>NZ_CP071640.1:650000-5577658 GCF_051131945.1 Pseudomonas sp. Z5-35
TTCCCTTAGTAGTGGCGAGCGAACGGGGACTAGCCCTTAAGCTTCTTTGATTTTAGCGGAACGCTCTGGAAAGTGCGGCCATAGTGGGTGATAGCCCTGTACGCGAAAGGATCTTAGAAGTGAAATCGAGTAGGACGGAGCACGAGAAACTTTGTCTGAATATGGGGGGACCATCCTCCAAGGCTAAATACTACTGACTGACCGATAGTGAACTAGTACCGTGAGGGAAAGGCGAAAAGAACCCCGGAGAGGGGAGTGAAATAGATCCTGAAACCGTATGCGTACAAGCAGTGGGAGCCCACTTTGTTGGGTGACTGCGTACCTTTTGTATAATGGGTCAGCGACTTATTTTCAGTGGCGAGCTTAACCGAATAGGGGAGGCGTAGCGAAAGCGAGTCTTAATAGGGCGTCTAGTCGCTGGGAATAGACCCGAAACCGGGCGATCTATCCATGGGCAGGTTGAAGGTTGGGTAACACTAACTGGAGGACCGAACCGACTACCGTTGAAAAGTTAGCGGATGACCTGTGGATCGGAGTGAAAGGCTAATCAAGCTCGGAGATAGCTGGTTCTCCTCGAAAGCTATTTAGGTAGCGCCTCATGTATCACTGTAGGGGGTAGAGCACTGTTTCGGCTAGGGGGTCATCCCGACTTACCAAACCGATGCAAACTCCGAATACCTACAAGTGCCGAGCATGGGAGACACACGGCGGGTGCTAACGTCCGTCGTGAAAAGGGAAACAACCCAGACCGTCAGCTAAGGTCCCAAAGTTATGGTTAAGTGGGAAACGATGTGGGAAGGCTTAGACAGCTAGGAGGTTGGCTTAGAAGCAGCCACCCTTTAAAGAAAGCGTAATAGCTCACTAGTCGAGTCGGCCTGCGCGGAAGATGTAACGGGGCTCAAACCATACACCGAAGCTACGGGTATCACGCAAGTGATGCGGTAGAGGAGCGTTCTGTAAGCCTGTGAAGGTGAGTTGAGAAGCTTGCTGGAGGTATCAGAAGTGCGAATGCTGACATGAGTAACGACAATGGGTGTGAAAAACACCCACGCCGAAAGACCAAGGTTTCCTGCGCAACGTTAATCGACGCAGGGTTAGTCGGTCCCTAAGGCGAGGCTGAAAAGCGTAGTCGATGGAAAACAGGTTAATATTCCTGTACTTCTGGTTATTGCGATGGAGGGACGGAGAAGGCTAGGCCAGCTTGGCGTTGGTTGTCCAAGTTTAAGGTGGTAGGCTGAGATCTTAGGTAAATCCGGGATCTTAAGGCCGAGAGCTGATGACGAGTTACCCTTTGGGTGACGAAGTGGTTGATGCCATGCTTCCAAGAAAAGCTTCTAAGCTTCAGGTAACCAGGAACCGTACCCCAAACCGACACAGGTGGTTGGGTAGAGAATACCAAGGCGCTTGAGAGAACTCGGGTGAAGGAACTAGGCAAAATGGCACCGTAACTTCGGGAGAAGGTGCGCCGGTGAGGGTCAAGCACTTGCTGCGTAAGCCCACGCCGGTCGAAGATACCAGGCCGCTGCGACTGTTTATTAAAAACACAGCACTCTGCAAACACGAAAGTGGACGTATAGGGTGTGACGCCTGCCCGGTGCCGGAAGGTTAATTGATGGGGTTAGCTAACGCGAAGCTCTTGATCGAAGCCCCGGTAAACGGCGGCCGTAACTATAACGGTCCTAAGGTAGCGAAATTCCTTGTCGGGTAAGTTCCGACCTGCACGAATGGCGTAACGATGGCGGCGCTGTCTCCACCCGAGACTCAGTGAAATTGAAATCGCTGTGAAGATGCAGTGTATCCGCGGCTAGACGGAAAGACCCCGTGAACCTTTACTATAGCTTTGCACTGGACTTTGAATTTGCTTGTGTAGGATAGGTGGGAGGCTTTGAAGCGTGGACGCCAGTTCGCGTGGAGCCAACCTTGAAATACCACCCTGGCAACTTTGAGGTTCTAACTCAGGTCCGTTATCCGGATCGAGGACAGTGTATGGTGGGTAGTTTGACTGGGGCGGTCTCCTCCTAAAGAGTAACGGAGGAGTACGAAGGTGCGCTCAGACCGGTCGGAAATC
This sequence comes from Pseudomonas sp. Z5-35, assembly GCF_051131945.1. NCBI lineage: Bacteria > Pseudomonadati > Pseudomonadota > Gammaproteobacteria > Pseudomonadales > Pseudomonadaceae > Pseudomonas > Pseudomonas sp. Z5-35. The sequence continues at coordinate 652,069 of NZ_CP071640.1, forward strand.
GGTCGTAGAGTATAAAGGCAAAAGCGCGCTTGACTGCGAGACAGACACGTCGAGCAGGTACGAAAGTAGGTCTTAGTGATCCGGTGGTTCTGTATGGAAGGGCCATCGCTCAACGGATAAAAGGTACTCCGGGGATAACAGGCTGATACCGCCCAAGAGTTCATATCGACGGCGGTGTTTGGCACCTCGATGTCGGCTCATCACATCCTGGGGCTGAAGCCGGTCCCAAGGGTATGGCTGTTCGCCATTTAAAGTGGTACGCGAGCTGGGTTTAGAACGTCGTGAGACAGTTCGGTCCCTATCTGCCGTGGACGTTTGAGATTTGAGAGGGGCTGCTCCTAGTACGAGAGGACCGGAGTGGACGAACCTCTGGTGTTCCGGTTGTCACGCCAGTGGCATTGCCGGGTAGCTATGTTCGGGAAAGATAACCGCTGAAAGCATCTAAGCGGGAAACTTGCCTCAAGATGAGATCTCACTGGGACCTTGAGTCCCCTGAAGGGCCGTCGAAGACTACGACGTTGATAGGCAGGGTGTGTAAGCGCTGTGAGGCGTTGAGCTAACCTGTACTAATTGCCCGTGAGGCTTGACCATATAACACCCAAGCAATTTGTTGATCCTGCTCGCAGGGCGCCAGATTGCGGTGTGTGAAGACGAAACGAACCGAAAGTTCGAATCTCACAAAACACCGAAGCTATCACATACCCAATTTGCTGAAGCGAGGCCAGCCGGCCACGACTCAGTACCCGAATTTCTTGACGACCATAGAGCATTGGAACCACCTGATCCCATCCCGAACTCAGCAGTGAAACTATGCATCGCCGATGGTAGTGTGGGGTTTCCCCATGTGAGAGTAGGTCATCGTCAAGATTAAATTCCGAAACCCCTATCTGCTGATGCAGGTAGGGGTTTTGTTTTGCCTGTAGAAAAGCAAGTTTGGTGTTTCTATGCAACTGCCCTGTGCATGGCTATCATGCGGGCCTCCTTATCAGGCACGGTTCGTATGCTCACGTTGCTAAAACTTCTGAAGGACGGCCGCTTTCATTCAGGCCAGGCGCTGGGTGCGGGGTTGGGTATCAGCCGTAGCGCGGTGTGGAAGCAATTACAACATCTGGAGGCGGAACTAGGGTTGTCCGTCCATAAGGTCCGAGGCAGGGGGTATCAGTTGGCAAGACCGCTGTTGCTTTTAGATGCGGCCGAAATTGTCTCGAAAGAAGGGTTCGAGTGGCCTGTCCAAATACATGACTCCATCGACTCCACCAATGCCGAAGCTTTGCGCGCTATAGAGCGTGGTATGGCGGCGCCCTCCTTGATCTTGGCCGAACGCCAGGTAGCGGGTCGTGGTCGTCGCGGCCGTAAATGGGTCAGTCCATTCGCTGACAACCTCTACTACAGCTTGGTGTTGCGCATCGAAGGCGGCATGCGGCAGATCGAAGGCCTGAGCCTCGTTGTCGGGCTCGCCGTCATGCAGACATTGCGCGACCTAGGCGGCATGAATGTGGGACTCAAATGGCCCAACGATGTCTTGGTTGGTGAGAAAAAAATCGCAGGTATTCTGCTTGAATTGGTAGGAGACCCGGCAGATGTTTGTCATGTTGTCCTGGGCGTAGGGATCAATGTGAATATGCGGTCGACTGAGGAGGTTGATCAGCAATGGACGTCCATGAGTTTGGAGGCAGGCCGGGATTTTGATCGGAACGAGTTGGTGGTGCGCCTGAGTGCAAAGCTCCAGCACTATCTGACATTGCACCAAGTGTCTGGGTTTGCAGCGATTCAGCAAGAGTGGGAACACTTCCACTTATGGCAGGGAAAGGCTGTTTCGCTGATTGCAGGTGCCAATCAAATTGACGGGGTGGTGATGGGCATCGACCCTCAGGGTGCGCTGCGCTTGAAGGTGGATGGTGTGGAGAAAATTTTTAGCGGCGGTGAGCTCAGTTTGAGGTTGCGTGATGATTCTTGAGCTCGATTGCGGCAATAGCTTTATCAAGTGGCGCGTCCTTCGCTCCGATGGCGTGACGCCTGTCGAAGGGGGCGTAGTCAGTTCTGACGATGACCTGCTGGCTAGCCTGAGCGATGCTGAGAAATTTCGGCTGGAAAAGTGCCGCCTTGTAAGTGTCAGGACCCCTGACGAAACTGACTCCCTGGTTGCCTCCCTCGTGAGCGCATTTGGGGTGTCGGTGGCTCGTGCTGTGCCCGCTCGGGACATGGCGGGTGTGAAAAACGGTTACGAAGAATATGAGCGATTAGGTCTCGATCGATGGCTAGCCTTGCTTGGCGGCTTCCATCTCGCATCCGGGGCGTGCCTTGTACTTGATTTTGGCACGGCTGTTACGGCGGATTTCGTGGCGGCGGACGGTGAGCATCTCGGCGGGTTTATTTGTCCTGGTATGCCTTTGATGCGTAATCAGTTGCGTACCCATACACGGCGAATTCGGTATGACGATACTGCCGCGGAGCGAGCTCACGAGAGTCTTGCGCCGGGTAGGGCGACGGTGGAAGCGGTTGAGCGTGGCTGTATGCTGATGCTCAGGGGGTTCGTCCTGACTCAACTTGAATTGGCGAAGCAATATTGGGGAAAGAATTTCGAGGTGTTTTTAACGGGAGGGGACGCCGGGCTGGTTTCCGGGGTTGTTCCTGATGCCAAGGTCGCGCCTGACTTGGTCTTTGTTGGTTTGGCGATGGCCTGTCCTTTGTCTTGAGGTTTCTATGCGGTGGCTGTTTCTTTTGTTGCTGGTTTTGAATGGCTTTTACTACATCTGGCATCAGCAAGAGGCCCCGCTTCGCGCCAAGGACGTTACTCCGCTGAGTTTGTATCGCGGTTCTCAGCAGGATATTCATCTCTTGAGCGAGACGGCGGATTCGCTTGTCCGGCGTGACAAAGGCAAAACGGGTGAAGCACGCAAGAGCTGTAATTATCTGGGCGGTGTTTTGCGCCCGGAATCGGCCAGGCAACTGGAGCAGCGGTTGGTTTCGTTGGGGGTTGTAGCGCGTCCCGTCACGTTGGTCTCCCCGGACTCTCCGGAGGGCGGAGCATTCTGGCTTCAGATTCCCTCGGAAAGCGCGGGAAAGTTGAGTGACGCAACGATCCAAAACCTTTCCAAAGAATTCAATGAGTTAAAACATAAAATAATGCCCTGTGAAGGGGTTGCACCCGCTGGGTAGTTTGCATAGAATGGCGCCCGCTTCGCAGCGAAGACCCTTAAGGGTTGGCGATACGAAGCGTGGTCAACGCAGCTAACCTCAGGTTTTTAATGAGAAAATGCTTGACAGAAGGCTGGCATGATATAGAATGCCGGCTCGCTTAGGAGGGGTTCCCGAGCGGCCAAAGGGATCAGACTGTAAATCTGACGTCTACGACTTCGAAGGTTCGAATCCTTCCCCCTCCACCATTTTTAGCGTGAGCTGCAAGCTCCGCGGGTATAGTTTAGTGGTAGAACCTCAGCCTTCCAAGCTGATGATGCGGGTTCGATTCCCGCTACCCGCTCCAAGTTTGCAGGTTGTGCAAAGCGTTTTTGCTCTTGTAGCTCAGTTGGTAGAGCACACCCTTGGTAAGGGTGAGGTCAGCGGTTCAAATCCGCTCAAGAGCTCCATATTACAAGGCAGATATGAAAATATCTGCCTTTGTTTTAATGGCTTGTGTGACTTGCTAAATTCTTCTCCTAGGGGTGATTTCGATGGCTAAGGAAAAGTTCGAACGTAATAAGCCGCACGTCAATGTTGGTACCATTGGTCACGTCGACCACGGTAAAACCACACTGACTGCCGCTCTGACCCGTGTCTGTTCCGAAGTTTTCGGTTCGGCCAAGGTTGACTTCGACAAGATCGACAGCGCCCCGGAAGAAAAAGCTCGCGGTATCACCATCAACACCGCTCACGTTGAGTACGATTCGGCCGTGCGTCACTACGCACACGTTGACTGCCCAGGTCACGCCGACTACGTAAAAAACATGATCACCGGTGCTGCTCAGATGGATGGAGCGATCCTGGTTTGCTCGGCCGCTGATGGTCCGATGCCGCAAACCCGTGAGCACATCCTGCTGTCCCGTCAGGTAGGCGTTCCGTACATCGTTGTCTTCCTGAACAAGGCTGACATGGTTGACGACGCTGAGCTGCTGGAACTGGTTGAGATGGAAGTGCGCGATCTGTTGAGCACTTACGATTTCCCAGGTGATGACACTCCAATCATCATCGGCTCGGCTCTGATGGCTCTGAATGGCCAAGACGACAACGAGATGGGCACCACTGCGGTCAAGAAGCTGGTTGAGACTCTGGATAGTTACATTCCCGAGCCTGAGCGTGCCATTGACAAGCCGTTCCTGATGCCGATTGAAGACGTATTCTCGATCTCCGGTCGCGGTACTGTTGTGACTGGCCGTGTTGAGCGTGGCATCGTTCGCATTCAGGAAGAGGTTGAGATTGTTGGTCTGCGCGACACTCAGAAAACTACCTGCACTGGCGTTGAAATGTTCCGCAAGCTGCTCGATGAGGGGCGTGCCGGTGAGAACTGCGGCGTTCTGCTGCGTGGCACCAAGCGTGACGACGTTGAGCGTGGCCAAGTTCTGGTCAAGCCAGGCACCGTCAAGCCGCACACCAAGTTCACTGCTGAAGTCTACGTTTTGAGCAAGGAAGAAGGGGGTCGTCATACTCCGTTCTTCAAGGGCTACCGTCCACAGTTCTACTTCCGGACCACTGACGTGACCGGTAACTGCGAGCTGCCAGAAGGCGTTGAAATGGTAATGCCGGGTGACAACATCCAGATGACTGTCACTCTGATCAAGACCATCGCGATGGAAGACGGCCTGCGTTTCGCTATCCGTGAGGGCGGTCGTACCGTCGGCGCTGGTGTCGTAGCCAAAGTCATCGAGTAAACAGTTGTAATGTCTTTTTCGGGCCGGCATAATGGTCGGCCTGATTTTGTTTTAGGTCAGTAGCTCAATTGGCAGAGCGACGGTCTCCAAAACCGTAGGTTGGGGGTTCGATTCCCTCCTGACCTGCCAGATTCACTTGGTGTGTCTGGCTTTCTTTTCACAGGATCTTCATAGATGACTCCTAAAGCTGAAGCTCAAGGCTCTCGCTTCGATCTGCTCAAGTGGCTAGTAGTAGTCGCTTTGGTGGTTGTTGGCGTTGTTGGCAATCAGTATTTTTCTGCTTCGCCGATCCTGTACCGCGTACTTGCATTGCTTGCTATTGCTGCTGTTGCTGCCTTTGTAGGGCTGCAGACGGCAAAGGGTAAGTCATTCTTTGTACTCGCTAAGGAAGCTCGCACCGAGATCCGTAAAGTCGTATGGCCGACTCGCCAAGAAACCACGCAGACCACGTTGATCGTTGTGGCTGTTGTTCTGGTAATGGCGTTGCTGTTGTGGGGGCTTGATTCCCTGCTCGGCTGGCTTGTTTCCTTGATTGTTGGCTAAGGGTGTCCCGTGGCTAAGCGTTGGTACGTTGTGCATGCTTACTCGGGTTACGAGAAGCATGTTATGCGCTCATTGGTAGAGCGTGTAAAGCTGGCTGGCATGGAAGATGGCTTTGGCGAAATTCTGGTCCCCACTGAAGAAGTGGTTGAGATGCGTAATGGCCAGAAGCGCAAAAGTGAACGCAAGTTCTTTCCGGGCTACGTGCTGGTACAGATGGACATGAACGAAGGGACTTGGCACTTGGTCAAGGATACCCCTCGGGTGATGGGCTTCATTGGCGGTACCGCCGACAAGCCTGCGCCGATCACGGATAAAGAGGCAGAAGCGATTCTGCGTCGTGTCGCTGATGGTAGCGATAAGCCGAAGCCGAAAACACTGTTTGAGCCGGGTGAGGTTGTACGCGTCACCGACGGTCCATTCGCTGATTTCAATGGCACGGTTGAAGAAGTTAACTACGAAAAGAGCCGGATCCAAGTGGCAGTGCTCATTTTCGGTCGCTCTACTCCGGTAGAGCTAGAGTTCAGCCAGGTCGAAAAGGTCTGATTGAACAGGCATCCCAACCCCGCAGCCCAAGGCTGTGGGGTTTTGTCGTCACTGGGATAAACGCGCAAGCAACCGGGGAGCCTTTCGAGGCGTTAGAACCCGTAATTGGAGTGCCTCATGGCCAAGAAAATTACCGCTTACATCAAGCTGCAAGTGAAGGCCGCTCAGGCTAACCCAAGCCCACCTGTTGGTCCTGCACTGGGTCAGCACGGCGTGAACATCATGGAATTCTGCAAGGCTTTCAACGCCCGTACCCAGGGTCTTGAGCCAGGCCTGCCGACTCCAGTGATCATCACTGTCTACAGCGACCGTAGCTTCACTTTCGAAACAAAAAGCACCCCTGCTTCGGTTCTGCTAAAGAAGGCTGCAGGTTTGACCAGCGGTTCCGCTCGTCCAAACACCGTTAAGGTTGGCACCGTTACCCGTGCTCAGCTGGAAGAGATCGCGAAGACCAAAAACGCGGATCTGACTGCAGCTGATATGGATGCAGCCGTGCGTACTATCGCCGGTTCTGCTCGTAGCATGGGCCTTAACGTGGAGGGTGTGTAATGGCTAAGCTGACCAAGCGTCAAAAGGCTATCGCCGGCAAAATCGAAGCAGGCAAGGCCTACAACTTTGTAGACGCCGCCGCTCTGCTGGCCGAGCTGTCGACTGTCAAGTTCAGCGAGTCTTTCGACGTTGCTGTGAACCTGGGCGTTGACCCACGTAAATCCGACCAGGTCGTTCGTAGCGCTACCGTGCTGCCACACGGCACTGGCAAGACCGTACGTGTTGCCGTGTTCACCCAGGGTCCAGCAGCTGAAGCTGCTCTGGCTGCTGGCGCCGACCGTGTAGGCATGGACGATCTGGCTGCTGAAATGAAAGGCGGCGACCTGAACTACGACGTAGTGATCGCATCCCCGGATGCCATGCGCGTTGTCGGTCAGTTGGGTCAGATCCTCGGTCCACGTGGTCTGATGCCTAACCCTAAAGTCGGCACCGTAACGCCAGACGTAGCCACTGCGGTTAAAAACGCCAAGGCTGGTCAGGTTCGTTATCGCACCGACAAGAACGGCATTATCCACACTTCCGTTGGCAAGATCGGCTTCGACGCCGTCAAGCTGAAGGAAAACGTTGAAGCCCTGATCGCTGATCTGAAGCGTATCAAGCCAGCTTCTTCGAAAGGTATCTACGTCAAGCGCGTTACCCTGAGCACCACTATGGGCCCAGGTCTGGTTATCGATCAGAGCTCGCTCGACGCGTAAGACTCAGGTTGGCGCAAGCGATTGCGCCAATTGAAAAATTGGGGTCCCTGCCTGGCGGGGGCTGTCCAAGACCGTAGGCGACGCAAGTCTTAAACCACAAGCCTACGCAGATGGTGCTCCCGGTTCCTTACCGAATCAGACACCAAAACGACATTCGGTTTCGACCGAATGAAACGGTAACAAGCAGGAGTTAAACCCGTGGCAATTAATCTCGAAGACAAGAAGGCCATCGTCGCTGAAGTCAACGAGGCTGCCAAAGTCGCTCTGTCCGCTGTCGTGGCTGATGCCCGTGGCGTAACAGTAGGCGCAATGACCGGACTCCGTAAAGAGGCCCGTGAAGCTGGCGTTTACGTACGTGTCGTACGTAACACCCTGCTCAAGCGCGCTGTTGCTGACACTGAATACAGTGTTCTCAACGACGTGTTCACCGGCCCGACCCTGATCGCGTTCTCCAAGGATCATCCAGGCGCTGCTGCCCGTTTGTTCAAGGAATTCGCCAAGGGTCAGGATAAGTTCGAGATCAAGGCAGCTGCGTTCGAGGGCAAGTTCCTCGCAGCTAATCAGATCGATGTACTGGCAACACTGCCGACCCGCGACGAAGCCATTTCGCAGCTGATGAGCGTGATTCAAGGCGCTACCAGCAAGCTGGCTCGTACTCTGGCTGCAGTTCGCGAGCAAAAAGAAGCTGCCGCAGCCTAAGGCTGAGCACTTTCTCTCGCGCTTTTTTGTTTATTTCGATGGCCGCGTAGGCCGTCCCCCAATTCAGGAAATACAGTAATGTCTATCTCCCAAGACGATATCCTCAACGCCGTAGCTGAAATGTCGGTTCTGCAGGTTGTTGAGCTGATCAAAGCTTTCGAAGAAAAATTCGGCGTTTCCGCTGCCGCTGCTTCCGCTGGTCCAGCTGCTGCTGCCGCCGTTGTTGAAGAGCAAACCGAATTCAACGTCATGCTGACCGAAGCTGGCGAGAAGAAAGTAAACGTGATCAAGGCAGTACGTGAACTGACCGGTCTGGGCCTGAAAGAAGCCAAGGCTGTAGTTGACGGCGCTCCTGCCATGGTTCTGGAAGCTGTTTCCAAAGACGCAGCTGACAAAGCCAAGGCAACTCTGGAAGAAGCAGGCGCTAAAGTCGAGCTGAAGTAAGCATCGACTTTGCGTCTCCAGCCCGAGCGTTAAGCGACAGGCTGATGGCTGGTGGCTCTTGCCACCGGCCTTTTTCCGTTATTGGCAGCCGACTGGGTCGGTGCTGATCGCGAGCTGTAACCACCCGATGTGGTGGCGCAAACCATGGGGTTTGCACGATTTTCTGGCTGCTCCCGTCGGGAGGGGCCAAACAAGCAGGTGACCAAGCTGGGGAACGCTGATGGCTTACTCATATACTGAGAAAAAACGTATCCGCAAGGACTTTAGCAAGTTGCCGGACGTCATGGATGTGCCGTACCTCCTGGCCATCCAGCTGGATTCGTATCGTGAATTCTTGCAAGCGGGAGCGACTAAAGATCAGTTCCGCGACGTGGGCCTGCATGCGGCCTTCAAATCCGTTTTCCCGATCATCAGCTACTCCGGCAATGCTGCGCTGGAGTACGTCGGTTATCGCCTGGGCGAACCGGCATTTGATGTCAAAGAATGCGTATTGCGCGGTGTTACTTACGCCGTACCTTTGCGGGTAAAAGTGCGCCTGATCATTTTCGACAAAGAATCGTCGAACAAAGCGATCAAGGACATCAAAGAGCAAGAAGTCTACATGGGTGAAATCCCCCTGATGACTGAGAACGGTACCTTCGTAATCAATGGTACCGAGCGTGTAATCGTTTCCCAGCTGCACCGTTCTCCGGGCGTGTTCTTCGACCATGACCGTGGCAAGACGCACAGCTCCGGCAAACTGCTTTACTCCGCGCGCATCATTCCTTACCGCGGTTCGTGGCTGGACTTCGAGTTCGACCCGAAAGACTGCGTATTCGTGCGTATCGACCGTCGTCGCAAGCTGCCTGCATCGGTACTGCTGCGCGCGCTCGGCTATACCACCGAAGAAGTGCTGGACGCGTTCTACACCACCAACGTCTTCCATGTGCAAGGTGAAAACCTCAGCCTGGAACTGGTGCCTCAGCGCCTGCGCGGTGAAATCGCGGTCCTCGATATCCTCGATGACAAAGGCAAGGTTATTGTCGAGCAGGGTCGTCGCATCACCGCTCGCCACATCAACCAGCTGGAAAAAGCCGGGATCAAGGAGCTGCAGGTGCCTCTGGACTACGTCCTGGGTCGCACCACCGCCAAGGTCATCGTGCATCCGGCCACCGGCGAAATCCTGGCAGAGTGCAACACCGAGCTGAACACTGAGATCCTGGCAAAAATCGCCAAGGCCCAGGTCGTTCGCATCGAAACTCTGTACACCAACGATATCGACTGCGGTCCGTTCATCTCCGACACGCTGAAGATCGACTCCACCGGCAACCAGCTGGAAGCCCTGGTCGAAATCTATCGCATGATGCGTCCTGGCGAGCCGCCAACCAAGGATGCAGCCGAGACCCTGTTCAACAACCTGTTCTTCAGCCCTGAGCGTTATGACCTGTCTGCGGTCGGCCGGATGAAGTTCAACCGTCGTATCGGTCGTACCGAAATCGAAGGTTCGGGCGTACTGAACAAGGACGATATCGTTGCGGTATTGAAGACTCTCGTCGACATCCGTAACGGCAAAGGCATCGTCGATGACATCGACCACCTGGGTAACCGTCGTGTTCGCTGCGTAGGCGAGATGGCCGAGAACCAGTTCCGTGTTGGCCTGGTGCGTGTTGAGCGCGCGGTCAAGGAACGTCTGTCGATGGCTGAAAGCGAAGGCCTGATGCCGCAAGACCTGATCAACGCCAAGCCAGTGGCTGCGGCTGTGAAAGAGTTCTTCGGTTCGAGCCAGCTGTCCCAGTTCATGGACCAGAACAACCCGCTGTCCGAGATCACCCACAAGCGTCGTGTCTCCGCACTCGGCCCGGGCGGTCTGACCCGTGAGCGCGCAGGCTTTGAAGTTCGTGACGTACACCCGACTCACTACGGTCGTGTATGCCCGATCGAAACGCCGGAAGGTCCGAACATCGGTCTGATCAACTCCCTGGCGGCCTATGCGCGCACCAACCAGTACGGTTTCCTCGAGAGCCCGTACCGCGTGGTGAAAGACGCTCTGGTCACCGACGAGATCGTGTTCCTGTCCGCCATCGAAGAAGCTGATCACGTGATCGCCCAGGCTTCGGCCACGATGAACGACAAGAAAGTCCTGACCGACGAGCTGGTAGCTGTTCGTCACCTGAACGAGTTCACCGTCAAGGCGCCGGAAGACGTCACCTTGATGGATGTATCGCCGAAGCAGGTAGTTTCGGTCGCCGCGTCGCTGATCCCGTTCCTCGAGCACGACGACGCCAACCGTGCGTTGATGGGTTCGAACATGCAGCGTCAAGCTGTACCAACCTTGCGTGCCGACAAGCCGCTGGTAGGTACCGGCATGGAGCGTAACGTAGCTCGTGACTCCGGCGTCTGCGTCGTGGCTCGTCGTGGCGGCGTGATCGACTCCGTTGATGCCAGCCGTATCGTGGTTCGTGTTGCCGATGACGAAGTTGAAACTGGCGAAGCCGGTGTCGACATCTACAACCTGACCAAATACACCCGCTCCAACCAGAACACCTGCATCAACCAGCGTCCGTTGGTGAGCAAGGGTGATCGGGTTCAGCGTAGCGACATCATGGCCGACGGTCCGTCCACCGATATGGGTGAACTGGCGTTGGGTCAGAACATGCGCATCGCGTTCATGGCATGGAATGGCTTCAACTTCGAAGACTCCATCTGCCTGTCCGAGCGTGTGGTCCAGGAGGATCGCTTCACCACGATCCACATCCAGGAACTGACCTGTGTGGCCCGTGACACCAAGCTTGGCCCAGAGGAAATCACTGCGGACATCCCGAACGTGGGTGAAGCTGCACTGAACAAGCTGGACGAAGCCGGTATCGTTTATGTAGGTGCTGAAGTTGGCGCAGGCGACATCCTGGTGGGCAAGGTCACTCCGAAAGGCGAGACCCAGCTGACTCCGGAAGAAAAACTGCTGCGTGCCATCTTCGGTGAAAAAGCCAGCGACGTTAAAGATACCTCCCTGCGTGTGCCGACCGGCACCAAGGGTACCGTCATCGACGTACAGGTCTTCACTCGCGACGGCGTTGAGCGTGATGCTCGTGCACTGTCCATTGAGAAGACTCAACTCGACGAGATCCGCAAGGACCTGAACGAAGAGTTCCGTATTGTTGAAGGCGCAACTTTCGAACGTCTGCGCTCCGCCCTGGTCGGCCACAAAGCCGAAGGCGGCGCCGGTCTGAAGAAAGGTCAGGAGATCACCGACGAGGTCCTTGACGGTCTTGAGCATGGCCAGTGGTTCAAACTGCGCATGGCTGAAGATGCTCTGAACGAGCAGCTCGAGAAGGCCCAGGCCTACATCGTTGATCGCCGCCGTCTGCTGGACGACAAGTTCGAAGACAAGAAGCGCAAACTGCAGCAGGGCGATGACCTGGCTCCAGGCGTGCTGAAAATCGTCAAGGTTTACCTGGCAATCCGTCGCCGCATCCAGCCGGGCGACAAGATGGCCGGTCGTCACGGTAACAAGGGTGTGGTCTCCGTGATCATGCCGGTTGAAGACATGCCGCACGATGCCAACGGCACTCCGGTCGATGTGGTCCTCAACCCGTTGGGCGTACCTTCGCGTATGAACGTCGGTCAGATCCTCGAAACCCACCTGGGCCTCGCGGCCAAAGGTCTGGGCGAGAAGATCAACCGGATGATCGAAGAGCAGCGCAAGGTCGCTGACCTGCGTAAGTTCCTGCACGAGATCTACAATGAGATCGGCGGCCGCAACGAAGAGCTGGACACCTTCTCCGACCAGGAAATCCTGGATCTGGCGAAGAACCTGCGCGGCGGCGTTCCAATGGCTACTCCGGTGTTCGACGGTGCCAAGGAAAGCGAAATCAAGGCCATGCTGAAACTGGCAGACCTGCCGGAAAGCGGCCAGATGCAGCTGTTCGACGGCCGTACCGGCAACAAATTCGAGCGCCCGGTCACCGTTGGCTACATGTACATGCTGAAGCTGAACCACTTGGTAGACGATAAGATGCACGCTCGTTCTACCGGTTCTTACAGCCTGGTTACCCAGCAGCCGCTGGGTGGTAAGGCGCAGTTCGGTGGTCAGCGTTTCGGGGAGATGGAGGTCTGGGCACTGGAAGCGTACGGTGCTGCATACACTCTGCAAGAAATGCTCACAGTGAAGTCGGACGATGTGAACGGCCGGACCAAGATGTACAAAAACATCGTGGACGGCGATCACCGTATGGAGCCGGGCATGCCCGAGTCTTTCAACGTGTTGATCAAGGAAATTCGTTCCCTCGGCATCGATATCGATCTGGAAACCGAATAACACGTGACGCGAATCGAGAGCGGGGCTGTTTTGCCCGCTCTCTGCTCCGCCAGGAGGAAAGGCCTTGAAAGACCTACTGAATTTGCTGAAAAACCAGGGTCAAGTCGAAGAGTTCGACGCCATCCGTATTGGATTGGCCTCGCCTGAGATGATCCGTTCGTGGTCGTTCGGTGAAGTTAAAAAGCCGGAAACCATCAACTACCGTACGTTCAAACCTGAGCGTGACGGCCTGTTCTGCGCCAAGATCTTTGGCCCGGTAAAGGATTACGAGTGCCTGTGCGGTAAGTACAAGCGCTTGAAGCACCGCGGTGTGATCTGCGAGAAGTGCGGCGTTGAAGTCGCATTGGCAAAAGTTCGTCGTGAGCGCATGGCCCACATCGAACTGGCTTCGCCGGTTGCCCACATCTGGTTCCTGAAATCGCTGCCGTCCCGTATCGGCCTGCTGATGGACATGACCCTGCGTGATATCGAACGCGTTCTCTACTTCGAGAGCTACGTCGTTATCGATCCAGGCATGACCACCCTTGAAAAGGGTCAGCTGCTCAACGACGAGCAGTACTTCGAAGCGCTGGAAGAATTCGGTGACGATTTCGACGCCCGCATGGGTGCCGAAGCTGTCCGCGAACTGCTGCACGCTATCGACCTTGAGCACGAGATCGGCCGTCTGCGCGAAGAAATTCCGCAAACCAACTCCGAAACCAAGATCAAGAAGCTGTCCAAGCGTCTGAAGTTGATGGAAGCCTTCCAGGGCTCCGGCAACCTGCCAGAGTGGATGGTGCTGACCGTTCTGCCGGTCCTGCCGCCAGACCTGCGTCCACTGGTCCCGCTGGATGGCGGTCGCTTCGCGACTTCCGACCTCAACGATCTGTATCGTCGGGTGATCAACCGTAACAACCGCTTGAAGCGCCTGCTCGATCTGTCCGCTCCGGACATCATCGTGCGCAACGAAAAGCGTATGTTGCAAGAAGCGGTCGATGCACTGCTCGATAACGGTCGTCGTGGCCGCGCTATCACCGGTTCCAACAAGCGTCCTCTGAAATCCTTGGCTGACATGATCAAGGGTAAGCAGGGTCGTTTCCGTCAGAACTTGCTCGGTAAGCGTGTTGACTACTCCGGTCGTTCGGTAATTACCGTAGGCCCGACCCTGCGTCTGCACCAGTGCGGTCTGCCTAAGAAAATGGCGCTGGAACTGTTCAAGCCGTTCATTTTCGGCAAGCTGGAAATGCGTGGTCTCGCGACCACCATCAAAGCCGCCAAGAAAATGGTCGAGCGCGAGCTGCCAGAGGTCTGGGACGTTCTCGCCGAAGTGATTCGCGAACACCCAGTGTTGCTCAACCGTGCACCGACCCTTCACCGTCTGGGTATCCAGGCGTTTGAACCGGTACTGATCGAAGGCAAGGCTATCCAGCTGCACCCTCTGGTCTGTGCTGCGTACAACGCCGACTTCGACGGCGACCAAATGGCCGTGCACGTGCCGCTGACGCTGGAAGCCCAGTTGGAAGCGCGCGCGTTGATGATGTCGACCAACAACATCCTGTCGCCAGCGAACGGTGAGCCGATCATCGTTCCGTCCCAGGACGTTGTATTGGGCCTGTACTACATGACCCGTGAAGCCATCAACGCCAAGGGCGAAGGTCGCGTGTTCGCGGATCTGCAGGAAGTTGACCGTGTGTTCCGTGCCGGCGAAGCCGCACTGCATGCCAAGGTCAAGGTGCGGATCAACGAAACCGTAAACGACCGTGATGGCGGCAGCGTCAAGAACACTCGTATCGTCGACACCACCGTCGGCCGTGCGCTGTTGTTCCAGGTTGTTCCACCTGGCCTGTCGTTTGACGTCGTCAACCTGCCAATGAAGAAAAAAGCGATCTCCAAGCTGATCAACCAGTGCTACCGCGTGGTTGGTTTGAAAGAGACCGTAATCTTCGCTGACCAGTTGATGTACACCGGTTTCGCTTATTCGACCATCTCCGGCGTTTCCATCGGCGTTAACGACTTCGTTATCCCGGATGAAAAAGCCCGCATCATCGGTGCTGCCACCGAAGAAGTGAAAGAGATCGAGAGCCAGTACGCATCCGGCCTGGTAACCCAGGGCGAGAAGTACAACAAGGTGATCGACCTCTGGTCCAAAGCGAACGACGAAGTGTCCAAGGCGATGATGGCCAACCTCTCGAAAGAGAAAGTCATCGACCGCCACGGTAACGAAGTCGATCAGGAATCCTTCAACTCGATGTACATGATGGCCGACTCGGGCGCACGGGGTTCTGCGGCGCAGATCCGTCAGCTCGCCGGTATGCGTGGCCTGATGGCCAAGCCGGACGGCTCCATCATCGAGACCCCGATTACCGCGAACTTCCGTGAAGGTTTGAGCGTACTTCAGTACTTCATCTCCACTCACGGTGCTCGTAAGGGTCTTGCGGATACCGCATTGAAAACTGCGAACTCCGGTTACCTGACCCGTCGTCTGGTAGACGTTGCGCAGGATCTGGTCGTGACCGAGATCGATTGCGGCACCGAACATGGCTTGGTAATGACTCCGCACATTGAAGGCGGTGACGTTGTAGAGCCGTTGGGTGAGCGCGTATTGGGTCGTGTCATTGCCCGTGACGTATTCAAGCCGGGTACCGAGGACGTCATCGTTCCTGCTGGCACCCTGGTTGACGAAAAGTGGGTCGAATTCATCGAGCTCAACAGCATCGACGAAGTGATCGTACGTTCGCCGATCAGCTGCGAAACCCGCTACGGTATTTGCGCCAAGTGCTACGGTCGCGACTTGGCTCGTGGTCATCAGGTGAACATCGGTGAAGCGGTCGGCGTTATCGCTGCCCAGTCCATCGGTGAGCCGGGTACCCAGCTGACCATGCGTACGTTCCACATCGGTGGTGCAGCAAGCCGGACCTCCGCGGCCGACAGTGTCCAGGTGAAGAATGGCGGTACCGTTCGCCTGCATAACCTGAAGCATGTTGAGCGCGTGGACGGTCACCTGGTGGCTGTGTCCCGTTCTGGTGAGCTGGCGATTGCCGACGACTTCGGTCGTGAGCGCGAGCGCTACAAGCTTCCATACGGTGCTGTGATTTCGGTGAAGGAAGGTGACAAGGTCGACGCTGGCGCCATCGTGGCCAAGTGGGACCCGCACACCCACCCAATCGTTACCGAAATGAAAGGTACCGTGACCTACGTGGGTATGGAAGAAGGCATCACGATCAAGCGTCAGACTGACGAATTGACCGGTATGACCAACATTGAAGTACTCGATGCTAAAGATCGTCCAGCTGCCGGCAAGGACATCCGTCCAGCCGTGAAGATGGTCGACGACAACGGCAAGGACCTGTTGCTGCCAGGCACTGACGTAATCGCTCAGTACTTCCTGCCAGCCAACGCCTTGGTCGGTGTTGCGGACGGTGCGCGGATCGCGATCGGTGACGTTATCGCTCGTATTCCGCAAGAAACTTCGAAGACCCGTGACATCACCGGTGGTCTGCCGCGTGTTGCCGACTTGTTCGAAGCCCGTCGTCCGAAAGAAGCCTCGATTCTGGCTGAAGTCAGCGGCACCATCGCGTTCGGTAAAGAGACCAAGGGCAAGCGCCGTCTGGTCATTACACCGAACGACGGTAGCGATCCGTACGAAGAGCTGATTCCGAAGTGGCGTCACCTGAACGTCTTCGAAGGCGAACAGGTAAACCGCGGCGAAGTTATTTCCGACGGCCCGAGCGATCCACACGACATCCTGCGTTTGCTGGGTGTAAGTGCGCTGGCCAAGTACATCGTGAACGAGATCCAGGACGTTTATCGTCTGCAGGGCGTGAAGATCAACGACAAGCACATCGAGACCATCCTGCGTCAGATGCTGCGTAAAGTTGAAGTTGCCGAGTCCGGCGATTCGAGTTTCATCAAGGGCGACCAGATGGAACTGACTCATGTACTGGTAGAGAACGAGCGTCTGGCTGCGGAAGACAAATTCGTATCCAAGTTCACTCGCGTGCTGCTGGGTATCACCAAGGCGTCGTTGTCCACCGAATCGTTCATCTCGGCGGCTTCCTTCCAGGAAACCACTCGCGTTCTGACCGAGGCGGCGGTAACCGGCAAGCGCGATTACCTGCGCGGCCTGAAAGAAAACGTAGTCGTGGGTCGTCTGATCCCGGCCGGTACCGGCTTGGCCTATCACAGCGAGCGCAAGCGTCGCCGTGAAGCAGACAAGCCGTTGCGCGTAAGCGCCAGTGAAGTGGAAGCTGCACTGACCGAAGCACTGAACTCGAGTGGTAACTGAGTTCGGCGGTAATTGAGTGCCTGGCCCTGGTCATTCCGCTCGGCGGATCGAGACAAATTGTCGAGATCCGGCGGGCGTGGAGGTCGGGGCCTTGCCTTGACTGGGGGCAAGATCCTCTTTAGACTCTTGATCCCCTAAATTTGGCGGGAATTCGTTCCTGCCATTTTGCTTTTCTTGTAAGACAATAGCGTCGCAAGACAACAGTGGAGCTAGTAGATGGCAACTATCAACCAGCTGGTACGTCAGCCGCGTAAGCGTATCGTCGAGAAATCCGACGTGCCTGCGCTGCAGAACTGCCCGCAACGTCGTGGCGTATGCACCCGTGTGTATACCACCACGCCGAAAAAACCTAACTCGGCACTGCGTAAGGTATGCCGTGTGCGTCTGACCAACGGTTTCGAGGTTTCCTCGTACATCGGCGGTGAAGGCCACAACCTGCAAGAGCACAGCGTCGTACTGATCCGTGGCGGCCGTGTAAAAGACTTGCCAGGTGTTCGTTACCACACCGTTCGCGGTTCTTTGGATACTTCCGGCGTCAAAGGTCGTAACCAGGGTCGTTCGAAGTACGGTACCAAGAAGCCTAAGTAGTAGTGGCTTTTTGTAAAAATTGATTTTCTATTTTTTGAGTCGATAAGAGTAAGGTCGGAGGCGTCCCGCAAGGGCACCGATTCCGAGCGAACCTGAAGACCGCTTGAGGGCTTATCATGCCAAGACGTCGCGTAGCAGCCAAACGTGAGATTCTGGACGATCCGAAATACGGAAGCCAGATTCTCGCCAAGTTCATGAACCACGTAATGGAAAGCGGCAAGAAAGCCGTTGCCGAGCGTATTGTTTATGGCGCACTGGACAAAGTTAAAGAACGCAAGAACAGCGATCCCCTGGAAATCTTCGAGAAAGCTCTCGACGCCATCGCTCCGCTGGTCGAAGTGAAGTCGCGCCGTGTAGGCGGTGCTACTTACCAGGTTCCGGTCGAAGTTCGTCCGTCCCGTCGTAACGCCCTGGCAATGCGCTGGTTGGTAGACTTCGCCCGCAAGCGCGGCGAGAAGTCCATGGCCCTGCGTTTGGCTGGCGAACTGCTGGACGCTGCTGAAGGTAAAGGTGCTGCAGTTAAGAAGCGTGAAGACGTGCACCGTATGGCTGAAGCCAACAAGGCTTTCTCGCACTACCGCTTCTAATTTTAGCGTCACTCAATTTGCGAGGGCTTTATGGCTCGTACTACACCGATTAACCGCTACCGTAACATCGGTATCGTTGCTCACGTGGATGCTGGTAAAACCACCACCACCGAGCGCGTCCTTTTTTACACCGGCAAAAGTCACAAGATGGGCGAGGTGCATGATGGCGCCGCGACCACCGACTGGATGGTGCAGGAGCAGGAGCGTGGTATTACCATCACTTCTGCTGCTATTACCGCTTTCTGGAAGGGTTCCGAGAAGCAGTACAAGGACGAGCACCGCTTCAACGTCATCGATACCCCGGGCCACGTAGACTTCACTATTGAAGTGGAACGTTCCCTGCGCGTACTCGACGGCGCTGTGGTTGTTTTCTGCGGCACCTCGGGTGTTGAGCCTCAGTCGGAAACCGTATGGCGTCAAGCCAACAAATACGGCGTTCCACGTCTTGTTTATGTAAACAAGATGGACCGTGCTGGTGCCAACTTCCTGCGCGTGATCGCTCAGATCAAGCAGCGTTTGGGTCACACTCCGGTGCCGATCCAGCTGGCTATCGGTTCCGAAGATAACTTCCAGGGTCAGATCGATCTGATCAACATGCAAGCTGTCTACTGGAACGATGCTGACAAGGGCATGGTCCCTGTTCGCAAGGACATTCCTGCCGAGTTGCTGGAAGAAGCCGAGAAATGGCGCGGCAACATGGTCGAGGCTGCTGCCGAAGCCAACGAAGAACTGATGAACAAGTACCTCGAGGGTGAAGAACTCACCAACGAGGAAATCAAGGCCGCTCTGCGTCAGCGTACTATTGCTGGTGAAATCGTCCTGGCTGTTTGCGGTTCTTCCTTCAAGAACAAGGGTGTTCCCCTGGTTCTCGACGCCGTTATCGACTTCCTGCCTGCGCCAACCGACATTCCTGCCATCAAGGGTACTGACCCGGATGACGAGACTATCGAGCTGGAGCGTCATGCAGACGACAACGAGCCGTTCTCGGCTCTGGCGTTCAAGATCGCTACCGACCCATTCGTGGGTACCTTGACCTTTGTCCGGGTTTACTCGGGCGTGTTGAACTCCGGCGACGGCGTGATCAACTCTGTAAAAGGCAAGAAAGAGCGCGTGGGTCGTATGGTGCAAATGCACGCAAACGCCCGCGAAGAGATCAAGGAAGTGCGCGCTGGTGACATCGCGGCCTTGATCGGCATGAAGGACGTCACCACTGGTGAAACCTTGTGCAATGGCGACAAGCCAATCATCCTGGTTCGCATGGACTTCCCGGAGCCGGTTATTTCGGTTGCCGTTGAGCCTAAGACCAAGGACGACCAGGAAAAAATGGGTATCGCTCTGGGCAAGCTTGCTCAGGAAGATCCATCTTTCCGCGTCAAGACTGATGAAGAGACCGGTCAAACGATCATCTCTGGCATGGGCGAGCTGCACCTGGACATCCTGGTTGACCGGATGCGCCGTGAGTTCAACGTCGAAGCCAACATCGGTAAGCCTCAGGTTTCCTATCGTGAGCGCATCACGAAGAGCTGCGAAATCGAAGGCAAGTTCGTTCGCCAATCCGGCGGTCGTGGCCAGTTCGGTCACTGCTGGATCCGTTTTGCACCGGCTGACGAAGGTCAGGAAGGTCTGCAATTCTTGAACGAAGTCGTAGGTGGTGTGGTTCCTAAGGAATACATCCCAGCGATCCAGAAGGGTATCGAAGAGCAGATGAAGAACGGCGTTGTTGCCGGCTATCCGCTGATCGGCCTGAAGGCGACCGTGTTCGATGGTTCTTACCACGACGTCGACTCCAACGAGATGGCGTTCAAGGTGGCTGCTTCCATGGCGACCAAGCAGCTGGCCCAGAAGGGCGGTGGTGAGTTGCTTGAGCCGATCATGGCGGTAGAAGTCGTTACGCCTGAAGACTACATGGGTGATGTCATGGGCGACCTTAACCGTCGTCGTGGCATGATTCTGGGTATGGAAGATACGGTATCCGGCAAAGTCATTCGTGCCGAGGTTCCGTTGGGTGAAATGTTCGGTTATGCAACCGACGTTCGTTCCATGTCTCAGGGTCGCGCAAGCTACTCTATGGAATTCAAAAAATACAATACAGCTCCGTCGCATATCGTCGAAACTGTTACCAAAAAACAAGGCTGATTCAGTCCTTTAGGCAAGGAGTTAATTGTCGTGGCTAAAGAAAAATTTGATCGTTCCCTACCGCACGTCAACGTTGGCACCATTGGTCACGTTGACCACGGTAAAACCACTCTGACGGCTGCTCTGACTCGCGTCTGCTCCGAAGTTTTCGGTTCGGCTGTTGTTGCTTTCGATAAAATCGACAGCGCTCCGGAAGAGAAGGCTCGTGGTATCACCATCAACACCGCGCACGTTGAGTACAACTCTTCGATTCGTCACTACGCTCACGTTGACTGCCCAGGTCACGCTGACTATGTGAAGAACATGATCACCGGTGCTGCCCAGATGGACGGCGCGATCCTGGTTTGCTCGGCCGCTGATGGTCCGATGCCACAAACCCGTGAGCACATCCTGCTGTCCCGTCAGGTAGGCGTTCCGTACATCGTTGTCTTCCTGAACAAGGCTGACATGGTTGACGACGCTGAGCTGCTGGAACTGGTTGAGATGGAAGTGCGCGATCTGCTGAGCACTTACGACTTCCCAGGTGATGACACTCCAATCATCATTGGTTCGGCTCTGATGGCTCTGAACGGCCAAGACGACAACGAAATGGGCACCACCGCTGTCAAGCGCCTGGTAGAAACTCTGGACAGCTACATCCCAGAGCCAGTTCGTGTGATCGACAAGCCGTTCCTGATGCCAATCGAAGACGTATTCTCGATCTCCGGTCGCGGTACTGTTGTGACTGGCCGTATCGAGCGCGGTATCGTCAAGGTTCAGGATCCACTGGAAATCGTTGGTCTGCGTGACACCACCGTCACCACCTGCACCGGTGTTGAAATGTTCCGCAAACTGCTCGACGAAGGTCGTGCTGGCGAGAACTGCGGCGTTCTGCTGCGTGGTACCAAGCGTGACGACGTTGAGCGTGGCCAGGTTCTGGTTAAGCCAGGTTCGGTCAAGCCGCACACCAAGTTCGAAGCTGAAGTGTACGTTCTGAGCAAAGAAGAAGGCGGTCGTCACACTCCGTTCTTCAAGGGCTACCGTCCACAGTTCTACTTCCGGACCACTGACGTGACCGGTAACTGCGAACTGCCGGAAGGCGTTGAAATGGTAATGCCAGGCGACAACATCAAAATGGTTGTCACCCTGATCAAGACCATCGCAATGGAAGACGGTCTGCGTTTCGCTATCCGTGAAGGCGGTCGTACCGTCGGCGCTGGCGTCGTAGCCAAAATCATCGAGTAAGCTCTTTTTGAGTTCGCTCTGATGGATTGAAGGAGCCCCCGCCCAGCGGGGGCTTTTTTATTGGGTTGACACCTATCAGGGGCGTCTATAGAATTGCGCCTCCTTTTAACGGGCGTATTGCGCCCGGTGGGAATAGCAGCCGGAGTCTGAAATCCAATGCAAAATCAGCAAATCCGTATCAGGTTGAAGGCTTTCGACCATCGCCTGATCGACCAATCCACCCAGGAAATCGTGGAAACCGCGAAACGTACTGGTGCTCAAGTGCGTGGTCCAATTCCACTGCCTACCCGTAAAGAGCGGTTCACCGTTCTGGTCTCCCCGCACGTCAACAAAGACGCGCGTGACCAGTACGAGATCCGTACTCATAAGCGCGTTCTGGACATCGTCCAGCCAACGGATAAAACCGTTGATGCTCTTATGAAGCTCGATCTTGCGGCCGGTGTGGAAGTGCAGATCAGCCTCGGCTAAGACTCGGTCTTAGTCGTGTAACGCTCTGAAATGGGCGGCCATAGCGGGTGAAAGCCCCGTACACTCATGAGGTTTACAACATGACTATTGGTGTAGTCGGTCGTAAATGCGGTATGACCCGTATTTTCACCGAAGAAGGTGTCTCCATTCCGGTCACGGTCATTGAGATCGAGCCGAATCGCGTCACCCAGTTCAAAACTGAAGAGACCGATGGCTATCGTGCAGTGCAAGTCACTGTCGGCGAGCGTCGTGCTTCGCGTGTAACAGCTGCTCAAGCTGGCCACTTCGCCAAGGCGAACGTTGCCGCTGGTCGTACCGTAATGGAATTCCGCCTTGAAGAAGGCGAGTACCAGGCCGGCGATCTGATCAACGCTGAAATCTTCGCTGCTGGTCAACTGGTTGATGTAACCGGTCAGTCCAAAGGTAAAGGCTTCCAGGGTACGATCAAGCGTTGGAACTTCCGCGGGCAAGATAATACCCACGGTAACTCCGTGTCCCACCGCGTTCCAGGCTCTATCGGCCAGTGCCAGACTCCTGGTCGTGTATTCAAGGGCAAAAAAATGTCCGGTCATATGGGCGCTGAGCGCGTGACCGTGCAGTCCCTTGAAGTAGTGCGCGTGGACGCTGAACGCAATCTGTTGTTGGTCAAGGGCGCTGTTCCTGGCGCTACTGGCGGCAACTTGGTTGTACGTCCAGCAGCCAAGGCTCGCGGTTAAGGGGAAGCTGACATGCAATTAAATGTAAATGACGCTCAAGCGATCGAAGTTTCCGAACTGACATTTGGCGGCGAATTCAACGAGACGCTGGTTCACCAAGCAGTCGTGGCCTACATGGCCGGCGGCCGTCAAGGTAGCAAGCAGCAAAAGACCCGTTCCGACGTTCGTGGTGGCGGTAAGCGCCCATGGCGTCAGAAAGGTACTGGCCGTGCTCGTGCCGGTACTATCCGTAGCCCTATCTGGCGTGGCGGCGGTACCACTTTCGCAGCTCGTCCTCAGGATCACACCCAGAAGCTGAACAAGAAGATGTATCGCGCAGCAATGCGTTCCATCCTTGCTGAGCTGGTGCGTACTGATCGTCTGGTCGTGGTTCAGGACTTCGCTGTTGAAGCACCGAAAACCAAAGATCTGCTGAACAAGCTGAATGGCATGGGCCTGACTGACGTCCTGATCGTGTCTGACGCTGTTGATCAGAACCTGTACCTGGCTGCTCGTAACCTGCCGCACGTCGATGTTCGTGACGTTCAGGGTTCCGATCCGGTCAGTCTGATCGCATACGACAAGGTGTTGATCACCGTGTCGGCCGTGAAGAAATTCGAGGAGCTGCTGGGATGAACCAGGAACGCGTATTTAAAGTTCTGCTTGGCCCGCACGTTTCCGAGAAGGCTACGGTTCTGGCAGACAAGAAAGGCCAGTTCGTTTTCAAGGTTGCGACCGACGCAACCAAGCTGGAAATCAAGAAGGCCGTCGAAAGCCTGTTCAGCGTGAAAGTAGAGCGCGTTACTACCCTGAATGTTCTGGGTAAGAGCAAGCGCACTGCTCGCGGTCTGGGCAAGCGTAATGACTGGAAGAAGGCAGTTATCTCCCTTCAGCCAGGCCAAGATCTCGATTTCAGCAGCAGTGCTGAGTAAGGAAGGGGTGCATCATGGCAATCGTTAAATGCAAACCGACTTCCCCTGGCCGCCGTTTTGTGGTCAAGGTGGTCAACCAGGAGCTGCATAAAGGCGCTCCTCACGCACCGCTGCTCGAGAAAAAATCGAAGTCTGGTGGTCGTAACAACAATGGCCGTATTACCACTCGTCACATCGGTGGTGGTCATAAGCAGCATTATCGTCTGGTCGACTTCCGTCGCAACGACAAGGATGGCATCGCTGCCACCGTCGAGCGTATCGAATACGATCCAAACCGTACTGCGCACATCGCTCTGCTGCTGTACGCAGATGGCGAGCGTCGCTACATCATCGCCCCTAAAGGCGTGAGCGCTGGCGACCAGCTGATTGCAGGTGCCTTGGCGCCGATCAAGCCGGGCAACGCTCTGCAACTGCGTAACATTCCAGTTGGTAGCACCGTACACGGCATCGAATTGAAGCCAGGTAAAGGCGCGCAAATCGCTCGTTCCGCTGGTGCTTCGGCTCAGTTGATCGCTCGTGAAGGTGTCTACGTGACCCTGCGTCTGCGTTCTGGTGAGATGCGTAAAGTACTGGCTGAATGCCGTGCGACCCTGGGCGAAGTCTCGAACTCCGAGCACAGCCTGCGTTCGTTGGGTAAAGCGGGTGCCAAGCGCTGGCGTGGCGTTCGCCCAACCGTTCGTGGTGTTGCCATGAACCCGGTTGACCACCCACATGGTGGTGGTGAAGGTCGTACCTCTGGTGGTCGTCATCCGGTATCGCCATGGGGCTTCCCGACTAAGGGCGCGAAGACTCGTGGTAATAAGCGTACCGACAAAATGATCGTCCGTCGTCGCAAGTAAATAGAGGGATACGACAGTGCCACGTTCTCTGAAAAAAGGTCCTTTTATTGATCTTCACCTACTGAAGAAGATCGAAGTGGCGGCGGAAAAGAACGATCGCAAACCAGTTAAGACCTGGTCGCGTCGTTCGATGATCCTGCCACAAATGGTCGGTCTGACCATCGCAGTACACAACGGTCGCCAGCACGTCCCAGTTCTTGTGAACGAAGACATGGTCGGCCACAAACTGGGCGAGTTCGCCGGTACCCGCACATATCGTGGGCACGTGGCTGACAAGAAAGCCAAGCGTTAAGGGGTTAGGAAATGGAAGTAGCCGCTAAGTTGTCGGGCGCTCGAATCTCCGCCCAGAAAGCCCGCTTGGTCGCCGACCAGATCCGCGGGAAGAAGGTGGGCGAAGCGCTCAACCTGTTGGCTTTCAGCAGTAAGAAAGCCGCCGAGATCATGAAGAAAGTGCTGGAGTCGGCCGTAGCCAACGCCGAGCATAACGAAGGCGCAGACGTTGATGACCTGAAGGTCAGCACCGTTTTCGTCAACGAAGGGCGTTCGCTGAAGCGCATCATGCCACGTGCCAAAGGCCGTGCTGATCGCATCGTCAAGCGGTCTTGCCATATCACTGTCAAGGTTGCTGACAAGTAACGGAGTCGAAGAGATGGGTCAGAAAGTACATCCCATTGGCATTCGCCTGGGAATCGTCAAGGAGCACACCTCCGTCTGGTACGCAGACGGTCGGACTTATGCGGACTATTTGTTCGCTGATCTGAAGGTGCGTGAGTATCTCCAAGACAAACTAAAAAGCGCGTCCGTAAGCCGTATCGATATCCATCGTCCGGCGCAGACTGCACGCATCACCATCCACACCGCTCGTCCAGGTATCGTTATCGGGAAGAAAGGTGAAGATGTTGAGAAGCTGCGTCAGGACCTGACCAAGCAAATGGGTGTGCCTGTGCACATCAATATCGAAGAGATCCGCAAGCCGGAGCTCGACGGTATGCTGGTTGCGCAGAGCGTAGCTCAGCAGCTGGAGCGTCGCGTAATGTTCCGTCGCGCTATGAAGCGCGCTGTACAGAACGCAATGCGCATTGGTGCCAAAGGCATCAAAATCCAAGTGAGCGGTCGTCTCGGCGGTGCTGAAATCGCACGTACTGAATGGTATCGCGAAGGTCGTGTGCCTCTGCACACCCTGCGTGCCGACATCGACTATGCCAACTACGAAGCTCACACCACTTACGGTGTGATCGGTGTAAAGGTTTGGATCTTCAAAGGCGAAGTAATTGGTGGTCGCCAAGAAGAACTGAAACCACAAGCACCAGCGCCTCGTAAAAAAGCTGCTAAGTAAGGGGTACGCCAAATGTTGCAACCAAAGCGTACGAAGTTCCGCAAGCAGATGACCGGCCACAACCGTGGCCTGGCATTGCGCGGTAGCAAAGTCAGCTTCGGCGAGTTCGCGCTGAAGTCTGTTGCTCGTGGTCGTCTCACCGCTCGTCAGATCGAGTCAGCGCGTCGTGCTCTGACCCGTCACGTAAAACGTGGCGGCAAGATCTGGATCCGTGTATTCCCGGACAAGCCTGTCACCAAGAAGCCACTCGAAGTTCGGATGGGTAAAGGTAAGGGTAACGTGGAGTACTGGGTTGCCCAGATTCAGCCAGGTAAAGTCCTGTATGAAATCGAGGGTGTTTCTGAAGAGCTGGCGCGTGAGGCTTTCGCCCTGGCTGCTGCAAAGCTGCCGCTCGCCACCTCCTTTGTTAAACGGACGGTGATGTGATGAAAGCGAATGAACTTCGTGAAAAATCAGCACAGCAGCTGAACGAGCAACTGCTCGGCCTGCTGCGCGACCAGTTCAATCTGCGTATGCAGAAAGCAACTGGCCAGTTGGGGCAGTCTCATCTGCTCTCGCAAGTTAAGCGTGACATCGCTCGCGTGAAAACTGTGCTCAACCAGCAGGCAGGTAAGTGATCATGGCTGAAGCCGAAAAAACTGTCCGTACGCTGACTGGCCGTGTTGTCAGCGACAAGATGGACAAAACCATCACCGTTCTGATCGAGCGTCGCGTTAAGCACCCGATCTACGGTAAATACGTTAAGCGTTCGACTAAGCTGCACGCGCACGACGAAACCAATCAGTGCCACATCGGCGACAAAGTCACTATTCGTGAAACTCGTCCTTTGGCCAAGACCAAGTCTTGGGCGCTGGTTGATGTTCTCGAACGCGCTGTGGAAGTCTAAGGACTAGGGGTCGGAGAAATTATATGATTCAGACTCAATCCATGCTCGATGTGGCCGATAACAGCGGCGCTCGCCGTGTTATGTGCATCAAGGTGCTGGGTGGCTCCCATCGTCGTTACGCTGGTATCGGTGACATCATCAAAGTTACCGTCAAGGAAGCAATTCCTCGCGGTAAGGTGAAAAAAGGCCAAGTGATGACTGCTGTCGTAGTCCGCACTCGCCATGGCGTTCGTCGTGCTGACGGCTCCATCATCCGCTTTGATGGCAACGCTGCTGTTCTGTTGAACAACAAGCAAGAGCCGATCGGCACCCGTATCTTTGGGCCAGTGACCCGTGAACTTCGTACTGAGAAGTTCATGAAGATCGTCTCGCTCGCCCCAGAAGTGCTGTAAGGAGATCCGACATGCAAAAGATTCGTCGTGACGACGAGATCATCGTGATCGCCGGCAAAGACAAAGGTAAGCGCGGTAAGGTGCTGAAGGTTCTTGCTGACAACCGTCTGGTTGTGGGTGGTCTGAACCTGGTCAAGCGTCATACCAAGCCTAACCCGATGTCGGGCGTACAGGGCGGTATCGTCGAGAAAGAAGCGCCATTGCACGCTTCCAACGTCGCCATCTTCAACGGCGAAACCAACAAGGCTGACCGCGTTGGTTTCAAAGTAGAAGACGGTAAGAAAATTCGTGTCTTCAAGTCGACCCAAAAAGCGGTTGATGCTTGAACACTGCTAGGTAGAAGACCATGGCACGACTAAAAGAGATTTACCGGAAGGAAATCGCACCGAAACTTAAGGAAGAACTTAAGCTTTCGAACGTGATGGAAGTTCCGCGCGTTACCAAAATCACCCTGAACATGGGTCTGGGCGAAGCGATCGGCGACAAAAAAGTCATCGAGCACGCTGTTGCCGACCTGGAAAAGATCACCGGTCAGAAAGTCGTTGTGACTTACGCTCGGAAATCCATCGCTGGCTTTAAAGTCCGTGAAGGTTGGCCGATCGGCGTCAAAGTGACCCTGCGCCGTGAGCGTATGTACGAGTTCCTGGATCGTCTGCTGTCGATCTCCCTGCCTCGGGTTCGCGACTTCCGCGGCCTGAATGCCAAGTCCTTCGATGGTCGTGGCAACTACAGCATGGGCGTAAAAGAGCAGATCATTTTCCCGGAAATCGATTACGACAAGATCGATGCTCTCCGCGGTCTGGACATTACCCTGACCACCACTGCTCGGACGGATGACGAAGGTCGCGCACTGCTGCGCGCTTTCAAATTCCCGTTCCGCAACTGATTGGAGTAGGAAAATGGCCAAGAAGAGCATGAAGAACCGTGAGCTGAAGCGTCAGCTCACCGTTGCCAAGTACGCCACCAAGCGTGCAGCGCTGAAAGCGATCATCGTGGATCTGAACGCAAGTCCAGAAGCACGTTGGGAAGCTACCGTAGCACTGCAGAAGCAGCCACGTGACGCCAGCGCTTCGCGCATGCGTAACCGCTGCCGCCTGACTGGTCGTCCGCACGGCGTGTACCGCAAGTTCGGCCTCGGTCGTAACATGCTGCGTCAAGCTGCAATGCGTGGTGACGTTCCAGGTCTGGTTAAAGCCAGCTGGTAAGCACTGTCAAAGTCACGGCGTCCGGGATCGCAAGATCCTGACCGTCGGTGACCTTGAACTTGAATCAAGCCCCTTTTGGGGCTTGATTCATTTGTGGGGTGTGTCTAGAATACCCGGCTCGCCTGAGCCCGTGTTTTTATTGCACGGATGCGCTCGGCGACACGTACTAGCCGAAAGGCTAATTTTTTGTGTATTAGGAGCGTCTAGCCCATGAGTATGCAGGACCCGTTAGCGGACATGCTAACTCGTATCCGTAATGCCCAGATGGCTGAAAAGTCCGTCGTAAGCATGCCATCTTCTACGTTGAAGGTAGCTGTTGCCAAAGTCCTGAAGGACGAAGGTTACATTGCGGGTTATCAGATCAGCAGCGAAATCAAGCCACTGCTGTCCATCGAGCTGAAGTACTTCGAAGGCCGTCCGGTCATCGAGGAAGTGAAGCGCGTTAGCCGTCCTGGCCTGCGTCAGTACAAGTCCGTCGATGATCTGCCAAAAGTTCGTGGCGGTCTCGGTGTGTCTATCGTCTCCACCAACAAAGGTGTGATGACGGATCGTGCTGCGCGCGCTGCCGGTGTCGGCGGCGAAGTTCTTTGCACTGTGTTCTAAGGGGGGATAAGCATGTCACGCGTCGCTAAGAACCCCGTTAAGCTGCCAGCCGGTGTCGAAGTCAAATTCGCAGGCCAACAGCTTTCGGTGAAGGGTGCCAAGGGCACTCTGCAACTGAACATCCATTCGTCCGTTGAGATCGTTGAAGAAGCTGGTGAGCTGCGTTTCGCTGCTCGCAATGGCGATCAACAGACTCGCGCAATGGCTGGTACCACTCGTGCGTTGGTAAACAACATGGTCCAAGGCGTAAGCCAAGGCTTCGAGCGCAAGCTCCAGCTGGTCGGTGTTGGTTACAAAGCGCAAGCAAAAGGCACAGTGCTGAACCTGGCTCTTGGCTTCTCGCATCCAGTGGATTATGAACTGCCGGAAGGCATCACCGCTGAGACTCCTAGCCAGACCGATATCCTGATCAAGGGCATCGACAAGCAGCTGGTAGGTCAAGTGGCCGCCGAGATCCGCGACTTCCGTCCACCAGAGCCGTACAAAGGCAAAGGTGTGCGCTACGCGGACGAAGTCGTCCGTCGTAAAGAAGCCAAGAAGAAGTAGGGCATAGCAAATGACCGACAAAAAAGTTACTCGACTGCGTCGCGCTCGCAAAGCACGCCTGAAAATGCACGAACTCGAAGTCGTGCGTCTCTGCGTGTTCCGCTCGTCGCAGCACATCTACGCCCAGGTCATTTCGGCCGACGGCAACAAAGTCCTGGCAAGTGCCTCGACTTTGGATAAAGAACTGCGTGATGGCGCCACTGGCAACATCGACGCGGCCACTAAGGTTGGCCAGCTGGTCGCTACGCGTGCTAAAGCCGCTGGCGTCTCGCAGGTGGCTTTCGACCGCTCTGGCTTCAAGTACCACGGCCGCGTCAAGGCGCTGGCTGATGCTGCTCGTGAAGCTGGGCTGGAGTTCTAAGTTATGTCAAATAACGACCAAAAGCGCGACGAAGGCTACATCGAGAAGCTGGTTCAAGTTAACCGCGTAGCCAAAACCGTCAAAGGCGGCCGTATCTTCACTTTCACCGCGTTGACCGTGGTGGGTGATGGTAAGGGCCGTGTTGGCTTCGGCCGTGGCAAGTCGCGTGAAGTGCCTGCTGCGATCCAGAAGGCAATGGAAGCTGCTCGCCGCAACATGATCCAGGTTGATCTGAACGGCACCACTCTGCAGTACGCAATGAAGTCCGCCCATGGCGCTTCGAAGGTGTACATGCAGCCTGCTTCTGAAGGTACCGGTATCATCGCTGGCGGCGCTATGCGTGCTGTCCTCGAAGTTGCTGGCGTTCAGAACGTTCTGGCCAAGTGCTACGGCTCGACTAACCCGGTAAACGTGGTTCACGCCACTTTCAAGGGTTTGAAAGCAATGCAGTCTCCTGAATCCATTGCCGCCAAGCGTGGCAAAAGCGTCAAGGAGATCTTCTGATCATGGCTACCGTAAAAGTTACGCTGATCAAAAGCATGACCGGCCGCATCCCTAACCACAAACTGTGCGTTAAGGGTCTGGGTCTGCGTCGCATCGGTCACACTGTAGAAGTCCTGGATACTCCCGAGAATCGCGGGATGATCAACAAGGCTTACTACATGCTGCGTGTCGAGGGTTAATCGATGAAACTCAATGATCTGAGTCCAGCGCCGGGTTCCCGTCGCGAAAAGCATCGTCCGGGCCGTGGTATCGGTAGTGGTTTGGGCAAGACCGGTGGCCGTGGCCACAAAGGTCAGACCTCCCGCTCCGGTGGCACCATTGCTCCAGGCTTTGAAGGCGGTCAACAGCCGCTGCATCGTCGCCTGCCGAAGTTCGGTTTCGTTTCCCTGAAAGCCATGGACCGCGCAGAAGTGCGTCTGTCCGAGCTGGCTAAAGTGGACGGCGACATCGTCACCGTGCAGTCCCTGAAGGATGCCAACGTGATCAACCAGAACGTACAGCGTGTGAAAATCATGCTGTCGGGCGAAGTTGCTCGTGCTGTCACCATCGGAAAGGGAATCGGCGCCACCAAAGGTGCGCGTGCGGCTATCGAAGCAGCTGGCGGCAAGTTCGAGGAATAAATGGCTAAGCAAGGTGCTCTCTCTGCGCTCGGCAAAGGCGGTATGTCTGAACTCTGGGCTCGTCTGCGTTTTCTGTTCCTGGCGATTATCGTCTACCGAATAGGCGCACACATCCCGGTTCCAGGTATTAACCCGGACCGACTCGCGGACCTGTTTCGACAGAATGAGGGGACCATTCTTAGCTTGTTCAACATGTTTTCCGGCGGCGCGCTGGAACGGATGAGCATCTTTGCACTGGGGATCATGCCGTACATCTCGGCATCGATCATCATGCAATTGATGACCGCCGTCAGCCCGCAGCTGGAGCAGTTGAAGAAGGAAGGTGAAGCTGGCCGTCGCAAGATCAGCCAGTACACCCGCTACCTCACCGTCGTCCTTGCTCTTGTCCAGGCTGTTGGCATGTCCATCGGGCTGGCAGGGCAGGGCGTGGCGTTCACTGGTGACTTTGGCTTCCATTTCGTTGCGGTAACCACTTTTGTGGCGGGCGCAATGTTCATGATGTGGCTGGGTGAGCAGATTACTGAGCGTGGTGTTGGCAACGGTATCTCGATGTTGATCTTCGCAGGTATCGTCGCCGGTCTTCCGAGAGCGATCGGGCAGTCTTTCGAGTCTGCGCGTCAGGGTGATATCAACATTTTCGCCCTGGTTGCCATCGGTTTGCTGGCAGTAGCGATTATCGGTTTCGTGGTGTTCATTGAGCGTGGTCAGCGTCGTATCGCCGTTCACTACGCCAAGCGTCAGCAGGGCCGTAAGGTGTTTGCTGCGCAGACCAGCCACTTGCCGTTGAAGGTGAACATGGCCGGCGTTATTCCGGCCATTTTCGCGAGCAGCATCTTGCTGTTCCCGGCTTCGTTGGGTGCCTGGTTCGGCCAGTCTGAAGGTATGGGCTGGTTGCAGGACATCTCGCAGTCGATCGCTCCTGGTCAGCCGTTGAATATTCTGCTGTTTAGTGCAGGGATTATTTTCTTCTGCTTCTTCTATACGGCGTTGATGTTCAATCCGAAAGACGTAGCGGAAAACCTGAAGAAGTCCGGTGCCTTTATTCCGGGTATCCGTCCGGGTGAGCAGTCTGCGCGCTACATTGATGGCGTTCTGACTCGCTTGACCTTGTTCGGTGCTCTTTACATGACGGCCGTCTGCTTGCTTCCCCAGTTCCTGGTGGTTGCGGCAAACGTACCGTTCTACCTTGGCGGGACCTCGTTGCTGATCGTGGTCGTGGTTGTGATGGACTTCATGTCCCAAGTACAATCGCACCTCGTTTCGCACCAGTACGAATCCCTGATGAAGAAAGCCAACCTGAAGGGCTACGGCAGCGGCATGTTGCGCTGAGTAGCGTCCATAAGGTTCGAGGAGTTGGTGATGAAAGTTCGTGCATCGGTGAAAAAGCTGTGCCGTAACTGCAAGATTATTCGCCGCGAAGGTGTTGTTCGGGTAATTTGCAGCGCGGAACCGCGTCACAAACAGCGCCAAGGCTGAGTGTGATTGTGCTTTAAGCCCGGCAGCTAGTGCGCTGCCGGGTTGATTATTTGTTATTACAGCGATATTATCTCGCGCCCTATTTCTTGGCTTCCGGGGCGTAGGTAGCTGTCAATTGGAGTCCCACTGAATGGCCCGTATTGCAGGCGTTAACATTCCAGATAACAAGCATACTGTTATCTCGCTGACCTACATCTATGGTGTTGGTCGCACTACTGCACAGAAAATTTGTGCAGAGACTGGGGTCAACCCAGCGGCAAAGATCAAGGATCTGAGCGACGAGCAAATTGAACAGCTGCGTGGCGAAGTGGCGAAGTTCACCACTGAAGGTGACCTGCGTCGCGAAATCAACATGAAAATCAAGCGCTTGATGGACCTCGGTTGCTATCGCGGTCTGCGTCATCGTCGTGGTCTTCCAGTGCGCGGTCAGCGTACCAAGACCAACGCGCGTACCCGTAAAGGTCCGCGTAAGCCGATCCGCAAGTAATCGCCCCAGCGAATCGACAGGAATTTAATCATGGCAAAACCTGCTGCTCGTCCTCGTAAAAAAGTTAAAAAGACAGTGGTTGATGGCATCGCCCACATCCATGCTTCTTTTAACAACACCATCGTGACCATTACCGACCGTCAAGGTAACGCTCTTTCCTGGGCTACCTCCGGTGGTTCGGGTTTCCGCGGTTCCCGCAAGTCCACCCCGTTCGCTGCTCAAGTAGCTGCCGAGCGTGCTGGTCAAGCTGCGCTGGAATACGGCCTGAAAAACCTCGACGTCAACGTCAAAGGTCCAGGTCCAGGTCGTGAATCCGCAGTCCGCGCTTTGAACGGCTGTGGCTACAAGATCGCCAGCATCACCGACGTGACGCCTATCCCGCACAACGGGTGCCGTCCGCCGAAGAAGCGCCGCGTGTAATCCAGGAGATTGTAAAGAATGGCTCGTTACATTGGTCCAAAATGCAAACTCGCTCGTCGCGAAGGCACCGATCTCTTTCTGAAGAGCGGCGTGCGCGCGATCGAATCGAAGTGCAACATTGAAGCAGCACCTGGTATCCACGGCCAACGCCGCGGTCGCCAGTCCGATTACGGCACCCAACTGCGTGAAAAGCAGAAGGTCCGTCGTATCTACGGCGTTCTCGAGCGTCAATTCAGCGGCTACTACAAAGAAGCTGCTGGCAAGAAAGGCGCAACCGGCGAAAACCTGTTGCAGCTGCTCGAATGCCGCCTGGACAACGTTGTATACCGTATGGGTTTCGGTTCTACTCGTGCCGAATCTCGTCAGCTGGTATCGCACAAGTCGATCAGCGTTAACGGTCAGACCGTAAACGTACCGTCCTACCAGGTTCGTGCTGGTGACGTGGTTGCTGTTCGCGAGAAAGCAAAGAACCAACTTCGCATTGTCCAAGCTCTCGATCTGTGTGCCCAACGTGGCCGCGTAGAATGGGTAGAAGTAGACACTGAGAAGAAGTCGGGCGTTTTCAAGAACGTGCCTGCTCGCAGTGATCTGTCCGCCGACATCAACGAAAGCCTGATTGTCGAGCTCTACTCCAAGTAAGGGCTAGAAAATAGGTGCATCCATGCAGATTTCGGTAAATGAGTTCCTGACACCCCGCCACATTGATGTGCAGGTTGTCAGTCCAACCCGCGCCAAGATCACACTCGAGCCTCTCGAGCGTGGTTTCGGCCACACCCTGGGCAACGCGCTGCGCCGCATCCTGTTGTCCTCAATGCCCGGCTGTGCAGTAGTCGAGGCCGAGATTGACGGTGTACTCCATGAGTACAGCGCCATCGAAGGTGTACAGGAAGATGTAATTGAAATCCTGTTGAACCTTAAAGGTCTGGCTATCAAGCTGCACGGTCGTGACGAAGTTACGCTGACCTTGTCGAAGAAGGGTTCGGGGGTGGTTACCGCTGCCGATATTCAGCTGGATCACGATGTCGAGATCGTTAACCCCGATCACGTAATCGCTAACCTGGCGTCTAACGGCGCCCTGAACATGAAGCTCACCGTAGCTCGTGGTCGTGGTTATGAACCGGCAGACTCGCGTCAGAGCGATGAAGACGAAAGCCGCAGCATCGGTCGCTTGCAGCTTGACTCTTCGTTCAGCCCGGTTCGCCGTATCGCATACGTGGTGGAAAACGCCCGTGTCGAACAGCGTACTAACCTGGACAAGCTGGTTATTGATCTGGAAACCAACGGTACCCTGGATCCTGAAGAGGCTATCCGCCGCGCTGCAACCATCCTGCAACAGCAGTTGGCTGCGTTCGTCGACCTCAAGGGTGACAGTGAGCCAGTGGTTGTCGAGCAAGAAGACGAGATCGATCCGATCCTGCTTCGCCCGGTTGACGATCTGGAACTGACTGTACGTTCGGCTAACTGCCTTAAGGCGGAAAACATCTACTACATCGGCGACCTGATTCAGCGTACCGAAGTAGAGCTGTTGAAGACTCCGAACCTTGGCAAGAAATCCTTGACTGAAATCAAGGACGTTCTGGCCTCCCGCGGTCTGTCCCTCGGCATGCGCCTCGACAACTGGCCGCCTGCAAGTCTTAAGAAGGACGACAAGGCGACTGCCTGATCGTCGTAATCACCGAACGTTGTGTTTGGTAAGGAATGAACCATGCGTCATCGTAAAAGTGGACGTCACCTGAGCCGCACCAGCTCGCACCGCAAGGCCATGTTCCAAAACATGGCGGTGTCGCTGTTCGAGCACGAGCTGATCAAAACTACACTGCCGAAAGCCAAAGAACTGCGTCGCGTTGCTGAGCCGCTGATCACTCTGGCCAAGACAGACAGCCTGGCTAACCGCCGCCTGGCTTTCGACCGTACCCGTTCGAAAGCTATCGTTGGTAAGCTCTTCAACGATCTGGGCAAGCGTTACGCTACCCGTGAGGGTGGCTACCTGCGCATCCTCAAGTGCGGTTTCCGCGCTGGCGACAACGCGCCTATGGCGTACGTCGAGTTGGTTGATCGTGCTACTGCTGGCGAAGCTGTAAGCGCCGAGTAAGACGACAGTCTGTAACGAAGAACCGGGCCTAGTGCCCGGTTTTTTATGCCCGTAACAAAAGCGTTATCCATACAAGCTTCCACGGCCCAGCGGGCTTCACTATGAATGGCGGGGGTTATTGGTAGAGAAAATCTATTGATACCTAAAATTTAATGAATTTGTAGGCGTCATGTTGTTCATCGATACTCCTCACCAGCCGATTAGCCGGCAGTCCGAAGACCGACCTAGGAAGATTTGAGCATGAGCCAGACCAAAACGCTTACGACCGCCAGTGGCGCTCCTGTCGCCGATAACCAGAACTCTCGCTCCGCCGGCCCACGTGGCCCGCTGCTACTCGACGATTTCCACCTGATCGAAAAGCTTGCTCATTTCAACCGCGAAAACATCCCCGAGCGTCGCGTGCACGCAAAGGGTTCGGGCGCTTACGGCACCTTCACCGTAACTCGCGACATTACCCAATACACCAGCGCCAAGCTGTTCGAGTCGATCGGCAAGCAGACGCCCACCTTCCTGCGGTTTTCCACCGTGGGTGGCGAGCGTGGTTCAGCCGACACTGAGCGCGATCCACGCGGTTTCGCCTTGAAGTTCTACACCGAGGAAGGCAACTGGGACATCGTCGGCAACAACACACCGGTGTTTTTCATCCGCGACCCACTGAAGTTTCCAGACTTCATTCACACCCAGAAGCGCCTGCCACAAAGCAACCTCAAAAGTGCCCAGATGATGTGGGACTTCTGGTCGCACTCGCCCGAAGCGTTGCACCAAGTCACCATTCTGTTCTCTGATCGCGGTATTCCTGACGGCTACCGTCACATGCACGGTTTCGGCAGCCACACCTACAGCCTGACCAATGCCCAGGGTGAGCGTCACTGGGTGAAATGGCACTACAAGACCAAGCAGGGCATCAAGAACCTCGCGCCGGCCGAAGCTGCACGCTTGGCGGGCACCGATCCGGATTATGCCCAGCGCGACCTGTTCAACGCGATCGAGCGCGGTGATTTCCCGAAATGGAGTGTCTGCATCCAGATCATGACCGAGGCACAGGCCGCGGCCCATTACGAAAACCCGTTCGATGTGACCAAGACCTGGTCGCAGAAAGAGTTTCCGCTGATCGAAGTCGGCGAGCTGGAGCTCAACCGCAACCCGCTGAACTACTTCGCCGAAGTCGAGCAAGCGGCATTCGGGCCTAGCAACATGGTGCCGGGTGTGGGTCTCTCGCCTGATCGCATGCTGCAGGGTCGTGTGTTTGCCTATGCCGATGCACACCGCTACCGCGTAGGCACCAACCACCAGCAGTTGCCGGTGAACGCGCCGCGCAGCCCGGTCAATACCTACCAGCGCGACGGCGCGATGGCGTTCGGCAGCAATGGCGGCGCGGCTCCGAACTATGAGCCAAACAGCTTCGTGGAGGCGCCGAAGCAGGCGCCGCGTTATGCGGAGCCGGCACTGGCCCTCAGCGGTGCAGCGGATCGGTATGATCATCGCGAAGATACCGACTACTACAGCCATGCCGGTGCGCTGTTCCGCTTGATGAACGATGAGCAGAAAGCGCTGTTGATCAGCAATATCGCCGGTGCAATGGCGGGTGTCTCGGCGGATGTTATCGACCGCCAGCTGCAGCATTTCTTCAAGGCAGACGCTGCTTATGGAGAAGGGATCGCAAAAGCCATGGGCGTACAGCTTAACTAAGTCTAAACGAGAAGCAGAACCGCCCTCATTTGGGCGGTTTTTGTGTTATTTACCCTGCTTTTCTCAGATTTTCTTCACTTTTATTGCGATAGCCGAGTGACCTTGCGGTCAGCTTGGTTCAAACTACAACCTTTAAAAGCTTGTGGAGATGTAGGGCGATGCAAGGTCACCCAGACGTAATCGATTACCTCAACACGTTGCTGACCGGCGAGCTGGCAGCCCGTGATCAATATTTCATCCACTCGCGGATGTACGAGGACTGGGGTTTTACCGAGCTCTACGAACGTATCAACCACGAGATGGAAGAAGAGACCCAGCACGCCGATGCGCTGATGCGTCGGATCCTGATGCTCGAAGGGACGCCGCGCATGCGTGCCGATGACCTGGACGTCGGCGCCACGGTGCCCGACATGCTCGCCGCCGACCTGCGCCTGGAGTACAAAGTCCGCGCCGCGCTGTGCAAAGGCATCGAGCTCTGCGAGCAGCACAACGACTACGTGACCCGTGAGATTTTGCGGATTCAGCTCAACGACACCGAAGAAGACCACACCTACTGGCTGGAGAAGCAGTTGGGGCTGATCAAGCTGATCGGGTTGGAGAACTACCTGCAATCGCAGTTCTGATTTGTGGAAGCAAGCTTGCTCCCACAATAAAACAAAAAGCCCCTGTCATCGATGAGATGACAGGGGCTTTTTAGTGCTCGGGCGAAATCAGTCCCGATCACGTTCCAGCAATGGCTTGAGGTAGTAGCCGGTGTAGGACTGCTTCATTTCGGCCACCTGCTCCGGCGTACCCACGGCAATGATCTGACCACCCTTGGAGCCGCCTTCCGGCCCCAGGTCCACCAGCCAGTCAGCGGTCTTGATCACATCCAGATTGTGCTCGATCACCACCACGGTGTTGCCGTGGTCGCGGAGGCGATGCAGCACGTCGAGCAACTGTTGGATATCGGCGAAGTGCAGACCTGTGGTCGGCTCGTCGAGAATATACAAAGTCTTGCCGGTATCGCGCTTGGACAGCTCGCGTGACAGCTTGACCCGCTGCGCTTCACCGCCAGACAAGGTCGTCGCTGACTGCCCGAGCTTGATGTAGGAAAGCCCTACGTCCATCAACGTCTGGAGCTTGCGTGCCAGCGCCGGTACCGCGTCGAAGAACACCCGGGCTTCCTCGATGGTCATTTCCAGGGTTTCGTGGATGTTCTTGCCCTTGTATTTGATCTCCAGGGTTTCGCGGTTGTAGCGCTTGCTCTTGCACACGTCGCACGGGACATAGATGTCGGGCAGGAAATGCATTTCCACCTTGATCAAGCCGTCGCCCTGACAAGCTTCGCAGCGTCCGCCCTTGACGTTGAACGAGAACCGACCAGGCCCATAGCCCCGTGAGCGGGATTCCGGTACGCCGGCGAACAGTTCGCGGATTGGCGTGAACAACCCGGTGTAGGTCGCTGGGTTGGAACGCGGCGTCCGCCCGATCGGGCTCTGGTCGATGTCGACCACTTTGTCCAGGTGCTCCAGGCCCTTGATACTGTCGTGAGCAGCAGCTTCAAGCGTGGTGGCGCCGTTCAAGGCCGTGGCGCTGAGAGGAAACAGCGTGTTGTTGATCAGCGTCGACTTGCCGGAGCCGGAGACGCCGGTAACGCAGGTCAGCAGGCCGATCGGGATTTCCAGGTCGACGTTGCGCAGGTTGTTGCCGCGAGCTCCTTTAAGGGTCAGCGACAGCTTCTTATTGCGCGGGGTGCGCTTGGCCGGCACCTTGATCTTCACCCGGCCCGAGAGGTATTTGCCTGTCAGGGAGTCGGGGTGCGCCATCACTTCGGCTGCGGTGCCTTGAGCGACAATATGCCCACCGTGCACGCCGGCGCCTGGGCCGATGTCCACCACGTAATCGGCCAGGCGAATCGCGTCTTCATCGTGCTCGACCACGATCACCGTATTGCCGATGTCCCGCAGGTGTTTCAGCGTTCCGAGCAACCGGTCATTGTCGCGTTGGTGCAGACCAATGGACGGTTCGTCGAGGATATACATCACCCCGACCAGGCCCGCGCCGATCTGGCTGGCCAGGCGGATACGCTGGGCTTCGCCGCCGGATAGGGTGTCTGCGCTGCGATCGAGGGTCAGGTAGTCCAGGCCGACGTTCACCAGGAACTGCAAGCGCTCACGGATTTCCTTGAGGATCTTGTCGGCGATTTCGCCACGGCGGCCAGTGAGCTTGAGGCCGCCGAAGTAATCGGTGGCATCGCCGATTGGCAGGCTGGTCACCGCCGGTAGGGTTTTTTCACCGACCCACACATGTCGCGCTTCCCGGCGCAAACGAGTACCGCGGCAATCCGGGCAGGGCTGGGTGCTGAGGAACTTCGCCAGTTCTTCGCGCACGCTGGCCGACTCGGTCTCGCGGTAGCGCCGCTCCAGGTTCGGCACGATGCCTTCGAACGGGTGGGAGCGCTTGACGATATCGCCGCGGTCATTCAGGTATTTGAAATCGACGTTCTGCGAGCCGCTGCCGTGCAGGATGAATTTTTGCTGGTCGGCGGGCAGCTCGTTGAACGGCTTGTCCAGGCTGAACTTGTAGTGGGCCGCCAGCGAACCGAGCATCTGGAAGTAATAGACGTTGCGCCTGTCCCACCCGCGAATCGCCCCCTCGGCCAGGGTCAGCTCGCCATTGACCAGTCGCTTGGTGTCGAAGAACTGCTTGACCCCCAGGCCGTCACAGGTCGGGCAGGCGCCGGCCGGATTGTTGAAGGAGAACAGCTTGGGCTCCAGTTCGCTGATGGCGTGGCCGCAGATCGGGCAGGCGAAGCGCGCGGAGAAGATGATCTCTTCGCCTGGCTCGTCATCCATCGGGGCTACCAGAGCTATGCCGTCGGCCAGTTTCAGCGCGGTTTCGAAGGACTCCGCCAGGCGCTGTTGCAGGTCGGCCCGGACCTTGAAGCGGTCGACCACTACATCGATCGAATGCTTCTTCTGTTTATCAAGCTTCGGCAGCTCGTCCAACTCGCATAACTTGCCGTTGACCCGCGCACGCACGAAACCCTGGGCGCGCAGCTCTTCGAAAACCATCAGGTGTTCGCCCTTGCGCTCGCGAATCACCGGTGCGAGCAGCATCAGCTTGCTGCCTTCCGGCTGGGCCAGCACCAGGTCGACCATCTGGCTGACGGTCTGGGCTTCCAGCGGGGCGTCGTGGTCAGGGCAGCGCGGAATACCGACTCGCGCATACAGCAAGCGCAGGTAATCGTAGATCTCGGTAATGGTGCCGACCGTCGACCGCGGGTTATGCGAGGTCGACTTCTGTTCGATGGAGATCGCCGGCGACAAGCCTTCGATGGTGTCGACGTCGGGTTTTTCCATCATCGACAGGAACTGCCGGGCATAGGCCGACAGCGATTCGACATAGCGTCGCTGGCCTTCGGCGTACAAGGTGTCGAAGGCCAGGGAGGATTTGCCGGATCCGGACAGGCCGGTGATGACGATCAGCTTGTCCCGTGGCAGGGTCAGGTCGATGTTCTTCAGGTTGTGGGTACGGGCCCCACGAATCAGGATCTTGTCCAAAAGTGGCCTCGCTCGGCGGGCGTCGAAAACGTAGGAGTATACGGGCAAATACTGGATGGATGCACACTATTGGAAGCCCTGCATGAAGACTGCGCGGCAAACGGTCGCCCTATACCCCCTCAATCGATGGGACTGGTAGAATCCCCGCCGGTTCACACGAGGTTTTTCCATGCAAGATCCCCACAGCGAGCGCATGAGTAGCGGCGAGACCCGCGCGGCAAGCGGCCTGGCCCTGGTGTTCGCCTTCCGCATGCTGGGCATGTTCATGGTGTTGCCGGTGCTGGCGACCTATGGGATGGACCTGGCCGGCGCGACCCCGGCCCTCATCGGCTTGGCGATCGGTGCCTACGGCCTGACCCAGGCGATTTTCCAGATTCCATTCGGGATGATTTCCGACCGTATCGGCCGACGGCCTGTGATTTACCTGGGGCTCATCGTGTTCGCTCTCGGCAGTGTCCTGGCGGCGAATGCAGACTCGATCTGGGGCGTGATTGCCGGACGGATCCTACAAGGAGCGGGTGCTATTTCCGCAGCGGTCATGGCCTTGCTGTCCGACTTGACTCGCGAACAGCATCGGACGAAAGCCATGGCCATGATCGGCATGACGATTGGCCTGTCCTTTGCGGTCGCCATGGTTGTAGGCCCACTGTTGACCCGGGCTTTCGGCCTGTCGGGCCTGTTCCTGGCTACCGGCGCCATGGCCTTGGTCGGCATCCTTATCGTTGCGTTCATTGTGCCGCGCTCCACCGGGCCGTTGCAGCACCGTGAATCCGGCGTGGCTCGCCAGGCGCTACTGCCAACGCTCAAGCATCCGGACCTGCTGCGCCTGGACCTGGGCATCTTCGTGCTCCATGCGATGCTGATGTCGAGTTTCGTGGCGCTGCCGCTGGCATTGGTCGAGAAGGCCGGCCTGCCCAAGGAACAGCACTGGTGGGTCTACCTGACCGCGCTGCTGATTTCATTCTTCGCCATGATCCCTTTCATCATCTATGGCGAGAAGCGACGCAAAATGAAACGAGTTTTGCTCGGCGCCGTCGTGACGCTCATGCTCACTGAGCTATTCTTCTGGCAGTTCGGCGACAGCCTTCGAGCGCTGGTGATCGGCACGGTGGTGTTCTTCACCGCGTTCAATCTGTTGGAAGCGTCGCTGCCGTCGTTGATCAGCAAGGTTTCGCCAGCGGGCGGCAAGGGAACGGCCATGGGGGTTTATTCCACCAGCCAGTTCCTCGGTTCGGCGCTGGGCGGCATCCTCGGCGGCTGGCTGTTCCAGCACGGCGGTTTGTCGGTTGTGTTCCTGGGTTGTGCCGCGCTGGCTGCACTTTGGCTGCTCTTTGCTGTTACCATGCGCGAACCTCCGTATGTGACGAGCCTGCGCTTGCCGTTGTCGCCCGAAGCCATCCGCGAAGCAGGCCTGGCCGAGCGCCTCAGGGCCGTCGTTGGAGTAACCGATGCAGTGGTGGTCGCCGACGAGGCGGCCGTTTATATCAAACTGGACACCGAATTATTGGATCGTGCGACGCTCGAGCGCCTGGTGAACAACCCGGCCCCGGCAGCGTGCGAAGCCTAGGAGAACGTTATGGCCCGTGGGGTTAACAAAGTCATATTGGTCGGTACTTGCGGCCAGGATCCAGAAGTTCGCTACCTGCCCAATGGCAACGCCGTGACCAACCTGAGCCTGGCGACCAGCGAACAATGGACCGACAAGCAGACCGGCCAGAAGGTCGAGAAGACCGAATGGCACCGCGTGTCGATGTTCGGCAAGGTGGCTGAGATTGCTGGCGAATACCTGCGCAAGGGTTCGCAGGTGTATATCGAAGGCAAGTTGCAGACACGCGAGTGGGAAAAAGACGGTATCAAGCGCTACACCACCGAAATCGTGGTCGACATGCAAGGCACCATGCAATTGCTGGGTGGCCGTCCTCAGGGCGACCAACAGCAAGGTGGCAACAACTACCAGCAGTCGGCTCCGGCTCCGCGTCAGCAGGCGCCTCGTCCGCAGTCGGCGCCACAGCCACAACGCGAGCGCCCGGCCGCTCCCCAACAGGCCGCGCCGCAACCGGCCCCGGATTTCGACAGCTTTGATGACGATATTCCGTTCTAGCGCACACCTTAGACTTTTTTGTAAAGTTTCTTCTGGAAGCCCCCGCATTGCGGGGGCTTTCTCGTTTGTGCGTTGCAAGAAATAAGTCGACGTGTTTTAACCAGGCCCACCATTGCTCTGCGGCCATTTCCGTTGCCTGGGTCATATCTCACTTCCCACCCTTTCATCTCCTTTGTGCCGCCATGCATGGATTGTTAAGACGTTATGCAAAAACAGCGGACATCACATTCGCTTTACCGGATATTCGGTAAATCATATATTCGATTTTCCATATGCGTCGAGCTCAACCATGAGGCACGGCTGTGTCGGCTGTGCCATCCTCCTCGCCACATTGTCTGCCCTGGCACTGCGGCTCAGTTTCTGAATCAAGGAGTCTTCTAATGAAAGTCCTGTTCATGTGCACCCACAACAGCTGCCGCAGCATTCTTTCCGAGGCACTTTTCAACCACTTGGCCCCAGCAGGCGTTGAGGCGGTCAGCTCGGGAAGCTTTCCCAGTGGTCGAGTGAATCAGCGGGCATTGCAAACCCTGGAGGCGGCGGGGATTTCCACGGAGGGCTTGAGCAGCAAGGCTTCGGATGCTTTTGAAGGCTCGCCTCCAGACGTCGTGATCACTGTCTGTGATCGGGCTGCGGGCGAAGCATGTCCCATTTTTTTCGGGCCAGCCTTAAAGGCACATTGGGGCTTGGCTGATCCGTCCGAAGCAACCGGGCCGGAAGCGGTCATTACCGCAGCGTTCGAAAGCACACTGGCCAAAATCCACGAACGTGTGAGTGCGTTTCTTGCGCTGCCGCTCAAGACCATGAGCCCAGACCAACTGAAAGCTGAACTGAACCGCATCGGTTCGCTTTAAAGATCAACCGAGGCGGCACTCAACCAGGCCCCGCCGCAGGAGTTCATATGCAAGACACATTGCCGAACGTACACGCCGACCTGATCGACATTCCTTCGTTGGAACACTTATCGCCGCGTACGCCGTCGCTTCATAAACCTCGAATTCTTCTGTTATACGGATCAACGCGAGAGCGCTCATTCAGTCGTCTGGTCACGCAAGAGGCGGCACGCCTGCTGAATGAGTTTGGCGCCGAAACGAAGATCTTTGACCCCTCGGGTCTGCCGCTGCCGGATGACGCCCCCGATACACATCCCAAGGTCGCGGAGTTGCGTGAGCTGATGCAATGGTCTGAGGGGCAGGTGTGGTGTTCCCCTGAGCGTCACGGCTCCATGAGTGCTGTGTTCAAAGCCCAAATCGACTGGGTTCCTCTGACGATAGGTGCTGTTCGACCTACGCAAGGAAAGACGCTTGCAGTGATGCAGGTCTGCGGCGGCTCGCAGTCTTTCAACGCGGTCAATCAGCTGCGGGTACTGGGTCGGTGGATGCGGATGTTCACCATCCCAAACCAATCTTCCGTAGCCAAGGCATTCACAGAGTTCGATGAGGCCGGTCGCATGAAGCCGTCCTCGTACTACGACCGCCTGGTGGACGTAATGGAAGAGCTGATGAAGTTCACGCTGCTCTTGCGGGATCGTCAGGACTACTTGGTTGATCGTTATTCCGAGCGTAAAGAGTCCGCCGAAGAGCTGTCCAAACGTGTCAACCAGCGTTCCAT
Organism: Pseudomonas sp. Z5-35; assembly: GCF_051131945.1. Lineage (NCBI taxonomy): Bacteria > Pseudomonadati > Pseudomonadota > Gammaproteobacteria > Pseudomonadales > Pseudomonadaceae > Pseudomonas > Pseudomonas sp. Z5-35. The sequence continues at coordinate 696,305 of NZ_CP071640.1, forward strand.
TTAATGCCTGTGCGAGGAAATTATCGAGATTCGTGTGGGGTGCATGCCAGGCTTGTGGTTCCAAGAAGCAAAGCGATCCAAGTCATAAATCCAGGTCCAGTAGCTCCAGCATCCGCTCGTCAACCGACTGCGCCAACCACGTCGCATGGAATGCCATTTCCTTTACCGTTATGTCCACCCAGAACCGAAGCGTAACCGGCTTGCCATCGGCCCCTGCGTAGCACACCTCAAAGTGACTCACGTTGGCGAAAGTGGTCAAGGTATAGGGCTTGATGTAATGGATGGCGCTGTAGGGTACGCATTCGTTGGTGGTTTGTCGGGCGGGGCGGCGCTGGGTAAAAGTGAGACGTTGCTGGCGCTCGTCAAAGCAAAAACCAAGCACTTTGGGCCCGGAGGCGAGCCAGTTGAGCACGCAGACGGCCACGAATGCGCTAATGAACATGAGCCCAATAATCAGCGGGTCCAGGATGATTTTCTGGTGAATGGGCGACAGGCCTTCGACCTTGGCCAGCGTCATGGTAAACACTGCCAACCAGTAGATGGGCAGGGCCAGCAACATCCCTGCGGCGTAAATCATGGTTCCCAGGAATCCCGGCTTGGAGACGTCGTTTGAGCAATCCCAAGTCGGCGGGTGTTTTGACGCCCATCCGGCGATGTCGCTCGGGGCTGGGGAGGGGACCAGGCGCGGCGGGCGCTTACGTTTCATACGGCGAGCTCTGGGAGAAAATCCTGGTCATTCTCGTCGTAACCGCTCACACCCGCCTAGTCATTTTCGCTGGCTGTTTATGCCTGCGCCTACGCCTGGCTGTCGCTCAGAAATTGCTCGGTACTCACCACATTTGCATAAGCAAACCCCAGCGCCGACATGAAGGCCGCATGTGCTTGGGCGGCAGGGACGATCACGCCATTGAATTCAAGATCGCGAGTCGCGCAAGCGTCGTGAATCACCGTGACGCCGTAGCCCAGGTCCGCCGCTGCACGAGCGACGCCATCGATGCACATATGGCTCATGCTGCCGACAACCACCAACTGCTCGATGCCGTGCTGGTCGAGGATGGCCTGCAGTTCGGTTTCGCGAAACGAATTGACGAAGTGCTTGAGGACCACCGGTTCGTCCGGGCGGTTGAGCACCTTGGGGTGCAACTGCGCGCCTTCGGAGCCGGGCGTGAAAAATGGCGCTTCGTCGGAAGTGAATTCGTGGCGAATGTGCACCACTTGCTTTGCGGCCTGACGAAACGCTTCGATCAACCGTGCAGCGTTATCGGCGGCGGCTTCGGCGCCGACCAATGGCCATTTCCCTTGGGGGAAGTAGTCGTTCTGGATATCGACTACGATGAGCGCTTGCTTGGACATGGGGCTTCCTTGATCAGGTTGGGTAGGGCGCCAGTATTGGCGTTTACCGCCGGGTCGAGGATTGGCCGCAACGACAATAAGCGAGGGAAAACTGACAATGGCGCAGCAAACGGCAATCGCCGAGCTTGGGGTATTGATCTATCCCGGCGCGCAAATGGCCGCGGTGCATGGCTTGACCGACCTGTTTGCCGTAGCACAGCGGATCGCGGCTGAGCACGCCAGCGCGCAGTTACCTCGGTTACGAGTGAGTCATTGGCAGACCGACAACAATGAGGCGCCACGGCGGATATTCGACAGCGAGACCGGCCCGGCGGGCCCGTTGGTGGCACTGCTCATCCCGCCATCCATCGCCGGCTTCAACGAAGACTTGGTCTCGCCGACACTAATGGATTGGCTGCGCACGCTCCATGCCGGCGGCACGGTGCTGGGCGGGGTGTGCGTCGGGTCTATCCTGCTGGCCGAAAGCGGCTTGCTGGATGGGCGCAGCGCCACGACCCACTGGACCTCGGCGAAGACGTTTGCGGCGCGTTATCCGAAGATCAAGCTCGACGCCGATAAACCCATTGTCGACGACGGCGACCTGATCACCACGGCCGGGCTGATGGCTTGGTCAGAGCTTGGACTGCGCCTGGTCGATCGTCTGCTCGGGCCCAGTATCGCCACGCGCACGGCGCAGTTCCTGGTGATTGAGCACAGCGACAGCGCGAGCCAGTGCGGCAGCAATTTCGCGCCGATCCTCGGGCACGGTGACGGGGCGATCCTCAAGGTCCAGCATTGGCTGCAACGCAGCGGCGCGGTGGACGTTTCCCTTGGCGCGATGGCTGAGCAGGCCGGGCTGGAAGAGCGAACTTTCCTGCGCAGGTTCCGCGCGGCCACCGGGCTCAAGCCCACCGAATACTGCCAGCACCTGCGGGTGGGCAAGGCCCGGGAAATGCTTGAGTTTACCAACGGCACCATCGATCACATTGCCTGGACCGTCGGTTATCAGGATCCCGGCGCCTTTCGATCGACCTTCAAGAAAATCACCGGGCTGGCGCCGAGTGATTACCGTACGAGATTTGGCGTAAGCCCAAAGGGCTGAGCTCCTCCTGATGTGGTGCCCCGCGTCGTGCAATTTGCCGGATGGCCGCCGCCGGTCGTGCAGAATGAAACAGGCCCTGTGCCACAGGGTCGAACGTTTGTGCCCGTTTCCTTGACCGTTCGTCCCCCAACACGCCGTTGGCCTGATCTCTGCAATCCTTATAGCTACAGCTATTGAGCGCAGTTAAGAAGGACAACGCATGACGTCCATCCATCGCACCAAATTGGTAGTGGCCCATTCGGTCAATCCCCACGCACCGCAGCATGAAGTCGAGACCAATCAGGCACTGGCCCGCTGGCTGGCGAACATCCTGGGCTTGGAGTACGGCGGCAGTCATGACAGCCGCGAGCATGCAGGACGGGACCTGTATCTGTTGCCCACGCAAACCCTGATCGGTGCCGAGGCGGCATTGCGCCTTGGCATCAAGGGGCCAGAGGACTTGTGGGGCGGCTACGTCGACCATGATTTTATCTGCACCAAGGCGATCGCCCATGGTCTCTTGAATAAGGATGCGGTCGCGCCGAAGGGGTGGTCGCCGCTGTTCGCCAATCTGACCCGTGGCGTGGTGCTCGACGGTATCAGCGTGTTCTCGCTCAAGGATGCGCGCCCAGCCGCTGAACATTTGCTTTACGCAGGGCCGATTCGCTTCAAGCCGATTCATGCCAGCGCGGGACGTGGTCAACGGGTGATCAACAGCCTCGCCGAGTTTGATGAAATTGTCGCCGCGCCTGACGCCCAGTCAGTGTTTCGCGACGGTGTGGTGCTTGAGCAGAACCTCAGCGGCGTCAGGACCCAGAGCGTCGGCCAGAGCTTCATCAATGGCCAGGTCATGAGTTATTGCGGCGTGCAACACCTCACCCACGACAATGAAGGACTGGAGGTCTACGGCGGCTCGGACCTGTTGGTGGTGCAGGGTGGCTACATCGAGTTGCTCGGCCTGGAGCTGCCGGACGATGTGCGTGAAGCGGTGCGGCTGGCGCAAGTATTTGACGACGCGGCCAACCAGGCATTTCCGTCCTTCTTTGCCTCGCGGCGCAATTACGACATTGCCCAGGGCATCGACACCGGCGGACAGCCACGCGGCGGTGTGCTGGAACAATCCTGGCGCATGGGCGGCGCCAGCAGCGCGGAGCTGGCGGCACTTCAAGTGTTTGTCGAACACCCTTCGGCCCGCGCGGTTCGCGTCTCTTCGGTGGAAACCTACACCGACCAGCCGCTGCCTGCCGGTGCCACGGAGATCTATCGCGGCGCGGCGGAAAATAGTGATTTCCTACTCAAATACGTAACGGTTCAACCCTATGACGGCTAGAAGCGAAACGATTCAGATTGCAATAGATGACGAACACATGAACGGGACCTTCCTGAGCCCAAAATCGAAGGTTCCCGGTGTCTTGTTCGTACACGGATGGGGCGGCAGCCAGGAGCGTGACCTGGAACGGGCCAAAGGCATTGCCGGCCTGGGCTGCGTGTGCCTGACCTTCGATTTGCGCGGGCACACGGGCGGGGCGGGAATCCCGCTGTCGCGGGTCACGCGCGAGGACAATCTGCGAGACCTGTTGGCAGCCTACGACCGGCTGCTCGCCCACCCCGCGTTGGACACCTCGGCGATTGCCGTGGTCGGCACCAGCTACGGCGGCTACCTGGCCTCGATCCTGACCGCATTGCGACCGGTGCGCTGGTTGGCCTTGCGGGTGCCGGCGCTGTACCGCGACGAGCAATGGCACACGCCCAAGCGCGACCTGGACAAGGCCGACCTGCTCGATTACCGCAGTACGCTGGTACACGCCGACACCAACCGCGCTTTGCAGGCCTGCTCGCAGTTCACCGGCGATGTGTTGCTGGTGGAATCCGAGACCGACGACCATGTGCCCCACGCGACCATCATGAGTTACCGAGCCGCCTGCCAGCAGACTCATTCACTGACTCACAGGATTATCGACGGCGCCGACCATTCCCTGAGTGACCCCATATCACAGCAGGCTTACACCTCGATCCTGGTGGGCTGGATCACGGAAATGGTGGTAGGCGAGCGCTTGAGCATCATTCAGGAGCGGTGATTTGCAGTATCAATAAGGCCCCGCACGCCTGCTCGTGCAGGGCCCAACCCAGCCAACCTCTCACTTGGTCCCAGGCTTGACCCGCAGCGCCTTGGCCTTCGCCTCGATCACCAGGTACATCACCACGGTCACCAGCAGCGGCAGGATGAAGTAGATCGCCCGGTAGGCAATCAGTCCCGCTAACAGGCTGCCCCGCGATACCTCGTGTTGCAGCAGCGCAATGAACACCGCCTCCAACACCCCGAGCCCCGCCGGAATGTGTGTAATCACCCCGGCAATGCTGCTGATCAGCAACACCCCGAGCACTACCGGATAATCCAGTTTGCTGGGCAGCAGTGTGAAGATCACCGCGGCCATCAACGACCAGTTCAGCGCGCCAAGCGCCAATTGCAGCACGGCCATGCGCAGGGACGGCAAGTTGATTTCCATGCCGCGCACGGTCCAGGCCCTGCGCTTGGAAAAGCGGCACGCCACCAAGTACCCGGCGCTGATCAGCAACAGCAGCACGCCGACGCCTTGCAACGCGTTGCTGCTCAGCTTCCAACCCGGCGGCATCGTCACCAGGCCGCTGCTGAACACCACGCCGGCCAAGGTCATGTAGCCGAACCAGTTGGTGGCCAGGCTCAGGCCGAGGATCTTGGCGATGTTGCCGTTACTGACCCCGAGCCGCGAATACAGCCGATAGCGCATGGCGATGCCACCGACCCAGGCGCTGAGATTGAGGTTGAAGGCATAGCTGATCACCCCCACCGGCAAGATCTGCCGCCAACCCAGTTTTTGCCGGATGTAGGTGCGGCCGATCAAATCGAAACAGGCGTACGTGATGAAACTGGTCACCGTCAGCGCGGCGGCTATCAGCAAAGTACGCAGCTTAAAATCGGCCAGGGTGGTGAACACCTCGGACCAATCGATGCGCCGGGCCAACGCGGTAAACAGCACGATCAGCAGCAGGAAAAAAACCAGCGTCAGTGGCCGTTTCCAACGGCTCCAGCGGGATTTCGGCTTGGCCTGTTCCGCTGCATGGGCGTCATCTCTCGGCGCGGTGTGCGCGTCAGAGTGGTTCATGGGGTTCGCTCCGGACCGCCGTCGGCGGTGAAAAAGGTTTCAGACGGGGTTTATGAGCCGGCAGCCATCCGGCCCAGGCCGGGAAGTGACGCAAGAAGTGGAACACCATGAAACCGATAGTCATGCGCCACAGCAGGCCGCGTGGGGCATGGTTCTCAGGCATGATCGTGCAATGGTTGCGGCTCAAGTGATCGAGGCGCTCGAACAGCTCGCGGTTGAACGCCCGGTCGCGGATCAGCACGTTGGCTTCCAGGTTCAACGAGAGGCTCAACGGGTCGAGATTGCTCGAGCCCACCGTGCTCCAGTCCTCATCCACCAGGGCGACCTTGCCGTGCAGTGGTCGCTCGCAATATTCATAAATCGTCACACCGGCCTTGAGCAGATAGTCATAGAGCATCCGCGCGGCGAGCTTGGCGATCATCATGTCCGGTTGCCCTTGCAGGATCAGCCGCACTTCGACGCCACGCCGGGCGGCGTTGCGGATCTCCCGCAGCAAGCGATAACCGGGAAAGAAGTAGGCGTTGGCGATCACCACCCGGCGCTGGGCGCTGCGCAGCACCTGCAGATAGACCTCCTCGATGTCGGTCTGGTGCTCATGGTTGTCGCGATAGACCAGGCGCACCTGGCCGTCATGGTCATTGAAGGCCAGCTCGGAGCGACGGTTGCGGCGACGTTGCCACCAATACTTGGCCCGAGCCGGGCGGCCGCTTTGCAGCAGCGCGAAGTGATGGATATCCACCACCGCCGGGCCTTTGATCTCCACCGAGTAGTCCTGCTTGGCCTCGGGACCGAAGTCGCCGAGGTGATCGGCGGAAAAGTTGATCCCGCCAATAAACGCGATGACGCCATCCACCACCACGATCTTGCGGTGCAGGCGGCGGAACCAGTTAGTGCGGATCCCGAGGTGTCGGGGCGCCGGGTCGAACATCTGCAAGCGCACCCCGGCATCGCTCAACGATGCGAGAAACTCGGTGGTCAGCTCGCCGCAGCCGAAACCGTCCAGGTTGACCGTGATGCGCACGCCGCGCCGGGCGGCATCGACCAGCAGGTCGCGTAATTCAACGCCGACCTTGTCCTCGAACAGAATGAAGGTCTCCAGGAGGATTTCCTCTTGGGCGCGGCGAATGGCCTCGAAAACCCTTGGGAAATATTCCTCCCCATTTTCCAGCAGCGTGACGCGGTTGTTGCCGTGCCAGCCGTATTCGATATCGGCCAGCGCCGGGTTGCGTTCGGTCGGCGGGACTTCAATCTTTTCCACCGTCGCCTTGTTCATCGTCGCGCTCATAATTCGATCTCCACCGACAGCGGTGCGTGGTCGGAAAGGTGCGACCAGGGACGTACATTCAATACCTGGGCATGATGGGCCTTGAGGTTGCGCACATAGATACGGTCCAGGCGCAGGATCGGCAGGCGCGCAGGGAAACTGCGCGCCGGTTTGCCCCATTGTTCGGCGAACACTTCCCGCAGGCCGCAAGGTTCGAGCAGATCATTGGCCTTGCCGCGCCAGTCGTTGAAGTCGCCCGCGACAATCACCGGGGCGCCGGCGGGCAATTCGCTCAGGCGCTGGCAAAGCAGTTTCAGCTGTTCAATGCGATGGCCTTCGCGCAGCCCCAAATGCACGCAAATCGCGTGGACTTCTTGCCCTTCGCCGCCGGGCAGGCGCAGCACGCTGTGGAGCATGCCGCGGCTTTCATGGCCGCTGATGGAGACGTCTAGATTGTCATGGCGGATGATCTGGAATTTCGACAGCAACGCGTTGCCATGGTCGCCCGCCGGGTACACCGCGTTGCGCCCGTAGGCGAACTGCGGCCAGAGGGTGTCGGCGAGGAATTCGTATTGCGGCATGCTCGGCCAGTTGCTGTAGCGCTGGGGATGGTGCTCGTGGGTCCCATGCACTTCCTGCAGGAACACCACGTCGGCGGACACGCTGCGTACCGCTTCGCGCAGTTCCGGCAAAATGAAACGCCTATTCAACGCCGTGAACCCCTTATGTGTGTTCACCGTGAGCACCGTGAAGCGGTTTACCCGATCAAGGTCTTGCGCCACGTCTGGGATCGGCTCGCGGGTGGCCTCGCTGGATTCTGGCGTGGTCATGGCAAGACCCCTTCGGCCGGGCGCACGCCGGGAGCGGTGGCGAGATGCTTGTCCAGGTCAAAACGCTCCAGCAGATGGCGCGCGTCATACGGCGCGCGAACTTTGATGTCGTTGTCGAAATAGCAGAACACCTCCCGGCTCTTGCGCGCCCGGGGTTTCTTTTTCGGGTCGATCAGGTGCGCGTCATCCGGTTGGCTGCCTTGGCTCCAGGCCTCGATCCGATCGCCCCAGCGTTTCAGCGCCTGGTCGGTATAGCCGCTGGCGTACAACTCTTCGGCGCCGTGCAGGCGCAGATAGACAAAATCGCTGGTGACGTCTTCGCGATAGGGCCACTTGCCGGCGGTGTCAGCGACCACCAGGGCGACGTCGTAGCGCTTGAGCAGGGCAACGAAGCGCGGGTCGATAAAGCTTTCATGACGGATCTCGACCGCATGGCGCAGCTGACGCTTTTTGTCCGCCTCGGTGCTGGCGTGGCCATCCAGGCGCGGCTCGTGCTCGCGGGCCAGCGCAGCGGCGGCTTCGGTGTCGTGGGGTAATTGCTTGAGAAAATCCTCAAACAGTTCGGGGTCGAATTTGAAGCTGGGCGGAAACTGCCAGAGGATGGGGCCGAGTTTTTCCTTGAGCTCCAGCACCCCGGAAGCGAAGAAATTCGCCAACGGCTTATGGATATCTCGCAGGCGCTTGATGTGGGTGATGAAGCGCGGCGCCTTGACGCTGAACACGAAGTCGGACGGGGTCTCGGCGTACCACTGGGCATACCGTTCGGGACGTTGCAGGGCGTAGAACGATCCATTGATTTCGATGCTGTTGACCGCTCGCGAGGCGAATTGCAATTCCCGTTTCTGAACCAGCCCCTTGGGGTAGAAATCTCCCCGCCAAGGCGTGTAGCGCCAACCGGAAATGCCAATGTGGATCGCCGTCATGTATCCCTCCCGTGCCAATGACCTCGTACCGCCTGTGTCTTTTGATGACTGCCGCGCGGGCTGGAAAGTTTCGCTGGAGTGCCCGGCGGCAGTGAACCCGTGGCGAGGGAGCTTGCTCCCGCTGGGCTGCGCAGCAGCCCCAAAAAACAGGGCCGCTGCGCGCCCCAGCGGGAGCAAGCTCCCTCGCCACAAGGTTTTGTATTGGCCTTCCGAGCGAACTTGCCGGCCCATTATCGATCAGTTCCTTACCGACCCTGCCCGAAGGAGCCTCGCGTTTTGTCTCGATTGAGTACTGCATTGCTGCTGGCCTTGTTGACGTTGACCGGTACCAGCGCCTACGGGACCGCCGCTGTCCCTGGCACCTCCGCGCCCAGCGAGGCCCCCGCCGAACCCGAGCCGCTGGTACAGGGCGGTCTGCTCGGGGCGATCAGTTCGAGCATCGACGATGTCCAGGACAAACTCGACCTCAACCAGAGCCTGGTCGATGCCTGGCGCCTGCGTGCGGACCGGGCGGCGGACGAAGTGGATCGCTTGGTGGACCAGACCTCTCGTTCCACCTGGCGCGTGGCGGGGGATTTCCTCCTGCTTTCAGGCGTCTGGCTAGGGGCGTTTGCGCTGATCTGGGCCAGCGCGCGATTGCTGGTGCGGCGCCTGGGTCGTCGCCGCTGGTTGCGCACCCGCCAGCGTGTGCGAGACCTGCTCGGTTACCTGCTGCCCTATACTTTGCCGGCCGTGGCTTGCCTGCCGTTGACCCTTTATGTCAGCCATTTCCTGCAGGTTTCGGTCGGCCGGGCATTGGCGCTGTGCTTTGCCTACGCCACCAGTAGCGGCATCGTCTCGACCTCGGTGTTGCTCTGCGTGATCGTCATGTTCAACGCCGGCCACAAACGGCGGGCGGTAGCGATGATTCGGCGTTTCAGTCCGCGGCCGCTGTTCATGATCGGTTTTCTGGCTGCCCTCAGCGATGCCTTGACCAGCCCGCAGATCGCTCGGCAACTGGGTGGCAACATCACCAGCAGCGTCGCGGTATTTACCGGGCTGTCGGCCTCGATGATTTTCGGCTGGCTAGTGATTCACATGCGCCGACCGGTGGCCCATCTAATCCGCAACCGCCCGCTGGCCCAACGCCTGAAACAGCCGGCGTTGCAGGAATCGCTGCGGATTTTTTCCGGGCTCTGGTACTGGCCGATCCTGCTGATGGTGCTGGTCTCGGCGGTGAGCCTGATCGGCGTCGGCGAAGACAATCAGAAAGCCCTGCGTTGCGCCTTGTTCACCACCCTCCTGCTGATCGCGACGGTGTTCCTCAGCACCGTGTTCCAGCACATTTTCAAATCCCCCAAGGCCGAGGTCATCCAGCGCAACAGCGCTTACAAGGGGCGACTGTTGAGCTTGCTGCACGCGTTGTTGCGCATCGTCATGGCGGTGGCGTTCATAGAGATCCTAGGACGGATCTGGGGCATTTCCCTGTTCGAGTTCGCCTCGCGCAATGCCCTTGGCCGGGCAATCAGCGATTCCTTGAGCCGTATCGGCCTGATCTTCCTGGTGACGTGGCTGATGTGGGTGGTACTTGATACGGCGATCCAGGAAGCCTTGAAGCCGCCGCTCAACAAGCGCGGCGCCCGCCAACCCAGCACTCGGGTCAAGACCATCCTGCCGTTGTTGCGCAACGCCGCGAAAATCATCTTGGTGGTGATCTGCGCAATCACCACCATGGCCAACCTTGGCATCAACGTCGCGCCGTTGCTGGCCGGTGCCGGCGTGGTGGGGCTGGCGATCGGCTTTGGTTCGCAGCAACTGGTGCAGGACGTCATCACCGGGCTGTTCATCATCATTGAAGACACACTGTCCATCGGCGACTGGGTCGTGCTGAGCTCCGGCCATGCCGGCACCGTGGAGGGCCTGACCATCCGCACCCTGCGCCTGCGCGACGGCAAGGGCTTCGTGCATTCGGTGCCGTTCGGCCAGATCAAGGCCGTAACCAATCAGTCCCGGCAATTTGCCTTTGCGTTTTTCTCGGTGCAGTTCACCTATGACACCGACGTGGACCGCGCCATTGAATTGATCCGCGAAGCCGGGGATTCGATCTCCGAAGACCCGTTTCTCAAGTTCAATTTGCAAGGGCCACTGGATGTTTTCGGGGTGGACAGGATGGACCTCAACGGCGTGGTACTGACGGCCCAGTTCCGCACCGTGTCGGGCGGACAATACGCGGTCAGCCGGGCGTTCAACCAACGACTGAAAAAGCTTGTGGATAACGACCCTGCGGTGCATTTCGCGCAGACTTATCCACAGCAGGTGATGTTGCCCAAGCGGTGGGATACGCAAGCTGAACACTCACCGCCTTCGCCGGAGGAGTCATCGAAGCCGTCCGACCAGCCTGCCCGATAACTGTGGCGAGGGAGCTTGCTCCCGCTCGGCTGCGCAGCAGTCGTCGCTTTTGAGCAGACTTGGATAGTGTGCCGAGAGCGTTGGGGCTGCTACGCAGCCCAGCGGGAGCAAGCTCCCTCGCCACGGGTTATTGCGTTTCTGGTTAATGGTGTTGAATCAGCTTGGTGCGAATCTCAGACATCACTTGGGCATCCAGCTCCGCCCAAAACTGCGCCTTGCCGGCAATCTGCGCCGCCACTGGCAACCCATCGCGGTATACCAGTCGATTACTCACCAGCGCCGGTACTTTCGTCCCCGGCAGCAAAGTCCCGGCGAGGTTCAGCGGATCAACGCCGCATACCGCGACCAGGCTGCCATCGGTGGGGCGGCGGCGTACTTCGCGCAGCAACGGGATGGCTTCGGGCAAGGCAAACTGTTCGCCGGCCAGCCCGCTGACGAAACGCCCGCCACGAATCTCGCCCCGTGCTTCCAGGCGATGAAAAGTGCGCAGCAGTTCACGCCAGCTCGGCAACCAATCGGCTTCGCGCTCCAGCAGCCGCCAGAACACCACACCGTAGCGGCGCAACAGGGTCATGGCGATGTGTTCCAGAGTCTCGGGCGGCGTCGGCGAGGGCCGGTTATCCGGCGCTGGGGCGGGTGAGCTGCGGCGCAACAAGGCCCAGCGCCCGGCATCGTCCATGCCGCCGACAAACGCCCCACGCCCGCGCCGGCTGCTACGGGCCTGGCGCTTGCTGGCAGGCGTGATCAACGCCCTCAGCCCGGCGAAGCTGTCGGCGTTCACCCGGCCCGCGCCCACCAGTTCCTGCAGGGCGATTTCCAGTTCGCTGCGCAGCAGGTGGGCTTCGTGCAGCAGCTCATCGAAAAACAGCGCGCCATGTTCGCTGAGGGCTTGATGGACTTTCTGCGTCTTGGGCGACAGTTCGCTGACCGGCGTCTGCTCGGTCAGGTTGCTCCACAGCGCGACCCTGGCGCGTGGCAGCAAGACAATCGGCGTGCTGCGCAAGGCGCTGGCGGCCAGCTTCTGGCGGGCACTGAGGCGCGTCCAGACGAACTTGCCGCTGCGACAGAGTTCGTCGAGCCAGCTCGGCGAATAATCCTTGACCCGTGCCGGGAGCAAGTCGCTGTCCCAGGCCGAGGCGGCGGCCGGGTAGCCCTCGAACTGGCTGACAATCGACGGCAGCACGGCGCTGCCACGGCCCTGGGCCGACGGCGAAAGGTGCTGCCAATCGAACAGGAATCGCATGAAGTCTTGCAACATCACCGGCTCGATTTCCCGCCGCAGACGCTTGACGGTGTAGCGGTGGATACGCGCCAACAGATGCCGCTCGCACCATTCTTCCTGGCCGGTGCCCGGCGTGAACCGCCCGCGCAACACGTACCCCTGCTGTTCCAGCTGGGCCAGGGCCTGGGTCGCTTGTGCCGGTGACAGCCCCAGCGGGTAGGCAATCGCCGTCAACGGCTGCGGGCCAAAGGCACTGAGCCGCGCACGGAGTATTTCCACTACGGCGTCGTCGGCGTTCCACTGTTCATCGAACCCTGGCAGCGGTGTCAGCGCTGGCTGCCATTGGGCCTGTGGATAAATCGCTTGCAGGCAAGTCAGCCGTTCCAGCGGCACCCACAGGCCGCGTTCGTCGCTGATCTCGACATGACTGGCGCGACCCTGCTCGGCCAGGGTCCGCAACCCATCCAGCCACGCCGGCTCGGCGCTGGCTTCGCTGTCGGCGATGCACGCCAGGCTCATGAGTGCTTCATGGATTTCGTCGATGTTGGTCGGCGTCGGCCAGGCCTCGTCCCGCACGGCCTGGATGGCATCGGCGTCAAGCGCGCCCAGGTCGTCGGTGGACTGTGGATCGCTCCAGCGGCGGTTGATCACCGCTTGGGTGCGGCGCTCTTCCAGCGGTGCGTCGTCGAGAAAGGTGTAGGGCCGGGCGCTGAGAATTTCCGCTGCCAGGGGCGAGGGCGCCGGGAGGTCGCGGCTGATCAGGCGAACCTCGCCTGCTTCCACGCGCCGCAACAGGGCCAGCCAGCCTTCGCTGTCCATGGCTTCGTGCAGGCAATCGTCCAGGGTTTGTTCAACCAGCGGATGGTCGGGAATCTCGCGCTCGCCGGCGAGGTTTTCCAGGCAGGCGATCTGGTCGGGGAAGACGCTGGCGATCAGGTCTTCGCTTTTCATGCGTTGGATCTGCGGGGCGACTTTGCGCCCGCCGGTATAGCGCGGCAAGGCCAGGGCCACGCCGGCGTTCCAGCGCCAACGAACGCCGAACAGCGGCGCATCCAGCACCGCTTGCACGAGAATCTGCTCGGCGCTGTGACTGTTGAGGTAGCGCCAGACCTCGTCCAGCTCGAAGCTGTGGCTGGTGGACAGCGAGAGCACGATGGCATCCTCGCTGGCGGCGGCCTGCAGTTCGAAGTTGAAGGTGCGGCAGAAGCGCTTGCGCAGCGCCAGGCCCCAGGCGCGGTTGATCCGGCTGCCGAACGGCGTGTGGATGATCAGTTGCGTGCCGCCGGACTCATCGAAGAAGCGCTCCATCAGCAGCGTTTCCTGGGACGGCAAGGCGCCGAAGGCCAGGCGCGCCGGGGCCAGGTAATTAATTAATTGTTCGGCGCTGGCGAGGTTCAGTTGCAAGGTGCCGGTCAGCCAGTCCAGGGCCGGTTGCAGGTTGCCCGGCGTGGCGCCGAGCAGCTGGTCCAGTTGGGCTTGCAGGCGGGCGACGGCCAGGGACAACTCGGCGCTGCGCCCCGGGGCCTCGCCGAGCCAGAACGGAATGGTCGGCGGCTGGCCCTGGGCATCCTCGACCCGCACGCGACCGGTTTCTACGCGGATGATGCGATAAGAGGTATTGCCCAGTTGGAACACATCGCCCGCGATGCTCTCGACCGCGAAGTCCTCGTTGACGCTGCCGATGTTCAGGCCCTGGGGTTCGAGCAGCACGCTGTAGTCGGCGTTGTCCGGAATCGTCCCGCCGCTGGTCACGGCCGTCAGCTTGCTGCCCCGACGACCGCGCAAGGTCCGTGTCACGGCGTCCCGGTGCAGGTAGGCGCTGCGCACGCCCTGCCTGCCATTAAGGCCTTCGGCGAGCATTTGCAGCAGCGCCTGGTAATGCGCCTCGTCGAATTCGGCATAGGGTGAGGCGCGGCGAAACATCGCCAGCAGCGCTTGCTCCTGCCATTCCTGGCAACTGACCTCGGCGACGATCTGCTGGGCCAGCACGTCCAGCGGCGCCTTGGGGATGTGCAGGATGTCGAGTTCGCCACGGCGCACGCAATCGAGCAGTGCGGCGCATTCGATCAAGTCGTCGCGGGTGGTGGCGAACAGGCGACCCTTGGGCGTGCCGCCGACTTGGTGACCGGAGCGGCCAACTCGTTGCAGGAACGCCGAGATCGAGCGGGGCGAGGCGATCTGACAAACGAGGTCGACATCGCCGATATCGATGCCCAGCTCCAGGGACGCGGTGGCGATCAAGATTTGCAGTTCGCCGCGCTTGAGACGTTGTTCGGCGTCCAGGCGAAACTCCTTGGCGAGGCTGCCGTGGTGTGCGGCCACGGCGTCCTTGCCCAGGCGCTCGCTCAAGTGACGACTCAGGCGTTCGGCCAGGCGCCGGGTGTTGACGAACACCAGCGTCGTACGGTGTTCCCGGGCCAACTCGGCGAGGCGGTTGTAGACCAGTTCCCACACGTCGTTGGCCATCACCGCCGAGAGCGGCACCGGCGGCACTTCGATGTCCAGGTCTCGCGGACGGGCGTGGCCGATGTCGACGATCTCACAGGTTCGGCCATGGCCCACGAGAAAGCGCGACACCGCCTCGATGGGTTTTTGCGTGGCGGACAGGCCGATGCGCACCAGCGGCTCGGCGCACAGCGCTTGCAACCGTTCCAGGCTCAGGGCCAGGTGGCTGCCGCGCTTGCTGGCGGCGATCGCGTGGATTTCATCGACGATCACCGTGCGGGTGCTGGCGAGCATCTGCCGGCCGGAATCGGAGCCGAGCAACACATAAAGCGATTCGGGGGTGGTCACCAGGATGTGCGGCGCCGTCTTGCGCATCGCCGAGCGTTCTTTTTGCGGCGTATCACCCGTGCGCACGGCGGTGGTGATGTGCAGGGGCGGCAAATCCATCCGGCGCAATTGTTCGGTGATACCGGCCAGTGGATTCTGCAGGTTGATCTGGATATCGTTGCTCAGCGCCTTCAGCGGCGAGACATAAACCACCAGGGTCTGGTCCGGTAGGCCACCCTGTTCCAGGCCGCGATGCACCAAGTCATCGAGCACCGCGAGAAACGCGGTGAGGGTCTTGCCCGAGCCCGTGGGCGCCGCGACCAACACCGAACGGCGCTCGCCGATCAACGGCCATGCTCGGGCCTGGGCGGGCGTGACCGCCGCAAATGTCTGGCTGAACCAGGCGCGAACGGCGGGGTGAAAGCCTGCCATCGCGTGGTCGGCTGCAAGGGGTGAATTCATGGTGCAAGTTATGCGGGTGGGGCGGGGAAGATGCAAGTACCGCTTGAGGCCTTCATTGCCTCCCAGGGTCACACAAACCCACCGATCTGCACTTTACGGATGACGGTTGCGCACTAAACCCGCAAAATGCAACGATTCCGGCGACGCCCACGGGCGTTGTCGACCAAATTCTTGTGCCAACAGACTGGGCCTGCTGACTTTATGCGAATGCGCCTTATGTTATTGGGCGGCGGAAATGCCCTTGGGCAGGCGCTGATTCGCCTCGGTGCAGAAGAAGACATCGGTTTTCTTGCCCCCCGCCCACCCGAAGACGGCTGGGATGCCGCGAGCCTGACTCAACTGCTCGACGACACCCGGCCGGACGCCTTGATCAACCTGGCGTACTACTTCGACTGGTTCCAGGCCGAGGCTGTCAGCGAGCAGCGCCTGGCCAGCCAGGAGCGGGCGGTCGAGCGCCTGGCCGAACTGTGCCAGCATCACAATATCGTCTTGCTGCAACCGTCGAGCTACCGCGTGTTTGATGGCTCCCGCGCCACTGCCTACAGCGAAAAAGACGAGCCCGTGCCCCTGGGCCTGCGTGGCCAGGCGTTGTGGCGAATCGAGCAAAGCGTGCGCGCCACCTGCCCGCAACATGTGCTGCTGCGTTTTGGCTGGCTGCTGGACGATAGCGCCGACGGCATCCTCGGACGGTTCCTCGCTCGGGCCGAGCAGCCCGAAGAGCTGCTGCTGGCCGACGACCGTCGGGGCAATCCGACACCGGTCGACGACGCGGCGCGGGTGATCATCTCGGTGCTCAAGCAACTCGACTGTGCGGCGCCGCTGTGGGGCACTTATCACTACGCTGGCCACGAGGCGACCACGCCGCTGGCGCTGGGCCAGGCGATCCTCACCGAAGCCCGTGCACTGCATCCGCTGGCCATCGAGTCGCCCACACCCCAGGCCCACGCCGCCAGGCCGGACGCGGCGGAAGAACCGCAGCACGCGGTCCTGGCCTGCAAGAAAATTCTGCACACCTTCGGGATCAAGCCCCGCGCCTGGCGCGCGGCCCTCCCGGGCTTACTGGATAGGTTTTATCGCCATGGCTGAAGGCCCTGTTTTAATCACCGGCGGCGCGGGTTTCATTGGTTCGCACCTGACCGACGCGTTGCTCGCCAAGGGGCATTCGGTGCGCATCCTTGACGACTTGTCTACCGGCAAGCGCAGCAACCTGCCGCTGGACAACCCCGCGCTCGAACTGATCGAGGGCGATGTCGCCGATGCCGCGCTGCTCGCCCGGGCCATGCTCGGTTGCAGTGGCGTGGCGCACTTGGCGGCCGTGGCTTCGGTGCAAGCGTCGGTGGATGACCCGGTGCGCACGCACCAGAGCAATTTCATCGGCACCTTGAACGTTTGCGAGGCCATGCGCCAGGCCGGTGTGAAGCGTGTGTTGTTCGCCTCCAGCGCGGCGGTCTATGGCAATAACGGCGAAGGCCAGTCCATCGATGAAGAGACGCCCAAGGCGCCGCTCACGCCTTACGCGGCAGACAAACTGGCCAGCGAGTTCTACTTGGATTTCTACCGGCGCCAGCATGCCCTGGAACCGGCGGTGTTCCGTTTCTTCAATATCTATGGCCCGCGCCAGGATCCGTCTTCGCCCTATTCCGGGGTGATCAGCATCTTCAGCGAACGGGCACAAAAAGGCTTGCCGATCAGCGTATTCGGCGATGGCGAGCAGACCCGCGATTTCGTCTATGTCGAAGACCTGGTGGACGTGCTGGTGCAGGCCATTGAAAAAACTGAGGTGGACGCAGGCGCGGTGAATGTCGGCTGGAACCAGGCCACCAATCTCAAGCAGATGCTCCAGGCCCTGGCCGAGGTCGTGGGTGACTTGCCGACGATCAGCTATGGCCCGGCGCGCTCCGGCGACATTCGTCATTCGCGGGCCGATAACCGTCGGTTGCTGGAGCGTTTCCAATTGCCAGCGCAGACGCCAATGAGTGTGGGGCTGGCGCGGTTGCTGGGGCGCTGAGTTTCCATCGGCCAAAAAAAAAGGCGCCTTTCGAGGCGCCTTTTTTGTCACCTGGCAATTGCGCAGGCTTAGAACTTGTAGCCCAAGCCCACCATGTAGACGAACGGGTCCACGTCGACGTCCACCTTGGCCCGGGTGCCGCCGGCCACGGCGTTGTTGTCGACATAGGCCGTGGTGTCGATGTCGATGTAGCGGACCTGGCCGTTGATCATGATGTTATCGGTCAGCATGTAGTCGGCACCGACTTGCCACGCCATGCCCCAGCTGTTTTTCGCCCGGAAATTGCTGAAGCCGTTGGCGCTGGCTTCGCTGCCGACGTGTTCATCGTAGATCCAGGTGTAGTTGATGCCGGCGCCGACGTAAGGCTGGAAGGCCGACTTGGCGTCGAGCGGGTAGTAAACCACGCTCAGGGTTGGCGGCAGGTGCTTGAGGGTGCCGAGCTTGTTATTGGCCGCGCCCAGGGCGGTGCCTTTGATTTTGACGTCGTGCTCGAATGGCGAAGCCGCCAGCAACTCAATACCCCAGTTGTTGGTGAGCATGTAGGCGAAGTTCAGGCCCAACTGAGTGTCGCTGCTCATGGTTGCCTTGCCGCCCAGGTCAGCGCCGGCTAGCGGGCCTCGGTCGACCTTGACGCTGGAGCTGTCGGCATCCGGATTGACGGTGATGGCGCCCGCGCGAACGATGATATCGCCGGCGGTATGGGCCTGGGCCATCGGGGCGGAGAGTGCGAGGGCCACGAGGGAAGCGCTGAGCAAGGACTTGTGCATGGGGGCTCCAGAGAACATTCAAAAAAGGATGTCCCATGGTACGAAGCCGTCTGGACAGGTCTTTTGACTCAGCTCAATGAAAGTGTGATGAGGCTGATGCGAACAGACCGCCGCTACTGGATCGGTCTCACTCCGGCAGCTCATAAACGTAGATTTTCTCGGCGTCCATCTGGTATCCGGCATCGGCCAGTTCACTGGTGGACGGCTTGACCTGCATCGGCCCTTCGACCCAGTACGGCTGGTACAACTCGTCGAGCTTGACGCCGAGTTCGCTTTTCACGTGCACGATCTGGTTCGACGGCGGTGGCGGCACGTGGATGCAGGCGCCGAAATACGGCACCAGCAGAAAGTCGGTGGTGCGGCCTTCCTCGCTGACTTCCAGCGGCACGATATAACCTGGCAAGCGAATCTGCTGACCGTCCAGCGCCTTGACCACCGGGGCGTTGGGCAGGTCCTGCTTGGCCGCAGGCGCGGATTCGGCCGCCAGGGCATCGCTCATCTTCGACAGGTCGTGCAGCGGTGTCATGTTCGGCACTTCCGGCGGCGCGTCCGGTGGGATCATTTCCGACCAGGACAGGTTCCTCGGCTCGGCTGCCCACAAGGGCAGGGCGACCAGCATCAACAGCGCAAGCAGGGCGCGGGGCATTTTCAACGTCCTCATAAACGGATCGACAGGCCATCGGCCAGCGATTGGCGATAGGCGCGCCAGGCCGGCACGCTGCCCATCAGCAGGGCGGCGACCAGAATGCCAGCCAGCAGCGTCCATTCATACTCGCTCGGCCAACTCAATGGCAGGTACAAGCCATAGGCCGACTGCACGTAGCCCTGGGCGGCGGCAATGCCAACGTAAAGCAACGCCAGCCCGGCGACCACCCCGGCCAACGCCAGGGCGAAGGCCTCGAGCACCAGCAGGCTTGCGATGTGCCACGGCCTCGCGCCCACCGAGCGCAGGATCGCCATCTCTCGACGACGCTCGTTGAGGCTGGTGAGGATCGCCGTGAGCATGCCGATCAACCCGGTCAGCACGACGAACAACGAAATCACGAACAAGGCTTTTTCGGCCGTGCCCATCAGGCTCCAGAGTTCCTGAAGTGCCACGCCGGGCAGGATGGCCAACAGCGGTTCGCCACGGAATTCATTGATCTCGCGCTGCAAGGCAAAGGTCGAGATCTTGCTGTTGAGGCCAAGCATGAACGCGGTGATCGCCTGGGGCGTGAGGTCCATGTTGCGGGCCTGGTCGGCGCTGATGCGCCCGTTGCCCTGGGCCGGCACGCCATTTTTCCAGTCGATGTGAATCGCTTCCATGCCGCCGAGGCTGATGTGCAGCGTGCGGTCCACTGGCGTGCCGGTGCGCTTGAGAATCCCGACCACAGTGAAAGGCTTGTCGTCATGCTTGACCAGGCTGATCGCCGCCACGCCGTGGGCCAGCACCAGTTTGTCGCCGAGTTTGTAATGCAGCGCCTCGGCCACTTCGGCGCCGAGCACGACTTCGAATGGATCGGTGACGAACGCCCGGCCCTCGGCCAGCGCCAAGTGTTGCTGGCGGCCGTACTGGTAATGCTCGAAGTAGGCTTCGGTGGTGCCCATCACTCGGTAGCCGCGATGGGAGTCGCCGAGGGACATGGGGATTGCCCATTTCACTTTCGGGTTGTTGGCGAAGTGTTCGAAGCTGTCCCAGCGGATGTTGTTGGTGGCATTGCCGATACGAAACACCGAATACAACAGCAGGTTCACCGAGCCTGAGCGAGCGCCGACGATCAGGTCGGTGCCGCTGATGGTGCTGGCGAAGCTGGCCCGCGCCTCGGTGCGCACCCGCTCCACCGCCAGCAGCAGGCACACCGAAAGGGCGATGGCGAACGCGGTAAGGATCGCGGTGAAGCGGCGGTTAGCCAGGCTGGCCATGGCTAGGCGGAACAAATACATCTCAGACCTCGAGTGGCGTGGCGGCGCGATTGAGATCGGCCAGCGACAGATTGCGGTCGAACAGCGGCGCCAGGCTCTGGTCATGGCTGACGAACAACAGGCTCGACCCGGCTTCACGACATTCGGCGAAAAGCAGCCGCAGGAAGTTTTCCCGAGCGTCGTAGTCCAGGGCTGACGTCGGTTCGTCGGCGATCACCAGTTCCGGTTGGCCGATCAAGGCGCGGGCGGCGGCGACCCTTTGCTGCTGGCCGATGGACAGCGAGTCGGCGCGACGCTCCAGCAGGCTCGAATCGGTCAGCCCAAGGTGCGCCAGCAGCGTGGCGGCGGCCTGGTCGACACTGCCGTGGCGCTGGATGGCGCGTTGCGCGCGCAGCTTGGAAAAGTGGCAAGGCAACTCGACGTTCTCGCGCACCGAGAGAAACGGCAGCAGGTTGAACTGCTGGAAAATGTAGCCGGTGTGATCCACGCGAAAGCGGTCGCGACTGCCGGCGCCCAGCTCGGTGAGCTCCTGGCCGAGCAGGCGGATACTGCCGCGATCCGGCGTCTGCACACCGCCCAGCAGGCCCAGCAGCGTCGTTTTCCCGCTGCCGCTGGGACCTTTCAGGAACAAGGTTTCGCCGGCTTCCAGGCGAAACGCCGGGATATCCAGCAGCAGCGGATGCCCGGGCCAGCTAAAGCCCAGGTCGGACAGTTGGATGAGTGCTTGGGTCATGTTTGCCGCTTCAACAAATAATGGAGCCCTGTGGAAGCGAACATGCTCCCCACAGGGTTCTTGCAGTGAATCAGAATTTCAGGGCTGGCGCCTTGGCCGTGACCTCAACGCCTTGCTGGCCGCTCGGGCTGATCAGTTGTACCTGGATTTTCTGGGTCGCGGGGAAGGTTTTGAACAGGGTCGCCAGGTCCAGGTTCTTCAACGCGCCAGGCGCCGCGCAGGTGAAAAGGTAGTGAGCGTGGATTTCGCTGTGCTCGTCGTGATGCTCGTCGCCGTCTTCATCGTGGTCTTCATGGTCCGGCTCATCGCCGAACAATGGGCTTTCCAGCTCTTGCTTGGCCACGGTGCACTTGGCGGCGGCCGGCAGGTTGAACAGCGCCAGGGGCTTTTCCAGCTGCGCCCGCACGGCGGCGACTTTGGCCTTGTCGGCGTCGCTGGTGGCGGCATGTTCGAAGCCCACCAGGTTCATCGCCGGGCTTTCCAGTTCCAGCTCCAGGGTCTGGCTGTCCAGCGCCGCGTTCAGCTGAGCGACGCCGTGTTCATGGGCACCGAGGCTGCCGTGCTCATGGTCATGGTCGTGATCATGTTCGGCGGCCGCGTGAGCGACAGCCAACGGCAGCAGGGCGAACGGCAAAGCGAGAAGCAAACGACGCATGACGAGTCTCCGGAAAAGTTATGTAATCTTATAACGAAAGTGCGCAGAGTTTGACCGTCTGCTTGGCGTCGCGCAAGGCCCATGGGAGCATGCGCAGATGAAATCTTCAGGAGCACGGTGATGTTGCGGATACGCGGAACCGTCGGCGAATGGCCGGTGGACTTGTCGATCGAAATGGATGAGGGCGACTGGGCGCAGCTCGGTGCCCAGTTGCAAGCGGTCAAATACGAAGGCGCGGCGGCACCGGCGGCCAATCCGACGGCCAAACCAGTGAACCCGGACGACACCCAGTGGCAGATCGCCCGGGAATTGCTGCGCAAGGCGGGGCAATTGAGCGGCCCGGACCTGCTGGAGCAACTCGAAGGCTTGACCGGCAGCGCTTCGGCAGGCAAGCGCCTGTTGGTGCGCCTGCGCCATAGCGCCGAGGTCAAGGTGTTGAGCGGCGGGGATACGCCGCTCTATAGCTGGGTGGGATAAAAGCAGCGAGGAGCTGCAAGCTTCAAGCTGAAATCATCTTGCCGCTCGATGCTTGGCGCTTGCAGCTAAGCCTTCAATACAACGCAGCGAACAGCTTGCGGCGGTAGGTCGTCACCAGCGGGTGGTCGTTGCCCAGCAGTTCGAACACTTGCAACAAGGTCTTGTGGGGAAGGCCTTCGCTGTAGCTGCGATTGCGGATGAACACTTTGAGCAGTGCGTCGAGCGCAGGTTCGTACTGCTGGCGGGCGAGTTGCTGGATCGCCAGTTGGTACACCGCCTCATCGTCCTGCGGATTTTGCGCCAGGCGCGCCTTGAGGTCGGCGGCGTCCGGCAGATCCTTGGCCAGGCCGAGGAATTGGATCTGCGCCCTGGCGCCGGCCAGGGCGGCCTTGTGTTCATCGCTTTTCACCGCGTCGAGCACCGTCTGCGCCTCGCCCAGCTCGCCGCGCTCGGTCAGGCAGCGCGCATAGAGAATCAGCGCCTTGGCGTTGGTGTTGTCTTCTTCCAAGAGCACTTTCAACAAGGCTTCAGCGTCGGCGAAGCGACCATCGTCGAACAGCGCCTGAGCCTGTTCGAACGGGTCGGCGGCGGCCGGAGGCGGCATCTGCACATGCGGCTCGAGCATCGCCCGCACCGCCGATTCCGGCTGGGCCCCGGCAAAACCGTCGACCGGTTGGCCGTCCTTGAACAGCACCACCGTCGGCAGGCTGCGAATGCCGAAGCGGGCGACGATGTCTTGCTCTGCGTCGCAATTGACCTTGGCCAGCAGCAGTTCGCCCTGATAACCCTCGGCGATGCCTTGCAACATTGGCATCAACGCCTTGCACGGTGCGCACCACTCGGCCCAGAAATCCACCAGCACCGGTTTGTGGAAGGAGTTGGCGATTACCGACTGGTCGAAATCGGCGGTAGTTGCGTCGAAAATGTAGGGCGTGTCCTGGGTCATGGGAATCTCGTAGAACGCTTGAATAGCGCAACTATACGGCTTGGTGTGGGGTGGCTGAAAGGCCAGGTGCTCGCGGCGCTTGAGGTCAGCGACGGGCGTGATACAGGCTCACATGCCGAAACTCCTCGGGCTCGGCCAGGTCCGGCAAGGTCATGGCTTCGAGCATTTCGATGCGCCGGTACAACGGATGCTGGAAATCCCGCACCCGCGAGTCGGCCACCAGGGCCTCGCGGCCACGGCTGAGGAACTGGTCGAGTAACGGCAGGTTGGCGCGGTCATAGAGCACATCGGCAACCAGGATCAGGTCGAAGCGATCGGCTTCGGCGAAAAAATCCGTTGAATAATTCAGCGTGACGTCATTAAGCAGGGCGTTGGCCTTTGCGGCGGCAAGTGCCAGCGGATCCAGGTCACAGGCCACCACTTCCATCGCCCCGGCCTTGGCCGCCGCGATCCCCGCCACGCCGGAACCGGCGCCGAAATCCAGCACCCGCTTGCCCTCGACCCACTGCGGATGTTCGGCCAAGTAGCGGGCCATCGCCAGGCCGCTGGCCCAACAGAAGCTCCAGTAGGGCGGTTCGTGGAGGATGCGCTGGGTTTCTTCCGAGCTGAAGGCACGGTCCATATTGTCGCCGTCGATCAGCCATAACGTCAGGTCAGTGCCGGGTAACGGGCAAGGCACCAGGCGCGCATCGCCAAGCAACTCGCCCAAGGCGTGTTGCAGGTCGTGCGGTGCAATCATGGTGCTTTGACAAATTGCAGCACGCCCAGGGCCTGGGTGGTTGGTTGGGCAATACGTTGCTCAGGCAGATGCAGGATCAATTGGCCGGATTGGCTGGCGCGACCGCGCAGTTCCACGCGGGCGCCGACCGGGAACGCTTCGGGATTGAAACGCAAGCGGAAGGGCAGCGCCTGGTTGGTGCCGATCAGGCTGGAGCTGGCGAGCAGTTGTTGCGGCCGATCCTTGTCGTCGATCACCAGCAGCGCCAGTTCAACTTCAGCCCCGGCCGGCACGCCTTGCAAGGTGCCGCTCAACTCACGCTGATGCGCCGGCAACGGCCCCAGCTCGGTGGCCTGCCGGGCTTTTTCCTGGGCCTGTTTCGGCGCCGGGGCTGGAGCGGGCGCGGCGGGTTTGGGGGCGTCGCTGCTGCACGCCATCAGCAGGCTGAAAAAACTGAGCAAAACGAGCGATCGTAGCGGCATGTGTGGCTCCAGCAAGGTGAATTCCATGGATCTGACGGTAAGCCCGTCTGTATACCGTAAACCCTATGGCTTGTCTTGCCAGTGGGATGCGCTACCATGGCCCTCCCTTTTTTTGTTGCCTGCCACCATGCACTGTCCCTTCTGCGGTGCCAACGACACCAAGGTCATCGACTCGCGACTGGTCGCCGAAGGCGAACAAGTCCGCCGCCGCCGCGAATGCCTGGCCTGCGGCGAGCGTTTCACGACGTTCGAGACCGCTGAACTGGTGTTGCCGCGCCTGATCAAAACCGACGGCAGCCGCCAGCCGTTCGACGAAGAAAAACTTCGCGCCGGCATGCAGCGCGCCCTGGAAAAACGCCCGGTGAGCGTCGAGCGCCTGGAAGCGGCACTGGTGCACATCAAGCACAAGCTGCGCGCGACCGGCGAGCGCGAGGTCAAGTCCCTGGTAGTCGGCGAGCTGGTGATGGCCGAGCTGCAGAAGCTCGATGAAGTTGCCTACATTCGCTTTGCCTCGGTGTACCGGCGCTTTCAGGATCTCAACGAATTCCGCGAAGAAATCGACCGCCTGGCCCGCGAACCGGTGAAAGAATGACCGGCCCCGGACAGCAGACCGTCCTCGACGCTCATTACATGGCCCGCGCCCTGGAACTGGCGCGGCGCGGGCATTACACCACCCACCCCAACCCCCGGGTCGGATGCGTGATCGTGCGGGACGGGCAGATTGTCGGCGAAGGCTGGCACATCCGCGCCGGCGAACCCCATGCCGAAGTCCATGCCCTGCGTGCCGCCGGTGACAACGCCCGGGGCGCCACCGCCTATGTGACGCTCGAGCCGTGCAGCCACCACGGGCGCACTCCGCCTTGCGCCGATGCGTTGGTCAACGCCGGCGTGAAGCGGGTAGTCGCGGCGATGCAGGACCCCAATCCGGAAGTCGCCGGCCGTGGTTTGCAACGGCTGGCCCAGGCCGGTATCGCCACCCAAAGCGGTGTGCTGGAGGGCGAGGCGCGCAAGCTCAACGAAGGTTTCCTCAAGCGCATGGAGCAGGGCCTGCCGTTCGTGCGGGTCAAGCTCGCCATGAGCCTCGATGGCCGCACCGCCATGGAAAGCGGCGAGAGCCAGTGGATCACCGGTCCGGCCGCGCGTTCGGCGGTGCAGCGCCTGCGAGCCCAGGCCAGCGTCGTCCTGACCGGCGCCGACACGGTGCTGGCGGACAACGCCCGGCTGACCGTGCGCGCCGACGAACTCGGCTTGGATGCCGAACAAACCGCGCTGGTCATGAGCCGTCCGCCGCTGCGGGTGCTGGTTGACGGTCGCCTGCGGGTGCCGCTGGATGCAGCCTTCTTCAGGGCCGGCCCGGCGCTCGTCGCTACCTGCATGGCGGTGGAGGAACAATACGCCAACGGCCCCGAGTGCATGATCGTCGCGGGTGACGACGGCCAGGTCGATTTGCGGCGCCTGCTGGTCGAGCTGGCGAACCGTGGCGTCAACGAGGTGCTGGTGGAGGCTGGGCCACGGTTGGCGGGGGCTTTCGCCCGGCAAGGGTTGGTGGACGAGTTCCAGATTTTTATCGCCGGCAAGTTCCTCGGTTCTTCAGCGCGGCCGCTGTTGGACTGGCCGCTGGAGCAGATCAAAGACGCGCCGGAACTTAGCATCACCGAAATCCGCGCCGTGGGCGATGACTGGCGAGTCATCGCCGTCCCCGCTCCACAGGCCAGCGTATAATTCCCGGCTTTCGCGCAAGCGGCGGCCCGTTCTCGAGGAGGACTCCATGTTTACCGGCATCATCGAATCCATCGGCAGCATCCGTGCACTCACTCCCAAGGGTGGGGACGTGCGGGTCCATGTCGAAACCGGCAAGCTCGACCTGAGCGACGTCAAACTCGGCGACAGCATCGCCGTCAACGGCGTCTGCCTGACCGCCGTTGAGCTGCCGGGCAATGGTTTCCTGGCGGACGTCAGCCGGGAAACCCTCGATTGCACGGCGATGAACGATCTCAAGAGCGGCAGCCCGGTCAACCTGGAAAAAGCCCTGACCCCGACCACTCGCCTCGGCGGGCACCTGGTCAGCGGTCACGTGGACGGTGTCGGCGAAGTGGTCTCGCGCACCGATAACGCCCGTGCCGTGGAGTTTCGTATCCGCGCCCCGAAAGAACTCGCCAAGTACATCGCCCACAAAGGCTCGATCACCGTCGATGGCACCAGCCTGACGGTCAATGCGGTGGACGGCGCCGAATTCCTGCTGACGATCATTCCGCATACCCTGAGCGAAACCATCATGGCCTCGTACCGGCCGGGTCGCCGGGTCAACCTGGAAGTCGACTTGCTGGCGCGTTACCTGGAACGCCTGTTGTTGGGCGATAAGGCCGCAGAGTCCGGCGCCTCGCAAAAAGGCGGCAACATCACCGAAAGCTTTCTGGCCACCAACGGCTACCTCAAATCCTGACCCAAGGGGGTGCCGCGTGGCGCTCAATAGCATCGAAGAACTGGTTGAAGACATCCGCCAAGGCAAGATGGTCATCCTCATGGATGACGAAGACCGCGAGAACGAAGGCGACCTGATCATGGCCGCCGAGTGCTGCAAGGCCGAGCACATCAACTTCATGGCCAAGCACGCCCGCGGGCTGATCTGCATGCCGATGACCCGCGAGCGCTGCGAGCTGCTGAAGCTGCCGTTGATGGCGCCGCGCAACGGCTCCGGGTTCGGTACCAAGTTCACCGTGTCGATCGAGGCCGCCGAAGGCGTCACCACCGGTATCTCCGCCGCTGACCGGGCGCGAACCGTGCAAGCGGCCGCTGCTACTGCCGCCAAGGCTGAAGACATCGTCAGTCCCGGCCACATCTTCCCGCTGATGGCCCAGGCCGGCGGCACCCTGGCCCGCGCCGGCCACACCGAAGCGGCGTGCGACCTGGCGCGCATGGCCGGTTTCGAGCCCGCCGGTGTGATCTGCGAAGTGATGAACGACGACGGCACCATGTCCCGCCGTGCGGAACTGGAAACCTTCGCCGCTGAGCACAACATCAAGATCGGCACCATCGCCGACCTGATCCACTACCGCATGATCCACGAACGTACCGTTCAGCGGATCGCCGAGCAGCCGCTGGACAGCGAACTGGGCCAGTTCAACCTGGTGACCTACCGCGATTCGGTGGAAGGCGATGTGCACATGGCGCTGACCCTGGGCACCGTGTGCGCCGAAGAGCCGACCCTGGTTCGCGTGCACAACATGGACCCGCTGCGCGACCTGTTGATGGTCAAGCAACCGGGCCGCTGGAGCCTGCGCGCCGCCATGGCCGCCGTGGCCGAGGCTGGCAGCGGCGTGGTGCTGCTGCTCGGGCACCCGCTCGACGGCGACGTGCTGCTGGCGCATATCCGCGAAACCACCGAGCAGCAACCGCTGAAAAAACCGACCACCTACAGCATCGTCGGTGCCGGTTCGCAGATCCTTCGTGACCTGGGTGTACGTAAAATGCGCCTGATGAGTGCACCGATGAAATTTAATGCGATATCCGGTTTCGATCTGGAAGTTGTAGAATACGTGCCCTCCGAATAATGGCCTGCGGATTCCGGATTGTTGTTCAGGCTTGTTAGATCCATTTGTGGCAAGCGAACGAGATGGCGGAGTCCACAGCGTTGTATTCGAGACTAATATCACTGAGGAGTGCGTATAGAACGCGCTCCGGCTCTTTAAGAGATCTGACGAATGACCCTGAAGACCATCGAAGGTACCTTCATCGCCCCCAAAGGCCGCTACGCTTTGGTAGTAGGCCGTTTCAACAGCTTTGTGGTTGAGAGCCTGGTCGACGGTGCGGTCGATGCCCTGGTTCGCCATGGCGTGAGCGAAGGCGACATCACCATCATCCGCGCGCCTGGCGCCTTCGAAATTCCGTTGGTTGCGCAGAAAGTCGCTCAAAAGGGCGAATATGCGGCGATCATCGCCCTCGGCGCGGTCATTCGTGGCGGTACTCCGCATTTCGAATACGTGGCCGGCGAATGCACCAAGGGCCTGGCCCAGGTGTCCATGGAATTTGGCGTACCGGTCGCCTTCGGCGTGCTGACCGTTGATTCCATCGAGCAAGCCATCGAACGTTCCGGCACCAAGGCCGGTAACAAAGGTGCCGAAGCTGCCCTGTCCGCCCTGGAAATGGTCAGCCTGCTGGCGCAGTTGGAGGCCAAGTGATTAGCGACGAAAGCGATCGTTTCAATCCGCGCGATCCGAAGCCGGCCGACGCCGGTAAACCTTCGAAAAGCGTCAAGCGCCGCGAAGCCCGTCAGCTCGCGACCCAGGCCCTGTACCAATGGCACATGGCAAAGCAGTCGCTGAACGAGATCGAAGCGCAGTTTCGCGTCGATAACGATTTCAGCGATGTCGATGGTGCGTACTTCCGCGAGATCCTCCATGGCGTCCCGGCGCACAAGAGCGAAATCGATATCGCCCTGGCACCTTGCCTGGACCTGACCATCGATGAGCTGGACCCGGTTGAACTGGCCGTGTTGCGCCTGTCCACCTGGGAACTGATGCAGCGCGTCGACGTACCGTATCGCGTGGTGATCAACGAAGGGATCGAACTGGCGAAAGTCTTCGGTTCCACCGATGGCCACAAGTTCGTCAACGGCGTCCTCGACAAGCTCGCCCCGCGCCTGCGTGAAGCTGAAGTGAAGGCGTTCAAGCGCTGATTGGCGCTTGAAATCCCATGGGTGAGTTCGAGCTGATCCGTCAGTACTTCGCTGCCGCTGCGTGTGCGCAAGGCGGCGAGGGCGTTGCGCTCGGAATCGGCGACGATTGCGCCCTGCTGGCCGTTCCTCCCGGGGAACAGCTGGCGGTATCCACCGATACGCTCGTGGCCGGTGTGCATTTTCCAGACCCTTGCGACCCGTTCCTGCTCGGCCAGCGCTCGCTGGCCGTGGCGGTCAGCGACCTGGCCGCCATGGGCGCCAGTCCTCTTGCCTTTACCCTTGCCTTGACCTTGCCGACGGTGACCACCGATTGGCTGCAGGCTTATGCCTGTGGCTTGAACCAGATGGCCCAGGCCTGTGGCGTAGCGCTAGTCGGCGGCGATACCACCCGCGGGCCGTTGAGCCTGACCCTGACCGTGCTCGGTCGCGTACCGTCCGGCCAGGCCTTGATCCGCAGCGGCGCGCAGCCCGGCGATCTGCTCTGCGTCGGCGGTGACCTGGGCAATGCCGCTGGCGCGTTGCCGCTGGTTCTTGGCGAGCGTAGCGCCGAGCCTGCTGTTGCCGAGCCGCTGCTGGCACATTACTGGTCACCGCGACCGCAGATCGACTTGGGCCTTGCGCTGCGAGGCAAGGCCGGCGCGGCGATGGATATTTCCGATGGCCTGCTGGCCGACTGTGGGCATATCTCATTGGCGTCCGGCGTGGCACTGACGGTTGAACGGGACCGCTTGCCGCTGTCCATGCCGCTGGTGACGCTGCTTGGCCAATCGGGCGCAGAACACGCCGCCCTGAGCGGTGGCGACGATTACGTGTTGCTGTTCACATTGCCGCCGGTCCGATTGTCGGCACTCCTGGCCGAAGGCTGGCCGATCCATGTGGTCGGCAATGTCACGGCGGGGCAGGGCGTCATGCTGCTCGACAGCCTTGGACAGGACATCACCCCGCCAATCCGGGGCTATCAACATTTTCGGGAGACACCGTGACAGATCATCCCAACCAGGTTCCAGCAGAATTCGTTCCGCCCTCGGTCTGGCGTAATCCCTGGCATTTCCTGGCGTTTGGCTTCGGTTCGGGCACGTTGCCGAAAGCGCCAGGCACATGGGGTTCGCTGGTTGCGCTACCCTTCATACCGTTGTGGCAGATGTTGCCCGATTGGGGCTACTGGCTGATGCTCGGCATCACCATGCTGTTCGGCTTCTGGCTGTGCGGCAAAGTGGCGGATGATTTGCGGGTGCACGACCATGAAGGCATCGTCTGGGACGAGATGGTCGGCATGTGGATTACCCTGTGGCTGGTGCCGGAAGGCTGGTACTGGTTGTTGACGGGTTTCCTGGTGTTCCGCTTCTTCGATATCCTCAAGCCGTGGCCGATCCGCTGGATCGATCGCAAGGTACACGGCGGGGTAGGCATCATGCTCGACGACGTACTGGCCGGCGTCTTCGCCTGGCTGGCAATGCAAGGGTTGGTGTGGTGTTTCACCTGAGGGGTCCAGGCATGGGCGTAAGCCGCGCACTTCTGCTGTTGCTGTGTTTTGGAGCCTTGCTCGGCTTTCGGGTGGCCGAGTCGGCGCCCTTGCCCGGCGAGATCCGCGCCGCCAGCGAAGAGTGGGCCGATTACACCCAGGCAGACGGCCAAGGCATGGCATGGGACATTCTGCGCGAGGTGTTCGAACCCGAGGGCGTCAAGCTGAAGATCCGAAGTGTCCCCTACACACGTTCAATCGGCTTGGTGGAGCGCGCCGACGCCGATGTCCAGGTCGGTGCCTATCGCGATGAGACCGAGGGATTGCTGTACCCCCGTTGGCACTACGACGTTGATCACATCTATGCCTTGGGCCTGGCCTCCAAACCCTCTCCCTCATTGGCGACCATCGGTGACTACCGGCTTGTGTGGATGCGCGGCTACGAATACGACCGCTATCTGCCTAACATCCGCCGTTTCAATGAAATCCACCGCTCTGTCGGCATCCTGCCGATGCTCGTCCATGATCGCGCCGATTTTTATATCGATGCATTGATGGAGATCCAGGATGTGCTTTCCAAGGCCGATGATCCCAAGCAATACAAGCTTTCCCCGCTGATCAACCTGCCGCTGTACCTGGGCTTTGCCAACACCGAAAACGGCCGTGCGTTGCGTGCACTGTTTGACCGGCGCATGGATGTACTGGTGAAAAACGGCGAGTTGAAACCGATTTTCGAACGCTGGAAGCAACCCTATCCCTTCGACGAGCACGGTAAACCACCGAAGCTGTGATCAAACTTTTTGATGTTTATGGCCGATAATTCAGCCTAAGCGTCTGCGGGAGCCTGCTGTTACAATGCCCGCCTCTGCGAAACTCCAGTACTAGATCAGGAGCACACCGGTGCCTGTCGTTTTTGTTGCCGCTTCCAAGCTGCCAACGCCCTTTGCGCAATTCACCATGCATGGTTTTCTCGATGAAACCACCGGTCGCGAGCACGTCGTGCTCAGCCTGGGGGATTTCGCCGACGGTGCTCCGGTACTCGGTCGCCTGCACTCCGAATGCCTGACGGGCGATGCGTTGTTCAGCCAGCGCTGCGACTGCGGCTCGCAACTCGAAGCCGCGCTGCAGGCCATTGCCCGCGAAGGCCGTGGCGTGCTGTTGTACCTGCGCCAGGAAGGACGCGGCATTGGCTTGCTGAACAAGATCCGCGCCTATGAACTGCAAGATGGCGGCGCCGATACCGTGGAAGCCAACGAACGCCTGGGGTTTGCCGCCGACATGCGCGACTACAGCATTTGCCAGCCAATGCTCGAACATCTGGGTATCAAGTCGTTGCGGTTGATGACCAATAATCCGCGCAAGGTCAAGGCATTGACCGACATGGGCATCGTGGTGGCCGAGCGCGTGCCGTTGCACACCGGGCATAACCCGCATAACAAACTGTACCTGGCGACCAAGGCCAGCAAGCTCGACCACATGATGGGCAACGAGCACCAGGGCGAGGTTGACCGGGCGTGACGCGCGGTCAGGTTCGGCGGCGGCTGTCCGTCAGTTGGTGGCAATACTTGGCGCTGGCCTTGCTGCCGCTGTTCGTGATCAACGCGGTGTTTGGCCAGGGCGAAGCGATTCTGCCGGTGCTGGCGATGCCATTGTTCATCGCCGGCATGGCGTCGATGTTTGTCAGCCTGCGGTTTTTCGGTGGCTATAAAAACGCCCTGATCGCCACGCAAGAATCCCTCGATACACCGGAAGAGCCTCAGGCCTGGATCACCCTCGCGGCCCGGCGTCGCGCAGCCTTCCTGGCCGCCGGCTTGCCGGCCTGGATTGGCGCATTGGCAGTATTCGTCGGTCTGGAAGCGGTGCCGCTGATGCTTTTGGCGCTGTCCACCGCCGTACTGTTCTACCTGTATCGCATTCCGCGCCAGCTCGGCTGATGCGCCTCTGGCTGGCGGTCCTGCTGCTGGCCGCCAGCGCGTCGACGGCGGCGGCTTCCCGGGTCGTCAGCCTGGCGCCGTCGCTGTCTGAAATCGTCGTCGAACTGGGTTCTACCGACTTGTTGGTGGGCGTGCTGGACGGCGGCGATCGCCCACCGGCCCTGAAAGACCTGCCTTCGGTGGGGCGTTACGGGCAACTGGATATGGAGCGCTTGCTCAGCCTCAAGCCTGATCTGCTCCTGCTCTGGCCTGGCAGTGTCGGCCCGGCCCAGCGCGAACAGCTCAAGGGTTTGCAGATCCCTGCCTATGTCGCCGAACCCCGCAGTCTCGACCAACTTATCACGCAAATCGAAGAAATTGCCCAGATACTCGGCCGCCCGGAACGGGGCGCCCAGCGAACCGCGCAACTGCGCGTGCGTCTTGAGGCACTGCGCCTGCGCTATCGGCGAGACACGCCATTGCCGGTGTTCTATCAGGTCTGGGACCGGCCGTTGTACACCGTGGGTGGCGGGCAGATCATCAGCGATGCGCTGGCCACTTGCGGTGCACACAACGTATTTGCCGACCAGGATCTGCCGGCGCCGCAGGTGAGCGTGGAATCGGTGTTGCAGCGTAAGCCGCAAATGATCCTGGCCACGGACCAGGCGCAGCTCGATGCCTGGAAGGCCTGGCCGGTGGCGCAGGGGCGGTTGTTGCTGGTCACTGACAAGGGATTGGAGCGGCCCAGCGGGCAGATGATCGAAGCCGTTGCCCGGTTGTGTGAGCTGATCGCGCCGGACCGGTAGGCCGCGACGTCGTCATCGCCGTGCGCGGGGTTGCGATCAAAGGGCCGGCGTCCACGTCACCCCGAACAACCAGGTCCGCCGCTCTTCGCGATAACCATATTGCGCTCCGTCGTGGCTATACAGCGCCCGGCTGTAATCCTTGCCCAGCAGGTTATCCACTTTCATTTCCAGCTTCAGTTCCCGAGTCCAGGCCCAACTTGTGCGCAACCCGAGCAGGGTATAGCCGCCCAAGGCATTGCGGTTGTTTTCATCATCGTAGCTGCCGCTCACCGCTTGCCAGCTTGCGCCCAGGCCCAGGCGATCGAATTGCCGGTCCAGATCCAGGCTCAAGGTTCGGCGGGCGCGGCGGGCGAGGGTGTGGCCGCTGTCACGATCGCGCGGATCGATAATGGCCAGGCCCAGGTTGCCCTGCCAGCCGAACAACTCCTGTCGCAAGGCCGCTTCGAACCCGTTGATCCGTGCTGAGGCAACGTTCTGCGGACGCGAGTTGCTGCCAAAGATGATCGCGTCTTCCAGATCGGTGCGGTACAACGACGTTTCCAGGCGGGCGCTGTCGCTCAGTTGGCTACGCCATTGCAGCTCATAACTCTTGGCGGTTTCGGGCGCAAGGTCTGGGTTGCTGAAGTCCGGGTAGTACAGGTCGTTGAAGGTCGGCGCGCGGAAGCTTTCGCTGTAGGTCAGCAGCAGATCGTTGTCCGGGTTCATCGGTAGGGTGAGGGTGCCGCTCCAACTATTCTGGCCACCAAATTGCTGGTTCTGGTCGCGGCGCAGACCCAGTTCGGTGGAGAATTTTTCGCCTTGGAAGCGATGCTGGATAAAGGCCGCGCGGTTCCAGCGGCTGTCTTCGTCGAACGGCGTGCTGCTGTTGACGCGGTCTTGATACCAGTCGCCGCCGACGACCAGGCTGTTGCGCTCGTCCAGCGTCACGTCGTTCTGCCAGGTCAGGGAATCACGGTAGGTGTTGAAGGTTTCGCGTACATCGCTGAGCTTGTCGAAGGTTTTCTCCCGGTTCTCGCTGTGGCCGAGCTCGAGGCGCGATTTCCAGCCGTTGTTGATCCGTCCATCCACATAGCCGCTGAAACTGCTCACTGCAAATTCACTGTAGGGCTGTTGGGGCAGGGACGCGAAGGTGTTGGGGTCGAAACGGCCGAACGGATTGTCGTATTCGCTTTTGCCACGGCTATCCAGCAGGTTCAGGCCCACTTCCAGGTCGTCGCTGGGCGCATGACTCAGGCTCAGGCTGAAGGACTGGTTGCGGTTGGCATCGGCGTCTCGGTCGCTGGCGTAGGATGCGTGCGTGCGATTGCTCCCCTCGGTTTCGTCCAGGCTCGCACCGAGGTTGAAACGAGTCTGCTGGTCACCGCCGGACAGGCCGAGGCTGCGTTCCCACGTCTGCTGGCTGCCAGCACCCAGGTGCAAGCGCGGTTGCAGGCCTTGGTCGTTGCTGCGTCGAGTGAAAATCTGAATGACACCGCCCACCGCATCGGCGCCGTAGATCACCGAGCGCGAACCGCGCAGTACTTCCACGCGTTCGATCTGATTGATGTTCAGGCGCTGCAGGTTGCTGTCGCCGGACGTGGCGTTGCCGATACGCTGGCCATCCACCAGCACCAGGCTCTGGGCCGATTTGGTGCCGCGAATGTAAATCCCCGGCAGGCTGCCGCGTCCGCCCAGTGGCGCCACCTGCACGCCCGGTACGCGGCTGAGCAGCTCGGTGACGCTGGCGGGTTGCAGGCGTTCGATGTCGTCGCGGGTGAAGACGGTATTGGCGGCGCTGCTGTCGTTGCGGGCTTCGACCTGGCGGTTGGCGCTGATCACGATGTCGGGCAGCTTCAGGGCCTGGTCGCGTTCGAAGGTGTCGGCCAGCAGGTCAGGGGCAGGGAGTAGGGAAAGCGTGAGGGCGAAGCGCAGTTTCATGGCATTTCCGAGAAGATCAGAACTGCTGCGGGAGCGAGCATCGTCGTCCCCCGCAGAGTTTGTATCGGCTGACCTTACAAGCCCAGCAACTGCAACCGCAGACGCACCGATGCTTCGATCCCGGCTTCGTCCAGCCCGCATTCGGCCAGCATCTGCGCAGGCTTTGCATGCTCGACATAGGTGTCCGGCAGGCCCAGGTGCAGCACGGGTTTGAGGATGTTTTCCCTGGCCAGGTATTCGCTCACCGCCGAGCCGGCGCCGCCCATGATGGCGTTCTCCTCAATGGTCACCAGCAGCTCGTGGCTGCCGGCCATTTCCCGTACCAGGGCTTCGTCCAGGGGTTTGACGAAACGCATGTCCACCACGGTGGCATCGAGTTTTTCCGCGACTTTAAGCGACTCGGCCAATTGCACGCCGAACACCAGCAGGGCGGTTTGCTTGCCTTGGCGACGGATCACGCCCTTGCCGATCTCGATCGGCTCCAGGTCAGTTTCGATCGTGGCGTTCGGGCCATTGCCGCGAGGGTAGCGCACCGCCGCGGGACCATTGAACAGGTGGCCGGTGGTGAGCATTTTTCGCAATTCGTTTTCATCGCTCGGCGTCATGACCAACATGCCGGGGATGCAGCGCAGGTAAGACAAATCGAAACTGCCGGCGTGGGTCGGACCGTCTTCGCCGACCAGGCCCGCGCGGTCGATGGCGAACAGCACATCGAGGTTCTGCACGGCCACGTCATGCACCAGTTGGTCGTAAGCCCGTTGCAGGAAGGTCGAATAAATCGCCACCACCGGTTTCGCGCCTTCGCAGGCCATGCCGGCGGCAAAGGTCACGGCGTGCTGCTCGGCAATCGCCACGTCGAAATAGCGTTGCGGGTAGCGTTCGCTGAAGGCCACCAGGTCCGAGCCTTCCTTCATCGCCGGGGTGATGCCCACCAGGCGCGGATCGGCGGCGGCCATGTCGCACAGCCATTGGCCGAACACGCCGGAATACTTCGGTCCGCCAGCCTTTTTCGGCGCGGCGGCCGGGGCATCGAGCGGTTCGAGCTTGGTGATGGCGTGGTAGCCGATCGGATCGATTTCCGCCGGGGCGAAACCCTTGCCCTTCTTGGTCACTACGTGCAGGAATTGCGGGCCCTTGAGATCGCGCATGTTGCGCAGCGTGGCGATCAGCGTCGGCAAATCGTGGCCGTCGATGGGGCCGATGTAGTTCCAGCCCAACTCTTCGAACAGCGTGCCGGGGACCAGCATGCCCTTGGCGTATTCTTCGGTGCGCCGGGCGATTTCCCAGGCGCCGGGCAGGCGCGACAACACCTTCTTGCTGCCCTCGCGCATGCTCGCGTAGGTACGGCTGGAAAGGATCTTCGCCAAGTAGTTGGACAGCCCGCCGACGTTGCGCGAGATCGACATGTCGTTGTCGTTGAGGATCACCAGCATGTTGGCGTTGACTTCGGGAGCATGGTTAAGCGCCTCGAACGCCATGCCCGCGGTCAGTGCACCGTCGCCGATCACGGCAATCGCCTTGCGCTCGCTGTCCTGCAGGCGGGCGGCAATCGCCATGCCCAGGGCGGCGCTGATGGAAGTGCTGGAATGGCCGACGCCAAAGGTGTCGTATTCGCTCTCGGAACGGCGCGGAAAGGCCGCGATCCCGTCTTTCTGGCGCAGCGTGCCCATGCGGTCGCGACGATCGGTGAGGATTTTGTGCGGATACGCCTGATGCCCAACGTCCCACACCAGCCGGTCGTCCGGGGTGTCGAAGACGTAATGCAGCGCGATGGTCAGCTCGATGACGCCCAGGCCCGCGCCGAAATGCCCACCGGTCTGGCCGACCGTGTAGAGCAATTCCAGGCGCAACTCATCGGCCAGGGTTTCCAGCTCGGCTTCACCCAGGCGACGCAGGCCGTCCGGCGTGTTGGCGCGGTCCAGCAGTGGCGTGCTCGGGCGTGTGCGGGGAATCTCTTGGAACGTCGTGGGCATCAGGCGAATCGTTATAGGTATAGAAAGAGGCGGCAGTTTACCTTATGCATCGCAAGCTGCCCACGCGTTGGCCGGAACTTGGCCGATACGCACTATGAATGGTTGACCCTGTATCAGCTGCGTCGTTCGACGATATAACGCGCCAGCTCGCGCAGCGGCTCGGCCGCCGCGTCAAAGGGTCGCAGCGCGTCGAGGGCGTGGTCGCGCAATTCCAGGGCGTAGGCCTTGGCCGCATCGAGCCCGAGCAGGGCCGGGTAGGTTGGCTTGTCCCGCGCGATGTCGGCGCCCTGGCGCTTGCCGAGGGTCTGGGTATCGCTCTCGACGTCGAGGATGTCGTCCTGCACCTGGAATGCCAGGCCGATGGCCCGGGCATATGTCTGCAAGGCGTGAAGCTGATCGGGCGTGGCCCGGCCACTGGCCAGGGCGCCGAGTTTGACGCTGGCCTCGATCAGGGCGCCGGTCTTGTGCCGGTGCATGTATTCCAGGGCGTTTTGGTCGAGCTTCAAGCCCACCGAGCCGAGGTCGATGGCTTGGCCACCGACCATTCCAGCGGGACCGGCGGCCAACGCCAACGCGCTGACCATGTCCAGGCGAATCTGCGCCGGGCAGTTACTCAGGACCGGGTCCAGCAGGGCGCTGAACGCCAGGCTCTGCAGGCCATCGCCGGCCAGGATCGCGCAGGCTTCGTCGAATTGCTTGTGTGTTGTCGGTTGGCCGCGACGCAGATCGTCATCGTCCATGGCCGGCAGGTCGTCGTGCACCAGCGAATACGCGTGGATCAGCTCAACCGCGCAGGCGGCGCCGTTGGCCTGCTCGGCCTCGCCGCCAAGGGCTTCGCACGCGGCGTAGGCCAACAGCGGTCGCACCCGCTTGCCGCCGTTCATCACGCTGTAGCGCATGGCTTCGTACAGTCGCGCCAGTTCCGGGCTCGGGGCGCTGAACAAGGTGTCCAGCGCGGCATTGACCCGGGCTTGGCTGCTGGCCTGATAGGCGCCGATCATTCAGGCTGTTCCGCGTCAAAAGGCTCTTCGGTCAGCTCCCCGTCGCGTTCGAGCAGCAGTTGCACTTTCTGCTCGGCCTGGGCCAGCGCCGCCTGGCAGTCGCGAGTCAAGCCGATACCCTGTTCAAAAGCGGTCAGCGAGTCTTCCAGCGACAATTCGCCGTTCTCCAACCGCTCGACCAGCGTTTGCAGGTCGGCCAGAGATTGTTCGAAATCCAGTGCAGCTTTTTTGCGGGCCATGGCGGCTATTCCGGTTGACTGTTAAACCGGCGCGACACTAGCAGACATGGGGTTTTGGGGCAAATCAGGGTGGGGCTAACGCCGGCGATGATCCATTGCTTTTGTGGCGAGGGAGCTTGCTCCCGCTGGGCTGCAAAGCAGACCCAAACCTGCGAAGACTCATCCAGACTTTCAGACTTTCGACTGCTGCGCAATCGAGCGGGAGCAAGCTCCCTCGCCACGGGTGTTCAGTCAGCGGGATAGTTGATTCGATACCGGGTACTGCGCCCGCCGCCGGGCATCCTCTCCAGGCAGCCTTTTTCCAGCAGCTCCGCCAAGTGTCGCGTGGCCGTCGCCTTTGAGACCTTGGCTACGGCTTGATATTGAGCGGCGTTGATCCCCTGCTCGAAGCCCTTCTCACCGCCATCGAGCAAGCGGTTCAGGACCTTGATCTGCTTCGGGGTGAAGGCTGAGGCGCGATGGGCCTGCCAGAACCGCGTCATGCCCAGCACGCTTTCGATCTGCGCCATCGCTGTGTGCAGGCTGCGCAACAGCGTTTGCAAAAACCAGGTCAGCCAAGCGGTGATATCCAGCGTGGCTTTCTGGCTGCTTTCCAAGACTCGATAATAACCGGCGCGGTCTTCCAGGATGCTCACGGACATGGCATAGAAACGGATCGCCTGGGCCTCGCCCTGGGCCAGCGCCAAGTCGGTGAGCGTGCGAGTCAAGCGACCATTGCCATCGTCGAAGGGATGTAGGGTGACAAACCAGAAATGAGCGATACCGGCGCGTAGCAACGGATCGAGGCCGGCCTGATGACGGCTGGCCTCGAACCAGTCGACAAAGGTCTGTAAATGTCGCTCAAGCCCCTGGCGAGGCGGTGCTTCGAAGTGAACGGTTGGGCGGTCCAGCCTGCCCGAGACCACTTGCATCGGTTCGTCACCGCGCAGCGTACCCACGTGCATCTGCCGATGGGCAAAGTCACTGGTTTGGTCAGGAAACAACCAATTGTGCCATTCCAGCAAGCGCTCGACAGTCAGCGGCTGGTTGAAGTGCCGGGTCGCGTCCAGCAAGAGGTTTGCCAAGCCTTCGCTGCGTTGGCTGGCCGGATGGTCGTCGCCTTGTTCCAGACCGAGGCGGCGCGCCAGGGACGAGCGCACCGAGCCGACATTCAATTGCTCTCCTTCGATAGCCGAAGAGGTCACGATGTTTTGCAGCAGTGCGTCCAGCTCATTCTGGGCGCTGAGCGAAGCCGTGACCGCGCCTGTCATGCCGAGCAGTTGGCCTTGGGCCTGTACGCATTCGCGCAGCAGCGGTGCCAGTGCTTCGGATTGCCAGCGGAAGTCGGGCCAGTCGGGATGCTGCCAGATCCAGTAGGGTTCCATGAGCCTGTCCAAAGAGCGATGAGCCGAATAATAGCGCTATTCGGCTCATCCCGTGAGCCGAATAAATCCTCTATTCGGCTCACGCACGCTTCAGTCCGTGATTTCCCACACAGAATCGCGCGTTGCCTGATTGTGAAAAATCCGTCAAATGGCTACTCTTCGCGCCATCTACGGCCCCGTGCGACGGGGCCTTCAGACGAAACCCGAATAATGACAATCAGCGCCTGGGAAGGGCGCCGGGTTGCGTCGTGCATGGCAGGAGGCATACGTGCGTTTTCTTTCTCTATTGATCGTGTTGCTCGGTGCGCCGCTGGCGTGGGCCGCGCCTTCGGCTGAGTTGTCGGAGCCGGTCGGCGGCTGGCGCTACAGCGGCTTGCTCGATCGCACGGAAAACCCGCAAGTCGCCTACCCCACGCCGCCCATCGACCGCGGCGTGCAGCGCAATCGCACGATGATCGAGGGCCGGATCAAAGACATGGGCACCGCGCGCCAGCCCCACAGCCTGGCGGTGAATGGCAATCCGCTGAATCTCTATACCGACGACGAGGGGCGTTTTGCCCGGCCGTATGCGTTCGGCGCCGGCTCCAACAGCGTTGAAGTACGTAGCTCTGAAGGCCAGTCCCTCAAACGCGTGCAATTCTATGAAGCCAACAACCTGCGCACCCCGGCGCAGATCCGCGTGGTGCTGGGCTGGGACGATCCGAACGCCGAGCTCGACCTGCATATCGTCACACCCGACGGCCAACATGCTTTTTTCGGCCAGCCGGCGCTGAGCAATGGCGGCGGCCTCGACCCGGACGGTGTCGATGGCCCCGGCCCCGAGATGTTCACCATGACCGCGCCGATGCACGGCACTTATCTGGTCTACGTGAACTATTGGGGCAACTACGGCAGCGGCGGCTACAACTTCGATGAATCCAGCAACCAGAACGAGGTGATTACCTCGCAGATCAACCTGGTGCTCAACGAAAACACCGTCGATGAAAAACGCGAGACCTTTGTCGTGCCCCTGCGCGCCATTGGCGATCTGTTGCTGGTCAAGACTTTCAATTACTAAGTATCCGCTCCACGGATGAACAGGCCCTAGTGAATATGAGCGACAACACTGCTTCCCCGACCACGCCGACACCTGTCGCCAAACCTGTGCGCCGCTGGCCGGCGATACTGATCGGGCTGTGCCTGGTAACGGGGGTCGCCGCCGGGTTGGGCTGGTTCATGACCAAGCCCAAGTCGCCGCCCATGGAGCTGGCACTGGAAAAGCTCGGCCTGAGCCGCCCCGACGGCTTGCTCGAGGCCCACTCCCTGAGCCAATTGCCCAAGGACCTGTTGGCCGTGCCATTCCTCAAGGCCACGCTCACCGAGGATTTCGTCTTCTATTACGAAGCCCATGCCGACCGTCTCGGGCTGATCGGCAGCCTGCGCCGGATCATCTACGAGCATGACCTCAAGCTGCAGGACAGCCTGATCGAGCAGCTTTTCGACCAACCGGCGGACGTGGCGCTGTGGCGCGGTGCGGACGGTCGGCTCAAGGATTTCCTGTTGGTGATGGATCGCGGCGGGTTGGCCAAGGTGCTGGAGCCGTTGGCAAAAGTCGCCTTGGATGACACCCAGTTGAGCAAACTCGGCGACTTGAAAGTGGGCGGCGATGAAGTCGCGCTGTACCAGCTCAGTTATAACGCCAGCAAATCCCTGGTCTTCGCCTCCCATGGTGACAAGCTCGTCGTGCTGTCCAACCCGACCAAGCTTTACGACAAGGGCAATGGCCCCACCGATGAACCCGGCATGGTCTCGACCCAGGCCATCGAAGCGCTGCTGGCCGGTGAAAAACTCTTTCCCGAAGCCTTCGGCCTGGCGCCCAAGGCGCCGCAGGTCAAGCAACGCATCTCGGTCAACGCCAGCGTGCTTGCCATGGGTTACCAGCGTTTCATCCCGAACTTTGCCGGGTTGCGTTTCGACATGGACGACAAGGGCTGGCACAGCTTCCTGGCCATGGACGAGCAGGAGAACCAGCCTGACTTCGACTTCAAGCCAATCTGGCAAGCCATGCCCATGGGCGCCAGCGCCTGTGTCGCCTTGCCGCTGGCGGCGGAGCAACAGAAGCCGCTGCTGGTGAAACTCGGCGCCGACGACAAGGCCGCCCAGGCCATGGTCGACCACATGGCCGGCGCGGCAGGCCTGTGCTGGTACGCCGAGTCGCGCCTGTACACGCCGCTGCTGGTGGCAAGTTTGAATGACGACGAGGGCAAGCTCGACGGCGACCTGGGCAACCTGTTCGGTTCGATGGTGGGCGCCTACGAAAACAACGTTGCCGAGCACGCGTTCCCGGTGG
Organism: Pseudomonas sp. Z5-35; assembly: GCF_051131945.1. Taxonomy (NCBI): domain Bacteria; kingdom Pseudomonadati; phylum Pseudomonadota; class Gammaproteobacteria; order Pseudomonadales; family Pseudomonadaceae; genus Pseudomonas; species Pseudomonas sp. Z5-35. The sequence goes on from NZ_CP071640.1 coordinate 738,089, forward strand.
TCGAGAAGCAAGAAGGCTCGACGCACCAGTGGCAGCGCCAGGTCAGTTCAAACTTCGGTCCTTATTCGGCCAAGGAAGCGCAGCAGCCCGAAGCGATCACCGGCAAGGCGTTCATGCGCGTGAGCCTGGCGCGGCACGGCTCGACGTTGCTGTTCTCCCTGGACGACAAACTGGTGGACAAGGCCCTCGGCACCCTCGACAAGCGCTTCCCGCCCATGGCCGACGTCGTGCCCAAGGACGTGCTGATGCCGATTTACTTCGGTCCCGACTCCATGGCGCAACTGATGCAGCGCGAAACCCTCGACAGCCTGCCCCAGGACATGGAGCCAGTGTTCTACAACGCCGCGCAAACCTACCTGATTCCTAAACTGCGCACCCTCGGCGGCTACGGCAAATACGCCCTGACGTTGCCTGAGGGCAGCGAGCCGGACGGCCATTGGCAGTGGCTGCCGCTGGAATGGAAAGCGCTGTGACAGCACTGATCCGCAACCCAGCGTTGGCGTTGCTACTGGCGTTGCTGCTCGGCGGGCCTGCGCTTGCCGTCGAGGCGCCGCCGTTGGACGCCCAGCAATCCCAGGTCTTTCGTGCCTGGTTCGTGCGCATCGCCCAAGAGCAACTGACCAAAGGCCCGAGTCCGCGCTGGTATCAGCAGGATTGCGCCGGCCTGGTGCGCTTCGCCGCCAACGAAGCGCTGAAGGTCCACGATGACAAATGGCTGCGCAGTAATGGTTTGTCCAATCGTTACCTGCCACCGGAATTGCCCCTGAGCGATGCGCAACGGCGCCTTGCCCAGCAATGGCAGCAGGGTGGCGGCAAAGTCGGGCCCTATGTCAACGCGATCAAGTTGATCCAGTTCAATAGCCGCCTGGTGGGTCGCGATGTCACCCAGGCCCGGCCCGGCGACTTGATGTTCTTCGATCAGGGCGACGACCAGCACCTGATGATCTGGATGGGCCGCTACATCGCCTATCACACCGGCACCACTACCCCAACTGACAACGGCATGCGCTCCGCAAGCCTGCAACAACTCATGAACTGGAAGGACACCCGATGGATACCCGACGCAGCCAACCCCAACTTCATCGGCGTCTATCGACTCAACTTTCTCACCCAATGACCGGTGCCCGCATGCTGCGCTTGTGTTCGAAATTGCCCCTGCTGTTTGCCTTGTTGCTGGCCCCCTTGGTGAACGCCGAAGACACGGTGGAGCCCAGCGGCTACACGCCGGTGTCCGGTGAGAGCTTCTTCCTGCTGGCCGACAGCAGCTTTGCCAGCGACGAGCAGGCGATGGTCCGTCTCGAAGCGCCGGGCCGCGACTACCGTCGGTTCCGCATGGAGCCCTACGGCGGCGCCGACATCCGCGTCTATCGCATCGAAAAGCCACTGGACTTCCTCAAGCGCCAGAAAAACTTGCACCGCGTGGTCAGCGACGGCCAGTTCAAGGGCGAAGGCCTGTCCAACACCCTCGCGTACCTGTGGGACAACTGGTACCGCAAGTCCCGCCGGGTGATGCAGCGGGCGTTCTCCTACGAGTCGCGTCAGCAGGTCACTGAAGAAGTGCCGGAACTGAAGGTCGGCAACGCCCTGATCGCTCCGACCCCGTACGACGCTCCAGCGCAATTCGCCTTGATCCCCGATTTGCCAGTGGTCAGCCAGTTCCGCTACCCGCTGTGGCAGGCCAAACCGATCCAGCCGCCGGCCGGCGTCGACCTGGCCGGTTCGTCCAGCGACTTCGTCAGCGTCGCGCCGGGTAACGTCTATGTGCCGCTGGGTCAGTTGAAGCCGGGCCTGTACCTGGTGGAAGCGCTGATCGGCAAATATCGCGCGACCACCATGGTCTTCGTCTCCAATACCGTGGCGGTGAGCAAGATTGCCGGCGACGAGTTGCTGGTCTGGGCCGCGCGCAAGCATGAAGGGCGCTCGGTGCCCAAGGTCAACGTGTTGTGGACCGACGGCCTGGGCGTGATGAGCAGCGGAGCCACCGATGAAGATGGCCTGCTGCGCCTCAAGCACGTCAGCCCGGAGCGTTCGTTCGTCATCGGTGAAGACGAAGAGGGTGGGGTGTTTGTCTCGGAAAATTTCTACTACGACAGCGAAATCTACGACACCAAGCTCTACGCCTTCACCGACCGGCCGCTGTACCGGCCGGGGGATTGGGTGTCGCTGAAAATCGTCGGGCGCGAGTTCAAGAACGCCCGTGAATCGGTGCAACCGACCGCCGCCGACGTCAACGTCAGCGTGTTGGACGCGACCGGCACCGCGTTGCAAACCCTGGCCTTGAAGCTGGACTCCAAGGCCGGCACCCAGGGCCGTTTCCAACTGCCGGAAAACGCCGTGGCCGGTGGTTATGAATTGCGCTTGCGCTACAAGGACCAGCTCTACAGCAGCGCCTTCCGTGTGGCTGAATACATCAAGCCGCACTTCGAGATTGCCCTGAACCTGGCCAAGCAGGATTACCGCACCGGTGAGCCGGTCAAAGGCAATCTCGTGTTGCTGTACCCCGACGGCAAGCCGGTGGCGAACGCCAAGGTGAGCCTGAGCCTGCGGGCCCAGCAACTGTCGATGGTCGATAACGAGCTGCAATACCTGGGGCAATTCCCGGTCGAGCTGACCAGCAGCGAAGTGACTACCGACGACAAGGGCAACGCCACCCTCGACCTACCGGCCGCGGACAAGCCGAGCCGCTATACGTTGACGGTATTCGCCAGCGATGGCGCGGCGTACCGGGTCAAGACCACCAAGGAAATCCTCATCGACCGTGGCGCGGCGAATTTCCGCTTGAGCGCGCCCCAGCGGTTCAGCGCCGCCGGCCAGAAGGTCTCGTTCAGCTACGCCAACGAGGGCGGCAACGAGCAAGCCAAGGCTGTAGCGCCGGGCAGCTACGCCTGGGTGCGCCTGGAAGACCAGACCACCGGTGAAGGCAAGTTGGCGGCCAAGGACAAGGGCTTCAGCCTGACCTTCGAGCGTCCGGGCACCTACAACCTGACGCTCAAGGACGACCACGGCCGGGTCATTGGCGCCGCCGCCCACGCGGTGACCGGTCAAGGGGTCAAGGCCGTGCCGGGCACGGTCGAGATCGTTTTTGACAAGCCTGAATACAAGACCGGTGACGAAGCCCTGGCGTTGATCACCTTCCCCGAGCCGGTCAGCGATGCGCTGCTGTCCCTGGAGCGGGACAAGGTCGAGGCCACTGCCCTGCTGACCAAGGGCGCCGACTGGCTGAAGATGGAAAAACTCAGCGACACCCAATACCGCGCGCGCATCACCGTGAAAGACAACTTTGCGCCGAACCTGACCTTCTCGGTGCTGTACACCAAGGGCGGCCAGTACAGTTTCCAGAACGCCGGCATCAAGGTCGTTGCGCCGCAGATCGACGTGGCCATCACCACTGATAAAGCCACCTACCGGCCGGGCGACACCGTGACCGTGGACCTCGGCACCCATTTCGCCGGCAAGGCGATCCCGGCGCACCTGACCGTCAGCGTTGTCGATGAAATGGTCTACGCGCTGCAACCGGAAGTCGCGCCGACCATCGACCAGTTCTTCTATCACCCGCGTCGTAACAACGTGCGCACCAGCGCCAGCCTGTCGTTCATCAGCTACGACGTGGCATTGCCAGGCAGCCCCGGCGCGCCGGGCAAGGCCAACCGCAGCGAGCGTGGCGTCAAGGTACTGGAGCGACCGCGTCGCGAGGACGTCGACACCGCCGCGTGGCAACCGGAGCTGGTCACCGACGCCAATGGCAAGGCCCGCTTCACCTTCAAGATGCCGGACTCGCTGACCCGCTGGCGCATCACCGCCAAGGCGATCGCCGACGACGGCCAAGTGGGACAGAAGAAGCAATTCATCGCCTCGGAAAAACCGCTGTACCTGAAGTGGAGCGGCCCGACCCGTTTCCGCGTAGGCGACAAGCCGCAACTGGGCATGTTCGTCTTCAGCCAATCGGAAAAGCCGCTGAAGGCCGAGCTGGTGATCCGTTACGCCGGTGCCGAACAGCGCGTCGTGGCGGACCTGAAAAGCGGCATCAACTACGTGGCGTTGCCTGCCATGGAGCTGAGTAATGGCGACTTGAACGTGCAGTTGCAACTCAACGGCGAAACCCAGGACGCCCTGGCCATGCACTTGAACGCCAGCGGCAACGGTTGGCAAGTCACCCAGAGCCAACGCCTCGACGTGGCCAGCGGCGACACCCCGCTGACCTTGCCAGCCGACGCCAGCGACATTCGCTTGCGCCTGGATGACAGCCCGCAAGCGCTGTTCCGTTCGGCCCTCGATGACCTGCTGAGCTACCCGTACGGCGGCGTCGAGCAGACCGCCAGCCGCCTGCTGCCGTTGAGCATCGCCTACCCGACATTGGCGTCGAACCCGCAGATCCGCGACCGCTTGCGGTTGATCATGCAGAACAGCCGCCTGCGCCTGGTGCAAATGGCCGGTCCATCGGCAAGCTTTACTTGGTGGGGCCAGGACGGTGAGCCGGATGCGTTCCTCACCGCCTATGCCTATTACGCGGACTGGCACGCCAGCCAGGCGCTGGACTTGAGCCTGCCGCCGGAACACTGGCAGCGGGTGCTGGAGGTCTACGCCAAGCAGGCCGGTGATACGCCGCTGTTGCAACGTGCGCTGATCCTGTCGTTCGCCAAGCAGATGCAACTGCCGGTGAACACCTTGCTCAGTGGCTTGATGGATGATCTGGCGAAGGCCAGCGAAGACAGCACCGAGAGCGTGCTGGACAGCGGTGAAGACAGCCTGGTCATGTACGCGCCGGATTCAGCCCTTGGCCTGGCCAGCGCCCGTGTCCTGACGGCATCGCTGGCCAAACAGGCGAAAGTGCCATTGCCAGCCGCCTTCAGTCGCCAAGCGGACGCCGCGCAACAGCAGTTGGAGCTCAGCTCGCAACCGTTTGTCGAGGCCTTGCTCTTGTCGTTGCAGAGCTTCGACCAGACGCGTGCCACGGCGCTGCTCGAGCGTGTGCTGCCGCAACAGTCCACCCTCGAGCGGGCCCTGGCCTTGACCTGGCTGCAACGCAGCATCGAACAGGCCGCACCGGCCGTGGCTTTGGCGCCGGGCGAAGGCTGGGCAGCCAAGCAAGGCGCGACCGGTGAAACCTACTGGCAATGGCAGGGCGCGCAGCTTCCAACGATGTTGACCCTGACCGGCGCCCAGGAGCGTCCATTGCAAGCGGCATTGAGCTTCCAGAGCCAGCAAGCGCCCTTGGCGCCGATGGCCGTATCCATCACCCGCCGCCTGTCCCGTCTGGTGCCGGGCGACGAGGCCTTCACCTTCAAGCTCGAAGCGGTGGGCAACAAACCGTTGTCCAGTGACAGCCTCTATCTGGATGAAGTGATCATCAACAGCAAGGCCCCGACTCCGCTGCGCTACGGCATGCTCGAAGTGCCGCTGCCGCCGGGCGCCGATGTGGAACGCACGACGTGGGGCATTCAGTTGCTGGGCAAGGCCGACAGTGAGTCGACGTCCCTGGAAAAGGCTCGTTTCGAGCCGGGCCAGATGGCCTACGCGGTGCCGGTGGATGCCCTCAGTGGCGAGCTGCGCCTGCGTCATTTGGTGCGCTTCTCCCAGAAGGGCCAGTTCAGCGTGCCGCCGGTGCGTTTCACTCAGGTCTACGCGCCACAGAACCAGGCCCGGGAGCAGAAACCGGCACTCGGTCAGGTCACGGTCGACTGACATGCGCAAGCGGCGGGGCTGGTGGTGGCTGTGCTTGATTCCTGCGCTGGCGACAGCGCAGGAGGAGCCGTTGCGCCTGGCCTTCGATGGCGAACTGCTGCGAGTGAGCCAGACCCAAGTGCTGGACCGCCAGCCACTGCCCGATTCGTTGCAAGCGCCGCTGGGCAGCTTGTGGAAGCTGTTCGTCTACGCCTGGCTGGTAGACACCGATGCCCGCGAGCCTGTGTATGAATGTCGCGGTGAATCGAAAGAGGAAGTCTATTGCTGCACCGCCGGAAAGAGCATTGGCCGCGACCAGGCGCTGGTGAAGTCCTGCGGTTTGTATTTCGAACCGCAACGCCTCGGGCTTTCGACCGCGACTTGGCGTGATTACTGGCAGGTCCGCCAGGCACCGAATTGGTTGTTGGATTTGCCGGCCTTGCAGCCGCAAACCCAGGTGCCTGTCGCGCAATTGCTCAAGGCGCTGGCCATGCTGCCGGCCCAGGATCAGGCCCGCCGGGTGTTGCTCGACGTCGTGCTTGGCGCGGCGGACGGGCGAGTGGTCGGCCAGTTGGGCGGGCGCTTGCGGGTCAAGACCTGGAGTTGGCTGGGCGACCAGGGGCCTGCGTCGCGCCAGGGCGGTTTCGCCGGTTGGCTGGCCGACGGTACGCCGGTTTGGGCCGGTGGCCGCGGCACCAGCCAGCAAATCCTGAAAAAGTACGGCGATGGCCTGGCCACGGCCTTGCCATCCCGCTGGCCGGCGGAAACCGGGCGTTGTGTGGAAGTCGACCTGTTTGCCCGTTATCCCTTGCAACGGGTGATGGCTGGTGAGCGTCCAGCCACGCCGGGTCAGCTGCGTGGCGACTATCGCGTCGAGTTCACCAACGGCAACCAGTTGGATATCCACAGCGACGGCGAATTGTTCCTGATGCCCGGCAAGCTGGTGGCGCGCCTGGACCGGGAGGAATACGTCGCCCGGGTCTTGCAACGCGAAGCCAAGGCCGAGCCCGTCGAAGCCGCCAAGGCGTTGGCCGTGGCGATCCGCACCTACCTGCTGCAAAACGCCCAGCGCAATGGCGATTGCCTGAGCATCGACGACAGCAGCCACCGCCAGCGCGTCGCCCCGCGTCCGGCGGCGCCTGAAACCCGCGCCGTTGCGGCGTGGACCACGGACCTGGTCCTGGCGGGCACCGATGTCACTTACCACTCCGATCAGCCAGGTCCGGACAAGTTGTCCTGGGCGCACGCCGTCGAGCAGGCCAACGGCGGCCAGCGTTATGACGCCATCCTGCTACACGCTTATCCGCGCGCCAGCCTTAGCCGCTGGGACAATCCGGTGGCGTCCTGCGAAGCGCTGCCCGCCGCCCAGGAATGGCTGCTGAAACAGCGACGGGGCTGGCGTGAGCGGCTGGAAAGCGAAGTGGGCTACAACGAAATCAGTGCTTTCGCCGTCTGCCGCGTCGCCTTTGGCCGGCCTTACGTTGACCGCGAGCGCCAGCGCATCTATGTGCGCGGCGTACTGACGCTGCAAGACCGCCTCGACCTGACACATGAATACCTGCACCTGGCCTTTGAAGCTCATCCCAACGGCCAGGACGAAACCTATATCGAAGGGCTTGCCCGTCACCTCTTGCTGGAATAGACCATGACACTCCGTTATCCACAGGTCTTGCTGTTGCTCTGCGCCCTGACTGCGTTGCCACCGGCCATTGGCGCCGACACCATTAAACTGGACACTCCGGTCGGCGGCTGGCGCAGCGGTGCGCCGGGCGGCGAGGGCGAAAGCTTCAGCCAGACCGTCAACTACCCGGCCTCGTCGGTCAATACGCCCCCAGGCCAGGCCGACACGGCACGCATCAGCGGCCAGATCAAAGGCGCGCCCAAGGACAGCAGCGCGCCGGGCCAGCTCATCGTCAATGGCGTCAGCCTGCCGCTGAAAGTGGATGAAGAAGGCCGTTTCGACCGCCCGTTCTCATTCCCCAACGGCAGCAACAGCGTTGAAGTGCGCAGCGCCGACGGCCAGCAGCGCCACCGCACGCAATTCCTCAACACCAGCGGCGGCGCCACCCCGGCCAAGCTGCGCGTCCTGCTGACCTGGGACAGCGACGGCACCGACCTCGACCTGCACCTTGTCACTCCCGACGGCGCCCACATCTGGTACGGCGACCGCGCCGTCGCCAACGGCGGCGCGCTCGACGTCGATGTCACCACCGGCTATGGCCCGGAAATTTTCGCCATGCCCGCGCCCATCAAGGGCCAGTACCTGGTGTACGTGAATTACTATGGCGGCGGGTATCGCAGTGACGAGGATGAAGAGGGCGACGGTGAACAAGTGGAGCAGGCGCAACAAGCCCTGACCACGGCCCAGGTCACCGTCATCACGGAAGAAGGCACGCCGAGCGAGAAGATGGAAACGTTTGTGGTGCCAATGCGCGCGGTCGGCGAGCTGACGTTGGTCAAGAGCTTCAGCTACCCCTGAACCCGACGCGATCCATGGGGCGAGGGAGCAAGCTCCCTCGCCACGAAAAGCGCTGGTGGCGCCCCCACGAACAGCGCCAGTCAATCCGTCAGGGCACGTCGATCAAACTCCAGGCTATAGGTCATCCAGGCTTACCTTAACCCTTTGAGGGTTAGCGAGACGCTCCGTCACAACGGCAATGAGCGCTTCGTCTTCTTCGCTGAGTAGCGCAGCTTTGAAAGGCAGCTTGCCTCGCTCCATGTGGCGAGGGAGCTTGCTCCCGCTGGGCTGCGCAGCGGCCCCAACAGGGTTGGATGCGCTAATCCTGGCTAACCGCGCCGGCTGATCTAGGGGCGCTGCGCACCCCAGCGGGAGCAAGCTCCCTCGCCACAGGTGGTTCACTTTATTCCCCCTCGCCAGGCGCTGCACTAAGCCACCACCCGTCGCCTTCTCGGAATTCCCTCAACGTCCCGCCAGTCGATTCCACAGAGTCCGTTAAAAAACCTGCAACAAAAGCCCCACCCGGGAAAGGAGGCCGTCCATGCGCATCCATCATCTGAACTGCGGTTGCATGTGCCCGGTGGGTGGTGCGCTGTTCGATGGCTACAGTCGAGGGCTGACCGCGTGCCTGGTGTGTCATTGCCTGCTGATTGAAACCGACACCAACGGCCTGGTCCTGGTGGACACCGGTTTCGGCCAGCGGGATGTGCAGACGCCCGAGCGGCTGAGTCGTTTTTTCCGCATGTTCAACAACATCAAGTTCGAGCATCGCCTCACGGCTTTGGAGCAAGTGCGGCACCTGGGCTTCGACGCCAATGACGTGCGGCATATCCTGCTGACGCACCTGGATTTCGATCATGCCGGCGGACTCCAGGATTTCCCCCAGGCCCGGGTGCATGTCATGCGCGACGAGATGGCGGCGGCGCGTTCCGCTGACAGCTGGATCAGTCGGCGACGGTTCCAGGCGCGGCAATGGCAAGGCGTCGACAGTTGGGAGTTCTACAACACCGAAGGCGACACCTGGTTTGGTTTTGACTCGGTGCGCGCGCTGGTCGGGGCCGAAGAAGAGGACATTTTCCTGGTGCCGCTCCAGGGCCACACCGCCGGCCACGCCGGGATTGCCCTGCGCACCGCCCATGGCTGGATGCTGCACGCCGGCGACGCGTATTTTTTCCACGATGAAGTGCATCGACCCGAGCGTCACTGCCCGCCGGGCCTGAAGTTCTATCAATACATGATGGACACTCACCGCCCGGCACGGATGCGCAATCAGAATCGCCTGCGGGAGTTGGCGCGGACCCAGGACGGGCACGTCGAGATTTTTTGCAGCCACGACGCCAGGGAGTGGGAGCGCGCCACCCTCCAGGCTCGCACGGTCCGGGTAGACTCCACGGCCATGCCATCGGCTGCGGGCAGACAGTCTTCCTGACCCGATCCAACCGGAAACCGCGTTCCCTTTGCCCACGTCTCGTGGGCTTTTTTTATCAGGGATGCCGTTCGTCACCGTGTCCAGATGTTTCTTTCAACTTAGCCGTGGGGGCCAATTCTAAAAATCGTGTACCCCAACATCACTGCTTAAGGAGAAGGCCATGCCTGCTTCTCACGATCTCTATCAAGATTTGAATTGCAGCAAAGAGGCGGTTCAACAACGTCGTCAACAAGACCCGGAGCTTGATCGCCTGCTCGATGAATACACGGACGTGGATAACCAGGTCCTGGCGGCCGAATCGATATCGGCGGGCAACGTCGAGGATGATGACATCCGCAGACTCAAGGAACAGCGTCTGTCGATCAAAGACAAGATCGCTCGGCAACTGACAAACACTCAATAAGCGAAGCGTAAGACATGGGAACTCGACTGCCTTGTTACTTGATGAGGTTGTTGCTGGTCGGCGGGATACTGTTGCTCGGTGGTTGCGACATGGTGTTGTTCAATCCCAAGGGCCAGGTCGGCGTTGACCAACGCAACTTGATCATTCTCTCGACGTTATTGATGTTGCTGGTGGTGGTACCGGTCATCGTCATGACGTTCGTTTTCGCAGTGAAATACCGCGCCTCCAACGAAAAGGCCCAGTACACGCCCGAGTGGGCCCACTCGCGCAAGATCGAAACGGTGGTGTGGGGCGTTCCGTTGGTGATCATCATCATCCTGGGCGTGGTTACCTGGAAGTCGACCCATGCGCTGGACCCATACCGGCCGTTGGACTCGGACGTGAAACCGATCGTGGTGCAGGTTATCGCGGCGGACTGGAAATGGGTGTTTATCTACCCGGAACTGGGCATTGCCTCGGTCAACGAACTGGCCATGCCGCTGGATACACCGGTGAACTTCAAGGTGACGTCCGACGGCGCCATGACCTCGTTTTTCATCCCGGCCCTCGGCGGGCAGATCTATGCCATGGCCGGCATGCAGACCCAACTGCACCTGATCGCCAACGAGGCCGGGGAATATCGAGGCATCGCCGCCAACTACAACGGCCCGGGATTCTCCGACATGCACTTTCGGACCCTGGCCACCGACGCGGCGGGCTTCGACAAGTGGGTCGCCCAGGTCAGGGCGGGGCAGGCACGGTTGGACAAGGACAGTTATGCCCGACTTGCCAAGCCGACGTTCAAGCATCCGGTGGAGCATTACGCCTCGATCCAGCCGGACTTGTTCCAGAGCATTATCGATAAATACGAAGGCATGAACCGTTCCCGTGAAGTCGAGCATCGCATGCACGACATGCAGGGCAGCATCGAGCCTCCCGTCGGGGCTCAAAGGTCAGCGCAGGAGTAAGACATGTTTGGAAAACTCACCCTTGAGGCGATCCCGACGGATGAGCCGATCATCATGTGGACGCTGGCGGTGGTGGGCCTGGTTGCCTTGGCCGGCATGGGCGCCATCACCTATCAGCGCAAATGGACCTACCTGTGGAAAGAGTGGTTTACCTCGGTGGACCACAAGCGCATCGGCGTGATGTACATCATCGTGGCGCTGGTGATGCTACTGCGCGGTTTCTCCGACGCGATCATGATGCGCACGCAACAGGCCATGGCGTCCGACGGCTCGCCCGGCTACCTGCCTCCGGAACACTACGACCAGATCTTCACGGCCCATGGCGTGATCATGATTTTCTTCATGGCGATGCCGCTGGTGGTGGGCTTGATGAACATCGTCGTGCCCTTGCAGATCGGTGCCCGGGACGTGGCGTTCCCGTTCCTCAATGCGTTGAGTTTCTGGCTGTTCGTCGCCGGTGCAATGCTGGTGAACATCTCCCTGGCGGTCGGTGAATTCGCCCGCACCGGTTGGGTCGCGTATCCGCCGTTATCAGGGTTGTCCTACAGCCCCGGGGTCGGGGTGGATTACTACATCTGGTCATTGCAGGTATCCGGCGTGGGGACGTTACTCACCGGGGTGAATTTCTTCGTCACCATCCTGAAAATGCGTACGCCGGGCATGACCCTTTTCCGCATGCCGGTGTTCACCTGGACGGTGCTGTGCACGGCGGTGCTGATCCTTGCCTCGTTCCCGATTCTCACCGCCACGCTGTTGATGCTCAGCCTCGACCGCTACCTGGACATGCACTTCTTCACCAACGAGCTGGGCGGCAACCCGATGATGTACGTCAACCTCATCTGGGCCTGGGGCCACCCGGAGGTGTACATCCTGATCCTGCCGGCGTTCGGCATCTTCTCCGAGGTGGCGTCGACCTTCAGCCGCAAGCGCCTGTTCGGCTACCACTCGCTGGTGTGGGCGACGATTGCAATCACGATCCTGTCGTTCATCGTCTGGGTGCACCACTTCTTCACCATGGGCTCGGGGGCGAACGTCAACGCGTTCTTCGGCATCATGACCATGATCATCGCCGTGCCCACCGGGGTGAAAATCTTCACTTGGCTGTTCACCATGTACCGTGGGCGCGTGCGCTTTGAAACGCCGATGCTGTGGACGGTCGGCTTTATCGTCACCTTCAGCATCGGCGGCATGACCGGCGTGTTGCTGGCGGTGCCCGGCGCGGATTTCCTGCTGCACAACAGCCTGTTCCTGATCGCCCACTTCCATAACGTCATCATCGGCGGCGCCGTGTTCGGCTATCTGTGTGGCCTGACGTACTGGTTCCCCAAGGCCTTCGGCTTCAAGCTTCATGATGGTTTTGGCCGGGCGGCGTTCTGGTGCTGGATCATCGGCTTCTACTTTGCCTTCATGCCGTCCTATTTCCTGGGCTTCATGGGCATGACCCGGCGCCTGAATCACTTCAACGTACCCGAATGGCGGCCGTGGCTGGAACTGGAATTGCTCGGCGTCGGCATCATTCTCTGCGGCGTGGTCTGCCAGATCCTGCAGTTCTACTTCAGCATTCGCCAGCGCCACCAGAACCGCGACCTCACCGGCGACCCATGGGACGGCCGCACGCTGGAGTGGTCCACCGCCTCGCCGCCGCCGTTCTACAACTTCGCCCAGCAACCGGTGGTGGACGGCATCGACGCCTATTGGGGCATGAAGGAGCGCGGCCAGAAGACCGTCGTCGAAGCCGATTACCAGAGCATTCACATGCCGCGCAACACCGCCATGGGCCTGGTCATCAGCCTGTTCAGCCTGATCATGTGTTTCGCCTTGGTCTGGCATATCTGGTGGCTGGCCATCGTCGGGCTGGTCGCGACCATTGGTGGCGTGATCTGGCGCAGCGCCGATGACGACATCGATTACTACGTCCCCGCCGAAGAGGTGGCGCGGATCGAAAATCAACGCATCAAGGCATTGGCGGAGGCTTGATCCATGTCCAATCTCGTCCAGCCAAACGCCACGGCGCCGGAATCCGAACACGGGCACTCGGACGCCAGCTCCATGACCCTGTTCGGCTTCTGGGTCTACATGATGACCGACTGCATTTTGTTCGCAACGCTGTTCGCGACCTATGCGGTACTCGGCCAGAGCGTCGCCGGCGGCCCTGGCTCCGCCGACATTTTCGAATTGCCCTACGTGCTGACGGAAACGTTCATCCTGCTGTTCAGCAGCATTACCTACGGCTTCGCCATGCTCGCCCTGAGCGCCGGCCAGAAGCAGAAGGTATTGGCCTGGCTCGGCCTGACGTTCGTTCTTGGCCTGGCGTTCATCGGCATGGAAGTCCATGAGTTCCAGAAGCTCATTGCCGAAGGCTACGGCCCCAACCGCAGCGCCTTCCTCACCGGTTTCTTCACGCTGGTAGGCACCCACGGCCTGCATGTCACCACGGGCCTGATCTGGATGGCCGTGGTGATGTTCCAAGTGCAACGCAACGGCCTGACCACCGTCAACGCCACCCGCATGGGATGCCTGAGCCTGTTCTGGCACTTCCTCGACGTGGTGTGGATTTGTGTGTTTACCGTGGTCTATCTGTTTGGAGTGATGTAGATGAGCAATCTTCAGAGCAGCGTCGATGCCAGCCACGGCAGCGCAAAGTCCTACCTCACCGGGTTCGTTCTCTCGGTCATCCTTACCGTGATCCCGTTCGCCCTGGTGATGTATCCCACATTGCCAAAGTCCATGACGGCCGGGATCGTGGCGGTATTTGCGGTGATCCAGATCGTCGTGCACCTGATCTATTTCCTGCACCTGGACTTCTCACCGCAGCAACGCTGGAACCTGACGGCGCTGGTGTTCTCCACGGTGGTGATTGCGCTGTTGGTGGGGCTGTCGCTGTGGATCATGTACAGCGTGCATCACAACATGTTGGCCCATTGAGGCGGTACGGCGACCCGCTCTTCGTGGCGAGGGAGCTTGCTCCCGCTGGGTCGCGCAGCGGCCCTAAGATTTTGGGTCTGCTGCGCAGCCCAGCGGGAGCAAGCTCCCTCGCCACAGAAACCTCTTCAGCCTCACAGGTTTATTTCACGTCCACCAATACCGAACCAGATGAAAGAAGATCGGCGCGGCGAAGCACACCGAGTCCAACCGGTCGAGCATGCCGCCGTGGCCTTCGATCATGTGCCCCCAATCCTTGACGCCGCGGTCGCGCTTGATCGCCGACATGACGATGCCGCCAGCAAAGCCCAGCAGGTTGATCAGCAAGGCGATGAGGAACGACTGCCACGGGTTGAACGGCGTGATCCACCACAACGCGCCACCAATCAGCGAGGCCAGGAAAATCCCGCCGACAAAGCCCTCGACGGTTTTCGACGGCGACAGGTTTGGCGCGATCTTGTGCTTGCCGAACAACTTGCCGCAGACGTACTGCAACACGTCCGACAGCTGCACCACGATCACTAGGTAGGCGATCAGCAGCAGGTTGCGCCCTTCGAAACCGGCGATGTCCAAGGTCAATAAGGCCGGCACGAAGGAGATGCAGAACACCGCGATCATCAGCCCCCATTGCACCTTGGAAGCGCGCTCGAGGAAGTGTGTGCTGTCGCCGCCCAGGGACGCGAGGATCGGCAGCAGCAGGAACACGTACACCGGGATGAAAATCGAAAACAGCCCGTACCAGTCGAAGTAGATCAGCAGGTATTGCAGCGGCAACGCCAGGTAGAACGCCGCTACCAGGGCCGGGTAGTCACTGCGTCGCGTGGGCGTGAGCGTCAGGAATTCCCGCAGGGCATAGAACGATACCGCGTAGAACAACAGGATCACCGCCGCATTGCCGAGCCAGAACGCGATGCCGATCACCAGCACCATGATCCACCAGGCGTTGATCCGGGCGTTGAGGTTCTCGATGACCGAATTCGGCGCGCCTTTTGTCCGCAGCTTGAGAATGAAACCGACCAGCGAAGCCAGCAGCAGAATCGCGCCGATCCCGCCAAACAACATCAAGGTATATCGATCCATGTCAGACGTGCTCCGGGGCCAGCGCCAGCAGTGCGGCGCGGCTGCGTTCAAGAAAGTGCTCTTTGCTTTCGCCGTCCTCGATGCGCAGCGGCGCACCGAAACTGGTGGTGCACAGCAGCGGCAGCGGCAGCACCCGGCCCTTGGGCATGACGCGGTTGAGGTTGGCGATCCACACCGGGATCACTTCGACCTCGGGGTGGCTTTTCATCAAGTGATAGATCCCGCTCTTGAACGGCAGCAGGCCTTCCTCCGGATTGCGCGTGCCCTCGGGGAAGATGATCAGCGAGTCGCCGTTTTCCAGCGCATCGAGCATCGGCTGCAAGGGGCTGTAGGACGGGTCCTTGCGCTCACGATCCACCAGCACGCCGTTGAACACCCGATTGATGATGTAGCGGCGCATCGGGCTGGTCTGCCAATAGTCGGCCCCGGCAACCGGGCGGGTGAGCTTGCGCAGCGCCGGCGGCAGCGAGGCCCAGAGCAACACGAAGTCGCCGTGGCTGCTGTGGTTGGCGAAATAGATCCGCTGCACCGGCGTCGGCGCGCAGCCGAGCCACAGGCTGCGAGCGCCGGTGACCATGCGCGCGGCGGAGGTGATGAGATTGGCGACCACGGGTTCGAACATGAGGATTCCTTGTCCTGAAAGCTTTGGTTTTATGCGACTTCTATAGCTGACAAACCATCGTGGCGAGGGAGCTTGCTCCCGCTGGGCTGCGCAGCAGACCCATTAGGCTTCAATGTAATCAGCCTGACACAACGCAGTGCTTGGTTTTGGGGCCGCTGCGCCCGAAGCCTCGGACCGGCCCAGCGGGAGCAAGCTCCCTCGCCACAAAGCCATCTTTTCCTGTAATTCATTGTTTAAACACCAGAGAACATCAGCCAGGGACTGGCCAGAATGACGCTCACCGTCAACACCGCTTGCGTAGCCACCGACAAGGCTTGGCGGCGAAGCAGTCGCATCGAACCGTGGCTGCGCTCGGGCCATGAACGCCCGCCACGCTCGACCGGTTGCAGGCCGAGATTGGCGAGGGCTGCGTCCAGCGCCTCGGTGCGTTCGGTCAGCGGCTTGCCGGCATCCGCGACGATCTGAAACAGGTCGGCATCAAACGCCACGCGAAACGCCAGATATTTCTCCTGCATGCCGAGGACGAACACGCCGAAGCTCAGCAACAGCAGCCACGGATCGATGCTGCCCACCAGCCATTGGCCCAGGCCGATCAGCGCCGCCAACAGGGTCAAGCCGGTGGAAAACTGGTCCAGCGACTGACCGCGCCGCAACAGGCTCGCCACGGTGTGCAGTTCCATGTCGCTGCTCATGACCATGCCCCGAATCCCTTGGACAGTTGCTCCAACGCCTGGCGATGGGCCGGGTGCAACACGATACCCGGCCGGGCTTGGCGAATCTGGGCGATGGCCGCGTCGACACTCTCGGCGCGACCGCTGTCCAGCAACCACGCCGCCACGGCGGTGGCACTGCGCGAATAACCCAGGGCGCAGCAGACCAGCACCGGCCCGTGCTGACGCAGTTGCTCAATCATCTGCGCCGCGTTCAGGCACTGCTCGGCCGTCGGTGCCGTCAGGTCGAGCACCGGCAAGCTGCGATAGGCGATTGCGGTGCTGTCCATCGACAACTCGGCGCAGAGGTCGAGCACGCCAGTAAACGGGCTGCTTTTAAGCGACGCCGAGGTAGGAATTCGTCCGAGCCAGACGTCATCCGCGACCTGATCCGGCTGCGGATGTTTGCGCGTCCACACGCGGGAATTGATCCAGGCCGCCGCCAGATACGGCGCCAACAACCAACGCACCGCCGGGCTCAACCGGCCATCCTCACGCTTCTGGAACCCGCTGGCGCCGAACACCAGGTAGTTCAGCGCGACCATGAGTACCGCGACCGCCGGCCAGATTAGCCAGAGCCACGCGCCGCCGAACGCGAACGCCAAGGTAAAGAACACCGCCGCGCCCAAGCCGTAACGCAAGGCCAGTCGCCGGCGGGCGGAGTCGCTCGTCAGCCGGGCACTTTGCAGCGGACTCGGCCGGTCCAGCGGCCACAACCAGACGCACAACCAACCCGCCAACGCGCCGGTGGGCACGTCGACGAAGTGGTGTTGATAGGTGGTCAGCACCGACACGCCAATCAAGGCGAACCAGCCGTGCATCAACCAACGCCGAATACCTTGCAGGTGGCGTTGATAGCAAACCCAGAGCACCACCAGCAGCGCGATGTGCAGCGACGGCGCCTGGTTGAACGGCTTGTCGAAGCCCGCCAGCACGTCGAACATCCAGCCGAACACGCCATCCATTTCTGGCCGTGGGAAGGTAAATGTCAGCGGCCAGAGCAGGAAACAACTGACCGCAATCACCTGGGCCGTGAGCAGCCGCAAGGCGTGGCGCTTGAGTTCGTCGCGGCTGTTGGGCAGCAGCAGGGACAGGCCGTAGAGCAGGTCAATCGACCAGTACGGCACGATGGTCCACGCCATGAACGGCATGTGGCTTTCCCAGTCGAACACCAGGCTGCCGACGTCGTCACGCTGGGCGGTGACCCAAGTGGCGAAGCCGTAGGTAGTGAAGAACAGCGGCGCGAGCAACAGCAGCCAGAGCACCGCCGGTTTCAGCAGTGCCGGTTCGCGGGCCGGAGCAATGACGGCGCTCATTACTGCACTCGCTGAGCCAGGGAAACGCTGAAAATGCCCCATTCATCGACCCGCAGCGTGATCTTGCGGAAACCCGCCGCCTCAACCAATTGATCCATTTCCGCTTGCGTACGTCGGCGCATCACCCAGGCCTGGCCGGCGCGGTGGCTGGTCAGGGCGCGGGCGATCAGCTCCAGTTGCGGGTGCCATGGCTGGCCGGTGTAGACCAGGAATCCGCCAGGCTCAACGGCTTCGGCCAGACCGGCGAGGGAAGCGCCGACCATCTGGTTATCGGCAAACAACTCGTACAAGCCGGACACCACGGCCAGGGTCGGCTTGGGCTCCAGCGCCGCCAGGTCCTGACGATCGAAGGCATCGCCTTTGACGAACTGCGCAATGTCACCCAGGCCTTTTTCAACGATCAGCGCATTGCCGTCGCGCACGTTGATGTCGCTGTAGTCGCGCAGCAGGATCGACTCCGGCAGTGGACTGACGCCTTGCAGCGCTTCAAGAATGTACCGGCCATGGCCGGCGGCGATGTCGACGATGCGCACTTCGCGGTCTTGCTCGCGCAACTTGCCCATGGCCAGGCGCAGCAACTCCTCGACGTGCAATTTGCGCTGGCGAATGCCGCGCCAGCCGATGGAGTTCAGGTAGTTCTGATCGATCGCTTTCCCCAGCGCCGAAGTGCCGGTAGGGCGATTGCGGTAGACGTAATCCAGGGTGCTGCCGGAGTCGAACCCGGTGTCGAAACCCAGCTTCACGCCAGCCGACAACTTGCTGCCAAAGCGCATGCTGGCGCGGGTCATGCGCCAGTAAAGATCACGCAGCGAATTGTGCGGCAGCGGCGTGGCGAGGGTTTCCGCTTCGGCGCAGGTCACGCCCAGGCGATCGGCATCCAGCAGGGAAGGGCGGTCCAGCGGGCGGGCAAAGTTTTGCAGGATGAAACGGCGGGCGCTGGCAATGGCCGGAGCACGGTTCTTCTCACCGAGGGTGTCGTGGAAGAACCCCGGCAGGACGTGCTTTTCCTTGTGCAGGCTGCCCAGCCGCTCGAAGAACTGTTCCTGGGGTTTGCGGTGCACAACGAAGTCGGAACCGGAGATCAACAGCTGCGTCGGCACCTGGATCGCCTGGGCATCGGCGACAACCCGGTCGGCCGCTTCGTACAGGCCCAGCAGCACGTTCACCGAAATCGCCTTGGTGATCAGCGGGTCGTTGTCGTAGGACGCCACGCGCTCCGGGTCATGGCTGAGGAACTTGGCCTTGACGTAACTGTTGACGAAAAAGTTGCCACGAAACTTGCGCATCAACGCCAGGCCCGGACGGGCAAACGGCACGTAGAGCTTGACCTTGAAGGCCGGCGACGCCAGCACCAGCGAGCGGATGCGCGGCGCGTAGTCGTGGACCCAAGTGGACGCAATCACCGCGCCGACGCTTTGCGCCACCACGGCAATGTTCTGTTCGTCGATCTGATGCGTGGCGCCGATGTGATCGCAGAACGTCTGCACATCCCGCGCACTGGTGGCGAAACTCGGGCTGTCGCCGCGAGCGCCCGGCGACTGGCCATGGCCGCGCGCGTCCCAGGCGAAAAACTCGAACCCGGGCAAATCCAGCTCATCCACCAGGTGCGCAATGCGCCCGGAGTGTTCATGACCACGATGAAACAACAACACCGCCTGACGGGGTTCACCCGCAACAATGTCGACAGCCGGCCAGTGCCGGTAGAACAACTCCACGCCATCGTGGGTGGTGAACGTCAATTCCTGGGCTTCGCGCATTGCAACTTCCTTATGCTGAGGGGGCGTTTTCCGACACTTGGCTCAGGCCATGACGGACCCGATTGACCAAGGTATAAACCAGCAGGGCGGCAACCACCGCCATCACACCATTCACCCAGAGCGCCCCGAGCCAACCCAGGGCAATACCGGTCGCCAGCACGCCGAACACAAAGGCGCGATCACTCTTGCCCATCGGCCCGTCATAGCGCCGCGAAGCCCCGACCATCGCCCCCAACACGCCGGCGTATTCGCTGAACAACGCCAACAGCGTGACCAACAACACGAGCAAAAGACTGGTATCGGCAAACAAGGCAAAAGGCAGGATCAAGGCAGCGTCGGCGATGATATCGCATAGCTCATTCAGGTACGCGCCCAGATGCGATTGCTGGCCAAACTCCCGCGCCAACATGCCGTCCACCGCATTCAATGCCATGCGCAGGAACATCCAGATCGGCACCAGGACGAAAATCCACGGATGGCTGGCGAACCAGGCAACCACCGCCCCCACCAACACGGACACGATGCCGGCCAGGAGCGTGACCTGATTGGCGGTGACGCCGTTGTTGTAAAGACGTTGGACGGTGGGGCGGAGCAGATTCTGGAAGGCGGGCTTGAGTTGATAGATGGAGGGCATTGGGTCTGTGATCTCGGCCGGATTCGGGGCTGGGCTTGTGCAGGTGCGAGATTACGATAGGTTGAGGGGGGACGGCGGGTATTTCTTGAGAATGTGCGCGGGTAGGCATCTATTCGCGCATTTATCTGCATGAAACACCCTGGGAGATATGAAAAAACGCTGAACCTGTGGCGAGGGAGCTTGCTCCCGCTGGGCTGCGCAGCAGCCCCAAAGCTAACCCCCAGCCCGCAGCGGGCCGCCGACCGGGACGTACTCGACCGGCGCTTCCCCGGGCAGGTTTTTTATGGGGTCTTCGGTATTACCGTAGCCTTCTTCCTTGAGATTGATCGAATGCACGCTGTGCTCGCGGGCGGTGCTGTCGGTGAGCTTGGTGAATAGGCGGTGATCGGCGGGGAGGGTGAAGCGATCGCCGGGGTGGAGTTGGGCGAAGGTTAGGGTTGGAGGGGTCATGGTGGCGGGCTCCGAGGTTTGGTTGCTCTCTTTAGAATTGAGAGCGCTCGCCGGATTGGGTTCCGTTTTCTTACAGCCGTCGTCCTGAAATCCGCAGCATCGATAACTGGCCGACATCGCCTTGCGCCTTTGCCTACAACTACGCCAGAATCCGCCGGCTTGTGCGCCTGGGGCCGCGTCGGTAGCTTGAGTCCTGTCACTGCTCATCAGTGATCGGGTTTAGCAGCTCGTGGCGAAACAGGTTGTGCAAGGCGTCATCCAGTCAGGATTCCCCCATCCTGCACTTGATGGTAGCTGTGCGCAGGGCGTCCTCGGACGCGCCGGTTTCTTGTTTCCCCGGTCTGCTAACCTGCGTACAGCTGCCTCCCATCGTTTAGCAGCGAGCGGGTGATGGCTCCAAAACAGGAAGCAAGATGATGGCAAAAGTTACTCCGAATCCTCCGGACGCAGACGAACATGTCTCCCGCGCCCAGTCCGCTCGCAACAAGAAAATCGACGATGCTGCCACTCGCGCTTTGGATTTCTATCTGAAACCCAAGCCCAAAAACGAAACGTCGGACAAGCCCAACACTATTTTTCGTATTGATCCTGACGTCGATTCAGAGTGCTTGCTGGCGAATCTGAGTGAGAACCTGGCTTCGGCTAATGCAATGATCAGTGATCTGGCGTTTGATCTGGATGGGTCAAGGCGACATATTGCGTTGGGGATTTTGCAGGTTATTGAGGTGAGTGAATTGTTGGCGAATCGGGTGTTGGATATTGTTGAGGTGAGGTAGAGAGAAAGCGTTATGCGTAAAAGATCTTCTTAGCGAGATCTTTTACGCGGCTAGAGTTTTACTCGAGATTACAGTCTGCATAATGATCTGCCGAGACTCTATGGATTTTGGCTTTTATGTGGGGCTGTCGAGTTGGTTGATCATAATATCCAATTTACTAGCAATATGAAGTAGCCAGTGCTCACCGGTTTCCCATTCGTTCCAGTAGCAGTAATAACAGCTAAGCTCCTTCAGGAGGTACTCCCTTAATTTCTGTTCATCTTTATTGTCTCTGATAAGTAAGTTGATTTCCTGTTGAACGAGTCTTAGGACTTCAATGTCGGATTCGGTTAAAAAAGCACTGATAACCTCTTCTGCATTTTCATGCTCTATCATCCAGTCTTGATGAAAGTAAGCGCCAAAAAAATCATGTAGTTCTTCGAAGTTTGTATTCATGCTTCAGGGAATCCTGTAAGTAAAAAATATCCTTCTGGTTTTTTAGGGTCTTTTATCAATACGAAGAGCGCTTTGTATGCTGGTGCGTAATCATCGTGGCCACGTATTAAACTAACTCCCACCGGTTTAGCGTAGGTATGTGTGATAGTCGTCTTCCCTTTTTTACTGTTTAAGAATTTTTCAATTTTTTTTTCGTTCGACGCAATTGCTCTTGCAGCAGACGACTCAGCAGTCGCTCTGTCAGGAAATGTGGAGGCCGCTGGGACATTCGGCTCTGCTTCTATCCTTTGGGCTAGCTGCGCATCTGTTCTGCCTATGTGCTTCCGAATCAAATGCCCGCCGCGAGCCTCATGTGCAGCCAAACCTCCTCCCGGAACAATCTCGCTGAATGGCCCCTCGGCCTCGATATCACCAGGACATTGACAGGCCAACCCCAACGGATCCACCCACCCCGTCGGGTTCAGGGTATACCGATATCCGTTAAGCCCACCCGCCAGCTTGCTCGGATCCGCCGTCAGGTACCGCCCTGTCTCCGGATTGTAGTACCGGTGCCGGTTGTAGTGCAGGCCGCTTTCCCGGTCGTGGTATTGGCCTTGGAAACGTAGCGGTTGATGCAGTCGGGGGCCGCCGCCGTGGCGCAGTTCGGTGAGTTTGCCGTAGCCGTTGTAGCGCGCGGCCCAAACCACTTCGCCTTGGTGGCTGGTCAGTTCCTGGGGCGTGCCGAGGTGGTCGAGGTGGTAGTAGAACGGCGTGGCTTTTTCTGGGCCTTCGCCTTCGAGCAGGGCGAGGGGGCGGAAGGTGCCGGGTTCGTAGATGTAGCTTTGGTAATGTTGGTCGCTGCTTTCGGCGATGACCTGGTCGCCTTGCCAGATAAATTCGCTGGTCTGGTCGTCCACGGTCTTGCTGATGCGTCGGCCGAAGGCGTCGTAGCGGTAGGACGTTTCGTTGCCGTCCGGGCTGGTGACGCCGATGAGGCGGTGTTGGCTGTCGTAGCGGTATTCAGTGACCAGGCATTGGGCCGTGCCGCGGCGTTCGCGGATCAGATTGCCGTAGGCGTCGTAGTCGTAATGGCGGTCGCCCTCCATCAATAGGCGGTTGCCCTTGAGGGTGGTCGGGCCGGGGCGGTCTTGCATCAGCAGGTTGCCGGCCGGGTCGTGGGCGAAGCGTTCCGGGGCTTGGTTGTGGGCGTAGTCGATGCGCAGCAGGCGATCTTGCTTGTCGTATTGGTAGCTGCGGCGGTTTCGTGTGTCGGACAGCGCGGCGAGGTTGCCGCCCGCGTCGTAGGAATAGTCGCGCCAGAACATTTGCTGTTGCTGGGTCTGCCACACGGTCTGGGCCTTGAGGCGGCCTTGTTCGTCGTAGCTGTAGTCGCTGAGCAGCCGGCCCTGCTGGCGTTGGGTCTCGCGTCCGCCTTTGAAACGGTGCTCGGTCAGGCACGTGCCGTTGAGGTCGATGGCAATCAGCGCGCCGCCCGGGAGGTGGCGGTAGTCGAGGGTGCTGCGATCGGGCAGACGGCAATGGATCAGCCGGCCCGCGCTGTCGTATCGATAACGCAGGGTGGCCCAGCCTTGGTGTTCGGCGACGAGGCGGTCTTGCGCGTCGTATTCGTAGGCCAGCGGCCAATGGCCGTCGTCGACACTGACCAGACGCCCAAGGCCGTCGTAGCGGTACTCGACCGTTTCGCCGTCGGGCAAGGTCTTGCGCAGCAGGCGTCCTGCAGAATCCCTTTGGTAAGCGGTGACCCGTTGATTACCGTCGGAACCAAACTCGGTCTTTTCCAGCAGGTGGCCGTTGAGGTCGTAGGCGTAGCCGGTGCGTTGGCCGTCGAAGCCGGTTTCCTGTCGGATCAGTCCGTTGGGCGTGTAGTCCAGCTGATATTTTTCACCGGACTCGTTCTCGATTTCCGTCAGCAACAGCCGCGCCGAGTCGTAGCGGTATTTCAGTTCGCTGCCGTCGGGGTTGAGGCGGCGGCTGATCAGGTGCAGGTCGTCGGCGTATTCGTAGCGGGTGATGCGCCCCAGTTCGTCGCGTTCGGCGGTGACCTTGCCGTAGGCGTTGTAGCTCCAGGCGCGGGTTGCGCCGGTGGGCAAGGTGGTTTGCAGCAAACGGCCCACGGCGTCCCATTGGTAATGGGTGATGGCGCCATGTTCGTCCTGGCGGGTCAGCAAACGCCCGAGGGCGTCGTAGGAAAAGATCCGCTGGCTGTCGTCGGGCAGGATTTCTTCGGTCAACTGGCCCAGGCGATTACGGACAAAGGCGTGTTGGCTGCCGTCCGGGTAGCGGATGGAGATCAGCTGGCCTTGGGTGTCGTAGGAGTACCAGGTGCTGTGGCGATCCGGGTCGATGGCCTCGATCACATCGCCCTGTTCATTGCGCCGGTAGGTCCACACGGCGTTACCGCGATGCCGTGCGTGCAGGAAACCGTTGCGGTACTCGTAGGACGTGGGCTCGCCTTCGGGCGGAATCAGCGCCACCAGCCGTCCGACTTCGTCGTAGCGGTATTCGGTCACCGCGCCGAGTGGATCCTGCTCAGCGACCAGCCGACCCTGTTCGTCATAGGCCTTGAGGTGTTCGCCGCCATCAGGATCGACTTGGCGCACCAGCCGCGCGCGGTCGTCATGGACGTACACTTCCCGGCTGCCATCGAGGTTCTGGACCGTGACGCTGCCGTCCTCGCCCCAGGTGTAGCGGCTGTCCATCTGCGCAAAAGATGCCCAGTGCCGCACGCAGCGGGCCGCCGGGCCGAGGCCTTGCCATTCCCAATAAAAACTCGCGCCGCCGGCCAGTTGCCGTTGGAGGATGACGTGCTGGTCGTCGTAGTCGTAGCGTTCGCTTTCGCCGGCGGCGTTGGTCGCTTCGATCAGTCGCCAACGCGCGTCGTAGCGGTAGGTCACCAGCGTCTGTTCGGTGCGCCAGGCTTCGTCCGGCAGCAGTTCCAGGTGAAAACTCTGGTAATCGATGGCGACCAGGTGGCGGTGTTCATAACGCAGGCGCAGGCAGCGCCGAGCGCCGTTGTCCACGCGGCTGATGTCGCCGTAGATGTTGCGCTGGATCGTCAGGCGGTTGTCGTACCGATCGCTCAGGGCAATCAGATGACCGTCGCGAAAGTGTAGGAAAGGCGCACCGTCGCCGGGTTGGGCGATGATCAGTTCGTCCGGCTCGCTGCTCAGGTAGATCGCCGCGCGGGCCAGGCTGTTGTGGATCGCCGTACGTTGCAGGTTTGGCCGAGGAAACGTGGTGCGGCGGTTTTCCTGATCGATCCAGATGACCTGCTCGCCTTCAATCAAAAGGCGATGGGCCAGGGCATGACTCCAGCCACGACCGAGCCCGACGTCCAGGTCGGCGGCGCTGGTGCGATAAAGGCGGGTGAAGACGAAGGGCATGCGCCCGTCGAGGGTGCCGTCTTCCAGGATCAGCAGTTCTTCGCCGGTGACCATCGACACCGGGCAGCCATGGGTGCGGGTTTGGTCGGCGCTGTCGGCGGGGTCGCCGTTGGGGTTTTTCGATTGGGCGGGGGCGTCGTCGTGGGGTTCGTATTTGCTTAGCTGTGTAGAAGGCAGGGATTTTTCCCGCACGACCGGGAGCGGATTACTGACCGACAGCGGCGCGGAATCCCCAGCGGTGATCTGTAAAGGCGTGACCGGCGCCGGTCCCGCCGACGTTCCTCGGCCATTGATCACCAGCGGTTTTAGTGCATCGGTATGTTTGTCGAGGCGATCGCCGCCGAGTTGCCCCAGGCGCTGGCTCGAGGCCTTCAACCACCCCCGGGCCCTTTCCGAACGGATCAAGTTCAGCGCCTTGCCGCTCAGGCTTAGCCCCAAACCCAGGCCACCGGTGACAGCCGTCAAAAGGAAGTTGATCAGCACCGAGGCGCGCATTTCGCCCATGACTTCGGTCACATACTGCGGCGGCAGCATCTGCAGCCAACTGGTGAAGGCCGCGGTGTAGACGAAGAGCAAAGGCTCGTCACTCAAGATCATCAGGGCCTTGGCAATCGCCTGCGATGAAGCTTTCACCAATTGCTCAAGCTCGACCTCGGTGAGGTATTCCAGCAGCTTTTCACTGTTGGCCTGCAGGTCCGCCAACAGATTAAAGATCTGTTTGACGTTGTCCCACAGCCCATACACGGCTCTTTCAAAACCGCGCTGCTCGGCTTCTTGCAAGACGTTGAAGCGCTTCACGAAGCCGCTTTCGGAGAACTCTTTCCAGAGCGGTTGAAACTCCTCCCACTCCGCTTTCAGCCAACCTTCGAGCTCGACGATCACGAGCTGGTAGGAGGCGTACAGAGCTTTCACATGATCCGTCGTGACATCAGGAAAAAAGGTGATTCGGTAACGCTGGCCGCGATCGCACTCGGGGATCTCCAGGATGCCGCTGGGGCCGATAACGTGACGGACTGGCTCGCCAAATACGTCCTTCCCCTGCTCGCCCCCGATGACCGGTTCGAGCATCACCGGCGTGTCGCCGATCGGCACGAAACGCGAGGACTGGAACATGTGCACCAGCGTCAACGGGCCTTGGGCCGGGCAGGCCGCCATTACGGCGCTGACCTGCTTGCCGCCATTTTTCGCTGGCGCGAGCGACACCTCGTTGCCCACCTTGAACATCTGCTCGATGTCCAGCGCCCGACCAGTCCAGAAACGTTCCGCCCAACTGTCGTAGTCGTTCAGGCAGTGGCGAAAGTCCTGCAACACTGCCTCGACATCCGGCTGGTCAGAATCCATGGCTGCCATCACCAGCGAACCGATGATGTTGCCCTGGGCAAGGATTTTGTCGTAGTTGGACATGCAGGCAGCTCGCAGCACGGAAGTGGGCGCGAGACTGTGCCGGGGTTGGCAGGGGAAAGAAGTCAGGGAAAGAAACAGCGTATGTAGGGCAATTCTCAAATTGCCCCTGCGCCGTCGGAAACCGACGCTCCCTATAGGAACGTAATGGCTAAAACGACGCCCCCGTGGCGAGGGAGCTTGCTCCCGCTGGGCTGCGCAGCAGCCCCAAAACCATCCAACACACGACCCGTTGGGGCAAGGGCAGCGTTGTTTATCGGGGCGCGTGGGATTCTGGCGCGCCTGACAGCGCCTTGCGCCATTGCCTACAACTACGCCAGAATCCGCCGGCTTGTGCGCCTTGGGATTGGTCGGTAGCTTGGGTCCTGTCACTGCTTATCAGTGATCGGGTTTAGTCGCCCGTCTCAACCTAAGGCGTATCAGGTCCCGTCGGACAGGCTTTGCTGTTCCTGTATTGATGGCAACTGTGCGCAGGGCGCCCCCGGGCGCGCCGGGATTCTTAGGTTCACCGGTCGACTAACCTGCGTACAGCTGCCGCCCTCTCGTTTAGTCGCGAGGCGGTTGCAGCATCACATACAGGAACCTAAGTTAATGGCAAAAATTACACCAAACCCTCCGATTGCAGACGAGCATGTGTCTCGTGTTCAGGCTGCTCGTAATAAAAAGCTTGATGAAGCGGCTGATCGGGCTTTGGATTTTTATCTT
This sequence comes from Pseudomonas sp. Z5-35, assembly GCF_051131945.1. Taxonomy (NCBI): domain Bacteria; kingdom Pseudomonadati; phylum Pseudomonadota; class Gammaproteobacteria; order Pseudomonadales; family Pseudomonadaceae; genus Pseudomonas; species Pseudomonas sp. Z5-35. Next base: position 765,178 of record NZ_CP071640.1, read on the forward strand.
AAGCCTACGCCCAAGAAGGAAACGTCCGACAAACCCAACACTATTTTCCGTATCGCACCGGATGTTGATTCGGAATGTCTGCTTGCCAACCTCAGCGAAAACCTGGCTTCGGCCAACGCCATGATCAGTGATTTGGCGTTTGACCTGGATGGGTCGCGACGGCGTATTGCGATGGGGATTTTGCAGGTGATTGAGGTGAGTGAACTGTTGGCGAATCGGGCTTTGGATATTATTGAGGTGAGGTAACAAGGGGCCGCGCTTACCCCAGGCATGAAAAAAAGGTCTTGCATGGCAAGGCCTTTTTTGTGGGCGAGAGATTGAAAGGAATTTATCGCTCAATTAGTGCAGTACTGCTGCACAAATCACAAATCGAAACTCGCGATGCTGTGTCCCCAGGGCTACAGCAATCAGAAAAATATAGATGTTTGATGCTCGAGGGCTACAAATGACCACCCTGTTTGATGTGGCCGAAATGCTGAAACAGGCTCGAGGTGAGGCCCATTTGAGCCAAGAAGCCTTGGCCAGTCGCGCTGGCGTATCACGTTCAACGGTAGCGCGTATGGAGACACTAGCTAAAGGGGATATGAGCGTATCGGCCCTCGTTCGGTTATTGGAAGCGGCCGGATACGACTTGAAACTGGTGAAGGCAGGTCATGAACGCACGGTTGAGGACATCCTGGCCGAGCAGCGTTTCGGGGCAAGCGAGTCCTAGTCATAGCTGGAGCGCTGACAGAGAAGTTGTGCAAGTACCTCTTGCACAATTTCCCCAACCGCCGCGTCGCTCTTTGCTCGCGATAGCACCATATCGAGCAACATAAATAACGCTAACGCACCGCATTCACGAGTAAACCTGTTCCCGCCAGTCCTATGTTTGAAATGCCTGATGCGTCCCCGCCATTCTTTGATTTCAGCGACACGTTCTATCGTCATGTCGCCACCAGCGACATATGCACACAAGCTTCTCTGTGGGGGGCGAGCTTACTCGCGATAGCAGTGTGTCAGCCAACATTCTGGCCAGCTGTTTATCGTGACTCCACGAGACCAGCCACGACCGACATCGCCTTGCGCCATTGCCTACAACTACGCCAGAATCCGCCGGCTTGTGCGTCTTGGAGGGCGTCGGTAGTTTGAGTCCGTCACTGATAATCAGTGATCGGGTTTCGCAGCCCGGACTCTATAGGCGCATAACGTCACCCTCGAAAGCAGATCCTCATGTCTGTGATTTCGTCAGAGGTGGCTGTGCGTGGGAGGCCCCATGGGTCTGCCGGTCCCTAGAGTCCCGGTCTGCGAACCCGCGTACAGCTGCCACCCCAACTTCGTTTCGCAGCGAATGGTGGTAGCTCCAACAGACTCTAGGAGCTTTACCATGGCTAAAATTACACCAAACCCTTCGATTGCAGACGAGCATGTGTCCCGCGTTCAATCTGCTCGGAATAAAAAGCTTGATGAGGCAGCCGATCGGGCTTTGGATTTTTATCTAAAGCCTACGCTTAAGAAAGAAACGTCTGACAAGCCCAACTCCATCTTTCGCATCGCTCCTGATGTTGATTCGGAGTGTTTGCTTGCTAGTCTCAGTGAAAACCTGGCTTCGGCTAACGCCATGATCAGTGATTTGGCGTTTGACCTGGAAGGCTCGCGACGGCGTGTTGCGATGGGGATTTTGCAGGTGATTGAGGTGAGTGAGCTGTTGGCGAATCGGGCTTTGGATATTGTTGAGGTGAGGTAGGGCGGGGCGCAAGCTGTCCTTAGGCAACAAAAAGGTCTTGCATAGCAAGACCTTTACGAAAACTAGGACGGATACAAAAAAGACTGATTAATAAAAAATTTCATGTATTCATAGAGCAAGATAGCCGTCCTCAATCATCTCTCCCCGTAGTTTCCAAAGTTCGATACACTGACGTTCCGTAGGAAGCTTATGGGGGATTTGAGTTGCGATAGTCAATAGACTAGCTTGCTTGGGCGAAAGTTTCCCCTTCTTGATCCCCCAATTTAATAGCCGTGTCCATTCCGCGCCGGGCAAGTCCACGACCATAATTTGAAGTTGTATGCCATCATCAGTTTTTTGCATCGTCTTCGATTTTTTTACATCCTCAACAGAGAGGCGCACGTCCTGAAGAAATTCATCTGAGTTTGAAACTAGCTTTACTTTGGTGTTTTTTACTTGTTCCCAACAGGCTTGCATTTTTGCCCATTCAGTGACGTTATCCTTGGGTCTGTCAGGATCAGTAAGCACGAGAAAAACTTTTTCTGCAATTATAGATAGTTGGTCGCATAGTGCCTGCGGAACAGCCTGTAGATCCCAAATAGTTCTGAAGTTGAATTGCTTGCCCAGTGCGTCCTCAGATATCAAATTATGAAGCTTGGCGATCGAGTAAGTCACGATGTTTGCGCGATATCCCCCTTGGTACCATGTCTGTTGGCTAACCAGAGACTCCGTTTTCCTGAAGATTATAGCTAGAGCAACTAGGCTGCGAAAGTACTCTTCATTATAAGTCTTGCCGTCCGATACCCAAGATTTTGAAATGATGTCAGCAAAAAAAATAAAGTTTTTTTGCGCCCCCATGCTTACTTTATGGGGTTGCTCGCGCCAGCTATTCTCATACTTTGCAACATCGGTTTTTGTAAATAGCTGGTTTTTTGGGTTTTGTACTAAAAAGTGGTTTTTTTGTGCGCTTGTGAGCTTGGCTTGTTCATTAAAATACTGACCTCTAGCTCGCTCATAAAACCAATGTGTTCCAAACTGTGCCCCGGTTTTTGGCGAGGTGAACAGACGGCGAGAGAATTCTTGAAGGCGAATATGAAACGGGTGGTTGGAGAAAAAGTCTGCATCGCTAACTTTATTCTGGCTATTCGCGTAACGTGCAATTTCCGGAGTTAACTCCCCAGCTTTTTCCGGTGGCAGAACAGAAAGCTTCATCTGCACCATAACTTTTGAGAGGTCCAAGCAGTCTTTACGTGCAGTACCACCTCTTTTTGCAAACGCTAACGACGCCGTGGTTTGCCCTCCGTTCACAATTTGAAGGTTCACCGCGCTTCGAATACGCGTCCCCCCCGCATCCTCTTCTATTACAACATGTTCAGCAGTCGCCGCAATTCCATTATTGAATGCAAAAAACATTTCTGGCTGATTACGAATCGTGTTTTGTATTGCTGCGTTGACCTTGCCTTTTGTACTCAAAAATGTTCGAACATTACCTTCAAGCAATCTGCTGCCGTAAATGTCGTATATATCCGCTAAAGTGTCGCCGGGAATCATACAAAGATAAGCGCTATAGTCTCCCAAGGATTCGGCAGCAGCAAGGCATTTCAGACCGCTCGTTTTATTTGTCGAAAAATCAACAACAAGATCATCGCGGCCAGTAGCTGAGATATAAGCTGAATGGAATCGTCCGATATCCCAGATATGGAACTCGACAGGAGTACCGCTCACAGCATCTTCAGGCCATCCTTTCTGACGAGTTTTTAGCATGCCGTCGCTAACGAAATAAAAACGATATTTCGTTATTTTCGAATGCCAATTCATTAAGTCACATGCGAAGCCAAAGCCTGGTTGGCTTTCGTCTACACTGCCGTCAGTTAAGTTGCCCTCCAATGCCTCTTCAAGAAAGGCACGCAAATCACCGAGCGCAGCCTTTACATCGGAAGTAATAAATGAGGGCACTTCATCTTCATTAAAAAACTCAGCTATCAGAAGAGTCATCGAGTTGTCGGCATCATCAAATGAATAGCCGTCAACTCGAAGTTTTTTGCGCTTTCCATTGACGCCCTCAAATCTGCACATTTCGAAGGAAAGAAGCTCCTCCGCCTCTACCAGCCTCTCTCCGCACTCCTCCACAAATGCGGTGCGAATGAAGTCGCGCGAAGATTCGGCTTTTGAACGGACGGTCTCTATGATGTCTTTATGAAATGTGAGGAGGTCCATATAATTTACTCGTTCGCTATATCTGAAAAGGTATGCAGCTTTGGAGGTTTAATTTGTATTTGACACTACGAATCCCTGTCGATAGATCTTGTGGGCGAATACAGGGAAAGCCAGTACTGACTTTATAGCGGGTTACTTTGCCTAGAGTCATTACCCACGCGTCATATTCGGGGCGTACAACATAGCCATATCTCAGCAGTGCATTTTCAAACGCTGAATATGTATCAAAATCTGATTTAATTATTCTTCGAATTTCATCAATTAACTGATTAAGTGTGAAGTCAGCTTCCGTATCCTCAGATCCACTTCCGAGCTCGATAACGACGAGTTCCAGCTCTCGGTGGGTGAAGTCAAGTTGTCTTTCTGAGGCTATTATAACTTCGTTGCTCGCTGGCCAGATTGTCTTGACCTCCCACGCATTTGTTTCAAATTGGAAGTCCTGATCAGCTCGATCAGGCCCTTTCCAGCTCTGAACTGCCGCTGATGCGCTAATAGTCCCAATTAGTGTTTTTAGGTAAAGAAGCTCACCAGTCAACCCTCGAACTTGTCCTTCAGTCAGTAAATCGAAATTCCCTCGTTCAAATAGCAAGCGCCAGCTAACAAGACGAGCTAAAATGAATGGAAGGCCTCTAGATTTCTCCCCACAGTGACGTGAGGATTCAATTAGGTCTCCGCAGAAGAGTAAGAATAACTCGGAAAGCTCAGGTTTTTCTAATATGAAAAGTAGAGACCATTGGTTATCATCTCGCAGCACGCTGCGAATTTTTACTGATTGGAGCTCTAACTCAATACTAGGGTTTTTTTGTGTAATCAACAGGAGCGTGAGCCGGCCTATTGAATCCACACCGGCGTAAAAATCAAGCAAGTGCTCCGCGTCAATTCGGCGAAAACCAGATCCGACACCTTCCGACTTAACCGCCGTCCAGATGGATTTAACCTTATTCATCATCTTCATCGTCCTCGTCCTCGTCATCGTTGTCGTCAATGGAGGGATTATCTCCAGACAAAATATTTCTGAGTTCGACAAGATTAATCCGATAAGCGACTCGGTGACTCGACACATTAAGAGAGGGGAAACTTAGACCTACTGCCACCAGCGCATCACAATCGGAAGGAAGCGTATAAGGACTTTCCCCATTGCTCTCAGCTCTCGGCTGAATTAAATGGATCAACAGCAGCGGCGCCTGCCTAACAGCAGCATATGCTTTACCTGGTATTGTTTGAACGCTTTTCTTGGACTCGCTTCGGAAACGAAGGTCTGCTGCCTGAACTTCAGCTTCAGATAGTCCCACTTTCTCATCACCCGCAGAGCCCACTCGAAGTTTGTTCCCGTTAACAAGCAAGGCTTTTATACTTTCATCAATGGAGATTTTCCGAATTCGCCTTTTGACTTCTATGTCACCAACAAATTTAATTGAATCTCCGCTGCCTGTTGGTAAAGCCACATCCCAGTGATCGAGCTTTTCATCATCTGATTTCTCGATAAAGTCTGCCAGGCTCGATGTTTGTAGTTTGACGCTAAGGGGGTGGTTGACAAATGCCTTTAAGAATTTTACAACCAATTGTTTTGGCACGGACCGCCATACCGGAAAGGAGCCACTCTCAGGTTTTGCAGTTTGGCAAGAGATCACTGAACGTATGAAACTTTGCGCTTCCTTATAGTTCGCGGTAACTATAGAAGGGTCTTTCAATAATCTAGGCGACTCTAAACTTTCTTCAGTTATAGAAATGATTTGTATGATTTCGTCCGAGTCCCGCATTTTATTTCTGGCTGTAATAAGTAGTGATTCAGGGTGAGACCTTACGCGCAGTCCAAAGTCAATTGGTTTAAGGCGGGAATTCTGCATCCGACGCACTTCATTACGTAGTTCGTCGGTGGCCTCCGAAATATGAGCATACCAATCAGCGGTTTCCTCAGACATCCAGATTTTACACAGATCTTCATAGCCAACGCGGTAGCCGAACCATCGCCCCATTTGAAGCAATGCGTCGTACATCTGAGTAGATCTGTAGAAATAGCTGACACACAGTCCTTCTAACGTTAAACCGCGCGCTAGACTATTGCCGCCCACCGCTATAACTCTTAGCCCATGTTCTTTGTAGGCGGTGTAATCTAGGCTGGCAGGTCCACTTTTTTGGTTTACGGCTGTAGTTTGAATCGGTAGTGTGGAGGCCACAAGCTGGGCTTGGACTTGACCCCAAGATACCTCCAAATTGGAAAAAAGCCGTTGAAACTTATTAAAAAGAGTATTTATGGTTTGGTTTTGCATCGCCTCATCGAAAGACAATGATGCATAATTCTGAATATCACCCTGCATCAGGCGGACCTCATGGTCCAAAATATCCCTAACTTGGTCTTGGATTAATGTGAAGTGACTCACGTTTACTAGCATGGATCTGTGCTTTGGCATCCCAGCACGGATATCCATCAGTGTATTGACCAAGAAGAAGCAGACAACCGCGTCTATTAGAGAGGGAGGGACTCCCTCTACGTTGCTATCAGAGGTTTGCCCACGAGGAAAATATTCTTCCGCATCGTGAATTACCTCTAAGCAGTTTAAATCAGATGTTTCGCTGAAAATCCGGCTCGCCCCAACGTAGTTTGTAGGGGCTTCCAAGGTGTAAATAAAATCACGAGGGAATAAATCATCCCCCTCAACATTATTCGTGGTGTCGGGATTTATAAATACATTCGCGAAGGGAGTGGCGGTGAATCCGACGTAGCTGGATCTCGGAAAAACTTTGAGCAATCCTCGTATGGCCGAATTTATCGCAGTTGCTTTTTTGGGGTTTGTATTAATGGACGCGTTATCTGCTTCGTCATCAATCAGCAGCAGGGGGATGTCAATGTTTCCACCCGCACTTGCATTATAGTTAACCAGCCAGTCGGCAAGATTTTCGAGAATTCGCTTATTTTTTTTTACTACAAGGAGTACCGGTTCCCTATAGTCCCTTAACCTAAAACCTAACTGATTTACAGTTGTTGCCTTGAAATCGCCTACTGTAGATGTGAAAACCCCAGCTGACCTCGCAGCGTCAATTAGTCCTACCCCTATTTCTTTTCTATGGCGTTTTCTGTTATTAACGACGCCCGAACTATCAAGCCCAACGAAGCCCGCGTCCAAGCGTTCTTGGGTTTGCCGTCTCAAACTTTCTAACGTGCCCGTCAACAGAATCACTAGCTTATAACCGGCATCCGCTGCCTTGCAGATAAGACCAGTATAATTAGACGTCTTCCCTGACTGAACGTCGCCCATTACCAAGCCCCGACGAGGCCATCCGGTGCGACCCGATGGATCTCCCATCAAGTCCAAGATCTCATCTGTAACCTTGTCTAGTGAATTAACGACCTTGGGACCCCAACCCTGTTTCAAAAGGTCTGTTTTATAGCGATTCCAATAAAATGGGTCGATCTCGGCTTTTCGAGCTCTTAACCATGGGTTTTGCTCGTCGTAAACACAGTCTCCCAATCCCATGTCAACTGTAAGCGCCTCATGAAGTCGCTTAATAACAGTTTCAAACTCTTCATCGGTGACTCTATAAGGTGGGATTAACCGAAGAGTGGAGGCTAAGTCTAAAATGCCTTCCTCGGTTGGAATTCCATCGACCGTCAGTGCCGTGATAACACCTAGTTCCAAACGCCGAGCGTTCGCTGACAATACCTTCCTGGAAGCCTCACTCATGACTCATACTCCTCAATGATTTTTTTTGTCAGCGCCGGATACAAATTAAATGGTTCAATCAAGTGGAGGGACATTAGCAATTGTTTTCGAACCGGCGAGTCTACAGGCATATTGCTCAGAAGATCCGCGATCATGCCGTTAATGCTTTCGACCGAACTATCGTTGGCGAAGTCAGATCTGATATCGCTCGCCATTCGATTATACAAGGCGTCTGCGGGAAAGGAGCTTTCAATAACGCCTAGGATCAGGTTGAACTGCATCCGCCCTTCTTTATTGAGAAATTTAGAAAATTCTGAAATTAGTGGGTGCTTTCGATTGATGTCGAATCGGACCCCTGATCTATCGATAACCTCATTCCATCCAGCAGCGACTTCAGAGTCAGAGACTTTTCGGCCTTTAAAAGTAATGGTTCGTCCACTTACGGCTCTTATTCGATCTACCGTTCGCTTCAGATTTAGTCGGACTATCTCAGGAGGGTGGGCAGCTGATTTTTTTATGTCTAGGGTCCAAAGATGATCAAGCGCATTTGGAATGTCCACCCGAACGCGCGCAAGTTTGCTCAGCTCATCTTTTCGCGCCAAGCGAAACCATGTGCCCCAAATGATTAGTCGTCTATTTCTGTAAATATAGAAACCCTGCTGGCTTCGAACTCCCTCGGCTCCGCCAACAAGTTGTGTGTCGTTATTACTAAGTTTGCTTATGTGAGGCAAGATAAAAGGTTTGACCACGACCTTCTTGCCCTCTACGGAAAAAGTCTCCTCATCCAATGGCTGTGTGGCTTTGTGATGGCTAAGGAACGGGTCAAACGGCACAATTAAAGAGCCGTTCAAAGCTATTGAGATTTTAGGTTTACTTCCTTCTTTAACTAGAAATCTATGGAAAACAAGTGACAAGTGCTCGCGAGCGGCCAACATTTTCATGCCTAGCGCACTTGCGGGGTCTGTTTCTCCAATAAGTAGTTTGTCTAAGTTTTGCCACAATACGATTGTTCCGGTTTTCTGCGACGAAAGCTGATTAAAATGAGGTAGAGCTTGGTATTCTGATGCTTCCAGCTGAAGCATTACCCAAGCGCCTTTCTCGATAACGACATCAAGGTCCCAGCAATAGGCACTTATATTCGCTTCTTGTTTCGAAATAACTGTCATGCATCGACATTGAGATATGGAAGCGGTTTTTAACCCTAAGCCGTAGCGGCCCATATCTTCCCCGCTTCTTTCTAGAAGGGGGTTCTTACTGCCGTGTCGCATTGCGTTCTGCAGCGCCTCATGCGACATACCTTTCCCATCGTCTATAACCGCAATGTAAGGGTTATCGTTAGGGCGAAACTCGATATGAATCTCTTTTGCGTGGGCGGAAATACTGTTATCTATCAAATCCGCCACGGCCGAATCCAATGTATATCCAATAGATCGCATTGACTCGAGCAAGGAGGCTGCGTGGGGAGGGTGCTGAACCTCTTTCATCGCAGCCGCCTTCCGGTACGGAAGTCAATCGAAATGGTCTCGAACAGAAGCATCCTTGTCCCCCTGCGGGCTGGCGTTAATTCTTTGCAGTCCATCCTGCCGCGCAGCATGGCTTTGATCATAGATTAGCCGACAAGGCATGACATCTATTAGCCACCATTCTTTGCACAAATTTAGCTATGTCGCAAGTCCGATTCGCTGGTCGCATTGCGTTATTTACCGTAGCAACCCCGTTTTCAGCTGACCATGGAAGCCACAATCCTTTCGGGGCGCTGAGATGAGATTCTACCCTTGATAATACGCTCGACTACTCTCGCAATTTTACTTGCAAGTAGGGGAGGAACGGCGTTGCCGACTTGATGGTATTGTTGTGTGCGATTTCCCATAAAAAAATAATTATCGGGAAAGGTTTGTAATCTAGCCGCTTCCCTTACAGTTAAACTGCGACATTGATTAGGGTCGTAATGAATGAAATAGTGTCCATCTTTCGAGATGTGACTGGTTATGGTGGAAGAGTGCTGGCGATCAATTTGAACTCGAAAACGATCACTAAATTTACCACTTTCCCAGTTTTTATGATCGGGCGCTAATCCAGGAAGATTGAATTCTTGGTGACCCTTTGGGGAGTAATGATGAGCCTGCGCAAAGACTGATGCATAAATATAGCGCTTAAGATCTGCGCTCATGTGGCTTCGAGCTTCGTGGTTGAGCCAAACGCCTAATTTAGAGTCTATAAGCCAAGAATTTAATTCGTCCGAGTTTACTGCTCCACTCCAAGAGCTGGTTTTTTTTACGCGTAGTCCTCCATTGTTTAAACGTCCACCCGAAAAAGAATCTCGAAATATTCTAAGGTTCATCTCTAAAGTGAGATCCTTTTTTTCGGACGAAATAAGATCCTTATATAGGGTTTCGAGATGTCCCAAAATCTCGTTGCACCACTTGTCTGGGGTATCATTTCCTCTGGAAAGCGTACTGCGCAGCGGAGGGAGATTGCCAAGAACGTCCCTAACGGTGATAGGTGGAGCGGATGCCAGTTTGTGTTCGCTTATGCCGGCAACATAATCCTCGGATACGCCTACTAGTATAACTCTATGGCGACCTTGCGGAATGCCGTAATCTTCCGCACGTATTATAAAATTATTAAAGTCTATAGAATCTGGCGCCATCCCAGATTCATAGATGTCATCTGAAACTAAAGAGCAGATTTTATATTTTTTACCAGTTCCGTTTTTTATTCCCAGCGCCGCATCAGGGTCGGCAAGATCTTGGAGTATTTGGGGAAAAATTTGCGTGCCGCTAACTTTTGAGGAAAGAATTCCTTTGACATTTTCCATAACAAATACAGCGGGGCGCTTGCTCTGGATTATTCGCAGGTATTCCCGATACAAAAAATGACGATGATCATCTTCCGCCTTATAGTCGACATTTCCTTTGTTGCGCGCGCGCCCGACAATTGAATAAGCTTGACAAGGAGGTCCACCAATTAATACCCAAGGCTTACTGGTATCTAGGCGCTTCTCCAGAATCCGGTCTAGTTCGGCATTTCCTTCTACGCTTCCGAGTTTAATTTGACGGGCTTCGGTGTCGGCATGTTGCCATTCTTTATAGCTGTCTGAGCTCCAAGGTTGTGCCACACCAGCCGTTTCGCAGTAATAATAATAATCGTCAAGGGCTGTTGGGTTGTATTTTTTTAGCGCTCGATAAAATGCGCGAAGTCTCAGTGTAGATCGAGCGAACGGATCCATCTCGGCAGAGACTAATATATCAAAGCTTCTGCCCTCACTGAGTGAAGAGAACCCTTCACCTAGGCCGCCGGGGCCGGCAAAGAGATCCACGACCTGTAAAGGGTTGTCACAATTCATGAGCTACATCTGCCAAAGGTAATCGAAAGTGGATGTTGTAGATAAAGAGACCAGGTCGAGGATGATGGCAGCAATAACTGGCAAAAATACGCAGCCTGAGCTCGCGCTGCGCCGGTTTCTTCATGCCAATGGTTACCGCTTCCGCCTGCACCGCAAGGACCTTCCAGGGAAGCCTGACATTGTAATTCCCAAACTACGGACCTGTATATTTGTACATGGATGTTTTTGGCATCGCCATGCAGGGTGTCGGTACGCTACTACACCTAAGACCCGGAGCGAATTCTGGGCAGCAAAATTCTCCAGAAATGTTGAGAGAGACCTCGAAAATGTTTACGCCTTGAGGTCCCTCGGCTGGAGGGTTATTACCGTTTGGGAGTGTGAGATCAAGCGAGGCTCCGAATGCCTTTCTCAGCTGCACCACGCCCTTCAGGAGTAGGGGCAATCATCGACACGGTTATGTTTTCCCTAGCTCACTCATGAAGCTAGCATCCAAAGGGTCTGTCCAGAGAGACTAGCTATTCAGCGACCAGAGCAGCCACTTCCACAAAATCATACATACAACAAGGCTGTAAAAGATTTGGCAAGTAAGAATAAATTTCAAGCGCGCATTAAAAAGCCGGCTTATGGCCGGCTTCTCGTTGACTAACTCAGTTCGTTTTTGACAAACCTTACCAGCCTTCAAAACGTACATCCGGCTCTTGCGGCCGGCTGTGGGACTTGGTCAGAAAGTGCTCTGCCTTGTCGGTGCGAGGCGTGGGCTCGCAAATGTGGGGCGGAGGATACGCGGGTTTGCTTTGGAATCCCAGTGGTAAGTGGTGTGGAATCATTGGGTTATCGGTGATTCAGGGGGAAAAGCAGGGGGCTGCTGCGCAGCCCAGCGGGAGCAAGCTCCCTCGCCACGGGGAGCTGCGGTGATGCCGGAATCAATCGGACACCGGCGGTCGCTGTTTGTTGAGGGTGGACCACCAGAACACCCAGCCGATCACGTGGATGTGTTGCGCGTCGATTTGCTCTGCGCTGAAGACTTCGTCGGGATATGCAGCGCTGTTGTGGCTGCGCAGGCGCAGTCGGTTGCCGGGGATTCTGTGGAGGTATTTGATGCGGAGCATGCCGTCGTGTTCGAGGGCATAGATTTGGCCATCGACGATTTGCGTCAGGCCACGGTCGATGGCGAGGGTGGAGCCGTCTTCGATGCGTTCGGCCATGCTGTCGCCGATCATGGTGGTGCAGATGGCGTCGCTGGGGTCGATTTCCAGGGACTCTAGGTGGCTGCGGGGCAGGCGGATGGATTGGTCGGGGATTTCGGTGATGTGGGTTTTGCTTTCGCCGGGGGCGATGGGGACTTCCTTATAGAAAGGCAGTTCGATGTCCGTGGGTTCTTGCACGCTGTAGACGCCGTCGTTTTCGGCGGCTTCATAGGTGATGCCGGGGCCGAGGCCGAGCGGGGTTTGTGGGCCTTCGCCGGTGGCGAGCCACTGCGGGCTGACGGTCAGCAGGCCGGCGATGCTGTAGATGCGTCCCGGGGGAATGCCACGGTTGAACCAGTTGTTCACGTGCTGCGATTTCACGCCGTACAACTTCGCGAAGTCGGCGGATCGGATGTTGGCTTCTTTGAGAAGGGCTCTGAAGCGATCGCCACTGGAAAGTATTTTCATAAACGGAAAGTTTAGGGGCGACTGGGTTTTGAGCAATAAACATGTCGTGCAAATTTATAAGATGATCTTTCCGTTTGCAGGAATCGAAACTGGCGCGTTAAACGCATTTAAACGCTGCTAATACGAAGTTGTATTAACTTCCCTGAAAGCATAAAAAAACCCCGGTGCGAGCCGGGGTTCTTTTTTAGTTCGGTCTTAGCCTTTGTAGGCGGCAACCGACTGGGTGATCGCTTCGCGGGCGGCGTCTGCACCGGCCCAGCCTTCGATCTTGACCCATTTGCCTTTTTCGAGATCTTTGTAGTTCGCGAAGAAGTGCTCGATCTGCTGGATCAGCAGTGGCGGCAGGTCGGTGTATTCCTTCACGTCGACGTACAGTTGCGACAGTTTGTCGTGCGGTACGGCGATGACTTTGGAATCGCCGCCGCCGTCGTCGGTCATGTTCAGGATGCCGACCGGACGGGCGCGGATGACCGAGCCTGGGGCTACTGGGTAAGGCGTCACGACCAGCACGTCGAGGGGGTCGCCGTCGTCGGCCAGGGTGTTGGGGATGTAACCGTAGTTGGCCGGGTAGAACATCGGGGTGGCCATGAAACGGTCAACGAACAGGCAATCGCTGTCTTTGTCGATTTCGTATTTGATCGGGGCGTGGTTGGCCGGGATTTCGATCGCGACGTAGATGTCGTTCGGCAGGTCTTTGCCAGCCGGAATCTTGCTGTAGCTCATTGGGCGGTGCCCCCGTTAGTTGACCAAATGACTGGTCGGATTGACCAAAAAGTGGCGGCGATTATAGGCATATTCCGCCGCTGTTGCCACGCTACCAGGGTCTTAGGCTTTGCCCTAGAGACCTTGGTATGACGCCTGATAGACCGGATCTTCGGCCTGAAGTTGCCGCAGCCGGGCCAATGGGTCCTGGCGGTAGAACGCTTTGAGCTGTTCATACACTGCCGGATAGGCCTGGTGCAGCAGGTCCGGGGCGCTGAAGAAGTATTCGCTGGTGACGGCGAAGAACTCCGCCGGGTTTTCCGCGGCGTAGGGGTCGATGAGGGTTTCTGCGTCGGGGTTCTGGTCGAGTTGGCGGTCGAGGTCGTCGAAGGCGTGCTGCATGGCCTCGGCCCAGTCGCCGACGCGCATGTCGGCGTGCAGCGGTGGCAGGCCGTTGGCGTCGCCGTTGAGCATGTCGAGTTTGTGCGCCAGCTCGTGGATCACCAGGTTGTAGCCTTCCCAGCCGCCGCTGGCGAGCACGCCGTCCCAGGCCAGGATGATCGGGCCTTGCGGCCAGGCTTCGCCGCTGTGTTCTCCGTCCCACTCGTGTTCGATGCCGCTGGCGTCGCGGTAGCGCTGGGGGCTGAGGAAGTCGTCGGGGTAGAGGACGATTTCGTGGAAGCCCTGGTACCAGTTCAGTTCGCCGAGGTGCATCAGCGGCAATTGGGCCTGGGCGGCGATCAGCAGGCGTTGCTCCTGGTGCAGTTCGACGCCGGGCAGGGCGGTGAGGTGCTTGTCATGCAGGAACAGCACGCAGGCTTCCCGCAGCCATTGGTCTTCTTCAACGCTGATGCCGTCGAGAAAGCTCAACTGATGACGCACCCGCTGCCAGGTTTCTTCGGTAATGGGGTGTTTGGCGAGGGTGCGTCGGCGACGCCAGTTGCTTAGCGACCACATGGGCGATCAGCGCGTTTCGGCGTTCGAGCCGCGCTGGCTCATTTTGCTGCGCACCAGGCCGATGATCATCGGCAGCAGCGACAGCAGGATGATGCCGACCACCAGCAGCGACAGGTTTTGCTTGATGAAGGGCACGTTGCCAAAGAAGTAGCCGAGGGTCACCAAGCCGCCGACCCACAGGATGGTGCCGAGGACGCTGAAGCCGAAGAAGCGCAGGTAGTTCATTTTGCCGACGCCGGCGACGAAGGGCGCGAAGGTGCGGATGATCGGCAGGAAGCGCGCCAGGGTCACGGTTTTGCCGCCGTGCTTGGCGTAGAAGTCGTGGGTTTGCTGCAGGTAGTCGCGGCGGAAGATTTTCGAGTTGGGGTTGCTGAACAGTTTTTCGCCGGCGGTGCGGCCGATGATGTAGTTGGTGCTGTCGCCGAGGATTGCAGCGAGCATTAATAGGCCGCCCAGCAGCACCGGGTCCATGGCGCCACCGGCGGCTACGGCGCCGGCGATGAAGAGCAGGGAATCACCCGGCAGGAACGGCATCACCACCAGGCCGGTTTCACAAAAGATCACCAGGAACAGGATGGCGTAGACCCAGGTCCCGTAGTTGGTCACCAGCAGGTCGAGATAGACGTCGAGATGCAGAATGAGGTCGAGGGGGTTGAAGTCCATGCATAACACCTTGGTGGCGGCCCGGCTCGGCGGGCTGGTGGGTCTGGCTTTGAGTATGACTACAGCGTGTGTAGCTTTTTCTTACAAGCCGGGAAGAGCGGCATTATACGGCGGGGCGGGGGAAGTGCGGGGTGAGTTTGTAGCTGGGGATTTCGAGACTAGGTGAACACTTATGGTGAGAGGAGTACCTGTGGCGAGGGGATTTATCCCCGCTGGAGCGCGAAGCGGTCCCAACAGCAGCCACCTCGGTCATCCTGGTGCACCGCGTGCTCAGGTTTTGGGGGCTGCTGCGCAGCCCAACGGGGATAAATCCCCTCGCCACAGGGGGCGGTGCTGTGTCATTGGATTTTTGGGTTGCAGGAAGATTGGGGCTGCTGCGCAGCCCAGCGGGAGCAAGCTCCCTCGCCACAAGGGTTTCACTCAGCCACAGAGGTTCACTAAGCCACAGGGCTCAAAGCCCTTCGCTGATCGGCAGCACGTAGTTCTTGAACTCGGTGTCTTCCTTGAAACCGATCGATTCGTAGGTTTTCTGCGCGACTTCGTTGTTGCTGCTGGTGGAGACGCGCATGCGCACGGCGTTGGTTTCCTTGGCCATTTTTTTCGCGGTGCGGATCAGGTTGTCGGCGACGAGTTGGCGGCGGGCGTCTTCGGCGACATAGATGTCGTTGAGGATCCACACGCGCTTGAGCGACAGCGACGAGTAGCTTGGGTAGAGCTGGCAGAACCCCAGCAACCGGCTGTCGTCGTCATCCGGCAGGGCCAGGTAGATGACCGATTCCTTGCGGCGCAGGCGTTTTTCCAGGAATGCCCGGGACGAGTCCGGGTAGGGCAGCGAGCCGTAGAATTCCCGGTATTTGACGAACAATGGGGTCAGCAGGTCCAGGTGTTCCAGCGTCGCTTGGATAATCCGCATGGTAGGTCTCGTCTGCAAAGGTCGACATGAAGTCTGACAATAACGTCGGACCGCCGTGCCAAGATGCTGCCTGAAAGCGGATCGAAAGCGCAATTGCAAAACAGGATCAGCTTGGGGGCGGCGCCAGTAGGAAATTACCTTTCATATCGGCACCGTTTTCCGCCTCTAGAGTGTGAAGCTGGGCTTCGTCCTTCAGATTGACTCCCGAAAGCTGTCGGCGACAGGCCTCGCGCATCAAGTAGATCAGGCGATGGGCCGCCATGCCGTAGCTCAAGCCTTCGAGGCGGACATTTGAGATGCAGTTGCGATACGCATCGTTCAGGCCGACCTTGGGCGCGTAGGTGAAATACAGCCCAAGGCTGTCCGGAGAGCTCAAGCCGGGACGTTCGCCGATCAGGATCACCGACATCTTGGCACCGAGCCGTTCGGCCACTTCATCGGCCACGGCGACGCGGCCTTGCTCCACCAAGACGATGGGCGACACCGACCAGCCTTCAGCAGCGATCTGTTCTTCCAGCCGCGCCAGGAATGGCAAGGTATGCCGATGCACCGCCAGCGCCGACAAGCCATCAGCCACGACGATGGCCAAATCCACGCCGCCCGGATGAGCGGTCGCGTAGTCCTGCAGGGTTTGCACCGAAGCCTCGTCGAGCCGTCGGCCCAGATCCGGGCGTTGTAGATAGCTGTGGCGGTCGGCCGCGGCGCTGTGCAGCAGCAGGCTTTCACGGCCGCGTTCGGTTAACTGTGCACGGATGCCCCGGTGATCGAACGCCAGGTGCACCGCGTCGCGGGCCTGGGCGTGGGCAAACTGGAAGTCCAGTTGCGCCGAGGTCGGCAGGCTGGTGCCGGTGCGGCCCAGGGCGATGCGCGCCGGGGTCAGGTTGCGCAGGTTCAGCCAGGGGTTTTGTGGGTCGACAGGTGATTTAGCCATGGGCAGGTCTCTCATCCCAAATGCGCGAGGGCGTGACGGAACGCCGGAGGCAAATCGTCGCCGAACCGCACCCGGCCATCGGCCTGGGTGAAGATGCCCATGTTCGCCAGCCAGGTTTCGAATTCCGGCGCCGGTTTCAGGCCCAGGGTCTGGCGGGCGTAGAGGGCGTCGTGAAACGAGGTGGTCTGGTAGTTGAGCATGATGTCGTCAGAGCCGGGGATGCCCATGATGAAGTTGATCCCGGCCACGCCCAGCAGGGTCAGCAGGGTGTCCATGTCGTCCTGGTCGGCCTCGGCGTGGTTGGTGTAGCAGATGTCGCAACCCATCGGCACGCCGAGCAACTTGCCGCAGAAGTGGTCCTCGAGGCCGGCGCGGATGATCTGTTTGCCGTTGTAGAGGTATTCCGGGCCGATGAAGCCTACGACTGTGTTCACCAGGAAGGGGTTGAAATGTCGCGCGACGGCGTAGGCCCGGGTTTCGCAGGTTTGTTGATCGACGCTGTGGTGGGCGTTGGCCGACAACGCGCTGCCCTGGCCGGTTTCGAAGTACATCAGGTTGTTGCCGAGGGTGCCGCGGTTCAGGCTGAGCCCGGCGTCGTAGCCTTCTTTCAAGACGCTCAGGCTGATGCCGAAACTGGCGTTGGCCGCTTCGGTACCGGCGATGGATTGGAACACCAAATCCAGGGGCACGCCGCGGTTCGCCGCTTCGATGGAGGTGGTGACGTGGGTGAGCACGCAGCCCTGGGTGGGGATGTCGTAGCGCTGGATGATGGCGTCGAGCATTTCCAGCATCGCGCAGATCGACGCGGTGCTGTCGGTGGCCGGGTTGATGCCGATCATGGCGTCGCCGTTGCCGAAGAGCAGGCCGTCGAGGATGCTCGCGGCGATCCCGGCCGGTTCGTCGGTGGGGTGGTTGGGTTGCAGGCGTGTGGACAGGCGTCCGCGCAGGCCGAGGGTGCCGCGGAACCGGGTGACCACACGGATTTTCTGCGCCACCAATACCAAGTCCTGCACGCGCATGATTTTTGAGACAGCGGCAACCATCTCCGGCGTCAGGCCCGGTGCCAGTGCTCGCAGGCTCTGTTCATCGGCGGCGTCGCTGAGCAGCCAGTCGCGGAAACCGCCGACGGTGAGGTGGCTGACCGTGGCGAAGGCCTGTTTATCGTGGGTGTCGACGATCAGCCGGGTGACTTCGTCATCCTCGTAAGGAATCAGCATTTCTTGCAGGAAATGGCTGAGGGGCAGGTCGGCCAAGGCCATTTGTGCGGCCACTCGCTCGCCATCGTTGAGCGCTGCGATCTCGGCGAGGAAATCCCCGGAGCGCGCCGGGCTGGCCTTGGCCATCAGGTCTTTGAGGCTGTCGAAGCGGTAGGTCTGGGCGCCGACCGTGTGTGCAAAACTGGCCATACAGGTTCTCCGTGACGGCGCCGCTGGGCGGCGCCGTGGTTTTCGGCACGTTACGGCTTAGTGCAAGGCTTCTTCGGCTTTTTGAATGGCCGCGAATTCCTCTTCGGGCGTGCCTGCGACCAAGTGATGCCGACTGTAGAAGGCAAAGTAAGCAATTAACACTCCATAGATGATCGCGGCACCGATGACCACCCTAGGGTCGACCAGGAAGCCCGCCACCACGGCGATGCACGCCAACACCAGCGCCACGCCCGAGGTGAAGATGCCGCCCGGCGTGCGGTATGGCCGGTCCATTTTGGGGCGACGGATGCGCAGGGTGATGTGCGCGGCCATCATCAGCACGTAGGAAATGGTCGCGCCGAACACCGCCACCAGAATCAGCAAGTCGCCCTGGCCGGTCAAGGACAGGCCGAAACCGATGATGCCGGGAATGACCAGCGCCAGTACCGGCGCTTTGCTTTTATTGGTTTCCGAGAGTTTGCGTGGCAGGTAGCCGGCGCGGGACAAGGCAAAGATCTGCCGCGAATAGGCGTAGATGATCGAGAAGAAACTGGCGATCAAACCGGCCAGGCCGACGAGGTTGACGAAGTGGCCCATCCAGGTCGAGCCGCCGTAGGCCTTGGCCAGGGCTTCCACCAACGGGTTGCCCGATGCCATCAGCGCATTGGAGCCGGCGCCGCCCGGACCGATGACCAGGATCAGCAAGGCGAAGGCCACCAGCACCAGCATCGCGCCGATCAGGCCACGCGGCAGGTCGCGCTTGGGGTTCTTGGTTTCTTCAGCCGCCAGTGGCACGCCTTCCACGGCGAGGAAAAACCAGATCGCGTAAGGAATCGCTGCCCACACCCCAACGTAGCCGAAGGGCAGGAACGAGCTGGCCCCCACGGCCTCGGTGACGGGAATGTCGAGCAGGTTGGCGACGTCGAAGTGCGGCACCATCGCCACCAGGAAAACCCCCAGCGCCAGGGCGGCGACGGCGGTGATGATGAACATCAGCTTGAGGGCTTCGCCGACGCCGAATATGTGGATGGCAATAAAGACGATGTAGAACGCCAGGTAGATCATCCAGCCGCCAATCCCGAACAGCGATTGGCAATAAGCACCGATGAACACGGCAATCGCCGCCGGGGCGATGGCGTACTCGATCAGGATCGCCGTGCCCGTGAGAAATCCGCCCCAGGGCCCGAATGCGCTGCGGGCAAAGCCGTAGCCGCCGCCCGCGGTGGGAATCATAGAAGACAGCTCGGCGAGGGAAAAGCACATGCACAGGTACATCGCGGCCATCAGCAGCGTGGCCAGGAACATCCCGCCCCAGCCGCCCTGGGCCAGGCCGAAGTTCCAGCCGGCGTAGTCACCGGAAATGACATAGGCCACGCCGAGGCCCACCAGCAGGACCCAGCCCGCCGCGCCTTTTTTCAGTTCGCGTTGTTGGAAATATTCGGAGCCGACTTTTTCGAAGTCGACCGAGGACGTTGCCGGTTGCGGATTTGCATGATCGCTTGGCATAAGGGTTTACCTGTTTTTATTGTTTTTTGCCCTGTGGGAGGGGGAGCTCGCGATAGCTATGAAGGGCGAAGCAGCATGAACTGCCTCGCCCTTTTTTACTTAGAAAAACCCCAACGGATTGATGTCGTAGCTCACCAGCAGGTTTTTGGTCTGTTGGTAATGGTCGAGCATCATCTTGTGCGTCTCACGCCCTACGCCGGACTTCTTGTAGCCGCCGAACGCGGCGTGCGCCGGGTACAGGTGGTAGCAGTTGGTCCAGACGCGACCGGCCTTGATCGCCCGGCCCATGCGGTAGGCGCGGTTGATGTCGCGGGTCCAGAGGCCGGCGCCGAGGCCGAACTCGGTGTCGTTGGCGATCGCCAGGGCTTCGGCTTCGTCCTTGAAGGTGGTGATGCTCACCACCGGGCCGAAGATTTCCTCCTGGAACACGCGCATCTTGTTGGTGCCCTTGAGCAACGTCGGCTGGATGTAATACCCGGTCGCCAGGCTGCCCTCGAGTTTTTCCACCTTGCCGCCGGTCAGCAGCTCGGCGCCTTCGCCCTTGGCGATTTCCAGGTAGGACAGGATCTTGTCGAATTGCTGCTCGGACGCCTGGGCGCCGACCATGGTGTCGGTGTCCAGCGGGTCGCCGCGCTTGATCTGCTGGATCTTTTTCATCACCACTTGCATGAATTCGTCGTAGATCGATTCCTGCACCAGCGCGCGGGATGGGCAGGTGCAGACTTCGCCCTGGTTGAAGAACGCCAGCACCAGGCCTTCGGCGGCTTTTTCGATGAAGCTCGGCTCGGCCTGCATGATGTCTTCGAAGAAGATGTTCGGCGACTTGCCGCCCAATTCCACGGTGGACGGGATGATGTTTTCGGCGGCGCATTTCATGATGTGCGAGCCGACGGGGGTGGAACCGGTGAAGGCGATCTTGGCGATGCGCTTGCTGGTGGCGAGGGCTTCACCGGCTTCTTTGCCGAAACCTTGCACCACGTTCAGCACGCCCGGCGGCAGCAGGTCGCCGATCAGTTCCATGAGCACGCAGATGCCCAGCGGAGTTTGCTCGGCGGGCTTGAGCACCACGCAGTTACCGGCGGCCAGGGCCGGGGCGAGTTTCCAGGCGGCCATCAGCAGCGGGAAGTTCCACGGGATGATCTGCCCGACCACGCCCAGCGGTTCGTGGATGTGATAGGCCACGGTGTTGCCGTCGATCTCGGCGGCGCTGCCTTCCTGGGCCCGCAGGCAACCGGCGAAGTAGCGGAAGTGGTCGGCAGCCAGGGGGATGTCGGCGTTGAGGGTTTCGCGCACGGCCTTGCCGTTGTCCCAGGATTCGGTGATCGCCAGCACTTCAAGGTTGGCTTCGATGCGGTCGGCGATTTTCAGCAGGACCAGCGAACGCGCCTGGGCCGACGTGGCGCCCCAGGCATCGGCTGCGGCGTGGGCGGCGTCCAGGGCTTTTTCGATGTCTTCGGCGGTGGAACGCGGGAATTCGGCAATGGGCTGGCCATTGACCGGGGAAGTGTTGGTGAAGTACTGACCTTTGACCGGCGCGACGAACTCGCCGCCGATGTAGTTACCGTATTTGGCCTTGAACGAAACGATGGCGCCTTCAGTACCGGGGTGAGCGTAACGCATGATGAGTTCTCCTTGGCTTTTGTGCTTATAAGGGAGGCCGCGCAAAATTTAGCGCCGGTAATAAAGCCTAGAGCAAAGGTCGGGCCATTGCCTTGCGGGGCCCGGAAATCAAGGCTTTAGAAGGGGGTGGTCGGACAAACGGATGGGCTGTGTCACGGTTGCGATACGCAGGGTGTGACAGTTTGTACCATTAGCGAGACGGTCTGTGACCGGCAGGTCGCGCCAGCATTGCAAAGGTTATTGGGCTGGAGGATGCTGGCTCCGACGGCGAGGCCATGGACGGACCGCTTTTGTGGCGAGGGAGCTTGCTCCCGCTGGACCGCGAAGCGGTCCCAAGGCAGCCAACTCGATCAGCCTGATACACCGCACACTCAGGTTTTGGGGCTGCTGCGCAGCCCAGCGGGAGCAAGCTCCCTCGCCACGGGGTAATGTGTCGGCAGGTCCAAAAGGTCCTTCGGGGAGAACAATAAGAAATGCACAGCAACCGTTTGAGTCGCCATGCCCGGCAAGTCCTGACGGTCACCCAAGGCAAGGCCCAATTGCAAGGCCCTGGCAGCGATCCGTCGATTGCCCGTTCCTGGCTGCGCTGCCTTGAGGACTATCACCTCGACCCGGCCCAGAACCTGGCGCCGACGGTGCTTGAGCATGGCCGGGTGCTGGAAAGCCGCGAGCGCCTGCAACAAGTGCTGCACATCGCCGGCAATGAAATGACCAGCCTGCACCAGCAACTGTCCGGCGCCGGCCATGCGGTACTGCTGACCGACGCCCGGGGCGTGATCCTCAACTGTGTCACCGCCCCCAGCGAACGGAAGATTTTCGAACGGGCCGGCCTCTGGCTCGGCGCCGACTGGAGCGAAGCCTGCGAAGGCACCAACGGCATCGGCACCTGCCTGGTGGAGCGCCAAGCCCTGACCATCCACCAGGAAGAACACTTTCGCGGTCGTCACACCGGGCTGACCTGCTCGGCCAGCCCGGTGTTCGACCCGCACGGCGAGTTGCTGGCGGTGCTCGACGTGTCCTCGGCCCGGCCAGACGTCTCGCGCCAGAGCCAGTTCCACACCATGGCCCTGGTCAATCTCTCGGCGAAGATGATCGAGAGCTGCTATTTCCTCCGTTGCTTCGACAATCAGTGGCTGCTGCGCTTTCATTTGCAGGCTGAGTCCGTGGGACTGTTCAGCGAAGGGCTGATGGCGTTTGACGGCGAAGGGCGGATCCGTGCAGTCAACCAGAGCGCGCTGAACCTGCTTGGGCACATTCGCGGCGGCTTGCTCGGTCAGCGGGTCGAGGATTTTTTCGACTGCTCACTGGACGAGTTACTGGGCCGGGCCAGCGCCCAGGCGAGTGCAAGTTGGCCGCTGCGCACCCGTGATGGCCGGCATTTGTTCGCCGTGTTGCGCGGGCAGCCGCGCAGCGTGCCGGTGCCGGTCGCGCCGCAGCTCAAGGCCATCGAGCCCGCGCGCCTGCCGGGCATCTGCCTCGGCGACGCGGCGTTGCAGGAGCATTTTCGCAAGGCGCTGCGGGTCTTCGAGCGCGACGTGCCGCTGCTAATCCACGGCGAAACCGGCTCCGGCAAGGAGGCGTTCGCCAAGGCCGTGCACCACGCCAGCCAGCGCGCCGGGAAAAATTTCGTCGCGCTCAACTGCGCGGCCATTCCGGAAAGCCTGATCGAGAGCGAGTTGTTCGGTTATCGCGGCGGCAGCTTCACTGGCGCGCGCAAGGAAGGGATGCGCGGCAAGCTGCAACAGGCCGATGGCGGCACGCTATTGCTCGATGAAATCGGCGACATGCCACTGGCCTTGCAGACCCGCTTGCTGCGGGTGCTGGAGGATCGCCAAGTGG
This sequence comes from Pseudomonas sp. Z5-35, assembly GCF_051131945.1. Lineage (NCBI taxonomy): Bacteria > Pseudomonadati > Pseudomonadota > Gammaproteobacteria > Pseudomonadales > Pseudomonadaceae > Pseudomonas > Pseudomonas sp. Z5-35. Next base: position 788,300 of record NZ_CP071640.1, read on the forward strand.
TGCCCATCGGCGGCGAGCCCGAGGCGGTGAACGTGCGCATCATCAGCGCCACTCACCGGCAATTGCTCGATCGGGTGCAGGACGGCAGTTTTCGGGAGGATTTGTATTACCGGCTCAACGGCCTGGAAATCCCGTTGCCAGCCTTGCGCGAGCGCAGCGATAAAGCCCAGCTGCTGGATTTCCTGCTGGCCGAGGAGAGCGGCGCTGACACCGTGTTCATCGACGAACCTGCGCGCCAGGCATTGCTGGGCTTCGATTGGCCGGGCAACGTGCGGCAACTGCGTAATGTACTGCGCACCCTCGCCGCGCTGTGCGATGGCGGGCGGATTGGGCTCGAGGACTTGCCGGCGATGATTCGCCAACGCCCGGTTGCAGTGGTTGAAACGGTGGCGGAGCGGCCGCTGGAAGATGCCGAGCGCCTGGCGCTGCTCGACGCACTGGAGCGCCAGCGCTGGCACATGACCCATACGGCGGAACAACTGGGGATCAGCCGCAATACCCTTTACCGCAAGCTGCGCAAACACGCCATCGCCCGCTGAGCTACGGACTGCTTTGCAGCCCAGCGGGAGCAAGCTCCCTCGCCACAAAAACCTGTGCTCGAGCAGGAATCCGCGGTGTTCTGGCGCGGATAAGTTCGAAACACAAGGTGCGATTTCCCCCTCCCTACGCTAACCTGCGGCCATGTTTTACGAGGTCGACTATGCACATCCATATTCTCGGTATTTGCGGCACTTTCATGGGTTCGATGGCGGTTTTGGCCAAGGAACTGGGCCATCACGTGACCGGCTCCGACGCCAACGTCTACCCGCCGATGAGCACGCAGCTGGAAGCCCAGGGCATCGAGCTGACCCAAGGTTATGACCCGGCGCAGCTGGACCCGGCGCCGGACCTGGTGGTGATCGGCAACGCCATGTCCCGTGGCAACCCGGCGGTGGAATACGTGCTCAACAAAGGCCTGCCGTACGTGTCCGGACCGCAGTGGCTGGCTGATCATGTGTTGCAGGGTCGTTGGGTCCTGGCCGTGGCCGGTACCCACGGCAAGACCACCACCAGCAGCATGCTCGCCTGGGTGTTGGAGCACGCGGGCATGAGCCCGGGCTTCCTGATCGGTGGCGTGCCGCAGAATTTCTCGGTGTCGGCCCGCCTGGGCGGCACGCCGTTCTTCGTGATCGAGGCCGATGAATACGACAGCGCCTTCTTCGACAAACGCTCGAAATTCGTCCACTACCGTCCGCGTACAGCGATCCTCAACAATCTTGAGTTCGATCATGCCGACATTTTCCCCGATCTGCCGGCCATCGAGCGGCAGTTCCATCACTTGGTGCGCACGATCCCAAGCGAAGGCCTGGTCATCCATCCGACCACCGAGCCAGCCCTGCAACGGGTCATCGAAATGGGCTGCTGGACCCCGGTGCAGACCACCGGCGCGGGCGGTCAGTGGCAGGTGAAGTTGCTCAAGGACGATGGTTCGCAGTTCGAAGTCATGTTCGAGGGCCAGTCCCAAGGTGTGGTCGAGTGGGACATGACCGGCCAGCACAACGTCGCCAACGCCTTGGCAACCCTGGCGGCGGCTCGGCATGTTGGCGTGGTGCCGTCCATGGGCATCGCCGCGTTGAGCGCGTTCAAGAGCGTGAAACGGCGGATGGAAAAAGTTGCCGAGGTGAACGGCATCATCATTTATGACGATTTCGCCCACCACCCGACGGCCATCGCGACCACCCTCGACGGGCTGCGCAAGCGCATCGGCGATGCACCGCTGATCGCCATCATCGAGCCGCGTTCCAACTCCATGAAGCTCGGCGCCCACCGCGACGGCCTGCCGGAAAGCGTGGTCGATGCCGACCAAGTCATCTGGTACGCACCGGCCAACCTGGGCTGGGACCTCGCAGCGACCGCTGCGCTGTGCACGGTGCCGTCGATTGTCAGCGATTCTCTGGAAGGCATTATCGAGCGTGTGAAAAGCCAGGCCCAGCCCGGCACTCACGTGGTGATCATGAGCAACGGCGGCTTCGGCGGCCTGCACGGGAAACTGGCCGAGGCACTGAAATGAGCAATGGCCCCGAACGCATCACGCTGGCGATGACCGGTGCGTCCGGCGCCCAGTATGGCTTGCGCTTGCTCGATTGCCTGGTGCGCGAAGACCGCGAGGTGCACTTCCTGATCTCCAAGGCCGCGCAACTGGTGATGGCCACCGAGACCGACGTCACCCTGCCACCCAAGACTCAGATGATGCAGGCCTTCCTCACCGAATACACCGGTGCGGCGGCGGGGCAGATTCGCGTGTACGGCAAGGAAGACTGGATGTCACCGGTGGCTTCGGGTTCCGGTGCGCCGGCGGCCATGGTGGTGGTGCCGTGTTCCACCGGGACGCTGTCGGCGATTGCCACCGGGGCTTGCAACAACCTGATCGAGCGCGCCGCGGACGTCACGCTGAAGGAGCGCCGCCAGTTGATCCTCGTACCGCGGGAAGCGCCGTATTCGAGCATTCACCTTGAGCACATGCTCAAGCTGTCGAACATGGGCGTGACCATCCTGCCGGCCTCGCCGGGTTTCTATCACCAGCCGCAGACCATCGACGACTTGATCGATTTCGTCGTCGCGCGGATTCTCAATCTGCTGAACATCCCCCAAGACATGTTGCCGCGCTGGGGCGAGCATCATTTGAGCAGTGATGAATAAGCTGCTGATCGTGCTGCTGGCGCTGCAACTGACCGGCTGCGCCACCGCCCGCACCCTCGACGCCGCCAAGCCGGGTGCGCCGGTGGTATACGCGGGCACGCGCCTGGATCTATACGCCCTGAACGGTGGTTGCTGCGCCAAGGACCGCTTTGGTGCCGAGGCGCCGAGTTATCCGGGTCTTGATCTGCCGGGCAGTGCGTTGCTCGACACGCTGTTGTTGCCGCTGTCGTTGTTGACGGTGATTGGCGTGGGGTTTCAGGCGACGGGCGGCATGTAACAGACGCCTGGAACCCCGTGGCGAGGGAGCTTGCTCCCGCTGGACCGCGAAGCGGCCCTAAGCTTCTTGGGCTGATCCAAATCCGAGGGCGACTGCTGCGCAGTCGAGCGGGAGCAAGCTCCCTCGCCACAATGATCGCATTGGCCTGGGCAGCAGGTTATTTACCCAGCTTGCGCAACTCATCCGACTCCACCACCCGCACCCCATCCTCTTCTTCCAGCGCCAGGCGCCACATGGCCCGGGCCAGTTGGCAGGCTTCGATGCCGTGGTACTTGCCCGGGATCAGCTTGGACAAGGGGCCGGCCAGTTGTTCGGCCAGGCGCGGTTCGACGCGGTCGCCCAACAACAGGGAAGGGCGGCAAATGGTCAATTGCGGCCAGTCCTGGGCCGTCAGGGCTTCTTCCATTTCGCCTTTGACCCGGTTGTAGAAAATCGATGATTTCGCATCGGCATTCAGGGCGCTGACCACGATCAGGTGCCGCGCGCCCAGTTCGCGGGCGCGTTTGGCGAAGGCCACCACCAGGTCCAGGTCCACCGCCCGGAAGGCCTGTTCGGAGCCGGCTTTCTTGATCGTCGTGCCGAGGCAGCAGAAGGCGATATCGACTGGGCCGTCCAATCTTGGCAGCACCTCGGCCGGTTCCCCGACCGGATTCTCCAAGTGCGGATGCTCGGCCAATGGCCGGCGGGAAGGCGCCAGTACCCGAGTAATGGTCGGCTCGTTGAGCAGCCGGTCCAGTAGATGTTCCCCGGTCAATCCGGTCGCGCCGGCGAGCAAAACATGCTGAGGCGTCAAGTACATAGTGTTTCCCCCTTGATACGGTTCAGCTTAGTTGCTCTTTTTACGCTCGTCGTTCAGTGCAGCACTTTGCAACGCTTTTCGCGCCTGTTGCTTGCGCAGCAATTGCCAGTGGGACAGCACGGTCCGGGGCGCCCAGATCTGCGGCTCCGAGGCTTCGAAGTTGTCCGCCTGCTCCCGTTCGGCAACGATGCCCTTGGCGAGCTTGAAGGCTTGTTCCAGGTCGTCGGTCTGGTTCAGCGCCTGGGCAAACAGGGCGTCGCCGAAATAGGTGAAGTTGGCTTCTTCGGAGCAGCCAAAAGACACCCGGTCAGCCCGGGACGCGGTCATGACCAGCGTGCGCTCATTCTTCAGGGCCGGAATGAAACCGCCGGAATAACAGGCTGAAATCACCATGATCTTGTCGCGATTCTTCAGCGGCGCCAGGACCACGGCCAGCTCGTCGGCGGGCAGGTCGGCCAGTTCCATGCGTGGTTGATCGAGCACCAATTCATGCTCGCTGGTGCCGTGGCTGGTCAGGTAGATGAAGATCAGGTCTTCCGGGCCGCTGCGCTCGGCCAGGGTAGCGGCGGCACGGCGTAGGCTTTCACGGCTGGCCATGGGTCGATCGCCGAGGTGATCGCGGTGGTTCACCAGTCGGATCTGGCCAAACGCGTTGAAACGGCTGGCGAGCATGTTGGCGACATAGTCGGATTCGCGCAGGAACACGCTTTGCTTGCCGTCGCCGCCCAGGGTCAAGCTGTACAGCTCCACGGCCGGGGTCGAGGCCGGGATGTTGGCGAGGGCATCGTCCAGCAGCCGGCCTTGGGCCAGGACGCCGAGTTCAAGGACGTCCGGCAGCAGCTTGCCGTCGGCGTCGCGTATCCGCTGGCCGTTGGCCCAGGTGCCGCTTTGCACAGTGCCGTCGGTCAGCACCAGGGTGCCGCGCCCGTGGTAGCTGTCGGCTTCGAACTGGCCGACGTAGAAGCTGCCATCGGGCAGGTTGAGGCGCCCCTCACCGGTGAAGCGCCATTCATTGAAGCGGCCGCGGTAATGGCTGCCGTCGGCGCCAATCAACTCGCCCTTGCCGGTCAGCGCGCCGTCCTTGAACTGGCCGATCCAGACGTCGCCATCGGCATTTTCGTAGCGACCGCGACCGTTGAGTTGGTTGTTCCTGAAGCCGCCGACATAAACGTCGCCATCGGCGCTGTTGAAGGTGCCCTTGCCCTGGAGCTGGCCGTCGACGAAGTGCCCGGTGAACTGGTTACCGCTGGCATCGAAACGCTGGCCTTCACCGTTGGGCTTGCCGTTGGCGAAGGGGCCCTGGTACTGGCTGCCGTCGTCGAGCTCCAGGCGTCCGAGACCGGAGTAGCGGTCGGCCTTGAACTCGCCCCGGTAGGTCATGCCGTTTTCCTTGAGCGTCCCTTCGCCGTCCCGCCGGCCCAGCTTGAAACCGCCGCTGTAGCTGCTGGTCGGTGTGGTCAGGCTGCCCTGGCCGTGGAACAGACCTTGCTGGAATTGGCCGCGATAGACTTCGCCATTGCTGCCATGCCATTCCCCGGTGCCATGCCACTGGCCTTTGTCGAATTGGCCGGCGTACCAGCTGCCGTTGGGGTAATCGATGCGGCCCTGGCCTTGCAAGAGCCCATCCACCAGATCGCCGCGATAGCGCCCGCCGTCGGGCAGGCGCGCGTCGGGGGGCAACAGCGATTCGCCGTCGCCACAAGCGGTGAGCAAGAGGGCCAGAGTCAGGGGGACAAGTGCGCGCATAACGGGATCCAAGTAATCAGGCGACGAGTATGCCGCAGCTATGCGCATTGAAGCGATGCGAAACTGCATGAGCGGTTTCGCGACCGCGGGGGTTTACACGAAGCAGAGCGACAGCGGCTCGGCAATGTAGGCCGGTTTTTCCGACCCTTCGATTTCCAGGGTGGCGATGGCCTTGAGCAGCCATTGACCGGGTTTTTTCTCGGTGACGTCCACCAGGTCGACCTTGAGACGGACCTTGGAGTCGACTTTCACCGGTTGGATGAAACGCACGCTGTCCAGCCCGTAGTTGACGACCATTTTCACGCCCTCGGGCAGGATCAGGATGTCTTCCATCAATTTGGGCATCAGCGACAGCGACAGGAACCCGTGGGCGATGGTGCTGCCGAACGGGGTCTGCGCGGCCTTGACCGGGTCGACATGGATGAACTGGAAGTCGCCGGTGGCTTCGGCGAACAGGTTGATGCGGTCCTGGTCGATGGTCAGCCAGTCGGAACGTCCAAGTTCCTTGCCGACATAATCTTTAAGCTCTGCAACTGGAACGTAGGGCATTGAGGCTCTCCTTGGTTCATCTGTCCTGTTTTTTTGGAACGGGGGGCTGCGCCCCCGGGAATCACTGTAGATCAACATGGCGCGCCGGGAAGGTCATCGACCATGCTTTTTACGAATGCCGAACCATAGCGCCGGCGTGCTTATAATGCCGACGCATTCTTTGAGTAAGTGTTGCAGGGGGAAGAGCGGATGTTGTTACGGGGCCTGACCTGGCTGGTGCTGTTCCAATTGCTGGGCACCGCCTTGAATCATTTATTCCTGCCAATCCTGCCGGGGCCGATCATTGGCCTGCTGCTGTTGCTGGGCTACCTGATCACGCGCGGCGAAGTCAGCGAGCCGTTGAACCTGGCCGCCAGCAGCCTGCTGCGTTATCTGCCGTTGCTGCTGGTGCCGCCGGCGGTGGGGGTGATGGTGTATGCCCGGGCAATTGCCGCCGATTTCTGGGCGATTGTCGGTGCACTGGTGTTGTCCTTGATCCTGTCCGTGGCGTTGACGGGCGTGCTGATGCAGCGCCTGTCCCGGCGTCACAGTGTCGAGCCGGAGGACGCCCAATGATGTTCGATTGGCAGGGCGCCTGGACTTCGGTGATCCATCATCCGCTGTTCGGCATCGGCATTACCCTGGGCGCTTATCAACTGGTCTTGGCGGCGTTCGAAAAAACCCGCTGGGTGTTCCTGCAACCGGTATTGATGTCGATGCTGCTGTTGATCGCTGTGCTGGTCGGCTGCGGCATCAGCTACGCCGAATACCGCAAGAGCACCGAGATACTCAGCATTCTGCTGGGTCCCGCCACGGTGGCGCTGGCGGTGCCGTTGTATTTGAACCTGCGACGAATCCGTCAATTGTTCTGGCCGATTTTTACTACGCTGGTGATAGGCGGAGTGTTCGCCACCGGTTCTGCGGTGGTACTGGGCTGGGCATTAGGTGCCGAACACATGATTCTGATGACCATGGCGCCCAAGTCCGTGACGTCGCCGATCGCCATGCTGGTGGCCGAGCAGATCGGCGGCGTGGCAGCGATGGCGGCGGTGTTCGTGTTGATCACGGGCGTGCTCGGGGCGATTCTGGGCCCGAGCATTTTGTCCCGATTGGGGGTCCACAGTCCTGAGGCCCGTGGCATGGCCCTGGGCCTGACCGCCCATGCGGTAGGTACGTCGGTGGCGTTGCAGGAAAGCGAGGAGTCGGGCGCCTTCGCGGCACTGGCGATGAGTCTGATGGGCGTGGCCACGGCGGTGGTGCTGCCGCTGGTGGTGTCGATGACTGTTTAAGGAATGGGTTATGAGCTTGCCGCTGTTCCCGTTGAACACCGTACTGTTCCCCGGTTGCACCCTCGATCTGCAGATCTTCGAGGCGCGTTACCTGGACATGATCGGGCGTTGCATGAAAAAGGGCGAAGGCTTCGGCGTGGTCTGCATCCTCGACGGCGAGGAAGTCGGCATCGCGCCTGACGGCTATGCGCGGGTGGGTTGTGAAGCGCTGATCACCGACTTTTCCCAGCAAGAGAATGGCCTGTTGGGTATTCGCGTGCAGGGCGCACGACGTTTCCTGGTGCACAACAGCAGCGTCCAGGCCGATCAACTCACCGTGGCTCAGGTCGAGTGGCTCGAAGACGAGCCGGAGCAACCGCTACAGGATGAGGACGCCGATCTGGTCGCCTTGCTCAAGGCCCTGGCCGAACACCCCATGGTCGAAGCGCTGAACATGGGCACCGAAGCGACCGGCCAGCAATCGCTGGCCAATCAACTGGCCTATCTGCTGCCGTTCAACGAACTGGACAAGATCGACCTGCTGCAACTCGACGATCCCCAGCAGCGCCTGGATGCGATCCAGGCCTTGCTCGATGAATTACAGGGTGAGTTGTTCGCCTGACACGACTGCGCCGATGCATCAATAGGCATACCGCAACATCGCGTGGGGCAAATGCCGCAGGGCGAAGAAGCTGAACGCCGCCATCAGTGCCGGGAGGACTAGCCACCAGACTTTTGGCGACATGGCGCGAAGCGGCTCCTGGCGCTGGCTCAGCCACAGGACAGCGGCGCAGACGGTGGCGGCGAGCACGGCGCCGGCGACGACATCGCTCGGCCAGTGGGCACCGAGGTACACCCGCGACAAGGCAATGGCCAGCGCCGGCAACGAGCCGAGCAACAGCCAGGTCAAGCGCAGGCGTGGCGGTTGGCCGCGCCCGGCCAGTATCGCCAGGGCCAGGAACAGCGCAAAGGCGCCGGAAGCGTGGCCGCTGGGCATGCTGTAGCTGGTCAAGGGTTCGCTCAGGATTTCAGGGCGCACGCGGGCGAAGAACAGCTTGAAGCCGGTGTTGGCCAGGGCGGTAAGCAGCATTGTGCCGCCGGCAAAGATTGCCTGCCGCCATTGTCGTGCCAACAGCAGCAACCCGGTCACCAGGCTGCAGACAATCAGCATGTAGCGAAATTCGCCGATCAGCGTAAAGGTCACGGCGATCTCGTCCATCGTCGCGCTGCGATGCTCCTGGACCAGGGCCATCAGGCCTTGGTCGAACGCCGTCAGGTAGCGAAAACCGATAAACAGGCCGATCAGGATCGCCAGGCCAACCACCGCGATGATCGCCGAGGCGTGGCGATGGCGACGCAGGCTGCTGTTGACGCTGAGTCCAAGCATCACGGCGATGCTGCCGATGACGACACCGGCCTGTGGCCAGAAACCTTCGGGCAGCGGCAGGCGGAACGCCGCTCCGGTGGCCCAGCCCGGCAGCAGGTACGCCACGGTCCAGCCTGCCGCCGCGACCAGGCTGACAGCGGCGAAGCGCAGGAACGGCATGTCGCACATCCCGGCCACCATCGGCAGCATTGGCCGCAGCGGTCCGATAAAGCGCCCCACCAGCAGGCTGGCGATGCCGTAGCGTTGGAAGTAGCTCTCCGCCGCGCTCATCCATTCCGGATGGTGCCGCAGCCCCGGCAGGCGCCGGATGTTCTGGTGGAAATGCCGGCCCAGCAAGTACGACACCAGATCCCCGAGCAGTCCCCCTAGAAGCCCCAGCAGCAACGTTTCGCCCAAGGACAACGCACCGCTGCCGGCCAGCACCGCAATCGCGAACAACAGCACCGTGCCCGGTACGATCAGCCCGGCGATGGCCAGGCATTCCACGCAAGCGACGACGAACACCGCCACCGCCAGCCATTGCGGGTTTACAGTCAGCCAGCCGGTAATGCTATCGAGCCATGGGCCCATAAAGACAACTCCATTGTTTATTCAAGCGGCATGCAATTTTTGTCAGGGAGCGGTACTGCGTTCAGGCAAGCAAAAAATAATCACGGCCCTCGACCTGGCCGCGCCGCAGCGGATTGCGGGTGCACCACGGCGCGTAGGCGGCATCGACGAAGCGATAGAGCAGGTCTTCGTCCCGTCCCAGTGGGATGCCCAAACGAGTGGTCTGGATCACATTGACCGTCGGCACGCCCACATCTTCCACCAGCAACCGTTCGGGGTCGAAGCGCTTCGCGTCCCAGTCCGGCACTTTCAGCCCCAGCGCCTTGCACAGCAAGGTCTGCCCGGCACAAAGCTTTTGCGGTGTGCGTGGTCGGCCCTGGGCGTCGGGGTTGTTGAGCAGCATCTGCGCCAGGCTCGCCGGGCCGCTGGTGGCGTCGACCCAGGGATACGCCGATTTGATCAATACCGCGTTGCCCGGGCCTTGGGCGCTGAAGTTCAGCGAATCGCCGCCGCGGGCGTAGTACATATAGATGTGGCCGCCATCCAGAAACAAAGCCCTGCGTTTTTCCGTATAGCCCAGGGAGGCATGGCTGCCTTTCTCAGCGAAGTAATACGCTTCGGTTTCGATGATTCGCGCGCTGAGCCACACGTCACCGACTTTGTGGCGAATGACCTTGCCCAGCAGATCCTGGGCAAGTACTTGGGCGTCGCGATCAAAAAAAGCGTGGGGCAAGGCAATGGGCGTGGTTGGCGAATCGGTCATGGCGAGGAACGGAGTAGGGCCAAAGATAGCGCGATGATAACAACGGAAAGCTTAATTACCGCTGAACATTCACGGGAATACCTGCGATTAATGCCGGTTTTGCTCCTCCGCCGGTCACCGCTGCGAGTCCATGCTGTTAGTCGAGGGTTACGACAGCTATAATCTGCCGCTTTCCTCTTTGCCAAGACCACACAGACCATGACTGAGTCCGTTCTTGACTACATGACCCGCTTGGGTCGCGCCGCTCGCGAAGCGTCGCGCATCATCGGCCGTGCCAGCACCGCGCAGAAAAACCGCGCCCTGCAGGCCGCCGCCAATGCGCTGGATGCTGCGCGCGCCGAGTTGTCCGCCGCCAACGAACTGGACCTGGCCGCTGGCCGGGCCAATGGTCTGGAGCCGGCGATGCTCGAGCGCCTGGCGCTGACTCCGGCGCGTATCGACGGCATGATCGTCGGTCTGCGTCAGGTCGCGGCCCTGCCGGACCCGGTCGGGGCGATCCGCGACATGAGCTATCGGCCGTCGGGTATCCAGGTCGGCAAGATGCGCGTGCCCCTGGGCGTGGTCGGGATCATCTACGAGTCGCGGCCGAACGTGACCATCGACGCCGCGAGCCTGTGCTTGAAGTCCGGTAACGCGACCATCCTGCGCGGTGGCTCCGAGGCGATTCATTCCAACCGTGCTATCGCCGCCTGCATCCAGCGCGGCCTGGCTGAAGCCGATCTGCCGGCGGCGGTGGTGCAAGTGGTGGAAACCACCGATCGCGCGGCAGTCGGCGCGCTGATCACCATGCCCGAGTTCGTCGACGTCATCGTGCCGCGCGGCGGCAAGGGGCTGATCGAGCGGGTCAGCCGCGACGCCCGCGTGCCGGTGATCAAGCATCTGGACGGCATCTGCCACGTCTACGTCAGTGCCCACGCCGAGCTGCCGAAAGCCCAGCGCATCGCCTTCAACGCCAAGACCTACCGCTACGGTATCTGCGGCGCGATGGAAACCCTGCTGGTGGACCAGGCTGTTGCCAGCGATTTCCTGCCATCGATGGCCGCCCAGTTTCGCGAAAAAGGCGTCGAGCTGCGCGGCTGCGAGCGGACCCGGACGATCATCGACGCGGCGGTCGCCACCGAGGAAGACTGGGACACCGAGTACCTGGCGCCGATCCTGTCGATCCGCGTGGTCGACGGGCTCGACCAGGCGATCGAGCACATCAATCGCCATGGCTCCCACCACACCGACTCCATCGTCAGCGAACACCAGGGTGAAACCCGGCGTTTCGTGGCCGAAGTGGACTCGGCGTCGGTGATGATCAACACCCCGACTTGCTTCGCCGATGGCTTCGAATATGGATTGGGTGCCGAGATCGGCATTTCTACTGATAAGCTGCACGCCCGCGGCCCGGTGGGCCTCGAAGGCCTGACGTGCGAAAAGTACATTGTGGTCGGTGACGGCCAGCTGCGCGGCCAGGAGCCGGTCTGACTTGGGCGACCTCGACCCACTGGCCTCTATGACTACGACCGCTGTGACGGCGACCGCGTCAAAGCGCATCGGTATCCTGGGCGGCACGTTCGACCCGGTGCACATCGGCCATCTGCGCGGTGCACTGGAAGTCGCCGATGCCCTGGGCCTCGATGAGCTGCGCCTGACGCCGAGCGCCCGGCCACCTCATCGGGATACGCCGCAGGTGTCGGCGCAAGACCGCCTGGCGATGGTCGAGTGCGCGGTGGCCGGTGTGGCGCCGTTGGTGGTGGACGCCCGAGAATTGCAGCGGGACAAGCCGTCCTACACCATTGACACCCTGGAGCTGATGCGCGCCGAACTGGCCGCCGATGCCCAGGTTTTCCTGCTTCTGGGCTGGGACGCATTTTGCGGCCTGCCCACTTGGCATCGCTGGGAAGAGTTGCTCCAGCATTGCCACATCCTGGTGCTGCAACGCCCGGATGCCGACAGCGAACCGCCGGATGCCTTGCGCAACCTGCTGGCGGCGCGCTCGGTGAGCGACCCGCTGGCCCTCAAGGGACCGAGCGGACAGATTGCATTCGTCTGGCAGACACCGCTCGCGGTATCCGCCACCCAGATCCGTCAACTGCTGGCCAGCGGTAAGTCGGTACGTTTCCTGGTGCCCGACGCGGTCCTGGCCTACATCGATGCGCACGGTCTGTACCGTGCGTCGAACTGAACAAGGTGTGCTTCGCCGACACGAATCAACGTGTACCGAAGCGCCCGAACATGAGCAAAACGAGTTTTATATGACTGACAAAGACCTGAACAAAGTAAAGCGCAAGGGCACCTTCAAGAGCGCCCCGCTGCCGGTAGAGGCGCATACCGGCGTGGTGCTGGCCGGCGAAGAGCTGGTCAAGGTGGCCGTGGCGGCCCTCGAAGACGTCAAGGCCCAGGACATCCAGGTGATCGACGTTCGTGAAAAGCAGAGCATCACCGACTACATGATCATCGCCACCGGTACGTCCAATCGCCAGATCGGCGCGATGCTCGACAAGGTCCGCGAAGCGGTGAAGGCCCAGGGCGTCAAGCCGCTGGGCGAAGAAGGCAAGGGCGACAGCGACTGGGTCCTGTTGGACATGGACGACGTCATCGTGCACATGATGACCGCCTCGGCGCGCCAGTTCTATGACCTGGAACGCCTGTGGGCAGGCGCCGAGCAGAGCCGTTCGGCCAGCGCCGCGCACCACAGCCCGGAAAACCCCCATGAGCACTTCACCAAGCTCAACAAAGACCAGCAATAAGGGATCGCTGTGCGACTGCGCCTGATCGCCGTCGGTTCTCGCATGCCCAAGTGGGTGGAAGAAGGCTGGCATGAATATGCCAAGCGTCTTCCGTCCGAGCTGGCCTTGGAACTGGTGGAAATTCCGCTCAATACCCGTGGCAAGAACGCTGACGTGGCGCGCTTCATCCGCCAGGAAGGCGAAGCCATGCTGGCCAAGGTCGGGCCGAACGAGCGGATCGTCACCCTCGAAGTCCACGGCAAGCCCTGGAGCACCGAGCAACTGGCGGTCGAGCTCGATCGCTGGCGGCTGGATGCGCGCACGGTCAATTTCATGGTGGGTGGCCCGGAAGGGCTGGCGCCGGAAGTCTGCGCGCGAGCCGATCAACGCTGGTCCTTATCGCCCCTGACGTTGCCGCACCCGCTGGTGCGGATCCTGATCGGTGAACAGTTGTATCGTGCCTGGACAGTCCTGTCCGGGCACCCTTATCACAAGTAATCCTGCCCTCATGCCTCAGCCGATTCGCATCAAGGACCACGAAAAAGACGCCCGCCTGGTGCGGGGCCGCGTCGTGTTCGGTGCTATTGCGGTGGTGGCGCTGATCGGCGTGCTGATCGCGCGGCTGTATTTCCTCCAGGTGATCCAGTACGAATACCACTCGACCCTGTCGGAAAGTAACCGCGTACATGTTCAGCCGATCCCGCCGACCCGCGGGTTGATTTTCGACCGCAATGGCGTGGTGGTGGCCGACAACCGGCCCAGTTTCAGCCTGAGCATGACCCGCGAGCGCTCCGGTGACTGGCAGCAGGTGCTCGACGTGATCGTCGAGGTGCTGCAACTGACGCCAGAGGACCGGGCGATCTTCGAAAAGCGCATGCGCCAGGGCCGGCGTCCCTTCGAGCCGGTGCCGATCATGTTCGAGCTGACCGAAGAACAGATCGCCCTGATTGCCGTGAACCAGTTCCGCCTGCCGGGCGTCGAGGTGGTGGCGCAACTGGTGCGGCATTATCCCCAAGGGCCGCACTTCGCCCATTCGGTCGGCTACATGGGCCGGATCAACGAAAAAGAGCTCAAGACGCTCGATCCGGTCAACTACAGCGGCACTCACCATATCGGCAAGACCGGCATCGAGCGTTTCTACGAAGCCGAGCTGCACGGCCAGGTGGGTTATGAGGAAGTCGAGACCAACGCCCGCGGCCGCGTACTGCGAGTGCTCAAGCGCACCGACCCGATTCCCGGCAAGGACATTGTCCTGAGCCTGGACATCAAATTGCAGGAAGCCGCCGAAGCAGCACTGGGAGGACGGCGTGGCGCGGTGGTTGCCTTGGACCCCAACACTGGCGAAGTGCTGGCGATGGTCAGCCAACCGAGTTTCGACCCGAACCTGTTCGTCACCGGCATCAGCTTCAAGGCCTACGCCGAGCTGCGCGATTCCATCGACCGGCCGCTGTTCAACCGTGTACTGCGCGGGCTCTATCCGCCGGGCTCAACCATCAAGCCGGCCGTGGCGATTGCCGGGCTGGACGCTGGCGTTGTGACTGCGTCGAGCCGCGTCTACGACCCGGGTTACTACCAATTGCCGAACTACGACCACAAGTACCGTAACTGGAACCGCACCGGTGACGGCTACGTGGACCTGGAAGCGGCGATCATGCGTTCCAACGACACCTACTTCTACGACCTGGCCCACAAGCTGGGGATCGACCGGTTGTCGTCCTACATGAACAAGTTCGGCCTCGGTCAGAAGGTGTCCCTGGACATGTTCGAAGAGTCCCCTGGCCTGATGCCGTCGCGGGAGTGGAAACGGGCGACTCGCCGCCAGCCCTGGTTCCCCGGCGAAACCCTGATCCTGGGGATCGGCCAGGGCTACATGCAGGCAACGCCCTTGCAACTGGCCCAGGCCACGGCCCTGGTGGCGAGCAAGGGCAAGTGGTATCGCCCGCACCTGGCCAAGACCATCGAAGGCCAGAAGCCCTTGGACCCGGACCCGATGCCGGACATTATCCTGCGCAACCCGTCGGACTGGCAGAAGGTCAACATCGGCATGCAGCAGGTGATGCACGGCGCCCGGGGCACCGCGCGCAAGGCGGCCATTGGCGCGCAATATCGCATCGCTGGCAAGAGCGGCACGGCCCAGGTCGTGGCGATCAAGCAGGGCGAGAAATACGACCGCTCCAAGGTTCAGGAGCGCCATCGTGACCACGCCTTGTTCGTCGGCTTCGCGCCGGCCGAAAATCCCAAGATCGTGGTGTCGGTGATGGTCGAGAACGGTGAGTCCGGTTCCGGTGTCGCCGCGCCGGTGGTGCGCCAGATCATGGACGCCTGGCTGCTGGATGAGCACGGTCAGCTCAAGCCCGAATACGCAAGCCCCACCACTGCGGAGGCTACGGCCCGTGAAGAATAATTTCGACCGCATCCTGTCCAGCGAAGACGTGATGCGCCGCCGCGCCACCTTGCTGCAACGCATGCACATCGACGGGCCGTTGCTGATCCTGCTGCTGACGCTGGCCGCCGGCAGCCTGTTCGTGCTGTATTCGGCCAGTGGCAAGAGCTGGGACCTGCTGGCCAAGCAGGCCACCTCGTTCGGCATCGGCCTGGTATCGATGATCGTCATCGCGCAGCTCGAACCACGGTTCATGGCGCGCTGGGTGCCGCTGGCCTATGTCGTCGGCGTGGGTTTGCTGGTGGTGGTGGACATCATGGGTCACAACGCCATGGGCGCCACCCGCTGGATCAACATTCCCGGAGTGATCCGTTTCCAGCCCTCGGAATTCCTCAAGATCATCATGCCGGCGACCATCGCCTGGTACCTGGCCAAACGTTCCTTGCCGCCGCAGCTCAAGCATGTTTGCATCAGCCTGTTGCTGATCGGCATCCCGTTCATCCTGATCGTCCGCCAACCAGACCTCGGCACCTCGCTGCTGATCCTGGCCGGTGGCGCCTTCGTGCTGTTCATGGGCGGGCTGCGCTGGCGCTGGATCCTCAGCGTGATCGCCGCCGCCGTGCCGGTGTCGGTGGCCATGTGGTATTTCGTGATGCACGACTACCAGAAGCAGCGCGTGCTGACCTTCCTCGATCCGGAAAGCGATCCGCTGGGCACCGGCTGGAACATCATCCAGTCCAAGGCCGCCATCGGTTCCGGCGGGGTGTTCGGCAAGGGTTGGCTGATGGGCACCCAGTCGCACCTGGACTTTTTGCCAGAGAGCCACACCGACTTCATCATCGCGGTGATGGGCGAAGAGTTCGGCCTGGTGGGCATTTGCGTGCTGCTGCTGATCTATTTGCTGTTGATCGGCCGGGGGCTGGTGATTACCGCCCAGGCGCAGACGTTGTTCGGCAAATTGCTGGCGGGCAGCCTCACCATGACGTTTTTTGTTTATGTTTTCGTCAATATCGGTATGGTCAGTGGCCTGCTGCCAGTCGTGGGGGTGCCGTTGCCATTCATTAGCTACGGAGGAACTTCGCTGGTGACGCTACTGTCAGCGTTTGGGGTTTTGATGTCGATTCATACGCACCGCAAGTGGATCGCACAGGTTTGAATAAGGTGAAGAGTTCAATGCAAGCAATGCGTGGCTGGTCGACGCGATATGCGCCGTGGGTCGGCCTGGTCGGCTTCCTGGGCTGCGCGCCGCAGGCCCTGGCCGGCGAATACGAAGGCTCGCCGCAGGTGGCCGAGTTCGTCGGTGAAATGACCCGTGACTACGGTTTCGCCGGTGAACAGCTGATGGGCGTGTTCCGCGAGGCCGAGCGCAAGCAATCGATCCTCGACGCGATTTCCCGGCCCGCCGAGCGCGTCAAGCAGTGGAGCGAGTACCGGCCAATGTTCATCACCGAGGCGCGGATCGCCCGGGGCGTGGATTTCTGGCGCCAGCATGAGGCGGCCCTGGCCCGCGCCGAGCAGGAATATGGCGTGCCGGCCCAAGTCATCGTGTCCATCATCGGCGTCGAAACCTTCTTTGGCCGCAACACCGGCAATTTCCGCGTGATCGACGCACTGTCGACCCTGGGCTTCGATTACCCGCCGCGCGCCGAGTTCTTCCGCAAGGAGCTGCGCGAGTTCCTGCTGCTGGCCCGCGAAGAACAGGTCGATCCGCTGACCCTTAAGGGCTCCTACGCAGGCGCCATGGGCCTGCCGCAATTCATGCCCAGCAGTTTCCGCGCCTACGCGGTGGACTTCGACGGCGACGGCCACATCAATATCTGGACCAACCCGACCGATGCCATCGGCAGCGTCGCCAGCTATTTCAAGCGTCACGGCTGGGAGGCTGGCCAGCCTGTGGTCAGCCGCGCCGAGGTGCGTGGCGAGCAGGTGGACGAAGGCTTGACCGAAGGTATCGAGCCGACGAAAACCGTCGGGGAGTTGCGAGCGCTGGGCTGGTCGAGTCATGATGCGCTGCGTGACGACATGCCGGTCACCGCGATGCGCCTTGAAGGCGAGCAGGGCCCTGAATATTGGATGGGCCTGAAGAATTTCTACGCGATTACGCGTTATAACCGCAGCGTGATGTACGCCATGGCCGTACATCAACTGTCTGAAGAGCTGGTCAAAGCACGGGGCGTCAAATAATGCGGGCATTGCCTACCTATCAACCCCTGAAAGCCAGGCCCCTCAAGCTGGTGGCATTGGCGGCGCTGTCGTTGCTGGTCGTCAGTTGTTCGACCAGTCGCGCACCGACCCAGAAAACGCCCACCACCGCCGTGCGCGCCACGCCGGGCCTGGACATCAACCGGGCCCACAAGGACGGCGCGCCGTGGTGGGACGTCGATGTCTCGCGCATTCCCGACGCGACGCCGACGCTGCACACCGGTCCCTACAAGGCCAATCCGTATACGGTGCTGGGCAAGACCTATTTTCCGATCGCCGAATCCAAGCGCTACGTCGCTTCGGGCACGGCGTCCTGGTATGGCACCAAGTTCCACGGCCAGAACACCGCCAATGGCGAGGTGTACGACCTGTACGGCATGAGCGCGGCCCACAAGACCTTGCCGCTGCCCAGTTATGTACGGGTGACCAACCTGGACAACAACAAGACGGTGATCTTGCGGGTGAACGACCGTGGGCCGTTTTATTCCGATCGCATCATCGATTTGTCGTACGCGGCGGCGAAAAAGCTCGGTTACGCTGAAACCGGCACTGCCCGGGTCAAGGTCGAAGGTATCGATCCCCAGGAATGGTGGGCCCAGCGTGGCCGTCCGGCGCCTCTGATGCTCAACGAACCGAAAGTGGCGCAAAATGCCGCGCCGACCCTGACGGCTTCCACCGGCACGGTCGAGCAATGGACCCCGCCGCCGCAGCAACATGCCGCGGCCGTGGTGCCTGTGCAGATCGACGCAAAAAAAAACGCTTCTGCAACAGCGTCTGGCCAGTATCTGCAAGTGGGCGCGTTCGCCAACCCGGACGCTGCAGAGCTGCTCCGATCGAAGCTGAGTTCGATGGTCAGCGCGCCGGTGTTCATCAGCTCGATCGTGCGCAACCAGCAGACACTGCATCGGGTGCGCCTGGGGCCGATCGGTTCTCCGGGTGAGGTGCAGCAGGTACAGAACAGCGTGCGCCTGGCCAATCTCGGTTCGCCGAGCCTGGTCACCGCCGAGTAACTGATTGAAAGCCCGCTGCGGTTGCAGCGGGTCAGGTTGTTGGCTCCATGAATAACAAAAGCCCGGCAAGGGTTGTGAGTGAGCAACTTAAATACGCGGCAGCTCCTTGATGAGTTGCCTGTTTAGTTTTGCCTTTGGGCAGTTCCATTAGCGATTTCGAGAGACGGATGAACATCACCACCTTTGCCAAACGCCTTTGCCTGCTAGTCCCGCTGCTTCTTTCACCGGCCGCGTTCGCGGTCGAGATGATGCCGGCGCCCCCTCAATTGGCCGCCAAATCCTTTGTGCTCATGGATGCCAGCAGCGGCGAGGTCCTGGTAGAGAACAACGGTGACCAGCGCCTGCCGCCGGCCAGCCTGACCAAGCTGATGACCGCGTACATCGCGACCCTGGAGATCCGTCGTGGCCAGATCGGCGAAAACGACCCGGTGACTGTCAGCGAAAACGCCTGGCGCACCGGCGGTTCGCGGATGTTCATCAAGGTCGGTTCGCAAGTGACCGTCAGCGACCTGCTGCACGGCATCATCATCCAGTCCGGCAACGACGCCAGCGTCGCCCTGGCCGAGCACATCGCCGGCAGCGAAGATGCGTTCGCCGACATGATGAACAAAACCGTCGCCGACCTGGGCATGACCAACAGCCACTTCATGAACCCGACCGGCCTGCCGAACCCCGAGCATTATTCCTCGGCTCACGACATGGCACTGCTGGCGCGGGCGATCATCCACGAAGACCCGGCGCACTACGCTATTTATTCCCAGAAGGAATTTTTCTGGAATGGCATCAAGCAGCCTAACCGCAACCTGCTGCTGTGGCGCGACAAGACCGTCGATGGCCTGAAGACCGGCCACACCGAAGAGGCCGGCTATTGCATGGTGTCCTCGGCTGTCCGTGACGGTATGCGCTTGATCGCCGTAGTGTTCGGCACCAACAGCGAAGTGGCCCGTGCCGCCGAGACCCAAAAGCTGTTGACCTACGGTTTCCGCTTCTTCGAAACCCAGACGTTCTACCAGAAGGGCACCGAACTGGCCCAGGCCCAGGTCTGGAAAGGCACCACCAACCAGGTGAAGGCCGGCCTGGCCCAAGACTTGACCATGACCTTGCCTAAAGGCCAGCTCAAGAAACTCGCCGCCAGCATGACCATGAACCCGCAACTGACCGCGCCGATCGCCAAGGGCGACGTCATCGGCAAGGTCGAAGTCAAGCTGGACGACAAAGTGGTGCACAGCGCCGACCTGATCGCGCTGGACGCGGTCGAGGAAGGTGGTATCTTCCGCCGCATGTGGGATAGCATCCGTCTATTCTTCTACGGCTTGTTCAACTGATTCGAGTGTTGACCTGCATGGCCCCGTTCCTTTCCGGCGCGGGGCCATGTTCGTTACCACGGCTTGCGAGGCCGTTACGCCATGACAGACTCCGAAGTAAAGGCGCCAAAGATCGAATTTCCCTGCGCGGATTATCCGATCAAGGTAATCGGCGACACCGGTGTGGGTTTCAAGGACAGGATCATCGCGATCCTTGAGAAGCACGCCACCGTTGACCACAAGACCCTGGCCGAGCGCCAGAGTACCAACGGCAAGTACACGACTATCCAGTTGCATATCATTGCCACTGGCCAGGAACAGCTCTACGACATCAATAGCGAGCTGCGAGCGACCGGTTTCGTGCACATGGTGTTGTGATGCCGGGCACGCTGGGCTTTCGCGAGCTGGGCACGATGGCTTACGAGCCGGTCTGGCATGCCATGCAGCGCTTTACCAATGAACGCGGCACCACCGCCGGCGATGAAGTCTGGCTGGTCGAGCACCCATCGGTGTTCACCCAGGGGCAGGCGGGCAAGGCCGAGCACCTGTTGTTGCCGGGGGACATCCCGGTGGTGAAGGTCGACCGGGGCGGGCAGGTGACTTACCATGGCCCCGGCCAACTGGTTGCCTACCTGCTGCTGGATGTACGCAAGCTGGGGTTCGGCGTTCGCGAGTTGGTCACCCGCATGGAGACATGCCTGGTCGACCTGCTCGAAAGCTATGGCGTGACCGCGGCGGCCAAGCCGGATGCGCCGGGTGTCTACGTCGACGGGGCGAAGATCGCCTCGTTGGGCCTGCGAATCCGCCATGGCTGTTCGTTTCACGGCCTGGCGTTGAATGTGGACATGAACCTTGAGCCGTTCCAACGGATTAATCCCTGTGGCTACGCAGGGCTGGCGATGACCCAGCTGCGCGATCACACAGGATCGATTGAATTTGCCGAGGTAAGTGCCCGGCTGCGTGCGCAGCTCGTCAAACACCTCGACTATGCTGAGCAGACGACCCTCACGGGCGGAATCGACTGATATGACTACTGATGCAGTGCAAACCATGATCCCGACGCTGGACGTCACCGAACGTCCGGCCCCGCGTGCCAAGGTAGAGGCCGGCGTCAAGCTGCGCGGCGCCGAGAAGGTTGCACGCATCCCGGTCAAGATCATCCCGACCACCGAACTGCCGAAGAAACCCGACTGGATCCGCGTGCGCATCCCGGTTTCGCCGGAAGTCGACCGGATCAAGGCCCTGCTGCGCAAGCACAAGCTGCACAGCGTTTGCGAGGAAGCCTCCTGCCCGAACCTGGGCGAGTGCTTCTCCGGCGGCACCGCGACTTTCATGATCATGGGCGACATCTGCACCCGTCGTTGCCCGTTCTGCGACGTCGGCCACGGTCGTCCGAAGCCACTGGACACCAATGAGCCGCAAAGCCTGGCCATCGCCATCGCCGACCTGAAGCTCAAGTACGTGGTCATCACCTCGGTGGACCGCGACGACCTGCGTGACGGCGGCGCCCAGCACTTCGCCGATTGCATCCGCGAAATCCGCAAGCTGTCGCCGAACGTCCAGCTGGAAACCCTGGTGCCCGATTACCGTGGCCGCATGGACATCGCCCTGGAAATCACCGCGGCCGAGCCGCCGGATGTGTTCAACCACAACCTGGAAACCGTGCCGCGCCTGTACAAGGCTGCGCGCCCGGGTTCGGACTACCAGTGGTCGCTGACCCTGTTGCAACGCTTCAAGCAGATGATGCCGCACATTCCGACCAAGTCCGGCTTGATGCTGGGCCTGGGTGAAACCGACGAGGAAGTCATCGAGGTCATGAAGCGCATGCGCGAGCATGACATCGACATGCTGACCCTGGGCCAATACCTGCAACCGTCCCGTAGCCACTTGCCAGTGCAGCGTTTCGTGCACCCGGACACCTTCGCCTGGTTCGCCGAGGAAGGCTACAAGATGGGCTTCAAGAACGTCGCGTCCGGTCCGTTGGTACGGTCTTCGTATCATGCCGATGAGCAGGCGAAACTGGTCAAGGCTGAGCTGTTGGGTTCCTGATCGATACCCAAATGCAACAATGACTGCAGGGCTCATCGGCGGCCCGTAGCGGTTCACTTATGGAAAAGGCGCTTCTCCTGAAAAGGAAAAGCGCCTTTTTTGCTTTGTTCCGAGGCCTCTGCCTGCCTGCTGGCGAGGGAGAAGGGGAGCCATCGTCGGGCTGCCGTGTGTACAGCCTGTTTGCTCCAGCCCCCTTTCCCCTAACCGCTGCTTTCCGTATTTCATGTAGTCCTTTTCCTAATTTGCAGTTGAGCCCTCTACTCGACCCCGGCTCTCAGCGAGAATGCCCGGTCGCCCCTCCTGTAGAGAAACGCCGATGTCCGATCCAGCCTGCGAGTTATCATTTCGTCTGGAGGTAGCCGGTTTGTCCGAAGCGCTTATCGTCGTGGCCTTCACCGGCCTTGAAGCCATCAGCGAACCGTTTGTTTTCGAAGTGGAACTGGTGCTCGGCGACCTGACCCTGGACTTGGCGGGTTTGCTGTACCGCGACGTATGGTTGAGTTTCGGGGCGCCGGATCGGGGCATCCATGGACAGCTTCACGAGATTGTCCACCGGCATGGCGAGGCCTGTCGTGTTCGCATCGGGCCGAAGCTGGCGTGCCTCGCCCAGCGCTTCAGCCAACGAGTGTTCAATGCTTGTTCGGTGCCGCAGATCATTCGCCAGGTGCTCAAGGGGCATGGCATCGGTGGTCGCAATCTATGCCTGGACCTGAGCGGCGAATATCCGCCGCAGGATCTGTGCACCCAATACCGAGAATCGGACCTGCACTTCCTGCAACGGGTGTGCGCCCAGGCAGGGATTCACTTCCATTTCGAACACACTCGGGATCGGCATTGCCTGGTTTTCGCTGACACGGTGGTCGGCGTTCCCATAGCAGGCAAAGCGGTTTGCAGCGATGAAGGGCGAACCTGCGCAGTGCAGGCCTTCAGGGTACAGGTTGACGCTTCGGGAGTGCCGGTGGCACAAGGGCGCAGCGATCTGATGCACTTGCGTGCCGAGCAGATTCTGTCGCTGACGGCCCATTCATTCGAAAGACGCAACCAGCTCTGGCGATTGACCAAGGTGGAGCACCGAGGTCAGTCCGGCATCTATGGCAATCATTTCCGGGCCATTCCCTGGGAGTGGCCTTTCGTGGCGGACAGGGTGCCAGCCAAGCCCGTCATGGTGAGCAGGCAACGCGGATGGGTCGTGGTGGTCGATGAACCACCGCTGGCCGGACGAGTGGCGGTTCAGTTCGACTGGGCCTATCAGGGGGAGGGGGCCAGCCCCAGCCATTGTTGGCTGCCATTGGCGCCCGAGTTGGCGTCGCGCCGTGCGGGGGCCATTTGCGAAGGCACCGAAGTATTGGTGAGTTTTATCGAGGGCGATCCTGATCGCCCCTTGGTCTGCGCATTTCTCGGCGCTCCTGCCGACGCCCGGACGCCACAAACGGTCTCGTCGAACGCGTCCTCGCTAACGTCCTCGGAGCCGTCTGGAGTCGATACATCCTTATTGTCCGCGATCCAGGGAGGCGAGCCGCTGGTCTTGCTTTGCCTGTTGCCCGGCGGGGGGCGCTTCAGCCCTTGTGCCGAGCCAGTGTGTACGTGCCGCATGTTGACGCGGCACGGCGCGGGCGCTGCTCCATGAACGTCGCAATGCTGCCTGGCCCGGCCCCGCAATGGTTGCTGCTCGATGTGCCGGGCGCGCCGGAGGCTGCGCAGCGCCTGCGGGAGCAGTTCAGAGAGGCGCGACGGTTCCCCCTGCTCGAAGACACCGAGTTCGATGAATTGAAGACGCACGGCCCGTTGTTGGTGGATTTGCGCAAGTCGCCTGCGCTGGCCAGCCTGTGCCGATTGGACGCCCAGTCCTGGCCAGGGCTGCTGTTGGTGAGCGCGACGCCAGTCGAGTCGCTGCTGGCGCATTTGCGTCGCATGTTGATCGTGACGCTTGGCCTTCACCACAAGGCTCTGTTGAACTATTACAACCCGCACACCGCCAGCTATTTCTTCGATGGTTGCGATCCTCGGGAGCTCAGCTGCTGGCTCGGGCCGATCAGCCTGTTGCGGTGGTTCGGTGGTACCTGGGCTGACCGGGCGACGGGCTGCCACGGTTGGCAACAACTCTCTAATCCCAGGCTGCCGGTGCCGGCGCTGGAGACCGAGCATGGCCTCAGCGACGGACAGCAGATCAGATTGCAGGAGTGCCTGCTGGAGCGTCACGTCTGGCAATGGTCCCGCTCCACGGGGCATGACTATTGGGTGCTCTGGGAGTATCTGCAACAAGGCCGGGCGCTGGGGTTCAGCGAGCAGGCCGTTATCGACGGCTGGTTGTGGTTACGTCTGCAATATCCCGATGCCCGGCCAGTGCCAGGGCTGGTGGGCGGCTCGCAGCGAGAACGTCTCGACCATCTGCGTCGGCTGTGGCAGGACGATCAAGGCTGAGCCTTCATCGAGCGGTTGCGTCGAGCCAGCCATCGCGCCGGTGCAAGTGCCAGGCGACGGCACCGAGCGTCAGGCTGCGCAATACCATGAACGACAGGAAGCTGATCCACAGTCCGTGGTTGCCCAGTCCTTGCAGCGCCCAGGCGAATGGCAACGCCAGCAATAGCGTCAGCAACATGCCGTTGCGCATTTCCCGGGCGCGGGTGGCGCCGATGAACAAGCCATCAAGCAAATAGCTCCACACCGCAATCAACGGCAGCGCTGCGAGGTAAGGCAGGTAGTGGTAAGCGGTGTCGCGCACATCGGGGATGTTGGTTTGCATATCGATGAACAAATGCCCAGCGAGCAGAAACAGCAAGGCAAATCCGACGCTTGCAATCAGCGACCAGCCGCAGGCGATCACCAGCGAGCGGCGCAGCGCCAGGCGATCCCGGGCGCCGATGGCGTGGCCACACAGCGCCTCGACGGCATGGGCCAGGCCGTCCAGGGCATGGGCGGTCAGCAGCAAGCCATTGAGCAGCAGGGCGTTTGCCGCCACCGTCGCATCCCCCAGGCGGGCGCCCTGCACGGTGATCAGGAAAAATACCGATTGCAGGATCAGGCTACGGATGAAAATGTCCCGGTTCACCGCCAGCAACGGTCGCCAGCTCTGCCACAACCCCAGGGCCGCCCAGGCGATTCGTCCTGGCCAGGCGCGCAACGTGTGGCGGGCCAGGGCCAAGCCCACCAGCGCGCCCGTCCACTCGGCGATGACTGACGCCCGCGCCGAACCGGTTACGCCCCAATCCAGGCCAATGACGAACCAGAGGTTCAAGGCGATGTTCACCAGATTGGTGACCAGCAGGATCACCAATGGTGCGCGAGCATTCTGGGCGCCGAGAAACCAGCCCACCAGCGCGTAGCTGGCCAACGCCGCGGGCAAGCCGAAGAGTCGCGTGTGAAAGAAATCCCGAGTCAGTTGATCAAGCTCGGCCGATGGCTGCATGAAATGCAACGCGACGTTGCTCAGCGGCACGCCCACCGCGCCGAGCATAATCGCCAGCCCCATCGCCAGCAGCAGTCCTTGCAGCAACACCTGTCGCAACGCCGCCCCGTCGCCCCGCCCGGCAGCCTGGGCGGCGAACCCGGTGGTGCCCATGCGCAGGAAACCCATGGCCCAGGCCAATACGGTATACAGACTCGCCCCGACCGCCACCGCGCCCAATTGATGGGCATGCGGCAGGTGGCCGATGACAGTGCTGTCGACCAGCGCTACCAGCGGCACGGATATGTTCGAGAGAATCATCGGCGCGGCCAGCGCCCATACCCGGCGATGGGTGAGGCGGTCGCGCCAGTCGGCGATCAGGTTGGACATGGTGGCTCCTGGATGGACCGCGATTGTAGCGGCTTCCAGTTAGTCGTTCCTCAGCGTTCGGATTGATTGTGGCGAGGGGATTTATTTTCTCGCCACGAGGGTGTTCGGCTCGGGATCGATCAGCGCTTTAGTGAATGATCCAACTCAACAACCACAGCCCCAGTACCAGCCAGATGATGCCCATCACAATCGACGCCCGCATGAACGCGCGGATGGCTGAGTACAGGAGCATCAGGCCGAGGATCAGCGCGATGATACTGATGATCGACGTGTCCATGCCGAGGGTGCGGGACAAACCATCGACGAAGTTGCCGCCGGCATTGGCCAGGGTATTGAACAGGCCGCTGAGCAGATCGACGATAAAACGGATCACCGAACCGAGCGCCTGGCCAAGCCATTCGAAAAAGCTTTCTACCTGCATGTGTGCATCCTGATGAAGGGGGATCGAAATCGAGCCTGGGCTCCTGATAGTAGGAGCGATGGCGGCTGCGATGGTTCGATTATGGGGTATTTCGCCGCTTCGTACCGAGACGCTTGCCTTCCCCCCATCATCCCCCGAAGCTATGCGCATCCAGGAGAGCCCGATGAACCTTGTTGAACTGACCAAACGCCTGCACGCAATACGTGACCGTAACGATTGGCGGCAATTTCACAGCCCGAAAAACCTCGCCATGGCCGCCAGTGTGGAGATGGCTGAGCTGGTGGAGATATTCCAATGGTTGACCGAGGACCAGTCGCGCCAATTGCCGGCGGATAAACTGGCCCATGCCGGGCAGGAGATTGGCGATATCGTTTTGTACCTGCTGTTGCTTTGCAGCGAACTGGGGCTGGACATGGACGCCGTGGTACGCAGCAAGTTGACCGACAGCGAGCGGCGGTTCGCCAATGAGTGACCGTCATTTCGATCAGCTCGCCACGCGCTTCGCTGAAAAAATCTACGGCGGCGCCAAGGGCGCGATTCGTCTGGCCGTGCTCCAGGCCGATCTGCTTGAAACCTTGCCAGACCGCCCGCTGCGGGTATTGGACATTGGCGCGGGGCTTGGACACATGTCGTTGTGGCTGGCCGAGCGGGGCCATCAGGTCACCCTGGCCGAGCCGGCCGAGCCCATGCTCGAAGGCGCCCGCCAGCGGTTTGCCGAGGCCGGCCAGAGCGCAACATTCATCCAGGCGCCGTGGCAGGATCTGCTCGGCCAGCTCACCGAACCTTACGACCTGGTGCTGTGCCATGCGGTGCTCGAATGGCTGGCCGAGCCTCACGCGATCCTGCCCGTGCTGCATCAACTGACGGTGCCCGGCGGCTGGTTGTCCCTGGCCTTCTACAACCGTGACGCGCTGGTTTATCGCAACCTGCTCAAGGGGCATTTTCGAAAATTGCGCAAAAACGACATGGCTGGCGAAAAACAGAGCCTGACGCCGCAACAACCCCTTGATCCGCGGGAACTGGCGGCGCAACTTGAAGGCTTGTGGCAGGTCGAAATCCACAGCGGCGTGCGGGTTTTTCATGACTACATGCCGGTGGAGTTCCAGGGGCGCGTAGAGCTTGCGCAGTTATTGGAAATGGAACTGGCTCACCGTCGCCATCCGGCGTTTGCCGGATTGGGACGTTATCTGCACTGGGTCTGCCGTCCGGTGTGACTGGAGAGCGAAATGAAAGGTCGTTCAGGGTTATTGGTGTTGTGCCTGGGACTGGCAGCCTGCCAGGGCAGCAACCCCTATGTGGCGACATCCAATCCGTTGCCGCCGGCTCCGCCGGAGGCCGCCAAGGTGTTCGATCGCAGCGCCTATCCGGCGCCGCCCCGTGACTATGGGCGCTACCGCAGTTGGGCCTGGCTCAATGGTCGGCTGCCACCCGGCACGGCCTGGGCGGATTCGGCCCAAGTGGCCGAGGCGGTGAGCGAAGCCCTGGACCAGCGTGGCTTGCGCCCATTGCATGACAATCGGCCGGCGGACCTTTTCGTCAGTGCCGACCTGCGCCTGGAGACTCGCATCCGCCAGGTTCGGGAAGATTATGATTCCGGTTATTACGGCGGCTACAACCGCTACGGCCCAGGCTATGGCATGTACAACACCGTTCCGATGGTGCGCACCTACCAGGAACAGGTCGTCGTGGTCCGGGTGGATCTGTTCGATGCCCGCAATGGCCAGCCGGTATGGAGCGCCAGTGCCGAGACGAGCCAGCGAGGCCATCAGAGCGAGCGCACCGATGCTATTCGTGAAGCGGTGGAAAAGGCCATGTCGGCTTATCCCCCCAGTTGATTACGCAACGGAGAAAAACCATGTTTCGCCGTCTTGCCTTGTTTGCCCTTGTCCTGTTGCTTGGCGCCTGTGCTTCCAATCAGGTCAACCATGATTTTGACACCAGCCGCGATTTCGCCGCCTACCGCAGCTGGAGCTGGAAAGAGCCGGCGTTGCAGTATCGCCCCGACGACCCGCGCATCCAGAGCGACCTGACCGAGCAGCGGATCCGCCAGGCCGTTGCCGATCAACTCGACCAACGCGGCCTGCGACCGGCGCCTGCCAGTGCCCGGGGCGATGTGCAAGTCCAGGCCTACCTGATTGTCGAGGATCGCCAGCAGCAGGTGACGACCCATTACGGTGGCGGTTGGGGCGGTCCCTGGAATGGTTACTGGGGCGGGCCGATGTACAACGAAACCCGCAACGTCAGCTACAGGGTCGCGACGGTGCAGATCGATTTGCTCGATGGCAAGGACGGCAAGCTGGTGTGGCGCGGCAGCGACGAGCAACTGCTGGGCAATTCGCCCAACCCGACCGATCGCAGCACCAAGGTGCGCGAGACGGTGGGGCGGATCCTGTCCAATTATCCACCACGCTGATCGTGAAAATTCTCGTTGGGGGCGAGCAGCTCCCGACAGAGGATTTATCGCGAAAGCCGTCTGTGGCTCAGGCCACCGCCGGCCGCCACGCCCCGATCATATGTTCCAGCTCCCCAGCGCCTACCAATCGCAGCTTCCCGCTGGACCCCGCGGCGCTCGCCAGCAGCGTCACTTCGCTGGGAAGGCGTACCGGTTTCTTGAAGGTCACGTCGATCTCGACGTTGGCCTCAGGCAAATGGGCATCCAGCGCCGCCAAGGTCCGCGCCTTGTTCCATAGACCATGGGCAATGGCGGTAGGGAAACCGAACAGACGGGCGCTGGCGCCGCTCAGGTGGATCGGATTGTAGTCACCGGACACCTTCGCGTATTGCCGGCCAATGTCAGCCGGTGCGGTCCAGCGCGCCACTTCGGCCAACTCGTGCTCGACCTGCGGTGGCTCTTCGACCAAGGCACCATCAAGCTGGACGCCCTTGCACAACATCTGGCTTTCGGCCTCCCACAGCGGTCCCAGTTGATCCTCGATACGGGTCACGAGGTCGAACACCGCACCCTTGGCATGGGGTTGCAGGTTTTCGACGTTGACGCTGGCCCGTACCTGACCGACCCCGCCCATGGGCCGTAGCACGCGGATGCGGTTGCTCAAGTGGATCAGCCCCAGCAGCGGGAACGGGAAGTCCCGGTCGGTCAATAGTTGCATTTGCAGGGCGAACGCCAGGACGTGCGGATAAGTCGGCGGCAGCAGCCCGCTTTCAGCGAAACCGCAGACCTTGCGATACGCCGCCAGGCGTTGCCGATCGACTTGGATCATCTGGCGCAGCCCAACGTCCGGCAACGTGGTACCGGTTATCTTGCGGCGTGTCGCGGCCTTTGCGTACAGCCCGGACATCGACGGCGCGGCGTTTATTTCATGCCATTGGATCGTCATGGTCATGCCCCCAACAGGCTTTGTCCGCAGACTCGCAGCGCTTGTCCGGTGACGGCGCCGGTTCCCGGTTGGGCGAGCCAGGCCACGGCTTCGGCGACATCCTGAGGCAAGCCGCCCTGGCCCAGCGAACTCATGCGCCGCCCGGCTTCGCGCAGGCCAAAGGGAATGTCGGCGGTCATGCGCGTTTCAATGAAGCCTGGCGCCACCGCATTGATGCTGATCCCTCGCGCCTGCAAGGCTGGCGCCCAGGCCTGTGCCAGGCCGATCAGCCCGGCCTTGCTTGCGGCGTAATTGGTCTGGCCGCGATTGCCGGCGATGCCACTGATGGACGCCAGCAAAATCACCCGGCCGTTATCGCGCAGGGTGCCGTTGTCGAGCAGGGCCTTGGTGAGCACTTGCGGCGCGTTGAGGTTGACCGCCAGTACTGCATCCCAGAATTCCGGGGTCATATTGGCCAGGGTCTTGTCGCGAGTGATGCCGGCGTTGTGCACCACGATATCGACGCCGTCGGGCAAATGTCCGATCAACTGCGTGGCTGCGTCTTCGGCACAGATGTCCAGCGTCACGCTGCGCCCGCTCAGGCGCGCAGCCAACGCTTCGAGATCGCTCTTGGCCTGCGGAACGTCCAGCAGGATCACGTCGGCGCCATCACGGGCGAGGGTTTCGGCAATGGACGCACCAATGCCGCGCGCCGCGCCGGTAACCAGCGCCTTGAGCCCCGTCAGCGGTCGAGTCCAATCCTGGACCTGGGTCTCACAGGCCTTGAGGCGGATGACTTGACCGGAAACGTAGGCGCTTTTCGGCGACAGGAAGAACCGCAGGGCGCCTTCGAGCTGCGCTTCGGCACCGTCGCCGACATACAGCAATTGCAGCGTCCCGCCGTTGCGCAGCTCCTTGGCCAGGGAGCGGCTGAAACCTTCCAAGGCCCGCTGGGCACTGGCAGCAAACGGATCGCCGAGGCTTTCCGGGGTGCGGCCGAGGATGACGACGTGGGCGCTGTGGTCGAGGTTTTTCATCAGTGGCTGGAAAAATTCGCGCAGCTGCTTGAGCTGGTCAACCTGCACCAGATGGCTGGCGTCGTACACCACCGCCTTGATCTTCGGGCCGTGGCCGGGAATCCATTCGGTCGCCAGCGTCGGTTCGCCCCCGTAGATGAAAATGGCGTCGGTCAGGCGCTTGGCGAACGCGCCGACCTGTTCGGCCAACGGGCCGCCGCCCAGCAGCAGGGCGCCCTCGATTGGCCGCAGGCGCCCGGCTTGCCAACGCTCCAGGCGTACCGGCGATGGCAGGCCGAGAGCGCCAACCAGACGCAGGCCAATGGGCGAATTGGCGAAGTCTATGTAACGGTCTGACATGGAACACACTCCGGCTGATGAGGTTCCAAGTGTGGACCATGTTTGGCAATCAGTCGTTCGATCGCCTGGATAAAGCCTAAGCTGAGGCCGGGGCAGGCTATTGTTGACAGTTTCGGGCATACACAGGGAGTTTTCCATGGCACAGCTACGCCGCGTCGCGATCATCGGCGGTAACCGCATTCCTTTCGCCCGTTCCAACGGGCCCTATGCCACCGCCAGCAACCAGGCAATGCTGACGGCCGCGCTCGAGGGCTTGATCGAGCGTTATAACCTGCACGGCGAGCATATCGGCGAAATGGCAGCGGGGGCGGTGCTGAAGTTTTCACGGGACATGAACCTGACCCGCGAATGCGTGCTTGGCTCGCGGCTGTCGCCGAGCACTCCAGCCTACGATGTACAGCAGGCTTGCGGTACTGGCCTGGAAACCGTGCTGCTGGTGGCCAATAAAATCGCCCTGGGCCAGATCGACAGCGCTATCGCCGGGGGCGTGGACACCACCTCCGACGCACCGATCGGCGTCAATGAAGGGCTGCGCAGGATTCTGCTGCAAGCCAACCGCTCCAAGACCACCGCCGATAAGATCAAGGCGTTCTTGCAATTGCGCCCCCAGCATCTGGTCCCCGACCTGCCGCGCATCAACGAACCGCGCACGGGCCTGAACATGGGGCAACACTGCGAATTGATGGCACAGACGTGGCAGATTCTGCGCGAAGAACAAGATCAGCTGGCTTTGGAAAGTCATCAGAAAATGGCCGCTTCTTATGCCGAAGGCTGGCACAACGATTTGATGACACCTTTTCTCGGCCTGACCCGCGACAACAACCTGCGTCCGGACCTGACCCTGGAAAAGCTCGCCTCGCTGAAACCGGCTTTCGAAAAAAGCGCCAAGGGCACATTGACGGCGGGTAACGCCACGCCGCTGACCGATGGCGCCTCGCTGGTATTGTTGGGCAGTGAGGAATGGGCCAAGGCCCGCGGGCTGCCGATCCTGGCGTATCTGCGCGATGGCGAAACGGCCGCGGTGGATTTCGTCAATGGCGCCGAAGGCTTGCTGATGGCGCCGGTCTATGCCGTGCCACGGCTGTTGGCACGCAACGGCCTGACGTTGCAGGACTTCGATTACTACGAGATTCACGAGGCATTCGCCGCCCAGGTGTTGTGCACGTTGAAAGCCTGGGAGGACGCGCACTATTGCCAGACCCGCCTGGGCCTCGACGCGCCGCTGGGTGCCATCGACCGCAGCCGGTTGAACGTGAAAGGCAGCTCACTGGCGGCCGGTCACCCGTTTGCCGCCACCGGCGGACGGATCGTCGCCAACCTGGCCAAATTGCTGGACGCGGCGGGGAAGGGCCGGGGGCTGATATCCATCTGTGCGGCCGCCGGCCAAGGTGTGACGGCGATTATCGAGCGCTGACGATGGCTTCGCGCGGCCGAGTCGCTTGCGCTCGCTGGCGGCTGGCGTAGCGTTCGGCGAGGATCGAGCAAACGATCAATTGCAGCGGGTGATAGATCATGATCGGCAACAGGATCAGCCCAAGCCCGGGGTTGTTGCCGAAGATCAGCGCCGCCATTGGCACCCCGGCCGCCAGGGATTTCTTGCTGGCACAAAACACCGCAGCGATTTCATCGGCGTTGCTGAACCGCAGGGCGCGGGCGGTTCGGGTGGTCATCCACAAAATGACGGCCAACAACACGGCGCTGCCCAGTGCCGCGCTGAGCAGCACGCTATTGCCTTGCTGCTGCCAGATCCCCGACACCATCGAATTACAGAACGCCGCGTAGACCAGCAGCAGGATGACCAGCTTGTCGATGACGTTGGTGTAGCGTTTGTAGCGGGCGAAAAAACCGCCCAGCCAGCGCCGCAGGAACTGCCCGAGCACCAGCGGCAGCAGCAACATCAGGCAGAGATCGAGCAGTGTCGGATCCAGGTCGATGCCACCGGCACCGCTGCCGACCACTAGGCTGACCAACAATGGTGTCAGGAAAATCCCCAGCACACTGGACAGGCTGGCATTGAGAATCGCCGCCGGCACGTTACCGCCCGCGCTGCCGGTCAGGGCCACTGACGAAGAAATGGTCGACGGCAGCGCGCACAAATAGAAGAAGCCCAGCATCAACAGCGCCGGCACATGGCTGCGCAACAACCAGTTGCTGAGCAACCAGATCAGCGGAAACACGACAAACGTAAAGCCCTGCACCATCAGGTGCAGGCGGATGTTCTTCAAGCCATGGCGGATCTGTTCGCCGGACAGATTGACCCCATGCAGGAAAAACACCACGAAGATGCCGATATTGACCACCCACTCGGCATGCATGGCACCGCCAGTGGCGCCAAAGCGGGGGAAAAAGTAAGCCAGCAGCGTGGCGAGCAACATGCCGCAGAGGAACCAGTCGGTCACCATGCGTTTGAGATGTTGGAGGATGTGCATAAGCCACCGCGCGTTGAAAGAGAAGTCGACTTAGCCTAACGTCGCCTTACACAGTCGTCTTGCGACATAAGGCCAATCAATGCCGACTAACGGACACCAACAGCTCGAACGACGCATTCCCGACCTGACGGAACTGCCCAGGCCGCTTTATGCCCGGGTCGAAAGTTTGAACGCCGGATCATGGACGCCGGTTCACCGCCACGATTGGGTGCAATTTTCCTATGCGATCAGCGGCGTGCTCGGCGTCCATACCGCCGAGGGGAGTTTCTTTGCGCCGCCGCAATGGGGGATCTGGATTCCGGCGGACCTGGAGCATCATGTCGTGTCCTCCATGCGCGCGGAAATGCGCAGTCTTTACGTCCATCGCCAAGCGTGCCCGTGGGCCGAGGACCGCTGTCGGGTGCTGGAAGTCACGCCATTGGCGCGGGAGCTGATCAAGGCGTTCTGTCAGTTTCCCGCCACGTACCCCGAGGGCGATACCGAGCAAGCACGCCTGGCCCAGGTTCTGCTGGATCAACTGGCAGCACTGCCGGAAGTGGGCTTTTCCCTGCCATTGCCCCGTCACGCTCGTTTGCTGGAACTGTGCAATGAATTGATCGAACAGCCTGAAGGCAGCGTGACGCTGCAAGCCTGGGCCGAACGCCTGGGCACGTCGGAAAAGACTGTGATGCGGTTGTTTCAGCGTGAAACCGGTCTGAGTTTCCGCGCCTGGCGCCAGCGCATGCGATTGTTGTCTTCCTTGCAATCGCTGGAAAAAGGCGACAGCGTGACCGGCGCGGCGTTGTCCTGTGGGTATGAATCAACGTCCGCTTTCATTGCGGCATTCAAGGGGCTGTTCGGTTTTACACCGGGCGAACTGTTCAAGCATTGATCCATTTGTCAGCTCTTGTCGCAAATGCCTGCATATTCATTTAGCAGCGCCGCACCCGGTCTCGGCTATGATTTGGCTCGGTTGATCTGAGCCGGCACAGTGTGTGCATCCGAGGTTCATAGGTCGGCCCCCCTCCCCGAGAGGGGAGGATTGCCGTATAACGACCTGTCATTCGCGTGTTTGGTAATAAAGGACCCAGAATAAAAGCTGATGAAGACTCCAAAACGCATTGAACCCCTGATCGAAGACGGTCTGGTCGACGAGGTGCTGCGCCCACTCATGAGTGGTAAAGAAGCAGCTGTTTATGTGGTGCGCTGTGGCAACGAGCTACGTTGCGCCAAGGTCTACAAGGAGGCGAACAAGCGAAGTTTTCGCCAGGCGGCCGAATATCAGGAAGGCCGCAAGGTCCGCAACAGCCGTCAGGCCCGCGCCATGGCGAAAGGGTCGAAGTTCGGGCGCAAGGAAACCGAGGACGCCTGGCAGAATGCCGAAGTGGCCGCGCTGTTCCGGTTAGCCAGCGCTGGCGTGCGAGTCCCCAAGCCGTACGACTTCCTGGAGGGCGTGCTGCTGATGGAACTGGTGGCCGACGAGTACGGCGATGCCGCGCCGCGCCTGAACGATGTGGTGCTGGAGCCGGACCAGGCCCGTGAATACCATGCATTCCTGATCTCCCAGATCGTGCTGATGCTGTGTACCGGTCTGGTGCACGGCGACCTGTCGGAGTTCAACGTGCTGCTCACGCCGACCGGCCCGGTCATCATCGATTTGCCGCAAGCGGTGGATGCCGCGGGCAACAACCACGCCTTCAGCATGCTGGAGCGGGATGTTGGCAACATGGCATCCTACTTTGGCCGGTTCGCTCCGGAGCTGAAACGCACCAAGTACGCCAAGGAAATGTGGGCCCTGTTCGAGGCCGGCACCCTGCACCCGGCCAGCGTGTTGACCGGTGAGTTCGACGAGCCGGAAGAGCTGGCGGATGTCGGCGGGATCATGCGCGAGATCGAAGCCGCGCGCCTCGACGAGGAACGTCGCCAGGCTGTACGCGCGGCCGACGATGCGCCGCCCGGCAAGACCGAAGAACCGCCTCCGCCGTGGATGCAGTAATCGGCTGATCATGAAACCCGGCCCAGGCCCAATGCGGTTCATTTAAGAAAAATGACGACCCGTGGCGAGGGAGCTTGCTCCCGCTCGGCTGCGAAGCAGTCGTAAACCGGCGGATGCGGTGTGTCTGATGTTCCGCATTTGGCAGGTTTTAGGGCCGCTTCGCGGCCCAGCGGGAGCAAGCTCCCTCGCCACGGTTTTGTCGATTGCCTTAAGTGAACAGCGTTACGGCCCCGGCCGGGTTTTTTGTTAGGGCAACGCCTCCACTCAGCGCCTGCTGTCCAGTGCTCAGGCTTGCGCTGTTTCCTTGCAGCATCCCGATGCCAGTTCCTTGAGGATCGGGCAGTCCGGGCGATGGTCGCCGTGGCAATGATCCACCAGGTCCTGAAGGGTGTCGCGCAGTTCGGCCAGTTCGCGGATTTTCTGGTTCAAGTCGTCGATGTGTTGCCGCGCCAGCGTCTTGACGTCGGCGCTGGCGCGTTGGCGGTCTTGCCACAGGGTCAGCAATTTGCCGACTTCCTCCAGAGAAAACCCCAAGTCCCGGGAACGCTTGATGAAGGCCAGCGTGTGCAGGTCCTCCTTGCCATAGATCCGATAACCGCTGTCCGTGCGATGGGCTGGCTTGAGCAGGCCGGTGGATTCGTAATACCGGATCATCTTCGCGCTCAGCCCGCTCTGGCGGGCCGCTTGGCCGATGTTCATCGCTTGTCCTCCAAGTGCTTGGGCGTCCAGAACTTCAACAGTAATGCATTGCTCACCACGCTGACGCTCGACAGCGCCATGGCTGCGCCGGCCAGCACCGGGTTGAGCAGGCCGAACGCCGCCAACGGGATGCCGATCAGGTTATAGACGAAGGCCCAGAACAGGTTCTGGCGGATCTTGGCGTAGGTCTTGCGGCTGATGTCCAGCGCCGCCGGTACCAGGCGCGGATCGCCGCGCATCAGGGTGATGCCAGCGGCGTGCATCGCTACGTCGGTGCCGCCGCCCATGGCGATGCCGATGTCTGCGGCAGCCAGTGCTGGAGCGTCGTTGATACCGTCGCCGACCATCGCGACCACCGAATGGCTTTTCAGTTGCTCGACGATGGCGGATTTATCGGCCGGCAATACTTCGGCATGGACGCTGGTGATGCCCAACGCCTGGGCGACAACCCGGGCGCTGCCGTGGTTATCCCCCGTGAGCAAGTGGCTGGCGATATGCCGCTGGTCCAAGGCTTCAACCGCAGCGAGAGCCCCCGGCTTGAGCGTGTCGCCGAAGGCAAACAGGCCCAGGACCCGAGGTGTCGTGCCTTGTTCGATCAGCCAGGACAGCGTCCGGCCTTCGCTTTCCCAAGCCTGCGCCGACTCGCCCAGCGAACCGGGGCTCAGCGCGAGTTCTTCCAGCAAACGTCGATTGCCCAGGGCCAGGCGGCGCCCATCGAGGCTGCCGGCGATGCCGCGTCCGGTCAGGGATTGGCTATCGCTGACATCCGGTACGTTCAAGCCTCGCTCGGCACAGGCGTCCAACACCGCTTTGGCCAGTGGATGTTCGCTGCCCCGCTGCAGGGCACCCGCCAACCTCAGCAGCGTGTCCCGGTCGCCGTCGAGCGCGGTCAAGTGAGCGATGCGCGGCGTGCCGGACGTCAAGGTCCCGGTCTTGTCAAACACGACGGTGTTGACGGCGTGGGCGCGCTCCAGCGCCTCGGCGTCCTTGATTAGAATCCCGTGACGCGCGGCGACGCCAGTGCCGGCCATGATCGCCGTCGGCGTCGCCAGGCCCAGGGCGCACGGGCAGGCGATCACCAGCACGGCAACGGCATTGATCAACGCCGTCTCCAGCGGCGCACCGTACAGCCACCAGCCGAGCAGCGTGGCGAGCGCCAGCACCAATACGACCGGGACGAATACCTGGCTGACTTTGTCCACCAGCTTTTGAATGGGCGCCTTGGCCGCCTGGGCGTCTTCCACCAAGCGGATGATGCGCGCCAGCACGGTCTCGGCGCCCAGTGCCTGGGTGCGCACCAGCAAGCGGCCTTCGCCATTGATGGCGCCGCCGGTGACCTTGTCGCCGGGTTGCTTGGGCACCGGCAGGCTTTCGCCGCTGATCAGCGCTTCGTCGGCGTGGCTCTGGCCTTCCAGCACTTCGCCGTCCACCGGAAAGCGTTCGCCGGGCTTGACCAGCACCTGATCATTCAAACGCAGGGCGCTGATCGCGACGTCGCGTTCCTCTCCGTCAATGACTTGGATCGCCCGTTCCGGTCGCAAGGCTTCAAGGGCGCGGATGGCGCTGGCGGTTTGTCGCTTGGCGCGGCTTTCCAGGTATTTGCCCAGCAACACCAAGGCAATCACCACGGCTGACGCCTCGAAGTACAAGTGCGGCATGCTGGCCGGCCGGGCCGTTGCCCATTCATAGAGGCTCAGGCCATAGCCGGCGCTGGTGCCCAACGCTACCAGCAGGTCCATGTTCCCCGCGCCGGCGCGGACAGCTTTGAACGCTGCAAGGTAAAAACGCGCACCGAAGATGAATTGCACCGGCGTCGCCAAGGCGAACTGCGCCCAGGCCGGCAGCATCCAGTGCACG
This sequence comes from Pseudomonas sp. Z5-35, assembly GCF_051131945.1. Classification (NCBI taxonomy): domain Bacteria; kingdom Pseudomonadati; phylum Pseudomonadota; class Gammaproteobacteria; order Pseudomonadales; family Pseudomonadaceae; genus Pseudomonas; species Pseudomonas sp. Z5-35. The sequence continues at coordinate 825,807 of NZ_CP071640.1, forward strand.
CCAAGCGGCTCCAGCAACATCGGCAATACCAGCGGGATGGACAGCAGAATCGCCAGGACCAGGGCCAAGCGCTCACGCTTCAGATGATCGGTTTGTGCTGTGGGAGGAGGCTGCTCGGCTTGCCAGACGCTGGCGTCGTAACCGGCGCGCTTGACCGCCTCGACCAAGCTTTGCGGATCGACCTGCCCAAGTAATTCGAGGTGCGCGCGCTCATTGGCCAGATTCACGCTGGCACGGTTGACACCGGCGACTTTAACCAGCGCCCGTTCGACACGCCCGACGCAGGAAGCGCAGGTCATGCCTTCGATGCTCAACTCCAGGGTTTGGACGGGAACGCTATAGCCTGCCTGCTCAACCGCCTGCATCAAGGCCGGCAGGCTTTCTTTGGGTGCCTGGATCCGCGCCTGTTCCGTTGCCAGGTTGACGCTGACGGCGCTAGCGCCAGCGACTTTGCTCAAGGCGCGCTCGACCCGTCCGGCACAGCTGGCGCAGGTCATGCCGGAGATCGGCAGATCGAAGGTAGTGGATTCGGGCATGGGTCAGGCTCCCTGTAGTGGATGACCACAGGATCAACCTTGCCATGCTGGCAAGGTCAAGCGCCAGTCTTCAGGAGTGACTCAAACCCTGGGGAGCGGGGCAAACCCGCGCCCTTCGCTTATGACGGGTCAGTAACCGAGCCCAGCCTGCTTGAGGTACATGCCTTGTTCAGTCATGGCGATGCGGTATTTCAAAATATCGCCGGCCTTGAGCGTGATGTTCTGCGATCCAGGCGCGAGCATGCCCGGATTACAGCCCGGGGCCTGGCCTGGCAACAGCTTCAGGCGCAGGGAAAACTGGCCCGGTGGCAGGTTGAACGAGGTGCTTTGCTCCTGGAATAGCCTAGCCGAGAGCTGATCCTGGATGTAGATGCCGATTTCGCAATTGGTGGACACCTCCAGGCGCTCGCGAGAAATGATCAACACGCCGTAATCCTCGCCGGCGCCCAACGTCTGGGGGGCCACCGCTGAAAAACCGAGCATGCAAAACAGACTGAACGCTGACCAGCGCATGGCTGAACCTCCGGTGTGAAATCCTTGATAAGTGCAGCTTGGCCGAGCGCGACGCCGATTGCCAGCCCGGCAGTTTTCGCCAGAACTTGACCTTGCCATGATGGCAAGCTTGAAACTTCAGGCAACCTCAATTCCAAGGAGTCATTTCATGCAGATATTCAGTGTTCAGGGAATGTCCTGCGGTCATTGTGTCAAGGCCATTACCCAGGCTCTTCAGACCAAAGACGCGGGAGCCGAAGTAAAGATCGATCTGGGCGCCAAGACCGTTGAAGTCCAAAGCACGTTGTCGCCCGATGCCGTGATTCAGGCAATCCAAGAAGAAGGATATGAAGTCAGTCCTGCTTGAAACATTTTAATCGTTAGCGACCTATCGGAATGTTCAAGAGCGTCGAGCCCGGCTAGACTGTCGGGCTGCCGACTGACCTGAGCTGGACGCCCGATGAACCTCCGTACCATTCTGATTCTTGGCGCCTTGAGCGCTTTCGGTCCCTTGGCGATCGATTTCTATCTGCCGGCCTTTCCGGCGATGGCAACTGCCTTCGGAACCGACGAAAACCATATCCAACTGACTCTGGCGGCCTATTTTCTCGGGCTGTCCCTCGGGCAATTGGCCTATGGGCCGGTGACGGATCGCTTTGGGCGGCGTGTGCCTTTGCTCACCGGCGTCGGCTTGTTCACCGTGGCTTCCCTGGCCTGCGCGTATGCGCCGAGCCTCGAATGGCTGATTGGCGCGCGCTTCGTCCAGGCCTTGGGCGGATGCGCGGGGATGGTGATTTCGCGTGCGGTGGTCAGCGACAAATGCGACGCGGTGGGCTCGGCCAAGGTGTTTTCGCAACTGATGCTGGTGATGGGCCTGGCGCCGATCCTCGCGCCGATGCTCGGCGGCCTGCTGGTGAACTTGCACGGTTGGCAATCGATTTTCATCTGCTTGACAGTGTTCAGTGCACTCGCGGCAACGGCGGTTGCCTTGTGGTTGCCTGAAAGCTTGCCGGACCATGTACCTCGCCAACCATTGTCCGGTGCGTTGCGTCAATATGGCCGGCTGCTCAAAGACTCGGTTTACCTGGGGCATGCCCTGACGGGTGGTATTGCGATTGCCGGGATGTTTGCCTACATCGCCGGTTCGCCGTTCGTTTTCATCAAGCTCTATGGCGTGCCGGCCGAACATTTCGGCTGGCTGTTCGGCACCAACGCGGCGGGCTTCATTTTGGTTGCGCAGGTCAATGCGCGGCTGTTGTCCAAGCGCGGCCCAGCATTCCTGCTGACCCGCGCGGTATGGGTCTACCTGCTCGCCGGGCTCAGCCTGTTGGCTGTCAGCGCCATGCAGCCGGAGCAATTGTGGCCGCTATTGATTCCATTGTTCATCTGCATCGCCAGCCTGGGTTGCATCATTCCAAATGCTTCTGCGTGCGCCATGAACGGGCAGGGCGCCCGGGCCGGGAGTGCTTCGGCAATGCTCGGGTGCTTGCAGTTTTCGGTGGCTGCCGGGGCTGCTGCCCTGGTGGCGGCGCTGCATGATGGCACCGCGGTGCCGATGGCGATCGTCATCAGCCTCTGCGGACTATTGGTGGTGGGTGCGGCAATGCTGACCCGCCGTCTGCAGGATGCCCAGGCACTCGCTCAGGCGGGCCAGCCGGATTGATTCAACCGGCCGCGCGCTGCTGATGCTCGGGAAAATGATGTGGCGCATGAATGCGCGCTTGCAGGGTATTGGCGAAAGCCTGGGCTTCGGCCTCGGTGCGAAAGGTCACGACATGCTGGTCAAGGCGCACTTGCCATTGGGATTTTGCCACTGCTTTTATCAGGATCTTCATTGCTGACCTCCTCGTGTAAAAGACTGCGTTGCAAAGGCCTCGAGTGTAGACCGGAATGCGGGCGCAGTTGTGACGACGGTCAATTGTCGGACTGACGGTGCAGGTTTCCATACGGGGATGGGCAAGCCAGGTATCTGGCTTGCCCATCCCCGCAATCAGAACCCCTCAAGCACAATCTTGCCCTTGGCCTTCCCGCTCTCAAGCAATGTATGAGCCCGGCGCAGGTTTTCGGCATTGATGGTGCCGAAATGCTCGCCGACGGTGGTCTTCAGCGTGCCGGCGTCGATCAGCCCGGCGACGCGATTGAGCAGTTTGTGTTGTTCAAGCATATCGGCGGTCTCGAACAGTGAGCGGGTGTACATGAATTCCCAATGCAACGACAGGCTCTTGCGCTTGAGCTTGGTCACGTCAAGGGACTTGGGATCGTCGATCAGCGCCAGTTTGCCTTGGGGTGCGAGGACTTCGACCAACTGGTCCAGATGCTGGTCGGTCTGCGTCAGGCTGGCGACGTGGGTCACATGGCCCAGGCCCGCTTTCTTGAGGACCTCGGCCAACGGCTGGCTGTGGTCAACCACCAGGTCGGCGCCCAGGCCTCGTACCCATTCCTCTGTCTGTGGGCGGGAAGCGGTACCGATGACCTTCAGGCCGGTGAGCTGGCTGGCCAATTGTGTCAGGATCGATCCCACGCCGCCCGCGGCACCGACAATCAGCAGGCTCTGGCCCTGATCGTCCTGGCCTTCGTTGATTTGCAATCGGTCGAACAGCAGTTCCCAGGCGGTAATGGACGTCAGCGGCAGCGCGGCGGCTTCAGCAAAACCGAGGATCTTCGGCATATGACCGACGATGCGCTCATCCACCACGTGCAATTCGCTGTTGCCACCGGCGCGGGCAATGGAGCCCGCGTAGAACACCTTGTCACCCGCCTTGAACAGCGTGACGTCGTTGCCAACCGCCTTGACCACGCCCGCCACATCCCAGCCCAGCACCTTGGCCACGCCGTCCTCAGGCTGTACGTTTTGGCGGACCTTGGTATCGACGGGGTTGACTGAAATCGCTTTGACTTCCACCAGCAAGTCCCTGGGGCCGGCGACGGGGGTGGGCAGCTCGATGTCCTGCAGCGATTGCGAATCGCTGATGGGCAGGGATCGGTAGTACGCAATGGCTTTCATGAAGTGGCTCCGTGAGTGGGTATGTTGGCGGCCATGTTTGGTCATTTGAATTCGAGATAAAAGTGGCTAAACCAACAGGGTCTTTCAGCGATTTTTTGATAATGACCATTAGTCGCTGGTAAATAGAGACTTTTCCCTCACCAACAATCGCCTCCAAAGGTTTCCGGAGGACAGGCAACCTTGGCCCACACGCTTATACTAGCGGCCGCCTGTATCGGCGCGGCAACGAGGATGGCGACTAACAATTTGGACCCCGCTGTCTCCGCCGGCACAAGGCGACGCCCGGACGGGCATGCCGGCCATCCAGGCGGTCAGCCGCTTTGGGCGGCACCTTCTTACGGGTCAACATGCCCCAAAGCAGTAGACGAATGATTCAACAGGGAGTGAATACATGGAACATGCACCTTGCATCAGCCAGATTGCCACGCTGCTGGCCGACCCGAAGCGCAGCGCAATGATGTGGGCGTTAATGGATGGCACCGCCCGACAAGCCGACGAATTGGCTTTGCTGGCTGGGCTTTCGCCATCCTCGGCCAACGCCCACCTGGGACGCCTTTTCACCGGGGGCCTGTTGAAAGTTGAAGTTCGCGGACGCAAGCGCTTCTTTCGCCTGGCGGCGCCCGAGATTGGCGCAGCTGTCGAGGCGCTGGCGAGCGCAACCCTCGCCAGTACGCCGCGACAGGTTCCGGACGTCTTCAAGCGCGGCCTGCTGGCCACCAAGGCGCCGACGGCTCCCGCTTCGTTGATGCGCGCCAGGCTTTGTGATGACCATCTGGGGGGCACGCTGGCGGCGGACCTGTATCAGCAGCTATTGGATGCCGGGTGGCTTGAGCAATGTGAGCAGCGGGTGATAGTGACCCACAAAGGCGCCAATCAGTTGGCCGGACGCGGCCTGTTTATCCAGGCACTGGCCCATCGCAACGCCCGGGTTGCTTGCGCCTGCCCCGATTGGAGCGAGCGGCGTCCGCACCTGGGGGGCGCGCTGGGGGCGGCGCTGCTGCAATTATTCATGCAGTCCGGCTGGCTGAGCCTGCCCAATGACTCAAGGGCCTTGCAAGTAACGGCGCTTGGTCAACAGGAAATCCATCGGTTCGCCAGGCAGGAGACTATGGAAATGGCGCTCTAGGGCGGTAGACAGGTCGCAATCAGCAATAGCCGCCTGCGAGGTTCGCGCACACTCGGTCCGGGGTTCTATCGGATTGGGGAGCGCAACATGGACACTCACGCCTACAGTGCAGCGGAAAGACTGGAACGGTTGCCCATCAGCGGCTACCACCGGGTCATTTTCATCATTATCGCCTTGGCTTTTTTCTTCGACTCCATGGACCTGGCAATGATGACGTTCCTGCTGGGCTCGATCAAAGCCGAGTTCGGCCTGAGCTCCGCCCAGGCTGGGTTGCTTGCCAGCTCCAGCTTCTTTGGCATGGTGGTGGGGGCTTCGTTGTCGGGCATGTTGGCCGATCGTTTTGGCCGCAAACCGGTGTTCCAATGGAGCATCGTGCTGTGGGGGATTGCCAGTTACCTGTGCTCCACCGCTCAGGACGTCGAGACCTTGACGCTGTTTCGGGTCCTGCTGGGTGTCGGCATGGGCATGGAATTCCCGATTGCCCAATCGATGCTCTCGGAGCTGATTCCTGCGAAGCGCCGAGGGCGTTACATCGCCCTGATGGACGGTTTTTGGCCGCTGGGCTTCGTGGCGGCCGGGGTGCTGTCTTATTTTCTGCTCCCCGTGATTGGCTGGCGGGACATCTTCCTGGTACTGGCGGTGCCGGCGGTGTTCGTCTTGGCGATTCGTTTTTTCATTCCAGAATCGCCGCGTTGGCTTGAACAGGCTGGTCGAGGTGACGAGGCGGATGCCGTGCTTAAGCGGATCGAAGAGAAGGTCCGGGTTTCGCTGGGAGGGCGCGACTTGCCTGAGCCGATTCGCCTGCCAAGGCTGGCCAGCGTTCCCGGCAATTTCTTCTCGGCCCTGACGCAGATCTGGTCACCGCTGTACCGCCAGCGCACGATGATGATCTGGAGTGTCTGGTTCTTTGCCTTGCTCGGTTTCTATGGCCTGACGTCCTGGCTCAGCGCGTTGTTGCAGCAGTCGGGATTCGCCGTGACCCAATCGGTGTATTACACCGTGCTGATTTCCCTCGGCGGGATCCCCGGTTTCCTGATGGCGGCGTGGCTGGTGGAACGTTGGGGACGCAAGCCGGTGTGCGTCACCACGTTGCTGGGCGGCGGGGCGATGGCGTTTCTTTACGGCCAGAGCGCGGTGTTCGGCGGCAACATCGGCTTGCTGATCGGTACCGGTCTGCTGATGCAGTTCTTCCTGTTCGGCATGTGGGCGGTGCTCTACACCTATACGCCGGAGCTCTATCCCACCTCAGCCCGAGCCACCGGTTCGGGCTTCGCCTCGGCGGTCGGGCGCATCGGTTCCCTGCTCGGGCCCATGGTGACCGGACTGGTATTTCCTATCACCGGCCAGGGCGGCGTGTTCGCCCTCGGCGCACTGTGCTTTGCCGTGGCGGCGGGCGTGGTCTGGTTGTTTGGCATGGAGACGCGGGGCAAGACGCTGGAGGAGTTGAGCGAGGGGGGACGATGACACCCTGTGGCGAGGGAGCTTGCTCCCGCTGGGCTGCGTTGCAGCCCCTCGTCAAACCCTATTCACCGATTGCGAGCGCTTCGCGCTCGAGCGGGAGCAAGCTCCCTCGCCACAGATGTTCCAGTAACCAACGCCACATGACTTAAGGTTTCACCAGTCGCGCATCCAAGCTGTTCTGCGCGAGCCGCTTGGCCTGGTCCTGGGTCATTCCCAAATGGGTATGCAGCGCGTGGAAGTTTTCGGTGACGTAGCCGCCGAAGTACGCCGGGTCATCGGAGTTGACCGTTACCTTCACGCCGCGCTCGAGCATGTCGAGGATATTGTGCTGCGACATGTCGTCGAACACGCACAGCTTGGTGTTGGACAACGGGCACACCGTCAAGGGGATCTGTTCGTCGATGATCCGCTGCATCAGCCGCTCGTCTTCAATCGCCCGGACACCATGGTCGATGCGCTGGATCTTCAGCAGGTCAAGCGCCTCCCAGATGTACTCGGGTGGGCCTTCCTCGCCTGCGTGGGCGACGGTCAGGAAACCCTCATGGCGAGCACGATCGAACACCCGCTGGAACTTGCTCGGTGGATGACCCATCTCCGAACTGTCCAGGCCCACGGCGACGAACGCATCGCGAAACGGCAGGGCTTGGTCGAGGGTTTTTTCGGCCTGTTCTTCGCTCAGGTGGCGCAGGAAACTCAGGATCAAGCCGCTGGAGATCCCCAGCTGTTGCTCGCCGTCCTTGAGCGCGGCGGCGATGCCGTTGAGCACCACTTCGAATGGAATGCCTCGGTCGGTGTGGGTCTGCGGATCGAAGAACGGTTCGGTGTGGATGACGTTCTGTGCCTTGCAGCGCAGCAGATAGGCCCAGGTCAGGTCGTAGAAATCCTGGGACGTGCGCAGTACATCGGCGCCCTGGTAATACAGGTCGAGAAACTCCTGCAGGTTGTTGAAGGCATAGGCCTGGCGCAGGGTGTCCACGTCATTCCAGGGCAAGGCGATCTTGTTGCGCTCGGCCAGGGCGAACAACAGCTCGGGCTCCAGCGAGCCTTCCAGATGCAAATGCAGTTCAGCCTTGGGCAGGGCGTTAAGCCAGTCGTACATGTGTTTTTCTCATCAGCGAATCGATGGCGGGCATTCTACAGGGACGGGCGCCGATGTCGGGTAAAACCTGACCGGCTGATCCACTAAGTGTTCATGCCTGGAGGACAGCTACGTCACATCTGGAGGAAACGTTCCCGGCACGTCACAGTCTAGTAGCTCATGACCCATCCATGGCGACAGGCCCACGATGTTCACGTTGATCAAGCAAGAAAAACTGTTGTTACTGGCGCTGCTTGCTGCATTCATCGCTTATCCGTTGGAGCATTGGCTGCTGGGTAGCGGGCGGGTCGTGGCGCTGGTCGGTGGATTGGTGCTGATCGGTTTTATCGTTTCCGCCTCCATGCGTGTCGCTCACCACGCTGAGCTGTTGGCGGAAAAGGTTGGCGATCCCTACGGCACCATGATTTTGACCTTGTCCGCGGTGCTGGTGGAAGTCGTGATCCTGGCCATCATGATGAGCAACGAGGCGTCGCCGACCCTGGTGCGGGACACGATTTATTCAGCGGTCATGCTCGACATCAACGGTATTCTCGGGCTGGCGGCGTTGATGGGCGGGCTCAAGCATGGCGAGCAGGTCTATAACGACGATTCGGCGCGCACCTACAGTGTGATGATCCTCACCGCCATGGGGGTATCGATGGTGGTGCCGGAGTTCATACCGCAAGAGAACTGGAAGCATTATTCGGCATTCACCATCGGCGCGATGATCGTGTTGTATACGTTGTTCGTGCGCATGCAGGTGGGGCCCCACAGTTATTTCTTCAGCTACAGCTATCCGGAAAAACGTCGCAGGAAAGAGCCGGTAGAAAACGAGCCGAAGCCCATCAGCCTGGCGTTTTCCATCAGTGCCCTGGTGTTTGGCGTGGTGGTCATCGGTGCGCTGGCCGAGGTCATGTCCAAGGCCATCGACCTGGGGCTGGAAGGCTCGGGCGCGCCGCCGGTGGTGACGGCGATCCTGGTGGCGGCCATCTCCGCTGCACCGGAGATCCTCACTGCCTTGCGCGCAGCCCTCGCCAATCGCATGCAGTCGGTGGTCAACATCGCGCTGGGGGCGTCGCTGTCCACCGTGATCCTGACCGTGCCGGTGATGGAAGCCATGGCGCTTTACACCGGCCAGCCTTTCCAGATGGCGATGACCCCGGTGCAGACGGTGATGATCTTCATCACCCTGATCGTCAGCGCCATCAACCTCAACGATGGCGAAACCAACGCCATCGAAGGGATGACTCACTTTGTGCTCTTTGCGACTTTTATCATGTTGTCGTTGCTGGGACTTTAACGCCCGGGCAACCCCCTTATGGGCGGGATCAGGAGGCTGCGATCAGCTCCCGCGCCGCTTGGCTGTGGTCGGCAATCAGTCCCTTCAGGTCCAGCCCCTCGACCTGCCCGTCAATCACTCGCCATTGCCCGGCGATCATCACTCGATCCGCCCGGTCGGCGCCGCATAGCAGCAGCGCTGAAATCGGGTCATGACTGCCGGAGAAGCGCAGTTCATCCAGTTTGAACAGCGCCAGGTCGGCCTGTTTGCCCACCGCCAATTCACCGATGTCGCTGCGCCCCAGCAGTTGCGCCGAACCCCGGGTCGCCCAGCCGAGCACGCGCTCCGGTGTGATCGCTTGCGCGCCATAGCGCAGGCGCTGGATGTATAGCGCCTGGCGGGTTTCGAGGATCATGTTCGAGGCATCGTTGGATGCCGAGCCGTCCACGCCCAGGCCCAGCGGTGCGCCGGCGTCGGTCAGCTCAAGCGTCGGACAGATGCCCGAGGCCAGGCGCATATTGGAGCTGGGGCAATGGCAGATGCCGGTCCCGGCGGCGCCAAGGCGGGTGATTTCGTCAGGGTTGAAATGGATGCCATGGGCCAGCCAGGTGCGGGGGCCGAGCCAGCCGACACTGTCCAGATAGTCCACCGTGCGCAGGCCGAAACGTTGCAGGCAGAAGTCTTCTTCGTCGAGGGTTTCGGCCAAATGCGTGTGCAGGCGCACGTCGAGTTTTTCCGCCAGTTCGGCGCTGGCATGCATGATCTCGGGCGTGACGGAAAACGGCGAGCAGGGCGCCAGGGCGATCTGGATTCGCGCGCCGTCACCGCGCTCGTGGTATTGAGCAATCAGCCGCTGGCTGTCGTCGAGAATCACCTCGCCCTGCTGCACGGTCTGCTGCGGCGGCAAACCTCCGTCCGCTTCGCCCAGGCTCATGGAACCGCGGGTCAGCATTGCGCGCATGCCCAGTTCACGGACTGTTTCTACCTGCACGTCGATGGCGTTTTCCAGGCCTTCGGGAAACAGATAGTGGTGGTCGGCCGCCGTGGTGCAGCCCGACAACAACAGCTCAGCCAACGCCACTTTGCTTGCCAGCGCGAGTTTTGCCGGGGTCAGCCGCGCCCACACGGGGTAGAGGGTTTTCAGCCAGGGGAACAACGGTTCGCTTACCACGGGCGCCCAGGCGCGAGTCAGGGTCTGGTAGAAATGATGGTGGGTGTTGATCAGTCCCGGCAGGATCACATGTTCGCGAGCGTCGAACACGCTGTCGCAAGGTTGCGCGGGACGTTGCCCGGCGCGCAGCAGTTCGATGATCACACCGTCCTGCAGGACGAGACCGCCACGGGCATCGAGGCCGTTGCCGGTGAAAATGGCGAGGGGATTTTTTAACCAGGTACGGGTCGCAGGCATGGTGGCCGGCTCCTCTGAAAGTGGGTTCAGGTTAGCCAGCTCAGTGATGCCCTGTCTGCTGATCCAGGGTCGCCGGGGAACGGCGAGGTTCGGAGTTTACTCAGGTTGGCGGGCACTTATCCAGTGCCCGACCGAGAACGCGTTCGGGTTACCAGGGAATCGTTTCGCCTTTGTAATTGACGAAGTGATGCCCACCCTTGGCGGCATAGGCATTGACCTGGTCGATCAGCCCGCGGGTACTGGTCTCCACGTCCAGGTCGGCACCTTCACCGCCCATGTCAGTCTTCACCCAGCCCGGATGCAGCGACAGCACAGTCAATGCCTTGTCGCCCAATTGGCCGACAAAACTGTTGGTCATGGAGTTGAGCGCGGCCTTGCTTGCCTTGTACAGCGCCAGTTCTGGCGCATCGGGCATGGTCACGCTACCCAGCACCGAACTCATGAACGCCAGCACGCCGCTGCCGTCGCGGATCTGACCGACGAAGCGCTGGGCGAGATTAATGGGTGCCACCGCGTTGGTGTAGAACAACTGCCCCACTTCGGCCAGTGTTGCGCCTCCAGGGGCTTGGTTTTCCGGCCCCTTGACGCCGGCATTGACGAACAACAGGTCAAAGATTTGATCCTTGAGCTGCTGACTCAAGGCGATAACAGCTTGTTGGTCGTCCATGTCGAGCCTTTCAATCCGCACCGGGCCCAACGCCTTCAAGGCTTGCGCGTTCTGCGGGTTGCGCACGGTGGCGATCACGTTCCAGCCATCGCTCAGAAGCGTCTTTACCAGACCCAGGCCCAGGCCTCGGGAGGCGCCGATGACCAATGCGTTTTTTGCCGAATTCATGAATGCTTCCTTGAAAGAAAAAGTCACGGATTTAATGGACAACGTTGCCCGAGCCGTTGTTTCAGCTCGTGACGCAACGCGTCGAGTTCGGTCATGCGGGTTTCGATCAGGTTCAGCTTGTCGTGTAGCAATTGCGTCACGGCGACGTCCGGATCCGGGGCATGCCACAGGGCGGCCACGCTGTTGCCGATTTCGCCAAGGGTAAAGCCCAGGCGTTGGGCCGTCTTGATATAGAGCACCAGTTGCACCATGTCGGCGGGATAGTCGCGATAGCCGTTGGCGGTGCGTTGCGCTGCGATCAGGCCTCGCTGCTCATAGAAACGCAGCGTGTCGCGGCTGACGGCACAGGCCTGGGCCAGTTCACCGATACGCATCGTGGGTCTCCGAGAAGGCGCTTGACCCTCGAGCATACTCCAGGCTTTAGCCTCTTTGCTTCCCGATTATCTGGAGCAAAGTGAATGTGGACTTCTGCGCAATATCGTCGATTGGTTCGGGCCAGTGCTTGCTACGACCTGATTGTCACGGCTGCGTTTATCACGCCGTGGAGTTTTGTCGCGCTGCACGGTCTGCTGGAAAGCGTCAGCCGACTGTTCAACCTGCCAGGCCAGCTGCCGCCGTTCGAGCCGATGCATTTATTGATGGCGAATCTCTTGGGCTCGATTGTCTGCGTATGGGCGGTCTTGCGGATTCGTCATCCTCTGTCGATCTATGGTCGTTACGACGCGGCGGCGCGGTTCCTGTTTTCGGTTTGGCAGCTTTATGCGCTGTTACACGGTGCCAGTGCCGTGCTGTGGTTTTTCCTGTTTTTTGAGCTGGTATGGGGCGTAGCGCAACTATTGCCCGTTCGGGATGAAGCGCTCACCGCCCAACATGAACCGGTTGTCTCGTCATGTCTGGTTAAAAAATGAGCAAGCGGCTGCAACCCATGCTGTTCTTGGGGCCGTTGAAGCCATGAACGGGTTATCCACAGGTTGCTCCACAGTTATTGTGCGCAAGGTTAAAACTCAGGCATAAGCCCGGTGCAGCTTTCTTCTAAAGGTGCTAAAGCACTGCAAGCAGTTGTTTTTTGATGGGATTCGACTTGGTCGGCATTTTTTGTACGAAAAATGAACAATGCTCGGAAAGCCGCATGACAAAAGGGTTACAGCGTAGTGCGCCCAGGTTATCCACAGGCGGGTGCACAGCGGGTGTGGGCAAGTCTGGTGGCTGCATTGGGCATCATGTGGCGTGTTGGCGCTCCAGCAATATCTGTCCGCGGCTCAAGTCGGCCAGTCGCGCTTGCAGGCTTTCAATGTGCTCTTCACCCACCGCTAATTGGAGTTTCACGCCGTTGGCGGTGAACTCCTCGGTGTGGACCAGGCCACCGCATTCGGCTATCCGCAGCTTCACCAGGGCCAGCTCCGCGAACCCGCAGATACAGCGCAGCGCCACGCGGCTGATCGACTGGATCTTATCGGCGTTTTGCAGGCATTTATTGGCGCCACCGCCGTAGGCGCGAGCCAGGCCTCCGGTGCCCAACTGGACTCCGCCGTACCAGCGTATGACCAGCACCACGACCTGGTCGCAATCCTGGGCCTGGATGGCGGCGAGGATAGGGCGCCCGGCGGTGCCGCCCGGCTCGCCGTCGTCGTTGCTGCGGTACTGGTCACCCAGTTTCCACGCCCAGCAGTTATGCGTGGCATCAGGGTCGCTGTGCTGTTCGATAAAGGCCTGGGCCTCGGCGGGGCTGGTGATGGGGGCCGCGAAGGTAATGAATCGGCTCTTGCGGATTTCTTCTCGGTATTCGCAAAAGCCGGCGAGGGTATAAGGCATGGAATCCTAGAGGTCTGGTGTCAGGCCGCAGCCTTTGAGGATGATGCGGATCAAGTTGTCGCCGGCATCGATCATGTCTTGCTTGGTCAACTTGCTGCGTCCGGTCACGCGGCAGATCTGCGTGGCGAAATCGGCGTAATGTTGGGTGCTGCCCCACAGCAGGAAGATAAGGTGCACCGGATCGACCGGATCCATTTTGCCCGCATCGATCCACGCCTGGAACACCGCTGCCCGGCCCTTGAACCAAGCGCGATAGTCCTGGTTGAAATATTCGCTCAGGCATTCGCCGCCGCTGATCACCTCCATGGCAAAGATCCGCGACGCCTGGGGATGCTGCCGGGAAAACTCCATCTTGGCGCGGATATAGCGGGTCAACGCCTGTGCCGGATCATCCTCGGCCGTCAGAGAGTTGAACGTGCTGTCCCACAACTGAATGATGTTGCTCAGCACCGCCACGTAGAGCCCGAGCTTGTTGGTGAAATAGTAATGCAGGTTCGCCTTGGGTAATCCGGCTTTCACGGCGATGGTGTTCATGCTGGTGCCCTTGAAACCGTGCCGGGCGAACTCATCCTCGGCGGCCCTGAGGATAGTCTCTTCATTCTTTTGACGAATGCGGCCGGTAGGCTTGCCACCATGGGCGGGAACTTCAAAGGTCATGGACGTTTCCGGGCTGGGTCTGTGGGAGCGGGCAAATGCGTTCATAGCGCACCGGTGCCGATCCGACAAGTACCACCGCTATAAAAGCCATGCGTTGGAGACATCTCAGCGGGTTGCCGCCAGGCTTTCGAGGAAGCTTTCCAGTACCAGGTGCGGGCGACGACCCTTGCGCGTGACCGATGCCAGGCTCAAATCGTAGAAGCGCGCCAAGGGTTTGAGTGCTCGCAGCCGGCCTTGCTGGACCCACAGATTGGCGTAGTGATCCGGCAGGTAACCGATAAAACGCCCGGTGAGAATCAGGAACGCCATGCCTTCGCGGTCCGAGGCGCTGGCGGTGCAATTGAGCGCCTGGTAATGAGCCTGGATTTCGGTGGGCAGGCGAAAGGTCGGGGCGATGGCGTCCTGGCTGTCGAGACGCGCATCTTCAAGCTGCTGGTCGTCGACATAAAACAGCGGATGTCCCACCGCGCAGTACAGCAGTGAGCGTTCGCTGTAGAGCGGTTGATATTCGAGGCCGGAAAGAGCGCTGGCCTGGGGAACTACACCGACATGCAGGCGACCGTCGAGCACGCCTTGCTCGACTTCGTTGGGAGCGATCATGCGGATCTGGATCTGCACATCTGGCCCGCGCTCCTTCAACTGGGCCAAGGCATGAGTGATGCGCATATGGGGCAGAGTGACGAGGTTGTCCGTCAGGCCGATGGTCAATTCACCGCGCAGGTGCTGGTGAAGACCGTTGACCTCGGTACGAAAGCTTTCCAGCGCGCTCAATAACTGCAGGGCTGATTGATAGACTTCGCGGCCTTCTTCCGTCAGGGAAAACCCCGCGCGCCCGCGCTGGCATAGGCGCAGGCCGAGGCGCTGTTCCAGATCATTCATCTGCTGGCTGATGGCTGAGCGGCCGATCCCGAGTACCGTCTCGGCGGCAGAGAATCCCCCGCATTCCACCACGCTTCGGAAAATGCGCAGCAAGCGGATGTCGAAGTCGCTGACTTGGGCCAGGGGATCGGAACGACGGACGCTCATAGTTTAGTGATCTGCCGACTGAAGGTTAGAAAAGTTGGATTTCACCGACTTTATCCCCGTGGCAATTTAGCTGCAAGAACGCTTCTGACTTCATGCCGCTTACGCCCTGCGAGGTTTTGTCGATGAACATGCCCGAACACGCTCCCGGATCCCTGGCCAGCCAGCTCAAGCTGGATGCCCACTGGATGCCCTACACGGCCAATCGCAACTTCCAACGCGACCCTCGGCTGATCGTTGCCGCCGAAGGCAGTTGGTTGACCGATGACAAGGGCCGCAAGGTCTATGATTCGCTGTCAGGCCTGTGGACGTGCGGCGCCGGGCACACCCGCAAGGAAATCCAGGAAGCGGTCGCCAAGCAGCTGGGTACGCTCGATTACTCGCCGGGCTTCCAATACGGGCATCCGCTGTCGTTCCAGTTGGCGGAAAAAATCACCAGCCTGACCCCAGGCAATCTTGACCATGTGTTCTTCACCGACTCCGGTTCCGAGTGCGCCGATACCGCGGTGAAGATGGTCCGCGCCTATTGGCGCCTCAAGGGACAGGCGACCAAGACCAAAATGATCGGTCGCGCCCGTGGTTATCACGGCGTGAACATTGCCGGCACCAGCCTTGGCGGCGTCAGTGGCAACCGCAAGTTGTTCGGCCAGGCCATGATGGATGTCGATCATTTGCCCCACACTTTGCTCGCCAGCAATGCCTATTCGCGTGGCATGCCCAAGGAAGGCGGTATTGCTTTGGCCGATGAGTTGTTGAAGTTGATCGAGCTGCACGACGCTTCCAATATCGCGGCGGTATTTGTCGAGCCGATGGCCGGGTCTGCCGGTGTATTGGTGCCGCCGGAGGGATATCTGAAACGCCTGCGGGACATCTGCGATCAGCACAACATCCTGCTGGTATTCGACGAGGTCATTACCGGTTTTGGTCGTACCGGTTCAATGTTCGGCGCTGATAGCTTTGGCGTGGTTCCGGACCTGATGTGCATCGCCAAGCAAGTCACCAATGGCGCGATCCCCATGGGTGCGGTGATTGCCAGCTCCGAGATCTACCAGACCTTCATGAGCCAGGCGACACCTGAGTACGCCGTCGAGTTTCCCCATGGCTATACGTACTCGGCGCACCCAGTGGCGTGCGCGGCAGGCTTGGCGGCACTGGACTTGTTGCAGAAAGAAAACCTGGTGCAAAGCGTGGCCGAGGTCGCGCCACATTTCGAGAACGCTTTGCATGGTTTGAAGGGCTCGAAGAACGTCATCGATATTCGCAACTACGGCTTGGCCGGGGCGATCCAGATTGCGCCGCGCGATGGTGATGCCATCGTGCGTCCTTTCGAGGCGGGCATGGCGCTGTGGAAGGCCGGTTTCTATGTGCGCTTTGGCGGTGACACCCTGCAGTTCGGACCGACGTTCAACAGCAAGCCGCAGGACCTGGATCGTCTGTTCGATGCAGTCGGCGAAGTGTTGAATAAAATCGATTGATGTCTTCTTTATAGACAGGCGCCCTGTAGCGGGCGTCTGGTGACCGAATTGTCTGGAGTCCTCATGAGCCTCATCCCGCATTTGATCAATGGCGAACTGTCGAGCGATAGCGCGCGCACCGCCGACGTGTTCAACCCATCCACTGGCCAGGCTATCCATAAGGTGCCGCTGGCGGATCGCGCCACGGTCCAGCAGGCCATCGATGCCGCCAAGGCGGCTTTTCCGGCCTGGCGCAACACGCCGGCGGCCAAGCGTGCCCAAGTAATGTTTCGCTTCAAGCAGTTGTTGGAGCAGAACGAGTCGCGCATTGCCCAACTGATCAGCGAAGAACATGGCAAGACCTTGGAGGACGCCGCTGGTGAACTCAAGCGCGGTATTGAAAACGTCGAGTTTGCCTGTGCAGCGCCGGAAATCCTGAAGGGTGAATACAGCCGCAACGTAGGACCGAACATCGACGCCTGGTCAGACTTCCAGCCTCTGGGAGTTGTGGCGGGTATCACTCCGTTCAACTTTCCAGCGATGGTGCCACTGTGGATGTATCCGCTGGCGATCGTCTGCGGCAATTGCTTCATTCTCAAGCCGTCCGAGCGCGACCCGAGTTCCACCCTGTTGATCGCCCAGCTATTGCTGGAAGCGGGATTGCCCAAGGGTGTGCTGAGCGTGATCCATGGCGACAAGGTGGCAGTGGATGCGTTGATCGAGGCGCCAGAGGTGAAGGCGCTGAGTTTTGTCGGCTCGACGCCGATTGCCGAGTACATCTATGCCGAGGGTACCCGGCGCGGTAAGCGCGTCCAGGCGCTGGGCGGTGCCAAGAACCATGCGGTACTGATGCCGGATGCAGATTTGGATAATGCCGTCAGCGCACTGATGGGCGCGGCATACGGTTCGTGCGGTGAACGTTGCATGGCGATTTCGGTGGCGGTGTGTGTCGGTGACCAGGTGGCGGATGCACTGGTGGCCAAGTTGGTGCCGCAAATCAAGGGGTTGAAGATCGGCGCCGGGACGTCTTGCGGGCTGGACATGGGGCCGCTTGTGACCGGTCAACACCGCGACAAAGTCAGTAGCTATATAGAAGACGGTGTGGCGGCGGGGGCTTCGCTGGTTGTCGATGGCCGTGGCTTGAGTGTGAGCGGCTACGAAGAGGGATTTTTCCTGGGGGGCTGTCTGTTTGATCGCGTAATGCCTGAGATGCGCATCTATAAGGAAGAGATCTTCGGGCCGGTATTGTGCGTCGTCCGAGTCAACAGCCTGGAAGAGGCGATGCAACTTATCAACGATCACGAGTATGGCAACGGCACGTGCATCTTTACCCGGGATGGTGAAGCAGCGCGGTTGTTTTGCGATGAGATTGAAGTAGGGATGGTCGGCGTCAACGTTCCCCTGCCGGTTCCTGTCGCTTATCACAGCTTTGGTGGTTGGAAGCGCTCGCTGTTCGGCGACTTGCATGCCTACGGTCCGGACGGGGTGCGTTTCTATACCCGCCGCAAGGCCATCACCCAGCGCTGGCCACAGCGCGCCAGTCACGAGGCTTCGCAGTTCGCTTTCCCTAGCTTGTAAGGGGATGGCTGGGAGGCCTGCGCCCTAGGACGCAGGCCTCTGTGTTCGCGGGGCTTTTCGACCGATATGACAGAATTATGAAATAAAGGGTTGACGGCAAATCCTGGGTGTCTATAATTCGCCCCACTTCCGGCGCAGTCGAAACGGAAAACTCCTTGAGTTTCAACGAGTTAAGTAGGTTTCGATGTAAGCGTGCTTCAGTTCGTCGAGGCACGGAAGGAGCGGGTAGGGCGGCGTTGTTTGGCTTTATCGGCGGTTCGATCTTCTCGGTCGAAAGCGGAGAAAAAGAGGTGTTGACAGCAGCGACTAACGCTGTAGAATTCGCCTCCCGCTAACGAGAGATCGGAAGCGCAAGTGGTTGAAGTTGATAAGGAAACTTTGAAAACTTCTAAAAATAACCGCTTGACAGATACACAAGGCGCTGTAGAATGCGCGCCTCGGTTGAGACGAAAGACTCAGCCAACCGCTCTTTAACAACTGAATCAAGCAATTCGTGTGGGTGCTTGTGGAGTCAGACTGCTAGTCAACAGATTATCAGCATCACAAGTTACTCCGCGAGAAATCAAAGATGTAACCAACGATTGCTGAGCCAAGTTTAGGGTTTTCTCAAAACCCAAAGATGTTTGAACTGAAGAGTTTGATCATGGCTCAGATTGAACGCTGGCGGCAGGCCTAACACATGCAAGTCGAGCGGTAGAGAGGTGCTTGCACCTCTTGAGAGCGGCGGACGGGTGAGTAATGCCTAGGAATCTGCCTGGTAGTGGGGGATAACGCTCGGAAACGGACGCTAATACCGCATACGTCCTACGGGAGAAAGCAGGGGACCTTCGGGCCTTGCGCTATCAGATGAGCCTAGGTCGGATTAGCTAGTTGGTGGGGTAATGGCTCACCAAGGCGACGATCCGTAACTGGTCTGAGAGGATGATCAGTCACACTGGAACTGAGACACGGTCCAGACTCCTACGGGAGGCAGCAGTGGGGAATATTGGACAATGGGCGAAAGCCTGATCCAGCCATGCCGCGTGTGTGAAGAAGGTCTTCGGATTGTAAAGCACTTTAAGTTGGGAGGAAGGGCATTAACCTAATACGTTGGTGTCTTGACGTTACCGACAGAATAAGCACCGGCTAACTCTGTGCCAGCAGCCGCGGTAATACAGAGGGTGCAAGCGTTAATCGGAATTACTGGGCGTAAAGCGCGCGTAGGTGGTTCGTTAAGTTGGATGTGAAATCCCCGGGCTCAACCTGGGAACTGCATTCAAAACTGTCGAGCTAGAGTATGGTAGAGGGTGGTGGAATTTCCTGTGTAGCGGTGAAATGCGTAGATATAGGAAGGAACACCAGTGGCGAAGGCGACCACCTGGACTGATACTGACACTGAGGTGCGAAAGCGTGGGGAGCAAACAGGATTAGATACCCTGGTAGTCCACGCCGTAAACGATGTCAACTAGCCGTTGGGAGCCTTGAGCTCTTAGTGGCGCAGCTAACGCATTAAGTTGACCGCCTGGGGAGTACGGCCGCAAGGTTAAAACTCAAATGAATTGACGGGGGCCCGCACAAGCGGTGGAGCATGTGGTTTAATTCGAAGCAACGCGAAGAACCTTACCAGGCCTTGACATCCAATGAACTTTCCAGAGATGGATTGGTGCCTTCGGGAACATTGAGACAGGTGCTGCATGGCTGTCGTCAGCTCGTGTCGTGAGATGTTGGGTTAAGTCCCGTAACGAGCGCAACCCTTGTCCTTAGTTACCAGCACGTTATGGTGGGCACTCTAAGGAGACTGCCGGTGACAAACCGGAGGAAGGTGGGGATGACGTCAAGTCATCATGGCCCTTACGGCCTGGGCTACACACGTGCTACAATGGTCGGTACAGAGGGTTGCCAAGCCGCGAGGTGGAGCTAATCCCACAAAACCGATCGTAGTCCGGATCGCAGTCTGCAACTCGACTGCGTGAAGTCGGAATCGCTAGTAATCGCGAATCAGAATGTCGCGGTGAATACGTTCCCGGGCCTTGTACACACCGCCCGTCACACCATGGGAGTGGGTTGCACCAGAAGTAGCTAGTCTAACCTTCGGGAGGACGGTTACCACGGTGTGATTCATGACTGGGGTGAAGTCGTAACAAGGTAGCCGTAGGGGAACCTGCGGCTGGATCACCTCCTTAATCGACGACCGCAGCTGCTCCATGAGCTCCCACACGAATTGCTTGATTCATTGAAGAAGACGATAGAAGCAGCTTTAAGCTCCAAGCTGATAGCTCACAGCTAACAGTTACAAGCTCGAAATTGGGTCTGTAGCTCAGTTGGTTAGAGCGCACCCCTGATAAGGGTGAGGTCGGCAGTTCGAATCTGCCCAGACCCACCAATTTTGTAATGGGGCCATAGCTCAGCTGGGAGAGCGCCTGCCTTGCACGCAGGAGGTCAGCGGTTCGATCCCGCTTGGCTCCACCATAAACTGCTTCTGAAAGCTTAGAAATGAGCATTCCATCGACGTGATGGTGAATGTTGATTTCTAGTCTTTTGATTAGATCGTTCTTTAAAAATTTGGGTATGTGATAGAAAGATAGACTGGACGTTACTTTCACTGGTAACGGATCAGGCTAAGGTAAAATTTGTGAGTTCTCTTAGTTGAGGAATTCGAATTTTCGGCGAATGTCGTCTTCACAGTATAACCAGATTGCTTGGGGTTATATGGTCAAGTGAAGAAGCGCATACGGTGGATGCCTTGGCAGTCAGAGGCGATGAAAGACGTGGTAGCCTGCGAAAAGCTTCGGGGAGTCGGCAAACAGACTGTGATCCGGAGATGTCTGAATGGGGGAACCCAGCCATCATAAGATGGTTATCTTGTACTGAATACATAGGTGCAAGAGGCGAACCAGGGGAACTGAAACATCTAAGTACCCTGAGGAAAAGAAATCAACCGAGATTCCCTTAGTAGTGGCGAGCGAACGGGGACTAGCCCTTAAGCTTCTTTGATTTTAGCGGAACGCTCTGGAAAGTGCGGCCATAGTGGGTGATAGCCCTGTACGCGAAAGGATCTTAGAAGTGAAATCGAGTAGGACGGAGCACGAGAAACTTTGTCTGAATATGGGGGGACCATCCTCCAAGGCTAAATACTACTGACTGACCGATAGTGAACTAGTACCGTGAGGGAAAGGCGAAAAGAACCCCGGAGAGGGGAGTGAAATAGATCCTGAAACCGTATGCGTACAAGCAGTGGGAGCCCACTTTGTTGGGTGACTGCGTACCTTTTGTATAATGGGTCAGCGACTTATTTTCAGTGGCGAGCTTAACCGAATAGGGGAGGCGTAGCGAAAGCGAGTCTTAATAGGGCGTCTAGTCGCTGGGAATAGACCCGAAACCGGGCGATCTATCCATGGGCAGGTTGAAGGTTGGGTAACACTAACTGGAGGACCGAACCGACTACCGTTGAAAAGTTAGCGGATGACCTGTGGATCGGAGTGAAAGGCTAATCAAGCTCGGAGATAGCTGGTTCTCCTCGAAAGCTATTTAGGTAGCGCCTCATGTATCACTGTAGGGGGTAGAGCACTGTTTCGGCTAGGGGGTCATCCCGACTTACCAAACCGATGCAAACTCCGAATACCTACAAGTGCCGAGCATGGGAGACACACGGCGGGTGCTAACGTCCGTCGTGAAAAGGGAAACAACCCAGACCGTCAGCTAAGGTCCCAAAGTTATGGTTAAGTGGGAAACGATGTGGGAAGGCTTAGACAGCTAGGAGGTTGGCTTAGAAGCAGCCACCCTTTAAAGAAAGCGTAATAGCTCACTAGTCGAGTCGGCCTGCGCGGAAGATGTAACGGGGCTCAAACCATACACCGAAGCTACGGGTATCACGCAAGTGATGCGGTAGAGGAGCGTTCTGTAAGCCTGTGAAGGTGAGTTGAGAAGCTTGCTGGAGGTATCAGAAGTGCGAATGCTGACATGAGTAACGACAATGGGTGTGAAAAACACCCACGCCGAAAGACCAAGGTTTCCTGCGCAACGTTAATCGACGCAGGGTTAGTCGGTCCCTAAGGCGAGGCTGAAAAGCGTAGTCGATGGAAAACAGGTTAATATTCCTGTACTTCTGGTTATTGCGATGGAGGGACGGAGAAGGCTAGGCCAGCTTGGCGTTGGTTGTCCAAGTTTAAGGTGGTAGGCTGAGATCTTAGGTAAATCCGGGATCTTAAGGCCGAGAGCTGATGACGAGTTACCCTTTGGGTGACGAAGTGGTTGATGCCATGCTTCCAAGAAAAGCTTCTAAGCTTCAGGTAACCAGGAACCGTACCCCAAACCGACACAGGTGGTTGGGTAGAGAATACCAAGGCGCTTGAGAGAACTCGGGTGAAGGAACTAGGCAAAATGGCACCGTAACTTCGGGAGAAGGTGCGCCGGTGAGGGTGAAGCACTTGCTGCGTAAGCCCACGCCGGTCGAAGATACCAGGCCGCTGCGACTGTTTATTAAAAACACAGCACTCTGCAAACACGAAAGTGGACGTATAGGGTGTGACGCCTGCCCGGTGCCGGAAGGTTAATTGATGGGGTTAGCTAACGCGAAGCTCTTGATCGAAGCCCCGGTAAACGGCGGCCGTAACTATAACGGTCCTAAGGTAGCGAAATTCCTTGTCGGGTAAGTTCCGACCTGCACGAATGGCGTAACGATGGCGGCGCTGTCTCCACCCGAGACTCAGTGAAATTGAAATCGCTGTGAAGATGCAGTGTATCCGCGGCTAGACGGAAAGACCCCGTGAACCTTTACTATAGCTTTGCACTGGACTTTGAATTTGCTTGTGTAGGATAGGTGGGAGGCTTTGAAGCGTGGACGCCAGTTCGCGTGGAGCCAACCTTGAAATACCACCCTGGCAACTTTGAGGTTCTAACTCAGGTCCGTTATCCGGATCGAGGACAGTGTATGGTGGGTAGTTTGACTGGGGCGGTCTCCTCCTAAAGAGTAACGGAGGAGTACGAAGGTGCGCTCAGACCGGTCGGAAATCGGTCGTAGAGTATAAAGGCAAAAGCGCGCTTGACTGCGAGACAGACACGTCGAGCAGGTACGAAAGTAGGTCTTAGTGATCCGGTGGTTCTGTATGGAAGGGCCATCGCTCAACGGATAAAAGGTACTCCGGGGATAACAGGCTGATACCGCCCAAGAGTTCATATCGACGGCGGTGTTTGGCACCTCGATGTCGGCTCATCACATCCTGGGGCTGAAGCCGGTCCCAAGGGTATGGCTGTTCGCCATTTAAAGTGGTACGCGAGCTGGGTTTAGAACGTCGTGAGACAGTTCGGTCCCTATCTGCCGTGGACGTTTGAGATTTGAGAGGGGCTGCTCCTAGTACGAGAGGACCGGAGTGGACGAACCTCTGGTGTTCCGGTTGTCACGCCAGTGGCATTGCCGGGTAGCTATGTTCGGGAAAGATAACCGCTGAAAGCATCTAAGCGGGAAACTTGCCTCAAGATGAGATCTCACTGGGACCTTGAGTCCCCTGAAGGGCCGTCGAAGACTACGACGTTGATAGGCAGGGTGTGTAAGCGCTGTGAGGCGTTGAGCTAACCTGTACTAATTGCCCGTGAGGCTTGACCATATAACACCCAAGCAATTTGCTGATCCTGCTCGCAGGGCGCCAGATTGCGGTGTGTGAAGACGAAACGAACCGAAAGTTCGAATCTCACAAAACACCGAAGCTATCACATACCCAATTTGCTGAAGCGAGGCCAACCGGCCACGACTCAGTACCCGAATTTCTTGACGACCATAGAGCATTGGAACCACCTGATCCCATCCCGAACTCAGCAGTGAAACGATGCATCGCCGATGGTAGTGTGGGGTTTCCCCATGTGAGAGTAGGTCATCGTCAAGATTAAATTCCGAAACCCCTATCTGCTGATGCAGGTAGGGGTTTTGTTTTGCCCGCAGGAAAGTTCTTACGACAGACACGGACAGGTCCTGGCTGTCACAGCCACCCGACAGTGCTAAGGTTCTGCCCTAGCTTTTGCACTTTTCAAGGATGCCCTTATGCCAGACGCGACGTCCCTCACCCCTGCTTTCATGGTGGTCCATGGGAATCGCCTCGATGAGCTGCGCAGCCTGGTAATCAGCCTGATGCGGCGTTATCCGCTGGGGCCTCTTGAGAATGAAGTCGCGCTGGTACAAAGCAACGGTATTGCCCAATGGCTGAAGTTGGCACTGGCGGAAGATCCGCAGGACGATGACACGGGCGGTTGCGGTATTGCGGCTGCCATTGATGTGCAGTTGCCCGGCAGCTTTATGTGGCAGCTCTACCGGATGGTACTTGGCCGTGACGAAATTCCTGCAAAGTCACTATTGGATAAGGCTCCGCTCACGTGGAGGCTGATGCGCCTCCTTCCGCAACTGATCGAACAGCCCCATTTCGAACCCCTGCGACGTTTTCTTACCCACGACACGGACTTGCGCAAGCGATACCAACTGTCCGAGCGCCTGGCCGATCTGTTCGATCAATATCAGGTGTACCGGGCCGACTGGCTTGAAGATTGGGCGCAGGGACGACATCAGACGAGAAGCGTCCGTGGTGAAGCCAAGCCGCTCGCTCCGGCAAATTGTTGGCAAGCGGAGTTGTGGCGGGCCTTGTTGCTGGATGTGGGTGAGAAGGGCATGGCTCAAAGCCGAGCAGGCGTCCATCAACGCTATATTGAGCGGATCAATAGTCTGGATGTCGCTCCCCAAGGTCTGCCTGCGCGGGTAATAGTCTTCGGCATTTCCTCGTTGCCTGCACAAGCTCTCGAGGCTCTCGCCGGCCTATCACGATTCAGCCAGGTTCTGTTGTGCGTCCACAACCCGTGCCGTCACCATTGGGCCGACGTCGTTGCCGACAAGGATTTGCTTCGCCATCAATACAAGCGGCAGGCGCGCAAGACCGGCATGCCAGACATTCTCGACCCGCAAGCGTTGCATCAGCACGCTCATCCGCTTTTGGCGGCCTGGGGAAAGCAAGGGCGCGACTACATCAACCTCCTTGACAGTTATGACGATCCAAACACCTATCGCTCGGTATTTCGCGAGGGACGGATCGATTTGTTCAGCGAGAGCGCTCCCACAACCCTTCTCAGCCAGCTGCAGGATGACATCCTCGAATTGCGCCCCTTGGACGAAACCCGGGAGCACTGGCCAGCGGTCGATACCGAGCGAGATGGATCGATCCGTTTTCATATTGCCCACAGCGCCCAGCGCGAAGTTGAAATCCTACATGATCAGTTGCTCGCCCATTTCAGCAAGGACCCGACCCTGCGCCCCCGGGATATCATCGTCATGGTCCCGGACATTGACAGTTATGCGCCGCATATCCGGGCAGTATTTGGCCAGCTCGACAGGACCGACCCTCGTTTCATTCCATTCACGCTGACTGACCAGGGCCAGCGTGGACGCGACCCTCTGTTGATCGCCGTCGAGCATTTGCTCAAGCTGCCTGATAGTCGCTTCCCGGTCAGCGAAGTCCTCGATTTACTCGATGTGCCGGCATTGCGCGAGCGGTTCGGCATTGACGAGGCTGATTTGCCGACACTGCACCGCTGGATCGAGGGGGCTGGTATCCGCTGGGGCATGAACGCCGAGCATCGTGCAGGGTTGGGTCTGCCCGCGGAGCTTGAGCAGAACAGTTGGCGTTTTGGCCTGCGTCGCATGTTGCTGGGATATGCCGTCGGCACCTCGCAGGCTTACGAGGGCATTGAGCCCTATGACGAAATCGGCGGCCTTGACGCCGCATTGATCGGCCCGCTGGTTGCCCTGCTGGACGCGCTTGAGGTCGCTCATCAAGAGCTCAGTCAACCGGCGTCACCCCAGGACTGGGGCGCGCGCCTGCATGACTTGATGCAGTTGTTCTTCCTGGCGAGCAACGAGCATGACGACTACTTGCTGGCCCAACTGGAGGACCTGCGTGAAACCTGGCTGGAAACCTGCGATTCGGTTGGACTGGATGACGAGCTGCCTTTGACGGTCGTGAGAGAAGCCTGGCTGGCCGGGCTGGATCAGGGGCGATTGTCCCAGCGCTTCCTCGCCGGGGCGGTCAATTTCTGTACCTTGATGCCGATGCGCGCCATCCCCTTCAAGCTGGTCTGCCTGTTGGGAATGAACGATGGTGATTACCCTCGAGCGCAACCGCCGTTGGACTTCGACCTCATGGGCAGCGACTACCGACCTGGCGACCGTTCCCGGCGTGAGGATGACCGCTACCTGTTATTGGAAGCGCTGCTTTCTGCACGGGAGAAGCTTTATATCAGTTGGGTCGGCCGCAGCATCCGTGACAACAGCGATCGGCCTGCATCCGTCTTGATCGGGCAGTTGCGTGACCATCTCGCCAGCGGCTGGCAATTGCCAGATGGCGATAGCGATGGCGAGCTTCTCGAAGCACTGACCCAAGAACATCCTTTGCAACCGTTCAGCGCCCGTTATTTTTATCAGGGCGATGATCTGTTCAGCTATGCCAGCGAATGGCGCGCGCTTCACCATAGCCACGATCAGGTCGCCACGCCTCCAATGTTGGCCCCCTATGTCCAGGAAGAACCCTTGGCCCTCGGTCAATTGCAGGACTTCCTACGCAACCCTGTCCGTCATTTCTTCAGTCAGCGGCTCAAGGTATTTTTCGAGACCTTTGAAGCTCCGCTGGCGAATGACGAACCCTTCGTCCTCGATGCCCTGCAGCGCTACAGCTTGAGTGACAGCCTGCTCGAGGCCGCTCTCGTTCGCCTCGATCAACCGGATCTGGCCCTGGAGGCTCATGCCAGGAGGTTACAGAACAGCGGCCTGCTACCCATGGCTGGTTTTGGTGAGTGCATGCAGCGTGAGTTGGTAGAGCCGCTGCCTGACCTGCTCCAGCGTTACCAGCAGCTCCTGGCGTTATGGCCAACCCCGCTGACAAGCGCGTTGCCTGTCAGCCTGCAACTGAACGATATCAGCGTAGAAGGCTGGCTCAGCGGCTTGCACCAGCGATCCGATGGTGAAGTCCTGGCCATCACCGCGATCCCGAACAGCATTGGCTCTACCAAGACCCGCAAATGGCATCGCCTGATACGCCCCTGGGTCAACCATCTCGTAGCCTGCGCCAGCGGACTTTCGATGACGACGGCATTGGTCGCCAGCGACGATAGTTTACTACTGGCGCCTTTTGAGGAGCCGGTTGCGCGAAAGCTGCTCGGCGATCTGTTGCAAGCCTGGCAGAGCGGTATGCGCCAGCCTTTACCGATAGCGGTGAAGACGGCTTTCGCCTGGCTCGGCCAGGGCGACCCGGACAAAGCCGAGGCGGCGGCTCGAAAAGCCTATGAAGGCGACGGGTTGACGTTTGAAGGTGAGCGACGCGAAAGCCCGGCGCTAGCTCGACAATATGCCGACTTCGATGCCTTGATGGCTGACGAAACATTTCCCGATTGGTGCGATGCGCTTTACCGACCGCTAATCGAAGCCGCGTGGCGTTCATTGGCCGCCGAGGAAGGACGTTCATGAGCCGGCAAATCCCTTTGGCCCTGGCCTTTCCGCTACGTGGCAGCCAGTTGATCGAAGCCAGCGCCGGGACTGGCAAGACCTTTACCATCTCGGCGCTGTACCTGCGCCTGGTGTTGGGGCATGGCGGTCCGCAGAACCGGTTTGGTCGCGAGCTCCTGCCTCCGCAAATCCTGGTGGTGACTTTTACCGACGCCGCCACCAAGGAACTGCGTGAGCGTATCCGCACGCGCCTGGCAGAGGCGGCGCGGTTTTTTCGCGACGAAATTCCTGCCCCGGACTCGTTGATCGCGGCGTTGCGCGACGAGTTCGATGCAGAGCAATGGGCAGCCTGTGCGAACCGACTCGATATTGCCGCGCAGTGGATGGACGAAGCGGCTGTTTCGACTATCCATAGCTGGTGCCAGCGGATGCTGCGCGAGCACGCTTTTGACAGCGGCAGCCTGTTTACCCAGACCTTGGAAACCGATCACAGCGAACTGCTCGGCGAGGTGCTGCGCGACTACTGGCGACTGTTCTGCTACTCGATGCAGGGCGAAGCGTTGAGCTGGGTGCGCACTCATTGGGGCGGGCCCGCCGCGCTGCTGCCGCGAGTAAGAGGGTTATTTGCCAGCGAGCGCGGCAATGGTGATGGACTTGCCCCCGCCGAACTCATCGCCACGTCCCTGCAGGAACGCAGCGCCGCCTTGCTCGATCTCAAGGCTCCTTGGCGCCAATGGGCCGTGGAACTCTTGGAAATCTGCCAGCAAGGCGTTGCCAATAAAAGCGTCGACGGGCGCAAGATGCAGGCCCGTTACTTCGAACCGTGGTTTCAGAAAATCACCGCCTGGGTGGAAGACGAAAGCCTCGAGCTCCTGGATATCGGCACCGGCTTCACGCGATTGACGCCCGAGGGCATGGCAGAGGCCTGGAAAGGCGAGGTGCCCAATCATCCCGGACTGGACGCCATGTCGGGCCTCAAGGCCAGCCTGGATGCGTTGCCTACCCCGGAGGCCGCAGTGTTGCAGCATGCCGCGCAGTGGGTCGGGGCGCGCTTCGAAGCGGAGAAACGTCGCCGGGCGGAGATGGGCTTCGACGACATGCTGTTGCGCCTGGACGCGGCTTTGCAGGCTGAGGGCGGGGAGCGCCTGGCGAGCTTGATTCGCGAGCAGTTTCCAGTCGCTTTGATCGACGAGTTCCAGGACACCGATCCGGTCCAGTACCGCATCTTCGAGAGCATCTACCGCATTGAAGACAATGATCCCGAGACGGGGCTTTTCCTGATCGGTGATCCAAAACAAGCCATCTATGCTTTTCGCGGTGCCGACATCTATACCTACCTGCGCGCCCGGCAAGCCACGGCTGGTCGGTTGCATACGCTGGGAACGAACTTTCGTTCCAGTCATGCGATGGTCAGCGCGGTGAACCATGTTTTCCAGAGTGCCGAGTCGCGTCCGCAGGGGCGCGGGGCTTTCTTGTTCCGTGAGCCATCGGGTCGCAATCCGGTGCCGTTCCTGCCTGTCGAGTCCCAAGGACGCAAGGAGTCTTTGTGGGTCGCGGGACAGGCCATGGCAGCCCTGAATATCTGGCACCTGGCTTCGGACCAGCCAATTTCCGGAGCGGTGTATCGACAGCAAATGGCCGCTGCTTGCGCCAGTGAAATCACGGCGCTGCTTAACGGCGGCCAGTTGGGGCGTGACGGATTTGTCCAGGAAGAAACGATGCGTCGCGGGATTCTGCCAGCCGATATCGCCATTCTGGTGCGCGACGGCAAGGAAGCGCAGGCCGTGCGCGGCGAGCTGTCCGCTCGCGGTGTGCGCAGTGTGTATCTGTCGGACAAGGACTCGGTCTTCGCCTCGCAGGAAGCACGGGACTTGCTGGCCTGGCTCAAGGCTTGCGCCGAGCCGGATGTCGAGCGACCGCTGCGGGCAGCGCTGGCCAGTATCACCTTGAATTTGCCACTGACAGAATTGGAGCGCCTCAACCAGGATGAGCTGGCCTGGGAAAGTCGTGTCATGCAATTTCGTGGCTATCGGATGGTCTGGCGTACACAAGGCGTGCTGCCCATGCTGAGGCGTCTGCTGCACGATTTCAAACTGCCCCAGGCGCTGATGACGCGCGATGACGGCGAGCGCGTGCTGACCAATTTGTTGCACTTGTGCGAGCTGTTGCAGCAGGCTGCGGTCGAGCTGGATGGCGAACAAGCGTTGATTCGATATCTTTCCGAACACCTGGCATTGACCGGGCAAGCGGGAGAAGAACAGATCCTGCGCCTGGAAAGCGACGAGCAGTTGGTCAAAGTGGTTACGATCCATAAATCCAAGGGGCTCGAATACCCGTTGGTTTTCTTGCCGTTCATTTGCTCGACGAAACCGGTCGACGGCAGTCGGTTGCCTTTGCATTACCACGATGAAACCGGCCAGGCGCAGATCAGTCTCTCGCCTACCCCAGAGCTGATCATCAAGTCCGATGACGAGCGTCTGGCCGAGGATCTGCGCCTCTTGTACGTGGCGCTTACGCGCGCGCAGCATGCCTGTTGGCTGGGTGTTGCCGATCTCAAGCGCGGCAGCAACAACCGTTCGATCCTGCATCTGTCTGCCTTGGGTTATCTGCTCGGCGCAGGCGCGCCGTTGACCGAGTCGGTGGGATTGAGGCGGTGGCTGGAAGATCTGCAACAAGGCAGCCAAGCGGTGAACTGCCTGGAGATGCCGCAGCCCAGCGCTGAACACTACCGGCCTGCCCGCAACGACGCGTTACTGCTCGAGCCCTTGCTACCCGTGCGTAAGGCCAGCGAAAACTGGTGGATCGCGTCCTACAGCGCATTACGCTTCGGCGACAGCCTCAATGCAGGCAGCGACACCGCACCGGAAAATCCGCAGGCGCAGAAGCTGTTCGATGACGAGCGACTCGACCCGGACGCGCCGAGGGAAGCTGTCGCTGCCGGCGGCGATATCCACCGCTTTCCCCGCGGTCCCAACCCCGGCACCTTTCTTCACGGGCTTCTGGAATGGGCGGCCGGCGAAGGCTTCCCAACGACTCCGGGGATCATCGAGGACGCCATTGCCCGGCGCTGCAATCGTCGGGGCTGGAACGGCTGGATCAATACGCTTGGCGATTGGTTGCTGCACCTGATCACAACGCCTTTGCCGAGCGGTGCGGACCAGGCTCCGGTGGTGTTGGGGCACTTGGAGCGATTCCAGGTCGAGATGGAGTTCTGGTTCGCCAGCCATAAGGTCGACGTGCTCAAGCTCGATGACCTGGTCTGCCGATCGACCCATGGTGGCGTGGCTCGCATCGCTGCGGAGCCGGTGCTGCTCAACGGCATGTTCAAGGGCTTCATCGACCTGACCTTCGAGCACGACGGTCGTTATTACGTGGCCGATTACAAATCCAACTGGTTGGGTATCGATGATGCGGCCTATACCGAGCAGGCCATGGAGCAATCGATCCTGGACAATCGTTACGATCTGCAATACGTGTTGTACCTGTTGGCCCTGCATCGCCAGCTCAAGGCGCGCTTGCCCGACTATGACTACGACCGGCACGTGGGTGGCGCGTTGTACATCTTCCTTCGCGGAACGCGCGCAGCCAGCCAGGGCGTGTACTTCACCAAACCCCCACGAACCCTTATCGAACAACTCGATCGCCTGTTCCAAGGGGCGCCCGAACCCAAGGCCGAGCCGGCGTGGGTGCAGGGAGAATTGTTATGAGTCGTTCTTTTGCCGATCTGCTGCCCAAGGCGTCCGATGACGAGAGCCTGATGAACCTGGCGCCCCTGGGCCACGCCAATGACCTGTTACTGTTGCTCACGCGGTGGGTGGAGCGTGGTTGGCTGCGGGCCCTGGACAAGGCTTTTGTCGCGTTTCTCCATGACCTGGCGCCTGATGACGACCCGTTGGTCTTGCTTGCCGCGGCACTCACCAGCCATCAACTGGGCCACGGGCATGTCTGCCTGGACCTGTTCGAGACGCTCAAGGAGCCGGATTTTGCCCTGTCATTGCCCCCGGAAGGTGACCTGCAAAGCGGGGTACTGCTGCCGTCCCAGGTGTTGCGAACCCTGGAGGGTGCCCATTGGTGCAAGGTCCTGGCATCCAGCCGGCTGGTAGCCCTGGCTGTCGATAAGAGCGAGGAGGCGCAGCAACGCCCGTTGGTACTGTCCGGCAAGCGCCTTTACTTGCGTCGTTACTGGGGGTACGAACGACGGATCGATGAAGCGTTGCGCCAGCGACTGGCCGAACATGAAACTGCGCCGGCTGACTTGGGCGAGCGCCTGGCCGGGTTGTTCGGGCCGGCCAGCAAGACAGGACCGATCGACTGGCAGAAACTGGCCTGTGCGTTGGCGACACGGAGCGCCTTCAGTATCGTTACCGGTGGCCCGGGCACCGGCAAGACCACTACGGTCGTGCGCCTGCTCGCCTTGCTGCAGGCACCGGCCGTGGAGGCTGGAAAACCGCTGCGCATTCGCCTGGCCGCGCCCACCGGCAAGGCAGCGGCACGCCTGACCGAGTCCATCAGCCAGCAAGTCCGCACGCTGGATGTGACCGAGGCCGTGCGCGAACGCATTCCTTGCGATGTCACCACGGTCCACCGGTTATTGGGCAGCCGTCCCGGTACCCGACATTTTCGTCATCATCGGGGCAATCGATTGCCACTGGATGTATTGGTGGTCGATGAGGCGTCGATGATCGATCTGGAAATGATGGCGAATTTGCTGGATGCGCTGCCGACCCATGCGCGGTTGATATTGTTGGGGGACAAGGACCAACTGGCTTCGGTAGAGGCCGGTGCGGTACTGGGGGATTTGTGCCGGGATGCCGAGGAAGGCTGGTATAGCCCGCAGACCCTGGCTTGGCTCGAGTCCGTCAGCGGGGAAAACCTGACGGCCAGCGATCTGAAGCAGGACCTCGATGGTGCTCACCCCTTGGCCCAGCAAGTGGTGATGCTCAGGCATTCGCGGCGTTTTGGCGAGGGCAGTGGTATCGGCCAACTGGCTCGCAGGGTCAATGCGCAACAGCCTGATCAAGCCCGTCAGTTGTTATCGCAAGGCGAGTATGACGACTTGTTTACCCTGGCCTTGAAAGGCGAGCACGACGGGACGCTGGAGCGTTTGCTGCTTGACGGCCTGCCGGCGGGGCCGCAGGGATATCGGCATTATCTAAGCGTCATGCGGCAACTGCGCCCGGCCATTGCTCGCCCGTTGGAAGATCGCTGCTGGGCCGATTGGGCGCGGGATGTCCTGTCGGCGTTCGACGAGTTCCAACTGCTCAGCGCTGTACGCAAAGGTCCGTGGGGCGTCGAAGGGCTGAATCAGCGAATCACAGCCGCACTGCTCAGGGCTCGCCTGATCGAAAACGATCACCTGTGGTACGAGGGGCGTCCGGTATTGATGACCCGCAACGACTATGGGCTGGGGTTGATGAACGGCGATATCGGCATTGCCCTCAAGCTGCCCGAACGTGACGGGCCTGACGCGGGCAAACAGGTCTTGCGGGTCGCCTTCCCGCGTAACGATGGCCAGGGTGGAGTGCGTTTCGTACTTCCCAGCCGCCTGAATGATGTGGAAACCGTGTACGCCATGACCGTACACAAGTCCCAGGGTTCGGAATTCACCCACACGGCGTTGATTCTTCCAGATGCGTTGAACCCGGTGTTAACCAAGGAATTGGTGTATACCGCCATTACCCGGGGCAAGCGCTGGTTCAGCCTGATAGAGCCGCGTGCGGGAATATTCGAGGAAGCGGTCCGGCGCAAGGTCAAGCGCTTGAGCGGATTGATGTTGGAGTGGGAACAGGCTGAATGAACGATCAGCTATAGCGGTGCAATGTCTCGACCGTGAAGCGCCTGTTTTTTGTCGGAAGTCGCTATAGTTCACTGTCTCGCTGGCTTTTTGACACTGTGTTATCGTTCCGGCTCTTATCTACAACCAAGAGATTGTCCATGACAACGAGGCTATGGGAGACAGTTCGCAGGAAGCGATGCCGGCATTTGCCTGCTGCGCTCTTGTGTTTGCTGTCGCCTGTTGCTATCGCCCAGGATCCACCGTCCACGACCCGAGCCGACCTGCGAGCCGAGGCGGTTGCGCAAGTCGTGATGGGCATTCTCAGCTACGCTCGCTGGCCTGTGGAGCCAACGCAGCTGCAACTGTGCATCGTCGGGCCGACCCAATACACGGACGATCTGGTCAAAGGCACCATCCAGGCTACCGGTCGGCCGGTGGTCGTGCAGCGAGTGCTGGCGGACCATCCAAGCATTCCCACCGACTGCAACGCCGTCTACAT
Source organism: Pseudomonas sp. Z5-35 (assembly GCF_051131945.1). NCBI lineage: Bacteria > Pseudomonadati > Pseudomonadota > Gammaproteobacteria > Pseudomonadales > Pseudomonadaceae > Pseudomonas > Pseudomonas sp. Z5-35. Next base: position 859,276 of record NZ_CP071640.1, read on the forward strand.
CGGCCAGCTGACCGGCGATGAACGCGTTCGCCTGTTTGCCTCTTTGATCGGTAAACCGGTGTTGAGCATCAGCGAGGGCGGCGATCAATGTACCGTCGGCAGCCTGTTCTGCCTGCGGGTCGGTGATGAACAAGTGTCGTTCGAGGTCAATCTCGATTCGGTGGCCCGCAGTGGCGTGCGTATCCATCCGAGCGTGCTCCAGCTATCACGCCGCAGGCCTGCCGCACCATGAATTCGTCGAGACCGCGGATTCGTCCTACGTTGGGCTCGGTCATTGGCCGCGGTCATTTGATCGTCGCGCTGGTGGCGATCACCATGGCCAGCGTTTCCCTGACGTTGCTGGGCGTGCTTGCCTTGCGGGTCTATGCCGATCACAACTTGCACCTCATCGCCCGTTCCATCAACTACACGGTGGAAGCCGCCGTGGTGTTCGATGACGCGGCCGCCGCCACCGAAGCGCTTGCCTTGATTGCCAGCACCGAAGAAGTGGCCGATGCCCAGGTGTTCAACGAGCAAGGTCGACTGTTGGCCCACTGGCACCGACCGGAAACCGGCCTGTTGTCGGAACTGGAAATGCACATCGCCAAGGCCTTCCTGGAGAAGCCCATCAGCCTGCCCATCGTCCATCAAGGGCAGAATGTCGGCAGGATCCTGCTGGCAGGACATGGCGGCAGCCTGTTACGTTTTCTGCTCAGCGGCCTGGCTGGGATCATTTTATGCACGGCGATCAGCGCCTGGGTCGCGCTGTTCCTGGCGCGACGTCAGTTGCGGGCGATCACCGGGCCTCTACGCAGCCTGGCTGAAGTGGCTCACGCCGCGCGCTGCGAACGCGTCCTGGACCGTCGAGTGCCGCCGGCCGACATCGCCGAGCTGGACAATCTGGGCAATGACTTCAACGCGTTGCTCGCTGAACTTGAGTCTTGGCAGACCCATTTACAAAGCGAGAACGAAACCCTGGCCCACCAAGCCAGCCACGACAGTCTGACGGGGTTGCCGAACCGGGCGTTTTTCGAGGGCCGGCTGATCCGTGCGTTGCGTAATGCCAGCAAGCTCGACGAGCAAGTGGCCGTCCTGTACCTGGACAGTGACCGCTTCAAGGGCATCAATGACAACTTTGGTCACGCCGCCGGTGACGCCGTATTGACGGCCGTCGCGACCCGGGTCCGCGCGCAGCTGCGCGAGGATGACCTGGTGGCGCGCCTGGGAGGTGATGAGTTCGCCGTGCTGTTGTCACCCTTGCACCAGACCGAGGACGCCGAACGTATCGCCGAAAAAATCATCGCGAGCATGGAGATGCCAATTCAATTGCCCGGCAATGCCTCGGTCCTGACTTCCCTCAGTATCGGCATTGCCGTTTACCCCGAGCATGGCGCCACGCCCGGTGCCCTGCTCAGTGCCGCCGATGCGGCGATGTACCAGGCCAAACGCCTCGCCCGAGGCGGCCAACACACGGCGGGGTCGGAGCACTCGGTCGCGGATCTTCAAACCAGGAGCTGATTGCATGCTTTCAAATTCTCGTTTTCCTCTGCTGCGTTACGCGGCATTTTTATTCATCGCTATTTTTACCCTCACCGCATGCCAGACGGCACCGCAGAAAGGGCTTACTCCAGCGCAAATAGCGGTCCTCAAGGAGCAGGGGTTCAAGTTGACTGAAGAAGGCTGGGCCTTCGGTCTTTCCGGCAAGGTGTTGTTTGGCAGCGACGTGGAAAGCCTCAACACGGCCAGTACCGAGATCGTCGAGCGGATCGGCAAGGCGCTGCTGGGTGCACGTATCGAGCGCGTACGCGTCGATGGCCATACCGACGCATCAGGCTCCCAGGCCTACAACGAACAATTGTCGATACGACGGGCCAACAGTGTCGGCAAAGTGTTGATCGGCGTCGGCATGCGCGAAGAAAACGTTCAGTTGCGCGGCCTCGGTAGTAGCCAGCCAGTCGCGTCCAACGACACCGCTAACGGTCGCACCGAGAATCGTCGCGTCGCCATCGTGGTCATCGCCGACTAATCGGCGAACACCATCTCCCGGCTGTTGCCCATCAGCAATGGCTGGTTCTGTTCGGTGACTTCCCGGATGTAATCCCACAACAGGGTGATCCGCTTGAGCTTCCTGAGGTCTTCTCTACAGTACATCCAGAACTGCCGGGTCACGGTGATTTCCTCTGGCAGTACCGGCAGCAAGCGCGGGTCTTGGGCGGCCAAAAAACATGGCAGGATTGCCAGCGACCGGCCTTGCTGCGCCGCCACGAATTGCGCGATCACGCTGGTGCTGCGCAGATGCGCGTGCGCGCCGGGGAGCACGTTGGCCAGGTAGAGCAGCTCGGAACTGAACGCCAGGTCATCCACATAGCTGATGAACGAATGCTTGCCCAAGTCTGCCGGGCGGTGAATGGGCGGGTGGTTGTCCAGGTATTGCTGGGTGGCGTAGAGCTGCAGTCGGTAGTCGCACAATTTGCAGCATACATACGGTCCGTGTTCGGGGCGTTCCAGGGCAATGACGATGTCGGCTTCACGCTTGGACAGGCTGATGAAGTGCGGCAGCGGAAGGATGTCCACCGAGATTGCCGGGTAGGCGTCGACGAAATGGCTCAACTGCGGTGTGATGAAAAAGCTGCCGAAGCCTTCGGTGCAACCCATGCGTACATGCCCGGACAGCGCGACGCCTGATCCTGAAACCTGTTCGCAAGCCATGTGCAGCGTGCTTTCGATCGACTCGGCATAGCCCAGCAACCGCTGGCCTTCAGCCGTCAGGACAAAACCGTTGGTCCGGGATTTCTCAAACAGCAGCGTGCCCAGTGATGTTTCGAGCGAGCTGATGCGTCGTGACACTGTGGTGTAATCGACAGCCAGCCGTTTCGCCGCCGTGCTGGCCTTGCGGGTACGGGCCACTTCGAGGAAAAACTTGAGGTCGTCCCAATTCAGCGACCCGAGAGAGGTGATGTTTTTTTGCATGATGGACCGGTTTTTATGTGCGTTCTTATTAGAAGTTTGCACATCTATACTCCAAAAACCGTCTCGTCACCAAGGTGTCTGTGTACCTTGGTCTTTGCTGAACCAGCGCTCTCTTATAAGAACAAATCCCGGAGGCCAGCATGAACGTTTCCCTTACGCCCAGCGACACCACTCTGCAAACCGTCAAGTTGTTGATCAATGGCGAGTGGGTTGAATCCCAGTCCAGCGAATGGCATGACATCGTCAACCCGGCCACGCAACAGGTGCTGGCGAAGGTCCCGTTCGCCACTGCGTTGGAAGTCGACGCTGCCATCGCCGCCGCCCAGCAAGCGTTCCAGAAGTGGAAGCTGACGCCTATCGGTGCGCGGATGCGCATCATGCTCAAGCTCCAGGCGTTGATCCGTGAGCACTCCAAGCGCATCGCCGCGGTGCTCAGCGCCGAGCAGGGCAAGACCATTGCTGACGCCGAGGGCGATATTTTCCGCGGCCTGGAAGTGGTCGAGCACGGCTGTTCCATCGGCACCCTGCAAATGGGCGAGTTTGCCGAGAACGTCGCCGGTGGCGTGGACACCTACACGCTGCGCCAGCCGATCGGTGTGTGCGCGGGCATCACCCCGTTCAACTTCCCGGCAATGATTCCGCTGTGGATGTTCCCGATGGCCATCGCCTGCGGTAATACCTTCGTGCTCAAGCCGTCCGAGCAGGATCCGCTGTCGACCATGTTGCTGGTGGAGCTGGCCATCGAGGCCGGCGTGCCGGCGGGCGTGCTCAACGTGGTGCACGGCGGCAAGGACGTGGTGGATGCGCTCTGCACCCACAAGGACATCAAGGCGGTTTCCTTCGTCGGTTCGACGGCGGTCGGCACCCATGTCTATGACTTGGCGGGCCGTCACGGCAAACGCGTGCAATCGATGATGGGCGCCAAGAACCATGCGGTGGTGCTGCCGGATGCCAATCGCGAGCAAACCCTCAATGCCTTGGTCGGTGCCGGTTTCGGCGCGGCGGGCCAGCGCTGCATGGCGACCTCGGTCGTGGTGATGGTGGGCGCGGCCAAGCAATGGTTGCCGGAGCTCAAGGCGCTGGCGCAGAAACTCAAGGTCAACGCGGGCAGCGAGCCGGGTACCGACGTCGGCCCGGTGATTTCCAAGCGGGCCAAGGCGCGTATCCTCGAATTGATCGAAAGCGGCGTGCAGCAAGGCGCGGAGCTTGAACTGGACGGCCGCGACATCAGCGTGCCGGGTTTCGAGCAGGGCAACTTCGTCGGTCCGACCCTGTTCTCCGGCGTAACCACCGACATGCGCATTTACACCGAGGAAATCTTCGGCCCGGTGCTGGTGGTGCTGGAGGTCGATACCCTCGATCAAGCGATCGCCCTGGTCAATGCCAATCCATTTGGCAACGGCACCGGCCTGTTCACCCAGAGCGGAGCGGCGGCGCGCAAGTTCCAGAGCGAAATCGACGTCGGCCAAGTGGGCATCAATATCCCAATTCCGGTGCCAGTGCCGTTCTTCAGCTTCACCGGTTCCCGCGGTTCGAAACTCGGCGACCTCGGCCCATACGGCAAACAAGTGGTGCAGTTCTACACTCAGACCAAGACCGTTACCGCGCGCTGGTTCGATGACGACAGCGTCAACGACGGTGTGAACACCACCATCAATTTGCGTTGAGGAGCCGGACATGAATATCGCATTTATCGGCTTGGGCAACATGGGCGCGCCGATGGCGCGCAACCTGCTCAAGGCCGGCCATTCGCTGAATCTGTTCGACCTGAACCAGAGCGTGCTGGCCGAGCTCGCGGCGTTGGGCGGCACCATCAGCGCCTCGCCTCGTGATGCGGCGCAAGGCGCGGCACTGGTCATTACCATGCTGCCGGCTGCCGCTCATGTGCGCAGTGTCTGGCTCGGTGAAGACGGCGTGCTCGCTGGCATCGCCGCCGGCACGCCGGCGGTGGATTGCAGCACCATCGACCCACAAACCGCCCGCGACGTAGCGGCTGCCGCTGCCGGGCAAGGCGTGGCCATGGCCGATGCGCCTGTCTCGGGCGGCACCGGCGGCGCAGCGGCAGGCACCCTGACCTTCATGGTGGGCGCTACGCCGGAGTTGTTCGCGACCTTGCAGCCTGTGCTGGCGCAAATGGGCCGCAACATTGTGCACTGCGGCGAGGTCGGCACCGGGCAGATCGCCAAGATCTGCAACAACCTGCTGCTTGGGATTTCCATGGTCGGCGTCAGCGAAGCCATGGCGCTCGGTGATGCCTTGGGGATCGACACGCAAGTGCTGGCCGGCATCATCAACAGCTCGACGGGGCGTTGCTGGAGCTCGGACACCTATAACCCATGGCCCGGTGTGATCGAGACGGCTCCGGCGGCGCGAGGTTACACCGGCGGTTTCGGTGCCGACCTGATGCTCAAGGACCTGGGCCTGGCCACCGAGGCCGCGCGGCAGGCGCGTCAGCCGGTGATACTCGGCGCGGTGGCGCAGCAGTTGTATCAGGCGATGAGCCAACGGGGCGAGGGCGGGAAGGATTTTTCGGCGATTGTGAACAGCTATCGCAAGCCGCAACAGGATCATTGATATCGGGAGGCTTTTGTGGCGAGGGCGCGGGCTCCCTCGCCACAGGTGGTCTCTCGTTTTTTTGTTTCAGGCAAACACGAAGTATTTGCGCACGGTCTCGACCACTTCCCAAGTGCCTTTCATGCCTGGCTCAACGACAAAAATGTCACCGGCGCGCAGGTGAATCGGCGCCATCCCGTCCGGGGTAATCACGCAGTAGCCTTCCTGGAAATGGCAGTATTCCCACTTCACGTAATCCACGCGCCATTTGCCAGGTGTGCAGATCCAGGTGCCCATGATCTTGCTGCCGTCTTCGCTGGTGTAGGCGTTGAGGTTGACGGTATGCGGGTCGCCTTCGAGTTTTTCCCATTTGCAGGCATCGAGTACGGGCAGCGGATGGGTGTCGCGCAGGACGGTGATGGGGGCGGTCATGTGAGCTCCGAAAGGGGCAGGAAAGAACCTGCACCCTAGCGCGCAGAGAAACCGGGCAAATGCCTGTGCTCGACACCGGGTTGTCCAGAAGCGCGCATCACTCGGCCAAATGCCTGGCCAGGGCCTTGGCATACGCGGGTAAGCGTTCGAAGTTCCGTGCGCATAACAACAGCGCCCGGTGGGCCCAGTCTTCCTGCAGCGCGACGCAATGATACGAAGGCTGGCGCGGGCGGCGCTCGATCGCAGCCTTCGGCACGACGGCAATACCCGCGCCATGGGCCACCATGCGAATCACCCCGTCGAAACCGTCGGCGCGAATGCGGATCTGCATGCGTGAGCCGATGTGCAATGCCTGCTCCTCCAGATGGATTGCCAAGGCGCTTGATGCGTTCAGGCCTACATAATCGTGGCTAAGGGTTTCGCTGAAACTTGGCGTGCGGCCGTCAGCCAAAGGGTGTCCGGCCGGTAGGATCAAGACCAGTGGATCGTCGCGAAAAGGCCAGGTCTGAAGGCCGCTGGTATCCACCGCGTCGGAAACGATACCCAGGTCCGCCGCGCCTTGGCGCAGTGCATGAGTGATTCGGGCGCTGGGCAACTCCTGTTGATCGATGTCGAGGTTCGCATGGGCCTTGAGGAAACCCGCCAGCAACTCCGGCAGGTATTCGGTCATGGCGCTGGTGTTGCACAACAGCCGCACCCGCCCTTTGACGCCCTTGGCGTATTCGCCCAAGTCCTGCTGCAGATGCTCGACGTGTTGCAGCAGCACCCGGGCATGCTGGGCCAAGGCTTTGCCCGCCGGCGTCGGGGTGACGCCGCGCCGCCCGCGTTCGAGCAAGTCGATGCCCAGGGACGCCTCCATCGCGCGGACCCGCGCGCTCGCCGCCGCCAGGGATAAATGGCTGTTGGCGGCGCCGGCGGTGATATTGCCGGTCTCGAGGATGTTCAGGTAGAGCCGCAAGTCAATGAGGTCGAAGTGCATGGAAAACTCCAGCCTCTTGCAGGAAGAGAGGCTGCCTGAGTATATGACGGATTTTCAAGCAAACGCTCGCGGCGCAGGATACGCCCATGAATACACTTATCGCGTTTTATCAAAACCTCGGTCCGGTGCTGTCCCTATTGGTCATTGGCACCTTTTTTCTGGCTGGCACGATCAAGGGCGTTATCGGCCTGGGCCTGCCGACCATCTCCATGGGTTTGCTCGGGCTGGCTATGGCGCCGACGCAGGCTGCGGCGTTGCTGATCATTCCGGCAACGCTGACCAACGTTTGGCAATTGGCATCTGGCGGGCATCTGCGAGCGCTTATCCGGCGGTTATGGCCGCTGCTGCTGGCGATTTTTATCGGCACCGGTCTCGGCACGCTGTGGATCGGCATGGTGGGCGGCGCTTGGGCGGTGCGGGCGCTCGGTGCCGCGCTGGTATTGTATGCATTGAGTGGGCTGTTATTGCCGACGCTGCGGGTCAACGCCAGCAGTGAATACTGGCTCGCTCCGCTCTGCGGCCTGCTGACCGGTGTGATCACCTCGGCGACTGGCGTGTTCGTCATTCCGGCGGTGCCGTACCTGCAAGCGTTGGGCCTGAGCAAGGATGAGCTGGTGCAAGCCCTCGGCCTGTCATTCACCGTCTCGACACTGGCCTTGGCGACCGGCCTGCTATGGCGTGGCGCCTTGGGCGGCGGCGAGTTGAGCGCTTCGCTGCTGGCGTTGGCGCCGGCGTTGTTGGGGATGTGGCTGGGGCAATGGCTGCGCCAGCGGATCAGCGCCGTACTGTTCAAGCGGGTCTTTTTCATCGGCCTCGGCGTGCTTGGCGGCCATCTGTTGATCAGCGGCTAGCCGAGGATGGACTGAGCATGTCGACGCGGCGGATATCGAAGTCGCGTTCCAGGTAGTCCATGCGTTGCTCAAAAAACTGCTTCATATGCGGCAGGTTCGAATGCATCTCCAGGTCAGCCTGGGACGCCCAGATCTCATAGAAGATGAACAACGTCGGGTCCTGCTGGTCGCGCAACATGTGGTATTCGATGCAGCCGGTCTCGGCGCGACTCGGTTCTACGTAGGCGCGAAACAGCGCTTCGAAGGCTTCGGATTTTTCGGGGCGGGTCTTGGCGTACAGGATAAAGCCGTGCAGCTGGTCCATCGTAGGTCCTGAAATTAACGTTTGTACGGATTCTACGGCAACAATCGGAGGCTTATTCTTGCGTATTGGTCAAATGAGTTTTGCTCCCGCAGTGCTTATTCCTCGCGTCACTCCCCGGTACTCTGCCGCCATCATTTTCAACCGTCCCTTCGCTGCCCGCTCCACGGCGCACGTCATGGGACCTGATGAGGCACTATGAAAAAAGTCCTGCTGCTCAATGGTGGTAAACAATTTGCCCACTCCGACGGTCGCTACAACGCCACCCTTCACGACACGGCGGTCAGCGTATTGGACCGCGGCGGTTTCGACGTGAAGACCACCTTCATCGACGGCGGCTACGACGTGAAGGAAGAGGTCGCCAAGTTTCTCTGGGCCGACGTGATCATCTACCAAATGCCTGGCTGGTGGATGGGCGCGCCGTGGACCGTGAAGAAATACATCGACGAAGTGTTCACCGAAGGCCACGGCAGCCTCTATGCCAGCGACGGCCGCACCCGTTCCGATGCATCGCAGAAATACGGCAGCGGCGGCCTCGTGCAGGGTAAGCAATACATGCTGTCGCTGACTTGGAACGCCCCACAACAAGCTTTCGACGACCCGACTGATTTCTTCGAAGCCAAGGGCGTGGACGCCGTGTATTTCGCCTTTCACAAAGCCAACCAATTCCTCGGCATGACCGGCCTGCCGACGTTCCTGTGCGTGGACGTGATGAAGCGTCCGAACATCGAAGAGGATGTGGCGCGGTATGAGCGGCATTTGATTGAGGTGTTCGGCCTTTCGCGTTAATCCGGCTAGTATCGGAACTTACCCGAAAGCAATCCCGCACCCAAGGCGAGGGGGCTTCTGTGGCGAGGGAGCTTGCTCCCGCTCGGGCGCGCAGCGGCCGCCTTTTTAGGGCTGCTACGCAGCCCAGCGGGAGCAAGCTCCCTCGCCACAAAAGCATCCTTCACACTGGATGTGCATTCCAACGAGAGGGCGTCTGTGAAAGCCAGATCCGACGAGTTGCAGATATTTGTCTGCGTGATCGAATGCGGGTCGATTTCCGCCGCCGCCGAGCAGGTCGGACAGACGCCGTCGGCGGTCAGCCGCACGTTGTCGCGCCTGGAAGCCAAGCTCGATACCACATTGATCAATCGCACCACGCGCCGCATGGACCTGACCGAAGAGGGAAAGTATTTCTTCGAGCAGGCCAAGGGCATTCTCGATCAGATGGACGAGCTGGAGGAGCGCTTGTCGTCCCGTCAGAAGAACCCCGCCGGGCGCTTGCGGATCAATGCTGCCTCGCCGTTCATGCTGCACGCCATCGTTCCGCACATCGAAGAGTTCCGCACGCTCTACCCGGACATCCAGCTCGAACTCAACAGCAACGACCTGATCATCGACCTGCTGGAACAAAGCACCGATATCGCCATCCGTATCGGCACCCTCACCGACTCGACGTTGCACGCGCGGTCGCTGGGCTGCAGTCCGTTGCACATCCTGGCCAGCCCGGCGTACCTCAAGCGGCACGGTACAGCTACCAGCGTCGCCGAGCTGGCCGAGCATTCGCTGCTGGGTTTCGCCCAGAACGACGGCCTCAACCAGTGGCCGCTGCGCCACATTCATGGGGATCGCTGGGCAATCCAGCCGGCCATCAGCGCGTCCAGCGGCGAGACGGTGCGTCACCTGGCGCTGCAAGGGCAGGGCATCGCCTGCTTGTCGGATTTCATGACCCGCGACGACATCAGCGCCGGCCGTCTCAAGGTATTGCTGGCCGATGCCAACAGCGGCTACCGCCAGCCGATCAACGCGGTGTATTACCGCAACTCCCAACTGGCATTGCGGATCCAGTGCTTCCTGGATTTCATCCAAGGCAAGCTCGCCGGGTACGCTTCGCGAGAATTCCACGGCTGATTCGTGACGTCCAGGTCAATCAACCAACCAGGTGTTGAACTCAGTCGTGATGCACACCCGCGCGCTTGAGCATCTGCTTGCAACGCTCCGACAGATGAAATACCCGCAAGTGCTTGCCAGCTTTGCTGTAGCGCTCACGCAAGGTCTTCAGCGCGGCGATGGCCGAGTAATCGACGAAGCTCAGATGACGGCAATCCAGCGTCACCAGCTCCGGGTCGTTGGCCGGATCGAACTGGTTGAGGAACGGCGTCGTCGAGGCGAAGAACAGCGTGCCGTGCAAGCGGTAGAGCTTGCTGCCGTCGGCTTCCAGATGCGTATCGGCGTACAGCTCCCGAGCCTGTTGCCAGGCGAAGTTGAGCGCCGCAATGATGATTCCGCACAGTACGGCCATCGCCAGGTCGGTGAACACGGTGATGGTGGTGACCGCAACGATCACCAGCACATCATTCTTCGGCACTTTGTTGATCACCCGCAACGAGGCCCAGGCGAAGGTCTGTTGCGACACCACGAACATCACCCCCACCAGCGCGGCCAACGGAATGCGCTCGATCAATGGCGACAGGAACAACACGAACAGCAATACCATTACCCCAGCCACCACGCCGGATAACCGGCCGCGACCGCCAGAGCTGAGGTTGATCACGGTCTGGCCGATCATCGCGCAACCGCCCATCCCACCGAACAGGCCGGACGCCAGGTTTGCCGCACCCAACGCCACGCACTCACGGTCCGGGTAGCCACGGCTTTGAGTGATTTCGTCGGTCAGGTTCAAGGTCAACAAGGTCTCCAGCAAGCCGACCATCGCCATCACCAGCGCATAGGGCGCGATGATTAGCAGGGTTTCCAGGTTCCAGGGAGTGTCCGGCAAGGCAAAGACCGGCAAGCCGCCGGCGATGTGCGCCATGTCGCCCAGGGTGCGAGTCGGCAGGCCGAGCAAGTAGACCGCCAGACCAACGCCGAGGATCGCCACCAGGGCCGGCGGCACGCTACGGGTCAGGCGCGGTAGCACGTAGACGATAGCCATCGTCAGCGCCACGAGGCCGGTCATCAAATACAGCGCCGCGCCGCTCAGCCAACTTCCGTCACTTTTGAAATGCTCCAGTTGGGCCAGGGCGATGACGATGGCGAGGCCGTTGACGAACCCGAGCATTACCGGGTGTGGGACCATGCGCACCAGCTTGCCCAATCGCAACAGTCCGAACGCCATCATGATCAGCCCGCCCAACAGGATCGTGGCCAGCAGGTATTGCGCGCCGTGTTGCACCACCAGCGCGACGATCACCACAGCCATCGACCCCGCTGCGCCCGACACCATGCCGGGCCGTCCGCCGAACAGGGCGGTCAGTGTGCAAATCATAAACGCGCCATACAGCCCCATCAGCGGGTTGAGGTGAGCCACCAAGGCGAAGGCGATGCATTCGGGCAGCAAGGCGAAAGAAGTGGTGAGGCCGGCAAGGACGTCGGCGCGAAGGCGAGCTGGTTTCATGGTTTACCTGACTGGGCGTCGGTTGAGAGTCGACTGCCGGGAGTAGTGCGGAAAAACAGGCGGCGATGGTACGGAATTGTGGGGCGGGCGGCCAGCCATCTACGGCGAAGGGCGATGAAAGTCTTGTGGGGAATTTTCATCCACGCCGCGTCGCGATATCCGTCAGCGACATTTCTTGTCTGCGTACGAAAATTACTTTCAGTGGGTTTGAAGAATCGTCGTCGAAATGATTTATGAGTTTCACAACACATCGACGTGACCCCATTCGAGGAGCAACGCATGGCACCTGCTTTCGCTTATTGGCTGTTGGTCTACGCGGCTATCGCGATCATTGCGTTGATCGTCCTGATCGCCCGCTACCGGCTCAATCCCTTCATCGTGATTACCCTGGTTTCCATCGGCCTGGCGCTCTTGGCCGGGATGCCGCCGTCCAGCGTCGTCGGCGCCTACGAGGCGGGAGTGGGCAAAACGTTGGGGCACATCGCGCTGGTGGTCGCGTTGGGTACGATGCTCGGCAAGATGATGGCCGAGTCCGGCGGGGCGGAGCGGATGGCGCAGACGCTGATCGAGCGCTTCGGCGAGCGTAACGCTCACTGGGCAATGGTCTGCATCGCGTTCCTGGTGGGCTTGCCGTTATTTTTCGAGGTCGGCTTCGTGCTGCTGGTGCCCATTGCCTTCACCATTGCCCGGCGTGTCGGTGTGTCGATCCTCATGGTGGGGCTGCCGATGGTCGCCGGGCTCTCGGTGGTTCATGCGCTGGTGCCGCCGCATCCGGCGGCGATGCTGGCGGTGCAGGCGTTCCAGGCCTCGGTGGGGCAGACCTTGCTGTACGCGATCCTGATCGGCATCCCCACCGCGATCATCGCCGGTCCCCTGTACGCCAAATTCATCGTGCCACGTATCCAACTGCCGGCGGATAACCCGCTGGAGCGGCAATTCCTTGAGCGCGAACCCCGAGCCAAGCTGCCAGGTTTTGGTCTGACCCTGGGCACCATTTTGCTGCCGGTGGTCCTGATGCTGATCGGCGGCTGGGCCAACCTGATCTCCACACCAGGCAGCGGCTTCAACCAATTTTTGCTGTTCATCGGCAACTCGGTGATCGCCTTGCTGCTGGCGACGATCCTAAGCTTCTGGACCCTGGGCCTGGCCCAGGGCTTCAACCGCGAATCGATCCTCAAATTCACCAACGAATGCCTGGCGCCGACGGCCAGCATCACCTTGCTCGTCGGCGCGGGCGGTGGTTTGAACCGGATCCTGGTGGACGCCGGGGTGACCCAGCAAATCGTTGGCCTGGCCCAGGAGTTCCAATTGTCACCGCTGGTCATGGGCTGGTTGTTCGCCGCATTGATGCGCGTCGCCACGGGCTCGGCCACGGTGGCAATGACCACGGCTTCGGGGATCGTCGCCCCCGTGGCGATCGGCCTGGGTTATCCCCATCCCGAGTTGCTGGTGCTGGCGACCGGCGCCGGGTCGGTTATCTTTTCCCACGTCAACGACGGCGGCTTCTGGCTGATCAAGGAATACTTCAATATGACCGTCACCCAAACCTTCAAGACCTGGACCGTGCTCGAAACGCTGATTTCCCTGGTCGCGTTCGGCCTGACCCTCGGGCTTGCGCGCGTGCTCTGAGCGCGCCCCAACAGAGGTGCCGTCATGGACATCCTTTATCAGATCCGCTCCCGTCAGGATTCCTTCAGCGCCGGGGAAGGACGAATCGCCCGGCTGATGCTCGACGACGTCGGCTTTGCCGCTTCCGCCAGTCTGGATGAACTGGCCCAGCGCGCCGACGTCAGCAGCGCCACGCTGTCGCGCTTTGCCCGCACCGTTGGCTGTCGCGACTTGCGCGATCTGCGCCTGCAGCTGGCCCAGGCCAGCGGCGTTGGCAGCCGTTTCCTCGACCCCGCCGGCGCCCCCGAGCAATCGGCGTTTTATGGACAGATCGTCGGCGATATCGAGTCGACCCTGCGCCAGCACTTGTCCGCGTTCGAGGAGTCACGGTTCGGCGACGCGGTGCGGATGATCGGCAAGGCGCGGATGATTCACGCGTTCGGGCTCGGTGGCTGGTCGGCGTTGTGCAGCGAAGAATTGCAGGTGCGGCTGGTGCGTTTCGGCTATCCGATCGCCGCGTGCCACGACCCGGTGATGATGCGCATCACGGCCACTTCGTTGAGCGACCAGCATCTGGTCATTGCCTGTTCATTGACCGGTATCACCCCGGAATTGTTGGGTGCGGTCGAGCTGGCCCGCAGCTACGGCGCAGCGATCCTTGCCATCACCCGCACCGACTCGCCCCTGGCGCGCCTGGCCGATGTGCTGTTGCCGCTGCAGGGCGCCGAAACCTCTTTCATCTATAAACCGACGGCGGCGCGCTACGGCATGCTGCTGGCCATCGATGTGCTCGCCACTGAACTGGCGCTGGCCCATCCTGAAGACAATCAAGAGCGTCTGCGGCGGGTCAAGCTCGCCTTGGACGACTACCGCGGCGGCGATGACGATTTGCCGCTGGGAGACTGACATGCAATACGACACGCTTATCCGCAACGCCTTGGTGATCGATGGCACCGACAGGCCCGGCTACAACGCCGACGTGGCGATCCGTGCCGGTCGTATTGCGCGCATCGGCGACCTGCGCGATGCCCGGGCGACAAAGGAAATCGACGCCGCCGGCCGTGTGCTGGCGCCGGGGTTCATCGACGTGCACACCCATGACGACACGGTGGTGATACGCCAGCCGCAAATGCTGCCCAAGCTCAGCCAGGGCGTGACCACGGTGATCGTCGGCAATTGCGGGATCAGTGCTTCGCCGGTCAGGCTGCGCGGCGATCCGCCGGACCCGATGTATCTGCTTGGCACCGCCAGCGCGTTCGCCTACCCGCGCTTCGGTGATTATCGTTCGGCGGTGGAGGCCGCCGCTCCGGCGGTCAACGTGGCGGCGCTGGTCGGGCACACGGCCTTGCGCAGTAATCACCTGGACGATCTGCTGCGCACTGCCAGCGCGGGAGAAATCGCCGCCATGCGTGAGCAGTTGCGCGAAAGCCTGGAGGACGGAGCGCTGGGGTTATCCACTGGCCTGGCCTACGCCAACGCGTTTTGCGCATCCACCGATGAAGTCATGCAACTGACCGAAGAGTTGGCCGCGTTCGGTGCGGTCTACACCACCCACTTGCGCAGCGAGTTCGAGCCGGTCTTGGAAGCGATGGACGAGGCGTTCCAGATAGGCCGTCACGCACGCAGCCCAGTGATCATTTCCCACCTCAAATGCGCCGGCGCTGGAAACTGGGGCCGTAGTCCACAGGTGCTCGCCGCCCTGGAAAATGCCGCCAGAACCCATCCCGTTGGTTGCGACTGCTATCCCTACGCGGCGAGCTCGTCCACCCTGGACCTCAAGCAAGTGACCGATGCCCATCGCATCACCATCACCTGGTCGACGCCGCATCCGCACATGAGCGCTCGGGATCTGACGGACATCGCCGCCGAATGGGGCGTGCCGCTGATGGAAGCGGCGCGCCGCCTGCAACCGGCCGGCGCCGTTTATTACGGCATGGACGAAGGCGACGTAAGACGAATCCTTGCTCACCCGTTGTCCATGGTCGGCTCCGACGGTCTGCCCGAAGACCCGTTTCCCCATCCGCGCTTGTGGGGCGCTTTCCCACGGGTGCTCGGACATTTCAGTCGAGATATCGGGCTTTTTCCATTGCACACCGCCGTACACAAAATGACCGGGCTTTCAGCGGCGCGCTTCGGCTTGAAGGGCCGTGGTGAAGTTCGTGAAGGGCATTGGGCGGACCTGGTGTTGTTCAATCCCCAGACCATTCGCGACGTTGCCGACTTCAACGAACCGCAAAGGGCCGCTGAGGGCATTGATGGCGTTTGGGTCAACGGCGCCCTGAGTTACCGCGATGGGCAAGCCAATGGACAAAGGGCGGGACGGTTCCTGGCGCGTGAAGGTGATTTGCGCCAAGGATTTTCAGCTGTTTTATAGCGATTGGAGGCGGTTAAGCAGCTGATTTTGCTTTAATTGACGCCACAATAATGGCATTGCGACACTAAAGAAGCCGGAATCAAGGCCGAAGCATTGGGGTCAACCCATCTAAACTGGGTCTATTTCAGCCAGGGAGCAACCCATGAGCTTCGGTAAAACCACCCCAATCCTGCGGATTTTCGATGAAGCCAAGGCGTTGGAGTTCTATGTCGACTTCCTGGGCTTTACCGTCGACTGGCAACACCGCTTTGGTGACGACTTTCCGCTGTACTTGCAGGTCTCCCGTGGCGATTGCGTGCTGCACCTGTCCGAGCACCACGGCGACTGCACACCGGGCTCGGCGCTGCGGATCGAGACCGATGAGTTGGAAGCGTTTCAGCAGCAACTGCTGGACAAGCCATACCGCTACGCCCGTCCACACATCCAGGCCATGCCCTGGGGAAGCCAGGACATGACAATCAGCGATCCGTTTGGGAATCGGTTGGTGTTTACCAATGCGATCAGTGTGTAACAGGCAGGGCCGAACAGTGCAACGGCATGCTAGTCTCGTTTCCCCAATATGAAGGCGAAGGAGAGCGCGCATGATTGATCATCGCCCAGACTCTCAAGAGTCGTATGACTTGAAGACCGATGCCGAGCGTTCCAAGAGGAACGTTTGCCCAACTCCCGACAAAGAGCCGGAAGCTATTAATATGGTTTCGGGATTGGGGACACGAATCCACGGGCGGTTCCGAGACATCGGCGGAGTTGAGCTGGATTTACCCGCTCGATAATTCAACACCACACGAATGCTGGCGCGTGAACTGTTCGCCCGCTTCCTGCTGGAAGCGGGCGCTTCTGTAATCAAACCCTGAAATGGCTGACCATTTGCTGCAACTGACCCCCCAACCGCGCCAGTTCAACACTCGACGCTGCCGTTTCTTCGCTGGCGGCGGCGGTCTGTTCGGACACGTCGCGCACGTTGATGATGCTGCGGCTGATTTCTTCGGCCACGGCGCTTTGCTGTTCGGCAGCGGCGGCAATCTGCTGGTTCATCGACTGGATGTTCGACACCGTGCGGGTGATGTTCTCCAGTGACACACCCGCCTTGCGCGTCAGGGCGACGCTGCTGTCAGTGAGGTTGCGACTGTTGTTCATCACGGCGGCCACTTGCTGGGTGCCGTTCTGTAGGCCGGCTACCAGGCCTTCGATTTCCTCAGTGGACTTCTGAGTACGTTGGGCCAGGCCACGGACTTCGTCGGCAACGACGGCGAAACCACGACCGGCCTCACCGGCGCGGGCGGCTTCGATGGCGGCGTTGAGCGCCAGCAGGTTGGTCTGTTCGGCGACGGCTTTGATTACGTCCATCACCGCGCCGATCTTGTCGCTTTCCTGTTGCAGCACGCTCATGGCGTCGGTGGAACGTTCCACTTCGCTGGCCAGACGCTCAATCTGGGCGATGGCTTCGTTGACCACCTGGTCGCCGGCACGGGCCTCGCCGTCCGCGGCGGCTGCTGCCTGGGAGGCTTCTTCGGCGTTGCGAGCGACTTCCTGGACCGTGGCGGTCATCTCATGCATGGCGGTCGCCACCTGGTCGGTTTCGACTTTCTGGCTGTTGACCCCGGCGCTGGTCTGCTCGGTGACCGCCGATAACTCTTCGGCGGCGCTGGCGATCTGAGTCACGCCATCGCGGATGCCGCTGATCAGGTCGCGCAGGGTCACGCCCATGCGGGCGATGCCTTGTTGCAGTACACCCAGCTCATCGCGACGGGTGACGATGACGTTTTGCGACAGGTCGCCACCGGCAATGCGTTCGACCACGGCCAGGGTTTCGCGCAGCGGGCGGGTGATCTGGCGGGTGATGATGACCGCGGCAATGATGCCCACCAGCAACGCCAGCAAAGTGCTGACCAGTTGCAGCGTGCGGGCCTGGGCGCTTTCAACGTCGCGACGATCGAGCTGGATCTGGTACAGCTGTTCGCTCAAGGACACGATGGTCGCGCCCTGGTCGGTCATTTCCTTGCGCGCCTGCACCACATCGGCCATGGCCGATTTGAATGCCTGCACGGCGCTGCGGTATTGGATCAGGATCGCTTCCAGCTGACGCAGCTCATTTTGCCGAGTGCTGGCGAAATGTTCATTGAGCGGCTTGAGCGAAGCGATGGCGGCGTCCAGTTGGGCGAAGGCCTTGCGTTCGGTGTCGGCCGTGCTGTTGGCGGTGTAGCCGCGTACTTCGTAGCGGGCCAGCATGAATGCCTGCTTGGCCTGGGTGATGGCCTGGAACGGGGCGAAGCGTTCATCGCTGAGGGTCATTTGCTGCACATCGGCGTCGATCGCTTCGATCAGCTTGTTGGCCGCCTCGGCATCCGCGCCCATGGTGTCGCGGGCGCTATTGCCGGTGCGGTAGGCGCCGCGCATTTTGTTCAGCGACACCTGATAGGCGCTGATGGTCGCGCTCTGCTCTTTGAGCAGCTTGACGTTCTCGGGGCTCTTGAAACTGCTGAGCAGCGAATTCTGTTGCGCCACGAAACCGTCGAGGGCGGTCTGCACAGTCTGCGCAACGGTTTCGTCGCCGTTGGCCAGCATGTATTGCAGGCGGGTGACACGAAGTTTGGTCAGGCCGGCGTTGAGTTGGGTGATGTCGCTCATCCAGTTGCTGCGGTCGATCAGACCGCCCAGGCTGGTCCAACTGGTCAGGGCCAGGAGACAGGTCAGTACCAGCACCAGGCCAAAACCCAGGCCCAGTTTCATGTTGACGCTAATGTTGCCAAACCAGCTATTCATCAAATTCCTCCAGGAACGTTGTGCTGCTTGTCGTCAGTTGGCTGGAAGATTGTTGTTGTTTAGAGCCAGCAAATACGTTTAACGGGGTTGTATCGGCGGCGTGTCCTGAATCTGAAAGTTTTTTTGCCTGGATGAGGAAATTTTGAGCAAAAAAAAGCCCGCGGGAGAGCGGGCTAAAACCTTAGTTTCTTGAATGAGCGAGGAGACTGTACCGGATCGCCTGGGCCCGTGTGGTGAAGAAAAGTTCATGCGGCGCAGCGTCATGCAGTACGAAAAAGATCCTCGCAAGAGAGGAAGTTTCGGACCCGTCCTGTGAGATACGTCTCTTTTTTGATCAGAAAATGTCCGCTCTCTTGAACCGAAGGCGATATGCAGGGTCTGGTGTGCTCGAAGTAGGTATCCGTTTTCGCCTGCTCGCAAGCTTGCTGTCTTTTTGTATCGAGGGATTGAACATGTCCGTATATGCCTTAGGGACGAGGCTTATCATTTCGTCGCTGTGTTTTTTAGCGATGCATGCTGCCGTCGCCGCGCCCACCCCCGGCGACACGGACCTGATCCGCGAACGCCAGAATCGCTTGCTCGAAGAACAGCGGCGGCGCCTCGAAGAACTCAAGGACTTGCCAGGCAAGGAAGCCAAGCCGACCCAGCCGACAAAGCCTGCCGATACCCGTTGCTTCCCCATAACCACCATCGAACTCAAAGGCGCCGACGCCTTGTCCGAGCGTGAGCGCGAGCGTTTGCTTGAACCCTATATCGGCCAATGCCTCGGTGTGCCGCAGCTCAACGAACTGCTCAAGGTCATTACCGACCGCTACCTCGAAAAGGGCCTGGTGACCAGTCGCGCCTACTTGCCGCAACAGGACCTGTCCAGCGGTCACCTGCAAGTGCTGGTGGTCGAGGGGCGCCTGGAAGGCTTGAAGGGTGACGAAGGCAGCGGCCTGTCCGAACGGGAGCTGGCGATGAGCTTTCCCGGCAAGCCCGGCGAGTTGCTCAACCTGCGGAACATCGAGCAGATGGTCGATCAACTCAACCGTCTGCCGTCCAACAATGCCCAGATGGAGTTGACGCCGGGGCAGAACATCGGCGGCAGTGAAGTGCTGGTCAAAAACACCCCGCAGAAGCCTTGGCGTGCCGGCCTTTCCCGGCACAACGACGGACAGAAAAGCACCGGCGAACAGCAATGGGGCGCTTCCCTGGACTGGGACAGTCCCTTGGGCCTGGCCGATCAACTGGCCTTGCGTGGCGGTCGCGATGCCATCAGCGATCACGACAAGACCTCTCGCAACGGCATGCTCTATTACAACCTGCCGTTTGGCTGGTGGAACCTGAGCTACACCTACAGCCAAAGCGAGTACCGGGCATTGGCCCAGGCCAACGGTTTCAACTTCAAGCAGCGCGGGGACAGCCAGAATCACCAGTTGGTCCTGGAACGAGTGGTCCATCGCGATGCCGTGAGCAAGACGTCGCTCAATACGGGCCTTTCGTACCTGCGCACCAATAATTTCGTCGCAGACAGCAAGCTCACGGACAGCAGCAATCGCATCAGTGAGGCGCAGTTCGGCATCAACCATGGCCGGCGGATCGGTAACGCCTTCGTCAACCTTGACCTGGGCATGCAGAACGGTATCGGCGCCCTCGACGCCCAGGGCGACCACGATCCGGGCCCTGGCCTGCCGGATGCGCGCTATCGCAAATACACCGCCACCCTGAGTTACTTGCAGCCCTTCATGCTGGGCGGCGAGTCCTTCAGTTTCAGCAGCCTGATGACCGGCCAGCGCAGCGAGGACGCGCTGTTCAGCCCGCAGCGCATGAGCTTGGGCGGGCTCTCCTCGATTCGCGGCTACAAGGACCAGACGCTTGCCGGTGACAGCGGCGGCTACTGGCGCAACGACCTGCGCTGGAGTCGTCCGGTGACGCTGGAATGGCTGCGCCCGGTGTTCGCCGAATACGGCACCAGCCTCGGTTACGACCAGGGTGTTATTCGCGGCACCCGCTACAACGGTAGCGAGCACGGACGCATGTCGAGCAACTCCCTGGAGTTGTTCGCCCGTGGTGAGCACCTGAGCGCCAGCGTGACCTTTGCCCATTCCCTGGAACGCCCGGATGCCCTGACCGAGCGCGAAGCGCCGATCTACTTCCGCTTGGATTTATCCATCTAATTTTTGCTGCAACGAGACCTGATCATGGACGACCGCCAATACGCTTTTCTGGCCCGCCAGCCTTCTACCGCCCTGCAAACCCGCGACGCCTTCTGGGGCATGCCCAAGCGCGGCTTGGCGTTCCTGTTGATCAACGTCATGTTCTGGCAACCGCTGTGGGCCCAGGCGGATGGCATCGTGGTCAGTGCGCCGGGCACCAGTCTCGGCAAGGCCGGCAACGGCGTGCCGGTGGTCAACATCGCCAAGCCCAACGGCAGCGGCCTGTCCCATAACCGATTCAAGGATTACAACGTCGGCAGCAACGGCGTGATCCTCAACAACGCCACCAACCCCGCCCAATCCACGCAACTGGGCGGGATTATCCTCGGCAACCCGAACCTCAAGGGCACGGCCGCGAAAATCATCCTCAACGAAGTCAATGGCGGCAACCCGAGCCAGTTGCGTGGCTACACCGAGGTGGCGGGCAAATCGGCCCATGTCATCGTCGCCAACCCGTATGGCATCACCTGCAACGGCTGCGGTTTTATCAACACGCCGAAGGCGACGTTGACCACCGGCAAGCCGATCATCGAAAACGGCCAGCTGAACCGCTATCAAGTGGATCAAGGCAGCGTCTCAATCGAAGGCGCGGGCCTTAACGCCAACAACGTCGACCGCTTCGAAATCATTACCCGCAGCGCCAAGATCAATGCCGAGATCCAGGCCAAGAACCTGACAATCGTTGCCGGTCGCAACGACGTCAACGCCACCACGCTCAACGCCACCGCTCGCGCCGACGACGGCAGCGCCAAGCCGGAACTGGCCATCGACTCCTCGGCGCTGGGCGGCATGTACGCAGGCGCCATCAAGCTGGTGGGTACCGAGGCCGGGGTCGGGGTGAAGCTGGACGGCAAGATGGTTGCCAGTGGCGGGGATATTCAGCTTGATGCCAATGGGCATCTGAGCCTGGCTGAGACGGCGGCTGCCGGTGCGGTCGATATCCAGGCGAAAAGCCTGGAAACCCGGGGTGAGGTGTATGCCGGTAGCCGGTTGGTGGCAAAGACTCAGGGCGACCTGACCAGCCAGCAGAACCTGGTGGCGCGTGACAGCATTCACCTGGACAGCGGCGGCACGCTGACCAACAACGGCATTATCGAGGCCGGGGTCAACGTCGATAACAGTCGCAATACCTTGGGCGATGTCACCCTCTCGGCTAGACAGCTGAACAACAGCGGCAAAACCGTCATTGCCAGCCGCGACCTGAATGTCTCGACCACCGCTGCGCTGAACAATCAGGGCGGTACGCTCAGTGGGCAGCGCAAGACCACGGTCACCGCCGGCGTTGTGGATAACCGCAACAAAGGCCGGATCCTCGGTAAAACCGAACTGCACCTGACGGCCAACCAAGTGCTGAACGCCCAGGGCGGCCTGATCAATAGCCAAGGCATTTTGACTGCCAACCTGAGCCATCTGGACAACAACGCGGGCGAACTCTCCAGCCTGAACAGCGCGACCCTGATCCTCGGCAGCCTGGACAACCTGACCGGCCTGGTCATGGCCGGCCAGAACCTCGACATCACCAACGCCGGCGCGATCAACAACCAGGGCGGCGAGTTGTCCAGCCAAGGCCTCGTGACCGTGCGCACCGACAGCCTGGGCAACAGCAACAAAGGCACCGTCGCCGCCAATGGCAAGCTGCTGGTTACGGCGACCGGCAAGGTCGACAACGCCAACGGAGGCCTGATCGCCAGCCGTGCTGCGCAGGCCGAGCTCCACGCCGACAGCCTGGATAACGCCAAAGGCACGCTGCAAGGCAAGGGCCTGGTGACCGTGGATGTCACGGGCGATATCGGTAACCAGGGCGGCAGCATCATCGCCCAGGACGCCAACCTGAATGTATTCGCCACTAATCTGGACAACCGCGGCGGCGTGCTGGCCAGCGTCAAGGGCGCGCTGGAGGCGCGAGCCACCGGTGTGCTGAAAAACGGCTATGACGCGAATGGCCAGGGCGGCACGATCCAGGCGCAAGGACTCAACATCAAAGCCTTGGCTGGGTTGTTCAACGACGGCGGACGCATCGCCGCACAAGCGGGCGACATCGTGATCAGCAATGCCGGTGCGGATATCGACAACCGCAACGGCGGGATGTACGCCACGGGCAAGGTCTGGGTCATTGGCCGGGCCATGGACAACAGTGGCGGCGGGCAGGTCAGTGCCGGTCGCATCGACTTTGACCTTTCGGGCGCACTGAACAACAACGCCGGCATCATCGAGAGCCAGGACAGCCTGGATATTCTTGCCGCGAGCCTGAGCAACCAGAAAGGCCAACTGCGCACACTGGGCAAAGACAGCACCACAGCTTTCAACATCGGTGGCTTGTTCGATAACAGCGACGGCACCCTCGAAACCGCCAGTAGCGATGTGGGTTTTGATACCGGCAGCGTCCAGAACGTGGGTGGCGAAATGTTGCACACCGGCCTGGGCGTGTTCGGCATCAGCCAGGCCAACCTGGGACAGGCCGGTGGCCGCCTGGTGACCTACGGCAACCTGAACGTGATGGCCGATAGCTGGACCAACAGCACCGCGATCCAGGCGGGGCACCTGGTCGTTCATGTCAACCAATTGACCCAGACCGCCACCGGCCAATTGCTCAGCGCCAATGGCATGGAAGGCCGCGGCAGCAACTGGCGTGTCGACGGGCTGATCGGCAGCGAT
Source organism: Pseudomonas sp. Z5-35 (assembly GCF_051131945.1). Classification (NCBI taxonomy): domain Bacteria; kingdom Pseudomonadati; phylum Pseudomonadota; class Gammaproteobacteria; order Pseudomonadales; family Pseudomonadaceae; genus Pseudomonas; species Pseudomonas sp. Z5-35. The sequence continues at coordinate 882,321 of NZ_CP071640.1, forward strand.
GGGGCGCTCGACCTGCAACTGACCGGCGCCTATACAGGCAACGGCCGCTTGAGCAGCCTCGGCACCTTGGGCCTCAAGGCCGCGCTGATCAACCTGGAGCAAAACGGCAGTATCGCGGGCGGCGGCAACACGACCGTCGTGGTCGATGGCGTGCTCAACAGCTACGGTCGCCTGACCTCGGCGGCGGACATGAGCGTCACGGCTGCCACGATCAACAACTACGGCACCCTTGGCAGCGCCGGGGCGCTGGGTGTATCGACCGGCGACCTGCTCAACGAGCGTGGATTGATCTTCAGCGGCGGCACTACCAGCCTGCGCGTCAATAGCCTGACCAACCGCTATGCCGATATCTACAGCCTGGGTGATCTGAGCATCGATCGCGACGGCTTCGGCACACGTGCCAGCCGCATCCTCAACAGCTCCGGCACGCTGCAAAGCGACGGCAACATGCGCCTGGCGGCCAGCACTATCGACAACGTCCGCGAGGTCTTGACCACCCACGATGCAGGCATCTACACCGCCTCAATCAGGGAAGTGGCCTGCGTCCCAGGTGATTGCGACGGCCCCAAGCAAAACCACGTCTGGCAGATCATCCAGCGCGACAAGTTCGGAGTCACCGCGGCCAGTGCCGCCTCCAGCATCACCACCGGCGGCAACCTGAATATCCAGGGCGACACCCTGAGCAACCGGAGCAGCAGCATCGGCGTCGGCGGCGCACTGACCGCCAACCTCGTCAGCCTGAACAACATCGGCATCGAGACCGGCGAGATTGAAACCTCGCGCACCTTCAGGTCCCAACGCACGCGCCGCCCGGGTAGCTGGCGCGCCGCCGCCAATGACTTCACCAACAAATACTGGTTGCAGAGCCCCGGTTACAACGCCAATGACCTGAGCGGTCTTGAAGCGGCGATGAGCCATTTTATCGGCAGAACCGAACGTGAGCTGCCGCAGTTCCGTACTGAGACAGCCACCACCGACAGCCAAACCTATGCCGCGATTATCCAGGCCGGTGGCGCCATCGACATTCCTACCCAGGGCGACCTCAACAGCGGCGTCGTGCGTGGCGGCTACAACTACGTCGGTGCCGGCCCGCGCACCGACACCCAGGCCGACAACGCCTTCTCGACCCGCATCAGCGTCAATCGGCAGCTACCCCCGAACCTGACCCAGCAACAGGTCGATCCGCTGGCCTTGCCGGGTTTTGACTTGCCCACCGGGCAAAACGGCCTGTTCCGCATGAGCGGCGACGGCTCGGCCACGCCAACCCAGAGCACGGGCCTGACGCCAGTGCGCGGCCTGCCGGACAGCTCGTTCCAGGCCAACCCGCAAAAATACCTGATCGAGACCAATCCGGCGCTGACCAACATGCGCCAGTTCATGAGCTCTGACTACCTGCTGACGAACCTGGGCTACGACCCCGACGTCGCCGCCAAGCGTTTGGGTGACGGCTTCTACGAACAACGCCTGATCCAGCAAGCCGTGATCGCCCGCACCGGCCAACGCTTCCTCGACGGCCAGACCTCCGACGACGGCATGTTCAAGTACCTGATGAACAATGCCATCGCCAGCAAGGACAGTCTCAACTTGTCCCTGGGCGTCAGCCTGACCGCCGAACAGGTTGCGGCCCTGACCCATGACATCGTCTGGATGGAAAACCGGACGGTGAATAATCAACAGGTGCTGGTGCCGGTGCTTTACCTGGCCCAGGCCAACCATCGTTTGGCGGCTAATGGGGCGTTGATTCAGGGTTCAGACGTGAGCCTGATTGCCGGCCAGAACCTGAATAACGCCGGCACCCTGCGAGCGACCAGCAACCTGAGGGCAAGCGCTGGCGACAGCCTGGTTAACAGCGGGTTGTTGGAGGCAGGGAATCGGCTTGAGGCGTTGGCGGGTAAGGATCTTACCAACCGGGCTGGTGGTGTTATTGCTGGGCGGGATGTCAGTGTTGTTGCCGTGGCCGGTGATTTGACCAACGAACGCACCATCACCCGCCATGCCAGCAGCACCGGCTACAAGACCGAACAACGCGACTTTGCCGACAGTGCGGCGCGGATCGAGGCCAGTCATGACCTGACAATGGGCGCCGGACGGGATATCGCCAACAAGGGAGGGGTGGTTAAGAGCGGTAATAACATGGGCTTGCAGGCAGTGCGCGATGTAAACATCACCTCCGCCGAGCAGGTGGACAGCAACACAATGGGCAGCAGGCACCGGGACCAAACCATCACCCAAAACGGTTCCAGCGCTACCGCCGGCCGGGAGCTGAAGGTGACGGCCGGGCAGGATCTGCGGGTCGTCGCCAGCAACGTCATCGCCCAGAGCGCCCTGGCGCTGACAGCCGGACGCGATATCGCGATCACGTCTGCCGCCAACGAAAGCCACCGCTCGTCCCAGAGCAAAAAAGTCAAAAGCAGCAGCGACCTGGTGCGCCAGCAATCCTCAGTCGTCGAATCGGGCGGGGACCTCAGCGCGAAGGCGGGGCAAGACCTGAGTCTTGTCGCCAGTCGCCTGACAGGGGCCAATAATGTTGCGCTCGACGCTACACGCGACATCAGCCTGTTGTCTGCAACGGACGAAGCCGCAGAGTTTTACTCGAAGAAAAGCAAAGGATCCTTTGGCCGCAGTAAAAGCGAGCAACGGGAAAGCTATGACAGCACCAACGTCGCGTCAGTGGTGGAGGCGGGGCAAGACCTGACGGTCAATACCAGCCAGGCCGCCAGTGGCGGTGTCACGCTGGATGGCGGCCGCAACGTTACGGTGATCGGCAGCCAGTTGAACGCCGGCAATGATTTGATGGTGGGTGCCACCGGTGATGTGGCGGTGCTCTCGGGTATCGAAGAACACGGCTCCTACAGCAAGAAAACCAAATCGGGTTTCCTCGGCTTGTCCAAGAGCGGCAAAAGCGAGTTGAAAACCACGGCCTCCCAAGTGGCCAGCGAGCTGGAAGCAGGCAACGATGTGGTGCTGGTCGCGGGCAATGACTTGCGTTTGCGCGCCAGCGAAACCACCGCCGGTAATGACGTGGAACTGCGTGCGGGCCTGGTCAAGGACAGCGGCGACATCAACCTCGTCGCGGCCAATGACACCGCTTACAGCCATAACGAGCAATACAAGAAGAAAACCGGGCTCTCGGTCTCGGGCGGCTTCCTGTCGTTCTCCTCGGCGAAAGAGTCGGGCCGGATCGCGCAAAGCAGTACCAGCGTTGGCAGTCAGGTGACGGCTGATCGTGATGCGACTTTGCAGGCAGAGCGCGATATCAACCTGGTGGGCAGCGGAATCGAGGCTGGGCGTAATGTCAGTCTGAATGCCGGGCGTGATGTGAATGTTCTGGCGGCGCAGAACAGCCGATCTGAGCGGGATTGGGAGAAGAACAAGCAGGCTGGGATTGGTGTTTCTTCGGATGCTAATGGCATTAATTTCTTTGCAGGTGCCGATAGTCTCAAGAACAAGAATCGTCTGGAACAGCAAACCGCTGCCGCTAGCCAGATCAGTGCAGGGCAAGATGTTGCAATCAACGCTCAGCGCGATATCAACCAGACGGGTTCCGATCTGCGTGCCAGCCGTGACATAGGCCTCACGGCAGGACGCAATATCAACGTGGATGCTGCGCGTGAAACCCAACTGACCGAGCAGGAGCGCGAAGCCAGTCGTAATGGGCTTGGCATTTCGTTCAATCATAACTACGGCAACACCAAGGATGCGGTCAGTGGCGCAGGGAAAGGGGAGGACGGCGTCAGTAAGGCGTCCAGTACCCTAAAAGGCGTCGATGCCGTCGCCCAATTCGTCAACGGACCGACCGTCGACGTCAAGTTTGGCAACAGCACGCAAACCAGTAGCCAGCAGGTCATTGAGCAGACCAATCGGGCGTCGACGTTCGATGCGGGCAATGACCTGAATCTCAATGCCGGCAACGACGTCACGGTTAAAGGTGGTCAGCTAAAGGCCGGGCGGGATATCAACGTCAAAGGTCGCGACGTCACGCTGGATGTAGCGAAGGGAAGTGTCAGCCAGGAAAGCACTGATCGCCAAAGCTGGAGTGGGATTCATGGGGGCACCAGTGGAGGCTTCAAGCTAGGCGTCGGCGGCAGCTACGGTGTTGCCACCGAGGATGGCGTTCACGGCAGTTCGACAGCCACTCAGGTTGCCGCTGGAAGGGATGTCAATGTGGACGCCCGCCACGACATCAACCTGATAGGCACTCAGGTCAAGGCTGGGCGAGATATTGCGCTCGATGCTGGTAATGAGTTGAACATCCGGTCGGCGCAGAACGCCAGCGACAGTGAGAGCAATCGACACAACGGTGGTGGTGAGGCAGGCCTGACGTTCGGCTCTCAAGGCGTAGGCGTCTACGTCAGCGTGAACATCGGCAAGGGCAATCTCGACCGGGAAGGTAACCGACAGCAAGAAGCCTACCTCTACGCGGGCAACCGCCTGGGCTTCACCAGTGGCCAAGACACCAACATCAGTGGTGCCACCCTGCGCGGCGATGAGGTCGTTGGCCGTGTCGGCGGTAATCTGAATATCTCCTCGGCGCCTGACACAGGCGAAGTCAAAGGCAAAGAGTTCGACCTCAGCGTTACCGCGACCGTTGGTCCAGGGGCTGGCATCAGCGGCTCGGTGGGATATGGACAGACCACCGGTGAAACCCATTGGGTCGAGCAGCAGACCAGCATCACCGGCAAAAACAAAGTCGACATCCGCACCGAGGATCACACCCAACTGGATGGTGCACTGATCGCCGCCGATAACGGCAACCTCAAACTGGACACTGGAACCCTGGGCTTCAGTGACATCGCCGGTAAGGACAAGGAGCACGGCTATTACCTGAACGTGGGTGGCAGCTACTCCCAAGGTGGTGGCGGCGCTCAGGACAGCAGTCAAGTTGGCAAAGGCGAGAAAGATAAAAACGGCTGGAGCATCAGCGGTTGGGAGTATGAGAAGGATCGTCAGCAGACCGTCCGGGCCACTGTCGGGGCCGGCGAAGTTGTGGTGCGCAATGATGCTAAAACCGGGGCCGATTCGACGGTTGCGCTCAACCGGGATGTAAGCAAGGCCTACGAAATCACCAAGGATGATGAATCTCGGACCGACTTGTACGTCACCAAATCCTCGGTAGACGCGGTGATGGATCCTTACGGGACGGTGCAGGCTTGGAAAAACAGCATCAAAAGCTACCCCGAGAGCACCGTAAAAGCGTATGAGGACGCACTCAAGCTGGTCAATGGGCCGGTGCAGGCCACCAAGCAGATCTGGACCAACATCCAGGCGCAGCGGGTTTCAATTGATGAGGTCCCTGCTTCCGCGAGGGCTGCGTTGGGGGATGAAGTTGCGCTGAACGTTGCGAAGAATCTGGTTCGAAATGGTAAGGATGCTGGGGATATCAAGGAGCTGAAGCCTGAGGATGTAGCCGCTATCCAAAGCTTCGCGAAGAGATTTGCAGACTTTGCCACGCTGCAAGAAAGCTGCGATGCCAAGGGGGGCTGTGTATCAAATGATTCGGAGAAACAGCCTCGTACTCTTGCTTGGTATAGGGATACCGATGGTACCTTAAAGTGGAGGAAGGTCGAAGACGTGCGGGTCGACACGCCGGGCAGAAAGCTGCTGCAAGAAACCGCGCGATTGCAGACGTACTTGGACGGTCTACCAGTAGAACAAGCGCAGCTCCTGGGCTTGGGGATTCAGGCAGTCATGGGACCCGCCAAAATGGCGGTCGGTCTCGCCGGCAACGTGGTGGTCGACAAGCTGTTTGGCGACAAAATCGCTGCGGCAAAAGATTCAATATCGAAATCGATTGCAAGCGAACTTAGCGACAAAGATAAGGCTGACCTGGAGATTAGCGATAATCTCTTCAAGACTCGCCACGAGCAGGACCGGGATAAACAGTCTGGAGATGTGTACGTTCGTGGCGCAACGACGCTGCTGAATATCGCGTTGGGGACTGTCGGGAATGCTGCGGGGGCTGGGGCGGGTAAGGTCATTGGCATTGTTGGTAAGGGGCCTTCGGATGGTATAACGAAGGGGGGCGACGGGCTGGATATTGATCCGAAACATCCGGATTGGGCTAAGGAGTTTGGGGATAATCGGCCGAAGGGGTGGGTGGAAGAGGGCAGTACAAAAGGCAGTACGGGTACTACCGATAAAGTAACTGAAGGCGAAGTGGGCACCTATGGATCGACGGCACCTCGTAGCGTAGGTGATGGCTTAACACCGGACCATATCCCTTCTTTTGCAGCTGTTAAGGAGGCGTTACGCCAACTTGGCGTTGAGTTGACTGACGCCGAATTGAAAGCCCTTCGAAACAGTACTAACTGTGTTGTAGTGAAAACCTGTAGTCATATGGCGGATTCAAGAACTTTTGGTGGTAGAAATAGTCAAGAGAAAATAAAAAAGGATGGCTCTGATCTTTATAAGGCAGCTGAGGCAGATATCAATACTTGGGTCCCCGTCTGGAAAAGCGAAGGCTGGTCAGCTAGTAAAATAGAGATGACACGCAAAGAAGTTCATGATCTGAACAAAAAATTATTTGATGGGATGGGTGTTAAATATGAATCCAAATGATTATGTAGGTCGCTCGGTAATTGGTTTGTTAGCGGAATTAAAAGATTTGTTCCCTTTGGTTGAATACACTAAAGTTGAGTGTGACGAGTTTTTAAAGCTACCAGAGTGTGGCGTTTACTTTCAGGCAGGTAGCGAGGGGCTTGTCGGAGCCTACAGAGTGTATTATCAAGCGGTGGGGGAGTATTATCCCGCTGCTGCTGAGACAAAGAAAGCATGTTTTGGGATTGCGACCGTTGAAGACTCAGTAGCTTTATTTGGCCAGCCCGTACGTGATATACCATCTGTCCGTATTCCGGGTGTCGCTCCTACCAGTCCAGGGTATGAGTTTTTAACTGATGGACTAGTAGTGGCCGTGCATTATGACGCTGGCAGTCGTCTTGTTACATATGTTCATGTGAAGAAAGTTAGCTAGGCACGAAAAGGGGACAGGCTTGAATGGCACTTAAATAAATCTGTCCCCTTTTTGGACTGTCGGAATGCTGCGGGGGCTGGGGCGGGTAAGGTCGTTGGGATTGTTGGGAAGGGGTCTACGGATGGTTTAACGAAGGGGAACGACGGGCTGGGGATTGGTCGGGGAGATCCTGATTGGGATAAGAAGTTTGGGGAGAATCCGCCGAAGGGGTGGGTGGAGGCAGGAGGGGAAGCAAAAGGCAATGGTTCCGAGGCTCCGTATAATCCACAAACTACCAGAAATGAGCTTGAGTCTGTTTATGGGCGTGAGGACGTTATTTCTACTACGGTTCCGCCAGTTGATGGTCGGAATGTGCATCTTGCAGGACGGCGTCATCCTGTCACGGGGGGTGTTTTTGACAATAGAGGCTTTCCTATTTTTGATGATGTAACAGCGTTCGATACGCGAATATCGATTGACGCTTTTAAATCCACAACTTATGAAGGGCAAATGAAACTTGCAACCAAAGAGTTGTCGGGTGCTATTCAGCAAGGCCAAGTGAGAGCCTCAAGCTTTACTGCTAAGCAGCTCCAGCAGATTAATGCAGGAGCGAAGAAAATCGATGGATACACATGGCATCACCATCAGGACAGTGGGCGGATGCAGTTGGTTCCTGGGTTGATCATAAAAAAACGGGACATGTCGGTGGTGAAGCTATGGGAGGTGGGATGTGATTTTGAATGAGCCAGGGTACTTTAGTGATGAGTTGATGGCTTTCGTTATTACTTGTCTTTTTTGTGAAGCTATAAGCAAGGATGAGTTTAATGTCTGGTGTGCTCAGGCTTCGTCGCTGAATGCTGCTCCAGCATTTTTATATGACTTGATGGATTTTCATGATGAAATTTTCAAACTCTATAAAGTTGTTGGCTATGTGCCCTGCTGGGAGCATGAGGAGGATGACGAATATGCGTTGTACGGTATCGCCGTTCGGCGAGGGTTTGAGCCGTTTGATATGCCCGTAACCCCAAGTGAAGCACTTGATTTCCTTAACGCGTCACCAAGAATTGAACTACTATTTAATCAGGTTTTTGACTTTATAAAGCTATAGCTTTAGTGCGAAGAAAAAAAGAGAGAAAAAGGGGCCAGATTTGAATGGCACTTACTTAACGGCTAACTAGCTGATACGCCCGTAAAAAATGAAAAAAGGCTGGCCTGCTAACCTGCGCATGGCTGCCACCTACTCGTTTAGCAGCGAACGTGGCGGCTCCCACTTACGTTAGAAGCACTCCATGGACAAACTCATCCCCGACCCACCCGTTCCTCCGCTGCATCTGGACATCGCTGCCGACGCCAACGCCGAACGTGTCATCGATTCCTATCTGAACCCCAAACCCGCCCAGCCTGACAAGAAGCTGCCTCCGGACCAGTTGTTCACTGTCGTGGAGGGCGTCGATGCTGAAAGCCTGTTGGCAAATCTCAGCGAAACCCTCGCCTCTGCCAATGCCATGGCTGGTGATCTGGCGTTCGACTTGGAGGATTCTCGACGGCATTTTGCATTAGGGCTGCAACAGTTGATCGAGCTGAGTCAGCTATTGGCAAACCGGACACTGGATGTCATTGACCCTAGATAGGCGCTGGAAAACTAGCATGGGATAGGCCACGTTACGAAGGAGAAATGACAACGCTTCTTCGAGCCGTGGCCTGTTCCTGCGGGATTCCCATGTGGATCATGTACCCGATATTCATTGGGCGTTGGTCGAACACTCCAGCGGCCTGTCCCTGAGGAGCACTGACCGCCAACCTAAGCAAAAAAGGGGACAGATTTATTTTTTTCGCTAAGTACTTAAATAAAACTGTCCCCTTTCTTGATGGCACAAGGCCCCAAAGGGCTCGTGCAACTGGCTGTCATCAACGCAGCCTCTGAAACCGAGCCGGGTAAAGCGCTGCTTGAGAAAACCGAGCAATTCAGTCAAGCCGTAGGAGAAAAAATCGCCAACGAGATTGAAGGTACAAAGCTCGATTCAAAATTCGAAACGGACAAGTACCTGATCGGCGGCGGTCAGTTCATGGCTTCGGTGTTGACGGGGGTACTTTCGAAAAGTAAAGGCGCGAAAGAGCCTACGTCTGTTTCGGTGGTGGACGGAACGGGTGCAAAAGGATCCGTGCCTTCGAAAACGGCGGTTCAAGGACTTGAGGTCGACGCCTATAAAAACCTTAAGGCAAGAGAGGTTGTTGGAGATGGTCTAGAACACGACCATATCCCTTCATTTGCTGCGTTGCGCACAGCAAAGGAAGCAGAGTTGGGCCGCCCGCTTACTGAGTTGGAGACCAAGACTCTCTACCAAAACTCTACTGCTGTAGAGGTTCCACGAGATGTACATATTGCAGGTCCGACGTATGGCGGGAAGAACACTCCTGCTCAGATTCAGCAAGATGCTGCGGATCTGTGCGGTGCAGTCTGTCGTGACACAGAAGCTTTGCGGGCAAATCTGAACAGTAGAGGTTATGATTCGAAGTTGGTAGATGAAACTGTTCAAAAATTAGTGGAAAGAAATCGCAATACGGGAGTTATTAAATAATGAACGCTTGGTCGGATTTTGTTCAGGCTCTTGGTCGAAATGAAAGCGGGGAAATAGTCACCGGCTTATGTCGAAGAGTCGGAGAGTTGCCAGCTGTTTCGGAAACCCCGGATAGCTATAATGACCCGGAAGGTAAGACAAGATTCTATAAGTTTATTAAATCTGGCATAGAGATTGGGTTTCGTTCGGGAAAATTAAATCACATTCATTTTTTGGTGCAGCCTCACGAAGGTTATTCGGCATATAAGGAAGATGTGCTTGGTCGTATAGCTCAAGCATGGCGTGTTGAAGATGTTATTGCAGAGCTAGGCTCGCCTAGCAAAGAGGCGCCAGGTAGAGTCGATATGTTAATCGGCTATGTACAGCAGTGGCTGAAGTATGAGTTTGAGACGTACGCTCTACGCATGGAATTTTCGGAGGATGGACGCTTGTGGAAAGCGACGCTAATATCAAATTGATCGCTTTAAGCGTAGCAATGGATTAGATGTTTGTGTGATTTTTAGATGGTGCAAAAGCGACAGGGGGCGGGCGAAACTGCAGGTTCAATAAGGAACGTCAATCCAGGTTATCCAGACGCTGGGTGAACTTATAGCTGCGTTAATTGTTCGATTGCTACTGATGCAACGTCGGAAGGTAACCCAGCATCTGCGAAAAAAAAAGGGGGCGGATGTATTTGTTTGCTCAGTTCTTAATAAATCTGTCCCCTTTTTGAAGGATTCCAAGCGCATCACACCCTGCCTCAATATTTGGGGAAAATGCTGGGGTATACGAAAAATGACATGCTAGATCACCCTGCGACTCTAATTACCCAGTACTCTCATACGGGAAAGGTGAATCCTGATGCTATGCATAAAGCTATCAGTAAGTATTTGCCACCCATGGTACGTGGTAAGCCGGCTACGTATACTCCTGGGCAAATAAGCTCGGGGTTGCAGAAATCCTATGGCGATATAGGGTGGCCCGAATTGTTTGACTCAATCAAGCACCTGATTAAATAGGTATGCAAACATGACTGATAAACAAATATATGAATTAACCATTGATGATCTTGCTGATTTTGGTGTTTGGTACTTTCCTATGGATGAATCTGCGGAAGATCAGCTAACAGTCCGTCCTCTGCTTGATAAGGAGACTTGTACTGACGCTCAAATAATCGTTCGCGCTAGTTTTGTTGGGAAAAATGGTTCTAGTTACTTAGGTTATCTGTACTGGGATGGTGGTGGGGAAGTTGAGTACTTAAAACCTGTCATCCTTCTTGAAGATGGCTCCTTTGTTACATTCTGGAATGGGATGATTGAGCCTTCTTGGGCAGACTACTCTGCAAGAGCTCAAGAGCTAAGGAGTGGACTTCCTTTTTCATATATTTCAGAGTCTCTTCTCGAGCTGCCTAAAATTTCAGGGAGGCTTGAAGGACTATATTATTTAGATGGAGATCACATTTCCTGGGTAAGTTGATGGTGCAAAAGGGCCCGACCAAGCTCTGCCCAATAACCAAAAAAAAGGGGGCAGATTTATTTTTTTCGCTAAGTACTTAAATAAATCTGTCCCCTTTCTTGGTCTGAGCCAGATAGTTTCCGTTTTATCGATAATGAGGAGGGGTCATCTGTTCAACGGTTTTACGGTTTGAATAGGAGTGATACATATGATTTTGTCAGGAATCTCAACTTGTATAGAGGGCGTATCCCCGAAGGGTTTATAGCAATTGCATGTGACCCTGGAGGCAACCAAATTTGCTTGGGTATTAAAGGGGAGGTCAGGGGCAAGGTCTATTTTTGGGATCATGAATTAGAAAAATGTGATGGAACAGAGCCTGACGATTCAAATATGACACTGGTGTCGAGTAATTTTTCTGATTTTTGGATGGGCTATATGAGCTTGACATATAGAAAAATCTCGGAGCTTATTTAAGCTTATTTCAACAGGAAAAGGGGACGGATTTATGTGCTTGCTCCTTCTTAGATAGGGAGTTTGAAGCGTTTTGCTGTTTATAAAAAAAAGGGGACCAAAAAAAAGGGGACAGATTTATTTTTTTCGCTAAGTACTTAAATAAATCTGTCCCCTTTCTTTTGCTTTTTCATATATTTCAGAGTCTCTTCTCGAGCTGCCTAAAATTTCAGGGAGGCTTGAAGGACTATATTATTTAGATGGAGATCACATTTCCTGGGTAAGTTGATGGTGCAAAAGGGCCCGACCAAGCTCTGCCCAATAACCAAAAAAAAAGGGGGCAGATTTATTTTTTTCGCTAAGTACTTAAATAAATCTGTCCCCTTTCTTGGTCCTTTCTTGGTCCCCTTTCTTGTGCGGTTCCATTGATGTGTATACGCCGCAGAATCTTGATCCGACAAAGATAGTTCGAGCGATACAGAAAAAGTCGAATCAAGCCGGCGGGGTTTTTGTGCAGGCGGACCTGCCAAGCACTGACATGTCGTCCATTGCTGCTCGTATGTGGGGAAAGGCAAACGCTCAGAGTATAAAAACTATATTTTTCCAGAAGCCTGATTACTCGAAGAAAAGCAAAGGCTCCTTTGGTCGCAGCAAAAGCGAGCAACGGGAAAGCTATGACAGCACCAACGTCGCGTCGGTGGTGGAGGCGGGGCAAGACCTGACGGTCAATGCCAGCCAAGCCGCCAGTGGCAGTGTCACGTTGGACGGCGGCCGCAATGTCACGGTTAGCGACAGGCAACGACCTGCTGAAGCGTTTAACGCGTGGTCATCCTTCTGAGGGACACAGAGCGTCTTGGCCATGAAATCGTCCGCTGAAAACCTTGATGGGTCAGGCTTGACTTAAAAAAATGTTCGTTATAGTGTCCGATCGTCTTTTAAGCGGAACGGATGCCAAAAAATGAACGCCCCGGAGAAAACGGATTCTATCTCTGTAAGAAGTGACGACGGCGCTTTAGGCGAATCGCTGATTATCGAGCGCTTCTTCAGCATAGCGGCTACCTCTCCGGATACGTTGGCTGCGAAGGACTCGGTCTGTGAGCTTTCATATGGTCAACTGGCACGTTTAGTCAAACAACTGGCGTGCGGACTCCGTGAACGGGGGGTGATGTCGTCTGACTTCGTCGCTGTCGAAATGACGCCGTCGGTTGATTTGATCGCTGTTTTACTGGCGGTCCAACTCTGCGGCGCCGCCTACGTGCCTTTGGACAAGTCCGCTCCAGTACACAGAAACACGGCCATCCTTTGCGACTGTAATCCCAGGCTGATCGTTGGAGAGCCTGACAGCTCGCTTAGGGATGAAAAAACGTTCATACCGGCTTCTCAGTTGGTGCAACCGGACAATGACGGGTATGTCTTTGCGACTGTTGGCTCCCATCAACGCGCCTACGTCATCTACACCTCCGGAACCACTGGGCGACCGAAAGGTGTACCGATTACACATGGCAATGTGGCCGCTTTGTTCGAAGGCACTCAGCCCGCTTTTCAATTCAATCACGCAGACGTCGTTGTTCTATATCACTCGTATGCGCTTGATTTCTCTGTATGGGAAATATCAAGTGCGCTGGGATTCGGGGGCAAGCTGCTGATACCAACAACCGAGATAAAGTTATCGCCGGATCGGTTTGCTGCATTTATCAAAACCGAAGAGGCGACCGTCCTTAACCAGACACCTTCTGCGTTTGCAATCAACGCGGAATCGTTGGTCCGACTTCCTGTTGATGAACTAGCGTTGCGGTTCATCATATTTGGTGGTGAGAGGCTCAATCCGAGTACACTGCGAAACTGGTTCAGCATTTTTGGCGATTCCAAGCCGGTCTTGGTCAATATGTATGGCATCACCGAAGTTACTGTACATGCCACGCTCCATATTGTGACCCAGAAAGAGTCCTCAGAGCCTTCTTCCGTGATTGGTAAGCCGTTACCGGGATTTTCGTATCAGATACTCAAAGATTCGCCGAACACTGTAGGTGGAGAGTTGATACTGAGTGGTCCTCAGATTGCGGACGGTTACCTGAATCGGCCCGAGTTGACGGCTGAGAGATTCATAACGCGTGAGGGGTGTCACGAACGCTTTTATCGTTCGGGGGATCTAGTCGATGTGGCGGATAACGGCGACCTTATTTATATAGGTCGAGCCGATCAGCAAGTCAAAATAAATGGCTACCGGATAGAGTTGGGCGATATCGAGTCAGCGTTTGGGCAGGTGGCGGATGTGCTTGAAGTCTGTGTGCTTCCTTTTAAAGACGCTAAATGGGGCGACTACCTGTTCTGCTGCTTTTCCTCGTCCAGTGACGAAGCCAGTACCGTCAAGCAACTAAAGCAATACGCTAGGAAGATGCTTCCCGGTTACATGCACCCGTTGCGTTACAAGAAAATTCCCGTGTTTCCAAAGACCGTTAATGGAAAAGTTGACAAGCATGTTATCAAAAGTAATCTGGAGGGACTCTGAATGTTGGAAGATACGTTGAAGGCGGATATTGCCGCAGACTACACGGCCTGGATTGAAGAGGCACTGGAAAGCCCGGTGGCCCAAGACGAAAACTTTCTTGATGTTGGCGGTAATTCAATGATTGCCCTTGAGCTCAATAAGCGCCTTCGTAAAAAGTACAATATTGAAGTTTCAATCGAGAAATTGTTCAATAAAAGCATTGCGGACGCCATCAATCATTCGTTGAATCAGTAACAGGGAGATGAATATGGACAAAAGTTATTTTCTCACGGAAGAACAACTGGCTTCCTTTGAAAAAAATGGCTTCATCGGACCTTTGACGATTTACACGCCTGAAGATATGCATGCCATCTGGAATGAAGTCAGACGAGCGCTGCCTGACCGGAGTAGCGCAGCGTATCCGGCAGACTCCTTTGGCAGCGGGACCAACATATCCAACTACGATCGACACCTAGATGTCGACAAGCTCGCGGAGCACGTCACGAATTTGAAGATTGTTTCTCCCGTGACCGGCATTCTGGGGGCCGATGTGATCTGCTGGCGCACAGAGTTTTTCCCAAAATACCCAGGCGATGAAGGCACCGATTGGCATCAGGCCGACACGTTTGCCAATGCCAGTGGTAAGCCGCAAATTTTGTGGCCAGGTGAAACCGAGTCAGCTTTTGGGAAAGGTACATTGACTGTCTGGACCGCCTTCACTGATTCGACCATCGAAAATGGATGTCTCGAAATCATGCCAGGCACCCATCTCAAGATGAACTACGACGAAACTAAGCGCATGGAATATGACGGCGACAGCGTCAATACGCTTGAGAAAGAAGGGAAAAAGCGCGGATTCTTCGGTTATGACTACCGTGAACTTCAAGTCGATCCTGACTGGAAGCCGGACGAGGCGATGGCTGTGCCGCTGGTCATGAAAGCGGGGCAATGCGTGATCTTCTGGTCGACATTAATGCATGCGTCTTATCCCAATACGTCAAAAAAAGATGACCGAATGGGATTCGCAACGCGCTATGCACCCAGCTTCGTCGATATCTATCCTGACACCGATACCGTTCACGAGTATGGCGGCAAAACATCACTTGAGAAGTTTGGCAGTGTCGTGGTTGCTGGGCAAAGTCTGAATCCCAAAAATTCCATTGCTGAAAAAACACTTCGCGGCAAGCCCTTTAACAAATTGACTGTCTAATCGAGAACGCCATCATGGAGCAGCACCAAACTTATCTGAGCGATACCTATCATTATCACGCCTCCACATCTGTGTGTGGTGTGGGTACGGATGATAGAGGGCAATGGATTGCGCTTGAGGATAATTTATTTCATCCGCAGGGCGGCGGGCAACCTTCCGATTGCGGTTGGGTAAATGATAAAGCGGTTTCATTTTCGCGCCATCAGGATGGTCTGGTAGTGCTCCATGTGGATACCGATCACGTCTTTAGCGTTGGCGAGCACGTCGATGTTTCAGTCGATGCTGAGCTCAGGAAGCGCCACGCCGCTTTGCACACTGCCGGGCACATGATCAATTGGGTGCTGGGTGAGATGGGGTGGATTGCAAAATCAGGTCACCATTTTCCGGGAGAGTCGAGGGTTGAGTTTTTCGCCGCACAAGGCGCACTGCCGGTCGGTGATGAGCTGAAACAAAAAGTGGAGCAGCGGATTCAGGAGCTGATTCTTTCTGGAAAAGACGTCAAGACCTGGGATGAAGCGGGGTCGAGGTATTGCCTGATTGAGGGTTTCGACGCGATGCAATGTGCAGGCACCCATATTGATAAAACAGCAAGACTCGTCGAGTTTCAAATCAAGTCCCTAAAGCTGAAAAAGGGTGTATTGAGGGTGAGTTACGACGTCAATCATCAATAAGGGAAGCGGAACTATGAGTGAAGTAAGTGTAAGGCTTCCCCGGTCAACGATTTATCTGATTGATCTTGGACTTCTTGTTGTTGCCGTCGCCTGGGGAGCCAGCTACTCGTTAATGCAAATCATCGTTCACGCGGGTGTGGGCGTGCCTTTATTTCTTATGCTCAGGTTTTTGCTGGCGATACCGTTCATGGCGTTAGGGGCGAGAAAATCTATTTTCAATATAAAAAAGGGAGAGGTCGTCAGCGGTGTGTTCTTCGGCGCACTGCTGTACGTGATTCTCACTTTCGAAACCCTTGGTGTTAAATACACGACGGCCTCAAACGCGGGATTTCTTATAGTCGTGTCGGTCGTGCTAGTTCCTTTCTTTGAGCGAATTCTGGGGGGGCGTAAACAACACAGCGCTGTCTTCATGGCGGGTGGCATCTCGATTGTCGGTTGTGGATTGCTATGTTTTGGGAAGGACGGATTTTCGGGAGCTAATTCAGGCGATGCGCTCATTCTTGTGGCCGCCCTGGTTCGGGGCTATCAGATCTACATGTTTGGCAGGAAGAGCCCAGGGGAAAAATTTTCGCTCACCAATATCACGCTAATCGAACTTGTCGTAGTCGCGACGTTGGCAGCTATCAATGTTCTTGCCTTCGGAGGTTTTGACGCGTCCCAGTTTGACAATCTCACCGCAGAGATCTGGGCATACATACTGTTCTTGAGCGTTTTTGCGACCGCATTTGCTTTTATCATGCAGCTCTACGCTGCAAAGGTCTCCAGCTCAACACGTGTCGGACTCATCTTATCGCTCGAGCCGTTCTTCGCAGCGCTGTTTGCCGTTCTCATCGTGAAAGACAGTTTCAATATAGTTCAGATGCTGGGCGGCGTCATGATTGTATCTGCTGCACTGTTAGGGCGATGGGCAGAGGAAAATCGAGATGCGTTGCAAAAACGATCTAATTAATGCCGTGCTCATACCTCATGCGGGCGGCAGTGCGTCGGAGCTGCGTGAGTTCTCTGCAGTCCTTCAAGGGAGATTCAATGTAACCGCCTACGAATTGCCAGGGCGTGGGCGAAGGCGTAGCGAGTTGCCTGTCACTGCGCTGGCTGATGTGTTATCAGACCTGATAAGTGTTATCCCTGAAACTGGCCCTGTCGTCATTATTGGTTATAGTTTTGGAGCGTACCTTGGGTTGTTGGTTGCGCACCACTTGAGGATAGCGCAGGCGGAAAGGTCTATCACGCTTGTTCTGTTAGCGAACGAACCAATCCATAAGCGCCGATACTATTTACGAGGTATTCCTGAAAGAAAGCGGACTGACTTTCTAAAAGATTTTTGCGGAAAAATGGGTGGGGTGTCGGAAAGTGTGATGGCAGATGACTGGCTGAGAAATCAACTTTTCAGGAAGTTGACCGATGACTTGCTTGTAGCCGATCAGGTACCTTTCAACTTGCCTTTATTAGGCAATGCTTCGGTTCTAATTATTTATGGGCGCGATGACCCCTTGGTAACATCGGATATGGGTAATTGGCAAGAGCTCTTTGATGCATCAATAAAGCTGGTCAGTGTACCTGGGGGACACTTCGTTCTTCAGTCTCACTCCCGGCTCGTGTTCAACGAGCTGATAGCTTTCTACGAAATATGCGAACTCAGCACTTCAACCGGTAGCATAGGACATGACAACTGTCGCCTGAACGGATAAATTGTGACTTTGATACGAATGATCAGTATCACCAGAAAATGCGTAGAAATCACCTTTATTTAAGGTCTCTTTTACGCCGTCGATTTCCAGCGTTAAAATGCCTTCATGAACAAATATATGCTCTTTTGTACCCCTGTTGTGTGCGGGGCTGTTGATAACTACTTCGGGGTCCATACGGAGATTCCAGATTTCAGATATGTTCCCGAGATTGATCCGAAAAAGCATGTCTTGAGAAAGTTTGCCAGTTTTTTCTTTGAATCGCTCAAGGCGCGGATACATATTTTCCTGACTTAAAAGCAGATCACCCAAGGGTAAGCGCAGAGCGATAGCCACTGAGTCAAGAGTATCAATTCTGGGGTTGGAGTTCCCTGATTCAAGTTGCGAAAGTGCAGCCTTTGATACCCCGGAAAGTTTTGAAAGTTCACTAAGTGATAACCCTCTTATGTTTCGCAGATTTTTGACTTTGTTACCAATATCAGTGCACGTCTTTTTGAGTCTGTCTTTCTGTTGCATGTTGATGGCTCCATAAAAATCTAATGATATAGAAGTAATATGAGTTAGTAAAGTTGATGGTCTTCTATCGCTGCATCGTCATCTGTTTAGGCTGTAGTCTTTGCTGCCTCAGGCCGCAAGCGTCGTGATTTGTATCCGTGAAAATACAGACATGACATTAAGTCAGCTTGCAATATCTTTCCACAGAGAGCTGCGGTCCCCAAAGCATATCCCTTCTTCAACCTGTCCGGCTTTTCGGATGACTGCCAAGTGAAATTGTGTATTGGCAACATTGCCATGAATACAAATATGTTCATGTGTGTGCGTTATCGAACTCGATAACGCCTAATGGTCTATAAGGAGGTCGATATGTTAGATCGCCAACAGCTGGAAGCATTTGCGTGTGTCATTGAATATAAAAGCTTCGAGCGTGCAGCCTCAGCGCTTAACATTGCTGAACATTGCCGATGGGCAGTTAGTGGACTTGATGCCACAACGCAGCCATCTGGAACCCCTCTACTGGCATGATTGGACGAATCACTCCGTAGTCAACGAGGTTGTCGGTAAGCGGATTATTGATAGCGCGAACACGTCCCTGCAATCAATGTCTTCTATCGGAAGCTCCTCTAGATGATTCGGCCAGCCGTCCCTGAAGACTTACCGTCGATGGTAGAAACGTATAACCAGGCGATCGCCGATAAGGTATTTGCCAACTGTGATGTTCCCCATCACGATATCAAAAAGTTCGCATTGACCTATTTCGGAGAAAATCCGCGCTTTGCCGTGCTGGTTTATCTCTCTAACGCGGGCGACACCATTGCATGGGGTGCGCTCAAGCCGTTTTCCGCCCGGCCTGACGATCAAACCATGGCTGAAGTCGCCGTGTATGTGCGACGTGACATGCGAGCCCGCGGCGTGGGTATTCGATTGTTGCGCGCCCTTGAGGACTGCGCGCGGGCCGCGGCTTTCGAGTCTTTGGTCGCAATTATTCTGGGGCCGAATCACGCCAGTGCGCGCGGTTGTATCTCCCAGGGTTTTTCAGAATGCGTACGCATCCCCCAGATTGCGAGACTGGAGAATCATCGGGTCGACATAGTCTGGCTACAGAAAAAAATGGAGAGCACTACCCATGGCATTGATCGTTGATGAGTCATATCAGCTGGGCAGTTTTCGTGACAACGAAGACTCCTTGCGACGCCTGAAATCACAGGCGGGTATCGCGCTGGACCTGGAGTTCGAACACCTGCGACAAGCAGGGTTGGCTCAAGGGCAACGAGTCCTGGATGTGGGCTGCGGTCCAGGCATCATTACCACGCAGATTGCGCTACGAACCCAGCCGAGCCGGCTTGTGGCGCTTGATTGCAATCAAACCAGCATAACGGAGACGCGCCAGCAACTGGTCAGTGAGGGGTTCGCCGAGGCTCAGGTTCGCCAGGCCAATCTCTACGACGATAACCTGGCCGAACCTGAGTCCTTCGACTTCAGCTATGCACGCCTGGTTTTCCAGCATTTGTCCGATCCCTTGCTGGCCCTGCGCAACATTCACCGCAGCCTGTCTATCGCAGGACGCCTGTGCATATGCGATATCGACGACCGGTGGTTCGGGTCGGCACCAAACCCTCCTCAACTGCAGTCCTTCCTGGCACGTGTTGCTCGAGCTCAGGCCGCCCGAGGCGGGGATCGACATGTGGGCAGCAAGCTGGCGAGCTACCTGGAAGAAGCCGGATACGCTGATATTCGGTGCAGCATGCTCTTAGTCTCGACATCATTGATCGGTGCGACGGCGTTCTGTGACTTGGTCTTTGGTTACAAGATGGAAGTGATTCCAGAAAACGAGTTGCAGGGGGCCCAGCGTGAAATGGCGGCCATCAAGGAATGTATCGAGGGGCCGGGCGGATGGGCAGGCATAGGCGTATTCTTTGTTTCTGGAGAGAAACAGTAACTGAATGGAATCATGGAGCACTTTATGACTGACAAAGCCGAACGCAATGCCGTTGTACGCCAGGCAATCGCCTCGACTGCCCAAGTTGCCTCTAGCGCCATTCTGGAAGGCAATATCACCATCGGTGCGGGCACCGTTATAAGCCACGGCGCGGTGCTTGTTGCGCAAGGAGGTACACTGACCATCGGGGAGGATTGCGTCATCATGGAGCATGCCGTGATTCGCAGCACGTCCCATGATGATTGCCATATCGGAAACCACGTGTTGGTAGGGCCACATAGCCATTTGACCGGTTGCAGTATCGGCGATGAGGTTTTTGTCGCCACTGGCGCATCAGTGTTTAACGGAGCGCGTATCGGCAAGGGCGCGGAGTTGCGCATCAACGCGGTCGTTCACATCAAGACGGTGGTGGAGAGCGGCGCAACGCTGCCGATTGGCTGGATCGCCGTGGGCGATCCAGCTCAATTCTTTTCTCCGGACCAGCACGAGCAAATCTGGAGCGTACAGAAGGAACTGGATTTCCCGGGTTACGTTTTCGGCGTTAATCGGGAGACAGACGGGGTTGTCAAGCAAATTATGGAGCGGTACGCACGCTTCCTGCGCAAGCAGCAGGTGGACGATGAATGATGATTCCGACAGCACCCGCGCACTGACCGTTATTGACGGCCACAGCCACATCGCGTCCACGCACTTCACGCCACTGAGTTTCCTGGAAGGCGTGGCGGAAAATATCGAAGTGAAGCTTCGCGCCAGCGGATACCCAGTTGCAAAAATAAGGATTGTCGACCAGTTTCTGCGCGAATTATGTGACCACCAGGGGGATGCTCAAGTCGCCGCCATGGACCGAGCGGGCGTCAATCGCTCGGTATTGTTACTGCCAGACTTTTCCTTTGCATTGCCGGATACACCACTGAGCATAGAAGAAATGTTCAACGAGCACCGGGACATTCTCCAGCGTCATCCCGGACGCTTTGAGGTGTTTGCCGGCGTTGACCCGCGCTGGGGCAGGGACGGGCTTGAGCTGTTCATTCGAGGTGTCGAGGAGTATGGGTTCAGCGGCTTGAAACTCTATCCGCCCTGTGGATACCAAGCCAATGATCCGCTGCTGACACCGTTCTACGAGTATTGCAACGCCCATCGCCTTCCAGTGCTGCTGCACATCGGGCCCACTTCTCCCGTGCTGTCTTTCGCCCAGGCCCAGGCCATGTGGGTGGACGAGCCTGCGCGACGCTACCGTGACACACCGTTTATCCTGTCGAGTCTTTTTTCAACTCGAACCAGGCGGTGGCCACCGTCTCGAAAGTGTGTTCAGTCTCAGCAAGTTTGGCTTGCCTTACCTCATCATGCTGGGTTTTGGGATCAATGCCCAGAGCGAGCAGCTCACGCGCCTCCGCGGCTTTCCTCCGGGCGTTGGCTAGCGAGAGGTCGGGATATGGACCAAGCGCCATATTGATACGGCTTCTGGTCAGGGGCTCGCGGTAATTGAAATTCCACATCATCGAGCCGCTCGCGCGTACTCGAAGCTGTAAGCCATCGCCTTCGCTGAGCACGAAGTCTTTACCAGTCGCCTTGACTGCCTTGATCTTGCGATCGGAGAGGCGGGTTGCGTTAGTAGGCATGGGGGGCTACCTCCACCACCGTTTTGGTATCCTGAAATAGCATTTGACAGTCCGGGATACCGCCTGGGATACCAAAGCGCCTGGAACTCAGAAATCCTCCAAAGCTCCCAAAAGCGCTGAAATCCTCGTATTTACTGGATTTCAGGCACAAAAAAAGACGTCCTTGGACGTCTTTAGATGATGAAGTGGTGGAGCCGGGGGGATTTGAACCCCCGTCCGCCAGTACTCCGCTGTCGGTACTACATGCTTAGCCGTGTCTATTAAGTTAACCCTCAGCGACCCGACTGGCAGGGTGCTTTGGGCGAGTTGTGTAAGTTTTAGCCGCTTCGTCCACAACGTACTGCACGGCGATTCCGTTCTATATGACAATCACTTTGGGTTTACGGACATCCCCTGGTGATTGCTGGACCCGAAGGTACCAGAAGGGAAGGGCTAAGGCTGCTTACGCAGCGAGAGCGTATTCCCCGTAGGTTTCGTCATTGGCAACTATAGGAAGTTGCAACAGTGGATTTACGAGTTCTGTTACCAACTCGGCATGCACCTAAAGTTTCGCAACCGGCGTCGAATCCTAAACGGCCCCGAGCCTGTCGCTCCATGAAGCTGGAGGAGCGGCAGGCATGCGCAGTGTACGCCAATCCGCGTCTGAGGCCAACCCGAAGGTTGGCCCCAGGCAATGCTACTGATCGCCTTTCGCGTTGTTTTGCAGCTTTTGGATGGCCTGGTTGGTCAGCGAGATGCAATTTTCGGTGCCTTCTTTGGTGCCTTTGGCGTGCTCAGCCTTGGCTTGTCCGACAGTGGCGTCGATGTCGGTCTTCAGGCCTTCGCTCATTTGCTCGGTGCTGACTTTGGCGTCGCTGATCTTTTGCAGATTGATTTTGCAAAGGTCATCCTGGCTTCCTGCAAACACCGGAGAGGCCAACATCGCAGCGGAAATGAACAAGCCAGCAAGTGCGGTGCGCTTCATGTGTATCTCCTTGAACGTATGGTCTCGGTGCTGTCGAAATGTCATGGACAGGCCCGAGTTAGGGGAGGGCCCAACGGAGTCGGACCTATCCAAGTGACTACAGCGAAGCGCAGGAATTCGATTTTTCTTCGATTTCCATGGCAGTTCCCTCGCTTTTGCTGGGTCTGGGGCGGGTGACGCGGTCCACCAGATAAACCAATCCGTGGTAGTCGATTTTTCCATGATGCGTCAGGCCTATCTCGCACGTGCGGCTCGTAGAGATGCCCTCGGTGCAATATTGAACCGCGTCGTTGAGCGTTCGTAGCGAATGAGCGTTGAGTTCCGGCGTGGTGAAGCCTTTGTCGCCGGCAAAGCCACAGCAATGGATGCCTTCCGGAATGACCACGTTTTTACTGCACTTGCGCGCCAGATCGATCAATGCCTGGCTTTCGCCAAGGTGCTGCGTGCTACAGGTGACATGCACCGCGATGGCGGCTTCCTGCGGTGTGAACTCAAGGCGATCCATCAAGTGAGTGCGGATGAAGCGCACCGGGTCGTAAAGGTCCAAGCGTACCTCTGCCAAGTCTTGGACCAGCCGCAGGGTGCAGGGGCTGGTGTCGCAGTAGATCGGGTCGAGCCCGCCGCGACTGGCATGCAACAGCGCGCCGATCAGTTCCTGGCGTTTGTGTTCAGCCTGTTCGGCGTAGCCCTTTGATGCAAAGGGCTGGCCGCAGCACAGGCTGTCCAGGTTGTCCGGGAAAACCACTTGGTAGCCGGCCTTTTCCAACAGGCCTCGGGTCTTGTCGTGCAGCGATATCTGTTCTTTGTCTGCCGCCGCAGGGCCCATGGCCCTTGACACACAGGCTGCCAGATAGACCACTCTGGGGCGTGCATCCGACACGGCGGGGCTGAAACGAATGGCCTTTTCCGGCTGCGGCATAGCGTTTGTCCACTGTGGGACTTGGCCCTTGGACAGCCGCGTCAAGGTGGCGGAAAGTTTCGCCAGACGCGGCGCCCCCAATAGCATTCGTGCACCATTGGCGACATGCAGGGTAAAACGAGCTCCCTGCATGGCAGCGGCGAAATTGCCTGCCAACCAATCGGCGGTTTTCGTACGCGTCGCAGTACGGCTGCGAAGCTTTTTCACCAGTTCGCCGGTATTGATTCCTACAGGGCAGCGTTGGGCGCACAGTCCAGTGGCCGCGCAAGTGTCGATGCCCTGGTATTGATAAGCGGCCTCCAGTTCAGACGTGTCGACGCCTGCGCGCTTTTTCGCCTGGATGTCCCGCCAGATGACGATGCGCTGACGCGGGCTCAAGGTCAGGTCCTTGGACGGACATACCGGTTCGCAGAAGCCGCACTCGATGCACTTATCGACAATCTCGTCGGCTGCAGGCAGCGGTTTGAGATGCTTGAGGTGGATTTGCGGATCCTCGCTGAGCACCACGTCCGGGTTGAGGATGCCGTTGGGGTCGAGCAGGCGCTTGAGTTGCCACATCAACTGGTAGGCATCGCTGCCCCATTCCAGTTCGACGAACGGCGCCATGTTGCGCCCGGTGCCGTGTTCAGCTTTCAAAGAGCCGCCAAACTCCACGGCCACCAGCTGCGCCACGTCGTCCATGAACGCCTGGTAGCGTGCGACTTCTTCGGTGCTGTTGAAGCCTTGGGTGAAGACGAAGTGCAAATTACCTTCGAGCGCGTGTCCGAACAGGATGGCTTCGTCGTAGTGATGTTTGTCGAACAGCTCGATCAAGCGATTCACGCCAGCGGCCAGTTGTTCCACCGGGAAGGTCACGTCTTCGATGATCACGGTGGTTCCGGTCTTGCGCACCGCGCCGACGGCGGGGAAGGTGTCTTTGCGAATCGCCCAGAGCCGGGCGTTTTCTCGTGGATCCTCGGTAAAGTCGACTTGTTTTTCCACCGGGAAATCGGCCAGCGAGGCCATGATCCTGGCCAGTTGCTCTTGTAGTAACGATGACGAAGCAGCGCGGGATTCAATCAGCAGTGCGCAAGCATTGATCGACAGGTGCTGTACGAAATCCGGCATGCCCGGTTTGTCCTGCACCGAGCGCAAGCTGCGGCGGTCCAGCAGTTCCACGGCCGAGACTGGCTGGCTTTTCAGTACGGTGACGGCGTTGCAGCAAGTTTCCACATCCGGGAATACGATCAGCGCCGAAGCCTTGTTCGGATGGTCAATGACGGTGTTGTAGGTCACGGCGCTGATGAAACCGAGGATACCTTCAGATCCCACCAGCAAGTGGCTCAAGATATCCACAGGCTCGTCGAAGTCCACCAGGGCGTTGAGCGACAGGCCGGTGGTATTTTTCAGACGGTATTTGTGGCGGATTCGGGCGGCCAAATCGGTGTTGGCGCGGGTTTCGCGACCCAGAGTGCCCAGGCGTTCCAATAGTTCGTTATGGCTCGCCCGAAATGCCGCCACGCTGGCAGCGTCTTCGGTGTCCAGGCGCGTGCCGTCGGCCAGCACCAGCCGAATGCCGGCCAGGGTGTGATAAGTGTTTTGCGCCGTACCGCAGCACATGCCGCTGGCGTTGTTGGCAACAATGCCGCCGATTTTGCAGGCATTGATCGACGCCGGATCCGGGCCGATCTTGCGCCCGAACGGGGCCAGCCAGGCGTTGGCCTGGGCGCCGATCACGCCGGGCTGCAGGCGGATCTGCATGCCTTGCCCGCGGATCTCGCGTCCGTTCCAGTTATCCCCAAGCACGATCAGCACCGAGTCGCTGATGGCTTGCCCGGACAGGCTGGTGCCGGCCGCACGGAATGTCACCGGAACTCGGTCGCGCTGGGCCAGTTGCAGCAGTGCGACTACTTCATCTTCGGTTTCGACGCGCACCACCAGTTTCGGAATCAGCCGATAGAAACTGGCGTCGGTGCCGAAGGCCAGCGTCGACAGCGGATCGTCAAAGCGTCTGTTTTGCGGGATCAGTTGTCGTACGTCGCGCAGAAAAGGGGCCGGAAGCGTCATAGGTCCTCCAGAATCAAGACCACCAGATCCTTCGGTCCATGGGCGCCGTAGGCCAGGACCTGTTCGATGTCGGCGGTCTTCGACGGACCCGACACCAGCAGGGCGTTGGTGGGCATGCCTTGGGCCCATTTGAATTCCTGCTGCACCTCATAGAAGTTGTCGCGGATCTCGCTGGCCTTGAGCAGGGCAAAATGTACCGGCGGTACCAGGCTCATCAGGCGTGGCTCTTCCCGGGTCGGCCAAAGAATCAGGCTGCCGGTCGCGGCGATGGCGCCGAGGGTGCCGGTCAGGCTCGCGGGCGTGTCGTTGAACAGCTCGGCTTTCCACTCGTCAACCGGCCGGTCGTAGGCCTTGAGTGGTGGCAAGCCCGGATTGTGCGCCCAGAACTGTACGATCTTTTGCCCATGAGGCGTTGTCGGCGCGATGAGCAGGCTCGGCAGTTGGCGGTCGCGCAGCAACTGTGCG
This sequence comes from Pseudomonas sp. Z5-35, assembly GCF_051131945.1. Taxonomy (NCBI): domain Bacteria; kingdom Pseudomonadati; phylum Pseudomonadota; class Gammaproteobacteria; order Pseudomonadales; family Pseudomonadaceae; genus Pseudomonas; species Pseudomonas sp. Z5-35. Next base: position 908,237 of record NZ_CP071640.1, read on the forward strand.
AGCAACGCGGGCCAGCCTTCGCCGGACGTCAGATGGATTTCGGTGTGGACCGCTTCCATCAGCTTGCGCAGCTGCGGGATGCGTTCTTCGGGCGCGTAGCGGTAGGTCTGTGTCACCAGTTCGACGTCGAAGTTGTCGGCAACGGGCGTGGTGCCGGTCAGGCTTTTACGCAGCTTGGCGAGGATATTTTCCTTGGCGCTCATCAGCGGTCTCCCTGCGAGTTCAGGTGGTCGCGGGCCAGGTCATGCAGCGATCGGGCGGCGGGTTTCGGGGCGCTGTGGTTTTGCGTCCAAGGCCCAACGTCTTGGGGCGTCAGGGCGCGCAGCCGCGTGGCGAAGAAGGCGAATAACCGATACAGCCGCGGCGAGCTGTTGAGCCGCGCCCAGGCATTCCAGATGAAGCGTTCCTTGGCCGAGTATTTGCTGCCCTGGCCGCGCATCACCGGGTTGGGACTGTCTGCTGCCTTGACGTTTTCTTCCCGCAGGCGTCGCAGCAGGGCCGGGATCGGGATCTTTACCGGGCACACCTCGCCGCAAGCACCGCACAGCGAAGACGCACTGGGGTGATCGGGCACCTTGGCCAGGCCGACCATGTGCGGCGTAATGATTTTTCCTATAGGCCCCGGGTAAACCTCGCCGTAGGCATGGCCGCCGATTCGGGTATAGACCGGGCAATGATTCATGCAGGCGCCGCAGCGAATGCAGTTCAGGGTCTGGCGCAGTTCACTGTCGGCAAACGCCTGGCTGCGGCCATTGTCCAGCAGGACCAGGTGGACTTCTTGCGGGCCGTCCAGTTCATCGACCTTACGCGGTCCGGAAATCATGTTGACGTAGGTGGTGATCGGCTGGCCCAGGGCCGAGCGGGTCAGCAGCGACAGCAGCGGCACGACGTCCCGCAGGTTTTCCACGACTTTTTCGATGCCCGTCACGGCAATGTGCACCGGGGGCACGGTGGTGGACATCCGTCCGTTGCCTTCGTTTTCCACCAGCAGTAGCGTGCCGGTTTCTGCGACCGCGAAGTTGACGCCGGAAACGCCGATGTCGGCTTCGAAGAATTTCTGCCGCAAGACTTTGCGACCGATTTGAATGAGTTGGTCAACGTCCTTGGTGTACTCCACGCCAAGTTTGTCGTGGAACAAGGACGCGACCTGACCGGCATTCTTGTGGATCGCCGGCATAATAATGTGTGAAGGCTTCTCGTGGTCGAGCTGGACGATGTACTCCCCCATGTCGGATTCGAGACATTCAATGTCCCGAGCCTCGAGGAAATGGTTCATCTCCATCTCTTCGCTGACCATCGATTTGCCCTTGATCACTTGCCGCGCCTCGTGAGCGCGGATGATCGAGAGGACGATGCCATTGGCTTCGTCCACCGTCTCCGCCCAGTGCACTGTCACACCGTTGCGGGTCAGGTTGGTTTCAAGTTGCTCGAGCAGGTCGGGCAGCTTGGAAAGCGCGCGGGCGCGGACAGCATTGCCCAGCCCCCGCAGGTGTTCTCTTTCGTGGGCATCGCTGAAAGACGCTGCCCGCTTGGTCATCAGTGAATCCATCGCAGTGCGAAAGTTGTTTCGCAGTTGCGTGTCGTCCAAAGCCTTATGGGCTCGGGCGCGAAAATCGTCCTGCACCTCAACGGTCGGAATCAGCGTCGGCGTGCTCATGCGGCACCTCCGGTTCGCTGCCAGAGGAAGCTTGCCAGATGCTGGCCGCGTAACACCTCCTGCTGCTTTTCCAAGGCGCCGTTGATGTTCATCAGGCAACCGCAGTCGGCGCTAACCACCTGATGCGCGCCTGATTCCTTCAACGCTCGAGTCTTGTCGGCCACCATGGCGCCGGAAATATCCGGCATGCGCACGCTGAACGTCCCACCAAAACCACAGCATTCACTTTCATGGCTGTGTTCGACTCGCTCCACGTTGCGCAACTGTGCCAGCAGCGCACGGCCGTGCAGGTGGGTGTTCATTTCACGTCGTGCCGAGCAGGACGTGTGCAGCGCAACCTTCACCGGCGTGCCACTGTCGTTCAACTGCACCTTGCAGACGAACAGCAGAAACTCGGCCAGCTCATAGGTCCTGGCCGCCAGGGCCTGGACTTGCTTGAGCGTTTCGGGCTCGTCCTTGAACAGGTCCGCGTAGTGTTCGCGCAGCATGCCGGCGCAGGAGCCCGACGGCACGACCACCGGATAATCCCCGGCAAACAAAGCCAGTTGCGCCCGCGCCACAGTTCGAGCCTGTTCGGTGTAGCCCGAGGTGTACGCCGGTTGCCCGCAGCACGTTTGCCCTTGTGGATAATCGACCCGGATCCCCTCGCGCTCGAGCAGATGGATCGCGTCCATCCCTGCTTCTGGATAGAACAGGTCAACCACGCACGTGCCGAACAGGTAAACCTGTCGGGGTTTCTCGCTGGGGTACTGCCGAGGCTCGGGCAATGGCGGGGCGACACGGGTCGCGTTCGGCACTGCGTTGTAAAAAAGCTCGCTCATCAGGCGTTTCTCCGGGTGGTCCCGGTTATCCGTCCGCTGAGGCTGCTGAATATAAAGAGGAAATCTTTCAGCAGCCTTGCAGACCCGGTTGTGAATAGCAGACGCCAAATCTGAAATTGGCGTCGGTTTTTTCAGTATTGCGTGTAGGGCTTAGTGAACCAGCATGCCGGTAAACCAGTAGGCCTGGGCCAACGTGATCAAGCCGACGATCGTTGCAAAGAATAGGCTGTGTTTCAGGGTGAAACGGAACAGATCCGATTCCTTGCCCACCAGCCCGGTAGCCGCGCAGGCCACGGCGATCGATTGCGGTGAAATCATCTTGCCGGTCACGCCGCCGCTGGTATTGGCCGCCACGAGCAGCGTGTCGCTGACGCCGATCTGGTGCGCGGTGGTCGCTTGCAGCGAGCCGAACAGCGCGTTGGACGAGGTATCGGAACCGGTGAGGAACACGCCGAGCCAACCGAGGAATGGCGAGAAGAACGGGAACGCCGCGCCAGTTCCGGCCAATACCAAGGCCATGGTCGATGACATGCCCGAGAAGTTGGTGACGAAGGCGAACGCCAGCACCATGCCGATGGACAGGATAGGCCAGCGCAGTTCGTAGAAGGTCTCTTTTAAAGTGGTAAGACCAGTTTTGAAGTTGATCTTCAATACCAGCATCGAGATCAGTGCCGAGAAGAATATCGCCGTGCCGGTGGCGGAAATCGGATCAAGCTTGAACACCGCCGGGATGGCGGTCGGGTTGACGACAATCGGCGCGACCTTGATCACCATCTGGTCCAGGTGCGGAATCGCGAAGTTGAATACCCAACCGTACATCGCGCCACCCGCGGCGAACATCGCCTTGAACGGCTTCAAGGTCCAGATCGTCACCAGCACGGTGAGGATCAGGAAGGGCGACCAGGCCTTGATGATTTCTCCCAAGCTGTAGGGCGAAACCACGGTGCTGCGGGGTTGGCCGAAACCGCCGACGCTGGCGGTGATGGCTGCGCTGGAGGTGGCGCCGGCAATCTGCGCGCCTGCGGTGCGCTTGGGTTGCCAGACTTTCAAGAACAGCGTCAGGGCAATCAGGCTGGCCAGGGCCGAGGTGATGTCGGGCAATTCCGGGCCGATGAAATTCGATGTGAAGTACTGGGTGATGGCGAAACTCAGGCCCGCCACCAGGGCGGCCGGCCAGGTTTCCCGCACGCCGCGCAGGCCATCCATCATGAATACCAGCCAGAACGGTACAAACAACGACAGCAAGGGCAATTGGCGTCCGGTCATGGCGCCGATCTTGAACGCGTCGATCCCGGTTACCTGGCCTGCCACGATAATCGGGATGCCCAGCGCGCCGAAGGCCACCGGAGCGGTGTTGGCGATCAGGCACAGGCCGGCGGCGTAGAGAGGGTTGAAACCCAGGCCGACCAGCAGCGCGGCGGTAATCGCGACCGGGGCACCAAAGCCGGCGGCTCCTTCCAGGAATGCGCCGAAGCAGAAGCCGATCAGCAGCACTTGCAGGCGCTGGTCATCGGTAATCGACAGCACCGAGCTGCGGATGATTTCGAACTGGCCGCTCTTGACCGTCAGTTTGTAGAGAAACACCGCGGCGACGATGATCCAGGCGATAGGCCAGAGGCCGTAGGCAAAGCCATAGCCGGCGGCGGCGAACGCCATGTCGGCTGGCATCTGGAAGGCAAAAATGGCGACGGCAATCGCCAGCGCCAGGGTGATGCTGCCGGCCACATGCCCCTTGAGGCGAAACACCGCCAGGGCGAGGAAGAAAAATACGATGGGAATGACGGCCGCGAGCGCGGACAAGCCTAGGCTGCCGAGCGGGCTGTAAAGCTGTTGCCAGGTTTGCATATTGGGTGAGCCCCTAATTGTTGTTGGTCAGGCACTGGTGAGCATTCTGGATAATTGGTAATACCAATTTACAAGCGCTGTCGGCTAGGGTAAAAGCCTTAGTTGTCGTGTGTCAATTTGCCGCCCTGAAACTTTCGTCGAATAAACACCGCAGATCGCATCTGATCTGCAGGCATCGATGGTTTTTGATGGGTGTAGACAAGGCTCGGATGGGCCAGAATAGAGAGCCCGGCGAGCCGTCGGGTACGTGGAGAGTCGAGTTATGGGGTTTGATCAAATTCGTCAGCGCCGTTTGTCTGACGATATTGTCGAGCGGCTTGAAGGCATGATCCTTGAGGGCACGTTGAAGTCCGGCGAGCGGCTGCCGGCCGAGCGGACCTTGGCCGAACAGTTCGGTGTATCACGCCCTTCTTTGCGCGAGGCGATCCAGAAACTGGCGGCGAAGGGGCTGCTGGTCAGTCGGCAGGGCGGGGGGAACTATGTCGTGGATTCTCTGGGCTCGACATTCAGCGACCCGCTGCTGCTATTGCTGGAGAGCAACCCCGAGGCACAACGTGACTTGTTGGAGTTCCGCCACACGCTGGAAGCGTCCTGTGCCTACTACGCGGCGCTGCGGGCCACGGATGTCGATCGCGAGCGGCTGACGGCGGCATTCGACGAGTTGCAGGATTGTTATTCCCGCCACGACGAAGTGAGTCGGGCGGAAGAGGGCGCGGCGGATGCCCGGTTCCATCTGGCAATCGCCGAGGCCAGTCATAACGCGGTCTTGCTGCACACCATTCGCGGCTTGTTCGACCTGCTCAAGCGCAACGTCGTCACCAACATCGGCGGCATGTACAAGCAGCGCAGCGAGACCCGCGACATGCTGATCAGCCAGCATCGGGAGCTGTATCAAGCCATCATGGATGGGCACGCCGAACTGGCGCGAGAGGTGTCCAGTCGGCATATCCTTTATGTGCAGGAAGTGCTGGAAGAGGTTCGTCAGGAAGTACAGCGCGTGGCGCGAGCAGAACGGCGCAAGGGAATGTAAACGTGCCACGGATATCGTGGGAGCGAGCCTGCTCCCACAGATGATTCCTGGCTAATCTTCCTTGCCCTTGTTGCGCACCGCACGCTGCAGCTCGCGACCGGCATCGCGTTCGCGTTCGGTATCGCGCTTGTCGTATTCCTTCTTGCCCTTGCCCAGCGCGATCTCGCACTTGATCAGGTGCTTGCTCCAGTACAGCGACGTGCAGACGCAGGCGTAACCTTTCTGCTGCACGGACGAGAAGAGCTTTTCCAGCTCTCGCTTGTTGAGCAGCAGCTTTCGCGAGCGCGTCGGGTCGGCAATGACGTGGGTGCTGGCAGTGGTCAGCGGCGTGATATGACTGCCCAGCAGCCAGGCTTCTCCGTCCTTGAGCAGGACGTAACTGTCAACCAGTTGCGCCTTGCCGGCACGCAAGCTTTTTACTTCCCAGCCGGCCAGGACCATGCCAGCCTCGAAACGTTGTTCGATGAAGTAATCGTGTCGCGCCTTTTTATTTTGCGCGATGGTCCCTGTGGGATGTTTCTTCTGTTTAGCCATAGGGGCGGCATTATAGGCAGTTGCGTGCGTGTCGGCTACGGTGAAGCTGCGTGCTTGAGCAGGTTGAATGAATCCCGGACAATGCGGCCTCTTTTTTCAACGCTTGGGCGTGATCACGATGTCGACAGACAAGGTTTCTGTCCACGGCAGTTGGGCTAGCCGCTGGGTCTTCATATTCGCCGCGACCGGTTCGGCCGTGGGCCTGGGTAGTATCTGGAAGTTTCCGTACATGGTCGGCGTCTATGGGGGCGGCGCCTTTGTACTGATGTTCCTGGCTTGCATCGCGCTCATTGGCGCGCCGGTCATGCTGGCGGAAACGTTGATCGGTCGCCGCGCGCGGCAAAGCCCGGCTAACGCCTTGAAGGTGCTCGCATTGGAGGCGGGGCACTCGCCGAAGTGGTCTTGGGGCGCGTTCGCCGGGATGGTCACGGCGCTGCTGATCTTGTCTTTCTATAGCGTGGTCGGTGGCTGGTCGCTGGACTACATCATCGATATGGGCCGTGGGGATTTCCAAGGTGCGACGCCCGATCAGGTCGGCGCGTACTTCGGCGATGTGATTGCCGATCCCTGGCGGCTGACACTCTGGCACACACTTTTCATGGTGCTTTCCGCCGTGGTGATTGCCCGAGGCGTGGTCGCGGGGCTTGAGCGCAGCCTGCGGATCATGATGCCGCTCCTTTTCGTGATGATCCTGGTGCTGTTGGGCTACAGCATGACCACCGGGCATTTCATGGAAGGCGTGCATTTCATGTTCGATTTCAAACCGGAAAAAGTCATGGAGGGTCTGCTGCCGGCCATGGGCCACGCATTCTTCTCCCTGAGCGTGGGGGTTGGCTCGATCATGATCTACGGTGCCTACATGCCCAAGGGCGCGTCGCTGACCAAGACGGTTGTCGGCGTTGCGTTGCTGGACACCTTTGTGTCGCTGCTGGCTGGGGTGGCATTGTTTCCGATTGTGTTCGCCGCTGGCCTGAACCCCAGCGAGGGCCCCGGGCTGATGTTCGTCAGCTTGCCGTTTGCCTTTGGCAGCATGGCGTTCGGTCAAGTAATGGGCGTGGTGTTTTTTGTCCTGGTGGCGATTGCCGCCTGGAGTTCGGCGATTTCCCTGCTGGAGCCGATGGTGGCCTATCTGGTTGAACGAACCCGCCTCAGTCGCGCCTGGGTCACGTTCTGGCTGGCCTTCACCTGCTGGTTCGTGGGGTTGGGGACCGTGTTTTCCTTCAACATTTGGAAGCAGGCCAAGTTTTTCGTGAACGAAGACGGGCTGTTCCACCTCTATCAGTGGGGAGCAACCGGAGGGCTGGATTTCTTCGGCGTGATCGATTTCTTTACATCACGGATCATGCTGCCGCTGGGTGGTTTGTGCTTCGTGGTGTTCGCGGGTTGGATCATGGGTCGTGAAGCCGTGCGTGATGAATTGTCACTGCGCAGTCCTGTATTGTTCGCCTTGAGCCTGTTCTTGATGCGCTATGTGGCGCCCATCGGCATCCTCGTAGTGTTTGCCGCCCAGCTGTGGAAGTGACGCTTACATGACGACACATATTCAACGCTCAGCGTTGCTGCCTTACCCGGCGCAGGCGCTGTACGACTTGGTCAATGACGTGGAGAGTTATCCGGAGTTTCTGCCCTGGTGTTCGTCCGCCGAGGTGCTCGAAAGCTCAGAAACCCATATGCGCGCCAGCCTCAATGTCGCCAAGGGTGGATTGAGCCAGCACTTCGTCACGCGCAACACCTTGGTGCCGGGGCAGTCCATCGAGATGAACCTTGAAGAAGGGCCGTTCAACCAGCTCCATGGCGTCTGGGTGTTCAAGTCACTGGGTGAAAAGGCCTGCAAGATCAGCCTGGATCTTTCGTTCGATTACGCCGGGCCGCTGGTGCGCGCGACATTGGGGCCGCTGTTCAACCAGGCGGCCAATACCCTGGTCGATGCGTTTTGCCAGCGTGCCAAGCAGAATGCTGAGCTCAAGCGGTGATCGAGATAGAAGTGGTGTATGCCAGCGCCGAGCGCCAGATCCTCCGCGCGTTCGCTGTGCAGGAGGGTACGAGTGTTCGCGCCGCGCTGGCGGCATCGGGCGTTGCAGATGCGTTTCCGGAGTTGGATCTGGCCACTGTCCCCGTCGGGATCTTCGGCAAAGTGGTTGCGGATCCGGAGCGGCAGGTCGTGCAAGCGGCTGATCGACTCGAAATTTATCGGCCTTTGTTGGCTGATCCGAAAGAAATCCGTCGCCTGCGAGCGGCCAAGGCAGCCCAGGCTCGTCAGGCAGATCAATGACCTGGTCTGGATCGCAGGCAATAAAAAACCCGGCAATGCCGGGTTTTTTTATTACCGCAATTTATTGCGGCGAGGTATCCAAAGGTTCTGGTGTCGGGACAGGTACGGTCTCGACGTTGTCCACGTCCTTCTGGATCTGATCCAGCAACGAGCCTGGCTTGGCCGGCTTTTCCGGTTTCGGCTGATCGGCATTCTGGGTCGGATCGGTGACTGTGGTGCCACTGTCCTTGCCCATGATGGCCTCATCACGGCTCACGCCAGGCATGAAATCGCCCGACAGGCTGACGAGTTGGTCGTCAGGGCTGAAGATAACGCTGATGCGTTCTTGTTGCCGCTCGCCGCCACCTGGCTGCAAGCTGTACAGGTAATCCCAGCGATCGGCATGGAACGTGTCGGTCAGCAGGGGATTGCCCATGATAAACCGTACTTGCCGGCGGGTCATTCCCGGGCGTAACTGGTCTATCATGTCCTGCGTGACGACATTGCCCTGCTGGATGTCGATTTTGTAAACCCCGGGGAATGAACAACCGGCGAGTGCGAGCAGTCCCACAAAGGTGAAACTGGTTAGCAAGAGCTTGGTGTTTTGCATCGGTGGGCGACTTCCACTATCTTGGCTGGGACAACGTAAACGCCGATCATACCCGCATTAAGAGAAGCTGCGAAGCAGCATCGCGAGAAAGCTGACCATGGTTGAAAATAGCGAACTACGCAAAGCCGGCCTCAAAGTGACCCTGCCAAGGGTCAAGATTCTGCAAATGCTCGATTCCGCCGAGCAACGCCACATGAGTGCCGAAGACGTCTACAAGGCGCTCATGGAAGCTGGCGAGGACGTCGGTCTGGCCACGGTTTACCGTGTCCTGACTCAATTCGAGGCTGCAGGGTTGGTGGCACGTCATAATTTTGATGGCGGTCATGCTGTCTTTGAATTGGCTGACGGGGAGCATCATGACCACATGGTGGATGTGGAAACCCGGGAAGTTATCGAGTTCATCAGTCCTGAAATCGAAAAACTGCAACAAGCGATTGCTGATGAGTATGGTTTCGAGCTGATCGATCACCATCTCGTCCTGCATGTACGCAAGCGCAAATAAGTTCGTCGCGTGGGTGAAAGCCCCCAAAACGAAAGAAGGCGACCCTCGGGTCGCCTTCTTGCTTTATGGCGTCTCCTAGATTTTCGCCGCCACCACCATTTTCTTGGCGTGCGCCAAGGACTCTTTGGTCAGGTCGATGCCTCCGAGCATCCGGGCCACTTCTTCCACGCGCTCGTTCTTGTTCAGCTTGGACACGGCGGTACGAGTCGCGTCCTCGCCACGCACCTTGTGGACAAACAGATGCTGGTGCCCCTGGGCGGCGACTTGAGGCAGGTGGGTCACTGTCAGGACCTGCCCGCGCTCGCCCAGCCTGCGTAGCAACTGGCCGACGATTTCCGCCGTAGGGCCGCCGATGCCCACGTCCACTTCGTCGAATACCAACGTTGGCACCCGCGAGGTTTGCGCTGTAATGACCTGGATCGCCAGGCTGATGCGCGACAGCTCACCTCCGGATGCTACTTTTGCCAGTGCCTTGAGCGGTTGGCCGGGGTTGGCGCTGACCAGCAATTCCACCTGCTCCAACCCATTGGGCTGAAGTTCATCGCCGGCGTTGGGGCGCAGTTCGATGGTAAATCGGCCGCCGGGCATGCCCAGGCGCTGGATTTCCTGTTCTACAGCGCTGGCCAATCCGGTTGCAGCTTGCCGGCGCAGTTCGCTGAGTTCGTTGGCCTTTTCCTGGTAATGGCGCGCGTAGGAGGCCAATTCGTCCCCAAGGCGTTCGATGGATTCATCGTTGGCGTTAAGGGTTTCCAATTCTTCCAGCAGGCGTTGCTGCAGTTCGACGACATCGGTTGGCTGAATACGATGCTTGCGCGCCAATGTATAGATAGTGTCCAGGCGTTCTTCCAGATATTGAAGCCGCGCCGGGTCGGCGTCGAAATGATCAAGGAACCGGTTCAGCTCCCCGACTGCTTCTTCGACCTGGATCTGCGCACTGGTCAGCAGGTTGCTTGCCTCGCCCAATGCCCCCACCGAATTGCTGACGCTGGAGAGTCGGTTAAGGCTTGCGGTCAGCGCACTCAGCACATTGCCCGAATCGCTTTCGCTGCATTGCTCGACCACTTGCCGGCAAATGCCTAGCAATGCTTCCGCGTTGGTCAGGTTCTTGTGCTCCTGCTCCAGTTCCTCCAGCTCGTTTTCACCCAGGGCCAGGTTCTCCAGCTCTTCGAGTTGGTAGCTCAGTAGCTGGTGGCGGGCGCGTTGCTCGTCGCCGGAGTTGGAGAGACGATCCAGTTCCTGCCGGGTCTGGCGCCAACGCTGGGCTGCCAGATGAACCTGGCGGGCCAGATCGGTGGCCCCTGCGTACTCGTCGAGCAAGCGCCGATGGGTGTCGGTCTTGAGCAGGGATTGGTGTTCATGCTGGCTGTGGATGTCGATCAGCAATTCACCGAGGGCCTTGAGGTCTCCCAGCGGGCAGGGCGTGCCGTTGATATAGCCGCGGGAGCGACCCTCGGCAGTGATGACCCGCCGCAGGATGCACAGGCCATCGTTGTCCAGGTCGCGTTCGGCCAGCCAGGCGCTGGCTTCGGGAATGTCGACCAGGTCAAACGTTGCCAGGATGTCGGCCTTGTCCGCGCCAGGGCGCACCACGCCGCTGTCGGCGCGATCGCCGAGGGTCAGGCCCAAGGCATCGAGCATGATCGATTTGCCGGCGCCGGTTTCACCGGTTATCACGCTCATGCCTCGGTCGAGTTCGAGGTCGAGGTGTTCGACGATGGCATAGTTGTGTACGGACAGGTGCACCAGCATAAGGCCGCTCCCAGGCATTAGGTCTGGTTATTTATACAGTGTTTTGTTTCTGGCTGACAATGCCCTCGCTTAGCTCGATTTGCTTGGATAATCGAAATTCTTAGCGCCGAAGCGAAGGATATGCAGCTGTTTTTTGTAAGGTTAATTCGTCGCGCGGCCCTTGAAGCTGGAAAAGCTGGCCCCATATATCCGGGCAGAAGCGCGAGTCGAGCTCGCGGACGAAGTTGAAAGGAGAAATCTCTATGGCTGACGAACAGACGCAGGACACGCAAAATCTAGACGCCAATCAGGCTCCCCAGGATTCGGGTGAAGACCTGGCGGCACGTGTACAAGTGCTCGAGGAGCAACTGGCCGGCGCGCAGGATCAGGCGTTGCGTGTCGCAGCCGACTTGCAGAATGTCCGCCGTCGCGCCGAGCAAGACGTGGAAAAAGCCCACAAATTCGCCTTGGAGCGTTTCGCCGGCGACCTGCTGCCGATCATCGACAGCTTGGAGCGCGGTCTGGAGCTGTCCAACCCGGACGACGAGAACATCCGTCCGATGCGCGAAGGCATCGAGCTGACCCTGAAAATGTTCCAGGACACCCTCAAGCGTTATCAGCTTGAAGCGATCGATCCACACGGCGAACCTTTCAATGCCGAGCACCATCAGGCCATGGCGATGCAGGAAAGCGCAGACGTCGAGCCGAACAGTGTGCTGAAAGTATTCCAGAAGGGCTACCTGCTCAACGGTCGCCTGTTGCGCCCGGCCATGGTCGTGGTGAGCAAGGCGCCCGCACCGGTTTCGCCTTCTATTGATGAGCAGGCTTGAAATCGGGCGCAGCGGCCCCATTAAGAAGTCAAGCGTTTAAGTGCTACCGCAGTTAGCCACCACTGCTGCGGCAACAAAATCCAAGTTCCGGGAGAGTTAACATGGGCAAGATTATCGGTATCGACCTGGGGACCACCAACTCGTGCGTCTCCGTGCTGGAAAACGGCAAGGCCAAAGTTATTGAGAACGCTGAGGGCGCGCGCACCACGCCGTCCATCATTGCGTACGCCAACGATGGCGAGATCCTGGTTGGCCAGTCCGCCAAGCGTCAGGCTGTGACCAATCCGCATAACACCCTTTACGCGGTGAAGCGTCTGATCGGTCGCAAGTTCGACGAAGAAGTCGTTCAGAAAGACATCAAGATGGTCCCTTACAAGATCGCCAAGGCTGACAATGGCGATGCCTGGGTTGAAGTGAACGGCCAGAAAATGGCGCCGCCACAGATCTCGGCTGAAATCCTCAAGAAAATGAAGAAAACCGCCGAAGACTACCTCGGCGAAGCGGTGACTGAAGCGGTCATTACCGTTCCTGCCTACTTCAACGACAGTCAGCGTCAGGCCACCAAAGACGCCGGCCGCATCGCGGGCCTGGACGTCAAGCGTATCATCAACGAACCGACCGCGGCCGCGCTGGCCTACGGCATGGACAAGGCCAAGGGCGATCACACCGTGATCGTTTATGACCTGGGTGGCGGTACCTTCGACGTTTCGGTGATCGAAATCGCTGAAGTCGACGGCGAGCACCAGTTCGAAGTGTTGGCCACCAACGGTGACACGTTCCTGGGTGGTGAAGACTTCGACATCCGCCTGATCGACTACCTCGTCGACGAGTTCAAGAAAGAAAGCGGCATGAACCTCAAGGGTGACCCGCTGGCCATGCAGCGCCTGAAAGAAGCCGCTGAAAAAGCCAAGATCGAACTGTCCTCGAGCCAGTCGACCGACGTGAACCTGCCTTACATCACCGCAGACGCCACCGGTCCTAAGCACCTGAACGTGAAAATTTCCCGCGCCAAGCTTGAAGCGCTGGTGGAAGACCTGGTTCAGCGCACCATCGAACCTTGCCGCATTGCGATGAAAGACGCCGGTATCGACGTCGGCTCGATCAACGACGTGATCCTGGTTGGCGGCCAGACCCGTATGCCGCTGGTCCAGAAGCTGGTTACCGACTTCTTCGGCAAAGAAGCGCGCAAGGACGTGAACCCGGACGAAGCCGTTGCCATGGGTGCCGCCATCCAAGGCGCCGTTCTGGCCGGTGACGTAAAGGACGTTCTGCTGCTCGACGTCAGCCCGCTGACCCTGGGTATCGAAACCATGGGCGGCGTGATGACCGCGCTGATCGAGAAAAACACCACGATTCCTACCAAGAAATCCCAAGTGTTCTCGACGGCCGACGACAACCAGAACGCCGTGACCATCCACGTGCTGCAGGGTGAGCGCAAGCAGGCTACCCAGAACAAGTCCCTGGGCAAGTTCGACCTGGCCGAGATTCCACCGGCTCCGCGCGGTGTGCCACAAATCGAAGTGACCTTCGACATCGACGCCAACGGCATCCTGCACGTCGGCGCGAAAGACAAGGCTACTGGCAAGACCCAGTCGATCGTGATCAAGGCCAACTCCGGTCTGTCCGAGGAAGAAATTCAGCAGATGGTTCGTGACGCTGAAGTCAATGCCGAGGAAGACCGCAAGTTCGAAGAGCTGGCCAGCGCCCGCAACCAGGGCGACGCCTTGGTTCACTCGACTCGCAAGATGGTTGCCGATGCCGGTGACAAAGTGACCGCTGAAGAGAAGACCGCGATCGAAGCTGCCGTGGTTGCCCTTGAAGCTGCCGTCAAAGGCGACGACAAGGCCGCCATCGAAGCGAAGATCGAAGAGCTGTCCAAAGTCTCCGCGCCAGTGGCTCAGAAGATGTATGCCGAGCAGGCCCAGCCAGCTGAAGGTGCAGCGCAGCAAGGCGAATCGGCCCAGAAAGCCGATGACGTTGTCGACGCCGAGTTCGAAGAAGTGAAAGACAACAAGTAATCGCTTGTTGTCGGCCGGTTGACTGCGTTTGTGCGGTGGCTGGTAGGATGTCGCCGCGCGGGAGCTTGCTCCCGCGTTGGCGTGTCTGGAGCCAGTGAATTTTTACAGCATGCGACAGCGCTCGGATGCTGGCGGTGTGATCGGGACTGCTCCTGCTTTCCGAGCGATAGACGCCGCGTTTTGGCCGGTGCCCTGGCTGAAAATTTATGACCAGGATCGTTGAATCGACGTGAGTTGGGTCCGGGCCTGTATGGGGCTCAACGAGTTTGGCGAGGCTCAGGAGGGGTTTGCCGAACGTCCTACAAGAGTGCAAAGACTAATGGCAAAGCGTGACTATTACGAAGTATTGGGTGTCGAGCGTGGTTCAAGCGAAGCGGACCTGAAAAAGGCCTACCGTCGCCTGGCGATGAAGCACCACCCGGACCGTAATCCCGACGATAAAGCGTCGGAAGAGTTGTTCAAGGAAGCCAACGAGGCTTACGAAGTGCTGTCGGACTCCAGCAAGCGCGCCGCTTACGACCAGTACGGTCACGCTGGCGTCGATCCGAGCATGGGTGGCGGCGGTGCCGGTTTCGGTGGCCAGAACTTCTCCGACATCTTCGGCGATGTGTTCAGCGATTTCTTCGGCGGCGGTCGCGGCGGTGCCCGTGGTGGCGCCCAGCGTGGCAGCGATTTGCGCTACACGTTGGAACTGAATCTGGAAGAGGCGGTGCGCGGAACCACGGTCAATATCCGTGTTCCGACGCTGGTCAATTGCAAGCCGTGCGACGGTTCGGGAGCCAAGAAGGGCTCCTCGCCTGTCACTTGCCCCACCTGTGGCGGTATCGGCCAGGTCCGCATGCAACAGGGCTTCTTCTCGGTCCAGCAGACCTGCCCACGTTGCCATGGCCAAGGCAAGATCATTTCCGATCCGTGCGACTCCTGCCACGGCGAAGGGCGTGTCGAAGAGTACAAGACGCTGTCGGTGAAAGTGCCGGCCGGTGTCGACACCGGTGACCGCATTCGTCTTTCCGGCGAAGGCGAGGCGGGGGCTCAAGGCGGTCCGACTGGCGACTTGTACGTCGTGATCAACGTGCGTGAGCACGCGATCTTCCAGCGCGACGGCAAACATCTGTTCTGCGAGGTGCCGATCAGTTTCGTCGATGCGGCATTGGGTGGCGAGCTTGAGATTCCGACCCTCGATGGTCGCGTCAAGCTGAAGATTCCCGAGGGGACGCAAACCGGCAAGCAGTTCCGGATCCGCGGCAAAGGCGTAGCGCCAGTGCGGGGCGGTGGTGCGGGCGACCTGATGTGTCGCGTTGCGGTGGAAACGCCGGTGAACCTGAGTCGGCGCCAGCGGGAATTGCTGGAAGAGTTCCGCAGCTCCCTGGCAGATGACAACAGTCACTCGCCGAAAACCACCGGTTGGTTCGAAGGCGTGAAGCGCTTCTTCGGCGACCTGTAAGGAGTGGGCATGCGACGTATAGCTGTGATGGGCGCCGCGGGGCGCATGGGCAAGGCGCTGGTCGAGGCGGTGCAGCAGCGTTCGCCGCTGTCGGGCCTGACGGCTGCCATTGTCCGGCCCGACAGTACGCTGGTGGGAGCTGATGCTGGCGAGCTGGCTTCGATTGGACGTATCGGCGTGCCGATGTCCGGTGGGTTGGAAAAGGTCCTCGACGAGTTCGATGTATTGATCGACTTCACCCTGCCTGAAATCATGCTGAAAAACCTCGCCATCTGCCGCAAGGCCGGCAAGGCCATGGTGATCGGCACGACCGGCCTGGATGCGGCACAAAAGGAATTGTTGGCTGAGACCGGCAAAGATATTCCGATCGTGTTCGCGGCGAATTTCAGCGTGGGCGTGAACCTGTCACTGAAGTTGCTGGACCTGACCGCTCGGGTCTTGGGCGATGATGCGGATATCGAAATTATCGAGGCGCATCATCGACACAAGATCGACGCGCCTTCAGGAACCGCGTTGCGCATGGGTGAAGTGATTGCCGATGCGCTGGGGCGTGACCTGCAGCAAGTGGCCGTATACGGGCGCCAGGGGCATACCGGTGCGCGGGAACGCGACACCATCGGTTTCGCGACCGTGCGTGGCGGCGATGTGGTAGGCGACCACACCGTGCTGTTCGCCACTGAAGGCGAGCGCCTGGAGATCACCCATAAAGCGTCGAGCCGGATGACCTTCGCCAAGGGCGCTGTACGGGCTGCGCTGTGGCTGGAGGGTTGCGAACCTGGCCTGTACGACATGCAGGACGTTCTCGACCTGCGTTGATGCCATCAATAGCGGGGTTCAGGTTATACTGAGCCCCGTTTTAAACCGCTTCGCGACGACCTGTCGCATTCCCCTGCCTTCAAGGCTCATTAGCGGTGGACCCAAAAAGCCTTTTTCTGTAAGCTACAGCTTTAGTGTGTCCACTAAAAGCGCGCAGAATAATTCAGTGAACAAGCGGGGTGACGTGTCCATACGTCACTCCGCTTTTTTACAACCTGCGATCGCCCTTTCAGGCTTTATTTACGGGAGGTCTTCTTGACTAAGCCAGCCATACTCGCCCTTGCTGATGGCAGCATCTTTCGCGGCGAAGCCATTGGAGCCGACGGTCAGACCGTTGGTGAGGTGGTGTTTAACACCGCAATGACCGGCTATCAGGAAATTCTTACCGATCCTTCCTACGCCCAACAAATCGTTACCCTGACTTACCCGCATATCGGCAATACCGGCACCACGCCGCAAGACGCTGAGTCCGATCGCGTGTGGTCCGCTGGCCTGGTCATCCGCGACCTGCCGCTGGTAGCGAGCAACTGGCGTAACACGATGTCGCTGTCCGATTACCTGAAAACCAACAATGTCGTGGCGATCGCGGGTATCGATACCCGCCGCCTGACCCGCATTCTTCGGGAAAAAGGCGCGCAGAACGGCTGCATCATGGCCGGCGACCATATTTCCGACGAGGCCGCCATCGCCGCTGCCCAGGGTTTCCCAGGGCTCAAGGGCATGGACTTGGCGAAAGTCGTCAGTACCCAGAAACAGTATGAATGGCGTTCTTCGGTCTGGGACCTGAAAACCGATAGCCACGCGACGATCGATGCTTGCGAGCTGCCGTATCACGTCGTTGCCTACGATTACGGCGTCAAGCTGAACATCCTGCGCATGCTGGTAGCGCGCGGTTGCCGCGTCACCGTAGTGCCGGCCCAAACCCCGGCCGCCGATGTCCTTGCCCTCAAGCCCGACGGCGTGTTCCTGTCCAATGGCCCGGGTGACCCGGAGCCTTGTGACTACGCGATCCAGGCGATCAAGGACGTGCTGGAAACCGAGATCCCGGTATTTGGTATCTGCCTAGGTCACCAGTTGCTGGCCCTGGCTTCGGGCGCCAAGACCTTGAAGATGGGTCACGGCCACCACGGTGCCAACCACCCGGTCCAGGACCTGGACACCGGCGTGGTGATGATCACCAGCCAGAACCACGGTTTCGCGGTGGATGAAGCAACGCTGCCGGCCAACGTGCGAGCGATTCACAAGTCGCTGTTCGACGGCACGCTGCAAGGCATCGAGCGTACCGACAAGAGCGCGTTCAGCTTCCAGGGCCACCCTGAAGCGAGCCCGGGCCCGAACGATGTGGCGCCGCTGTTCGATCGCTTCATCAATGAGATGGCCAAGCGACGCTGACCGCGTGAAGCCTGAGGGTGGCCCCGAAACCGGCGGCCCCCTCGGGCGTTTCAAAGATTGTTCGACGGCCTAGCCGACTGACCTGCGGATTTGAGTGACAAACCCATGCCAAAACGTACAGACATAAAAAGCATCCTGATTCTCGGCGCTGGCCCGATCGTGATCGGCCAGGCCTGCGAATTCGACTACTCCGGCGCCCAGGCCTGTAAAGCCCTGCGCGAAGAGGGCTACCGCGTCATCCTGGTGAACTCCAACCCGGCCACCATCATGACCGACCCGTCGATGGCCGACGCCACCTACATCGAGCCGATCAAATGGCAGACCGTTGCCAAGATCATCGAGAAGGAACGTCCGGACGCGCTGCTGCCGACCATGGGTGGCCAGACCGCGCTGAACTGCGCCCTGGACCTGGAGCGCGAAGGCGTCCTGGAGAAGTTCGGTGTGGAAATGATCGGCGCCAATGCCGACACCATCGACAAGGCCGAAGACCGTTCGCGTTTCGACAAGGCGATGAAATCCATCGGCCTGGACTGCCCGCGCTCGGGCATCGCCCACAACATGGACGAGGCCAACGCAGTCCTGGAACGCCTTGGCTTCCCATGCATCATCCGTCCATCCTTCACCATGGGCGGCACCGGTGGTGGCATCGCCTACAACCGTGAAGAGTTCGAAGAAATCTGCGCCCGCGGCCTCGACTTGTCGCCGACCAAGGAACTGCTGATCGACGAATCCCTGATCGGCTGGAAAGAATACGAAATGGAAGTTGTCCGCGACAAAAAGGACAACTGCATCATCGTCTGCTCCATCGAGAACTTCGACCCGATGGGCGTGCACACGGGTGACTCGATCACCGTTGCGCCGGCCCAGACCCTGACCGACAAGGAATACCAGATCCTGCGTAACGCCTCCCTGGCGGTACTGCGGGAAATCGGCGTGGAAACTGGCGGCTCCAACGTTCAGTTCGGCATCTGCCCGAACACTGGCCGCATGGTGGTCATCGAGATGAACCCGCGCGTGTCCCGTTCTTCGGCGCTGGCTTCGAAAGCCACCGGTTTCCCGATTGCCAAGGTCGCCGCCAAGCTGGCCGTGGGCTACACCTTGGACGAGCTGTCGAACGATATCACCGGCGGCAAGACCCCGGCGTCCTTCGAACCCTCCATCGACTACGTCGTGACCAAGCTGCCACGCTTCGCCTTCGAGAAATTCGCCAAGGCCGATGCCCGCCTGACCACTCAAATGAAGTCGGTCGGTGAAGTCATGGCCATTGGTCGCACCTTCCAGGAATCCCTGCAAAAAGCCCTTCGCGGCCTGGAAGTGGGGGTTTGTGGCCTCGATCCGAAGCTGGACCTGAGCCATCCGGACGCCATGAGCGAGCTCAAGCGTGAGCTGACCGTGCCGGGGGCCGAGCGTATCTGGTACGTGGGCGACGCCTTCCGTGCCGGCATGACCGTCGAGCAGATCTTCGACATGAACATGATCGACCCTTGGTTCCTGGTGCAGATCGAAGACCTGATCAAGGAAGAAGAGAAGGTCAAGACCCTGGGCATGTCCAGCATCGACCACGACACCATGTTCCGTCTCAAGCGCAAGGGCTTCTCCGACATGCGCCTGGCTAAATTGCTGGGTGTAACCGAGAAGAGCCTGCGTGCTCATCGTCACAAGCTGGACGTGTTCCCGGTCTACAAGCGCGTCGACACCTGCGCGGCCGAGTTCGCCACCGACACCGCGTACCTGTACTCCACGTACGAAGAAGAATGCGAAGCCGCACCTTCGAACCGCGACAAGATCATGATCCTCGGCGGCGGTCCTAACCGGATCGGCCAGGGCATCGAGTTCGACTACTGCTGCGTGCACGCTGCCCTGGCATTGCGTGAGGATGGTTACGAAACCATCATGGTCAACTGCAACCCGGAAACCGTCTCCACCGACTACGACACTTCCGATCGCCTGTACTTCGAGCCAGTCACCTTGGAAGACGTGCTGGAAATCGTCCGCGTCGAGAAGCCAAAAGGCGTGATCGTCCAGTACGGCGGCCAGACGCCGCTGAAACTGGCCCGTGCCCTTGAAGCTGCTGGCGTGCCGATCATCGGCACCAGCCCAGACGCCATCGACCGCGCCGAAGACCGCGAGCGCTTCCAGCAGATGGTCGAGCGTCTGAACCTGCGCCAGCCGCCGAACGCCACCGTGCGCAGCGAAGACGAAGCGATTCGTGCCGCCGGCAAGATCGGTTACCCGCTGGTGGTGCGTCCGTCCTATGTGTTGGGCGGTCGTGCCATGGAAATCGTCTACCAGGAAGACGAGCTCAAGCGTTACCTGCGCGAAGCGGTGCAGGTGTCCAACGACAGTCCGGTACTGCTTGATCACTTCCTCAACTGCGCCATTGAAATGGACGTGGATGCGGTCAGCGACGGTAAGGATGTGGTGATCGGCGCGATCATGCAGCACATCGAGCAAGCTGGCGTTCACTCCGGTGACTCCGCCTGTTCGCTGCCGCCGTACTCGCTGCCAGCCCACATCCAGGACGAAATGCGCGAGCAGGTCAAGAAGATGGCCTTGGAACTCGGCGTCGTCGGTTTGATGAACGTACAGCTGGCGCTTCAAGGCGAAGACATCTACGTCATTGAGGTCAACCCGCGCGCTTCCCGTACCGTGCCGTTTGTCTCCAAGTGCATCGGAGTCTCCCTGGCAATGATCGCTGCCCGGGTCATGGCGGGTAAGACCCTGAAAGAGCTGAACTTCACCAAGGAAATCATTCCGAACTTCTACAGTGTGAAAGAGGCGGTGTTCCCGTTCGCCAAGTTCCCGGGTGTTGACCCAATCCTCGGCCCAGAGATGAAGTCCACCGGTGAAGTCATGGGCGTGGGCGATACCTTCGGAGAAGCCTTTGCCAAGGCACAAATGGGCGCCAGCGAAGTTCTGCCAACCGGCGGCACGGCGTTTATCAGTGTGCGTGATGACGACAAGCCACTGGTTGCAGGCGTGGCCCGAGATCTGATCAACTTGGGTTTCGAAGTGGTCGCCACTGCCGGTACCGCCAAGTTGATCGAGGCGGCGGGCTTGAAGGTGCGCCGCGTAAACAAGGTGACCGAGGGCCGTCCGCACGTAGTCGACATGATCAAGAATGACGAAGTCACCTTGATCATCAACACTACCGAGGGTCGCCAGTCGATCGCCGACTCTTACTCCATTCGTCGCAACGCGTTGCAGCACAAGATTTACTGCACAACGACCATTGCGGCGGGCGAAGCGATCTGCGAGGCGCTCAAGTTCGGTCCCGAGAAGACCGTGCGTCGCCTGCAGGATCTACATGCAGGATTGAAGGCATGAGCATAACCAAGTATCCGATGACCGTTCAGGGTGCGAAGGCCCTGGAAGAAGAGCACGCTTTCCTGACCAAGGTCGAGCGCCCGCGTTTGAGCCAGGCTATTGGTGAAGCGCGTGAGTTGGGCGATCTCAAGGAAAACGCCGAATACCATGCTGCCCGAGAGGAGCAGGGCATGGTCGAGGCGCGTGTACGTGACATCGAAGGTCGCATGCAGAATGCGGTGATCATTGACGTCACGACGATCCCGCACACCGGCAAAGTGATTTTCGGCACCACCGTGGAAATCGCCAACGTCGAGACCGATGAGCGCGTCACTTACCAGATCGTTGGCGAGGATGAGGCTGACTTCAAGCTCGGCAAAATCTCCGTTGGTTCGCCACTTGCCCGCGCCTTGATTGCCAAGGAAGAGGGTGATGTTGTGGCCGTGAAGACGCCGAGCGGTGTCATCGAGTACGAGATTGTCGAAGTCCGTCATATCTGAACGAAGGCGCCCGCTACGTGCCGGCGCCATGATCTGGCAGCTCACCCAGATGTTGTGGGTGGGCGGCGTCTGGTTGTTGCACATTGGTCTGCTGCCGGTGCTGGGCCAAATCGGCCTGGCTCCGCTGCTCATCGATGAAATCGGGGGTATGCTGACGGCGCTGCTGGTAGGGTTTGCCGCAGCGTGCATATTGTTTCAGGCTTTGGTGCTGGTTCAGGTCGAGGGCCTTGGCAGTCTTTGGCGCGACATTCGTGGGCAATTGCTGCTCATGTCGTTGTATGGGTGCGGGATGTTCCTGGCGGTGCGCCTCGGCTGGCCCGATGCAACGCAATGGCAGGTATTCAGCTATCTGGTATTGGGTTTTTCCGGATTGGTGCTGGTCTTGCAGCCGGCTCCGGGTTGGAGCGGCAGGGTGCGCGAAGCACACCCTTGACCCTTTGGCATCACTTGAAGCGGTGAACGTTCGACAGTTGCTTGTTGACGCTGAAGTTCTTGCGATAAATCAGCGCCATTTTACCGATGACCTGCACAAGGTCTGCCTTTCCGACTTTGCACAGCTCGGCAACGGCAGCCAGGCGGGCTTCGCGATCCAGGATGTTGAGCTTGATCTTGATCAGCTCATGGTCACCCAGGGCGCGCTCCAGTTCGGCTAGTACACCCTCAGTCAAACCGTTATCAGCCACAGTCAAAACCGGTTTCAGATGGTGGCCAATGGATTTGTATTGTTTCTTCTGCTCTTGAGTGAGCGGCATAATCTGACCCCTGCGTCTGATCTTGTAAAAAGCGGCGGCCAGTTTACCCGAGCGAGTCCGGGACCGCCCAGTTAATCACGACCCGATTTAATATTTCAGAGGTGGCCCGTGGCCCGTTCCAAGACAAGTCTTAAATGGCTGCAAGAGCATTTCAACGACCCATTCGTGAAAATGGCGCAAAAAGACGGCTATCGCTCCCGTGCCAGCTACAAGCTATTGGAGATTCAGGAAAGAGACCGTTTGATCCGTCCAGGCATGAGCGTGATCGACTTGGGCGCCGCCCCGGGTGGCTGGTCCCAAGTGACCAGTCGTCTGATTGGAGGGCAAGGTACACTGATCGCTTCCGATATCCTGGAAATGGACAGTATCCCGGATGTGACCTTCATTCAGGGCGACTTTACCGAGGACGCCGTGCTGGCGCAGATCCTTGAAGCGGTCGGAAAAAACGAGGTGGACCTTGTGATTTCCGATATGGCCCCCAATATGAGTGGATTGGCGTCTGTTGATATGCCGCGATCGATGTTTCTGTGCGAGTTGGCACTGGATCTTGCGACTCGGGTGCTGAAGCCAGGTGGTGATTTTTTGATCAAGGTCTTCCAGGGTGAAGGCTTCGACGAATACCACAAGAGCGTGCGCAAGCAGTTCGAGAAGGTCACGACGCGCAAGCCGAAGTCATCGCGTGATCGCTCCCGTGAGCAGTACCTGCTGGGCCGTGGTTTCCGTGGTCGCACTGAGGAATAAGAGGTTTTTCGACCGGGGCGATAGGTTTTTCGTATTTCGTCCGGTGAGCATTAGCGAATATTGTGTAGAAAGTGTTTCACAAAGGGTTACAGACGGCGCCTGCCAAGTCGTAGGTAATGTAGTAAGTTAGGCCGGTGAATATCATGCGAAGCGCGCGCCAGTAGCGGAGCTTGCTTCAGAGGGTAGTTAATTGAACGATATGGCAAAGAATCTGATCCTGTGGTTGATCATCGCTGCAGTCCTTGTGACCGTGATGAACAACTTCTCCAGTCCTAACGAGCCGCAGACCCTCAACTATTCCGACTTCCTCCAGCAGGTCAAGGAAGGCAAGGTCGAGCGCGTAGCCGTTGATGGCTATGTGATTACCGGCAAGCGCGCCGATGGTGACAACTTCAAGACCATTCGTCCGGCAATCCAGGACAACGGCCTGATCGGCGACCTGGTGGACAACCATGTCGTGATTGAAGGCAAGCAGCCTGAGCAGCAAAGTATCTGGACCCAGCTTCTGGTCGCGAGCTTCCCTATCCTCGTCATCATCGCGGTGTTCATGTTCTTCATGCGCCAGATGCAGGGCGGAGCCGGAGGCAAGGGCGGGCCGATGAGTTTCGGCAAGAGCAAGGCTCGGCTACTGTCCGAGGACCAGGTCAAAACCACCCTGGCCGACGTCGCGGGTTGCGACGAAGCCAAGGAAGAAGTCGGCGAGCTGGTTGAGTTCCTGCGCGATCCGGGCAAGTTCCAGCGCCTGGGCGGTCGTATTCCACGCGGCGTGCTGATGGTCGGGCCGCCCGGTACTGGTAAAACCTTGCTGGCCAAGGCGATTGCCGGTGAAGCGAAAGTGCCTTTCTTCACGATCTCCGGCTCCGACTTCGTCGAGATGTTCGTCGGTGTGGGCGCCAGCCGTGTTCGTGACATGTTCGAGCAGGCCAAGAAGCACGCCCCCTGCATTATTTTCATCGACGAAATCGATGCCGTCGGTCGTCATCGTGGTGCGGGCATGGGCGGTGGTCATGACGAGCGCGAGCAGACTCTCAACCAGTTGCTGGTAGAGATGGACGGTTTCGAAATGAACGACGGCATCATCGTGATCGCCGCCACCAACCGTCCGGACGTGCTCGACCCTGCGCTGTTGCGTCCGGGCCGTTTTGACCGTCAGGTCGTTGTGGGGCTGCCGGACATCCGCGGTCGCGAGCAGATCCTCAAGGTCCATATGCGCAAGGTCCCGATGGGCGATGATGTCGCTCCAGCGGTCATCGCTCGTGGTACGCCGGGGTTCTCCGGTGCCGATCTGGCGAACCTGGTAAACGAAGCGTCGCTGTTCGCTGCCCGTTCCGGCAAGCGCGTCGTGGAAATGAAGGAATTCGAGCTGGCCAAGGACAAGATCATGATGGGCGCCGAGCGCAAATCGATGGTCATGTCGGAGAAGGAAAAGCAGAACACGGCTTACCACGAGGCGGGTCACGCTATCGTGGGTCGCGTAGTGCCTGAGCATGATCCGGTGTATAAGGTCTCGATCATCCCGCGCGGTCGTGCGCTGGGCGTGACGATGTTCCTTCCGGAAGAAGATCGCTACAGCCTGTCCAAGCGTGCGTTGATCAGCCAGATCTGCTCGCTGTACGGCGGCCGTATCGCTGAAGAAATGACGCTGGGCTTCGATGGCGTAACGACGGGCGCGTCGAACGACATCATGCGAGCCAGCCAGATCGCCCGGAACATGGTCACCAAGTGGGGCTTGTCCGAGAAACTGGGGCCGTTGATGTATGCCGAAGAAGAGGGGGAAGTGTTCCTCGGTCGCGGTGGTGGTGGCCAGCATGCAAGCTTCTCGGGTGAGACGGCCAAGCTGATCGACTCCGAAGTTCGCAGCATCATTGACCAGTGCTACGGGACGGCCAAGCAGATCCTCACGGATAACCGCGACAAGCTGGACGCCATGGCTGATGCCTTGATGAAGTACGAAACCATCGATGCCGAGCAGATCGACGACATCATGGCGGGCCGCACGCCGCGTGAGCCTCGTGACTGGTCCGGTGGCACGGGTACCTCCGGTACGCCGCCGGCGGTGCAGGGCGAGCGTCCGGAAACACCCATCGGCGGTCCGGCTGCCGACGTCTAAGGCTTGAAATGACTTCTGTCCAGTCCTCAACCCGGTTGCCTTGCGGCAACCGGGTTCTTGATTTAGCCCATACGCATGTCATGGGTATTCTTAATGTCACTCCCGATTCCTTTTCCGATGGCGGACGGTTCAGTCAGCTCGACGCTGCATTGCGGCATGCCGAGGCCATGGTATCGGCCGGGGCAACGCTGATCGATGTAGGCGGTGAGTCGACCCGTCCCGGTGCGCGCGCGGTTTCGCCTACCGAGGAGCTGGAGCGAGTGGCGCCAATTGTCGAGCGCATACATCGCGAGCTGGATGTCATCATCTCAGTCGATACGTCCACGCCTGCGGTCATGCGCGAGGCGGCGCGCTTGGGCGCGGGATTGATCAATGATGTTCGCTCGTTACAGCGTGATGGTGCGTTGGATGCTGCCGCTGCGACGGGATTGCCGGTGTGCCTGATGCACATGCTTGGCGAGCCCGGAACCATGCAGAATGACCCACACTACGGCAATGTAACCCGGGAAGTCGGTGAGTTCCTGGCGGAGCGCATGAGCCAGTGTGCCGGCGCCGGCATCCCTGCCGAGCGGATCATTCTCGATCCGGGGTTCGGCTTTGCGAAGACGTTGGCGCACAATCTGAGCCTGTTCAAGCATATGGAAGCCTTGCATGCCCTGGGCCGGCCGCTGTTGGTCGGTGTCTCGCGAAAGAGCATGATAGGCAACGCGTTGGGCCGTCCGGTGGGAGAGCGCCTGCATGGCGGTCTGGCACTTGCCGCCTTGGCTATTACAAAAGGTGCGCGCGTATTGCGGGTGCATGATGTAGTCGAAACAATGGATGTCGTGCGGATGATCGCAGCAGTGGATTCAGCCGAATAAGAATGATGGAGCACTTATGAGCAAAAAATACTTTGGCACCGACGGGATTCGTGGTCGGGTCGGTGAATATCCCATTACCCCTGATTTCATGCTCAAGCTCGGCTGGGCCGCTGGGATGGCGTTCCGAAAAATGGGCGCGTGCAAAGTGCTGGTTGGCAAGGACACACGTATATCCGGATATATGTTCGAATCGGCTCTGGAAGCCGGCCTGACGTCGGCGGGTGCCGATGTCATGCTGCTCGGGCCGATGCCTACGCCGGCCATCGCCTACCTGACGCGAACGTTCCAGGCCCAGGCGGGCATCGTAATCAGTGCCTCGCATAATCCTCATGACGACAACGGCATCAAGTTTTTCTCTGGCAAGGGCACCAAGCTGCCGGACGAAATCGAGCTGATGATCGAGGAATTGCTGGACGCGCCAATGACCGTGGTTGAGTCGAGCAAGATCGGCAAGGTGTCCCGGATCAACGATGCGTCGGGTCGCTACATCGAGTTCTGCAAGGGCAGTGTTCCGACCGGTACCAGTTTTTCCGGTCTGAAGATCGTTGTCGACTGTGCTCATGGCGCAACCTACAAGGTCGCGCCAAGCGTTTTTCGTGAGCTGGGTGCCGAAGTGGTGGTGCTCTCGGCCCAGCCTAATGGGCTGAACATCAACCACAACTGCGGTTCTACTCATACCGAGGCTTTGCAGGCGGCGGTATTGGCCGAGCATGCCGATCTTGGTATCGCCTTCGATGGCGACGGCGACCGCGTGCTGATGGTCGATCACACTGGCACGGTCGTTGACGGTGATGAGCTGCTGTTCATCATCGCACGCGACCTGCACGGTCGCGGCAAGCTGCAGGGCGGGGTGGTTGGAACATTGATGAGCAACCTTGGGCTCGAGTTGGCCCTGGCGGACCTGGACATACCCTTTGTGCGCGCCAATGTGGGTGATCGCTATGTCATCTCGGAGCTGCTGGAGCGCAATTGGGTGATTGGTGGCGAGAACTCGGGGCACATTGTCTGCTTCGACCATACCACCACGGGTGATGCGATTATTGCCGCGCTGCAAGTGCTGATGGCCCTCAAGGCGCGCAACGAAGGTCTTGCGCAGTCGCGACAGGCATTGCGCAAGTGTCCGCAGGTGCTGATCAACGTACGTTTCGGCGGCGGTGCAAACCCTATCGAGCACCCGACGGTCAAGCAGGCCAGCGAGCGCGTAACCCAGGCAATGGCTGGGCGAGGGCGCGTGTTGTTGCGCAAGTCGGGTACAGAGCCTTTGGTGCGTGTCATGGTCGAAGGCGAGGATGAAGCACAGGTCCGCGGTTATGCTGAAGAGCTGGCAAAACTTGTTACTGAAGTTTCTGCCTGAATTCGGCTTGCCAGTCATGAATCGGTTGGGTAACATCTGCGCCCACTTTGACCGACGAGGTACAGCATGCGTCGCCCTATGGTAGCTGGTAACTGGAAGATGCACGGTACCCGCGCCAGCGTCGCTGAGCTGATCAAAGGCCTTCGCAATCTGGCCTTGCCAAGCGGTGTTGATGTAGCGGTGTTCCCGCCTTGCCTGTATATCAACCAAGTGGTTGATGGCTTGAAAGGCAAGTCGATTTCGGTTGGTGCACAAAACTCTGCAGTGGAATCCATGCAGGGTGCATTGACCGGTGAGATCGCGCCGAGTCAACTGGTGGATGCTGGATGTTCACTGGTCCTGGTCGGTCATTCCGAGCGTCGCCTGATCATGGGCGAGCAGGACAAGGCCCTGATTCGCAAATTTGCTGCGGCACAGGCTTGTGGCCTGATCCCGGTGTTTTGCGTGGGGGAGACCCTCGAACAGCGTGAGGCAGGCAAGACTCTCGAAGTTGTCGCTCGCCAGTTGGGCAGCATCATCGAGGACCTGGGTGTCGGTGCGTTTGCAAAGGCAGTCATCGCTTACGAGCCAGTCTGGGCCATCGGTACCGGACTGACTGCTTCGCCGCAACAGGCGCAGGATGTGCACGCAGCCATCCGCGCGCAGTTGGCGGCAGAAAATTCTGAAGTGGCACAAGGTGTGCGGCTTCTATACGGCGGCAGCGTGAAGGCGGCCAATGCGGTCGAACTGTTCGGCATGCCGGATATCGATGGGGGGCTCATTGGTGGGGCTTCCCTGAATGCAGATGAGTTCGGTGCGATCTGTCGCGCCGCGGGAAACTGAAAAAATGCTGGAAACAGTCGTAGTCGTTTTTCATCTGCTGGGCGCGCTGGGTGTAGTCGCTCTCGTATTGCTGCAGCAGGGTAAAGGTGCGGATGCTGGTGCGTCTTTCGGTGCAGGTGCTTCAAATACTGTATTCGGAAGCCAAGGTTCCTCTACCTTTCTTAGTAAGTTTACTGCTATACTCGCCGCCGGTTTCTTCATAACCAGCTTAGGGTTAGGTTACTTTGCTAAAGAGAAAGCTCATGAGCTGACTCAAGTAGGTTTGCCAAACCCGGCGGTGTTGGAAGCGCCAAAGCAACAACCGGCTTCTGATGATGTCCCGGTGCTTCAAGAGCAAAAGTCGGCCAATCCGGCGACTGACGTGCCTCCAGCTCAAGAGCAGAAGTAAGAAGGTTTCAAACGCTGTATTGCCGAGGTGGTGGAATTGGTAGACACGCAACCTTGAGGTGGTTGTGCCCATAGGGTGTAGGGGTTCGAGTCCCCTTCTCGGTACCAATTATCAGGAGAGCCCGCGATTGCGGGCTTTCTTGTAGGTGGAAGGGTTACATTGACCCTGTAAGGGATCAGTCGTATACTTCCGCCCCAGCTTTGTCGCGGGATGGAGCAGCCTGGTAGCTCGTCGGGCTCATAACCCGAAGGTCGTCGGTTCAAATCCGGCTCCCGCAACCAGTTTCAGGGCCCCTTCCAAGGGGCTTTTTGTTAGCTGGACACTTTACAACGCCGCTGTTCGACGGCGTTTCAGGGATGGGCGATTCGCCCATTTTTTTTTATTTGCACAGCATGCACAAACATGCACGAGGGGGTTCAGGTGTCGAGCAAGCTAGAACAGTTGCAGGCCTTGTTGGCCCCGGTGGTCGTGGCCCTTGGCTATGAATGCTGGGGTATTGAGTTTTCGGCTCAAGGTCGCCACTCACTGTTGCGCGTTTATATCGATAAGGAAGGCGGTGTGTTGGTGGATGATTGCGCCATCGTCAGCCGTCAGATCAGCGGTGTACTGGATGTTGAAGATCCAATCACCTCCGAATACACCCTGGAAGTTTCCTCGCCTGGCATGGAGCGCCCCCTGTTCACACTCGAACAGTTCGCTTCGTTTGCCGGTGAACAAGTGAAGATCAAGCTGCGCTCGCCTTTCGAGGGCCGACGCAACTTTCAAGGCCTTCTACGCGGTGTAGAAGAGCAGGACGTCGTGGTGCAAGTAGAAGACCATGAGTTCCTGTTGCCGATCGATATGATCGACAAGGCCAACATCATTCCCAGTTTTGACTGATACGTGCCAGATACTGCGGATCCCGCGGATCCAATGGCTTGCGAAAGGCGAGGCGTACGATGAGCAAAGAAGTACTGCTGGTTGTTGAGTCGGTATCCAATGAAAAGGGCGTACCGGCTAACGTTATTTTTGAAGCGCTTGAGCTGGCTTTGGCCACTGCTACCAAGAAGCGGTTCGAGGACGAAGTTGATTTACGTGTGGAGATCAATCGCCACACCGGTGCCTATGAGACTTTCCGTCGCTGGACGGTAGTCGAAGAAGCCGACCTGGACGATCCGGCCATCGAAACCTGGCCGAGCAAGGTTGCTGAAACGCATCCTGGCGCCAAGGTAGGTGATGTCGTCGAAGAAAAGATCGAATCCATCGAGTTTGGTCGCATCGCTGCGCAGACTGCCAAGCAAGTCATTGTGCAGAAAGTTCGCGAAGCAGAGCGCGCGCAAGTCGTTGATGCCTATCGCGAGCGCCTGGGCGAGATCATCTCCGGCACCGTGAAAAAAGTGACCCGCGACAACGTGATCGTCGATCTGGGCAACAATGCCGAGGCATTGCTGGCTCGTGAAGACATCATCTCTCGCGAAACTTTCCGGGTTGGCGTGCGTTTGCGTGCGCTGCTCAAGGAAATCCGCACCGAGAACCGGGGCCCGCAGTTGATCCTGTCGCGTACCGCGCCGGAAATGCTGATCGAGTTGTTCCGTATCGAAGTGCCGGAAATTGCTGAAGGCCTGATCGAAGTCATGGCCGCCTCCCGTGATCCGGGTTCGCGCGCCAAGATCGCGGTCCGCTCCAAGGACAAGCGCATCGACCCGCAAGGTGCCTGTATCGGCATGCGTGGTTCGCGTGTCCAGGCCGTATCCGGCGAGTTGGGCGGCGAGCGCGTGGATATCGTCCTGTGGGACGATAACCCGGCTCAGTTCGTGATCAATGCCATGTCGCCTGCTGAAGTGGCGGCTATTATCGTCGACGAAGATGCCCACGCCATGGACATCGCCGTTGGCGCAGACAATCTCGCTCAGGCCATCGGTCGCGGTGGTCAGAACGTGCGTCTGGCTAGCCAATTGACTGGCTGGACACTGAACGTGATGACCGAATCGGACATCCAGGCTAAGCAGCAAGCTGAGACCGGCGACATCCTGCGCAACTTTATCGAAGAGCTTGAAGTCGATGAAGAACTGGCGCAGGTGCTGGTCGATGAAGGCTTTACCAGCCTGGAAGAGATTGCCTACGTACCGGTGGAGGAAATGCTCAACATCGACGGCTTTGACGAGGACATCGTCAACGAGCTTCGCGCTCGGGCCAAGGATCGTTTGTTGACCAAAGCCATCGCTACTGAGGAAAAGCTGGCAGACGCCCATCCGGCCGAAGACCTGCTCTCGCTTGAGGGCATGGACAAGGATTTGGCGATGGAACTGGCGGTGCGCGGCGTAATTACCCGCGAAGACCTGGCCGAGCAGTCTATTGACGATCTGCTCGACATCGACGGCATTGACGATGATCGTGCCGGCAAGTTGATCATGGCCGCCCGAGCCCACTGGTTCGAGTAATTAGGCGCGGCCTGAGGAGAGAAGTGCATGACGCAAGTCACGGTGAAACAACTGGCCGATGAGGTCAAAACACCGGTAGAGCGCCTGTTGCAGCAGATGCGTGAGGCAGGTCTGCCGCACACCGCCGCTGAGGAACATGTGACCGACAGTGAGAAGCAGTCCCTGCTGACTCACTTGAAGAGCAGTCACAAGGCGAAAGTGGAAGAACCGCGCAAGATCACTCTGCAGCGTAAAACCACCAGCACCCTGCGTGTTGCCGGTAGCAAAAGCATCAGCGTTGAAGTACGCAAGAAGAAAGTCTTCGTACAGCGCAGCCCGGAAGAAATCGAAGCCGAGCGTAAACGCGAGCTGGAAGAGCGTCGCGCAGTAGAAAACGCTGCACGTCAGAAGGCTGAAGAAGAAGCCAAGCGTCGCGCCGAAGAAGAAGCGCGTCGCCAGCCTGCTGCTGGGCAAACCGTTACTAACGACGCCGTTGCAGCGCCTGCCGTAGTTGCCGAGCCAGTACGCGAAAGCGCACCGGTTGTAGCCGCTGCTCCAGCACCGTCTGCTGACGTTCGCAACAAGCAGAACGAACAACGCCGTCCGGACAAACCACGTGCCGACGATAACAGTCGTCGTGGCAGTGGTGATGGTGAGCGCAAAAACGCTCCGCATCGTGCCTCGGTCAAAGAGAAAGCGCCTGCTCCACGCGTTGCCCCACGTACTACCGACGAAGAAAGCGATGGCTTCCGTCGTGGTGGTCGCGGCAAGGCCAAGCTGAAGAAGCGTAACGCCCACGGTTTCCAGAGCCCTACCGGCCCTGTCGTGCGTGATGTGCAGATCGGCGAGACCATCACTGTTGGCGATCTCGCCAATCAGATGTCGGTCAAGGCTGCTGAAATCATCAAGTTCATGTTCAAACTGGGTACTCCAGCGACCATCAACCAGGTGCTTGATCAGGAAACTGCTCAACTGGTAGCCGAAGAGCTGGGCCACAAAGTGACCCTGGTCAGCGACACCGCCCTGGAAGACTCCCTGGCGGAGTCCCTGAAGTTTGAAGGTGAGACGTTCTCCCGTGCGCCTGTCGTGACCGTAATGGGCCACGTTGACCATGGTAAGACTTCGCTGCTCGACTACATCCGTCGTGCCAAGGTAGCTGCTGGCGAAGCCGGCGGTATCACCCAGCACATCGGTGCGTACCACGTTGAAACTGACCGCGGCATGGTCACTTTCCTCGATACCCCGGGTCACGCCGCGTTTACCGCCATGCGTGCTCGTGGTGCCAAGGCGACTGACATTGTGATTCTGGTCGTTGCAGCGGACGACGGCGTAATGCCACAGACCATTGAAGCGGTCCAGCACGCCAAGGCTGCCGGCGTTCCACTGGTTGTTGCAGTGAACAAAATCGACAAGCCGGGCGCTGATCTCGATCGCATCCGTAGCGAACTGTCGGTTCACGGCGTGACGTCGGAAGAGTGGGGCGGCGACACCCCGTTCGTATCGGTTTCGGCGAAAGTCGGTACTGGTGTGGACGAGTTGCTCGAAGCCGTTCTGCTGCAAGCTGAAGTTCTGGAACTGAAAGCGACTCCTTCGGCTCCTGGCCGAGGCGTCGTGGTTGAATCGCGACTCGACAAAGGTCGTGGTCCGGTTGCTACCGTTCTGGTTCAAGACGGTACCTTGCGCCAAGGCGACATGGTGCTGGTCGGTTCGAACTATGGCCGTGTACGTGCCATGCTCGACGAGAACGGTAAGCCAATCAAGGAAGCCGGTCCTTCCATCCCTGTCGAGATCCTCGGCCTGGACGGTACCCCGGATGCTGGCGACGAGATGAGCGTGGTGGCTGACGAGAAGAAAGCCCGTGAAGTGGCTCTGTTCCGTCAAGGCAAGTTCCGCGAAGTCAAACTGGCTCGCGCTCACGCCGGCAAGCTGGAGAATATTTTCGAGAACATGGGCCAGGCAGAGAAGAAGACGCTTAACATCGTCCTCAAATCCGATGTCCGTGGTTCGCTGGAAGCGTTGAACGGTGCCTTGAACGGCCTGGGTAACGACGAAGTGCAAGTGCGTGTGGTCGGTGGCGGTGTCGGTGGTATCACCGAGTCCGACGCCAACCTGGCACTGGCCTCCAGCGCTGTACTGTTTGGCTTCAACGTGCGTGCCGATGCTGGCGCTCGCAAGATTGTCGAGCAGGAAGGTCTGGATATGCGTTACTACAACGTGATCTACGACATCATCGAAGACGTCAAGAAAGCCCTTACCGGTATGCTGGGCAGCGATGTTCGCGAGAACATCCTGGGTACCGCCGAAGTTCGCGACGTGTTCCGTTCGCCGAAGTTCGGTGCCATCGCCGGTTGCATGGTGATCGAAGGTGTCGTTCACCGTAACCGTCCAATCCGTGTACTGCGTGAAGACATCGTGATCTTCGAAGGCGAGCTGGAATCCCTGCGCCGCTTCAAGGATGACGCTTCCGAAGTACGTGCCGGCATGGAATGCGGTATTGGCGTCAAGAGCTACAACGACGTCAAGGTCGGCGACAAGATCGAAGTCTTCGAGAAGGTCCAGGTTGCTCGCAGCCTCTGACTCGCGCACTTCAAGAGCCGCACCGGGCAGTCGCATGAACATGCGCTGCCTGGTTGGCGGACTCTAAACGCAACGCCCGGTCTGGCTTTTGCCAGGCCGGGCGTTTGCCGCTTTCAGACCACACGGGTTTGACCGTGGGGCAGTAACAGGTAACAAGACATGGCAAAAGAATACAGCCGTACCCAACGAATCGGCGATCAGATGCAGCGTGAGCTGGCCCAACTGATCCGCCGCGAAGTCAAGGATCCGCGTGTCGGCCTGGTCACCATTACCGCTGTGGAAGTCAGCCGTGACGTCGGTCACGCGAAGATTTTCATCACCGTGATGGGCCAGGACAGTGCGGAAGAAATCGCCCAGAGCATCAAGGTGCTCAACTCGGCCGCTGGTTTCCTGCGGATGCAACTGGCTCGGGAGATGAAACTGCGCAGCGTTCCACAGCTGCACTTCCACTACGACGAGAGCGTCGTGCGGGGTGCGCATCTGTCGGCCCTGATCGAGCGCGCCGTGGCTGAAGACAGCCAGCACCCGGCGGCGTCTGAACCCGAAGACACCAAGGAGTAAACGGTGGCTCAGGTCAAACGTATCCGTCGTAACGTCAGCGGTATCATCCTGCTCGACAAGCCGTTGGGGTTTACCTCCAACGCGGCGTTGCAGAAGGTTCGCTGGCTGCTCAATGCCGAGAAGGCCGGGCACACCGGTAGTCTCGATCCTCTGGCCACCGGCGTGCTGCCGCTGTGCTTCGGCGAGGCGACCAAGTTTTCCCAATACCTGCTCGACTCCGACAAGGGTTATGAAACCGTCGCCCAGCTAGGCAAGACCACCACCACGGCGGACGCCGAAGGTGAGGTCTTGCTGGAGCGCCCGGTGACCGTTGGTCAGGCGGATGTGGAAGCGGTATTACCCGGATTTCGTGGGAAAATCAGTCAGATACCGCCGATGTACTCTGCCCTCAAGCGTGATGGCCAGCCACTGTACAAGCTAGCTCGCGCCGGCGAAGTAGTGGAGCGTGAACCGCGTTCTGTTACTATTGCGCGCTTGGAATTGCTCGCCTTTGACGGTAATACTGCGCGGCTTGCCGTGGATTGCAGCAAAGGCACTTATATCCGCACCCTGGTGGAGGATATCGGTGAGCAGCTCGGCTGTGGCGCGTACGTGGCAGAATTGCGACGGACCCAGGCCGGGCCATTCACCTTGGCCCAGACGGTCACGTTGGAAGAGCTGGAAGCGGTGCATGCCGAAGGTGGTAACGAAGCGGTCGACCGTTTCCTGATGCCCTCGGACAGCGGCTTGCTGGATTGGCCGTTACTGCAATTCTCCGAACACAGCGCGTTCTACTGGCTCAATGGCCAGCCAGTACGTGCCCCGGATGCACCGAAGTTCGGTATGGTCCGGGTGCAGGATCACAACGGTCGCTTCATCGGTATCGGTGAAGTGAGCGAAGACGGGCGCATTGCGCCGCGTCGACTGATTCGGTCGGAATGACCGGAACCAGCCTGCGTAACAACAGGTTGGCGAGTGTGGCTGTTAACAGGCACGGTCACTACTCATTTATAGATACAGGGATTTGTCCCTGGCCTGTTGAAGCTGTTTCTTTGAAACAGTTTCCTGACTAAAAAGGATTGCCTCATGGCTCTCGACGTTCAAGAAAAAGCTCAAATCGTAGCTGACTACCAGCAAGCTGTTGGTGACACTGGTTCGCCAGAAGTGCAAGTTGCACTGCTGACCCACAACATCAACAAGCTGCAAGGTCACTTCAAGGCCAACGGTAAAGATCACCACTCCCGTCGTGGTCTGATCCGCATGGTAAACCAGCGTCGCAAGCTGCTGGACTACCTGAAAGGCAAGGATCTGGGTCGTTATCAGACTCTGATCGGTCGCCTGGGTCTGCGTCGCTAATCAGCGATTGCGCTAGAGGTTGGTGGTCTGTCGTACGTCAGTGGGTTTCCCGCTGGCGCATGGCAGGCTCCCAGCCTCAAGTTTTATCTGGATACACGTTTTACCCTGGACAGGCGTCGGGCCGACTCCCGCCATTGCCCAAGAATTTCGCAAGAAGACAAGTTCCCCAAGAGCCACAAAGAAGGTAGGACACCGTGAACCCGGTAATCAAAAAATTCCAATTCGGTCAGTCGACCGTTACCCTCGAGACTGGCCGTATCGCCCGTCAGGCCTCCGGCGCAGTGCTGGTCACCGTTGACGACGACGTCAGCGTATTGGTGACCGTTGTCGGTGCCAAGCAAGCCGATCCAGGCAAAGGCTTCTTCCCTCTGTCTGTTCACTACCAGGAAAAGACTTACGCTGCCGGTAAGATCCCTGGCGGTTTCTTCAAGCGCGAAGGCCGTCCTTCCGAGAAAGAAACCCTGACTTCCCGACTGATCGACCGTCCGATCCGTCCGCTTTTCCCTGAAGGCTTCATGAACGAAGTGCAGGTTGTCTGCACCGTCGTCTCCACCAGCAAGAAAACCGATCCGGACATCGCTGCGATGATCGGTACCTCGGCTGCCCTGGCGATCTCCGGCATTCCTTTCGATGGTCCGATCGGCGCTGCCCGCGTCGCGTTCCACGAGAGCACCGGCTACCTGCTGAACCCGACCTACGAACAGTTGAAGGCGTCGAGCCTGGACATGGTCGTGGCCGGTACTTCCGAAGCCGTGCTGATGGTTGAATCCGAAGCCAAGGAGCTGACCGAAGACCAGATGCTGGGCGCCGTGCTGTTCGCCCACGACGAGTTCCAGGTGGTGATCAACGCCGTCAAGGAGCTCGCTGCCGAAGCCGCCAAGCCAACCTGGACCTGGGCTCCACAGCCAGAAGCCACCGAGCTGCTGGGCGCGATCCGTGCCGAGTTCGGCGAAGCGATCTCCCAGGCCTACACCATCACCATCAAGGCCGACCGTTATGCGCGCCTGGGTGAGCTGAAAGACCAGGTCGTTGCCAAGCTGTCCGGCGAAGAAGGCCAGCCATCGGCCAGCGACGTCAAGGCTGCATTCGGTGAAATCGAATACCGCACCGTTCGCGAAAACATCGTCAACGGCAAGCCACGTATCGACGGTCGCGACACCCGCACTGTACGTCCGCTGAACATCGAAGTCGGCGTCCTGCCGAAGACCCACGGTTCGGCCCTGTTCACCCGTGGCGAAACCCAGGCGCTGGTCGTTGCAACACTGGGCACAGCCCGTGACGCGCAACTGCTCGACACCCTGGAAGGCGAAAAGAAAGACCCGTTCATGCTGCACTACAACTTCCCTCCGTTCTCGGTGGGCGAGTGTGGTCGCATGGGTGGCGCCGGTCGTCGCGAAATCGGTCACGGCCGTCTGGCCCGTCGTTCGGTCCAGGCCATGTTGCCAGCCGCTGACGTGTTCCCGTACACCATTCGCGTGGTTTCGGAAATCACCGAGTCCAACGGTTCGAGCTCGATGGCTTCGGTCTGCGGCGCTTCCCTGGCCCTGATGGACGCCGGTGTGCCGATGAAGGCGCCGGTTGCCGGTATCGCCATGGGTCTGGTTAAGGAAGGCGAGAAATTCGCGGTCCTGACCGACATCCTGGGTGACGAAGACCACCTGGGCGACATGGACTTCAAAGTGGCCGGTACCGCCAAGGGCGTCACCGCACTGCAGATGGACATCAAGATCAAGGGCATCACCGAAGAGATCATGGAAATCGCCCTGGGCCAAGCCCTGGAAGCGCGCCTGAACATCCTCGGCCAGATGAACCAGATCATTGGTCAGTCCCGTACCGAGCTGTCGGAAAATGCTCCGACCATGATCGCGATGAAAATCGACACCGACAAAATCCGTGATGTCATCGGTAAAGGCGGCGCGACCATTCGTGCGATCTGTGAAGAAACCAAGGCCTCGATCGATATCGAAGACGACGGTTCGATCAAGATCTTCGGCGAAACCAAGGAAGCGGCAGAAGCAGCACGCCAGCGTGTCCTGGGCATTACCGCAGAAGCCGAGATCGGCAAGATCTACGTCGGCAAGGTTGAGCGCATCGTCGACTTCGGCGCGTTCGTCAACATCCTGCCGGGCAAGGACGGTCTGGTTCACATCTCCATGCTGAGCGATGCTCGCGTCGAGAAAGTGACCGACATCCTCAAGGAAGGCCAGGAAGTGGAAGTGCTGGTTCTGGACGTGGACAACCGCGGCCGTATCAAGCTGTCCATCAAGGACGTCGCAGCAGCCAAGGCGTCGGGCGTTTAATCACCCCTTCGCTTAGCCGCTGAAACAAGCAAACGCCCCGACTGGTTCGGGGCGTTTTGCTGTGTGCGCAAAAATCATTTGTCACAGGTTGCCTGCCCTCTGGCTCAATGCTAGGTTTAGCCCCACGCCCGTGTAGCTCAGTCGGTAGAGCAGCGCACTCGTAACGCGAAGGTCGCAGGTTCGATTCCTGTCTCGGGCAAAAAGCTTTTTTTCCCGCGATTTTATACGTGGTGCTGTAGGTACTCGTTCAGCGCTTGGCGTGTCAGATCATTCAACGATACATTTTGGCGGGTTGCCGCCAAAGCGGCTGCTAGATGAAGATCGTGACCGATACGAACATTGAACGATCCTTTGCACGGGATTTCCGGCTTCTGCCCTAGCTGCTGACAGGTTTGTAGATAGTCATCTACCGCCTCGCGGAAAGCTGTTTCCAATTCAGCTACCGTTTGTCCCTCATAACTCACCAGCGCTCTAATGAATAGAAGCTTTCCAAACAGGCATTTGTCCTCGGTGCTTGCTTCAATTGAGCCGACATAGCCTTTGTATTGCAGCTGGGAGTTCATGTAATCAGGCCTCCTGTTTTCAATTGCTCAATAACCTGGCGTCTCACATACGCTTTGAGCTCGTTTCCGGGATGCGGCTTGTGCAGGTTGATCATTGCGCTCGGGTCTCCTTTGTCGAATTTGACCCTACTGCCCGATCCTTCTAATGGGGAGTAGCCAAGCCGACATAACAGGGTGACAAGCTCCGACCAAGTGAATGTGCTTTGCCCGTTGAGTAGCTTTGCAAGAAGTTTTTCATTTTTTGACATGAATGCCTTTTGGTGCAACTGAATATAGTTGCATGTCATTGGACGGTCAATGTGAACGCCTCCGCTCGTTGAAACCTCAATGATGAAGGTGGAAATTTAAAGGGCGAATTGCACGCATGGAACCGAGAAACTGTAACCACGCACGTACGCGCCCTCCTTTTATTCCGGTTGTTGCACTGGCTTGCGTCTCTGTTAGGATTCCCCAGTCCCAAAAATAAATGCCGTTGTTTTCAGATGATCCCCGAATGGTTCTGAAGGCCAGATAAACCGGGCGTTACACGGTTTTTTGCGTCAGAGAGATCCTTGATGATCCAGATCCATCTTCCATTCCCAGATCAGCGAGAACGCCATGACCGCTAAAGAATTGTCCCAGGAAGCCAGGCACGAAGAAGCCCTGGAAAAGTATCTTAA
Source organism: Pseudomonas sp. Z5-35 (assembly GCF_051131945.1). Lineage (NCBI taxonomy): Bacteria > Pseudomonadati > Pseudomonadota > Gammaproteobacteria > Pseudomonadales > Pseudomonadaceae > Pseudomonas > Pseudomonas sp. Z5-35. The sequence goes on from NZ_CP071640.1 coordinate 946,942, forward strand.
AGACACGCCGCAATTGCGGGATGAGATCAAGGACTTGTCCGCCGATGACCAGAAAGACCAGATCCAGTGGGCATTCGAGGATGAGGCCGAGGCCCAGGGGCTGCAGCCTTGGGAGTTGACGCTCAAGTACACCAGCACACCGGAAGAGTTCGAGGAGCAACGCCTTGTCTTGCACAAGGAAGCGGCGGAGGTACTGGGTGTGGATTGGGATGAGTACTGCGAGATGAATAATCTCGTCGTTTAAGCCTTAAGCCTTAAGCCTTAAGCCTTAAGCCTTAAGCCTCAAGCTGCAAGCTGCAAGCCAAGCGCTGAACCGCTTGAAGCTTGAAGCTTGAAGCTTGCCGCTTGCCGCTTGCCGCTTGCCGCTCGAAGCGGCTCAGAGACTGAGCCGCATCGAAAGATCCACGGCTTTCACGTCCTTGGTCAACGCGCCAATCGAGATGTAGTCCACGCCGGTCTCGGCAATCGGGCGCAACGTGTTTTCGTTGATCCCGCCGCTGGCTTCCAGTTTCGCCTTGCCGCCGTTCAGGCGCACGGCTTCGCGCATATCGTCCAGGCTCAGTTCATCGAGCATGATGATGTCGGCCTCGGCCGCCAGCGCCTCTTTCAGTTCCGCCAGGCTTTCGACTTCGATTTCCACCGGCTTGCCCGGCGCGATCTTGTGGGCGGCGTTGATGGCCTGCGCGATTCCGCCGCAGGCGGCGATATGATTTTCCTTTATCAGGAAGGCGTCGTAGAGGCCGATGCGGTGGTTATGGCAGCCACCGCAGGTGATCGCATATTTCTGGGCCAGCCGCAGCCCTGGAAGCGTTTTGCGGGTATCGAGCAGCTTGACCTGTGTGTCGGCGACGAAATCCGCCAGGTAACGAGCCCGAGTGGCGACGCCCGATAGCAGCTGCAGAAAATTCAGCGCGCTACGTTCACCGGTCAGCAACGAACGGGCCGGGCCTTCGAGGTGGAACAGTGCCTGGTCAGGGTTCACCCGGTCGCCGTCGCGGACTTGCCAATGCACCGCGACGCGGGCGTCCAATTGCCGAAACACCGCATCGACCCAGGCCGTGCCACTGATGATCGCGGCATCTCGAGTGATGATGGTGGCCTTGGCCAGGCGTTCGGTGGGGATCAGTTGCGCGGTGATGTCGCCACTGCCGATGTCTTCGAGCAACGCGCGGCGCACATTGGCTTCGATTTCGGCGGTCAGGTCGGCGAGACGTAGATTCGGCATAGCGGGCTCCACAAACAAAGTGGCCCGATTATATCTACTTGGGACTGATTGGCTTGTATTTGGTCGCGTCCTTGCAACATTTACCCATTTTGCCGGTCACTTATTGCGATCTATTTGAGCTTGGTCACAGAGCGCCGCTGGTGTGACTGACGTCTTTTACCCGATAATCCGCCTTTCGATTGACGTCATGACTTTGACGTCGCGAACCGAACATGCCGTTTTCAGGAGGCCAGGATGCACAATGACGGGAATGTGGTGCCTCTGCACAAGGTGCCTAACGACCAGGCGACTCGCTCGCCGCTCGCCCGCCTGCCTGTGATTCTGCTTCAGGTTCGCGACAAGGCTGCACAGCAGTTGCGCCTTGGCTTGCAGGGGTTGTTCGATAACGCCGATGACACACTGTTCGAAATGTCCGATCGGGCGCGCAACGATGTTGAGCAGAATCTCTATTTCGAGGCCATGCGCGACTTGCGGCTTAAACGCAAAAGTATCGAGCGCGAATTTATCGAGCAGTTTTTCGAGGCGTTCGTCAGCCTTGCCCAATACGACCTCACCCAGGCAACGCTGGCGCCGGTGCTGGGAGCGATCCCGAGCCAGCCAAACCATGACGAGCTGGAGCGTCGCCTGGCGGTGGAAACCATGGTCGCGCGGGTGCTCAGTCGCGATGGCGTTTCGCTGGATCAACTCACGGCCCGGCTCAGTGCGTTGCTGGCCCGGCCGTTGGCCAACCAGCAGAACCCCTTGAGCCCGGCATTGCTGTGCGAGCATTTTCTCCAGGCCGGGCGCAACCTGGGTGTGGGGATCAAGGTCAAGTTGATCCTGCTCAAACTTTTCGAACGCTATGTGCTCAGCGAATGCGACCAGCTCTACACCGAAGCCAATCAGCTGCTGGCTGCCACGGGCATCTTGCCGGATCTCAAGGCCTCTCCGTCGCGTCGGGCCTCGGATCGCGTTGAAGAGGTCTCTCTACCCAAGGCCGCTGGCGCGGCAAGGCCAAGGATCGACGACGTCGATGACAGCGTGCACGAAGTGTTCGCCGCGTTGCAGAAACTGTTGGTCCAGGTTCGTGGCAGTGTCGCGCCAACCCTGGAGGCCAGCGCGCCGGCCCAGCCAATCTCGACACGAGACCTGCTGCGACTGCTGTCTCATTTGCAGCAATATGTGCCGTCGCCTACGGTGCAGGATGATTTCGATCTGCGTAGCCAGTTGGAACAGTTGCTGACCCGGGTCAGCGTCAAGAGCGGCAAGTCCCGGGTCGTTGATGGCGCCGACGAAGACGTGATCAATCTGATCGCGATGATGTTCGAGTTCATTCTCGAAGACCATAACTTGCCGGATATCCTCAAGGCCTTGATCGGCCGACTGCAGATTCCGATGCTCAAGGTCGCGGTGCAGGACAAGAGCTTTTTCAGTCGTGGTAATCATCCGGCCCGCCGTCTGCTCAATGAAATCGCCGCTGCGGCGATGGGCTGGGGCGAATGCGACGATCATCAGCGTGATGCCCTGTACTTGCGCATCGAGCAAGTGGTGCAGCGTTTGTTGAACGATTTTGTCGACGACCCGGCGATCTTTTCCGAGGTACTGGCCGAGTTCCTGGCGTTCACCAGCGACGAGCGTCGCCGCAGTGAGTTGTTGGAACAACGTATTCGAGACGCTGAAGAGGGGCGGGCAAAGGCCGAACTGGCGCGCCAGCGAGTCGAAGGCGCGCTGAACCAGGTCATGCTGGGCAAGCTCTTGCCCCAGGCCGTGGTGGACTTTGTGCAGCAAGCCTGGAGCCAGGTGTTGCTGCTGACCGGCTTCAAGCATGGCGAGCATTCCGTTGAATGGAAGGCAGACGTGCTGACGCTCGAACAATTGGTCTGGAGTGTCCAGCACCACGAAGAGTCCGATGCGGGCCTGCGTTTGCTGGCGATGGTGCCGGAATTGCTCAAGGCCTTGCGCGAGGGCTTGAGCCGCTCGGCGTTTGACCCCTTCGCCACCAGCGAATTTTTCAGCGAACTGGAAGTGCTTCACGTCCAGGCCCTTCAGCGGATGGGCCAGGCTTCCGAGCAGGCTGAACCGGCCGATTCGCCGGTCATGGTCGAGGTAGCGGAGCCTATCGTCCTGCGGACTGCGCCGAAAGCGTCCATGGAGGAGACGACTGTCCGTCTGCCGGCCGACGATGTGGGCCTGCTCCAGGTCGACCAATTGCGCCTGGGAAGCTGGGTCGAATTCCAAGAGGATGAAGACAACAACCTTCGTTGCAAGCTCGCGGCGATCATCCAGGCCACCGGCAAGTTTGTCTTCGTCAACCGCACCGGCCTCAAGGTTCTGGAGCACAGCCGCACCAGCCTGGCCTTGGAATTCCGCCGGGGAGCGGCGCGGCTGTTGGACGATACCCTGCTGTTCGACCGGGCGCTGGAATCGGTTCTGGGCAATCTGCGCCAGCTCAATCGCGGCAAGTGATCGCGCAGCCGAGGCCGATCGCGGCATACTGACGGCATTCACCGTCGTCATCGAAGGAACCTGTATGCAGCTGGACCCCGCAAGCGGTTGGTGCGATGGCGCGCGTCATTGCCCATCGCCTAATTTCAATGCGCGCCCTGAGGGCGAAATCTCCCTGCTGGTGATTCACAACATCAGCTTGCCGCCGGCACAGTTCGCGACGGGCAAGGTGCAGGAATTTTTCCAGAATCGCCTGGATGTCACGGAACATCCCTATTTTGCCGGTATCGCAGACCTGCGCGTCTCCGCGCATTTCCTGATTGAACGTGACGGCGTCATCAGCCAATTTGTCTCCTGCCTGGATCGTGCCTGGCACGCGGGCGTTTCATGCTTCGAAGGGCGGGAGACGTGTAACGATTTTTCCATTGGCATCGAACTTGAAGGCACCGATGATCTGCCATTTACCGACGCACAGTATGCCGCGCTGGTGGATCTGACCCGGCAGTTACAGGCAGCGTTCAAGGCGATCACCGTGCAACGAATCTGCGGGCACAGCGACATCGCTCCGGGGCGCAAGACCGATCCGGGGCCGGCATTCGACTGGGCGCGCTATCGAGCGGCCCTGATAGAAGGGGAAGGACAATGAGTTTTCTGGTGTTGCTGCTGGCCGTCTGGATCGAGAAGTTCTCGGCCTTGCGCCAGCGGGTCCAGCGTGATGGCGGCTGGCTGGGCGAGCTGAACAAGCTGGAGGCGAGCCCACGCTGGGTCAAGCGGCCCTGGTTGGTGCTGGTGGTCATGGTCCTGCTGCCAGTGGCGCTGCTGGCACTGTTGCTATGGGTGTTGGAACCGGTGGCCTATGGGTTGCTGGCATTGCCGGTGCATCTGTTGGTGGTGATCTACAGTCTGGGACGCGGCGATCTGTTGGCTGACCTGGGTCCGTTTCGCGATGCCTGGCGCCGGGAAGACCTGCAAGCGGCCACTCATGTGGCCAAGCGCGACCTGGGCATCGATGCCGACGACGGCGAGCAGTTGCTGGAGCGGGTCCAAGGCCATTTGCTGTGGGAGGCTTACCAGAGTTTTTTCGCGGTCATTTTCTGGTACTTCCTGCTCGGCCCCGTGGCTGCGCTGAGCTATCGATTGCTGGCGCTGGCCGCCGACCACAGCCACAACCCCGAGGTGGCCGAGCGGGCGACGCAACTGCGCCATGCCTTCGACTGGGTGCCGGTACGGTTGCTGGCGGCAAGTTTCGCCCTGGTGGGCAACTTCGTAGCGGTCAGCCGCGTCATGCTGCACGAGTTGCTCAATTGGAACATCAGCGCCGCCGACCTTATCGACAAGGTGGGACTGGTGGCGGGCGAGATTCCGAAACCAGTCGCCGGCCCGGACGGCATCAACAGTCTGGATCGGCTCTGGGAACTGCTGCTGCGCGCTGCGGTGCTCTGGTACGCCGGGTTTGCGTTGTGGACGGTGTTGGCCTGATCAATGCGTACAGGGTTGTGGCCGTGCTTTTGTGGCGAGGGAGCTTGCTCCCGCTCGGCTGCGCAGCAGCCGCAATCCTGGAAAAGGCAATCTTGCTGAAGAAACCTTGGGGCCTGCTTCGCAGGCCAGCGGGAGCAAGCTCCCTCGCCACGATGGTCTGCGGCCAACCTCTCGTTAACCTTAAGTTACAAATCTCCCTGATGATTTAGGCTATACAGACGCAGTGCCCGCGTAGTGGCTTTCTGCTGCTTCTGCGTGCCCGCCCCATAAAAATAAAAAGCTACCGGGAGACTTCCTTGTGAAGAGTTTGCTCTGGCCCGCCGTTGCCCTGATGAATCGCCTGAGCTTCGGCATGAAGTTCAGCTTGATCAGCGTGCTGTTCCTGCTGCCGATGCTGGTGACCAACTTCTTTCTGGTGCGCGACTCCTATCGGGAGTTTCAGGGCACGCAAGTGGAGCTGCAAAGCCTCGACCTGCTGGGCAGCAGCCTCACCTTGCGTCGAGACCTGGAGACGCTGAACAACCTGGTGCAAATCAACGCCAGCTTGGGCCAGTCGGGCAAGGCCGGCGACGTGGAAGCGAAAATCACCGCCCTTGAGCAACAAGTGCTCTCGCGCCTGCAAAGCATGAGCGCCATGGCCGTGGAGCCAGAGCACGTCAGCGCCTTCGATGCCAAGCGCGACGAATTGATCGCCGCCTTCAAGGTCCAGCAGGCCGAAAGCTCTCTGCAAAGCAAAAGTGCCTTGATCGGTAAATTGCTCAATAACGCGCAGATGTTTGGCCAGATCATCGCCAGTCAGGCGGGCTTGAGCCGGGACAACCAGGGCGACATTCGCCAGCTCAGCGAGCTGATTATTGGCGTAACGCCCAAGGTCACTCAGATTCTGGGTGAAGGTCGCGCGTTGGGTGCTTCGTCCTTGGGGCAGGGTTTTCTCAATTCGGCGTCGAGCACCCGGTTCGACGAGTTGCTGGTACAGATCGAAAAACTCCAGGGCGAATATGACCTGAAACTGCAGGATGTCCTGGGCTCCAGCCAGGCGGCAGGGCAGACGCTGGTCGATCAGGCCGGCGGCAGCAAAAGTACGCTCAAACAGGCCGCCGAACTGATCGAAGAACAAGTGGTGATGGCGGACACGCTGGATGCGCCTTGGCCGGCGTTTTTTGAGCAGGTCAGCGGCTTGATGGAACAGACCTATCGGTTGAATGAAGCAACCCTGGGCTTTCTCGATGTGCAGTTGCAGCATCGCCTGGAGCAGAACCGCAGCCATATGGTGTTGCAAGCCGCGGCATTGGCGGTCGTTTTCCTATCGATTTTTTATCTTTACGCTGGCTTCTACGCCTCGACGCGCACCACCCTCAAACATCTGGGTGCGATGATGGATAAGGTCGCAGCAGGCGACATGACGGTCAACTTCGTGGCCCGCAGCAAAGACGAACTGGGCGAGCTGGGTGAAGTGTTCAACGGCACGGTGGCAAAGATCCATGACTTGATCGAACAAGTCGGCCGCACTGTTGCCGAGGTCGAGCGCCAGGCCGGGCAGGTGGAAGCGGTGTCGGCCCAGAGCAATCAGGCCGTTGCTGGGCAGCGCAGCCAGATCGAGCTGGTCGCCACGGCGATGAACCAGATGTCTGCCACCGCCCAGGAAGTTGCCCGCAGCGCCGCCGCGGCGGTCAGCAGCGCTCACAGCGTCAATGACGAAACCCTCAGCGGACGCGGCCTGGTGGAATCCCAGCAAGGCAGCATCGCCCAGTTGGCCAATGAGATCGATCAGTCGGTGCAGGTCATCAATCAGCTGGCGACCGACAGCCAGGCCATCAGCCGTGTGCTGGACGTGATCAAAAGCATTGCCGAGCAGACCAACCTGTTGGCGCTCAACGCCGCGATCGAAGCGGCCCGGGCCGGAGAGCAAGGACGCGGCTTCGCAGTGGTGGCCGATGAAGTGCGAACCCTGGCCAAGCGGACCCAGCAATCGACCGAAGAAATCGAAGCAATGATCAGCCGTCTTCACGGTGGCGTGGGCGCAGCGGTCAAAGCGATGGGCACCAGTCACGAGATGGCCAGCGGCACCGTCAGTCAGTCGGAAAAGGTCCAGCAGGCGCTGGACAATATCCTCGGCGCTGTCGGCATGATCGTCGACCAGAACCAACAGATCGCCGCTGCGGTGGAGCAGCAGACGGCGGTGGCCCATGACATCGACCAGAACATCGTCGAAATCAACCGCGCCGGCGAACGCACCGCCGAGGGCGCGCACCAGACTGAATACGCCAGTCGCGAACTGTCCGCCCAAGTGGTGCAGCTCAAGCAGTTGATCAATGCGTTTCGGGTGTGAAACCTAGGTCCGCCACACAGCGGGTTCACCAGTTGAACAGTTGGCAGGCGTTTGCCGTGCTGGCCTTGGCCAGTCGCTCGGGGCTGACATTCATGATCCCCGCCAGCGCCTCGCAAATCGCTGGCAAATGCGCCGGGCTGTTGCGCTGGCCGGGAAACATCGCCGGCGCCATGTCTGGTGAGTCGGTTTCCAGCACCACCGCGTCGAGCGGCAGTTTTGGCAGCACCCGGTGCATGCGCAGGGCCTGTGGCCAGGTGGCGGCGCCGCCAAGACCGAGCTTGAAACCGAGCTTGATGTACTCGCGAGCCTCTTCGAAGCTTCCGGCGAACGCGTGGATGATGCCGGCCCGCTCGGGACAGATACGTTTAAGCGTCGCGATCACGGCGGCGTGACTGCGGCGCACATGGATCAGCGCCGGCAATTGGAACTCCACGGCCAGTTCCAGCTGCGCTTCGAACAGTGCTTGCTGGCGATCACGGTCCAGGGTTTGGACGTAATAGTCCAAGCCGATTTCCCCCACCGCACACAACTGCCGATGCCCAACCAGGCGGCTCAGCCATTGGCGTAACAGGGTTAAATCTTCTTGGCGATGCTGGTCAAGGAAAACCGGATGCAGGCCCAGCGCGGCATACAAGTCCGAGTCGCTTTGCACCAGGTCCCAGACCCGCTGCCAGTTGTCCCGATGCACCCCCAGCACCACCATTTGCCGGACGCCCGAGGCGCGGCTTTCGGCCAGCAGCGCCGGACGATCCGCATCGAAATCGGGGAAATCCAGGTGAGTGTGAGTATCGATCAGTTCCATGCTTCGATCCGCGGGAGCTTTCAGCCTGGGTGGATACGCTGCTTGAACGTACGGGCAATCGCCTGTACACCGGGTTGATAGTCATTGTTTTCGATAGCTGCCAGCGCCAGCGCCAGGGCTTTTTCGGCGATCAATTGGTGCTGTTGGGACATCGCGTTGACCGGCAGCGGCAGGAAGTCCAACAGCTGCGTATCACCAAACGTGCCCAGGCGCAGCGGACGCGACTTGAGCGGGAAATCGTGCAGGGCGTCGAATACCCCTTGCAGCAGCACATAGGAGGTGGTGATCAACGCGTCGGGCAAATGCCCCAGGCGCGCGAGCATTTCGTCCATAAGCTGTCGACCGCATTCCCGACTGAAGGACTCGCCATGCTCGATCAACACCTGGCCGTCGAACCCGGCAAGCGCCTCGCGAAAACCGGCAGTCCGTTCCTGGCTGATGCTCAGTTCGGGACGGGCGCTGATCAATGCGATCTGCTGTGGATGGGTTTCCAACAGGCTGCGGGTCAGTTGCAGGCTGGCCTGGCGGTCATCGCTGATCACCGAGCAGAAATGCGTGGGTTCCATCACCCGGTCGATGGCGATGATCGGGATGCCCTTGGCCTGCAACTGGCGATAACTGTCGTCTTCGGCGGGCAGGCAACTGGCGACGATCAGCGCATCGCAGCGTCGCGCGCGGAACAGTTGCAACAGTTGGCGTTCGCTGTCGGGCGCGTCGTCGGAGCTGGCGATCAATAGCTGATAGCCTCGGGCGCGGGCGCCTTGTTCCAACAGCTTGGCGATGCGCGCGTAACTGGGGTTTTCCAGGTCCGGCAGGATGAAACCCAAGGTGCGGGTATGCCGGCTGCGCAGCCCGGCGGCCTGGGGGTTGGGCGTGAAGCCGTGTTCCTCGACCACCGCCCGCACCCGTTCGACGGTCGCGTTGCTGATGCGTTGCTGTTCGGCCTTGCCGTTGATGACGTAGCTGGCGGTGGTCACGGACACACCGGCAAGCTGGGCGATATCACTGAGTTTCAACCCGGTTTTCCTTGTTTTTTCGAGTATGCCGCGACACTGAAGGCTCATCCTACCCGATTCGCAGCGATGATCATCCTGCGAGCCGTTTCGACAAGTTGCACTTCAAGGATGAGAGATTATCGAGTAACGTGCCAATCTTTCTAGATTAAACGTTTCAGCAAGCGTATTTTCAAGGCTCTCAGGATTTTTGGCCGCACTGCCGCGATACCGCCAAAAGCCGTCCTGTCACGCTAAGCTGATTCATTCAAAACAATACCTGGCGCCCACCGGACGCCAAAAAGGAGAAAGCATGCTCGAGCTCACTCTAGAGCAGATATCCATGGCCCAGGTGGCTGTGGATAAAGACGCCGCGCTGCAATTGCTCGCCGATAAACTGGTGGCCGATGGCCTGGTCGCCGAGGGTTATCTCGCCGGCTTGCAGGCTCGCGAGGCCCAGGGCTCGACCTTTCTTGGCCAAGGTATTGCCATTCCCCACGGTACCCCGCAGACCCGCGATCTGGTGTATGCCACCGGCGTGCGCTTGCTGCAATTCCCGGACGGTGTGGATTGGGGCGATGGCCAGATCGTTTACCTGGCGATTGGCATCGCGGCCAAGTCCGACGAGCACCTGCGCCTGTTGCAACTGCTGACCCGCGCCCTCGGCGAGACCGACCTGGGCCAGGCTTTGCGCCGCGCCGGGTCCGCCGAAGCCTTGTTGAAACTGTTGCAAGGTGCGCCGCAGGAACTGGCGCTGGACGCGCAAATGATCGGTCTTGGCGTGTCGGCCGACGATTTCGAGGAACTGGTGTGGCGTGGCGCTCGCCTGTTGCGCCAGGCTGATTGCGTGAGCAACGGTTTTGCCGGTGTGTTGCAGCAGGTCGAGGCCCTGCCATTGGGCGACGGCCTGTGGTGGTTGCACAGCGAACAAACGGTCAAGCGCCCGGGCCTGGCCTTCGTCACGCCGGACAAACCCATCCGCTACCTCGGTCAGCCGCTGAGCGGATTATTCTGCCTGGCCAGCCTCGGCGAGGCCCACCAGGCCTTGCTGGAAAGACTCTGCGCGTTACTCATCGAAGGTCGCGGTCATGAGCTGGGCCGCGCCACCAGCAGCCGCAAAGTCCTGGAAGTACTCGGTGGCGAGTTGCCCGCCGACTGGCCCAGCGCACGCATCGGCCTGGCCAATGCCCACGGGTTGCACGCGCGTCCGGCGAAAATCCTCGCGCAGCTGGCGAAAAACTTCGAAGGCGAGATTCGTGTGCGCATCGTTGACGGCCAGGACAGCGCCGTGTCGGCCAAGAGCCTGAGCAAATTGCTCAGCCTGGGCGCCCGTCGCGGTCAGGTCTTGGAATTTATTGCCGAGCCGAGCATTGCCGCCGATGCGTTGCCGGCGCTGCTGGCCGCCATCGAAGAAGGCCTGGGTGAAGAGGTCGAACCGCTGCCGCCACCGAGCGCGCCGCGAGAGACGCCCATGGCTGAAATCGCCAGCGTGATGCTCGCGCCGGAACCCGGGAGCTTGATCCAGGCTGTCGCCGCCGCACCAGGTATTGCCATCGGCCCGGCTCATATTCAAGTGTTGCAGGACATCGACTACCCGCTGCGCGGCGAATCGCCGGCCATCGAGCGCGAACGGCTGCAAACAGCCCTGAGCCAGGTTCGCCGCGACATTCAAGGTTTGATAGAGCGCGCCAAGGCCAAGGCCATCCGCGAGATCTTCATCACTCACCAAGAAATGCTCGACGACCCGGAACTGACCGACGAAGTCGACACCCGCTTGAAACTCGGTGAGAGCGCGCAAGCGGCGTGGATGGGCGTGATCGAAGCAGCAGCGAAAGAACAGGAAGCCTTGCAGGACGCGTTGCTTGCCGAGCGTGCGGCCGACCTGCGGGACGTTGGCCGCAGGGTGCTGGCGCAACTGTGCGGCATCGAAACCCCGGCTGAACCCGACCAACCCTACATCTTGGTGATGGACGAAGTAGGCCCGTCCGATGTAGCCCGCCTGGACCCGGCCCGCGTGGCGGGGATTCTCACCGCCCGCGGCGGCGCCACGGCCCACAGTGCCATTGTCGCCCGTGCGCTGGGCATCCCGGCGCTGGTCGGCGCTGGGGCGGCGGTGTTGTTGCTGGCGCCGGGCACCTCCTTGCTGCTGGACGGCCAGCGCGGTCGCCTGCATGTCGACCCGGATGCCGCCACGCTGCAACGGGCCGCCGAAGAGCGCGACACCCGCGAGCAGCGCCTCAAGGTCGCCGCCGAGCAGCGGCATCAGCTGGCGGTGACCCGTGACGGTCACGCGGTGGAGGTGTTTGCCAACATCGGCGAAAGCGCCGGCGTTACCAGCGCGGTGGAGCAGGGCGCCGAAGGCATCGGCCTGTTGCGTACCGAGCTGATTTTCATGGCCCACAACGAGGCTCCGGACGAAGCGACCCAGGAAGCCGAATACCGCAAGGTGCTCGACGGCTTGGCCGGTCGGCCGCTGGTGGTGCGCACCCTCGACGTCGGCGGAGACAAGCCGCTGCCATACTGGCCCATCGCAAAAGAAGAAAACCCCTTCCTCGGCGTGCGTGGCATTCGCCTGACCCTGCAGCGTCCACAGATCATGGAAGCGCAGCTGCGCGCGTTGTTGCGTTCGGCTGACAACCGTCCACTGCGGATCATGTTTCCCATGGTTGGCAGCGTCGATGAATGGCGCCAGGCCCGGGACATGACCGAGCGTCTGCGCCTGGAAATTCCCGTGGCGGACTTGCAGCTGGGGATCATGATCGAAGTGCCGTCCGCCGCGCTGCTGGCGCCAGTGTTCGCCAAGGAAGTCGATTTCTTCAGTGTCGGCACCAATGACCTGACCCAGTACACCCTGGCGATCGACCGCGGTCACCCGACCTTGTCGGCCCAGGCCGATGGCTTGCACCCGGGGGTGCTGCAATTGATCGATATCACCGTGCGGGCCGCCCATGCCCATGGCAAATGGGTGGGCGTATGCGGTGAGCTGGCCGCGGACCCGCTGGCGGTGCCGGTGCTGGTGGGCCTGGGCGTGGACGAACTGAGCGTGTCGGCCCGCAGCATTGCCGAGGTGAAGGCGCGGGTTCGCGAGCTGAGCCTGGCGCAAGTACAAATCCTGGCCCAAGCGGCACTAGCCGTGGGCAGCGCCGATGACGTGCGCGCATTAGTGGAGGCGCTGTAATGGCGAAGATTCTTACCCTGACCCTCAACCCGGCGCTCGACCTCACGGTGGAGTTGGCGCGCCTGGAACCGGGCCAGGTCAACCGCAGCGACGCCATGCACGCCCACGCCGCCGGCAAGGGTGTGAACGTGGCCCAGGTGTTGGCTGATCTCGGTCACACCCTGACGGTCAGCGGCTTTCTCGGCGAGGACAACGCCCAGGTGTTCGAGACGTTGTTCGCCCAGCGGGGCTTTTTCGATGCCTTTATCCGCGTCCCCGGCGAAACCCGCAGCAACATCAAACTGGCCGAACGGGACGGACGCATCACCGATCTCAACGGCCCGGGGCCGGTGGTCGATGAAGCCGCGCAGCAAGCGTTGTTGGCGCTCCTTGAGCAAATTGCCCCCGGCCACGATGTGGTGGTCGTGGCGGGCAGCTTGCCCCGTGGCGTCAGCCCGCAATGGTTGCAGGCGTTGATTGCGCGCTTGAAACAACTTGGCCTGAATGTGGCCCTCGACACCAGTGGCGAGGCCTTGCGCGTGGCCTTGGCGGCTGGGCCTTGGCTGATCAAGCCGAACACCGAGGAACTGGCCGATGCGCTGGGCTGCGAGGTGGTCACGGAATTGGCTCAAGCCCAAGCGGCCGAGCGGCTGCATGCCCAGGGCATCGAGCACGTGGTGATTTCCCACGGCGCTGACGGGGTCAATTGGTTCAGTGTCGGCGCGGCGCTGCACGCCTCGCCGCCCAAGGTCAGCGTCGCCAGCACCGTGGGCGCCGGGGATTCGTTGCTCGCCGGAATGCTGCATGGGTTGCTCAGCGCCGACACCCCGGAGCAGACCCTGCGCACTGCCACGGCCATCGCCGCCATGGCGGTCACCCAGATCGGTTTTGGCATCCATGACACCGGGTTGCTGGCGTCGCTTGAACAGGGCGTGCGCGTGCGCCCCCTGACAGAACAATAAGAGGGTTCGCAAGATGAAATTAGCCATTGTGACGGCCTGTCCGAACGGCATGGTCACCAGTGTGTTGTGCGCCCGCCTGCTGGATGCGGCAGCCCAGCGCCACGGCTGGAGCACCAGCGTCGAAGTCCATGACGCGGCCCATCCGGAGCGTCAATTGTCAGCCGCCACCCTGGAAGCGGCCGAGTGGGTGTTGCTGGTCGCCAGCGGCCCGGTGGACTTGTCGCGGTTCGTCGGCAAGCGCGTGTTCCGCAGCACGCCAGCCGTGGCCCTGCAAGACGTTGATGCGGTGCTGCGTCGCGGCGCCGAAGAGGCCCAGGTGCTGGCCGAAGCCGACTTGCCCGCCGAGGAACCGCCGGCGTCGACGGAGCGTGCCCCGCGCCTGGTGGCGATCACCGCTTGCCCGACCGGCGTTGCCCATACTTTCATGGCCGCCGAAGCCTTGCAGCAGGCCGCCGCCCGTTTGGGCTACGATCTGCAAGTGGAAACCCAAGGCTCGGTGGGCGCGCGTAATCCCCTCAGCGCCGAGGCAATCGCCGAGGCCGATGTGGTGTTGCTGGCGACTGACATTGAGGTCGCCACAGAGCGTTTTGCCGGCAAGAAAATCTACCGTTGTGGCACCGGCATCGCTTTGAAACAGGCCGAAGCCACGTTGAAAAAAGCCTTGGTCGAAGGGCAACAGGAAAGCGCGGCGAGCGGCGCTTCCGGCGGTCCGGCGAAGGCGGAAAAAAGCGGGGTCTACAAGCATCTGCTGACGGGCGTTTCGTTCATGCTGCCGATGGTGGTGGCCGGTGGTTTGATGATCGCCTTGTCGTTCGTGTTCGGCATCGAGGCCTTCAAGGAACCAGGCACCCTCGCGGCGGCGCTGATGCAGATCGGCGGCGACACCGCCTTCAAACTGATGGTGCCGCTGCTGGCGGGCTACATCGCCTACTCCATTGCCGACCGGCCGGGCCTGGCGCCAGGGATGATCGGCGGGATGCTGGCAAGCACCCTCGGCGCTGGCTTCATTGGCGGGATCATCGCCGGTTTCCTGGCGGGTTATGCGGCCAAGGCGATCAACCGCTACGCGCGCCTGCCCCAGAGCCTGGAAGCGCTCAAGCCGATCCTGATCATTCCGTTGCTGGCGAGCCTGTTCACCGGCCTGGTAATGATCTACATCGTCGGCAAACCAGTGGCGGGCATGCTTGAAGGCCTGACGCACTTCCTCGACAGCATGGGCACCACCAACGCGATCCTCTTGGGCGTGCTGCTGGGGGCGATGATGTGCGTCGATCTTGGCGGGCCGATCAACAAGGCTGCCTATGCGTTTTCGGTGGGGTTGCTGGCGTCGCAAAGTTACGCCCCGATGGCCGCGACCATGGCCGCCGGCATGGTGCCGCCGATTGGCTTGGGCATCGCCACGTTCATCGCCCGCCGCAAGTTCGCCAAGACCGAGCGCGAGGCCGGCAAGGCGGCGTTAGTGCTGGGGCTGTGCTTCATTTCCGAAGGCGCCATTCCGTTCGCCGCCAAGGATCCGCTGCGGGTGATCCCGGCCAGCCTCGCCGGTGGCGCGCTGACCGGTGCGCTGTCGATGTATTTCGGCTGCAAGCTCATGGCGCCCCACGGTGGGTTGTTCGTGATGCTGATCCCCAACGCCATCAACCATGCGTTGCTGTACTTGCTGGCGATTGTCGCGGGCAGTCTGGTGACGGCGGTGGCGTACGCGCTGCTCAAGCGGCCGGAAGTGGTGGAAATGGCGCTGGAGCCGGCCAAGGCCTGAGCCAACCACCCTCGTGGGGGCGGGCAAGCCGCTCCCCGTCACCGCACACCTGTCACATCCGATTCACACAGCCATGCTTAAGTTTTTCCATTTGGGAGAAACATCATGAGCGAATTCGACCTGGGCCGTCGCCGAGTGATGCAAGCCGTGGGCGCGGGGTTGTTGTTGCCCGGATTGGCGCCGGCGGTGATAGCGTCGGTCAAGGATCGACCATTACTCACCGACGGCGTGCAGTCCGGCGACTTGCAGGGCGACCGGGCGATGATCTGGAGTCGCAGCGATCGTGCGTCGCGGATGGTGGTGGAATGGGACACCCGTAGCCATTTTTCCAATCCCCGACGCTTTGTCTCGCCGCTGGCTGACAGTCGCAGCGATTTCACCGCCCGGGTCGAACTCAACGGCCTGCCGCCCGACCAGGCGATTTTCTATCGCGTGCATTTCGAAGACGCCCAAAGCGGCGTGGCCAGCGAGCCCTGGCTCGGACATTTGCGCAGCGTGCCGCAGCTCAAGCGCAACATCCGTTTTGTCTGGAGCGGCGATACCGTCGGCCAGGGCTTCGGCATCAACCCGGACATCGGTGGCATGCGCATCTACGAAGCCATGCGCCTGCGCCTGCCGGATTTTTTTATCCACAGCGGCGACACCATTTACGCCGATGGCCCGGTGCCTGCGCAGCTTACCACCGAGGGCGGGCGTATCTGGCGCAACCTCACCACCGAGGCCAAGAGCAAGGTGGCCGAGACGCTGGACGAGTATCGCGGCAACTACCGCTACAACCTGATGGACGAAAATGTGCGCCGCTTCAACGCCGAAGTGCCGCAGATCTGGCAGTGGGACGATCACGAGGTGGTCAATAACTGGTCGCCCGGCAAGCAACTGGACGAGCGCTACCAGACAAAAGATATCCACAGCCTGGTAGATCGCGCGCGGCAGGCGTGGCTGGAATACGCGCCGATGCGCTTGCAAAAAGGCGATGGCGCAGCACGTATCTACCGCAAGCTCGGTTATGGGCCGATGCTGGATGTATTTGTACTGGACATGCGCAGCTACCGTGAAGCCAATGATGCCAATCTCGGCGCGGCCAAACCTTTTCTCGGACGTGAGCAACTGGATTGGCTCAAGCGCGAATTGAAGCAATCCCGGGCGCAGTGGAAAGTCATCGCCGCCGACATGCCCATCGGCCTCGGCGTACCCGACGGCGAGGTCAGCCCCGGCGTGCCGCGCTGGGAAGCGGTCGCCAACGGTGACCCAGGCGCTGCCCAGGGGCGCGAGGTGGAAGTCGCCGAGTTGCTCGGCTACTTGCGCAAGCATCAGGTGCGCAATTACGTCTGGCTCACCGCCGATGTCCATTATTGCGCCGCCCATCACTACCACCCCGAACACGCCGCGTTCCAGGATTTCGAACCGTTCTGGGAGTTTGTCGCGGGGCCGCTGAATGCCGGCAGTTTCGGGCCTAACGCCTTGGACAAGACCTTCGGCCCTGAAGTGGTTTTCCAGAAAGCTCCGCCGGCCCAGAACACTTCGCCGTTTGCGGGGTATCAGTTTTTCGGCGAGGTGAACATCGACGGGCAGAGCGGGGAGCTGAGCGTGGTGTTGCGGGATCTGGAAGGGACGGCGGTGTTCGAGAAGAAGTTGCAGCCGGTTTGAGTTGAGCGGCCTGATCGTTCCCGCGCGTAACGAGGGAACGATCAGAAGAGGGCGGGCTGTCAGTAGACATCCCTTCGATAACGTCGCTGCTCGATCAGCCGTTCCACTTCCTCGCGCCCCAGCATCAGGTTGAGCACGTGATCCACCCCCGAGGCCATCCCTTTCAGGCTGCCGCACACGTAGATCACCGCGCCGCCGGCCAGCCATTCCTTGAGCAGTGCCGCCGATTCCAGCAGGCGGTCCTGAACGTAGATTTTCCGTTCCTGATCCCGTGAGAACGCCAGGTCCAGGCGTTCCAGATCGCCGGAGGTTACCCATTCCTGCAGCTCATCGCGGCAGTGGAAATCGTGCTCGCGGTTGCGCTCGCCAAACAACAGCCAGTTGCGCTGCATGCCTTCGGCGACGCGGGCCTTGAGCAAGCTGCGCAGGCCGGCCAGGCCGGTGCCGTTGCCCAGCAGAATCATCGGCACGCCTTGGGGCGGCAAATGGAAGCTGCTGTTGCGGCGTACCCGCAAGCTGATGGCGCGGCCCAACGGTGCATGTTCGGTGAGCCAGCCGGAGCCTACGCCCAGGCTGCCGTCGGCATGACACTCCTGGCGTACGATCAGCTCCAGTACACCGTCGGCCGGGATCGATGCGATGGAGTATTCGCGCATGCCGAGGGGCGCCAAGGCGTCCACCAGGGCTTGGGCGTGCAGGCCCACCAGATGGGTGCGATTTTCCGGCAATTGGCGCGTCGCGAGGGCTTGCTCGAGCGTCTGCTGCAAACCATCGACCTGCACCCGAGCGACCCCGGCGATGCCCAGGCCATCGAGGAAATGTTCGATGGCCCACGGGGCGTTGCGTGGCAGGATTTCCACCAGGTCGCCGGCCAGCCAACTGCTCGGGCCGGGTGCGGTAAGGCCCAGCAGGTAGACGCCCGAACCGCTGCTGTCGGGATTGAGCAGGGTGCGTTGGCTCAGCGTCCAGTGCTCGAAGCTCGGTGCCTGCCAGGCATCCGCCGGCGCCTGGCCGGTCAATTCGGCCAGTTGCTGTTGCCAATGACGCAAGGCGTAAGGGTCGCCGCTGTCGACTTCTACCGGCGCGAACAACGTCTTGCCGCCGTGTTCCGCCAGCCAGGCGTGCAGGCGCCGGGCGAAGCCGCAGAAGTTTTCATATTGCCGGTCGCCCAGGCCCAGCACCGAGTACTGCAGGCTTTCCAGGCTCATGGCGCGGCCCAGCACCTTGCGCTCGAAGCCGCGAGCGCTGTCGGGGCCCTCGCCGTCGCCAAACGTACTGACCACGAACAGGGCACGGGTGGAGGTGCTCAGGTCCTGCTCGCTGACGCCGGCCAGCGGCCGCACCTTCACCGGCAACCCGGCGGCCTGCAGTTGGCCGGCAGTCTGCCAGGCCAGTTGCTCGGCGAAACCGCTCTGGCTGGCGAAGCCGATCAGCCACGCCGGGGCATCGCCGGGAGGGCTGGCCAACGCTTGGCGGGCCTGCCGGACCTGGCGCTTCTTGCGCCGACGGTCCAGGTACAGCAACCAGCCGGTGATGAAAAACAGCGGCATGGTTAGCGCGGCGACCGTCACCAGGATCCGTCCAACCAGGCCGAAATAGCTGCCGACATGCAGCGCATAGATGCTGGTCAGCAGTTGCGCCTTGAGGCTCTTGTCGCTGTAGCGACTGTGACGGCTGACCACGCCGGTGGCCGGGTTGAGCATGATCTGGTTCAGCGCCCGGTCGTGGGGTGAATTCTTCAGCAGGTAGAACACCGTTGCCGGCTGACCCGCCACGGGCGGCATGCGCACGTTATAGGCGGACAGGCCGGGACCGGCGGCGCTGTAGATGCTGCTCCACATCGCCCGATAATCGGCGATCGGCGCTGGCCCGTCCGGCGCAGGGCCGGTCTTGCGCACGCGCTCCTCCTCGGGCGAATCGGACAGCAGGCGAATGACGCCTTTGTTGTACCACTCGTAGGACCAGGTCAGACCGGTCAGCGCGGCCAGGAGATAGAAGACCAGGCACCAGGTGCCCGCGACGGAATGCAGGTCCCAGTTGAAGCTACGGCCCTTCTTCGCCCAATCGAGGGTCAGCCAGGCGCGCCAGTTTTTCCACTGGCGCGGCCAGCGCAGGTACAGCCCGGATAGGCAGAAGAACACCAGGATCAGCGTGCAGGCCCCGGTGATCTGCCGGCCTACGTCGTCCAGGGTCAGGACGCGGTGCAGTCTCAGCATCAGGCCGAAGAAATCCTGGCCCACCACATCGCCCATGAACTGCGCGTTGTAGGGATTGAAGTAGCGCATCGGCCCGCGTTTCTCTCCGGGCGGCGCCGTGAAGATCGCTCGCGCGGCGTTGCCGCTGTCGGTCTCGACCCAGAGCATGGCGACGGTCTTGCCGGACGCGGCTTCAATTTGTTCCACCAGTTCGGCGGGCGGCAGGACGCCGGCCGGTTGTGTCTCGACCGTCAGCACCTGCGGGTTCAAGGCCCGCAGGATTTCATCCTGAAACGACACCACCGCCCCGGTAACGCCCATCAACGCCAGGACCAGCCCGGCACTGATGCCGAAAAACCAGTGCAACTGGAACAGGGTTTTCTTCAACACGTCGCTCGCCTTTCATTCGTTACTTGTTTATCACGGCGTGCATTATGCCGTGTGTTATCGAGAAGCATTCATAAACACACCAAAAAGCCCCGGTCATTTGCATGAGCGGGGCTTTCCAAAGCCGTCAAAGTGGATGCTGTTCAAGCCCATCGTTGGTGGACGAGGAAATGTATCCGCGGATCGAGTTTTTCCGCGTTGTGCCTCGAGCAGCAATTGATGGCGATCTCTTAGCGTTTGGAGTTCGTTATGCGTGCGCGCCGACGTCTGGCGACGCCGGTCCAGCTCAACTTGAACCTGGCGCCTGGCCCCGATCAGGTTGTCATACTTGATGGCATCCGAGACGAGGCCCAGCAGTCTACCGGCGACGTCCATACCCGCTTGGATGAGCTTGAGTTGTGTAGGGGATGGATTCATTACGGCAAGGTTGCTGGCGGTGAGGAGCAATTCCTTGATCAGCGAAAAACTGTCGGTCGACTCGGATATCCTGATTGAGGCTTTCGATGGCTTGCTGCTGTTCGAGGGCGGGGTTTTCCCGAAACGTTTCCATAGCGTTGCGCAACGAAACTATCTCATCGGTTTGCAACGAGACGGGAATCAGGGTGATGGCGCGTTTCGCAGGGTCGTAGGTGTTGCTGGTTTCCTTGCGAAGAGCGCTGAACTCCTCGACGAGGACCGGGATATGAAGATTGTTCAAAATGCTGATTTTGTAATTGAGCTCATCCAAAAAAAAGCCCGTGTAATCACGGGCCTGTTTTATTGATAAGACTTACACGTAAAACGACTTCAACGGCGGAAACCCATTGAATTCCACCGCGCTATAACTGGTGGTATAAGCCCCGGTCGACAGCCAGTACAAGCGATCACCAATCGCCAGGTTCAACGGCAAGCCGTACTTGTAGTTCTCATACATGATGTCGGCACTGTCGCAAGTCGGGCCGGCGATGACCACTTCTTCCATCTCGCCTTTCTTCTCGGTCCAGATCGGGAACTTGATGGCTTCGTCCATGGTTTCGATCAGGCCGGAGAACTTGCCCACGTCCGTGTACACCCAACGCTCGACGGCGGTACGGGACTTGCGCGCCACCAGCACCACTTCGCTGACCAGGATACCGGCGTTGGCGATCAACGAACGGCCCGGCTCCAGGATGATTTCCGGCAGCTCGTCGCCGAAGTCTTCCTTGAGGAAGCGGATGATTTCCTCAGCGTAGGTTTCCAGGCTGTTGGTGCGGGTGATGTAGTTGGCCGGGAAGCCGCCACCCATATTGATCAGTTGCAGGACGATGCCGTCTTCTTCCTTCAGACGCTCGAAGATCACCTTGACCTTGGCGATGGCCGCGTCCCAGACGCTGATGTCGCGCTGTTGCGAGCCGACGTGGAACGAAATGCCGTACGGCACCAGGCCCAAGTCGCGGGCCAGGATCAGCAGGTCCATGGCCATGTCGGTCTGGCAGCCGAACTTGCGCGACAACGGCCAGTCAGCGGTGGTCGAGCCTTCGGTGAGGATCCGCACATAGACTTTCGAGCCCGGCGCGGCCTTGGCGATGTTGCGCAAGTCGGCTTCGGAATCGGTGGCGTACAGGCGCACGCCCTTCTCGTAGAAGTAGCGGATGTCGCGGGATTTCTTGATGGTGTTGCCGTAGCTGATCTGATCCGGGCCGACGCCACGGCTCATGACCTTATCCAACTCATAGATCGAGGCGATGTCGAAGTTCGAACCTTTTTCCTTGAGCAGGTCGATGATTTCCACCGCCGGGTTGGCTTTGACGGCGTAGTAGACCTTGGCGAAGTCGAAACCGGCGCGCAGGTCGTCATAGGCCTTGGAGATCATCGCGGTGTCGATCACCACGAACGGGGTTTCCTGCTTGTCGGCGAAGGCTTTCATTTTCTGGAAGGTTTCGCGCGCGAAATAATCTTCGACCTGGATCGACATACTTGGGACTCCTACTGGCAAACATCAGGATCAATGGGTTTGAGGGCAAGCAGCCCTCGTGAACGTCCTCCGTATCCCCACTTTGGTTCGCCTACTTCCCAAGGCATGTCGCCGAAAGCAAAAAGGCCATGGGATACATGATTCCCTTGGCCTTGCTGTCTCGTCGTCAGTACTTGAGCCGGATGGATCGTTTCCAGCATGGACGTTCGGCGCGAACTTTAGGGCGTGAGGGGCCTGAGATCAACTAAAAATGTCGCGTTTTTGCACACATCCGTCGTGCGGCCGGCGACAGCTCATGATGTAACCGACCGGTGTGACAGGTTGATGTTCCCTTGGATCTGTCTCCGAGCCTGTTGAATGTCGCGCTTGCCCTTGTGGCGAGGGAGCTTGCTCCCGCTTGGGTGCGAAGCGCCCATCGCTTTTAGGGCCGCTGCGCGACCCAGCGGGAGCAAGCTCCCTCGCCACAAAGGCAGTCGCCGCATGGGCCTACGCTGTTTCGGCCGGCGAGACGATACTGGTCTTGCCCCCACGGGACTTACCGGAGCTCAGGTATTCGGCAATCGATTCCTGGGTCACTTCCCCAAGAAAGACCCGCTCGGCGTCCATCACCGGCAGCCACGAACGGTTGAACTCATACATGCGCGACAACAGGATCCGCAGGTGTTCGTCGTAGGCCGCGGTGGCGTTGAATTCCCGCAGGTATTGGCTGCACGTGCCGGTCTGGCGATGCAGGTCGCGACGGCGGACGTAGCCCAGGGCCTTGTTCTCGGCACAGGTGACCACCACGTAGCGGCGGTCATGCTCGTCCATCAATTCCAATGCCTCGGCCACTGGCGTTTCGGGGCTGACCGACGGGGCGTTGTCGGCGGCGTCTTCGGCCTTGACCAGCAACAGTCGCTTGAGCGTGCTGTCCTGGCCGACGAAGTTGCTGACGAACTCGTCGGCCGGATGCGCCAGCAGCGTGTCCGGGTGATCGCATTGCACCAGCTTGCCGGCGCGGAAGATCGCGATCTTATCCCCCAGCTTGATGGCCTCGTCGATATCGTGGCTGACCATGATCACGGTCTTGTTCAGCGCCCGTTGCATCTCGAAGAACTCGTTCTGGATCATCTCGCGGTTGATCGGGTCGACCGCGCCGAACGGTTCGTCCATTAGTAACAGCGGCGCGTCGGCCGCCAAGGCACGGATCACGCCGATACGTTGTTGCTGGCCGCCGGACAATTCACGAGGGTAGCGGTGCAGGTATTGCTTGGGTTCGAGCTTGATCATGCTCATCAACTCGCGGGCGCGGTCGTGGCATTTCTGCTTGTCCCAGCCGAGCAGGCGCGGGACCACCGTGATGTTCTCCTCGATGGTCATGTTCGGAAACAGGCCGATCTGCTGGATCACGTAGCCGATGTTACGGCGCAGGGTCACTTCGTCGAGGCCGGTGGTGTCTTCGCCGTTGATCAACACCTTGCCCGAAGTGGGCGGGATCAGGCGGTTGATCATCTTCAGCGTGGTGCTTTTGCCACAACCCGACGGCCCGAGGAACACGCAAATCTCGCCTTCGTTGACGATCAGGTTCACCGAGTCCACGGCCTTTACATCCTTGCCGTTGCTCTTGAAGGTTTTGCTGAGGTTTTGAAGTTCGATCATTTGAGGAGTCCTTTAGGAGTCAGCGTGCGTTGCAGCCATTGCAGAAGCAGGTCGGCGAAGATGGCCAGGAGGCTGACCAGTACGGCGCCGACGATCAGCATCGACATGTCGCTGCGGCTGATGGAAGCGAGGATGAGCACGCCCAGGCCACCGGCGCCGATGGTGGCGGCGATGGTCATGACGCCGATGTTCATGACCACGGCGGTGCGTACGCCGGCGAGGATCACCGGCACGGCAATCGGCAGTTCGACCATGCGCAGGCGCTGGCTGAAGGTCATGCCGATGCCGCGAGCGGCTTCACGAATGCCCGGCTCGACGCCGGTCAAGGCCAGGTAGGTGTTGCGCATGATCGGCAACAGCGAATAAAGGAACACGGCGGTGATCGCCGGCATCGGCCCTAGGCCTTGGCCGAACTTGGAATAGAACGGCAGCAACAGGCCGAACAGCGCAATCGACGGAATCGTCAACAGCACCGTGGCGCTGGCCTGCAAGGGGCCTGCGAGCGCCGGGAAGCGGGTCATGAAAATGCCCAGCGGTACGCCGACCACAATCGCCAGGGTCACGGCGATGCCCACCAGGGTGATGTGCTGCCAGGTCAGGTGCAGCACCAGCGGCCAGTCCAGATGGGAAAAGGCGTCAAGAAAATCCATGGCTTTTCCTCCAGGTCATTGGGTTGAGAGCAGCGAATGCTGGCGCAGGAAATCGGCGGCAACGGCGGAAGGGCTTTCGTGATCGACATCCACGCGGGCGTTGAGCTGGCGCATGGTTGCGTCGTCGAACAGCTCGGCCAGGGGCTTGAGTTGTTCGGCCAGTTGCGGATGGGCATCAAGGAATGCCTGACGCACCACCGGCGCGGCGGTGTAGTCGGGGAAGTAATGCTTGTTGTCTTCCAGCAACTTCAGCTTGAACGCGTTCAGCCGGCCGTCGGTGGTGTACACCAACCCGGCGAACACCTGGCTGTTGCGTAGGGCGGTATAGACCAGGCCGGCGTCCATCTGCCGGATATTCTTGCGGGTCAGGTTCATGCCGTAGCGCTCGACCATGCCGGTCAGGCCGTCGGAGCGGTTGGCGAACTCGGTGTCCAGCGCGACCAGGTGATATTCCTCGGCCTCGGCCTGCAACACGCTGTTCAACTGGCTGATGGAATTGATCTGCGGGTACTTCTTCGCAACTTTTTCCGGCAGCGCCAAGGCGTAGGTGTTGCTGAATTTCGACGGTGCCAGCCAGACCAGGCCCTTTTTCGCGTCGAGTTCTTTCACTCGGGCGTAGGACTGGGCGCTGTCGAGTTTTTCCGTGACATGGTTGTAGGACACGAGCGACACGCCGGTGTATTCCCAGAGTAAATCCAGTTGCCCGGTTTCATGGGCGCTGCGGGCCAGGTTGCTGCCCAGCCCGCCAGTGACCTGAGCGTCGTAGCCCTTGTCGCGCAGGTATTGCGCGGTGATCTCGGCCAGCAGGGTCTGCTCGGTGAACACCCGGGCACCGAGGCGGATCAGCGGTTTTTCAGCGGCTTGGGCGAATCCCGCGAACAGCAGCAGGCAGCCCAGGATCAAGCTCAACTTCTTCATAACGATTCCTTTATCCAACCAGGCTCAGGACGGTCGCAGACCGCGTTCCAGCCAGAGGCGGCTGGCCAGGGTTACCAGGCCGTCAAGCAGTAGCGCCAGCAGGGCGGTGCAGGCCGCGCCGAGCAACAGCTGCGGCTGGTTATTCAAGGCGATGCCGGGGAAGATCAGGCTGCCGAGACTGTTGGCGCCGATCAGGAAGGCCAGGGGCGCGGTGCCGACGTTGATCGCCAACGCCACGCGCACGCCACCAACGATGATCGGCACGGCGTTGGGCAGTTCGACTTTCCAGAGCACTTGGCGCGGGGTCATGCCGATGCCGACGGCGGCTTCCTTGAGCGAACCCTGGACGTTCTTCAAGCCTTCGTAGGTGTTGCGCACGATGGGCAGCAGCGAGGCGAGGAACAGGGCGAAAATGGCGGGTCCGCTGCCGATGCCCAGGATGCCCAGGGCGATCGCCAACACGGCCAGGGGCGGCACGGTATTGCCGATGTTGAACACTTGCATGAAGCGTTCGGCACGCCCGACCATGCCAGGGCGGCTGAGGGCGATGCCGGCGGGGATGCCGACGATCAGGGCCGCCAGCATGGAGGCCAATACAAGCATCAGGTGCGCTTGCAGGTAAAACAGCAGGTCGTCGCGGTAACGGTGGATCGTATCGATGCCGATCCAGTGGACCAACAGGGCCAGGAGGGCGACGACGACCGCACCCCCGATAAGCCCTTTGCCATAGCGGATAGCCACAGGCGGACTCCTTTTTTTTCAGTCGACGCACGCTTTCCCGGGCGGCAAACCGTTATGGGTTGCCGGGAAAACGTTCGCGAGAAGCAGCTCTTTTCGAGGCCGGTGAAACGACGTCGAAGCGAGCCATGAGCGCAGCCTCGTCAGGCTAACTTGCTGATTTTCAAGACCCTGACGGTTGCTCGTATCAGGGGGTGGACGCCTCCACGGGACAAAAGGTTCCCATCCAGAGCAGCATTTGGCCACCCCTGATGTGCTCAACGGTTCGGTTCCTGGCACACGTTGGGCTATAGTTTCTGCCCTTTTTTGGATCACCTGCCAGGCGATTTCCCGTGATAAAACAGGCCGTATGGAATCGGCCGGGATCGGGTAGGGTTGAATTATATACTTGACGGAATATTCTCTTAAGGACATATTTGCAATGCCATGGATTGTCGAGTTTTGTGATGAGTTTGAGCCGGAATTCGGGGCCATGGCCGAGGCGGTTCAGGATGAGCTGCTGGCCCAGCTCAAAGTACTCGAGCGATTTGGTCCGGAACTAGGGCGCCCGCAGGTGGATACGCTTAACGGCTCAAAGCACGCCAATATGAAAGAGTTGCGTTTCAAGGCGGATGATGGGGTCTGGCGTGTGGCCTTCGCGTTCGATCCGGAAAGGAAAGCTGTCCTGCTGGTTGGTGATGACAAGTCAGGCGGTAGCCAGAAGAAGTTCTATAAGGATTTGATCAAGACAGCAGATGTCCGCTTTGACCGGCACCTGAGCACACTGAAGAAAGGGTAAGGCAATGGCTAAGTCAATCGACGAGATCATGAAAGGGCTTCCCGCAGCCCGTCGACAGAAGATCGAACAGCGCGGCGCGGAGCTCATTGCAGAGCAGATGACCCTACAGGAACTGCGCAAGGAGCTGAATCTCACGCAGGAGACTATGGCTGGCCTTCTCCACATGAAGCAAGGCAACGTCTCTAAAGTGGAAAAGCGTACCGACATGCTGCTCTCTACGCTGCGCGAATACGTTGAGGCTATGGGAGGGACACTGGAATTGGTTGCCCGGCTTCCCGGTCGTGGCCCCGTGAAGCTGGAAGGTCTTCGTGATTTGAACGCGGACTACAAGTAAGAAAAAAGGCCATCCAGACGGATGGCCTTTTGGTTTGCAGTCGACCTCTCTCGGCGAGGGCGCAGTTCCAGCCAAGCGCTATTGGGCATCGTACCGAGCACTCCCGTCCGCCCTTTGTTACAATGCGCGGTTCCCTGTACTGGCCTGTGCAATCGGCCAAAAGCAAATTTTTCAGTGTGTGCATAACAGCATGCACAATCGAGATTTTGAACGATGTCCGACAGCAAAATTGTCAATGAAGTCAATGCCAGACGCACTTTCGCCATTATTTCCCACCCCGATGCCGGTAAGACCACCATCACCGAAAAGCTCTTGCTGATGGGCAAGGCGATTGCGGTGGCCGGCACGGTGAAATCCCGCAAGTCCGACCGCCATGCCACCTCCGATTGGATGGAAATGGAAAAACAACGGGGTATTTCCATTACCACGTCGGTCATGCAGTTCCCGTATCGCGATCACATGATCAACCTGCTCGACACCCCGGGCCACGAAGACTTCTCCGAAGACACCTACCGCACCCTGACCGCGGTGGACTCGGCGCTGATGGTCCTCGACGGCGGTAAAGGCGTCGAGCCACGGACCATCGCGCTGATGGACGTCTGCCGTCTGCGGGACACGCCGATCGTCAGCTTCATCAACAAACTCGACCGTGACATCCGCGACCCGATCGAATTGCTCGACGAGATCGAAGCGGTCCTGAAGATCAAGGCCGCGCCGATCACCTGGCCGATCGGTTGCTACCGCGACTTCAAGGGCGTGTACCACCTGGCCGATGACTACATCATCGTCTACACCGCCGGTCACGGGCACGAGCGCACCGACGTCAAGATCATCGAGAAGCTCGATTCCGACGAGGCGCGCGCGCACCTGGGCGACGAGTACGATCGTTTTGTCGAGCAACTGGAACTGGTGCAGGGCGCCTGCCATGAGTTCAACCAGCAGGAATTCCTCGACGGCCAACTGACCCCGGTGTTCTTCGGGACCGCCCTGGGCAACTTCGGCGTGGACCATGTGCTCGACGCGGTGGTGAATTGGGCCCCGCGTCCGCTGGCCCGTGTCGCCAACGAGCGCACCGTGGAGCCGGTGGAAGAGAAGTTCGCCGGCTTCGTGTTCAAGATCCAGGCGAACATGGACCCCAAGCACCGCGACCGCATCGCCTTCATGCGCATCTGCTCCGGCAAATACGAAAAAGGCATGAAGATGCGCCACGTGCGCACCGGCAAGGACGTGCGCATCGGCGACGCCCTGACGTTCTTCTCCTCGGAACGCGAACAACTGGAAGAAGCCTTCGCCGGTGACATCATCGGTTTGCACAACCACGGCACCATCCAGATCGGCGACACCTTCACCGAAGGCGAAGCCCTGGGCTTCACCGGCATCCCGCACTTTGCCCCGGAACTGTTCCGCCGCGTGCGCCTGAAGGACCCGCTCAAGTCCAAGCAACTGCGCCAAGGCCTGCAGCAACTGGCCGAAGAGGGCGCCACCCAGGTGTTCTTCCCGGAGCGCAGCAACGACATCATCCTCGGCGCGGTCGGTGTGCTGCAGTTCGACGTGGTCGCCAGTCGCCTGAAAGAGGAATACAAGGTCGAGTGCTCCTACGAGCCGATCACCGTGTATTCCGCTCGTTGGATTGAATGTGGCGATAAGAAAAAGCTTGAGGAGTTTTCCAACAAGGCTGTGGAAAACCTTGCGCTGGACGGCGGTGGGCATTTGACCTACCTGGCGCCGACCCGGGTCAACCTGGCGTTGATGGAAGAGCGCTGGCCGGACGTGAAATTCCGCGCGACGCGGGAGCATCATTAAGCGCTGAGCGTTGGGATATGTATAAAGGGTGGTCGTTAAGACCACCCTCATGGGACTGTCAGAAATTTTGTGTTCGGGCATAACATGCTGAAGAGGTGCATGTATGCCAACCAAAAAGAAGACGGCCTTGGAGGCCAAAGCCGAGCTCCCTTCGATCCCGAAGGAGCTGATTGATCAGTTCGTCAAAGGCCCAATGACTGCCGAGGCGATTCAGGATGCGTCGATGGCCTTCAAGAAGGCGCTTATCGAGCGAGCCCTGGGCGCAGAGCTGGGCCACCATCTTGGCTATCCTCAGGGCGCGGAGCGTCCCGAGGAGTCGAGTAACCAGCGCAACGGTAAAAGCGGCAAGACCGTTCTGACAGACGACGGTCCGCTTCGTCTGGAGATTCCCCGTGATCGCGATGGCAGCTTTGCGCCGATCCTGATTCCCAAGCATGAGCCGCTTTACCGGGTTCGATGACAAGATCATCGCCATGTACGCTCGGGGCATGACGGTTCGCGAGATTCGCGCGTTTCTCTTGGAACAGTACGGGACAGATGTCTCGCACGACTTCATCAGTTCGGTCACCGACGCGGTGATGGAGGAGATCGGCGCCTGGCAGCAACGACCGCTTGAGCAGATGTATCCGGTCATCTTCTTCGACGCGTTGCGGGTCAAAATCAGGGAAGAAGGACTGGTCCGCAATAAGGCCATCTACTTGGCCTTGGGCGTATTACCGGACGGAACCCGCGATATCTTGGGCATCTGGATCGAGACAACGGAAGGCGCCAAGTTCTGGATGAAGGTCTTCAATGACCTCAAGACACGCGGAGTCGAAGATGTGCTGATTGCCGTGACCGATGGTCTCAAAGGCATGCCAGAAGCCCTGAGCGCGGTGTTTCCTGAGACGACTTTGCAGACCTGCATCGTACATCTGATCCGCAACAGCCTCGACTATGCAGCCTGGGACAAACGTCGGGAACTGGCCAAAGCGCTTAAGCCGATCTATCAAGCGATCAACGCCGAGGCCGCCGAAGCGGCTTTGGACTCGTTCGAAAATGGCCCCTGGGGCAAACAGTACCCAACCATCGTAGCTGCCTGGCGACGCGCCTGGGATCGAGTCATCCCGTTTTTTGTCTTTCCGCCCGCCATCCGGAAAGTGATTTACACGACCAATGCAATCGAGAGCATCAACGCTCAACTGCGCAAGATCATTAAAACGAGGGGGCACTTCCCAACCGATGAAGCTGCCACCAAGTTAATCTGGCTGGGCTTGCGCAATATAACCGCAACTGGGGCAGTGCAGCCCATGACTGGAAAAGCGCCATGAATCAGTTCGCGATCCTGTACGGGGATCGGTTCATCAGGCCGACGTGGTAAATGAAGGTCTGCCTAACGGCAGGCCGTTACCGGCCCGCACACAAAAAATCTGACACTCCCCCGCCAAGACCTGTCGCTAAACAGAAAGGTGGCGACTGCACGCAGGTTAGCGAACCGGACATAGGCACCCGGCAGACCCGAAGGTCTCCCACATACAGCCGCCATAACGTAATTGCGATGAAATTACGCAATAAAGCATGGCTGCTTACGTGCCTATGGTTCAGGTCGCTAAACCCGACCGCTGATTTTCAGCGACCCGGTAACCATAGAGTCCCGCCCCCAGGCGCACAAGCGGGCGGATTCTGGCTTAGTTGTAGGCAAAGGCGCAAGGCGATGTAACCTCGGGACTAGCACTCCGTGTGCCTGGGGATTTGTCTGTAAGGCTCGATGCTTGCCGTTAAAGTGGCCGGGGTCTTCACACCAATCTCGTGGACCCAACCTGTGGGAGCAAAGCTTGCTCGCGAAAGCGGTGGGTCAGCTGGCCTGAATGTTGGATGTGCCGGCCTCTTCGCGAGCAGGCTCGCTCCCACATGGATTTCTGGGTGTTAGTTGATTTTGAGATAACGCTTATTCGAAACCATTCTGTCGTGCGGGGGCATTTCTGGTGGTTCGGTGGCGTCTTATCTGGTGAACCGGGCAGTTCAGAACTAGATTTTCCTGAGTGCCGTCGGCCCCCCGGCTTTAATCCGGAAAAGAAGGAATTGGTCATGAATAAGCTGCTACGCATGATGTTTTTGTTGAAGGTGTTGGTGATGCTGTCCCTCGGTTCAACGGTTGCCTGGGCTGAGTGCGATGAGCATGAAAAACATGCATCGAGCGGATCGGTGGCGCAGGGCGAGTTGATGCTTGCCGCGACCGATGCGGATGCAGGCGATCCGGATGATGGCGAGGATGATGATGGTTCGCCAATCGACACGCCGGATGACGATGAGGATGCCGAGGGCGATAGCCAGACGTAGATATCCGACATAAAAAACCTCCAGCCCTGATCGGACTGGAGGTTTTTTATTGCCCGTGGCGAGGGAGCTTGCTCCCGCTGGGGCGCGTAGCGGCCCTTTTTGGGACTGCTGCGCAGTCCAGCGGGAGCAAGCTCCCTCGCCACAAGTGCTTTTCTGCCTTAAGTGCTTTGCTGCCTTTTAGTCTCACGCCGCGCCGTCGAGGAACCGCTCGGCGTAGTGACACGCCACCAGCCGGTTATCCAACGGCCGCAACGCCGGCTCTTCAGTCTTGCAACGCTCGGTGGCATACGGGCAGCGCTTGTGAAACGCGCAGCCGGACGGCGGGTTGAGCGGGTTGGGCAGTTCGCCGACGATCTTGATCTTCGGCTTGTTCGGGTCCGGGTGGATGGTCGGGGTGGCCGACAGCAGCGCCTGGGTGTACGGGTGCAGCGGGCGGCTGTAGATGTTCTCGTTAGGGCCCATTTCCACCGGGCGGCCGAGGTACATCACCATCACGTCATCGGCGACGTGCTGCACCACCGCCAGGTTGTGGGAAATGAACACGTAGGCGGTGTTGAATTCCTGCTGCAGGTCCATGAACAGGTTCAGCACCTGGGCCTGGATCGACACGTCCAGCGCCGAGGTCGGTTCGTCCGCCACCAGCACCTTGGGTTGCAGCATCATGGCGCGCGCCAGGGCGATGCGCTGGCGCTGGCCGCCGGAGAACATGTGCGGGTAGCGCTGGTAATGCTCGGGACGCAAGCCCACCTGTTTCATCATTGCCTGGACTTTGTCGCGACGCTCGGTGGCCGAGAGGTTGGTGTTGATCAGCAACGGCTCGGCCAGTTGATCACCGATTTTCTGCCGCGGGTTGAGGGACGCGTACGGGCTCTGGAAGACCATCTGCACGTCTTTGCGCAGTTGCTTGCGTTCGGCCTTGTTGGCGCCGGTCACTTCCTGGCCGGCGATTTTCAAGGAGCCGGAGGACGGTTCTTCAATCAGCGTCAGGGCCCGGGCGAGGGTGGATTTGCCGCAACCGGACTCACCGACCACGGCCAGGGTCTTGCCGGCTTCCAGTTCGAACGACACACCGTTGAGGGCGCGCACGGTCGCATGGCCCTTGAACATGCCACGGGACACTTCGTAGTGACGGGTCAGGTCACGGGCGGTAAGTACGACGGCCATCACGCCACCTCCTGGTTCAACGGGTAGAAGCAGCGGGCGAGGCTGTTGGATTTCGGATCGAGGGCTGGGCGCTCCTGGCGGCAGTTATCGCGCACGTACGGGCAGCGCGGCGACAGCAGGCAGCCTTGCGGACGGTCGTAGCGACCGGGGACGATGCCGGGCAAGGTCGCCAGGCGCTCGGCGCCCATGCTGTGTTCCGGAATCGCCGCCAGCAGCGCTTCGCTGTACGGATGAGCCGGAATGTCGAACAGCTCCGGCACCTGACCCACTTCCACGGCTTGGCCGGCGTACATCACGCACACGCGCTGGGCGGTTTCAGCGACGACGGCCAAGTCGTGAGTGATCAGTACCAGGCCCATGTTCTGCTCTTTTTGCAGGGCCAGCAGCAGGTCCATGATCTGCGCCTGGATGGTCACGTCCAGGGCGGTGGTCGGTTCGTCGGCGATCAGCAGTTTCGGCTCGCCGGCAATCGCCATGGCAATCGCCACGCGCTGGCTCATGCCGCCGGACAGTTGATGCGGGTAGGCGTCCATGCGGCTGGAAGCGCCGGGGATCTCGACTTTTTCCAGCAGTTCGATGGCGCGCTTGCGGGCGGCCTTGCCGGACATCTTCAGGTGCAGGCGCAGCACTTCCTCGATCTGGAAACCCACGGTGTAGCTGGGGTTGAGCGCGGTCATCGGGTCCTGGAAGACCATCGCCAGGTCCTTGCCGACGATCTGCCGGCGCTGGCGGTTGCTCAGCTTGAGCATGTTCTTGCCGTCGAAGTTCAGCGCATCGGCGGTGACGATGCCGGGGTGCTCGATCAGGCCCATCAGCGCCATCATGGTCACGGATTTACCCGAGCCGGATTCGCCGACGATGGCCAGCACCTCGCCTTTTTCCACGCTCAGGTCGAGGCCGTCGACCACCGGCACGGCGGTGGCGTCGCCGAAGCGGACGTTGAGATTCTTGATTTCTAGCAGTGACATGGGAATCTCCTCAGGCGGCATTCTTGAGTTTCGGGTCCAGCGCATCGCGCAGCCCGTCGCCCATCAGGTTGATTGCCAGCACGCTGAGCAAAATGGTCAAGCCCGGCAGGCTCACGACCCACCACGCGCGTTCGATGTAGTCGCGGGCCGAGGCCAGCATGGTGCCCCACTCTGGGGTGGGCGGTTGCACGCCGAGGCCGAGGAAACCCAGGGCGGCGGCGTCGAGGATCGCCGAGGAAAAGCTCAGCGTCGCCTGGACGATCAGCGGTGCCATGCAGTTGGGCAGCACGGTGATGAACATCAGGCGCGGCAGGCCGGCACCGGCCAGGCGGGCGGCGGTCACGTAGTCGCGGTTCAGTTCGCCCATCACAGCGGCGCGGGTCAGGCGCACATAGGACGGCAGCGAGACAATGGCGATGGCGATCACGGTGTTGATCAGGCCAGGGCCGAGGATGGCGACAATCGCCACGGCCAGCAGCAGCGACGGCAGGGCCAGCATGATGTCCATCAGGCGCATGATGGTCGGGCCGAGGATGCGCGGGAAGAACCCGGCGAACAGCCCCAGCAGGATGCCCGGGATCAGTGACATCACCACCGACGACAAGCCGATAAGCAGCGACAGGCGCGAACCCTGGATCAGGCGCGACAGCAGGTCGCGGCCCAGTTCGTCGGTGCCCAGCAGGAACTGGATCTGCCCGCCTTCAAGCCACGCCGGCGGCGTCAGCAGGAAGTCGCGGTATTGCTCGCTCGGATCGTGCGGCGCGACCCACGGCGCGAAAAGTGCGCAGAACACGATAAGGATCATGAACAGCAGCCCGGCCACGGCGCCCTTGTTGCGGGAAAACGCCTGCCAGAATTCTTTGTACGGGGACGGGTACAGCAGGCTTTGATCGACTGCTACCGCGGTAGTTGGAGTACTCATGGTTTTGATCTCAGCGCTGGTGACGGATGCGTGGGTTGGCAAAGCCGTAGAGGATGTCCACGACGAAGTTGACCAGAATCACCAGGCAGGCGATTAACAGGATGCCGTTCTGCACCACGGGATAGTCCCGGGCGCCGATGGCTTCGATCAGCCACTTGCCGATGCCCGGCCAGGAGAAGATCGTTTCGGTCAGGACCGCACCGGCCAGCAGCGTGCCGACTTGCAGGCCGACCACGGTCAGCACCGGGATCAGCGCGTTGCGCAGGCCGTGCACGAACACCACGCGCGATGGCGACAGGCCCTTGGCCTTGGCGGTGCGGATGTAGTCCTCGCGCAGCACTTCGAGCATCGAGGAACGGGTCATGCGGGCAATTACCGCCAGCGGAATGGTGCCCAGCACGATGGCCGGCAGGATCAGGTGATGCAACGCGTCGAGGAACGCACCCGGCTCGTCGGCCAGCAGCGTGTCGATCAGCATGAAGCCGGTTTTCGGCTCGATGTCGTAGAGCAGGTCGATCCGTCCCGACACCGGCGTCCAGCCCAGGGACACCGAGAAGAACATGATCAGGATCAGGCCCCACCAGAAGATCGGCATCGAATACCCCGCCAGGGAGATGCCCATCACTCCGTGGTCGAACAGGGATCCTCGCTTGAGTGCCGCGATCACCCCGGCCAGCAGTCCGAGGATGCCGGCGAACAGCAGCGCGGCCAGGGACAATTCCAGGGTTGCGGGAAACAGCGAGCTGAACTCGGTCCATACGCTTTCACGGGTACGCAGCGATTCGCCGAGATCTCCCTGGGCCAGTTTGCCGATGTAGTCCAGGTACTGGGCATACAGCGGTTTATTGAGGCCAAGGCGTTCCATTGCCTGAGCATGCATTTCGGGATCGACCCGACGTTCGCCCATCATCACTTCCACGGGGTCGCCGGGGATCATGCGAATCAACGCGAAAGTCAGCAAGGTGATGCCGAAGAACGTGGGGATCAATAACCCCAGTCGGCGGGCAATAAAACTAAACATCTTCAGGTGTACCTCATCAGCCGGTTAGGCGTGCCCTTCGACGCTTGGGTCAAGTGTCGAAGGGCGCTTTCTTATCTACTTCACCTGGGTGGTGGCGAAGTTATTGGTGGTGAGCGGGCTAATCACGTAGCCCTCTACGTTCTTGCGCATTGCCGTGAACATCCGGGTGTGGGCCATGCTGATCCATGGCTGGTCCTGGTTGAAAATCACCTGGGCCTGCTCATAGAGCTCGGCGCGCTCCTCGGGGTTCACTGTGGCGCGTGCCTGGTCGAGCAGCGCCTGGAATTTCTCGTTGCACCAGCGCGCATAGTTTTCGCCGTTCTTGGCCGCTTCGCAACTGAGCATAGGCGTCAGGAAGTTATCCGGATCGCCGTTGTCGCCCGCCCATCCGGCGGAGACCATGTCGTGCTCACCGTTTTTGGCGCGCTTGAGCATTTCGCCCCATTCCATCACGCGGATGTCGACCTTGATCCCGACCTTCGCCAGGTCCGCCTGCATCATCTGCGCGCCGAGCATCGGGTTGGGGTTGGTCGGACCGCCGCCGTTGCGGGTGAACAGGGTAAACACGGTGCCTTCCGGCACGCCGGCTTCCTTGAGCAACTGGCGCGCCTTGTCGAGGTCGCGGGTCGGGTTCTTCAGGTCGTGGTTGTAACCCAGCAGCGTCGGCGGGTACGGATTGACCGCGGCGGTGGCGTTACCTTTGCCGAACAGCGCGTTGACGTAGGCTTCCTTGTCGAAGGCCAGGTCGATGGCTTTGCGCACCCGCACGTCGCTCATGTATTTGTGGCTGGTGTTCAGGGCGGTGTAGGAAACGGTCATCGCATCCAGCTCGGTGACCTTCAGGTTCGGGTCTTTCTTGATGCTGGGGATGTCATCGGGTTTGGGGTACAGCGCGACCTGGCACTCGTTGGTCTTGAGTTTTTGCATGCGCACATTGTTATCGGTGGCGATGGCCAGCACCAGTGCATCGGCCGGCGGCTTGCCACGGAAGTAGTCCGGGTTGGCCTTGAAGCGAACCTGGGCGTCCTTGTTGTAGCGCTGGAAGACGAACGGCCCGGTGCCGACCGGCTTGCTGTTGAGGTCGCCGGCCTTGCCTGCCTTGAGCAACTGGTCGGCGTATTCGGCCGGGTAGATCGAGGAGAAAGCCATGGCGACGTCGGCCAGGAACGGTGCTTCGCGGCGGGTCAGGGTGAACTTGACCGTGTGCTCGTCGACTTTTTCGACGTTCTTGAGCAGTTCCTTGAAGCCCATGCTTTCAAAGTACGGGAAACCCACGCTCGACAGTTTGTGCCACGGGTGATTCGGGTCCAGCTGGCGCTGGAAGCTCCAGACCACGTCGTCGGCGTTCATGTCGCGGGTTGGCTTGAAGTAATCGGTGGTGTGGAACTTGACGCCTTTGCGCAGGTGGAAGGTGTACGTCAGACCGTCGTCACTGATGTCCCAGGATTCGGCCAGGGCCGGAATCACTTCGGTGGTGCCGGGCTTGAAGTCGGCCAAGCGATTGAAAACGGTTTCAGCCGCGGCGTCGGCGGTGACTGCAGTCGTGTACTGGACAATGTCGAAGCCTTCCGGACTGGCTTCTGTGCAAACCACCAGGGGTTTGGCCGTGGCGCCAACGGCGACACTCAGCAGCGCCGCGGCGATGGCGGCGCGTAGTGGGTTCATGTTCATCGTCAATCCTCTGCAATCGGTTGAACGGCAAAAAACCGAACGGCCGACCTTGTGGGTCGACCGTCGGTGGAAAGGTTAGAGAATGTTGAACGGGATGGTGGTGACCAGGCGGAATTCGTTGATGTTGCCATCAGCCTGGTTTTCGCTGGCGCGGTGAGTGGTGTAGGTCGCACGAATTGCGGTGGCCTTGAGCGGGCCGCTCTGCACGGCGTAGGACGCGCCGACACCGTATTCGTAGTGAGTTTCGCCGTCCATCAGGCTCAGGTCGCCGCGCTGCTTGCCCGGATCGGTGTAGGCCGTGCCACGGTAATGCGTGCCGTCGATGCCCCAGCCACGTGCCTGGTAGATGTTGAACTTCAGGCCCGGTACGCCGTACTCGGCCATGTTCAGGCCGTAGGCGATCTGGAACGATTTCTCGTTCGGGCTGTTGAAGTCCGACAGCAGGGAGTTGGCCAGGTAGATGCCGTTGGTTTCATGCAGGTAGTCGAAGTACTCGTCGCCGTTCACTTCCTGGTAGGAGAACGTCAGGCTATGAGCCTGGTGAGCAAGGCCGAGCGACAGGGAGTAGGTATCGTTGTCGATATTCCCCATCAGCTTTTTGCCTTCGTCGACGGTTTTGTAATAGTTCAGGCTGGTGGTCAGGCTGAGCACCTGGCTATCGCCCAGTTCATGGGTGGCGCCGAAGTAGTATTGATTCCAGAAGTCTTCGACCTTGGCGCCATACAGGCTGGTTTTCAGGCTCTTGAACGGCTGGTAGTTCACGCCGGCGGTGTAGACTTTGTCGGTTTCTACGCCCGTGGCGGAATACTCGGTGCGAAATTTCGACAGGCTCTGCTCGGTCCGTGGCGAAACGCGATCGAAACCGGCCAGATCGAACGAGAGGTTGTTGAATTCTTCACTGTGCAAACTAATACCTTCGAAGCTCGAAGGCAGTGCACGGTTACCGATGACATCAACGATTGGCGTACTGAAGTTCTGGCGACCTGCGGTCAGCGTCGTGTTCGAGGCACGGAACTTGACGTTGGCCAGGCCCAGCTTGCTCCACTGGTCCACGGCGTCACCGTTGGAGTCGGCCAGAGTACGGTTGGAACCACCGGCAATGTGCTTGCGATCCCGGTCCAGCACGATAGCGTTGTAGGCGGCGACCTCGGTGCTAACGCCGACGGTGCCCTGAGTAAAGCCCGAGGTGTAGTTGACGATGGTGCCCTGGACCCAGTTGATACGACGAGCAATCGGCGTAGCTGGCACGGTAGGGTCATTTTTTACGCTGTTTGGCTTGTAGCTGAAGCGGTCGTCACGGCGTTTCAACTCGTTGGAGTACCAGTTACGCGTCGTGCCCCCCAGGCTCTGGCCGTCGATGAAGCCTTTTGCTTCGCTCTGGGCGCTGCTGTCGGCCAGCGCGGTAGGAACGAATTCCTGGCTGACAGATTCAGCGTAAGCCGTGGCCGTAACGCTGCTGATGGCCAACGCCAATATCGCGGTGCTGCTCAGTTTCATGGGTAACGCTCCTTTTTCTTTCTTTTTTATGCCGATCTTTTTGGGTGATTCGGCTATCGGTTTACAACTCATCTACAGCTTGCAAACGTTTGCTTGGCGCCTGATCGGCGAATTACGGCAAGACGTCGGCGTGGGGCCTCCAAAGGAGGCCCCGCTGTGTGGCTAACGGTTATGGGTTCAGGCTGACGCCCGAGAACACGTTGCGACCGAAGGGGCTGACCTTGAACCCTTCGACTTTGGTGCTCAGCGGCTGGTTGACCGTCGAGTGGGCAACAGGGGTGATCGGCACTTGCTGCTTGAGCAACTGCTGGGCCTGTTTGTAGAGCACGGTGCGCTGGTCGCGGTCGGTGACGACCTTGGCCTGCTTGATCAGCTTGTCGTAATCCTGGTCACACCACATGGAGTAGTTGTTGCCGCCAATGGCGTCGCAGCTGTACAGCGTGCCCAGCCAGTTGTCCGGGTCGCCGTTGTCGCCGGTCCAGCCGATCAGGCTGATGTCGTGCTCGCCGTTCTTGGTGCGCTTGATGTACTCGCCCCATTCGTAGCTGACGATCTTCACTTTCAGGCCGATCTTCGCCCAGTCGGCCTGGAGCATTTCGGCCATCAGCTTGGCGTTGGGGTTGTACGGGCGTTGCACGGGCATGGCCCAGAGGGTGATCTCGGTGCCTTCCTTGACGCCGGCGGCCTTGAGCAACTCCTTGGCTTTTTCCGGGTTGTAGGGGACGTCCTTGATCGTGTCGTCGTAGGACCATTGGGTCGGTGGCATGGCGTTCTGCGCCAGTTGCCCCGCGCCTTGGTACACGGCGTTGAGAATGCCTTGCTTGTTCACCGCCATGTCCAACGCCCGGCGCACTTCAACCTGGTCGAATGGCTTGTGGCGGGTGTTATAGGCGATGTAGCCGAGGTTGAAGCCGGGCTTCTCGATCAGTTGCAGCTTGGGGTCGTTCTTCAAGGCCGGCACGTCGGCCGGACGCGGATGCAGAGTGATCTGGCATTCGTTGGCCTTGAGCTTCTGCACCCGCACCGACGCGTCGGTGTTGATGGAGAAAATCAGGTTCTTCAGTTGCACCCGTTCCGGCGCCCAATACTTATCGTTGGCGACATAGCGGATGTTCGAGTCTTTCTGGTAGCTCTTGAACTCGAACGGCCCGGTGCCGATCGGCTTCTGGTTGATGTCGCTCGGCTTGCCGCCCTTGAGCAACTGGTCGGCATATTCGGCCGAGAGGATCGAGGCGAAGCTCATGGCGATGTTCTGGATGAACGCGGCGTCCACGCTGTTGAGCGTCATGACCACGGTCAACGGC
The DNA here is from genome assembly GCF_051131945.1 of Pseudomonas sp. Z5-35. Classification (NCBI taxonomy): domain Bacteria; kingdom Pseudomonadati; phylum Pseudomonadota; class Gammaproteobacteria; order Pseudomonadales; family Pseudomonadaceae; genus Pseudomonas; species Pseudomonas sp. Z5-35. The sequence continues at coordinate 985,958 of NZ_CP071640.1, forward strand.
CCGGTCGCTTCCACCTTGGCGATGTTCTTGTTCAGGCTCATGCCGTTGAAGTACGGGAACTCGGTGGGGTAGGCCTTGCGAAACGGATGCTGCGGGTCAAGCATGCGGTTGAAGGTGAACAGCACGTCGTCAGCGTTGAAATCCCGGGTCGGCGTGAAGTAATCGGTGGTATGAAATTTCACCCCTTCGCGCAGGTGAAAGGTGTATTTCAAGCCGTCTTCGGAAATGTCCCAGCTTGTCGCCAGGCCAGGAACGACGTTGGTCGCGCCTTTTTCAAACTCGGCCAGGCGGTTGTACAGCGGCTCGGCGGCATCGTTGTCGGTCGCCGTGGTGTATTGCGCGGTGTCGAAACCGGCGGGGCTGCCTTCGGAACAGAACACCAGGCTGCCGCCGGCGGCCTGGGCTGCGGATGTGGCGGCCAGCAGGCCGGTGCCCAGCAATGCGGATAAAACCAAGGTATGGCGCATGACGCTCCCTCTATTAATGTTATGCAATACGCCGATCCCTTCCCGGGATCTGATGGCTGTATTGATTCCAAACCATGCAAGTGGCAGACCGAGCACTCACGCAAACACTGGTCAAATCTGACGGTAGGGGCCGTCTGTCTGGCAGTAAATGCGCTGAGTCCTAAAGACTTGTAGGAAAAGGCAACACGCCTTAACCGTCCGCCGTGTGAGATATCGGGATTCGATGTGGGAAAATTCCGATACTTCAGCCAAAAAAACGGCGACGTTGAGAACGTCGCCGATTCCGGAGCCTATTTGCTGACGCTGACGCCGTAGAAGGAGTTCAAGCCAAAGGGGCTGATCTTGAAGTCCTGCACGTTGGCGCGCATGGGTTGGTACACCGTCGAGTGAGCGATAGGTGTCATTGGCACCGCGTCCTTGAGGACGTGTTGCGCCTGTTTGTAGAGGTCGGTGCGCTTGGCCTGGTCGGTGGTGCGCTTGGCTTCCTTGACGAGGCCATCGAACTTCTTGTCGCACCATTTGGAGAAGTTGTTGCCGGCCAGCGAGTCGCAGCCGAACAGCACGTTGAGCCAGTTGTCCGGGTCACCGTTGTCACCGCTCCAGCCAATGATCATGGCCTGGTTCTCGCCGCCCTTGGAACGCTTGATGTACTCGCCCCATTCGTAGCTGGTGATCTTGACCTTCAGGCCGATCTTGGACCAGTCGTTCTGCAGCATTTCCGCCATCAGTTTGGCGTTCGGGTTGTACGGACGCTGAACCGGCATGGCCCACAGAACGATCTCTGTGCCTTCCTTGACGCCGGCTTCCTTGAGCAGCGCCTTGGCTTTTTCAGGGTCGTACTGGGCATCTTTGATGGTGGTGTCGTAGGACCACTGGGTCGGAGGCATGGCGTTGACCGCCAGTTGGCCCGCACCTTGGTACACCGAGTCGATGATCTGTTGCTTGTTCACGGCCATGTCCAAGGCTTGACGAACGCGCAGGTCAGCCAGTGGGTTGGGCTTGTCGTCGCCTTTGACTTTGTCCATCACGTTGTAAGCCACATAACCCAGGTTGAAACCCGCCTGGTCAGGCATCTTCAGCGCTTTGTCGTCCTTGAGGGCCTTGAGGTCGGCCGGGCGTGGGAAGAGGGTGATCTGGCACTCATTCTTCTTCAGCTTCTGGATACGCACCGACGGGTCGGTGGTGATGGCGAAGATCAGGTTATCGATCTTCACGTCTTCAGGCTTCCAGTAGTCCTTGTTGCCGGTGTAGCGGATGTTCGAGTCTTTCTGGTAGCTCTTGAACACGAACGGGCCGGTGCCGATCGGCTTCTGGTTGATGTCGGCAGGCTTGCCGTCCTTGAGCAGCTGGGCGGCGTACTCGGCGGACTGGATCGAGGCGAAGCTCATGGCCAGGTTCTGGATGAACGCCGCGTCAACATCTTTCAGGGTGAACTTGACGGTGTGGTCGTCGACTTTATCGACCTTGGTGATGTTGGTGTCCATCCCCATGTCGGTGAAGTACGGGAATTCGGTCGGATAGGCCTTACGGAACGGGTCATCCTTGTTGATCATGCGATTGAAGGTGAACAGCACGTCGTCGGCGTTGAATTCACGGGTCGGCTTGAAGTACGGGGTGGTGTGGAACTTGACGCCTTCACGCAGGTGGAAGGTGTAGGTCAGGCCGTCTTCGGTGATGTCCCACTGGGTGGCCAGGCCAGGAATCACGGCGGTGCCGCCGCGCTCGAACTGGGTCAGGCGGTTGAACATGGTTTCTGCAGAGGCGTCGAAGTCGGTTCCGGTGGTGTACTGACCAGGGTCAAAACCGGCCGGGCTGCCTTCGGAGCAGAACACCAGGTTAGTCGCGGCGGAAGCGAAAGGAGCGCTGGCTAGTAAGCTTGCGCCGACTAAAAACGGAATGACCGCTTGTTTAAGCATGTTGGCCTCATGATTTGTTGTCATTTTTGGATTTGAGGGCGACCTCGTGAGTCGTCCTGCGGATACTTATGCAGGCCCCATACCCAATGCAAGATCCAGAGCGGTTTCAAGTCTGAAACAGTGGCACGAACGTACCTTAATGTCGCATCCTTATAACTTTTGACGCATTTGATCGTTTGCGCCGACTTTTTTGGGGCAAAAGGCGCTCCGTGCCGGTGCGTCGCGAGTGCGCGGCGCACCGGCCTGGGGCGGGTTTTACTTGTTCAAACCCACGCCGTAGAAGGGTGTAAGGCCGAATGGGCTGAGTTTGAAATCGACCACTTCCTTGCGTATCGGCTGGAACACCGTCGAGTTGGCGATGGGCGTGATGGGCACCTGCTGCTTGAGGATTTTCTGCGCCTGCCGGTACAGGTCAATGCGTTGCTGGCGGTCGGTCGAGACCTTGGCTTGCTGGATCAGCCGGTCGTAGGCCGGGTCGCACCACTTGGCGTAGTTGCTGCCCTTGACCGCTGCGCAGCTATAAAGCACGCCGAGCCAGTTGTCCGGATCGCCGTTGTCGCCGGTCCAGCCATAAATCATCACGTCGTGTTCGCCGTTCTTGGCGCGCTTGATGTACTCGCCCCATTCGTAGCTGACGATATTGGCCTTGATGCCAATCCTGGCCCAATCCTGCTGGATCATCTGTGCCGACATCCGCGCGTTGGGGTTGGAGGCACGCTGCACCGTCATCGCCCATAAATCGATGGTAGTACCGGGCGCAACCCCGGCTTCCTCAAGGAGCGCCTTGGCCTTGGTCACGTCATGGGGCGCGTCTTGGATCGCCGGGTCGAACGACCACTGGGCCGGCGGCAAGGCGTTCTGGGCCAGTTGCCCGGCGCTCTGGTACACGGCTTTGATGATGGCTGGTTTGTCGATGGCCATGTCCAGCGCCTGGCGGACCTTGAGCTGGTCCAACGGCGGATGCGTGACGTTATAGGCGAGGAAGCCCAAGTTGAAACCAGGCTGCTTGAGCACTCGCAGGTTCTGGTCCTGTTCCATCACCTCAATGTCAGCTGGACGCGGATAACCGCTGACTTGGCACTCGTTTTTCTTGAGCTTTTGCAGGCGCACGGCGGCGTCCGGGGTGATGGAAAAAATCAGGTTGTCGAGCTTTACGTCCTCAGGTTTCCAGTACGCGCTGTTGGCGACGTAGCGGATCTGCGAGTCCTTCTGGTAGCGCTTGAATACGAACGGACCGGTGCCGACGGGTTTCTGGTTGAGGTCGGCGGCCTTGCCTTCCTTCAACAACTGCGCCGCGTACTCAGCGGACTGCACCGAGGCGAAGCTCATCGCCAGGTTTTGCACGAAGGCGGCGTCGACGTTGTTCAGGTTGAAGCGCACGGTGTGCTCGTCGACTTTCTCGACGCTTTTGATCGTGGTGTTCAGGCCCATGTCGGTGAAGTACGGCGACTCGGTGGGGTAGGCCTGGCGAAACGGGTGTTGTGGGTCGAGCAGGCGTTGGAAGGTGAACAGTACGTCGTCGGAGTTGAATTCGCGGGTGGGGATGAAGTAGTCGGTGGTATGGAATTTCACACCGTCGCGCAGGTGGAAGGTGTAGGCCAGGCCGTCGGGTGATACGTCCCAGCTTGTGGCTAATCCGGGTTCGACCTCGGTGCCGCCCCGTTTGAATTGGGTGAGGCGGTTGAAGACGGTTTCGGCCGAGGCATCGAAGTCGGTGCCGCTGGTGTATTGGCTGGGATCGAACCCGGCGGGGCTGGCTTCGGAGCAGTAGACCAGGGTGGTGGCGGCTTGGGCCATTGGGGCGCTGCTGATCAGGGCAACAGCGAGCGGGAGGAGCTTGAAGGCGGTTCTGTCCATGAAATCCCTTGGGGTTTGGTGAGGGTTTTTTGGAGAGTAGCGGTTGGGGTGGGGGCGTTGGAAATATCGAAAAGTGAGGGGGACCGTGGGGTTTGGGCATAGCACTCTCAAAACTGCTGGCCGATCACAGACCCGTGGCGAGGGAGCTTGCTCCCGCTGGGGCGCGAAGCGGCCCCAATCGCAGCGACTCCATAAATCTGACACACCGAGGTGTCAGGCTTGGGTCTGCTGCGCAGCCCAGCGGGAGCAAGCTCTCTCGCCACGGGCTTGTATCGAGACGTCAGGCGGCTGCGTCCTTCGGAAGGGTAGGAACGTTCGGGCTTGGATAACGAAAGATCCGACATGTTTTTAGGGTTGTCCCTCGGAAGTGCGCTCTCTAACCTTTGAATGTCGCTGCCTAACCAGCGACCGGGTGTGGAAACCTGAATTTAGTAGGGCATGGCTGAACCTCGTGTTGCCGACGTCTCGTTTCGTCTGCAAACTGCGTCTTGGCGGCTGTGCGTGGGCAGACTTCGGTCTGGCCGGGTCCTGCTAACCGGTATTTCCACCCCGCGTACCGCTGCCACCTAATGTCGCGTGGAAACGACACAGGGATGGCTCCAACTTTTTTAAGCAGGAGCATTGAATATGGACAAATCAGTCCCCGACCCACCCTTCAACAGAACAAACCCTCTAGCCGAATTCGACGCCGTCGAAGACCTGCTAAAAGATCGCGCCGCCGCCGAGCGCGCCCTCAATCATTACCTCAACCCAAAGCCTCCAGAGCCCAGCACCGATCCGCGCATCGACAGCCTGTTTTCCGTCACCGCCAAGGCCGACGCCGACACGTTGCTGACCAGCACCTCCGAAACCCTGGCCTCGATCAAAGCCATGGCTGAGGACCTCGCTTTCGAAGTGGAGGGCACGCGTCGCAGTGTGGCGTTGGGGATTCATCAGTTGGTGGAGTTGTGCCAGTTGCTGGTGGACAAGGCGCTGGATCAGCTTGAAGCGCAGGCCAGCCCAGCACCGTGATCCCCCCGTGGCGAGGGAGCTTGCTCCCGCTGGGGCGCGAAGCGGCCCCAACAGCAGCGACTGCATCCATCTAACACGCCGAGGTGTCAGGCTTGGGTCTGCTGCGCAGCCCAGCGGGAGCAAGCTCCCTCGCCACGGGAATGTGGCGGGCCGTTAGGTGGCAGGCGTCCTTCACGAGAGTAGGAACATTCGGGCTTGGGAAACGAAAGATCCGACATGTTTTTAGGGTTGTACCTCGGAAGTGCGGTCTCTAACCTTTTGCTTGCCGCTGCCATTCAGCGGCCGGGCGTGAGAAACCCGAATAATAGGCATCCAGCCTCTGTACCTGCATAATTGCCGTCAGCTTATCCGCTGCCTGTAAATGCGTTATGGCGGCTGTGTGCGGGCAGGCTTCGGTCTGGCCGGGTACCTATTCTCGGATTTCTCACCCCTGCACACAGCTGCCACCACTTTGCCGAGTGAGAAACGGCAAGTGATGGTCCTCATCACTAAATAGGTATAAATCAATGGATAAGTCAGTCCCCGACCCACCCTTCAACCGAACAAACCCTCTAGCAGAATTCGACGCCGTCGAAGACCTACTCAAAGACCGCGCCGCCGCCGAGCGTGCCCTCAATCATTACCTCAACCCAAAACTTCCAGAATCAAGCACCGATCCGCGCATCGACAGCCTGTTTTCCGTCACTGCCAAAGCCGACGCCGACACGTTGCTGACCAGCACCTCCGAAACCCTGGCCTCGATCAAAGCCATGGCTGAGGACCTCGCTTTCGAAGTGGAGGGCACGCGTCGCAGTGTGGCGTTGGGGATTCATCAGTTGGTGGAGTTGTGCCAGCTGTTGGTGGACAAGGCGTTGGATCAGCTTGAAGCGCAGGCCAGCCCAGCACCGTGATCCCCCGTGGCGAGGGAGCTTGCTCCCGCTGGGGCGCGAAGCGGCCCCAACAGCAGCGACTGCATCCATCTGACACGCCGAGGTGACAGGCTTGGGTCTGCTGCGCAGCCCAGCGGGAGCAAGCTCCCTCGCCACAGAGGCCAGGGGTTTCAGCCAGTAGCGAACTGGCTGAAACCCCGCCAACTTTATTGCATCAACACCTCAACCACCCCATCCGCGGTCATCGTCACTTTGCTGGTGCCCGCTTCAACCTCAGGCGTCACCGCCTCAGCATCCATGGACGCCGCTTTCATCATCATTTGCGGGCGCATGTACGGTTGTGGATAACCGTTGGTGTTGAAGTTCAGGTTGACGATTTTGTAGCCCTTGCCGCCCAAGGCTTCGGTGGCGAGTTGGGCGCGGGCCTTGAAGGCGTTGACGGCGTCCTTGAGCAGGGCATCTTCGCTGGTCTGGCGGGTGGCGGTGGCGATGGCGAAGTCCATACCGGCCATTTTCATGTCGGTGAGCAGTTCGCCGGTGAGTTTGGACAGGGCGGCAAAGTCGGCGCTTTCCAGGCGCAGCTCGGCGCGTTCGCGCCAGCCGGTGATTTTCCCGCCTTTGTTGTCGTAGACCGGGTAGCTGTTGCGGCTGCCCTGGCGCAGGTTGATGTCCTTGACTTGCTTGGCCTGGCCGATGGCTTTGTTCAGCGTGGTGCTGACGGCGGCGGCAAGTTTCGCCGGGTCGGTGTTCTGTTCCTCGGTGTAGAGGGTGACGATCATCAGGTCGCGGGCCACTTCCTGGCTGGCCTCGGCGCGCAGGGAGATCTGGTTGTAGTGCAGCTCATCGGCGGCCAGGGCCGGCAGGCTGGCGACGGTGCCGAGGCTTAAGGCGAGCAGGGCGGCGGGGCGACTGAACGTGTGCATGAAAGCTCCTTGGGAAAAAGTGCAGCTTCTAGCGACAAGCTTCAAGCTGCAAGTAAAAGCTTGTAACTGTAGCCTCTAGCTTGCAGCTTGCAGCTTGCAGCTGCTCCTGTGGCTCTTTGCCGCATATCTGCCTCTGCCCGCCGCGCCTTGGTTATACTCCGTGCGATTCGCCTGGAGCGCTCATCAGGAGAGCTCATGCTCGCCCCTTTACAAATGACTTCCGCTTCGCGCCAGAACCTCTGGCGCCTGACGTTCATCCGTATTCTGGTCCTCGCGGCCCAGGCCGGGTCCGTTGGGCTCGCCTATTGGTTCGACCTGCTGCCGCTGCCGTGGCTGCAACTGGCGATCACCCTGGCTTGCTCAAGCGTACTGTGTGCTCTGACGGCGATTCGCCTGCGCACCTCGTGGCCGGTGACCGAGCTTGAGTATGCCGTGCAACTGGCCTGCGACCTGTTTATCCACAGTGCGCTGTTGTATTTCTCCGGCGGCTCCACCAACCCCTTCGTCTCTTATTACCTTGTGCCGCTGACCATCGCCGCCGTGACGTTGCCGTGGCGCTTTTCGCTGATTCTCTCCGGTATCGCCCTGGCGCTGTACACCTTGCTGCTGGCGCGGTTCTATCCGCTGGAAACCTTCCCCATCGCCCGGGAAAACCTGCAGATCTATGGCATGTGGCTGAGTTTCGCCTTGGCCGCGGCGGTCATCACGTTTTTTGCCGCGCGCATGGCCGAGGAGCTACGCCGTCAGGAAGAGTTGCGGGCGATTCGTCGCGAAGAAGGCCTGCGGGACGAGCAATTGCTGGCCGTGGCGACCCAGGCCGCCGGCGCCGCCCATGAACTGGGCACACCGTTGGCGACCATGAGCGTGCTGCTCAAGGAAATGCGCCAGGATCATCACGACCCAGCGTTGCAGGAAGACCTCAGCGTGCTGCAGGACCAGGTCAAACTCTGCAAGGAGACCTTGCAATACTTGGTGCGTGCCGCCGAGGCCAACCGCCGGCTGGACATCGACATGCAAGCGGTCACCTTCTGGCTCGACGATGCGTTGAACCGCTGGCACCTGATGCGCCCCGAAGCCAGTTATCGCTTCCAGTGCCTGGGCAAGGGCGTGGTGCCGCGCATGGCGCCGCCGCCGGACCTGACCCAGGCGCTGTTGAACCTGCTGAACAATGCCGCCGATGCCTGTCCCGACAATCTGGAAGTGGCGCTGGACTGGAACGATTATGAACTGACGATCTGCATCCGCGACCATGGCGCCGGTGTGCCGCTGGCGATTGCCGAGCAGATCGGCAAACCGTTTTTCACTACCAAGGGCAAGGGTTTCGGCCTGGGCCTGTTCTTGAGCAAGGCCAGCGTGACACGCGCCGGCGGCTCGGTAAAACTCTACCCCCATGAGGAAGGCGGCACGCTCACCGAGCTGCGCCTGCCTCATGCCGACCGAGGAGACGAATATGAGTGACGAGATCCAAGTCGACGGCGAAGAACTGCCGCACCTGTTGCTGGTGGACGACGACGCCACCTTCACCCGCGTCATGGCCAGGGCCATGTCCCGACGCGGTTTTCGCGTCAGCACCGCCGGCTCCGCCGAAGAGGGCCTGACCATCGCCCAGGCCGACCTGCCGGACTACGCCGCCCTCGACCTGAAGATGGATGGCGACTCAGGGCTGGTGCTGCTGCCCAAGCTGCTGGAGCTGGACCCGGAAATGCGCGTGGTGATCCTCACCGGTTATTCGAGCATCGCTACTGCGGTCGAGGCCATCAAGCGCGGTGCCTGCAATTACCTGTGCAAACCGGCGGACGCCGACGACGTGCTGGCCGCGTTGTTGTCCGAGCACGCCGACCTTGACACCCTGGTGCCGGAAAACCCCATGTCGGTGGATCGCCTGCAATGGGAGCACATCCAACGGGTGCTGACCGAGCACGAAGGCAATATCTCTGCCACCGCCCGCGCATTGGGCATGCACCGGCGCACCTTGCAGCGCAAATTGCAGAAGCGCCCGGTACGTCGCTGAACCTGCGCTGAACGAATGCTGTCCACCCTCGCGACACATCGGGTCGTTGCTTTATGATCGGCCCGAGTTTTCCCTTTATCGAGCCTTAAACCATGAATCAGAACGCTGAATATTCCGCGGTCAATGACGCGGTGCGCGGCCAGTTTTTCCGCCGTGTCTGGCAGATGACCACGCCATACTGGCGCAGTGAGGAGAAGGGCAAGGCCTGGACGCTGTTGATCGCTGTGATTGTGCTGTCGCTGTTCAGCGTGGCGATTTCGGTGTGGGTCAACAGTTGGTACAGGGATTTCTACAATGCCTTGCAAGAGAAGGACACTGAGGCATTCTGGCGGTTGATCCTGTAATTCTGCGGCATCGCGGCGGTGGCCATCCTTGGCGCGGTGTATCGCTTGTACCTGACGCAGATGCTCACCATTCGCTGGCGGGCCTGGCTCACCGAGCAACATTTTGCCCGTTGGCTCGGTGATAAAAATTACTACCAACTGGAGCAGGGCGGCTACACCGATAACCCTGACCAGCGGATTTCCGAAGACCTCAACACTTTCACCAGCAGCACGCTGAGCCTGGGGCTGGGATTGCTGCGCACCGTGGTCAGCCTGGCCTCGTTCTCGATCATTTTGTGGGGCGTGTCCGGAAGCATCGAGGTGTTCGGCTACACCATCCCCGGCTATATGTTCTGGTGTGCGCTGGTGTATGCGGCGGTGGGCAGTTGGCTGACGCATCTGATCGGCCGTCGCTTGATCGGCCTGAACAACAACCAGCAGCGCTTCGAAGCCGACCTGCGTTTCTCCATGGTTCGGGTGCGGGAGAACGCCGAGAGTATTGCGTTGTACAACGGCGAACCGAACGAGAATCGGCGCCTGAGCGAGCGTTTTGGTCTGGTCTGGCATAACTTCTGGGACATCATGCGGGTGTCCAAGCGCCTGACGTTCTTCACCTCCGGCTATGGGCAGATCGCGATCATCTTCCCGTTCATGGTCGCCTCGCCGCGTTATTTCGCCGGCAAGATCCAGCTGGGCGAGCTTATGCAGATCAACTCGGCGTTCGGCAATGTGCAGGAGAACTTCAGTTGGTTCATCGACGCTTACGCCTCTCTCGCCGCCTGGCGTGCCACCTGTGACCGTCTGCTGAGTTTCCGCCAGGCGATGAGCGACAACGAAGACCGCGTACCGGCGATCGATGTGCAGAACCAGGGCAACGAATTGAAGGTACGCGACCTTGGGCTGGACCTGGCCGACGGCCGCCATCTGCTGACCCACGCCGAACTGAATGTAGAGCCGGGCGAGCGAGTGATGCTCAGCGGTCGTTCCGGCAGCGGCAAGTCCACCTTGCTGCGGGCGATGGGGCATCTGTGGCCTGCCGGGCATGGCAGCATTCTGTTGCCTTCGGCGCGTTACCTGTTCTTGCCACAGAAGCCTTACCTGCCGATTGGCAGCCTGCGCGAAGTGTTGAGTTATCCACAGGCTGGCGACCTCTACCCCAACGAACGTTATGCACAGGTGCTCGAAACCTGCCGCCTGCCGCACCTGGTTTCGCGGTTGGACGAAAGCAACCATTGGCAACGCATGCTCTCGCCCGGCGAGCAACAACGCCTGGCTTTCGCCCGCGCCTTGCTTTATGCACCGCTCTGGTTGTACATGGACGAAGCGACGTCGGCGATGGATGAAGAGGACGAGGCGACGCTGTACCAGGCGTTGATCGACCAGTTGCCGGGCTTGAGTATCATCAGCGTCGGCCACCGAAGCAGTCTGAAACGTTTCCATGCACGACATGTGCGTATTGAAAATGGCCAACTGGTGGAGCAAGCCGTCATCGCCTGATAACAGTCGAACATTGTTGTGGCGAGGGGATTTATCCCCGCTGGGCGCGAAGCGCCCCTTTCAAATCAAAGGTCACGATATCGAATCTGCCGATAGACCAAGGGGGCTGCTACGCAGCCCAGCGGGGATAAATCCCCTCGCCACAACGGTGCATGACGCTAATCTTTGACAAGGCCACCTAGGAGCACGGTGATCGTACAACCACGTTGCGCTATGATGGTGCCATTCAGCCGCTTGCCGAGACACAGAAACCATGGAAAACCCGATCGACGTCCCACGTCTTCCTCGTAAGCGCCGCAGCCTGGCGCAGGAACTGGTGACGGTGCTGTCCGAGCAGATTCGTGACGGCCTGCTCAAGCGCGGCGATAAACTGCCCACCGAGTCGGCGATCATGGAAGCCCATGGCGTCAGCCGCACGGTGGTGCGCGAGGCGATCTCGCGCTTGCAGGCGGCCGGCCAGGTGGAAACCCGCCATGGCATTGGCACCTTCGTGCTGGACACGCCGAGCCCGAGTGGCTTTCGCATCGACCCGGCGACGGTGGTCACGTTGCGCGATGTGCTGGCGATCCTGGAATTGCGTATCAGCCTGGAAGTGGAATCTGCCGGGCTGGCGGCCCAGCGCCGCAGCGACGAGCAACTTGCCGCGATGCGCGCCGCCCTCGACGCCTTGAACGAAAGCGCGGCCCACGCCAGTGACGCGGTGGCCTCGGACTTCGCCTTCCATCTGGAAATCGCCTTGTCCACCGGCAACCGCTACTTCACCGACATCATGACCCACCTGGGCACCAGCATCATCCCGCGCACCCGGCTGAACTCGGCGCGCCTGGCCCACGACGATCACCAGCACTACATGGATCGCCTGAGCCGCGAGCACGAGGAAATCTACGAAGCCATCGCCCGCCAGGACTCCGACGCGGCCCGTGCGGCCATGCGCTTGCACCTGACCAACAGTCGCGAACGGCTGCGCCAGGCTCATGAAGAGGCGCAGGCGCAGGGCTGAAAGCGCTCACTGCCTGGGTAGCGAGAATGCTGTTGTGGCGAGGGAGCTTGCTCCCGCTGGGCTGCGAAGCGGCCCCAGATTGATGGCGGTTGCTGCGCAACCGAGCGGGAGCAAGCTCCCTCGCCACAAAGGCGCTTTGTTTGACTTCGGATCCTTGTACCGATCTGACGTGCAGATATGCAGACAAGAGCTTACGGCTGGATCTTCAGCGTTAGCGGCTTGGAGTACCTGTATTCCTCTGACTCACCATATGTCTGATAGCGTAGTTGGACCTCTTTGCCTACGTACTTTTTCAAGGCCTCCTTGGGCAAAGTCATCAATGTGTTCTCGGTTTTTTGCTGGGGATTTTCAGGGTCCTTCATGTCTACCAATGATCCACGTACCCCCGTCCACTCAGGTTTTTCCCCGTTGGGACCCAGTATCAAAAAGGCATCGTCGTATAGAGGTACTGTTTGCTTTCCCGCAATCACAACGGTGAGTCCACTTTCTTGCAGCGCTGACAGGCTGATTTTGACTGTCCCTGTGGATGTGTCTTTTGGGTGGTTCTGAACGGTTGGCTCCACATATGTTTCCATGATGTCACTCCCTGTGAGGCAGCCCTGATCGTCGCGTACGGGCGGCTCGCTAAAAAAATTGAGAAACGAACTTCGGCCAGGCATGGCACGGCCGTACGTGGGTTATCCCCCCATGCCGCAACGGCGCCTACTGGCAGAGTTGACAGTGGCGACGAGCGGTCCTGACGCTCGGCCGACAAGTTTCATCTGTCTTCCTATTCCCTCCAAAGCCCCAATCTACAAGGCTCCGCGCCAAACACCCCAACCCCGGCACCCGACAAAAGACGAAATGCAGTTGACGTCCGTATTTTAAGTTGTACGATGACTTACAACTTCTCAACGAAGCTGAACCGTTTCCTACAACACAACATTTGCGTCCAGGGTGTTCGAATAATGAATCCACAAGAACTGAAGTCCATCCTCTCGTCTGGCCTGCTGTCGTTCCCGGTCACCGATTTCACTGCCAATGGCGATTTCAATCGCGACAGCTACATCAAGCGCCTCGAGTGGCTGGCCCCGTATGGCGCCTCTGCATTGTTCGCAGCGGGCGGCACCGGTGAATTCTTCTCCCTGGCCGCCAGCGAGTATTCCCAAGTCATCAAGACCGCCGTCGATACCTGCGCCACCAGCGTGCCAATCCTTGCCGGCGTCGGCGGTGCCACCCGCCAGGCCATCGAATACGCTCAAGAAGCCGAGCGCCTGGGCGCCAAGGGCCTGTTGCTGCTGCCGCACTACCTGACCGAAGCCAGCCAGGACGGCGTTGCCGCCCACGTTGAAGCCGTGTGCAAATCGGTGAAGATCGGCGTCGTGGTGTACAACCGCAACGTCTGCCGCCTGAACGCCACCCATTTGGAACAACTGGCCGAGCGTTGCCCGAACCTGATCGGCTACAAGGACGGCCTGGGCGATATCGAACTGATGGTGTCGATCCGTCGTCGTCTCGGCGATCGCTTCAGCTACCTGGGCGGCCTGCCGACCGCTGAAGTCTACGCCGCGGCCTACAAGGCCCTGGGCGTGCCGGTCTACTCCTCGGCGGTGTTCAACTTCATCCCGAAAACCGCGATGGACTTCTACCACGCCATTGCCCGTGAAGATCACGAAACCGTCGGCAAGATCATCGACGACTTCTTCCTGCCTTACCTGGACATCCGCAACCGCAAGGCCGGTTACGCAGTGAGCATCGTCAAGGCCGGCGCGAAAATCGTGGGCTATGACGCAGGCCCTGTGCGCACGCCGCTGACCGATCTGCTGCCAGAAGAATACGAAGCCCTGGCCGCGCTGATCGACAAGCAAGGCAAGCAGTAACAGACCCGACAAGGCCGCTGAGAAATCAGCGGCTTTTTGCGTATGGCTTGATCGTTTCCACGCGCTGCGTGGGGATGCAGCCAGGGACGCCTTGCGTTCCTCGACAGCTTTTGTAGAAGGAGTAGCTCCATGGCAGATTCAAAGCGTTTCGATCACTACATCGACGGTCAGTGGGTGGCCGGTGCTGACTATTGCGCCAATATCAACCCGTCTGACTTGTCCGATGTCATCGGTGAATACGCCAAGGCTGACGCAGCCCAAGTCAACGCCGCCATCGACGCCGCTCGCGCCGCGTTCCCGGCCTGGTCGACCTCAGGCATCCAGGCGCGTCACGATGCGTTGGACAAAGTCGGCAGCGAAATCCTCGCCCGCCGTGAAGAACTCGGCCAACTGCTGGCCCGGGAAGAGGGCAAGACCCTGCCCGAAGCCATCGGCGAAGTGACCCGCGCCGGCAACATCTTCAAGTTCTTCGCCGGTGAATGCCTGCGCCTGTCCGGCGACTACGTGCCGTCAGTTCGCCCGGGCGTCAACGTCGAAGTCACTCGCGAGGCCCTGGGTGTGATCGGCCTGATCACCCCGTGGAACTTCCCGATTGCCATCCCGGCGTGGAAAATCGCCCCAGCCCTGGCCTACGGCAACTGCGTGGTGATCAAGCCCGCCGAGCTGGTGCCGGGGTGCGCCTGGGCGTTGGCCGAAATCATCTCCCGTGCCGGTTTCCCTGCCGGTGTGTTCAACCTGGTGATGGGCAGCGGCCGAGTGGTCGGCGACGTGCTGGTCAACAGCCCGAAAGTCGACGGCATCAGTTTCACCGGCTCCGTGGGCGTAGGCCGGCAGATCGCGGTCAATTGCGTGTCGCGCCAAGCCAAGGTCCAGTTGGAAATGGGTGGCAAGAACCCGCAGATCATTCTCGACGATGCTGACCTCAAGCAAGCCGTCGAATTGGCGGTGCAGAGCGCGTTCTACTCCACCGGCCAGCGTTGCACGGCATCGAGCCGCCTGATCGTCACCGCCGGCATCCACGACAAGTTCGTCGCGGCCATGGCTGAGCGCATGCAATCGATCAAGGTTGGCCATGCGTTGAAAGCCGGTACCGATATCGGGCCGGTGGTTTCCGAAGCCCAACTGAACCAGGACTTGAAGTACATCGACATCGGCCAAAGCGAAGGTGCGCGGCTGGTGAGCGGTGGTGGTTTGGTGACGTGCGACACCGAGGGTTACTTCCTGGCGCCGACGCTGTTTGCCGACAGCGAAGCTTCGATGCGCATCAGCCGCGAAGAAATTTTCGGCCCGGTGGCTAACGTCGTACGCGTGGCGGACTACGAGGCGGCGCTGGCGATGGCCAACGACACCGAGTTCGGTCTGTCGGCTGGTATTGCTACCACCTCGTTGAAGTACGCCAACCACTTCAAGCGCCACTCCCAGGCGGGCATGGTGATGGTCAACCTGCCAACCGCCGGCGTGGATTATCACGTGCCGTTCGGTGGGCGCAAAGGTTCGTCCTACGGTTCGCGTGAGCAAGGTCGTTATGCGCAAGAGTTCTACACCGTGGTGAAGACCTCCTACATCGGATCGTAAACGCAACAACGTCGGTGCCGGGCAACGGCGCCGACCGCACAAGTTGATTTCCCGTATAAGAATAAATAGTGGAAGTAGATTACATGCAAGAAACCAAGCCGACCCGCGTCCGCTATTTGATCCTGCTCATGCTGTTTTTGGTGACGACGATCAACTATGCCGACCGCGCGACTATCGCCATCGCAGGCTCCAGCCTGCAAAAAGACCTCGGCATCGATGCCGTCACCCTCGGTTATATCTTCTCCGCTTTCGGCTGGGCCTACGTGGCCGGGCAGATTCCTGGCGGCTGGTTGCTCGACCGTTTCGGCTCGAAAAAAATCTATGCCTTGAGCATTTTCACCTGGTCGCTGTTCACCGTGCTGCAAGGCTATGTCGGTGAATTCGGCATGTCCACGGCCGTGGTTGCGCTGTTCATGCTGCGCTTCCTGGTGGGGTTGGCCGAGGCGCCGTCCTTCCCGGGCAACGCACGGATCGTCGCCGCGTGGTTTCCTACCGCGGAACGCGGCACCGCCTCGGCGATTTTCAACTCGGCGCAGTATTTCGCCACCGTGTTGTTCGCACCGCTGATGGGCTGGATCGTCTATCGCTTCGGCTGGCAGCACGTGTTCATCGTGATGGGCGTGATCGGTATCGTGTTCTCGCTGATCTGGTTGAAAGTGATCTACAGCCCACGCCAGCACCCTATGATCAACGAAGCCGAGTTCAATCACATCGCCGCCAACGGCGCGATGGTCGATATGGACCAGGACAAGGGCAAGGACAAGAAAACCGACGGTCCGAAGTGGGATTACATCCGCCAACTGCTGACCAACCGCATGATGCTCGGCGTTTACCTGGGCCAATATTGCATCAACGGCATCACCTACTTCTTCCTGACCTGGTTCCCGGTGTATCTGGTGCAGGAACGCGGCATGACCATCCTCAAGGCTGGTTTCATCGCGTCCTTGCCGGCGATCTGTGGATTCATCGGCGGCGTGCTCGGTGGGGTGATTTCCGATTACCTGCTGCGCAAGGGCCATTCGCTGACCTTCGCTCGCAAGGCGCCAATCATCGCCGGCCTGCTGGTGTCCAGCAGCATCGTGGCGTGCAATTACGTGGACATCGAATGGATGGTGGTGGGCTTCATGGCCCTGGCCTTCTTCGGTAAAGGCGTCGGCGCACTGGGCTGGGCCGTGGTCTCCGATACGTCGCCAAAACAGATCGCCGGTTTGAGTGGTGGCCTGTTCAACACCTTTGGCAACCTGGCGTCGATTACCACGCCAATCGTCATCGGCTACATCATCAGTTCCACTGGCTCGTTCAAATGGGCGTTGGTGTTTGTCGGTTGCAACGCGCTGATGGCGGTGTTCAGCTACCTGGTCATCGTGGGCCCGATCAAGCGTGTGGTGCTCAAGGAACCGACGGCCAGAGATGCCGACCTTTCCAGTCTGTCTGAAGCCAAATCCTGAGGAGCGGCGTCGATGAATCTGATTGAACATGCCGATTCGCCCCGTTACATCCGCCTGCATGGGCGGGACAACGTGGTGATCGTCGTCAACGACCAAGGCGTACCGGCCGGGACTGAATTCCCGGACGGCCTGGTCACCGTCGACTTCGTGCCACAAAGCCACAAAGTCACCCTGGAGGACATTCCCGAAGGCGGCGAGGTGATTCGCTACGGCCAGGTCATTGGCTATGCGCTGCAACCGATCCCCCGTGGCAGCTGGGTCAAGGAAGACCAGCTGCGCATGCCCACTGCGCCACCGCTGGACAGCTTGCCGCTGTCAACCGACGTGCCGGCGGCCGATGCGCCGCTGGAGGGCTACACGTTCGAGGGCTACCGCAACGCCGACGGTACCGTCGGCACACGCAACATCCTCGGTATCACTACCACGGTGCAGTGCGTGACCGGCGTGCTGGACCATGCGGTCAAGCGCATCAAGGACGAATTGCTGCCCAAGTACCCGAACGTCGATGACGTGGTGGCGCTGACCCACAGCTACGGCTGCGGCGTGGCGATTACCGCCACCGACGCGTACATCCCGATCCGCACGGTACGTAACCTGGCGCGCAACCCGAACCTGGGTGGCGAAGCGCTGGTGATCAGCCTGGGCTGCGAGAAATTGCAGGCCGGGCAGGTGATGCATGAGGGCGACAGCTCGGTGGACCTCAGCGAGCCATGGCTGTATCGCTTGCAAGATTCCAGTCACGGCTTCACCGAGATGATCGAGCAGATCATGGAGCTGGCCGAGACCCGCCTGAAGAAGCTCGACCAGCGCCGTCGCGAAACCGTGCCGGCCTCGGAGCTGATCCTGGGCATGCAGTGTGGCGGCAGCGATGCGTTTTCCGGCATCACCGCCAACCCGGCCCTGGGCTATGCCTCGGACCTGTTGCTGCGGGCCGGTGCAACGGTGATGTTCTCCGAAGTGACTGAAGTGCGCGATGCGATCTACCTGCTGACGTCCCGGGCACAAACCCGCGAAGTCGCCGAGGAGCTGGTGCGCGAGATGGACTGGTACGACCGCTACCTGGCCAAGGGCGAGGCCGATCGCAGCGCCAACACCACGCCGGGCAACAAGAAGGGTGGGTTGTCGAACATCGTCGAGAAATCCCTGGGCTCGATCGTCAAGTCCGGCAGCAGCGCGATCAACGGCGTGCTCGGCCCGGGCGAGCGGTTCAAGCAAAAGGGCCTGATCTTCTGCGCCACGCCGGCCAGCGATTTCGTCTGCGGTACGCTGCAACTGGCGGCGGGGATGAACCTGCATGTGTTCACCACCGGTCGCGGAACGCCGTATGGCCTGGCGATGGCACCCGTGGTAAAGGTCTCGACCCGTACCGAACTGGCCCAACGCTGGCCAGACCTGATCGACATCGATGCCGGCCGTATAGCCACCGGGCGCGCGACCATCGAGGAGTTGGGCTGGGAGCTGTTCCACTATTACCTGGACGTGGCCAGCGGCAAGAAGCAAACCTGGGCCGAGCGGCACAAGTTGTACAACGACATCACGTTGTTCAACCCCGCGCCGATTACCTGATATAGCGTTGTCGTGGATCGTTCTCACGCAAAAGCGTGGGAACGATCAGTGGGAAAGTGGCTTATCATTAGCCACCTAACGACACCCCTCTCAAGGTCCCCGGCATGCTGGCAATTTTCCTCGAAACCCTGAACATCACCGCGCCGGTGTTTGCCATGCTGTTTCTGGGGACGTTGCTCAAGCGCATCTACTGGATCAACGACAACTTCATCCACATTGCCTCGTCCCTGGTGTTCAACGTCACCATGCCGGCGTTGCTGTTTCTTGGAATCCTGCATGCCGACCTGCACGCGGCGTTGCAGCCGGACCTGCTGATTTATTTTTCGATCGCCACCCTGGCGAGTTTTGCGATGGCCTGGGGCTGGGCGATCTGGCGCTGCCCGCGGGAGGATCGCGGGATCTATACCCAGGGCGCGTTTCGCGGCAACAACGGGGTGATCGGCCTGGCGCTGGCGGCGAGCATGTACGGTGACTACGGGATTTCCCTGGGCGCGATCCTCGCAGCGTTGGTGATTCTGTTCTACAACACGCTGTCGACCATCGTGCTGGCGGTCTACAGCCCGGTGATCAAGTCCGACCCGTGGAGCATTTGCAAAAGTGTGGTCAGCAACCCGCTGATCATCAGCGTGATCGTCGCCGCGCCGTTCGCCTATTGGCAGATCGGTCTGCCGAACTGGTTCGAGACCTCGGCCAAGTACCTGTCGCAAATGACCTTGCCCCTGGCGCTGATCTGCATCGGTGGCACGCTGTCGCTGGCGGCCCTGCGCAAGAGCGGCAAGATGGCCCTGAGTTCGAGCCTGGTGAAAATGGTTGGCCTGCCGCTGGTGGCCACGCTGGGCGCCTGGCTCTGGGGCTTTCGCGGGGCGGAACTGGGGATTCTGTTCCTGTACTTCGGCAGCCCCACCGCCGCCGCCAGCTTCGTCATGGCCCGGGCGGCGAATGGCAACCATGAGCTGGCAGCGGCGATCATCGTCATCACTACGCTGATGGCGGCGATTACCACCAATGTGGGGATTTTTGTGCTGCAGTGGGGTGGGTGGATCTAGCCTTCATTCAAGCGGTCACTCAGCGTTCTGATAGCTATCGATCACTTCCTGCGCGGCCCGGAACGCATCGATCGCCGCCGGTACGCCTGCGTACACCGCGCAATGCAGCAACGCCTCGCGAATCTCTTCCACCGTGCAGCCATTGTTCAGCGCGCCACGCACGTGGCCCTTGAGTTCCTGCGGGCATTTGAGCGCGGTGAGCGCGGCGAGAGTGATCAGGCTGCGGGTTTTCAGTGGCAGGCCTTCTCGACTCCAGACGCTGCCCCAGGCATGTTCGTTGACAAAGTCCTGCAATGGCTGGGTGAATTCGGTGGCGTTGCCCAGGGCCCGGTCGACGAAGGCGTCGCCCATGACTTGGCGACGCATGTCCAGGCCGGTCTTTGGAATGTCGGTCATGGCAAATCCCTCTTGTGATGTTGGCGGCGCCAGGCGCGCAGGGAGGTGAACAGCAGAAACGCGAGCAGGGCCGGCAGCACGTAGAACAGCATCAGCCGTTCCAGTTGGCCGGCCAAGGGCATGCCGGTGGTGAATGACACCACGTGCAGCCCGTAGGCCAGGTACAAACCCAGGAACAGCAGGCCTTCGGCGCGGGTGACGCGATAACCGGAATAGAACACCGGCAGGCACAGCACCGCCACGCCGAGCATCACTGGCAGGTCGAAATCCAGCGCGTTCGGCGACACCGACAGTGGCGAGGGCGCGGCGAGGGCGGTCACCCCCAGGACCCCCAGCAGGTTGAACAGGTTGCTGCCGATCACGTTGCCCACCGCAATGTCCCGTTGGCCACGCAGTGCCGCGATCAGCGAAGTCGCGAGTTCCGGCAGCGAGGTGCTGACGGCCACGATGGTCAGGCCAATGATGCGCTCCGACAGTCCCAGGTCCGTCGCCACTTCGACCGCGGCGCCCAACAGCAGATGCCCGGCGAACACCAGCATCGCCAGGCCCGACACGATCATCAGCACACTCTTGATCCAGGACATTTGGGCAACGTCGCCCCCCACCGGGTGCGGTCGCCCCGAATGCCGTGACTGACGCAGCAAGAGGCCCAGGTACACCGCCAGGGCTATCAGCAGCAGTACGCCGTCCAGTCGGGTCAGTTCCTCGTTCCAGGCCAGCACGAAGACCAGCAGGCTCGCACCGATCATCAGCGGAATGTCCAACCGCACCAATTGACGCGAGACGCGCAGCGGAATGATCAGTGCCGACAGGCCGAGGGTCACAAGGATGTTGAAGATGCTGCTGCCGATCACGCTGCCCACGGCGATGTCAGCGTTCTGAGCCAGGGTCGCCTGCAGGCTGACGGCCATCTGTGGCGCGCTGCTGCCGAAAGCGACGACGCTCAAGCCGATGATCAACGGCCGAACCTGCAAGCGCGCCGCCAAGCCGACGGCGGCACGTACCAGCAGTTCGGCGCCGCCGATCAGCAACAGCAGGGCGCCGAACAGTTCGATCAGGCTGAGCAGCGGTAGGGCGGTGAGTAGGGAAATGGCCGGGCTCCGTCTATCAATCGTCGAGGGCTTGCACGCGCACGCGCGCGGTACCGCTGCGCAGCATGCCCAATTGTTCGGCAGCGGCGCGCGATATATCGATCAGGCGGCCGCGTGAATACGGGCCGCGGTCGTTGATACGGACCACGACGCTGTCGTTGTTTTTCAGGTTGGTGATTTTCACCCGGGTGCCGAATGGCAACTGGCGATGGGCGGCAGTCAGGCCATTCTGGTTGAAACGCTCGCCGCTGGCGGTGCGCTTGCCATGGTGCCTGGCACCGTAATAAGAGGCGACGCCGGTCTGGTCGTAGCCGTGTGGATCGACGGTGCCACTCTGGCTGGCGCAACCGGCCAGCAGGGACAGCAGGGCGCAGGCGCCGAGGAGACGCTTCATGTAAGGGATTCCACATCAGTGTGGTTGTAGTGGTCATCGTGGCGAGGGAGCTTGCTCCCGCTGGGCCGCAAAGCGGCCCCCGACAATCTGCTGCCAGAAAAAGGGGGCTGCTGCGCAGCCCGACGGGAGCAAGCTCCCTCGCCACGGGGGACCGAGCCAGACAGCAAGACTGGCTCCATGGCCATCAGCCTTCGAGCTTGCTTTTGAGCAGTTCGTTGACCTGTTGCGGGTTGGCCTTGCCCTTGGAGGCTTTCATGGCCTGGCCGACGAAGAAGCCGAACATCTTGCCGCGCTTGGCTTCGTCCGCCGCACGGTATTGCTCGACCTGCTCGGCGTTGGCCGCGAGCATTTCATCGAGCACGGCGGAAATCGCGCCGCTGTCGGTGACCTGCTTCAAGCCGCGCTTCTCGATGATCTCGTCAGCGCTGCATTCACCATTGGCCATGGCTTCGAACACCATCTTGGCGATCTTGCCGGAAATGGTGTTGTCCTTGATCCGCAGCAGCATGCCGCCCAGTTGCTCGGCCGAGACCGGCGACTCATCGATTTCCAGGCCCTGCTTGTTCAACAAGCTGCCCAACTCGACCATCACCCAGTTGGCCGCCAGCTTGGCGTCGCCGCCGATGCTCACGACTTTTTCGAAGTAATCGGCTTGTTCGCGGCTGGTGGCCAGGACGTTGGCGTCATAGCTCGACAGGCCGAATTGCGCCTGGAAGCGCTCGCGTTTCTGCGGCGGCAGTTCCGGCAGGGTGGCGCGTACCTCGTCGAGGAACGAGTTCTCGATGACCACCGGCAGCAGGTCCGGGTCCGGGAAGTAACGGTAGTCGTTGGCTTCTTCCTTGCTGCGCATCGGACGGGTTTCGTCCTTGTTCGGGTCGTACAGGCGAGTCTGCTGGATGACCTTGCCGCCGTCCTCGATCAGTTCGATCTGGCGCTGGATCTCGCTGTTGATCGCCTTCTCGATGAAGCGGAACGAGTTGACGTTCTTGATCTCGCAGCGGGTGCCGAACTCGACCTGGCCCTTGGGCCGGATCGACACGTTGCAGTCGCAGCGCAGCGAGCCTTCGGCCATGTTGCCGTCGCAGATGCCCAGGTAGCGCACCAGCGCGTGGATCGCCTTGACGTAGGCCACGGCTTCCTTGGCGCTGCGCATGTCCGGCTCGGAGACGATTTCCAGCAGCGGCGTGCCGGCACGGTTCAGGTCGATGCCGGTGGCGCCGTTGAATTCTTCATGCAGGCTCTTGCCGGCGTCTTCTTCCAAGTGCGCGCGGGTGATGCCGACGCGCTTGACGGTGCCGTCTTCGAGGGCGATGTCCAGGTGGCCCTTGCCGACGATCGGCAATTCCATCTGGCTGATCTGGTAGCCCTTGGGCAGGTCCGGGTAGAAGTAGTTCTTGCGGGCGAACACGTTGTGCTGGCCGATCTCGGCGTCAATCGCCAGGCCGAACATCACCGCCATGCGCACCGCTTCGGCGTTGAGCACTGGCAATACGCCGGGCATGCCCAGGTCGACCAGGCTGGCCTGGGTGTTGGGCTCGGAACCGAACGTGGTCGAACTACCGGAAAAGATTTTCGATCGGGTGGTGAGCTGCGTGTGAATCTCCAGCCCGATCACGACTTCCCATTGCATGTGTTTCTCCTCAGAAGCCGGTGGGGGTGCGGGTGTGCCAGTCGGTATTGAGCTGGTACTGGTGCGCCACGTTGAGCAGGCGGCCTTCCTGGAAATACGGCGCGAGCAGCTGCACGCCCACCGGCAGGCCATCGACGAAGCCGGCCGGCATGGACAAGCCTGGCAAGCCTGCGAGGTTGGCGGTGATGGTGTAGACGTCTTCCAGGTAGGCAGCGACCGGGTCGCTGTTCTTGGCGCCGAGTTTCCAGGCCGGGTTCGGCGTGGTTGGGCCGAGGATGATGTCGACCTCGTTGAAGGCGGCCATGAAGTCGTTTTTTACCAGGCGGCGGATTTTTTGCGCCTTGAGGTAGTAGGCATCGTAGTAGCCAGCGGACAGCGCGTAGGCGCCGACCATGATCCGGCGTTGCACTTCGGCGCCGAAGCCTTCGCCACGGGAGCGCTTGTAAAGATCGATCAGGTTTTGCGGATTCTCGCAGCGATGACCGAAGCGTACGCCGTCGAAGCGCGAGAGGTTCGAGGACGCTTCCGCCGGGGCGATCACGTAGTACGCCGGGATGGCGTGCTGCATGTTCGGCAGGCTGATTTCCTTGATCACGGCGCCGAGCTTTTCCAGCGCCTTGATGCTGTCTTGGATCAGCCCGGCGATGCGTGGGTCTAGGCCGGCCCCGAAGTATTCCTTCGGTACGCCGATGCGCAGGCCTTGCAGCGAGCCATTGAGGGCGGCGCTGTAGTCCGGCACCGGCTCATCGATGCTGGTGGAATCGTTCGGGTCGAAGCCGGCCATGCCTTGCAGCAGGATCGCGCAGTCTTCGGCGGTGCGCGCCAGCGGGCCGCCCTGGTCGAGGCTGGAAGCGTAGGCGATCATGCCCCAGCGCGAGACGCGACCGTAGGTCGGCTTGAGCCCGGTGAGGTTGGTGAAGGCCGCCGGCTGGCGGATCGAACCGCCGGTGTCGGTGGCGGTGGCAGCGGGCAACAAGCGCGCGGCCACAGCGGCGGCGGAACCGCCGGACGAACCGCCCGGGACATGTTCCAGGTTCCACGGGTTTTTCACCGCGCCGTAGTAGCTCGACTCGTTGGCGGAACCCATGGCGAATTCGTCCATGTTGGTTTTGCCCAGGGTCACGGTGCCGGCCGCGGCCAGCTTGGCGACGACGGTGGCGTCGTATGGCGCCTTGAAGTTGTCGAGCATCTTCGAGCCGCAACTGGTGCGGATGCCCTGGGTGCAGAACAGGTCTTTGTGGGCAATCGGCGCACCGAGCAGGGCGCCGCTCTCACCGTTGGCGCGACGAGCGTCGGCGGCCTTGGCCTGGCTCAGGGCAAGCTCTTCGGTGAGGCTGATGAAGCTGTTGAGCTGCGGGTCGAGCTGGGCGATGCGCGCCAGCAGGGTCTTGGTCAGCTCTTCGGAAGAAAACTTTTTATCGGCGAGTCCGCGGGCGATCTCGGCCAGGGTCATGTGATGCATGAGAGGCTCTTTCCCTTTAGTCGATGACTTTCGGAACCAGGTACAGGCCGTTTTCGACCGCAGGTGCGATGGACTGGTAGGCCTCGCGATTATTCGACTCGGTGACGACGTCGGCGCGCAGGCGCTGGCTGGCTTCCAGTGGGTGGGCCAGCGGCTCGATACCGTTGGTATCGACCGCTTGCATCTCGTCGACCAGCCCTAGAATGCTGTTCAGGGCAGCAGTAATGTGTGGAAGATCGGCTTCATTGAGGCCCAAGCAGGCCAGATGAGCGATTTTTTCCACGTCGGAGCGTTCAAGCGCCATGGGATTCTCCAGTGGAAAACAAAACGGACGCAGTCTGTCCGTGTGTTAGATTGTCGGAACACTACCGCATTTCTACGGGTCTATACCCGCGATTGTGGGGTTTGGTGCACAGAAAAGCGGCCAATTTAACATATTGGCGCCTTGCCCAAAATCCCTGTCGTTGTTAGAGTTTGCCGCACTTTTTTACCCACGCGTTGCCTAGGGTCCCTTTCCCATGTTCAAGAAACTGCGTGGCATGTTTTCCAGCGATCTTTCCATCGACCTGGGCACTGCCAACACCCTTATTTACGTGCGCGAGCGCGGTATCGTCCTGAATGAACCCTCGGTCGTGGCCATCCGCACCCACGGTAACCAGAAGAGTGTCGTAGCTGTCGGTACGGAAGCCAAGCGCATGCTGGGCCGTACACCGGGCAACATTGCAGCCATTCGCCCCATGAAGGACGGCGTGATCGCCGACTTCAGCGTCTGCGAAAAGATGCTGCAGTACTTCATCAACAAGGTTCACGAAAACAGTTTCCTGCAGCCCAGCCCTCGCGTGCTGATCTGCGTGCCGTGCAAATCCACCCAGGTGGAGCGTCGTGCCATCCGTGAGTCGGCCCTCGGCGCCGGTGCCCGCGAAGTGTTCCTGATCGAAGAACCCATGGCCGCGGCCATCGGTGCCGGCCTGCCGGTGGAAGAAGCGCGCGGCTCGATGGTCGTCGACATCGGTGGTGGTACCACTGAAATTGCCTTGATCTCCCTCAACGGTGTGGTCTACGCCGAATCCGTGCGTGTGGGCGGCGACCGTTTCGACGAAGCGATCATCACCTACGTACGCCGCAACTACGGCAGCCTGATCGGCGAATCCACCGCCGAGCGTATCAAGCAGGAAATCGGCACGGCCTACCCGGGCGGTGAAGTGCGTGAAGTCGACGTACGCGGTCGCAACCTGGCCGAAGGCGTTCCACGGGCATTCACCCTCAATTCCAACGAAGTGCTCGAGGCGCTGCAAGAGTCACTGGCGACCATCGTCCAGGCAGTCAAGAGTGCCTTGGAGCAGTCGCCGCCAGAACTGGCGTCGGACATCGCCGAGCGTGGCCTGGTGCTGACCGGTGGTGGCGCGCTGTTGCGTGATCTCGACAAGTTGCTGGCCCAGGAAACCGGATTGCCGGTGATCGTTGCCGAAGACCCGCTCACGTGCGTTGCCCGCGGCGGTGGCCGTGCGCTGGAAATGATGGACAAGCACACCATGGACCTGCTCTCCAGCGAATAAGTCTGGCTGAGTGGTCTATGTTGTTTGCGCCCGGGCAGCACTTTGCAGTGCTGCCCGTTGGCGTTTATCTTCTGTCATTCGTATCCAGGCCGGTTTGATGCCGTATGAATAAAGAAAACATTTGCCTGGGAGGAGCGGCCTATTAAACCGCTTTTCGCCAAAGGCCCCTCACTGGGTGTGCGCCTTCTGGTGTTGACCGTGCTGTCGGTCGCGCTGATGGTGGTCGACGCCCGCTTCACGCTGCTCAAGCCAGTGCGCAGCCAGATGTCGCTGGTGTTGATGGAATCCTACTGGATCACCGACCTGCCGCAACGGTTGTGGCAAGGTGTGGCCAGTCAGTTTGGCAGCCGGACCGAACTGGTCGCCGAAAACGAAAAACTCAAGACCGAAAACCTGCTGTTGCAGGGGCGCATGCAGAAGTTGGCGGCCCTCACCGAGCAGAACGTGCGACTGCGTGAGTTGCTCAACTCCTCCGCGCTGGTCAACGAGAAAGTGGAAGTGGCCGAGCTGATCGGCATGGACCCCAACCCCTTCACCCACCGCATCATCATCAACAAGGGTGAGCGAGACGGCGTGGTCCTCGGCCAGCCGGTGCTCGACGCCCGTGGCCTGATGGGCCAGGTGGTGGAGTTGATGCCCTATACGTCCCGTGTCCTGCTACTGACCGATACCACCCACAGCATTCCCGTGCAGGTCAATCGCAACGGCTTGCGGGCGATTGCCAGCGGTACCGGCAACCCGGAACGCCTGGAGCTGCGCCACGTGGCGGACACCGCCGACATCAAGGAAGGCGACTTGCTGGTCAGTTCCGGCCTCGGCCAGCGGTTCCCGGCCGGCTACCCGGTGGCGACGGTCAAGGAAGTCATCCACGATTCCGGCCAGCCGTTCGCGATCGTGCGGGCAGTGCCGACGGCCGCGTTGAACCGCAGTCGCTATCTGCTGCTGGTTTTCAGCGACAACCGCACGCCTGAAGAGCGCGCCAACGATGCGGCGGTGGCCCAGGAAGCCCAGGACCGGCAGGGCGGCGAATCGACCGCACCAGTCGCGCCAGCGCCTGTGCCTGTTCCGGCCACGGTGCCCAAGCCTCAAGCGGCAACGCCCGCTGCCACGCCGCCAGCCACGACGCCTCCGGCCGCACCTGCCGCGACCCCCGCCCATCAGCCGTCCACCCAGCCTGCAAGACCTGCAACCAAACCGCCGGCCTCGACGCCCGCCACTGCGCCTGCCACCAGGGGAGCACGAGAAGAATGAGCAGTACTCGATCCGGTAACGGCTGGATGGTCTGGCTGACTTTTGCCATCGGCCTGCTGCTCAGCATTTCACCGCTGCCGCAGTTCATGGAGATCCTCCGGCCACTGTGGCTGGCCCTGTTGCTGGCCTTCTGGGCGCTGGCCTTGCCGCACAAGGTCGGCATGGTCACCGCCTGGTGCCTTGGCCTGGCCGAGGACGTGCTTTACGGCACGTTGCTGGGTCAGAACGCATTGATCCTGACACTGATCACCTTCCTGGTGCTGTCGCTGCAACAACGCCTGCGGATGTTCCCGATGTGGCAACAGTGCCTGGTGATCCTGGTGATCTTTGGCCTGGCGCAGCTGGTACAGCTATGGCTCAGCGCGCTGACCGGCAATCGTCAGCCGACCCTGGCGCTGGTGCTACCGGCCTTGGTCAGTGCCTTGCTCTGGCCGTGGATAAGCTTCGGTTTGCGTGGCTTGCGCCTGCGTTTCAAAATCAACTGATTCGGTCAGGCATTGGCCCGCACCTTGGAAGGGAGATGTCTTGATGAAACCGCTTTACCTCGCCTCAGGTTCGCCGCGTCGGCGTGAATTGCTTACGCAGATCGGCGTGCCGTTCACCGCCATCGGTGCGGACATCGACGAAACTCCCCTCGACCAAGAAACCCCATCGGCCTATGTCGAGCGCCTGGCGCGTGGCAAGGCCGAGGCCGGGCGACGCGCCTTGGCGTCTGGCGTCGAAGGTTGCATGCTCGGGGCCGACACCGCAGTAGTGCTAGAGGGACGAATTCTCGGCAAGCCAGTGGATCAGGCTGACGCCCTGTCGATGCTCCTGAGCCTGTCCGGTCGCGACCATGAAGTGCTGACCGCCATTGCCGTTGTGGACGGCCAGCACTGCGAAACCCGGGTGGTTAGCAGCCGGGTGCGCTTTCGCCTCATCACCGAACAGGAAGCGCTCGCCTATTGGGCCAGCGGCGAACCCCGGGACAAGGCAGGCGGCTACGGTATCCAGGGCCTGGGCGCGGTGTTCGTCGCCGGGCTGGAAGGCAGCTATTCAGCCGTGGTCGGCCTGCCACTGTGCGAAACCGCAGAACTACTCGGCCATTTCGGCATACCCTGTTGGCAAACCTTGAGCGCGCGCTGAGCGCCGTCTGACCTGATGCGGCCATAATCGTGAATACGCCTGAACGAGACCCTGCCATGAGTGAAGAGATCCTGATCAACATCACGCCGATGGAATCGCGCGTGGCGGTGGTTGAAAACGGCGTCCTGCAAGAAGTCCATGTCGAGCGCACGCAGAAGCGTGGCATTGTCGGCAACATCTACAAGGGCAAGGTGGTGCGGGTGTTGCCGGGCATGCAGGCGGCGTTCGTCGACATCGGCCTGGACCGCGCAGCGTTCATCCATGCGTCGGAAATCTCCATGCGCGAAGGCCCGGCGGTGGAGAGCATCAGCGCCCTGGTCCATGAAGGCCAGAGCCTGGTGGTGCAGGTCACCAAGGACCCTATCGGCTCCAAGGGCGCGCGGCTGACCACGCAGTTGTCCATTCCGTCGCGTTACCTGGTGTACATGCCACGCACGGCGCATGTTGGCATTTCCCTGAAGATCGAAGACGAAGGCGAGCGCGAGCGCCTGAAGAAGGTCGTCAGCGACTGCGTGGAAAAAGAAAGGATCAAGGAGGCCGGTGGCTTCATCCTGCGCACCGCCGCCGAGGGCGCCGGCGCCGACGAGATCCTGATGGATATCCGCTACTTGCGAAGGCTTTGGGACCAGATCGCCGTGCAGATCAAGACCATCGCCACGCCCAGCGTGATCTACGAAGACCTTGGCCTGGCGCTACGGACCCTGCGGGACCTGGTCAGCCCCAAGATCGAGAAGATCCGCATCGATTCCCGGGAAACCTTTCAGAAGACCACGCAATTTGTCGCCGAGCTGATGCCTGAAATCGCCGACCGCCTCGAGCACTACCCGGGCGAACGACCGATTTTCGACCTGTACGGCGTAGAAGATGAAATCCAGCGCGCCCTTGAACGCAAGGTGCCGCTCAAGTCTGGCGGTTACCTGGTGGTCGACCCGGCCGAGGCGATGAGTACCATCGACGTCAATACCGGGGCGTTTGTCGGCCATCGCAACCTCGAAGAAACCATCTTCAAGACCAATCTTGAAGCGGCCACGGCCATCGCCCGGCAACTGCGCCTGCGCAACCTGGGCGGAATCATCATCATCGATTTCATCGACATGGAAGATGAAGAGCATCAGCGCCAAGTGCTGCGTACCCTGGAAAAGCAACTCGAGCGCGATCACGCCAAGACCAACATCATCGGCATCACTGAGCTGGGCCTGGTGCAGATGACCCGCAAGCGCACCCGCGAAAGCCTTGAGCAGGTCCTCTGCGAGCCCTGCAGCAGCTGCCAGGGGCGAGGCAAGCTGAAGACTCCGGAAACCGTGTGTTACGAAATCTTCCGGGAAATTCTCCGCGAGGCACGCGCCTACCAGGCGACGGGCTATAGAGTGTTGGCTAACCAGAAAGTGGTGGACCGCCTGCTCGATGAAGAGTCCGGCAACGTCGCGGAGTTGGAAGCCTTTATCGGCCGCACGATTCGCTTCCAGGTGGAAACCATGTATTCCCAGGAACAATACGATGTGGTGTTGCTCTGAAGTCGCATGGATGGCAAGGCCGCGCAACTGAATGCCTTTGCCAGGGGAGACTGCTGACATGGAGCGTCTGACACGCCTTTTGGCGACGCTGACACGCTGGGGCCTGGGCCTGTGCGCGCTGCTGCTGGTAGTGCTGGCGTTATACGTCAGCCTCGGCCGGGAGTTGGTCCCGCTGGTGGCCGAATACCGCAGTGAAGTCGAGACTCGGGCCAGCGAAGCGTTGGGCATACCCGTGCAGGTCGGTAGCCTCGAAGGCACTTGGAGCGCCCTGGCGCCGATACTGGCCGCGCGCGACGTGGTGGTCGGCGAGGGCCCGAATGCCTTGCACCTCGATCAGGTCCGGGCCGTGCCAAACCTCTGGGACAGCCTGCTGACGCGCCAGGTGCGCATCGCTCATCTGGAAGTCAGCGGCCTGAAGATCAACCTCAAGGAAGGCGCCGACGGCACATGGGCGCTGGAAGGCCTGCCGGTGCGGGACGACCAGCCATTCGATCCACAGCAGTTGCTGGATCGGATGCAGATGGTTTCGAAGCTGTCGGTGCTCGACAGCCAGGTCACTTTGCAGCCGGTGGATCATCCTCCGTTGAGCCTGACCTACGTCGGCCTGAGCTTGCGCACCGGCGGCGCCCGCCAGCGCCTGGACGCGCGCCTGACCTTGCCGGACGGCCAGCCCGTGGCGATCAACCTGCGTACCCGCATTCGTGCCAGCGACTGGAAGAATGGCGAGGTGGATGCCTACTTGAGCCTGCCGCAAAGCGACTGGTCCAAATGGCTGCCGAAGGGCCTGACCCGGCAATGGAATTTTTCCCAGATCAAGGCCGGCGGCGAGTTCTGGCTCAGTTGGGGCCAGGGCACGGTGCAAAGCGCGGCCATGCGCTTGAATGCGCCGCAGCTCCAGGGCGCCTATGCCGACCGCAAGCCGGTGCAGATCCACAACCTGGCCCTCAACGCCTATTTGCAGCGCAGCAGCCAGGGATTCACCGCGACCTTCGACACGCTGGCAATGAACCTGGGCGAGACCCGTTGGGAATCGCGTCTCCTTCTGCAACACAATGACGCCACCGACAAGACCGAGGAGCGCTGGCATTTGCAGGCCGATCGTCTCGACCTGACACCGCTCACGCCACTGCTCCATGCCCTGGCGCCATTGCCCGAAGGCCTTGCCACGACAATTGACCGGCTCAAGGTAACCGGTGGTCTGCGCAACGTCCTGGTGGACTTTCGACCACAAAACACTGGCGACCAGAAAATCAGCTTTGCGACCAACCTGGACACCGTCGGCTTTGACGCCTATCGCGGTGCCCCAGCAGTGCGCAACGTGTCGGGCAGCCTCAGCGGCGACCTCGGCGGTGGCGAGCTGCGCATGGACAGCAAGGATTTCTCCCTGCACCTGGACCCGATCTTTGCCAAGCCCTGGCAGTATCTGCAGGCCAACGCCCGGCTGGCCTGGAAACTCGACAAGCAGACCTTCACCCTGGTCGCGCCGTATTTGAAGGTGCTGGGCGAGGAAGGCCGAATTGCTGGCGACTTCCTGATCCGCCTGCATCTGGACCAAAGTCAGGAAGACTACATGGACCTGCGGGTCGGCCTGGTGGACGGTGATGGGCGCTACACCGCCAAGTACCTCCCGGCCGTCCTCAGCCCGGCGCTGGACGAATGGTTGCGCACGGCCATCGTCAAGGGCGCGGTGGACGAGGGTTTTTTCCAGTACCAAGGCTCGCTGAATAAAAGTGCCGGGGACGCGGACCGCAGCATCAGCCTGTTTTTCAAGGTGCATGACGCCGAGCTGGCGTTCCAGCCGGGCTGGCCTTCGGTCAGCAAGGTCAGCGGTGACGTGTTCGTCGAAGACAGCGGCGTACGCATCTTCGCCAGCGAAGGGCAACTGCTGAACACCCAGGTCAAAGACATCACGGTGAACATCCCTCACGTACCCAGCGGGCAGAGTTCTCATCTGCTGTTGGACGGCGGTTTCGCCGGCGGGTTGGGCGACGGACTGAAGATCCTCCAGACCGCGCCGATCGGCACGGCCGAGACGTTCGCTGGCTGGGAAGGCGAGGGCGACCTGCA
Source organism: Pseudomonas sp. Z5-35 (assembly GCF_051131945.1). Lineage (NCBI taxonomy): Bacteria > Pseudomonadati > Pseudomonadota > Gammaproteobacteria > Pseudomonadales > Pseudomonadaceae > Pseudomonas > Pseudomonas sp. Z5-35. The sequence continues at coordinate 1,017,812 of NZ_CP071640.1, forward strand.
AGGCAACGTGAAGCTCGATATCCCGCTGGTCAAAGGCGAGGAGCCGAAGATCCTGGTGGACTTCTCCACCGACAAGGCCCGGCTCAAGCTCAGCGAACCAGCGCTGGAATTGACCCAGCTCAAAGGCGATTTCCGCTTCGACAGCGGCAAGGGGTTGAGTGGCAAGAACATCGCGGCCCGGGTGTTCGACCGCCCCGTGACCGCGCAGATTTTCGCCGAGGGCCGTGCCGGTGCGCTCAATACCCGGGTCGCCGCGTCCGGGCAGGTAGAAATCAAGAAACTCACCCATTGGCTGAATGTCACCCAGCCGTTGCCGGTATCCGGTGTCGTGCCCTACCAATTGCAAGTGATCCTGAACAGTGCCGACAGCCAGTTGTCGGTCAGTTCCAGCCTCAAGGGCGTAGCCGTAGACCTGCCGGCACCTTTCGGCATGGCTGCGGATGTTGGTCGCGACACGGTGTTTCGCATGACCTTGCAAGGGCCGGAGCGGCGGTATTGGGTCAATTACGGCGACTTGGCCGGTTTTACTTACGCAGCGCCGAGTGGGAACTTCGCTGAAGGTCGCGGCGAATTGTTGCTGGGCGTGGGCGATGCGGTCCTGCCTGGCGCCAAGGGTCTGCGATTGCGCGGCACGCTGTCGGAACTGGACGTGAGTCCTTGGCAGGAACTGGTTGGCAAATACGCCGGTCAGGATCCGGGCGGTAGCGCCCGGCAAGTGCTCAGCAGCGCCGACCTGAAAGTGGGCAAGCTTACTGCCATGGGCACGACGCTGGACCAGGCGTCGGTGCAACTGGACCGCAAGCCGGACGCTTGGGGCATGCGGCTTGACAGCCAGCAGGCCAAGGGCAGCGTCAGTTTGCCGGATGCCAAAGCTGCTCCCATCGCCATCAAGCTCGATTACGTCCGGCTACCTGCCGCCGACCCGACGGTCCAGGCCGACGAAAATGCCCCGGATCCACTGGCCTCGGTCGACCCCAGCAAGATACCGGCCATGGATATTGCCATCGACCAGTTGTTCCAAGGCCCCGATCTCATCGGTGCGTGGTCGCTGAAGGTACGCCCGACCGGCAAGGGCATTGCGCTGAACGATCTGGACATGGGGCTAAAGGGCATGGTCTTGAACGGCAATGGCGCCTGGGAAGGCCTGCCCGGCTCAACCAACAGTTGGTACAAGGGCCGTATCAAGGGCAAGAATCTGGCTGACGTGCTCAAAGGCTGGGGCTTCGCGCCGAGCGTGACCAGCCAGGAATTTCATCTGGATGCCGACGGCCGCTGGCCCGGTTCGCCCGCCTGGGTGGCCACCAAGCGTTTTTCCGGTAGCCTGGATGCGTCCCTCAACAAAGGGCAGTTCGTCGAAGTCGAGGGCAGTGCCCAGGCGCTGCGGGTATTTGGGCTATTGAATTTCAACTCCATTGGCCGGCGTTTGCGCCTGGATTTCTCCGACCTGTTCGGCAAGGGGCTGAGTTACGACCGGGTCAAGGGGCTGCTGGTGGCGAGTAACGGCGTTTATGTGACCCGCGAGCCCATCACCCTGACGGGGCCGTCGAGCAACCTGGAACTCAACGGAACGCTGGACATGGTGGCCGACCGGGTCGATGCCAAATTGTTGGTGACCTTGCCTGTGACCAACAACTTGCCGATCGCCGCGCTGATCGTCGGCGCACCGGCAGTGGGTGGGGCGTTGTTTTTGATCGATAAACTGATCGGTGACCGCGTGGCGCGTTTTGCCAGCGTAAGATACGACGTCAAGGGGCCGTGGAAAGAGCCGAAGATCACCTTCGACAAACCGTTCTGATCGATGCCCTACCACACCGGACAAACGAAATAGCGGGAGGAGTCATGCCAGTCGCCGTGATTCAAATGGTCAGCCAAAGTGATGTACTCGCTAACCTGGCCCGTGCCCGCGTGTTGCTGGAACAGGCTGCCGCCGGTGGCGCAAGGCTGGCGGTGCTGCCTGAAAACTTCGCCGCGATGGGGCGGCGGGACGTTGCCGACATCGCCCGGGCCGAAGCCTTTGGTCAGGGACCGATCCTGCCCTGGTTGAAACAGGTCGCCCGCGACCTCAGGTTATGGATTGTGGCCGGGACGTTGCCGTTGCCGCCGGTAGACCAGCCTGAGGCCAAGGCCCATGCGTGCTCTTTGTTGGTGGATGATCAAGGCCAGGTCGTGGCGCGCTATGACAAGCTGCACCTGTTTGATGTGGACGTGGCGGACAATCGCGGGCGCTACCGCGAATCCGATGACTATGCTTACGGCGGCAACGTGGTGGTCGCCGATACACCGGTGGGCCGGGTTGGCTTGACGGTTTGCTACGACTTGCGTTTCCCGGAACTCTACAGCGAGTTGCGGGCGGCCGGGGCCGAATTGATCACCGCGCCTTCGGCGTTTACCGCGGTGACCGGCGCCGCCCATTGGGACGTGCTGATTCGCGCCCGAGCCATAGAGACCCAGTGCTACATGCTGGCGGCCACCCAAGGCGGAACGCATCCGGGGCCACGGGAAACCTTTGGCCATGCCGCGATTGTCGACCCGTGGGGCCGCGTGCTGGCACAACAGGATCAGGGTGAGGCCGTGCTGTTGGCCGAGCGCGACAGCAATGAACAAGCGTCCATCCGGGCGCGCATGCCGGTGGCGAGCCATCGGCGCTTTTTCTCGCAGGGCGCCCGGCGGCGGCCTGTCCAAGACGACGAATTCAAGGCGTAGAACTTATGAGCGGGTTGTTGTCCTCAGTCAGTGAACATCTTTTAGCCCCCGGTGGCGTGACCCTGGAAAGCCTGCAAGACGTGCTGGGCGACCTGGCCGGCCCGGGCATCGATGCGGCTGACTTGTATTTCCAGGGTCAGATTTCCGAGTCCTGGTCGCTGGAAGATGGCATCGTCAAGGAAGGCAGTTTCAACCTCGACCAAGGCGTGGGCGTGCGTGCGCAGTCCGGCGAAAAAACCGGGTTTGCCTACAGCAACGCCATCACCCTCGAAGCCCTCGGCGCTGCGGCCCGTGCCGCCCGCTCGATCTCCCGCGCCGGGCAGAACGGCACGGTCCAGGCGTTCAGCAGCCAGGACGTGGCCCAACTGTATGCGCCGGATAATCCGCTGGAAGTCATGAGCCGCGCCGAAAAAGTCGAACTGCTCAAGCGCATCGACGTCGCCACTCGCGCGCTCGACCCGCGTATCCAGCAGGTATCGGTGAGCATGGCCGGGGTCTGGGAACGGATTCTGGTAGCGTCTACAGATGGCGGCCTGGCCGCCGACGTACGACCGTTGGTGCGTTTCAACGTCAGCGTGATCGTCGAGCAGAACGGCCGCCGTGAGCGCGGCGGCCACGGCGGCGGCGGACGTACCGACTACCGTTATTTCCTCAGCGAAGACCGCGCCATGGGCTACGCCCGCGAAGCGCTGCGCCAGGCCCTGGTCAACCTGGAGGCCATCCCGGCCCCGGCTGGCACCTTGCCGGTGGTGCTCGGGTCGGGCTGGTCAGGCGTGCTGTTGCACGAAGCCGTCGGCCACGGCCTGGAAGGCGATTTCAACCGCAAGGGCAGCTCGGCCTACAGCGGACGCATGGGTGAAATGGTCGCCTCGAAACTCTGCACCATCGTCGACGATGGCACCCTCGCCGGACGTCGTGGCTCTTTGAGCGTCGACGACGAAGGGACGCCGACCGAGTGCACCACGTTGATCGAAAACGGCGTTCTCAAAGGCTACATGCAAGACAAGCTCAACGCTCGCCTGATGGGCGTGGCCCGCACCGGCAACGGTCGCCGCGAATCCTACGCACACCTGCCAATGCCGCGCATGACCAATACTTACATGTTGGGCGGCCAGAGCGATCCGGCCGAAATCATCGCGTCGGTGAAGAAGGGCATTTATTGCGCCAATCTCGGCGGTGGCCAAGTGGACATCACCAGTGGCAAGTTCGTGTTTTCCACGAGCGAGGCCTACCTGATCGAAGACGGCAAGATTACCGCACCGGTCAAGGGCGCGACCCTGATCGGCAATGGGCCGGAGGCGATGAGCAAGGTGTCGATGGTCGGCAACGACCTGGCGCTGGACAGCGGTGTGGGGACGTGTGGCAAGGATGGGCAATCGGTGCCGGTGGGCGTCGGCCAGCCGACCCTGAAGATCGATGCGATTACCGTGGGTGGCACGGGCGCATGAGAATATCCAGGGGCTTGTGTGAGTCATTGTGGCGAGGGAGCTTGCTCCCGCTCGGTTGCGTAGCAACCGCATTGGGGCTACTGCGTAGCCCAGCGGGAGCAAGCTCCCTCGCCACGATAACTGCCGCCCCTGGCAGGGGAGGCAAGCTGTCTGCGATCAGCGCAGGCCGCGTTGAGTCTCGTCCAGCTCACGGATGTATTTGAAGATTTTGCGGCTCGAGGCCGGCGGCTTGTTCTGCGCCAGTTCGTGCTGGGCCTGACGGATCAGGGAGCGCAATTGTTGGCGGTCAGCCTCCGGATAGTCGATGACGAATTTTTCCAATACGCCGTCATCGCCCGCGATCAAGCGATCACGCCAGCGTTCCAGGCCGTGGAAGCGTTCGTTGTACTGCCGGGTGGAGGCATCGAGTTGATCGAGCAGAACCAGGATGGCGTCAGTGTCCTGATCGCGCATCAGTTTGCCGATGAATTGCAGGTGCCGTTTACGCGCGATATTCGCGGTGTGCTTGGGCGCATCGGCCAGGGCCCGGCGCAAGGCGTCGGTCAGTGGCAGTTTGGCCAGCAAGTCAGGCTTGAGTGTTGTCAGGCGCTCGCCGAGGTCAACCAGAGCATGCAGCTCGCGTTTGACCTGGGATTTGCTTTTTTCACCCTCGGAGAGGGAGTCGTCGTAAGAATCAACCATGGTGGCAGTCCGCAAAGAAACGCCGCCATGATAACCAGTCGGGGGCCGCTTGTCCGGCCCGGTCGCTCGATGGCGACCACCGAAAATAGAATTTGAGTGGAGAACCCCATGAGTGCAGTCCAGAGCGTCGGCCCGCAAGCATTGCCGGCACTGCAAGAACAAGTCGAGCAGATCATCGCCGAGGCCAAGCGACAGGGCGCGAGCGCGTGCGAAGTGGCGGTATCCCTGGAGCAGGGGCTGTCGACGTCGGTGCGCCAGCGCGAGGTGGAAACCGTTGAGTTCAATCGCGACCAGGGTTTCGGCATTACCCTGTATGTGGGGCAGCGCAAAGGTTCGGCCAGCACCTCGGCGAGCGGTCCGGAGGCCATTCGCGAAACCGTCGCCGCTGCGCTGGCAATCGCCAAGCACACCTCTGAAGACGAAGCCTCGGGCCTGGCCGATGCCGCGCTGATGTGCAAGGAACTGAAGGATTTCGACCTGTTTCATGCCTGGGACATCACGCCGGAGCAGGCCATTGAACAGGCGCTGCGTTGCGAAGCGGCGGCATTCGATGCCGACAGCCGGATCAAGAATGCCGATGGCACGACGCTCAATACCCACCAGGGCTGCCGGGTCTACGGCAACAGCCACGGTTTCATCGGCGGTTATGCATCGACCCGCCATAGCCTCAGTTGCGTGATGATCGCTGAGGCCGACGGCCAGATGCAGCGTGACTACTGGTATGACGTGAGCCGCCAGGGCACCTTGCTGGCGGACCCGGTGAGCATCGGTCAGAAAGCCGCGCAACGTGCAGCCAGTCGCCTGGGCGCGCGGCCCGTGCCGACTTGTGAAGTGCCAGTGCTGTTCTCTGCCGAACTGGCCGGTGGGCTGTTCGGCAGCTTCCTGTCGGCGGTGTCCGGCGGCAATCTGTACCGTAAATCGTCGTTCCTCGAAGGCTCGCTGGGCCAGAAGCTGTTCCCGGAATGGATGACCATCGACGAACGCCCGCACCTGATGCAAGCCATGGGAAGCTCGGCGTTCGACGGTGACGGCCTGGCCACCTACGCCAAGCCGTTCGTGGAAAACGGCGAGCTGGTCTCCTATATCCTCGGCACCTACTCGGGTCGCAAGCTCGGCATGCCGAGTACCGCCAATGCCGGAGGCGTGCACAACCTGTTCGTGACTCACGGCGAAGAAGACCAGGCGGCCTTGCTGCGACGCATGGGTCGCGGCCTGCTGGTGACTGAACTGATGGGCCATGGCCTGAACATGGTCACCGGCGATTACTCCCGTGGCGCAGCGGGATTCTGGGTCGAGAATGGCGAGATCCAGTTCCCGGTCCAGGAAGTGACCATCGCAGGCAATATGCGCGACATGTTCAAGCAGATCGTTGCCGTGGGGAATGACCTGGAGTTGCGTAGCAACATTCGCACTGGGTCGGTCCTGATCGAGCGGATGATGGTGGCGGGTAGCTAACGCTCATCGCAACAAAAGAGGCGCGTCATCCATTGGGGGACGCGCTTTTTTTGTGCCCGAATATCCTGTGGCGAGGGAGCTTGCTCCCGCTGGGCCGCGCAGCGACCCCAAAATCTTGCGGTCGCTGCGCAACCGAGCGGGAGCAAGCTCCCTCGCCACGATGAATTTGTATCGTGTTGCGGTTGTGTTGCTTCTTATTATCATCTAATAATGAATCTCATTCGCCGAGTGAGCCCCGGTCATGAGTTCTGCCTTGCACGAACAACCCTATCTTGAAAGCTGGCGCTGGATGAGTCGCCAGATCCGTTGCGCAATGAGCCCGGACGAGCCGCGGCTGATCGATCATTACTTGGCCGAAGGGCGCTATCTGGCCTGCTGCACCGCCACTTCTCCGTGGATGATTTGCGAAACTGCCTTCCGGCTTTTGCTCGACACGGCCGCTGATGTCGCACTGCCCTGGCACTGGCGCAACCTTTGTCTCGATCAAGCCTGGCGTCCTTTGCGTGAACTGGAGCGGCAATCGCTCTGCCGCTGTCGCCTTGACCGCTGGCAAAGCCATGCCTGGGCGTTGGCGACTTGTGCGCTGGCACCGTCGATTTCCCTTATTGAACTGGAGCAAGGACTTCCCGATGAGTAATACCCGCATCGAACGTGACAGCATGGGCGAACTCCACGTCCCGCTGGACGCCCTTTACGGCGCACAGACCCAGCGCGCCGTGGATAATTTCCCCATCAGTGGCCAGCGCATGCCGACGCAATTCATTCGCGCCCTGATTCTGGCGAAAGCCGCCGCCGCCCGGGCTAACGTGGAGTTGGAGCAAATCAGTGCGGCCCAGGGCAAGGCCATCGTCGATGCCGCCCAAGGCCTGCTCGAAGGCGATTTCATGACGCATTTTCCGGTGGATATTTTCCAGACCGGGTCTGGCACCAGCTCCAACATGAACGCCAACGAAGTGATCGCGACCCTGGCCAGTCGCCTGCTGGGGGAGGCGGTCAATCCGAATGACCATGTGAACTGCGGCCAGAGCAGCAACGACATCATTCCCACCAGCATTCACGTCAGTGCCTCCCTGGTATTGCACGAGCAGTTGTTGCCGGCGTTGGAGCATCTGGTGCAGGTGATCGAGCGCAAGGGCCGGGAGGTCCATCCATTCATCAAGACCGGCCGCACCCACCTCATGGACGCGATGCCGGTGCGCATGAGCCAAGTGCTCGGCGGTTGGGCGCAGCAGCTCAAGGCCAATATCGGCCATCTGCGAGATTTGCAGCCGAGCCTGCAATCGCTGGCCCAAGGTGGTACGGCGGTCGGGACCGGGGTCAATGCCCACCCGCGTTTTGCCGAACTGTTCAGCCAGCAACTGACGCAACTGACCCAAGTGCAATTCACTCCAGGCGAGAACCTGTTTGCGTTGATCGGTTCCCAGGACACCGCCGTGGCGGTTTCCGGACAATTGAAGACCACGGCGGTGTCGTTGATGAAAATCGCCAATGACCTGCGCTGGATGAATTCCGGGCCGCTGGCAGGCTTGGGCGAAATCGAACTCGAGGGCTTGCAGCCGGGCTCCTCGATCATGCCCGGCAAGGTCAACCCGGTGATTCCCGAAGCCACCGCAATGGTCGCGGCCCAGGTGATGGGCAACGACACGGTGATTACCCTCGCCGGTCAATCAGGCAATTTCGAACTCAATGTGATGCTGCCGATCATTGCCCAGAATCTGCTGAGCAGTATGACCCTGATGTCCACTGCCAGCCGCTTGCTGGCGGACAAGGCCATCGCCACGTTCAAGGTCAACGAAGCCAGGCTCAAGGAGGCGCTGTCGCGCAATCCGATCCTGGTCACGGCACTGAACCCGATCATCGGTTACCAGAAGGCCGCTGAAATCGCCAAGCAGGCGTATCGGCAAGGTCGCCCGGTCATCGATGTCGCCCTGGAACACACCGACCTGACTCGCACCGAGCTGGAGGTCCTGCTTGACCCGGAGAAGCTCACCGCCGGCGGCGTGTAACCCCGACACTTGTGTGGAGGACTCATCATGGAACACTGGAAACGTACGATCGAACGGGCCAATCGCTGTTTCATGCAAGGCGAGCTGGTGGACGCCCGCGAAGCCTACTGCAGGCCCTGGCCTTGGCGCAGGTGTTGTTCGAGCGCTGGGCTGACGCTGATGAGGCCGTGGCGGCCTGCGTCGTGTCCCATCACAACCTGGCGGACTTGCACTTGCGCTTGAACCAGCCGGAGGAGAGCGCCGAGTACCTATGCGCCATCCACCAGCGCCTGCTGCAGACCCTGCAGGACGAGCGCATGGCGCCGGCGTTGCGTGAAGCCGCGATGCGCCAAAGCCACAAGACCTATGTCGAACTGCTGAATTTCATCAGCGAGCACGGCGAATACCCACGCACCCAGCGCCTGCTGCACTGCAATGCCGCCGCGCCTCGTCAGCGCAACGCCACTCTTCATTACGGAGTTCATTGAACATGGCTTTTACCTTGCCCGCTTTGCCTTACGCCTACGATGCCCTGGAACCGCACATCGATGCGCAAACCATGGAGATCCACTACACCAAGCACCACCAGACCTACATCAATAACCTCAACGCGGCGGTGGACGGCACCGAATTTGCCGATTGGCCCGTCGAAAAACTGGTGTCCAGCGTGGAGCAGTTGCCGCCCAGCCTGAAGGCCGCGGTGATCAACCAAGGCGGTGGCCATGCCAACCATTCGTTGTTCTGGGAAGTGATGACGCCCCGGGGCGGCGGCCTGCCCGAGGGCGCCCTGGCGGCGGCGATCGATGCGCAACTGGGCGGTATCGAGCTTTTCAAGGAGGCTTTCACCAAGGCTGCGCTGACCCGTTTCGGCAGCGGTTGGGCCTGGTTGAGCGTGACCCCGCAAAAGACCCTGGTGGTGGAAAGCAGTGGCAACCAGGACAGTCCGTTAATGAGCGGGAATACGCCCATCCTTGGCCTGGATGTCTGGGAGCATGCTTATTACCTGCTGTACCAGAACCGTCGTCCCGAATACATCAACGCCTTCTATAACGTGATCAATTGGCCGGAAGTCGCACGACGTTATGAGGCTGCGCTTGCTTGAGTCCTTCATGAAAACAATCCAAGGCTGACTATGGACACTGAAGCGCTGGCGATAGGCGGCGGGCGGATGTTCCGCTACGCCTTGGGATCGCTGTTGGTGTTGGCCGGAATGGCATTATTGACGGCCCAGGGATTGGCATGGCTGGACCTGGAGCCGAAACTGCTGCGGGCATTGCAGGGAGGCGGGCTTTGCGCACTGGGCACCGCGTTGGGCGCCGTGCCGGTGCTGGTGATCCGGCGCATGCCCCAAGCCGTGAGTGATTCGCTGCTGGGTTTCGGCGCCGGGGTGATGCTCGCTGCCACAGCGTTTTCGTTGATCGTGCCCGGCATTGCCGCGGCCGAGCACCTGGGGTTCACGCCTTGGGCAGCCAGCGGTTTCATCAGTTTCGGCATTCTGCTTGGGGCGTTCGGGTTGTATCTGGTGGACCGCAAGGTATCTGCCAGCCCCGAAAAGCTGTTAGTGACGCCGGGCCATTCGATCATTGCGCCGCGGATCTGGCTGTTTGTGTTCGCAATCATCGCCCACAACATTCCCGAAGGCATGGCCGTCGGTGTCTCGGCGGGCGGCGGCATGCCGGATGCCGACAGCCTGGCGATGGGCATCGCCTTGCAGGACGTGCCGGAAGGGCTGGTTATCGCGCTGGTACTGGCCGCCGCCGGGATGTCCCGTGCCAGGGCGTTTTTGATCGGCGCCGCGTCAGGGCTGGTCGAGCCGGTGTGCGCGCTGCTGTGCGCCTGGCTGGTGAGCCTGGCCGAGGCGCTGCTGCCCCTGGGATTGGCGTTGGCCGCCGGCGCGATGTTGCTGGTTGTAACCCATGAAGTCATCCCTGAATCGCGCCGTAATGGTCACGAGAAGCTGGCGAGCCTGGGGCTGCTGGTTGGGTTTTGTCTGATGATGGTGATGGACACGGCGTTGGCGTGAAGCTCCCCGTAAAGGTCGTCTTTGGACGAGGGGCGGCTATTCGCCTTCATCAAAGTAGTTATTGATGAGTTCCACCAGTGCATCCATCGCTTCCTGAGCCTGTTCACCTTCCGTGCTCAGGTGGATCTTGGTGCCTTTGCCCGCTGCAAGCATCATCATCGCCATGATGCTCTTGCCGTCGACCGTCGAATCAGGCGTACGCCCGACCCGGATCGTGGTATCAGGAAACTTGCCCGCCACACCCACGAATTTGGCCGAGGCACGGGCATGCAGGCCCAGCTTGTTGATGATTTCAATTTCCCGAGCAGGCATCGCGATGTGAATCCTTTAGCTGAGGTCGCGGTGGCGAACCTGGACGTTCTTCAGGGATTGTTGCAAGAGCTGACCCAGGCGCTCGGTCAGGTAGACGGAGCGGTGATGCCCACCCGTACAGCCGATCGCGATCGTGACGTAGGCGCGGTTGCTGGCGGCGAAACGGGGGAGCCATTTCAGCAGATAGCCAGAGATGTCCTGGTACATTTCCTCGACATCCGGCTGGGCCGCCAGGTAATCGATTACCGGCTGGTCGAGTCCGGACTGTTCGCGCAGTTCCGGCTTCCAGTAGGGATTGGGCAGGCACCGGACATCGAACACCAGGTCGGCATCCACCGGCATGCCACGCTTGAAGCCGAACGACTCCACGAGGAAAGCCGTGCCCGGCTCCGGCTGATTCAGCAGGCGCAACTTGATGGTGTCACGCAGCTGATACAGGTTCAGGTTGGTGGTGTTGACCTTCAGGTCCGCCAAGTCGGCGATGGGGCCGAGCAGCTGGCTTTCGTCATGGATGGCTTCGGCGAGGGAGCGGCTGGCGTTGCTCAGCGGATGGCGTCGACGGGTTTCAGAGAAGCGCTTGAGCAGCGTCTCCTCGTCGGCGTCCAGGTAAAGCACATCGCATTGGATATGCCGGCTGCGCACTTCTTCGAGCAATTCGGGGAATCGCGACAAATGGCTGGGCAGGTTGCGGGCATCGATGGACACAGCGACCAGTGGTTGCGCCAGCTCGGTGTGGATCAGCGCTCGCTCGGCCAATTCTGGAAGAAGGCCTGCTGGCAAATTGTCGATGCAATAGTAACCGCTGTCCTCAAGCACGTTGAGGGCGGTGCTTTTACCGGAGCCGGAGCGGCCGCTGACGATGATCATGCGCATGTTTAATGGCCGTTCTGCTCGTCCAGGACTACCTGATACAAGGCTTCGTTGCTCGGGGCGCTGCGCAGTTTTTCGCGTACTTCCTTGCGGTCCAGCATGCTGGCGATCTGGCGCAGCAGCTCCAGGTGCGCGTCGGTCGCCGCTTCCGGGACCAGCAATACGAACAGCAAGTCGACCGGGGCGCCGTCGATGGCGTCGAAATCGATAGGTGCTTCCAAGTGCAACAACGCGCTGATTGGCGCGGTGCAGCCTTTGAGGCGACAGTGAGGAATGGCGATGCCGTTGCCAAAACCGGTGGAGCCCAGTTTTTCACGGGCGACCAATGCCTCGAAGACGTCTTGCATTTCCAGATCCGGTACCTCGCGGTGGATCAGGTTGGCAATTTGTTCGAGGGCTTTCTTTTTACTGCCGCCCGGCGCGTTCACTTGGGAACGGCCGGGGGTCAGGATGGTTTCTAGTCGGATCATGGATTGGGGGGGTTAACGACCGGTTGCGCCCTGGAGGAGGCTCTGGGTCTTTTCCTTATGCTTTTTGAGTTGGCGATCCAGCTTGTCGGTCAGCAGGTCAATCGCGGCATACATGTCTGAATGCTCTGCGTTGGCAACCACTTCTCCGCCGGGAATATGCAGCGTGGCTTCGATTTTCTGCAGCAGTTTCTCGACGTTCATCGTGACTTGCACGTTGGTAATCTTGTCGAAATGCCTTTCCAATCGGTCGAGTTTCTCGCCGATGTAAGTGCGCAGGGGTTCGGTCACTTCCAGTTGGTGTCCACTGATGTTGACTTGCATACAGCTTCTCCTTCGTTGCCAGTGCATAAAGCGGCAGGTAGAAATACCTGCCACTGGAACGCTGTGGCGTGGCCTGTTACATCAACCGCTTGCGTTCGCTCGAAGGCGCGATCCCGAGGGACTCACGGTATTTGGCGACGGTACGGCGGGCCACCTGAATGCCTTGTGCCTCCAGTAAACCAGCGATCTTGCTGTCACTCAACGGCTTTTTCTGATTTTCCGCCGCGACCAGTTTTTTGATGATCGCGCGGATAGCCGTGGACGAGCATTCGCCGCCTTCGGAGGTGCTGACGTGGCTGGAGAAAAAGTATTTCAATTCATAGATGCCCCGTGGGGTATGCATGAATTTCTGGGTAGTCACCCGGGAAATAGTCGACTCATGCATGCCCACCGCCTCGGCGATGTCGTGCAGGACCAACGGTTTCATCGCTTCGTCGCCGTACTCCAGGAAGCCGCGCTGATGCTCGACGATCTGGGTAGCAACTTTCATCAGGGTTTCGTTGCGGCTTTGCAGGCTCTTGATGAACCAGCGCGCTTCCTGCAACTGGTTGCGCATGAAGGTGTTGTCGGCGCTGGTGTCGGCGCGCTTCACGAAACCGGCGTATTGGGCGTTGACTCGCAGCTTGGGCACCGATTCCTGGTTCAGTTCCACCAGCCAGCGGTCGTTGTGCTTGCGCACGATCACGTCAGGTACCACGTATTCGGGTTCGGTGGATTCGATCTGCGAGCCGGGGCGCGGATTGAGGCTTTGTACCAGCTCGATGACCTGGCGCAGCTCATCTTCCTTGAGCTTCATGCGACGCATCAGTTGGCTATAGTCGCGGCCGCCCAGCAGGTCGATGAAATCCGTCACCAACCGTTTGGCTTCGGCCAGCCACGGCGTCTTGGCGGGCAGCTGGCGCAGTTGCAGCAACAGGCATTCACCCAGGTTGCGAGCACCGATGCCGGCGGGTTCGAACTGCTGGATGCGATGGAGGACGGCTTCGATCTCGTCCAGCTCGATGTCGAGCTCAGGGTCGAAGGCTTCCAGGATCTCTTCGAGGGTCTCGTCCAGGTAGCCCTGGTTGTTGATGCAATCGATCAGCGTTACGGCGATGAGGCGATCGGTATCGGACATCGGCGCCAGGTTCAGTTGCCACAGCAGATGACTTTGCAAGCTCTCCCCGGCGGAGGTGCGGGTGGTGAAATCCCACTCGTCGTCATCGCCGCTCGGCAGGCTGCTGGCGCTGGTCTGGTATACGTCGTCCCAGGCCGTGTCCACGGGCAGCTCGTTGGGAATACGCTCGTTCCACTCGCCGTCCTCGAGGTTGTCCACCGTCGGGGCGGCTTCCTGGTAGGACGGTTCCGGGATTTCGGCGGGAGTTTTCTGCTCTACGTTATCGGCCAGCGGATCGGTATTGTCGAAGTCTTCGCCTTCTTCCTGGCGTTCGAGCATCGGATTGGACTCCAGCGCCTCCTGGATTTCCTGTTGCAGGTCCAGGGTCGACAATTGGAGCAGGCGGATGGCCTGTTGCAGCTGCGGTGTCATCGTCAGCTGCTGGCCCATTCTCAAGACTAGCGATGGTTTCATGGCAGGGGCTTAACACCTTATTCGCCGGCGCACATGCGCCATCCACTACAGGGCGCCGGAGCGCCAAACTTAAGCAAATTATATGCCTGAAACTGAAGTGTTTGCCTAGGGGGGACTCTCAATTAATTGAACGCGTCCCCGCAACGTCGGCATTGAAGCGCCGGCATCGCTCGGGCATTCGCCAGGCACATTGTGCTTAAAGGCGGAATTCATGGCCCAGATACACTTCCTTGACCAGTTCGTTGGCCAGGATGGTGGCGGAGTCGCCTTCGGCAATCAACTGGCCGTCATTGACGATATAGGCGGTTTCGCAGATATCCAAGGTCTCGCGCACGTTGTGGTCGGTGATCAATACGCCGATGCCCTTGGCCTTGAGGTGGTGGATGATCTGCTTGATGTCGCCCACGGAGATCGGGTCCACGCCAGCGAACGGTTCGTCGAGCAGGATGAATTTCGGCGCGGTGGCCAGGGCGCGGGCGATTTCCACACGGCGGCGCTCGCCACCGGACAGGCTCATGCCCAGGTTGTCGCGAATGTGACTGATGTGGAACTCTTGCAGCAGGCTTTCCAATTCCTGGCGACGGCCGGCCTTGTCGAGCTCCTTGCGGGTCTCGAGGATCGCCATGATGTTGTCGGCCACTGACAGCTTGCGAAAGATCGACGCTTCCTGAGGCAGGTAGCCGATACCGGCTTTTGCCCGGCCATGCATCGGCTGGTGGCTGACGTCCAAGTCATCGATCAGGACGCGGCCCTGGTCGGCCTGGACCAGGCCTACGATCATGTAGAAGCAGGTCGTCTTGCCCGCGCCGTTGGGGCCGAGCAGGCCGACGATCTGGCCGCTATCGATGGACAGGCTGACATCGCGAACGACCTGGCGACTCTTGTAGCTCTTGGCCAAGTGCTGGGCTTTCAGAGTTGCCATTACTGGGCCTTCTGCTCGTCGGTTTTCTTTTTCGGCTGGATCACCATGTCGATACGCGGGCGCGATTCGGTGACCTTGCTGCCAGTGGCGCGACCGGCGCTGGCCAGTTTCTTGTTGGTGTCATAGACGATTTTCTCGCCTTGAGTCACGTTGTTGTCCTTGTCGACAACCTTGGCGCGGTCGATCAGCACGACGCGGTCCTGGGACGCGTGATACTGGATGGTGACGCCATAGCCCTGGACCGGCTTGGTGTCGCCCGCGGTCTGCATCTGCTCAAAGTAGGCCAGGTTGCCCACCGAGGTCACCACGTCGATGTCGCCGGACTGGGTGCGGGTGATGGTCACGGTGTTGCCGGTCACCTTCATCGAGCCCTGGGTGATGATCACGTCACCTTTATAGGTGGCGACACCGTTCTTGTCGTCCAGTTGCGCGTCGTCGGCCTGGATGCGGATAGGCTGGTCGCGGTCGTTGGGGAGGGCCCAGGCGCTCGCGCTTCCCAGTGCTGCGCCCAGACTGAGCAAAATAGGGAGGGTTTTAGCGAGCTTCATACTGTCCTCTTACTTTCGATAGCAGGTGTATCCTGCTTTCCTTCAAATACGCCTTCATTCCTACGCCAGTCGACACGCCGCCGGCGCCGTCGATTCTAACGGGTTGCTCGGTCTGCGCATATTCTCGCTGCGGAAAGACCGTCATGCGGCTGCTGGTAATGATGGTCGTACGGTTCTTTTCATCGGTCCGGGCGATGCGTACCGAGTCGATCAGCTCGACTTCGGTGCCACCGGGATTGACCTCGGCGCGCTCGCTCTGGACGTGCCACGGAAATTCAGTGCCCCGGAACATGTTCAGGTCCGGTTTGGTGACCAGGGTGATATCGCTGGCCTTTACGTGATCGACCTTGTCGGAGGTCATTTCGTACTGCAGCTTGCCGTCGGGCAGGTATTGCAGCGTATGCGTATTGGTTGCGTACCAGTCGATGTTTTCCTCGACCTTGGCCGCCGGCTGGTCAAGGAAGCGTTCCGGGCTGATGTTCCAGTAGCCGACCGCCGCGAAAATCGCTGCGATACAGCCGAACACCAGGATGGTGCGAATCTTCTTGCTTAGCATAAATGGCTCACAGGTATGCGGCGTGGGCCGCTTCGAGGTGGCCCTGGGCACGCAGGATCAGTTCACAGAATTCACGGGCCGCGCCTTCGCCGCCCCTCGCCGTGGTAACCCCATGGGCGTGCTCGCGTACGAAGGCGGCCGCGTTGGCCACGGCCATGCCCAGGCCGACCCGGCGGATCACCGGCAGGTCCGGCAGGTCGTCACCGAGGTAGGCGACCTGTTCATAGCTTAGGTTGAGTTGGCCCAGGAGTTCGTCCAGTACCACCAGTTTGTCTTCACGGCCCTGATAAAGATGCGCGATACCGAGGTTCTTCGCCCGCCGCTCGACCACCGGGGTCTTGCGACCACTGATGATAGCGGTCTGCACGCCAGTCGCCATCAGCATCTTGATGCCTTGGCCGTCGAGCGTATTGAAAGTCTTGAATTCGCTGCCGTCTTCAAGGAAGTACAGGCGGCCATCGGTGAGCACACCGTCAACGTCGAACACGGCGAGCTTGATATTCTTGCCCCGTAGCAGCAGGTCGGTCGTCATTACATTACTCCAGCACGCAGCAGGTCGGACAGATTGAAGGCGCCAACCGGGCGGTCCTCGTCGTCCACCACCACCAGTGCGTTGATCCTGTGGTCTTCCATGATTTTCAGGGCTTCGGCGGCGAGCATGTCGGCGCGAGCGGTCTTGCCGTGAGGGGTCATGACTTCGTCGATGGTCGCATTGCGGATATCGATAGCGCGATCGAGGGTGCGGCGCAGATCGCCGTCCGTGAAAACCCCGGCGAGCTTGCCGTCGGCTTCGAGGATCACCGTCATCCCCAGCCCCTTGCGGGTCATCTCCATGAGCGCGTCCTTGAGCAGCGTGCCGCGTTGTACTTGCGGCAATGCCTCGCCGGCGTGCATCACGTTTTCGACTTTCAGCAACAGGCGACGGCCCAAAGCACCACCGGGGTGGGAAAAAGCGAAGTCCTCGGCGGTGAAGCCCCTGGCTTCCAGCAGTGCCACGGCCAGGGCATCGCCCATGACCAGGGCTGCGGTGGTGGACGAAGTCGGGGCCAGGTTCAGCGGGCAGGCTTCGTGCTCGACATGAACGTTGAGGTTCACTTCGGCGGCCTTGGCCAGGGGAGAGTCCGGATTGCCGGTGATGCTGATCATCTGGATGCCCAGGCGTTTGATCAATGGCAGCAGCGTGAGGATTTCATTGGTCGAGCCGGAGTTGGACAGGGCCAGGATGACATCGTCCCGGGTGATCATGCCCATGTCGCCGTGACTGGCTTCGGCCGGGTGGACGAAAAATGCCGTGGTGCCGGTGCTGGCCAGGGTGGCAGCGATCTTGTTGCCGATGTGCCCGGACTTGCCCATGCCGACCACGACCACGCGCCCCTTGCTGGCCAGAATCATCTCGCAGGCGCGTACGAAATCAGCGTCGATATGAGGCAGCAAGCCTTGCACGGCTTCGAGCTCGAGGCGGATGGTACGTTGTGCCGATTGAATCAGGTCGCTGGATTGGCTCATGTCAGAATCGTATAGCCCGATGAAAAGGCGGCGATTATAGCGACAATGAACGAATCCCTCACGTTAGTTCGTCATGCTTTATTCGAACGGTTGTAAGGTCGGACATAAATTGTGGCGTTTTATCGCTGGTCTGGCTTAACGGGCATGGGGTTGGCCTTGGGCGCCCGGCGGTTGCAGTGATATAGTTCGCCGCCGGTTCGTGTGCCCGGTTGTACCGGCGTTTGTCGGCTGGCCGGGGCATTCGAATATGAGGCTGCATCGCAAGGAGTTTAGATGAGTGCCGACAACGCCTACGCGGTCGAGCTGAAGGGACTGTCCTTCAAGCGAGGGACGCGCAGTATTTTCAATGACATCGATATTCGTATCCCGCGCGGCAAGGTGACCGGCATCATGGGCCCTTCCGGCTGCGGAAAGACCACGCTGCTGCGGCTGATGGGCGCACAACTGCGCCCCAGCACCGGCGAAGTCTGGGTCAACGGCCAGAATCTTCCGCAGCTATCGCGCAGCGACCTGTTCGATGCGCGCAAGCATATGGGCGTGCTGTTCCAGAGCGGTGCCCTGTTCACTGACCTTGATGTATTCGAGAACGTGGCGTTTCCCCTGCGGGTCCATACGCAGCTGCCGGAAGAGATGATTCGCGACATCGTCCTGCTCAAATTGCAGGCGGTCGGGCTGCGGGGTGCCCTGGAGCTGATGCCGGACGAGCTGTCTGGCGGCATGAAGCGGCGGGTGGCCTTGGCCCGGGCGATCGCCCTCGACCCGAAAATCCTGATGTACGACGAGCCCTTCGTTGGGCAGGACCCCATTGCCATGGGCGTGCTCGTGCGCCTGATCCGCCTGCTCAACGATGCGTTGGGCATCACCAGCATCGTGGTCTCCCATGACCTGGCCGAAACCGCGAGCATCGCCGACTACATCTATGTTGTAGGCGATGGTCAGGTGCTGGGGCAGGGCACGCCCCAGGAGTTGCTGGATTCGGACAACCCGCGCATTCGCCAATTCATGAAAGGTGATCCGGACGGCCCGGTGGCGTTCCATTTTCCGGCCACGGATTACCGTACCGATCTGCTGGGGAAGCGCTGATGCGCAAGAAGTCATTAATAGAAAGAGTCCGCCTGTTTGGTCGCTCGGGCATCGACGTGGTGGCAGTCCTGGGGCGTTCATCGTTGTTCCTGATGCATGCCTTGCTCGGTCGTAATTCGACCGGCGGCGGTTTTGGCCTGCTGGTCAAGCAATTGCATTCGGTGGGGGTGATGTCCCTGGTGATCATCGTCGTCTCCGGGATCTTCATCGGCATGGTGCTGGCACTCCAGGGCTTCAGCATTTTGTCCAGCTACGGGTCGGAGCAGGCGGTTGGGCAGATGGTTGCGCTGACATTGCTGCGTGAACTCGGGCCGGTGGTGACGGCACTGCTGTTCGCCGGGCGTGCCGGTTCGGCGCTGACGGCCGAAATCGGTAACATGAAGTCCACCGAGCAGTTGTCCAGCCTGGAAATGATTGGTGTCGACCCGCTCAAATATATTATTGCCCCGCGCCTGTGGGCCGGCTTCATTTCCCTGCCGGTGCTGGCGATGATCTTCAGTGTCGTGGGGATCTGGGGCGGCTCATGGGTTGCCGTCGATTGGCTGGGGGTCTATGAAGGCTCCTATTGGGCCAACATGCAGAACAGCGTCGATTTTCTCGACGATGTGCTCAACGGTGTGATCAAGAGTGCCGTATTCGCTTTCGTGGTGACCTGGATTGCCGTGTTTCAAGGTTATGACTGTGAGCCCACGTCAGAGGGGATCAGCCGTGCCACAACCAAGACCGTGGTCTACGCCTCGTTGGCCGTCCTGGGCCTTGACTTTATTCTGACCGCCTTGATGTTTGGAGATTTCTGATGCAAAACCGCACCCTGGAAATCGGTGTCGGCCTTTTCTTGCTGGCTGGCATCCTGGCTTTGCTGCTGCTGGCCCTGCGGGTCAGTGGACTGGCGCCGACCGCGAGCACCGATACTTATAAACTTTATGCTTATTTTGACAATATCGCCGGTTTGACGGTCAGAGCCAAGGTGACCATGGCCGGTGTGACCATCGGCAAGGTCACGGCAATCGATCTGGACCGCGACAGTTTCACTGGCCGGGTAACGCTGCAGTTGGAAAAACGCGTGGATAACCTGCCGACCGACTCCACTGCATCTATCCTCACGGCTGGGCTGCTGGGTGAGAAATACATCGGTATCAGCGTGGGCGGGGAAGACTCCCTGCTCAAGGACGGCGGGACCATCCACGATACGCAGTCGTCGCTGGTGCTTGAGGACCTGATCGGTAAATTCCTGCTCAATACCGTTAGCAAAGACGCCAAATGAGGAGCTTTTGAATGATCTCTATCCTGCGACGCAGCCTGCTGGTCCTGCTGGCGGCGCTGCCGCTGATGGGCAACGCCTTGGCGGCGCCTTCGGCGCACGACATCATCAAGACGACGACTGACCAGCTGTTGGCGGATCTTTCAGCCAACAAGGAAAAGTACAAGCAGGACCCGGGCGCGTTCTATGAATCCTTGAACCGTATCGTTGGGCCGGTGGTGGATGCCGACGGTATTTCCAAGAGCATCATGACCGTCAAGTATTCGCGCAAGGCTACGCCCGCGCAGATGACCCGCTTCCAGGAAAACTTCAAGCGCAGCCTGTTCCAGTTCTATGGCAACGCCTTGCTCGAGTACAACAACCAAGGCATCACGGTCGACCCGGCCAAGGATGAGTCTGGCGAGCGCACCAGCGTCGGCATGACGGTCAAGGGCAACAACGGTGCCGTCTACCCGGTGTCCTACACGCTCGAGAAGATCAATGGCGAGTGGAAGGTACGCAATGTGATCATCAATGGCATCAACATCGGCAAGCTGTTCCGCGATCAGTTCGCCGATGCGATGCAGCGCAATGGCAATGACCTGGACAAGACCATCAATGGTTGGGCCGGTGAGGTCGCCAAGGCAAAAGAAGTTGCCGAAGATGCCCAAGAGAAGCAGCAATGAACGAGTCGGTGAGTGAGTCGGCCGTGCGCCTGGGCGAGTCCGGCGAGCTGCTGCTCAGCGGCGTGCTGGATTACCGCACCGGCCCGGGCTTGCGCAAGCAGGGCCAGGCGCTGATCAAGTCCGCCACGACCGCCGAGCTGGTGATCGATTGCTCAGGCGTGCAGAAGTCCAGCAGCGTCGGCCTGTCGCTGCTGCTGTGCTTCATGCGGGACGCCAAGGAAGCCGGCAAGACGTGGAGCATCCGCGCAATGCCCGAAGACATGCGCGAAATAGCCCAGGTCAGCGAATTGACCGAGCTGTTGGCGCACCACTGAACCCACATCTTTGGAGGCCCCCCGTCAGAGTCCTGCTTCGCGGGGTTCGCAGGCGCGGGGCTTTTTTGTATGATGTGCGACCCGTGCGCACAGGGCGCCGATTGAGGTTGAGCATGCAGGCTGTAGAAGTGAAGAGCTTCCTAGAAGGAAAGCTGCCTGGTACGAACGTGGAAGTTGAAGGCGAAGGCTGCAACTTCCAGTTGAACGTGATCAGCGATGAACTGGCGGCGTTGAGCCCAGTGAAGCGTCAGCAGAGCATCTATGCCCATTTGAACCCATGGATCGCCGATGGCAGCATCCACGCGGTCACGATGAAATTTTTCAGTCGCGCGGCCTGGGCCGAGCGCACCTGAGCCCAAGGGCCTCGAGATTCTTATGGATAAATTGATTATTACCGGCGGCGTTCGTCTTGATGGCGAAATCCGTATTTCCGGGGCAAAGAACTCCGCCCTGCCGATCCTGGCCGCGACGCTGCTGTGCGATGGCCCGGTGACCGTGGCCAACCTGCCGCACCTGCACGACATCACCACCATGATCGAGCTGTTCGGTCGCATGGGCATCGAGCCGGTGATCGACGAGAAGCTCAGCGTCGAAATCGACCCGCGCACCATCAAGACCCTGATCGCCCCGTACGAACTGGTGAAGACCATGCGTGCGTCGATCCTGGTGCTGGGCCCGATGGTTGCTCGTTTCGGTGAAGCCGAAGTCGCGCTGCCTGGCGGTTGCGCCATCGGTTCGCGTCCGGTGGACCTGCACATCCGTGGCCTGGAAGCCATGGGCGCGATCATCGACGTCGAGGGCGGCTACATCAAGGCCAAGGCCCCTGAAGGCGGCCTGCGCGGGGCGAGCTTCTTCTTCGATACCGTCAGCGTGACCGGTACCGAGAACATCATGATGGCCGCTGCCCTTGCCAAGGGCCGCAGCGTGCTGCAAAACGCCGCCCGCGAGCCTGAAGTCGTCGACCTGGCGAACTTCCTGATCGCCATGGGCGCCAAGATCACCGGCGCCGGCACCGACACCATCACCATCGATGGCGTCGAGCGCCTGCATTCGGCCACTTATAAAGTGATGCCAGACCGTATCGAAACCGGCACCTACCTGGTAGCCGCCGCCGTCACCGGTGGCCGCGTCAAGGTCAAGGACACTGATCCAACCATCCTCGAAGCCGTCCTCGAAAAACTCAAGGAAGCCGGCGCCGAAGTCACCTGTGGTGAAGACTGGATCGAAGTGAACATGCACGGCAAGCGGCCGAAAGCCGTCAACGTGCGGACCGCGCCTTACCCGGCGTTCCCGACCGACATGCAGGCGCAGTTCATCTCCCTCAACGCCATTGCCGAAGGCACCGGTGCGGTGATCGAGACGATCTTCGAAAACCGTTTCATGCACGTCTACGAGCTGCACCGCATGGGCGCCAAGATCCAGGTCGAAGGCAACACCGCCATCGTTACCGGGACCGAGAAGCTCAAGGGCGCGCCTGTGATGGCCACCGACCTGCGGGCCTCGGCCAGCCTGGTAATCTCGGCCTTGGTAGCCGAAGGCGATACGCTCATCGATCGCATCTACCACATCGACCGTGGCTACGAGTGCATCGAAGAGAAACTGCAGATGCTCGGCGCCAAGATCCGTCGCGTACCGGGCTAGTCCCGGCTGAACGGGCACAGGGAGGTGCCCTCTGATTTCGTTTCACGTCGAGGGTGGTTCCACCCTCGATGTGTGTCTGGCGCCGTTTGCGACCAGGCATGAGTACTTGATAAGGACTGACGCTTCCCATGTTGACCATCGCACTGTCCAAGGGCCGTATCCTCGACGACACCCTGCCGCTTCTGGCTGAAGCGGGCATCGTGCCGACCGAGAATCCGGACAAGAGCCGCAAGTTGATCATCCCCACGACCCAGGCCGATGTGCGCTTGCTGATCGTGCGCGCCACCGATGTGCCAACCTACGTTGAACATGGCGCCGCTGATCTCGGGGTGGCCGGTAAAGACGTGTTGATGGAATACGGTGGTCAGGGCTTGTACGAGCCGTTGGACCTGCAGATCGCCCGCTGCAAGCTGATGACCGCCGGTAAAGTCGGCGCACCTGAGCCCAAGGGACGCCTGCGGGTGGCGACCAAGTTCGTCAACATTGCCAAGCGTTACTACGCCGAGCAGGGCCGTCAGGTCGATATCATCAAGTTGTACGGTTCGATGGAGCTGGCGCCGTTGATCGGCCTGGCGGACAAGATCATCGACGTCGTCGACACCGGCAATACGTTGCGGGCCAATGGCCTGGAGCCCCAGGATTTCATCGCGGACGTCACCTCCCGGCTGATCGTCAACAAGGCTTCGATGAAAATGCAGCACGCCCGTATCCAGGCGTTGATCGATACCCTGCGCAAGGCAGTGGAATCGCGACACCGCGGCTGATTCACCTGCGCGACCTTAGCGTCGCGCCCGTCTATCCGCGTCATAGCCAATTTTCTCAGGTGCCCACGCGAATGGACTGGTAGCTTAGGGCGCCTGAGCATTTGCCATTAATGAGGCCCTCGCTATGACCGCTCCCACTTCGATTCGCCGACTCAACGCTGCCGACCCGGATTTCGCGCATCATCTGGATCATCTGCTGAGCTGGGAGAGTGTGTCTGACGACTCGGTCAATGAGCGGGTGCTGGACATCATCAAGGCCGTTCGCGAGCGTGGCGATGCCGCGTTGGTGGAGTTCACGCAGAAGTTCGACGGCTTGCAAGTCGCCTCGATGGCCGACCTGATCCTGCCACGCGAGCGTCTGGAGCTGGCACTGACTCGGATCACCGTGCCTCAGCGCGAGGCGCTGGAAAAAGCCGCGTCCCGGGTTCGCAGCTACCACGAAAGGCAGAAACAGGACTCCTGGAGCTACACCGAAGCCGACGGCACGGTGCTGGGCCAGAAGGTCACGCCGCTGGACCGCGCCGGCCTGTACGTCCCGGGTGGCAAGGCGTCCTATCCGTCCTCGGTATTAATGAACGCCATCCCGGCCAAGGTCGCCGGGGTGACCGAAGTGGTGATGGTGGTGCCGACCCCGCGCGGTGAAATCAACGAACTGGTGTTGGCCGCCGCCTGCATTGCCGGCGTCGACCGGGTGTTCACCATCGGCGGTGCCCAAGCCGTCGCCGCGTTGGCCTATGGCACCGAAAGCGTGCCGAGGGTCGACAAAGTGGTCGGGCCGGGCAACATCTATGTCGCCACCGCCAAGCGCCACGTATTTGGCCAGGTCGGTATCGACATGATCGCCGGACCTTCGGAGATCCTCGTGGTGTGTGACGGTCAGACCGACCCGGACTGGATCGCCATGGACCTGTTTTCCCAGGCCGAGCACGACGAAGATGCCCAGGCGATCCTGGTCAGCCCGGACGCCGAGTTCCTCGACAAGGTCGCTGCGAGCATCGACAAGCTGCTGCCGACCATGGACCGCGCCGAGATCATCAACACCTCGATCAATGGTCGTGGAGCGCTGATCAAGGTCGAAGACATGGAGCAGGCCATCGAGGTCGCCAACCGTATCGCGCCGGAACACCTGGAATTGTCGGTCGCCGACCCACAAGCCTGGTTGCCGAAGATTCGCCACGCCGGTGCGATTTTCATGGGCCGTCACACCTCCGAGGCGCTGGGCGACTATTGCGCGGGTCCCAACCACGTGCTGCCGACCTCCGGCACCGCGCGTTTCTCCTCGCCGCTGGGGGTTTACGATTTCCAGAAACGTTCGTCGATCATTTTCTGCTCCGAGCAGGGCGCGTCCGAACTGGGCAAGACCGCGTCGGTGCTGGCCCGCGGCGAATCCCTGAGCGCCCACGCGCGTAGCGCCGAGTACCGCATTCTTGACGAGCCATCCATTGAGCGGCAGGGGAACTGAAATGAGCAGATTCTGGAGCCCGTTCGTCAAGAACCTGGTGCCCTACGTGCCGGGCGAACAGCCGAAGCTGACCCGGCTGGTCAAGCTCAACACCAATGAAAATCCCTACGGCCCATCGCCCAAGGCCCTGGCCGCGATGCAGACCGAGCTGAACGACAATCTGCGCCTGTATCCGGATCCCAACAGTGATCTGCTCAAAAGCGCCGTGGCCCGGTATTACGGTGTGCAGACCAACCAAGTGTTCCTGGGCAACGGTTCGGATGAAGTGCTGGCGCACATCTTCCACGGCTTGTTGCAACACGATCAGCCGTTGCTGTTCCCGGACATCAGCTACAGCTTCTATCCGGTTTATTGCGGGCTGTACGGTATCCAGTTCGATGCGGTGCCGCTGGATGAGCAATTCCGGATCGACCCGGCGGACTACGCCAAGCCCAATGGCGGGATCATTTTCCCCAACCCCAACGCGCCGACCGGCTGCCTGTTGGCGCTGGAAGCGATCGAGCAGATCCTCAAGGCCAGCCCGGATTCGGTGGTGGTGGTCGACGAGGCCTACATCGACTTTGGCGGCGAGACGGCCATCAGCCTGGTGGATCGTTATCCGAACCTGCTGGTCACCCAGACGCTTTCCAAGTCTCGTTCGCTGGCGGGGCTGCGGGTGGGGCTGGCGGTGGGCCATCCGGAGCTGATCGAAGCGCTGGAGCGAATCAAGAACAGCTTCAACTCCTATCCCCTGGATCGCCTGGCAAATGTCGGCGGCGCGGCAGCGTTCGACGACCGTGAGTACTTTGACCGGACCTGTCGGTTGGTCATCGAGCACCGTGAATGGGTGGTGACGCAATTGGCAGCCAAGGGTTTTGAAGTGCTACCGTCGTCGGCGAACTTCATCTTCGCCCGTCATCCCCGGCACGACGCGGCGGGGCTGGCGGCGAAATTGCGCGAGCAAGGCGTGATTGTGCGGCACTTCAAGCAAGAGCGCATTGCGCAGTTCCTGCGGATCAGCATCGGCACGCCGGAGCAGAACCAGGCCCTGATCGAAGCCTTGGGCGAACTCTAAAGACCTGCGGTCGCTGTGGGAGTCTCGCTCCCACAGCGCTTGGTGTCCTATTCGTGGTGCGGTTCGCCGAGGAATGTCAGCGAGGTGAACACGCCGCGCGTCGCCACGTCCTTGTTGTCCTTGAGCGCGATTTCCATGCTCGCGGCGATCACATTCAAACCTTCATTGCGCACCAGCACTTTGGCCCGGCCTTCGGCATCGGTTTCAGTGCTCACGGTATTCGGCGCGCTACGGTAGTCCCCCACCAGTTTCACCCCAGCCGCTGGTTTGCCATCGAGCAGCACCCGCACCGGCAGTGACTGGCCGGGACCGACGGTCAGCGGGTCGACTTCCGGCACGATTACGAACTTGATCGGATCCAGCTTCGGCAGTTTCGCCCCCGGCTCATAGATCGCCAGGCTGTATTTGAACGTCTGCGTCGACTCAATCGCGCCGGGCACCTTGCTGCGGCCTTCGTTGATCCACTTTTTGTCAGCCGTCTGCGACCACATCCCGTTGTCCAGGGCGACCGCCAGCACGGCCGGGGGCTTGAGCGGTTGCAGGCGCGCATGGTCCGGCAGGCGCTCCACCGTAACGGGGATCATCTTGCCGCCCAGGTCGTAGGCCCAGGCGCCGCTGATTTTTTTCGCCTTGAAGGCGTTGTCCTCGGCGCCGTGGCCGTAGATCACTTCAATGTTGCCGCGTCGTTGTTCGGTCCACAGGCCATGGGCCGAGGCCTGGGTGGCGAGAAACAGGCCGATAAGGGCGAAGGTCTTGGGGTATTTCATGCTGACTTCCTTTACAGATCGAGGGTGAGGCTGACAGTGAAGTTGCGCGGGTCGCCGGGCGTGACCCAGTAATTGCTGAAGGAGCGTTCGTAGTACTTTTCATCGAAGACATTGTTCAGGTTCAGGCCGACGGTGACGTTGTCGCTGGCCTTGTAATGGGCCAGCAGGTCCACGGTGTGGTAGGCCGGCAGTTCGAAGTCCTTGCCGGCTTCGCCCGAGCGATCACCGACATAAGTGAACGCTGCACCGAGGTCCGAACCGCGCAGATGCCCATCCTGGAATTCGTAGACGCCCAGCAAGCTGCCGCTGCGCTTGGCGACGCCGAGGATCCGGCTGCCCGTGGGAATTTCCTCGTCACCCTGGGTCACTTCGGCATCGATGTAGGCGAAGGCGCCGATGATGCGCACCGCGTCGGTCAGCTGGCCGGTGATCTGCAAATCGATGCCCTGGCTGCGGGCCTCGCCCACGGCGCGGCTGAAATCGGTTCCGGCAACCTGAGTCAGGACGTTTTCCTTTTCTATGTGGAACGCCGCCAGGGTGGTGCTCAATCGGTCATCGAACAACTCGCTCTTGACCCCGATTTCATACCCGATACCTTCCTCGGGGTCGAAGGTCTTGTCGTTGGCGTCCAGGCCGTTGTTGGGCTTGAACGAGGTGGAGGCGTTGGCGAACAGCCCGACTTCAGGCGTCAGTTGATACAACAGCCCGGCGCGTTGGGTCAGGGCGTCATGGCGCTGGCGGCTGGTCACGTCGTTGACGTGGTTGTCGACGCTTTGTTCGAAATGCTCATAGCGCACGCCGAGCAGGCCGCGCAGCTTGTCGGTGAAGATGACTTGGTCCTGAAGGTTCAGGGCCCGGCTCTTGACATGCTCGAAGAAGTCCGTGCCGGAGCGCACGCCGTTGGGTTTTGGCTGGCCGTAGATCGGGTTATAGAGGTCGATGGGGTAAGCGCCAGCGATGGTGGTCACGCGTTCGTTCTTGCGGTAGTCCTCGTATTCCGTGCCGATCAGCACTTCATGCTGCCAAGGCCCGAGGTCGAATTGGCCACGCAGTTCCAGCTGGGTAATGCTGTCGTGCCAGTTGTTGTCGCGCTCGCGGTAGCGGCGGTTCACGGTGTGGCCGTCGGCGTTCAGCGGGCGCGCTTCGGAGGCAAATCCCCAGAGTTCGCCCTGCTTGTAGTGGCTGGCGAGGCGCAGTTGCCAGTCATCGTTGAGCTGATGCTCAAGGGCAGCCTGAAGCATGTTGTTGTGGTTGTCGATGTCGCCGTCGTTGGGCTCGCCCAAAAAAGTCGAACGGGAAACGCCGCTCCAGCGATTGTTTGGCGCGACGATGCCGCGGTCAAAAGTCGAGCTGTGACGCACGATTTCACTTTCCACCAGCAGCCGAGTGTCTGGGCTTAGTTGCCAACTGATGGAAGGCGCCACGAAGACACGCTTGTTGTCGACGTGATCGCGGAAGCTGTGGTTGTCCTCGACCGCCAGGTTGACCCGCGACAGCACGTTGCCTTCAGCGTCGAGTGGCGTATTGACGTCCAGGGCGGTGCGGTAGCGATCCCAACTGCCAGCGCTGGTCTGCAATGTGGTGAACGCTTTAGGCTGGGGTTTCTTGGTGACGATGTTCACCGTGCCCCCGGGATCGCCTCGCCCGTAGAGGCTGGCCGCAGGCCCCTTGAGTACCTCGATGCGCTCGATATTGGCCGCGTCCGGCGTGCTGGGATAGCCGCGGTTGGCGCTGAAACCGTCCTTGTAAAATTCTGAAGTGGTGAAGCCGCGCACGCTGTATTCGTAGAGCGTCAGCCCGCCGAAGCTGTTCTGTTTCGATACGCCGCCGGCATATTCCAGCGCTCGCTCGACGCTCGTGCTGCCCAGGTCCTTGAGCACGCTGGCGGGGATTACGCTGATGGATTGCGGGACGTCGCGCAGGGCCGTGTCGGTTTTGGTGGCGCTGGCGGAACGGGTGGCGCGGTAGCCCGAGACGGGGCCAGTGGGGGATTCGTAATTGGACGTGACGTTGATGGCGTCCAGCTCCAGGGGCTGGTTTTCTTCGGCAAAGACCGGATCGCCCAGCAGGCCCAGGGCCAGGCTGGCGAGGGAAATCCGTTTTAAAGATGACATGTTATGTTGTTCCAATTTTTAGTATTGAAACAATATAACACTACTAATGAGAATTTATGCTATTTCTGATTTTCCTGATTCGCGGATTGTTTTCGTGGCGAGGGAGCTTGCTCCCGCTGGGCCGCGAAGCAGCCCCAACAGGATCGGATGCGGTCGGTCTGGTATTTTCGAGGTGACGGTTTTTAGGGCCGCTGCGCGACCCAGCGGGAGCAAGCTCCCTCGCCACGGGGGGATAGTTATTCTTCTTCCTTGAGCACCACCGGTGCCGGCGGTGGACGCAGGCCGATTTCGGCCGTGAGCTTGAGCTCCTTGCCGTTGCGCATCACCTGGACAGTCACCTTGTCGGTGGGCTTGATCCGCGCCACTTGGTTCATCGAGCGGCGGCCATCGCCCGCCGGTTCGCCATCGATGCTCAGGATCACATCGCCTAGCTGCAAGCCGGCCTTCTGCGCCGGGCCGTCGCGGAAGATCCCTGCCACAACGATCCCGGGACGCCCGGACAAGCCGTAAGACTCCGCCAGTTCCTGGGTCAGCGGTTGCACTTCGATGCCCAGCCAGCCACGGATCACCTGGCCGTGTTCGATGATCGACTTCATCACCTCCATCGCCAGTTTCACCGGGATGGCGAAGCCGATGCCCTGGCTGCCGCCGGATTTGGAGAAAATCGCGGTGTTGATCCCGGTGAGGTTGCCGTTGGCATCCACCAGTGCACCGCCGGAGTTGCCGGGGTTGATCGCGGCGTCGGTCTGGATGAAGTCTTCGTAGTTGTTCAGGCCCAGCTGGTTGCGCCCGGTGGCACTGATGATGCCCATGGTCACGGTCTGGCCGACGCCGAACGGATTACCGATCGCCAGGGCCACGTCGCCGATGCGAATACTGTCGGAGCGGCCGATGGTGATCGCCGGCAGGTTTTTCAGATCGATCTTGAGCACGGCGAGGTCGGTTTCCGGATCGCTGCCTATCACCCGTGCCAGGGTCTCACGGCCATCCTTGAGCGCCACGACGATCTGGTCGGCACCGCTGGTGACGTGGTTGTTGGTCAGGATATAGCCTTCCGGGCTCATGATCACACCCGAACCCAGGCTCGACTCCATGCGCTTCTGCTTGGGCGAGTTGTCGCCGAAAAAACGCCGGAATTGTGGGTCTTCGAAGAGCGGGTGGTTGGGTTTGTTGATGACCTTGGTGGTGTACAGGTTGACCACCGCCGGCGCGGCCAGGGTCACTGCGTCGGCATAGGACACCGGCCCCTGCTGCGGGGCCTTGGTTTGCGGCGCCTGCTGCAGGTTGACGTCAAGGCTTGGCAGCCCGACCCATTCCGGGTAGCGCTGGATAATCAATAGAGCGACAAGCACGCCGGCCAATAGCGGCCAGCCGGAAAAACGCAGCGCCTTGAGCATTAAGCACGTCCTACGATGGTTGCAGGCGGGATGAGACCGCCCATAATGTCGCGCATTATACGAGGCCGCGCACGCCTCGGAACGGGATATTTAGGAGTCTTTTTATGGCCGTAGCCCTGAGCACCCTGGTTGAAGAAGCGGACCGATACCTGGCAAGCAGCCGGGTCACCGATTACTGCCCCAATGGCTTGCAGGTCGAGGGCGCGCCGCAGGTGATGCGCATCGTCAGCGGCGTGACCGCCAGCCAGGCGCTGCTCGACGCCGCCGTGGAGGCCAGCGCCGACCTGGTGTTGGTGCACCATGGTTATTTCTGGAAGGGTGAGAACCCGTGCATCACCGGCATGAAGCAGCGGCGCCTGAAAACCTTGCTCAAGCACGACATCAGCCTGTTGGCCTACCACTTGCCGCTGGATCTGCACCCCGAGGTCGGCAATAACGTGCAACTGGCCCGGCAGTTGGATATCACCGTCGAAGGGCCGCTGGATCCGGATAACCCGAAAATCGTCGGCTTGGTCGGCTCCTTGTCCGAGCCGATGACGCCGCGGGATTTCGCCCGCAAGGTCCAAGAGGCCATGGGCCGCGAGCCGTTGTTGATCGAAAGCGAGCACATGATCCGTCGCGTTGGCTGGTGCACGGGCGGGGGGCAGGGCTATATCGAACAGGCAGTGCTGGCCGGGGTTGATCTGTACCTCAGTGGCGAGGCGTCCGAGCAGACTTTTCACAGCGCCCGGGAAAACGACATCAGCTTCATCGCCGCCGGTCACCATGCGACCGAACGCTACGGCGTCAAGGCATTGGGCGACTATCTGGCGCGACGTTTTGCATTGGAACACATCTTTATCGACTGCCCGAACCCCATTTGACACGCCTTCGGCCCCCGAACCCGCAGGCATATCCATATGCTGTTTCGATCTAGCCGGCGCCCTGATTAGAAGAGGTCGCTGTGCTAGGATTCCCCGCTCGAACACGGCCCGCTGGCCGTTCATAAGAATGTTTTCGTGAGTAGCCATGGTCGACAAACTGACGCATCTGAAACAGCTGGAGGCGGAAAGCATCCACATCATCCGCGAGGTGGCCGCCGAGTTCGACAACCCGGTGATGCTGTACTCCATCGGTAAAGACTC
This sequence comes from Pseudomonas sp. Z5-35, assembly GCF_051131945.1. NCBI lineage: Bacteria > Pseudomonadati > Pseudomonadota > Gammaproteobacteria > Pseudomonadales > Pseudomonadaceae > Pseudomonas > Pseudomonas sp. Z5-35. The sequence continues at coordinate 1,048,828 of NZ_CP071640.1, forward strand.
CGCCGTGATGCTGCACCTGGCACGCAAGGCGTTTTTCCCCGGCAAGCTGCCGTTTCCGGTGATGCACGTCGACACCCGCTGGAAATTCCAGGAGATGTACAAGTTCCGCGACCGCATGGTTGAGGAGCTTGGCCTGGACTTGATCACCCATATCAACCCGGACGGCGTGGCGCAGAATATCAACCCGTTCACCCATGGCAGCGCCAAGCACACCGACATCATGAAGACCGAGGGCCTGAAACAGGCGCTCGACAAGCATGGTTTCGACGCAGCTTTCGGCGGCGCCCGTCGCGATGAAGAGAAGTCCCGCGCCAAGGAGCGCGTCTACTCTTTCCGCGACGGCAAACACCGCTGGGACCCGAAGAACCAGCGTCCGGAGCTGTGGAACGTCTACAACGGCAAGGTCAACAAGGGCGAATCCATTCGCGTGTTCCCGCTGTCGAACTGGACCGAGCTGGACATCTGGCAGTACATCTACCTCGAAGGCATTCCGATCGTGCCGCTGTATTTCGCCGCCGAGCGTGAAGTGATCGAGAAGAACGGCACGCTGATCATGATCGACGACGAGCGCATCCTCGAGCACCTCTCCGATGAAGACAAAGCCCGCATCGTCAAGAAGAAAGTGCGTTTCCGTACCCTTGGCTGCTACCCGTTGACGGGCGCGGTGGAGTCCGAGGCCGAAAGCCTCACGGACATCATTCAGGAAATGCTCCTGACGCGAACTTCCGAGCGCCAGGGCCGGGTCATCGACCACGATGGCGCAGGCTCGATGGAAGATAAGAAACGTCAGGGGTACTTTTAAGCTTCGAGTTACAAGCGGCAAGCTGCAAGTTAAAGGCGGTATGCGTAATTTTGCAGCTTGGTGCTTGCAGCCGGTTGTTGCGAGCCGTCATCGGATGATCGCAATGGATTTCGAGAAGCTGATTGTTTGGCAACGAAGCAAATGTTTGGCGGTGGGAATTTATAGAGAGTTTGCGCGCTGTGGGGATTTCGGCTTCAAAGACCAAATTACCCGTTCCGCACTTTCGGTGCCTTCCAATATCGCAGAAGGCATGGAGCGTTACAGCGCCAAGGAAAAGGTACGTTTTCTTTGGATCGCGAAGGCTTCTTGTGGAGAGTTACGAACACAGATCCTCATCGGCAGCGACATTGCTTACATCGCCCAGCCGCTGGCAGATAACTGGATTGCAGAAACTCGCGAGCTCTCAAAAATGCTTCGCGGCTTGATCAACAAAATTTCTGACTAGCTGTACGCCGACAAGCTTGCCGCTTGAAGCTTACAGCTCGGAGCTTGAACACAATGAGCCATCAATCTGATTTGATCAGCGAGGACATCCTCGCCTACCTGGGCCAGCACGAGCGTAAAGAACTGCTGCGCTTTTTGACCTGCGGTAACGTCGATGACGGCAAGAGCACCCTGATCGGGCGCTTGCTGCACGACTCCAAGATGATCTACGAAGATCACTTGGAAGCCATCACCCGCGATTCGAAGAAAGTCGGCACCACCGGTGACGACATCGACCTGGCATTGCTGGTCGACGGCCTGCAGGCCGAGCGCGAGCAAGGCATCACCATTGATGTTGCGTACCGCTATTTCTCCACCGCCAAGCGCAAGTTCATCATTGCCGATACTCCCGGCCATGAGCAGTACACCCGCAACATGGCCACCGGTGCCTCCACCTGTGACCTGGCGATCATCCTGGTGGATGCCCGCTACGGCGTGCAGACCCAGACCCGTCGCCACAGCTTCATCGCCTCGTTGCTGGGCATCAAGCACATCGTTGTCGCCATCAACAAGATGGACCTCAAGGACTTCGACCAAGGCGTGTTCGAGTCGATCAAGGCCGACTACCTGAAGTTCGCCGAAGGCTTGAAATTGAAGCCCACCAGCATGCACTTCGTGCCGATGTCGGCCCTCAAGGGCGACAACGTGGTGAACAAGTCCGAGCGCTCGCCGTGGTACACCGGCCAGTCGCTGATGGAAATTCTCGAAACCGTGGAAGTGGCCGGTGACCGTAACTTCACCGACCTGCGTTTCCCGGTGCAGTATGTCAACCGTCCGAACCTGAACTTCCGCGGTTTCGCCGGCACCCTCGCCAGCGGCGTCGTGCACAAGGGCGACGAAGTGGTGGTGCTGCCGTCGGGCAAGAGCAGCCGGGTGAAATCCATCGTCACTTTCGAGGGCGAACTGGAGCACGCCGGTCCAGGTCAGGCCGTAACCCTGACCATGGAAGACGAGATCGACATCTCCCGTGGCGACTTGCTGGTGCACGCCGATAACGTCCCGCCGGTCACCGACAGCTTCGAAGCGATGCTCGTGTGGATGGCCGAAGAGCCAATGCTCCCGGGCAAGAAATACGACATCAAGCGCGCCACCAGTTATGTGCCGGGCTCGATTGCCAGCATCGTCAACAAGGTCGATGTGAACACGCTCGAAGAAGGCCCGGCCAGCGCGCTGCAACTCAACGAAATCGGCAAGGTGAAGATCGCCCTGGACGCGCCGATTGCCCTGGACGGCTACGAGAGCAACCGCACCACCGGCGCCTTCATCATCATTGATCGCCTGACCAACGGCACCGTTGGCGCGGGCATGATCGTCGCCCAGCCGCTGGCCCATGGCAGCAGCACGCATCACGGCAAACTGGCCCATGTGTCGGTGCAAGAGCGCGCCCAGCGCTTCGGCCAGCAACCGGCCACGGTGTTGTTCAGCGGCTTGTCCGGCGCGGGCAAAAGCACGCTGGCCTACGCCGTGGAGCGCAAGCTGTTCGACCAGGGCCGTGGGGTGTTCGTGCTCGATGGCCAGAACCTGCGTCATGACTTGAACAAAGGCCTGCCGCAGGATCGTGCCGGGCGTACCGAGAACTGGCGTCGTGCGGCTCACGTCGCACGCCAGTTCAACGAAGCCGGCCTGCTGACCCTCGCCGCGTTCGTTGCGCCGAGTGCCGAAGGGCGTGAGCAGGCCAAGGACCTGATCGGCAGGGAGCGTCTGCTGACGGTCTACGTCCAGGCGTCGCCAGCGGTGTGCGCCCAACGCGATCCGCAAGGGCTGTACGCCGCTGCCGGCGATAACATCCCGGGCGAGTCCTTCCCGTACGACGTGCCGCTGGACGCCGACCTGGTGATCGACACCCAGTCCCTGACGTTGGAGGAAAGCGTCAAGCAGGTGCTGGAGCTGCTACGCAAGCACGGGGTGATATAAGGGGAGCAGCTTCAAGCTTCAAGCTTCAAGTAAAAGCCCGCCGATGAGTGATCATCGGCGGGCTTTTTGTGACTACAGAATCGTCAACGGGCATCAGTGGCGGTCTGGATACTCGCGATGCATCTGCGCAAGCAGCGCATCCTTGTCCTGCCACAACTGGTTGATCCAGCCCTGGAATTCCAGGCGATAGGCGCCATCCTGGTCGTAGTTCATGCCGATGAATTGCGCGGGGATCTTCAGCTCCTGGAAATGCACCACCACCTCATCGACCTTGCCGCAGAGCAGGTCCCAATAGCCGGGACGCCCGCCGGGATAATGAATGGTCACGTTGATAATCGATTCCAACTGTTCACCCATCGCGTCGAGCACAAACGCGATGCCACCGGCCTTGGGCTTGAGCAGGTAGCGAAACGGCGATTGCTGCTGGGCATGCTTGCCTTCGGTAAAGCGCGTGCCTTCGACGAAGTTGAAAATGCCCACGGGGTTGTTGCGAAACTTCGCGCAGGTCTTGCGCGTGGTTTCCAAGTCCTTGCCTTTCTTTTCCGGGTGCTTTTCCAGGTATGCCTTGGAATAGCGCTTCATGAATGGAAAGCCCAACGCCCACCAGGCCAGGCCGATCACAGGCACCCAGATCAGCTCTTGCTTGAGAAAAAACTTCAACGGCCGGATGCGCCGGTTCAACACGTACTGCAACACCATGATGTCGACCCAGCTCTGGTGGTTGCTGGTGATCAGGTATGAGTGCTGGTAGTCGAGGCCCTCCAGGCCGCTGAGGTGCCAGCGCGTGCGGCGCAGCAGATTCATCCAGGCCTTATTGTTGCTGATCCAGGCTTCGTGGATGTGGCTCATCAGCCAGTCGGTGAAGCGCTGGGCGGCGGGGAAGGGCAGCAACAGCTTGAAAATCGCCACGACGAATAGCGGTGTGCAGCAGGCGATGGTGTTCAGCGCCAACAGCAATGAAGCGATGACGCCACGCAGGTGGGCAGGCAGGAAATCCAGCATTTAAATATCCAGAGGTCGGTTGGCGGCTTGGATCGCGGTGAGGGCGATGGTGTACACGATGTCGTCGACCTGGGCGCCGCGCGGCAAGTCGTTCACCGGTTTGCGCAAGCCTTGCAGCATCGGCCCGAGGCTGACGCAATCGGCGCTGCGCTGTACGGCCTTGTGGGTGGTATTGCCGGTGTTCAGGTCCGGGAAGATAAACACCGTCGCCCGACCCGCGACTTGGCTGTTGGGTGCCAGTTGCCGCGCCACGGCTTCGTTGGCGGCGGCGTCGTATTGCAGCGGGCCGTCGATCAACAGGCCATGTTGTGCCTCGTGGGCCAGCAGGGTGGCCTCGCGGACCTTCTCCACTTCTTCGCCGCTGGCCGACTCGCCGCTGGAATAGCTGAGCATCGCCACCCGTGGCGTGATGCCGAAGGCTGCCGCGGAATCAGCGCTTTGCAGGGCAATTTCCGCCAGTTCCGTCGCGCTCGGGTGCGGGTTCATCACGCAGTCGCCATATACCAGGACTTCCTCCGGAAACAGCATGAAGAACACCGAGGACACCAGCGAGCATCCCGGCGCGGTCTTGATCAGTTGCAGCGCCGGGCGGATGGTGTTGGCGGTGGAGTGGATGACACCGGAGACCAGTCCGTCCACTTCGTCCAGCGCCAGCATCATGGTGCCGATGACCACGGTGTCTTCCAGCTGTTGCTCGGCCATCGGCGCGTTCAGGCTTTTGCTCTTGCGCAACCGCACCATCGGCTCGACGTAACGCTCGCGAATCGAATCCGGGTCGAGGATCTCCAGTCCCGGCGGCAGTTCGATGCCCTGGGCGCGCGCCACCGCCTCGACGTCGGCCGGCTTGGCCAGCAGCACGCAACGGGCGATGCCCCGGGCCTGGCAAATGGCAGCGGCCTGGACGGTCAGCGGTTCGCTGCCTTCAGGCAGCACGATGCGTTTGTTCGCCGCCTGCGCGCGTTGGATCAGTTGATAGCGGAACACCGCCGGCGACAGGCGCATTTCCCGAGGCGTGCCGCAGCGCTGGTGCAGCCATTTGGCGTCCAGGTGGCCGGCGACGAAATCGGTGATGATTTCCGCACGCTCGCGGTCGTCGATCGGGATTTCCTTGTTCAGGTTGTTGAGCAAGTTGGCAGTGTCGTACGAGCCGGTGCTCACCGACAGCACCGGCAGCCCGGCCTGCAGCGCACCCCGGCACAAATCCATGATGCGTGGGTCGGGCAGGGTGTCGCTGGTCAGCAGCAGGCCGGCCAGCGGCACGCCGTTGATTGCCGCCAGGCTCACGGCCAGGATGATGTCGTCGCGGTCGCCAGGCGTGACGACCAAGACGCCTGGCTTGAGCAGCTCCACGGTGTTGCGCATGGTGCGAGCGCAGATAATGATGTTGCTCATGCGCCGGGTCTCGTAATCGCCGGCGTTGAGCACCTGTGCGCCCATCAGGTCGGCCACGTCGCGGGTGCGCGGGGCGTTGAGTTCGGGGCGAAACGGGATGCAACCGAGCAGACGGAAGTCGCCGCTGCGCAGCAAGGGCGAGTGCTCCTTGAGGCGTGCGGAGAACGCTTCCATGCTTTCGTCAGTGCGGACCTTGTTAAGGATTACGCCAAGAACCTTCGGGTCTTTCGGCCCGCCGAACAATTGCGCCTGCAACTCGACGCGGCCGGACAGCTCGGTCAGCACTTCGTTTTCCGGGGCTGACACGAGGATGACCTCGGCGTCCAGGCTCTTGGCCAAGTGCAGGTTGACCCGGGCGGCGTAGCTGGCGCTGCGGGTCGGGACCATGCCTTCGACGACCAGCACGTCCTTGCCGATGGCGGCTTGCTGGTAGAGGGTGATGATTTCTTCCAGCAGTTCATCGAGCTGGCCGTCGCCCAGCATGCGTTCCACATGGGCCAGGCCCAAGGGTTGTGGCGGCTTGAGGCCGTGGGTACGGGCCACCAGTTCGGTGGAGCGTTCCGGCCCGGTATCGCCGGGGTGAGGCTGGGCGATGGGTTTGAAAAAGCCGACTTTCAGCCCGGCCCGTTCGAGGGTACGCACCAGCCCGAGGCTGATGGAGGTCAGGCCCACACCAAAATCGGTGGGCGCGATAAAAAAAGTTTGCATGCGGTTTCCCTAGCAAGGCGCGGCCTATGGCTGGCCGTCTACCATCAATTCAGTCGTCAAGGTTATCGCTAACCGGGCCTTGGGCGCACCAGCCACAATCAAAGGGCTGGCCTATTTTTTCAATACGTTGCGCAGGGTCCAGCACCCAGGCCCGGGATTGCCACGGCGGCTGGTGGCGCAGGTGCTGGGTGTGGCCACAGGACAGCTCGGCCACCCAGTGCCCGTCCTCATCCTGATGGAAACCCGTGACCGTTGGTCTGTTCGAGCAGGCCCGTTTGTCCGGGTTCCGTTCGCTTTCAGGCAAATCCTTGTTTAGACTTGTCCGTTCTTCATTCTTATGCAAAAGGTCTCGCCCCATGCTGATCGCCGCCAATAAGGCTGTCTCCATCGACTATACCCTGACCAACGACGCTGGTGAGGTCATCGACAGCTCCGCCGGCGGCGCTCCGCTGGTCTACCTGCATGGCGCAGGCAACATCATCCCGGGCCTGGAAAAAGCCTTGGAAGGCAAAACCACCGGTGACGAGCTGAACGTTGCCGTTGAGCCGGAAGACGCCTATGGCGAATATTCCGCCGAACTGGTCAGCACCCTCAGCCGCAGCATGTTCGAAGGCGTGGATGAGCTGGAAGTGGGCATGCAATTCCACGCTTCGGCGCCGGACGGCCAGATGCAGATCGTCACCATCCGCGACCTGGAAGGCGACGACGTCACCGTTGACGGCAACCACCCATTGGCCGGCCAGCGCTTGAACTTCCAAGTCAAGATCGTCGACATTCGTGACGCCAGCCAGGAAGAAATCGCCCATGGCCACGTCCATGGTGAAGGCGGCCATCAGCATTGATTTCTGCGCTACGCTCAGATTGACTGGAGAGGCGCCCTATGGCGCCTTTTTAGTCGCTTGCTGTTAGCATCACCCATGGCTGTTTCGAAAAGATCCGCAAACCCTGGAGTTCGTCATGAGTGCTTTCCACGACCTTAAACTGACAGCGCTGGATGGTCAGGAGCTTCCTCTGGCGCCCTTCAAAGGGCAAGTCGTGCTGGTGGTCAATGTTGCCTCCAAATGTGGCCTGACGCCTCAATACGCGGCGCTGGAAAACCTCTATCAGCAATACAAAGACAAGGGGTTCAGCGTGCTGGGCCTGCCCTGCAATCAGTTCGCCGGCCAGGAGCCGGGGACCGAGCAGGAAATCCAGGAATTCTGCAGCCTCAACTACGGCGTGACGTTCCCGCTGTCGAGCAAACTGGAAGTAAACGGCCACGACCGTCACCAGCTTTACCGCCTGCTGGCGGGCGAAGGCGCGGAGTTTCCCGGGGACATCACCTGGAACTTCGAAAAATTCCTGCTCGGCAAGGACGGCCGCGTGCTGGCGCGTTTTTCCCCGCGCACCGCGCCGGATGATCCTTCGGTCATCCAGGCGATTGAAAAAGCATTGGCCTAGCACGGAGCCTTTGTGGCAAGGGAGCTTGAACCCACAACCTCACCGTCCCCTTTTGATCCTTAATCACTCCAATCAATAGTGCTACCCAGCGCTGTGCATGCCTCATATTATCGTCGTCATATCCGACCTGTGACCTCGTTTTCATGGAGTGCCCCATGCCTGTAAAAGCCCTGTTCAAACCCTTCCATCTCGGCGCGCTGGAACTGCCGACCCGGGTCGTGATGGCGCCGATGACGCGTTCGTTTTCACCGGGCGGCGTGCCGAACTCCAAGGTTATCGAATACTACCGTCGCCGAGCGGCGGCAGGGGTCGGCCTGATCATCACCGAAGGCACCACCGTCGGCCACAAGGCTTCCAACGGCTATCCGAACGTACCGCACTTCTACGGCGACGCCGCACTGGCCGGTTGGAAAAAAGTAGTCGATGCGGTGCACGCCGAGGGCGGTAAGATCGTTCCCCAGCTGTGGCATGTGGGTAATGTGCGCCGCCTCGGTACCGAGCCGGATGGCGCCGTGCCGGGCTATGGTCCGAGCGAAAAACTCAAGGATGGCCAGGTCGTGATTCATGGCATGACCCAGGCGGACATCAATGAAGTCATCGCCGCCTTTGCCCAAGCGGCAAAAGACGCCCAGAGCATCGGCATGGACGGCGTGGAGATCCACGGTGCCCACGGCTACCTAGTGGACCAGTTCTTCTGGGAAGGCAGCAACCAGCGCACTGACGGCTACGGCGGCAGCCTGGCCAACCGTTCGCGCTTTGCGATCGAGTTGATTCGCGCGGTGCGCGCGGCGGTGGGCGAGGGCTTCCCAATCATTTTCCGCTTCTCTCAATGGAAGCAGCAGGATTACGCAGCGCGTCTGGTGCTGACGCCCGAAGCGCTGGGAGAATTCCTCAAGCCATTGGCTGACGCAGGCGTGGATATTTTCCACTGCTCGACACGCCGGTTCTGGGAACCGGAGTTCGAAGGCTCGGAGCTGAATCTGGCCGGCTGGACGCGCAAGCTCACCGGCAAACCGACCATCACCGTCGGCAGCGTCGGCCTGGATGGCGAATTCCTCCAGTTCATGGTCAACACCGATAAAATTGCCCAGCCGGCCAGCCTGGAAAACCTGCTGGAGCGGTTGAACAACGAAGAGTTCGACCTCGTGGCAGTGGGACGCGCATTGCTGGTGGATCCGGACTGGGCGCAAAAAGTCCGGGAAGGGCGCGAGCAAGAGATCCTGCCGTTCAGCCGCGAGGCGTTGATGACGCTGGTTTGAGTAGCGCCTGAACCGACCTTTCCGAACACTCAGCGCACCGTCGGCGCAGCGGGCAGGCCCTGCTCGCCGACGCACACTGCGCGCAACAGCGTCTCGAACTGCTCGATGATCGAGGCCCAGCCCTGGCGACTGGCATGTTGGCGCGCATTGAGCCTCACGCAACGCAAGGCCTCGCGCTCTTCCAGCAGCCAGCGGGCCGCGTCGCAGAATGCATCTTCATCCCCCGGCATCGCCAGCACCCCGTTATAACCGTGACGGATGTGTTGCGCCGCCGCGGCCTGATCGTAGGCCACCACGCCCAGTCCGGATGCCAGCGCTTCCAGCACGACGTTGCCGAAGGTTTCGGTCAGGCTCGGAAAAACGAATACGTCCCCGGACGCGTAATGGGCCGCCAACGCTTCGCCACGCTGGGCGCCACAGAAGATCGCCCCGGGCGATTGCTGTTCGAGGGCAGGCCGCTGCGGACCGTCACCAATGATCACCAGTTTGATTCGCTGTGTCGGAAAAGCGTTACACAGGGTGTCGAAACTGCGCGTGAGCAGGCCCAGGTTTTTCTCCGGTGCCAGGCGTCCGACATGGATCACTGCGATATCACCTTCGTCCAGGCCCCAGGCTTCGCGCAGAGCGGCCGAGCGTTTGGCCGGATGAAACAGTCGGCTGTCCACGCCGCGGGACAACAAGGCCACGCGTTCAAAATGCCGGCGTTCCAGCTCCAGGCGCTGGCTGACGCTGGGCACCAGGGTCAGGCTCGAGCGGTTGTGAAACCAGCGTAGGTAATGGGTCAACAGCCGACTCAACAAGCCGAGGCCATATTGCTGGGTGTATTGCTGGAAGTTGGTGTGGAAGCCGCTGACCACCGAGATACCCAGGCGCCGCGCTGCCCGCAACGCCGACAAGCCCAAGGGGCCTTCGGTGGCAATATACAAGACGTCCGGGCGATGACGTTTCCAGCGCCTGAGCAGCTTGTGCATCGAAGCCTGCCCCCACTGCAAGCCCGGATATCCCGGCAAAGGCCAGCCTCGGCACAGCAGGAGTTGATCGTCGCTGGCCTGGCCTTGATCCGCGGCCTGGCGGGGGCGGATCAGCTCAACGCGGTGTCCACGGGCTCGCAAGCCGTCGTAAAGGCGCCCCAGGGTATTGGCGACGCCATTGATTTCCGGTGCAAAGGTTTCAGTGACGAGGGTGACGTGCAGGAGTGTGGTCATGGCCCCAGTGTCGACCGAGGCCATTTCGTCGTTGTGACGCCACGATGACGGATTTGTGACGGGATCAGCCCTGCCGGGCCAACGCCGTCTCGGCACCTTGCTCGCGCACCCAGAACAACGTCGCCCCGGCGACCGCCGCCGGCATCATCAGGACGTTGACCACCGGGATCAGCAGCACCAGGTACACGCTGCCGCCAAAGCCCAGGCTCTGCCAGCGTTTCTCCCGCAGCCAGGCGAGCATTTCGTTCCAGCCCAGCTTGTGGTTGTCCGCCGGGTAGTCGATGTACTGGATCGCCATCATCCAGATGCCAAACAACAGCCACAGCGGCGCAGCGACGATATTGAGCACGGGGATGAACGACAGCACGAACAGCCCCAGGGCACGCGGCACGAAATAGCCGAGCTTTCGCGCTTCCCGGGCCAGGGTGCGGGGAACCATGGCGATCAGTTCGCCCCAGCTGAACGCCGGAAAATCATCAGTGCCGCGCACCACCACTTCGACTTTCTCAGCGAGAAAGCCGTTGAAGGGCGCCGCGATGATATTGGCGAGCATGGTGAAGGTGAAAAACACCATCAGCCCCACCAGTACGACGAACAATGGCCAGAGGATGTAGCTCAGGAAGCTCAGCCACTCCGGCAGCGACGGCATCAGCGTGTCGACCCAGAGGTTGAATTGGTGGCCGGCCAGGTAGATCAGCCCGACGAACAGCACCAGGTTGATCGTCAGCGGCAGCAATACAAACAGGCGCAAGCCGGGGCTCAGGACCAGCTTGAGACCTTCTCGCAAATATTGCGGACCGGACAAGACGGGGGCGGGCATAGGTGGCTCCGAGGGAATGATGGACGCGCCGACCTTACCGGCTTTGCCCGGCGCGGGAAAGCTACGACATCACGTGTAACAAGGTTTACTGAAGGATCGTACCTATTGAATAAGCGCCAGCGGATAGAGCTCACCTATGAGCTGGATTGTTAAACCGTATTTCCTTAATCTTCGCTCCCTCGATACGCTGCACCCATTCTTTTTCAGGACTGTCGAACCAAAGCCTTCCCCAAGTGCATCAACAGTCCTTTTTTATTCCCGCCGCTCAGCCGGCGTTCCGGACCTCACAGGTCCGGTCAACAGGAGCAGGTCATGTCTGAAGTCCGTCATTCGCGAGTGATTATTCTCGGTTCCGGCCCTGCCGGTTACAGCGCCGCGGTCTATGCGGCCCGTGCCAACCTCAAGCCGTTGCTCATCACCGGCATGCAGGCCGGCGGTCAATTGACCACCACCACCGAAGTCGACAACTGGCCGGGCGATGTTCACGGCTTGACCGGCCCTGCCTTGATGGAGCGCATGAAAGAACACGCCGAGCGCTTCGAGACAGAGATCGTTTTCGATCACATCAATGCCGTCGATTTCGCCGCCAAGCCGTACACGCTCACTGGTGACAGCGCGACCTACACCTGCGACGCCCTGATCATCGCCACCGGCGCCAGCGCTCGCTACCTGGGCCTGCCATCGGAAGAAACGTTCATGGGCAAAGGTGTTTCCGCCTGCGCTACCTGCGACGGTTTCTTCTACCGCAACAAGCCCGTGGCCGTGGTCGGTGGCGGCAACACTGCGGTCGAGGAAGCCCTGTACCTGGCCAACATCGCGAGCACCGTGACCCTGGTCCACCGTCGCGAAACCTTCCGCGCCGAGAAGATCCTGATCGACAAGCTGAACGCGCGCGTCGCCGAAGGCAAGATCATCCTCAAGCTCAACGCCACCCTGGACGAAGTGCTGGGTGACAACATGGGCGTGACCGGTGCTCGCCTGAAGAACAACGACGGCAGCTTTGACGAGATCAAAGTCGACGGCGTGTTCATCGCCATCGGCCACACCCCGAACACCTCGTTGTTCGAAGGCCAGCTGGAACTCAAGGACGGCTACCTGGTGGTCAAGGGCGGCCGCGACGGCAACGCCACCGCCACCAGCGTCGAAGGCATCTTCGCCGCCGGCGATGTGGCCGACCACGTCTATCGCCAGGCCATCACCTCGGCCGGCGCCGGTTGCATGGCGGCCCTGGACACCGAGCGCTACCTGGACGGCCTGCAAAACGTTTCGTTCTGATCCGTCAGGCACAAAAAAACCGGCTTCGGCCGGTTTTTTCATGGGCGGTGGTTAACCGAGCGAGGCCCGTCACCCGCGTAACCGCTCCTGAACAAAATCCATCACCTTCAACGATTGATAGATGGCGTTCGCCGCGACGCGCCCGAACGGCCCGCCGTTCCAGTCGAGCCAATAAGGGCTGAAGGCCTTGTAGCGTTCGCTCTCCCCGCACACGGCTTCGGCGATGACCCGGGCGCCGATGGAGCCGGTGTTCAGGCCATGTCCACCAAATGATGTGCAGGCCCACACGCCCGGTTCCAGCATGCCCAGGTTGGGCATCTTGTTGGTGGAGTAACCCATCAGTCCGGACCAGGCCAACTCGATCTTCGCCGACGCCAGTTGCGGATAAACCGAGACCATATCGGCCTTGAGCATGGCCGCCAGGGCCGTTTCGTTCTGTTCGTTGCGGGTGGTGATGCGTCCGCCCCAGAGCAGGCGATCACCGTCGACGACGCGATAGTAGTCCGAGGCGCGACGGTCGTCGGAAAAGGCGGCGCTGCAATTGAGAACTTGTTTGATCAATTCGCCCAGCGGCTCGGTCAGTACCACATAGGTCGCGATAGGCAAGTAGGCGCGGCTGAGCTTTTGCAGTTCCGGGCCGCCGTAGCCGCCTGCGCAGAACACCAGGTCCTGGCAGCGCACGGAACCCTGGGCGGTGCGGATGACTTTGTCGACCCCCTCGCGGTGCCAGGCGAGCATCTTGGTGTTCTCATAGATCCGCCCGCCAGCCGCTTCGATGACCGAAGCCAGCCCCAGGCAATAGTTCAGGGGATGAAAATGCAGGGCGTTGGGGTCTTCGATGCCTTGGAAGTAGCGGCGGGTGTGGGCCCGTTCACGCACTTGGCCGACGTCGAGAAAATTGAGTTCGTAACCGAAATCCCGGCGCATGTTTTCGATATGGGCTTTTACACCGGCGCTGTCATCGTAGCGCTTGACCCGGATCGTGCCGGCGGACGGATCGCAACCGGTCAATGCCAGGCTAGTCATGTTATGGCGCACGATCTCCACGCCTTCCACCGACATCTGAAACAGTGCCTTGGCCTGCTCCAGCCCGACTTTTTTACGAATGGCCGCCGAGCCTTCGGCCCAGCCCGCCGACACCACGCCGCCGTTGCGTCCCGACGCGCCCCAGCCGACTTGATGGGTTTCCAGCAGGATCACGCGTTTGCCGCGCTGCGTCAGTTCCAGCGCCGCCGTGAGGCCGGCGATACCGGCGCCTATGATGCAGACGTCGCAGGCTTCGGCGCTGCCGAGTCCTGGCCTGGCTGTACGGGGCAGCGAGGTTTGGGAGTACCAGGTGCCGGGAAAGGACATGATCGATCCTTGAAGTCATTGAGTGGGAGCGAGCACGCCCGCTCCCGCACGAGGTGTTATTTGACGACCGAATAATCGACGCCGTACCACTTGGTCGACAACTGTGTCAGCGTGCCGTCCTTGTGCATCTGGCCGATGATTTCGGCAAGCTTGGCTTTGAGCTCCGGGTCGCCCTTGTCGGTCGCGATGGCCAGCGGTTCGTAGAACACCGCCGTCGCGTCGACGGCCCGCAACGGGTAGTTCTTCTTGACGGCCGCTTCCAGGGTGCTGCGCTGGGTAAGGATCGCGTCCAGGCGCACGCCGTTACCCAGGCGCAGGTCATCCAGCGGGCCAAGGGAGCCGGCGTAGGTCTTCATCTTTCCGGCCTTCACGTCATAGTTGACCGGCGGCATGTCGGTCGCTTCGATCGCCAGATGCTGGTTCAGGTAGTCTTCGGACGTTGTGCCACCCTCGACCCCGATGGTCTTGCCGTTGAGTGCCTGGCGGTTAGTCAGGGTCGAGTCGTTGTGGACCGCGAACACATAGGGCACGTAGTAGTACGTGGCGGGGAAGTCGAGGATGCGCGCACGGCTGGTGGTGGCGGTCATCGAGCCCACGGACATGTCCCAGCGGCCGTTCCACTTGCCGGCGGTGATGACGTCCCAATCCGGCGTCACGAACTTGACCGCGACGCCCAGGCGCTTGGCGATTTCCTTGGACACGTCGATGTCGAAACCGTCGATTTCGTTCTTGTCGTTGATAAAGCCTTGGGGCGGCCATGTCGCCGAGGTGGCGACGGTCATTTGCTTGCTGCTCTGGATCTTGTCCAGGACCGCCCCGGCGTTGGCGGCGCCGACGAACAGCAGGGACAGGGCGGCTGCCAGGGTGATTGCGCGTTTTTGACTGAGCATGTGCATCTCCACTTTTCGTTATTGTTATGCGGGGTAAAGCGGTTCTCAGTGACCGATGATCTGCGACAGGAATTTTTGCGCGCGTTCGGTCTGCGGGTTGTTGAAAAAATCGGCGGGCGTGGCTTGTTCGATCACCTGGCCCTGGTCCATGAACAGCACCCGGTCGGCGACCTTGCTGGCGAAGCCCATTTCGTGGGTCACGCAAATCATGGTCATGCCATCGCCGGCCAGCTCGCCCATGACGTCCAGCACTTCGTGGACCATTTCCGGGTCGAGGGCCGAGGTGGGCTCGTCGAAGAGCATGACTTTCGGGTTCATGCACAACGCGCGGGCGATCGCCACGCGCTGCTGCTGGCCGCCGGACAATTGCGAGGGGTATTTGTCGGCGTGCTCGGCGATGCGCACCCGCTCCAGGTAGACCCGGGCGCGTTTTTTCGCGTCGGCGCTGGACACGCCCTGGACCAGTTGCGGGGCAAGGGTCAGGTTGTCGATGACGCTCAGGTGCGGGAAAAGATTGAAGCTCTGGAACACCATGCCGATTTCGCGGCGCACGGCGCTGACGCTCTCGGCCTCGCTGGTGAGGACGATGCCGTTGACTTGGATCTGGCCTTTCTGGAAGTTTTCCAGGTGGTTGATGCAGCGGATCATCGTCGACTTGCCCGAGCCCGACGGGCCGCAGACCACCAGGATTTCGCCAGGTGCGACAGTCAGGTCGACGTCACGCAACGCATGGAAATTGCCATACCACTTGTTCAGCCCCTTGATGGCAATCATCGGTGCGTCGGCCTGGGCAGTGGTTGCCGGGTCGAGATGCCGGGCGGTATCGGTTCGAGTCATCACGCATCAACCCCTTGCAGTGGATCGATTGACCCGTTTTTCAATCCGCGCCTGCACCCGTTCAAGTACGAACGACAGGGCCCAGTAGATCATCGCGGCGGTGATCAGCATTTCCAAGTGGCGGAAGTCCGCGCGACCCTGGGTCTTGGCCAGGTACATCAGTTCCCAGACGCCAATCACCGACACCAAGGAGCTGTCCTTGAGCATCGCGATGAACTGGTTGCCAGTAGGCGGGATGATGACGCGCAGGGCTTGGGGCATGATCACCCGGCTCAGGGTCTTGAATGGGCTGATGCCCAGTGCCCGCGAGGCCTCCCATTGGCCCACCGGGATGCTCTGGATGCCTGCACGGAAGATCTCCGTCATGTAGGCGCCGTAGCACAGGGCCAGGGCCAGGATGCCGGCGGGCACCGCATCGACCACATAACCCAGTTGCGGCAGGCCCAGGTAGATAAGGTAGATCTGGATCAGCAGCGGCACGCCACGAAAGAACGAGGTATAGAACGAGGCCAAGGCATTGGCCAGACCGTTGTTGGACAGCTTGGCGACTGCGCCGACCAGGGCCAGGACAAAGGCAATCACGATGGCGATGGCTGAGATGTAGAGGGTGGTGGCCGCGCCCTGAATGATCAGGAAACCGACCTTGTCGAGGATGAAACTGTAGGAGAGATTGAAGGTGTCGAAGAACGCCAGGAACAGTACCAGCAACTCGACCCAGACCACGGTGGTCTGCACCTTGAATTTCAGCCGACCGAGGACGTGGAAATTCAGCGTGCCCAGCAGGGCGATCCCCAGGCCGATGGCGATGTTGCGCGCGCCGAGGCTGTCCGGTGCGCTCCCCAGCAGCGGTTGCAGAAAGTGGCTGAGGGCGCTGTTGCCAAGGTTCATCACGTATGAACCCAGGAACAGCACCACGGCTACACCCAGCAGGAATCGAGGATCATTGGACTTTTTCTTATAGATTATATTGTCGTGATACATGGATGCCTCGGGCGTGTGGGGTGGCAGCGATCTCTTCCGGCAACAAGGACAGTTGGCCAGTATTGCCAGCCGTAATCGGCTACCACAAGCGAACATAATTCGTTATGTCAGTCCCTCAGCGCATCCTGGATTTCAGGACAGCTTCGCCAGGCAGTCCTCCAGAATATCCAACCCCTCTTTCAACACCGTCGGCTCAGTCGTCAATGGCGCCAGCAGGCGAATGATGTGCCGCGACTTACCGCTGGGCATCAGCAGCAAACCCGCGTCCCGTGCCAGGGTCAGCAGTTGGGTCAGTTGTGCTGTCGCCGGGGTGCCGTCGGCGTTGGCCAGCTCGATGCCGCGCATCGCGCCGACGCCGGTCAACCGGCCCAGGTACGGTGACAGGCCACGGCTGCGCCATGACTGGTAACGGCTGACAATCGCTTCTTCCTGCTGGGCGCCCCAGGCCCGCAGGTTCGCATCGGTCATTTCGTCCAGGGTCGCCAGGGCGGCGGCGCAGGCGATGGGGTTGCCCGAATAAGTGCCGCCGAGCCCGCCCTTGGGCAAGGTGTCCAGCAGTGATTTACGCCCCACCACCGCCCCCAGCGGGACGCCACCGGCAATGCTTTTACCGAGCAGGATCAGGTCGGGCTCGATGCCCAGTCGAGGGAATGCAAAGCGCTGGCCGGTGCGGCCGAAGCCGGACTGGATCTCATCGACGATCAATACGATGCCCTTGTCGTCGCAAAATTGTCGCAGCGCCTGGGCGAAGCTCACGTCCATCGCCAGGAACCCGGCTTCGCCCTGCACCGGTTCAACGATGAAGCAGGCCACATCGTTCACGTCGATCTCGACGCTGAACAGCCTGTCCATGGCTTTCAACGCCTCGGCGCACGTCACGCCGTTGTCCTGGCTGGGGTAGGGCAGGTGATAAACCGGCCCGGGCAGTACGCCGACTTTTTGTTTGTATGGGGCGACCTTGCCATTGAGGTTCAGCGTGGCGAGGGTTCGACCGTGGAAACCGCCGTCAAAAGCGATCACCGCGGTGCGACCCGTGGCGCCGCGGACGATTTTCAAGGCGTTTTCTGCAGCCTCCGCCCCGCTGTTGGTGAGCATGCCACTGATCGGGTAATCCACCGGGATGAATGCGGCCAAGCGCTCCATCAGCTGGATATAGGGCTCATGGGGCGCGGCGTTGAAGGCGTAGTGGGTAAGGCGGGTGGCTTGCTCGCGGATCGCCTCGACGATGCGTGGGTGGCAATGGCCGAGGTTCAACACGCCGATGCCACCCACGAAATCGATATAGCGCTTGCCGTCAACGTCCCAGACTTCGGCGTTCCTGCCGTGGCTGAGGCTGACGGGGTGAACGAAGGAAATCGATTGGCTGATGGTTTTGCTGCTCATGGATGGACGGCTCGGCGGAGGAAAGATGTCCTTTATCTAAGCCGTGAGCAGGGAGAGCCGGCAAACGAAATAAAGTTGCCGGGTCAATCTTAAAAGTCGGGATGTGGATAAGTGCGAAGCTTGCCAGAACCGCTTCTGTGGCGAGGGAGCTTGCTCCCGCTGGGGCGCGAAGCGACCCCGAAATCTCACAACCCGGTGTGTCAGGCAAATTGAATCTGACTGCTTGGGTCTGCTGCGCAGCCCAGCGGGAGCAAGCTCCCTCGCCACGAAAAGCGGATCAGCGACGCTGTAGTGGTTGCGCCTCGAACTTCACGCCGGCGAGACCATGGGCCATCAACGCGCGGATATTGCCGTGGTCGCTGCCTTCGGGCGTGGCCAGCACCGAGCGGTAATGCTCGCCAAACGCCTGGAGTGCTTCTTCATCGCTCAAGCCTTCAAGCAGGGCCAGGCCCAGGGTCTTGCACGAACCTTCATTCTGCCCGGCGACGTTTTCAACACCGCCGTTGTTGAAAGCCCGGGGCTGGTAGTCGTAGCCATCGGCGACAAAGGCCAGGGTATCGGCAAAGACATGTTCGCCACTTTTGAGGCTGGCGCGGAAGGTGTTCAGGTCAGGCATCGGGAGTTCCTTTGGCAAACGCCGCCTGCTGTTCGACGCTGGCTTCTTTCTGGTATTGGGCTTTCCACTCGGCGTACGGCATGCCGTAGACGACCTCACGCGCATCGTCGAGGCTGACCTCGATCTGGCGCTCGTCGGCAGCGGCCTTGTACCACTTGGACAAGCAGTTGCGGCAGAAACCGGCGAGGTTCATCAGGTCGATGTTCTGCACATCCTTGCGGCTGTCCAGATGGGCAACCAGCCGACGGAAAGCGGCGGCTTCGAGTTCGAGGCGTTGTTGGTCGTTCATGGAGGTCTCTGCGAGACAGCTTCAAGTGGCAAGCTTCAAGCTGTAGGTGGGTTTGCGGTGGTCAGGCTTGAAGCTTACAGCTTGAGGCTTGTAGCGGCTACGAAGTAGTCCGACTTGCAGCAAGGGTAATCGACACCGACTCGGCAAATCGCAAGGCATGCGGCTTGTCCACTTCGACTTCGGCGTACAGCACCGACTCGTTGGCCATGACCAGGTCAAGCAGCTCCTGGGTGAGGCGTTCGAGCAGGGCGAAGCGGTTGCCTTCCACGTGGGCGATGATCGCCTTGGTGATGGTGCGGTAGTTCAGCGCGTGCTCGATATCGTTGTCGCGCACCGCATCCTGGGCGGCGTAGAGAATGGTCAGGTTGATCAACACATCCTGCTTGTTGAGAATCTCATCCTCATTGATGCCGATGAACGTACGCAGGCGCAGGTCCTTGACCTTGATACGCGCCATGGCGGGCTGAAGTTGTGGCATTTATTGGCTCCGTCGAATCAATTGCAGGAACTCCTGGCGGGTGTTGCTGGACTCGCGAAAGGCGCCGAGCATCACTGAGGTGTTCATGGTCGAATTCTGTTTCTCGACACCGCGCATCATCATGCACATGTGCTGGGCTTCGATCACCACCGCCACACCGGTGGCCTGGGTGACGTGTTGCACCGCGTCAGCGATTTGCCGGGTGAGGTTTTCCTGGATCTGCAGGCGGCGGGCGAACATGTCCACCAGCCGGGCGATCTTCGACAGTCCCAGGACCTTGCCCGTAGGAATATAAGCCACATGGGCCTTGCCGATGAAGGGCAGCAGGTGATGTTCGCACAGTGAGTAGAGCTCGATATTGGCAACGATCACCATTTCATCGCTGTCGGAGGCAAACAAAGCGCCATTGACCACCTGCTCGACGCTCTGATCATAGCCGTGGCAAAGATACTGCATGGCCTTGGCTGCGCGCACCGGGGTGTCCAGCAGGCCTTCGCGCTCCGGATCTTCGCCCAGGCCGATCAGGATCTCGCGGTAATGCTGGGGCGATAACGCCATGGTGCTTCCTCGAAACAGGACTATTTGATGTGCCGTCCGCCGTTCACGGTGAGCGTCGTGCCGGTAACGTAAGGGTTATCCAGCAGATAACGCAGGCTCTGGTAAACCACTTCGCTGCCGGGTTCGATGCCCAGCGCGGACTTGGCCAACGCCTTGGCACGGTAGGCCGCATCATCGTCGGGATTGAACAGTAGCAGGGCCGGGGCGATACCGTTGACCTTGATTGCAGGCGCGTACTTGGCCGCAAAGGACAGGGTCAGGCTTTCGAGCCCGGCCTTGGTGGCGCAATAGGCGATATGCTTGCTGCTACCCTTGCGCGTCACGTCGTCACTGATGTGCACGATGTCCGCCGGTACCGACCGTTCCAGCAACTGGACGCAATGCAGATTGATCAAATAAGGCGCGAGCATGTGCACGCCGAACATGGCGTGGAAGGCGTCCGCTTCACCGCCCGGGGCTTCGGCCAGCCAGGCCGAGGCGTTGTGCACAATGGCGCGCAGCTGGTGGGTATGCTGCTTGAGCTGATCGATAAACGCGAGAATCCCCGATTCACTGGCAAAATCGGCAAACAGAACCGTGGCCCCCAAATCTCGCAGCGCCTGTACGCCCGGACGTTCGGTGCGATACGTCGCGATCACCGGGTGCCCGTCTTCCAGCAGCCGCCGGGCACAATGCAAGCCGACGCGCTGGGCTGCGCCAGTGATCAGGATCGGAGCGGTTGTGCCCTGTTTCACGAATACGTTCCTTTATGACGAGCGGCTGGAGTCTTCAGGCGAGGCGCCGCGACGAGTCCGTGGGAGCGCGGTGGCTCCCACCGGTTTAGTGTCGCTTCAATGATTCTGCGTGGAAGGCTTGGTTGGCAAGGGCCGTTGCGATGCGCCAGTGAGCCAGCTCGCCAATAAATGAGTCGACATCGGGATAAACAGGTAGACCATCAGC
Source organism: Pseudomonas sp. Z5-35 (assembly GCF_051131945.1). Classification (NCBI taxonomy): domain Bacteria; kingdom Pseudomonadati; phylum Pseudomonadota; class Gammaproteobacteria; order Pseudomonadales; family Pseudomonadaceae; genus Pseudomonas; species Pseudomonas sp. Z5-35. Next base: position 1,069,452 of record NZ_CP071640.1, read on the forward strand.
GGCGTCAGTATAAGGGTGCTGATGAAGACGCGACTCAGCAAACCCAGTTCGTTGAGCAATGGTCCCAAGAGGAAATTGAACAATAACGAAACAGGAAAGAACGCGAGCCAGATAGCCACCGCTTGTTTCCAGCGTGGCGGACGTTGGCCGATCGCGCCGAACCAGCCATCTATACCTCGCACCCTATGTTCGGACGGCTGGGCAAACAGCTCGCTCCCCCGTTCCAGCCAGGCCGTGCGCGAGGCGGAGTACTCCCAGGCATGCAGGGTCTGCTCGTCGGCGAAACGGAAAATGATCTGGAATTCGTCGTCGCCGGGCGGTGGAGCGAGCACGCCCGAGCCCAAGTAACCGGCGAAATCGGTGGCCAATTGCTCGCCTTCACGCAACCATGCAATCAAATCCTGGTAGCGCCCATGGGCCACGCGACGGGCGACCATTAGCGTGACGGGAGAGGTAGACATTTTGTATCTCCATGTTACAAGTGCGGCGCTCCGGATAAGAGGTTCGCGGGGAATACGCCCCATGGGTAATGGGCAGCGTCTGATTGCAAGTCGTAGGCAAGGATTATTCCCTGTCGAGTAAAAAACAACAATTGCGCGCGTTGATCGCGTTATGCCCTTGTCATGACGTGCTTGGGGGGAGCTAAAATGGGATCCCATTTTCCAGTCGGGTAAACGACGCGAATGAGCGTAAACACCGAGGATAACATCGCGTTCCAGGTGTCCGACGCCTTGGCGCGCGAAGACCTGGTTCCTATCCGTGAAGTGGCGCGGTTGACGGGTGTTAATCCAGTGACCTTGCGTGCATGGGAGCGACGCTATGGTCTGATCCAACCCACTCGCACCGAAAGCGGCCATCGCTTGTATTCCATGGGCGATGTCGAAAAAGTCCGCCGTATCATTGCCTGGATCGAGCGCGGCGTAGCCGTGAGTAAGGTAGGAAAAATCCTCGCCAGGGCAGAATCGGCACAGCCGGTTTCCAAATTCATTTCTTCCGATCTGGTACGCGCCGATTATAGTCAGTGGCAATACCAGGTGCTGGACGCAGTCGGTAACTTTGACGACGTGGAACTCGATCGCGTCTACGGTCAGATTTTTTCCAGCTATGCCGTGCCGGTCGTATTTCAAGACATCTTGATGCCGCTCTGGCGAGAGCTACTGCAACGCCAACATGAGTTCGGACAGACGAGTGAATGGCTGTTTTTCGATGGTTTCCTGCGTTCGCGCGTAACGCAGCGACTGCTGCTCAAGCGAGATTTCTCATCGAGACGTGTGCTGGTCAGCGCCATCGCGGGCCAGTGTCGGGAGTTGGAGCTGCTGGTAACGGCGCTGTATGTGTCCAAGGTTGAGGTCGGCGTCAGGGTCATGACGGTCGGCCAACCTTTTGACGAGCTGACCCTGGTTTGCCAGAAAATGCAGCCTTTGGCGCTGGTACTGGTTTCCAACCATGCGCCAGTTGCCGAGCTGCCTAAACGCCTTAACCGGTTGGCGATGAGCCTGGATTGCCCGGTCATGCTCGCCGGCGATGCGTCCGACCTGGCGCAGGAAAGTCTGGGGGGGTCAGCGATCGCTTGTCTGGGAAATGAAGGTACGGTGATGCGCCAGCGTTTGTGTCAATTCCTGACCGGCAACCTGGACACTTGAACCACCGCTAGAGATGCATCGTCGGATGGGTCAGGCGATGCTGTTGAAGGATGTACTGACGCAGGCGCTCGGTTTCGTCCTGATCATGCTGGCTCAGATGGTAGGCATACATTCCTTGGTCTGTTTCTCGCTCGAACGTACCGCGCAGTGAAATCCTCTCGTAGCCTGACGGGCTGAACCACGAGACGAATTGTCTGGGTGGTTTGGTACGGTTGCGAATTTCCAGCAGTACGCCCTTGCAAGACACTTCGTGCACCCATAAAGCCCCCGGCTGACCCTTGGCATTTTCCAAGGCTACCGGCTCGTCGAGCGCCAGGCGCCAGGGGCGGATTTTCGGTCCGTCCTCATAGATGCTCGGCACACCCAGGCGAAGGTGCATGGCGTGGAATTCATCTTCAACCAGATGCAACGGAAACGTCATCTGCTGGTTTTCGAAATTCGCCTGCAAAGTGACTTGTTCATTCGCCGCCAGGCGCGTCAATAGATCCCGGATCTGCGACCCGCCGTTTACCAGCAAGCTCGACGTGACATCCCGCTCGTTGAGCTGCGGGTTGTGCTGCATGGTCCGGATGAAGTCCAGCTCATCCTGGGTCAGAAGGGCGTCGCGCTGCATAAGGTGCCACTTTCACGGTTGAGTGTAGTGACTGACCGTTAATTCGCCGTTTTGTTTGCACCATTCGTCGTATTGAGTCGCGCGATGGTCGCCCGGGCTTCGGCCAGCTCTGATTCCAGCTGAGCGACGCGCTGTTGAGCCTTTACTTGAGCCGTTACGTCTTTCTGTACGCCAACGAAATACGTGTGGCCATCCGCCTCGTTCTTGACAGTGGACAGCGACAACTCATTCCAGAACGGCGTACCGTCCTTACGGTAGTTCCGCAATATTTGCCGGCATGAGCCTCCTAACTTCAGGGCCATACGGATCTGTTCCAGAGCTGGCTGATCGCGGTCGCCCGACTGCAGGAAGCGGCAGTTCTGATAGAGGATTTCGTCGCGGCTATAGCCCGTCAGCCGCTCGAATGCCGGGTTGACGTAAATCAGGATATTGTCTTCATCGCCTTCTTTTTCGGCAATGACAATGCCGTCATTCGAAGCGTTGATTACGAGCTGCATCAGGTGCGCGTTAATCATGGAAATTCCCCTTAGACATCCGTGTGCGCTGCATTCTAGAAGAATCTCGCAGAGTGTCCAATTGCCAGCATTGATTGTCGAGAGTCAATCTCAGCTTAAGCGCACAGCCCTGTTACTATTCGCACTCTTTGAATTGAGTTCCAGGATCACATTGATGAAAGTCGCCATCCTTTCCGGCTCCGTATACGGCACGGCCGAAGAAGTTGCCCGGCATGCTGCCAAAATGCTGGGTGATGCCGGTTTCGAAACATTCCACAATCCTCGGGCGACACTGGCGGATATTCAGGCGTTCGAACCGCAAGCCATGGTGGCGGTGACATCGACGACGGGCATGGGTGAACTGCCTGACAACCTGATGCCACTGTACTCGACGATTCGCGACCAATTGCCCGCGTCGTTTCGCGCTCTGCCCGGCGCCGTCATCGGCCTGGGGGATGCCAGTTATGGCGATACGTTCTGCGGTGGTGGCGAGCAGATGCGCGAGTTGTTCGCCGAGTTGGGGATACGCGAAGTGCTGCCAATGTTGCGCCTCGATGCCAGCGAAAGCGTGACACCTGAGACCGATGCCGAGCCCTGGCTGGGCGAGCTGGTCGATGCGTTGCGCGGTTGAAAGGACATAGCCTGCGCATGTGAAACAGGCTCGGGCTGACTCGCTCGGCCAGTAAGCTGGCTGCCAACGCAACTACCGACCTGGCCGGGGCTGACTAGACTGGTTTTCTTGTTCGCGAAAATCGTCGATATCTTTTCCATAAAAAGAAGCCAGAGGTCATAGCCGTGAGCGTAACCCCCATTCAATCGACACCCGGTATCAAGGATCAGGTCAGTGCGGCGGAGTGGCAAACACGGGTCGATCTGGCCGCGTGTTATCGGCTGGTCGCGATGCATGGCTGGGACGATCTGATCTTCACCCATATCTCCGCCAAGGTTCCTGGCACTGAAGAGTTCCTGATCAACCCGTACGGCTTGATGTTCGATGAAATCACCGCGTCGAGCCTGGTCAAGATCGATCAGGCCGGCAACAAGCTGATGGACAGTCCCTACGAAATCAACCCTGCCGGTTTTACCATCCACAGTGCGGTGCACGAGGTGCGGCACGATGTGGTGTGCGTGCTGCATACCCACACCGCAGCCGGCGTCGCGGTCTCGGCACAGAAGCAAGGGGTGCTGCCGATCAGCCAACAGTCGCTGTTCGTGCTGTCGAGCCTGGCGTATCACCCCTATGAAGGGGTTGCCCTTGATCCTGGAGAAAAGGTTCGTTTGCAAGCGGACCTGGGCGACAAGAACTTCCTCATGCTGCATAACCATGGCCTGCTGACCTGCGGCGGCACCATCGCCGATACCTTTCTGATGATGTTCATTTTTCAGCGAGCCTGCGATATCCAGGTGCTGGCCCAGACGGGTGGTGCCGAGTTGATCGCCATCGAGCCACAGGTGCTGGCCGGGGCTCGAGCGATGGTCGCCGGGGTGACCAAAAGCGCGCAGGGAATGGGCGGCGCGCTGGCCTGGCCGGCGCTGCTGCGTAAGCTCGATCAGCAAGACACGGGTTATAAAAGCTGATGCCCATGGTCCAGATTCCCCTGCGTATCTGGCGTCAGCGCGGCCAGACGTTCATGTTTCGCGGCCACGCGATCCGCTACTGGACGGCGGGGCACGGCGAGCCGCTATTGCTGATTCACGGCTTTCCCACCGCCAGTTGGGATTGGCATTACCTGTGGCAGCCACTGGCACAGCGTTACCAGGTGATTGCCTGCGACATGCTCGGTTTTGGTGATTCCGCCAAACCGGCAGATCACGTCTACAGCCTGCTGGAACAGGCGGATTTGCAGCAGGCCTTGCTCGCGCACCTGAAGGTGACGCAAGGGGTCCACGTGCTGGCCCATGATTATGGCGACAGCGTGGCCCAAGAGTTGATCGCCCGGCATGGCGAGGCGCGCATCGATGTCGCCAGTTGTGTGTTTCTCAACGGTGGCCTGTTCCCGGAAACCCATCGTCCCGTGCTGATGCAAAGACTGTTGCTCAGCCCTTTGGGTTGGCTGATTGGCCGGGCGTTTTCACGGGACGGCCTGGTTAAAAGCTTCCGGCAGATCTTCGGTCCCAGGACCGGCCCCTCCGAAAGCGAGCTGGATGATTACTGGAGCCTGGTCGAAACTCATCGCGGTCCGCGGATCATGCACAGACTCATCACGTATGTTCCGGAGCGTCGCGTGCAGCGTGATCGCTGGGTCCATGCGATGCAGAGGGGTGGTGTGCCCATGCGGGTCATCGATGGCGCGTTCGACCCGATTTCCGGTGCGCATATGGTCGCGCGTTACCGCGCCCTTATCCCGAATGCCGACACGGTGCTACTGCCCGACATTGGTCACTATCCGCACACCGAGGCACCGGTACAGGTCCTCAAGCATTACCTGGCGTTTCGCGAAGTCATTGCCGCGACTTGCAGGCAAATGGCTTGCTCGTGACGTATCGCCTGCATCATCCCCTCACCTTATTGCGCGCTATTCACTCTCAGCCGAGTTGATTGTGACCGGCGGGTTTGTACCGGACACTCCTGTTCATCGTCTTACTGGCCTGCTGGAGTTCTTCCATGAATGAGTCTGTGCGCTTCGAGGATAAAGTCGTAATCGTTACGGGAGCCGGTGGTGGCCTGGGGCGTGCCCATGCGCTGTTGTTCGCAAGGCATGGCGCAAAAGTACTGGTCAACGACCTGGGCGGCTCGGCTCAAGGGGAGGGCGCCAACGCTTCGGCAGCCGATCGCGTGGTTTCAGAAATCCGCGAGGCCGGCGGCATCGCCGAGGCCAACCACGACTCTGTCACCGACGGTGACAAGCTTGTGCAGAACGCGCTGGATGCGTTCGGTCGGGTTGATGTGGTCGTCAACAACGCCGGGATCCTGCGGGACAAGACGTTCCACAAGATGGACGATGCCGACTGGGACCTGGTTTACCGCGTTCATGTCGAGGGGGCCTATAAAGTCACCCGTGCCGCCTGGCCACATCTGCGCGAGCAGAACTACGGACGAGTGATTTTCACCGCCTCCACCTCCGGCATCTACGGCAACTTCGGGCAGTCCAACTACGGCATGGCCAAGCTTGGCCTTTATGGCCTGACTCGTACCCTGGCCATCGAGGGCCGCAAGAACAACATTCTCGTCAACGCCATCGCGCCAACGGGCGGCACGCGCATGACCGAAGGCTTGATCCCGCCGCAGGTGTTCGAGCAACTCAAGCCTGAACTTGTCAGTCCGCTGGTCGTGTATCTAGCCAGTGAGGCCTGCCAGGAAACCTCCGGGCTGTTCGAAGTGGGCGGCGGCTGGATGGGCAAGGTGCGCTGGGAGCGCAGCCTGGGCGCGGGGTTCGATCCGCGCGAAGGTTTTTCCCCTGAAGACGTCGCCGCCCATTGGCAGCAGATCTGCGATTTCCAGGATGCGGTACACCCGAACGACAATCTGGAAGCCTTGAAAGAGATGATGGCGAACCTGCAACGCCACGCCATTTAAGTCTTATTGCCCAGGCCGGTTGCTGCCAGCAGCAATCGGCTCACGGAAAGTACTTTTTCACCAGGGCTGCCAGGTTCGCGGCCGTCTCGATGTCCATCACACCGTCATACCTGGCCGGGCGAAAGTGCAACTGAAAAGCCCTTACCAAACGCTCGAAGCCGGCACTTGTCGTGGCAGCCGAAGTGTCATAGCCATACCTCTTGAATAGGCCGAGCAATTGTTCCCGCAGGGGGATTCCGTTGGCCAGGTACGCCTGCTCAAAAGACTTCTGAGTCGCGTCATCGAACCACGCGCCGATACCCTTGAGGTACAGTACGTGCCACGGAAACATCGGGCCAGGATCACTCTTTCGCCCGGCGGCGATATCGGAATGGCCCACCACATTGACCGGGCTGATGTCCGGATATCGCTTGAGAATGTCTGCCGCCAGGTATTCGATCGCCTCTATTTGCTGGGCCTTGTAGGGCGGAAAAGTAAATTGACCTTGGTTATCGGTGGCCAGGTTCACAATCTCCACGCCGATCGAAGTGTCGTTCAGATTGTTGCGATTACCCCAACTGCTCACGCCGGCATGCCAGGCTCGCTGGTTCTCGTCCACCAGGTTGAAGATGTGTGGTTCTTTGAAGCAGGCCTTCAGGTAAGTCGGATCGGCAAAGTCCGGGATGAGGTAATGGGCACTGACGGAAGGGCCGGTTAATGCATTGATGGACGATGCAAAGTTGCCGGCGGTGTAATGGAAGACCAAAAAACGAACGCGGCTGTTATAACCTTTTTTTGAACGATAGCTTTGGTTGTTTATCTGCATTTTTAAACGACTCGCTGTAATTAAATCGAAGCGAAATGCTGCGAACGATTTCAGCGTAACAGTGAGTTTTAAAAGCATGCGTAGTTGGCTTCTGGCTTTGTTGTAGGAAGATACAACAGGCCATAAGTTTCGCTGTGGCTGGCGCGGTGGACGTTTCCGACAACCGTGTAGGAAAGAAGAGTTCCCCTGCGTTAAATAACCCGCCCATAAAAAAAGCCGCTGCAAAAAGCAGCGGCCTAAGCGTGACGTTGTAAAGGAGCTACAAATCAACGTCAGTGAACACGGGGCTGATGGATTGATGCGCAATCCACCCGAATGACGGTGCGCCGGGCGCAAGGGACGCCATGACGACTTGGCACTTGCAGGCCCGTTGTCCTGCAAGCCCGGCCAGCATAAGGATCAGGTGTCTCGGGAAACAGCCCGGATCCGGACATGCACTGTTGCAGTGCGCGCAACAGTTGCAAGCACTCCGACAGTTATGCGCGGCGCTGATAACCCATCATCCGTTCCGTTCATGCGCCGCGCAGACGCCAGTCCTGCATGGGCTGTCATCCTTTTTAGGTACAGCGCGAATACCTCCTTGGTGCGCTTATCGCCCATGGCGTGCGGCAGTAGGGTGAAGCCTCTGTCACTCACCGGGGAAGACGCATGACAACAATAACAATGCGCGCCATCTTCAAGCCGCAGGCGCTGGCCGTCGCGGTGGCCTTGGGTTGCTCTGCCCAGGCGCAGGCCGTTTCTTTCAATATTGGCGAAATCGAGGGTCAGTTCGACTCTTCGCTGTCGGTTGGCGCGAGCTGGGGCATGCGCGATGCCGACAGTGACCTTGTCGGCACGGTCAACGGCGGTCGGGGCCAGTCCTCTACCGGTGACGATGGGCGGTTGAACTTCAAGAAGGGCGAGACCTTTTCGAAAATCTTCAAGGGCCTGCATGACCTGGAACTCAAGTACGGCGACACTGGCGTGTTCGTGCGGGGCAAGTATTGGTATGACTTCGAACTCAAGGATGAAAACCGCGAGTTCAAGGACATCAGCGACAGCAATCGCAAGGAGGGCGCCAAGTCGTCAGGGGCACAGATTCTCGATGCCTTCGTCTATCACAACTACTCCATTGCCGACTTGCCAGGCACGGTGCGCGCCGGCAGGCAGGTGGTCAGTTGGGGTGAGAGTACTTTCATCGGCAACTCCATCAACAGCATCAATCCGGTGGACGTGTCCGCGTTCCGTCGCCCGGGGGCGGAGATCAAGGAAGGCCTGATTCCGGTGAACATGCTGTTCGCCTCCCAGGGCTTGACCGACAAGCTTACCGTTGAAGGCTTCTATCAACTGGAGTGGGACCAGACGGTTGTGGACAACTGCGGCACCTTCTTCGGTAACGACGTGGTCGCCGATGGTTGCACCGATGGCTATACCGTAGGCAGCCCGGCGATTGCACCGTTCGTGCCGTTGACCACCGCATTCGGCCAGGGCATCCAAGTGACCAGCGAAGGCGTGGTCATTCCCCGTGGCGGTGACCGCGATGCGCGGGACTCCGGCCAGTGGGGCACGGCGTTGCGCTGGCTCGGCGATGACACCGAGTACGGCCTGTACTTCATGAATTATCACAGCCGCACGCCGACCGTTGGCACCACTACGGCGGGGCTCTCTACGCTGGCTGCGTTGCCACGGATGGTCGCGACTGCAAACGCCATCGCCCCTGGCAGCGGCGCCGGCCTGGCGCAAAGCGTGATGCTGGGGCGCGGTGGGTATTACCTTGAATACCCTGAAGACATCCGCCTGTACGGCGCCAGTTTCTCCACCACGCTGCCCACCGGTACCGCATGGACCGGCGAAATCAGCTATCGCCCCAACGCACCGGTGCAGATCAGCACCAACGACCTGACCCTCGCATTGGTGAATCCGATTGCCGGTGGCGCCGCGTCACCCATCGCCACTTCGCCGGGTGCCGATAACACCGGCTACCGCCGCAAGGAAGTCACTCAGGTCCAGAGCACCCTGACCCACTTCTTCGACCAGGTACTGGGCGCCGATCGCCTGACCGTAGTGGGCGAGGCGGCAGTCGTGCATGTCGGTGGACTCGAATCGAAAGACCAACTGCGTTATGGCCGCGATTCGGTCTACGGCCAGTATGGTTTCAACGGCGACACTGATGGTTTCGTCACCTCGACCTCTTGGGGCTACCGCGCCCGGGCGATTCTCGATTATTCCAACGTCATCGGTGGGGTGAACTTCAAGCCCAACGTGTCCTGGTCCCATGACGTGGCCGGCTATGGCCCCAACGGCTTGTTCAACGAAGGCGCCAAGGCGGTCAGCTTGGGTGTCGATGCCGATTACCGCAACACCTACACCGCCAGCCTGAGCTACACCGATTTCTTCGGCGGCGATTACAACGTTCTCGAAGACCGCGACTTCCTCGCGCTGAGCTTCGGCGTGAACTTCTGATCTGGCTGACAAGGAAAACCCAATGCGCAAGATGATCCTGCAGTGCGGTGCCCTGGCCCTGAGCCTGCTGGCAGCGAATGTGATGGCGGCGGTTTCGCCGGAGGAAGCGAACAAACTGGGCACCAGCCTCACGCCGCTGGGCGCCGAAAAGGCCGGCAACGCCGATGGCTCGATTCCGGCCTGGACCGGCGGTATCCCGAAAAACGCCGGTGCCGTGGACGGCAAAGGCTTCCTGGCTGACCCGTTCGCCAATGAAAAGCCGCTGTTCACCATCACTGCCGCGACCGTGGACAAATACAAGGACAAGCTGTCCGAAGGCCAGGTCGCGATGTTCAAGCGCTATCCGGAGACCTACAAAATTCCGGTCTACCCGACCCATCGCAGCGTTGGCCTGCCGCCGCAAATCTACGAGTCGGCCAAGCGCAGTGCGCTCAATGTGAACGCCATCAACGAAGGCAACGGCTTGGCCAATTTCACTGGCAACCGTTACTACGCGTTCCCGATTCCCAAGAGCGGGGTGGAAGTGCTCTGGAACCACGTCACCCGTTATCACGGCGGCAACGTGCGGCGCATCATCACCCAGGCCACGCCGCAAACCAACGGTGGCTTCACGCCGATCCGCTTCGAAGAAGAAATCGCCGTGCCGTTCCTGATCAAGGACGCCGATCCGGAAAAGGCCAGCAACGTGCTGACCTATTTCAAACAGTCGGTAACGGCCCCGGCGCGACTGGCCGGTAACGTGTTGCTGGTGCATGAAACCCTCGACCAGGTGAAGGAACCGCGCCTGGCGTGGATTTACAACGCCGGCCAGCGCCGCGTGCGTCGCGCCCCACAAGTGGCATACGACGGCCCGGGCACCGCTGCGGACGGCTTGCGCACTTCCGACAACTTCGACCTGTTTTCCGGCGCGCCGGATCGCTACGATTGGAAACTGGTCGGCAAGAAGGAGATGTACATCCCGTACAACAGCTACAAACTCGATTCCCCGAGCCTCAAGTACGATGACGTGATCAAGGCCGGCCACATCAACCAGGACTTGACCCGCTACGAATTGCATCGGGTCTGGGAAGTAGTAGGTACGGTCAAGTCCGGCGAACGGCACATCTATGCCAAGCGCCACATGTACTTCGACGAAGACAGCTGGCAAGCGGCGCTGGTGGACCACTATGACGGTCGCGGCCAGTTATGGCGCGTGGCGGAAGGTCATGCCCAGTTCTACTATGACCACCAGAACCCGGGCTACACGCTCGAGGCGCTCTACGACATCATTGCCGGTCGCTACATCGCGCTGGGCATGAAGAACGAAGAGAAACACGCCTACGAGTACGGTTTCGAGGCACGGGCAGCCGACTACACCCCGGCGGCGTTGCGTTCGAGTGGCGTGCGCTAAGGCGTCCCCTGTGGCGAGGGAGCTTGCTCCTGCTGGGCCGCGCGGCGGCCCCAAGCGCCGCCAGGGATAATCAGAAAACCGATGACCGGTAGCCAGGCTGCCGGTCATTTTTTTATGGGCGCCAATCAGCGCGCTGAATATTTCTCCTAAGGTGGTCGACACAGGCTAGGGTGAAGGAACAACAATAAAAGGGACCTTGCACAATGACCGCCATGACCCCGTGTCCGGACCGTCCCGGGCTGCTGCCGCGGCTGTCTTCGACGCATGTGCCGCGCAAGTCGTTGAGCGAACCTTTGCTGGCTTGCGAGGCCCGCGTAAAGCTGCTTTGCGCACCGGCTGGCAGTGGCAAGAGCGCCTTGTTCGCCGAATGTTTCCTGCAGGCACCAGCGCAGTGCCGGTTGCATTGGCTGCCGTTGGCGGGTGCCGCGATGGATGCGGCGCAACTGTGTGAATGCCTCGCCCAGGCCCTCGGATTACCGGTCACGGATGAATCGAGTCTGGTGGCCCATCTGGCGCGTTTGCAGACGCCTACCTGGCTGTTTCTGGATGACTATTGCCGGGTGCCCAATCCGGAACTCGACCAGCTGCTCGACCGTTTGTTGAACGCCAGCAGTCCGATGGTGCACCTGTGGTTGAACGGCCGCCGTCGTCCTCACTGCAATTGGCCGCGCTTGCTGCTCGATGACGAATTGTACGAGTTCGATGCCAAGACCCTGGTGTTCACCGATATTGATGTCCAGCAGTTGCTCAGTCACTTGCCCGAGCCGTTGGCGGCGCGTACGGCTCGTGAAGTGATACAGCGCAGCGGTGGCTGGTGTGCCGGGGTACGCATCACATTGCTCGAGCGCTGTGAATGGGCGCGTCGGCACGCTGCGCCGGGTCGGGCCGGCACATTGCTCGACTACCTCGAATACGAACTGTTTGGCACGTTGACTCCAGAGCTGGCTCAAGCCTGGCGCGTGCTGGCGCATCTGCCGCGCTTCAACGCCCGTCTCTGCGCGCATTTGTTCGGCGACACGGTGGGCGTCGAATGCCTGCCGTTGCTGCTGGACCTTGGGTGTTTTATCGAGCCTTGGGAGCAATCCTCGGACTGGCTGCAAATTTTTCCGCCCCTGGCCCGGCTGGTGCGGGACGAGCCCTGGCCGCAGGGCCGTTCCTGGCATCGACGGGCCTGCCAGTGGTTCGCCGCCGAGCAGGACTGGCCAATGGCGTTCGCGCAGGCCATGCAGGCCGGTGAGTTCGAGGCCGCCGTCAGTTCTTTGCAGCATCTGAACTTTGAACATGTGCTACAGGGCAGTAACGCCCAGCTATTGCTGGCCTTGCATGACCAGCAGGGTGACGCGCTGTCACTCGGGACGCCGCAGTCGGTGGGATTGGTCACCACCGCCTTGCTGTTTGCCGGACGCTTCGACCAGGCGCAGGCTTGCATCGAACAGCTGGCCCGCTTCATGCCGCAACCCTTGGCTTGCCAGCAGCGCCAACTGATCGCCCGATGGCAGGTCTTGCGCGGTTGGTTGTTGCACCTGCGCGGCGATGGCGGGCAGGCACGTGAACATTTCCTCCAGGCCCAGATCGACTTGGATCCGCAGGCCTGGGCCCTGAAAGTGCTGTGCCTGATCGGACAGACGCAACAGGCGCTGCTGGCAGGTGACTTGACGTCTGCGCAATGGATCAACCGCCAAGCGTTATGCGTGGCCCGCGCGCAAGGTTCACTGGTGTTTGAAGGGCTGCTGGAGTTGGATCACGCCCAGATTCTCGAGCAGCGCGGCGCCCCCCACCGGGCCGACCATTTACTGGACGCCGTCCAGGCATTGCTCGATAAGCCGGGGCAGGATTTTTCCGCGCTGCTGGGGCGGATTGCCTTGCGACGAGGGCGCTTGGCGTTACGCATGGGCTTTGACGAGCAGGCCGCCGAGCATTTCCAGGCGGGCCTCGAAGCGGGCCTGCGCAATCATGACAAACAGGTGCTCTATGGCTTTCTCGGCAAGGCCTGCCTGGCAGCCAACCAGGGTGACTACGGCGAGGCGTTCATGCAACTACGTGACGCCGAGCGGATCATGCAACAACGGCATATTCCCGATACGGTATATCGAGGCGTATTGCTGCAAACCAGCTGTCAATTCTGGTTGCAGCAGGGTCGACCGGAACTGGCCCATGAAGTCTTGACCCGTGTGTTGCGGCATTTTAGCGGGCCGCAGGCCAAGCAGGCGCCACCTGCAACCCTGGAACTGATTCCGCGTCTTGAATACTTGTTGGTGTTGACCGAGGTCTACCTGCGTCGGGCACAGGATCCACAAGCTCGCCTCAGGGAAATGATTGCCCAGGCGCAACGCTGCGAGATGCATGCCCTGGAAACCGAACTGCATCTGGTGTTGGCGCAAGTGGTCTGGTTGTCCGCTGACCATCCCCAGGCGCGGGCTCTCCTGCAAGAAGGGACCGAACGTGTCGCCTGCTGGCGGGCGCAACAAGCGCTGCGCGAACTGTGTCTGCGCCAACCTGACCTGGTGCGCGGCGCGATCCAATCCCCAGAGCAAGTCGCGCCCCCCATAACCATGGCTGAAGAAACCGTGCTCAGTCAGCGCGAGCTGGAAGTGCTTGAGCTGATCGCGCAGGGGTATTCGAATCAGCAGATCGCCGAGCAACTATTCATCTCGTTGCACACTGTAAAAACACACTCGCGTCGAATCCACAGCAAGTTGGGTGTACAACGGCGTACTCAAGCGGTAGCGAAGGCAAAACTCATGGGGGTCATGAATTGAATACAAGCGGTCGCTGAGGCCCTTTGGTATTTATACGGCTGCCTTCAGTAGGGAAGACCGCGGTCTGCATCCGCGGTGGGGTATCCATCATCTGAATGATCTAGTGATACGTATCGTCCCGGACTTCCTGGACTGATCCGGGCGTTGCCTCATACCCCATCCGCCAACTCACGGCCCGGGTCGCTGCCAACAGACGCTGCGCCGCCGGGCCGTTTTCGTCGGCGTGGAACAGCGAAGTCGGACCGACGATGGTCATCACCGCCGTCACCTGGCCGACGGCGTTGAATACCGGGGCGGACAAGGCATCTACACCGGGCATCAGCAAGCCATGCACATGATGCAGGCCACGGCTGCGAATCTGCTCGCACAAGAGCGCATAGACCTGGTCATCGGCCAGTGCATGGCCGCTGGTACTTTTTACTTCATCCACACGCAGCTCGATGGTTTCCCGTTCTGGCAGATAAGCCGCGAAAACCAGCCCCGTGGAAGAGCTGAGCAACGGCAGCACCGAGCCCAGTTGCGTCACCACGGTCACGGCTCGCACGGCGGGTTCGATTCGCACCACCGTTGCGCCGTGATTACCCCATACCGCCAGGAAACAGGTTTCGTTCAAGTCGTCGCGCAGTTCGGCCAAGGGCAGGGCGGCCACTTGCAATACGTCCATTCCATTCAACGCCGCCAGGCCCACCCGCAATGCCTCGCGGCCCAGGCCGTAGTGATTGGTGGCTGTGTTTTGTTCGGCAAATCCGCTGGCGATCAACGCTTGCAAATAGCGGTGGACCTTGCTGGCCGGCATTTGCACATGTTCGGCCAAGCGCGATAGCGACGTTGAGGGAGACAGCTCGGCCAACGCTTTAAGGATGTCGGTGCCGACCTCGGCGGAGCGGACTTTCTGTTTACCGTTGCTGGGCGGGTTTTCCATGGAAGGCAGGTCCGGAGAGGCGAATGGGCGTCTTTATAGCTTGACGGTCGCTGCCGAGCAAATTACGTTATGCGTAATTTGATTACGATAAAAATAACCCGGTGCGCCTCAAGCTTTCGTTGAATGACGGGCCGCATCCCAGGAGGCTCCATGAACCTCGATTCCACCGCGTCGGAACTGGCTTATCTGTCCGGCTTTGGTAATGAGTTCGCCAGCGAAGCGCTGCCCGGCGCATTGCCTGTCGGCCAGAACTCCCCGCAAAAAGCTCCGTATGGCCTGTATGCCGAACTGTTTTCCGGCACTGCCTTTACCATGGCCCGCAGCGAAGCGCGCCGGACCTGGATGTACCGCATCCGGCCATCGGCTCATCATCCAGCGTTTGCCAAGCTTGGCGCGCAATTGGCGGGTGGTCCGCTGGGTGACGTCACGCCTAATCGCCTGCGCTGGAACCCGTTGGAGATCCCTTCCGAGCCCACCGATTTCATCGATGGGCTGGTGCGCATGGCGGCCAATGCTGACGCTGACAAACCGGCTGGCATCAGCATTTATCATTACCGGGCCAACCGTTCCATGGAGCGGGTGTTCTTCAATGCCGATGGCGAATGGCTGATCGTCCCGCAATTGGGGCGGCTTAGGATCACCACCGAATTGGGCGTGCTGGAAGTGGCGCCGCTGGAAATCGCCGTCTTGCCTCGGGGCTTGAAAATTCGCGTCGAATTGCTCGACTCGCAAGCCCGCGGCTATATCGCCGAGAACCACGGTGCGCCATTGCGGCTGCCGGACCTAGGGCCTATCGGAAGCAATGGCTTGGCCAATCCACGCGACTTCCTGACGCCGGTCGCCCATTACGAAAACCTCACACAACCGACCACGCTTGTGCAGAAGTTCTTGGGGGAGTTATGGGCCTGCGAGCTGGATCATTCGCCATTCGACGTTGTGGCCTGGCACGGCAGCAACGTCCCCTACAAGTACGACCTGCGCCGTTTCAACACCATCGGCACGGTCAGTTTCGACCACCCGGACCCGTCGATTTTCACTGTGTTGACATCGCCTACCAGTGTTCACGGCCTGGCGAATCTCGACTTCGTGATCTTCCCACCCCGCTGGATGGTGGCGGAAAACACCTTCCGTCCGCCTTGGTTCCATCGCAACCTGATGAACGAGTTCATGGGACTGATCCAGGGCGCCTATGACGCCAAGGCCGAAGGTTTCCTGCCGGGAGGCGCGTCGTTGCACAGTTGCATGAGTGCTCATGGTCCTGATGGCGAAACCTGCACCAAGGCGATCAATGCCGAGCTCAAGCCGGCAAAAATCGACAACACCATGGCCTTCATGTTCGAGACCAGCCAAGTGCTGCGTCCGAGCCGTTTCGCCTTGGACTGCCCGCAATTGCAAACTGACTACGACGCCTGCTGGGCCTCGCTGCCGGTCAGTTTTGATCCGACCCGGAGATAACCCATGTCCCAAGTTTCCTTCACCCGTAGCTGGGTCGAATCCGCCAACGGCCATACCGACTTCCCCCTGCAGAACCTGCCGCTGGGCATTTTCAGTATTGCTGGCGGAGCTCCACGCAGCGGTGTGGCCATTGGCGAGCGGATTTTCGATTTACAGGCGGCGCTGCAAGCCGGCTTGTTCGATGGCGCCGCAGGCAAAGCCGTCGCGGCGATGCAGAACGGCCAGTTGAACGCGTTCTTCGATTTGGGTCGCACCGCCCGGGTCGCCTTGCGTGAACGACTCCTGGAACTGCTGCGCGAAGACAGCCCCCTGCGGGAGAAGATTCAGGCCGAGGGCGAAACGTTGCTGCCTCCGGCAGCCGATTGCCAGATGCATCTGCCGGCAAAGATCAACGATTACACTGATTTCTACGTCGGTATCGAGCACGCGCAAAATGTCGGTAAATTGTTCCGACCTGACAATCCGCTGCTTCCGAACTACAAATACGTCCCTATTGGCTATCACGGTCGTGCCTCGACGGTTCGTCCGTCTGGCACCGACGTGCGCCGACCGAACGGCCAAACCTTGCCGGCCGGTCAGACCGAGCCGACGTTCGGCCCCTGTGCGCGCCTGGACTATGAGCTGGAGCTGGGTATCTGGATCGGAAAAGGCAATGCACTGGGCGAGCCCATTGCTGTTGGCGACGCCGCCGAACACATAGCCGGTTTTTGCCTGCTCAATGACTGGTCGGCCCGGGATATCCAAGCCTGGGAATACCAACCGCTGGGGCCGTTCCTGTCGAAGAGCTTCCTGACCAGCGTCTCGCCATGGGTAGTGACGGCCGAGGCCCTTGAACCGTTCCGACGCCCTCAACCGGCGCGTCCCGAGGGCGATCCGCAACCGTTGCCGTATCTGCTGGACAAGCGCGACCAGGCTGGCGGTGCATTCGACATCGAACTGGAAGTGCTGCTGCTGACCGAAGCCATGCGTGAGCAGAACCTGCCGGCCCATCGATTGACGCTGAGCAATACCCAATACATGTATTGGACCGTGGCGCAGATGGTTGCGCACCACAGCGTCAACGGCTGCCAATTGCAGTCTGGCGACTTGTTTGGCTCGGGCACGTTGTCGGGGCCTGAGAGCGGTCAGTTCGGCAGCTTGTTGGAAATCACCGAGGGTGGCAAAAAAGCGATCCAATTGGCGTCCGGCGAGGTCCGCAAGTTCCTGGAAGATGGCGACGAGATCATCCTGCGCGCCCGTTGCAAAGGCGAGGCGGGCGCGTCCATAGGCTTTGGCGAGTGCCGCGGCAAGATTCTGCCGGCGCGTTGAGGACGGGGCATGGAACTCTACACCTACTACCGTTCCACCTCGTCCTACCGGGTGCGTATTGCCTTGGCACTCAAGGGCCTGGATTACCAGGCCCTGCCGGTCAACCTGATCGCCCCGCCGGGGGGCGAGCATCGCCAGCCGGCCTACCTGGGAATCAACCCCCAGGGGCGGGTGCCGGCGTTGCGCACCGAGGAGGGGGCGTTGCTGGTGCAATCACCGGCCATCATCGAATACCTGGAGGAGCGTTACCCCCAGATGCCGCTACTCAGCGGTGACCTCGCGATTCGTGCTCACGAACGTGGCGTCGCCGCGCTGATCGGTTGCGACATTCATCCCTTGCATAACGTCAGCGTGCTCAACAAGCTGCGACAGTGGGGCCACGATGAAACGCAGGTGACGGAGTGGATCGGGCACTGGATCGGCCAAGGGCTGGCAGCGGTGGAGCAGTTGATTGGCAACGAAGGCTATTGTTTCGGCGCCGCGCCAGGGGTGGCAGATGTTTACCTGATCCCGCAGCTGTACGCCGCCGAGCGGTTCAATGTTTCGCTGCAAGCGTACCCGCGGATCCGTCGGGTTGCGGCGCTGGCGGCTGGGCATGTTGCGTTCCAGCAGGCGCATCCGGCGAATCAGTCTGACACGCCTTAGAATGGTCTGTCGGCGGCATGGAGCTCAATGCACGATGGAGTTCGGCGGCAGATGCCCCAGTCGCTCGGTCAAGCGGATCCGCTGGATCGGATCGTCGCTGAGCATCAAGGCGTGCTCAAGATCGAAGCGTTCGGCGTTGGGGCAGTCCAGCCGCTGGTAAAGGCTGGCGCGGGCCAGATAATCGGCGGCATTGGCGTTGCCCATTTCCAATACCCGTTCGGCGTCGATCAGCGCCGCAATGTAATCATCGTTCGCCAGGTGCAATTGCCGCAGGTTGCGCGACAGCCGTTGCAGCATTTGCATCGGCTCGGCGTTGACCAGGTGCTCGGCCTTGAGCGGCACGTTCGAGCCATATTGGCGTTGCAGTAGCTCCCGGCAGTCATTGGGGTACAACCGACGGCCACCGCACGGGTCGAGCAGGTGATCGGCGCCGGGTACGCGCAGCAGAAAATGACCGGGGAAATTGACGCCGGCCATCGGGATTTCCAGCCCTCGGGCCAGCTCCAGCGCAATCAGGCCAAGGGCCAGGGGTTGGCCTCGTCTACGGGCCAGGACTTTGTCCAGCAACGCCGCGCGAGGGCGTAGCGGTGTGAAGTCGTCCTGGGCGAAACCCAGGTCATTAAGGCGTCGAAGCAAAGGTTGGCCCAGTTCGCTGACGGGTAACATCGGCAGGCCGTGGCTGACCAACTGCTGCAGATCCTTGAAATCCTTGAGCAACGCCGGTACGTCCGCCTCAGGATCATGTTCGGCGGCGATCCACAGCGCGGCTTCGAAGAGCGCCGGTGGCGAGCGGTGCAGACATTCAAAAAAGGCTTGGCGCGGCTTCATCACAGTCTCCGGACTATGTCTCGTTTTAGCGCTGCCATGGGCTTTCGTCCAGTCTCGCAAATACGCAGTAACAGGTTATGCCTAAAAAGCTGACTACCGCCCAGGCTTATTCCGGCGTGCTCCAGCAATTTTCGGCCGCACGCCTATACTGGCGAGACAGACAAAAAGTGATTCGGGAGCCTGTCGATGTTCGCTCTCATGCAAAGCTCCCGCCTTGAATCGCTGCACTTGAGCGTGGACCCGGCGACCGGGTTGAAGGCGGTGATTGCCATTCATTGCAGCCGTCCTGGGCCTGCCCTGGGTGGTTGTCGTTATCTTTCCTACCCCGACGATGAAGCCGCCGTGGCCGACGCCGTGCGCTTGGCCCAAGGCATGAGTTATAAGGCCGCCCTGGCCGGCCTGCCAGTGGGCGGTGGCGTGGCAGTCATCATGCGTCCGGCGCACGTCGAGAGCCGGGCGGCGCTGTTCGAAGCCTTCGGTCGCTGCGTTGAGCAACTGGACGGCCGCTACATCACTGCCATCGACAGCGGCACATCGGTAGCGGACATGGACTGCATCGCCCAGCAAACCCGCCATGTCACCAGCACCACCGCTGCGGGAGACCCGGCGCCCCATGCGGCAATGGGCGTGTTCGCCGGGATTCGCGCCACGGCCATGGCTCGCCTGGGCAGCGATAACCTGGAAAGCCTGCGGGTGGCCATCCAGGGCTTGGGCAATGTCGGTTATGCGCTGGCCGAACAGCTGCATGCGGCGGGCGCCGAACTGCTGGTCAGCGATATCGACCCTGGCAAGGTGCAATTGGCGATGGAGCAACTGGGTGCCCATCCGATCGCCAACGACGCGCTGCTCAGTACTCCCTGCGACATCCTGGCTCCCTGCGGCCTCGGCGCAGTGCTCAACAGCCAGAGCGTGGCGCAACTGCGCTGCTCGGCGGTTGCAGGCTCGGCCCACAACCAATTGAGCAATCTGCAAGTAGCCGATCAGTTGGAAAGACGCGGGATACTCTATGCGCCGGATTACGTGATCAACTCGGGCGGGCTGATCTACGTCGCCCTGAAACATCATGGCGAGGAACTTCCAACCATCACCGCGCACTTGTCGAAGATCGGTGCCCGGCTCACTGAAGTCTTCGCCCATGCCCAGGCGGAGAAGCGCTCACCAGCCCGGGTAGCCGATGAGTTGGCGGAGCGTTTGTTGTACCGATAAAAAAAGACCGCAGCATGTGACAGCTGATACACCTCGTGTATCAGCTGTCACATGCTGCGGTCTTTTTGCTCAATCGTCCGACGGATTGAGCAGTTCGGATAACGCGTCTGGCTGGCTCTTGAAGGCCTTGGCAAACACATCGCGATTCTTCGCCATGTAGATCCCGGCTTCTTCCACTTGTTTCTCGCTCAGCGAAGGCACGGCTTTTTGCAACACCTCGGCCAGCAATTCGGCGAGTTCCAGCATTTTGTCATGACGGTCAGCTTCGGCTTTATCCATGAACAAGCGCTCCAGATCTCGGCTGCTGCGGTATACCACTTCGACGGCCATTCACCACCTCACATGCCTTCACATTGGTTTGTCTATGCGACTACTGTATTTATATACAGGCAAAAGAATAAGCGAATCCTGATGCTTTGGATAGTGGCTTTTTAATGTAGACCGGTTTCTAGGTTTGTCGCCTAGGACAAACGTGTCCGCGACGAGGCCGTTCGATGTCGCCCACGTGTCGAATGCCAGCCCCGTGCCATCTCATTCCGGTCGCTGGCCTTTTTTCTGCATGCAGAACAACCGTCACGTCTAACCCGCATCATCCGGTCGAGCCGACCTAAGGAAAACTACATCGTGAAAATCAACTGGGCCGAGAACCTGCGCCAGAACGTACACCAGCTGGCCGAATCCCTGGGCAACCTGTTCGTCGAGACCTTCCACTACCTGGCGCTGTTCGCCATTGGTGCGGTGACCGCGTGGGCGGCGGTGATGGAGTTCCTGCAGATGATCGAGGAGGGGCACATCAAGATCGACGACATCCTCCTGTTGTTCATCTATCTGGAGTTGGGGGCAATGGTCGGGATTTACTTCAAGACCAACCACATGCCGGTGCGGTTCCTGATCTACGTGGCAATCACCGCGCTGACGCGCCTGCTGATTTCCAATGTTTCCCACCACAGCCCGCCGGACCTGGGAATTATCTACTTGTGTGGTGGCATCCTGCTGCTGGCATTCGCGATCCTGGTAGTGCGCTATGCGTCCTCGCAGTTTCCCTCAGTGAAGATCGAACATCCGCACCGCAAGGTCGGCGCGGGTTCGAGCGAGCATGCTGAAGTGGAAAAGGGCGAAATCTAGAGACCGGCGGCGCTGCAGGCCTGGCCTTGGACCTGCAGCGGCGGCACCTTGATGGTGTCGCCGCCGGTCATGGCTTCGAGGATGGCCACGGCGCTGTGGCCCTGCTCGATGGCAATGCCGAATTGAATGCTCTGCACCAGGCGCTTGAGCCGTTCCGGGTCGTTGCGTTGTTGCGCGCTGATCATGCGCTTGGCAACGACGCGCCCGGCCTTGGACAAGGTCAGCATGATGCTGCCGTCCAGGCCCTGGATGCTCAGGTTGATCTGGTATTGCGGCGCGAAGGCGTCCGTAATGATCTGAAAAGGGTTGTCCATGATGCGTCACCGCCTGATTGAACGTGCAGTTGTTGACCGGCCATGATCAGGATTAGTTCGCAACACCGGACCATCGGCCATTCCATGATCGTATCCATCGCCAGCTTCCCGAGGCGGGCAGGCGGCTGACCAACAGATCGCAGCCCGCGGCGCCTCCTGCAAGGGAAGTAGCAAGGGGCATGCCGGAAAAACTGTCGGACAATGATCACGGCGCCTGGACGCGCAATGCTCTGGAATGCGGTTATGGCGGCGGCCCGTTTCGGGGCACTGGCGGGCCGATGTTCGCTGACGGTGCAGGGCACGCAGGCGGATTGGAATGAACAAGCGGGGCGAGACAACTCCCGACATTAACAGTGCTATTGCTCGTTGTCCGGCTTTATTTGCAAATGAATATTTATCTTTTTTCGGGGGTTGAATTGTTCTTCCGCCAGCCCGACTCTGTATTCAAGGAGCCGTTGCATCAACGTCGACGGCTCCCGGCGAGCTAGCTGAAATAAGGGATGAACTATGCAAATCCAAGTCAACAGCGATAACCATATTCAAGGCAGCATCCGACTGGAGGAGTGGGTACGTACTACCATTGAAAGCACGCTCGAACGTTACGAAGAAGACCTGACACGGGTCGAGGTTCATTTGGGGGATGAGAACGGTGACAAGCCTGGTCCCCATGACTTGCGTTGCCAAATTGAGGCTCGGCCAAAGGGCCATCAACCAATATCCGTGACGCACAAGGCGGATACCCTGGAGCTGGCGCTCGACGGCGCAGCCGAGAAGCTGGAACATGCGCTGGAACACTTGTTTGGCAAACTGCGCGGCAAGCGCGCCGCCACCAACGGCCAGACCGAGTCGATTGCACTGGCTGATGCCATGCTGGAAGAAGAATTCCTCGAGAACGAACGGGCTGCGCTTAACGGCTAAACCCGATCACTGAAATGACCCACCAAACAGACGGGCCTGCAATCGCAGGCCCGTCTTGTTTCAGCTATTCACCGTGGCCCGAATCAGAACGCCACGGACGTCTGCACATACAACGTGCGCGGTTCCCCTACGTACTTGCCCCGGTTGTTGTCGTCGAACGAGCGGGTGAAGTACTGGGTATTGAAGATGTTCTTCACGCCCACCGCTACGTTCAGGTCCGACAGTTGCGGGCCGAAGTCATAGGCGGCGCGGCTGCTGAACAGCATGTAGCCAGGAATATTGCCGGTGCTGCCATCGGCGCTTTCAGCGCGGGTATTGGCATTGTCGGCAAACTGCGCGCTCTGGTAGGTGCTGTCCAGGTTCAGCTGCCATGGCCCGTCCGTGTAGCCCACGCCCAGCGTACCTTTGTGCGTGGAGGAAAATGGCACGCGGTTGCCCTTGTTCGGTCCGTCTTCGCGGATGGTGGCGTCGACGTACGCATAAGTGGCGTACACATCAAAGCCGGCCAGCGCCGGGCTCAGGCCGTCGAGAGCATAGTTGATGCTGGTTTCGATGCCTTGGTGGCGAGTCTCGCCCCGGGCGATCACCGAGTCATTGGTCTGGTTGCTTTCGTACTGGTTGTCGAAGTTGATCAGGAAAGCGCCGATTTCCGCCCGCAGGTTGCCATTGTCATAGCGAGTGCCGAGTTCCCAGGTGCGGGCCTTCTCCGGCTTCACTTCGCCGCTGCTGACGCGGTTGGGCATCTGGCTGTACTGCACGCTGCCGAATGAACCTTCGGTGTTGGCGTACAGGTTCCATTGATCGGTCAGGTGATACAGGACGTTCAGCGCCGGCAGGGCGGTGTTGTAGTCGCCCTTGTATTTCACGTTGGTCAAGTTGTTGGTTTGCTGCGACTCGATCATTTCGTAGCGAATACCGGGCGTGATCGTCCATTTGCCGATATCGATCCGGTCATCGATGAAAAATGCATTGGCTTCGGTTCCGCCACGGGTATCGCGGTCGTTGCGGCTGGAGGTGGTCGGCAACTCGTTGCTGGCGATGGGTGTGCGATAACGCAGTTCATGGCCGGCTTCGTTGATATAGCGATAGCCGACGCCGACCTCGTGGCTGGTCGGGCCGAGGTCGAAGCCTTGGGCGAAACGGGTTTCCAGGCCGCGTACCCAATATTCGCGGGGTGACAGGGACAGGAACGTGCCCTGGTCCAGATAGCCGCTGCGCAAGGTTTTGGTGAAGAATGTATTGGCGGTAAATTCTCGCCGGTCCTGCTGGTAGCGGTAGCCGAAATTGACCAGGGTACGACGGCCCCAGAATCGGTCCTTCTGACGAGTGGACTGGTATGGGTCGGCGTCGTAGTCGGCGACATTCAGGCCGCCGGGCATATCGGCCTCGCCTTCGTAATACTGGGCCATGGCGCTGAAACTGTTGGCTTCGTCCAGTTGATAGTTGCCCTTGAGGATCAGGTCGTCGATTTGCGTGTCGCTGTGTTCGCGCCAGTCGCCGCCGCGGGTGCCGGAATACAGCAGCGCACCGCCCAAGCCGTTGTCGGCGGTGCCACCGGCCAGCAGATTGGAAGTCGTCTTGAAGCCGTCGTGGCTGGATGACGGGCTCGTCTCGGTCTGCACGCCGCCCTTGACCGTCGGCGCATCGGGAATCGCCCGGGTCACGAAGTTCACCACGCCGCCGACGTTTTGCGGGCCGTAGCGCACCGCGCCACCACCGCGCACGACGTCTACCGCGTCCACGTTGCCCATGCTGACTGGGGCGAACGACAGCTGTGGTTGGCCATATGGGGCGAAGGGCACCGGGATGCCGTCCATCAGCACCGTGGAGCGCGAGGCCAGGCGCGGATTGAGGCCGCGAATGCCAAAGTTCAGCGCCATGTCATGGCTGCCGGTGCCGTTGTTTTCCGGTGCGTTGACGCCGGGAATGCGATTGAGCACGTCCCGCGCCTGCGTCGCGCCCTGGCGCTCGAATTCTTCGCGGCGGATGACGTCACGGGCGCCCGGGTGCTCGAACACATTAGTCTGCGCGGCGTCGCCGAGCCAGTCGCCGACCACGGTCGTGGTGCCGATGTCCAACGCGGTGCTGCTGACCGGCTGCAGGCTGAAAGCATTGTCCCCCTCGGGCCGGGCTTGCAGGCCTGTGCCTTCAAGCAGCGCGCTCAGCCCTTGCTCGGGGCTGTAGCTGCCTTCCAGGCCGCGACTCTGCAGGCCTCCGGTCAGTTGCGAGCCGAAGGAGATCAACACGCCGGCTTCGCGGCCGAACTGATTGAGAGCGTTTTCCAGCGACGACGGCGCGATGTGATAGGCCTTGGCCTCTGCAGCCAGCACGGCGGGCAGTGCGACGAAACTCAAGCTGGCCCCCAGGAGCAGTTGACGCGCGACGCGAGCGAGCGGGGTTAGACGGGTGGGTTGCTGCGGCATGGATGGGAGTCCCGAGAAGGTTATATCGAAGTGGCTTTCCTTCTCTGTCACCCGAGGTGTGGAAAACGGCTCACTGGAGCAGCATTTTTTTTCGGTGGGTGGCGATGACTCAAGCGCGAGCTTCGACCGTGACCCAATAGCGAGTGAAGCGCCGCACTTTTACCGGCAGGCTGATTTCCAGCAGATCGAGGATTCGTTCGCTGTTGTCCAGCGGATAAGTCCCGGAGACCAGAAGGTTGGCCACCGCCTCGTCGCAGTGCAGTTGGCCGCGTCGGTAGCGGCCCAGTTCATCAAGGAAATCCGCCAGGCGCATGTGCGCGGCGACCAACATGCCCTCCGTCCAGGCACCACTGTTGGCGTCCAGCGCGGTGGCGGGCCCGGTGCCGTTGATGCCAAGGGACGCTTGTCGTGAAGCCGTCAGCAGAAAAGCCGGGCCGTGCCCGCTGCGAATGTCCACCTGGCCGGCAAACACCGCTACCTGAGTGTGGTCTGCATACTCGCGTACATTGAAGCGGGCGTCGTGGCTTTCCAGCAGGCCATGGGCGGTCAGCACTTGCAGGGGGCGCGGGTCCTGGGCTGCGGTCAACAACAGTTCCCCTTCCAGCAGGCGGATCAGGCGGCGTTGAGCGTCGAAGCGAATATCGACCGCGCTGCCGCTGTTGAGCTGCAACTGGCTGCCGTCATCCAGTCCCAGGCGCCGCCGCTCGCCCACAGGGCTGCGGAAATCGGCGAGCAATGGCGGTAACAATTGGCGTTCACGCAGGCCCCAGGTCACCGCCGAGCCGGCACCCAGCAGCAACAGCATCTTGAGCGCCCGACGCCGCGTTGCAGCCCTGGGGGTGTTGAGCGTCGCATGGGCTAACGGAGCGGACACATTGCGCAGCCGCTGGTTGACCCGCTGGATGTGCTCCCAGGCGCGGCGATGTTCGCTATGTGCATTGAGCCACTGTTCCCAGGCTTGCTGCTGGCGCGTATCGAGCGGCCCTTGCTGCATTTCCAGCAGCCAGTGCACCGCCTGCTCGGCGACTTGCGCGCTGACGTTCGGCGCGCTTGGCATCGGCGGGTTCACAGGGCGAAGTAGCAGCGTATCGCTGCCTTGTTCAGGTGGCGCTTGACCGTCGCCAGGGAAATACCCAGTTCAAGGGCGATTTCGTTGTAGGTCAGGCCATCGATCTGCGCCAGCAGGAACGCCTTTTTGACCGCACGCGGCAGGCCATCGAGCAGTTGATCCAGCTCCAGCAGCGTTTGCAGGATGATCGCGCGGTCCTCTTCCGAAGGCGCCACCTGTTCGGGCAGTTGGGCAAGCGCGTCAACGTAGGCGCGCTCCAGGTCCTGACGGCGGTAATGGTTGAACAACACACGCTTGGCGATGGTGGTAAGAAAGGCCCGCGGTTCGAGAATTGGCTGGGGATCGCGTGCCGCCAGTACCCGTATGAACGTGTCTTGCGCCAGGTCGGCGGCGCTTTCGGGGCAGCCGAGGCGGCGTCGCAACCAGCCGTTGAGCCAGTTGTGATGGGCGATATAAAGCACTTCGACGGTAGGGGCGGACGGCAACAGGAACACTCCGACAGCGATCGGCTGCGCTAGAGAACAAGAATTGTTCGCATTGTAGGGGTGCGGCGGGGGCTACGGCAATCGGGATGCGTGTCTGCTTATTTGTTGGACCGGGGCGCGACGGCGACTAGCACAGAAACGCCTGTCGATATTCCCCGGGCGTGGCGCCCACGACTTGGCGAAAACGGTTGGCGAAATGACTGGCGCTGGCGAACCCGCAGGCCAGCGCAACATCGCCCAGCGCTTGTGAAGTGCTGCGCAGCAAGTGTCGCGCCTGTGACAAGCGTCGTGCCAGCACATACTGGTGGGGAGGCAGCCCGAAGCTCTCGCGGAACATTCGGGCGAAATGGTATTCGGACAAGGCGCAAAGCGCCGCCAGTTGCCCAAGGCTGATGCCCTCGGCCAGGTGACTGTCGATGTAGTCCACCAGCATACGCCGTTGATGGGCAGCCAGGCCGCCCTTGAGGCGAAGCCCCTGGCGCAGGCCGACCTGACTCAGCAGCAAATGACTGAGCAGGTCATGGGCCAGGCTGGTGCAGAGCAGGCGTTCGGCGGGTTCGTTCCAGTTCAGCGCGATCAACTGGCGAAAGCGCTGGGCCTGTTGCGGGTCGTCGAGAAACGTTGCCTCATGCAATTGCACTTGCCGAGGTTCACGATCCAGCAACGTGACGCAACCGAGGGCGAACTGTTCGGGGCTGAAATACAGGTGGGCGAGGCGAATGTCACCATTGATGACCCAGGCCGACTCATGCCCGGCCGGCAGCACGCAGAGCTTGTCTGGTGCCCCGGTGGCGTCGGGTCGTTCGCGGCGAAACGTGCCGGTGCCGCCAGCGATGTAGCACGACAGCGTATGGTGGGTTGGCGCCTCGTAGTCACGGGCGTCATGGTGATTGCTCCACAAAGCGGCCGCCAAGCCGTCCCCGAGCTCGGCGCTGTGCTCAAGGCGAGCGTTGGGCGAGCTGTTGAGGGCTTGAAAGACTTGCAAGGTTTGCAGTGTGGACATGATCGGTTCTCTCCAACGCCTTGCATCCTACTCCGTCGGCCGATCCGTGCCAGCCTGCCAGCCGACAAAACCGCAAGTTTACGCAAGCGCCAGGTCAATGACGGCGTGACACTGGGAACCATTGCCAGGAGTCGCCGTCATGAACCTCTCGCTGTACCTGCTTACCGTGATCATCTGGGGCACCACGTGGATTGCGCTGAAATTGCAATTGGGCGTGGTCGCCATCCCGGTGTCGATCGTTTATCGCTTTGGCCTCGCGGCGCTGATTCTGTTCGTGATGCTTTTGCTCAGCCGGCGCTTGCAGGTGATGAACCGGCGCGGCCATCTGATTTGCGTCGCCCAGGGCTTGTGCCTGTTCTGCATCAACTTCATGTGTTTCCTGACCGCCAGTCAGTGGATTCCCAGCGGGCTGATTGCCGTGGTGTTCTCCACGGCCACCCTTTGGAACGCCCTGAATGCGCGGGTTTTCTTCAGTCAGCGGATTGCCCGTAACGTGTTGCTGGGCGGTGCGCTGGGGCTGTTCGGGCTGGCGCTATTGTTCTGGCCGGAGCTGGCCGGTCACAGCGCAAGCCCGCAAACGTTGCTCGGATTGGCATTGGCGCTCTTGGGAACGTTGTGTTTCTCGGCGGGCAACATGCTGTCGAGCCTGCAACAGAAAGCCGGCCTGAAGCCGCTGACGACCAACGCTTGGGGCATGGCCTACGGGGCCGCGATGCTGTCCGTGTGGTGTCTGTTTCACGGCATCCCGTTCGACATGGAATGGAACACGCGTTACGTGGGCTCGCTGTTGTATTTGGTCATTCCAGGTTCGGTCATCGGCTTTACCGCCTACCTGACGCTGGTAGGGCGCATGGGCCCAGAGCGGGCGGCGTATTGCACGGTGCTGTTCCCGGTGGTGGCATTGAACGTCTCGGCGTTTGCCGAGGGTTATCAATGGACGGCGCCAGCGTTGGTCGGGCTGGTGCTGGTGATGCTGGGCAACGTGCTGGTGTTCCGCAAGCCGCGACCCGTGGCCGCGCAAGTCTCGCTAGCTCGCTGAGCCATTACGTCTGACGTTAATCCCGTGGAGGGAGCAAGCTCCCTCGCCACGGTGTGTTCCTCGTGGTGTCCGCGGTTATTTCCAGACTTGCGAGTTGACCAGGTTCTTTGGTCGCTCGCCCAGCAAGGCGCTGCGCAGGTTCTCCACGGCCAGATTGGCCATGGCCTCACGGGTTTCATGGGTAGCCGAACCGATATGCGGCAAGGTCACGGCGTTTTTCAGCTGGAACAGCGGGGACTCGGCCAGCGGCTCTTTCTCATAGACATCCAGCCCGGCGCCGCGGATGCGGTTGTTCTGCAAGGCTTCGATCAGCGCCGGCTCGTCCACCACCGGGCCACGGGAGATGTTGACCAGGATGGCGCTGGGTTTCATCAGGCCCAGCTCGCGTTGGCCGATCAGGTGACGGGTCTTCTCGCTCAACGGCACCACGAGGCAGACGAAGTCGGCTTCGGCCAGCAGCTGGTCCAGTTCGCGAAATTGCGCACCCAGCTGGGTTTCCAGTTCAGTCTTGCGGCTGTTGCCGCTGTAGAGGATCGGCATGTTGAACCCGAGCCGGCCGCGTCGGGCAATGGCTGCGCCGATATTACCCATGCCGACGATACCCAGGGTCTTGCCATGCACATCGCTGCCGAACAGCGGTGGCGCGACCGTCGCTTGCCACTGTCCGGCCTTGGTCCAGGCGTCCAGTTCAGCGACGCGACGGGCACTGCTCATCAGCAGCGCGAACGCCAGGTCGGCGGTGCTTTCGGTGAGCACGTCGGGTGTGTTGGTGAGCATGATTCCGCGTTCATTGAAGTACGCCAGGTCATAGTTGTCATAGCCCACCGACACGCTGGACACCACTTGCAGCTTCGCGGCATTTTGCAGTTGCTCGCGGCCGAGCTTGCGGCCGACACCGATCAACCCGTGGACGTGGGGCAAGGCTTCATTGAACTGCGCATTGATGTCGCCGTTCGACGGGTTGGGCACAATCACGTCGAAGTCCTGTCGCAGGCGCTCAATCATAGGCGGCGTGATGCGGCTGAAGGCAAGTACGGTTTTTTTCATCGTGCAAGGCTCTCTGCAGGGAATACCAAGCACGCTAACATTCCTGGCGCGGGTTAGGCGAGGGGGGCGGTGTTTTTGGTGCACCGCAACTCCCTATGGAGGCTATGCCGCCCGCAGCGAAATAAAGGCGTAGTTCATCGGCGTTTCAGTGACGACGCATGCGCCGGCGGCTTTGACCTGGCTGGCGATGTCATCACCGGACAGATGGAACTGCCATTCTCCTGCCGCTTGCTCAAGCGGCTGCGAGCGGGCCTGATCGATGGCAGCGGCGAACGCGCTCATGTCCGGCAGGTACGCGGTGAACCCATCACCTTTGAGCGCAGTGGTGTGAATGCCCAGGGCCACGCAAATGCGTTCCTTCATGCCGATCTCCTGACGATCGGCCTGGCGCGAGCGCTCAATCAGCCGAGCGAGCTCCTGGTCGACCAATTGACCGCCGACAATCAACTGCGGCCCCGTTTCCCACGACTCCGGCGGACAATCCTTGGTGGCGGTGTCGAGCGGGATGTGCGGGTTGATTTCCATCGGATAGATGCGGCACACCAAGGGGCGGCGCTCATAGATGCGGCACAGGTTGTCGGCGTCCAGATTATGGCAAGGGCCGGCGTTGTAGGCGGCAAACGTGATCGCCACGAGGGCCTCGCTCGTGCCGCTGCGCACCACCGCCGAACGCCGTTCGGCGTGCTCGCGTTGTGCCACGGGCAGGCCGAGGCCATTGGCCAGGAAGGCCTCGACCAGGACGATCACTTGCCCGCCATCCTTCGCCCACATCCTGGCTTCGTCGAGGGTCAGGGGAACGTGATGACCGGTACAGCATTTGCCGCACCCTACACAGGAAAACGTTGTGTTCATTGATCGACCGAAGACAAATGGGCTGAAAGCAGCGACAGAAAAGCGCCGCGATGCGCCCTGCGAAGCAAGTTATGCGCCAGCCATCATGGATTGCCAGCCGGGCGGATCGAATCCCATTCGGTCACGAACGCGGTCTTGGTTTTCTTGCGGTAGAGACACAGCTCGGTGCCGCTCGCGCCTTTCATGTGGGCCTGCGGGTATTGGCCTTGCAGCAACAGCGCGGTGTAGCCCACCCGGTCGTCGAATTGCGCGGCGCTGCCGATCGGTTCGGGGTTTTTCAGGGTGCTGGCCTTGAGGCAGCTGGCGAGCACTTTTTTGTCGTAGGCAGCCCAGGCGTCGGGGCTGGAAGCGTGAGCCTGGAGGGTCATTGCGGCGATAAGGCCGAAGAGCGTCAGGGCCGGGGTTTTCATCAGCGAAGTCCTTGTTTGGGAAGGCAAGGACTGGAGTATGCCTGAGGATGGCCCGGCTCAAAGGCTGCAAACACCGCAGCCTCGAAGCGGGCAGCGGTCAGCGACCTTGTTCGGCAACCGCCTTGGCCGCCGTGATCAGGCACTTGGTCAATTCCGGTGAAGAGAACTTGGTGAGTACCCCGTTGGCGCCGGCCAGCCTGGCCTTTTCGCTGTTCATGGCGCTGTCGAGCGAGGTATGCAGCAACACGTAGAGGTGAGCGAAGTCCGGCGTCTCGCGCAGCGTGCGGGTGAGGGCGTAGCCGTCCATCTCCGACATCTCGATGTCGGAGACGATCAGATTGATCTCTTGTGCGGTGCCCTGCAGCTCCAACAGGCAGTCGATGGCTTCCTTGGCGCTGCGGGCGGTGTGGCATTGCAGGCCGAGGTTACGCAGGGTATGCACCGATTGTTGCAGCGCCACCTGGCTGTCATCGACCACGAGGATGCGCGCGTTGCCCAGCACTTCGGCGTCTTCCATGCTCAGCTCGGTCGGTGCTGTCTCGATCTGCGCGGGCGCTATGCCATGGATGACTTTTTCGATGTCCAGCACTTGCACCAGCGTACCGTCTACCGAGGTCACGCCGGTAATGAACGCTCGCACACCGCCGGAGCCGTAGGGCGGCGGTTTGATGTCAGTGGTCAGGCAATGCACGATCTTGCTCACGGCCTGTACGTGCAAGCCCTGTTTGGAGCGGCTGACATCGGTGACGATCAGGCAGCCGCCGTCCGGATCTTCCAGCGGCCGTTCGCCAATGGCGCGGCTCAGGTCGATCACCGACAGCGATGTCCCGCGCAGCGTGGCGATGCCTTTGACGTGCGGATGCGACTCCGGCAGCTTGGTCAGCGGCGGGCAGGGGATGATTTCACTGACCTTGAGCAGATTGATCGCCATCAGCTTGCCGCTGCGCAAGGTAAACAGCAGAAGCGAAAGTGAATCTGCGCGGGCTTTGTTTGAAGACATAAAAACCTTCTGTGGAAAAAGGTGAGGCGAGCGGGAACATCGCCAAGACAGCTTTGATAATGGGTTATCGACTTGTCGGGGGCAGGCTTTAGGACGAAAACCATCGACAACAAGGATCGCTATAACGGGGACTGGTGAAAGGTGGCGCCCTCGGCCACTACTTGAGGCCCAGGCGCTTCGCCATGCGCCCCAGGTTCGCCCGGTCCAGGCCCAGCTCCCGGGCGGCGCTGGCCCAGTTGTGCTGGTGGCGTTCCAGGCAGGCGCCGATCATTTGTCGCTGATAATTTTCCGTGGCCTGGCGCAAGTCACCGGACACCGTCACCGTGGATTGCGGCGCAGGGCTGATCGTTGGGACGTTATCTGCGGTGGCATGGGGCAAGTCAAGATCCCCGGCGCTCAAGCTGAGAATCTTCGGCCGTATTTTGCAATGACCCAGTGCCTTCAAGGCGCTGCGACCGATCAGGTGTTCCAGCTCGCGCACGTTGCCCGGCCAATCGTAGGCTAGCAATGCGGCCTGGGCATCGCTGGTCAGGCGAAGGCTGCCCAGGCCCATGCGCGAACGGTTCTGTTCGAGGAAGAACCCGGCGAGCAACAGCACATCGCGTCCGCGCTCACGCAGCGGTGGCACCTGCAGCGGGTACACGCTCAGTCGATGGTAGAAATCGGCCCGATAACGGCCATTGCGCACCTCCTCGGCGAGGTCGCGATTGGTCGCCGCGATCAGGCGCACATCGACGCGGTGTTCTTTGTCCGAGCCGAGCCGCTGCAACTGCCCGCTCTGCAGCACACGCAACAGCTTGGCCTGGACGGTCAGGGACAGTTCACCGACTTCATCGAGAAACAACGTGCCGCCATCGGCCAGTTCGAACTTTCCGCGTCGGTCGTTCGTGGCCCCGGTGAAAGCGCCCCGTACATGGCCGAACAGCTCGCTTTCAACCAGAGTGTCCGGCAGGGCCGCGCAGTTGAGGCTGATCAGCGGCTGGTCGGCGCGCTGGGAGGCGGCGTGGATCGCCTGGGCCACCAACTCTTTGCCGACCCCGGTTTCGCCGGTGATCAGCACCGTCAGGTCGCTGCCACCCACCAAATTGATTTCTTCCACCAAGCGTTTATGGGCCTTGCTTTGGCCGACCATGTCGCGGTGCTGCTGGCCGCTGGCCTGGCGATAAACCTCGGCACGGTGGTGTTCGTCTTCGGCCCTCAAGGCCAGGTGCTCGATACGCTGGGCCGCGCTGACCGTTGCGGCGGCGAGGCTCGCGAAGGCTTGCAAGGCGCTCAGGTCGATGGGCTCGAAACGTTCCGGGTCCAGGGAGTCGAGGGTCAGCAATCCCCAGGGCCGCTCATCGACGAACAGCGGGCACCCCATGCAATCGTGGACTTCGAGATGCTCGTCCAGCCCCTCGACCAGCCCATCGTATGGATCGGGCAGATCGCTGTCGGTGGCGAAGCGAGTCGGCTGCGCACTGGCCAGCAACGCCTCGAAACGCGGATGCTCGCTGATGCGGAATCGCCGACCCAGCGTGTCGGCGCTCAAGCCATCCACCGCCAACGGCACCAGGCAGTCGCCGTCCAGGCGCAGCAGTGCGGCGGCATCGCAAGGCAGGAGGGCGCGCAAGGCGCCGAGCAGGCGGCGGTAGCGCTCGCTCTCCGGCAGTTCGCGGGACAGGTCCGCCACCAGGGGCAGCAGCGAGGTGAGCAAGGAGGTTGCGGTCATAATGACTCCATCTGGTCATATTGACTATAAACGGTAGCGTGTCGTTATGACTATCTTGTTCTCAATCTATTGAAATTAAAGGAATAAATTATTGGCACGGAAACTGATAAACCTAGGCATCTGTTATCAGTTCCAAGCGAGGAGTCACCCATGCTGAGTCGAGAACAACGCACCATTATCCGCTCCACCGTCCCATTGCTGGAAAGCGGTGGTGAAGCGCTCATCACTCACTTCTACCGCATGATGCTGGCTGAGTACCCGCAAGTGCGGCCGCTGTTCAATCAGGCCCACCAGGCCAGTGGCGACCAGCCGCGTGCCTTGGCCAACGGTGTGCTGATGTATGCGCGGCACATCGATCAGCTCGACCAGTTGGGCGACCTGGTGGCGAAAATCGTCAACAAGCATGTCGCCTTGCAGATTCAACCGGAACACTATCCGATCGTCGGTTCATGCCTGCTGCGGGCAATCGCCGAGGTGCTGGGCGAGGAAATCGCCACGCCTGAAGTGATTTCGGCATGGGGCGCCGCCTACAACCAGTTGGCCGATATCCTCATCGGCGCCGAAGCCGGGCTGTATGACCAGAAGGCCGCGGCACCAGGCGGCTGGCGCGGCGAGCGCGAGTTCATCCTGACGGCCAAGGTGCCGGAAAGCTCGGAGATCACCTCGTTCTACTTCGAGCCGGCGGACAACGGGCCGATTCTGCAAGCGGAGCCGGGCCAGTACATCGGCATGAAGCTGGTGCTGGGCGGCGAAGAAGTGCGGCGCAATTATTCGCTGTCGGCCCTGGCGGACAACGGTCAATACCGCATCAGCGTCAAGCGCGAGGCGGGCGGTCGCGTGTCCAATTACCTGCACGACGATTTCCTGGTGGGCAGCAGCATCCAGCTCTTCCCGCCGTCCGGGGACTTTTACCTCACGGCCAGCGATAAGCCGCTGGTGTTGATCAGCGGCGGCGTTGGCATCACTCCAACCCTAGCGATGCTGCAGGCGGCGCTGCAAACCGAGCGGCCGGTGCATTTCATCCACTGTGCGCGCAACGGCGGCGTCCACGCTTTCCGCGACTGGATCGACGACCTGGCCGCGCGTCACCCGCAACTCAAGCGTTTTTATTGCTACGACGAAGACGACGGTTCCGGTCGCGTGGCTGACAAGGTCGGGTTGTTGGGCGAGCAACAGTTGGCGCAATGGCTGCCGGAGCAGCGGGACGTCGATGCCTACTTCCTTGGACCGAAGGGTTTCATGGCGGCCGTCAAGCGTCACCTCAAGGCCTTGGGCGTGCCAGCGCAACAGAGCCGCTACGAGTTCTTTGGTCCGGCAGCGGCGCTGGAATAAGACAGCATCGAGCCTGCTCGCGATGGGGGCGGCACTGTCCGGCCCCATTCCAAAGAGCCTTCCCCAGCCAGAATTAATCCACAGTTAACTCTCTTCCTGTCTATTCCCTTGATGTTGCCGACGGCGGCTCGTTCACGGCCATGGTCTGCGTGTAGACTTCGGCCATCCGATAGCGCGCCGGGTGCCGCCAGGTCGCGCGTCGATCCATGTCTATAAAGGGAAACGCAATGAGTGAGGAAATGATGCGGTTAGGCCGAGAACGGCGCTACCTCGTGCTGCTGGGGCTGATCTGCCTGGGGCTCATCGGCGGTGCGCTGTACATGCAGGTGGTACTCGGCGAAGCGCCATGCCCACTGTGCATCCTGCAGCGCTATGCGTTGTTGCTGATCGCCATCTTCGCCTTCATCGGTGCCGCCATGCGCACGCGCCGCAGCCTGACGATTTTCGAAGGCCTGGTGGTGCTGTGTGCCTTGGCCGGGGCAGGCGTGGCGGGTCATCACGTGTACACCCAGTTTTTCCCCGCGGTCAGCT
The DNA here is from genome assembly GCF_051131945.1 of Pseudomonas sp. Z5-35. Lineage (NCBI taxonomy): Bacteria > Pseudomonadati > Pseudomonadota > Gammaproteobacteria > Pseudomonadales > Pseudomonadaceae > Pseudomonas > Pseudomonas sp. Z5-35. Next base: position 1,104,738 of record NZ_CP071640.1, read on the forward strand.
GTGGCGTCGACGTCCTGCAACCGATTGTGGACGACCTGCCGCTGGCGAAGATTTTCCCGCTGGGCTTCCAGGTCGATGGTTTCTGCTCCACCCCGTATCCACCGATCCTCGGTCTGTCGCTGGCGCAATGGGCGCTGGTGGCGTTCGTGTTGACCGTGGTGCTGGTGCCTTTGCTGGTGTCGCGTAATCGCAAGCCGCTTCGCTGACGAAACGCTTGAGACGCCCCGGTTTCTTCTTTCAGGAGCCGGGGCGTTTTGCATTTCAGTCCCAGCGGGAGACAGCCTTGATCCGGGACAAGAATGCCCTGCGACAACGTGCGACACGTTGTCACATATCTCGCCCCCGGCGACCTTTCAAGGCGTGAATAGGCGTCCGATCCTGCAACAAAAAAACAGCCGGATTGGCCCTGGTTCGCTCGCCAGTTCTCTGTTGGAGCAGGCATTTTTAACAGCGAAGCATCCTGCCGTACAGCCCCCGAAAAATGGGCGCATTAAGGGCGTTCAGGTCCGATGGGATGCCCTGGAGCTGTCTAAATCGGGCGTAGTAGCCCTACGATTTTTGGGGTTCTTGTTGAGAATTAATTTCGATAACATGCTGGCCCGTTGCAATAGCGGCGACAGATTGTTGCCGGATCGGATAAAAATTATTTCGGGTTAAGACATGGTCTCCAAGGCTCCAGCTCACTACAATCGCCCGCACCGATTTTCCGACCCGGCTCAGGCTTGAGCACGAGAGTGGTCGAAGGGCGCGAGCGCCCCATGCGACCCCAGGTGTCGGTGCCTCCAACTACCCGCACCAAATGGAATTGGGCTTGAACTAGGCCTTTGACCAACGAATAAGAACTCACTGCTGGCCCAGGATGTGTCGAACAGCGTCTGACGTTCGAAGGGCAGCCCTTATTCAATCCAAGAAAATGCCAACCCTTGGCAGGGTGAAGTGTTGGCGATCAAAACCCAACTGCATTGCGCAAGCTGCTTTAGAGGTCGTGAGATGAGTAAAAACAGGTACCCCCGATTACTAGGCTTGTTGCCGCTGCTCGGCACGTTGCTGCTGGGAGGCTGCAATATGACCTTGCTCGATCCCAAGGGCCAGGTCGGCCTGGATGAACGAAACCTGATCATCACCGCCACGCTGCTGATGTTGCTGGTCGTCGTGCCGGTTATCGTCATGACGTTCCTGTTCGCCTGGAAATACCGCGCGTCCAACACCAGTGCCACCTACACCCCGAAATGGTCCCACTCGACCAAAATCGAAATCGCGGTGTGGACCATTCCGGTACTGATCATCATTGCCCTGGGTTACATCACCTACAAGTCGACCCACGCCCTGGATCCGTACCGCCCGCTGGACTCCGACGTCAAGCCGATCACCATCGAAGTGGTCTCGATGGACTGGAAGTGGCTGTTCATCTATCCGGAACAAGGCATTGCCACGGTCAACAAGATCGTGTTCCCGGCCCATACGCCGATCAACTTCAAGGTCACCTCCGACACCGTGATGAACTCGTTCTTCATCCCGGGCCTGGGCGGCCAGATCTATGCGATGGCCGGCATGCAGACCAAGCTGCACCTGATCGCCAACCAGAACGCCGAACTCGACGGTATCTCCGCCAACTACAGCGGCGCGGGTTTCACCGGTATGAAGTTCAAAGCAATCGCCACGACCCAGGAAGATTTCGACGCCTGGGTCAACGATGTGAAGAAGGCACCTAAACAGCTTGAAAAAGCTGAATACGAAGCCCTTTCCAAGCCGAGCCAGAACAACCCAGTCGAACTTTACTCGTCGGTCACGCCGAACCTGTTCCAGACCATCATCGATAAGTATGAAGGGATGAATCCGGGCAAGCCGATGCATCACGAGAAGCACGAGAAGGAAGTGGTCCACAACATGGAAGGGATGGACATGAGCTCGCATTCAGCTGCCGGGGCAGAGGAGTAAACGATGTTTGGTAAATTAAGTTGGGAAGCGATCCCGTTCCACGAGCCGATTGTCATGGTGACCCTCGCCATCATCGCGCTCGGTGGTCTGGCATTGTTTGCAGGTATCACTTATTTCAAGAAGTGGACCTATCTGTGGACCGAGTGGTTGACGTCGGTCGACCACAAGAAGATTGGCGTGATGTACATCATCGTCGCCATGGTCATGTTGCTGCGCGGCTTTGCCGACGCGATCATGATGCGTACCCAGCTGGCCATGGCCACCGAGGGTTCGCCCGGCTACCTGCCGCCTGAACACTATGACCAGATCTTCACCGCCCACGGTGTGATCATGATCATCTTCATGGCGATGCCATTCTTCACCGGCCTGATGAACCTCGCAGTGCCGCTGCAGATCGGCGCGCGTGACGTGGCCTATCCGTTCCTGAACTCCTTGAGCTTCTGGCTGCTGGTGTCCGGCGTGGTGCTGATCAACCTCTCCCTGGGCGTCGGCGAATTCGCCAAGACCGGTTGGGTTGCCTATCCGCCGCTGTCGGGCCTGCAATACAGCCCGGGCGTGGGGATGGATTACTACATCTGGGCGCTACAGCTATCCGGGTTGGGTACGACGCTGACGGGGGTCAACTTCCTGGCCACCGTGCTGAAAATGCGCACCCCGGGCATGAAGCTGATGGACATGCCGATCTTCACCTGGACCTGCACCTGGGCCAACGTGCTGATCGTCGCTTCGTTCCCGATCCTCACCGCTACCCTGGCTTTGCTGACGCTTGACCGCTACATGGATTTCCACATTTTCACCAATGAGCTGGGTGGAAATCCGATGATGTACGTCAACCTGTTCTGGGCTTGGGGTCACCCTGAGGTGTACATCCTGATCCTGCCGGCGTTCGGTATTTTCTCCGAAGTCATCTCGACGTTCTCTGGCAAGAAACTGTTTGGCCACCACTCGATGATCTACGCTTCCGGCGCGATCTCGGTGCTGGGCTTCATGGTCTGGCTGCACCACTTCTTCACCATGGGTTCGGGGGCGAGCGTCAACGCCTTCTTCGGCCTGGCGACGATGCTGATTTCGATCCCGACGGGTGTGAAGCTGTTCAACTGGCTGTTCACCATTTATCAGGGCCGCCTGCGTTTCACCAGCCACGTGCTATGGACCCTGGGCTTCATGGTGACCTTCGCCATCGGCGGCATGACCGGCGTACTGTTGGCCATCCCGGGTGCGGACTTCGTGCTGCACAACAGCCTGTTCGTGATCGCGCACTTCCACAACGTGATCATCGGCGGCGCCGTGTTCGGCTACATCGCGGGCTTTGCGTTCTACTTCCCGAAAGCGTTCGGCTTCAAGCTGCACGAAGGTTGGGGCAAGGCAGCGTTCTGGTTCTGGATCTCGGGCTTCTTCGTCGCGTTCATGCCGCTCTATGCACTGGGTTTCATGGGCATGACCCGACGCTTGAATGCCACCACCAACCCTGAATGGGTGCCGTACCTGTACGTCGCCATGTTCGGTGCGGTGATGATCGCGGTCGGCATCGCCTGCCAGTTGATCCAGTTGTACGTCAGTGTGCGTGACCGCAAGAAGCCGGAAAACATGTGCGAACACGGTGACCCGTGGAATGCCCATACCCTGGAATGGTCGACTTCTTCGCCACCACCGTTCTACAACTTTGCCGTGCTGCCAAAAGCGGACGTCATCGACCCGTTCACCGAGGCCAAGGAAGACGGTACCGCGTACCAGGCTCCGGCCAAGTACGCGCCGATCCACATGCCCAACAACACCGCTACCGGTGTGGTCATGGGGGCGCTGTTGACCGTGTTCGGTTTCGCGATGATCTGGCACATCTGGTGGCTGGCCATCGCCAGCCTGGTCGGCACCGTGGTGTATTTCACCATCCATGCCGCCCGTGATGACCAGGGCTACATGGTGCCGGTGGATGTCATCGAGCGCATCGAAGCCGAGCAGCACAAGCGCCTGGTCGCGGCCGGGAAAGTCCCAGCCTCCGCCACCCGTGTTGAAACCTCGTTGGAACAGGCTTAAACCATGTCGAACTTAGTGACCAATGTTGGACACGCCCATGGTCATGACCATGGGCACGATGACCATCACCACGACTCGGGCGAGATGACCGTATTCGGTTTCTGGCTCTACCTGATGACCGACTGCATTCTGTTTGCGTCGATCTTCGCGGTGTACGCGGTGCTGGTTAACAACGTCGCCGGTGGCCCGTCGGGCGCCGACATCTTCGAACTTCCTTACGTGCTGGGCGAAACCGCGCTGCTGCTGTTCAGTTCGATCACCTACGGCTTCGCCATGCTGGCGTTGTTCAAGGGTAAGAAAACCCAGGTCCTGGGCTGGTTGGCCATGACCTTCCTGCTGGGCGCCGGCTTTATCGCCATGGAGATCAACGAGTTTCATATCTTGATCGCCGAAGGCTACGGCCCTAGCCGCAGCGGCTTCCTGTCCGGGTTCTTCACCCTGGTCGGAACCCACGGCCTGCACGTGACCAGCGGTCTGATCTGGATGGCGATCATGATGTACCAGGTCCAGAAAAATGGCCTGACCGCCACCAACAAGACGCGCCTGAGCTGCCTGAGCTTGTTCTGGCACTTCCTGGACGTGGTGTGGATCTGCGTATTCACCGTTGTATATCTGATGGGGACTCTGTAAATGGCTAACGCACATTCCCATGATGGCCACGACGCCGGCCACGGCAGCGTCAAGTCCTACGCCATCGGTTTTATCCTGTCGGTGATCTTGACCGTCATTCCGTTCGGCCTGGTGATGTATCCAACGCTGCCGAAGAGCCTGACGCTTTGGATCATCCTGATCTTCGCGGTGGTCCAAGTATTGGTCCACCTGGTGTACTTCCTGCACCTGGACCGTTCGGCCGCCCAGCGTAACAACGTGATTGCGTTCGTCTTCGCGGCGTTGGTGATCGTACTGTTGGTCGGCCTGTCGTTGTGGATCATGTTCAGTATCCACACCAACATGATGGCGCACTGAGGAAACTCCGAATGTCACTGAAGCACTTTATCCAAATCACCAAGCCGGGGATCATTTTCGGTAACGTGCTTTCTGTGGCGGGCGGTTTTTTCCTGGCCTCGAAAGGGCATGTCGATCTGGCCATCTTCCTGGCGGCGATGATCGGCACTTCCCTGGTGGTGGCGTCCGGTTGCGTGTTCAACAACTGCATCGACCGCGACATCGACATCAAGATGGAGCGAACCAAGAACCGGGCGCTGGTGCAAGGCCTGGTGTCGGTGAAGCTGGCACTGGTGTTCGCCACCGTGTTGGGCGTGGCCGGCGTGGCGCTGCTCTATTGGGTCGCCAACCCGTTGGCGGCGTTGTTCGCGGTGATCGGTTTTGTCATCTACGTCGGCCTCTACAGCCTGTACCTCAAGCGCAAGTCGGTCCACGGCACGCTGGTGGGCAGCCTGTCGGGGGCGATGCCGCCGGTGATCGGTTACGTCGCCGTCAGCAACAGCTTCGACATGGCCGCGCTGACGCTGCTGGTGATGTTCAGCCTGTGGCAGATGCCGCATTCGTACGCCATCGCGATCTTCCGCTTCAACGATTACCTGGCCGCTTCGATTCCGGTGCTGCCGGTCAAGCGTGGCATCCAGGTCGCCAAGAAGCACATCCTGCTCTACATCCTGGCTTTCCTCGTGGCGACCTTGATGCTGACCTTCAGCGGCTACGCCGGCATGAGCTACCTCGCCGTCGCCGCCGCCATGGGCATGTACTGGCTGTACATGGCCTGGACCGGCTACAAGGCGGTGGATGACAGGGTCTGGGCACGCAAGCTGTTCGTGTTCTCGATCTTCACCATCACCGCCCTGAGCGTCATGATGTCCCTGGACTTCAAAGTGCCGAGTGAGCTGCTGCTGACCTACGCACCTTAATCTTCAGACGCTGCAAAAAAGCCCCGCCTTCGAGAGAAGCGCGGGGCTTTTTTGCAATCAGGCGCGGGAAGCGGGGTGTCATTCGTCGCAACAGGTTGTGGCTTGTTGAACTATACGCAATTTGCCTATAGTTTTGGCCATGCAAACCCTATTTTTCGAAACAACGTCGTTCACCGCCACAGTTGGTCAATACTTGGCTGACGATGAATATCGCCTCCTCCAGTCCTATATGCTGCGGCATCCAGAGGTCGGTGATGTCATGCCACGTACCGGAGGCTTTCGTAAGCTGCGCTGGTTCGATGAACGTCGTGGCAAAGGGAAACGAGGTGGGTTGCGAGTTATTTACTATTGGCTCATGAATGACCGTCAGTTCTGGATGTTTGCAATTTATGACAAGGATGAGTTGGAAAACCTGACCTCCGAGCAAGAGAAGACGCTCAAGCGCGCCATAGAAGCTGAGTTGAAAGTACGAGGTACCTTATGAAAAAGCGCGATCTGTTTGCCGAGATGATGCAAGGCGTCGAAGAGATGGCCGCTCACCGCGAGGGCAAGATTACCCTTCGCCAGATATCGATCGAGGACAAACCGGTTCCCGAGGTATCGGCCCAGGAAATCGTGGCTTTGCGTGACCGGCTTCATATGTCTCAAGCCGTTTTTGCCAAGAGCATCCGGACCAGTCCAGGCACCCTTCGGAACTGGGAGCAGGAAAAATCCAAGCCTAATGCCCAAGCGGCTTTGTTGATCAAACTGGTCGAAAAGTTTCCAGATATGGTCGAGCGTCTCGGCGCTGTTTGAAAAGCTGATAGTCATGAAAAAGCCCCGCCTTCGAGAGAAGCGCGGGGCTTTTTCATGGCCGCTGTCTCAGAGCGTCGCGACCACAGGGGAAATCAACCGGGGCTTATTGCTGGGCGATGCTGTAGCCGTCGAAGGCTTTTTGCTGCTGCAAGGCGGTGACAATGCTCTTGCGTGTGACCGGCTGTTCGGTGCCGTCATTGTCCAGGAACGTTTCGCTTTCCAGCTCGGCTTCGTCGCCTTCGCCAACGAAATTGAAGCCCAGGAACTCGAACGCCTCGCGGTCGACGTTGGGTTTGGAGCGTGGTGTGCGCAAGGGCAGGGTGACGCTGATGCCGTCCTTGCTGATGACAAACACCTCGGCTTCCTTCTTGGGACGCGTGGCCTTGCCCTTGCTGCCACTCGGGTTGCTGATGGCTTGGTGGGTCTGGTTCAGCACTTTCAGCGCCAGGCCATAGACCAATTCCTGAAAATCCGGGTCGTCCTTGTAGCTGGACAAGATACGGCTGATGGGGAAGCGGCTGCTGAGATCTTCCAGCGCGGCGAAATCGGCGGCTTCGGCGTCCTTGAGTTGCTTGAGCTGGCCCATCAGTTCGTAGGCCTTGTCATCGTCGAAGGCATCGTGAGCCTGGCGAATGGCGTTGCGCAGCTCGCGGATCTGGTCGCTTTCGCGGTTCGACTGGAAGGCATCCAGAACCATTTCGCTAATGGTTTTGGCCTGGGGCAGATGCTGTGAAAGATTGATGGAGTTTTCGTATTCCGCTTTGGACGACAGGGAGACTACAGATTCAGCGGTATTGGAATCGGACATTGAAATTTCACTACTTCTGTTAGCTGGATAAGGCGAGAAAGGCATTGAGCTTTTTTCCGGTCGCCTAATCTATTGGACGCGGGCGATGTTGTCACGGTCGGACCGGCCGCCGGTGAATATTTTACCCTCGCATCAAGTCCATCAATCGCAACGCATCCCCTGTTGCGGCGCCGCTGGCGGTGTTGTCGAAGATGCACCAGGTCGGTGTGTCCGGGGCGGCCTTCAGTTGCCGGGCGAGCTGCTGCAGCCAGGCGTTTTCGTATCGGGAATAGTAAATTCGCGGCGAGCCGTGCAGCCGGTAGTAACGCACCCCCGGCCAGCCCGCCGGTTCATCGCCGCCTGGTAGAGGCGAAGGATCGGCGGCGACCCGACCGATGCGTTCGTCTTGCAGCATCGCCGTGACCTGCGGTGCGAGCCAGCTCGGGTGTCGAGGTTCAAGTACCGCGTGGCCCTGATAGCGGTCTCGCAACGCCGTAAAGAAACGCCCGGCTTGCTCACTGTCAAAGGCCAGCGACGGTGGCAATTGAATCAACAGGCAACCCAGTTTTTCGCCCAGTTGCGAGCATTGCCCCAGGAATTCATCCACAAGCCCGGCGCAATCGTGCAAGCGCCGCTCGTGGGTGATTTGCTTCGGCACCTTGACCGAGAAGCGGAAGTCCGGCGCCACGCTGTCGGCCCACTTTGCGTACGTCGCGGGGCGGTGCGGGCGGTAGAACGAACTGTTGATCTCCACGGCCGGAAAGCGTGCGCTATAGCGCTGCAAATGAGTGCCCTCGACAGGAAAGGATGGCCAATGCTCCCTGGGCAACGACCAGCCGGCACAACCCAGGAAAAGGCGTGAACAGGAGGGGAGTCGAGTCGTCAACGGCAGGAACCTGATTCGAAAGGGTTACAGCCTATGACCGCTGCAAGCGCCTCAAGGGTTCAATTCGAGTCAGACACAAATCACATTCTTGCCGCCCATCTTGGAGCGATACAGCGCCTGGTCCGCCCGGTCCAGCAGCGTCGCCTGCGGCTCGTCCTCGAACCGTTGCACCACGCCAAAGCTCATCGTGATCTGGAAGTCGCCCACCGGCAGCAGGTCGGACAGGCCTCGGCGAATGCTTTCGGCCATCAGCACGGCATCGGCCAAGGAGGTGCTTGGCAAAATCATGATGAATTCATCACCGCCCCAGCGCACCAATAGATCACCGTCGCGCTCGCAGCGTTTGACAGCCTGCACCACTTGCACCAGCGCTGCGTCGCCGAAGGCATGACCGTAACGGTCATTGATGTCCTTGAAGTCGTCGACGTCCATCGCGATCAGCGACAGCGGTTCGCGAAAGCGCTGGGCGCGATCACAGGCCAGCGGCAGCGCCTGTTCCAGGCGATAACGGTTGGCGACGAGGGTCAAGGCGTCGGTTTCGGCGAGCCTACGGTTTTCGTCGAGTTGGATTTGCAATTGATGATTGACCCGGGACAGTTCGCGGGTGCGTTCCTCGATGACCGCTTCCAGGGACTTGTTGCGCCGTTCCAGTTGTTGGAACAGGCGCTTCTTGTCGTCGATGCTGCGATGGGCGCCGATCATCCGGGCCACGCTGCCGTCGGGGTTGCGGGCAATCACATAGCCGCGGTCTTCGATCCAGATATGGGAACCGTCCTGCGTGCGGCAGCGATATTCGGCCTGATACGTGGGGGATCGGTGTTCCAGGTAGTCATCGAACAGCGCCATCACCTGGGGGTAATCATCGGGATGGATGACGTTCTCCCACGTCAGCACGGTATTGCTCAGCGAGTGGGGCGTGTAGCCGAGCATCGTGTACCAACCGGGGTTGCGGTAGACGAACCCGGTGTTGGCGTTCCAGTCCCAGATGCCGTCGCTGACCAGTTCCATGATGGTGTGCAGCACGCTTTCGTCCAGATCGGATAAATCGAGCCGCAGCAATTCGATTTTCGAGGCGTCGTCCATCATCGTTCCCTCAATCAGCCCTGATATCAAAATGCTCTCCAGGACTGAAGAGTAGCCGATGGGGCGGAGCGCCACTAGCGGGCACTGTTCAGACTGGGTTTACCCCACTTGTGCAACGCAAACTCCACAAAACTGCGCAGTTTCGGCAAGCGGTAGCGATCCTGGGCGTAGAGCAGGCTCATTGGGCGGTGGGGCAGTTGATAGCCCTGCAGGAGGGCCACCAAGTCTCCGTGCTTCAGGTCCTGCTCCACCAATGCATCGGGCAGCATCACCACGCCCATGCCGGCCAGGGCCGCACGGTGCAGGCCGGAAGAGCTGTTGATCAGCATCGGTCCGGTCACCGGCACTTTGATTTCGCCCTCCGGTCCGTTGATCGGCCAATGCTCCTGGGCAAAGCGCCATTCGTCGCCGGCCGAATAGGCGAACGATAGGCAATCGTGGTGTTGCAGGTCATCGGGCTTTTGCGGCGTGCCGCGCCGGGCCAAGTAAGCCTTGGAGGCGCAAACGGTGAGGGTGTAGTCCATCAGGGGGCGGGCGATCAGCTTCGGGTCGGGATGGCCCAGGCGAATGGCTACGTCAAAGCCGTGGTCGAGCAGATCGAGACGCTGGTTGGTCAGCACCACATCGAGCTTGACCTGCGGATAGCGTTGGCTGAATTCGGCCAACGCCGGTGCCAGGCGCTCCGTGCCGAATGTCAGCGGCGCGGTGATGCGCAACGTGCCGGTGGGTTCACCTTGGGTCTGCTCGGCCAGGCGTTCGGAGTCGGCGACCAGCCCGATCACTTCCAGGCAACGCTGATAGTAGGCCGAGCCGATTTCGGTCAAGCGCTGGCGGCGGGTCGTCCGGTTGATCAGGCGCGCCCCGAGGCGTTGCTCCAATGCCCGAAGATGATTGCCCACCATGGTCGTCGACATTTCACACGCCTGCGCCGCCGCAGTCAGGCTGCCGGTTTCCACCACTTTCACGTAAACGGTCATTGCCTGGAACAGGTCCATTATCAAGCTCTGCTTTTAAATGATTGAAGTAGGGCGAGGTTTATCCAGCAAGAGTGGCTAACCATACTGGAAAAAACCACCCGATGGAGCTAGATGTCATGACTGCCGCCTGCCTGATGAGCACTTACCAACCCTTGGCGCTGAACTTCACCCATGGCTTGGGTACGCGCCTGTGGGACCAGGACGGTCGCGAATACCTCGATGCGGTGGCGGGCGTGGCGGTGACCAATGTCGGTCATTCCCATCCGCAGCTGGTGGCGGCCATCAGTGAGCAGGCCGGCCTGTTGCTGCACACGTCCAACCTGTACAGCATCGACTGGCAGCAGCGGTTGGCCCATAGGCTCACGCAGCTCTCGGGGATGGAGAGGGTGTTTTTCAACAATTCCGGCGCCGAAGCGAATGAAACCGCATTGAAGCTGGCCCGCCTGCATGGCTGGCACAAAGGCGTCGAACAACCATTGGTCGTGGTGATGGACAACGCTTTCCACGGGCGCACCCTGGGCACGATGTCCGCCAGCGACGGACCCTCGGTGCGGCTGGGCTTCAATCGGTTGCCGGGGGACTTCATCAAGGTGCCGTTCGGCGATCTCGGCGCATTGGAAAAAGTCCAGCAAGCCCACGGCGAGCGTATCGTCGCGATATTGGTTGAACCGATCCAGGGCGAAAGTGGCGTGCAACTCGCGCCGCCGGGTTACTTGAAAGCGCTGCGGGACCTGTGCAGCCGGCGCGCCTGGTTGCTGATGCTTGACGAGATCCAGACCGGCATCGGCCGCACCGGCCAGTGGTTCGCTTTCCAGCACGAGGGCATCGTGCCGGACGTCATGACCCTCGCCAAAGGACTGGGCAACGGGGTGCCTATCGGCGCCTGCCTGGCCCGGGGCAAGGCCGCTCAGCTGTTTACCCCCGGAAGCCATGGCAGCACGTTTGGCGGCAATCCGTTGGCCTGTCGCGTCGGTTGCACGGTGTTGGACATCATCGAGGAACAAGGCCTGCTGGAGAATGCCCGGCGCCAGGGCGAGCAATTGCTCGGTCGGTTGCGGGCCGAGTTGGCGGATAATCCGAACGTGCGTGAGATCCGTGGCCAAGGGCTGATGATCGGCGTAGAACTCAAGCAACCGGTCCGTGACCTGGCCCTCTGCGCCGCCCGGGACCACGGCTTGCTGATCAATGTCACCCGGGGCAAGACCATCCGCCTGCTGCCGCCACTGACGATTGACGGGCGGGAAGTGGCGATGATCGTCAGGGGCGTGAGCCGCTGCTTGGCCTAGGCTTGAGGGGGACTTCGCCTGGACCGATGATCCATCGTCGACTCGGGCGAAGCGCAGCGGGACGGAATTTTTAACGATTGTCGCGTTCCAACGCCAGCCAGAGTCGATTGCCTACACTTTGGCACTCAGACTGAAAACCCAGGAGCATCTCCATGTTCACCTCGCGTCGCTTGATCGTTGTCGCTACTGCCGTGGCCCTGTTGTCCGGCTGTGCGTCGCCCAACCCCTATGACAACCAAGGCCAGGCCTCTACCGATTCTTCCGGCATGAGCAAAACCGCCAAGTATGGTGGTCTCGGCGCCTTGGCCGGTGCATTGGCGGGCGCGGCCATCGGCCACGATAACCGCGGCAAAGGGGCATTGATCGGCGCGGCGGTGGTAGGGGCTTCGGCGGCCGGCTACGGTTACTATGCCGACCAGCAGGAAAAGAAACTGCGCGCCAGCATGGCCAATACCGGTGTCGAAGTGCAGCGCCAGGGCGACCAGATCAAGCTGATCATGCCGGGCAATATCACCTTCGCCACCGACTCGGCGAACATCGCATCGAGCTTCTACCAGCCGCTGAACAACCTGGCCAACTCTCTCAAGGAGTTCAACCAGAACCAGATCGAAATCGTCGGCTATACCGACAGCACTGGCAGCCGCCAGCACAACATGGACCTGTCCCAGCGTCGCGCCCAGAGCGTGGCGACCTACCTGACGTCGCAAGGCGTGAGCGGTGCCAACCTCACGGCTCGCGGAGCCGGCCCGGACAACCCGGTCGCCAGCAACGCCGACGTCAATGGCCGCGCGCAGAACCGTCGTGTCGAGGTCAACCTCAAGGCCATTCCGGGCCAGCAGTACCAGGCGCCGCAGCAGCAGGGGCAGACGTACCAGCAGTATCCGTAAGCGCTGGGCGGTAAATGATAGGGGGGCCGGAAATGGGTCCCCCTTTTTTGCGGCTGGCGTTTGGGCTTTTGTGGCGAGGGAGCTTGCTCCCGCTGGGTTGCGCAGCAACCCCCAGACCAGTCACCTCAATCCTCCAGACACACCGCGGCGGTCGGTTTTGGGCCTGCTGCGCAGTCCAGCGGGAGCAAGCTCCCTCGCCACAAAGGTGTTCACTTGAGTGATGGGTTAGGGTTTAGTTCGCCTCTTTCACCGCACTTAGAAACGCACATGTACGCTCTTGCTGCGGGTTCTCGAAGATCTGTGCCGGTGTGCCTTGTTCGTGGATCTGCCCCTTGTAGAAGAAGCACACCCGGTCGGCGAACTCCCGGGCGAAGCCCATCTGGTGGGTCACCATCAGCATCGTCAGGTTGTGTTCGGCGCCCAGCTTGCGGATCACGTTCAGCACTTCGCCGCACAACTCCGGATCCAGCGCCGAAGTCACCTCGTCGAACAACATCACCTTGGGCCGCATCGCCAGCGCCCGGGCAATCGCCACCCGCTGTTGCTGACCGCCGGACAACTGCGACGGGTAATGGTCGAGCTTGTTGCCCAGGCCCACCAGCTCCAACAGGTCGGCGGCGCGCTCGCGGGCTTCTTTCGGGTTCATGCCCAGCACCCGCACTGGCGCCTCGATCACGTTTTGCAGCGCGGTCATGTGGGGAAATAGGTTGAAGCTCTGGAACACCATGCCGATCTTGCCGCGCACGCGGCGAATGTGCCGGTCGTTGGCGGGCACCAGCACCCCGTTGCGGTTGGGCATGTGGGTCAGGGAATCGTCTTCAATGCGGATCTGGCCCTGGTCGATGCCTTCCAGCGTCATCAACACCCGCAGCAGGGTGGATTTGCCCGAGCCGCTGGGGCCGATGATCGCGACTTTTTCGCCGGGCGCGACATCAAGGTTCAAATGATCCAGCACGGTGAAGCTGCCATAGCTTTTGGTCACGTCCTGGAAACTCACAATCGGCCGGGACGGTGTCGGAACCTGCATGGCGGGGGCCTCCTGCTGCGATGCCAGCGTGCTGCGCCGGGACAAATCGGTGGGCGTGGACAGAGGTAAAGTCATTAGCGTAGCTCCATGCGCGTTTCAAGGCGCCGTACCAGATAAGCCAGGGCAAGGCTCAGGGCCAGGAAGAACAGGCCGACCAGGGTGATCGGTTCCAGGTAGCGGAAATGCTCGGAGCCGATGTTCTTGGCCTGCTGCATGATTTCCACCACGGTGATCGCCGACAACACCGGCGTGTCCTTGAGCATCGCCACCAGGTAGTTGCCCAGCGGCGGGATGATCGGCCGCAGCGCCTGGGGCAGGATGATGTTGCGGTAGGCGTCGTACGGCGCGATGTTCAGCGCCGTCACCGCCTCCCACTGCGCCCGTGGCACGGCGTCGAGACCACTGCGATAGACCTCGGCGATGTAGCAGGCGTAATGCAGGCCGATGCCAATGATGCCGACCTGCATGGCCGTCAGGCTCAAGCCGTAGTTGGGCAGCACGTAGTAGAGGAAATACACCTGGATCAGCAACGGCGTGCTGCGGATGAATTCGATCAGCGCCGTGGCCGGCCACGACAACCAGAACTTGCGGCTGCGCCGGCCAATCGCCAGGAACAGCCCCAGCACGATCGCGATCAGGAAACCGATCAGGGTAATGGCCACGGTGTTGAGGGAGGCCCGCAACAGGTCCGGGAGGATCTGCGCCGCGTACGCCCAGTCGAACAGGGTCATGACAGGCCTCCACGCATCCGGCCCCGGCTCAACCGACGCTCAATGCTGCGCATGCCCAGGTTGATGGCCTGGGCGAGGATGAAATACATCACCAGCGCCAGGCTGAAGATTTCCAAGGTCTGGAACGTCGCCTGGTCCAACTGTCGCGCCCGAAAGCTCAGGTCGGACAAAGTGATCAGCGACACCAGCGAGGTGTTCTTCAACAGTTCGATCAGCAAGTTGGTGCCCGGCGGAATCGCCGCCAGCAAAGCCTGGGGCAGGATGATCCGCTTGAAGCGGGTGAAGCCATCGAAATTCAGCGCCGTGCAGGCTTCGTATTGCCCTTTCGCCACCGAGCTGATGGCGCCGCGCATCACTTCGGCCCCATACGCGCCGATGTGCAGCCCCAGGCCGACGATCGCCACGGCGTACGGGCTCAGCTCGATGTTGAACGGCGGCAGCGGCAACACGAAGAACAGCCAGAACAACTGCACCAGCAGCGAGGTGCCACGGAACACTTCGATGTAGCTAATCGAAAACCAGCGCAACGCGCGCCACGGCGACAGCCGACCGAGGGCCGCGAGCACCGCCGCGACAATTGCCAGCAATGAGCCGAAGAAGGTCACCTGCAGCGTGACCCAGGCCCCTTGAATCAGTAACGGAAGTAATTCGCCCATGGTTCAACCCGATATCCGATGAAGCAGGGAACAGACATCACGCGTGCGCGTCATGCCCGTTTCGGCACGCCAGTTCGACTATGGCTGAGCGCAGAGCTCGGCGGCGGTCTTGCTGGTGACGTTGGACTTGTCGAAACCGAATGGCGCGACGGCCTTGAGGTGTTCCTCGGAGCCCAGCCACTTTTTCAGCTCGGCATTGACCGCGTCGCGCAGGTCTTTGTCCTCGGGGCGAAAGGCCAAGGCGCCGTAGCCGATGTGGGACGGATCGTCCTTGAACTCGGTCATTGCCTCGACCTTGTCACCACCCTTGGAAGCCAGGCCTTTCATGGTCAGTTGCGTGCCGACGGCAGCGTCGGCGCGACCGGCGCGCACCGCTTGCAATTGTGCGGTGGTGTCGGGGACCTGGAGGATCTGCTCATCCTTGACCCCGGAATCGCGGGCGTAGGCCAGGTTCACTGTGCCGGCCATGATCGCCAGCTTCACGTCCGGTTGCTTGGCAATGTCTTCATAGCTGTGGAGTTTTTTCGGATTGCCCTTGGCCACGAGCAAGGCGTCGGGCAGTTGGTACTGGGGATCGGTGAACAAGACTTGCTTGCAGCGCGCGGGGGTGATGTACATGCCCGCGGCGATCACGTCGAAACGGCCGGCGCGCAGGCCAGGAATCAGCGATCCCCATTCGGTGAGCACGCCGTTGACCTGCTTGATGCCCATTTTAGCGAAGATGATCTTGGCGATTTCCGGCGATTCACCGGTCACGGTGCCGTCGGTTTCGGTGAAGGCGAACGGGGTTTCGTTCGCATAGCCGATGCGGATGCTGCTGTTGCTTTTGACGGTATCCAGGGTCGCCGCTTGAGCGCTGCCGGCCAGGCCGATCACGGCACAGGTCAACAAGAGCCGGCGCAGGGGCGCGCAGGTGCCGGGAAGAAAATTGCTCATCGATAAAATCTCCTGTTTCTTGTGGATCCGTCGGGGGACGGTTCTGTGTTAGGAGGCAGTGTGACAAGAGCAAAGCGTACAGCGGCGGACCCGGGCGAGGCCTGGAATCGATAACGGCGCCGGTACAGGTCGATCCGGCTTTTTGTCGGGGCGATGAACCCGCCTGGATGACGACCTTGGGCCGAGCATACAAAAGCCCCGGCGCTGATTGTATTGCACTAGGACAATTGCTTTGCCGCGATTGCCGCGCAATGCTGTGCGCACCAGTACACACGCGGGTTGCAGCGTTATGGATAAGTGGAAAACAGCCTTGGACGTCGCCCGTAGCGGTGAATCCAAATACAAGATCCTGGTACAGGCCATCTCCGACGATATCGAACAGGGCACCTTGGCCAATGACCAGCGCCTGCCGCCGCAACGGCAGGTGGCCGACGCCATGGGCATCAGCGTGCAGACCGTCACCAATGCCTACAAGGAATTGGAGCGCCAGGGGCTGGTGCGTTGTGAGGTCGGGCGTGGCAGCTTCGTCTCGCGACGCATGAGCGACCGGGTCGCCACGTACATACTCGATAGCCCCGAGCGCGCCCTGGTGGATTTTTCCATCACGCGCATCCTGCACACCCGCGAGCATGATCAATTCTGGCGCGACACCTGCGCCGAGCTGAGCACCGAAGAAGACCAGCCGTGGATTCACGCGTTTCGCCCCATCGCCGGTTTCGAATCCCATCGCGAAGCGGCGGCTCAATGGATCGGTCGCCAGGGGCTCAAGGTTGATCGCAACGATATCCTGATCACCAACGGCGCGGCCCACGGGATCTTCCTCGCCTTGGCGTCACTGGCCGGCCCCGACGACGTGGTGCTCTGCGAAGGCGTGACCGACCACGGCGTGATCGGCAATTCCCAGGTGCTGGGCTTCACCCTCAAGGGCTTGGAGATGGACCGCCATGGCATCGACCCGGAACATTTCGAAGACATGTGCAGCAACGAGCGCATCACCGCGCTGGTGTGCACGCCGAACCTGAACAACCCCACCACCAGCCTGATGCCCGACACGCGTCGCCGGGAAATCGCCGAGATTGCCCGGCGTTTCGGCGTGCACATCATCGAAGACGACGTCTACGGTCCGTTGCTGGACGAGCGCCGCGCGCCGCCCATCAGCCATTACCTGCCGGAGCTGTCCTTCTACTGCACGAGCATGACCAAGTCGGTGCTCACGGGCTTGCGCGTCGGCTACCTGGTGGTGCCCAAGCGCCTGGCGCTGCGCACCGAGAGCATCCTGCGGGTGAACAGTTGGATGGCCACGCCGATGGTCTCGGAAATCGCCGCCCGGTGGATCCGCGATGGGCGCGCCGAATCGCTGGTGCATTTGCAGCGACGCCTGTTGGCGGGACGCCAGGCGATGGTCACCGAATACATGGGCGAGCATCTGCTGGCCCAGCACCCTCACGCCTTGAACGCCTGGATCGGCATCCCGCCCCATTGGGAAGTGGACAGCCTGGTGCGGGCGCTGCGGCACAAGCACATCGCCGTCACGTCGCCCGACCCGTTCACCGTACGCGGGACGCCCAAGCCTCGTGCCGTGCGGGTGTGTGTCGGTGCCGAATGCAGTGACGAAGAAATGCGCCATGCGCTGGCGGGGATGCGGGAAATCTTCAACCAGTACCCGCAGATTCATGATTTTTGATGGGCAAGAGGGTGCTCTGAAGGCAAGGTGTTTACTCAAAAATTGCATGGGGCCTTTGTGGCGAGGGAGCTTGCTCCCGCTCGGCTGCGAAGCAGTCGTAAAAGCTTCCGACTGTCTGCTGATGCAACGGGTCGAATGGTTTTGGGTCTGCTGCGCAGCCCAGCGGGAGCAAGCTCCCTCGCCACGGGAATGAGGTCATCTTCAAGTTTTCGGTTCACTTTCGTTCAATCGCAACGAATGCAAACTAAATTGCCCTAGTACATTCATTGCCACAATCCAGCCCTCTTAAACTGCGCCCAACACATCAGCTCGGGACGCGGTCATGGCAGTGTTGCAGCTACAGGATGTCTATCTCGCTCGCCAGCGTATCGAGTCGCTGGTGCGACGCACGCCCATGGAACATTCTCCCAGCCTGTCGGGACTGATGGGCGTGGCGGTGTATCTCAAGCTCGAATCCATGCAAGTCACCGGCAGTTTCAAACTGCGTGGGGCGAGCAATGCCGTGGCGCAACTCAGCCCGGAGCGCAAAGCGTCAGGCGTGGTGACGGCCTCGACCGGTAACCATGGTCGGGCACTGGCCCATGCCGCCTCGCAGCAAGGGATCAAGGCGGTTGTCTGCCTGTCGAACCTCGTGCCGGGCAACAAAGTGCAGGCGATCCGCGACCTGGGTGCCGAGGTATGCATCGTTGGCCAGTCCCAGGACGATGCCCAGCGTGAAGCCGAGCGCATTGCCACGGAGCAGGGCGCAACCTTCCTGCCGCCCTTCGATCATCCGGCGATCATCGCCGGCCAAGGCACCCTCGGCCTGGAGATCCTTGAACAACAACCCGACGTGGCCCAGGTGTTGGTGCCGTTGTCCGGCGGCGGGCTGTTCGCCGGCGTGGCCCTGGCTCTCAAAAGCGCGAATCCGGCGATCCAGGTCCATGGCATCAGCATGGCTCGGGGCGCAGCCATGCACGCCAGCTTTGCGATCGGACACCCAGTGGACGTCGAAGAACTGTCGACGCTGGCCGACTCCCTCGGCGGCGGCATCGGCCTGGACAACCGCTACACCTTCGACATGACCCGGCAACTGATCAACGACCTGCACCTGCTCTCGGAAGCTTCGATCGCCAACGCCATCCGCCACGCTTATCACCAGGAACGCCTGGTGCTCGAAGGCGCTGCCGTGGTCGGCATCGCCGCGCTGCTCGATGGCCTGATCGAGCCCCGCGGGCCCATCGTATTGGTGGTCAGCGGGCGCAACGTCGACACCGAACACCATGCCCGCGTAATCGCCGGCGCCAATGAATAACCACTCGCAACGGAGCCAGCCATGAGTGAAGTGACCCTATTGAGCGAAGCGGATCTGCGCAGCTGCGTCGCCCTGGATGTGCCCAGCATCGATGCCGTCGAGCAGGCCTTCGTGCTGCTGGCGACCGCGGCCGTGGCGATGCCGCCGATCCTGCGGCTGGACATCCCCGAACATAACGGCGAGGTGGACGTGAAGACCGCTTACCTGCCGGGCCTGGAGCGCTTCGCGATCAAGGTAAGCCCGGGCTTTTTCGACAATCCCAAGCTTGGCCTGCCCAGCCTCAACGGCATGATGATGCTGCTCTCGGCGCGCACCGGCCTGTTGGAAGCGCTGCTGCTGGACAATGGCTACCTCACCGCCGTGCGCACCGCAGCGGCCGGGGCGGTGGCGGCGCGGTGCCTGTCTCGCGAGCAAAGCCGCAGCGTGGCGCTGATCGGCGCGGGCGAGCAAGCCGCGTTGCAGCTCCAGGCGCTGCGCCTGGTGCGACCCATCGACGAGGTGCGGGTCTGGGCGCGGGACGCAGAGAAGGCCAAGGCGTTCAGCGCTGAACTGGCGCGCGACAGCGGATTGTCGATCACCGCATGTTGCGCGGTCGACGAAGCCCTGGAAGGCGTGGACATCGCCATCACCTGCACCCCCAGCCGCGAGCCGCTGATCGAGGCGCGCCATTTGCGCCCCGGCCTGCACATCACTGCGATGGGCTCGGACGCTGAACACAAGAACGAAATTTCTCCGCAAGCCTTGGCGGCTGTCGATTGCTACGTCGCCGATCGCCTGAGCCAGACGCGCGTGCTTGGCGAGTTGCATCACGCATTGGCCGCCGGAATCGTCCGCGACGAACGGGTGCTGATGGAACTGGGCCAAGTGCTGGCGGGGCAACGGGCCGGGCGCACCAGCCCGTCGCAAATCACCCTGTGCGACCTCACGGGCACCGGCGCCCAGGACACCGCCATCGCCAACCTGGCGTTCGAGCGGGCGCGGGCGGCGGGCAAGGGTTTCCCATTCGGCCGCTAACCATTTTTCATTCGTGCGTCATTGATTCGAGGGCAGATGGATGTCAGAGATAGTCGTCAATCTTCCGTTTAAGCGGGAGGAATACGCCCAGCGCCTGGCGAAGGTTCGGGCCGCCATGCAGGCCCAGGGCCTGGAGCTGCTGGTGGTCACCGATCCATCGAACATGGCCTGGCTCACCGGCTATGACGGGTGGTCCTTCTATGTGCACCAGTGCGTGTTGCTGGCGCTGGACGGCGAGCCCGTGTGGTTCGGTCGCGGCCAGGATGCCAACGGCGCCAAGCGTACGGTGTTCATGCAGGCCGACAACATCGTCGGCTATCCCGACATTTACGTGCAGTCCCGCGAGCGCCACCCGATGGACTACTTGTCCCGCGAGGTAATCATCGCCCGTGGCTGGGGCGCGCTGAGCATCGGCGTGGAGATGGACAACTACTACTTCAGCGCCGCCGCGTACCTGTCGCTGCAAAAGCACCTGCCCGAGGCGAAACTGGTGGACGCGGTCGGCCTGGTGAATTGGCAGCGGGCGGTCAAGTCACCGCAGGAAATCGCCTACATGCGCATCGCCGCGCGGATCGTCGAGAACATGCACAGCCGGATCCTCGAACGCATCGAGCCGGGCATGCGCAAGAACGAACTGGTGGCCGAGATCTACAGCAGCGGCATCCTCGGCGCCGACGGCCATGGCGGCGACTACCCGGCCATCGTGCCTCTGTTGCCCACCGGCGCCGATGCCAGCGCGCCGCACCTGACCTGGGACGACTCACCGTTCGAGAAGGGCGCCGGCACCTTTTTTGAAATCGCCGGTTGCTACAAGCGTTACCACTGCCCGCTGTCGCGGACCATCTACCTGGGCAAGCCGCCGCAACATTTCCTCGACGGCGAAAAAGCCGTGGTCGAGGGCATCGCCGCCGGCCTGGACGCGGCCAAGCCAGGCAACACCACTGGCGACATCGCCGTGGCGTTTTTCAAGGTGCTGGAGAAATTCGGTATCCATAAGGACAGCCGTTGCGGCTACCCCATCGGGATCAGTTATCCACCGGATTGGGGCGAGCGCACCATGAGCCTGCGTCCCGGCGACAACAGCGTGTTGCAGCCGGGCATGACCTTTCACTTTATGCCGGGGCTGTGGATGGACGACTGGGGCCTGGAAATCACCGAAAGCATCCTGATCACCGAGACCGGCGTCGAGACGCTGTGCAACGTGCCTCGTCAACTGTTCGTGAAGGATTGAGCCATGCCCGACTTGTCCATCAATCCCATCAGCAACCCCATCAGCGCCACGGTCGACTTCAGCCGCGAGGGCGTGCAGCACGGCTTTCTCAAGCTGCCATATTCGCGGGACGATTCGGCCTGGGGCGCGGTGATGATCCCCATCACCGTGATCCAGCGCGGCAGCGGTCCGACGGCGCTGCTCAGCGGTGGCAACCACGGCGATGAATACGAAGGACCGGTGGCCCTGAGCAAGCTGGCGCAACAGTTGAACGCCGAAGACGTCAGCGGGCGGGTGATCATCGTACCGTTCATGAACACCCCGGCGTTTCATGCCGGGCGCCGGACTTCGCCTATCGACAAAGGCAACCTCAACCGCAGCTTTCCCGGCAGGCCGGACGGCACCGTCACCGAGAAAATCGCCGACTATTTCAATCGCACCTTGTTGCCTTTGGCAGACATTGTCCTCGACATTCATTCCGGCGGCCGGACCCTGGATTTCCTACCGTTTGCCGCCTGCCATGTGCTGCCTGACAAAACGCAGCAGGCGCGCTGCGAGGCCGCGATGCTGGCGTTCAATGCGCCCTATTGCATGCGCATGCTGGAACTGGACGCCGGGTCGATGTACGACACCGCGGCCGAGTCCCAGGGCAAGGTGTTTGTTACTACCGAGCTGGGCGGCGGCGGTTCGTCGACCGCGCGCAGCGTGGCGATCGCCGAGCGCGGGGTACGCAACCTGTTGATCCACGCCGGCATCCTGCGGGGCGCGATCGAGTTGCAACCGTCGCTGATGCTCGACATGCCGGACGCCAGTTGCTTCATCGCCAGCGAGCACGACGGCTTGGTGGAAATGTGCCGCGACCTCGGCGAAAACGTGACCTGCGGCGAGGTGGTCGCGCGTATCTACGACGCTACCCGCAGCGGCGTCGCCCCGGTCGAATACCGCGCCACCCGCAGCGGCCTGCTGGCGGCCCGGCACTTTCCCGGGTTGGTGCAGTGTGGCGATACGATGGTGGTGATTGCGGATGTGTTGGCTTGACACCGCCCCCTCAATTGACACACCACCTCGTGGCGAGGGAGCTTGCTCCCGCTCGGCTGCGAAGCAGTCGTTGCTTTTTGGCCTGAGCCATCGCGACTCTGACATTGGGGCCGCTGCGCGGCCCAGCGGGAGCAAGCTCCCTCGCCACAGGGAGCGGTGTGATGTCTGAATTCTCTGGAGAGCCCCGGCCATGCACAAGCTCGATCGCTACGACCTGAAGATCCTGCAGATCCTCGCCGAGAACGGGCGCATCACCAAGTCGAGCCTGGCCGAGGCCATCAACCTGTCGGTGACGCCGGCCTGGGAGCGGGTGCGCAAGCTGGAAGCGGCGGGGCTGATCATTGGCTACCGGGCGCAGATCGATTGGGGCGCGGTGTTCAAGCGCCAGCAAGTGCTGGTGGAAATCACCCTGGCCCGGCACACCGCCCAGGACATGCGCCGTTTCGAACAACGCATGATCGCCGCGCCGGAAGTGGCGTTCTGTTACGCCACCGGCGGCGGTGTGGATTACCTGGCGATGATCCAGGCGCCGGACGTCGATGCCTACCAGCGTTTCGTCGATCAACTGCTGCTCGAAGACCTCGGCATCGAGCGCTACTTTACCTACATCGTCACCAAGACCATCAAGGCTGCCGGTGCCTTGCCGGCGGAGCTGGCGCAGTCCTGCTGAGCACCACAGAAAACACCTTCCCACCTGGCTTTTCCGGAAAAAAACCAGGGTTTGGCCCCTGGCAAACGGGCAATGACCCAGGCCTAGCTGCCCTAGCATGGATTCACGCACATGGTCTGGAGTGAACGTCATGACTTATCAACACCCGCTGCTGTTCAAGGCGCTCTGCTACATAGATGGCCATTGGGTCCATAGCGACAGCGGCCAGAGCATCGCGGTGCACAATCCTGCCACGCGCACGGTGATCGGCCATGTGCCGATGCTCGATCAGCCACAAATCATCGCGACGGTGGACGCGGCGCATCGCGCCTTCCCGGCATGGCGCGAGCAGAGCCTGGAGGCTCGTGGCGCGATCCTGCGACGTTGGGCGGCGTTGATTAACGAGCACAGTGAAGACCTGGCGCGCATTCTCAGTCTGGAGCAGGGCAAGCCGTTGGCCGAGTCCCGTGGTGAAATCGCCTATGCCGCCAGCTTCATCCCGTGGTTCGCCGAAGAGGCCCGACGCCTGTACGGGCAGAACATCCCCAGCCATATCGCCGGCGCGCACTTGGGCACGGTCAAGGAACCGGTGGGCGTTTGCGCGCTGCTTACGCCGTGGAATTTCCCCTCGGCGATGATCACCCGTAAGGCTGCCGCCGCACTGGCTGCCGGCTGCACCGTGGTAGTCAAGCCGGCACATGAAACGCCTTACTCGGCCCTGGCCTTGGCGCAACTGGCCGAGGAAGCAGGCTTTCCCGCCGGGGTCTTCAACGTGGTCTTGGGCGAACCGCAAATGGTCATGGAAACCCTGGTCAAGGACCGTCGCGTGCGCTCGGTAAGTTTCACCGGCTCGACCCGGGTGGGCAAATTGGTCCTGCAAGCGGCAGCTCATGACGTGAAAAAAGTCGCGCTGGAGTTGGGCGGTAACGCGCCGTTCATTGTCTGCGCCGACGCCGATTTGGCGCTAGCGGTGAAAGTCGCCGTCGAAGCGAAGTTCCAGACGTCGGGCCAGGATTGCTGCGCGGCCAATCGGATCATGGTGCAGCGTCCGGTCTACCAGGCATTTCTTGCGCGTTTCGCCGAAGCTGTCCGTGCCTTGCGGGTCGGGCCGGCCATGGTCGATCAACAAGAGCAGGACGTGGAGGTCGGGCCGTTGATGCACCAGGCGGCGTTCGATGCGACTGCTGATCGTGTCGCCGATGCGCTGGCCCTCGGCGCTCAACGCCTGGTGGGCGGCGAGGCCCATGCCTTGGGCGGGTTGTTCTATCAGCCGACCGTGCTGGCCGATGTCACGCCGCAGATGCGTATCTACCGCGAGGAAAACTTCGCGCCCATCGCCGGGGTGATGCCGTTCGATACCCTGGACGAGGCCATCGAAATGGCCAACGACACCGAGTACGGCCTGGCGGCCTATATTTGCTCGAACCGCCTGGACGTCATTTATCCGCTGATTCGCCGTCTCGACCACGCCATGGTCGCGGTCAACGGCGTCAAGTTCACCGGCCACCCGATTCCCTTCGGTGGCATGAAGGCCTCGGGCCTCGGCCGCGAGGGCGGCAGCGAGGGCTTTGAGCCCTTTGTCGAAACCAAATATTTTTGCCTGCACCATCAAGGCCAGTTCCCAGGAGAGCCCGCATGAGCCAAGAACTCAACACGCTGTTCGAACAAGACCGTGCGCATTTCATGCACCCCTCGACCCACGCCCACGACCACGCCAGCGGCGCGCTCAAGGGCCGGATCATCAAGAGTGCGTCGGGCATTCGCATTCGTGACCATGAAGGGCGTGATTTCATCGACGCTTTCGCCGGGCTCTATTGCGTGAATATCGGTTACGGCCGTACCGAAGTGGCGGACGCCATCTACAAGCAAGCCAAGGAATTGGCCTATTACCACACCTATGTAGGCCATTCGAGCGAGGCGATCATCGAACTGTCCAGCCGCATCATGGATTGGGCGCCGACGGGCATGAAGAAGGTCTACTACGGGTTGTCCGGCTCCGACGCCAACGAAACCCAAATCAAACTGGTGCGTTACTACAACAACGTCCTGGGTCGACCGCAGAAGAAGAAAATCATCTCCCGTGACCGTGGCTACCACGGCTCGGGCATCATGACCGGCAGCCTGACCGGGCTGCCGGCCTTTCACCAACACTTCGACCTGCCGGCCGAAGGCGTCAAGCACACAGTATGTCCGCATTGGTATCGCAAGGCCCCGGCGGGCATGGACGAAGCGAACTTTGTGCGCTATTGCGCCGATGAGCTGGAAAAAATGATCCTCGCCGAAGGTCCGGACACTGTCGCGGCGTTCATCGGCGAACCGGTGATGGGCACCGGCGGCATCATCGTTCCGCCGGCGGGTTATTGGGATGCGATCCAGGCCGTGCTGGACAAGTACGACGTGCTGCTGATCGCCGACGAAGTGGTCTGCGCGTTTGGCCGCCTCGGTTCGAAAATGGGCAGCCAGCGCTACGGCATGAAGCCGGACCTGATCACCACCGCCAAGGGGCTGACCAGTGCTTATGCACCGTTGTCGGCGGTGATCATCGGCGAAAAAGTCTGGAGCGTGATCGAAAAAGCCTCCCAGGCCGAAGGTGCGATGGGCCATGGCTGGACTTACTCCGGACACCCGATCTGCGCGGCGGCGGCCTTGGCCAACCTCGACATTCTTGAACGGGAAAACCTCACGGCCAACGCCAAAGAGGTGGGGGGTTATCTGAATCGCCGGCTGCGCGAAACCCTTGAAGGTCATCCGCTGGTGGGCGAAGTGCGCGGTGATGGCATGTTGGCGGCGGTGGAGTTCATGGCTGATCGTGAACAGCGCACGGCGTTCGACCCGGCGCTGAAAGTCGGCCCGAAGGTTTCAGCCGCCTGCCTGGAGCGCGGCATGATCGCCCGTGCGATGCCCCACGGCGACATCCTGGGCTTCGCCCCTCCGCTGATCCTGACCCGCGAGGAGGCTGACCTGATCGTCGACATCACCAAAGGGGCTATCGATCAGGTGGCCAGCGAAGTGTTGGCGTAAGCGGAGTGAATCATTCTTCAGGAAACCTGTATCCCGTGGCGAGGGAGCTTGCTCCCGCTGGGCCGCGAAGCGGCCCCAAAACCAGGCAACTCGGTGTGCCAGGAAAATTGTGTTCGCTGCTATAGGGCTGCTGCGCAGCCCAGCGGGAGCAAGCTCCCTCGCCACGGGGGAATCAAATTGAAGTGAGAAAATAGAACCAATAAAAAGCCCGCCCGATCAAGTGATCGGGCGGGCTTTTGGGTGTCGCTTGGAAATTACTTCTTCAAACCGTAATGCTCATCGAGCATGCCGGGTGAATTCGGCGCCTTGGGGGCGTAGTCCCGTGGCGGTTCCTGGATCCCTTTTGGTGGGGTCAGGCGTTCCCGTGGCGTCTGCGCCGCATCGGCTTGCAGGGCGGCCAGCAGGCGTTGGCGAGTCTGTTCGTCCAGGGCCAGGCGGTTGGCGCCTTCGGACAGATGATCCTGGACGTCCTGGTAGCTCTGGGTGAGTTTCTTCACCAGAGACGCGGTGCTGTTGAAGTGAGTGACCACTTCATTCTGGTAACTGTCGAAACGTTCCTGAATGTCGTCCAGCTGACGCTGCGTGCTGTTGGGCACCGCGTTGGGCAGCAGTCGGGCAACCAGGAATCCAATGGCGACACCGGCAACCAGGGCAAGAGTCGGCAACAGCCAAACTAAGAGCGAGTGTTCCACGAGTCCTTCCTCTATAAACGGCTTTGCTTTACGTTAACGGCTCGGACCTGCGCTGTATACCGCGAAGAACATCGCAATCATGCCAGGCACAGACTTTTAGCTAGACGAGTCGACCCTATTTGGGGTCACGGAGTTCTTTCCCTTGCTTATGCGCGAAACCCCTGTATTCATCGATGGCCCTGTGGGCCAACTGGAAGCCTTGTACCTGGACAGCGAAGCGCCCCGTGGCCTGGCGCTGATCTGCCACCCGAACCCGGTGCAGGGCGGGACCATGCTCAACAAGGTGGTCTCGACCCTGCAACGTACCGCACGCGACGCCGGCCTGGTTACGTTGCGTTTCAATTATCGCGGCGTTGGCGCCAGTGCCGGCAGTCACGATATGGGCACCGGCGAAGTGGACGACGCCCAGGCCGCGGCCGCCTGGTTGCTGGAAAAGCACCCGGATCTGCCCCTGACGCTGTTCGGTTTCTCATTCGGCGGTTTTGTCGCCGCCACCCTCGGCGGTCGCCTGGAAGTCCAGGGCCAGGCGCTCAAGCACCTGTTCATGGTCGCACCTGCCGTGATGCGCCTGAATGAACAATCGCCCCTGCCGACGGGTGGTGAGTTGACGGTGATCCAGCCTGAAACCGATGAAGTCGTCGATCCCCGGCTTGTCTACGAATGGTCCGACACGCTGCAGCGCCCCCATGAGCTGCTGAAAGTGGCAGAATGCGGACACTTTTTTCATGGCAAGCTGACCGATCTCAAGGATCTGCTCCTGCCGCGCCTCTCGAATTGACAGCAGTCTGACAAGCGATAAACCCATGACGACGCGTACCCGTATCCTGACCGGCATCACCACCACCGGCACCCCGCACCTGGGCAACTATGCCGGCGCCATCCGTCCGGCGATCCTCGCCAGCCGCGACAGCAATGCCGATTCGTTCTACTTCCTGGCCGATTATCACGCCCTGATCAAATGCGACGACCCGCTGCGCATCCAGCGTTCGCGCCTGGAAATCGCCGCCACCTGGCTGGCCGGTGGCCTGGACGTGGACCGGGTGACGTTTTATCGCCAGTCCGATATTCCGGAGATTCCGGAACTGACCTGGCTGCTGACCTGCGTCGCCGCCAAGGGCCTGCTCAACCGTGCCCATGCCTACAAGGCGTCGGTGGACAAGAATGTCGAGACCGGCGAAGACCCGGACGCCGGCGTCACCATGGGCCTCTACAGCTACCCGATCCTGATGGCCGCCGACATCCTGATGTTCAACGCCCACAAGGTGCCGGTCGGTCGTGACCAGATCCAGCACGTGGAAATGGCCCGCGACATCGGCCAGCGTTTCAACCACCTGTTCGGCCAGGGCAAGGAATTTTTCACCATGCCCGAGGCGCTGATCGAAGAAAGCGTTGCCACGCTGCCAGGCCTCGACGGTCGCAAAATGTCCAAGAGCTACGACAACACCATCCCGTTGTTCAGCAGCGCCAAGGACATGAAGGACGCGATCTCGCGGATCGTCACCGACTCCCGCGCGCCGGGCGAAGCCAAGGATCCGGACAATTCGCATCTGTTCACGCTGTTCCAGGCCTTCGCCACGGCTGAACAGTCCGCCGAGTTCCGCAGCGAACTGCTGCAAGGCCTGGGTTGGGGAGAAGCCAAGAACCGCCTGTTCCAGTTGCTCGACAGCGAGCTGGGTGAAGCGCGCGAGCGTTATCACCAGTTCATCGAGCGTCCATCGGACCTTGAAGACATCCTGCAACTGGGCGCGAGCAAAGCCCGGGCCGTGGCAACGCCGTTCCTCAACGAACTGCGCGAAGCCGTTGGCCTGCGTTCGTTCGTCAGCCAGGTCCAGGTAGCGCCCCAGGCCAAAAAGAAAGCGGCCAAGGCGGCACGCTTCGTCAGCTTCCGCGAAGACGACGGCAGTTTCCGCTTCCGCCTGCTGTCGGCCGATGGCGAGCAATTGTTGCTCTCGAGCAATTTCGCTGACGGCAAGACCGCAGGCCAGGCGACCAAGCAGCTGCAAGCCGGCCAGCCGCTGGACGTACGCAGCGACGACCTCAGTTTCAGTGTCTGGCTCGACGGCGAATGCGTGGCCAACAGCCCGGTTTTCGCCGACAGCAGCGCCCGGGATGCGGCGATCGACGCCCTGCGTGTCGCCCTGACGCCTACGCAGGACTGATCCCAGGCAATATCCGACCATCGGTCCGGAAAAGGGCCGATTGCCATTCTTCCGGGCCGTCGCTACAGTGACGGCCCGTTTTTGTTGCCTTGCTAACGAATATGACGCCCCTAGAACGATATCAAGCTGATTTGAAACGCCCGGAGTTCTTCCACGACGCAGCGCAGGAAACGGCCGTGCGGCACTTGCAGCGCCTGTACGACGACTTGATTGCCGCTTCGAACAACAAGCCGGGCTTTTTGGGCAAACTGTTCGGCAAAAAAGACCAGGCGCCGGTCAAGGGCCTGTACTTTTGGGGCGGCGTCGGCCGTGGCAAGACCTACCTAGTGGACACCTTCTTCGAAGCGCTGCCGTTCAAGGAAAAGACCCGGACGCACTTCCACCGCTTCATGAAGCGCGTGCACGAAGAAATGAAGACCCTGGGTGGTGAAAAGAACCCGTTGACCCTCATCGCCAAGCGTTTTTCCGACGAAACGCGGGTGATCTGCTTTGATGAGTTTTTCGTGTCCGACATCACCGACGCGATGATTCTTGGCACGCTGATGGAAGAGTTGTTCAAGAACGGCGTAACCCTGGTCGCCACCTCGAACATCGTGCCAGACGGCCTGTACAAGGATGGCCTGCAACGGGCGCGCTTCCTGCCAGCGATCAAGCTGATCAAGGAACACACCGAAGTCGTCAACGTCGACAGTGGTGTGGACTATCGCCTGCGTCATCTCGAGCAAGCGGAGCTGTTCCACTTCCCGTTGGACGCCGCCGCTGAAGAGAGTTTGCGCAAGAGCTTCCGCGCCCTGACACCGGAATGCACCCAAGCGGTCGAAAACGATGAACTGATCATCGAAAATCGCAAGATCCGCGCCATTCGCACCTGCGACGACGTCGCCTGGTTCGACTTCCGCGAACTGTGCGACGGCCCGCGCAGCCAGAACGATTACATCGAACTGGGCAAGATCTTCCACGCCGTGCTGCTCAGCGGCGTCGAGCAGATGAGCGTCACCACCGACGACATCGCCCGCCGGTTCATCAACATGGTCGACGAGTTCTACGACCGTAACGTGAAGCTGATCATCTCGGCTGAAGTCGAGCTCAAGGACCTCTACACCGGCGGTCGCCTGACGTTCGAATTCCAGCGGACCCTGAGCCGGTTGCTGGAAATGCAATCCCACGAATTCCTGTCGCGGGCGCATAAGCCGTAGGGATTCGGAGAATAGAAAAGGCCTGCGATTGCAGGCCTTTTTATTTATTGATTCCCCACCGGACCCTGTGGGAGCGAGCTTGCTCGCGATAGCGTCCTGCCAGCCAACGTCCATGCTGCTGAACCACCGCCATCGCGAGCAAGCTCGCTCCCACAGTGGATCGGTGCCAGGCCTCCGGGCTAACGCCGCAATGAATCGGTAAGTCTCAAAGCTACTAAAACCGGATGTCCTCTTTCAGATAACGAGCCAAATCATCCTGTCTCTGGCAACCAATCAGCAGCCACAGGAGAATCCTGGCTTTGCGTGGGCAGAAAAAGCCAGCCATCGATGCGCCTCTGCGAATCAAATCCATCTCGCCACCCTTGAACCCGTAAGTTGAACGAGCCGTGGATCCTGAGCCGCAGCGAGTTGCAATAATGACCGGGATTTTTTTGGCAATGACATCAACCAACGCTGTCCAGCTTTCAGAAAGATGTCCTGCACCGAAACCAGCGATCACTAACCCGTCGTAGCCCAGCGTGACGATGTTTTCCAACAATTGGGTGTCGGCAGACAGTGACGCTTGTAGCAAGGCAACTTTCTGTGTCGTTTGCTTCGGTAACGGCAAAACGTTGCGTTGCAGCGTGGGACGCAAGTAGTGAACGCTGCTTTCCAATAACAGACCGCTTGGGCCCACAATAGGCGAAGAAAAAGCCTGCATTGCCATCGCATCGGTTTTGCGAACAGCCTGCGCCAAATGAATCTGCCCGTTCATGACCACTTGGACGCCACGCTGCCGGCTGCTTCTGGCCAGGCCAACCCGGCAGGCGTCCAACAGATTTCCCGGCCCATCGGCGCCTGCCTGGGTCGCCGAGCGCATTGCTCCCGTCAGAACCAATGGTTCGTCGTGGTCCCACAGCAGGTCGAAAAAAGCCGCAGTTTCTTCCAACGTATCCGTACCTTGTGTGATGACAATACCCACCGCACCTTGCTGTATCTGATAGTTCGCCCAGCGGAGAACGCTCAATAAAAACTCGAAATCCAATGAAGCGCTGGGCAACATCCCCAGTGTTTCAACAGTAATGCGTGCCAGCTTCGTCAGTTCCGGCACCGAAGCCAGCAGGGTTGCGCCACTGATGGTCGGGATCACTCCTTCTCCGGCAGCCCGGGCCTGCATGCTTACGGTGCCGCCGAGTGACGCGATGGCCAGTTTGGGCAAGTCCATGTGGATCACCTCGCTTTTTAATAGGAATTGGCTGTACGCGCCTCAGGGGCCGCAATACAGCCATGGGATGGAAGGCTCAGCTGATCATCAGAGATCCGATAAACGGAACGATTAGCAGGGTGCTGATGGCCATGGACAGGACATTGGCGATGTAGGCATGCATGTCAGCGGGTAACCGTTTGGCAATTGCGCACGCCAGCGGCGGCGCAATCAATGCGCCTAGCAAAGCGCTTGAAGCAATGACCAGCCAACTGCCGCCGTAGGTCAAAACCGCCGCCGGTACGACGGATACCAACGGTATGTAGGTGGGGTACCACCCGCGTAGCATCCATTGTCGACGCCAGATGATCACGCCCAGAGCCGAGGTCAATGCTTGGGCACCGATCAGTTGAAGGAGCAAGCCCGAGCCGTAGGCAGGGCTCATAGGGTTCAAGCTATAAGCCAGTAACGCACCCACTATCAGGCCGAGGCTGGCCCACTCATTGCCGAAAAATGGCGCCTCCGAAAAGTCCGCCAAGACCCGGCGTAAGCTCCAGACGACACCGTAGTCAGGCTTCTTGGTGAGGGTGAGGGCTGGTTGTGGTTCTGATTCCGACGACTCTGCTTGAGCCTGTGACTGCATGAGGCTTGGCACGTAGCGACAGAGCAGGAAGGCAATGACGCTGGCGACGGCCATTCCCGAGACATTGCCAATCACGACGGGCAAGCCGAGCGGATTGCAGACGTAGTTGACGATCACTAGACACGCAGGGGTAACCAGCAGGGCACCCATGATTGCGCCATTGATCGCGATCTTCCAGCCGCCGCCAAACATCAGCACCATCGCCGCTGGCAATGAAACGAAAGCCGCAAATGTGGGCTGCCAAGTCGTGGCTGTCACTGTCCAGCCCCACAAAAGGTTACTCAGCAAGAGCCCCAGCAATGAGCTGGTGACCAGCCACGGCCACAGGCCGCTGCCATAGCAGATGGAAAAACCTTGCCAGGCTTTTCCGGTCCGATTGGCCCGGTACGCTAGGTAGGCCCCGGCTAGTAATCCAATAGAGGCGAACTCATGCTTGTAGAAGGCCACCTCGCTGATATCTCCCAATACCCAGCGTAACCAGGCAGTGGGCTGTGGCAGGTTCGATACCATGTGGCTGTAGTCTGGCCAATGGGCGGGCCAGGAAGCGCTGTGGGTGAATGAAAGCCAGATGACCAGCGTTATAGTGCCGAGCATCAGCAAAACGATGGCAACGTCCAGTGGTGATCTTGCAGTCTGCTGGGGTTGTTCGAGCTTTTCGCTTGCAGTTTCCATCGGGTCGCTCCCTTATCAACGCGGCAGACAAGGGTGCTGGGTATAACCGAGCATCTGATCGTATAGGTCAGATCGACGATCGCGGTGTAGATCATTCAAGTCGTTCCAGATGGCCGCGCTACGGGAGCTGGTCAGGTCGATATCGGCAAACAGGACTTCTTGCTGGTCAGCGGAAGCCACCGCGCCAATCGGCCAACCGTTGGTGCCCGCGATTAGCGAACAGCCTAGGTAGCGAGCACCTCGCTCTTCCCCTATGCGACTTGCCGCTGCGATAAATACATTGTTCACGTGAGCGGCTGTCATCGTCAGGTAGGACGCCATGCATTTGCCGGCATCATCAAACAGAGGCGGTGGCGTCCAGACCCAATTGTTCAAGCTGCATATGATGTCTGCGCCTTGCTGGCTGAGAATTCGCGGCACTTCCGGAAACCAGATGTCCCAACAGATCAACAACCCGATGCGACCTATAGGTGTTTCAAACACTGGAAAGCCCAAATCACCTGGCGTGAACCAGAGTTTTTCCAGATTCCACAGATGTGTCTTTCGGTATTTGCCGATGAAGCCGTCAGGCCCCACCAGGACGCCAGTGTTGAAGAGCCGCATGCCTTCGCGCTCCGTCAAACCGGCTACCAGGTAGATCTGGTACTGGCGGGCGAAGTCCATCCAGGCCTGCACGCTTTGCCCGTCGGGGATCGACTCGGCGTGTTCAAACGCGTCCTGTCGGTTGTGGAAGAAATAGCCAGTATTCGATAGTTCGGGCAGGACGATGAGATTGGCACCGCCGTCGACCGCTTTCTGCGCCAGTGCGAGGCTGCGATGCAGATTGGTTTCTCGATTGGTGATGCCTACCTGTGGGTCGAATTGCACGACGGCGACACGAACAGGGCTGGTTGGCTCGCTCATTGGGGTAACCTCTTTTTATTGTTATTCACGCTGTGTAATGGCGTGTATATGAGAGGCTAAACAGGCAGGGATGTAAGTCGGCCGTTTCCGTACAGGTTGTAGGCAGCTTCTGAAGACGATAATTGAAAGGATTGGTGAATCGGCAGCGCCATGCACAAACGTGCATGGCGCTAAGCGGACCAGGATCAGGTTCCAAGCTTATAGTGCGGGTAGTCGTTCAGGGAGAATCCGCCATTGAAGATCGCAGCGGTTTTGTCGCAGATGTGGATGACGGCATCGACGGCGCCTCGAAAGCAAGGTTCTGTCCAACCAGCGTCCACGGAAAACGATTCTCCGGAAAAATACAGGCCCGAATGATGGCCAAAATCCCTGTTGTACTTCATCAGGCTCACAGCGTCGCAGTAGGTACCTGGTCGGTATAACTTTGCACAACCCAGCGAGTTTTTATCGGTTATCCACCGTTGGACCACGGCTTGGTCGAGTCCGATGTAGGGCGAAATCCTCTCTTGGATATTGGTACATTTCATGAGTATTCGATCCAGCTCCCTGGCGCACTTGCTGATAAGCTCCTTGTCGCTGAATGACGCGAGTTTGGTGGCATCGTCTTCCCACGTATAGCTCAGCAGAATGCAGTCATAGCTGTAGTGGTCGTTGTAGCGATAGGTGTAGACGTCGTGAATGAAGCTGTCGGTGACGATGGCCTGTGGAATTTTGCTGTTTTTCGAAAGGAATGACTTTTTCAATGGCGCAAAGACCTTGCAACTGGTCTCCCAATGAGCTGTTTTATAGGCATTGATTGTCTCGAAGGGGAGCATTTTCGGGGTGAAGTTTTCAAGCTCGATACGAGTTTCAATCAGCCACGAGGGCAGCGTCATGATGACTGAGTCGAAATCCTCGAAACGGTGTTGGGTCTGTTCGGGCTGGCTGTATTTCCAGTCGAAGTGGACGCGCGTCTTTTGGTTCGCCAGTTTTACCAGTTTTGTTACGGATGAATCTGTAAGCAGACCGTCGTTTCCTTCGAGGCAGTGTTCATAAAAAGACTTTCGAGTTTCATCGGTTTTCATGAATAACAGGCACTCGTTCAACGCCCCTAGCCCGATGTAGCGGGGGCTGTCGAAAATCAGGCCCTTCGAGTCAAACACGGCTTCGCTATGCAGGTAGGGCGAAGCGAGCGGGTCCCCCGTCGAATCCACCCGACCATGAATCAGCTGCAGGTGGCTGCTGAATCCGAAGATAGCGGTACGCAGGGGATAAAGCGAGCAGACGTCATAGAAGGCACCCCAGCTACCATCGCCTATGCCAATCGCATAGAAAATCGCGGACTCTTCCAGGGACATTCCCATCCCGCCAAAGTCCCCCGGTGAGCGTTCATTCCAGGTTTTTAAGGCCGGCATAGTCACCAAGTCGCGAAACGAAACGCTCTCGTATCTTGAAACAATAGCGGCCCACATGGTTTCCCACCCATCGCTGGCGTAAACCTCCGCGACGTGTCGAGTCATACGGTCGGCAAAGGTTTTCCACTTGGAATAGACCTTTTGCAATTCTCTGCCGGGAGGTGGTGTATGGCCGTCGTCATTTTTCCAGATTTGCATTTGCGGAGTCGATTCGCCGCCAATGCTGCCCTCGCGCAGGTAAATACCCGTCGAGCGGACCCATTGGCTTCCTGGATTGGCGAAGTCCGAAGTCGATAAATCAAACGTTTTTGCGTAATAAGCCAACATCGACCGCCCTTCTGTCGGCGGCTCACCCGTCCGGTTAAAGAAAGGCATGCGCATCGCGCCCATCTCAAAGGGGGTATGGCTCGCGGTGGAGTGTTTGCTTCCGGGTACGGTCAGGTGCCTGCCGCCTATGCGCTTGGATTGCTCTATTAAGGTTATATGGGTGAATCCGCAACGATAAAGCTCTCTGGCGGCAGTCAATCCGGTGATGCCGGCGCCTATGATGCAAATTCTGTGTTGTGGATCAGTGGCCTTGGCGATGCCATTTTTCTGCTCGACCAACGCCCTATAGTCGAAGCACAAATCGGGTGGGTTTGGAAAGCGAACCGCCCATTTGTTGCCAGCCGAGCGCTTGGTTCGAGCGACTTCCTTGGCGGCGGAGGCGGGGTAGTTGTAGCTTGATCCGATAGTCATTGTTGCTCTTCCCTGATGATGTTGTTCAGGGAGCGATGGTGCGGCGTTCATGCGGTGGTGTATGTGAGCGAAATCCAGCGCTGGGGCGCTCTGCATTCCGCTTTTTATGTAGGAATGTGCAAGAGGGTGCGACCTTTCCATGCACACATTGTGGGAGCGAGCTTGCTCGCGATAGCGTCCTGCCAGCCAACGTCCATGCTGCTGAACCACCGCCATCGCGAGCAAGCTCCCACAGTGGATCGGTGCCAAGCCCTTCCACCTACGCCGCCTGCTGAAACTGCTGCCGATACTGGTTCGGTGACAGGTCGGTATGCTGTCGGAACAACCGTGCGAAAAAGCTCGCATCGTCGTAGCCGACTTCGTAGCTGATGGTCTTGATGCTCTTGCGGCTGCCGGACAGCAGGCCCTTGGCGGTTTCGATCCGCAGCCGTTGCAAGTAGTGCAATGGCTTGTCGCCCGTGGCGGTCTGGAAGCGGCGCATGAAATTGCGGATGCTCATGCCATGCTCGCGGGCGACGTCCTCGAAGCGGAACTTGTCGGCGAAGTGCTCTTCGAGCCATTGCTGGATCTGCAGGATGATCACGTCCTGGTGCAGTTTCTGCCCGCCGAAGCCGATGCGTCCGGGCGAATAGCTGCGCTGCACTTCATAGAGGATATCCCGTGCCACGGCCTGGGCGATGTTGGCGCCGCAGAAGCGTTCGATCAGATAGATGTAAAGGTCGCACGCCGACGTGGTGCCGCCGGCGCAGAACAGGTTGTCGGCGTCGGTCAGATGCTTGTCCTGGTTCAGGTGCACCTGGGGGAAGCGTTCCTTGAAGGCATTGAAGAAACGCCAGTAGGTGGTGGCTTCCTTGCCATCGAGCAGCCCAGCCTCGGCCAGCCAGAACACCCCAGTGGCTTCGCCGCAGAGTACTGCGCCGCGAGCGTGTTGTTCGCGCAGCCAGGGCAAGACCTGGGGATAACGTTGGCAGAGGCCAGCGAAGTCATCCCAAAAGGCCGGCAGGATGATGACGTCGGTATTTTCCAGGCCACCGTCCACCGGCATGATCACATCGCTGAAGCTGTTCACCGGTTTGCCATCGGGGCTGACCAGCCGGGTTTCGAATGCCGGCGTCAGGCCGTGGCCCAGTTGTTTGCCATAACGCAGGCTGGCCAGGTGGAAAAAATCCTTGGCCTGCATGAGAGTAGAAGCGAAAACCCGGTCGGATGCCAGGATGCTGACGCGCCGCAAGGGCGTGGAGACGTGCATGGACATAATTGATCTTTATTTTTATAGGGGATAGTGGTCACCAAACGGCTGGATCGTCTTATTTTTTGTCGGATGTGTCCAGTGTCCTGTTGCGAGCCGCAGGCTTAGGCTCTTTTGGATAGCCCATCGAACAATAACCATAGGTGCCCCATGATCCCAAGAACCCTGTTCAGTCCCGAGCACGAACTGTTTCGAGACACGGTACGAAGCTTTCTTGAAAAAGAAGCGGTGCCGTACCACAGTCAGTGGGAAAAGCAGGGGCACATCGACCGTCAGCTGTGGAACAAGGCGGGGGAGGCCGGGATGCTCTGCTCGCATCTGCCGCAGGCCTACGGTGGACTGGACGCGGACTTTCTCTACAGTACGGTGGTGATCGAGGAAATCGGGCGCCTGGGGCTGACCGGGATCGGCTTCTCGCTGCACTCCGATATCGTCGCGCCGTACATCCTGCATTACGGAAGCGAGGCGCTGAAGCACAAATACCTGCCAAAACTGGTGTCTGGCGAAATGGTCACGGCTATCGCCATGACCGAGCCAGGCGCGGGCTCTGACTTGCAAGGTGTAAAGACCTCGGCGGTGCTGGATGGCGATGAATATGTCATCAACGGCTCCAAAACGTTCATCACTAATGGCTTCCTGGCTGACCTGGTCATTGTCGTCGCCAAGACCGACCCGAAAGCGGGGGCCAAGGGCACCAGCCTGTTCCTCGTGGAGGCGGGCACGCCCGGCTTCGAGAAAGGCAAGCGCCTGGAAAAAGTCGGCATGAAGGCCCAGGACACCTCCGAACTGTTCTTCCAGGATGTCCGCGTACCGAAGGAAAATCTATTGGGGCAGGCGGGAATGGGGTTTGCCTACCTGATGCAAGAGTTGCCCCAGGAGCGCCTGACCGTCGCCATCGGTGGCCTGGCGTCGGCCGAAGCAGCGCTGCAGTGGACGCTGGACTACACCCGTGATCGCAAGGCGTTCGGTAAATCCATCGCGGATTTCCAGAATACCCGTTTCAAACTGGCGGAAATGGCCACCGAGATCCAGATCGGCCGGGTCTTTGTCGATCGCTGCCTGGAACTGCACCTGCAAGGCAAGCTCGACGTGCCGACCGCGGCGATGGCGAAATACTGGGGCACCGACCTGCAATGCAAGGTGCTCGACGAATGCGTGCAGTTGCATGGCGGCTACGGCTTCATGTGGGAATACCCGGTTGCCCGGGCATGGGCCGATGCGCGGGTGCAGCGGATCTATGCCGGGACCAACGAAATCATGAAGGAGATCATTGCGCGGTCGCTGTGATGCAGCGTGACCGATCCCACGCTCGGCGTGGGATCGGTGCAAGGGACGTTCCGCTTGGGGTTATGGCGCGGGATTCGGATGATCCTTGTGGATCGCCTCGATCCCCGCCAGCACTTCGTCAGACAGTTTCAGGTCGAAGCTGGCGATGTTGCTGTCCAGTTGTTCCAGTGTCGTGGCGCCAATGATGTTGCTGGTCACGAACGGCTGTTGGGTAACGAATGCCAAGGCCATCTGCGCCGGATCCAGGCCATGCTCGCGAGCCAGCGCCACATAGCGGCTGCAGGCTGCTTCCGATTGCGGGTTGAAGTAGCGCATGAAGCGGCTGTAGAGCGTCAGGCGGCCCTTGGCCGGCCGCGCGCCGCCTTCGTATTTGCCTGACAGGAAGCCGAACGCCAGGGGCGAATAGGCCAGCAGGCCACACTGTTCGCGAATAGCGATTTCCGCCAGGCCGATCTCGAAGCTGCGGTTGAGCAGGTTGTACGGATTCTGGATTGACACTGCGCGGGGCCAGCCGCGGGCTTCGGCCAGGGCGAGGAATTTCATGGTGCCCCACGGTGTTTCGTTGGACAGGCCGATGTGGCGGATCTTGCCGGCGCGGACCTGCTCGTCCAGGGCTTCGAGGGTTTCTTCCAACGGGGTAAAATCTTCGTCGGCCTTATGGGTGTAGCCCAGTTGTCCGAAGAAATTGGTGCTGCGCTCCGGCCAGTGCAGTTGGTAGAGATCGATCCAGTCGGTCTGCAGGCGCTCGAGACTGGCGTCCAGCGCTTCGACGATATGGCGGCGGTTGTGCTTGAGGTTCTTGTCGCGGATGTAGTCGATGGTGTTGCCGGGGCCGGCGATCTTGCTCGCCAGGACCCAGTCGGCACGGTCGCCGCGGCTCTTGAAATAGTTGCCGATGTAACGCTCGGTGGTGGCGTAGGTCTCGGCCTTGGGCGGCACGGGGTACATCTCGGCGGTGTCGAGGAAGTTGATCCCGGCACCCTTGGCGCGTTCAATCTGGGCGAACGCCTCTGCCTCGCTGTTCTGCTCGCCCCAGGTCATGGTTCCGAGGCACAAGGCGCTGACATTCAGATCGGTACGGCCTAGCTTGCGATAATCCATCGGGGACTCCTTGGGCAAAACAATCATAAAAGCAGGTTGAAATATTTTTCGCAATCTGCATAATTGCGCACCTCTTTCTGCAGTGGAAGTGATGCGCCGCCGCCGAAGAATCTTGCCGTTGAACGGACGCGCCGACCCGAGCCCCCGAAAGCGTCTGTATCCGGCTGCCTTTGACTTGTCAAAGTACGCACTATTCAGTAAGATCCGCCGTCTAATTTACAGGGCGGCCCCTGAGGCTATAAAGAATGAAAACTTTTACTGCTAAACCGGAAACAGTAAAGCGCGACTGGTTTGTCGTCGACGCTGCTGGTCAGACCCTGGGTCGTCTGGCCACCGAAATCGCGAGCCGTCTGCGTGGCAAGCACAAGCCTGAGTACACCCCTCACGTTGACACCGGTGACTACATCGTCGTGATCAATGCCGAGCAAGTACGTGTTACTGGCGCTAAAACCACTGACAAAATGTACTACTCCCACTCCGGTTTTCCTGGCGGCATCAAGTCGATCAACTTCGAAAAGCTGATCGCCAAAGCCCCTGAGCGCGTGCTCGAGACCGCGGTTAAAGGCATGCTGCCTAAAAACCCACTGGGTCGCGACATGTATCGTAAGCTGAAGGTTTATGCGGGCGCTGCTCACCCTCATACTGCTCAGCAGCCCCAAGAACTGAAGTTTTAACGGAATAGTTCATTATGTCGGCGACTCAAAATTACGGCACTGGCCGTCGCAAGACCGCAACCGCACGCGTCTTCCTGCGTCCGGGCACTGGTAACATCTCCATCAACAACCGCACCCTGGATAACTTCTTCGGCCGCGAAACTGCCCGCATGGTAGTTCGTCAGCCGCTGGAACTGACCGAGACCGTCGAAAAATTCGACATCTACGTCACCGTTATCGGTGGTGGTGTAAGTGGTCAAGCTGGCGCAATCCGCCACGGCATCACTCGCGCCCTGATGGATTACGACGAGACTCTGCGTGGTGCTCTGCGCAAAGCCGGCTTCGTAACTCGCGATGCTCGCGAAGTTGAACGTAAGAAAGTCGGTCTGCGTAAAGCGCGTAAGCGTCCGCAGTACTCGAAGCGTTAATTTCGCTTCCGCGTTCAAAAGGCGCCCAGTTCCTCACGGAGCTGGGCGTTTTTTTATGGGCAAAATAATTGCTCTGTGACAACTTGCCACATTCGTAGAGCCCCTATACTACAAGGCTTGGCGGTTTGGCCGCTTGGTAATTACCTTGTCAGAATTGGGGGTTTTCATTACCATTCGGCAAAATTTTTATAAGTTCAGATTTTTACTTAGTAGACGCCTGATCTAACAGGCCACAAAGCTGATGGGAGAGGACTGAATGAGCAATGACGGCGTGAATGCAGGCCGGCGTCGCTTCCTGGTAGCAGCCACATCCGTGGTGGGTGCTGCAGGAGCGGTGGGGGCCGTGGTCCCGTTCGTGGGGTCATGGTTTCCCAGTGCCAAGGCGAAAGCTGCAGGTGCACCGGTGAAAGTGAATATCAGCAAGATCGAGCCAGGGCAGCAGATGATTGCTGAGTGGCGCGGTCAGCCGGTGTTCATCGTCCGCCGTACAGAGGAGATTCTGGGGAATCTGAAAAAGATCGAGGGCCAGCTGTCCGATCCCTCTTCCAAGAACTCGGTCCAACCGGAATATGTCAACCCCGAGACGCGCTCGATCAAGCCGGAGATCCTGCTTCTGGTTGGCCTCTGCACTCACTTGGGCTGCTCGCCAACGTTCCGTCCCGAAGTCGCGCCTGTCGACTTGGGCAAGGACTGGGTCGGCGGTTATTTCTGCCCTTGCCACGGCTCCCACTATGACCTGGCCGGTCGCGTCTACAAATCGCAGCCTGCACCTTTGAACCTGCCGGTTCCCCCGCATTCCTATGAGACCGACGACATCATTGTCGTTGGCGTCGATACGGAGAAAGCGTGATGAGCAAACTAATGGACTGGGTTGATGCGCGCTTTCCCGCGACCAAGATGTGGGAAGACCATCTCAGCAAGTACTACGCTCCGAAGAACTTCAACTTCTTCTACTTCTTTGGCTCCCTGGCATTGCTCGTTCTGGTCAACCAGATCGTCACCGGTGTCTGGCTGACCATGAGCTACACCCCGTCGGCGGAAGAGGCGTTTGCGTCCGTCGAGTACATCATGCGCGACGTCGAGTACGGCTCGATCCTGCGTCTGCTGCACTCCACCGGCGCTTCAGCGTTCTTCATCGTGGTCTATCTGCACATGTTCCGTGGCCTGCTCTACGGTTCGTACCAGAAGCCGCGAGAGCTGGTCTGGGTCTTCGGCATGCTGATCTACCTGGCGCTGATGGCCGAAGCCTTCATGGGCTACCTGCTGCCGTGGGGCCAGATGTCCTACTGGGGCGCCCAGGTGATCATTTCGCTGTTCGGTGCCATCCCGGTCATCGGTGACGACCTGACCCAGTGGATCCGCGGTGACTACCTGATCTCGGGCATTACCCTGAACCGCTTCTTCGCCCTGCATGTCGTGGCCCTGCCGATCGTGATCCTCGGTCTGGTGGTGCTGCATATCCTGGCGCTGCATGAAGTCGGTTCGAACAACCCGGACGGCGTGGACATCAAGAAGCACAAGGACGAGAACGGCGTACCGCTGGATGGCATCGCCTTCCACCCGTACTACACCGTGAAAGACATCGTCGGCGTCGTGGTCTTCCTGTTCATCTTCTGCTCCATCGTGTTCTTCTTCCCTGAGATGGGCGGTTACTTCCTCGAGAAGCCGAACTTCGAGCAGGCGAACGCCTTCAAGACGCCTGAGCATATTGCGCCGGTCTGGTACTTCACACCGTTCTACGCGATCCTGCGGGCGGTTCCGGACAAGCTGCTGGGCGTCATCGCCATGGGCGCTGCCATTGCCGTGCTGTTCGTCCTGCCATGGCTGGACCGCAGTCCCGTCAAGTCGATGCGCTACAAGGGTTGGCTGAGCAAGATCTGGCTCTGGGTGTTCTGCATCTCGT
Source organism: Pseudomonas sp. Z5-35 (assembly GCF_051131945.1). NCBI lineage: Bacteria > Pseudomonadati > Pseudomonadota > Gammaproteobacteria > Pseudomonadales > Pseudomonadaceae > Pseudomonas > Pseudomonas sp. Z5-35. Next base: position 1,146,737 of record NZ_CP071640.1, read on the forward strand.
TCGTGATCCTGGGCGTGCTGGGCGTACTGGCGCCGACCCCGGGTCGGACGCTGCTGTCGCAGGTCTGCACCTTCCTGTACTTCGCCTACTTCATTCTGATGCCTTTCTACACCAGGCTCGAGAAGACCAAACCGGTTCCGGAAAGGGTGACTGGCTGATGAAAAAGCTATTTTCTGTACTGATTCTTGCTGCTCTGCCTGTACTGTCCTTCGCGTCTACCTCAAGTGGGCCGGAACTGGAAAAAGTCGACATCGACGTTTCCGATAAAGCAGCCATGCAAGACGGCGCCCGTACGTTCGCCAACTATTGCATGGGTTGCCACAGTGCCAAGTTCCAGCGCTACGAGCGCGTGGCCGATGACCTGGGTATCCCTCACGAGATGATGCTCGAGAAGCTGGTGTTCACCGGCGCCAAGCTGGGCGACCACATGAACATCGGCATGCAGCCGTCCGACGCCAAGACCTGGTTCGGCGCTGCACCACCGGACCTGACCCTGGTAGCACGGGTGCGGGGTACCGATTGGCTCTACGGCTACCTGCGTTCGTTCTATGAAGACCCTGCGCGTCCATGGGGCGTGAACAACAAAGTCTTCCCGAACGTCGGCATGCCGAACGTTCTGGTCGGCCTGCAGGGTCGGCAAGTGGTAGGCTGCAAGCAGGTTCAGATCGTCGAAGACGGCAAGAAGCAATATGATCCGCTGACCGGCACCGCTTTGACCCATGAAGCCTGCGACCAGCTGACCATCGTGCCGAACTCCGGCAGCCTGACGCCTGAGCAGTTCGACGAAAAGGTCAAGAACCTGGTGACTTTCCTGGCCTACTCGGCCAACCCGGTGAAGCTGGAGCATCAGCGCATCGGTACGTATGTATTGCTGTACCTGGCGTTCTTCTTCGTCTTCGCCTATCTGCTCAAGCGTGAATACTGGAAAGACGTGCATTGATAAAGCTGTAAGCCGTTGCTGTTAATCGTGCGCGCCCAAGGGCGTCTCTGAAGGTGTAACGAGCCTGGTTGATCAGGTGGTTACGGGAGGCGCCCTCTGGGCGCGCTCGTTTTTCCGTTTTTCGATAATTTCAACAAGCGAGGAGGATCGCCATGGGCGTGACCAATCGGTTGGCCTGTTACTCCGACCCCGCCGACCACTATTCCCACCGGGTACGCATCGTACTTGCAGAGAAGGGTGTCAGCGCCGAGATCATTTACGTTGAAGCGGGCCGTCAGCCGCCGAAGCTGATTGAGGTGAACCCTTACGGCAGCCTGCCCACGCTGGTCGATCGTGACCTGGCGTTATGGGAGTCGACGGTGGTGATGGAATATTTGGATGAGCGTTATCCGCATCCGCCTTTGCTGCCGGTATACCCAGTCGCGCGTGCCAACAGTCGTTTGCTCATCCATCGTATCCAGCGTGACTGGTGCGGGTTGGTGGATCTGATCCTGGATCCGCGGGCCAAGGAGCCGGCGCGGGTGGTGGCGCGTAAGGAGTTGCGAGAAAGCCTGACGGGCGTGTCGCCGCTGTTCGTCGACAAGCCGTTCTTTCTGAGTGAGGAACAAAGTCTGGTGGATTGCTGCCTATTGCCCATACTCTGGCGTTTGCCGATCCTGGGTATCGAACTGCCGCGGCCAGCCAAGCCGCTGCTTGATTATATGGAGCGCCAATTTGCGCGTGAGGCTTTCCAGGCGAGTCTGTCTGGTGCCGAACGCGACATGCGCTAAGGCTTAGGGAGCCGCTATGAACTCCAGTCGACCTTATCTGGTCCGCGCGCTCTACGAGTGGATTGTGGACAACGATTGCACCCCGCACATGCTGGTCAATGCCGAGTATCCATCGGTCCAGGTGCCGCAGGGTTTCGCCAATGACGGACAAATTGTCCTGAACGTATCGCCGGCCGCTGTGCGGCATTTGCACATGGACAACGATGCGGTCAGCTTCGAAGGGCGCTTCGGTGGCGTGCCGCATACGCTGTACGTGCCGATTGCCTCGATCCTGGGGATCTATGCCCGGGAGAATGGCCAGGGCATGGTGTTCGAGCTGGAAGTGCCGTTGGACGGCGAGGAAGAGTTCGAGGCGGATGATGACCTGCCACCACCGGATGACGAACCGCCGCGTCCTAGCGGGCGGCCGAGTTTGAAGGTGGTGAAGTGATCGGGTCTGTGTGAAGGCTTGGTTAATTGGTTGAGAAAAATGCCCGTGTAGTGAGATGCGGGCATTTTTTTGTGGGGTTGGGTGGTGTGTATATCCGTTGCTGCGGTTATGGCTGCTAATGGTTTCGCTTTTACAGCGACTCACTTTCGAAGGGCGCGAAAGTAAGCAAAGCGCCTTTGCCCCACCACTCGGCACCTCGCCTGGGCTCGGTGTGCCCTCACTCCGGCATTGCTCCGTGGGCCGCCGCGAAGGGCCGTCCCTGGCCCAGCGCGGCTACCTCGGCATCCATGCCGAGGTGCCCACTGCGCAATGCCTGCGTTCGGCCAGCGTGGTTAACGGGGCGCCCGAGGTCAACGTCCACCGCGAGGCGGCCTTAAAGCCGGCCTGTTTCTTGCTGACCGCGTTCCCCCTGTGGGAGATTCTATGGTTGAGGGAAAGCCCTCAACTGGCTTTTGGCTGATATTCGCTTTGCCCTTTCAGCAAGGCGAATACCACCCGAGCAAGCTTGCGAGCCAGCATTACCAACGCCTGAGTGGTGCTGAAGCCTCGAGCTCTTTGGGCTTCGTAAAACCGTTTCCAGGCTTTTGTACGGCTAGCCGACATCGCTGCATTGTGCAAAAGCCGGCGGGCTTCGGGGTCTCCGCGCTTGGTCAAGCTGCGGCGACCGTCCTTTTGCCCAGATTTCGATACCCGCAGATCCATGCCCAGAAAGGCGATAAACGCATCCGCGTTGCTAAATTCCCCCCGCTGAAACGCCGTGAGCAAGCGTGCTCCGGTTAGAAATCCAATGCCCTCAACTTTCAGGCAGCGCTTCAGTTGACCGAGCAAACCGGCTTCTTTGAGCTGATCGTTGATCGTCTTTTCGATCATCGTTTCAAGCCGCTGCATGGACTTTATTTGTTCGGCAAAAGCCGCCTTGAGCAGCGGCTCATTCGACCAGCTCTGCACTAGGCCGACCCTGGCCTGGACCAAGGCTGCGCGACGGCGGAAAAGGCTCAGGAGCTGGCGGTACAGCGGTGAGGGCGGGGTCCATGGGCGCAACTCCTCGGCTTCGTTTTTCAGGTAACGGGCCAGCAGCCTGGCGTCCAAGGCGTCGGTTTTAGCGCGGATCTTCACGCCTTCGCGGTAATGTTTGAGTTCATAGCCGCCCACCATGTAAATCGTGCAACCGGCCTCATAGGCCAGATCAGCAAACTCCAGGTGGTAGATGTTGGTTGCCTCAATGGCAATAGACACGGGGCATGGCAAGGCCTTCAGCCACTGCTTGATGGATGTTTTGGTATTAGGGATCTCTTCAAGCAGATCGCTATCGGCCTGATAAATCACCAATTCATTCTTGGCGACATCCACACCCACGATCGGTTTTGATAAAGAGACCGGCATTGCCATAGGATTTCCTCCGAGATAAGGTTTGAGCACTTGAAGGGCTCACCCAGAGGCGCAGGCTTGTTCCTATCGTCGGTCTAGCCAGATGCATTCTTTATCGGCGCTTAGGTGAAAGGAGGAGGGGCGAAATCTCCCACGGTCTGTACTGCGTCAACAGTCAGAATCGAGCCTTGTCCCTCCTCCTCCCTTCAAGTCCTACCATACAAGCGAGCCTGCTCGCGAAGGCGGAGTGTCAGTCGATGAAGATGCTGGATGTGGTGGCCTCTTCGCGAGCAAGCTCGCTCCCACAGGAGATCTGTGGTGCACATGAGTTTTATGTTCCCTGAAGATCCACTGTGGGAGCGAGCTTGCTCGCGAAGGCTGAGTGTCAGTGGATGAAGGTGCTGGATGTGCTGGCCTCTTCGCGGGCAAGCCCGCTCCCCACAGGAAGTAACGCGGTCCCACCGAAACCAGGTCGGCTTCAGGCCGCCTCGTGGTGGACGTTGATTTCGGGCGCCCCGTTAACCACGCTGGCCGAACGCAGGCATTGGTGGAGTGGGCATCCCGGCATGGATGCCGGGATAGCCGCGCTGGGCCAGGGACGGCCCTTCGCGGCGGGCCCACGGAGCAATGCCGGAGTGAGGGCATGCCGAGCCCAGGCGAGGCACCGAGTGGTGGGGCAATGTACGGAACAACCACATGGGTTACAAAAAAGTGCATTCACATAGGTGACACTTTGATTGAAACATAGCCGTTTTTTGCGTCCCGGGCATTGACGTGACCTAGGATCACCGGACCGAAGATAACATTCCATACCCCGTCTTTGATCATCTCCATTCCAATGGTTTGATGCCTGAGCAGGTTCCCCACATATATCCGCAGACCATCTCGATTAATGATTCCGCTACCATCGGCCAGGTAACACTCAACATGGCTCGCATACCCCATTTCCGGTAGTTTCTCCGGGTAAGCTCGGGTTGAGGGGGTATAGCAGGACGCCGGGGTTTTCTGGCCGAGTGCCTCGTGTCCCCGCTCGTGATTGTAGTGCTGCATAAATCGATCAAAGTGTTTTTGCTGAGCCTCCCAGGCAATGGCCGGCGGTTTGGGAAACGTACTCTTCAATGTCCGGTGCATACGCTCATGACGTCCATTTTGATCTGGTCGACCGGGCTCAATTCGCTCAGGAATAATCCCAAGGCGTAGCCACCAGATCGATAACTGCGACAACCCCGCACGCCCCGTGCTCGCAAACGGCACGCCATTATCGGTTCGGATGCGCTCAGGCATCCCATACTCCCGAAAGACGCGCTCGAAGGTTTGCTGGGTCTCCTTGAGATTGGTGTTAGCCATGCTCTCGCAGGCAAGCAAGAAGCGACTGGCATGGTCCATGATCGTCAGCGGATAACACCAGACACCCGCTCCGGTGAGGAATTGGCCTTTGTAATCTGCGCTGAAGAGTTGATTAGGCGATTCTGCCTTACGCAAAGGCTTGGGATAGACAGCGACACGCTGGCGCAACGGTCGAGACGTGATCAGGTCCGCTGCCTTAAGGATGTTGTAGATGGTCGTTTTCGAAGGCGGATCCTGCCCGGGAAAGCGTTTCATCAGATCGTTCTGAATCTTTTTAGGACCCGGAACCGTTTCGCCAGCAGAGCGAAACTCAATGATTGCTTGCCTTACAATCAGCGGCACCACATAGGTCTGGTTGTGCCGGCGCCGACTACGCTCATCGAGCCCACTGGGCCCCTCTAGCTGATAGCGTTCGACCCACTTATAGCAAGTCTTTCGGCTGATCTGATAGTCCTGACACAGCTGGCTAAAGCTGTGCTCTTCAGACAGATACGCCGCGATGAACATCACTTTGAGGTCCATAGGTTTCAGCTCTTCCAGGGCATGGTCAGATCCTCGCGAAATCGACCATGCCAGTTAATAACTGTTACCTATGTGCTTGAACTGATTTGTAACCCATGTGGGTGAGTCATACCAGCAAAGGCGTTTTGCTTACTTTTGCGCCTCTTAAAAGTGAGCCGCTGTAAAAGCGGAACCATTACTGGCCGCAACCGCAGCAACGGATATACACACCAACCAGTATCCATAAAAAAACGGCGCCTCTCCATCGCGGAGCAAGCGCCGTTTTCTTGAGCGAATCAGAGCTCGATATCAGTCAATGTACTCAAACAACTTGACGATCTTCTGCACCCCAGACACACCCTGCACCAGGTTGGTCGCCTGTGCCGCTTCCTGCTTGGTCAGCAACCCCAGCAGATAGACAATACCGTTCTCAGTCACAACCTTGATGCGCGAACCAGGAATGCTGGCATCGGTCAACATCTGCGTCTTGATCTTGGTGGTCAGCCAGGCGTCATTCTGGCGCGCCAGCAGCGAGGAGGGCGGCAGGACCTGGAGTTCGTTATGCACGGTCTTGACCCGCTGCACGGCGCTGGCTTCCTGTTCGGCCTTGGCCTTGAGGTCGGCGCGTGGCGTCTGGCCGGCCAGCAGCACGACGCCGTTGAAGCTGGTGACGACGATGTGCGAGTTGTTGTCCAGGTCCGGGTCGGCCTTGGCGATATTCACGCCGACCTTGGTTTCGATCAGCGAGTCGTCGATCTTGCTGCCGAAGGTGCGGGTGCCGCGGTCGTCTTCAATCGGCTTTTCCCGGCTGGCATTAACCACCGATGTGCAGCCGCTGATGCCGAGGCACAGGGTCAGGGCCAATAGGCCTAGGCGATTAGGGGTCATTCTTCACTCCCGAACAGTTGGCTGTCGATCAAGTCACAGAGACAGTGGATCGCCAGCAGATGGACTTCCTGAATACGTGCAGTGACATTGGCCGGTACGCGGATCTCGACGTCTTCAGGCAGCAGCAACGATGCCATGCCGCCGCCGTCGCGACCGGTCAATGCTACGACAATCATTTCGCGATCATGTGCGGCCTGGATCGCTTGAATAATGTTGGCCGAGTTGCCGCTGGTGGAAATCGCCAGCAGCACATCGCCGGGTTGGCCCAGGGCGCGGATCTGTTTGGAGAATACTTCGTTGTAGCTGTAGTCGTTGGCGATCGAGGTGATCGTCGAGCTGTCGGTTGTCAGCGCGATGGCCGGCAGGCTCGGGCGTTCGCGTTCGAAGCGGTTGAGCAGCTCCGAGGAGAAGTGCTGCGCGTCGCCGGCAGAGCCGCCATTGCCGCACGAGAGCATTTTGCCTTCGTTGAGCAGGGCGTTGACCATCACTTGGCTCGCTTGCTCGATGTGCGGTGCAAGTACGTCCATCGCCTGTTGCTTGGTGTCGATACTGGCCTGAAAAAGCTGGCGGATTCGCGATTGCATGTCCATCTGTGTGACCTTAAGTAGCGCGACTTATCGGCACAAACATGTGCGGCGCGCAAAGCAAAGAGCAAAAAGTTAAGTGAAGGTGTCCGGCTTGGCTGGGCGCTCAACTGTCGAAGGCGTTTTGTAGCCAGTTCAGCTGATCGACGTTGCTGTCGATGGCAACCACGTCGAAGCGGCAGGGATGGTCGGCCCAGCGAGGCTCGCGTTGCAGGAAATACTGCGCGGCGAAAACCAGCTTCTGACGCTTGCGTGCATCGATGCTATCGAGCGCGCCACCCCATTGGGTATTTTTTCTATAGCGGACTTCGACGAATACTACTGTATCGCCGTCAAGCATGACCAGATCCAGCTCGCCGCGTTTGCACAACCAGTTCTGCGCCAGCAGGCGCAGACCCTGTTGCTGAAGATGCGCGAGGGCTTGGCCCTCGGCATCCTTACCGCTTTGCAGGTGTGAGCGGTCAGGCATCAGCGCTGGGTGTCCGGCAGCCGCTGTACCTGGCCGTTGACGAATTGCGCCCAGGGCAACTGACGTTGCACGCGCTGGGTCGGCGATATCGCCAGGCTTCCCGACAGGCCTTCGATCCGGCTATCTGGCAACGCCTTGAGCTGGCCCAGGCGCGGAGCGAGGCGATAGGCGTCGGCACCCATCGCATACAACCTGCCCAGGCTCCCGCCGGCCTGAGGCCATTGCGCGGTGACCTGCTGGCGCAGCGGGTCGTTGGCGTCGAGCAGCCAAGGCGTTTCGCAGAAGCGCACGCCGTTCATGTCGTTGTACTGATTCTGGTCGCCGCTGACGCTGAATACAGAGGACGTCGCGTAGACCGGCACGTCGCCGGCGTACTGGAAGTTCAGGGTCGGCTTGATCTGCTGGGCCTGCTGCGGGGTCGATGCGAGGAAGATGAACTCGATGTCCTGGCGACGCGATGGCTGCGCGGCGACCGTTGTGCCCACGGTGCTTTGCAAGCTCTTGGCGCGACCTTCGCTCTGGCGCAACTGGAACATGTCGGCGATCTGCTGGGCCAGTTGCACCGGCTGGTCGACGCGTTCGACTGCGACGATGGTTCCGCCGTTCGCCTGCCAATCCTGGCTGAAAGCTTTCAATACGCGATCGCCCCATTCCCCTTTCGGCACCATGGCGGCGGCGCGATGCAGGCCGTCGGCGCGAGCGCGACGGGAGACTTCACGGGCTTCATCTTCTGGAGCCAGGCCGAACTGGAACAGTTGGGGCGGGCCTTGTTCGCCTTCGCTGTAGTTCAGCGCCAGGGTGGTGATGGGCAGTTGCGGGCGGGTGCTGATTTGTTTGACCAAGGGTTTTTCCAGCGGGCCGACGACCAGTTGGACACCGTCGGCCTGGGCCTTGCGATAGAAGTCATCCATCGACGTCAAGCTGGCGCTGTCGTAGAACTGGATGCTCGGCGGCTTCTGCCCGGCCTGCTGCACCTGGTAGTGAGCTGCCATAAAGCCTTCGCGCAGGGCCTTGGCGACCGAGGCCAGCGGGCCGGTTTGCGGCAGCAGCACGGCGATCTTGCTCAGCGGCTGGCTCGCCAGTGCTTTTAGCTTGACCAGCGGCGTCGGCAATTGCAGTGCGGCAGGGTGCTTCGAGTTCTGCTCGCGCCAGCTGTCGATGGCCGCTTGTTGTTGCTCCAGGGTGCCGGCGGTTTTCACGGCCTTGGCCAGGCTCAACCAGCCGCCGAGGTCGTCGGTGGTGGTCGGTTGCAATTGATCGGTGGGCAGCGAGGCGATCAGCGTCCAGATGGTTTCGTGATTTTTTACTGCGGCTTCGTTGTCGAGCAGCGGGGCAATGAAGATCCGCTCCTTGGCGGCGGCCAGGGTCTGGCCATCGGCCTCAAGGGCGCGAGCGCGGACGGTGCCGGTGCGGACTTGCTGTTCCACCGGCATTTCGCTCAGGTGCTGCAGGCTTGGGTGGCCCAGCGAAGTCAGCGCTGCCTTGGGCTGATTGCGCGTCATCGCCAATTCGGCCGACAGCGTGCTGGCAAAGATCTGCTGGCCGGGCTTGAGTTGTTCCATCGGCACTTGTTGCAGGATCTGTGCGGACTGGCCGGCATTGCCCTGGCGGTAGGCCAGGTCCGCGGCACTCAGGCGCAACAGGGCTGCTTGTTCCGGCGTTTTACTTTGGGCGGCCTGTTCGAGCAACTGCTCGATACTGGCATCCGGGGTCCGTGGAAGTTCGCCAAGGCTGGACGAGGGCGAGCTGGCGCAGGCCGCCAGGAGGGCAGCGAGGCAGAGGGCGGAGAGCAGCCGCAGGCAAGCGATCATGTAAGTGTTCCTGATACGAGATCAAATTAGCGTCGAATTGTACCCAAGCGTTGGCCGGGGCGCGATGTTAGTGGTGTGAATCGGATGATTTAGGTGGTTCAAAGGGTGTGGTACCGCATAAAAGACGAGAAGTTGACTCTTGTGGCGGGCACAAGCCCTTGGTGCGCAGCAGCCGAGACCGACGCTACGCGCTACAATGCCGGTTTTGACCGACCATGAGGTATGCGTTTTGACTGCTCCAGGTGCTATGAATTCCGCCGCCGGCTCGCTTTACGTGGTGGCGACGCCCATCGGCAACCTGGACGATATCAGTGCGCGCGCCTTGAAGATCCTGCAGGACGTTGCGCTGATCGCGGCCGAAGACACCCGCCATTCCCAACGTCTGTTGCAGCATTTTGGTATCTCCACGCCGCTGGCCGCCTGTCATGAGCATAACGAGCGGGACGAAGGCAGTCGTTTCATCACCCGTCTGCTGGCCGGTGACAATGTGGCGCTGATTTCCGATGCCGGTACGCCGCTGATTTCCGATCCGGGGTATCACCTGGTTCGCCAGGCTCGCGCTGCCGGGATAAGTGTGGTGCCGGTGCCTGGGGCCTGTGCTTTGATCGCGGCGCTGTCGGCGGCCGGCTTGCCGTCGGACCGGTTTATTTTCGAGGGTTTCCTGCCAGCCAAGGCTGTGGGGCGGCGAGCGCGCCTGGAAGCTATAAAGGAAGAACCGCGCACGCTGATCTTTTATGAGGCGCCGCACCGCATTCTGGAGTGCCTGCAAGATATGGAGCTGGTGTTCGGTCCCGAGCGTCAGGCCTTGCTGGCGCGGGAGCTGACCAAAACCTTCGAGACGCTAAAAGGGCTCCCCTTGGCGCAACTGCGTGAGTTCGTCGAGAGCGACAGCAACCAGCAGCGCGGCGAATGCGTCGTGTTGGTGGCGGGCTGGACGCCGCCGGAAAGCGAAGACGCCGTCAGTGGCGAAGCGATGCGTATCCTCAACCTGCTGCTCGAGGAAATGCCTCTCAAGCGCGCGGCCGCCCTTGCGGCGCAGATTACCGGCGAGCGCAAGAATGTGCTGTACCAGGTCGCACTGGAAAAACAGAAGAACCAGTGAAAGCTGGGTGCCGGGCTGGCCATGGCTTTTAGCGCTTGTTCTTGGAACGCTCTACCGTTAACCTTCGCGGCGGAGAGTCGATCGGACAGTCGCTGCCCTCTATGAAAATTAGGGGGGGGAGGAAAGTCCGGGCTCCATAGGGCGAAGTGCCAGGTAATGCCTGGGAGGCGTGAGCCTACGGAAAGTGCCACAGAAAATAACCGCCTAAGCGCTTCGGCGCCGGTAAGGGTGAAAAGGTGCGGTAAGAGCGCACCGCACGGCTGGCAACAGTTCGTGGCTAGGTAAACCCCACTTGGAGCAAGACCAAATAGGGTCCCAAGGCGTGGCCCGCGCTGGGACCGGGTAGGTTGCTAAAGATGTCCAGTGATGGCCATCGTAGACGAATGACTGTTCAAGACAGAACCCGGCTTACAGATCGACTCTCCACCTTTTCCCTCCCTGCCGGAATCACTGGCAGACGCAGTTCCTAATACCAAAAAAATCTTACTCTTAATAAATCACTTTAACTTGTGCGCGCAGTCCCCTGTGCTTCCTCAAGTTCGGGCGAATTTTCCTACGTCAGATTCTTGTTACCCCTCCTGAAACGCTCCTAAATCTCCGATCTATAAGGCTTTTCCTTCAATTCGCGCCTTGACGGTGCGGTGGGCGCATTCCTATAGTGTGCGCAAGTGGCGGAAAGTGGCATGAAGTGGGTTTTTTTGAACGTAAACCGCCCAAAAGTGGAGAAACGCAGACGTGTTTCGCGGAGCTAACGCAATCAGTCTCGATGCAAAAGGCCGGCTCGCCATGCCCAGCCGGTATCGTGACGAGCTCGTTTCGCGAAGTTCGGGTCAGTTAATCGTCACGATCGACGCTGTTGACCCATGTTTGTCGGTCTACCCGCTGGATGAATGGGAAATCATCGAAACCAAACTGCGCGCACTGCCTTCGTTGCGTGAAGAAAACCGCCGCTTGCAGCGCTTGCTGATCGGCAATGCCGTCGACCTCGAACTCGACGGTAGCGGGCGTTTCCTGGTGCCACCGCGTCTGCGCGAATACGCCAAGCTGGATAAACGCGCGATGCTGGTGGGCCAACTGAACAAGTTCCAACTGTGGGACGAAGATGCCTGGAATGCGGTTTCCGCCGCCGACCTTGCTGCTATTCAACAACCGGGCGCCATGCCTGATGAACTACGTGATTTGATCCTGTGACTACTGATAGCGGCTTTAACCACATCACCGTACTGCTTGACGAAGCCGTCGAGGCTCTCGCCGTACGTCCTGATGGCTGCTATCTGGACGGCACGTTCGGGCGTGGCGGGCACAGTCGGCTGATCCTCAGCCAGCTCGGTCCGGACGGTCGGCTGCTGGGGTTCGACAAGGATCCTCAAGCGATTGCCACCGGGCAAGCGCTAGCGGCCGAAGACGGCCGCTTTGTCGTTGTGCAGCGCAGCTTTGCGGAGCTCGGTTCGGAAGTCGTCCAGCGTGGCCTGGCCGGCAAGATCAGTGGCGTGCTGCTGGACCTTGGCGTGTCGTCGCCGCAGTTGGACGACCCGGAACGGGGCTTCAGTTTCCTCAACGACGGCCCGCTGGACATGCGCATGGATCCGTCCCGCGGAGTCAGCGCCGCCGAATTCGTCAACACCGCTGCGGTGGAAGAAATCGCCCGTGTCTTCAAGGAATATGGCGAAGAACGTTTTTCGGGGCGCATGGCGCGCGCGGTAGTCGAACGTCGCGACGTCAAGCCGTTCGAGCGTACCGGTGACTTGGCCGAAGTGCTGAAAGTCGCCAATCCGGCCTGGGAAAAAGGCAAGAATCCAGCGACCCGCGCTTTCCAGGGGCTGCGCATCCATGTCAACAACGAACTGGGCGATCTTGAGGCCGGCCTTGAAGCGGCCCTTGAAGCGCTGGAGATCGGTGGTCGCCTGGTGGTGATCAGCTTCCATTCCCTGGAAGACCGTATCGTCAAGCTGTTCATGCGCAAGCTCACCAAAGGCGAAGCCGACAACCTGCCGCGCAACCTGCCGGTGCGTTTCGAAGCGTTCGTCCCCAAGATCAAGATCCACGGCAAAGCGCAGTTCGCCTCCGAGGCAGAACTCAAGGCCAATCCGCGCGCCCGTAGCGCTGTCATGCGTGTCGCGGAGAAGTTGCGGTGAGCAAGCTCTTCGCCAAGCCGTTGCCGGGCGGCAGCTTTTTCATGCTGCTGCTTTTTATTGGCGTGCTCGTGTCGGCTATCGCCGTGTCCTACAGCGCCCATTGGAATCGTCAGCTGCTCAACACTCTTTATAACGAGCTGAGCGTGCGCGACAAGGCTCAGGCCGAGTGGGGCCGGTTGATCCTGGAACAGAGTACCTGGACTGCCCATAGCCGCATCGAAGTACTGGCCACCGAGCAACTGAAAATGCGCATTCCCGGCGCCGCCGAAGTGCAGATGGTGGCGCCATGATGAAACTCGAAGGGGCGCTGTTCCCGTGGCGGTTTCGTCTGGTCCTGGGCTTGCTCGGGATCATGGTCGCAGCGATTGCCTGGCGCATCATCGACCTGCAAGTCGTCGACCGCGACTTTCTCAAGGGGCAGGGCGATGCGCGTAGCGTGCGTCATATCCCGATCCCGGCGCACCGTGGCTTGATCACTGACCGCAATGGCGAGCCCCTTGCCGTAAGCACCCCGGTAACCACCCTGTGGGCCAACGCCAAGGAAATGCAGCAAGCCAAGGAAAAGTGGCCGGCATTGGCTGCAGCCCTCGGCCAGGATCCCAAGGCACTCGCCGAGCGTCTTGAAGCCCAGGCCAACAAAGAATTTATCTATCTGGTGCGCGGGTTGACGCCTGAGCAAGGCCAGGGCGTGCTCGACCTGAAAGTGCCGGGCGTCTATGGCATCGAAGAGTTCCGGCGTTTCTACCCGGCCGGTGAAGTTACCGCCCACATGGTCGGTTTTACCGATATCGATGACCGGGGACGGGAAGGGGTCGAACTGGCCTATGACGAATGGCTCGCTGGAGTCGCCGGCAAGCGCCAGGTCATCAAGGACCGGCGCGGCAGGCTGATCAAGGATGTCCAGGTTACGAAAAACGCCAAGGCCGGCAAGCCCTTGGCGTTGTCCATTGACTTGCGCCTGCAATACCTGGCCAACCGCGAGCTGCGCAACGCCATCGTCGAGAACGGTGCCAAGGCCGGTAGCCTGGTGATCATGGACGTCAAGACTGGCGAGATCCTGGCGATGGTCAACCAGCCGACCTACAACCCGAACAACCGTCGCAACCTGCAGCCGGCGATGATGCGCAACCGCGCGATGATCGACGTATTCGAGCCGGGTTCGACCATGAAGGCCGTGTCCATGGCCGCTGCCCTGGAAACCGGACGCTGGAAGCCAAGCGACACCGTCGAGGTCTATCCGGGTACGTTGCAGATCGGCAAGTACACCATTCGCGACGTATCCAAGACAGAAGGACCGGTGCTCGACCTGACCGGCATCCTGATCAATTCCAGTAACGTCGGCATGAGCAAGATCGCCTTCGATATCGGTGGCGAGGCGATTTATCGCCTGGCCCAGAAAATCGGCCTCGGCCAGGACACTGGCCTGGGTTTCCCGGGCGAGCGCGTCGGCAACCTGCCCAACTATCGTGAATGGCGCAAGGCGGAAACCGCCACGTTGTCCTACGGCTACGGTGTTTCCGTGACCGCGATCCAGCTCGTCCACGCGTTTTCCGCGCTGGCCAACAATGGGCGTATCGCGCCGCTGACCCTGGTCAAGACCGACAAGGCGCCGCAGACCACCCAAGTGATTCCGGAAGACGTCGCGAAGACGATGCAGGGCATGCTGCAACAAGTGATCGAGGCGCCGCGCGGTGTATATCGCGCCCAGGTGCCGGCTTATCACGTTGCCGGCAAGTCCGGTACGGCGCGCAAGACTTCTGTCGGCACCAAGGGCTATGCCGAGAACTCCTACCGCTCGCTGTTTGCCGGTTTCGGCCCGATGAGCGACCCGCGTTATGCCATCGTCGTGGTCATCGATGAACCGAGCAAGGCCGGCTATTTCGGCGGCCTGGTTTCTGCGCCGGTGTTCAGCAAAGTCATGTCCGGCACGCTGCGGCTGATGAACATCACCCCGGACAACCTGCCACCGACCCAGCAGGCGAGTACCGCCCCGGTCGTTCCATTGAAAGCCGACGGAGGGCGTGGCTGATGTCCCTGAGCCTGAACAAGATTTTTGCCCACGCCGGCCACGACTTGTTGATTCGCGAGTTGGCCCTTGATAGCCGTGACGTACGCGCTGGAGACCTGTTCCTGGCGGTGCCGGGCGCCCGGTTCGATGGTCGCGCGCACATTGCCGACGCCCTGAAGCGCGGAGCGGCGGCGGTGGCCTATGAGGTCAACGGCGCCACCGTGCTGCCCATCACCGATGTGCCGCTGATTCCGGTCAAGGGGCTGGCGGCACAATTGTCGGATATTGCCGGACGTTTTTATGGCGAGCCGAGCCGTCACCTGAACCTGATCGGCGTGACCGGCACTAACGGCAAGACCAGCGTCACCCAACTGGTGGCGCAGGCGCTGGACCTGCTCGGGCAGCACTGCGGCATCGTCGGGACGCTGGGCAACGGTTTCCACGGTGCGCTGCAGAGCGGCCTGCACACCACGCCAAATCCGATTGCTGTACAAGCTACGTTGGCCGACCTGAAGAAGGCCGGTGCCAAGGCCGTTGCGATGGAGGTTTCTTCCCATGGCCTTGATCAGGGCCGCGTCAGCGCACTGGCATTCGATGTCGCCGTGCTGACCAACCTGTCCCGCGATCACCTGGATTACCACGGCACCATGCAGGCCTACGGTGAAGCCAAGGCCAGGCTGTTTGCCTGGAACAACTTGAAGTGCCGGGTCATCAATATCGATGACGAGTTCGGCCGGCAACTGGCCGCCGAGCAACGCGAGTCCCGGTTGATCACCTACAGCCTGGAAGACAGCAGCGCCTACCTTTATATCCGCCAAGCGCAATTCAATGACGAAGGCGTGCGCGCCACGCTGGTCACGCCCCAGGGCGAGCATTTCCTGCGCAGCACTCTGCTGGGCCGCTTCAACCTGAGCAACGTTTTGGCAGCCATCGGCGCCTTGCTCGGGCTGGACTACGCACTTGACGAAATTCTCAAAGTGCTGCCGCAACTCGAGGGTCCGGCCGGTCGCATGCAGCGCCTGGGCGGCGGCACCCAGCCGTTGGTGGTGGTCGATTATGCCCACACGCCGGACGCGCTGGAAAAAGTTCTCACGGCCTTGCGCCCGCATGCCAAGGGCAAGTTGCTGTGCCTGTTCGGCTGTGGCGGTGATCGTGACCGAGGCAAGCGTCCGTTGATGGGTGAAGTCGTCGAGCGGCTGGCCGATGGTGTGCTTGTGACCGATGACAATCCGCGTAGCGAAGACCCGCAGAGGATTTTCGATGATATCCGCGCCGGTTTCTCGCAGGTCGATAACGTCGACTTCGTGGCCGGTCGCGGCCAGGCCATTGCACAACTGATCGCCAGTGCGTCGGCGGACGATGTTGTCGTCCTGGCCGGAAAGGGGCATGAGGACTATCAGGAAATCAACGGCGAACGCCATGCTTTTTCCGATCTGGTGGAAGCCGATCACGCCTTGAGCGCATGGGAGGTGGCCCATGCTTAAGGCCCTCAAGCTCAGCGAATTGACCAACGCCTTGAACGCGCGCCTTATCGCCGCCGACGCCAGTTTTGACGGCGTCAGCATTGACAGCCGGGCCATCGCGCCGGGGCAATTGTTCGTCGCCCTGGCCGGTCCGCGTTTCGATGGCCACGACTACTTGAACGAGGTCGCGGGCAAAGGCGCGGTCGCGGCGCTGGTCGAGCGGGAAGTGACCAACAGTACGCTGCCGCAACTGCTGGTCAGCGACAGTCGCCAGGCCTTGGGCCTGCTCGGCGCGCAGAATCGCGCGGCGTTTGCCAACCCAGTCGCGGCCATCACCGGCTCCAGCGGCAAGACCACGGTCAAGGAAATGCTCGCGAGCATCCTGCGCACCCGCGGTCCGGTATTGGCGACCCGCGGCAACCTGAACAATGATCTCGGCGTACCGCTGACCCTGCTGGAGCTGGCGCAGGAACACAGCGCCGCCGTCATCGAACTCGGCGCTTCGCGCCTGGGCGAGATTGCCTACACCGTCGGCATGACCAAGCCCCACGTGGCCGTGCTCAACAATGCCGGGACCGCCCATGTCGGCGAGTTCGGCGGCCCGGAAAAAATCGTCGAGGCCAAGGGCGAGATCATCGAAGGGCTGGATGCCCAAGGCGTCGCCGTGCTGAATCTCGACGACAAGGCCTTCGAAATCTGGAAGGCCCGGGCGGGCGAGCGCAAGGTGTTGACCTTCGCCCTGAGCAACCTCGCCGCGAATTTCTACGCCAGCGACCTGGGCCGCGACGTCCGTGGTTGCCCGGCTTTCAATCTGCACAGCCCCGACGGTGCCGAACGCGTGCAGTTGAACCTGCTTGGCACTCATAACGTTGCCAACGCCCTGGCTGCCGCCGCCGCCGCCCATGCCCTGGGCGTGCCGCTGCCGGGCATCGTCGCCGGCTTGAATGCCGTGCAACCCGTCAAGGGGCGTACCGTCGCGCAGCTGGCGAGCAACGGCATGCGCGTCATTGACGACACCTACAACGCCAACCCGACGTCCATGTGCGCAGCGGTGGATATCCTTGCCGGTTTCTCCGGTCGCACCGTATTGGTGTTGGGGGATATCGGCGAACTGGGCGAGTGGGCGCAACAAGGTCATCACGATGTCGGCGCCTATGCACGCGGCAAGGTCGATGCGTTGTACGCCGTCGGCCCGATGATGGCTCATGCGGTCGCCGCGTTTGGCGAGAACGCGCGGCATTTCACCACTCAGGCCGAGCTGATCCAGGCCCTGGGCGCCGAGCAAGACCCGAACACCACCCTATTGATCAAGGGCTCACGCAGCGCAGCGATGGAAAATATCGTCGCGGCTTTGTGCGGCACCCGTATGGAGAAACATTAATGCTGCTGCTGCTAGCGGAGTACCTGCAACAGTTCCACAAAGGCTTCGCGGTCTTTCAGTACCTGACCCTGCGCGGGATCCTGGGTGTGCTGACCGCGCTGTCGTTGTCGCTGTTCCTGGGCCCGTGGATGATCCGCACCTTGCAGAGCCTGCAAATCGGCCAGTCGGTTCGTAACGACGGCCCGCAATCGCACCTGTCCAAATCCGGCACGCCGACCATGGGGGGCGCGTTGATCCTGTCGTCCATCGGCATCAGTACCTTGCTCTGGGCCGACTTGGCGAACCGTTACGTCTGGGTCGTGCTGCTGGTGACGCTGCTGTTCGGCGCCATCGGCTGGGTGGACGACTATCGCAAGGTCATCGAGAAGAACTCCCGCGGGCTGCCAAGCCGCTGGAAATATTTCTGGCAGTCGGTGTTCGGCCTCGGCGCGGCGATCTTCCTTTATATGACCGCCGCGTCGCCGGTGGAAACCACCCTGATCCTGCCGATGCTCAAGGACTACAGCATCCCACTCGGCGCGGGCTTCATCGTGCTGACCTACCTGGTGATCGTCGGCTCGAGCAACGCGGTCAACCTCACCGATGGCCTGGACGGCCTGGCGATCATGCCGACGGTCATGGTCGGCGGCGCGCTGGGGATCTTCTGCTACCTGTCGGGTAACGTGAAATTCGCTGAATACCTGCTGATTCCTTATGTACCGGGCGCCGGTGAACTGATTGTTTTCTGCGGCGCGCTGATCGGTGCCGGCCTGGGCTTCCTCTGGTTCAACACCTATCCGGCCCAGGTCTTCATGGGTGATGTCGGCGCATTGGCGCTGGGCGCGGCCCTGGGCACCATCGCCGTCATCGTCCGCCAGGAAATCGTCCTGTTCATCATGGGCGGCGTGTTCGTGATGGAGACCTTGTCAGTCGTCATTCAGGTGGCCTCCTTTAAATTGACCGGCCGCCGGGTATTTCGCATGGCGCCAATCCACCACCACTTTGAACTCAAGGGCTGGCCCGAGCCGCGCGTGATCGTCCGTTTCTGGATCATCACCGTGATTCTGGTACTGGTCGGCCTTGCCACCCTGAAGCTGAGGTAGAGCGCGTGTCCCTGATCGCTTCTGACCACTTCCGCATCGTTGTCGGCCTCGGCAAGAGCGGCATGTCCCTGGTTCGCTTCCTGGCGAACCGGGGCGTGTCGTTCGCCGTGGCCGATACGCGGGAAAATCCGCCTGAGCTGGCCACGCTGCGTCGTGACTATCCTCAGGTAGATGTGCGTTGTGGCGAGCTGGACGTCGAGTTCCTGTGCCGTGCCGATGAGCTCTACGTGAGCCCCGGCTTGGCCTTGGCGACCCCGGCCCTGCAGGCTGCCGCCGCTCGTGGGGTGAAATTGTCCGGTGACATCGAGTTGTTCGCCCGCAACGCCAAGGCACCGATCGTTGCCATCAGTGGCTCCAACGCCAAGAGCACCGTCACCACCCTGGTGGGTGAAATGGCGGCTGCGGCCGGCAAGCGTGTCGCCGTGGGCGGCAACCTCGGCACCCCGGCGCTGGACCTGCTCAGCGACGACGTCGAGCTGTACGTGATGGAACTGTCCAGCTTCCAGCTCGAAACCACTGATGACCTGGGCGCCGAAGTGGCGACCGTGCTCAATATCAGCGAAGACCACATGGACCGGTACAGCGGCCTGCCGGCCTATCACCTGGCCAAGCACCGGATCTTCCGTGGCGCGCGGCAGGTGGTATTCAATCGGCAAGACGCGCTGACACGGCCGTTGATGAGCGAAGGGCTGCCTTGCTGGACCTTCGGCCTCGGCGTTCCGGATTTCAAAGGCTTCGGTTTGCGCGAAGAGAACGGCGAGAAATACCTGGCCTTCGAATTCCAGAACCTGATGCCCGTGCGCGAATTGAAGATTCGTGGCGCCCACAACCAGGCCAATGCACTCGCGGCCTTGGCGCTTGGGCACGCGGTCGGGCTGCCGTTCGACGCCATGCTCTCGGCCCTGCGCAGCTTCGCCGGTCTCGAACATCGCTGCCAGTGGGTGCGCGACCTGGATGGCGTGGCCTGGTACAACGATTCCAAAGCCACCAACGTCGGCGCCGCGCTGGCCGCCATCGAAGGATTGGGCGCGGACATCGAAGGCAAACTCGTGCTGATCGCCGGTGGCGACGGCAAGGGCGCCGACTTCAAGGATCTGCGCGACCCGGTGGCGGTCAACTGCCGCGCCGTGGTGCTGATGGGCCGCGACCGGGAATTGATCGCCCATGCCCTCGGCGATGCCGTGCCGTTGGTTCGCGTGGGTTCGTTGGACGAGGCGGTACAGCAATGCCGTGCCCTCGCGCACCGAGGCGATGCGGTGCTGTTGTCTCCGGCCTGCGCCAGTTTTGACATGTTCAAGAACTACGAAGAGCGCGGGCAGTTGTTCGCTCGGGCCACGGAGGACTTGGCATGAACCTGCTGAACATCATCAAACCGTACCCGTCGCCGCTGATCACTGGGCGCGGCATCGACTTGGATTTCCCGATGCTCGCCGGTTGCCTGGCATTGCTCGGCCTGGGCCTGGTGATGATTACCTCCGCGTCGTCGGAAGTGGCCGCCGTGCAGTCGGGCAACACCCTTTATCACATGATCCGTCACCTGATTTACCTGGTGATCGGGCTGGGCGCGTGCATCGTCACCATGATGGTGCCGATCGCCACCTGGCAGCGCCTGGGCTGGATGATGCTGCTCGGCGCCTTCGGCCTGCTGGTGATGGTGCTGGTGCCCGGCATCGGCCGTGAGGTCAACGGTTCCATGCGCTGGATCGGCTTCAGCTTCTTCAACGTCCAGCCTTCGGAAATCGCCAAGGTGTTCGTGGTGATCTACCTCGCCGGTTACCTGGTGCGGCGCCAGAAAGAAGTGCGCGAAAGCTGGATGGGTTTCTTCAAGCCGTTCATCGTGCTTTTGCCGATGGCCGGCCTGCTGCTGATGGAACCGGACTTCGGCGCCACTGTAGTCATGATGGGTGCGGCGGCGGCGATGCTGTTCCTGGGCGGTGTCGGGCTGTTCCGTTTCACCCTGATGGTGGCGCTGGCGGTCGGCGCGGTGACCGTGCTGGTTCAGGCGCAGCCTTACCGGATGGCGCGTTTGATCACCTTTACCGACCCATGGGCCGACCAGTTCGGTTCCGGCTATCAACTGACCCAGGCGCTGATCGCTTTCGGGCGCGGCGAATGGTTGGGCGTAGGCCTGGGCAATAGCGTGCAGAAGCAGTTCTACCTGCCGGAAGCCCACACCGACTTCGTGTTCTCGGTCCTCGCCGAAGAGCTGGGCGTGGTCGGTTCGCTGCTGACCGTCGCGCTGTTCGTCTTCGTCTGCGTGCGCGGCATGTACATCGGTTTGTGGGCCGAGAAGGCCAAGCAGTTTTTTGCCGCGTACGTGGCGTATGGCCTGTCGTTCCTGTGGATTGGTCAGTTCCTGATCAACATCGGCGTGAACGTTGGTCTGTTGCCGACCAAGGGTCTGACGCTGCCGTTCCTCAGTTACGGCGGCAGCTCCCTGGTAATCTGCTGCGCCTGTCTCGGCTTGTTGCTGCGCATCGAGTGGGAGAGTCGCACGCATCTGGGCAGCGAAGAGATGGAATTCCAAGAGAGCGACTTCGCCGAGGAGCCGACTCATGGGCGCTAACGTGCTGATCATGGCGGGCGGCACCGGTGGGCATGTGTTCCCGGCGCTGGCCTGTGCGCGGGAGTTCCAGGCGCGCGGCTATACCGTGCACTGGCTGGGCACGCCACGGGGCATCGAGAATGAGTTGGTGCCGGCCGCCGGCCTGGAGCTGCATCGGATCAACGCCAGCGGCCTGCGCGGCAAGGGCAAGCTGTCGCTGCTCAAGGCGCCACTGATGCTGCTCAAATCGATCTGGCAGGCGCGGGCGATCATTCGTCGGCTGCGGCCGGTCTGTGTCGTCGGATTCGGTGGCTACGTGACCGGCCCAGGTGGCGTCGCGGCGAAACTGGCCGGTGTGCCGGTGATCGTTCACGAGCAGAACGCCGTAGCCGGTACCGCCAATCGGTTACTGGTGCCATTGGCCGCCCGGGTCTGTGAAGCCTTCCCCGACACCTTTACCCTGTCGGGCAGCCGTCGCACCACCGGTAATCCAGTGCGCACGGAGCTGTTCCTCGCAACACCGCGCCCGGCCCTGGCCGGACGCAAGGCGCGTTTGCTGATCCTGGGCGGAAGCCTGGGCGCAGAACCGTTGAACAAATTGCTGCCCGAAGCCCTGTCGCAGGTCGCTCCCGAACTGCGCCCGGAGGTGTTTCACCAGGCTGGCAAAAACCACGATGAAGTGACCGCCGAACGCTATCGCGCCGCCGGCGTCGAGGCGCAAGTGCAGCCGTTCATCATAGACATGGCCCAAGCCTATGGCTGGGCCGACCTGGTGGTCTGCCGCGCAGGCGCGCTCACCGTCAGTGAACTGGCTGCCGCCGGTCTGCCCTCGATGCTGGTGCCTTTGCCCCACGCCATCGACGATCACCAGACCCGCAACGCCGATTATTTGGCCCGTGAAGGCGCTGCCTTCCTGATGCCACAAAGAACGACTGGCGCCGCGGATCTTGCCGCGCGCCTGACAGAGGTCTTGATGCAGCCGCAAACACTCGAAGACATGGCCCGCGCCGCGCGCCGCCTGGCCAAACCCGATGCCACTGCCCAAGTGGTCGATACCTGCCTGGAGGTGGCCCATGGTTGAGAATCGCAAAGCCATGCCGCAGCCGGAAATGCGCCGTATCCGCCGCATCCACTTCGTCGGGATCGGCGGCGTGGGCATGTGCGGGATCGCCGAGGTGTTGCTGAACCTGGGTTACCAGGTCTCGGGGTCCGACCTGAAGGCTTCGCCGGTCACCGAGCGCCTGGAATCCTTCGGTGCGCAGATTTTCATCGGCCACCGCGCCGAGAACGCCGCCAACGCCGATGTGCTGGTGGTTTCCAGCGCCGTGAACACCTCCAACCCGGAAGTCGCCACCGCCCTGGAACGGCGCATCCCCGTGGTGCCGCGAGCCGAGATGCTCGCCGAGCTGATGCGTTATCGCCATGGCATCGCCGTCGCCGGTACTCACGGCAAGACCACCACCACCAGCCTGATCGCCTCGGTGTTCGCCGCCGGTGGCCTGGACCCGACGTTCGTGATCGGTGGTCGCCTGAATGCCGCGGGCACCAACGCCCAGCTGGGCACCAGCCGCTACCTGATCGCCGAAGCCGACGAGAGCGACGCGAGTTTCCTTCACCTGCAACCGTTGGTGGCCGTGGTCACCAACATCGACGCCGATCACATGGCGACCTACGACGGTGACTTCAACAAACTGAAGAAAACCTTCGTCGAATTCCTGCACAACCTGCCGTTCTACGGGTTGGCGGTGGTGTGCCTGGACGATCCGGTGGTGCGCGAGATCCTGCCGCTGATCAAGCGTCCGACCGTGACCTACGGTTTTGGCGAAGACGCCGACGTGCGCGCCATCAACGTGCGCCAGCAAGGCATGCAAACGTTCTTCACCGTGCTGCGCCCTGATCGCGAACCGTTGGACGTGTCGGTGAACATGCCCGGCAACCACAACGTGCTGAACTCGCTGGCCACCATCTGCATCGCCACCGACGAAGGCGTCAGCGATGAAGCCATCGTCCAGGGCCTGTCTGGCTTCCAGGGTGTGGGCCGACGCTTCCAGGTCTACGGCGAACTGCCGGTGGACGGCGGCAACGTGATGCTGGTGGACGACTATGGCCACCACCCGACCGAAGTCGCGGCGGTGATCAAGGCCGTGCGCGGTGGCTGGCCGGAACGGCGCCTGGTGATGGTCTACCAGCCGCACCGCTACAGCCGCACCCGCGACCTGTACGACGATTTCGTTCAGGTGCTGGCCGACGCCAACGTGCTGCTGCTGATGGAAGTCTATCCGGCCGGCGAAGAGCCGATCCCGGGTGCTGACAGCCGCCAGTTGTGCCACAGCATCCGCCAGCGCGGTCAGTTGGACCCGATCTACATCGAGCGCGGCGTGGACCTCGCGCCGCTGGTCAAGCCGCTGCTGCGCGCCGGCGACATCCTGCTTTGCCAGGGTGCTGGTGACATCGGTGGCCTGGCCCCGAAACTGTTGAATAGTCCGTTATTCGCTGGGGCAATCGTGGCTTCCAGCGAGGGGAAACTGAAATGACTGCTGCCTACGCCAACCTGGTCTCGACCCTGGACCCGAAAGCCTTCGGCCGCGTGGCCGTGCTGTTCGGTGGCAAGAGCGCCGAGCGCGAGGTGTCCCTCAAGTCCGGCAATGCCGTGCTGCTCGCTTTGCAAAGCGCCGGTGTCGACGCGTTCGGTATCGACGTGGGCGACGATTTCCTGCAGCGCCTGCTGAGCGAAAAAATCGACCGGGCCTTCATCATTCTCCACGGTCGCGGCGGCGAAGACGGCAGCATGCAGGGTCTGCTCGAGTGCTTGGGCATCCCTTACACCGGCAGCGGCATCCTGGCTTCCGCCCTGGCAATGGACAAGCTGCGCACCAAGCAGGTCTGGCACAGCCTCGGCATTCCGACGCCGCGTCACGCCGTGCTGGCGAGCGAGGCCGATTGTATTTCGGCGGCGACGGAACTGGGCTTCCCCTTGATCGTCAAACCGGCCCATGAAGGTTCAAGTATCGGCATGGCGAAAGTGAATTCGCTGCCTGAGTTGACCGCCGCATGGAAGGACGCCAGTTCCTACGATTCGCAAGTGTTGGTCGAACAGTGGATCACCGGTCCGGAGTTCACCATCGCCACCCTGCGTGACCAGGTGTTGCCCCCTATCGCGCTGGGCACGCCCCACACGTTCTACGACTACGACGCCAAGTACATCGCCAATGACACCCAGTACCGCATTCCCTGCGGGCTGGATGCCGCCAAGGAAAAACAATTGATGGAGCTCACGGCCAAGGCCTGTGAGGCGCTGGGGATCGCCGGTTGGGCCCGCGCGGACGTGATGCAGGACGCCGACGGGCAGTTCTGGTTCCTGGAAGTCAATACCGCTCCCGGCATGACCGATCACAGCCTGGTACCGATGGCGGCCCGTGCCGCCGGTCTGGATTTCCAGCAACTGGTGCTGTCGATCCTGGCCGCCAGTGTCGGCAACCAAGAGCCAAGAGGTTAAGCCATGCAAGGCGCATCGCTTCGTCATCAGCCATCCGCTCCCGGTCGCAAGCCGGTGCCGCGGGGTGCCAGCCGAATGGTGGCCAAAGAGCCGATGTCGGCGCGCTTGCCGAAAGCCAATTTTGGTTTTCTCAAGAGCTTGTTCTGGCCGGTGCTGCTGGTGGCGTTGGGGTTCGGTACGTATGAAGGCGCACAACGGTTGCTGCCCTATGCCGACCGGCCAATCGCCCGGATCAACGTCCAGGGCGACCTGAGCTACATCAGCCAGCAGGCGGTGCAGCAGCGGATCGCGCCGTTCGTCGCGTCGAGCTTCTTCACCATCGACCTGGCCGGCATGCGCACGGAGCTGGAGCAGATGCCTTGGATCGCCCACGCCGAAGTACGGCGGGTATGGCCCGACCAGGTGTCGATTCGCCTGGAAGAACAATTGCCAGTGGCCCGTTGGGGCGACGAGTCGCTGTTGAACAACCAGGGCCAGGCGTTCACGCCACGGGAACTGGCGAACTACGAACATTTGCCACAACTGTTCGGGCCTCAACGGGCCCAGCAGAAAGTGATGCAGCAATACCAGGTGTTGAGTCAGATGTTGCGGCCGCTGGGCTTCTCCATCGCACGCCTGGAACTGCGTGAGCGCGGCAGTTGGTTTCTGACCACTGGCGCGGGCAGCTCGGGGCCCGGCATCGAGCTGCTGCTCGGGCGCGGCAACCTGGTGGAAAAGATGCGCCGCTTCATTGCCATCTATGACAAGACGCTCAAAGAACAGATTACGAACATCGCGCGCATCGATCTGCGCTACGCCAACGGCCTCGCTGTTGGCTGGCGGGAACCTGTAGCGCCGACGACAGCCGAACCCGCTGTCGCGAAGAATTAAGAAGAGGCAGGACCCATGGCAAACGTGCAAAGCGGAAAAATGATCGTCGGTCTGGATATCGGCACTTCCAAGGTGGTTGCGCTGGTAGGCGAGGTCGCGGACGACGGCACGCTGGTCATCGTCGGGATCGGTACACACCCGTCCCGTGGCTTGAAAAAAGGCGTGGTGGTGAACATCGAGTCCACCGTGCAATCGATCCAGCGCGCCATCGAAGAAGCGCAGCTGATGGCCGGTTGCCGGATCCACTCGGCGTTTGTCGGCGTTGCTGGCAATCACATCCGCAGCCTGAACTCCCACGGCATCGTGGCGATTCGTGATCGCGAAGTCAGCTCCGCCGACCTTGAGCGCGTGCTCGACGCGGCCCAAGCGGTGGCGATTCCGGCCGACCAGCGTGTCTTGCACACCCTGCCGCAGGATTATGTGATCGATAACCAGGAAGGCGTGCGCGAGCCGCTGGGCATGTCCGGCGTGCGCCTCGAAGCCAAGGTCCACGTGGTGACTTGCGCCGTGAACGCTGCACAGAACATTGAAAAATGTGTGCGCCGCTGCGGCCTGGAAATCGACGACATCATCCTTGAGCAACTGGCGTCGGCCTACTCGGTGTTGACCGACGATGAGAAAGAACTGGGCGTGTGCCTGGTGGACATCGGCGGCGGCACCACTGACATCGCGATCTTCACCGAAGGCGCCATTCGCCACACGGCCGTGATTCCGATTGCCGGCGACCAGGTGACCAATGACATCGCCATGGCGTTGCGCACCCCGACCCAGTACGCCGAGGAAATCAAGATCCGCTACGCCTGCGCCCTGGCGAAACTCGCCGGTGCCGGTGAAACCATCAAGGTGCCAAGCGTTGGCGACCGTCCACCGCGCGAACTGTCGCGCCAGGCCTTGGCCGAGGTGGTCGAACCGCGCTACGACGAGCTGTTCACGCTGATCCAGGCCGAACTGCGTCGCAGTGGCTACGAAGACTTGATCCCGGCCGGCATCGTGCTGACCGGCGGTACGTCGAAGATGGAAGGCGCGGTCGAACTGGCCGAAGAGATTTTCCACATGCCGGTGCGCCTGGGCGTGCCCCATGGCGTCAAGGGCCTCGATGACGTGGTCCGCAACCCGATCTATTCCACCGGCGTGGGCCTGTTGATGTATGGCCTGCAAAAGCAATCCGACGGGATCTCGTTCTCGGGGATCGGCAGCCGTGACAGCTACAGCAGCGACGAGCCGAAAGCGCCGCTTTTCGAGCGGCTCCAGGCTTGGGTGAAAGGTAATTTTTAGCAGCAAGCTTCAAGCTTCAAGCGGCAAGCTCAGGCTTGGCGCTAGAAGGCGGTAAAAACGCAGTAGGCGAAAAAAAACTAGAGAATGTAAGGAGAGGGAACATGTTTGAACTCGTAGACAACATCCCCGCTAGCCCGGTTATCAAAGTAATCGGTGTCGGCGGTGGCGGCGGCAACGCTGTCAACCACATGGTCAAGAGCAACATTGAAGGCGTTGAGTTCATCTGCGCCAACACTGATGCCCAGGCGCTGAAATCCATCGGCGCACGGACCATCCTGCAATTGGGCACTGGCGTGACCAAAGGCCTTGGCGCTGGCGCCAACCCGGAAGTGGGCCGTCAGGCCGCTCTCGAAGACCGTGAGCGCATTGCTGAAGTCCTGCAAGGCACCAACATGGTGTTCATCACCACGGGCATGGGCGGCGGTACCGGTACCGGTGCGGCGCCAATCATTGCCGAAGTGGCCAAGGAAATGGGCATTCTCACCGTTGCGGTGGTGACTCGTCCGTTCCCTTTCGAAGGTCGCAAGCGTATGCAGATCGCCGACGAAGGTATCCGTCTGCTGTCTGAAAGCGTCGACTCGTTGATCACCATCCCTAACGAGAAGCTGCTGACCATCCTCGGTAAAGACGCAAGCCTCTTGTCGGCTTTCGCCAAGGCTGACGATGTACTGGCCGGTGCCGTTCGCGGTATCTCCGACATCATCAAGCGTCCTGGCATGATCAACGTCGACTTTGCCGACGTACGGACTGTCATGAGCGAAATGGGCATGGCGATGATGGGCACTGGCTGCGCCAGCGGTCCGAACCGTGCGCGCGAAGCGACCGAAGCGGCCATCCGCAACCCGTTGCTCGAAGACGTGAACCTGCAAGGTGCGCGCGGCATCCTCGTGAACATCACCGCCGGTCCTGACCTGTCCCTGGGTGAGTACTCCGACGTGGGTAGCATCATCGAAGCCTTCGCTTCCGAGCACGCAATGGTCAAGGTCGGTACCGTTATCGATCCGGACATGCGCGACGAGTTGCACGTCACCGTGGTTGCCACGGGTCTGGGCGCTAAAATCGAGAAGCCGGTAAAGGTTATCGACAATACCGTTCACACCTCAATGGCTTCGCAACCGCAACAACAAGTGTCCTCCCGTCAGGAAGCACCGGCGGTGAACTACCGTGACCTGGACCGTCCGACCGTCATGCGCAACCAGGCCCAGGCCGGTACTGCGACTGCCGCGAAGATGAATCCGCAAGACGATCTGGATTACCTGGACATCCCGGCATTCCTGCGTCGTCAGGCCGATTGATGGAATGTATCAGGGGTATACGGGTGATTGGTGTTCAGCAAAGGTCTGGTCTGCTATCATCGCCAGCCTTTGTTGATACCAGTTCGCAATTTGCGCTGAAGCGGCCCATGCCATGATTAAACAACGCACCCTGAAGAATATTATCCGTGCCACAGGTGTCGGCCTGCACTCCGGCGAGAAGGTCTACCTGACCCTCAAGCCTGCGCCTGTCGACACCGGCATTGTGTTTTGTCGTGCCGACCTCGACCCTGTGGTGCAGATCCCTGCTCGCGCGGAAAACGTTGGCGAAACCACTATGTCGACCACACTGGTCAACGGTGACGTCAAAGTGGACACGGTGGAGCATTTGCTCTCGGCCATGGCTGGCCTGGGCATCGATAACGCCTACGTCGAGCTCTCCGCGTCCGAAGTCCCGATCATGGATGGCAGTGCCGGACCCTTTGTATTCCTGATTCAATCGGCTGGCCTGGAAGAACAGGACGCGGCCAAGAAATTCATCCGCATCCTGCGGGAAGTGACAGTGGAAGACGGCGACAAGCGCGCCACTTTCGTCCCTTTCGAAGGTTTCAAGGTGAGCTTCGAGATCGATTTCGATCACCCGGTTTTCCGTGACCGCACCCAAAGTGCAAGCGTGGATTTTTCCAGCACTTCGTTCGTAAAAGAAGTCAGCCGCGCCCGTACCTTTGGTTTCATGAGTGACATCGAGTACCTGCGCAAGCACAACCTCGCACTCGGCGGCAGTGTGGAAAACGCGATCGTGGTCGATTCCGACGGTGTATTGAACGAAGACGGCCTTCGTTATGAAGACGAATTCGTCAAGCACAAGATCCTCGATGCAATCGGCGACCTCTACCTGCTGGGCAACAGCCTGATTGGTGAGTTCAAGGGCTTCAAGTCCGGCCACGCACTGAACAACCAGCTGCTGCGCAAGTTGATTGAGCAGAAAGACGCTTGGGAAGTCGTGACGTTCGAAGACGCCAGCACCGCACCAATCTCTTACATGCGCCCTGTAGCGGCCGTGTAAGCAAAAAACCTCTCTAGTTTTTTAAGGGCTGCCTTCGGGTGGCCCTTTTTTATACCTGGAGTTCGGGGCATAAGCACTTTGTGGCTGTCTTACATCGCGCAAACAACCCGATTACGCCCGCTGGCCTTGGCCTGGTAAAGCGCCTTGTCGGCGGCAAGCAGCAGTTGTTCGAGTTCGCTGTACGGCCCCTGGGCCCAAGTGGCGATGCCGATGCTGACGGTCATGGGCACGTCGCCAGGCAACTGCTCCACCGCTTCACGAATGTTCTGCGCCATGCTGAACGCTCCTGCGGTGGTGGTTTCCGGCAGCACCACTGAAAACTCCTCGCCTCCGTAGCGCGCAGCCAAGTCGGCCGGTCGCCGAACATGCTCGCCGATCAGTTGCGCCAGGGCGCGCAAGGCCTGGTCGCCACGTTGGTGGCCAAGGCGATCGTTGAGCGCCTTGAAGTGGTCTGCATCGATCATCAGGACCGACAGCGGCTGGCCGGAGCGTTGCGCACGCAGCCATTCCAGATGCAGCGTCTGGTCCAGGGTCCGACGGTTGGCCAGGCCTGTCAGCGGATCGACGGATGCCAGTTGCGCCAGCTCCCGTTCGGCGTGGTGGCGGCGTCGCAATTCCCGGCGCAGCAACCAGGTGAGCCAGAGCAAGGTGATGCACAGCGCGCCCGTGGCGCCACTGACCAGCAACACCGTGCGTTTCCATGAAGCGAAGACTTCCTGGGAGGAGAGCGCGACGACGACTATCAAAGGCAAGTCGCCCACTTGGGAAAAGGTGTAGAGACGTTGCGTCTGATCCACGCTCGACACGCTGGTGAAGCTGCCATCGCCTTCGCGCAGGATGCGCACGAAATTCGGCCGATTGCTGAAATCCTTGCCGATCATGTCTTCGGCCAGCGGTGGTTCCTGCGCGAGCAGGATGCCGTCACGGCTGACCAGATTGACCGTTCCGCCGTGACCGATGTTCAGGCTTTTGAACAGTTGGCTGAAGTAGCCCAGGCGCATCGCTGCCTCGGCCACGCCCGTGAAATCGCCCCGGTCATCACTCAACCGATAGCTGAAGCTGATGCGCCAATCGTGCGGCTGGCTCCTGGCCCGGAATGGGCGACTGATTTTCATGCCCGGGTTGGGGTCCGGAAGGTGGGACTGGAAATATTCCCGATCGGCGTAATTGCCTCTACGTGGTTCTACCGAGGCGGAATCGGCGATCACATCGCCACGCTTGTCGAGCACCAGGATGTCGCCTTTGTAGGGCGCGGCGGTGGCGCGGTCGAACAGGGCGAGATGGCGAATCGTTGGCGAAACGTCTTTCAAATCGTCGCGCTTTGCAGCGGCAATCAAACCTCGCAGGGATAGGTCGTAGAGTTCAACGTTGCGCAGCACGTCGGCGTCGATCAGCTGCACGATGTTGCTCGCCGCCCGCGTCGCCGCCTGTTGGGCGCTGGCATGTTCCCGGATCAGCAGGAACGTCACGATACTCAGGATGGCAATCACAACCAGCGAGCTGGCCAATACGAGTACCCGTTCCGAACGTATCGAAAGGGGGATCTTGCCGGGTGTTGCACTGCTCGCGTTCATGATTCCGATCTGCATTGTCATGTGGCTGGGATCCTTCCCATAGGCTGCTCATCTTCAACTGCGGATGACTGGCATCAGACAATGCTGGCCTTTTGCAAGATTGTGCGTGTGGCACTGGAATTGAGCAATGCACATCGTGGCTTATTTCAGGCCGGCAAACGGATGCCGAAGGTGTTTGCGCCCCGGTCGCTGCGCACGAACACATCGCCGCCATGCATCAGCGCAATCGCCTTGACGATGGCCAGGCCCAGCCCGTGGTTGGCGCCACTGTTGCTGCGGGAGGCATCGACCCGGTAGAAGCGCTCGAACAGACGCGGCAGGTGCTCGCCGGCGATCGGCTCGCCGGGGTTGGTGACGCCAAGGCAGACCTGGTCGCCGAGGACTTCAATCTGCACATCGATCACTTGTCCGGGCGCGGTGTGCTGAACGGCGTTGCTGAGCAGGTTGATCAGCGCCCGGCGCAGGTGGGCGATTTCGATCGTGGCTTGTGCATCGCCGCTGACGCAAACCTGGACCTGGGCGTCTTCGAGGATGAAGTCCAGGTAATCGAGGGTGGTTGCCACCTCGTCGGCCAGGGAGGTGGTGGTCAGCTTGGTGGCCTTGCTGCCCTGGTCCGCGCTGGCCAGGAACAACATGTCATTGATGATCGAGCGCAGCCGCTCCAGTTCTTCGAGGTTCGATTGCAGCACTTCGAAGTAATGCTCGGCCGAACGCCCGCGGGTCAGCGCCACTTGGGTCTGGCCGATCAGGTTGGTCAGCGGCGAGCGCAGTTCGTGGGCGACATCGGCGTTAAACGATTCGAGCCGGGAGTACGCCTGTTCCACGCGATCGAGGGTGGCATTGAACGAACTGACGAACTGGCTGAGTTCCGGCGGCAACGGCGACAAGCGCAAGCGACCGGTGAGGCGGGGCGGGGCCAGGCGCTGGGCTTCATCGGACAACTTGATGAGGGGCTTGAGGCCGATGCGCGCAACCCAATAGCCCAGCAAGGAAGCCAGCAGCACGCCGATACACGCCAGGCTCACCAGCGCCACCAGCAGATGATGTTGGGTCTGGTAGAAGGTCTCGGTGTCGATGCCGATCATGAACCGCAACGGCGGACGCTGGTCCTTGGCCGGGAACTGGCTCACCAGGACCTTCATCGGATAATGCCGGTCGGGCAATACAAGGTCGTGCTTGCCCAGCGGGCCTTGGGCAACGGCGCGGACCTGAGGGGCGGGGTTGCCGTATTCAAAGCGCGGGTCGCCGCTGACGACCCAGAAATGGATGCGCTTGTCTTCTTCGCCCAGCAACCGCAGCTTGTTGTTGATTTTCACCCAGTGCTCGGGCGTGCCGAAACGCCCGACGGTGGATTCAAGCACGCTGTAGCGGGCATCGAGTTCGGCTTCCGGCAACAGGCCCAGGCCTTTTTCGACCTGCTGGTAAAGGGCGCCGCCAATCAGCAGGAACACCAGCGCCGCGACCAGCGTGAACATGCCGCTCAGGCGCAGTGCGATGCTATTACTCACCTCGGTTCTCCAGCACGTAACCCATGCCGCGAATGGTGTGCAGCAATTTTTCTTCGAACGGTCCGTCGAGCTTGGCCCGCAGCCGTTTGATCGCCACTTCGACGACGTTGGCGTCGCTGTCGAAGTTGATGTCCCAGACCATTTCGGCAATGGCGGTTTTCGAGAGGATTTCGCCTTGGCGACGGGCCAGGACGCTGAGCAGCGAGAACTCCTTGGCGGTCAGGTCCAGGCGCTGGCCGGCGCGGGTGGCCTTGCGGCTGATCAAGTCGATCCACAGGTCGGCGATGCTGACCTGCACCGGTTCATGGCCGCCGCTGCGGCGAGTCAGGGCTTGCAAGCGGGCCACCAGTTCAAGGAAGGAGAAGGGTTTGCCCAAGTAATCGTCGGCACCGTCGCGCAGGCCCTTGATGCGGTCTTCGACCCGTTCGCGGGCGGTGAGCATGATCACCGGCGTCTGCTTGCGCACGCGCAAGGCACGCAGCACGCCAAAGCCATCCAGCCCCGGCAGCATGACGTCGAGCACGATCACCGCGTAATCGCTTTCGAGGGCCAGGTGCAGCCCTTCGACGCCGTCCCGCGCCACGTCCACGGTGTAGCCCTGTTCGGTCAGGCCGCGGTGCAGGTAGTCAGCGGTTTTTTCTTCGTCTTCGATGATCAGAACGCGCATGGGCCCGCCTCAGTGGTCTGTGCTTGCCAGCGTCGCCGTCGGCGCCGGCCCTGGGTGCTGGGCGGGCCGATGGAACAGTCGCTCGAGCCACAAGTATATGACCGGAGTGGTGAACAACGTCAGCGCCTGGCTCACCAGCAGGCCGCCAACCACCGCGATGCCCAGGGGCTGGCGCAATTCCGCGCCAGCGCCGTAGCCGAGCATCAGCGGCAGGGCACCGAGCAGGGCAGCCAGGGTGGTCATGATGATCGGACGGAAGCGGGTCAGGCAGGCCTGGAAAATCGCGTCCTGCGGCGTCATCCCGCCATTGCGCTGGGCGTCGAGGGCGAAGTCGATCATCAGGATGCCGTTCTTCTTGACGATGCCGATCAGCAGCACCAGCCCGATCAACGCCATGATCGAAAAATCCTGGCCCAGCAGCCAGAGCATGATCAGCGCGCCAAGGCCGGCCGAGGGTAACGTGGAAATGATCGTCAGCGGGTGCACGAAACTCTCGTAGAGCACGCCAAGGATGATGTACACCGCCACCAGCGCGGCGAGGATCAGCCACGGCTGGCTCGCCAGCGAACTTTGAAACGCCTGGGCCGCGCCTTGGAAATTACCGGTGATGGCGGCGGGCATGCCGATCTCGTTCTTGGCCTGGTCGAGCAGGCGCACTGCATCCCCCAGCGCCACCCCGGGCGCCAGGTTGAACGACAGGTTCGCCGCCGGGAACATGCCGTCATGGGCAATCGACAGCGGGCCGTTGGTGGGCGCATCGAAGCGGGCCAGGGCCGAGAGCGGCACCATTTCCCCGCTCAGTGGCGAGCGCAGGTAGAAATACGCCAGGCTTTCGGCCTTGCCACGTTGCTGGGTGTCGAGCTCCAGGATTACGTTGTACTGGTTGGTCTCGGTCTGGAATTCGTTGATCTGGCGCTGGCCGAAGGCATCGTACAGCGCCTGGTCGACATCGGTGGCGGTCAAGCCGAAACGCGCCGCGGCGCTGCGGTCGATGTTGATGTGGGTGATGCTGCCGCCCAGTTGCAGGTCGTTGGAGATGTCGCGGAACGCCGGATTGCCGCGCAGCTTGTCGGTGAGTTTCTGCGTCCAGGTGTTGAGGGTCGGTCCGTCGTTGCTCTTGAGCACGTATTGATACTGAGCGCGGCTGGGGCCGGAGCTGAGGTTGATGTCTTGCCCTGCCCGCAGGTACAGCACGACGCCGGGGATCTTCAACAGTTTGGGACGGATCCGGTCAATGAAGCCGCTGGCCGATACATCGCGCTCGCCCCGGGGCTTGAGGGCGATCCAGAAGCGGCCGTTGGCGATGGTCTGGTTGTTGCCCGAGACGCCGACGGAGTGGGAGAAAGTCTGCACTGCCGGGTCGGCGGCAACGATCTCGGCCAGGGCCTTGTGCTTGGCCACCATGTCCGGGAACGACACGTCGGCGGCCGCCTCACTGGTGCCCAGCACCAGGCCAGTGTCCTGCACCGGGAAAAAACCCTTGGGAATGAACACGTAGCCCACTACCGCAAGCGCCAAGGTCAGGCCGAACACGCCGATCATTAGCTTCTGATGGGCGAGGGCCTTGCGCAAGCCCCGCTCGTACCAACCCAGCAGACGTTCGCCGAACCCGGGCTTGGCGTGAGCATGGTGCGTCGGGGCGCGCATGAACAACGCCGCCAGGGTGGGCGCCAGTGTCAGGGACACCACCACCGAAATCAGGATGGTCGAGGTGGCCGTCAGGGCGAACTCCTTGAACAGACGACCGACCACGCCGCCCATGAACAACAGCGGGATAAACGCCGCGACCAGCGAGAGGCTGATGGAAACCACGGTGAAGCCGATTTCCCCGGCGCCCTTGATCGCCGCCTCGCGCATGCCTTCGCCGGCCTCCAGGTGCCGGTGGATGTTTTCCACGACGACGATGGCGTCGTCCACCACGAACCCCACCGAGATGACGATGGCCACCAGGGTCAGGTTGTTCAGGCTGAACCCCATCACGTACATCAGGGCGAAACTGGCGATCAACGACACGCCGAGCACCGCCGAGACAATCAGGGTCGCCGAGAGCTGGCGCAGGAACAGCGCCATCACCGCCACCACCAGCAGCACCGCGATCACCAAGGTGATCTCCACTTCGTGCAGCGATGCCCGAATGGTCTGCGTACGGTCGATCATCACCTTGACCTGCACCGCGGCGGGCAACATGGCTTCCAAGGTCGGCAGGGCCGCCTGGATGCGGTCGACGGTCTCGACGATGTTCGCTCCCGGTTGGCGGAAGATGACCAGGTTGACCCCGGGCTGATCGTCGGACCAGGCCTGGACGTAGGCGTTTTCCGAACCGTTGACGACCTTGGCGATGTCCTTGAGGTGAACCGGCGCGCCGTCCCGGTAGGAAACGATCAATTCGCCGTATTCTTCGGGCTTGAACAACTGGTCGTTGGTGGACAGCGTGGAAATGCTCGACTCTCCGTACAGCGCACCCTTGGCAAGGTTGAGGCTGGCTTGCTGGAGGGACAGGCGAAGGTCGGCCAGGGTCAAGCCGATGGCCGCGAGTCGGTCGGCCGAGGCCTGGACCCGGATCGCCGGGCGTTGCTGGCCGGTGATATAGATTTGCCCGACGCCGTCGATCTGGCTGATCTGGCGGGCGAGCAGGGTTTCGACGTAATCGCTCAGCTCGGTGCCTGGCATCAGGTCTGAGCTGATGCTGAGGATCAGCACCGGACTGTCGGCTGGATTGACCTTGCGCCAGGTCGGCAGGTTCGGCATGTCGTTGGGCAGCTTGCCGGCTGCGGTGTTGATGGCCGCCTGGACTTCCTGGGCCGCGGTGTCGATGCTTTTGTCGAGGCTGAATTGCAGGGTCAGGTTGGTCGAGCCCAACGCGCTGCTGGAGGTCATCTGGGTGATGCCCGGGATGGCGCTGAATTGCACTTCCAGCGGGGTCGCCACCGACGAAGCCATGGTCTCGGGACTGGCGCCAGGCAACTGGGCGCTGACTTGGATAGTCGGGAATTCCGCCTCGGGCAACGGCGCGACGGGCAGGCGAGGGAAGGCGATCAACCCCAGCAACACCAGGGCGAATGTCAGCAGCACCGTGGCGATGGGGTGGTCGATGCACCACGCCGATATCGAGCCGCGGCCCTTCATGGCTGCGCCTGCCCGGTCTTGGCGAGGGCGGGGGGATCGCCGAGTACCTGGACGCTGGCGCCGGGCTTGAGCCGTGACTGGCCGTCGCTCACCAATTGGTCGCCGGCGCTCACCCCCTTGATGATGTGCATGCCGCTATCCTGGTAGACCATTTCTACCGGCACGCTTTCCACCTTGTCGCCTTTGACCCGGTACACGAAGTGTTGCTCCAGCCCGCGCTGGACCACGGTGGGTGGCACCACCAGGGCGCCTTTTTCGATGGCTGTCTGGATTTTCAGGGTGACCAGTTGCCCCGGCCACAGCCGTTGCGCGGCGTTATTGAATTCAGCCTTGGCCCGCAGGGTCCCGGTGTTGGTATTGATCTGGTTGTCGATGAGGCTGAGCCGCCCCTCGCCGAGTGGGTCCCCGGTGGCGTCATCGGCGCCGATGTAGGCCTTGACCAAGGCTTGGTCGGGGGCGGCGATCAATCGCTGCAAGGTCGGCAACATTTGCTGGGGCAAGGAAAACTCCACCGCAATCGGGTCGATCTGGGTCACCGTGAACAAGCCTTCGGTGTCGCTGGTTCGCAGGAAGTTGCCTTCATCGACGTTGCGAATGCCGACGCGACCGGTCACCGGGGAGCGGATCTGGGTGTAGGACAATTGCACCTGGGCCGAGTCGATGGCCGCCTGGTTGCCTTGGGCAGAGGCCTTGAGCTGATTGACCAAGGCCTGTTGCTGGTCGTAGGTCTGTTTGGATACGCCGTCATCGACACTCAGCAATTTATAGCGCTTGAGGTTGACCTGGGCCACGGCCAGTTGCGCCTGGCTCTCGCCGAGCTGGGCGCGGGCCTGGTCGAGGCTGGCACGGATCGAGCGATCATCGATGGTCGCCAGCAGGTCTCCCTTCTTCACCAGTTGTCCTTCCTTGACCAGCAGCCTGGTAAGGATGCCGTCGATCTGCGAACGGATCACCACGCTGTGCAGCGACAGCACCGTGCCGATACCGCTGGCAAAGCGCGGCACGTCCTTTTCGACCACGCTGACGACCCTCACCGGTACGGCGGCGGACGCGCTGGGTCGGGTGGCGACGGGCTTGATGGCAAACCAGAGGGCGAGGGCGGCCAGGGCGATCAATAGCACGACAAGCAAGACGGTTTTTTTCTGGATAGGCATGAACGTGAAACGCCGGTTCGGGACGAAGGAATTCTTGGGCTTTCTTATATAGCGTTGTGAGCCCGTCAGGAAGGTGACGGCTAGCTGTCACGGCTGTCAGTTTTGTC
This sequence comes from Pseudomonas sp. Z5-35, assembly GCF_051131945.1. Lineage (NCBI taxonomy): Bacteria > Pseudomonadati > Pseudomonadota > Gammaproteobacteria > Pseudomonadales > Pseudomonadaceae > Pseudomonas > Pseudomonas sp. Z5-35. The sequence continues at coordinate 1,183,657 of NZ_CP071640.1, forward strand.
CCGACTTCCTGTCAGACGGTCAGTCTCGATTGAATCTGCCCGGTGCACGGCGATAGCGGGCGAGTATACTGCTGCGTTTCGCGGCTCACTCACCGAGCCCGGCATACCCGCTTTACCGGAGCCTTACATGACTTCCCCGACACCTTCGCCCGTGGACGAACTCACGAGCGACGACCAGGCTGACCTGGCCAACAGCGAGAATGGCAGCGCTGAAAACGCCACGGCGGCGATCGCGGCCTTCAAGTTCCCGTTCAAACCCGGCGAACTGGCCACGGCCAAAGGTGCCGGGCAACAGCCCTGGTACAAGAACGGCGCGAAGAACGGTCACACCAAGACCCCCGGCGCGGCGCCTCCCGGTACGCGTCGTTCAATGGGCAAACGCTGAGCCTTGCAGACCCTGAGTACACGTTAATTTAAGGCGTTGCCTACAAGAATGTAGGTCAATGCCTACAGCTAACTTTATCAGTCCTCGCGAAGATGAAATGCCCCGGCGCCACCATTCAGGATGCGTAACGGGTCATCTTTGTGGAGACGTTCATGTCGATAAATAAAACCTGGCTTGCCTTTTTGCCTGCCTTGTTGCTCAGCGGTGTTGCGCCGTCTTATGCCCAGCAACAGGCTTCGGTTGCCCAAGACGTTTCGCCAATTTATGAATCACTAGAAGGCCTGCCGTTCTCGTCATCCGTGCGTGTTGGGCCAACGGTCTACTTGTCGGGTGTGTTGGGTCTTGGCTCGGACGGTCGTCTGGTCGAGGGCGGGGCCGCCGGACAAACCAGGCAGGCTATGGATAATCTCAAGGCGGCGCTCGAGCGGGCTGGATCTTCTCTTGAACACGTCGCCAAGTGCACCGTGATCCTTGCCGATATCAAGGACTTCGCCAGCATGAACGACGTCTATAAAAAATACTTCAATTCCAGGCGGCTGCCGGCTCGCACGACGTTCGCGGCAAGCCTGGTGCGTGATGCCCGGGTAGAAATTGAATGCGTGGCTGTCATGTCCTGAATAATTGAGGAGTGGCGGCGGGCCCTGTCAGGCTTCCACTCAATTCATAAGCCGTCAGTTCCGCCTGGTGTGCCGCCAGGATTTCCGGCAACGAACCTCTCAGGTACTCGACCCACGTCTTGATCTTCGCGTCCAGGTACTGGCGCGAAGGATAGATGGCGTAGAGGTTCAGCTCCTGAGAGCGATAGTTGGGCATGACCCGCACCAGCGTGCCGTTGCGCAAGCCTTCGATGGCGGCGTACACCGGCAAGACCCCTACACCCATGCCGCTGGTGATCGCGGTTTTCATCGCATCGGCGGAATTCACCAGGAACGGTGAACTATTGATGGTCACCATCTCCTGGCCTTCCGGGCCGTCGAACACCCATTTCTCCAGCGGAATGACCGGGCTGACCAGGCGCAGGCAGGCGTGGTTGAGCAGGTCGCTGGGTTTTTGCGGACAGCCGCTGGCCTTCACATAGGCGGGCGACGCACAAACGATGCTGTAAGTGATCCCCAGGCGCTGGGAGACGAAACCTGAATCCGGCAGCTCGCTGGCGAGGACGATGGAGACGTCGTAGCCCTCGTCGAGGATGTCTGGCACGCGGTTGGCCAGGGTCAGGTCGAAGGTCACGTCCGGATGGGTCTTGCGGTAGCGAGCGATGGCGTCAATCACGAAGTGCTGGCCGATGCCGGTCATGGTGTGCACCTTCAACTGCCCGGCCGGGCGCGCATGGGCGTCGCTGGCCTCGGCTTCCGCCTCTTCGACGTACGCCAGGATCTGCTCGCAACGCAGCAGATAGCGTTTACCCGCCTCGGTCAGTGCAATGCGGCGCGTGGTGCGGTTGAGCAGGCGGGTTTGCAGGTGGGCTTCGAGGTTGGAAACCGCACGCGAGACGTTGGCCGTGGTGGTGTCCAGTTGCGCGGCGGCAGCGGTGAAGCTGCCGGCTTCAGCAACACAGCTGAACGCGCGCATGTTTTGCAAAGTGTCCATGGAGGGCTCTCTTGGGAGGTGGCAAATTGTGACATGAAGTTACGGCGCTACGGGACCCCGACCGATCGATTATCACGTTAACGGTAACAAAGAATCACAGAAAGGTTGGCTTATCGCCGTTGGGGGCGATGCCTAGAATTGCCGCCACTGTGGCGCGGTCCCTGCGTTTCCACAGTTCCCCCGACTTTCTCTCCCAGGAATTTGCGCCAGTGCCGCGTTGCATCAGCAGAGAGCTGAAGACTCTCAGTGTTTGGGTTTTGACGTTGACCCTCGGCGGTTGCATCGGCACGGGAGGGATTGCGCCGCAAGGCAAGGCGTTGTCGGCCAACCAACTGGCGACTGATGAAGCGATTCGCCAGGCCGCCGGCGAGGCCCACTGGCCCACCCGTCAATGGTGGAAGGCCTATGGCGACCGACAACTGGATCGCTGGATCGCTTTGGCTGTGCAAGACAGCCCGAGCCTGGCGATGGCCGCCGCCCGAGTGCGGCAGGCCAAGGCCATGGCCGGTGTCGCGCAGGCCGCCGAGTCGCCGCAGGTCAATGCCGAGTCCACCCTCAAGCGTCACAACTGGCCGACCGATCAGTTCTATGGACCCGGCGAGCTGGCCGATACCACTACCTGGGACAACAACGCCGCCCTGGGCCTGAGCTACGCCTTGGATTTATGGGGACGTGAGCGCAACGCCAGCGAGCAGGCCGTCGATCTGGCCCATGTCAGCGTCGCCGAAGCGCGGCAGGCGCAGTTGGAGTTGCAAAACAACATTGTGCGCGCCTACATCGAGTTTTCGCTGCACTACGCCCAGCGCGACATCGTCGCCGCGACGCTCGATCAACAGGAGCAGATTCGGCAACTGGCGAAAAAGCGCCTGGACGGCGGCATCGGCACCCATTTTGAAGTCAGCCAGGCCCAGGCGCCGTTGCCCGAAACCCATCGCCAACTTGACGCCCTCGACGAAGCCATTGCCTTGAGCCGCAATCAACTGGCGGCGCTCGCTGGCAAGGGGCCGGGAGAGGGCGCGCGCCTGCAACGGCCGAGCCTGGCGCTGGGTGCTCCGTTGGAATTGCCCTGCGCCTTGCCCGCCGAACTGCTCGGTCAGCGCCCGGATGTGGTTGCTGCGCGCTGGCAAGTGGCGGCCCAGGCCCGTGGCGTCGATGTGGCCCGGGCCGGTTTTTATCCCAATGTCGATCTGGTCGGCAGCCTCGGCTACATGGCTACCGGCGGCGGGGCGTTGGAATTCCTGACCGGCAAGAAACTCACCTACAACGTCGGGCCGGCCATCTCGCTGCCGATCTTTGACGCAGGGCGCTTGCGTGGAGCGCTGGGAGAAGCCGCGGCGGGTCATGACATCGCCGTGGCGCACTACAACCAGACCCTGGTGAATGCCCTCAAGCGTGTTTCCGACCGATTGATCCGTCGCGAGTCGATGGACAGGCAACAGGCCTTCGCCGCCGAATCGGTGGCCGCCGCCCAGCGCACCTACGACATCGCCATGGTGGCGTTCCGGCGCGGCCTCACCGATTACCTCAACGCGCTCAATGCCCAGAGCCTGTTATTCAAGCAACAACAGGTACTTCAGCAAGTAGAAGCCGCGAGATTGACTGTCCATGCCGATCTGGTGACGGCGCTGGGTGGCGGGTTGGAGGCTGGCAGCGACGTGCCTGATGTGAGCCACGGTGCCGAATAGAAATTTCATGAGGACTCTACGTGCCCCCTTGCGCCGGCTCCATTGCCTCGAATGGCGCCGTGGTTTCTTCGACTGGGCCCGCAGCGACGGAGTGACCTGGGTCTACATCTTCAAAGTGTTGTTGGCCGCGTTCTTGACGTTATGGCTGGCGATGCGCCTGGAGCTGCCACAACCGCGCACGGCCATGATCACGGTGTTTATCGTCATGCAACCCCAGAGCGGCCAGGTATTGGCCAAAAGCTTCTATCGCTTGCTTGGCACCTTGGTCGGTTCGACGGTGATGGTCGCATTGATCGCCTTGTTCGCCCAGAACACCGAGCTGTTCCTCGGCTGCCTGGCCATCTGGGTCGGAATCTGCTCGGCGGGGGCGGCGCGTTATCGCAATTTCCGGGCCTACGGGTTTGTGCTGGCAGGCTACACCGCGGCAATGATCGGCCTGCCGGCCCTGGCCCATCCAGAAGCGGCGTTCATGGCGGCGGTCTGGCGCGTGTTGGAGATTTCCTTGGGAATACTCTGTGCGACCTTGGTCAGCGCCGCGGTCCTGCCGCAAACCGCGAGCGCCGCCATGCGCAACGCGCTTTATCAGCGCTTCGGCGTATTCGCCCTGTTCGTCACCGATGGCTTGCGCGGGCGCAGCCAGCCCGAGGCATTCGAAGCGCGCAACGTTGGTTTCATCGCCGAAGCGGTGGGCCTGGAAAGCCTGCGCAGCGTGACTGTTTTCGAAGATCCGCACATGCGTCGGCGCAACGGCCGGCTCAGCCGTTTGAACAGTGAGTTCATGGGCGTCACCACACGTTTCAATGCCTTGCACCAGTTGCTCGAACGTTTGCGCGAGGCCCGGGCAGATCACGTGGTAAACGCCATCAAACCCGGTTTACAGACGCTGGCCGAATTGCTCGATGGCTTCAGCGCGCGGGCCTTGACCGATGCCGATGCGGCGCGTCTGGCGGCGGCACTGGCTGACTACAAGGCCGACTTGCCGGCCTTGGTGCGCCGGTTGCGGGCGCGCTTCCAAGAGACGGATCCCAGTGATGCGCAGCAGCTGGATTTTCATACGGCCTACGAGCTGCTCTATCGCTTTGTCGACGACTTGCACGGCTACGCCCAGACCCACGCGTCCCTGACCGATCATCGCCACGAACGCGAACGCTGGGACGAGCCCTTCGTGTCGCAGACCAACGGCTTGGCCGCTGCAGCTTCCGGGTTTCGCGCAGCCTTTATCTTGCTGGTGCTGGGCAGCTATTGGGTCGTCACGGCCTGGCCGAGCGGCGCGACCATGACGATGATCGCGGCCGCCACCGTGGGCTTGTCGGCCGCCACGCCGAACCCCAAGCGCATGGCGTTCCAGATGGCTTGTGGGACGTTGTTCGGGGCGTTGATCGGTTTCGTCGAAATGTTTTTTGTCTTCCCATTGATCGACGGCTTTCCTTTGCTCTGCGTGATGCTGGCGCCGGTAATCATGCTGGGCTCATTCCTCAGTTCACGCCCGCAATACGCCGGCGTCGGGCTGGGGCTGCTGATTTTCTTCAGCACCGGCTCGGTGCCGGACAATCCGACGGTCTACAACCCTTACACCTTCATCAATGATTACATTGCGATGATCCTCGGCATGCTGGTGTGCGCGGCGGCTGGTGCGGTCATCCTGCCACCCAACAGCCGCTGGATGTGGCGTCGACTCGAACAGGACCTGCGTGAACAAGTGGTGTTTGCCATCAGCGGCAAGCTCAAGGGCCTGGCCTCGGGCTTCGAGAGTCGCAGCCGTGACTTGCTGCACCAAGCCTACGGTCTCGCGACGGGGCAGCCGCAGGTGCAACGGGAGCTGTTGCGCTGGCTGTTGGTGGTGCTGGAGGTCGGCCACGCGATCATCGAATTGCGCAAGGAACAAGCAATCCTGCCGGTGCACCCGGCCTATGCCGAAAGCCAGCCATGGCGACAGGCGATCCGCCTGATGGGACGAGCGCTGGTGCGGCTGTTCCGCCAGCCTGGTCAGAACAATCTGGAACGGGCGCGGATGGCGGTCGACGATGCGATCAGTCGCGTGCAAGCCACTGATGAACCTTTCGCCGCGCATTTCGACACCTCGGCCCTGCGCCGGGTGAAAAGCTACCTGCACTTTATCCGGACCTCGCTGATGGACCCGCAATCGCCCTTGTCGGCCCACGCCGCGCCGCTGCTCCAGGAACCTCGACATGCCTCGTGAGATCGCCTTCCATGGCGTGTACATGCCCACCATGACCCTGATGTTTTTCATCGCTGCCGGCTTGGCCTGGGCGCTGGACCGTTTCCTTTCGGGGCTGGATCTGTACCGTTTTTTCTGGCATCCGGCGTTGCTGCGCCTGAGCCTGTTTACCTGCCTGTTCGGCGCGCTGGCGCTGGCGGTCTACCGTTGAGATCGAAGCCATGAAAAAATTTTTCAGCCTGATGGCGACGCTGCTGGTGCTGGCCCTGGCGCTGTGGATCGGTCGTACGCTCTGGGTGCATTACATGGATACGCCCTGGACCCGCGATGGTCGGGTGCGGGCCGACATCATCAACGTGGCGGCCGATGTCAGCGGCGAGGTGCTTGACGTTCCAGTGCGTGACAATCAGCAGGTGAAGAAGGGCGACCTGCTAATGCGCATCGACCCCGAGCATTACCGCATCGCGGTCAAACAGGCCCGTTCTCTGGTGGCGTCGCGCAAGGCCACCTGGGCAATGCGCAAGGTCAATGCCCACAGGCGTGCCGACCTGGACAGCCTGGTGATTTCCCGTGAAAACCGTGACGACGCCAGCAACCTCGCCGACTCGGCCCTGGCCGACTACCAGCACGCCCAGGCGCAACTGGAGGCCGCCGAGCTGAACCTTGCCCGCACGCAAGTTCGCGCGGCGGTGGACGGCTACGTCACCAACCTCAACGTGCACCGGGGCGACTACGCGCGAATCGGCGAGGCAAAGATGGCGGTGGTGGATATGAATTCGTTCTGGGTCTATGGCTTCTTTGAAGAGACCAAGTTGCCCAAGGTGCGGGTCGGCGATCCCGCGCAGTCGCAGTTGATGAGCGGCGAGGTGCTCAAGGGCCATGTGGAAAGTATTTCCAGGGGCATCACGACCGTGACAATCCCCAAAGCCGTGAATTGGTCGCCGACGTAAACCCCACGTTCAACTGGGTGCGCCTGGCCCAGCGGGTACCGGTGCGCATTCACCTGGACGAGGTGCCGGATGGCGTGCTGCTGGCGGCGGGGATGACGTGTACGGTGGTGGTCGAGCCGCACGACAAGCGCTGAGATCACTGGCTACTGATGGGGTGATGGTGAGATTTGGTTCACCCCACAGCAGCCAAAAGCCCAATTCGCGATGATTACAGCGATTTCCCCAACCCAAACCGTTTCATCAATCCCTTCTCCAGCAGCGCCTTGGGTAATAAACCCGCCATCAACGGCAACGCCCGGCTGCCATTGCCCAGACGCAACAAGCGCGGCGGTTTGGGTTGTTGCACGGCTTTGAGCAGCCCTGCGGCGAGTTCGCTGGCCGGGGTCGGGTTGTCCTGGGACGCCTTGGCGCGGGCGCGGATACCCTCACGCAAGGGCCACCAGGGCGACTGTTCGCTGATCAGCTGTTCGGCTTCGTGGCCGGCATTCTTGGCGAAGCTGGAGGCGATGGCGCCGGGCTGGACTTCCATCACGCGAATGCCGAACGGCGCCAGTTCCATGCGCAGCGCATCGCTCAAGGCATGCACCGCTGCCTTTGACGCGCAATAGGCGCCGGCGAACGGCGTGACCAGCACCCCGGAAACGCTGCCAATATTCACCACCAACCCCTTGGCGCGGCGCAGAACGGGAAACAGCGCGCGGGTCACGCCGACGATGGCGAACACGTTGGTTTCGAACTGGCGCTGCATGGCGGGCACACCGCCATCCAGCAGCGGTCCCATGGCGCCGTAACCGGCGTTGTTGATCAGGACATCAAGGCCGCCATGTTGCTGGTTGATCCTTTCGCTCAGTTTTTCCAAGGCCTGGCCGTCGTTAACGTCCAATTGCACGGCGGTGAACCCGGCGGCGCTGAGTAGCGCCACATCCTCAGCCCTGCGCGCACTGGCCCAGACCTGGTAACCGGCGGCCTTGAAGGCATCGGCGAGGGCACGGCCGATGCCGCTGGAACATCCGGTGATCAACGCAACGGGCATGGCGCTTTCCTTGTGTAACGGCGGATTTGAAATCAATTAGAGAAACTTCCCTGCAACCGCTCGGCGCGAAACTCCAGGGTTTGCGGGCGATAGCTGGGACGCAACGGCGGCAACGGCAGGCAGTCTTGCCAGTCGGCGCCAGGTTGCAATTCGCCGGGGCCGCGATAGCGCGGTGAACTGTAGACGTTCTCGGCCAGGTTGATGGTGTCGCCAGGCGCGTAGGCCGCTATTCGCCAGTGCAGCTCGGTCAACGGCACGTCGTTGCCATTTTTCAGGCTCAACGACAGCGGACGATCAGCAGGGCAGCGCTCAGGCGCATAGGCAATGCGCACATCCAGGCGCGCCAATTGTCGCGTTTCGCGGTTCTCCTGCCAGAGCACCCACGCCGCGACCAGTCCCAGCCCGATGAACGCCGCCAGAGACACTGGCAAGGCCTTGGCCGGGTAGCGCAGCAGCAGGATGAGCCAAGTGATGACCAGCAAAACGCCGATGAGCATGGTTGAAGCCTCCGTGACCTTCGCCACATCCTACCGAAGGGGGCGGGCCGTGGGTATTGCTCCGTCGTTGACCGTGCGTCGCCACTGTCACATCTGACAGTAGGCAGCCCGCTGGACTGTCGGCTAGATGGCTTGGACACCATGTCGCTACGATGGGACGTCTTATAAATGGGTTTGGATCATGGAACACCGACACTGACAGCCGTCGACGCGCGCGGTTTGCCGGTGCGTTCGGTCGGCTATTGCCGCAACGTCGAGCATGGCCCCGCGCAGCGGCGCATCAACCGCAGCCGCTTCGATATGGCCGGACGCGCGGTGAAACAGTGGGATCCGCGCTTGTGGGCTTTGCAACGGACGGATGAGACGGCGCCGGCCAATCTTTCGGCGATCTATTCGCTGTCCGGCGCCACGCTGCATACGGACGGCGTCGACGCGGGCATACAGACCGGTCTGCCCGGTCTTGCCGATGAAGGCTTGTTGGGCTGGGACGGGCGAGGGACGCAGCGTGAGATTTTATATGACAACCTGCTGCGTCCCGTGGCGGTGTTCGAGCAAGGCACCAGCCAGCCACGTCGCTGCACCGAGCGCATGACCCACGGATACCCCGGCCAGGGCGATCAGAACCACAATCAGCATGGGCAATTGATTCGTCACGACGACCCGGCGGGTACGCTGGTGCTCGCGTCGTTTGCCTTGGCGGGGCAGAACCTTGTCCAGGATCGTCGTTTCATTCTCGATGCCGCGCCAGCTGACTGGCCGGAGTCGGAAGCCGATCGCGAGCTCTTGCTTGAACCTGGCGACGGCGCCGTTTCGACGTGGCGCGTTGGCCCGCTGGGTGATGCGCTGGAGCAGGTCGATGCCAGGGGAAATCGACAACGGCAAAGCCTGACGCTCGATGGCCGGATGTCTGGCAGTCAATTGCAGTTGGCGGGGCAGGGCGAGTGGCAGTCGTTGGTGAACGACATTCGCTACGACGCCTTTGGGCAGATCGAACAGGAAACGGCCGGCAATGGCCTAAGGACCACGCTCATCTACAGCCCCGAAGACGGGCGGTTGATAGAGCGTCAAGCCGTGCGCGCGGGCGATGTTCTGCAACATTTGCTTTACGCCTACGACCCCATGGGCAACGTATTGAGCATCGAGGACAAAAAACAGCCGATCCGCTATTTTGCCAATCAGCGCATCGAGCCAGTCAGCCGTTTTGCCTACGACAGTCTCTACCAACTGATCGAAGCCACCGGCTGGGAGGCGGGCGCCGCCAACCAGGGGCCCGACTCCGTGGGGCGCAACGACCCAGCGGCGGTGAGCAATTACCGGCAGACCTACCGCTACGACGAGGCCGGTAATTTATTGGAACTGACCCACGTCGGTGCCCAAAGCCATGGTCGGGAAATCAAAGCGGCTCGCTACAGCAATCGCTGCCTGCCTTACCGCAATGGCGTGCCGCCCACGGAACAAGAAATCGCCGCCGCGTTCGATGTGCGGGGCAATTGCCTGGAATTGGACGCGGGCCGGTTCCTGGCGTGGGACCTGCGTAACCAGTTGAGTTCGGTCACGCCCATTGAACGCGCCTCGGGGCTCAACGATAGCGAGGCCTATATCTATGACGGCGGCGGGCAACGGGTGCGCAAGCTGCGGACCCTGCAAACCGGCGCTCGCACGCTGGCCGCCGAAGTACGTTATTTGCCGGGGCTGGAACTGCGCGCAAACAGCGGCACGGGCGAGGCGCTGCAGGTAATCGTCGCTCAGGGTGGGCTCAGCGATGTTCGGGTCCTACATTGGGAAAGCGCATCGCCGACCGGCGAGAAGGACTGCTATCGATACAGCGTTGCCGATCACCTGGGCTCGGTCGGCCTGGAACTGGCCCAGGACGGGCGGATTATCAGCCGGGAGCACTTCTACTCCTTCGGCGAGACCGCGTACTTGGCGGGGGCTGACGGGGTCGGTGTCAGTTACAAGACAGCTCGTTATTCGGGAAAAGAACGGGATGCGACGGGGTTCTACTACTACGGCTATCGCTACTACATGCCTGGCTTGCAGCGCTGGCTCAATCCAGACCCCGCGGGAAATGTCGATGGGCTGAACCTGTACGCGATGGTGAGCAATAACCCACTTACTTTTCGGGACGCCGACGGGCATAACAAGACTGGAAAGTACGAAATTGAAATGGGCGTGAAAAATCGGCTCAAGCTCATAGCGGCAGCGCTTACGAGCCGTGTTAGCGTGTTTAAGCAAACCACGGGAAAGTACAGTGAAGTGAACGACTTCAAAGTGGTGGAGGTCGGTGCATTCAATGACTATCTGGTGGGAGGAGATGAGGTCAAACAGAATCTTCAACGCTACAAGCAACGCTATAAAACCCTCTCCAGCGAAACATTGCAGTCGAAGGTCGTTGGGCAGCCTTCAAACTTCGGTCTGGGGGCAAGCATTTCCGGTTATATGTTGCGCAGTGCCAATGAGGTATTTGTGGACGAGTCGATCAATCCGGACGCCTTGAACGGACACCCTGACTTCGTCGTTGAGCGGCGCTTTTTCGCAGTCATGAAAAAATCCGACAAATTGAAATCGCATGAGGAGCGGCACATTTATGGTCTGGCCGAACTGAACATGCTTACCTCCAAGGGAAAAACGGAAGTGGATGTTGTGCAAGTGGTCGTTCATCCTGAAACCCAGGGTGACGGGACGTTGGAAAAAGAGGCGCTGGTAGGGGCCACCTCAGTGGTGCAAATGCCGATTCTGAAGGGAGTGGGTACATTCTTGACGGTGAACGCAATCAACGCGATTTCGAAGGGAGCGGATATCAGAAAAATCAGAACGGAAGCTGTCAATCCGCGCTCGGCCAGGATTGCCGAAAAGTTTGATGCCAAGAGAGTGGTCAATCAATAAAAAGCCCCCACCCAACCCGCTGCGGATAGGGGACGCAGTGGGCTGGATGGGGGCTTCTTGTTCTGCTGGTCGTTACTGCGCGATGGTCTTCACCGACACGCCGCGTTCGATCGGGGTGGAGCGGCCGTAGATGTCTTCGAAACGCTCGATGTCATCTTCACCCAGGTAGCTGCCGGACTGCACTTCGATGATTTCCAGCGGGATCTTGCCCGGATTGCGCAGACGGTGCACCGACGCGATCGGGATGTAGGTCGACTGGTTTTCGCAGAGCAGGAACACGTTCTCGTCGCAGGTCACTTCGGCGGTGCCGCTGACCACGATCCAGTGTTCGGCGCGGTGGTGGTGCATTTGCAGCGACAGGCACGCGCCCGGCTTGACCGAGATGTGCTTGACCTGGAAACGACCGCCCATGTCCACCGAGTCATAGGAGCCCCACGGACGATAGACCTCGCAGTGGTTCTGGGTTTCGCTGCGGCCTTGGGCGTTGAGGGTGTTGACCAGTTGCTTGACGCCTTGGACCTTGTCCTTGTGGGCGATCATCATGGCGTCCTTGGTTTCGACCACGACGATGTTGTCCAGGCCGATCACCGACACCAGTTTGCCGTTGCCATGGATCATGCAATTGCGGCTGTCCTGGATCACGACGTCGCCCTTGGTGACGTTGCCGTTGGTGTCTTTTGCGTTGACTTCCCACAGCGACGCCCAGCAACCGACATCGCTCCAGCCGGCCGACAGCGGCACCACGCAGGCGCGCTGGGTTTTTTCCATGACGGCGTAGTCGATGGAGTTATCCGGGCAGCAGGCGAAGGTGGCTTCGTCAAAGGTGATGGTGTCGGCCGTCTGCTCACTGCGCTCCAGGGTCAGCAGGCAGGTGTCGTAGATGTCCGGATCGTGCTTTTTCAGCTCTTCGAGGAAACGGCTGGCGCGGAACAGGAACATGCCGCTGTTCCAGAAGTAACCGCCGGCTTCGACGAATTCAGTGGCGCGCTTGACGTCGGGTTTTTCGACGAAGTGCGAGACGCGGCTGACGCCTTCAGGCAGCAGCGCATCGTTGGTCGACTTGATGTAGCCGTAGCCGGTTTCCGGCTTGGTCGCCGGTACGCCGAACAGGACCATTTCGCCACGCTCGGCGGCCACGGTGGCCAGGGCCAAAGCACGTTGCAGGGCTTTCTGGTCTTCCACCACGTGGTCGGCCGGCAGCACCAACATCAGCTCGTCGCGGCCTTCGTTGACCAGCATCATCGCAGTCAGGGCCACGGCCGGCGCGGTGTTGCGCCCGAACGGTTCCATCAGGATGCGCTGGGCTTCCAGGTTGCGAGCGGACAGTTGCTCGTTGACGATGAAGCGGTGGTCTTTGTTGCAGACCACGATCGGCGTGTCCATGCCTTCGAACACCAGGCGTTCGAGGGTCTGTTGGAACAGGGTGTGCTCGCCGGTCAGGGCCAGGAACTGTTTAGGGAATTGCTTGCGCGAAAGCGGCCAAAGACGTGAGCCGCTACCACCTGACAAGATCACCGGAATCATGTGTGTTACTCCTACAAAATCGAAATGGTTTTAGAGCTACTGCGTTCTGTCGTTTCACTCTCTTGTTGTTGTTCCAGGAGGGCAGCGGCAAGTTTCAAGCTTCAAGCTACAAGTCAAAGCTTGCCGCTTGAAGCTTAAAGCTCGCCGCTGCTCTTATCGGGTGGAAGCCGGACGCTTGACCCACACTGGCGACAGGCTGCTGCCCGAGCCGGTCACGTAGAGCACGGCTGCTTCGCCGCGTTCCAGGGCAACTGGCTTGAGGTCGCCGACTTTCTTGTCGCCTTCGAACAGGGCCAGGCTTACTTTCACCGGGTTGATTTCACGTTCGCCACGGCCCTTGGCCGCTACGTTCGGAACCACTTCGGTCTTGCCGTCAGCGGTCTTGAGGGTCAACGCCTTGTCGGTGAGGTTCTGGACGCGTACCAGAGATTTCTGCTTGTTCTTGAACGGTGGTTCTTCGATCAGTTGTGGCTGGCCGGTGGCGTTGTTGACCAGGGTGTAATAGTGATCGGAAGCCAGTTTAACCGGAACGGTCTGGCTGCCCACCTTGGCGCTGTAGTCGCCGCCAGGCATGAAGCTGAAGTCGCTGCTGGCCAACGGGGCCACGTCGCTGATGTTGGTGCTGCCGACGGTGGCGCTGACTTCGGCGTTGCTGGCGTTGTAGATGCGCACGAAGCTCGAGCCTTTTGGCGCGACCGGGCCGTACAGGGCCGAGTCACCGGCGAAGGCTGAGAAGGACAGGGCACTCATGCTGGCGACCAGGGCAACGGCCTTGAAGGAGCGAGCAGCGAGACGGCGAGGAGTAGTGTTGAAAGTCATGGTGGACCTCTCTTTCAGTTTTGCGCCCGGTCGGGCGTCTCGGATTGTGTGTTAGCAGCTACGTTCTGTTGGCGGGCACCGGCTTGCTTGAGCTCGGCGACCCACTGCGGATCGGCGTCGCCGATCTCGTTGTTCACTGGCAAATAACGTTCTGGAAACTCCCAGATCAGCACTTGTGGCGGGCTGTTCTTGAAGGCGTCGCTCTTGAGGTAGCTGAGCATCGGCAGAATCGGGCCATGGCCGTCTTCGGCGTAGTTCACGACGTCGCTGTGCAGGGCTTGCTTGAGTGCACCGACGAAGTTCCAGGTTGGGTTGGCGCTGTAGCTGGTACCGATCAGGGCCACGGGCACCTGGGCATCGGCAAACAACGCGTCATCGCTGGCCGGCTGGTCGTCGGCTTCGCGAGTGTTGCGTTTGACCAGCGGCTCCTGGGCTGGCATCAGGTTTTCAAACAGCGGGTCCAGCGGCAGGAACTGACGCAGGTCGCCCTTGTGGATGATCTTTTCAGCAGGCTCGGTGACGAAACGCTGTGGCTCGCCGTTAAGAGGAGTACGTTCGGCAATCGCCTTGGCCAGATGTTCCGCAGCGATTTGCGCGCCTTCCGGCGTCCAGTGGGTGTCGGTGCGCAGGAACACTTGCTGGCCGCTTTGCTTGGCCTGTTGCATCGGGCCGAGCAGGTCCGGGGCGAGGATTTTGTCTGCCGCGACACGGGCGTGGAAATCCTGGTACAGGTTGGCGTGAATGCTCGAAGGCTTCACTTCACCCAGGTATTCCGGGTACAGCCGCGCCTTGGCCGGGACGATCGCCATGACCAGGGTGATGCCCTGTTCCTTGAGTTTCTGGCGCACGCCTTCGACCAGTGCGTAGTTGTCCTGCAGGTTCTGTTCTTCGTTGACGATCGGGTTGAACTCTTCGTCGCTGTACAGCCACTGATCGCGGCCCAGGACCACGCCTTTGCGGCCTTCGTTGAACAGCTTGTAGTCCAGCGCAGCCCAGATGTTGGTGCCCAGGCGCTTGATCGGGAACTCTTCGTCGTAGTGCGTTTCCACGGCCTTGGCCCAGCGCCCGTTGAGCACGGTCGCGTCGGGGTTGGTGCTGAAGCCGAGGAAGCTGCGCATCGACCAAATACCCAAGGCTGTCAGGATCAGCATAAACAGCGCGACGTAGAAGATGCGTAATGAGCGGGTCATGTTCAGATCCCTCAGAACTGGAAGTAAAGGAACGGCGAGAAGCTTTGCGCCGACAGTTTGAGAATCGAGGCGATGAACAGCACCAACACCAGGGTGCGCATCACGTAGCGCGACCAGTCCACGGTCCAGTAGGCCGGTTGCACCTGGGCTTCGACGCCGACGGTGTAGCCTGGTTCATGGATGGTCGACGGGTTGTCGCCCGGTACGGCTTTGATCAGCCCCGGTTGCGCGGTGGCAGGACCGTTGGCTTCGGTGCTCTGTTCAGGCTTGGCCTTGACCGGCGGACGGTTGGTGTAGAAGTCGCGCAGGCCGAAGAAGGCGAGGGTGATGTAGGCCACCGCCAACGTAGCGATCTGCAGGCCGGTGAGGTTGGCGCGGGTCAGTTCCGACAGCGACCAGTCGCCAAAGCTGAACATGGCGCTGTACATGCGACCGGCCACGTGCAGGTTTTCGGCACGGAAGATCACCCAGCCCATCACCACCAGCAGGAACGTCAGTGCCCAGCGGATCGGGTTGATGCTGCGTGGGTTGGTGTCGATACCCACCGCTTTCTCGATGGCCAGCCACATGCCGTGCCAGGCACCCCAGATCACGTAGGTGATGTTCGCGCCGTGCCACAGACCACCGAGGAGCATGGTCAGGAACAGGTTGCGATAGGTCATCAACGTGCCTTTGCGGTTACCGCCAAGGGTGATGTAGAGGTAATCGCGCAGCCAGGTCGACAGGCTGATGTGCCAGCGACGCCAGAACTCGGTGATTGACTGGCTGATGTACGGCTGCTTGAAGTTTTCCATGAAGCGGAAACCCATCATCAAGCCCAGGCCGATCGCCATGTCGCTGTAGCCGGAGAAGTCGAAGTACAACTGCGCGGTGTACGCCAGGGCGCCGAGCCAGGCATCGCCGGTGGTCGGGTTTTGCAGGGCAAAGCAATGGTCGGCCACCACCGCCAGGGTGTCGGCGATGAACACTTTCTTGATGAAGCCCTGCATGAAGCGCGTGCAGCCTTCGGAGAACTTGTCCAGCGTGTGGGTGCGGTTGTTGAACTGGTCGGCCAGATCACGGAAACGCAGCACGGGGCCGGCAATCAGGTGCGGGAAGATCGCTACGAATGCCGCGAAGTCGATCAGGTTGCGGGTGGCCGGGGTATCACCACGATAGACGTCGATGATGTAGCTGATGGACTCGAAAATGTAGAACGAGATACCGATCGGCAGCAGCACGTGAGTCAGGATGAATGGGTTGAGCCCGAAGCCGGAGATGATTGCGTTAAGGCTGTCCACGCCAAAGTTGGCGTACTTGAAGTAGCCCAGGATGGCCAAGTCGACGCCCACGCCGAGCAGCAGCCAACGCTGGGCTGGTTTGGTGCGCACACCGGCGGCGCCGACTTTCAGGCCGATCCAGTAGTTCCACAGGGTGACGCCTGCGAACAGGGCCAGGAAGTCCACCCGCCACCAGGCATAGAACACATAGCTGGCGATGAGCAGCAGCAGGTTGCGATAGCGTTGCCCGCTCAAGTAATACAGGCCGAGAAAGATCGGCAAGAATAGGAACAGGAACACATTGGATGAAAATACCATCCCGATCTCTCCATGTTGAATCAACAGTCAAGGGCCAGAGCCCCCCCAAACCCCCCCATTGAAACCGGGGGGGTCATTGCATTTCGAACACTTACTTACCCGTGGCGAGCATCAGCTTCCTTTCTCGCCTTTTTCCCGCGAAGGGTCATACACCCGGGTCAAGTCGCCGCCGAGTCGAAAGGTCTTGAACGGCTGCATTTCATGCTTGCGTTCCAGCACGTCTTCGGAGCAGGTGTAGAGGCTGCAGAACGGTTCGAGCCAGGCAAATTTCGAATCGATCTTCAGGTCTTTCATGTCCTGCTCTTCGCCATTCTTCTCTTCGAAGATATCCGGGTCCTCGACGCCGGCCAGCACGCGGTCACCCAAGCGCTTGAGGGCACCGTTGTTTTCCTGGCGCAGGTCCACGCCATTGACCTGGGCGAAACTGGCGATCATCGCCAGTGGCGGCAGGGCATAGTTGTGGTAGGACAGGGCCCGTTGCTTGCGCTTGAGCTCATTGGGCAAGAAGCCTTCGGCGTCGACCTGGTTGACGCCTACCTTGTATTCCTTGACGGCCCAGTCGAACAGGTCGCGACGGTTGGTCGCCACGGAGGTGGCCATTACCGACCAGGCGGCCCAGTACGAGTGGTTGTTGGTTTTTTCCAACGGCAGGTTGTCCCAGTCGCTGACGACTTGGTCGGCCATTTTGCTGAACCAGCCTTCGATCAATTGCGCTTGCTCTTGACGGTTGGCCAGCGGACGCGACTCGGAGAACTTCAGGCGCACGTAGGCCGAAGCCATGCTGCCCAAGGCCCATTTGCGCATGGACTTGCCGGTGTGGTTGAAGTCCTTGGACATCAACGCATCGGCCTGGGCCCAGGCGGTCAGCCAATTCAGCGTGCATTCCAGTTGCTCGGGGCGACCGTCGCGCATGAACTGCATGACTTGCTTGCTGATGCCGCGCTCGATCTTGGTGATGTCGGCGGTGCTGTCACGGAAAGCTTTTTCCGATTGCACGTTCAGTGTCGAGCGAGCCTTGTCGGAGCCCTCGTACTTGCTGCGAAACTGCAGCGAGCCGGTATACGGCGTCGGCACGGCATCGCAACTTTGGCCGCCATTACCTTCCTTGACCTTTTCGATCGGTGCGAAGTAGCCCTGCGGCGGACGCAGCGGGGCCGAGGCCTGCGTGGCCCCGGCGAACATCGCCAAGGCCAGCAGCGACGGCGCCAGCAGCGTTTTCAGCGTTCGGGTGCGCATGGTTCTAGTCATGAGACGAGACCTCATTGTCCGATTTGAGCCGTTTGTTGCTCGGCTTGCGAAGATGCGTTGCGTTTGCAGACTTTCGCTTCGACTTGCAGCGGCTCTTTACCGGCTTCAGGACCCTGGACTTCGAGAGCCAGCAGGTTTTGCGAAGCCCAGTCTTCGTCGGTGCGCAATTGGAAGGCGAAACGTCCGTCGGTTTCGGAGGTGTTCGGTTTTTCGATCTTGATGTCCTCGTGGCGCCCATTCATGTACCAGAGGGTGGCTTGCAAGGTTTTCACCGACGTGTCGGCGAAGCGGATGTCGATCTGGTGGCTGCCGTTACGCAGGTCCATATTCTTGCTGTTGACCATCAATTCGTTTTTGCCCGGCTTGAGCTTGGCCTTGCTGCTCATCAGCGCCGGCTTGCCTTCGCAACCGTTGTTGTCCAGCAACGCCATCATCTGGCGGTAGATGGTTTCCTGGTCGAGGCGATACAGCGGCGAGAATTCCCAGATGAGGATTTTCGGCGGGTTCTTCTGGAACTCTTCGCTGCCCAGGTACTGGATCATCGCGCCCTCGAAACCGCCGCCTGGGAAGGCCACGTTGAGGATGTCGGCGCCGATGGATTCCTGCAGGAAACCGGCGAAGTTGTAGTTCTTGCCGCTGTGGCTGGTGCCCACCAGGGTGATCTGCGGATCGCCGGAGTCGCCGAACAGGTCTCCGTCGCCAGCCTCGCCCTTGGGCTCGGTGGTGAACTGGTCCATGTACTGGATCGCGTAGCTGGTGCCGCACAGCTGCCCGGCCATGTTGTGCAGGGTGCCGGTCTTGCCCATGCGGCCGGACTTCTTGGTCTCGAATTCCTGCTTGGGAATGTCGGCGAAGGCCGGGAGCTGCTTGATCTTCTCGGCGACGATTTTTGCCGTGCGCTGGGCGCCGTAGGGCGTCCAGTGCTGATCGCCACGGAAGTAAAAGTCGTGGGCGGGCAGGGTTTCGGGCAAGTTTTCATTGGTCAGCGGCGACAGGTCTGGCACCACATAACCCATCTGGGCAAAGCGGCCAAGCATGGTCTTGTAGTTAGCCAAGGCCTTGTCGAAGTTGAAGCTGGCCTTTTCCTGCGGGTTGAGTTTGTTGCGGTTCACCAGGCCCCGGGTCGGCTGGTAGACGAGTACCAGTTCAACGCCTTTTTTCTTGAAGGCATCGTGCAGCTGTTGCATGCGTTTGTAGCCGGCCGGCGTGGTGTTGAATTCGGTGCGCAGGTCTTCCTGGGTACGGAACAGCCAGTCGCCCTGGGCTTGTACCAGCGTGGTGAAGTTCTGCTGGTAGCGCGTGGTGTAGTTCTTCGCGTCATGGGCGGCAGGGCAGAGATTGCAGCACGGTTCAGCGGTAAAGGCCGGTGCCTTGACTTCATCGGCGCGCGCGCCGCTTGCGGCGGCGAGAATGCCGGCAGTCAGGGCGGACAGGCCCAGGAGTTTGATCATCTGTGGGTTCATAAAGGTCATTCCTCAGTCCCGCATTTCGGTCTGGCGTTCGACAGGGTCGATCAGCACGGCTTTCTGCTGGCGCACCAGCAGGTCGAGAATTTCATCCTGGCGCTCGCCCAGGATCCCCGTGAAGCTGATGCCGCTGGATTTGGTCGGCGCGAGCATGGACACGCGGTACAGCTCAACACTCAACGGCGAGTCGATGGACAACGGACCGCTGCCGTTGCCGGCCAGTTCGCCACCGACCACGATCAACGACACTTCGGCGTCGAACGGGTCGAGCTTGATGTCTCGGTCGGTATCGGACAGGTCCTTGATGTGGCCATAGAGACCGGTCAAGCCGTTGGCCATGGACAGGTTTTCGTAGAGGCGAATGTTCACGCTGTTACGAATCCGGATGCCGTGGCGGCGGTTGCTGATCACTTTGTTGCCCCACAGCAGGTTGTCACCACTTTCGTACAGTGTGATGCCGTCGGTGTGGTTCTTGTAGATCTCGTTGTAGGCGATCAGGTTGTTCACGCTGTTACGGTCGATCACCACGCCGGAGAGTTTGTTGTCGTAGCTGCGGTTATTGAAAATGAAGCTGTCGTTCACCTCACGGGAAATAATGATCCCGTGCTTTTTCTTGGTCCCGTAGACGGTGTTGTCGGCGATGATCAGCCGATGGGAACGGTCGTGGGGGTCGATGCCGTAGACGATGTTGTCTTTGTACGTGCTGCCTTTGATCACAAAGTCGCTGGTCTCGTAGCAGTAGAAGCCGTACCACATGTCCGAGAACTCGGAACCGATGATCCAGCCGGTCGGCTCCGGGCGCTTGAGGACCTTGGCCATGTTCGGCGTGTACTGGGAAATACTCACCCCGTACGACTTACTGTTGGCATAGCCGAAACTGGCCATCTTGGTGTTGACGATGTAGGTCTCGGTGCCGCCCCAGGACAGCAGGAACGGCCGGAATTCGTTGGCCGAGCGGAACGTGGCGGGACCGTTGTCCTTTTCACGCCAGCCGGTGACCTTGGTGTCGCGGATGAACATGTGGCCATCGTTGACCAGGAACGAGCCGCCCTCTTGGGACAGGCGCAATTCCTGGGTCTGTTTGTCGATTTCGAGGATGCCTTTCTGGCCGACCACGATCGGGATCTTCGCCAGGTAGACGCCTGGAGAAGTTTCGATGATGTACTTGGGCACCTTTTTAGCCAGGTCCTTGAGATTCATATAACCGTCGTCAAGGAAGATGGCCTGTGGGATGCCGTGCTGACGCACCACCCACTCGGCCATCTTGTTGTCGCCGCCGATGAAGTCCTTCAAGGCGTTTTCCTGCATCATCCGCCGCACGCTGACCTTGCCGGGCTTGCTGCGCACGATCTTTGCGGCGACCGCTTCGGCGGTGTAGCCGGAGAGGTCGGGCAGGGTCGGGGCGGCCAGCTCCAGCGGTTCGGTTGGCGCGCTGCTGACGGTGTAGGTCTTGGCTTGTTGCAGTTCCTTGACCACGTTGCCCGGTTTGACCACCGGTTCAACGTTGGCGAACGCCGACGAGCCGGCCAGCAGCATCGCTGCGGCCAACAGGCTGATCGAACCTTTCATCGCCTGGCTGTTCCTGAGGTAGCGGTTCATATCGGGCACTCCCATGGCCGTTCGCATCAGAAGCGCCAGATCACGTCGACAAAGGCGCGATGCATGTACGAATCGACCTCTTTGCCGTAGGCGTCGCCTGGCTTGAATACGCCGCCACGAAAGCGCACCAGCGCCGACGGCTCATCAATGGATTGACTCAGCGCGGCCGGCAGCAGGCCTTGCTTGAAGTATTTGGTGACGACCAGATCGACTTCCTGGCCCAAGTCCTTGTTGCCATCACGCAACGGCAGGGACGAGGTGGACAGGATGGCGCCGGTCACGTCATCGGTGTTGTTTTCCACGGCATTGATGCCGTTACTGCCCACCGGTTTGTTGCCGTCCACGCGCCAAAACTTGTGGTACACCAGGCTTGCGTCGTATTCGTCGCGCAGCTGCCAGGAACCGAACAGGCTGGCACTCTGGGTGTTGGCCATTTCGCCTCGGAAGGCTTCGCCGAAACGGTGGACCCGCGAGCGAGTACCGGTGAAGTTCGACCGGTTGCTTTGCAGGCCGTTCTGTTCGTAGTCCTCGCTGGCACGGGCATAGGCCGCGCCGACTTGCCATTGCGGGTCGAGGCGCAGGCGGATGCCCAGGTCAGTGGCCCAGCCGTCGACGTCATCACTGCGCTTGAGTTGCGCAGGGCGAGTGCCGTCGGCGTTGAGCGGGTTGACCGTGTCGCGATCGCCGGTCATGCCGGTGAGGCTTGCCCAGTAATTGACAGTGTTGGTGTTGCGCCAGTTGTAGGCGTCGCTGTTGGCTTCCAGGCCGAGCCAGGTCAAGTCGCCGTTCTGGGTCTTGTCCAGGGTGTCGGTGGCTTCGCCCGGGGTCGGGTAATCGAGGCTGCCGCTGTCATGGGAATGGTGGGCACGGATACCCGCCCACTGGCCAGGCATCCACTGATAGCCGACGTCACCGTAGACGTGCATGCGATCCTTGTCCTGGGGCGACAGCTCCTTGAGGTCGGTGCGGTATTCGCTGAACCGCTCGGCGACGCCCAGGTTGGCGCGCAGCAGCGTGGTGTCGAAGGTCCAGTTCAGCGCTTCGATGTTGGTGTCGCGCCATTGGCCGTCGTCGTTGCGCAGGCGCTGGCGACCGAATTTCAGTTGCTCGCCCGGATAAGGGGTCAGGCCCCGGTAGCCAATCCAGAATTCGCGCATGGCCAGGTAGTTTTTCTTGGCCTCGCGGTCGCCGCTGTCGGTTTGCTGGGTCGCGTCGTCCGACTGCTGCAGGGTGTCGGTCTCGATGATGTCGGTGGATGCCACGGCCTGGGCCATGGCGTAGGCGCTCCAGGCGCCGCTTTCCCCATAGACCCATGGACGCAGGTCCAGGCCGACGCCGTTGACGTCGCCACCGCGTTGGGTGCCGAGGTCGCGGTCATCTTCGGACTGGCCGGTGATCTTCACTTCCAGGCCAAAATTCTTGCTGTCGGTCAGGGCCGCCAGGGTTGGGCAGGACCACAGCAGGGCAAACGACAGGCCAATACCGGCCTGCACAAAAGGATTGAGCTTCAAAAGCTTCATAGAGGTTCCTCGCCGTCATCTTCTTTTAGGGCTTGCAGTTCCAGCGTATCGGGGCTCATTGCGCCGCGAATGGCCTGCTCTTGTTGTAGCAGGCGTTGCGCTTGTGCAAGTTGTTCCGGCGGTAATTGTGCTTCGAGGGTCTGGGCAAGCTCGATGGCCTGCGGGGTGTTTTGCGCCTTGGCCAACTGGCTGAACACATAAGCGTTGACCGGGTTGGGCTTGGTGCCCTTGCCCTGGGAAAACAACTGGGCAATGGCATAGTCCGCACTGTTCTGACCGTTGCGGGCGGCCTTGAGCAGGTGGTCCAGGGCTTTTTGCGAGTACACCTGGCCCAGGTAGCCGCGACGATAGATCTGGCCGAGGTAGTAGTCGGCGGACACTTCACGGCCAGCGGCTTTCTGGAAATGTGCCTCGGCGGCTTTGGCGTCAGCCGGCACCCACTTGCCTTCGTAGTACAGCTTGCCCAGCAGCACTTCGGCACGCGGCTGGTCGGCGGCACGGCCGTTTTCCAGGTACTGCATCATCTTGTCGACATCACCCAGCTCGGGGAAGTCGTAAAGCAGTTGCGCCAGGCTGACCCAGGCAGCGGGATAGCCGGGCGCGATGCCTTCGAGCAGCGACTGGGCGGTTTTCTCGTCGGTCTTGCCCAGGCTCGAATCGGCCAGGACACGAGCGACGCTGTCCACACGCTGGGCAGAAACCACACCGCGAGCGTGACCGGCCTGCATCTGCTTGATCAGTTCAGCCTGCTGTTCCGGCTGGCCGCGTTTCTGATAGACCGTGGCCAGTTCGACGTAGCAGATGTCGGTGGTCGCCAATGCGGCCTTACAGACGCTTTCCACTTCATCCAGGTGCTGGTCGTAAGTGCCCTGGGTGCGATAGAGCAGGATCTGCGCCAGGCCCGCTTCCGGATAACCGGCGCTGCGCCATTGGCTGATCTGCTGCTGGGCGTTGACGTTCGGGAAGCTGTGAGGGTATTGCAGGTACAGCATCGCCAGGGGGATCAGGGTGTTGCCTTCACCGTTGGCGAAGGCCTTTTTCAGCAAACCTTCGGCTTCATGTTTTTCCGCTTCGGTGGAACCGGGCTTGGCCACCAGCAGGCGACCCAGGCGAGCCTGGGCCCGTGGCGAGATGTCGGCAGCGGCGCGGTAGGTCGCCTCGGCCTTTCTCATCTGCTCGGGGTCGCGGCTGTCCACCTGGATATCGGCCAGGCCCACCTGGGCTTCGCTGTAGCCCAGGTCTGCCAACTGCTGATAGTTTTGCTGCGCCAATGCCGTGTCGCCGCGCTTGAGGGCTTCGTTGGCCAGGCGTTGGTCGGGCAGGCCGGCACAACCGGCCAGGCTCACGGCCAATGCCAAGGCACACAGGGTTCCCACTTGGGAACGCGCTTGCGGCATCTCATCCTGACCGCGTTGATCCTTTCGCGAGCATGCTCGCTCCCACAGGCTCTGTGGGGTGTTAAGGATTTTTATAATGGTCACGGGCATATCCTCGACTTAAAGACCAACGGCCATGGCTTTGTCGATCAGCCAGTTCAGGTTCGGGCCACGGTCGCTGACGACTTCCACCGGACGGCCGGCCAGCGCGCTGTCCAAGGCTTCGTCAGGCTGGATCAGCACACGGATATCGGAAGACAGGTCGGCGCTTTTCAGGCTGGTGCTGCTGACGATCTTGCCGGTGCGGGTGGCGTCTTCGCCGGCCACTTGGAAGCTGACCGGGGTGCCTGGACGCACGTCGCCGAACTGGCGATAGGAGAAGCGTGCTTCGACATTGGCTTCGGCGCCGCGAGGGACCAGTTGGAAGATCACGTCACCCTTGCTGGCGTACTGGCCGTTGGAAACCATTTGCTGAGCCACGATGCAATCGCATGGCGAGGTCAGGGTGCCGGTCATTTGCTTGCCGAACAGTTCCTCGACCTTGGCCGGCTGCAATTGGTTGTCGTCCAGGTGACCCTTGAGCACGTCGAGCATGCTGGTGCTGAAAGTCGCCAGCGGGGCGCCCTTGGCCGCCAAGCCGTCAGCCTTGACCAGGCTTTGCACGGTGCCGTCGCGCGGCATGGTAATCGCCATGCCCGGTACGTTGACGATGCCGGCCTGGGCGTGGCTGACGAAGTACATGCCATATACCGACTTGAAGATGAAACCGAACGCCGCCAGGCCGACGATGAAAATCCCCAGGCTGAAGGTCACGGCGCGCAGGCGACCGAAGGCGCTCATGCCGCCGTTTTCATCTTTCTGCTTGCGAGCCTTGGTGAAGTTGTCGCGCTGCAGCGTCGCCAGCACGTCGCCGACGCCGACGATGTCGCCGGCCAGGTGCGAGGTGATGATGTGGCGCAGCGTCGAGATGTCCCGCGGCTCCAGGTTCTGGAACTGGCAACCGGCGCGGCCGGTCTGGCGGTCGTAGGAGCGGATCTGCAATTCGACGTCCATGGCCAGGCCAAGGTTGTCGATCACGAACTGCAAGCGAGCCTTGTAGGTCTCGCCAACCTTGAGCGGCAACTGACCGGCGTTGAAGCACAGCCCACCGGCGGACAGGTCCAGGACCTTGACTTCCATGGGCGTACGGTCAGGGCCGAAGAAGCGCAACTTGGCCGGGATTTTGACCCGGGCGTGTTGGCGTTGGGCTTCGGATTCATGCACTACGTTGACATTCACGGCGGTGTTCATAGGGGCGATTTCCTAGTTAATTCATTCAAGTCCGGTCAGACCATCGTCAGCAGCACGGCGACAAAGATGCTGCCGGCGGAGAAGGTCATGGTCCGAGACGACCAAGTGTTGAACCAACGTTGAAAGCTGGCGAGATCACGGGTCAGGTGGGTGGGCTGGCGAGTCCAGGATTGTTGATCGAGGCGGAAGAACACGTAGATCTTCACCAGCGCGCCGACGATCTGGTTGTAATAGAGAATCGCCGGGTAGGCCGGGCCGATCCGGTGTCCGGAGCACGACAGCAACAGGGTCAACAGCAACCGTGTGATGCCGATCCACAGCAGGTACACCAGGATGAACGCGGTGCCGTACTTGAAGCTGGCGATGATCGCCACGGTCAAGCCCAGCAGCGAGGTCCACATCGATACGCGCTGATCAAACAGCACTACCGAGGTGAACAGGCCCAGACGTTTCATGCCCAGGCCCAATGCCCGGGAGTTCTGCCGCAGGTTGTTGCCGTACCAGCGGAACATCAACTTGCGGCTCGCCTTGATGAAGCTTTTTTCCGGCGGGTGCTCGACGGTGTTGATCGCCGCATCCGGCACATAGAAGGTGTCGTAGCCCAGGCGCATCAGGCTGAACCAGCTCGATTTGTCGTCGCCGGTGAGGAACTTGAAGCGGCCCAGGCGCCAGTGTTGCAGCGAGTCGCTTTCCACGTCGGCAATGAAGTCCGGGTTGGTAACCACGGTGGCGCGGAACACCGACATACGCCCGGTCATGGTCAGCACGCGCTTGGACAGGGCCATGGAGCACATGTTGATGTGACGCTGGGCGAAGCGCAGCTTGTGCCACTCGCTCATGATGTAGCCGCCGCGCACTTCGCAGAATTCGTTAGTGGTCAGGCCACCGACGTTGCCGAACAGCTGGAACCACGGCACGGTCTTGCGTACCACGCCTTCGGCGAGCACGGTGTCGCCATCGATCACGGCGACCACGGCGCGGTCGTCCGGCAAGTGGCGGGAGATTGCACGGAAACCGTAGGCGAGGCCGTCACGCTTGCCAGTGCCGGGGATGCGCACGAAGTCCAGCTTGACCCGCTCTGGCGGATTCATGCGGGCCCAGAGGCTCTTGACCAGCAATTCGTCGGACATCTCGACGATGGAGCAGACCAGCGTGGTCGGCAGCCCGCAGTCGATGGCTTCGCGAATCACCGAGCCGTAGACCTGGGCGGTGGTCAGTGCGTCGATCCGAAAGCTGGTGACCATCAGGTACACGTGGGACGGATCCGCCGCCTTGCCCAGCTTGCGTACCTTGCGGCGCAAGTGTGGGTAGACGATGTACAGGAAGATCATGCCGCGCACGAAATGCGTTGCTCCCATGGAGTAACGCCAAATGCCCACGGCGCCGATCAGGAAAATGAAATCCTTCGATTCGGCGTCGAACGTGGACGTGGGCAACGCCGTGGCGATGCCCATCAATAAACTCAAGTAAAACAGCCAACCGGCGGCCTGAAGCAGGCCGTGCTTTAGCCTGTGCATAATCGGGATCCTAAAGTCAGAGGCAAGCTGCAAGGGGCAAGCTCCAAGCTGCAAGCTCAAGCAAACGGGCTTTGAGCTTGAGGCTTGCAGCTTGAAGCTTGCGGCTGCTTTACCAGCAAATACCTTCGGTCCGGCCACTCGGGGAGGTGGCCTTGGACATGAAACCAACCAGGTCGATGACCTGCTTGCCTTCCGGTACGTTCTCGGTCAGCGCGCGGAACTTCTCGTCGCGGTTACCGAGGATGATGATGTCGGAGCTGTCGATCACCGCGTCGAAGTCGGAATTGAGCAAGGACGAGACGTGAGGAATCTTCGACTCGATGTAATCCTTGTTCGCACCGTGCACGCGTGCGTATTCGACGTTGCTGTCGTAGATCTTCAGGTCGAAACCCTTGCCGATCAGCATTTCCGCCAGTTCTACCAGTGGGCTTTCACGCAGGTCGTCGGTGCCGGCCTTGAAGCTCAGGCCCAGCAGGGCGACTTTGCGCTTGTCGTGGCTGGAGACGATGTCGAAGGCGTTCTGCACCTGGGATTCGTTGCTGCGCATCAGCGAGTTGAGCAGCGGCGCTTCCACGTCCAAGGAGCTTGCGCGGTAGGTCAGGGCACGCACGTCTTTTGGCAGGCACGAGCCGCCGAAAGCGAAGCCGGGGCGCATGTAGTACTGGGACAGGTTCAGGGCCTTGTCCTGGCAGACCACGTCCATCACGACACGACCATCGACGCCGACGGCCTTGGCGATGTTGCCGATCTCGTTGGCGAAGGTCACCTTGGTGGCGTGCCAGACGTTGCAGGTGTACTTGATCATCTCGGCAACGGCGATGTCCTTGCGGATGATCGGTGCGTCGAGTTCTTCGTACAGCGATTGCAGGACGTCGCCGGAGGCGGTGTCGAATTCGCCGATGACAGTCATTGGCGGCTGGTCGTAGTCCTTGATCGCGGTGCTTTCACGCAGGAACTCAGGGTTGACCGCAACGCCGAAATCGACGCCGGCTTTCTTGCCGGAGCAGTCTTCGAGGATGGGGATGACCACATTAGCCACGGTGCCTGGCAGCACGGTGCTGCGAACCACGATGGTGTGGCGGGTAGTCTTGTCACGCAGGACGAAACCAATCTCGCGGCACACTGCTTCGATGTAGTTGAGTTCCAGGTCGCCGTTCTTTTTGCTTGGCGTACCGACACAAATCATCGACAGGTCAGTATCGCGAATGGCTTCGGCGAAGTTGGTGGTACCGCGCAGGCGACCTGTTTGAATGCCTTGCGCCAACAGCTCGCCAAGACCCGGTTCAACGATCGGAGATTTACCGGCGTTGATCATGTCGATTTTGTCTTTGGCGACATCTACGCCAACTACATCATGGCCCCGTGCAGACAGGCAACCGGCACATACTGCACCGACGTAACCCAAACCAAATATGCTAATGCGCATCGCATTTACCTCTGTTTTCACGCCATTAAATGGCCGGAGTTAATAGTGTTCAGCGGTCATCGAGCACTCGGAAGTGTGGAATGCAGGCGCCACAATGCCGTGTGCAGGCATACTAAGTTCCGAGTGTCTAAATAATTGCACTCAAGTTGTGCGCAAAGCGGCCTAGTTGTTATGACCTGCCCTGTTATGCAGCCAGTCCTCGTTGTCGGGACGTCCGTGCAAAAGGTCGTTGACCTCCGATTTCTGGCAAAAAGCCCACAAAATCAGAAGCTTGTGTGCTCGGGGGAGCACGTTAATAGGGGCACAGCCTTGGCCTTGTAGGGGATAGTAATGGTGCGTTATCTCCCGTCCCTTAAGTGTGGATCCAATTAGACGACCGTTTCGCGAAGTTGTCGTGACAACTCGGTTACTTTGGACGACGTGCTACGTAAGTTATCTCGTACACGCTCGGCGAGAATCGTTACGGGTGGTATGAGCCGTGCAATTTCACATAGTTCCGATCCGCTCATCGCCATTTTCGAAATTTTTCGAAATATTTGCCTAGATGGCACTGCCCTCATACTGATAGCACTGATGGTTTGGCCCTTTAGTTACGGGCGTTTAAAGGGGGTCGATAGTTATGTGCCACTACGGATCAAAAATTTTTGTGCCACTACGGAAAAATCTGACATTTGTCGAGTGAAACAAAAGTTAGCGCAGGGGGTGTTTGTTTTGTTGACGCCAAGAAAGTGTCAAGTTGGGCGGGGAAGTGGGATGACACATACAGCTTCAATCGAGGCCCCTTATCGAGGCCTGAAAGAGACGTTGCGTTATTGCGGGGCGCTGTCGCGCAGAAAGACCATTTTATTGGCTGAGGACTGTTCGGCATTGTAGCGATAGCCGTGGACATCGAAGTGTCGGAGTTGCGCCGGGTCATTGATGCGTTGCTCTGTGACAAATCGGCTCATCAAGCCTCGGGCTTTTTTTGCGTAGAAGCTGATGATTTTATACTGGCCGTTCTTGAGGTCCTTGAATTCGGTATCGATGACGCGTGCATTCAGTGCACTGCGCTTGACCGCCGAGAAGTATTCATTGGACGCCAGGTTCAATAATACGTCGTCGCCCTGGTCGGCCAGGGCTTCGTTCAGCCACTCGCTGATACGGGTGCCCCAGAATGCATAAAGATCCTTGCCTCGGGCGTTGGCCAGCTTCGTGCCCATTTCCAGGCGATAGGGTTGCATCAAGTCCAGCGGGCGCAACAGGCCATACAGGCCCGAAAGCATGCGCAAGTGTTGCTGGGCGTAATCGAAATCGGCTTCGCCAAGGCTTTGTGCGTCGAGACCGGTGTAGACATCCCCCTTGAAGGCCAGCAGGGCTTGTTTGGCATTGTCTGGCGTAAACGCCGGATTCCAGCTGCCGAACCGCGCGGCATTGAGGCCGCCGATCTTGTCGGAAACGTGCATCAGCTCGCTGATCTGGGCCGGTGACAGTTCTCGCAACTGCTCGACCAGTTCCTGGGAGTGATCCAGGTATTGCGGCAGGGTAAAGCGCTCGATGGCCGGTGGTGTTTCGAAATCGAGGGTCTTGGCGGGGGAAATCACCATCAGCATGCAAACGTCTCCTTTAAGGGTGCGGCGATTCTAGGGGGTTGTTTGGGTGGACTCCAGCTATTGGGGCAATAGGGGATCGGTGGTGATGGTGGTGGTCGGTGCCAGTTTGCCAATGGGTACTGCTTCTGGATCAGCTATCATCCCGCGCGGGTTTCGTTATGGAGACATACCTTTTGCGCATCGCTCTTCTTCTATCGGCCTGGTTGCTGAGCCTCGGCGTCATCGCCGCGCCCAACGACGTCGCCACCCTGGACCGCAGCGCCTGGCCTGAGCAGCTCACCAGCCCGACCTTGTTCGATGTGGCCTCGCGGGCCGAGGTCCTGATGTTTGCCCGGGTGTTGCTGGACGTCGATGCCATGGACGAAATAGCCCTCAAGCAGTACCTGGGGCTACGCACGGTGAACATGCAAGCGGTCAACGCCCTGCGGGCACGGCTGTGGCAGCGGCTGCTGTCCAGCTACAACTTTGCCCAGCGCAGTTGCGGATTGGACGCGTCGTTTTGTTACCTGGTCGAAGACATGGCGACCCTGCGTGAAGAAGCGGGCAGGTTCCAGCTCGATGACAATTCCTATTACATCAAGTGGGCCGGGCCGAGCCGGATCTTCCATACGCAATATCGGGACGAGCTGCTGCGCAAGGCGGCACTTTTTCCCCAGGTCAGCAGCGAAATCGAGCGTTTCGGCGATTACGAACGCAACGGCGAGGCGATGAACGACCGACTGTTCTTGCTGACCTTTGACAGCGGCGCCAACGTCGCGCCGGACAATACACCGTGGCTGACCGAGTATCTGCGCAAGTCGAATATCAACGGCACGTTCTTTGTGCTGGGCAAGGACTTCCAGGCGCGGCTCGTGGATCGCTCGGTCAATGATCTCCAGGCGCTGTATTCCGGGCAATGCGTCGGGGTGCAGGGCTGGGAGTTCCGCTCCCACAGCTATTGGCAGGATTGGCAGGACTCGGTGCGGCGCAGCGTCGATCTGGTCAAGGGCAAGCTGCCCGAGAATTACGTGCCGCTGTTCCGCCCGCCCCAAGGCCAGCGCCGAGGCGATGCCCAGTCCTTCTTCAGGACCCAGGGCCTGCAAGTGGCGCTATGGGATATCGATCCCCAGGACGGCACCAACCGCCTCAAGCCCGAGCAAAGTGCCCAGCGCGTGCTGACCCTGATGTTGCTATGGCGCCACGGCGTCATCAATTTCAACGCCAAGCAGGACACGGTCAAAACGGCGATGCCCTGGCTCATTGCGCAAACGGCGCAAAGTGGGATCGGTTGGGAGGATTGCCAGGACGCGTTTCGCTGAAGAGCAAAAGCCCCGTAAACGTTGGGCGAGGATGGAATTGTGTCGTGCATTCGGGGCGACCCGACTTCCGACTTTAACGGCGCGGCGGCGGTACGCCAAGGGTTATTCGTCACTCTGAAAAATAAACTTCAAAAAAGCGTCAAAGTACTTTTTCCTGTCATGGGTTTTGGAGTATCAAGAAGTCAGACCGCCGAAACCTGCAACACAGGTGGCGTCTTCCAAGACCCAGATTGTGTGCAGTTCACCCGAAATCCTCGCGGGTGAATTCGGTGGCTACCTCGAGGCGCAGCACTGTCACGGTATTGCGTCGAATGGCCCCCACAAAGGTGACCGAGTATGGATGACCACGGACGTAGCCCTTCCTCCAACCAGCCAATCCTGTATGTACTCGATACCAACGTATTGATCCACGATCCAAACGCGCTGCTGAACTTCGAAGAACACCACGTTGCCATCCCGATGACCGTGCTTGAAGAGCTGGACAAGCTCAAGAGCGGGCATCACAGCGTGGCGGCTGAATGCCGGCAGGCGATCCGCCTGATCGACAAGACCTTGGGCGACGCCTCGCCCGAAGACGTTGAACTCGGGGTACCGATCCAGCGCGGAAAAAGTGGTCCCAAGGGCTTGCTCTCGATCCTGATGAGCAAACGCACCGAACCCAACCTGGTGCTGCCTGAACACCTGAACGACAACATCATCATCAACCAGCTGATCGACCTGCACGCGCGCAACAAGGATCAAGCCGTCGTGCTGGTGACCAAAGACATCAATATGCGCCTCAAGGCCCGTGCCTGCGGAATCGCGGCGGAGGACTACAGCACCGACCAGCTGGTCGACGATGTATCGCTGCTGCCCAACGGCTACCACACCATGACCGGCTCGTTCTGGGACCGTGTGAGCAAGGTCGAGACGCGCCAGGACCATGGTCGCACCTGGCACCAGGTGCAACTGATCGACAACCTGCCAGCAGTGCACATCAATGAATTCATTATCGATGAACAAGGATTCGTCGGCTGGATCAAGGAAATCCAGGTCGACAAGCTGCTGATTCTCGACCTGCACCAGGAGCCCTTGTTGCACCAGGAGGCCTGGGGCCTCAAGCCGCGTGACATCTACCAGAGCCTGGCCTTGTTCGCCTTGCTCGACCCGGACATTCACCTGGTCAACCTGTCCGGTGCCGCCGGTTCCGGCAAGACCATCCTGGCCCTGGCCGCGGCCATTGAGCAGACCATGGTCAGCAAACGCTACCGGCGCATTATCGCCACCCGCAGCGTGCAGGGCCTGGATCAGGAAATCGGTTTCCTGCCCGGCACCGAAGCGGAAAAAATGGAGCCTTGGCTGGGCGCCATCACCGACAACCTCGAAGCCTTGCACATGGATGATGAAAGCACCCATGGCAGCGTCGATTACATCCTCAGCAAAGTGCCGTTGCAGTTCAAATCCCTCAATTACATCCGAGGCCGCAGCTTCCAGCAGAGCCTGATCTTGATCGACGAATGCCAGAACCTGACCCCGCACCAGATGAAAACCATCATCACCCGTGCCGGTGCCGGTTCCAAAGTGGTGTGCCTGGGTAACCTGGCGCAGATCGACACCCCTTACCTGTCCGCGACCAGCTCCGGGCTGACCTACTTGACCGAACGTTTCAAGGATTTCCCCAACGGGGTCCATATCACCCTGCAGGGCGTACCGCGCTCGATCCTGGCCGAATACGCCGAATCGCATCTCTAAAATCAGCTACAAGTTTTAAGCTGCAAGCTGCAAGCGGACCGAGTGAACTCACTTGCCGCTTGTAGCTTGTCACTTGTGGCTGCTTAAATGCCCCTTTTAAATCCGCAGCTGGACTGCGTTGTTTACTTGCCGCTTGTGGCTTGTAGCTTGCGGCTGCCTCAAGGAGGCCCTGTGCTGACCCATCTCGATTCCCAAGGTCGCGCCAACATGGTCGACGTGACCGACAAGGCCGTGACATTCCGTGAAGCCACCGCCGAAGCCTTTGTGCGCATGCTGCCCGCCACGCTGCAGATGATCGTCAGCGGCGGTCATCCCAAGGGCGACGTGTTCGCCGTTGCGCGTATTGCCGGTATCCAGGCGGCCAAGAAAACCAGCGACCTGATTCCCCTCTGCCACCCGCTGATGCTTACCAGCGTCAAGGTCGAGCTCATTTCCGAAGGCGAGGACCGGGTGCGCATCGTCGCCCGCTGCAAACTGTCGGGGCAGACCGGCGTGGAAATGGAAGCCCTCACCGCCGCCAGCGTCGCCGCGTTGACCATTTATGACATGTGCAAGGCCGTGGACCGGGGCATGACCATCGAAGGCGTGCGGGTGTTGGAGAAGCTTGGCGGCAAGAGCGGCCACTTCCAGGCGGATGCGTCATGAACATCACGGTGAAGTTCTTCGCCCGTTACCGTGAAGCGCTGGGTGTGGATTCGCTAAAGGTTGAAGGCGATTTCGACACGGTCGACGATGTGCGCGCGTTGCTCGCCCAACGTGACGGTGTCGAGGTGCTGAAGGAGCAGAACCTCATGTGCGCGCGCAACGAAGACCTGTGCCAGCTTGATGAACAGCTGGCGGATGGTGACGAAGTGGCGTTCTTCCCCACCGTGACCGGAGGCTGAGCCATGGCGATTCGTGTGCAGGCCGATCCATTCGACCCGGGAACCGAAGTCAACGCGATGCACGCGGCCAACGTCGGCGTCGGGGCGGTCGTGAGTTTTGTCGGCTACGTGCGTGACTTCAATGACGGACTGGATGTGTCTGGCATGTTCCTGGAGCATTATCCGGGCATGACCGAAAAAGCCCTCGGCAAGATCGCCGCCGAGGCCGAGCAGCGCTGGATGTTGCTCAAGCTGGAGGTGCTGCACCGTATCGGTGCCCTGGAACCGGGCGAGCCGATTGTCTTCGTCGCGGCGGCCAGTGCCCATCGCCAGGCGGCGTTCGACGCCTGCGCCTTTGTCATGGACTACCTCAAGACTCGCGCTCCATTCTGGAAAAAGGAAAACACCGCCGACGGCCCGCGCTGGGTTGAAGGGCGGGACAGCGATCACGCGGCGGCGCAGCGCTGGAAGTCATAAGCAACTGCAAAAAAAAGCGCAGCTGTTACGGCTGCGCTGATCGGACCCATCACTTCAAATAATCAGGAGTGCTTGCGCTCAACCGGCCGCAACAAATGCGTCGGCGGGGTTTCGCAATTGATCTTTTTCCCCAGCAACGCCTCGATCGACGGCAACTGGTAGGAATCATCCTCGCCGGCAAAGCTGATCGAGACCCCCGCAGCCCCGGCACGGCCGGTACGGCCAATCCGGTGCACATAATCATCCGGCACTTCCGGCAGCGTGAAGTTGATCACGTGGCTGATGCCGTCGATGTGGATGCCACGCCCGGCCACGTCGGTGGCGACCAGCACGCGGATCTTGCCTTCGCGGAAGCCTTCGAGGGTCTTGATGCGCTTGTGCTGGGGCACATCGCCCGACAGTTGCGCGGCGTTGACACCATCGCGCACCAGGCGTTCTTCTATGCGGCGCACTTCGTCCTTGCGGTTGGCGAATACCATCACCCGCTCCCAACCGTTGTCGTTGACCAGGTTGTAGAGCAGCTTGTATTTGTCGGCACCAGCGACGGCGTAGATGTGCTGCTCGACGTTTTCGCTGGCGACGTTCAGCGCCTCGATCTCGACGATGGCCGGGTCGGTGGTCCACTGCTTGGCCAGGTTCATCACGTCTTCAGTGAAGGTGGCGGAAAACAGCAGGGTCTGGCGTTCGTCTTTCGGTGGGGTCTGGCGAATGATCTGGCGCACTTGCGGGATGAAGCCCATGTCGAGCATGCGGTCGGCTTCGTCCAGTACCATCACTTCGACCATGTCCAGGTGCACGTCGCCGCGCTGGTTGAAGTCCAGCAGGCGGCCCGGCGTTGCAACGAGGATGTCGCAGTGGCGCGCTTCGAGGTGCTTGAGCTGCTTGTCGAAGTCCATGCCGCCGACGAATGTCATCACGTTCAGGCCGGTGTACTTGGTCAGGTCGGCGGCGTCCTTGGCGATCTGCACCACCAGCTCGCGGGTCGGCGCGATGATCAGCGCCCGCGGTTCGCCCATGTAGCGTTCCTTGGGCGGCGGGGTCTGGAGCAATTGGGTGATGATGGAAATCAGGAACGCGGCAGTCTTGCCGGTGCCGGTCTGGGCGCGACCGATGGCGTCTTTGCCGGCCAGGGTAAAACCCAGCACCTGCGCCTGGATGGGCGTGCAATACGGGAAACCCAAGTCCTGGATGGCGTGCATCAGTTCCGGGGCCAGTTTGAAGTCGTGGAAACGGGTCTTGCCTTCCTGGGGCTCTACGGCGAAATCCTCGAGCTTCCAGGCGACAACCGGCGGTTTCGGTGCGCGTTCGCGGCGTGGCTTGGCGGCTTCGGGTGGCCGTTCCGGTGCCGGGGAAACGTCTGGCTCGGTTGCGGCAGCGGGCGCCGGCGCTTTTTTATCGCTGACAACCGGTGCGGCGCGGCGCGGCTGCTGGGGTGCTTCGGTACGGCTCGGGCCGTGGATCGGCGTGCTGGTGCCAGGCGCGAGCTGCTCGGCCTCGCTTTTACCGAACATCTTCTTGAGTGCTTTGAGCACGGTCATCTCATCGATTGGTTAAGGAATGTACGCCGGCCAGTGTAATGCAAGAAACGGGCGCGGCGTAGTGTGATCATCAAAGCGTCGGCGTGGCGATTGGCCGCTTAGCGCAAACGCTCGGCCAGCCAGGTGCCGATATCGCGAATCTCCTCGGGTAACACTTCGTGGCCCATTGGGTATTCCTGCCATGTCACGGTGACACCATGGTGCTTCAGATACTCTTTAGCGGTCCGCCCCATGGGGTTGAGTACCACTTCGTCGTATTGACCGTGCAGCGCCAGGACCGGAATGCGTTGCTGGCTGGCAGATAACTGCAGTTCTTCGCTGAACGTTGGCGCGTACGTGGACAATGCGATCACGCCGCCCAGAGGCCCCTGCCATTTGACGAATGCCGTGTGATAAACCACCGCGCCGCCTTGGGAGAAACCCGCCAGGAAGATCCGCGAGGCGTCTATTCCGCTGGCTCGCTGGGTTTCCATCAGGTCGATGACCCGTTGCGAGGACGCTTCCAGTTGCTGCTCGTCGATGGCCCGGGCCGGGCTCAAGGCACGGATGTCGTACCAACTGGGCATGGCGTAGCCACCGTTGATCGTGACCGCCTGCGTCGGTGCCTGGGGCAGGACGAACCGCGTGGTGAGCAGTTTTTCCTGCAACACTTCGGCGACCGGCAGGAAATCAAAACGATCGGCGCCCAGGCCGTGGAGCCAGATAACGCACGCGTCGACGGTGCTGGAAGGCTCGAGAATCAAGGGGTCGGTCATGGTGTGCTCCAAAAATGTGCGGGCGCGCTCAATCAGTGCGTGATTACGGTGCGGGCCTGGTGCCTCAGTTAATTAGATGTCGCAATGCTACAACTTTTTGTCTTGACGTGTTTAGTAAGGGGCAAGCGCAGCGGTGTGGTACGGGCTTTGCTATGGGGAAGCCTGAGTGATGATTCTTACGCTGCGCGGTAACACTATCAGCTCGACGCGCCGCATGGGATATCAGAATCCGGTGATGGATGTTCGCCAATAGCCGCTACGGGCTTCGCGAACGTGAAGGGCTACAGCCCGTTCGGCCGATTGGTGAGAAGTGAGTAAGGCCGCTGTTTATAGGCACTCTCATGATTAGACTCATAG
This sequence comes from Pseudomonas sp. Z5-35, assembly GCF_051131945.1. Lineage (NCBI taxonomy): Bacteria > Pseudomonadati > Pseudomonadota > Gammaproteobacteria > Pseudomonadales > Pseudomonadaceae > Pseudomonas > Pseudomonas sp. Z5-35. Next base: position 1,220,022 of record NZ_CP071640.1, read on the forward strand.
CGAAGGCCCAGACGTCGGTTGACCCTAAAAAAAGCCAACAAGGGTCGGCAATGCCTCAAAAGGGTGCGACAGGGCTCAAGCTCCGACACAACAAGAGCAAAACTGGAGGTTTGAATGAAGTTACTGAAATCCACCCTGGCAGTCGTGACTGCAGCAGCAGTTCTCGGCGTCAGCGGGTTCGCTCAGGCGGGTGCAACCCTGGATGCCGTACAGAAGAAAGGCTTTGTACAGTGCGGTGTGAGCGATGGTTTGCCGGGTTTCTCGGTACCTGATGCCTCCGGCAAGATCCTCGGCATCGACGCTGACTTCTGCCGCGCCGTGGCCGCCGCCGTGTTTGGCGACGCCAACAAGGTGAAATTCAGCCAGTTGAACGCCAAGGAGCGTTTCACCGCGCTGCAGTCCGGCGAGATCGACATCCTGTCGCGCAACACCACCATGACCAGTTCCCGCGATGCCGGCATGGGCTTGGTGTTCCCTGGCTTCATTACCTACTACGACGGCATCGGCTTCCTGGTAAACAACAAGCTGGGCGTCAAGAGCGCCAAGGAACTGGACGGCGCGACTATCTGCATCCAGGCCGGTACCACCACTGAGCTGAACGTTTCCGACTACTTCCGCGGTAATGGCCTGAAGTACACCCCCATCACTTTCGACACCTCCGATGAAAGCGCCAAGTCGCTGGAATCCGGTCGCTGCGATGTGCTGACCTCCGACAAGTCCCAGCTGTTCGCCCAGCGCAGCAAGCTGGCTTCGCCGAAGGACTACGTAGTTCTGCCGGAAACCATTTCCAAGGAGCCACTGGGCCCAGTCGTGCGTAATGGCGATGAAGAGTGGTCGAAAATCATCCGCTGGACTGGCTACGCCTTGCTCAACTCTGAGGAAGCCGGCATCACTTCGAAGAACGTCGAAGCTGAAGCCAAAGCCACCAAGAACCCGGACGTCGCCCGTATGCTCGGCGCTGATGGCGAATACGGCAAAGACCTGAAACTGCCGAAAGATTGGGTTGTGCAGATCGTCAAGCAAGTCGGCAACTACGGCGAAATCTTCGAGCGCAACCTCGGCAAGGGCACCCCGCTGGAAATCGATCGTGGCCTGAACGCTCTGTGGAACGCAGGCGGCATTCAATACGCACCACCAGTGCGCTGATGGTTCTATCACCCGGTGGGCCAACCACCGGGTGATGTTCTGTTCCATTCTTTGCGGGGCACTTCATGCAAAATTCAATCGGCGCACCTAAGCAGAGGCTCAGCCTCAGCGATCCACGAGTGCGTGCGTGGGTATTTCAGATCGTCACCATCGTGGCGGTCATTTCTCTGGGCTGGTTTCTGTTCGACAACACTCAGACCAACCTTGAGCACCGGGGCATCACCTCCGGTTTCAGCTTTTTGGAGCGCAGTGCCGGTTTCGGCATCGCTCAAACCCTGATCGACTACACCGAGGCGGACAGTTATGCCCGGGTCTTCGTCATCGGGTTGCTCAACACGCTGCTGGTGACCTTCATCGGTGTGATCCTGGCGACGATCCTCGGTTTCATTGTCGGCGTGGCCCGGCTCTCGAAAAACTGGATCATCGCCAAAGTGGCGACGGTGTACGTGGAAGTCTTCCGCAACATCCCACCACTGCTGCAGATCCTGTTCTGGTACTTCGCGGTATTCCTGACCATGCCAGGGCCGCGCAACAGCCATAACTTCGGCGACACCTTCTTTGTCAGCAGCCGGGGCCTGAACATGCCGGCGGCGTTGATGGCCGAAGGGTTCTGGCCGTTCGCGGTCAGCGTGGTGCTGGCGATCGTCGCCATCGTGCTGATGACCCGCTGGGCCAACAAGCGTTTCGAAGCGACCGGCGTGCCGTTCCATAAATTCTGGGTGGGCCTGGCACTGTTCCTGGTGATCCCGGCGTTGTGCGCCGCGATCTTCGGTGCTCCGGTGCATTGGGAAATGCCGGAACTCAAGGGCTTCAACTTCGTGGGTGGCTGGGTACTGATTCCTGAGCTGCTGGCTTTGACCCTCGCCTTGACCGTATACACCGCGGCGTTCATCGCCGAAATCGTGCGTTCGGGCATCAAGTCGGTCAGCCATGGCCAGACCGAGGCGGCTCACTCGCTGGGCCTGCGCAACGGTCCGACCTTGCGCAAGGTGATCATCCCGCAAGCCTTGCGCGTGATCATTCCGCCGTTGACCAGCCAGTACCTGAACCTGGCGAAGAACTCTTCGCTGGCGGCCGGTATCGGTTACCCGGAAATGGTTTCGTTGTTTGCCGGCACGGTGTTGAACCAGACCGGCCAGGCCATCGAGGTGATTGCGATCACCATGAGCGTGTACCTGGCGATCAGTATCAGCATTTCCCTGCTGATGAACTGGTACAACAAGCGCATTGCGCTGATCGAGCGGTGAGGAAACGCGCATGACATCCCATACTTTCAAACCTGATATGCCGCCACCGAGCAAAGTGTTCGGGCCGATGGCCTGGATGCGCGCGAACATGTTCTCCAGCTGGCTCAATACGCTGCTGACCCTGTTTGCGTTCTACCTGATCTACCTGGTGGTTCCACCGATTCTCAGCTGGGCGATTCTCGATGCCAACTGGGTCGGCACCACTCAAGCCGACTGCACCAAGGAGGGCGCCTGCTGGGTGTTCATCCAGCAGCGTTTTGGCCAGTTCATGTACGGCTATTACCCAGCGGACCTGCGCTGGCGCGTGGACCTGACCGTATGGCTGGCCGTGATCGGCGTGGCGCCGCTGTTCATCTCGCGCTTCCCGCGCAAGGCGATCTACGGCCTGAGTTTCCTGGTGCTGTATCCGATCATCGCCTGGTGCCTGCTGCACGGCGGCGTGTTCGGCCTGGCCACCGTGGCGACCAGCCAATGGGGCGGCCTGATGCTGACCCTGGTGATCGCCACCGTCGGTATCGCCGGCGCCTTGCCGCTGGGTATTGTCCTGGCGCTGGGGCGTCGTTCGAACATGCCGGCGATTCGCGTGGTCTGCGTGACCTTCATCGAGTTCTGGCGCGGCGTGCCGTTGATCACGGTGCTGTTCATGTCGTCGGTGATGCTGCCGTTGTTCCTGCCTGAGGGCATGAACTTCGACAAGCTGCTGCGGGCACTGATCGGCGTGATCCTGTTCCAGTCGGCCTACGTGGCCGAGGTGGTGCGTGGCGGTCTGCAAGCGATTCCGAAGGGGCAGTACGAAGCGGCCGCGGCGATGGGCCTGGGCTACTGGCGCAGCATGGGCCTGGTGATTCTGCCGCAAGCTTTGAAGATGGTCATTCCGGGGATCGTCAACACCTTCATTGCGCTGTTCAAGGACACGAGCCTGGTGATCATCATCGGCCTGTTCGACCTGCTCAACAGCGTGAAACAAGCTGCCGCCGACCCGAAATGGCTGGGCATGGCCACTGAAGGCTATGTGTTTGCCGCCCTGGTGTTCTGGATTTTCTGTTTTGGTATGTCCCGCTATTCCATGCATTTGGAACGCAAGCTGGACACTGGCCACAAGCGTTAGGAGCGTAGTTTATGAGTGAAGCGATCAAACAGCCTGTGAGCCCTGAAGGCATTATTCAGATGCAGGGTGTGAACAAGTGGTACGGCCAGTTCCACGTGTTGAAAGACATCAACCTGAACGTCAAGCAGGGCGAGCGTATCGTCCTGTGTGGCCCTTCGGGTTCCGGCAAGTCGACGACCATCCGTTGCCTCAACCGTCTGGAAGAGCACCAGCAGGGCCGCATCGTGGTCGACGGCGTGGAACTGACCAACGACCTCAAGCAGATCGAAGCGATCCGCCGCGAAGTCGGCATGGTGTTCCAGCACTTCAACCTGTTCCCGCACCTGACCATCCTGCAGAACTGCACCCTGGCGCCGATGTGGGTGCGCAAGATGCCCAAGCGCAAGGCCGAGGAAATCGCCATGCATTATCTGGAGCGCGTGCGCATTCCAGAGCAGGCGCATAAATACCCGGGCCAGCTCTCCGGCGGCCAGCAGCAGCGTGTGGCGATTGCCCGTGCCTTGTGCATGAAGCCGAAAATCATGCTGTTCGACGAGCCGACCTCGGCGCTCGACCCAGAGATGGTGAAAGAGGTTCTGGATACCATGATCGGCCTGGCCGAAGACGGCATGACCATGCTTTGCGTGACCCACGAGATGGGCTTCGCCCGCACCGTGGCCAACCGCGTGATCTTCATGGACAAAGGTGAAATCGTCGAACAGGCCGCGCCGAACGACTTCTTCGACAACCCGCAGAACGACCGCACCAAGCTGTTCCTGAGCCAGATCTTGCATTGATCCAGTCTTAGGCAGTGAAAATAGACCCGGACTTGTCCGGGTTTGTTTTTTTCTGGGGGTCAGGGTGTCAGGACGATTTCCTGCTCCGGATGGCAGATAGCCAACAACTGCTTCAAATCGGTGCCCTCGCTCAGTGCGCGTACCTCAGCCATCAGATGTGGATGACGATCAAGCAGACGCATCAGCATGAACAGTGGTTGCGGTGGGGCAATTTCGCCCCGCTCGTAACGGGAAAAGGCGTTGTGTCCGCCGCCAGACAGCAGTTTCACCGCGTCTTTTTGCGTGAGCTGCAGTTTGCGGCGGATGCGTTTCATCTCTATCCCTATCGCCTGGGCCTAATCTTCGAGCAACTGATCGCTCACGCGCGAATAACGTTCCGCGCTGTCGGTGTCGTGATCAAATTCGATCTCACCACAGCTCCTGCACTCCCATCCAGCGATGTCGTGCACCTGCCGTGCTACCTGCTTGTAGTCGATGGTAAAGCTGCGGCCCTCACCTTAGGTGGTTGCCGTCCTACAAGAAGCTGACTAACCTGTCAGAAAATTCGACCCATGCTGCCAGCCCCTGCGCTCAGCGAACGTTAACGCTGCTTCTCCTGCGTCATCGGCGCAGTTGCGCCAGAGCCTCAAACTTGTCCTCGCCATCACCCTGTATTCGATCCGCGCTTCGAATCCTCGACGCTGTGGAACGACAGGTTCGGCAATGAGCCAAGGCCCTCTGTCGACCGTTGATCAATGAACCTTGAACCCAGAGCTTTCCATGTCCCGCGATCCGCTTGACCTCACCCCTGCGACGCCGAACAAGCGCGCCGCCGAACTCGAAGAATTGTTGATTGACGCCGAAGCCGACGATGAGCAAACCCAGCAACGCCATCCGTTGGTGCGCCGCCCCTGGCTGCTGTTGCTTGGGTTGATCCTGGTGGCACTGAACCTGCGTCCGGCGCTGTCGAGCATGGCGCCGTTGCTCAGCGAGGTTTCAAAAAGCCTCGGTCTGTCGGCGGCCCAGGCCGGTCTGCTGACGACGCTGCCTGTGCTTTGCCTGGGGTTGTTCGCGCCGTTGGCGCCGGTGCTGGCTCGGCGCTTCGGTGCCGAGCGCGTGGTACTGGGGATCTTGCTGACGTTGGCCGGGGGGATCGTGCTGCGTAGCTCATTCGGCCAGTTCGGGCTGTTCGCCGGCAGCGTCCTGGCCGGAGCGAGCATCGGCGTGATCGGCGTGCTGTTGCCGGGCATCGTCAAGCGCGACTTCGCCAAGCAGGCCGGCGCCATGACCGGTGTCTACACCATGGCACTGTGCCTGGGCGCCGCGATGGCGGCCGGTTCGACGGTGCCTTTGAGCGAGCGCTTGGGCGACAGCTGGTCGCTGGGCCTGGGTTTCTGGATGATTCCGGCGCTGGTGGCGGCGGTGTTCTGGCTGCCACAAGTGGGCCAGCAGCACGGCGCGCACCAGGCGGCTTATCGGGTTCGCGGTTTGCTGCGTGATCCACTGGCCTGGCAGGTAACGCTGTATATGGGGCTGCAATCGTCCCTGGCCTACATCGTATTTGGCTGGTTGCCCTCGATTCTCATCGGCCGTGGACTGACGCCGACCCAGGCCGGGCTGGTGCTGTCCGGTTCGGTGCTCGTGCAGTTGATCAGCTCCCTGGCGGCGCCTTGGTTGGCCACGCGTGGCAAGGATCAACGGCTGGCCATTGTCATCGTCATGGTCATGGCTCTGGGCGGCCTGTTCGGTTGCCTGTACGCCCCTCTCGACGGTCTGTGGGGCTGGGCAATCCTGTTGGGGTTGGGGCAGGGCGCGACGTTCAGCCTGGCGCTGACCCTGATCGTATTGCGATCACGCGATGCCCATGTGGCGGCGAACCTTTCCAGCATGGCCCAGGGCTTTGGCTACACGTTGGCGTCATTGGGGCCATTTGCGGTGGGCGTGGTCCACGACTGGACCGGCGGTTGGAGCGCGTTGGGCTGGATCTTCGGCCTGATTGGCCTGGGGGCGATCATTGCCGGCGTCGGTGCCGGACGGGCATTGTACGTAGGCGTCGTCAGCGAAAGGGTTGACGATCTTCACTGATGTCATTTCCATGGCGAATGACGATAGTCTTCCTCGCGCAGGCAGATTATCGTGCCAGCTACTGAAATCTTTTCGGAGCCTTCCATGAGTGACACCCACAACGCCCTGGTGACCCGCTTCTATGAGGCGTTCCAGCGCCTGGATGCTGAAGCCATGAGCGCCTGCTACACCAACGACGTGGTGTTCAGCGATCCGGCCTTTGGTGAGCTGCGGGGCCGTGATGCAGGTGACATGTGGCGCATGCTGACGACACGGGCCAAGGATTTCTCCCTGGCCTTCGACAGCGTGCGCAGTGATGAGCACGCCGGCGGCGCTCACTGGGTAGCGACGTACCTGTTCAGCCAAACCGGCAATACCGTCGTCAACGATATCCAGGCGCGCTTCGTGTTTCGCGACGGCAAGATTTGCGAGCATCACGACAGTTTCGATTTGTGGCGCTGGTCCCGCCAGGCATTGGGTACCAAGGGCCTGCTGCTAGGCTGGACGCCGCTGGTGCGCAACGCAGTCAGAGCCCAGGCGCTCAAGGGGCTGCGGGCATTCCAGGCGAGTCGCTGATAAGATCGCAGCTTGTTTCCTACGTACCTGCTGAACGTTTCGTGATGAGCACCAACGAATCTTCCGACCTGTCTATGCCAACGGCAGCCGAGCCCGGCAAACCTTGGTTCGTCTATCTGGTGCGGGCCGCCAACGGCTCGCTGTACTGCGGCATCAGCGATGATCCGGTCCGGCGCTTTGCCAAGCATCAAAGCGGCAAAGGCGCCCGTTTCTTCCTCTCCAGCCCCGCAGTTTCCCTCGTGTACACCGAAGCCTGTCGCGACAAGGGCGAGGCCCTGCGCCAGGAGCGGCTGATCAAAAAGCTCAGGAAAAGCGCCAAGGAATGCCTGGTGGCCAGTGCGCTGGCGCTTCATCAGCCTGGCTGATAGGCCTTTATCAGGCCGGTAGGCTGGTCCGGTCAGGCGCGCTAAGCTGCAAGACTTCATTCCTGCAGTGGCGAATCTCATGTCAGAGCTGATTCTTCATCATTACCCGACGTCTCCGTTTGCCGAAAAGGCCCGTTTGCTCTTGGGCTTCAAGGGCTTGTCCTGGCGTTCGGTGAACATCCCGCCAATGATGCCCAAGCCTGACCTGACGGCACTGACGGGCGGTTACCGCAAGACCCCGGTATTGCAGATTGGCGCGGACATCTATTGCGATACGTCGCTGATGGCCCGCCGGCTGGAGCAGGAAAAAGCCTCGCCGGCACTGTTCCCCGAAGGCCGGGAAATGATCGCCGCGTCCTTTGCCGCCTGGGCCGATTCGGTGGTGTTCCAGCACGCGGTGAGCTTGGTGTTCCAGCCTGAATCGGTGGCGGTGCGTTTCGCCAAGCTATCGCCCGAAGCGATCAAGGCGTTCGTCAGCGATCGTGCCGGATTGTTCAGCGGCGGCACGACCACGCGCTTGTCTGCCGAGCAGGCCAAGCACCAGTGGCCGACGATCATGGCGCGGCTGGAGCAACAATTGCAGCGCGAAGAGGGTGATTTCCTGCTGGGCGATCCGTCGATTGCCGACTTCGCCATGGCCCATCCGCTGTGGTTCCTCAAGGGCACGCCCGTCACTTCGCCGTTGGTGGACGAATACCCAGCAGTATCGTCGTGGCTCGCGCGGGTATTGGGTTTTGGCCATGGCGCGCCGAAGGAAATGAGTTCCGAAGAGGCGTTGGACGTGGCTCGGAACGCCACACCGGCAGCGTTGCCGGATGAACCGTTCAATGACCCAAATGGCTTCGTGGCGGGGCAACAGGTAACCATCGCGGCGACTGACTATGGCGTCGACCCGGTGGCTGGAGAGTTGGTGTTTGCCGGTAGCGAGGAGCTGATCCTGCGCCGAGAGGACGCGCGTGGCGGGGTGGTGCATGTGCACTTTCCGCGGTTTGGGTTTCGTATCGAGGCCACCTGATCCTCACCAGGACGGTGACGGGGGTTTATCGCGAGCTGGCTGCTCGCGATAAGACCGTCAGTTGCGTCGCTTGAGCTGATCGGTCAGCGACGTCGGCAAGCCCTTGATGATCAAGGTACCGGCCTCCTCGTCATACTCGATCTTGGAGCCCAGCAAGTGCGCTTCGAAGCTGATGGACAAGCCTTCGGCGCGGCCGGTGAAGCGGCGGAACTGGTTGAGGGTGCGCTTATCCGCGGGGATTTCCGGCGACAACCCGTAGTCCTTGTTGCGGATGTGGTCGTAGAAGGCTTTCGGGCGATCTTCGTCGATCAGCTCGGACAGTTGTGCCAGCCCCATCGGCTCGCCGAGCTTGGCCTGGCTGCTGGCGTAATCCACCAAGGTCTTGGTTTTTTCCCGGGCGTCGTCTTCGGGCAGGTCTTCGCTTTCGACGAAATCACTGAATGCCTTGAGCAGGGTGCGAGTCTCGCCAGGGCCGTCGACGCCTTCCTGGCAGCCGATGAAGTCACGGAAATACTCCGAGACTTTCTTGCCGTTCTTGCCCTTGATAAACGAAATGTATTGTTTGGACTGCTTGTTGTTCTGCCACTCCGACACGTTGATGCGCGCCGCCAGGTGCAATTGGCCCAGGTCCAGGTGACGGGACGGCGTGACATCCAGTTCGTCGGTCACCGCCACGCCTTCGCTGTGGTGCAGCAGGGCGATGGCCAGGTAATCCGTCATGCCCTGTTGGTAATGGGCGAACAACACGTGGCCACCTACCGATAGGTTGGACTCTTCCATCAGCTTTTGCAGGTGTTCCACCGCCACGCGACTGAACGCGGTGAAATCCTTGCCGCCGTCCAGGTACTCCTTCAGCCAGCCGCTGAACGGATGCGCCCCGGACTCGGCGTGGAAAAAGCCCCAGGCCTTGCCTTGCTTGGCGTTATAGCTTTCATTGAGGTCGGCGAGCATGTGCTCGATGGCCGTGGACTCCGCCAGTTCGGAGTCGCGAGCATGGAGCACGGCAGGGCTGCCGTCGGGTTTTTTGTCGATCAGGTGGACGATGCAATGACGGATCGGCATGGTTTTCTCGGCTGGCAAAAGGGAGGAGGGCGCGCTCCCCGAAAAAGGGCCCAGTGTACCGCAAACACTGGTTTTGGGAGGCGCCAAAGGTTCTTTCAGACCCGTCCGACACTCACGGAGCATTTTTTTACCCATTTAGCGCAATAAAGCTGACCAAATGGGTAGGTAGAGGCGGATATTTCACAGGCGTTGTGCTAGTTTTGCCCGGTCTTACGCGAAGTCTCTGCGTTAAGCGTGCATTCAGCATTTGTCAGGTCGAACCAAACCCGGATTTCGGCATCTATTACCCCGATCCGTCGTGGTGATGACCGAGGGCGGCTGATCAGATAGATCGGGCTCGATGGCTGACACTGCACTCTGCAATCCATATGAATTTGATAGGGAAGGAACACTACATGGCTCTTACTAAAGACCAACTGATCGCTGATTTGGCTGAATCTGTAGACGCACCAAAAGCTACCGTGCGTGCTCTGCTGGACCAACTGGGCCAAGTCGTTGCTGATCAGCTGGAAAACGGCGGCGAAATCACCCTGCCAGGTGTTGGCAAGCTGAAAGTCACCGAGCGTCCTGCCCGTACCGGTCGCAACCCTTCGACTGGCGCAGCCATCGAAATCCCGGCCAAGAAAGTGATCAAGCTGGTTGTGGCTAAAGGCCTGACCGACGCGGTCAACAAGTAAGACCGTTTTATAAAAAACCGTGCCGCGGAGTGATCCGGGCACGGTTTTTTGTTGCCTTGGGAAAAGTGCTGCTTAGTCCTTGCGAACCCAGCGCGACTGGCGCCACGCCTGCTGCTGTGCCTCGGTCTGGAAGGTCCAAGCCACGAAACGACTCTGCTTCTGGCCCTGGGACATCTCCACCACCTTGCTGTGCAGTGCTCCGGCTTTTTTCAGGGCGGCATGAATTGCCGGCAGGTTCGAGGCTTTCGACACCAGGGTGCTGAACCACAGCACTTGCCCGGCCACTTGTACGCTCTCGCTGATCAGCTGGGTCACGAAGCGCACTTCCCCACCTTCGCACCACAACTCCGCCGCCTGGCCGCCGAAATTCAGCACCGGCAACTTGCGTTTCGGGTCCGCCTTGCCCAGCGCACGCCATTTGCGCTGGCTGCCCTTGGTGGCTTCGTCCAGGGAAGCGTGGAACGGTGGATTGCACATTGTCAGGTCAAACCGCTCGGCGTCTTCCAAAAGGCCCAGCAGGATCTGCTTGCGGTTGGTTTGTTGGCGCAGTTGGATGGCCTTGTTCAAGCCATTGGATTGAACGATGGCCTTGGCCGAAGCGATCGCCGTCGGGTCGATCTCAGAACCGAGGAAGTGCCAGCGGTAATCGCTGTGGCCGATCAGCGGATAAACACAGTTGGCGCCGGTGCCGACGTCCAGCACCTTGACCGTCGCCCCACGAGGGATCTCGCCGCCGTTATGGCTGGCGAGCAGATCGGCGAGAAAGTGCACATAGTCCGCACGGCCGGGCACCGGCGGGCACAGGTAGTCTGCCGGAGTGTCCCAATGGGCGATGCCATAGAAAGATTTGAGCAGCGCCCGGTTGAACACTCGCACGGCGTCGGGGCTGGCGAAGTCGATGCTTTCCTTGCCGTAAGGATTGATGATCACGAACTTCGCCAGTTCCGGGGTGCTCTTGATCAACGCCGGGAAGTCATAGCGGCCCTGGTGGCGGTTGCGCGGGTGCAGGCTGGCCTTCTCCCGAGGCGCTTTGGCCTCAGTGGTGGGCTTGGGCTTCTGGCGGGCAGGTTTGGGGGGGCGAGGGGCAGTCATGGGCGGGTCGATTCGGGGCTGGCTCAAAAAGTGGCGGGCATTGTCCCACATCCAACCTGGTCGTGATGACTGCTCGATTTAAATGTGCGAGTAGTACGGTAGGGAAAGTGACGGGCAGAAAAAAGGAGGCCACCAGGGCCTCCTTCTTCTGTTGCGAACCGCCGTTACAAACTGGCAATCCGCGCGTGCTGCTCGGCCAATTTGCCCAAGGCCTGCTCAGCCTCGGCCAGCTTGGCTCGTTCCTTCTCGATGACCTCGGCCGGCGCCTTGTCAACGAAGCCGGCGTTGGACAGCTTGCCGCCGACCCGCTGCACTTCGCCTTTGAGGCGCAGGATTTCCTTGTCCAGCCGCGCCAGTTCGGCGGCCTTGTCGATCAAGCCGGCCATCGGCACCAGCACTTCCATCTCGCCGACCAGGGCGGTGGCGGACAGCGGCGCTTCCTCGCCAGCCGCCAGCACGGTCACCGATTCGAGCTTCGCCAGCTTCTTGAGCAGCGCCTCGTTTTCGTTGAGGCGGCGCAGGTCTTCGGCGTTGGCGTTCTTCAGGAACAAGGTCAGCGGCTTGCCCGGGCCGATGTTCATTTCGGCGCGAATGTTGCGCAGGCCGAGCATGAAGGTCTTGAGCCACTCGATGTCGTCTTCGGCTGCCGGATCGATGCGGCTTTCGTTGGCCACCGGCCAAGGTTGCAGCATGATCGTCTTGCCTTGGGCGCCGGCCAGCGGTGCGACGCGCTGCCAGATTTCCTCGGTGATGAACGGCATGAATGGATGCGCCAGGCGCAGGGCCACTTCCAGTACCCGAACCAGGGTGCGACGAGTGCCGCGCTGACGTTCGACCGGCGCGTTCTCGTCCCACAGCACCGGCTTGGACAGTTCCAGGTACCAGTCGCAATACTGGTTCCAGATGAACTCGTACAAGGCTTGCGCGGCCAGGTCGAAACGGAACTGGTCGAGCTGGCGGGTCACTTCGGCTTCGGTGCGTTGCAGCTGGGAAATAATCCAGCGATCGGCCAAGGTCAGTTCAACGGCTTCGCCGTTCTGGCCACAGTCTTCGCCCTTGTCCAGCACGTAACGTGCAGCGTTCCAGATCTTGTTGCAGAAGTTGCGATAGCCTTCGACGCGGCCCATGTCGAACTTGATGTCGCGACCGGTGGACGCCAGCGAGCAGAAGGTGAAGCGCAGCGCATCGGTGCCGTAGCTGGCGATGCCCTCGGCGAATTCTTCGCGGGTGGCTTTCTCGATCTTCTTCGCCAGTTTCGGCTGCATCAGGCCTGAAGTGCGTTTTTGCACCAGGGTTTCCAGGTCGATGCCGTCAATGATGTCCAGCGGATCCAGGACGTTGCCCTTGGACTTGGACATCTTCTGGCCCTGGCCATCGCGCACCAAGCCATGCACGTACACGGTCTTGAACGGTACCTGCGGCGTGCCATCTTCATTTTTGACCAAGTGCATGGTCAGCATGATCATCCGGGCGACCCAGAAGAAAATGATATCGAAGCCGGTGACCAGCACATCGGTGGAATGGAATTTCTTCAGGAATTCGGTCTGCTGCGGCCAGCCCAGTGTGGAGAAGGTCCACAGGCCCGAGCTGAACCAGGTGTCGAGGACGTCGTTGTCCTGCGCCAGGGCCACGTCCGGACCGAGGTTGTGCTTGGCGCGGACTTCGGCTTCATCGCGGCCGACATAGACCTTGCCCGACTCGTCGTACCAGGCCGGGATGCGATGGCCCCACCACAGCTGACGGCTGATGCACCAATCCTGGATGTCGCGCATCCACGAGAAGTACATGTTTTCGTATTGCTTGGGCACGAACTGGATGCGGCCGTCTTCCACGGCGGCAATCGCCGGCTCGGCCAGCGGTTTGGTGGACACGTACCATTGGTCGGTCAACCACGGTTCGATGATGGTGCCGGAACGGTCACCTTTCGGCACTTTCAGGGCGTGATCGTCGACGCTGACCAGCAGGCCGACGGCATCGAATGCGGCAACGATCTGCTTGCGCGCTTCAAAGCGGTCCAGACCGGCGTATTCGGCCGGGATCTGGCCATCGATGCTTTCGTTCAGTGTGCCGTCGAGGTTGAAGACCTGGGCTGCTGGCAAGACGTTGGCGTTCTTGTCGAAGATGTTCAGCAGCGGCAGGTTGTGGCGCTTGCCAACTTCGTAATCGTTGAAATCGTGGGCCGGGGTGATTTTCACGCAGCCGGTGCCGAATTCAGGGTCGCAGTAATCGTCGCCGATGATCGGGATGCGACGGCCAACAAGGGGCAATTCGACAAACTTGCCGATCAGCGCCTGGTAGCGCTCATCGTTCGGGTTCACCGCCACGGCGGAGTCGCCCAGCATGGTTTCCGGGCGCGTGGTGGCAACGATCAGGTAGTCCTTGCCTTCGGCGGTCTTGGCGCCGTCGGCCAATGGGTACTTCAGGTTCCACAGGAAACCTTTCTCGTCGTGGTTCTCCACTTCGAGGTCGGAAATGGCCGTGTGCAACTTGGTGTCCCAGTTGACCAGGCGCTTGCCACGATAGATCAGCCCGTCTTCATGCAGGCGCACGAAGGCTTCCTTGACCGCTTCCGAAAGGCCGTCATCCATGGTGAAGCGCTCGCGGCTCCAGTCCACGGACGAGCCGAGGCGACGGATCTGGCGGCTGATGTTGCCGCCGGACTCGTCTTTCCACTCCCAGACTTTCTCGAGGAATTTTTCGCGACCCAGGTCATGACGGCTCTGGCCCTGGGCTTCGAGACGGCGTTCCACCAGCATTTGCGTGGCGATACCGGCGTGGTCGGTGCCCGGTTGCCACAAGGTGTTGCGCCCTTGCATGCGACGGAAACGGATCAGGGCGTCCATGATCGCGTTGTTGAAACCGTGGCCCATGTGCAGGCTGCCGGTGACGTTCGGCGGCGGGATCATGATGGTGTAGGAATCGCCCGCGCCTTGCGGAGCGAAATAATTCTCGGACTCCCAGGTGTTGTACCAGGAAGTTTCAATGGCGTGCGGCTGGTAGGTCTTATCCATGCGCGGCGGGACCCTATTGGCATTCATTCAGGAAAAGCCGGGAAGTATAGCGGGGGGGGCAGCTACAAGCCACAAGCCACAAGCTGCAAGCGGGATCCGGCTTTTGCTTTTGATTTTACTTGCAGCTTAAAGCTTGTCGCTCGCAGCTGCGGCGACTAGCCGCTCCATCCTCGCATCCAGCCGGCGCTTGATCTCGGTCTCGATGTGCGGGGCGAAATCGTCGATCACGTCTTGCAGGATCAATTGCGCGGCCGCGCGCAATTCGCGGTCCAGGTGCAGCAGGGCATCCGGGCCTTTGGGCTCGGCCTGGGGGGCTGGCTTGGGTTCGGGCTGTCCATTGATCGGATCGAACAGCAGGGGGATCTGTTCGTCGTGCACGGGTTCATGCTCGACCGTATCGGTCAGCAGCGGTGGTTGCAGGTTGTCGTCTCCGAGCAGCTGGCGGATCGACTCAAGGTCATCCAGTAGTTGTGCGGGTTTTTGCGGTTTTGAAGTGTCCATCGAAGGCTCAGAGTCGCTGTAAACGGTGGTCTTGCAGAGGATAGCCCTGTTCGCGGTAGAAGCGGAAACTCTCCCGCGCGGCTTGTCGGATGGCCGGGTCTTCCACCACCACTTCCGCCACGCGGGCGAAGCGCTGGGCGAAGGCCGGCACTTTCAGGTCGAGGTTGACCAGCAGGTCCTGGTGCTGACCGCAGTCTTCCCCAAGCCCCAATACAATCAAGCCCTCGGGCTCGCTTTCCGCCGGGCCATGGGGCACGAAGCTTTCACCCTTGAAGGCCCAGAGGCGCGCATCGAGGTCGTCGCGCTGGGCGGTATCGCTGCAATGCAGGTAGATGCGATGGCCCATGCGCCAGGCCTTTTCAGTGAGCTTGCAGGCGAAATCCAGCCGCGCCGACGGATCGGCGCTGGGCAGGATATAGAAATCGACTTTGGTCATTGCGGTTCCTGAGCCGCCGCTGACGCCACCCGAGGGCGACGCCAACGACGGTCATCGGTGTCAGGCCTTGGCGCGGTCCAGCAGGTACTGGGTCAACAGGGGCACCGGACGGCCGGTGGCGCCCTTGTCCTTGCCGCCGCTGGTCCAGGCGGTGCCGGCGATGTCCAGGTGCGCCCAGTTCAGGTTCTTGGTGAAGCGCGACAGGAAGCACGCCGCCGTGATGGTCCCGGCTTTCGGGCCGCCGATGTTGGCAATGTCGGCGAACGGGCTGTCCAGTTGTTCCTGGTACTCATCGAACAGCGGCAGTTGCCAGGCACGGTCGTCGGCTTGCTGGCCGGCGCTGAGCAGTTGGCCGATCAGCTCGTCGTTGTTGCCCAGCAAGCCCGACGTATGGGCGCCCAGGGCGACGACGCAAGCGCCGGTCAGGGTCGCGATATCGATCACCGCTTGCGGCTTGAAGCGCTCGGAGTAGGTGAGGGCGTCACACAGCACCAAGCGGCCTTCGGCGTCAGTGTTGAGGATTTCCACGGTCTGGCCGCTCATGGTGGTGACGATATCGCCCGGACGCGAGGCGGTGCCGCTGGGCATGTTCTCGGCGCAGGCGAGGATGCACACCAGGTTGATCGGCAATTGCAGTTCGAGCACCGCGCGCAGGGTACCGAACACGCTCGCGGCGCCGCCCATGTCGTACTTCATTTCATCCATGCCGGCACCGGGCTTGAGGCTGATGCCACCGGTGTCGAAGGTAATGCCCTTGCCGACCAGTGCGTACGGCTTCTCGGATTTCTTGCCGCCGTTGTATTGCATGACGATCAGGCGCGGCGGCTGGGCGCTGCCTTGGCCGACGGCGTAGAACGAGCCCATGCCCAGGTCCTTGATCTTCTTCTCATCGAAGACTTCGACCTTGAGTCCCTTGAACTCCTTGCCCAGCGCCTTGGCCTGTTCGCCCATGAAGGTCGGATGGCAGATATTCGGCGGCAGGTTGCCCAGGTCGCGAGTGAAGGCCATGCCATTGGCGATTGCGGTGGCGTGGGTCACGGCGCGCTGGACTTCAGCCTGGGCGGCCTTGATGGTCAGCAGGGTGATTTTCTTCAGGGCGCGGGGTTCGGCTTTCTGGCTTTTGAATTGATCGAACTGGTATTCGCCATCCACCAGGGTTTCAGCCAGCAGGCGGTTCTTGCCATAGCTGTCGCGGCCCTTGACCACCAGTTCGTCCAATGCCAGTGCGGCATCGCCGCCGCCCAGGCTTTTGAGGGTGCCGAGCACGCCGGCGATGATTTTACGGAACGGACGGTCGCCCAGCTCGGCGTCCTTGCCCACGCCCACCAGCAGCACGCGCTCGGCCTTGAGGTTGGGCAGGCTGTGCATCAACAGGCTCTGACCGACCTTGCCAGCCAGGTCGCCGCGCTTGAGCACGGCGCTGATGGCGCCGCCGCTCATGGCGTCGAGCTGGGTGGCGACGACGCCAAGCTTGCGGTTTTCACCAACGGCAACCACCAGCGTGGCAGTCTTCAACGTTTCTGGGCTGACGCTTTTTACAACCAATTCCATGTCCGGATCCCTGAGTGAATGGTCAAGAGGCAGGCGCCGGGCAGTGGCGCGCTGGACAGCTGTCTTCTATCTATGAGGCAGCTTCGAGCGGCAAGCTTCAAGCGGCAAGCTGAAGCAGTACGCGTACTGCTCTGAACTTGCCGCTTGGAGCTTGCCGCTTGCAGCTGACCTTATAGAAGCGCCGGGGCATGCCGGCGACGAAGGCCGCAGTTTGAACCCCGGCGCCCGAGCCTGACAACCCTCGGCGTTGTTAACTTTTTGACGTTGAGGCGTCTGCATTAAAGCGTTCGCAGTGACAGGCGCCTCCAATCACAGGATAATGCGGCTCTTTTTTCGGCGGCTCGCTCGTATGGGCTGGCTCGATACGTGTCTTGTTTGGCCGCCTTAGCCTGACAATCCTGGAGTGTCTGGTTTGATCGTCTTCCGTTATTTATCCCGCGAAGTCCTGCTGACCCTGAGCGCTGTAAGCGCGGTGCTGCTGGTCATCATCATGAGCGGGCGTTTCATCAAGTACCTTGCCCAGGCGGCCTCCGGCGCCCTGGACCCAGGCTCGCTGTTCCTGATCATGGGGTTCCGCTTGCCGGGCTTTCTGCAATTGATCCTGCCGCTGGGGTTGTTCCTCGGTATCCTGCTGGCTTACGGTCGCCTGTACCTGGACAGTGAAATGACCGTGCTGTCAGCCACCGGCATGAGCCAGCAGCGTCTGTTTCGCATCACCCTGTTCCCGGCAACCCTGGTGGCGCTGGTGGTGGCCTGGTTGAGCCTGAGCCTGTCGCCCCAGGGCGCCAATCAGTTCCAGTTGCTGATCAATCAGCAGGACGCCATGACGGAATTCGACACCCTGGTGCCGGGGCGCTTCCAGGCCCTGCGCGACGGGACGCGTGTCACCTATACCGAACAGCTCTCGGACGACCGGGTCAACCTGGGCGGGGTCTTCATTACGCAAAAGAACCTGTCATCGGATACCAAGAAGGATCGCGGCATCTCCGTGCTGGTAGCAGAGAAGGGACGCCAGGAAATCAACCCAGACGGCAACCGCTACCTGATCCTCGAAAATGGCTACCGCTATGACGGCAAGCCGGGGCAGGCCGATTACCGCGCTATCAAGTACGACACCTATGGGGTGCTGCTGCCCAAGCCCGAGGTCAGCGACGAAGTCACCGACCGCGATGCGATGCCTACGGCCAGCCTGCTGGGCAACGATGACATTCGGGCCCGCACCGAGCTGCAGTGGCGCCTGTCGTTGCCCTTGTTGGTGTTCATCGTGACGCTCATGGCGGTCCCGCTGTCGCGGGTCAATCCGCGCCAGGGCCGTTTCCTCAAGCTGTTGCCGGCGATTCTTTTGTATATGGCTTACCTGACCATCCTGATTTCCGCCCGCAGCGCCCTGGAAAAAGGCAAGATCCCGCCGGCCCTGGGCCTGTGGTGGGTGCATTCGATCTTCCTCGTCATTGGCCTGGGGTTGCTCTACTGGGAGCCGCTGCGCCTGAAACTGGCCAGTCGTCGCAGCGCGCTGGAGGTGGCCCGTGGTTAAACTCGACCGCTACATCGGCAGCAGCGTATTCATGGCGATCCTTGCTGTCCTGGGGATCATTCTTGGCCTGGCGACCTTGTTCGCGTTCATCGATGAAATGGGCGACGTCAGCGATACCTATACGCTGCTGGACGTGGCGAGCTACGTCCTGCTGACGGCGCCGCGACGGCTTTACGACATGTTGCCGATGGCCGCGTTGATCGGCTGCTTGATCGGCCTGGGCAGCTTGGCGAGCAACAGCGAACTGACCATCATGCGCGCCGCTGGCGTGTCCATCGGTCGGATCGTCTGGGCGGTAATGAAGCCGATGCTGGTGCTGATGCTGGTAGGTGTGCTGATCGGTGAGTACGTCGCCCCGGCGACTGAAAACACTGCGCAGGCCAATCGCTCCCTGGCCCAGGGCGGTGGTGATGCGCAAAGCGCCAAGCATGGCCTCTGGCACCGCCAGGGCGCCGAATTCATTCATATCAACTCGGTCCAGCCCAACGGAACGCTGTATGGCGTGACGCGATATCGCTTCGATGACGAGCGTCACATGCTGTCGTCGAGCTTCGCCAAACGCGGCAAATTTACCGAGGATCATTGGCAACTGACGGAGGTCACCACTACCCTGTTCCATGACAAGCGCACCGAAGTGGTCACTGCCCATGAAGAGCGTTGGGACGTGGCCCTGAGCCCGCAATTGCTCAGCACCGTGGTGATGGCGCCGGACTCCTTGTCGATTACCGGACTGTGGGGGTATATCCACTATCTGGCGGACCAGGGCCTGAACAATGGTCGCTACTGGCTGGCTTTTTGGGTCAAGGTGTTGCAGCCGCTGGTGACCGCTGCCCTGGTACTGATGGCGATTTCCTTCATCTTCGGTCCGCTGCGTTCGGTGACCCTTGGCCAACGGGTATTCACCGGTGTGCTGGTGGGCTTCACCTTCCGCATCGCCCAGGATTTGCTGGGGCCATCGAGCCTGGTGTTCGGTTTCTCGCCGCTGTTCGCGGTGCTGGTGCCGGCCGGTGTCTGCGCGCTGGCCGGCCTCTGGCTGCTGCGCCGGGCCGGTTGACCGGCGCCCTTGTGGCAATGGCGCTTTTGTGGCGAGGGAGCTTGCTCCCGCTGGGTCGCGAAGCGGCCCTTGTTCTTATTCCACAAAAGCTCATCGACAGGCGAGCGTGACGCTTGCTCGATGGATCAGGTACAATTCCCGGCTATTTTTCCGCGGGCCATGCCTGCAGCCTTTTTGAGTGTTGATCAGTGAGTGATTTGAGTCATATCCGCAATTTCTCCATCATCGCCCACATTGACCATGGCAAGTCGACGCTGGCTGATCGGTTTATCCAGATGTGCGGCGGCCTGGCCGAGCGTGAAATGGAAGCCCAGGTCCTGGATTCCATGGACCTGGAGCGTGAGCGCGGGATCACCATCAAGGCCCACAGCGTTACCCTCTATTACAAGGCCAAAGACGGCATCACCTACCAGCTCAACTTCATCGACACCCCGGGCCACGTCGACTTCACCTATGAAGTCAGCCGGTCGCTGGCGGCCTGTGAAGGTGCATTGCTCGTGGTCGATGCCGGCCAGGGCGTCGAGGCCCAATCGGTTGCCAACTGCTACACGGCCATCGAGCAGGGTCTTGAGGTCATGCCGGTGCTTAACAAAATCGACCTGCCCCAGGCCGATCCGGACCGGGTAAAGGAAGAAATCGAAAAAATCATCGGCATCGATGCCACCGACGCGGTCACGTGCAGCGCCAAGACCGGCCTGGGCGTCGACGAAGTGCTAGAGCGCCTGGTCGCCACCATCCCCGCGCCGACCGGCAACATCGAAGATCCGCTGCAAGCGTTGATCATCGACTCCTGGTTCGACAACTACCTGGGCGTTGTGTCCCTGGTTCGCGTGCGCCATGGCCGCGTGAAGAAAGGCGACAAGATCCTGGTCAAGTCAACCGGCAAGATCCACCTGGTGGACAGCGTCGGTGTCTTCAACCCTAAACACTCCGCCACCGTCGACCTGAAGGCCGGTGAAGTAGGCTTCATCATCGCCGGTATCAAGGACATCCACGGTGCGCCAGTCGGCGACACCCTGACCTTGAGCTCCACCCCCGATGTCGATGTGCTGCCAGGTTTCAAGCGCATCCAGCCGCAGGTCTATGCCGGCCTGTTCCCGGTCAGCTCCGACGACTTCGAAGACTTCCGCGAAGCCCTGCAGAAGCTGACCCTGAACGACTCGTCCCTGCAATACACCCCGGAAAGCTCCGACGCCCTGGGCTTCGGCTTCCGTTGTGGATTCCTGGGCATGCTGCACATGGAAATCATCCAGGAGCGCCTGGAGCGCGAGTATGACCTGGACCTGATCACTACGGCGCCGACGGTGATCTTCGAGCTGCTGCTCAAGAGCGGCGAGACGATCTACGTCGATAACCCGTCCAAGCTACCGGACCTGTCGGCCATCGAGGATATGCGCGAGCCGATCGTGCGCGCCAACATCCTTGTGCCTCAGGAGCATCTGGGCAACGTCATTACCCTGTGCATTGAAAAGCGTGGCGTGCAGCACGACATGCTGTTCCTCGGTACGCAGGTCCAGGTGACCTACGACCTTCCGATGAACGAAGTGGTGCTGGACTTCTTCGATCGCCTGAAATCGACCAGCCGCGGCTATGCTTCGCTGGACTATCATTTCGATCGCTACCAATCGGCTAATCTGGTGAAGCTGGATGTGCTGATCAACGGCGAGAAAGTCGATGCCCTGGCATTGATCGTGCACCGTGACAACGCGCACTACAAAGGTCGCGCATTGACCGAGAAGATGAAGGAACTGATTCCGCGGCAGATGTTCGACGTGGCAATCCAGGCCGCCATTGGCGGGCAGATTGTGGCGCGCACAACCGTCAAGGCGCTCAGAAAGAACGTATTGGCCAAATGCTACGGCGGTGACGTTAGCCGTAAGCGCAAGCTGTTGGAAAAGCAGAAGGCCGGTAAAAAACGCATGAAGCAGGTCGGCAACGTGGAAATTCCACAGGAAGCCTTCCTTGCGGTGCTCAGGTTGGATAGTTAGGTCCTATGTCGCTAAATTTCCCGCTGTTGCTGGTTATCGCCGTGTTCGTCTGCGGCTTGTTGGCGTTGCTTGATCTGTTGTTCCTGGCGCCTCGGCGCCGGGCCGCGATTGCCTCTTATCAGGGCAGCGTCAGCCAGCCTGATGGCGTGGTCATCGAAAAGCTCAACAAGGAACCGCTGCTGGTCGAATACGGCAAGTCGTTCTTCCCTGTGCTGTTCATTGTGCTCGTGCTGCGCTCGTTCCTGGTGGAACCGTTCCAGATTCCGTCCGGTTCGATGAAGCCGACCCTGGACGTTGGCGATTTCATCCTGGTGAACAAGTTCTCCTACGGGATCCGGCTGCCGGTGATCGACAAGAAAGTCATCGAGATCGGCGACCCGCAACGCGGCGATGTCATGGTGTTTCGCTTCCCGAGCGACCCTAACGTCAACTACATCAAGCGCGTGGTCGGCCTGCCGGGCGACAAGATCCGCTACACCGCCGACAAGCGCCTGTTTGTCAACGGCGAGCTGGTGGCCGAGCAGTTGATCGGTTCCGAACCGGGCACCCTGGGCAGCGCCGAGCTGTACAAGGAAAAACTCGGCGAAGCCGAACACCTGATCCGCAAGGAAATGAGCCGCTACCGCGCCACGCCGGACCATTCGTGGACCGTGCCGGCTGGGCACTATTTCATGATGGGCGACAACCGCGACAACTCCAACGACAGCCGGTATTGGGATGATCCGAACATTCCCAAGGACATGCTGGGCATGGTCCCCGACCGCAATATCGTCGGCAAGGCCTTTGCGGTCTGGATGAGCTGGCCGGAACCCAAACTCAGTCACCTGCCGAATTTCTCGCGGGTTGGCCTGATCAAGTAATCACACACGGCGCTGTTGAACACAGCGCCGAATGCATTTCTGGAACCTGAACAAGGTTCCCGAAGGCATGAAGCCAACGATAGTCAGGACGTCATTTTTGAACACAGCGTTAATTGTCCCAAGTCAACGGCGCCTCGCCGCCGTGGCGGTGGAATCCAGCCACGAACTCAGCGTGGGTAAACCGTGAGCGTTTCTCTAAGTCGTCTCGAGCGCCAGCTCGGCTACACTTTCAAGGATCAGGAACTGATGCTCCTGGCCCTCACTCACCGCAGTTTTGCCGGGCGCAACAATGAACGCCTGGAATTCCTTGGCGATGCCATTCTCAATTTCGTGGCCGGCGAGGCGTTGTTCGAACGCTTTCCCCTGGCTCGCGAAGGCCAGTTGTCGCGTTTGCGCGCACGATTGGTGAAAGGTGAGACCCTGGCGGTACTCGCCCGCGGTTTCGACCTGGGCGAATACTTGCGCTTGGGCTCGGGTGAATTGAAAAGTGGCGGTTTCCGTCGCGAGTCGATCCTGGCGGACGCCCTGGAAGCATTGATCGGGGCGATTTACCTGGACGCGGGCATGGAAATGGCGCGTGAGCGTGTGCTGGCCTGGCTGACTTCCGAGATCGACAGCTTGACGCTGGTGGACACCAACAAGGATCCGAAGACCCGCTTACAGGAATTCCTGCAATCGCGCAGCTGCGATCTGCCGCGCTACGAAGTGGTGGATATCCAAGGTGAGCCGCATTGCCGAACCTTCTTCGTCGAATGCGAAGTGGTCTTATTGAATGAAAAAAGCCGAGGCCAGGGTGTGAGTCGTCGTATTGCCGAACAGGTAGCGGCTGCCGCAGCACTGATCGCCTTGGGCGTGGAGAATGGCAATGACTGATACAACCGTCACCCGCTGCGGCTATGTTGCCATTGTCGGACGGCCGAACGTGGGCAAGTCCACGTTGCTGAACCACATCCTCGGCCAGAAGCTGGCGATCACCTCGCGCAAGCCCCAGACCACCCGCCATAATATGCTCGGCATCAAGACCGAAGGCGCCGTCCAGGCGATCTATGTCGACACCCCGGGCATGCACAAGGGCGGCGAAAAGGCCCTGAACCGCTACATGAACAAGACCGCCTCGGCGGCGTTGAAAGACGTCGACGTGGTGATCTTCGTGGTCGACCGGACCAAGTGGACCGACGAAGACCAGATGGTCCTCGAACGCGTCCAGTACGTGACCGGCCCCTTGATCGTGGCGCTGAACAAGACCGATCGCATCGAAGACAAGGCCGAGCTGATGCCGCACCTGAGCTGGTTGCAGGAGCAGTTGCCCAATGCCCAGATCATCCCGATCTCTGCCCAGCACGGCCATAACCTCGACGCGCTGGAACGGGTGATTGCCGACCACCTGCCGGAAAACGATCATTTCTTCCCCGAAGACCAGATCACCGACCGTAGCAGCCGTTTCCTCGCCGCCGAGCTGGTGCGCGAGAAAATCATGCGCCAGATGGGCGCCGAGCTGCCGTACCAGATCACGGTCGAGATTGAAGAATTCAAGCAGCAAGGGAAGACCTTGCATATTCACGCCTTGATCCTCGTCGAGCGTGACGGCCAGAAGAAAATCATCATTGGCGACAAGGGCGAGCGTATCAAGCGCATCGGCACCGAGGCGCGCAAGGACATGGAGTTGCTGTTCGACTCCAAGATCATGCTCAACCTGTGGGTCAAGGTGAAGGGCGGCTGGTCCGACGACGAGCGTGCATTGCGTTCATTGGGTTACGGCGACCTGTAATCTGATTGGCTGGGGGCGGGCTCCCTCGCCACAAGATCTGTTCATCCATTGATATCTTATTGATATTCAGGCCCCCGATGCCGCCCACCCAACCCATCGCTCAATCCGCCTACGTCCTGCACTCGCGTGCCTACCGCGAAAGCAGCGCCCTGGTGGATTTCCTCACGCCACAAGGGCGGTTGCGGGCGGTGTTGCGTGGGGCGCGGGGCAAGGCCGGAACGCTGGCGCGGCCGTTCGTGCCGCTGGAAGTCGAATTCCGCGGGCGGGGCGAGTTGAAAAACGTCGGGCGCATGGAAAGTAATGGCGTGGCGGCCTGGCTCAACGGCGAGGCGCTGTTCAGTGGCTTGTACCTTAACGAGTTGCTGATTCGCCTGCTCCCGGCCGAAGATCCTCATCCCGCCGTTTTCGACCACTACGCCGCCACGCTGCAAGCCTTGGCCGAGGGGCGCCCGCTGGAGCCGCTGCTGCGTTCATTCGAGTGGCGCCTGCTGGACGACCTGGGCTACGGTTTTGCCCTGGACACCGACCTGCACGGTCAACCCATCGCCGCGGACGGTCTGTACCGCTTGCAAGTGGATGCGGGCCTGGAGCAGGTCTATCAATTGCAGCCCGGCCTGTTCAATGGCGTTGAGTTGCTGGCGATGGCCGAGGCCGACTGGACCGCACCGGGCGCCTTGGCGGCGGCCAAGCGTTTGATGCGCCAAGCCTTGGCGGTTCATTTGGGTGGTCGGCCGCTGGTCAGTCGCGAGCTGTTTCGCAAGCCCTGATCTACCCGTATGCTGTGGGCCGAATCTCTGTCCATTCAGGAGCGCTTTCGTGAGCACCAGCAATCGCATTCTTCTCGGCGTGAACATCGACCATGTCGCCACCCTGCGTCAGGCCCGCGGTACGCGTTACCCGGATCCGGTCAAGGCCGCGCTGGACGCGGAAGAAGCGGGGGCCGACGGCATCACCGTGCACTTGCGTGAAGACCGCCGTCACATCCAGGAGCGTGACGTGCTGCTGCTCAAGGACGTGCTGCAGACCCGCATGAACTTTGAAATGGGCGTGACCGAGGAAATGATGGCGTTCGCCGAACGCATCCGTCCGGCGCACATCTGCCTGGTACCGGAGACGCGCCAGGAGCTGACCACCGAGGGCGGCCTGGACGTAGCGGGGCAGGAGTCGCGGATCAGCCTGGCGGTGGAGCGCTTGTCGAAACTCGGCGCCGAGGTGTCGCTGTTCATCGACGCCGACGAGCGGCAGATCGAGGCCGCCAAGCGTGTCGGCGCACCGGCCATCGAGTTGCATACCGGTCGTTATGCCGATGCCGAAACGCCGACGGACGTGGCCGATGAGCTGCAACGGGTCGCCGATGGCGTCACCTTTGGCCTGGCCCAAGGGTTGATCGTCAATGCCGGCCATGGCCTGCACTACCATAATGTTGAAGCCGTCGCGGCCATCAAGGGCATCAACGAGCTGAACATTGGCCACGCGCTGGTAGCGCATGCGATGTTTGTTGGGTTCAAGTCGGCGGTGGCGGAGATGAAAGCGTTGATTCTGGCTGCAGCCAAGTCCTGAGCCCGTCCCATAACCCAATGTGCCTGCTCACTTGAGCTTGCAAATTCTATTGTGGCGAGGGGATTTATCCCCGCTGGGCTGCGTAGCAGCCCTAAAATCTGGCGCCTCGGTGTGTCAGGCAGATTGAGTTGAATGCTTTGGGGACTGCTGCGCAGCCCAGCGGGGATAAATCCCCTCGCCACAGGTTCATCACAACATTGGAAGTTGGTTACAGCTTATAACTGCGGGGATTCCTGGTTCGGCTTGCTCTTGTCGACACCCGGCACGTGCAGATTGCCCTCGGCCACCTGGTTGCCTTCAAGCTGCGGCTGGGTCACCCAGGTCAGGATGTCGTAGTAGCGGCGGATGTTCGCCACGAAGTGCACAGGTTCGCCGCCCCGAGCGTAGCCATAGCGGGTCTTGCTGTACCACTGTTTCTGCGACAGGCGCGGCAGGATCTTTTTCACATCCAGCCACTTGTTCGGGTTCAGGCCTTCCTTGGCGGCGAGCTTGCGCGCGTCGTCCAGGTGGCCGCTGCCTACGTTATAGGCGGCGAGCGCGAACCAGGTGCGGTCTGGCTCTTCAATGCTCTCGTCCAGTTGCTCCTTCATATAAGCCAGGTACTTGGCGCCGCCCATGATGCTTTGCTTCGGATCCAGGCGATTGGACACGCCCATGGCCTGCGCGGTGTTCTGGGTCAGCATCATCAGGCCGCGCACGCCGGTCTTGGACGTGACCGTCGGTTGCCAGAGCGATTCCTGATAGCCGATCGCCGCCAGCAGCCGCCAATCGACCTTTTCTTTCTTGGCGTAGGCCTTGAAGTGCTGTTCGTATTTGGGTAGGCGTTGCTGCAGATGCTGGGCGAACGTGGTGGCGCCCATGTAGCCGAGGACGTCGACGTGGCCGTAGTAGCGATCCTTGAGGCGCTGCAGCGTGCCGTTTTTCTGCACCTTGTCCAAATACGCATTGATCTCGTTGAGCAGGCTGTGGTCTTCGCCCGGGCCCACCGCCCAGCTTTGGCTGCGGGCATCGCCCAGGTCAAACGCCACGCGTACGTTGGGGAAGTACACCTGGTTCATTGCCACTTCGTTGGAATCCACCAGGGTCAGGTCGATCTGGCCTTCATCGACCATGCGCAGCAGGTCGACGACCTCAACCGCGTCGGACTCTTCGTATTCGATGCCCGGGTATTGCTGTTTCAACTGCGCCAGTTGTTCGGCGTGGGAGCTGCCCTTGAGCACCATGATCTTCTTGCCGGCCAGGGCTGCCGCGTCGGTAGGGCGCGACTGGCCGTTGCGGTAGATGATCTGGGGGGTGACTTCCAGATAAGGATGGGAAAACCGTACCTGTTTCTTGCGCTGTTCGCTGCTGACCAGGCCTGCGGCGGCCAGCACCGGGCCGTTGGGCTTGCCGACCTGGCCGAAGAGGTCGTCGAGATTGTCGGCGGTCTCGATTTTCAGTTCGACGCCCAAATCCTCGGCGAAGCGCTTCACCAGCTCGTATTCGAAGCCGGTTTCACCGTTGCGATCCTGGAAGTAGGTGGCGGGGCTGTTACGAGTGACGACCCGCAGCACGCCATCCTCCTTTACGCGCTCCAGTGTGTTGGGTTTCTCAACACAACCACTGAGCACCAGGAAGAGTCCGGTTGCGATCAGCCATCTGGCGTACCGCGGACGCAAAGCCGTTGGGGAAAACATCTGCGCAGTATACGCAAACGGCCTCGGCCGCCATATATCGACAGTGAAAGGCCAGTCTGCTAGAGGTTGCAAAACGTGTCCGCAACACAGGCGGGCCGGCGCGCGGCGGGTTTTATGTCGGTAAAAAATAACTCCATCGGGTTCTCGCAACAGCGGCGCGACCAAGCCGTCTGCGCCACGACCGACGTTCGGCTGGCATTGTCCCTACCGTTTCGGATGCCGTCGCCAGCGGTTTAGGCTAGAATGCACGGCCTCAAAGCACACCCCTTCCCGAGGCTGTCCCGAAGATGTTGATCCTGCGCGGCGCTCCTGCCCTTTCTGCCTTTCGCCACAGCAAACTTCTTGAGCAACTGAGCCAGAAAGTACCGGCTGTCAGTGGCTTGTATGCTGAATTCGCTCACTTCGCCGAAGTCACCGGCGGTTTGACCGGCGACGAACAGCAGGTGCTCGCGCGCCTTCTGAAGTACGGTCCCAGTGTTCCCGTCCAGGAGCCGACCGGTCGGCTGTTCCTGGTGTTGCCACGTTTCGGCACCATTTCGCCGTGGTCGAGCAAGGCCAGCGACATCGCCCGCAACTGCGGCCTGGCGAAGATCCAGCGCCTGGAGCGCGGCATTGCCTTTTATGTCGCCGGTCAGTTCAGCGAGGCCGAGGCCCAACTGATCGCCGACGGCTTGCATGACCGCATGACCCAAGTCGTACTGGGCAACCTTGAGCAGGCCGCCGGCCTGTTCAGCCACGCCGAGCCCAAGCCGCTGACCGCCATCGACGTACTGGGCGGCGGCCGTGCCGCGCTGGAAAAAGCCAACGCCGAGCTGGGCCTGGCCCTGGCCGAAGATGAGATCGATTACCTGGTCGACGCCTTCCAGGGCTTGAAGCGCAACCCGCACGACATCGAACTGATGATGTTCGCCCAGGCCAACTCCGAGCACTGCCGTCACAAGATCTTCAACGCCAGTTGGGACATTGACGGCCAGAGCCAGGAAAAAAGCCTGTTCGGCATGATCAAGAACACCTACCAGATGCATAACGAAGGTGTGCTGTCGGCCTACAAGGACAACGCCGCGGTCATCGTCGGCAATGTGGCTGGCCGTTTCTACCCGAACCCCGAGACCCGCCAGTACGGTGCGGTCCAGGAGCCGGTGCACATCCTGATGAAGGTCGAGACCCACAACCACCCGACCGCCATTGCCCCGTTCCCGGGCGCGTCCACCGGTTCCGGTGGTGAGATCCGCGACGAAGGCGCCACCGGACGCGGTGCCAAGCCCAAGGCCGGCCTGACCGGTTTCACCGTGTCGAACCTGCGGATTCCTGGCTTTGAACAACCGTGGGAAAAGCCCTACGGCAAGCCTGAGCGCATCGTCACCGCCCTCGACATCATGATCGAAGGTCCGCTGGGCGGCGCGGCGTTCAACAACGAATTCGGCCGTCCGGCCCTGACCGGTTACTTCCGTACCTTCGAACAGTCCATCACCACCCCCCGTGGTGAGGAAGTCCGTGGTTACCACAAGCCGATCATGCTCGCTGGCGGCATGGGCAACATCCGCGCCGAACACGTGCAGAAAGGCGAGATCGTGGTCGGCTCCAAGCTGATCGTTCTCGGCGGCCCGGCCATGTTGATCGGCCTGGGTGGCGGCGCGGCTTCGTCCATGGCCACTGGCACCAGCTCGGCCGACCTGGACTTCGCTTCGGTCCAGCGGGAAAACCCGGAAATGGAACGCCGTTGCCAGGAAGTCATCGACCGCTGCTGGCAGTTGGGCGAGCAGAACCCCATCAGCTTCATCCACGATGTCGGCGCGGGCGGCCTGTCCAACGCGTTCCCGGAACTGGTCAACGACGGTGGCCGCGGCGGCCGCTTCGAACTGCGCAACATTCCGAACGACGAGCCGGGCATGGCCCCGCACGAAATCTGGAGCAACGAATCCCAGGAGCGTTACGTCCTGGCGGTCGGCCCGGCCGACTTCGAGCGCTTCCAGGCGATCTGCGAGCGTGAGCGCTGCCCGTTCGCGGTCGTCGGCGAGGCCACCGCCGAGCCGCAACTGACCGTCACCGACAGCCACTTCGGCAACAGCCCGGTGGACATGCCGCTGGAAGTGCTGTTGGGCAAGGCCCCGCGGATGCACCGTTCGGCCGTTCGCGAAGCCGAGCTGGGCGACGATTTCGATCCATCGATCCTCGACATCGCCGACTCCATCGAGCGTGTGCTGCATCACCCGGCCGTGGCGAGCAAGAGCTTCCTGATCACCATCGGCGACCGTACCATCACCGGCCTTGTGGCCCGCGACCAGATGGTCGGCCCATGGCAAGTGCCGGTGGCCGACGTGGCCGTGACCGCCACCAGCTTCGACGTCTACACCGGCGAAGCCATGGCCATGGGCGAGCGCACGCCGCTGGCGCTGCTGGACGCCCCGGCGTCGGGCCGCATGGCGATCGGCGAGACCCTGACCAACATCGCGGCCTCGCGCATCGGCAAGATGTCCGACATCAAGCTGTCGGCCAACTGGATGTCCGCCGCCGGTCATCCGGGCGAAGACGCCCGCCTGTACGACACCGTCAAGGCGGTCGGCATGGAGCTGTGCCCGGAACTGGGCATCACCATTCCGGTGGGCAAGGACTCCATGTCCATGGCCACGCGCTGGAACGACGAAGGCGTGGACAAGAGCGTGACCTCGCCGCTGTCGTTGATCGTGACCGGTTTCGCCCCAGTCACCGACATCCGCCAGACCCTGACCCCGCAACTGCGCATGGACAAGGGCACCACCGACCTGATCCTGATCGACCTGGGCCGTGGCCAGAACCGCATGGGCGCCTCGATCCTGGCCCAGGTGCATGGCAAGCTCGGCTCGCAAGCGCCGGACGTCGATGATGCCGAAGACCTGAAAGCCTTTTTCGCGGTGATCCAGGGCCTCAACGCCGACGGTCACTTGCTGGCCTACCATGACCGTTCCGATGGCGGCTTGCTGACCACCGTGGTGGAAATGGCCTTCGCCGGTCATTGCGGCTTGAACCTGACCCTGGACAGCGTCGCCGAATCCGCCGCTGAAATCCCGGCCATCCTGTTCAACGAAGAACTCGGTGCGGTGATCCAGGTTCGCCAGGACGCTACCCCGGACATCCTCGCCCAGTTCAGCGCCGCCGGCCTGGCCGAGTGCGTCTCGGTGATCGGCCAGCCGATCAACAACGCCCACATCAATATCACCTTCAACGGCGACACCGTCTTCGAAGGCCAGCGTCGCGTGTTGCAGCGCCAGTGGGCCGAGACCAGCTACCAGATCCAGCGCCTGCGCGACAACGCCGACTGCGCCGAGCAGGAATTCGACGCGCTGCTGGAAGAAGACAACCCGGGTCTGAGCGCCAAGCTCAGCTACGACGTCAACGAAAACGTCGCCGCGCCCTACATCAAGAAAGGCATTCGCCCACAAGTGGCGGTCCTGCGCGAGCAGGGCGTCAACGGTCAGGTGGAGATGGCGGCAGCGTTCGACCGCGCCGGTTTCAACGCGATCGACGTGCACATGAGCGACATCCTCGCCGGCCGTGTCGACCTGAACGACTTCAAGGGCATGGTCGCCTGCGGCGGTTTCTCCTACGGCGACGTGCTCGGGGCCGGTGAAGGCTGGGCCAAGTCGGCGCTGTTCAACAGCCGCGCCCGTGATGCATTCCAGGGCTTCTTCGAACGCACCGACAGCTTCACCCTCGGCGTGTGCAACGGTTGCCAGATGATGTCCAACCTGCACGAGCTGATCCCGGGCAGCGAGTTCTGGCCGCACTTCGTGCGTAACCGTTCCGAGCAGTTCGAAGCCCGCGTCGCGATGGTCCAGGTCCAGGAGTCGAACTCGATCTTCCTGCAAGGCATGGCCGGTTCGCGCATGCCGATCGCCATCGCCCACGGCGAAGGCCATGCGGAGTTCGAAAGCGAAGAGGCACTGCTGGAAGCCGATCTGTCGGGTTGTGTGTCGCTGCGTTTTGTCGACAACCATGGCAAGGTCACCGAAACCTACCCGGCCAACCCGAACGGCTCGCCGCGCGGGATCACCGGCCTGACCAGCCGCGACGGCCGCGTCACGATCATGATGCCGCACCCTGAGCGAGTCTTCCGTGCGGTGCAGAACTCGTGGCGTTCGGACGACTGGAACGAAGACGCGCCATGGATGCGCATGTTCCGCAACGCACGCGTCTGGGTGAACTAAGACGGTGTACAAGCTCTGCTTCTTCGTCCCGGCCAGCCATGTCGACGAGGTCAAAAGCGCCGTATTCGCCGCCGGTGGCGGGCGAATCGGCGACTATGACCACTGCGCTTGGCAAGTGCTGGGCCTGGGCCAGTTTCGCCCGTTGGACGGCAGCCAGCCGTTCATCGGTGAGGTGGGGCAGCTCGAACAAGTCGAGGAATGGAAGGTGGAGCTGGTAGTTGCCGACGGGTTGATCCGCACAGTGGTGGAGGCGCTGAAACACAGCCATCCCTACGAGACACCGGCGTATGAAGTGTGGCGGTTGGAAGATTTCTGATCCTCCTGCTGCAACAATAAAAAACCCGCTGATTGATTCAGCGGGTTTTTTATTGTCCCCAATTCTGGGTACACGAACTCCTTGTGGCGAGGGAGCTTGCTCCCGCTCGGTTGCGTAGCAACCGCCAAAGCTTGGGGCCGCTGCGCGACCCAGCGGGAGCAAGCTCCCTCGCCACGGGATTGGTGTGTCAGCCACTGAAGGTTTTAGCCTTGGCCCCATCCCGATTCACGACCATCGCCAACGCCCGCCACACCCCCGGCGCTTTCTCGCCCAGCAGCAAGTGCCACACGCCACCTTCCAGCGAGCTAACCCCCTGACAGCCAAGCGCCTTGAGCTGGCTTTCCGATATCCCCTTGCCATCGGCCAATTGCACGCGCAGACGGCTCGTCGCCACGCAATCAAGTTGCAACACATTCTCTCCACCGCCCAGGGCATTGAGCCACTGTTGCGCCTCGGTCTCGCAGACGTCAGTCGGTAGGGCAGGCTCGATCACGGCGGTTGCGGGCGCGCTGGCGGCTCGTTCCGAAGATGGCAACGCCTGGCGAATTTCATCGGCGATGCTGTCGGCCATCGGCCCCACCACCACCTGCAAGCTGCCGCCGTTGCCAGGGCGAACCACGGCCATGGCGCCGAGGGCCTTGAGCTGGGCGTCGGACGCCTTGTTGCGATCCACCATGTCCAGTCGCAGACGCGTGGTGCAGGCGCCAATCGTGATCATGTTCTCGGCACCGCCCAGCGCCTGGATATAGGCAGCGGCGCGCTGGTTTTCGGCGATGACCGGCTTGTCGCCCGCCGGCACCTCTTCCCGACCTGGGGTCTTGAGGTCGAAGCGGCGGATGCAGAAGTCGAACACCACGTAGTAAATCAGTGCATACGCCAGGCCTACCGGGACAACCAACCAACCGTTGGTGGATTTACCCCAGCCCAAGACCATGTCAATGAAACCACCCGAGAAGGTAAAGCCCAGGTGAATGTCCAATAGATTGGTCACCGCCATCGACAGCCCGGTGAGCAGCGCGTGGACCAGGTACAACAGTGGCGCGAGGAACATGAAGGCGAATTCGATCGGTTCGGTGACGCCGGTCAGAAACGAGGTCAGTGCCATCGACAGCAAGATCCCGCCCATGACTTTGCGCCGCTGGGGCAGGGCGTTGCGGTACATCGCCAGGCAAGCGGCGGGCAGGCCGAACAGCATCACCGGGAACATGCCGGTCATGAACTGGCCGCCCTTGGGGTCGCCGGCGAAATAACGGGTCAGGTCACCGGTGACCACCATGCCGGTTTGCGGGTCGGTGAAACTGCCGAAGATGAACCAGGCCATGTTATTGAGGATGTGGTGCAGGCCGGTGACGATCAGCAACCGGTTGAACACCCCGAAGACGAACGCGCCGAAGCTGCCGCTGGCCATCAGCAGCTCGCCAAAGCTGTTGATGCCGTGCTGGATCGGCGGCCAGATCAGGCCGAACACCAGGCCCAGGCCGACGGCACTGAAACCGGTGACAATCGGTACGAAGCGTCGGCCGCCAAAGAACGCCAGGTATTCCGGCAGCTTGATGTCCTTGAACCGGTTGTACAGCGCGCCGGCCAACAGACCGCTGATGATCCCGGCGAGCATGCCCATGTTGATGGTCGCGTCGAGTACCTTCAGTGTCGCGATCATCACCAGGTAGCCGATGGCCCCGGCCAGCCCGGCCGTGCCGTTGTTGTCCCGGGCGAAGCCCACGGCGATACCAATGGCGAAGATCATCGGCAGATTGGCGAAAATCGCTTCGCCGGCGTCGTGGATGATCGCGATGTTCAACAAGTCCGTGTCGCCCAGACGCAGCAGCAGGCCGGCAATCGGCAGGATCGCGATGGGCAACATCAGCGCCCGGCCGAGACGTTGTAACCCTTCAATGAAATGCTGATACATGGCGTCTCTCCTTTTATTGTTCTTCGACGTGGCTCAGCCCAAAGGCCAGTGTTGGTGACAGGCCTGGCGCACGGCGGCGGCGCTGGCCAGGTTCAGCAAATCGGTACTGACGCGGCGGCACTGGGCGGCGTCGAGGTGACGCACGCGGTCCTTGATTTCGCCGATTTGCGGCGAGCTGACCGACAGCTCCCGGACGCCCAGCCCGATCAGCACCGGCGTCGCCAGGGGATCCGAAGCCAGGGCGCCGCACACGCCGACCCAACGCCTGTGCTTTGCCGCGCCAGCGCAGGTTTGGGCGATCAGCCGCAACAGTGCCGGGTGCAAGGCATCGACCCGGGCGGCGAGACCTGCATGGTCGCGGTCCATGGCGAGGGTGTACTGGGACAGGTCATTGGTGCCGATGGACAGGAAGTCCGCGTGCTCGGCCAGTTGTTCGGCCAGCAAGGCGGCGGCCGGCACTTCGATCATCACCCCCAGTTGCGGACGTTCGCTCAGGCCCAGTTCGGCGCCCAGCGCATCGAGGCGCTGGCGGATGTGCAGCAGCTCGTCGACCTCTGTGACCATCGGCAACAAGATCCGGCAGCGCTGCAGCGGGCGGGTTTGCAGCAGGGCGCGCAGTTGTTGATCCAACAGTTCCGGGCGCACCTGGGCCAGGCGAATGCCCCGCAGGCCGAGCACCGGGTTGGCTTCGGCCGGCAGTGGCAGGTAGTCCAATTGCTTGTCGCCGCCGACGTCGATGGTGCGGATGATCACCGGTTTTTCGCCCATGGCATCGAGCACCGCCTGATAGGCCTGGCGCTGTTCCTGTTCATCGGGGGCGGTACGGCGGTCGACGAAAAGAAATTCGGTGCGCAACAAACCGACGCCGTCGGCGCCGTAGGCAAAGGCCTGGCTTGCTTCGGCGCTCGACGCCACGTTTGCGGCGATTTCAATCCCGACTCCGTCAATGGTCCGCGCCGGCGCGTGGGCGAGCGACTGTTGTTGGGCGCGCAGGGCTGCGCGTCGGGCTTGTGCTTGCTGAACCTGCGTCAGGCGCTCGGCGGTTGGCGCCAGTTCGAGGCGTCCGCCGTCGGCATCCAGCACCACGGGCTGCCCCAGCGCCTGCGCAAGCAAGGCATCGCCCAACGCCACCAGGCAGGGCACGCCTTTGCCTCGGGCCAGGATTGCCACATGGGACGTCGCGCCGCCCTCGGCCATGCACACACCGGCCACGCCTTGGGCGCTGAGGTGCAGCAGGTCCGACGGGGTCAACTCCTGTGCGGCGACAATGGAGCCTGCCGGCACGTCGAATTGCCAAGCCTCACCCAGCAACGCTCGCAGGACTCGCTGGCGCAGGTCGCGTAAATCGTTGGCGCGCTCGGCCAGCAGCGGGCTGCCTAACTGACGCAGGACCTGGCACTGCGCGTCGATGGATCGGCTCCAGGCGTGGGTGGCGGCATCGCCCTGGTCGATGGACACGTAGGCGGCGTCCAGCAAGGCCGGGTCTTCTAGCAATGCCAGATGGGCGCTGAAGATCGCCTGCTCATTGTCGTAACGTCGGGCCTTGGCATTTTCCAACGTCAGGCGGATGTCGCCACTGACGTGCTCCAGGGCTTGGCGCAACCGTTGCCGCTGCTCTTCGATATCGTGACCACCGTCATCCTCGGGCAACTTCAAGCCATCCAACCGAACCAACGGTCCGGCCACCAGGCCGGGCGCGGCGCAGACTCCTTGGAGCACGCCGTCTTCAGCGGCCCGACTGGGCGCTTTTACCGGCGGGGCCTGGGCATGGTCGTTTTCGGCCAGGGCTGTGGATAACGTTGCGAGCAAGGCTTGCAGCGCCGCTTTGGCGTCGCTGCCACGGCAACTGACGTGCACTTCGGCCTGCTCGTTGATTGCCAGGCCCATCAAGCCCATGACGCTGTCGCAGGACGCCGACCGGCCGCCAAAGTGCAGGTGCGAGCGGCTCTTGAAGCCTTGCGCAGTCTGGCGCACCAAGGCGGCCGGCCGCGCGTGCAGGCCGCCACGGTGGGCGATACGGATCTGGCCGAACACTTCGATGCCGACGTCCGCTTCATCGTCGCGCGGTTCACCCGGTGCCTTGCTGACGATGTGCAGCAACGGTTCGCCGACCTTGACCCCTTTAAGCGTGATGGGCCGTGCCTGGAAATGCTCGCCGTTAGTGATGATCAACAGGCTGACCAGGCTTTTGCAGCGCCGTGCCACGCTGTCCAGGTCATAGCGCAGCAGTGCCTGGCCGTTGCTGACCCGCGCGCCCTCCTTGACCAGCATGGAAAACCCATCGCCCTGCAGTTCGACGGTGTCCAGCCCCAGGTGCAGGAGCAGTTCGGCGCCGTTGTCGGCCCGCAGGGTCACGGCGTGGCCGGTGCGGGCGACGTGGATCACCTCGCCGTCACAGGGCGCATAGAGGGTGTCGTTCAACGGATCGATGGCGATCCCGTCACCCATGGCGCCGCTGGCGAATACCGCGTCAGGAACGTTGGCGAGGGTGAGCACCGGACCGCTGAGCGGGGCGCTGAGGATCAGCTCTTTATTGTTGTTGGGCATGGGCTCGCTCTCTCTTGAAATCTCATTGGCCCTCGATGGAAGAGGGCCGGCGGTTCAGTGGGTCCGGGTAACCTTGCTCAAGTGCCGTGGCTGGTCCGGGTCCAGGCCCCGGGCCACGGCCAGGGTCGCGGCCATGCCATAAAAGCTCTGGATCGCCAGGATCGGGTCCAGGGCCGGATGCTCGGCGCGGCTCAGCGTCAGGTCGCGTTCGGCGATGTCATCAGGTGCGGCCAGCAGCACCCGGGCGCCGCGCTGGCGCATATCGGCAGCCAGGCTCAACACGCCAGCCTGCTCAGCGCCGCGTGGGGCAAAAACCAGTAGCGGATAGTCCTCGTCGATCAGCGCCATCGGCCCGTGGCGGACCTCGGCGCTACTGAAGGCTTCGGCCTGGATCGCCGAGGTCTCCTTGAATTTGAGCGCCGCTTCCTGGGCGATGGCGAACCCGGCACCACGGCCGATCACCATCAACCGCTGGCTGTCACGGAGCGTCTCGACGGCAGCGCTCCAATCCTGGCTCGCGGCCTCGCGCAGGCCTTCGGGCAGCGCAATGCCGGCTTCGAGCAACTCGCCGTCGTCTTTCCAGTGGGCGACCAGGCGCGCGCTGGCGCTGAGGGTGGCGATGAAACTCTTGGTGGCGGCGACACTGCTTTCGATGCCTGCGCACAGCGGCACGCTGAACTCACACGCCGCTTCCAAGGGCGAATCGGCGGCATTCACCAGGGCCACGCTCAAGGCACCGCGCTTGCGCAACAGCCGCAAGCTGTTCACCAGGTCCGGGCTCTGCCCAGATTGGGAGAACGCGAACGCCACCTGGCCGCTGACCTTCAGCGGCGCCTGTTGCATGGTCACCACCGACATCGGCAACGATGCCACCGGCAAACCCAGTTGTTGCATGGTCAGGTAGGCAAAGTAGCTAGCGGCGTGGTCGGAGCTGCCACGGGCCACGGTCATCGCCACTTGCGGCGGTTGTCGGCGCAAGCGTCCGGCAATCTCCTGCAGGGCGGGGTCCAATTGGCGCAATTGGCGCTCGACGGCCTCGGACGAGGCCAGGGCCTCTTCAAGCATTTTTGAAGACAATGGCTTCTCCTTCGACCATCACGTCGGTCAAGTTCATGGAACGGTCCAGGCGCACGCAATCGGCCCAGGCACCCGGGTGCAGGCGTCCGCGTTCGGGCAGGCCGAGGTAGTCAGCGGGGAATTGCGACAAGCGCTGCGAGGCTTCGGCAAGGGGCAAGCCAATCTTCACCAGGTTGCGCAGGGCCTGATCCATCGTCAGCGTGCTGCCGGCCAGGGTGCCGTCGGCCAGGCGCACGCCGCCCAGGCATTTGGTCACGGTGTGGCTGCCCAGCTTGTATTCACCGTCGGGCATGCCGGCGGCGGCCGTGGAATCGGTGACGCAATACAGGCACGGGATCGAGCGCAACGCCACGCGGATAGCGCCGGGGTGCACGTGCAACAGGTCCGGGATCAACTCGGCATATTGCGCGTGGGCCAGCGCCGCGCCGACGATGCCTGGCTCGCGGTGATGCAACGGGCTCATGGCGTTGTACAAGTGGGTAAAGCTGCTGGCCCCGGCCGCCAGCGCCGCGACGCCTTCCTCATAGCTGCCCAGCGTATGACCGATTTGCATGCGCACCCCGCGGGAACTGAGTGCGCGAATCAAGGCGTCGTGGCCGGCGATTTCCGGCGCGATGGTGATCACCCGGATCGGTGCCAGGGCCAGGTACGCTTCCACCTCGGCCATCAATGCCGTGTGGGCGAAATTTGGTTGAGCGCCGAGTTTGCCGGGGTTGATGTAGGGGCCTTCCAAGTGCACGCCCAGGACACGGGCAGTGCCGCTGGGCCGCTGTTCGCAAAATTCGCCGAGGGCCCTGAGCACGCCGGCGATTTCCTCGCTCGGCGCGGTCATGGTCGTGGCCAGCAGCGAGGTGGTGCCGAAGCGCACATGAGTGCGAGCGATGATCTCGAATGCAGGCGCGCCTTCCATGATGTCCTTGCCGCCACCGCCGTGCACATGCAGGTCGATGAACCCGGGCAACAGATAAGGCAAGTCATTGTCCGCCGGATCGCAGGGCTGGCCTTCGATGGACACGATCTTGCCGTGTTCATGCAAGAGACGGCCGCGTATCCAGCCGTTGGCGGTGAGGATGTTGTCTTCGGACATGGGGATTCTCTGGTCGTCTAGCGCCGCAGTTCCGCGACAAAGTCGTAGTAGTCGTTGCGGCAGTAGGTGTCGGTGACTTCGATGGGCGTGTTGTCTTCCAGGTAGCCGACCCGCGTCATCAGCAGCATTGCGGTGCCGGGGGCGATGCCCACCAGGGCGGCGAATTCGTCCGAGGCGTTGATCGCCTGGATGTGTTGCAGCGCGCGCACGACCGGTTTGCCGATGCCATCGAGGAATTCATAAAGCGAATCGCCCACCGCCTGCGGCTTGGGAATGATCGAGGCGGGCAGGGTGCTCATTTCGATGGCCATGACCGTGTCATCGGCCTTGCGCAGCCGTTTGAGCCGGGCGACTTTGTCATTGGGCGACAGGCCCAGGCGGATCAATTCTTCGTGGGTTGGCGGGGTGATCTCTCGCTCCAGCCACTGCGACCCAGGCACGAAGCCCTTGAGCCGGAGCATTTCGCTGAACCCGCTGAGGCGCGAGAGCGGCTGTTCGAGGCGCGGGGTGATGAATGTGCCCGAGCCTTGGTTGCGGCGGATCAGACCTTGTTCGAACAGCACTTCCAACGCTTTGCGAGCGGTCACCCGAGAAATGCCCAGTTGCTCGCTCAAGCTGCGCTCGGACGGCATCGCTTGCTCGGCTTTCCATTGGCCGGCGTGGATGGCGGCCTCCAGGTTGCGGGCCAGTTGCAGGTACAGCGGCGTGGGTTGGGTGTCGTCGGGACGCAGGGCCAGGATGTCGTTCATGTGAGCTGTGTCCGATGCTGCTGTAGGAATTTTCGCTCGGTGAGTGGGTGGGAAGCTAATACCACTTGAATACCATGTCAACGGTGGTTCTGACTGATTCCTGCGAGATTCGAGGGGGCCGGCTTTAAGTGGTATTAATGGTTGAAGGATCGACAGCGGAGTTACAGCGCTGGGCTTTCGTTTTGGAGGCGCAGTGGTATGCACGCACCGGTGGGTATGAGCTTGAAATTATTTTTTTAGACGACTGGTGGTGGGGCTGTTCTTTTAGGTCGGTGTGTATAACCGTTGCGGCAGCAATGGTTACCCGAATCCCGCCCAAAAAAACCCTTCCTGAAATTTGTGCGAAATGTCACTGATCAAATGCGGTCTGTCAGATGTACTGAACTTTCCGACATGTTTTTAAGGTTGTCCCTCGGAAGCGGGGACTCTAGCTTTCGTGGCTCAAATCTCCAAGGATTCGCTTACTCGCCTTCGTGAGGGCTAAGTGGTGGATCCAGGTTTCAAGGAGCAATAACAGCCTCTGAGGTTAAACATGGAATTGCCGGATAGGATCACCCCCCGCCTCAATACAACTACCGCGCTAGGACAGGCTTTGGTTTCAATGTTCAAGTCTGTCGAAGCGGAGTTGACGTCTGAGAATGCAGCGCCTGGGATGGTCAAAGTCATCGTTTTTGGTGGGTGCGCAGTGCACCTTTATACAAACCATCGTGTCTCGACGGACGTTGACGCAGAAATTTATGAGGCCAGCCCCCCGAAGGGCTTTCATCTTCGAACGTTACTTGCGCAGGTGCCCGAGCAATTTGTTGACGAAAGATCCGGACGATTGTTGGAGCTAAACTACGACCTCCAATACAACACCAGCTTCGGTCCGATTCACGAGGATTATTGGGCTCGAAGCCTTCCCCTTGAGGAGTTTCCGGTTGAGTCTCCTCTGCACGTTCACATTGCTGCCCCTGTCGATATTGCAATTTCAAAGCTGGGCAGAGCAACGGATCAAGACATTGGCGATATCATGGCGCTTCTGAGGGCTGGATTCATGTTGACCGCCGAGCTGCGTCGACTGGCATTGCAGG
The DNA here is from genome assembly GCF_051131945.1 of Pseudomonas sp. Z5-35. Classification (NCBI taxonomy): domain Bacteria; kingdom Pseudomonadati; phylum Pseudomonadota; class Gammaproteobacteria; order Pseudomonadales; family Pseudomonadaceae; genus Pseudomonas; species Pseudomonas sp. Z5-35. The sequence goes on from NZ_CP071640.1 coordinate 1,260,013, forward strand.
CGATTGATGTATATGTTGGCAACAAAGAGCCTCCAACCTCTGTGCTTACCGCTATTTTGCAAAATTATTTGGAGAATACAGATGACGAAGCCTGCTAGCGGCCACGTCCTCTCAGCCGCTCTGGACACATTGGTCAAAAGCCCGTTGGATCACGCAGATGATGTTGCGCTTGTGAGCGTAGCCGAAGCTGTCTGGTACTCCAATCTGGACTTGATAAGCGCGGCTCAAGTTTTTCTGAGTCAACACACTGATGAGGTCGAGCTGCGTCGTGCAGGATATCTGCTCGAACGACTCACCCGATTTTCGTGTGTCACAGACAGTCGTGCATTGGAAGTCTTCCAGGCCCTTGAGCTATTTTTACGCTCGACACCCAAGCAAGCCATAACCTCGAAGGCTGCTGTTGCGCTTCGAAAACGCCGTGATGAGCTCGCTCTCTCTTGGGGACTGAATGCAGGTCTTGGCTTGAAGGTACAAACCCTCTTGCCTTTTCAGACTCGGCACTATGAGGCTGAGCAGCGCGCAGCGTTTGTTTGAACCCAGATGTCACCAACGAAAACCGGCTTAGGCCGGTTTTTTGTTGTGCGAATGATCATCGCTTGGTCTGTCAGACGCCCCGAAGTTTCCGACATGTTTTTAAGGTTGTCCCTAGGAAGCGAGGGCTCTAGCCTTTGGGTGTCGCTGCCAATTCAGCGACCGGGTTTGACCGTCCGAATAAATCAAGGGGCAACAGGCCCGGACGTTTTGTCCTGGGCTCCATGAAATTAAAGGAGCTTCAATTGAAAAATAATTCTGACATCCCCAAACCCGCCTCAACCTTCCCCTACGGCGACTACGCTCCCGAAAAACTGAAAGAAGCCGCCGATCGCGCAATGGACCACTACCTCAAGCCCGATGACGAACCAGACCCCCAGCCCTCGGTGCAGTTGTTCACCGTATCGGACAACATCGACACCGAAGCCCTGCTAGCCAACCTCAGCGAAACCCTGGCCTCGGCCAACGCAATGCTCAGCGAACTCGCATTCGGCCTGGAAGGTTCTCGACGACGGGTGGCATTGGGGGTGGCGCAGATGATTGAGTTGGGGGAGTTATTGGCGAACAAGGCCTTGGATCGGGTCGAACTCAGGACTTGATACCAAAGTAATCTGTGTGGCGAGGGAGCTTGCTCCCGCTGGGTTGCGAAGCAGCCCTAAAACCTGACAACCCGGAGTGTCAGGCAGATTGAGTTGCCCTGCCTTGGGGTTGCTGCGCAACCCAGCGGGAGCAAGCTCCCTCGCCACAAGAGCTCCTATCCACAGGAGCTCCTTGCCGCAAGAGAAGGGGCTACGGACGAATCTCGATCATCGTCCCATCCGGCACCAGGTTCCACACCTCGCGCATGTCCACATTACGCATGGCGATGCAGCCATCGGTCCAGTCCAGGGTATGGAACAACTGCTCTGGGTTCTCTTCCGAATCAGGCGTGCCGTGGATCATGATCATGCCCCCCGGCTCCACGCCTTCGCGGCGGGCGCGGGCGGCGTCGCTGATGTTGGGGTAGGAAATGTGCATCGACAAATAGAACCGGTCGCTGGTCTTGCGCCAGTCCAGCCAATAGAAACCCTCGGGGGTACGCTTGTCGCCTTCTATCAACTTGGGGCCTTTCTTGGCGCCCTTGCCCAGGGAGATGCGATACGTCTTGAGGGGCTTGCCGTCGTTGATCAATTGCAATTGATGGGCGGACTTGAGCACCAGGACTTTTTCGATGACCTTGCCGTTGTAGGTCCCCACGGCAGCGGCTTGGGACACAGCGGTGAACGACAGGCAGAACAGGACAAGCAACCAGCGCATTGAAACGATATCCCTAGAGGTGTCGCGGCTATATTGGATTTTTCAAGTGTTGGCAGGCTGAGCAAGCGGCGGTATCGACTCGGATCGCACCGGGTAATCCTCGGCTCGCCGGTCAGCGTAGAAGCATTCTAGGGTACGGCCCACCGTGCGGAAAGCCAGCTCGTCCCACGGAATGTCGGCTTCTTCGAACAATTGCACTTCCAGGCTCTCGGGCCCGGCGGCGAAATCCACATCCACCAGTTCGGCGCGGAAGAATACATGCACCTGGCTGATGTGCGGTACGTCGATCAGCGTATAGATGTTCAAGTTTCGGACCCTGGCGCAGGCCTCCTCGGCGGTTTCACGGACGGCGGCCTGTTCGACGGTTTCGCCGTTCTCCATAAAACCGGCCGGCAAGGTCCAATAGCCGCGTCGCGGTTCGATGGCGCGTCGACATAAAAGCACCTTGCTGCCCCAAGTCGGTACGCAACCGGCCACGATGTTGGGGTTCTGGTAGTGAATGGTGTGACAGGTGTCGCAGACAAAGCGCAGGCGCGAGTCGCCCTCGGGTATGCGCTGGGTCACCGGGTTACCGCACTGGCTGCAGAATTTCATGCTTGGATTCCTGGAGGCTGCGCCTATCTTGGCGTGTGCGCACGGGTATCGGCAAGTTGTCGTTTCGCGACATGACGCCGTTTCGGGGCTTGGGCCGCTTGCGTGATTGGTGCATGATGCAAGGTAGCGAATAAATCGAGAAGTCTCATGCTGGACGAGCTACTGCATCGAGTAAGCAACCATACCCCACGCGATCTGGAGACCGATCGGCGCTTCCCGGAAGCAGCGGTGCTGGTGCCGATTACCCGCAGCGGCGAGCCGGAACTGGTCCTCACGTTGCGCGCCAGCGGGTTATCGACCCATGGCGGCGAAGTGGCGTTCCCCGGCGGACGCCGGGATCCGGAAGACCCTGACCTGATCTTCACAGCCCTGCGCGAAGCCGAGGAAGAGATCGGTCTGCCGCCCGGCCTGGTGGAAGTGATTGGCCCCCTCAGCCCGCTGATTTCCCTGCACGGAATCAAAGTCACGCCGTACGTCGGCGTGATTCCGGATTACGTCGAGTACCAGGCCAACGACGCCGAGATCGCTGCGGTGTTCAGTGTGCCGCTGGAGTTCTTCCGCAAGGATCCGCGAGAACACACCCACCGCATCGATTATCAGGGATGCAGTTGGTACGTACCCAGCTACCGGTTCGGCGAATACAAGATCTGGGGCCTGACTGCAATCATGATCGTGGAACTGGTCAACCTGCTGTACGACGCCGATATCGACTTGCACACGCCACCCAAGAGCTTCATCAATACCTGACGCCCCGAGGACTTTCATGAAATACCGCCTGGGCGATGCCCGTGTCGAAACTCACCCGCAAAGTTGGGTTGCACCCAACGCCACGTTGGTGGGCAAGGTCCGCCTCGAAGAGGGCGCCAATGTCTGGTTCAACGCCGTGCTGCGTGGCGACAACGAATTGATCCTGATCGGCAAGAACAGCAACGTGCAGGACGGCACCGTAATGCACACGGACATGGGCTATCCGCTGACCCTCGGCACCGGCGTGACCATCGGCCACAACGCCATGCTTCACGGCTGCACGGTGGGCGACTACAGCCTTATCGGCATCAACGCGGTGATTCTCAACGGCGCGAAGATTGGCAAGCATTGCATCATCGGCGCCAACTCGCTGATCGGCGAAGGCAAGGAGATTCCCGACGGTTCGCTGGTGATGGGCTCGCCGGGCAAGGTCGTGCGGGAACTGACCGAGGCCCAGAAGAACATGCTCATGGCCAGCGCGGCGCACTATGTGCACAATTCGCAGCGCTATGCCCGCGACTTGGCCGAGCAGGAACAATGAACACGCCCGAACGCCCTGTGCCTTCGCCCTGCGTAAACATCTGCGCGCTGGACGATGACGACATCTGCACCGGCTGCCAGCGCACCGTGGCGGAGATCACCCTCTGGAGCCGCATGGATAACGATGAACGGCGTGGGGTCCTGGCGCTGTGTCATGAGCGGGCCAAGGCCAGTGGATTGGTGTGGATGTTGCCGGCAAAGCGCGGATTGTGAATACGTTCCCCTGTGGCGAGGGAGCTTGCTCCCGCTGGGTCGCGTAGCGACCCCAAAGCAGGCGACTTAATCTGCCTGACACACCGGGTTGTCGGGTTCAGGGCTGCTGCGCAACCCAGCGGGAGCAAGCTCCCTCGCCACAAAAGCTTTTTATCCGCAGTCCCGTCAGTACGATCGTCGCCCCAACCACCGATCCAGCCCCACCACCCCCAGCGCAATCGCGATAAACCCCGCCAATATCCCCCCGGCATTGACGAACACCTGTGGATAACCCAGGTTCGCCACGTCGATGAAGGGGTAGGGATAGGCCGCGAGTAAATCCCCGCGCAACAGGACGTAGCCGAAGTACACCAGCGGATAAATCACCCAAAGCCCGATATGGCCCAGGCGCAGGGTGCCTTTGGGCACACACCGCCACCAATAGATGAGGAACAGCGCAGGCATCACGTCGTGCAGCAATTCGTCGGCGACGAATTGCCAGCCTTCGGGTTGCCAGAGGTGGCGCAGCAGCAGGTTATAGGCCAGGCCGACCAGGGCGATGCTCACCGCGATGCCGCTGCGTACGCTGGGCAGCAGGAACCAGCGTCGGGCCGCGGAGGGGCGCTGGGTCAGTTCCCAGGTCAGGACCACCGCCACCAACAAGTTGGTCAGTACCGTGAAAAAACTGAGGAAACTCACCAGCCCACCCAGCAGGCTCGCGCCCAGTTCCCAGCGCCCCAGCAGGATCAGGTAAAGCTGGATGCTCAATCCCGTCCAGCCAAGCAAGGCCTGCGTCGCCACGAAACCGGTTCGCCCGCTCACGATTCAGACGGGCCGCTTGGTACGCATCAGCTTGATGTAAAGACGCTCGACTTTCTCCCGCGCCCAAGGCGTCTTGCGCAGGAAAGTCAGGCTCGACTTGATGCTCGGGTCGCTCTTGAAGCAACGGATGTCGATGCGTTCGGCCAGGCCCGACCATTCGTAGTGCTGCACGAGGGCGTTGAGGATCTGCTCCAGCGTGACGCCGTGCAGCGGGTTGTTGTTCGGTTCGGTCATGGCAGGCCTGCGCGAAAAGGCTGTAAAGCCGCGCACCTTAGCCGAGGTGCTCTTTGGGGGGAAGCGTTGCCTTCATCCGCTCGCCTGAGTGGGGTAGCCGCTTGGCACACTGTTACCGAAACCGAAAGGCTCCATGTCAATAAAAGATCTTTCTCTATTTATGACAGGCCATTATCCTTGCGCCGCCTGCTGAAACGTTTCTTCTTGCGCGCCAGAGCCTCCGCATCCCACGCATCCCTACTGGATCCACCAACTCCCGCGCTCTGGCGCCAGGATAGACAGCGCTGTCTCTGCGTGAGGGGCCGTCGGGGCTCTCGTTCTCCCAGATGAGCGTGGCAGTGGAATTTGCTTTTTTTAACTGAACCATGCCCCCGAAGGATCGTCATCTAAAGTGACAACTTGCGCGGGACTTTTTTTAAACGTCACGGAGAAACACGCTATGAGCACTGAGGGTGCTTTGAGTCGAAGCCGTCTGTTACCGAGCCTGCTCGGCATTCTGCTTCTATTGATGGGCCTGGCCCTGCTGGCCGGGGGAATCAAGCTGAGCACGCTCGGCGGCTCGCTGTATTACCTGCTCGCTGGTATCGGCCTGGCGCTGACCGGCGTGCTATTGATCATGGCCCGTCGTGCGGCGCTGGGGCTGTACGCATTGGTGTTGTTCGCCAGTACGGTCTGGGCGCTGTGGGAAGTTGGCCTGGACTGGTGGCAGTTGGTGCCGCGCCTGGCGATGCTGTTTGCCTTGGGCATCGTCATGCTCCTGCCATGGTTCCGCCGTCCGCTACTGACCGCCGACGCTTCGCCGATGGGCACCCGTGCCTTGGGCGCCGCCGTGGTCATCGCCGGTATCGCCGCGCTGGCCAGTCAGTTCACCAACCCGGGCGAGATCAAGGGCCAACTGGACCGCGACAGTGTGCCGGGGATGACCAACACCGCACCGGCCATGCCGGACGGCGATTGGAACTCCTACGGGCGCAGCGCCCATGGCGACCGCTATTCCCCGCTGGCGCAGATCACCCCTGAGAACGTCGGCAAGTTGAAGGAAGCCTGGTCCTATCGCACCGGCGATCTGCCAGGGCCGAACGACCCGGGTGAAACCACTGCCGAAAATACCCCGTTGAAGGTCAACGGTATGCTCTATGTGTGCACGCCTCACAGCCAGGTGATTGCCCTGGAGCCTGAAACCGGTAAGGAAATCTGGCGTTTCGATCCGAAGCTTTCCACGCAAAAAGCGGAGAACTTCAAGGGTTGGGCCCACATGACTTGCCGTGGCGTGACCTACCACGATGACGCCGTGTACGCATCCGCCGAGCAGAGCCCGACCGGCATGGCCAGTGCTACGCCAGCCAGCAGCGTTTGCCCACGGCGGATTTTCCTGCCGACCGCCGACACCCGCCTGATCGCCCTCAATGCCGACACCGGCAAGATGTGCGAAGACTTCGGTGACAAGGGCCAGGTCGACCTGACCGCCAATATCGGCGGCTTCACGGCGGGCGGTTATTACTCCACCTCGCCGCCGGCAGTCACCCAGAACCTGGTGGTGATCGGCGGCCACGTCACCGATAACGTCTCCACCGATGAGCCGAGCGGTGTCATCCGTGCCTACGACGTGCACACCGGCAAACTGGTGTGGAACTGGGACAGCGGCAACCCGGACGACACCACGCCGATTGCCGAAGGCCAGACCTACACCCGCAACTCGCCGAACATGTGGTCTATGTTCAGCGTCGATGAAAAACTCGGGATGCTCTATCTGCCGATGGGCAACCAGACTCCCGACCAGTTCGGCGGATTCCGCACACCGGAATCGGAAAAATACGCCGCCGGCCTGACCGCCCTGGACATCGCCACCGGCAAGGTGCGCTGGTACTTCCAGTTCACCCACCACGACCTGTGGGACATGGACGTTGGCGGTCAACCGACCCTGATGGACCTGAAGACCGCCGATGGCGTGAAACCCGCCGTCCTGGCCTCGACCAAACAGGGCAGCATCTACGTGCTGGATCGCAGCAACGGCCAGCCGATCGTGCCGATCAAGGAGATCCCGGTGCCGCAAGGCGCGGTGGAAGGCGACTTCACCTCGCCGACCCAACCGATGTCCGACCTGAACTTCGTGCCGCCGGTCCTCAAGGAACGCGACATGTGGGGCGTGACCCCGTTCGACCAGATGCTGTGCCGGATCGACTTCAAGTCGCTGCGCTATGACGGCATGTTCACGCCGCCGTCGCTGCAAGGCTCGATCGTCTACCCAGGCAACTTCGGCGTATTCGACTGGGGTGGCATTTCAGTGGACCCGGTGCGCCAGATCGCCTTCGTCAACCCGAGCTACATGGCGTTCAAGTCAAAACTGGTGCCGGCGGCGGAAGTCGCTGGCGGTCCGGGGCGCAAAAGCGAAACCGAAGGCGTGCAGCCGAACAAGGGCGCGCCGTATGGCGTGATCCTCGAAGCGCTGCTCTCGCCCATGGGCCTGCCGTGCCAGGCGCCTGCCTGGGGTTACGTGGCAGCCGTGGACCTGACCAACAACAAGACCCTGTGGAAGCACAAGAACGGCACCGTGCGCGACAGCTCGCCGGTTCCGATCCCGCTGAGCATGGGCGTACCGAGCCTGGGCGGCCCGTTCACCACCGCCAGTGGCCTGGCATTCCTTAGCGGTACGCTCGACCAGTACCTGCGTGCCTATGATGTGAAGAACGGCAAGCAACTGTGGGAAGGCCGCCTGCCCGCCGGCGCCCAGACCACGCCGATGACCTACACCGGCAAGGACGGCAAACAATACGTGCTGGTTGTTGCCGGTGGTCATGGCTCGCTGGGCACCAAGCAGGGTGACTATGTGATTGCCTACAAGCTGCCGGATTAAGCAGAACCGCGCCCAAGAAAAAGGCGACACCCTTGCGGGTGTCGCCTTTTTTTGTGCCGCGCGGAGTCTTTGTGAACGCAGGCCTTTTAGCTTCTGCTTTTGTGGCGAGGGAGCTTGCTCCCGCTGGATGCGTCAGCATCCCCTGCGGTGTGATGGCTGACAAAGCAAGGGGGCTGCTTCGCAACCCAGCGGGAGCAAGCTCCCTCGCCACGGGGTTTTGTGTACGAGGTCTTAGAGCTCGATCTTGACCGCTTGGGAAGCTCGGGTCGCCTTGGCGCGGGCGGCTTCGATCGACTCATCGCGCGCCAGGGCCACGCCCAAGCGGCGCTGGCCGTTGACTTCCGGTTTGCCGAACAGGCGCAGGGCGGTGTCCGGCTCGCCCAGGGCGGCGCCGAGGTTGGCGAAGGCGGTCTGGGTCGACTGGCCTTCCACCAAAATCACCGCCGAGGCCGATGGGCCGAACTGGCGGATCAGTGGGATCGGCAGGCCGAGAATGGCCCGGGCGTGCAAGGCGAATTGCGACAGGTCCTGGGAAATCAGCGTCACCAGGCCGGTGTCGTGTGGGCGCGGCGAGACTTCGCTGAACCACACCTGGTCACCCTTGATGAACAGTTCGACGCCAAACAGTCCACGACCGCCCAAGGCCTCGGTCACGGCTTTGGCGACGCGCTCGGATTCGGCCAAGGCCGCTGGGCTCATGGCTTGTGGCTGCCAGGATTCCTGATAGTCGCCTTTTTCCTGCCGGTGGCCGACCGGTGCGCAGAAGGTCGTGCCGCCGACGTGACGCACGGTGAGCAGGGTGATTTCGTAGTCGAAGTCGATGAACCCTTCGATGATCACCCGGCCCTTGCCGGCACGGCCGCCTTCCTGGGCGTAATCCCAGGCTTTCTGCACGTCATCGGTGCCGCGCAGCAGGCTTTGGCCCTTGCCCGATGAGCTCATCACCGGCTTCACTACGCACGGGAAGCCCAGGGTCTCGACGGCCTTGCGGTAGTCTTCGATGGTGTCGGCGAAGAAGTATGGCGAGGTCGGCAGACCCAGTTCTTCGGCGGCCAGGCGGCGGATGCCTTCGCGGTTCATGGTCAACTGCGCGGCGCGAGCCGTAGGGATCACGGTGAAGCCTTCGGCCTCCAGTTCCACCAGGGTGGCGGTGGCGATGGCTTCGATTTCCGGCACGATGTAGTGCGGTTTCTCGGCTTCGATCACCGCGCGCAGGGCGGCGCCGTCGAGCATATTGATCACATGGCTGCGGTGGGCCACTTGCATGGCCGGTGCGTTGGCGTAGCGATCCACGGCAATCACTTCAACGCCCAGGCGCTGCAGTTCGATTACCACTTCCTTGCCCAGCTCACCGCTGCCACACAACAAAACGCGGGTCGCGGTGGGCGACAATGGGGTTCCGATACGGGTCATCTGAAGGTCCTCAAACAGGAGCGGATCATCGGGGGGCGCGCCGGGCGAGCTTCCCATGGGAGAAAGCGCGGCATTTTACATGAACCGCGTCAGCCGGCGACGGGCTGTTTGCGCAGACGCCAGGCCATGATCAGCCAGACGGCCGTAACCCCGGCGAATTTCGAGAACAGGGCGGTGATCACCACGGCTGGGGTCAAGGCGTCGATCATTCCAAAGAAAATGAACGTGTCGATGGGGATGCTCAGGGCCGAACTGATCCACAACCGGTCATGAAGCGGGCGCTTGGTGACCGTGAACACCAGCCAGTCGATGCATTCGGATACCGCGAACGCCGTGGCGCTCGCCAAGGCGATGGTCGGGTCCGAGGTGACGTAGGACAACACCAGCGCCGCCAGCATCGCCACGATGGCGCCATGGCCGAAGCGGGTCTGCACCATGTCCCGCAGGATAAACACCAGCCCGCCCCAGGCCGACCAGATGATGTCCAGGTGCGGCGCGGCCGAGAATGCGAAGTTGATCAGCACGACGCTGCCGATGTACGCGATCAGGAAAAGCATGGGGCGGGGTACCTGGTGGGTTGGGATGCAGGGCGAAACGACCGTGGCGAGGGAGCTTGCTCCCGCTGGGCTGCGAAGCAGACCCAAAACCTGGCAACTCGGTGGATCAGATAGGTCGAGGTGGCTGCTTTGGGGGGGCTGCTGCGCAGCCCAGCGGGAGCAAGCTCCCTCGCCACAAGGGTCATTAGTGTCAGAAGGTTACTTCAGCAGCAAGCAGTCCCTCAATCTTCCTCGCTGCCCTCGGCCTTCCAATACCCCACTGTCTTCACAAAATCCTGGCCCAACCCTTTCTCCTCCAGCAAAACCTTGCGAATCTGCCGGGACACCTTGCTCTCGGTCGCGACCCAGGCGTACAGCTTGCCGCCGGGCATTTCCAGCTGTTGCACGGTACGGAGCAGGTTGTCCTGGCGACCCTCGCGCAACACCCAGATCACATGCACCTGCGCCGGGCTCTGGAGCACCTGCTGCTCGGCGCCGTTTTCCACTTCCACCACCACCAGGGCCCGCCGATTGGGCGCCAGGCCTTCGAGGCGGCGGGCGATGGCGGGCAGGGCGGTTTCGTCGCCGATCAGTAAATAGCTGTCGAAGATGTCCGGCACGATCATCGAGCCCCGGGGCCCGGCGATGTTGAGGTATTGCCCTGGCGCCGCTTGGGCCGCCCAGGTCGCGGCCGGGCCGTCGCCGTGGAGCACGAAATCGATGTCCAGCTCCAGGGTGTCCAGGTCATAGCGACGCGGGGTGTAGTCGCGCATCGGGGGCATCGGCCCCTGGGCCTTGTCGGTGCTGGGGCTGGGGCTGAAGTTTTCCAGGGCAGCCTGTTCCTCGGCGTTCTGCGGGAACAGCAGCTTCACATGATCGTCCGTGCCCAGGCTGACGAACCCGGCCAGCTCCGGCCCGCCGACGGTGATGCGGCGCATGCGCGGGGTCAGGTCGGCCACCCGCAGCACTTGCAGGCGGCGCCGCTTGATCTCGTGGCTGACACGGTGAATGGTGTTCGGATCGACTTCGGTCATTGCATGACTCCAAAACAGGTGGACGGTCGGGCCGTCGAGGGTGGCTTTGGCGATACAGACAGCAGTCTACGTCTGCTCGCGTCAATAGGCTGCCTTGCCTCATCCCGCACGACGGTCGCGCTTCTATGAATAGACGTATGGCAGCGGTCAGGCTGTAGCGTTTTCTTTCATTTCAGCCGCGTCCTGTGCCGTGGCGGGCATGTAATCTTGGCCCTCTAGTTAAATGGAATAAGCGCTTTGCCAAAAAGTTGACCGGAAGAATATCAAGGTCTGTTTTTAGGTGGATCTAAAGCTATACGTAGGGAGTTTCTTACATCCAAAAACATCAATTAAATAAAATCGCAACTTTTTCTTCTTTTCGAGTACCGCTTTTACTACGCGTCTATAGGAAACGGCCTGCTTATTTTTAATTAAAGGGAGACGATCATGCTCCGGCGTTGAGGTGACACGCCAAGTTGCTGGTGGCCTGGAACCCAACCTCTCTCTCTTTATTTGCTATGAACAGGTGTTAGACATGCTCAAACCACTCGTAACCGCCGCTTCCCTGACTGCCGTTACCTTGAGTTCTTCGCTGGCGTTCGCTGCCGATGACGCGCGCTCCTCCATCCACATCACCGCGAACATTCCGACCCAGCAGTTCCATGTGCAGCCTCGCAACCCGGACTTCGGTAAGGATGAAGTCATGAGCTACAACACGGTGACCGGCACCCTGACTTCGCTGCGCCAGACCTTTGATGTGAAGAATACCGACGGTTCGGTCAATGCCTACATCGAAGGTGGCCCGGCTTCGCTGTTCAATGGTCGTGATGCCATCGCCCTGACCACCGCGTTCAATGGCGTCACCTTGACCGCCACGCCTCAGGAAGTGGTGGACGACGCAACGTCGACACCGGGTACCCAGGCTGACATGACCATCACCCCGGCTCGTCCTCTGGACACCCAGAACGGCCTGTACACCGCTGACATGACCGTGATCTTCGATGCCGTGCCGCGTCCGTGATGCCATTTAACGCCCGGTGAGTTCATCCCGTCACCACGGGCGTTATCGCAGGTCGGCCGGTTCTCCCCAGCCGGTCGGCCCGCACCTGGAACAACCCGATAGCTCGCTGATTATGAGAATCCGTTGATGTATCCAATGACACCCATCGCGGGTGCGCTCGCGCTGTTGCTGTGCGCGAATGCATTGGCCGCGCCGACTGCCCCCGGTACGACGCCCACCAGTCTGTTGTCACTGGCCAAGGGTTTGCCGGCAGAGTTTGAAGCGCACTTCTTCGACGTACCACTGGCGGTTCGTGTTGAACTCAATCAACAGTATCTCGGTGAAGCCATGGTGGTCTTGACGCGGGATGATCGTATTACCCTGCTCGAATTTACCGACACTCAGGAAAGTACCCTGAAGGCGGTCGAGCGCGATCAATGGGAACACCTTCTCAAACAAGGCGTAGCACTGGGTGCCTGCGAAGCCAATTGTTCGTCAGGCCTGCTCGCTGTGCATTACAGTCTTGAAAATTCGTTGGTGTCGATCCTCACCCGCGATGTGGAGCGCGGCACCGAAACCAAGCGTTATTACGATCAACCGGAAGGCGGCAGCTTCGGCCTGATCCTCAATAACCAACTCAACATCAATGGCGGCCAGGAGCAGGATACGGGCGGTCGCTATGGTCTCAATGCCGGTTCCAGCCTCGGCAACTGGAGCCAGTCGCTCGATCTCCAGCTCTCACGCCTGGGTGGGCCGGACGACAAGGTCTATCACGCCGTCCATGAGCTCTACACCCAACGAGAGATGGAAGGAAATTTTTTCCGCCTGGGTTATTTCACGCCCAGCTCCGATGGCTTGAACCGGCAGATCCGCGCGTTTGGCGCTAACCCGGACACCGCGCTGGGGGTGATGTACGGCAGTTCCGACAGCCTGGTCATCGACAATCCCAAGCCCAGCGTCTACCCCATTTATGTCACCGCCAGTCGCCAGGCTGCGGTGGAAATCTATCGCAATGGCCTGTTGATCAATACCCAGGCGGTCAGCGCCGGCTTGCAAAGCCTGGACACCCGGCCCTTGCCCGGCGGCATTTATGAAGTAGAAGTACGGTTGGTCGAGGACGGGCAAACCACCGCCACCAGCCAAGAGCTGGTCTATAAGCCCAACAATTGGAACAGCACCGAAGACCGCTGGCGCTACAACCTGTTCGCCGGACGGGAAACCCGGCTCTGGAGCAATTGGGAAGACCAACCCTCGGGTTTCAACACCGCGGGGATCGGCCTCAACTACCTGTTGCATCCTCGGGTGATCCTGGGGGCTTCCACGCGCCAAGTGCAGGACAAACTGCAAGTCGGCACCTCGGTGGACTGGACGCTTGCCAGCAACACCAGCCTGTATGCCAACGTCTACCAGACCGAGCGGTACGGCAACGGCATGGACCTGCAAGGCCTGTACAGCTACGGCCAGGGCAGCATCGTGGCCAGCCACAATCGCAGCTGGCTGGACACCCGCAACACCTATGAAACCCTGCCGGACGGCACCCGTATCCGCCAGCGCAATGTGTTCGTCGGCCATACCAGCAACTCATCGCTGTCGGTCAACCATCGCCTGAGCAACAAGACCTCCCTCAACGGCCGGCTCGCCTACAGCGAAGGCAATGTCCAGGGCACCGGCCTGGACCTGGGCTGGACCCAGCGCGCCAAGCTGCGCGGCAGCGATGCCAACTGGCGGCTGTCGGTGTTTGACCGCCCGGGCACTTCCAGCACCGCCGACAAGCGCAACCGTGGCCTGGACCTGAGTCTCAGCGTGGCCTTGGGTGGGCCGGGTGAGTACTGGTCGGGCAGCGTCGGTACCCGCACCTCGCGCGATGGCGAGCGGGACAACAACGCGTCGCTGTCGTATCGCCGCAATCTGGAAGATCACGTCCTGCAAAGCGTCTCCGGCACGGTGCTGGCCGACACCTATGGCGTGGGCCTGTCCGGCCTCGCCAGTTTCCAGACCGATTCGCTTTACGGCGACGGTTTCCTCCAGCGTTCGTCCTATAACGACAACCTCACCGGCGGCTTGAACCTGAGCAGCACGGTGGCCGTGGGCGGCACGAAAGCCGCGTTCACCGGCGTGCCCCAAGGGCGCGGCGCGGGAATGATCGTCGATGTGGAAACCGACCTGGACGAAATCGCCTTGCGCGCCGACGACTTGACCGGCGGCAGCACTGTGCTGCGTCCGGGCCGTAACTTCGTGCCGATCACCGCTTACAAAAACAGCATGGTGACCTTCGATTTCGAGGGTCTGCATCCGCCGGCGGCGAACATCGAGCCTTCCCGCACCCGTTATCACTTGAACAAGGGCGGCGTGGACTACCGCAGGATCGCTGTGATGCGCACCGTGACTGTATTGGGTCGCCTGCTCGACGAACAGGGGCAGCCGCTCAAGGGCCATCACGTGATCAACCACGCCAGTCGCGGGATCAGCGAAGTGGACGGGTTCTTCTCGATGGAAATGAATGCCGGCAACCCGACCCTGGAAGTGCGCTACGGCAATGAATTGTTCTGCCGTTTCCGTCTCGATCCCGACAGCGCGAGCCGCGAAGGGGACGTGTTGATGATCGGCGATCTGCGCTGCACCCCGGATACCCTGGCCGACACGACGGTGGCCGAGGCTGGCAGTGCGAAACAACGCTCGTGAGGCCGTGGGAGCAAAGCTTGCTCGCGATTTAACGATAACGCAGGTTCACCTGAAGAGAGGGGGCGCCTGCATCGCGGGCAAGTCTTGCTCCCACAAGTGAATGGCCCACCTACTTATTTTGCGGCGATTTGTCTTGATTGTATGAGGTTGTATAAATGAAACCCTTATCGGTTGCAGTACGCAGCGTCGTCTCGGTGTTGTTGTTTGCGTGCGTGCCTGCGGCCAATGCCGTGAGCCGGGATATCACCGCCATATTCAGGCCCGATGCTTCGAAGCCAAACCTGAATCAATTTACCAATACCACGCCTATTTCTGGTTACTGCACCGACTTCCCGGCGGATTGCGCAGCGACGAAGATCTTCAGCATTCAGTTGCCTATCACCTTCAATTCGAGCCGCCCTATCCAGGCGAATCATACCGACTATCGGCAAGGCGCAACGTTCAAGGTGCCCGCCAATTGGCGTACCGCACACGTGACTCATGCGGTGACGGGTGAAACCGAAACCGTTGAAGTGCGTTTTTCAGGAATCGGCTCGAGGTATCAACTACCAACGAGCGTGCTGAACCTCATTGGTAATCCGGACATTAGCCTTTCGCTGGCACATAACCGGTTATGGGGTGGGTATGGTAATAGCTGGGTGAATCCCGGCTCACCTTGCGGATATACCGGTCGTGGGGGCTTTAACGCGACTTCATACCGTTTTTTCTGGAAAACCCGGGTCGAAGCAGCGTGCTCCAAAAAGGCGAGCTTTTTGATCCCGAGCTTTACCTACCAATATCTGGAATTTGCCTACGAGTTGCGCACCCCAAACCCCCTGAAAATGTCGAGCGGTCTCTACACGGGATCGCTGACCTATAGCGTTGGACCGGGCCAGGATCTCGACATGGGCGATGTCATGATTCCTTCCGATGCGATACTCACCCTTGATTTCAAGTTGACTGTCGAACACACCCTCAAAGTCGAAGTCCCCCCCGGCGGCAACCGGGTCGAGCTGGTTCCCCAGGAGGGTTGGCAATCCTGGCTGAACAGCGGCCGGAAACCATCACGGTTATTCCGTGACCAGCGCTTCCATATCTCAGCCTCGTCGCGTTTCAAGATGGCACTCGAATGCCAACAAATCAGTGGCAATACCTGCGCGGTTTCTGAAACCGGTTCTGGCCATACCGTGCCGGTCGACATCAGCGTGAGCCTGCCCAACGGCTTGACCGACGGTTCCGGCCAGCCGGTCAACCGCCGTCGGCTGCTGCGCGATGGCAGCGGCACCGAACTGTTCCAACCGGGCCAGTATATCGATCGCGGGCCGGGAACCCTGCACTTCGAAATCGGCCGCAACAGTGTCGAGCAGATGCTGGACAGCGGCGCCAAGGCCTATAGCGGGAGTGTCACGGTGATATGGGATTCGGAAGTCTAAGAAAAAGCTTGGTCTATTCAACGGATTTGAATGAGGTCGTACCCATGAAAGGATCACCAGTACTAGCAGGCTGTGTGGTTTCAACGTTTCTGGCTGCCGGCGCCCCCATGGCCAGTGCGCTAACCCGGGACATCAGCGCAGTGTTCAGGCCCGACCCGTCGAAGCCTCAGCAAAGCACATTCGTCAACACCACCCCGGTCAGCGGCTACTGCCAGCGTTATCCGGAGCAATGCAGGGCTTCGGGCATGTTCAGTATCTCGTTGCCTATCACGGTCAACTTGAGCCGGCCTATCCAGGCCAATCATGCAGATGCTCGGCAGGGTGCGATGTTCAAGGTGCCCGCCAGCTGGCGCCCGGTGCTGGTGACTCATTCGGGCACGGGGGAGACGGAAACCGTCGAGGTGCGCTGGTCGGGTATTGGCGCGCAACAGCGCCTTCCCGACGGCGTCGACACCTTGGTCGGTGGCGAGCCGAACCTCGCTCTCGCACACCGGATGTTGTGGGGCGGTGCGGCCTGGGACGAGGCCCCATCACCCTGCCAATACAGCGGCCTGGGGTTTTATTCCAGAGTGACTTACGACTTTTTCTGGAAGACCCCGACAGAAGGCGTGTGTGCCAAGACGGCTCATTACCCGATTCCCCAGATGAGTTATTACTCAATGGATTTTGCCTACGAACTGCGCACGCCCAACCCGCTGAAAATGTCGGCCGGGCATTACACCGGGTCGCTGACCTACACCATCGGGCCAGGGCTGGACCTGGACATGGGCGATGTCATGGTCGCGGATGACTCGGTGCTCACGCTCAATTTCGATCTTCAGGTCGATCACGCCCTCAAGATCGACGTGCCCCCCGGTGGCAACCAGGTAGAGCTGGTGCCCCAGGAGGGCTGGCAAGGGTGGTTGAACAGCGGGCGCAAGCCGACGCGGTTGTTTCGGGATCAGCGGTTCCATATTTCCACGTCCTCGCGCTTCAAGATGTCGCTGGAGTGCCAGTACCCCAACGGTAATACCTGCGCTGTCGCGGAGGTCGGCTCCGTTCATGCCGTTCCGGTGGATGTCAGCGTGACGCTGCCCGCCGGCCTGACCGACGCCAACGGGCAGCCGGTCAACCGTCGCCGGGTGCTGCGTGACGGCAGCGGCACCGAGCTGTTCCAGCCGAGCGTTTATATCGATCGTCGAGCGGCCAGCCTGTCATTCGAAATCGCCCAGGGTGACGTCGACGACATGCTGGTCGGTGGCGCCAGGACCTACACCGGCAACGTCACGGTGATCTGGGATTCGGAAGTTTGAATGGGCCTGCGACCAGCAGTGTCCAGTGAGTTGCTTTAGTGCATGAGGTTGAAGAAACGATGAAACGGTTAGTGGCATGGATTGGTTTTTTTCTGTTCAGCAGTGTGGCCCAGGCCGGGCCGCAGATTGGGGTCGGGGTGGTCTACGACTACCTGGACGGTGACAAGAGCACCTACATGAAGCGGGTGTTCAATGGCGGAACGTCGACGGCGTTCGTCAAGGTCAACATCCTGGAAATCATCTACAACGAGGACGGCACTTACCAGGAGGTGCCGCTGCAGAACCAGGTCAGCGCCCAGGCCAAGGACGGCCTGATGGCCAGTCCGGCGCGCCTGATCGTACCGGCCAACGGCATGCAGGGCACGCGGCTGGTGTTCATGGGCAACCGCGACAAGGAGCGTTACTTCCGGGTCCGTTTCGTGCCCGTGGTGCCCGAGGCGGAGGACGAATTTGCCATCAGCCAGGAAGAACGCGAGCAATACAAGAAGGACCGGGTCGCGGCGGGGGTCAAGGTCCTGGCGGGCTACGGCACGGTGTTTTTCGTGCGACCCAAGAACACCCGTTTCGAGACGGTGATCGATGACAACGCCAGCCGATACCTGATGCGCAACAACGGCAACAGCGTCGTGGTCATCGACGAATTCAAGGACTGTGACGCGCAGAAGGAAAACGACTGCCGACCCACCACCAAGCACCACGTCATGGCAGGTCGCACGTTTTTCTTTGAAAAGGAGTCGGGGCGTGAGTACCGCTTCACGCTGATCGAAGGCGGCGAGACGAAGTCCGTCGAAATCAAGGGTTGACGATTGCTGTCGCCGAACCGTCGCTGACGCCACAGGTAATGACCATGCTCAAGACACTTGCAAGCCCCCTCGCACTGACCACGCTGATGTTGCCCTGGCCTGCGGCCTGGGCGGCCGTGGAGCGGGAAACGTTCGAGCTCTATGTGACCATCCCGACGGTTGATTTCTATGTGCTGCCGCTCGATCCGCAGTTGGTCCAGCGCGAGCAACGCTTGCCGTTCAGCTCCATCACGAACGACCTCAGCCCGTTGCGGGCGACCTACGAGGTGAAGAACACCACCGGCGCCATCGGCGCGCGCCTGGGCGAAGAGGCCTACTTGTCCAACGGCCGTGATCGCATTGATTTGCGGGTGAGCTTCAACAACGTTGAATTGAGCCTCGATTCGACCCTGGTCGTGTCGGCCACCGAGGCCCGGCCGGGGCGGCAAGTGCCCTTGGAAATCGCCGCCATCAAGCCCGGCGATAACTACAGGCCCGGTGATTACTACGGCACCGTTCACATGGTGTTCGATGCCGTTGCGCCATAAGAGGCTGGATGTTTTGTCGGAGCAATCCGGCTTGCTCGTCCAAGGAGGGGCTATTGATGAACCACAATGAAAAAGGAGCTACACCCATGTTTAAAAAAATCATATCCAGTACGGTGCTGGGCGCTGTCGCCCTGGCTTGCCCGGCGGCCTTCGCTGCCGATGATGCACGCTCGTCCATCCACATCACCGCGAATATTCCCAACAAGCAGTTCCATGTGCAGCCGCGTAATCCGGATTTCGGAAAAGATGAGTACATGCATTACAACCCTGTGAGCTACGAGTTGAGCTCCATACGCCATACCTTTGATGTGAAGAATACCGACGGCTCGGTTCATGCCTACCTTGAGGGGCGCCCTGACCTGTCTAATGGCAGCGTGATCATTCCTGTGCGTGTTTGGTTCAACGACGTACAGTTGTCCTATGAGCCTCAAGAAGTCGTAGATGACGCCACATCCACGCCAGGTACCCAGGCGGAGATGGTCATCAACCCGGTTAATTGGGGCATCCATCGCCTGCCTGGACTGTATACCGGGAACTTCACTGTCATCTTCGATGCGGTGCCTCGTGTAACTCTCTAACGACAGCCTGATCCGGCGGCGGCTAGTGCCCTTGTCGCGGGACGGTCTGCATTTGGTTCTGTAAAAAGGTATCAACCATGTTCAAGCAAATGGTCTCCCTGGTCGTACTGGCGGCCGCCGTCCTGGGCTCTTCGCCGGTATTGGCAGCTGATGATGCACGCACCTCGATTCACATCACCGCGAATATTCCCAACAAGCAATTCCACGTGCAGCCTCGTGACCCCGAGTTCGGTAAGAACGAGGTCATGCTCTACAACGAAGTGACCCAGTGGATGAGCCGCATACGTCATACGTATGATGTGAAAAACACCGACGGCTCGGTCCATGCCTACATTCTGGAAGGCCACCGGCCTTGGTTGAGCAACGGGAGGACTGCGATTGAGCTGGGTGTCACGTTCAATGATGTACGTCTGCGAGGTACGCCCCTGGAAGTGGTGGATGATGCCTCGTCCACACCAGGCACCCAGGCTGAAATGGTCATCTTTGCCGATGGCATGCCTGCCGATCGCGATCCAGGGGTGTATATCGGCAGCTTTACCGTGATCTTCGACGCGGTGCCTCGGGTAGCGATTTAGCTCACCGCACGGCGGTGCGGTCGCTCATGGGCCGGCCACCAACGGCTTGCACTGGGTTTGACTGCCCGGCTGCAAATAGGCCGACAGAAACGGCGCCATGCCCTTGAGCACTTGCACCGGCAAGGCCGAGGTGAACTTGAAGTTCTGGGCCGACGCGCCGGGGACGAATGCCGTCAGCGTGCCGAAATGGCTGTCGCCGATGTAGAACACGAACGTGGCGGTGCGGTTGATCGATTTGGAACTGATCACCCGCCCACCGGAACCGACCGCTTCGATACGGTTGTCACCGGTGCCGGTCTTGCCACCCATGGCCAGTGGCGTATCGTCGGCCAACTTGAAACTGCCTGCCACCCGTTTCGCGGTGCCGGCATCCACCACCTGGGACAGCGCACCGCGCAAGGCCCGGGCCACTTCCACTGGCATCACGCGCTTGCCGTTGTCCGGGTTACTGACCAATCGCGTTTCATAAGGCGTACCGACGGCGAACTGCAAGCTGTCGACGCGCAGCGCCGGCCGGCGGACGCCGTCGTTGAGGATCGTACCCACCAGCTCCGCGAGCGCGGCGGGGCGATCACCGGAGCTGCCGATGGCGGTGGCCAGCGATGGCACCAGGTGGTCGAACGGATAGCCGACTTGCTGCCAGCGCTGGTGGATATCCAGGAAAGCTTCGATCTCTAGCATGGTGCGGATACGGCTGTCGCGGGCGCTCTTGTGCCGGCTCTTGAACAGCCAACTGTAGACTTCCTGACGCTCGAACTGGCTGGCCTTGACGATCTGGCTGAACTTGGCGTCGGGGTTGTTCAGCAGGTAACCCATCAACCACAAGTCCAACGGGTGGACCTTGGCGATGAAGCCTTGGTCAGGCAGGTCATAGGCGCCGGGGCCGTAACTTTGATAAAGCCGTTCCAGGCGTTCGTCGGTGAGTTTTTCGGCGCTCTTGGCCGACTTCAGATGCGCGCGCACGAAGCGGTTGAAGCTTTCCTGGCTGTCGTTGGGAAAGAAATAACGGTGCACGGCGGCGAGGCGGATTGCGGTAGGGCGCATGCCGTCGAGGAAGGTTTCCAGGCGCTGTGCGGTGTCCTTTTTCTGGTATTTCTTCCAGAACCTGAGCAGGAACGACGTGCCTTCGCGGTCGGCGAACTGGGCCAGGTATTCCTGGCGGCGCGGGTCCTTGTCGTCCTTGAGCAATTCGGAACTGTTGTTGGGGCCGGCGTAGGTGGCGTAGCGCACCAGGTCGCGCATTAGGCGGATGAAGGGCAGGTTGATGGATTCTCGCAAAGAGTCACGCAGCGTGGGTATGCGGCCGTCGTCTTCCTTGCGAAAGTTGTGGAAGGTGTGCAGCCCGCCACCGGTAAAGAACGACTCGCCGGGGCTGGCTGAATAAGTGCGGTCCAGTGCCGCTTCGAGCATCTTGGGCAGGCTGCGGTCGGTGTTCTGGATCAGATAGTCAACGGCCCAGCGGGACAGGCGGTCCTGCTCGGCGATCTCGGTTTTCTTCAGCGCCGCCGGGGTTTGCTGGGCATAACGCTCATGCAGTTCGGCGATGATCTGCAAGTAAGTGGTGAGCACGCGCAACTTGGCGGTGGAGCCCAGCTCCAGTTTGCTGCCTTCGTTGATGTCGAAAGGCTGGTCGGTGCTGTCGGTCTGCACCCGCACGCGCGAGCCATCGGGGGTCAGTTCCAGCAGGGTGAAGCTGTAGCGCACCTGGGTGGTGCTGGTGGGGGTCAGCAGGCGTTCTCCCATCAGGCCGATCTCGGCGGCGAAGGCCGGGTCGGCCAAGCGCTTGAGGTAGTCGGTGGCCTGGGCCTGCAAGTCGCTTTGCAGGGTGCTGGTGGCGGAGAGGTCGAGGCGATCGAGGTCATACAGCGGTCGGTTGAGCAGCGCGGCGAGGCGACTGCGGGCGGCGCTGATGCCTTTGTTGGTTTCGTTGGGCTGGACGGTCGGGTCTTGGACCCAGTCGCGGTAGCTGACCCTGCTCGCCAGGGCCGCTTCGGACAGCGCGGCGTCGATCACGCCGTTCTGTGCCAGTAGGCGGATATGGCTGTCGGTCAGGCGCGCCAGTTCATCGTGGCCCTTGGACAGGTAATGGGACGGGCGCCGCTGGGCGATCATCAATGACAGCATTTCCCGCAGGGCCAGGCCTTTTTCCGCCAGGCTCTTGGGGTCGGTGGCGGTGCTGAACAGCCGCTCGTTGGCCCGCTTGAAGTCCGCGCCATACCAGACCCGCAAACCTTCCGCCATACCGTGGACTTCACCGTGCCCCGGCACGGCGGAGAGCGGTACGCTGTTGAGGTAGTCGCGGATGACCCGCTGCCGTGCCTCGAGGGTTTGCGGACCGGCCTGGTAAGCGCGGACGCTGGCGGAAATCATCTGGCGGATTTTTTCCGCTCCCGACACGGTCAGGCCTTCGGGCGAGTGCCGGTACTTTTCCAACTGCGTCGCCAACGTACTGCCGCCGGCCGATTGCCCCGGCAGGCTCAGCAGCTTGGCCACCTGCGACCACGCCGCCATGCCGAAGCGCGGCCAGTCCACCGCCGGGTTGGCGAGTGGCTGCTTGGGGTCGAGCAGGAAGCGGTTTTCGATGAACAACAGGCTTTGCACCACCACTGGCGGAATCGCGTCAAAGCTTGCATACAACTGCTGTGGATACTTGAACTGATACACCGGCGCGGCGCGGCAGTCGGTGATGGTCAGCCCCGCCTGGATCTTTTCCGCGTAGGGCACGAACAGGCCTTTGTCGACGTAGTCCATCAAGGCCGGTGAAAAACGCGCCTGGGCCTCGATCACATAATCGCGCTTGAGCAGGCGCGGCAGGAATTCCCCCAGGGCGCTGTAGCCCAACCGCTGGTCGAACGGACCGGCGCCCGGGTAGACGATGGCATCGCTGGGGCCCGGTTGTACCGAATAGGTCAGCGACGCGGCATATTGGCTGAGTTCCTGCGCCTGGAACCGGGACGTGCGCATCTCCTTGGCCGCAGCGATGCCGACCACCACCACGATAATCAGCAACAACAACCAGAACGCCCGCCAGCCATGCCGTGCGCGGCGATTTTTTTGAGGTAAAGGCGCTTCTTCCATACGTTCAGTCGGGACCACAGGTTTGTTCGAATCGGTTTGCCACAAAGCGCCCATAGTCGACTGATCCATTCACGCAGATTGATCGGACTTGCTTGAAGCTTAGACGGTGGTTGGCGTGGGGGAGGGGAAATTGTGGTTGGCACGTAAGTCGTTGAGTGACGAGGCCGTTGTGGCGAGGGAGCTTGCTCCCGCTCGGCTGCGCAGCAGTCGTCAGCTTTTGAAAGGTGAAAAGCGAGGGCGGCTTCGCCCCCCAGCGGGAGCAAGCTCCCTCGCCACAAGAGCGGTCAGAGCCAAATGGCGTCCCAGAGCGGATAGTCGCCAATGCGCTCCACCAGGCCCGCGCGAAGAGGGTTGGCGATAATGTAGCGGGCGCAAGGCAACAGATCCTGATTGTCGCGGATGGCCCTATCATGGAATCCGTTTTGCCAGAAGGCGCCCTTCTTGCCCATGGCTCGATTGATTGCAAGGGTGCTTCGGGACTTGACCGTCTGCATCACGTTGGGCAGTTGAGCTTGTTCCAATTGCAGCAACCAGTGCAGATGATCTGGCATCACAACCCAGGCGAGCGAATTGACCTGACTTCGCTCATGGACCAGACGCATTTCTGCAACCAGCAAACGGCCCAGCTGCCAGTCCTTGAAGATCGGTGTGCGTTGGTGAACGACTGTGGTGACGAGGTAACCTCGCCCCGCTTCTGATGAGCGTCCATGACGCAGCCTATGAGAGTTTGGACGTAGGGGATGCATTCCGTGGCTTCCTGTAGTTGGGGTACTCCTTGACGGTAGCTTCGCCCACGACGACCTGACGCCCTGATACATGAACGACTTTTCTGAAATCGCCGTAGTCCCCGTGGCGAGGGAGCTTGCTCCCGCTCGGCTGCGCAGCAGTCGTCAGCTTTTGAAAGCTGAAAAGCGAGGGCGGCTTCGCCCCCCAGCGGGAGCAAGCTCCCTCGCCACGGGGGCGGTGGCATCCTGAAATCCTTGTGCTAGAGCCGTCGCCGTCTGCCAAGACATGACGCTGCACCATCGCTGTGCAATACTCTGCGCCGTTTTCTGAATGGCCGGTAATTCAGTCAATCCCTCTTGAAAATGCCGTTCCGGCTGAGGCTTATCCCTGAACTTCTCTGGTTTTACAGTGAAACTCTCTATCCCTGGCTTTTTATACTGCACGGCCCGCTGATCTTGAGGATTTTTCCTACAGGACGGTCTGCCCACAAGGCAGGCCCGGTTTCGGCAAAGGCTGCAAGCTCACCCGTTTGCGGCTTTTGGAGACTCGGTGGCTCATCCAATAACAAGACGAGGTTGTACTCCTATGCCTGTCGGCAATCATCTGCCCCATGGCGAGACCGCTCAGGGTGGTCCGCTCAAACGTGAACTCGGCGAGCGACATATCCGCTTGATGGCGCTTGGCGCTTGCATCGGTGTCGGGTTGTTCCTCGGTTCGGCCAAGGCCATCGAGATGGCGGGTCCGGCGATCATGCTGTCTTACATCATTGGCGGCCTGGCGATCCTGGTGATCATGCGCGCCCTTGGCGAGATGGCCGTGCATAACCCGGTGGCCGGTTCGTTCAGTCGTTATGCCCAGGATTACCTCGGCCCGCTGGCAGGCTTCCTCACGGGCTGGAACTACTGGTTCCTGTGGCTGGTGACCTGTGTGGCGGAGATCACCGCGGTAGCGGTGTACATGGGCGTCTGGTTCCCCGACGTTCCGCGCTGGATCTGGGCGTTGGCGGCACTGGTCAGCATGGGCTCGATCAACCTGATCGCGGTCAAGGCCTTCGGTGAATTCGAGTTCTGGTTTGCCCTGATCAAGATCGTCACGATCATCGCCATGGTCATCGGCGGCGTCGGCATCATCGCCTTCGGGTTCGGCAACGATGGCGTGGCCCTGGGCGTTTCCAACCTGTGGACCCACGGCGGCTTCATGCCCAACGGCGTTTCCGGCGTGTTGATGTCCCTGCAAATGGTGATGTTCGCCTACCTGGGCGTGGAGATGATCGGCCTGACCGCCGGGGAAGCGCGCAACCCGCAGAAAACCATCCCCAACGCCATCGGCTCGGTGTTCTGGCGGATCCTGCTGTTCTACGTCGGCGCGTTGTTCGTGATCCTGTCGATCTATCCGTGGAACGAAATCGGCACCCAAGGCAGCCCCTTCGTGATGACCTTCGAGCGCCTTGGTATCAAGACCGCCGCCGGCATCATCAACTTCGTGGTGATCACCGCCGCGCTGTCGTCCTGCAACGGCGGGATCTTCAGCACCGGCCGCATGCTCTACAGCCTGGCGCAGAACGGC
Source organism: Pseudomonas sp. Z5-35 (assembly GCF_051131945.1). Classification (NCBI taxonomy): domain Bacteria; kingdom Pseudomonadati; phylum Pseudomonadota; class Gammaproteobacteria; order Pseudomonadales; family Pseudomonadaceae; genus Pseudomonas; species Pseudomonas sp. Z5-35. The sequence continues at coordinate 1,285,024 of NZ_CP071640.1, forward strand.
CAGGCTCCGGCCGGTTTCGCCAAGACCTCGAGCAACGGCGTGCCGCGCCGTGCGTTGCTGTTATCGATCGCCGCGCTGCTGCTGGGCGTGCTGCTCAATTACCTGGTACCGGAGAAAGTCTTCGTCTGGGTCACTTCCATTGCCACCTTCGGCGCGATCTGGACTTGGGTGATGATCCTGCTGGCCCAGCTGAAATTCCGCAGAGGCCTGAGCGCGTCCGAGCGTGCGGCGTTGAAGTACCGGATGTGGCTTTACCCGGTCAGCTCTTATCTGGCACTGGCGTTCCTGCTATTGGTGGTGGGGCTGATGGCGTACTTCCCGGATACGCGCGTGGCGTTGTATGTGGGCCCGGCGTTCCTGGTGTTGCTGACGGTGTTGTTTTATACCTTCAAGTTGCAACCGACCGGTGATCTAGCCGGTTCGGTGCGTTCGGCTTCGTAACGTGAGAGTGCTGTAGAACAAGAGCCCCGGTCGGAAATGACTGGGGCTTTTTGTTAAGTGAGGGTATCGAGCAATGTCGCTGAACGTCCGCGGCAGCTGCCATTGGGGCTGCTGCGCAGCCCAGCGGGAGCAAGCTCCCTTGCCACAAGAGCCGGTTCGTATTTATCCGGCCAATTTCATCTGCCGCACCGGCAGTTCCACCCGGAACGTCGTCCCCACGCCGACCTCGCTGCTCACGGTAATTTCGCCGTTGTGTTTCTTCACGATGCCGTAGGACAGCGATAACCCCAGCCCCGTGCCTTTACCGATGGGTTTGGTGGTGAAGAACGGGTCGAAGATTTTCTTCAGGGTTTCCGGTGGGATGCCCGAGCCGTTGTCGGCGATTTCGATCCAGACGGTGTCGCCTTCGACGCCGTTGCGCAGGGTGATGGTGCCGCGTTCCGGGCCGATGGCTTGGGCGGCGTTGACGATCAGGTTCATGATCACTTGGTTGATCTGAGACGGCAGGCATTCGACTTCCGGCAACGGGCTGTATTGCTTGACCACGTCGGCCTTGTACTTGATCTCGTTGGCGACGATGTTCAACGTCGAATCCATGCCCTGCTGCAAGTTCGCCATCTGCCATTCCTGGCTGGAGTCGACGCGGGAGAAGTCCTTGAGGTCCTTGACGATTTGCCCGACGCGGGCGATGCCGTCCTTGGACTCCTTGATCAGCACCGGAATGTCCTCCACCAGGAAGTCGAGTTCCACCTGTTCGCGCAGGCGCTTGAGTTCCGTCAGCAACTCCGGCGAGGTGATGGCTTGTTCGGCACTGCCGTAGGCCTGGAGCATTTCTTCGAGCTTGCTGAAGTACCCGCCGAGGGCGCCGAGATTGGAGGAAATGAAACCGATCGGGTTGTTGATTTCATGGGCGACACCAGCGGCCAGCTGGCCCAGCGAGGCCAGTTTCTCCGATTGCACCAATTGGCTTTCGAGCATCTTGCGTTCGTCGATTTCCATTTGCAGCAGCTCGCTGGCCTGCTTGAACGCCAGGGTGCGTTGCTCCACCAGGTCTTCGAGCTTGTTCATTTTCAACCGGGCGCGGGAGGTCATTTCCCATTTGGTGGTCAGGGTGTTGGCCATCTGCTGGACTTCGATATTGTCGAAGGGCTTTTTCAGGATCAGCAGGCGGTCGTGGCCATTCAGGCGATCGAGCAGTTCATCCCAGGAATAATCCGAATACGCGGTGCAGACCACCACTTGCAACTGTGGGTCGACTTTCCAGAGCTCTTCGATGGTCTTGGCGCCGTCCCAACCTTCGGGCATGCGCATGTCGACAAACGCCAGGGCATAAGGAAGCTCCTTGGCCAACGCTTGCTGCAATTTGGCCAAGCCCTCCTGGCCGCCGTAGGCCGAGTCGAGCTCGAACACCGTGGCGACGGGTTTCGGGGCTTCACCGAACAGGGCGCTTTCCATGTCCTGCAGGTCGCTGTCGTTTTCCTCTTCCGGGGTCAGGATCTTGCGGAAGTCTTCATGGATGGCGGGCGTGTCGTCGATCAGGAGGATGCGCCGGTTGCTGATGCTGTTCATGGCTCACCCTCCGCGAGTTTCAAGGGCAGTTGCAGGACGAAGGTTGCCCCGGTTCCTGGCCCGTCACTGTGTGCGGTGAGCTGGCCGTTCATTTCTATCGCTGCCAGTGCGCAACTGTGCAGGCCGAACCCGTGGCCGTCCTTACGGGTGGTAAAGCCGTGGGCGAAGATGCGCGTCATGTTGTCCGCCGGGATCCCTTCGCCTTCGTCCTTGACGCTGATCTGCAACGTCTCGCCGTCCACGACGGCGGCCTTGAGCGTCATGTTTCGCGCATGGTTGGAAACGCCCCCCATGGCGTACTTGGCGTTGCTGATCAGGTTGATCAGGATCAGCAACAAGCGGTGCTTGTCGCCCATGATCCGCGGCACCTCGCCGTATTCCTTGAGCACCGTCACGTGGTGGCGGGTCAGGGCGCCGGAGTTCATGCGCAGGGCGTCCTCGAGCAATTCGCTGATCACCAGCGGTTCCATCAGGCTGTTGGCGCCGGCGTAGGATTGCTGGGTGGAAACGATGTCCTTGATGTGGTCCACGCTCTTGCTCAGTTGGGCCAGTTCATCGGTCATGCCTTGCTGTTCCACCGCGATGGCCTCCACCAATTGATTGAGGTAGCCGGGCAGCAGCTTGCCTTTTTCATCTTCGGTGAGGAAGTGCCCCAGGTCGTGGTTGTGTTCGTTGATCAGGTTCATCGCCTTGCCCAGGCCCAGGGCCTTGCTGCTGCGCAGTTTGCGGCTGACAAGGTCGGCGGATATGTTCACGCTATTGAGCACGTTGCCGACGTTGTGCAACACGTTGGTGGCGATCTCCGCCATGCCGGCCTGGCGGGCGGTGTCCATCAGTTCGCTCTGGGTGTCCTTGAGTTGGCGGGTGCGTTCTTCGACGCGTTGTTCAAGTTCGTCGTTGGCGGTTTGCAGGGCGTTGTTGACCCGCTTGATCTCGGCGAAGCTGCGAATCAACCGGATCGCCAGCCAGATCAGGATCAGCACCAAAAGCGTGGCGAACACCAACAGGTAAACGTGGTTGCGCTCGTATTTGGCGGCGGCTTTTTCCTGGTCTTTCTCCAGCAGGTGGGTGATGGTATCCAGATGATCGGCCACGGGGATGGCGCCGATTCCGAGTAAGAGTTCGTTGACCTTTGGCTGTTCGCGCAGGATCACCCCAATGTGTCTGCGCAGCACTTCGATGGAGTTGAGCAGCCCCGTGGGCAGGCGCTCTTTGTTGACGTCCAGCTGGTTCAAACCCAGCAATACCTCGGCGGCTATCTCGGGGGAGCCGAGCTGGGCGAACTCCATGCTGCTGAGCAACAGGTCGTAGGTGTCGATGGCAACGTTCTGCAACTCCAGCCTGTAGGTGTCAGGCAGCCGAGCGAATTGGCCCTGGATGTCGTCCTCGCCAGTGGGCAGGAAGGCCAGGGAATTGCGCAGCACCGCGTTATGGGATTTGAACTGTTCCACCAAGCGGGTTTTTTCCTTGACCGCCTTGAGGTACGCGTTGCGCTGGGTCTCCCAGAGTGACGGCCCGTGGCGGCCCGGCTCCGATTCGATGGCGTCCAGGCGCTGCCACAGGCGCGCCATCTCCTGCAGCGGCGAGACCAGTGGATCGTAATTGTGGCTCAGGGCAATCCGCGCCTTGAGCACCTCGTTGTCCCAGATCGCGTCCTGCTGCTTGAGCAGGCGGATCAGGTCCCGGGATTCGATGTACGAGGCGGCCTGCTGGGCACCGGAATTGACGTACATGAACAGCAGGACCGAAGCCAGCAACAGGCCGATGAACGCAAGACCGAGACGACGCAGAGTGGTCATAGGGGCTTGCCCTCCGATTCGCCGGTCAGTGTCCTGAGGAACTCGACGATCAGGGTCGTATCGTTCTTGAGGGGCTCACGACCCAGTTGATACTTGAACATGACCTCTACCGCGCGCTCCAGGGTCGGCGCCGACCCATCATGGAAATACGGGGCGGTGACGGCCACGTTGCGCAGGCTGGGCACTTTGAAAACCTGGCGATCCGCTTCATCGCCGGTGACGTTGAAGCGTCCTTCGTCGGCCCGGGTGGGGTTGCCCCGGTCATTGATGTAGTCGCCCATGATCCCGAATTTCTGGAACATGTTGCCGCCAATATTCACGCCTTGGTGGCAGGCGATGCAGCCGTACTCCTTGAAACGCTGGTAGCCGAATTTTTCCCGGGGCGTGAGGATGTCGGTGTCGCCCAGCAGGTATTGATCGAAACGCGAATTGGGCGTCTGCAAGGTGCGCTCGTAGGCGGCCAATGCGCCCTGGACATTGGGTTTGGTCACGCCATCGGGATAGGCGGCCTTGAAATCCTTGGTATAGCCGGGGTCATCGGCGATGCGCTTGACCACCGACTCCCAGGTGCTGCCCATTTCCACCGGGCTGGTCACGACCAGATGGACCTGTTCTTCCAGCGTATCGGCGCGGCCGTCCCAGAACTGGTGGAAGTTCAGGCTGGCATTGAACACCGTGGGCGTATTGACCTCGACCGGTTTGCCATCGAAACCCACGGACATGGGCTTGTCGTCGGCGCCTCCCTTGTCCAGGCGATGGCAGCTGGCGCAGGACAGGGTGTTGTTGACGGAGAGGCGCGGGTCATTGAACAGGCGTTGGCCCAGTTGGACCCGTTTGGGGTCCAGTGCCGGAACGGGAGGCAGCGGCTTGAGCGGTTCGTCCAGTGGCTCGGCGTGGGCGGTTACACTCCAACCCACCGGCATCCATCCCACCAGCAGGCCGAGAGCCAGAATCAATCCGTGTGACGCCATGGAGTGCTTTCCTTTGAAACTCTGGTTGATGAACCCGGATGCTCATGAAAGCGGGTTCGGGCGTTGTTCCCATTCGGCCATCCATTGGCTGAAGGCTTGCGGCTCCACGGCCTTGCTGAAGTAATAACCTTGGGCTTCCTCGCACTGGTGGCGCTTGAGGAATTCCAATTGCTCGCGGGTCTCCACGCCCTCGGCAATGATGTGCAAGTGCAAGCTCCGGCCCAGGCTGATGATGGTGCTCACCAGCTTGGCGTCGTTGCTGTCGATGCTCAGGTCGCCGACGAATGACTGGTCGATCTTCAACACATCCACCGGAAATTTTTGCAGGTAGCTCAGGCTCGAATAGCCGGTGCCGAAATCATCGATGGCCAGTCGTACCCCCAGCTGTTTGATGGCCTTGAGCGTGGCGACGGTCGTATCGATGTTCTGCATGAGCACGCTTTCGGTGATCTCCAGTTCTAACTGTGTCGGGTCCAGGCCGGTTTCCTTGAGGGTGCGTGCGATGCCATCGACAAAACCGCGCTGGCGAAAGTCGATTGCCGAGACGTTGACCGACAAATACAGCGGCCGCATGCCCTCGGCTTGCCAGCGACAAGCCTGCTGGCAGGCTTCCTGGAGCACCCACTGGCTGAGCGGCACGATCAGCCCACTGTCCTCGGCCACCGGGATGAAATCCGACGGGAAGACGAGGCCTTGGTCGGGACGGTTCCAGCGCACCAGGGCCTCGGCACCGACCACCCTGCCGTTCGTCAGGTCGAGCTTGGGTTGGTAGTGCAGCACGAATTCCTTGCGTTGCAGGGCCAGGCGCAGACCGGATTCGATGGTCTGTTGCTGGCGGGCCCGGCGGTTCATGTCTTCGGTAAAAAAACCGTAATCGTTGGGGCCGCTTTCCTTGACGTTGCGCATGGCCGTCTCGGCTTTCTTGATCAGCGCCACGGCATCGAAGCCGTCGGTTGGATAAACGCTGATGCCCAGGCTCGCCGTTACCGTCAGGTCATGGCCGTCGATGGGGTGTGGAGCGTTGATGGCCGCCAGCAGTTTTTCCGCCACGCCCTTGGTCAGTTGTGGGTCGGCGATGTCCCCGAGGATCACTACGAATTCGTCGGAACCGTAGCGAAACACCGAGTCGGATTCGCGCACCACCGTTGCCAGCGTCCGCGCCACGCGCTTGAGCAATTCATCGCCGACCGGATGGCCCAGCGCATTGTTGATGCGCTTGAAGCGGTCCAGGCCGATGAACATCACCGCCAGCTGCCGATCGTGCCGGCGACATTGGGCCAGGGCCTGGGTCAGGCGATCACCGAGCAACATGCTGTTGGGCAGCTCGGTGAGCACGTCGTATTGCAGCAGGTGCGAGACTTTAAGCAGTTCCTGGACGCGCTCTTCAATGGTGCGCTCCAGGCTGCGCATTTTTCGCGCGGCGTCCTGCGCCAGTTGCCATTTCCAGGTCATGGCACTGGCCATCTGGCGAATTTCCAGGGTGTCGAACGGTTTCTTCAGGATCAGCAACTGATCGTCGAACTCGATGCGTTCGGACATGGTTTCCCAGGAATAATCCGAATACGCGGTGCACAGGGCGATCTGCAGGCGCGGGTCGGCTTTCCACAATTGCTCGATGGTTTGCAGGCCGTCCCAGCCCGGCGGCATGCGCATGTCGGCGAACACCAGCGCGTAAGGCTGGCCCTCGGCCTGGGCACGCTTGACCAGTTCCAAGGCTTCTTCACCCTGGTAGGCCGAGTCGATCTCAAATTGCAGTCGACTGACCTGCGGGGTGCCGAACAGCAGGCTTTCGGTGTCGTCCAGCGAGTCGTCATTGCCAGCGCCGGGGCTGAGGATCTTGCGAAAGTCCTGGTGAATGGCGGGCGTGTCGTCCACCACCAGGATTCGCCGGTTGGCAGGTACCGACATAGGGTTCATGGATTGCTCTCCGATAGCTCGCTTGCCGGCCGGGTCCAATGATCCGTCACCGGGACGATGGTGCCGGCCTTGAGCAAGGCGGCCGCCTGGTCGCTGTCGACCACGGTGCTGAAGTAATGCCCCTGGGCCTGCATCGAGCCGCCGCTGGACATCAGGGTGGTGCGTTGTTCCTGGGTCTCGACGCCTTCGGCAATGATGCCGATGCCCACGTCCCGGGCGAAGTTGATGATGGCCCGCAAGGTCGTGGCGTTCTCCGGATCGTCATTGGCGCTGTCGAGAAACCGCTGGGCGAGCTTGAGGTGGTTGACCCGGTAGGTCTTGAGGTAATCGAAGGATGAATACTCGGTGCCGAAATCATCGATGGCGACCTGCACGCCCAGTTCGCACAGGCGCGGCAGCACGTCGTTGTGGGTCCATTTGGTCTGGGCCAGGGTCGCTTCGGTGACGTCAAAGCGCAGGTCCCACGGCGCCAGCTCCCAGCGGGCGGTGGTGCGCAGCACGTCATAGATCAGTTCCGGGCCGGTCTTGAGCTGGGTCAGCGACAAGTCAATGGCAATCACCGGTGGCGCCACGCCCTGGTCGCGCCACTGGCGCATCTGCTGGCAGGCCTGGTCCAGCACCCAATGGCCGAGGCCGATGATGATCCCGGTCTTTTCCGCCGCTGGCATGAACGCCGCCGGTTCCAGCCAGCCCTGTCGGGGGTGGTTCCAGCGCACCTGCACGCCCATGCCGAGGATTTTGCCAGTGCCGAGGTCGACTTCCGGCAGGTAATGCAATTTCAGCTCGTTGTGCTCGATGGCGTGGCGCAGGTCGTTGGCCAGGGCGACCCGGTCGGTCACTTCCTGGTTAATCTCCTCGTTGTGGAAATGGTACTGGTTGCGGCCCTTTTCCTTGGAGCGGTAAAGGGCCATGTCGGATTGGGCCATCAAGCTGTCGGCGCTTTGGCTTTGCGCGGTGTACAGGCTGATGCCGATGCTCACGGAAATGCGAACGTCATTGCCGTCCAGCGAATAGGGCGCCACCAGCGCGTCGCGGATCTTGGCCGCCAGCGCGGCGCAGTGGGTCGCTTCGTGGACGTCCAGTTGCAGGATGGCGAATTCGTCGCCGCCCAGGCGTGCCACCACGTCGTTTTCCCGGGTGCAGGCCTTGATCCGTGCGGCGACTTCCTGCAACAGCAGGTCGCCGATGGGGTGCCCCAGCGTGTCGTTGATGCGCTTGAAGTGATCCAGGTCCAGGTAGAACATCGCGAACGGCGCGGCCCCCCGGCGCGCGCCGGCGAAGGCTTGGTGCAGCCGCTCGATCATGGTGGCGCGGTTGGCGAGCCCGGTCAGGCCGTCGGTGCGGGCCAGCAAGGCGATTTTTTCCTCGGCCAGCCGGCGTTCGGTGATGTCGAGGATGATGCCTTCGACTTCCAGCAACAGGCCTTGCTCGTTGCGCACCGGAATGTAGCGGTTCTCGACCCAGCGGAACGCGCCGTCGCCAGTGCGCATGCGAAACTCGATGGACGCCCCCGCCGTGTCACGGTCCAGGACGCGGACCATGGCTTCCTGGACCTTGCTCTGGTCGTCAGTATGGATCAAGGTCTGCGCCCAATCGGGTGAGCTGATCAACTGCGCCGCGACATGGCCGAACTTGGTGATGTTGTGGGAGATGTACATCAACGGGAACGGTGGTTCGCCGCGCAGGCGATAGAGGATGGTCGGGCTGTTCTGCACGATGATATTGGCGTCGGCCAGTTCCCGGGTACGTTCCTCCACGGCCCGCTCGAGCATGTCCATTTTCAACGCCGCGTCTTCGGTCATCTGCCATTTGACGGTCAACGTACTGGCCATCTGGCGGATCTCGATCGCATCAAAGGGCTTTTTCAGGATCAGCAGGCGATCGCCCAGTTCCAGGCGATCGGCGATGTCCTCCCAGGAATAATCCGAGTAAGCGGTGCATAGGGCCACTTGCAGCTTGGGGTCGACGCGCCACAGCCGCTCGATGGTTTCAAGGCCGTCCCAACCCGGCGGCATGCGCATGTCGATGAAGGCCATGGCGAAGGGCTGGCCCTGGGCCAGGGCCGTTTCCACTTTATTCAAGGCTTCCATGCCCTGGAAGGCCGAATCGAGCTCGAAATTCTGAACGGAAACGGCCACGGGGGCGCCGAACAGCGCTTCTTCGGCGCTGCTCAGGCTGTCTTCCGGGGCCGCTTGAGGGCTGAGGATCTTGCGAAAATCTTCATGGATCGTCGGCGTGTCATCGACGATCAGGATCCGCCGATTGGATCTGTCCATCGGCAGGCTCATGGCCGTGCACCGTCATGATGCTGACTGTAGAACCGTGGGAACATCTGATATCCCTTTCGCTGGCATGAGCATTCGGCCTGTACTTGGCCCTTCATGGGGTACAGCATAGTCGGCTCATCGGAAGCGTGCGGTGGGGTGGTGGCAAAATATGTCTAAATGTCGGTGATCTACTAGCCTGTCTCTCAGGGGTAAGGTAGAACGGTGGTCGTCAATAGGAGGGGGTGCCAATGGAAGATCAAGCGTCAAACGTTCCGGTCACGAAGCCGACGGTGTTGCTGGTCGATGATGAAGAGTCGATTCTCAACAGCCTGCGCCGGCTGTTGCGCAGCCAGCCGTATGAAATCCTGCTGGCCGACAGCGGTGCCAAGGCGCTGGAAATCCTCAAGGAGCGGCCGGTCGACCTGGTCATGACCGACGCACGCATGCCCAACATGGACGGCGCCACGCTGCTGGCTGAAATCCGCAGGCTGTATCCATCGACCTTGCGCATCCTGCTGACCGGCTACGCCGATGTCGACATGATGACCAAGGCGATCAACGAGGGGCAGCTCTATCGCTACCTCAGCAAGCCCTGGAATGATGAAGAACTGGTGCAGGCCCTGCGTCAGGCCCTGGCCCACCAGCATTCGGAAAGCGAGCGCCAGCGCCTCGAAGCGCTGAACCGCGAGCAGAACCAGCAACTCAAGACCCTCAACGCCACCCTGGAAAAACGCGTGGCGTCTCGCACCTCCGAATTGCAACAGACCGCCGACATGCTTGACCTGGCCTACGACGAGCTCAAGCGCAGCTATGTGACCAGTACCGAAGTGTTTTCGTTGATCGCCAACCTGCGCCTGCCTAAAGCCAAGCAGACCAACCGGCAGATCATCGAGCTGATCCGCGTCTACAGCCGGCTCAACTTTCTCGACGAGTCCACCGACCGCGACCTGACCATGGCCGCCGCGCTCTACAACATTGGCAAGCTGAGCTGGACCGACAACATGATGGTCACGCCGGCCGACATGTTGCACCACACTGAACTTGATCTGTACCGGGCCTATCCGAAGCAGAGCGAGTCGCTGCTGATGACCCTGGACCCGATGAAGGACGCGGCGCGCATCATCCGTCATCACCAGGAGCGTTGGGACGGCAGCGGTTTCCCCGAGCACCTCAAGGGCGAGGCCATTCCGTTTGGCTCGCGCCTGTTGAAACTGGCGGTGGACTTCATCGAGTTGCAGCGCGGGTTGATCCTGGAGCGGCAGATGAACAGCGACGAAGCGCTGGTCTACATCCGCAACTACACCGGCAAGCTGTACGACCCAAACATGGTCGAGGATTTCATCAAGGCCTGTGCCGAGTACCTGGAAGACGTGACCTTGTCCGACCCGACGGTGAAGGTCGCGACCACCCGCGAGCTGGCGGCCGGCATGGTCCTGGCGCGCAACCTCAATGCCGACAATGGCATGCTGTTGCTCAACGCCGGCAAGGTCTTGAGCGGGCCGCTGATCGAGAAACTCATCGCCTTCGAAGCGATGGAAGGGGCGCGCTACAGCGTGTTCGTCAAGATCCCCGAAGAGGAGGCGGACCCTACGGCGCCGAAGCCGATGCTGGGTTGAGACGCCTCTGGTGGAAGGCGTTGATTGCAGATGCGACGACGGGCTTTGCGCCTGCTGCCGCGATCTGTAATCTGCCCGGCATTTCCTGCCCGAGATTGTTGAACATGACCACTTCTCTCATCCGTATCGCCGCCGCTCTGCTCATCGGCCCGGACGGTCGGACCCTGTTGGTGCGTAAGCGCGGCACCTTGGCCTTCATGCAGCCCGGTGGCAAGATCGAGCCGCATGAGCAACCGCTGCAGGCGCTGGCTCGCGAACTGGAGGAAGAGCTTGGGCTCGCGATCGATCCGGTACAGGCCCGCTACTTGGGGCAGTTCAGCGCACCGGCCGCCAACGAGCCGGGTTTTACCGTGCGCGCCGAGGTGTTTTTGCTGAACAGCGACGCCCCGGCTGTCCCCGCCGCCGAGATTGAAGAAGTCCGCTGGATCGATCCGCTCGGCGCCAGCGACCTGCTGCTGGCGCCACTGACAGGCGAGGTAATCCTGCCGTTTTATCGAAGCCACTGCCTCGCAACCTGCTGATTCAAGGACTGACGCCCATGATTCCCTTGCCGGACCTGCTGATTTTCGCCGCTGCTGCGTTGCTGATGGTGCTCACGCCCGGCCCGAACATGATCTACCTGATTTCCCGTTCCATCTGCCAGGGCCGCAAGGCCGGCGTCACGTCCTTGCTGGGTGTGGTGGCGGGCTTTTTCGTGCACATGTTCGCGGCAGCGGCGGGGCTGACGGCGGTGTTCCTGGCCGTGCCGATGGCCTATGAAGTGCTGAAATGGGCGGGTGCGCTTTACCTGTTGTGGCTGGCTTGGCAGGCCTTGAAGCCGGGCGCGCGCTCGCCGTTCCAGGCCCGGCAGTTGCCCGCGGACTCGACGCGCAAACTGATCACCATGGGCTTTCTGACCAGCGCCCTGAATCCGAAGATCGCGGTGTTCTATCTCTCGGTGTTCCCGCAGTTCATCAGCCCGGAACACGGCTCGCTGTTCACCCAGAGCATCATCCTCGGGCTGACCCAGATCAGCGTCAGTTTCAGCGTCAACTTGCTGATCGCCCTGTTCGCCGCCGGGATTGCCTCTTGGTTCGTCCACAACCCGACCTGGCTGGCGGCGCAGCGTTACTGCATGGGGTTCGTGCTGGGTGCGTTGGCGCTGCGGCTCATGCTTGAGCAACGGCGTTCGGCGTGAGCATCCGGCGGCTGAAAGCGGGTGATGCACTGGCGTATCGCGAGCTGATGCTCCAGGCCTATGAGCTGCATCCACAAGCCTTCACCTCGAGCACCAGCGAACGGGCGGCGCTGCCCATCAATTGGTGGGAATCGCGCCTGACCAGCCGGGTCGATGTGATCCTCGGGGCGTTCGTGGCGGACGAACTGGTCGGTATCGTCGGCCTGGCCCTGGAGCCTCGGTTGAAGGCCCGGCACAAGGCGACGCTGTTCGGCATGTACGTTGCCGAAGGCCTTCGCCACGGAGGGCTTGGCGAACAACTGGTGCAGTCAGCCCTCAACGAAGCCCGTCGCCATGCCTTCCTGCGGCTGGTGCAACTGACCGTCACCGCCGGCAACGACCCGGCCGTCAAGCTCTACCAGCGCTGCGGTTTCGTGCTCTACGGGCTCGAACCGATGGCGATTCGTGTGGGCGAAGAGTATTTCGACAAAATTCATATGTGGCTGGAGCTTTAACTTGCCCCAGATATGGGTTGCCAAGCTTTGAGAGCCTGGAATTGTCGAGCTTTTGTGGCGAGGGAGCTTGCTCCCGCTGGGCTGCGTAGCGGCCCCATTCTTTTGCAATCGCTACGCAATCGCTACGCAATCGAGCGGGAGCAAGCTCCCTCGCCACAAAAAGCGGTCAGCGAACGGCACTGACACCGTCGAGGGTCGAGAACGACGTGTCCTTGGCCGTCAGCAAGAAATCGCGCATGTACGGCGCATCGAGCATGTCGGTGCGCACCGCCGCGTACAGCGTGGCAAACAAGCCTTTCTCCCCCAGTCGCTTGGCCTTCACATAGCCCCGTGAGCTGTATTCATGCAGCGCCCAATGCGGCATGCCGCACACGCCTCGGCCGCTGGCCACCAGTTGCATCATCATCACCGTCAGCTCCGAGGTACGGACCTGGGCCGGTTCGATGTCGGCTGGTTCGAGGAAGCGGGTGAAGATGTCCAACCGATCGCGTTCCACCGGGTAGGTGATCAGGGTTTCGCTGACCAGGTCTTCGGGCACGATGTACGCCTTGCCCACCAGTCGGTGCTGGTTGGCCACCGCGAGCATCGCTTCGTAGGTGAACAGCGGCACATAGGTGATGCCGGCCAGTTCCAGCGGGTCGGAAGTCACCACCAGGTCGAGGTCGCCACGGGCCAGGGCCGGCAGCGGGGCGAAGGCGAAGCCCGAAGCCAGGTCCAGTTCGACTTCCGGCCAGGCATCGCGAAACTGGTCGATGGTGGGCATCAGCCATTGGAAGCAACTGTGACATTCGATCGCCATGTGCAAACGCCCGGCGGTGCCGCCGGCCAGCCGAGCGATGTCCCGTTCGGCGCCGCGCAACAAGGGCAGGGTGGCGTCGGCCAGTTGCAACAGGCGCAGGCCGGCGCTGGTGAATCGTACCGGTTTGGTCTTGCGCACGAATAACTGGATGCCCAGGCGCTCCTCCAGTTCCTTGAACTGGTGGGACAGCGCTGACTGGGTCAGGTGCAGGCGTTCGGCGGCCTCCACCAGGCTGTCGGCTTCACGCAGGGCGTGCAGGGTCTTGAGGTGACGGAGTTCAAGCACCGGGGTTGCTCCATGAATAAAACTTGTGATCAACACGAAAAGGTTGAGTTTGTCTCATGTAGGCCTGGCTGTCGACAATGGCGCCATCTTTTACAGAAGGACAGTCACCATGGCTCTGGCCCACATCCTCGGTTTTCCTCGCATCGGCGCCGACCGCGAACTGAAGAAAGCCCTCGAAGCCTATTGGAAGGGCGACCTGGCACCGACCGCCTTGCAGGCCGTGGGCCGTGAATTGCGGGCCCGGCACTGGCAGTTGCAGAAAGACGCCGGCATTGACCTGCTGCCCGTGGGCGATTTTGCCTGGTACGACCAGGTGCTCAGCCACACCTTGACCCTGGGCGCGGTCCCGCCGCGCTTTCACAACACCTTGGACGACAAGGGCCTGCCGACGCTCGACACCCTGTTTACCATGGCCCGTGGCGCCACGACTGCCTGTTGTAGCGCCGACCAGGGTCCCGCGCAACACGCCCAGGAATTGACCAAGTGGTTCGACACCAACTACCACTACCTGGTCCCGGAGTTCTCCGCTGACCAGACCTTCGCCCTGAGCTGGCAGCAACTGTTCGACGAAGTCGACGAAGCCCATGCACTGGGCCATCGGGTCAAGCCAGTGGTCATCGGTCCGCTGACCTACCTCTGGCTGGGCAAGGCCAAGGGCGGCGACTTCGACAAGCTCGACCTCTTGGAGCGCCTGCTGCCGGTCTACGGTGAAATCCTCAATCGCCTCAAGGCCCAAGGCGTGGAATGGGTGCAGATCGATGAACCGATCCTCACCCTTGACCTGCCGCTGGCTTGGAGAAACGCCTTCGAACGGGCTTATCACATCCTTCAATATTCGCCGCTGAAGAAACTGGTGGCGACCTATTTCAGTGGCCTGCAAGACAACCTTGGCCTGGCGGTGAACCTGCCGGTGGACGGCTTGCACATCGACGCGGTACGTGACCCAGAACAACTGGGCCAGGTGCTGGACCGCCTGCCGACCTACAAGATTCTCTCGGTGGGCCTGGTTAACGGTCGCAACGTCTGGCGCTGCGAACTGGAGCAGGCGCTGACGCAATTGCGTCCCGCCCAGGAACGGTTCGGCGACAACCTCTGGGTCAGCACCTCATGCTCGCTGTTGCACAGCCCGGTGGACCTGGAGCGCGAAGACAAACTCGACCCCGAGCTCAAGAGCTGGCTGGCGTTCGCCGTGCAGAAGTGCGGTGAAGTCGCGGTGTTGCGTGATGCGCTGAACGATCCGCAAGCTCCTGGCGTGCAACGGGCATTGATCCATGACCGGGAGATTCAAGTCAGTCGCGCGGGCTCGTCGCGCATCCACAACGCCGAGGTCCAGGCCCGTCTCGCGGCGATTGGGCCCCACGACAGCCAGCGGTGTTCAGCGTTTGCCAAACGCATCGAACAGCAACGTGCGCGGCTCAAGTTACCGACGTTTCCCACCACCTCCATCGGCTCTTTCCCGCAAACCCCGGCGATTCGCCTGGCGCGACAGGCTTACAAGCAAGGCAAGCTGTCGGCCAACGATTATCAGGAGGCGATGCGCACCGAGATCCGCCACGCCGTGCAGATCCAGGAACGCCTGGGCCTGGATGTGCTGGTGCATGGCGAAGCCGAGCGCAATGACATGGTGGAATATTTCGCCGAACAACTGGACGGCTACGCCTTCACCCGATTCGGTTGGGTGCAGAGCTACGGCTCGCGGTGCGTAAAACCGGCGATCATCTATGGCGACATCAGCCGGCCCAAGGCGATGACGGTCGACTGGATTCGTTATGCGCAAAGCCTCACCGACAAACCCATGAAAGGCATGCTCACCGGCCCCGTGACTATGCTGATGTGGTCGTTCCCCCGCGAAGACGTGTCACGCCAGGTTCAGGCGCAGCAATTGGCCCTGGCCCTGCGCGACGAAGTGGTCGACCTGGAAAAAGCCGGGATCGGCATCATCCCGATCGACGAGGCGGCCTTTCGTGAAGGCCTGCCGCTGCGACGCGGACAATGGCAGGACTACCTCGACTGGGCGGTGCAAGCGTTCCGCCTGAGCGCATCAGGCATAAGCGATGAAACCCAGATCCACACCCACATGTGCTACAGCGAATTCAACGATGTGATCAAAGCCATCGCCGACATGGACGCCGATGTCATCACGATTGAAACCTCGCGCTCGGACATGGAATTGCTCGACGCCTTCGAGGCGTTCGACTATCCCAACGACATCGGGCCGGGCGTCTACGACATCCACTCGCCACGGGTACCAGACACCGCCGAGATCGTCGCTCTGATGAGCAAAGCCGTGCAGCGCATCCCCGCCGAGCGGTTGTGGATCAATCCCGATTGTGGCCTGAAGACGCGGGCCTGGCCGGAAACCGAAGCGGCGCTGGTAAACATGGTGGCGGCGGCGCGACGGTTGCGCAGTCAGTTGGCTTGAACCGTGGTCCCTTTCTGGGGTGAGCCTGGCTTTGTGGCGAGGGAGCTTCGGATAACCACTCGGCAATCTTCATCAAACTGTCACGCAATTGTGGCAGCGCGCTTGAACAAACTTCATCAGACTCGCGCTCTACTGGGGTTCTGCGTTTTGGTGTTTGTTCATGCGTGTATTCATTTTCCTGGCCGCCTTGCTGTGCGGCCTGCCGTCGTTGGCGGCTTCTCGTTGTGATGTCAATGTCGCGACCCAACGGGTCGACCTGGACCAGGTAAGCCTGGCGTACCAGAGCATCGGCCGTGCGTCCGATCCAGCATTGCTGCTGGTGATGGGCCTGGGCGGGCAATTGATCCATTGGCCGGATGAAGTGGTGGAGGCCTTGTGTGAACAGGGCTTTAGGGTGATCCGCTACGACAATCGGGACGTCGGCCTTTCCGCCTGGCGCCAGGCCCCCGGCAGCGCCAACCTGACGTTCGAAGCGCTGCGCTACAAGCTTGGCCTGCCGGTGGCCGCGCCGTACGCCTTGACCGACATGGCCGCCGATGGCCTGGGGTTGATGGACGCCTTGGACGTGGAGAACTTCCATGTGCTGGGGGTGAGCATGGGCGGGATGATCGCCCAGCACATGGCCGCGATGGCGCCGCAGCGGGTCGAGAGTCTTACGCTTATCATGACCAGCTCCGGCGCCCAAGGCTTGCCCGCGCCGAGTGAAACGCTGGTGCAATTGTTGTCGCGGCGCAGCGCGCCGAATCGCCAAGTGGCGCTGGAACAGCAGGCCGACCTGCTTGCCGCGCTCGGCAGCCCGATGGTGGTCGATGATCGGCAAGCCTTGCTGCACCAGGCCGCCGTGGCGTATGACCGGGCCTTCAATCCCGAGGGCGTGAAGCGCCAGATCATGGCGATCCTGGCGGAGCCGAGCCGGGTGGCGCTGCTCAATCAGCTGCAGGTGCCGACGCTGGTGGTCCACGGCACCGCCGATCCGTTGCTGCCGGTGATGCATGGCGTGCATTTGGCGGCGCACATTCGCGGCAGCCAGTTGAAGCTGATTCCAGGCCTGGCTCATCGCTTTCAAGAGGCGTTCAAAGAGCCATTGTTGGGCGCCGTGTTGCCATACTTGCAACAGCACCGCGAAGACACTTCCCATTGGGCGCAGGTTGAGTCGGCGCAGGTGCCGAATGTGCTCTGACATTCAGGATTGACACGATCCCCTGTGGCGAGGGAGCTTGCTCCCGCTGGACCGCGAAGCGGTCCCGAAAGACCTCACCCCAAAACCTGATCAAGGCCAGAGATTTTTGGGGCTGCTGCGCAACCCAGCGGGAGCAAGCTCCCTCGCCACGGGATTTGCAGTAATTTAGCTATCTGCGCCGGGCCTGCTCCACCAGCCATTCCATCAACTCCCGCAACGGTTCTGACGCCTGGGTTTTGCGCGGGTGCACCAGGTGATAACCCAACCCGGTCGTGACTTTCAGGTCGAACGGCATCACCAGCCGTCCGGCGCTCAGGTCATCGCCGATCAGCGACCAGTCGCCAATCGCCACGCCTGTGCCCTGGGAGGCCATGGACATCGCCAGGTCTAGGGTTTCGAAATGCTGGCCCTTGCTGACGTTGTTCAGGCGCACATCGGCCTCGGCCAACCAAGCGTTCCAGTCGCGCTCATCGGTGGTGGGGTGCAGCAGCAAGTGCTGCTGCAGATCGTCAGGCGAGCGCAGCGGTACGGGACCTTCCAGCAACGGACGGGAGCAGACCGGCGTCAGTTGTTCGTCGAACAGATGCAGGCATGCCAACGAGGCGTCAGGCGGTGGCCCGTAGACCACCGCCGCGTCGAACGCCTCGCGCTGAAAATCCACCCCATGCCGGACCGTGGTGGTCAATTCCACCGGGACGTCCGGGCGTTCCTTTTGCCATTGCAGCAGGCGCGGCAGTAACCAGCGCATCACGCACGTGGGGGCCTTGAGTCGCAGGGCCTGGCGTTTTTCCCCGATCTGCGCCACCGCTTCGCCAATCAGGCCGAACACCTGCTGCACCCGGGGCAGCCACGCCTGGCCCTCGGCGGTCAGGCTCAGGCCTCGCGCCTGACGCTGGAACAGCGGGTAACCCAAGTGTGCTTCCAACCCAGCGATCTGTCGGCTCACCGCGCCCTGGGTGATGTGCAACTGTTCAGCCGCGCGGGTGAAGTTGCAGCATTGGGCCGTAATCAGGAAGGTGTGCAGCGTCGGCAGCGGAGGAAGCCGTTTCATTGGATTTGAGCCATGACGTGTGGACATGGCTAGTATGACTTTTTATCGATTGTTGCCGCCATGGCCCGACCGCTCCAATAGCGCCATCCTGAAGAAAAAAGGCATTGACGATGGCGACGTGCGGCGAGGTATTGGTCAAGTTACTCGAAGGTTATGGCGTGGAGCAGGTGTTCGGCATTCCCGGCGTCCACACCGTCGAGCTGTATCGCGGGCTGGCCCATTCAAACATCCGCCATGTGACGCCGCGTCACGAGCAGGGCGCCGGCTTCATGGCTGACGGTTATGCCCGGGTCAGTGGCAAGCCCGGCGTGTGTTTCATCATCACCGGGCCGGGCATGACCAACATCACCACGGCCATGGGCCAGGCCTACGCCGATTCGATCCCGATGCTGGTGATCTCCAGCGTGCAGTCGCGCAGCCAATTGGGCGGCGGGCGGGGCAAGTTGCATGAGCTGCCGAACCAGAGTGCACTGGTGGGCGGTGTGGCGGCGTTTTCCCACACATTGATGTCCGCTGCGCAATTGCCAGGGGTGCTGGCCCGGGCTTTTGCGTTGTTCCAGGCCGCACGGCCGCGACCGGTGCACATCGAGATCCCATTGGATGTGCTCGTCGAGAAGGCCGATGACTTGCTCGCCAGCACACCGGTAAATATCAGTCGTGCCGGCGCCGCGCCCGCAGCCGTGGCGCAGATGGCGAGCCTGCTGGCAACGGCTGAACGACCCTTGATCCTGGCCGGCGGCGGCGCAGTCGACGCGTCGCTCGAATTGACCGAACTGGCCGAACGCCTCGCTGCCCCGGTCGCGTTGACCATCAACGCCAAGGGCTTGCTGGCCTCCAGTCATCCCTTGTTGATCGGCTCCACCCAGAGCCTGGTCGCGACCCGTGCCCTGGTGGCCGAGGCCGACGTGGTGCTGGCCATCGGCACCGAACTGGCCGAGACCGATTACGACGTCACCTTCGCCGGCGGCTTCGAGATTCCCGGTGCGCTGCTGCGCATCGACATCGACCCCGACCAGACGGTGCGCAACTACCCGCCGAAACTGGCGTTGGTGGCCGATGCCCGGATGGCTGCCGGCGCCTTGCTCGATGCGTTGAATCGACAAGCGCTCGACGCGCGTCACGATACTTGGGGGGCGGCTCGTGTTGCACGACTGCGGGCCGAACTCGACCGGCAATGGGACGCCCCGACTCGCGTCCAGGCCTTATTCCTCGACACGGTTTTGCAAACACTGCCCGACGCGGTCTTCGTCGGCGATTCCACCCAGCCCGTATACACCGGCAATCTCACCTTCAATCCAGAGCATCCGCGCCGCTGGTTCAATTCGTCCACCGGTTACGGCACCCTCGGCTACGCGTTGCCAGCGGCGGTCGGCGCCTGGCTCGGCGGGGGCGACCAGGGCGATGGCCGCCCGCCAGTGGTGTGCCTGATCGGCGATGGTGGCTTGCAGTTCACCTTGGCCGAACTGGCCAGCGCCGTGGAAGCGCGCACGCCCATTATCGTGCTGCTGTGGAATAACCAGGGCTACGAAGAGATCAAGAAATACATGCTCAACCGGGCCATCGAGCCGCTGGGCGTCGACATCTACACGCCGGATTTCATCGCCGTCGCCAAAGCCCTGGGCTGTGACGCCGAGGCCGTTGACGATGCGCCGTCATTGCGAGCCGCGTTGCTCGTTGCCCGCGGCCGGCAAGGTCCGACGTTGATCGAGGTGGATCAGGCACGGTGGAGCCGGCGTGCTGAAGGCTCGTAAAAAGCTGCTCGAAAAACCAGATCAAACGGTCATGCGCAACCGCGCGAGATCGCGCAGCGGCGGTGCGCCGAACAGGCGGCTGTACTCGCGGCTGAACTGCGAAGGGCTTTCATAACCGACCCGATACCCCGCCGCCGACGCTTCAAGCCCTTCGGCCAGCATCAGCCGCCGGGCTTCTTGCAGGCGCAATTGCTTTTGGTATTGCAGCGGGCTCATGGCCGTCATGGCCTTGAAGCGATGATGCAGCGTCGAGACACTGAGGTTGACCTCCCGGGCCAGGTCATCGATGCGCAGCGGCTGTTCGAAATGGCCGTTGAGCCATTTGATCGCCTGGCTGATGCGATGGCTCTGACTGTTGGCGATGGCAATTTCGTAGAGCCGATAGCCCTGCGGACTGCGCAGCAGGCGATAGAGGATTTCCCGGCGTACCAGCGGCGCGAGCATGCCGATGTCCTTCGGCGTATCGAGCAGCCGCGCCAGGCGCAGTACGGCGTCGAGCATCGGCGTGTCCAGGCGTTCGACATACAGGCCGCGCCCGGCGGGGCGGGTCGGTACACCCAAGGGTCCCGCGTCGGCGATCAGCGCGGTGATTTCCGCCGGGTCGATGTCCAGGCGCAGGGCCAGGATCGGCTGCTCGGGCGAGACATTGGCGATGCATCCACTCAACGGCATCGAGACCGAGACCACCAGATAATGCAGCGGGTCGTAATTGAATGTTTCGTCCGCCAGGCGCACCTGCTTGCTGCCCTGGGCCATGATGCACAGCGCCGGTTGCGCCAGCACCGGGGCGAACCTGTGCGGTTGGCTGTGTCGCGACAGATTCAGCGAGCCGATGGCCGTGGCGTAGCTGCCATCCTCGCGGGTGTTGCGCTCGATGATCGAGGCCAGTTCGGCGCGCTGTTGTTCCAGGTAGGTGTCCAGCGGGACGGGGGCGTGGTCGAGTGGCGACATGCCGGGGATCCTCAAGTAAAACGGGGAGCGATGAGACAGAGCTTATGTTTGTGCAAGGCGTAGCGGTAGTCACATCCTGTTGAAAGCTTGCCTGATCCTGCACGACGGGTGGGGACTGGGCCGTGCAGCCCGGTCGAAACTTGCTTGAAACCTTTTGTTTCATCTGTCGGTGTTTTCAGCGCATCCGGGCTGGATGCGCTGCACTCGACGGGCAGGATCGTGCAATGGGTCGGCAGGAATCGACTAACGAAGCTGGCGCACGGGCGCTTAACCTTTGATCCTGTCGCGGCCTGTCCCCGGCCGCACAACGGATTACCTGGGAGGGTTGAACATGACTACACAGATCCCCGTCAGTCACATGGCTTTTGTCCGGGCACGCGCCGGTTGCAGCCAGCCGCTCGGCGCGCGCCTGAGCACGTTGATCACGCCATCGCGCCAGGCGCCCGGTTGCCTGCACTTTGCCTTGCAGCAATCGCAATGCGATGCCGACTTGTGGCTGGTGTCTGGGCTGTGGGTCAACCAGCAGGCGATGGACGCCTATTTCAACTCGCCAGCGATGGCGATTTTCGCCGAGCTGGTGCAAGACCTGGTGGTGAGCAGCCTGGATTTCCACACCTTTCGCGAAGTGTCCGCCGCCCAGGCGACCGAAGGGTGCATGGCGAAGGTACACAAACTGGCCGGTTGAAGGTTTAATGACGGTCATTTTCCACCGCCAGGATGCGCGTTATGGCACGTAAAGCCTTTGACACTTTTGAAGCTGTTTCCGCTGTTGTACCCAAGGAGGGTGGCGGCTATTACGCCGCCATCGCCACCAAGGCCATCGGCAGTCCCGACAAGCCGCGTTTCAATAAAGTGCTTGAAGAACAGACGTTCGAGACTGCTACCAAGGCCGATGAAGCGGCCGCGGTGAAGCTGACTCACCTGAAGGGTGTCGACGACGAGGGCGGGTTGGTCTGGTAATCAGCATCACTGGCATTGCTTTTGTGGCGAGGGAGCTTGCTCCCGCTTGGGTGCGAAGCGCCCATCAAAACAGGGGCTGCTGCGCAACCCAGCGGGAGCAAGCTCCCTCGCCACGGGGAACTGCGTTGTTCCTATTGGGGACGATGCATCTTGAACAACGCCTCGGGCCCCAGCTGGAAATAATCCGCCGGCCCGCCACCGCGCAAGATCGGCTCGGCGGCGGCAGTGTCGTATACCCCATCCTTCAACAGCCATTTGGCGATATGCACGGCGACCACTTCGCCTAGGATCAGCCAGCTCGGCACCAGTGCCTGGTCAGCGCGCTGCAGTTGAATGATCTGGGTGACCTTGCATTCAAAAGACACCGGGCTCTCGGCCACGCGTGGCACCCGGATCACCCGCGACGCCGCCGGCGTCAGGCCCGCCAGCTCAAATTCATTGACCTCTGGCGCGACCATCGCACAGCTCTGGTTCATCTGCTCGGCCAGCGGGCGCGTGGCCAGGTTCCAAGCGAACTCGCCGGTCTGCTCGATGTTGTTCAGGCTGTCCTTGCGCCCGACGCTGGAGAAACCAACGATCGGCGGAACGTAGTTGAACGCGTTGAAGAAACTGTAGGGTGCGAGATTCAGGCGGCCCTCGCCGTCCTGTGAAGAAATCCAGCCAATCGGCCGCGGGCCAATGATCGCATTGAACGGATCGTGGGGCAGGCCGTGACCGTTGGCGGGTTCGTAGTAATGGATATCGTCGGGCATGAAAGATGGAGGTCCGGTGCTGGTCAGAAGGATCCGACGATAGTGCAGGGACCAGACATTTTTGTCAGCACCGGTTGTGCTGGGATCAGTTGGTCGACGCCGCATCGCTATGGTCGGAACCATCGGCCGCCACGGCAGGTTCGATCGCGTGATTCTCATCCTTCTTCGCAACAACGGCGGAGCCGGCGCGCTCATGGCTGCTGGCGATAAAAGCGGCAGTGCCGGTGCGCTCGAAGCCGTCGTCGGCGAAGGCGCTGCTTGCCAGTGCACTGAGGGTCAGGGCGAAGATCAGTTTGGTTTTCATGGTCATACTCCAAGCATCGATAGTGGATGAGGGGGAGGATGGAGTGCGGCCATTAAGTGGAAATTAATGTAGGAAACGACGCCGGCCTGGAACGAAAAAAGGGGCGAGCCCGTGCAGGTTCGCCCCTTTCGTTTGTACGAGCGGAGCTGTCAGTCAGTCAGGATCCGCGAGTGCTTGCGGGTGTCTTTCATGGTGATGTAGACCAGCAGCGATACCGCGATGCACGCCGTCACGTACCAGTAGTAACCGGTCTCCATGCCAATGCTCTTGAACCACAGGGCGATGTATTCAGCGGTGCCGCCGAAGATCGACACGGTCAATGCATAGGGCAGGCCGACGCCCAGGGCGCGGATTTCGGTAGGGAACAACTCGGCTTTCACCACCGCGTTGATCGAGGTGTAGCCGCTGACGATGATCAGCGCGGCCATGATCAGGAAGAACGCGCCCCACCAGGTCTGGATGGTGTGCAGGGTGGTGAGGATCGGCACCGTGAACAATGTGCCCAGGATGCCGAAGGCGATCAGGATCGGCCGGCGCCCGACCTTGTCCGACAACCCGCCGATCAAAGGTTGCAGGCACATGAACAGGAACAGCGTGGCGGCGGAAATGGTGGTGGAGTCGGAGATGCTCATGCCGACCGTATTCACCAGGTATTTCTGCATGTAGGTGGTGTAGGTGTAGAACGCCAGCGTGCCGCCCATGGTCAGGCCGACCACGGTCATCAATTCCTTGGGATGGCGCATCAAGGTGCGCATGGCGCTTTCCTTGGCTTTTTCTTTCTTGGTGAATGACTCGGTTTCTTCCATGCCGCGACGCAGGTACAGCGCAACGACTGCGCACAGCGCGCCGATGGCGAACGGGATGCGCCAGCCCCAGGCGTACAGCTGCTCGGTGGTGAGGGTCTGTTGCAGCACGATCAGCACGCCCAGGGCAATGAGCTGGCCGGAGATCAGGGTCACGTACTGGAAGCTGGAGAAAAAGCCGCGACGTTCCTTGGTTGCCATCTCGCTCAGGTAGGTCGCCGAGGTGCCGTACTCGCCACCGACCGACAGGCCTTGGAGCAAGCGGGCGAACACCAGCAGGATCGGCGCGCCGACGCCGATGGTTTCGTAGCCGGGGCTCAGGGCGATGATCAACGAGCCGAAGCACATCAGGTAGACCGAGGCCATCAGGGCCCGTTTACGACCGGCGCGGTCAGCGTACAGGCCCATCAGCCAGCCGCCGATCGGGCGCATCAGGAAGCCCACGGCAAAGATCGCGGCGGTGTTGAGCAGTTGGGCGGTGGTGTCGCCCTTGGGGAAGAAGGCTTTGGCGAAGTACAACGAGAAAGCGGCGTAGACGTACCAGTCGTACCACTCGACCATGTTGCCAACCGAGCCGCTGAAGATCGATTTGATTCGGCTGGCGGTGGTTCTTTCACGGGCGGGCACGGCAGCCGACCCAATGGGCAGGGCGTTGGAGTTGTCCATTGAAGGATCCTTCGTTTAATTGTTTTTGTGGAGCGCGTGGGAACGCAGCCTGCCAGGGCTATAGCAGGAGCTGTGCCAGGTGCGAGAAGGCCGGCCTAGAGGGGGTTGTAATGCTGGATGGGCGGAAATCCGCTCATTGCGGGTGGGGATGTGGGCGGGAATCCGCTTATGTCGATCGGGTGAAAACCGCCGGCCTTACAAAAACATCTCCCGACTCAGCCCATGCCGCTGCATCTTTTCATTGAAGGTGCGGCGCGGCAGTTGCAGTTCTTCGAGCACGGCTTTTACATCACCCTTGTGTCGGGTCAGGGCGGCGCGCAGGCATTGGGCCTCGAAGGCTTCCTGCTGGGCGGCGAGCGATTGCCCCGGTTCCGTGTCCAGGACGGGCGGTTGATCCAGCCCCAGCACCTGCCGTTCGGCGACGTTGGCCAGTTCGCGCACGTTGCCCGGCCAATCGTGGCTGAGCAGATGGCTCAACTGCGGACCGCTCAACGGCAGGGCGGGACGGCCGAGGCGTTCGGCGGCGCTGTGGGCGAAATGTTCGAACAGCAGCGCAATGTCCTCGCGCCGTTCACGCAGGGGCGGCAGGCGCAGTTCGGCGATGTTCAGGCGATAGGCCAGGTCCTCGCGAAAGCGCCCGGCCCGGGCTTCGTCCAGCAAGTCTGGTTTGGTGGCGGCGATGATGCGCAGGTCTACGTGGATGCTCTGGTTGGAGCCCAGTCGCTCGAGTTTTTTTTCCTGAAGCACGCGCAGCAGTTTGGCCTGCTGGGCCAACGGCATGCTTTCGATCTCATCGAGAAACAGCGTGCCGCCGTCGGCGTATTCGAGCTTGCCGATGCGCTTGCCTTGGGCACCGGTGAAGGCGCCGCTTTCATGGCCGAACAGTTCGGCCTCGAACAGCTGTTCGGGAATGGCCGCGCAGTTCAACGCGACGAAGGGCTTGCTCGCCCTCGGACCGAAGTCGTGCAGGCAACGGGCGACCAGTTCCTTGCCGCTGCCGGTTTCACCGCGGATCAACACATTGACCGGCAGGGTCGCCAGGTCCAGCACTTGGCGCCGCAGGTTTTGCAGCGCCCGGGAGGCGCCAAGCAGCGTGGTATCCAGCTTGACCCTCGCATCGGCCTGCTCGTGCAGTCGACGGTTTTCCAAGATCAGGAAACGCTTGTCCAGGGCCCGGCGCAAACTGCCAAGAAGGGCTTCTGGGCTGAAAGGTTTTTCGAGAAAGTCATAGGCGCCGTCGCGCATGGCTTCCACCGCCATCGGCACGTCGCCATGGCCGGTCAACAGGATGACCGGCAGGTCCGGGTCGCGCCGGCGTACTTCGGCCAGCAGCTCCAGGCCGCCAAGTCCGGGCATGCGCACGTCGCTGAGGATCACCCCCGGATAATTGTCCGGCAACTGCGCCAGGCAATCCTCGGCGCGACTGAACAATTGCACCTGGAACCCCGACAGGCTCAGCCATTGCTCGACGGCTGTGCGGATACTGGTTTCGTCATCGACGACTATGACCGAATCAAGCATGCAACTGCGCCTCCTGGTCGATGGGCAAGGTCACGCAGAATACCGCGCCGTTTTCATGGTTGTCCGCCGTCAGCCGCCCGCCGGATTCGTGAATGATTGCAAACGAAACCGCCAGCCCCAGGCCCAGGCCATCGCCCACGGCCTTGGTGGTGAAGAACGGGTCGAATACCTGGGCCAGGTGTTCCTCGGCGATCCCGTTGCCGCTGTCTGTCACGGTCAGGCTCCACAATTGGTCATCGGCCTGAAGACGCACTTCCAGGCGCTTGAGCGGTTGGTCGGCCATCGCGTCGAGGGCGTTGCGCAGCAGGTTGATCAAGACCTGTTCGAGGCGAATCGCATCGCCGCGCACCCACGCCGGGCGGGTCAGGTGCAAAACGGTGCTGACCTGCTCGTCGCGTAGGCGCGTGTCCAGCAGTTGCAGGGCCTGGTCGACCACCGCCGCCAGGTCCAGGCGTTCGCGCAGGCCGCTGGGGCTCTTGCGCGCGAACGTCTTCAAATGGCCGGTGAGGGCGGCCATGCGGGTCAGCATGTCATCCACCGGCTTGAGGGCTTTGTAGGCATCGTCTACCCGGCCGTGATCCAGCAGCAGGCGCAGGGTTGCCAATTGCATGCGTTGGGCGGTCAGCGGCTGGTTGATCTCGTGGGCCAGCGCCGCCGACATCTGCCCCAGGGCCGCGAGCTTGGCCGATTGCACCAGGCCGTCCTGGGCGGTGTGCAATTCGCGGGTGCGTTCATCCACCAGCCGTTCGAGTTCTTCGCGGCTGCGTTGGCGCAGTTTCGCCAGGCGCCAGCGTTGGTTGAGAAACAGCAGCAGGAACACCAGCGCCAACCACGACCCGGCGGCGGCGAGGCCGGCGTTGCGCAGGTCTTCGAAAGCGATCTGCGGACGGCGTAGCAGGTGCAAGGTCCAGCCTTCGCTGGTCAACGGCAGGGATTCCCAAAGGTAGTCCGCCGGGCCGTCGGGCGCCTCGACCCGGGACAAGTGACTGTTATCGTCAAAGCGT
Source organism: Pseudomonas sp. Z5-35 (assembly GCF_051131945.1). Classification (NCBI taxonomy): domain Bacteria; kingdom Pseudomonadati; phylum Pseudomonadota; class Gammaproteobacteria; order Pseudomonadales; family Pseudomonadaceae; genus Pseudomonas; species Pseudomonas sp. Z5-35. Next base: position 1,311,724 of record NZ_CP071640.1, read on the forward strand.
CGCAGCGGATCGAAGGTCAAGGGTTGTAGCGGTTGCTTGTCGTATTGGCGAGTGGCCTTGAGTTCGGCGCGGTCGCTGTCGGTCAAGGGTTGCAGATGGCGATAGCGCCAGCCGGGGCGGTTGGCGATGAAAATGATCCCCCGCGCATCGCTGACCAACAGCGTGTCGCTGCCCTGGCGCCATTCGCGCTCAAGCTCGGGGAACTCCAGCTTCACCACCATGGCGCCGAGGAACTCGCCGTTGTCGCCGGTCACCGCGCTGGACAAAAAATAGCCCGGGATGCCACTGGTCACGCCCACTGCGTAGAACCGCCCGGTGCCCAGAGTGCGGGTCTGGATGAAGTAAGGACGAAAACCGTAATTGTGCCCGACGTAACTGCTGGGCAATCGCCAGTTGCTGGCGGCGACGGCCAAGCCGTTGTGGTCGAGCAATTCCAGGGTGGACGACTGTGCGGCACCATTGATTTTTTCCAGCTTGCGGTTCAATGCATCCTGCTGCGTCGCGCCGACCGGGCCCTTGAGGGCATCGCGCAACTGCGGGTCCAGCGCCAGTACGGCGGGCAGGGCGCGGTAGCGTTCGATCAAGGTGTGGAGGGAATTGGCGTACAGCGCCAGTTGTTGGCTGGCACGGCTGGCGTCTTCCTCCAGCGCCTCGCGTTCTGCGTGGCGCACGGCCAGGGTGGCGGCAATGATCGCGCCGGTGAGGATCAGCAGGATATACAACGACAGACGCAAGGGGCGTGGCATTGCGGGCATGTAAAAACGTCATGGCAGGACAGGGTCGGGCACGATAGCATGCCTCCGTCGGCCGTGATGCTCCTGCGCGCCGAGCCCCATCGAATCACGGTGTAGGGCCTTTGGCCCGCTTCAGCAAAAACTGATTGTCGGTGGTCCTGCTCTCTTTGTACGAAGCCATGCCTTTTTGCGCCCGATCGATATAGTCCAGGATCCCCCTGGTTTTTTGCTGCAGGGTTGAACGATGAATCGGTGCCGGTGTTTCTTGTGTCGTCATGTAGTTAACGTTAGGTAGCACTTCGCCCGGCTTTATAACGGTGGTTCCCAGGGTGTCAAAAGCCGCCTCGGTCGAGGTCCAGCGACTTTCCAGAGCCTCTTTCCATTCGGCGAGCATTTTGTCGATTTTCTGGATTTTCATGGGTGTCAGCCCCGTCTTGATGTCCTCGGCTTCTTGTGCTCGAGCAGCCAGGCTCAAGAAGTTCATGCCTGGAATAACCGAGCCCACGACACGGTTCATGAAAAAACTAGGGAAATCGCTGATGGAAAAGGTCAGGGGGGCGTCGCGAAAGCCAAGCCTACGGTCAATCGCCTCGACTGACATCGCCGATGTCTGCGGTATCAGTGGACGGATCAAGCGTGCCGTTGGCAGGATGGCATCGGACAACGCGCCGACCGTGTCGCCGCCGATATTTCCCCCAACGAGGCCACCCACATAAGGCATATCATTGAGACGCGGAGCCACGCTGGCAAACGCCTCACCTCCGACGAAGCCACCGGCAAACCCGAGGGCGCCGCCGATGGACTCACCCACCAGATTCTTCAGCAGATTCGTCTTGATACCTGACTGGGTGATGATGCTATCTATTTGCTTCAGGGCCGTGGCCGATTCTGTCCCCAATTCTGAAATAAAGTCCGAGTAGTTCATGATCTCCCACTTGAGTTTGTTTGTTCCTCCGTCATCCAGGTAGCGCACTGGGTTGTTTCCCACAAATGCATACATATTCAAGCCGTCCACATCCCTTGCCGGATCGGCACTGACCCAGCGCTGTAGCCACGGCGCGTAATAGCGCGCGCCGTAGTAGTAAAGCCCACTTTCGTCCATTTCCTTGCCAGAGTACCGAACGGTCTTGTAGCCGACTTCCACCAATGAGCGACCGGCCTGCCACGCGGTGCCGCCGAAGGGGTAAAAAAACTCAAGGCCGATCAGCCCGCCGTGACGGTCTAACTCTACGGTGTCGGAGCCCAGGTGATCATCGAGGCTGTAGCGCAACTGATCGGCTTCGATCCCGCCAGGTTGGCCGGCCTCCCAATGCAGGCAGCGGACATTGCCGTAAGCCAGCCCAAGGGTGATGACGTGGAGTACCTCGCCGTCGCTGGAAGTACGTATCTCAAGGCCCGGCAAGTAGTGCGTTTTTCGCGCCATGCTGGTCGCGGTGTGGTTTTTTTCGACCCGCTCACCCTGGCTGTAGAGATAGGTCTCATCATCGTTGCGTAAACTGTTGTCGCGTTGGATCACCGTGACGCTACTGAGCTGATCGCGAGGGTTCCAAGCCAGCTCTGGCGTACCAGCCTGCAGGAACCGCTGGTTGCCATGGGCATCGAACAGCGTGTTGAAATCCGGCTCGGGATCGCCGTCCGTCCAGCGCACGCCCCGATTGCTGTTTGGGTCGATGCGCATGATCTGGGTGTGATTGTTGCCCTCGCGAACATGGCGCAGGCGGGTCAGGTTGTTGCCCACGTCGTATTCATACCGTTGGGAATAATTGAAGAGACGGTTCGGGTCGATGGGAATGATCGGGGCCGGCAGGCCGGGTTGCAGGTGCGGTGTGTCGCCCTCGAAACCGCTGGCGCCGGTCAGGCGATAGAGCGAGTCATAAGTGAAGTCGCGATGGCCATCCACGCGTTGGTTGGCGAAATGGACGGTGGTGACCGTGAGGTCCTCGATGCGCAGCACATTACCGACGGGGTCGTAGACGTAAGCCAGGTTCTGGCGCGGGGCTTCACTGGGTTTTCCGGCCTGTAGCGTGCTGAGCCGCCCGTCGGCCGGGTCATAGGCCCAGCGGCTGATGACGCCATTGGCCGCGTCCTGACGCTCGATCTGGCCGGCGGCGTTGTACTGGGCCGCCAGCAGCAGCGGTTGCGGCGCGGCGTCCTGCTTGAGTTGCAGACTCACCTGTATAAGTTGCCCGGCAACGTCCAGGCGCATGTCCTGGTGATGACCTCCGGCGTCGGTCTGGCGAATGAGCGCGCCGAGGGCATCGAAGGTTTGCTCGGTGACGTAGGCATCACTGGCGGCGATGACACGCGCCTGGCGCAGGGGCATACCCAACAAGCCATAACTGTCGAGACGCAAGGTGCCGGACGGGTCGGTTTGCTCAAGCAGTTGCCTGCGCAGATTATGACCAGCGTCGTCAGAGGCGTCGGCATAGGTGAAAGTATCGACACGGGCCTGGCCGTTTTCCTCCAGGGCCACCGGGCGCAGTTGCTCGTCATACTGCGTGCGCCAATGGCTGCCGCGGGCATCCCATAATTGCAAGGTTTCACCCGCCAGCCCCGGCAACGCCAGGCGCCATCCGGCGTCGACGCTGTCGGTGTGCAGTGGCTCGCCCAGAAGGTTGTAGACCGTGGCCTGATTGGGTTTGGGGGCGTTGCCGAACAGGCGAGGGTCCCATTGTTCAACGAGTTGGCCGGCGACGTTGAAGCGTTGCTGTGTTATCAGCGCGGTTGGGGGGGGCGAGGCTTGGCTTCGCAGATACGCGCCGCGCCGCACCGCCAGGCCTTGGCAGTTGAAGGCAACGACATCTGGAGTGCGGCTGTGGATAGCGCTCATCGATCGAAGGGCTCCATGTCCAAGCAGAGAGGGTTCGTCACTTCAGCCAATATAGCTGCGAACACATTGGACCGAACCTGTCAGGTCTGACAGGGCTTCGGTGCGCACGGATGCTTGACGAGGGCGGCAACAGGTGCCCTGCCGCCAACCCGTCGAGATGTGCGTCAATGCGAGGTCACTAGAGCATGCTTTGCGTCTGCCTCAAGCGGCCAATAGTGGCTTCCATGTCTCTTCTTAGGGCCACACGAGTGGTGCCGTTCGATTTTCCAAATAGCTTCTCCAACGGTACAAAGGTCCCGATTGCGTCAATACCTGCCTCATCGTATAGCTGTTCGACGATACCCATTTCCTCATTCAATAAGTCGATCAGGCCAGTAATGTAGGTATGTGCAATCGCCAATTTTTCCTCGGTCAATTCTTGCCCCGCCCCGACGATTTCATGGACGATTTCAACGGCGCCCGTTGCCGTCTTTATCAACGCGGAAATTTCGGTGGAACCCGTAGTAGCTAAAGCTTTCAGGGCGGTTGACGTACCGGTGTTGACCGTTTCCTTGGCCAGTTTCGAAAGGCCCTTTGGCGTGGGGGACGTCGCCGCGTGGATGAAGTCTTGGGTTTTTTTCGCGGCATACTCGGGAAGGTGCATCATTTTGTATTCCTGCTTCTTCACGATTTTTTCCTTGCTCAGCTTACTGCTTTTGAATTTGACCGATGCACTTGCACCTGTTCTCTCAGCCAAGTAGTCCAGGCCAACGCCGATGCCTTTGCCCACCGTAAAGCCCAAAAGGCCGAAGCCTATGGCGCCAGGTGGGCCCAGTGCACTACCGACTATTCCGGCCGCGACGCCAAAACCAATACTCACGCCATAATTTGTGGCCTGCACAGCCACATGACTGCCGATGCGTATCGCCGCCGATTGGGCAAGGGCCGAGCCCGAGCGATGATTGGCCAGTTGCGTTTGAGCTTCGAGGGCCCTTCTAGAGGACATCTTCATAATGTCGGTGAGCCTGGTGACGCCTGCGGTCAACCGGGAACGACTTCGGTACATTTGGTTTTGGTTCTTCGATTCCTCTTTCCTGGTGTTTTTCTCCGCTTGAGTTTCTACCTTTAACAACTTCATCAAACCGTCGCCGTCGGCGTAGGTCATCGGGTTATTGGTGACGAACCCGTACAGGTTCAATCCATCGATATCCCCCGCCGGGTCGGTGCTGACCCAGCGCTGTAGCCAAGGCGCGTAATAGCGCGTGCCGTAGTAATACAGCCCGCTTGTATCCATTTCCTTGCCCGAGTAGCGAATCGTCTTGTAGCCGGCTTCCACCAATGAGCGACCGGCCTGCCAGGCGGTGCCGCCAAACGGGTAAAAAGACTCAAGGCTGATCAGGTCGCCAGCGCGGTCCAGTTCCAAGCTGCTGGAGCCATGAGGTTCATCGAGGCTGTAGCGCAACTGATCGGCTTCAATCCCCCCAGGCTGGCCAGCCTCCCAATGCAGGCAGCGGACACTGCCGTATGCCAGCCCGAGGGTGATGACGTGGAGTACCTCGCCGTCGCTGGAAGTACGTATCTCAAGGCCCGGCAAGTAGTGCGTTTTTCGCGCCATGCTGGTCGCGGTGTGGTTTTTTTCGACCCGCTCACCCTGGCTGTAGAGATAGGTCTCATCATCGTTGCGTAAACTGTTGTCGCGTTGGATCACCGTGACGCTACTGAGCTGATCGCGAGGGTTCCAAGCCAGCTCTGGCGTACCAGCCTGCAGGAACCGCTGGTTGCCATGGGCATCGAACAGCGTGTTGAAATCCGGCTCGGGATCGCCGTCCGTCCAGCGCACGCCTCGATTGCTGTTTGGGTCGATGCGCATGATCTGGGTGTGATTGTTGCCCTCGCGAACATGGCGCAGGCGGGTCAGGTTGTTGCCCACGTCGTATTCATACCGTTGGGAATAATTGAAGAGACGGTTCGGGTCGATGGGAATGATCGGGGCCGGCAGGCCGGGTTGCAGGTGCGGTGTGTCGCCCTCGAAACCGCTGGCGCCGGTCAGGCGATAGAGCGAGTCATAAGTGAAGTCGCGATGGCCATCCACGCGTTGGTTGGCGAAATGGACGGTGGTGACCGTGAGGTCCTCGATGCGCAGCACATTACCGACGGGGTCGTAGACGTAAGCCAGGTTCTGGCGCGGGGCTTCACTGGGTTTTCCGGCCTGTAGCGTGCTGAGCCGCCCGTCGGCCGGGTCATAGGCCCAGCGGCTGATGACGCCATTGGCCGCGTCCTGACGCTCGATCTGGCCGGCGGCGTTGTACTGGGCCGCCAGCAGCAGCGGTTGCGGCGCGGCGTCCTGCTTGAGTTGCAGACTCACCTGTATAAGTTGCCCGGCAACGTCCAGGCGCATGTCCTGGTGATGACCTCCGGCGTCGGTCTGGCGAATGAGCGCGCCGAGGGCATCGAAGGTTTGCTCGGTGACGTAGGCATCACTGGCGGCGATGACACGCGCCTGGCGCAGGGGCATACCCAACAAGCCATAACTGTCGAGACGCAAGGTGCCGGACGGGTCGGTTTGCTCAAGCAGTTGCCTGCGCAGATTATGACCAGCGTCGTCAGAGGCGTCGGCATAGGTGAAAGTATCGACACGGGCCTGGCCGTTTTCCTCCAGGGCCACCGGGCGCAGTTGCTCGTCATACTGCGTGCGCCAATGGCTGCCGCGGGCATCCCATAATTGCAAGGTTTCACCCGCCAGCCCCGGCAACGCCAGGCGCCATCCGGCGTCGACGCTGTCGGTGTGCAGTGGCTCGCCCAGAAGGTTGTAGACCGTGGCCTGATTGGGTTTGGGGGCGTTGCCGAACAGGCGAGGGTCCCATTGTTCAACGAGTTGGCCGGCGACGTTGAAGCGTTGCCGTGTTATCAGCGCGGTTGGGGGGGCCGAAGCCTGGTTTCTCAGGTAAGCGATTTGCCTGGCGGGCAGGCCACGGCCATCGACCGCCACGACATTTGGGGTACGGGAATGAACGGTGCTCAAGGCATTTGTCTGCTCACGCACGTCGATTCCCCGGATCCGTATCGTTGTAATCGTGATCGCACTGGTACCACGGATGGTAGACATGCCAGGCCTCATGCCCCTTGGCATTGACAACCTTCACCAGCCGTCCGGGCGGATCGTAGAACTGTTGGTCGTGGTAGCCGTGTTCGCGTATGGAGGCATCGTTGATGTAGCGCCAGGCATCGGCGAAATAGGGGCGATAGACCCGCGTGACCAGGCCTTTGTTGTTGTACTCGACCCGTTCGCTGACGCGCCAGCGTCGGTCGGCCTCGTGCTCGATGGGAGGTCCTTGGTCGTCCACTTGCAGCGAACCGTCCGCCGCCACGGCATAGGCGTTCCCAGGTTCGACCAATTGCTTGCTTTGCAACGCGCGACCGAAACCGTCCACGGCGCTGAGCGCAATGCGGATCTGCCGCAATGGGTCATCTGGATAGCGATCGGCACTCAGCACCACGCTATGAGCCGGCTCCCGCGTGGCCGCCCGGATCAGCGTCCAGAGCAGTTCCTCACCGGCGGTACGCGTTTTGAGCCGGGCCAGGTGAACACGCGCCGACGCACGAATGTGCCCGCTGGGCAGCAGATAGCGGGCGCTGACCCACTCGTCGCGCTGCGTCGTCAGTACTATCGCCAAGTCAAGCGTGCCCATCCAACTCATGTCTTCTATCCGCACGGCGCTGGCCATGTCACCGAGGGTGGCCTCGGGGTTTTCGATGGCGTGAGCGGGAGACAGGTCTTCGGGCGGCTCGTAGTTATCGATGGCCTTGAAGCCAGCCGGCAGGCCATTCTCGGTACCATGAAAAGTCACCGCCAAGGGCACTCCGGCCGGGCCATAAAGTGCCTCTTGGATGTTGTCGTTGGCGTCGATGATTGTTTGCGGCAGCAGCGAGTGATAGTCGTATTCGACGCGGGTTGTGCAGCCGTCCGGTAACGTCACGGCGATGGGCATCAGGTGATAGTCGTCATAGTCGGTCGTTGTAACGCCATGACTCTGGGTTTCCTGCAAGGCGCTGATATGGAAGAAACCTTCCAGCGGCAGGTAGGTGGGGAAGCCGATTTTTTTCGACCACAGCTCTTGCGCGGCGTCCTTGGCTGGGTCTTCTGGCAGGAACAGCTTCATGGGTTCGAAGCCAATCGTTTCCAGTTGCTGGCGAATGTCGAAAGGCTCTGGCACGGCGTCGTAGGCGTCCAGGGCCTGTTTGTCGAACTCGGCCACTTCCAAGGGACCGCGCAACGCCGGGAATCGGATGTTGTCCGAGCCGTCGCTCAGGTAAGTTTGTTCTTCCAGGGCGATCAAGACCCGGGCGGCATCCCACTGAGGTGAGTCTTGGTGCGCGGAGAAAGATTCGTAGCTGACTTGTTGTGGGGTCAATCCGTCTGGAAGCTCGCCTTTGGGGCGTTGCAGCCCGTTGGTTCGAGCGCGCCAGGGCAGGCCCAGTTGCATGCGTGGTCCGGTCGCGTCAAACAGGTCCAGCGACTCGGCCCGGCTCTCGATGAGATGAAAAACCTGCTGCTGATCGTCATGGGCGTCGCGCCACCAGATGTTCTCGACATCATCGTCAAAGGGCGGATCGTCGGTCGCGGCCAGGCGCCGGGCGTAATGCACCACGAAGCTATGCACCGGCTGGCCATGGTGGTTCCACTCAAGTGTGATGCTGTGCTGGACTTGGGGGTCGTTGATGAAGCCGTCGTATTGGAGGCTGACTGTTTCCACACCCAGTACCAACAAGCTTCTATTGCTCGCATGCGGTTGACGCAGCAGGTAGCGTTGTTGCGTCACGGTGTACGGTTCGAGCGGGGTGATGGATTCAGCGTGATGGGTCTCGCTGCGCAATACGTGGCCGCCCAAGGCGTAGGCCATTTCCCGGGCGGTGTCGGGGTCGGGGGGGACGATTTGATCGGCCCCGTCCCGCCCATGGAAACGCGCCAGCAGCATGGGGCCCAGCTGCGGCGCGTCGTCGTCGGCCTCGAAACAGTCTTTGAGCGGCTGATCGACGGTACGGCCGGTGTGGAACCAGGTCTTGACCAGCACTGGCGCGGTAAAACCGCTGTCCAGGGCAGCGCCGGGTAGTTCGCTGTCGAGTTGATGCAGGCGACCGAAGCCGCGGAACTCCCGGTGAAAGCTGTCGTAGTTTCCCTCGAAATAGGCGAAGCGCTGGGTCAGGCAGTTTCCGGTGATTTCGTCCAGTTGTTGCTGGCGTGCCACCAATGGCAGGGCCATTGGCAGGTAGCAGGCCGGCGCTTGGCGCAATGTCAGGATACGTAGTTTCTCATCCAGCCAGAATTGCGCGCTGCTGCGATAGCTCAGGCTACTGCTGCAGCCCATGTTGTTGTTCGTGGCGCTGAGCAGGTAGGGCCGTGTCGCGACGAAATCGTAGCGCCAATGACGGGGATGCATGTCCGGCGCGTGATGAGGAACACTTAGGATCAAGCTGGCACAACCCAGGCCTTGCAGATCGGCCAGGGTGACTTGGCAGAGTCGGTCGTAACGCAGGCCCTCGGGCCAGGGAACCCGCAGCGGAGTTTGCTCAAGACCATTGCCACCGCGGTTGAAATAGATTTCGAAACAATCGCTTTGCAGATAGATCAGTGCCGGCGCGCCGGAGCCGTCGAGATCGGCGATCCGCACCCGCTCGGCGTCGAACTCGGTGTAGGTGAAGGGCAGTTTGCTCATCTCGAAGCCGTCGCCGAAACGCCCATGACCCAGGTTTGGCCAGCACTTGATTTCATCGAAGCGAATACGGCACAGCTCGGTGGTGTCGCTGCCCAGCATATTGCCGAACAGCACCAGCTCGCTGCGCACGTCGCTGAACAATGGCAGGTCGCTGTCCGGTTCATGAGGCACTTCCACGCCCGCGGCGAACCCTTCTTCGCGAAGGTTGGCGTACAGCCGCACGCTTTTGGGACCGATCATGGCCAGCGAGCGCAGACCGTCGCCGGCCAGGTCGCCCAGTTGCGCGGCGGGGTGCAGGAACTCAGTGGGGAAGGAATCAAAATCCTTGAAAGTCGACCAGCTGCGGTCCGGGTTGAGCGTATAAAAACCATTCATGCCCGGTTGGGCGATGACCCAATTGAGGTGGCCGCTGCCGGTCAGGTCGGTCAGCAGCTGCATCGCCGCCGAATGATCGGCCGCGATCGGGATGCTCGGCAACAGTGACCAGGGGCCATAGCTGATTTCGTCAGGATCCTCGCCTGCGCCGCGTTCAGGCTCCCGGTAATACCAACCGTCGGCGTAGCGACACAAGAAACCTGGAACGCCTTCACCGTAAAGATCGACACACTGGTAGCGACGGCCGTCTTCCAGGCCGGGCATGGTTTCCAAGGCAAAAAATGCCTTGGGTTCAAGGTTTGGCTCAAAGTCGGTGTATTGAAGCTCCACCGGTGGGCTGTGTTCGACCCGGCCGTCGGCATCCCAGTCCTGATAATGGGCTGCGGTCAACAAACTGTAGCCAGCCCTGATGGTGTCGGTGTATTCCAGCAGCAATCGCCGCACCAGCGCCGGTTCAGCGTCGGTGTCGGCGGGAAACTGGTGGAACATCAGCACCTGGTGGCACAAGCGCCGCGTGCCCACCTCAAAACCGTAGCGGTACGCGTGAATCGGGTCGCTGCGCGGTTTCCAGGCATTCTCGTCGGGGGCCGTCCAGGTGGGTTTCTCTTCAAGTTCGAGGGAGCGTTGGCCGTAATCGAAGACGAGATGAAAGTGCCAATCCAGGTCGGCCGGATCTTCATTTGCGAAGCAATACAAGGTATCGCTGGCCGTGGTGTTGCCGTAACAGACCCGTCGCAAGTAGCGCTGGGCGCGATAGTCATGGGGGCCGTTGGACTCAGCGCGATCCTGCGTATATTCGTAATAGATGTGCTCGCCCAGCGGGCTGACTTCTTCCAATAACAGCCACTCGGCGATGTGCGACGGGGTTGGCGGAACGGTGATGCGTGATGTATTGGCGATGATCGACGCTGGGCTTTTTCCATAGCAATACACGTGTCCGTTGCTGCCCTGTACGCGCCAGAACGCATGGCTGGTGATAGACGTCCAGAGTTCGTAGATGTCGAAGGCACTCTCGATCCTGGGGTAATAGCGCACCACCGCGTAGGTCAGGTCGCCCACTGTGCGGCAGGTCTGCCCGTCAAGATCGGGCCACATATCCACCCCGTCGGGCCCGACCATGACATCGTCGTCGCCGTAGAGCGGCACGCCTTTGCTGGTTTTACGAGCGATGCTGGGGATTGGCAGCTGCATGCCGATGCCGAATAGGCCGTTGCCACTTTGACTGTTGTATTGCAGGGCCAGAGAGGGTGTCAGAAGACGGGCGCTCGACACGGGCAGCGGCAAGGTCAGGGAGGCGGCACCCCGCGTGCCGACCGGGCCGAGGCTGTTGCCGATGGTCGCAATCGACGCGCCGCCGGCGATGGTCGGCGTGATGATCTGGAGGGGCGTTTGCTCTGCCATGGACGTTCATCCCTTTGATCCGCGCCAGGGTTGATTCCCGGCATGGCTGAGGATGCCAAGAGATCGCAGGGGTGTAACCTGTCAGATCTGACAGGCAGGCAGGTACAGCCGATGAACGGCTGTGTCCAAGCTGAATAAGATTTGAAACCCCCGTGGCGAGAAATAGGTTGTTTGAAAAATATAAAAAAGGCCGGTGGGCTTGTCGCTCACCGGCCTTTTTTCACAGCGCTGAAGTGCGTGTTATTGCACTTCCACCGCGAGGCTTTCGCTGATCTTCTGCTGCCAGATGGCGGGACCAGTGATGTGCACCGACTCGCCTTTGCTGTCGACCGCAACGGTCACCGGCATGTCCTTGACCTCGAACTCGTAGATCGCTTCCATCCCCAGTTCGGCGAACGCCAGGACCTTGGATTTCTTGATCGCCTGGGCCACCAGGTAAGCGGCGCCGCCGACGGCCATCAGATAGACGGCCTTGTTGTCCTTGATCGCTTCGATGGCGGTCGGGCCGCGCTCGGATTTGCCGATCATGCCCAACAGGCCAGTCTGCTCAAGAATCTGGCGAGTGAACTTGTCCATCCGCGTGGCGGTGGTCGGGCCGGCCGGGCCGACCACTTCGTCGCCCACCGGATCGACCGGGCCGACGTAGTAGATGAAGCGGCCCTTGAGGTCTACCGGCAAGGTTTCACCCTTGTTCAGCATCTCGACCATGCGCTTGTGCGCGGCGTCGCGGCCGGTGAGCATCTTGCCGTTGAGCAGCACGGTTTCGCCCGGTTTCCAGCTCTGTACGTCTTCCGGGGTCAGGGTGTCGAGGTTCACGCGACGGGCCGACGGGCCGGCTTCCCAGACGATTTCCGGGTAGGCGTCCAGCGGTGGCGCTTCCAGCGAGGCCGGGCCAGTGCCGTCGAGCACGAAGTGGGCGTGACGGGTGGCGGCGCAGTTGGGGATCATGCACACCGGCAGGGAGGCGGCGTGGGTCGGGTAATCCATGATCTTCACGTCGAGCACGGTGGTCAGGCCACCCAGGCCCTGGGCGCCGATGCCCAGTTGGTTGACCTTCTCGAACAGCTCCAGGCGCATTTCTTCAATACGGTTCTGCGGGCCGCGGGCCTTGAGCTCGTGGATGTCGATGGATTCCATCAACACTTCCTTGGCCATGACCGCGGCTTTTTCGGCGGTGCCGCCGATGCCGATGCCGAGCATGCCCGGTGGGCACCAGCCGGCGCCCATGGTCGGAACGGTCTTGAGTACCCAGTCGACGATCGAGTCGGACGGGTTGAGCATCGCCATCTTCGACTTGTTCTCGGAACCGCCGCCCTTGGCCGCCACGTCTACTTCCACGGTGTTGCCCGGGACGATGGAGTAGTGGATGACCGCCGGGGTGTTGTCCTTGGTGTTTTTGCGCGCGCCCGCGGGGTCGGCGAGGATCGATGCACGCAGGACGTTTTCCGGCAGGTTATAGGCGCGACGCACGCCCTCGTTGATCATGTCGTCCAGGCCCATGGTCGCGCCATCCCAACGCACGTCCATGCCCACGCGCACGAACACGGTCACGATGCCGGTGTCCTGGCAGATCGGCCGATGGCCGGTGGCGCACATGCGCGAGTTGATCAGGATCTGCGCCATGGAATCACGGGCCGCCGGCGATTCTTCGCGCAGATAGGCCTCGTGCATCGCCTGGATGAAATCCACGGGGTGGTAGTAGGAAATGAACTGCAGGGCGTCGGCAACGCTCTGAATCAGGTCGTCTTGCTTGATCACGGTCATGAGTCGCGCTCCTCTCTAAGACGGGAACATTTTATGAGGCAGCTGTAAGCTTCAAGCTCCAAGCAACAAGCTGAAGCAGTACGCGTACTGCTTTGAACTTACCGCTTGGAGCTTGGAGCTTGGAGCTTACAGCTGGCCCCAGGTCAAGGCACGCCGGGCATGCTGGCGCGACGCTAAAAAGGCGCGGCAGTATATCGCAGGCGGGCAACCTATGGGAGCGAGGTTGCTGGTGATGGCAACCTGCGCGCTGAAGGGCTGGAATGCACCCCGTGGCGAGGGAGCTTGCTCCCGCTGGGCTGCGTAGCGGCCCCAAGATTTTGCGGTCGCTGCGTACTGGAGCGCCAGCCCGGCCGAGCGGGAGCAAGCTGCCTCGCCACGGGGGCAGCGTCGGGGCCGGCAGATGCGTCAATCTGGGCCATTGCTTTGACGCCATTTTTCTGAGCCAGAATTGAATGGTCATTTGCCGAACACGCCACTAAAGTGGCGTCTGGCCTGTAGCGTAGGACACCTCTATCAGCCCCCTTTCCCATGGTGAGTCACCGATTGACCCATAACGCCATCCAACGCCTTTTGCTGAAACGCTTCGCCCTGGCAGCCACGACTTATGCGCTGGCACTGGTGTTGCTGTGGCTGGCGTTTTTCAGTGGCCATTACCTCGACTCGTTGCGCGGCGTCGTCATCGGCAGCGTGTTGGTAGTGCTGTGCCAGGTCGGGTTGTTCACGCTGTTCATCACTGGCCGCAACTTGCGCTTCGCCGACCCCAGCCTCACGGAAGTACAGGTCTGGATCGGCCTGGGCTGGCAGACCTGGATGATGGCGCACCTTGACCAGGCCCGGGGCCTGTTCCTGGTGTTCTATGTGCTGATCCTGCTGTTCGGGCTGTTCCACCTGACGCGACGGGCCTTCGTGCGCTGCGCGACGCTGGTGTTCATCAGCTTTACCGGCATCACGCTGTGGGACGGCTATTTCTTTCGGCTTTCCGATCCGACCCTCGCCGGGCTGCAAGTGTGCGTGTTGTTCATCGTGCTGGTGTGGCTGGTGTTGTATGCCCGCTACGTCCAGACCTCGCGCCAACGCATGCGCCAGCGCCGGTTCGCCTTGCAGGCGCACCAGGACACCCTGCGCGGCATGATGCGCCAGCTTGAAGACCTGGTGGCCACCGATGAACTGACCGGGCTGTTCAACCGTCGGCATTTCCTGCGCCTGGCGAGCCGCGAACTCAATACATTGCGGCCCGGCGTCGCCCATGGGCTGGCCTTGATCGATCTCGATCATTTCAAACGCATCAACGACCTGCACGGCCATGCCGCTGGCGATCAGGTGCTCCAGGCATTCGCGACCGTGGCCACGGCCTGCCTGCGTGAAGGTGATGTGCTGGCCCGTTATGGCGGCGAAGAATTCGTCATGTTGCTGCCAGCGTGCGACCCGGCGCGCCTGACGGCTTGTTGCGAACGCTTGCGGCTGGCGTTCAACGAAGTTCAGGTGATCGAGTTGCGCGTCGGCAGTCTCAGCCTGTCGGTGGGCATGACGATGCTGGAAATGGGCGATGACCTGGACAGCGCCTTGCAGCGCGCCGACCAGGCCTTGTACCGTGCCAAGCGGGATGGCCGTAATCGTTGCGCCGCCGCCTGGGAGAACATCGATGCCTGAGCTGAAAGTCACCGGCCGGCAATGGACGGTGACGGCGGGCGCCAACTTGCTGGACGCGCTCAACCAGGCCGGCGTGTCGGTGCCCTACAGTTGCCGTGCCGGCAGTTGCCATGCGTGCCTGGTTCAATGCGTGAGCGGCGATGTACGTGACAGTCGACCTGACGCCCTCAGTCCTGCGCAGCGTGACCAAGGTTGGCGACTCGCATGCCAATGCCAAGTCACCGAAGATGTGCAGATCCACACGTTCGATCCGCAACGCGACGGCCAGGCTGCCGAGGTGGTGGCAGTGGATTGGCTCGGCGCCGACGTGCTGCGCTTGCGCATCACCCCAGAGCGACTGCTGCGTTATCGAGCCGGGCAACACTTGGTGCTCTGGGCCGGTGACGTCGCGCGCCCGTATTCCTTGGCGAGTTTGCCTGGGGAAGACCGTTTCCTGGAATTTCACCTCGATTGTCGCGAACCTGGTCAATTCATCAGTGCGGCGCGACAACTGAAGGCTGGCGACCCGATTCGCCTCGGTGAACTGCGCGGCGGCGCACTGCATTATGATCCCGACTGGCATGACAAGCCGTTGTGGCTGCTGGCGTCCGGCACAGGCCTGGCGCCGTTGTTCGGCATCTTGCGCGAAGCCTTGCGCCAGCAGCATCAAGGCGCGATTCGCCTGATACATGTGGCCCGTGACGCCAGCGGACACTATCTCGCAAAACCTCTGCAGGCCCTGGCGGCCAAACATCCAAACCTGAGCGTTGAGTGGATCATCGGGGCCGAGGCGCCAGCGGCACTGGCGCAACTGCGCCTGACGTCCCGGCAGACCCAGGCCTTGGTGTGCGGCCAGCCGGAACGGGTCGAGGCGTTTGCCAAGCGTCTGTACCTGGCGGGGTTGCCACGCAATCAGTTGTTGGCGGATGTTTTCCTCACCCGCGAGAACGGTGTGGGCTGATCAGTTTGCACAACAAAAAGCCCCGCCATGTGAATGGCGGGGCTTTTTGTTTTCCAGGCGTTGGTTTGTCAGCCGATCATCAAACCATCGGGTCGCCGACATGCAGGATCTTCATCCCGTTGGTGCCGCCGGTGGTGTGGTAGCTGTCGCCCTTGGTCAGGATGACCCAGTCACCTTTTTCCACCACGCCGCGCTTGGTCAGTTCATCGATGGCTTTCTGACTGACTTCGTGCGGCTCCAGCGAAGCTGGATCGAACGGAATGGTGTACACGCCGCGGAACATCGCTGCGCGCGCCTGGGTTTCGCGGTGTGGCGAGAACGCATAGATCGGCACCGAGGAACGGATGCGCGACATGATCAGCGGCGTGTAGCCACTCTCGGTCAGGGCAATGATTGCTTTGACGCCCGGGAAGTGGTTGGCGGTGTACATGGTCGCCAGGGCGATGCTTTCGTCGCAGCGGGTGAATTCCTTGCCGATGCGGTGGCTGGAAGTCTTGCCGGTCGGGTGCTTTTCAGCGCCGATGCAGATACGCGCCATGGCCTGCACCGCTTCGAGCGGGTAGAGGCCGGCGGCGCTTTCGGCCGAGAGCATCACCGCGTCGGTGTAGTCCAGCACGGCGTTGGCTACGTCGGACACTTCGGCGCGGGTCGGCATCGGGTTCTGGATCATCGACTCCATCATCTGGGTCGCGACGATCACCGCTTTGTTGTGGCGGCGTGCGTGCAGGATGATCTTCTTCTGGATGCCCACCAGCTCGGCGTCGCCGATTTCCACGCCCAGGTCGCCACGGGCCACCATCACGGCGTCGGACGCCTTGATCAGGCCATCGAGGGTTTCGTCGTCGGCCACTGCTTCGGCGCGTTCGATCTTGGCCACCAGCCAGGCAGTGCCGCCGGCTTCGTCGCGCAGTTGACGTGCGTATTCCATGTCCGCCGCGTCACGCGGGAAGGACACGGCCAGGTAATCGACTTCCATTTCCGCGGCCAGCTTGATGTCGGCCTTGTCTTTTTCGGTCAGGGCCGGGGCGGTCAGGCCGCCGCCGCGACGGTTGATGCCCTTGTGGTCCGACAGCGGGCCGCCGATGATCACGACGCAGTGCAGTTCGGTGGCGGTGGCGGTTTCGACGCGCATCACCACGCGACCGTCGTCGAGCAGCAGCTCGTCGCCCACGCCGCAGTCCTTGACCAGGTCCGGGTAGTCGATGCCGACCACTTGCTGGTTGCCTTCGGTCAGCGGGTGGCTGGTGGAGAAGGTGAACTTGTCACCGATCTTCAGCTCGATGCGCTTGTTGGCGAATTTGGCGATGCGGATCTTCGGGCCTTGCAGGTCACCGAGCAGGGCAACGAAGCGGCCATGCTTGGCGGCCAGGTCACGCACCAGCTTGGCACGAGCCTTGTGCTCGTCGGGCGTGCCGTGGGAGAAGTTCAGACGGGCAACGTCCAGGCCAGCCAGAATCAGCTGTTCGAGAACTTCCGGCGAGTTACTGGCCGGGCCAAGGGTAGCGACGATTTTGGTGCGACGGACGGACATGCAAGACTCCTCAAGTTCAAGCGCCAGCGAAGGCTACTATGGTCTTTGGGTGTAGTCATCGTTCATGTGCACTACTTATTCGTTTGTTTTTCGAAATGAACATTCCTGAAAATTTTTGCGCCTCTCAAGCGCGAAAGCCGAACATTGCTTGGGTGGCGAGGGAGCTTGCTCCCGCTCGGTTGCGCAGCGACCGCAAAATCTCAGGGCCGCTGCGCGCCCCAGCGGGAGCAAGCTCCCTCGCCACAAGAGCTCGTCCGATCCTTTTCAGGCTGAAGATTTTCCCATCCAGGTCGATAAACAGCTCAAGACAGGAGAACCTCCCCATGCGATTCGTGCTTTTTATTGCCCTGGCCCTGAGTATCACGGGCTGTACCCGTTGGTCGATGAACCACCACATGAACCTGGCCTACAAGGCCTACGAGCGTGGCAACTGCGAGCAAGTCATGCTCGAGTTGTCCAAGGTCGACCGCGCCAGCCGTGCCCGTCGCTACATGCAGCCGGAAGTCTCGATGATGCGCGGCCAGTGCCTGGAGCGGCAGAAACTGTTCGTCGATGCGGCGCAAACCTATCAATTCATCCTCACCCAGTACCCCAACAGCGAATACGCCTACCGCGCCCGCGCACGTCTCGAAACCCTGCAGAGCCTCGGCCATTACCCGACTCGCAGCGCCACGGCTGTTCGCCCCACATCGTTCTGATCGTGTCGCGATGAAACCATTGGCGCAAAACGATTGTCGGACCGATGACTGGCATCGTGTCGACCTGACGCTTATGCCTGCGTGAGCTATATTTTTGTACAAGTCGTGACTAGAGCCTATGCTCTAATTTCGCAGCGTCACCTGAGACCGGCAGAAGTGCGCCAGCATGCTTGCAAGCGTCTGGCACCGGGCTCGGGGAGAGCGGGCTGGTGCAGGCTCGTTCCGAAGCACTCGATTGGCCGTGTACGCGGCTGTTCAAAAAAGCGATACAAGACATGTACAAAGAGCGTCGCATTGAACGACATCAGTTGTCGTATTTCCTTGAAGTGTTCAACGGTATCAACGATAAACCCATCGGTTTTCTGGGCAACGTCTCAGAAAACGGCTTGATGCTGATCAGCCATTTGCCGTTGATGGTCGGGGCACACTTCGACCTGCGCTTGAAGATGCCAGCCGACGACGGGCCGCAGCAGCATATCAAAGTGAAAGCCACCTGCCTGTGGTGCCAGGAAGACGTGACCCCACAACATTTCGACGCCGGTTTCAGCCTGCAATGGGCACCGCCGGAGTACGGGCAGTTGGTGAGCGCGTTACAGCAGTATTTCTGTTTTTATCCGATGCCCGCATCGGCTTGAGCCGTCGACTGCTTGCCGGGTAGTCCGCTAAACCGTGGCGAGAAAGTTTGCTCCCTCGCCACAGGTGCGCCAGCGCTGTTACACAGCCATCAACGCTGTACCTTCGTCTCGCCATCCAGCAATTTCTCCAGCAACAACACCCCCATCTCGCCCATCTGGTGAATCGCCAGGGCCAGGTTGCGTGGGGCGCCTTCCAGGTCTTCGGATAAATCCAGAATCAGCGTGCTCACCGAGCAGAAGGTTTCGTAGGTGTGCACGAGCATGCCTTCGGGGTCGGCGTCCGGGGCGACGATGAAGCAGTCCAGCTGCCGCTGGGACTTGGCCGGTTTGTCGGGCTTGAGGTAATGGTCCAGGGCTTTTTGCGCGGCTTTGTCGAGGTTGATTTCTTCGGCGGTTTTTGCGGTGGGGCGTGAGGCTTTTTTCGGGGGATTGGGGGTTGGTTTGATCATCATCGTCATCCTTTTAATGGGCTACCACCGACTCGCGACTAAACGAGGGGTGGCGGCTGTACGCAGGTTAGTCGACCGGGAGGATAACGATAAAACCGGCGCGCCCGAGGGCGCCCTGCGCACAGCCACCATTGAGCAGGGAGAGTGGCCCCCTACTGAGATGACGCTTATGCACTCCGTTATACCTCCGAGCGACTAAACCCGATCGCTGAGGTGTCAGCGACGCGGATCACGTTACGGGGCAAGGCCAAGGCGCACAAGTCGGCGGATTCTGGCGGATCTGTAGTCCGTTGCGCAAGGCGTTGTAGTCAACTTGGCGTCTTCTTACACCAAGTGTTGCCGTTGGTCTGGACTGTCAGATCTGTCAGGTGTTGTACAGCCCGCCATAGCTTTTACTGCCTCAAAGCCCGTTTGGCTAAACGCCTTTAACTATCGATGGGGTGGGTGATGAGCATTGACGACGATCTCGAAAAAAACAGTCCTAGGGAAAATGACGCGAAAATTGAAGATGCCGATAAGCGGGAGGTCATTTCATTTTCCGAAATGACGGCTACTGAAATCGTTCTGAAAGGAGAGAGAGGTCAAAACTGGGCTGAGCTACGAGTGAAATATGAGTGGTCTACTAACGGTGACTCATTCAGCGTAACTACATTGAGATATACCGCCAGGGCCAGTTATTATTCAAATCAATTTGGAAGAATTTTTCTGAAGGTTATGAGTCCTGTTGCAGACTCAGGTTGGTTGGAGATAGAAGGACGAGCATTTCAGGACGGAGCGCCGCATAATTTGGCTTCTACCGCAAGTGTTAGGGCAAATGCTAACAATGCGACCATATACTTTAGCTTTTACTACTCGTATCCCATCGCCGATCCCGATAATCTTACAGATGATAAAATCGCACGTTTTCTTTCACCTCCGAGCATTAATTCTCCCGTAAATTCTGCTATCGTCCGGCCAGATGTGCGAGTTGAAGGCTACGGTGAACCTGGCGCGACGGTTTATGTCCATAAGAGCTTAACTGCCGAGGTGTTATCCCTTCCGGCTAGAGTAGAAGCTAACCGTTGGTGGAAAGCAGACCTGCTCACACCGTTATTGCCGAGAGATCATAGCTGGACCGCCCAACAGCATTTAGACGGTATGGTTTCCAACTGGGCAAGGGATATCAATTTTAAGGTGGTATTTGCCAATCCAATAATCGTTACACCTGAATCAGATACGGATGTAGGGAATAGACCATGGTTTTCCGGTACGGGTGTAATCGGCGCAAAGGTGCAGATTCATCAGACCGGTACGGGCGATGAAATATCCCATATCGACACTTATGTGATTTGGCCGGGCGTCTGGAGTCTGTATTTGCTCGAGCGGTTGAGACTGGGTGAGCATCACTTCACCGCCAAACAGACTCTCGCTGGTGTTGAGTCAAATTGGGCTCCCGATATCCGGGTAAACGTAATTCCCCGCCCTTCCCCAGAAATCACCGACCCGGTAGCCGGCTCGGTGCAAAATATGTCCTTTACGCTTTCGGGCACCGGCGGTGCCCTGGGCGCTCAAGTCCATGTATTCAACGATAACGCCGTGGAAGTTGGTCGTTCCGGCGTGTTAGCCGGGACTAGCTGGACCTGTCCCGTGACGGTGGATCCAGGTAGGCGATCGTTGGTCGCACTGCTGAGACTCAACGGTGAAGATTCAGATCGCAGTGAGCCCCGTGCGTTTGACGTCCGACCTGCCACGCTCACCAACGTCACTGTCACCGACCTGTCCGAAACCGCAATCAGGTTCTCCGGCTCAGGCTATACCGGCGCAACCGTCCAGATCACAGTCGTCAGCGGCCCGACCGTCGAGCCGCCGCCCGAGGTGCCAGTGGAGGACGACGGGTGGTACACGACGGCGACAAACTGGCCGTTTGGCAGCTACAGCCTGAAGGCGATTCAGAAGGTTTCCGACCATGCGGGTGGCTGGATTGAGTCACAACCCCACACATTCCCGGTCAATCGGGTGTTGCCCGATGTAAGCGAAGTGACCTACACGCAGGATTATCAACCAACGATCTCGGGTAAAGGTTTCACCGGAGCCTCGGTGAGGCTTGCCAACCCTGGCGGTGGCAACGATGCCGCGCCCAACGCGCCGGTGAGCAACAGCGAATGGTCAAGTCGGGTATCACAGGTATGGGGCCCGACGTACAAACGAGAAGTCCATCTCAAGCAATCCTTGGATGGCCAGTCGTCACCGAACTGGTACAAGCTCGAGATCACCATCCCACCTTTGGCTCCGGTCATGAACGTGCCCGTGGAAAATGGCCTCTCGCCAGATCTGAGCGGCACCTGCTGGCCCGGCGCGGTTCTGAAACTCAAATACAGCGACAGCAACACCGAGCACCCCGTCACCAATAACAACGGCAGCTGGAGTTTCCGGCGCGAGACGCCGTTTGAACCTGAAATCACTCACACCGCCACCCTCACCCAGACCGACGCCGAGCAAACATCGCCGCCAGCATCCAGGACGTTCACGGTGTCTGTGCCAATGCTCCAACCGGTCATCACCCATCCCGACCCTGGTGAGGTGGGCCGTGATGTGACCATTCGAGGGCGGGAGGGCATGGCCGGGGCGACGATGCAACTGCGCGACGCTCAATTCAAAAGGCCTCTGGGCGAGCCAAAAATGCTCACCACTGATGGCGAATGGTTTATCGAACTCAGCGGATTGGAATTTCGTGATTACGTCGTCGATGCGCAGCAGACATTGGATGGACGCCAATCGGAGCACAGTGCTCAATTGGATTTTACGGTAGTGCTGTTGCCCCCGGAATTCGACGTGCCGCAGCCCGGCGGAAAGCTGCCGCGTACCTCGCAATTGTCGGGCAGAGGCATGCGGAATGGGCGGGTCAGTGTCTGGCTACAAGGCCGAGACGAACCGTTGCGTGAAAACATTTCCGTGAGTTTCAATGGCGATTGGGAAGCCGAGGTGACCTTGCCCGTTGGTGAGACCACCATTCGGGCCCGGCAATTTTTTGTCGACGAGGATGGCAAAGAACAGTCTTCTGCATACAGCGACTGGCTGGCCTACAACGTGGTGCCTGCCGCGCCCTTCATCGAAACCCCGGCCATGGGTGAGCGCATCGGTCGGCGGGTCGTGGTGTCGGGTTTCGGCGTGCCGGGGGACACGGTGACGGTGAGGTTGGGCGATACCAAACTGAAAATACTGGGACGCAGCCCGGTCCTGGAAGACCGCACCTGGTCGGTGACCGTGACGCTCGATCAGCCCGGCGGTGCCCATGGCCTGGTGGCCGTGGCGGAAAGCGAGGGGTTCGAATCCGAGGATTCGGCGCCGCGCGCCGTGGTGCTGGGGACTTATCTGCCTTCCATCGATGTGCCGGCGTCGGGACATTGGGTCGATAATCCGGTCGAGTTCGAAGGCCGGGGCAGGCCGGGTGTCGGGCAGGTGGTGAGTTGGTACAACCCCGATCGAGCCTTGGTCGCCGACCTTGGAGTCGATGCCGGCGCTTGGCAGGGCGAAGCGGTGATGTCATTACCCAGCGGCGGTCATTGGTGCCGATTCAAGCAAACCCTCACGGACAGCGCGGGGGACGGCACGGTTTCCGATTGGATTGACAGCGGGCGCTTCGACGTCCCGCCTCCCTCTTCGCAACCCTGATGCTGGGCCGTCGACGGACGGTCTTATGAACTGTCAGATCTGACAGTAGCCGAGAAGCCTTCGTTGGCGCCAAATCTATCCCAGCAAACTCATGGCCTGGTCACATCACCAGGCCACTTAGGTCTATGTCGACTCAAGGAAACCCGTCATGGCGGACTCCCGGCCTGCTGTACAGCTAATGAATCAATTGATTAGCCAAAAGCAACTCGCCGAATACCCTGCGCTTCGAAGATACATCGAGGCAGACGGCTCTATTTTCCCGCTGGTGGAAAAGGGCGTGCGGGGGCTGGTCAAGGATTATGGCGTGACGCCCGATGATGCCCATCGATTCATGCGCCGGGCCAACAGCATGGCGCTTTATGTGCGGCGCCAGTTCATCGAACACAATTTGTATGGTCGCGAGGTTGAGGGAGAAAGGAGGGGGAGCGGTTTGTTGTCGTTGGTTCAGGGTCCCAGTTTCGAGGAGTTATTCCGCCCCGACTTCGATAGCATGTGCCCACCGCAGGCGCTGGAATCATTGACCTCACCCGTGGCGTATCTGATCGAGCTATTGAGGTGGATAGACCAGCGTATCGAGGCGGTCTCTGACGATCCCCTCAAGTTGCCGTTGCATGGTCGGCGTAAAGACCTGAAACCGCTGGCTGTTGATTTCAATGCGGTGCACCAATCGGTGTCGGCGGTGAACATCATCGTTCCGGTGCTGGAAACCTTCATCAACGCGCATGAACCTCCCGAAGACCTGGAGGACGCCATGATCGAGGCGCGGTACCCCAACGGGCTACCTTATTATCAACATTGGGTCACGCTGGATACGGTCGCGCGCCAGCATGATTTGTCCGTGGGCGATTTTGCCCACAGGGTTGACCTCTCGTTTCCTTACTTTCTGCAGCGTCATGCCTGGGATGACGATGCGGGTCGTGCCTTGGCCCACGCGTCGCGGCTAGGGCCTTATCAACGAAAACTGCTGACGGAAGATCTGCCCCAAGAGGGGGACCTAGAGGACTATTACGCCCTTAACTTCGGTACCGATAATCTGAATCTGTTCACTAACCTCTACCAGGTTCCATTCTTTGGCGAGCGGACCAAACTGGATACACAAGGGCTTGAGGCCTTATTGTCGGTGCGCCGCTTCGCGCCCGTGCGCTCTGCTAACGTGACGTATACGGGAGCGGTATCTGGAGAACCGGAAAGCGGCCGCTCCGGTTCGGTTTACCTCAATGCCAACGCCCATCCTGCTGTTCAAATTACCGGTGACGGCTCTGGCGCCGCATTTTTTCACCGGTTGTCAGTAGACCCCGCTGTCAACGTTGATCGGTACGACCGGATGAACCGCAAGGTGCGCCTGGACCAATGGCTGGCGCTGCCGAGCGAGCAGGTGGACGCGCTACTGGTGGCGGCCATCAATGCCGAAGTGCGCGGTGGCGCGCCGGCCAATGCTTGGTGGATCACCGAGCGAGTCGTACATGCATTGGGACTGTTTCAGTCGCTGCGCGAGCGATACGGGTGCAGCGCGCCCGACTTTACGGTGTTCATCGACACGTTCTCGATTTATGGTCGCGGCGAAGCACCTTCGCAATTCGATCAGATTTTCAATGATCAGGGCGACTATAACGAGCCCTTGATGCTTGATGGAGGAACCTTTCCAGTCATGCCCGACCCCGGGCAGTCCGACCTGACAGTCGCCAGGCTATGTAGCGCCTTGAATATCGATCAGAAAAGCTATGCCTATCTGGCCCAGGTGATTGCTGGCGCTCATGGTGTCCAGAACGGCAACTTTCAGCGCAACGCGGCGATTCTGTCCAGTTTCTACCGTTTGGTCAGGTTGCCCAGGTTGCTGGGGATCACACCGGTCGAAGGCGTCCTGATGCTGACATTGCTGGGCGGGAAGCCTTGGCTCGACGGCGTGGCGGGGGAGCCTCAAATCAATCCAGCCCGGGGCGAGTCACCCGATGTGCTCAACCTGCTATATGCCATGCAAGCCTGTACGCAGTGGTGCGCCGATCGCAACCTTCCGGTGCTTTGGATGTTGCAACAGGTCTCGCCCCCTCAAGCCCAGGCCACCACCGATGCTGAGCGCCAGTTTTTTGAGCAGGTGCTCAATCTACTTCCTGGCGCGCTATTCACTAATATGGCATTGCTGGTGGCCGGCGTGCCTCCGTTGGCGGGGGGCAACTGGCTGGATTTGCTGACGGCGCTGATCGATTCCGATGGGCTGGTCATTGCCTATTCGGGCACTGAACTCGAATACCTGGGCTTCGCGCGGCCAAGACTCGACGACGCGGTGAGGGATGGCCTGGGCGAAGCGTTCGAGCCCGAGCGTCCAGCCATTGTCGAAAGAATGCTCAGCGTGTTGTTACAGGTCCGGGCGGCCCAAGCATCAGTGGCCAAGGAATGCCTTGCGGTCTACGCCGGTGTCGATTCGGAACAGGCGTTACCTGTCTTGACCTGGGCCAATGCAACGGTGCATCGGTTGTTGCGTCAAGTGCTGGAACGGGCACCGCTACCCTCCGATAGCCAGGCGCCTGCCAGGGGGCGTAACGAGGAGCCTGATCCACTCCTTGCGCTGCTGGCGGATGTGCGCCGTCGTGGTGCCGTGGTGGCGAAGCTGGCGCTTGGCGCCGGGTTGTTGCAGGACTTCCTGGATTATGGCTATCGGGCCTGGCTGGGGCTGGAAGAGAGCAACAAGCACGCGTTCACGATGCGCACGCTTTATTATCTGACGTCGCTCACCCATGCCTTTGAGCTCAGTGAACAGCCCGCGCAGAAACTGCTCGATTACCTGCGTGAGGTCGACGCGTTGGATTCCGGGTTGGGGGAAGACGCGCTGGGGTTGGCCCAGCAAGCATCGTGGATCAGGCTCGCCGAGTTTTTTAACTGGAGCGTCCAAGAGGTGCGCGAATGCCTCAGGCACATCGATCCGGAATGTGAGGTCCTGAAAAATCTGACCCAGTTGGATTTGATGATGCGCGTTCGGGAACTGGCTGCGCATACCGGTATGGATGCCTTGACGATTTTCCTGATCGGGATCTTACCGGAAGAAATAAACAAACCGGCCTACAAGGAAGCCGCTGAGTACGCCTTGCTGAGCGTGACCGAATCCGGTGCGTCTGCGTTGACCTCCTCCACCGAGGATCTGAAGCAATTGGTCAACATTGCCGTTGACGTGGATAACACTCACGTCGTGGCTAATAAACCCAACGAGAAAATCACCTTCACCGTCACGCTTCGCGACCGCGCCGGGGCACCGTTGAGCGGTGTTTTCGTTCGGTGGAGCGCCACACTGGGGACCATCGAAGAGAAGGCGACTGGTGTCGACGGGAACGTTGAGGTGGAGTTCAAACCTGGCAAGGTGATGGGCACGGAAACCCCGCAGTTTTGGCTGGACCTGTTCGAGCCGCAGTACGCGCCCACCATCCATGTCATCGCCGACGATTCATCCCTGCAAGTTCCGCCACCGCTTCGGTCACCGGTGCCGTTGGGTGAGGTGGCGTACGGCCAGGAAATCGAACTCTACGGCACGTTGATGGACGGGTATGGAAACCTCGGAAAAACCAGCCTTGTGCAATGGTTCATCGAATCGTCAGAACCCGCAGATGGACAACTGGTTTTTCGGTCCAGGCAGGCATTCACCAACCAGGAGGGGCAGGCACGGGTGTTCGTTTCCAGCCCGACGGGTGGAACATTCGAAATCAGCATTTTGGCCGAGGGCAGTGAGCGCAAAGCCCACTTCGACCCCATTAAGTTTGCTAGCCAGGAGTAACGACCATGGCGCTGAATAATCTCGCTGAACTTCTCGAAAAGCGTCGTACTGCCCTGGTGGAGTACTGCTTGGGTCAAGTCAAGGAATCTGGCGGAAAATACAACTTTTTGCGAACCCCGGCAGACCTGTTCGAACTGCTGCGCATGGATCCGCTGGACAGCTACCCGGTACAAAGCTCTTGGGTCGCCGAAGCGACCAGCTGCGCTCAGCAGTTCATTCACGCCGCTTTCCGTAAGCTGGAGCCCGGCTACGAAAAAATCGAATTCGACAAGCGCGATCTGGCCACGTGGGAACTTTATAATAATTATCCGGATTGGGCCGCGCTGCAGCTGATTGCGATTTATCCGGAGAATTTCATCAACCCCTTTGTGCGGCGGCGCAAGACCAGCCTGTTCAAGGCCCTGGAAAACAACCTCAACCAGACACGCTTGAACGCTGATTCCGTTCAGGCGGCGCTGCAAGATTACCTGCAATCCTTCGAGCAAATCTGCAACCTGGACGTGATCAGCGGCTATATGGACGGCGCCACGCCCGACCGTGCCGATTATTATTTTGTCGGTCGGCAGCGGGTGCCGCCTTTCCAATACTTCTGGCGCAAGGCAGAAGTTGAACTCTCTGCTACTTGTGCCGCGATCAATCCGGCGGCATGGAGCGAATGGCAACCCGCGGATATTCCGGCCGGCGCAATGGTGCTGGACATGCGTCCGGTGTTCTGGAGCGGTCGACTTTGCCTGGTATGGGCGCAGTGGCAAGCGAAGGTGGAGGGGCAGGAAGGCAGTGAAGGCTTGCCAGCCAGGTTGGATATCAATGTTTCTTTCATGGCGCAGAATGGCAACTGGTCAGCTCCGCTGAGCCTGCACAGCTCCGTGCGGGACCAAGATCCCCCTCCCCAAGGCGCTCGTCTGGTCGCGACCGTTTGGGCCGATCCAAATCATCCCCAGGGCAGGCTGGGGGTTATGCTGATCGGCGTGGATCCGGAGGTATTTGCGGTGCGTGATGTGCTGTTTCGTCCCGTGGATTGGGACGACGGCGGTTGGTTGGAAAAGGCTGCACTCTATCGTTTTACCACTGCCGAAACAGTTCAACATCCGCTGACGAATCAGCCGACGATGGTTATTTCCGATGCTGCGTCAGGCTCCTTGACGCAGTACTTGGGCCTGCAGGCGGTGGCGTTTCGTGTGGGGGATGTCGATAAGTTGTTCGTGCAGGGTTTCTGTAGGCCAACGGGGATGACTGGGGATCCTGTAACTCTGAAACTGGAGCTTGAGGCACCGGCAGCGGGCGATCCGCACCTTGAGGAACAACACCCTATTGCTGGTGGCTGGAGTACGCAATGGCTGGAGCTCAATCGGGGGGAGGGCTCGTGGCAGAATCCGGTCCTTTGGTTCGGCGCGGACACACCCATTGGGCGTAAACAGCTTCGACTGACGATCATAAACGTCACGGACTTCCCTCCCGTGACCCTGTCTAAAAACACGCTCGATGCGGCGCAGTTTCTTTCCCTCAACCAATCGGGGCTGAACCTTAAGTACACCCGTTTGAACTCGCTGTTTGGTCCCGAATTGGTGCAGCGTTCCAATATTTCCGTCGATGCGGTACTGGACTGGGATACACAATTCCTATCGGAACCACCTCCCCTGGGCGTGCCTGATTTTTCGGAGCCCAACGGTGCGTTCAACGGCGCCAACGGTTTATTTTTTTGGGAGCTGTTTTTTCATCTGCCTCACTTGGTGACCGCACGCTTGAATGCCGAGGATCGTTTTCTCGAAGCGCAGAATTGGTTGCATTATCTGTTCGATCCACAAGCGCCAGCTGATCTTGGGCGATCTCCCGTGGATCATCCAAAACCTCTCTACTGGCGCTGCCGACCCTTGTATGGTCCCGGTAACCTGGGTTGTGAAGCCGATGCCCCCACCGATCCCGATGCCATCGGGTATTCGGCGCCCCGGCACTTCCAGATTGTGGTGTTTACTGAATACGTTAAAAACCTGATCGCCTGGGGTGACTGGTATTACCGCCAGCTCACCCGGGAGAGCTTGGTGGCGGCCAAGCTGTGTTACGTCCAGGCCGAGTTCCTGATGGGCAAGGCACCCGAGGTCCGGACGGTGAACCGTTGGGAGACGAACACGGTGGAAGGGCTGTTGAACAAAAGTGCCTCGCGACCGGCGCTTGAGCAGTTCGAAAAAGAACTGGTGTTCAGCCTGGCGGATTTTCCGGCCACCGCCGAGGCGCCGCCTCTGTTGGGCTTGCTGGCAAACGAGCCGTTCAAGGCCCCGATCAATGAGCAATTGTTGGCGGTCTATGATTTGCCCGGCCAGCGCCTGTACAACCTGCGCAATAACCTCACGCTCGATGGCAAGCCACTGGACATTCCGCTGTTCAGTCCACCCACCGATCCCAACCAATTGCTACGTGACCTGGCGGCGGGTAGTGGTGGAGCAAGGCCCATGGGCGGGCGTCTGGTGGTCGGTGCGTTCCGCTGGCGCGTGACCTTCGAGACGGCGTTGCGCGCCGTGCAGAGCTTGCAGGAGCACGGTAGCCAGGTCCTGCATTTGCTCGAGCAGCGTGACCGGGCCGAGCAGGAGGAAATGCAGCAAAACCACCTGGTGGAATTGGGAAGCTACGCCCAGACCGTTCAAGAACAGAGCATTACCCAATTGCAAGCGAGCACGGCCGCGTTGGAACAAAGTCGCGCCATGGCCCAGGAGAGGGCCGAGGCGTATGCGCGGCGCTACGATGAAAACGTCTCGGAGGTTGAATACCAGGTCATGGAAAACCTGCAACTTTCGAAAAAGCTCGAATTGGCCTCCTCGATTATCAAACCAGCGGGGGCGGTCGTGGCGTCGCTGCCCACAATCTTCGGCATGGCCAACGGCGGCCATCGTCTGGACAAGACCATCGACGCGGTGAGTTTCGTATTGAGTGTCGCTGCGTCGGCGATGCAGATCGACGCGGATAAGCAGGCGACCACCGAGGGCTATCGCCGGCGCCGTGAAGAGTGGCAACTGCAACGCGATCAGGCGCTGGCGGAGGTACGGGCCATCGACGCCCAAATCACCGCACAGACCCACGCCTTGCAGGCCGCGCAAACTACCCTGGCGCAAACGCTGAAAGCCAACAGCCAGGCCTTGACGGTTTACAACTTCATTAAAAAACGCGCGAGCAATGCCGAACTGTTCGGCTGGCTACTGGGCCAGCTCAAAGCGTTGCATTATCAGGCTTATGACGCGGTCGTTAGCCTGTGCCTCGGTGCCCAGGCCGCGTTGACTGCCGAGACCGGCGATTACGATGCCCAAATCCCTTTGCCACAAGTCTGGCTGGACAACCGCCACGGCTTGACCGCCGGCGAGCATTTGCACGGGCACCTGTTGCGCATGGAGCGTGAATACCTGCAACGCCATGAGCGACGGATGGAGCTGGTCAAGACCGTTTCCCTGCGTCGGCTTTTCGATGATTCGGTCGAGCGTCAAGCCGGCGTTGATGGGTGGGCGGCCGCGCTGGCCCAGTTGCGGGGCCAAGGGATGCTGGAGTTCGCGCTCACCCAACTGCTTTTCGATCGCGATCATCCCGGGCATTACTGCCGGCAGATCAGTTCGATCGAAGTCGACCTGCCGGTGCTGACCGGCCCCTTCGAAAATGTACGAGCCACCTTGCTGCAGATTGGCAGCATGATCGCCACCAAGGCGTCGTTGCAATCGGTGCGCTACCTGCATCATCCGACAGAGTTCGTGGCGCCTTCGGATGTGCTGTTCAACCTGCGCAGTGGTCAGCAAATAGCCTTGTCCGTCGGGCTGGGCGACAGCGGCTTGACGGCGATGAAACCGGATGAGGGGCTGCTCAACCCCTTTGAAAATACCGGCGTTGTCTCACGCTGGATGCTGAAGTTTCCATGGCCGAATAATGACTCACAGCTACAGATGCTCGCATCTTTGACCGACATTATCGTGCGCATTCGCTACACGGCGAAAGCCGGTGAACCGACCTTCATACGGGCCGTCGAGGACCGGGTAGTCGAGGCGGAAACCCCCGATAGACTCAATCCCCTTCCGAAGGAGTAGCGTGTCATGGATAACGTGGTGAGAACCGATGAGAGTTTGGTGGTCAATGGGGATTTCGCCCAATCGTTCAGTCACTGGAGGAAGGGGCCGACCAATCCGAGCTGGCTGGGCATAGATAGCGAAATGTATAACGGGGAGATGATTCGTGTGCTATTGGCTGGCAATAGATCATCAGTCAGTCAGCCGTTGACGGCTCCGAAGGACCCAGGCAACCAGGCTCTCTACATCCTCACTTTTCTCTGCGAGGTGCGACACGCCGAAGAGGGTACATTGAGGATTGAAGTTGATGGACGGGAGGAGCAGCTGGATATCCCGTTATTGCCGGGCCCACCCCGCAATGCAAAGAAGGATCAGGCTCGACTGAAGAGCGGGGAGCTTCTGGAGTTCTTGCCGAAGGAGTATCGCGTCGAGCTGGATCTGTCATTCAATGAGCAGGATACGCTGATTGTCAGCGTATTCAGCCCGCCCAACGCATCCGGGGACTACACATCGGCGGTCTTTATCACCCGCATCAAGCTCCATGTGCATCTGGAGCCTGTTGCCATGCAAGGGCTCAAGCTCGACGAGCAATCCCTCGCGCCAACCGGTCCGCTATATATATGCCTGGGGGCAACGGTGTCCCAGTCCCATCAACTTGAATTTGTGCCTGAGCCGGACAACGCCTGGCTCGGTACGCAGGCTGCGCTGACCAGCGACGACAATCCATTGGAAGCGGTTGAAACGACGCCGGGCTGGGGCGAGGACCAACCGTTGGAATTGTCTTGGACACTCGAATGTCCATTGATCGGTGAGGACGAGCCCTACCTGTTTTCGATGAATCTGCTCAACCAGTACACCGCCGACCCTTATCCGCTGCAGGTGTCGCTCGGGCACCACCGGTTGGTCTTCCTCGACGTGCGCGAAGCGGCGTATTACCCGGTGTTGGAGTACGAACAAAGTGTTCGCCTGGGGGTTCAGGTTGGTTCGTATTACACCCGTCAGACTCTGAGTGGGCGGACCGTGAGCTGGACCGTCACGCCCGGCCAGATCAAAACGGTTGCCCTGACGGACGACCAGGGCTGGGCCTATTTTGATTACCAGCCAACCCAGGCCGGGGAGTTGGAAATCGAGGCATCGGTTGAAAGTCCCTATTACACCGCGGGCGTTGTGTCCCAAACCTTGACCGTCCGGGCCCTTGAGACAGACCCGTGGAAAAGTGTATCGACCGTTGTCGAGGGGGAGGAGACGCGTTGGGATGAAAAAACCGGGTACCCCAACCGAGGCACGGATTATGCGTTGGACTTGAAGGTGCCGGTGGCCAGTCCGTTGTTGGGTACGGATCTGTCGTTGCATTGGAGCGGCGACCCCCAGGAACAGCTGGGTGTTGACGTCGAGCCTGCGCTTGGAGATCCCGTCCCGATCACCGGCACTGAATTCGCTTGGACATTGACGAGCCAAGACCGCCTGGATGGTCGGTTCTACCTGGAGCTGGCCTGCTCCAAACTGTTGCTCCCTTCACCGAAAAAAACCATGTCGCTGGCGCGCAATCTGGTCAAGGTGGGCGAAGTCCGCGAGGCCAATAAGTTTCCGATCGTGGACGAAAACGAAAGCGTGCTGTTGCGGGTGCAAGGGGTGCACGTCATCGCTGCTGGGGACGGTGATCCGGTCATCAATGCATTGGTTGAATGGAGGAGTTCCGACGGACCGATCACCACCGTGCCCACCGGGGCCGGTGGCTGGGCGAGCTTACTGTACGAGCCGCAGACCCCTGGGGACAAAACTGTCACCGCCAGCATCAAGGCCCACGCCGAGGCCGTTGCGGTGGAGCATCCATTCAATGTGAAAGCGATCGCGACCAGCCCCTGGAAAAATGAGGTCACGATTCTCCTGGATGAGCTAGAAGTCGAGCGTAATGCCCTCGGCGTGCTCTGCTGGCGCGGCCGGACCCATACGTTGAAGGTCGTGCCGAATAGCGGAAGTAGCTGGATCGGTAAAAACATCAGCTTGCATTGGCGAGGGGCTGCACCGGGTATCGGTCTGGTTCCAAGTGACCTTGAAACACCCAAGCCGCTGGCGGCCGTTGGGGCACAATGGAGCCTAGCATCACCCGTCAATGGCAGTACCAGCAGTCTGTTCGAGTTGGAGCTACGCCTTGAAAGTGTTTCCGTCGTCCGGGAATTGGCTGGGCGCCTGGTTTCCGAAAATCTGGCGGAAGAAGTGAGCCTGAGGCTCGACCAGATATCGGCGCAGTTGAATGACCAGACACTTTATCCATGCCTGGGGGCTCGCCACCGTTTCAGTATTTTGCCTAATGCGTTGAGTCCCTTGGTCGGGCTGGCATCAAGGTTGGTGTGGTCCGGGACGTCTGCTGAGCAGTTGAATGCGACCGTTCAACCTCTACTCGACAATGCACAACCTGTCAATGACGGTGGTGCAATCTGGACGCTGGACTTTACCGCCAGTGAGCAACCGGGGCAGTTTGCCCTTGCATGGGAACTGCCGCAGCTGGACTTCGCCGCAACCGCCAAGCCAATGATGCTTGCACATAACAGAGTCCGAATTCAGGACTGGCGCGATTCGCCGGTAGACCCGGTTGTGGGGCAAGACCCTGCGTGGCTGTGGGTACAGGTTTTTTCTCATTTCACCGAACTTGCTGTG
This sequence comes from Pseudomonas sp. Z5-35, assembly GCF_051131945.1. Lineage (NCBI taxonomy): Bacteria > Pseudomonadati > Pseudomonadota > Gammaproteobacteria > Pseudomonadales > Pseudomonadaceae > Pseudomonas > Pseudomonas sp. Z5-35. The sequence goes on from NZ_CP071640.1 coordinate 1,344,530, forward strand.
GATCAGGTGCCGGTGAGTTGGAGTGCAGGGGGAGCGCCAACTGACGTGCCCACTGATGCCGCAGGCTGGTCTGGGTTTGCGCTGGAACCGTCCGACGCCCGACCTTATGAAGTGACGGCATCGGTCGTCAGTCTTTATGACGACTTCGAGGGTAGCCATTGTCTGACGGTCACCCCATTGGCAAATGATCCCTGGGCGGAGTTGACCGTTCAATTCGACGAACAGCCGCCGCAGCGCTGGGGTGACAAGACTTATTTCCCTCGTCGTCGAGGTACCCACAGCTTGATATTGCAAGCCCCGGACAATAGCCCTCTGTTCGATCATGAGGTGACATTGGGGCTGACCGGAACCGGACCTGCCGAGTTGGGGTTGGAGTTTTTACCGGCCGCGCTTGGCGTGCCGAAAAAACTACCCCAAGGGGGATTGAGCTACGCCTTCAAGGTGAATGATCTTACCGACGGCAGTTTCGCATTGCGCTTGTCGGCAACGCGACTGGCGAATCTGTCGCCTGCCAACGCGATGTCCGTGGGGGCCGGTTCACAGGCGCTGAAGCTGGTGCTGAGCGGCAATGTCCATCAGATCTTGGATTGGGAGAGCGAGCTTTATGCCGAGGTCAAATTGCTCTCGGCGATCAATGGTAAGCCGATGGCCGGGTGGACAGTGACTTGGCGCAGCCCCGATCTTGGAGAGCTGACCTCAGTGACCAACTGGTATGGCGTGGCTAACGTGCGCTTTGTCCCTATCACACCAGGCGCGGCCCAACTGACCGCTACGGTAGGCGATGTGGCGTATTCGGAATCGGTGGCGTTGTCCTATTTCCTGAACGACCCCCGGGAAATACAGTCGCTCACCAGCCCCAAGCCCAATGGGCATTTGGGGGAGTTGGTTTCAGCGACTGTCACTGTGGTATCAGCATTAACCGGTGAGCCATTACCAAACGTAGAAGTTATGTGGAATTACCCTAACCTCTCGCTTGCTTCGACGAGTACGGACGATGATGGCAAAGCCCGAGTGGAGTTCAATTTGCCAGGCGTGAGACGGGGACTTTTAGAGGCCTCGGTACGGGGTGGGTACGCTGGGTGGGAGATTGAGCATATTGAATTTGAGTTGGTGCCCGATGAGACGACGTGGTCGAGTGAATTCACGCCTTACGTCAACAACACTCGAGTACAGTGGTCTGAAATAAAACTGAATGTATTTGCTGGACAGCGTTATACATTGAAGCTGGATTATAGGGATAGTTGGCTGATCGGCGATCCGCATGCCCGGATCCTTCTGGACTACAAGCCTGGCGAAGAGGCACAGAACCTTGTTATCGATCCGCCGTTGGGGCAGCCGGTTGCGATGGAGCAAGGGAGTAGTTCCTTGAGCTGGTCCATATCCGCCGACCAAGCGCAAAACAGGACCTTTGTGTTGCAGTTCGCCATGCCCTTGATGAGTGACATGCCAATGTCACCACCTGTGCCGGGGATTACACGCGATACAGATAGCTGGCTGGAAGAGTTCACGTTCTACCTGAACGAACAGCTGTTCGATCTGGCTCATAGGGACCTCTACCTCAAAGATGGAACCACTAACACCTTGGAATTGAGAGTCAAGGAAGGCAGCAGTTTGATTGACTCAACCAGCGTTGCTTTGTGGATGCAGGGGTCCGAAGGCCTTGGGTTGGAGTTCGATCCCGGGTTGTTCCAGCCGCAGCCGGTAACGGCGGCCCCCTTGAGGTGGTCTATCTTGACTAAGCCAGCGCATTACGGGCCTTTCGTGTTGGAGTTACGCAGTCCAGACCTGCCCACACGGGCAATCAACGCAGAGGTAAATGTTTTAGCGTCAAGGTGATCGATCACCTACAAATCCCCCGCCTTCTTCCACTCCAGATACAACGTCACCAGCTCGGCCCCCAACTCCCCGGGCCGGGCTTGCAGTACCACGATCCCATGGGCGCTCAGCCGTTCATGCAGCGTCGCCCGCGCGTTCAAGTAATCCACCGTCCCGCAATAGGCCAGCGCCTCGGGCAAGGTCTGCACCGGCGCCTGGCGCAACCGGTCCAGCGCCTCTTCCCGCAGGCTCGCCACCAATACCCGATGCCGTTGGCCCAGCCGTTTGACGGCGGTCAGCAGTTCTTCATCGTCTTCGTCCCGCAGGTTGGTCACCAACACCACCAGGGCGCGGCGCTTCTGCCGCGTCAGCAGTTGCGTGACGGCGGCCTGGTAGTCGGCGGGGTGTTGGCTGCTGTCGAGGTCGTAGACGGTGTTGAGCAATACATTGAGTTGGCCGGTGCCTTTGACCGGCGCGAGATAGCGCGGCTGTTCGCTGGCGAAGGTGCTCAGGCCCACGGCATCGCCCTGGCGCAGCGCGGTGTAGCTGAGCAGCAGGCAGGCGTTGAGGGCGTGGTCGAAATGCGCCAGCTCGCCGTCCTGGCTGCGCATGCGCCGGCCGCAGTCGAGCATGAAGATGATCTGCTGGTCGCGTTCATCTTCGTATTCGCGGGCGATGGGCGTGCGGTGGCGGGCGGTGGCTTTCCAGTCGATCTGGCGCAGGCTGTCGCCTTCGCGGAATTCACGTAGCTGATGGAATTCCTGGCCCTGGCCCCGTCGTTGGCGCTGACGGATGCCGAGTTGGCTGAGCCAGTTGTCCACGGCCAACAATTGGCCGTCGTAGAGCCGGGCGAAGTCCGGGTAGACGCGGGTGTCGTCAAGCGCTTCGATCAGGCGTTTGTCGCTCCACAGGCCCAGCGGGCTGGGCAGGTTGATTTCGCAGTACTCGAAGGTGAAGTGTCCGCGCTTGAGCGGACGCACGCGGTAGCCGAGTTGGGTGAGCTGGCCCGGTTGTAGCTCAGCTGACAGCGGCAGGTGTTCGAAGCTGAGGCCGTCGGGCACGTGATCGAAAATCAGCGTTTCCAGCGGCTGGGTAAAGTCGTGGCTGATCGCCAGGCGCACTTCGCTCCAGCGGCCCAGCGCCAGGCTGCCAGGCATCTGCCGTTGTACGCGCGGCGAGGGCAGGCGTCGCAGCCGCACCGCGTCGAGTATCGCCAAGGCCAGCAAGGCCAGCAGCAAGCCCCAGTTGATGGACAGCAGCGTGACGGGCAGCGCGACGCCCAACGCCCGCAAGGTGCCCAGCACGATGCCGACGGTCAGCAGGACAGCGAGCCAGGACAGCAGCAGGCGCGAGGGTTTCATCGCAACATCTCGGCTGCGCAAATCCCCGTGGCGAGGGAGCTTGCTCCCGCTGGACGCGCAGCGTCCCCTGGCGGTGTGTCAGATAGAGCCAGGGGGCTACTTCGCAGCCCAGCGGGAGCAAGCTCCCTCGCCACAAAAAGCATGCCTGCCACAGAGAATATTCCTGGCACAGAAAGCGTGCTCGTCACAGGAGATCTCATCACAACCGCGGCGCCGGCACTTGGTCGAGCAGTTGCCCCAGCACCTGGTCCACCGACAGCCCTTCGATGTCCAGCTCCGGTGCCAGCCGCACACGGTGGCGCAGCACGGCCAGGGCGCAGCCCTTGATGTCGTCCGGCACCACGAACTCGCCCCCACGCAGCAACGCCCGGGCGCGGGCGCAGCGCACCAGTGCAATCGAAGCCCGAGGCCCGGCGCCCAGAGTCAGGCCCGGCCAGGTGCGGGTGCTGCGGGCCAGGCGTACGGCGTAGTCGAGCACCTGGTCGTCCATCGGCAGGTCGCTGGCAATGCGCTGCAGCGCTTGTACATCCTTGGCCTGCAACACCGTGCGCAACGGCTGCACATCAAGCATGTCGGCACGGGTCGAGCGGCTGACCTGGCGCACCATGTTCAATTCCTGGTCGGCGTCGGGGTAATCCATGCGCACCTTGAGCATGAAGCGGTCGAGCTCGGCTTCCGGCAGCGGATAGGTGCCTTCCTGTTCGATAGGGTTCTGGGTGGCGAGCACCATGAACGGTTGAGCGATGGGCAAGGCGCGACCTTCGAGGGTGACCTGGCGTTCCTGCATGGCTTCGAGCAGCGCGGCCTGGGTCTTGGCCGGTGCGCGGTTGATCTCGTCGGCCAACAGCAGGTTGGTGAACACCGGCCCCTTGCGCAGCTTGAACTGCTCGGTCTGCAAGTCGTACACCGCGTGGCCGGTGACATCGCTGGGCATCAGGTCGGGGGTGAACTGGATGCGCGCAAACTCGCCGCCGAAACAGCGCGCCAGGGCCCGCACCAGCAAGGTCTTGCCCAGCCCAGGGACGCCTTCGAGCAGGACATGACCACCGGCGATCAGCGCCGTGAGCACATCGTCGATCACCGCACCCTGGCCGACCACGGCCTTGTGCAGTTCGGTGCGAATCGCCTGGGCCAACTGACTGGCACGCTGGCGCTGTTGGGCGGCGTGGGTCTGGCCGCCGGCAGGTTCGTTCTGTTCAGTCATAAAGCATTCCTAAGGGTTTGCAAAAGGGCGACCTGGCGGCAGAACTCGGCGCTGGACAGGCGCTGTTTCGGCCGGGGGCTAAGGGCCTGGCTGATGGTTCGGGTGGGTTGCCGGGTCAGGCGCGCAAGCACTTGCCATTGATCGGCCACGACCTGTTGCTCGAAGCCCGGATGAAGCTGGCGAGCCCGACGCAGTACGTCCTGCTGCAAGGTCTGCAGCAGCTGTTGTTGACCGTTGTGGCGCAGATGGAACGCGGCGCTGGCTTGCAGGTGTTCTTGCAGTTGGCGGCGGGCCTTGGGCGCCGGTTGTTGCAGCGGACCCTGGCGCACTGCCGAACGCCAGAACCAAAGGGCAACCAGGGCCAGCAGCGCCACCAAGGCCTGGGGGAAATAGCGCAGCAGCAAGGTCAGCAGATTGTCATGGTCGGTATTGAACAGCAGTGTGACGTCGGTGTCGGCGCTCAGGTACCAGAGTAGCCAGGCGTTGTCGTATTGGTCGATCTGGTCGTTCTTCCACAGCTCGGCGTCGGTGAGCACGGTGATCGTGCCCAGGCCGTGGTTCAGTTGCATCAAATGGGTCGCCTGCGCACTGTTGGCCCAGGCCTGGACAAGGTTCAGCGGGTCTTCGAGGTGGAAGTCGGTGTCGAAGCCGAGATAGGCCGGCGCCTCTTCGTCCTCCAGGTACAGCTTGGTCAGTTTCGGGTAGGGATCCTTGATGAGCTCGGGATCGGGCTCCTTGAGGTCCTTGCTCAGCAACTGGCGTAGGCGCACGCGGTCCAGCAGCAGATCGCCGCTGCTGCTGGTGCTGTCATCCCATATCGCTTCGGCGACAAACAGCAAGCGCCCTCCGGCGCGGGTCCAGTTCAACAGTTGATCGGCGTCCCGTGGGGTCATGTTGCTGCGCTCGCCCAGCAGCAAAAGGCTGCGCTGGTGCGGCTCCAGGGTCGGCAGGACGTCCAGGCTGTTGGCGTGCTCGACGTTGATGCCCTGCTTGCGCAAGAAATGTTCGGCGGCCAGGTAAGGGTTGGCCTGGGCCTCGGGGGAGGGGCCATGCTCAACGACTTCCTGATACGGCACGGCCTTCAGGTACAGGTAAATGGCCAAAGCACCGGTCAACGCGGCGACCACGGCCCCGACCAGCATCCCTGTGCGTCGCCTCATCGGGACGCCCCCGGGCCGAACAGCTGACGCCATCCATCGCACAGTTCCTGTTGCAGATGGGGCGGCGGGGCACGGTGCCCGTAGGCAATGTTCTGCCAGTGCAGCGTCAGGTTCTTGCTGAAGGCCAATAGCTGTTCGTGTTGGAGGTTTTCGACACGTTGCAACACTTGGCCTTCGGTATCGGCGGGTTTCAGAGGAACGTTGAATTCATGGTGCAAGCGGCTGAGCAATGCTCGATACAACAAGCCCAGCGCCTCTCGGGGAGCACCGGACCATAGCTGCTCGGCACTGGCCGCGACGTCGTCCGGCAGGCTTTCCTCACGAATATCCAGGCCGAACATTCGGGCTGGCGTGGGCCGCTCTGCGCGCAGGCGCTTCGTCGGGCGCAGGTTCACCAGGGCATTGAGTCGCTCGCGATAATGCCAGCCCAGCCACACGACCGCGCCCACCAGTGCGGCCCAGAGCATTACTTGGATCAGCGTGGCGAGGGTGTCGAAGCGTTTGGCGCTCCATTCGAACATCGATTTGAGCCAGCCCGGGGCTTTGCCAGCCTCGGCTGACTCGCTGGTCTGTTCTTCACCGAAACGATAACGGGTGACTGTTTCCGGATTCTTGAAGGGCGGGGCTTCCAGGATCGTCTCGATGCTGTCCCGGGAGGCCTCGCTGGTAAGCGGTTGGTTGAGCAGTCGGGGACTGTCGGGCGCGTTGCTGTCTTCGGCGGCCCAGACCGGTGGCGCCAGCGGCAGCAGGGTCAATGCCAGCAGTATCAGCATCGGAGCGACGGCGCTCAGGCGCTGGCGCAGTCGGCGGAATACCAATTCGATGTCCCAGGCCTCAAGCATGGTGCGCCGGTTCAGATAGAGGCTGAAGCCGCAGGCGACGTACACCGGCTCCCAAAGAATCAGCAGCAGCGGATAGAGCAAGTTGATCAGGTGTTCGAGCCATAACCAATCGTGCTCGGCGACGGCGATCAGCGTCTGCCAATCCCATTCCAGCTCGACCTGCTGCGGTATGAACAAATAGAACAGCGCCATCAGGCCGAACCACAGGGCCATTTCCAGGTGCACGCCAATGATGGTCAACCATTGCGCCGCACCGCCGTTGCGTTGAAGTAACACCCCCAAACGCTGCTCCCGCGCCTCACCGGCAAGCCCTTCGAGTTGCACGACGGGCATCAGGAAGCTGCGGCTCGGGCTCAGCCGGCGCCAGGTCAGGCTGGCCAGCAGTTGGGGCTTGAGCAAGGCCGGCCATTGGCGCAAGGCCTGCCTCAAGGTGGGCGTCTCGCCAAACAGCGCCTTGGACAAGATGTACAAGGGCAGCCGGTCGAAGGCTGGTTTCAGCCACCAGAATATAAACATTACCAGGGACGGCGAATCCCACAGCAACAGTGCCAGCAGCGCATAAACCGGCAGCGTGACAAGTGCCCAACTGGTCATCAACAGCCACCGATGCCGCTGGCTCATCAGCACACCCAGGTCCATGGCTTCCCAAGTGGTGCGTGGACGGATGACGACGGTGGCGTCACTCAGGCGCATGGTGGCCTCGTCCGGCAAACAGCAGGTAACCGAGCACCAGCAGCCACAACAATGCGCCGACGGTGTATTTGGTGGCCGGCGTCACCGCGCTGGAGGACCAGTAGGCCTCGACGAATGCGGCGATCAGCAACAGCAATGTCACGCCGCCGATCATCAGCACGCTTTTGCCCGCGGCGAGCCGCAAGGCTTCACCGCGGGTGAGGCGCCCCGGCGCGATCAACGCCCAGCCCAAATGCAGGCCCGCGGCGCCGGCCAGCACGATGGCGGTGAGTTCGAAGGCGCCATGGCCGATCACGAAGGACCAGAACGTGCCGCCGGAGCCGATCTGGGTAAGGTGCCCGGCCACCGCCCCGATTGTCAGGCCGTTGAAGAACAGGAAAAACGCGCTGCCCAGGCCAAACAGCAAGCCACTGGCAAAGGTCTGAAAGGCGATGCCGATGTTGTGCATGATGTAATAACCAAACATGACCCAATCCTCGCTGGCGGCTCGCTCGATCGAACGTCCCAGGTGCCCCGCCGCCGGGTCGTACATGGCGCGCATCCCGCTGATTTCCTCGACGCTCAGGAGGCTATAGACCAGTTCGGGAAACAGATAGACCAATATCCCGATGACGATCAGGCTACCCAGGAACATCAGCCCAGCCGCCAGGACGAACCGCCATTGTTCGCGCACCAATTGGGGAAAACCGGCCAGGATGAAGGCCGACAAGCTGGTCGAGGGGCGGCTGCGGTCCCGGTAGAGTTGCTGGTGGCCGCGCAGCGCCAGTTGCTGTAGCGCATCCACCAGCAGGCTGCTGTAGCCGCGCGCCTGTGCCAGCGCCAGATGATGGCAGAGCCGTCGATAAACGTGGGGGAAGTCGCTGCTCTGGGCGACGCTACGGCTGCGTTCCAACTGGTCGAGCAGCCGGGACAACTGGTCCCATTGCGCCTGGTGGCGACTTTCGAACAGGCTTTGCTTCATGTCGGCCCCAGCAGGCCGCGGGCAATGCCGTTGAGTTCGGCCACGGCGCCTGTCGGATGCACTTTCAGCGGCGTGGCGAGGATCGTTGCCAGTTCGGTGACCCGTGCCTCGGACAGTTCTGCCTGGCGCTCGGCGAAACCCAGCACGGCGCGTTGTTCTGCCAGGCCCAGGGCAAAAGGCGGCCGTATCGATCGGGCGGAAGGCAGTACGGGGCGTTTGACCGGTTGCTCGCGATAGACCACTAAAGTGCCGGCCGCCAAGTCCCCCAGGCGTTTGAAAGTAGGGTTTTGCAGGCAGCAGATTGCCCCGAAGGTGTAGCCGAAGGGCAGCATGTCGACGAAGCGCAGCAGGTTGCGAATCAGCGATGCGGACCAGCCGATCGGCCTGCCGTCGTCCTGCACAACGCGCAACCCCATCATTTGCTTGCCGGGAGAACGGCCTTGGTTCAGTACTTCGAACAGCACCATGTACCACCAGCTGATGACAAACAGCAGGATCGAACCCAGGCCGATCCCCAGCTCGCCGAAAAACGCCAGGACGATGAAGAAAAGGCCCAGCACCAGCCCACGTATGCCCAGGTCGATGGCGAAGGCCAGCGCGCGGGGCATCAGCCCCGCCGGGCGCAGCGGCAGGTCAATACCTTCGGGCGTTTCTACCTGGTAGCGCGTGTCCAGTGGCGGCGGCAGCGGCGCGTTCCTTTGCAGTGCTGGTGTCTCGGGCATGGGCTACCTGTAATGGACCGGTTTGGACGTTCGATCTCGGCCCAGATGCTAGCAGTCTTCTGGCGGGCACACGATACACGTGTGTGGGTCATTTAATGGCCTGCAACATGATTCAACGACGGCAATGCTGGCGGGCGCCGGGTTCGAACGCCTAGACTTCGCCAGTCCCCAGCTCAGGAACCCCCCGTGACTTCGATCTTTTGGTACGACTACGAAACCACCGGCATCAATCCGCGTTGCGACCGACCGTTGCAGGTGGCGGGGATCCGTACCGATTTCGAACTCAATGAGATCGACGAACCGGTAAACCTTTATTGCCGGCCCAGCGACGACATCCTGCCTCATCCAGCGGCCTGCGCGATTACCGGCATCACCCCGGCATGCCTGGCCGAAAAGGGCTTGAGCGAAGCCGATTTCATGACCCGTGTCCACGCGCAACTGGCCGCTCCCGGAACCTGTGGCGCCGGCTACAACACCTTGCGCTTCGACGATGAGATGACGCGCTACAGTCTGTATCGGAATTTTTTCGACCCGTATGCGCGGGAGTGGCAGGGCGGCAACAGTCGCTGGGACTTGATCGACCTGGTGCGCGCTGCCTACGCGTTGCGACCCGATGGCATTATCTGGCCGCAGGAGGAGGGTCGCGTCACCCTCAAGCTGGAACGCCTGACCGCCGCCAACGGCATCGACCATGGCCAGGCGCATGACGCGCTGTCGGACGTGCGCGCGACGATTGCCCTGGCCCGGTTGATCCGCCAGAAGCAACCACGGCTCTATGACTGGCTGTTCCAATTGCGCAGTAAACAGAAGGTGCTGGACCAGATCCGCCTGCTGCAGCCGATGGTGCATATATCCGGGCGTTTCTCGGCGGCGCGCAACTACATCGGCGTGGTGCTGCCGCTGGCCTGGCATCCGAAGAACCGCAACGCCTTGATCGTCTGCGACCTGCACCTCGATCCCCAAGGATTGCTGGACCATGATGCGCAGTTACTGCGTCAACGCCTGTATACCCGTCGCGAAGAACTGCTCGAAGGGGAGCTCCCGGTACCGCTCAAGCTGATTCATATCAACAAGTGCCCGGTCATCGCACCGTTGACTGTCTTGCGCGCCGAAGACCAGCATCGGCTGCAGCTGGACATGGACGGCTTTCAGGAGCGGGCGCTGCGGCTAAGTGACGCACAACAGCTCTGGCAAGATAAACTCCAGCACATTTATGGGCCGGAAGACTTTGCTGCCAGCGAAGATCCCGAGCAGCAGTTATACGCAGGCTTCCTGGGTGATCGTGATCGTCGATTATCTGAACAAGTACGCTTGGCCGATCCCGCTCAACTGGCGCAAGAGCATTGGCCGTTCGACGACGAACGCCTGCCGGAATTATTGTTTCGTTACCGTGCGCGCAACTTCCCGGACACCTTGGAGCCGAACGAGCAGGAACGCTGGAAACTATTTTGCCAGCAACGCCTGTCGTCCCCTGAATGGGGGGCGCCTAATACCCTGGAAAGTTTTGATGAAGCAATGGCTGAGTGGATGGGGCTCTCCACGCCGTTGCAGCAAGAGGTACTCATGCAATGGCAGGGGTATAGCCAACAATTGCGTAAACGTTTAAGCCTTTGAACGGCCCTGCAGCAATTGAAGCCAGGACTTAACATGAGGGCATAAAAAAACGCCAGTAATGACTGGCGTTTTCGGGTCCGTAAGCGTCGCCCGTAAAGAGCAGCGCTGATCGGCGAGGCTTAGCCCAGCAGGGTTGCCCAGCCTTCTACGACGTCACCGCCCCACTTGGCTTTCCACTCTTTCAGCGTCTTGTGGTTGCCACCTTTGGTTTCGATGACTTCGCCGTTGTGCGGGTTTTTGTATTGCTTAACTTTGCGAGCGCGTTTGGTGCCGGTGGTTTTTACCGCGCCACGGGGTGCTTTGCTCGACTTGGCTTCTGGATCCAGCAGGGCAATGATGTCGCGCAGGGACTTGGAGTACTCGCCCATCAGCGTGCGCAGCTTGCCTTCGAATTCCAGTTCTTTTTGCAGTTTGTCGTCTTTAGACAGGTCGGCCAGACGTTGTTGCAGTTCTTCAATGGCTTGTTTTGTGGCGTTGTATTCGGTGATCAGGGACATTTGGACTACCTTATGTAGGACGCTGGTGACAAGGAGACAGTGCAGCAATAGTAATCAGACAGTTTCATCAAGTAAACATTTAAGCCGTGTTTATTTAATTAAATAGTGCGATGCCACGAAAACGGGCAATGCGAATTAATATATGACGCGTCTGTGCATTTGTTCACACAAATAGCCCTCGCTCATGGGGCAGGCTGCACGTCGTGGGCGGTCAAGAAGGGCTCGGCGCCTCATCGGTACTGCAGTTTTGCTGCGCAATGGCTAGAATGGCCGCCTTTTGCGAAGTTCTGGAGTTTCCTCATGCGCACTTTTCGGCTGGTGATCGCTTGCCCGGACCGCGTCGGCATCGTTGCTAAAGTCAGTAACTTTCTGGCGTCCCATAACGGCTGGATCACTGAAGCAAGCCATCATTCGGACAATCAAAGTGGCTGGTTCTTCATGCGCCACGAGATCCGTGCCGACTCGCTGCCCTTCGGCATCGAAGCGTTTCGCGAGGCCTTCGCCCCGATTGCCGAAGCGTTCTCGATGGACTGGCGAATCACCGATACCGCGCAGAAAAAACGCGTGGTGCTGATGGCCAGTCGCGAGTCCCATTGCCTGGCTGACTTGTTGCACCGCTGGCACAGCGATGAGCTGGATTGCGACATCGCCTGTGTGATTTCCAACCATGACGACTTGCGCAGCATGGTGGAGTGGCACGGCATTCCTTATTACCACGTACCGGTCAATCCGCAGGACAAGCAGCCAGCGTTCGCCGAAGTCTCGCGGCTGGTCAAGCAGCACGACGCCGAAGTGGTGGTGCTGGCGCGCTATATGCAAATCCTGCCGCCGTCGCTGTGCAGCGAATACGCCCATAAGGTCATCAATATCCACCACAGTTTCCTGCCGTCGTTCGTTGGTGCCAAGCCCTACCACCAGGCTTCGATGCGCGGTGTGAAGCTGATCGGCGCGACGTGCCACTACGTGACCGAAGAGCTCGACGCCGGCCCGATCATCGAGCAGGACGTGGTGCGTGTCAGCCATAGCGACAGCATCGAAGACATGGTTCGATTCGGCCGTGACGTGGAAAAAATGGTGCTGGCGCGTGGCTTGCGTTACCACTTGGAAGACCGCGTGTTGGTACACGGCAACAAGACCGTCGTATTCTGATTCCATGCAGAACCCTGTGGCGCGGGAGCAAGCTCCCTCGCCACAATGGTCCATGAGGACTTCGAGGGAGCAATAGCAATGACCGATCCCTTGGACAAAGCCACCGCCAAAGCCCCGGCTACGGTGGGCGAGGGCTGCCTGAGTCGTTACGATCCCGAAGCGCTGGGGCCGGAAGACGGCACGGAATTCCCCGACGCCGCCCAGCTGTGGGAAACGCTGCAAAAGCCGTCACCGCCAGACGATCCTGAACGCAAGCGTTGAACTGTCAGGCCTGCCGGAGCCTGATCAGTTTCTTGATCAAGGGGCGTCCGACCATCAGGAAGAACACCGGTCCGCCGGCCACTAGATAAAAGTAATAGGTGACCGCCCGCCAGATCAGGATCGCCGCCGCGGCGGTGGATTTGCCCACCATGGGCGCCAGCAACGCCGCTGAGGTCAGCTCTGCCGCCCCTGCGCCGCCCGGTAGCAGGCTGAACTGCCCCGCGCTGAGGGACAGCATCTGGATGAGAAAACTCCAGGCCCACTGCAAGTCCGCTCCCAACCCTCTCAATGCCAGGTACAACACGCTGTAGCGCAAGGCCCAGTGCAGGCACGTCAGGCCGAACACCTGGAAAAGCGTCTGCCGAGGCAATTTCAGGGTATCGGTAAAGGCCGCCAGGAAATTCAGGATCTTGCGACCCCAGCGCCGACGGGTCGTGGATTTCACCCTCAGATGACGCAGCAGCCGCGCCCCCAGCAGAATTAGCCGCCGATGATAGCGAGCTACCAGCGCGCAGCAGAGAAGCCCGCCGAACAACGAAATCGCGCTCAGTGCGAGCATCCATTCCATGCGCTGGCTGAGATTCTGGAACAAGGCGTAGAACAGAATGCCCAGCAAGGCGCAGAGGAAGAACAGCAGGTCGCTCAACTGATCCATCGCAAACACCGCGCTGCCATGGGCCGGACGCACGCCGTTGCGCGCCAGCAGCGCCATCAGCGTCAACGGGCCGCCACTGCCGCCGGGTGTCGCGCACATGGCGAACTCGGTGGACATCACCACGCCAATGCTCTTGAGCCCGCCAATGCGTCCTCGATGTTCACCCAGCAACAGGCGCAGGCGCACCGAGTTCAGGCCCCAGCAGAGCACGATCATGCCAAGCATGATCAGCAACAACGACAGCGGAAAGCGCTGCACGCGTGACCACATCTCGCCGCCGCCCAACAACATCGGAACCAGCAACGCCGTGAGCAGGGCGGCGCCCAGCCATATCAAGCGTTTCATGCGGCGCTGCTGACCCGCAGGCCCTGGGTTGCCAGCCAGCCGGCCTTGGTCATCGGCACCCGGCCATCTTCGAGCAGACGTTCCAGGGTCTGCAGCCAATAGTCGCGGGAAAAGTCGTGACGCATATCCACCGGGTGCAGGCCCAGCCGAATCACCGGTGCCTGGCGCCAACGCTGTTGGCGCTGATCGCTGATGATTTTCGACAGGCCCCGGCGCCAGGCACTCCGAGCGCTCCAGACCAGGCCGGGGGCATCGACCTGGGTGAAGTCCGGCAAGTGGTAAAGGTGCTGGGTGTCGCTGGTATAACTCAGGGGCAACTGGCGTAAGGCACGGCGGGTGCCCTCACTCATCAACCAGGCGGGCGCGACAAAGCCTTCCAGCGGCCATTGATAGCGCTGGAAGAGTTCAACGCCTGCGTGCAGACGGGTGAGGGCGGCTTCCTCGGACAAGTGGTAGAACTCGCCTTCATGGGTATAGATCCGACGCATGAACCAGTCCTTGGGATGAGCGGCGGGCGGGCCGTCGTCGCAATGGTAGTAACCATGCAAGACCAGTTCGTCGCCGCGTTCGACACGGCTGTCGAGCAAGCGTCTGAAGCCCGGATGATTGTCCAGAGCGTTGGCATGGTGGAAATCCGGCACCACCAGCCAGGTCATCGGCACTTGGCCGAGGGCGTCGACGGCTTCGACGAAGGGCTGGTAGTCGGGCCAGGTCTGCGGTGCGACGTCATGAAGCACCAGCAACAGGCTGGGTGAAGGGGTCATCGCCATGGGGTTGACCTCAACCGTTTGCCAGCAGTGGCATCTCTGCGCCCAGCACACTGTAGTAGTGGCCCAACAGGCTGTTGACCACCGAATCCCAAGCGTAATGACGTTCTACGTGGCGGCGTGCCCTTGCGCCGCGCTGCTGACAGCCCTCGGCGAACAGTTGGCGCACCGCATTGGCCATGGCTTGTGGATTGTTGGGCGTACATAACAGGCCGCACTCTTGCTGGACGATTTCGCTGAACGCGCCCGCCGCTACCGCCACCACCGGAATGCCGCTGGCCATCGCTTCGAGGATGACCAGGCCGAACGTCTCCTGGTCGCCGGCATGCAGCAGCGCGTCGGCACTGGCCATCAGCCGGGCGACTTGCGGCGCCGGGCAGAACTCGTCGATCACCGTGACATTGTCCGGCACCAGGGCGGGCATCGAAGAGCCCACCAGCAACAGGTGATAGCGCTCGCCCAGGCGTTGCATGCACTTGAGCAGCACCGGCAGGTTTTTTTCCTTGGAGCCGCGACCGGCGAAAATCAACAGCCGCGCGTCTTCGGCGATGCCCAGCTCGGCCCGCAGTTCCGGGTCTCGAGCGGCAGGGTTGAAGGTTTGCAGGTCCACACCCAGAGGCTGCACATGGACATTCCTGACGCCCAGCCCGGTCAACTTATCGGCCATGACCTGGCTCGGCGCCAATACCCGGTCGAAGTTGCCGTACAACTTGCTGACATAGGCTTCGATGTTGGGCGTGAACCAGTTCCCCATGCGGTTGCTCACCAGCAGGGGCAGGTCGGAGTGATAGAAACCGATCACGGGGACGTCAAGCTGCCGCCGGGCATCCAGGGCAGCCCAGGCGGTGAGATAGGGGTCGCCGACTTCAATCAGATCCGGTTGCAGGTCGCGCAGGACATTACGCCACGGGGCCAGGCGAAGCGGGAAGCGGTAGCCCTTGCCGAAGGGCAGGGGAGGGGCTGGAACCTTGTAGATGCCGTCCTGCTCGCTCAAATGCGCACCGGGTATCAGGAGGCTGTGGCGTATGCCGGGCCGATTGCCCAGGCGCCGGTGCTTGGCATCCAGATAAGTGCGCACGCCGCCGCTGGCGGGGGCGTAGAACATGGTGATGTCCGCTATATGCACGATGAACGTCCCTCCGGTCTGTGTTCTCCCTTGTTGACCTTTAGTAAGAATAGATGTTCGGTTGGGTTGTGGTGACGTAGCGATACGGCATCAGACGTGACGATGTTTTTGTTTCCAGCGCCAGGGTCTTAATGTCCCGGGCATGCTTTTATATAAGCGTGCAAAATGACGTCATATCGCAAACATCACGGGTGACCAAATGCCTGACTCATCGCAACTCATCATCGGGGCCGACCTTGCCGGCCAACCCGTGGCCCAGGCCATGCGCCTGGCGAACCGACATGGTTTGGTGGCGGGGGCCACCGGCACGGGCAAGACGGTCACCTTGCAACGCCTGGCCGAGATGTTCAGCGATGCCGGCGTGGCGGTATTCGCAGCGGACATCAAGGGCGATCTATGTGGCCTCGGTGCCGCCGGCAATCCCCAAGGCAAGATCGCCGAGCGCATCGCTGGCATGCCCTGGCTCGGCCACACGCCCCAGGCCTACCCGGTGACCTTGTGGGATATCCACGGCCAATCCGGTCATCCGTTGCGCACGACCTTGAGTGAAATGGGGCCGTTGCTGCTCGGTAGCCTGCTGGAGCTGACGGACAGCCAGCAAGCGGCGTTGTACGCGGCGTTCAAGGTGGCCGACCGCGAGGGGCTGTTGCTGCTGGACCTCAAGGACTTGAAGGCGCTGCTCAATCACCTCAAGGACAATCCCGAGCTGCTCGGCGACGATGCGGCCTTGATGACCACCGGCTCTAGCCAGGCCTTGATGCGACGCTTGTCGACGCTGGAGCAGCAAGGCGCGGATGCGCTGTTCGGCGAGCCGGCGTTGCAACTCGAAGACATCCTGCAACCGGCCAGTGATGGCCGCGGCCGGATTCATCTGCTGGACGCCAGTCGCCTGGTCCATGAGGCACCCAAGGTCTACGCGACGTTCCTGTTGTGGTTGTTGGCCGAGCTGTTCGAACAACTGCCCGAGCGCGGCGACGCGGATAAACCCCTGCTGGCGCTGTTTTTCGACGAGGCGCATTTGTTATTTGCCGGTACGCCCAAGGCGTTGCAGGAGCGGCTGGAACAAGTGGTGCGGCTGATTCGCTCCAAGGGCGTCGGGGTGTATTTCGTGACCCAGTCGCCAGGCGACTTGCCGGACGACGTGCTGGCGCAGTTGGGGCTGCGCATCCAGCACGGCTTGCGGGCGTTTACCGCCAAGGAGCAGAAATCCCTGCGGGCGGTGGCGGACGGTTTTCGACCGAACCCACAATTCGATGCCTTGTCGGTGCTGACTGAGCTGGGCATCGGCGAGGCCCTGGTGGGCACCTTGCAAGAAAAAGGCACGCCGGAAATGGTCCAGCGCGTGCTGGTGGCGCCGCCGCAGTCGCGCATCGGGCCGCTGACCGAGGCCGAGCGCGTCGCACTCATCGCCGGCTCAGCGTTGCAGGGGCGCTATGACAAACCCATCGACCGCGAGTCTGCCTATGAAGTGCTGATGGGGCGCAAGGGGTTGGAACCGCAGGCCGAAGCGGCGCCGGGAAAACCGACCGCGCAAGAGCCGAGCTTTACCGAAAAGGCCGGTGAGTTCCTCGGCACCGCGGCCGGCCAGGCGTTGAAATCGGCAATGCGCCAGGCAGCCAACCAACTGGGTCGGCAACTGGTACGTGGGTTGATGGGGTCGTTGCTGGGAGGCAGCAAGCGCCGCTAGTCAGGGCGCAAGCTGAGGGACAGGCGCCCAGAATACTCAGTCCTTGGGTTTGGCGTGCGCCGCCAATCGCTCCAGCGCCGCCCGCAGCTTGGGATCGCTGATGCCTTCGGCCGTGGCCTGGATGGTCGCGGCCGCATCGGTGGACAGGTCCAGCGTATGGCCCTTGACGGCGGCCTGTACGGTGGGTGGCTGAACCTTGAACAGGATCCGCGTCAGGTTGGCGAACTCATCGAAAACCTGCAATTGACGCAGCAGGCGCTTTTGCTGGTAACGCAAGCGCGTGGCCCAGTGGCCGTCGGTGACGATCAGCAGCAAACTGCCTTCGCGCCATGACGCCACGTGGCAATGCTCGCGTGCGGCCGGCTGCAGCTGACTGTCCAGCAGCCGTTGCAGGTGGCCCAGGCGCTTGGCGTGGCCGAAGATCGCTTTCAGCGGTTTGGCTTCGCGCAGGAGCACGGCGGGCGCCTTGGCTGGAAGAGGGCGGAAGGCCATGAATGAATACCACAAGTGACAGAGGCGCCATGGTAGCAGAAAGCGTCCGATGCGCTCCGGGCGCAGCTGCCGAGCGGCATTTTACCTGCACAATCAATCAGTAACTTCTGCGTTTTGTGGGTTGAAGTTCGCGCAAAAGCCCTTATTTTAGGGAAGCCCCGTCACAGCGCTGTGCCAGCATCGTGGAATAACGCCACTTTCCTCACCATCGTTTCCGGGTAGAATGCTCGTTCGCATGCGGCCATGAGGGCTGCACGGGCGACTCATGGGGCCGCCCTCCATCCCTTTAGTGTGGAAGATCCTGCCGATATGTTTGCGCCTTTGTTAAAGAAACTTTTTGGAAGCAAGAACGAGCGTGAAGTCAAACGCATGCTCAAGACGGTACAGACTGTCAATGCCTTCGAAGAGCAAATGGTGGCCCTTTCGGACGATCAGTTACGCGCCAAGACTGCCGAATTCAAGGACCGCTTCGCCAAGGGCGAGACCCTTGACCAACTCCTGCCCGAAGCCTTTGCGGTCTGCCGCGAAGCAGGCAAGCGGGTCATGGGCATGCGTCACTTCGACGTCCAGTTGATCGGCGGCATGACCTTGCACGAAGGCAAGATCGCCGAAATGCGCACCGGTGAAGGCAAGACCCTCGTGGCCACCTTGGCGGTGTACCTCAACGCATTGTCCGGCAAGGGCGTGCACGTGGTGACGGTCAACGACTACCTGGCCCGCCGCGACGCCAACTGGATGCGCCCGCTCTACGAATTCCTCGGCCTGACCGTTGGCGTGGTCATACCGTTCCAGCCGCCAGAAGAGAAGCGTGCCGCCTACGCCTCGGACATCACCTACGGCACCAACAACGAATTCGGTTTCGACTACCTGCGCGACAACATGGCGTTCAGCATGGATGAAAAATTCCAGCGTGAACTCAACTTTGCCGTGATCGATGAAGTCGACTCCATCCTCATCGACGAAGCCCGTACCCCGCTGATCATTTCCGGTCAGGCCGAGGACAGCTCCAAGCTGTACATCGAGATCAACAAGCTGATCCCGCAGCTCACCTTGCACGTTGAGGAAGTCGAAGGCGAAGTGACCCAGGCCGGGCACTACACCGTCGACGAAAAGACCCGTCAGGTCGAGCTCAACGAAGCCGGTCACCAGTTCGTCGAGGAAATGCTGACCCGCGTCGGCCTGCTGGCCGAAGGCGAGAGCCTGTATTCGGCGCACAACCTGGGGCTGCTGACCCACGTCTACGCCGGCCTGCGTGCCCACAAGCTGTTCCATCGCAACGTCGAGTACATCGTGCAGGACGGCCAGGTCGTGCTGGTGGATGAACACACCGGTCGCACCATGCCGGGCCGTCGCTTGTCCGAAGGCCTGCACCAGGCCATCGAAGCCAAGGAAGGCCTGAACATCCAGGCTGAAAGCCAGACCCTGGCCTCGACCACCTTCCAGAACTACTTCCGCCTGTACAACAAGCTGTCCGGCATGACCGGTACCGCTGACACCGAGGCGTTCGAATTCCACCAGATCTACGGCCTGCAAGTGGTGGTGATTCCGCCGAACAAGCCACTGGCGCGTAAAGACTACAACGACCTGGTGTTCCTGACCGCCGAAGAGAAATACGCGGCGATCATCAATGACATCAAGGAAGGCATGGCCCAGGGCCGTCCGATCCTGGTGGGTACCGCCACCATCGAGACCTCCGAGCACATGTCTGCCCTGCTCAACAAGGAAGGCATCGAGCACAAGGTCCTCAACGCCAAGTTCCACGAGAAGGAAGCCGAGATCATCGCCCAGGCCGGTCGCCCGGGTGCGTTGACCATCGCTACCAACATGGCCGGCCGTGGTACCGACATCCTGCTGGGCGGCAACTGGGAAGTGGAAGTGGCTTCCCTGGAAAACCCGACCCCCGAGCAGATCGCGCAGATCAAGGCCGACTGGCAGAAGCGCCACCAACAGGTACTCGAATCCGGCGGATTACAGGTGATCGCTTCCGAGCGTCACGAATCGCGCCGTATTGACAACCAGCTGCGCGGCCGTGCCGGTCGCCAGGGTGACGCCGGCTCCAGCCGTTTCTACCTGTCGCTGGAAGACAGCCTGATGCGCATCTTCGCCTCTGACCGGGTGAAGAATTTCATGAAGGCCCTTGGCATGCAGCCGGGCGAGGCGATCGAGCACCGGATGGTGACCAACGCCATCGAGAAGGCGCAGCGCAAGGTCGAAGGCCGCAACTTCGATATCCGCAAGCAATTGCTGGAGTTCGACGACGTCAACAACGAGCAGCGCAAAGTGATCTATCACATGCGCAACACCCTGTTGGCCGCTGATGACATTGGCGAAACCATTTCCGACTTCCGCCGCGAAGCGCTCGACGCGACCATCAGCGCGCACATTCCACCGCAATCGCTGCCGGAACAGTGGGACGTCGCGGGCCTGGAAGCCTCCCTGCGCAGCGATTTCGGCGTGTCGTTGCCGATCCAGCAGTGGCTCGATGAAGATGACAAGCTGTACGAAGAAACCCTGCGCGAGAAGCTGCTGGCCGAACTGATCGCCGCGTACAACGAGAAGGAAGACCAGGCCGGCGCCGAGGCACTGCGTTCCTTCGAGAAGCAGATTGTGCTGCGCGTCCTCGACGACCTGTGGAAAGACCACCTGTCGACCATGGACCACCTGCGTCACGGTATCCACCTGCGCGGCTACGCCCAGAAGAATCCGAAGCAGGAGTACAAGCGCGAGTCCTTCACGCTGTTCTCCGAGCTGCTGGATTCGATCAAGCGCGACTCGATCCGGGTCCTGTCCCATGTCCAGGTTCGTCGCGAAGACCCGGTCGAAGAGGAAGCCCGCCTGCGCCAGGAAGCCGAAGCCCTGGCCGCGCGCATGCAGTTCGAACACGCCGAAGCCCCAGGCCTGGAAGTCGTCCAGGCGATGGAAGAGGGTGTCGATGTGGATGTCGCCTTGGCAACCACGCCGGTACGCAACGAACAGAAGTTGGGCCGCAACGAACTGTGCTATTGCGGTTCGGGCAAGAAATACAAGCATTGCCACGGGCAGATCCAATAAACCCGTTTCAACGCTGAACGACCCGCGCCGCGGCAGGTTTTCCCTGCCGCGGCGTTTTGCCATTTGATTCGCCGTCCTGAAAAGGCGGCGTCGATAGACATCTAATTTAGGAGCGCATTCATGGCTGTTGGTCTTGGTCCGTTGCCAACGTTGCACCCGGTTGCCGGTTTTGAACTCGGTATCGCCTCGGCGGGCATCAAGCGCCCCGGGCGCAAGGATGTCGTGGTCATGCGTTGCGCCGAAGGCTCGACGGTGGCCGGCGTGTTCACCCTCAATGCCTTTTGCGCCGCGCCGGTCATCCTGGCCAAGCAGCGCGTGCAAGGACCGGTGCGTTATCTGCTGACCAACACCGGCAACGCCAACGCCGGCACGGGCGCGCCAGGCCTGGCCGCCGCCGAGCGCACGTGCGCCAAGTTGGCCGAACTGACTGGCGTCGATGCCAGCCAGGTGCTGCCTTACTCTACCGGCGTGATCGGCGAGCCGCTGCCAGTCGAGAAGATCGAAGGCGCGTTGCAGGCCGCCCTCGATGACCTCTCGGAAAACAACTGGGCGGCTGCCGCCACCGGCATCATGACCACCGACACCCTGCCCAAGGGTGCGAGCCGCCAGTTCCAGCACGACGGCGTGACCGTTACCGTGACTGGCATCAGCAAAGGCGCGGGCATGATCCGCCCGAACATGGCGACCATGCTCGGCTACATCGCCACCGACGCCAAGGTCTCGCGCCAGGTGCTGCAAGACCTGATGCTCGACGGCGCGAACAAGTCGTTCAACCGCATCACCATCGACGGCGACACCTCCACCAATGACTGCTGCATGTTGATCGCCACGGGCAAGGCCAACCTGCCGGAGGTCACCGAAGCCAGCGGTCCGCTGTTCGCAGCCTTGAAGCAGGCCGTGTTCGAAGTGTGCATGGAAGTGGCCCAGGCAATCGTCCGTGACGGCGAAGGCGCGACCAAATTCGTGACCGTGCAGGTCAACGGCGGTGGCAATCACCAGGAATGCCTGGACGTCGGCTACACCGTCGCGCATTCGCCACTGATCAAGACCGCATTGTTTGCCTCCGACCCGAACTGGGGCCGGATCCTCGCCGCCGTCGGCCGGGCCGGCGTGCCGGAGCTGGACGTGAGCAAGATCGACGTGTTCCTCGGTGACGTCTGCATCGCCAGCAAAGGCGCCCGCGCCTCCACCTATACCGAAGCCCAAGGCGCGGCGGTGATGCAGCAGGAAGAAATCACCATCCGCATCGAACTGGGACGTGGCGATTGCAGCGAAACGATCTGGACCACCGACCTGTCCCACGAGTACGTGAAGATCAACGCTGAGTACCGGACTTAAACCGCTCGGGACCGAGCTGCTCCCAACGCGAGTAAGGAATCACATGAGCCTGCACCTGATCATTGGCGACAAGCGCATTTTCTCCTGGTCCCTGCGCACGTATCATGTGCAATTGCCGGAAGTCGACGCGGACTACGTCGAAACCCTTTATCAATGGCCGGCATTCAAGGCTTGGCTGCAGGCTGGTCTGGAGGAAGTGGCGCGGTGAAACGAGTACACGTAGCGGCGGCGGTCATTCGTGACGCCAGCGGCAAGATCCTGATTGCCCGACGGGCCGATTCCCAGCATCAAGGTGGCCTGTGGGAGTTTCCCGGAGGCAAGGTCGAGGCGGATGAATCCGTTGAAACGGCCCTGGCCCGCGAACTACATGAAGAGCTGGGCATCGTCGTCGGCGCTGCCCGACCGCTGATCAAGGTGCGTCACGATTACCCGGACAAACAGGTGTTGCTGGATGTCTGGGAAGTCTCGACCTTCACCGGCGAGCCCCATGGTGCCGAAGGACAACCGCTGGCCTGGGTGACCACTCGGGAGCTTGCGAACTATGAGTTTCCGGCGGCCAATCAGCCAATCGTCGCGGCGGCCCGATTGCCGGGCGAGTACCTGATTACCCCAGAGGGCCTGGAAACCCCAGCCCTGCTGCGTGGCCTGCAGAAAGCTATCGCCGGCGGGATCAAGTTGGTCCAGCTGCGCGCGCCTAACGGCTATGACCCGAAATACCGCGACCTGGCGGTGGATGCCGCAGGGCTTTGTGCGGGCAAGGCCCAGTTGATGCTCAACGGGCCGTTTGAATGGTTGGGCGATTTCCCCTCCGCTGGCTGGCACATCACCGCCGCGCAACTGCGCAAGCACGCGGCGGCCGGCCGACCGTTCGGCAAGGATCGCTGGCTGGCGGCTTCTTGTCACAACGCAGAGGAATTATCCATGGCGCAGCAGATGGACGTGGACTTCGTGACACTGTCGCCCGTACAGCCGACCCAGACCCATCCGGATGCACAGCCGTTGGGGTGGGAAGAGGCGGCGCGGTTGATCGACGGGTTCGATAAACCCGTTTATTTGCTGGGCGGGGTCGGGCCTGGCGAACAGCAGAAAGCCTGGGCGGCCGGGGCCCAGGGCGTGGCGGGGATTCGGGCGTTCTGGCCTGAGGCGTGAGTGATCAGTGCGCAGGCTTGGCTGCCGCCTGCCACAGCACTTCTGCAATTCCCTGCCGACGGGCAATGATCCGCGCCGCTACGAACAGCAGGTCCGATAACCGATTGATATAGGCCAGCCCCGGCCCCGCCAGCGGCTCCATGGCGTTCAGCTGTTGGCAACGGCGCTCCGCGCTGCGGGCCAGGCTCCGGCACACATGGGCCTGGGCTATCAAGGTCGAGCCACCGGGCAGGATGAAGTTCTCCAACGGCCCCAGTTCGTCGTTCCACACGTCGATGGCCGCTTCCAGGCGTTCGACTTCCGCCATATCCAGTGCTTGATACGCCGGCATCGCCAGCTCGCCACCCAGGTCGAACAACCGGTGCTGACAGGGCGCCAGCACTTCGACGAGTTCCTCCAGTGCCGGATACTGGCCCATTTCATTGGCCAGCCCGGCCAGCAGCAACCCCAACTGGCTGTTCAACGTATCCACTTCGCCGATGGCCTCGACCCGTGGATGGTCCTTCGCTACGCGGCGGCCATCGCCCAGCCCGGTTTCACCTTTGTCACCGGTGCGGGTGTATATCTTCGACAGGCGAAAACCCATGTTCAGCGCTCCACTTGCTTGTGTTCTTGCGCCACCATCGAAGTGCCCGCCAGGGGCAGGCGCAAGGTGAAGCAAGTGCCTTGGCCCGGCGTTGATTGCACTTCCATCTGGCCCTTGTGGTTGTTGGTAATGATGAAATACGACACTGACAGCCCGAGCCCCGTACCCTGGCCGATTTCCTTGGTAGTGAAGAACGGTTCGAAGGTGCGTTTGCGCACGTTTTCGCTCATGCCGATGCCATTGTCCTCGACCTGGATTTGCGCCCACGGCGGGTTCAGCCGGGTACGCAAGATGATGCGGCCGGGCTCGCCGTCGTCCTGGCGCTGGTGAATGGCCTGGGCGGCGTTCTTCAACAGGTTCAGCAGCACCTGCTCCAATTCGTTGGCCGTGCCGGGCACCGGGCCCAGGTTCGGGTCGAACTGGCGGGTGATCGCCTGGCCTTTGAAGTCGAAACCAATCGCCAGGTCGAAGTCGTTGCCGGCGATCTCCACCGCCTGGTCGATCAGCGCCGGCAGGTCGCAGGGCGCCATTTGCCGGGTGCTGCGCCGGCTGAAGCTGAGCATGTGGGTGACGATTTTGGCGGCGCGGGCGCCGGCCTGCTGGATGCCATCGAGCAACTGCGGGATCTCCCGGCTTTGCAGGTAGCGATTGACCACCGGCAAGTCGATCCCCAACTGTTCGGCCTGTTCGAGGTTCTTGGGCAGTTCGGCCGACAGGCGTCGGCGGATGTTCTGCACGTTGTGCAGGATCGCCCCCAGTGGGTTGTTGATTTCATGGGCCATGCCCGCTGCGAGGCCACCCACCGAGAGCATTTTCTCCGATTGCACCATCATTTCCTCCAGCGACAGGCGCTGGGTGATGTCGTCGATGCGGATCACCACGCCCCGTCCGGCGCCGCCCATCAACGGATAGAAAGTCAGGGCGTAGTGCTTGGCTTCATCGTCCTTGGTCCAGGTGACGCGCTCGATCTTGGCGACCGTGTGCTGCTCGACCGTCTGCTTGAGCTGTGGCAGATAGGGCTTGAGCGGTTCGAAGGCGAGGAAGATCGGCTGGTTCAACGCCTCGTCCAGCCGAGTGCCGGAAAGGGCGCTGGCTTCCTGGTTCCATTGGGTGACATAGAGTTGTTCGTCGAGGGCGATCAGCGCCGACGGCATGGAGTCGATGATGCTGTTGAGGTAGTTCTGAAAGCCCGTGAGCTTTTTCTCGATCTTGCTGCGCACCTGGACTTCCAGCTCCAGCTTGCGGTTGGTGTGGCGGGTTTCTTCCGCCAGGCCCTGGGCCTGGTCATAAGCCGCCTGGGAATCGTCCCGGGCGCGCTTGAGCTGCTGCTCCCGGGCTTCGATACGCGACAGCATGGTGTTGAACGCCTCGGCCAGGCTGCCGATCTCGTCATGGTTGCCACGGCCGGCCCGCAGGGAATAGTTTTCCTCGCGGGTAACCTGGCGCGACAGTTCTTCGAGTTGGTGGATCGGCTGGGTAATCAGCCGCTTGATCTGCTGGGCAATGAGCAACCACAGCAGCACGCTGAAAATCAGGATGCCGAGGCTGGCGGTCAGGGTGCCGGTGTAGAAGGCGGTGGGCAACTCGCTGCTGGCGACCAGCAACAAATGGCCGGGTTGGGTGCCGGGACGGGGCAGGGTGATGACTTGGTTGCTACGAAATTCCCCGGCCTGCCAGGTTTGCATATGGCGAAAGTGTTCCGGCAACCTGAGCTTTTCGCCCTGTTGCAACTCGGCCAGGCGTTCACCCCGACCGTCATACAGCGCCGCTGCCCGCAGGGGCGCGTAACTGTTGAGTTCATCGAGCAGGCGCTGGGCGCTTTGCGGCGACTGCAACGCGTCGGAGATCAGGCTCGGGTTGGCCACCAGCCGGCCGATGGTCTGCAAGGCCTGCGGGGCCATGCTTTCCTGGGAAATGTAGTAGGCCGCGCTGATGAAGGTCAGGTTCGCCACCAGCAAAACGGTGGTCAACAATACCAACAGGGCCGCCAGCAGTTTCTGGCCGACCGGGAGGTTTTCAAGGCGCTGGCGCAATGGCATCTGACTCGTCGCTAAAAAGGAACACGTGGGCCAGCGTAGCCGCTGCTCAGTCGCTGGGCAATCCGAGGTTGTCCAAGTGGGCAATCAGGCGTTGGCGCATTTGTTCAAGATGCGGCACGGCCACCCCATGACGTTGTGCGACCGCGCAGGCATGGCCGAGCAGGTAGCTGATTTCGGTGCGGCGCTGGTTGGCGACATCCTGGTACATCGACGAATAGTTCTGAGCGGTGGCCTGGATGACCCGTTCGACTTCGGCCGGTAAGTCTTCGGCCGCCGCGGGCTGGCCGCAGCGTTCGAGCAGGTCGGTCAGTTCCGCGCACAAGGTTGCCACTTCGCAGTGGTGTTCCTGCAAGCCGCCGTTCTTGCAATGGTGCAGCACGGTGAGCGGATTGATCGCACAGTTGAGGGCCAGTTTGCGCCACAGGCGAGTGAGAATATCGGCGCTCCATTCATGGGGGATGCCAGCAGCGCTCAGGTCATCTAGCCAGACTGGCGCCACCGGGTGCGCGGGGTCGCCCAGCCAGGTGTAGCCATGGCCGGCGAACACCACGCGCCAGTCACCGTCGCGGAACGCGCCTTCGGTGCTCGAGGCGCAGATGCAGCGAGCCAGGGGGACGCGGTTCGCCACCGCATCCTGGCTGCCGAGGCCGTTCTGCAGCAGGATCAGTTCCGTCTCGGCACTCAGTCGATGGGCGACCGAAGCCACCGCCGCTTGCGCGTCATAGGCCTTGCAAGCCAGCAGCAAGCGCTGGATGGGTTCGGGGCTTTGCGCGGTTTCGCCGGGCACCGGGTAACACTGCGCCTGGCCCTGTTCCACCAGCGTCAGGCCGCCGCTGGCCCGGTAAGCCTGCAACCGCTGCTCATTGCGCAACACCAGCCGCACCGGCAGGCCGGCCCGGGCCAGGCGCGTCGCCCACAACGTGCCGAGGCTGCCGGCTCCCAGGACATGCCAGGTGGTGGACATCAGTTTTTTACTCGCTTTGGCGCTGGCATCTGAGGGGCTCGCGGTAACGACGGGAAAAGACCCGTTATAATGAGCCCGATTTTAACCACAAGCCAAGTGCGCGCCTTTGTCACGGGCGCGCCTTTTTATTTGGAGAACACTACATGCCGTCATTCGACGTGGTATCCGAACTGGACAAACACGAAGTCACCAACGCCGTTGAAAACGCCGTCAAGGAACTCGACCGTCGGTATGACCTCAAGGGCAAGGGCAGTTTTGAGTTCAAGGAAAAGGACCTGACCGTCAACCTGACCGCCGAGGCCGAGTTCCAGCTCGAGGCGATGATCGAAATCCTCAAGCTGGCGCTGGTCAAGCGCAAGATCGATGTGCAATGCCTGGAGGTCAAGGAAGCCTACGCCTCGGGCAAGCTGATGAAGCAGGAAGCCGTGCTCAAGGAAGGTATCGACAAGGAATTGGCGAAGAAGATCGTTGCCCACATCAAGGACGCCAAGCTCAAGGTCCAGGCCGCAATCCAGGGCGAGCAGGTGCGCGTGACCGGCAAGAAGCGTGACGACTTGCAGGAAGCCATCGCCGCGCTGCGCGGGAAGGAATTCGGCATGCCCCTGCAATTCAATAACTTCCGCGACTGATCTCCGTTATACGGAAACACACAACATGCCGCGTGCAACAGGAATAAGGAGAGTTAGATGGACTTGAACGCTGAAGTGGACCACCTGGTCAAGGCTTCCCAGGCCTGGATACCGATGATCATGGAGTACGGCAGCCGCGTGCTGCTGGCGGTCGTCACCCTGGCTATCGGCTGGTGGCTGATCAACAAGTTGACCCGCAAACTGGGCGCACTGCTGGCCTTGCGCAATGCCGACTTGGCATTGCAAGGGTTTATCAGCACCCTGGCGAACGTCATCCTCAAGATTTTACTGATCGTCAGCGTCGCGTCGATGATCGGCGTGGAAACCACCTCGTTCGTCGCGGCCATCGGTGCGGCAGGCTTGGCGATCGGCCTGGCCTTGCAGGGCAGCCTGGCGAATTTCGCCGGCGGCGTGCTGATCCTGCTGTTCCGTCCGTTTCGCATCGGTGACTGGATCGAAGCCCAAGGCGTGGCCGGTACGGTCGACAGCATCCAGATCTTCCACACGATCATTCGTACCGGTGACAACAAGACCGTTATCGTGCCCAACGGCAACCTGTCCAACGGCATCATCACCAACACCAATCGCCAACCCACTCGCAAAGTGGTGTTCGACGTGGGCGTGGATTACCAGGCCGACCTGCAAAAGGCCCGGGAAGTGTTACTGGAGTTGGCCAAGGACGAGCGCGTATTGGCCGATCCTGCACCAGAAGCGGTGATTTCCACCCTAGGCGATAGCTCGATCACGGTGTCGCTGCGTATCTGGGTGAAAACGGCGGACTACTGGAACGTGATGTTCATGCTTAACGAACAGGCGCGGGACCGCTTGAAGGATGCGGGCATTGATATTCCGTTTCCGCAACGGGTGATTCGGGTTGTTCAGGAAGGGCCGGCGCAATAACGAGTTAAATATAACTTGGCGCGATGGTCAGGTTATATTTAGCTAGCTTGCTATTTAATGAGTTGTGTTAACGCTGGCATTGCACCAGGCATAAAAAAAACCGCTCACCTGGATCAGGTGAGCGGTTTTTGTTTGTTGCGGGTGTCGCTATCGAATTAGCACTGAATTACAAGATGCTCAGTGGGTATTCGACGATGAAGCGGAAGTCGTTGTTGTCGCGGCCAACACCATCGCTGCCGCGGTAGAACGCGCTACGAACACGGAAAGACAGGTCTTTTGCTGGACCGCTCTGCATGACGTACTTGGTTTCGAAGTCAAGTTCGTGTTCTTTGTTGTCGCTGTCGTCGCCAATGGTGATGTTGTCACCTCGGACGTAGCGAGTCATGAAGCTCAGGCCAGGAACGCCGTAGGTCTTCATGTTCAGGTCGTAGCGAGCCTGCCAGGACCGCTCGTCTTCGTTGTTGAAGTCGGAGTACTGGATGGAGTTGGCGAGGAAGATGGTGCCGTTGCCGTCAACGCCATAAAGGTAGCCAGTATCACCGGTGGAGCGCTGATGAGCCACGGTGAACTTGTGGGCACCGATAGCATAGGCCGCTGCGAGGGACCAGATGCGGTTGTCGATGTTGCCGCTCAGTTCCCGACCTTGGCTCTCGCTGTCATAGCCGTTGAAGTCGAAGTTCAGAGATTGATCTTCGTTGATTGGCAGGGTGTAGTTCAGGTTGATGTACTTCTTCTTGAAGTAATCTTCAACGTCGGAGGCAGCCACGCCAGCGACGAAATTGTCGGTGAACTGGTAGGTAGCACCTGCAATGTTGGCGGAGGTCAGGCCAGGGTTGCGGATACCGGCATCGTTACGACCATTGATGCTGTCACGGCCCATACCAGTCTGTGAACTCAGCGAGGTGAAGCGACCAGCGCTCAGCTCCAGGCCTTTGATTTCCTTGCTGGTGATCAGGGTGCCGGTGGCAACTTCCGGCAGCAGACGGCTGTCGTCAGTCGAGAAAACCGGGCTGGCAACCACTTGATTACCGTATTTCAGAACGGTGTCGGACAGACGGAACTTAACCGCGCCACCAGCCTTCGACTGAGTATGTTCTAGGTCGCCATCGCTGTCCTGAGCGAACAGACCGTTACCGGCACGACCAGCACTGCCGTCGAAACGGGCGGAGCCGAATGCGAAGGCATCGACGCCTACACCAACGGTACCTTGGGTGAAGCCCGATTCGTACGTGGCACGTACACCAAGGCCAGCTTCTTCACGATAACTTTGCTCGTCGCTGTCGTTGTTCTTCCAATCGCGATTCATGTACAGCGCACGGCTCAGAACGTTCAAACTCTGATCTTCAAAAAAGCCCTTGGATTCTTCCTGGGAAGAGGCCACTGCGAACTGCGAGGTACTGGCCGATACAGCCAGTGCGATCATGCTCCACTTCATCACGCGCATCGTGATTTGCTCCTTTGGTTTTTAGAAGAGTACTGCCGTCCCACCTGTTTTTTTATCTGGGCGGCTCTTTCTTTTTGTGTCGGCGCAAACTTATATCACGCTGACATTCTTTGGCGATACTTGCCCATTCAACCTTTCAGCTTCTTTACGACCGTGTCGCCAATGGCTCGATCCCTGTCGTATTTCAGCTACTGCGGCACAATCGGATCCGCAACTTGTATGTTGCTTTTTTTTCCGGCACCGGCGTAAAGAGTCCTTGATAACTGCGCTTGAAGCTCCCTGAGGGCAACCTTGCCACTTTATTCATGAGCCTTCAGGTTCGCGCGTCCGGCGATTCCCCTGTAGGCGATGTGGGGATGAATGCAACAAGCATGCTCAAATCCCATTTCTGTTCACGTTTTTTTCACATTTCCCATTTGCTCGTAGCGAAACCTCATGAAACCGGGCTCCAAAGGCCTTGTTTTAATTAAGGTTGACTACGAGGCCAGTGCCGTGATTGCCGCTCGGAAAGGCCGTGCGACAACCAAAAACGTTACCGGTTCACCCCACGAGTGAGTAGATCACGGATGCTTCGTGCACTGAGCGTAGACGCGCTGTGCGATTTTGGTGCAGAAAATCTTCTGGTTGTACGAAAAACTTACAGTGCGAATTCTCGATGCGGCGTCTATAGAGCTGTTTTGGCATCGCCGAGTATTCGCTGCGCTGTATTGGTGCGCGGCGTCGAAAGCAGGCGCCGTGTCGGTTCATCATTCGCGATGAACCCGTTGCCGTTCACAGGTATGCTGACCCCCTGCGTCCGGTGCCGGCCTGCGGGCCAAATCGGGCTCAATCGATCATGTAAGGAGTACGCACGGTGTTTGCCTTAGATCCACGATTGCAACAAGACACATTGCCCATCGGCGATTTCCCGCTGTGCCGGTTGCTCATGTCCAACGACTCGAACTACCCATGGTTCATCCTCGTGCCGCGACGGGAAAATATCAGCGAATTGTTTCAGTTGGATGACGGTGACCAGCAACAGTTGTGGAAAGAAACCACGGCGCTGGCCGAAACGCTCAAGGACTCGTTCGATGCCGACAAACTGAACGTTGCAACCTTGGGTAACGTTGTCAGTCAATTGCACATGCATGTGATCGTGCGCAAGCGAGAGGACGCTGCGTGGCCCGCGCCGGTATGGGGCAAACATCCGGCGCAGCCTTATAATGCCGAGCAGGTGAGCGCCATTCGCGAACGCTTGCGAGCGGTCCTGACCGATGATTTCAAGTTCCTGGAGGGCTGAACCATGAACCTTGAAGAGCGTGTAACCGAGCTTGAAAGCCGCCTGGCGTTTCAGGATGACACTATCCAGGCGTTGAATGACGTGCTGGTGGCGCAGCAACGAATTGTCGAACGTCTGCAGCTGCAGATGGCCGCACTTCTCAAGCGCCAAGAGGAAATGGCCGGGCAGTTCGAATCCTTCGAAGAAGACGCGCCACCCCCGCATTACTGATCTGGGCCCGAACGACGGGCAATAAAAAACCGCGAGCAGCCAGGCTGCATCGCGGTTTTTTTACGCCTGGATCAGCGGCGCGGGAGCGCGGCGATCACGTCTTCGGCCTGCAGGCCCTTGTCGCGGTGCATGACCGAGAACTCGACACGCTGGCCTTCGACCAGGACGCGGTGGCCTTCGCCACGGATCGCCCGGAAATGCACGAAAATATCATCACCGGAATCGCGAGAAATGAAACCGAACCCCTTGGAGGTGTTGAACCACTTCACGGTGCCGGTATCGCGGTTGGACATGTCGTAGTTCTGCGGTGCGGCGGCCGGCGACGACTTCTTGTAGAAGCTGACGGCCAGGTGCAGCAACACAGCGAGCAATGCCGCGGCCAGGCTGGAAAGAATGGCGGGTTGGCCGCCGATTTCCGGCATGGGCGCCAGCAGGGTCAGGGTTTGCAGCGCAACGGCCAGCACCAGCAGGGCGCTGACAAGGTTTTGCAGTTGATGACGTGGACCTTTGTTCCAGTAAGGGATGACGGGTGCCAGGGTCAGGTTGAGCAGGCCGAAAAAGGCCAGGTACAGCGCGTCGGGATGTTGCAGGTAAGGTGTGGCTTCGGAACCCAGGCTAGGGATGAAGGACAGCAGCAGGGCAGCTGCGCCCATTAGCAAGTGGACGATTTTCAACATTTTGATTGGCTCACGGTTAAGACAGATCACAAGGAAGAGCTGGTCGGGGGCGGTTCGCTCCAGAACAATGAGAGGCGTAGGAACACGTACCCGAATCAGCCTATGCGCCATGCCCGGGAAAAGAGGCGTAGCGACACACTGCCTATTTAACAGCAAAGCCCCGGCCTTCTCAAACTCGTTACGGGTCCGTGACACGCTGTTCGTCGGCCGAAAAGCGCCGGCGGGGCGCTCGAAGGTGATCGGCAAAGGAGGTTGAATTTTGCGCCGCGCCGGAACCCTGCGCCGTCCCGGCTTGTCGGTTCAGGAGGGCTGGCGATTAGTCGCAGGCTACAGATGGCGACACCCGCTAGGGTGCAATGGCCGCTGTCGAATTCATCACCGTCAGGAGATCAAACACATGGCAATTGATATCGGTATCAGCGAAGAAGATCGCAAGTCCATCGTCGACGGGCTTTCGCGCCTGTTGTCGGACACCTACGTGCTTTACCTCAAGACCCATAATTTCCATTGGAATGTCACCGGGCCGATGTTCCGGACCCTGCACTTGATGTTCGAGGAGCAGTACAACGAGCTGGCGCTGGCGGTGGACCTGATCGCCGAAAGGATCCGTGCGCTCGGCTTTCCGGCGCCCGGCGCCTACTCGGTGTACGCGCGCTTGTCTTCTATAAAGGAAGAAGAGGGCGTGCCGGGTGCCGAGGACATGATTCGACAACTGGTCGAGGGCCAGGAGGCGGTGACGCGTACGGCCCGTGGCATCTTTCCTTTGCTGGACAAGGTCAGCGACGAACCCACCGCCGACCTTTTGACCCAGCGTATGCAGGTCCACGAAAAAACCGCCTGGATGCTGCGTTCGCTGCTGGAAGATCAATAAGTCTGTACAGGTGATGGTGCTGCCGTTGGCGCCATCGCTTGCCGTCGCGTGTAGGAAGGCATGATTTGTCGCCAACTCCCCGTTGGCTTGTCCTACGTTGATGGTCAAAAAGTCATCTGGAACTGGCGATCCAGTTGAGCTTCCATAGGGCCACAGGTCGGTTGTTCCGACTGAGGCTCGTATGGCAAAGGAGTGTCAACGGTATGATTCAAGGAAAAGAACCCAGGGGAAGTGCGCGCGAACGTTTGCTGTCCGTAAGCACCGACCCGTTCGTCAGAGGGTTTGACATGCAACTGGCCCGGCCCTTGGCCCGCTCTATCCGGCTCAACGGGTTCGCCACCTGTCTGCGGCTGGAACAAATCTATTGGGATATCCTTGGCGACATGGCCCAGCTCAATAGCTGCTCCGTCAGCACCTTGCTGTCCCATGTGGATCGTGAGGTGCATCTGCGTCACGGTGGCGTGCGCAATTTCAGCGGCTTGGTGCGTGTTGTCTGCGTTGTGCACAGCTTGAAGGAAGCTGAAATTGATCAGTGCGTGATCTAGTCCCCTCGCCAAGTGGGGTACGCAAGCCTGGAATGAACGACATTGCCGGCAATGACTGTGCGGTCTTACGGCTGCACAGGCTGCATTTAATGGATATAATCCCGCTCTTTGCCGCAAAGCCGCGCTTTGCGTAATAACCTGATCGCCGAGACAACCCCATGCCGATGTACGACTATCAATGTGCTTCCTGTGGTCATCAGATGGAAGCCATTCAAAAGATCAGCGCGGCACCGCTGGTCGACTGCCCTGCCTGCCAGGCGCCGGAGCTGAAGAAGATGCTGTCCATGCCAGGTTTCCGCCTCGGTGGTACCGGCTGGTATGAAACCGACTTCAAGACCGGCGCCAAGAAAAACCTGGCCGGTGGCGACAAAGCCGATTGAACTGAATACGCGCGAGTTCTTGCACAGGCAGGGCCTCCAACCGAATGTCGAATTACGAGAAGTGAAACCACTACCATGATGCGCAGCCATTATTGCGGCCAACTGAACGAAAGCCTGGAAGGTCAGGAAGTTACTCTTTGCGGATGGGTCCATCGTCGCCGTGACCATGGCGGGGTGATTTTCCTCGATATCCGTGATCGTGAAGGCCTGGCCCAGGTGGTGTTCGATCCGGACCGCGCTGAAACCTTCGCTACCGCCGACCGCGTGCGCAGCGAATATGTCGTCAAGATCACTGGCAAGGTGCGCCTGCGCCCGGCCGGCGCCGGTAACGCCAACATGGCGTCCGGCATGATCGAAGTGCTGGGCTATGAGCTGGAAGTGCTCAACGAGTCGGAAACCCCGCCGTTCCCGCTCAACGAATATTCCGACGTGGGCGAGGAAACCCGCCTGCGCTACCGCTTCATCGACCTGCGTCGTCCGGAAATGGCCGAGAAGCTGCGCCTGCGTTCGCGCATGACCACCGGCATCCGTCGCTACCTGGACGAAAATGGCTTCCTCGACGTCGAGACGCCGATCCTGACCCGCGCCACGCCGGAAGGCGCCCGCGACTACCTGGTGCCGAGCCGTACCCACCCCGGCAGCTTCTTCGCCCTGCCGCAATCGCCACAGTTGTTCAAGCAACTGTTGATGGTGGCCGGGTTCGACCGCTACTACCAGATCGCCAAGTGCTTTCGCGACGAGGACCTGCGTGCCGACCGTCAGCCTGAGTTCACTCAGATCGACATCGAGACCAGCTTCCTCGACGAAAAAGACATCATGGGCCTGACCGAAGGCATGATCCGCAACCTGTTCAAGGAAGTGCTGGACCTGGAATTCGGTGAGTTCCCGCACATGACCTTCGAAGAGGCCATGCGTCGCTACGGTTCCGACAAGCCGGACCTGCGTAACCCGCTGGAGCTGGTGGACGTGGCCGACCAGCTCAAGGACGTCGATTTCAAGGTGTTCAGCGGTCCGGCCAACGACCCGAAATGCCGTATCGCGGCCTTGCGTGTGCCAGGCGGGGCGAGCATGCCGCGCAAGCAGATCGACGACTACACCAAGTTCGTCGGCATCTACGGTGCCAAGGGCCTGGCGTACATCAAGGTCAACGAGCGCGCCGCGGGTGTTGATGGCCTGCAATCGCCCATCGTGAAAAACATTCCTGAAGCCAACCTCAATGTGATCCTCGATCGCGTGGGCGCGGTTGACGGCGACATCGTGTTCTTCGGCGCCGACAAGGCCAAGATCGTCAGTGAAGCCTTGGGCGCGTTGCGCATCAAGCTGGGTCACGACCTCAAGCTGCTGACCTGCGAGTGGGCGCCGATGTGGGTCGTCGACTTCCCGATGTTCGAAGAAAACGACGACGGCAGCTTCTCTGCGCTGCACCACCCGTTCACCGCGCCGAAGTGCTCGCCGCAAGAATTGGAGGCCAACCCGGCCACCGCTCTGTCGCGTGCCTACGACATGGTCCTGAACGGTACCGAGCTGGGTGGCGGTTCGATCCGTATCCATCGCAAGGAAATGCAACAGGCGGTGTTCCGCCTGCTGGGCATCAATGAAGCCGAGCAGGAAGAGAAATTCGGCTTCCTGCTGGATGCACTGAAGTACGGCGCGCCACCCCACGGTGGCTTGGCCTTCGGCCTGGACCGTCTGGTGATGCTGATGACCGGCGCCCAGTCGATCCGCGAAGTGATCGCGTTCCCGAAAACCCAGAGCGCGGCCGATGTCATGACCCAGGCGCCGGGCGTGGTGGACGCCAAGGCGCTGCGTGAGTTGCACATTCGTCTGCGTGAACAGCCAAAGGCTGAGTAAGGCTGGCACCTGAGAGGGCGCATCTTCGGATGCGCCTTTTCATTGGGGTCGATATTTCTGATTGCCGGCCACTGCGCACGCGCAGGGCAGGCAATGTTCCAAAGAGAAACGGAGCGAGTTATGGCAGGTCATTCCAAGTGGGCGAACATCAAGCACCGCAAAGAACGTCAGGATGCCAAGAGAGGCAAGATCTTTACCAAGTGGATCCGTGAGCTGACGGTCGCGGCCCGCCAGGGTGGCGGCGATCCGGGTTCCAACCCGCGCCTGCGCCTGGCGTTGGACAAGGCGCTCGGCGCGAACATGAGCCGCGACATCATCGACCGGGCCATCGCCCGTGGCGCCGGTGCGACCGAGGCCGACAACGTTGAAGAGCTGACCTACGAGGGTTATGGCCCGGGCGGCGTGGCAGTGATGGTCGAATGCATGACCGACAACCGCAACCGCACCGCGGCGGCCGTGCGTCATGCGTTCAGCAAATGCGGTGGCAACCTGGGCACCGATGGCTCGGTGGCTTACCTGTTCGAGCGCAAGGGCCAGATCAGCTTCGCCCCGGGCATCGATGAGGATGCGTTGACAGAAGCGGCCCTGGAGGCCGACGCCGATGACGTGGTCAGTCATGAAGATGGCTCGTTCGACGTGTTCACCTCGTTCGCCAGTTTCTATGCCGTGCGCAACGCCTTGGAAGCGGCGGGTTTTACGCCTGCCGACGCGGAAATCGTCATGCAGCCGACCACCAGTGCCGAACTGGACCTGGAAGGCGCCGAGAAAGTGCTCAAGCTGATCGACATGCTGGAAGACCTGGACGATGTGCAGAACGTCTACTCCAACGCCGACATCCCGGAGTCGGTGGCTGAACAGCTGGGCTGACAGGCGTGATGCCGCTCACTTAAGGTTTGCTTGAAATCATCGTGGCGAGGGAGCTTGCTCCCGCTGGAGTGCGAAGCGCTCCCAAAAAAGGTCTGCTGCGCAGCCCAGCGGGAGCAAGCTCCCTCGCCACGGATTCACTGCAAACCTTCGGTGAGCTGTATCCTTTTGCAACCGCATTACCTTTCGCAGGCGTTATGACTTTAATCCTTGGTATCGACCCCGGTTCGCGCATCACCGGCTACGGTGTGGTTCGCGATACCGGGCGCGGCTGCGTGTACGTTGCGTCTGGCTGCATCCGCACCGGCGCGGGCGAACTGCACGAGCGCTTGCAGATTGTTTATCGCGGCGTGCGCGAAGTCATCCAGACCTACGGCCCGGTGACCATGGGTATCGAAAAGGTCTTCATGGCCCGCAATGCCGATTCCGCCTTGAAGCTGGGGCAGGCACGAGGCGCGGCCATCGTGGCCGGCGCCGAGGAAAGCCTGGAGATCGCTGAATACACCGCGACCCAGGTCAAGCAGGCAGTCGTCGGGACGGGAGCGGCGAACAAGGAGCAAGTGCAAATGATGGTCATGCATTTGCTGAAACTGGTCAGCAAGCCGCAGATCGACGCCTCCGACGCCCTGGCCATCGCCATTTGCCATGCCCATACCCGTTCCAGCCTGTTGCCTCACGGACTGGGAGCTGCACGCAGTCGTGGCGGGCGCCTGCGTCTCTGATAGCATCAGCGCATTCATTCATGAACCCGAGCAAGTTGTGCCTGTGTCGTTGGCCTCCATGCCCGGGCAGTTATTCGCC
Source organism: Pseudomonas sp. Z5-35 (assembly GCF_051131945.1). Classification (NCBI taxonomy): domain Bacteria; kingdom Pseudomonadati; phylum Pseudomonadota; class Gammaproteobacteria; order Pseudomonadales; family Pseudomonadaceae; genus Pseudomonas; species Pseudomonas sp. Z5-35. Next base: position 1,381,459 of record NZ_CP071640.1, read on the forward strand.
AGCCAGCGGTTGGCAGAGCCCAAGGATCTGAAACGTGATTGGACGCTTGCGCGGCACTTTGGCTGAAAAACAGCCGCCGCACCTGATTCTGGATGTAAACGGCCTGGGTTATGAGCTGGAAGTGCCCATGACCACGCTGTATCGCTTGCCGTCGGTCGGTGAGCCGCTGACGCTTCACACTCATTTGGTCGTGCGCGAAGATGCCCAGTTACTCTATGGTTTTGTCGGCAAGCGCGAGCGGGATTTCTTTCGCGAGCTGATCCGCCTCAATGGCGTCGGCCCGAAGCTGGCGCTGGCCTTGATGTCGAGCCTGGAAGTCGATGAGCTGATCCGTTGCGTGCAATCCCAGGACACTTCGGCGCTGACCAAGGTGCCGGGCGTTGGCAAGAAAACCGCCGAGCGCCTGTTGGTCGAGCTCAAGGACCGCTTCAAGGCCTGGGAGGCGGTACCGGCGATGTTCGCCCTGGTGCCGAATCAGCCGAATCAGCCGGACGCGCTAACGCCAGCGGTCAGCGCCGAGAGCGATGCGGTCACTGCGCTGATCTCCCTGGGCTATAAGCCGCAGGAAGCCAGCAAGGCGATTTCCGCGATCAAGGAAAAAGGCTTGAGTACCGAAGACATGATTCGCCGCGCCCTGAAGGGAATGATTTAAGTGATTGAAGCTGATCGTCTGATCGCCGCCACGGGCGCCCCCCGTGACCGCGAGGAAATCCAGGACCGCGCGATCCGCCCCGTCAGCCTGGCCGATTACATCGGCCAGCCGACAGTGCGCGAGCAGATGGAGCTGTTCATCCAGGCCGCCCGTGGGCGCAGCGAATCCCTGGATCACACCCTGATCTTCGGTCCGCCGGGCCTGGGCAAGACCACCCTGGCCAATATCATCGCCCAGGAGATGGGCGTGTCGATCAAAAGCACCTCCGGACCGGTCCTCGAGCGCCCGGGCGACCTGGCGGCGCTGCTGACCAATCTTGAACCCCATGACGTGCTGTTCATCGACGAAATCCACAGGCTGTCGCCGATCGTCGAGGAAGTGCTGTACCCAGCCATGGAAGATTTCCAGCTCGACATCATGATCGGCGAAGGGCCGGCGGCGCGCTCCATCAAGCTCGACCTGCCGCCTTTCACCCTGGTGGGCGCCACCACCCGCGCCGGCATGTTGACCAACCCGCTGCGCGACCGCTTCGGTATCGTCCAGCGCCTGGAGTTCTATAACAACGCCGACCTGGCGACCATTGTCAGCCGCTCGGCGAGCATCCTCGGGTTGCCGCTGGATCCGGACGGCGCTTATGAAATCGCCCGTCGGGCCCGGGGCACGCCGCGGATCGCCAACCGACTGTTGCGCCGCGTCCGCGACTTTGCCGAAGTCCGCGCCAAGGGCCACATCACCAAGCCAATTGCCGACCTGGCCTTGAACCTGTTGGACATCGACGAGCGCGGCTTCGACCACCAGGACCGACGCCTGCTGCTGACCATGATCGAGAAGTTCGACGGTGGCCCGGTGGGCGTCGACAGCCTCGCCGCGGCCATCAGCGAAGAGCGCCATACCATCGAAGATGTGCTGGAGCCGTACCTGATCCAGCAGGGGTATATCATGCGTACCCCTCGCGGGCGCGTGGTGACGCGTCACGCCTATCTGCACTTTGGCTTAAACATCCCGACACGAATGGGTGAGATGCCGGTGGTAGACGAATTCCTCGATGCGGTGGACGATTGAACGCGCTCTTTGTCCCGACTTTTTTCCGGTTCGTGCTGTCCCAGACGACGCCTGGAGCGTCAATGCATTCGAGAATGAAAAAACAGTTGCCGGCCGATTGGCAACCTGAGGAGTAAGCACTAGAGTATGCGCGCGCAAAACGGGCTGGAGTCGTTCGCACATCGCTGTCGCGTTTATTACGAGGACACCGATGCTGGCGGCATCGTCTACTACGTCAATTACCTCAAGTTTATGGAACGGGCTCGAACCGAACGGCTGCGGGAACTGGGTTTCGCCCAATCCGCGCTGGCAGGGGAGGACCTGTTATTCGTCGTGCATTCCAGCGAAGCGCGCTACCACGCGCCGGCGCGACTGGATGACGAGCTTGTGGTGACTGCCGATGTCATCGAATTGAACCGCGTCAGCCTGCGCTTCAAGCAGCAGGTCAGGCGGGCTGCGGATAATGTGCTGCTCTGCGAAGGGCAGTTTTTGGTGGCCTGTGTGCGCACCCATAGTTTGAAACCCCGGGCCATTCCCGAAGCTCTACGCGCGGCCTTTGCCGGCGTGAGCGGCGCGGGTACACACTCAGAGCAGGAGATAAAGCGTGGAAGCTAACGTCGTCGACCATTCCTCCATGTGGAGCCTGGTCAGCAATGCCAGTGTCGTGGTGCAACTGGTAATGCTGATCCTGGTAGCCGCATCGGTGACCTCATGGATCATGATCTTTCAGCGCAGCAACATGCTGCGCGCCGGTCGCCGTGCCCTGGAGAGCTTCGAAGAGCGCTTCTGGTCCGGCATCGACCTGTCCAAGCTGTATCGCCAGGCCGGCAGCAACCCGGACCCGGATTCGGGCGTCGAGCAGATTTTCCGTGCAGGTTTCAAGGAATTCTCTCGCCTGCGCCAGCAGCCGGGTGTCGATCCTGAAGCGGTGATGGAAGGTGTGGCGCGTGCCATGCGCGTGGCCATCTCCCGCGAAGAAGAAAAACTCGAACAAGGCCTGTCGTTCCTGGCCACCGTCGGTTCGGTCAGCCCGTACATCGGTCTGTTCGGTACCGTGTGGGGCATCATGAACTCCTTCCGTGGCCTGGCATCCGCCCAGCAAGCGACCCTGGCCACCGTGGCCCCGGGTATTGCCGAAGCGCTGATCGCTACCGCCATCGGCCTGTTCGCGGCCATCCCGGCCGTTATTGCCTACAACCGCTTCGCTGCCCGCAGCGAGACGCTGACCGGCCGCTACTACACCTTCGCCGATGAGTTCCAGGCGATCCTGCACCGCAAAGTGCACACCAGCGAAGAATAAGCAGGTATTTCCCAATGGCTTTAATCGCTCGAGCCCGAAAAAAGCGCAAGCCGGTCGCCGAGATGAACGTAGTGCCCTACATCGACGTGATGTTGGTGCTGCTGGTCATCTTCATGGTGACCGCGCCCATGCTCAATCAGGGCGTGAAGGTTGATCTGCCGAAGGTTTCCAGCGAAGCCTTGCCGCAGGACAACAACACCCAGGTACTGACCATTTCGATCAAGGCTGACAAGACCTATTACTGGAACCTTGGCAGCGAAGTCGATACCGAGAAGCAGCAGGACCGCGCCATGACCTTGCCGCAGATGACCGATGCGGTGACAAAGATCATCAACGCCGGTAACAGTAACGGCAAGCGCACCCAGGTCTTCATTCGCGGCGACAAGACCGTCGACTACGGTGCCGTCATGGGCGCCATGGGCGGTTTGCAGAAAGCCGGGGTCGGTAATGTTGGCTTGATCACCGAGGCCCCCTGATGCAGCAACAGCGAGAGCCGTCCGCCTCGGAAAGCTACTTCTGGCCCAGTGTCCTGGCAATCGGCCTGCACGTGCTGGTGTTCGGCATGCTGTTCGTCAGTTTTGCCATGACCCCGGAACTGCCGCCGGCCAAGCCGATCGTGCAGGCGACCCTGTACCAGCTCAAGTCGAAAAGCCAGGCGACTACGCAGACCAACCAGAAGCTGGCTGGCGAGGCGAAGAAATCCGCCGCGCGCCAGACCGAGGTCGAGCAGATGGAGCAGAAAAAGGTCGAGCAGGAAGCGGTGAGAGCAGCGGAACAAAAGAAAGAGGAAGCTGCTCAAAAGGCCGAAGAAGCCAAGAAGGCCGATGAGGCGAAGAAAGCGGACGAGGCGAAGAAGGCAGACGAAGCCAAGAAAGCCGACGAAGCGAAGAAAACCGCCGAGGCCAAGAAGGCAGAAGAGAAACAATTGGCTGATATAGCCAAGAAGAAATCCGAAGAAGAAGCCAAGAAAGCCGCTGAAGAAGAGGCCAAGAAAGCGGCCGCTGAAGAAGCGAAGAAAAAGATTGTCGAGGACGCGAAGAAAAAAGCGGCCGAAGACGCCAAGAAGAAAACTGAAGCTGAAGAGGCGAAAAAGAAAGTCGCCGAAGACGCGAAGAAGAAAGCCGCCGCCGACGCCGCCAAGAAAAAGGCCCAGGACGCAGCGCGCAAATCCGCCGAAGAGAAAAAGGCCCAGGCCTTGGCGGACCTGCTTTCGGACACGCCGGAGCGTCAGCAGGCCTTGGCCGACGAGCAGGGCGATGAAGTCGCCGGCAGTTTCGATGACCTGATTCGCGCCCGAGCGGCAGAAGGCTGGGCTCGTCCACCTTCAGCGCGCAAAGGCATGACGGTTGTGTTGCAAATCGGCATGTTGCCCGACGGTACGGTTACCTCGGTCAACGTCGCCAAGTCCAGCGGTGACGGTCCGTTCGACGCTTCGGCGGTCGCGGCGGTCAAGAACATTGGGCGATTGACGGAAATGCAAGGAATGAAGCCGAGCGATTTTGCTCCCTATCGTTCGTTCAAGATGACATTCACACCTGAGGATCTAGCCTTGTGAGAAACCTTCTTCGATCAATGCTTGTCGTTATCTGCTGCCTGGCAGGGATAGCGGTAGCAGAGGAAAAGAACATCCTGGTCACCAGCGGCAGCGACCGGGCGACGCCGATCGCCGTCGTACCGTTCGGCTGGCAGGGCGGTAGCGTCTTGCCGGACGACATGGCGGAAATCATCGGCAATGACCTGCGCAACTCGGGTTACTACGCGCCGATTCCCAAGCAGAACATGATCGGCCTGCCGACCCAGGCCAGCGAAGTCATCTACCGTGACTGGAAGGCGTTGGGCGCCCAGTACATCATGGTGGGCAGCATCGTTCCGGCCGGCGGTCGCCTGCAGGTCCAGTACGCGTTGTTCAACGTCGCTACCGAGCAGCAAGTGCTGACCGGCAGCGTGTCGGGCAGCGTTGACCAGTTGCGTGACATGTCCCACTACATCGCCGACCAGTCGTTCGAGAAACTCACCGGCATCAAGGGGGCGTTCTCTACCCGCATGCTCTACGTGACGGCCGAACGCTTCTCCGAGAAAAACACCCGCTACACCCTGCAGCGCTCCGACTATGACGGTGCCCGTGCAGTGACCCTGCTGCAGTCGCGCGAGCCGATCCTGTCGCCGCGTTTCGCCCCCGATGGCAAGCGTATCGCCTATGTATCGTTCGAACAGAAGCGTCCGCGCATCTTCATGCAGCACATCGACACCGGTCGTCGCGAGCAGATTACCAACTTCGAAGGCCTGAACGGCGCGCCAGCCTGGTCGCCGGACGGTACCCGCCTGGCGTTCGTGCTGTCCAAGGACGGTAACCCGGACATCTATGTGATGAACCTGGCGTCGCGTTCGATTTCCCGCGTGACCAATGGCCCGGGCATCAACACCGAACCGTTCTGGGGCAAGGATGGCTCGACCATCTACTTCACCTCCGACCGTGGCGGCAAGCCGCAGATCTACAAGACCAGTGCCGGTGGCGGCGGTGCCGAGCGCGTGACGTTCGTGGGTAACTACAACGCCAACCCTAAACTGTCAGCGGACGAAAAGACCCTGGTGATGATCCATCGCCAGGATGGATTCACCAATTTCAAGGTGGCGGCCCAGGATTTGCAGCGCGGTAGCGTAAAAATCCTCACTGATAGCACTCTGGACGAGTCACCTACTGTTGCGCCCAACGGCACCATGGTAATCTACGCCACCCGCCAGCAGGGCCGGGGAGTCTTGATGCTCGTGTCCATTAATGGACGCGTGAGGCTCCCGCTTCCTACCGCTCAAGGCGAAGTCAGAGAACCGTCCTGGTCCCCTTACCTGAACTGACGCGGCGCAATACGTTTTACTTAACACACTGGGGTTCATTAGGAGTTTCACGATGGAAATGCTGAAGTTTGGTAAATTTGCTGCGCTGGCTCTGGCCATGGCTGTAGCTGTAGGTTGCTCGTCCAAAGGCGGCGACAACGCCGGTGAAGGCGCTGTTGATCCAAACGCTGGTTACGGCGCTAACACTGGTGCAGTTGACGGCTCCCTGAGCGAAGAAGCTGCTCTGCGCGCAATCACCACCTTCTACTTCGAATACGACAGCTCGGACCTGAAGCCAGAAGCCATGCGCGCTCTGGACGTTCACGCCAAAGACCTGAAAGCAAACGGCGCTCGCGTTGTTCTGGAAGGCAACACCGACGAACGTGGTACTCGTGAGTACAACATGGCACTGGGCGAGCGTCGTGCGAAAGCCGTTCAACGCTACCTGGTACTGCAAGGTGTTTCCCCAGCTCAGCTGGAACTGGTTTCCTACGGCGAAGAGCGTCCAGTTGCTACCGGCAACGACGAGCAGTCCTGGGCTCAAAACCGTCGCGTCGAACTGCGTAAGTAATTCGTCATGCGAACTTGCCGTCGTGCTGTAACTGTTCTGGCTCTCAGCCTCGCGCCGCTTGCGGCGTGGGCTGCGGTTCCTGTGGTCGATAACCAGACCGGCTATGACAATAGCGGGAGCAGTTATCCGCCTGCAGGTTACGGTACGAACGGCGCCTATGCCGGGGGAGGGGTTTCGGCCCCTGTCTCGGCACAGGGCCAGCTGTTCAACCAACTGCAGCAAATGCAGGATCAGATCTCGCGCCAACAGGGTGTGATCGAAGAACTGCAAAATGATATTTCGCGCATGAAGCAAGAAAACCTGGAGCGATACCAGGATCTTGATCGGCGCATAGGAACCGGCGTTGCTCCTGCCGCGACTCCTGATAATTCTTCAGCCGGTGGCGATTTGAACGCCCCCGGTGCAGCCGCAGGCGCCGGAGCAGCCGCTCCAGCAGCACCTGCAGCCGGTGGTGAGCCGGCTGATCCGGCGAAGGAAAAGCTCTATTACGATGCTGCCTTCGACCTGATCAAGGCCAAGGATTTCGACAAGGCAAGCCAGGCCTTTACCGCTTTCCTGCGCAAATACCCCAACAGCCAGTACTCGGGTAACGCCCAATACTGGTTGGGCGAAGTGAACTTGGCCAAAGGTGACCTGCAAGGTGCTGGCCAGGCCTTTGCCAAGGTCTCGCAGCTGTACCCCAAGCATGCCAAGGTGCCGGATTCGTTGTACAAGCTAGCTGACGTGGAACGCCGCCTCGGTCACACCGACAAGGTAAAAGGCATTCTGCAGCAGGTGGTGGCCCAGTATCCGGGTACGTCCGCTGCCCAGTTGGCCCAACGCGATCTGCAACGCATGTAAGGTTGCTTGACCCGCTTGGAAGAAACCCGCGCTTGTCGCGGGTTTTTTCGTTAGAATTCACGCCCTTTTTCTGAAACACGCTTCTTGGGATCTACGCGTTGGCGGGGTTGCTTGAAGTGCCTGACGGAGGCGGACAGCCTGTTTAGCTGTTACGCCCGTGGCGACTATGCAAGACACATTGAGAATTACTGAAGTTTTTTACTCGTTGCAGGGTGAAACGCGGACGGCCGGGCTGCCCACTGTATTTGTGCGCCTCACCGGTTGCCCGTTGCGTTGCCAATACTGCGACAGTGCCTATGCCTTCAGCGGCGGCACCTTGCGAACCCTCGACGATCTTCTCGAACAGGTGGCCGGCTTCCGTCCGCGCTATGTTTGCGTGACCGGCGGTGAGCCCTTGGCGCAACCCAATGCCATCCCTTTGCTCAAGCAGCTGTGCGACGCTGGCTATGAGGTCTCGCTGGAAACCAGCGGTGCCCTGGACATTTCGCCGGTCGACCCACGGGTCAGTCGTGTCCTGGACCTGAAAACCCCAGGCTCCAAGGAAGCGCATCGCAACCGTTACGAGAACGTCCAGCTGTTGACCCCCAACGATCAGGTCAAGTTTGTCATCTGCTCAAGGGAAGACTACGACTGGGCCGTGTCCAAACTGATCCAGTATGGACTCGACCGGCGGGCCGGCGAGGTGTTGTTTTCACCGAGTCATCACGACCTCAATGCCCGGGAATTGGCCGATTGGGTCGTGGCGGACAATTTGCCGGTGCGCCTGCAATTGCAGCTGCATAAATATCTTTGGAACGACGAGCCGGGGCGCTGACATGATTGAACAAACCACGATTTCTGAAAAGCGCGCGGTCATCCTGCTGTCCGGTGGCCTGGACTCGGCGACCGTCGTGGCCATGGCCCGTGCAGACGGCTATAGCTGCTACACCATGAGTTTCGATTACGGCCAGCGTCACCGCGCCGAGCTTCATGCCGCCGAGCGGGTTGCCCGTGACCTTGGCGTGGTCGAGCACAAGGTGATCGGCCTGAACCTCAACGGCATCGGTGGTTCGGCCCTGACCGACAGCTCCATTGACGTGCCCGAGGCGCCGAGCGAAGGCATTCCGGTGACCTATGTGCCGGCGCGCAACACCGTGTTCCTATCGCTGGCGCTGGGCTGGGCCGAAGTGCTGCAGGCCCGAGACATCTTTATTGGCGTCAACGCCGTGGATTATTCCGGCTACCCGGACTGCCGGCCGGAATTCGTCGAGTCGTTCGAGCGCATGGCCAACCTGGCGACCAAGGCCGGCGTAGAAGGACAGGGCTTTCGCATCCAGGCGCCGCTGCAAAACCTCAGCAAGGCTGACATCATCAAGGCGGGGGTGAAGCTGGGCGTGGACTATGGCCTGACCGTTTCGTGCTACCAGGCCGATGATCAGGGCCGCGCTTGTGGCAAGTGCGACAGCTGCCGCCTGCGTGCGGAAGGCTTCGCAATGGCGGGCGTAGACGATCCAACCCCTTATTTTTGATTTATTTCAAATTAAGTGTTGAATAGTCCTTAGAAATCAGTATTATACGCGCCACCACACAGAGGGTCGTTAGCTCAGTTGGTAGAGCAGTTGGCTTTTAACCAATTGGTCGTAGGTTCGAATCCCACACGACCCACCATTTTCTGTAGTTTTAAAAGTCTGGAAGGCCCACGCAAGTGAGGATTTCCGGATTTTTTTTTGCCTGCAGGAAAGTTCGCTGGCCTGATCGGAGTCAGCGCAATCCTTCCTCCGAACACACTTGCATGACCTGCTGGCGCAACCAGGTATTGGCACTGTCCTGGCTCGCTTTCTCGTTCCACACCATGTCCAGCGTAAAGTTCGGCAGGCCTGCCGGTGGCTGGCGCTCGGCGAATTTCGCTTTGTCGCAAAGCAATGCCTGGATGCGCTTGGGCAGCGTCAGGATAAAGTCGGTTCCGGCGACCAGGTTCAACGCTGCCACGTAGCTGTTGGCTCGGGCAACGATCTGCCGGCTATGACCCTGTCGATCGAGCCAGCCATCGATCATGTTGGTGTCAGACGTCCAAGGTGTCGGAAAGATATGCTTGCATGCGACAAAGTCCTCCAGGCTCAACGCTTCCTTGGGCCCCGAGAAATGTTTATCGACCACACACATCAGCTCATCTTCGAGCAGGGTCTGTGAGTGCAAGCCCTGGCTGTCGCCATGGAAGTTCGGGCCGAAACACACGACAAGATCGAAGCGATCTTCCTCCAATGCGCCCACCGGGATATCCCGCTGAAATTTCGTGATGTTGAGGACCACCGGAAAACGGCTGCCGATGAAGCGTTTAACCAGTTTCGGCAGGACCAGTAGTTCGAAATACTCCGGCGCGCAAACGGTGAAGGTTATTGCTGCCTGACGCGGATCGAACGCCTGCTTGCCCGAGTGGCATTGGTTGATCGTCTTGAGGATCTCAAGTATCTGGCCGTACATGGCGGCGGCTTTGTGGGTGGGGCACATGCCACTGCGGGTGTTGATGAACAGCTCGTCTTCGAAGCTGATGCGCAGTTTCTTCAGGCAGTAGCTCACCGTCGACTGGCTGACACACAATGCTTCGGAGACCTGGGTGACGTTGCCCTGTTCGTACACCGCGACAAACACCATCAAGTCTTGCATGTCCAGCTTTCTGAGCTGGTTACTAATGAGCATCGGTTGTTCTCGGCGCCATCCGTACGTACCGTCCCTGTCCCTGAACAAAGGGACCTTTATACTTGCCGTTACGGTCGATGCCTAGCCAATATGCCGCGCGTATTGCTTGGGATTGAAGCGCAACACCATCAGCAGCATCAGCGCCATTACTGCTGTGAGCGACCACCAGGCCCATTCGAAGCTGCCCGACTGATCGCGAATCATCCCGGCAATCAATGGCGAAAGCCCGGCGATCAGATAGCCGATGCCCTGCACGAACGCCGTCAGCGCACCGGCACGGCGTGGACTTTCCAAATGGTCGAGGGACACGATCAGACTCATCGGGAACAGGCCGCCGATTCCCAATCCCAGTAGGCACGGCCATAGCAGGCTCAAGCGCTCCGGGCTGAGGATCATGCCGCAAAAGCCAGCCATGACCAGGGCCAGCAGCGCGACCAATACCAAGCGTTTATCCTGGCTGCGATTGGCTATTGCCGGCGTGACGAGGCCGGACAACACTTCCATCGCGGTGAGAAACCCCAGCAGCAGGCCGGCTTGCTGTTCGCTCCAGCCTTTTTCCACGAAATACGGCGCCAACCAGGCCAGGACGCAGGTGTAGGACGCGGTACCCATGCCGAAAAAGAGTGCCAGCAACCAGGCTCGGCCGCTGGTGAAGAACGACGCCTGTGGGCGCGCCGATGTTTCAGGCAAGGGCGTTACGGCGCGGCGTTGTGCGTACCAGCAGCCGAGTGCGACCACGGCCAGCAGCGCCCAAATCGCCAGGCCGGCGCGCCAACGGCCGGTCTGCGCCAGGACGAGGGGAGAGAACGACGCGGCAATGGCCGCTCCACCCATGATCGACGTGACATACAGCCCCATGAACAGCGAGACGTTGCCGGCGAAGCGCGACTTGATCAGTGCCGGCATCACAGCCTGGATCAGGGCGATCCCGATTCCGGCCGCGACCGCACTGGCGATCAATCCGGCGGCGCTGTCCAGATACCAGCGCGATGCCGTGGCGATTGCGATGATCAACAGCGACAGAACGACGGTGCGGTGTTCACCGATGCGCAGGGCAACGCGCATGCCCAGGAACATCGCCAGGCCCATCGCCATGACCGGCAGCATGGTCAGTAGCGATGCCATGCTGAAACTCAAGGGCACCTCGCCGCGAATGGCCGATAACAACGGCCCGACCGCAGCCATCGAAGGCCGTAGATTCAGTGCCACCAGCACGATGCTGACCATCAGCCAGGCGGTGTGGGTGCTTGAGGTTCGAATGTTTTCCATGACAGAGCCTTGGCGGGATGTGGCGCCATTTAGGCCCGGGCGCGTGTCTGTGGACAAACTGAAAACTGGCTGGGGGTATCGAAGAATTAAATACAGTGCCTGGTTGCCCTTCGTGGCGAGGGAGCGCTAGGCGGTCATTCCATCGCCGGGCTCAGCGTCCCAAGCCACGCCACCAATCCAAGAATCATGACGGCTACTGAAAACTCCAAAGCCATGCTGCGCCGCAGCGCACTCACCGCGATGCGGTGATCGCCGGTCTGTCGGGCCTGTTCCAGCAGCGGAGTCAGGCGAAAACGGTTCAGCGCGGCGAACACCAGCATGACCGAGAACAAGATGAGCTTGAACGTCAGCAACTGACCATAAGTGCTGTCGAACAGCCCTGCGACACTTGCGCCGACGATGAACAGATAATTGCCCACGCCTGTCACGCTGATGACTACCACGATCACCGCCCCGACGGTTTCAAACCCAGCCAATGCCCGGACCAGTATCGCCAGCTGAGGTTCGGCCTGGCGAAGCAGGAGGGCAAACGCGGCCAAGGCGCCGACCCAGCTGCCCGCCGCCCACAGGTGCAGGAAGTCGGTGATGAAGTGCCAGTTGCGGCGTGAGCCCTCATCCATGGCGCCGTGGCCTGCCCAGGCCAGCGTCGCCAGCGCCACAGCCCCGCCCAGCGTGACCAGGACCAGGCTGGCGGTCGGCCAAGGTTTATTGAGCGCCACGGCGAAACCGGCCAGCAGCAACGCCGCGATGCGCAACGTGCAAGCCAAGCCGACCTCGGTTTCCAGTACCATCATTTCAATGTGCGGCCACAGTTCGGCCCATGCCGAAGCACCGCTCATGGCCCAAGCCATGCACGCCATGGCGGCCAGGGACAGCAACCCGCCAAGCACCGCCGTGGTCACCAGCACCGGCGCGAAAGACCACGCCGTGCCCGACACCCGCTCCTGGCCACGCAGACTGTAGAGGCCGAACGCGGCCAGGCCGAACAGCAGCATGAGGTCCAGGTACAGGGCTAAACGCAGCGCGATGTTGATCGAGTCGCTCATCGACTCACTTCACCTTGAACGTAACGCTGCCGGTGATCGGGTGAGTGTCGGACGATACCGCGCGCCACTGGACCTGATAGGTACCCGTAGCCAGGGGCGCGTTTGGCGTGATGACCATGGTTTTCGGATCGTCGCTGCCGGAAACCCTGGCCGCCATGGGCATCGGCGAATGCGCCGCCATCCCGGGCATCGCGGTCATCACCAGCTTGGCGCCGGAGAACTTGGTCATCAGGTTTTCGGAAAAGCGCAGCTCGATTCTTGTGGGCGCCGCACCTTCGGCGCCTTCGGCCGGGGTCGAGGACAGCAGTTTCGGATGGGCCTGGGCCAAGCCACTGAACAACAGGCCGGCGGACAAGGCGACAGCGGTCTTGATGAATGACATGCAAGGACTCCTACAGCTCGTTTTTAGTTTTAAGTAAAGCAGGTCAGCGGATTAGAACCACAGGCGCACGCCTAGCACCAGGCGTGCTTCGCTGCGGTCTTCGCCTTCATCCTGGGCGTAGTCGGCGGTATTGCCGTAGACACGGTTCCAGGTGACGCCGATATACGGGGCGAATTCGCGGCGGATTTCGTAGCGCAGCCGCAGGCCGACTTCGGTGTCTGACAGGCCCGAGCCGACGCCGTGGGCGGGGTCGTTCTTGCCGTAGAAGTTGGCTTCGGCGGTGGGTTGCAGGATCAGACGGTTGGTCAGCAAGATGTCGTAGTCGCCTTCCAGGCGCGCCGCGCTCTGGCCGCCTTCGCCGATGAACGCGGTGGCCTCGGCTTCGAAGTTGTACAGCGCCATGCCTTGCACACCGAATGCGGCCCAGGTTTGCGGATCGCCTGGCTTGAAGTCCTGGCGCACGCCGGCTACCACGTCCCACCACGGGCTGATGGCGTGTCCCCACAGGGCCTGGAGCTCGGCTTCTTCAGTCTTGCCGTTGAGGCGCTCACCTTCGGAGCGCAGCCATAGACGATCGATGTCGCCGCCAATCCAGCCGGAGGCGTCCCAGCTCAGGGCGCTGCCGTCATTGGCGTCTTGCCATTCGAGTTGGTCGATGAGAAAAAACGAATGGATGGCGCTGTCATGCACCGCATGCCCGCCATGATCCTCATAGACGGCGGCGCGGTCGGCAGCGGTCAGCTGCGGGATTGGCGTGCGGCTGGTGACGGGGGCCGGCTGCATCGGCTCCATGCCCTGCATCGAGTCCATGCCTTGCATCTGGCCATAGTCCATGCCCTGCATCTGGCTGTGATCCATGCCTTGCATCGTGTCGCTCGCCGCCCAGGCCGAAACGCTGGTGCCGAGGGCCAGGGCGGCCACGGGCAGGGTAGGGTATTTCAACAGGCTGATCATGGTCGGCTCCTCATTCCTGCACCCGGACTTCACGGAACATGCCCATTTCCATATGGAACAGCAGGTGGCAGTGATAGGCCCAGCGTCCAAGCGCGTCGGCGGTCACGCGGTAGCTGCGCCTGGAGCCCGGTGGCACGTCGATGGTGTGCTTGCGGACCATGAACTGGCCGTTTTCATCTTCCAGATCGCTCCACATGCCGTGCAAGTGGATAGGGTGGGTCATCATGGTGTCGTTGATCAGCACGATGCGCAGGCGCTCGCCGTACTTGAGCAGCAGCGGCGCGGCGTCACTGAACTTCACGCCGTTGAACGACCAGGCGAACTTTTCCATATGCCCGGTCAGGTGCAGCTCGATCGTTCGGCCGGGTTCGCGGCCGTCGGGGTCGGGGAATGTGCTGCGCAAGTCCGAATAAGTCAGCACCTTGCGACCGTTGTTGCGCAGGCCCATGCCCGGGTCGTCGAGCTTGGGCTTGGCGCTCATGGCCTGCATGTCTACCAAGGGATTGTCTTTCTCGGTGTCGGGATGCGAGAGCATGCTGTCGCCCTGCATCTGGCTGTGATCCATGCCCGGCATCGAGCCGTGATCCATACCGCCCATGCCCATGTCGTCCATGGTCACCAAGGGGCGAGGGTCCAGCGGCGGCACTGGCACTGACAACCCGGCCTTGGTGGCGAGGGTGCCGCGGGCATAGCCGGTGCGGTCCATCGATTGAGCGAACAGGGTGTAGGCCTCTTGGGTCGGTTCGATGATGACGTCGTAGGTTTCGGCCACGGCAATGCGCAACTCATCGACGCTCACCGGTGTGACGTATTGGCCATCGGACGCTACCACCGTCATCTTCAAGCCGGGAATGCGCACGTCGAAATACGTCATCGACGAGCCATTGATAAAGCGCAGGCGGATGCGCTCGCCCGGCTTGAACAGGCCGGTCCAGTTCATGTCCGGCGCCTGGCCGTTCATGAGGTAGGTGTAGGTGGCGCCACTGACGTCGGCGAGGTCAGTGGGGTTCATCTTCATCTCGGCCCACATCTTGCGGTCGGCCATGGTGGCGCCCCAGCCGTTCTTGCCCACGTCATCGATAAAGTCGCCGACGGTGCGTTTGTTGTAGTTGTAGTAGTCCGATTGTTTCTTGAGCTTGCGCAGGATGTCGGTGGGGTCTTCATCGGTCCAGTCGGTGAGCATCACCACGTAGTCCCGTTCGTACTGGAAGGGCTCGGGCTCCTTGGCGTCGATCACCAGCGGGCCGTAGACGCCGGACTGTTCCTGGAAACCGGAGTGACTGTGGTACCAGTAGGTGCCGTTTTGCCGGACCTTGAATTGATACACGTACACGCCGCCGGGCTCGATGCCCTTGAAACTCAGCCCCGGCACGCCGTCCATGTTGGCCGGCAGCAAAATGCCGTGCCAGTGGATGGACGTGGTGTCCTCCAAGCGATTGCGCACTCGCAGGGTCACGGTATCGCCTTCGCGCCAGCGCAGCAGCGGGCCGGGAATACCGCCGTTGATGGTTTGTGCGGTGCGTGGGCTGCCGGTGAAATTGACCGGGCTCTCGCCGATGAACAGGTCGAATTCGCTGCCGGTGAGTACGTTGGGCTGGCCGGGGCTGGTGACGGCCCAGACGGGCGGGCGCCAAAGGCCGAGGCCGCTCAGGAGGCCTCCCGCGGCCAGGCCCTTTACGAAAGTTCGCCTGGAAGTGTTCGATTGCATGCCTTGAATCCATCGCTCGATTTGAAGCAGGCACAGAAGCGCTGCCCTGTGCCGGTTGAAAAGAAGATGACACAGCCGGACGCGGCAAGTGATTACATTTCAGTCAGCTTGCTGGACGCGTCCGTTTCGGTGGCCGGGCGCAGGTCAGAATGATCTTTTGCAACGGCGGGATATTCTGTAGCCTTGCCGGCTTCACGCTGTCCCGTGCCTGATAGATACTCACTTTCCCGGCGGTACCCGAGTGGTCCGGAGCCGGGTGTATACTCGACTTTCGCGCAAATGCGCCCATAGGTCTTGCGAACATGACGCAAATTTCCGAACGCCTTCTAGTCCAGGCCCATCTCGATGCCAAGCAGCCCAAGCCGTTGACCGCCGAGCAAGAGGCCTGGTACCGCGCCGCCATTGCCGCCGAGCTCAAGGCTCAGGACGCGGTGCTGGTCGCGCACTTCTATTGTGACCCGATCATCCAGGCCCTGGCCGAAGAGACCGGCGGCTGCGTGTCCGATTCCCTGGAAATGGCCCGCTTCGGCAATGCCCACCCGGCCAAGACCGTGGTGGTGGCCGGGGTCAAGTTCATGGGCGAGACCGCCAAGATCCTCAACCCGGAAAAACGCGTATTGATGCCGACCCTGGAAGCCACCTGCTCCCTGGACCTGGGTTGTCCTGTGGACGAGTTCTCGGCGTTCTGCGATCAGCACCCCGAGCGCACCGTGGTGGTCTACGCCAACACCTCGGCGGCGGTCAAGGCCCGGGCCGACTGGGTCGTGACCTCCAGTTGCGCACTGGAAATCGTCGAGAGCCTGATGGACAACGGCGAGACGATCATCTGGGGCCCTGACAAGCACCTGGGCACCTACATCCAGCGAAAGACCGGGGCCGACATGCTGCTTTGGGACGGTGCCTGCATCGTCCACGAAGAGTTCAAGTCCAAGCAGTTGGAAGACATGAAGGCGCTGTACCCGGACGCCGCCATCCTGGTGCACCCGGAGTCGCCGACGGCGGTGATCGAGCTGGCGGATGCCGTGGGCTCTACCAGCCAGTTGATCGCTGCGGCGCAAAGCCTGCCGAACAAGACGCTGATCGTCGCCACCGACCGCGGCATCTTCTACAAGATGCAGCAGTTGTGTCCCGATAAGGTCTTTATCGAAGCCCCCACCGCCGGCAACGGCGCGGCCTGCCGTAGTTGTGCACATTGTCCGTGGATGGCGATGAACACCCTGGAGCGCACGCTCCAGGCGTTGAAAGACGGTAGCAACGAAATCTTCGTCGACCCGGCCTTGATCCCCCACGCGATTCGCCCGCTCAAGCGCATGCTCGACTTCACCCAGGCGGCGCGGATGAAGCTGGCGGGGAATGCTTAAAGGCAGCTTCGAGCTGCAAGCTGCAAGCTAAGGTCACAATCGCTTGGCTTGTAGCTTGTAGCTTGTAGCTTGTAGCTTATTTTTTGCTTTTTGGAATCCGCACCAACTGCGTATCCGAGTAGATGTCATGCCAGCTGCGCTTGCGCTTGTCGAACAGCGCCCAGATGAAGCCTGCGCCCACCAGTAGCAACGACGCAATCGATACCACGAACCGCAACAGCGCCTGCCACAGGCTGATGGCGGTGCCGTCGGCGTTCTGTACGCGGATGCACCAGACCTGCATGCCCAGGGTCTGGCCGTTGTGGGTCCAGAACTTGGCGAAGAAACCGAACAGCACGAATAACAGCACGGTGGACAGCAGCGGGTCACCGTCCAGCGCGCCAGTGTCGGTGAGGGCGCGCATCTTTTCTTCGCCGAGGATCGCCATCTGGATCATCTTATAGACGCCGCCGGTCACGATCAGCAGCGCCGTGCACAGCAGAAAGTCATAAAACATCGCCGCCAGGCGACGACCCAAGCCGGCGGGAGGAAAGTCCCCCTGAGGGGTGAGCAGGTGTTTCGGCATGATGGTCTCGGCGGACAAAAGAAGCCATTTTACGGATTTACGCCCATAAAAAAGCCCCTGATATCAATCAGGGGCTTTTTAGTTCCCGAAAGCCTTAGGCTTCGGCTTGAACCTCGTCAGCCTGCATGCCTTTCTGGCCTTGCACGGCAACGAAAGTGACTTTCTGGCCTTCTTTCAGGCTCTTGAAGCCGTTGCCCTGAATGGCGCGGAAGTGCACGAACAGATCCGGACCGCTTTCAGGAGTAATGAAACCAAAACCTTTTTCGTCGTTGAACCACTTGACGGTACCGCTCTGACGAGTAGACATTTTCTTAATTTCCTTGACGCTAAATTAATGACAGCCTCTTTCAATGCGAAAGAGTACTGGGGCTGGGTTGCAGGAAAGTAAGATGACGTCGAACGGGATGTAGCTAACTTCGTAGGCTACTGCCCAGGTCACGATCCAAGCGACCCATGCAAACACAGTGACGAAACTCTACGCCAACTTCCAAGGAAAAAACAACCCCCTGCAAGACCCCGGTTTTGCTCAGTTTGCTGGCATTTCATATGTTTCGCTGGGGCAGGCTTATTCGCAAGGTTTGTCTACTTGTTCCGCACCGTTATAAGCCGGTCCACTATTGATACATGCACCTTTTTATGGCGGTTGCGTTACACATTAGTGCATGTATGACGCAACCGCGTTACTTATAGAAACAACTAATCAACCGCGGTAGTAGCGCTGTGGAACGAATGGCATTTTGCTTACAAGCAACGGTACCTTTTTTCCACGCACAATCGCCCAGACCGGCGTCCCCAGCGCTGCGTAGACGCTGTCCAGATACCCCATCGCCAAGGGGCCGCCCAGTGTCGGGCCGAAACCGCCGCTGCACACCGCGCCGATGATGTTGCCCGCTTCGTTGACGATCTCTGCGCCTTCACGCACCGGTGTGCGTTCCTGGGGCAGCAGGCCGACGCGCTTGCGGTGCACACCGCCCTGTTGTTGGGCGAACACGGTCTGCGCCCCGGGGAAACCACCGGCGCGGGTGCCATCGGCGCGTCGGACCTTGGAAATGGCCCATAGCAGGCTGGCTTCGATTGGCGTGGTCTCGGTGTTCATGTCGTGGCCGTAGAGACACAGGCCGGCTTCCAGGCGCAGCGAATCACGGGCGCCAAGGCCAATGGCCGCGACTTCCGGTTCGGCCAGCAGGGCACGGGCGAGTTTCTCCGCATCGGCAGCCGGCACGGAAATCTCGAAACCGTCTTCGCCGGTGTAGCCCGAACGGCTGACAAAACAATCCACGCCCAGCAACGTAACGCGTTGGAACTGCATGAAGGTCATCTTCGCCACTTCCGGCGCCAGGCGTGCGAGCACGGTGACGGCGGCCGGGCCTTGCAGGGCGAGCAGGGCGCGGGCTTCGAACAGCGCCTCGATGCTGCACTGGTCGCCAATGTGGGCGCGCAGGTGGGCCAGGTCCTGATCCTTGCAGGCCGCGTTGACCACCAGGAACAGTTCGTCATTGCCCAGGTTGGCGACCATCAGGTCATCGAGGATGCCGCCGTTCTCGTTGGTGAACATGGCATAGCGCTGCATGCCCACCGGCAGATCGATGATGTCCACCGGCACCAGGCTTTCCAAAGCCTTGGCGGCACCCGCGCCGGTCAGGCGGATCTGGCCCATGTGGGACACGTCGAAGAGTCCGGCCTGATCACGGGTGTGCTGGTGTTCCTTCATCACGCCCAGTGGGTATTGCACCGGCATGTCGTAGCCGGCGAATGGCACCATGCGCGCGCCGAGTTCCAGGTGCAGCGAATGCAGCGGGGTTTTCAACAGTTGTTCGGTGGACATATCAGCTCCTGATTCTTGAGAGGTGGCGCATCAGCATTCGATGATGTTGACCGCCAGACCGCCGCGGGCGGTCTCCTTGTATTTGCTTTTCATGTCGGCGCCGGTCTGGCGCATGGTGCGGATGACTTTATCGAGGGAGACAAAGTGATGCCCGTCACCGCGCATGGCCATGCGCACCGCATTGATGGCTTTCACCGAACCCATGGCGTTGCGCTCGATGCACGGCACTTGCACCAGGCCACCAATGGGGTCGCAGGTCAGGCCGAGGTTGTGTTCCATGCCGATTTCGGCGGCGTTTTCCACTTGCTGCACCGTACCGCCCAAGACTTCGCACAACGCGCCGGCAGCCATGGAACAGGCCACGCCGACTTCGCCCTGGCAGCCGACTTCGGCGCCGGAGATGGAGGCGTTCTCCTTGTACAGAATGCCAATGGCCGCGGCGGTCAGCAAAAATCGCACCACGCCATCTTCATTGGCACCGGGTATGAAGCGCATGTAGTAATGCAGCACCGCCGGCACGATTCCGGCCGCACCGTTGGTGGGCGCGGTCACGACACGCCCGCCGTAGGCGTTCTCTTCGTTGACCGCCAGGGCGTACAGGTTGACCCAGTCCAGCACCGACAACGGGTCGCGCAGCGCGGCTTCCGGGTTCTTGCACAACTGGCGGTGCAGCGCCGCGGCTCGTCGCTTGACCTTCAGCCCGCCTGGCAAAATTCCTTCGTTGCGACAGCCAGCGGCCACGCAATCCTGCATCACCTGCCAGATTTTCAGCAGGCCGGCGCGGGTTTCGGCCTCGGGGCGCCAGGCACTTTCGTTGGTCAGCATCACTTGGCTGATGGACAGGCCGTAGGTCGTACAATGGGCCAGCAGGTCCTTGGCGCTCTTGAACGGGAAAGTCAGGGGCGTGGCGTCCTCGACGATCCGGTCAGCGCCGGCCGCGCCTTCATCGACCACAAAGCCTCCACCCACCGAGTAGTACTCGCGGCTGCGCACTTGCAGGCCCGCCGCGTCGAAGGCGCGGAAGATCATGCCGTTGGGGTGAAAGGCCAACGGCTTGCGGATCATCGCCAGGTGCAGCTTTTCATTGAATTCGATGGAGTGTTCACCCAACAGGTTCAGGCGACCGCTGCTGCGAATCTGTTGCAGGCGGGCGTCGACTGTTTCGGTGTCCACGGTGTCCGGGTGCTCACCTTCCAGGCCCAGCAGCACGGCCTTGTCACTGCCGTGCCCTTTGCCTGTGGCACCGAGCGAGCCGTAGAGCTCGACCCTGACGCTGGCAGTGGCATTGAGCAGGTCATCACGACGCAGCCCTTCGGCGAAACGGGCGGCGGCACGCATCGGGCCGACCGTATGGGAGCTGGAAGGGCCGATGCCGATCTTGAACAGGTCGAACACGCTTAATGACATGGGGGGGCTCCTGGGGGAGCAGCGACAAGCTGTGAGCTACAAGCTGCAAGAAGAGCCGTTCGGCTTTTAACTTGTAGCTTGCAGCTTGAAGCTCGTAGCTGCTTTTTATGCGTAACTTTCGATCGACGGGCAGGCGCAAACCAGGTTGCGGTCGCCGAACACGTTGTCGACCCGGCCCACTGGCGGCCAGTACTTGCCTTCGATCAACGACGCCACCGGGTAGACCGCTTGTTCGCGGCTGTAGGGGTGAGTCCACTCGCCGACCAGTTCCGCCGCGGTGTGCGGGGCGTTTTTCAGCGGGTTGTCGTCTTTGTCGAGGCTGCCATTTTCCACCGCGCGGATTTCTTCGCGAATGCAGATCATGGCGTCGCAGAAGCGGTCCAGCTCTTCCTTGGATTCGCTTTCGGTCGGCTCGATCATCAACGTGCCGGCCACCGGGAACGACATGGTCGGCGCATGGAAGCCGAAGTCGATCAGGCGCTTGGCGACGTCATCGACGCTGATGCCGCTGCTGTCCTTGAGCGGACGCAAATCGAGGATGCATTCGTGGGCTACCAGGCCGTTGCTGCCGGAGTAGAGCACCGGGTAGTGCTCTTCCAGGCGGCGGGCGATGTAGTTGGCGTTGAGGATCGCCAGTTGCGAGGCGCGCTTGAGGCCAGCGCCGCCCATCATGCGAATGTACATCCAGGTAATCGGCAGGATGCTCGCGCTGCCGAACGGTGCCGCGCACACCGCGCCTTCCTTGCGCGCCATATTGGCGTGGCCCGGCAGGAACGGCGCCAGGTGCGACTTGACGCCGATCGGGCCGACGCCCGGGCCGCCACCGCCGTGAGGGATGCAGAAGGTCTTGTGCAGGTTCAGGTGCGACACGTCGCCGCCGAACTTGCCCGGGGCGCAGAGGCCGACCATCGCATTCATGTTGGCGCCATCGATGTACACCTGGCCGCCGTTGTCATGAACGATGCCGCAGATCTCGCGAATGCCTTCCTCGAACACGCCGTGGGTGGACGGGTAGGTGATCATCAGCGCGGCGAGGTGCTCGCGGTGCTCAATGGCCTTGGCGCGCAGGTCTTCGATGTCGACGTTGCCACGGGCATCGCACGCGGTCACGACCACGCGCATGCCGGCCATGTTGGCGGTGGCCGGGTTGGTGCCGTGGGCCGAAGACGGGATCAGGCAGATGTCTCGGCGGTCTTCGCCACGGCTCTGGTGATAGGCACGGATCGCCAGCAAACCGGCGTATTCGCCCTGGGAACCGGCGTTGGGTTGCAGCGACACCGCGTCATAGCCGGTGGCGGCGCAGAGCATCGCTTCCAGCTCATCGGTCAGTTGCTGGTAGCCGGCGCTCTGCTCGGCCGGGGCGAACGGATGCAGGGCGCCGAACTCGGCCCAGGTCACCGGGATCATTTCGCTGGCGGCGTTGAGTTTCATCGTGCAGGAACCCAGCGGGATCATGGTGCGATCCAGCGCCAGGTCCTTGTCGGCGAGCTTGCGCAGGTAGCGCATCAGCTCGGTTTCGGAGTGGTAGCGGTTGAACACCGGGTGGCTGAGGATCGCCGACTGGCGCACCAGCGCCGCCGGGATACGGCTTTGGACATTGGCGGCCAGGGCCGCGAAGTCCGGCAGCGCCTTGCCGTCGGCCAACAGGCCGCAGAGAATTTCCACGTCAGCCTGGCTGGTGGTTTCGTCCAGGGACAGGCCCAGGCGTTCGGCGTCCACCACGCGCAGGTTGATGCGTTGGGCGCGGGCCTTGTCATGCAGGGCGGCGGTCTGTGCGCCGGTGTGCAGGGTCAGGGTGTCGAAGAAGCTCTCTTGCTCCACGTTCAGGCCCAGCGCGCCCAGGCCCTTGGCGAGGATCGCGGTGAGGTGGTGGATGCGGTTGGCGATCTGAGTCAGGCCTTTAGGGCCGTGGTACACCGCGTACATGCTGGCGATGTTGGCCAGCAGCACTTGGGCGGTGCAGATGTTGCTCGTGGCTTTCTCGCGGCGGATGTGTTGCTCACGGGTCTGCATCGCCAGGCGCAGGGCCGGCTTGCCGAAACGGTCCACGGAAACACCGACCAAACGGCCCGGCATGTCGCGCTTGAACGCATCCTTAGTGGAGAAATAAGCCGCGTGCGGGCCGCCGAAGCCCAGCGGTACGCCGAAGCGCTGGGCGCTGCCGATGGCGACGTCGGCGCCGAATTCACCCGGTGGGGTCAGCAGGGTCAGGGCCAACAAGTCAGCCGCGACCGCCACCAGTGCGTTGGCGGCGTGGAAGCGTTCGGTCAGCTCGCGATAGTCGAACAGGTCGCCGTTGCTGGCCGGGTATTGCAGCAACGCGCCGAAGAACGCGCTCACATCGGTCAGTTCGCGCTCATCGCCCACCACCACGTCGATGCCCAGGGGCTCGGCGCGGGTGCGCAGCACATCAAGGGTTTGCGGGTGGCTGTGGACGGAGGCGAAGAAGGCATTGCTGCCCTTGTTCTTGCTCAGGCGCTTGCAGAAGGTCATGGCTTCGGCGGCGGCGGTGGCTTCGTCCAGCAACGAGGCGTTGGCGATCGGCAGGCCGGTGAGGTCGCTGATCAGCGTCTGGAAATTCAACAACGCTTCGAGACGGCCCTGGGAAATTTCCGGCTGGTACGGGGTGTAGGCGGTGTACCAGGCCGGGTTTTCCAGCAGGTTGCGCAAGATCGGCGACGGGGTGTGGCAGTTGTAGTAGCCCTGGCCGATGTAGGTCTTGAACAGTTGGTTCTTGCCAGCGATGGCCTTGATCGAGGCCAATGCATCGGCTTCGCTCTGGCCGTCGCCCATGTCCAGCACGCTGGTGCCCTTGATGCTTTCCGGGATGACGCTGGCGCTCAGGGCTTGCAGGGAGTCGAAGCCCAGGCGCTCGAGCATGGCTTGCTCGTCGCCTGCACGCGGGCCGATGTGGCGGGCGATGAATTCGTTGGCGGTGCCGAGATTAACGGTCATGTCGTGGCTCCTCAGGCTTGGGCGTTGGCTTTGATCAGGCGATCGTAGGCGTCTTGATCCAACAGCTTAGCCACTGCGTCGGCGTCGGTCGGTTTAAAGCGGAAGAACCAGCCGTCGCCCAGCGGATCTTCGTTGACCAGTTCCGGGCTGTCGCCGAGCTTGTCGTTCACTTCAAGTACTTCACCATCAAGGGGCATGTACACACCGCTGGCGGCTTTCACTGATTCAACCGTGGAGGCTTCGTCGCCCTTGGCGTAGGACTGCAATTCAGGCAGTTGCACAAAAACCACGTCGCCCAATGCGTTCTGCGCGAAGGCGGTAATGCCTACGGTGACGCTGCCGTCTGCTTCGGTGCGCAGCCATTCGTGATCTTCAGTAAAACGCAACTCGCTCATGGAAACTCCTGGGGCCAGATTTCGTCTGGTGGACGCGAAGAAAGGCGCGGGGCTTGGCCCGGCCGAATGACCATAGCCTTAGCAAGAACGTGGCCAATGTTTTAAATCTCTTATTTTTCAGTGACTTAATTAGATTTTGAAAGGCGAAAGGCTTTTACTCTGTAGCGAAATCGCTACAGTATCCAGACAGGAGAAAATCACCCTGGGATCAAAGCCTTACCCAGCGCCGCTCAGCGCCCGGTGTAGCGATATCGTTCCGCTGTAGCGCTTTCAGTACGGTCGAGGTCGTTTTTAATGCGTTTTCGACCGTAACACGGCTAAGGCTTGCCGGAGATCCCATACTTGCGCAGCCGATGGGCGATCGCGGTGTGCGAGGTTTGCAGGCGGCTGGCGAGTTGGCGGGTGGAGGGATAATTGGTGTACAGCGATTCGAGCAATTGCTTTTCGAACGTTTCGACGGCCTGCTCCAGGCTTTCGACTTCCACATCACCCTGACGCGCCACGCTGGTGCCGGCGATGTCCAAGTCGCCGATGTCCACCAGGCTGCTTTCGCAGATAGCGGCGGCGCGGAAGATCACGTTCTGCAGTTGCCGCACGTTGCCCGGCCAGCGATTGCCCAGCAGCGCCGGATAGGTACCGGGGGCCAGGCGGCAGACCGGACGCTGGATCTGCGCACAGGCCTGCTGCATGAAGTAACGCGCCAACAGCAGGATGTCCTGGCCGCGTTCGCGCAGTGGCGGGACTTCGACGTTGAGCACGTTCAGGCGGTAGAACAGGTCTTCGCGAAACGAGCCTTCGCTGACCATTTTTTCCAGGTTGCGGTGGGTGGCGCTGAGGATCCGCACGTTGACCTTGATCTCCCGGTCGCCGCCCACCCGGCGGAAGCTGCCGTCATTCAGGAACCGCAGGAGCTTGGCTTGCAGGTAGGGCGACATCTCGCCGATTTCATCGAGGAATACCGTGCCCTGGTTCGCCAGCTCCATCAGCCCCGGCTTGCCGCCACGTTGTGCGCCGGTGAAGGCGCCGGGGGCGTAGCCGAACAGTTCGCTCTCGGCCAGGTTCTCCGGTAGTGCCGCACAGTTGAGGGCCAGGAATGGCGCGCCGTAACGGGCGCTGATGGCATGACAGGCACGGGCCACCAGTTCCTTTCCGGTGCCGGTTTCACCCTGAATCAGCAGCGGTGCATCCAGGGCCGCGACCCGCTGGGCCCGGGCCTTGAGGGTGCGGATCGCCGGGGATTCGCCCAACAGCGCGTCGAAGCCTTCGGCATGGTCGTGGTGAAGCGCCGACAGGCGCTCACCGATGCGATTGGGCTGATACAGCGTCAGCAGCGCCCCGGCGTCGGTGATCGGGGTGGCGTCCAGCAGCAGCGTCTGGCCGTTGAGGGTGATTTCCCGCAGCGGCAGGCGAAAACCATTCTCCAACAGGGCATCGAGCAATGCCGCATCACCGAACAGCTCGGCCACGCTTTCCCCGGCCGGCTCACGGCCGTAGAGGGCGATCAGCGCCGGGTTGGCGAGTAACACCTTGCCAGCGCTGTCCAGCGCCAGGACCGGGTCGGTCATCGCCGCGAGCAAGGCATCGAGCTGCAAGTGCCGGCGTTGGCCCGGCAGGATGTCCACCACGGTTACCGCCTGCACGCCGCGCACGCTGAACAGCGCCTCGCGCAATTCATCCAGCACTTGCGGGCTGAGGGTCGGGGCGTCGATGTAGACGTTGGGCGGCACCATCTCTACGGCATCCAGGTTGAGATTGCGACCGCCGAGCAAGGCCAGGACTTCCTGGGTGATGCCGACGCGGTCGATGAAACTGACGTGGATACGCATGGGGCGGCTTTGGGTTCTGGAATACGATGGGTGGCAAGTATGCCTTGGGGCGGGCTATTGGTGAAATCCCGGGGACACCGTTGCGAGCGCAGCAAATCCTGATGGCTGAGGGACGTTAGAGCCCCGCATCCCATTCCGGCGTTTCCGGAAACCTCTCCACCAGGAAATCCAGCAGGCTGCGCAACGCCGATGGCATGTGTTTGCGCGACGCGTATACCGCGTACATGTTCATCCGGCGAGGTTCAGCGTGGGCCAGCAGGCGTTCCAGTTCACCATTCTGGATGTGGGGACCGGCTTGATAGCTGGGCAGCATCGCCACGCCGGCGCCCGCTATCGTTGCTTGCAGCAGCGTGCTGGCTTCGTTGGCGCTGATGTTGCCCTGCACCGGCACCGAGACCGGTTCGCCGTCCTGCTCGAAATGCCAAAGGCTTTTGCCGACGTAGGAGTGGGTCAGGCAATTGTGCCGGCTCAAATCCTCCACGCGTTGCGGCGTCGGATGCTCGCGCAGGTAGCGGGGCGAGGCGCAGATTACCGAACGGCACACCGTGAGGCGGCGGGCTATCAGGTTCGGGTCGAGGTCGTTGCTCATGCGGATCGCCAGGTCGATGCGCTCATCCACCAGGTTCACCGTGCGGTCGAGCATTTGCAGGTCGACGGTCACGCCTGGGTAACGCCGGACAAAGTCGGCCATGGCGCAGGCCAACTGGGCCTGGCCGAACGAGGGGCTGGCGGTGATGCGCAGCAGGCCCCGTGGCGCGTCTTGCGGCGTGCTCACGGCGGCTTGCATGTCGCCGGACAGCTCGAGCATCTGCCGGCAACGCGGCAGGATCTCGCTGCCGGCGGCCGTCAGGCTCAGCTTGCGGGTGGTGCGGTGCATCAGCCGAGCACCAACCCAATCCTCCAGCTCCGCCAGATACCGCGACACCACTGGCCGCGAAAGGTCCAGGTGCTCGGCCGCCGCCGACTGGCTGCCCAGGTCCACCACGGTGACAAACACCCGCATTGCTTGTAGACGATCCATGATTTGCCCGCTTTCAGAAACAAACTGTGTTCCAGCATGGCATTTTTTGTAACGACTCTGGCAACTAAGCTCTGTTTCATTCCCTTGCGGGCCTTTGGACGACGGAGCATCTCATGACCGGATTCACCCCTATCAAGCGCTGGCTGCTGGCAACCGCCGCCCTGGCTTTCACGGCCCAGGCCTGGGCCGCCGACTTGACGCTTGACGTCTACAACCCCGGCGCGGCGGCGATTTTTCCGGTGACGTCAGTGTTGGTCAGTGGTGAAAAAGAAGCCATTCTCGTCGACGCCCAGTTCGGCAGATCCCAGGCTGAGCAAGTCGTCGAGAAAATTCGCGCCAGTGGCAAGCAACTGACCACGATCTACATCAGCCATGGCGATCCAGACTACTATTTTGGCTTGGAAACCCTCACCGCCGCGTTCCCTGAGGCCAAGGTGCTGGCCTCGGCGCCGACCGTCGAACACGTCAAGCACACCATGGACGGCAAGCTGAAATATTGGGCGCCGATCCTGAAGACCGATGCCCCAACCAAGGCCATCGTCCCCAGGTGCTCAAGGGCGACAGCTTGACGCTGGAAGGCAAGCGCTTACAGATCATCGGCCTCGACGGCCCGCAACCGGACCGCAGCTTTGTCTGGATTCCATCGATCAAGGCAGTGGTTGGTGGCGTGGTGGTGGCGGAAAACATTCACGTCTGGATGGCCGACACCCAGACGCCGCAGTCTCACAAGGATTGGCTGGCGACGCTGGATAACCTCGAAAAGCTGCAACCGGCCACCGTGATTCCTGGACATTACCTGGGCGCAAGCGCCCGTTCCCTGGCCCCGGTGCGCTTTACTGCTGGCTACATCAAGGCGTTCGACGAGGAAACCGCCAAGGCCAAGGATTCCGCCGCGCTGATCGCCGCCATAAAAAAACGCTACCCGGACCTGGGGGAAGACAGCTCCCTGGAACTCAGCGCCAAGGTTGCCAAGGGCGAGATGAAGTGGTGACCCTCAACCTTTGATCGGGGCTTTTGTGGCGAGGGAGCTTGCTCCCGCTGGGCTGCGCAGCAGCCCCCATACCAGCAAATGAGTTGTACCTGGCACACCGCATGAACCTTTTTGCGGCTGCTTCGCAGCCGAGCGGGAGCAAGCTCCCTCGCCACGAATGTATTCATGGCTCCAAGACGCGTTGAAGTAATCCCTACGAATAACCATAGGAGAATCACATGAGCAAAATCGCAATCATCGGCGCCACCGGCCGGGCCGGCAGCCAACTGTTGGAAGAAGCCCTGCGCCGTGGTCACAGCGTGACGGCCATTGCCCGCAACACCGCGAAAATCGGCGAAAGGACCGGGGTGGTCAGCAAACCATTGGACGTATTGGACAGCGAGGCGTTGATCGCCGCCATCGACGGGCATGACCTGGTAATCAGCGCCGCGCACTTTGCCACCGTACCGGCCGACAAGGTCATCGCCCCGGTGAAAGCCGCCGGCGTCAAGCGTCTGCTGGTGGTGGGCGGTGCCGGTTCGTTGCTGCTGCCGGATGACAGCCGTGTCATTGACAGCGAGGGCTTCCCGGAGGAATACCTGGCCGAAGCCAGCGCCGGTGCCTTGTTCCTCGACGTGTTGCGCAAGGAGCAGGATCTGGACTGGACCTTTTTGTCGCCCTCGGCGGAGTTCGTCGAAACCGAACGTACCGGCCAGTTCCGTGTCGGCAAGGACCATCTGCTGTTCGATGCTGCTGGACGCAGCTGGATCAGCTTCGCCGACTACGCCATTGCGATGATCGATGAAGTCGAAACGCCGCAGTTTCCACGGACGCGGTTCACCGTCGGTTATTGATCACAGGGTTCAGCCGTGAAGCCGTACCCAGACGCTGACCAGCACCGTCGCCGCCATCAGCCAGGCGACGGCTGCTACGGCCAATGAGGCTTCGAGGCGCATGCGATCGATCATCACGTACAGCGTCGCAAGATAGACGAAGTACGGGATGATCGACCACATGCCGAACACTATGGTGGTCTTCAGGTCGTCCACCGAGCGGCCCTTGCCGACAATGTAGTGGGCAATCAGGGCAAAGGTCGGAAACAGCGGCACCAACCCGGCGATGTAATAGTTCTTGGTCTTGGCGAGCATCGCCAGGATGACCACCACGGCTGCGCCGAGCGCCGCCTTGAAAATCAGGTCCACAGGTTCACATCCCGGATCAATGGCTCAGGCCATATTTTTTGACTTTGTCGAACAGCGTGGTCTTGGCCATGCCCAGTTCCTGGCTGGCCTGGGTCAGGTTGCCGCCGCTGCGTTGCAACGCGTCCATCAACAGATTGCGCTCGAAGGCTTCCACTGCTTCGGCGAAGGCCAGGCCATGGCTGCCACTGCTGGCGCCGGACTTCTTGAACGCCGGCAGGCCCAAGGCGTAGCGTTCGGCGACGTTGCGCAGTTCCCGCACGTTGCCCGGCCAGTCGTGGCTCATCAGGTTCGACAGGGTCTGGTTGTCCAGCTCCGGCACGGTGCGGTCGAAGCGCAGGGACGATTGCTGGAGGAAATGCTCGAACAGTTGCAGGATGTCTTCGCGCCGCTCGCGCAGCGGCGGCAATTCCAGGGTGACCACGTTGAGGCGGTAATACAGGTCGCTGCGGAACTGTCCGGACCGGCCCATTTCGTCGAGGTCGGATTTGGTGGCGGCGATCACCCGGCAATCCACGGCCACGCTCTGGTTTGAACCCAGGCGTTCGAGGGTGCGTTCCTGCAGCACGCGCAGCAGCTTGATCTGCAAGGGCAGGGGCATGCTTTCCACTTCATCGAGAAACAGCGTGCCACCGTCGGCGTGCTCGATCTTGCCGATCCGGCGTTTGCCGGCACCGGTGAAGGCATTGGCCTCGTGGCCGAAAATTTCGCTTTCGAACAGATTCTCCGGCAGGCCGCCGCAATTCAGCGCGACGAACTGCTTGTCGTGGCGCCGACTGAAATCATGCAGGCAGCGCGCGACCAATTCCTTGCCGGTGCCGGTTTCGCCTTCGATCAGCACATTGGCCGACGTGTCGGCGACGTTGGCGATCAGCGCCCGCAGATGCTGCATGGCCGGCGAACGGCCAATGATCCGGCCTTCCAGCGAATCACGTTCGGCCAGTTGCCGCCGCAGCGATGACACCTCGCGGGCCAGGCTGCGCTGCTCCAGGGCGCGGCGGGCGACATCGACCAGGCGCTCGGGAGAGAACGGTTTTTCCATGAAGTCATAGGCGCCTTTCTGCATGGCGTCGACGGCCATGGAGATGTCGCCGTGGCCGGTGATCAACACCACTGGCAGGCTGCGGTCGCGGGCCTTGAGGCGGGTGAGCAGCTCCAGGCCATCGATGCCCGGCAGGCGGATGTCGCTGATGACGATGCCGGCGAAGTTGTCGTCGACCCGCTCCAGGGCTTCTTCGGCACTGCCCACGCCGATGCAGGGAATGTCTTCCAGGGTCAAGGCTTGCTGGCAGCCCAACAGGACATGGGGGTCGTCTTCGACGATCAATACGCTCAGGTCGTTGTTCATAGCGGCTCGGCAGGTGAAAGGCTTACCAACGGTAAACTGAGGACAAACGTGGTGCCACCGTCCTCCGGATGCTCGACGCCCAAGTGCCCGCCAGCGGCGGCGCTCAGGCTTGCCGACAGCGTCAGGCCAAGGCCCAGCCCCTGTTCGCCGGGTTTGGTGGTGAAGAACGGTTCGAACAGATGCTTGCGCGCTTGCGGGTCGATGCCATGACCGTTATCGCGCACCCGCAGGCGGTATTTGCCATCGCTGGTGTCGCCGACAAGCCACAGTTTCGGCTCGGGTTGGACCTGCATGGCGTCCAGCGCATTACCGATCAGGTTGACCAGGATCTGCTCCAGGCGCGTCTGGTCGATCTGCACCTGGGCGTCTTCGAAAGCCGAGTGAACCTGGATGCCGAGTTTCTCAAGGCGTGCGCCGAGCAATTGCAGCGCCGCCTCGACGGCCTTGCCCAGGCTGGCTTGGCCCTTGTCGTCGCCGCGCCGGGCAAATGCGCGCAGGCTGGCGGTGATCCGGCCCATGCGGTCGATCAGTTCATTGATGGTCTTGAGGTTGGTGCTGGCGATGTCCAACTGGCCGCGCTCCAGGAAGCGCACGGTATTGCCGGACAGGGTGCGCAACGCCGCCAGCGGCTGGTTGAGTTCATGGGCGATGCTGGTGGACATCTGGCCGATGGCCGCCAGTTTACCGGCCTGCACCAGTTCATCCTGGGCGCGGCGCAAGGTCTCTTCGGCCTGCCGTCGCTCGCGGATCTGGCCCTTGAGCTGTTCGTTGCTGGCGCGAAGGTCAGTGGTGCGTTCGGTAATCCGACGTTCGAGTTGGTTGTTGGCCTGTTGCAACGCTTCGCGGGCGGCGAGGCGCGTGGCGATCACCTTGCGCCGCTCGTTCCAGGCGATCAACAGGAAGGCCACCAGGGCAAACGCCACGGCCACCAGGATGCCTTGGTTGATCGCTTGGCGACGCAGGTCTTCAAGCGGCGTGAGCAAGGTGAAATTCCACGGTGTGTCGCTCAACGGGCGGGTCTGTGACAGGTAGCTGATGGCCTGCTGTTCGGTGGCGATTTCGGTATTGGCGGGGAAGGTCAGTTTTTCCATGCCTTCGCCCAGCCGCTCCCGGGCCAGGGGGATCAGCTCATTCAACGGGAACCAGTAATATTGCAGGCTGCGGGCCAGGCGTTCCTTGGTTTCATCGCTCAGCGGGCGTACGGACTTGAGCCGTCGTGCCGGGTCGCTGGAGAGGATGATGATGCCGTTCTCGTCGCTGACGAAGGCCTCCAGGCGTGCCCGCTGCCAGCGTTCCTCCATGGCTTCGAGGCGTACCTTGACCACGGCCACGCCGATGATCTTGCCTTGTTCTTCCAGGCCATGGGCGAGGTAATAGCCGGGCTCGCCGTTGGTGCTGCCGATGCCGTAGAAGCGCCCTGGCTGGCCGCGTACGGCATTCTGGAAGTAGGCGCGGAAGGACAGGTCTTCGCCAAGGTAACTGTCGACATCGCGCCAGTTGCTGGTGGCCATCACCCGGCCGGTGGTATCCATGACGTAGATGGCCCGGCTGCGGCTACGCCGGTTCAGGCCTTCGAGGTACTCGTTGACGGTCTTGCGGTGTTCGGGTGTCGGGTCGTCGAGCAGTTGCGCGACGCTCGATTCAAGCTCCAGCAGGCTGGGCAAATAGGTGTACTTGCTGATTTCGCTTTCCACCGCGCGGGCATGCAGTTCCAGCTGGCGCTCGCCATTCTCGGCCAGGCCGCGAATGCCATAGTGCTCGCTGAGCCAGAAGCCGAGGTAACCCAAGCCGATCATCAGGGCAATGACCAAGGGCGGCAAAAATAGATGGCGGATCAGGCGGGGTTTCACGGCGAGTGATGGCGGCGCGGCGCGATAGAAGGTGGGGTCGCATTTCATCACAGAAGCCTTGGGTCAACCAGTGTGGCGGCGGTCGTCCTTCAAACGCGGCCTTGTGGGGAGGGAACCAGCTCCCTCACCACAAGGGCAAGCGTGTCTAAGGAAGGCGACGCTTAGTGCTGCAGGATTTTCTCAAGGAAATGCTGGGCGCGTTCGGAGCGGGCGCTGATGTCGCCGAAGAACTCTTCTTTCGGGCAGTCCTCGATGATCTGGCCCTGGTCCATGAAGATCACCCGGTTCGCCACTTTACGGGCGAAGCCCATTTCGTGGGTCACGCACATCATGGTCATGCCTTCGTGGGCCAGTTGCACCATCACGTCGAGCACTTCGTTGACCATTTCCGGGTCAAGGGCCGAGGTGGGTTCGTCGAACAGCATGACCACCGGGTCCATCGCCAGGGCACGGGCGATCGCCACGCGCTGCTGCTGGCCGCCGGAGAGCTGGCCAGGGTGCTTGTGGGCGTGGGCCGAGAGGCCGACGCGTTCGAGCAGTTGCAGGCCTTTCTTGGTGGCTTCTTCCTTGCTGCGGCCCAGCACCTTGATCTGCGCGATGGTCAGGTTCTCGGTGATGGTCAGGTGCGGGAACAGTTCGAAATGCTGGAACACCATGCCGACGCGCGAACGCAGTTTCGGCAGGTTGGTCTTCGGGTCGGCGATGGATGTGCCATCGACCACGACGTCGCCTTTCTGGAACGGCTCCAGCGCGTTCACGCACTTGATCAGCGTGGACTTGCCCGAACCCGACGGCCCGCAGACCACCACCACTTCACCTTTGCTGACCTCGGTGCTGCAATTGGTCAGTACCTGGAAGTCCCCATACCACTTGTTGATATTTTTGATAGAGATCATACGGCGAACCTTTTTTGCAGACGCTTGACCAGCAGCGAGGCGGCAAAGCTGATTGTGAAGTACACGAGACCTGCGATGATCAGGAACTCATTGGAGCGGCCGATGATGTCGCCATTGGCTCGCGAAGCATTGAGGAAGTCCACCAGGCCGACCGTGTAGACCAACGAGGTGTCCTGAAACAGGATGATGCTCTGTTGCAGCAACAGCGGAGTCATCTTGCGAAACGCCTGGGGCAGGATGATCAGGCGCATGACCTGGCCATAATTCATGCCCAGCGCCTGCGCCGCGCCCATCTGGCCCTTGGGGATCGACTGCACGCCGGCCCGGACGATTTCGCAGAAATACGCCGCTTCGAACATCATGAACGCCACGACGCAGGAACCGAACGCGCCAATAGGCGTGTCCTCGCCGGTGATCCAGCGCAGCACGAACGGCACCGCCAGGTAGAACCAGGTGATCACCAGCAGCAACGGGATCGAGCGGAAATAGTTGACGTAGGCGCCGGCGATGTTGGAAACCAGCTTGTTGTGGGACAGGCGCATCAGCGCCAGGATCGTCCCCAGGATGATCCCGCCAACCACGCCCAGGGCCATCAGCTTGAGGGTCATCACCATGCCATTCCACAAGCCGGGAATGGCGGGGATGATGCCTGTGAAGTCGAATTCCATTATTTACCCCCCACGGAGATCAGGCCGGGCACCGCGACTTTCTTCTCGACCATGCGCATGAGCAACATCAGGCTCATGTTCAGGGTGAAGTAGATCAGGGTCGCCAAGGTAAAGGCTTCGAACAGGTTGGCGGAGAACTCGGCGGTCTGCTTGGTCTGCGCGAGCAGCTCCATCAGGCCGATCAGCGACGCCACGGAAGAGTTCTTGAAGACGTTGAGGAATTCCGAGGTAAGCGGTGGAATGATGATCCGGTAGGCTTGGGGCAGCAGCACGTTCCAGTAGATCTGCGGCAGCTTGAAGCCCATGGCGCGTGCGGCGGATTCCTGGCCGCGCGGCAGCGCCTGGATCCCGGTGCGTACCTGTTCGCAAACTCGCGCGGCGGTGAACAGGCCCAGGCACACGACAACGCTCAGGTAGGCCGAGGTGGTCGGATTCAGGTCCTGTTTGTACCATTCCTGCATGTCTGCGGGCAGC
Source organism: Pseudomonas sp. Z5-35 (assembly GCF_051131945.1). Classification (NCBI taxonomy): domain Bacteria; kingdom Pseudomonadati; phylum Pseudomonadota; class Gammaproteobacteria; order Pseudomonadales; family Pseudomonadaceae; genus Pseudomonas; species Pseudomonas sp. Z5-35. The sequence continues at coordinate 1,415,490 of NZ_CP071640.1, forward strand.
AGGTCCGGTACCAGGAAGTACCAGATGAACAGCTGTACCAGCAACGGCACGTTACGAAAGAGCTCCACGTAGCAAGTCGCGATGCCCGACACCAGCCGGTTCGGCACGGTGCGCATCACGCCCAGGATCGAGCCCAGCAGCAGGGCAATGATCCAGGCGACGACGGCGATGGCGATGGTCCAGCCCAGGCCGGCCACGTACCAGTCGAGATAGATCTCGCTGCCCACGCCGGTGGACTTGAAGAACACACCCCAGTCCCAGTTGTAATTCATCAGGGTCTCCCCTCAGATCGATCGATGTACAAATATCTGCAGGGGGAAATCCTTTCCCGCCTAATCTTGACGATCAGGCACACACCGACGGCTCGACCTCACCGTTCGAGTGTTTCCATTATTGCCAGCAGGGAATGACACACTCTTGGAAGGGCTGGGCCCTTCCAAGAGGTAAGGTTAGTCAGAAATCAGGATTTTTTGTCGTCAGCCGCTTTGTCGGTCGGGGTGGCGATCAGGTCCTTGAGTTCGTCGCTCATCGGGAAGTTGAGGTTCAGGCCTTTTGGCGGGATTGGCTGCATGAACCATTTTTCGTAGATCTTGTTGATCTCGCCCGAAGCGTAGGTGGCCTTGATGGCGTCATCCACAGCCTTCTTGAACGGCTCGTCGCCCTTGCGCACCATGCAGCCATAGATTTCGTAGGACTGTGCGGTACCGGTCACGGCCCAGTCATCAGCCTTCTTGGCCTTTGCGGCTTCGCCGGCCAGCAGGGCGTCGTCCATCATGAACGCGACGGCACGACCGCCTTCGAGCATCTGGAAGGATTCGCCATGGTCCTTGGCGGAGATGACGTTCATGCCCATTTGCTTGTCGGCGTTCATGGACTTGAGCAGGCGCTCGGACGTGGTGCCGGCGGTGGTCACGACGTTCTTGCCTTTCAGGTCGTCAAAATCCTTGTACTTGGAATCTTTCTTGGTCAGCAGCCGGGTGCCGATCTCGAAGATGCCTACGGAGAAAGCGACTTGTTGCTGGCGCTCGACGTTGTTGGTGGTGGAGCCGCATTCCAGGTCGACGGTGCCGTTCTGCACCAGGGGAATACGGGTTTGCGAGGTGACCAGATTGTACTTGACCTGCAGGTTCGGCACGTCCAGCTCTTTTTTCAGCGCTTCGACGACTTTCAGTTGGATGTCGTGGGAATAGCCGACCGGCTTGCCGGAAGCGTCCGCAATGTAGGAAAACGGGATGGAGGCGTCGCGGTGGCCGAGCGTAACGACGCCGGACTCTTTGATCTTTTTCAGCGTACCGGTCAGTTCGGCTGCGAAGACCGGAGTGCTGATCAGAGCGGCAGCAACGGCTGCGCCCAGGAGATGGGGAACGATGCGCATCGATATTTCCTCGACATTGTTTTTTTTATTCGGCCGGTTCAACCGGCCCTGAGTGCTTCGAATGCCTGGCAGCTCCTGTTGTGTTGGCGTACAGGCGTTCGTCTCCACGAGTGTAGAGCATGACTCGTGCCAGGCCAGCGCCAAATGATCATCTAGTTGTTTTAAAAGGAAATTAACGTTTTGTTTCAGCTTTTCGGCCGATAACTTATCCGGTTTGCCGAATTGACCGTCGGGTCGCGTTCGGAAAACCGAATGCGCCGCATAGGGCGTGTGCTTGGGGAAAGGGCGCCAGGCAGCAAAAAGCCCCCGAATCTTTCGATCCGGGGGCTTCATTTACTCAGCGGTGATTTCAGGCCGCTTCGATCTTGCGTCGGTTGTGCTCGACCTTGTCAAGGTACTGCTGCAGTTTCTCTTGTTCCGAGGCGCTGGTGAACAGGCCCAGCTTGCTGCGACGCCAGAGAATGTCCTGGGCATACACGGCCCATTCGTCGCTGCACAGATAGTCGACTTCCCGGGTGTAGAGTCCTGCGCCGATGTGTTCGCCCAGGTCGGCGAGGCTTTGCACCCCTTCAAGCATGCGCCAGGTACGGCTGCCATAAGTGGTGGCCCAGCGGCGGGCGATATCGGTCGGCAGCCAGTCGAATTTGTCGCGAATGGCCGAGCACAACGCCTGCGGCGTGGTCATGTTTTCGCCGCCAGGCAAGGTTTCCAGGGCGGTCCAGCTTGGGCGCATCTGCGTGAAATAGGGAGCCAGCTGCGCCATGGCCGATTCGGCCAACTTGCGATAAGTGGTCAGCTTGCCGCCGAACACTGACAGCAATGGAGCTTCATCGCCGCCGCCGGAGAGCGCGAGGGTGTAGTCCCGGGTCACGGCGGATGGGTTGTCGGATTCGTCATTGCACAGCGGGCGAACACCCGAATAGCTGTGCAGGATCTCGTCACGGCTGATCTGCTTCTTGAAGTGTGCGTTGACCACCTTCAGCAGGTAATCGGTTTCGCCCTCGGTAATCGCCACTGAAGCTGGGTCGCCGGTGTATTCGCGATCGGTGGTGCCGATCAGGGTGAACTGGTTCAGGTACGGAATGGTGAACACGATGCGCTGATCTTCGTTTTGAAGAATGTGCGCGTGCTCGCCTTCGTAGAGCTTCGGAACAATCAGGTGGCTGCCCTGGATCAGGCGGATGCCGTAGGGCGATTCGAGCTTCAGGTCATCGCGAATGAACTTGGCGACCCACGGCCCGGCGGCGTTGACCAGCGCCTTGGCATGGATGGAAAACAGACTGCCATCGGTGCGTTCCAGGTTCAGCTGCCACAGGCCCTTGCTGCGGCGAGCACTCACGCAGCGGGTGCGGGTGTGGATATGCGCGCTTTTTTCACGGGCCGCCATGGCGTTGAGCACCACCAGTCGTGCGTCATCTACCCAGCAGTCGGAGTATTCGAAACCTTTGGTGATTTCGCTTTTCAATGCGCTGTCGGCGCCGAATTTCAGGCTCTTGGAACCGGCCAGTTGCTCGCGTTTGCCCAGGTGATCGTAAAGAAACAGGCCGGCGCGAATCATCCAGGCAGGACGCAGGTGCGGCCGATGGGGCAACACAAAGCGCATTTGCTTGACGATGTGCGGGGCTTTGGTGAGCAGCACTTCGCGCTCGGCCAGCGCTTCACGCACCAGGCGGAATTCGTAATGCTCGAGATAGCGCAGACCGCCGTGGATCAACTTGCTGCTCGCCGACGAGGTATGGCTGGCCAGGTCATCCTTTTCACAAAGGAACACCGAAAGGCCGCGACCGGCAGCGTCCGCGGCAATCCCCACGCCGTTGATACCGCCACCGATGACGGCGACATCATAGATCTCTGCGAGAGGGGGCGTAGGCAAGGTAGAAGTGGGCATCGGCTGGCCTCGGGCTCTTTTCGTAATATTTGAATTCGAACATAAATGTTCATTTGCGAAAATACTAGCCCATAAGCACAGCGACAGCCAGTCGAATTCGATTGAAAATACTGATCGAACGACGCTGAAGGAAAATTTTCGAACAAAAAGGAGTTGGGGAGGGCTCTTGTGGCGAGGGAGCTTGCTCCCGCTGGATGGCGAAGCCATCCCAATCAGGCCGACGCGTTTCTTCAGGCGAGCCGCATTCAGTAAAATTTGCGACGGCTACGCCGCCGAGCGGGAGCAAGCTCCCTCGCCACAGGGTAGTGGGGCTTCAGACCACTTCCAGCCGAATCTTGTGCTGGCTCAGCAATTGCGCCAGCGCCGGCACTGGCTGTTGGTCGGTCACCAGGCAGTCGATCAGGCTGATCGGGCCCAGGCGTACCATGGCGTTGCGCCCGAACTTGCTGGAATCGGCCGCCAGCAATACCTGCCGCGCATTAGCGATGATGGCTTGGGAAACCCGCACTTCCTGATAATCGAAATCCAGCAGGCTGCCGTCTTCGTCGATCCCGCTGATACCCACCAGGGCGAAGTCCACCTTGAACTGGTTGATGAAATCGACGCTGGCCTGGCCTACCACGCCGCCATCACGGCGTACGTTGCCCCCGGCAATCAGGACTTCGAAGTCATCCTTGGCGCTGAGGATCGATGCCACGTGCAGGTTGTTGGTGATGACTTTCAGATGGTTGTGATTGAGCAGCGCCCGGGCAATCGACTCGGTGGTGGTGCCGATATTGATGAACAGCGAGGCGTGATCGGGAATCTGGGCGGCGATGGCTTCGGCAATGCGTTGCTTTTCGTCGCGCATCTGGTCGGCGCGCATGGCGTAGGCGGTGTTTTCGACGCTCGAATCATAGGCGGCGCCGCCGTGGTAGCGGCGCAGCAGGTTCACTTCCGCCAATTGATTGATGTCGCGGCGGATGGTTTGCGGGGTGACGACGAAGAGCTGCGCCATTTCCTCGATGCTGACATAGCCGCGTTCGCGGACCAGCTCGAGGATTTGCTGCTGGCGGGGAGGCAGATTCATGGGGCTTCCTTTGGGCTGCCGTACAAAATTTGCCCATGATGCCGCAGGAATCCATTCCCGACCAGTTTCAGATCCTCATCGTTCCCGGCTTCGGCTTACTCAGCGTCTTCGTGTGGCTCCCAATCGCGGGTGCGGCTGACGGCTTTTTTCCAGCCGGCGTAGAGTTTTTCCTTGGCCTGTTCATCCAGCTGCGGCTCGAACTCGCGCTCGATGACCGCTTTGCCGCGCAACTCGTCCAGGCTGCCCCAGAAGCCGCATGCCAAACCGGCCAGGTACGCTGCGCCCAGTGCGGTGGTCTCGCGCATTTTCGGGCGCTCGACCAAGGTGCCAAGAATGTCTGCCTGAAACTGCATGAGGAAGTTGTTGGCCACCGCGCCGCCGTCCACGCGAAGGGACTTGAGGCGTTCGCCGGCATCCTGCTGCATGGCATCGAGCACGTCGCGGGTCTGATAGGCGATTGATTCCAGCGTCGCCCGAATGATGTGATCGACTCGTACGCCACGGGTCAGGCCGAACAGTGCGCCGCGGGCATAAGGGTCCCAGTACGGCGCACCAAGGCCCGTGAACGCCGGCACCAGGTACACGCCATTGCTGTCCTTGACCTTGTTGGCGAAATATTCGGTATCGAGGGCGTCGTTGACGATCTTGAGTTCATCGCGCAACCACTGGACCGTGGAGCCGCCGTTGAACACCGCGCCCTCCAGGGCGTATGCCACTTCGCCGCGCGGGCCGCAGGCGATGGTGGTGAGCATGCCATGGTTGGATTTGACGGCTTTGTCGCCGGTGTTCATCAACAGGAAGCAGCCGGTGCCGTAGGTATTCTTCGCCTGGCCCGGTTCCACGCACATCTGGCCGAAGAGGGCGGCTTGCTGGTCGCCGGCGATACCGCCGATGGCAATGCCGCTTTTGGTGCGGCCGTAGATTTCCGAGGAAGATTTCACTTCCGGCAACATCTCGCGAGGGATGTCGAGGATGTCGAGCATCTTCGCGTCCCATTCCAGCGAGTGAATGTTGAACAGCATGGTGCGCGAGGCGTTGGTGTAGTCGGTGACGTGGACCTTGCCGCCAGTGAATTTCCAGATAAGCCAACTGTCCACGGTGCCGAATAGCAATTCGCCGTTGCGCGCGCGTTCGCGGCTGCCTTCGACGTGGTCGAGGATCCACTTGAGCTTGGTCCCGGAGAAATACGGATCGGTGACCAGGCCGGTGGCTTCGCTGATGTACTGCTCGTGGCCGTCGCGCTTGAGTTGCTGGCAGATCTCGGTGCTGCGTCGGCATTGCCAGACGACGGCGTTGTAGATCGGACGCCCGGTGGACTTGTCCCAGACCACAGTGGTTTCGCGCTGGTTGGTAATGCCGATGGCGGCAACCTGGTCGTGGTGCAGCCCGGCATGGGCCAAGGCCTCTACCATGACCGCGCTCTGCGTGGCGAAGATTTCCATCGGATCATGTTCGACCCAGCCTGGCTGCGGATAATGCTGGACGAATTCGCGTTGGGCTGTGCAGACCACGTTGGCGTCACGGTCGAAAATAATCGCCCGCGAGCTGGTCGTGCCTTGGTCTAGGGCAATGATGTAGTTTTTATTCTCAATGTCGGTCATGTCGATTGCCTCGGGTCTTTCATAAAGGGAGACGTAGATAAAGAAGCCACGGCGCAGACCGGAATGGCAGGAGCCTGCGCCGACTGTTCAGGATGTTCTGGGCTTGCCGTCAATGGTCGGCTCTGCATCCTTTGTAGCAGCCACGGCGCCGGGCAGGTGACGGGCAATCAGCCCGCGGTAGGCGGCGGCACCCAGGCAAGCCCCCGCAATCGGTGCGAAGATAGGCACCAGAAAGTACGGGATGTCGCGTCCCCCGGTCAGGGAAATTTCACCCCAGCCAGCGAAAAATGTCATCAGTTTTGGACCGAAGTCCCGCGCCGGGTTCATCGCGAAGCCTGTCAGCGGCCCCATCGAACTGCCAATCACGGCGATCAGCAGGCCGATCAGCAGCGGAGCCAGCGGACCGCGAGGCAGGCCATTATTGTCATCGGTAAGGGACATGATCACGCCCATCAGGATGGCGGTGATGATCGTTTCCACCAGGAAGGCCTGGCCGGTGGACAGTGCTGGGTGCGGGTAGGTAGAGAATACCGACGCCAGTTCGAGGCTTGCTTCGGTGCCGCGAATCATCTGGCGAGACTGTTCGAAATCGAAGAACAGATTGCTGTACAGCGTATAGACCAAGAGCGCACCGCAGAAGGCGCCGGCGACTTGGCAGATGATGTAGAACGGCAGTTTGCGTTTTTCGAAGTCAGTAAAAATACACAGCGCGATGCTGACGGCGGGGTTTAAATGGGCACCGGAAATACCGGCGCTGAGATAGATCGCCATGCTGACACCGACGCCCCAGATGATGCTGATTTCCCACAAGCCGAAACTCGCACCCGCGACCTTGAGCGCCGCAACGCAACCGGTACCGAAAAAGATCAGCAGGGCCGTACCGAGAAACTCGGCCAGGCATTGGCTGGAAAGGGAGGGTTGTTGTAAAGCAGTTGTCATTCAAACCTCGGTTCTTTTTGTTGTCCTGCGCGTCGGATACAACTCGTCAGCGCGTTTTCACCGAGGGCGGGATCCCCATCCTGCGCTCGGGCTGTTGCTTGAGACACGTGTTTCTGCTTTCAGTTTCGAAAAAATATAGACAAGAAACGCCGCTGTCAAAGGTCGAAAGTGAACCATCAGTCACTTTGGGATTATTCGTGGCGTGAATGACCGCCGCGAAGCCTTTTACCCGCCGATCGCATAGAATTCCTCATAGTCTTTTGGTTTTTCTGTCAGGAGTGGCCATGACCCCCGCGTTGGATCTGCTTAAGAAAGTGCGCGCCGAACATCGCATCCACAGCTACGAACACGATCCCAAGGCAGCGTCCTATGGACTGGAGGCAGCTGAAAAGCTCGGATTGGAGCCGGCGCGGGTGTTCAAGACCTTGTTGGCCGCCAGCGAAAAGGGCGAGCTGCTGGTGGCGGTGGTGCCCGTGGCTGGAAGCCTGGACCTGAAAGCGCTGGCCCACGCCGCGGGGGTGAAAAAAGTCGAGATGGCTGATCCAGCCGCCGCTCAACGCTCGACGGGTTATCTGCTTGGCGGTATCAGCCCGCTGGGGCAGAAAAAACGTCTTCGCACGTTTATCGATAATTCTGCGCAGCCTCTAGCCAGTCTGTTCGTCAGTGCGGGCAGGCGTGGTTTGGAAGTCGAATTGGCGCCTTTGGTATTGAAGGAACATACCGGGGCGGCATTCGCCGACATTGGGCGTCCCTGAATCCCTTGCCAAGATAATCTGAGGCTTCAGGTTTCATTGGGTGTCAAAACTTCCGTCCTGTGCTGTAGGGCAAAAATTGTGCTCATCTGTCACTGGATAAACGGTGCCGGTGCGGCTCATGCTCGCGCATCTATAAAAAGGAGAAGTGCCATGCAGCTCGCGTTTCATCAGGTCGATGCGTTCAGTGACCGGCCGTTTGGCGGTAACCCGGCGATGGTCTATCGGCTCGATGCCTGGCTCGCCGACGACTTGATGCAGAAGATCGCGGCCGAACATAACCTGGCTGAAACCGCTTTCCTGGTGCGTGAAAACCAGCAGTGGCACATTCGATGGTTTACTCCCACCACGGAAGTCCCGCTCTGTGGACATGCGACATTGGCCAGCGCCTTCGTATTGTTCGAGGTCTATCACGAAACCGCGCAGCGGCTGGATTTCATCTGCAAGTCTGGAGCGCTGAGCGTCAGCCGCGAAGGTGACCGGCTGTGGTTGGATTTCCCTGCGATAGTGCCGGCCGAATTGGGCGCTTCCCTGGCGGTCCAGAATGCCTTGGGGGTCGAGGCGGTGGACGTGCTGAGCTCCAACGAGCTGTTCGTGGTGTTGGAATCGGAGCAAGCCGTGCTCGACTGCAAGCCTGATATGGCAGCCTTGGCAAAGCTGCCGTGGCCGGGCGCTATCGTGACGGCGCCGGGCAGCAAGCACGATTTCGTCTCGCGCTATTTTGCCCCGGCGATCGGCATCAATGAGGATCCGGTCACCGGGTCGACCCATTGCAGCTTGATTCCATACTGGTCCAAGCGCCTGAACAAGCACGGTCTTACGGCGTATCAGTGTTCAGCCAGGGGCGGGGCATTGTTTTGTCGGTTGGAGGGAGAGCGGGTGAAGATCGGCGGGCATGCGACGCTTGTGGCGAGCGGGACGCTGTCCCTGGGTTGACTTGTGGCGAGGGAGCCAGCCCCTTCGCCACAAAAGCCTCCCGAAGCATTAGCTGGCCGCGCTGTGTCGCCGCACGCCATTTTCCACCGGCGGCAGATGTGCCGCTGTGCTGCCCGAGGCCTGGAACAATACCAAGTGCTCAGCCGCCACTCGGACACCAACGGTCGCCCCGACCTGATGATCGGCATGGCTCGGGAAAATCGATTCCAATTGCGCGCCTGTCGGCAATTGCAGGCGATACAAGGTAGAAGCACCAAGGAACGTCTTGCCGACGATAGTGGCTGTCAGCTGGCTGTCTGGCGCATAGACGATATCGTCCGGGCGCAGCAGCACATCCACGGCGCCGCCGATCGGCCAGGTGTAGGCTCGGTTGCCGCGCAGCACGCCCAGTTCAGTTTGCACCGATTCCGGGCTGTCGAGTTGGCCGCGAATGAAATAACCCTGGCCAATGAAGCTGGCGACGTAAGGCGTCAGCGGTTCGTGATACAGGTTGTAAGGTGTATCCCATTGTTCCAGTCGACCTTCCCGGAACACACCGACATGATCGCTCACGGCAAAGGCCTCTTCCTGATCATGAGTCACCAGGATTGCGCTGGTGCCGCGAGCCTTGAGAATGTCGCGCACCTCATGGCTGAGCTTGCGTCGCAGCTCGCCGTCGAGGTTGGAAAACGGTTCGTCGAGCAACAACAGTTGCGGCTCGGGCGCCAACGCCCGGGCAAGCGCCACGCGTTGTTGCTGGCCCCCAGAAAGTTCATGGGGAAAGCGCTTGCCCAGGTTCTTCAAGTTGACCAATTCCAGCAGCTCTTCGACCACGCGATCCTTTTGAGGATGTTTGCGAATGCCGAAGGCCATGTTCTCGGCGACGCTCAAGTGCGGGAACAGCGCATAGTCCTGGAACACCATGCCGATACGGCGCTTCTCGGGGGCGAGGGTAAAGCCCGCGCGGGAAATGGTTTCCCCGGCCAGCTGGATCTCACCTTCATGCACGGGCTCGAAACCAGCGATGGCCCGCAAGGTCGTGGTCTTGCCGCACCCGGACGAGCCGAGCAGGCAGCCGATATCGCCGGCGTTGAGGTGCAGGTTGAGGTTCTGTACGACCCGTTGGTCCTGATAACCGCAGGCCAAGTTGTGCAAATTCAACAACAAGGAATGGCTCATGCGTGGTGGTACGCCGGCTCGACGAGAAATTCGAGCAGGGCCTTCTGTGCGTGGAGACGATTCTCGGCCTGGTCCCAGGCCACGGAGCGCGGATCATCCAGCAGGTCGAGGCTGATCTCTTCGCCACGATGGGCCGGCAGGCAATGCATGAACAGCACTTCGTCGGCCGCCAGGTCGAGCAGGGCGCGATTGACCTGGAAAGGCGCGAACAGCTTCAGGCGCTTGGCGGTTTCTTCTTCCTGGCCCATGGACGTCCAGACGTCGGTGCTTACCAGGTGCGCGCCGGTGACCGCTTGTTGCGGGTCGCGAACGAGGGTTACGCGGTCACCGGCCCGGGCGACGAATTGCGGATTGGGTTCGTAGCCTTCAGGGCAGGCGATGCGCAGCTGGAAATCGAATTGGATCGCTGCTTCTATATAGCTGTTGCACATGTTATTGCCGTCACCGATCCACGCCACGGTCTTGCCCTGGATCGAGCCCCGGTGTTCGAGGAACGTCTGCATGTCGGCCAGGAGCTGGCAGGGATGCAGGTCATCGGACAGGCCATTGATCACCGGCACGCGGGAATGGGCTGCGAATTGGGTCAGGGTGCTGTGGGCAAAGGTCCGGATCATCACCGCATCGAGCATGCTCGACATGACGATGGCGCAATCGCTGATGGGCTCGCCGCGGCCGAGCTGGGTGTCGCGGGGCGACAGGAAAATCGCCTGGCCACCGAGCTGGATCATGCCGGCTTCGAACGAAATGCGCGTGCGCGTCGAGGCCTTCTCGAAAATCATCCCCAGTACACGGTTGTTCAAGGGCTCGAACAGTACGCCGCGCTTACGCAGGTCCTTGAGCTCCACGCCTCGACGGATGACGCCGAGCAACTCATCGGGCGTGAAATCCATCAGGGAGAGAAAGTGCCTTGCGCTCATGATTGACTACCTTTTGTTACTGACCGCAGATACTCAAAGCCTTGTTTAATGGAAAAACGGGCGAGACCTGCGGCAAAAGCCGCACGGGGCGACGAAATTAGGGGAAGGCGCGATATTGACATTAAATGTCGCGTCTTACCAATAGGGCTACGGTTATAGGGGATTTCAGCGAAGTCACGGCAGGACTGCAATGACGTATTTAAAGCCGGTTTCCTGACAGCAGCAGCCCATTTGTACACTGGCGTGGCGGCGCTTGGCAAACAAGCCGGACGGGCGTGGGACGATAAACGCTCGGTTTTCGGCGGGCGGGCGTGGATTTCCCAGTGTCCGTTGTCGGATGTGAGATTTCCTAAACCAAGGGCCTGGGTTATAAATGAACCCCTATATGCAGGAGCCCCCAAATGGATTCGAAAGAGCGACAACTGATGGAATTGCTGGGGCTGACGGCGCGCTCCCTGACGCACCTGACCGCTTCGGTGACGTCCATGTCATTCGAGTTGTTGCGCAGCGACGACGAAGTGACCAAGGCCGCGGGTCGGCGGATGATTGATCGCATGGCCACTATCAGCAGTGGACTTGACGAGCATTGGCGCTTGATTGGCGAGTTGACGGGCGTACCCATCTCCCATGAGGAAGTGGAGACCATCGAGGAAATCCAGTTGCTGGCGCCGCCTCCCGAGCAGCCCTGAAATCGGCTGGCCTGATGCCCGCCGATTCACAGGACGAACGTCGCTGGCGCGGTAGGGGATCACGGGCCATAGTTTTGTTCCCGCGGCCAAAAGCGGCCGCTACGAATAAAACAGAGACTGGCCATGACCAAGACTCTTCATCACCGTGCGTGCCATCTGTGTGAGGCCATCTGTGGCCTGACGCTCGAAACCACCGAAACTGAAGGCCAAGGCCCGGCGATCACCTCGATCAAGGGGGATCCGCTGGACAGTTTCAGTCGTGGACACATCTGCCCCAAGGCCGTCGCGCTGCAGGATATCCAGAACGATCCGGACCGGCTGCGCCAGCCCATGCGGCGGATGGGCAGCGAATGGCTACCCATCGCCTGGGAGGACGCGTTCGCGTTGGTGGCCGAACGCCTGGCAAGCATTCAGGAACGCCACGGCCAGAACGCGGTGGGCGTCTATCAAGGCAACCCGAGCGTGCATAACTATGGGCTGATGACCCACAGCAACTATTTTCTCGGTCTGCTGAAAACCCGTAGCCGCTTCTCGGCGACCTCGGTGGACCAACTGCCCCATCACCTGACCAGCCACTTGATGTACGGCCACGGCCTCTTACTGCCAATTCCGGACATTGACCACACCGACTTCATGCTGATCTTGGGTGCAAACCCGTTGGCTTCCAACGGCAGCATCATGACCGTGCCGGACGTGGAGAAACGCCTCAAGGCGATCCAGGCCCGGGGCGGCCAAGTGGTGGTGGTCGATCCTCGGCGCAGCGAGACCGCGGCCATCGCCAACCAGCATGTCTTCGTACGCCCCGGTGGTGATGCTGCGTTGCTGTTTGGCTTGCTCAACACGCTCTTCAGCGAAGGCCTGACTCGTGACGGTCATTTGCCGGTGGATGGCCTCGAAGAGGTGCGCCAGGCCGTTGCAAGCTTTACCGCGGAGGCGATGAGCCCTCTCTGTGCGATTCCGGCGACGCAGATCCGTCAGCTGGCGCGTGATTTTGCCGCCGCGCCGTCAGCGGTGTGTTACGGACGGATGGGCGTATCGACCCAGGCTTTCGGCACGCTTTGCCATTGGCTGATCCAGTTGATCAATCTGGTGACCGGAAATCTTGATCGGGTCGGCGGGGCGCTGTGCACCGAGCCAGCGGTGGATTTGGTGGCGAGCACCTCGGGCGGACACTTCAACCGATGGCAAAGTCGAGTGTCCGGGCGTCCCGAATACGCGGGGGAGCTGCCGGTGTCGGCCCTCGCCGAAGAAATGCTCACCGAGGGCGAAGGGCAGATCCGTGCGTTGGTCACCGTGGCGGGTAACCCGGTGTTGTCCACGCCCAATGGGCGGCAGCTGGAGCAGGCACTGGATGGCCTGGAGTTCATGGTCAGTATCGATCTGTACATCAACGAGACCACTCGCTATGCCGACCTGATCCTGCCGTCGACCTCTGCCCTGGAAAACGATCATTACGACACCACGTTCAATCTGTTCGCGGTGCGTAACGTCAGCCGTTTCAATCGGGCGATCCTGCCCAAGCCTGAGGGTGCGCTGCATGACTGGGAAATATTCGTCGGCCTGGCCAAGGCCTTTGCAGCCCGGACCGGCAAGGAACTCAAGCCGACCATGCCGCCAGCGCAGATGATCGATCTGGGGCTGCGCGCGGGTGCCTATGGGGATGCATCGCCGCACAAGCTGTCCCTGGCGACTCTGTTTGATCATCCCCACGGCATTGATCTCGGTGCGCTCAAACCCAATCTCACCGCAAGGTTGAAAACTGAAAATGGTCGCTTGCAGGCCGCGCCCGCGGTGATCCTTGCCGACCTGGCGCGCTTTGCCGTGTTGCGAGCGCCGGCATCCGATGAGCTGCTGATGATTGGCCGTCGCCATGTGCGCAGCAACAACTCCTGGATGCATAACTTTCATCGGCTAGTGAAAGGCAAGCCGCGCCATCAGCTGCTGATGCATCCCGATGACCTGGCGAGCCGGGGTCTTGTCGATGGGCAACGAGTCAAGGTCAGTTCGCGAGTAGGCGTGATCGAAGTGGAGGTGCAGGGCAGCCTGGACATGATGAAAGGCGTGGTCAGTCTTCCCCATGGCTGGGGCCATGCCCGACCGGGTGTGCAGATGGCCATTGCCAGCGCGCAGCCCGGTTCCAGTGCCAATGACTTGACCGATGAATGCCAACTCGATGAGTTGTCCGGCAACGCGGCGCTTAATGGGGTTCCGGTGAAGGTGGCGGCTGCGTAGAATTGTCCTTGGGGCGGACCGAGCAGGGTGCTCGGCTTTCCGTTACAATGCGCCACCGTGTCGACATCTGTAGTCGCAAAGTTCAAGCCGAGGTGCTCCGTGGATATCATCGAAACGATCAAAGACCAGATTGCCAACAACACCATCCTGCTTTACATGAAAGGCTCGCCGAATGCGCCTCAGTGCGGCTTCTCGGCCAAGGCTGCTCAAGCGGTGATGGCGTGTGGCGAGAAGTTCGCTTACGTGGACATCCTGCAGAACCCGGAAATCCGCGCCAACCTGCCCAAGTACGCCAACTGGCCAACCTTCCCACAGTTGTGGGTCGGCGGTGAGTTGATTGGCGGCAGCGACATCATGACCGAGATGGCGGCTGACGGTTCGTTGCAGTCCGCGATCAAAGCAGCTGTAGAAGCGGCAGCGGCGAACAAGACTGAAGCTTGATCCATGACGGTTCTGTTCGCCGCACGGGGTGTGGTGGACGAACGTTGTGGGATGCCTGGAAATCCAGGCAACAAAAAGCCCCGCTCCTCGAAAGAGGGCGGGGCTTTTTTGTGGCTTGCTTTCGGGGAAGCTTATTCTTCACCCATCTGCGATTGCAGGTAATTCTCCAGACCGATCTTGTCGATCAGGCCCAACTGGGTTTCCAGCCAGTCGATATGTTCTTCTTCGGACTCGAGGATATCTTCGAGCAGCTCGCGACTGCCGAAGTCACCGACGGTTTCGCAGTGGGCGATGGCGGCTTTCAGGTCGGCGTGGCCGGTGCGTTCGATGCGCAGGTCGCATTCGAGCATTTCCCGGGTGTGTTCGCCGATGTGCAGCTTGCCCAGGTCCTGGACGTTCGGCAGGCCTTCGAGGAACAGGATGCGCTTGATCAGCTTGTCCGCGTGTTTCATCTCGTCGATGGATTCGTGGTACTCGTGCTTGCCCAGCTTGTTCAGGCCCCAATCTTCATACATGCGTGCATGCAGGAAGTATTGATTGATCGCGACCAGCTCATTGGCGAGGATCTTGTTGAGATGCTGGATGACTGTAATGTCGCCTTTCATGGTGAGGGCCTGCCCTGTAATAGCTGTGTATAAGGCGGAGTTTGAGCCGCCCATTTCCGGGTGTCAAACCTAAGTTATTGAATAATAAATGAAAATTAATCGGAATAAGAATGTTTGTGTTCCGCGTCTGGACGCTAAGCAATTGATTTACAGGCATAAAAAAACCGGACATTGAGTCCGGTTCTTCAAAAAGCTGGATTTATGCGGCAGTAAATTCTACCGGATAAGGGATCGAGGCCTGGGCGGTCTGCACTTTGGCGAGGGTTTCACGCACCACTTCCTTGGCAAGGCAGGCGCATTTACCGCATTGGCTGGCTACGCCGGTGGCCTGGCGGACTTCGCGGTAGCTGCAGCAACCTTCATAGATCGCTTCGCGGATTTGTCCGTCGGTGACGCCAGTGCAGAGGCATACATACATAAGTAAGAACCGTCGCTGGTTGTGACTCAATTGAGACAGATCTTAATGTTAACGAGAATGATTGTCAAAGTGGTTTCTAAAGCTCTTTCACCAGAGCGGCATCAGGCTGACGAACGGTTTGGTGGAGGTGCATGCCGCCAGGTGCTTCGGATTTTCGATGTCGCTGAAAAACCGTTGAGGACAGTCCAAATGTGCGGTGTATGATGGTCGGTCCTTGCAAAGCGGGTTCGTGTCACAGGGCTGTCGCCTGAGGGTGGCAGGCTGGCGCGGACTCTGTTTTCACGTTACTACACCAGGAGATATCCAATGAGCGTACTCGTAGGCAAACAAGCCCCTGACTTTACCGTTCCAGCCGTCCTCGGCAACGGCGAAATCGTCGACAGCTTCACCCTGTCCTCCGCCATCAAAGGCAAATACGGCCTGGTGTTCTTCTACCCGCTGGACTTCACCTTCGTCTGCCCATCCGAGCTGATCGCACTGGATCACCGCATGGACGACTTCAAGGCGCGCAACGTTGAAGTGGTCGCGGTTTCGATCGACTCGCACTTCACCCACAACGCCTGGCGCAACACCCCGATCAACAATGGCGGGATCGGCCAAGTGAAGTACACCATGGCTGCCGACATGAAGCATGAAATCGCCAAGGCCTACGACGTTGAGTCCGAAGGCGGCGTGGCCTTCCGTGGCGCGTTCCTGATCGATGACAAAGGCGTGGTTCGTTCGCAGATCATCAACGATCTGCCGCTGGGCCGTAACATGGAAGAGCTGATCCGTCTGGTCGACGCCCTGCAATTCCACGAAGAGCACGGCGAAGTCTGCCCGGCCAACTGGAAAAAAGGCGACAAGGGCATGACTGCATCGCCTGAAGGCGTAGCCGCCTATCTGGGCGAGCACAGCGACAAGCTGTAAGCGCACGCGGCATAAAAAAACCGGCCCTTGATGGGCCGGTTTTTTTATGGGCCGGTTATCAGCTGCAATGCAGATATCTGTGGCGAGGGAGCTTGCTCCCGCTGGGGGGCGCAGCCGCCCTCAAAACTGTGTGAGCGCTTCGCACTCAAGCGGGAGCAAGCTCCCTCGCCACAAGAGCTCAAGAGCACAAGAGCCAGAGCCAGAGCCAGGCTTAGCCGCTATCAGTCGTCGAAATCCTGCCAGCCGCCCATTTCCTTCCAGCGATTGACGATGCCGCAGAACAGCTCGGCAGTTTTCTCAGTGTCATAGCGGGCCGAGTGGGCTTCGCGGCCATCGAAATCGATGTCAGCGGCCTGGCAGGCCTTCGCCAATACGGTCTGGCCGTACGCCAGGCCCGCGAGGGTTGCGGTGTCGAAGCTGGAAAACGGATGGAACGGGTTGCGCTTCATGTCCAACCGCGCAACGGCGGCATTGAGAAAGCCCAAGTCGAAGCTGCTGTTGTGACCCACCAGGATCGCGCGCTTGCAACCGTTGGCCTTCAGCGCCTTGCGCACGCCGCGGAAGATGTCGGTCAGGGCGGTTTCTTCACTCACTGCCATGCGCAGTGGGTGATCAAGCTTGATCCCAGTGAATTCCAGCGCGGCGGCTTCGACGTTGGCGCCTTCGAACGGTTCGACGCGGAAGAAATAGGTGTGGTCAGGGAAGACGAAACCTTTTTCGTCCATGCCGATGGTCGTCGCGGCGATTTCCAGCAGCGCATCGGTGGCGGAGTTGAATCCGCCGGTTTCTACGTCGACCACCACCGGCAGGTAGCCCCGGAACCGAGCGGCCATGGGATGGCGAGCGCCCCCGGAACCAGCGTTGCCGTCCAGTTCGTCGTCGAAATGATCTTCACTCACGCGTTTTCCTCCAGCAGGCGCCAGCGCAGTTTTTCACCGGCGCGCAGCGGGATGACAGTCAGCTCGCCAAAGGGCAGGCTGGCGGGGGCGGTCCACTCGTCGCGGACCAGGGTAATACAATCGGTGTTCACCGGCAGGCCGTAGAAACGCGGGCCTTGCAAGCTGGCGAAACCTTCGAGCTTGTCCAGCGCATTGCGCTGCTCGAACGCCTCGGCGTACATCTCTATGGCGGCGTAGGCGGTGTAGCACCCGGCGCAACCGCAAGCGGCTTCCTTGGCGTGGCGGGCGTGGGGCGCCGAGTCCGTGCCGAGGAAAAACTTGGCGCTGCCGCTGGTGGCGGCGTCGAGCAAGGCTTCCTGATGGGTGTTGCGCTTGAGGATCGGCAGGCAATAGAAGTGCGGCCGGATGCCGCCCACCAGCATGTGGTTGCGGTTGTACAGCAGGTGATGCGCAGTGATCGTCGCGCCGACATTGGCCGGGGCTTCGTTGACGAACTGCACGGCATCGCCGGTGGTGATGTGCTCGAAGACCACCTTGAGCGTCGGGAAACGCTCCACGACGCGACGCATATGCTCGTCGATGAAGATTTTCTCGCGGTCGAACACGTCGACATCGCTGCGGGTGACTTCACCGTGGATCAGAAGGGGCATCCCGACTTCGGCCATGGCTTCCAGCGCCGGGAAAATCTTGTCGATGCTCGTGACGCCGGAATCCGAGTTGGTGGTGGCGCCGGCCGGGTACAACTTGGCCGCGTGGACGAAACCGCTGGCCTTGGCCTCGCGTATTTCCTCGGGCTGGGTGCGGTCGGTGAGGTAAAGCACCATCAGTGGCTCGAAGCGGCTGCCAGCCGGGCGCGCGGCGAGGATGCGCTGGCGATAGCCGTCAGCCTCGACGGCGTTACGCACGGGCGGAACCAGGTTAGGCATGATGATTGCGCGCCCGAAGGTGCGCGCGACATCGGCGACGGTATGGGTCAACACAGCACCATCGCGAAGATGAATATGCCAGTCGTCGGGACGCAGCAGGGTCAGGCGGTCGGACATGGGGGGCTTCCAGGCGGGTCAAACTCTGGGGAATGCTACCGGAAAAGACCGATGCGGGCACCCGCTATCAAGTTTTGCCGCAAGTGACCGATAGCCCCTTCAGGTGTGCCACGATTCCGTGCGGTGTCTCGGACAAGCGTCATGCCACGTGTTTTTCGATTTCCGTATAAAGCCAGTGGAGCCTCCCGTGCGCCAGCGTTATCTAGCCTTGCTCAGTGTGTTTGCCAGCCTTCCCGCGATGGCGCTCACTTTCCAGACCCGTCTGGAGAGCATCGAGTGGACGGTCGAAGGCGACAAGTTCGAGTGCCGGCTGAGCCAGCCGATCACCGATTTCGGTAGCGGCGAGTTCGTGCGCCGGGCAGGCGAGCAGGCCACGTTCCGGCTCAAGGCCTATAACCCGATGATGGGTGGCGGCTCCGCCACGTTGCTGGCGGCTGCGGCGCCTTGGCAGCCAGGGCGGGGTGACATCAACCTGGGCTCGGTCAGGATCGGCAGCGGCGATGTGCTGTTCGACAGCTCCCAAGTGCAGGCGGGCCGTCTGATCAGTGGGCTGATGGAGGGTCGTAGCCCTGTGGTCCGACGCAATACCGAGGACGGCCGGGTATCGGAGGTCCGCCTGTTGCCTGTGCGCTTCAACAAGGCTTTCAGCGATTATCAAGGCTGTGTAGCGAAACTGTTACCGAAGAATTTCGAGCAGATCAAGCAAACCCAGATCGGCTTTCCCGGCGAGGGGATTGAACTCGACGCCCAAGCCAAGGCGCAGTTGCAAGTCATGCTCGACTTCATCAAGGCTGACCCGAGCGTCAATCATGTCGAACTCGACGGCCATTCCGACAACAGTGGCAACCGTTTGACCAATCGTGAATTGTCGCGCCGTCGTGCGCTGGCGGTCATGGATTTCTTCAAGGCCAACGGTTTCCAGGAATCCCAATTCACCGTGCGTTTTCACGGTGAGCGTTATCCCCTCGTCTCTAATACCAACGCCGCCAATCGAGCCAAGAACCGGCGCGTGGTTGTGCATCTGGCGCGTGTGACGGCGACTCAAGCTCCGACGCCACAGCCGACGACGCCACCTGCGGCACCGGTAGGGGCGCCTGGCAAGGTTCCGACGCCGGTCGCTCCCACCAAAACTGCAGCCCCCGCTGCGGCGACGGCGCGAACCTCCTGATCCTGCCCTGATCGTCGCCGGCTCGACATAATCTGTCGCTTCGTCGTCATAAGCTGTCGCGCCCCTGTAAATTATTCGCGCTGGACGTTAGACTTCCCGGCTTTCCGTACAACCCGTGGAGTGATGGCATGGCGGACGTAAACAAGGTCGTTCTGGCGTATTCCGGCGGCCTGGACACTTCGGTGATCCTCAAGTGGCTGCAGGACACTTATAACTGCGAAGTGGTGACCTTCACCGCTGACCTGGGGCAGGGCGAAGAAGTCGAGCCTGCACGCGCCAAGGCTCAGGCCATGGGCGTCAAAGAGATCTACATCGACGACTTGCGCGAAGAGTTTGTCCGCGACTTCGTGTTCCCAATGTTCCGCGCCAACACTGTTTATGAAGGCGAGTACCTGTTGGGTACTTCCATTGCCCGTCCGCTGATTGCCAAGCGCCTGATCGAAATCGCCAACGAAACCGGCGCCGACGCCATTTCCCATGGCGCCACCGGTAAAGGCAACGACCAGGTGCGTTTCGAGCTGGGCGCCTATGCCCTCAAGCCGGGCGTGAAGGTCATTGCCCCGTGGCGCGAATGGGACTTGCTGTCCCGTGAAAAATTGATGGACTACGCCGAGAAGCATGCGATCCCGATCGAGCGCCACGGCAAGAAGAAATCGCCGTACTCGATGGACGCCAACTTGCTGCACATCTCCTATGAAGGCGGCGTGCTGGAAGACACCTGGACCGAGCACGAAGAAGACATGTGGCGCTGGACCGTCTCCCCGGAGAAAGCCCCCGATACGCCGCAATACCTGGAACTGACCTATCGCAACGGTGACATTGTCGCGCTGGATGGCGTGGAAATGAGCCCGGCCACCGTTCTGGCGACGCTGAATCGTATCGGCGGCGAACACGGCATTGGTCGTCTGGACATCGTCGAGAACCGCTATGTTGGCATGAAGTCCCGTGGCTGCTACGAAACCCCGGGCGGCACCATCATGCTGCGCGCGCACCGGGCGATTGAATCGATCACCCTGGACCGCGAAGTGGCTCACTTGAAAGACGAGTTGATGCCCAAGTACGCCAGCCTGATCTACACCGGCTACTGGTGGAGCCCGGAGCGTCTGATGCTGCAACAGATGATCGATGCCTCCCAGGCTCACGTGAATGGCGTCGTGCGGTTGAAACTCTACAAAGGCAACGTGATCGTCACCGGACGCAAATCCGACGAGTCGTTGTTCGATGCCAACATCGCGACCTTCGAGGAAGACGGTGGGGCCTACAACCAGGCCGACGCGGCCGGCTTTATCAAGCTCAACGCCCTGCGCATGCGCATTGCGGCGAACAAGGGTCGTAAGTTGTTCTGATCCGGTTTTAAAAAACGGCCTGCCATGAGCAGGCCGTTTTTTTATACATTCCTTCTATCGTCCCCCTTTCGGCTCATCCCCGTGATGACTCGACTTCCCAGTTGATAACGCGGATTATCTGGCAGAACGCCTGCGCCTTTTACCAGGTGAACGACGTGGGCGATGGCTATCCTCGGAGGAGACGTCCATGCTTTTCGTGAAATGCTTGCTCTTGCGAAAATCCGAAGGTGAATACAGGGAACGGTAGTTGAAGTTCAACGTAGTGAAGAACAGAAGTAACAAGTAGAACGGAAAGCTGATCAGGAACCAAAGAAAGTATTCGCGATCCTGGTCATCCAGGAACGGCAGGGAGATGGCGGCGGAGCTTTCGGATAAAGTTGCTAGTATGGCGATAAGTGTCAGGGGGTTGGTAACGGTTCTCGGTGGTTTGTTCATGGTGGATACTCATAAATAGTTTCATGCTCGAAGAGTTAAATAAGATTAAGTAGTATTGCGTGCTCTGAAGCGATAATAATATTGATGGTGCAATTGTTCTGTCGCCGATCAGATAGAATCTTTTATACAGAAACTCATTCCTCTGGGCGAAATTTTTGCTGTTGTCTATAAATAAATCAGTAACTATTTATGATAAATGGCTTTTTCCTGATGTTGCCGTCAGGGACGTTTTTCCGGGAAAGCTCGCATTGTTTATAGGGTTTCCGGCTCGTCAGAATAAGCCGCTTCATGTCTGTGGAAAAAATCGTGGCACATCATCTCTCAGGTTATTTGTAGGATTTTTCTGTATTGCTTGTAGGTTATGTCTTTCGGTGCGAGCGGTCATGGGGGGCGGCATGCCAAGGCCGAAATGACTAGGCTATTGTGCGTGCTCTAAAAACTCGAACAGCGAATTGGATTTGCCCATGAATAAAGTGCTGATCGTGGATGATCATCCCGTCATTCGTCTTGCTGTACGTTTGCTAATGGAGCGCCATGGATATGAAGTTATCGCTGAAGCAGATAATGGCGTCGATGCGTTACAGATTGCCAGGGAACAAATGCCCGACATCGTCATCCTGGATATTGGAATCCCGAAATTGGATGGGTTGGAGGTCATTGCTCGTTTGACCGCCAATCCATTACCCTTGAAAGTATTAGTGCTGACTTCACAAGCACCCGGACATTTCTCTATGCGCTGCATGCAGACAGGCGCTGCCGGCTATGTTTGCAAGCAACAGGATTTGACCGAACTGTTAAGCGCAATAAAGGCGGTGCTGTCCGGCTACAGCTATTTCCCTAACCAAGCCTTGCATACGGTTCGTTCAAGCCTTGGGAATGCCAGCGAGTCCGATATGGTTGATCGCCTGTCCGCAAGGGAAATGATGGTCCTGCAGGAACTGGCTCGCGGAAAGACCAACAAGGAAATAGCGGATGGGATGTTCCTGAGCAACAAGACCGTCAGCACCTACAAGACTCGCTTGTTGTTGAAGCTCAATGCCCGTTCGCTGGTCGACCTGATCGAACTGGCACAGCGAAACGGCTTGGTGTGAGTTTCCGGCTACGCGTAATCAGAAAAAAGCCTCCATCAGGGAGGCTTTTACGTGTCAGAGATCAAAGTCATACTCGGCGAGTTGCTTTTGTAGTCGACGCTCTTCCAGCAGGTTATCGATGGTGCGGCGTTTGCTCAGGTTGGTTTTCGCCACTTCCACGACCGCAGGCTCCGCGTCGTCAGCCTCGACGGCGATGAAATCGTCTTCTACATCCAATTGTTCTTTGCCAGTACTCATGGGGTCGACTCCAGGCTAAGGATGCCATTGGCGCTCCTTATATCGATAAACCACCGGCGGGTAAAAAAGATTTTTTCAATCGACTTATCAATAAAAGCAATAGCGCCTCAATCGTCCGATGTCTTGTGCTTGTATTCGCAGAGGTCTTCGATCCGGCAACTCCCGCAGCGTGGCTTGCGCGCCAGGCAAACGTAACGCCCGTGGAGGATGAGCCAGTGATGGGAGTCCAGCAGGTATTCCTTGGGTACGAATTTCAGCAGCTTCTTTTCCACTTCCACCACATTTTTGCCTGGAGCCAAGCCGGTGCGGTTGCTGACGCGGAAAATGTGGGTATCGACCGCCATCGTCAACTGACGAAACGCCGTGTTGAGGACTACGTTGGCAGTCTTGCGACCGACGCCCGGCAGGGCCTCCAGCTCCTCCCGAGTCTGTGGGATTTCGCCCCCGTGGCGCTCAATCAACAGGCGACAGGTTTCGATCACATTTTTTGCCTTGCTATTGAACAGCCCGATGGTCTTGATGTATTCGGACAGCCCTTCAACGCCCAGGGCGTGGATCGCCTGAGGCGTATTGGCCACGGGGAATAGTTTGGCCGTAGCCTTGTTGACGCCGACGTCGGTGGATTGGGCCGACAGAATCACCGCGATCAGCAACTCGAACGCAGAAGAATAGGCCAGTTCGGTTTTCGGCTCCGGGTTGTCTTCATGGAAACGACGAAATATTTCCAGGCGTTTTGCGGCGTTCATGGGCGCGGCGGTTCCTCTTGGGGTGATGGGGCTTTGATGGTTTTGCAGGCTTGGTAAGCCGCCAGCAGCAAGCCCAGCAGAATGAATCCGCCAGGGGCGAGCAGGGCCAGTGGGACGCCTCTGCCGATCAGTTCCCGCAGAGCACCCAGGGTGATGATCAACAGGCCAAACTGTCCCGCCAGCCTGAGATGGGCAGCCATGCGGGGCTCGACGATGGTTGCGTGCTCCAGCGCTACGCAGCTCACGGCGATCCATCCGATATACAGGCTCAACGCTGCGTGGCGCTCCAGCAGCCAGGCCTGTGCAACAAGGCCTGCGCAAGCGGTCAGCGTCGCGGCCAGGACGACGGACGCAAGAAGCCGTTGGTTGGCCGTGAGGCGTTGCCTCAGCAAAATCATGGTGCCGCCATGGGTGAAGCTGATCAGAACCCAGGCACACCATAGAAGCAGCGAATTGATCAGCGAGTCGCTTGCGCCCACCAGGGGGACGAGCACCAGTCCACGGGTCCAGGCCGCAGGTTTATTCATGATCAACCGCTCCTGTCAGCCGAGCCTTGTTCTCGTCGAAGTAACGCAGCGCGTCGTGCACAGCCTGGAGCACGGCCCGGGACGTGACCGTCGCGCCAGCCAGTTGATCGAATTGGCCCTGATCCTTTTTCAAGGCCCAGCCGTCATCGGTAGGCGCCTGGCGTGACTTTCCGTGAAAGGTTTGCAGCCAAGTGTTCGGCCAGCCGGCGATCGCCGCGCCCAGGCCTGGGGTTTCCGACTGGCGCAGTGTCTTCACTCCCAGTAGTCGGCCTGTCGGGTCGATAGCGATCAGCAGTTCGATGCTGCCTTCATAACCCGATACTTGGCTGCGTAACAGTACTGCTCTGGGCCGGCCGGTGTGGGTCGCCAGGTAACCGCCCAACACGGTGCTGTGAGATAACGTGAACGGGGTCGCGAGGACGGGCCGCTCCAGCGGCTGATTGTCGTAGCGGTCGGCCGGCAGTACGTCGAGCAAGGTTTTGTTGGCTATCGCTTGTCGCTGGGCTTCGATGCGTCCGGTGGTATTGATTTGCATGACATACGTGGCGCCGATGCAAAGGCCAGTCAGCAGTATCAGGATTACAATGCCCGTGACGTTTTTCATGTCACCGAACGCCTTTGTCGTGCCTCGACGAAGCGGTCCAGCGCGGGCGCGCCGAGGTTCATCAACAACACCGCAAACGCCACGCCATCCGGGAAACCGCCCCACGTGCGAATCAGATAGACCAGTAATCCTGCGCCGGCGCCTAACAACAGCCGGGCGAGCGGGGCCTTCGCGCCCGACACGGGTTCGGTCACGATAAAAAACGCACCCAGCATGGTGGCTCCGGTCAGCAGATGAAACAGTGGCGAGCCATGGGAGTCCGAGCCCGAGCCGCTCCAGCACAGCAAGCTGATCGTGAACAAACTGACAAGCATGCCCACCGGGGCGTGCCAGCTGAATACCCGTTGTCGCAACAGAAACAGGCCCCCGGCGAGGAAGGCCAGGTTGATCCACTCGACACCGTGTCCACCCCAGCGACCGAACGCCGGGTCGCTGGCGAACAGCTCGTCGATGGTCAGGCTTCTATTGATCTGCAGGCTGTCCAATGCTGTGGCTGCGGCCCACCCGTCGGGCGCCTGGGCAATGCCAGCAACCTGCCGCAAGCCCTCGAGCAGGTCCATGCCGTGGAGCGAGGGCCATTGGCTCATGTACTGGGGAAACGCCACGAGCACCAGGGCATACCCCAACATCGCCGGGTTGAACGGATTGCTGCCGACTCCGCCCCATAAATGCTTGCCGAACAACAAGGCGCAGGCGACCGCTGTGACGATCAGCCACCAAGGGCAATACGCCGGCAAGGCCAAGGCCAGCAAGAGGGCGCTGACCCATGCGCTACCGTCGCTCAGGCCCGGCTTGAGTGGCCATCGCCGCAAACGCAACACCAGCGCCTCGACCGCCAGTGCGGCGAGGCCTGACAACAGCAAGTTGAGCAGCACGCCCCAGCCGTAGACCCACACCGACACCAGCACTCCGGGCAGCGCCGCCAGCAGCACTTGCCGCATGGCTTGTCGCAGTCGTTCGTCCACCGGGTCAGGTAGCGGCATGGGCGTTCACTTGCTGTTCGGCGTCTTTTACGGCTTGCTCCAACGCTTGCAGTTGCTCCTGCGATGCCGCGGCAGTCCGGGCCTTGCTCAGCTCTGCGCGACGCATCGCCAGCTGGATCTTGGCCCGCTTGAGCTCGGCGTCGTTTACCGGCATGGCGGCTGGCGCTGAAGCAACGGGGCAAGCGCTGTTTTCCAGTTGGGCCAGCACTTGCTCCGCCGTCTCGAACTGGCGTTGCAGCACGATCAGTTGCGACTGCTGCTCGAAGGTCGGCGGATGGCCGAACGCTTTCAAGGATTTGTTCAGTTGCGCCCGACTCATGGCCAAATCGATCTTGGCTTTTTTCAAGGCGGCATCGGCGCTGGCGGCTTTCTGTGCGCGCACTCGCTCCAGCGCGGCCTGCACCGGGTCAAGGGGCTGTGCCTCGGCTTGCTGGACGTTGCGCTGGGTCCGGGCGAGACGCTCGGCCTGGCGCTGCTCTTCTTCGCGACGCAGGCGCGCGTTGCGTTGTTCAAAGCGTCGGCGGGCGTGATTGCGCTTGGCGGTTCGCGCCTGCTGTTCCTCGACGCTGAAGGCCAAGCCCCCCACGATCGGCAATACGGTTGCCATCGGCAATGGCCGCATCTCGATACAGTCCACTGGGCATGGCGCCACGCACAGATCGCAACCAGTGCATTCGTCGACTAGCACGGTGTGCATCAGCTTTGCCGCGCCGACAATCGCGTCCACCGGGCAGGCCTGGATGCATTTGGTACAACCGATGCATTCGGCCTCGCGGATAAAGGCGAGCTGCGCCGGCGCCGAGCCGCGACTGACGTCCAGCTCCAGCACCGGGATCTTCATCAGCTCGGCCAGGGCCGTGATGGTCTCGCTTGCGCCTGGCGGGCATTTGTTGATGGGCTCACCCTGGGCGATGCCTTCAGCGTAAGGCTTGCAACCGGGATGGCCGCATTTACCGCATTGAGTCTGCGGGAGCAAGGCGTCGATACGTTGAATCAGGCTCATGTCTTGACCAGCCCGCGTAATCCGAGAAAGGCCACCGCCATCAGTCCGGCGCTGATCAACTGAATCGGCAGGCCTCGAAAAGGCTGGGGAATATTGTTACCCAGGACTCGCTGGCGCAGGTCATCGAACAGACTCAATACCAGCCAGAAACCCAGCCCGGCGCCCAAGCTCCCGGCAATGGCCTGGCCCAAGCCTGATCCCTCCCGGCTGTTGAGCAGGGTGACACCCAATATGCCGGCGTTGCCGAGCAACACGGGCCACAGGCCGTCGAATGGTAACAAGGGAAACGTGCGCGCCAGCCGCCGCAACAACGGCCCGATCAGCAATACGCTCAGGGGCAGCCACACGAATAACCGCAGCGACGCCAGGTCGGCCGGCACCAGCAGCCAATAATCGATCAGATACCCCAAGGTCCCCACTATCAGCATCAGGCATGCCGTCGCCAGGCCCAAGGCATGGACCTGGTCTCTGCCCTCGGCTGCCAAGAGCGGATCGACGCCCAGCGGCCAATGCAACACGAGGTTGTTGATCAGGGCCGCGCTCAATAGGGGCAAGAGGATTTCGGTCATGGGTATTGGGTGACAGTGCCTGTTACAAGAGTAGGCATTATCCGGCACGCCGTGAGAGTGAGCCAGATATGAAAATCCCACAGTCGCTCGACAGCCACCGTGGGATCGGTGCAGCGCGCCGTCGTGTTATTTGATTCGTTGGCCTGGCTTGGCACCGCTGTCGGGGCTCAGCAGGTAGATTTCCTCGCCGCCGGGGCCGGCCGCCATCACCATGCCTTCCGAAATACCGAAGCGCATTTTGCGCGGCTTGAGGTTGGCGATCATCATCGTCAGCCGGCCTTCGAGCTTGGCAGGGTCCGGGTACGCGCTCTTGATGCCGGAGAACACGTTGCGTTGCTCATCGCCGATATCCAGGGTCAGGCGCAGCAGCTTGTCGGCGCCTTCGACGGCCTCAGCCTTGACGATCAGCGCCACGCGCAGGTCGATGGCGGCGAACGCATCGAAATCGATTTCCGGCGACAACGGATCCTTGGCCAGTTCGCCATTGCCGGCAGGGCCGCCGGTGTCGGTCTGGCTGGCGGCCAGGTCTTCCTTGGAGGCGTCGATCATGGCTTGTACCTTGGTCGGGTCGATGCGGGTCATCAGCGGCTTGAACTCGTTCAACTGATGGTTGCTCAGCAGGGTCTGGTGATCGTTCCAGGTCAGTGGCGCAACGTTCAGGAACGCTTCGGCATCGGCGGCCAGCAACGGCAGCACCGGCTTGAGGAAGATCACCAACTGGCGGAACAGGTTGATGCCCAGGGCGCAGATCGCCTGCACTTCGTCCTGCTTGCCTTCCTGCTTGGCCAGTGACCACGGTGCCTTGTCGGCGATCCAGGCATTGGCACGGTCGGCCAGCCCCATGATTTCGCGCATGGCACGGGCGAAGTCGCGGCCCTCGTAGGCTTCGGCGATGCTTGGCGCGGCGGCCAGGAAGGCCTCGGTCAGCTCCGGCGCGGCATTGCCCGCCACCAGCACACCGGCGTTGCCTTTGTGGATGAACCCGGCGCAACGGCTGGCAATGTTGACGACCTTGCCCACCAGGTCGGAGTTGACCTTCTGCACGAAGTCTTCGAGATTCAGGTCCAGGTCATCGACGCCACGGCCCAGCTTGGCCGCGTAGTAATAGCGCAGGTATTCCGGCGACAGGTGGTCCAGGTAAGTCCGCGCCTTGATGAAGGTGCCGCGGGACTTGGACATTTTCTGGCCATTGACGGTCAGGTAGCCATGGACGTTGATGCCGGTCGGCTTGCGGAAACCGGCGCCTTCAAGCATGGCGGGCCAGAACAGCGCGTGGAAGTTGACGATGTCCTTGCCGATGAAGTGATACACCTCGGCCGTGGAGTCCTTTGCCCAGAACTCATCGAAGTCCAGCTCCGGGGTGCGGTCGCAAAGGTTCTTGAAACTCGCCATGTAGCCGATGGGCGCATCCAGCCATACGTAGAAATATTTGCCAGGCTCGCCGGGAATCTCGAAGCCGAAATACGGCGCATCGCGGGAAATGTCCCACTCTTGCAGGCCAGAGTCGAGCCACTCGGCGAGCTTGTTGGCCACGGCGTCCTGCAACGTGCCGCTGCGGGTCCAGGTCTGCAGCATCTGCTGGAAATCCGGCAGCTTGAAGAAAAAATGCTGGGAGTCCCTGAGCACCGGGGTCGCTCCAGAAATCGCCGATTTCGGGTCTTTCAGGTCGGTCGGTGCGTAAGTGGCGCCGCATTTTTCACAATTGTCGCCGTACTGGTCTTCGGTGCCGCATTTCGGGCAGGTGCCCTTGATGAAGCGGTCGGCCAGGAACATTTTCTTTTCCGGGTCGAAGTACTGCGTGACCGAACGGGTCGAAATGTGCCCGGCATCACGCAGCTTCAAATAGATCTGGCTCGACAGCTCACGGTTTTCTTCGGCGTGAGTGGAGTGGAAGTTGTCGAAGTCCACCAGGAACTCGGCAAAGTCGGCGCTGTGCTCAGCCTGGACGTTGGCGATCAGTTGCTCCGGGGTGATGCCTTCTTTTTCCGCGCGCAACATGATGGCCGAACCGTGGGCGTCGTCGGCGCAGACGTAGATGCATTGATTGCCGCGATGTTTCTGGAAGCGCGTCCACATATCGGTCTGGATGTATTCCAGCATATGGCCGAGGTGAATCGAACCATTGGCATAGGGCAGGGCGCTGGTGACGAGGATCTTGCGTGGCTCGGACATGGGGCTCGGCTACTTGATGAAACGGAGGTCGGCCACTATAAAGCGCTGGCGGCTTTTTTTCACCCTTCGGGGCTGTTTCAGAGTGCTGCGCGGTTGTGGCGAGGGAGCTTGCTCCCGCTGGGTGGCGAAGCCGCCCCAAAGCTGTCAGCCAGGCATGCAGGCGAACTGCGTCAGCCCCATTGCGACTGCTGCGCAGTCGAGCGGGAGCAAGCTCCCTCGCCACAAGAGCGTTTGTCGTCCTTAATCGGGTCGCCACGACAGCATGCGCGGCGTAGGATAGCGGCCTGTTTTCAAGTCTTGCTATCGGAGTTGCCCATGAGCGCCGTCAATCGCGCAGCGGTGGAAGCCGTTCTTCGCCAATACACCGACCCCTACCTGAACCAGGACCCGGTGAGCGCCGGATGTGTGCGCGCCATCGATATCCAGGGGGATCGTGTCAGCGTCCAGCTGGAAATTGGCTATGCCGCCGACCTGTTCAAGAGCGGTTGGGCGCAAATGCTGCAGATGGCGATCGAGGGCCTGGACGGCGTGGCAGCCGCAAAGGTCCAGGTCAACAGCGTGATTGCCGCCCACAAGGCCCAGGCGCAGGTGCCTGGGCTGGCCAACGTCAAGAATGTGATCGCCGTGGCGTCGGGCAAGGGCGGCGTCGGCAAGTCCACCACCGCCGCCAACCTGGCCCTGGCCTTGGCCCGTGAAGGGGCCAAGGTCGGTATTCTCGACGCCGACATCTACGGCCCGAGCCAGGGCATCATGTTCGGCGTCGCCGAGGGCACCCGACCGCAGATCAAGGACCAGAAGTGGTTCGTGCCGATCCAGTCCCATGGCGTGGAAGTCATGTCCATGGCGTTCCTGACCGACGACAACACGCCGATGGTCTGGCGCGGGCCGATGGTTTCGGGCGCCTTGCTGCAGTTGGTCACGCAAACCGCGTGGGGCGACCTGGACTACCTGGTGATCGACATGCCGCCGGGCACCGGTGACATCCAGCTGACCCTGGCACAGAAAGTCCCGGTGGCCGGCGCGGTGATCGTCACCACGCCTCAAGACCTGGCCTTGCTGGACGCCCGCAAGGGCGTGGAGATGTTCCGCAAGGTGAACATCCCGGTGCTGGGCGTGGTGGAAAACATGGCCGTGCACATCTGCTCCAATTGCGGACACGCCGAGCATCTGTTCGGTGAAGGCGGCGGTGAAAAACTGGCAACTCAGTACGGCGTTGAGCTACTGGCCTCGCTGCCGCTGTCGATGCTGATCCGCGAACAGGCCGACGGCGGCAAGCCAACCGTCATCGCCGAGCCGGACAGCCAGATCGCCATGGTCTATCAAGAGTTGGCCCGCCACGTGGGCGCGCGGATCGTGTTGCAGGAAGCGGCGACGCCGGCGATGCCGAACATTACCGTCAGCGACGATTGATGAGCTGATCAGAGAGGGACACGAGCAAGCGCGTCCCTCTGCGGTGATGTCAGATCCGCAATCCGCCGTCCATTTCCAGGATGCGCCCGGTGTAGTAATCGTTCTCGAAGATGTAGGCGGCCGAATGGGCGATCTCCTCGGGTTTGCCCATGCGCTTGAGCGGAATTGCGGACGTCATCTTTTTAGGGCTTCGGGCTTCATGCCCAGGGTCATCTCGGTTTCGATAAAGCCCGGTGCGATACCCGCCACGCGGATGCCGTATCGTGCCAGTTCCTTGGCCCACACGAGAGCTGCCCGAAGGCGTACTGGAACAATATCTCAGTCACCCGACGGTTTTTAGACGGATTTCATAAAAGGAGTCATAAATTGAGCGTTGAGCCCGCTAAGCATGCACGAGAATTACTGCTCAAGGAATACCGTGGGATGCTCTCCACCCATTCCAAAGCCATGCCTGGTTTCCCGTTCGGTTCCGTGGTGCCGTACTGCCTGGATGATCAGGGCCGGCCGTTGATTCTCATTAGCCGCATCGCGCAGCACACCCACAACCTCCAGAAGGACGCCAGGTGCTCGATGCTGGTCGGCGAGCGGGGCGCTGAAGATGTGCAAGCGGTAGGGCGCCTGACTTACCTGGCCGAGGCGCAGAAGCTCGAGGACAGTGCCGCCATCGAGTTTGCCGCCGAACGTTATTACCGCTATTTCCCTGATTCGCAGAACTATCACAAGGCCCACGATTTTGATTTCTGGGTGCTCACCCCGGTGCGCCACCGTTACATCGGTGGCTTTGGCGCGATTCACTGGATCGATCAGATCACCTTGGCCAACCCCTTTGCGGGCAAGGCCGAAGCCAGCATGATCGAACATATGAACGCCGATCACGCCAAGGCCATCGCCCACTACGTGGACTTGGCCAGCCTGCCGAAAACCGAACCGGCGCAACTGGTGGGTATCGACAGTGAAGGCATGCACCTGCGTATCGGCGAAGGCTTGCATTGGTTGGCGTTTCCCGCACCTTGCAACACGCCGACACAAGTGCGCGAAGCGTTGGTTTACCTGGCTCACGCTGAGCAATGGCCGAAAAATCTGGAGGTCGGCGCTTGAATTCACGAAAGGGCGACGTCATTTAGGTTTTCATAGCAAGGTATTCTTGCGTTGAGGAACCATTTGATGCGCCCTTTTTTGTTGCTCTTTCTGCTGTTCCCGGTGTTGGAGCTGTTCGTATTCGTCAAGGTCAGCGGTGCGATCGGGTTTTTCCCGGCGCTGCTGCTGGTCATTCTCGGCTCGATGCTCGGCGTGTTCGTGCTGCGTATCGCCGGCCTTGCCACGGCGCTGCGCGCCCGTGAAAGCCTGAGTCGGGGCGAGCTGCCTGCGCAGACCATGCTCGAGGGCCTGATGCTCGCCCTGGGTGGCGGTCTGTTGATCCTGCCTGGCTTCATCAGCGATGTGCTGGGCCTGGTCATGTTGTTGCCAATCACCCGGCGGTTGGTGGCCAATAAAATGCGCCGGCGCGCCGAAGAACAGGCGATGCACCAGCGGGCCTTCGCCGACGACCTGCAGCCACGTGGCGGGCCGGCTCCGCGAGAACCCCTGGGCCGCGAGCCCAACGTGATCGAAGGCGAATTCGAACACCGCGATCCCAAGTAGCTTTCCAGTGACACGGCAGCCAGCCACACGGCACCTTCGGGTGCCGTGTTCGTTTGCCCGCTTGAAGAAAAAAATTCATACCCGGCCCTTGTAATCGGCTTGTACGCCCTTATGTATGGGTCACCGCAAGGTTTCCGGTGGCAACGCCGGACAGACTTCCGCGGTTCGCTTGGCGAACCGCACCCGGCACCGCCGGATTCGTTAAACCCGCCGGGACTACACCGGCCGATGAAAACCACAATTAGGAGAGATCGACAATGAAGCTTCGTCCTCTGCATGACCGCGTCGTCGTCCGTCGCAGCGAAGAAGAAAAGAAAACCGCTGGCGGTATCGTCCTGCCAGGTTCGGCTGCTGAAAAGCCAAACCAGGGTGAAGTCCTCGCTGTTGGCCCAGGCAAAGCCCTGGAAAACGGTGAAGTACGTGCGCTGTCCGTGAAAGTGGGTGACAAGGTTGTGTTCGGCCCTTACTCCGGCAGCAACACAGTGAAAGTCGACGGTGAAGACCTGCTGGTTATCGGCGAAAGCGAAATCCTCGCTGTTGTCGAAGGCTGATTCCCCGCTCATTTTCCCGCTACTACAAAGTATTTAAGGAATATCGATCATGGCTGCTAAAGAAGTTAAATTCGGCGATTCCGCCCGCAAGAAAATGCTCGCCGGTGTCAACGTCCTGGCTGACGCAGTAAAAGCGACCCTGGGCCCGAAAGGCCGTAACGTGATCATCGAGAAGAGCTTCGGCGCTCCGACCATCACCAAGGACGGCGTTTCCGTAGCCAAAGAAATCGAGCTGAAAGATCGCTTCGAAAACATGGGCGCGCAGCTGGTTAAAGACGTTGCCTCCCGTGCCAACGATGACGCAGGCGACGGTACCACCACCGCGACCGTACTGGCTCAGTCGATCGTCAACGAAGGCCTGAAAGCCGTCGCTGCCGGCATGAACCCGATGGACCTCAAGCGCGGTATCGACAAGGCAACCATCGCCATTGTCAAAGAGCTCAAGGCCCTGTCCAAGCCATGCGCTGACACCAAGGCAATCGCTCAGGTCGGCACCATCTCTGCCAACTCCGACAGCTCCATCGGCGACATCATTGCCGAAGCCATGGAAAAAGTCGGTAAAGAAGGCGTGATCACCGTTGAAGAAGGCTCGGGCCTGGAAAACGAACTGTCGGTTGTAGAAGGCATGCAGTTCGACCGTGGCTACCTGTCCCCGTACTTCGTCAACAAGCCGGACACCATGACCGCCGAGCTCGACGGTCCGCTGATCCTGCTGGTCGACAAAAAGATCTCCAACATCCGTGAGCTGCTGCCAGTGCTGGAAGCTGTTGCCAAGGCCGGCCGCCCGCTGTTGATCGTGAGCGAAGACGTTGAAGGCGAAGCCCTGGCGACGCTGGTTGTGAACAACATGCGCGGTATCGTCAAGGTCGTTGCCGTCAAGGCACCAGGCTTCGGCGATCGCCGCAAGGCCATGCTGCAGGACATCGCTGTCCTGACCGGCGGTACCGTTATCTCCGAAGAGATCGGCCTGAGCCTGGAAAGCGCTACCCTGGAACACCTGGGTAATGCCAAGCGCGTGACCGTGACCAAGGAAAACACCACCGTCATCGACGGCGCTGGCGTTGAGACTGACATCCAGGCTCGCGTAACCCAGATCCGTGCACAAGTTGCCGAGACTTCGTCCGACTACGACCGTGAAAAACTGCAAGAGCGCCTGGCCAAGCTGTCCGGCGGTGTTGCTGTCATCAAGGTTGGCGCCGGTTCCGAAGTTGAAATGAAAGAGAAGAAAGCCCGCGTTGAAGACGCCCTGCACGCGACCCGCGCAGCCGTTGAAGAAGGCGTGGTGCCTGGCGGCGGCGTGGCACTGGTTCGTGCCCTGCAAGCCATCAGCGAGCTCAAAGGCGACAACGATGACCAGAACGTGGGCATCCAGTTGCTGCGTCGCGCTGTTGAAGCGCCTCTGCGCCAGATCGTTGCCAACTCCGGCGACGAGCCAAGCGTAGTGGTCGACAAGGTCAAGCAGGGTTCGGGTAACTACGGTTACAACGCTGCCACCGGCGAATACGGCGACATGATCGAAATGGGTATCCTGGATCCAGCCAAAGTGACTCGTTCGGCCCTGCAAGCGGCTTCGTCGATTGCCAGCCTGATGATCACCACCGAGGCGATGATCGCTGAAATCAAGGACGACGCTCCAGCTGGCGGCGGCATGCCAGACATGGGCGGCATGGGTGGTATGGGCGGCATGATGTAAGCCAGCCTTACCCCTGTAGCGAAAAACCCCGCCTGCGAAAGCAGGCGGGGTTTTTTAATACGTTGGATTCACCCTGCGACGCGAATTCAGGCGCTGACGGGCTGAATGCCAACCGCACGCTCATCCTTGGAGGCCGGCCGGTAAAGAATCCAGCAATAACAACCCAGGCAAATCAGCCAACAGAACACTGCCGTCCACACGTTGTGGGAGAAAAAGTGCGCCCCTTGCATCATCCGGCCCACCGAAAACACCGTACCCAGCCCAAATGCGAAGATAAGCGCCTGGCGAGCCAGGCGTGGGCGGCGGTCACGCAATACGAAAAACAGCGCGAAGAGCGTAAAACCAGTGGCGGCGTGCCCGCCCGGCCAGCAGCGGCCAGGTTTTTCCGTCGCCGGACGCGGGCTCAGCAATTCACTGTAGGTTTCCTTGCCGCCAAATTCCTTCAGGCTCCAGGGGCATTGCACGGCCGTCACGGCTTTGAGCGGCGTGACAAAGGCAGTTGCCAGCGCGAGGGACAGGACCAGGCAACCCAGCTCCCGCTTGAAAGGCGCGAGTCGAGCGATAAAAAACGAAGCGACGAAGCCGAGGACCGAAAGTACCGAAAAGACGATGACCAGTTGTTTGGCCCGGTCGTGCAGGATGTCTTCTAGAAAAAAACTATGCCGGCCAATGAATCCACCATCAGCGGAGCTGTAGAAAAGCCTGGCCAATGTCATATCCAGCGTGGTCAATTCCAGCAGCACCAGGATGAGCGCGACTGCGACAGGAACACCCAGGGCGATCCGTAAGTTCAGCGGTCTGGAGGCGGGGCGCAGGGCGATGGAAACCATGGCGATACCTATGTGGGAAGTCTTCGTGGGCAGCAGGTGATGCGGAGTCTGTTCCCCGCGGCGTTGGCGAGGCGTGAATCCGTGGTGAAAAACTCGTCAATCCAGCTGGCTCTCTTCTGGGATTGCTCCCCGCTGGCCTGACACAAGCGGATACAACCCTAGCGGTGCGGCACGCTTGGCCTTAAGCTGCGCGGGCCACGACGATTGCCTACGTGCGCAGAGGAGATGCCCATGCGAATTCTATTGGTCGAAGACAACCGTGACATCCTGGCCAACCTGGCCGACTACCTGGGACTCAAGGGTTATACCGTCGATTGCGCCCAGGACGGGTTGTCGGGGTTGCACCTGGCCGCGACCGAACACTATGACTTGATCGTGCTCGATATCATGCTTCCGGGCATCGACGGCTACACCTTGTGCAAGCGCTTGCGCGAAGACGCCCGGCGCGATACGCCGGTGATCATGCTCACTGCGCGAGACCAATTGGACGACCGTCTGCAAGGCTTCAAATCCGGGGCTGACGATTATCTGGTCAAGCCCTTTGCCTTGTCCGAGCTGGCAGCACGGATCGAAGCTGTCATGCGCCGCGCCCAGGGCGGCGGCCGGCGCGCCCTGCAGGTCGCAGACTTGAGCTACGACCTCGATACATTGGAAGTGACCCGTGAAGGGCGGCTGCTCAAGCTCAACCCCGTTGGCCTGAAGCTGCTGGCGGTATTGATGCAGAAAAGCCCTCACGTGCTACGCCGCGAAATCCTCGAAGAAGCCTTGTGGGGAGACGATTGTCCGGACAGTGACAGCCTGCGCAGCCATGTCCACCAATTGCGCCAGGTGATCGACAAGCCGTTCGAGAAGCCGCTGCTGCACACGGTGCACGGCGTGGGTTACCGCTTGGCCGAGGGCCGAGATGGAGTTTAAGCAAAGCCTTGCCCAACGGATCATCATCGCTTTCGCACTGATGAGCGCATTGGTGGCGGGGGCTTTTGCCCTCGGTATCGTGGCAACGGTTCACCTGGTGGAAGAAAAACTGATTTCCGCCGGTCTCGGTGGAGACCTGCAACGCCTGCTGCTGATGGACAGTGTTTCCGACTGGAGTCATCGCCCTGAACCCGACCAATTGTTCTACTTCACTGGCGGCCCAGGTGATTTCGAGTTGCCCAAGGATTTGCGCCATCTCGACCGTGGCTTCCATGAAGTGTTTCGCGACCAACTGTCCTATCACGCGATGGTAGAGATCGTTGACGGCCGACACTACGTGTTATTGCAAGATCAGAGCGATTTCGAAGAGCGCGAACGCGTGCTCTTCGCCGTGGTGCTGGTGGGTTTCGTGCTCAGTCTGGCGTTGGCGGTATTCCTGGGCTGGGTGCTGGCACGCCGAGTGATGGCGCCGGTGGTTCGCCTGGCCCGGCAAGTGCGACATCGCGACCAGCTCCTGGGACTTGCTCCGCCGCTGGCCCCGGACTATGCCGCCGACGAAGTGGGCGAGCTGGCCGTGGCCTTCGACGCGACATTGGGACGGCTGCGCCAAGCCCTGACCCGTGAGCGGCTGTTCACCAGCGATGTCAGCCACGAGCTGCGCACCCCGTTGATGGTCTTGGCCACGTCCTGCGAACTGCTGTTGGAAAATCCGGCACTGGATCAACGGGGACGCACTCAGGTCGAGCGCATCAACCGTGCCAGTGAAGAAATGCGCGAGCTGGTGCAGACCTTCCTGATGCTCGCCCGGGCCCAGCGTGAAGACAACGGCATGTCGCCTCGAGCGACATTGGGACAGGTGGCAGAAAACCTTCTCGGGGTCTGGCGCACGCCGATCGAATCCAAGGGCCTCACATTGGTCTTCGAGCCAGGGCACACCACCGATACGCCGTATAACGCCACATTCCTGACTGCCGTCATGGGGAATTTGCTGCGTAACGCCTTGCACTACACCGACCAGGGTTTTATCCGCGTCTCGCTGACCGCCACGGGGTTCGTGGTCGAAGACAGCGGCGTGGGGATTCCCGAGGAAAAGCGTGAGGCGATGTTCGAGCCGTTCGTGCGCGGTAATGAAAAGCGCGGCGAGGGGCTGGGGCTCGGGCTGTCGTTGGTGCAGCGGATTTGCGAGGATCAGGGTTGGACGGTCAGCCTCAGCACGATGGAGCCTAACGGTTGCCGTTTCGAAGTGGCTTTGAATCCGAAAGAATGACGGCTCACTGAAAAAAATTGAAATGATTCGTTCGGTTACATGACGGTTTTTTCACAAGGCGATGACATGCCGGTTCATAGGGTGAGCTGATCAATAAGGGAGAGCCACCCCATGTCCAAAGCCGTCAAGCTGGATTTTTCCGAAAAGTACGATGAACAGCACGCCGAAGAGTATTTTCACAAACATCGCAGCGGCCTGAGCCGCCGTCTCTCCAACCTGCGGGACCAACAACTGGCCCGCCGCGCCCTGGCCCTGGCCGGTGATCCAGGCTTGGTCTTGGATCTGCCGTGCGGCGCAGGGCGTTTCTGGTCATTGCTGGCGGAAAAACCGAACCGGGTAGTCATCGGTGCGGACAATTCCGAAGCCATGTTAAAGACCGCAATGAGCGTTCAACCCACCGACGCCGTAAAACGGGTACAACCCTTGCACACTTCTGCCTTCGACATCGCCTTGCCTGATAACGCCGTCGACAGCATTTTTTGCATGCGCTTGCTGCACCACATCGGGGAACCCGCGCACCGCCTGGCGATCCTGCGGGAATTCGAGCGTGTCAGCCGTGACAGCGTGATCGTTTCGTTGTGGGTCGATGGCAATTTCAAGGCTTGGAAACGCAAGCGCCTGGAGCGCACGCGTGGGCAGAAAGACTACCAAAACCGATTTGTGTTACCGGTTGCTACAGTAGAGGACGAATTCCGACAGGCTGGGTTTCGCATTCTGGAACAACTTGATTTCCTACCGCTCTATGCCATGTGGCGAGTTTATGTATTACGCAAGGGGTAGCAGGCATGGCTGTACCGGCAGTAGAAGCCTCAGTGGCTTCTCGTAGTTGCTTTGATCATTTTTGGAATCAGCGCGGGGAGTGGGTCGAAGAACCCAATACGCGCCGTGGCGGTGAAAGTGGTGTCCAGCGGCTTAGCAGCGGTGGAGCACTGCTTTATGCAAAGCGCCAGACTGGCCACATCTACCGCAGCCTGCTGCACCCGTTTGGTCGCCCGACTGTGCTGCGCGAAGAACGAGCGCTTTTGGCCTTGACCGAGCTCAACGTCACGGTCCCCCAGATTGTCTTTTGCGGTGCGCAGCGGGACCCGGTACATAAATGGCGTGCGCTGCTGGTTACCCAAGCGCTGGATGGCTTCGAGGAAATCGAGCATTGGTACGCGGGGGGCGGTCGCGAACGTCATGGCGAGGCAGTTCATGAGCGTATCCTCAAGGAATTGGCTGAAAGCCTCGCTCGTATGCACAAAGGTCGTTGGCAGCATGGCTGTCTCTACATCAAGCACGTATTTGTGCGTGTGACCGGAGAAGGCGAATCGGCCAAGGCCGAAGTGGCATTGCTGGATCTGGAAAAATGCCGGCAACGCCTGACCGCTCGAAGTGCGGCGTCTCACGACATGAAGCAGCTACAGCGCCATTCGTCGTTCCAAGGCGCCGACTGGGAAAAACTGGTCTACTTTTACGAGACGGCGTTTGGCAGCGCTATCAAAGGTTTATAACGATGAAACTAGAAATTGCTAGAGGTTTATTTTTAGTCGGAGCCCTGGCAGTTACCTCAATGGCGGTGGCGGTGTGGGAACAGCCGCGTTCGCAGATCCTCAGTGCCTCCACGGTTGGCGCGCATTGCCCTGTGCCTCGCGTGGCCAAGACCAGCGAGGCGATCCGACCGGATGACGACTTGTTGCTGTTCATGTTCAGCCTGTCTCAAGGCATGCGGCCGCAGAGTTAAGTGTCATGGTTAAAAATAAAAGGCCTCGCATTTGCGAGGCCTTTTATTTTCCTGCGGATTCCATGCACCACAGGCGTCCCGTGATGCTCGTATCTCAGGCTTTGTCCGGTTTTGCCAACAAGGTATAGACGCAGGGCAATACGAACAAGGTGAACAAGGTTCCGACCGTCATGCCCGTGGCGATGACCATGCCGATGTCGAAGCGGCTTACCGCCCCGGCTCCTGTGGCCAGGATCAACGGCACCATGCCGAACACCATAGCGGCTGTGGTCATCAATACGGGCCGCAGGCGAATCGAGGCCGCTTGCTCCACTGCATCCCGCGGGCTCAGGCCTTGTTCCTTGCGCAGCTGGTTGGCGAACTCGACGATGAGAATGCCGTGCTTGCTGATCAATCCGATCAGCGTCACCAGCCCCACCTGAGTGTAGATATTCATGCTCGACCACCCGAGGAACAGCGGGATCAGCGCTCCGCAAATGGACAGCGGCACCGTTACCAAGATCACCAGCGGGTCCCGGAAACTTTCGAACTGCGCAGCCAGCACCAGGAAGATAATGGCCAGCGCCAGGGCAAAGGTTGCCCACAGCGCGCTGCCCTCCTGTACGAATTGGCGTGAAGCACCGGCGTAATCGAAGGAGAATCCCACCGGTGCTTCCTCGAGCGCAATCTGGCGCACGGTCTCGATGGCCTCGCCCATGCTCACCGTGGGGAAGCCAGAGATCGTGACGGCGTTTAGCTGCTGGAACTGGTTCAGTTGCCGCGGTCGGGCCCGGTCGCTCACCTTGATCAGCGTCGACAACGGTAGCAATTCACCCTGGGCATTCTTCACGTAGTAGTTGTTCAACCACTGCGGATTGTCCCGGAACGGTCGTTCGACCTGGGCGATGACCTTGTAGCTGCGCCCTTCGAGCGTAAAGCGGTTGATCTCGGATTCACCCAGCAATGTCGCCAGGGTTCCGCCCAGGTCCTGCATCGAGACGCCCATCTGGGCAGCCTTTTCACGATCGATGTCCACCACTACTTCAGGCTTGTCGAAAGCCAGGTCGATGTCCATGAAAGCAAATTTGCCGGATTCCACCGCGCGTTTTTTCACCCGGTCGGCAACCTCCAGGAGCGTCGCATAGTCTTTCGGCGAATTGATGACGAACGCGAACGGCAGGCCTTCGCCGGTTCCGGGCAGTGAAGGCAGGTTGAAACCGAAGATCTGCAGGCCAGGTACGCTTTCCAGCTTGGCCTGGACTTCAGGCAGGATTTCCATTTGGGTGCGGCTGCGTTCGTTCCAGGGTTTGAGCAGGAAACCGCCGATGCCCGATTGCACGCCGTTGTAGCCGTTGATCTGGAACGAGGAGTAGTACTCCGGAAACTCCTTGAAGATGGTAATGAAGTGATCGGTGTAGCTGTTCAGGTAGTCGAGGTTCGTGGGCTGCGGGGCGTTCGCCATCATGAAAATGATGCCCTGGTCCTCGTCGGGCGCCAGTTCCGACCTGGTGAACATGATCAACACCGGTATCAGCAGCAGGACGATCACCGCAAACACCAGGACCACCGGACGGGTATTGAGCGTGCCGTGAAGCATGCGCTGGTAACGGGTCTTCGAGCGTTCGAAGATCACGTCCAGTCGATGGGCCAATCCCGACGGGTTTTCGTCATGGCGCAGCAGCATCGCGCACATCATCGGCGACAGGGTCAGGGCGACGATTCCGGATATCACCACCGCTCCGGCCAGGGTCAGTGCGAACTCCTTGAACAGCGCCCCCGTCAGGCCTTCTAGCAGGCCAATCGGCGCATACACCGCCGCCAGCGTGATGGTCATCGAGACCACCGGCATGGCTATTTCGCGCGCGCCATCTATCGCGGCGTCGAACGGGGTCTTGCCTTTTTCGATGTGCCGGTGAATGTTCTCCACCACCACAATGGCGTCGTCCACCACCAGGCCGATCGCCAACACCATGGCGAGCAACGTCAGCAGGTTCATGGAATAACCCATGAGCTGCATGAAGAACATCACGCCGATCATCGACAGTGGAATGGTCACCACCGGGATGAGTACCGAACGCAGCGCGCCGAGGAACAGGAATACCACGACGATGACGATCAGCACTGCCTCGAACAGGGTCTTTACCACCTCGTCGATGGACGCCTGGATGAACAGCGTCGCATCGTAGGCGATCTCGGCCTTGAGGTTGGAGGGCAACTGCGCCTCCAGTTCAGGCATGATCTTGCGCACTTCCTTGATGACATCGAGGGGGTTGGCGCCCGGTGTTGCCTTGATGCCGATGTACACCGAAGGCGTGCCACCGAAGGAGCTGACGGTATCGTAGTTTTCGGCACCCATTTCCACCCGTGCCACGTCCCGCAGCAACACGCGGCTGTCGCCTTCGGTCTTGAGCGCAATCGCGGCGAATGCTTCTGCGGACTTGAGCTCGGTGTTGGCGTTAATGCTGGTGACCACGTACTCGCCTTTTACTTCACCGGCTGCGGAGAGGAAGTTGTGCTGGCGCACGGCATTGGTCACGTCGGCGGCGGTCAGGCCGAAACCGGCGAGCTTGACCGGGTCCAGCCACAAACGCATGGCAAAGACCTGGTTGCCGAGGATCTCGGCCTCAGCCATGCCAGGCAGTGTCGCCAGTTTGGGTTGGATCACCCGCGACAGATAGTCGGTGATCTGGGGATTGCTCAATTCCTTGCTGAAGAAACTGATGTACATCAATGCCGAGGCGTCGGCGGCCTCGCGGCTGAGCACTGGGTCTTCCGATTCCTGGGGCAGCTCGTTCTTGACCTCGCTGGCCTTGGCCAGCAGTTCGGTGTAGAGCCGGTCGCTGTTGGAACCGATACGGGCATAGACCGAGATGACCGAAAAGTTCTGGCGGCTGACCGAGGTCATGTAGTCGATGCCCTCGGCACTGGCCAGGCTCTGTTGCATCGGTTGGGTAATGTAGCCCTGGATGGTTTCAGCGTTGGCCCCCGGGTAAGCGGTGGTCACCGTGATCAAGGCGTTTTCCATCTGCGGATACTGACGCAGGGGCAGCTTGCTCCAGGCCTGGAAGCCCAGCAGCACGATCAGCAGGCTGACCACGGTGGCAAGCACCGGACGGCGGATGAACGGATCGGTAAAAGCCATGGGGGTTCCTTGATCAGTCCGCGGGTGACGGGCTGTTCTGTTCGGTCAGGGTCTTGTCATCGCCGATGGCGATGGGCGTACCGTTGTCCAGTTTGATCTGGCCGGCAATCACGACCTGTTCGCCGCTCTGCAAGCCCTTGGTCACCAGCACCTTGCCGTCACGCCGCTCGCCGGTCTCGACGAAGCGCCGTTCGGCGATCAACAGCGGCTGGTCCTTGTCATCCATCTCGACACTGCCGTCGGCGGCTTTCTTTTGCGTGACCACGTACATGGAGTTGCCGTAGAGCGTGTAGGTCACGGCGCTTTCCGGCACGACGATGCCGGCGGCCACATCGGGCAGGATGACCTGCAGATTGGCGAACATGCCGGGCAACAATTTGCCGTCGGGGTTGGCGAGGGTGGCGCGTACCAGCACGTTGCGAGTGCTGTCCTCGACCTTGGGGTTGATGGCGCTGATGGTGCCGGTGAAGGCCTGGCCGGGGTAGGCCGAGACGCTGACGTTGATTGGCAGGGTGATAGCCAATCGAGGCACCGTCTGCTCAGGCACGTAGAAGTCCACATAAAGGCTGCTGAGGTCTTGCAAGGTCGCGATCACCGTGCCGCTGGCCAGGTAGTCGCCGACGTCCACCTGGCGAATGCCGATGGTGCCGCTGAACGGCGCGACGATGTGTTTCTTCGCCAACGAAGCCTTGAGCTGGTTGACCGTGGCCTGGTTCTTTTTCAGCTGCGCCGAGAGACGGTCGAATTCGCCCTTGGAAATTGCCTGGCTGCCCACCAGTTGACGGCCGCGGCCGAAGTCCAGCTGTGACAGGCCGAGGTCGGCCTGTGCGGTTTCCAGCAGGGCACTTTCGACTTCGCTGTCCAGTTGCAGGATCGGTTGGCCAGCCTTGACCTTCTGCCCGGACTCGAACTGCACCTTTTGCACGGTCCCGGCAATCTCCAGGCTCAGGTCAACGCCTTGCAGGGCCTTGAGGCTGCCAACGGTGGGCAGGCGAGACTGCCAGGGTTGCTCGGTGGCCTTGGCCACGGCGACGCTGACCGGCGGTTTGGGTGCAGAAAACATCTGGATTTGCTGGTAGATGGAGAAGGACTTGTAGCCCGCCAGCAACAGCACCACCAGCAGGACAACACCCAACATGATCAGCATGCGGCGTCGCAGCATGTTCCACTTCCTTGGAAAAGAGCCGAGAGGAGAAACAGATAGGCGGGCACATTACTCCGAGTGGGCGGTGTATTCCATATGCTGTTGGGCCTGTAATGCGTGGGATTATTCCGAAAAATAGGGAGCTGGGCTTCGATGGGCTTCGCTCCCCTCGCTCAGGCCAGATGCAAATGGTTGTCCCAGAGCCCCGCCGGCAGATCCAAGGGTTTTGCAACCAGTTGTGTCTGCGTGCAGTCGTAATAACGGCAACGGCCCTGGCCGGATGTCACGACAAACCCGTCGGCCACCGCACCCACTCCGGCGCAGTCCGGCAAGGGCGCGTCCAGGCGAATCTCGCCGCTGTCCAGGTCCCAGATGAAGAACCGGTTGCCCCGTGGCGCCGTCAGGGCCACCAGCCGCAAGTCGCTGTGCACGGCCACACTGGCGGTGTAGTGCCCCATGGCTTGCAACTGGCGTTCAGGCACTGGGAACGCTTGGAACGGTTGTCCCGGTCGCTTGATCGCCAGCAGTTGCGACG
Organism: Pseudomonas sp. Z5-35; assembly: GCF_051131945.1. Taxonomy (NCBI): domain Bacteria; kingdom Pseudomonadati; phylum Pseudomonadota; class Gammaproteobacteria; order Pseudomonadales; family Pseudomonadaceae; genus Pseudomonas; species Pseudomonas sp. Z5-35. The sequence continues at coordinate 1,459,072 of NZ_CP071640.1, forward strand.
ACTCGTAGGCGGCGCCCATGAACTGCTGGCCAGTGACGATGGTGCCGTCGCTGGCAATGCCCATGTGGCGCACGCTGTTCATCTGCTGGGGGAGGGTCTCCTTGCTCAACAGTGTGCCGTCTCTGCGCATCAGCACCAGGCTCGGCTCCATCGCATCGAGGTTCATCTCGAGGCGACTTTCGGCCTCGGTGCGGATACCGCCGTTGGCCACCACTAAGGTCTCGCCGTCGGGCATCCACGACACTTGATGAGGGCCGATGCCGTGGGTGGAAATCTCACCACTGTGCGCCAGCCGCTCGCCCTCGAAGCGGTACACACCCAGCAGGCCGCGTCCCGGATCGCGGGTGTCGTTCTCGGTGGCATACAACCATTCGCCGCTGCGATGGATCACCGCATGGCCATAGAAGTGCCGGTTCGGCAATGAGCTGATGGTTTGCAACAGCGCACCGTCGCGCAAGTCGATCAGGTAGCTTTTGGTGCCTGGACGGCGGGCAACGAACAGCGCAATCGGCTGCGCTGGATGATTGATGATGTCATGGCAACGCTGGCCGACCTGGGTGGCAAACACCCGGGTGCCGTCCAGTCGATAGCCGACGGCGTAGTGCTTGCCGTCGCCATCGTCCCGTGCCGAAAGCAGCAGCGGACTCTTGTCCTTTTGCTTGAACAGCGTCCAGCCGCCCAGGGTAACGGCGCCCAGCAGCAAGCTGCCGAGCGCCAGAGCCTGACGTCGAAACATGATCAGTCACCGTCGTTGGCGTTGAAGCCCAGTTGAATGCCCAGCGCCTTGGCCAGTTCGCCTTCGTGCAGGCGATGGACGACGTTGAGGCTGTCATACAGGTCGTTGAGTTGTTGGCGCCCGGTATCATCGCTGAGCATTTCGGCCAGCGAGCGCTGGCTGCTGGCGAACAGTTTCAACGAGGCGTCGTAGGCGGCGTCGATCTTGTCGGCCAGCGGTTTCTGGTCACTTGGCAACAAGCCTCGCAGGCCTTTGTTGTCCACGCCGACCCACACGGTCCTGGCGGCGCTGAGGCTGGCTTCCAGTCCTTGCAGCGACGATTGGCTGCGCCAGGCATCGGCCTGGAACGGCTGCGGCACGCCCTTGCTCTGGCGGCCCATCGGCGTGCCGAGCTTCTTCTTCAGGGTGTCCAGGGCGGTGACCTGGACGCGCAGCAGATCGGCGATCGCTTCGTGGGAATCGGCATAGCGCTGGTTCGGGAATTTGCTCATCTGGGCGAGCATGCCGTCGTGGGTGTTCCAGCGCGACAGGATCTCTTCGGCGAGCTGCTTCTGGCGTTCGCCGATGGCGATGAGCAACGGGCAATACTTGGCTTTTTGCGTGCTGTCGGCCATGTCGATCTTGGCGTCGAACAGCAGGTATTCGTAGGCCGAAAGCCCTTGCACGACGACGCTGGACTTGGCCAGGCCGGCGGCGTCGATCTGCGGCTGGCTGTTGACCAGTTGCTCGACCTGACGGCCCACGAGGTTTTTCTTGTCTGGCCAGAACTGCACCTGCCAGGCGCGGTTGCCCTCGGCCAGCGGACCGATCAGCAACGGTTGTAGTTCGGCCCAGGCTTTTTGTGCCTTGAGAAAGTCGGCGCGGGCGCTTTCCAGGTTTTCCTTGCCCTGGCAGAACGCGAGGGCGCTGGTCGCCAACTGCCGATCGGCATCGACCCAACGGCTGTAGGTCGGCAGGATCACCTGTTTGGCAATGGCGGCCGACGTGACGGCTTGTGGGTCCTGGGGCGAGCAGGCCCCCAGGGCGATGGCGGCGAGGCTGGTGAACAACAGCTTGGGACGGAACATGTCGGGCTCCCGTTTCTGGAACGTACGTTTAAAGAGAATTGAGGAAGGCCAGCAACGCGGCGCGTTGCTCGGCATTGAAGGCTAAGACTTGTCGTTGCGCCGCCTGGGCTTCGCCGCCATGCCAGAGCACGGCTTCGAGCAGGCTGCGGGCGCGACCGTCATGCAGGAACTGGGTGTGGCCGTTGACGGTTTCGGTCAGGCCGATGCCCCACAGCGGCGGGGTTCGCCAGTCACGGCCGCTGGCCTTGAATTCGCTGCGGTTGTCAGCCAGGCCTTCGCCCATGTCGTGCAGCAGCAGGTCGGTGTAAGGGCGGATGACCTGGTTCGCCAGCTCCGGTTCGGCAGCGTTGGCGGCGGTGGTGTATGTGGGCGTATGGCAGGACTGGCAGCCGGCCTGGAAAAACAGGTTCTTGCCGGCCAGCACCTGGGGCGCATTCACCTCGCGACGGGCCGGTACGGCGAGGTTGCGGCTGTAGAAAAGTACCAGTCGCAAGATGTTGTCGCTGACTTCCGGCTCGCCTTCCGGGCCATTGCCATTGGGCGCTCGCTTGCAATCGACCTGGGCCTCGGTGCAGTCGTCGAAGGGCCGCAGGGTGGTGGTCAGGCCCATGTCGCCGGAGAAGGCGTGGACGTTCTGCTGATTGAGGTTTGGCTGTCCGGCTTTCCAGCCGAAACGCCCCAGCACGGTTTTCTGCTGCACATCGTCCCAGACCCGGTTGGGGCGCCCGGCGATGCCGTTGTTCTCCCGCGCCTGGGCCTCGGCATTTGCCAGGATGGCTTCGTCGGGGATGGCTTCCAGCAGACCCAGGCCGATCATTGGCGGGGCGACGCGGGCCGAAAAACGCGTGTCCGGGTGCATCGGGCCATAACCCAGCTGGGTAATCTGCAGGTTTGGCTTGCGCAGTTCCACGACGGTGCCGTCCTTGAAACGCACAGGGACGGGTGTGTAGTCGACCCGCACCTTGCCTTCCGGGGCGACGCCAGGTACGGACATGTCCTGCAACTGGCCGCCATACACTGGTTCTGGCACGACACCGAGTTGTTCGATGACCTTCGCATAGGTCGGCGCATCGGGAATCGACAGGCGCACCAGCATCGACACCGCGTTGGCGGCATCTGGAGCCGGTGGGTGGCCGCGCCCGTCCTTGATGTGGCAATTCTGGCAGGCGTTGGTATTGAACAAGGGGCCGAGTCCGTCCCGTGCGGTGGTCGTCGAAGGGGCGATCACCCAGGGACTGCGGAAGAAACTGTTGCCGACGCTGAAATCCACGCGCCGCGAAGGCGGCAGGTTGGCCGAAGGCAAGGAGAAGGCGTTCTGATCGGCCTTGCGCACCGTCGCGCTGCCGCCGGACTTGGCTTCGCCGGGTTCGGCCTGGGTAAAACGCGGGGCGTCGTCGCAGGCACTCAGGCCCAGGGCCAGGAACAGTGCGCATAAGCGAAGAGACAACGACGGCATTGGGAATCCTGCGGGGACGAGTGAAACGCGGGCGCAAAGTCTAACAGGGCAGGGCAGTTTGAATAAGAGGAATTATCGTTTGGTTTAAGGGAGCAAGGTCCCTCGCCACAGCTCCATTTTAAGGTTGCACCACGGCCCCCGGCACCAGCGGCAGCTCGAGCGTCGCGATGAACCCGCCCTCCGGATGGTTGGCCAATACCAGCGCACCCCCGTGGCGTTCCGCCGCGCGGCGGGCGATTGCCAGCCCCAGGCCATGGCCGGCGGCGGTCTGGCCGGGGGCCCGGTAGAAGGGTTCGCCCAACTGGTCCAGGTGTTCGGCCTCCACGCCTGGCCCATGGTCGCGCACGCTGATCAGGATCCGTTCGCCCTGTTGCACTGCACGCATCTCCACGGGCTGCCCGCTCGGACTGAAACGCTGGGCGTTGCGCAGCAAATTATCCACAGCCCGCTCGATCATGGTCGGCCAGCCTTTAAGGGTGAGGTTCGGCTCCGCTGCCACCTGGACATGCTGTTCAGGCGAAGCCAGTTGGGTGTCTTTTTGCAGCGTGACCAACAGGGCGTTGAGATCGACTTCTTCGGCGCTGGCGTTGTCGGCATCGACCCGGGCCAGGACCAGGATTTCACTGATCAGCGCTTCCAGGCGATCACATTCGCGGGTCAAGCGTGGCCACAGTTTCTCCCGCTCCGCAGGATTGGCCCGTTCGGCCAGCGCCAGGGCGATGCGCAAGCGGGCGAGGGGCGAGCGCAGCTCATGGGAGACGTCTCGCAGCAATTGGCGCTGGCTGGCAATCAGGCTTTGCAGGCGCGCGCCCATGCGATTGAAGTCGGTGGCCAGTACACCGAACTCGTCCCGGCGGTTGGCCAGCTTGGCCAGGCTGTTTTGCTGGTAGGTGGCCTGCCCCAGATCATGCACCGCACCGCGCAAGCGACTCAGTGGACGGGTGATGGAGAAGGTCACCAACAGGCTGAACAGGGTCAGCACCACCAACGCGATCCCCAGTGCACTGAGGGGCAAGAGCAGGCTCTCGCGGTGCCAGGCGTCCAGTTCAGGATGGGGAATGCGGTAGATGAACAGGTATGTGTCGCCGGTTGTTGCGCTGGTGAACTCGTCGGTCAGCCGCCGCCAGGGCAGGCGCTTTTGCCGTGCCTCGAAGGCGGCGGCGCGAGGTGGGAAGGTGCCGCGCACCACCGGGTCACCGCTTTCGTTGAGCACCTGGACGTCGATTCGATATTGGCGCTTGCGTTGTTGCAGGATGTCCTGGGCGGCTTCTTCACCCTGGCTTTCATAGGTTTGCGTCCATTCCTCGGCCAGGGTGTTGAGACCCGGATGGCGGGTGAGAATCCATGCGTCCTGATTCAGCATGTGGCCCATGAGAATCGAAAGCCCTGCAACCAGGGCAATGGCCAGCCAGAAACTGGCCAGGATGCGCCAGAACAATGAACGCACGATAAATCCTCGAAAACAAAGAAAGCCCAACGGCGAGTGGCCGTTGGGCTGGGCAAGCTTCAGTGCATTATTGCGCTTTTTGCGGTTGTTGCGCTTTCCAGGCTTTGAACTCAGCCCACTCGGCGCGACGTTCGGTCTGCTTTTTCTGGATCGCATCAAACTCTTTCTGTTGTTCAGGCTTCAACAGGCCACGGATCTGGGCATCGACCTTTTCGTGACGAGCCTGCATTTCGTCCTGCATGGCTTTCTGATCGGCCGGCGAGAGTTTGGCCAGGTATTTTTCGACCAGCTCGCGACGTTCGTGACGCTGCTCCCCCATGATCTTGCGGATCTGCTGGCGTTGCTCGTGGGTCAGGTCCAGCTGGCTGTACGGACCTTTGTCGTGCATCTGCCCGCCGTGGCGCGGTCCGTCCATCGGGCCCATCGGGCCGGGGCCTTCAGGCATGGCCATGGCGACGGTCGGCAGGGCGGCGGCGAACATCAGAGCGATAAGGGTCTTGCGCATGGTGTTTCTCCTTGTCTCATTCCCGGTCAGTTCCGGATGTGTGCAGATTACGGAGATCAAGGTCAGCGGCGGTCAGGGGGGCGTAAAGCTTGGGTAAAGACGGTTTGGTTCGATGCTGACAAAACAGCCTGCACAAACCCCGTGGCCCTAGGTCCAAACAGTGTTCAGAGGCTGTAGTAATAACCACGGCTACGCAGCGCCACGATCCGCGGCCGGCCGTCGGGGTGGGGGCCGATTTTCTTGCGCAGGTTGCTCACGTGCATGTCGAGGCTGCGGTCGTACAGGGTCAGCTTGCGGCCCAGGGCGAGCTGCGCCAATTCCTGCTTGTCCAGCGGCTCGCCCGGCTGCTTGAGCAATGCTTCGAGCAGGCGGCTTTCGGAAACGGTGAGGGCCTGTTGCTGCTCGTCGATGCTGACCACGCCGCGCACCGGGCTGAAGGTCAGGTCGCCCAGTTCGATCTGGCTGGACACGGCCGTCGGGTGGCTGCGGCGCAGCACGGCGCGCAGCCGGGCGGTCAGTTCCCGTGGGTCGCAGGGCTTGGCCAGGTAGTCATCGGCGCCCAGCTCCAGGCCAAGGATACGGTCCAGCGGTTCACCCCGGGCCGAGAGCATCAGTACCGGCAACTCCGGGTGATCGTTGCGCAATTGCTTGAGCAGTTCCAGGCCGCTGCCGTCGGGCAGCATCACATCCAGCACCACTGCAGCAGGGGCGGTCTCGGCCAAGGCCTTGCGGGCACTTTGGCCGTCGTGACAGGCGCGGACCTGAAACCCTTCCTGGCCCAGCCAACTGCAGAGGAGCTCACACAGCTCCTGGTCATCATCTATCAGTAACAGCTCGCTCATGACTCACTCAATTTAGCCATTGCCGACGTTGTCTACGTCCACCGCTGGCAAAGATACCGCAGAGCAAGGCCAATAGCGCTACCCCGGCACCAATGACGAACCATTGCTGTTGATCGGTCAACAGGCGTGGCAGCGGGCTGGCCTGGGCTTCCTTGAGTTGCAGCTTCAAGCGCTGGTTTTCCTGGCGCAGCCGGGCCAGCACAGCGCTTTCGCGCTCGCTGTCGGCATTCTGCAGTTGTTTGCCCAGCTCTTCACGCTGGCGTTCGCTGTCTTTCAAGCGTTGCTGCAATTCGGCGATCTGGCCGCCGGCGCTCAGGGATAACGGCGCCGAATGGCTGCCCTCGGCGCTTTCCTCGCCATGGGCGGGCGCTCCGATCGCCAACGATACCAACAACAGGCACAACGGACCTTTGCGCATTGCAACTCCTGAATTCCAATCGAGATTAGACAGGTTGTCGGCAGGCGCACGGGAAAAATGAGCAAATCGAGCGCAATGAGCCGCGCAGGCTCATTGCGCCAGGAGGGAGTTACGGCAGGACTTGCTTGAACGGCTTGACCACGACATCGGCGTAGACGCCGGCCGCCACGAACGGATCGGCCTTGGCCCAGGCCTGCGCGGCGGCCAGGGAGTCGAACTCGGCCACGATCAGGCTGCCGGTGAAACCCGCCGCGCCCGGATCATTGCTGTCCACCGCCGGGTGCGGGCCGGCCAGCACGATGCGGCCTTCGGCCTTGAGCTGCTGCAGGCGCTCCAGGTGTTCCGGGCGGGCGGCCAGGCGTTTTTCCAGGGAGTTGGCGACGTCGGTAGCAATGATTGCGTAGAGCATGTCAGTCCTCGGTTTTTGGCGTGGTGGGGTCGGCATCGTGCAGGTGACGGGACAGGTAGATGCCCTGGCCAATCAGGAACAGCAAGGTCATGCCCAGGCTGCCGAAGACCTTGAAGTCGACCCAGTATTGCTGGAACGTGAATGCAACGAAGAGGTTGGCGGCGCCGCAGAACAGGAAGAAAACGATCCAGGCGATGTTCAACCGGGTCCAGATCACCTCTGGCAAGCTCAGGGCGTGGCCCATGATGCGCTTGACCAACAGGCGGTCACCAATGAAGTGGCTGCCGATAAAGGCCAGGGCAAACAGCCAGTTGACCACCGGTGCTTTCCATTTCAGGAAGGTCTCGCTGTGGAAGGCCAGGGTCAGGCTGCCGAAGACAAGGCAGGCGATCAAGGTCAGCCACTGGCTTTTTTCCAGCTTGCGCTGGGAAACGAAGAGCGCGCCATAGACCACCAGGGAACTGATGATAAGCACGGCGGTGGCGCTGTAGATACCGCCAACAGTCAACGAGTGACTGGCGATGTCGACGGTCCGTGGATCAAGTTTGTAGACGATGAAAAACAGCAGGAGCGGGATGAAATCGATGAATTGTTTCACAGTGGCAGCCAGAAGCAGGATGTGGCGGCATAATAACAAACATCCTTGGCCGCGATAGGGCCAGCTGATTTGAGGTAACAAACTCTCGTGAATGTTGATTTGCACTGCCATAGCACGGCCTCCGATGGTGCCCTGGCGCCTGCGGTTCTGGTGGCGCGGGCGTACGAGCACGGCGTGCGAGTCCTGGCCCTGACCGATCACGATACCCTCGAAGGCCTGGACGAGGCGCGCAGCGCCGCCACCGCGCTGGGCATGCAGCTTGTCAACGGTGTTGAGCTGTCCTGCACCTGGGGCGGGGCGACCATCCATGTGCTGGGCTACGGTTTCGATGTGAATGCGCCGGCGCTGGTCCAGGCCATCGCACAATTGCGCGACGGTCGCTGGCTGCGCTCCGAGGAGATCAGCCGCAAGCTGGCCCTCAAGGGCATGCCCGGTGCGCTGGAAGGCGCCCGGCAAATCCAGCAGGCCCTAGGCGACAGCGGCAATGCGCCGGCCCGGCCGCATTTTGCCGACTGGATGGTGAGCGAAGGTTATGTCAAGGATCGCGCCGAAGCCTTCCGCAAATGGCTGGGGGCCGGCAAGCTGGGGGACGTCAAGCAGCATTGGCCCACCCTGGAGGAAACCGTCGCGACGCTGCGAGCCGCCGGGGCGTGGATCAGCCTTGCACATCCCTGGCACTACGATTTCACCCGCAGCAAGCGCCGCCGCCTGATAGCCGACTATATTCAAGCAGGGGGCCATGCCATCGAAGTGGTCAATGGCCATCAGCCGGCCGAGCAGGTCGGCAGCCTGGCGATCCTCGCCCGGGAGTTTGGGCTGCTGGTCACCGCCGGCAGTGATTTCCACGGCCCGGGGGGCTGGTCCGAGATTGGCGAATACCGCCCGTTGCCGGAAGATCTGCCACCACTATGGTGTAGATTCAAACATGATCCCGTTATCGCCGCCGTCTGAACAGGTAGAACACGTGAGTCAATTTTTCCAGATTCATCCGGAAAACCCGCAAGCGCGCCTGATCAAACAGGCGGTGGAGATCATCCGTGGTGGTGGTGTAGTGGTTTATCCCACCGACTCGTCCTACGCGATTGGTTGCCAGATCGGCGATAAAAATGCTGTGGAGCGGGTAAGACGCCTGCGCCAGTTGGATGACAAGCACAACTTCGCGCTCATCTGTAGCGACCTGTCGCAGTTGGGGCTGTTCGCCAAGATCGACACCGGCACCTTCCGCCTGCTCAAGGCTCATCTGCCAGGCCCTTACACATTTATTCTCAACGCCACGCGGGAAGTCCCGCGGCTGTTGCTGCACCCGAAAAAACGCACCATCGGCCTGCGTGTGCCGAGCCACCCGATTGCCTTGGCGCTGCTGGCTGAGTTGGGTGAACCGCTGATGAGCGTGACGTTGATCATGCCCGGCGAGACCGAGCCGTTGACCGATCCCTATGAAATGCGCCAGATACTCGAGCACCAGGTGGACCTGATCATCGACGGCGGTTTCGGCGGCATGTCGGCCTCCACCGTGATCAACCTCGCCGATGGCGAGCCCCAAGTGGTGCGTGTCGGCTGCGGTGATCCGACGCCGTTCATGGTCGAGGCCTGAATGTCCGCTGTTGAGACCGCCGTCGAAAGCGTCGACAGCCAGGCCGGCGCGCAACAGGAATTGCCCTTTGCCATGGTCTATGGCCAGGCGGTCCTGGAAATGCCCCTGGACCTATACATCCCGCCGGATGCGCTGGAGGTTTTCCTCGAAGCCTTCGAAGGCCCGCTTGACCTGCTGCTGTACCTGATCCGCAAACAGAACATCAACATCCTCGACATTCCCGTGGCGGAAATCACCCGTCAATACATGGGCTACGTCGAGCTGATGCAGTCGGTGCGCCTGGAGCTGGCGGCCGAATACCTGGTGATGGCCGCGATGCTGGCCGAAATCAAGTCGCGCATGTTGCTGCCGCGTTCGGCCGCGGTCGAAGAGGAAGAAGACGATCCGAGGGCCGAGCTGATCCGTCGCTTGCAGGAATACGAGCGCTTCAAGGCCGCGGCCGAAGGCCTCGATGGCCTGAACCGGGTCGGGCGCGACGTGGTGGTGCCCAAGCTCGATGCGCCTGAAGCGCGGGCGCGCAAGTTGCTGCCAGACGTGAGCCTGGAAGAGCTGTTGATGTCCATGGCCGAGGTCTTGCGCCGGGGCGATATGTTTGAAAGTCACCAGGTCAGCCGCGAAGCACTGTCCACCCGCGAGCGCATGAGCGATGTGCTGGAGCGGCTCAAGGGCGGCGGCTTCGTGCCGTTCGTCGAGCTGTTCACCGCCGAGGAAGGGCGGCTGGGGGTGGTGGTGACGTTTATGGCAGTCCTGGAATTGGTCAAGGAATCCTTGGTCGAGCTGGTGCAGAATGAGCCGTTCGCAGCGATCCACGTGCGGGCCCGAGCCGAATAACGAGCAAATCAATGAATCTGACTGAACCCCGCGAGCTGGCGCCCTTGCTTGAAGCTTTCCTGTTGGCTTCCGGAAAGCCGCAATCGATGGAGCGCCTGTTCGAACTCTTCGAAGAAGGCGAGCGGCCCGAGCCGGCCGTGTTCAAGAAAGCCCTGACACTGTTGGGCAAGTCCTGCGAGGGGCGGGCATTCGAGCTCAAGGAGGTGGCGTCTGGTTATCGCCTGCAAATCCGCGAGAAATTCTCGCCCTGGGTCGGGCGCCTTTGGGAGGAGCGGCCGCAGCGTTACTCCCGGGCGATGCTCGAAACCATGGCGCTGATTGCCTATCGCCAACCCATCACCCGGGGCGAGATCGAGGATGTACGGGGCGTGGCGGTCAACAGCCACATCGTCAAGACGTTGCTGGAGCGCGAGTGGATCCGCGTCGTCGGCTATCGTGACGTGCCGGGCAAACCGGCGATGTTTGCCACCACCAAGGCTTTTCTCGATCACTTCAACTTGAAGAACCTCGACGACCTGCCGCCGCTGGCCGAGCTGCGGGAGCTGGAGCCAGAACCTATGCTCGGGTTCGACGACGCCCCGGTGCCTCAAAGCCTGCAAGCGTTGGCCGATGCCAGTGCCGAGCCTGAGGAGCCGAAGGAGGAGACCAGTTTCCATTCGTTGTTGCTGGAGCTGGACACCATGGAGGAGGGCCTGAAGACTGACTTCGACGATTTGCTGCGTGACGCTCCGGATATTGAGGACGGGACGGAACAACAGCCACAGCAAGTCGATGCAGTTGAACTTGCTGTCGAGCCTGAACCCGAACCCGAAGACGATATTCTCGGCGTTGCACAGGCACGGGAAAAGCTGCTCGCTGCGGTTGCCGCCCTCGAACCGCGCGAGCCCGAACCCGAGCTGAGCGACGAAGAGGCCGAGGCTCGCGCCCTGGCCGAAGCGATTGAAAACGAGCGGCGCCAGTTCGAAGATTGACCCGCTTGCCCATCCCGGGCTTGCGGCGTGACAGGAATTATCATGAGCGCCATCAAAGACCCCTGCATCAGCCTCTGCAAGTTCGACGATGATATTTGCATCGGCTGCGGGCGCAGCAAGCGCGAAATCAAGGCTTGGAAAAAACTCGACAAAGAAGACAGGCGCGTCGTACTCGCCGAAGCGGCGCTGCGCCTGATCAAGCTTGGCGCCACCGGTCGGCGGAAAAAGCGCTAAGCACTGTACGATCAGCTAGTCTCTGATGCGCGAAAGCCTCAACGAGCGTATGATTCGCGACCCTTTGGCGATCCCTTCGCCGAATGACCTGTTTTCAAAGCGTCAGGCCACGCCTGACCCGACCACACCGGGAGGTGCCCAGAAATGAAAGACCTAGACCAGAACGACAGCCAGGAAATCGGCCCAGCAGGCGAGAAGTTGCAAAAAGTCCTCGCCCGTATCGGCGTCGGCTCGCGCCGTGACGTGGAAGCCTGGATCACCCAGGGCCGCATCAAGGTCAACGGCAAAGATGCCACCTTGGGCCTGCGTGTCGACATGCACGACGCTATCACCATCGATGGCAAGGTGATCAAGCGCGAAGAGGCCGCCGAAACGGTGCGCCGCGTGATCATGTACAACAAACCCGACGGTGAAATCTGCACCCGTGACGACCCGGAAGGCCGTCCGACGGTGTTCGACAAGATGCCGCGTCCGAAAGAAGGCCGCTGGATCAACATCGGTCGCCTGGACATCAACACCACCGGTCTGCTGATGTTCACCACCGACGGTGAACTGGCCAACCGCCTGATGCACCCGTCCTACGAGATGGACCGCGAATACGCCGTGCGCGTGCGTGGTGAAGTCGATGACGAAATGATCGAGCGCCTCAAGGCCGGCGTTGTGCTGGAAGACGGCCCGGCTCGGTTTACCGACATCAAGCAGGCCCCAGGCGGTGAGGGTTTCAACCACTGGTACCACTGCGTGGTGATGGAAGGCCGGAACCGTGAAGTGCGCCGGCTGTGGGAATCCCAGGGCCTGGTGGTCAGCCGCCTGAAACGCGTGCGTTTCGGCCCGGTGTTCCTCAACTCCGACCTGCCGATGGGCCGCTGGCGCGAAATGACCCAGCAGGAAGTCGATATCCTGGCGGCCGAAGTGGGCCTCAAGCCTGTGGCAATGCCGCAGATGACCGCCAAGAGCAAGGACAAGCTGGATCGCATGCAGCGCAAGTCCTCGCGTCCGATGGGCAAGACCGAGCGCGTGCGTACCTTGCGCCCTGCTGCCGACGGCGCAGCGACCGGCCCGCGTCCTTCCCGTGAGCCGCAACTCGAAGGCGAACGCCCGGCCCGCAAGCCGGCGCCGCGCCAGGACGGCGAGCGTGGCCCGCGCACGCCACGTCCGGCCAACGGCCGTACCGAGCGTGGCACTGAGCGTGGCGAAGGTCGCGGCGCTCCGGCAGGTCGCGGCACACCGGTCGCCGACCGTCCGGCCGACACCAAGCGCCCGGCCAAGCCTGCACCGAAAAAGCGTCCGGGCATCATCCTGGCCGACCGTGACGCGCCATCAGGCAAACGCCGTGGCGCGCCGGCCGGTTCCGGCCAGCGTCCAGGGTTTGGACGCCGGAAGCCGGAGTGAGGCAGCTGTGAGTTTCTAGCTGCAAGCGGCAAGAAAAAACGCCAACCGTTGGGTTGGCGTTTTTTTTTTGCTTGGCTGAATGATACGTTTCGGATAAGGCACACCCTCGGTGCCCGCTCTTTCTTGCAGCTTGCAGCTCGCAGCTCAAAACTGCCCCTAAAGCACAAACCGCCCATCAAACATCGGCTTATTGTCCAGCGCCAGCACACCGCCTTCAAAGATCAGGTCCAGATGATGGCTGCCCTTGGCCCCGCCGCCCAGCCCCAGGTGCAGGCCGCAGTGGCGTTCTTCGAAACCGGCATTGCGGGCGTACAGGCTCTTGACGCCTTCGTTGGTGCCGATTCCCAACTCCTCGATGCGCCGGTTCGATGGGTTGGCGTCCAGGTATCGGTTGAAATCGTGTTCCAGGCCCGGCACGTCGGTGGCAATTTTCTGAATGGTCGAATCTTCGATCCACAGCTCCAGCGGCGATTGCAGCACACCATATTTACGAGCGAACGGAATCGTGCTGAGAAACGTCCCGACGAATTTCACCTGGCCATTGATGGCGTCGCTGTGGGTAGCAATTTCGCCGGGGGCGAGGTCGTAGTTGCCGACGCCATTGATGTCGGTCCACTTCTTCACGCCGTTCAACGCCGTGTCGAAATATGAGCCGTGGCCATCTTCGAAACTCAAGGTCGCGGCTTGGGACATGCGGCGGATGAGGTGACTGTTGAGCCCGGCGATGCGTTGGGGGATGACGCTGAAGGTGTCGTAGAAATAGTCGCCGTAATCTTTGAACAGCAGCGATTTCTTCCAGTTGTCCGCCATCACGCTTTGCAGCGCACGGACAAAGTCCGGGCCGTCGGGACGTGGATTGGGCAGGGTGGAAGAGTCGTAGAAGAAAATGTACAGATCGCTTTCAGCAATGGCCTGTGACAGGCGCTCGGTAGTTTCGAGATCCAGGCGCATGGCGCTGAACTGGAACGGCGAGCCGCTGCCAGCCTGTTCGGCGATGGCACCGGTCAATGCTTCGTAGTCGGCGGTGTGGCCGAGCAATACCTTGGCGGGCTGGATGCCGGCCAGGGCGGGATGATGTTCGAGGTAGTAAAGGAAATGTGAGATGGCTCGTTGTGTGTCCATGCTTATTCTTCCCTGACGAATGATTGGCGTCCTGTTAGCAAAGTGGCGGAACCGACCGGCCGGATCAGCTCCGCCGGGTATCGCTTACAGAGGCCACATCGCCGTGCCGAACGGAACGACGGCGTCGGCTTGCATCATTTCGACGGCGGCTTCATGGGTCGGTGCCTCGAACCATTCATCCAGTTGCAGTTCGGTTTCCAAGTCTTTGTCCAGTGTTTGCATAGTGAATCTCCTAGATGACTTTTGCGGAAAACGCGGGCCGATTCGTGAGCAGAACCCGAGCGAACCGGCACCGCAAAAACTCGCCGGCACGATGCCGTGGCAAGTGGGGGAAAACCTAGTCGAGGGTTTTTTGGAATGCAAAAAAATAATCTATTTTTTTATTATGAATTTTTTATTCTAATTTACGTGGGGGATTTACCCTTTGGAAAACAGTCATGTGGGCTTGTTTTTTTGTTAGGTAGCTACCTACCGTCAATTTGCGGTCATCCTTCGAAAACTTCCCGCATGGAAAGTCTACGTTACGGCTTGTAAAGGAATGCTGACGGTTTTGACCGTTGGAGCGGACCGGTATCGGCATTTGGAAGGGCTGTAAGAAAAAGCTGCCGGGTGGCCCGGCTTGACGCGTTTTTTTGCTACTTCGCAGCGCTTGTTTCAAGCCCGCGGGAAGGGTCAGATGCGCGCCAGACCTCAAGTGCGGGGTGAGACGCTGATCGGGTGGTGTCTGGCAGCGAGGGGACTGCAGTGTACAATGCGCCGCGTTTTACTGTGACCCTTCGCGTACCCACGCACTTTCAAGGTTATCCGCCTTGTTCACTCCGCCACGCCACAAGCGTGTCGGGTCCGATTTCGTCACAGATAAAAACAAATAGGTGACGCATGACCGTTGTAGAAAATACGCATTCTGGCGAGCTGAAGCGCGGCCTGAAAAATCGCCACATCCAGTTGATCGCCCTCGGCGGCGCGATCGGCACCGGCCTGTTCCTCGGCTCGGCGGGGGTGCTGAAATCAGCCGGCCCGTCGATGATCCTCGGCTATGCCATCTGCGGGTTCATCGCCTTCATGATCATGCGCCAGCTCGGTGAAATGATCGTCGAAGAGCCCGTCGCCGGCTCCTTCAGTCACTTTGCCCATAAATACTGGGGCGGTTTCGCCGGGTTCCTGTCGGGCTGGAACTGCTGGATCCTCTATATCCTGGTGGGCATGTCCGAGCTGACGGCGGTCGGCAAATACATTCATTACTGGGCGCCGGACATCCCGACCTGGGCGTCGGCGGCGGCGTTCTTCGTCCTGATCAACGCCATCAACCTGGCCAATGTCAAAGTCTTCGGCGAGGCCGAGTTCTGGTTTGCGATCATCAAGGTGGTGGCGATTGTCGGCATGATTGCCTTGGGCAGCTATTTGCTGGTCAGCGGTAACGGCGGCCCGCAAGCCTCGGTGACCAACCTGTGGGCCCATGGCGGATTTTTCCCCAACGGCGTGAGCGGCCTGGTCATGGCGATGGCGATCATCATGTTCTCCTTTGGCGGCCTGGAAATGCTCGGTTTCACCGCAGCCGAAGCCGACAAACCGAAAACCGTGATTCCCAAAGCCATCAACCAAGTGATCTACCGCATCCTGATTTTCTACATCGGCGCGTTGGTGGTGCTGCTGTCGTTGACGCCGTGGGACAGCCTGTTGTCCACGCTCAATGCGTCCGGCGATGCCTACAGCGGCAGTCCGTTCGTCCAGGTGTTCTCGATGCTGGGCAGCAACACCGCGGCGCACATTCTCAACTTCGTCGTGTTGACCGCTGCGTTGTCGGTGTACAACAGCGGCACTTACTGCAACAGCCGCATGTTGCTCGGCATGGCCGAGCAGGGCGATGCGCCCAAGGGCCTGGCGAAAATCGACAAGCGCGGCGTGCCGGTGCGTTCGATCCTCGCATCGGCGGCGGTCACGCTGGTGGCGGTGCTGCTGAACTACCTGATCCCGCAGCATGCGCTGGAGTTACTGATGTCGTTGGTGGTCGCGACGTTGGTGATCAACTGGGCGATGATCAGCTACTCGCACTTCAAGTTCCGCCAGCACATGAACCAGACTCGCCAGACGCCGCTGTTCAAGGCGTTGTGGTATCCGTACGGCAACTACGTCTGCCTGGCGTTCGTGGTGTTCATCCTGGGCGTGATGCTGTTGATCCCGGGCATTCAGATCTCGGTCTATGCGATTCCGGTGTGGGTGGTGTTCATGTGGGGGTGCTACGTGATCAAGAACAAGCGCAGTGCCCGGCATGAACTGACGATGGCGGCTACTGCCAAGTAAGCAATCTTGAAATACGACAAACCCGGCCAAGTGCCGGGTTTGTTGCATTAAGGCAAGACACCTGAAAATTCGGGGTATCCTGTGGAGCCTGATACCGGACACTTTCCATGCTGGTGATTTCCAACAACGTGCACATCCCCGACGCGGAGATCGAGCTGACGGCTATCCGCGCCCAAGGCGCCGGCGGGCAGAACGTCAACAAGGTTTCCAGCGCCGTGCACCTGCGCTTCGACATTCCGGCCTCGTCCTTGCCCGAGTTCTACAAGGAGCGGCTGCTGGCGCTGCGTGACAGTCGGATTACCAGCGAAGGCGTGTTGATCATCAAGGCCCAGCAATACCGTACGCAGGAGCAGAACCGCGCCGATGCCCTGGAGCGTCTCGTCGAGTTGATCCTCAGCGCCACCAAAGTCGAAAAGAAGCGCCGCCCGACCAAGCCGACCTTGGGCTCAAAAAAGCGCCGCCTGGAATCCAAGACCAAGCGCGGTTCGATCAAGGCCGGTCGCGGCAAGGTGGATTTCTAGTTCTTTTCCCGTTCTTCACGGTAGCGAGGTGCCTGGCGATACAGGTAGACGCTCAACGCCAGCCCGCCCAACGCCGCCAGCGCGGCGAACAGGAAGATCGAGGCAAAGCCGAACCCTGCGGCAATCGCACCGGCCAGCGGACCGGTGATGCCCAGCGACAAGTCGATGAACAGCGAATAAGCACCCACCGCCGCCCCACGACTGGAGGCCGGCACCAGGTTGACCGCTTCCACGCCCAGCGCCGGGAATACCAGCGAGAAACCAAAACCACTCAACGCCGCACCCGCCAGGGCCCACTGCGCATCCGGCGCCAACCACAACAGCAACAGACCGAGGGTTTCCACCGACAGGCAGGCGATCGCCACCCGGAACCCACCGAGACGGTTGATCAGGTTGCCGAACAGCAAGCGTGCGCCGATGAAGCTGGCGCCGAACAGGCTCAGGCACAGCACGGCGTTATCCCAGTGCTGTGTCGCGTAGTACAGGGTAATGAAAGTCGCGATGGTGCCGAACCCGATGGACCCCAGGGCCAGCCCGCAGCCGTGGGGAAGCACTCGTCCTAACACGTGCATGAAGGGCAGGCGTTCGCCAGAGACGATGGGCGCCGCGGTCTTGCGCCAAGCCAATGCCAGCCCCAGCAGGCCGAGCGCAATGATGCTGACGCCCATGCTCCAAAGTCCCAACGCATTGACTAGCCAAACCCCCAGCGGGGCACCGATCGCCAGCGCGCCGTAACTGGCAATTCCGTTCCAGGAAATCACTTTGGCGGTGTTCGCCGCCCCGACTCGGCCGATGCCCCAGCCAATCGAACCCGAGCCCACCAGGCTTTCCGCACTGCCCAACACCAGGCGACCGATCAGCAGGCTGATCAGGCTGAATGTCGGCAGGTGTGGCGTCCAGGCAGACACCAGCATGAACACACCGCTCAGTCCGCAGCCGGCGAGGCCGAACATCACTGCGCGCTTGCTGCCCAGGTTGTCGATGATGCGTCCCGCATAAGGACGGCTGAGCAAGGTGGCCAAGTACTGGACGCTGATTACCAGCCCGGCGATCACCGCGCCGAAACCCAGTTCGCCATGGACGAAGCCGGGCAGCACGGCCAGGGGAATGCCGATATTCAGGTAGCCGATGAAAGTGAACAGGACGATGGAGACGACTTGCAGCGTGACCGCCAAGGGGCGCTGGGGATCTGGCATGGGTAAAAGGTCCACGGGGCAGCTGGATAGATAGGCTGCTTATGATAGCGGCGACCGTGGGGATGGCGACTGGAAAAGTAAAACTATTTGCCGGGCGGCGGTTCAGCTGTGTTTTTGTCAGCGACCAGATGTGTGGTCACCAACGCAGCAAGGGCATTTTCCTCCGTGCCGAACCGAGCCAGCAGGGTGGCTTGTTTCTCAGGAGAA
The DNA here is from genome assembly GCF_051131945.1 of Pseudomonas sp. Z5-35. Lineage (NCBI taxonomy): Bacteria > Pseudomonadati > Pseudomonadota > Gammaproteobacteria > Pseudomonadales > Pseudomonadaceae > Pseudomonas > Pseudomonas sp. Z5-35. The sequence goes on from NZ_CP071640.1 coordinate 1,476,919, forward strand.
AGGCGGGTCCAGATATCGACCATTTTTTCCGCTGTGCCGATCAGCATGCTGGCCTGGGCTTCGCTGAAGGTAGGGATGTCATCGGTCATGGTACGGGGCTCGGAATTCAGGCGGTGTGGAAAGCGCATCTTAGCGCTTTCCACAGTCTGTTGGTGCGGGTGTATCAGTCGTCGCTGTCGGCCTGGCGGCGTTCAGTGGCTTGCGGCGGCTCGGGTTGCTGGGCGTCGGGTTGCCCCCCGGCTTGTAGCGTGGTCGTCTGCTCAGGTTCGTGCAGGCTTGGGAAGGGGAGATTAGGAATCTCGTGCATATCGCGCTCCTCGCAAAGTCTGTTGATCGATCGGGTAGATCCGCGCTTGTACAAAGCGTGGGCAGGATACCCCAGGAGAAATGACAAAAAGACTTTTAAACCCCGATGCGCGACAAAAGGGATTGTCTGGACAAGTCATGACCACCGGGGAAAAACGACGCCGCTACCGATGGTCGCCAAGGCTCAAGAACACTGGATGCGGGCCGATCCCATGTTCATATCTTCCACGCTCAGTTGCGACAGTGGACCCTGGACATGGAGGTCCTTTATTTGAAGAGATCGATTGCATGTTCCTACAAAAATCCCTGAGAGCCCAGATCCTTGCCTTGCTGACGGGTAGCCTGCTGGCGATGCTGTTGATCGCCCTGGCGTCCTTTCATTTCCTTTCCGATGGCATTCACAATTATCGCAACCTGATTGATGGCCCGTTGCGTGCGTCGCAATTGATCGATGAGGCCAACCTGCAATTCAAAGTTCAGGTCCAGGAGTGGAAGAACGTCTTGCTGCGTGGCAAGCAACCGGCGGAGCTGGATAAATACTGGAAGCAGTTCGAGGCGCGTCAGGGCGACGTCCAGAGCCTCTTGGGCGAATTGATCAAGCACGAAGGGGTTCCCGCTCCCATCAGATCACGCATCGAACGTCTGCGGGGCGAACATGCCCAGCTAGGTGCGGGCTATCAAAAGGGCCGTGATGCGTTTGTGGCGGCAGGCGGCGACGCTTCGGCGGGTGACGCGGCGGTCAAGGGTGTCGACCGTGCGACCAGTGAGCAGATGAGCGAGCTGGTGGTCGAGCTGCATAAACTGGGTGATGAACAATCGGCGCTGATCAGTGCCGGTGCCGATCGCACGATCATGCTGGGCACTGTGATCATGCTTGTCTCGGGGCTGCTGGTCTGGCTGCTGAGCCTGTGGCTGATCAACCGCAACCTGGTGCAGCCCATCCGTAACCTGATCGAATACGTGACTCAACTGAGCCGCGGGCGTTTTGGCGAACGCGTCACCAGCACCCGCCAGGATGAGTTGGGCGACCTGGCCCTGGCGGCGAATACGCTGCGCGATTTCCTCGCCGAAACCTTCACGCGCCTGCAACGCAGTGCGACGGAGCTGGACAGCGCCAGCGGTGAGCTCAATGCCATCGCCAGCCTGATGAGCCAGGGGACGAGCGAACAATTCGAACGCACCGATCAGGTGGCGACGGCGATGAACGAAATGTCCGCCACCGCCCAGGAAGTCGCCCGCCATGCCGCCGACGCCGCTCGGGCCGCCGATGAGGCCGATCACTCGGCGCAACAGGGCGAGAAGGTGATGCAAGGCACCATCCACACCATCACCCAGATGCGCGGCGAAATCGCCAACACCGCCACGGTCATTCGTCGCCTGGAAACCGACAGCGGTCGCATCGGCAAGGTGCTGGAAGTCATTCGCGGAATTGCCGAACAGACCAACCTGCTGGCCCTCAATGCCGCCATCGAAGCCGCTCGAGCCGGTGAGGCAGGGCGTGGTTTTGCGGTGGTCGCCGATGAAGTACGCAGCCTCGCCCAGCGCACGGCGTCGTCGATCATCGAGATCAACCAGATCATCCAGACGGTGCAAACCGGTGCGGTGGACGCGGCCCAAGCCATCGAAAGCGGGCAGTCGCGCAGCGAAGAAAGTGTCGAGCAAGTGACCCAGGCCGGCGAGATGCTCGAACGCATCACTCATGCGGTCGAAGCGATTCGCGACATGAACCGCCAGATCGCTACGGCTGCGGAAGAGCAGACCTCGGTGGCCGAGGACATCTCGCGCAACCTGACAGAAATCACCTGCATTGCCAGCACCAACCTGGACAACGTGCAGCGCACCGAAGCGGCGAGCCGGGATCTGCACGGGTTGTCCGGGCAGTTGAATGAAGTGACGGCGCGGTTGAGTGCCTGAGAGCGTTGACCTGTTTGCAATAGGGTCTGATTAACACCCGTGGCGAGGGAGCTTGCTCCCGCTGGGCTGCGTAGCAGCCCTAAAGCCATTCAACGCGGTGGGTCAGGAATAAAACGGTAGGCAGCTTTTACGACTGCTGCGCAGCCGAGCGGGAGCAAGCTCCCTCGCCACAACAGCTTATGCGAGCCCGAGGTGGGCCAATCTCAGTAATCGCGCCGCTTGCGAAATGCCCATCGGCCTGCAATCACGGTGAAGGTCGCCACCAACGCCACCAGGATCCAGAAGCCGTGGTCATCACCGGCCAACGGCACACCGCCGACATTCATGCCAAAAAAACCGGCAATGATGTTGATGGGCAGCGCCAGCACCGTGACCACCGTCAGGGTGAACAGCGTGCGGTTGCTCTGTTCGTTGAGGTTGGCGGCAATTTCTTCCTGCAGCAATTTGATCCGCTCGCCAAGGGCGGTGAGGTCGTTGATGATCAACGCGAACTCCTCGGTGGATTTGCGCAGCTCCTTGACGTCTTCTTTCTGCAACCACTGCGGTGGGCGATTGAGCAGACGCAGCAACGAACCCGGCTCCAATGCCAGCAGGCGTTGCAGGCGCACCAGTATCCGGCGTTGGCTGCCTAGCTCGGCGCGGTTGTTGGACACGCGCGAAGACAGCAGTTGGTCTTCGATCTGGTCGACGCTGAGGCTGGTCTTGCGCACGATCTGGGTGAGCACTTCGCCTTGGTCGCGCAATAAATGCACGAGTAGTTCAAGCGGCGAGCGAAAGTGTTCCCCGGCCTTGACCGACGAGCGCAGCTTGTCGACCGAGTGCAGCGGTTGCAGGCGTGCGCTGACTATCAGCCGACTGTGGACGCAAACCCACAACGTGGACACATCCGAGGACACCAGGTTGCTGAGGTTGAATACCACATCGTTCACCACGGCCAGCAAGGCTGAGTCCACGTGTTCGATGCGGGTCGAGCGCGAGCCTTCGTGCAACGCTTCGAAAAACTCCACGGGCAAGGCCAGATGGTTTTTCATCCAGCGCTCACAAGCGGCATGAGCCAGGTTCAGGTGCAGCCAGAGGAATTCGTCGGCATCCTCCGGTTGCTGCAGGCTTCGCAGGGCCTGGGCCGAATCGATCTCTCGCCCGCGTTCGCCGGGGCGGAAGCGAAACCCGTAGAGCAGGCCGAACAGGTCCGGATCGCGGTGGCTTTGGTCGATGCTGTGGTTCATGAAGGCTCGCTGGCGGGAAGTGCCTGTCGTGGCGATGACAGGTTCACTTGAGCGGCATCATTGCAGGGTTTTTTGAAGGTTTTGTGACGGTTGGACTGGGTTGGCTGATCGGCAGCGGTTTACATTCGGCGGATGCAAAGAAAAACCGCGCAACTTGGAAGTTGCGCGGCTCTTTATCGAGGGATCAAGTATCTTGCTTGTTGCTCAGGACTTTGCCGGTTGTAGCATCAAAATCGACGTCATACTCTTTGCCATCGGCGGTTTTCAGTTCCACTTCATATTCATAGCCGTTGAAGTGATTGTCCAGGTCGGTATCGGTGATGGTGGCGCCCGGGTGCAACTTCAGGGCTTCGGCATTCATCGATTCCAGCGATTTGATTTTGCCGTCCTTGACCAACTGGGGAATCTGGTCGATTCGAACATCAGCCTGGGCCAGGCCGGCGGTGAGGGTCAGGGCGGCAGCGGTGAACAGGGCAGTCAACGTTTTCATGAGGTCTTTCCTTGGTGTCGTTAAAGGGTGATTCGTTTAAGTGGGTTCAGATTATCTGTGGCAACTTAATTCACCCTTAATTCGGAAAACTTGCAGCAACTGCCCCGATCCGGCCCTGATGCTTCAGTAGCCGTTCTTCTCCAATAGTTGCGCCACACTGCCGGTTTCGGGACGCTTGAAGTACTTGAGCAACTCACTGGCCCGGTTGGTGAAAATGCCATCCACGCCGGCATTCATCACGTTCTGGAAGTCCACCGGCTCATCCACAGTGTAGACATGTACCAGTAAACCTTGGTCATGGGTGTACTGGTTCATCCACGGCTGCACCAGGTCCGTGTAGCTCTGGCTGCCGCCATGGGTCAACGCCGCCGAAGGACCGGTGCCGATGGCGCCTTGGGCCTTGGCGTACTGGACCCATTGTTCGAACTCGGCCTTATCCTTGGGTTCCTGTTTGGCGTAGTACGCCGCCTTGTCGGTTTCGCCGGATTCGGCAAACGTCACCTTGGACTTGGGCTCGATATTGCCTTCGCCGACCCACAGCAACAGGATTTTCGGCACCTTCGGCATTTCCTTGTGCAGCAGTTCCAGGCTGCTCTTTTCGAAGGTTTGCAATACCACCTTGCCCTTTCCTTGGCCTACCCCGATGGCGCCCTTGGCCAGCTTGGAGCCTGCCGGGCTCAACCAGCCACGATCTTGCAGCTTGTCCTTGAGGTCGCGCTCGATGCCTGGAAACAGCTTGGGCTCCTTGGTCTCGATGTACAGCCCTGGTTTGTGTTGCGGGTTGCCCTCGGCGATGTTGATGACTTCGTCCAGCGTCAGGATTTTCAGACCCGCGTATGAAGGACGCGCGCGATCCGGGTAGGCCGCGTTGAACCAGCTGCCGGCGTCCAGCGTCTTGAGCTCGGCCATGGTGAATTCGTTGGCGGTCTTGTCCTTGCGCTCGGGAAACCTGGTCGCGACATCGGTGGTGCGCAACAGGCTGTCGTCGTGCAAGACGAACAGCACGCCGTCCTTGCTGCGTTGCAGGTCGAGCTCCAGATAATCGGCGCCCAGGTCACGCGCCAGTTTATAGGCCGCGGCGGTGGACTCCGGCGCGTCGAACGATGCACCGCGATGGGCGATGACCGCCGGGTGGGGGATACCTTGGAGGGTTGCCAGGGCCTTGGGATTCGGGACTTCGGCGGCATGTGCCTGACCGAAACCGAGCAACAGGCTCAGCATCAACGCGCTACGGGGGAGTGTGACAGGCATGTTCGAGGTCCTTTCGTGGGTGTAAAGACCTCTCTTTTAACAACTGAACGCGCTCGGCGCTATCGCCAGACCGTCATAAACCTGTGCGATGCAGATCTTTCCCACGCATTTTCGGGATGTTTTGAAGTAACCTTGGCGGCACCAGTTTCCCCGCCAGAGGGAAACCTCAAAATCTGTATTCGCTTGCCCTGCGTGTAAACCATCAATCAGACGTCCTGAGGTTTACCATGCGCACCACTTCCACATTCATCTGCCAGGCCGCGGACCAGCTCAAGGGCTTCGTCGGCCTGAACCGCAAGACCGGCCAGTACATTGTGCGTTTCAGCGAAGATGCCTTCGGCATGGACGTGGCCGACGACGGCATCATCCCCACCAGTGAATTCGTCTGGACTCCAGCGGCTGACGGCGCCATGACCCTCAACCGCGAGCGAATCCAGTTGCTGCTGGACCAGCACGTCGACGACCGGATCAACCTCACCGAACCGTTGCGGCTGTACATGGCCCGTAGCGATCTGCCGGAAATCATGGCGGTGCGGCAGTTGGTGGAAGGCTGAGCACTCGATGTTGAACTGAATAGAAAACCCTGTGGGGCCAACAAAGATTTTTGGAACGGCACGGTTTTGTGGCGAGGGAGCTCCCTCGCCACGAAAGCTTCCCAGCCACCACGCCACAGATTGATCAGCGCTCATGATATTTTCCTCGCGCAGGCTTCGACAAATGCGCGGACCAGCGGGGGCACCCGTCCTTCTAATGCGGCACGTTCAGGTTGGAACAGCGTGGAGACAAAGAACGGATGGTCCCGCAGCTCCACCGCTCGCAAGTCGTCGGCCGAATCCCGGGCAACGGCGTGCAGGCGCTGGCTCAGCAAGTCTTTTTCAAAATCCGGATTGACCCCGAAGCGGCAATGGTAGCCCTCGAACGCGGTCTGTCGGCCATAGGCCTTGGCAATCAGCGAGCCCGCCTCGAACTGAAGGCTGTCGATGGTTTCGACCAAGGCACAGCTCAGCGGCGTCAGCAGCGGCCGTTCAGCTTCTGGAGAGGTTTCACCATGAACGGCATCGGCCCAGCCCATCACATTACGGGCATATTCCAGCACAGCATGTTGAAAACCGCCGCAGGTGCCCAAGAAAGGGCGAAGCCGTTCGCGGGCAAAACGAATGGCTTGTAAGGCGCCGTTTTCGTTTTGGTAAGGGCTGCCGGGTACGCACCAGACACCGTCGAAGTTCTCCAGCACAGCGTTCTCGATAAGCGGTGTTGCCAGCCATTGCAGACGAATGGAATGGCCGGTTTGCTTGGCAGCCAGCTCAAGTGCGAGGGGGATCGCTCGATGCGCGGTGATGCGTGGGTCGTGGTCGCCGACCAGGGCGATGTTTAACGGATGCTGATTTTCCATGGGAGGTCCGCCGCTTGTTGATTCATGGTCGTCACTATAGATTGGCGTTTGTGCAATCAATATTGGCGTTTACCCAAGTGATCAATGCAGCGACGCACTATCGTCTCGACTATCCCGATCTGTCCCTGATCCTGGCGTTGGTCCGTGGCGGCTCGCTGGCCCGGGCCGCTCGGCTATTGCACGTGGATGTATCGACGGTGTTTCGTTCGGTACGTCGGCTGGAGGCGGCCCTGGGCCAGCCATTGTTCGAAAAGAGCCGTTCCGGGTATTTACCCACGAGCCTGGCCCAGGCGTTGGCCGAACAAGCCGAACGTGCCGAACAGGCTTTGGAGGCGGCGCGCGTCGGCGTGGAGCAGGGCGGCCAGGTAGTCAGCGGCACGGTGCGCCTGACGTGTACCGACGCGGTCCTGCAGGCATTGCTGCTGCCGGCGTTGGCGCGGTTCATGCCCGCTTATCCAGCGTTGACGCTGGAGCTGAGCACCTCGAACGACTTCGCCAACCTGAGCCGCCGCGATGCCGACATTGCCTTGCGCTTGACCCGTACGCCGCCGGAACATCTGGTGGGACGCAATCTGGGCAATGTGGTTTATCGGGTATGTGCTGGCGACGCGTATCTGCGCTCGACGAGTCTGCGGGACCTGGCGTCCATGACCTGGATCGCACCGGACGATTTCCTGCCTGATCACCCCACCGTGGCCTGGCGCCGCCAGCACTTGCCTGGGGTGGTGCCGGCCTATCGTTGTAATAGCATGCTTTCTGTCACCGAACTGGTGCGGGCCGGTTTGGGAGTGGCGGCACTGCCGGACTTTTTGATCGATGGCAACCAGGGCCTGACGCCCGTTGGTGAGCCATTGGCCGGGTATGACACGGCGCTCTGGCTCCTGACCCGACCGGACTGCCGCGCGTTGCGCTCGGTGGTGACGCTGTTCGATGAGCTGGGGCGCACTCTGCGGCGCAGCTGAGGTTCAGCGTTGGTAACAGGCCAGGAACATGTCCAACGCAGATTCGATCACCTGGGCCTGTTCAGGCGATGCAAGGCTCGGCTGGCCCATGGAAATCTGCGGCCAGAAAGCGAATGTCTTGATCAGCCCATGCATCTGTTGGGCAGCGAATGCCGGGTCAACCGGTTTCAATCGACCGTCGGCCTGGGCCATGCGAATCCAGACGGTCAAGCCTTCTTCACGCTCGCCCATACGCGCAACCATGTCTTGGGCCCGCTCCGGAGAGTGGATCGTTGCGGCGATGGCGATGCGCGCCAGGTCGAGAAAATTCTCGTCCGCCAGCATGTGCAATTTGGCTTGAAGCAGCGTTCGAAGCTGATCGCGTAAAGGCTGATCCGTGGCGTAAGGGGTGAGCTGTTCTGCCGTGATGCTGTTCCATAGTCGATTCAGAATCTCGGCGAACAGGGCTTCCTTGCTGGGGAAGTGGTTATACACCGTGCGTTTCGAGACGCCGGCAGTCGCCGCGATCCTGTCCATGCTGGTGATCTCGAAACCGCTGCTGCGAAACTCCGCAATCGCGGATTGAAGGATGGCTTCGCGTTTTCGCTCGGTAAGGCGCTGCGGTACGGTCATGGGCATTTGTCGGTAGGAAAAAAGAAGTTACACCCGGCAGTTTACTTGCCCAGGAGATTCATGCAATCTAGAAACTACACCATGTAGTGTAGTTTTTGATTCAAGTGGCTGAGCGTGCATTGCAACGGCCATCCAGCGTCCCACGACGGCGAAGTGCAGCGCGCCGACGCCCTTGGAGTTATCGCACATGACCAACCCTTCTTTTTCGACCGAAAATCCTTCGTCACGGCATGAACAGGGCAAATACCGCAATCATGCCGTTACGCCACGTGAGGGTTTTGGCACAACCTTGCGCGTCATCTGGAACATGATCTTCCATAAACCGCGCAATACACGGCCTGCGGGCACCATCGACGTTCGACCGTTGACTCGCGCCGCCCTTCTGGCGGCGCCGAACCACAGCGTCTTCCGTCTCGGCCATTCCACCGTGTTGCTCAAGCTGCGGGACAAATTCTGGCTGACCGATCCGGTTTTCTCCGAGCGCGCCTCGCCCGTGCAGTGGGCCGGGCCGAAGCGTTTTCATCAGCCGCCCATCAGCCTTGAGGAGCTGCCACCGATCGAAGCGGTGATCCTTTCCCATGACCATTACGACCACCTCGATCATCACGCCATCCTGAAACTCGCCGCCAAGACTCGCTATTTCCTGGCACCGCTTGGCGTGGGCGATACCTTGGTCAAGTGGGGTATCGACGCCGGCAAGGTGCGCCAGTTGGACTGGTGGCAAGGCACCGAGGTGGCGGGCATCGAATTTGTTGCCACGCCGTCCCAGCACTTCTCCGGGCGCGGCCTGTTCGACAGCAATGGCACGCTATGGGCCTCATGGGTAATGATCGATGGCGACACGCGAGTTTTCTTCAGTGGCGACACCGGTTATTTCGATGGTTTCAAACGCATCGGCGAGCAATACGGGCCCTTTGACCTGACGCTGATGGAAACCGGCGCCTATAACGTCGATTGGCCCCATGTCCACATGCAGCCGGAGCAGACCTTGCAGGCCCATATCGATCTGAAGGGCCGTTGGCTCTTGCCGATCCACAACGGCACGTTCGACCTGGCGATGCACGCCTGGTATGAACCTTTCGACCGCATCCTGGCGCTGGCCTGGGAGCGCAACGTTTGCATCACTACGCCGCAAATGGGCGAAGCATTCACCCTGACGCAACCGCAACGTGGCCGCGCCTGGTGGCTGGACGTGGAGCCCTCGGCTTATCAGAACCAGACCGGCATGGCCTGACGCCCGGCTCGTTTATTCGATCATTGCGTAGTCCGACCGCTCCATCGGATCTGGCGTGGCGCCTTTGATATTCATGCCGCGTCCCGGAGCGAAACCCGGGAAGAACACCAACCCTTCGGCCTCCAGCCGGAAGGCCAGCGCCAGGCGCGTCACGTCAAGCAGCTCGCCACCGGCCTCGAAGCGCCGAATGGCCCGGACCGAGACGCCGGACTGTCGCGACAGCTCTTCGACACTCCAGCCCAGCATGGCTCGGGCCTGCTGGCTGTGAGCGGGGGTGAATTGATAGACCGCGATGCGTTCCAAGGTGGTTTTGATTGCGAGAGAGGCCATGGGGTGCTCCAAAGCGATGGATTCGAAAAATACTGTGTTTTTGTACAGTTGTTTTGAGTCCACTTCAATCTCATTTTTTTGATCAATGACCAGCGGTCTTCTCCAGCCAGGCACTCGGGGCATGTCCCAGTTTTCCACGATGTTCCATCTTGTTCCGACGCGGTTTTCTGACACAGTACGACGGTGTAATCCCACGGCAACCCGCTGAGTTTGCCGGTTGTGGTGGTTGGAGACGCAATAAAAAGCGTGGTGCTGCAAGTCACTTCTCGGACAACCCCGGCGCCTCCCGAATAATGAAGTGATCCAGGCTCTCGATACTGGCACTGAACACCCCGAACGTTTCTTCGGGGTTCTTCTTGCTCGGCACCTGCTTCAACTCCGGCGTCACGCCATAAAAGAAGCAATACAACGGCGCGTCACTGTCGATTGCATGCTTGATCTCTGCCAGGAAAGCTTTGCGCTTGCGGTAGTTATCGATCAGCTTCTTGCTCAGGTAAACGTTGACCGAGTAAGGCTTCTTCTTCGCCTCGTCCGGCTGCTTGAACCAGACCTTTGCTTCGAAATCGATGCGAAAGCTCAGCGTGTAATCCTTGATCTGCTTGATCTTGCCCCAGTAAATCAAACCCTTGTTGTCCTGCAAGTAATCAATTTTCTTGAAGAACGACCCATAGGGCGCCGTGTGCTCGCCAATCTTCAGCGGCTTGCTCTTGAGCAGGTCCTTGTCCGCGAAGTTCGAGACGAAACACTCCACCGGGTGGGCGAAGACGCTGGTCTTGTCGGGTGTCGAGTCCTGGGCCGAATGGGCGTTGTCACCGTGGGACGATGGAAGATTCGACGTGGGCCGAGTCGCAGCAAGATCCTTCGGCTGATCCGACGGCTTGCGAATGTACTCACGCCGAGTCAGCAACAGCTCCGACGGAAAATGCTCTTCACGGCCATCATCCGTTTCTGCCTCGCCACTCTCCAGACCCAGCCCCGGCATCTTCGGACTGACATACGGGCAACCCTCGATATGCTGGGTAGTAGGTTGATTCTTGAAATGTGGCGTGCGGATGTAATTGACGTTCTTGGCGTTGAACGTCGTCAGCCGATTCTCCTCATCAAACGCCGCCCGACAGGCATCGTTGGGGCACTGAAAGCGCTCCTTGGCCGAATCGAAGGCCATGGTCTCGTCGAAATTCAGATCCCGAACGTCATAGATCGAAAGCTTGGCATCGAGGCTGAGGCAGTAGGCAGTATCGAATTTCATCGGGCTCGGGTCCGTGAGAGGAAGTGTATTAATACCGAAGGACGCGGCGGGCTGCATCCAAAGTTTCAACGCACCACAAACTCTGTGGGAGTGAGCCTGCTCGCGATTCCCAATCCCCAACCCGATCATCAAGCCTGCCCTCTACTTGCGCCCTGACAGCAACCCGTGGCGAGGGGATTTATCCCCGCTGGGCTGCGAAGCAGCCCCCGTTCTGCAGTTCCTTACACGGAGTAATCGGAACTATAATGCCGGTTATAGCCCGATCTCTCAGATAGTCGGCAATATAATGCCGAAAACAGCGACTAGGAACTTCGATGAATGAGCCCACCGTCGAACAACGCAGGGAGATTATTGCCGACATCGTCACGCAGCATGTGACGGGATTTGAAACCCTGGGAACCGCTATCCGCCGACTACGGCTTGAAGTGACCGGGCTGGATCAGGAAACCTTTGCTGTCATGTGCAAGATGTCGACCAAGGCCCTGTACCAGATCGAGAAGGACAAGGGTAACCCGACCATCAACACGCTCGAATGTATTCTGAGAAAGTTCGGGCTGCGATTGGGGCTGACGAAGGCTGCAACATCCATCTACGCACCGCCCCCACAGAAACGAAAAACGGATCCTGAAACGCCTGTTCGCGGCGCTAATCCCCGACGCAAAACCGCAGCACAGCTTGGTAGCGTTGTTACGAAGACCAAGGATGGCGGCAAGGCCGATTAAGTGACAAACCTCAGGACAGTGACTAGAAGCGCCAGCTAGAACCTATCGAGCACTCAAGCTTGGTCCAGCTAAATCATTGGAGCGGTGTATGAGCGAGCAACTGCGAGTAACCCTACACGAAGCAAAGTCCCAGCTCTTTCAACTGGGTGCACGTGCATGGCGGGGCGACAGCGTGGTGATCACCAAGGCCGGCAAGCCTTATCTGGATCTGGTGCCCCATATCGATACACCGCAGGCGCGCAAGCCTGGGCGGTTGAAGGGGAAGATTTGGATGTCGGCGGAGTTTGGCCGTTCCTCCGAAGAAGTCATTGATGGTTTTGAGGGCGGCCAGCTTTGAGTTCAGACGAGCCTTCTTGCTCTAAGACTTCAGCAGACACCTCGGTTATGCAGGCCTCATCGAACTCCCGCATAGTGGCCATGTCGATAGCGCCGATTTTCAGCAGCGCTTCGGCCGAGCTGTGAATCGACTCGAAGGCCTCAGTTCTTATTTTTTTCGTCATTACATGTCTCCTTGGGTCTTTTTTCAACAGGCTGAACTGGCATTGGTGCTCTCAAACTCACGGAGCTTGCCGCGTCGCCGTCTCAACTCCCGTGGCGAGGGAGCTTGCTCCCGCTGGGCTGCGTAGCAGCCCCAATTCCATATCCCCGACAAAAAACCGCCGCCCGAACACGGACGACGGCTTCCGATTGAAGCTCAAAACCCTCGCATAATCCGAGAGGCTTTCCGCCACCAGGATTCATGCTGGCTAAACGGATCATCCACCAGCACCGCCGGCATATCCCGCAAACGAATCCATGGCTCATCCTGCCAGTGCAGCATGCACAGCGAAATCTTCGGCCAATCCAGCACACTCAACGTAGGTCGTTCCATCTTATGCGAGTAGCGTTCATCCCGCAGGGTAGGCACTACCTGATGCGTGATCCACTCACGCAGCAATCGATACTCAGGGCAGTAGTGATAAACCAGCAATGCATAAACGCCCGACTCGCTCAGCATCAGACGCTCTTCGGTCAAGCCGTGGATGTGCATGAGCATCATCCTGCGCTGGTCAGGGTCAAGCTTGCGGGTCATGCGTTCATCGAGGTGCTTGCTCATCAAGCGACCCAAATCGGAGGCGCTGAACCAAGCCTGGTTTTCAACCAAGAGGGCATGCAGATGGACGTTGTGACGGGTAGAAACCGCCGGAATGTAAGCATCAGACATGATGGGTCTCCGAGGTACACGGAGAACAGAGCTGCGCTTTCGTGGGCATAACAGATAACGAGGAGATGCGGCGTCAATACGGAACGATTCTGAGTTTTGCGTAGGGTAAAGGTAGCGTTCCGGTCCCAGAGTTAAACGCGGCTTTGGTGCTGCAGAAATATAAAAAACCCCGTTTTCACGGGGTTTTTAGTTAAGTCGCTGATGGTTCAACTTAGGACTTAGACATCAATCCCAGCTAAGCGCCCCACCCGTCTGATATTCAATCACCCGAGTCTCAAAGAAATTCTTCTCTTTCTTCAAGTCCATGATCTCGCTCATCCAAGGGAACGGATTCGTCGTCCCCGGATACTCTTCCTTCAACCCAATCTGCGACAAGCGACGGTTGGCGATGAACTTGAGGTAGTCCTCCATCATCGCCGCGTTCATGCCCAGCACGCCGCGAGGCATGGTGTCGCGGGCGTATTCGATTTCCAGTTGGGTCCCTTGCAGGATCATCTGGGTTGCTTCTTCCTTCATCTCGGCGTCCCACAGGTGTGGGTTTTCGATTTTGATCTGGTTGATCACGTCGATGCCGAAGTTAAGGTGCATGGACTCGTCGCGCAGGATGTACTGGAACTGCTCGGCGACGCCGGTCATTTTGTTGCGGCGGCCCATGGAGAGGATCTGGGTGAAGCCGCAGTAGAAGAAGATGCCTTCCAGGACGCAGTAGTAGGCGATCAGGTTGCGCAGCAACTCTTTGTCGGTGTCCGGGGTGCCGGTTTCGAACTTCGGATCGGAGATCGAACGGGTATATTTCAGGCCCCAGGCGGCTTTCTTCGCGACCGATGGGATCTCGTGGTACATGTTGAAGATCTCGCCTTCATCCATGGCCAGCGATTCGATGCAGTACTGGTAGGCGTGGGTGTGGATCGCCTCTTCAAAGGCCTGGCGCAGGATGTACTGGCGGCACTCCGGGTTGGTGATCAGGCGGTACACGGCCAGGACCAGGTTGTTGGCGACCAGGGAGTCGGCGGTGGAGAAGAAGCCCAGGTTGCGCATCACGATGCGGCGTTCGTCGTCGGTCAGGCCTTCCGGGGTTTTCCAGAGGGCGATGTCGGCGGTCATGTTGACTTCTTGCGGCATCCAGTGGTTTGCGCAGCCGTCCAGGTACTTCTGCCAGGCCCAGTCGTACTTGAAAGGCACGAGCTGGTTGAGGTCGGCGCGGCAGTTGATCATGCGCTTTTCATCGACGGCGACACGGGCGGAGGCGCCTTCGAGTTCGGCGAGGCCTTCGGCAACGTCGAGTTTATCGAGGGCGGCCTTGGCGCGAATGATCGCGGCCGAGTCGCTGGCCGTCACGGCACGGGCTTCGAGCGCGGCGGCACCGCCGGCGCTGTCGAGGCGGTCCATGTTGGCTTCAGAAGCGTGGCCGGCGTTGGCGCCTTTTACCGCGACTTCGCCGTCGTCTTCTTTGTCGAATTCGTCCCAGCTCAGCATGACGTGTCGTCTCCTGCGTGAGGGCCAGATGCCCATTGAAAGGCCTACTGGCCGCGGTGGATCTTGGAAAATCGTTTGTTGCAGCAGCTGACGCAGGCAATAAACAGAAAAAAGTACGGGTTTACTGAAGCGGCTGTGAACGCACCGGCGTATCGACCGTTGCGTGGGCTTCAGGCTGGTTCTGACCCCTGTAAGGGAATATTGCAGGCCCGTTTAAGGCGGCATTATAAGGACTTTTTTGCCTACGTGGTGCGGCGAAATAGCTCACAGAAGAGCTGGCGGGGGAGATATCCGCGTGGGAGCGAGGGTTTACAAGGCTTTGGTCATTGAAGATTTTTTTTGCATGGGGTGGATGACGGATTTTTTTGATCAGAAAATGATCGGTTTTTGCGGTTTTGCACTACATGTTGTGTTTTATGACGTTTTTTGGTTGCTTCAGACACAACCAGGCCCGACCGGAATCGGGCCTTGGAAAGCGCCAGTCGTGATCAATCGCTGGAGCAACCATTGCCCATGACGCGGTAGCGCAGGATGTGGCGCTGCCCCTTGGAGTCATCGTATTCCATTTGGGCTGGGACCACTTCGCAAACGTTCGGGATCGTACTCATGGAGATGACTTTGGTAATGTCCAGGTGAGTGGAGTAGCTGTAGTCCTCAATTGCCGGTTTTCGCTGCCCGGCTTTGATTGGGGTTTCGCCAGCCATTGCGGTGGCGCAAAGGCTGCCGAGGACCAGGGCCCATAAAGCTTTCATTTGAATTTCACCTTTTTTGAGGTCGAGTGGGGTCACGCCGCCTTTTTGGGGCTGCGTGTGGAGCAGATGTTGGGAAAGTTCGATCAACGGCCTTCGTGGGGGCTGTGTTGCGTCAATCTTTTTGCCGGTTGGCGAGGCTGATTTTAGGAGGCGAGGGCAGGGCTAAACAGTCTCGGTTTTGATAAACACTATTGATCGTTCTGGCAATAATCGGCTCAGGATGCACTGAGCATCTGGCGGATCCCGAGCAAGCGGGTTCTCGCAAAGGAGCGCTTGCAGGGGCGGAGTTGAAGGCTAGTACCGACATTTTGTAGGGACTTGTTACTACCATCGTCGAATGGTTCTATAGGCCCGCCCCGGGCTACAACGGGACCATACAAAAACAACTATTGTCACCGAGGTAAGAAAGATGAGTGCGGCTTCTGTGTATCCCGTTCGTCCCGAGGTTGCGGCCAATACGCTGACTGACGAGGCGACCTATAAAGCCATGTACCAGCAGTCGGTCGTCAACCCGGATGGCTTCTGGCGCGAGCAGGCCAAGCGCCTCGACTGGATCAAGCCTTTCACCACGGTGAAGCAGACGTCCTTCGACGATCACCATGTCGACATCAAGTGGTTTGCCGACGGCACCTTGAACGTTTCCTATAACTGCCTCGACCGTCACTTGGCCGAGCGCGGCGATCAAATCGCGATTATCTGGGAGGGCGATGACCCGTCCGAGAGTCGCAACATCACCTATCGCGAGCTGCATGAAGAAGTCTGCAAGTTCGCCAACGCCCTGCGCGGCCAGGACGTGCATCGCGGCGACGTGGTGACCATCTACATGCCGATGATTCCCGAAGCCGTGGTTGCCATGCTCGCCTGCACCCGGATCGGTGCGATCCATTCGGTGGTGTTCGGTGGGTTTTCGCCCGAAGCCCTGGCTGGCCGGATCATCGACTGCAAATCCAAAGTGGTGATCACCGCCGACGAAGGCATTCGCGCCGGCAAGAAGATTCCGCTCAAGGCCAACGTCGATGACGCGCTGACCAACCCGGAAACCAGCAGCATCCAGAAAGTCATCGTGTGCAAGCGCACCGCCGGTAACATCAAGTGGAACCAGCACCGTGACATCTGGTACGAAGACCTGATGAAGGTGGCCGGCACTGTTTGCGCGCCGAAGGAAATGGGCGCCGAGGAAGCGCTGTTCATCCTCTATACCTCCGGTTCCACCGGCAAGCCCAAGGGCGTGCAGCACACTACCGCCGGTTACTTGCTCTACGCGGCGCTGACCCATGAGCGGGTGTTCGACTACAAGCCGGGCGAGGTCTACTGGTGCACCGCCGACGTCGGTTGGGTTACCGGTCACAGCTATATCGTCTACGGCCCGCTGGCCAATGGCGCGACCACGCTGATGTTCGAAGGCGTGCCGAACTACCCGGACATCACCCGGGTGGCCAAGGTCATCGATAAGCACAAGGTCAACATCCTCTACACCGCGCCGACCGCCATCCGCGCGATGATGGCCTCAGGCACCGCCGCCGTCGAAGGCGCCGATGGCAGCAGCCTGCGCCTGTTGGGATCGGTAGGCGAGCCGATCAACCCGGAAGCCTGGGGCTGGTACTACAAGAACGTCGGCAAGGAACGTTGCCCGATCGTCGACACCTGGTGGCAGACCGAAACCGGTGGCGTACTGATCAGCCCACTGCCAGGCGCCACGGCGTTGAAGCCGGGTTCGGCCACGCGTCCGTTCTTTGGCGTGGTGCCGGCGCTGGTGGACAACCTCGGCAACCTGATCGAAGGCGCCGCCGAAGGCAATCTGGTGATTCTCGATTCCTGGCCAGGCCAGGCCCGTACCCTGTATGGCGACCATGATCGTTTTGTCGATACCTACTTCAAGACGTTCAGCGGCATGTATTTCACTGGTGACGGCGCTCGTCGCGACGAAGACGGCTACTACTGGATCACCGGTCGAGTGGATGATGTGCTCAACGTGTCCGGCCACCGCATGGGCACGGCCGAGATCGAGAGCGCCATGGTCGCGCACCCGAAAGTCGCCGAAGCGGCGGTGGTCGGTGTGCCGCACGACATCAAGGGGCAGGGCATCTATGTCTATGTCACCCTCAATGCTGGCGAAGAAACCAGCGAGGCCCTGCGCTTGGAACTGAAGAACTGGGTGCGCAAGGAGATCGGTCCGATTGCCTCGCCGGACGTGATCCAGTGGGCGCCGGGGCTGCCGAAAACCCGTTCCGGCAAGATCATGCGCCGTATCTTGCGCAAGATCGCCACGGCGGAGTACGACGGGTTGGGTGATATCTCCACCCTGGCCGACCCAAGCGTCGTTGCGCACCTGATCGAGACGCACAAGACCATGAACGTCGCCTGACGGTCGCGTGTAGAGCCAAAAAGCCCCGCCCGGTATTTGCCGGATGGGGCTTTTTTGTGGGCGCGCTGGGAGGGCTTGAAGTGTGGTGCCTTTGTGGCGAGGGAGCTTGCTCCCGCTCGGCTGCGCAGCAGTCGTAAACCGGCCAATGCGGTATGCCTGAACAAACGCGGTGCCTGGCTTTTGGGGCTGCTGCGCAGCCCAGCGGGAGCAAGCTCCCTCGCCACGGGTTCGGTGGATGAATAAATATCGGCGTTTAAAGTAGGAGGTGCCTGAACGTTACCGGTGTTTTGAAATGTGTAACCAAAGGCGCCACGACGGGGCGATGTGAAACGCAAAGCCCCGTTATAGGGCGGCTCCGGGCGTCTCGGAAAACAAGCCGACACGCTGTGCTTGCCGGATTAGAAGGGTTTGCGAATAATGGGCCCGCTATTTGCAGCACGGATCGGTTCCCTTTCTTTTGCTCTTGCATGATTTTGCGGGGCTGTCAATGTGCTCGAACAGCTTTCTCGGTGCTTCTGTAATTTGTTGTCGCATTGAAGAAATATCGGCTTCGGGCCTGTCGTTAGAATGCCGATCACTCGCTCGTCGTGGCGTGCGTTGAATAAACGCGCGCATTTCGGACGCAGCACCAAAGTTCGTTCCACCCATTCGCATATTGGGCTGTTGCTCACTCTGCCGTTTTCGCCCTTTACCGATGGAGTCCCAAGATGAAGAAACTTGTGCTGCTTGGCGCCCTGGCACTGTCCGTGCTGTCCCTGCCAACATTCGCTGATGAGAAACCCCTGAAGATCGGTATCGAAGCGGCTTACCCTCCGTTTGCTTCCAAGGCTCCGGACGGCAGCATCGTCGGTTTCGACTACGACATCGGCAATGCGCTGTGCGAAGAGATGAAGGTCAAGTGCGTGTGGGTCGAGCAAGAGTTCGACGGCCTGATCCCGGCGCTCAAAGTCCGCAAGATCGACGCCATCCTGTCTTCGATGTCGATCACAGAAGATCGCAAGAAGTCGGTTGATTTCACTGGCAAGTACTACAACACTCCGGCCCGTCTGGTGATGAAGGCCGGTACCCAGGTGAGCGACGGCCTGGCCGAACTCAAGGGCAAGAACATCGGCGTACAGCGCGGTTCGATCCACGAGCGTTTCGCCCGTGAAGTCCTGGCCCCGCTGGGTGCCGAGATCAAGCCGTACGGTTCGCAGAACGAGATCTACCTGGACGTGTCCGCCGGCCGCCTCGACGGCACCGTGGCAGACGCTACCCTGTTGGAGGACGGCTTCCTCAAGACCGACGCGGGCAAGGGCTTCGCGTTCGTCGGCCCGGCCTTTACCGACGTCAAGTACTTCGGCGACGGCGTGGGTATCGCGGTTCGCAAGGGCGATGCGTTGAAGGACAAGATCAACAGTGCAATCGCTGCCATTCGTGAGAACGGCAAATACAAGCAAATCCAAGACAAATACTTCGCCTTCGACATCTACGGCAAGTAAGCACGTCCCGCCACTCGTGCGAAATGGCGCAAGCAACAGGATCTCTGCGGTTTGCGCCATTTTTTCATCCCACTTTCGAGGACCTGAATCATGTTGAAAGGCTACGGGGCTGTCATCCTCGATGGCGCATGGTTGACGCTTCAGCTCGCCTTGTCGTCCATGGCCTTGGCCATCGTCCTGGGGTTGATCGGCGTCGCGTTGCGCCTCTCGCCGGTGCGCTGGCTGGCGTGGCTGGGCGACCTGTATTCGACGGTCATCCGCGGCATCCCCGACCTGGTGCTGATCCTGCTGATTTTCTACGGCGGCCAGGACTTGCTCAATCGCGTGGCGCCGATGCTCGGCTATGACGACTACATCGACCTGAACCCGCTGGCGGCCGGTATCGGCACCCTGGGCTTCATCTTCGGTGCGTACCTGTCGGAAACCTTTCGCGGTGCGTTCATGGCGATCCCCAAGGGCCAGGCCGAGGCGGGCATGGCGTACGGCATGAACGGCTTCCAAGTGTTCTTCCGGGTGCTGGTGCCGCAGATGATTCGTCTGGCGATTCCGGGCTTCACCAACAACTGGCTGGTGCTGACCAAGGCCACCGCGCTGATTTCGGTGGTGGGCCTGCAAGACATGATGTTCAAGGCCAAGCAGGCGGCGGATGCCACTCGCGAGCCTTTCACCTTCTTCCTCGCAGTGGCGGCGATGTACCTGGTGATCACCAGTGTCTCGTTGCTGGCGTTGCGTCACCTTGAGAAGCGCTACTCGGTAGGCGTAAGGGCGGCTGATCTATGATCTTCGACTACAACGTCATCTATGAAGCCTTGCCGCTGTACTTCAGTGGCCTGCTGACCACCCTGAAGCTGCTGGCCCTGTCGTTGTTCTTTGGTCTGTTGGCCGCGCTGCCCCTGGGGTTGATGCGGGTGTCCAAGCAGCCGATCGTCAACATGACGGCCTGGCTCTACACCTACGTAATCCGCGGCACGCCGATGCTGGTGCAACTGTTCCTGATCTACTACGGGTTGGCGCAATTCGAAGCCGTGCGCGAGAGTTTCCTCTGGCCGTGGCTGTCCAGCGCGACGTTCTGTGCGTGCCTGGCATTTGCGATCAATACCAGCGCCTACACCGCGGAAATCATCGCCGGCAGCCTGCGGGCCACGCCTAACGGTGAAATCGAGGCGGCCAAGGCCATGGGCATGTCACGCTACAAGCTGTACCGCCGGATCCTGCTGCCATCGGCCTTGCGCCGGGCGCTGCCGCAATACAGCAACGAAGTGATCATGATGTTGCAGACCACCAGCCTGGCGTCCATCGTCACCCTGATCGACATCACCGGCGCCGCGCGCACGGTGAATGCGCAGTATTACTTGCCGTTCGAGGCCTACATCACGGCCGGCGTCTTCTACCTGTGCCTGACCTTCATCCTGGTGCGCCTGTTCAAATTGGCCGAGCGCCGCTGGCTGGGTTACCTGGCCCCGCGCAAGCACTGATAACGCATCGATCCGATCGACTGCTCAACGATTGACGTTTTGTGAGAACCGACCGCATGTACAAGCTTGAAGTCCAAGACCTGCATAAACGCTATGGCAGTCACGAAGTGCTCAAGGGCGTCTCCCTGAAAGCCGCCGCTGGCGACGTGATCAGCATCATCGGCTCCAGTGGCTCCGGCAAGAGCACCTTCCTGCGTTGCATCAACCTGCTTGAGCAACCCCATGCCGGCAAGATCTTGCTCAACAATGAAGAGCTGAAACTGGTCGCGGGCAAGGATGGCGCCATGAAGGCTGCGGACCCCAAGCAACTGCAACGCATGCGTTCGCGGCTGTCGATGGTGTTCCAGCATTTCAACCTGTGGTCGCACATGACCGCGCTGGAAAACATCATGGAGGCGCCGGTGCATGTGCTGGGCGTGGCCAAGGCTGAAGCGCGGGAGAAAGCCGAGCACTACCTGAACAAGGTCGGCGTGGCGCACCGCAAGGATGCTTACCCGGGGCATATGTCCGGCGGCGAGCAGCAGCGCGTGGCGATTGCCCGTGCGCTGGCGATGGAGCCTGAGGTGATGCTGTTCGACGAACCGACCTCGGCCCTCGACCCGGAGCTGGTGGGCGACGTGCTCAAGGTCATGCAGGCCCTGGCCCTGGAAGGGCGGACCATGGTGGTGGTGACCCACGAAATGGGTTTTGCCCGCGAAGTGTCGAACCAGTTGGTGTTCCTGCACAAAGGCATCGTCGAAGAGAGCGGCAACCCACGCGAAGTGCTGGTCAATCCGCAATCGGAGCGCCTGCAACAATTCCTCTCGGGCAGCCTCAAGTAGTCGCTCCCGTTACGCACTCGATTGGATCATGCTGCGCGCCATGCGCCAGATGGTCTAATTTGGTTGCAGCCGCTTTTGGCTTTAACACTGTTTTCGCTTCGGATTGCCCGCCATGACTGCCCATCGAATAGGTTTCCTGATTTGGCCCAGCACTAAAGCCTTGACGCTGGCGCTGGCCGAGGAGGCCTTGCGTGTTGCGCAGCGAGTGCATCCGGACGTGGTCTACGAGCTGTCGTTCCTGCAAGCCGAGCCGCCGACCGAGGGCGCCTGGCAATTGCCGGGTGAACCCTGGGCCGGCAAGCTCGAAGGCTTGCAGAAACTGTTCCTGCTGGCCGATGAGCCACCGACCACGCTGGCTTCGCCGCTAAGCAGCGCGCTCAAGCAGTTGGTGCGTGCTGGTTGTGTCATCGGTGGCCTGTCCGCCGGTGTCTATCCGCTGGCTCAGTTGGGCTTGCTCGACGGTTATCGCGCTGCCGTGCACTGGCGCTGGCAGGATGATTTCTCCGAGCGCTTTCCCAAGGTCATCGCGACCAGTCATTTGTTCGATTGGGATCGTGATCGCCTGAGCGCTTGTGGCGGCATGTCGGTGCTCGATCTGTTGCTGGCGGTGTTGGCGCGGGATCACGGTGCGGAACTGGCCGGCGCGGTGTCGGAGGAACTGGTGGTCGAGCGCATTCGCGAGGGCGGCGAACGCCAGCGCATCCCGCTGCAGAACCGCCTCGGCTCCAGCCATCCGAAGCTCACCCAGGCGGTGTTGCTGATGGAAGCCAACATCGAAGAGCCGCTGACCACCGACGAAATCGCTCAGCATGTGTGCGTATCGCGCCGGCAACTGGAGCGGATCTTCAAGCAATACCTCAACCGCGTGCCGAGCCAGTATTACTTGGAGCTGCGCCTGAACAAGGCGCGGCAGATGTTGATGCAGACCAGCAAATCCATCATCCAGATCGGCCTGTCCTGCGGATTCTCCTCGGGGCCGCATTTCTCCAGCGCCTATCGCAACTTCTTCGGCGCCACGCCGCGGGAAGATCGCAACCAGCGCCGCAGCAGCAGCCCGTTCGAACTGTCTTCGGTGCCGTCCGAGCGCGGCTGAGACTGGACGCGTCACGGGGCTGCAGCAAATCGTTATGCGGGCACCTCAAAGACATCGGCAACGTTTAAACTGCGCCTTTGCGACGCTATTTGTCGCATTGCCGTAAACCCGCGCAAAACGTGGGTTGGCGCTATAAGAAGTTGTCGCTTGGCGGCAAGGCCGGGCTGAAAACTGTCCTTACAATCCTTACCAAGCTCGCCAGTTCCAGGCGAGTGTTCCTCTTCAGGAGACTCCGATGTCCGTTGAGCAAGCCGCGGTACAACGCGCCGATTTCGACCAGGTGATGGTTCCCAACTATGCGCCTGCTGCCTTTATTCCTGTGCGTGGTGCCGGTTCCCGCGTGTGGGACCAGTCCGGTCGCGAGTTGATCGATTTTGCTGGCGGTATCGCAGTCAACGTACTCGGGCATGCCCATCCGGCGCTGGTCGGCGCCCTGACTGAACAGGCCAACAAGCTGTGGCATGTGTCGAACGTATTCACCAATGAACCGGCGCTGCGACTGGCTCATAAGCTGATTGACGCAACCTTTGCCGAGCGCGCGTTCTTCTGCAACTCCGGCGCCGAAGCCAACGAGGCCGCCTTCAAGCTGGCCCGTCGCGTTGCGTTCGACCGTTTCGGCAGCGAGAAATACGAAATCATCGCCGCGCTCAACAGTTTCCACGGGCGCACGCTGTTTACCGTCAATGTTGGCGGGCAGTCGAAGTACTCCGACGGTTTCGGTCCTAAAATCACCGGCATCACCCACGTTCCTTATAACGACCTGGCGGCGCTGAAAGCGGCTGTCTCGGACAAGACCTGCGCCGTGGTGCTGGAACCGATCCAGGGCGAGGGCGGTGTATTGCCGGCCGAACTGGCCTACCTGCAAGGCGCCCGCGAGCTGTGCGATGCGCACGACGCGCTGCTGGTATTCGACGAAGTGCAGACCGGCATGGGCCGCAGCGGCGAGTTGTTCGCCTACATGCACTACGGCGTGGTTCCGGACATCCTCACCAGCGCCAAGAGCCTGGGCGGTGGTTTCCCGATCGCGGCGATGCTCACCACCGAAGCGCTGGCCAAGCACCTGGTGGTCGGTACCCACGGCACGACGTATGGCGGTAACCCGTTGGCTTGTGCGGTGGCCGAGGCGGTGATCGACGTTGTGAACACGCCTGAAGTCCTCGGCGGCGTCAAAGCCAAGCATCAGAAATTCAAGGCGCGCCTGGAGCAGATCGGCGAGAAGTACGGCATGTTTACCCAAGTGCGTGGCCTGGGCCTGCTGATGGGTTGCGTGCTGAACGACGCCTGGAAGGGCAAGGCCAAGGACATCTTCAACGCCGCCGAGCAGGAAGGCCTGATGATCCTGCAAGCCGGCCCGGACGTGATCCGTTTCGCCCCGAGCCTGGTGGTGGAAGACGCCGACATCGACGCCGGCCTGGACCGCTTCGAGCGGGCCGCGGCGAAGCTGACGCAAGCCTGATTCACCCAGCTGGACCAGCTCCAATGGATGAGCGGCGCAGTGCCGCTCATCCATTGATGTTTTTTCTCTGTGTATCGACCTCAGGGTCGAACCGTTTATTTCAAGTTAAGGAGTGACACCATGCTGGTGATGCGCCCCGCGCAAATGGCGGATCTGGGCGAGGTACAGCGTCTGGCTGCGGACAGTCCGATCGGTGTCACTTCCTTGCCGGATGACGTGGAACGCCTGAGCGACAAGATCGCCGCAAGCGAAGCTTCGTTTTCCGCCGAAGTCAGTTTCAACGGCGAGGAGAGTTATTTCTTCGTCCTCGAAGACACCGCCACCGGCAAGCTTGTAGGCTGTTCGGCCATCGTCGCGTCGGCCGGCTATTCCGAGCCGTTCTACAGCTTTCGCAACGAAACGTTCGTCCACGCGTCCCGCGAGCTGAAGATCCACAACAAGATCCACGTCCTTTCCCAGTGCCACGACCTGACCGGCAACAGCCTGTTGACGAGTTTCTATGTGGTGCCGGAACTGGTCGGGTCGCCTTGGGCGGAGCTCAACTCCCGTGGGCGTCTACTGTTCGTCGCCAGCCATCCGGAGCGGTTCGCCGATTCGGTGGTGACCGAGATCGTCGGTTACAGCGATGAGAACGGTGATTCGCCGTTCTGGGACGCCATCGGTCGCAACTTCTTCGACCTCAACTACGCCGCCGCCGAGCGTTTGTGCGGGCTGAAGAGCCGTACCTTCCTCGCCGAGCTGATGCCGCATTACCCGATCTACGTGCCGTTGTTGCCGGACGCCGCCCAGGAAGCCATGGGGCAGGTTCATCCACGGGCACAGATCACCTTCGACATCCTGATGCGTGAGGGTTTCGAGACGGATCACTACATCGACATCTTCGACGGTGGCCCGACCCTGCATGCCCGTGTCTCGGGGATTCGCTCGATTGCCCAGAGCCGCGTAGTGCCGGTCAAGATCGGCGAACCGGTCAAGGGCGCCGGCCGCCAATACCTGGTCGCCAACGCCCAATTGCAGGACTACCGCGCCGTGCTGCTCGAGCTCGACTACGCGCCGGGCAAGCCTGTGACGCTGGACATGGACGCGGCCGAAGCCTTGGGCGTTGGCGAAGGTGCGAGTGTGCGCCTGGTAGCGGTTTAACGCCTTACAGCTGAGTTTCGCGGGTGGCGTGAGCGGCCCGTTTGAGGAGATAGCATGATCGTTCGTCCCGTACGCAGCAGCGATTTACCCGCTCTGATCGCCCTGGCCCGCAGCACCGGTACTGGCCTGACCACCTTGCCGGCCAACGAAGAGCGCCTGGCGCATCGGGTCGGCTGGGCCGAGAAGACCTTTCGCGGCGAAGCCGGGCGCGGCGATGCGGACTACCTGTTCGTGCTCGAAGACGATGACGGCCGCGTGGTCGGCATTTCCGCTATCGCCGGTGCCGTGGGCCTGCGTGAGCCCTGGTACAACTTCCGGGTCGGCCTGACGGTCAGCGCTTCCCAGGAACTGAACATCTACCGGGAAATTCCGACGTTGTTCCTGGCCAACGACCTGACCGGCAATTCCGAGCTGTGCTCGCTGTTCCTGCACGCCGACTTCCGCAGTGGCCTCAATGGCCGGATGCTGGCCAAGGCGCGGCTGTTGTTCATCGCCGAATTTCCACAGCTGTTCGGCAACAAGATCATCGCCGAGATGCGCGGCATGTCCGACGATAACGGCCGTTCGCCATTCTGGGAAAGCCTGGGTCGGCATTTCTTCAAGATGGAATTCAGCCAAGCCGACTACCTGACCGGTGTGGGCAACAAAGCCTTCATCGCCGAGCTGATGCCCAAGTTCCCGCTGTACACCTGCTTCCTGTCCGAAGATGCCCGGGCCGTGATTGGCCAGGTTCATCCTGACACGGAGCCGGCGCTGTCGATGCTCAAGAGCGAGGGCTTCAGCTACCAGGGTTACGTCGACATCTTCGATGCCGGCCCGGCCGTGGAATGCGAGACCGGCAAGATCCGCGCGATTAAAGACAGCCAGGCGTTGGTGCTGGCCATCGGCACGCCGGGCGATGACGCCACGCCGTTTCTCATTCATAACCGCAAGCGTGAAGACTGCCGCATCACCGCAGCACCGGCGCGCTTCGCCGCAGGCACACTGGTGGTCGATCCGCTGACCGCCAAACGTCTTCAACTCAACGCCGGCGATCAAGTGCGTGCCGTGGCGTTGTCTGCCGCTCGGGAGTCGAAATAATGAAATCGCTGTACATCGCTGGAAGTTGGCTGGAAGGCCAGGGCGACGTCTTTGAGTCGTTGAACCCGGTGACGCAGCAGGTGCTGTGGTCTGGCAAAGGCGCCACGGCTGCGCAGGTGGAGTCCGCTGTGCAGGCGGCGCGCCAGGCGTTCCCGGACTGGGCGCGGCGCTCGCTGGATGAGCGCATCCAGGTACTGGAAGCGTTTGCCGGCAACCTGAAGACTCATGCTGACGAATTGGCCCGTTGCATCGGTGAGGAAACCGGCAAGCCGCTATGGGAATCGGCCACCGAAGTCACCAGCATGATCAACAAGGTGGCGATTTCGGTGCAGAGCTACCGCGAGCGGACCGGCGAGAAGAGCGGCCCGCTGGGCGACGCCACCGCCGTGCTGCGCCACAAGCCCCACGGTGTGGTGGCGGTGTTCGGCCCCTACAACTTTCCCGGCCATTTGCCCAACGGCCACATCGTGCCCGCGCTGCTGGCAGGCAACTGCGTGTTGTTCAAGCCCAGCGAGCTGACGCCGAAAGTCGCCGAGCTGACGGTCAAATGCTGGGTCGAGGCCGGCCTGCCCGCGGGCGTGCTGAACCTGCTGCAAGGCGCGCGGGAAACCGGTATCGCCCTGGCGGCGGATCCGGGGATCGACGGGCTGTTCTTCACCGGATCCAGTCGCACCGGCAATTTGCTGCATCAACAGTTTTCCGGTCGGCCGGACAAGATCCTGGCGCTGGAGATGGGCGGTAACAACCCGCTGGTGGTGGATGAGGTGGCCGACGTCGATGCGGCGGTCTACACCATCATCCAATCGGCCTTCATTTCCGCCGGCCAGCGCTGCACGTGCGCACGCCGTCTGCTGGTGCCGGAAGGGGCGTGGGGCGATGCCTTGCTCGAGCGCCTGGTGCAAGTCAGTTCGACCATCGAGGTGGGCGCCTTCGACCAGCAGCCGGCGCCGTTCATGGGCTCGGTGGTGTCCTTGGGCGCGGCGAAAGCGCTGATGGATGCACAGAATCATTTGCTGGGCAAGGGCGCGCTGCCGTTGCTGGCCATGACCCAGCCGCAGCCACAGGCTGCGTTGCTGACCCCGGGGATTCTCGATGTGACTGCCGTGGCCGAGCGCCCTGACGAGGAGCTGTTCGGGCCGCTGTTGCAAGTCATCCGCTACCAGGATTTCGCAGCAGCGATCAGCGAGGCCAACAATACTCAATATGGCTTGGCCGCCGGCTTGCTGTCGGATTCGCAAGCGCGCTACGAACAGTTCTGGCTGCAAAGCCGTGCCGGTATCGTCAACTGGAACAAGCAGCTGACCGGTGCCGCCAGCAGTGCGCCATTCGGCGGTGTCGGCGCCTCGGGCAACCATCGCGCCAGTGCTTATTACGCGGCGGATTATTGCGCGTATCCGGTGGCCTCCCTGGAGACCCCAAGCCTTGCCATGCCGGCTGCCCTGACCCCCGGCCTGCGGATGGTGTAAATCTGTCGCGAGCTTGCTCGCGATAGCTACGCCATCGTTGCTATTGATGCCTATAAAAAACAGATTCTCGTGGAGCCTCGCTGATGAAATCCTATGAAGTCAACTTTGACGGTCTAGTGGGGCCGACCCACAACTATGGCGGGCTCTCCTACGGCAACGTCGCGTCCCAGAGCAACAGCCAGCAATCCTCCAACCCCAAGGAAGCGGCGTTGCAAGGCCTGGCGAAAATGAAAGCGTTGATGGAAATGGGTTTCCAGCAAGGCGTGCTGGCGCCCCAGGAGCGTCCGGACGTGGCGGCCCTGCGCCGGTTGGGTTTTGCCGGCAGCGATGCCCAAGTCATCCAACAGGCGGCGAAAGAAGCGATGCCGCTGCTGGTTGCCAGTTGCTCGGCGTCGAGCATGTGGGTCGCCAACGCCGCCACCGTCAGCCCGAGCGCCGACACTGCCGATGGCCGTGTGCATTTCACCGCCGCCAACCTGAACTGCAAATACCACCGCAGCATTGAGCATCCGACCACCAGCCGTGTGCTGGGGGCGATGTTCGCCGACCCGCAGCACTTCGCCCATCACGCGGCATTGCCGGCGGTGGCGCAGTTCGGCGACGAAGGCGCGGCCAACCACACGCGTTTCTGCCGTGCATACGGCGAGGCCGGCGTCGAATTCTTCGTGTTCGGTCGCAGCGCTTTCGACAGCCGTTACCCATCGCCGCAGAAGTACCCGGCACGCCAGACCCTCGAGGCGTCCCAGGCCGTTGCCCGCCTGCACGGTCTGAGGGAAGAGGGCGTGGTCTATGCGCAGCAGAACCCGGCGGTGATCGACCAGGGCGTTTTCCACAATGACGTCATCGCGGTCGGTAATGGTGAAGTGTTGTTCTATCACGAGGACGCGTTCCTCGAGACCGACAAGATGCTGGCCGAACTGAGCAGCAAACTTGCCAAGGTCGGTGGGAAATTTCAGCCAGTGTGCGTACCGCGTTCGGCGGTCACGGTCGATGATGCGGTACGTTCCTACCTGTTCAATAGCCAACTGCTGTCGCGTCCCGACGGCTCGATGCTGCTGATCGTGCCGGAAGAATGCCGCGGCAATGAACGCGTCTGGCAATACCTGCAAGGCCTGACGGGTTCTGGCGGGGTGATTCGCGAAGTGAAGGTCTTCGACCTCAAGCAGAGCATGCAGAACGGTGGCGGCCCGGCGTGCCTGAGGTTGCGCGTTGCGCTTAACGAGACCGAACTGGCGGCTGTGAATCCAGGGGTTATCATGACCGCGCCGCTGTATGGGTCGTTGACCCAATGGGTCGAGCGCCACTACCGCGACCGCATGAGCGAAAATGACCTGGCGGACCCGCAATTGCTGCTTGAATGCCGGTCGGCACTGGATGAACTGACACAAATCCTTAAACTTGGCTCGGTTTATCCTTTCCAGATCAATTGAAAGCGCGCGCGACCTGACTACAGTCAAAGCAGGGCGCGTTGCCTTATCCCCAGACGAGAATGTAAAGACATGAGCGATACCCTGCAGCTGATCCTTGAAGACACCGACGGCACGCAACTGGAAACTTCCTGCACTCGCGTCGCAGTGATGTGGCAAGGCAAGGAACTGTGGATCCAGCAGGACGGCCGCGGCCAGTTGCTGATCGGCGTCGACGTCGAGGAAGGGGACGAGGAGTACGCCAACCTGTTGCTGCGTCCATTGGCAACCAACCTGGTCAGCCTGCAACTGGAAATGGAACCGGCCGACGTCGGCGACGATGACCATGTCCATGGCCCGGATTGCGGCCACGACCATTAAGGAACCCTCGCTATGCTCGCCCTCGGCAAACTGCTTGAACTGACGCTGGCCGGCCGTGAACCGGCGGAGAAGACTCAACTGACTGTCGAAGGCGTACGGATGCGCTGGTTGAGCGAGGGCGCGCTGGAGGTCAAGCCGCCCCAAGCCCGGGATAACGGCCTGGACCTGCTGCTGTCGGCCGGAATCCATGGCAACGAAACCGCGCCGATCGAATTGCTCGACCGCCTGCTGCATGACATTGCCCGTGGCGACCTGAAGCCGCGGGCGCGCATTTTGTTCCTGTTCGGCAACCCCGAGGCGATCCGTCGCGGAGAACGTTTCGTCGAGCAGGACGTCAACCGGCTGTTCAATGGTCGCCACGAATTGAGCGGCGGCCCCGAAGCGTTGCGAGCGTGTGAACTTGAACGGCTGGCCGCGAGTTTCTTCAGCGTGCCGGACCGCAGTCGTCTGCACTACGATTTGCACACCGCCATTCGTGGCTCGAAGATCGAGCAGTTCGCCCTGTATCCCTGGAAGGAAGGCCGTCCGCATTCACGTCGCGAACTGGCGCGCCTGCGCGCGGCGGGCATGGAGGCGGTATTGCTGCAGAACAAGCCGTCCATCGTGTTCAGCGCCTACACCTACGATCAGCTCGGTGCCGAGTCTTTCACCCTGGAACTGGGCAAGGCCCGGCCATTCGGGCAGAACAACGGGGTTAACGTCAGCTTGTTGGAAACCCGCCTGCAACAGATCATCGAAGGCAACGAGCCGGAGCTGGATGAAGGGCTCGATGGCTTGCAACTGTTCAGCGTCGCCCGGGAAATCATCAAGCACAGCGATAGCTTCCGCCTGAACTTGCCGGCGGACATCGAGAATTTTTCCGAGCTTGAAAAAGGTTATGTGCTGGCCGAGGACATCGCCCAGACTCGTTGGGTGATCGAAGAGGAGGGTGCCCGGATCATCTTCCCGAACCCCAAGGTCAAGAATGGCTTGCGCGCCGGGATTCTGATAGTGCCGGCGACGGACGAAAACCTGGCCTGAGGCCAGCGTCAACTCGATCGCGGGAGCGAGCAAGTCCGCCCCCACGATTGAATCGGCTTCAGACTGCCAGGGCGCGCTGCTCACTGCGGCGCAATGCCCGGGTCTTGTGCAGCGTATCGGCGCAGGTCTTCGCTGCTTCCTGGCCCTTGTGCACGAAATGCTCGAAAAAGAACTTCTGGTGTTCTTCCCCGGCATGGAAGTGGTGCGGCGTGAGCACGACCGAGAACACCGGCACTTCGGTTTCCAATTGGACCTGCATCAGGCCGCTGATCACCGATTGGGCGACGAATTCGTGGCGGTAGATCCCGCCATCCACCACCAAGCCTGCAGCAACGATGCCGGCGTACCGGCCGGATTTTGCCAGCAGCTTGGCGTGCAGCGGAATTTCAAAGGCGCCGCCAACCTCGAAGAAGTCGATGTCGCTTTCCTGATAACCCTGGTTGATCATCTCGGCGACGAAGCCTTTACGGCTCTGGTCGACGATTTCCTTGTGCCAGCAGGCCTGGATGAACGCGACGCGCTCGCCCGGATGGGTTTTGGTTTTACTGTCGATTGCAGTGGGTTGCATGTTCTGGTTCCTGTTTGTGTGAAAAACAGGGCGTCATGAATCGAAGGGGATTCGAGGGTACGCCGCGCACAAGACAGTCGCAGGCGGCCCTTGGGTGTCAATCCCGTTCTCTCTTCATCCGGACTATGACCGTCGGCCCCGGGATCGCACCGGGTCTGCTGACCTTGTCACTGCACCGCAAGAAAGTGGTGAGTGCCAAGCGCTCGCGGGCTATGGGCATTGCGCGCAATTACCGCCGGTGGGGAGTTGCACCCCGCCCTGAGAACGTTTTTGTCGCCGTGGTTGGTGGCGGCGGAGGATTTTTAACACATATTTCGGTGCAACGCATGGGCAACTGGCTTGATTATTCGTCACCATGCCCGCAGTAATTGTCATCCGAAAGGGAATTCCCATCTGAACCCGAGGCCAGATTCATGAGCGTTATCGACCTTCGCAGCGACACGGTGACTCAACCTTCCGCCGGCATGCTCGATGCCATGGCCAATGCGCCAACGGGCGACGACGTCTACGGTGAAGACCCGACCGTCAATCGCCTCGAAGCCGAACTCGCCGAGCGCCTTGGCTTCGCGGCGGCGTTGTTCGTGCCGACCGGCACCATGAGCAACCTGCTGGGGTTGATGGCTCATTGTGAGCGCGGCGATGAATACATCGTCGGCCAACAGGCCCATACCTATAAATATGAAGGCGGCGGTGCGGCGGTGCTCGGCTCGATCCAGCCCCAGCCTCTCGAAGTCCAGGCCGACGGCTCGCTGGACCTGGCGCAAGTGGCTGCGGCGATCAAACCCGATGACTTCCACTTCGCCCGCACCCGCCTGCTGGCCCTGGAAAACACCATGCAGGGCAAGGTCCTGCCCCTGGAATACCTGGCCCGGGCCCGGCGTTTCACCGAGGAACACGGCTTGGCGCTGCACTTGGACGGCGCGCGGCTGTACAACGCCGCGGTCAAGCTGAACGTCGACGCGCGCGAGATAACCCAGCATTTCGATTCGGTGTCGGTGTGCCTGTCCAAGGGCCTCGGTGCTCCGGTGGGCTCGGTGCTGTGTGGCAGCGTCGAGCTGATCGGCAAGGCGCGGCGGCTGCGCAAGATGGTCGGTGGCGGCATGCGTCAGGCCGGGATCCTCGCGGCGGCGGGGCTGTATGCCTTGGAAAATAACGTCCAGCGCCTGGCCGACGATCACACCAATGCCCAGCGGCTTGCCGAGGGCTTGCGTGCGGCCGGTTACGACGTCGAGCCAGTACAGACCAACATGGTCTACGTGCGGATGGGCGAGCGGGCCGAGGCGATCAAGGCCTACGCCGCTGAGCTAGGCATCCAGCTCAGTGCCGCGCCCCGTCTGCGCATGGTGACCCATATGGATATCAGCACCGCGCAAATCGGCCAAGTCATCGACACTTTCGTCGAATTTTCCCGCAACTGATCCTTTCAGCGGTCCAATTGACGGTTTCTATCGCATAAACACGCTGTACCCCACGCAAAGGGCCGATATAATGCGGCCCTTTGCCGTTGCTTCGTCTGTTGACGTTTTGCACAGGCCTTTGGCCGCAGCCTCCGTGGAAGAACCTAATGAAAAGCGCAGAAATCCGTGAAGCCTTCCTTCGCTTCTTCGAAGAGCAAGGCCACACCCGAGTAGCCTCCAGCTCTTTAATTCCGGGCAACGACCCGACCCTGCTGTTCACTAACGCGGGGATGAACCAGTTCAAGGACTGCTTCCTGGGCCAGGAAAAACGTGCCTACACCCGTGCGGTGAGCAGCCAGAAGTGCGTACGCGCCGGCGGCAAGCACAACGACCTGGAAAACGTCGGCTACACCGCTCGTCACCACACCTTCTTCGAAATGCTGGGTAACTTCAGCTTCGGCGACTATTTCAAGCGCGACGCCATCACCTTCGCCTGGACCTTCCTGACCTCCGACAAGTGGCTGAACCTGCCCAAGGAGAAGCTCTGGGTAACGGTCTACGCGACGGATGACGAAGCCTATGACATCTGGACCAAAGAGGTCGGCGTCCCGGCTGAACGCATGGTGCGCATCGGCGACAACAAAGGCGCGCCTTACGCTTCCGACAACTTCTGGACCATGGGCGATACTGGTCCATGCGGCCCTTGCACCGAGATTTTCTACGATCATGGCGCCGACATCTGGGGTGGCCCACCGGGCTCGCCGGAAGAAGACGGCGACCGCTACATCGAGATCTGGAACAACGTGTTCATGCAGTTCAACCGCACCGCCGACGGCGTGTTGCATCCGCTGCCGGCGCCGTCGGTGGACACCGGCATGGGCCTGGAGCGGATCAGTGCGGTGTTGCAGCACGTTCATTCCAACTACGAGATCGACCTGTTCCAGAGCCTGCTCACCGCTTCGGCCAAGGCCATCGGTTGCTCCAATGACAACCAGGCCTCGCTGAAAGTGGTGGCCGACCATATCCGTTCCTGCGGCTTCCTGATCGCCGACGGCGTGCTGCCTTCCAACGAAGGTCGCGGCTATGTGCTGCGCCGGATCATTCGTCGCGCCTGCCGTCACGGCAACAAGCTGGGCGCCAAGGGCAGCTTCTTCTACCAGATCGTCGCGGCACTGGTGGCCGAGATGGGCGAGGCGTTCCCGGAACTCAAGTCCCAGCAGGCGCACATCGAGCGCGTGCTCAAGGGCGAAGAAGAGCAGTTTGCCAAGACTCTGGAGCAGGGCCTGAAGATCCTCGAGCAGGACCTGGCCGACCTCAAGGGCAACGTGGTCCCGGGCGATGTCGTGTTCAAGCTGTACGACACCTATGGCTTCCCGATGGACCTGACCGGCGACATCGCCCGCGAACGCAACCTGACCCTCGACGAGGAAGGTTTCGAGCGCGAGATGCAAGCCCAGCGCGTGCGTGCGCGTTCCGCCAGTTCCTTCGGCATGGACTACAACAGTCTGGTCAAGGTTGACGTGGCGACCGAGTTCACCGGTTACGCCGCGACCACCGGCTCGGCCAAGATTGTCGCGATCTACAAGGACGGGCAGTCGGTCGACATCCTGAGCGAAGGCCAGGAAGGCGTGATCGTGCTGGACAAGACGCCGTTCTACGCCGAGTCCGGTGGCCAGATCGGCGACAGCGGCTACTTGCAGGCGGGCAATTCGCGTTTCGACGTGCGTGACACCACCAAGACCGGCGGCGCGTTCCTGCACCACGGCGTGCTGGCCTCCGGCAGCCTGATGATCGCCGCCCCCGTGGCCGCTCATGTCGATGCCGAAGTTCGTCACGCGACATCGTTGAACCACTCCGCCACGCACTTGCTGCACGCAGCGTTGCGCCAAGTGCTGGGTGAACATGTCCAGCAGAAGGGCTCGTTGGTGGACAGCCAGCGCCTGCGTTTCGACTTCGGTCACTTCGAAGCGATCAAGCCGGAGCAACTCAAGGCGCTGGAAGACATCGTCAATGCCGAGATCCGCAAGAACTCCCCGGTAGAAACCGAGGAAACCGACATCGAGACCGCCAAGCGCAAGGGCGCGATGGCGCTGTTCGGCGAGAAGTACGGCGACAACGTGCGCGTGCTGAGCATGGGTGATTTCTCGGTGGAGCTGTGCGGCGGCATCCACGCCAATCGTACCGGCGACATCGGCCTGCTGAAAATCGTCAGCGAAGGCGGCGTGGCCTCCGGTGTGCGGCGTATCGAGGCGGTCACTGGCGCTGCGGCGCTGGCGTACCTCAATGCGGCGGAAGAACAACTCAAGGAAGCGGCGAGCCTGATCAAGGGCAGCCGTGACAACTTGATCGACAAGCTCTCGGCTGTGCTGGAGCGCAACCGCCTGCTGGAAAAGCAACTCGAGCAGTTGCAAGCCAAGGCTGCCAGCGCCGCGGGCGACGATCTGTCGGCCCAGGCCGTGGACGTCAAGGGCGTGAAGGTGCTGGCCGTGCGTCTCGATGGCCAGGACGGCAAGGCGCTGCTGGCGCTGGTCGATCAATTGAAAAACAAACTCGGCCGCGCAGTGATCCTGCTCGGCGGTGTCCATGAGGAAAAGGTCGTTCTCGTCGCAGGCGTGACCAAAGACCTGACTGGCCAACTCAAAGCCGGTGATTTGATGAAGCAGGCCGCTGCGGCAGTGGGCGGGAAGGGCGGTGGTCGTCCGGACATGGCGCAAGGCGGCGGTACCGACGCCAGCGCCCTGGACGCGGCGCTGGCCCAGACCGTTGCATTTGTAGAGCAGGGTATTTAAGGCAGCGCTCCGGGCTCGCCAAGCGTGGGCCCGACCGCTGTTGATTGATTATTGGGCGCCCTTCATGGGCAGAGGCGGCTTTGAAATGGCTTTGATCGTACAGAAATTTGGAGGCACCTCGGTCGGCACCGTCGAGAGAATCGAACAAGTCGCCGACAAGGTTAAGAAATTCCGTGACGCGGGCGATGACCTGGTGGTCGTGCTGTCGGCAATGAGCGGCGAGACCAACCGTCTGATCGATCTGGCCAAGCAAATCAGTGGCGACCAGCAACCGGTCCCCCGCGAGCTGGACGTGATCGTGTCCACTGGCGAGCAGGTGACCATTGCCTTGCTGGCCATGGCCCTGATCAAGCGTGGCGTGCCGGCGGTTTCGTACACCGGCAACCAGGTTCGTATCCTGACGGACAGTGCGCACAACAAAGCGCGTATCCTGCAGATCGACGACCAGAAAATTCGTGGTGACCTGAAGGCCGGTCGCGTTGTGGTTGTCGCCGGTTTCCAGGGCGTAGACGAGCACGGCAACATCACTACCTTGGGCCGTGGCGGTTCCGATACCACCGGCGTGGCGCTGGCAGCAGCCCTCAAGGCTGACGAGTGCCAGATCTACACCGATGTGGATGGCGTCTACACCACCGATCCGCGGGTCGTGCCCGTGGCTCAGCGCCTGGACAAGATTACCTTCGAAGAGATGCTGGAAATGGCCAGCCTCGGTTCCAAGGTATTGCAGATCCGCGCGGTCGAATTCGCCGGCAAGTACAACGTTCCGCTGCGCGTTCTGCACAGCTTCAAAGAGGGTCCGGGCACCCTCATTACTATTGATGAAGAGGAATCCATGGAACAGCCGATCATTTCCGGCATCGCTTTCAACCGCGATGAAGCCAAGCTGACCATCCGTGGTGTGCCAGACACTCCCGGCGTGGCCTTCAAGATTCTCGGCCCGATCAGTGCCGCCAACATCGAAGTGGACATGATCGTGCAGAATGTCGCGCACGATAACACCACCGACTTCACCTTCACCGTGCACCGCAACGACTACCAGGCCGCTGAAACCGTGCTGAAAAAGACGGCTGTCGAGATCGGCGCCCGGGAAGTGGTGGGCGACACCAAGATCGCCAAGGTCTCGATCGTCGGTGTCGGCATGCGTTCCCACGCAGGCGTGGCCAGCCGCATGTTCGAGTCCCTGGCCAAGGAAAGCATCAACATCCAGATGATCTCCACCTCGGAAATCAAGGTGTCCGTGGTGATCGAAGAGAAGTACCTGGAGCTGGCCGTGCGCGCCCTGCACACGGCTTTTGAACTCGATGCTGCTGCCCGACAGGGCGAGTAAAGCATTGTCCTGAGGGCGCGGCATTGACCGCGCCCTTTGTTTTTCTGAATGGCGTGCCCCAAAACTGTTCTTTTGCGCGCGCTAGTCAATACTAGGCCTGTAGGCTGCGACCGTTTCGGTTGTAGGTCCCATGCCTTTTTTTTGCAGACTGTTGTCCCTGAACTGAATTGCGTGAGGAGAAAGGTATGCTGATTCTGACTCGTCGGTGCGCAGAAAGCCTGATTATTGGCGATGGCGAAATCACCGTGACCGTGCTCGGCGTCAAAGGAAACCAAGTACGTATCGGCGTCAACGCCCCGAAAGAGGTTGCTGTCCACCGGGAGGAAATTTACCTGCGTATCAAGAAAGAGAAGGACGACGAACCAAGCCATTAATTTTTATCGATTTTTATGTTTGCAAACGGGGATGAAGGTGGTTAATATACGCCCCGTGTTGCGGAGAGCTGGCCGAGTGGCCGAAGGCGCTCCCCTGCTAAGGGAGTACACCTCAAAAGGGTGTCGGGGGTTCGAATCCCCCGTTCTCCGCCATTATTCGTTTAGTGCGCTGTAGTCTGGCTTGATCGGTAAGTGATTGAAATTACTGAAAAAAGCGCTTTACAAAAAGATTCGGCGACCTATAATGCGCGGCAACAAATGCACTCGTAGCTCAGCTGGATAGAGTACTCGGCTACGAACCGAGCGGTCACAGGTTCGAATCCTGTCGAGTGCACCATTTAAGAGTTGCTTGCAGCGATGCAAATAACTTGGCTTCAACCAGTTGTGATCTGGTATAAAACCACAATCTGCACTCGTAGCTCAGCTGGATAGAGTACTCGGCTACGAACCGAGCGGTCACAGGTTCGAATCCTGTCGAGTGCACCAAACACCAAAAAGCCCGCATTCAATGCGGGCTTTTTGCTGTCTACGATTTGCCTTTTATACATCCTTTCTCATCGAATACGATTTCTGCACTGCGGCCTTTCTTCGCTTTGTAGATATACCGCGTAGTCGAATTCCGAACCTTGATCGTGTCGGGTTTACCCAGCGCGTTGATCACATCGTGCTGGTTCATGCCGGCGATGATGCGTTGGTTGATGATGGCTTCGCGGCGCTGGCCGGCGTTGATCAGATTTGCGCAGTTGTCTTCGAACTGGCCGACAATGGTCGGTTCCTTGCGCCTGGTTTTGTTGCTGGATGTTTGGCGGGGTTCCGCTTCGGGCAGCATCGGCTCGGCGTGGCTCGGCGTGAACGAATGAATCTGCTGCAGCGACAGGGTCTCGCCTGTTTCGCAACTCAAACTCGTAAACGTAACCTGCCCAGCGACGTTTTCGCAGCGGTGCACGGTTAGCCCGTTAGCCCATAAAGGCAGGCAGGGCAGGGCGGCGAGCAAAAACAGACAGTGACTTGGCGACATCATCCTGGCGTCCTCCTTGACGTAGAAATGAAAGGGTAGCCGCTGGGTTTTTGCCCCGGCGTGTGTTTTCTTTTCAAGATAAGTCGTCGTAAATGCAGAGGTTCAGCCTGTCTCCAGGTTTGTCTCGCAAGCGCTTGTTCTTGCCATGATTTTTTAACGTTTTACAGCGTCAAGCGGTGTATGATTGCGCCCGTCAGCCCCGCCGGGGCTTTGGAATATCTTCATGGACTTACCCAGTAGTTACTCAATATCCCGTTTTGCCAATCATGAATTGACTGATTGATCCTTCCGGCGTGTTCCACTGCTGGGAGTGGAGTTCGCCTATGACCGAAGTAGAAGTAAAAAAAACGCAGGAAAGCCTTCAGGATCGCCTCGCTCAAGTCGTTGAGCTGCTGCATCGCCAGCGGGTCGTCGAAGACCTGACGCATCGCCAGGAAGGCCCTCACTCCGACCGGGTCGGGAACCTGGTCCACCGGCAGAATCTCGTCGAGTTGCAGCGCAAGCTCGATGACCTGCACTCGGCCGACGTCGCCTACATCCTTGAAGCCTTGCCACTGGAAGAGCGTCTGACGGTCTGGCAACTGGTCCAGGCTGATCGCGACGGTGACATCCTGCTCGAAGTGTCCGACTCGGTCCGTGAGACCCTGATCGCCGACATGGATGATCACGAGCTGCTGGCCGCCGCCAAGGAGATGGACGCCGACGAACTCGCCGACCTTGCCCCCGAACTGCCGCGCGACGTTGTCCATGAGCTGATGGAAGCCCTCGATGGCCAGCAGCGTGAGCGTGTGCGCTCGGCGTTGTCCTACGACGAGGAGCAGGTCGGTGCGCTGATGGACTTCGAGATGGTGACCATCCGCGAAGACGTCAGCCTTGAGGTGGTCTTGCGCTACCTGCGTCGCCTGAAGGAGCTGCCGGGGCATACCGATAAACTCTTCGTAGTCGATTACGACGGCGTGCTCAAGGGCGTGCTGCCCATCAAGCGCTTGCTCGTCAATGATCCAGAGAAGCAAGTGGCCGAGGTCATGGCCAGCGATCCGGTGAGTTTTCACCCGGACGAAAATGGCTACGATGCCGCCCAGGCGTTCGAGCGTTATGACTTGATTTCCGCGCCGGTGGTGGACAAGAACGGCAAGCTGATCGGCCGTCTTACCATCGACGAAATGGTTGACCTGATCCGTGAGGAAAGCGAAAGCGAAGTCCTCAGCATGGCCGGTCTGCGCGAAGAAGAAGATATTTTCGCCTCGGTCTGGAAGTCCCTGCGTAACCGTTGGGCCTGGCTGGCGGTCAATTTGATTACGGCTTTTGTCGCTTCCCGCGTCATCGGCCTGTTCGAAGGCTCCATCGAGAAGCTGGTGGCGCTCGCGGCGTTGATGCCGATCGTTGCCGGCATCGGCGGTAATTCCGGCAACCAGACCATTACCATGATCGTTCGCGCCATGGCGCTGGATCAGGTCAGCACCGGCAATACCTCACGATTGATGCGCAAGGAATTGGCAGTGTCCTTGATCAACGGCGTGATCTGGGGTGGGGTGATTGGCGTGGTGGCGTATCTGCTATATGGCAGCTGGTCGCTAGGTGTAGTCATGACTGCCGCGATGACGCTCAACCTGCTGTTGGCCGCGCTGATGGGTGTATTGATCCCGATGACCTTGGCCCGTCTGGGGCGCGACCCGGCAATGGGGGCCAGTGTGATGATTACCGCCGTGACGGACAGTGGCGGTTTCTTTATCTTCCTGGGCTTGGCGACGATTTTCCTGCTCTAAGTCGCTCATCAAAAACCCGCCTGATTGGCGGGTTTTTTATTGGGTGATGATTCGCAGCGGGAGGCCGAATTCCGGGCCAAAAAAAGCCAGCACGAGGCTGGCTTTTACTGTCAAGGATGCGATCAGGACGCGTCTGCGGCCATTTCGGCGTCGTGAGCGATCAGCGAAACGAGGGCGTTTTGCTGGCGATGGGAAAGTTGCCGGAAGCGTTGCAGCAACTCGCGCTCATGCAGTGACAGCTCCGGGCTGTCCAGGCGCATGCTCAGCTCTTCACCCAAGGCACCTTCCTGAATCAGGCTTTGCTCTAGGCGTGCGATGATTTCAGAGTTCATGCTGCGGTGATGATTACGAGCCACCTCGGCAATGCGTTCCCGCATTCCGTCTGGCAGACGTACGACGAACTTGTCAGCCGTACGGCTGGAATAAATTGCCTGTTTCATTGGGCGCATATTTATTTAACCGGTTAGTTCAGGGGAGCGGTTCTCGGGATTGGCCGCAGGATGTCGATAGGACAAGTCCTACAGCCAAATGTTCAACCTGAATTGTTAAGAGGCCCGCATCATGCCTCAAAATTGCCAGATCATTGGCGCCAATTCTGTGACAAATTCTGATCCGCGTAAAGGCGTTATGCCAGTACCCTTCGTCAAAAAATGCGGACTGGTTTGAAAAAACACACAGGTTC
Source organism: Pseudomonas sp. Z5-35 (assembly GCF_051131945.1). NCBI lineage: Bacteria > Pseudomonadati > Pseudomonadota > Gammaproteobacteria > Pseudomonadales > Pseudomonadaceae > Pseudomonas > Pseudomonas sp. Z5-35. The sequence continues at coordinate 1,517,145 of NZ_CP071640.1, forward strand.
CGCATTTGTGACCACTGCATCGTGTCGTTGTGCCATACCGTTGGGCGGATAACCGGTACGGAGCGAAACCCTCTGACGTCTTCGTTATGCATAGGATAGTGGCAAATGGCCGATTTACTAGGCCGCGCCGCCGTGAGGCGGATGAATGGCGGCTGGATTCTCAGCGGGCTCGGTCGCTGCGGCTACTGAGCCGTACCATTTGCCTACACTTAAAGACATGGACGACATGACAAACGCAGGGCTGGCCGTTAACATGCACGCCGTCCAACGCACCGCGTTTCTCGCGGTCGACCTGTGTCTCAGTAGCTCAATTGGATAGAGCATCCCCCTCCTAAGGGGAAGGTTGGCAGTTCGAACCTGCCCTGGGACACCATCTTTCTTTGCCTCTCCCTGCAAGTCTCTCTCGATCTCCTTAACGGAACGCCAACCGCTGCCGATAACCCGATGAGTCCCCTTTCCTGACGTCCCGAGGTTCAGGATTGACTCGCGATGTGCGCTGCGAGTGTCTATCCTCTGCGCGCGTCGCCGGCTGCGGGGCGGCGTTTCGTTGTTATGCCATTGGTTATTTTCTTACTTGCCTGGACATCCTCGATGCTCGCGTACCACCAAAAAAGTTTTCTGATCGTCGATGATTTCTCGGATTTCCGCAGTTCCGTCCGGTCCATGTTGCGTGAGCTGGGCGTCAAGGACGTGGACACCGCCGACACTGGTGAAGTGGCGCTGCGCATGTGCTCGCAGAAGCGCTATGACTTCATCTTGCAGGATTATCACCTGGGCGACGGGCGCAAGAATGGCCAGCAAGTGCTGGAAGACCTGATGGTCGAAAAGCTCATCAGCCATGAAAGCGTGTTCCTCATGGTGACTGCCGAGAGCAGCCAGGCGATGGTGCTCAGTGCCTTGGAGCACGAGCCCGATGCGTATCTGACCAAACCATTTAACCGTTCCGGCCTGGCCCAGCGCCTGGAGCGTCTGGAGCAGCGCAAGACGCTGCTCAAACCGATCCTGCAGGCCCTTGATCGTGGCAAGCCGATGGAAGTGCTCAACGCCTGCATCGCGCTGTGCAAGCAGGATCCGCGCTACGGACCGTTGTGCCTGCGTTATCGAGCCGATGCGTTGCGGGACTTGAATCAGAACGAAGCGCTGGAGCGCCTATACAACACCATTCTTGCGGACCGCCCATTGCCATGGGCGTACGCGGGGCTGGGAAAGTTGTTGTTCAAGCGCGGCCAGGTCCTTCAGGCCAAGGACGTTTATGAGAAGGCTCTGAAAGTATTCCCGATGATGCCGGCCTTATATGACGGCATGGCTGAAGTGCTGGTGGCGGAAGGCGATACGAAACAGGCGCAACACGTACTGGAAGAGGCGGTTCGCTTGTCGCCGCTGGCGGTGCGCCGGCAATCGTTGCTGGGCAAGCTGGCAATGACCAATGAAGACTACGAGACCGCATCGAAAGCCTATCGCCAGGCGGTCGGGCAGGGTGCGCAGTCGCGCTTCAAGGATCCGGAAAGCAATCTCGGCCTGGCCCACGCGTTGATCAGCAAGGGGAGCGAGAAAGGCCTGGACACGCGTACCCGGCTGGAAATCAACACGACGCTCAGCGCCGTGGCGAAGGAAAATCCCAGCGATCCGGGGTTACAGGTTCGGGCGCGCTTGATGAAGGCCACGAGTCTGCTGCTCAACGATGCCGAAACCGCCGAAAAGCTGACCGAGCAGGCCTTGCAGCGCCTCGACGGCATGGAACAGTTCATGAGCGCCGAAGCCGCTTTGCTGGTTGCCAAGCAGTTGCAGATGCTTGGGCAGACCAGCGCCGGCGAGTCGATGCTCAAGAACTGCGCAGAAATCTATGGCGATGACCCAGCCGTGATGCAAGGTATCGCCAAGCTCACCGATGACCCCAATATTCTCAATCAGGGCAATGCCGCCGCCGAACTGAACCGTGAGGGCGTGCGCGTCTACAAGACCGGCGCGTTGCCTGAGGCGCGAGAGCTGTTCCGTCGGGCGCTGAAGATGCAACCGAAGAACATCAGTATTGCCCTGAACCTGGCGCAGTCGCTGTTGCACGGCACCGATACCAGCGTGGAATCGGTGCTGCTGCAGGAATGCCGCGCCTGCCTGAAACTGGTGGGCATGATGCCCGACACCGATGCGCGTCATGCGCGTTATCAGAAACTGCGAAGCAAGGCATTTGGCGATGAATGACAGCGAACAGGCGCTCGATTTTTCCACGGTGATCGCGTCTACCGTGCACGACATGAAAAACTCCCTGACCTTGCTCATGCAGGCTCATACGCAATGGCTCGAGCGTTTGCCGGAACCTGATCGGCAGACGTCGGAGCAGGGCGTGATGGAGTTCGAATTCGCCCATCTCAACGGCCTGCTGGTGCAATTGCTCGGGTTATACAAGCTTGGGGTCAACCAGTTGCCATTGCATCCGGCTTACCACGAGCTGGATGACTTCATCGAAGCACAACTGGCCGGCCACCAGGAGGTGTTCCGCAGTCGCGGGATCATGGCCACCTACGAGGTCGACCCGCTGAGCCCACTGGGTTTCTTCGATCGCGAGCTGATTGCTTCGGTGCTCGATAACATGATCAACAATGCCATTCGCCACGCTCGCCAAGCGCTGTTGATCAGTGTGAGCGATGAGGCTGGGCAGTTGGTATTGACCATCAATGATGACGGCGAAGGTTACCCGCCCGAAATGATCGAGCGTCAGGCCGAGTACGTGCAGGGTATCAACCACAGCAGCGGCAGCACCGGGTTGGGCCTGTACTTCGCCGCGAGGATTGCCGGGCTGCATCAGCGTGGTGGCTTGAGCGGGCGCACCGAGATTGCCAATGGCGGTGTGCTGGGTGGCGGGGTGTTCAGGCTTTACCTGCCTTGAGCCCGTTGCGCCAATAGCCGGTGATGCACATCGTCTTCCTGGCGCCGGTGTTTATTGTTTCCAGGCGCTTGATATTCCGAACAGCTGGAGCCTATTTTGTACGGGTTGCCGTTCGCGGCCCGCACATAACAAGGATTGCGTCATGACGACCGATGGCCAGCGTTCACTCGCGCAGCGACTGACGGGCATTGATGAGATTGAATGTGTCACGCCGGATCTCAATGGCGTGCCCAGGGGCAAGGTAATGACCGCCGAGGGCTTTTTGGAGGGCCGGCGGTTGCAGATGGCGCGTGGTGTTCTGCTGCAATGCATCATGGGCGGTTATCCGCCGTCGCGTTTTTACGGTAGCGACGATGGCGACCTGGCGCTGGTCGCTGATCCAAAGCAGGTACATCGCTTGCCGTGGAGCCAGTCGCCGCGTGCCTTGGCTATTTGCGACGCCGATGAGCTGACCGGCGAAAGCTCGCGACTCTCCACGCGTGGCCAGCTCAAAGCGGTGATCGCCCGGTATGCAGCCCGCGGCTTGGCGCCGGTGGTAGCTACCGAGTTGGAATTTTTCGTGTTCGCACCCAACGCGGACCCTACCCAGCCATTCCTGCCGCCGGTGGGGCTCGATGGTCGCCGCGAAGACGGCCAGTCTGCGTTCAGCGTGAGTTCCAACAACGGTTTGCGCCCGTTTTTCAACGAAGTCTACGCATGCATGGCGGCGTTGGGTTTGCCGCGCGATACGTTCATGCATGAAATGGGCGTGAGCCAGTTCGAGATCAATCTGCTCCACGGCGATCCGTTGTTGCTCGCCGACCAGACGTTCCTGTTCAAGCACCTGCTCAAGGAAGTCGCCCTCAAGCACGGCCTGGCCGTGGTCTGCATGGCCAAGCCCCTGGCCCATACGCCAGGCAGCTCGATGCACATCCACCAGAGCGTGGTTGAGCTGGGCAGCGGTCGTAATGTGTTCAGCGACGAGGCGGGCGAGCCGACGGCGGCTTTCCGGCATTTCATTGGTGGGCAGCAGGCCGGCATGGCGGATTTCACCGCGCTGTTCGCACCGAACGTGAACTCCTACCATCGGCTGTGTCATCCGTTCGCCTCGCCAAACAATGCGTGCTGGTCCCATGACAATCGTTGCGCCGGGTTGCGCATTCCCGCCAGTGCGCCGCAGGCCCGACGGGTCGAGAACCGCTTGCCGGGCGCCGACGCCAACCCTTACCTGGCGATCGCCGCGAGCTTGGCGGCGGGCCTCCATGGCATCGAAAACCAACTTGAGCCGAGCGCTGTGATCCAGGGCGAATTCGAGGTGCCGGATAATTTGTCCCTGCCGTGTACCTTGCACGCGGCCCTTGAGCGTCTCAAGCGTAGCCAGTTGGCGAAGGAACTGTTCGGTGCCGAGTTCATCGAAGGTTACATCGCTTCGAAGACCCTGGAACTGACCAGTTTTTTTGACGAAATCACTCCCTGGGAGCGACGTGTCCTAGCGGCCCAGGCATAACGAACCACCGCATTAGGGCTATCTTCAAGAGATAGCCCTCACTCACCTCAAGGAGCCGCTCGGAACGCCGATGCGCCAAATCTGGAAACCTTTTCGAGCGCTTTATTTTTCCTCGCTGATGATGCTCATCGGCTCGGGCCTCCTGAGTACTTACCTGGCCTTGCGCCTGGCCGCCGACCACGTCGACAGCCTGTGGGTCGGTGCGCTGATGGCCGCCAACTATTTCGGCCTGGTGCTGGGAGGCAAGATCGGTCACCGACTGATTGCCCGCGTCGGGCATATTCGCGCCTATTCGGCCTGCGCCGGAATCGTTGGCGCGGCGGTATTGGGCCACGGCCTGATCAATTGGCTGCCGGCCTGGATCGTGCTGCGGATGATTGTTGGCCTGGGCATGATGTGCCAGTACATGGTCATCGAGAGTTGGCTCAACGAGCAGGCAGAGGCCAAGCAGCGCGGGGTGGTGTTCAGCGGCTACATGATCGCCTCGTACCTGGGGCTGGTGCTGGGGCAATTGATTCTGGTCATGCACCCGGCCCTTGGGTTGGAGCTGCTGATGCTGGTGGCGTTGTGTTTCGCCCTGTGCCTGGTGCCGGTGGCGCTGACCCAGCGGATTCACCCGGCGCCCTTGCATCCGGCGCCGATGGAGCCGCGTTTCTTTATCAAGCGCGTGCCGCAATCGTTGACCACGGTGCTGGGCTCGGGGCTGATTGTCGGCTCCTTCTACGGCCTGGCGCCGCTGTACGCTTCTCAGCAGGGCTTGAGCACAGAACAGGTCGGCCTGTTCATGGGTAGCTGCATTTTTGCCGGGCTGCTGGTGCAGTGGCCGTTGGGCTGGCTATCGGATCGTTACGACAGGGCGCTGTTGATCCGCTGCTTCGCGCTGATCCTGGTGGTGTGCGCGCTGCCGTTGGCCATCCTGCCGAAGGTGCCGCTGGAAGTGTTGTTCGTGGCGGGGTTCTTCTGTTCCCTGGTGCAGTTTTGCCTGTATCCATTAGCGGTGGCCTTCTCCAACGACCATGTCGAAGGGGACCGTCGGGTCTCGCTGACGGCCATGTTGCTGGTGACCTACGGCGTTGGCGCCAGTATTGGCCCGCTGGTGGCCGGGGTGCTGATGAAGTTGTATGGCAGCCAGATGCTCTACGGCTTTTTCGTCTTGTTTGCGTTGATCCTGGTGTGGCGGATCCGGCCGAAAGCGGTCACCAATCTGCATCAGGTCGATGATGCGCCACTGCACCATGTGGCCATGCCGGACAACATGACCAGCTCACCCTTGGTAGCGTGCCTCGATCCGCGGGTCGACGAGCAGGTTGTGCAGGAACAGATGCAGACGTCGCCTAATCCGGACGTCGAGCCCGAGCCCGAGCCGGAATTGGAGCCGGTCATCGAAGGGGCCGACGATGAACCTCCACCCTCCGATTTCACTCGGGCAAGGCCTTGAGCCAGGCATAAAAAAACGGGCAATCCCTCGTAAGGATTGCCCGTTTTTTCATGCCCGCGAAAAATTAGTAATCGTCTTTATCGAACTGGCGGGCTTCACGCTGCAATTGATACACGAAACGCTCGACCTGACGCTGCACCAAGCCGCTGATATTGTGAAAGCGAACACCGGCAAAGGTGGTATTGATCCGCTCTTCAAAATGCAGATAGCGCAGTTCCACCGGCGCGGTCATGCTGCCGAAAGGCAAGGCGGCGATAAAACGCTCGTAGACTTGGCCCAGTTGCAGTCGTTCGGTGATGTCGCCATCGAAGCGTAGCTTGCAGCCGGTTGCGGAGAGATCCAGCAACTTGCCGTTCACCGGGGACTTCAGCTTGTCGCCCCCCAACTCCACGTTCACCAGCTGCGCCAGTTTCAGGGCGGCGCGGAAGGCATTGCGACGTTGGTGATAAACCACTTCATCAGGCAGGGCGCCGCGGTAGCAGCGTCCGTCTTTCGACTCCTGGATGGTCAGCGCACCGTTGCCTTCCCACGCGATGCGCACGCCATCATGGAAACCCTCGACTCGAAACGGCTCGCCCGCCAGCAGGAAACGCTCGCCGTCACGGGGGATCATTTCATCCAGGGCCAGGGTATTGCGCTCGCGGTCGACATCCACCAGATAGCTCTGGAAGCGCTGGCTGCGCTCATGGAAGGTGATGATCAACGGGTCATGGCTATCTTGCAGCATCCGCAGGTTGCCGGAGATTTCCAGAGGGGTGTTGAGGACCTTCGGTGGCTGCGGAGCATCATCCGCGTTTGAGGCATTGAACACGGTGGGTCAATCTCCAGGCAAAATACGACTACAAAGAGCCAGCATTTTGCCAGCATGTAGCGCGCGTTGATAGTGCGCAGGCATCGTTCCCTTCACGCCTGGCTGAGCGGGCGGTGCTTGACCAGTTTAGCGGTCGAACCGCGAGCGTCATAAAGCGTAGGGATTTCACCACCATTGAGGATGCGCAACTGGTTGGCCGTAGCGGCCTGCTGCATCTGGATGGATTGGCCGATTCGAGCGTTGGCGGCCTGGCACTGGCTGAGCAAGTCAGTGAGCGCTGCGCTCTGGGATAACAGCTGATCGCCGATTGATGATTGAGTCGCCAGCTGCTCAAGGCCGCTATTGTCGGCGGGCAGGTTGAGGCTGGCGAGAATCTCGCTGCGCTTGCGGCCATGCTGATCGAGCAAAATGATCAATGCCTGTTTCTGCGCCAGAATATTTTCCAGCAGGGGCATGTCGCGACCGTGCAGTGCCAGGGATTCGGTCTGCAGCAGTTCCAGCAATTGTTGCGCTGGAGCGAAGTCGTCGTTGATCAGTTGCAATAAATGAGTGTCGTGCATGGCTGGCCTTGGGTCTTGAGCGTCCAAAAGCCTGGCGCAGGCGGCGGCCTAGCGCTGGGCTTCGAAGTTGAGCAGTTTGCTGGCTACACGGTTGCTGTCGACTTGGTAGCTGCCATCGGCAATTGCTGCTTTCAACTGCGCCACGCGGGCGTTGTCGACGACAGGTTGATCGCGCAGCTTATCAGTGACCTTTTGCAACTGCTGAGCCTCATTGCTGAGGTGTACCGACTCCCCGTTGCTGACAGTAGCTTTTTCGGCTGGCTTGGATTTGTCGACTTCGACGGTTTCCTTGCTGGCGCTGGTACGTGTGGTGCCTGTCGTGGGCGAAGAGCTGTTTAGACGGTTGAAATCGATGACCATGGTAAAAAACCTCTGGGTATTTGGACGCTTGCCATGTTTTCGGCCATTCCCAAATAAACTTTAGGCTCATTTATCAAATGAACGTGCGCACGTCTGCGCTTGCCTTTGCGTAAGGCACAGTCTAGGGAACACCGAGGTCAAGCGCCAGCCTGTCACCCTCCTTACATAGCCACTTCCACCTGGCCCGGCGCGATCACTTGCGCCTTGATGACCCGTTGGGAGTTGAGGTTTTTCACACGAATCTGTTCACGCATGCCGCCATTGGACAGGGCTTCGCCGGGCATCCGCACGGCCAGGGTGCCGCTGCGCGCGGTGATCACGACCTGATCGCCCTTGCGGACCACTTCGGCTTGTTCCAGATGCACGAGGGTAACGACCTGATCAGTGACCATTGGTCGGACAAGCTTCTGCCCGATGGCCTGATCGACGGAGGTCAGGAAACCCTGGGTAATCTGGCTGACATCACGCTCACGCAGCACCACATCCTGAGGCTCGACAATCCCGGCGCGCTTGAGCGGGCGAGTAGTGGTGACAATCTCGCGAAACAGGCGCACTTGAGCGGGCACGAACACCGTCCAGGGCGCGGCGCTGTCACAACGAACCTTCACTGTGACGCGGCCCAGGGGCCTGGCCGGACTCTCCAGCGAGGCAGTCAATTCCTTGTCGCACATCGGCATCCGCAGGCGCGGGTCGAGCTGGTTGACTTCGATCTCGTAACGCCCTTCGGTTTGACTGGTTGCCAGATAGTCTTCTACGGTGAACTCAAGAAAGCCCTGAGTGACGCCGATAAGGAGATCAGGCAAGGTGACCGCAGCAGCACCAAGGGCAGGACCGCCCGAAGCGAGCAGGCAGGCAGCCAGCAACGCACCGAGCCAGTGGCGGCAGAGAGTGGTCAGGCGTCGAGAAAATGTCGTTTGTGCGTTCATGCCGGTTCAATAGCAAGCCCCGTGCCGTTTAGTGATGAATGCGCGTCGGACACATTAGCGTTAGGTAGGAGTCAGGGCATGGCGGGAGTGATGGATTCGGTAAACCAGCGCACACAGCTGGTCGGTCAGAATCGCCTGGAGCTGTTGTTGTTCCGTCTCGATGGCCAACAACTGTATGGGATCAACGTATTCAAGGTCCGCGAAGTGCTGCAATGCCCTAAGCTGACGTTGATGCCGAAGTCCAGTCCCGTCGTGTGCGGTGTGGCGAATATCCGGGGAGCGACCATCCCGATTCTCGACCTGGCAATGGCAACCGGTTCCGGCCGGCTGCTGGACCAGAGCAACCCATTCGTGATCATCACCGAGTACAACACCAAGACCCAAGGGTTCCTGGTGCGATCGGTGGAGCGCATCGTCAACATGAACTGGGAGGAGATCCACCCGCCACCCAAGGGCACTGGCCGCGACCACTACCTGACGGCGGTGACGCGAGTCGACAACCAACTGGTGGAAATCATCGACGTGGAGAAGATCCTCGCCGAAGTGGCGCCGACCCCAGAGGCGATCTCTGTCGGTGTGGTGGACGAAGAGACCCAGCACAAGGCGATTTCGCTGCGTGTGCTGACCGTCGACGATTCATCGGTGGCACGCAAGCAGGTCACCCGTTGTCTACAAACGATCGGCGTCGAAGTGGTCGCCCTGAACGACGGACGGCAAGCGCTGGATTACCTGCGCAAGCTGGTCGAAGAGGGCAAGAAACCGGAAGAAGAATTCCTGATGATGATCTCCGACATCGAGATGCCGGAGATGGACGGATACACGCTGACATCGGAAATTCGCAGCGACCCGCGTATGCAAAAGCTGCACATCATCTTGCATACTTCATTGTCCGGGGTGTTCAACCAGGCGATGGTCAAGAAGGTCGGTGCCGATGATTTCCTGGCCAAGTTCCGACCCGATGACCTGGCTTCCCGGGTGGTCGAACGCATCAAGTCAGCAGGTTAAAAGGTCGGGCGCGTTGTGCGCCCGGCAAGTCAATACAGAGAAAAGAGGCGGTATCTTGTCTACGGGTAATTTGGATTTCGAACAGTTCCGGGTCTTCCTGGAAAAAGCCTGTGGCATCTTGCTTGGTGAAAACAAGCAATACCTGGTGTCTAGCCGTCTCAATAAATTGATGGAACAGCAGGGCATCAAATCATTGGGCGAACTGGTCCAGCGTATCCAGACCCAGCCACGCAGCGGTTTGCGCGAAATGGTAGTGGACGCCATGACCACCAACGAAACCCTGTGGTTTCGTGACACCTATCCCTTCGAAGTATTGAAGAACAGGGTTTTGCCGGCGGCCATCAAGGCCAGCCCGGGCCAACGCCTGCGCATCTGGTCGGCGGCCTGTTCGTCGGGGCAGGAACCTTATTCGCTGTCGATGTCCATCGACGAGTTCGAGCGGACCAACATCGGCCAGTTGAAGATGGGCGTACAAATCGTCGCCACCGATCTGTCGGCGACCATGCTCAACAACTGCAAGACCGGCGAGTACGACAGCCTGGCCATTGGCCGTGGTCTGTCGCCTGATCGCCTGCAACGTTACTTCGATCCGAAAGGGCCGGGCAGATGGGTGGTCAAGGCGCCCATCAAGAGCCGCGTGGAGTTCCGCTCGTTCAACCTGCTGGACAGCTACGCCAGCCTGGGCAAGTTCGACATCGTGTTCTGCCGCAACGTGTTGATCTATTTCTCCGCCGAAGTGAAGAAGGACATCCTGCTGCGTATCCACAGCACCCTGAAGCCGGGCGGCTATCTGTTCCTTGGCGCGTCCGAGGCATTGAACGGCTTGCCGGATCATTACCAGATGGTTCAGTGCAGCCCTGGAATCATCTATCAGGCGAAGTGATGGGTGTGCGGCGGGTCGGCCGTTTACTCGTTGGATAAATCCGCCAACGGATGCCGCCCCTCCCATGCCTTGTGGAAATGCGCCTCGACTGCGGCTTCGGGCACATGGTTGATGTCAGGCCAGTGCCAGCGGGGCTTGTGATCCTTGTCGATCAACCGCGCCCGTACGCCTTCGCTGAATTCCGGATGGCGGCAGCAGTTCAGGCTCAGGGTGTATTCCATGCGGAACACTCCGGCCAATGACAAATGGCGCGCGCGGCTGATCTGCTCCCAGACCAGGTGCGCCGTCAGCGGCGAGCCTTCGGTCATGGTCTTGGCCGCCCGGGCGATCAGCGGGTCCGGATGGTCCAGCAGCAAGCTGAGGGCTTTCCAGGCGCAGCGCACATCACTGACATCCAGCCATTCGTCGACTTTCTGCCGGCGCGGCAACCATTGCGCGTCCGGTAACTGACCAACGGCTTCCTGCTCCAACGCCTTGAGCAGGCTGTTGAGCTGCATCTGGGTTTGCTCCTGCCAGTTGAGCTGCAGAAGACCCTCGATCAAATCGTCCTGTTGCTCATCGAGCAGGAAGCGGTCGGCCAGGCCCAGGTCAATGGCGTCTCGGGCGTTCATGTGGGCGCCAGTCAGGCCGAGGAACAGGCCAAGCTTGCCCGGCAGGCGCGACAGGAACCAGCTGGCGCCAACATCTGGATACAGGCCGATGCTGATTTCCGGCATTGCCAGGCGACTGCTTGGCGTGACGATCCGCGTACTGGCGCCTTGCAGCAGACCCATGCCGCCGCCAAGCACATAGCCATGGCCCCAGCACAACAAGGGCTTGGGGTAGGTATGCAGATTGAAATCCAGCCGGTATTCCGCCGCGAAAAATTGCGCAGCCAGTGTCGGCACTTCGCCGGGTTGGGCGCGGCAGGCTTCCACCAGGCTACGGACTTCGCCGCCGGCGCAGAAGGCCTTGGCGCCGTTGCCGCGCAACAATACACAGACAATCTGCGGCTCTCTGGCCCAAGCGTCGAGGCGATCGCGCAAGGCGTTGATCATGGGCAGGGACAGGGCGTTCAAGAATTTTTCGGCGTCCAGGGTGGCGATGCCCAGGCGCGCTCCGTTGATGCCGGTGAGTTCTTCGAAGTGCAGATTCATCGTGACCTCGATCAGAAAATTGAATGATCAGTATGACTGCTGTGTGGGAAAGTGCCGGATCAGCGTCAGATCAATTGACAAGCTCTGTAGGCTTTCCTAGGGTGCGCCCATTGTTTTTTTCGAGTGCAACCATGACTGCCGACGATCGTATCAAACTCGAACCGAGCTGGAAGCAGGCACTGCGTGCCGAGTTCGACCAGCCCTACATGGCCGAGTTGCGCGAGTTCCTGCGCGGGGAATATGCGGCGGGTAAGGAGATTTATCCACCGGCCCCGCTGATCTTCAATGCGCTCAACTCCACGCCGCTGGACGAGGTCAAAGTGGTGATACTGGGCCAGGATCCGTATCACGGTCCGGGCCAAGCCCACGGCCTGTGCTTTTCAGTACAGCCGGGCGTGCCGACACCGCCGTCGCTGGTGAACATCTACAAGGAATTGAAGCGCGACCTGAACATCGACATTCCCAACCATGGCTATTTGCAGCATTGGGCTGACCAAGGCGTATTGCTGCTCAACACTACCCTGACCGTGGAGCGCGCCAACGCCAATGCCCACGCCAAAAAAGGCTGGCAGCACTTTACCGATAAGGTCATCGAAGTGGTCAGCGAGCATCAGCCTCACTCGGTGTTCCTGCTGTGGGGCGCTCATGCGCAGAGCAAGCAGAAGCTGATCGATGCAACCAAGCACCTGATATTGACCTCGGTCCACCCGTCACCGCTGTCGGCCCATCGCGGCTTCATCGGCTGCGGGCATTTCAGCCGGACCAACAAGTTTCTTGAACACAATGGTGAGAAGCCGATCGACTGGCGATTGCCGCCGGTCTAGTGGCAGGCCGAAAAAGCCCGTCGGACGATCAGACCGAATCGGGCTTGCGAGTCCAATACCTGAATAATGGCTCCGCCAGAAACAGCACGAACAACAGCCGCATGACTTGCAATGCTGTCACCAACGGCACCGATAACTGTAGCGTTTCCGCCGTCAGGCTCATCTCCGCGATGCCGCCGGGCATCATGCCCAGGGTCAGCGAACGCAGGTCCAGGTGAGTGAGGGTACTCAGGCCGAGGGCTGCGAGGGTGGCGATGAGCATCGTCAACACCGTGCCGATCAAGGTGCGACCCATGAACGACGGTGCCCGGCGGAAGAACTGCCGGTTGAAATGACAGCCCAGGCCGCTGCCGATCAGCCATTGGCCGATCTGGCTGCCGCCATCGGGCAGGCCGATGTGCAAATCCCAACCGATGCTCACCGCCGCGCTGACCAGCAGCGGCCCGAACAGCCAGGGGTTGGGTTGGCGCAAGCGTTCCCAGGCCCAGGCGAGCAGGGCGCCCGCCGGGAACAGAATCGCCAGCCACAACCAATCCACCGTGGCGGCGTGATGTAGCGGGGTGCCTTCACCCAGCAGATATTTGAACGCGGCCGGCACGCACAACACCACCACCAGAACGCGCAGGCTCTGGCCCGCGGCGACATGGCTGAGCATCGCGCCGTTGCGGGCGCCGAGGTTGACCATCTCGCCGGAGCCGCCCGGCATGCTCGAGAAGAATGCGGTGGCGCGGTCTTCGCCAGTGCGGCGCATCAGCCACACGCTCACCACGCTGGACACGCTGGTAATCAGCGCGCCGAAGAAGATCAGGCCGAAGTGGCTGAGGACTTGTTCCATCACCACCGGCGTAAAATGCAGGCCGATACCGATGCCCACCACCCATTGGCCGCATTTGCGGCCGCCGGGGATTTCCATCAGTTGCCAGGGAGTGAGACAGCGCACCAGGATGATCGCCAACAGCGAGCCGACCATCCAGGGCAAGGGCCAGCCGATCAGGCTGGCCAGGTAACCGCCGGCCAGGCCGACCAGCGGTGTTCCCCACCATTGTCTGAAGGTTGGCGCCTCAGACATTGGCCAGGGCACGACGCTGGGCGCTGCGACGACGCCAGATGCGCAGCAGTGGCAAGAACAACATGATCGCCGTGAGGATCCAGCAACCGAAGGTGATCGGACTCGACCAGAGGATTTCCAGCGCACCGTTGGAGATCGACAGCGCACGGCGCAGGTTCTGCTCCATCAGGCCACCAAGGATGAAGCCCAGCAGGACGGGCGACAGCGGGAAGTCCAACTTTCGCAGGATGTAGCCGAAGATGCCGATACCGATCATCAGGAACAGATCGAACGTAGTGGCGTGCACCGCGTAGACACCGATCCCAGTGATGATCGCGATGACCGGCACCAGCGCCCAGTTCGGCACGGCCAGGATGCGCGTGAAGATGCGGATCATCGGGATGTTGAGGATCACCAGCATGATGTTGGCGACGAACAACGAGGCGATCAGGCCCCAGACGATGTCCGGCTGTTGCTGGAACAGCAGCGGGCCGGGCGTGATGTTGTACAGCGACAGCGCGCCGATCATCACCGCCGTGGTGCCCGAGCCGGGAACGCCGAGGGTCAGCATCGGCACGAGTGCGCCGCAGGCTGCGCCGCCGATGGCGGTTTCCGGGGCCGCGAGGCCACGCTTGTCGCCTTGGCCGAACGTGCCACTGGTTCCGGCGATGCGTTTTTCAGTCATGTAGGCCACGGCACTGGCCAGGGTCGCGCCCGCGCCAGGCAATACGCCCATGATGAAACCGAGCACGCCGCAGCGGATGTTCACCCAGAACACCGAGGCCGCTTCCTTGAAGTTGAACATCATTCGCCCGGTGGCCTCCACCGCTTCCTGGCCGCGATGGGTTTTTTCCAGCAGCAACAGGATTTCGCTGATGGAGAACAGGCCCAGCACCAGCACGACGAATTGGATACCGTCGGTCAAATGGATGTTGTCACCGGTGAAACGGTACACGCCGCTGTTGGCATCGATCCCAACGGCGGACAGGAATAACCCGATCAGCGCGGCAATGAAGGTCTTGAGCGGTCGATCGCCGGCCATGCCGCCGAGGCAGACAATGGCAAACACCATCAGGACGAAATATTCCGCCGGTCCGAAGGCAATCGCCCATTTGGCCAGCAGTGGAGCAAACAGCACCATGCCGCAGGTGGCGATGAACGCGCCGATGAACGAGCTCCAGGCCGACAGCGACAAAGCCACCCCAGCCAGGCCTTGGCGGGCCATTGGGTAACCGTCAAGCGTAGTCATTACGGTGGACGCTTCGCCCGGGATGTTCAGCAGGATCGAGCTGATACGTCCGCCGTATTCGCAACCCAGGTAGACCGCCGCCAGCAGGATCAGCGCCGATTCCGGTGGCAGGCCCAAGGCGAAGGCGATCGGGATCAGCAGCGCCACGCCGTTGATCGGGCCCAGGCCCGGCAGCAGCCCGACCACAGTTCCGATCAGCGTGCCGCTCAACGCGGTGACGAGGTTATACGGCGTCAGCGCAACGCCAAAACCCTGGCCTAGATAATTCAGGGTATCCATATCAATTCTCCAGGACGTCGAGCAGGCCCAGGGGCAGCGGCACGTCCATCAGCTTGTCGAACAACAGATAAAGACCGATGGCCATCAGGCTGATGATCACCGCGCTCGGTACCCAGCGACCGCCATACAGGCGCGCCATCGGCACACCAATCAGAATGCTGGCGACAATGAAGCCCAGGGGCTCGAAGGTTCCGGCGAAGACCAGCAGGAGTAACACGCAGATGCCAATTTTCTGCAGGGTTTCGCGGTCCAGTTGCGGGTCGTCGTCGCTGTGCACAACGGGCGTAGGGCGAAACAGCATGTACAGCAGCGCCAGGCCCATCAGTCCCAGGATCAATAATGGAAAGGCGCGCGGGCCGACCGGTTCGTAGGAAAAGGCGGCCTGATAGGGCCAAGCCATCAGTGCCAGGCCGATACAGATCAGCAGCAGCACCGCGGCAAAAATACGTTGGATGGTAAGCATGACTAACTCCTGGGCGGCGCGGCCATAGTGCCAGCGCCGCCGCGAGAACAGAGACGGTTACTGGATCAGGCCGAACTCTTTGGCCAGCACCTTGTAATCAGCCACTTGCTTCTTCACGTAGGTGTCCAGTTCCGGACCAGTCATGGCAAACGGGAACAGCTCGCGCTGGTCACGCAGCTTGGCGAATTCTTCGGAAGCCAACAGTTTGTCGAAGGCATCTTTCCACCAGGCGTAGTCTTCATCGCTGACCTTCGGCCCGAGGTAGAAGCCGCGAACCACCGGCCAGACAATGTCGTAGCCTTGTTCCTTGGCGGTCGGAATATCTTTCATCTCCGGCTCTTCGATGCGTTTCTCGGCAAACACGGCGAGCAGGCGCATGTCGCCGCTCTGGATGTGCGGCATGGAGTCGGAAATGTCGGTACTGCCTACCTGGATGTGCCCACCGAGCAGTGCGGTGGCGATTTCGCCGCCCCCTTCGAGGGCTACGTAACGCAGGTCGCGAGGGTTGATACCGGCGGCCTTGGCGATCAGCGCGGTTTGCATCCAGTCCTGGCTGCCGACGGTGCCGCCGGAACCGATCACCACGGAGCCTGGGTCTTTCTTCAGGGCCTGTACCAGATCGTCGAGATTCTTGTAGGGCGAATCGCTTTTCACCGCGATGGCGCCGTAGCTGGTGCCCACGGCAGCGAGCCAACGTACTGCGCTTTCATCGAAGCGACCGAACTTGCCTTGTGCCAGGTTCAGCAGCGAGCCGCTGGACCAGGCCACCAGCGTACCGGCATCGGCCGGGCGCTGGGCAACCACCGCGTTGTAGGCCACTGCGCCGACACCGCCGGGCATGTAGGTGACGCGCATCGGCTTGGTCAGCAGCTTCTGATTGACCAGCGCGCTTTGCACCAGCTTGCACGTCAGGTCAAAACCGCCGCCGGGGGACGCCGGTGCGATGCACTCAGGGCGCTTGGGCTCGGCGAGCAGTTGCCCGGCGAACATCAGGCATCCGGCGGCCAGGGCTACTTTACGCAGTGATAGGTTCATTTTTTGTCTCCACAGGAGTTGTTGTTTTGTGTTGTAAATCAGGTAATGCCAGGGCGTGACGCCGTGCTGGTCCATGCGGCTGATCAACCGCGCGACAGCTCAAGCCGCACAGCCGCACCGTGACGTCGATGAAAAATCGGCGCGCGAGACGGCACAGGCAAGGGTAGTCTGGGCAAGGCGAGAAAGGCGGGTGGGCGGTGAAACCTGGAGCTGCATGAACAGCATGGTGAATACTCCGCTTATTGTTTTTATTCGGCGAAAACGCTTCGGGGCGTTTTTCGTTCGCAAGGTGTGTCGCGACCGGCAGTCGAAACTGTCCGTGGGAGGACTCTAACGGGCCAACCTTTCGCGAACCTTTCAAAAGGTTTCAGGATGTTTTTTGACTCCACAGTGGCGAATGCGGCTGTAAACTCCGCGCCAAAGAATGGCCCCGACCATCCCTGAATCGAGGAAAATCCCATGCGTGTCCTGCTCGTCGAAGACCATCTGCAGCTCGCTGAAAGTGTTGCCCAGGCCCTCAAGAGCACGGGGTTGACGGTGGATGTGCTGCACGATGGGGTAGCCGCCGACCTAGCGTTGAGCAGCGAGGAATACGCCGTGGCGGTCCTTGATGTGGGGTTGCCGCGCATGGACGGATTCGAAGTGCTGGCGCGCTTGCGAGCGCGGGGCAAGACCTTGCCGGTGCTGATGTTGACCGCTCGCAGCGATGTCAAGGACCGCGTCCACGGGCTGAACCTCGGCGCCGACGATTACCTGGCCAAGCCCTTCGAACTCACTGAGCTCGAAGCCCGGGTCAAGGCGTTGCTGCGCCGTAGCGTCCTGGGTGGCGAGCGCCAGCAGCGCTGCGGAGGACTGGTCTACGACCTCGACACCCGCCGCTTCACCCTCGACGACGAACTCATGACATTGACCTCCCGTGAGCAGGCCGTGCTGGAGGCGTTGATCGCCCGGCCTGGTCGGGTGATGAGCAAGGAGCAGTTGGCGGCCCAAGTGTTTGGCCTGGATGAAGAGGCGAGCCCCGATGCCATCGAAATCTACGTGCACCGTCTACGCAAGAAACTCGACGGCCATGCGGTGGCAATCGTGACGTTCCGGGGGTTGGGTTATCTGTTGGAAACCCGCGATGCATAAGCCGGACAGCCTGCGTTGGCGGCTGCTGCGCAACCTGGCATCGCTGTTGGTGGTACTGATGCTCGCCAGCGGCCTGAGCGCCTATTGGAACGGTCGTGAAGCAGCCGATACCGCCTACGACCGCACCTTGCTGGCTTCGGCCCGGACCATCGCTGCTGGCCTTTCGCAGCGAGACGGCACGCTCAGCGCCGATGTGCCTTACGTGGCCTTGGATACCTTCGCCTATGACAGCGCCGGACGGATCTACTACCAGGTCAACGACATCCACCAGAAGCTGATTTCAGGCTACGAGAATCTTCCCGGTCCGCCGCCCGGTACGCCGCGCACCGATGACTATCCCGCGCTGGCACGTTTCTACAACGCTCGATATGAAGGCCAGAATGTGCGAGTGGTGAGCCTGCTCAAGGCCGTGAGCGAGCCGGAGATGAATGGCATGGCGGAAATTCGCGTGGCGGAAACCGAAGAGGCGCGGGTCAGCATGGCCCGGAGCCTGATGGCCGATACGCTGTTGCGGTTAGGCATGCTCGCCGTGGGTGCGCTGCTGTTGGTGTGGTTCGCCGTCAGTGCCGCGCTGCGTCCGCTGGAACGCTTGCGCACGGCAGTGGAGGAGCGTCAGCCGGACGACTTGCGACCTTTGCCGCTGGTAGAGGTCCAGCATGAGCTGTGGCCGCTGGTGAGGGCCCTCAATCATTTCACCGAACGCTTGCGCGGCCAGTTCGAACGTCAGGCGCAGTTCATTGCCGATGCCGCCCATGAGTTGCGAACCCCCTTGGCCGCGCTCAAGGCGCGCCTGGAGTTGGGCTTGCGCGCCAGCGAGCCGGCAACGTGGCGCGAAACCCTGGAAAGCGCGGCCCAGGGCACCGACCGCCTGACCCATCTGGCGAATCAGCTGCTGTCGCTGGCCCGGGTGGAAAATGGTGCGAGGGCGATTGCCGAGGGCGGCGCGCAGTTGCTCGATCTCAGCCAATTGGCCCGTGAACTGGGCATGGCCATGGCGCCATTGGCCCATGCGCGTGGTGTCGCATTGGCCCTGGAAGCCGAGGAGCCTGTCTGGTTGCGGGGCGAACCGACGCTGCTGAACGAGCTGTTGAGCAATCTGGTAGACAACGCGCTGGCCCATACGCCTGCGGGCGGGAATGTGATCCTGCGCGTCGCCGCACCGGCGATACTCGAGGTCGAGGATGATGGCCCAGGCATTCCCCTGTATGAACGAGAGCGGGTGTTCGAGCGCTTCTATCGGCGCAACCAGCAAGTGGCCGGCTCCGGCTTGGGCTTGGCGATCGTCGGGGAAATCTGCCGGGCGCATTTGGCGCAGATCACCCTGCATGATGGGCAGGAGGGGGGATTGAAGGTGCGGGTGAGTTTTATTCCTGGCTCGGACTGAGTCCGAGCCGAAAGCCACATGAAGGTGTGGTGGTTGCAAAATTTGTCAGTAAAACATCGACCGCGCCTCTTCGATGTCTGCGCACCGGTCCTTGTTGTCCAGGTCCAGGCCCAGCTTCTTGACCGAGGGCACTCCAAACACGTCGATCCTGCCCAGCGGATTGTCGGTGTCACGGTGGCAATACAGTGAGGCGACCTGCACCAGGTCGACGTAATCGAGCTGCCTGGAGTCCCGGCTGAAATCCAGATACTGGCCCGGCAGTTTTACCAGCCTCTCTGGAAACTCCCAGACACTGAGCAGCTTGTCCCCCAATACGGGATGAATCGACTCGATGACGTGGTTAAGGCTGACCGGGTCCGAGAGCAGCTCATTGTTGTCCTCGGCATACGTCAGGATCGGCAGGACGCCAATCTGGTGGACCAGCCCACCCAATGCAGCCTGGTCAGGCTTGAGATGGGTGTAGCTGCGGCACAGCGCATAACTGACGCCCGCGATCTCCAGGCTTTTGCGCCAGACTTCGCGCATCTTGTGTTCCACGACCTCGGAGCGGGCATGGAATATCTGTTCCATGACCAGGCCGATGGCCAAATTGCTGCTGTAGTTGACCCCCAGCCGCGTGATGGCCGTGTGCAAGTCGGTTACTTCTTGGGTAGCTCGCAACAGCGGGCTGTTGACGACCTTGATCAGGCGCGCCGACAGAGCCGTGTCGCGGCCGATCACTTTGCTCAGGTTGCTGACGCTGATTTCCGGGTCTTCGGCGGCCCGGCGAATCTGCATGGCCACTTCCGGCAATGTTGGCAGGACCAAATCGTCATTATCGATGGCCGCCACCAAGTCCCGCTGGACCTTATCCGCCAAATCGCTCATTTCGTTTCTCTAGGTGCTGCGAAAAATGTTGCGATCAACGCTGGATTTCGCGGTCGCGGTCCAGTTCGTAAGGCAAGTCCAGCAAGTGTAGCGCGGGTCCTTCCAAAGCACCGAGGTGCAGATTGCCATCTTCTGCTGCTTCGGCCTGCAAAACCGCCAGCAGTTCTATGTTTTGTTCGGCACGGGCAGCAATCACCACTTCGCCGATGGAGCTGCCGTGAGTGGGGGAAAATAGCGGGGTGCCAGACTCTGGCATTTCATTGGCCTCCAGTTGCAGGCGATACAGCCGGCGCTTGAGTTTGCCCAGGTACTGCATGCGCGCGACGATTTCCTGGCCGGTGTAGCAGCCTTTCTTGAAGCTCACGCCGCCAACGGCTTGCAGGTTGAGCATTTGCGGAATGAACAGTTCGCGGGTGGCCGGCATGACTTGGCCGATGCCCGCGCGAATCTGGCCCAGCAACCATTGATTCAGGTCGCTTTCGGCCAGAAGCGCGCGCAGGCGGGTGCGCAGCGTATCGGCCTGTTCGGCGCGAGCCCAGAGCTCGGCGCGGCCGGGAGAGACGCGAATGGCGATCAACGACTCATGGCGTGCAACGCTGTCAGTGTCGACCGGCAGCTCCAGGCCCAGGTCGCTGAGCGCCGTGTCGGCGTTTTCCAGTCCGAAGCGGACCCAGGCTGCGCTTTCATCGGTGAGCTTGGATTTGGAAAATACAGCGTATTTCTTCAAGTCCGCCAGTTGCGGCTCCAGCAGTTCGGTGGCCATCGCCATCAAGACACCGTCACCTTCGAGCAGGATCCGGAAGCTCGATTGCATCCGGCCTTTCTGAGTGCACCGGGCACCCAGGCTGGCCCGGCTGTCGCCCAGGTAGTTGAGATTGCAAGTCAATTGGCCTTGCAGGAATTTGCCGGCATCCACGCCGCGGACCGCGAGTACGCCTTCGTGGGACAGGGTGCAGAAAAAAGCGGAATCAGCCATGGGTCATCGCAGGGTAAAAAAGTCTGGTGGACATCATAAGGGGGCGCCCTTGAAATGGGTAGTTTACAAAGGATTGGCGTCGCCCGACCAAAGCCGTCTGTTGCGCCACGGTCGGGCCTGTATACTTGCGCTCTATTTGAGGAGCGCTCCATGGTTGAAGATGTTGAACTGAATCGCCTCTACTGGCACAGCCGCCGCGGCATGCTTGAACTTGACGTGCTGCTGGTGCCGTTCGTGAAGGAGGTCTACCCACACCTCAATGACGTGGATCGTGCGTGCTACGTTCGCCTGCTCGAGTGCGAGGACCAGGATATGTTCGGCTGGTTCATGGAACGCAGTGAGTCCGAAGACCCGGAGCTGCAACGCATGGTCCGGATGATCCTGGACCGTGTCCAGCCCAAGTAATCGCTTCGAATGCCGCTGGCACGTCTCCGGGCAGTTGCTGGCGGCCTACCTGCTGGCCCAGGTGTTCGCCCTGGGTTCGTCGTTGCTGTTGACTGTCCCGCCCGTGTTCACCGCCGTTGGCGTCGTGCTTTGCATGTGCCACGGCGCCTGGGTATTGCCGCGATATATATTGCTGACTCATCGCCAAGCCTTTCGTGGCTTGCGTCGTGATGCCGATGGCTGGCAGCTCTGGAGCGCCAGTGGCGGCTGGCAAGCGGTGCAGTTGCGGCCCGACAGCCTCGCGTTACCCTTGATCGTCGTGCTGCGCTTTCGCCTGCAGGGCGAGCGACGGGTCCGCTCATTGTGCGTGCCCCGTGACGCGCTGGCGCCGGATGTCCACCGGCGCCTGCGCGTGCGGCTCAAGTTCAGCCGGCGTAGGTGGGCGGCACCAGAATAGTGTCCAGCGCTTCCGGCAGCAGGTTCGGGTAGTCGAGCGTGTAGTGCAGGCCGCGACTTTCCTTGCGTTCCATGGCTGAGCGGATCATCAGCTCGGCCACTTGCGCCAGGTTGCGCAGTTCGATCAGGTCGCGGCTCACCTTGTAGTTGCTGTAGAACTCATCGATCTCATCGAGCAGCAAGCGCACCCGATGCTGGGCCCGTTGCAGGCGCTTGTTGGTGCGCACGATGCCAACGTAGTCCCACATGAAGCGCCGCAATTCATCCCAGTTGTGGGCGATGATCACGTCTTCATCCGAGTCGGTGACCTGGCTGGCGTCCCACGAGGGCAGGGCGGCGGGAACGGCGACAAGGGGTAACTGCTCAAGGATGTCTGCCGCTGCGGAGCGTGCATAGACAAAGCACTCCAGTAGCGAGTTGCTGGCCATGCGGTTGGCGCCGTGCAGGCCGGTGAAACTGGTCTCGCCAATGGCGTACAGGCCAGGCACGTCGGTGCGGCCTTGCTGGTCGACCATCACGCCACCGCAGGTGTAATGCGCTGCGGGCACCACCGGGATCGGCTGCTTGGTAATGTCGATGGAAAACTCGAGGCAGCGTTCGTACACCGTCGGGAAATGGCTCTTGATGAACGCTTCGGGTTTATGGCTGATGTCCAGGTAGACGCAGTCGATGCCCAGGCGCTTCATTTCATGGTCGATGGCCCGTGCAACGATGTCCCTTGGGGCCAATTCCGCACGAGGATCGAAGCGCTGCATGAAACGCTCCCCATTGGGTAGCTTCAGGTGAGCACCTTCACCACGCAGGGCCTCGGTCACCAGGAAACTCTTGGCCAACGGGTGATACAGGCAGGTCGGGTGAAATTGGTTGAATTCCAGGTTCGCCACCCGGCAACCCGAACGCCAGGCCATGGCAATACCGTCGCCGCAGGCGCCGTCGGGGTTGCTGGTGTACAGATAGACTTTCGCCGCGCCGCCGGAGGCCAGGATCACGAAGCGTGCGCCGTAGGTGTCGACTTCTCCGGTGCCTCGGTTGAGGACGTAGGCGCCCAGGCAGCGGTCGCCGTCCAGGCCCAGGCGTCTTTCGGTGATCAGGTCGATCGCGACTCGCTGTTCCAGCAATTCGACATTCGGGCGCTGCCGGGCCTGGGCCAGCAAGGTCTTGAAGATGGCCGCGCCGGTCGCGTCGGCCGCATGGATGATCCTCCGGTGGCTGTGGCCGCCCTCGCGGGTCAGGTGGAACTCAAATCCACCGTCTTCAGTACCGGACTGCTCGTCACGGGTGAAGGGCACGCCTTGGTCGATCAGCCATTGGATGGCCTGCTTGCTGTGCTCGACGGTGAATCGCACCGCGTCGGGATGGCACAGGCCGCCGCCCGCGTTAAGGGTGTCGTCGACATGGGACTCAATGGTATCGGTGTCATCCAGCACTGCGGCGACGCCGCCCTGGGCCCAGAAGGTCGAGCCGTTGGCCAGGTCGCCTTTGCTCAGCACTGCAATGCGCAAGTGCTCCGGCAGGGTCAGGGCGAGGCTCAAGCCGGCGGCACCGCTGCCGATTACCAGAACATCGTGTTGGAACTGTTGGCTCATTTGAAGTTTTCCGCTCAAGGCGACCCGGTTTCGGGGTTGGCACCAGACAACCGCTACATCGGGTCGGGAAGCCACGCAGCCCACTAGTATATAGAGGGGGGGACCGGCACAATAGCCGGGTGTTCATGGCAATATGGAACCAGTGGGGCGGGAAAAGCGACGCGCTTCGTCGCAAGACGGTTTTCCTGATGGACGACAAGGCGGCCGTTTCGTCGATTAAGCGCAGTTTATCTCGTCACGCAAGGCCAATGTTTGCTTCGGAGCTCTATAAATAGCGGGAACTTTTGCCAAGCGTCCACGTTCAATAGACGGTTGCCTGCAAAAGGGAACGGCGTCGGGTTGGTGCAGGACTTCGGTTTGAGTCCTCCTCCGACAAACCCGGCGACAGATTATTCGCGCAGCCGGGGAATCTCGTGCTGCGCTTTTCGTGCGTGCCGGATCAGAGCACGCCGGAAACTTGCTTGGAAGGGGGAGAACTTTTGCGAAAAGCCCGAGTCTATGTTTGCAAGCCCGGTCAATTAGTAATGCAAGCCTCCTTCGAGCTTATCGAGGAGTGTTCATGCTAACCCAGGAAGAGGATCAGCAGCTGGTCGAACGCGTTCAGCGCGGCGACAAGCGAGCTTTCGATCTGCTAGTGCTGAAATACCAGCACAAAATTCTCGGGTTGATCGTGCGTTTTGTGCACGACACCCATGAAGCCCAGGATGTCGCCCAGGAAGCCTTCATCAAGGCCTACCGCGCACTTGGTAATTTTCGCGGGGACAGCGCGTTTTACACGTGGCTTTACCGCATCGCCATTAACACGGCGAAAAACTATCTGGTTTCACGCGGCCGTCGGCCGCCGGATAGCGATGTAAGTTCCGAGGATGCCGAGTTCTATGATGGCGATCATGGCCTCAAGGACCTCGAGTCACCGGAGCGAGCCTTGCTGCGGGATGAGATCGAAGGCACCGTCCATCGAACCATCCAGCAATTACCTGAAGATTTGCGTACGGCTTTAACTTTACGTGAATTCGACGGTCTGAGTTACGAGGACATTGCGAGCGTCATGCAGTGTCCGGTGGGTACCGTGCGCTCCCGGATCTTCCGCGCTCGGGAGGCCATCGATAAAGCCCTGCAACCGTTGTTGCAGGAAAACTGAGACAGCGGCGATAGCCAAGAGAGGAACGCCATGAGTCGTGAAGCCCTGCAGGAATCGCTGTCCGCAGTGATGGATAACGAAGCGGACGAATTGGAATTGCGTCGGGTATTGAATGCCTTTGACGATGTTGAAACCCGTGAGACCTGGGCTCGTTACCAGATCGCCCGGGCTGTCATGCACAAGGACTTGCTGCTTCCGCGTCTGGACATCGCTGCGGCCGTTTCTGCTGCATTGGCTGATGAAGCCGTACCGGCGAAAGCCTCTCGTGGTCCATGGCGTAGCCTGGGTCGACTGGCTGTGGCCGCGTCGGTGACCGTAGCCGTTCTGGCAGGTGTGCGCTTGTACAACCAGGATGAGATTGCCGGTGTTCAGATGGCCCAGCAATCCAACCAGCCAAGCTTGGCCACCCCACAGGTCAAAGGCCCTGCGGTACTGGCTGGCTACAGCGAAGGTTCGGAAGCTGCCGGCACCAATGGTGTCCTTCAAGGACAACCAGGCTGGCATGATCAACGCTTGCCCAATTATCTGCGCCAGCATGCCCAGCAGGCTGCGTTGAAAGGGACTGAAAGTGCACTGCCATACGCTCGTGCAGCCAGTCTGGAAAACCGTTAAGGAGGACCATGCGCGCCATACCTCTCTTATCGCTTCTGCTCGGTGGCTGGTGCGTTGTTCCAGCCCATGCAGGTGAGGCTCAAGACTGGCTTAATCGTCTAAGCCAAGCCGAGCAACAGCAAAGCTTCCAAGGTACTTTCGTTTACGAGCGTAACGGTAGTTTTTCCACCCATAACATCTGGCATCGCGTCCTTGATGGCAAAGTCCGCGAGCGGCTATTGCAGCTCGACGGTTCGGCACAGGAGGTCATGCGCATTGATGGACGTACTCAATGCGTCAGTGGCAGCTTGATTGCCGGGCTGGGAAATACGCCTGAAGGTACTGCGCGTGCGCTTGACCCGCAAAAACTCAAGAATTGGTATGACCTTGCCGTCATTGGCAAGTCGCGTGTGGCTGGGCGACAGGCAGTGATCGTTGCCCTGACGCCCAAAGATCAGCATCGTTATGGCTTTGAGTTGCATCTGGACAAGGAAACCGGTTTGCCGCTCAAGTCTCTGTTGCTCAATGACAAGGGCCAGTTGCTCGAACGCTTCCAGTTTACCCGCCTGAATATCGCCGAACCTTCGGACGGTGACCTGCAGGCCAGCGCCGAGTGCAAGGCCGTTGCGCAAGATCCTGATAAAGCCACCGCAGTTAAGACCGCCTGGCATTCGGACTGGCTTCCGCCTGGCTTCGAACTGACCAGCAGCGTTGCGCGAAAGGATCCGGACACCAAGGTCCGAGTCAGCAGCCTGATGTATGACGATGGCCTGGCTCGCTTTTCGGTGTTTCTCGAACCTTTGAACGGTGCTACAGCTACCGACACTCGCACCCAGTTGGGGCCGACGGCTGCTGTATCTCGTCGTCTCACCACGCCGCAAGGCGAAATGATGGTCACGGTGGTTGGAGAAATTCCTATCGGTACGGCAGAGCGGATTGCGCTGTCCATGCGCTCCGACGTCGCGGCAGCCAAGTAGTCCATTGCTCAGGTGGCTCGATTGCGCATGAGGCCGGTAGCGCCGAGGCTTGATCGAAATGCCGAAACTTCCTGTCAGCATTTTCATTTGCAAAAAAACGATTTTTTTTCTATTAGGTCAGAGCCGCTCGGCTCTGGCCTTGTCTGTTTGCGGAGGATAAATACCAGCGTATCGTGCTCTGGTGTTTCTGCTCCATATCGCTTAACCATGCTCGTCGTAACGGGAGCCGTATGTCGATACCACGCTTGAAAACCTATCTCTCCATATTTGCCACCGTGCTGGTTCTCGGTCAGGCCGTTCCCGCGGTGGCGGTCGAGTTGCCTGACTTCACTCAGTTGGTCGAGCAGGCTTCGCCCGCCGTCGTGAACATCAGCACCACGCAGAAGCTGCCGGAACGCAGGGTGATGGATCCGCAGATGCCAGACCTGGAAGGCCTTCCGCCCATGTTGCGTGAGTTCTTCGAACGCGGAATGCCGCAGCCGCGCTCTCCCGGTGGTGGCCGCCAGCGTGAAGCGCAGTCCTTGGGCTCGGGCTTCATTATTTCGCCGGATGGCTACATCCTGACCAACAATCATGTGATCGCCGATGCCGATGAAATCCTCGTTCGCCTGGCCGATCGCAGCGAGCTCAAGGCGAAGCTGGTCGGCACCGACCCACGCTCCGACGTGGCGTTGCTGAAGATCGAAGGCAAGAATCTGCCTGTGCTCAAGCTCGGCAAGTCGCAGAATCTTAAAGCCGGCCAGTGGGTGGTGGCGATTGGTTCGCCGTTCGGCTTCGACCATACGGTGACCCAGGGTATCGTCAGCGCCATCGGTCGCAGCCTGCCAAACGAAAACTACGTCCCATTCATCCAGACCGACGTGCCGATCAACCCGGGCAACTCCGGAGGTCCGTTGTTCAACCTCGACGGTGAGGTCGTGGGCATCAATTCCCAGATCTACACCCGTTCGGGCGGTTTCATGGGCGTGTCATTCGCCATTCCGATCGACGTTGCGATGGACGTCTCCAACCAGTTGAAGAGCGAGGGCAAGGTGAGCCGCGGCTGGTTGGGCGTGGTCATCCAGGAAGTGAACAAGGACCTGGCCGAGTCGTTCGGGCTGGAAAAACCTGCTGGCGCCCTGGTGGCGCAGATTCAGGAAGGTGGTCCGGCAGCCAAGGGTGGCTTGCAAGTCGGTGACGTGATTCTCAGCCTCAATGGCCAGCCGATCATCATGTCCGCCGACTTGCCGCACCTGGTGGGAGCCCTCAAGGCTGGTGCCAAAGCCAACCTGGAAGTGATTCGTGAAGGCAAGCGCAAGAACGTCGAGCTGACGGTTGGCGCCATCCCTGAAGAAGGCAAGGAACTGGATTCACAGCCCAAGTCTGGCGTAGAGCGCAGCAGCAATCGCCTGGGCGTGGCCGTGGCTGAGCTGACCGAGGAGCAGAAGCGCACGCTGGAGCTGCAAGGCGGCGTCGTGATCAAGGAAGTACAGGACGGTCCAGCTGCACTGATCGGCCTGCAACCGGGCGACATCATTACGCACCTGAACAATCAGGCCATCGGCTCCACCAAGGCGTTCACCGACATTGCCCAGGCACTGCCGAAGAATCGTTCGGTGTCGATGCGGGTCCTGCGCCAGGGACGCGCGAGCTTCATTACTTTCAAATTGGCCGAATGACCGGTTGATCGCTGAAAAAAACCGCCTCGAACGAGGCGGTTTTTTTATGTCTGGCGAATGCTCAGCCCATCATGTCCTTGACCATGCGCTCCTGCTCCATGAGCTCTCGTTGCCGGGCATCGATGCGCGACGACAACGGGAAATTGGTGCCGGCGCGCCGTTTGGCGAAGTCCAGCTGCTGGATGGCCTGACGGTAATCGCCCACCAGTGCGAAGTATTCGGCACGTGCTTGATGCAGGCCGATGATATTGCCTGACAGCCCGCGGGTTTCCGCCACCATGTACCAGACGTCCGGGTCGTCCGGGCGGTTCTTGAGCAGAGTTTCCAGGGCCTTCTCGGCATCGGCGGGGCGGTTCTGCTTGAGCAACAGGTCGACACGCACTTGGTTGAGCGGATAATTGCCCGGGTATTGCACCAGCAGCCGGTCGACGCGAGCTTGAGCATCCGCCAGCTTGTTGCTGGTAATGTCCAGATCCACTTCGGCCAGGTTGTAGATGATCTCGTTAGGCGATTTCGCCAACAACGGCTTGAGGTTCTCGCGAGCCTCATTCAGCTGGCCGCCCTTGATTTGCGCGATCGCCAGGCCATAACGGGCGACATCGTTCCTCGGGTTTTCGTCCAGCAACGCGCGAAAACGCTTGGCGCCCAGCCCCGGCGTTTCTTCATAGGTCAACTGGACCCGCGCGCGAATCAGTTGATAACGCATGCTGTCCTCGATACCCCCCGGCCTGGCCTGTTCGGCACGGTTGCGGGTGTCGGCAATGCGCGATTCGGTGACCGGGTGAGTCAGCAGGAACTCTGGGGGCTTGGCGTCAAATCGGTACTGGCGCATCAAGCGCTCGAACATGGTCGGCATGGACCGCGGGTCGTAGCCGGCCTTTTCCAGGTTCTGGATACCGATGCGGTCGGCTTCCTGCTCGTTCTGGCGCGAGAAGCGCCGTTGTTCCTGGATGGCGGCGGCCTGGGTCCCGGCGATGGCCGCAATACCCGCGTCACCACCACCGGCGGCGGCAATCACGATGCCCGCCAGCAACGCCGCCATCATCGGCACTTGCATGCGCTGTTGGGCTTCAACGCCGCGGGCAAAGTGACGTTGTGACAAGTGCGCCAGTTCATGGGCCATGACCGATGCGTATTCGCCTTCGGTCTGCGCGTTGAGAAACAGTCCGCCATTGACCCCGACGATTCCGCCGGGTGCGGCGAAGGCGTTGAGCTGGGGGCTGTTGATCAGGATGAACTCCAGGCGCCGGTCATTGACTTGGCTGGTTTCCACCAGCTTGTAGACACTGGATTCGACGTAGTCCTTGAGCTGCGGATCGTTGAGTTGCGAGACCTGGCTGCGCAGCAGGGCCAGCCAGGCGCGACCCAGTTGATGCTCCTGTTCCGGCGAGACAATGGCAGAACTGGCATCGCCAAGTGACGGCAGGTCGTCGGCGAAGCCCGGTGAGGCGAGCAGGCAAGCGAGCGTCAGCAGGGTGGGGCGCAGAAATGTCATGCACGGAGCCTTAGTCGACAAAGACCTTACTGTAGCCGGACAGCGGGTCCGGGACCAGATATTCTAGGCGGCTCGACGACTGTTGCGGAGTGAAACAATGACCGATGCTGTAGCCCACGATGCCGAGTTGGACGCCAGCGGCCTGAACTGTCCGTTGCCGTTGCTCAAGGCCAAGCTGGAACTCAATCGCCTGGCCAGCGGCGCCGTGCTCAAGGTGATCGCGACGGATGCGGGCTCCCAGCGCGACTTTCGTACCTTCGCACGGCTGGCCGGTCACACGCTGCTGCGTGAAGAAGACGAAAACGGCGTCTACCGTTATTGGCTGAAGAAAGCCTGAAAACGGACAGCAATTCATAGGGATTTTTAATGTTCAAAGTGTTACGTGACTGGATCCAGCGCTACTTCTCCGATGAAGAGGCGGTGGTATTGGCCGTGCTGTTGTTCCTGGCCTTCACGGCTGTCCTGACGTTGGGAGGCATGCTCGCGCCGGTCTTGGCGGGGATGGTGCTGGCGTACCTGATGCAGGGGCTGGTCACAACGCTGGAGCGCTTGCGGCTGCCAGGCTCCGTGGCGGTGGGGTTGGTGTTCGCCCTGTTCATGGGGCTGCTGTTGGTGTTCCTTGTGGTGATTGTGCCCTTGCTCTGGCACCAATTGGTGACCTTGTTCAACGAGCTGCCAGGGATGCTCGCGAAATGGCAATCGCTGCTGCTGCTATTACCGGAGCGCTACCCGCACCTGGTCTCGGATGAGCAGGTGCTGCAGACGATCGAAGTGGTGCGCGGCGAGATCGGCAAGTTCGGCCAGTGGGCGCTGACATTCTCCCTGTCCAGCTTGCCGCTGCTGGTGAACATCATGATCTATCTGGTGTTGGTGCCAATCCTGGTGTTCTTCTTTCTCAAGGATCGGGAAATGATCGGGCGCTGGGTTCGGGGTTATCTTCCTCGTGAACGGGCGCTGATCACTCGGGTAGCCCAGGAAATGAATCGCCAGATCGCCAACTACATTCGCGGCAAAGTCATCGAGATTTTCATCTGCGGCGGCGTCACCTATATCGGTTTCGTCGCCCTGGGCCTCAACTACGCCGCGTTGCTGGCGCTGCTGGTGGGGATTTCGGTGGTGGTGCCTTACGTCGGCACCGTGGTGGTAACCGTGCCGGTGGCGCTGATTGCGCTGTTCCAATGGGGCTGGAGCGACCAGTTCATCTATTTGATGGCGGTGTACGGAATCATCCAGACACTGGACGGCAACGTGCTGGTCCCGCTACTGTTTTCCGAAGCGGTGAACCTGCACCCGGTGGCGATCATCTGCGCGGTTTTGCTGTTTGGCGGGCTGTGGGGATTCTGGGGAGTGTTCTTCGCGATTCCCCTGGCGACGCTGTTCAAGGCAGTGCTGGATGCGTGGCCTAGCAAGGAACCGGTGGTGGCGCCGCTCTTGTAGGGGGCCTGGGCACATGGCGAGCCGGCTCGCCATGTGCCCAAGACAGGCAATGACACCTCAGGCGTTATTCAGCGCCTGAGCCGCCGCCAGCACCGCGTCCACATGGCCCGGCACCTTCACGCCACGCCATTCCTGACGCAATACACCGTCCTTGTCGATCAGGAAAGTGCTGCGGTCAACGCCCAGGTACTCCTTGCCATATAGCTTCTTTAGCTTGATCACGTCGAACAGCTGGCAAACCGCTTCATCCTTGTCGCTGATCAGCTCGAAGGGAAACTCCTGCTTGCACTTGAAGTTCTCGTGGGACTTGATGCTGTCCCGGGAGACGCCAAACACCTGGGTGTTGGCCGCCTGGAATTGTGCGTATTGATCGCGAAAACCCTGGCCTTCGGTGGTGCAGCCGGGAGTGCTGTCCTTGGGGTAGAAGTAAATCACCACCTGCTTGCCTTTGAGGGCCGCGAGGCTGACGGTCTGCCCGCTGGTGGCGGGCGCTTGGAAATCGGTAACCGGCTGGTCGATGGCAACGGCCATGAACGCTTCCTTACATTGGGTTTTGTGGGCGCCACGGTTCGATCAATGCGTCCAGGTTCATCGCATCGGCGAAATCCAGGAACTGATCACGCAGCCAACTGATCTGGGTGCCGGCCGGCAAGGTCACGGTGAACGTGGCGTTGAGCATGGTGCCGCCCGTTTGCGGGGCCTGATAGGTGTCGCACGTGAGGTTTTCCAGCTCGACGTGGTGGTCCATGAAAAACTGGCACAGCTCGTTGATGATGTCCGGGCGGTAGGCCGAACTCACATAGGCCACGTAGGGCAGGGCCTGGGGACGGTTCTCCAAGACAGCGCTGCGCACCACGTTAACGGTGAAGGCGTGCTTCTTGGCCAACACGGGCAGGCTACCTTCCAGGCGGGCGAGGGCGTCCCAGCTGCCGGAGATCTCGAGCACGAGCGCGCTGCATTCGCCATGACGGGTCAGGCGTGAGGTCACGACGGCGCAGCGATTTTCATGGCTGGCGCGGCACAGGACGTTAGTCAGCTCCATGGGGTTGGCGCCAAGGGCACTGATAACAAGGAATTGTTCGCGGACTGTGGGGGTGGACATGCAGCATTCCTAAAGCGATGAGCGGTCGGTATGTTTCAGCTCGACGGGGCGACAGCACTGGGAAAACGAACGGTTCAAGCCTTTTGCTTTTTTGTGGCGCTGCGTTGCGGGACATCACGCAAACACCTGTTCAAGAGCAGGATCGAGGCTTGTAGCGACGAAAACGGAGGCTGGAAACCGGCGTATGAGCTTATCGGTACCGATCAAAGGCTGAAGGGTAGCGAAAACCATCGCCAAGGGGAATGGGAGTTCGCTTGTACAAGCATCTTGGCGCCAGTACCATTACGGCTCTCTTTTTCCGGCAGGAGCGGTTTCATGATTGCGGGCAGTATGGTGGCACTGGTCACACCCATGGATGCACAAGGGCGTCTTGACTGGGCCAGCCTCAGCAAACTCGTGGACTTCCACCTTGAAAACGGCACCCACGCCATCGTCGCCGTCGGTACTACCGGCGAGTCGGCGACCCTTGACGTCAACGAGCACATCGAAGTCATCCGCGCCGTGGTCAAGCAGGTCAATGGGCGCATTCCGGTGATCGCCGGTACCGGCGCCAACTCCACCCGCGAAGCCGTCGAGCTGACCCGCAACGCCAAGGAAGCCGGCGCCGACGCCTGCCTGCTGGTCGTTCCGTACTACAACAAGCCTACCCAGGAAGGCTTGTACCAGCACTTCAAGCACATTGCCGAAGCCGTCGACATCCCACAGATTCTCTATAACGTTCCCGGCCGCACCTCCTGCGACATGCAGGCCGACACCGTTATCCGCCTGTCCACCGTATCGAACATCATCGGCATCAAGGAAGCCACTGGCGACCTGGCGCGTGCCAAGGCCATCCTCGATGGCGTGAGCCAGGATTTCATCGTGCTGTCCGGCGATGATCCGACTGCTGTCGAGCTGATCCTGATGGGCGGCAAGGGCAACATCTCCGTCACTGCCAACGTCGCGCCACGCGACATGGCCGACCTGTGCGAGGCCGCGCTCAAGGGCAACGCCGAGACCGCACGGGCACTCAACGAAAAACTGATGCCGCTGCACAAGGACCTGTTCATCGAGGCCAACCCGATCCCAGTGAAATTTGCCCTGGTCGAAATGGGCTTGATGCACGAAGGCATTCGCCTGCCGCTCACCTGGTTGAGCACTACCTGTCACGAACAGCTGCGGCAGGCCATGCGCCAGTCCGGCGTCCTGGTTTAATTGAGGAACTACACTGCATGAAGCGAATGGCCGGCCTTTCCGCACTTGCCTTGATTATCTCCAGCACCAGTGGCTGCGGATGGGTCTGGGGCCCGGATGGTTATTTCCGCGATCGTGGTAGCGACTACCTCGAAGCGCAACAGACTGCACCGATGCAACTGCCACCCGACGTCAGTGTCGCCAAGCGCCTGGATCCGCTGTTGCCGATCCCGCGCAACGTCGCCGACGACAGCGTCAAAGGGGAATACGTCGTCCCGCGTCCACAGCCGTTGACGGCCGTGGCCGATGCCAGTGACTACACCCTGCAAAAGAGTGGCGACTCAAGCTGGGTCATGGGCCAGCACCCGCCGGCCGAAGTTTGGCCCGTGGCGATCCAGTTCTTCCAGGACAACGGCTTCCGCCTGGATGAACAGCGTCCGCAGACCGGTGAGTTCACCACCACCTGGCAGCGCTCCGATGAACTGTCCGCGGCCATGGCCAAGCGCCTGAGCGCCGCCGGTGTCGCCGCCGACAGCGAAACCCGCGTGCGGGTGCGTATCGAGCCGGGCGTGCAGCGCAACACCAGTGAAATCTACGTGGTCAGTGCCGAGCGTCCTGCCGGCAGCACCGCCGACGTGGCTTTCACCAACCGTTCGGTGAACAACAGTCTCGACGCCGCGCTGGTCGACGACATGCTGGCCAGCATGAGCCGTAACGCCGAGCAGGGCGGTTCAGTCTCGATGCTGGCGACCCGTGACTACGACACGCCGAGCCGCGTCAGCCTGAGCGAAGACGGCAGCGGCAATCCGGTGCTCAACGTCGGCTCCGACCTGGATCGCGCCTGGTCGAGCGTGGGTCGTGCGTTGGAGCAGGGCGAATGGCGAGTTGAAGACATCAACCGCAGCCTGGGCCTCTACTACATCAACCTCGCCGAAAAAGCCGAGAAGAAAGACGAGAAGCCCGGCTTCTTCAGTGGTCTGTTCGGCAGCGCGCCGGACAAGGAAGAGATCGAAGCCCGTGCCGAGCGTTATCAGGTTCGCCTGAGCAAGGTCGGCGACAACGTCCAGGTGACCGTCGAGAAAAACATCAACACCGTGGCGCCGGCCGATGTGGCCCGCAAAGTGTTGGGCGTGATTCAGGACAACCTGGGCTGATCCGATGCGTTTTGCCGTTCTCGGCAGCGGTAGCCAGGGCAACGGCACGCTGATCGCCAGCGCCGGCACCTATGTGCTGGTCGATTGTGGTTTCTCCTTGCGAGAAACCGAGAAGCGCCTGTTGCGCCTGGGTGTTCACCCGGCGCAACTGAGCGCGATACTCGTGACCCACGAACATGCCGATCATGTGCATGGCGTGGGTTTGCTGTCTCGGCGTTACAATCTGCCGGTCTACCTGAGCCGCGGAACGCATGGCGGCCTGCGCAAACCCATCGAACCGGCTGGCTTCGTGGCCGGCGGCGAGCAGTTGCGCATTGGTGCCCTGGACATCAACGTGGTCAGCGTGGCGCATGACGCCCGGGAGCCGACGCAATATGTCTTCAGCGATGGCGAGCGGCGCTTCGGGTTGCTCACCGACCTGGGTTCGTATTGCGACAGGGTCATGGACAGTTATCGGGACCTCGATGCGCTGATGATCGAGTCCAACCACTGCCGCGACATGCTGGCGCGGGGGTACTATCCGTACTTTCTCAAGCAGCGGGTCGGCGGGGAACACGGACATTTGAACAACCACCAGGCGGCGTTCCTGGTGGCCGAGTTGGGCTGGCAAGGCCTGCAACACCTGGTCCTGGCCCATCTGAGCAGCAAGAACAACCTGCCGCAGCTGGCCCGGCAATGTTTTGTCGACACTCTCGGGTGCGACCCGGACTGGCTGCAACTGGCCGATCAAGATTCAGGGCTCGACTGGCGACATATCGCCTAGCCCACTACTTAGCAAGCGGAGCCCATCATGGAAAAACGTGAAGAACTCTACCGCGGCAAAGCCAAGTCGGTTTACAAGACCGACGACGCTGACCGCTTGATCCTGCTGTTTCGCAACGACACCTCGGCGTTCGACGGCAAGCGCATCGAACAGCTCGACCGCAAAGGCATGGTGAACAACAAGTTCAACGCCTTCATCATGCAGAAACTCGAAGCCGCCGGCGTGCCGACCCAGTTCGACAAACTGCTGGGCGACAACGAATGCCTGGTCAAGAAGCTGGACATGATCCCGGTGGAATGCGTGGTGCGTAACTACGCCGCCGGCAGCCTGGTCAAGCGCCTGGGCGTGGAAGAGGGCATGAAGCTCAATCCCTACACCTTCGAGCTGTTCCTGAAGGACGACGCCAAGGGCGATCCCTTCATCAACGAATCCCACGTCGTGGCCTTCGGTTGGGGCACCGCCGAGCAACTGGCGCGCATGAAGGAATTGTCCCTCAAGGTCAACGACGTGCTGACCAAGCTGTTCGACGATGCCGGCCTGCTGCTGGTGGACTTCAAGCTGGAATTCGGCGTGTTCAGCGACGGCTCCATCGTCCTGGGCGACGAGTTCAGCCCGGACGGCTGCCGCCTGTGGGACAAGGACACCAAGAAGAAGATGGACAAGGACCGCTTCCGCCAAGGCCTCGGTGACGTCATCGAAGCCTACGAAGAAGTCGCCCAGCGCCTGGGTGTACCGCTGTAATCGACGCAAGCATCTGATAGCACGGAAAAAATTTCGCCCGGGGGTTCGCTTCCGGCGAATGTGCTGGTATGATGCGCGCCACTGGAGAGATGCCGGAGTGGCCGAACGGGACGGATTCGAAATCCGTTGTACTGGCGACAGTACCTAGGGTTCAAATCCCTATCTCTCCGCCATAATTGAATACGACTAAGCCCCTGAAATGGTTGAACATTTCAGGGGCTTTTTCGTTTCTGGCGTTTTGTAAAACACCTTCGCTCAAGTCACCCCAGCCCGCCGTTCGTCTTAAATCCATCCGACCTGTAAGTTCTGACAGTAGGCAGCCTTCGCCGCTTGAAGTCTCATGGCTCCATGCCGAAAGGCCGCCCACCATTGTCAGGAGACATCATGGACATCCAATCTTCCGCCTTGAACGAATTGTTCAAGCTATTCCCTGTGATCATCATGGGGTGGGTGACGCCAGTGAAGCCGGCGGGTATTGCGGATGGCGGCATTCCCAAGAGCCTGTACGACAATCAGCCCAAGGGGTTGAGATGCCTGATCGACGCGTGGACCGAACTCCAGAAACGTTCCTGGACAATGGCGGTGGATGACCGAGCTGATTTGTACGTCAACGACGATCCATTTCCGGTGGATGGTAAGGACGTAGGGCCAGGAGAAGAACAGCTGCGCATGGAGCTGCATGTGCCCCATGGTCGGTTACTGAATGGTGTCAACCGGTTGCACTACAAAGTAACCCGTCCCAGTGAGAACGGTGCGTCATCAGGGGATTTGTTTGTACTTTATCACCTGCGGGCGCCGGGGGAGCCTGCACCCCAAGGCCTGGACCTGGTCATTCCAGTCGACGTGATTGCCGACGGAGTCAGCGGTGAACGGGCGGCGCAGGGTGTAGCGTTTGGTTTTACTTATTCCAATCGGCGGACCTACGACCGCATCAATTTCTTGATAGGCAATGCGACGGTTCCATTTGAAGTATTGGACGGTTCGGTGCCCGTGGTGCATACGCTCTTTACCGATACATTCATACAGGCAGGGGACAACCCAAACACGCCGCTTGAATTCAGGGTGACGGATCAGTTGGGCAACTCCAACCAGTCGTCAATCAAATATATCAATGTCCACCTTGGTCAAGTCGAGCAGGACCTACCAGCGCCCAACGTTGAAGGTGTTCAGGACGGCGGCACGCTCGATCCCTCTCAAACAACCCAGGTCTGGACCAGGGTGCCGGGGACGGCGTTGCTGGAAGGCGATGAGGTCGTTGTAACCTGGACGGATGAAAGCGGTGTCGCTCTTTCTTATGTATCTCCACCAAAACCTTATACGTTCAATGACACGCAGCTAGGTTATCTGCGGTTCTCGATCCCTGCGGCTGATGTTCAGAGATTTCTCAATAAGGATGTGAAAGTCACCTACACGCGGGATCGAAACGGCACGATCACCGGGCCGTCATTGCCATTCAGCATGCGGGTTGAGACGGCTGTATTGCAGGAGCCGTTCAAGGTGATGGGCGCGCGTTTCAACCGAACCACCTATCGAGCTTCCGGCAGCTCACGGTTACTGAGCGCGCTGCATACCACCACGTTGCAGCCGTTGCCGGTGGAGTGGAAGTACCTGGACGAATCGAGTTGGAGTGCTCCTTCTGCTAGCTGGCGTGATACCCAACCGTCCAAGCCTTTGCAAGTACGTTCCAGCAGCCATGAGGCGACGTTGAACCCGGCGAATATTTTCGGCAACGGGGCCGATACGCTTACCGATGGCGGTGCAGCTTTTGTAGCCTTGCGCGACCAGGGCGATGTGGTGGGCTGGGGCAATCCGGATTTCGGCGCGGCACCTCCCGCCCTGAGCAATATTTTCGAAGTGAGCTGCACCCAGAGCGCTTATGCGGCGCTGGACAGTGGCGGCACTGTGCGGGTCTGGGGCGATTCGAACGCAGGCGGGATGATGGGAAGCGTATCGCCTTATGGCTTCGCCGAGTTGGCCGCCAATGGCAATGCATTTGCCGGACGCAAGACCAGCAACAATAGCCTGGTGGCCTGGGGGAGAGGTCAGGAGACGGATTTGATTCCTCCGGAACTGGGAGGGCTCCCCGGAACAACACATGTTTACGGCGCCTCCCAGGCATTTGCGGTTCGTCGGCTGAATAACCCTGTCGTGGCCTGGGGTCGAAATTTGGACGGTGACTACGGCGGCACGATGCCTGGGGACCTCGTTATCAATGATGCCGTGGACATCTTGGGCAGTTTCGCCGCTTTCGCTGTCTTGCGTGCAGGCGGCCGAGTGGTGGCCTGGGGCAATACTGCCTATGGCGGCACGTCACCGAATCTCCCCGGCATTGCTTCTCTGGGGTGTTCAAACGCCCAGGCGTTCTGTGTCCTGAATAACAGTCAGCAGGTGCAATCGTGGGGCACACCGGATTACGGAGGCGGCGGGGTTCCGTCACCCAACAGCAACGTTGTCGAAGTCGTCAGCACTTGGCGCGCATTCGCCGCGCGTCGTGGCGACGGTACCGTAGGGGTTTGGGGGCGACCTAATGAAGGCGGTACCCATCCTGGAGGGCTGACAAACGTTGTGCAGATTGCCGGCAGTTCCGAAGCGTTTGCCGCGTTGTGCAGTGATGGCTCGGTCATAGCCTGGGGCAATGCGCTGGTGGGCGGCGGCGAGGTGCCGGTTTTGACTGACGCGCTGGCGATATACAGCAACTCCCACGGTTTCACCGCATTGACGACCAGTGGCGATGTGGTCAGTTGGGGGCATTCTGGCGGCGGTGGCAACAACGCCGCAGTGAGGGGGCAACTGCGCAACAACGTCTCCTACTACCGCTCGCCACCGGCACCGAGGGCCCTGGCCGCCCAGGCTGAGCACGCCAGCAGCCACTCTTGAATCATTTTTCCGGTTCTTGATCGGTCTCGGCGCACCGTAAGGACGCCGAGTCCTCTCTACCTATGAGGCCTCATCATGTCCGGCACACCTGAACGTGCGGTAAACCTGCCTCCCCCGTCGGTGGATGAGGCGCCTGACGGCATCCTCGACCCTGCCGATATCCCGCTTGATGGTGCCCGTGTCCGGCTCAAGCGCTCTGCCGCCGATACTGGCTGGCAGAAGGCGTTTGTCTTCGTCGGCCCTACCTACAGTAATCAGCTACCCGTAGGAACGACGATCAAGGATGTCGTGTTCTATGTCGAGGCAGAGCATTTTGTTGCTGATGCGGACGGTATCGTAATCATCCGTTATGACGTGCTGATGAGCGATGGCAGCACGGAACCCTCGGACAATTTTGAACTGAAAATAGACGTTGGCTTTGAGGCGCCTGCGACACTCGATCTCAGCCAGGATAATTATGTCGCGGTGGCCGACAAGGCTCCGCTGGACGTACCGTCCTATGCCCGGATGACACGACCGGCGACCGGGGGCACCCCGCCCTATCGCTATGAAAGCAGCAACGAGTACGTGGCCAGCGTCGATGCCCAGGCCGGCGAGGTGACCGCCAGGGGCAACGGCCAATGCACGATCACCGCCACCGACAGCCTGAATCAGCCGCGCCAGTATGAGCTGACCGTCAAGGGCATCCGGCAAGTGCATTGGCTGAGTAACAGCGCCGATTGGCAGGGCATGACCGCGGCTTGTGCTGTCGCCGACCTGGACAGGGTCACGCGCTCGGACCTCGACCGGTTACGGGCAGTGTACAAGCACCCGGACATTGGTGAGGCGGTCGGGGAATATTTGGGTTGGCTGCCCTATTCGTTCTGGACCGGTGACGCTGCGGGGGCGGGTACTTATTGGATCTATGACATGGACACCGGTGACAAGACGTCAGCCGATGCCGGCGCCCATCACCAGGCACTCGGTATTTCCAAACGAGTGTCATGACCGTTTGCTTGAGGGGGGCGCGACATGAACGACACGCCAGAGAACACTGCAGCAAACGCTTTGTTGCCACCACCTTCCGTGGAGGGAGTGGGTGAGGACGCGACACTTGATCCCGATTCGGTGCCCCAGGGTATCAGGGTTCAAATTCCCGCAGGCAGCTTGGTCGAGGGCGATCTTGCAGTGCTCAGCTGGGCGGACGCGGCAGGCGTCGTGACCGCTTACACGCGCGACAAGCCCTATACCTATAACGATGTGGGCCTACCTTTGTACTTCACCGTAGCTCAGGCAGAGGCCCGCCGGTTCCTCGACCAAAGCGTGGCGCTGAGCTACACGGTGCAGCGCTTGGCGGGCGGAGCAGACGAGGACTCTGAAGTCTTCAGCTTTCGGGTGGCAAAGCTGCCGCTGCCTGCGCCGACGATTCTGAAGGCCGAGGACAACCAACTGAACCCGGACGACTTGTTAGGCAACGCCACGGTACTGATCCCACGCGAAGCCTGGCTGAGAGCTGGCGATGTGCTGCGGGTGAACCTGGCGGGCGCGGCGGATGCCGGCAGTACCGTGGTGACGCATAAGGTCCTGCCGAGCGAGGGCGGGCAAGCGTTGGAAGTGGCCATCCCGTA
The DNA here is from genome assembly GCF_051131945.1 of Pseudomonas sp. Z5-35. Classification (NCBI taxonomy): domain Bacteria; kingdom Pseudomonadati; phylum Pseudomonadota; class Gammaproteobacteria; order Pseudomonadales; family Pseudomonadaceae; genus Pseudomonas; species Pseudomonas sp. Z5-35. The sequence goes on from NZ_CP071640.1 coordinate 1,557,032, forward strand.
CAGTGTGATCGACGCCAATGAAGGCCGGTCTGTCGTGTTGTCCTATACCGTCAACGGGGGCGAGCCGAGCCCAGAGGCCGTGTACTCAATCAAGCGGGACATAGGCTCCGGCGAGCTGCGGGTCATGGGCGCGCGGTACAACCGTGGTTTGTATCGCTGTTCGGCATGTTCGCGTCGGTTGAGCGCATTTCAGGCGTCGACCGGGCGGCCAATCCTGGCGCAATGGCAATACGACGGTGACGACGGTTGGGTGGCCGGCACGAGTTTTCGTGACACCGACTCGTCCCGTCCGTTGCGCGTGCGAACGACGGATTTTCAGATCATCGTCAATCCGGCGAACGTGTTGGGTAATGGCCTGGATAGCATGCTGACGGGGGAGGCGGCGTTCGTGGCCCTCCGGGGCATGGGCGATCTGGTCGGCTGGGGCAACGCCATCGAGGGCGCGAAAATTCCCCCGACCATCATCAGTATGGACGACATGGCCGAGGTGAGCGCCACGGCGGGCGCCTACGCTGCGCGCCGGGCCAATGGCAATGTCGTTGCCTGGGGATTGGCCACCCATGGCGCGACCATGGGTGAGCTGTCGAGGCTGGACTTTGCCCAAGTAGTGGGCAATGGCGCGGCTTTCGCCGGTATCAAACGCAGTGGTCAATTGGTCGCCTGGGGAGATCCGGAACGCGGTGGGTTGCTGCCCGCGCCCATCGAGGGCTACACGGATATCGTCAGGGTGTGCGGCGGGGCGTCGGCGTTTGTCGCGATCCGCCGCGCTGGCGAGATCGTGGCCTGGGGCGCTGCCGCCAGTGGCGGCGAGTTGGGCGAAGCGGTCGGGCAGTTGAACGATATCGACGACGTGATGGGCAATGACGCCGCGTTCTCGGCCCTGCGCAAAAATCGCCGGCTGATTGCCTGGGGAGGAGCGGAGCAGGGCGGTGCGCTGCCGGAAGAGATCGCCTACCTGGACGATATTGTCGAGTTGAGTTGTGCCAATGCGCAGGCGTTCGTTGCCCGGCGAGCCAGTGGGCATATCGTCGCCTGGGGCGCGGCGACTCACGGCGGCGTGTTGCCGGACGTGATCAGGGACCTGGACGATATCGTCGAAGTGGTCGCCAATTGGCATTCATTCGTGGCTCGCCGGGAAAATGGCCACGTGGTGGCTTGGGGGACGGCGCAAACCGGGGGCGAACTCAGTGACGAGATTGCCCGGCTCAACGACATTGTCCAAGTCGTCGGCTCATCCAGGGCTTTTGCCGCCCTGCGCAAGGATGGCAGTGTCATGGCGTGGGGCGATATCACTGTGGGCGGGGACGCGAGTCCTGTCGCCGAAGGGTTGACGGACGTCCAGGCCATTTATGGCAACACCCATGGTTTTACTGCCTTGACCGCAGACGGTCGGGTCGTGACGTGGGGCCATGCCGCAGGAGGGGGCGACAGCGATGCGGTGCGATCTTTGCTCAATGACCAGGTGGCTTGTTATCGAGCCGTCGAAGCATTGACGTAGCGGGCCTCGCGATCATGAGCCATTTCTTCAAGATATTGATGCTGTCATGGGCACTGCTTGGCGTGACAGTCCATGCCGCCACCGGCCCGGAAGTTGCGCAATTGCTTAACAATCGTTACCGCTATGCACCGCAGCAGTGTGCTGGTGGGAACCCTGCATATTTTTGCAGCGGGGTATTGGTCAGCAGTCTGGCGAGCGGGCTATCGCTCAAGTTCTGGGAGCATACGGACAACGCTCTCGTGGTCGGTGCCCGGAGCTTTTCCTATTTGCGACGAGACTTGGGTATACGCACCCTGCGCGAGAGCAATGGCATGGTCTTCAGCGATTCGATCACGGCTATCAGTCAGGGCAAGACTGTCGACGTGCGCTGCGCCTACCCTTTACCGACGACGATACACGGGCTTGAGGGTTGTGGGGCCGGCGGGACAGTGGACGATCCGGGTTCCTGCGCCGCGCAAGGGGTCAGCGATGCGCCTGGCTGGCTTGTGCATTTCCAGCAGCACGGCCAGCAGCTCGACGCGCAATGTTCGCTGAGCAGCCGGATCGCGACACAGTTTCGCGCCAGCCTGCTGGCCCACCAGCAGTTGGGGGGTGACTGGGTGACCCAGCCCAATCAGTTGCAGGTGCGCCTTTGGGATGCACAGGCGCCGACGCAGATTCCGGTGCAAGCGTTGTTTTATGACTTGAGTCAAACCGGCGGCTTGCGTGTGGCGCAGAAGAATCAGAACGATTATCACGCGGCCACCGGGCAATGGCTGCCGATCCTGCGCCTGGATATGTCGCGGGCCCGGGATGACGTCTTCGGCTTCGAACTGTGGGACCAGATTTATATCGGCTATGAAGTGGCCGAGCGGTTGAACAGGCGCTATTTCGATACGGCGGCCACCTGTCCGGATGGTCGGGCATCGTTCTACTGCAATTGGGTGATATTGAGAGGAACTGATGTTTCGCCACTTTTTCATTCTTGGAATCCCAGCCCCGCTTCGAAAGAAAACAACGGTATTTCCATTACGCTCCTAAGGACCGATTCCCTGGCCCCGAGGCCCGTCTGGCCTCAGGGGCTGCTGTTCAAGGAGATGGCAGCTCCGTCCGCGCATCCGCAGACATTGCGCTGCGGGTACCCCTACGACGGGCATACGGGATGGGGCACCGACGCCTGCCTGGTCAATGATGCCTGCGCCAATCTAGGGATCGACAACCTGGAAAAATGGACGGCGAAATACCACGCGAGTCTCTACCTGTCCTGCAGCTTCGACCCAACGGTAACGAACCTTCAGTTGATCGATGAGATCCGCAGAACGATCCCGATGCCTGAATACGACTGGAACGAATTCATTCTGGCGGCCTGGCCGGAGGATATTCCCGAGCAGTTGCCCGTCGACGCTCTTTTCTATAGCCACACGTCCTATTTCCCTCGGGATGGCCTGGCCGGCGCGCGTTATATCCAGGATGACTATTTCAAGAGTACGGGGCGCTTCTGGCCGGTCGTCCAACTGCGCCTTGGTGCCACGGACCGGCAGGTATTCATCTTTAATCCCGACGATCAATGCCTGGCTGGCAGTTGCGCCCCACCCCAGCAATCGTTCGGGGCTCAGGAAGCAGCAGATGCCTGGTTTCTCAAGCACGGACAATAGTGTCGGGGAGCGTCACGATGAGTAGTTATTCGGTTTGGCTCGGTAAAGGTCTGGTCCTGATGCTGGCACTGCTCATTTTCACGAGCCAGGCTGCAACCGGCCCGGAAGTCGCGCAATTGCTTAACAATCGGTACCGCTATGCACCGCAGCAGTGTGCCGGAGGACACCCGGCATATTTTTGCAGCGGGGTCTTGGTCAACAGTTTGGCGAGCGGTTTCACCGTGAAGTTCTGGGAGCATGGTCCTACCGCCGATGCCCTGGGCGCGCGTGACTTTTCCTATTTGCGCCGCGACCTGGGCATCCGCACCCTGACACAGCCCAGCGGGATGGTGTTCAGTGATTCGGTAACTGCCATCAGCCAAGGAAAATCGTTGGACGTGCTCTGTGCCTACCCGTTGGTATCGACGAATAGGGATAAATACGGCTGTGGCGCAGGCGGCAGCGAGGGTGATCCGGGCTCCTGCGCCGCGCAGGGCGTGAACGATGCGCCGGGTTGGCTGGCGCATTTCCAGCAGCAAGGCCAGCAGCCTGCGGCGCAATGTTCGCTGAGCAGCCGCATCGCGGCACAATTTCGCGCCAGCCTGCTGGCCCATGAACAACTGGGCGGCAGTTGGGTTGCCCAACCCAACCAAGTACAGGTACGCAATTGGGATCCCCAGGCCCCGACACAAGTACCGGTGCAAGCGTTGTTTTATGACGTACATGGGGACAAGGGACTGCGCGTGGCGCAGTCCGATCAGAAGGACTATTACGCAGCCACGGGGCAATGGCTGCCGATCCTGCGCCTGGACCTGACCCAGGCCGACGGCTTGGTGTTTGGTTTTGATTTGCAAGAGCAGCTGTACGTGGGCTATCAGGTGGCGGAGCGGCTCAACAGGCGGTATTTCGATACGGCGTCGACCTGTCCAGACGGTCGTGCGTCGTTCTACTGCAATGGAGTGGTGTTGAGGGGAACCGATGCGAATACCGCATTCCATTCCTGGAATCCCAGCCCGGGATCTGTTCGGAACAATGGTGTTTCCACGACTTATTTGAGGGCCGATGCACACGTCCTCAGACCGGTTTGGCGTCAAGGGTTCCTATTCAAAGAGTGGGCCGCGCCGGCTACTTACCCGCTGACGATGGGTTGTGCCTATCCTGTCGATGCAGGTACCTCAAATCTGGCTGAAGCTTGTTCGTCCCATGGTGTGTGCCAGCAAATGGGGATCGACAGCGTGGCTACCTGGATGGAGCGTTATGGTACCTATCCCTATAACACCTGCAGTTTTTTGCCGACTGCGGAGCAGATCCAACTGACGATCGATATTCGCGTGCACATGGCGGATAGGGATTGGAATGAGTTCATGGTCAGGACCTGGCCGCAGGACATTCCCGAGCAATTACCGATCGACGCGGTGTTTTATGGCGATGCGCTTTTCGAGGGTAATGGGCCGGTCGGTTCACGCTATCTCCAGGATGATTACTTCCAGCAAACCGGTCGATTCATGCCGATTGTCGAACTGCGGCTGGATGCGCCGGATGCCCGGATATTTAGGTTCAGTCCGGACGACCAGTGTCTGAGCGATCGTTGTCCGGCTCCTCAGGTAAGAGCGGCGGGTCGACAATATTTCGGTCCGAACCTGGAGCGGTACCTGGATCCTTAACGATGTTGCTTCGTTCAACGGCGATTGCTGTTTGTCTGTGTTCGGGGGGGCGACGCGTGATTCTGTAAACCTGGTTTCAAGGAGGCATTCATGGGGTTTAATTTTCTGCTGAGCAAGCTCCTGGGTCTGGTATCGATCGTATTTGTGCTGGCGGTCCAGGCCGCCACCGGGCCTGAAGTCGCGCACTTGCTTAATAATCGTTACCGCTATGCACCGCAGCAATGCCCCAATAACCAGCCGGCCTACTTTTGTAGCGGGGTGCTGGTCAGTGGGCTGGCGAGCGGCTTCACCGTGAAATTCTGGGAGCATGGTCCCACCGCCGATGCCCTGGGCGCGCGTGACTTTTCCTATTTGCGCCGCGACCTGGGCATCCGCACTCTGACACAGCCCAGCGGGATGGTGTTCAGTGATTCGGTAACTGCCATCAGCCAAGGAAAATCGTTGGACGTGCTCTGTGCCTACCCGTTGGTATCGACGAATAGGGATAAATACGGCTGTGGCGCAGGCGGCAGCGAGGGTGATCCGGGCTCCTGCGCCGCGCAGGGCGTGAACGATGCGCCGGGTTGGCTGGCGCATTTCCAGCAGCAAGACCAGCAGCCTGCGGCGCAATGTTCGCTGAGCAGCCGGGTGGCGGCACAGTTTCGCGCCAGCCTGCTGGCCCATGAACAACTGGGCGGCAGTTGGGTTGCCCAACCCAACCAAGTACAGGTACGCAATTGGGATCCCCAGGCCCCGACGCAAGTGCCGGTGCAAGCGTTGTTTTATGACGTACAGGGGGACAAGGGACTGCGCGTGGCCCAGTCTGACCAGAACGATTATTTCGCGGCCACTGGTCAATGGCTGCCGATTCTGCGTCTGGATCTGGCGCAGCCCGACGGGCTGGTGTTTGGTTTTGATGTGCAGGAGCAAGTGTACGTTGGTTATCAGGTGGCGGAGCGGCTGAACAGGCGCTATTTCGATACGGCCAAGACCTGTCCGGATGGGCGGGCATCGTTTTATTGCAATGGGATCATATTGAGATCGACCGAAGCCGTCACGGCGTTTCACGCATGGGATCCCAGCCCCCGATCAGAACAGATTAATGGTGTATCCGCCAGTTATGCACGGGCCGATGCTGTGATGCACTTGCCCGCCGGACCTCAAGGCTTGTTGTTCAAGGAATCTTCCGCGCCAGCGGCCCATCCGCTGACGCTGCGTTGCCTGTACCCGTTCGACGGTTATACGGGGAATCTGATCGAAGCCTGCACCGGGCGTATGGTCTGCGCAACGGGAGGTGTTGACAGCGTGGCGAGCTGGCAGGGCCGGTACGCCACGGCGCCTTATGAATCCTGCAGTTTCGATACATCGGCGGATATGGCCCAAGTGGTCATGGACATCCGCAACACGGTCGCGCACCCCCAGTACAACTGGAACGAGTTGGTGCTGGCGGCCTGGCCGAAGGACATTGCCGAGAAATTACCCATTGAAGCGGTGTATCACGGCCCCGGACTCAGGCCGGGAGATGGGTTGGCGGGAGCTCGTTATACCCAGGACGATTATTACCAGAAGACGAGGCGTTTCTGGCCCGTTGTACAAATGCGTCTTAACGCTACGGATGGCCAGGTATTCCGCTTCGATCCCGCTGAACAGTGTCTGACAGAGAATTGCCCACCGCCCCCGCAGGCTATGGGAGTCCAGGACATGGAGTCGTGGTTTCGCGAGCACGGACAATAAGCCATTCGGGAGAGACCACGATTATGAAGCGGGGCGATTACAAGCGAACTCAAAATCGTGGCCGGTCCCGTTTCCGCACCATTTGTCATCGAGTCGCCAAACCCAAGCCGCTCCTACGAATGACGCTTGGACTATAGGGCCGTCCTGCAGAGATCATCAATCAGACGATGCGTAGGACGCTTCCCTGAATTATGTGAGCGGAAAATGTCAGAAAATTCCCCGACGGTACTGCGTCCACCCCATACTTTTTTATCCAGCTCAACTCCCCTCCGCATCCTGCATAACCACAGCCCTTCACACCAAAACCTTTGTGACAATCAGACTAATGGGCTATAGCTCAAGACATGGCTGCCGATAGGTAGGTATTCCCCCGTGTAAGGAGTGACCCCCATGCCGCGATTTTTTGCCGACCTTGGCTTTCGCTGGAAGATCACTCTCCCAGTCGCCTTCCTGGCTGTATTGCTGGCGCTAATGGGGTGGACGGGCATGCGCGGCATCGGTCAAGTGACCGAGTCCAGCACGCAATTGACCAAACGTTATTTGCCGGCCATCAGCCTGTTGCTCAATGCGGATCGCGATCTTTATCAGGCGTTCGTCGCCGAGCGCAGTCTGCTGGATGGTCATGCAGACGTACACGTGCAGGCGCTGAGCGCCAGTCATGGCGAGAATGCCAAGCAGGCCTATGACCGCGTGCAGCAATATGCCGCGATGCAGCCCGGTGCCGAGGCGCTGGCGTTGGTCAGTCAGTTCAACGACAGCTTTGGAAAATGGATGCAGGTTTCGCGGCGGGTCATCGAGCAGTCTGTCGGCGACCCCCAGGGCGCCAGCGCCTTGAGTTTTAGTGACAGCGAGCGCCTGTTCGATACCATGCGTGATTCCATCGACAAGCTGGGTGAGCTGGAAGATGCCGCGTCGCACCGCGAGGGCGACGCGGCGATTGAAAACGGCGAAGCAGTTGGGGTGCATCAGGGCGTGATTCTGCTGGTCGGCCTGCTTGGTTGCATCTTGGTAATCGTTGTTCTGCCACTGGTAGTGCTGACCCCTATGCGCCGATTGTTGCAGCGAGTCGAGCAGATCGCCGAGGGCGGGGGCGATTTGAAAGGACGCCTCGAAGTGCGTTCGGCCGATGAGTTGGGCCAGCTCGGCAGCGCCTTCAACCGTTTCCTCGACAAGTTGCAGCCGTTGATCGCCGAGGTTGGGCGGGTGACCGGGGAGGTCGACTCCGCAGCGCGCGCCATGGCCAGCATGGCGGCGACAAATGATCGCTTGATCAGCAGCGAGCATGCGGCGCTCGACCAGGTCAGCACCGCTGCCACGCAGATGAGCGCGGCGGTGCATGAAGTAGCCCATAACGCGGCGAGCGCTTCCGAGGCCGCGCAGCAGGCGACGAGCCAGTCCCGCGACGGCGCCCAAGTGGTCAGCAGTACCGTCGATTCGATCCGCCAGTTGGCTCAGGAGGTGGAGAGCGCGTCGGGCACGATCGAGGCCCTAGCCCAGGAAACTTCCAGCATCGGCGCCGTGCTCGAGGTGATCCGTGGCATCGCCGAACAAACCAACCTGTTGGCGCTGAACGCGGCCATCGAAGCCGCGCGAGCCGGTGAGCAGGGCCGTGGTTTTGCCGTGGTCGCCGACGAAGTGAGGGCGTTGGCGGCGCGGACCCAGGATTCGACCAAAGACATCCAGGTTCGCATCGAGCGTTTGCAGAGCGGTGTTGCCAAGGCCGTGCAAGCCATGCAGGTCGGCAGCAACAAGGCGCGCGACAGCGTTGAACGCGCCGCGGGCGTCGATCAGGTGCTCAGCGGTACCGGCGGTTCGATCCAGCGGATCAACGACATGGCCGCGCAGATCGCCAGCGCGTGTGAAGAGCAGAGCAGCGTTACCGAGGAAATAGCCCGCAATATTTCCGACATCCGCGACTTGTCCAACGAAGCAGCCGCCAACTCCGCCCAAAGCATGCACGCCAGCCAGCAGCTTTCCAACTTGTCGAGAAACCTGGCAGAGCTGACCGGCCGCTTCCGTACCTGAGGCGGGTGCTGCCGTGTCCGTTGACGATCAGCTGCGAGCGTTGCATCAGGACGGTTTTGTCCTGATGCCCGTTGTGTTGAACGTCAGGCGAATCACCGACCTGCGCCGGCGGAGGTTCAATCCGGAGGTCCTGGCCGCCGCGACGCCTCGCCAGCGCCGGCTGCTGGGCGACCGTCAGGAAGCGGAATACGACTGAACTTGGCCCAGTCAGATCCAGACATCATTGACCGCTGTTCGCTCATTGGTTTCTTCGCCGGTATTGATCACGCCCCGAGGTTCTATCAACAACAGCTTCACTTCCTGCTTGGCACTGGGTTTGTGCTCGACACCTTTTTTGACGACGAACATTTCGCCCGCGCCAATCGTCACTGCACCCTCGCGAAAATCGATACGAAGCTCACCTTCCAACACGATGAAGGTTTCATCTGTATCAGCATGGGTGTGCCAGATGAAATCGCCTTCTAGCCGGGCGATCTTGAACTGGTAGTCGTTCATTTCGGCGACCACTTTTGGCGCCCACTGCTCGTGGAACAGCGCGTATTTCTGGGCGAAGTTAATGGGGGAGTAATGATTCATCGGACACGCTTCTCAACTGGAATATGAGCGCTACCTTATTGCCTTGGGGTGGGGCCGGTATTGGATGATCGTGCAGCTTTTTGCGCTGCTCGGCACAGGTCTTTAGCGCAGCATTTTCAGCCAGCGCGCAGGCGAGATGCCGAAGGCCCGGGTGTGGAGGCGCGTCATGTGGCTTTGGTCAAAAAAACCGCAGGCCAAGGCAGTTTCGCTCAACGGCATGCCGCGCAATACCAGGCGACGGGCTTGGCTCAATCGACGGTGGATGATGTAACGATAGGGGCTGGTGCCGTACAAGGCGCGGAAGTCCCGGGACAGGCTCCATCGGTCACGACCGCTGGCCTCGACCAGGTCATCCAAGGTTATTGGCTGGCCAAGGGCATCATGGATGAACAGCCTTGCGCGCTCCGCTGCAGGATAATCCAGCAACCTGCGTCCACGCCTGTTCCCTGCCGCAACGGCGAGTGCCTGGGCTACGTCGTAGATGGCATCGTCCTCTTCAAGCGGATCGAGGCGATGCTCCAGCGTGCTCAATAGCCTGCGGGTCGCGATGTTGAGTCGGGGGTCGTTCGACAGCCCGCCTTCGATGAAGGGCAATGGCCTGCCCCCCAGCACTTGCTGGATTAGCGCCGGTTCGATGTAGGACATCCTGTATCGAAAGCCGTCGCTTGTCCCGGCCTCACCGTCATGGACCTCGTCTGGGTGCAGTACGATGGTGCCGCCCGGCTGGCTATGACGTTTGCTGTGCCGGTAATTGAAGCTCTGGACGCCGGAAAGGGTGAAGCCGATGGCATAGGTGTCATGCCGGTGGGTGGTGTAGCCATGACCACTGAAATAGGCCTCGATGCGTTCCAGCTTCCCCGATTCAGGAGCGCGCAGCAGCCAATCGCGACAAATGCTTGATTGAGCCATGGGCATCGACCTCTCGCTGTTGTCTGTACACGATACCCGCCTGGTTCCACACGCCAAAGCAAAACAACGAAATTGGTGTTGGACAGAGCTGCTCATTTCACCGAGCAGCCTCGCGATAATAGCCCTCGGGGGTCAGATTTCCTTCACGGGCGTCTCGCCGTGGGCGCTTTTGATCAACCCGATAACATGCAGGCAGTCAGCCTTGTTCACGTAGGATTCGCCGCTGGCGATGGTTTCGTGATTGCCGGCCCTCAAGCGCCAGCGCCACTGGCCTTGTCCGGTGTAAGGGGTGCCTCGGGTCTGTCTGTAGATTTCAAATACATCGGTTCGCTCCCTGCGATTCATTCATTCAAGACACGTTTTGAACATGTCGTCGCAAGCCTAGCCAAGCTGAAAACTTTCGCAAATGGCAATACGTTTCCAATGATTGTGGGATATTTCAGGGCATTGCAGAGCTTGCTCAAAATCGACTCGAACCAGGAGCCATGCATGAACCGCAACGAATTGCGCAAGCCAATATTGCCGGCTTCGCCGATGAATGGCTGGCCGAGATCGGTCGCAAGCGGCAGGTCGTGCTGTCGGTGCCGCAGTACAGCGCATTGCCGGCGCTACTGGCAGGCACAGACCTGATCGCCAGCCTGCCGGACTATACCGCCACCGCCATGGCTGCTTCCGGCCAGTTGTTCAGCGAACCCTTTCCCTTCAAGACGCCCACCCTGGACCTGTCCATGGTCTGGCTGAGCCACGTCGACAATGACCCGGCCGAGCGTTGGCTGAGGTCCCGTCTGGAGGCGTTCATGAGTGAGCGCAAGGGCCCGAGGGGCGAAACAAAACGTGCCTGAAACAGCAAAGTCGGGGTATGGTTGCGCCGATTGTCATCCCGATATCATCTTCGAAACGGAGTCGAACACATGCCTCACCTGCACATGGAGTACACCGCCAACCTGACCGAGCTGAACGCCGACGTCGCGCTGTTGCGCATGAACAACGCACTGGTGGCATCCGGTCAGTTCGCCGCCGAGTTCGACATCAAGAGCCGGGCCGTGAAAATCGAGACCTTTCGGGTCGGCACCGGCATGGGTGAGCGCGGGTTCGTGCATGTGAAACTAGCCTTGCTAAGCGGTCGTTCACCAGAGATCAAGAAGCAGTTGGCCGATAGCCTGCTGGCGGTGATCCAGGATCTGGGCCCATGGCCCGTCGGCGTCAGCGTGCAGTTGTGCGTGGAAGTGCTCGATATTGATCGGGGACCCTACGCCAAGGCAGCCATCGGTCTTTGAAATACGGTGTGCACACGCAGTGGATCGAGTAGGGCGATGGCTGTTTGAAGTGCTACTTAAAAAATGATTTAACAGCAACTTTTTCACGAAAAATTGATGGCGGGCTATCTAAAGTTTGTGTTGCCGTAGGAAATGAATTTTTCACATTTACTGCGCCAGCCTTATAAAGGACAGCGCTCAGGAAGTCCCCGCCATCATGTTAACTATTAAAGCCGTGCGCCCCGAGTGGGTGACACTGATCGCCAGTGCGTTTCTGTTAGTGGGCTTTAATCTGGTGCTCTGGCAACACCTGCTCACGATCACCGCATCGGACGGTCACGGAGTGTTGCTGTGCCTGGCCTTTGGCGTGATGGTGTTCTGCGCGTTCAACCTGGTGCTGACGCTGCTGGCGTTCCGTCCGCTGCTTAAGCCTGTGCTGACGCTGCTGTTCGTGATCAGTGCCGGCGTGGCGTATTTCATGGCCCAGTATGGGGTATTGATCGACGCCGGCATGTTGCGCAATTTCGCCGAAACCAATGCCACGGAAGTGCGTGACTTATTGTCGGTCAAGTTGTTTGCCTATTTGATCTTATTGGGTGTCTTGCCGGCGTGGTTATTATTCAAGACCCCCATAAACTATCGTCGCTGGCCCAAGGAGTTGTTAAGTAAACTGATTGTCGTGGTGGCCTCGGCTGCGGTGCTCGGTGGGGTTGCATTGAGCAATTACCAGGGCCTGTCTTCGTTGTTTCGCAACCACCACGAGCTGCACTTGATGGTCGTGCCAAGCAATTACATTGGCGCGTCGATCGGCTACTTGCGCGAGCAGGTCGTGTCAGCCAAGCAACCGTTCATTGCCCTGGGCGAGGATGCGAGTCGCAACCCGGCCTGGCAAACCCATGGGCGAAAATCCCTCACCGTGCTGGTCGTGGGAGAGAGCGCCCGGGCCGAAAACTTCGGCATTCTCGGCTATAAGCGCGATACCACGCCGAAACTGGACAAGGAGGCGGGGCTGATCGCTTTCACCGATGTGCATTCCTGCGGCACCGAAACCGCCGTGTCGGTGCCCTGTATGTTTTCCAACATGGGGCGCAAGAACTACGACGCCAGCGTGGCCAGGAACGAAGAGGGCCTGCTGGACGTGCTCAAGCGCGCCGGGCTGGAGGTGATCTGGCGGGACAATCAATCCGGCTGCAAGGGCACCTGTGACCGGGTCACGGTGCAGGACGTGAGCAATCTTAAGGACCCGAGCCTGTGCGCCAACAGCGAGTGCCGCGACGAGATCCTGCTCCAGGGCCTGCAGCATTTCATCGACACCCTGGACAAGGACACCGTGCTGGTGTTGCACCAGATGGGCAGCCATGGGCCGGAGTATTTCAAGCGCTATCCCAAGGAGTACGAGCATTTCACTCCCGTGTGTGAAAGCAACGCCCTGAACAATTGCAGTCGAGAAAGCATCGTCAACGGTTACGACAACACCTTGGTGTACACCGATCACGTGCTGTCGACGCTGATCGATCTGCTGCGCGCCAATCAGGACAAGGTCGATACCGCGATGTTGTATCTGTCGGACCATGGCGAGTCCTTGGGCGAATACAACCTGTTCCTTCATGGCACGCCGTACATGCTGGCCCCGGAGCAACAGAAGCACGTGGCGATGCTGGCTTGGTTTTCCGACAGCTACCAAAAGTCCTTCGCCGTCGATACCCATTGCCTGCAACTGAGTAGGGACAAGCCCCTGAGCCAGGACAACCTGTTCCATTCGATGCTCGGGCTGCTGGAGATCAACAGCAAAGTCTACAACCAGGATCTCGACTTGTTCGCCAGCTGTCGCGGTGCGGTGATTGACGGTGTGCTGGCCCGGGAATAATGCCTACACCTTTTTTTCACGCAGCGTTGTTTAACCTGTCCTTCAACCTTTTTTCATGAGCTGTGAGCATGCCCCGGCAATTCCCATCCACTGTCGAGCTTGAGTTCGCCAGGCAGCATGACCAGGAGCATGCGCAAATCTGCCGTCAGCCGGCGCCTCGCCGCTTGCGCCTGGCGTTCTGGCGTGACGAGCAGTTGGTGCGCAACGCCTTGAAAGTGGCGGGTGAGCCTGGGCTGGTGCTGGACGTGGCGTGTGGGGCGGGGCGGTTCTGGCCGGTCTTGGGCGAACATGCCAATCGGGTGATCCTGGCGGCGGACCCGTCGCCAGACAGGCTTGAGCACGCCCGCAGCCATCATGAAGGCGCATTGCTCGAACGGGTCACGACTTTCCCGAGTTCGGCGTTTACCCTCGGCCTGTCAGCCAACGCGGTCGACTGCATTTTTTGTGTGCAGCTGTTTCTGCACATCAAGGCCAGCGAGCATCGCCTGGCCTTGCTGCACGAATTTCATCGGGTCAGTCGCGACACGGTGATCGTTTCGGTCCAGATCGAAGGGCGTCTCAAGCTCGGCAAGCCGGCACCGCGAAGCCTGGCCGATAAGGCCGACGTCGAAGCGCAGTTCATCGAGGCCGGGTTCACCGTGCTGTGGCACCAGGATTTCCTGCCTGGTTTCGCGTTGAAGCGGGTTTACGTATTACGCAAGACCGGTTAAGTCTGGATGTAGGACTATTCTTGCGTTTGCGCAGGCAATTTCTCTCAAGCTCTTGCTCCGTAGATGCTCGCAACCGCCGACGGCGATATATACTGCGCGCCATTCTTCAAGGGAGAGCCGTGTGGCCATCGATATTCACTGGATTCGCGACAACGATAGCCTCGGTCAGTTTTGCGCCGAATGGCAAGCGTTGCCATTCGTCGCCCTCGACACCGAATTCATGCGGGTCGACACTTTTTATCCCATTGCCGGCTTGCTTCAGATCGGCGACGGCAAGCGCGCCTACCTGATCGATCCCTTGACCATCAATGACTGGAAACCCTTGGCCGCGCTGCTGGAAAACCCGGCGGTGCTCAAGGTGTTGCATGCCTGTAGCGAAGACCTGGAAGTTTTGCTGCGCCTGACCGGCAGCCTGCCCGCGCCGTTGTTCGACACCCAACTGGCCGCCGCCTACTTGAACCTCGGTTTTTCCATGGGCTACTCGCGGCTGGTGCAGGAAGTACTGGGCATCGAACTGCCCAAGGGCGAGACCCGTTCCGACTGGTTGCAACGCCCCTTGTCCGAGACGCAAATCAGCTACGCCGCGGAAGATGCAGTGCACCTGGCGGAAGTTTTCGTACAGCTGCGCCCGAAACTTTCCGACGACAAGTACGCCTGGGTGCTAGAGGACGGCGCCGAACTGGTGGCCAACCTGCGTCGCGAAATCGACCCGTACGAGGTGTACCGCGAGGCCAAGCTGGCCTGGAAGCTGTCCCGTGCGCAATTGGCCGTGCTGCGTGAGCTGTGTGCCTGGCGCGAGCGCGAAGCGCGGGCCCGTGACTTGCCGCGCAATCGCATCATCCGTGAGCATTCACTGTGGCCCCTGGCCCGCACGCAGCCGGATAACCTCGGCGCGCTGGCGAAGATTGAAGACATGCACCCGCGTACCGTGCGCCAGGACGGGGAGTTCCTGCTGGACCTGATCAAACGTGCGGCCAGCGTGCCTCCCGAGCAATGGCCACCCGCCGTGCCCGAGCCACTGCCCATCGAGGCGTCGGCGCTGCTCAAGCGCCTCAAGGCGTTGGGGCAGGCCGAAGCCGAGCGCCTGGGCGTAGCTCCGGAGCTGATGCTGCGCAAGAAAACCCTCGAGGCCCTGATAAAAAGCGGCTTTCCCGAGGGTCCTTACCAATTGCCCGATTCGCTGCGTGGCTGGCGCCGCGAGTTGATGGGCCAGGCCCTGCTCGACAACCTGGCCACCGCCGGAGAACAGCCTTGAAACGTATCTGCTCCATCTATCGAAGCTCGAAGAAAAACGAGATGTACCTGTATGTGCTCAAGAGCGATGCCTTGAAGCGTGTGCCGGAGCCATTGATGGCGGCATTCGGCAAGGCGATCCATGCCTTTGACCTGGTGCTGAGTCCCGAGCGGGAGCTGTCTCGGGAGGACATCAACAAGGTGCTGGAAAACCTCGACACCCAGGGTTATCACTTGCAAATGCCACCGGCCGAAGACGAGTACATCGAGCATCTGCCTGAAGAGTTGCTACGACGCAACGACCCGATTTGACAATACCTCGGGCGCCCGTCTCGGGGCTCTTGAAACATTGAAACGATTTTGGCGATGGTCCGTGAGGACGGAGCGATACTCTGTCAGCGGCCGTCTGCACTGTTTTTGAAAGGTTGATTCATGCGCGTTCTGATTGCCGAACACGACCACGCGGTATATGCCCAGCTTCTGCGCCAAGCCGCACCCGATATCGAAGTGCTGACCAGCGGTGACTCCGCCGAGCTGGCGCGGCTGGCCAGCGACTGCCCGGTCTGGCTCGGCCAGCCTGACCTGTTGGCGACGCTGTTGCGTCAAGGCCACCAACCCCGTTGGTTGCAATCGACCTGGGCAGGCATCACGCCGCTGCTGGCCGAGGGTTTGACACGCGATTATCGACTGACCCGCGCCGTCGGTATTTTCGGTCAGTTAATGGCTGAGTACGTGCTGACCTACATGCTCGGCCATGAGCGCGAAGTGCTGGCGCGGTTGGTCAGCCAGGTGGAGCGCAAGTGGGACAATCGCCAAGGGCAAAGCCTGGCGGGGCGCAAGGTTTTGATCGTCGGGACCGGCGATATCGGTCAGTGCATAGCGCAGTTCCTGGTGCCGTTTGGCGTGCAGTTGTACGGCATCGCCAGCGAAACCAGGGAGCTGGCGCCGTTTGTCGAAGTCGGCGCGCTGGAAGATTTGCCGCGCCTGGTGGGCGAAGTGGATTACGTGATCAATCTGCTACCGAACACCCCGAACACCCATGACATCTATGACGCGGCGCTGTTCAAGCGTTTCAAGCCCACCGGGTTGTTCATCAATGTTGGCCGTGGCGTGGCCGTGGTCGATGCAGACCTGGTGCAAGCCTTGAAAGAAGGGCACTTGGCCGGCGCGGTGATCGATGTCTGCCGCCAAGAGCCATTACCGCAGCGTCATCCATTCTGGACCGCGTGGGGCCTGCTGCTGACCGGTCACAGCTCGGCTCCGACCTCGCCGCCGATGATGGTGCAACTGTTCCTGGAAAACCTGCGGGCGTATGAGGCCGGTGATGGGCTGCGTGGGGAAGTGGATTTCAGCCGGGGTTACTGATCCGCTGACTCCACCCAAGACTTGTGGACCCATCGCCACGGGTTCAGCGGGCTCCTTACACAGTGAAGTCGCCTTCGGCCACCAGCTCGCTCAACGGCCGGTGTGGGCCTGGGAGTTCCCGGGCCTGGAGGTAGTCGGCCAGAGTGGTTTTGTCCCCGAGCTTGCCAATCGCCACGGCGGCGGAACGTGATGCAGCAACCTACGTCCCGGCGCCCGGCTTGACAACCCCCGGTTACCGACAGTCGCCAATGCTTGGCCTCCAGAGGTCCCGGCACTAGACTGTCGGCCTTTTCACCACGCGATGTTGATGCTCGAGCCATGGCCGCCAAAGTCGAACCGTTCTGGATACGCAAAACCCTCGATCAGCTCGATCCCCAGGAATGGGAATCGCTGTGCGACGGCTGCGGCCTGTGCTGCCTGCAAAAGCTCGAGGATGAAGACGACAACAGCGTCTACTACACGCGCATCGCCTGCAAACTGTTGGACCTGAAGACGTGCCAGTGCACGGACTACCCCAATCGCCGCGACTTCGTCCCCGACTGCATCCAGCTCACGCCAGGCAAGGCCGATGAGTTCAAATGGCTGCCGCCGACCTGTGGCTATCGACTGGTCAGCGAGGGCAAGGACTTGCCGCTGTGGCACCATCTGGTCTGTGGCGATCGGGACGCCGTGCATCACGAACGCATTTCCCAATCGGGGCGCATGCTGGCCGAAGGCAGCGTGGCTGAAGACGATTGGGAAGATCACCTGATTTTCCGCGCAGGCTGAATCCAACGACATCGCACCAAAGGGAGCGCCCATGGCGGCAGGATTGAAATGGATGCTGGCGGCTGCACTGCTGCCGTTGTGCGGGTCGCTGTGGGCGGCGCAGAAAGTCGACCTTGATTATCACGTCCACCTGTTGCCGCAAAGCGATCAGGTCGAGGTGCGCCTGACCCTCGCGCGGGGCTCGGCGGTGCGCAGCCTGGATTTCGACCTCGGCGACGAAGGTCGCTACAGCGATTTCAAGGCGGACGGCCAATGGCAGCTCACCCCCGGACATGGCTCGCGAGGCGTTTGGCGTCCAGCCGCCGACAAGGCGAGCCTGACCTACCGCGTGCGCATCAGCGAATCGCGCAAGAACGGTTCTTTTGAGGCGCGCATGACCCCGGGATGGGCGCTGATGCGCGGCGATGACCTGGTGCCGCCGGCCAAGCTGGACCAGCAGGACGGCATCGAGTTGGTGTCGCGCCTGGAATTCGAACTGCCCGGCGGCTGGAAGAGCATCGAGACGTCCTGGCCGCGTATCGGCAAGCAACGCTTTCGTATCGATAACCCTTCGCGCTTGTTCGACCGGCCCACGGGCTGGATGCTCGCCGGCAAGCTCGGCAGCCGCCGCACGCGCCTGGGTGAGACCGAGGTCACCGTCGCTTCGCCCCAAGGCCAGGGCATGCGGCGGATGGACGTGCTGACGCTGCTGACCTTCGTCTGGCCGCAAGTGCAGGCAGCGCTGCCGCGTCATCCTGCCAAGCTGCTGATTGTCGGTGCGAGCGACCCGATGTGGCGTGGTGCCCAGGCCGGTCGTGATTCGGTTTACCTGCACAGCCGTTCACCGCTGGTCAGCGAACGGGGCAGCAGCCCGCTATTACGGGAATTGGTCCAGGTGCTGGCGCGCATCAACGATGACGATCGTAGCGACTGGATCGGCGAAGGGCTGAACGAGTATTACGCGATCGAATTGCTGCGCCGCGCTGGCGGCATGAGCGACGAACGTTATCAGGCCCTGAATGATCGCCTCGCCCGGGACAGTAAGGGCGTCACGACCTTGCGCGGCGAACAGGCGAGCCCTGCTATGGTGGCCAAGGCGGTGCTGTTGTTGCAGGAGCTGGACCGCGAAATCCGCCTGAAGACGCGCAACAAGCGTTCGCTCGATGACGTGCTACAGGGCGCGATGCGCTTGGAAACGGTGGATACCGAGGAGTTTGTCCAGCTCAGCGAGAGCATTCTTGGCGAACGTTCTACCGCGCTGGACACTCGGTTACTTCAGTAATTTCGCTTCATCGGTCGCACAGCCGAGATCAGAGCCCAGCCTTCGGCGAAACCAGCGATTCATTCCCGGTCACGGTGGCTGTGTCGGTCGCGGCCGTTGCATTGGCCTTCATGCGCGACAACTCATCGCCCGCCTGTTCAATACGGGCGCGGGCTTCGTGCAGATGCTGACGATTCCTTTCCAGCATGCTCTTGGCCGAGCAGTGCCCGGTGATGCCGCGGGCCAGGGCCATGCCGCCGATTGCCAGTTGAGCCAGGCCGAACACGCCGCCGCGGCGCAGGCCCTTGCCCATCATCAGCACCCCACCGGCCAGTGAACCAATGCGCTCCCAGCCGTGTACGTTTTGCGGGGTACGGGATTGAAAAGGGGTGGTCTCAACCGGCCCGAACGGATTGTTATCGCTCATGATCTGTCTCCAGTGTGGGGATTTGTATAAAGCTGACTGCCAGAGCGAATCCGTCGTTCCATCAAATTCGCGCCGATCAGCGGAATTGCGGACCCGAGCGCGTGTTGTTGCCTTTGGCCATGCGATCGTACAACACGACATTGACGGTGGCCGCCAGGTTCATGCAGCCGTTGGTGGGGATGTAGATCACGTCTTCGCACCAGTCGCGGATGTCTTTGTCCAGCGAGCCGTCTTCTGGGCCGAAGATGTACAAGGCCCGGTCCGGGTGCGTGTATTCGGGCAGCGGCCGGGCGCCTTCCACCAGCTCGACGGCCACCGGTACGCAGCCAAGTGGCAGGATCTTCTTCAGGTCGTCGATGCCGATCAGCGGGATGTCGTAATGGACTTTCTTGGTGTCGGTGACGAAGTCGGCGGCGCGTTCATAACGCTTGCCGGTATAGAACACCGACGCCACGCCGTAGCAACCGGCGGCGCGCATCACCGAACCGACGTTTTCCGGTGACTTGGGGTTGAACAGACCGATGCAGCTGTAGCGTTTGTTGGCCACGGACGGGGTGCCTTTGAGAAAAGGCGCGATTATACGGGGAATGCCGTTTACTTACGAAAAACGATACGCCCGTGGCGAGGGAACAGGCTCCCTTGCCCCGATGGGGCCTGCTATTCGTCTTTTTTCATCAGTCCGGCCAATGCGGCGAAGGGGTTATGGGTCGCCTTGGCGATCTTCGGCGTGCTCAGGGAGCCGTCGCCAAAGTATTGCTGGTCGGTATAACGCGAGTGCTCGTTGTCGTGGCAGTACAAGCACAGCAGTTCCCAGTTGGAACCGTCCTGCGGGTTGTTGTCGTGGTTGTGGTCGCGGTGGTGAACGGTCAGTTCGCTCAGGCGCTTGCCGGAAAACTCACGGGCGCAGCGGCCGCAGACGTGGGGGTACATTTTCAGGGCTTTGTCGCGGTAGCCCATTTCCCGGTCGCGCTGGGCGTCGGCAAGGATGCGGTCCAGCTTGGCGGTGTTGGACGGTGGGGGGGACGAACTCATGGGTTCACCTCTGTGGAAAAGACTGATGACGGTTGGACAGAGTTTAGCTCAGCCCTTGAGCTTCTCGGCAATCCAGATGGTGTGGCGGGTGCCTTTGTTGCCGTGGGCGAAGACTTGCACCTCTTCAGCCTTGAAGCCGGCCTTCTTCAGCTTATCGGAAAACTGCCGGTCAGCACTGGCTGACCACACGGCCAGCACGCCCTTGGGCCGCAGGGCTTTGGCGCAGGCGGCCAGGCCACCGGCCGAGTACAGCCAGCTGTTGGCTTTCTGGGTCAGGCCTTCGGGGCCGTTGTCGACGTCCAGCATGATTGCGTCGAAGCCCTGGGGCTCGGCTTGCAGCACTTTGGCGACGTCTTCCATGCGGATCACCGTGCGCGGGTCCGACAGCGGCCGTCCGGCCTTTTCGCCCAAGGGGCCGCGATTCCACTCCACCACGCCGGGAACCAGTTCGGCCACCACCACTTCGGCGCTCTTGCCCAAATGCTTGAGGGCCGAGGCGAGGGTGAAGCCCATGCCGAGCCCCCCGATCAGCACGCGCGAGCCAGGACGGCCGGCGACCTTGCGGCAAGGAATCTCGGCCAAGGCATCTTCGGAACCGTGCATGCGCGTATTCATCAACTGCCCGCCGTCACCGCCCTGGATCTTGATGACGAAGTCTTCGCCATATTCGAACAGGCACAGGGCACCGCCGTTGTCAGGGATGGGCGTGGTGTCGAGCAGAACGAAACGTTTCATGGAAATCTCATGGGAAGGGGCAGACTTGCCCGGTAGGGACTAGCCTCAAAGCAGACAATAGCCATGGAGCCATTGATGAAGTGCAGCATTCTAACGGCCATTGCCCTGGCGGCGCTCTCGATAAGTTATGCACAGGCCCAGCAGCCGACCATTCCAGTATCGCCGCCGAGCATTCCCGGTTCGCCCGGCGCCGCCACGCCCATGCCGTACCCGCCGGTCGCGCCCAGTGGCGTACCCAAGGCCGGCCCTGGAAGTGGCGGCCCGCCCTTGCTGCCGCCGATCGAAATGCCCAGGCCGCCGAAGGACCAACCGATACCGGGCCTGGAACCTAAGCCGCCGAAGGCCAAGTCGCCTGGTGGCTAGACCTGCTGCGACAGTAACTGTCCATCGGCCATGCGCAGGCGCTTGGACAGGGAGACGGCGAGGGCGCGGATGATCTTGGCGGCAATCTTCGGCGCGTCGTTGAGCATTTTTTCCAGGGAATCCTTGCCCAGGTTCAGCAACTGGCAATCAGTGGCTGCAATGCAACTGGCCGAACGCCGTTCGCCATCGAGCACGGCCATTTCGCCGAACGCCCGGCCGCTGCGCAGTGTAGCGATGGTGACGGGTTGGCCGTCAGGGCCGGTTTTTTGTACGGCCACTTGGCCGGTGTGAAGGATGCACATGAAGCTGCCAGCATCGCCCTCGTGAAATATCGCCTCGCCTTGGGCGATGGTGCTGATGCTGAAATAGCCCGACGCCGCGGCGAAGTCGACGGGCAGCAATTGGTCGAACAAGCCGCAGTCCATCAGCCAATCGCGAATCTGGTTGTTCAGTAAAGTCGGTTCTGACATGTCGTCACGGTCTTTTCTTGTGTTTACAGGGTCAGCCTGGCCTTGGGGGAGAACAGATGGGATGCCTTGCCAATGGAGCTAAGACCCGGCCATCCCACAGAGTTCCTCAGGCCCGTCCTAAAACCTTCAGGACAAATGCATATTCGAGCGCTACGTCACGCAATCCCTGATAGCGACCGCTCATTCCACCGTGGCCGGCGCCCAGTTCGGTCTTGAGCAGCAGCGGATTGTCATCGGTCTTGGTGGCCCGAAGTTTGGCCACCCATTTTGCCGCTTCCCAATACTGCACGCGGCTGTCGTTGTAGCCGGCGATAACCAGCATCGCCGGATACGCTTGGGCGCGAACGTTTTCATAGGGGGCGTAGGCCCTGATCCGATCATAGACCTGCGGCTCTTCGGGATTGCCCCATTCGTCGTATTCCGTGACGGTCAGCGGCAGCTCAGGGTCGAGCATCGTGTTGAGCACATCGACGAACGGCACTTCGGCAATTGCGACCTTGAACAGCTCGGGGCGCTGGTTGAGCACCGCGCCGATCAACAGGCCACCGGCGCTGCCACCGCTGATTGCCAGCTGTTCGGCCGTGGTGTAGCCCTCGGCGATCAGGTGTTCGGCGCAGGCGATGAAGTCGCTGAAGGTGTTGTGCTTGTGCTCTTGCTTGCCCGCGCGATACCAGGCCTCGCCCAGTTCCCCGCCACCGCGGACATGGGCGATGGCAAACGCCACGCCACGGTCCAACAGGCTCAGCCGCGCGTGGGAAAACCATGGATCGAGGCTCTCGCCATAGGCGCCGTAGCCATACAGATAGAGCGGTACCGGCTGGCCGAGGGCTTCACGCTTGACCACCAGGCTGATGGGCACTTGCGTGCCGTCCGGTGCTGTGGCCCAAAGGCGCTGGCTGACGTAGCCATCGGCGTCGAACGGACCCAGCACCGGGGTTTGCTTGAGTACGACCTGGTCACCGCTGGCCAGGTCCAGCTGGCGGATTTGCGCCGGACGGTTCAGGGCCTCGTAGCGCAGGCGAACGCGCTCGCTGACGAATTCCAGGCTGTTCTGCACGTGCAGGCTGTAGGCCGCGTCTGGCAATTGCACCCGATACGCCGGCAAGCCGTGTGGATGAACTTCGATGATCGGCAGACCGCCTTCGCGCAGGCTCAACGTCATCGCGCTGGCGTTGAGGCTCAGGCTATCGATCATCACCGTGTCGCTGTGGGGGATCAGCTGCTGCCAGTCAGCCTCGGTCGGCGCTTCGCCCGTATCGGCCGCCTGGTACAGCGCGTAATTGATGCCGTCGCGGTTGCTGCGGATGAACCAAGTCCACTGGCCGTCGAGCAAGCCGTGATCGACATCATATTCATGGTGCTCCACCCGTGGCGCCAGGCAGGTAAACGGCCGTTGCGGTTGTGTGGCGTCCAGCACCCAGATCTCGCTGGTGGTCTTGCTGCCCAGGGACAGGATCAGCTGGCGCTCCGAACTCGAACGGTAGCAGTGCAGGAAGAAACGCCCGTCCGGCTCATGGAACACCTCTTCGGCGGCCGTGCCGTCCAGGCGATAGCGCAGCAGCTTGTGCGGGCGGTGGGTGTCGTCCAGTTCGCCAAAGAACAGCGTCAGGCTGTCGTTGGCCCAGGTCATGCTGCCGTCGCAGTTTTCGAAGGAGAGTTCGCTGACCTTGTCGTTGGACAATTCCTTCACGAACAAGGTGTAGATCTCATCGCCCGTGGTATCCAGGCTGTAGGCCAGGCGCTGATGGTCGGGGCTGATGCTGAACGCACCCAGGGAAAAGAACCCACCGCCGGCCAGCGCGTTCGGGTCCAGCAAGAGTTGTTCATGGCTTTCATCGACGGTCAGGCTGTCGTCGGCCGGACGCGGGCAGCGGTAATGACGGGGGTATTCGTCACCGGCCGTGGTGCGGGTGTAATACAAGTACGGGCCCCAGGGCGAGGGCAGGGACAGGTCGGTCTCGAGGATCCGTCCCTTGATTTCCTGGAACAGCGTTTCGCGCAATTCGGCCTGATCGGCGAGTCGGGTTTCCTGATAACGGTTTTCGGCCTTGAGGTATTCGAGCACGGCGTCGGTGTCGCGCTCCTGCAGCCAGGCATACGGGTCGACACCGGCGTCCTTGCGGGCAATCGGTGCGTCGGGAACGTGGGCGGATAGGGGCATGAAAAAACTCTCGGGCTGGATACGAAAAGGGACAAGTGGCCGGTGACGTCAGTTCTGTTGCCGGACCGAAAAACTCACCATGCCAGCCAAGGGGCAGACACCGGGGCAGCCTGACGAGCGAAAAGCCGTTACTATAAGCGCCTCTTTGCCTGCCTTGCCATGGACACCATGACCGAGAACGACTATCTGATTGCCTGGGGCCTCTACGCCTTCGCCGCCTTGGGCTGCCTGCTGGTATGGATGCGCATGACCCGCTTCATGTGGCGCTGGTTGCGCGAGCCGCTGCGGCTGTTGATGGCGGTGCTGCTGTTCAGCCCGACCATCGTCGACCCGGTGAAGGAAAAGGTTGCGCCGGCGCTGGCAATTGTCGCCCTGGATGTGCTGTTCAAGGTTGGCAACAATCTCTGGCGCGCAGCGTCGGACCTGCTCATGTACGGCATGATCGCCTTCGGCCTCTACCTGATTGTCGTGCTGATCCGCTTCCCTATCGAACGCGCTTCAAAGGCCCGCAAGGAGCGAGCTGCCGCCGCGAAAGCCGCCGAGGCAGCCGAGCCTGACGACGAACCGCCGTTCGGCGTCGCCGGCGATGACCGCTACGGTCGCCCACCCGTGCCGAGTAACCCTCAGCGTTCGCGTATCGAACCGCGCCTGTAGCCAGGCCTCCCATTCCTCCAAGGGTTCGAGCATGTGTGAATTATTGGGCATGAGTGCCAATGTGCCGACCGACATCGTGTTCAGCTTCACCGGGTTGATGCAGCGCGGGGGCAAGACCGGACCACATCGCGACGGCTGGGGGATCGCCTTCTATGAAGGCCGCGGCTTGCGCCTGTTCCAGGACCCGGCCGCGAGCAGCGAGTCGGAGGTGGCGAACCTGGTGCAGCGCTATCCGATCAAGAGCGAAGTGGTGATCGGGCATATCCGCCAGGCCAACGTCGGCAAGGTCTGCCTGTCCAACACCCACCCGTTCGTGCGTGAGCTGTGGGGGCGAAACTGGTGTTTCGCCCACAACGGCCAGCTCGCCGATTTCCAGCCGGGCGTGAGCTTCTACCGCCCCGTGGGCGATACCGACAGCGAAGCGGCATTCTGTGATTTGCTCAACCGCCTGCGCCAAGCCTTTCCGGAACCGGTGGAAGTGGAGCAATTATTGCCATCGTTGATCGAAGCCTGCAGCGAATATCGCAGCAAAGGCGTGTTCAACTGCCTGCTCAGCGACGGTGACTGGTTGTTCTGCTATTGCTCGACCAAACTCGCGCAGATCACCCGGCGCGCACCGTTCGGTCCGGCGCGGCTCAAGGACGTCGACGTGATTGTCGATTTCCAGGCCGAAACCACACCCAACGACGTGGTCACGGTGATTGCCACCGAACCCCTGACTGAAAACGAAACCTGGACCCGCTACGAACCGGGCCAATGGAGCCTGTGGCGACGCGGCGAATGCGTCAGCCACGGCCGAACCGAATAAGGACGTCAGACTATGTTGCTCAGCTATCTACGGTTGGTGTTGTTCGCGGTGGGCCTGCTGGTCGGGGTCCAGGTGCCAGGCTTTGTCAGCGACTATGCCAAGCGGGTCGAAGCTCACCTGATCGAGGCGCAAACCGGGCTCCAGGGTTTCCAGGGCACCGCGAATCAATTTTTCAAGGGCGACATGCAGGCCTTGGTCGCGCATTACCGCGCCAGCGAGGACCCGATCTTTCGCAGCGATGCCGACAGCCTGAACACGTTGCTTGTGCGTCAGCAGGCGTTGGACAAGCAATTCCAGGCGATGCAAGGCCCGTGGTATATCCGCCTGCTGCAAGTGGCGCTGGCGGCCGATCCGGACATCCGCAAGGAAACCTGGAACGGCTACAGCTACCAGATCCTGCTGACGCCCGAGGCTATGATCTGGGGCATCAGCGGTGCCCTGTTGCTGTCGTTCGGCCTGGAATGCCTGTTCCGCCTGATCGACTGGGTCGTGCTGGGCGGCAAACGCCTGCGCCAGAGCCGGCCGATTGAAGAGCGCGACCTGCGCGGACTCTGACAGCGCTTTTTGTGGCGAGGGAGCTTGCTCCCGCTGGGCCGGGCTCGCGCTCCAGCGCGCAGCGGCCCCGAAACCAGACGCTGCGCAGTGTCAGGTTGATGATGCCCGGCCGTTTTGGGTCTGCTTTGCAGACCAGCGGGAGCAAGCTCCCTCGCCACAGAAGCGGTCCGCCTTTCCTGGCAATGCTCCGCCCAATCAAATTTTTCTTATGACCCGGCCAAGGTTTTATTCGTTGGACGGGATCGGCTGCGCGCTCAAGAATCGGGGCAACGGTCTCCACGCCAGCGTCGTTGAGACTCACAACAATAAAACCGTGGAGAACCACCATGAGTGCACCCGACACGCTCGGCGTCCCCCAGCCGCAGGCCCGTTCCGGCCCGTTCGACTGGTACCGCAACATCAACCAGCAGGAACGGCGCACGTTCTGGAGCTGCAAGATCGGTTATGCCCTGGACGGCATGGACACGCAAATGCTCAGTTTCGTGGTGCCGACCCTGATCGCCATGTGGGGCATCACCACCGGTGAAGCGGGGCTGATCCACACCAGCACGCTGATCGCTTCGGCCATCGGCGGTTGGGTCGCGGGTATTCTCTCGGACCGCATCGGCCGAGTGCGCACCTTGCAACTGACGGTGTTGTGGTTCGCCTTCTTTACCTTCCTCTGCGGCTTCGCCCAGAACTACGAACAGCTGTTGATCGCCCGCACGTTGATGGGCTTCGGCTTTGGCGGCGAGTGGACCGCTGGCGCGGTGTTGATGGGCGAGGTGATCCGCGCCAAGGACCGTGGCAAGGCGGTGGGCATGGTGCAATCGGGCTGGGCGCTGGGCTGGGGCATGACGGCGATCCTGTATGCGCTGTTGTACTCGGTCTTGCCGCCGGAAGACGCTTGGCGCGCCTTGTTCATTCTCGGCATCGTGCCGGCGGTGTTCGTGATTTTCGTCCGCCGGTTGGTCAAGGATCCGGAAATCTACAACCAGACCAAGGCCCGGCTGACGCCGGAGAATCCGGCCAAGTTCTACGAGATCTTTGCCCCCGGCATCCTCTCCACCACCATCCGGGCTTCGCTGCTGACGACAGGCGCGTTGGGCGGTTACTACGCAATCACCTCCTGGCTGCCGACGTTCCTGAAAAACGAGCGCGGTTTGAGCGTGCTGGGCACCGGCGGATACCTGGCGATGGTCATCGTCGGTTCCTATGTGGGTTACGTGATCAGCGCGTACTTGAGCGACATTCTTGGCCGCAAGAAAAACTTCGTCCTGTTCGCCGTCGGCTCATTCACGATCGTGCTGCTGTACACGCAAGTGCCGGTGAGTAATACCGTGATGCTTTGGCTGGGCTTCCCCCTGGGGTTCTTCGCTTCGGGAATGTTCAGCGGCATGGGCTCGTTCCTCACTGAATTGTTCCCGACCCGCATCCGGGGCTCGGGCCAGGGTTTCTGCTACAACATTGGCCGGGCAGTGGCGGCGCTGTTCCCGCTGTTGATCGGTATTCTCAGCCAGAAGGTGCCATTGAGCGTCGGTATCGGTGCGTTCGCGGCGGTGTCCTACGGAGTGGTGATCCTCGCGGCCCTGAGCCTGCCGGAAACCCAAGGCAAGCAGTTGGAAGCCGAGTAACTGATAACCTGTGGGGCCAATGCCTCATAGCTAAAAAGAAAGAGCCTACAGGAGCGTTCACCGTGAACCGCCTGCTATTGAACTGCGACATCGGCGAAAGCTTTGGCAACTGGACCATCGGTCTGGACGCCGAGGTGATGCCCTTCATCGATTGCGCCAACGTCGCCTGCGGCTTTCATGCCGGCGACCCGAGCATCATGCGCAAGACCGTCAGCCTCGCGCTGAGCCACGACGTACGGATCGGCGCGCACCCGGCCTATCAAGACCTGGCGGGCTTCGGCCGACGTTCCATGGCCTATGGCGCCCAGGAATTGCAGGACCTGTTGCACTATCAGATCGGCGCCCTGGACGGTATCTGCCGCGCCCAAGGTGGCCGGGTCAGCTACGTCAAACCCCACGGTGCGATGTACAACGACATGATGGCCAACCCGGCGCAACTGCGCGCGGTAATCCAGGCAATCGCCGCTTATGACCGGCAGTTGCCGTTGATGCTGATGGCGACCCGGGACAACAGCGCCGCCCAAGCCTTGGGCGATGAGTACGGCCTGACGCTGTGGTTCGAGGCCTTCGCCGACCGAGCCTATGACAGTGCCGGTCATTTGGTTTCCAGGCAATTGCCCGCGGCGGTGCATCACGATCCCGAGATCATCATTGAGCAGGCCCTGACCATCGCCCGCGGCGATGCGCTAACGGCCAGCGATGGCAGCCCCTTGAATCTGCACGCCAACACCTTGTGCGTGCATGGCGACAACGCCAGTTCCGTGGCCGCCGTGCAGCGTATCCGCCAGGCCCTGGACGGGCAGAGCGCGCCATGAAGCCGCGCTTGGAAGTGGTGGCGGTGGACTGCCTGATGGTTCGCCTGTTCGATGAGATCGCCGAGACGAACATGCCGTGGATGCTCGCCGCCAGCGAGCGTTTGCGTGAGGTTTTTGCCGGCGACTTGATCGACCTGGTGCCGTCCTACACTACGTTGATGGTGCATTACGATTTGCTGGCCCTGACGCCGACCCAGGCTCGCGAGCTGATCGGCGAGGCGCTGAACAACCTTTCGCCGGACGCCGGCTCCGTCGGTCAATGCCATGTGTTGCCGGTGTGGTACGACCTAAGCGTCGGGCCCGAGCTGGTCCTGCTATCGAGCCGCAGCGGGTTGACGGTGGAGCAAGTGATCCGTCGCCACACCGAGCGTGAGTACCAAGTGTTTGCCCTGGGGTTCGCGCCGGGCTTCGCCTTCATGGGGCTGGTTGATGAAGAACTGGCCGCGCCGCGCCTCGATACGCCGCGCAAGCAGGTGGCCGCGGGCAGCGTGGGCATCGCCGAGCGCCAGACCGCGGCGTACCCGGTGGTCTCGCCAGGTGGCTGGAACCTGATCGGTCGTACCCCGGCCAAACTGTTCGACCGCGAGCGCGACGGCTACAGCTTGATGCGACCCGGCGACACGGTGCGGTTTGCCGCCATCGATCACGCAGAATTCATCGCCCTGGGGGGCGACGACACTCCGTTGGAGGCCCAGGCATGAGTCGTTTGTTGATTGAGGCCAGCACACCGCTGTGCCTGTTGCAGGACAGCGGCCGTTTCGGCGTCAGGCACTTGGGCGTGACCCAGGGCGGCGCGGCGGATTGGCTGTCGATGAGCTGGGCCAATTGGATGTTGGGCAACGCGCCCGACGCGGCGGTGGTGGAAATCACCCTCGGCGGCTTTACCGTGGTGGCCGAGAAAGATTGCGTGCTGGCGCTGGCCGGGGCTGATCTGGGCGCGCGGGTGGATGGCCAGGCGGTGGCGTCGTGGCGGTTTTTTAGCCTGCGCCAAGGCCAGACCCTGGCGCTCACCCAGCCGGTGCTTGGCGCCCGGGCTTACCTGGCGGCGCCCGGCGGGTTCGACGCGCCCGCGGTGCTGGGCAGCCGGGCGACGGTGGTGCGCGAAGAACTGGGTGGCCTGGATGGGCGGGGGCGGGCGTTGAGTCGCGGCGAACACTTGAGTTATTCAGGCGCGGCGACGCCTCGGCCCATGCCGCACGCGCTGATTCCCGATTTCCAGCAAGCGCAGCCGCTGGACCTGATCCTCGGGGCGCAGAATGGTGCGTTCAGTGGACGGAGCCTCTTCGACGCCTTCAATACGGACTGGACGCTGGACAGTCGCGCCGACCGCATGGGCATGCGCCTGCTTGGCAAAACGTTGGAATATCAGGGCCCGGCGATGATTTCCGAAGGCATTCCGCTGGGGGCCGTGCAGGTGCCGCCGGACGGCCAGCCGATCGTGTTGCTCAATGACCGGCAAACCATCGGCGGCTATCCGCGCCTGGGTGCCCTGACGCCGCTGTCCCTGGCCCGGCTGGCGCAATGCCTGCCGGGGACGCAGGTGCGGTTGCGGCCAGTGGTGCAGGAGGTTGCGCATCGGCAGCAGGTTGAATGTCTTCAGGCGTTCTTGAAGGGTTGAAAAGCTTCGCGATCCGAAGGGATCGCGAAGAGTCATCACTGGCGCGAAGCGCTTATTTGGAGAGAAACCGCATCCCTTCCTCCAAGCCCCGCAAGGTCAGCGGATACATCCGGTCTTCCACCAACTCCCGCACGATGTTGGTCGAGGCGGTATAACCCCAGGTGTCCTTCGGGTACGGATTGATCCAGATGAGCTTCTTGTATTTTTCCATGAAGCGCTGCATCCACACATAACCGGCTTCTTCGTTCCAGTGTTCGACGCTGCCGCCGGCCTGGGTGATTTCATAGGGCGCCATTGCCGCGTCGCCGATGAAGATCACTTTGTAGTCGGCGCCGTACTTGTGCAGCAAGTCCTGGGTCGATGTGCGCTCCGAGGTGCGGCGCAGGTTGTTCTTCCACACCGATTCGTAGACGAAGTTGTGGAAGTAGAAGTACTCCAAGTGCTTGAACTCGGTCTTGCAGGCCGAGAACAGTTCCTCGCAGATCTTTACGTGGGCATCCATCGAGCCACCGATGTCGAACAGCAGCAAGAGCTTGACGGTGTTGCGTCGCTCGGGGCGCATCTGGATGTTCAGCAGGCCGGCGTCCCTGGCGGTGTGGTCGATGGTGCCGTCGATGTCCAGCTCTTCGGCCGCACCTTGGCGAGCGAATTTGCGCAGGCGACGCAGGGCGATCTTGATGTTGCGGGTGCCCAGTTCGACCTGGTCGTCGAGGTTCTTGTACTCGCGCTGGTCCCAGACCTTCACGGCCTTGCCCTGGCGCTTGCCGGCGTCGCCGACACGGATGCCCTCGGGGTTGAAACCGCCGGAGCCGAACGGACTGGTGCCGCCGGTGCCGATCCACTTGTTGCCGCCGGCGTGGCGTTCTTTCTGTTCCTCCAGGCGCTTCTTGAACTCTTCGATCAGTTTGTCCAGGCCACCGAGGGACTGGATCTGCGCCCGTTCTTCGTCGGTCAGCGAGCGCTCGAACTCCTTGCGCAACCAGTCTTCGGGAATCAGCGCCTGGAGGTGATCGTCGAGTTTTTCCAGGCCGTTGAAGTAGGCGCCGAACGCCCGGTCGAACTTATCGAAATGCCGTTCGTCCTTCACCAGGATCGCTCGGGACAGGTAATAGAACTCATCCATGTCGGCAAAGATCACCCGCTGCTTCAGCGCGTTGATCAGGTCCAGCAATTCACGCACCGACACGGGCACCTTGGCAGCGCGCATCTCATTGAACAGGTTAAGCAGCATGGCAATCGCCCTCGCTCTTGTTAGACGAAGAGGATCAGCGAGTGCCGCGACGGCTCATGAACGCCAGGCGCTCGAGCAATTGCACATCCTGCTCGTTCTTGACCAGGGCACCGGCCAGCGGCGGAATGGCCTTGGTCGGATCACGCTCGCGCAGCACCGCTTCGCCGATGTTGTCGGCCATCAGCAGCTTGAGCCAGTCCACCAGCTCGGACGTGGAAGGTTTTTTCTTCAGGCCCGGCACCTTGCGCACGTCGAAGAACACGTCCAGCGCTTCGCTGACCAGGTCCTTCTTGATGTCCGGGTAATGCACGTCGACGATTTTTTGCAGGGTAACGCGGTCGGGGAAGGCGATGTAATGGAAGAAGCAGCGGCGCAGGAAGGCGTCCGGCAGTTCCTTTTCGTTGTTGGAGGTAATGATGATGATCGGGCGCTGCTTGGCCTTGATGGTTTCGTCGGTCTCGTAGACGTAGAACTCCATCTTGTCGAGCTCTTGCAGCAGGTCGTTGGGGAACTCGATGTCGGCCTTGTCGATCTCGTCGATCAGCAGGATGACCCGCTCCTCGGACTCGAACGCTTCCCAGAGCTTGCCTTTCTTCAGGTAATTGCGCACGTCATGGACTTTGTCTACGCCCAATTGCGAGTCCCGCAGGCGGCTGACCGCATCGTACTCGTACAAACCCTGGTGGGCCTTGGTGGTGGACTTGATGTGCCAGGTGATCAGGCGCGCGCCGAAGGACTCCGCCAATTGTTCGGCCAGCATGGTCTTGCCGGTGCCCGGTTCGCCCTTGACCAGCAGCGGCCGCTCCAGGGTGATGGCGGCGTTCACGGCCAGTTTCAGGTCATCGGTGGCCACGTAGGCGCGGGTGCCTTCGAACTTCATCGGTATTTCCTCGAACGGAGTCGCCGGCCCGGCGAGGCGGGGCGCGCGAAATAGATATCGTGCCCGACTATAACGCGCGGCCCCGCCGACTGTGAACGCAGACGCTGTATTCAGTCTCTGAATGGGGCGTCACATGTTGACTCAGTCTTGGCGTCTTGCCAGTATTGCATATCGCCAATTTGGCGATACATTTCTGGATTCATATTTTTCTAACGATCAGCCGCACTTGTGGCGAGGGAGCTTGCTCCCGCTCGAGTGCGCAGCGCTCGCAGGCTTTTAGGGCTGCTTCGCGGCCCAGCGGGAGCAAGCTCCCTCGCCACAAGTGCGCTACACGTAAGCCACGTGTTGGTCGTTGGACTGGGTCAGGGCTCATCAGGCGCAACTGCTGGAGGATTGGCAACGATGCTACCCATGAAACGACCGCGGCTATTGGCCGTGCAGCCTTTATTACCGTGCATTCTCGAACTGACTTTTATCGATGGTCAGCAACTGACGCTGGACCTGAGCGCCGATGTGCAACATTTTCCGGGCCTGCGACCTTTGCTGGAGGAGGGCGCGTTTGAAGGCGCGGTGCTGGGTGACGACGGCTGGAGCGTCGAGTGGCCGGCGCTGGATATTCAGATCGGCGCCGACACTTTGTACCTGGATGCGCTGGCGCAGAATGCAAAGGATGAAAACACCCGCATCTTCATCAGTTGGCGAGCCCGTACCGGCTTGCCGTTGAACCAGGCGGCCGAAGCGCTGGGGGTCAGCGCCCGTAGCATCAGTCGCTACAGCAGCGGTCGCGAAGCGGTGCCGCGTTCGCTGGCCCTGGCGTGCCTGGGCTGGGACTCGCTGCAGCGCGCACCAGCCGTAGCGGCGGCGGAACAGACCGGCCGTTATACCGTCACCGGCAAGGGTTAATCCTTGGAGGGCGGCGGTTGCTCGTAGCGGGCATTGAATGCCTGGACAAAACCATTGCGCAGGATCTGCAGGAAGGCTTCGAATGCACCAATGTCCTGTTGGTGGACGTTGCCGCTGAGTTCCACGCGGGTGGCAAACTGGTTTTTGCGCTGGTTCTTGAGGGCCGTTTCACCCCCTCCGACCAACGCTTCCCAGACGGAGCGGAAGATATTCTTGTTCTGGTTTTCCACGTCCTGCTGCCAGTCGAACACATCCACGTCGCGTAACAGCGGCTTGATATAGCCGCTGAGCTTGGCGTTGTTGGCTTCGGCTTCGACCACCAGGTCGCCGTGGCCGGCGTTGAAGTCAAACTTGCCGTAGGCCGCGGCGAAGTCGTTCAGGCGTTTGAGCTCGATGTTCCTGGCCCGCAGGCGGAAATCGAAGTCCTCGAAGTCGCTCAGCGGGTCGAAGGTGGCCTGGACTTCCAGGGGCGCATGTTCGGCGACAAGGGCCTTGCCCTCGAAGCGAGCGTCGCGCTTGCCTTCGGTGTCGACCACGTTGGTCAGGTTATGGAAAGTGGCGTTCACGTTGGTGGCCCGAAGGTTCACCGGCGGCTTGGAGTTGAAGTTGCGGAAGGTCACCTTGCCATCGTTGATCCGCACCTCGTTGAGGGTGATGGGCATCAACTTGCTCAACTGCTCGCGCCAGTCGGTGCCTTGACCGGTCTGTGAGTTTTGCCGGTTGGCGCCACCGTCGACGAAGTTCACTTCGGGATGGGCGAACTCCACCTCGGCCACGACCGCGTGGTCATGCCACAGTGAGTGCCAGCTCACGGACAAATCGACCAGTGGCGCGTCGACGAACGGCACCGGGACCTTGCCGTCAACCTTGACGATTCGCAGGCCATTGATCCGATAGGCGCCGCGCCAGAGGGCCAAGTCGACATCGGTCACTTGGCCACGGTAACTGCCCATGTCGGCCAGTTTGTCGTTCAGGTAGTTGCGCACCAGGTGAGGCAAGGCGAAATGCAAGGCCACCAGTAGCGCAACGATGGCGACGAAGGCCCACAGTGGCCAGCTGTATCGACGCTTCATGTCAGTAGTCTCCGTTGTTAAACCATTGACCGTTGTCACAGCGGGAACGTTCGCTGCAACTGGACGCCCTTTGGCAACAGGCTTACCTTAAAGCGCTAAATTCCTCTGCATTAAGGACCCGGTCATGAGTCGTATATACGCTGACAACGCCCATTCCATCGGCAATACGCCGCTGGTGCAGATCAACCGCATCGCCCCTCGTGGTGTGACCATCCTGGCCAAGATCGAAGGGCGCAACCCGGGTTACTCGGTCAAGTGCCGGATCGGCGCGAACATGATCTGGGACGCTGAAAGCTCGGGCAAACTCAAGCCTGGCATGACCATCGTCGAGCCAACCTCGGGCAACACCGGTATCGGCCTGGCGTTCGTGGCGGCTGCCCGTGGCTACAAACTGATGCTGACCATGCCGGCGTCCATGAGCATCGAGCGGCGCAAGGTGCTCAAGGCCTTGGGCGCGGAACTGGTGCTCACCGAGCCGGCCAAGGGCATGAAAGGCGCCATCGAGAAAGCCGCCGAAATCCTGGCCAGCGACCCGTCGAAATACTTCATGCCGCAGCAGTTCGATAACCCGGCCAACCCGGCCATCCACGAGAAAACCACCGGTCCGGAAATCTGGAACGACACCGATGGCGCCGTCGATGTGCTGGTCGCGGGCGTGGGGACCGGCGGAACCATTACCGGCGTTTCGCGGTATATCAAGAACACCTGCGGCAAACCGATCCTGTCCGTGGCGGTAGAGCCCGAAGCGTCGCCGGTGATTACCCAACGGATGGCGGGGCAGGAGATCAAGCCCAGTCCTCACAAAATCCAGGGGATCGGTGCGGGTTTCGTACCGAAGAACCTCGATCTGTCGATCGTGGACCAGGTCGAACGGGTCACCGACGATGAGTCCAAGGCCATGGCCCTGCGCTTGATGCAGGAAGAGGGGATTCTCTGCGGCATCTCCTGCGGCGCGGCGATGGCAGTGGCTGTGCGCCTCGCGGAAAAACCGGAAATGCAGGGCAAGACGATCGTCGTGATCCTGCCGGATTCGGGCGAACGCTACCTGTCGAGCATGCTGTTCAGCGACTTGTTTACCGAGCAGGAGACGCAGCAGTAACCGAACATCACCACGTTGGTAATGATTGCCGATGCTTCAGCCAAGGTTCAGGTGGTGCCTGTTAAAAAGTGTTTATTGCGCTTTACTCAATAGAGAATGTTACGTCAGATGGTTTTTACCCGGGCCATGAGTATTTAGCATGGCCCTCGGCTACGTCGGGCAGTTGGCGTTGCGTAAGTGGTTTCTACAAGGAGCTGTTCCATGACCATTTCGTTTGTTGCCAAGGCCTCGGTGTTGCTGCTGTTTCTGGGCAGTACGCTTTATGTGCATTTGCGTGGCAAGGCGCGTTTGCCGGTGTTGCGCCAGTTCGTCAATCACTCTGCGTTGTTCGCCCCCTACAACGCCTTGATGTACCTGTTTTCCGGCGTGCCTGCCAAGCCGTACCTGGATCGCAGCAAGTTCCCTGAACTGGATGTGCTCAAGGACAACTGGCAGGTGATCCGCGACGAAGCCATGCACCTGTTCGACGAGGGCTACATCCGCGCCGCGGAGAAAAACAACGACGCTGGTTTCGGTTCGTTCTTCAAGAAGGGCTGGAAGCGTTTTTACCTCAAGTGGTACGACAAACCGCTGCCTTCGGCAGAGCTGTTGTGCCCCAGAACCGTCGAGCTGGTAAATCGCATCCCCAACGTGCGAGGCGCGATGTTCGCGCTGCTGCCGGGCGACAGCCACCTCAATCCTCATCGCGATCCGTTCGCAGGGTCGCTGCGTTATCACTTGGGGCTGTCCACGCCCAATTCCGACGATTGCCGGATCTTCGTCGACGGGCAGATCTATGCCTGGCGCGACGGCGAAGACGTCATGTTCGATGAAACCTATGTGCACTGGGTCAAGAACGAAACACCCGAGACTCGCGTGATCCTCTTCTGTGATGTCGAGCGGCCCCTGAGAAATCCGTTGATGACGCGCTTCAACCGCACCATCAGCGCCTTCCTCGGACGCGCCACCGCGCCGCAGAACCTGGACGATGAGCACGTCGGCGGCATCAACCTAGCCTATGCCTGGAGCAAATCGTTCAGCGACGGCGTCAGTGGCCGGGTCAAGCAATTCAAGCGCAAGCACCCCAAGGCCTATCGGGTGATGCGGCCCGTGCTGGCGGTGGCCGTGTTGACGGCGCTGGGGTATTGGTTGTTCGTTTAAACATTGCGTAGCTCATGGGGCGCTGGTTATAGTCAGCGTTCTCCGGGTTTTCGAACCCGCCTTCCAAGAGATCGGCTCATGCCTGCATTCCCTTTCACCGCGGTTGTGGTTCCAGCGTTCAACGCTGGCGTCGTGCCGTGCGGGAATCCGCGGCCTGAGCAGATCGGTCAATACCCTCCACCTGTCAGTCGCTCTGCGGTGTACGCCTGCGTATCTCCGCCGGGTGTTGGCATCCAGGGCTGATCGGCGACGGTTGCCGTTCCCTGTGCCCGCCTGAAAAAACGACTGGATTTCAGCTTCGGCTGAGTTGGCTTTTTGCCTGACTACAGGTGGTTTTCATGTTTCCCTTTTCCAAAAACGCCTTATTGGCGACGGCTTCCACGAGCCTGTTCGTTTTGCTGTGGAGCAGCGGGGCGATCTTTTCAAAACTGGGCCTGGCCCACGCGTCACCCTTCGCTTTCCTGCTGATCCGTTTTGCTATCGCGTTGTGCGCGTTGGTGCTGTTGATCCCCTTGCTGAAATTCAAGCTGCCCCGGGCCGGCAAGCCGATGCTGTACGCGGCGGCGACCGGCTTGGTGTTGTTGGGGGCCTATCAGATTTTTTATCTGCTGGCGCTGCAGCTGAACGTTACCCCCGGCGTGATGGCTACGCTGATGGGCGTGCAGCCGATCCTCACCGTGGTGCTCATGGAGCGCCAACGGTCCTGGCAACGGATGTTCGGCTTGGCGCTGGGCTTGGTTGGACTGGTGATGGTGGTGTACCAAGGCATCGGCCTGGCGGGTATGTCCCTGGCGGGGATGCTGTGCGGGTTGCTGGCTCTGGTGAGCATGACGGCAGGTTCCATCATGCAGAAGCGCATCACCGACAATCCGCTTGGCACCCTGCCGGTGCAATACCTGGCGGGGCTCATCCTGTGCGCGGTGTTCGTGCCGTTCCAGCCGTTTCACGTCGAGCACAGCATGGGTTTCATCGTGCCGGTGTTGTGGATGGGGCTGGTGGTGTCAGTACTGGCGACCTTGCTGCTGTATCGGCTTATCGCCCGGGGCAATCTGGTCAACGTGACCAGTCTGTTCTACCTGGTACCGGCGGTGACAGCGATCCTGGACTACCTGGTATTTGGCAACCGGCTGGCGTTGTTGAGCTTGCTGGGGATGATGCTGATCATCATCGGGTTGGTGTTTGTGTTTCGTAAAAGTCGCTAGCTGATCCCTGGCTGGACCCATGCCATCGCGGGCCTGCTCGCGATGGCATTTTCAGCTTCGCCGAAAGACTAACGGGCAGAAACCTCACCCGCTTTCGCCGCCCCAGGCTTGAGCACCAGCCACAACGCCGCGGCAATCAACACTCCGCCATACAGGTGCGCCATTCCCAACGGCTCATCCAACAACAGCGCTCCCCACAGCACGCCGAACGGCGGGATCAGGAATGTCACGGTCATGGACCTGACCGGGCCGATGGAACTGAGCAGGCGGAAATAAAGAATGTACGCCAGCGCGGTGCACACCAGTCCCAATCCCAGCAGCGACAGCCAGACGCTCCAGCCGCCCCAACTGGCCGGTGGTTGGCTGATGACGCTGTAGCCAAACAGCGGCAGCAGAAAAACCGTGGCGCCAAACATGCTGCCCAAAGCCGACAAGCGACTGTCCAGCCCGCCTTGGTGATCGAGCCAGCGACGGGTGAGGAAACCGGCAAACCCGTAGCAGGTGGTGGCGAGCAGGCAGGCGAGGGCGCCCATCAGCAATTGCAGGTCGAAGGCCACCGGGCCGGCGCCGGTCAGGATGCCGACGCCGAAGAGCCCGAGGAACACACCACTGACCTTGGCCAGGGTCAGTTTTTCACTGAAGAACAACCCGCCGATCAACACCCCCATCAGCGGTGTGGTGGCATTGAAGATCGCCGAGTAGCCGGCCGGCAGGACTTGCGCGGCCAGGGAGTAAAAGGTCGCCGGGATGCCGGAGTTGATCAGGCCCAGCACCATCACGATTTTCAGTTTGCCGCGGAAATTCCAATCGATACGCATCAGCGCGAGGATCACCAGCAGTCCGACGAAGGCGATGGAAACGCGAAAAAACGCCGTGGGAATCGTGCCAATCACTGGGGCAATAATGCGCATGAAAAGGAAACTCGCCCCCCAAATGGCGGCCAGTGATAGCAAACGCAAGATATCGACGGGGTTCACGGGGATTTCCTTCCTTGATGGGGTCGCAAGTGTCGCCGCCCCCAAGACCAATGGCAATGGTTGCGTTGCCGCGCAATTGGCCTCTAAGCTCAGTCGCCAATAACAAGCATGACCCGCCGAGGTTTTCCCTATGTCGCAGCCATGGCCCGCCACCGATATCGCCCGTTCGATCCTCGACGGCTTCGACGATTATCGTGAGCATTTCCGGCAGATCACCGACGGTGCCCGCGCCCGGTTCGAGCAAGCGCGGTGGCAAGAGGCGCAGACGGCTTCGGCGGCGCGCATCAGCTTGTACGAAGAAAAAGTCTTCGAAACCGTGGCCAGGCTGCGCGGGGCCTTCGCTGCCGAAGCCCTGATGGATGTCGGCTGCTGGCCCCTGGTGAAAAGCGCCTATATCAGCCTGATCGACCTGCGCTTCGACGATGAGTTGTCCGAGACTTGGTACAACTCGATCTTTTGCGGCCTGTTCAGTCATGACCTGATCAGCGACGGCACGATGTTCATCCACACGACCCGGCCGAGCCTGCGTCGTGCCCGCGCCGCCCAGACTCGTACCTATAGACCCGAAGGGCAGCTGGACAAGATGCTGGCGCAGATGTTCGCCGATTATCGCTTCAGCGAAGACTACGCCGACCTGCCCGGTGACCTGAAACGCCTCGAAACCCAACTGCGCGAGAACCTGCCGGACTGGGTCTGCAAAGACCCCGAGCTGACAGTGGAATTGTTCTCCTCGGTGCTCTATCGCAACAAGGGCGCTTACCTGGTGGGGCGCATCTACACCCGGGACGAGCAATGGCCGCTGGTGATTCCTTTGCTGCACCGCGAAGGCCGGGGCATCCAGATCGACGCGCTGATCACCGATGAGGCGCAGGTGTCGATCATCTTTTCCTTCACCCGTTCGTACTTCATGGTGGACGTGCCGGTGCCAGCGGAATTCGTCGGTTTTCTCAAGCGCATCCTGCCGGGCAAGCACGTTGCCGAGCTGTACACATCCATCGGCTTCTACAAGCATGGCAAGTCGGAGTTCTACCGGGCCTTGATCAATCACCTGGCGAACACCGACGACCAATTCATCATGGCACCGGGCGTGCGCGGCATGGTCATGAGCGTGTTTACCTTGCCGGGCTTCAACACCGTGTTCAAGATCATCAAGGACCGGTTCTCGCCGTCGAAAAACGTCGACCGGGCCACGGTCATCGAGAAATACCGGCTGGTAAAAAGCGTCGACCGGGTCGGGCGCATGGCCGATACCCAGGAGTTCGCCGATTTCCGCTTTCCCTTGAGCAAGTTCGAGCCAGCGTGCCTGGAGGAACTGCTGGAGGTGGCACCGTCCACGGTGTCGGTGGACGGCGACACGGTGTTGGTCCGCCACTGTTGGACTGAACGCCGGATGACGCCGCTGAACCTTTACCTTGAAAACGCCAACGAAGCCCAGGTGCGCGAGGCGCTGGAGGATTATGGTCTGGCGATCAAGCAGTTGGCGGCCGCCAACATCTTCCCTGGCGACATGTTGCTCAAGAACTTCGGCGTGACCCGCCATGGCCGCGTGGTGTTCTACGATTACGACGAAATCTGCTTCCTCACCGAAGCCAACTTCCGCCATATCCCCCAGCCGCGCACGCCGGAAGACGAAATGGCGTCCGAGCCCTGGTATTCCATCGGGCCGCTGGATGTCTTCCCCGAGGAATTCCCCCCCTTCCTGTTCGCCGATGCCGGACAGCGCAAGCTGTTCGACCAGTTGCATGGCGAGCTGTACAACGCCGACTACTGGAAAAGCCTGCAAGAGGCGATTCGGGCAGGGAAGGTGATCGACGTGTTCCCGTATCGGCGCAGGGGATAGGGGCAGCTTCGAGCTTCAAGCTTCAAGCTGCAAGTTCGAGTTTCAGGCCAGTGCCGCTTGCAACTTGCAGCTTGCAGCTTGAAACTTGCCGCTGCTCCTATTCCCCTTGCGTACCTGATGACTGACCAAGCCCCCGCTATCGACAAACTGTTGAAAAACCTCGATCACGCCATGCTCGCCGACCGTAACCGGTTGCGGCGGCAGTTGTTCGAGCTGCGCAAGAAGCCCGACGAGGCCAAGCTGGCCCAGTGGGTGGCGCGCATGCAAGCGTCGTGCGACCAGGTGTTGGCGCGCAAGGCGAGCCTGCCGCTGATCCGCTACGACGACAATCTGCCGATCGCCGCCAAGCGCGACGAAATCAAGGAGGCGCTGCTCAAGCACCAGGTGTTGATCATCGCCGGCGAGACCGGCTCGGGTAAGACCACCCAGTTGCCGAAGATCTGCCTGGAAATCGGTCGCGGCCAGCATGGCTTGATCGGCCACACCCAGCCGCGCCGGATCGCTGCCCGCAGCGTCGCGAGCCGCGTGGCCGAGGAGCTGGGCACTCCGTTGGGCGCGCTGGTCGGTTATCAAGTGCGGTTCGAGGACCAGAGCGACGCCAATACCCTCATCAAGTTGATGACCGACGGCATCCTGCTGGCCGAAACCCAGAACGACCGCTACCTCGAGCGCTACGACACGATCATCGTCGACGAAGCCCACGAACGCAGCCTCAACATCGACTTCCTGCTTGGCTACCTCAAGACCCTGCTGCCGCGCCGTCCGGACCTGAAGGTCATCATCACCTCGGCGACCATTGACCTGGAGCGTTTCTCCAAGCATTTCGATGACGCGCCGATCGTCGAGGTCTCCGGTCGCACCTTCCCGGTGGAAACCTGGTATCGCCCGCTGACCCTGGAGCAGGACGAGGAGGGCAATCGGGTCGAGGACGACTTGACCGTCGACCAGGCGATCCTCGCCACCCTCGATGAAATCGCCGCCTACGAACGTAGCGAGCGCCGCAGCCCTGGCGATGTGTTGGTGTTCCTGCCGGGCGAGCGGGAGATTCGTGACGCGGCGGAAATGCTGCGCAAGGCCCAACTCAAGCACACCGAGATCCTGCCGTTGTATGCACGCCTGTCGCCGGCCGAGCAACAGCGGATTTTCCAGTCCCACCCAGGTCGGCGTGTAGTGCTGGCGACCAACGTGGCGGAAACCTCGCTGACCGTGCCGGGGATCCGCTACGTGATCGACAGCGGCACCGCGCGCATCAGTCGCTACAGCTATCGCGCCAAGGTCCAGCGCCTGCCCATCGAAGCGATTTCCCAGGCCAGCGCCAACCAGCGCAAGGGCCGTTGTGGCCGGGTCGAGCCGGGGATCTGCATTCGACTGTACAGCGAAGAAGATTTCCTCGGCCGGCCGGAATTCACCGACCCGGAGATCCTGCGTACCAACCTGGCGGCGGTGATCCTTCAGATGCTGCACCTGCGCCTCGGCGAGATAACGGACTTCCCTTTCATCGAGCCGCCGGACGGCAAGGCCATCAGCGACGGTTTCAATCTGCTGCAAGAGCTCTCGGCGGTGGACCGCAACAGCCAATTGACGCCGTTGGGTCGGCAGTTGGCGCGGCTGCCGGTGGACCCGCGCATGGGCCGCATGCTGCTGGAAGCGGCAAAACTGGGCAGCCTCCAGGAAGTGCTGATCGTTGCCAGCGCCATGTCGATCCAGGACCCGCGCGAGCGCCCGCCGGAACGCCAGCAAGCGGCCGACCAGGCCCACGCCCAATGGAAAGATGCCGACTCGGACTTCGCCGGGCTGGTCAATCTATGGCGCGGTTTTGAAGAGCAGCGCCAGGCCCTGACCGCCAGCCCGCTGCGCAACTGGTGCCGCAAGAACTTCCTCAATTACCTGCGGCTGCGTGAGTGGCGCGATTCCCATCGTCAGTTGAGCCTGATCTGCCGCGACATGCAGCTGAGCCTCAATAAAGACCCGGCCGACTACCCGAAACTGCACAAAGCGGTGCTCTCGGGCCTGCTGAGCCAGATCGGCCAGAAAACCGAGGACGGCGATTACCTCGGTGCGCGTCAACGGCGTTTCTGGGTCCACCCGTCGTCAGGCCTGGGCAAGAAGCGTCCGCAGTGGCTGATGACCGCCGAGTTGGTGGAAACCACCAAGTTGTACGCGCGCATGGTGGCGAAAATCGAACCGGACTGGATCGAACCGCTGGCCGGGCACCTGATCAAGAAAAACCACTTCGAACCCCATTGGGAGAAGAAGCGCGGGCAAGTGGTGGCCTACGAGCAGATCACCCTGTTCGGGCTCATCGTCGTCGGTCGCCGGCCCGTGCACTACGGGCCGGTGGACGCGGTGGTGTCCCGCGAGCTGTTCATCCGCGAAGCGCTGGTGCGCGGCGAGATCCAGTCCAAGGCCAAGTGCCTGAGCGCCAACACCCGCCTGCTGGAACAACTCGACGAACTGGAAGCCAAGGCGCGCCGGCGTGACATCCTGGCGGACGAGGAAACCCTCTTCGCGTTCTACGATGCGCGCCTGCCCGCGGAGATCCACCAGACCGCGACCTTTGATAGTTGGTATCGGATCAAGAGCCAGAAAGATCCGCAATTGCTGATCATGCGCGAAGAAGACGTGCTGGCCCGCGAAGCCAGCGAGGTCACGGCCACGCAGTACCCCGACACCTTGCGCGTCGGCGAGCTGACCTTGCCGTTGAGCTACCACTTCGAGCCCAACCACCCGCGCGACGGTGTGACCTTGCGTGTGCCGGCGCCACTGCTGCCGATGTTGCCGCCGGAGCGCCTGGAGTGGCTGGTGCCGGGGATGATCGAAGCCAAGTGCATTGCCCTGGTGCGCAACCTGCCCAAGGCCTTGCGCAAGAATTTCGTGCCGGTGCCGGATTTCGTCAAGGCCGCGCTGCAACGCATGACGTTCGCCGAGGGCTCGTTGCCCCAGGCGCTGGGCCGCGAGTTGTTGCGCATGACCGGCGCGCGAGTCAGTGACGAAGCCTGGGCCGAAGCGGCGCAGCAGGTGGAGAGCCACCTGCGCATGAACCTGGAAATCGTCGACGGCCAGGGCAAGTTCCTCGGCGAAGGCCGTGACCTGGCCGAGCTGACCGCCCGCTTTGCCGAAGCCAGCCAGGCCGCGTTGGCCGTACCGCAAACGGCGAAAAGCCAGGCGCCGGTGGAGGCGAAAGTCTTTGCGCCGGTCGCGGAGAAAACCCAGCAGAAGATCGCCGGGTTGTCGATGACGGTGTATCCGGCGCTGGTGGAAGAGGGCGGTGTGGTCAAGGAAGGGCGCTTCCCGACGCCGGCCGAAGCCGAGTTCCAGCACCGTCGCGCCTTGCAGCGCTTGCTGATGCAGCAACTGGCCGAACCGGCAAAGTTCCTCCGAGGCAAGCTACCGGGCTTGACGGAGCTGGGCCTGCTGTACCGTGACTTGGGCCGCGTCGACGGCCTCGTGGAAGACATCCTGTTGGCGAGCCTCGACAGCTGCGTGCTCGAAGGCGAGCCGAGCCTGCCCCGTGACGGCGCCGCACTGGCGGCCTTGGCCGAGCGCAAGCGCGGCGGCTGGACCGAGCATGCCGAACGCTTGGCGAAGCTGACGCTGGACATCCTCAAGCTCTGGCACGGCCTGCAAAAACGCTTCAAAGGCAAGATCGACCTGGCCCAGGCCGTGGCCCTGAACGATATCAAGCAGCAGCTCAGCCACTTGGTGTATCCGGGTTTCGTACGTGAAACCCCGCATCAGTGGCTCAAGGAACTGCCGCGCTACCTCAAGGCCGTCGAGCAACGCTTCGAGAAACTCGGCAGCCAGGTGCAGAAAGACCGGGTCTGGAGTGGTGAGCTGTCCAACCTCTGGGCGCAATACCAGGCCCGCGCGAGCAAACATGCCCAGGAGGGCAAGCGCGATCCGCAGTTGGAGTTATATCGCTGGTGGCTGGAAGAATATCGGGTGTCGCTGTTCGCCCAGCAACTGGGCACCAAGGTGCCGATTTCCGACAAGCGCCTGAGCAAACAGTGGGGACAGGTGGACGCTTGACCGTCCGGCTCCTGTGTTGTGTCTTCAGCAACGGAGAATGGGCCAAACGCCAGCGTTTATGGCAAACTTCGCGCCTATAAATGCCGGTCCCGTGGTCTTGCGCTTCAAGACCACGGGCGGATCGGAATAAAGCGATGCCTGGGCTGCTTCCCCTGGATGGGAAAAGTCCCTTTGTGTGTTGGTACGTCGGTGCCAATACTTTCTGCCTGAACAGATCAGAGACACGACCATGCATAACGTCGTCATCAGCGGCACCGGCCTGTACACCCCGGCCAACAGCATCTCCAACGAAGAGCTGGTGCAGTCTTTCAATACCTATGTCGCGCAGTTCAACGCCGACAACGCCGAGGCCATCGAGCGCGGCGAAGTCCAAGCATTGACCGAATCCAACGCGGCGTTCATCGAAAAGGCTTCGGGCATCAAGAGCCGTTTCGTGATGGACAAGGAGGGCATCCTCGATCCGCAACGCATGACGCCGCGCCTGCCTGAGCGTTCC
This sequence comes from Pseudomonas sp. Z5-35, assembly GCF_051131945.1. NCBI lineage: Bacteria > Pseudomonadati > Pseudomonadota > Gammaproteobacteria > Pseudomonadales > Pseudomonadaceae > Pseudomonas > Pseudomonas sp. Z5-35. Next base: position 1,601,590 of record NZ_CP071640.1, read on the forward strand.
AATGACGAGTGGTCGGTGCTCTGCGAAATGGCCGTAGGCGCCGCGAAACAGGCCCTTGAACGCGCCGGTCGCAGCGCCGCTGACATCGACGGCGTGATCGTCGCCTGTTCCAACCTGCAGCGGCCTTATCCGGCCATTGCCATCGAAGTCCAGGAAGCCCTGGGCATCGAAGGGTTCGGTTTCGACATGAACGTGGCCTGTTCCTCGGCGACGTTCGGCATCCAGTCCGCCGCCAACAGCGTGCAACTGGGCCAGGCCCGGGCGATCCTGATGGTCAACCCGGAAGTCTGCACCGGGCACCTGAATTTCCGTGACCGCGACAGTCATTTCATCTTCGGCGACGCGGCCACGGCGGTGATCATCGAGCGGGCCGACCAGGCGACATCGCCGTACCAGTTCGATGTGGTCAGCACCAAGCTGCTCACCAAGTTCTCCAACAACATCCGCAACAACTTCGGCTTCCTCAACCGCGCGGCGGAAGAGGGCCTCGGCACGCGAGACAAACTGTTCGTCCAGGAAGGCCGCAAGGTGTTCCGTGACGTCTGCCCGATGGTGGCGGAACTGGTCGGCGCTCATTTGGCGGAAAATCAGCTGAACGTCGGCGAAGTGAGGCGTTTCTGGCTGCATCAGGCCAACTTGAGCATGAACCAGCTGATCGTGCGCAAACTGCTGGGACGCGAGGCCACCGAGGAAGAAGCCCCGGTGATTCTCGACCGCTACGCCAACACCAGCTCGGCCGGTTCCGTGATTGCATTCCACATGTATCAGGATGACTTGCCCAGCGGCTCGGTCGCGGTACTCAGCTCGTTTGGCGCCGGCTACTCGATTGGCAGCGTGATCCTGCGCAAGCGTTGATTTGTCCTGATTGATTTCCCGTGGCGAGGGAGCTTGCTCCCGCTGGGCTGCGCAGCAGCCCCCTGCGTCCTATCTGATGCATTGCGGTGCCAGATAAAGTTTGGGGCTGCTATGCAGCCCAGCGGGAGCAAGCTCCCTCGCCACGAAAGCAGCTTGATCGCTGCTTCACCGCTCTAGCTTGCCGCTTGCAGCTTGCCTCTCGAAGCTGCCTCATTTGTTATTCCGATTCGAAGTAAAAAGTTCCGCTGTCATAAAATCTTTATGTGATAGCAACTTGCCTGACACACCCCGTCGCCAAGATCCCCTCCCAACACCAGCGGGCCCAGTTCCGCGTGTTTTCTAACGCATAGACTACCAACTAGGGGAATTCTTCGATGATCCGTAAGCACTTCGCAGGTGTTGCCGCCAGCGCACTGGCAATGGCAGTAACCGCCCAGGCTTTCGCCGGCACCGTCACCACCGATGGCGCCGATATCGTGGTCAAGACCAAGGGCGGCCTTGAGGTCGCTACCACTGACAAAGAGTTCAGCTTCAAGCTCGGCGGTCGTTTGCAGGCTGACTACAGTCAGTTCGACGGGATCTACACCGACAATGGCAATTCGGCAGACGCCGCCTATTTCCGTCGTGCTTTCTTGGAACTGTCCGGCGTGCTGTACACGGATTGGGCATACACCATCAACTACGACATGTCCCATAACACCGGCGATTCCGATAACGGCTACTTCGACGAGGCGTCTCTGGCCTATAACGGTTTCAAACCGGTTTCCATCAAGGTTGGCCGTTTTGACCCAGACTTTGGCCTTGAAAAAGCCACCAGCTCCAAATGGGTCACCGCGCCTGAGCGAAACTCCGCCTACGATCTGGTCGATTGGGCCATGGACAAGCAGAACGGTATGGGTATCCAGGCATCCAGCACTTTCGCTGATTCGTTCTATGCTTCGGCCGGCGTGTTCAGCAAGGACAATGACGATGCTGACGGCGACAGCGTCAAGCAAGTCAACGGTCGTTTTGTATTCGCGCCGATGCACGAAGCCGGCAACGTGCTGCACTTCGGTTTGAGCGTGGCCTCCCGTGACGTCTCCGACACTGCGTTCGATGCTCGTTATCGCTCCCGCCTGGGCATGCGTGGCGTTGAAACCCTGGGCGGCAACGATGCCGGTCCTAACGGCAACCGTCCGGTCCTGGGCGGCGCGAACAACTCGCCGGCCGGTTCGTACGACACTGACACCGCCTTCGGCCTGGAAGCCGCTTTCGCTATGGGGCCAGCGTCGATCCAGGGTGAATACATCTCGCGCAAGACCAAGGCTGACAGCGACGCCTTCGAAGACCTCAAGGGCCACGGCTTCTACGTCCAGGGTGCCTACACCCTCACCGGCGAGTCCCGTGGTTATAAAGTCGGCAAGTTTGACGCGATCAAGCCACAGAACAAATCCATCGGTGCCTGGGAAGTGTTCTACCGCTACGACAGCATGACCGTCGAAGACGACAACATCACCACTGCCTCGGCGACCCGCGAAGTGGGCGATGCCGAAGCCAAGGTGCACAATCTAGGTGTGAACTGGTACGCCAACGAAGCGGTGAAAATCACCGGTGCCTACGTCAAGGCCAAGACCGACAAGGTCACCAACGTCAACGGCGATGACGACGGCGATGGTTTTGTTGTCCGCGCTCAGTACGTGTTCTAAATCGCTTTGACTTGATACACCGCTGCACTTTCATCCGTTATGCTCCTTTGAACCCCGCCTCTGGCGGGGTTTTTTTATGCCCGACCGGCCTGGATCGGCGATACTCGGGTAATCCGCCGCCTGGATATCGAGGAACTGCATGCCGCTTCACGTCCTGGACAGTCTGTCCGCCATCGCGCCACATGAGTGGGACGCGCTGGTGCCCGCCAATCAACCTTTCCTGCGCCACGCCTTTCTAAGCGCCCTCGAAGACAGCGCCAGCCTGGGCGCGCATTCCGGCTGGCAGCCCGAGCACCTGTTGCACATGAAAGACGGACGGCTGCTGGCGGCCTTGCCCAGTTATCGCAAATGGCATTCCTACGGTGAGTATGTGTTCGATCACGGCTGGGCCGATGCCTGCGCCCGGGCCGGCATCGAGTATTATCCCAAGCTGTTGACGGCGGTGCCGTTCAGCCCGGTCAGCGGTCCGCGGTTGTTGGCGGCGTGTGTGGAGGATGGCTTGGAATTGCTCGGCAGCCTGCCGGGTTACCTGGAAATCGAAGGGCTTTCCAGCGCTCACATCAACTTCACCGATGCCTTTACCGATGCGGCGCTGGCCGGTCAGGACGGTTGGCTGCAGCGGATCGGCTGCCAATACCACTGGCAGAATCGCGGTTACCGGGACTTCCAGGATTTTCTCGATGCGCTCAGTTCCCGCAAGCGCAAGCAGATGCGCAAGGAACGTGAGCAAGTGGCGGGGCAGGGCATCGAATTCGAGTGGCTTGAAGGCCACAAACTGGACGAGGCGCAGTGGGATTTTGTCTACGCCTGTTACGCCAATACCTACGCGGTGCGACGGCAGGCGCCGTACCTGACCCGGGCGTTTTTCAGCCTGTTGGCCGAGCGCATGCCCGAGGCCATTCGCGTGGTGCTGGCCAAGCAAGGTTCACGGCCGGTGGCGATGGCGTTCAGCCTGGTGGGGGGCGACAGCTTTTATGGGCGGTACTGGGGATGCCTGGCGGAGTTTGATCGCCTGCACTTCGAAACCTGTTTCTACCAAGGCATGGACTATGCGATCGCCAACGGTCTGCAGCGCTTTGACGCCGGGGCCCAGGGCGAGCACAAATTGATTCGCGGGTTCGAGCCGGTGATTACCCGCTCGTGGCACTACTTGCGCCATCCGGGGCTGAAAGCGGCGGTGGCGGATTTTCTCGCGCGCGAGCACGAGGGCGTGCTGGCGTATGCCGAAGAGGCGAAAGCAGCACTGCCTTATCGGCAGTGCTGAGGTTGCTAATGGTCACTACAAAACCTTGTGGCGAGGGAGCTTGCTCCCGCTGGGCTGCGCAGCAGCCCCAATAAGGCTGGTGTCCAACCCATTTATTGTGTTGGAGCCTAGATTTTTGGGGGCGCTTCGCACCCCAGCGGGAGCAAGCTCCCTCGCCACGGGTTCTTCATCACCTGGCCCGGTCAGTCGATCCCCACGAATCCACCCGTCTGGTGCTGCCAAAGCCGCGCATACAACCCACCATGGGCCAGCAGTTCGGCATGGCTGCCGGTCTCGGCGATGCGGCCGTTTTCCAGCACCACCAGGCGATCCATCCGGGCGATGGTCGAGAGGCGGTGAGCGATGGCGATCACGGTCTTGCCTTGCATCAGCGTCTCGAGGCTTTCCTGGATCGCCGCCTCGACTTCCGAGTCCAGCGCGGAAGTCGCTTCGTCCATGATCAGGATCGGCGCGTCCTTGAGCAGTACCCGGGCGATGGCAATGCGTTGGCGCTGGCCGCCGGAGAGTTTGACGCCGCGTTCACCCACATGAGCGTCGAAACCGCTGCGGCCTTCGGCGTCCGATAGCAGCGGGATGAACTGATCGGCACGGGCCTTGTGCACCGCTTCCCACAGTTGTACGTCGGTCGCGTCGGGCTTGCCGTAAAGCAGGTTATCGCGAATCGAACGGTGCAGCAGCGACGTGTCCTGGGTGATCATGCCGATGCGCTCGCGCAGGCTTTCCTGGCCGACATGAGCGATATCCTGGCCGTCGATGAGGATGCGCCCGCCTTGTACGTCGTAAAGACGCAGCAGCAGGTTCACCAGTGTCGACTTGCCCGCGCCGGACGGGCCGATCAGGCCGATTTTCTCGCCAGGCTTGATGACCAGGTTCAGGTCGCCGATGACGCCGCTTTTCTTGCCATAGTGGAAATCGACGTGCTCGAAACGTACCTCGCCCTGGGCCACGGCCAGCGGCTTGGCCTGCTCGCGGTCGGTGACGCTGACGGGTTGGGAGATGGTCTGCAAGCCATCCTGGACCATGCCGATGTTTTCGAAGATGCCGGTGACCACCCACATGATCCAGCCGGACATATTGACGATGCGGATCACCAGGCCGGTGGCCAGCGCAATGGCACCGACGCTGATCAACGATTGCGTCCACAGCCACAGCGCCAGGGCGGTGGTGCCGACGATCAGCAGCCCGTTCATGCTGGTGATGACGACGTCCATGCTGGTCACCACACGGCCGGCCAGCTGAGCCTTTTCAGTTTGCTCTTCGATGGCTTCGCGCGCGTATTGCTGTTCGAAGTTGGTGTGGGCGAACAGCTTCAGAGTGGTGATATTGGTATAGCCATCGACAATCCGCCCCATGAGCTTGGAGCGGGCATCGGAGGAGACCACGGAGCGTTCCTTAACCCGTGGCACGAAATAGCAGAGCGCGCCGATGTAGCTGGCGATCCACATCAGCAGCGGGATCATCAGGCGCCAATCGGCTTCGGCGAACAGCACCAGGGAGCTGATGGCATAGATCAGCACGTGCCACAACGCATCCACCGCCTGCACCGCCGAGTCGCGTAGCGAGTTACCGGTCTGCATGATGCGCTGGGCGATGCGCCCGGCGAAGTCGTTCTGGAAGAAGTTCAGGCTCTGCTTGAGCACGTAGCTGTGGTTTTGCCAGCGGATCAGGCTGGTCATGCTGGGGCTCAGGGTCTGGTGCACCAAGAGGTCATGCAGGGCCACGAAGATCGGCCGGAACACCAGCGCCACCACGGCCATCCAAGCCAGCTCCACGCCGTGGAGCTTGAAGAAGTCTGCGCTGGGCGTGGCCTGGGTCAGGTCGATGATGCGACTCAGGTAGCTGAACAGCGCGACTTCTATCAGCGCGCCGATCAGGCCCACCAGCAGCAGCGCGGCGAAGCTGGGCCAGACCTGTTTCAGGTAATAGGTATAGAAGGGCAGGACGCGGTTCGGCGGGGCCGAGGTCGGCGCGTCGCGGAAGATGTCGATCAGTTTTTCAAAACGGCGGTAAACCATGGGGTACATAGCCCGGGCGAGGGCTCTCCTTCTTTGCTGTGAGCGGCGCGGGGTTGCCGGCGCCGCTCAGGCTTGCCCTGTGCGTTTAGTCGATGCGCTTGGCCGACTTGATGATCACAGGATCGATCGGCACGTTTTGCATGCCTGACTTGGTAGTGGTCTGGGAGTTGACGATGACGTCCACCACGTCCATGCCCTTGACCACTTTGGCGAACACCGCGTAGCCGGCGTCGCGGCCCGGATCGAGGAAAGCGTTGTCAGCCACGTTGATGAAAAACTGGCTGGTGGCCGAATCCGGGTTGGAAGTGCGAGCCATCGACAAGGTGCCGCGAACGTTGTGCAAGCCGTTGCTGGCTTCGTTCTTGATCGGCGCCTTGGTGTCTTTCTGTTGCATCTGCTGGGTAAAGCCGCCGCCCTGGGCCATGAAGCCTGGGATCACGCGGTGGAAAATCGTGTTGTTGTAGAAGCCGCTGTCAACGTACTCAAGGAAATTCTTGGTACTGATGGGCGCCTTGACCGGGTCCAGTTCGATTTCGATCTGGCCGTTGGTGGTATCCAGCAAGACGTGTGGCGCCTTGGCTGGTTGCGCGGCCATCAGGTTGGCGGCAAACAGGACGGAGCCGGCGGCGAGGGCGATTTTTTTCAGCATGGGTTCAATGATCCTGGGTAGTGGAATCGATAGCGGTCAAGAATTCGAGCAGGGTCTGGTTGAAGCGTTCGGGTTGATCCAGCGGTGTAGCGTGCCGTGAATCGGCGATGACCGCCAGTCGTGCGTCAGGCAACAGTTTCACATAAGCCTCTTTCAGCGCCACCGGGGTGTAGTCGTGGTCGGCGCAGATAATGAGGGTTGGACAGGCAACCTGGGAGAGTCGTTCCTGCACGCCCCAACCGACAATGGCGTCGAAACTGGCGAGATAGGCACGTTTGTCGTTCTCTGCCCAACGCCGGGCCATTTCCAGGCGCAGCTCGGTTTGTTCGGGCTTGGGGAACAACTTCGCACCGAGGGCCTTGCCGATGGTTTCCAGGCTGAGAAGACGCATCAGGCTCCAGCGCTTGAACCATTGCCAGCAGTCGTCGGGCGTGCGGACCTTGACTTCAGGGGCGCTGTTGACGATGCACAGGCTCTTGACCCGCGCGGGTTCATCCACCGCCAGCTGGAAACCAATCATGCCGCCCATGGACCAGCCCACCAAGTGCACCGGGCCTAGGTCGAGGTGGTCGATCAGGGCGCACAGGTCGGCGCTGAAGCCTTCGATGCTGTAGCGCTCGCGGGGCTTGTCGGAGCGACCGTGGCCGCGCACATCGGGCACGATCAGGCGATAGCGGGCGGACAACACCGGGATCTGTTTTTCCCAGTCCCGCGTGCTTGAACCCAGCCCGTGGACCAGCACCAGGGGCGCGCCGTGGCCGTACTCCTCGTAATGCAGGTTGCAACCTTCGTGCTCGAAATAGGCCATCGCGAATTCCTTGTCAGGCTTGTTCTGGGGCGGCGAACGGCGCATCCAGCGGCGCGGTGTCAAAGGTGCGCAGCAGTTCGATGAGGATTTGTGTGGCCGGGCCCAGGGGTTTTTCCTTGTTTGAGAACAGATAGAAGGTCGAATTGCGGCTGCCTCCCTGTTCCAAGGGTAGACGCTTGAGCAAGCCTTCCTTGAGTTCTCGCTCGATCATGTGGCGGGGCAGCCAGGCGAATCCCAACCCGCTGCCGACAAAACTCGCGGCGGTAGCCAGGCTGCCGACGGTCCAGCGCTGTTCGGCACCGAGCCAGCCGACATCTCGGGGTTGCTGGCGGCCGGAGTCGCGGATGACTACTTGCAACTGGCTTTCCAGGTCCTGGAAGTTCAGCTCGCGATTGAGGCGGTGCAAGGCATGTTCGGGATGGGCCACCGCGATGAACTCCACATCGCTCAGTTCCGCGCCCAGGTATCCGGGAATGCTGAAACCGCTGATGGCCAGGTCGGCCACGCCTTCGAGCAGCACTTCTTCGACCCCCGACAACACTTCCTCGCGCAGCCGCACCCGGCAGCCACGGCTTTGTGGCATGAACGCCGTCAGGGCGCGCACGAGGCGGGCGTTGGGGTAGGCCGCGTCGACTACCAGCCGGACTTCGGCTTCCCAGCCTTGCTCCATGTGGTGGGCCAGGTCTTCCAATTGGCTGGCCTGTTTCACCAATTGCCGGGAGCGGCGCAACAGTACGCCACCGGCTTCGGTCAGCACGGCCTTGCGCCCGTCGATGCGCAGCAACGGTACGCCGAGCTGATCCTGCATGCGCGCGACGGTGTAGCTCACCGAGGATTGGGAGCGGTGCAGCACTTCGGCAGCCTGGGCGAAACCACCGTGGTCCACCACCGCCTGCAACGTTCGCCACTGATCAAGGGTCACGCGGGGCGCTTTCATATTGAGCTCCTCTTGTCCTAAGCTGGCGGTCCCTTGGTGGAGACTGCCGAATGAAGAAAATCTGTTGTGCGTTGCTGGCCCTGTTGCCATTGACCGCGTTCGCCTACCCGATCGATGTGGAAAAACACCTCAACGGCCTGAGCATCGACTACACCGCCTACGACACCGATGCCGATATTGGCTCGATCCAAGTCAACAACTACGGCAACACGGACGCGGCTTGCGCCGTGGTTTTCCGCAACGGCCCCGAAGCGCCGCGCACCCGCAAGATCGAAGTCGCCGCCGGCAAATTCAAGAACGCCACCGCCAAGTTCAACCGCAACATCATCAAGCTGCGCATCGAGCTGACCTGTAAGCCGAAGTAGCCAACGGCGGGCAGCGTCGCTAGGCGTGCTCCGCTTATAAACGAAAATATCGATGCATTGCAGCAATTATTTGCGCTTTTTCATCGATATGATCGCGCTTAACCTTCTCTCCATCGACTGACAACATTCTCAGATGGAGCCTACAAAGCCATGTCCCGCGTCCTGATCATCGAAAGCAGTGCCCGCCAGCAAGATTCGATTTCCCGCCAACTGACCCAGACCTTCATCAACCAGTGGAAAGCCGCACACCCGGCCGATGGGATCAGCGTTCGTGACCTGGCCGTCAATCCGGTGCCGCACCTGGACGCCAACTTGCTGGGTGGCTGGATGAAACCGGCCGAGCAGCGCAACGACATCGAGAACGCTTCGCTGGAGCGCTCCAACCAACTGACCGACGAACTGCTGGCCGCCGACGTACTGGTGATGGCCGCGCCGATGTACAACTTCGCGATTCCCAGCACCTTGAAAGCCTGGCTGGACCACGTATTGCGTGCCGGCGTGACGTTCAAGTACACCCCCACCGGTCCCCAGGGTTTATTGACCGGCAAGCGCGCCTTCGTCCTGACCGCCCGCGGCGGCATCCATGCAGGCGGCAGCACCGACCACCAGGAACCGTACCTGCGCCAGGTGATGGGCTTCATCGGCATCCACGACGTCACGTTCATCCATGCCGAAGGCTTGAACCTGGGCGGTGACTTCCAGGAGAAGGGCTTGAATCAGGCCAACGCCAAGCTGTCCCAGGTCGCCTGATCCGTTAATCCTCGGGTAATCGCCAAGTGGTCTAGTGACTCGGCGCTTCCCTTCAAACTGTTTTGCGCATCGAACCTCCCTTTGCACTTATTGCTCCCTGAGTGCATCAGCCCGATTGAACGCTTAAGCGAGATCGGGCTTTTTTTTGCCTGCGATCTCATGGCTCCCACTGTTCAAAACCGTTATCTTCGCCGCCATTCGAAACGAGGGCGGTATGGGCTATCTACTTTTTGTGACATTGATCCAGGCGTTTTCCTTCAGCCTGATCGGCGAATACCTGGCCGGCCACGTCGACAGTTATTTCGCGGTGCTGGTGCGGGTCGTGCTGGCGGGGCTGGTGTTCATTCCGTTGACGCGCTGGCGCCAGGTGGAACCGTCGTTCATGCGCGGCATGCTGTTGATCGGCGCCTTGCAGTTCGGCGTGACTTACGTTTGCCTGTACCTGAGTTTCCGAGTGCTGACGGTCCCAGAGGTATTGTTGTTCACCATTCTCACGCCGCTCCACGTGACCTTGATCGAAGATGCCCTCAACCGCCGCTTCAATCCCTGGGCGTTGATCGCGGCGCTGGTGGCCGTGGCCGGCGCGGCGGTGATTCGCTACGACCGGATCAACCCGGATTTCTTCATGGGGTTCTTGCTGCTGCAACTGGCCAACTTCACCTATGCGGCGGGGCAGGTGTTGTACAAGCACTTGGTAGCGCGGCATCCGAGTGACCTGCCGCACTACCGACGTTTCGGCTATTTCTACCTGGGCGCGCTGATGGTTGCGTTGCCGGCGTTCCTGCTGTTCGGCAAGGCGGATTTCTGGCCTGAAGCGCCGTTGCAGTGGGGCGTACTGGTATTCCTCGGGCTGGTTTCCACCGCGCTCGGTTTGTACTGGTGGAACAAAGGCGCTTGCCTGGTCAACGGCGGCACGCTGGCAGTGATGAACAACCTGCACGTGCCGGTGGGGCTGCTGGTGAACCTGTTGATCTGGAACCAGCACGAGGCGTTGGGGCGGTTGCTACTGGGCGGGTCGGTGATACTGGCGGCAGTGTGGATCAGTCGGTTGGGGGTTCGCCGACCTCAGCCTTCGCCCTGAATATCGTGGTGGTTCAGACCACCTGCTTCTCCGTCTCCGGCAGGTGGCTCGCCCCCAGCACCGCCGGCAGCAATCCTGAGCGCAAATCCGTGCCGCTGGGCTGCTGGTACAGGTTCAATCCAAACTCCGGCATCACCGCCAGCAGGTAGTCGAAAATATCCCCCTGGATGCGTTCGTAGTCGGCCCACACGGTGGTCCCAGTGAAGCAGTAGATTTCCAGCGGGATGCCTTGGGCGGTGGTCTGCAACTGCCGGACCATGCAGGTCATGTTCGGCTGGATCTCGGGGTGGCTTTTCAGATAGGCCAGGGCATAGGCACGAAAGGTACCCAGGTTGGTCATCCGCCGGCGGTTGGCCGACATCGCCGCGACGTTGCCCTGGGCTTCGTTCCAGGCCTTGAGTTCGGCCTGCTTGCGGCCGATGTAGTCGGTCAGCAGGTGCACCTGGGTCAGGCGCTGTTCCTCCTCGTCGTGGAGGAAGCGCACGCCGCTGGCGTCGATGAACAGGCTGCGCTTGATCCGCCGCCCGCCGGACTGCTGCATGCCGCGCCAGTTCTTGAACGACTCGGACATCAGGCGCCAGGTCGGGATCGAGACGATGGTCTTGTCGAAAATTGACACCCGTGAGAGGGCCCTAAAATGGACAATCGAAAATATTAAAAAACAAACACTTACAGACAATCGCATCTGTCCATCTTTTTCCATAAAAATGGACAGGGTCGGCAACATCTCACTGTTGATAGGGGAACGCTGCGGTTTTCGGAAAGCTGCTTCCCTGGGCAAATCCAGACCTTGCTGGCCCTTTCAGATCTACCTCGCTCCTGCCGCCTGAAAGCGTGAATTTTGGCACCAGCCTGGTTGGGCTGCTGATCCCCAATGCAAGATTCTCAGTTAGCTAATTGCCCCAGTTGATGCATTCGCCGCACCAGCCTTAATCTTTAAGCGTCTGATGCCACAACCGACGCAACGTCGATTCAGGCACCCCTAGATGTTTCGCTGCCTCACTCTGACTGAGCCCTTTCGCCTTCAGCTCTTGCACGGCCAACCATTTTCTCTTGGCTTCCAACATTCTAGACGGAGCCATAACTTGTGGTTCGGTTGGCAGAGGAGTGTCCGCTAGCCCTAGGGATTCAGCCTCAGCCAGCGCAGCCAGGAGAGCTTCCCGCACTGTGCACTTCTCATGGGAGGCAGCAGCGAGTGCCAGCAGAGTTATTGGCTCTACTTTCAGCGCTGAGGCAAGTCGGGCACTCATTTCGATGGTCGCTGAGCTTCTACCGAGCTCTAGCTCGCTCACGTGGGCTTGTGTTAACGAGCCCGCGAGTTTTGCTTGAGACAAGCCTTTCCGAGTGCGAAGCAGTTGAACTACTGCTGCATAAGATTTCCGCAGCGACATTTCACTATCCCAATAAAAAGAGACGGTATGTCGTATTTGCCTACCGCCACACAAACAGATATATTTGTCGTTGTGGCGGTATTACGCCTCAGCCGCTAATTATTGAATATTGACAGAGAGGGGTTGGGCCGTGGATGGGATCATCGAAGACGGTCTGTTGGGCGATCTCGGAGTCAGCCTGATGGGTTCTGAGCACGGTCTCGAGGCAGCGATGTATGCAGCCAGAAAGCGCTACAACTGGATGCCCCTCTGCGCCGTAGAAGAATGGACAATCCTCGACGCCATAGTCACCGACACCGAGCGAGCCAAAGTAGCTGCCGCAGGCTGCCAGCCAATGTTCATGTTTGCCCACAAAGTTGTGGACGACGAGCAGAGGCGTTTCGAGCCAGGCCATTGGGTGCGCTCAAGCATGGGCACCGCTTTCAAGGAAGGCTACCTATTCGAAACACGCAACACGGTCTACGTCTTGCTCGGGCCAGGCCATCGTAAGTCTGCTTCTATCGAAGCGATATTTTCCCTTTTCTGATTACCCACCGGTTCTGCTGGGCAACTGAAGTGCTCCAGCAGCTTGAGGCGACACATGTTCAGAACCTTAGACAACGACCTGATTGGCGTCCCAGGAATGTTCGGGGAGGGCGTGTCCCATTGGCGCGGAGTCTCAAGGCTGCTCCGAACACCTTGGTATCACTTGACCCTTAGCGTCGAAAACGAGGGTCGGCCCAGCGAGTGCGCGGTGATGATTGACGACACCCACCAGCTTCAGAAAATGTTGGTAAGCCAAGGTGCGGACTTAGCTATCACCGAGATTATGGCTGTGACGCCATCTTGGATGAATAAGTCCGGAGGTTGGCAGATGGAGCGGTTAACCAGAGTAACCGTAGGTGAGGACAGGTCTGGTTCTGAGGTTTGCTTGTTGGAAGTGGCTAAGGGGGCGGTGTATCACACCTCACACCAGCGAGACTTCAAGATTGAAGGGCTGGCCAACCTGAGGCCCGTCTTTCTCTCAAGCATGATTCGATCAGCCTGAAATTTACCAGTAATTCCCCACGATACCAGCGCGCCAGGTTCCGTGGCGAATTCTTGTTCACACCATACAGCCCCTACTGGAGCGCAGATATGCTCGACACGATAGATGTAAATTTCCACGGAAAGCGCCATACAGATTTCGACCTCTTGCGAATCATAAAAGCGCGAGAGCAGGGCTTCGACTTACCGGTTACCGCGTACCTATGTGGTGTATCCATAAGGGCGCGCGCAGGCATCGGTGTGGTGTTTGGCCACAAGCGGAAAGACCAGTACGGGCGGTTCGGAGACGGCCATTTGATCCGCACTTCTGACGTATTGAAAGTTGAGCGCGAAGGCAGATTCTGGGTTATGACGACGGAGAATAGCCGTTATGTATTAGCAACTTTTCAGCGCCAAAATGGCCGCGCCAGCTTGCGTGATTTTTTGCGTACCACTAATGGGCAGTACCATCCGACCCCTCGGATCTTGCAGTGATATTTCATCGGGAGGGAGGGAATGTCTCGGCCTACTGTTGTGACTTTGGGATCAAGGTGGCTTCATGCTCCTGAAGAAAGGCGAGGTCGTCTCCATTGCTTCCGGCGTCTTTGAGACCTACAGCCGGGATGGGCCGTTTGTAGCGACCCAAGATTTCGACCTTGGCGCATTCGTTGCCGAGACCGTATCTGCTGTTACGGAAACTTGGGATATCACCAAATTGCTTTGGGAGGTTCCTCGGATGCTAGTTGATCAAGGTCTCCTTGTAGAGCTACCTTGTCGACGAATTCACCTGGGGGCATTGGGTGACGTTGAGTTGACGGAAGAGAAGAAGGATTTGTGATTCTGCGTTTCTGATTAGCCGTCGAGGACTATTAGTGAATGCGGCTTTGGAGGTTAGGTCGGCGACCGACAGTTCATTGCGTGCCCCTCCTGGGACGGCTGTCGTGCACCAAGCCCCTACGAGTCTTGACCCTGGCGGGCTTCCATCCTCACGTCTACGGCCTAGCGGCCTGCGTGCTCCGCTTGCTTTCACTCGTAAAGTCATATGCCGAACCCTCTAGTGGCTGGTTCGGAAGCTAGTCTTACAGTCACTAACGGTTGCTTGCTGGCGCACAATGCTTTCGGTGAGATGCCAGCTGAGCAGTCATGGCGCAGGTCGCAGCTGGTGAGGACGTGAAGCCTTCCTCTCATCGTAGGCTGCATTCCGTCGCTCCGCTTAATGTGCCCATATAGGGTCATTAAGCCTAAAAATGGTGATTAACGTGCCGTATTAGGGACATTAACCTGGCTCGTCACACGGGACATATCCGCAGCACTCGGCGTCCAGACGGCGGTTAATACTCTTAGTCGCTAGGCTCATGACGAGCCCAGCGCAACGCAGCTATCGACATGAATTGCCTAATCGCCAGCGCTCCCCGTTCATTTCTGGATTTCGACCCTGGCAAGGTCAGCGCTGCCTCTACCTTGGCACGGCTCGCTTCGTACATTGCAAATGCGTTGAACTCTGAGTCAAGCAGCACCAAAAGCACACTATCGAAGGGTTGCCGTAGATCAATTGCGCCCATGCGGCCCGTAATCTTTAGCGGGTTCAAGATACAGCGGCCCTTGATCTGGATTCTCGCGATGCCATCTTCCAGCGTCTCTGTAGCGTCGTAACCGGCCTGCCTTGCAGGATGGAGTAGTAGACCGAGTTTCAAAGCAGCTTCGTACTCTGCCACCTCGCCGATCACGCCCAGCGGCTTGCCGGTCAGGCGATAGAATCTACGCGCGAGCACCTTGGCCTCTTTCAAGATCTCTAGGATTTCATTCTGGATCAATGCAGCCTGCTGAGGTTCGTTGCCATGACTGAGTTCAGTCATCTGCAAACGCCTCGAGCGCAGTGAGCAGCTTAGCAAGCTCAGTCAGGTTGGCTGCAGTCACGATGTCATATTCTCCTCGACTACTCAGCCGATACACCTCTCGAGCCTTTTTGACACGTTCCAGCAGAGGGACGACTATGCCTGACGCCCTTTCCAGAAACTCGTTGATGTCAGCCCGTGTCTGAGGAATTTTGTAGCCTTTGGCCGCGCTTGTGATGATCACGTCCGAATCGCGAAGCTTGGCGATGCCGCTGGAGCGGATCCTCTGGTCGTTGATATCTCCGAAGCCGCTATCTTTTAGGTGGCCGACTATTTCTGCGGTTGGCACGTAGTCTTTGGTGACGAGTTCGCTTTGGAATCTCAAGAACCGCAAGATGCTCAGCTGCAGTCGCTCATCTTCATTGGGGTGCTTACCAACGCGCTCGCTAAAACGATCAGCCTGGCGGAGAGCTTCTTGGTGTACCTGGTAGTCTGCATATCCAGGTTCATACGCCGGCGGCGGCAGAAGAGACTGGTACTTGGATGGCCACTCAAGCATTCCAAGCGTCAGGCTGCGGAGGATTTTCTTGTAGGCAAGAACTGCTTCTTCCGAAGCTTTCTCTTCGTAGATCTGAGCGACTGAACCAGCGAAGAAATCTGCAACCTGAACCAAAACGTTGTCCTTACTGGCCATCGTCTGGAAGGCATCTTTATCGCCAAATAGGTCGTCCACGAATCGTTCTGCAACGTAGCTTTTGAGGCTCTCTTGAAATTCCTGGCCACCATGCTCGTCTACGACCATCTGGAGGTCAGGGCATGCGCGGAACAAGCGTTCATAAAGCAACCCGTTCAGGTATTTTATGAACGAGGTCTTGATACGGAGGCCGCCGTCTTTGTGAATTCGGGACTTATCAACGACGGTGAAATAGAGCTTGAATGGCAGCTCGGCTAGCTCGTTTAGGATCCGGGCGCGGCGATCTGAATCCTTGGGTTTGAGATTGCTAGATTTGATCTCGCCTGTTTGAAAATGCCGCTTGCGGAGCGCTTCAGCTTGGGCATAAGCAGCCTCCAGGTCTTTCTCTGCCACTAGAATGGAGCACACGATGAAGAAGTCCGAGCTTCCAGCTTTCGACGTATCTAGGTCGGAATTCCCGGACTCATCCACGAAGGCATACGTTCTGTCCATGGCCGTACTCCATCAACAACTGGCTGAGCGCGGTAGATCGCCCAGTGCAAAGGGGCAATCTCAGTTCGTGGCGGTAGTTGTGCCTGGCGCAGGGCCTTCGCTGAACGTGTAGTTGATGACCACGTCATTACGGATCAAGACGTCGAGCGTTTTCTGAGTGCCAGTAGTCGTCACCTTCATGGTGACCACGTAGCTTTGGGCATGGGCTGAGCCGTTGGTGTAGGTGTAGATCCACTTCTCGTCAGTTTCGCTGACTGCGCTTTTGGCGTAAGGCTCACCGAATAGCGACTTCAACTCAGTAGTCGTGGTTTTGCCTTTGGTGATGCTCGCTACACTGGCCGAAGGAAAGTCCCGCCCTGCCGTGTAGTGCGACGTAGCGCAACCGCCGAGTGCGACACACATCCCCATGATTGCGATGAGCTTTTTCATATCCGTCCTTGATCGTAGAAAGCTCCAAATCTAGCTGGCATCGAGGCCAAAAGCCATCAGCATCTCGAAGCACTCTGCCAGTTTCGTCTATAACAACTAACGAGCTACCACTTTTAGCTCTTAGCGGCTGTCCTAGAGCTTATCAATCACGCTTCGACAGCGATTCAATAATGCGGCATTGCTCGATCACACCACCCTGGCAGCAACGATTGAGTCGCTGCAACTCCGTCTCAAGACCTTGCAAATCGCGAATACGCATTCGCACCTGCTCCAGTTGTCCTTCGACCTTTGCGTCTACCCCGGCGCAAGATGCATCTCGCCGATCAGCAAAACCTAGTAGTTCACGAATGTCGTCGAGGCTAAATCCTAGCGAGCGACTACGGCGAATGAATAACAGGCGGTCACGCTCGCCATCTGTGTAATAGCGATAGCCCGACGGCGATCTACCGGCAGAGGGTAGCAGGCCCAATTGTTCGTAATAACGGATGGTTACCGCTTTGGTATCGGTCGCTTTCGCCAAGGCACCGACTGTGTAAGTGGCCGCATTCATTTCGCTTGACCTTATAGTCGCTAGAACCTTCATTCTACTCACATCAGTCAATTAGCAAATCCATTCGTGCGTGCGCCTCGTCTATAAGAAAAGGATTTAACCCGATGCAAACCTCACCTCCACAACCCCAGGGCTGGGCATTACTACTTTGTGCCTGGCTGATTGCACTCGTTTCCACCATTACCGTGCTGTTCGTTGGCGAAGTCATGGGGCAGGAGCCCTGTGTACTTTGCTGGTTTCAGCGCGCTTTCATGTTTCCCCTGGTACTGGTGCTGGGTGTCGCTTGCTGTGTGTCGGACATAAGCGTCTGGCGTTACGCATTGCCTTTGGCCGTGATGGGGTGGTTGATCGCCCTGTATCACAACCTGCTTTATTTCGGGTTAGTCCCCGAAAGCATCAAACCTTGCGGTGCCGGCCCATCCTGCTCTGGTGCCGACATGACCATTCTCGGTAGCGTGCCGCTGCCCTTGTTATCGGTAGGTGTTTTCAGCCTCCTGATCATTCTTCTTGTTCTTATCCGCCGGAGATTCACCCAATGAGCCGACGCACACTCATCCTTGCCATCAGTGTCCTAGCCGTTATCGGCTTTGCGGTCGCTGCATTTTTTTATGATCGTGCCTCCTCGGTACCCCAAGCGACTGCACCGGTGCAGGAAAGCAGCGCACTGGTGCGTTTCAATTCGCCAAGCTTTGGCCCTGCCAAGGCACCGGTCACTATTGTCGAGTTCTTCGATCCGTCGTGTGAGAGTTGCCGCGCCTTCTATCCCATCGTGAAAAAAATGATGTCCCAGCACCCAGGCGATGTTCGCTTGGTGCTGCGTTATGTTCGTCTTCACGTGGGCTCTGAAGAGGCCATCCGCATCCTGGAAACTGCGCGCAAACAGGGCGTTTTTGTGCCGGTACTTGAAGCTGTGCTCGAGGCTCAACCGCAATGGCATGACGACGCTAAGGCTATGGCGGCTTGGGACGCAGCGGGCCAGGCGGGCCTGGACGTGACCAAAGCTCGCGAGGACATGATGTCTGCTGATATCACCGCGACCATTGAACGAGACGCTGCCGATGCGAAAAAGGTAGGCGTAAGCGGCACCCCGACCTTCTTCGTCAACGGTAAACCGCTGACCAACTTCGGCGCTCAGCCACTTTATGACTTGATCTGGAGCGAGATCAACCAGTCGCGCTAAACGAGATTGGTTTGTTGAATACGGGTCAACGATCTTCAGATTCGCTTGACTCTATAGTGGCTATAGGGTTTTAACTCTTCGCCATATCTGCTGGGAGTGTCCTCATGAAAAGCTGTTGCGGTGACAAACAAGCACCTGAAACACAGACCATCGTCGAAGTGTTTGATCCGTCCGCAGGCTCGGATTGTTGTGCCCCTGCTGCAACGCCCTGCGATCCAGGTGCAGCGAAAGCTCAGCCCGCTGACAGTTGTTGTGCCCCGAAGTCCTCAGGCGCGAATCTAGAACCGTCCAGGGCAAAAGACGCCGGTTGCTGCGCGCCTGCTTCGGACGGCGGCAGATCATGCGGCACTGCTCCAACTGCGCCGTCCACCCTGTATACGCTGGCCGAACCAAGCAAACCTGCCGCTGCGCTCGACAACGATCTTTTTACCGAAGTGTCCTGTGCACCATCAGAGCCGAAGGCTTTAGCGCCAGAAGTTCTCCAAACGGGTTCCAGCAGCGGGGCTCGCTTCAGCAGCTTCCGCATCGGACAGATGTGCTGCCCCTCCGAGCAGACCATGATCGAGGGCAAGCTTGCTCGAATGAGTGGAATACAAAAACTCGAATTCAACATGATGAACCGCACAATGGGTGTGTGGCACGAGTTACCGGATACCTTGGGCATCGAAGCAGCGGTGCTGTCGCTGGGTATGAACGCGGAGCCATTGACGGCTGAGAACAAGGCGCCTGACGCCAATGCGGCGAAAACAGAGTCGCAAGCTAAACCCGATCATAAAAGTAGTTGGTGGCCGTTGGCGCTGTCTGGTATTGCGGCGGCAGGCGCGGAAGTATTGCATTTCACCCAATCGGCCCCGGAGTGGGTGGTTGCTGTCGTAGCCTTGTTTGCCATCGCCCTCTGTGGCCCTACGACCTATAAAAAAGGCTGGATTGCACTTAAACACCTGAATCTGAACATCAATGCCTTGATGAGTATTGCAGTGACTGGCGCTGTATTGATCGGTCAGTGGCCAGAAGCGGCGATGGTCATGGTGCTGTTCACCATCGCGGAGATGGTCGAGGCGAAGTCGCTGGATCGTGCACGTAACGCCATCAAAGGGATGCTGGATCTGACCCCCGAACGCGCGACTGTCCGCCAATCCGACGGCTCCTGGCTGGAAGTCGATGTGAAGACGGTCAGGGTCGGAGCGCTGGTTAGGGTGCGTCCTGGTGAGCGTATCGGCCTGGATGGTGATGTAGCCTCAGGTTCATCTACCGTCAACCAGGCCCCCATCACCGGTGAGAGCCTGCCTATCGAAAAGTCCATTGATGATCCGGTGTATGCCGGCTCCATCAATGAGTCGGGCTCCTTCGAATACCGTGTAACCGCTGAGGCCAATAACACGACGCTTGCCCGAATCATCCACGCCGTGGAAGAGGCTCAAAGCTCGCGGGCACCCACCCAGCGATTCGTCGATAAGTTCGCCAAGGTTTATACGCCAGGGGTGTTCTTCTTCGCCTTGGCCGTTGCGGTGTTGCCGCCCTTGTTCATGGCTGGGGTATGGACGGACTGGATTTATCGCGCTTTGGTGCTGCTGGTTGTTGCCTGCCCCTGCGCACTGGTCATTTCCACGCCCGTATCCATCGTTAGCGGGCTGGCGGCAGCGGCTCGAAAAGGCATTCTAGTCAAGGGTGGTGTCTACCTGGAGATTGGCGCCAAGCTGAGCTTTGTCGCGCTGGATAAAACCGGAACCATCACCCACGGCAAGCCGGTTCAGACCGACTACCTGCCCCTGACCGAGACTTCAGATGTGGCGCCACAATTGCTTGCCGCCAGTCTGGGGGCTCGTTCGGATCACCCGGTCTCGCAGGCAATCGCCAGGCATGAGGGGCTGGGAGCCTCCACGCTCAAACAGGTAGAGAGCTTTGAGGCTATTCCCGGTCGTGGGGTAAAGGGCTCGATCAACGGACAGCTTTATTATCTTGGAAACCACCGTTTGATCGGAGAGCTGGGGCTGGGTACACCACAGCTGAACGAGTCTCTGAGTCGAATGGAGCGTCAAGGTAAAACGGTCGTGGCGTTGACCAGTTCTACGCAGGTATTTGCACTGTTTGCCGTCGCCGATACCGTAAAGGATTCAAGCCAGCTCGCAATCAAGGAACTGCACGGGCTGGGCATCAAGACCATGATGCTGACAGGTGACAATGCACACACGGCTGAAGCCATCGCCCAGCGTGTTGGAATTGATGAGCCGCGAGGAAACCTGCTGCCTGCCGACAAGCTGGCGGCCATTGGTGAGCTGCAAAGCCGCAACCACGTGGTGGGGATGGTCGGTGATGGAATAAACGATGCACCGGCACTGGCGAAGTCACAGATCGGTTTCGCCATGGCTGCCGCTGGTACCGGAACCGCCATCGAAACGGCTGACGTTGCGCTGATGGATGATGACTTGCGCAAGATCCCGGCCTTTGTACGTCTGTCACGGCAGACCGCGTTGATCCTCAAACAAAATATCGTGTTCGCCCTTGGCATTAAGGCCGTATTTCTGGTGTTCACCTTGATGGGATTGGCCACCATGTGGATGGCTGTATTTGCCGACGTTGGGGTCAGCTTGCTGGTGGTTCTCAATGGCCTCCGACTGCTGAAGAGATAGAGTTGCGAGGTCGGCATGAAAGAGACTTTGCGTAGCGCCATAATCAAAGCCTTTAATGAGGCTGGGCTCGCTGTACGGGCTAGTGACATTCAGGCTGCCTACCGCTGGTTGGAGCGGGCGCACATCCTTACTCAGCGTATGCCACTGGCTCATGCGAAATCTCACTGGCTCATGCTGAAAATGGGGGTACTGACAAAGGACTGGCGAGAGGTGGTGGGTCAGCTTCCGCGTATCATTGCGGCATTGTTGTTTTCCAGAGTTTGGGTGCCAGCAGGCAATACGGGGAGAGCACGAGTCAATGCCTTGTCTGTGATGCCGCTTTCCGCCGACTTGGAAGAACTGCTGCGCGAAGACTAAAGGAATGGCCGCTTTTGGGCGTAAGTAGTCGGCATAGGAGGCGCATTTTTTAAGCTGCAGATGCCGAACGCGTCCTCGCTAGCGGGCTTTCACCGTCCACAACTGATCAAGCTTCGTCGTATAGCTCTGACTCATCAGCTCCCGACGCATTGCCCAACCAGGGGCGACAGGCACGCTGGCTAAACGCAACACTCCCTTTCCCCAGCGGCCATTAATCTCGTCCAGCACGCCCATCACCTTATCCGCCATTACCGGCTGAGATTGTGCGAACAGGTCATCGGTGAATTCGCCAGGCTGTCGCAGATCCATCAGCAATACTTCGGCTTTGCTGTATTTGAAGCCAGGTCGGAACAAACGGTTAACCGCTTCGGTTGCTGCCTTGGTCATGAGCCGCACGTCGTTGGTTGGGTGCGGCAATTCCACCAGGGCGCCATTCGCATATTTCGCTTCCTGGGGATTGAACATGCCGGTTCTAACGCTCACGCGGATTTTCTTGCATAGCGAGTTTTGTGCTCGGAGCTTTTCCGCCGCGCGTTGTGTGTAGGTAGCGACAGCTTCCTTGATGGACTCAATCTCGGTGAGCCGCGTGCCGAACATCCTGCTACAGCAAATCTCCTGCTTCGGCGGGTCAGCTTCGCCCAGTTCGAGACATGAAGTGCCGGCGAGTTCGCGAGCCGTCTTTTCGATCACCACGCTGAATTTCTGGCGAAGCACCCAGGGGTCGGCTTTTGCCAAGTCCATCGCGGTCTTGATGCCCATCGTTTCCAGGTGAGCCTTCATGCGTCTGCCGATGCCCCAGACCTCGCCGACATCCGTATTGCGCAACGTCCAGTCCCGTTTGAACGGATCACAGAGATCCACTACACCACCGGTAATATCCAATAACCGCTTTGCTGTATGGTTCGCCAGCTTGGCCAAGGTCTTGGTGTGAGCGATGCCTACGCTGACTGGGATGCCCGTGCGCTTGAAAAGCACGGATCGCATTCTTCGGCCAAAGTCAGATAAATCACCCTGTATGCCAGTCAGATCGGCAAACGCTTCGTCAATGCTGTAGACCTCAAGCGCTGGCACCATCGATTCGATGATAGTCATGACGCGCTCGCTCATGTCGCCGTATAGCGCGTAGTTACTGCTGAACGCTACAACACCATGCCGGCGGAGATGGTCTTTGATCTGGAAGTACGGCTGACCCATTTTCACGAAAGGCTTTGCATCGTAGCTACGCGCAATCACACAGCCGTCGTTGTTGGACAGCACCACGATAGGTGTCTTAGCGAGGTCGGGTCTAAAGACTCGCTCGCAGCTTGCGTAAAACGAGTTGCAGTCAATCAGGGCGAAGACAGGTTCAGGTGTTGTCATGATCGCGGACGCTGTATTTCAC
The DNA here is from genome assembly GCF_051131945.1 of Pseudomonas sp. Z5-35. NCBI lineage: Bacteria > Pseudomonadati > Pseudomonadota > Gammaproteobacteria > Pseudomonadales > Pseudomonadaceae > Pseudomonas > Pseudomonas sp. Z5-35. The sequence goes on from NZ_CP071640.1 coordinate 1,623,943, forward strand.
TACACCCCAAATCATGAGTTCGTCGCCTTCCATCACGTGCCTTGCCGGATACTTGGGATTTTCCGACAGAAGTATTACTGCGTTGTCGCGCAAATGCAGACGCTTGAGCAATGGCTCAGAGTTAAGGGCAGCTATGACGATGTCCCCACTGATCGGATCTATGCTTCGATCAACCACCACCATATCCCCCGAATAGATCCCCGCGCCCTGCATGCTGTCGCCATCAATCCTCACGAGGTAGACGTGGGGAGCTCGTATATCGAAGAGCTCATCTAGAGAAATGTGCTTTTCGATGTGATCAGCAGCGGGCGAAGGGAAGCCTGCAGGCACCTTGAATGAGTACAGAGGCAGCTTCTCGCCGCCGGTAGCCAGCGGGCCCAGAATGGTGATGCTCATGATGCAAACCTTAGAGTGGAAACTGTATATGTATACAGTTAACGATTTGGTTCGCTTGCGGTCAATCTCATAAGCACGACAATTCGACGGGTGACAGCATGTGCGGACGCTACTCGATCTACGAATCGATGGATCACTACCTCAAGGAGCTTGCGCCAAAGCAGCTAGTGATCAATGGCTATGACCTTTGGCCCATTGAGCGATACAACGTCGCGCCGGCGACGCGGGTAGAGATCATTCGGCCAGGGGGAGAGGGGTTGAGTGTCGACAAGGTCAAATGGGGATGGTCGCCCTTCTGGGCGAAGGGTAAGCGTCCCGACCCGATAAACGCCAGAGTCGAGACCGTCATCACCGGTAAGTTTTTCAATCAGCTCTGGCCAAACGGACGCGTGCTTGCTCCGGCGAATGGCTGGTTCGAATGGGTAAAGGACGAAGAAGATCCGAAGAAAAAGCAGCCGTATTTCATTACTCTGAAAGAGCAAATTCCGATGTTCTTCGCAGGGCTGGCCGAGGTGCGCGAAGGTATGGAGCCGGATGATCGCGACGGCTTTGTCATCATTACCGCCGCGAGTGATGAAGGCATGGTCGATATCCACGACCGCAAGCCCTTAGTCTTATCGCCGGAGCATGCGCGTGAATGGATCGACCCGGATACCTCACCTGAGCGAGCTCGTGAACTAGCGATGGAGCAATGCAGGCCCGCTACAGATTTTCATTGGTACAAGGTTGGTAAGGATGTCGGAAATGTTCGGAATCAGGGCTCGCATCTGATTCAGCCGCTTTCCTTGGCCTCTGATGTCGATGATTGAGCAGACGCGACACCGTAGCCCTGCAGAGGCCTCACGTTCTGTATAGGCACATCGACAGCTACCTCATTAGCCCAGCCGCGTTTGTTACATCGATTTAACCGATACCACTTCCACGTACCTGTACTTCTGCCTGGCAGCCCTCACAGCATCTTGCTCAGCAAGCAACGAACTCAGCGTGTCGGCCTCATGGATCAGCTCGTGCATCGTCCCCTCGAATTCGTTTCCAACCCGAAGCGTGACCCTGAGCCTAGGCGTGAACGGTTTCGCCGGCTTCTTCTTGGCTGCAGATACAGCTATCGGCTTGGTGATGACGACTTCTGCCACAGGTTCCGGTGCTGGAGGTGCAAGAACCTCTTCGGGCTTAGCCGTACCGAACAAAGCTCGGCGCATTTCTTCTTCAGTGAAATCAGCTTTCATAAAACGTCTCGATGGAGCAGCAATTAGCTCAAGTTTAGGAAGGCTTACATCAGGATGGGCTATGGAGCGGAAGGAGATTTCGCTTGCCCAGGTCAATTTCAAGACAAGACCCCCTCCAGGCTCGCGAAAGTTGCCCCTTAGACAGTAATGTAATGAGCCCGTCCGCTGGGTCACTGGCGTACCGGGCGTACAGCATCACTGTGCCCGGTAGCCCAACCGAGGGCGTCGTCACCGACAGCGCGGTGTTGTGAGCGCAATTGACCAGATGTCATGACTACACCGAGAACAATCAGCCCGCTGGGCCTCCGCAATTTGCTGAGAGAAACCGCAATTTACGCAGCAATACAGAGCCGACGCAGGCGCAGTTTCAAACTCGGCACGATGCTCTAATGGTAGGACGGACAGCCCAGGGCGCAAATCTTTTTGTTCGAAAAAATAAAGGCTGATGTCGCCGTCGGTCTCAACGAGACCGAGCCTTACTTGTCCGAGATGTTCCACCCCTTGCTGTCGTAACTCCATCAACAATTCGTTGGATGAGATGTTCAGCGTTTCTAAAGACTTGAGCTCATAGAGACCGTCACGGATGACGGTTACCGGAAGCCCATCCATCCAGGCTTCGAATCTTTTGCTCTTGGTCATCACTAAGACAGTAAGCCGGTAGAGAAGCAGGAGCGTGAGAAATACTACGGCGACCGGCAGCAGCGGAACGTCATGGTAGAAGGACACATCTCCTGCGGCGGAGCCCAATGTCAAAATCACGACCAGCTCAAAAAGTGAAAGCTGTCTGATCCCTCGTCGACCGCTGGATTTCAAAAAAAGAAACACTGCGAGAAAAGCGAAGGTGGCCCGGAAACCCACCTCCAGCAAAAACGTTAAGGGAAATTCGTCTATGAGCATCCGCTGGATATCAAAAGGCGACATCGTGACCTCGATTTTATTGTGAGAATAGTCGACGGATCGATTCAACATTTGATTCCAAAAGCTGGTACCAGAGTATTCAGCGGGGAATCGAACTTTGCGGTGGGGCTGCGACGCGTAGCGGCTTTATCAAAGGCTCGCGCCATATCACGCGCTGCTACGTTGAGCTGGCTCGCCAGGTGACATCGGTAATGCCGTATTTTTCGGCTTGAGATTTGGACACCATCTTCAGTGGCGGGCGTCCATGCCTGGGAATGGGGGCTGCGCCCGCATCGCAACTAGCCCAGTGCCAGGCATCAGCGTTTTGCATCGCTTTGCTACGGATGATGAAGGACTTCGGCACACCATGAAGCTTGTAGTTGATGACGAATAGATTGTTTCCATGACTTACTCCGTCTGCTCATTGTTAACGGAGTCATCGGGCGCGGAAAAATTCAAAAAATTCAGGGACTTCAGCTCCGAATTGGCTTCATGAGCAGTAGTGTTGCAGACCTAGCGGGCTGAGCACCAACCATGTCCTGCCTAGCCTTACGATTTCGAGCCTGGTTCAGCGTTTGCTAATCGGTTTATCGGGCTGCAAAAGCTCCGCCACTGCCGTCACCAATTCATCAAGTGACCAAGGTTTGTGCAGGTAAATAGTTTGAGCTGGCACTTCGGTGCTCTCGATCAGATAACCCGAGGTAAGTATCGCAGCGATGTGAGGCCACCTGCCTTTGACCATCTCTATGAACTCGATGCCTTGGACTTGTCCGGGGACGCCATAATCGGCAATCACTATGGCGCATTGACCATGTGCTCCGAGCAGGTAGGTTAAGGCATCATCCGCCGTAGCGAACGAGACAGTCCTAGCGCCAATCTCATCCATGATATCGGTCATGAGCGACTGCAGAGTTGGGTCGTCCTCAATCACGATGACCTCGCCGCGAATCGGCAGCAATCCTTCCCAATTTACGTTCAAACAATCCTCCTCTCAAAGCCGACCAAACAAACGGAACGGTTGCATGAGTGTAAGCATAAATAGCGGGTGTGCGGTGGAAGCGCTTGGAGCACACGGGACACTCGACTCAGGTCGTGCCCCTACAGACGTCCTCGCAGCGTATTGAACGAGAGCTTGGCGCCGCGATTTTCTAGTCGCCTGAGTGGGCACCGAATTCAGATCCAATTGTGCGCCTAGGGCTAAGGATGCTGCTCAGCAATCCCATGATCTAGATCAAGCAGTGCGCATTTTTTCGAACCTTCCCCCCGAGGTATCTATCGAAACTATGAAGCCGGTCAACGCATCATCGAGACACAGACAAGCACTCATTCGCAAAGTAGCTGGGGCAGTTGAGTCAAATTGGAGCATGCAACAGCTAGCAACCTAGGATTGATTCATGCAGCAAGAAAGCCACAACCACCAAGTCATCGTCATCGGTACTTCCAGCGGCGGTCTCGCTGCATTGCGTGAGTTTTTTGCCGAGCTTCCGTCTGATTTAAATGCGGCTGTCTTTGTCACGATGCACATCGGAGACCAACCTAGTGCTCTCCCTAACCTTCTTGCCCAAACGAGCCCATTGCCCGTCGCCTTCGCTGTGAATGAAGAACAGGTACAGACGGGTCGTGTATACATAGCGCCTCCGGACAAACATCTGCTTGTTAAAAAAGAAGCTATTCAGATCACTCGAAGCGCAAAGGAAAACCACTCGCGGCCTGCGATTGATCCGATGTTTAGATCGGCTGCCATTAGCTATGGAAGCAATGCCATAGGGGTATTGTTGACCGGAGAGCTTGATGACGGTGTAGTTGGGCTTCAGGCGATAAAGGCCTATGGCGGACTGGCTTTCGTACAAGATCCTAAGACTGCCGAAGCGCCTTCAATGCCGACGAACGCTCTGCGTCATGTGGTTGTGGACGGATGCCTGCCGGTCGCTGAGTTGAGTGAGAGGCTCGTACAGGTCATCAATCAACGCACAGCGGAGGCCACGGCGCCTTCTGAGTCAAAACGTATCGAGCCATTCGCTACGGAAAATGACCTGACTGAGAATTCCAGCAAGGGTGGCCTTTATGCGCTGAATGAGATCGGCCAAGTCGCAGGCCTGTCTTGTCCTGAATGCGGAGGCGCTCTGTGGGAGGTGAACGCTTCCTCTCTACGGTTTCGCTGCCATACAGGCCATGCCTATACCGCCGCCGCATTATTTCATGGGCAGGATGAAACGACTGAGGAAGCACTCTGGGTGGCCATTAGAGCCTTGCATGAAAAACAATTGCTCCTTGGTCGCCTCATGCAGAGCAGCAAAGATGGCGGGCGCATCGGTGCGTTACCAGAATATGAGCTTGCAAGTGAGGGACTCGAAAGCCACAAGGCGACTCTCCAAGCATTGGTTTCATCGTTACGTGCCGGTTGAACACGCGCCGAATCGGGTTGCGCCGTCCAGTAACGCGTGCGGCTCCGGTAAGGATGTCCACAAGATAATTTGAGGCTCTATCAGGCTGTCTATGGCCGGAAAAAACCGAGTTGTTATGAGGACTGCCTGTGCTAGAGCGCCTATAACAGCTCATCTACACGGCTTCACGAGTGAGGGAGGTAGCCCATGCCTAGCCGAATGATGACCGTTAAAGACTTGCAGGTGAATGTTTCAATCGCCGGGCAAGGCCCTCCGTTAATTCTACTCAATGGTCTGGGAGGTTTGATCAAAACCTTCGATGCTTTGCGCAACGAACTAGGCGACTACACAACGATCACGTTGGACGTGCCTGGTGTCGGCAAATCGCAGATGCCCCGCTGGCCGATGCGTTTGCCAAGTCATGCCGATCTGATCGCCGAAATGCTCAAGCAACTGAGCATCGACCATGTTGACGTATTCGGCGTGAGCTGGGGCGGGGCATTGGCGCAAGAGTTGGCTCTTCGTCATCCCACCATGGTACGAAGGCTGATCCTAGCGGCGACCTCTGCGGGCCCGGTGCTACTGGTAAAGCCCGCCGACATCTTGGAATTTTTTAGAGGGAACGCAGGCGACAAACAGCCCGCACGAGATGGTTCAGCCAATTCGACACAGGCCCTGCTGCGTTTCGGTGTTGTGAAGCGAATGCTCACCGTACGCCCGCGAACCTATCATCACCAGCTAGCCGCTTTGGTAGGCTGGACAAGTCTGCTGCGGTTATTCCGCCTGCGCTCGCGCACGCTTATTCTGATCGGCGACCGTGACACCCTGGTACAGCCTTATAACGCGCATATCCTGCGACGCTCAATTCCACAAGCCGAACTGCGCGTGCTCAAGGGCGAGGGGCATTTTTTCGTAGTGACCAGTGCCAGGCGAACTGCTGTTTTGATACGCGACTTTCTTTACCGGGAACAGAACGGTGAAGGCTCAGCGCCGGAGATTGCTAACCGCGCCGGTAAGCAACGCTTGCAGCGAGCCAAGACTGTTTAACCTTTGCCATGCTAAAGCTCTTCCTGCTGTGTAGCGGCTACAGCTCCTGCTTCGGGCATTTCCCCCACGTCCCTAGAAAACTCAAGGGGGTCTCCGTAAGCATCCAGAATGCCGCCAATCCGTTCAAACTCTTCGGTTCTCCTATGGTCAACCTGAAAGGTATTGATCTCCACGTCAGAGGTGAGCCAATGGATAACTATCACATCAAAAAAACGGAAAAACTTTGGGAGCTCGTCAAAGAGGGCGCGCAACGCGCCTCCAAGACCGCATCTACCAAAGCAGAAATTACCGAGATAGCGAGCGAGTTTCTCCAAGGAAAAACAGCCTCTCTCAAAATTCACAAAGAGGACGGCACGATCCAAGAGGAACGTACATTTCCTCGATCAGCGGATCCAAGGAAAACAAAAGGCTGAACCAATTCTCTGCCCTGGAGGCGGTGCGCATTGCACCGGACTGCTGTGCAAGCAGCCAACCTAGATGTATCCGGTCATTTCAAGTGAGCTCGTTTTAAACACAGGTGCTGATCATGGTAATTGCATGCCTAGGATGGGGATCGTTGATTTGGAAACCGGACACCCTACCGCTTGCGAGCGAATGGTTTATGGACGGCCCGGTGTTGCCCATCGAGTTCGCCCGAGTCAGTGATAACGGAGACCTTACGACAGCCATATGTGCGAACGCCCCAGGGTGCAAAGTGCTTTGGGCGGTACTAGATCTGGACAACCTTGATGACGCGCGCGAGGCCCTAAGAATTCGAGAGGGGGTTCCTCAAGATCGGGAGGATGGCATCGGCAGTTTCGTGGTCGGTGCGACGGCAGAGGGAGTCATTGCTGAATGGGCAATCCACCGCCAATTGGACGCGGTAATTTGGACTGGACTGCCACCAAGGCTTAGAGGCATTGAAGGGCTAGTTCCCGCAGCCGAAGACGCTATTGCCTATCTTGCCGGCTTAAGCGGAGAAACACGTGAGCATGCGCGCGACTACATCGGAAAAGTGCCTTCCCAGATCGATACACCTTACCGGCGCGAGATCCTGGCAAGGCTTGGGTGGCAGTGATTGATATACCCCCCACACGAACGTCGCTGCCACAATTGAGCATCGGTAGCGCTGCGCAACTGGCTGCAAATATCTTTAGCAGCCAATGGGGGTGAGTTTTCGCACCATCAGTCGAAGGGGTGTTTAAGGCGTTTTACAAGGTGGCGCAGGTATTGGATTTTGGGCGCTCTGTCAATGTTCGACGCGTTCCGGGGGCGCTCAGAAGCTGCGGGCGAATGCTTTGATCTTTCTTTAGATCTACGGTATGAAGATTGCTCTGTTAAGCCCACCGCAAATTTTGACGACGAAAAAATGACGCTCTTCTTACCGATATCAGCAAGGCTGACACCTAAAGCATTGTCTCTTTCGCTGATAGGTTTCATTCTTCTAGTTTGTTTTTCGTTGACCCTCGCAACCGCTTGGCAGATGGTGAAGTCGTCCGGCGAGCGAGTAGACGCGGCCAAAATAACTGTTTCGAACATTGTCCTTGCCGCAGAACAGCAGGCACGTGACACGATGCTGCAAGCCGACAATACCTTGCGAGATCTCGCTGAGCGTGTAGCGCACGATGGGATTGGCCCCGATCAACAAGAGCGCTTAGCGAAGCTGATGGCCCGACAGGTGAGCGATATTGAAGGCATTCAGGGGCTTTTCATCTTCGATGCACAAGGCAATTGGATGGCCAATTCATTCTCTGAAGGTTTGCAAACTAAAAACAACAGCGACAGAGCGTACTTCATTTATCATCGTGAGCATGATGACCAGTCCATCCACGTAGGCTCCATAGTTGAAAGTCGTACGACTGGCGACATGGTGATTCCAATCAGCCGGCGTATTGAAACAGCTAATGGAGCCTTCGCGGGGGTTGCTTTAGCCACTGTTCCGGTTTCTTATTTTCAAAGCTTTTTCAAGCGTGTGGACGTTGACGACGAAGGAGTAATTTTCCTAGCACTCGATAACGGCGAGCTACTCGCCCGACGCCCGACAGTCGCAGCTTTGATGACGACCAATCTTTCCAAAGGTGAGATCTTTAGCCGGTATCTACCCCAGAGCGATAGCGGTACTGCAATTCTCAAATCCGTTGTCGATGGTGTTGAGCGGATCTATGCCTATCGTCGCTTGGCTGGGCTGCCTATCGTCGCAGCAGCCGGAGTGTCGTACGAGCATGTATTTGCTCCTTGGTGGTCATATGTTTACCAATCGACTGCACTGGTAGGTTCCATCATATTGGCATTGGCATTTCTAGGCAGCTTGCTATATCGGCAGATCCAACAACTGCTTGTTGCAGAGCGCGAGCTCAAAGTAATCCGCAGAGAGCTAGAGGTGATTGCCCATACAGATGGTCTCACTTCTCTTGCCAATAGGAGAAGTTTTGACTTGGCTATGGACAAAGAATGGAAGCGTGCCACGAGAAATCAGACAAGCTTAGCCTTAATTCTTTTGGATATAGATTTATTCAAACAATATAATGACCATTACGGTCATTTGAGCGGCGATGATTGCCTTGTGCACGTAGCGAACCTTATTGCAGCCAACGTCAACAGGCCAGGTGATATCGCTGCTCGCTACGGTGGGGAAGAATTTGTAGTTCTGCTTCCGGACACCGAACTCGCAGGTGCGGTTATGGTTGCAGAAAACATAAGACTTTCCTTGTTGAGCGCAAAAATTCAACATTCAGCGAGCCCATTTGGCATAGTCACAATAAGCTCAGGTGTAATCTCTACTTGCAAAGCAGGGGATGAGAATTACAAGAATTTCCTCCTCAAAGCTGACCGTTTACTTTACGCCGCGAAGTCAAAGGGAAGGAATCGGATAGAAAGCTAGATCGTTTTCATATCCATCAAACCCCATAGCGCTTGTTTCCACCTGAGGTAATGCAGTACCGACCGCCTCTTGGCCCGATACAAACGTTTCCGGAAGAACAAGGACAGGAAGATCCATAACTCGGCGTTTGTCGAGGAGTAGGCTGAGGAGCAGGTCTCGCCTGACGGACTGGTTGCGGCTTGGAGACTGCGTAGCAATTCGCGCCGTCACACAGGCTTTTAGATGATAGCCATTTAGCTGGCTGACCATCCACGCTGATGCGAACCCAATCATTTTTCTTTTCGAAGACTTGAACCCTGTCGCCACGTTTCAAGGTCGAGATGACCTTTCCTCCAGGCTGGTTCCGCAGGTTCAACCGATCCGCATTTACAAACTGATCGACTGGTACGCTCTGTACTGGCTGGGTCGCTGGTAGCGGAGCAGAAACTAAGACGTTCGGCGTGGGCTGCTGGCTGAGCGGAACCTTAGCGGGAGGCGTGTCTTTCTTGCTTATTGCCCAAAAGACAGCGAAGAGAATTAGAAGCGGGACAAACCACGACTGAGTTTTTTTACGCATATCCATTGCCCTCGTCCAGTTCGCACCGAACCTGTGGTTGCATCCCGGCATTTACGTTACTGCAAGCTTAGCCAAGCTTCCACTTTCTGCAGCCTGCCGACATTGAGGAACTCCGGCTTTGCCACGCCGAGTACCTCAAATAGTCGTTGGTTCTCTGATGGGGATGGAAGCCACTCATCAATCATGAGATTGCAGTGCTCGGAGTCGCTAAGGGCCCATCTCGCGATCATGTCCGCTGCGGCTCTGTAATGATCCGCCATGTACAGCCTACGCCCTCCACAGACCACCTACGCTGAGCGAGTGGTTCGGTAACGTCCATGACACCCAAATTTCCAAAGAAACCGGCGGTGTCAGGATAGTGAATACCCGCAAGAGACACCTTGGCCACGCCGGATTCTCGCTCGAAGTAAGACAGGAAATGCCATCCTCCCGTTGTACTACCTGGATCTGGAAAATTGATCGCAGCTTTCCCGGTTATGTAGTGCTCGCGTGAGACGCGTTTGAGATCAAAATCGACCAGTGGCTGCATCATGAGAGATTTTTGAGCCGGGCTAGACCTTGCTTGATGTGGCCCGCGTTCTCGCCGATTGTGTCAAGCGCGCCACGGATGTTTTCTCCCAACTCGGCTTGGCCCTGAGCTTCAATCTGGAGAGTCAGCTCCATCAGGGCGGCCTCTAGGGCGAGTTGGTTCTGGTACATCCTTTCCAAAATATCGGGCAGTGAATATTCAGTCACGATGCACGTTTCCCTCAGGCTAAAAGAACAGCATAGCAACCGGATAGCTTAAAGAATTGCGTTACCCCTCAAACCACGGCAGGGCGCTGATACGGTTCAGGTAAGTCAAACTCGACGGAAAAGCGGCTGCCCAGGCCGCAGCAACTGGGCCGACAACCAACTCAAAGGTTTCGCCATAGGGTCGCTACGGCAATGCCCGCAGCAATCGCTGGCAAAGGTTTTTTCGAAACCAGCGTTATGATGCCCGTCATCAACAAGGCGAGACGGGCGCCATTGCCACCTGTAACCGCTAAGGGTGTGAGGACAGCTATCAGGATTGAGCCAGACATCGCACTGATGAATTGTTGCACACGGTAGCTTATGGGCACGAAGGACATGACGAAAACGCCTTCCCTGCGTGCTCTTAGATTAAACATAGGAAAATAATCGTGAATGGTAAATTGGATGCTAGTGCACGAAACGTTGTGGTTATAGGTACTTCTGCGGGTGGTGTTCAAGCCCTTATGTCGTTCTTTGAACATCTCCCTTCAGATTTGCCAGCTGCATTTCTCGTGGTGCTGCATATTCCCGCTCACGAGCCAAGCGTGCTTCACAGCATCCTCTCAAGGGTGACTAGGATGCGAGTCAAGGCGGCTCAAGACGGTGAGCGTCTGGAGCCGGGCACCGTTTATGTGGCCGTCGCGGATCGTCATCTGGTGGTGACGGTGGAAGGTATACGCTTGACGCGCGGGCCAAAGGAATGCCGAGCTCGGCCTGCTGTGGACGTGTTATTTCGTTCAGCGGCGGTGAGCTATGGCGCCAGAGTAATAGGCATAGTCTTGTCAGGCGCACTTGATGATGGCACCGCTGGGCTTTGGGCGGTGAAAGATCGAGGTGGCTTGAGCTACGTTCAGAGTCCCTCAGAAGCGATGCTCAGCTCTATGCCTGAAAGTGCCATACAACACGTTGAGATCGATTTAGTTGGCTCGGTTGAATCCATCGCACGTGAGTTAGCCAAAGTGGTCGGCACCCTGGCTGGTCAACGCTCTCAGAGCGAAGTAACAACAAGCCATCTAGTCGAAAATACCATTGCCATAAACGGCAACGGTTTAGAAGCCGGCGTCATGGATCTCGGTAAAATTTCTAAGTTCACCTGCCCGGATTGTCACGGAGTCTTGGTACAGATTCATGAAGGATCAATCGTGAGGTTTCGCTGCCACACCGGTCACGCGTTTTCCATCAAGTCGCTGATTTGTGAGGTCAACGCCGCTATCGATACCGGACTTTGGGACACTTTGCGAGCAGTGGAGGAGCGGATTATGTTATTACGCCAGATGGCCGAGCTGGCGAAAGCAGCAGGTACGCCCAATGAGGCTTCTGAGCTCTACAAGCAAGCTGATGCTGCAGAACGGCGCCTTGAGTCATTGCGTAGTCTAGTGCTTGATCCGACTTTATTCGGGCATGATGACGCTAACGGCAGCTAACCGAACCAAGACCCTCAGCGTATCTCGCCGAGTTTGCCGCGATAACTAGCTGATCACCACAAACTCGGCGGTAATCATGCAAGCGCAGCGCGCAGGCGTGAGGATGGAAGCCCGGAGGCCGAGACGCTTGCGTTACGCCAAGGCTTGGTTCAAGACAGCCGTTCCCTAGTAGGGGCACGCAACGATACGTTAAATCAGACTCACAACTCCTTCAGCATCCGCTCTAGTGTCTGATGCTCCCATGTGCTGAGCAGTGCTATGGGATCTGTGCCAAAGCGATCTCCAGAGTCAAACGACCACCGCCGCCCATCTGGACTTACGCATTCTTCGCAGTAGTCAAGCTCATCGCAATCGTTGTAAATCGATACATCCCAACCGTCTACATTGATCAGGAAGTGGCCGGCGTAAATCTCGTCCCACGATTCATGACCAACCTTACTCATGACGCTGCGACCGAAAATCGCCTCCCTCAGTACCTGGGACACCTCTCTTGCGAAGAGCTCAGCCGCAGTGTTTTCGCTAACGCTACCTACCTGGGATGAACCCGCTGCCGCTCTGGCCTCTTTCAGCCTTCGCTCAGCGTACATAGCCGGATCATCACCTGGCAGCGGATAGCCTGCGGCTGAGAGAGCTTCGGCGCGCTCTTCAATAAGCAGGCGCTCAGGATCACGGGCGACTTGATAGGCTCTGCCCGGCACGCGCCAGGTGGCATCCATTCGTGACTCCTCGGCGGCTGACCGGCTTACTCTCCACCCGGCTTGGTCGGGATCTTTCGAAAGCAGGCACCCACCACAATTGGGCACTTGGTTCGCGATCTCATACTCACGCCAGTCCACCATAGCTTCGCCATCAATGCCCAGAGGTTTGCGCTCAATCAGCCAAGCTACAGCGTTGATAACCTGACCATGAGTAAACGCTACGATGTCTTGGGCGGGATGTTCTGCAAGACGCTTCAGGAAAGACTGAGCTCTAGCTATGAAATCTAGAAATGACTCAGCGCCGTCACCATCCGTGAAACCAGGATCTGCTTTGGCCCAATATGCGTCCACCCAACCTCGTCTCTGGGCAACGGTCGTATCGATACACCGTGCGGGCTCAAGATAGGTAAATTCGTGGATGGGCCAAGTTTCAAATGGGATATGCGGGAAAGCCGCTGCGGTCGCCATAGCGGTCGAATGGGCTCGAGTAAAAGGCGAGGCAACGATAAGAGCCGGTGCATGGTTAAACGACAGTGCCACCAAGTGCGCTTGCTCAACTCCTTTCGGAGTGAGAGGAATGGTCGCGTGATCTAAAGTGGCTTGGCCTGCGTTCGCAGCGCTCTCTCCGTGGCGGATTAGCCTGACATGCTTCATTAACCATCTACTCGCACAGGTTAGGCCGTCATTTCTCTGAGATCCCCAAGATTACTGGTACTCAACCTTCAATCAAGAAGTCTCGATAGCAACCCCTCTATCTGGGTGCCTGCATGCTTGAATTTCAGCTCTTCGAGCTTAGCTGCCCTTCGTTCCCCGGTGAGCAGGCTGAGTCCGTGAAGCGCGTTAAGTAACTTCTGAGACTCATTAATTTCCGAACCCAAGGTCAGCCAGATAGTGCTCACTCGACGAGCCAACTCGTCGGCCTCATGGCTCAAGCTTTGCGCCTCAATAAGCCTATTAGCATGGATGGTTGCTTTCAGATTACCTGCCGTATGCTCAAGCTCTTCCAGTAACTCGGTAACGACGTCCGCTTGGTCAAGTGACACTGCACGCCCTTCGACGTAAATTGTGTCGTCCTGAACGCAATAGATAGCGAGTGGCCCTTCCCCCCCTCCCGTGCAATCGAGTGCCAGAACGTTTCCTAATCGAACCGGCTCTGGAATCCAGGTGTGCCCTGTGCATACACGCCATGCCCCTTTTACACCTTCTCGATGGTGCTTTTTGATCCGCTCGCGCCCCCATAGCGCAATCTCTTCGACAGCAGGGATCGAGATGTCTCGAGCGAACTCGATCCATGACATCCCGGCAGGGACATCAGCGTGAGCAACGCCAACCAAACCGCGAGGGGACTCAATTTCTATGACTGTGGGAAGGCTCTCAAGCTTTCCAATTATCATCTCTTTCGATTCGTCGGCTATGGTCGACCACCAGCCTGCACCATGAGCTACGTACCGAGCGCTAGGGTTTTCCCTGTAAGCATTGATAAGCATCTGCTCATGGTTACCTTGAACAGTGAAGAACCACGGCTCACCAAGAAGCTTCAGACCGTCGAGGACTCCAGGCCCGCGATCTATGAGGTCACCCACCCCGATGACTCGGTCGGTAGCTTTGTCGAAACCTAGCTTCAACAATCCTTTATGAAGATCAATCGTCTTGAAGTGGATGTCACCGACGACGAAGTCGCGACCGACCTCGTTCCGGGGAAGCCTCTGGACTTTCTGACTCATGCGCGGGGTTCCTTCCTCAGTGGCCAGCTACCAGGTGAGCAAAACCGTATTGTCCACCCAGCAACCCCACCTTCCAACAGAAATATGACCAAGCAGGATGACTACGCTCCATTGCTTTGGGGCAAGCGGAGCGCGCAGGCCAGTAGGCCGGAGGCGCGAGGATGGAAGCCCAAAGGGCCATGACTTGGCGTCAGCCATGGCATGGTTTACGACAGCCGACCCGATAGGGCGCGCCATAAACCGCGATTTGCTCAGATTGTCTTCAGCAGTCGTTCGAGCGTCTGGGCTTTACGTAAACGGACGGAACCGGCTGATAGCTGCCTGGCGCTAGACTGCTATCGGCCACCTGAATCGCATAGGAATGCGCCCTGCAGATCCAAAAGCAGCTACGTCGGATTGCACTTTTCTCCGGCCTTATTTGCCTTGGAAGCGGCTTTCACTGCCTCGCTAACCAGCTTTCCATTTTGAGGGTTCATTGACTTATCCGGGCCATGCAACTCGTAATAGCCAGCAGGGCCATCCGGCATCAATTCTCTGCTGTAGCTCTTGAACACATTACAGGAAGTGGTTGCGCCGCAGCTCTGAGTAGAAAGTGAAGCGATACAGCTTTCGGCAAGCAGCTTCAGCTTTGTCATCTCCGCTTCCACAGTCTGTGCCTGCGCATCCGCCACAATTAGCAGCAAAGCTACGCCTAAGACTTTTTTCATCAAAACACCTGCTCTCTTCTTTAGTTGAGGGCAGACCTTACCTCTGCGAAATTAGAGCAACCACTCAAAACCGAGTCAGAAACTGCATGAGCGAATGCAGGAGAAACGGTTGGTCGAGTGGGATGGTTACGCCAGGGTGAGTCAAGGATCGCTGATGTTCTGCCGGCTCAGGTATTCCAATATTTTTGGACAGTGCTTCGCGCAACGCCGAGCTTTTCGGCGATTGTTTTCCTGTCGAAACCTTGCGCTTTCAGGGCTCGAATGTAATTCGCATTAACGGGCCGCTTTGGCTTGCCTTGGGAGCGCTTGATGAGCTTTCCGTCACTGAATTGCTCCTCTACCAACTGCCACCCTCCAGACATCTCGAATTCCCTGACACGCAAGGCAGTACGTTGCAAAGCCTCGGATGGAAGTTCGTCACCCTGCGCAGCAATGGCGAGAGTGACCATAGTCAAAAGGTCGAGCCCTAGATAGTCAGCGATCTCGTCCAGTTTCTCCAACGTCGCGTTCGCTCGGGCCTGCTCAAGCTTCCCTACGTACGTTCTGTGCGTTGCCCCCGCCAACTCTTCGTAACTCAACCCCTGATGAGCACGAGCTCCACGCAATGCTCCTGCCAGCGCTTCTTTCAGATGCATGAGTCGGATCCTCAAAACTGAGGATAGAGCCACGGCAAGCGTGTTTCGATAAACAGACTATGGTGATATTATCGTGGCATTAGGTTTGTCAGGCGGTCGTCGATCAAGGCGCCACGGTGTCAGGAGCGATGGTTTGATCAGGAGAGCGGGTGGTGGAACATGGCTCGGTGGCCTTGATGCGAGCCGCTCCATAGAGCGTGCATTGGATAGCCTCCGCATGCCTCCCTGCAACCATCATAGAAGGCTTCCTGGCATGAACTGAATGCGGTTTTTTAAGCGAAGGCAGGGATAGTGAGTGATGAAGTTCGATTGCGTGAAAGTTTCAGGAAAAGTTGACTACGTCCGATCTGTTGATCGAATGAACGGCGGACATAAAGCTAAAGTCAGCATTGATGGTGCAGTTATCCCGAATTTGCAAGTGTCGAACAAGTTTTACGAAGAGTTAGAGGTCGGCGAGAGTGTAACTCTGTATGGCTTGTTTAAAAGAAATAATGACAAAGAAAAAAACACAGGCATTTTGTACGGCTTAGCAAAGCAAAACGGCGAGAAATCATTTGCAACCCAGTATAGATATCAAGTCCCGCTTTTCCTGACGGTCACTGCGGCCATCGCATTTTGCTTAACTTTCGTCGCCGGCTGGATAGCTTCGATATTTCCAGTGCTGTTTTTCTTCGGGGAAAATTCAGATTATATGTATACTACTACGGTATTTGCAGTAATTGAGTCGAGCTTGGTTGCCGCCTTTTTCCTGTGGAGGGCATGGTTGATGTTCAACGCTACGTCTGATCCTGAAGCTTGGGAAACTACTGAAGCTGCAGTGCTATCGAGTCGCTTCAGTAAGCTCCATAAGTAATAATCCTGTACGTAGGGCACGGTTACACCTGCCCCGGCTTCGGCCTCGCTGCGCCAGACTTTCCTTTCCATGCGAGTATCAGGCAAGCGGAGCGCGCAGGCGTGCAGGATGAGCGCCCATCGGGCTGAGACGCGGCGCAGCCGTGGCTCAGTTCTCGCCAGCCTTCCGCCGCAGGCGGCACGCCATAGCTACTGCCCGATATCAAATCAACAAGGATGCGGCTGAAATGACCCACGATGAACTCCGTCAGCTTGAGGGCGCTAGACGAAGGACTCTGTGGGCACTTGCCAGCCTCCGTCCTGGTGATCCCAACGCATCCGACCTCCTTGCCATCCTCGATGATCTCGACGACCAAGAGCGAAACGACACCCCCTGTAGCGATAAGCCACTCGACCTCATTCAGGTTCGTAACTCTGTCTCGGTGGAGCGTCATCACTCCGGAATCGACATCATCTTGGAACATACCATTCCGCAACCCTGGAGGGAGCGTTTCCATCAGGCAAGCATCGGGTCGACCAGGTTGGTCGATGGGCCATACGCCTCAGGCTGGGATAAATTCCTGGCGAGTTGGGAAGCAGAGATGCGACACCTGGAGCAGCATCGGGCCGCAAGAAATAAATCTAAAAAAGACTGAGCGGGTGAGGGCATGGGACAAGACGATGACAAGGTGTACTGCGATATCCAGATGCCGCTAGCCCAAGGGCGAGAGCTTCTGGAGTTAGTGAATGCACTGCGAGAATCGAAAGCTCATCCGCGTCTCGAAAAAGTCTTCGAGCACATGCAAGACGAACTCAGTACATCCATCGATTTCGTTGAAACCCCACCAACCAGGGACTTGTTTTGGCCGACGCACCACTGAACATCGGCACTAGAGCATCAAGGGGGATAGATGCTAAGGCCAGCGTACTAGCTGAAGCTCCTTGATTCGAATCGCCATCGCAATATCCGAAACCCCAAATTGAACCGAAAGTGGAATCAAATTACGGTTATTGAACCGGGCACACCTTGCCAGCGAAATCTCTCGATCAAGCGAATCCCTTTCTGCGTTCAGAAGCGACCATGGATCTGAAGGGTTGAGGTGGTAACAGGTGGTATCGGTGAAAGGGAAGGGGCCCTTCATTTGAAATTGAGCAGCAAAAGCATCCAGTAGAAGTCGGGCTGGTATCAAAAAACACGCCGCAAAGTAATCAGCCTCCCTTTCCTTGGGAGGACGACTTTGTCCTCGTGCCGATCCGTCCAAAGGCTTATCACGATGCATCACCTCATCTTCATGAAGCACAAAGTGACCGACCTCATGTGCGCCGGTGAACCGGATCACATTCATTGGGAATTCGGTGGAAACTGCTATGCGTCGAATCGAGCGATTCATTAAGCCAGCAGCCTTGAAGCGCTCTCCCTCTCGCCCGAACAGTGGAGAACCCAGGTCAGGAAGGAGCTGGTAATCAAGTCCTAAAATATGGGCCGCAACCTCAGGTGCCAGCATCTGAAATGGCGTCAGGTGTCGGTTTGGCCATAGGCGTTCTTGGTTGTCCCAAATTTCCTTATGAAGACGATGGGCTGCTTGCTGAATGCTTTCACGGTTCATAGCTTTTTACACCATATGATGTGCTGCTATTGCAGAATAATCACCATATGTAGTGTTGTCAACGACCTGTAATGCCAAGGTGATGTCGGGCTAAAGACATGAGTGGGCTCCCGGTGCTCGTGCGCTGGATACTCCAGCCCAGAACCCATCTCGGTGCTTGCTCTGTTGCGATCTAGACTACCGACTACCCTAGCTCAAGGTTTGCGTACGCAGCCACGCTTCCACTTTTTGCCATCGGCCAACCTCGGAAAGCTCTGACCTTGCTGTATCTAGAGTCTCTAGCAGTCGCTGTCTTTCCGCACGAGAGGGGAACCAATCATCGATCTCTACGTTGCAGTGATTAGACTCACTCAATGCCCATCTAACGATCATGTCCGCAGCGGCTCGGTAGTGATCGGCCAGGAACAGACGTCGGCCCTCCACAGACCATCCACGCTTTGCTAGCTCATCGGTCACGTCGATGATGCCAAGGTCACCAAAGTAGGCTGCGGTGTCAGGATAATGGATGCCTGCCAATGACACTTTGGTCTCGCCGGATTCCCGATCAAAATAGGAAAGGAAATGCCACCCACCCGTGGTGCTTCCAGGATGTGGAAAATTGAAGGCGGCCTTGCCTGTTATGTAGTTTTCGCGGGATGCGCGTTTGAGGTCAAGGTCGAAAAGCGGCTGGGCCATGAGGGCTTTCCTGAATTTTTGAGCGCCGATTCGGTTAAGCGGAGCACACCCCAGTTCGTGGTGTAGCGCCCCATCGAAGGGTGGAGGATCGCGTTGTTCTAGTTGATGTAAATCATAACCGTATTAAAGCGCGTGGCGCATCACTACGCTTTGAGAAGAATGCTGCGAGCTAATAGGTAACGCTCGAAAAATACCAGTGAAAAAATATCGTAGTTTCGCTAAGGGATTAGTGAGTGCCGCCGATGGTATGTGTTCACTAATTAGCTAAGGGGCTGTGCGTGTCTGACGGTATATTTTCTGTGATCAAGAGTGTTTTTCCCACGTTCGTGGCTGGAGCCAAAGATCTACAGCGTTCTATAATTACTCCGACCGAATTTTTCAAAGATATGAAGCTACGCAATTACTGGTGTGCGCAAGCCAGCTTGATCGGGCTCGTAATGGCCGTTGCTTTATCTCTTCTAAGCTTTCCATCGCTGAAAGGGATTGGGATAGAACTGAGTAAAGACTTTGTAGCCGTCATGGTTGTCCTGAATTGCATGCTCCTGATCCTCTATGGAGCTTGCTTCTGGTTAGGCGCACGCTTCATGTTTGGAAAGGGGGCGCTGTTTTCTACGATCAACTCATTTTTTTATATCTCGATTTGCCTAGTCTTTATGAAGATCGCTGAGATGCCAGCGCTGGGTTCGAGAATGACAGCTTTAGTGCATAGCTGTGAGCTTGGGGAATTTGGAGCGAATGTCACTGCAGCGATATCCGCAAGTTCTATTTCGAGGGCGTCGAACTTTTTAATCGGCGTATTTTACCTTGCATTTACCGTTTGCTCGGTAAAACTCCAGCGAGGCGTCAATGACTTCGGTATCGTAAGGGGAGTGGTGTCCGCGATTTTCGGGATGATACTCCTAAGTTTAGCCGTTATTTATATCCAAGAACCTGCAGTGTACGCAGTGGTCTGCGGCTACCTAGGAGAAAATTAGCTAGCTATGTTTCAATTGGTTAGCTAGTTAGCGTCACCTCGCTGTAGATCAGCGATTAAGATGGCTCATAACGGTGCCATGGATGTTTCTTTGCGTCAACAGCCATGGCACCGTTATCGAGGGTTCAGAACAGCCGGGGTGGCCCGAATTCTTCATCAATTCTTTCACCCCATCTTGAGTTTTCTGGTTCGTTAGCGGCCCCTCCTAATATTTTAACAGCGTAGGCGCGGCACACTTCCAGAAGCGAGGGAGGGATATATTCCAGTAGCCCTTTGTATTCTTTGTCGTCCCCGTCACGGTATTGGTACAAATCAGCGCACCAAAGATCGTAGACCCAGTCACTGATCTCCTCGTCGCTTTGCGGAAGGGCAACCAATTCTTTGACGAATTTATTCAGGTGCTGACGCTCCCTCTTCGAAAAGCCTCGGGTGGTTAGGCTAAAAAACTTCAAAGCCTTTATAGCTGGTCTGACTTGCCAGGTAAGCGAGTCAAGGGAGTCTGGAGCTCGCATGAGCGGGACTAGCTGATATGGGTTGAGATCCTCGCCCGTGTCAACTGCCACCGAGCGTATTATTCGATCAAGATTGAAACTTCTACGGTCGCTTCGAAGGTGGCAAAAAGCATCGATAGTATTATCAGCTTCCTTGCGCAGGTCTGATATCTCCCTCTCTGTGACTTTGCCTGTGCCGTCTTGGTATCCAATATATATCCGCATCGTCTTGCCTAATGTATATTCAACAGTAGAGCCACAAATGTCCCTGAGGATGACTCAGTTAGATCTCGCTACCTTATTTCAGCTGAGATGCATTCATTTCTTGAGGCCGGCCATTAACGTTGTCTCAATGTACGACTGCACCCGAGGGGTAAGGTCACCGCTCAGCTTACAAATTCCGGTTCTAGTGAACCCTACCTGGCCCGTCAGACCTTTGTAGCGCACCGAGTAGGATCCTGCGTCCACGACTGAGTGCGACAAACCAAAAGCTTCGACGCTCTCGGGATCAATTCCGACTTTGGAGGCGATCTCAACACGTGCGGTTGCAGCAATGGAGCTAATGGATCCTGATAGTTTTAACGAGTTCAGAGTGATCGTCTGGAAGCTTTTGATTGAGTCTTTGACTATTTTATCAGTGACAAATATTTGCTCGCAGGTAAATCCGAAACCAAGTATTTTGTCTAGACTGTTGAGGAGCTCTTTAGAGGAGCGGGGCGGGTCTTCCATTCGGAACATTAGCTGGTCAGTACCAAGTAATGTCACCCTTTGGCTACACGTTGACACGACTTCATTTTGCTTGCTGATACCATCAAGGTCTATAGACGTAGCATATATAGATGTTCTCCAAAAAAATTGGAATGAGCGCTCTGGAATATTTACTATGAAACCACTATTTAGTGAGGGATCGTACCGGCTCTGCGCCAGTTTCTGTAGAAACTCATCCACAGAAAAAGGAACTCGAACGGCATACCACTTGAATCTTGAGATCATTTTTGCCTCACTATTTTATAGCTACCATGGCTTTTTTAGCGGACGTCTCAATCGCCTTCGATAGTTCATCAATTTCAGGTTTTAAAGGAGTTCTGGAGCGAGGAAACTTTCCATCAATATTTGGATGGACTGACTTCAACAGAACAGAGAATTTATGACAGTCTTTAGGGTCTGCAAAAGACGCCTCGAGCTTATAAATATCACCGTTCCCTAATACTCGCTTAGTGAGCCAGCAAATTTTTACAATAAAGTAAGTGTCCGATGATACCAAGTCATTAAGAATGCCTGACCTGTTCACACCGTTTCCACGGAGCAATACTTTTTCTATGTGCGTTTCGTCTTCGTCGCTTGTTAGGTCGTCTCTATCCTCATCGGATGGCTTAGGCTTGTACACGTAAACGTCCGTTACATCCCGCTTGCTAAAGCCCTCAAGACCATCGATTAAGTCAATAAAGAATTTCGTTCTTACTTGAGGTGATGGTTTGTCAAAAAGTGTGACAATAAACTTTTCAATCTGGGTAGGTGCTTGCGTTGTTATGCTTGATACTATTTCATCCCGAATTTCGTTGGTGAAATCATTTTGGGGCGAAACAATACTGTATCCATTTTCCGTTTTGGTAAACTCGATTACTGCATCCTTGACAACGAGCTGTGCGAACTCAGATTTTTTGTAATCGAATCTGGAGTATTGGATGGTTAAACTAAAGTTGTCACCCTCTCGTGAGATGTAAGCGTTATCTCCTGATTCGATAATCTCACGTTTTAATTCCTCGATAGCTGAGCGAACATCGTTGACATCCAGTTCTCCCACGAGCTCCACTGTTGTTGAGCGCTCCCTACGTGGAGCTATTCCGATTTTTTCGGAAATGAGCTTGTGATCGTAGTAGTCATGAGTAAGTCGGGAAAAATAATCAGCCAATACTTCGCGGTCTGTTGCCTTGGAGACGATAGTATTTCTATTTCTAAATAAAGTGGTCAACGTCTGTGCGTCAACTTTATGTTTTTGTACGAGCGCATCAAATACGTTTTTGTCAGATGCGAAGTAAAGTGCGGGGCCAAATTTTCTCTTTTTCATTCTCTCCACCCCATCCATGCGATATTGTAACCATCTACCATCGATGTGATAGAGGAGATTTTTATGTCGTTTAGAACCTGCTCCCGTATAGGATCGAATCCCCACATTTTTGCGTATTTTGTTTTCGCAAGGTTGAAGTTCGCCGTCACATCGTGATGTGGGGATTTATGGGTGACACGAATTTGGACTTCTTTTCCCGATTCTAGCATTTGGTATCTGGACAGACTATCGAGGAGATATTCAAACTCTTCAGGCGATGCACCGGGTCTGTTGTAATATACGACGTAACCAGCCTGTGAGTTGTTCCCTGCCTGTAGGTTGCTGTGCTGCAGAATAAGGTAGGGACTGGTAAGCGCTTCTACAGTCGCTGGTTGTCCCCAAACATCACCCTGCCGGTGTCGCATTACTAAGTCTGGATAATAGAATGTATAGTCAGGCGATATTTTGCGCTGGTGAATTAATCGCATAATGTCATTTGCGATGCTGTATAAGCGCATCAAATCCTCAGGGCCGAAGAAGTGAAGGCAAACATTGGCCGGAATAGGGATGGAATCGAAGCCTATATTATCGATCAGGTCGCCAAACGCTTTGTGGTAGCCATGATCATGATTGTGGACGATCAGTAGTCCGCGAACCTCATGCTCTTCAGATGTATCTATGCTGAACGTGCTTCTCCAAGATTCAGAGTCCTGCGCGCATTCAATAGACATGGCCAATGCTTTAAAAGCCTCGCGAACCTTTGTTTTGGTGATTGATTCTTCTTTGTAAGCTTTCAAGTCGGAATGAAGGTAGATTGTCGATCCGAGGTATGGATCTTCATAGAAAAAAATCACATCGCCAGGATGCTTGTCCTTAGGTTTTTTTGTAGGCGTAAGATGGTGAGGGCAGTGACAACTGAAGTTTTCATTCCAACGGGGTTTTATTTCCCATTTAAAATAAGAAAATATGTCTTGGACTAGCGCCTCAGCAATTTCGCCAATATTTACTGTTTCCGACATGGTGCATCCCTAGCAAATTTTCGGATTGGCCTATAGGCTACTGGCCATCATAGCAGCCCTCTTGGGATTTGTAGTCCCTTGGCGCTTGCCAATTTGGATCAACGGCTCTGTCCCCGAAAATTGATCGGTAGACCATCTGGAATGGAGATGCCAATGGTTGCACGAAATAAAGGACGTAACGCGTTCCGGTCTGGTTTGGCCTTTACCTCACTCGTCGCTGAGCTCTTGCGTCGCTTAGGTAAGCAGGATGTCAGACAGGAACCTGAGGACATCATCGGCTTCGAGCCGGATATCATCTTTGGCGGTTCAGATGCGCTGACGTTGGTTGAGCTGAAATTTTACCGGCGAACATCCCCTCCAGGGGCAACATTGTTTATCAGAGCACTGGAGTTCACCCAGGAATCCCGTAGTCGGATTGGAGCGGATAAAGGAATCCTAGTTATTTCATGTCCTTTGTGGCCAAAGTTCGCCGACATTATTGGGAGTTTTCCTGACGTCGACGTTTGGGATGAGAAAACGCTATTTGACCTTGCGGCACCGTTTCCTGATATTCGAGATCAGCTTGAAGCGCTTCTGGAAATCGACTCCGCTAAAGAACCTGTAATTGATCGCTTAGTTTACCCTGTTGTAGCAAGTCCAGGTATGAGGGGTAATAACTTTGAAGCTCCACCTAAGAAGGGTAGGCAGTTAGCTGATGAATTGCTCGCCATTGAGCGAGGTCGGCCTATGGCTTTTGATTTTGAAAGTGCCACTATTAATGCTCTCAAGTATTTATTTGAGCATGATCTTTATGGCTGGCATGAGCAATCACGAACTGTGGACGGACTTCATCGTCGCGATTTGGTGTGTCGAATACTATCAAAATCAGCCGAAGTGTGGAGGTTGATGTTGGATGGCTTAGGCAGTAGGTATGTGGTGTTCGAGTTCAAGAACTGTACCAAGCCTATTACACAGAATGAAATTATTACGACGGAGCGATATCTCTATCCAGCCGCTCTAAGGAAGGTTGCAGTTGTAATCTCGCATGAGGAATGTGCTGAGTCTGCCACTTCGGTCATCGCTGGAGCCATGCGGGAGCATGGGAAACTGATAATACCTATAACTGTGCCTGAGATCGTAAATCTCCTTATTGCCAAAGATGAAGGCACTGATCCGAATAGCTACCTGTTTGATCGAGTAGATCAGTTTTTAATGGGGCTTGGAAGATAGGTTGATTAGGAGTTTTCCTAAAATGTGAATTCGTTTTTTTATAACTTGAGTGGCTTGCTTGGGGGGGGTTATATAGTATTTTAAATGTCTAGAATTATTAGCGTTTATTAAAAATCTGGCGCTGCCGGTCTGGTGATATCCGACACACGAAAAAATAGGAAGAAAGAATGCGTAGTTTTCAAGGGGCGGTGCTGTTTGTAGATATGCTCGGCTTCAGCGCTCTCACTCGAGGGAGACTCAAGCTCACGGAATCAGAATACCTACCTTGGAAAATCAAGCCTGAAGGAAACTTTCCGCACCAGTTGCTTGCTGCTCAGATTTTGTTGGCTTTTCGAAAGGTGCTGATGCGGACAGGCCGACGGTTTAAGTCCGTGAAGCTCGCGCAATTATCAGATTGTGCATTCCTATGGTCTGAGGATCTTGGTGCGGTTACTGACGCGGGACGTTTCTTGATGCACGAAGCAATCGGGACAGGATTGCTATGTAGGGGTGGTCTTGCGTATGGAGATATCCATGAGCCGAATAAAATTGATCGGTCGATTGGTGCTTTCATTGTTGGCGATGCTGTGACTAGGGCCGCGACCTATGAGACTTTGGGCAAGGGAATGCGAGTTTTTACAGATGCGGACACTGCTGCTGAGATCCTACTGAAACGACCGGGTGAGTCGTTCCAAGGGCTTGTCAACCCTCTGGTAGGAGAAACGGTCGATGAATGGCTTTGGTACGCACCTGATCCATCCCTGGATTCTACGCGGGACTTATTGGGGTTGAATGCTGTGGTTAATCAGCTGGTGTCATGTCACACCATGCTTCGCTATTCACCACGTTTGGCATGGAATGCGGTTTCACCTGAAGGTTGTCGGCAATTGGCGTGTTCGATTGTGGCTATTTCGGATTCCATGCAAAAACTTTCGCAAGGCTACGGAGACTATCAATTCACGGTCGAGTACCTCATGGGGGCAATGCAAATCCGCAAGGATGCCGTTCGTGAAAGGGTGCACAAGCAGTTCTCTAGGGAGCTTCTGGAAATGGCAACGTATCGTGGACTATGTGATCAGTGACTCGGAATATGAAGTCCAGAAACAATTCGGCACCCCGAGTCATACCTGAATGCAGGATCGGATCTAGACCAGTATGGGTCGACCAACTCACGCCGTTGGGTGACGGGCGTGTTCGCGCACCTACCTAACTCGAGATACGTGAATTCCTGAGTTGGCCAAGTTCTCATGCGGGACGGCCATTAACTTTGCCACTCTAGCCATAGGTGTTGACGCAGCTCAAGAGAAGGGAGAGGCAACGAACAGATCGGGAGCACTGCGAAAAGAGCAGGCCACCAAGCACGCTTGCTCAACCCCTTTCGACGTAAGAGGAATTGTCGGGTGATCCAGGCTGGCTTCGTCGGCGTTGGCAGCGCTTTCTCCATGAGGGATCCACCTGACCTGTCTCATAAACCGAATATCCTCCAATTCGATCTCGCCAGTAGGGGAGTAGGTGCGCTTCTGCTACTGCAGCCCCGGCATTATTGCAGTTCCGCTATGATGGCTTTCTGTCCTACCCCTAGATTTTGCTGCAAGGATCGAATGCCCATGACGCCGCCAAAATACGACCTTCACCTCTTAGGTTGGCATAGTTTTCAGCAGCTGTGCATGGCGGTAGCCTCAACAGTTTTGGGCCAAACAGTCGAGACGTTCCTTGAAGGAAATGACGGAGGCCGCGATGGTGGGTTCAAGGGGACGTGGTCTCCTCAGCCAAACGAACTGTATGAAGGCGAATTCGTCATCCAGTGCAAGTTCACATCGCGCCGTGATCACAATCTCACTCTATCTGATGTGACTGGTGAGCTTGAAAAGGTGCGCAGGCTCGTCGCTAAAGGAAAGTGTGATGTCTATGTCCTGATGACAAACGCAGGCTGGACAGGGGATAGCAATCTCAAAATACGGTTGGCGTTTGAGGATGCTGGGGCCAAGCACGTGCTTTTGCTGGGCTCTACTTGGATCTGCGAGAAGATCCAGCTGAACAGTGATTTGCGCATGAACGTGCCCCGACTCTATGGTCTTGGCGACCTTAGCCAGATCTTGGATGGGAGACGTTACAAGCAGACGAAGGCGCTGCTGACGGAGCTTCCCGACCTTTCAAAGCTCGTGGTGACGGGCACCTATCGCAAGGCGCTTCAAGCCCTTCAGCAGCATGGCTTTGTTCTGTTGGTTGGAGAACCCGCAGCAGGTAAGACAACGATTGCCTCACTCATGGCCATGTGTGCGATGGATAAATGGGGGAGCCTAGTATTGAAGCTGGAGAGGCCCGAGCAGATAAGAGATCACTGGAATACTGAAGAAGCATCGCAATTCGTATGGGTTGATGACGCCTTCGGGGCCATGCAGTACGAAGCAGACTTGGTGATGGAGTGGAACCGGATTCTTCCCGCTCTCACGACCATGATCCGAGGCGGGCATCGGATAGTTCTGACCAGCCGTGACTACATTTACAACAGCGCCCGACGTGACCTCAAGAAAACAGCATTTCCTCTGATGGAAGAGAGCCAAGTTGTCATCGACGTCAAAGAGCTGACCTCCCAGGAAAGGTCAGAAATCCTCTACAACCATGTGAAGCTTGGAAACCAACCACAGCGGGTTCGGACGGTCTTGAAGGAATTTCTTCCTGCAGTGGCAGCTCATAGTCGGTTCGCTCCGGAGACTGCTCGGCGCTTGGGGAGCGTTGAATTCACCAAAGCGCTAAAGATTGACCAGAAAAATATCGACGAATTTGTCGCGAAGCAGGAGCGATGGCTCGTCGAGACGATGCAGGGAATGGATGACGAGAGCCAGGCCGCACTTGCTCTTCTCTACATGAAGCATGGAGCAATCGAAAGCCCGGTGAGTCTGTCTAGCGGCGAGATGCAGACAATTGAGAGGTTGGGCGGTAGCCAGGCCGGGTGTATCCGAGCTCTTGATAGCCTCCGGGGAAGTTTTCTTCAGATGGCGGATACAGCTGATGGACGTTTCTGGCGATACAAGCATCCTACGATTGGGGATGCGTTTGCGTTGATACTCGCCCAGAGTCCTGAACATCTGCAGATCTTTGTGGATGGAACACCGATTGAGCGGTTGATGGAACTGGTGACATGCGGCAACGCAGGGGTTCAAAACGCTACGATTTTGCCTTCAAGTATGTTCGCAGAAATCGCGAACCGGTGCTGTGAATACGTTGCATGCGAGGGCGACATGGAGCGCACCAGGCGGGGAAGGCTTTATTCTTTTCTGCAGCGCAGGACAAATGACGTGTTCTTGGTCATCTACTCGAAAACTGATGGAAAGCTGCACTCCAGCTTGGTTCGTGACTTCGCGATAAACCTGTTCACGAGGTCATCTGATCTAGCGCTCCGCCTGCTACGGCAAGGGCTTTTACCTGAGTCAGCACGAGAAGCGATTTCCACCAAGATTCGGGACTTTGTCTTTGATCATGATGAGCTCGGGCACATCTACGATAACGAGATGCATGAGTTCTTCACTAGCCACGAGCGTGAAGAATTCTACAGCGATGTACAGAAATATGTGCTGCCTGACCTAGACAGGGTTCGCAAATCCCTGCAGGAATCGTATTGCTACGAAAACGATCCTGATAACCACTTTTGTGATTTTATTGATGAGCTAGAGGGTATTTACGCGGCCTTTCCGGAATGGCCCGGTATGGAGGATGTGCTCGATACCCAACGGCGTCGAGTTGACGATTGGGTGAGTGAGGTCTCGCAAGAGCGGTATGAGGAACCAGCAGTCGGACGGAGCGATTTGATTCGGCCATCTGCAACGGGTGGAGGGCGTGACATCTTTGACGATGTAGATCTCTAAACTAGGTAAAAAGGGTAAGGGCTACGGAGGAGAGGATGAAGCTATTTCTGGACTGTGAGTTCACCAAGCTCAACCGAGACACGAAGTTGATTTCGCTGGCACTCGTGTCCGAGGCACGCCATGAATACTACGTTGAACTCACGGACACCTACGTAGTGGGAGACTGCAGCGATTTCGTGATCCTGAACGTGCTGCCTCAGCTCAACCTAGCGGCGCACGGGCAAACCTTGGTCGAAGCCCAATCCTCACTGCTCGCTTTCCTGAGTGATCTGGAAGGCCCCCTCGAGGTTTGCTCCGATGCTCCAGAATGGGATTGGGATCTCTTCTGCCAACTAGCCTACGTAGATCATCGTTGGCCAGGTAATGTTGCCAATCGCGCGACTAACCTGATCCTGCTATTCAGGCATCTCGAAGCGGATGATATCGGCGACGTGACGCTCCCGGAACTTCCACATCACGCGCTGCTGGATGCTCGCCTCTTAGCCGACCTTTATCGTCGACTGACTGCCGGTTCCAATCGAGGCGCTGAACATGGCTGATGATCTTCGTACGGTTGAGTCTGTTAGGCGCAAAGCCCTCTGGACACTTTCGCACCTGGTGCCGGGCGACCCACAAGCTGTCGCTATTTTGAATGTGCTTGACGACATTGAAGACCAAGAGCGCGTCGACTTAAACCAGAGTCATCCACACCTCGATATTGATGCTGTCCGCAAAGCAGTCCTGATTGAGCGCCACAGTTCCGGTATCAACATCGTTGACGAGGCCAGTATTCCACAGCCGTGGCGTGAGCGTTTTCTACAAGCGAGCATCGGCTCGACGCGCTTGGTCGATGGCCCGTACGCCCATGACTGGGACAAATTTCTGACTCAATGGCAGGGTGAAATGAAGCACTTGGATGCTCACATGTCTGCAAGGCGTGAGCATCAGCGTTAGGCGTATGAGGGCCCTTCGATTGTCTACTTTGGATAGTGCTGACTATACTGGCAACACTAAATATCTGAGGTGTTACATGTCCCGTCTCGCT
Source organism: Pseudomonas sp. Z5-35 (assembly GCF_051131945.1). Classification (NCBI taxonomy): domain Bacteria; kingdom Pseudomonadati; phylum Pseudomonadota; class Gammaproteobacteria; order Pseudomonadales; family Pseudomonadaceae; genus Pseudomonas; species Pseudomonas sp. Z5-35. The sequence continues at coordinate 1,652,992 of NZ_CP071640.1, forward strand.
GAATTCCGCGCGCTTGAACAGCAGCTTGCTGCCCAATTGGCAGAGCTTGAAACACTGAAAAACGATGATGGCCTGAAGCGTGAGATCGAGTTCGAGAAGAAGCTCCGCGATCTTCTGGGCGAGTATGGTTACAGCCTGCGCAACATCGTCGCGATTCTCGATCCGCAATCTTCTAGCCGCCGCGCTCCTGCAGTCGCTGAGACCAAGGGCGTCCGCAAGGCGCGCGCCATCAAGGTTTACAAGAACCCTCACTCAGGTGAAGTGGTTGAGACCAAGGGTGGCAATCACAAAGTGCTGAAGGAATGGAAAGCCGAACATGGTTCCGATACGGTCGAGAGCTGGCTGGCCCAGTAAAATCTGTTGAGTACAAATGTAGGGCCTTGCGGGGCCCTTCTTTATTGGGATAGGAAATGCTTCGTTCAGCAGCGCTTGAGTTGACAACGAGGTTCGGCATTGCCCGTCAGAGCAAGCTCTTTTGTCCGCGTTTTATCAGATATCTGAATGTGCTCGAGAAAGCAGGATCTACCCTAGACTTCGCTTCACCGAACCGCCGCCTCGATAGGTAGGGGGTCGTAGCATCCCACTGTAAGCCGCCTTGCTTTTTGAAGGCATTTGAATAACACCTAAACGAGAGCATGTTTTGAGCAGGATTGAGCAAGGTGCGGTTTTTGGTCAGTGGACATTGGGTCAGCTCCTCGGCAAGGGCGGCAATGGCGAGGTCTGGGAAGCCACAAATGAAGGTGGAGAACGCCGAGCGATAAAAGTCCTCATACGCGGCGGCACTGATGAGCCATATCAGCGTTTTTGTCGAGAGATAGAGGTGTTGAAGGGGCTGGGCATCCCAGAGGGAATCGTGCCTCTACTGGACAGCTATATTCCGGCGAATCCTAAGAGGGAGAGACCTTGGTACGTCATGCCGTTAGCTGTGCCTTACTTGGACACCATAGAGCACAAGAACCCATTCGAGATTGCCACCGACTTTCAGACTCTGGCAAAGACTTTGAGTCGGCTGCATGGCGGAGGTATCTCTCACCGAGATATCAAGCCTGCTAACTTCTTGGTTCTGGACGGTCAGATTTGCCTCTCAGACTTTGGTCTGGTGAAGCTCCCAAACGCAGAAGGGTTGACACCCGAGCGCCGGGACGTCGGTGCGAAATTCACTATGGCACCAGAAATGAGGAGAGCACCAATTGAGGCCGATGGACAACTGGCAGACATTTATTCGTTAGCAAAATCGCTCTGGATGGTTCTGACCCGTAGGCCGTTAGGGTTCGATGGGCAGTATGACCCGCGTACTTCAGTAGGGCTACGCCACTACTTTCCCGAACTCTACCTGACGCCACTTGATGAGCTTTTAGCTACCTCTACCGACCACGAACCCAGACAGAGGCATCCTCTTGAGCATTTCATAGAGATGTTGGAGCAATGGAAGGGCATCAATGACGATTTCGATACCAGAAATGGGCATGAGTGGCGAGAGGTCGCGGATAAAATATTCCCGTTAGGGACGCCAGCTAGAGCTCAGTGGGAAGACCGGCTACAAATCTGCGCTGTGCTGAATACCGCCGCATCGAGTTCCGGGTTGAATCATATGTTCTATCCGACAGGAGGGGGAATGACGCTGATAGCGGCAGACCTTGCTCCGGAAAACGACATGATTGAGCTGCAGGTCAGTGATCGTATGTTTGAAATTTGCTGTCCAGAGCGCCTCTATTTTGAGTCATGTGCCGGGAAGCCAGAGTGGAATTATTTCAGGCTTGAACTCAAACCTATCTATCCTGCGCTAGATAATGATGCTTTCGTATACCTTGAACACTCTGAGGAGCTTACTGAGATCGCACCTGGTGTTTATGCACCTCTGAATGCCTGGTTCGAAAATGAGTATCGAGGCAGACCTCTGAGTGAGGAGGCAAGGCGTGTCACGCGATTGTCACGCGGCAGCTTCGTGATCTTCAGCACTTCTTCTGTCTATAATCGCGTACCAGGTACCTACGACGCCCGGCATAACACCATGTCCGCTGACGAATTCAGGGCCTATATTCAGCGGAGCGCTAGTAGGAGCTAGGTGGTAAGGATGAACCAAAACCCTTTCCAGCCTAACCCAATTGCGCCGATGGGAAATTCGAGAGTCGGCGCGGCTGGGGCGGTCACTTGGGATGCAGGCGGGGGCTGCCGAAGAGCGATCGACGTATCCCACATAACGTTAATTACAGGTTGCCCATTAGGTTTGCACGGTGTCCGTGCGTTCGTCCTGAGTGTCTATAGTTAGATTAATATCTGCATTGCACTTGAGCGCTTCTGATCATATGGTAGGTAAGGTTGAAGTTAAAGATCGATGTAGGTCTGGTTTCAGATAATCGGAAATTATGATTGGAGTGAGAATTTGGGTCATGTCGCTGGCGAAGTGTGCCCCAATTTTGAAAATTGGCTCGTTTGGCTTGAAATAGTCATCCATTGTTCTGTCGCGAACTCTATCCAGTATTAGAGTCGTTACAGTGGCTAGTGAACGCAAAGAGTTGTATAAATGACTGCCGCTTGAGAAAGTTGAAGTAAGTTGCCAGTGTCCATATTTGTCTGTCATGATGAATGAATACTCCGACTGGAAACCATCTAGGCATAAATAGTGGCAAAGTCGTTCGTGGGTGAAATTTAAATCCCGGTACCACTCCATGAGCTCTTTTTGATAAAGAGAATAATCTGAATTCGGTTCGGGTTTTTTTATTATTTTCTTACAAATCCCTTCAATGTCAGTCCATTCTTTTTGTATGGTGTCAAGAAATTGAGAGGACACTTGAAGTGTTGAACCGCTAGTGGAAGACGCTTGAGTAAATATTTTTCCATAAAGTTCTATTGGCTTGATTATTGTTATTTGGGATTGTATGTCGTAAATCTTTTCTTCGATTTCTTTTTTGTTTGCTATGTGGTCTGCAATTCTAAATTGAAATTTATGACATATCTCACGCCCTTTTATTTTGTCAAATTGGTCGACGATAAACTTTACGTGGCCATAGTAAATGTCATTTCGATTTTTTAATTCGCTCTGACTGATTTGTTTCTCGGTTTGGATTGTCCGGTGTACATTGTTGACTATGGCGCCAAGGGGGACTGAAGTCGCCAGCATAATTAATGGTAGTTTGCTAATTGCCAAGAATTGTGCGTAACCATCAGCGGATAATTCTAGTGTGTGATCTTTCCAAGCCCAGAAGCCAAATATTAAAAATAGATAAGCTGGATAAGTTGTGGCGATAATGAAAAGTGGCTGTTTGAAGAGCTGACGATCATCTAGGGTAAGCCAGCCATTGAATTGGAAAATTATGGCCATGCCAAGTGAGGTTGCAAGTGCTGAATATAGAAATTGCATGTCCTGATCTTGAGTGATGCTGACAATTGACGTGGCTGTGCCTAATACGAGTAGTGTGAGTAGTGGAATAGAGATTTTCATAATTAGTAGGTCGTTTTTGTTGATGAGGTAAGTTTTATGTAGAGGTTGAGATTTATCGAGCAAACCTATATCCCACGATTGCAATGATGGCTTTTTCGGAGGCACGAAGACAGTATAGTTTGCAGGGTATTCGCAAGCTTAAGCAAGGGCGAGAAGGCTACATCCATTAGCTAGGCAGGTAGTACCAAACCTCGCTGGGGACTTGGAGTTTCGCAAGCGGAGCGTGAAGCCCAAGATGGGCTATAGATCGAGGACGACAGCTTCTAGGACTTAGTTTGCGTTGACACCAATGGTTTGCCTGAGCCTCCTACTGTTCGCGCGGATTGAAAACTGCCCCAGGGCAGATTGCCGATTTGTCAGCAGCAATTGTGGATTAGCGTAAACCATATCTTCAGCGGCGCGGAAATGGTCTGCCATGTAGATCGCGGAATCGAAACGCCACCCACGTCTGGCGGGATCCTCGCTGGCGTCAAACACACCAGTAGCACCAAAAAGAAACTAAATATCGGGGTAGTGGATACCCGCTAATGAGACTTTCACTTGCCCAGCGTCCCAGTCGCAGTAGCCAAGGAAATGCCATCCTCAGGTAGTCGATCCCGACCGAGGAAAATTAATCGCTGCTTTCCCGGTGATGTAGTGAGTTTCAGTGACCCGAGCAAGGTCGAGATCGAAGTTTACCAACAGCTTGTCCTCGAATGATTGGGGCTCAAGGTAGTGCTGAATCGGGCAAGCGGAGCGCGCAGGCGCGAGGATGTCCGCCCGCAGGGCCAAGACGCCTAGGCGGCTTGGTTTACGACAGCCGTGCTCGAAGAGCCGCGCCCGCATCACTCTTTGGCATAAGCCTCCAACCGCTATCACTCTGTTCGTACATGAGTTGGTATCCGTACGAGCAAGGCGAGGGGATGACTGTTGTAAAGGTGCTTGCCGAGTTTGATGAGTGGCTGGCCAGGTTTGGCAAACGCTACCTGCACCTGAATACCGGCGGTGATGAGTATGTAGGATTTATCGTGGATGCCGACCGCCTCGACATCATGATCGCGATGGCCAAAAAGGCCGGCATTGAGGCGAGGCTTGAAACTTTGTAAAGGGCAAAAGCTTCAAGCAGGTTGCCTGCTTGCTACCGTTATTTTTGAACCAAGTTTTTGTATAACTCTCGGGCCTCAAGGATCTGATCCCTGATTTCCTCGGGGTCAATGCGCATTCCACCGCGAGGTGTTGTCTGCAGTGTCTTCAAGCCGTTGGCTGCCTTGATGAACGCTCGCTCCTCTGCCTGAACCCATTCAGGACGTTTGTCTTTCCAAAATAGCCAACCCATTTGCCCGGCCTCATCTTTGATCGGATGCTCAGCAGTATGTGGGAGCGGTAGCCAATGTCCAAGCAAGAAGGTGAGTCGGATCGCTCTGCAAGCGGAGCGCGCAGACCAGAAGGGTCGAAGAGCATGAGGATGGAAGCCCGAAGGGCCACGCCCCGTCCTTGACGGGGCGTGGTTCACGACAGCCGTCCCCTCTTGGGGCATGCCACAACGACCGTAGCGTCGATAGCTAACGAAAGGTGCGCTGATCGAATGACCTGGGCATAACGCCCTGCGCGCAAAGGTCATACGTTTTGCGCAATGCTATCTCGTCGCCAGAAGACACCCTCGCATGGGTAAAAATCGTGGATAAAAAACGCTTCCTCTCGCCATTGCTGAGCTCAGACCAGACCCTCGGCTGACCTTGTGCATCTGGCACCGCAAGACGATCAAGGAAATACTCTTCAAGGCTGTGAAGCCGTTGCTGTCCATCGACCAGAATCTCGCTGTTCTCCGCCAATGCCCTGCCAGTGCTCGCAGGCTCGCACCAGTCGTTTGTAAGGTAGCTTCCCAGGTCTAGCCCTGCCCAAACAGCGATAATGAAACGAGCCTGCTGGCCGACGTTCCACTGCACGCCGCGCGCCCAAGTTGGTACGGGCATGCCCATGACAAATCGTCCAGCCCATGGAAACCTATCGTGAGCGGAGGAGGAGTCAACCAGATACATTTCCCAGTGGCCTACCAGAACATCAATTTGGTAATGACTGACGGTTGTAGCCAGAACCCGCTGCGGCATCTGGATGCGTAATTCAGACGGTTCGTCGTCGGCATAGCGTTGAAAAATAGAAGTCATGGTACTCACTGGTGGCTACAAATAGGTGGAGGTGCTGGAGCCAACACGGGCGCATCGCCAAGCGTCGACAGTCTCGATGATCAACACATCTCGTTCGATGGAAATGCCGATCTGGTCGCTGTCGACCAGCGCATGTACGTAGCCCTCTACATAGGCTGCTGCTTTATCAAATGCAGGAAGGGTTTCTGAAGACTTGATGACGCTGATCAAACGTTGCCAGGCACCGTGCTGGCGGTTGCCCAGGATCGTCTTGGGAAACGGAATGGCGGCACTCAAACGCTGTGCGTAATCATCGGTTGGTGGGATCAAAGCGGTTCGCTCAAAGGGAGTACATACCTATGACAAACGGTTGGTTTTGGAAAATCTTGAGCTGGTGCGGAAGATTTTGTCTGCAGTTCAGGTTGAAGGCTCCTAGCAACTAGCAAGCCGAGCGCGCAGGCGTAAGGATGAAAGTCCGGCATTGTTAGGACAACGGCGAGCATCGACGGGCCTGGTTCAAGACAGTCAGCGTTACTAGCGCACGTGCTCGGGCACCATCCGGATCACACCGCGCTAAGTCACCTACAATCCAAACTTCAAGTGCATCGGTTCTGGCAGTCCTTCCTGACCTGAGATCAAGCCTCTCCAGTACGGCCAGGTAAATACGAGGATCGGGTTTGGAAGCGCCGATCTCGAAGCTGAATGCGTGGGTATTCATGCTCGGGAAAAGCTGCTCCACCGCCGCGCCATAGGGCCTGGGCAAGGTTGCTGCTGATAACGAGAGCAACGCCACGCTCCCGGAGCATAGCGACCGCCTCAATTGCATCGGGATATGCCTCGATGGAGTTGAGCTCGGCCTGCAGAGCGCACTCCATCTCGACTCGCCGAGATTCTGAAAGCAGGATGCCGACGTGCTCGGCGAGCTCATTCAGCTCCAAGTTCAGCATCATGATGACGTGTGCATCACCAGGGTGAGAGCGCCGGCTTGCTTGATGCCTTCCCGCAGCAATTGGCGGTATGGGTTCGTTCTTCGATCTATCCGCACAACCGTCCCGAACGCGTCAAAAATTGCCTTCTTGGTCACCGTCACTGCCACCCTGAACGTCTCGTCTCAATCGCTGGGTTTGGAGGCAAAGCCGCTACTCAGGTAATACTTCGTCATCGACTCCGTTGGCCAGTGGCCCATTTGTTTTGCCACGATTGGGAGCGGACTACTCACAGTGGCCATCTGCATAGCCGCGTTCAACTTTAAGGACATGCGAATCGTGAGTGGACTGACTTTGGCAGGATCAATGCCAGCTTTGTGTGCCCAAGCCTCGCATAGTTTTTTAAGCGCCGAAGGCGACATAGGAATTTCTGGGCTCCTTTTGGATTGGAACAGAAGAGCGTTTCCCGCCAGATTCGCCGTGATGATGAAGCGGCTGATGGGTGTCCAGTATTTGCGAGGCAATGTGACTCGCGCTTTTTTGGGGCCCCGAGACACAAAGAGGATGCGTTCATCATTTCCAGAAAAGTCGCTGGGCCTAGCGCTTAAGTATTCCTCTATTCGAAGGCCGGCCATCATGCAGCTCATCAGTGCCTGATCTCGCGGGCTCTCCGTGGTCTCAACGGCCCGACTGAGAGACTCAAGTTCTTCCTCTGATAAGTGGGAGGAGAGCTTCCGTGCAGACTTCGCCATCTGAGTTCTCAAAGCGGACATATTCGACCCAGTGGACTGTTCACCATGACGTGGCGGTTGATGAACCTTTTTCGGCATTTTGAATGCTGAAAGAGCGTTAAGGTGCAGCGACTCGATCATCTGCGCCAGTGCCGCCTGGTCTGAGGCAAACCACTCGCTGGGTGTCATCGCCGCTTTGATTGCGAGCATCAGTGCCTGCCTCACCGCAGACTGGCTTGGAAAGGTACCTGCTGGCATCTGCTCACTCGTGGAAACTGCCAGATCCTTGTAGTTCTTGTAACCAAGACCCTGGGCAAGGAGCTCCAGGGCTGATGTGTGGGTGAGTGGGCTTGGGCCACACCACTGCTTCTGCAGATTCTTGGCGAGCTTTTTCAGGCTACTGTTGCGGATGAGGTCTTTTGGATGTACTGGAACGCGCATTGGCAGTTCTCCAATAACGTCGAGGCGTCGGCTGCCCGCTGACTATTGTCGAAATGCGTGCGTGAAGAAGGGTCTAGCAAACCTGTGGCACTTAGGCCTTCGCGAGCCGACCGCCCGATCCAGATACATCGGTCGGAGAAAGCTATCACGTCGATCTTTGAGCTGTCTAGTGAGAGGTATAAGTAGCCACTCTGGCATTCTTGACTGGAAAAGAGCACTCCCATGTGTATACGTCGAAAGGGTCACTATCGGCCTTTACGAGGTCACTACTCGAGGACATAGGTGTGAATATGGGCGAGCTGGGGCTCTACACGTATGGTAGAAGGTGCTTACTACCGGGATTGGAAGAAGTTGGTCAGCGAGTGGATTAGAACCTACTCAACCCACATGCCGAACTATGAATGCCTAATGCGTCGTTGTCAGCTGCACGACAAGCATTCATTGCACATTGGTTGAGTAGGGTGTTCTAGCCTGTACTCTTAGGATTTGCAAGCTGACCGCAGGAGCCAGGTAATCCCGTCCTCGAGGACTCAATAAGGCTATCCGAACATCCGAGTATTTTCAACTCACATGCCCAAATCTTGCTCAAGTTTCCAACCTCTCAAGCGACGCGATGAAAAGCCCGAGTTAAATAGCGTCTCAAAAAGTGCCTCGTTAAAGTCATTCCACTCGCTGGCGAATGGTGGCAGCCTGTCCATCGGCCATTGATCTTTGATCACGTCTCGCAGCATCTCGCTAAGAGTGTACGCTGGGTCGCTAATAGAGCCCGCTGGCGGTACGAATTGAAGTGCCTCTTGTCCTGTAACGCTATACACGTTCCTGTCGAACAGCGCTGAAACGGTGGGTTTAGTGAGGATCGTGGAAAAAACATCTCTCATGACTGCTTCGGATAGGTGAAGCGACGATAGCTCCCATACCTCTTGGATCAGTGGAAGCGTCCATCCGCAAGTTACACCCGATCTTACAACCGCCTCACTTACTGCCTTGGTGGTAATGAAAGGCTTCCTTTTACCGCCCATCACAAAGCTCCTTAAGATTCGTCGTCATATGGATTGCCGACTCGAGGTTGGTATGCCAGCCAGGTCATCGCGAGTAATGACCTTTACGGCATTGCCCAACGGAGAATGGACACCTTCCAGCCCATCCTGACAGGTGATAGTCGATGTAAGTGGCTCTGCAGCTACCACGGCGCTAAGGCCATTAGCAGACTCGAGAAACTCATATCGAGCCGCCGATACACTATCCAAGCGCCTACGTGCATACCGCTGCATGAGTATTCCAGCCTGTACGACCCCCAAGCGATGACCTGCCTGTGGGGGCTTTTTATACTGCTGAGCGAAGCGGAGCAGGGCCTTTCTGGCTTCTTCAGGATCCATCGAAAGCCTACCCCGGTTAGTCACATAGTAGTTTTCCAATTTGTTTACGGCGTCGATAAACAAGCGCTCTTGCTTCTTCTCCCAGTCACTCTGCTCATCTGGCCACAAGAACTTTAAGATCTTGTACAGAGTGCTCATTTCTCAGCCGCCTTTCTGTTTTTTTTCTTCTGCGTAGCGATATTCGTCACGTTGCTCAATACAGAAAGATCTTTCTCCAGCTCATCAATCTGAGAAATCAGCATCAATTCCCTGGCTAAGCTCTGGTGATAGAGGTCTTTGAACAGCTTTTCAGACGCTTTGTTGGGTTTCGCGCTGTTTTCTTTTTTTTGTTTGTCTGCGGCAGCCTTGGTTTTCTCGCGAAGCTCATCAAAGCACTCCCGATCTTTTCTGATAGAGCCTTTCCCGCGCCCAGCTTCCAAGGCCACGTTGTTGATTGTGATCTTGCTGCCCAGCGGCAAGATGTTTGGCTTGTTATCAACCAGTCGTTGAAGTGCTGTTTCATATTGAAGAATGACATCGGAAGTCATGAGTTCACATCATCCTTAACAATCTCAACACGCTGTGCTTTGTTTTTTAGAGCGCGTACTTTGGGGCGGGAATGTTTACCGGTAGGCGAGCTCTTTTGCAGTGCTGCTTTAGTCACGCTATCACGGCTTATTTTCACTCCTGATGAAGCAGGCTTGTTGTTGATCAGTCGTTGAAGAACTGCTTCGTAGTGTTGTATACCTTCTGATGTCATGCGATCACCTGTGAGATTTTGTCTTTGAAAAATTGCAGCATGCTAAGCTTGGTTTGTTCTGTGTTGTAGGCAAATGTTCCTTCGGGAATGCTTTCGATGATTTTTGATTGAATTAGGATAGTTTGGTCTAGCTTTTTTTCCTTGATGCAGGCGCTGCTGCAGTCTACGCAGCTCACGTAATTAAGGTGCGCTCGCTCCTTGCACTCCCCAATCTTGAAGCAGCCACCAAGGATCGTCTCTTTATATGAAAGAAGTCCCTGTTTCATTTTGCTCAAGGTTTCCTTGAAGTTTGTAACAATGTTGGTGACGTATTCCGTTTTAACGTTGCGCTCATACCAGGTTCCAGCAGCGCCGTGCAGATTCGCTTTTTCCATAATTACATCCTTGAGAAAGAGGCTAGCTTCAGCATTCACTGCCTGCGCTTTGAAGAACTCCGCCAAATCAGGATTCTGCTCGGAGAAAAGAAACTTGGCAGATGCAAATCCCCGGGTGTAATAGATGGACATCTGTAGCAGTGTGTGATGAAGCATTCTTTTCAAAGTGGGTAGGGACACCAAGCCGCTCTGAGCTGCATAAACGGCCATTGATCGCCGGAATTGGTGCGTGGTTAGGTTCCAGTTTTGACCTACTTGAAACTTTGGATTGGCGGCCCAGTTACGAAGTGGGTCAAGCATCACCAGTTCCTGGTAGTCCTCATCTGTAATTGTTGTTTGCGGAAAAGTCTCTTCCCAGCGGGTTGGGTGTAGGGCACTCTGGTACAGTTCGGTATCTTTTTGTTTTTTTTCGTATTCGTTGGCTACCGGAAGGTATGATACTGAAAGAAAAAGGCGATTTTCAGTATCTATGCAAGCTGGCATATATGTTTTGATTAGTCGAGTGATGCTACAAGCACAATCGTAAGGAAGTAGAATTGACTCGGAGGTGACCCACTTGGCTGGTCGAGGCTGTTTGGTGAGCTTTACCGTAAGTCCTTCCACAATGTATGTCTTAGGCCCTGTTTTTTTAACGCAACCATCCTTTAAAAGGTAGGCTTCCCGATCCCGCATGGCGGTAAAGACGTGAATAAGCATTTTTGCAGCGTAGTTACATCTGCTGATAAAATTGCCAACATTCGAGAGTTGCCTCATCTTATATTTGTCACGAATCGCTGAGAGACCACATTCTTCCATTGCGACGTCGAACTCGACGTTGGGTTTGTGCGGATCCTTGGACTTTCTTTTGAATCGACCATAGAATCGATTCGACCCTACTCGTCGGTTCAATTCAGAAAGCTTTGCTTCGTTTTCTTGATATTCCTGAAGTAGGGACGTGTAATGAGAAATCTTTTCGAACAAAATTCGCCCTGGAATAACGGGGTGCTGCTCTGACTCATCCTCTGATTCTCGAATTGCCCGGTCGAGTATCTTGGTGATAGTTGTAGACACAGGAAGTATGTGCTCTTCAATCACCTTGTTGATAATCATCTGTAGAGTTCTGAGGGTCGTGTACGACTTTATTTTGTCAACGTGCGACTTAAAATGGACAGGATGTTCGAGAAGTTCCGCCAATGTGATGCCCTTATTCGTGGCTTGATTGGAGAGTCTGCGGAGATCAGTTAAGAAGGATCGCACTGTGTCAATACTCGGGTAGGAGCCAGTTCTCTGTGAAGGCCGATAAATCCAGACTGCAACAATTCTTTGTGTTTGTTCGAGGTTCTTGATCTCAAGTTCGGTATTTGTCCTGAACTTGCTGAAGCTAATGTAAGCCTTTCTATTTTGGTGGTTTCTCAACAATGGCGTCTGCCATTCAATATCTCTCACGACGCTTAAGATGTTGCCGTGTATGTCCCTGCTAATTACGGTCGCAGGAGTGACCAGGTAGGCGGGGATGCCCATGTAGGCATCGATACCATGCTGGAGCGATACAGTGGATGATGATTTCATTTAATTGCCCCTACGTGAACTAATTGGTTAAGTAGGGCTGCCCAGTATCCAGAAAGTTCTTCATGGTCAAATACAGAGGCCCGGATGGTCAAAACTCTTTCGGCGAGCTCCGGTGAGATTTTGCTAATACTTATTAAGATTGATTCAATTCGTCCCACTGTTGGGCCGTTTAACTTATTGAACTCTTCAGTCGAAGTAGACTGGTGGCGGATTTCGTTGAGAAAATACTTGAGGCTAAAAAGCTTTTTGATGTCATTATCTGTGGCATGCACGACAAAATTTGTGCAAAAAAGGCATGTGATAAAGTTTTCACAAGCTGGTTGGCTAACGTCCGGCTCGATCTCCATCACAGCTATAGCATTTCCGGGTTCAATGCAGTGTCCAGCAGGTATATCCTGCTGGCGTTTTCGGGCTGAAGCTTTAATAGCATCTGATAGCAGATTGTAAAATGCACTGATTTCTTTAGTGGCTACATCGTCTTCAGCTGATGAATATGCCTTGGCTATAGTGCCGATCCTACTTTGTAGAAGCTGGCTTGCTACGACAAGTCCGTACTCTTTGAGCAGGTAGTTTGACTTATATAGGCGCAGCTGCCGGTAGCCGACCTTGGGGAAATCCTTGTCTACAAATGAGCGCATCGCAGATATAAGTTTTAATAAGCAGCCTTTTTGTAGAGGTCTCACCCTATCTTCTGGCATCACCGGTACATGCAGAAAAAGATACTTCGAAGCATAGTTGCGGGTGATAAGTTTTCTTAATTCAAGATACTCTTCAAATCTCTTGACGAATTTCGCGGCTATGGTAAAGCTCTGACGTTTGTTACCTGCTCGCCACTTCACAGTACGGAATCCTTGGTGAGCCGGCAATACGTCGTAGGTTCCAGTATGCCACTCTAGGACAGAGATCTGTTTCTCGTTGATTGCGGTGTTTGCCGCGAATAAAAGAAGAAAACAGTCATGCGCCCATTTGGCGAGCCGATGCCTATGTTGAGTTAGAATAGCGGGATTGGCATTTTCGCTCTCGAGCGACAGAAGGCCGTTCCTATACCGCTTCCTGCGATTTCTGGGTTGGTTGGCAATCAACGAACCCGTGTTGTAGTCCCAGACCTCACTTGCGCCTTGGAGAGGAACAAAATTTCTTGGATGGCAGAAATATTCATGAGGAACGATCCACTGCATCTTGCCGAATAAGAAAATTTGAAATGGATATTTGTCGAAGTTAATTAGCGATTTTGTTAGTCCGCTGAAAATGTCGGACGAGATCGCAAGAGCATGCGACAACTCATCTTCCTTAGGAACCTTTGTCTCGTTTTTAGGAGGAGCCTTAGTGTTAACATAAACTCTCGGTAAAGCCTGTTTGAAGTGCGTTTCTGAATCGGGAAATAGAGACTTGATAATACTGAACGCATAGGTTTGTTTTCCGGAGGCCGTTGAGTCTACGTTTTTTCCGCCTACCCACTGATTGTAAACAGCGTTAGAGTATGATGAATAGCATTCATAATAATTCTGATCGCTTTTCAACAGGTCGGAATAACCATTCTTATAGGCCCACTCGAACTGCTGATTCAATAACCGGCATCGCCCCATGAATGTTATAGGCCTAATTTCGCCGGTTTTGAGATTGTCGATAAGCGCTCTGGCCCATCCATCAATTGCCTTGGCTTTATCGCGACAGTAATCGTACTGGTTGCACTTGTAAAGAGAGCTCCCTGATATCCGGCGCCTCTGAGTAAAGCAGTGTGACCCGACATGAAATAGGTCTTCGTCAACTACCAAGAAGGCAAGATTTTGAATTCCATTGTTATCAATAATTTTATGAATTTCGATCATGGAGGTCTTGTCGACGTCAATGACTGTAATGGCTGGATTGTTACGCAGTATTGAGCGAACTTTAGGCGTAAACATAGTTTTCCGCCAAGGTCTGAAGGTGAAGTTCGAAGTCACTCTGAGCCTGCAGGCCGATATTTCTCGTTTCCCGGAAACGGGAGTATCGCTGCGTTGTTGAAAAGTCGCTGTGGCCCATTCTTCGCTGCGCTTCAGTTAGCACGGCATAAATACGATTCTCATCCGAGCTAGGTATGCCTTTCAATTTTTGATCAATTAGATTCATGCAGAAGCAAGCCCTAAGATTATGAAATCTAAATTTGAATGGCGTGTCAGACTGGTTTAATAGAGGTTGGAGTTTTTTAGAGGCAAACTGACGAACTGAGTAGCCTTCTTGAATCGGTTTGTCTAGACCCCTTTCAATATCATTTTTTGATATGTAGTAGGGATTGCCGTGTTGAGTTAGAAATACATATTGCTCCCCGCCGTTTTTTGCTGAGGCCTTGGTGACTCGCCTAGTATGACGATCTGAATTTATGTAGGCGTAAAGTAAGGCGTTTAACCAAGCGGGAATGTATATGAGCATGGATTTGTTAAATTTATTATCGATCAGTGTCCCGCGACCTATTTTGACTTCTATTTCATTTGTTTTAACGAATTCCGGATTCACAATGTTGCACTCGCGGATGGTAAAAGTTGTGCTGATCCTTGATCCTGTAAATATGGAAAGAAGGAAAGCCAAAAACATTTCGGTATTGCCGCTTGCAACCAAAGTTTGCACTAGAACGGTCTGTTCCTCTTGGCTGTACGGATAGAGCTTACCTTCATCGATAATGTAATCGTCTGTAGAGTCTTCACCTGTTGCCACGATTCTTAGGTTGGTCGTTATTACTGTTTTGTTTCGATAGAAGCCTCTCCTGTCATGAAATGGAATTCTGCAAACTTTTTCTGTCCATAGGGCTTCGGTGGGATGATAGTCGTAACGACCCTGCATCCAGCGATAAAAGTTCACGACTGCTGAAATTCGCCCGTTTGCAGTGCTAGGTGCAATTTCATTCAGATTAACCCTTAGGCTTAACTCGGCCTTGTAATGAAATGTCGGGCGTGCGCCTTCTCGTTTGGGTGTTGCCAGATAATCAACGCCGTCTTGTGCTAGCGTATTCATGTAGTCCACAAGACCCTTGGCGAATCCTTTTAATGTCTGATCTGACGGCGCGTCAAAATCCATGGCTCTCGCTAGGATGTAAAGCGAACCATGTCTCCATATGGAACCATCTGGCCTAAGGATTACCGGTACGTTACGGACTTCCTTATCTCCGCCATTGCTATCGAACGGTCTGATGGAATAGTTACCCGCCAAAGTAGCTTCTTGCTCAGAGCCATCCCCATCATTAGTGGGATTCGACTTTCTAAATAAAGACACAAGCGGCAACGTCACGTACCGGTACTTTCTCACAGGTACTTTTCGAGGCGTTTTGTTTGCGAGTGCTGGCATGCTCGAAGGCGCGATTATGGATTAGGGGTAGCGATTGAAGTTCCCCTCCGGTGGTGCTGTCAAGAGTCATTTAGAGTATGCAGAGAGTAGACTCTTATATGCACATTATTGATGTTTATTTGTTTATTAATGAATTGTCAGGTTTGATTGTTTGCCAAATTTTGGCTGGTGCTCTTGTTGCGCTATTCGCCACGCCTTGAGCTCTGCGGCTCACGGACGCAAGGTCAGTATTGATAGAAAAAAATAGTAGTGCGAAATTTCGATATCTAGGGACTATTAAATCAACCTTATTTATTGTTTATTCGCGCCAGGATGTTTACCGACACCAATTGACCAACGGTCGCTGGATCACCTAGCTCTGGATGTTAGGGCCTTGGTACCCGGAGGTATTTAGAGCGGCTCAATGCCTGCTTCAAGGTTCTGTTCGACTTGTGTTTAAAGCTGCTAGCCGGCTAATTGCCGCTCACTCTGTGTCTACGGCTCTTTAGGACAGCATCGCTACACCCGTCTGGCTGATTGGAGGTTTTCCTTCGCTTGCTAATGTTGCGTTTGCGAGTGCTGGTTTCCTCCCTGCGGAAGAGTCGTGTATCCGATTGGCAAGCTCGGCGTTTCACCAGTCAGCACGCATCGTGCTGCCTGAATTGAATGATGCAGCGTGAATAGGTATTGCTCATATCCACCTCCGGGAGCAGGAGCTATCTTCCAAGCGCGGTACGGCAGCGCACCTATTCCTGAGGACGACATTGTCAGCCCCATCTAATAAGGTGCTGGGAAGATGGCTAGGGTTGGCTAAGGATGATTTGGAGAGGCGTACACATGAAATCCGAGTCCTCTCCAGCACTATTGCTCCTGCCCAATCCAATTACCACTAGGTGATTGACTGATGCCATCAAGACGCTGGAGCTGCTTCGCTACCGTCTCTTTGGCAAACCGATTCACCTATTCGGGTTACCTACTAAATGCCGAAGAAGTGCTGAGTAGGTATTAGCCACACCGAAGCCATTGCTGACAGTCTGGGTGGAGGGATGAGAGCTTGGTTCGGGGTAGCAGGAAATCAGGATGAAATGGATTGTCCATTTTTGAGATTATCTACGGGTCAGAGTCAGTTTTTCATAACTCACGGGTGGTTCTGCACCTTGACCGTGTGCAGCGTGATGTCCACCACGTCACCGTCGGCGCCGACCTGGGGCATCTCGATCCAGTCACCGACCCGCAGCATGTCGTTGCTGGTCAACTGCACGCTGGCGACGAACGACAACAGCGTGTCCTTGTAGACCAACAGGATCACCGCCGACATCGCACCCAGGCCCGACAGCAGCAACAGCGGCGAACGGTCGATCAGCGTGGCGACGATGATGATCGCGCCGAACACATACAGCACCATTTTCGTCAGTTGCACGTAGCCTTTGATCGAGCGAGTGCGGGCATGCTCGGTGCGGGCGTACACATCCAGCAGGGCGCTGAGCAGGGCACTGAGGCTCAGCACCATGAACAGGATGGTGAACGCCAGGGCGACATTGCCCAGGAAGACCGTGCTTGTCTTGCTCAGTTCCGGCACCAGGTGCAGGCCGAACTGGATGATCAGCGACGGCGTCATCTGTGCCAGGCGATGAAAGACCTTGTTCTGGCGCAGGTCGTTGACCCAGTGCAGGGCCGGTTGGCGCCCAAGCAGCTTGGCGGCGTGGAGGATCAGGTAGCGCGCTATGCGCCCGAGTACCAGGGCGATGACCAGCAGCAACATCAGGGCGAGGCTGGAATGCAGGAGCGGATGCTGGTCAAGGGCACCCCAGAGGTCTTGGATGTTGACCCAGAGTTGTTTGATGTCCATGGACGAGACGGTTCTTCTATAAAGACGCGACGGGGCGATTAGAGCATTTAAGCCCGTTCAAGTGACCGTTGTTGCAATAACGGCTGATAAAAATGCACTGATTTGCCGCCGTTTGTACAAAGAAACTCGGCCTTCGCGCTTGAAACCGTTACCCTATGCAGCTGTTTTTTTGCATTTCTTCGAGGTAGCACCCGTGTTTTCCCAATTCGCCCTGCACGAACGCCTGCTCAAAGCCGTGGCCGAGCTTAAATTTGTCGAGCCAACGCCGGTGCAGGCAGCGGCTATTCCGCTCGCGCTCCAAGGGCGTGACCTGCGGGTGACGGCGCAAACCGGCAGCGGCAAGACCGCCGCGTTCGTGCTGCCGATCCTCAATCGCCTGATCGGCCCGGCCAAGGTCCGTGTCAGCATCAAGACGCTGATCCTGCTGCCGACCCGCGAACTGGCCCAGCAGACCTTGAAAGAAGTCGAGCGCTTTTCGCAGTTCACCTTCATCAAGTCCGGCCTGATCACTGGCGGCGAAGATTTCAAGGTCCAGGCCGCCATGTTGCGCAAGGTGCCGGACATCCTGATCGGCACGCCGGGGCGGATGATCGAGCAACTGAACGCCGGCAACCTCGACCTCAAGGAAGTCGAAGTGCTGGTGCTGGACGAAGCCGACCGCATGCTGGACATGGGCTTCGCCGAAGACGTGCAGCGCCTGGTGGAAGAGTGCACCAACCGCCAGCAGACCATGCTGTTCTCCGCCACCACGGGCGGTTCTGGCCTGCGTGAGATGATCGCCAAGGTCCTGAACAACCCTGAGCACTTGCAGCTCAACGCGGTCAGCCAGCTGAACGCCACCACGCGCCAGCAAATCATCACCGCCGACCACAACCAGCACAAAGAGCAGATCGTCAACTGGCTGCTGGCCAACGAAACCTATGAAAAGGCCATCGTGTTCACCAACACCCGGGCCATGGCCGACCGCATCTATGGCCGTCTCGTTGCCCAGGAATACAAAGCCTTCGTGCTGCACGGCGAGAAAGACCAGAAGGACCGCAAGCTGGCCATCGACCGCCTCAAGCAGGGCGGCGTGAAAATCCTCGTCGCCACCGACGTCGCGGCCCGTGGCCTGGACGTGGATGGGCTGGACATGGTCATCAACTTCGACATGCCCCGCAGCGGCGACGAATATGTGCACCGTATCGGCCGCACTGGTCGCGCCGGCAACGAGGGCCTGGCGATCTCGCTGATCTGCCATGGCGACTGGAACCTGATGTCGAGCGTCGAGCGCTACCTCAAGCAGAGCTTCGAGCGTCGCACCATCAAGGAAGTCAAAGGCACCTACGGCGGACCGAAAAAGGTCAAGGCCTCGGGCAAGGCCGTTGGTGTGAAGAAGAAAAAAGTCGACGCCAAGGGCGACAAGAAAAAAACAGGCGCCAAGGCCCCGACCAAGCGCAAGATCGCCAACCGCCCGAAGACCGACGCCTTGTCGTTGGTCAGCAAGGACGGCATGGCCCCGCTCAAGCGCCGCAAGCCAGAGGCGCCGGCGGCTGAGTAAAATCGGCGTTAGCGCTTGATGAAAAAAACCGGACCTTGGGTCCGGTTTTTTTATGAGCAGTTGAATCTGACGCAAAACCCTGTGGCGAGGGAGCTTGCTCCCGCTGGGCTGCGCAGCAGCCCCAATAAAAGCACCCCGTTTGCCCCTGGCACACCGAGTTACTGACTTCAGGGCTGCTTCGCACCCCAGCGGGAGCAAGCTCCCTCGCCACAGAAGCGGGATGTGCTGAGCTCGGCGCTCACTCCGCCTTCTTCTGCGCCTCCTCCAGTTCCCGCAGGCGCTTATCAATCAACTCGCACTTGTCCGGCACCTTCTTGCTGGATGTCTCCATCTTCATGGCCTGCAGTTCGTCATTCATCTCCTTGGCCTTGGATGGATCCTGCTCGGTGAGCTTGGCGACCTTATCCGCCAGTTGCTCGCGCTTGATGGTCGCTTCTTCGGGCGTGCAAGCGGCCCAGGCGGGCAGGGCGCAGGTGAGGGTGGCAGCGAGGGTGAGTGTGATCAGGGTTTTCATGGCTCGGGCCTCGTATTCCTTTGTTGGGCAGATAAACGGTTGAGGCTGATGGCGGGGAGAAAGTTCAGTGATTGCAAGGTGGGCTGCTGATGAGGGGAATCCTGCCGCCGCGCAGGATCTTTTTGTACCTACAGATCAGGTCCGTTTGATGCAAGATGCGCTGCAGCGTGATCAGTTGACCGGGACAGGGCGCTTCATTGACGAGGTAGAGCGGATTGTTGGCATACGAGTAGAACAACGAGGGCAGCGGCGGCCAAGGGGCAGACAGCAAAATAAATCTGTCCTCGTTTCCTGCGCTGCTTCCGTTATGGCTACGACGTAGTGTGGGTGTGGGGCCGAGCCGTCATGTCGACGCCAAGTGCTTTCATGACCGCCAGGAGTGTTTTCAGAGTGGGATTACCATGCTCGCTGAACGAGCGGTATAGCTGTTCGCGCGACAGGCCAGTTTCCCTGGCCAATTCCGCCATCCCCTTGACTCGTGCGACTACCCCCATCGCTTTGGCGATATAGCTTGCATCGCCGGTTTCCAGGGCATCGCTCATGAACTCCGCGATGGCCTCGGGAGTGCTGAGGTATTCTGCGGGGTCGAATTCTGTAAAAGTCTCAGTCATTCTGTGCTCTCCACGCCTGCATTATCTGGTGGGCGGTTTCAATGTCGCGGCTCTGACTGCCCTTATCGCCGCCACAGAGTAGAATCACCAGCACGTCGCCCTGCTGGTGGAAGTACACCCTGTAGCCAGGCCCGTAATGAATTCGTAGCTCACTGATACCATGGCCGACTGGAGCGACATCGCCAGGTAACCCCTCTGTCAGTCGATTGATCCGTGAGGTGATACGAGCTCTGCCGGTGTCATCCTTGAGCTTTTTCAGCCAGGATCGGAATTTGCTGGATTCGATCTTCTTCATAAAATGTAGTCTATAAAATACAGAAAAAGCAAGGCTGCATATTCAGGGTCAAGCGTGTGCCTTGTTATTCCATAATTCGAAAGTGAAACGGGCGGCCAAAGGTCGCCCATTTGCGCTACTCAGCAGCTTGCGCCCGCAACCGTCTCCCAATCACATCCATCACATCACACCCGTCGCGCAACGCTATCGTCAGCATCTTGCAAAAGTCAGAAAGCACTACCGTATCGGAGCTGATATCCGAGCGGAACGCGATGTTTTCCAGCACCTGGGTCACGGTGCGGATGCGGTAGTCGGCGGTTTCGAAGAGGACATTGAGTGGGGCTTCGGTGTCGATGAGCAGGGTGGCTGGAGTGCAGTCGACGCCAGTGATGGGCATGAATCTGGTCATAGCAAGAGCCTCGGAAGTTGATGAGCCTCTCTGTTGATTCGGGTCGCCAAACCCGGTCGTCTTTTGGGCGACGACGAACTATAGGCCGGCCCGTTCCAGTGCCACAAGACTCCGCTTTCCGAGCTTCATGTAGGACGTTTGGCCTGGTATTTGTCGGCTTAAAGCAAGCAACTGCTGCGCAGTCGAGCGGGAGCAAGCTCCCTCGCCACGGAAGCGGTGATCGACTTGAGGATTGTGCTTAGTCGCATCAGCAACCGTGGGGTTTTTCTCTTTCGTATTCATCGTGATGCGGCGTCAGTCCCCCGTTTCCTACTACGACCTGTTTGCCACCTTGTCTGTTCGTTTCGCAGGAGGTTTCCACCTCTGCGCAGGACGTTTCGCACTTTTTTACAGGATACGTCTGATTTCAGATGAACGGTTACGACAGTAATCTTCGGGGAAGAGGCGTCATGCGTCGAATACGGTTGCGCCTTTTGAGCTGTTTCCAATGTCGCTAGTGATCCGATGGTCATTCCATCGAGCTACCGGGGCTGTGTATTTCTGCAGAGGAGAGTACTGTGTATGTACGTAAGTAAGTACAGACGGTCCCATGCTGTTTGAATGGGACGAAGCCAAGAACCGGGCCAACATTCTTAAGCACGGCATCGACTTCAACGACGTGCCGGGCATTTTTCAGCATCCGATGCTGGTCTTGCACGATGACCGAAGGGCCTACGGCGAAGAGCGTTGGATCACTATCGGATTGATCAAAACGTTGATTGGCGTGGTCGTGTACACCGAACGACGGGGCGATGTGATCCGCATCATCTCCGCCCGAAAAGCTACTAAGCAGGAGGCCATACGTTATGTCGAAAACATCGAAAACTGACTGGGAGCGCTTGGCCAAGTTGGATGACGCGGACATCGATACCAGGGATATCCCCGAATTGGATGAGGACTTCTTCCGTCGCGCCGAGCTGCGTGTGCCGGTAAAGCAGTCGGTGACTATTCGCCTTGATGCCGATGTGGTCGAGTGGTTCAAGGGGCAGGGCGCGGGCTATCAGACACGCATCAATCAGCTTCTTCGCCAATACATGCAGGCTCAGCAGGGCCATCGTCGGTGAGCCAATTGATGCTATGAAACGGGTGGCTGAGAAGTCGCCCGTTGTCGTTAATTCTGTTACCTGCGCCCGCAGCTCCTCCGATTTCATCAAACCTATCGCCCAGCGCTGTGGTTAAGGCAAAACTGGCGACTGCTACGCAGTCGAGCGGGAGCAAGCTCCCTCGCCACGGATACCGCGCTCGACTGGGCGGCTGGCCCATCAGCCATGGCAGCAGCCACGCGGCTTGGCCTCTTCGTATTTATCATGATGCCGCACCCAATCCATGATCTCCTCTTCGTTGCGGCCCTTCGGCGTGAGGTCGAGGTAGTTGTAGGTGCCGACCAGGATGTCGAGGCCGCGGGCGTAGGTGGAGTAGGTGTGGAAGATGTCGCCGGTTTCGTTGCGATAGAAGACGCTCAGGCCGGGGAGTTCGCCTTCGGTGGTGTCGGTTTTTTCGTAGTTGTAGGTGGCTTTTCCGGCGGCGGTGTCTTCGGTCTTGAAGCTGACACCGAAGTCGTAGTTGAAGTCGCAGCTTTCTGACGAGACCCAGTCGAAGGCCCAGCCCATGCGGCGTTTGAAGGGCTGGAATTCGGCCAGGGGCGCGCGGGAGACGGCCACGACGGCCACGTCGTGGTGGGCCAGGTGTTGGTTGGCGCCGTCGATGTGGTCGGACAGGAACGAGCAGCCTTGGCAGCCTTCGGTCCAGGCGGGGCCGAACATGAAGTGGTAGATGATCAGTTGGCTGCGACCGCCGAACAGGTCGGCCAGGCTCAGTTCGCCGTGCGGGCCTTGGAAGCGGTAGGGCTTGTCGATTTTTACCCAGGGCAGGGCGCGGCGTTCGGCGCTGAGTTTGTCCCGTTCGCGGGTGAAGGCTTTTTCGTGAGCCAGGTGTTGGGTGCGGGCGGCGAGCCATTCTTCCCGCGACACGACTGGATGGTGTTCGATGTTCATGGGCTGCTCCTCAGAGATTCGTTTATCGACGGTTGCTCTGCCTAGTCGTTTGGTTGGCGTCGGATTCGACATGCCGTTGGTCGGCTCGGGGAGAGGACCGGTCGTGAACCCGGCTGAACGGCGCGGCGCCGCCTCGGTCACAAAACAAGTAGGCATCTCACTCTTTAGAGGATGGACCAGGATGACGACTTATAACTGGGACTTGATCGAACGGTTGCTTCACGAAGTGCAGAACGGCGCCGGCCACAGTTTTACCCCTCGGCCCTATGCGGAGCAGCACGCGGCGGCGAAAGCAGCTGAGGGCGAAGAAATCGAGAACCTCGATCATCTGAAAGCGGTCGCCGGAGAGTACGAGAAGTTACTGCTGGAGCGCGGCTATATTGAACCTCGTCCGGAGGAAGAAGGCGGCAATGGCGAGAATTTTGTGCTGACGCCGCGTGGCTCGCGGTTGTTGAGCCTGATCGACAGCAGCATTCCGGGTAACGATCATCCGCGCCAGGTGCTGGATGAACAGGAAGATGCGCTGGATGAGTTTACGTTCGATGATTTGGCTTCGAAGGCGCAGATTGCCTAGATCCAGCGCTATATCACCTGGGAGCGGGGCTCGCCCGCTCCCAGGTGATGGCCTGTCCTACCGTTGCGCTACCTTCAAGCATTTCAAATCACTGAAGTCCCTTTTCACCCCGTCGATTTTTTGCAACAGCCGTTCACGCTGCTCCGCGGTGCTGTCGCCCATCAGGTCCACCAGCAGATTGCGGGCCTGTGCTTCGGTCTTGTTGTAGGCCTCCCGGTAGGCGGGAGTCCATAGACTTTCGCGGTTGACCAGCAATTGCTCGATGCGTTTGGGAAAGTCCGGGCTGTGGCGCTGGGCCACGGCTTGGCTGAATTGGTTCTGCCAGTGAGCGCGGTTGGCGATCCATTGCTGGTTCTGGTCGCCGAGGGCGGTGGACCAGGCTTGTACCCGTTGACGCTGGGCGTCGTTGAGTGGGCCGATCCAGTCGTTCAGGCGTTTTTCCATGCGCTCGGCACGTTCCTTGATCTGCTGTTGCAGCGTCGGCTTGAGGTATTCCCGTTGGCGTTTGCGTTGGTCTTTGACAAACGCGGCGTCCATGTCGGCCACTTGGTCGTCGCTCAGGCCTTGCAGCAGTTTGATGGCCGACGGGGTGATTTCCCGGGCGGTTTCGGCGATGGCGGCCTTGGCCTCGCGGGTGCGTTGCTGCAGGGCTTCGTCGGTTACCTGGTTGGTTTGCACCATAGTCTTCAGGCGATCGAGCCAGTCAAGGTAGCCGGGCAATTGCGTGCTGCAATGCCAGCTCAGGTGCTCCTTGAGGCGATCGTCGAACCAGTCTTTTTGCTCACCGTTGATCTCCAAATAGTCGTTGAGCGTCCAGGGGATGATCAGGTCAAGGTTGCGGTACGCCAGCCCGACACGGCTGCAAGCGGTGAGCACGAGAAGCATGGCGATAAACATGGCGGTGCGGGTTAACCAGCGCGACATGAGCGAGTCCTTGCAAGGGCGTAGGTGCTTTGTTTGAGCATGGCAGGCGCGCCGCAGTTCAGCCGATTGAATACGTAACGCTTAGTAAAAAGGATGGGCCATCTTCAGTGTGACCAGTCCGTCGCACTCACTGTTGTGACCGGAATACGCCGAGCAGCTGTTGCCGCTGAGGCTAGAGTCGCTGTAGATCAGGTCCAGGTCGATGCCTTTCCAAGGCCGGGAGATTTT
Source organism: Pseudomonas sp. Z5-35 (assembly GCF_051131945.1). Lineage (NCBI taxonomy): Bacteria > Pseudomonadati > Pseudomonadota > Gammaproteobacteria > Pseudomonadales > Pseudomonadaceae > Pseudomonas > Pseudomonas sp. Z5-35. Next base: position 1,676,945 of record NZ_CP071640.1, read on the forward strand.
CAACGACCAGTCGCTGAAGCTGCTGATGGAGCCGTTATCCACAGACACCGGCGAGTTGAGCTGGTGGGTGGTGTATTTGGCGCTGATGCCAATGCCGAACGGCACGTTGCCGCCCAGGTCGGCAAACAAGGTGCTGTTTTGTTTGTCCGGGTCATTGCTCAGGGCTGCGCCGAAGCGACTGCCGAGCAGGGTCAGGCCGCCATAGAACTCTTGGCTGTCGAGCGTATCGACGGTGGGGTAGCTGTAATGGATAAGGCCGACTTCATAACCGAGGGTCTGGTCGAAGGGCTGTTTGAAACCCATGTAGGAATCGACTTCAAGATCGGCGGACACTCCCGCGCTGGGCGACCACTGGCCGATATACCAGCCGCTGTCATGGCTCAGGTCCAGGCCGCCGTGGAACGAACCGGTGCTCGATGGCGTGACAAGGCCCTGGGCCATGCTACGGCTGGGCGTGGTGCCGAGTTTAAGGTCGAAGTCACCGAGCTCGCGCTGGAACACCTGCCCTTGGACGAGAGGACAGGCCAATAGGCTGATCAACAGCACGACCGTGTGAATGCGCATGCTTCACTCCGTGAATAGCGAGGAGCAGGGGACCGTAGCCAAGCTGAAACGCCTGAGCTAGAGAGGTGCAAGCATACCGGCGAATGCTCGACCGCGATGGCCGTTCGTCGATTTTTGCGCGAAGGGGGGTAAGCAGAGGGGTTCCAGTCCAAGCGCTTCGAGCGTCAAAGCGCTTTGGGACCAGGTGTTACGAAGTTTACTTCTTGCCCAGGCTGATCTGCTTGGACGGACCGAATGTCTGGCCGCTGACACCTTTGGCAATTTGCTGGATTTCACCGCCGGACTTGAGGAACGCAGCGATCTGGTCGTTGATCGACTCGCTGGTTTCAACGGCTGGAGCTGGCTTTGATTTGCTGTTGGATGCTTTTACGCGCATGACGACCATTAACCTGTAGATAATTAATTGGGCCAGGCATCGTACAGGAAATACTTGACAATTGCTTGGCAAATATCCTCCTGAGTTGTTGTGGCTGAATCCGGAATATCGGCGTTTTATCCGTGTTTATGGCGCTAAGTCGCTGTTTTAAATAAGAACGCCTGAGCAAGCCCAGGGCCGACGGGAAGCGACGCGAACTTTCGGGCGTCTGACGAATGGCCATGCCTTGGACGAAAACCCAGGAAAATCAAAGGCCGCGCGGCGAAGCTCGTCGTCGGCCACGAATCGCGCCGCAAAACCGGGTAGAATGCCGCCCACGCAATGAGGGTATTGGAAATGGCTTTAGTCGGGCGCTACAACAGTTTGCAAGTGGTTAAACATACCAACTTCGGTTTATATCTGGACGGTGGGGCGGACGGTGAAATCCTGCTGCCCAATCGTTATATCCCCAAGGATATTCCCAGCGAAGATGAAGACTGGCTGAATGTTTTTATTTATCTGGACAGCGACGACAAACTGATCGCCACCACTGAAAAGCCGAAAGTCCAGGTGGGCGAATTTGCCAGCCTGAAAGTGGTTGAGGTCAACAGCATCGGCGTGTTCCTGGACTGGGGGCTGCCCAAGGATCTGCTGCTGCCGTACTCCGAAGAGAAACGCCAGATGACCGCCGGCGAATATTGCGTGGTGCATGTCTACCTGGACAAACACACCCGCCGCATCACCGCCACGGCGCGCTTGGACCGTTATCTGGACAAGACCCCGGCCAACTATACGCCTGGGCAGGAAGTCGATTTGCTGGTGGCCGAAGCCACTGACATGGGCTTCAAGGCGATCATCAATAACAAGCACTGGGGCTTGATCCACAAGAACGAAATCTTCAAGTTCATGCGCGCCGGTAAAGAGGAAAAGGGTTTCATCAAGGAAATCCGTCCGGACGGCAAGATCAGCCTGAGCCTGCAGCCGGTGGGTCAGGAAGCGGCCACCAGTTTGAACGCCAAGATCCTCGCCAAGTTGCGTGAGAACAACGGCACGCTCCCGGTCAGTGACAAGAGCGACCCGGTATTGATCACCAGCCTGTTTGGCGTGAGCAAGGGCAACTTTAAGAAGGCCATTGGTGCGCTGTACAAGAATGGGCAGATTGTCATTCATGCCGATCGTATCGAGTTGAGCTGATCGAACGCAGCCTCCCGGGTTTATGAGCTTGTGACCTTGTGGCGAGGGAGCTTGCTCCCGCTGGCCTGCGTAGCGGGCCCCGGCGATCTTCCTGACGTACTGTGGTGAAAAATAGTTTTGGGGCTGCTTCGCAGCCCAGCGGGAGCAAGCTCCCTCGCCACGGTTGATTCTCGCTGTATACAAAAACCTGCACCTTAAACATGCACCTGCGCTCTGTTCGCGGGCGTTCGTCTGTGCTCGTTCGGTTTTTACCTGCGCTGAACACCACGGTTTGTCTCACATCCAGCGCCTGTGGCACGCATTCTGCCTGGGAACCGGTATACAAACCATGCCAGCTCCCGTGCGCAGTGTGGTGGACAATCAACTCGGGGGCTCGGCGGTATCGAAAAGGAGCCCCGCGATGTCCGAGCAAATGCCCAACGGCTATAGCCCTCGTCTCTATAACGAAGACTTGGGCCCGCTGCCGCAGAAATGGAATTGGTACAACATCTTCGCGTTCTGGATGAGTGACGTGCACAGCGTCGGCGGCTATGTATTTGCCGCCAGCCTGTTCGCCTTGGGCTTGGCGAGTTGGCAGGTGCTCATCGCATTGTTGGGCGGGATTTGCATCGTGCAGTTGATCGCCAACCTGGTCGCCAAGCCGAGCCAGCAGGCGGCGGTGCCTTATCCTGTCATTTGCCGGCTGGCGTTCGGCGTGTTCGGAGCGAATATCCCGGCGGTGATCCGAGGCCTGATCGCCGTGGCCTGGTATGGCATCCAGACCTATCTGGCCTCGAGTGCGCTGATCATTGTGGTGCTGCGGTTTTTTCCTTCGATGGAAGTCTATGCGACGCCGCATTTTGCAGGTTTGTCCTACCTGGGCTGGTTTGGTTTCCTCGGCTTATGGTTTGTCCAAGCGCTGGTGTTCTGGACGGGCATGGAGTCGATCCGTCGTTTCATCGACTGGGCCGGGCCGCTGGTGTATGCGGTGATGTTCCTGTTGGCCGGTTGGATCGTCTGGAAAGCCGGTTGGAGCAACATCAGTTTTACCTTGGCCGAGAAGTCGCTGTCCGGCTGGCAAGCGTTTGGCCAGGTCATCGTGGCGACAGCTTTGGTGGTGTCGTACTTTTCCGGCCCAACCCTGAACTTCGGTGATTTCAGCCGTTATTGCCGGAGCATGTCTGACGTGCGCCGGGGAAATTTCTGGGGGCTGCCGGTGAATTTCCTGGCGTTCTCCCTGGTCACCGTGGTGATTGTCTCCGGGACCTTGCCGGTATTCGGGGAAATGCTTCACGATCCGATCGCTACGGTGGCGCGCATCGACAACGATGTCGCCGTCTTGCTCGGGGCGTTTGCCTTCGTGACCGCCACCATCGGCATTAATATTGTCGCCAACTTTGTGTCCCCGGCCTTCGACTTTGCCAACGTCGCGCCGAGCAAGATCAGTTGGCGCGCCGGTGGCATGATCGCGGCGGTGGCGTCGATTTTCATCACCCCGTGGAACCTGTTCAACAACCCTGAAGTGATCCACTACACCCTGGACGTGCTGGCAGCGTTTATCGGGCCGTTGTTCGGCATTCTGTTGGTGGATTATTACCTGATCAAAAAACAGCAGATCGATGTTGATGCCCTGTTCAACGACGGCCCGAGCGGGCGTTATTACTACAGTGGCGGCATCAACTGGACCGCCATCAAGGCGTTGGTTCCGGCGACGTTGATGGGGGTGGCGGTCACTTTCACGCCGCTGCTGCAACCGATGGCCAACTTTGCCTGGTTCACCGGATGCTTCCTCGGCGGAGTGTTGTATTTCGCCTTGGCGCGACGTGAGCCGACGTCGCAGTTGGACAAATCCTACAGCCCCGCCGGCCAAGCCTGATCAGCGTAGGGCGGTCTGGGCGCAAGGGTTCCTCGCGCCGCGTTTGGCGGGCCGCAGCAACAGACCGCCCGCCAACACCAAACCGCTGCCGGCGACGATCAGCGCCGGTTGCAGGCCGCCGCTGAAATGGCTGCTCAGCGCCGCCAGCAATGGACCGCTGAGCTGGCCTACGGCAAAGCAGGCGGTCAGCAGCCCGATGTTGCGCTGGGTCGCGTGGGGCGCCAGTTCCCTGGCACGCATCACCATCAGTTGCATGCAGGCGAGGAACGGCGCGCCACAGAGAAACACACCCATGGCCAGCCCCATGCCGCTGCCCAGCAGGCAGGCAAATACGCCAGCGGCTTGCAGCCACAATGTCGCCACCAACCAGCGACTGGTGGTGTTCGGGTTCGGCCGGCGCAGGCTCACCAGCAGCACGCCGGTGGCAGCGGCCAGGCCGAAGCAGGGCCAAAACAGATCCGCCTGCCACTGCCCCTGAAATTGCGCAGAAGCCATTTGCGACAGGAAAGTCGCCGGAATGATGTAGCCCACACCATACAAGGCGTAGACCACGCAGAGCCGGGCGATGCCGCTGTTGCTGGACGCGGCGATGGGTGCTGCAACAGTGGTCGTCGGTACGGGTTTGGGCAGGGCCGGCAGAATCACCAGCAACATCACCAGCGCTGCGCCGGCATACACCAGCCATAGGGTGTCGGATGTCTGGCCCAGCAAGTTCGAACCCAAGGCCAGCAAGCCTGTAAGAAAAATCCCCAGGCCTGGTCCGGCAAATACCAGTGCGCCGAGTCGGGGCCGTCCCGCCGCCGCTGCCAAAGGTTGGCTCAACGCGGTAATCATCACCATCACCCAGGCACTCGCCACGCCGGTGCCGAAGCGCAGCGCCAGGTGCGGCCAGAATCCCCAGGCCCAGAACGACGCCAGCGTCAGTACTACGCACAGCCACAGGCCTCCCAATAGACGTCGCTGCACCTGTTGCGGACGACGGGCGAACATGGCATCCAGCGCACCGAGTAGATAACCCAGGTAATTGGCGGCTGCAATCAGACCGGCGGCGGTCAAGTCGACCTGACCTTCGCCGATTAAATGAGGTAATTGCGGTGTCAGGGCGAAGCGGCCAATGCCCATGGCCATCATCAGGGCAATGAAACTGGCGAGCAGGCGAATCAAGGGCGACATGGTCGATCTCCAGCGTCGAGGCGAATGACCGTCAGGCTAGAATCGATTGACTTTCATTAAAAATGAATAATAGTGAGTAACTTGTTCTTTTTTGGAGAAGGTCGTGGAGTTCAGCCAGTTACGGATTTTCCAGGCGGTGGCCGAAGAAGGCTCCATCACCCGAGCGGCAGAACGCCTGCACCGGGTGCCGTCGAACCTTTCGACCCGGCTCAAGCAGCTCGAAGAGCAGTTGGGCGTCGACCTTTTCCTGCGTGAGCGTCAGCGTTTGCAGTTATCGCCTGCGGGAAAAGTCCTGTTGGACTATGCGACCAAGCTGTTTGCCCTGCATGACGAAGCCCATACGGCGGTGCAGGGCGGTCAGCCGGCCGGGGATTTTGTGTTGGGCACCATGTACAGCACGGCGGCGACGCATTTGCCGGACCTGCTGGCCGGTTACCACCGGGCTTACCCGGCGGTGAACTTGCAAGTGCAATCGGGGCCGAGCGGAGAATTGCTGGAAGGCCTGCTCACCAATCGCCTCGATGCGGCGTTGGTGGACGGCCCGCTGGAGCTGGCGGGGCTGGATGGCGTGCCGTTGTGCGACGAGCGGCTGGTGTTGATCACCGAGGCCGATCATCCACCGGTGCGCAGTGCGCTGGATGTCCAGGGCCGCGCGGTGTTCACGTTCCGGCGCGGCTGTTCCTACCGGATGCGCTTGGAAGCCTGGTTTGCCCATGATCATGCAACCATGGGTCGGGCGATGGAGATTGAGTCGTACCAAGGGATGCTGGCCTGCGTGATCGCCGGGTCCGGGGTGGCGTTGATGTCCGAGTCGATGCTCGCTAGCCTGCCGGGCCGCGAACGGGTATTGATGCATCCGCTGGCCGAGCCGTTTGCCAGCGCAACGACCTGGTTGATGTGGCGCAAAGGCATGGTAGGCGCCAACTTGAACGCCTGGATTGAACTGCAACAACAAGCCTGGCCGCGTGCGCCAATGATCACGGCGCAATCGGCTTGAACTCCCAGGTTGGGATTTGGATCAATTCAGTAACAGATCATTGCAATCTGTCACGAGCATTGCGTAGGACTTCGGACTATTATCAGTGCGAAGGGGCCACAGAAATCTGCCGCTCGCACCACCCTGAGGGGGCACCACGATGAAAGAGAAAATCCAGAACTGGCTTCACGACTTGGGTGTCGCGCTCGGCCTGATCGAACCGCCGATGCAGCCGATACCGATCCGCACCGACGACGAGCAACGCCGCCGCCAGCCGCGCCGCCGGTAAACCCACCGATTTTGGAGAGATCGCAGTCTCGGGCTGTTTCAATTGAAACAGCCCGAGACTGCGATCTTTTTTTTGTTTTGACGGGACAGATGCAGGAAAAAAAGGGGCATGGCCACCGACGCCATGCCCCTCGAAGAAAACCTTTCCTGCTGCTTGATCAAGCGGCCTTAGCCACCACATTCGAACGTGGCGACAACAGGCTCACCAGCACAAAACTCACCAGCGCCACGCTCAGGCTGTAGTAGATCGGCGTGTTCGCATCCAGGCCGTCCTTGAACATGAAGAACAGCGCGGTCAGGAAGCCCAGCGACATGCTAGTGATTGCCCCGGCCGTGGTGGCGCGTTTCCAATAGATCGCGCCGATCAGCGGGATCAGCATGCCGCCCACCAGCAGGTTGTAAGCCAGGGTCAGGGCGCTGATCACGTCGCTGACCACCAGGGCGATGCCCAGCACCACCACACCCAGCAGCAAGGTCGCGATGCGGTTCTCGTGGACGTCGCCGTCGCCGCTTTCTCGACCCTGGCGCAGACGCGGCAACAGGTCCTGGACCACCGTTGTGGACGCTGCCAGCAGGCCCGCCGCGGCGGTGGACATCAGCGCCGCCAGCGCTGCGGCGATTACCAGCCCGCGAATGCCATTGGGCAGGCTGGTCTGCACCACGCTGGCGAAGGCGTTGTTGACGTTTTCCAGGTCCGGCAGCAACACCTTGGCGGCCATGCCGATCAGCGCACCGGCCAGGCCGTAGAGCACGCAATAAAGGCCGGCGGCAGTACCGGCGACTTTCGCCACGCGCTCGCTGCGAGCGGTGAACACCCGTTGCCAGATGTCCTGGCCGATGAAGATGCCGAAGAAGTAGATCAGGAAGTAAGTGAGGATCGTGTCCCAGCCGATCGCGGTGAAATCGAAATAACGCGCCGGCAACGCCGCCACCATCGCATCCCAGCCGCCGGCGTCGACGATGGACATCGGCATCAGCAGGAACACCAGGCCAACGGTCATGATCAAAAATTGCACGATGTCGGTCAGGGTCAGCGACCACATGCCACCGATGGTGGAATACAGCACGACGACACCGCCGCCCACCAGGATCGAAGCCCAGAAGGGCAGGCCGAACAGCACCTGCATCACCGTGCCGATGGCGATGGTCGAGGTGGCGCCGATCATCAGCGCATACACCAGCATGATCAGCGCGCTGGCGTGACGAGCCGCCGGGTTGTAGCGGCGCTCCAGCACTTGGGTCACGGTGTAGATCTTCAGCTTGAGCAGCGGCTTGGCCAGGAACAGGCTCAGGCCGACGATGCCCAGGCCGATCGCGCCGCACAGCCAGAACCCGGAAATGCCGTGGACATAGCCCAGGCGCACGGTGCCGATGGTCGATGCGCCGCCCAGCACGGTCGCGGCCATGGTGCCCAGGTAAAAACCCGGGCCGAGGTTGCGCCCGGCGACCAAGTAGTCGTCACGCGTCTTGGCGCGGCGCATGCCATACCAGCCCAGGGCGATCATGCCGGCGGCATAGATGAGAACGACGATTAAATCCAAAGCCATGATGGCGTGTCTCCGATTGTCTTTTTATGTGGGGCGAGGCTGCTGGCATTGACACCGCAGCCTCAATGCGCACGGGCTTTCGTGGCGAGGGAGCTTGCTCCCGCTCGACTGCGCAGCAGTCGCCGCTTTTCAAGTCAGAAAACCTGGGGGTCGCTGCGCAACCCAGCGGGAGCAAGCTCCCTCGCCACGGGAATTGGTCAGTCAGGCGGCCTGTCGCAGTTCTGACGGGTTGAGCGGATCAGTGCTACGCGGATCCTGCGGTCCATACACCGCCGCCGGCTCTGGAAACAGTCCCAGCAGCGCCAGGTAAACCACCGACGCCAGCCCCAGGGTCACCGGCAGGCTGACGTCGATACCGCCGGCCAGTTCGCCCAATGGCCCGACGAATTGCCCCGGCAGATTGACGAAGCACAGCCCCACCAATGCGCTGGGAATCCACGCCCCCAGGCCCCGCCAGTTCCAGCCGTGGCTGAACCAGTAGCGCCCGCCGGTTTCGCCGCGGGTGAACACCTGCAAGTCGTCCGGGCAGTAGAAGCCGCGGCGCACCAGCAGGCCGATGATCATGATCACCATCCATGGCGTAGTGCAGGTGATGATCAGCACGGCGAAGGTCGAGACGCTCTGCACAAGGTTCGCGGCGAAGCGCCCGATAAAGATGAAGGCAATCGACAGCACGCCGATCAGCAGCGTCGCCTTGACCCGCGACAGCACGCGGGGAAAGACGCTGGACATGTCCAGCCCGGTGCCGTACAGCGACGTGGTCCCGGTGGACATGCCGCCGATCACCGCTATCAGGCACACCGGCAGGAAGAACCATCCCGGCGAAACCGCCAGCAGGCCGCCCACGTAGTTGTTGGCCGCGATGTAGTCCGGTGCCTTGATCGCCACGATGGTGGCGGTGGCAAGGCCGAACAGGAACGGAATCAGCGTGGCCAACTGGGCAGCGATCACCGCCAGCATGATGCGCGGCTTCGGCGTATCTCGCGGGATGTAGCGCGACCAGTCGCCCAGGAACGCGCCGAAGGAAATCGGGTTGCTCATGGCCACCAGCGCGGCGCCGATGAAAGCGGCGTAGAAGCCCGGCTGGCCGAGGCTGACCGTGCCGGCGAACTGGCTGTCGAAGCTCGGCGCGAAGGCGAATATGCCCAGCAGGAACAGCAGGCTGGCGGCCCACACGGCGATGCGGTTGACCCACAGCATGAAGCGGAAGCCGTAGATGCACACGGTCAACACCAGGAGTGCGAACAAGCCGTAGGCCAAGCCCAGGCTGAGGTCGGTTTCCGGCACGCCGATCAAGCGCTTGGCGCCGCCGATCAGCGCATCGCCCGAACTCCACACCGACAGCGAGAAGAACGCGATAGCGGTCAACAGCGAGAGGAACGAGCCGACGATTCGCCCGTGGACGCCGAAGTGCGCACCCGAAGACACCGCGTTGTTGGTGCCGTTGAGCGGGCCGAACAGGCCCATCGGCGCGAGGATGATCGAACCCACCAACACCCCAAGCACAATCGCCCAGGCACCGGCCTGGAATGACAGGCCGAACAGCACCGGGAAACTGCCGAGCACGGCGGTGGCAAAGGTATTGGCGCCGCCGAAGATCAGGCGAAACAGATCGCCCGGACCGGCGGTTCGTTCATGGTCGGGGATCTGTTCGACCCCGTTGGTTTCAATCTGCGTAAGGCTTTTATCGTTATTGTTATTCATGATCTGCTCCGATCATCGAGGCGCGTTCATCGGATGTGAACGTTGCCTGCTTGGCTAAGGGGGTGGCAGCCCTTCCGGCATTGCGGACAAATGTTCATGACAGGCCAGCCATAGGCCTTGTTGTTCTTGGCGAAACACAATGGTTTCGCGCTCCTGGCTAAAGTGAAGCTCCCCTTGCATGCGCAGCTCGGTGGCCACGTCATGGATGAAAATCGCCACGTCCCCTTGCAGGCTGACGAAGGCGTTGCTCGAGGTGCAGTTCAGCACCTCGAAACCCTCCTCGGACCGCCAGCGGTCCCACAAGGCCTGGTAGGCCTCGCGTGACAGCAGCGGCTGTTCGAGGGTGTAGAACACGAAACTCGCATCGGCCGCGAACGCGCCGAAGTAAACCTCGCGGTCATTGCGGGCGAAGGCCGATACCAGCTCGGCGGCGGCCTTGAGAACCTGATCCCGATGGCTCATGGCGGCGCCTCAGCGATGGACCACGCCAGGTAGTACGCAGAGCATCTCGTACAGCAGGTTGGCGCCCAGCAGCGAGGTGTTGCCGGTGGTGTCATACGGCGGCGAGACTTCTACCAGATCGCAACCGACCAGGTCGAGGCCCTGGCAACCACGGACGATTTCGATCGCCTGGATGGTGGTCAGGCCGCCGATTTCCGGGGTGCCCGTGCCAGGCGCCCAGGCGGGGTCGATGCCGTCGATGTCGAAACTCAGGTACACCGGGCCGCCGCCGACTTTCTCGCGCACTTCGGCCATCAGTGGTGCCAGGGATTTGTGCCAGCACTCTTCGGCCTGGACCACGCGGAAGCCCTGGTTGCGGCTCCAGTTGAAATCGTCGGCGGTATAGCCCTGGGCCCGCAGGCCGATCTGGACGACGCGGTCGCAATCGAGCAGGCCTTCTTCCACAGCGCGGCGGAAGGTGGTGCCGTGGGCGATTTTCTCGCCGAACATGTGGTCGTTCACATCGGCGTGGGCGTCGATGTGCACCAGCCCGACCTTGCCGTGCTTCTTATGGATCGCCCGCAGGATCGGCAGGGTGATGGTGTGGTCGCCGCCCAGGGTCAGGGGGATCACGTTGTGTTCGAGAATCTGGTGGTACGACTCTTCGATGATCCGTACCGCGTCCAGCAGATTGAAGGTGTTGATCGCCACGTCGCCAATGTCCGCCACCGCCAGCGAGTCGAATGGCGCGGCGCCGGTGGCCATGTTGTAGGGGCGGATCATCACGGATTCGGCGCGGATTTCGCGGGGCCCGAAACGGGTGCCGGCGCGCAGGGAGGTGCCGATGTCCAGCGGTACGCCGACGAACGCAGCGTCGAGGCCGGCAGCGGTTTGCAAATGGGGGAGTCGCATCATGGTGGCGATGCCGCCGAAGCGCGGCATTTCGTTGCCGCCCAGTGGTTGGTGAAGAATCTTGTCCACGGGTAGGGCCTCATCGTTTGTTTTATTGATCAGGGGCCGATTCTGCGAAAAGCTTTTGCCGTGAAGAATCGCTGGCGGCAAATACTTAGTTCAGATTTTTCTAAACTAATGGCGGGCGGGGAGTGTCAGATTTTTTGTGTGCGGGCCGGTAACGGCCTGCCGTTAGGCAGACCTTCATTTACCACGTCGGCCTGATGAACCGATCCCCGTACAGGATCGCGAACTGATTCATGGCGCTTTTCCAGTCATGGGCTGCACTGCCCCAGTTTGCGGTTATATTGCGCAAGCCCAGCCAGATTAACTTGGTGGCAGCTTCATCGGTTGGGAAGTGCCCCCTCGTTTTAATGATCTTGCGCAGTTGAGCGTTGATGCTCTCGATTGCATTGGTCGTGTAAATCACTTTCCGGATGGCGGGCGGAAAGACAAAAAACGGGATGACTCGATCCCAGGCGCGTCGCCAGGCAGCTACGATGGTTGGGTACTGTTTGCCCCAGGGGCCATTTTCGAACGAGTCCAAAGCCGCTTCGGCGGCCTCGGCGTTGATCGCTTGATAGATCGGCTTAAGCGCTTTGGCCAGTTCCCGACGTTTGTCCCAGGCTGCATAGTCGAGGCTGTTGCGGATCAGATGTACGATGCAGGTCTGCAAAGTCGTCTCAGGAAACACCGCGCTCAGGGCTTCTGGCATGCCTTTGAGACCATCGGTCACGGCAATCAGCACATCTTCGACTCCGCGTGTCTTGAGGTCATTGAAGACCTTCATCCAGAACTTGGCGCCTTCCGTTGTCTCGATCCAGATGCCCAAGATATCGCGGGTTCCGTCCGGTAATACGCCCAAGGCCAAGTAGATGGCCTTATTGCGGACCAGTCCTTCTTCCCTGATTTTGACCCGCAACGCGTCGAAGAAGATGACCGGATACATCTGCTCAAGCGGTCGTTGCTGCCAGGCGCCGATCTCCTCCATCACCGCGTCGGTGACCGAACTGATGAAGTCGTGCGAGACATCTGTCCCGTACTGTTCCAAGAGAAACGCGCGAATCTCGCGAACCGTCATGCCCCGAGCGTACATGGCGATGATCTTGTCATCGAACCCGGTAAAGCGCCGCTCATGCTTGGGAATCAGGATCGGCGCAAAGCTGCCATCGCGATCACGGGGAATCTCCAGACGAAGCGGACCGTCGTCTGTCAGAACGGTCTTGCCGCTTTTACCGTTGCGCTGGTTACTCGACTCCTCGGGACGCTCCGCGCCCTGAGGATAGCCAAGATGGTGGCCCAGCTCTGCGCCCAGGGCTCGCTCGATAAGCGCCTTCTTGAAGGCCATCGACGCATCCTGAATCGCCTCGGCAGTCATTGGGCCTTTGACGAACTGATCAATCAGCTCCTTCGGGATCGAAGGGAGCTCGGCTTTGGCCTCCAAGGCCGTCTTCTTTTTGGTTGGCATACATGCACCTCTTCAGCATGTTATGCCCGAACACAAAATTTCTGACAGTCCCGGCGGGCGGGGCGATAGACTCCGCAGCAACGCAATCCCGGGGGGACATGATGCCCCTGTGGCGAGGGAGCTTGCTCCCGCTCGATGGCGCAGCCATCGCAAAACCTGCCGACGCGGTCTGTCTGATGCATCGAGGTGAATGGTTTGGGGCTGCTTCGCGGCCCAGCGGGAGCAAGCTCCCTCGCCACAAGAGCGCTACCAAGCCCTAAGTAATTCGGAGACCCCATGGCCAACGCTCTACCCGACCTGAAACTGCTGCGCATTTTTGTCAGCGTGGTCCGGCACCAGGGGTTCGCCAATGCCCAGCACGAGCTCAATCTTTCCACGTCGGCCATCAGTACCTACATGAGCCAGCTCGAATCGGCCCTGGGCCTGGTGCTCTGCCATCGCGGGCGGGGCGGGTTCAGCCTGACCAGCAAGGGCGAGTTGTTCCATCAGGAAACCCTGCGCTTGTTGGGCGAACTCGAAGGGTTCGAGCAGTACGCCGCAGCGCTCAAGGGCGAACTGCGCGGTACGCTGAACCTCGGCGTGATCGACTCCACCGTCAGCGACAAGGCCCTGCCGTTTGCCGAAGCCATCGGCGCCTACAGCCAGGAACATCCGGCGGTACATTTGCACTTGTCCGTCATGAGCCCTTACGAACTGCAACTCGGCGTTCAGGACAATCGCCTGGACTTGGCCATCGGCGCGTTCTCCACGCGCATGAGCGGCCTCGTCTACATGCCGCTGTACCGCGAGCAGCACTGGTTGTATTGCAGCAACCGCCACCCGCTGTTCAACGAGCGGCGCATCCCTGAACAACTCATCACCCAACAACGCATGGTCGGGCGCGGTTACTGGAGCCAGGCCGAACTGGCCCGCCACGGCTTCAAGCACAGCGCGGCGACGGTGGAAAGCATGGAGGCCCAGCTGATCCTGGTGCTGTCCGGTGCCTATGTCGGTTATTTGCCCGAGCATTACGCCCAGGCCTGGGTCGACAAGGGCGACTTGCGCGTGCTGCTGCCGGCGACGTTCGGCTATCAGGCGCCGTTTTCGATGATCGTGCGCCGTGGCCGCAGCCGCGAGCCGTTGATCCAGACTTTCCGCGACTTGCTCAAAGCGCAACTGAATCAGGCCTGACCATGTCCAGAATCCAATGCCCGCGTTGCCTCCGGCCGCAAAGCCACTGCCTGTGCCCGCTGATCCCCAGCCTCGACAGCCGCACCCGGGTCTTGTTGTTGCAGCACCCCAGCGAGGTGAACCACGCCTTGAATACCGCCCGGTTGGCGGCGTTGGGGCTCAATAATGCCGAATTGATCGTGGGCGAGGTGTTCGCGGATTTGCCCAGGCTGCTCAACCAACCGGGTTATCAGGCGCGGTTGTTGTTTCCTGCTGACGATGCGCAGCCGCTGCAAGCCTACCGGCCGCCCGATGATCCGCTGCTATTGGTCGTACCCGACGGCACCTGGCGCAAGGCACGCAAGCTGCTGCACCTCAACCCGCTGCTGGCGGCGTTGCCGAGGGTGACGCTGGCCGAAGGCAAGGTATCCCGTTACCGTTTGCGCAAGGCGCCAGGACCGGGGGCGTTGTCGACGGTGGAGGCGATTGTCCAGGCGCTGCAAACCCTCGAAGCGCCGGCGAGCTTCGAGTTGTTGCTCAAGCCGTTCGAGGCGTTGATCGAAGGGCAGATCGCGGCGATGGGCGAAGAAACCTACCAAAAGAACCATGGAGGGGAATAGAGTCCCCTGTGGCGAGGGAGCTTGCTCCCGCTCGGCGGCGCAGCCGTCGTGAAACCTGCTGGCGCGGTCTGCCTGACACAACGAGGTGAATGGTCTTGGGGCTGCTGCGCAGCCCAGCGGGAGCAAGCTCCCTCGCCACGGGATCGGCGTAAATCCGGATCAGCGCTCGCGCATCGCCTCGGTCCGTGCCTTCAACACTGGTTTGAGCAAGTAATCCAGGACACTTTTCTCCCCGGTAATGATATCCACCGTGGCCACCATCCCCGGAATGATCAGCAGCGGTTTTGCATCGCCGCCCAAGTGATTTTTATCGGTGCGAACCTGAATCAGGTAGAAGCTGTTGCCCTTGTCGTCGGTGATAGTGTCGGCGCCGATCAGTTCGAGCTTGGCGCTCAGGCCGCCATAAATCGTGTAGTCGTAGGCGCTGAACTTGACCATGGCTTTCTGGCCTGGATGGAGGAACGCAACGTCCTGGGGACGGACCTTGGCTTCGATCAGCAGGTTGTCTTCCAGGGGCACGATTTCGATCATGTCGCTGCCCGGCTGGACCACGCCGCCGATGGTGTTGACCTTGAGCTGCTTGATCACTCCGTGCACCGGCGAAACCACCGTGGTGCGGGTGACACGGTCGTCGATGGCGATGCTCGAGGCGGTGATTTTTGACAGCTCGGTGCGCTTCTCGTTGAGCTCCTTGGCCGCGTCGGAGCGGAAGGACTGTTCCGATTCGTCGATCTTGCTCTTGATCTCGTTGATCGCCGATTCGGCCCGTGGGATTGCCAAGGTCGTGGCGTTGAGCGAACCGCGTATTTCCACCGCGCTGCGCTTGAGCCGCAGGATCTCCACCGGCGAAACCGCCCCGGTGCGCACCAGCGGCGCCGACATGTTCATTTCTTCCTGGAGCAAGGCCAGGGCCGAGCTGAACTGGCTTTGCTTGGAGCGAAATTCCGCAAGTTCCTGGGTCTTCTGCCGCAGTTGTTCAGACAGTGTGCGTTGCTCGCTGGCCAGACGTCGCTGGCGTTGCTCATGCAACGAGCGCTCGTCTTCGGCCACTTGCGGCGCCTTGGCGATCACCTCGGCCGACAGCTTGAAGGGACGGCCTTCTGCCTCGGCCGACAAGCGCTCGACTTGGGCCGTCAGGGCGTAACGGTCGGCCTCGCTCTCGCCCTTGTTCGACAGGAACCGCGTGTCGTCCAGGCGCAGCAGGGTATCGCCCTTGTTCACCATCTGGCCTTCGCGCGCGAAAATCTCGGTGACGATGCCGCCCTCCAGGTTCTGGATCACCTGGATCTTGCTCGATGGAATGGCTTTGCCCTCACCGGTGGTGACTTCTTGCAGCACCGCCAGTTTGGCCCAGACCAGCCCAGTGATAATCAACCCGGCGGCCAGCCACACGGTGACCCGCGAGCGACGGGGCGAGTCCTGCAGCGTGGCGCTGGCGGTTTCCGGCATGAACTCGCTTTCGGCGCTTCTGCTGAAACTGCCGAAGTAGCTGCGGGCGGCTGAGTCGGGTGTTTGAGCGGACATGGGGCGGTACCCGTTGGTTAAATGAAATTCACTGAGCGCTGCTTTTGTGGCGAGGGAGCTTGCTCCCGCTGGGCTGCGAAGCAGCCCTAAAAACATTCACCTCGGTGTAACAGGTAGATCGCGCGGGCAGGTTTCGCGACGGCTGCGCCGCCGAGCGGGAGCAAGCTCCCTCGCCACAGAGTATGTGTTGGCGGCTATACCGCAGCAGACCCCACCCGCCCTTTGCGCAGTGCATCGATCACCGCGTCCTTGGGCCCATCCGCCACGATCCGCCCGTTATCCAGCACCACCAAGCGGTCCACCAGACTCAGCATTGAGGTGCGGTGGGTGACCAACAGCACGGTCTTGCCCTGTACATGGGTGTGAAGCTTTTGCCGCAAGACATCCTCGCTGCTGTTGTCCATGGCGCTGGTGGGTTCATCGAGCAACAGGATCGGCGGATCGAGCAGCAGCGCGCGGGCCAGCAGCACGGCTTGGCGCTGGCCACCGGAGAGCAACTGCCCGCGCTCGCCCACCGGGCGGTCGAAACCTTGTGGATGCTGGCGGGCCAGTTCGGTAACGCCGGTCAGCTCCGCCACTTCCAGCATGCGCGCGTCGCTGATATAGCGGGCGCCGAGGGTGAGGTTGTCGCGCAGGCTGCCGGCCAGCAGCGGCAGGTCATGGGCAACATAGCCGATCTGCTGCCGCAAGTCGGCGACGTCCACTTGCCGCAAGTCCAGCCCATCGAGCAGCAGTTGGCCTTCCTCCGGTGCATAGAAACCCATCACCAGGCGCGCCAGGGTGCTTTTGCCCGAGCCGCTGCGGCCGATGATCCCGACCCGTTCGCCAGGCTTGAGGCTGAAGCTGACGTTGGCCAGCGCCGGGGTACTCTGGCCGTCGTAGTGGAAGGTCACGCCGCTGACGTCCAGCGCGCCCTGCAACTGAGTGCGGTCCAGCGGGCGCTGTTTGGCATCGCGCTCCTGGGGCAACGCCATCAGGGCATCGGTGCTGCGCATGGTGAGTTGGGCTTGCTGATAGCGGGTAATCAGTCCGGCGATCTGGCCCAGCGGCGCCAGCACGCGGCTACCGAGCATGTAGGTCGCCACCAGTGCGCCGACGCTGAGGTTGCCGGCGATGATGCTGTAGACGCCGGCGACGATGGTCGCCATGCCCGCCAGTTGCTGTAGGAAGAGGGTGCCATTGGTCGCCAGCGCTGAAAGGTTGCGCGCATGGCTGTCGAGGCGGGTGAGGGCGCCGTGGGTGCTTTCCCATTGATGTTGGCGCTCGCTTTCGGCGCTGCAGGCCTTGAGGGTTTCCAAGCCGCCGAGGGTTTCGATCAGCAGTGCCTGGCGCTGGGCGCCGAGGGCCAGGCTTTTCTGCACGGTGTCGCGCAGGCGTGCCTGGATGATCATGGCGAAGACGATGGTAATCGGAAACGCCACCATTGGAATCACCACCAGCCAGCCGCCGAGCAGGCCGATCACCACCAGCATCAGCAGGGCGAAGGGTAGGTCGATCAGACTGGTGAGGGTCACGGCGGTGAGGAATTCGCGCAGGCCCTGGAAGTCATGGATGCTCTGGGCGAAGCCGCCGATGGTCACGGGCTTGGCTTTCATTGCCATGCCGGTGATGCGTTCGAACAGGGTGGCGGAGAGAATCACGTCGGTTTTCTTGCCGGCAGTGTCCAGCAGGTGGGCGCGAACCACCCGCAGCACCAATTCGAACCCGGTGCCGATCAACAGCCCCACGGCCAGTACCCATAACGTCGACGTGGCCTGGTTCGGTACCACGCGGTCGTAGGTCTGCATCACGAACAGCGGCACCATCAGGCCCAGCAAGTTGATCAGGAAACTTGCCAGGATCGCGTCGCTGTACAACCAGCGCGACAGTTTCAACGTGTCGCGAAACCATGCCTCGACCCGCGGCACCAAGGGCGCGCGCAAGTCTTCGAGTTCATGGCGTGGCCGGGCGAACAGCGCCTGGCCACTGTAGTCGGCGGTCAGTTGCTGGCGAGTGACCCATTGCTCGCCGCCATCGGCTTCGCTGGGCAGGATCAGCGCCTGGCCGTCCTCGCCCCAGCGCCGCAGTATCGCGCAGCGACCTCCGGCCAAGATCAGCATGACCGGCAAGTTGAGCGCGGAAATATCGTTCAGGTCGCGACGCAACAGTCGCGCCTGCAAACTGGCCCGGGCCGCTGCGCGAGGCAGCAGGTCCAGGCTCAAGCGTTGGTGCGCCATAGGCAGCCCGGCGCTGAGGCTGGCGCGACTGACGGTCGCGCCATGGAGTTTGCAGAGGATCAACAGGCCGTCCAGCAACGGATCATCGAAGTTCAGGCGCGGATCGGCGCCGGGGATTACCGGTTCCATGCGGGTCATGCTGATCACTCCCACTGGATTACTTCAGTTCCGGCAACCGTGCCTGGTTCTTGATTTCGGTCTGCGCGACCGCGTCGGCTGGCAGGACGATCCGTTGTTTTTGCAATAACAGGCCCATGTTCGCCAGCACCCGGTACATCGAGTATTCCTCGGTGTAGCGCACCTCGGTGTAGCGACGGTTGGCGTTGTACAGCTCGTTTTCGCTGTCGAGCAAGTCGAGCAGGGTCCGCTGGCCAAGGCCGAACTGGTCTTGGTAGGCGGCGCGCACGCGAGCGGTGGTGTCGGCGTACTCGCGGGCCGTCGGGGTCTGCTTGCGGGCGTTGAGCATCGCGTTCCAGGCCAGGCGCGTGTCTTCATTGAGCTGGCGCAGGGCGTTGTTGCGAATGTCCATGGCCTGGTTGATCTGATGGGCGTTCGAGGCCAGCCGCGCCTTGTCGCTGCCGCCGCGGAACAGGTTGTAGTTCATCACCACGCCGAGCCGCCAGTTGTTGTCATGGCCTTCTTCGCCGCCGAGGTTGTTGTTGGCGCCCACGGCCGCTTCGGCGTCGAAGCGCGGGTAGAACGGCGACTTCGCCACTTCGTATTGGCTCTCGGCGGACTGCACGTCGGCCTGGGCCGATTTCAGGTAGGGATTGTTGTCGACCATGCTTTGCTGGGCTTCGCGCAGGTCGGCGGGTATTTCGCCTTTGGTCGAGGGCGGCGCTTCCAACTCGTCAGGCATGCGCCCGACCACGCTGTAGAAGTTCGCCTCGGCGTCGGCGAGGTCGACTTGGGCAGTGTCGTAGTTATTTTCCGCCAGGGCGCGACGGGCATTGGACTGGTCGGAGTCGGCGGTGCTGCCCACGCCCCGCTCGGTGCGTAGGCCGATCTGATCGTTGACCCGCAGGTGCGCTTGCAGATTGTTCTTGGCCAGGGTCACCAGTTCGCGACGCTTGAGCACTTCCAGATACACCTCGATGGTGCGCAGGGCCAGGTCCTGGGCAGTGCCCTGGGCGTAATAGGCTCGGGAATTGACCACGCCTTTGGTGCGCTCCACTTCATTGGCGGTGTTGAACCCGTCAAAAATCATCTGCCGCAGGCGCAGCTCCGACTGGGTGTAGGTAAGGATGTTGGTGTGGTGGTTGCCCAATGCCCGGGTATTGGTGTTATCGCTGTAGCCGCGGCCATAACCGGCGTTCAGATCCAACGATGGGAAAAAGCCCCCCCTGGCGACCTTGACGTCTTCATTGGCCGACAAACGGCTGTCCACCCGTTGCGCCAGTTCGGGGTGGGTCGCAATGGTGCTCTGGATCGCTTCGGTCACGGACATGGCCTGCACCTGAGAAGAGCAGGCCATGGCCAGTAAAACCGCGCTGTAGAGGGGAGTAAGAACGCGCATGGGGAGCATCTCCTGAGGGCTGTTGTGCTTCGTTGTCGCCAGAATATTGACGTTTAAAAGATCAAAACCGTTTCAACCTTGTAACAACACAGCTAAGAACATCCTGAGGAAAACCTAAGAAGGATTTCTCATAAGCTTTATTCCGAAAAAAACTTATGTGCTCTGAGAAATCCAGCACATTGTTCAAATCGAAAGCCGCGAAAAATAAGGGTTGCGACGGCTTTTAGGCGTCAATAAAAAGTTCCATGGCAAATTTTGAAACGATGTGAAGACGTGCAAAAAGGTTGAGCGGAGAGGCGGTTTAAGCGACGGTTTTTTGTCATTATGGCGAAAGGCTAGCGCTTCGGACGTTCGCGAAAGCTGGCAGATTTTCCAGATTCTGACGGTGACCTGAGCACGCTTCTTCACCCAGACAGGTGCTGACTGCGGTCGGCAGGAGGGAATGCACATGGCAGCGCTCATCGGTACCGTCAGCAAGGTGGTAGGGCAGGTTTTCGCGGAGGCTGCCGGTGGGCTGCGGCGCCCCCTGGTCGAAGGCGATCGGCTGTATGCCGGCGAGCATCTGATCACCGGGGCCGAAGGCGCAGTGGCAGTGCAGTTGCAGAACGGCCAGGAATTGACCCTGGGCCGCGAGAGCAACCTGAGCCTGACCCCGCAGTTGCTCGCCAACCAGGCGCCTCATGTCGACACGCCTGACAGCGCGGCGCCGACCGATGCGCAACTGACCGATGTACAACAGCTGCAGCAAGCCATCGTCGCCGGTGCCGACCCGACCCAGACGGGCGAGGCCACGGCTGCGGGCGCCGAGGGCGGCAACCCGGGCGGGGTAGGCGGCGGGCACAGCTTTGTATTGCTGGAAGAAGTCGCCGGGGAGGTTGATCCGCTCATCGGCTTTCCAACCGCCGGCTTCAACGGGATACCGGAGTTTCCTCAGCTGGAGTTGGCCGCTGACCCGGATGGCGACGGCGATGACGCCGCCGTGCCGCCGGTAACGCCCGAGACGCCGGATAATCCCGTCACCCTCGACGGCCTGACCGTCGATGGCGGTGAACTGACCGCCCACGAGGCCAGCCTCGCCGACGGCACGGCGAGTAACCCAGGCGCCTTGGTGCAAAACGGTACGTTCACCCTCTCGGCCCCCGACGGCCTGAGCAGCCTGAGCATTGGCGGCATCAGCGTGATTGCCGGTGGCGTGCCCACGGGTTTCCCGCAATCCATCACCTCGGCACTGGGCAATACGCTGACCATCACCGGCTATAACCCGGCCACTGGCGTGGTCAGCTACAGCTACACCCTGACCGACAATGAAACCCATCCGACGGGCGACGGTGCCAACAGCATCAGTGAGCAATTTCCGGTGGTGGCGGTCGATACCGACGGTGACACGGCCAACGGCACCCTGGACGTCAACATCACCGACGACGTGCCCCAGGCGATCGACGACAGCCACGCCAGCACCGCGTCGCAAACCCTCGTCAGCCTGACCGGCAACGTCTTGCCCAATGATCATCAGGGCGCTGATCGCATTCCCACCGGACCCGACAGCGGCCCGATCATCGGCGGCACCTTCACCGGCACCTACGGGACGTTGGTCCTCAACCCCAACGGCACGTATACCTACACGCTGAACACCAGCGACCCGCAATTCGTCGCGTTGCACGGTGGCGGCAGCGGCACGGAGACCTTCACCTACACCCTGACCGACGCCGACGGTGATACCAGCACCGCGAACCTGGTACTTCAAGTCCATAACAACGACGACCCGGTGGTTATCGCCGGCCTCGACACCGAAGGCGGCGAGCTGACGGTGCAAGAGAAAAACCTCGACGACGGCAGCAGCCCCGACGCTTCGGCGCTGACCCAAAGCGGCACCTTCACCGTGACCGCGCTGGACGGCGTGCAAACCCTGAGCGTCGGCGGTATCAGCGTGGTCAGCGGTGGCGTCGCCGCCGGCTTCCCACAATCGATCACCACCGCGTTGGGCAACACGCTGACCATCACCGGCTTCAACGCGATCACCGGCGTGGTCAGCTACAGCTACACCTTGCTCGACAACGAAGCGCATCCCAATGCGAATGGCGCCAACAGCCTGGGCGAGCAATTTGCCGTAGTGGTCACCGATGACAACGGCACTACCGCGAACGGCAACCTGGACGTGAACATCGTCGACGATCTGCCCAAGGCCGTGGATGACAGCAACGCCGGTACCGCCTCGGAAAGCAACCTGACCCTGACCGGCAGCGTGCTGACCAACGATACCGAAGGCGCCGATCACGTGGCGTCCGGCCCGATTACTCCCGGCACCTTCACCGGTACTTACGGGACCTTGGTCCTCAACGCCGACGGTTCCTATACCTACACGCTCAACGCCGCCGACTCGGATTTCAAAGGGCTGCACGGTGGCGGCAACGGCACGGAAACCTTCACCTACACCCTGACCGACGCCGACGGTGACACCAGCACCGCCAACCTGGTACTTGAAGTCCATAACAACGACGACCCAGTGATCATCACCGGTCTCGACACCGAAGGCGGCGAGCTGTCGTTGCAAGAGAAAAACCTCGACGACGGCAGCAGCCCCGACGCTTCGGCGCTGACCCAAAGCGGCACCTTCACCGTGACCGCGCTGGACGGCGTGCAAACCGTGAGCGTCGGCGGTATCAGCGTGGTCAGTGGTGGCGTTACCGCCGGTTTCCCGCAATCGATCACCACCGCATTAGGCAACACACTGACCATCACCGGCTTCAACGCGGTTACCGGCGTGGTCAGCTACAGCTACACCTTGCTCGACAACGAAGCGCATCCCAATGCGAATGGCGCCAACAGCCTGGGCGAGCAATTTGCCGTGGTGGTCACCGATGACAACGGCACCACTGCGAACGGCAACCTGGACGTGAACATCGTCGACGACTTGCCCAAGGCCCACGCCGATTCAGCCTCGGTTGAGGAGGGCGGGACGGTCAGCGGCAATGTGCTGAACAACGATGAGGGCGGTGCCGATGGTCCTGCGGCGAGCGGTGCGGTCATCGGCGTACGGGCGGGCGGCGATACGTCGACCTCGGCCGTCGGCGGCCTCAATACCCAGATCAACGGCGCCTATGGCTACCTGACCCTGGATGCCAACGGCAACGCCGTTTACCACAGCAACCCGAACGTCGTCAGCGCACCGGGTGCCACTGATGTGTTCACCTACACCGTGCGCGACGCCGATGGCGATGAAAGCACCACGACCATCACCATCGACGTGCACAACAGCTGCCTCGTCGCTGCGCCGGATCATGAGATCAGCGTCCATGAACGCGCGCTCGACCTCAACCAGGATGGCCAGGACCTGGCCCCAGGCACCGTCACTGGCAGCGCGCCGAACGCCAGCAGTGAAACCGCCAACGGCAGCCTCGTGGATGCGGTGACCGGTGCGGTCGGCGCCGTCAGCTTCGCGCTGATCGGCAATGCCACCGGCGCCCATGGTCAGTTACTGCTCAACCCGGACGGTTCCTACACCTACACCCTGACCTCGCCCGCAACGACAGCGCCCGCCGCCAACGACGGGCCGAACGTGCTGAGCGAAAGCTTTACCTACCAAGCCACTGATTCACTCGGCAACAGCGTCACCAGCACCATCGTCATCAACATCGTCGACGATGTGCCCAAGGCTCATTGTGATACCGCTGCGGTGGCGGAGGGCGGGACGGTCAGCGGTAATGTGCTGGACAACGACGTGTTGGGCGCGGACGGTGGCGCGGTGCTTGGCGTACGTGCCGGCAACGATACTTCAACGCCTGTCACTGGCGGCCTCAATACGCAGATCAACGGAACCTACGGCTACCTGACCCTGGACGCCAACGGCAATGCGGTTTATCACAGCAACCCGGACTCGGTCGGCGCGCCGGGCGCCACCGATGTGTTTACCTACACCGTGCGCGATGGCGACGGTGACGAAAGCACCACGACCATCACCATCGACGTGCACAACAGCTGTCTGGTCGCCGAAACCGACCATGACGTCACCGTCCATGAAAAAGCCCTGGACTTGAAACAGGACGGCCAGGACCTCGCGCCTGGCACCGCCACGGGCAGCGAGCCGGGTGCCACCAGCGAAACCGCCACGGGCACCTTGGTCGGTTCGGTCACCGGCGCGACCGGCACCGTAACATTTACCCTGGTGGGAGACGCCACCGGCGCCCACGGCCAGTTGCTGCTCAATCCCAACGGCTCCTACACCTACACGTTGACTTCACCGGCGGCGACTTCGCCCCATGTCAACGACGGCCCGAATGCGCTGACCGAAAGCTTCACCTATCAGGCCACCGATTCCCTGGGCAACAGCACTACCGGCAACCTGGTGGTGAGCATCGTCGATGACGTGCCCAAGGCGGTCGCGTCTGAACGTTCGGTCACGGCGACGGAGATCGATTCGAACCTGCTGATCGTGCTTGATGTGTCCGGCAGCATGAAAGATCCCTCAGGCGTGTCGGGGCTCTCGCGAATGGACTTGGCCAAACAGGCGATAAACGCTTTGCTCGATAAGTACGACGACATGGGCGACGTGAAAGTCCAGCTCGTGACCTTCAGCGGCAGCGCCACCGACCAGAGTTCCGTGTGGGTCGACGTAGCAACTGCCAAGACGCTGATCTCGACGCTCAAAGCGCACGGTGATACCAATTACGATGCGGCCGTGGCGGTGGCTCAGACTGCGTTCGCAACCTCCGGCAAACTGCCCGACGCACAGAACGTTGGCTATTTCTTCTCGGACGGCAAGCCGACCTTGGGCGAGATCGGCTCGGCGGACGAAGCCGCTTGGAAGGCTTTCCTCGACGCCAACAGCATCAAGAACTACGCCATCGGCCTGGGCAGCGGCGTCAGGGATGTCCACCTCGATCCGCTGGCCCATGACGGCAGCACCCACACCGATACCGACGCCGTGCTGGTCACCGACCTGAACCAACTCAACTCGGTGCTTTCCGGCACCGTGCAGGGCGTGCCGGTCACCGGCAGCCTGCTGGGCGAGGGCGGCTCGTTCGGCGCCGACGGCGGGTTTGTCAAAAGCCTGGTGGTGGACGGCACAACGTATGGCTACAACCCGGAGGCCAACGGTGGCCAGGGTTCACTGATCGTCAGCGGTGGGGCCAACCACGGCACCTTCAATACCGCGACCAACACGGTGAGCATCGCCACAGATCATGACGGTACCCTGGTGGTCAATCTGGATACCGGCGCGTTCAGCTACACCTCGCAGACCACCACCGGCACGCTGATTACCGAGCACATCGGCTACACCATCAGCGACAACGACGGCGACCTGGCCAGTTCCAACCTGGTGATCAAAGTCGTGCCCAACAGCCCACCGGTGGCGGTTGAGGACAATGTCATCACCAACGTGCTGTCGGGCAATATCGTCATCCCCGGCGAACGCTTGCTGGGGAACGACAGCGATGCCAACGGCGATCCGCTCACCGCTTCACCCACGGGCTTCAATACCGGCTGGATTGCCAGGGGCGCGGACTTCACCGGCACCAGTGGCACCGCCAGTTTCACCGGCAACAATGCCCAGGCGATCAACCTCAACCGCAGTGCCTTCGTCGCCAACGCCGCGAGCATGACGGCGGTGCTGGTGGTCAGCGGCGCGCTGGGGGCGGTGTCGAACAACAACGCCAACGATGAAGACAGGCTCAACGTCGCCCTCAAGCAGGGCGAAACGTTAACGCTGGATCACAACCTCACGGCCGGTCGCATCGCCATGGAATACTCGTTGAACGGCGGGCCGTTCATTGCGATCAACGATGGCGCCTCGTTCACGGCGGCAGCGGACGGCAACTACCAGATCCACGTCACCAACATCCCCAACCCCGGCAATGGCAACGCCAATGCCTCGGAAAACTACCAACTGACGATGACCGTCAACTACGCCGGCGCCCAGGACCACACGCCGGATTACCACGGGACCTACACCACCAGCGACAATCATGGTGGCAGCGACAGTGGCGGGGTCGGCATCAGCTACCAGGCAGGCCATACGCTCACCGGTACAAGCGGGGACGATGTGCTGCTGGCCGGCAATGGCAACAACGTGCTCAACGCCGGCGATGGCAATGACATTCTCAGTGCGGGCACCGGCAACAACACCTTCAATGGCGGCGCGGGCGGCGACTTGCTCTACAGCGGCAGCGGCAATGACCTGCTCGACGGCGGCAGCGGCAACGACACCGCCAGCTACGCCCATGCCAGCGCGGGTGTCACGGTGAACCTCGGCCTGCTTGCCGCACAAGACACCCTCGGCGCAGGCACCGACACCCTGGCCGGCATCGAAAGCCTCGTCGGCTCGAACTTCAACGACACCCTCACGGGTAACGGCGCGAGCAATCGCATCGACGGGGGGCTCGGCCATGACGTGCTCAATGGCGGCGGCGGTGATGACATTCTGATCGGCGGCCTGGGCAACAATACCCTCACCGGCGGCAGGGGCGCCGACACCTTCCAATGGCAGGCAGGCAACAGCGGCCACGACGTCATCACCGACTTCACCCCAGGCCTGGACAAACTCGACCTGTCCCAACTGCTACTGGGCGAAAACGGCAGCGCCGCGTCCCTCGACGACTACCTGCACTTTACCGTCACCGGCACCGGCGCATCGGTCATCACCAGCATCGATGTCGGCAGCACCGCCGGCGCCACGCCGAACCAGACCATCGACCTGGCCGGTGTCAACCTCGCCAGCCACTACGGCGTCACGCCGGGCTCGGGGGGGATGATCGGCGGCGCGGACACGGCGACCATCATCAATGGGATGCTCAATGATCATTCGTTGAAGGTGGATACGGTGTGAAGTGAGCTGAAATGACAAAGCCCGGCGACGTGCCGGGTTTTGTGTACTTGGGACGGTTATGTTCACCGTAAAACCGTTTAGAACTTGTCCAGCACCTTACATTCGAAGCTACAGCCTCTTTATTGCCGGAAACACGTTACTGCCTGGATATATTTTTTCCTCAGGGATGTCCGAATCCAGGTTGACAGCCCAAGCCGTACCATCTGTCCACACGTTGGTCGATGACCAATACCAACCCGGAGGCCAACCCAATGCGATGGCTACAGGCCCGTGCGAGGGAAAGTACAGCGCCCAGAATCTCTTCATCTGCGTCATGTCCAAGTGAACTTCCGGATCAGGTCTGGCAGCGGAATAGTTTGCGTCCCACCACATCCCATCGACTCTTTCGACCCACCTGACGTTTGAAAATGTGATTTGGTAGGAAACTGTGCTTTTGTTTGCATCGGTGGCTGTGATACGCGCCACGCCATTCCCTGCCGCTCGCACCAGGCCGGAGCCACTGTCAACCATGGCGATGTTGTTATCGGACGACGTGTATACGTAAGGAGCAGTTCCCCCCGTAGCGGTACGCATATACGTTGCCGTGGCGTCATCGGGGGGCATTGTGGGTGGCCGCCCACGCACTATGAAATAATCTGACGCAGATTGACTGTAATCTGAGGGATCAATCGATAGCGGCACCCCCTCGAGGTCGATCTTCAGAAGTATGGGCACCGATTCGTTGGAATTGCCCAGTCGGTCTGTCACCCTGTACCAAAATGGCAGCACGGGCACCCCGGCCTCCGCAGTGCGGCCCGTCATTGCTTCTTTGAATGTCTGAGTGAACAGTGTGTCCACCAACGGAGGCGCGGGTGCCGTTACGTTGTGTAAGCGGGTCACGGTACCCAGATTGAATTCAATTTCGTCAAGATTTCGCTGATAAGTGTATTTAAAACCAAACTTCACCCCCGCTTCCGCCTGCTGGGCGGTGATGGACTCATTTGCGCGGATCTCGGGCGGCAGTTCCAGAACCATGTTGGTCTCCGGCGGCTCTCCGGGAGACAGCGAGTGATAGAGCACCTGCAACGCCTCTGACTTCCCGAAATTCTGACTGCCACGGGTGATATTGTAGTGCAAGTCGTTGACCCCATTAATTAACAACTTGGGGGGAATATACAATCCGATACGGTTGTTTACTTCATCCTTCAGGACGGTATGGGTTGCTACGGGGGTTCTCCCGTTATTGACGTAGAGCTCAACTTGATCATACTCCTCCATTTTTCTGGAGTCGCGCTGAAGTACGGTCCATGGATCGACCACGCAGAGTAGGCTTTTGGTATCGTTATAAATACTTTTGGGTATACCTCCGTGTGCAATGTCTCCCGGTTCGAATTGTTTCCAGCCAGGAATCCACACGGGGAACAGTTCGAACAACTCGTTCCAGTCGGAAGATTGAATATCCATGTTGTTCTCCTGCCAAGTAATGATTGTGATCTTTGAACTCGCTTATCTAATCCTTTGGCCGGAAGGCTGACTACTGTCAGGTTTGACAGGTGCGCGCCGGTTTCGGACGAGCGGTTGGGCAGGCGGGGCGGTGATCATTAACGTGCTTGCGAGGCGTCCCACAATAAGTGTCGCGGCTTCAGGTGGGCCGTTGTCGCGAGCAACTCGCAGCCACAGAGGTCGGCGTGAGTCACGCTACCAGTTCATGCACCAGCAAACTGAGCGTCGACGAATATTCGTATGCTCGCGCGGCCGACCGCCACAAGGCGTAACTCACCCTGACACGCTGCCCCATGTTGGGCATGACACACTCGACACCTACCGTGAAACGCACTGGTTGGTCTTCGACAACGTCCGTGACCGTCAGCCGGCCGCGAGTGCATCCCGACGGGGTGGTCCCTTGCCAGCTAACAATCAGAACGTCGTTGCGGGTCATCTGCGGATACTCGATCAGCACATGAACGGTTTCGAACACTCTGGACAGGTCGAGCACATCCGTTGGAGCTTCCTCCACTCTCGGGCAGGGCAGCGTGGCGGATTCGCAAGGGACGTGAGGCGTTGCTTGGTTGTTCAATGAAATGTCGGAAGAAAATGGAGTCGAGATATTTGACATGACCACGCTCCTTGCGAGGACAACGCTCTGGATTCAAGCAGTTTGGGTGTGATCTGATTGAGCCTCTGCGGCATCGGCCTGGCTACTGTCAGGATTGACAGGTGCGGATGGTTTTTGGACGAGCGGTTGAAGCGATAGGTATTTCGCTCAACCGCGCCCTGTTCAGTTTGTAAAATTGATCCTCCATCCAATCGAAGACACATCTTCATTAAGCCAATAACCTGGCTTGGCACGGCATTCCTTGAAGCCGCCCTCGGCGCGAGGAACTTGAACTGACCACTCTCCATTTAGATTCGCGGTGACAGGCTCTAGAGCGACGGTATTCACCATGACCTGAACCGGGACGCCAGGTACCGCGAATCCGCTCAGGGTGACAAAGGCCCCGGAGGTTGAGTCGCCATTGGGTATTGAATTGCCGCCTGGGTCCCTGGCAACCAGGATGCTCGGTCGAAGAACGGATCGAACCCAGATGTGGGAGATTTCATAATCGTTTCCTCCTCCCGTCGCGACGTGGCTGAGGATTCTGAAGGCGATCTCTTCATCAGCCGAAATTTCCGGGAGTCTGCCGGCGAGCCCCACCCAGTCTGCACTGCTGATTGGAGTCGCCGGGGTTAGTTCTGCTTGTGTACTAGTTTCCAAGGACAGGATTGGCACAACCTGTTCGTGTACGATTCGGCGAGTTCGAATGGCAAACTCATAGGCCATGAATTTTCTGATTTGAAGCCTCTTGAACAGAATGATCCCGTTGCTTGCCTGGCTATAGGTCATGTTGTGCAGTACCCAGCCTTCTCCAGGGGCCTGGTACCTGAGCAAGTCGTCTGGGTGACTTGCAGCCGGGCCCTTGTTCCACCCGTCGTAATCTTTTTCGAATGTCGAGGTGCTATTGAAGGATTCGACAATTGTCAGTACCCACGTATTGGAATCTGTTCCACCTGGCCGTTCACGGGCAACCAGATTGCGGACGCCACCTATTTCAAGCGTGACGGTCACACCTCTCCACGCACCAGACGCGTCGCTCTGAGCAGTGCCGACCTGTGTGAACCCATCGTATATTCCTACCGTGCTTGACGGAGCTGCTTTTCCGTAAACCACTACCTGCCGATACAGCGTGGTTGCGCCTTGCACAATAGCAATGCCGTTGCCGTCCTCAACCCCGAGGATTACTGGCACTTCACCCGGGCCGCCTTGCCCGATAACAGTCGCATGTGCGGTTCGCGAGGTCCCCCGCAATTCAATGCCTCTCAACAGTTCATATGACATTTCTACGGTGCTGTTCGGGATGACTTTATCCTTTGGAATCTCAAGTATGCAGGGGATTTTCTGTCCAAACTGATCCGTTTCTACGGTGCCTGTCACGGAGAAAGTGACATCCGGCTGGCCGGCGACTTTCGTGACGTAGATCGCCTCGATCGTATCCCCCGGCATAAAATGCGGGTCGCTGGTCAAGATGATCAGCCACAGGTCGTCGCCCAGCTTTTCGAGGTCGATGAGGCTGGGATCGTCGTCCGAGTCGCCGAGAATTTCCCGCGGGATGGGTGCCGGCAGTTGCACACGACGGACATGAATATCCATATATTCTTCTGACGACTGGTTGGAGTTACCCAATTGGTCAGTCACTCTGAATTGAAGCGCCGCCCTGGGATTGTCCCCCGCCCGTAGGAATTCTTCGGTGCCCAGAATCTTCACCACTGGGCTCGGAAGATCCGGTACATCAAATAGTTCGTCCGTGAGGCCTATAGAAAAGCTGATGTGGTCGTAATTACGCCGATAGGGATAGGTAAAACCAAACTCCACGCCCCGCGCAGCCTCCTCGGGGCCGACCCCTGTTTTAATCACCTCTGGCGGGATTGTGAGAACCATGTCTGCGCTAGGATCACCCGGTGCCTTCAGGTGATACAGCACGTTCACTTTACTGGAAGGGCTGCTGATATTTTCGCTGGGACGCTGCACCGTGTAGTGCAGCTTGTTCACCCCGTCCCTCAATCTCCCTTTGGGGAGGTCGAATAAAAAGTACTCTTGATTTTCCTGTTCCGGCTGGACGGTGAAACCTGCTTCAGGGATCCGCACGTCGTTGACATACACCTCAACTCGATCAAGCACCGCCATGGTTCGAGGGCCGCTTTGAAGAGGCGTCCATGAGTAGATCATGCACTGCAATCCCTCATGATAAAGGGCTATAGGGATACCGGCGTAAGCGGTACCTTCCGGTAGCACTGGCCTTACCCACCCAAAAATGTAGATAGGCACGAGATCGAATGGGTGGTTCAAGACGGACGATGGGATGTCCATAAGGTTACCTGGCAAATGACGGGCGTGAGACCTTCCGGTGCAGGATCATGAGACTTCAGGCGGGGAAGGCCGGCAACTGTCAGAACTTACAGGTGCGGCCAGGTTATCGACGGAAGGTAGGTTGAAATTTGCAGGGCGGGCTCCGCAGGTCCTTGCTCCGTGGGGGCGCGATTGACAGGTGCGGATGGTTTTTGGACGAGCGGTTGGGGGATGTACCGACAAACACTCAAGCTGCGTTCAGCATCAGCGCAGCGTCTTTTGCCTGAGGATATAAATCGTCACCAGCACCGCGCTGGCCAGCATGAACCCGCGCGCCCACGGCAGTGGCACCAGATAACAGGACAACAGGATGCTCGCCCACATCAGGCCGATGGCGTAGACCTTGCCCTTGAGCGGGATGCCGTTGCCGCTGAGGTAGTCGCTGATCCACGGGCCGAGGCGGGGATGTTCCACCAGCCATTGATAGAAACGCGGCGAACTGCGGGCGAAGCACGCGGCGGCCAGCAGCAGGAAGGGGGTGGTGGGGAGGACGGGAACGAAGATGCCGATGACCCCCAGCACCACGCTCAACCAGCCGATGGCCAGTAGAGCGTAACGCAGGATCAGCGGGCGGTTGCCGACGGGCGAGGGCACCCGGTCACTCAGTGGTGGCGCGGCTTGAGGATCGCCGGTTTCTCGTCCGGGGCGTTGCACAGCAGGTACAGGGCGGTGAGGGCTTCGGGGATCTGGACGATCATGTCATCCATCAGGTTCGCGTCGGCGGCGATGTCGGAGAACTCCGGTTGCTCGTCGAACAGGCCGGAACCGACCATGATCGGCAGGAGCATTTCGCTGACTTCCTCTTCGGCGGTTTCGAACCAGGCGGCTTCGCGCAGGAACACGCCTTCCATGAAGCCGATGCACCAGCCACGCAGTTCCGAATCGTCCGGGTCATCGCCCAGGTCCAGTTCGCACGGCAGTTCGAATTCTTCGTCGGACGCCAGTTGACGGGCGATGTGGGCCTTGAGGCCAACCAGTGTGGCTTCGATCTCGGCGCGCTGGGCTTCGTCCGCGTAATGTGGCTCTTCGGCGAACAGGGCATCGATCCATTCACGCTCCGGCACCGATTCTGCGCAGATGGACAGAGCGGTCAGATAGCCGTGAGCGGCCACGTAATCCAGCGCCTCTTCGTGCAGCTCATCGGCGTCGAGGAAGACTTGCAGGCGGGTCAGTTGCTCAGCGAAGGACATTACGGGCTACCTTGGGGAATAAACAATGCGGGAATTCTAGGCCTTCTTGAGCGTCCAGGCCAGCCGCGTGGCGTATTTGCTTCTCGGTGGTGTGGCTGGACGCGCCGGTATCAGTCGGGTGCGCAGCCCTTCAACACCAACCGAATGATGGTCTGTGCCGCCGCTTCATAATCGGCTTCATCGAGCTTGGCTTTGCCCGTTACTGCGCTGATCTGCCAGTCGAAGTCGGCATAGGTCTGGGTGGCGGCCCAGATGCTGAACATCAGGTGGTTGGGGTCGATGGGGGCGATCTGGCCGCGGTCGATCCAGGTCTGGATGCAGTCGATGTTGTGCCGGGCCTGGGCATTGAGTTGTTCAACGAGGTCGGCGCTCAGGTGCGGGGCGCCGTGCATGATTTCGCTGGCGAAGACTTTCGAGGCGAAGGGCAGGTCGCGGGAGATGCGGATCTTGGAGCGGATGTAGTGGCTCAGCACCTCGCCCGGCTCGCCGTCGGCGTTGAAGGGCGTGGAGGCCTGGAGGATCGGCTCGATGATGCTTTCCAATACCTCGCGGTAAAGGTTTTCCTTGGATTTGAAGTAATAGTAGACGTTGGGTTTGGGCAGGCCCGCCTTGGCCGCGATGTCGCTGGTTTTGGTCGCGGCGAAGCCCTTGTCGGCAAACTCTTCGCTGGCGGCACGCAGGATCAATTCTTTGTTGCGCTCGCGGATAGTGCTCATAAACCCTGGGGTTCCTTGCCGGTTCTGGCGGTGGCGCATGGTAGCACCGGGCTCGCGCGGCGCTCAAGAATGCCCATGCAAGCACCGCTCGCGCTATGCTGCGCAGCATTATTTATTCAAGGAGTCCCTTCATGGCTGGAAGCAGTTTGCTGGTACTGATCGACGACATCGCCGCCGTGCTCGACGATGTCGCGCTGATGACCAAGATGGCGGCCAAGAAAACCGCTGGTGTACTCGGTGATGACCTGGCGCTCAATGCCCAGCAAGTGTCCGGTGTGCGGGCCGAGCGGGAGCTGCCGGTGGTCTGGGCGGTGGCCAAGGGATCGTTTATCAACAAGCTGATCCTGGTGCCCTCGGCGCTGGCCATCAGTGTTTTCGTGCCCTGGCTGGTGACGCCGTTGCTGATGGTCGGCGGCGCCTACCTGTGTTTCGAAGGGTTCGAAAAGCTTGCCCACAAGTTCCTCCACAGCAAGGCTGAAAACCAGGCCGAGCACGCGCAATTGGTCGAGGCGGTGGCCGATCCGGCGGTGGATCTGGTGGCCTTCGAAAAGGACAAGATCAAGGGCGCGGTGCGTACCGACTTCATCCTCTCGGCGGAAATCATCGCCATCACCCTAGGCACTGTCGCCGATGCGCCGCTGACCCAGCAGATCATCGTGCTGTCAGGCATCGCCATTGTCATGACCGTCGGCGTCTATGGCCTGGTGGCCGGTATCGTCAAGCTCGATGACCTGGGCTTGTGGCTGACCCAGAAACCGGGCCAGGCCGCCAAGAGCATCGGCGGGGCCATCCTGCGCGCAGCGCCCTACATGATGAAGAGCCTGTCGGTGATCGGCACGGCGGCGATGTTCCTGGTTGGCGGGGGCATCCTGACCCATGGCGTGCCGGCGGTGCATCATTGGATCGAAGGCGTGGCAGCCAGTGCCGGCGGCGCCGGTTTTATCGTGCCGATGCTGCTCAATGCCGTGGCCGGGATCGTGGCGGGTGCGGTGGTGCTGGCGGGGGTGATGGCGGTGAGCAAGGTCTGGAAGACCTTCAAGAAATAGAGCAGGCGCCCAAGAACCACCGTGGGGAGCCAGTCTGCTCCCACGGTGGTCGGTCGGCTGATGTTTACTCGGCGATCTGCAACTTGCGCGATTCGGTGTACACGTAGCGCACTTTTTCGTACTCGAACGGCGAGTTCAGCTGGCCATAGCGGAAACTGGTCTGGTAGCGCTTGTCCACGCCACGCAAAAGCAGCAGTTCCGGGTGGTTGGAACTGACCTCGGCGACGTTCAGGAAGTTGATCGCCGACTCGGCCGTGTAGTCCACCAGCAAGCCCGAGGTATCGCGCAGGTTCGACGGGCCGAAGATCGGCAGCACGAAGTACGCGCCGCCGGGCACGCCGTAGTAGCCCAAGGTCTGGCCGAAATCTTCGCTCTGGCGCGGCAGGCCCATGGCCGTGGCCGGGTCCCACAGGCCGGCGATGCCGACGGTCGTGTTGAGCAACAGTCGCGCCGTGGTTTCCATCGAACGCTTGCCCTTGAATTGCAGCAGGCTGTTCATCAGGTTCGGCACGTCCCCCAGGTTATTGAAGAAGTTGCTGACCCCCGTACGCACGAAGCTCGGCGTGACGTAGCGGTAGCCATCGACGACAGGCAGGAAGACCCATTGGTCGAAGCGGTAGTTGAAGTGGTAGACGCGACGGTTCCAGGATTCCAGCGGGTCGTAGACGTTCAGGGCGTTGAGCGTCGAGCGTTCGAATTCACGCTGGTCCAGGCCGGGGTTGAACTTGAGCTTGGACAGCGGTTCCTTGAAGCCATCCGAATCCACCACCACGGGCGCGTTGGCCTTGCTGTTATCGGCGTGGACCATGCCAGCGCTCATTAATGCGGCAATAAGCAGAAGGTATTTAGCCACGGAAGAACTCCAGCATGGCGTCGCTGTTGACGCGATAGTTAAGGTTGCCGCAATGGCCGCCCAGTGGGTAAACCGTCAGGCGATCACCAAAGGTCTGGCGCAGGAAACCCAAGTCGCCTGGGCCGAGAATCACATCGTCGGCGTTGTGCATGACCGCGATCTTCGGGCTGGCCTGCAGATAATCCTTCAGGGCGTAGAGGCTGACCTGATCGACCAGTTGCAGCAGGCTGCCGCCGTCGGTGCGCGCGCGCCACATCGGAATCACTTGCTCAGTCAGGTAGCAATCGAAATCGCATTGCAGCGCGCGCTTGAGGAACGGCGTCAGGCTGGTGCTTTCAGTGATCGGGAACTTGGGCGGGATGATCAGGCCGCGACGGTTGATCAAGTCCGAGGTAAACGCGATGTCCGCCGCCGAGAAACGGAACGAGGTGCCGATCAGCATCGCCATCTGTTCGTTACTCAGGTGTTGCTTGGACTGCTGGAAGTCGTAGAGCAGGGCATCGTTGAGGTCGATGTAGCCTTTTTGCTGGAAGTAGCGGGTCAGCTTGTTCAGCACCAATTCATAGAAAGTGGTGCTGCTGCTGATGCCCTTGACCTCGGTCTGGACCAGTTTGTCGAGGTTGGTGATCGAGGTGTAGAGGTTCACCGGCGGGTTCAGCAACAGGACTTTCTTGAAGTTGAAGCTGCGCCGGGTTTCGTCCAGATGCGCGACAAACGCCGCGTCCAGGGCGCCCAGGCTATAGCCGGTCAGGTAGTACTCGGTGACGGGAAGTTTCGGGTTTTGCGCGCGCACCGCCTGCATCACCCGGTACATGTCTTCGGCATCTTCCTTGGTGATACCCGGGGTGGCGAATCGCGAGGCCGCGCTCATGAAGTCGAAGCTGGTTGGCGACGACAGTTGCACCACGTGATAACCGGCCTTGTAGTAAAGGCGCTTGAGGTACTCGTTGAGCGTGCTGTCGTACCGTGCGCCGGTGCCGGCGATCAGGAAGATCAGCGGCGCGGGTTTGTCCTGGGTAGCCATGCGGTAAGTGAGGCTTTTCACCGGCCAGAAGTTGTCCGGCAGGATGAATTCGCGTTCCGGGCGCAGGGTCAGGCTCTGGTCCGACTGGTTGATGTCCTCATTCAGCGGCAGCTCCGGGCGCAGCTCCGGCGGCGTGGTGGCAATGGTCGCCTCGAACGGGTTGGTCAAGGGGTAGCCATAGCTGGCGGCGTCGACATCCACCGCCAGCGCGGACGCACTCAAGATAAGGCCGCCGGCGAGGGCAGCGAAGCGCAAGGAACGGAGCATGACTGGATCCCTTAGAGGAAGGTGCCGAATGAAGTTCGCAGCCTATGACCACCGAAGCGAAGCCAAGTGCCATGACGGATGCAAAACAAGCGCGGGCGGGGCGCGATAGTAGCGGGACGATACACGGTGAGACGTGGTGACCGCTAGTGACTCGGCGGCTCGCTTGGTTCAGACATGCAAGATTTGATCGAAATTCGCGGGCTGAAACGCCTGGAATGGCTTGCTGGCTTTCTGATGTCGTTTCTCGCTGCCTCAGCGTCGCAGACAGAGCAGGTTCCAGATCGGCGCAGGTTGATGATCAGCCTGTCAGTACTCCACTGGCATTCGAACCGGTTTGCAGGCGAGCGTGATGGGGGCGCTGTGCACCATAACAATACGTTGACGCTGCTCGGCATCCGCCGGGCGCAGCACTTTCGGGGAAGTAACGATGAAGATGCGACGACTCTTGGGCGCAGGTGCCGCACTGGTACTTGCGATCAGCTCCACCCTGGCCAACGCCGAAACCAAAACCCTGAGCATTGGCTACGTTGACGGCTGGTCCGACAGCGTCGCGACCACCCACGTGGCCGCCGAAGTGATCAAGCAGAAGCTCGGTTATGACGTGAAGCTGCAAGCCGTGGCGACCGGGATCATGTGGCAAGGCGTGGCCACCGGCAAGCTCGACGCGATGCTCTCGGCCTGGCTGCCAGTGACCCATGGCGACTATTGGACCAAGAACAAGGATCAGGTGGTCGACTACGGCCCGAACTTCAAGGACGCTAAAATCGGCCTGATCGTGCCGGAGTACGTCAAGGCCAAGTCGCTTGAAGACCTCAAGACCGACGATTCCTTCAAGAAACGCATCGTCGGCATCGACGCCGGTTCAGGTGTGATGATCAAGACCGAACAGGCCATCAAGGACTACGACCTGACCGGTTATCAACTCAAGGCCAGTTCCGGTGCCGGCATGATTGCCGAGCTGACCCGCGCCGAGAAGAAAAACGAATCCATCGCGGTCACCGGTTGGGTTCCGCACTGGATGTTCGCCAAGTGGAAACTGCGCTTCCTGGAAGACCCGAAGGGCGTCTATGGCGCGGCTGAGACGGTAAACAGCATCGGCAGCAAAGGCCTGGAAGCCAAGGCGCCGGAAGTGGTCGCGTTCCTGAAAAAATTCCAATGGGCCTCGAAGGATGAAATCGGCGAAGTGATGCTGGCGATCCAGGAAGGTGCCAAGCCTGACGCCGCCGCCAAGGACTGGGTCGCCAAGCACCCGGACCGCGTGAAGGAGTGGACCGGCAAATAACCCGCCTGGTTGGGTGATTTCCTAAGGCCGCACGGCTCGCGTCGTGCGGCTTTTTTGTGCCTGGAATATTTGATCCTTGCGGTGCCCCTATGGCGGGCTGCGCGAATGTGCTGGAAACCGGCAAGGCAGTCATGTCGTTCTAATACTAAGGTCGTCTGGAACCTGGCCTTGAGCCGCATAGAGTAGCGTCGTTCCAACTTAATTTGTGCTGCGAGGATAAAAACAATGAACGACAGCATTTACCTCTCGATTCAAAACAGCCCGCGCTTCAAGGAGCTGGTGAAAAAGCGAGAGAAGTTCGCCTGGATTCTCTCGGCGATCATGCTTGGTTTGTATTCCGGCTTCATTCTTCTGATTGCCTACGGGCCTCACATCCTGGGAGCGAAGATCAGTCCCGAGTCGACGATTACTTGGGGTATCCCCATCGGGATTGGCCTGATTCTCTCGGCTTTCGTCCTGACCGGTATTTACGTACGACGTGCCAATGGCGAGTTCGACGACCTGAACAATGCGATTCTCAAGGAGGCTCAGCAATGATCCGGCGTCTACTGGCTCTATTGAGCATCGCAGCGTTTGCACCGGGCGTCTGGGCGGCTGATGCCGTGGCGGGGGCCGTGCAGAAACAGCCCCTCAACGTCGCGGCTATCTTGATGTTCGTGGCCTTCGTCGGCGCGACCCTGTACATCACGTACTGGGCATCCAAGAAAAACAACTCGGCGGCCGACTACTATGCGGCCGGCGGCAAGATCACCGGCTTCCAGAATGGCCTGGCAATCGCGGGCGACTACATGTCGGCGGCGTCCTTCCTGGGTATTTCCGCGCTGGTGTTCACGTCCGGTTATGACGGCCTGATCTACTCCATCGGCTTCCTGGTGGGCTGGCCGATCATTCTGTTCCTGATCGCCGAGCGCCTGCGCAACCTGGGTAAATACACCTTTGCCGACGTGGCGTCCTATCGCCTCGGGCAAACCCAGATCCGCAGTCTGTCCGCCTGCGGCTCGCTGGTGGTGGTAGCGTTCTACCTGATCGCGCAAATGGTCGGTGCCGGCAAGCTGATCCAGCTGCTGTTCGGCCTGGACTATCACGTTGCGGTGATCCTGGTCGGCATCCTGATGTGCCTCTATGTGTTGTTCGGCGGCATGCTGGCGACCACTTGGGTACAGATCATCAAGGCGGTGCTGTTGCTTTCGGGTGCTTCGTTCATGGCCTTGATGGTGATGAAGCACGTCAACTTCGACTTCAACATGCTGTTCTCCGAGGCTGTCAAGGTACACGCCAAGGGTGAAGCGATCATGAGTCCGGGCGGCTTGGTGAAGGATCCGATCTCGGCCTTCTCCCTCGGCTTGGCGCTGATGTTCGGTACTGCTGGCCTGCCACACATCCTGATGCGCTTCTTCACCGTGAGCGACGCCAAGGAAGCGCGCAAGAGCGTGCTGTACGCCACTGGCTTCATCGGCTACTTCTACATCCTGACCTTCATCATCGGCTTCGGCGCGATCCTGTTGGTCAGCACCAACCCGGCCTTCAAGGACGCGGCAGGTGCCTTGCTGGGCGGTAACAACATGGCGGCGGTGCACCTGTCCAACGCGGTTGGCGGCAGCATCTTCCTGGGCTTCATCTCGGCGGTGGCGTTCGCGACCATCCTGGCGGTGGTAGCGGGCCTGACCCTGGCCGGTGCCTCGGCGGTGTCCCATGACCTGTATGCCAGCGTGATCAAGAAAGGCAAGGCTAACGAGAAGGATGAGATTCGCGTCTCGAAAATCACCACCATCTGTCTGGCGGTGCTGGCGATCGGCCTGGGCATCCTGTTCGAGAAGCAGAACATCGCGTTCATGGTGGGCCTGGCGTTCTCCATCGCGGCGAGCTGCAACTTCCCGGTGCTGCTGCTTTCGATGTACTGGAAGAAGCTGACCACCCGTGGCGCCATGATCGGCGGCTGGCTGGGCCTGGTCAGTGCCGTGGGCCTGATGGTGCTCGGTCCGACCATTTGGGTGCAGATCATGGGTCACGAGAAGGCGATCTTCCCGTATGAATACCCTGCGCTGTTCTCGATGGCCATTGCGTTTGTGGGTATCTGGTTCTTCTCCATCACCGACAAGTCGGTTGAAGGCGCCAATGAGCGGGCGCTGTTCTTCCCGCAATTCGTGCGTTCGCAGACGGGGCTGGGTGCGAGTGGGGCGGTAAATCATTAAGAAGCAGCGGCAAGTTCTGAGCTGCAAGCTGCTAGTTAGAAGCAGCGTTATGTAGAGAGATACCCCTGTTGAGAGGCAGGGGTATTTTTTTGCCTTTGCCTTTGCCTTTGCCTTTGCCTGCAGCTTGAAGCTTGAAGCTTGAAGCTTGAAGCTTGAAGCTTGCAGCTTGCAGCTTGAAACTAACTAAACCCCAGCAAAAAAAAACGGCCTCATCAAGAGGCCGTTTTTTCTGGCTGGGGTTTAGTGCCGATCTTCCAGCTTGGTGATGTCACGCGACTCGTAGCCGGTGTACAACTGGCGTGGGCGGCCGATCTTGTACGGGCTGGAGAGCATTTCCTTCCAGTGGGAGATCCAGCCGACGGTCCGCGCCAGGGCGAAAATCACGGTGAACATACTGGTCGGGATGCCGATCGCCTTGAGGATGATCCCCGAGTAGAAGTCGACGTTCGGGTACAGCGAGCGCTCGATGAAGTACGGGTCGGTCAGGGCGATCTCTTCCAGGCGCATGGCCAGTTCGAGTTGCGGATCGTTCTTGATCCCCAGTTCCTTGAGCACTTCGTCGCAGGTCTGCTTCATGACGGTGGCGCGCGGGTCGCGGTTCTTGTAGACCCGGTGACCGAAGCCCATCAGCTTGAACGGATCGTTCTTGTCCTTGGCCTTGGCGATGAACTTGTCGATGTTCGAGACATCGCCGATTTCATCGAGCATGGTCAGTACCGCTTCGTTCGCACCGCCGTGGGCGGGGCCCCAGAGCGCGGCGATACCGGCGGCGATACAGGCGAACGGGTTGGCACCCGACGAGCCGGCCAGGCGTACGGTGGACGTGGAGGCGTTCTGCTCGTGGTCGGCATGGAGGATGAAGATCCGGTCCATGGCCTTGGCGAGCACCGGGCTGATCGGTTTGATCTCGCACGGGGTGTTGAACATCATATGCAGGAAGTTCTCTGCATAGGTCAGGTCGTTGCGCGGGTACATCATGGGCTGGCCCATGGAGTACTTGTAGACCATGGCCGCCAGGGTCGGCATCTTCGCCACCAGGCGGATCGCGGAGATTTCGCGATGCTGGGGGTTATTGATGTCCAGGGAGTCGTGGTAGAAGGCCGAGAGGGCGCCGACAACGCCGCACATGACGGCCATCGGGTGGGCATCGCGACGGAAGCCGTTGAAGAAGGTCTTCAACTGCTCGTGAACCATGGTGTGGTTCTTCACGGTGCTGACGAACTGGGCCTTTTGCTCTGCGGTTGGCAGCTCGCCGTTGAGCAGCAGGTAGCAGGTTTCCAGGTAGTCCG
Source organism: Pseudomonas sp. Z5-35 (assembly GCF_051131945.1). Classification (NCBI taxonomy): domain Bacteria; kingdom Pseudomonadati; phylum Pseudomonadota; class Gammaproteobacteria; order Pseudomonadales; family Pseudomonadaceae; genus Pseudomonas; species Pseudomonas sp. Z5-35. Next base: position 1,717,591 of record NZ_CP071640.1, read on the forward strand.
ATTTTTCAGCCAGTTGCTCGATCGGGTAGCCGCGGTGCAGCAGGATGCCGTTGTCGCCGTCGATGTAGGTGATTTTCGACTCGCACGAAGCGGTCGACATGAAACCTGGGTCAAAGGTGAAACGGCCCGTGGCCGTCAGGCCCCGTACGTCGATTACATCGGGACCAACGGTGCCGGTTAAAATGGGCAGCTCGACGGGGGCTGCGCCCTCGATGATCAACTGCGCTTTTTTGTCAGCCATGTGGCCTCCTATTAATGCTTGGAATCATCAGACAGACCCCCCACGCAGGGCCCGCACCACTATAGTGAGATAAATCCGAATGTCAATTTGCCTAAAGTCTTGCTCCAGAAGGCTTTAACCGGACTTTTTCCGCGAAATTGACTGCCATTTACGCCTTTTATGGCGCTTGTGCAATGCGCTATTAGGGGAAGGTGAACGCGTTGTCATTAGTAGCCTAACTGTCTATACTCGGCCACCGACCGCCAGGGGCTTTTGGGCCTGCTTTCTTGGGGGTCGTCACTCCCTGGGTGGTGAGTACCTGACCAGTGCGCGCCCCAACAACTTTGCCCTGATTGTTAGGGGCTCTTCAGTGTGAAAAAAAAGCCGTGAAAAGCCAACGACCTGTAAACCTAGACCTAAGGACCATCAAACTCCCAGTCACTGCTTACACGTCCATTCTTCACCGTATTTCCGGTGTCATCCTCTTCGTCAGCCTGGCCATCATGCTTTACGCATTGGACAAGTCGCTCGATTCGGAAGAAGGCTTCGGTCAGGTGAAAGCGTGTCTGACCAGTCCGCTAGCCAAGCTAGTGATTTGGGGCATCCTGTCCGCCTTGCTGTATCACCTGGTAGCCGGCGTGCGCCACTTGATCATGGACATGGGCATCGGTGAGACGCTGGAAGGCGGCAAGCTGGGCTCGAAAATCGTTATCGCCGTTTCCGTGGTGGTAATCGTTCTGGCAGGAGTCTGGATATGGTAACCAACGTCACGAACCTCTCGCGTTCTGGCCTTTATGACTGGATGGCGCAACGTGTGTCGGCGGTCGTTCTCGCGGCTTATTTCATTTTCCTGATCGGATATGTAGTAGCCAACCCCGGCCTGGGCTACGCCCAATGGCACGAACTGTTTGCAAACAACTGGATGCGTATCTTCAGTCTGCTGGCACTTGTCGCACTCGGCGCTCACGCCTGGGTCGGCATGTGGACCATCGCCACCGACTACCTGACGCAGATGGCGTTCGGCAAGTCGGCGACTGCCGTACGTTTCCTCTTCCAGGCAGTATGCGGCGTTGCGATGTTCGCTTACTTCGTCTGGGGTGTGCAGATTCTCTGGGGTATCTGATTCATGGCTAACATTCCAACGATTTCTTTCGACGCCATCATCATTGGTGGTGGCGGTGCCGGCATGCGCGCAGCGCTGCAGCTGGCACAGGGCGGTCACAAGACTGCCGTGATCACCAAGGTTTTCCCGACCCGTTCGCACACTGTGTCCGCCCAGGGCGGCATCACTTGCGCCATCGCTTCGGCCGACCCGAACGATGACTGGCGCTGGCACATGTACGATACCGTCAAGGGTTCCGACTACATCGGTGACCAGGACGCTATCGAATACATGTGCCAGGAAGGCCCGGCTGCTGTTTACGAGCTGGACCACATGGGCATGCCGTTCTCGCGTACCGAACAGGGTCGTATCTACCAGCGTCCGTTCGGCGGCCAGTCGAAGGACTACGGCAAGGGCGGCCAGGCCGCACGTACTTGCGCGGCGTCCGACCGTACCGGTCACGCACTGCTGCACACCCTTTATCAGGGCAACCTGAAAGCCGGTACCGTGTTCCTGAACGAGTACTACGCTGTCGACCTGGTGAAGAACCAGGACGGCGCTTTTGTCGGCGTGATCGCGATCTGCATCGAAACCGGTGAAACCACCTACATCCGCGCCAAGGCCACCGTACTGGCGACCGGCGGTGCAGGGCGTATCTACGCGTCCACCACTAACGCCCTGATCAACACCGGTGACGGCGTCGGCATGGCACTGCGTGCCGGCGTGCCGGTACAAGACATCGAAATGTGGCAGTTCCACCCGACCGGCATCGCTGGCGCCGGTGTGCTGGTCACCGAAGGTTGCCGCGGAGAAGGCGGCTACCTGATCAACAAGCACGGCGAGCGTTTCATGGAGCGTTATGCGCCGAACGCCAAGGACCTGGCCGGTCGTGACGTTGTGGCTCGTTCGATGGTTAAAGAGATCATCGCCGGCAACGGCTGTGGCCCCAATGGCGACCACGTGATGCTCAAGCTCGATCACCTGGGCGAGGAAGTGCTGCATAGCCGGCTGCCAGGTATCTGCGAACTGTCCAAGACCTTCGCCCACGTCGATCCGGTCGTTGCGCCAGTTCCGGTCGTTCCAACCTGCCACTATATGATGGGCGGCGTTGCCACCAACATTCATGGCCAGGCGATCACCCAGGACGCCGAAGGCGTGGACCAAATCATCCCTGGCTTGTTCGCAGTAGGTGAAGTGGCTTGCGTATCCGTCCACGGTGCCAACCGCCTGGGCGGCAACTCGCTGCTCGACCTGGTGGTGTTCGGCCGTGCTGCCGGCCTGCATCTGGAGAAAGCGCTGACCGACGGTATCGAATACCGCGACGCCAGCGACACCGACATCGACGTGGCCCTCAAGCGCCTGGCCGGTCTCAACGAGCGTACCGAAGGCGAAGACGTCGCCACCCTGCGTCGCGAGCTGCAAAGCTGCATGCAGAACTACTTCGGTGTGTTCCGTACCGGCGAATACATGCAGAAGGGTATCGCCCAGCTCGCGCAATTGCGTGAACGAATTGCCAACGTGAAGATCAACGATAAGTCGCAGGCGTTCAACACTGCCCGTATCGAAGCGCTGGAATTGCAGAACCTGCTGGAAGTGGCCGAAGCCACCGCCATCGCGGCAGAAGTACGTAAAGAGTCCCGTGGTGCCCATGCCCGCGAAGACTATGAAGACCGTGACGACGAAAACTGGCTGTGCCACACCTTGTACTTCCCGGGTGATAAGCGCGTCACCAAGCGTGCCGTGAACTTCTCGCCGAAGACTGTTCCGACTTTCGAACCAAAAGTCCGGACTTATTAAGGGTGACCGCTATGTTGAAAGTCAGTGTTTATCGCTACAACCCTGATCAGGACGCTGCGCCGTTCATGCAGGACTTCCAGGTCGATACCGGTGGTAAAGACCTGATGGTGCTGGACGTGCTGGCCTTGATCAAAGAGCAGGACGAAGGTTTTTCCTATCGTCGCTCGTGCCGCGAGGGCGTTTGCGGCTCCGACGGCATGAACATCAACGGCAAGAACGGCCTGGCCTGCATCACGCCATTGTCGGCTGTGGTCAAGGGCAACAAGCTGATCGTTCGCCCGTTGCCAGGTTTGCCGGTCATCCGTGACCTGGTCGTTGATATGAGCATCTTCTACAAGCAATACGAGAAGGTGAAGCCATTCCTGCAGAACGACACGCCGGCTCCGGCCATCGAGCGTCTGCAGTCTCCGGAAGAGCGTGAAAAGCTCGACGGTCTGTACGAGTGCATCCTGTGCGCCTGCTGCTCGACCTCGTGCCCATCCTTCTGGTGGAACCCGGACAAATTCCTGGGCCCGGCCGCCCTGCTGCAAGCGTATCGCTTCCTGGCAGACAGCCGCGACACCAAGACGTCCGAGCGTCTGGCCGCACTGGATGACCCGTTCAGCGTATTCCGCTGCCGCGGGATCATGAACTGCGTCAACGTCTGCCCGAAAGGCCTGAACCCGACGAAGGCCATCGGTCACGTACGTAACATGCTGCTGCAAAACGGCGTGTGATTCAGCTGCTGTACCCGTAGAACCGCTGTACCCGTAGAGGCGAGGGCGTGGGCTTCAACCCACGTCCTGGCTATAACCAGAACAGCCACTCACAAAGCGGCAGTTCTTATTTTGAAGAAATGAGACAAGCAGGGGCATCCGGGCTGGTACCCGGACTATCAGCGTGATCCTAAGTGGCTTGTTTTAGTCGCTGCACTCGGACTTCTGCAAGTTTGCTCGGTGTTTTCGCCGATGGTGTTCCCCAAATCGAGGGTGACCAAGCATGCAAGAAAGCGTGATGCAGCGCATGTGGAACAGTGCCCACCTCTCCGGTGGTAACGCTGCCTATGTGGAAGAGCTCTACGAGCTCTACCTGCACGACCCTAACGCTGTGCCAGAAGAATGGCGCACCTACTTTCAGAAGTTGCCAGCTGACGGTAACTCTGCCACTGATGTTTCGCACTCGACGATTCGCGATCATTTCGTGCTGCTGGCAAAGAACCAGCGCCGCGCCCAACCGGTGTCTGCCGGCAGCGTGAGCTCCGAGCATGAAAAGAAGCAAGTTGAAGTACTGCGACTGATCCAGGCCTACCGGATGCGCGGCCACCAGGCAGCCCAGCTGGACCCGCTGGGGCTGTGGCAGCGTCCTGCACCTGCAGACCTGTCGATCACTCATTACGGCTTGACCAATGCCGATCTTGATACGACCTTCCGTGCCGGCGACCTGTTCATCGGCAAAGAGGAAGCGAGCCTACGCGAAATTCACGAAGCGTTGCAGCAGACATATTGCCGCACCATCGGCGCTGAATTTACGCACATCACCGATTCCGAACAGCGCCAGTGGTTCCAGCAGCGTCTGGAAAGCGTTCGTGGTCGTCCGGCTTACTCCGCGGATATCAAGAGTCACTTGCTCGAGCGCGTCACCGCGGGTGAAGGTTTGGAGAAGTACCTGGGCACCAAATACCCGGGCACCAAGCGTTTCGGCCTGGAAGGCGGTGAAAGCCTGATTCCAATGCTCGACGAGCTGATCCAGCGTTCCGGTTCGTACGGCACCAAGGAAGTCGTCATCGGCATGGCCCACCGTGGTCGCCTGAACGTACTGGTCAACACCTTCGGCAAGAACCCGCGCGAGCTGTTCGACGAGTTCGAAGGCAAGAAGAAGGTCGAGCTGGGCTCCGGTGACGTGAAATACCACCAGGGCTTCTCGTCCAACGTGATGACCACAGGTGGCGAAGTGCACCTGGCCATGGCGTTCAACCCGTCCCACCTGGAAATCGTTTCCCCGGTGGTCGAGGGTTCGGTTCGCGCCCGCCAGGATCGTCGCAACGACCCGACCGGCGAGAAGGTGCTGCCGATCTCCATCCACGGTGACGCGGCATTCGCCGGTCAAGGCGTGGTCATGGAAACCTTCCAGATGTCGCAGACCCGCGGTTTCAAGACCGGCGGCACCGTGCACATCGTGATCAACAACCAGGTCGGTTTCACCATCAGCAACCCGCTGGACTCGCGTTCCACCGAGTACGCAACCGACGTCGCGAAAATGATCCAGGCGCCGATTCTCCATGTGAATGGCGATGACCCGGAAGCCGTGCTGTTCGTGACCCAGTTGGCCATCGACTACCGCATGCAGTTCAAGCGTGACGTGGTGATCGACCTGGTCTGCTACCGCCGTCGCGGCCACAACGAGGCCGACGAGCCAAGCGGCACCCAGCCGCTGATGTACCAGCAGATCGCCAAGCAGCGCACCACCCGTGAGCTGTACGCCGAGCGCCTGACCCAAGGCGGCGTCCTGGATGCCGCGCGCGTCCAGGAAAAAGTCGATGAATATCGCAACGCCCTGGACAACGGCCTGCATGTGGTAAAGAGCCTGGTCAAAGAGCCGAACAAGGAGCTGTTCGTGGACTGGCGTCCGTATCTGGGCCACGCCTGGACCGCTCGTCACGACACGCGCTTCGACCTCAAGACCTTGCAAGAGCTGTCCGCCAAGCTGCTGGAAATTCCGGAAGGCTTCGTGGTCCAGCGCCAGGTTGCGAAAATCTACGAAGACCGGCAGAAGATGCAAGCCGGTGGCTTGCCGATCAACTGGGGTTACGCTGAAACCATGGCGTACGCGACCCTGGCGTTCGAAGGTCACCCGATTCGCATGACGGGCCAGGACATCGGTCGCGGTACGTTCTCGCACCGTCACGCTGTCTTGCACAACCAGAAAGACGCGGGTACCTACATTCCGCTGCAGAACCTGTACAAGGGCCAGCCACGTTTCGACCTGTACGATTCGCTGCTGTCCGAGGAAGCCGTCCTGGCGTTCGAATATGGCTATTCCACCACCGAGCCGAATGCGCTGGTGATCTGGGAAGCCCAGTTCGGCGACTTCGCCAACGGTGCCCAGGTGGTCGTCGACCAATTCATCACCAGCGGCGAGCACAAGTGGGGCCGTCTCTGCGGCCTGACCATGCTGTTGCCACACGGTTATGAAGGGCAGGGGCCGGAGCACTCTTCGGCACGTCTGGAGCGTTACCTGCAACTGTGCGCCGAGCACAACGTCCAGGTTTGCGTACCGACGACCCCCGCGCAGATCTACCACCTGCTGCGTCGTCAAGTCATCCGTCCGCTGCGCAAGCCGCTGATCGTGCTGACACCGAAGTCGCTGCTGCGTCACAAACTGGCGATTTCCACGCTTGAAGACTTGGCTGAAGGCTCGTTCCAGACCGTCATTTCGGAAATCGACACCCTGGACGCGGCAAAGGTGACTCGCCTGGTCCTGTGCAGCGGCAAGGTCTACTACGACCTGCTGGAAAAACGTCGTGCCGAAGGCCGCGAAGACATCGCCATCGTGCGTATCGAGCAGCTTTACCCGTTCCCGGAAGAGGACCTGATGGAGGCCATCGCGCCTTACACCAATCTCACCCATGTGGTGTGGTGTCAGGAAGAACCGATGAACCAAGGCGCGTGGTACAGCAGCCAGCATCACCTGCGTCGCAGCATCGGCAACCATAAGAAGGGCCTGGGCCTGGAGTACGCCGGTCGTGATGCTTCCGCTGCACCTGCGTGTGGTTATGCGTCGATGCACGCCGAGCAGCAGGAAAAACTGCTGCAAGATGCCTTCACTGTTTAACGCCTTCGCGCTGACTGAAACCGAATTTTAAGGACCCACTGAAATGGCTATCGAAATCAAAGCCCCGTCATTCCCGGAATCGGTTGCCGATGGCACCGTTGCCACCTGGCACAAGAAACCAGGCGACGCCGTCAAGCGTGACGACCTGATCGTCGACATCGAGACCGACAAGGTCGTGCTGGAAGTATTGGCCGAAGCTGACGGCGTGCTGGGCGCCATCGTTGCCGAAGAGGGCGCTACCGTTCTGTCGAATCAGGTCCTGGGCTCGATCGAAGAGGGCGGCGCTGCCGCTGCCGCTCCAGCCGCCGCTGCACCGGCTGCCGCTCAGGCTGCTGCGCCTGCTGCTTCGGGCGAAGACGATCCAGTCGCCGCTCCGGCTGCTCGCAAGCTGGCTGAAGAGAATGGCATCAACATCGCTTCCGTTGCCGGCACCGGCAAGGGCGGTCGTGTGACCAAGGAAGACGTGGTAGCCGCCGTTGCCGCCAAGAAAGCCGCTCCAGCCGCCGCACCGGCCAAGCCTGCCGCACCTGCCGCCGCCGCTCCGGTGTTCGCTGCCGGTGACCGCGTTGAAAAACGCGTGCCGATGACCCGCCTGCGTGCCAAGGTTGCCGAGCGTCTGGTTGAAGCCCAGTCGAACATGGCGATGCTGACCACGTTCAACGAAGTCGACATGACCGAAGTCATGGCGCTGCGTTCGAAGTACAAGGATCTGTTCGAGAAGTCTCACAACGGCGTACGCCTGGGCTTCATGTCGTTCTTCGTCAAGGCTGCCACCGAAGCGCTGAAGCGCTTCCCGGCCGTCAACGCGTCGATTGACGGTTCCGACATCGTCTACCACGGCTACGCCGACATCGGTGTTGCGGTCTCCAGCGACCGTGGCCTGGTGGTTCCGGTCCTGCGCAACGCCGAACAGATGAGCCTGGCCGAAATCGAAGGCGGCATCGCCACCTTCGGCAAGAAGGCCCGTGACGGCAAGCTGTCCATCGAAGAGATGACCGGCGGTACGTTCACCATCACCAACGGTGGTACATTCGGTTCGATGATGTCGACCCCGATCGTCAACCCGCCACAAGCGGCTATCCTGGGCATGCACAACATCCTGCAGCGTCCGATGGCGATCAACGGTCAAGTCGTTATTCGTCCGATGATGTACCTGGCACTGTCCTACGATCACCGCTTGATCGACGGCAAAGAAGCCGTGACGTTCCTGGTCACCATCAAGAATCTGCTTGAAGATCCGGCTCGTCTGCTCCTGGATATTTAAAAAGCAGCTGCTAGCTGCAAGTGGCAAGCCTCAAGCTCAAAGCGAGCGGGAATGGCTTCTCTTGTGGCTTGCAGCTTATAGCTTGTAGCTAAAAGGAACTTTTTCATGACTCAGAAATTCGACGTGGTAGTGATTGGTGCGGGCCCTGGCGGCTACGTAGCGGCCATCAAGGCTGCGCAACTGGGCCTTACCACTGCCTGCATCGAGAAATACACCGACAAGGAAGGCAAACAGGCCTTGGGCGGTACTTGCCTGAACGTCGGTTGCATTCCTTCCAAGGCGCTGCTGGACAGCTCCTGGAAATACAAGGAAGCCAAGGAAAGCTTCAACGTTCACGGTATTTCCACCGGTGAAGTGAAAATGGACGTTGCTGCGATGGTTGGCCGCAAGGCTGGCATCGTCAAGAACCTGACCAGCGGTGTCGCCACCCTGTTCAAGGCCAACGGCGTCACCTCGATCCAGGGCCACGGCAAGCTGCTGATGGGCAAGAAAGTCGAAGTGACCAAGCCGGACGGCTCGGTTGAAGTGATCGAAGCCGAAAACGTCATCCTGGCGCCAGGCTCGCGTCCGATCGACATTCCACCGGCTCCGGTCGACCAGAACGTGATTGTCGATTCCACCGGCGCCCTGGAATTCCAGACCGTGCCAAAACGCCTGGGCGTCATCGGCGCTGGCGTGATCGGCCTCGAGCTGGGTTCGGTATGGTCGCGCCTTGGCGCTGAAGTGACCGTGCTCGAAGCCCTCGACACCTTTCTGATGGCCGCTGACGTCGCCGTCTCCAAGGAAGCGTTCAAGACCCTGACCAAGCAAGGCCTGGACATCAAGCTGGGCGCTCGCGTGACCGGTTCGAAGGTCAACGGCGAAGAAGTCGTGGTGACCTACACCGACGCCAACGGCGAACAGACCATCACCTTCGACAAGCTGATCGTTGCGGTCGGCCGTCGTCCGGTGACCACTGACCTGCTGGCTGCCGACAGCGGTGTGGAAATCGACGAGCGCGGTTTCATCCAGGTTGACGATCAATGCGCCACCACCGTACCGGGCGTCTTCGCCATCGGTGACGTGGTCCGCGGCATGATGCTGGCGCACAAGGCGTCCGAGGAAGGCATCATGGTCGTCGAGCGCATCAAGGGCCACAAGGCCCAGATCAACTATGACCTGATCCCTTCGGTGATCTACACCCACCCGGAAATCGCATGGGTCGGCAAGACCGAGCAGGCCTTGAAAGCCGAAGGCGTTGAAGTTAACGTCGGCACCTTCCCGTTCGCCGCCAGTGGCCGTGCCATGGCCGCCAACGATACCGGTGGTTTCGTGAAAGTCATCGCCGATGCCAAGACGGATCGCGTACTGGGCGTTCACGTCATTGGCCCAAGCGCTGCCGAGCTGGTACAGCAAGGCGCGATCGGTATGGAATTCGGCACCAGCGCTGAGGATCTGGGCATGATGGTCTTCTCCCATCCGACCCTGTCCGAAGCCTTGCACGAAGCGGCCCTGGCCGTAAATGGCGGCGCCATCCACGTGGCCAACCGCAAGAAGCGTTAATAGACAATAAGAAACCACGGCGGTATGGCCCGTCGTGAGCCTTGCGAGCAAGACTCACCGCGGAATATCCGCTGGACGCAGCCTTGCGTAGTGACACCGGTTCACCGGAACGCTACGCAAGCAGCAGTCACAGGTGGTGCGGCACCACAACGGTGCAGCACCGAATGCGCAGTACCTAACGAAGACGGTAATAAGCATGAATCTTCACGAGTATCAGGGTAAGCAGCTGTTCGCTGAGTACGGCCTGCCAGTATCCACCGGTTACGCGGTAGACACCCCGGAAGCGGCAGCAGAAGCTTGCGACAAAATCGGCGGCAGCGAATGGGTTGTCAAAGCCCAGGTTCACGCCGGTGGTCGCGGTAAAGCGGGCGGCGTCAAGCTGGTTCGTAGCAAAGAAGACGCCAAAGCCTTCGCACAGCAGTGGCTGGGCAAGCGTCTGGTGACTTACCAGACTGACGCCAACGGTCAGCCAGTCACCAAGATCCTGGTTGAATCGTGCACTGATATCGCTAAAGAGCTGTACCTGGGCGCTGTCGTTGACCGTTCGAGCCGTCGCATCGTGTTCATGGCTTCCACCGAAGGTGGCGTGGACATCGAGAAAATCGCTCACGACACCCCTGAGAAAATCCTCAAGGCCACCATTGATCCGCTGGTTGGCGCACAGCCGTTCCAAGGTCGCGAGCTGGCCTTCCAGCTGGGCCTGGAAGGCAAGCAAGTTGCTCAGTTCGCCAAGATCTTCGTAGGCCTGGCCAAGCTGTTCAAGGACCACGACCTGGCGCTGCTGGAAGTGAACCCGCTGGTGATCAAGGCCGACGGCGACCTGCACTGCCTCGATGCCAAGATCAACATCGACGCCAACGCCATGTACCGTCAGCCTAAGCTGAAGACTTTCCACGATCCGTCGCAAGACGATCCGCGCGAAGCGCACGCTGCCAAGTTCGAACTGAACTACGTGGCCCTGGAAGGCAACATCGGCTGCATGGTCAACGGTGCTGGCCTGGCCATGGGTACCATGGACATCGTCAACCTGCATGGCGGCAAGCCAGCCAACTTCCTCGACGTGGGCGGCGGTGCTACCAAGGAACGCGTAACCGAAGCGTTCAAGATCATCCTGTCCGACACCAACGTCGCTGCAGTACTGGTCAACATCTTCGGCGGCATCGTTCGTTGCGACATGATTGCCGAAGGCATCATTGGCGCCGTGAAAGAAGTCGGCGTGAAAATCCCGGTTGTTGTTCGCCTTGAAGGCAACAACGCTGAGCTGGGCGCTAAAGTACTGGCAGAAAGCGGTTTGAACATCATCGCTGCTACCAGCCTGACCGACGCTGCTCAACAAGTCGTTAAAGCTGCGGAGGGCAAATAATGAGCGTCCTGATCAATAAAGACACCAAGGTTATCTGCCAGGGTATTACCGGTTCGCAAGGTAGTTTCCACACCCAGCAAGCCATCGAATACGGCACCCAGATGGTTGGCGGCGTAACGCCGGGCAAGGGCGGCACCGAGCACCTGGGCCTGCCTGTCTTCAACACCGTCAAGGACGCTGTTGCAGCCACTGGCGCTACCGCCAGCGTGATCTACGTTCCTGCTCCTTTCTGCAAGGACTCCATCCTTGAAGCAGCGTTCGGCGGCATCAAGCTGATCGTCTGCATCACCGAAGGCATCCCGACCATCGACATGCTGGAAGCCAAGGTCAAGTGCGACGAGCTGGGTATCACCCTGATCGGCCCTAACTGCCCAGGCGTGATCACTCCAGGCGAATGCAAGATCGGCATCATGCCAGGTCACATTCACTTGCCAGGCAAGGTCGGTATCGTTTCCCGTTCCGGCACCTTGACCTACGAAGCCGTCAAGCAGACCACTGACGCCGGTTTCGGTCAGTCGACTTGCGTCGGCATCGGCGGTGACCCGATCCCAGGCTCCAACTTCATCGACATCCTGAAGCTGTTCCAGGAAGACCCGAAGACCGAAGCGATCGTCATGATCGGTGAGATCGGCGGTTCCGCTGAAGAAGAAGCGGCTGCCTACATCAAGGCCAACGTGACCAAGCCGGTTGTTTCCTACATCGCGGGTGTGACTGCTCCTCCGGGCAAGCGCATGGGCCATGCTGGCGCAATCATCTCTGGCGGCAAAGGCACTGCAGACGAGAAATTCGCTGCGCTGCAAGACGCAGGCGTGAAAACCGTGCGTTCGCTGGCAGACATCGGCAAGGCCCTGGCCGAGCTGACTGGCTGGGAAATGAAGAAGTAAGCTTCGGCTGACCCCTTCGTTCCAGCAACAAAGGCCACCTTCGGGTGGCCTTTGTCGTTCCAGAGCAGCGCCAAGCTTCAAGCGGCTAGCTGCAAGATAAAAGCTAGCAGCTCGAAACTTGTAGCCTGCAGCTGCTTTTATTACGTAAACGCGACAAGGAAATGTCGTGTATCGGATAGTTCGCCCTGTAACAGTGCGTTTTTCACCCAGATTCGTTAGTCTGGCGGCCATTTTGCGATCGCGGCCCACAAGGAAACGACGCGCTAAACGGGTTGGTCCCATACGGATCGGCAGCATTTCCCTCACCCTTCAGGGAAATCCCTCTCTAAATTCCGATTCAGTAGTGTGGTTTCCTTAATGAAAGTATTGAAAGGCCAGGACATCCTGGCGCTTGGTTTCATGACATTTGCCCTGTTCGTCGGGGCTGGCAATATCATCTTCCCGCCTATCGTTGGTTTGCAGTCCGGGCCGCATGTCTGGATGGCGGCGCTGGGCTTTTTGATCACCGCGGTCGGGCTGCCGGTGATCACCGTCGTTGCGCTGGCCAAGGTCGGCGGGGCGATGGATGCCTTGAGCAGCCCTATCGGCAAGATCGCCGGTGGTTTGCTGGCGGCGGTGTGCTACCTGGCTGTCGGCCCGCTGTTTGCCACACCGCGCACCGCCACGGTCTCGTTCGAAGTCGGCCTGGCACCGCTGACCGGCGAGAGTCCGCTGGCGCTGTTTCTTTATAGCGCGGCGTACTTCCTGCTGGTGTTCTTCATCTCGCTCTATCCGGGCCGCTTGCTGGACACCGTCGGGCGCTTTCTCGCCCCGCTGAAGATCATCGCCCTGGCCGTGCTCGGCATCGCCGCGTTTGCCTTGCCTGCCGGCGATATCGGCGTGGCGACACCGCAATACGTGGCGGCGCCGTTTTCCCAGGGCTTCATCAATGGCTACCTGACCATGGATACCCTCGGTGCCCTGGTATTCGGCATCGTCATCGTCAACGCGATCCGTTCCCGAGGCGTGGAGTCGCCTGCCTTGATCACCCGCTACGCGATCATCGCCGGGCTGATCGCCGGAGTGGGCCTGGCGCTGGTCTACGTCAGCCTGTTCCGCCTGGGCTCCGGCAGCCACGAAGTCGCGGCGGGCGCAACCAATGGCGCGGCCGTGCTGCATGCCTACGTGCAACACACGTTCGGCAGCCTGGGCAGCGGTTTCCTCGCGGTACTGATCTCCCTGGCGTGCCTGGTGACTGCGGTCGGCCTGACCTGCGCCTGTGCCGAATACTTCAGCCGCGTCCTGCCGCTGTCGTACAAGACGCTGGTGATCATCCTGGCGGCGTTCTCGCTGCTGGTCTCCAACCTCGGCCTGACCAAGCTGATCGCCTTCTCGATTCCGTTGCTGACGGCGATCTATCCACCCTGCATCGTTCTGGTTGCCCTGAGCTTCTGCAAGGACTTCTGGCACGAGCAGGGGCGCATCGTCGGCCCGGTCATGCTGGTGTCGTTCCTGTTCGGCTTGATCGACGCTCTCAAGGGCGCCGGGTTGGCGGATTGGCTGCCGACGCAGCTGGCCCACCTGCCGCTGAGCGATCAGGGCCTGGCCTGGCTGGTGCCTTCGGTCATGACCCTCGTGGTCGCGGTGGTCTGCGATCGGTTATTGGGCAAGCGCAGCGAAGCACTGGCTTAAGCGGCTTCGAACAGGCTAACCCGTAGAACGAAATGCCCCGTATCAATCGATACGGGGCATTTTTTATGGGTGCAGTGTCTTTTTCCTTGAGCTAGCGTCGAATGGAGTGTCCTGAGTCCGCAAACACGGTTCCAGCGTTCGTTATTGTCATACAGGGAATTGCATGTCATTCATCCAAGCCAACCTGATTCATCTTCTCGCCGCCGTATGGTTCATTATCTGCTGGGCTGGCTACACCCGTTACGCTTCCTGGAAAGCGCGCGATACGGCGTGCCTGGCCAGCGTAATGCACCTGTACCGGGAAGATTGGATGCGTCGCATGTTGCTGCGCGATAACCGCATCGCCGATGCCAGCGTGATTGGTAACCTTGAGCGCAACGCGTCGTTCTTCGCCTCCAGTACGCTGATTATCCTTGCCGGTATCCTCACGGTATTGGGCGCGTCGGACCGTGCGGTGTCGTTGCTCGCGGACCTGCCACTGGTGCAGCAGGCTTCCCAAGGCATGGCAGAGGTGAAGCTGCTGTGCCTGGCGCTGGTATTTGTGTATGCGTTCTTCACGTTCAGTTGGTGCATGCGCCAGTACAACTTTGCCGCGGTCCTGGTGGGTTCGGCGCCGATGATCGGTGAACGACATGTGTCCGAGCAAGAGCGCAAGGCCTTTGCATCAAGAGCGGCACGGGTCATCTCCATGGCGGCCAACCAGTTCAACTTCGGCCTGCGCGCTTATTATTTCGGCATGACCATGTTGGCGTGGTTCGTCAGCCCCGTGTTATTCATGTTGATGAGCGCCGGTGTGGTGTTTGTGCTGTATCAGCGCGAGTTTCATTCGGATGTACTGGATGTAATGGTCTATACGCCTACCGAAGCGCCAACGTCGGACGCCGGCAAGGAAACCGCGTGATGAAGCGTTGAGCCACCCAAATTGCAGGCAAAAGAAAACCCGCTCCAGGCGGGTTTTCTTTTACTGCTAAAACCGTATCAGTTGGTTTTAGGCGCGGTAGCAGGGGCTTGTTCCTGCTGGGCGGCGCTGTTCGATTCAGACTGAGCTTTGGCGGCTTCGGCGTTTTCTTTCGCCGCGTCGTTCACTTTATCCTGTGCTTTGTTCATGTCTTGCTGAGCTTGCTCAGCGTGTTGGTTGGCATCTTGAGCTTTGTCCTCGGATTTTTTATCGCAGGCAGCGAGACCGAGGGAGGCGGCCAACATCAAGGCAATAGCAAAAGTCTTACGCATGGGGTGTTTCTCCTTATGGAAATAACTACTGGCCTTTTGAGCAACCCCCCTCAGGTTAAGTTCCTCTTTTGCGACAGATATATAACTTTGCAAGGTTGCGGAACTTTAGCGCACCCGCCTGTTGCCAGGCCTATCAACAAACAAGGGCATTGATGAACATGGCTGAAGATCCCGTTTTTGAGCGTGCGACACGTTTTTTATCCGCGCTGCGGCATTGTCAGGTCCTGGGCTTGAAGTTGCACAGCGCCAGTTGTGATGGGCTGACGGTCATCCTTCCGTTCAGCCCGCAAATCGTCGGCAACCCGCTGACGGGCATCATCCATGGTGGCGCGTTGACTTCATTGATGGACACCGCCTGCGGCATGTCGACCTTATGCGTGCTTGCGCAATTCGAAGTCTGTCCCACCCTCGACTTGCGCATCGATTACATGCACGCCGCCGAGCCCCACAAGGACGTCTACGGCTTCGCTCAATGCTACCGGGTGACTCCGGATGTGATCTTCTCTCGCGGTTTCGCCTACCAGGACGACCCCGGGCAACCCATCGCTCATGTGGTGGGCACGTTCATGCGCCTGGGCGAGCATGCTCGGGGAATGGGGAAGGGCGGCCCGATGACCGCCGTGGCCCAGCCATGACCGACATCACCGAGGAACAACTGCGCCGCGCCTGCGAACAGGGCGACTACGCGCTGCTGCTCGCTTCGATTCCCTATGCGCAGCTGATTGGCATTGAATGCACGCGACAGGGCGACGAACTGCTGTTTTGCCTGCCGGCCAACAAGGACAACATTGGTAACCCTTTGCTGCCAGCCATTCATGGCGGTGTGATCGCCGGTTTCATGGAGTTGTCGGCTGCCGTTCATCTGCTGATCGCCACCCGTGCGCCGGGCGTGCCGAAGATCATCGATTTTTCCCTGGATTACCTGCGCGCCGGGCAGTTTCGCGACACCTATGCCAAATGCCAGGTATGGCGCCAGGGGCGGCGCGTGGCCAACGTGGCGATCACTGCTTGGCAGGAAAGTGAGGCCGAGCCTATTGCAACGGCGCGGGCCCATTTCAAGATCCCTGCGCCTTCCAAGCCGACCGGCCCTTGAAATCATCACCGTTGCCCCCACCTTCAGGACATCCCGCCGCCAATCTCTGCGAGGCGGACACCACCATCCACTTGGAGTTTGATGACCATGAGCGTGGAAACTCAAAAGGAAACCCTGGGCTTCCAGACCGAGGTGAAGCAACTGCTGCACCTGATGATTCACTCGCTGTATTCGAATAAGGAAATTTTCCTTCGCGAGCTGATCTCGAACGCCTCTGACGCTGTCGACAAGTTACGTTTTGAAGCACTGTCCAAGCCAGAGCTGCTGGAGGGCGGTGCTGAGCTGAAGATCCGTGTGAGCTTCAACAAGGACGCGAAAACCGTCACCCTCGAAGACAATGGCATCGGCATGAGCCGCGAAGAGGTGATCACGCACCTGGGCACCATCGCCAAGTCGGGCACCGCCGACTTCATGAAAAACCTGTCCGGCGACCAGAAGAAAGATTCCCACCTGATCGGCCAGTTCGGCGTCGGTTTCTATTCCGCATTCATCGTCGCCGATCAGGTCGAAGTGTTCAGCCGCCGTGCCGGCCTCGCTGCGAGCGAAGGCGTGCATTGGTCGTCCAAGGGCGAGGGCGAATTTGAAGTCGCCACCGTCGACAAGGCTGATCGGGGCACCCGCATCGTGCTGCACCTCAAGTCCGGCGAAGACGAGTTTGCCGATGGCTGGCGCCTGCGCAACATCATCAAGAAATACTCCGACCACATCGCGCTGCCGATCGAGCTGCCGAAGGAAGTCACCGCTGCCGAGGGCGAAGAAAAGCCTGAAGTGGAATGGGAGACTGTCAACCGCGCCAGTGCCCTGTGGACCCGTCCGCGCACTGAGGTTACGGACGAGGAATACCAGGAGTTCTACAAGCACATCGCCCACGACTACGAGAATCCGCTGAGCTGGAGCCATAACAAGGTCGAAGGCAAGCTGGAATACAACTCGCTGTTGTACGTGCCGGCCCGTGCGCCGTTCGATCTGTACCAGCGTGAAGCGCCACGCGGCCTGAAACTGTACGTGCAGCGTGTGTTCGTCATGGACCAGGCCGAGTCGTTCCTGCCGCTTTACCTGCGCTTCATCAAGGGTGTGGTGGACTCCAATGACCTGTCGCTGAACGTCTCGCGGGAAATCCTGCAGAAAGACCCGATCATCGACTCCATGAAGTCGGCGCTGACCAAGCGCGTCTTGGACATGCTGGAAAAACTGGCCAAGAACGAGCCGGAGCAATACAAGAGCTTCTGGAAGAACTTCGGCCAGGTGATGAAAGAAGGCCCCGCCGAGGACTTCGCCAACAAAGAGAAAATCGCCGGCCTGCTGCGCTTTGCATCCACCCAGGGTGACGATGGCGAGCAGATCGTTGGCTTGGCCGATTACCTGGCTCGCGCCAAGGAAGGCCAGGACAAGATCTACTTCCTCACCGGTGAAACTTATGCACAGGTGAAAAACAGCCCGCACCTGGAAGTCTTCCGCAAAAAAGGCATCGAAGTGCTGCTGTTGACCGACCGCATCGATGAGTGGCTGATGAGCTACCTCAACGAGTTCGACGGCAAGAGTTTCGTCGACGTGGCCCGTGGCGACCTGGACCTCGGCAACCTGGATTCGGAAGAAGACAAGAAAGCCGCCGAAGAAGTCGCCAAGAGCAAGGAAGGCTTGGTCGAGCGGATCAAGACGGCCCTCGGCGATGCCGTTAGCGAAGTGCGTGTTTCCCACCGCCTGACCGATTCTCCGGCGATCCTGGCTATCGGTGAACAGGACCTCGGTTTGCAGATGCGTCAGATCCTCGAAGCCAGCGGCCAGAAGGTCCCGGATTCCAAGCCGATCTTCGAATTCAACCCGGCTCACCCGCTGGTGGAGAAGCTCGATAACGAGCAGAGCGAAGAGCGTTTCGGCGACTTGTCGCACATCCTCTTCGACCAGGCCGCCCTGGCGGCCGGCGACAGCTTGAAGGACCCGGCGGCATATGTCCGTCGCCTGAACAAGCTGCTGGTTGAACTGTCAGCT
Organism: Pseudomonas sp. Z5-35; assembly: GCF_051131945.1. Classification (NCBI taxonomy): domain Bacteria; kingdom Pseudomonadati; phylum Pseudomonadota; class Gammaproteobacteria; order Pseudomonadales; family Pseudomonadaceae; genus Pseudomonas; species Pseudomonas sp. Z5-35. The sequence continues at coordinate 1,735,556 of NZ_CP071640.1, forward strand.
TGATCAAGTGAGACAAAACCCGCTTCGGCGGGTTTTGTCATTTCTGGTGTTCAGTCAAAAAGGAGTCCGTCATGAGTGAGGTTACGGTTCGTTCGCTGGTCTATCAGATCGATGGTCAAAGTTATGAAGGTCGTCTGGCCTTCGACGTCAACCAGCAGGGCCCGCGTCCGGGTTTGCTGATGGCGCCGAACTGGATGGGTGTCGGGGCGGGTGCCGAAGACATCGCCAGATCGGTGGCGGCTAATGGTTATGTGGTGTTGATCGCCGACCTGTACGGGCAAACGGTGCGCCCGAGCAATGCCGATGAGGCCGGGGCGGCGATGATGCCGCTCAAGAACGACCGGGCCTTGTTGCGCAAGCGCATGCAGGCCGCGTTCGAACAACTGCAGAGCCAGGGTGACGCAGAGGTCGATACGGCGAGACTGGCCACGTTCGGCTTCTGCTTCGGTGGCTGCTGCGCCCTGGAACTGGCGCGAAGCGGTGCGCCGCTGAAGGCCACCATTTCCTTTCACGGCACCCTGGATACACCGGACCCGGCCGATGCGCAAAATATCAAGGGCGCGGTGTTGGTGATGCATGGCGCGTCCGACCCGCTGGTGCCGAAGGAACAACTGCCCGCGTTCGAAGCTGAGATGAGCGCCGCTGGTGTGGACTGGCAATTGCTCAGCTATGGCGGCGCGGTGCACTCTTTCACCGATCCACAAGCCAATGTGCCTGGCAAAATGATGTACAACGCCAAGGTCGCCGGGCGCGCGTTCCGGTCGATGCATAATTTGCTGGATGAAGTGTTCAAGGGCTGAATCCACCCAATAACTGTGGTGAGGGAGCAAGCTCCCTCACCACAGTTATTGGGTGTGTAGCTAGGGCAATTCGATCCGCTCGCTTTCCCCCGGCACCGTCGGCCAGTCCCCGGCCGCCCAGCGCCGGCGGGCTTCGTCGATGCGAGCCGGGTCGCTGGAAACGAAATTCCAGTTCATTCGCCGTGGCCCGTCCAGCGGAGCGCCGCCGAACAGCACGGCGTGACAATCGCTGTCGGCAAACAGCGCCATCTCTTCCCCCGCTGGCAGTATCACCAGCGAATGAGGCTCCAGCGGTTCACCGTCCAACTGCGCCTCGCCGCTCAGGACATACAGTGCGCGTTCTTCATGCTCGGTCGGGATCAGCAGCGTCGTCGCGGTTTGCAGGTTCAGTTCGGCATACAGCGTAGGCGACAATACCGGGACCGGCGACTCCAGGCAAAAGCCTGACCCGGCAATCATGCGGATGCTGACGCCCAGGTTGTTGCTGACCGGTAGGGTCTGGCCCGGATGATGGCTGTAGTGCCCTGGCCCTTGCTCATGGGACTTGGGCGAAGCCAACCAGACTTGCAGGCCATGCATGACGAAGGCGCTGCCCAGCAATGAGTCAGGGGTGCGCTCGACATGGGCGATGGCGCTGCCCGCCGTCATCCAGCTGACGTCCCCAGCCTCCACCACCTGATCGGAACCCAGGCTGTCCTTGTGTTGGAGTGTTCCCTCGAACAGGTAGGTGAGGGTGGACAGGCCAATATGCGGATGCTGGCGGACGTTCATGCCTTTATCGGCCGGGTAGGCGGTCTGCAGCATGTGGTCGAAAAACACGAAGGGTCCGACGTTGCGGCATTTGGCGGACGGCAGCGGCCGCAGAATGGGCTGGCCTTCCACATCTTCTGCACGGGGGCGAACGATCAGGGGAGCGGTCATGAGGGCTTCCAGGTTGAACGACGAATGCGCAGAGCATAACCCGAGCTTACAGAGAGCGGCAGCGGCGGCTTGAACCCGGGCGGGACGGCCGGGTCTATGCTGCTCATGGCTTTTTTGGAGAGTGCTCGTGCCTTCGCCCCGTCTGATCTTCGCTTGCCTGTTGGCCATTACGAGCAGCGGCGCCGTGGCTCGTGAATATGTCTACAGTGATGCGCACCTGCATTATGTTGACTTCTTCCAGGAGTCTGCCGGCATGCCCAAGCTGCTCAAGGCCATGGCCGACAACCGCATCGAGCACGTCATGATTTCCGGCGTGCCGGTGGCGAAGAAATGGCATGAGGATGAACCCAAGCGTCCTCGCTACTACGCCGGTGATGATGCGGACGCCTATTGGTACAGCGCCACTGACGTGATTGTCGCAGCGGCGGTCAACAAACTGCCCGCCGAACAACGCCGGTATTTCCATCCATTCCTGTCCGGGTTCAACCCCAACGACAAGAATTCCGCTGCACATATCCAGCGCATGCTCGATCTGTACCCTGGGCTGTGGCAAGGCATCGGCGAAGTGTTCACTCGCCATGACGACTTGACGGCGCTGACTTCCGGCGACACCCCCCGCGCTAACAACGAGGCCATGACCCGGATCTATCACCTGGCCGCCGAGAACGACCTGCCGGTGATGCTGCATTCCAATATCACGTCCAAGCGTGAGAGAAATCCGCTTTACCTGGCGGAAATAGAAGAGCCGTTGCGTAATCATCCGCACACACGGTTCATTTGGGCCCATGCCGGCACTAGCATGGAGATTCATCGGCACCAGACTCAGCTGGATTTCCTGCTGCCCACGCTGACGCGGATGCTCGAGTCCTACCCCAACCTGTTCATCGACCTGTCCTGGAGCATGCTCACGCCTTACTTGCTCGACGAGGCGGGCAAGCCCAGGGTTGAATGGGTAAAGCTGGTGGAGCGCTTCCCTGAGCGCTTCATGCTGGGGTCTGATGTGGTAGGACGCTTCAACAAACTGGGTAAGGAGCTGCGCAGCTTTGCCCCGTTCCTGGATGCCTTGCCGGAAGACGTGGCGAGGAAAGTGGCGCGGGATAATTTCCTCGCGGTATTGCCTCGCTCAGTGGCCCGCTGAGCTCCCTCGCCACAGGTTAGCCATTTGCCCGAGTTATCGGTGGCAGGGTGCATTGGCTTTGTCATCAGCCTGTCACCCCGGCGTCATACCCTCGCGCTCATCTCAATCAAGGAGCGCAATATGCATCTCACCCGTCCAAGCGCGCTGCTCGCGCTGTTGATGACCTGTGGCCTGGCCCAGGCGGAAGTCCGTGTCGAAGGCCCGGTGGAGTACGGCGTGTTTGAAGGGCCACAAGCCGAGTTGCAATCGGGCGAGCGAGTCCTGCGTCGCAGCAACGAGCAGATCCGTCAGACCGAAAGTGTGCCGGCCAAGCTGGGCACCAAATTTGGCATGCGCTATCAGTTGGCGGGCAAGGTCGCGGATGACCAACCGTTGACACTGCTGTACTTCACGCCGGGCATTCGTACTCCCGATGGCGTGCGGCACGACAAGTTCGAAGTTATCCAGAAACTGGTGCCCGGCGCGCCTCAGGACGTGATGGCGTATGAGTTCACCGAAAGCCATGAAGTGGTGCCGGGGGAGTGGCGGTTCATGGTGTTCCAGGGTGACCGACTGCTGACGCAGCAGCGGTTTGTCGTGCGCTGAACACGTACTGAGCAGGCAAAAAAACGCCCCGAACCAGTCGGGGCGTTTTTGTGTGCGGCGTAGCGGCGGGGCTTACTAGCCCTGCCAGCGCTTCATGACCAGGGTGGCGTTGGTGCCACCGAAGCCGAAGCTGTTGCTCATCACGGTGTTGATGGTGGCGTTTTCGCGAGTCTTGGTCAGGATCGGCAGGTCCGCCACTTCCGGGTCCAGCTCGTCGATGTTGGCCGAACCGGCCATGAAGTTGCCTTCCATCATCAGCATGCAGTAGATCGCTTCGTGAACGCCGGCGGCGCCCAGGGAGTGACCCGACAGGCTCTTGGTGGAGCTGATGGCCGGTGCTTTGTCACCGAACACCTCACGCACGCCTTTCATTTCCGCAACGTCGCCGACCGGGGTCGAGGTGCCGTGGGTGTTCAAGTAGTCGATCGATGCATCGACGGTGGACATCGCCATTTGCATGCAACGCACGGCGCCTTCACCGCTCGGGGCAACCATGTCGTAGCCGTCCGAAGTGGCGCCGTAGCCGACAATTTCCGCATAGATTTTTGCGCCACGGGCGAGGGCGTGTTCCAGCTCCTCGACCACGACCATGCCACCACCGCCGGCGATGACGAAGCCATCACGGTCGGCATCGTAGGCACGGGAAGCTTTTTCCGGCGTGTCGTTGCGCTTGCTGGACAGGGCGCCCATCGCGTCGAACAGGAACGACTGGCTCCAATGTTCTTCTTCGCCGCCACCGGCAAAGACGATGTCCTGCTTGCCCATCTGGATCTGTTCCATGGCAGTACCGATGCAGTGGGCACTGGTGGCACAGGCAGAGGCGATGGAATAGTTCAGGCCCTTGATCTTGAACGGTGTGGCCAGGCAGGCGGAAACGGTGCTGCTCATGGTCCGCGTGACGCGGTACGGACCTACGCGCTTGACGCCTTTCTCGCGCAGGATGTCCAACGCTTCCATCTGGTTCAAGGTCGAGGCGCCGCCGGAGCCGGCGATCAGGCCGGTGCGCGGGTTGGACACCTGCTCTTCGGTCAGGCCGGAGTCAGCGATGGCGTCCTTCATGGCCAGGTAGGCGTAAGCCGCCGCATGGCCGACGAAACGGTAGATCTTGCGATCGATCAGCTCTTCGAGGTTGAGGTCAATGGAGCCGGAAACCTGGCTACGCAGACCCATTTCGGCATATTCCGGGTTGTACCGGATGCCAGGGCGACTTGCACGCAGGTTAGCGGAGACGGTCTCTTTGTCATTGCCCAGGCACGAAACGATGCCCAGACCAGTGATAACGACGCGGCGCATGCGGATAACCCTTAGAAGTTGTCAGTGGAGGTGAAAACGCCGACCCGAAGGCCTTCGGCGGTGTAGATCTCGCGACCGTCGACAGCCACCGAACCATCGGCGATGGCCATGTTCAGCTTGCCCTTGAGGACGCGTTTGATATGAATGTTATAGGTGATCTTCTTGGCGGTCGGCAGAACCTGACCGAAGAACTTCACTTCGCCCGAGCCCAAGGCGCGACCGCGACCCGGCAGGCCCTGCCAGCCGAGGAAGAAGCCGACCAGTTGCCACATGGCATCCAGGCCCAGGCAGCCCGGCATCACCGGGTCGCCTTCGAAGTGACAGGCGAAGAACCACAGGTCCGGAGTGATATCCAGCTCGGCGACCAATTCACCTTTGCCGTACTTGCCACCCTCTTCGCTGATATGGGTAATGCGATCCACCATCAGCATGTTCGGGGCGGGCAGTTGCGCGTTACCTGGGCCGAACAGCTCACCGCGACTGCAGCGCAGCAGATCTTCCCGAGTAAAGGCGTTTTGTTTGGTCATGCGAGCTCCTCAATAGTCCCATGCGGCAGGGTGGGGCAAATCTTCCCGGCCGATCGAAGCGTTCATGCCTCGAGTCGGCAGCCTACTCATAGACTATTGCGTTGTAGTGAAAGTCACAGCACACGGGAAAATGAATGTACACCTGTGCACTGAAATGGTTATTCCTTTCCCGATCGAGGCGTGTCCGGGTGCCTAAGACTGCCGCACTTTCGCTTTTCACGCCAGTCACAGATCGTCCAAGAGACCGCATTCATCCCACCCAACGCTGCAGAATCTGCTGCAGGTCAACCCGTTTGAAGGGTTTTGCCAGGTAATCGTTCATGCCCGCCGCGAGGCACGCTTCGCGGTCGCCCTGCAACGCGTTGGCCGTCAGCGCGATGATGGGCACCTCGGCGCAGCCGGGCAACTGGCGAATCTGGCGCGTGGCTTCGTAGCCATCGATCACCGGCAGCCGGCAGTCCATCAGGATCGCTTCGAAAATCAGGCTCTCGGCGCTGCGTACCGCCTGGGCGCCGTCCGTGGCAACGCTCACCTTGAAGCCCAGGCTGCGCAGCATCGCTTCGATCACGGTCTGGTTCACCGGGTTGTCTTCTACCAGCAAGATGTTGCGGCCTTCTCCATCGCCGTTTCCAGCAGGCAGGCGCGGGACCAAGATCGGCGGGGCCAGGCGCGACAAGGCCAACGGGATTTCCAAGGTAAACACCGAGCCCTGGCCCTCCTGGCTCTGGGCACGCAGCGTGCCGCCCATGCGTTCGGCCAGGGTGCGGGCGATCGGCAGGCCCAGGCCCGTGCCGCCGTAGCGCCGGGAAATCGAACTATCGGCCTGTTGGAAAGCGTCGAACATTCGCTCCAGGCTCTCGGCTGGGATACCGATGCCACTGTCGCGCACCGTGCAGGTGAACCACAGCAACTCGTGATCCAGGGCCTGCCATTGGCATTGCACGGTGACCCGCCCCTGGTCGGTGAACTTCAGTGCGTTGCCGATCAGGTTCACCAGTATCTGTCGGATACGCGTCGGGTCGCCTTGTACCCGCAGCACCTTCATGTCGTCAGGGATCAGCAGGTCCAGGCCCAGCTTGCGTTGCGCGGCGCTGTGCTGGAACGATTGGGCACAGCTGCCGACCAGTTCAGACAAGTTGAAGGGGATATGTTCCAGTTCCAGCGCCGAACGTTCGATGCGCGAGAAATCGAGGATGTCGTTGATCACCTTCAACAGGTGCTCGGTGGATTCCGACGCCAGCGCGGTGTACTCCTGCTGCTCATCGGTCATCTGCGTGGTTTCGAGCAGTTGCAGCATGCCCAGCACACCGTTCATCGGCGTGCGCAGTTCATGGCTCATCATTGCCAGGAATTCCGACTTGGCGCTGTTGGCTTTTTCCGCTTCCTCCCGAGTCTTGATCAGTTGCGCCATGGCCTGGTGCTGTTCGCGGCTGGCTTGTTCCAGACCGTCCGCCAGATTGTTGATGTGCCGCGACAACGCGCCCAGTTCGCCGTCGTCGACGATCGGCAGTGGGGTGCTGTAGTCGCCTTGCTGGATGGCCTTGACCGCGTTGCCGATGTCGCGAATCGGCTGCGATAGGCTCGCCGCCAGGCGACGCGCCACCAGGAAGGTGAACAACAGGGCAAACAGTGCCAGGATCGCCGCCTTGAGCAAGATTTCCTGTTGGCGCTGGCTGAAGGCCTCGCTGGACATGCCGACGATGACACGGCCCAGATAGTCCTCGCCGGGCATCTCGATGGACGGGCCGGCGCTTTGCAGGAAATCATTGTTCAGGGCAATGCGCTGCAGGCGAACCGGGGCCTGGAACACCTCCACCTGCCGGGAATGGCCGCCGGTTTGTGCGGGTTGCTCGACGTACACAAGCACCCGCTCCGAGCGATCCTGGACTTCCAGGAAACGCACGTGTGGCGTGGCGAGAGTGGCCGTGAGCAGGCTTTCCAGTACGTCGTTGTTGCCGGAAATCACACCGTATTCCGCCGCGGGGGCCAGTTGGTTGGCGATCAGTTGCCCGGTGTGGTTGAGTTCCTGGCGCAGGTCCTGGATACGCACGAAGGTGAAAAAGCTGATCAACAGCACGGTCAGCAACAAAGCCGGGCCAAGCGCAATGAGCTGGGTGCGGGTATTGATGTCCCAACGGCGACGCAAGGTCATGGGCGATGTTCTCCTTCTGCCAACTGCGCAGCGACGGATTCGGCGTCAATCGGTTCGATCCCCAGCGAGCGGGCGACCTGCTGGTTGCTCAGAATCTTGAAACGGGCCGGATACAAGGCGCGTGGCCAAGTGGCGGTGGGGCGGTCGAGCAGGTCGTCAAGAATCGCCAGCCAGTCTTCCTGGTCGCTGTAGGTGCTGGCCAGGCTGCCGGCCTTGACGAAGGCGGCACTTGGGCCGATCAGCGCCCGTTGTCGGGCATAACTGCTGAGCAGCACGTTCTTCACGGTCTTGGGGTTGTAGAGGTCGGGGTCATCGAGGCCCAGCAAGACATCGCTCTGGCCCAACAGCCTTTGCAAAGGGCGGCTGTCGTTGGTGTCGTCCCAGCGTTCGCTGACGATTTCCAGGCCCAGGGGCGTCGCGGCCTGGCGAAGATCCTTGAGCAGAAACTCGCTGTGCCTGTCGAACAGCACGCCGACCCGCCGCACTTGCGGCAGGACCTTGCGAATCAGGCGCAATTGCCGGGCTATCGGTGGATCGCTCCAGAGCAGGCTCAGTTGATCGGGCGTCGCCTCGCCGAGGCGCTCGCGGGCTTGTTGGCGGCTGATCCGCAGCACCAGGGTGGCCGGCCCGTTGGGCGTTTGCAGGCGCCAGTCGAGGCCCGGCAGGTCCAGCAGGACCAGGCGCATGTCGGCGGGCAAACGGTCCGGTGCCGGCAGGCTGGCCAGGAGTGCAAACCGCACGCGGTCCTGGGGACGCCGGGCCTGTAGGGCTTGGGTAAACGATTGCACGCCGGGACCGTCCTGGGCGCCGGTCAACAGAATCTCGGCGGCCCGCGCCTCAAGGGTGCCCAGCAGGCCAGCGAACGCCAGGCACAGTAGCCACCACAGGCGGCCACAAAAGGGCGTCTTGCTGGGTTGGTCGCGCAACATCTAGAAGGATAACTCCGCGCTGAAATACAGCACATGACGGGAGTCGTAGCGGTTGTCGACGAACGTGGTCGGCTGATCGTCGAGACGTTGTTGCAGGATGCCCGCCAGCTCCAGGCTGGCCTTGCCCAGGGGAATGCGCCGGGCGAGGCGGGTGTCGATCCGCTCGTAGCGATAGCCATTGAGGGCATCAGCGGCGTAATAGAAGACCGCACTGTTCCAGCCTCGGCCCCAGTCACGGAGCCAGCCGGCCGAACCGCTGTTGCGGGCGGTCAGTTGTTCATCGAGGGGATTGCTCGCCAGGGCGTCAACGTAGGCGTAGGTCAGGCGCAGGCGATCGGCGCGGGTCACGCGCCAGTCCAATTGGGTCTCGGCGCCGGTAAATTGCGATTTGTTGCTGTTGCTGGCGATGTACTGATTGTTGCGCAGCGGTTCGCTGATCATGCCGGTGATTTCGTCATGGAACAGCTTCACATCGACCGCCAGGCCCAGGTCCATGAAATAACCGTTGTAGCCCAGCTCCCGGGAACGCATGTGCTCTTGTTCCAGGTTGCCCGGGCCGCGGGTGCGGACGAAATAACGGGCGCTGTCCTGGCCGAACGCGGCGGGCCGCAGGTTGGTCACCTGGTAGCTCCAATTGACATTGTTCTCGAACATGTCCGGCGAGCGTACGGCCTCGGAGTACACCGCCCGCAGTCCGTGTCGCGGGGTGATCAGGTAGTTGACCGCCATGCGCGGGGTCAGCGAGCTGCCGGTCAGACGCGTGTCTTCGAACATTGCACCGCCCTGCAACAGCCAGTGCTCGCTGGCTCGCCATTCGAGCTGGCCGAACAAGCGCCAGGTGGTGTCGTCGAGTGTGCCGTTGAAATAAGTTTCGGAATCGGCGCGGTCGTAGCGATAATTCGCCCCGGTGACCAGCCGCAGGCTGTCGGACAGGCTCAAGGTGTCCTGGATTTCCAAGTCATAGCGCGATTCCCGGGCGCTCTGGTCGATGTCGCCGCACAGGGTGCGCGAGGCGCCGTTGCGCCACTGGTCGATCACTTGATTGGCCAACGCCTGTTCCTGGGCCGTGCCGGCAGGCGCACCCGTGCCGAGGAAGCTGGGAATGTTGCGTGCCAGCTTCTCGGCGTAGTGGGGGTTGAGCTGCCAGAGATCGGTCAATTGCGGGCTGAAGGACACCTCGGCGTCACAGGCGCGCCAGGTTTGTTGGCGATCCCAATGCTGGATCGAGCCTTGCACATAAAGACTGTGATTGGGGTTCAGGTCCAGGTTCCAACGCAGCGAGCCGGCGTAATCCTTGGCGACGACGTCGGAGTTGTCACCTGCCGCGGTAATCCCGGCGAAAACCGGGCGATAGGTATAGGGACGTTGATTGGTCCCGTCCTTGGCGTTCAACTGCCAGTCGATGCTCTGGCGTTCGTCCAGGGTCTGGCTGACCGACAGGTTGAAGCGGTCCAGGCGTCGGCTGTCGCGGTAGTTTGCGCCGTTGCGGTCACTGTCAAAACCGTCGTCTTCCTGGCCTGACAGTGAAAGTCGCCAGTCTCCGTGCTCCCAGCCACTGCCCTGGCTCGCGTACCAGTCGCCGATCCCGCGCTGACCCCGGGTTATTTTCAAGCGTGTACCGTGGCTGTCGACCGGGGCGCGGGTGATGATGTTGACCACCGCCATCAGGGCGTTGGCGCCGTAGCTGACGGTGTTGGGGCCGCGGAAGACTTCGATCCGATCGATGTCTTCCATGGCCACTGGGATATCGCTCCAGTCCACCGTCGCGAGGCCGGCGCGGTACACCGAGCGGCCGTCGATCAGCACCTGCATGCGTCGCGCTTCGCTGGCGCTGGTGCCGTGGTAGTTCGCCGTGGCCTGGTTGCCGCTGAGATTGCCGACCATCATGCCCGGCACCAGACGCAACAGTTCGCTGATGTCCCGGGCGCCGCTGGCCTTGATCAGTTCGCTGTCGAGCACGGTCATGCTGCCCGGCACCGCCGCTGGCGATTGTTTCAGGCGCGTGGCGGTCAGTATCTGGGGCAAGGGCTGGTTGTCCACGAACAAGTCGTCGGCCATCACTGGCGCACTGATGATCAGCGCCAATAGCAGTGGTGAACCTGAACGGGAAGGGCCAGCGAGCACGGCACAGCCTTTGATAAAGGAAGGGTGGCGGGCATGTTAACCGAGCCGAACGACTTTTCCATTCACGTTGACAGCATTTTCCTGGAAATTGATGGTCTGCCTCCTACGGCTGTGGCTATTTACTAACGGGGCTGGTCGCGATCTGGCCGCTCCGTATAATGCCTGGCATTGCCACTTGGTACGGAAGAGCGGATTGCATATGACTGAACAGCGCCCGATTGCGGTCCTGGGAGGCGGGAGTTTCGGCACCGCCGTGGCCAACCTGCTGGCGGAAAATGGCCACGCGGTACGCCAATGGATGCGTGACCCGGAGCAGGCCGAGGCCATCCGCGTGAACCGGGAGAATCCGCGTTACCTCAAAGGCATCAAGGTCCGGCCTGAAGTGGAGCCCGTCACTGACTTGCAGGCGACACTTGAGGGCAGCGACCTGTTCTTTGTCGCCTTGCCCTCCAGCGCCTTGCGCTCGGTATTGGCGGCGCATGCCGAACGCTTGAGCGGCAAATTGCTGGTGAGTCTGACCAAAGGCATCGAGGCACAGACCTTCAAGCTGATGAGCGAGATCCTCGAAGAGATCGCCCCCAAGGCGCGCATCGGCGTGATTTCCGGGCCGAACCTGGCGCGCGAGATCGCCGAACACGCACTGACCGCCACCGTGGTCGCCAGCGAAGATGAAGAACTCTGCCAGCGGGTCCAGGCGGCACTGCATGGCCGCACCTTCCGGGTCTACGCCAGTGCTGACCGTTTCGGCGTGGAGTTGGGCGGGGCGTTGAAAAATGTCTATGCAATCATCGCCGGCATGGCGGTCGCGCTGGGCATGGGTGAGAACACCAAGAGCATGCTGATCACCCGGGCGCTGGCGGAAATGACCCGCTTTGCCGTCAGCCAGGGCGCCAACCCGATGACCTTCCTCGGGCTGGCCGGGGTGGGCGATTTGATTGTCACCTGTTCCTCGCCCAAGAGCCGCAACTACCAGGTGGGTTTTGCTCTCGGCCAAGGGCTGAGCCTGGATGAGGCGGTGTCGCGCCTGGGCGAAGTGGCCGAGGGGGTCAATACGCTCAAGGTGCTCAAGGCCAAGTCCCAGGAGGCCGGCGTCTACATGCCATTGGTCGCCGGGTTGCACGCGATTCTGTTCGAAGGGCGGACGCTGGAACAGGTGATCGAACTGTTGATGCGTGGCGAACCGAAGACCGACGTCGATTTCATTTCCACCAGCGGTTTCAACTGATTCTATTGACCGCAAGCAGGAGCGAACCATGAATGATCCGAAAGGGCAGCCTCGATACGAATCCATCCTGCTGCGTGTGCTGTGGATGGTGATTTACCTGCTGGTCTGGCAGGTGGCGCAATTCATCCTCGGCGCCGTGGTGCTGATACAGTTGATCTACCGGTTGATCTACGGCGCACCCAGCGCCGGCCTGATGAATTTCGGCGACAGCCTGAGCCAGTTCCTGGCGCAGATCGGCCGCTTCGGCACGTTCCACAGCGACCAGAAACCCTGGCCATTCGCTGACTGGCCAACCCCACGCACACCAGAAGGCGAAGCGCCTCATGCCGTAGCGCCGGCGCCGCATCCAGTCCGCGACGAGGAGCCAAAGCTATGAAACTATGGGTATTGCGTCATGGTGAGGCCGAGCCCCACGGCGTTCGTCCCGATCCGGAGCGGGTATTGACGGTGCATGGTCGCGAAGAAGTGCTGCGCAGCGCCGGTCGGTTGATGGGCGAGCCGTTGCGGGTCATTTATGCCAGCCCCTACGTGCGCGCCCAACAGACCGCCCAACTGGTGCGTGAAGCGTTGGGGTTCGAGCCTGAGCTGATTACCGTGGACTGGCTGACGCCCGAGACCCGACCGACCGATGTGCCGAAACATCTGAAGGATCAGGACGACGTGCTGTTGGTCAGCCACAACCCGCTGGTGGGCAGCTTGCTGGGCTTGTTGCAGCACGGTCACTTGCAGCAGCCCGAGCAGGTGCAAACGGCTGGGCTGGCCGAGCTTGAAGGTGACCTGCCGTTGGCCGGTGCGATGACGCTCGAAAGCCTTAAGCATCCCTGAAAAACCACTTGCCGGAACATAAAAATCAAAAAGGAAGGGCAACGATGAGTCTGTGGCGCACCATCCCCAACATCGAACAGTTGAACGCTGCCGGTAAGAACACCATCAGCGAAGTGCTGGACATCCGTTTCGAGTCGTTCGACGACGAGTCCCTGACCGCCAGCATGGTGGTCGATCACCGCACCCACCAACCGTTCGGCCTGCTGCACGGCGGCGCTTCGGTGGTGTTGGCCGAAACGGTCGGCTCCATGGCCGCCTACCTGTGCGTGGATACCAGCAAGTTCTATTGCGTCGGTCTGGAGATCAACGCCAACCACCTGCGCGGCGTGCGCAGCGGGCGAGTCACGGCCACGGCTCGCTCGGTTCACCTGGGCCGCACCACCCAAGTCTGGGACATCCGCCTGGTCAACGATGACGGCAAGGTCAACTGCGTGTCGCGCTTGACCATGGCGGTGGTACCGTTGGGTGAGCAGCCGCCGGGGCGCTAAAAGCTACAAGCTACAAGCTACAAGCGAAGCAGGCCTGCGTTTACTGGCAGCGTGAGGCTTGCAGCTTGCAGCTTGAATCCAGCTGTCATCATTCCTGTCAGTTACGGTCATTGCCCCAGCGTCGGGTTCTGCGCACAATCGGTCGCAGTTCTCGCAATGGATCGGCCTACATGTCGCAACAGGTGTTTTTCGCCCACGCCAACGGTTTCCCTTCGGCCACCTACGGCAAGCTCTTTGCCGCGCTAGCGCCGCAATACGAGGTTGCGCACCTTGAACTGCACGGCCATGACCCGCGATTTCCGGTGGATGACAACTGGAACAACCTGGTGGACGAACTGATTCATCACCTCGAACAACAACCGGAGCCGGTATGGGGCGTGGGCCACTCTCTAGGCGGCGTACTGCACCTTCACGCAGCGTTGCGATGCCCTCGGCTGTATCGGGGCGTGGTCATGCTTGATTCGCCGGTGCTGACCCGCGCGGACCGTTGGGTGATCCTCGCCGCCAAGCGCCTGGGCTTCATCGATCGCCTGACCCCGGCCGGGCGGACTCTGGGCCGGCGCGAGGAGTTCAACGATCTCGAATCGGCGCGGGCCTATTTTGCCGGCAAGACGCTGTTTCGCGGTTTCGATCCAGAATGCTTCGAAGCGTACCTGCAACATGGCTTGCAGCCCATTGGCGACCGGTTGCGACTGCGCTTCGACCCGGCCACGGAAATCAGCATCTATCGCGGCGTGCCGCACACCAGCCCAGGTCGGGCTCTAAAGCTACAAGTGCCGCTGGCGGTGGTGCGAGGCCGACAGAGCCGGGTGGTAATGCGTCACCACACCCGTTCGGTGGGGCGCATGCCCTTGGGCGAATCCCTGAGCATGCCGGGCGGCCACATGTTTCCTCTCGAATACCCCCAGGAGACGGCCACCTTGATCAAGGACCTGCTCCAGCGCTGGGAAGGGCAGCGAGCATGAATGCCGTCGAAGAGGTTCGCCTGAGCCTGCCTCACATCGAACTGGCGGCCCACCTGTTCGGGCCGGAAGATGGCCGACCGGTGATCGCCTTGCATGGCTGGCTGGACAATGCCAACAGTTTCGCCCGGCTGGCACCCCGACTGAAGGGTGTCCGAGTCATTGCCCTGGACATGGCCGGTCACGGTCATTCCGGGCACCGCCCGCCTGGCGCCGGCTACGCCCTGTGGGACTACGCGCATGACGTGCTGCAAGTCGCCGAACAACTGGGCTTGAAGCGTTTTGCCTTGTTGGGGCACTCCATGGGCGCGATTGTTTCGCTGGTGTTGGCCGGCGCTTTGCCGGAGCGGATCACGCACTTGGGCTTGATTGATGGAGTGATTCCTCCTACGGCCAAAGGCGACAATGCGGCGGAGCGCATGGGCATGGCCTTACAAGCGCAGCTGGAACTGCAACAAAAACGCAAACCCGTCTACAAAACCCTCGACCGGGCCATCGAAGCCCGTATGAAAGGGCTGGTGGCGGTCAGTCGCGAGGCAGCCGAGCTGTTGGCCCAGCGCGGGCTGATGCCGGTGCCGGGGGGCTACACCTGGCGCACCGACAACCGACTGACCTTGCCCTCACCGCTGCGCCTGACCGATGAACAAGCCATGGCCTTCGTGGCTCGGGTCGCTTGTCCTGCTCATCTGGTGGTGGCGGCCGACGGCATGCTTGCCCAGCACCCCGAGTTGCTGGAGCGTCTACCCTTCAGTCATGAACAGCTGCCTGGCGGTCATCATTTGCACCTGAACGACGAGGTCGGTGCCGCGCTTGTAGCAGACTGTTTCAATCGGTTCTTCTGCGTTCCTTGACTTGCGCCGGGCAAGTGTCGAGGCTGGGCGGGTTGAAAGGGAGCCAACCATGACAGACAACCACCCACTCGCCTTGCTGCGCATTGACGAACGCCTTTGCGTCGCGCGGATCCAGGCCAAGTCCATCCGATGAAACCGACCATTCACTCATTCGTCCTGCTGGCGCTGGCCTGTCTCAGCCCGGCATCGCTGGCCGCCGATGTGCCCGGCAGTCGGGACCTGGAACGCGTGCCACGTATGCCCGACGCGCAGATCGTCGATTACCGGCAAACCAGCGACCTTGAGCGCATCTACCCGATGGGGGCGATCCGCAGGATCAGCGGCCAGTTGCGTTTCGACGGGCAGGTCGATGCCCGTGGCAACGCCACGTCAGTGACCTACGAACTGCCGCCGGAACATTCCGCCACCCAAGCCTTTACCACTGCGCGCGAAGCCTTGCAAAAGCAGGGTGCCGAGCTGTTGTTCTGGTGCCAAGCTCGCGATTGCGGCGAAAGCAGCCTGTGGGCCAACGACGTATTCGGCAATGCCAAGCTCTATGGCGCCGATAACGGTCAGGCCTACCTGTTGCTGCGCCTGGCGCCGCCTGCGGACAACACACTGATCGCGCTGTATGCGATAACCCGTGGCAACCGCAAGGCGTACCTGCAGATCGAGCAGTTCGAAGCGGGCGCGCCCTTGGGGAACGTCCTGCCGACATCGGCGACACTGCTGCGCCAGCTCAAGGACACAGGCGTGCTGGATTTGCCGCGTCTGGCCGGCGAGCCGGATGACGCCTGGTTGCGCTTGCTGTCCCGGGCCCTGAACCTGGACACGGGCCTGCGAGTCAGCATCGCCGGCCCGCACGCCGAGGCTTGGCGCCAGGCCTTGGTCGATCAAGGTGTCCGCGCGGCAAGAATGGAGGCGACCAGGAGTGACGTCACTGGCCTACACCTTGAACTGCTGCGATAAGCTATCTGGGGGAGTGCGCTTGACGACCTTATCCCGGCCTTGTTCATTTTTCGGGACCGTCCATGCTCAATAACGATCGGCTGTTGGTGCAGATCCTGCTCCTGGTGTTGTTCGGAGCAAGCCTTTGGGTAATGGCTCCGTTCTGGTCGGCGCTGTTCTGGGGCGCCGTGCTGGCGTTTGCCAGTTGGCCGCTGATGCGCTTGCTGACGCGTTGGGTCAATGGCCGTGAATCCCTGGCGGCGGCGTTGCTGACGGTAGGCTGGATGTTGCTGGTGGCGGTGCCGCTGGTGTGGCTGGGGTTCAACCTGGCCGATCATGTGCGCGATGCCACGGCCTTCATCAGGGACGTCCAGGTCGACGGCCTGCCCGAAGCGCCCGAGTGGCTGGCCGGTGTGCCATTGGTCGGCGGACGGCTGGTGACGCTCTGGGACAGTATCGACCAGCAAGGAGCGGCGATGATGGCTTCCGTCAAGCCGTACCTGGGACGGGTCGGCAACTGGTTGTTGGCCCGCAGTGCGCAAATCGGCGGCGGGATTCTCGAATTGACCCTGAGCATTGTGTTCGTGTTCTTCTTCTACCGCGACGGCCCGCGACTGGCGGCGTTTGTCCAAGGGCTGCTGGAGCGGCTGATCGGCGACCGTGCCGGCTACTACGTCGAACTGGTGGCCGGTACGGTCCAACGAGTGGTCAATGGCGTGATCGGGACCGCGGCGGCCCAGGCCGTGCTGGCGCTGATCGGCTTCCTGATCGCCGGGGTACCGGGTGCCCTGGTACTGGGGATCGTCACCTTCCTGCTCAGTCTGATTCCCATGGGGCCGCCATTGGTCTGGATCCCCGCCACCGCCTGGCTGGCGTGGAAGGGCGAATACGGAATGGCGGTGTTCCTGGGCATCTGGGGGACCTTCATCATCAGCGGCGTGGACAACGTGCTCAAGCCGTACTTGATCAGCCGTGGCGGGAACCTGCCGCTGGTCATCGTGTTGCTGGGGGTGTTCGGCGGGCTGATTGCATTCGGTTTCATTGGGCTGTTCATCGGTCCAACCTTGCTGGCGGTGGCGTACAGCTTGCTGACGGACTGGAGCAAGAGCCACGCGCGGCAGGACATATAGAACAAGCTGTGGCGAGAGGGATCGGGACACGAGCCTGCTGGTGAAAGACCCGTGCGTGGGCGTTTGACGATTTAACGATCATCGGGTCCCGCACGGGCGCTGGTTCCGCTACAATGCGCGCCGATTTCGACTTGCCTGAGAGCCCACTCATGTCCGCCTGCCAGACGCCCATCATCGTCGCCCTGGATTTCCCCACCCGTGACGCCGCCCTGAAGCTGGCCGACCAGTTGGACCCCAAGCTTTGCCGGGTCAAAGTCGGCAAGGAGCTGTTCACCAGCTGTGCCTCGGAAATCGTCGGTACCTTGCGTGACAAGGGTTTCGAAGTGTTCCTGGACCTTAAATTCCACGACATCCCGAACACCACCGCGATGGCCGTCAAGGCTGCCGCGGAGATGGGGGTGTGGATGGTCAACGTGCATTGCTCCGGTGGCCTGCGCATGATGGCCGCGTGCCGCGAAGTGCTCAATCAGCGCAGCGGTCCAAAACCGCTGTTGATCGGCGTGACTGTGCTGACCAGCATGGAGCGTGAGGATTTGGCAGGGATCGGCCTGGACATCGAGCCTCAGGAGCAAGTGCTGCGCTTGGCGGCGCTGGCCCAGAAAGCCGGCATGGACGGCCTGGTTTGTTCAGCCCTGGAAGCCAACGCCCTGAAGTCGGCCCATCCATCGCTGCAACTGGTGACGCCGGGGATTCGTCCGGCGGGCAGCGCCCAGGACGATCAACGCCGTATCCTGACACCGCGCCAGGCATTGGACGCCGGCTCCGATTATCTGGTGATAGGCCGCCCGATCAGCCAGGCGGCGGATCCGGCCAAGGCGCTGGCGGCGGTGGTGGCCGAACTGGCCTGATCCAACACTGCAGATCGTGCGGGAGCGAGCAAGCTCGCTCCCGCTTGTCTCGCTTCAGACCTTGAGAACCAGCTTCCCGAAGTTCTCGCCACTGAACAATTTGGTCAGTGTCTCGGGAAACGTTTCCAGCCCTTCGACGATATCTTCCTTGCTCTTGAGTTGTCCCTTGGCCATCCAGCCGGCCATTTCCTGCCCAGCCGCGGCGAACTGCGACGCATAGTCCATAACCACGAAACCTTCCATACGCGCGCGGTTGACCAGCAGCGACAGGTAGTTGGCCGGGCCCTTTACCGCTTCCTTGTTGTTGTATTGGCTGATCGCACCGCAAATCACCACGCGAGCCTTGAGGGCCAGGCGGCTGAGAACCGCATCGAGGATGTCGCCGCCGACGTTGTCGAAATAAACATCTACGCCTTTGGGGCACTCGCGCTTTAGGCCTGCGTGGACGTCTTCGCTCTTGTAGTCGATGGCGCCGTCAAAGCCCAGCTCATTGATCAGGAATTTGCATTTATCGGCGCCACCGGCGATGCCCACCACACGGCAACCTTTGATCTTGGCGATCTGCCCGGCAATGCTGCCCACTGCACCGGCGGCCCCGGAAAGCACCACGGTTTCTCCGGCTTTGGGCGCACCGACATCCAGCAGGGCGAAATAAGCAGTCATCCCGGTCATGCCCAGCGCGGATAAATAGCGTGGCAGCGGCGCCAGTTTCGGGTCCACCTTGTAGAAACCTCGCGGCTCGCCAAGGAAATAATCCTGCACGCCCAGCGCACCGTTGACGTAATCCCCGACCGCAAATCCCGGATTGTTCGACGCGATGACCTGGCCCACGCCCAACGCCCGCATGACTTCACCGATGCCGACCGGCGGGATGTAGGACTTGCCTTCATTCATCCAGCCGCGCATGGCCGGGTCGAGGGACAGGTACTCATTCTTGACCAGGATCTGGCCGGCTGCCGCTTCGCCGACGGGGACTTCTTGAAAGGTAAACGTCTCACGGGTCGCGGCGCCCACCGGGCGTTTGGCGAGCAGGAACTGGCGGTTGGTCTGGGCAGTCATGACAGGCACTCAAAATGAATGAAGCCTTGTTGATAGACCCTCCAGGCCTGCGCCGCAAGGTTTGCCAATACAGCGAATGCAGGTTTATCCAAGCCAGTGATAGTGCGACGGGCGCTATTATCACTGGCGCTCATGCGATGCCAACCGGCGGTTGGATAGTGCTGCCGTGCCGTTGCGATCGATGGCTATATGCAGCAATCAGCGGTAATTCTTCGAGGCATTGACAATGAGCATGACGTTTTCCGGACAGGTTGCGGTGGTGACGGGGGCGGCGGCGGGCATTGGCCGCGCCACGGCTCAGGCATTCGCGGCGCAAGACCTCAAGGTGGTCGTTGCCGACCTCGACGTGGCGGGCGGCGAGGGCACGGTGCAGTCGATCCGCGAGGCGGGGGGCGAAGCTGTGTTCGTGCGTTGCGACGTGACATTGGAAAGCGACGTGCAGAATCTGATGAGCGAAGTGATCAGTGCTTATGGGCGCCTCGATTATGCCTTCAACAACGCGGGCATCGAGATCGAGAAGGGCAAGTTGGCTGACGGTACGCTGGATGAATTCGACGCAATCATGGGCGTCAACGTAAAGGGCGTGTGGCTGTGCATGAAGTACCAGTTGCCATTGCTGTTGGCTCAAGGCGGTGGAGCTATCGTCAATACCGCCTCGGTGGCAGGGCTCGGGGCGGCGCCGAAAATGAGTATCTATGCGGCGTCCAAGCATGCCGTGATCGGCCTGACCAAGTCGGCGGCCATTGAGTACGCCAAGAAGAAAATCCGCGTGAATGCAGTTTGCCCGGCAGTGATCGACACGGACATGTTCCGTCGAGCCTACGAGGCGGACCCGAAAAAAGCCGATTTCGCCAACGCAATGCACCCGGTCGGGCGCATTGGCAAGGTCGAGGAAATTGCCAGCGCAGTGTTGTATCTGTGCAGCGATGGCGCTGCATTCACCACGGGACATTCCTTGGCAGTGGACGGTGGGGTCACTGCGTTCTGACGCCAACTACGTAAGATAGGGCCCGCATTGCCCGCGGGCTTTTTCTTTTGGCGCCGAAGGTTCCCTTGATAAGGGCGCCAATGTATTTCAAAGAATGAGAATCAGGTGGTTTTGCGCCGATGTCGTACATCGTCCGGCGGCGGCCTGTGCTTAACTGTTTGTGGAAATAAAACAAACGCTTAGGAGCTTGGTTACTCATGGAGTTGAGAATCGACCGGCAGGCACTGGTACCTGTCGTGCAGCAAATCGTCGATGCGCTGGCCAGTTGGGTTCGACAAGGGACGGTTGAACCGGGCACTCGCCTGCCATCGATCCGGCAACTGGCGCGGGAGAACCTGCTCAGCCAGGCCAGTGTTCACGACGCCTACCAACGCCTGGTTGCCCAAGGCGTGCTGGAATCCCGTAATGGCTCGAGTTTTTTTGTCGCCCTCGCCCCTTCGGCAGTGGGGGAGCCGGCAGGCAGCGTCTGGCTCCAGGACGCACTGTCTGCCCCGCCCCGCCCGGCCAGCGACGCGCAACAAGAGCTGAAGCTGGGTTGTGGCGGCCTGCCCGAGAGTTGGCGCGAAAGCGACGATCTGGGCTATGCGATCCGTCAGGTAACCCGAACAGACATGGCAGGCCTGTTCAATTACAGCACGCCGCTGGGGTTGCCGGCCCTACGCGAGCTTCTGTCCAGGCGACTGAAGCAGTTCGATATCGACGCCGATAAGAACCGGATCCTTACGACTGCGGGCGCCACCCACGGGCTTGACCTGATCGTGCGCACCCTGCTGCCACCAGGATGTTGCGTGGTAGTGGAGAGTCCCGGCTATTCGAACCTGTTCGATCTGCTCAGGCTGCATAAAATAGACATGATCGAACTGCCCAGGACCCCACGCGGACCGGACATCGACGCCCTGCAATGCCTGCTGGCGATCCATCGGCCCTGCGCTCTGTTCGTCAACAGCGCCTGCCACAATCCT
Organism: Pseudomonas sp. Z5-35; assembly: GCF_051131945.1. Taxonomy (NCBI): domain Bacteria; kingdom Pseudomonadati; phylum Pseudomonadota; class Gammaproteobacteria; order Pseudomonadales; family Pseudomonadaceae; genus Pseudomonas; species Pseudomonas sp. Z5-35. The sequence goes on from NZ_CP071640.1 coordinate 1,756,290, forward strand.
ACCGGGAGCAGCCTGGCTCCAGCCGTGGCCCAGCAGCTGCTGCAACTGACAAAAAAACACGCCATGCTGGTTATCGAAGACGACGTCTATGCCGATTTTCAAAGTTCGATGCGCCCGCGCCTGGCGGCGCTGGATGCCGATGTGGTTTACCTGGGCAGCTTTTCAAAAACCCTGAGCAGCTCGTTGCGAGTCGGCTTCGTGGTCGCCGGGCCGGCCACTATCGCGCGCTTGAGCGAGGTCAAGGAGATCACCAGCATGGGCGGTTCTCGATTCTGCGAATCGGTGCTGGCCAATCTTCTGGCCAACGGTGCCTATCGCAAACTGGTCCAACGCCAACGGCAGCGACTGAGCGTGGATATGGCAGTGGCTTTGCAGCTGCTGGAGGACGCCGACTGGAAAGTGTTTGGCAAGCCGGCGGGTGGCTTGTTCATATGGGCGCGTGCGCCATTGTGTGACTATGCTGAGTTGCAGCGGCTGGCCAAACGGTGCGGTATACAGCTGTCGTCGCGCACCGCATTCAGCCCTTCGGGCACGGACACTGACTGGCTGCGTATCAACGTGGCCTATGCCCGAGATCCCAAAGCCTTGGCGTTCTTCCGAGCGACGGCTCTGGATCGACCTCAAGTGTCCTGAAAACGACGCGGCTGTAGCTTTTTGCCATTATTCCGACGCGAGCATCTTGTGTTGCGGGGCGTCTCGTTGCGAACCTGCAATCAACACACACTGGCAGAGGATTGGGCGCAATGATTTCGGCCGTGCAAGGACGTTTTGCCAACCTGGGTATGGCAAAGAAACTGGGCATCGGGTTCGTCCTGGTATTGCTGCTCACCGCAGTAGTGGCGGCTATTGGCGTCTGGTCCCTGCAAACCATCAGTTTTCGCTTCGATGGCTTGAAGCAGATGTCGTCCCTCAACAACGAGCTGCTCAAGGTCCGGCTGCTTGAACAGGAATACGCCTTGCGCTCCGATCCCAAGACCGCCGATGCCTTGCGCCAGGGTGTTGACGGGCTGGTGGCCCTGGCAAACGAGCTCAAGGCACAATCGGCTGCCAACGTGCCAGTGATGGAAGATGTGGAACAGGCCCTGGCGGCCTATCGCAAAGCATTCGATGAGTTCGTCGGGCTGAGCCAGAGCAAGGATCTGGCCCTCGAAATGGCCAGTTGGTCAGTCTCCAGCGTCGCCAACAACCTGGATGTGTTGCAGGCTGGGTTAGCCGATGACGGCGCCTACACGTTGAAGGAGTCGGAAGGCAAGGAGGGCGCCGAGTTCATCGAGCAGGCCAATCAGGTCAGCGAAGTGTCGCGGATGATGTTGCAGGCCATGAACGAAGCGCGCGTTCGCCTTGATCAGAGCCGCAAAGGCAGTGATGAAGCCGCTGGACAAGGCAATATAGAACAGGCCGAGCAGGCCATGAAACTGGCCGAAGGGCTCAGGAGCGCCGTCAAGGATCCAGGCTACCAGACCGTGCTCAACGAAGTGGCCGGGCATATTGGCGGGTTCAACCAACAGCTCGCCGAATACACCGGCCTGTTGGCCAACGAAAAGACCGTCTACCAGCAACTGCACGAGCGCGCCGATCAGGTCGTGGCGCGGGTCAACCAGGCCTACGGCGCCGAAGACAGTGCCATGCAGAGGGAACTGAAGAAGAACTCGCTGATGATCATCGGCTCGTCGGCCTTGGCGCTGCTGGTGGGATTGATCGCCGCTTGGGTCATCACCCGGCTGATCGTCACGCCGCTGCGCAGTGTCATTCGTGTCGCTCAGCAAATTGCTTCGGGTGACTTGAGTGCCAAGGTCGAAGTGACGCGTCGGGACGAGATCGGCCAGTTGATGCTCGCGATGCAACAGATGGCCGCCGGCTTGAGCAGCATCGTCAGTGGATTGCAGGCCGGGATCGAGCAACTGGCCAGCTCGGCCCAGTCGCTGTCGTCCGTGACCGAACAGACCAACTTGGAAGTCAGCAGCCAGAAGGAGGAAACCGAGCAAGTGGCGACGGCCATGAACCAGATGACCGCCACCGTGCACGACGTCGCCCGCAATGCCGAAGAGGCGGCGCAAGCGGCTCAGACGGCTGACGACAAGGTCGAAAGCGGCCAGCAGGTAGTGCGCCAGAGCATGGTACGCATCGAGCAATTGGCCGACTCGGCCACACTGGCCAGCACCAGCATCGAAAGCCTGAGCGCCGAAATACAAAACATCGGCAAGGTCCTGAGTGTCATCAAGAGCGTGGCCGAACAAACCAACCTGCTGGCGCTCAATGCCGCGATCGAGGCGGCTCGGGCGGGCGAACAGGGCAGGGGATTTGCTGTGGTGGCCGACGAAGTACGGGCCTTGGCCAAGCGTACGCAACAGTCCACTGAGGAAATCGAGCGACTGGTGAGTGCTTTGCGCTCAGCCGCCCAGACCTCCGTACAACAGATCCAGAGCAGCGGCGACCTGGTGAAAATGGCCGTCAGCGATGCACTACAGACCGAAAGCGCCCTCGGCAGCATCGCGGCAGCGGTGTCGCTCATCCAGCAAATGAACCAGCAGATCGCCGCGGCCGCCGAGCAACAGAGCTCAGTGGCCGAAGAAATCAACCGCAGCGTCACCAGCATCCGGGCAAGCGCCGATCAGTCATCCGTGGCCATGCAAGGCAACGCCGCGTCCAGTATTGAACTGGCGCAGCTGGGCGCTGAATTGAAGGGGATGGTGGGGCATTTCAGGTTGTGAATGGGGGCGGCGACAGCAATCCAACCTTTGCAACTGATTCGGCTACCGTGAGCAGTCTTGCTCTCACAGAAGAAACGCGGCCATCCAGAGACAGGTCGGCTATAAGGCCGCCTCGCGGCGGACGTTGATTTCGGCGCCCCGTTAACCACGCTGGCCGAACGCAGGTATTGCGCAGTGGGCATCCCGGCATGGATGCCGGGATAGCTGCGCTGGGCCATGGATGGCCCTTCGCAGCGGGCCCACGGAGCAATGCCTGCGTTCGGGTACACCGAGCCTAGGCGAGGTGCCGAGTGGTGGGGCAAAGCGGTTTTGGTTACTTTTGACGCTTTTCAAAAGTGACTCGCCGTAAGGGCGAAACCTTAAGCAGCCGTTACCGCGGCAACGGATATACACCCAATCCCAGTCCCAATCCCAGTCCCCAACTCAATCGTAAACCTTCTTCTTCTTCCACTCGTCGTTCGCTTCGTCGTCCTTCAAGCCTTCCGTCAACTGATTCACCTCACCCTCGACCGGCTGAGTGCTGGCCAGGACCTGGGCATTGGCCCGAGCCAGGAGCTTCTCCAGATAGGCCAACTGCTCGACATAGAGCTGGGGCTCCTGCTGCTTGCGCAGATACTGCACGCCACGCTCGAACGCCAGGCGAGCCTGCCCCGGCTGTTCCTGTTGCAAAGCCTGCTGGCCAAGGTTGTTGAAGAATTCGATGTGCAACAGCACCAGGATATGCCGCACTTCACGGATCCAACGCTTGGCCTCATTGGACGGCAGGAAACCGTCCTGGGCAGCGCGGGTGATCTGGCCGTGCAAGGCCTCGAGCAGAAACCGTACATCCTTGGCCTTGGCTTCGGTCTGGATCGGTGCCGGCGGGTTGCTCACCGGGATCGATTCACCTTGGGCCGCCAATGCAGTCAGTTCGTCCAGGCGTGCCTTGACCGCAGCATTGGTCTTGTCCAGATTGAGCAAGCGCTGGCAGACGTTGAGTTCAAGGCGTGTGATCAACAGTTTCAGGGCCGGAGTCATCAGCTGGCCGGGGAAGGTTTCGGTCAGCTCGCCGCAACGACGCAAACGGTCGTTGAGTTCAACCTTGGTGCGGGCCTTTTCCAGCTTGTTGTTTTCCACCACATGGTTCATGTAGCCAATGGCGATCAACAGCGCGATCCCGGCTACGACGAGCAGGGTGATCATGAGTGGTGTCACCGGTAAGACCTCTTTATTAGCGTTTGCATGTCATGAGTGTAGTGGCTTGGCTTTTAAGCGCATAGGCCCGAACGATGCGATTAGACGGGCGTCGTGCTGTTTATGGAGTACGCAGCCATAGATGCACATTGCCATCATTTGCCGCGTGCGACTATAACGTCTTGGCGGGCGACAGAATATAGGCGTCAGGGACCGGGCGGGCAAAATCCGCAAATCCGCCCCAAACCTGAGGAAGTCATTGATTTAAATAAATTTATATCTGGGGGTTGACGACCCTCCAATCCGTCCATAGAATGCGCGCCACTTACAGCGTAAAGCACTCAGCCAAACGCGATAAGCAGTGAATGTTGTACGTGTGTCCCCTTCGTCTAGTGGCCTAGGACACCGCCCTTTCACGGCGGTAACAGGGGTTCGAGTCCCCTAGGGGACGCCAATGCGGGAATAGCTCAGTTGGTAGAGCACGACCTTGCCAAGGTCGGGGTCGCGAGTTCGAGTCTCGTTTCCCGCTCCAATTTTAAGCAGCGTTGCTTTCGGGCAGTGCTGAGTGAAGCCAGAGCCGACATCTTAGGATGCGGGTTTGGGCACTGGAATACACACCATGTATTTCAGTTAGCGTGTCCCCTTCGTCTAGTGGCCTAGGACACCGCCCTTTCACGGCGGTAACAGGGGTTCGAGTCCCCTAGGGGACGCCATTTGCGGGAATAGCTCAGTTGGTAGAGCACGACCTTGCCAAGGTCGGGGTCGCGAGTTCGAGTCTCGTTTCCCGCTCCAAATTCAAAAAACGCCGCTCATTGAGCGGCGTTTTTTTTGCGCGCAGGAAAAGTCTGTCCCAACTTCAAGGCTAAGTATCGCGCGCCCACTGCCAAACATGCTCGATAAAAAGATCAAAAAAAGACCCGCAGAGTTTTAACTCATGCGGGTCTTTGTCGTGCTGTTTGCAATCAGTGCTTACTGTCCTGATCCGACATGGCCAGCAATTGTTTTTCCTGGTTCCAGTCGAAAGGCTCGTCGTTTTGCTCGGCTTCGAAGCGACGTTCCTCAAGGGCCTGGTACAGACCGATTTCTTCGTCAGGCATGTAGTGCAGGCAATCGCCGCCGAAATACCACAGCAGGTCGCGAGGCACCAGGTGGGCGATCTGTGGATAACGCACGATGACCTGGCACAGCAGATCCTGGCCCAGGTACTGGCTTTGGATCGGGTCGACCGGCAGTTGCGCGCGCAATTCGTCAAAGCGCTCCAGGAACAGCGCATGGCTTTCTTCGGGAACCTGTTCGGCCTCACCCACGGCGACCAGGATGCTGCGCAAGTGGTCAAGCAAGACGAGGTGATCGGCAACGACGTTGGACACGAGATAAGTCCTCAAGAGCAAAACGGGCGCAGGAGTATAAAGCCCCTGCGCCCGCTTTTACATGGCAGCGATCAGATCGCCGACAGGGTTAACGAACTTTCGCCTCGGCGAGCATCAGTTCCTCCTTGTCGAAATCATCCACGTCGATGACCTGGCGGCGTGCCGCTTCAGCTGCGCGCAAAGTCTGCGCCTCACCGGCTTGCAGGACACCCGCTTCCAGGGCAGCGTCGATGAGGTGTTCACCGGGCGCCGGGTTGAGCTGCCCGTGCTTGAACGCGCCCTGCAGTTTTTTGTGCAGCGGCTGGGCGGCGGCCAGCAGGTCGGCGGCATGTTGCAACGCTCCGACTGGGTCGTCCGTCGATTGCGGGCGATAACAGCCTTGTAGCAGTTCCTCCAAGGTTGGATCGCCCTTGGCCCGGCCGATCACGGCGGCTACCTCGGCGTCCAACCTGTCGCTCGGGCCCTTGTGGCGCCGGCCGAAAGGGAACACCACCACCCGCAGCAGGCAACCCAGCACGCGGTTCGGAAAGTTCGCCAGCAGTTCGTCCAACGCCCGCTCCGACTGGCCCAGGCTTTCTTCCATGGCCCATTGGAACAGCGGCGCCATATGGTCTGGCGAGTCGAGGTCGTGGTAGCGCTTTAGAGCTGCAGACGCCAGGTAAAGGTTGCTCAATACATCACCCAGGCGTGCGGACAGGCGTTCGCGACGTTTGAGTTCGCCGCCGAGCAACATCATGCTCAAATCCGCCAGCAGGGCGAATGCTGCCGCCTGCCGATTGAGGGCGCGGAAATACCCTTGGCTCAAGGCATTGCCCGGCACGTTGTCGAAATGTCCCAGGCCCAGGTTCAGCACCAGGGTGCTGGCGGCATTGCTGACCGCGAAGCCGATGTGCTTGAGCAGTAAGCCGTCGAATTCGATCAGCGCCTGGTCCTGATCTTCCCGGGTCGCCAGCGCCATTTCCTTGAGTACAAACGGATGGCAGCGGATTGCACCCTGGCCAAAGATCATCAGGTTGCGCGAGAGGATGTTCGCTCCTTCGACCGTGATGAAAATCGGTGCGCCTTGCCAGCTTCGGCCCAGGTAATTGTTCGGGCCCATGATGATGCCCTTGCCGCCGTGCACGTCCATGGCGTGGCTGATGCACTCGCGACCGCGTTCGGTCAGGTGGTACTTGAGGATCGCCGACAGCACCGAGGGTTTCTCGCCGAGGTCTACCGCATTGGCGGTCAGCATGCGCGCGGCATCCATCAGCCAGGCGTTACCACCGATCCGCGCCATGGCCTCTTGAATACCTTCGAAGGCAGCCAGCGGTACGTTGAATTGTTCACGCACCTGGGTGTATTGGCCTGTCACCAGGCTGGTGAACTTCGCCGCGCCGGTGCCTACCGCCGGCAGGGAAATCGAGCGCCCGACCGACAGGCAGTTCATCAACATCATCCAGCCCTTGCCGAGCATGGCCTGGCCGCCGATGAGGAAGTCCAGCGGGATGAACACGTCCTTGCCCCAGTTCGGCCCGTTCATGAAGGCGGCACCGAGGGGCAGGTGACGGCGACCGATCTGGACGCCGGGTGTATCCGTCGGGATCAGCGCCAGGCTGATCCCGAGGTCCTCTTCGTCGCCGAGCAGGTGGTCGGGATCGTAGGCTTTGAAGGCCAGGCCGAGGAGGGTGGCGACCGGGCCAAGGGTGATGTAGCGCTTTTCCCAGTTCAAGCGCAGGCCCAGGGTTTCCTTGCCTTCCCATTCGCCTTTGCAAATGATGCCGGTGTCGGGCATCGCCCCGGCGTCGGAGCCGGCCAGCGGCCCAGTCAGGGCGAAGCAGGGGATATCGTCACCACGGGCCAGACGCGGCAGGTAATGGTTGCGTTGTTCATCGGTGCCATAGTGCAAGAGCAGTTCGGCCGGGCCGAGGGAATTGGGGACCATCACGGTGGAGGCCAGGTCGCCGCTGCGGGTCGCCAGTTTCATCGCCACCTGGGAATGGGCATAGGCGGAGAACCCCTTGCCGCCGTATTCCTTGGGGATGATCAGCGCGAAGAAACCGTGTTCCTTTATATGGGCCCAGGCCTGCGGCGGCAGGTCCATGGCTTGGCCGATCTGCCAGTCGCTGACCATCGCGCAGAGCGCTTCGGTAGGGCCGTCGAGGAACGCCTGCTCTTCTTCGGTCAATTGCACCTTGGGGTAGGCCAGCAACATGTCCCAGTTCGGGCGGCCACTGAAAAGCTCGCCGTCCCACCACACCGTGCCGGCGTCGATGGCATCGCGTTCGGTCTGCGACATGGGCGGCAAGGTCTTCTGGAACCAGTCGAACATCGGTGCGCTGAAATATTTGCGGCGCAGGTCTGGCAACAACAGCGGGGCAGCGACGACGGCGAGCGCCAGCCACAGGATCAGCATCAGCCAACCGGGGGCGTGGCTGGAAACACCCATGACGAGCAAATAGACCGCGACGATGCCCAGCGCGGGCAGCGGGGCGGTGCGACGGTGCGCCAGCCAGGCTATTCCAACGACCAGCACCAGTATCCACAACAACAGCATAAGTGATCCTCCGTGAACCAAGGCAAACCGACCTTCAGAGCTTAGACGGCCCCTGCAAAACCGGCGGTAGGCGCGATGTGACTGTTTTCGTGGGAAACCCTCGACACATTGCGCCAGTCTGGTTGGCAACAGCCGTGGGAAATCGTTCGTTGTCAGCGTGAGAAAACGCCATTGTCTGGCCGAAACGTCGTTATCGCCGAGCCAGGGCTGTTATGGATTGAGGACCTGCCGGGCGATTTGAGCCAGGGCTGATCCGGCGTATGCTGCTGCGGCATTTATCCAATGAGGAAGCCGTGATGCTGAAGATCTGGGGCCGGAAGAATTCATCGAACGTGCGCAAGGCGTTATGGTGCGCCGAAGAGCTGGGCCTGGTTTACCAGGCCATCGACGCGGGCGGGGCGTTCGGTGTGGTGGACACGCCTGAGTACCGTGCGAAGAATCCCAACGGCCGTGTCCCGATGATCGAGGAGGACGGCTTCGTGCTCTGGGAATCCAACTCCATCGTCCGCTATCTGGCCGCTCGTCATGCCCCGGGTTCGGCCTGGTACCCCGCTGACGTTCGGGCCCGAGCTCGGGCTGAAAAATGGATGGACTGGACCACCTCCAGCTTCGCTGCGCCGTTTCGCACGGTATTCTGGGGTGTGTTGCGCACCCCTCCCGAGCAACAGGACTGGGCGGCCATCAACGCGGGAATCAAGGAATGCAGCGACTTGCTGGCGATGGTGGAGCAGGCCTTGGCCGAACAGCCTTACCTCTCGGGTGAAGAAATCGGCATCGGCGACATTCCCTTGGGCAGTTTCATTTATGCCTGGTTCGAGATGCCCATCGGGCGCCCCGACCTGCCTCACCTGGAGGCCTGGTATGCACGGCTCACGCAGCGTCCAGCCTATCGAAAAGCCGTCATGACCGCGTTGACTTAATACTTACTATCGACACACTTCACTGTACTTGTGCGGCGACGCCACTCACCATTGCCTTCGTGTGCCGTGGTTGTATTGCTCGCCGCACGCCCTTATCTATTCTTTTCTTCCCCTTCTTGGTGCGTAATCCGATATGAGTTCCGCTCTGTCCATACGGCAGTTAACCAAAACCTACGGCAACGGTTTCCAGGCCCTGAGTGGTATCGATCTGGACGTTGCCGAAGGTGATTTCTTCGCCTTGCTTGGCCCTAACGGAGCAGGCAAGTCCACCACCATCGGCATTCTTTCCACCCTGGTGAATAAGTCCGGCGGTACGGTAAATGTCTTCGGCCATGACCTGGACCGTTCACCCGCCGCGCTCAAGCGTTGCATTGGCGTGGTGCCCCAGGAATTCAATTTCAACCAATTCGAAAAGACCTTCGACATCGTCGTGACCCAGGCCGGCTACTACGGCATCCCGCCGAAGGTCGCCAATGAGCGCGCCGAACAGTACCTGACCCAACTAGGGTTGTGGGACAAGCGCGACGTGCCGTCCCGTTCTTTGTCCGGGGGCATGAAGCGGCGCCTGATGATTGCCCGCGCGCTGGTGCACGAGCCGCGCCTGCTGATCCTCGACGAACCGACCGCGGGTGTGGACATCGAGCTACGCCGTTCGATGTGGACCTTCCTGACCGAGCTGAACCAGAAAGGCATCACCATCATCCTCACCACGCACTACCTTGAAGAAGCCGAGCAGCTGTGCCGCAACATCGGCATCATCGACCACGGCACCATCGTGGAAAACACCAGCATGCGCCAGTTGCTGAGCCAGTTGCATGTGGAAACCTTCTTGCTGGACCTCAAGCATGACCTGAGTGTCGTGCCGCAGCTCGTTGGCTATCCCACCCGGCTGGTGGACGGCCACACACTGGAAGTCCAGGTCGACAAAGCCGCTGGTATCACCGGGTTGTTCACCCAATTGGCGCTACAGAACATCGAAGTGCTGAGCTTGCGTAACAAAACCAATCGCCTTGAGGAGTTGTTCGTGTCCCTGGTGGAGAAAAACCTGGCGAAGGTGGCGGTATGAGTTCCGAATTGCGCCCCAACCTCATCGCTCTCAACACCATCGTCTACCGAGAAGTCCGACGTTTCATGCGAATCTGGCCGCAAACGCTGCTGCCGCCGGCCATCACGATGGTTCTGTATTTCGTCATCTTCGGCAACCTGATCGGCCGGCAGATCGGCGACATGGGCGGCTTCACGTACATGGACTACATCGTGCCGGGACTGATCATGATGTCGGTGATCACCAACTCCTACGGCAACGTCGTGTCGAGTTTCTTCGGCAGCAAGTTCCAGCGTTCGATCGAAGAACTGATGGTCTCGCCGGTTTCACCTCACACGATCCTGATCGGCTTCACCTTGGGCGGCGTGCTGCGAGGGCTGGCGGTGGGTCTGATCGTGACGCTGCTGTCACTGTTCTTCACTGACCTGCAAGTGCATCACCTGGGGTTGACGATCCTGGTTGTAGTGCTGACGGCGACGATCTTTTCGCTACTGGGTTTCATCAACGCCGTGTTTGCGCGCAACTTCGATGACATTTCCATCATCCCGACCTTCGTGCTCACGCCGTTGACCTACCTGGGCGGAGTGTTCTACTCGATTTCCCTGCTGCCACCGTTCTGGCAGACCGTATCGCTGGCCAACCCGGTGCTGCACATGGTCAACGCTTTCCGCTACGGGATCCTTGGGGTTTCGGACATTCGCATCAGCATTGCGATTACGTTCATGGTGGTGGCGACCGTGGTGCTTTATGTGGGGTGTGCGCGGTTGTTGGTGAGTGGGCGGGGGATGCGGACCTGAGCCGGTAGTTTCATGCGCCACCCTCTCGAGCGGAACGAAAAGGCCTCCAATTGTTGGAGGCCTTTTCGCATTTCACATCCGGCTTTTCTTACGTCGCCGCCACTGCCGCGTCACCCACCATCGCCAATACGCCATGGTGACAAAATAAGCCAACGCGCCAAGCACCAACCCCGTCACCACAGACCCCAGCAAAAACGGCTGCCACAATGTCGACAACTGGTTAGTGATCCACTCCCAGGTCAGCTCATCCGGCAACGTCCGGGCTGGCACGTCCATCAGCCAGGCGCCGGTTTGATAAGTGCAGAAGAACACCGCAGGCATCGTGATGGGGTTGGTCAACCAGACCAGGCTCACCGCAATCGGAATATTGCCACGCACCGTGACGGCCAGCGCCGCGGCCAACAGCATTTGCAACGGGATCGGCAGAAACGCGGCGAACAGGCCGACGGCCATCGCTCGTGCCACTGAATGGCGATTGAGGTGCCAAAGGTTGGGATCGTGAAGCAGAGTACCGAGAAAGCGTAAGGACTTGTGTTCCCGAATGCTCGCTGGGTCAGGCATGAAACGTTTGAATAGGCGCCGGGGCATAAGGCTTCTCGGTGGGATCAAAGCAGTCAGGTCGCAAGTATGTCCGGATTCTACGGCCGGCAGATTCAGACTTTGTGACAATTGATAACGCGCGCGGTGCCATGAACCGGCTAAGCCTGAGAGGGAACTCTCAAGGATGAGCTTATGCGTACAGCAATGGTCGCGCTTGCATTGGGGCTGCTGGCCCCGATTTTTCTACCGGTATTGCCGCCGCTGTGGCTGATCGCAGCCATGTCGATATCGGCATTGATGGTGTTGCCATCGCGCCTTTACCCGGTGGGCTTCTTTTTCTTCGGGCTGGCTTGGGCCTGTTTCTCGGCGCAGCTTGCATTGGACGACCGGTTACCCGCCGCGCTGGAGGGTGAGACCCGTTGGGTCGAGGGGCGTGTCGTCGGCTTGCCGCAACAGAGTGACGGCGTGGTGCGCTTCGAACTGGCCGACGCTCAATCCCGACGCACACGCTTGCCGACGTTGATGCGCCTGGCCTGGTACGACGGGCCGGCGGTCAACAGCGGTGAAAAATGGCGCCTGGCGGTCAAGCTCAAAAGGCCCGCCGGGCTGCTCAATCCCCACGGCTTCGACTATGAAGCGTGGTTGCTGAGCCGGGGCATTGGCGCGACCGGCTCGGTCAAGGATGGTTGGCGGGTGCAGCCGGCCGAAGGCGCCTGGCGCGATGGGGTGCGCCAGGCGCTGGCAAAAGTCGATGCCCAGGGTCGCTCCGGCGCGCTGATGGCGTTGGTTCTAGGCGACGGTGCCGGTCTGGCCCGGGAAGATTGGCAGGTGCTGCAAGACACCGGCACTGTCCATTTACTGGTGATCTCCGGACAGCATATCGGCTTGCTTGCCGGCCTGGTTTATCTACTGGTGGCCGGCGCGGCGCGTTATGGCGTATGGCCGTCGCGTCTGCCGTGGTTGCCCTGGGCCTGTGCGCTGGCTTTTGCCGCTGCCCTGGGTTACGGCTTGCTCGCCGGGTTCGAGGTGCCGGTGCGGCGGGCCTGCGCCATGATCGGGCTGGTGCTGTTGTGGCGCTTGCGCTTCCGGCAGGCGAAGCCTTGGTGGGCTTGGCTGTTGGCCTTCGTTGGAGTGCTGGTGCTGGACCCGCTGGCGAGCCTGCGGCCAGGGTTCTGGTTGTCGTTTGCCGCCGTGGCCATATTGATGTTCACGTTTGGCGCTCGCCTGGGGCCCTGGCGTTGGTGGCAGACTTGGACCCGCGCCCAGTGGCTGATTGCGCTCGGCCTTTGCCCGTTGTTACTGATACTGGGTTTGCCGGTCAGTCTCAGCGGTCCGTTGATCAACTTGCTGGCGGTGCCCTGGATCAGCTTGTTGGTATTGCCTGCGGCCCTGCTTGGCACGGCGTTGCTGCCGGTCCCGTTCGTGGGGGAAAGCCTTTTATGGATCGCCGGTGGATTGCTCGATCTGCTATTCAAGGGGCTTGCCTTGGCAGCCGGGCGAATACCGGCTTGGGTACCGCCCGCCTTGCCGCTATGGGCCTGGGCTCTTGCGACGCTCGGCGCGTTGTTGCTGTTGTTGCCCAGGGGCTTGCCGTTGCGGATCCTGGGCTGGCCGATGTTGTTGCTGATCGTTTTTCCTCCATGGGAAGAAGTGCCCCAGGGGCAGGCCGAAATCTGGCAACTGGACGTTGGCCAGGGGTTGGCGGTCCTGGTGCGCACCCGTCGCCATGCCTTGCTATATGACGCGGGGCCGCGCTTTGGCGACGCCGATGCGGGCGAGCGCGTGGTGGTGCCGACGTTGCGCAAGCTCGGCGTGCGCGGATTGGACCTGATGTTGCTCAGCCACGCCGATGCAGATCACGCCGGCGGCGCCCGTGCCGTGCGCAACGGGCTACCGACGACTCGGGTGATCAGCGGCGACCCCGCTACGCTGGCCGTCGATCTGCAGGCGGGCCCGTGCGATAGCGGTGAAGGCTGGGAGTGGGACGGGGTCAGGTTCGAGCTCTGGCGATGGGCATCGGCTGTCGAAAGTAACCAGACGTCCTGCGTCTTGCTGGTCGAGGCCTGCGGCGAGCGATTGTTGCTGACGGGTGACATCGACACCCATGCCGAGCGCGCCTTGCTCGACGGTCCATTGGGGGCGCCGACCCAATGGCTGGCGTCACCGCATCATGGCAGCCGCAGCTCATCGTCGATTGCGCTGCTGGCGCGCCTGCAGCCTCATTCGGTATTGATCTCCCGAGGGCGAAACAACGCATATGGCCATCCGCATCCATGGGTGATAGAGCGCTATCGAAGGTTGGGCATGACAATCTATGACAGTGCCAAACAGGGTGCCATTCGTCTGCAACTGGGCGCGTTCGGGCCGGCGCACACCCTAGCCGGCGAACGTCGATACTGGCGTGAGCCGCCACCCGCTGGCCCATCGACGCAGCATTGATCTGGCTCATCGTTCTTGCCGTGTTGTCGGCCGGGCGGGTCTGCACGGCGAGTCTGTATGATAAAGTGGCGCACTTTTTCGAGGGGGCTGTCACTGTGTGGGAATTGGTCAAATCCGGCGGTTGGATGATGTTGCCGATCATTCTGAGTTCCATCGCGGCATTGGGTATCGTTGCCGAACGCCTGTGGACCCTGCGGGTCAGTCGCGTGACCCCGGAGCATCTGCTCGGGCAGGTCTGGGTCTGGATCAAGGACAAACAGCTGAACAAGGACAAGCTCAAGGAGCTGCGAGCCAGTTCGCCTTTGGGGGAGATTCTTGCGGCGGGCCTGGCGAATTCCAAGCATGGTCGCGAGATCATGAAGGAATGCATTGAAGAAGCGGCCGCGCGGGTCATTCATGACCTGGAGCGCTACCTCAACGCCCTGGGTACCATCGCGGCCATGTCCCCATTGCTGGGCCTGCTGGGCACTGTGCTGGGCATGATCGATATTTTCAGTGCCTTCACCGGTTCTGGCATGACCACCAACGCCGCGGTGTTGGCGGGGGGTATTTCCAAGGCCCTGATCACCACCGCCGCAGGCCTGATGGTCGGTATCCCAGCCGTGTTCTTCCACCGATTCCTGCAACGCCGCGTCGACGAGTTGGTGGTGGGCATGGAGCAGGAAGCCATCAAGCTGGTCGAGGTGGTGCAGGGCGACCGTGACGTGGACCTGGCCGGGGGCAAGCAGTGAAATTCCGCCGCAAACCACGGGAAAACATCGAGATCAATCTCGCGTCGCTGATCGACGTGGTGTTCATCCTGCTGCTGTTTTTCGTCGTGACCACCACGTTCACCCGGGAGACCCAGCTCAAGGTCGAATTGCCGCAAGCGGTCAGTGGTTCGCCCGCCGAAGACCAGCAGTTGAAGAACCTGGAAGTCACCATCAGCGCCGAAGGCGCGTTCTCGGTGAACAACCATTTGCTGCCCAAAAGCGACCTGGCGAGCCTGATCGAGGCCCTGCAGAAGGAATCCGGCGGTGACACCAGCCTGCCGTTGTCCATCAGCGCCGACGGCAAGACCCCTCATCAATCCGTTATCACCGCCATGGACGCGGCCGGCAAGCTCGGCTTCAGCCACCTGCGCATGACGACGGTCGAGGCGGCGCCGGCGCCCTGATGGCCATGTCCGATCGATTGCTTGCCGCGTGGTACGAAGGTCACCCGGCCCTGACGCTGTTGCGACCGCTGGAATGGCTGTATCGACGTGTGGTGGTGAGCAAGCGCGAACGCTTCCTGGCGGGCGACGGCGAGATCTACCAACCGCCCGTGCCGCTGATCGTGGTCGGCAATATTACCGTTGGCGGTACCGGCAAGACGCCGTTGATCCTGTGGATGATCGAACATTGCCAGCGCAGTGGCTTGCGGGTTGGCGTGGTCAGTCGTGGCTATGGAGCCAAGCCGCCGCAACTGCCTTGGCGGGTCCAGGCCGAGCAGGGCGCCGACATCGCGGGTGACGAGCCGCTGCTGATCGTCCAGCGCACCGGTGTGCCGTTGATGATCGACCCTGATCGCAGTCGCGCAGTCCGCGCGCTGCTGGAAGCCGAGCCGCTGGACCTGATCCTGTCCGACGACGGCATGCAGCATTACCGCCTGGCCCGGGACCTTGAACTGGTACTGATCGACAACGCCCGCGGCCTCGGCAACCGCCGTTGCCTGCCTGCCGGTCCGTTGCGCGAACCGGTCGAACGCCTGCAATCGGTCGATGCGGTGTTGTACAACGGCGCCAGCGCCGACCGCGAAGACGGCTTCGCCTTCCAATTGCGGCCCACCGCCCTGGTGAACCTCGCCAGTGGAGAACGGCGCACCCTCGACCACTTTCCAGCCGGGCAGGCCCTGCACGCCGTGGCCGGTATCGGCAATCCGCAGCGTTTCTTCACGACCCTCGAAACGCTACACTGGCGGCCTATACCGCACGGGTTTGCCGATCACGCCGAATACAGTGCCCAGGCCTTGAATTTCACGCCAACCCTGCCAGTGGTCATGACGGAAAAGGACGCGGTCAAGTGCCGTGCCTTCGCCGCGCCGCACTGGTGGTACCTGGCGGTGGACGCCGCACCGTCGCCAGCCTTCGCGGCCTGGTTCGATAGGCAATTGATGCGCCTGTTGCCGGATCGGCTCTTGCCTTAAAACCTTTTACCCAGGGGAATTCCATGGACACCAAATTGCTCGATATTCTGGCCTGCCCAGTTTGCAAAGGCCCGCTCAAGCTCAGCGCCGACAAGACCGAACTGATCAGCAAGGGTGCCGGCCTGGCCTATCCGATTCGCGACGGCATCCCGGTGATGCTCGAGAGCGAAGCCCGCACCCTGACCACTGATGAGCGCCTGGATAAATGACCACAGCCTTCACCGTCGTCATTCCGTCGCGCTTCGCCTCGACGCGCCTGCCGGGCAAGCCGTTGTTGTTGATCGCCGGCAAGCCGATGATCCAGCACGTCTGGGAACAGGCCAGCAAAAGCAGCGCCCAGCGCGTGGTGGTCGCGACTGACGATGCGCGCATCGTCGAAGCCTGCGAGGCGTTTGGCGCCGAAGTGGTGCTGACCCGCGAAGATCATAATTCCGGCACCGATCGACTGGCGGAAGTCGCCACGAAACTGGGCCTTGAACCCGACGCCATCGTGGTCAACGTACAAGGCGACGAGCCGTTGATCCCGCCCAGTGTGATCGATCAGGTCGCGGCTAACCTGGCGGCCCATCCCGAAGCGCGCATGGCGACCCTGGCTGAGCCGATCGACGACGTGCAAGCGTTGTTCAATCCCAATGTGGTCAAGGTGATCAGCGACCTCAATGGCCTGGCCTTGACCTTCAGCCGCGCGACGTTGCCCTGGGCGCGGGATGCCTTCGCGCAAAGCCGGGACGTGATGCCCGAAGGCGTGCCGTACCGCCGCCATATCGGCATCTACGCCTACCGCGCCGGCTTCCTCCACGACTTCGTGGCCTGGGGACCGTGCTGGCTGGAAAACACCGAAGCGCTGGAACAGTTGCGTGCCCTGTGGCACGGCGTACGAATCCATGTGGCCGATGCACTGATCGCTCCGCCGACCGGTGTCGATACCGCTGAAGATCTTGAGCGCGTTCGGCGCTTGCTGGAGGCCTGATGCGGGTTTTGTTTGTCTGTCTCGGCAATATCTGCCGATCGCCCACGGCCGAAGGCATCTTGCGCCACAAGTTGCGCGAAGCCGGGCTGGACGCTCAGGTGGAGGTCGCCTCCGCCGGCACCGGTGACTGGCACGTCGGCAAGGCACCGGACAAGCGCAGCCAGGCCGCGGCCCTGAGCCGTGGCTACGACTTGTCGGCCCAGCGCGCCCAACAAGTGACGCGCGCCGATTTCGCCGCCTATGACCTGATCCTGGCGATGGACAGCAGCAACCTGCGCAATCTCAAAGTCCTGCAACCGACCAATGCCAGGGCTGAACTGGACCTGTTCCTGCGTCGTTACGAGGCGGAACTCGATGACGTACCAGACCCTTACTATGACGGTGAGCAAGGTTTCGAGCAGGTGTTGGATTTGATTGAACGTGCCACGGATCGCCTGGTGGTCGAACTGAAGGGGCGGTTATGACCTTGCACGTCCAGCCGGGTGTCAGCCTCAAGCCATTCAACAGCTTTGGCGTGGATGTCGCCGCCCGGTTGTTCGCCCAAGCCCACAACGACGAGGATGTCCGTGAGGCCTTGGCCTACGCCGCCGAGCAAGACATGCCCCTGTTGGTCATCGGCGGCGGCAGCAACCTCTTGTTGACCGGCGACGTGGACGCGCTGGTGTTGCGCATGGCCAGCCAAGGCGTCCGCCTGCTCAGTGATGACGGCGAGCGCGTGGTGGTCGAGGCCGAGGCGGGCGAGCCATGGCACGCTTTTGTCCAGTACACGCTGGCGCAAGGTTGGTCGGGGCTGGAGAACCTCAGCCTGATTCCCGGTACGGTGGGTGCGGCACCGATGCAGAATATCGGCGCCTACGGGGTGGAGATAAAGGACGTCTTCGCTGGCCTCACCGCGCTGGATCGTGACACCGACGAGCTGCGCGATTTCACCCTTGAGGAATGCGGTTTCGCCTACCGCGACAGCCTGTTCAAGCAACAGGCCGGGCGCTGGTTGATCCTGCGGGTGCGTTTCGCCCTCAGTCGTGCCGCGCACTTGCATTTGGAGTACGGCCCGGTCCGCCAGCGATTGACCGAACAGGGCATCGATCAGCCAACGCCCACGGATGTGAGCCGGGCCATCTGCAGTATCCGCAGCGAAAAACTGCCAGACCCAGCGGTGCTGGGCAATGCCGGCAGCTTCTTCAAGAACCCGTTGGTGCCGGCCTCCCACGTGGCGCAACTCAAGGCCCGATACCCGGACTTGGTGGCTTATCCACAGCCCGACGGCCAGATGAAGATCGCCGCTGGCTGGCTGATCGAGCACGCCGGCTGGAAGGGGTTTCGCGAGGGCGACGCCGGGGTGCATAAATTGCAGGCGCTGGTGTTGGTCAACTACGGCAATGCGACCGGCCTGCAACTGCTTGAACTGGCTCGGCGCATCCAAAAGGACATTGCCGAACGTTTTCAGGTCGAGCTGGAAATGGAGCCCAATCGGTACTGACCCGCGCTTCGCAATCGCCGGAAAAAACGCCCTGGACAGGCTGCACAAAACCATTTGTGCAGGATTGTGCAGGGCGTTTTGCTTGATCCTGGGTTAATTTAACGGGCTGGCGATGCGAGCATACGCATCCCTGAGGCCCGGTGCAGACGCGTGCTCGCGTGTGCACAAGAGAGCCCGATTAGCCTGAGCCAGTCTGCGACACCGAACCGATAACCAAACGGCAGATGGCTCGACCCCATAACTCGATGACGATGCGGGCGTGCCCATGATTACCCTGAAACTCAATGGAAAAGATCACCAACTGGATGTGACCGAGGACATGCCGCTGCTATGGGCAATCCGTGACGTGGCCGGTTACAACGGCACCAAGTTCGGCTGCGGCATGGGCTTGTGCGGCGCCTGCACCATCCACATCGACGGCGCCCCTGCTCGCAGTTGCATCACGCCGATCGGCTCGGTGAAGGGGCAAAGCGTCAGCACCATCGACGCGCTTCACGTCGACCCGGTCGGGCAGGTGGTGCAGAAAGCCTGGCTGGACACCGCGGTAGCTCAGTGCGGTTTTTGCCAGGGCGGGCAGATCATGTCTGCTACAGCCCTGCTCAAGACCAACCCCAACCCCAGCGACGAGCAGATCGAAGAAGCTATGGTCGGCAACCTCTGCCGCTGCGGCACTTATAACCGGATCAAGACCGCGATACGCCAAGCCTCCACTCACCTGAAGGAGGCCAAGGCATGAGCCGCTTGCCCGATGATTTTGTCCTGAGCAACCTCAGCCGTCGTGGTTTCCTGAAAGGTGCGAGCGCTACCGGTGTGCTGGTGCTGGCGGCCACGTGGGGCCTGCCGGATGCCTTCGCCGAGGAAAAGAAATTTGGCGCCGAGGGCATGCCCAATGGCGCGGTCGACGACCCCAAGGTCTACTTGAGCATTGCCGCCGACGGCAGCGTGACGGTGATCTGTAACCGTTCCGAGATGGGCCAGGGTGTGCGCACCAGCCTGAGCATGGTGGTGGCCGACGAACTGGACGCCGACTGGGCGCTGGTCAAGGTCAAGCAGGCACCGGCAGATGAGGCGCGCTTCGGCAACCAGGACACCGACGGCTCGCGCAGCATGCGCCATTGGTACGAGCCGATGCGCCGTTGCGGTGCCGCCGCGCGGACCATGTTGGAACTGGCCGCCGCTGCACAATGGAACGTGCCGGTAGGCGAATGCCGCGCGCAGCTGCACAAAGTGGTGCACCAGCCTTCCGGGCGGGAGCTGGGTTATGGCGCCTTGGCTGCCGCAGCCAGTGCCTTGCCGGTGCCGGCCCGCGAGAACCTGCGCCTCAAGCAGCCTTCGGAGTTTCGTTACATCGGCAAGGAGGCGAGCCGTGCCATCGACGGCGCGGACATCGTCAACGGTCGCGCAGTCTTCGGTGCCGACGTGCATTTCGACGGCATGCTCTATGCCGTCATCGCGCGGCCGCCGGTCTATGGCGGCAAGGTCAAGAGCGTCGACAGCAGCGCGGCGTTGAAAGTACCAGGCGTGGTCAAGGTGCTCCAGATCGAGGGGCGCCCATTGCCTTCGGAATTCCAGCCTCTGGGCGGCGTGGCGGTGGTGGCGAAAAATACCTGGGCGGCGATCAAGGGCCGCGAAGCGCTGAAAATAGAGTGGGACGACGGCCCGAACGCCGGTTACGACTCCATCGCCTATCGCAAGGAACTGGAAGCGGCTGCTCGCCAGCCTGGAAAAGTCCTGCGCAGCACCGGTGATCTCGATGGCGCATGGGCCAAGGCCGATTCGACGTTGGAAGCTTCGTATTATCTGCCGCACCTGTCCCAGTCCCCAATGGAGCCGATGGTCGCCGTCGCCCGGTTCAAGGATGGCCAATGCGAAGCCTGGGCCCCGAGCCAGGCACCGCAGGTGACCCGCGAACGTGTCGCCGAACGCCTGGGCATTCCTTTCGAGAAGGTCACGGTGAACATCACCTTGTTGGGCGGTGGTTTCGGACGCAAGTCGAAACCCGACTTCGTCGTCGAAGCCGCCGTGCTCGCCAAGGAGTTTCCCGGTCAGGCGATACGGGTGCAATGGACCCGCGAGGATGACATCCACCATTCGTATTTCCACACCGTATCGGCCCAATACCTGAAGGCCAGCCTGAACCAGGACGGCATGCCTTCCGGTTGGCTGCATCGCACCGTGGCGCCGACCATCACCGCGTTGTTCGCTCCGGGCATGACCCACGAAGCGCCGTTCGAAGTAGGAATGGGCGTGACCAACATGGCCTATGCGATTGCCAACATGCGCCTGGAAAATCCCGAGGCAGTGGCTCATACCCGGGTGGGCTGGTACCGCTCGGTGTCGAATATTCCCCACGGTTTTGCGATCCAGAGCTTCATCGATGAATTGGCCCACAAGGCCGGCCAGGATCCTCTGAAGTATCACCTCAAGTTGCTGGGGCCGGACCGCAAGATCAATCCGAACAGCCTGAACGACGATTGGAACTACGGCGAATCCCCCGAGCGTTATCCCATCGATACGGCGCGGATCCGTACTGTGCTGGAGACCGCCGCAAAAGCCGCCGGCTGGGGGCGCGAACTGCCCAAGGGCCGGGGCTTGGGGCTGGCGGTGCACTACAGTTTCGTCACTTACGTCGCGGCGGTGATCGAAGTCGAGGTCAAGGATGACGGCACGGTGATCGTGCACAAGGCCGACATTGCCGTGGATTGTGGGCCACAGATCAACCCCGAGCGCATCCGCTCCCAGTTCGAAGGCGCCTGCGTCATGGGCTTGGGTAATGCGGTGGTGGGGGAAATCAGCTTCAAGGACGGCAAGGTCCAGCAGGATAACTTCCACATGTACGAAGTGGCGCGCATGTCCCTGGCGCCCAAGGAAGTGGCGGTGCATCTGGTCACGCCGCCGGGTGAAGTGCCCTTGGGCGGCGTGGGTGAGCCAGGCGTGCCGCCGATTGCACCGGCGCTGTGCAACGCGATTTTTGCTGCCACCGGCAAGCGTATCCGCGATCTGCCCGTGCGTTATCAGCTGCAAGGCTGGCAACAGGCCAAAGCCTGATGGACAGCGTTGACCTGAATGTCCTGCGCAGCGTGCTGGCGTGGCGCCGCGCCGGGCAGCGCGTGGTGTTGTTTACCGTAGTCCAGACCTGGGGCACCGCGCCACGGCCTCCCGGCGCCATGCTGGCCCTGCGCGAGGATGGCGTGGTAATCGGTTCGGTGTCGGGCGGTTGTGTCGAAGATGACTTGATTGCCCGGTTGCACGACGGCCGGATTCCGGCGGACGGCCCGCCGGTGCAGTTGATCACCTATGGCGTCACCCGCGAGGAGGCAGCGCGCTTCGGCCTACCGTGCGGCGGCACCTTGCGCCTGACGGAAGAGCGAGTGGGCGATCCACAGTGGGTTGCCGACTTGCTGGAGCGTTGCGAGGCCCATGAGATTGTCGCCCGGGAATTGACCGTCGCCACCGGTAGCGTGTCGTTGGTGCCGGCCAGTAAAAGCGATGCTTTAGTGTTTGATGGCGAGACACTGCGGGCGATTTATGGGCCGCGTTGGCGGCTGCTGTTGATCGGCGCTGGGCAGCTGTCCCGTTACGTCGCGGAGATGGCCCGGCTGCTGGATTTCGAAGTGCTGATCTGCGATCCGCGCAAGGAATTCGTCTACGGCTGGGAAGAGCAGCATGGCCGCTTCGTGACCGGCATGCCCGACGAAGCGGTGCTGAGCATCCAGACTGATGAGCGCACGGCGATCGTGGCGCTGACCCATGACCCGCGCCTGGACGACATGGCCTTGTTGACCGCCCTCGATTCCAAGGCCTTTTATGTGGGCGCCCTGGGGTCGCGGGTCAACAGCCAGAAACGCCGGGACAACCTGGCTCAGCTAGGCTTGTCGGCACAGGCCATCGAACGGCTGCATGGCCCTATCGGCCTGCACATCGGCAGTCATACACCAGCGGAAATCGCCTTGTCGTTGCTGGCGGAAATCGTTGCCATCAAAAATGGCATCGAACTGCGGCAGAAGAAACCGCTGTAAGCCACAAAGGAGCAGGTTATGACTGGGTCCATTGGCGTGATCATTCTTGCGGCGGGATCGGGTCGCCGTTTCCGTGAGGTTGCCGGTGCCGACAAGGATAAGTTGCTGGCCGATTGCACCGGGCGTGACGGTGCGGTGCGCTCAGTGATCGAACATGTGCTGGCCAATTTACCGTCCTCCCTGGAAAAGCGCGTGCTGGTGACCCGCAACGATCGTCCGCAGGCCATTCGCATGGCCCAGGCCTACGGGTGCGATTACGTGGAGCTGGACTCGCCCGGCCTGGGCGACAGCATTGCCGCCGGCGTCCGGGCGTGCCCGGACCTTGATGGCTGGCTGATCGTGTTGGGCGACATGCCGTTCATCTTGCCGTCGAGCTTCGAAGGGGTGATGGCGGGGATGCGCGAGGATGGCGTCAGCGTGCCGGTGCTTGCCGGGGAGCATGGGCATCCGGTGGGATTCGGTCGCGCGTTGGGTCCGCCACTGATGGCCTTGACGGGTGATCGCGGCGCCAAGGTGCTGTTAGCCGGGGCGCACGTGGTCCACGTGCCGGTGGACGATCCAGGTGTGACGTGGGATGTCGATGTGCCTGAGGCACTGGTTTTTAGATAACTCACTCGATCAGATCCACTGAGGCATAAAAAAGCCCCGCCTGGCATCACCAGGCGGGGCTTTTTACTGGGCGATGGAATCAGGCGTGAGGTTTAGGCTCGTGCTCTTTTTCCAGGGCTTCAGGGTGGTGCGGTGCAACTTCTTCAGCGGACTGCTGAGGTTCGTCGATCGCTGGCTCTGCTGCGGTTTCGGCAACCGGGGCAGGGGCTTCGACGGCTTCCACGACTGGCGTCGGTTCGGCGGCAGGCGCCAGGGCAGCGGCAGCCTGTTCGGCTTCCTTCTGCAGGCGCTCGGCTTCACGCTTGCGACGGCGCACTTCACGCGGATCATTCGGAGCGCGGCCATTCGGAGCCAAGGCGCTGACAGGTGCAGGTGCCTCAACCGGGGCCGGAGCTTCGACAACCGCAGGAGCCTCGATCACTGGCGCAGGCTCTTCCACCGAGGCAGCTTCGACCTCCGGAGCAGGCTCGATCACTTGCGCTTCGACGGTTTTCACCGGCTCAGGCTCGGCGATTGGCGCTGGCGCTGCGGGTTCTGCGTGCCAGTTGAACGTCGTCTGCTCTTCACGAACAGGTTCGGGCGCAACTTCCTCGGCCGGGGTTTCCTGCACCGGAGCTTCGACGGCAGGTTCGGCGGCGGCCACTGGCTGCTCGACGACCGGTGCCGGCTCGGCGGCGGCTTGGACTTCAGGCTCTGCGTCGGGAACCGGCGCGAGTTCCACTTCCGGCGAAGCGGTGGCTTGTACTGGCGTGGTCGCTTCGACGACTGGCGCTTCAACCGGGGCGTCTTCCACCGCAGCGGTGGCGCGTTCAGCCTGCTCGTGTGCCTGGGCTTCGGCCGGGGCGCTGATCGCGCTGCTGGCCACTGCCGCGGTGACGGCCAGGCCTGCGGCCAGATCCGCACCGCTTGGCGCTTCGGCGTTCTCGGCGGATTCGGACTCTTCCGAACCTTCGATCACGTTGCCATTAGCATCACGTTGACGCTCGCGGCGGTTGCTGCGACGACGCTGGCCACGGGAGCGGCGGCGTGGACGATCGCCTTCGGCATTGTCCTGGCCGTCTTCCTGCAACTGCTCTTCGCTGTTCAGCACTTCTTCTTCGCTGGCAGCGGCGGCTGCCTGCTCGGCGCGTGGTTGACGCTCTTCACGCGGCTGACGCGGTGCGCGTTCTTCGCGAGGCTGGCGGGCCGGGCGCTCTTCAGCCGGTGCGGCGCCAGCGGCGGCAGCTGGTGCGGCATCCAGTGGCTCACGCAGTTCGCGGACACGTTCTTCACGTTCGCCACGCGGCTTGCGGTCTTCGCGCGGTGCACGCGGCTGACGCTCTTCACGTGGAGGACGCGGTGCGCGCTCTTCACGGGCTACGGTTGGAGTCGCTGGCGTTTCCTCGCGGGCTTCGCGTGGCTGACGCTCTTCGCGCGGCTCGCGTGGCGCTCGTTCTTCACGGGGCGCGCGTTCTTCGCGCGGCTTGCGCTCTTCGTCACGGCGACCGTTGCGATTGCGGGTCTGCTGGCGACCGTTACGGCGCTCCTCGTTGCGGGCCGGACGCTCGGTAGCGGCAGGCTTGGCGACGACGGCCGGAGCGGCAGGCTCTTCCTTGGAGGCAAACAGGCTGACCAAGGATTTCACCAGGCCCTTGAACAGGCTCGGTTCTGGCGCGGCCGCTGGGGCAGGGGCCGGGGCGGCGACTTCGGTCGGGACCGGAGCGTTGGCGCGGGCTGGGGCAGTCTTGACCGCCGCTTCCTGGCGAACCAGGGTGCGAGTCGCCGCAGCGGGCTGGACTTCTTCCACTTCGGCAGCGGCAGCAGCGATTTCGTAGCTCGACTGGTTGGTGTGGGCTTCCGGGCTGTCATCGCGCAGGCGCTGCACTTCGAAGTGCGGCGTCTCGAGGTGATCGTTCGGCAGGATGACGATACGGGCCCGGGTGCGCAGTTCGATCTTGGTGATCGAGTTGCGTTTCTCGTTGAGCAGGAACGCTGCCACTGGAATCGGCACCTGGGCGCGGACTTCGGCGGTGCGGTCTTTCAGGGCTTCTTCTTCGATCAGGCGCAGGATCGCCAAGGACAGCGATTCAACGTCACGGATGATGCCGGTGCCGTTGCAGCGAGGGCAAACGATGCCGCTGCTTTCACCCAGCGATGGACGCAGGCGCTGACGGGACATTTCCAGCAGGCCGAAACGCGAGATACGACCGACCTGTACGCGGGCGCGGTCGGCTTCCAGGCACTCACGGACCTTCTCTTCCACGGCGCGCTGGTTCTTGGCCGGGGTCATGTCGATGAAGTCGATGACGATCAGTCCGCCGATGTCGCGCAGGCGCAACTGACGGGCGATTTCTTCGGCGGCTTCAAGGTTGGTCTGCAGCGCGGTTTCTTCGATGTCGCTGCCTTTGGTGGCGCGCGCCGAGTTGATGTCGATGGACACCAGGGCCTCGGTCGGATCGATGACGATGGAGCCGCCGGACGGCAGTTCGACGACGCGCTGGAAGGCGGTTTCGATCTGGCTTTCGATCTGGAAACGGTTGAACAGCGGGACGCTGTCTTCGTAGAGCTTGATCTTGCTGGCGTACTGCGGCATCACCTGGCGGATGAAAGTCAGGGCTTCGTCCTGGGCTTCGACGCTGTCGATCAGCACTTCGCCGATGTCCTGGCGCAGGTAGTCGCGGATGGCGCGGATGATCACGTTGCTTTCCTGGTAGATCAGGAATGGCGCGGAGCGATCCAGCGAGGCTTCTTTGATGGCGGTCCACAGTTGCAGCAGGTAGTCGAGGTCCCACTGCATTTCTTCGCTGCTGCGGCCAAGGCCGGCAGTGCGCACGATCAGGCCCATGTCGGCGGGTGCGACCAGGCCGTTGAGGGCTTCACGCAGTTCGTTGCGCTCTTCGCCTTCGATGCGGCGGGAGATACCACCGGCACGCGGGTTGTTCGGCATCAGGACCAGGTAACGGCCGGCGAGGCTGATGAAGGTGGTCAGGGCGGCGCCCTTGTTGCCACGTTCTTCTTTTTCGACCTGGACGATGACTTCCTGGCCTTCGCTCAGGACGTCCTTGATGTTGACGCGGCCTTCAGGGGCCTTCTTGAAGTATTCGCGGGAGATTTCTTTGAGGGGCAGGAAGCCGTGGCGCTCGGAGCCGAAATCGACAAAGGCAGCCTCAAGGCTTGGTTCGATGCGAGTAATCCGGCCTTTATAGATGTTGGCCTTCTTCTGCTCGCGTGCACCGGATTCGATATCCAGGTCGTAGAGGCGCTGGCCGTCTACCAGTGCAACACGCAACTCTTCGGGTTGAGTTGCGTTAATCAGCATTCTTTTCATGTAGTACCGTCGGTTTCCGGGCTGCCGGAAACGGCGTTCGGCACACACGACTTCTCACGGTCGGTGTCAGGTGCGTCCTGGTAATGGCGGGCCATTCCAGTGTCCAGCGAGTTCGACCCAATGATGGCGAAGTCGCGACGGACGCGTCCTGCTTGCTGGTACTCAAGCACTCAGTCAGGAGGAGGAATCAACCGGCGTCTGTGGACGAGATGAAGCGTCTAAATATAAGCCTAATGCTACACAGTCCGACGGTTGTACATCTCCACCCTACACGTATCCCTGATAATTCGGGTGCTGCCGCGCGCAGAATCCGCAGCGGGTTGGCATTTACCGTGAGCTCCGAAAGGGGAGGTCACGCATCATGGCTAATTTAGGCGTTGTTTCCGAAGCTCTCGCTCGGGGTCGTTCCCAAGTGACTGCACTTTGTGAACTGGCCATGAATGTGGCGCGCAAGGCGAGTCAAAACTCTGCTTTGCGGCGTATTTCAGGCCTCATGTCACCTGCGCTCGTTACACTCGAAAACTCTACCGTTACGTAGCAAAAGCCCCGTAGGACGGCCTCTCGTCCTCGTGAATTGCGTTGGTCAGGGCCGGTTTTTAACCGCTAGTCCGCTGGCCAGCCACTTTTGGCGGCGTTCGCGACTATAGCAGCAATGATTAAGTGCTTCAATTCCATAAAAAATTGTTATCATCGCGGCCATGACAACTACTGCCCCTTCGACCCCTGGCGTTCAACTGCTCGAGGTCTCGCCGGAATATGCCGGCCAACGAATCGATAATTTCCTCCTTGCCCGGCTCAAAGGCGTGCCCAAGACCTTGATCTATCGCATCTTGCGCAAAGGCGAAGTGCGGGTGAACAAAGGTCGGATCAAGCCCGAGTACAAACTCCAGGCCGGCGACGTCGTGCGCGTGCCGCCGGTTCGCGTGCCCGAGCGCGACGAACCGGTGCCCTTGGCGCAAGGTTTGTTGCAACGCCTTGAAGCCTCGATTGTCTTCGAAGACAAGGCGCTGATCGTGGTCAACAAGCCCGCGGGTATCGCGGTCCACGGCGGCAGTGGCCTGAGCTTCGGGGTGATCGAAGCCTTTCGTCAGTTGCGTCCGGATACCAAGGAGCTGGAACTGGTCCATCGCCTGGATCGCGATACCTCCGGTCTGCTGATGATCGCCAAGAAGCGCAGCATGCTGCGGCATCTGCACGAGCAGTTGCGCGGCGATGGTGTCGACAAGCGCTACATGGCGCTGGTGCGTGGTCGTTGGGATACCTCCGTGAAGCAGGTCCGTGCGCCGTTGCTCAAGAGCAACTTGCGCTCGGGTGAGCGCATGGTGGAAGTCAACGAGGAGGGTAAGGAAGCGCTTACCGTATTCAAGGTGCTCCGTCGCTTCGGCGATTTCGCCACCATGGTCGAGGCCAAGCCGGTGACCGGGCGCACGCACCAGATTCGCGTCCATACCCTGCATGCCGGGCATTGCATTGCCGGTGACAGCAAATATGGCGATGACGATTTCACCAAGGAAATCCGCGACCTGGGTGGCAAGCGCCTGTTTCTCCATGCCTATATGCTGACCGTGCCGCTGCCCGACGGCGGTGAGTTGAAATTGCAGGCTCCCGTGGATGACATGTGGGCCAAGACCGTGGAGCGGTTGAGTGCATCCTGATTACAAGCTGCTCATATTCGATTGGGACGGCACTCTGGCCAACTCCATCGGTCGGATCGTGGAGGCGATGCATGTCGCGTCGGACCGCACGGGTTTTCCCTTGCGTGACGATCTGGCGGTAAAAGGCATCATCGGCCTTGGGTTGCCGGAGGCGATTCGCAGCCTGTATCCGGAGATCGACGATGAGCAATTAATCGTTTTTCGCCAGCATTACGCCGATCACTACATTGCACTGGAAGCCGAGCCTTCGCCGTTGTTCGAAGGCGTGGCGCAGACGCTTCATGCGTTGCGGGGCGAGGGCTATCGCCTGGCGGTCGCAACTGGCAAGGCTCGGCGCGGGCTGGATCGGGTGTTGAAGGCTCACGGCTGGGACGATTATTTCGACATCACCCGAGCCGCGGACGAAACCGCCAGCAAGCCGCACCCATTGATGCTTGAGCAGATCCTTGCTCATTGCGATATGCGGCCCGAACAGGCGCTGATGGTCGGGGACTCGTCGTTCGATCTGCAAATGGCGCGCAATGCTGGCATGGGCTCGGTGGCTGTCAGTTATGGTGCCCAGACGATCGAGGCGCTAAAGGCCTTCGAGCCGTGCCTGGCCATTGACCATTTTCCTGAGTTGCACGCCTGGCTGAGCCGGCGTGCCGATTAAGTTTTGACGGGGATGCATGCATGACGGATGAATGGAAGGCACCGGCCAAGGCAAACGCCGAGAACGGTGATGATAAAAGCTGGAAGCTGCTGGAAAAGACTCTGCTGGCCAGTGTCCAGGAGCAGCGCCGTTCGCGCCGCTGGGGCATTTTCTTCAAGCTGCTGACGTTTGTTTATCTTTTCGCCGCGCTCATGCTGTTCACACCGCTGATGAGCCTGGAGAAAAGCGCCGCGGGCGGTTCGGCGTATACCGCGCTGATCGACATCGAAGGCATGATCGCCGACAAGGAGCCCGCCAGCGCGGACAACATCGTCGGTAGCCTGCGGGCAGCGTTCGAGGATCCGAAGGTCAAGGGTGTGGTGCTGCGCATCAACAGTCCGGGCGGCAGTCCGGTACAGTCGGGTTATGTGTATGACGAGATCGTCCGGTTGCGCGCGTTGCATCCGAACATCAAGGTCTACGCGGTCATCGCCGATCTCGGTGCGTCCGGGGCCTATTACATTGCCAGTGCGGCAGACCAGATCTATGCCGACAAGGCGAGTCTGGTCGGTTCCATCGGTGTGACGGCGGCGGGTTATGGTTTTGTCGGGACCATGGAAAAGCTGGGTGTCGAGCGCCGGGTCTATACCTCGGGCGAGCATAAGTCGTTCCTTGATCCGTTTCAGCCGCGCAAGCCTGAAGAAACCGCGTTCTGGCAAGGCGTGCTGGACACGACTCACAAGCAGTTCATCGCTAGCGTCAAGAAAGGGCGGGGCGAACGCCTGAAGGACAAGGAGCATCCGGAGTTGTTTTCCGGGTTGGTCTGGTCCGGGGAGCAGGCGTTGCCGCTGGGCTTGATCGATGGCCTGGGCAGCGCGAGTTTCGTGGCTCGGGACGTGATCGGCGAGAAAGAGCTGGTGGATTTCACCATCGAAGAATCGCCGTTCGATCGCTTCTCGAAAAAACTGGGCGCAAGCATTGCCGAGCACCTGGCAATGTGGATGGGCTTCCAAGGCCCGGCGTTGCGCTGATTTTTTGAAAGGCTGCGCACCTGAAAGGCGATGCGGTCCCTGTGGCGAGGTATTCAGGGAATCTGCGCACCCTCGGCCAGCAACATATCCACCAGGCGAATCAACGGCAGTCCGATCAGGCTGGTGGCGTCCGGGCCCTCGGTGCTCTGAAACAGGCTCACGCCCAGTCCCTCGGCCTTGAAGCTACCCGCGCAGTCGTACGGCTGCTCCGCCCGCAAGTAGCGCTCAACGCGTGCCTGATCCAATGTCCGCATCGTCACGGTAAACGGAACGCAATCGACCTGGCAGTTGCCTGTCTGGCTGTTAAGCAGCGCCAGGCCCGTCAGGAACGTTACGCGGGCGCCGCTGGCGGCCAGTAGTTGTTCACGGGCGTTTTCGAAGGTGTGGGGCTTGCCCAGGATGCGCTCGTCGAGCACGGCGACCTGGTCTGATCCGATGATCAGGTGCGCCGGATGGCTGGCGGCTAGCGCCAAGGCTTTTTCCCGGGCCAGGCGTTTTACCAGTTCGAGCGCGGATTCATCGGCGTGGCGGCTTTCGTCGATGTCCGGTGAGCTGCAGACGAACGGCAGCCCCAGGCGGGCGAGCAATTCCCGGCGGTAGACCGAGCTTGAGGCAAGTAATAAAGGCAGCATGGGCGTCTCCAGGAGGCAGGAGCGAATTCTAGCGAGGCGCGCAAGTGACGGACAGGGCTGAATTTCCTTTGACATGGCCCGGTGCATCCCTATAATGCTGCGCCTATGTTGAATGACCCGATTCCACCTCACGTTGACCCGCGCAAATTGGCTGACCGTGGCACCACCCTTCAAGGTGAACTGCTGCTGGCCGATTTGAAGAGACTCTGCGACCCGCTTTCCGACAATGTCGGTACGGTCCAGGCCAAATTCGTTTTTGAACGAGATGAACGTAAATCTGTGGTCATCCACAGCTTTATCGACACTGAAGTCAAAATGGTTTGCCAGCGTTGTCTTGAGCTGGTCACCCTGCCGATCCATAGCGAATGCAGTTACGCCGTGGTGAAGGAGGGTGCGAATACCCAGTCGTTGCCGAAAGGTTATGACGTGCTGGAACTGGGCGAAGATCCATTGGATCTGCAGTCACTGATCGAGGAGGAGCTTCTGCTCGCCTTGCCCATTGTGCCTGCTCATCATCCGGAAGAATGCCAGCAGCCGGCGGGAGCAGATGAGCCCGAACCGAGCGAGGACGAGGTAACGCGGTCCAACCCGTTCAGTGTATTGGCGCAGTTAAAGCGTGACCCAAACGTTTAGGAGTTAATCAATTATGGCTGTTCAGCAGAACAAAAAATCCCGCTCTGCCCGTGACATGCGCCGTTCGCACGACGCTCTCGAGGCTAGCACCCTGTCTGTAGAAAAAACCACCGGTGAAGTTCACCTGCGTCACCACGTATCGCCAGAAGGCGTATACCGTGGCCGTAAAGTGATCGACAAGGGCGCTGACGAGTAATCACTTGTCCGCTCAAGTCATCGCGATTGACGCAATGGGCGGGGACTTCGGTCCCCGCAGCATTGTCCAGGCCAGCCTTGCTTGCCTGAATGCCACGCCCTCGCTACACCTGACCCTCGTCGGTCAACCCTCTCTCCTTGAAGAAATGCTCAGCGGCCAATCGGCTGTGGATCGCGCGCGCCTATCGATTGCGCCTGCGTCCGAAGTCATCACGATGGACGAAAAACCGGCCCAGGCTCTGCGTGGCAAGCCTGACGCTTCGATGCGGGTGGCCCTTGAGTTGTTGCGAGACGGTAAGGCCCAAGCGTGCGTCAGCGCGGGTAACACCGGTGCGCTGATGGCGCTGTCGCGCTACGTACTCAAGACCCTGCCGGGTATCGATCGCCCGGCGATGGTGGCTGCGATCCCGACCCAGCGCGGCTTCTGCCAGTTGCTGGACCTGGGCGCCAACGTCGATTGCAGCGCCGAGCACCTGTTGCAGTTCGCCGTGATGGGCTCGGTTGCGGCGCAGACCCTCGGCATCGCCCAACCTCGCGTGGCGCTGCTCAATATCGGCACCGAAGACATCAAGGGCAACCAGCAGGTCAAGCTGGCGGCGACGTTGTTGCAGGGCGCGCGCGGTATCAACTACATCGGTTTCATCGAGGGCGACGGCTTGTACCGTGGCGAGGCCGATGTGGTGGTTTGCGACGGCTTCGTCGGCAATATCCTGCTCAAGTCCAGTGAAGGCCTGGCAACCATGATCGGCCAGCGCATCGAGACGTTGTTCAAGCAGAGCCTGGCCTCGCGGATGGTTGGCGCCCTGGCGCTGCCGTTGATGCGGCGACTGCAGGCCGACCTGGCGCCGGCGCGGCACAACGGGGCGAGTTTCCTGGGGTTGCAGGGCATTGTCATCAAGAGCCATGGCTCGGCGGGCGTGCAGGGTTTTCAAAGCGCGATCAACAGGGCTGTGATCGAAATCCAGGAAAATCTGCCGGAACGGCTTCATGGCCGCCTCGGGGATTTGTTAACTTAGGCGTTTTCGTCCGACAATGCTTAAATGTGACCGGTCGGTTCAACCGGCCATCCAACTGTCAGTTTCCTAGCGCCCCCAGGGGCGTCAATTTTTGACGACAAGATCATTAGGGGCTTTGTTTTCATGTCTGCTTCCCTCGCATTCGTCTTTCCAGGACAGGGCTCGCAGTCCCTCGGCATGTTGGCCGAGTTGGGCGCGCAATACCCACTGGTCCTTGAAACATTCAAAGAAGCGTCCGATGCGCTCGGCTACGACTTGTGGGCACTGACCCAACAAGGGCCGGAAGAACAACTCAATCAAACCGATAAAACCCAGCCCGCCATTTTGACCGCCTCCGTTGCGCTGTGGCGCCTGTGGCTGGCCGAAGGCGGCCCACGCCCGGCGTTTGTCGCCGGTCACAGCCTGGGCGAATACAGCGCCCTGGTGGCCGCTGGCAGCTTGAGCCTGGGTGATGCGGTCAAGCTGGTAGAGCGTCGTGGCCAGCTGATGCAGGAAGCCGTTCCGGCCGGGAAGGGTGGCATGGCCGCGATCCTCGGCCTGGACGATGCCGATGTGCTGGCCGCCTGCGCTGAAGCGGCACAGGGCGAAGTAGTCAGTGCAGTGAACTTCAACTCCCCGGGCCAAGTGGTCATTGCTGGCGCCAAGGCGGCCGTCGAGCGCGCCATTGAAGGCTGCAAGGCCCGTGGCGCCAAGCGCGCCATGCCGCTGCCAGTCAGCGTGCCGTCGCACTGCGAGCTGATGCGCCCGGCCGCCGAGCGCTTTGCCGAATCCATCGCCGCGATCCAGTGGCAAGCGCCGCAGATTCCCGTTGTGCAAAACGTCAGCGCCGACGTGGCACCGGATCTCGAGACCCTCAAGCGCGATTTGCTGGAACAACTCTACAAGCCGGTTCGCTGGGTCGAAACGGTGCAGGCCCTGGCGGCAAAGGGCGCGACCGAACTGGTCGAGTGCGGGCCTGGCAAAGTGCTGGCTGGCCTGAACAAACGCTGCGCCGAAGGCGTATCGACTTCCAATCTCAATACCCCAGACGCTTTCGCTGCCGCTCGCGCAGCGCAAGCCTGAACAGGAGAAGCTTGCATGAGTCTGCAAGGTAAAGTTGCACTGGTGACCGGTGCAAGCCGTGGCATCGGCCAGGCCATTGCCCTGGAATTGGGTCGCCAAGGCGCCATCGTTGTTGGCACCGCGACTTCCGCTTCGGGTGCCGAGCGTATCGCCGCGACCCTGAAGGAAAACGCTATTCAGGGCACCGGCCTTGAACTGAACGTGACCAGCGACGAATCTGTCTCGGCGGTGTTGGCAAGCATTCAGGAACAGTTCGGTGCGCCGGCGATCCTGGTCAATAATGCTGGCATCACCCGCGATAACCTGATGATGCGCATGAAAGATGACGAATGGTTCGACGTTATCGATACCAACCTGAACAGCCTGTATCGGCTGTCCAAGGGCGTTTTGCGTGGCATGACCAAGGCCCGTTGGGGTCGGATTATCAGTATTGGTTCGGTGGTGGGTGCCATGGGCAACGCAGGCCAAGTAAACTATGCTGCAGCGAAGGCTGGCCTGGAAGGTTTCAGTCGTGCGCTGGCGCGTGAAGTGGGTTCGCGCTCGATTACGGTAAACTCGGTTGCACCGGGTTTCATCGACACCGACATGACCCGTGAACTGCCAGAAGCACAGCGTGAAGCCTTGTTGACGCAGATTCCGCTGGGTCGTCTGGGGCAAGCTCAAGAAATCGCGTCGGTGGTCGCTTTTCTTGCTTCGGACGGTGCGGCATACGTGACTGGGGCTACAATCCCGGTAAACGGCGGGATGTACATGAGTTAAATGTGACGGATTGCTTCAAAAAAATGTCATACGAGCTGTCTAAAATCCGTTATAAAGCTGCAATCTATTTATAGGCGGCGGGCCCCAGGGTTCGAGGAGTGAAGCTTTCGGTTGAAAAACTGAAAAGTCTTTCTATACACTTACCCACCGGCCAGCTGCCTGAATTTGTCCATTAGGAGTGAAAACAAGGTATGAGCACCATCGAAGAGCGCGTCAAGAAAATCGTTGCCGAGCAACTGGGCGTCAAAGAAGAAGAAGTTGTGAACACCGCTTCCTTCGTTGAAGACCTGGGTGCCGACTCCCTTGACACTGTTGAGCTGGTGATGGCTCTGGAAGAGGAATTCGAGACCGAGATTCCTGACGAAGAAGCTGAGAAGATCACTACTGTACAAGCTGCTATCGACTACGTTACCAGCCACCAGGCGTAATCGTTTTTAGTCGTCGCTAGCTGTCATGGAAAAACCGCACTGCCTTTACGGCGTGCGGTTTTTTCTTTAGGCCTGATGCAAAGTCGTCATTAGAAAAAGGAGAGTGCTGTGTCGCGTAGACGCGTCGTAGTCACCGGTATGGGTATGTTGTCGCCACTGGGCACGGATGTGCCGAGCAGCTGGCAGGGCATTCTGGCTGGCCGTAGTGGCATTGGTCTGATCGAACACACCGACCTTTCTGCCTATTCCACCCGTTTTGGCGGCTCGGTAAAGGACTTCAATGTCGAGGAATACCTGTCGGTCAAGGAAGCTCGCAAGCTTGACCTGTTCATTCAATACGGTCTGGCAGCCGGGTTCCAGGCGGTGCGTAACGCCGGCCTGGAAGTCACTGACGCCAACCGTGAACGCATCGGCGTGGCCATGGGATCGGGTATTGGCGGCTTGACCAATATCGAAGAAACCAGCCGCACGCTGCATGATTCGGGGCCGCGACGGATTTCTCCGTTTTTTGTGCCGGGCTCGATCATCAATATGATTTCCGGATTCCTGTCCATCCACTTGGGTGCACAGGGGCCGAACTACGCCATTGCCACCGCTTGCACCACGGGTACCCACTGCATCGGCATGGCCGCGCGCAACATCATGTATGACGAAGCCGACGTGATGATTGCTGGCGGCGCCGAGATGGCCGCCTGTGGCCTGGGCATGGGCGGTTTCGGCGCGTCCCGTGCGCTGTCGACCCGCAACGATGAGCCAGCCCGGGCCAGCCGGCCGTGGGACAAGGGCCGTGATGGCTTCGTGCTGTCGGACGGTGCCGGAGCGCTGGTTCTCGAAGAGCTGGAGCACGCCAAGGCGCGCGGCGCGACCATCTATGCCGAACTGATCGGGTTTGGCACCAGCGGCGATGCGTATCACATGACGTCGCCGCCGCCCGATGGTGCCGGTGCTGCCCGTTGCATCACCAACGCCCTGCGGGATGCGAAGCTCAACGGCGAACAGGTGCAGTACATCAACGCCCATGGCACTTCGACCCCGGCCGGCGACTTGGCCGAAGCCCAGGCGATCAAGACCGTGTTCGGCGACCACGCCTACAAGCTGGCTGTCAGCTCTACCAAGTCCATGACCGGTCACCTGCTGGGTGCAGCAGGGGCGGTGGAAGCGATCTTCAGCGTGCTGGCGATCAATAGCCAGGTGGCGCCGCCGACCATCAACCTCGATGAGCCGGACGAGGGTTGCGACCTGGACTTCGTGCCGCATACGGCCCGTAGCATGGACATCGATGTGGTGTTGTCCAACTCCTTCGGCTTCGGCGGAACCAACGGCTCGCTGGTGTTTCGCCGGTTCGCCGGTTGATGGAAAGCTGGGTCGACGGTCAGCCGGCTGACGCTCTGTCGCTGAAAGATCGCGGCCTGGCCTACGGTGATGGGTTTTTCGAAACCATCGCCGTGCGTGACGGCAAGCTCGTTTTGCTGGAACGCCATCTGCAACGCCTCGCGCTGGGGTGCCAACGGTTGGCAATCGGTGTCGATCAGGCGGTGTTGAACGCCGAACTGCGAGCCTATGCGCAGCAGCTTGGCGATGGCATCCTGAAACTGACCGTGACCCGCGGTGACAGCCTGCGGGGCTACGCCGCCAATCCTTTGGCCCAGGCCCGCCGCATCTTGCAGGGCAGCCCGCCGGCCGCCTATCCGCTGGCCCATGCCGAGCAAGGCATTCAACTGTTCCCCTGCGTTACACGCCTGTCCGAGCAACCGCTGCTCGCCGGCCTCAAACACCTCAATCGCCTTGAGCAAGTGCTGGCCCGCGCCGAGTGGAGCGACACCGAGCACGCCGAAGGCTTGATGCTGGATATGTCCGGGCGGGTGATCGAAGGCGTGTTCAGCAATCTATTTATGGTGCGCGACGGAGCGCTGATCACGGCGGACTTGAGCCGTTGTGGTGTCGCCGGGGTGATGCGTGGGCAATTATTGTTTCAAGCCGAGTCTCAAGGCATCGCCACGCAAATCACCGATATCAGCCTCGAACAGCTGCACCAGGCCGACGAAGTCTTTGTCTGCAACAGCGTGTATGGCGTGTGGCCGGTACGCGGATGCGGTTCGGCGCGCTGGTCGGTTGGCCCGCTCACCCGTAAACTGCAGTCCCTTGCCCGTGCGCTATTGGAAGCCTGATTCGTGAGACGTAAATTCTTGTTGCTGCTAGAGACCGGACTGGTTCTGGCGGGGCTGTTGTTGGGCGCTTCGGCCTGGAAAATTCATTCAGCTTTGCAGCAGCCTTTGAACATCGCCCAGGAAGAACTGCTCGACGTGCCCAACGGGACCACGCCAACCGGCACCTTCAATCGTCTCGAAGCTGATGGCCTGATAAAGGATGCTTTCTGGTTGCGGGTCTACTGGCGTTTCAATCTCGCCGGCCAGCCGTTGCATTCCGGTGAATACCGGATGACGCCGGGGATGACCATGGAAGGCCTGATCGGTGTTTGGAAGCGCGGCGAAGTGGTGCAGTACAGCGTGACGCTGGTAGAGGGTTGGAACTTCCGTCAGGTTCGCGCTGCGCTGGCCAAGGCTGAAAAGCTCGAGCAAACCGTTGCCGGCCTGAGCGACAGCCAGGTGATGGAGCGTCTTGGCCATTCCGGGGTATTTCCCGAGGGCCGGTTCTTTCCGGATACCTATCGATTCGTGCGCGGTACGTCGGACGTCGACCTGCTGAGAAAAGCCTACGATCGGCTGGAAGATGTGCTTGCCAAAGAGTGGGCGCAACGCGCTGCCGATGTGCCGTACACCCAGCCCTACCATGCATTGATCATGGCGTCCCTGATTGAAAAGGAAACCGGCGTGCCCCAGGAACGCGACCAGATTGCCGGGGTATTCGTGCGCCGCCTGCGCCTGGGCATGCTGTTGCAAACCGATCCCACCGTGATCTACGGCTTGGGGGAGCGCTACACCGGTAAGCTCACCCGGGCCCATTTGAAAGAACCGAATCCCTACAACACCTACCTCGTTCCAGGCTTGCCGCCAACGCCCATTGCGATGGTCGGGCGTGAGGCGATTCATGCGGCATTGAACCCGGCCGACGGCAACAGCCTTTACTTTGTCGCGCGCGGCGATGGCAGCCATGTCTTTTCCGATGACCTGGAAACGCACAATAACGCGGTGCGCGAATATCAGCTCAAGCGCCGTGCCGACTACCGCTCCAGCCCGGCTCCAGCTGCGCCGGAAGATTCAGCGCCGATTCCCGCCGCATCGCCTGATACCGCGCCCGAAGCCGTGCCTCAGGTGTCGCCGCAGGAACCTGCCCCTGAACCGAACGCCAGCGAGCCGCCGAGCCCGCAATGACACTGAATTAAGGATCGCCCGTGACTGGCTTGTTTATAACGCTGGAAGGCCCCGAAGGCGCCGGCAAGAGCACCAACCGCGAATACCTGGCCGAACGCCTGCGGGCATCGGGCGTCGAGGTCGTGTTGACTCGTGAGCCGGGCGGTACGCCGTTGGCCGAGCGGATTCGCGAGGTGCTGCTGGCACCTGCCGACGAAGTCATGAACGCCGATACGGAACTGCTGTTGGTGTTCGCAGCCCGGGCGCAGCACCTGGCGGAAGTGATTCGCCCGGCGCTGGCCCGTGGTGCCGTGGTGCTGTGTGATCGGTTTACCGATTCGACCTACGCCTACCAGGGCGGAGGCCGAGGCTTGTCACTTGAACGTATCGCTGCGCTGGAGTCTTTCGTCCAAGGCGACCTGCGGCCCGACCTGACCCTCGTTTTCGACCTGCCGGTGGAAATCGGCCTCGCACGCGCAAGTGCTCGCGGTCGCCTGGATCGCTTCGAGCTTGAAGGACAGGCGTTCTTCAATGCCGTGCGCAATGCTTTCCTGGGGCGCGCCAAGGCCGATCCTGCGCATTACCTGTTGATTGACGCCGCTCAGCCGTTGACGCAAGTCCAGCAGTCATTGGACAGCTTGCTGCCGCGTTTGCTGGAGCGTACCCGTGGCTGAAGCCTATCCCTGGCAGGACGGCCTCTGGCAACAGCTGGCCGGTCGTTCGCAACATGCCCATGCCTATCTGTTGCACGGCCCAGCCGGTATCGGCAAGCGAGCCCTTGCCGAGCGCTTGATGGCAAGCTTGTTGTGCCAGGCTCCGACGGCCTTGAACGCCTGCGGTGAATGCAAGTCGTGCATGCTGCTCAGGGCCGGCAGTCATCCTGACAACTATGTGTTGGAGCCGGAAGAGGCGGACAAGGCGATCAAGGTCGACCAGGTCCGTGACCTGGTCAGTTTCGTGGTCCAGACCGCGCAGATGGGCGGGCGCAAAGTGGTGTTGATCGAGCCGGTCGAGTCGATGAACATCAACGCCGCGAACGCACTGCTCAAGAGCCTCGAAGAGCCTTCCGGCGATACGGTGCTTTTGCTGGTCAGCCACCAGCCCAGCCGTTTGCTGCCGACCATCAAGAGCCGTTGCGTGCAGCAGGCCTGTCCGTTGCCCAGCGAGGCGATCAGCCTGCAGTGGCTGGGCCAGGCATTGCCCGGGAGCACCGATGAAGAACGTGTCGAACTGCTGACCCTGGCCGCCGGTTCACCGCTTGCCGCCGTCAGCCTCCAGGCCCAGGGTGTGCGGGAGCAGCGGGCGCTGGTGGTGGACGGCGTGAAGAAACTGCTCAAGCAGCAACAATCTCCGACGCAACTGGCCGAGGGGTGGAACGCCATTCCCTTGCTGCTGTTGTTTGATTGGTTCTGCGACTGGTCGAGCCTGGTCCTGCGTTATCAGCTCACCGATGACGAGGCAGGCCTGGGGCTGGCAGACATGCGCAAGGTGATCCACTACCTGGCGCAAAAAAGCAGCCAGGATAAAATCTTGAACATTCAGGACTGGATCCTTGCCCAACGTCAGAAGGTGCTGAGCAAGGCCAACCTCAACCGCGTGTTGCTGCTGGAGGCACTGTTGGTGCAATGGGCGAGTTTGCCTGGTCGTAACTGACAGAGAGCGCCTAGACTCAGCTCAATTGCAGCGGAGATCAGCATGAACGAACCTGTCAGTCCCGGGCCACGCAATGGGATCTTGTCCCTGACCATCAAGGACAAGTCAGTGCTTTACGCCGCCTACATGCCCTTCATCAAGAACGGCGGCCTGTTCATTCCCACCAACAAGAACTATCGCTTGGGCGATGAGGTGTTCATGCTGTTGAGCCTGATGGACGAACCGGAGAAAATCCCGGTGGCCGGCAAGGTGATCTGGATGACTCCCAAAGGCGCCCAGGGCAATCGGGCCGCTGGCGTCGGCGTGCAATTCAATGAAGGCGACAACTCCGCCCGCAGTCAGATCGAAACCCACCTGGCCGGAACCCTCAAATCCGACCGTCCTACCCATACGATGTAGCCTGGCCCCTTATGCTTGTAGACTCTCATTGCCACCTCGATCGCCTCGACCTTGCCGCCCATGGCGGCTCCCTGGACGCTGCGCTGGATGCCGCACGCCAACGGGGCGTCGGCCATTTCCTGTGCATTGGCGTCAGCGCCGACAATGCGGCCGACGTCAAAGTCCTGGCTGAACGTTACGAAGACGTCGATTGCTCAGTCGGTATCCACCCGCTGGATGTCCAGCCCGGTGCTGCGCCGGCCCTGGACTGGCTGCTGCGTGAGCTGGACCACCCCCGGGTGGTCGCCATTGGCGAGACCGGCCTCGACTATCACTACGAACCGGAGGCCGCCGACGTTCAGCAGGCTTCGTTCCGTCTACACCTGGAGGCTGCGCAACAGACGGGCAAGCCAGTGATCATTCATACCCGCGGTGCCAGGGCCGATACCCTGGCCCTGCTGCAAGAGGCGGCTTTGCCCCAGGCCGGTGTGCTGCATTGTTTCACAGAGGATTGGGACATGGCCAAGGCCGCGCTGGACATGGGTTATTACATTTCCCTGTCCGGGATTGTCACGTTCCGCAATGCCGATGCCCTGCGCGATGTTGCAAGCAAGGTGCCGGCCGATCGCTTGCTGGTGGAAACGGACTCGCCTTACCTGGCGCCGATACCGTATCGCGGCAAGCCGAACCTTCCGCAATACGTGCGGGAGGTGGCGGAGTTCCTGGCGATGTTGCGCGGCGAATCCTACGAGCGTTTCGCCCAGCAGACCACGGAGAATTTCAAGCGCCTGTTTCCATTGGCCCATGTCCGTTCGATACGGGCTTGAATCGCAGGCAAAAAAAACCCGGGTTCTGGGGGGTGAATCCGGGTTAAGACCATTAGGAGTAAAACAAAGGCACGCGGTCCGTTGGTACCTTTATCGGCGCGTCACTTGGGGGAGATGTCGCGCCGACAGTTCAAGTATTGATCACTATGGCGACGCGTCCAGTTTAGCCGCGGTGGTTTTTAAACAAATTTGGAATACGTTCGCTTCGGATAAGTTCTCACTGCCATCCAAGCGTGCCGTTACGGTGCGGGTGGTGGCGTACAGGGGGAGTCGGGTCCGCACGGTTTTTAGAAGAACTGCCGCCGAGAGCGGATGATCCGTGCATTTTTGCGTAAGTTAGGCATAATACCCGGCTTCGAATTTTGACCCTTCAGACCTTTTTCTTATGCATAAAGAACCCCGTAAGGTCCGTGAGTTTCGTCGCCGCGAGCAGGAAATTCTCGACACCGCGCTCAAGTTGTTCCTCGACCAAGGCGAAGACAGCGTCACCGTCGAGATGATTGCGGATGCCGTGGGTATCGGCAAAGGCACGATCTACAAACACTTCAAATCCAAGGCAGAGATTTACCTGCGCTTGATGCTCGATTACGAGCGCGATTTGAACGAGCTGCTGCATTCAGCCGATGTGGACAAAGACAAGGAAGCCCTGTCCCGGGCCTACTTCGAGTTCCGCATGCGCGACCCGCAGCGTTACCGCTTGTTCGACCGCCTCGAAGAGAAAGTGGTCAAGGGTAACCAGGTGCCAGAGATGGTTGAGGAGCTGCACAAGATCCGTGCCTCGAACTTCGAACGCCTGACCTTGCTGATCAAGGGCCGAATCAGCGAAGGCAAGCTCGAAGACGTGCCGCCTTATTTCCACTATTGCGCTGCCTGGGCATTGGTGCACGGCGCGGTGGCGCTGTATCACTCGCCGTTCTGGAGCAATGTGTTGGAAGATCAGGAAGGCTTCTTCCAGTTTCTGATGGATATCGGCGTGCGCATGGGCAACAAGCGCAAGCGCGATACGGATACACCGAGCAGTTGAGGCATCCAGCTGCTTAATTGCGCCATGTCCGCTTACATGGCGCGGCGCCCCAGGAATATACTCGGGCTGGGGTCTTGCGGAAATTTGATTTGTAAGTCAAGTTTTGCGGGCCCGATTTTTCTTTCGCCGGAGTGATCCATGATCGTTGACCGTCAAGGCAGGCGTTTTCGCAATTTGCGGATCAGCCTGACTTCAGCCTGCAATTACGCCTGTACCTACTGCGTGCCTGATGGCAAGCGGCTGGTGGCTGCGCAGGATGAGCTGTCGGCCGAGGCGATGGCGCGGGGCGTGGCTTACCTGATCGAAGCTGCCGGTATCGAGCGGTTGCGCATCACCGGGGGCGAGCCGCTGGTCAGTCCCAAGCTTGAGCGCTTCAT
Source organism: Pseudomonas sp. Z5-35 (assembly GCF_051131945.1). Classification (NCBI taxonomy): domain Bacteria; kingdom Pseudomonadati; phylum Pseudomonadota; class Gammaproteobacteria; order Pseudomonadales; family Pseudomonadaceae; genus Pseudomonas; species Pseudomonas sp. Z5-35. The sequence continues at coordinate 1,797,984 of NZ_CP071640.1, forward strand.
GACGGCGGTCGGGCAGATGGGGCTGGACGACATCAGCCTGACCACCAACGGCCAACTGCTGGCAAAAAAACTGCCTTTGCTGGTGGGTGCCGGCATCCGCCGTATCAACGTTTCCCTCGACACCCTGGATGCTGGCGCGTTTCGCAGCATCGCCCGGGGTGGCGACCTGGCGACCGTGCTGGACGGCATGGAGCAAGCCCGGGCGGCGGGAATGAAAATCAAGGTCAACATGGTGCCGTTGCGCGGGCAGAACCTCGATCAGGTGATGCCGTTGCTGGAGTACTGCCTTGAGCGCGGCTATGAGTTGCGTTTCATCGAGCTGATGCGCATGGGCCACTTGGCCAAGGACTCGAATGCATTCCTCCAGCAGTTCGTCAGCCTCCAGCAACTGCTGAGCCTGATTGGCGACCAATACGAATACCTGCAGGCCGATGCGCCGGTGGATGCCACCGCAGTGCGTTATGAGATTCCGGGGCTGGGGCACTTCGGCGTGATCGCCAACGAAAGCGTGCCGTTCTGCCGTACCTGTTCGCGGCTGCGGCTGTCTTCGACGGGTTGGTTGCACGGCTGCCTGTCGTCGAGCAATCGTCATTTTGTCGGCGATCTGCTGGACAAACCCCGCCATCAGGCGCTGCCGGCGCTGCAGCGCTTGCTGGTCAAGGCGCTGGGAGACAAGCAGGAAGTGGCATTCTCCGGCGGTGCAACCATCATGAAAATCATCGGCGGCTGATCGGGGATTTCCGAGGCAATAAATCCAACCATCCTGCGAGCTGGCGCAAAATCTGCATCCCGTGGCCATTCGCCGGTTTTCCGTCACCGGTCTTTGGAGGGTAGGATGCGTAGCCTGTTTTTGCTGCTGGCCGTTTTGGCGCTGGGTGGCTGCATGAATGTCAGCGACATGGGGGAGGGTGTTCGTTATCACATGAGCGATGCCGGCCTGTTAGACCATAGCGACAGTCGTCGTGTGAACAACCTGCGCATCCAGCCGGATTCCTTTATCTATATCGCCCAGGGGGCCTTCGCTCCGCCAGGCAGCGCCTATCCACGTCCCAACGTCGTGGCTGAAGAAGCCTTCAACGGTTTCGTTGAATATTTCCCCATGGTTCGTCGCGCCCGGGTCCCCGAAGGGCTTGACCAGGCTATGGGCGAAGCGCGTGCCGCCGGCGCCCATTATTTGCTGTATACCCGATTCGCCAAGGCGGACAACCGCATCGGCACTACCGACGAATGGCTGGATGAAGAGGCTGTGGATCGCCTCGGCGTCGATACCAGCGTGATTCAGATCATGTTGATCGAGACCAGTACCCAGTATTTGATTGATACTGCACGTATCAAGAGCCGTGGCGGTTTGCTGACGTTGCACGACAAGCAGCCACAAGACCTCATCGCCGCGCCCTTGCGTGAGTATGCCCGCAGCCTGCTGGGGATGAGCGACGAATAAACAGAAGGAGTCACCATGAGCGGACCGCAAAAAGCCAATGACCTGTTGGGACAGATTCCCAAGACCAAAGGCTTGCCGCCGGTCCACTTGTGGAACCCCGACTTCTGCGGCGACATCGACATGCGCATCGCCCGTGACGGCACTTGGTACTACCTGGGGACGCCCATTGGACGCAAGCCGATGGTCAAGCTGTTCTCCACCATCATTCGCCGCGACGGCGATGATTACTTCCTGATCACTCCCGTGGAAAAAGTCGGCATCAAGGTGGACGACGCCCCATTCGTGGCTGTGACCCTGGAGGTCGAGGGGCGGGGAGAAGGGCAGTTGTTGCGCTTTACTACTAATGTCGATGAAGCCATCGAAGCTGGATCCGAACATCCGATGCGAGTGGTGATCGATCCCCAGACCCAGGAGCCCGCTCCGTACATCCATGTGCGCAGCAACCTGGAAGCGCTGATTCACCGCAACGTCTTCTATCAGTTGGTCGAGCTGGCGGTCAGCCGCGAGATCGACGGCCAGCGGTGGTTGGGCGTCTGGAGCGGCGGCGTGTTCTTTCCCATAGGCCTCGAACCCTGATCCTCAACCTTGGGAGGGCAAAAATTCAAATTGACACTCAATCATATGATGATTAGCGTGGGCGCCTGATAAGAAAAGCCCACGGGGTGTTCATGTCCAGCAGTTTTCATGCGTCGACCGTCGATTGGCTGGGTGGCTGGATTGCCGCTGGCCAGGTCAAGCCTGGGCAAACCATCAAGGTCGAGGCCGACTTGGGCGAGCAGTTGGGCGTCAGTCGCACGGTCATTCGTGAGGCCATCAAGACCTTGGTCGCCAAGGGCATGCTGGAAGTGGGGCCGAAAGTCGGCACGCGGGTATTGCCGGTGCGCCGTTGGAATCTGTTCGATCCCCAAGTAGTAGGCTGGCTGTCACGCAGTGGCCTGCCGGAAAATTTCGTCGACGATCTGTTGGACCTGCGCCGCACCATCGAACCCATGGCGGTGCGCTGGGCCTGCGAACGGGCGACGGCCGATCAGGTGCAGGCGATCCGCTTGGCCTATCATGCGCTGGAACGGGCGGTGGACAGTGGCGCTGATTACAACCGCGCCGATCAGTTCTTTCATGAGTGCATTCTGGCCGCCAGCCACAATCAATTCATCGAACAGATGGTCCCTGCATTGGGCGCGCTGCTGGCGGTCTCGTTCGAGGTATCGGCTGCCGATCCGGACGAACTGCGCCGCACCTTGCCGATCCACAAGGAGATCGCCGACGCCATCGCCGCCCGTGACGCGGCGCGAGGCGTCTGGGCCTGCATGACCTTGATCGATAATGCAGACTTGGCCATCAAGCGTTTTTACCCTGATGTCATGGCCGGTCGAACTGACAACGCCGGGAAAGCCGGGAACGGGAGGTTTCAATGAGGTGGACGGCGCTCACGGAGCATCGGGCAAAATTGGGCGAAGGGCCATTCTGGGATGAGCCGACCCAGGCGCTTTATTGGGTTGATATCGCCGGCAAGCAAGCGCTGCGCCTGATCGGCGCGAACGTACAGATCTGGCAGATGCCCGAGCACGTTTCCGCCTTCATCCCGACCCAGAGCGGCGATGCGTTGGTGACGTTGAGCAGTGGTGTCTATCGGCTGGACCTGGATTCGCCTGGGCTGGAACCACGCCTGAAGCTGTTGTGCATGGCCGATCCCCAGCCAGGCAACCGCGCCAATGAAGCCCGTTGTGATTCGCTGGGCCAGCTCTGGCTGGGCACCATGCAGAACAACATTGGTGAAAATGGCGAAGACCTGCCCATTGAGCGGCGTTCCGGCGGCTTGTTCCGTGTCGGAGTCGATGGTCGGGTAATGCCGCTGCTGCGCGGGCTGGGCATCCCCAACACATTGCTGTGGAGTCCTGACGGCACGACGGTTTATTTCGGCGAAAGCATGGACGGGACGCTGTACCGGCACTTCATCTACCCCGATGGCAAGCTGGCGCCCGCTGAAGTCTGGTTCGGGCCCCATTCCCGTGGCGGGCCGGACGGTTCGGCGATGGATGCGCAAGGGTACGTCTGGAACGCCCGCTGGGATGGCAGTTGCCTGCTGCGGTTGCACCCGGACGGCTACGTCGATCGGGTGATCGAGTTGCCCGTCAGTCGCCCCACCAGCTGCGTATTTGGTGGTAAAGACCTCAAGACGTTGTACATCACCAGCGCGCAAAGCCCTGTAGGCCATCCGCTTGACGGTGCGGTGCTGTCGATGCGAGTGGACGTGCCGGGAGTGGCTTGCACAAGGTTTGCCGGATAGATCCCAAAATATGGGATGTAAATATATATATTGAGATTATTTGGCGGTCGGGTTTATAGTCGGCTCCATCAGCAATACGCACTCACACTTAAAAAAACAAAAGGTGAAGCGATGCATCGAGTTCCCCCCGGACGCCCCAGCGGCGTTCGCCAGCTACTCATCGCCCTGCAGTTTCCTGACCGGTCACCCGTGGTTGCCCGGTTTTTCTCGTGCCTTACCACGGGAGCCCACGTCCATGGCTGAAGCGCTTTGCTTGCCACCGGTGCCGAAGCCGCCGCAGGGCGAACGGTTGAAAGGCAAGGTCGTGCTGCTGACCGGCGCTGCCCAAGGCATTGGCGAGGCGATCGTTGCTGCGTTTGCTTCACAACAGGCGCGGCTGGTGATCAGCGACATCCAGGCGGAAAAAGTCGAGGCCGTCGCCGCCCATTGGCGTGGCCAGGGCGCGGACGTGCAGGCGCTCAGAGTCGACGTTTCGAACCAGCAGGATCTGCACGCCTTGGCCCGTCGCGCCGTTGAACTGCACGGTCGCATCGACGTGCTGGTGAATTGCGCCGGGGTCAATGTGTTTCGCGACCCCTTGGAAATGACCGAGGAAGACTGGCGCCGCTGCTTTGCCATAGATTTGGATGGCGCTTGGTACGGTTGCAAGGCGGTGCTGCCACAAATGATCGAGCAAGCCGTGGGCAGCATTATCAACATCGCGTCGACCCATTCGTCCCACATCATTCCCGGTTGCTTTCCATACCCGGTGGCCAAGCACGGCCTGCTCGGTCTTACCCGCGCCCTGGGCATCGAGTACGCGCCCAAGGGTGTCCGTGTGAATGCCATTGCGCCGGGCTACATCGAGACTCAATTGAATGTCGATTACTGGAACGGTTTCGCCGATCCCCATGCCGAACGCCAGCGTGCACTGGATCTGCACCCGCCTCGGCGCATCGGCCAGCCACTCGAAGTGGCAATGACGGCGGTGTTCCTGGCCAGTGACGAAGCCCCTTTTATCAATGCTTCATGCATCACCATCGATGGTGGACGTTCGGTCATGTACCACGACTGAATATTCTTGGGTTGCGGTGGGAAACTTCGCCTGTAATCCAATCATCATACGATATGACTATTTAGACCTATGCTGTGCAGTAACACGATTTGACCGGCCAGCCTGCGCATTTCCACCAACGTGGAGCAGATCCCTGGACGTTTTGGCTTTCAATAAAAAAAACAAGGAGTCAGCTATGAAACATCGTCGTGGGATCCGTTCCCTGTGTCGTGCCGCCCTGGCGGTTACCGCGTTCAGTCTCAGCAGCCATCTGCTGGCGGCCGATGCGGTAAAAATTGGTTTCCTGGTCAAGCAGGCCGAGGAGCCCTGGTTCCAGACCGAATGGGCGTTCGCCGAGAAGGCGGCCAAGGACAAAGGCTTCCAGTTGATCAAGATCGCCGTGCCTGACGGCGAGAAAACCCTTTCAGCCATCGACAGCCTCGCCGCCAACGGCGCCAAGGGCTTCGTCATCTGCCCGCCAGACGTGTCCCTCGGCCCGGCCATCATGGCCAAGGCCAAGCTCAACGATCTGAAGGTGATTGCCGTCGATGACCGTTTCGTCGACGCCAACGGCAAATTCATGGAAGACGTGCCGTACCTGGGCATGGCTGCGTTCGAGGTGGGCCAGAAGCAAGGCGCCGCGATGGCCGCCGAAGCGAAAAAACGCAACTGGGATTGGAAGGACACCTACGCGGTGATCAACACCTTCAACGAGCTGGACACCGGCAAGAAGCGCACCGACGGTTCGGTCGATGCCCTGAAGAAAGCCGGGATGCCGGAAGACCATATCCTTTATTCCGCGCTGAAGACCCTCGACGTTCCCGGCAGCATGGACTCCACCAACTCGGCACTGGTGAAGCTGCCAAGCGCTGCGAAAAACCTGATCATCGGCGGCATGAACGACAACACCGTGCTGGGCGGCGTGCGCGCCACCGAAGCGGCTGGGTTCAAGGCAGCCAACGTGATCGGTATCGGCATCAACGGCACCGACGCCATCGGCGAATTGAAAAAGCCTGACAGCGGCTTCTTCGGTTCGATGCTGCCAAGCCCGCACATCGAAGGCTACAAGACCGCCGAAATGATGTACGAGTGGATCACCACCGGCAAGGAGCCGCCGAAGTACACCGCCATGGACGAGGTGACGCTGATCACCCGGGAGAACTTCAAGCAGGAGCTGGAAAAAATCGGCCTGTGGAACTGATGGCTGGTTGATTCAAAAGCGGCTCTGGTCACAGGCGTGACCAGGCCGCTTGATCTCTGTAAGTTCGAGGTGGTTATGCAAGCGCAAACAGCGACACGGCAACACAACATCGGCGGCAGCTTGCGGTTCAACGGGATCGGCAAGTCCTTCCCTGGCGTGCAGGCGCTGGCCAATATCAGTTTCGTCGCCCATCCGGGGCAGGTTCATGCCTTGATGGGCGAAAATGGCGCGGGCAAATCCACGCTGCTCAAGATCCTCGGTGGCGCCTACATTCCGAGCAGCGGCGACTTGCAGATCGGCGAACAGACGATGGCCTTCAAAGGCACCGCCGACAGCATCGCCAGCGGTGTGGCGGTGATTCACCAGGAACTGCACCTGGTGCCGGAAATGACCGTCGCCGAAAACCTGTTCCTTGGTCACCTGCCGGCGCGTTTCGGCCTGGTCAATCGCGGTGTGCTGCGCCAGCAGGCGTTGACGCTGCTCAAAGGCCTGGCCGACGAAATCGACCCCCAGGAAAAAGTCGGGCGCCTGTCCCTCGGCCAGCGCCAATTGGTAGAAATCGCCAAGGCCTTGTCCCGTGGCGCCCATGTCATTGCTTTCGACGAACCGACCAGCAGCCTCTCGGCCCGGGAAATCGACCGTTTGATGGCGATCATCGCCCGCCTGCGGGACGAGGGCAAAGTGGTGCTGTACGTCAGCCACCGCATGGAAGAAGTGTTCCGCATCTGTAACGCGGTGACGGTCTTCAAGGACGGTCGTTACGTCCGGACTTTTGAAGACATGAGCGAATTGACCCACGATCAACTCGTCACCTGCATGGTCGGTCGCGATATCCAGGACATCTATGACTACCGCCCGCGGGAGCGCGGCGCTGTGGCGCTGCAAGTGAAGGGCCTGTTGGGGCCGGGCTTGCGCGAACCGGTGAGTTTCGAGGTGCACAAGGGCGAAATCCTCGGCTTGTTCGGGCTGGTCGGTGCCGGGCGTACCGAGCTGTTTCGCTTGCTCAGTGGCCTGGAGCGCCAGAGCGAGGGAAGCCTCGTCCTGCACGACAAGGAACTGAAGCTGCGTTCGCCACGGGATGCCATCGCCGCTGGCGTGCTGCTCTGCCCGGAGGACCGCAAGAAGGAAGGCATCATTCCGTTGGGCAGCGTGGGCGAGAACATCAACATCAGCGCGCGTCCGTCCCACTCGACGCTCGGTTGCCTGTTGCGTGGCGATTGGGAGCGGGGCAACGCCGACAAGCAGATCAAGGCGCTAAAGGTGAAGACCCCGTCGGCGAGCCAGAAAATCATGTACCTGTCCGGCGGCAACCAGCAGAAGGCGATCCTCGGACGCTGGCTGTCCATGCCGATGAAAGTCTTGCTGCTGGACGAGCCGACACGCGGCATCGACATCGGCGCCAAGGCCGAGATCTACCAGATCATCCACAACCTGGCGGCCGATGGCATCGCGGTGATTGTGGTGTCCAGCGACCTGATGGAAGTGATGGGCATTTCCGACCGGATCCTGGTGTTGTGCGAAGGGGCCATGCGCGGCGAGTTGCCACGTGACCAGGCCAACGAATCCAACCTGCTGCAACTGGCGCTGCCGCGCCAACGCGTTGCCGACGCGGCGAACTGAGAGGTAATCATGACCATTCAAAACAATGCACTGCCAACGGCACGCAAACCCCTGGACCTGCGCCGCTTCCTCGACGACTGGGTCATGCTGCTGGCGGCCATCGGCATCTTCGTGCTCTGCACCTTGATGATCGACAACTTCCTGTCTCCGCTGAACATGCGCGGCCTGGGCCTGGCGATTTCCACCACCGGCATCGCCGCCTGCACCATGCTGTATTGCTTGGCGTCCGGGCACTTCGACTTGTCGGTCGGTTCGGTGATTGCCTGTGCCGGTGTGGTCGCGGCGGTGGTGATGCGCGATACCAACAGCGTGTTCCTGGGCGTGAGCGCAGCGCTGGCGATGGGGCTGATCGTCGGCCTGATCAACGGCATCGTGATTGCCAAGCTGCGGGTCAACGCGTTGATCACGACGCTGGCGACCATGCAGATCGTTCGCGGGCTGGCCTACATCTTCGCCAATGGCAAGGCGGTGGGTGTGTCGCAGGAATCGTTCTTCGTCTTCGGCAACGGCCAGTTGTTCGGCGTGCCGGTGCCGATCCTGATCACCATCGTCTGCTTCCTGTTTTTCGGCTGGCTGCTGAACTACACCACCTACGGGCGCAACACCATGGCCATCGGTGGTAACCAGGAAGCGGCGTTGTTGGCGGGGGTGAACGTTGATCGCACCAAGATCATCATCTTCGCCGTGCATGGCTTGATCGGCGCGCTGGCCGGGGTAATCCTGGCGTCGCGCATGACCTCGGGCCAACCGATGATCGGCCAGGGCTTCGAGCTGACCGTCATCTCGGCTTGCGTGCTGGGTGGGGTTTCATTAAGTGGTGGCATTGGCATGATTCGCCACGTCATCGCGGGTGTGCTGATCCTGGCGATCATCGAAAACGCGATGAACCTGAAGAACATCGATACCTTCTACCAATACGTCATCCGCGGGTCGATCTTGCTGCTGGCGGTGGTGATCGACCGGTTGAAACAGCGCTGATAACCCTCTGCGGCAGGCCTGCTCGATGGCGTCGTCCTTGACGCCATCGTTCATCCCGCCTTGCGCAACGCTTCGACCAACTCTTGCTTGCGCATCTTCGAACGCCCGGGAATGTTCTTCGCCCGGGCTTCTTTCATCAGGCTGTCCACGGTCTGGGCCTCATGGGAGGCTTTGCTGGTACGCGGATGCCCTTCGCGGGTCTTGGCGGCACGACGGGCCGATTCCTTGCGATCGGATTGCTTTTCCCCGACGGACTTTTTCTTCCCGGACCCACCGGAGCGCTCGCCGCCGCCCGATTGCTTGTTGACCGTAGCCCAGGCCCGAGCCTCGGCCTCATTCTCAGACACACCTTTTTGCTCGTAGCTTTTTTCGATGTGCTCGGCCTTGCGCTTTTGCTCGTCGGTGTACTTCTCTTTGCTTCCACGAGGCATGAAGTGTTCCTCCTCAATGTGTGAGCAGAGCGGCGGCCCGCACTACTGGCTCGCGCCACCTTCCGAGCCGGAACCGCCGGTGGTGGTTTTCGAACCCACGCCGGTATCGGCATTGTCAGGGGCGGTGGAGTCCGGGGTGTTCATGCCGCCCTGGCGACCGGTGTCGTTCCCTTGGACGCGTGGGTCCGTTCCAGTGGCGGGCGGCTGGCCATTGTTCAAGCCACCGGTACCGTCGGTGTTCAGCTTGGGCAAGCCTTGCGTGGCGGGGGAATTCGGAGCCTGGACGGGGTCGGTCGGCCCTGTGCCAGAGGTCGACGCTGCTAATGCCGCCGAAGACAGCAGTGCAGCGAATGTGAACGCAGTCAGCCTTGAATAAATCATGGTGTCGCCTCCATTTTTGGAATGCTTGCCTGATTTTTGGCCGCGCTGGAGCGGGGTTGGTGCCTGGGCGGCGACGAATGGCACACTGGAAGCCTTGTCCAGAAGATGTGACGAGCACCGCGTAGCGGCTTAGTATGGCGCTTTCAATTGGCTACAAGGCCCGTTCATGTCGATCGAGATCCGTCCCGCGCAACCTAGCGATGCGCCTCAAATCCTTGCCTTCATCACTGAGCTTGCCGATTACGAGAAAGCCCGCCACGAAGTCATCGCCAGTGTGACCGATATCGAGCGCAGCCTGTTCAGTGAAGGCGCAACCGCCCACGGCTTGATCTGCCTGCGTGATGGCGTGCCCATCGGTTTTGCGGTGTTCTTCTTCAGTTACTCCACTTGGCTGGGCAGCAACTGCCTGTACCTCGAAGACTTGTACATCACTCCCGAACAGCGCGGTGGCGGGGCGGGCAAGACGCTGCTGCGGCACTTGGCGAGGATCGCCTGTGACAACGATTGCGGTCGCTTCGAATGGAGCGTGCTGGACTGGAACACGCCGGCCATCGAGTTCTACAAGTCCCTCGGCGCGCAACCGCAGGAGGAGTGGGTGCGCTATCGGATGGACGGCAAAGTGCTCCGGGATTTTGCCAACGGCAACTGATTCATGCGTATGCGCTGGACGCGTACTCGGCAAATCCGCGGCGTTGTTCGAGCCGCTTGCAGTAGGCGGCCACCGCCGGATAGTCCGGACGCTCCATGGGCGTCTGGCGCCAGCGATGCGCGGACAGGCCGATAAGCACGTCGGCGAGGCAGAAATCCGCGCCGGCCACATAGGCTTCGGTGCGACTCAGCTGATCCTCCAGCAACCCCATCGTCTTGTTCCAGCGTTTAACCCCGGCGGCGATGAGCTGTGGGTCCTGGAAGTCCGGGTGTTTGCGCACCAGTCCGTAAAACGCATCGCCCCATGACGGGTTGAGCTCCGTGGCTTGCCAGTCCATCCACTGTTCTATACGCGCCCGTGCGGCAGGCTCGATGGGAAGCAGATCGCTGCGCCCATGTTTGCCGACCAGGTAGCGGCAAATGGTATTCGACTCCCAGAGCACGCCGTTCTCGTCAATGATCACTGGCACCTGGGCGTTGGGGTTGAGCGCCAGGAACGCCGGGTCATGGGTCGAGGCAAAGCCGATGCCCCAATCTTCGCGTTCGTAGGAAAGGTCCAGTTCCTGACAGGTCCACAGTACTTTTCTGACGTTGATCGAGGAGGTGCGGCCGAGGATCTTCAGTCGATGTTCCATGTTCTTTCCTGAGTTTTTGGCGTCCGATCAAAAACGTAGCAGGGTCTGGGACGGATGGCGACTATCAATGATATATCCCAATATATGGGAGTGATATTTATATATTGAGATTTTCCCGTGCCCGGGTTTATAGTCCGTCTCACTCACTGCCAAATAAACAGAACAGGTGAAGCGGATGCAGGCGCAATTGATCGCGCTCGATTGGGGAACTACCTCATTACGGGCTTACAAACTCGCCGCTGGAGGCGAGGTGCTCGAACAGCGTTCGCTGTCGTCGGGGATCATGCAGTTACCGTCCGGGCCGCGAACCGTGGCCGGGCGGGAGTGCGTCGATGGGTTCGAGCTGGCCTTCGATGAAGCCTGCGGCGACTGGCTCGATGCGCAGCCGAGCCTGCCCGTCATTGCTTGCGGCATGGTCGGCAGCGCCCAAGGCTGGCGCGAAGCGCCTTACTGCGACACGCCTGCAAACGTCGCCAACCTCGGACATTCCCTACAAGTCATTCGCAGCCTTCGCGGTGTCGATGTGCACATCGTGCCCGGCGTGATCCAGCGTTCACGCTTGCCCAATGTCATGCGTGGCGAAGAAACCCAAGTGCTTGGCGCCTTGCACAGCCTGCCGAACGAAGCGGTGCTGATCGGCCTGCCGGGCAGCCACTCGAAGTGGGTGGAAGTCACCGATGGCTGCATTGTGCATTTCGACACCTTCATGACCGGCGAGATCTTCGCCGTGCTCAGCGACCACAGCATCCTCGGTCGTACCCAACAGCGCGGCGCGGCGTTCGATGGCCTGGCCTTCGATCGCGGCGTGCAGGTGGCGTTGTCTACGGATGGCCAGATCGGCCCGTTGTCCACCGTATTCAGTGCCCGCAGCCTGGGGCTGACCGGCGAACTTGGCGCCAGCGCCCAGGCCGATTATCTCTCCGGCCTGTTGATCGGTCATGAGCTGACGGCCCTTGCCGCGGCGCAACGCCATCGACGCAACAGCGTGCACCTGCCGACGGTGGTGCTGATCGGCAACTCTCAACTCTGCGCCCGTTATCAACGGGCCCTCGACGCCTGCGGTTTCGCCCGGGTGACCTTGGCCGAACAGGCCACCGAACGTGGGTTGTGGCAACTGGCCGTGGCGGCCGGGCTGCTCGACGCCGCCGCATTGCGTTAAACCTGACTGGAGGTCTGACATGCTCACACAAGCACTGGCGCAAAACGGGCTGATCGCGATTCTGCGCGGCCTGCGTCCCGAAGAGGCAGCCGCTGTCGGCGAAGTCCTTTATAGCGCTGGATTTCGCGTCATCGAGGTACCGCTCAATTCCCCTGAACCGTACGAAAGTATCCGCATCCTGCGCGGCACCTTGCCGGCCGATTGCTTGATCGGTGCAGGGACCGTGCTCAGGGCGGAACAGGTCGAGCAGGTAAAAGCCGCTGGCGGCCAAGTCATCGTCATGCCCCACAGCGATCCGAAGGTGCTGCGAGCGGCGAAAGCGGCGGGTCTGTACCTGGCGCCCGGCGTCGCCACGCCCACCGAAGCCTTCGCCGCGCTGGCCGAAGGCGCTCACGTGCTGAAGATGTTCCCGGCCGAGCAGATGGGCCCGGCGGTGGTCAAGGCCTGGCTCGCGGTGCTGCCGGCCGGGACCGTATTGGTGCCGGTGGGCGGGATCACCCCTGACAACATGGCGGTGTTCGTCGAAGCCGGCGTCAAGGGGTTCGGCCTCGGTTCCGGGCTGTTCAAGCCGGGCCTGACAGCGGACGAAGTGGCGGTGCGCGCCAAGGCCTACGTCGCCGCGTGGAATGCCTTGAACTGAAGACTTTTCCGGCGCCACGCGCGCTGCATCCGATAAGAGAGACAAGAAGATGAAAATCACCAAGCTGACCACGTTTATTGTTCCGCCGCGCTGGTGCTTCCTCAAGGTCGAGACCGATGAAGGCGTGACCGGCTGGGGCGAACCCGTGGTCGAAGGCCGTGCCCACACGGTGGCGGCTGCCGTCGAGGAATTGTCCGACTACCTGATCGGCAAGGACCCACGCAATATCGAAGACATCTGGACCGTGCTCTATCGTGGCGGCTTCTACCGCGGCGGTGCCATCCACATGAGCGCCCTGGCCGGTATCGATCAGGCGTTATGGGACATCAAGGGCAAGGCCCTGGGTGTGTCGGTCAGTGATCTGCTGGGCGGTCAGGTGCGTGACAAGATTCGTGTGTACTCGTGGATCGGCGGCGATCGTCCGGCCGACACCGCCCGGGCGGCGAAAGAAGCCGTGGCGCGGGGGTTTACCGCGGTGAAGATGAACGGCACCGAAGAGCTGCAGTTTCTCGACACCTTTGAAAAAGTCGACCTGGCCCTCGCCAACGTAGCCGCGGTGCGCGACGCCGTCGGGCCGAACGTCGGCATTGGCGTGGACTTTCATGGCCGCGTGCATAAGCCAATGGCCAAGGTGTTGATGAAGGAACTCGACCCCTACAAGCTGATGTTCATCGAAGAACCGGTGCTCAGCGAAAACTACGAAGCGCTCAAGGAACTGGCGCCGCTGACCAGCACACCGATTGCCTTGGGCGAGCGGCTGTTCTCGCGTTGGGATTTCAAGCGTGTACTCAGCGAGGGCTACGTGGACATCATCCAACCGGATGCCTCCCACGCCGGCGGCATCACCGAAACCCGCAAGATCGCCAACATGGCCGAGGCCTACGACGTGGCGCTGGCGCTGCATTGCCCGTTGGGCCCAATCGCCCTGGCGGCATGCCTGCAACTGGACGCGGTTTGCTACAACGCGTTTATCCAGGAGCAGAGCCTGGGCATTCACTACAACGAAAGCAACGACCTGCTGGATTACATCAAGGATCCGCAGGTGTTCGACTACGACAAGGGCTTCGTGAAAATCCCCAACGGTCCGGGCCTGGGCATCGAGATCAACGAGGAATATGTGATTGAGCGCGCGGCCATCGGCCACCGCTGGCGCAACCCGATCTGGCGCCATGCCGATGGCAGTTTTGCCGAGTGGTGAGTGCCTAGACGCCCCACATTCCATGTGGCGAGGGAGCTTGCTCCCGCTCGACTGCGCAGCGGTCGCAAGAATTTTGACCAACGAACCCAGGGGCTGCTGCGCCCGAGGCGTCGGGCCGGCCCAGCGGGAGCAAGCTCCATCGCCACGGCGGTCGACGTAGCCGCTCATAAGTTTCGCCCTCAATAAACATAAAAAGAGGCACCTCACATGCAAGCGCACACCCTGAACGCGCAGGCGTCGTTGGTGACGCCCAGCCGCAAGCGTTTTTTCATCATGGTCCTGCTGTTCATCACCGTGGTGATCAATTACCTGGACCGCAGCAACCTCTCGATTGCCGCTCCTGCAATGACCAGTGAGCTGGGCATTGATCCGATTCATGTCGGGCTGATTTTCTCGGCGTTCGGCTGGACCTACGCCGCCATGCAAATCCCCGGTGGCTGGCTGGTGGACCGGGTGCCGCCGCGCATTCTGTACAGCGTGGCGCTGCTGTTGTGGTCGGTGGCCACGGTGATGCTCGGTTTCGTTTCCAGTTTTATTGCGTTATTCGTCCTGCGCATGGCGGTCGGTGCGTTGGAAGCACCGGCTTATCCGATCAACAGCCGCGTCGTTACCACGTGGTTTCCAGAGCGTGAGCGGGCCACGGCGATTGGTTTCTACACGTCTGGACAGTTCGTCGGGCTGGCATTCCTGACACCGGTCCTGGCGTGGCTGCAGCATGCCTTCGGCTGGCACATGGTGTTCGTCGCGACCGGTGCCGTCGGTATTCTCTGGGCGTTGATCTGGTACGCGGTGTATCGCGAGCCGCGGGATTTCAAAGGCGCCAATGCCGCCGAAATCGAGCTGATCCGCGAAGGCGGCGGGCTGGTGGATATCCAGGCCGAGACGGCGAAGGTCAAGGCGAAATTCAGCTGGACTGACTTGGGCATCGTCCTGACCCAGCGCAAGCTTTGGGGCATTTACCTGGGACAGTTCTGCCTCAACTCCACGCTGTGGTTTTTCCTGACGTGGTTCCCGACCTACCTGGTGAAATATCGCGGCATGGACTTCATCAAGTCTGGCCTGCTGGCGTCGTTGCCGTTCCTCGCGGCGTTTGTCGGCGTGCTGTGCTCCGGGTTCTTCTCCGACTGGCTGATCCGCCGCGGCACCAGCGTGGGGTTTGCGCGCAAGCTACCGATCATTGGCGGGCTGCTGATTTCCACCTCAATCATCGGTGCCAACTTCGTCGAGTCGACGCCGCTGGTGATCGCGTTCCTGGCCCTGGCGTTCTTCGGCAATGGCCTGGCGTCGATCACTTGGTCGCTGGTTTCCACCTTGGCACCGGCGCGGTTGCTCGGCTTGACCGGCGGGGTGTTCAACTTCATCGGCAACCTGGCGGCCATCGCCACGCCGATTGTCATTGGCTTCCTCGCCAGCGGCGATTCGTTTGCCCCGGCCATTACCTATATCGCTGTCCTGGCATTGGCTGGCGCGCTTTCCTACATCCTGCTGGTCGGGAAAGTCGAGCGCATCGAGTTGTAGTCCCGTGGGGCGGGCGACCATAATGCCGCCCGTTCCCTCGCTCACTGTGAAAGGCCGGATATGCAAGACGCCCCAAAAAATACCAAGGACGCAGCGCCCACGGGCACGCAGACATTGCTGCGCGGCCTGGGCGTGGTCCAGGCGGTCGCCAGCGGAGCCCGCGACTTGAAGGAAATCGCCCGGCTGATCGGGACCACGCGCAGCACCACTCATCGCCTGGCCAGTTGCCTGGTGGATGAACGTTACCTGCGCGTGGTGCCGCAAGTGGGCTACCTGCTTGGGCCGAAGTTGATTGAATTGGGTTTTCAGGCGCGGGAAGAGCTGCCGCTGGTGAGCCTGGCGGGGCCCTACCTGGATGAACTGTCGGCGCTCACCGGTGACACCGTCCACCTGGCGATTCGCGAGGGCGACGAGGTCTTGTACCTGCTGAAGAATCCCGGACGTAATGGCCCGGAAATGCGCTCGCGCGTCGGCCATCGCATGCCGTTGGCGCGCACCGGCATCGGCAAGGCGCTGATGCTCGATGACCCGCAGGACCAATGGAAGAGGCTGTATGAAATCAGCCTGCCGGCAGGTGGGAAGAATCAGTTCTGGCCGCTGCACCAGGAGCAGTCTTGGGAGCAGTTCCAGCAGCGAATGGTGGAATACGTCGCGGGGGGCTATGCCTACGACCTGGAGGACAACGAACCGTCGATTCGCTGTGTAGCGGCGCCGATCCGAGACGCGGGCAAGCGCATCGTCGCCGGTATCAGCATCGCCAGCACCGTGCCGTACATGCCGCTGGAAAAAATGGCCGAGCTGATTCCCCTGGTCAAAGGGGTCACAGCCCGGCTATCGGCGGAGTTGGGCGCCAAGGTTTGACGAACGTCAGGCCTTGAGCGTCGCCATGTCGATGACGAAGCGATACTTCACGTCCCCGGCGATCATGCGGCTGTAGGCCTCGTTGATCTGGCGGATGTCGAGCATTTCAATGTCGCAACTGATGTTGTGCTCGGCGCAGAAGTCCAGCACCTCCTGGGTTTCTGCGACACCACCGATCAGCGAGCCGGCCAGGACACGGCGACCCATGATCAGTTTTGCCGCATGCACTGGCGGTTCGACCGGTTCGACCAGGCCCACGATGATGTGCACGCCGTCGAAACGCAGCGTGTCGAGGTAGGGGTTGAGGTCGTGCTGCACCGGAATGGTGTCCAGCAGGAAGTGGAATCGTCCGGCCGCCGCGGCCATTTGTTCGGCGTCGGTGGACACGATCACATGGTCCGCGCCTTGGCGACGGGCTTCTTCGGCCTTGCTGGCCGAGCGGGTAAACAGGGTCACCTCGGCGCCCATCGCCTTGGCAAACTTGATGCCCATATGCCCCAGTCCGCCCATGCCCAGCACACCGACCTTGTCACCGGCTTTTACGCCATAGTGCTTGAGCGGCGAATAGGTGGTAATGCCGGCGCAGAGCAGCGGTGCGGCACTGGCTGGATCGAGTGTCTGCGGGATGCGCAGCACAAAGTGCTCGCTGACCACGATGCTCTCGGATTAGCCGCCCATGGTGTGGCCGCCGCTGATGCGGTCCGGGCTGGCGTAGGTCTGGGTCATGCCTTCGAAACAGTATTGCTCCAAGTCGGCGCGGCAAGCCTCGCACTCGCGGCAGGAGTCGACCATGCAGCCCACCCCCACCAAATCGCCTACTTTATGGCGAGTGACATTCGCACCGACAGCGGTGACTTTTCCGATGATTTCATGGCCAGGCATCAGCGGATAAACGGCGATGCCCCACTCATTGCGGGCCTGGTGGATGTCGGAATGACAGACGCCGCAATACAGGATCTCGATCGCCACGTCGTCGGCGCGCGGGCTGCGGCGCTCGAACTTCATGGGGGCGAGGGGCGTGGTGGGCGATTGAGCGGCGTATCCGATTGCTGTGTACATGATGGACCTCGCTAAGCAGTGAACGGTGAGGTGGTCCATTCTGGGGGTGCTCGCGGCAGGCGGCGATGGCGATTCCTACGTCTGTCATGCCTAATCCTCCGGTCTTGGCCAGGATCTGATCCTATGTGTCGCCAGACCTGCGATCATGGGTTCATCCCCTCTTCCGGAAAGTTTCTGCCCATGTTGTTGACCCGCCATCTCGATGCCAACGCCACCCTGGTTTCCCTGATCGAACCCTTGGCGACCCGTGACGGTTTTGTCCCGACGCAACTGCCCGGCGTGCATGCGCTTCGAGCCAGCCAGGACGTCGCTCGTGGCCCGCAGCTGTACGAGCCGAGCCTGGTGATCATCGCCCAAGGCAGCAAACTAGCGTACCTGGGGCCTCGCACGCTGGAATATGGTGCCGGGAATTATCTGATCCAGGCCCTGCCGGTGCCGTTCGAATGCGAAACCTACGCCTTGCCCAATGCTCCGCTGCTTGGGGTTTCCGTTGCGATCGATCGAGCGATGTTGGGGGAGCTGGTGTTGGCGATGGGGCTGGTACCGGGGCGGAACCTGGCGCCGCAGACGCCGGAATCGATGACGTGCGCAGTGCTCGATGACGCCATGCGTGGATGCGTCGAGCGCTTGCTGCGCTGCTTGCACGATCCGCTGGAATGCCAGGTCATGGGCCAGGCACGGCTGCGGGAACTGTTGTTCGTCGCACTGCGTGGCCCCCAGGCCGATGTGTTACGCGCACTGGTGGAACAACAAGGGCAATTCGCCCGGATTGCCGCTGCCCTGAGCCATTTGCACGCGCATTTTACCGAGCCGCTGAACGTCGAGACCCTGGCCAGTTGCGCGCACATGAGCGCCTCGACCTTTCATGAGCATTTCAAGCGCAGCACGTTGCAGACGCCCGTGCAGTACCTCAAGCGGCTGCGCCTGCTCAAGGCCCAGCGACTATTGCTCACCGAGGGCATGGGCGTGGCCGAGGTCGCTCATCAGGTGGGATACCAGAGTCCGTCGCAGTTCAGTCGGGAGTACAAGCGCTACTTCGAGCGTAATCCTGGGGAAGAGCGGGCAGCCTGATCCTTTGACGGAAGCGGCGCTGCTTTAATTGTGCACAACAAAAAGGCCCCCATTGCGGGAGCCTCGATGTTCAGCGTGTCGGCTTACATGTTCGGGTAAGTCGGACCGCCGGCGCCTTCCGGCGATACCCAGGTGATGTTCTGTGCTGGGTCCTTGATGTCGCAGGTCTTGCAGTGCACGCAGTTCTGGGCGTTGATCTGGAAGCGTTTTTCGCCGTCTTCCTTGGTGATGACTTCGTACACTCCAGCCGGGCAGTAGCGCTGGGCCGGCTCGTCGTACAGCGGCAGGTTCTTGCTGATCGGGATGCTTGGGTCGGTCAGCTTCAGGTGGCAAGGCTGTTCTTCTTCATGGTTGGTACCGGAGATGAACACCGAGCTGAGTTTGTCGAAGCTGATCTTGCCGTCCGGTTTCGGGTAGTCGATTTTCTTGCAATCGGCCGCCAGTTTCAGGCACGCGTAGTCCGGCTTGGTATCGCGCAGGGTGATTGGTAGCTTGCCGCCGAAGATGTTCTGGTCGAGCCAGTTGAAACCCCCGCCGATAATCGCGCCGTATTTGTGGATCGCTGCGCCGAAATTGCGGCTGGCGAACAGTTCTTCGTACAGCCAGCTGGCCTTGAACGCGTCGACATAGCTGTTCAGTTCGTCGGCACCTTCGGAGCCGGCGAACAGCGCATCGGCCACGGCCTCGGCGGCGAGCATGCCGGATTTCATCGCCGTGTGGCTGCCCTTGATCTTGGCGAAGTTCAGGGTGCCGAGGTCGCAACCGATCAGCGCGCCGCCCTTGAAGACCATTTTCGGCAGCGAATTCAGGCCACCCTTGGCGATGGCGCGTGCGCCGTAGCTGACGCGCTTGCCGCCTTCCAGGTATTGCTTTAGCACCGGGTGATGCTTGAGGCGCTGGAATTCGTCGAACGGCGACAGGAACGTATTGCTGTAGGACAGGTCGACGATCAGGCCGACCACCACTTGGTTGTTTTCCAGGTGGTAAAGGAAAGAGCCACCGGTGTTTTCGGTGCCCATGATGTCCAGCGGCCAACCGGCGGTGTGCACCACCAGGCCTGGCTGATGCTTGGCCGGGTCGATTTCCCAGATTTCCTTCAGGCCGATGCCGTAGTGCTGGGCGTCGGCCTCGCTGTCCAGGTTGAAACGCTTGATCAACTGCTTGCCGATATGGCCACGGCAGCCTTCGGCGAACAGTGTGTACTTGCCGCGCAGTTCCATGCCGGGGGTGTAGAGGCCTTCCTTCGGATTGCCTTCGCGGTCGACACCCAGGTCGCCGGTGATGATCCCGCGCACCACGCCGTTCTCGTCGAACAGCGCTTCCTGGGCGGCGAAGCCTGGGTAGATTTCCACACCCAGGTTCTCGGCCTGCTGGGCCAGCCAGCGGCACAGGTTGCCCAGGGAAATAATATAGTTGCCTTCGTTGTGCATGGTCTTGGGCACAAAGAAGTCAGGGATTTTGCTCGCGGTCTCGGCGTTCTTCAGGACATAAATGTCATCGCGCTTGACGGGCGTATTCAACGGGGCGCCGAGTTCTTTCCAGTCCGGGAACAGTTCGTTCAGGGCGCGCGGTTCAAACACCGCGCCGGAGAGAATGTGCGCACCGACTTCGGAGCCTTTTTCGACCACGCAGACGCTGATTTCCTTACCGGCTTCGGCGGCCTTCTGTTTCAGTCGGCAAGCGGCAGACAGGCCAGCGGGGCCGGCACCGACGATGACCACGTCGAATTCCATGTATTCGCGTTCCACAGGCTATCTCCTACTCAAGGCTCTACAGTTTTTTCTAATTGGAGGTTTGGCGATGCATCCGTCGTTTCTTTGGCCAGGCGACGAAAGCGACAATGAATGACCCGCGCTTCTCTCTTAAGCGGCGCATTATATCTACACCACTCTCAGGGTCCAATACAAACGTTTGTTTGAAATTGCCGCAGCCCAGATAAATCACTGACGTACGGCTTATGACTGACCATTTTGCCGTATTGACCGGAATAGGCGTTCCGGTCAAGATACGGGCGGTTTTGCGCTCGCCGTAGGCTGACTGTTGGTTTCAAGAGCACCTCTAAAGACAGGGCGAAGGCAGCACAAAGTGACGAGTTGCGTGGTTCGGACGCGCAGTTTACACGCCGCGATAATGAATGACTCATCGGTCATCACTGACGAATGGTCTTCACTCCCGTGAGCAAAGGTCATGTGTGGTTCATGCCGGCGTTTTTAGAGGTGCCCTTGCGCCCATGATCATCAACCGCCAGGTTCGCCCGGGCGGCTTTCTTTTCACCGGAGAGTAACGAGGAATCCATGAAGGTTCTTGTAGCTGTCAAACGAGTGGTCGACTATAACGTCAAGGTTCGCGTCAAGGCGGACAACTCCGGCGTCGACCTCGCCAACGTCAAGATGTCGATGAATCCATTCTGCGAAATCGCCGTAGAAGAAGCCGTACGCCTGAAAGAGAAAGGCGTGGCGACTGAGATCGTCGTCGTTTCCATCGGCCCGACCACCGCCCAGGAGCAACTGCGCACCGCGCTGGCGCTGGGTGCCGATCGCGCCATCCTCGTCGAATCCGCCGAAGACCTGACTTCCCTGGCCGTGGCCAAGCTGCTCAAGGCCGTTGTCGATAAGGAGCAGCCACAGCTGGTGATCCTCGGCAAGCAGGCCATCGACAGCGACAACAACCAGACCGGTCAGATGCTCGCGGCATTGAGCGGCTATGGTCAGGGCACCTTCGCTTCGAAAGTCGAAGTGTCTGGCGACAGCGTTGCCGTGACTCGCGAAATCGACGGCGGCGCGCAGACCGTTTCGCTGAAGCTGCCGGCCATCGTTACCACCGACCTGCGTTTGAACGAGCCGCGCTATGCGTCCCTGCCAAACATCATGAAAGCCAAGAAGAAGCCGCTTGAAGTGCTGACTCCGGATGCTTTGGGCGTTTCCACCGCCTCCACCAACAAGACCCTGAAAGTCGAAGCGCCGGCTGCACGCAGCGCGGGCATCAAGGTCAAGTCGGTGGCTGAACTGGTCGAGAAACTGAAAAACGAAGCGAAGGTAATCTGACTATGACTATCTTGGTAATCGCCGAACACGATAACAAGGCGCTGGCTCCGGCCACGCTGAACACCGTTGCTGCCGCTGCCAAAATCGGTGGTGACGTGCACGTTCTTGTGGCCGGGCAGGGCGCGAGCGCCGTTGCCGAAGCCGCCGCGAAAATCGCTGGCGTGGCTAAAGTGCTGTCGGCCGACAACGCCGCCTACGCGCACCAACTGCCGGAAAACGTTGCGCCGCTGGTTGCTGAGCTGGGCAAGGGCTACAGCCACATCCTGGCTGCCGCTACCTCCAACGGCAAGAACATCCTGCCGCGCGTTGCCGCTGCGCTGGACGTCGACCAGATCTCCGAGATCATCTCGGTAGAAAGCGCCGACACGTTCAAACGCCCGATCTACGCCGGTAACGCCATTGCCACCGTGCAGTCTAACGCTGCGGTCAAGGTCATCACCGTGCGCGCCACCGGTTTCGACCCGGTTGCCGCCGAAGGTGGCTCGGCTGCCGTTGAGGCAGTGGGCGCTGCCCATGACGCCGGCATCTCCAGCTTCGTCAACGAAGAACTGGCCAAGTCCGATCGTCCTGAGCTGACCGCTGCTAAGATCGTCGTTTCCGGCGGCCGTGGCATGCAGAACGGTGACAACTTCAAGCACCTGTACGCCCTGGCCGACAAGCTGGGCGCTGCCGTCGGCGCTTCCCGCGCGGCGGTCGACGCAGGTTTCGTGCCCAACGACATGCAGGTCGGCCAGACCGGCAAGATCGTTGCGCCACAGCTGTACATCGCCGTCGGTATCTCCGGCGCGATCCAGCACCTGGCCGGCATGAAGGACTCCAAGGTGATCGTTGCGATCAACAAGGACGAAGAAGCACCGATCTTCCAGGTGGCCGACTACGGCCTGGTGGCGGACTTGTTCGAAGCCATCCCTGAGCTGGAGAAGCTGGTCTAATCCAGCGTCTTCACTTATAAAGAGCCCGGCCCTTTGGCCGGGCTTTTTATTTTCTGCACTGTTTATTTGATGCAAGGGGAGCAAGTCGCCATGGATCTGCGTCGTTGGACCCGCTGGTCGTTGCTGTGGACATTGGCGGTCATGCCGGGCCTGTCTGTCGCCGCCGGCAAATGTGAACGACTGATCGCCACCGGCAGTCCGGACGCACCGCCTTATCTCTGGCAAGACCCTCAGGACCCCAAGCACCTGATTGGCGCCGGTGCCGACCTGCTGGCGCACGTCGCGACGGAGCTGGGGATCAAGATCGAGCTGCTGTATGCCGGCAAGCGCGCCCAGGCGCTGGACGAAGTGCGCAGCGGGCGCATGGACCTGCTCACCGACGCTCCACTGACAGCCGCTGGGCTTGAAGCGTTGGATTACGTCCATCCGCCGCTGTTGGAAAATGATTACCTGGTCTGGACTCGCAACGACTCGACGCTGGTCATCAACCAGCCCGGAGACCTTCATGGGCATCCCGGCGCGCTGTCGGAAAAGGCTCGAATGACCCAGGGATTTGGCATTTTCGCCGAGCAGCAATTGTCCCTGATCCGTACGCCGAACCTGACCCAGGCCTTTCAGAAATTGCTCTTGGGCGAGGTGGAATATGTCCTGGCGGGGCGCTATTCGGGCTTGGCGACGGCGCAGACATTAGGCTTGGCCAACGATCTACAGGCCGCACCGCAACCGGTGGATAAACCGGGATTGTTCCTGGCGGTTTCCCATAACTCCGCCTGCAATGACCCATGGTTGCGCGGACAGCTGGCGCAAAAGATGACAGAATTGGCCGCGTCCGGCCTGACGGAGGCTGTATTGCAACGCAATCTGGAGCGTTGGAAGACACAGTTGAAGCCTCCTGTCAGTGCCCCAAAACAGTAGGGAATATTAGTGACTATTCGACCTCTTTTCGCTGCCCTGGCCGTTCTGGCTCTGGCGGGTTGTGCAGCCGATCCGGCGCCGAATGAACAGATCCGCCTGACTGAACAGGCCATCGAGCAAGCCCGTGCGGTGGGTGCCACCACCGAAGAAGTGCCCGAGTTGAAACTGGCCGAAGA
This sequence comes from Pseudomonas sp. Z5-35, assembly GCF_051131945.1. Lineage (NCBI taxonomy): Bacteria > Pseudomonadati > Pseudomonadota > Gammaproteobacteria > Pseudomonadales > Pseudomonadaceae > Pseudomonas > Pseudomonas sp. Z5-35. Next base: position 1,821,212 of record NZ_CP071640.1, read on the forward strand.
AAAGTTCGCTCGTGCCAAATCGAACATGGCCGACGAATCCTACAAGAAGGCGCGCATGCGGGCCGAGCAGGCCGAGCTGGACGCGCGCCTGGCCGAAGCGAAGGTGCTGAGGCTCAAGAGCCAGGAGCAACTGAACGTGCTCGATACGCGCATCAAGCGCTTGCGCAAACAGTTGAGGGAGGATGCCCAATGAATCACTCCCATGTTTTCGGCGGCCTGCTGATTGCAGGTCTCGCGAGTTTGTATGGCTGCGCCGGCCAGCGCAGCGAGGCAGTGCTGGAACAGGCCAGCGGCGATTTCCAGAAGGTCAAGGAAGACGCCAACGTGCTGCGTGCCGCGCCCCGGGACGTGATCCGCGCCGGCGAATCCCTGGCCCGTGCCGATCGCTTGTCCAGCTACTGGGGCAGCGGTGAGGATGTGCAGCATTACGCCTATCTGAGCCAACGCTACAGTGCGATTGCCCGGGAGCACAGCAATCAAGTGCTCAACGAAGAGCGCGCGACGAAGCTCGAGCTTGAGCGCCAGCGTCTGCAATTGGCCTTGCGCGAGTCCAAGTTGCTAAGTGTCCAGCAGCAGGGCAAATGGCTGGAAGAGCAGATCATGGCGATGGCGACAACCCAGACTGATCGCGGCCTGGTGATGACGCTCGGCGACGTGTTGTTCGACACCGGCGAAGCTGAGCTGAAAAACTCGGCCAATCGCGTGGTGCTCAAGATCGTGCAATTCCTTCAGCTCAACCCCAAGCGCGTAGTGCGTATCGAGGGCTACACCGACAGCACCGGTGGCAAACAGGAGAACCTCAAGCTGTCCCGTGACCGCGCGCAAGCGGTGGCGGACGTGCTGGTGGACCTGGGAATCGACGAGAAGCGTATTCAGGTCGAAGGCTACGGCGATCAATACCCGGTGGACGTCAACGCCTCCGAACGTGGCCGGGCACAGAACCGTCGGGTTGAAATTGTGTTCTCCGACGAGAAAGGCCAGCTCGGCGCCGCCCGCTAAGGGCTGCGGCTCTGGAAAACCCGGCCCCTATACAGGCGCCGGGTTTTTTTGGGCTCGGCGATTGTCCGGCAAGCGGTACAGTTAGAGCTGTCACTCCACTGTACTGTCGAGTAATCTGGCAACTGTCCCAGTACACTTCTAAACTGTTACGGTATCGTTTCCGACAAGAATAAAATGCCCGTGAAATCGAGTGCTGCGTCATGACCAACCTCTTGCTCTACCAACGTATTGCTCAACAGCTGGCTGAAGACATCCGGCGCGGTGTGTATCAGCCCGGTGAACGCGTGCCTTCGGTGCGCAAGATGAGTTCGCAGCTCAACGTCAGCCATGCCACCGTGCTGCAGGCCTACGCCAACCTTGAAGACCAGGGCTTGATTCGCGCGCGGCCGCAATCGGGCTATTACGTGCACCAGACGCCGGCCCTGACCGCGCCGACGCCGGACATTGCCCGAGTGGAGCGTCCGGGGCTGGTGACGCGCAGCAGCATCATCCAGCAGGTACTGGTCGAGTCGCGCCGCGAAGGCGTCTTTCCGTTGGGCGCAGCGGTGCCGAGCGTCGATTACCTGCCTGTCCGGGCATTGCATCAGCAGTTGGCCAAGGTCACGCGTTTCCACAGTCCACGCGCGTTCAGCTACATGTTCAGCCCCGGCTTCGAACCGTTGCGCCGCCAGGTGGCGATTCGCATGCGCGATGCCGGTGTCGTGGTGGATCCTTCCGAAGTCGTGATCACCCATGGCTGTGTCGATGCGCTGCAGATGTCGTTGCGCGTGCTGACTCGACCTGGCGACCTGATCGCCGCCGAATCGCCAACCTATTACGGTTTGCTGCAACTGGCGGATCTGCTGGGGCTCAAGGTGATCGAGATCCCGAGTGATCCTGTCACTGGCATGAGCCTTGAAGCCTTGCAACTGGCGGCCAACCAATGGTCAATCAAGGCGCTGGTCCTGACTACGCGCCTGAGCAATCCCCTCGGCGGCACCATGCCTGAGGAGCGGCAGAAGCAGCTGCTGCGCCTGGCGTCGGACTTCGACATTCAGATCGTCGAAGACGATATCTATGGCGAGCTGATGTTCGAGCAGGGCCGTACCAAGGCGCTCAAGGCCTACGATCGATTGGACCGGGTGATCTATTGTTCGAGTTTTTCCAAGACGCTGTCACCAGGCGTGCGCATTGGTTGGATGATCGCCGGCAAGTTCCAGCACGAAATCCAGCGGCTCCAGACCTTCAGTACCCACTCGGCGTGCAGCGTCACCCAGATGGGAATCGCGGCCTATCTGGAAAACGGCGGCTACGACCGACACCTGCGCTATATCCGCCAGGAGTACCGCAAAAACCTCAGCGCCTTCCAACTGGCGGTGCAGCAATACTTCCCGGAAGGCACGCAAATGAGCCGTCCCACCGGAGGTTTCATCCTGTGGGTCAGCCTGCCGGGGCGGGTCAACACTCAGGAATTGCATGTGCGGGCGTTGCAACAAGGCATCAGCATCGCGCCAGGGCTGATTTTCAGCAACACCGAGCAGTTCAACCATTGCATCCGGCTCAATTGCGGCACACCGTGGAACCGCGAGGCAGAGCGAGCGTTGATGACGCTGGGGCTGCTGGCCACTCAATTGTGCCAAGAGACAGCCAACGGGTTTCTATAGGAATCAGTGGCTTGGTTTGATGCGCTTGTCAGCGCCTCATAATCGGGCGAGCATGGAGACTCTGCCGCAAATGTCGTTGTGTCTATGAAAGCTATAGGTCCTGCTGCCTGGGTTTTGATTGGCCTGTTGAGCGCCTTCCATGTCGCAGGCGTTGCCGTGGCGGCTCCAGCGCAGGAAAAAACCACCGCTAGCGCCAAGAAGGACACGCCGAAGAAAGCCGCGGTGGTCAAAAAGTCCCCTGCTAAAAAAACCGCCACGACGAAGAAAAAACGCGCGCCCATCGCCTCCAAGAGCAAATCGGCCCGTGAGGTTGCCAAGACGCCTTTGCCGCCGGCCAAGCTTGACCTGAGCCTGCCGCACGATATGGTCGATGAGCTGCAACCCCCGGGCAAAGTACCGTTACCCAAGCGTGAGCCGTTATTGCCGTCGATGTTCAGCGAGAAGCCCGGTCCGTTCCAACTCAACGGTCGCCTGTTGAGCAACGAGATGCAGCTGCCGCTGCGCAACCAGGAGCGCAACGAAGTGGAAGGCGCCGCGCTGGAGTTCGAATTCAAGCAATAAGCGCTGCAAAACACTGCTGTTCGTCGCTGACCGTCCGGTCACCGGGCGATGTACGAAAAAACACGCGGCTGGCAATTTGAAACAACTGTTTTAGTCGTTACTCTGTCTTCTGTTACCAATCATTACCTGTCGTAAGGATCGTCCTCATGGAATGCCGTGAAGGCTGTGGCGCCTGTTGCGTCGCCCCGTCCATCAGTTCGCCCATTCCGGGCATGCCCCAGGGCAAACCTGCGGGCGAACGTTGCGTGCAACTGTCGTCCGCTAATCTGTGCCAGATCTTTGGCCAACCGGAGCGTCCGGCGGTGTGCTCGGCATTCGAGGCCGATATCGAGGTCTGTGGTTACAGCAGTGACGAAGCCATTCGGCTGATCGGTTGGTGGGAGCAAGTCACGGCAGCGTAATGCGTCAAGATCGGAACTTCGAAAACAAGGAAAACAACTATGGGTTCGCTGCATCGTATGGCTGTGTTGTGTGGTTTGACTGTGTTCTTGGCGACGGCTACAGCCCAGGCTGAGGATTGGCAGGTTGCCAAGGAAAAGGAAGGTATCAAGGTTTCACTCAGTGAAGTCAGCGGTTCCAAGTACAAGGCCTACCAGGGCGTGACCGTCATGAAGACCACCATGGCGAAGTTGCGAGCCTTGCAGGAAGACGTAGCGGGCGCCTGTGCCTGGATTCATGAATGCAAGAGCCAGAAACTGCTCAAGCACGAAGGCGGCAAGAGCTGGACCTACACTCAATTCAACACACCATGGCCGGTTACGCCCCGTGATTCCGTGCTGCAAGTCACTACCGTCGAAGGCGCGGATGGTAGCCTGACCCGCAACCTCAAGGGCGTACCCACTTACGCGCCTGAAGAAAAAGGCTGCGTGCGAGTGGCACAAGTCGACGGTTTCTGGAAATTCACTCCCAAGGGGGCGGATCAGGTCGAGGTGATGTACCAGGTCCATACCGAGCCGGGTGGCGACGTTCCGTCCTGGCTGGCTAACAAGTTCGTCGTGGATGCGCCGTTCAATACCCTGAAAGCGTTGAAAGAACGCGCCGAAAAATAATCCTGATCACTCTAAGAAAAACCGCCCTTGAGGCGGTTTTTTCGTAGGTGCCGCCTACGAACTCAGCGGAACGATTGTTTCGCCGCCAATGTCGAGATAGAGGTAAGCCCGGCCATTCCATCGATCAAGGAGACACTGATGCAAAAGTGGGAAATCACCTTCGTTGACGATCACGGCGAAACGATCGCCGAGCAGTTTGATTACGCCCAGGAGCCCACGATGGAACAAGCGGCACAACTGATTCGGGAGAAGCTGGTGCCTCTCTCGAAAGAGCTTGACCTCAACGATTTGGAAGGTCGCACCGACGACCCCACAGTCAAGAGCCTGAAGACCCAAAACAGTATTGAAATCATCAGCATTAAATCGGCTTCATGAAATTCATTGTCTGGTCCCGCTTGGCAGCCGCACTGACTTGAAGCTACTCTGCAATCGAGATCAGCGAAAGGATCGCCAAGGTCCGGTCTTGTCAGCTACATGCTTGTGTCCCGACGGTCATTTGATGCCGTATCGCTTGTAACGCAGGTTGCACGCACGGGAAGACGGAAAGTCTATCCATCGGTTCTGAGGAGGACGTTTCATGAGCACAGCCTATCAAGAAGATATCAGCACCAGCGTGTTGCGCCGCATGAAAGAAGGCGGTTTCGATTTTTCCCAGTTTCATCCCATCGAGTTCTACGCCATTTTTCCCGACGAGGAACGGGCACGGCGCGCGGCAGGTCATTTTCGGGGAGAGTCGTTAAATGCGCAGATCAGCGCTCGGGATGATGGCGCCTGGTCATTGGAGCTGAGCCGGGTGATGTACGCCACTTATGACGACATTGGCGACTTCGAGATGAACTTCGAAGCCGTGGTCGAACCTTTGGGTGGCATCATCGAAGGGTGGGGCGTCAAGCAGGAGATTCGGCGCCTGCAAGCCTGATACTTTCCAACAGATCCACAGCAACGGCTGGCCATCGTGTCGGCCGTTTTCATGTGTCTAGTAACGCCTGGCGAACTCCTGGCGAGCGCGCCTTTGTGGGGGAGGAGCAGCTCACCCCAATGGCCAACTTACTGCTCCAATGGCTGCTTGCGCCCCGCCATGTGCTTCAAATACCCCACCAGCAAATCCAACTCCGCGTCCGGCAGCACCGCCGCCGCGAACCCGGGCATTTTCCCCTGGGGCCAACGACGCAGGCTTTGCGGATCCCGTATGTAGCGCTTGAGGAAGTCTCCCGAGGAATATTCTGTGGGATTGAAGGGGATGTTCAGGTCCGGACCGAACTGCGCGTCACCCGCGCCGTTGAGGCGATGGCAAGCCAGGCAGTTTTTCTGGAACAACTCGAAACCTTTATTGACTGGATCATCCTTGGCCAGGGTGGGCGACGGCAGTAGCGCCGGGAAACGCTCGGCCACCGCCGACAGGCGCTTGATGGTCGCCACTGCGTAGGGCCATTGCTCGGGGCTGATATGGCCCGCTTGGGGATCGGTCCAGACCAGGTAGAAAGGGCCGGCGCCGTGCTTGCCTTGCCCCAGCGGCGGCCAAGGTTTGGCCGGGTCTTCAATCGCCAGCCACGCTCGGGCGCCGTTCGTGTTGAGCAGCGGCGCCGCAGGCATTTCGGCTGCAAAGCCGTCCAGCGCCACGGCCTGAAGATGGTCGTCCGATCGGACTCCGGTCAACAGTGCGGTCAACGGCACGGCCTGATAACTCATGGGTTTCTTGTAGGAAACATCTTCAATGATTTGGACGGTTTGAACTTCCGGATGCTTGAGCAGCTCTTCGGTTTGCCAGGTGTGCGCATTCGTACCCAGTTCCAACACCAACTGCGCGGCGTATGAAGGCGTGCTGAGCAGCAGCGCCCCGATCAATGTGAAAGCTTTCAAATAAGTCGCCGTCCATGTCGAGGGGGAGTGCAAAGGTTGGCACAACCACCGTTGTCGGAACAACGATCCGTCTCGTATTTATCGGTGATGCGACTTACTGAGTGCGGACACCACGTGCCTGGATCAGCCGATCACCTTGGTGATATTCGGCAGAATCAACAGCAGCGTCGTGGCAAAGAGAATGAGTCCGGCTTGACGAACTTTCGAATGTTTGAACATGGCTGGCCCGCCTTTTTGTTATTTCCTGAGGCCAGCCTGCATAACTCCATCTCGGCTGGCGTTGCACTTCCTGTTGCACAAGCGCCTCGGCAAAACCCGACGACTTACTTGTATACGTTTACCTTAGGGTCCACGGCTGCTATGGCTTAGATCCAATTCATATCAACTTGAGCTGTGTCGCTATTAAAAAGGCATGAGGCCTATTGCCAGCTTCTTGCCGGGCCTTTTGCTAGACAGCTTGCTTACCTGAAACGGTTAACCCGATAGCTCGCTACCGTTCGTCTGGGCGTGACTGTCAATGCCGTTGAGCACTGTGGTCATTGCATCCAGCGCCGCTGGGCTTAAGGTTGGAGGGGTTTGTTCCATGCCGATGGCGGTTCGAGGATGTCATGACCCAAGCTTATATTTTCGATGCATTACGCACGCCTCGCGGCAAGGGTAAACCCGACGGCGCGCTGTACACCGTCAAGCCGGTAAACCTGGTCACTGGCCTGCTTGCTGCGTTACGGCAGCGCATGAGCCTGGACACCCGTCATGTGGATGACGTTGTGCTCGGTTGCGTGACGCCAGTGGGCGACCAAGGCGCCGACATTGCCAAGACCGCTATTCTCGTGGCCGACTGGGACGTGAGCGTGCCCGGCGTGCAACTCAACCGCTTTTGCGCCTCGGGACTGGAGGCCGTGAACCTGGCCGCGATGAAAGTGCGCTCCGGTTTCGAAGATCTGGTAGTGGCTGGCGGCGTCGAGTCGATGTCGCGTGTGCCGATGGGCAGTGACGGTGGCGCGTGGGCGCTGGACCCGCAATCCAACCTGCACGGGCATTTCGTGCCCCAAGGCATTGGTGCCGACCTGATCGCCACTCTGGAGGGTTTCAATCGCGAGGACGTCGACGCGTTCGCCATGCAGTCCCAGCAAAAAGCCGCGCGGGCCCGTGACGACGGTTCGTTTCACAAATCGTTGGTGGCGGTGCGGGACCAGAACGGCATCGTGTTGCTGGACCACGACGAATTCATCCGCGCCGACTCAACGCTTGAAGGCCTGGGCAAGCTCAGGCCGAGTTTCGAAGCGATGGGGCAGGCGGGCTTCGATGCCACGGCGTTGCGGGTTTACAGTCATGTCGAGCGGATCAATCATGTGCACACACCGGGCAACAGTTCGGGCATCGTCGATGGCGCGGCGCTGATGCTGATCGGTTCCCAGGCGAAGGGACGGGAGCTGGGCCTGGAGCCTCGGGCGCGAATCGTCGCCACTGCCGTCACCAGCTCCGAGCCGACCATCATGCTCACCGGTCCGGCCCCAGCCACCCGCAAGGCCTTGGCGAAAGCTGGGCTGCGGGTGGAAGACATCGACCTGTTCGAAGTCAACGAAGCCTTCGCCTCGGTGGTGCTCAAATTCATCAAGGACATGGCCATCGACCCGGCCAAGGTCAACGTCAACGGCGGCTCCATCGCCATGGGTCACCCTTTGGGTGCCACGGGCTGCGCAATCCTCGGCACGCTGCTCGATGAACTGGAGGTGCGTCGCCAGCGCTATGGCCTGGCGACTTTGTGTGTCGGCGGTGGCATGGGCATCGCCACCATCATCGAACGCCTCTGAGTCCCGACTTCAAGGAACACTTTTCATGATCGACGCCATTCGTTACGAAACCGGCGAGGACCGGATCGTCGTCCTCACCCTGGACATGCCAGGCCAGAGTGCCAATACCATGAACGCGATCTACCGCGAGGCGATGGCCGTTTGCGTAGCTCGCTTGATCGGTGAAAAAGATTCGATTGCCGGCGTGATCGTCACCTCCGCCAAAAAAACCTTTTTTGCTGGCGGCGACCTGAACGAGCTGATCAGGGTCGGCAAGCACGAGGCCCAGGCCTTCTACCAAACGGTCTTGGGACTCAAGGCGCAACTGCGGGCCTTGGAAACCTTAGGCAAGCCCGTGGTCGCGGCCATCAATGGCGCGGCCCTGGGCGGCGGTTGGGAAATCTGCCTGGCTTGCCATCATCGCGTCGCGTTGGATCATCCGTCGGTGCAGATGGGTTTGCCGGAAGTCACCCTCGGCCTGCTGCCAGGCGGTGGCGGTGTGGTGCGAATGGTGCGCCTGCTGGGCCTGGAAAAGGCCCTGCCGTATTTGCTTGAAGGCAAGCGTGTGGGTCCGCAACAGGCGCTGCAGGTCGGCTTGATCGATGAGCTGGCGGCGGACCGCGACGAACTGCTGGCGAAATCCCGGGCCTGGATTCTCACCAACCCGAGCGCGGCTCAACCATGGGACAGCAAAGACTATCGTATGCCAGGCGGGACCCCGTCCGACCCGGCAGTCGCTCAAATGTTGGCGATCGCGCCTTCGATCCTGCGCAGCAAGACCCAGGGCTGCTTGCCGGCTCCGGAGAAAATCCTCTGCGCCGCCGTCGAAGGTGCACAGGTGGGGTTTGACGCGGCGCATCTGATCGAGACCCGTTATTTCACCGAGTTGGTCACCGGCCAAGTGGCCAAGAACCTGATCGGCACCTTCTGGTTTCAACTCAACGAGATCAAGGCCGGCGGTTCCCGCCCAGAGGGTTTCACGCCTTATCGGACAAACAAAATCGGCGTGCTCGGTGCCGGGATGATGGGGGCCGGCATCGCCCATGTCAGCGCAATGGCTGGCATCGACGTGGTGCTCAAGGACATCGACCTGGTCGCAGCGCAAAAGGGCAAGGCCCGCTCGGCGGCGTTGCTGGACAAAAAAGTCGCCCGTGGCCAGCTTGCCGATGGACAGCGTAATGCCACGCTGGCGCGCATCCATCCCACCGACAGCGATGCCGATCTGATCGGTTGCGACCTGATCATCGAAGCCGTATTTGAATACCGGGCTTTGAAATCCACCGTGTCGGCGGCAGCCCAGGCGATGGCAGGGCCTGACGCGGTGATCGCTTCCAACACTTCGACGTTGCCCATCAGCGGCTTGGCGATGGCGGTGCCGGACCCGGGCAAGTTCATCGGATTGCACTTCTTCAGCCCAGTGGAAAAAATGCCTTTGGTTGAAATCATCAAGGGGGCGCGGACCAGCGAGGAAACCCTTGCCCGGGGCTTCGATTTCGTCCTGCAAATCGACAAGACCCCGATCGTGGTCAACGACAGCCGCGGCTTCTTCACGTCGCGGGTTTTTGGCACCTTCATCAATGAAGGCATCGCGATGCTTGGCGAAGGTGTGAGTGCGCCGATGATCGAAACCGAGGCGCGCAAGGCCGGGATGCCGGTCGGGCCCCTGGCTGTTTCAGATGAAGTTTCCCTCAGTCTGATGAGCCATGTCCGCACGCAAACGGCCAAGGACCTGCAAGCAGAAGGGAAGACGCCGATTGAGCACCCAGCGTTCGCCGTGATTGACTGGCTGCTCGAGAAAGACAAGCGACCGGGCAAAGCCGCCGGCGCCGGTTTTTACGAATACCCGGCCCAGGGACAGAAATACCTCTGGCCGAAGCTCAAGCACCGCTTCGAGAAGCCCGATCGGCAAATCCCGCCTCAGGACATCCGTGATCGCCTGCTGTTCATCCAGGCCTTGGAGACCGTGCGCTGCGTCGAGGAGGGCGTCGTCACTTCGACGGCGGACGCTAACCTCGGCTCGGTCTTCGGCATCGGCTTTGCGGCCTGGACGGGCGGTGCGTTGCAGTTCATCAACCAATACGGTGTGCAGGCGTTCGTGGACCGTGCCCAATCCCTGGCCGATCAATACGGTGAACGTTTCTCACCGCCCGCCCTGTTGCTGGAAAAAGCTGCGAGCCAGGCGCTGTTCTGACGGGGAGGGGGCTTGCCTTGGGGCGGTGTTTCAAGGCAGGCTCTGGGTGTGCAATATTCCCATCATCGTGTCAGGTATTTTTTATGTCGCTACGCATCTGCATTTTGGAAACCGATATCCTGCGTCCGGAACTGGTCGACCAATATCAGGGTTACGGGCAGATGTTTCAGCGCCTGTTTTCGCAGCAGCCCATTGCGGCTGATTTCACCGTGTACAACGTGGTGGAAGGGCAATACCCCAGTGACGATGAGCAATTCGACGCCTATCTGGTCACAGGCAGCAAGGCCGACTCCTTCGGCACCGATCCCTGGATCCAGACCCTCAAGACCTACTTGCTGGACCGTTACCAGCGTGGCGACAAGTTGTTGGGCGTCTGCTTTGGCCATCAGTTGCTGGCGCTGCTGCTGGGTGGCAAGACCGAGCGGGCGAGCCAAGGCTGGGGCGTGGGCACCCATCGTTATAAGCTCGCGGCCAAGGCGCCGTGGATGAGCCCGGTAATGGAAGAATTGACCTTGCTGATCAGCCATCAGGATCAAGTCACCGAGCTGCCAGCAAATGCCACGGTCATCGCTTCAAGCGATTTCTGCCCCTTCGCGGCCTATCACATCAACGATCAAGTCCTGTGCTTCCAAGGCCATCCGGAATTCATCCACGATTATTCCCGGGCCTTGCTGGAGATCCGCCAACAGCACCTCGGCGAACAGATCTATAGCCAGGGCGTGGCGAGCCTTGAACATGAACATCACGGCACGACCGTGGCGGAGTGGATGATGCGTTTTGTGGCTCAGAAGCAGCTTTAAGCTTTAAGCTTCAAGCTCCAAGCACTGCAAGCCCGAACTTGCACCTTGAAGCTCAAAGCTTGCAGCTGCTCCTCTCCTACAACCATCCCGACCGCTTGAAACTCACCCACAACGCGGTACACCCCACCCCGATAAACCCCAGCACCAGGAAGTAGCCGTAGTGCCAGGTCAACTCCGGCATATTCTCGAAGTTCATCCCATAGATCCCGGCGACAGCCGTCGGGAACGCCAGGATCGCTGCCCATGCAGCGAACTTGCGTTGCACCACGCTCTGGCGTGACGCTTCGAGCAGCACACCAATCTCGATGGTCTGGCTGGCAATGTCCGCCAGGGTCGCCAAGTCTTCCATCTGCCGGGTGACGTGAATCTGCACATCACGGAAATAGGGGCTCATATTCTTGTCGATGAACGGAAAGTCCAGCCGCTGTAGTTCTTCGCTGATTTCCACCATCGGCGCCGCGTAGCGACGCAGGCGCAGCACGTCGCGGCGCAAACTGTGCAGATTTTGGATGTCTCGCTCGTTGAGAGCGCTGCACAGCACGTTGCGCTCCAGCTCATCGATCTCGGCGTGAATGGCTTCGCCCACTGGCTGGTAGTTTTCAATGACGAAATCGAGGATGGCGTAGAGGACAAAATCTTCCCCGTGCTCCAGCAGAATAGGACGTGCCTCACAGCGTTGCCGGACGTGGGCGTAGGACGCGGAGTGACCGTTGCGGGCGGTGATGATGTAACCCTTGCCGGCGAAGATATGGGTTTCGATGAACTGCAGCTTGCCGTCCTGGCGTACCGGCGAATACGTGACGATAAACAGCGCATCGCCAAACGTCTCCAGCTTCGGACGGCTGTGTTTCTCCATGGCATCTTCAATCGCCAGCTCATGCAGGTTGAACTGGCGTTGCAGGTTGGTCAGCTCCAGCGTGCTCGGCTCTTCGAGTCCGATCCACACGAAATGTCCTGGTTTTGCAGCCCAGGCGCTGCCTTCGTCGAGGGTGATGTTGGTGACTTTCTTACCGGCGCTGTAAACCGCAGCAGCAACGACTCTACCCATGATGATGGTTCACTTCTTCTTGGAAATTGGCAGTGACAGGCACGTGCAGCTTAGCGCGCCATGGTGCTTGAGAGTCAGCAAAATCCGCTGAGTTCGCTGGTAAAGGAAAACCCGCCATGGAGGCGGGTTTTTGGCTCAGGCGGCTTGCAGCTGCCGATCCATCGTCTCGATGCACTCGCGCATCTGTTCCCGGCATTGGGCGACGAGGCGGGGCATGTCATCCATGCTCAGGCCTGCCGTAGGAATCGCCGGTAGCGAGCGTATGAGAATGTCGCCACTGCGCCAGCGATTGAGGCGCATGTGCTTGATGTAGCTGCTGACACACACCGGGACAATCGGCACCCCGGCGGCGATCGCCATTTGAAAGGCGCCTTTCTTGAACGGCAGCAGCTCTGCGCCGAGGTTGCGCGTACCTTCCGGGAACACCCAGATAGACGTGTTCTCGTGCTGGAGCGTATGCGTGGTGGTCAGCATCGACTTGCGCGCCTTGAGCGCATTGCCGCGGTCAATCAACACGTTACCGGCCAGCCAGAACAATTGCCCAAACAGCGGCACCCACTTCAGGCTCTTCTTGCCAATGCACACGGTACGACGCGGCACCACGTTGCCGAACACGAACAGATCATAGTTGGACTGATGATTGGCGATGATCACGCAACCCTGGGATTTATTCACCAGCGTGTCCACCTCGGCCTTCACCCGCAAGCGCAGGATCCACATCGCAGGCAGTGCATACAGCCTGGCGCATAAACGGCTGTTGTCGGGGTTGAACGGCCGGCACAGCCCCAGCATCACGCCAAGCACACCCGCCACGACAAAATGCAGGGCCATCAACGACATACGCAGTGCAAACAACATCTACAGGCCCCATTGGGACAAAAGGTGGCGCAGTGTACGGATGTGCACTGTTTTCAGCAATTGTCCCTAAAGAGGTAGGAGATGGCCGATGTTTAAGTATTTGTTTCGCCGCAACTTGAAAGAAGCGGGCTAGAGCGGTTGCCGGATTTTTACTCGACATGTGTAGGACAAAGCGCTGGCCGCTCCCTGAATAATTTGGGGGTCAGCCCATATATTCCTGATCCAACAGAATCGCGCTGTCCAAAGTGTCCAGCAGCGCCTTGCGGACCTTGAGCTTGGTGTTCTTGTGCGCCGTCATGTTGATCTTCTTCAGCTGGCGCGCCGCCTCCAATGCCGCGGCTTGCAACTCGTCGGCCGAGACCACCTTATCAAGGAAACCGGCGTCCACGGCACTCTGCGGATTGAACATCTCTCCATTGATGACCGAGCGGTGAAAGGCAGACTTGCGCAAGCGATCGCGGGCTAGCTCGATGCCGGCGTGGTGCATGGTCATGCCGATTTGCACCTCGTTCAGGCCGATTGTGAACGGCCCGTCTACACCGATGCGGTAATCCACCGACAGCAAAAGGAACGCGCCCTTGGCCACTGCATGCCCCGAGCATGCGACGATGACGGGATAGGGGTGCGACAACAGGCGACGGGCCAGGGTGGAGCCGGACGCGACCAGGCTCACCGCCTCCTTGGGTCCGGCGGTCATCACTTTCAAATCGTAACCGCCGGACAGAATACCCGGCTGCCCGGTGATGATCACCACTGCGCGATCGGCCACCGCCTGGTCCAGCGCGGTGTTGAACGCGATGATCACGTCAGGCGAGATAGCATTGACCTTGCCGTTGTTCAAGGTCAGGGTCGCAATACCGTCGTCGAGGTGGTAGGCAATCAGGTCGCTCATGGCGCTAGTCCTTGTAAGAGAAGTGGAGCAGACGTTACCCACCGCCGCAGGCCAGGTAAAGCGCCGTGACTGACTCGCCGGTCAGCCGCGCTCCCGACAAACAGCCCGGTCCGCCCGGCAGGCCGCGCCTGCTTCTATAGCGCAGCAACCAGACAAAGCCAGAGTTTGGCCGGTTTGCCATGCCTCGGCGCGTTTGAAATGCCAGCCAGCCTTAACCACATGAAAATTCTGAAAAAAACCTTTGCCATCGGAAAAGCTTTCGACTACATTAGCGCGCCTCGACAGACTGAACAGTTTGCCGAGACACGGTGAAGTGTCCGAGTGGCTTAAGGAGCACGCCTGGAAAGTGTGTATACAGGAAACTGTATCGAGAGTTCGAATCTCTCCTTCACCGCCACATTCTGCAAACACAAATCCCTGATTTTCCTAGAGAAAGTCGGGGATTTGTGGTTTTTGGTATCTGAAAAAAGGAGATGTGGGACCCATGGTGGGAACGGCGATAGGGCGTTCGCCCATCAGCCCAAGACGGAATGGGGGTTTATGCTCCCTCGCTCTGGATTCTTGACGGTTGGAAGCGTCCATTTAAGCTGTGCAGAGGGTTAAGAAATGTCACGTAGAGCCTGGTACGAAGGGGCCGTGGTCGCAATGACCACATCCTAGTCTTAGGTATCCATGAAATCATCAGTGCGGGTCCGACGTATTACCGGAGCGGCAGCATTAACGTGATAGGCGAAAGCCCAGGGCACGGTATAAACCCAGCATATTTGGCATAGAAGTCTGATAGCCGCTCATTAAGCGGATGCACGATCATAGCGGTAGAACCAATGGTGGCAGACGCGGTGATCGCCCTCTCGATCGCATCCTGCAGCAGGTCAATCGCAAAGCCTTGGCCTTGAGCCGCCAAAGTGATCCCCATCCGCCCCAACAGTGTCACCGGATGCACGCTTGGCGAGTTGCGTTGATGGCTCTTTGGGACAACGTTTTCCCGGGCTATCGATCCGCTGGATAGGGTGTAGTACCCCGCCACGACAGGCGTATCCTTACGGCAGACCACATAGACCACGGCCTGTTTTGCGACCTGAGCTTTGCGGGCATGCCTTTGAAGATAATCGTTGATCGACGCCACGCCAGAATCGAATTCATCCAGGATGTGTTCGTCGTTCAGCTTTTCGGGAGCCCTCAGCTCCACCGTTTGGGCCTTTCGAGAAGTTGATGTAGACACTCGTTACCTCGAATCGGGTTGGCTTCCATTGCCTGTTCAAATGCGTCAAATGCCACGTCGTCGAGAAGGAACAGGCGCTTATCCAAGATGACTTCCTCTGCTTTCTGACAAGCAGCCTCCAAGATAAAGCTGGTTCGATCACGACCGGACATGGCAGCAGCCAGATCGATCAGGTTCCGTTTTTTTTCGTCCGCTCTCATGTTGATGGGAACGGGCTTTGATCTTTCAACATTTTCAATATTTACGGACATGTGATTTCCGCCTTGGATACGTTCCAGTACTGCGCTTAATATGATCTCTCGTTCGAAAGATCTAACGTTCAAATTGAAGCCGTGTTGGGGCTCCAAATGAATGCTATACCTACGTATAGCTATTGTCTATACGTGTGTATCGATTGGCTATACGGTCTGCCTCCTTGACAACCGCCGCCCAACCCACTCCGCGACCTGCGTAACGACGGCGTTTCCGGCACTGAAAGCCTCCCCAAGCTTGGCCGCATCCAGCCTGAAGCAAAACCCATGTTTTGTGGTTTTCGGCGTCCGAAAAAGGGCGATATGGGAAAATCCAGGACTGGAATGTTTAACGCGGCTCAGCGATATCCAACGCCCTATTTGCTAGCAGTCCATTGTCAGAATAGCCAATCAAAAAGCACCACTCGGCCACCGTAATGTCTACCGCCCATACGGACCCAACGGCCAGGATACTCCATGACCCACCCCCGAATCGGCTTCGCCTGCCAATACCGGCACCCAGATCGCGGCCTTTCAGTCAGCGCCTTGAAAGCAATCGAAAGCCCATTAAATCCTCGCACCACGACGTTGCGCTGGATGGACGGCGTCGCTCCCCAGGTCGCCCGCGACAAGCTACTGGAAGTGGTCGCCCACAATCTCGACGCGCAGTTGCGCCTGATCGCCTACGTTGCCGAGTTGCCGCCTACTCTGCGCATGCTTCGCCTGAGCAGCGACCTGCTGCCGTTCTACAGCCATCCGAAAGTGCGCGGGTTTTATCGGGACCCGGTTATTCAACGTCAACTTGAAGAGCGTTTCGCTGCGATTGGCGAGGTGGCGCGTTCGGCGGATGTCCGATTGTCTTTTCACCCTGGCCAATACTGCGTGTTGGGTTCGGATAAACCATCGGTGGTGGAAAACAGCATCGCCGAGTTTGAATACCACGCCGACATGATTCGCATGATGGGCTACGGACGGCGCTTCCAGGATTTCAAATGCAACGTGCACATCGCCGGGCGCCTGGGAGGCGAGGGGATTCGTGGGCTCTGGCCGCAACTGACGGAAGTGGCACGCAATTGCATCACGTTTGAAAACGAGGAGAAGACTTACGGCGTGGATGATTGCCTGCAACTCGCTGACCTTGCCCCCGTCGTGCTGGACATCCATCACTGCTGGATCAACGAGAACGATTACATCGCGCCGGACTCCTCGCGAGTCGATCGCATCATCGAAAGTTGGCGTGGGGTTCGGCCCACCATGCATTACTCACAGCCTCCGGAGCGCCTTCAAGAGTTGGGTTTCGATGCAGACCGCAAGCTTGAGATGGAGGTATTGTTGAAGGCCGTTTCCAAACGTGATTTGTACGGCCACAGCGATCGGATGTGGAATGGCTGGACGAACACCTACGCGCTTGGGTTCCTGGACCGTTTCGACATTATGTTGGAGGCGAAAGACAAGAACCTGGCGGCGCAGGCGTTCTATGAAAATGTCGCGCGGCCATATCTTGATGCATTGTCCACTTAAGCGAACTTCAGGCCACTGAACAGCATCATGCAACCCCACAGCAGTATCGGGCAAAAGCTTAACGGCGCATGCCGGTAAGGTTCTTCCTGAAGACCCTTACCCACTGAACTGCTGTGAGGTACATCATGATGAAATGGATGAGTTTGGCCTGGCGCGTCCAGGTTCTCGCTTTGTCTTTAATATTTTCAACGGCCCACGCCAGGGCCTCGGAGAACACTCAAAACACCAACACGGATCTGGTCCGCCAGGCATTCGCTAACTGGCAGCAAGGCAAAGGCTCGGCGTTCGATCTGCTGGCGCCCGATGCCAAATGGACCGTGGCCGGCACGAGCCCCGTTTCTGCTGTCTACGCCAGCAAGGCTGAGTTGGCCCAAGCCGTGCGGCCAATTACTGCGAGGCTGGCAACGCCAATTGTCCCTACGGTGCGCAGTATCGTTGCCCAGGGCGATGTCGTGGCGGTTCTTTGGAATGGAACGGCCACGGCGCTGGATCACAAACCCTACGACAACACCTATCTGTGGCACATGACGTTCAAGAATGGCCAGATCGTTGAAGTGACGGCTTTTCTGGATACCTACGCCTTGGACGACCTCATGCGACGGGTGAAACCCGCGCAGTGATGGCCTGTCGGAAACCGCGTGCTGGGCTATATTGTTCGAGCGCCCGTTTGATGGGCGCGTTGCCAATTCCCTTGCGCAACGCGCCCTTTCTGTTTGAGCCCCCGCCGCTTGCGCCTTTGAAATCTTTCCACATATGAATGCTCCCGGCAGTCATCAAACAGAAGTTGTGAAAAAACACAACAAGAGTACCATCGGCCCGAAGACAAGGACGCCCATGGATATACTCACACCATCACGTTTTGGCGACGCTGCGATTCTCTACCCAAACGATAAGGCTGGGCTTGATCGTTGCCTGCGCATTTTGAGGATGGCGCGCCCCAAAGGGTTCTCGGACCTGCAAAAGCTTTTCGGTGTGCACGGTGTCGACTTGTTCAAGCCCAGAGCTGCGATGAATTGGGTGGTGATCGACGTGGGCGGCAATAATCTGAGGGTGATAGGCGGAGTCAACTTCACCCGACAGAAGTTCTACGTCAAACACATCTACACGCATGCTGATTACGACGTTGCCAACATCTGGTATGCAAGAAACAAAGGGGTAAGATGATGAGCGCAGCCCGGACCGACTTTCAAACCGTGATCGCTACGCTTGGCGAGCTACACGCGGTACTGGATCGCCTGCGCGGTGAGTTTGTGCACGGCATCAAAACTCCTGCCGACTATAAGCGTGCGACGGACTTGCTCGATGCGCTCACCGATGGGCACGAGCTGAACAGAACCGAAGAGAGAATTCTCGTTGAACTTGAGGATGAGATCCTGGCCTACCAGAGCGACTCCGACCAGTTTCGCGAATCGAATGCCGCTTTTGAGGCGACCTGCACGCCTGTACAGCTGATCAAGGACCTTATGGAGACGGTCGGGCTCACCGGTTCAGACCTCCCTGAAATTGGCGATAAAACGGCGGTGTCCAAAGTGCTCAATGGCGATCGGCCTATCAGTCACAAGATGGCGTATGCGCTGGCCGAACGATTTGCGATGGAGCCGAGTGCTTTCTTGACCGCAGGCTCGATAGAGGCGGCTCATATCGAAACTGTTCGTCTTCCCGTCGGTAAAACTTCAGCGTATCACCGCTTTCGCAACGACCCGTTGACCGCCCATTCAGTGAAAGAGCCCAGCGCCGGTGAATACAAAGTGGTGGCTTCGAAGGGCCGCAAAAAAACAGTCGAAGAGCCTGACAAAGGGTAGGGCAGTCATCTGCTGATTAAGGGCCGGGGCCAATTGACGACCCACGGGAAGCCAGGATGATACGCACCCCCATCACCACCCCAACCAACACTGCCGCGAGACCTGCCGTCTCCAGCACTGTCGGCAGCCGGCCATGAAACCCCAAGCCGAGTACCGTCGCGAACAATGACTCCAGGGCGATCAACTGCCCGGAAAGCACCATGGGCAGGCGCCGGGACGCGGCGTTCCAGGCCCATGCCCCGACAACGGATGACATCAGCGCAATCCCCAAACCCCAGAGGTATAAATCCCCTGCAACGGAAACACCAAAACCCAGGCTCGGCAGTTTGAGCCGGTCGAGCGCTTGTACCGCCGGTAACAAGCACAAGGTGCCGATTCCGGCGCCGGCCATCATGAGACCGGTCCACGTCCCTGATGCATCGGCTGGCAGCTCAAGCAGCGCCCGCTGATTCAACCAGCTGAATACGAGCCACAACACCACGGCACCCATTGAAAACAACAAACCCAGCAGCCACGAACCCTCGCTTGCAGCGGGTTGATGAAGAGCGCCGAGATTCGATAGCAGAAGTCCAACGGACAAAAAAACCAGCGGGATCGCCAGTTTGCGCCATGGCAGGGTTTTGGTCGTGGCGTTGCCCAGCAGCGCCAGCAGGACCGGCACCATGCCAATAAAAGCCGGGGTCAGCACTGGCCCGCCGAAGATGATGCCGGCGGCGATGCAGGCGCTATAGCCCAGGTAGCCGATCACGCCCAGGCCTGCGGCCAGAAAAACTTGATTGGGGCGCAGGCGTCGAAGCTGGGCTCGGTAGATCAGCATGACAGCCAGGCCCAGGGCACCGGCGATCAAGAATCTTACGATCAACAAGTCATAGATCGTGTAGGCACCGGTGACGTAAGGCGCAATGAAGTTCAACGCCCAGCTCAGCGTCGCGACCACGGCGAGGGCCAATCCGACGATGAGGTTCGAGTGGGGCTTCACTATCACGCTGGTTCCCCGATACACCACCAATGAACGTCGACTTCATCATCGCTCTGGGTTACATCGTGCCCATGCTCGATAAAGGATTCAGGCACATCCAAGGCAAGTCGGTCGCTCAAGCGCAGCGGTGCAAGGGTGTTGTGCTGTCCCTGGAAGCTCAAGTAGTAATCACGGTCGTAGAACACCGTGACTTCACTTTGGTGCACCCAGGGCCAAGTCAGAAGGCAGGCGACGCGATAGTAGCCTTGGCTGCGATCCGCCGCACGGGAGAGATGGGCGCCTGCTTCGAGCAACTGTTGAATACAGAAAGCCTGCACTTCAATGTGTGCTTGTGGACCTTGGATGAGTGAATCGATGACTGGAATTTTCCAATGTGCGTAGCGTTCGCTTTCGTGGCACTTAGGGTAGCAATGGCCTTCAAATTTCGCGGCCCAACGCTCCAGCGCGCGGAGACGGCGGGGAATACCTCGGAGTTTTCTATCGCTGAGGGCAATTTGTCGCAAGGCGATGTCCTTATACGGTTCAATGGTACTGAGCGCCTCCAGTGTAGGCCGCGAAACGATGTGATTCGCCTTCGCCGTGGTTGGATGTGCAACTTGGTTTTTCCGACCTACGCTGGCAGCATCCGCTCCGCAGGACGCCATAACGTTAAAAAAGGAATTCACCTTGGACCCCATCCCCGCCTTCCAAACCCGCCGCCTCATCCTCACCCCCCTTGAGCTGACGGACGCACCAGCGATTCAACAATTATTCCCACACTGGGAAGTGGTTCGCTACCTCGACTGCCGCGTGCCCTGGCCTTACCCGGATGATGGCGCGCTGACGTACGTGCGCGACCATGCGCTCCCCGCTGCTGCCGCCGGGCGCGAGTGTCACTGGATGATCCGTATTTCAGGGGATCCGACACGGATCATCGGCAGCATCCATTTGTACGACGAGCCTGGCAACAATCGAGGTTTCTGGCTGGCCCCAAAATGGCGGTAGGCTTCAGCGGCGATTGGCGTCCAAATCCGTTAACGACGATGTACAACAGCGGACCGATTGATACGAAGATGGCCGTTATTAGGATGTAGGGCAGCAATGATATGAGCGACCTGCCTTTCAAGCGAGTGTCCCGGTACATCCAGATGCATGCCATGCAAGCGAGTAGATAAAGATCGATGACGACCTGCGCGGTGTCCGGGCGAGACATGAGCCCGAGTCCGAACGCCAGGAGCGATTGCTCGGCGAGCAACACAGTACTCGCCGTGTACATTGAAAAAAGCAGTAGCGCGATAAGTGCAACGTAGGGTCTTTTCACTTTGCCTCCTTGGACTCGTTCATGATCAGTGGAAGTAGGCTAGTGATTCGACCGTCATGGTTTCAATGACCTCTGAGGTCATCGACGCCGCTCACCCTGCAATGCCAGAGTCAACGGATGACCAGTCGACCTTTCTCTCGAACAACGCCGCCAACCTCGGCCGGAGCGCAACTACGTCACTTGCGCCAACAGGCCGGACTGAGTCAGTTGGACTGCGCACTGATAACAGGGCTATCCCAGCGTCACCTTAGTTGCATCGAGACGGGGCGCGCGAAGCCAAGTCCCGGCACTCTGCATAACTTGTTGACCGCCCTGGATGTACCGTTGGAACGATGCAACGACATCTTCCTCGCCAGCGGCTACGCCCCTCGCTACGAAACGACACCGCTCACATCATCGACGATGGAAGTGGTGCGTGATGCCATTGAACACATCCTTCGCGCCAATAACCCTGCGCCGGCGATTGTCTTGGGGGCTCAATGGGACATCCTTGGCGCCAACGCCAGCGCGGGAGTGTTGTTCGATCTGGTTGGCCTTGCCAGAAACGCAGAAGAGGGGCTCAACCTCTTGGTGACACTGCTGCAACCCGCTGGCTTGGGCGATCATTTGAGTAACGCCGAGGAAATAAGACTAGTGGCTTGGCAACGAGCATCCAGGGAAGCCTTGAGTAATCCAGCGCTGGCTGAGATTCTGAAGAGCCTGCCGGCCCCAGACAGCGCTGCGGCCCTGGCTGACGAACTGCCTCCGCTGTTGCTGACACGAGTTGATTCTTCCCAGGGGGAGCTGCGGTTCATGTCGACGTTCACTACGTTTGGCATGCCGCTCGACATCACGATGAGTTCATTGCGTATCGAGCATTTGATTCCTGCCGATGCCAAGACCTGGGAGGTCATGGCCAAGGCGTATGAGCAGACGCAACAGAAACAATGATCAAGGAAGAACAATGGTTCATCTAGTAGAAGCGGCCGTTAAAACAGGGCGAGTCGATAATTCAATCTCCAGCAGAGCGTTTACATGCAACTGAGCTTTCAAAAGATGCATGCCAATGGCGACGACTTCGTTATCGTCGACTCCCGAAACACAATCAACCAGGTGACCAGTGCCATGGTCAAGCGACTGGGTAATCGGAACCGGGGCGTGGGCTTCAACCAACTCGCAGTGCTGCTCGATTGCGACGATGCTGATGCGCGCGTGATGTTCTGGAGCGCAGATGGCTCCGCGCTGGACGTTTGTGGCAGCGCGACGCGAGGAGCGGCGGACCTGCTCATGCGCGCAGCAAATGTCAGGTCGATAACCCTGCGCACCAATCGCGGTTTGCTTACCTGCAAACGTACGCCAACCGGCGACATTTCGGTCGATATGGGCGTGCCGCTTTTCGGCTGGTCGGACATTCCCTTGGCGCAAGAGCTGGATTCCACTGTCTTGCCACTGGCCGGCAGTCCAGCCGCATGCAGCATGGGAAATCCCCACTGCACCTATTTTGTCGATGATCTGGCCAGCGTTGATATCGCGACGATAGGACCGGCCATCGAAATCAACGCACTATTTCCACTCAAGACCAACGTTCATTTCGTCCAGATCATTGATCGCACACATATTCGGTTGCGCATCTGGGAACGCGGGGCGGGTATTGCGCTGGGCTCAGGTTCTTGCTCTTGTGGCGCGGCTGTTAATGGAATTCGTCGTGGTTTGTTGGACGGTTCCGTCGAGGTTGAATGTGATGGCGGAAGCGTGACGGTGCAATGGGATGGTGTTGGCTCGGCCTTTCTTATCGGGCCGGTGGAGGCGAGTTTTTCGGGAACGATGAGTCAAGGCTGAGTCGGTAGGCTTTCCACCCCGACATAGCAAGGATCCGCAGGAGGTTCAGCTTGCTCGCCAACGCGGCAGCGAGTTACACACGGTCTTAATATTTACACACTGCGTGGCGAGGGAGCTTGCTCCCGCTTGAGTGCGCAGCGCTCACAAAAGGGGCTGCTGCGCAGCCCAGCGGGAGCAAGCTCCCTCGCCACAGGTTGTCGGTTTGCAGGCTTATTTGGCGGGCAGGCTTATAAAGTGGAACCTGCCGGTGCCGCATCCAATCGACGGGCAATCACATCCATCACATCACACCCATCACGCAGCGGGATGCAGCACAGCTGTGCCAGGTCTTGAAGGGTCGCGGGATCGATGGTCAGTTCATCACGCATCGCCAAATTCTCCAGGAATTGTGTGGCGGCACGGATTCGGTAGGCTGCTGAGTCGAGCAGGATGTGTAGTGGGGCGGTGGTATCATTGCCATGGCCGTAAGTATCTGAGCTGTATGCCTTACAACTCAACAAGCCCGCTATTTACATCAGGGCCAAATCCCAACGATATGTAGAATATTTCTGTAGCCTCATTGCCCGTGTCTGCCCCTCACCCCCCATTTGCCCCTCCGGCGCATCCCACAATCCAATCGCGCATTCCCACACAGCGGGGGATAATACGGCCCAGCTTGGGGTTACAAGCGCTATCCTCGTTGGTATTGGCGTCTCAAAAGGATCGAACGCAATGACAGATTGGCTCCAAAGCTACGGAGAAATGGCTGTGCGGGTCCGCCGCCATCCTTGGGAAGGCACGCCGCTCGGGGCGCCTGGGCAGTGGCCCGATGTGCTGAAGACCACGGTGGCGCTGAGTCTTGCTTCCCATTTTCCCCAGGCGATCATCTGGGGCCCCGAGCTTGTCACGCTTTACAACGATGCGTTCCTGCCCATCCTCGGCAGTAAACCCGACGCGCTGGGCCGGCGATTCGATGAGGTCTGGCAGGAAGCCTGGAGCGAGATCGCTCCGATCATGCAGGCGGCCTTTGAGGGGCAAGCCACCTTTATTGAAAACTTCCCGCTGGTGATTGAGCGCGGTGGTGGCCCTGAACGGGCCTATTTCACTTTCTGCTACAGCCCCATTCGTGACCAGTTCGGCAAGATCGTGGGTGTGTTGGATACGGTCACCGAGACCACCTCCACGGTGTTCATGACTCAGCGGCTCGCCGTGCTTGATGCCATTGGCAGCGCCGTGGCGAATGCCACCGACCCGCAGACCATCATGGCGATCACTACGCGCATTCTGGCGGCGCACTTGAACTTGTCCAATTGTGCCTACGCGGACATGGATGAAGACGAGGACGGTTTCACCATTCGCGGCGATTGGGCGAGAGCCGGGTCGCCGAGCATCGTCGGACATTATCGACTGGCGGATTTCGGTCGACTGGCCGTCAGCAACCTGCGGGTCGGCAAACCATTGGTGGTGAACGATAACCTGGCGGAACTCGAGCCGGAGGAAGCGGCAACCTTCCAGTCGATTGGTATCGCAGCCACCATTTGCGTTCCGTTGATAAAGGACGGGCGTTTGACCGCACTGATGGCAATCCACGATAGAACGCCTAGGGTCTGGTCTTCCAACGATCTGGCGTTGCTGATGGAAGTCACGGAGCGATCCTGGGCCCACATCGAGCGTGCCCGTGCGGACGCCGCGGTGCGTGAAGGCTTGGCCGCGCTGGCTGAATTGAATGCTACCCTGGAGCAACGGGTCGAGGAACGCACCACGCGGCTGAAGCAGACCGAAGCGGCGCTTCATCAGTCGCAGAAGCTCGAAGCCATAGGCCAGCTCACCGGCGGTGTAGCCCACGAT
Source organism: Pseudomonas sp. Z5-35 (assembly GCF_051131945.1). Taxonomy (NCBI): domain Bacteria; kingdom Pseudomonadati; phylum Pseudomonadota; class Gammaproteobacteria; order Pseudomonadales; family Pseudomonadaceae; genus Pseudomonas; species Pseudomonas sp. Z5-35. The sequence goes on from NZ_CP071640.1 coordinate 1,845,605, forward strand.
TTCAATAATCTGCTGACAATCATCCGCTCCTCCGTCGATTTCCTGCGTATGCCCAATCTGTCTGATGAGCGCCGACAGCGCTACATGTCAGCTGTTGCCGAGACGGTGGAGCGCGCGTCGAAGCTGACCAGCCAGTTGCTCGCGTTTGCCCGCCGCCAGCCTTTGAAACCGGAAGTCTTCGAGGTGGGCAAGCAGGTGCAGAGCCTGGGGGACATGCTGGAAACCGTGACGGGCGCCCGAATACCCGTCAAGGTCGAGCTGTGTGACCGGCCTTGTTATATCCGCGCTGATTTAAGCCAGTTCGAAACGGCCATCATCAACATGGCATTGAACGCCCGGGACGCCATGAACGGCCAGGGTACGCTGTGGCTCAGGCTCAATTGCGGTGCCGGCATACCGCCGATCCGTGGCCATGCCGGGGCCGCGCAGGCTTTTGCTGCCATCGCCCTGGAGGACACAGGCACCGGGATCGCTCCGCAGATACTCGAACACATCTTCGAACCGTTTTTCACCACCAAGGAGGTGGGCAAGGGTACGGGGCTGGGGTTGTCCCAGGTGTTTGGTTTCGCCAAGCAGTCGGGTGGCAACGTCGACGTTTCCACCGTTGTCGGAAAGGGGACCCTGTTCACCTTGTATCTGCCGGAAGTGGAAGTTGAAGAAGTGCGTTTACCTCCCATGGAGGAAACCCCGCAGTTGAGGTTGGAAAAAGGCCGACGGCGGGTATTGATCGTGGAAGACAACCTGGAAGTGGGGCGTTTCGCCAGTCAGATTCTGCAAGACTTGGGGTACGAAACGGCCTGGGCGACCAACGCTGAGCAGGCACTGGAAATGGTCGGCCAGGATGCGATGGCGTTCGATGCGATATTTTCCGACGTCCTTATGCCTGGCATCAGTGGCATTGCGCTGGCCAGGCAGCTGCGCCAGTGTCGCCCGGACCTACCCGTGGTGTTGACGTCTGGCTACAGCGAAGAGTTGGCTCGTAGCGGGCATGAGGGCTTCGAGTTTTTGTCCAAACCCTATTCCGCCGATCAGGTTTCACGTGTCTTGAGCCGGACGATGCTGGGCGCCGAATGAATGTTTTCTTTTTGAAACAGCGCGTTCCATTCGTCGGTCAAGGGTGTCAACGAACAGCCAGTCTGTTGATGACCGACTAGTCTCTTAGCCGTGAGGATCGATATTTCCAGGCGATCGTTTGTTGCCGGTATCGACCTTGATGAAAGGGGAAATGCGATGGGAGCACCGTACAGCGAGGAAAACGGAGCCGCGTATCCGGTCAACGAAGGACTGCAGTGTGGCCAGTCGGCGTATCGGGCAGACTTTGGCGATGAGCCAATCAGGTCCATCAGGACGAAGGTTGCCAAAGTGCAGCGAGGGGAAAGGGCCAAGTTTTTGCCCAAGGTTCCTATCAGGAAATAACGTAAGCACAGCCCCGTCACCGAATGGGGCTTTTTTTTGCAGTTATTTTAGAGAATTGGACGTTTCGTAAATATTTTTAATCTTTTTCCTACAGACAATTGCTTTCACGTTTCTTTCACACTCCCGCGCGTAGTCTCAGCTCATCCGTTAGAAAGCAGTACCTGCCCGTTTCCCCAGCGGGCTTTTTTTTGCCTGTCATAAAACTACCCCTGCATTTGTGGTCCAACCGTCATGGCTGACGCGGTTTGGCGTACACTCGCGCCCGCGCGCACCGGCTATCTCTCCCCGATGCGGCATTCTTGAGGTTTTTATCATGCGTTTGACTTTGTCCACCTTGGTGCTGGGGCTTGTAGTCGCTCAGGGCGCAATGGCCGCTGGCGACGGTACCGCTGCGGTCGGCGGTGGTCTTGGCGGTGTCTTGGGTAACGTGGTCGGCCAGCAGATGGGCGGCAGCACGGGCGCTGCGATTGGCGCCGGTGTCGGTGGCGCAGCCGGCAGCGCGGTGGGGGCTCGAAAGGGCAGCCGTACGGAAGCGGCCATTGGCGGTGGCCTGGGTTCGGCCGGCGGTTCGATTGTGGGCAACCGCCTGGGCGGTTCTACCGGGTCGACCATTGGCGCGGGCGTCGGTGGTGCGGCTGGCGGAGCGTTGGGCAGCAACCTGTCCAACGATAACGATGGCCATTCCGGTGGCAAGAAGCACAAGCACAAGCACAAGAAAAAACACCGCTGAGCGGACGCTTGATGAAGAGACCCGGCCTAGTGCCGGGTTTTTTCTTATTGGGTATTTCCCGGAACGTTTGCCCGACCACCGCCTCGAACGCATACACACTTGCAATAGTGAGGTCTGCCATGACGCCGGAAACCGAAGGCAAGGAAGAAAAAGGCCCCTCGGGCGTTCCGTTCATCAACGATCCGGGCGTGAATGACCCGGGCAATGAAGATCCAGGTTCGCTGATGGACGACGCTCAGGTTCCGCTGATCGAGGATGAAGATACTGAGCACGAAGATGAATCCTACGATTGAAGCTGCCCAAGCGCAGCACCGATGTCCTCGTAAAACTGCTGACCAGGAGATTTGCCATGACTGCCGACTCGCCTGTCCCAGACGACGATGAAACCCCGGAATACCCGCTGCCATCGCCAACCGACTCCCTGAGCCGCGATCAGCGTCCACCTGACGACGAGGAGGCCGGTGTAGAGCAAGTACCAAGCGATGACCCGGATGTCGAGGCGACTCCGGACGACCCGGACATTGCCGGTGACGATGCTTCCGGCAAGCCAAGCTGATTGCCCATCCGCCCGTCGATTTTGCGGCACCATCGGCCGGAGGTGGTTGCCAGACATCAGGTAGTTATCTGAAAAGGAGACTTACCATGATGAAGTCAAATATGACGGCTTTGGTGCTTGCCGGAATTCTTTCGGCCAGTTCAGTGGCGGTGTTTGCCCAGTCCTCGAACGACGCACCCGTAGATAAGGGGGGAATGCCGCCTTCTACCCAGATGGATGCCGGTTCCACCACCGAGACCAATGGCAACGCTCTTCCGCCGGGTTCAGTGGGCGGAGGGAACGGTGGCGATGCCAGCGGCAGCAGCACCAGTCCGGGAACCGGCAGTGGCTCGACCAGCGGTGGCAGCACGATGGGCGGCGGATCTTCCGGCTCAAGCAGTGGAACCGGTAGCAGCAGCGGTGGCAGCTCAAGCGGCGGCGGATCAGGCTCCGGTTCGGGTGCGTCTGGCGGCTAAGGCACAACCCACTGTCGATCACCCCTGTGTTCGTGGCGAGGGAGCCCGTCGCTGACCGGTCAAGTAGCAGCTCATCCCTCGCCACCTCGTTACGAAAATTTCCCATTGCTTGCATCCTGCGCGCCTCGTTATTCTGCTGAATCCTTTAAGGCGAACACGTTGCGCTGGCCGCACCTGAGCCATCCCTGGAATGTTGTGTTGATAACGGATCAGATGCGATGAATGCACCGCTGAAAAATTTTGGCCCGATCAAGGCTGTGATTTTCGACATGGATGGCCTGCTGTTGGACACCGAAGGCATCTATACAGAGGTTACGTCCATCATTGCCGAGCGCTACGGGCGTACGTTCGACTGGAGCCACAAGCAGAACATCATCGGGCGCGGCGCGGGTGACCTGGCTCGTTATGTGGTCCAGGCGCTGGAGCTGCCGATCACTCCGGAAGAATTCCTGGTCATTCGCGAACCGCTGATGCGCGAACGTTTTCCTCATGCCCTGGCGATGCCCGGCGCTGAAGAGTTGGTGCGCCACTTGAAGGCCCATGACGTGCCCATTGCGGTAGGAACCAGTTCGGCGCGCCAGTCGTTCGAGCTGAAAACCACGCTGCACCGGGACTGGTTCGCGCTGTTCGATTTCATCGTGACGGCGGATGATCCGGAAGTGGGCGCGGCCAAACCGGCGCCGGATATCTTCCTCACCGCGGCCCGTCGCCTCGGCGTTGCGCCGAAAGATTGCCTGGTCTTCGAGGACTCGCCGTTCGGCGTGACGGCGGCCAAAGCTGCGGGCATGACCGCTATCGCAATCCCCGACTCGGCCATGGCTGACGAGAAGTATGCCCATGCCGACGGGATCATTCGCTCGCTCAAGCTGTTCCAGCCAAGCCTGTGCGGTTTGCCAGAGATGGAATGGGCCTGACGACACACTGCGAGGCAACGCAAAAAACGCCGGTCATGGCTCAACCATGACCGGCGTTTTTGTGCGCCTTGGGATCAGGCGCCAAAGCCGCCGTCGATGGTCAGGCTGGCCCCGGTGATGTAGGCCGCTTCCGGGCCCGCCAGATAGGCGACGAAGCTGGCGATTTCTTCCACCGTGCCGTAACGCCCTATAGCCATGAGGTCCATCAGGCTGGACGCGAAGTCGCTGTCTGCTGGGTTCATGTCAGTGTCCACCGGGCCGGGTTGCACGTTGTTGACAGTAATGCCGCGGGGGCCGAGGTCGCGGGCCAGGCCCTTGGTCAGGCCCACCAGCGCGGATTTGCTCATGGCATAAGTCGCGCCACCGGCGAAGGGCATGCGGTCGGCGTTGGTGCTGCCGATGTTGATGACTCGACCGCCTTCGGTCATGTGTCGAGCGGCTGCCTGGGTAGCAATAAACACGCTGCGCACGTTGATGGCCAGGGTCTGGTCGAAGTCTTCAAGCTTGAACTCGTCCAGCGGTGCCATTGCCAGGATGCCAGCGTTGTTGACCAGAATGTCCAGCCGGCCAAAAGCGTCCACAGTCGCATCGACGGCGCTGCGGATGGCGTCGGCGTCAGCGCTGTCAGCCTTGATCGCCAAGGCTTTGCCACCGGTGGCGATGATGCTGTTCTGCAGTTCTTCGGACTTGGCGGCGGAACTGACGTACGTGAAGGCGACTGCAGCGCCTTGCGCAGCGAGGCGCTTGACGATGGCGGCGCCGATGCCGCGGGAACCGCCTTGGATCAAGGCGACTTTACCGTTCAGTGTCTGATTGCTCATGAAGGTCTCCAAAGGTGCCGAGGCGAGGTGCCACGGTTGATGGGGCGAGTATCAAGAGTCGGCGATCGGCTGTGTAGACCTCCTTTGATATAGTCTGTGTAAACCAAAAGTTTATAGTGAGCGCCATGGAGACTTTCAGCAGTATCGAATGCTTTGTCCGCAGCGCCGAGGTCGGCAGTTTTGCCGAGGCGGCGCGACGCTTGAGCCTGACCCCGGCGGCGGTGGGCAAAAGCGTCGCCAAGCTTGAAGCGCGCCTGGGCGTGCGGCTGTTCCAGCGCAGCACTCGCAGCCTGACACTGACCGAGGCCGGCCAGTTGTTCCTGCGGGAAGTGGGCAGCAGTTTTAATACGATCCAGAACGCCGTCGCCAACCTGGCCAGCGCCGGTGGGCAGCCAGCCGGTACGCTGAAAGTGAGCATGGGCACGGCGTTCGGACGATTGTTTGTCGTGCCGTTGCTGGGGGAATTCCTGCGGCGGTACCCGGCGATCAACCCGGACTGGCATTTCGACAACCGCCAGGTGGACCTGATCGGGCAGGGCTTCGACGCGGCCATCGGGGGTGGGTTCGAGCTGCCTCAAGGCGTGGTGGCGCGCAAACTGGCGGTGGCTCATCGGGTGCTGGTCGCGTCCGAAGATTATCTACAGAGTCATGCTGCGATTACTGAGCCGCAAGACCTGGCGCACCATCAAGGCATCCTGATTCGTTCGCCACAGACCGGGCGTGTCCGCTCCTGGCAACTGACCCATCGCAACCGGGAACATAGCCCGCTGATGCTCAGGGCGCGCATGACCATGAGTGACTCGGAAGCCGACTGCGCGGCCGCCGCCCAAGGGTTGGGGATTGGGCTGGTGAGCATGCCTATCGCCATTCCTTTCCTGGAGTCCGGGGGGTTGCAGCGAGTCCTGCCAGACTGGTATGTCGATGACGGCAACATCTCCATTTATTACGCCGAGCACAAACTGCTGCCGGGCAAGACCCGGGCGTTTGTGGATTTCATTATCGAACAGTTTGCCGAGCAGGGGCTTGCGCAGCGGTTCAGCGCGGTCTGAAGTTTGAACTCATCGCCCAAACCGACCCGGCCAGCCAATGATGGTCTTCGGCCGAGGCGTCGCATAGGTGCGTACTTTTGATGTCGACAACCCTAATCGCACCAGTGATTCGGCGATGGTCACTGCTGCGGTTACCCCATCGACCACCGGCACGCCAGTGCGCTGGCGGATCTGTTCATCGAGCCCGGCCATGCCGCCGCAACCCAGGCAGATGACCTCGGCCTTGTCCTGGCTGACCGCCAGTTCGGCCTGATGCACGATGGCTTCGAGTGCCCGTTGTGGATCCTGCTCAAGTTCCAGCACTGCCAGGCCACTGGCCCGCACCGAGGCGCAGCGGTCGAACAGTCCTGAGAGTTTGAGGCGGTCCTCGATCAGCGGTACCGTGCGGTCCAAGGTAGTGACAACCGAATAGGCATGACCGAGGAACATCGCGGTGCTCGCGCCGGCATCGGTGATGTCCACCACCGGCACGTTGAGCAGCTCCTGCAAACCTTCGCGGCCATGTTCGCCATAACCGGCTTGGATGACCGCATCGAACGGCTGGTCGTAAGACATCACCCGGTCCATCACGGCGATCGCTGCCAGATAGCTTTCAAAGTTGCCTTCGATGGAGTCGGCTCCGAAATGCGGCGTAAGCCCGATGATTTCGGTGCCTGGCGCGGCCACTGCCTGGGCTTGCCGGGCGATGGCCTGGGTGATGGACTCGGTGGTGTTGACGTTGACCACAAGAATTCGCATGAGCTGTCCCTTTTAAACACATAAATAAGCGGCCAGCACCTGACGGGCCGCTGGTCATGGATCAATGGCTGACGTTATCCACGGCGATGGATTCGCCACTGACGTCCTCGTAGTACGGCTGGCGCTTGGCGATGATCAGGTATAACAACCCTGCAATCGAGGCGCCAATCAGCCAGGAAAACGCTGAGACGCTGTCGAAACCGGGCACCAGCGCCAGGATAATCGCGATCAGCGCCGCGGGAATGAACGCCGCCACTGCCCGCAGGTTCACGCCGTTGCTGTAGAAATACGCACCATTTGGGTCCTCGCTGTACAGTTGTGGCACGTTGATGCGGCCTTTTCGCAGCAGCCAGTAGTCGACCATGATCACGCCGTACAGCGGCCCGAGCAGGGCGCCGAGGCCGGACAGGAAATACACGATCACCAACGGGCTGTTGTACAGGTTCCACGGCAGGATCAGCACGGCTATGGCGGCGCTGATCAGCCCGGCGCGGCGAAAGGTCAGGTATTTGGGCGCCAGGTTACTGAGCACGAAGGCCGGGGCGACGAAGTTGGCCATGATGTTCACCGCTACGGTGACGATCAGGAAAGCCACGCAACCGAGCACCAGGAAAAAGGTGTTGGGGATCGAGGCGATAACCTGGGTTGGGCTCTCGATGATCTGGCCATTGATCTGGAACTGCGCACCGCATAGCAGGATGGTGATGACAGCGAACACCAGAATATTGACCGGCAGGCCCCAGAAATTTCCGACAATAATCGTCCGACGGCACGGTGAGGAACGGGCGAAATCGCAAAAATTCAGGATCAAGGTTCCGTATATCGCCAGCCACAGGGCACCACCGGCGAATATGTTGCGCCACATCTCGCCGCCGGTCAGCGGTTCACGGATCGACCATGCGATGGTGGCATCGGCCTGGAAGTACATCCATCCGGCCAGCGCCGCGACCGTCACCAGGATGACGGGGCCGGCAAAGCCTTCATAACGGCGAACCATTTCCATGCCGTAGGCCAGGATCACCAATTGCACGAACCATATCGCCACGAAACACACCCAGCCGAGGCTCGACAGCCCGAGGATCGAGTTGTGATCGTACTCGGCGAAGCCTGGGTGGATGGCGGTCAACAACACGCGGAACACCACGGACGCTAGGTACGTCTGGATACCGAACCAGGCGATGGCAATGACTGCCCTGATCAGTGCAGGAATCTGCGCGCCATGAATGCCGAAACTGATCCGACTGATGACAGGAAACGGCACGCCGGTCTTCTGGCCCATGTAGCCGGATAGATTCATGAAGCCATACACCAACGCTGCGCCGATCCCCAGCGAGAGGAGGATTTGCCAAGCGCCCAGGCCCAACGCATACAGGCCTATGGCGAACGAATAATTGGCGATGTTATGCACGTCGTTCGTCCACAGGGCAAAGATGCTATAGCGGCCCCAGCGTCGGCCCTCGGCCTTGGTCGGTGCGAGATCCTTGTTGTGTAGCCTGGGGCTCAACGTGGGAAGGGCTGCGGTTGGGTCATCAAAGGCAGTAGTTGGGGAGGGCAGATCCAGCGCGATGTTATTAGAGAGACTTGTACGCATTCCGGCAGGCTCCTGATTCTCAGGGCCGCGATGACTGTGCATGAGCGCGGGGCTCGGCAGATCTTCGTCGCGGCGGGGTGAGCAATCATTGATTACGGGGCATCTGCAGCCTGTACGGGATAGGGCGCTTCAGGCTGGCGGATCTAAAGTGTGTGTACGTTTTGTTGTTAGTTGTATACAAAACGTCTTCCACCTCAAGCCAGATTTATGCCAGCCTTGAATCTAACCCGTAGCTTGCTAATTTCATTTTGTTATTGATTAAAGATAAGTATTTGAAATAGCGCAGGTAAAAACTGACCATTCAAACAGGTAATTTTACAAAAGAGGCAGGGAAGGGAGAGTCGAGACGGAGTAAGGAATCGAAGCAAGTTGTAACTTTTTAGCGCAGTGATGGAATCAATGCACACAAAAATGCCACTTGTGGTGACATTTTTGTGTACAGGAAACTGCGTGCTATCAGACCACCTTGGACTTGGCGATGATGTTGCCGGCATGCAACCCGCATTCTTTCTGCGTGGCTTCTTCCCACCACCAGCGGCCTTCGCGCTCGTGCTGGTTCGGCAGGACCGGACGGGTGCAGGGTTCGCAGCCGATGCTGATGAAGCCGCGCTCGTGCAGGCTGTTGTAGGGCAGCTCCAGCATGCGGATATAGCCCCAGACTTCTTCGCTGGTCATTTGCGACAAAGGGTTGAACTTGTACAGCGTGCGTTCCGGGGTAGAAAACGCGGTATCGATTTCCAGCACCGCCACCTGGCTGCGGGTGCCGGGGCTCTGGTCGCGGCGCTGGCCGGTGGCCCAGGCGCGGACATCGGCCAGTTTGCGCCGCAACGGTTCGATTTTGCGAATCCCGCAGCACTCGCCGTGGCCATCCTTATAGAAGCTGAACAAGCCTTTTTCCTTCACGAAGGGTTCAAGTTTCGTGTAGTCCGGCGAGACCAGCTCGATCTCGATCTTGTAGTGCTCGCGCACCTGATCGATGAAACGATAGGTCTCCGGATGCAGGCGACCGGTGTCGAGGCTGAACACCTTGACGTTCTTGTTCAGCTTCCAGGCCATGTCCACCAGCACCACGTCTTCGGCGCCACTGAAGGATATCCACAGGTCGTCGCCAAATTCGGCGAAGGCCAGCTTGAGGATGTCCTGCGGGGACTTGTTGGCATAGGTCGTGGCGAGTTCCACGACGTCAAACGTTGGGCTCATCAGGGCGGTTTCCTACAGGTCGGTGGCGCTGGGCGCTCTATATGGGGCTGATGGTAACAAAAAGCTGCCCGGGCTGGCGCGCTCCTGTGCGTTGCGCAGGTCTCGGCAAATGGCTAGAGTCGGCAGTCCTTTGGTTCGCTCAACCGATAAACAGCAAAAAATGGGAGTGTCTTGTGGAAATTGCCTGTCTCGACCTGGAAGGTGTGTTGGTCCCGGAGATCTGGATCGCCTTCGCTGAAAAAACCGGGATTGAATCCCTCAGGGCAACCACTCGGGACATTCCCGATTACGACGTGCTGATGAAGCAGCGATTGCGCATCCTCGACGACCATGGCCTCAAGCTCTCCGATATCCAGGAAGTGATCGCCACCCTCAAACCACTGGACGGTGCCATCGAATTCGTCGATTGGCTGCGCGAGCGCTTCCAGGTGGTGATTCTCTCGGACACATTCTATGAATTCTCCCAGCCGTTGATGCGTCAGCTGGGCTTTCCAACGCTGCTCTGCCATCGGCTGATCACTGACGACCACGGGCGGGTGACTGGCTATCAGTTGCGTCAGAAGGATCCGAAACGGCAGTCGGTCCTGGCCTTCAAGAGCCTGTACTACCGTGTAATTGCGGCGGGGGATTCCTACAACGACACCACGATGCTGGGTGAAGCCGACGCGGGGATTCTGTTCCATGCGCCTGACAATGTGATCCGCGAATTCCCGCAGTTCCCGGCGGTGCATACCTTTGCCGAGTTGAAGCAGGCGTTCATCGAGGCTTCGAATCGGCCCTTGAGTCTGTAGACCTGAGCGGGTTGATCGTTCCTACGGGAGCGTAGGAGCGATCACTGGAGTCCTAGAGTTCCTGCAGGGTTTCGAGCAGGACCCGGACCTTGGTCATCGACTCCTGATACTCCGCCTCCCACTCCGAGTCCGCGACAATCCCGCCGCCTCCCCAGCAACAGACCTGCCCATCCTTGACCAGCAAGCTGCGGATGGCAATGGAGCTGTCCATTTCCCCGCGCACGTCCAGGTACAGCAACGAGCCGCAATAAAGCCCGCGTCGGGTCGGTTCGAGTTCGTCGATGATCTGCATGGCGCGAATTTTCGGCGCGCCGGTGATCGAACCGCCGGGGAAGCTGCCGGCGATCAAGTCCAGGGCATCCCTGTCAGCATCCAGCTCGCCGGTCACGCTGCTGACCAAGTGATGCACATTCGGGTAGCTTTCCAGGCTGAACAACTCCGGCACCCGCACCGAGCCAACGCGGCACGTGCGGCCCAGGTCGTTGCGCAGCAGGTCGACGATCATCAGGTTTTCCGCCCGGTCTTTCGGGCTGGCCAGCAGCTCGGCGGCGTGGGCGGCATCTTCCCCAGGCGTGGTGCCGCGAGGCCGGGTGCCCTTGATCGGCCGGGTTTCGACGTGGCGTTCGCTGACCTTGACGAAACGTTCCGGCGACAGGCTCAGCACCGCACCGCCGCCCGGCAGGCTCTGGAAACCGGAGAACGGCGTCGGGCAAGCCGCCCGCAGCGCCTGATAAGCGACCCAGGCATCGCCTTGGCAGGGGGCGCGAAAACGTTGGGCAAAGTTGACTTGATAACAATCGCCGGCCTGGATATAGGCCTGGATACGCTCGAATGCTTGCCGATAGTCCTCGGCGCTGAGGTCGGGCGTCATCGGGCCTTGAAGGTTGAACGCAGTGACGGGCGGCGGGTTTGGACGGGCGAACAATTCGATCAGTTGCTGGCGTTCGCTTTCGCTGCAGTGGGGATGGAAGACGAGTTGGCTAGTGCGGACCTGGTGATCGGTGATCAGCGCCCAGTCGTACAGGCCAAAACGCGCGTCAGGCAATTGCAGGTCGTCCTTGGCGTGGGACGGCAGGACTTCAAGGTGTCGGCCGAAGTCGTAACTCATGTAACCGATCAAGCCGCCGGCGAAGGGCAATTGGACCTGGGCCGGTAGGTCTGCGCGGCCCAGTTGCGTCAGATGGAGCCGAAGGCGGTGCAGGAAATCACCGCCACGTTCCTCCGGCAATACCATCAGTTGCTCCAATGGCCAGGCGCTGAGCAGGTCATAACGACCGCGTTCGGCACTCGGTCGGCCGCTGTCGAGCAGCACGCTGCCTGGGGCATGGCGGATCGCCGCAAAGTATTCGGCGGGATCGGCGCGATAGGGCAGCGAGTGTACGGAGCAGGTTGGCATGGGCGGGGCAGATCAGCCGTTCAGGCGGGGGGGCGATTGTAATCCCCTGTAGGATTTGCTCCTAGAGGGATGTCGGTATTGAACAGGTCTGAAGTTTCAATGAGACCCGTGGCGAGGGAGCTTGCTCCCGCTGGGCTGCGGCCCCCTGGGCAGTTGAGCGCGATCATTCTGATACACCGAGGTGCTGGGCTTTGGGGTTGCTGCGCAACCCAGCGGGAGCAAGCTCCCTCGCCACAGGGTTCAACCTTCAGCTTCGGTTTTCATCCTCAGCTTCAACCCTCAACCGGCGGAATATGCCCAAACAACTCCTGGGCAAACGCCACGCGTTCTTCCACGGTTTCGATAACACCCCGGGCCTTGAGTTCTTCCAGGCGTGCTTCAACGGCATGGGTGCGCAAGGTCAGGCCGCAGTCGTTGGCAATCTGGATGTTCAGGCCCGGCCGGGCGTTCAGTTCCAGGATCAACGGGCCTTTTTCCTGGTCCAGGACCATGTCGACACCGATGTAGCCCAGCCCGCAAAGTTCATAGCAACCGGCGGCCAGTTTCATGAAACCGTCCCAATAGGGCAGTTGCACGCCGTCCACTGCGTTGGTGGTGTCGGGGTGTTTAGTGATGATGTTGTTCAGCCAGGTTCCGCGCAGGGTCAGGCCCGTGGCGAGGTCAACGCCGACGCCAATGGCGCCCTGGTGCAGGTTGGCCTTGCCGCCGGACTGGCGGGTCGGCAGTCGCAACATGGCCATCACCGGATAGCCCATCAGCACGATGATACGGATGTCCGGCACGCCTTCGTAGCTGATGCTCTTGAAGATCTGGTCTGGGGTCACACGGTATTCGATCAGTGCGCGGTCACGGTGTCCGCCAAGGGAGTACAGACCCGTAAGGATGCTGGAGATGTGGTGCTCGATTTCTTCGTGGCTGATGATTTTGCCAGACACGGTTCGATAGCGACCCTCGAAGCGGTCGGCGATCACTATGATGCCGTCGCCCCCGGCGCCCTGGGCCGGCTTGATCACGAAATCGGTACGCCCCCCGATGATTTCGTCGAGCTTGTCGATTTCCTTCTCGGTGGAAATCACTCCATACAACTCCGGTACGTGAATACCGGCAATGATTGCCCGCTCCTTGGTGATGATCTTGTCATCGACGATGGGATACAGGCTGCGCTTGTTGTACTTGAGCACGTAGTCGGCGTTACGCCGATTGATGCCCATGATGCCCCGGGCTTCCAGGGCCTTCCAGGTTTTCCACAGGCCGAACATCAGGAGTCAGCCTTGACGAAGGCCTTGAACCGCACCAGCTCGGTCAGGCGATAACCACGATAACGACCCATGGCCAGCATGAAGCCCACCAGGATTAGCAGGATCGCCGGGAAGGTGAACACGAAGTACACCAGCTCCGGCACGCTCATGATCAGGTGCGCCAGCGACGCGGCGAACAGCGTGCCGATGGCGACTTTCATCGCGTGGCCGGCGCCGCGTTCTTCCCAGGTGATGGACAGGCGTTCGATGGTCATGGTCAGGATCACCATCGGGAACAGCGCCACCGACAAGCCGCGCTCCAGGCCCAACTTGTGGCTGAACAGGCTGATCGCGGCGATCAGCACCACCACGAACGTCAGCACCACCGAGAGCCTTGGCAGCATCTGCAGCTTGAGGTGCTCCAAATAGGAGCGCAGCGACAGGCCCAGGGTGGTAATCACCGTGAACAGGATGATGCCGAAGCCCAGCTGGGTTTCGCGGAAGGCCAAGGCGATCAGCACCGGGGTGAACGTCCCGAGGGTCTGCAGGCCGATCAGGTTACGCAACACCAGGATCACCAGCACGCCAATCGGGATCATCACCATGATCATGAACGTCTGCTGGGTTTGCAGCGGCAATCCGTAGAGCGAGTACTCGAGGAAGTTGGCGTCGGTGTTCTCGTCCGTCAGCTTGGCCAGGCGAATGGCGTTCATTTCGCTGTTGTTCATGCTGAAGGTGACGGCGGCTTTCTTGCCGCCATCGACGGTGATCAGGTTCTCGTCGCCGGTCCACCACAGCAGGCGGTCGGTCGGCAGGCCTTGCTCGCCGGAGTCGGGGTTGAAGTACAGCCAGTCGGTGCCGTTGAAACTGCGTAGCCACAGTTCAGGCGTCTGCGGCTGGTCGGCGACCAGGCGGATGGTATGGACTTTTTCCACCGGCACGTGGGCGATGGACAGCACCAACTCGACGATTTTGGCTTTATTGCTCGACGAAGGATCGCCGGCCAGCAGCAGCTTGACGTTGTCATCGTTGAGGTTGTTGACCCGCTTGATGGCTTCGCTGATAAACGTCTCGACATCCGCCGAATGCTGGCGGATCGGCGCCAGCAATGCTTCGGCGGCCAGTTTTTCCGGGCCCTCGACGGCGATGCTGTCACGGAAAGTCGGGCCCTTGACCTTGGTTTTCTCGGCGCTGTAGCGCTTGGTCAGCACCAGGCGGTAATACAGGGTCTGGTTGCCTTTGGCGCGACGGGCCGACCACGTCACCTTGCGGTTGCCGTCGACCCGGTTCACCGCCACGCCGTAATTGTTGGAAATGAAACTCTCATTGAGGCTCACATAGTCGCGGCTCAAGGGCGGCACGAACATCTGGATTTTCACCGGATCCTTGGCGTTGGGCACGAATTCGACCTTGGCGTCGATGTTCCACAAGTCGTCGGTGGCGTCTTCGGTGACCGGGATGCCGAGCACGAAAATCTGATAGGCCGTCACCGACAGGCCCAGCACCACCAGGATGGCGATCAGCATTTTCAGATGGAGGGTAAGGGAGCGCATTGGAATTACTCTGCGGTATGAGCGGCATTGGCGCAGGCGGGTTTGCCGGCAGCGTATTTAAGACTGGGGTCGACCAGCGCATCGAAACGCTTGAGCGCTTCGGAGCCGATCAGCAACGGGTATTGGAAGGCGCTGCGGTCGGTCAGGTTCACTTCAATGCTGCGCAGGGCGGAGCCCATGCAGATGTCCAGTTCAATGACCGGCCGGGCCGTGTATTTCTTGCCTTCTTCCGGGTCGTAGTCACCGGCGCGACGCTTGATCTTGCTGACTCGGGCCAGCGGGCGTTCGATGGGGTGAGAATGGGCCGCGTCGATGGCCAGGTAGAAACGCACCCAGGATTCGCCATTGCGCTTGAAACGCTTGATGTCCCTGGCGCTGAGGGATGCGGTCTTGGCGCCGGTGTCGAGCTTGGCGGCGACCTCCAGGTCGATGCCTTGCAGCGCTGCATATTCGTTGAGGCCGTACACGGTTTTTTCACCCGCCGCGGCAAGCCCCGGCAGGCACATGAAATAGAAAGCAGCAGATAAGGGCTTGAGTGTCATAGATCCTGGTGCGCAGCGTTCCGTTTATCGGTTCAGGCCCTGGCATTACTGCACAAGCTCCTAGGTTGCCTTCTCTATATATAGGGAGAGCGGCAATTGCGGCGGCATTCTAGCACGGTGGTTTTCTGACGCCACCGCTGGCCGGGGGCTACGATGCTTCTGAACGGTGGTTATCTCAGGAGCGTTTATTAGGCGATTGTCGACAATCCATAATTTTACTTTGACGTTTATAGATTGAGCGGGTAGTTTTTGCCGTATTGATTTGTAAGGTGTCGACAATATGCTCGATCAGCTCGAAACACCGACGGTTGCCCCGGACGACACGGAAACCCTGTCCGAGAACGTCTTCCGGCGTATCCAGGCCGCCATCGTCAAAGGCGAAATCGCCCCCGGCAGCAAGATCTCCGAGCCCGAGCTGGCCCGGACCTACGGAATCAGCCGCGGGCCGCTACGCGAGGCGATCCATCGCCTGGAAGGCCAGCGCCTGCTGGTGCGCATCCCGCATGTTGGGGCGCGGGTGGTGTCGCTGAGCCATGCCGAACTGCTGGAACTCTACGAAATCCGTGAATCCCTCGAAGGCATGGCCTGCCGTCTGGCGGCCGAGCGCATGACTCTGGAAGAAATCGACGAACTGCGCCGTGTGCTGGAAACCCACGAGCGCGATGCGGCGTTCCAGGCCGGTGTCGGTTACTACCAGCAGGAAGGTGATTTCGACTTTCATTACCGGATCATCCAGGGCAGCGGCAACCGCACCCTGACGCAAATGCTCTGCGGCGAGTTGTACCAACTGGTGCGCATGTATCGCATCCAGTTTTCCACCACGCCAAACCGTCCGCGCCAAGCCTTTGCCGAGCATCACCGGATTCTCGACGCCATCGCCGACCGTGATGGCGAACTGGCTGAGTTATTGATGCGCCGGCACATCGGCGCTTCCAAACGCAATATCGCGCGCCATTTCCAGGACAGCGCCGCCACTCAACGAGGTGAGTCATGAGTTCCAGCAAGAGCACGCCAGGCCAGCGTTTTCGCGATGCGGTCGCCGCCGAGCATCCATTGCAAGTGGTCGGCACCATCAACGCCAACCATGCGTTGCTGGCCAAGCGCGCCGGCTTCAAGGCAATCTACCTTTCGGGCGGCGGCGTGGCGGCCGGCTCCCTTGGCGTGCCCGACCTGGGGATTACCGGCCTGGATGACGTGCTGACCGATGTGCGCCGTATCACCGACGTCTGCGATCTGCCGCTACTGGTGGACGTCGACACCGGGTTTGGTTCCTCGGCGTTCAACGTCGCCCGTACGGTCAAATCGATGATCAAGTTCGGCGCGGCGGCGATTCATATCGAAGATCAGGTCGGCGCCAAGCGTTGCGGCCATCGTCCAAACAAGGAAATCGTCTCGCAGCAGGAGATGGTCGACCGCATCAAGGCCGCCGTCGATGCCCGCACCGACGACAGTTTCGTGATCATGGCGCGGACCGATGCCCTGGCGGTGGAAGGCTTGGAATCGGCCCTGGACCGTGCGGCCGCGTGCATCGAGGCCGGTGCCGACATGATTTTTCCCGAAGCCATCACCGAATTGGACATGTACAAGCTGTTCGCCAGCCGCGTGAAAGCGCCGATCCTGGCCAACATCACCGAGTTCGGCGCAACCCCGCTGTACACCACCGAGCAACTCGCCGGGGCCGACGTGTCCCTGGTGCTGTATCCGCTGTCGGCGTTCCGCGCGATGAACAAGGCCGCCGAGAATGTCTACACCGCGATCCGCCGCGACGGCACGCAACAGAATGTCATCGACACCATGCAGACCCGTATGGAGCTTTACGATCGCATCGACTACCACACGTTCGAGCAGAAGCTCGATGCGTTGTTCGCGGCGAAGAAGTAAGGCGCGGCTCCCCGACAAATTCAAGAAAATGGAGATAGCACTAATGGCCGAAGCAAAAGTACTCAGTGGCGCCGGGCTCCGTGGCCAGGTGGCCGGGCAAACCGCATTGTCCACCGTAGGCCAGTCGGGTGCCGGCCTGACCTATCGCGGCTACGACGTTCGCGACCTGGCGGCTGATGCACAATTTGAAGAAGTGGCTTACCTGCTGCTGTACGGCGAACTGCCGACCCAGGCGCAACTCGACGCCTACACACGCAAGCTCAGCCAATTGCGCGACTTGCCCCAGGCGTTGAAAGAAGTGCTAGAGCGCATTCCTGCCGACGCCCATCCGATGGATGTGATGCGCACTGGCTGCTCGTTCCTGGGCAATCTTGAACCAGAGAACGACTTTTCCGAGCAGCACGACAAGACCGATCGCCTGTTGGGCGCATTCCCGGCGATCATGTGCTACTGGTACCGCTTCAGTCACGAAGGCCAGCGCATCGAGTGTGTGACCGACGAAGCCTCTATCGGCGGCCACTTCCTGCAGCTGTTGCACGGCAAAAAGCCGAGCGAGTTGCACGTCAAGGTCATAAACGTATCGCTGATCCTCTACGCCGAGCACGAATTCAACGCCTCGACCTTCACCGCCCGGGTCTGCGCTTCCACACTGTCGGACCTGTTCTCCTGCATCACCGCTGCCATCGGCTCGTTGCGCGGCCCGTTGCACGGTGGCGCCAACGAAGCGGCGATGGCAATGATCGAGCGCTTCAGCTCGCCCCAGGAGGCCATCGAAGGCACTCTCGGCATGCTGGCGCGCAAGGATAAGATCATGGGCTTCGGCCACGCGATCTATAAGGACAACGACCCGCGCAACGAGGTGATCAAGGGCTGGTCGAAAAAACTCGCCGACGAAGTGGGCGACACGGTGCTGTTCCCAGTGTCCGAAGCCATTGACAAGACCATGTGGGAGCAGAAGAAGCTGTTCCCCAATGCCGACTTCTACCATGCCTCGGCGTACCACTTCATGGGCATCCCGACCAAGCTGTTTACGCCGATCTTCGTTTGCTCGCGCCTGACCGGCTGGGCCGCCCACGTGTTCGAACAACGCGCCAACAACCGCATCATCCGACCGAGCGCCGAATACACCGGCGTCGAACAGCGCAAGTTCGTGCCAATCGAACAACGCTGAGCGGGAGGGCTCACGCGATTACCAGGATCGTTCCCAAGCTCTGCGTAGGAACGATCCTGGTCGTGGCAAGCGCCTTTCTGAAACCACCGTGACCCGAGTCCTGACGATGAACACAGAATTTCGCAAATCGCTGCCCGGCACTTCGCTGGATTATTTCGACGTTCGCGCTGCCGTGGAGGCCATCCGCCCCGGCGCCTATGACGGCCTGCCATACACCTCACGCGTGCTGGCGGAAAACCTCGTGCGCCGCTGCGATCCGGCCACGCTGCGCGAGTCGCTGCTGCAACTGATCGAGCGCAAGCGCGACTTGGATTTCCCGTGGTTCCCGGCGCGGGTGGTGTGTCATGACATTCTTGGCCAGACCGCCCTGGTGGACCTTGCTGGCCTGCGCGATGCCATCGCCTTGCAAGGCGGCGATCCGGCGCAGGTCAATCCGGTGGTGCCGACCCAACTGATCGTCGACCATTCGCTGGCGGTGGAGAGCGGCGGGTCCGATCCCCAGGCGTTCGCGAAGAACCGTGCCATCGAAGACCGGCGCAACGAAGACCGCTTTCACTTCATCAACTGGACCAAGAAAGCCTTCAAGAACGTCGACGTGATTCCGCCGGGCAACGGGATCATGCACCAGATCAACCTGGAAAAAATGTCGCCGGTGATCCAACAGCGTGACGGCGTGGCGTTCCCCGACACCTGCGTCGGCACCGACAGCCACACGCCCCACGTCGATGCCCTGGGCGTGATCGCCATCGGCGTCGGCGGCCTGGAAGCCGAAAGTGTCATGCTCGGTCGCGCCTCATGGATGCGTCTGCCGGAAATCATCGGTGTCGAGCTGACCGGCAAACTGCAGCCGGGCATCACCGCCACCGACATGGTGCTGGCACTGACCGAATTCCTGCGCAAGCAAAAAGTCGTCGGTGCCTGGCTGGAGTTTTTCGGCGAAGGCGCCAGTGCCCTGACCTTGGGCGACCGCGCGACGATCTCCAACATGGCCCCCGAATACGGCGCCACGGCGGCGATGTTCCATATCGATCAGCAGACGATCGATTACTTGAAGCTCACCGGCCGCGAAGACACCCAGGTGCAGTTGGTGGAAACCTATGCCAAGCACGTGGGCCTGTGGGCGGATGGCCTCAAGGGCGCGCAATACGAGCGCGGCCTGACCTTCGACCTGTCGTCGGTGGTGCGCAACATGGCAGGTCCCAGCAACCCCCACGCCCGCGTCGCGGTATCGGACCTGGCTGCCAAAGGCATTTCCGGCCAGTGGGACGATGTGCCCGGGCAGATGCCCGACGGCGCGGTGATCATCGCTGCCATCACCAGTTGCACCAACACCAGCAACCCGCGCAACGTGATCGCCGCCGGCCTGCTGGCACGCAACGCCAACCGCCTGGGCCTGGCCCGCAAGCCGTGGGTCAAGTCGTCCCTGGCGCCGGGTTCGAAAACCGTGGCGCTGTACCTGGATGAAGCCGGCCTGACGACCGAACTCGAGAAGCTGGGCTTCGGCGTCGTTGCGTTTGCCTGCACCACCTGCAACGGCATGTCCGGCGCGCTGGACCCGCTGATCCAACAGGAAATCATCGACCGCGACCTGTACGCCACCGCGGTGCTGTCGGGCAACCGCAACTTCGACGGGCGCATCCACCCGTACGCCAAGCAGGCGTTCCTCGCTTCGCCGCCGCTGGTGGTGGCTTACGCCATCGCCGGGACCATCCGCTTCGACATCGAGAAGGATGTGCTGGGCATGGTCGACGGCCGCGAGATCCGTCTCAAGGACATCTGGCCGAGCGACGAAGAAATCGACGCGGTGGTCAAGGCATCGGTAAAACCGGAGCAGTTCCGCCAGGTGTACATCCCGATGTTCGCCATCCAGGAAGACACCGGGCCTAAAGTCACGCCGCTGTACGACTGGCGCCCACAAAGCACCTACATCCGTCGTCCGCCGTATTGGGAAGGCGCACTGGCCGGCGCGCGACCGCTCAAGGGCATGCGTCCGCTGGCGGTGTTGCCGGACAACATCACCACCGATCACCTGTCGCCGTCCAACGCCATCATGCTGAACAGTGCCGCCGGCGAATACCTGGCGAAAATGGGCTTGCCGGAAGAAGACTTCAACTCCTACGCGACTCACCGTGGCGACCACCTGACCGCGCAGCGCGCCACCTTTGCCAACCCGAAACTGTTCAACGAAATGGTCCAGGAGAACGGCAAGGTCAAGCAGGGCTCCCTGGCCCGGGTCGAGCCGGAAGGCCAGGTCATGCGCATGTGGGAAGCGATTGAAACCTACATGGAACGCAAGCAGCCGTTGATCATCATTGCCGGTGCCGATTATGGCCAGGGTTCGTCGCGGGACTGGGCGGCCAAGGGCGTGCGCCTGGCCGGTGTCGAGGCGATCGCCGCCGAAGGTTTCGAACGCATCCACCGCACCAACCTGGTGGGCATGGGTGTATTACCGCTGGAATTCCAGCCCGGCACGGACCGCAAGACCCTGGGCATCGACGGCAGCGAAATTTATGACGTGATCGGCGAGCGCACCCCGCGAGCGACGCTGACCTTGGTTATCACTCGCAGGAACGGCGAGCGCGTCGAAGTGCCGGTGACCTGCCGTCTCGACACGGCCGAAGAAGTGTCGATCTACGAAGCCGGGGGCGTGCTGCAACGCTTTGCCCAGGATTTCCTTGAATCGGCGGTTGCCGTTTAAATCGTTTGGGTGGCCAGTATCTGGCCGCCTTTTTTCAGGAGTTAGAGCACATGGCTCACTCGCCGCAAATCAAGATCCCCGCGACCTACATGCGTGGCGGCACCAGCAAAGGTGTTTTCTTCAGCCTGCAAGATCTGCCCGAAGCGGCCCGGGTCCCGGGTCCGGTCCGGGATGCCTTGTTGCTACGGGTGATCGGCAGCCCCGACCCGTACGAGAAGCAGATCGATGGCATGGGCGGCGCCACGTCCAGCACCAGCAAGACCGTGATCCTGTGCAAGAGCACCCGGGCCGACCACGATGTCGATTACCTGTTCGGCCAGGTGTCCATCGATAAACCGTTCGTGGATTGGAGCGGCAATTGCGGGAACCTGTCGGCGGCGGTCGGTTCATTCGCCATCAGCAGTGGTTTGCTGGAGACCAGTCGCATCCCGCAAAACGGTACCGCCGTGGTGCGGATCTGGCAGGCCAACATCGGCAAGACCATCATCGCTCATGTGCCGATTACCAACGGCGCGGTGCAGGAAACCGGTGACTTTGAACTCGACGGCGTGACCTTTCCAGCGGCCGAAGTGCAGCTGGAATTCATGGACCCGGCAGCCGAGGAGGAGGGCGGTGGCGGCTCGATGTTTCCCACCGGCAATCTGGTGGACGACTTGGAGGTGCCGGGCGTCGGGACACTCAAGGCGACCCTGATCAACGCAGGCATCCCGACTATTTTCATCAATGCCCGCGACGTCGGTTACACCGGCACTGAGCTGCAGGGTGCGATCAATGGCGATCCGAAAGCCCTGGCGATGTTCGAGACAATCCGCGCTTACGGTGCCTTGCGCATGGGGCTGATCAAGCATCTGGACGAGGCCGCCCAGCGCCAACACACGCCTAAGGTAGCGTTTGTCGCCTCGCCGGCGGACTACGTTTCATCCAGCGGAAAAGCCGTGGCGGCCGGCGACGTCGACTTGCTGGTGCGGGCACTGTCCATGGGCAAGCTGCACCACGCGATGATGGGCACCGCCGCCGTTGCCATCGGCACCGCCGCCGCCATTTCCGGCACTCTGGTGAACCTGGCGGCCGGCGGCACCGAACGCACCGCCGTACGCTTCGGGCACCCGTCCGGCACCCTGCGCGTCGGCGCCGAGGCCAGCCAGGTCGGCGGCGAATGGACCGTGAAAAAAGCCATCATGAGCCGCAGCGCGCGGGTGCTGATGGAAGGGTTTGTGCGGGTGCCAGGGGATGTCCTGACCTGAATCAATCTTTGCGGGAGCTCGCTTCCTCGGCTGATTGCGTTGTTGCCGTCAGTCCTTCGTCAACGCGGCGACGACCAAGGCCACGTTACCTTCCAGCTCCGCCACCGGATCGGCGCCGTCGGTACTCAACACCAACAGTTGGCTACCGCCTTCTACAATGGCCGCTTTCAATGCTTGCGACGGCTCTCGGTGATGCAGGACCAGCGCGACGTCGTTGTCTTTCAACGTGGCGGCCAGCTGCTTCAGGGCGTCGGGTGTCCAGTCGGCATCGGGCCGGGCATCGGTGCTGATCCCATCCAGATTCAACCCGCTGATCAAGTAGCCAAAATGCTCGCTCAGGCTTACCACACTCAAGTTGTCAGCCCCGGCGAGCCTTTTTTCGCTGTCGGCGCTGAGCTTGAGCAAGCGTTGCTTGAGCGTCGCGAGGTTGGCGTTGATCTTCGACTTGGCCGTCGGGGCCAGGCGCACCAGGTCGGCGGCGATCACATCGGCCATCCGGCCAAGGTTATGGCTGGCCATCCACGGCTGGCTCGCCAGGCCATCGGCCATGCCCGGTTGCACGGCGATACCGGGCAGGGCGCCGTCCACCGGGCGCGCCGCGTCGACCTCGACAATGTGGATATTGCTGCGCCGGGCCATCGGATACAGCGGATCGTCCGGCCACAGCGAGCGCAGGCCGATCACCGCGTCAGCCTCACCGGCGAGTTTGCCCAGTGCCGCGGCGCCACGCCCGCTGAAATATGCGCTTTGCCGGGTACCGGGTAGATTGTCCGGCGCGGCCCGGTCCAGGCTGACATCGGTGCCCTTGAGCAAGGCGTCGCTCAAGCCGTAGGTGATCGGCAGCGAGGCAAGCAGACGGACCTTTTCGTCAGCAAATGACGAGGTGGCGACGACGCCGCACAAGGTGAAGGCCAAGGCCAGTTGTCGTAATGAAAAAAACATTTATCCAAGATTCCCTTTCAGTTGGGGGACAACCCCTCGGGCGATGGCGGCAAGGGCGAATGCGATACCGGCCACCAGAATGATCGCGGCACCGGATGGGATCGGCAGGTCGAAGACAATCGGCGCCAGGATCCCGCACAACGTGCTGACGGTCGCAATCAAAACCGAGCACCAGAAAAAGCCTTTCAACGATTGGCTGAGCAGACGCGCGGCCGCGGCCGGAATCACCAGCAGCGCACCGACCAGAATGGCGCCGATGACCTTCACCGCTGCCACGGTGATCAGGGTCACCAGCACCACGAATAGATAGTCCAGGGTCTTGACTGCGACCCCGCGTACCGCCGCCAATTGCGGATTGAAACTGGCGAGCATGATTCGGTTGTACAGCGGCAGCGCCAGGGCCATCACCAGCGAGCCGACCACCGCCAGCACCACGAGGTCGTTGCCATTGACCGTCAGCACCGAGCCGAACAACACGTTTTCCAGGATGTGCACATTGATCTTGCCCGCCAGGATCAACAGCAGGCTGGCGCCCAGGGCCAGGGACACCGAAAGGAAAACGCCGATCAAGGTGTCCGGCGCCAGGCCCGTGCGGTTGCGCAAGTAATTGAGCAAGATGCCGAACAGCAGGCAGTAGCCGAACAGGCTGCCGTAGGGCCCGGTGTAGGGTTCGCCGAGCAAGATACCAATGGCCACGCCAGTCAGCGCCGCATGGCCCACCGCCTCGGAGAAAAACGCGAAGCGCTTGACCACTACCAGCGTGCCAAGGCCGCCCAGCACCGGCCCGATCAATAGCCCGGCCAGCAAGGCATTGACTACGAATCCATAGGCGAGCGCCTCGGGCAGATAACCGGACGAGGCCCAGCCCTGGATCATCAAGCGAAAGGCTTCGTAACTCATCCGGCGGCGCTCCCGTTCGTGCGTGGATGGGTGGAAAACAGCGTCAGCAGGCGTTCCGGTGTCAGGGTCTGGCGCGGCGGGCCATCGAACAGAACGCGGCGATTCAGGCCGGTGACGCGGTCAGCCAGGCGCCCGACGGCTTCCAGGTCGTGTTCGATCCACAGCACCGTGATTCCGGCAAGGCGCCAGTCTTGTAGCAATTTTTCAAACACCTGGATGCCTGCTTCGTCCAGCGCCGACATCGGTTCATCCAGCACCAGCAATTGCGGTGAAGGAATCAACCCCTGGGCCAACAACACCCGCTGGCGCTCGCCGCCTGACAACGCGCCCATGCGCCGCTTGCGCTTGTCCTGCATTCCGACCCGCTCCAGCGCCTGGCCGATGGCGCCAGCGTAGTGTTTGCTCAGGCCGAGAAAGGCTGGCCGTCGCTGACACATCGCCGCCATGAAATCATCCACGGTCATGGGCAGGCCCCGGTCGAATTCCAATGCCTGGGGCACGTAGCCGATCACCCCAGGCTCGCTCGGCCATCGCAGGCTCAAGCGGCCCTGATGCGGCATCTGCCCGAGCAAAGTCTTGATCAGCGAACTCTTGCCACCACCATTGGGGCCGACCAGCGCATGGATGCTGCCCGGTTGCACTTGGAATGCCACGCTGTCGAGAATCGTGGTGCGACCCAGGTTGAGACCCACGTCGGCGAACTCGATCAATGGTCCGGCGTGTGGCTGGATAAGGGTTTCCTGGACGGTCATGCGCCGGACTCCTGGATCGCTCGGACTACCGTGTCGAGGTTGCCGGTCATTTCCTTTTCGTACTTCTCGGCGCTGTAGTCGCCGTACGAGATGTGCGAGAGCGGGTACAGCTTCACCCCCGATTCACGCTGGATGGTGTCGACGTAGGTGGACGGGAAGTCCATCTCCGAGAAGATCACTTTCACGTCCAACTCACGCAGTTGGTCGATGGTCTTTTTCAGTTGGCTGGGGCTGGGCTCGATGCCGTGGGCGGGCTCGACCACGGCGGTGACTTCCAGACCGAATTCGCGCAACAGGTAGTCGTAGGCGGCGTGCACCGTGGCGACCCGCAGTTCGGCATTCGGCGCCTGGGTCAGCTTGGCCAGGGCGGCGGCACGCATCTGCCGCAGGCGCTTGCCATAGGCGCGGGCATTCTGCGTATAGGCCTTGGCATTGTCCGGGTCGAGCTTGCCCAATTCCCGGGCGATATTGTTGACCTGGGCGATGGACGCGCTGATGGACAGGAAAGTGTGTGGGTTTACGACTTTGCCCGCGCCTCGTGCGGCGGTGCCCGTGGCGGCCAGCAAGGGTACGTTTTCGTTGGCTTCTATGACCTTGACGCCCGGGGTTTCGCTGGCGGCGATCATGCGGTCGGCGAAATCGTCGTGGCCGACGCCGTTGAGCACGATCACGTCCAGGCCGCCGATGCGCTTGATGTCTTGCGCGCGGGGTTCATAGGCGTGAGGGTTGAAACCTGCCGGGATCAACGGCACCACTTCGGCCTTGTCGCCGACGATGTTGGCCACGTAGCTGTAATAAGGGTGCAAGGTGATGCCGATGCGCAGGCGCTTGGATGTTTCGGCGCTCGCCAGTGGGGCGACCAGGCAAGCGAGCAGGCCGATCAATAGCAGGCGCAGCAAGGGGCGGCGTTGAAATGCAATAGGCATGGGCAAACGGTCTTCTCTCGAAAAAAACGTGGGGTCAGTGCCGGTGCTGGCGGGTTACGCCGGCATCGAATTGCGCGACGATCTGTTGCCAGCCGGCGGCGGACAGGGCGGCGTCGTCCAGTGCCGTGGGGGCCGTCGGAGAGTTGTTGCGGTTAAGCCAGATGTCCGGGGCTGCGTCGGACGCTTCGCTGATGCGCATCAGAAAGGAGCCCGAGACCGACGGTTTGGTGCTTGCGCCGAAGTAGGCCTGTTCGTTCAACAGCTGCCAGGCGTGGTCGCCTCGACTGACGGAACTGGCGTCGTGGGCGAACGGCGCAAAGCCTTCGTCGGCCAAGGCTTGCGGGCCGGGGAGGGCTGGCTCGCTTTCGCGCAGAAGGCGGATCTCATCCAGCGTCACCCGCAGGTCGGCATAGATGCCTTGCTCGGCGGCGCTGAGGTCGCGGCGAGCATCCAG
This sequence comes from Pseudomonas sp. Z5-35, assembly GCF_051131945.1. Lineage (NCBI taxonomy): Bacteria > Pseudomonadati > Pseudomonadota > Gammaproteobacteria > Pseudomonadales > Pseudomonadaceae > Pseudomonas > Pseudomonas sp. Z5-35. The sequence continues at coordinate 1,871,563 of NZ_CP071640.1, forward strand.
TTGATAGGTCTCCAGGTGCGCGACGTCCTGGGTTTCCCCGTGCCAAGCCACGACCGAGCCGGCGCCCAGTACGATGATCAGGCACAGCAGCAACACGTAAAGGGTTTCATGTCCGGCACCGGCGGGGCGGATGACTTGGGTAACAGGTGCGCTCATGGGGCCTCGATGTCGGCTTGGTCGATTTCCACTACGTGGCCGGGACCTGCGTCGAAGAGCACGTAGAATTCGGCGTTCGGCTTTTTGAAGGTCAGGGTCGAGTCGGCGCCGAGCTTGCCCGGGACCAGGATGGTTTCGTCGTAGCCAATCACGTCCAGCGTCACCCCTGGGGCACCGCTGCCGTCGGAAAAACCGCCGGTGCATTGGATCTGTTCGGCATCGATGGCTTTACATTCGCACATCGGGTTGTGGGCCTGCGCGCTGGTGGCGAAACCTGCGCACAGCAGCAGCGCCAGGCTGTTGAGAACGGCGCGTAGGGTCATGGTCGGGCTCCTTGGGTTTGCAACCAGGCGACGGTGGCCGGTGAGGCTTGGCTCAGGGGAATGGAAGCTTGATGCATCGAACCGTCCCAGCCCTCAAGGGTGATCCACAGTTCGGCGTCTGGCTGGGTCTTCTTCGGCACTGGCAGCAAGGCGCCCATGCGATACGGCGAGCCGAAGAAAATCACCCCGGCAGCCCGCAGGCTGCGCGGTTTTCCGATGCGCAAGTAGGTGGCTTTGACCTGGCTGATGCAGCGCTGGCAGAGGGCGGCGTTGAAGTGTTTCATCGGGCCGGCGGGCCCTTGGGTGCGAGGCGCTTCGTTGCGAAACTCCGCCAGGCGCAGGCTCCACGGCCCGACCTGGACCTCGCCGACTTCACGCTCGCCAAGCCCTCCGTCTCCTCGGAACAGAGCCGCTTCTGAAAAATACTTAGGCATGAAACCCAGGGGAATCAACAGCAACAACACGTTGAGGTGGAAACGCCATTTGTGCCAGAACTGGCCCAGGCGTGAGGGTGATGTTGTCGTGGTGGACGGGTTCACAGGTTGCCCTCCGGCGAGTCACGGTGCAGGGACGGCTGCAATAAAGGCGCGGCCAAGGCCTGTGGTGCGGGTTTCTGGCCGCGCTTGAAGGCGTTGGCGGTGGCCAGGGCGGTGCGTTTGGTCCAGATCAACAGGCCACTGAGGACCATCAGGCTCAGGACCAGACCAAAGAAGAACCAGATAAGCTTGATCCACAGTCCGCCGAAGTCCCCGGTGTGCAACGGGCGCATCGATTCGGTGACGAACTCCAGCGCCGTACGGTCCGATAACAAGCGCGAGGCATCCACGTCACCGTTATAGGGATTGATAGTCGCGGTCTGGAACATCAGCGGATACCAGCCGCGACCGCCGATTTCCAAATGGCTGTAGGCGTTGAAGGGCAGGCTGACGAAGCTCGCCTCCAGCCCTGGGATTCGCTGCTGGGCGATCTCGATGGCGCGATCCAGGTTCAGCTGTGGCGGCGGCATGCCATTGGCCGAGAGCGGAACGCTTTCGCGGGCCACTACCGGGACGACCGGTGCACTGGAGATGGAAATCCCGTTGTCGGCGAGCGAAGCCTCGATCAGGAACCAGACACCTGTGACGGAAATGACCGCAATGAACCAGATCGACCAGATGCCGCTGAGCCGATGGAAGTCGCCCCAGAAAATACGGGCGCCGTGGCGGATACGCAGGGTCGGACGGAAGAAACCCTTCCAGAAACGCTTGTAGACCACCAGCCCGGTCACCAGGGACGCGAGCAGCGGCAGACCGAGGAAAGACACCAGGTACCAGCCCCAACTGTAACCGTTGGTGAATGGCACCAGCCACCAGCCATGCAGTGCACGTGTAAAGGCCTTGAAGTTGAACGCCGGGGCCGATCCCTGGATGACGCCGCTGTAGGGGTTTACGTAGACGGTGTCAGGGCGGCCGTCGGGGTAGGTGACCTTGGCCTCCAGGGCGAAATGCGATTCGTCCGGACGCACGATGCTTTGCACTTGGGTCTGCGGTTGGGCCTGCTTGATGGCGGCAATCACCTGGTCGTAGCTGAGCAGCGGGGCATCGTCCGAGGGTTCGCTGGCGCGCATTTCAGGGTTGACCAGCCAGACAATCTCCTGGCTGACCACCGCCAGGGTGCCGGTGACGCAGACTATCAGCACGAAGAACCAGATGGGCAGCGCCAGCCAGCTATGAACCAGGAACCACAGTTTTGAACGGGATTTCTTGGACATGATTGAGCGTCTTGATTCGATGAAAGGTTCTGTGTCACGGGCTTCGTAACCCCATGAACCTTGGGAAAACAGGCCGTGGCTTTTGCCGACGCGGCCTGCTGCATCTAATTAAGACGAATGAGCAGCCGAAATCCCGAAAGGGAAGATGAAAGAAAATGTTTCGCGTTTACGATTCAGGTCTTTTTGGCGAGGAAACAGGTTCCCTCGCCAAAAAGACCTTGGGCGAGTCAGCCCTGCTGTTGGAACATCTCTTCGGCTCGCTGCTCGATCTGTTCCTGGCTCAGATCCTCCTTGTGCGTCGCCAGGAACCACAGATGCCCATAGGGATCTTTCAGGGTCCCGGTGCGATCACCATAAAATTGATCCTTGACCTCGGAAATCACCGTGCCTCCGGCTTCAATCGCTCGGGCAAAGGCACTGTCCACGTCTTCGACATATAAATGCAGCCCCACCGATGGCGATCGGTCCGGGTTGCTCAGTGGGCCCTGATCGCAAGGCGTGCCGAGCATGATCGGATAACCGTTGATTCGCAGCTCGGCATGTCCGATACCCCCATCGGGCATGGCCAGGCGCATCACCTCCGTGGCGTTGAAGGCTTTTTTATAGAAATCGATGGCTTCGGCGGCTTTTTGAATGCCCAGGTAGGGCGTGATGCCATGGAAACCTTCGGGAATGGCTTTGACGCCCATGACATTTCTCCTTAGTTGTGAAGGGAGGCGAAGAAAGTCTTCGTCGATTTGCGCCCATCCACTATAGGCCGGCCATCGCGGCCGGGCTCATGTCCCGACGAACGCCTCAAAGTTCGTCCAGCAAATGCGCCCCAGGTCCACGCTTGCCTAATACATCACCATGATTGCGCAGCGGGCAATTCTCCATCGATAGGCAACCGCAGCCGATACAGCCGTTGAGCCGGTCGCGCAGCGCAACCAGTTGATTGATGCGTTCATCCAGGTCCCGGCTCCACTGCGCCGACAACGCCTCCCAGTCGGCGGCCGTTGGCGCGCGGTTGTCCGGAAGGGTCTTCAATGCCTCGCCAATTTCCGCCAGAGGAATACCCAGGCGCTGGGCGACCTTGATGAGCGCCACGCGCCGCAGGACTTCGCGAGGGTAGCGACGCTGATTGCCCGGGTTGCGCGTGCTTTTGATCAGGCCCTTGGATTCATAAAAATGTAGCGCCGTGACCGCCACACCGCTGCGGGCGGCGACTTGGCCGACGGTGAGTTGCTTGTGAATATTGAGAGGCGTTGACAACTGAATCACCGCTTGACCTTGACTTAAGTAGAGGTTTTACCCTGCAGGACTTCGGATCGCAAGATTCGCCTTACGTGGACGGGGGACCTTTCATGCAATCTTCAAGTAATAACCGCAGCTTCACGCAACTGATCGAATTCGATATCGAACCGCAGTCGCTGCAGGCGCTGGTGACCGCCCTGACGAAGCAGACCGAGCGTCTGGCCCGTGACCACCAGGGCTTCCTCAGTGCCAGTATCCAGGCCAGCGAGGACGGCCGGCGGGTGCTCAATTATTTGCAATGGCAAACCCGCGAAGCCGGTGAAGCGGCGTTTCGACGTTTCGAAAACGGCGAGGAAAATTTCTGGCAGTTGATTCAGGCGCATCGGGCCAAAGCGGTGACGTTCGGCTCGTTCCAGATACTGCACGACATCGAGCGCAGCCTGGATAACGCGCTGCAGTGCCGGTGGTTCAGCCAAGCGCAACGAGAAATCCGAGAGGGCGATACCCACTATCAAAACCGTTGATTTCTGCCGTGCCGGGTCGGCGGGTAGCCTTTGTTCATCGCCCAACTTCAGAACATCGGACTCCCGCCATGAATCGTATCCTTGCTGTTTTGCTGCTGTTGACTGCCACCGTATTGAGCGGTTGCGCTTCGTCGTCCCCGGAGTTGCGTCCCTACACCGCCGAGGAATCTCGCGAGCTGGCCCTTGAAGCCTTGAATCGCCGCGGCCTTTCGTTTGACGAATACCACGCGAAGAAAGCCGAGCTGCTTGGACCTTCGCAGAAGAATGTCGGCTTTGATGAGCGTGGCGAAATGAATGCCGAGCAGACCGTCCAATTGCCTGGCCGGCCAAGCTGAGGGACTGTACCGCTCGAAGTTTTGCCTAACTGTCCATGGGTTTGCGCCGGGACGTGGGGTAGGGTCACTAGCTGACTGCCCCGACGGATTGACCTGCCATGACCCTCTCGCTTGACCTGCTGCTGGGCTTCGCCCTGTTTGCCCTCGTGACCTCGATCACGCCAGGCCCCAACAACACCATGTTGCTGGCCTCGGGTGTCAATTTCGGTTTCAACCGCACCATCCCTCACATGCTGGGCATCACCTGCGGGTTCTTTTCCCTGGTGTTGGCGGTGGGCCTTGGCCTGGGCGCGGTGTTCCAGGCATACCCGTTGCTCTACACCGTGCTGCGCTACGTCGGCGCGGCGTATCTGATGTACCTGGCGTGGAAGATCGCTCATTCCGGTCCCGTCTCTGACAGTGGAACCGGCGACAATAAGCCGATCAGCTATTGGGGCGCGGCGGCGTTCCAATGGGTCAATCCCAAGGCCTGGATCATGGCCATCGGTGCCATCAGTACTTACACGCCTCTGCAAGGCTACTTTTTCAACGTGGTGGTGATCGCGACGGTGTTTGCCCTCATCAATCTGCCAAGTGTCAGCTTGTGGGTGGTTTGCGGCAGCCTGTTGCGCAACTTGTTGCGTGATCGTCGATGGCTGCGCCTGTTCAACTGGGGCATGGCGCTGCTGCTGGTCGCATCGCTGTATCCGTTGTTGCTCGAAAGCGTGAGCTGAGGGCTGAGCTTCGACGCGATGCCTGCTAAGCTCGCTTCTCCAGGAGCGTTCCTACGCACTTTTAAACGAAGTCCGACTTCTTTAAGGTCTTGATCAGGTATAGCTTGTCTCGAACCCAACGAGGGCATCCTGATCCCGGAGCAGGCTCTGCGAGTTTCTTATGAATAAGCGTCCTTTGTATTTCGATTATGCCGCCACCACGCCGGTGGATGAGCGAGTTATCCAGGTCATGGTCCAGTGCCTGGGGTTTGACGGTAATTTTGGCAATCCGGCCTCCAGTTCCCACGCCTTCGGACAGGAGGCCCGGCGTTCCGTGGAACAGGCGCGCCAGCAGGTGGCCCACTTGGTTGGGGCTCAGCCCGGGCAAATCGTCTGGACGTCCGGCGCCACCGAATCCAACAACCTGGCCATCAAGGGCGTGACCCAACTGCGCGGTGCGCGCGCTGGCCATGTCATCACCAGCCTGATCGAACACAAGGCGGTTCTCGACACCGTCAGGCAGCTCGAGGAAGGTGGCGTCGCGGTGACCTGGCTGGCGCCGGGCGCCGATGGGCTGATCAGCCCGCAAGCGGTTCACGAGGCGTTGCGTGACGACACATTCCTGGTGTCGCTGATGCTGGTGAACAATGAGTTGGGCACCCTCAATGATGCCGTTGCCATCGGCGAAATCGTTCGGGAGCATGGCGCGTTGTTTCATATGGACGCGGCCCAGGGCGCGGGAAAGGTGAGCATCGACCTGGCCCGATGGCCGGTGGACCTGATGTCTTTTTCCGCGCACAAGGTCTACGGTCCCAAGGGGATCGGCGCACTTTACGTCGGTGATCGCGCACGCTCGCGGCTATCGGCCCAGATCCATGGCGGCGGTCATGAAGGTGGCTTGCGCTCCGGGACCCTGGCCACCCACCAGATTGCCGCGATGGGCGCGGCATTCGAGCTGGCGGCGCAATCCTTTGATGAAGAACTTGCTGACATCGCCCGGTTGCGCAATCGTTTGCTTGAGCCTTTGCTGGCCTTGCCCGGTGTGTGTATGAATGGCAGTGCCAACCGCCGCATTCTCCATACGGTGAGCCTGACGTTCAACGAAGGTGAGTTCAACCCGACGACGCTGGGAGCATCGATGGCATTTTCCGCGACCTCGGCTTGCAACTCGGCGCAAAACACCCCATCCCACGTGTTGCTCGCCCTTGGGCACGATGCGCGTGCGGCCGGGCGGACCATTCGTTTGAGCCTGGGTCGCTTTACCAGCGAACAGGATATTGATGAGGCGGTGCGATTGATCAAGGCAGCCTGCGCTACCGCGCCGGCTTTCTGGGCGACAACCCCCTGAGCCGAACGTATTCGGCATCGAACAATAAAATTGATTAGCAGGAGTGATGATGAGTACCCAGCTTTCGACCCCGGGACAGGTTCTCCAGCGCCTGGCCCGAATTCGCCAATTGATGAGCCAGGAGGGCATCCATGCGCTGTTGGTGCCTTCCGCCGACCCGCATCTTTCGGAGTATCTGCCGGGTTACTGGCAAGGGCGCCAATGGTTGTCCGGGTTCCATGGCTCGGTCGGTACATTGATTGTGACCACGGATTTCGCCGGAGTCTGGGCGGACAGTCGTTACTGGGAACAAGCCACCAGGGAACTGGAAGGCAGCGGCATCGATCTGGTCAAGCTCATCCCCGGACAGCCCGGTCCGCTGGACTGGCTGGCCGAAAACACGCCTGAAGCAGGCGTGGTGGCGGTCGATGGGGCGGTCATGGCGGTGGCATCGGCGCGAACCCTGAGCAGCAAGTTGCAGGAGCGTGGCGCACGGTTGCGTACCGACATCGATCTGCTTGCCCAAGCCTGGACCGATCGTCCGAGCCTGCCTGATCAACCGGTCTACGCCCATTTGCCGCCGCAAGCCACGATCGGCCGTGTCGAGAAAATTGCCCAGTTGCGCGAATCGCTCAAGGAGCGTGCTGCGGACTGGCATTTCATCGCCACCCTGGACGACATCGCCTGGCTGTTCAACCTGCGCGGCGCGGATGTGTCGTTCAATCCGGTGTTCGTTTCCTTTGCCCTGATCAGCCAGCAACAGGCGACGCTGTTCGTGGACTTGAACAAGGTCGACGCTGCGCTGCGTTCCGCTCTCGAGCAGGACGGCGTAACACTGCGCGACTACAGCGAAGCGGCGGCTGCGTTGCGTGAAGTGCCGAGCGGCGCGAGCCTGCAGGTCGATCCGGCACGGGTCACGGTCGGCTTGCTCGGCAATCTGGACAGCGGCGTGAAACTCGTCGAAGGGCTCAACCCCACGACGCTGGCCAAATCGCGCAAAAGCCCGGCCGATGCCGAGCACATCCGTCGAGCCATGGAGCAGGACGGAGCGGCACTCTGCGAATTTTTTGCCTGGCTGGAAAGTGCCTGGGGCCATGAGCGCATCACCGAACTGACCATCGATGAGCACCTGACCGCAGCGCGCAAGCGCCGGCCGGAGTTCGTCTCCTTGAGCTTCAACACCATCGCAGCGTTCAATGCCAATGGCGCGATGCCTCACTACCACGCCACGGAAGAAGCGCACGCGGTCATTGAAGGTGATGGCTTGCTGTTGATCGATTCGGGCGGCCAGTACCTTGGCGGTACCACCGATATCACCCGCATGGTGCCGGTCGGGACACCGACGTCGGAGCAGAAGCGTGACTGCACTCGCGTGCTCAAAGGCGTGATTGCCTTGTCCAGGGCCAAATTCCCCAAGGGCATTCTGTCGCCTCTGCTGGATGCCATCGCCCGGGCGCCGGTCTGGGCTGAGCAGGTGGATTACGGTCATGGCACGGGCCACGGCGTCGGTTATTTCCTTAACGTTCACGAAGGGCCGCAGGTCATTGCCTATCAGGCCGCTGCCGCGCCCCAGACCGCCATGCAGCCGGGCATGATCACCTCCATCGAGCCGGGTACTTATCGCCCGGGCCGCTGGGGTGTTCGCATCGAGAACCTGGTGTTGAATCGTGAGGCGGGCAGCAGCGAGTTCGGCGAGTTCCTCGCATTCGAAACCCTGACGCTGTGCCCGATCGACACCCGTTGCCTGGAGCCGTCGTTGCTGACCCAGGATGAAAAGGACTGGCTCAACGCCTACCATGGCGAGGTTCAGCGTCGCTTGAGTCCGCTGCTCAATGGCGCTGCGCTGCAATGGCTGGACACGCGGACTGCGGCGATCTGAGGCGAAGGGATCAGCCGAGGGCTTCACGGACGAAGTCCAGCCGATCCTGGCCAAAAAACAGTTCCGCGCCCACGAACATGCTCGGGGCGCCGAACACCCCACGTCTAACAGCTTCTTCTGTGGCTGTCTTGAGCGCTTCCTTGATCTGCTCATCTGCGGTCAAGGCCAGCACATGATCAGAATCAAAACCGCCCTCGCTCAGGACCGCCGCCACGGTTGCCGGATCGTTCAGGTTGCGGGCATCGACCCACAATGCTCGGAACAGACAATCAACAAAAGCCTCGAAACGCTCGGGCTGGCGCAACTGCATGCCAGTCACGGCGCGCATCAGCAGCAACGTGTTGATCGGGAAATAGGGGTTGAGCTTGAAATCCACGCCGTAACGTTTGGCAAAGCGATTCAGATCCTTGAACAGGTAAGGTCCTTTGGCTGGCACGGTCACCGGCGATGCGTTGCCCGTTGCCTTGAATATGCCACCGAGGAGCATCGGACGGTAAATCAGTTTGCTGGCGGTTTGTGCGCAAAGCGCGGGTAGCTGGGTGTAGGCCAGATAGGTGGTCGGGCTGCCGAGATCGAAGAAAAATTCCACAGATTTATTCATGAGCGTTGCTCTCTTATTGGTACAGGAAGGGGGTCTACCAGCGTTCGCTCCAGGGGCGCAGGTCCAGTTCGAAGGTCCAGGCATCGCGAGGCTGGGAGTGCAGATACCAATAATTTTCAGCAATGTGCCCGGGGTCGAGGATGCCGTCCTCATCCTTGGTTGCGTATTTTTCCGGGAAGTTATTGCGGATGAAATCAGTGTCGATGGCGCCGTCGACCACCACATGAGCCACGTGGATATTCATCGGCCCCAGTTCACGCGCCATACTCTGGGCCAGCGCGCGTATGCCGTGCTTCGCCCCGGCAAACGCGGCGAACCCAGATGCGCCGCGCAATCCCGCCGTGGCCCCGGTGAACAGAATCGTTCCGCGCTGGCGCTTGACCATGCGCCTGGCCACTTCCCGCGCGTTGAGAAAACCTGAGAAACATGCCATCTCCCAGATCTTGAAATACTTGCGCGCTGTCTCTTCCAGGATGCTGCACGGCACGTTGGCGCCGATATTAAATACAAAGGCTTCGATCGGGCCGAGTTGAGTCTCGATTTGCTCGATCAATGCAATGACGTCGTCTTCCTTGCGCGCATCGCAAGCGAATCCGTGGGCTTCGCCGCCTTGGGCTCGAATGTCGTTGACCAACGGTTCGAGTTTGTCGGCGCTGCGACGCGTCACACATGCGACGAAACCTTCCTGGGCGAAACGCCTGGCTATAGCGCCGCCGGTGGCATCGCCCGCACCAACAACCAGTACGATCTTCTTGTTATTCATGGTCAGTCCTATAGATAAACGATCGTTAGCTAAACGAACGTTATGCTAAGGTTTGGTGGACGTCAAGGCGAGTACCAAGAGGCAGGACGATGCGTTATTCAGTCAATCACAAGATAGAAACCCGCGAAAAGCTGCTCGTTAGCAGCGCCATGTCAGCCAAGAAGTCGGGTTTTTCGACGGTAGGGGTTGATGGCCTTATGAAAGCGATCGGATTGAGCGGCGGTGCGTTCTACAGTCACTTCTCATCCAAGGACGAGCTTTTCAAGGTCATTATCGAGCGAGAGCTCGCCCACAGCCTGGACCGATTGAGCGGCGACGGGGTGATGGACTCAGCGAAACTGCAGCGTTGTCTCAAGCAGTACCTGAGCATGAGCCACGTCGAGCAACCCGAAGCAGGGTGCGCCTTGCCGGTACTGGGACCGGAGATTGCGCGTTCGGATCTGGAGGTTCGTGAAGCGGCACAAGCGTGGATCTGCCGTTTGCACGAAAGTTGGGCGCAAATACTGGGAAGCGGCAGCCTTGCGTGGGCGATCCTGTCGCAATGCGTGGGAGCGTTGGTCGTCGCGCGAATGCTGGCGACACCCGAAGTGCAGCGCGATGTCCTCAAGTCCAGCCATGATGAAATCAGCCGCCAAATAGCCGAGCGGCCGTTCGATTGACCTGCGCTTATTTGCAGATGACGATCATGCTGCGGCTGGTGTAACCGGCGGGGTTGAGTCCGAAGGGATAATCCCCCGGTTCCTCGACGGCGTCGCCCGACTTGGCGATGACCTTGTAGTTTTTTGGGGCGCATGAATTGGCGGCGGTAGCAGCACACTGGTCCCAAGATGACGTCAGGCCAGAGCAATTGATGTGCAAGCCTTTTTTACCGCGTTTGATTTCCGTTTTCGATGTCGCCGCGCAGCCCGCAACCGCAAGTACGGCGATCAATATCAAAATTCTTTTCATTCCCGTCCTTATGCCGTCGTGGATCTTCTGTCTACGTACGGCTGCGTTCGCTTTTGCTTGAAGCGGTCATGACGTCCTGTATGAAAAATCCATGTCTGACATTAGGTTACGGGGCTAAACATGGCCTAAATGGCCAGTAAATACCAGAGCTATGTAAAAAACTGCTCAATCTGCCGCAACGGCGGGCTTTGCGGTATCGCCCATGGTCAGCGTCGCGCCGATCGACGCGAGGATAATGCACGTGATGGCGGTCCACTGGGCCAGGGACAGATACTCTTGGAGGAATAACAGGCCCGACAACGCACCGACCGCGGGCTCGACGCTCATAAGGGTTCCGAACGTACGCGCGGGGATCCGGGTCAGGGAAATCATCTCCAAGGTATAAGGCAGCGCAGTGGAGAGTATCGCGACTGCAATGGCGACCGGGATAAGGCTTGGCGTAAGTAGCGCGGCCCCGGCATGGACAATGCCGATAGGGGCTACAAACAAGGCGGCGATCATGACGCCCAATGCAGCGGTCTGCACGCCGTTATCTGCTCCCGCCTTCTGGCCAAACAGAATGTACAGCGCCCAACACACGCCTGCTCCCAGGGCATAGCTGGCTCCGGTCAGATCGATGCTGGCGCTGGCAGCGCCGGTTGGTATGAGTAACAGCAGTCCAATCACTGCCAGGGCAATCCACAGGAAATCAATTGCTCGGCGAGAGGCGTAGATGGCTACGGCCAAGGGGCCGGTAAACTCCAGTGCCACGGCAATGCCCAGTGGAACCGTGCGAAGCGACATATAGAAGAGGAAATTCATACCGCCCAGGGCCAATCCGTAGATGACCACGGTGCGCAGGGACTGGGCGGTGAGTTTGGCTCGCCAGGGTCGTAGCAGCAGCAACATGATGAGGCTGGCAAAAATGAGTCGCAGCGTAGTGGTGCCTTGGGCGCCTACAACCGGGAACATGCTTTTGGCGAGGGAGGCTCCAGACTGGATGGATGCCATGGCGACGAGAAGCAGGGCAACCGGATATAGGGTAGCTACCAGGCTGCGATTGGGAGAAGTCATTACAGGGTGTCATCCAAGAAAAGGCGGGAAAGACCGGTTTGCGCAATATAGTGCGCATTTCAAGCGATACCGTCTATATATAAGACGGATTGGGGCCCATTTCGGTCCGGAAAGCTGGGAAAGCGAAATAAAGGGTTGACGGCAAATCCTGGGTGTCTATAATTCGCCCCACTTCCGGCGCAGTCGAAACGGAAAACTCCTTGAGTTTCAACGAGTTAAGTAGGTTTCGATGTAAGCGTGCTTCAGTTCATCGAGGCACGGAAGGAGCGGGTAGGGCGGCGTTGTTTGGCTCTATCGGCGGTTCGATCTTCTCGGTCGAAAGCGGAGAAAAAGAGGTGTTGACAGCAGCGACTAACGCTGTAGAATTCGCCTCCCGCTAACGAGAGATCGGAAGCGCAAGTGGTTGAAGTTGATAAGGAAACTTTGAAAACTTCTAAAAATAACCGCTTGACAGATACACAAGGCGCTGTAGAATGCGCGCCTCGGTTGAGACGAAAGGCTCAGCCAACCGCTCTTTAACAACTGAATCAAGCAATTCGTGTGGGTGCTTGTGGAGTCAGACTGCTAGTCAACAGATTATCAGCATCACAAGTTACTCCGCGAGAAATCAAAGATGTAACCAACGATTGCTGAGCCAAGTTTAGGGTTTTCTCAAAACCCAAAGATGTTTGAACTGAAGAGTTTGATCATGGCTCAGATTGAACGCTGGCGGCAGGCCTAACACATGCAAGTCGAGCGGTAGAGAGGTGCTTGCACCTCTTGAGAGCGGCGGACGGGTGAGTAATGCCTAGGAATCTGCCTGGTAGTGGGGGATAACGCTCGGAAACGGACGCTAATACCGCATACGTCCTACGGGAGAAAGCAGGGGACCTTCGGGCCTTGCGCTATCAGATGAGCCTAGGTCGGATTAGCTAGTTGGTGGGGTAATGGCTCACCAAGGCGACGATCCGTAACTGGTCTGAGAGGATGATCAGTCACACTGGAACTGAGACACGGTCCAGACTCCTACGGGAGGCAGCAGTGGGGAATATTGGACAATGGGCGAAAGCCTGATCCAGCCATGCCGCGTGTGTGAAGAAGGTCTTCGGATTGTAAAGCACTTTAAGTTGGGAGGAAGGGCATTAACCTAATACGTTGGTGTCTTGACGTTACCGACAGAATAAGCACCGGCTAACTCTGTGCCAGCAGCCGCGGTAATACAGAGGGTGCAAGCGTTAATCGGAATTACTGGGCGTAAAGCGCGCGTAGGTGGTTCGTTAAGTTGGATGTGAAATCCCCGGGCTCAACCTGGGAACTGCATTCAAAACTGTCGAGCTAGAGTATGGTAGAGGGTGGTGGAATTTCCTGTGTAGCGGTGAAATGCGTAGATATAGGAAGGAACACCAGTGGCGAAGGCGACCACCTGGACTGATACTGACACTGAGGTGCGAAAGCGTGGGGAGCAAACAGGATTAGATACCCTGGTAGTCCACGCCGTAAACGATGTCAACTAGCCGTTGGGAGCCTTGAGCTCTTAGTGGCGCAGCTAACGCATTAAGTTGACCGCCTGGGGAGTACGGCCGCAAGGTTAAAACTCAAATGAATTGACGGGGGCCCGCACAAGCGGTGGAGCATGTGGTTTAATTCGAAGCAACGCGAAGAACCTTACCAGGCCTTGACATCCAATGAACTTTCCAGAGATGGATTGGTGCCTTCGGGAACATTGAGACAGGTGCTGCATGGCTGTCGTCAGCTCGTGTCGTGAGATGTTGGGTTAAGTCCCGTAACGAGCGCAACCCTTGTCCTTAGTTACCAGCACGTTATGGTGGGCACTCTAAGGAGACTGCCGGTGACAAACCGGAGGAAGGTGGGGATGACGTCAAGTCATCATGGCCCTTACGGCCTGGGCTACACACGTGCTACAATGGTCGGTACAGAGGGTTGCCAAGCCGCGAGGTGGAGCTAATCCCACAAAACCGATCGTAGTCCGGATCGCAGTCTGCAACTCGACTGCGTGAAGTCGGAATCGCTAGTAATCGCGAATCAGAATGTCGCGGTGAATACGTTCCCGGGCCTTGTACACACCGCCCGTCACACCATGGGAGTGGGTTGCACCAGAAGTAGCTAGTCTAACCTTCGGGAGGACGGTTACCACGGTGTGATTCATGACTGGGGTGAAGTCGTAACAAGGTAGCCGTAGGGGAACCTGCGGCTGGATCACCTCCTTAATCGACGACCGCAGCTGCTCCATGAGCTCCCACACGAATTGCTTGATTCATTGAAGAAGACGATAGAAGCAGCTTTAAGCTCCAAGCTGATAGCTCACAGCTAACAGTTACAAGCTCGAAATTGGGTCTGTAGCTCAGTTGGTTAGAGCGCACCCCTGATAAGGGTGAGGTCGGCAGTTCGAATCTGCCCAGACCCACCAATTTTGTAATGGGGCCATAGCTCAGCTGGGAGAGCGCCTGCCTTGCACGCAGGAGGTCAGCGGTTCGATCCCGCTTGGCTCCACCATAAACTGCTTCTGAAAGCTTAGAAATGAGCATTCCATCGACGTGATGGTGAATGTTGATTTCTAGTCTTTTGATTAGATCGTTCTTTAAAAATTTGGGTATGTGATAGAAAGATAGACTGGACGTTACTTTCACTGGTAACGGATCAGGCTAAGGTAAAATTTGTGAGTTCTCTTAGTTGAGGAATTCGAATTTTCGGCGAATGTCGTCTTCACAGTATAACCAGATTGCTTGGGGTTATATGGTCAAGTGAAGAAGCGCATACGGTGGATGCCTTGGCAGTCAGAGGCGATGAAAGACGTGGTAGCCTGCGAAAAGCTTCGGGGAGTCGGCAAACAGACTGTGATCCGGAGATGTCTGAATGGGGGAACCCAGCCATCATAAGATGGTTATCTTGTACTGAATACATAGGTGCAAGAGGCGAACCAGGGGAACTGAAACATCTAAGTACCCTGAGGAAAAGAAATCAACCGAGATTCCCTTAGTAGTGGCGAGCGAACGGGGACTAGCCCTTAAGCTTCTTTGATTTTAGCGGAACGCTCTGGAAAGTGCGGCCATAGTGGGTGATAGCCCTGTACGCGAAAGGATCTTAGAAGTGAAATCGAGTAGGACGGAGCACGAGAAACTTTGTCTGAATATGGGGGGACCATCCTCCAAGGCTAAATACTACTGACTGACCGATAGTGAACTAGTACCGTGAGGGAAAGGCGAAAAGAACCCCGGAGAGGGGAGTGAAATAGATCCTGAAACCGTATGCGTACAAGCAGTGGGAGCCCACTTTGTTGGGTGACTGCGTACCTTTTGTATAATGGGTCAGCGACTTATTTTCAGTGGCGAGCTTAACCGAATAGGGGAGGCGTAGCGAAAGCGAGTCTTAATAGGGCGTCTAGTCGCTGGGAATAGACCCGAAACCGGGCGATCTATCCATGGGCAGGTTGAAGGTTGGGTAACACTAACTGGAGGACCGAACCGACTACCGTTGAAAAGTTAGCGGATGACCTGTGGATCGGAGTGAAAGGCTAATCAAGCTCGGAGATAGCTGGTTCTCCTCGAAAGCTATTTAGGTAGCGCCTCATGTATCACTGTAGGGGGTAGAGCACTGTTTCGGCTAGGGGGTCATCCCGACTTACCAAACCGATGCAAACTCCGAATACCTACAAGTGCCGAGCATGGGAGACACACGGCGGGTGCTAACGTCCGTCGTGAAAAGGGAAACAACCCAGACCGTCAGCTAAGGTCCCAAAGTTATGGTTAAGTGGGAAACGATGTGGGAAGGCTTAGACAGCTAGGAGGTTGGCTTAGAAGCAGCCACCCTTTAAAGAAAGCGTAATAGCTCACTAGTCGAGTCGGCCTGCGCGGAAGATGTAACGGGGCTCAAACCATACACCGAAGCTACGGGTATCACGCAAGTGATGCGGTAGAGGAGCGTTCTGTAAGCCTGTGAAGGTGAGTTGAGAAGCTTGCTGGAGGTATCAGAAGTGCGAATGCTGACATGAGTAACGACAATGGGTGTGAAAAACACCCACGCCGAAAGACCAAGGTTTCCTGCGCAACGTTAATCGACGCAGGGTTAGTCGGTCCCTAAGGCGAGGCTGAAAAGCGTAGTCGATGGAAAACAGGTTAATATTCCTGTACTTCTGGTTATTGCGATGGAGGGACGGAGAAGGCTAGGCCAGCTTGGCGTTGGTTGTCCAAGTTTAAGGTGGTAGGCTGAGATCTTAGGTAAATCCGGGATCTTAAGGCCGAGAGCTGATGACGAGTTACCCTTTGGGTGACGAAGTGGTTGATGCCATGCTTCCAAGAAAAGCTTCTAAGCTTCAGGTAACCAGGAACCGTACCCCAAACCGACACAGGTGGTTGGGTAGAGAATACCAAGGCGCTTGAGAGAACTCGGGTGAAGGAACTAGGCAAAATGGCACCGTAACTTCGGGAGAAGGTGCGCCGGTGAGGGTCAAGCACTTGCTGCGTAAGCCCACGCCGGTCGAAGATACCAGGCCGCTGCGACTGTTTATTAAAAACACAGCACTCTGCAAACACGAAAGTGGACGTATAGGGTGTGACGCCTGCCCGGTGCCGGAAGGTTAATTGATGGGGTTAGCTAACGCGAAGCTCTTGATCGAAGCCCCGGTAAACGGCGGCCGTAACTATAACGGTCCTAAGGTAGCGAAATTCCTTGTCGGGTAAGTTCCGACCTGCACGAATGGCGTAACGATGGCGGCGCTGTCTCCACCCGAGACTCAGTGAAATTGAAATCGCTGTGAAGATGCAGTGTATCCGCGGCTAGACGGAAAGACCCCGTGAACCTTTACTATAGCTTTGCACTGGACTTTGAATTTGCTTGTGTAGGATAGGTGGGAGGCTTTGAAGCGTGGACGCCAGTTCGCGTGGAGCCAACCTTGAAATACCACCCTGGCAACTTTGAGGTTCTAACTCAGGTCCGTTATCCGGATCGAGGACAGTGTATGGTGGGTAGTTTGACTGGGGCGGTCTCCTCCTAAAGAGTAACGGAGGAGTACGAAGGTGCGCTCAGACCGGTCGGAAATCGGTCGTAGAGTATAAAGGCAAAAGCGCGCTTGACTGCGAGACAGACACGTCGAGCAGGTACGAAAGTAGGTCTTAGTGATCCGGTGGTTCTGTATGGAAGGGCCATCGCTCAACGGATAAAAGGTACTCCGGGGATAACAGGCTGATACCGCCCAAGAGTTCATATCGACGGCGGTGTTTGGCACCTCGATGTCGGCTCATCACATCCTGGGGCTGAAGCCGGTCCCAAGGGTATGGCTGTTCGCCATTTAAAGTGGTACGCGAGCTGGGTTTAGAACGTCGTGAGACAGTTCGGTCCCTATCTGCCGTGGACGTTTGAGATTTGAGAGGGGCTGCTCCTAGTACGAGAGGACCGGAGTGGACGAACCTCTGGTGTTCCGGTTGTCACGCCAGTGGCATTGCCGGGTAGCTATGTTCGGGAAAGATAACCGCTGAAAGCATCTAAGCGGGAAACTTGCCTCAAGATGAGATCTCACTGGGACCTTGAGTCCCCTGAAGGGCCGTCGAAGACTACGACGTTGATAGGCAGGGTGTGTAAGCGCTGTGAGGCGTTGAGCTAACCTGTACTAATTGCCCGTGAGGCTTGACCATATAACACCCAAGCAATTTGCTGATCCTGCTCGCAGGGCGCCAGATTGCGGTGTGTGAAGACGAAACGAACCGAAAGTTCGAATCTCACAAAAACACCGAAGCTATCACATACCCAATTTGCTGAAGCGAGGCCAGCCGGCCACGACTCAGTACCCGAATTTCTTGACGACCATAGAGCATTGGAACCACCTGATCCCATCCCGAACTCAGCAGTGAAACGATGCATCGCCGATGGTAGTGTGGGGTTTCCCCATGTGAGAGTAGGTCATCGTCAAGATTAAATTCCGAAACCCCTATCTGCTGATGCAGGTAGGGGTTTTGTTTTTGTGTCAAAAAAATAGGATGACCTAACGATCATCCTCTTCAGCGTCCCTCAATCAAGCCTCAGGCACCGGGCAGCTCAAATCGCCCTCCTTGCATTTCAGATAAGTCTTGAGCGTCTCGATACGCGCCTTCGTAACGGCTGTAATACACTCATTGTGGATCATTGGATAGGCGCTACCGCCTTTAACGCCGGACGCAGAAAAGCTGCACTCAGCGTCACGAAAGCCCATCCAGGCACGTTGCGCCTTGACCAGCAGTTGCTTGGCTTCGGCATTGTCCTTCAGGCGCGCTGTGATTTGCTTGTACAAGCTGTTCAGCTCCTTGTCGGCGGCCTTGTTCTCTTGGGCCGAGCACTGGTTCAGGTCACCTTGGCTCGTGGCGTCGGTGCAATCTTCAGCGTGGACTGTGGCGATGAACAACAGCGGGATCATGGGCAGAAGCAAGCGGCTGGACATTATCTATCTCTCCTTGAGGGGTAAAACTGCCGGAGGAGTGTACCCAAACAACGCATCGATACAACTTTCCGGTTGGCCTTGCGGTCTTACAGGCCTACTGTTGAACACAGGAGGTGATCCATGCATTTATCCGATCGTATCGAAAGAAAGATCCTACTTAAGGCGCCGCGCTCACAAGTCTGGCGCGCTCTGGCCAATGCTGAGACCTTCGGCCAATGGTTTGGTGTAAACCTCGTGGGCAAACGGTTTGTTGCGGGTGAGCGCACCCAGGGGCAGATCACCTATTCGGGGTATGAGCATCTTGTCTGGGATGTGGCGGTGGAACGCGTCGAGCCCGAGCGGGTGTTCTCATTTCGCTGGCATCCTTACGCCGTCGATCCGCAAACCGATTATTCCCAGGAGTCTGAAACCCAAGTGCAGTTCGAACTTGAAGACATGAATGGAGGGACCTTGCTGAAGGTGGTGGAGTCGGGTTTCAAAAAGATTCCCGAGGCGCGCCGACTCAAGGCCTTCCGCATGGACAGTCGCGGCTGGGATGAGCAAATGGCGAACATTGAAGAGTTTCTGAACAAGTCATGAGTGGCTACCCAGGTATCGATACCTGACGGGACTAGGGGTTTCCGGAAGGTGGTGTATGGCGAATGTCTTACGCTCGGTGGTAGCTATGTCCTCTATTTCACTTTGGATCCGAGGCGTAATCTGAACTCATCCACTGAAGCACAGGGAGTGCTCAGGATCAGGGAAGATCGGCCTTGCAAGGATTGCTATCGACAGGGAGTCGTAATGGTCTTGGAAAAACCCGCTTAGGCGGGTTTTTTTTCGTCCTTTAAAAGATCAAGAGGCGTTGTATAGCCAAACGCTTACGCCGCGATGCTGCGTTGTCGTCTTTGCGCATCAAGGTGACGAGGCTAATCTATGTTTACCCACTGAGCACAGGGAGTGTTCGGGGTCACGGATGACGGGGCCAGGCATGGAATGCCAGACAGGAGTCGAACTGGTCCTCAAAAAACCCGCCTAGGCGGGTTTTTTTTTGTCTTGAAGAAAGTAGGTCCTCATGCTTGTCCTGCTGCAAGGGTTCAGAGGGGGGAGTCGGGTGCGGTCGTTAGTTGGAAACTGCCCTGCGTTTGCCTGATCCTGTTTGCGTGCAGGATCAGGCGCTGCTGGCTTGCAACGCCATGGCACGCAGGCGGGCGATGTCCTTGCTCGGCGAGGCGCCGAATAGACGGCTGTATTCACGGCTGAACTGCGAAGGGCTTTCATAGCCCATCTTGTAGCCGATTGACGAAACGTCGCTGTTCTCCGCCAGTAAAAGTCGCCGGGCTTCCTGCAGGCGTAACTGTTTTTGATATTGCAGCGGGCTCATGGCGGTCACGGCTTTGAAACGATGATGCAGTGCCGAGGCGCTGAGATTGATCATCTGCGCCAGGCTTTCGATGCTCAGCGGCTCGGCATAATGCGTGTTGAGCCACTCGATGGCGCGGCTGATGCGGTGTGTCTGGGTGTCAGGAATGGCAATCTCATGCAGCCGTCGGCCTTGGGAACCCCGCAGCAATCGATAAAAAATTTCCTGCTGGGCCAACGGAGCGAGGGTCGCAATGTCGTCCGGACTGTCCAGCAGCCGCAGCAAGCGCAACATTGCGTCGAGCAGGGGCTCATCGATTCGGTCGAGAAACAATCCGCGATCGGCTCTCTCGGTTGGCACGCCGATTGGGCTGGCGTCGGCGATCAGCCGGCAGATTTGTGCCGGGTCGATGTCCAGGCGGATGCACAGGTACGGTTGATCGGGGCTGGCCTCGATCACCTGGCCGGCCAACGGTAGCGTCACCGAGACCACCAGGTAGTTAAGCGGATCATAAACGTAGCGTTCGTCCGCGAGCGTGACCTCCTTGCGCCCTTGAACAATGACGCACAGCCCAGGCTTATGCACGACGTGCAAGGCTTCGGTGGGATGGTCGCTCCGGATCAGGTGCAACGCCTCTATAGCCGTGGAGTGAACACCATATTCCGGCGCGAAGCGCTTCATCAAGTTCGCCAGTTCGGCGCGACGCAGGTCTACGCCGTTATCAGGCGTGATGGTGATGGAGGTGGATACCGACATGCCGATCAATCTCCCTGCCCAATTCAATGGATCGCGCTAGTAAAGCCGATTGCAACCGCGACGACCAGAGGCGTTATCGTTACAGGATCGTGCAAGTGCGCAGGAGAATCCGGCTAACCCAAGCGTCGGAAGGCCTCTTAATCTGGACCTGTCAAAACGCTCCCTCCGGGGCCAACGTATCCAGACGAGGAAATCATCATGTCCGATAGTCAAAACAAAGTAGTGGTCATCACTGGCGCAAGCAGCGGGATTGGCGAGGCGGCGGCGCGGTTGCTGGCCGCCCGGGGTGCTTCTGTTGTGCTTGGCGCTCGGCGCGTGGACCGCTTGCAAGCGCTGGTGCAGGAACTTCAAGGCGCTGGCCAGCAGGCCGCCTGCCGAGCCGTGGACGTGACCCGTCGTGACGACGTCCAGAGCCTGATCGATTTCGCTGTCGAAAGATTCGGACGGGTTGATGTCATCGTCAACAACGCCGGGGTGATGCCGCTCTCCAAGCTCGAGGCGCTGAAAGTCGAGGAATGGGATCGCATGATCGACGTCAACATTCGTGGCGTGCTTCATGGCATCGCCGCCGGTTTGCCGCTGATGCAGCGCCAACGCAGCGGCCAGTTCATCAACATTGCTTCCATCGGTGCCTACACCGTCAGCCCCACGGCCGCTGTGTATTGCGCGACGAAATTTGCTGTGCGGGCGATTTCCGAGGGCCTGCGCCAGGAGGTCGGTGGCGATGTTCGCGTGACGGTGATTTCACCTGGCGTGACCGAGTCGGAACTGGCCGAAAGCATTTCCGACGAAGGCGGACGCGCCGAGATGCGCGAGTTCCGCAAGATTGCCATTCCCGCCGAGGCCATCGCCCGGGCCATTGCCTACGCGATCGAGCAACCGGCGGACGTGGATGTCAGCGAACTGGTGGTGCGGCCGACGGCCAGCCCGTTCTAAGCCAGGCACTTTATTGGAGTGCCTGCTTAATTTCCTTCCGATTCCAACCGCGCCGCAGCGCGCTGGGTGATCTGCGAGCGCACCCGGAACGACTCCGCCGAGCGCCGGTGGGCCTCTTCGAGCACCTGAGTCGGTGCGCTGTCCGGGGAGCCTGCGGCGAACGGTGGAGCGGGAGCGTATTCAAGCTGCAGTTGGACCAGCTCGGCGGTGTCCTGGTCGAACAGCTCTGCTGCCAGGGTCAAGGCAAAATCGATTCCTGCGGTGATACCGCCGCCGGTGAACAGGTTGCCGTCGCGGACCACGCGATCGTTGACCGGCGTCGCTCCCAAGGGCTGCAACAAATTGTGGAAGGCCCAGTGGGTGGTGGCACGTTTGCCACGCAACAGTCCCGCCGCGCCGAGTACCAGCGAACCGGTGCACACCGAAGTGATGTACTTGGCGTGGGCCGCCTGGCGCTTGATGAACGTCAGGGTCTGCTCATCTTCCATCAACGGGCCGACGCCGCTGCCGCCGGGGACGCAGATGACGTCGAGTTTCGGGCACTCTTCGTATGTGGTGGTTGGCAGCAGGACCAGTCCGGTGCTGGAGGTGACGGGCGCCAGGTCTTTCCAGATCAGGTGGATTTTCACATCCGGCAACGAGGCCAGCACGTCGTACGGGCCGGTGAGATCCAGCTGCTGGACCTGAGGGAATAACAGAAAACCGATCTGCAAGGTCATGTCGCTTTCTCCTTTGAATAGTGCCCGAGGGGTGGACGGTTTTAGTTTAGGTCCGTAGTCTTTGGCTTATTCGCCAATAAGCCCTCGAATCACGCCAATATGCCCAATCAGCCGAAAACCGTTCATGTGCTGGCCTTCGCCAACGTGCAAGTGCTTGATGTCACCGGGCCTTTGCAGGTGTTCGCATCGGCCAACGATCTGCTCCGTGGGCAAGGCCTGCCGGTGCCGTACGCGCCGACTGTCATTGCCGCCGGAGGTGGGGCGGTGATGTCGTCGGCGGGGTTGGCGCTGATGGCCGAGCCGCTGCCCAGCGAAGCCAGCGACACGCTGCTGATCGCCGGCGGTTGGGGCGTGTACGAAGCCGCCGAGGATCCAGCCTTGGTGGCTTGGGTCAAGGCACAAGGGCTGCGTTCGCGCAGGGTGGCGTCGGTGTGCACTGGGGCGTTTCTGCTGGCGGCCAGTGGATGGCTGGACGGACGCCGGGTGGCGACTCACTGGACCCGCTGTGAACAACTGGCCCGGCAACATCCAAAACTACAGGTCGAACCCAATCCAATTTTTATCAACGACGGTCCGGTGTGGACCTCCGCCGGGGTCACCGCCGGGATCGACCTGGCGTTGGCGCTGGTCGAAGAAGACTTGGGCCGAGCGGTGGCCCTGGAGGTTGCGCGGCATTTGGTGGTGTTTCTCAAGCGCCCCGGCGGGCAATCGCAGTTCAGCGCCACGTTGGCGCTACAGAAGCAGGGCGGTCGCTTCGATGAGTTGCATGCCTGGATTGCCGAAAATCTCATCCAAGACCTGGGCTTATCGAGCCTGGCTGCCAAGGTCGGCATGAGTGAGCGCAGCTTTGTACGCCACTACCGCACCGAGACCGGCCAGACCCCGGCCCGTGCCGTAGAGCTGATTCGCGTGGAAACCGCTCGGCGCCTGCTAACCGACAGCACCGTGCCGATCAAACGCGTAGCGGTGCAGTGTGGGTTCGGCAGCGAGGAGACCCTGCGTCGAAGCTTCATGCGCGCGATGGACGTAACCCCTCAGGCCTATCGCGGGCGTTTCGCGATCAGCCCTCAAGCAGATCCAGCAGTGCCTTGAGCGTGGCTTCGGGCGCCTCCTGGGGAATATTGTGGCCGACGCCGGCCAACACGCGACGTTCATAATGCCCGGTGAAATGCCCCGCATCGTCGTCGTGTTCGGACGGCGGACCCACGCCGTCATTGGCCCCGCACAGGGAAATGCTCGGCACACTGATGACGGGTTGCGCCGCCAGCTTTTCTTCCATCCAGTCAAGGGTCGGGTCCCCCGGCGCGTACCCGAAACGATGGCGGTAGGAATGAATCACCACCTCGACAAAATCCGGGTTATCGAATGAAGGGGCGGTGAGCGGATACAGCTCGGCGCCGCGTTGCCAGGTCGGCGACCACAGGCGCCAAAGCAATTGGCACAATTCACGCCGGTTCTGCCTCAGGCCTTCGACGCCCCGGGCGGTGTGAAAGTAATACTGGTACCACAGGCGATATTCGTCTTCGGGACCCAGCGGGAGGGTCGAATGAGGAATGTCCTGCAAGTTATAGCCGTCTCCCGTGACCAGGCAGCGCACGCGTTCGGGCCACAGGGCGGCGACGATGCAGGCGGCGCGGCCACCCCAGTCATAGCCGCACAGCGCCGCTTGGGGGATATCGAGCGCTTGCATCAGGTCCAGCAGGTCCTGGGCCAGTGCCGCTTGCTGGCCGGAGCGGGCGATAGCGGGGTTGTTGAACCGGGTTGGGCCGTAGCCGCGCAGGTACGGCACGACGACTCGATAACCGCGTTGGGCCAGGCCCGGCGCAACCTCGTCAAAGGCTCGTGGGTCGTAGGGAAAACCGTGCAGCAGGAGCACTGGCTCACCGCTGGCGGGGCCGTGTTCCTCATAGGCGATGCGCAGCAGTGGCGTCACCGCAAAATTCACCTGGGGTGCAGCTGTCATGTTGGCCTCCGGCATCGCTCGGTTGTGGTCAGGCGGGTTCCTGGTTCACGTATTTGGCGCGGTCCGGGGTGAAGGTCACGACCATGTTCGTGCTGGAACAGGTCAAGGTCCGTTCCTAGGTCAGATCGATGTCCAAGTCCTCGCCGCGCAGGCCCTGCCATTGGGCCAGGTACTTGAGGCAACCGAATTTTGCGTTCTTCTTCAGGCTGCGGCTGACGCCGCCTTTCCAACCCAGCACCGGCAATTCACCGGCCAGGCAACGGTGTGCCAGTTCAGGAAATCTCGCCGCTCGATCGCGGCCGATTTCCCAGCATTTGATCAAACCTTTGTCCTGGTCGTTCCACAGTTCTTCTCGGTTCAAGCCTGTTCGAGGCGCGGTGGTGATGGGGCGTCTGATGTGCGTCATATCGGATCCTTGAATCGGGTTTATCGGGCAGCTCCGCTGCACCCGTGAGTGCATCGATCTTAGGAGGGGTTTGCGGTGCTGGCAACTTGAGGACATGGACTGAGTGCGATTGCGCCAGCTTTTTTGAGAAAAACACCGGACACCCGTGGCGAGGGAGCTTGCTCCCGCTCGGCTGCGCAGCAGTCGTCGCTTTTCAATCCGGAAATTTTGGGGTCGCTGCGCAACCCAGCGGGAGCAAGCTCCCTCGCCACAGGAGTTACGTATTCCTACAAAAATTGTGATGAAGCGGAATTTTCCGACGAGTCGTGGCGGTTGGTGGTTCGGAAGCGCCGGGGATAGGCTTTGTCCGTCGCTGCAAAATCAGCGACCGGGCTTTGGTCACCCGTTCGAAGTCAGGCGCACACGTGCAACTCTGCATCTTGGCTCTTTTGCCGGTATGCTTTGCGGCGGGCTGTGCGCGGGGCGCTCTCGAGTGCGCCGGGTGCCTGACTTCCCGGTTGACCAACCTGCGTATAGCCCACCACCCTCGTTTGGTCACGAGGTGGGTGAGTTCCTATCAAGTCAGGAGTTTCACAATGGTCAAGATCACCCCCAATCCCCCCAAAAAAGCCGAAAACCTCTCCGCCTACACCCGGTTCGACTCGCAAGAGCACCGCGAAGCGGCTGATCGCGCGTTACGCATTCACTTATCGCCCGACACCCCAGCCAAGCCCGACACCCAGCAAGGCCAGGTCTTTTCCGTGGTGCCCGGTCTCAACACCGAATCCCTGCTGACCACCCTCAGCGAAACCCTGGCTTCGGCCAATGCGATGGCCAGTGACCTGGCATTCGACCTGGAAGGCTCACGGCGGCATGTGGCGTTGGGGCTTCAGCAGTTGATCGAGCTGGGCACCTTACTGGTCAACCGTGCCCTGAATGACATCGAACTGGCGGAGCCAACTCGGTAGTCGAAACACCGTCCAACCCGTGGCGAGGGAGCTTGCTCCCGCTCGGCTGCGCAGCAGTCGTCGCTTTTCAATCCGGGAAACTTGGGGTCGCTGCGCAACCCAGCGGGAGCAAGCTCCCTCGCCACGAAGTCCGAAGTGTTGAGCACCGCTCAAGGCTGCCAGTGATTTTTCTCCCCACTCAACTTGCGGTCCAAAAAGCTCGCCGCGCTGATCAGCGCCAAATGGCTCAACGCCTGGGGCAGGTTGCCGAGATGGTAGCCATGGCTGTCGAATTCCTCGGCATACAGCCCCAGCGGATTGGCATAGCGCAGCAGTTGCTCGAACTCCAGCTGGGCTTTCTCCACGCGGCCGGCGCGGGCCAAGCATTCGACGTACCAGAATGAGCAAGCGACGAACGAACCCTCGGTACCGCTGAGGCCATCAATGGGGCTGTCGTCGTTGCGATAGCGGTACACCATGCCGTCGCGCACCAGGTCCTTTTCGATGGCGTCCAGCGTCGACAGCCAGCGCGGGTCGCGGGCGCTGACGAAGCGCACCAGCGGCATCAGCAACATCGAACCGTCGAGCGCGGTGCTGCCCAGGCGCTGGACGAAATGCTGGTGTTCGTCGTTCCAGAAATTCGTCCAGATGTCTTCATAGATGGCCTGGCGAGTCTCGTCCCACCGTGAGAACGGGGCGGGCAGGGAACGTTTGCTCGCCAGGCGAATGGCGCGGTCCACCGCGACCCAACACATCAGCCGCGAATGGAGAAAGTGTTGCTTGTCGCCGCGCATCTCCCAGATGCCCACGTCCGTGTCCCGCCAGATTTCGCAGACCTGATCGACCACATCAACGGTGTGCTTCCAGCCTTGATGGGAGATGGCTTCGCCGTATTTGTTGACCAGATACACCGCGTCCATCAGCTCACCGAAAATATCCAGCTGCACCTGCTGGTAGGCCAGGTTGCCGATGCGCACCGGCCGAGCGTTGCCGTAGCCGCTCAGATGGGTCAATTCGGTTTCCGGCAGTTCGAGCCGGCCATCCAGGCCGTAAAGGATATTGAGCTTGGCCGGTTGGTCGCGGCAGTCGCTGACGCGGCCGCGCAGCCAGCGCATGTAGGCGTTGGCCTCGTCGATAAAACCCAGGCGCATGAACGCATAGACGGTGAACGAGGCGTCGCGGATCCAGGTGTAGCGGTAGTCCCAGTTGCGCTCACCGCCGCGGCTTTCCGGCAGGCCGAAGGTGGCGGCCGCGATGATGGCGCCCTGCTTGCGCGAGGTCAGTAGTTTCAGCGCCAGCGCGGAGCGATTGACCATCTCCCGCCAGCGTCCACGGTAGTTCGATTGGCTGATCCAGCCGCGCCAGAACGCCAGGGTTCGCTCCAGGCACAGGGCGCTGGTGTCGTCCACCAGACGCGCATCGTCGATGCCGCCCAGCAGGAACTCGGCGGTCTGGCCTTGCTCCAGGGTGAATTCGGCTGCCGCGGCCTGGCCGTCCAATGTCATGGCCTGATCGGCGCACAAACGCAGGCTCGGCTGTTGAGGGGCCTCGAAGATAGCGTGGTCGCCGTCCCAGCGCGCGGTGGTCGCCGCGCGGGAATAATCATGGCGCACCGCGCAACGCATGCGGAAAGTCGCGCTGCCGACAGTCATGCGCACCCTGCGCATCAACACGGGCAAATCGTCCTCGCTATCGCCGATGGGCAGCAGGTCGGTGATCTCCACCACCACGCCGTCGCTCAGCCAACGGGTTTGCAACACATTGGTGTCGGGCAGGTAGATTTGCTGGCGGCGGGCATCCTGCAGGTCCGGAGCGAGTTGGAAGATGCCCGCTTCGGGAGTGTCCAACAGCGAACAGAAGATCGACGGGCTGTCGAACTCCGGCCAGCAGAAAAAATCCACGCTGCCCCGATCGTTGACCAACGCAGCCGTGCGCATGTCGCCAATGATGCCGTGGTTTTCGATGGGACTTTGCGGTTCGTCATGATCAGCCATTGCCACGGAACCCCGGATAAAGGCTCATCCCGCCGTCGATGAACAACGTGGTGCCCACCACATAATCGGACAGGTCCGACGCCAGCCAGACCACCGCATTGGCGACATCGTCGACATCGCCGACCCGGCCGTAGGGAATCAGCTCCAACAGTTGCTGTTCTTTTTCACCTTCCATGGCCTCACGGTTGATGGCCGTGCGAATCGCGCCAGGGGCGATGCTGTTGATGCGGATTCGCTGGTGGCTGGTCTCCTGGGCCAGGGTCTGCATGAGCTGGTCGATGCCGCCCTTGGAAGCCGCGTAATTGACGTGGCCGGCCCAAGGGATGCGCTGATGCACCGAACTCATGTGGATGATCTTGCCGGCAGCCCGGGACACGCCTTGGCGAATGCCCTGGCGGTTGAAGATCCGCAGGGCGGCGCGGGCGCAGAGGAATTGGCCGGTGAGGTTGACGCCGATCACCGTGTTCCAGTCGTCCAGGCTCATATCGACGGCGGCGGCGTCTTTTTGCAGGCCGGAGTTGGCCACCAGAATGTCCAGCGTGCCGAAGGCGTCCAGGGTCTCGGCGAACAGTCGCTCGACGTCCTGTTCCTTCGACACATCGGCACCGATGGCGATGGCGCGGCCACCGCTGTCGTTGATTTCACGGGCCAGGTCTTCGGCCGGGCCGGCGCTGGAATGATAGTTGAGTACCACGGTGGCACCGGCCGCCGCCAATGCCTTGGCCGAGCCGGCGCCAATGCCGGAGCTGGCGCCGGTGACCAAAGCCACTTGTCGGGCGAGGGAAATCTGCATGGGATTAGCACCTTGAACTGAGGGCATTACTTGCTGACTGGCGGCAGGCCCGGAGAGTTCATTTGCGGGCGACGGTCTTCACATTTCCCCCACAGTTTCACGCTTCCCCGGCACGGGCCTTTATGGCAAGTTGCAGGCCCTTGTTGAGGCGACATTCATGGCAAACCCCTATCGCGAACTGTTCACCGCCCCTGGCAGCCGCGGCTTCGTGCTGGCGGGGATGATCGCGCGCATGCCGATCTCGATGACGGGCATCGGCGTGATCACCATGCTTGCGCAGCTCAAAGGCGGTTATGGATTGGCCGGCGCGGTGGCGGCGACGTTCGCCTTGGCGACGGCGTTCTGCGCGCCACAGGTGTCGCGGTTGGTGGACCGTTTCGGCCAGGGACGGGTCTTGCCATTGGCGGCGCTGATCGGTGGCGGGGCGTTGTTGCTGTTGCTGCTGTGCACGCGATTGCAGGCGCCCCATTGGACGCTGTTCCTGTTCGCCGCGCTCGCTGGCTGCATGCCGAGCATGTCGGCGATGGTGCGGGCGCGCTGGACCAAGGTCTATCGCGGCCAGCCGCAACTGCGCACTGCCTATGCGCTGGAGTCGGTGCTGGACGAGGTCTGTTTCATTGTCGGGCCGCCGCTGTCGGTGGGGCTCTGCGTGGTGGCGTTCCCGGAGGCGGGGCCCCTGGCCTCGGTGGCGCTGCTGGCGATCGGCGTGACAGCGTTTGTCCTGCAACGCAGCACCGAGCCGCCGGTGCATCCGCACCAGGCGCATCACCAGGGCTCGATCATCGGTTCCAGCGACGTGCTTCTGCTGCTGTTACTGATGGTCGCCATGGGCGTCATCGTCGGGGTGGTGGACGTGGTCAGCGTGGCGTTCGCCCAACATCAGGGGCAACCGGCGGCGGCGAGCATCGTGCTGTCGGTCTACGCCATCGGCTCCTGCCTGGCCGGCTTGGCGTTCGGGGCGCTGCGCTCGAAAGTGCCGTTGCCGCGGTTGTTCTTGTACGGCGGGGTGGCGACTGCGCTGACGACGCTGCCGCTGTTGCTGGCGAGCAATATCCTCGGGTTGTCGCTGGCGGTGTTTGTCGCCGGTTTGTTCTTCGCGCCGACGCTAATCGTCGCCATGGCCTTGGTCGAGCGCATCGTGCCACCGGCCCGGCTCACCGAGGGCCTGACCTGGCTGGTGACGGGCCTGAGTATCGGCGTGGCGATCGGCGCGGCGGGTTCGGGTTGGCTGGTGGATACGTTTGGCGCGCGCAGTGGTTTCTGGTTGGCAATCGCTGCCGGGGCGGTGGTGCTGGGGGCTGCGGTGCAGAGTTATCGGCAGCAAACGTAAATCCCTTGCCACAGGGAATATGTTCAACCGTCACCAACCCCGCCCCGAATTCACCCAGAAGTTCACCGACAGCGATGTGGACACCGACTCCACCTGGTGGAACCAGCCCTCCGGCAAAAACAACAGGTCGCCAGCCTCCAGCGGCACCCGCAGGAACGTCACGTCCCGGGCGCGAGGGAAGCGATCATAGTCCGGCGCGTCCGGGTTGAAGTCACAACCATCGAGCCCACCCTGGGGCGCGGTCGACCAAGTGCCCAGGGCTTCGCGGTGATGGGGCGCGGCGAGGGTGAAGGTTTTCTGGCCCCAGACCTGGGCGAACAAGTTGTCGGTATCGTCGCGGTGCAACGGCGTGAGGGTGCCCTTGGGACCGATCCAGATGCGCGGCGGGATGAACAGTGAAGGGTCGAAGTAGGGCGGGTATTTGATCTGCTCCAGCAGTTGCGCCGGCAGGATGTTGTTGCCCATGTAGGCCGGTGGTTCGCCGTCGGCGGTTTTGACCGCCGGGCTGTCGAGGGAGGCAATGAAGTCGACCATGGACGTTGAGCGGAAATCCCGCTCCGTGGAGAAGGTCTTCTTCACGTAATCGCCATGACGGGTAATGCCTTGCAACTCGGCAAAGTGCACCAGGGATTCCTCCCGGCTGAGCTTGAACAACGGCCAGTCCTGCAACGCGTCGCTGATGACCAGCGGGATGCCGTGGGGCAGGTAACGTGCCTGGAACTCCTGCACCGACAGTTCGCTGCGTGGCCGGCGTTCCACGCTGCGTTGGGTTGGCAGGCTGGCGGTGAGGGCTTCGCTCAAGCGCGACGGCGTGGGGTAGCGCTTGTTCATGTCGACCTTTTCCACCGCGCGGGCGCCGTGACGGGCATGGTCGATGATCTGCGGCAGCAACGTCGCCAGGCCCATATTGCCGCCGATCTTCAGGCGACCGCTGGCAAACAGTTCCTCGACGTTAGCCATGCCGGCCATGATCCCGAGAAAGTCTTTTTCCGCGACTTCGATGGTGACGTCCGGGCTGGCGTGTCGGCCGGCCTGGGTGCGGCTGCTGGCCTTGACCTCGGACCAGTACGCCTGGTGCGGGCCGAACACGAATTGGAAAACGCCTTCGATACCAACGGCGCCGGCGTTGGCGAACAGTTTGCCCAGGATGGTTTGCAGGTCCACGGCAGTCACTCTTGTGGGTTTCGGTCCTAGCAGGTAACGAGGGCCCACGAGCTAAATTTAGCCCTCGCTGCTGACCGGCCCCCTAGCGCGTCGCGACGATGAACAACCTTGGAAACGGCAACAGGACCGAGCCATCGTCCAAGGCGGGATAAGCCTGCTCGATGGCCGCGAGATATTGGCGAAGGTATTCCTCGCGCTGCGCCTCATCCAACGGCTCGAGGAACGGCCGCAAGCCGCTGCCCTTGAACCATTCCACGACGCCCGAGGCACCGTCGGCCAACGGGTGGTGATAGGTGGTGCGCCAGACATCGACGCGGCTGCAATGGGCTTTGAGAATCGAATAATAGGTGCAGGCGTCGGCCACTTCCGTGCGCGTGTCCGCCGCGCCGGCCAGTTGGCTGGCCCAGGGACTGTTGGCGGCGATGTCGCTCATCAAGCGATGGGAGGGCTGGTGCAAGTTGTCGGGCATCTGGATCGCCAGGCTGCCACCCGGCGCGAGCTTGTCCACCAGCGACGGCAACAGCGTGGCGTGGTCGGGCAGCCATTGCAGCACGGCGTTGGCGAAGATCAGGTCAAAGGGACCGCCTTCATGCCATCGTCCGATATCGGCAGTGGCGAATGTCACGCCGGGCAGGCGCTTGCGGGCGGCTTCGATCATGTCGGCTGAGCTGTCCAGGCCACGCACCGTGGCGCCGGGGAACCGGTCCACCAGCAGTTCGGTGGAATTTCCGGGGCCGCAGCCCAGGTCGATCACCTCGCGCGCCTGCACAGGCGCGATGGCCGCCAGCAGATCGCGGGCTGGGCGGGTGCGTTCCTGTTCAAAAGCGACATATTGTTGGGCGGACCAGCTCATTGTGTTCTCCTTGAGGGCAGACCAAAGCCATTGGGCGTGCAGTATAAGGCGCATCCGGGCGAGGAGGCCGCTGACTAATTCTTCACGACCCGGCCTCGTTATTCCTTTTATACAAACGATCGGAGAAAACCGCAGTGACCCAATTGACTCTCCTGTGCCTGCCGTATTCCGGCGCCAGCGCGATGGTTTACAGCCGTTGGCGGCGCAAGGTGCCGCAATGGCTGCAGGTGCAGCCGGTGGAGCTGCCGGGGCGCGGTGCGCGTTTCGGCGAGCCGCTGCACACTGAGATGGGCCCGTTGGCGATGCAGTTGGCGCGAGAGGTGTTGCCCACGTTGCAAGCGCCCTATGCCTTGTTCGGTCACAGCCTGGGCGCGTTGCTGGCTTGCGAAATCGCCCATGCCTTGCGGGAACTGGGCTGCCCCGAGCCGGTCGCACTGTTCGCCTCGGGTACAGCGGCGCCCACGATGCGTGCCGATTATGATCGCGGCTTCGCCGAAGCGAAAACCGACGCTGAATTGATCGACCAATTGCGCACCCTCAACGGCACCAGCGAAGAGGTGCTGGCCAACGAAGAGCTGATGTCCCTGACGCTACCCGTACTGCGTGCCGATTTCCTGCTGTGCGGGCGTTACCAGCCACGGCTTCGACCACCGCTCAGTTGTCCGGTGCACGTGCTCGGTGGCACCGCCGACAAAGCCACCACCGAACAGTTGATCGGTTGGAGCCGGGAAACCCGTGGCAGTTTCTCGGTGGACATGCTCGCCGGCGGACACTTTTTCATCCACGAGCACGAGGCCAAGGTGCTGCGGCTGATCAAGGATCAGTTGAGCGTGCATCATCGGCGGCACGGGTTGGCGATCAGCGCCTGAATCCCTTCCGTGGCGAGTCAGCAAGCGCCCTCGCCACGGGTTTGTTCCTTCCTGACACAAATTCCCAATCGCTAATTTTTCCGGTTTGCATTCGTTTCATAGGGACGACATGCCTTTGTGCCTTGTGCCCACTGATTCCGGATACCCAGAAATGAATGCTGAAGACGCCTTGAAACTTGCTCGCCGGTTTATCGGGTTGCCCTTGGACAAGCGCCAGATGTTCCTGGCAGCGCTGGACAAGGAGGGCGTGGAGTTCAGCCGTTTCCCTATTCCCCAAGGCGTCGAGGCTGACGACCGCCAGGCCCTGTCTTACGCCCAGCAGCGTATGTGGTTCCTCTGGCAACTGGACCCGCAAAGCGGCGCCTACAATTTGCCCGGTGCGGTCCGACTCAAGGGCACGCTGAGCCTGCCAGCGCTGGAGCAAGCCTTCGCCAGCCTGGTGGCCCGCCACGAAACCCTGCGCACGGTGTTCCAGCGCCAGGCCGACGACAGCCTCCTGCAGGTTCCGGCCATTGCGCCACTGGTGATCGAGCAGCAAGATCTCGGCAATTTGCTCGCAGGCGAGCGCGAGCAGGCGGTACGCCAGGCGGCGGAAGCGCAATCGATGCGGCCCTTCGATTTGTCGAACGGCCCCTTGCTGCGAGTCGAGTTGCTCAAGCTCGATGAGCAGGAACACGTGTTGCTGCTGACCTTGCACCACATCGTCTCCGATGGCTGGTCGATGAACGTGCTGATCGATGAATTCATCCGCTGCTACGACGCCCATGAAGCGGGCTTGGAGCCGCAGTTGGTTGACCTGCCGATCCAGTACAGCGATTACGCACTGTGGCAGCGCCGCTGGCTGGAGGCCGGTGAGCAGGCGCGGCAGCTGGCGTACTGGCAGGCGCAATTGGGTGATGAACATCCGGTGCTGGAGCTGCCGACCGACCATTCGCGCCCGGCGATGCCGACCTATCGTGGCAGCCGGTATGACTTCGCCATCGACGCCGCGTTGGCGGAGCAACTGCGCAGCACCGCCCAGCAGCATGGCGTCACGCTGTTCGTGCTGTTGCTCAGTGCGTTCAATGTGCTGCTGCATCGCTACAGCGGCCAGTCGGATATCCGCGTCGGTGTGCCGATCGCCAACCGTAACCGTGACGAAATCGAAGGCCTGATCGGCTTCTTCGTCAACACCCAAGTGCTGCGCACTGAGCTGGATGGCCAGACCCGGGTCGACCAGTTGTTGCGCCGTGTCAAGGAGACCGCGCTGGGTGCCCAGGCTCATCAGGACCTGCCGTTCGAGCGCCTGGTCGAAGCCCTGAAGCTGGAGCGCAGCCTCAGCCATACGCCGCTGTTCCAGGTGATGTACAACCATCAGCCGCAGGTGGCGGATGTCACCAGGATCCGCACGGCATCCGGGCTGGAATTGGGCATGATCGAGTGGCAGGCCCGCACCACGCAATTCGACCTGACCCTGGACACCTTCGAGAAGGCCGGCACGCTGCACGCTGCGCTGACCTTTGCCAATGACCTGTTTGAAGCGCCGACCATCGAGCGCATGGCACGGCATTGGCTGCGCCTGCTCACAGCAATGATTGCCGATCCGTCGCAGCGCATCGGCGAGCTGCCGTTGCTCGATACTGATGAGTACAGCAGCCTGGTCCACGGTTGGAATGCCACCGTCCAGCGCTACCCGACCGACCTGTGCATGCATCAACTGATTGAAGCCCAGGTGGCACGCACCCCGGATGCACCGGCGCTGGTTTGTGGCGAACAAAGCCTGACCTACGCCGAGCTCGATGCTCGCGCCAACCGACTGGCTCATCTGCTGCGTGAGCGCGGTGTGCGGCCGGACAGCCTGGTGGGCGTCTGCGTCGAGCGCTCGATGGAAATGGTCGTTGGCCTGCTGGCGATCCACAAGGCCGGCGGCGCCTACGTGCCGCTGGACCCTGAGTATCCGCAGGATCGCCTGGACTACATGATCGAGGACAGCGGCATCGCCTTGTTGCTGACCCAGCGCTCGTTGGCGGCGGGGCTGTCGACCGATGGCGTCGAGGTGATCACCCTCGATCAGCCGGCCGATTGGCTCGACGGCTACAGCGAGCATCGCCCCGGCATCAGCGTCAATCCGCTGAACCTGGCCTATGTGATCTACACCTCCGGTTCCACCGGCAAGCCCAAGGGCGCGGGCA
This sequence comes from Pseudomonas sp. Z5-35, assembly GCF_051131945.1. Classification (NCBI taxonomy): domain Bacteria; kingdom Pseudomonadati; phylum Pseudomonadota; class Gammaproteobacteria; order Pseudomonadales; family Pseudomonadaceae; genus Pseudomonas; species Pseudomonas sp. Z5-35. The sequence continues at coordinate 1,905,775 of NZ_CP071640.1, forward strand.
ACAGTCACGCCGCCCTGGTCAATCGCTTGTGCTGGATGCAGCAAGCCTACGGCCTGGATGGCAGCGATGCGGTGTTGCAGAAAACCCCGTTCAGCTTCGACGTGTCGGTGTGGGAATTTTTCTGGCCACTGATGACCGGTGCGCGCCTGGTAGTGGCCGCGCCGGGTGCGCACCGCGACCCGCAAGAACTGATCGAGACCATCAACCGTCACGGCATCAGCACGCTGCATTTCGTGCCGTCGATGCTGCAGGCGTTCATCCACGAGCCAGGCGTGGAAAGCTGCGAAGGCTTGAAGCGCATCGTCTGCAGCGGTGAGGCGCTGGCGCTGGACGCCCAGCACCAAGTGTTTGCGAAACTGCCGAACGCCTCCCTCTACAACCTGTACGGCCCGACCGAAGCGGCCATCGACGTGACCCATTGGACCTGCGTCGACGAAGGTGCCGAATGCGTGCCGATCGGCCAGCCCATCGCCAACCTGCGCACCCACGTGCTCGACGCCCAGCTGTCGCCGGTGCCGTGGGGTGTGCCGGGCGAGTTGTACCTGGGCGGGGCCGGGCTGGCGCGCAATTATCACCAACGCCCGGGGCTGACGGCGGAGCGTTTTGTGCCGTGCCCGTTCCATGACGGTGCGCGTCTGTACCGCACCGGCGACCAAGTGCGCCAGCGCGCCGACGGGGTGATCGAATACCTCGGTCGCCTCGACCATCAGGTCAAGCTGCGCGGCCTGCGCATCGAGCTGGGCGAAATCGAAACCCGCCTCATGCAGCACCCGCTCGTGCGCGAGGCCGTGGTGCTGGTGCAGGACGGCAAGCATCTGGTGGGTTACCTGGTGCTGCAAGACGGCGACCCCCACGAGACGTGGCAGCAGGACCTCAAGGCCTGGTTGCTGGGCAACTTGCCGGAATACATGGTGCCGACGTACCTGATGCCGTTGCATAAGTTGCCGGTCACCGCCAACGGTAAACTGGATCGCAAGGCCCTGCCACAACCAGACGCCGCGCCTCAACAGGCCTTTGTCGCACCACAGGATGCGCTGCAAACCGCCCTGGCCGAGATATGGCAGGACGTTCTCGGGGTGGCGCGCGTGGGGCTCGAAGACAACTTCTTCGAGCTGGGCGGCGACTCGATCATCTCCATCCAAGTGGTCAGTCGTGCGCGACAGGCCGGTATCCGCATTCAGCCCCGTGATCTGTTCCAGTACCAGACGGTGCGCAGCCTGGCGTTGGTGGCCAGCCACGACAATCACAGTACCGTGGATCAAGGGGCGGTCACTGGCGACGCCGTGCTCGGGCCGATCCAGCAGCAGTTTTTCACCCAGGCGATGCAGGCTCGCGAACGCTGGAACCAGTCGCTGTTGCTGACTGCCCGGGAGCCGCTGAATGCGCACTGGCTCGACGCGGCGCTGACCTGCCTCATCAATCATCACGACGCCTTGCGCCTGCGCTTTGTCGAAGGTGCCGACGGTTGGCAGCAGCGTCATGGGCCGCTGGTGCAAGGCGCCGAGGTATGGCATCGCGATGCCCGGTCCGTCGAAGACTTGAATGCATGGTGCGACGAGGCGCAGCGCAGCCTGGACCTGCAAGACGGGCCGCTGTTGCGCGCCATGCTGGTGAACCTGGCCGACGGTAGCCAGCGGTTGGCGCTGATCATCCATCACCTGGTGGTGGATGGCGTGTCGTGGCGCGTGCTGCTGGAAGACCTGCAGCAAGCCTACGAGCAGCTGGCGGCGGGCGGCGGCGTGGCGCTGCCAGCCAAGACCAGCGCGTTCAAGTGCTGGACAGCGCGGCTGAGCGCCGAAACGTCGCGCTTCGACGGTCAGTTGGCTTACTGGAAAGCCCAGCATCACGGGGCGCGGGATCTGCCTTGCGAGCGCCCGCAGGGCAGCCTGCAGAATGTTCACGGCGCCAAGATCGAATGGCGCCTGGACGCCGAGCTGACCCGGCAATTGCTGCAACAGACGCCCGCGGCCTATCGCACGCAGGTCAACGACCTGCTGCTGACTGCGCTGGCCCGCACCATCAGCCACTGGAGCGGGCAGCCCGGCACGCTGGTCGAACTGGAAGGCCACGGCCGTGAAGACCTGTTCGACGACATCGACCTAACTCGAACGGTCGGTTGGCTGACCAGCCTGTTCCCGGTGAAGCTCACCGTCACCGACGACCTCGACGGTTCGATCAAGGCGATCAAGGAACAACTGCGCGGCGTCCCGGACAAAGGCCTGGGCTATGGCGTGCTGCGTTATTTGGCGACGCCTTCGGTGCGAGCCGAATGGGCAGGCCTGGCGCCAGCGCGCATTACGTTCAACTACCTGGGCCAGTTCGACCGACAGTTCGATGAGTCGGCGCTGTTCGTGCCGTCCAGCGAAGGCAGTGGCGTCGCCCAGGACCCAACGGCTCCGCTGGCCAACTGGCTGACCGTGGAAGGCCAGGTGTACGGCGGGGAGCTGGCGATGAGCTGGGGTTTCAGCCGTGAGATGTTCGACAGCGCGACGGTGCAACGACTGGTCGACCAATACGCCATCGAACTCAAGGCGCTGATCGAGCATTGCGCCAACCCTGCGATGCCGCAAGCCACGCCGTCGGATTTCCCCCTGGCGCAGATCAGCCAGGCGCAGCTCGACCAGCTGCCGACGCCGGCCGGCCAGCTCGATGACATTTATCCGCTGTCGCCGATGCAGCAGGGCTTGTTATTCCACACGCTCTACGAACAGGCCGCCGGCGAATACGTCAACCAACTGCGGGTGGACGTGCAAGGCCTTGACGCCGAGCGCTTCCGCGCGGCGTGGCAAGCTACCGTCGCGGCGCAGGATATCCTGCGCAGTGGTTTCGTCTGGCAGGGCGAATGGGAGCAGCCGCTGCAGATCGTCCACAAGCAGGTGCAGTTGCCCTTCACCGTGCTGGACTGGCGCGAGCGTGGCGACCAGGCCCAGGCCCTGGCGGCGCTGGCCGATGACGAACGCGCGCAAGGTTTCGATCTTGGCCAGGCGCCGCTGTTGCGCCTGGTGCTGGTGCGGACCGGCGCCGAGTACTGGCATCTGATCTACACCCATCATCACATCCTGATGGATGGCTGGAGCAATTCGCAGCTGCTCGGCGAGATCATGCAGCGCTACAACGGACGCCCGCCCGCCAGCATCGTCGGCCGTTATCGCGATTACATCGGTTGGCTGCAACGCCAGGACGGGAAGCTCAGCGAGGGCTTCTGGCGCGAGCAACTGGCCGCGCTACAAGAGCCGACCCGACTCGCCCGCGCAGCGTTGGACACTGACAGCCAGGGCGGCCACGGCGATCGTTTCCACACGCTCGACGCGCCACGCACACAGGCGCTGGAAGCGTTTGCCCGCGAGCAAAAAGTCACCGTCAACACGCTGGTGCAAGCGGCCTGGCTGCTATTGCTGCAACGCTATACCGGGCACCCGACCGTGGCGTTTGGCGCGACCGTTGCCGGGCGGCCGGCGGACTTGCCCGGCATCGAGCAGCAGGTCGGGTTGTTCATCAACACCTTGCCGGTGATCGGCACGCCACGTCCCGACCAGACGGTCAGCCAATGGCTGCAAGCGGTACAGGCGCAGAACCTGAGCCTGCGGGATTTCGAACACACGCCGCTGGCGGACATCCAGCGTTGGGCCGGGCAGGGCGGCGAGGCGCTTTTCGACAACATCCTGGTATTCGAGAACTACCCGATTGCCCAGGCCTTGCAGCAAGGCACCGGTAGCGACGTCACCTTTGGCAAGGTGGCCAATCTTGAGCAGACCCACTATGCCCTGAGCGTGGCGGTCACCCTCGGTGAACAACTGGCGCTGCACTACAGCTACGAGCGTCGACAGTTCGCCGACGAGGTCATCAACCAGATCAGCGCTCATCTGCTGCATCTACTTGAACAATTCAGCCAGGGTGCCGAACGCAGGCTGGGTGAAATCGCCCTGGCGAGCAGCGCGCAACAGGCGCGGCAACAGGCCAACAACCGCCCGCAGCCGTATCCGGTGGACATCGCCGTGCATCAGCGGATCGCCGCGTTGGCGACCGAGCGCCCGCAGCGCACGGCAGTGATTTTCAACGGCCGGCACTTCAGCTACGGCGAGATAGACCAGCGCGCGAATCAACTGGCCCACGCCTTGATCGCCCGTGGTGTTGGTCCTGAAACCCGCGTCGGCGTGGCCCTGCCGCGCAGCGAAGGGGTGATCGTCGCGCTGTTGGCGGTGCTCAAGGCCGGCGGCGCCTACGTGCCGCTGGATATCAGCTATCCGCGAGAGCGCCTGGCGTACCTGATGGAAGACGCCGGCCTGGCCTTGCTGATCAGTGACACGTCGGTATCGGCGCAGTTGCCCGTGGACGAATCGTTGCCGCTGCTGGAGCTCGATCGTGTCGATCTGCGCGAGCTGCCGGCCGGCGCGCCGCAGGTCTCACTCGATCCGCAAAACCTCGCCTACGTCATCTACACCTCAGGTTCCACCGGCAACCCCAAGGGCGTGAGCGTGGCCCACGGTCCGCTGGCGATGCACTGCCAGGCCATCGGCGAGCGCTATGAAATGCGCGACAGCGATTGCGAGTTCCATTTCATGTCGTTCGCTTTCGACGGTGCCCATGAACGTTGGCTCACCAGCCTGACCCACGGCGCGTCGCTGCTGATTCGCGACGACAGCCTGTGGACCCCGGAGCAAACCTACAACGCCATGCGCGAGCACGGTGTGACGGTGGTGGCGTTCCCGCCGGTGTACCTGCAACAACTGGCCGAACACGCCGAGCGCGAGGGCAACCCACCGAAGGTGCGCATTTACTGCTTCGGCGGCGATGCCGTGCCTAGCGCCAGTTTTGAACGAGTCAAGCGCGCCCTCGATCCGGATTTCATCATCAACGGCTACGGCCCGACCGAAACCGTGGTCACGCCGCTGATCTGGAAAGCCGGCCGCGAGGTGGCGTGTGGCGCCGCGTACGCGCCGATTGGTAGCCGCATCGGCGACCGCAGTGCCTACGTGCTCGACGCCGATCTGAACCTGCTGCCCCAAGGCATGGCCGGTGAGCTGTACCTGGGCGGCACTGGGCTGGCCCGCGGTTACCTGAACCGTCCGGGCCTGACCGCCGAGCGCTTCGTTGCTGACCCGTTCAGCGCCGGCGGTCTGCTGTACCGCACCGGCGACCTGGTGCGCCAGCGCGTCGACGGCACTTTCGATTACCTGGACCGTATCGACAACCAAGTGAAGATCCGCGGTTTCCGCATCGAGCTGGGGGAAATCGAAGCCAGCCTACAAGCCCTCGACGGCGTGCGCGAAGCGGTGGTCGTGGCCCAGGAGGGCGCTGCCGGCAGCGGCAAGCGCTTGGTGGCCTACGTCGTGGCTGCAGAAGCTGCGCGTGGAGATTTCGCCGAGCACCTGCGCGAACAGCTCAAGGCGACATTGCCGGCGCACATGGTCCCGGCTTATCTGCTGCTGCTCGAACGCCTGCCGCTGACCCCCAACGGCAAACTCGACCGCAAGAACCTGCCCAAGCCTGACGCCAGCCAATTGCAGCAAAGCTACCTGGCGCCGCGCAGCGCGTTGGAGCAGCAACTGGCGTCGATCTGGCAGGACGTGCTCAAGCTTGAACGCGTCGGCCTGCGGGACAACTTCTTCGAACTGGGCGGCGATTCCATCGTCTCGATCCAGGTGGTCAGTCGCGCCCGCCAGGCCGGGATTCATTTCACGCCGAAGGATCTCTTCCAGCATCAAACCCTGGAAATGCTGGCGACCGTTGCCCGCCTGGGCGAAGCCGCCCAAGTCATCGATCAGGGCCCGGTTACCGGTGAGCTGGCGCTGTTGCCGGTGCAACGCTTGTTCTTCGAACAAACGATCGCGCAGCGTCATCACTGGAACCAGGCGGTGATGCTCAAGCCGACCGAGCGCCTGGAGGCGCGAGTGCTTGATCAGGCATTAAACGCGCTGGTGCTGCATCACGATGGCCTGCGTTTGAGCTTCACCGAGCGGGGCGAGGGTTGGACGGCGCGCTACCGTGCGCCGGCCAGCCATCGCGACGAATTGCTCTGGGCCGTGGACGCGCCTGATGCACAGGCCTTGCAGAGCATAGCCAACGAGGCCCAGCGCAGCCTGAGTCTGCAAGACGGGCCGCTGCTGCGTGCGGTCTTGGCGACGCTGGCCGATGGCAGCCAACGGCTGTTGCTGGCGGTCCATCACCTGGTGATCGACGGCGTGTCGTGGCGAATCCTGTTCGAGGATCTGCAAAGCGCTTACCGCCAGTTAGCCAGTGGCGCAGCCTTGCAGCTGCCGCTCAAGACCCATTCGGCGCAGGCCTGGGCCGAGCGGCTGCAAGGTTATGCGCGCAGCAACTCGCTGCAGCAGGAATTGACCTTCTGGCAAGCCCAGCTCGAGGGCGTCGATGCGCGGTTGCCGATGGATAATCCACACGGCGGGCAGCAGAACCGCCTGGCGATGACTGTGCGTACGCGACTCGACGCCGCGTTGACCCGACAACTGCTGCAAGACGCGCCCAAGGCCTATCGCACCCAAGTCAATGATTTGCTGCTGACTGCCTTGGCGCGGGTCATGGTGCGTTGGACCGGTGCCGACAGCGTGCTGATCCAGCTCGAAGGCCATGGTCGCGAAGCCCTGTTCGACGATGTCGACCTGACCCGCACCGTTGGCTGGTTCACCAGCCTGTACCCGGCCAGGCTCACGCCACGGGCGGACCTTGGCGATTGCCTGAAACAGATCAAGGAACAACTGCGGGCGATTCCCGACAAGGGCCTGGGCTTTGGTGCCCTGGCCCACCTGGCGGATGACGCCACGCGGGCGCTCCTGGCCCGACTGCCGACGCCAAGCCTGACCTTCAACTACCTGGGGCAGTTCGACGCCAGCTTTGACGAAGCCGACGGCGCCTTGTTCGTGCCGGCCGACGAAGCTGCTGGCGATGAGCTGGACGCCGAAGCGCCACTGTCCAACGTGTTGGCCTTGAACGGCCAGGTGTTCAATGGCGAGCTGAACCTGGGCTGGACCTTCAGCCGCGAGCAGTTCAACGAGGCCACCATCCAGGCCTTGGCCGATGAATATGCGGACCAATTGCAGCGGCTGATCGAGCATTGCTGCCAGGGCGGACACAACGGTGTGACGCCGTCGGACTTCCCGCTGGCGAGCCTGGATCAGCAGCAATTGGACGGGCTGCCAATGCCGACAGCGCAGATTGTCGACCTCTATCCGCTGTCGCCGATGCAGCAGGGCATGTTGTTCCATGGCGTGTACGGCGACGCCAGCGGCGACTACAGCAACCAGTTGCGCCTGGATGTCGAAGGGCTGGATCCGCAGCGTTTCCGCCAGGCCTGGCAGGCTGCCGTGGACGCCCATGACATATTGCGCACGCGCTTCGTCTGGCAGGGCGACCTGTCGGCGCCGGTGCAAGTCGTCAGCAGGTATCTGGAGCTGCCTTACAGCGTGCATGACTTGCGCGGCGACCCGCAGCCCGACCAGGCCTTGCAGACCCTCGCCGATGCCGAGCGCCAGCAACTGGACCTGAGCGCGCCAGCCCTGATACGCCTGATGATCGTGCGCCTCGACGAGCAGCGTTATCACCTGATCTACAGCCACCACCACATCCTTATGGATGGCTGGAGCAATTCGCAGCTGCTCGGCGAGGTGCTGCAACGCTACAACGGTCAATCTGTCGCGGCGTCTGGCGGTCGTTATCGCGACTACATCGCCTGGCTGCAACGCCAGGATGCAGCAGCCAGCGAAGCGTTCTGGAAACCTGCGCTGCAACGCCTGGAAGCCCCGACGCGGCTGGCCGATGCGGTCGTCAAACCGGCCGAACTGGGCACCGGCTACGGCGATCACGTGCAGGTGTTGGATGAAGCGTCGACCCGCCGCCTGGAAGCTTTCGCCCGAGCCTCGAAAGTCACCGTCAACACGCTGGTGCAAGCGGCATGGCTGCTGCTGTTGCAGCGCTACACCGGCAAGGCCACCGTGGCGTTTGGCGCGACGGTGGCCGGGCGTCCGGCGGATTTGCCCGGCATCGAGCAGCAGATCGGCCTGTTCATCAACACCTTGCCGGTGATCGCCAGCCCGCGGGCCGAGCAGACGCTGGACAGCTGGCTGCAAGCGGTGCAGGGACAAAACCTGGCGCTGCGCGAGTTCGAACACAGCGCATTGCTGGACATCCAACGCTGGGCCGGGCAGGGCGGCGACGCGCTGTTCGACAGCCTGCTGGTGTTCGAGAACTACCCGATCGCCCAGGCTCTGGAGCAGGGCGCGCCGGACGGTTTGCGCTTCGGCTCGCCCATTACCCAGGAGCAGACCAACTACCCGTTGACGCTGTTGGTGGGGTTGGAGCGGCAGTTGTCGGTGCACATGAGTTATCAATTGGCGAGCTTTGCTCCGGATACGGTTGAGCGGTTGGCGGCGCATCTGGCGCAGTTGCTTGGGCAGATGACGGCCAATGGCGAGCGCTGCCTGGGTGAACTGTCGATGCTGGAATTCGATGAGCATCAGCGCCTGACCCATGATTGGAATCCAGTCGATGCGCCGTTCGAACAGGACGTTTGTGTTCATCAACTGATCGCCCGCCAGGCGCAATCCACTCCTGACGCATTGGCCGTCACCTTCGCCAGCACGCGCCTGAGCTACAGCGAACTCGACGGCCGCGCCAATCGCCTGGCCCACAAGCTCATCGAGCTGGGCGTCGGCCCGGAAGTGCGAGTGGGCGTGGCGATGCCGCGTTCCGAACAGTTGTTGATCGCCTTGCTGGCGGTGCTCAAGGCCGGTGGCGCCTATGTGCCGCTCGACCCCGATTACCCGGCCGAACGCGTGGCCTACATGCTCGATGACAGCCGTGCGCGGGTGCTGTTGACCGAGCAGGCAGTGGCGGCGACGTTGACGGTTCCGGCCGAGACTGAAGTGCTGATGCTCGATCAGCTCGACCTTTCACGCTATCCATTGGACGCACCACAGAGCAGCGTTAAACCCGACAATCTTGCTTATGTGATCTACACCTCCGGCTCCACCGGCAAACCCAAAGGCGTGGCCATCGCCCATCGCAACGTGTTGGCGCTGATCGACTGGTCGAAATCGGTCTACCGCCGCGACGACATCCAAGGCGTACTCGCTTCCACCTCGGTGTGCTTCGACTTGTCGGTGTGGGAGCTGTTTGTCACGCTCGCCAACGGCGGCTCGTTGATCATCGCCCGCAACGCCCTGGAACTGCCGCAGCTGCCGGCCCGCGATCAAGTCCGGCTGATCAACAGCGTGCCCTCGGCCATCGCTGCGTTGCAACGCAACGGCGAGATTCCGCCGAGCGTGCGCATCATCAACCTGGCCGGCGAGCCGCTGAAGCAAAGCCTGGTGGAGACGCTGTACCAACAGCCAACCATAGAGCACGTCTATGACCTTTATGGTCCTTCCGAGGACACCACCTATTCGACCTGGACCCGCCGCACCGCCGGCGGCACGGCGAACATCGGTCGCCCGCTCAAGCACACCGCCAGCTACCTGCTGGACGCGAACCTGCAACCGGTGCCCCAAGGCGTCTCGGCGGAGCTGTACCTGAGCGGCGCGGGCATCACCCGGGGTTACCTCGGGCGCGCGGCGATGACCGCCGAAAAGTACGTGCCGAATCCGTTCTCGATAACCGGCGAACGCCTGTACCGCACCGGTGACCTGTGCCGCTATCGCGCCGATGGCGTGCTCGAATATCAGGGCCGGATCGACCATCAGGTGAAGATCCGTGGCTTGCGTATCGAGCTGGGGGAAATCGAGGCGCGGCTGCTGCAACAAGCGGCGGTGCGGGAAGTGGCGGTGCTCGCTCAGGACGGCGCGGGCGGCCAGCAACTGGTGGCCTACGTGGTCGCTTCGGCTCAGGAGGCGGACGCCAGCACCCTGCGAGATCAGCTCAAAGCCAATCTCAAGACAAGCGTGCCCGACTACATGATCCCGGCGCACTGGCTGTTCCTCGAACAACTGCCGCTGACCCCCAATGGCAAGCTCGACCGCAAGGCGTTGCCGAGCATAGAGAGCGCACGTTCGCAAAGCAGCTACGAAGCGCCTGTCAGCGAACTCGAACAGCAAGTCGCGGCGATCTGGGCCCAGGTGCTCACCGTCGAGCGCGTGGGCTTGCACGATCACTTCTTCGAGCTGGGCGGCCACTCGTTGCTGGCGGTCACCGCCGTCTCGCGCATGGCCCTCGAACTGGGGGTGAGCCTGACCCCGCAACTGTTATTCCAGCACCCGGTCCTGAAGGATTTCGTCGCGTTACTCGACAGCGGCGACCGGCCAATCAATGAACAGAAACTGAACAAGCTGGAAGCCCTGCTTGATGAAATGGAGGAAGTCTGATGGACAAGAGTGTTGCTTTGAGGATTGCCAAGCGCTTTATCACTCTGCCGCTGGACAAACGCAGGCTGTATCTGGAAAAGATGCTCCAAGAGGGCGTCTCGCCGGCCAACCTGCCGATCCCCGAGGTGCGTTCCGGGTTCGAACACATCCCGCTGTCCTATGCCCAGGAGCGCCAGTGGTTCCTGTGGCAGATGGACCCCCACAGCTCGGCTTATCACATCCCCACGACCCTTCGCCTGAAAGGGCAGTTGGACGTGCCGGCCCTGGAGCGCAGCTTCAACGCCTTGGTCGAGCGCCACGAAAGCTTGCGCACCACCTTCAGCGAGCATGGCGAGCAGGCTGTGCAGATCATCCATCCGCACATGCCGCTGCGCATCGCGGTCCAGCAATTACCCGCCGGTTCGCTGGCCAGCCAGGACCCCGTCATCAAGGCCTTCGTCGAAGGTGAAACAGCGCGCCCATTCGATCTGCGCCAGGGACCGCTGCTGCGGATTTCGCTGTTGAAAATCGCTGAAGACGACCATGTGTTGGCGCTGATCCAGCACCACATCATCGCCGATGGCTGGTCGATGCAAGTGCTGGTGGATGAACTGGTGCGGCACTACGCCGCCGACACCGCCAACCAACCGCTGGCCTTGCCGGAGCTGCCGGTGCAGTACGCCGACTACGCTATCTGGCAGCGCCATTGGCTGGAGGCCGGCGAGCGCGAGCGTCAGTTGGCCTATTGGCTCCAGACCCTAGGTGACGAGCAGCCGGTGCTTGAGCTGCCGCTCGATCATCCGCGCCCACCCGTGCAGAGCTTTCGTGGCGCGCGCTTGGACTTGGACCTGCCGCCGCCACTCGGTGCAGCGCTCAAGCAACTGGCCCAGCGCGAAGGCGCGAGCCTGTTCATGGTCTTGCTGGCCTCGTTCCAAGCGTTGCTGCACCGCTACAGCGGCCAGCCGCAGATTCGCGTGGGCGTGCCGACCGCCAACCGCAACCGGGTCGAGACCGAAGGGCTGATCGGCTTTTTCGTCAACACCCAAGTGCTCAATGCCCACGTCGACGGACAGCTGCCATTCGATCGCTTGCTTGCCCAAGTCAAGCAGTCGGCCATGGCCGCCCAGGCCCATCAAGACTTGCCATTCGAGCAACTGATCGAGGCGCTGCAACCGGAGCGCAGCCTCAGCCACAGCCCGATTTTCCAAGTCATGTTCAACCACCAGAACGCCGGCGCCAATCGAAGCCGGCAGATGCACCTGCCGCAACTGCGCGTCGAAGATTTGCTATGGGAAGGGCGCACCGCCCAGTTCGACTTGACCCTCGGCACCTATGAAACCGAGCAGGGCATTGCGGCGGAGCTGACTTACGCCACCGACCTCTTCGACCCCCTGACGATCGAACGCCTGGCCGAGCACTGGCAAAACCTGTTGCGAGGCATCGTCGACGCGCCACACCAGCGCATCGGCGAACTGCCGCTGCTCGGCCCGGCGCAACAGCGCCTCACGCAACAACAATGGCTGCGCGTGGCCGACCATAGTGCCGAGGCCGTGTGCGTACACCAGCGCATCGCTGAACAGGCCCGTCTGAATCCCGAGGCACTGGCGCTGGCTGTCGACGAACACGCCCTGAGCTACGGGCAACTGGACGCACGTGCCAACCAACTGGCTCACCGCTTGATCGAGCTGGGCGTGACGCCAGGCCAATTGGTGGGCATCGCGGTGGAGCGCAGCGCCGAAATGATTGTCGGCCTGTTGGCGATCCTCAAGGCCGGCGGCGCCTACGTGCCGTTGGACCCGGCGTATCCGGAGGATCGCCTGGCCTACATGATCGAGGACAGCGGCATCGGTTTGTTGTTGACCCAGGCCCGTTTGGAGTATCGATTGCCGATCCCGGCGACGCTCCGGACCGTGTTGCTGGATCAGCCGGACGCCGCGCTGCAAGACGCCGCCCAAACCTCTCCGGCCGTAGCGCTGACCGGCGAGCACCTGGCTTACGTCATCTACACCTCCGGCTCCACCGGCAAGCCCAAGGGCGTCATGGTGCGCCACGGCGCGCTGAGCAATTTCATTAGCAGCATGATCGCCCAGCCAGGCCTCGCGGCCGGCGACCGCATGCTGTCGCTGACGACGTTCTCCTTCGATATTTTCGGCCTGGAAATCTACGGGCCATTGTCGGTCGGGGCCAGCGTGGTGCTGACCGGCCAAAACGTCCATCAGGATCCGCAAGCGGTGTTGGCGCTGATCGAACAGCACGACGTCAGCGTGCTGCAAGCCACGCCGTCGAGCTGGCGCATGCTGCTCGATCATGAGCAGGCTTGGGTGCTCGCCGGTCGTACTTTCCTGTGCGGCGGCGAAGCATTGCCGCTGGAGTTGGCCCAGCGTCTGCTAGCGCTTTCGCCGAAGGTCTGGAACCTCTACGGTCCAACCGAAACCACGATCTGGTCGGCCGTGCATCCGCTGAGCCTTGAGTGCGACCGTCCGTTCCTCGGCAAACCGCTGGACAACACTGCACTGTACATCGTCGACAGCGACCTGAGCCTCAATCCCCCTGGCGCGCCGGGTGAGCTGTTCATCGGTGGCGTCGGCCTCGCCCGTGGCTATTTCCAGCGCCCGGCGCTGACCGCCGAACGCTTCGTGCCGGACCCGTTTTCCACCTCGGGCGAGCGGCTGTACCGCACCGGCGACCTGAGCCGTTATCGCGCCGAAGGCGTGGTCGAATACCTCGGCCGCCTCGACCATCAGGTGAAGATCCGCGGCCTGCGTATCGAGCTCGGCGAGATCGAAGCCGCGCTGCTGGCCCAGGACAGCGTGCGCGAAACCGTGGTGGTCGCCCACGAAGGCCCGACCGGTGCGCAGCTCGTGGCGTATGTCGTCCCTGCGACCGGCGAAGTGCCGGAGGCGAACGCGCCATTGCGCGCCGCGCTCAAGACCGCGCTCAAGGCGCAGCTGCCGGAATACATGGTCCCGGCACACCTGCTGTTTCTTGCGCAGCTGCCGCTGACACCCAATGGCAAGATCGATCGCAAGGCCTTGCCGGCGCCCGAGGCCAGCGATTTGCAGCAGACCTACGTGGCGCCGCGTAGCCAGGTCGAGCAGCAAGTGGCGACGATCTGGCAGGACGTGCTCAAGCTTGAGCGCGTGGGGCTGGAAGACAACTTCTTCGAGCTGGGCGGGCACTCGCTGCTGGTCACCCAGGTGGTCTCACGAGTCCGTCGGGCGCTGGGCATCGAGGTGCCGCTGCGCAGCTTGTTCGAGCACAGCACGTTGCAAGCGTTCGTCGCGGCCTTCGATACAACGCCCGGCGAACAAACGCCGGTCATGGTGCCGGTGTCGCGTGACGCGCCGCTGCCGTTGTCGTTTGCCCAGGAGCGCCAATGGTTCCTCTGGAAAATGGATCCGGACAGCGCCGCCTACAACATCCCGACTGCGCTGCGGATGCGCGGCACGCTGGATAAAGTCGCGCTGCGCGAGAGTTTTGCGGCGTTGCTGGAACGTCATGAAAGCTTGCGCACCGTGTTCGTCGAAGAGGATGGACGCACCTGCCAAGTCATTCGTGGGCAGGGCCGGGTTGATTTCATTGAGCAGTGCCTGGAGGGGAACGATGAGGCCGCTATCGAGGTTTTCCTCGAGCAGCAGACGCAACGTCCGTTCGATCTGCTGAGCGATGCGCTGCTGCGCGTGGCGTTGCTGGAGGTGACCGAACAGGATCACGTCCTGGTACTGACGCTGCACCACATCGTCTCGGACGGTTGGTCCTTGCAGGTGATGGTTGATGACCTGATGGGCCTGTACTCGGCGTTCGCTCAGGGCCACAGCGCGCAACTGCCGCCGCTGGCGGTGCAATACGCCGACTACGCGGTCTGGCAGCGGCAATGGATGGCGGCCGGTGAACAGGATCGCCAACTGGCCTACTGGACCGCGCAACTGGGCGGCGAACAGCCGTTGCTAGAATTGCCCACCGACCACCCGCGCCCTGCGCAGCAAAGCCAGCGGGGCGCCCGTCTGCCGATTGTGCTGGACCGCGCCTTGAGCGATGACCTCAAGGCCCTGGCCCGGCGAGAAAACGTCACGCTGTTCGTGCTGTTGCTCGGCGCTTTCCAAACGTTGCTGCATCGCTACAGTGGTCAAGCCGATATCCGTGTCGGGGTGCCGATCGCCAACCGCCAGCGGCTGGAAACCGAGCGGCTGATCGGATTTTTCGTCAACACCCAGGTCCTGCGCAGCGAGTTTCACAGTGACCTGAGCGGTGCCGCATTGTTGCAACAGCTCAAGCAGACGGCCTTGGCCGCGCAGATGCACCAGGACCTGCCCTTCGAGCAATTGGTCGATGCCTTGCAGCCGCAACGCAACCTGAGTCACAGCCCGCTGTTCCAGGCGATGTTCAACCACCGCAACGAAGCCGACTCGGCCTTCGTCGACGCCTTGCCGGGTCTTCGCGTCGAACCCGTCGGCTGGGCGCAGCGCACCGCGCAATTCGACTTGAGCCTGGACACCACCGACAGCTCGCAGGGCTTGCACGCAGCCTTGACCTACGCCACGGACCTGTTCGAGCCGGCGACCATCGAACGCATGGCCCGGCATTGGCTCAACGTGTTGCAGAGCATGGTGCAAGACCTGCATCGCCCCGTGGCGCAATGGTCGCTGTTGGACGATGAAGAGCGCCGGCACATGCTCGTCGACTGGAACGCGACGGCGCAATATTACCCTCTCGACCACAGCGTCCAGGCGCTGATCGAGGAACAGGTGCGCCGGACTCCGGACGCGCCGGCACTGGTGTTTGGCGAACAACGCCTGAGCTACAGCGAACTCAACGCTCGTGCCAACCGGTTGGCTCACCGCTTGATCGACCAGGGTGTCGGTCCCGATGTGCTGGTGGGCATCGCCGTGGAGCGTTCGGTGGAAATGGTGCTGGGGCTGTTGGCGATTCTCAAGGCTGGCGGCGCCTACGTGCCGTTGGACCCTGAGTATCCACTGGACCGCCTGGCCTATATGTTCGAAGACAGCGGCATCGGTTTGCTGCTGACCCAGCAGCCTCTGCTGGAATCGTTGCCGATTCCGGACGGGCTGCGCTGCCTGGTGCTGGACCTGCCTGACGATGGGCTATACGCGACCCGCGAGCACAATCCGAATGTGCAAGTCCATGCCGAAAACCTGGCGTATGTCATCTATACCTCCGGCTCCACCGGCAAGCCCAAGGGCGCCGGTAATCGCCATGGCGCGCTGGTCAATCGGTTGTGCTGGATGCAGCAGGCATACGGCCTCGATGCCTCGGACAGCGTCCTGCAAAAAACACCGTTCAGCTTCGACGTCTCGGTGTGGGAATTCTTCTGGCCGATGCTGACCGGCTCTACGCTGGTGGTGGCTGCGCCGGGTGCCCATCGTGACCCGACGCAACTGATCGAGCTGATTACCGCGCAGCGCATCACCACGCTGCACTTCGTGCCGTCGATGCTCCAGGCATTCCTGCAAGATCCGCGCGTGGCGCAATGCACCAGCCTCAAGCGGATCGTTTGCAGTGGTGAAGCGCTGCCGGTGGATGCCCAGCAACAGGTCTTTGCCAAACTGCCGAACGCCGGCCTGTACAACCTCTACGGTCCGACCGAGGCGGCCATCGACGTCACCCATTGGACCTGTGTCGAAGAGGGCCGCGACAGCGTGCCGATCGGCCAGCCGATCGCCAACCTCGGCACCTACATCCTCGACGACGAATTGTCGCCGGTGCCGGTGGGCGTGATCGGCGAGCTGTACCTGGCGGGCGAGGGGCTGGCGCGGGGCTACCATCGGCGCGCGGCGTTGACCGCCGAGCGCTTCGTCACCGGGCCGTTCGGCCATGGCCAGCGCTTGTATCGCACCGGCGACCTGGCGCACTACCGCGCCGATGGCGTGATCGAATACGCCGGGCGAATGGACCATCAGGTGAAGATCCGCGGACTGCGCATCGAACTGGGCGAAATCGACGCGCGCCTGGCCGAGCACGATGCGGTGCGCGAAACCGTGGTCCTGGCCCAGGACGGCACGCTACTGGTGGCTTACGTGGTCCCGACGCGCGCCGAGTTGCTGGCCGCCGACGACGCCGTTCGCCACGCGCTGCAAGCTCGCTTGAGGGAACATCTGAGCCAATCCTTGCCCGACTACATGGTGCCGCAACACTGGGTGTGGCTGGAAAAAATGCCGGTCAGCCCAAACGGCAAGCTTGAGCGCAAGGCGCTGCCCAAGGCTGATCCAAGCGCGAGCCCCAAGGGCTACGTTGCAGCGGTTACCGCCGTGGAACAAACGTTGGCCGTGATCTGGCAAAACGTGCTCGGGCGCGAGCGCGTAGGGGTGACCGACAACTTCTTCGAGCTGGGCGGCGATTCGATCATTTCAATTCAGGTGGTGAGCCGCGCCCGTCAGGCCGGGATCCATATCAGTCCCAAGGACTTGTTCCTGCACCAGACCATCCAGGGCCTGGCCAGCGTCGCGACGACGGGACACGGCGGGCCTGTCGTTGACCAAGGCCCGGTCACCGGGCAGACGCTGCTGTTGCCGTTCCAGCAGTGGTTTTTCGAACTGGCCATGACCGAGCCTCATCACTGGAACCAGTCGGTGTTGCTCAAGGGCTTGCGACCCGTACACGCCGGGCATCTGGAGCAAGCGTTGCAAACCTTGGTTGCGCATCACGACGCGTTGCGCCTGGGCTTCGCCTGCAAGGACGGCGTCTGGAGCGCTCGCCATGGCACCCTGGCCGAGCAGCAGGCGCTTTGGCAGCGTTCGCCGCTGTTGTGGACCGCCGAGGTGGCCGATGCGTCGGCCCTCGAAGCGTTGGCCGAACACGCCCAGCGCAGCCTCGAACTGCAAAATGGCGCGCTGATGCGCGGCGTGCTGGCGAGCCTGGCCGACGGCAGCCAACGGTTGTTATTGGTGATTCACCACCTGGTGGTGGACGGCGTGTCCTGGCGCATTCTGCTGGAAGACCTGCATCAGGCCTATGACCAGTTGCAGGCCGGCCAGGCGCCGACGCTGCCAGCCAAGACCACGGCCACGCAGACCTGGGCGCAACGGTTGCAGGTGTATGCCGGCAGCGCGGCGTTGCAGGCCCAGATGGCGTATTGGCAGGGACAACTGGAAGGTGCTTGCCACGACTTGCCTTGCGACCGTCCGCAGGGCGATTTGCAAAGATGCCGTGGGGTGCAGGTCCAGACGCGGCTGGGCAAAGACCAGACCCGGCGATTGCTGCAACAGGCGCCGGCGGCTTACCGCACCCAGGTCAATGACCTGCTGCTGACCGCACTGGCCCGGGTGATCGGCCGCTGGACCTCCCAGGAATCGACCTTGATTCAACTGGAGGGCCATGGCCGCGAGGCGCTGTTCGATGAGTTGGACCTGAGCCGCAGCGTTGGCTGGTTCACCAGCCTGTTTCCGGTGCGCCTCACCCCGACGGCAACTGCCGAAGGCTCGATCAAGGCGATCAAGGAGCAACTGCGGGCGATCCCCGACAAAGGGCTCGGCTTCGGCGTGTTGCGTTACCTGGGCGATGAACCGACGCGTCGCACCCTCGCAGCGCTGCCGGTACCGCGCATCACGTTCAATTATCTGGGCCAGTTCGACAGCGATTTTGCCGATGACGGCGATGGGCTGTTTGTTCCCGCCAGCGAATCGGCGGGCGCGGCGCAGAGTCCGTTGGCGCCGCTGGATAACTGGTTGAGCCTCAATGGCAGCGTCTATGCGGGCGAGTTGAGCATCGACTGGACGTTCAGCTCGCAGATGTTCGACGAGGCGACGATCCAGGCGTTGGCCGTGGAATATCGTCGAGAGTTGCAAGCGTTGATCGACCACTGCTGCGAACCGCAGCACCGCGGCTTCACGCCGTCGGACTTCCCCCTGGCCGGATTGCACCAGTCGCAGCTAGACGCCTTGCCGCTGGTGGCGCGAGAGGTGGAGGACATCTATCCGCTGTCGCCGATGCAGCAGGGCATGTTGTTCCATACGTTGCTAGAGCAACAGGCCGGCCACTACATCAACCAGATGCGCGTCGATGTCGAAGGGCTCGACGTCGAGCGCTTCCGCCAGGCTTGGCAAGCGGCAACGGATGCCCATGATGTGCTGCGCAGCGGTTTTGTCTGGGAGGGTGATTTCAAGCGGGCGTTGCAAGTGGTGCACAAGCGCGTGGACCTCGTTTTGCAGCTGCATGACGGACGCTCACAGGCTGATTTGCCTGAGTATCTGGACGCTCTCGCAGCCGCCCAGCGGCAACAAGGTTTCGTCCTGGAGGCAGCGCCGTTGCTGCGGTTGGCGGTAGTGCGCGTGGCCCAGGATCACTATCACTTGATCTACACCAGCCACCATATCCTCATGGATGGCTGGAGCAATTCGCAGTTGCTCGGCGAAGTATTACAGCGCTACAGCGGCCAGTCAGTTGCCGTGTCTGGCGGTCGGTATCGCGACTACATCGCCTGGCTGCAACGCCAGGACGCAGCAGCCAGCGAAGCGTTTTGGAAGCCTGCGCTGCAATGCCTGGAAGCACCGACGCGGCTGGCCGATGCCGTTGCTAAACCGACCGAAACGAGCGCTGGCTACGGCGATCACGTCCAAGTGCTGGACGAAGCGTTGACCCGCCGCCTGGAAGCTTTCGCCCGAGCCTCGAAAGTCACCGTCAACACGCTGGTGCAAGCGGCATGGCTGCTGCTGTTGCAGCGCTACACCGGCAAGGCCACCGTGGCGTTTGGCGCGACGGTGGCCGGGCGTCCGGCGGATTTGCCCGGCATCGAGCAGCAGATCGGCCTGTTCATCAACACCTTGCCGGTGATCGCCAGCCCGCGGGCCGAGCAGTCGCTGGACAGCTGGCTGCAAGCGGTGCAGGAACAAAACCTGGCGCTGCGCGAGTTCGAACACAGCGCATTGCTGGACATCCAACGCTGGGCCGGGCAGGGCGGCGACGCGCTGTTCGACAGCTTGCTGGTGTTCGAGAACTATCCGATTGCCCAGGCTCTGGAGCAAGGCGCGCCGGACGGTTTGCGCTTCGGCTCGCCAATCACCCAGGAGCAGACCAACTACCCGCTGACGTTGCTGGTGGGGTTGGAGCGGCAGTTGTCGGTGCACATGAGTTATCAATTGGCGAGCTTTGCTCCGGATACGGTTGAGCGGTTGGCGGCGCATCTGGCGCAGTTGCTTGGGCAGATGACGGCCAATGGCGAGCGCTGCCTGGGTGAACTGTCGATGCTGGAGTTCGATGAGCATCAGCGCCTGACCCATGATTGGAATCCAGTCGATGCGCCGTTCGAGCAGGACGTTTGCGTTCACCAGTTGATCGCTCGCCAAGCGGAATCCACCCCGGACGCATTGGCGGTCACCTTCGCCTACACCCGCCTGAGCTACAGCGAACTCGACGGCCGCGCCAATCGCCTGGCCCACAAGCTCATCGAGCTGGGCGTGGGCCCGGAAGTGCGGGTGGGCGTGGCGATGCCGCGTTCCGAGCATTTGCTGATCGCCTTGTTGGCGGTGCTCAAGGCCGGTGGTGCCTACGTGCCGCTCGACCCCGATTATCCGGCCGAACGCGTGGCCTACATGCTCGATGACAGCCGTGCGCGGGTGCTGTTGACCGAGCAGGCAGTGGCGGCGACGTTGACGGTTCCGGCCGAGACTGAAGTGCTGATGCTCGATCAGCTCGACCTTTCACGCTATCCATTGGACGCACCACAGAGCAGCGTTAAACCCGACAATCTTGCTTATGTGATCTACACCTCCGGCTCCACCGGCAAACCCAAAGGCGTAGCCATTGCCCATCGCAATGTGCTTGCGCTGATCGACTGGTCGAAATCGGTCTACCGCCGCGACGACATCCAAGGCGTACTCGCTTCCACCTCGGTGTGCTTCGACCTGTCGGTGTGGGAGCTGTTCGTCACGCTCGCCAACGGCGGCTCGTTGATCATCGCCCGCAACGCCCTGGAACTGCCGCAGCTGCCGGCCCGCGATCGAGTACGGCTGATCAACAGCGTGCCCTCGGCCATCGCTGCGTTGCAACGCAGCGGCGGGATTCCGCCGGGCGTGCGCATCATCAACCTGGCCGGAGAGCCGCTGAAGCAAAGCCTGGTGGAGACGCTGTACCAACAGCCAACCATCGAGCACGTCTACGACCTTTACGGCCCTTCGGAAGACACCACCTATTCGACCTGGACCCGCCGCACCGCCGGCGGCACGGCGAACATCGGTCGCCCGCTCAAGCACACCGCCAGCTACCTGCTGGATGCGAACCTGCAACCCGTTCCTCAAGGTGTCTCGGCGGAGCTGTACCTGAGCGGCGCGGGCATCACCCGGGGTTACCTTGGGCGGGCGGCGATGACGGCGGAAAAATATGTACCCAATCCGTTTTCCACGACCGGCGAACGCCTGTACCGCACCGGTGACCTGTGCCGTTATCGCGCCGATGGCGTGCTCCAATACCAGGGCCGCCTCGACCATCAAGTGAAGATCCGTGGCTTGCGCATCGAGCTGGGGGAAATCGAGGCGCGGTTGCTACAACAATCGGCGGTGCGGGAAGTGGCGGTGCTCGCTCAGGACGGCGCGGGCGGCCAGCAACTGGTGGCCTACGTGGTCGCTTCGGCTCAGGAGGCGGACGCCAGCACCCTGCGTGATCAGCTCAAGGCCAATCTCAAGACAAGCGTGCCCGACTACATGATCCCGGCGCACTGGCTGTTCCTCGATCAACTGCCGCTGACGCCCAACGGCAAGCTCGACCGCAAGGCGTTGCCGGGCATCGAGAGCGGGGTGCAGCAAAGCGATTACGCGGCACCGGCCAGCGAACTCGAGCAACGCATCGCCGACATCTGGCAAGCGGTGCTGGAAGTGGAGCGAGTCGGTCGCAACGACCATTTCTTCGAGCGCGGCGGTCATTCGTTGCTGGCGACCCAGGCCATCTCCCGGTTACGCAAGCTGACGACTTATCCATTGAGCCTGCGCGACCTGTTCGATCACCCGCAACTCAAGGCGTTGGCGGCAGTGATGAGCGCTGGCGACGAGGGTTCGGTGCGGGCGGGCGACTCCAGCCAGGTCCGGCTCAAGGCCCATGGCCCACGGCAATCGGCGCCGCTGTCGCTGGTGCAACGGCGGTTGTGGATCGCCGAGCAGCTGGCCGGCGGCACATCGGCGTATGGCATGCCCATGGCGTTGCGGCTGTGTGGCGAGTTGTCGGTCGAGCGGCTGATGAGCAGCTTCGCCGAAGTGACACGCCGTCACGCCGTGCTGCGCACCGCCTACGTCCAGGACGACGAAGGCGACCCGGTGGCACTGATCGTCGATGAGGTCCAACTGGATTTCCCGCTGACCGATCTGTCCGACCTCTCGCCCGGTGCCCAGCAGGAACACGTCGCCCAGGCGACGCTGGACAATGCGCGTACACCGATTGATCTGGAACAGGCGCCGCTGCTGCGCGGACGGATCCTGCGCCTGGGCCCGACCGAGCATGTGTTGTTGTACGCCATGCACCACATCATCTCCGACGGCTGGTCGATGGGGCTGTTGATCAATGAGCTGGTGCAGGTCTACGAGGCGTCCTCGCGCAACGAACCGATGCCGCTGGCGCCGTTGGAGGTCCAATACCACGACTTCGCCTTGTGGCAGCAAGCGCTGGAGGAACAAGGCGTGCTGGCGCGCCAGGCCGATTACTGGAAAGACCGGCTCGACGGCTACAACGGTCGTCTCGACCTGCCGCTGGACAATCCTCGTGGCCCGACGGCGTCCTATGAAGGCGATGCGTTGCAGTTCGAGCTTTCTGCCGGGCTCAGCGCCGCGTTGCGGCGAGTATCCAGCGCGGCCGGTGTTACGCTGTACAGCACGTTGCTGGCGTCGTTCCAGGTGTTGTTGCATCGACTCTGCGCTACGCAGGATCTGGTGGTCGGTGCCGACGTGGCCGGGCGCGAACAGCCCGAGCTGGAGCGCCTGATCGGTTTCTTCGTCAACGTCCTGCCGCTGCGTTCGCGCTTCGTCGCCGACGCCACTTTCGGCCGATTCCTCGCGCAGACCCAGGACGACCTGCTCGGCGCGCTGGAGCATCAGGACCTGCCGTTCGACCAGATCGTCGAGGCCTCGGGCGTCCCGCGGCACAAAGGCATGAGCCCGCTGCTGCAGGTGTTGTTCGTGATGAACAACGTGCCGGTGCGCAGCCGCGCCATGGCGGGCTTGAGCGTCGAGTTCCTGCCGGCGCTGCAGACCCATTCTAAATTCGACATGGCGTTGTTCGTTGACGAAGGAGAAGGGCAATTGCGCGGTAATTGGCAATTCGCCACAGGCTTGTTCGGACATGAGCGCATCCAGTACCTGATCCAGGCCTGGACGGCCCTGTTGGAACAGATCGTCGCTGATCAGGACATTCAATTGGGAGCTATCAGCATGCCAGTCGACAACGTGGCGACAGCCGCCATGCCTGCCAAAGTCCCGGGGCCCAAGGCCGACAAACTGGGCAAGTTTCTCAAGCGCGCGACGACTCCGGCTGCCCGGCCTCGACCGGCGTTGGTGCGCGAATCGCTGGTGGCCGCGCCACAGCGCTTCCCGCTGATGATGGAGCCTGGCGAGCCACACTTGGACGTCATCGAGTGGATCCAGCAGAACCGGCCATTGATCGAGCAGAAGCTGGCCGAACACGCCGGCATCCTGTTCCGCGGTTTCGCGCTGGACGGCATCCAGGGCTTTGAAGCCTTCGCCGAAGCGATACAACCGGGACTGTACGGCCAGTATGGCGATCTTCCCAAGAAGGAGGGAGGCAAGAACACCTACCGTTCCACGCCGTACCCGGAACGCAAGATGATCCTGTTCCACAACGAGAGCTCCCACCAGGACCGCTGGCCGCGCAAGCAGATGTTCTATTGCGAGCAAGCCGCGCCCGTAGGCGGTGCGACGCCAGTGGTGGACTGCCGCTTGATGTACGAAAAGCTTCCTGCAGACCTTCGCGAAAAATTTGAGGACAAGGGGCTGCTGTACGTGCGCACCTTCACCGACAAGCTCGACGTGTCGTGGCAGCACTTCTTCAAGACCGAGGATCGTTCTGAAGTGGAGACGCGCTGCCGGGCCGGTGGCATTCAATGGCGCTGGCTCGATAACGATGAGCTGCAAACCCGCACGCCGGGGCCGGCGATCATCACGCACCCGATCACCGGGGAGAAATCGTTCTTCAACCAGGTGCAGCTGCACCACGTCTACTGGCTGGAGCCGGACGTGCGCCAGGACCTGTTGTCGATGTACGGCCTGGAGCGCATGCCTCGTCACGTGTATTACGGCGACGGCACACCGATTGAAGACGAGGTGATGGCGCGTATCGGCGAGTTGTACGAGGCCTGCGCGGTGCGTTTCGACTGGCAGAAGGGCGATGTGATCCTGCTGGACAACATGCTCGTGGCCCACGCCCGCGACCCGTTCGAGGGGCCGCGCAAGATCGTCGTCGCCATGGGCGACATGTATGACCATGCCAGCCTGCAACGACCTGCCTTTGGGCAAACCCCGCGGGGCGCATTCAATACCGAGGAAACCGGAGCATGAACGAGGTGATGATGGACGCGCAGGATCCGGGTTTCGCCCTGACGCCCGAGCAACAACGGGAAGTTGAATGGCTGACGGGCACGGTGACCTGCGGCGAGGCCTTGCGCTGGTTCAGTGTGGTCATTGACGGCGATCTCGATTCGCAGCGATTGCAGGTCGCTTTCGATACGGTGGTGGCGCAGCAACCCATGGTGCTGGCGGGCCTGGCCAAGGTCGGCGGTTTCCACGGACTGCGTCAAGCCGCCGCCGATGCCGGGCGCTTCCCGCTGACGGTACAGGCCAGCGAGCAGCGCGCCGATGAAGTCCGGGCGCAGATTGACGAAACCCTCGGTCGCGCTTTTGTGCTGGGCGAATCGGCCAGTGTCCAGGCCGTGCTGTATCGCCTGGCGCCACGGCAATGGCAATTGCTGCTGGGCATCGCTCGTTACAGTTCCGATGCCCGATCGATGAGCCTGTTGCTGGAACAGGTACGGCAAGCGTACGCGGGCCAGGCGTCGGAAGACGAAGCGCCGGGCGAGTTCGCCCAGTATCTGGAATGGCGCAGCGAAGTGGTGCTCGATGAAGACGCCGCCACTGCGCGGACTTATTGGCAGCAACACCTGCAAGGCTTGCAGGCGGATATCGACACACCGTGGCTGGCCGCACGCAGCACCGCCAGCGGGACAGCTAATGCGCAGGTATCGCTGAGCTTGGAACCGGCCCGGCGCGACGCCTTGCAACGCTTGGCCGACCAACTCGGCCAACCGCTGGCGACGTTGCTGCAAGGCGCCTGGTGGGTATTGCTGGGGCGCCTGAGCGGCCTCGAACAGGCGCTGGTCGGCGTGCGCCACGACAGCCGAGGCGACTACGAGTACTTCGCCAATGCCATTGGCGTGTTCGAAAAAAACCTGCCGCTTTGCGTTCCGCTGCCGGCCACCGCGCCGTTCAGCGAGTGGCTGGTGGAGCTGGCGGCACGCCTCGAAGCACATCGCACCTGGCAGGAATACTGGGCGACGGAGCTGGCGCCAGACGCGGCGTATCCGGCCTATGGCTTTACGGTAGGCCGGGCGCCGATTACCAGCAGCAGCGGCGGTTTGGCCTGGGCGGCTGAGTCTCTATCCGCGCGGGCCGACGGATTCGAGGTGCTGCTGCACGTTCAATTGGACGACGCCCAGCAGCTTGATTCGGTGAACCTGCATTACGCCGCCTCGCGTTATTCGTCGGCGGCGGCCATCACCGTGCTGGAACAATTCGACGTGCTGTTGGCTTCGATCCTCGCGGCTGCGCAAACACCGCTGGCGCAGCTCAACTTGCTCGGGCCTGAAGAGGAACAGCGCTTACGGGCAATCAACCCGACGATGCAGGCGCTGGTCGATCAGCGCTACCTGCCGCAGCGTATCGCTGATCTGGCGCTTGAGACGCCGGAAGCGATTGCCCTGACCGACGCCCATCGATCCCTCAGCTACGGCCAGTTGAATAGCCAAGTCGAGCGCATCGCCCAGGGCCTGGTGAACCAAGGCTTGGGCGAGGGTTCGATTGTCGCGCTGGCCTTGCCGCGCTCGGTGGACCTGGTGATTGCGATGCTGGCGAGCTGGCGCATCGGGGCGGCGTATCTGCCACTGGATATTCAGTGGCCCCAGGCCCGTCAGGCGTTGATGCTGGAGCAGGCCGGCGCCGCTGTGGTGCTGACTGATGCGCTACATGTGCCTGACTGGCAGGAGCAGCCATACACCGCGCTGACGGTGGGGGGGCTCGACTTGTCGAGCGCGCCGTTGCCGGCGCTCATGACCAAGGGCAACGACATCGCCTACGTGCTGTTTACCTCTGGCTCCACCGGCGTGCCCAAGGGCGTAGTGATCGAACATCGGCAACTGCTCAACTACACCGCCCAGGCCAGCCGGACGTTGGGGCTTGGGCAGTGCAGCAGCGTCGCGTTCAGTTCCACCGTGGCGGCGGATCTGGGCAACACGGCGCTGTTCGGTGCGTTGTTCAACGGCGCGACCCTGCACGTCGCCACTGATGAGCAGATGCAGGACGGCGAGTTGTTTGGCAGATTCATGCAACAGCAACAGATCGACTGCCTGAAAATCGTCCCGTCGCACCTCGCGGCGCTGCTCGACAGTGAGCACGCCACACTGCCACGCACGCTGGTGCTCGGCGGCGAGCCGATTGCGCCGACGTTGGTCGAGCGCATCGAACGTTTGCGCAGCGATTGCCGGGTGTTCAACCACTATGGTCCGACCGAAGCCACGGTCGGGGTGATGATTCATCCGTTGTCACTGGACGGCGCTGCCGATGATTGCTCGGCGCTGACCCACGTGCTGGGCAACAATCAGGTTTACATCCTCGACGCTGATCGGCGCCTGGCGCCGGTGGGCATGTTGGGCGAGTTGTACCTGGGCGGCGCGCAATTGTGCCGGGGCTACCTGAATGCCGAGGCGCACGGGCAAGCGTTTATCCAGAGCCCGTTCGACCCGGCGCAACGCCTTTACCGAACGGGCGATCTGGCGCGTTATCGCGCCGACGGCGCTGTCCAGTTGCACGGTCGCCGTGATCAGCAGGTCAAGGTGCGCGGGTTCCGTATCGAACTGGCGGAAATCGAGGCCGAACTGCTGCGCGTGCCGCAAGTTGCCGAAGCGCTGGTGCTGCCGGCCGCGTCGGCCGAGCAGGGATTGTTGGCGTTCGTCGTGGCCCGGCAAGGGCTGTCTTCGGGCGTGCTGGACGCCGCGCGTGCCGAACTGATCGCCCGGCTGCCCGGCGTGATGGTGCCGCAGCATCTGCAAGTGATCGAACGTTTCCCGCGCCTGGCCAACGGCAAGATCGACCGCAAGGCGTTGCAGCAACTGATGATCGCGCCGAGCAACGACGAAGACCTCGCGCCACGTGATGCGCTGGAGCAATTGCTCTCCGCGCGCATGGCGCAGCTGCTGGGGCTTGAACGGCTGGGCATCGACCGCGACTTCTTCGCCGCCGGCGGGCATTCGTTGCTGGTGATCAAGTTGGTGGCCGGCATTCGCAAGTTGTTGCAGTGCGACATCCATCCGGGACTGGTCTTCGATCATCCGACCGTGGCGTCGCTCGCCATGGCGTTGCGGGCGGAGGAGAGCGCTCCGGGGCAGCTGGAAAAAATCGCCCAGGTGCGCCTGCGCATGGACGCGATGAGCCCCGAGGAAAAGGCCCGCCTGACCGAACAGGCTCGGCAACTGCAAGCCGCCAAGGCTGCGCAGGGTAGCTGACATCTCAGTCAACATCTCACCCAACATCTAATCCAACAACAGGCCGACGCCCGCGAGCGTCGGCTTTTTTTTAAGTTTATGCGCGAATGATAAATAAACTCATTCCGGTTTTTCCCAAGTGCTGCGTCTTACTAAGGTATGCGGGCAAATCGGCTCGGGCAGGGCAGCCCAGGCGCCGGTTGTGTCCAGGAAAAAATTTAGCCGTCGTCCAGCCGGACGACCGTGCCCGGGGAGGGGCCGGTCGGCCACGCACCGATGCATTGCCTCAGGCAATCGACGGTGCGGGTTCACCCGTGCTGGCGAGCGGCAGGCCCTTTGGCCCCATGGACTTTTCACCTTTACCAATAATAGAGAGCGCGATGTCGGCAATTCATGAGTTGAAACCGTTGTTCAAGGCACTTGTCATGTCCCGCGGCCTGCGTTCGCGCCGGATGTTGACGGGGCTGGGTCTGGTCTGCGTTCTGCCATTTAGCGCCCAGGTGATGGCTGAAGACGTCAGCCTCGACATCCCGGCACAACCGCTGCCGCAGGCGCTGCAAGCGTTCGGCAAGCAGACCAACCAACAAGTGATCTACAACGCCGACGAACTGGCCGGCCTGAGGAGCAACCGCGTCAGCGGCAGGATGAGCCCGCAGGCGGCCATCGCCGAATTGCTCAAGGGCACCGGCGTGCGCCACAGTTTCGAGGGCAACACGTTGATGCTGACAAAGGGTTCCGCCGCCGGAACCCTGGAACTGGGCGCGACCACGGTAAAAGCCGCGGAACTGGAGGCGACGACCGAAGGCAGCCAGTCCTATACCAGCAACGCCGTGACCATCGGCAAGGGCACCCACACCCTCAAGGAAATTCCCCAGTCGATCACCGTGATGACGCGCAAGCAGATGGATGACCAGAACCTGGTCAACCTCAAGGACGCCGTCAACCAGACCACCGGCATCGTCGGCCTGCAGGGCGTCGGCCAGGGCATGATCCTGTCGTCGCGCGGTTTCCAGATCGATGACTGGCAGTACGACGGCGTGCCGATCCCGCGCAACACCTACTCGCTGGGCAACTGGGCGACCCAGGACTTGATCTTCTTCGACCGCCTGGAAATCCTCCGTGGCGCCTCGGGCCTGCTGCAAGGCACCGGCAGCCCAGGTGGTGCCGTCAATTTGGTGCGCAAGCGCGGCCAGAGCACCCCGACCGTGACCCTGACCGGCAAGGCCGGCTCGTGGGATCACTACGGCCTGCAACTGGACGCTGGTGGCCCGCTGAACGAGGCCGGCAACATTCGCGGGCGCTTCGTCGCCGACGAAGACCAGAGCAATTCATTCGTCGACCATGCCTGGAGCAAGACCCACTCGCTGTACGGCGCGCTGGACATCGACCTGAGCGAAGACACCACCCTGGGTTTCGCGGTCAGCCAATCCAACGGTGAATCGCGCGGCAACATCCGCGGCCTGCCACGCTACGCCGACGGCTCGATGCCGGACGTGTCGCGCTCGACCTACACCGGCGCGCGCTGGAACCGATCGGAAATCGACGTCACCACCTACTACGCCGATTTGGAGCATCGCTTCAATGAGGATTGGGCATTCAAGGTGGGGGGCGTGTATATGAGCGAAGACAACCAGGCGAAGAATCAGCGGACGCAAAATGCCCTTGTCGGTCTCAATCCCGATGGCACCGGTGTGCAATATGCCGACTTCTTGACTGATTTCCAGTCCACCAAAGTGGGGCTGGACATGAATCTGGTCGGCAAATTCGAAGCCCTGTCGATGGAGCAGGAAGTCATGCTCGGCGGTAACTTCTCCCAGTTGGAAACGGATGACAAATACGCCCGGACTTTCAACGCCAGCAGCGACACGATCTTCGATCTGGACAACGACCGCCCGGACATCAGCTATGACAGCTTGATCAACAGCCCGACTGGCCGGGGCGTCCTCAGCAAGTATGACATCCGTCAAAAAGGCCTGTACGGCACCTGGCGCGTCAAGCCGGTGGACGATCTGACGCTGATCCTGGGCTCGCGGGTCAGTTGGTATGACTTCAGCTACAAATCGAAAATCCAAAACTCAGCCGGTATCACACGCGTCGACCCAAGCACCGCAACCGAAACCGGGGTGGTCACGCCCTATGCCGGCATCGTCTATGACCTGAGCCGCGAATGGGCGGTGTACGCCAGCTATACGGATGTATTTCAGCCCCAGACCAACCTAGATCCTAGCGGTTCGGTGCTCAAGCCCATCGTTGGTACCAACTATGAGGTCGGCCTCAAGGGTGAGTTGATGGATGGTCGGGTCAACACTTCGTTGGCTGTCTTCCGCTACGATCATGAAAACCGTGCCGTCAGAATTCCAGGCTGTACTGACTTGAACTGCTCCAGTGCCTCTGGGACCGTGCGCAGCCAGGGTATCGAGGCTGAAATCAGCGGTGAAGTGGTAGACAACTTGCAGTTGTTCGCCGGCTACACCTACAACACCACCAAGTACCTGAAAGACACCGCCAGTAACGAAGGCAAAGTCTTCAGCACCTGGACGCCAAAACACATGCTGCGCGTGTGGGGCAACTACCAGTTCACCGGCGACTGGAGCCGTGTCAGCACCGGCTTGGGCTTCACCACCCAAAGTCACACACTGGTTTACGACTATGATCGTGAAATCCCAGGTTACACCGTATGGAACGCCCGTGTCGGCTACAAGTTGACGTCGGAAATCGATCTGGCGCTCAATGCCAACAACCTGTTCGACAAGACCTACATCACGCCGGCTTACAACCAGCTCAATGGCAACAATAACTTTGGTGATCCGCGTAACTTGATGTTCACCGTGAAGTACACGCCGCAGTTCTGATCATCGCGAGAACAAAAAAACCGACCCGCCATGTGCGGGTCGGTTTTTTTATGGGGTTAGTCAGCCCGTCCAGCAAGTTGCCGGGAGAACGCAAAACCCTGTGGCGAGGGAGCTTGCTCCCGCTTGAGTGCGAAGCGCTCACAAAAAGGGCTGCTGCGCACCCCAGCGGGAGCAAGCTCCCTCGCCACGGGTTATGTGCTGTTCTTCTTTGCGGTGCTATGGCTGTTGTGCCGTGCCGGCCAAAAACACCTCGACCAACGAATCCAGCAACCCCTCATCAAAGATCATGCCCCGATGGCGCAACGGCGAATGCACCGAGCACTGTAACTCGCCAGTCAAGCTATGTTCCCTGACCAACGCCTCGCAAAACGCCAGTTCCTCCGGCGTCTTCTCCGCCTGGGTCCACCAGCAGCTCGGCCTTACCCGTACCGGCTTGAAAGTGAACCCCTCAAAGGCCTCCAGCAACCGATCATGCACCGAGAACGCCTGGGCGTTCATGACCTCTTCCTTGACGCTCTGCACGATCGACAGCAAGTCGCCTCGCTCAGGCTCGATCTGGCCGGCGGCCCACTCATGGAAGGCCTTGACCGAGCTGTCAGGGTGTTCCCGTCGATAGGTCGCGGTACGTTCCGTAAGGGCAGGAAACAGCAGGTCGAAATACTCAATGGCCTCATGCAGATCCTGCGAAGCCGGGTCGGTTTTTTCCTGCGCAAGCAATTCCCGATGACGTTGCAACGTCACGGGATACAGCTGTTCCGGAATCGTGCTGTCCACCAGCCCCAGGAAACCCACCGTGTAACCCTGGCTTTCCAGCGTCGCCGCGATGTCCAGCGCAATCGTTCCACCCAAGGACCAGCCCATCAAGTTATACGGGCCCTGTGGTTGGGTCGCGAGGATTTCCCGGCTGTAGTCGGCGATCATTTCGTGCCATGCCTCGGGGCCTGCATGGGGTTCGCTGAAGCCGCGGTGCATGACGCCGAAGGTGCGCGCGCGGTTTTGCAGTTTGCGCGCCAATGGCTGGTAGCAGAACACAATGCCCCCGCTGGGGTGCAGGCAAAACAGCTGCGGGGCGCTGACGGGGGCGTTGTTCAAGGCGACCAGGCATTGTGTTTGTTCGCGGTGTTTGTGCGAGATGAACAGCGCCAGTTTGGCGACGGTCGGGTTGGCCAGCAGTTCTTGCAGGCGCACCGTGATATTGAGCTGTGCCTTGAGGTTGGCGATCAGTTCGATTGCCAGGATCGAATGCCCGCCAAGCTCAAAGAAACTGTCGTCGATGCCTACGCGCTCGACCTTGAGGGATTGTTGCCAGAGCTGCGCCAGGGCTTCTTCCAACTGAGTGCGCGGCGCCAGGTAATGCGAACGCCAAAGATGGGCACCAGGTTCCGGCAGGGCCTTGCGGTCGAGCTTGCCATTGGCGTTGAGCGGCAAGCGATCGATGAACAGCAGGTGGCTGGGCACCATGTAGTCTGGCAACTGCGCCTTGAGCGCGACCAACAGTTCATCGCGCAGCTCGGCGGTGGACGGTTGCGCTGCGATCACGTAGGCGATCAGTTGCAAGCCGCCCGCGCCTTCATGGGTCAGCACCACGCAATCCTGAACCGCTGGCAATGTTTGCAGGCGCGCCTGGATTTCCCCCAGTTCGATGCGGAAGCCGCGGATCTTGACTTGATGGTCCAGGCGCCCGATGTATTCGATGCTGCCGTCGCTGCGGTAGCGCGCCAGGTCTCCGGTGCGATACAGGCGGCCACCCGGCAGCGGGTCGAACGGATCGGGGATGAAGCGGCTGGCGGTGAGGTCGGCGCGCTGATGATAACCACGGGCCAGGCCGGCTCGGCCGACATGCAACTCGCCGGTGCAGCCCTTGGCGACCGGATTCAGATGCGCATCGAGCAAATACCAGGACAGGTCGATGATGGGCTCGCCGATAGGGCTGGCGGCCTCGCTGTGCAAATCGTTCATCGTCAGCGGACGCCAGGTGACATGCACCGTCGTTTCGGTGATGCCATACATATTGATCAACCGTGGCGCCTGGTCGCCGAAACGTTCGAACCAGGGGCGCAGGCTCTGCACATCGATTGCTTCGCCGCCGAAGATCACCTGCCGCAGCCGGTGGACGAGAGGCTGCCGAGGCGCGCAGGCGACCTGCAACAGCGACCTGAAGGCCGAGGGCGTCTGGTTGAGCACCGTGACGTTTTCCTGGCAGAGCAGGGCATAAAAATCTTGCGGCGAACGGCTCACGGCGTGGGGCACGATGACCAGCCGTCCACCGTGCAGCAGGGCGCCGAAAATCTCCCACACGGAAAAGTCGAAGGCGTAGGAATGAAACAGGCACCACACGTCCCGGTGATCGAAATTGAACCAGTGCTCGGTGGCCTGGAACAGTCGGCTGACGTTGTGGTGCGCGAGCAATGCGCCCTTGGGCTTGCCGGTCGAGCCCGAGGTGTAGATGACATACGCGAGGTTATCCGGATCCATCGGCACATTCGGATTGTGCTCCGGGTAGGCATTGTCGGTATCGAGCGGATCCAGCAGCAGGCACGTCACGCCAGCGGGCAGCGCCAGTGAATCGCGCAAGTGAGCCAGGGTCAGGACTAGCGTGACACCACTGTCCTGGATCATGTAGGCCAGGCGGTCGGCCGGGTACGCCGGGTCCAGCGGCACGTACGCGCCACCGGCCTTGAGAATCGCCAGCAGGCCAATGATCATCTGCGGTGTTCGCTCGACGGCAATGCCGACCAGTACGTCTGGCCCGACGCCTTGTTCGATCAGCCGATGGGCCAATCGGTTGGCCTGTCGGTTGAGCTCGGCGTAGCTGATGTGCTGCTCTTCAAAGGTCAGCGCGATGGCGTCGCCGGTGCTGGCGGCGTGGGTTTCGATCAACCGGTGCAGGCACTGTTCGCTGCGCAGTTGGCTCGGCTGGCGGTTCCAGTCGGCCAGGGTTTTTTGGTGTTCGTCGGCGCTCAACAATTGCAGTTCGCCAAGGGCGCATCCGGGCGTCTCGATCAGGCCTCGCAACAGGTTCTGCCAGTGCTCAGCCATGCGCTCGATGGTTTCTGCGCGGTACAGGTCTCGGCTGTATTCGAACGTTGCCAGCACCTGTTGCTGGGAATAATCGACGTCCAGCGACAGGTCGAACTTGGCCTGGTTGTCACCGGTATTCAAAAACTCCAGCGCCAGTTGACCCAAGCCTGGCGCCGACGGTGAGGACGAGCCCGTGCGCCAGTTGAACAAGACCTGGAACAGCGCACCGGCGCCCTGTGCACCGGGACGTTGCAGCTGATCCAGGATCAGCTCCAGCGGATAGTCGGCATGTTCCAGCGCGGCGAGCGACTGGGCGCGCAGGTCCCTGAGGAAATCCCGCGCGCCGCGGGTCGAGTCGATCCGCGCCCGATACACCTGGCTGCTGACGAAAAAACCCACCAGCTCCTGGCTTTCGTGGCTGTTGCGGTTGGCGTTGGGAACGCCGACGGTGAAATCGTTCTGGTTGCTGTACCGAGCCAATAACAATTGCCAGGCCGCCAGCGCCACGACAAAAGGCGTAAGCCCCTCTCGCTGACAGAACGTATCCAAGGCCTGGACCATCGCCGGGGTGAGAGACGCCTGCACGCGTCCGGCCATGTGTTGCTGATTCGCGGTGCGCGCAACGTCATGAGGCAGTTCCAATGCCGGCAAGTCATGGCCGAGGTAGTCGCTCCAATAGGCGCCACTGCGCTGGCAGGCTGGGCTGCGCACATAGTCGCCGCGCTGCCAGGTCGCGTAGTCGGCATATTGCAGGGGCAACGACGGCAGCGGTGACGGATCGCCCCGCAAGGCCTGGGCATAGGCCTGGGTCATGTCCTGCATCAGGATCGTGTTGGACCAGGCATCGGAAACGATGTGGTGCATGTTGAGCAACAACACATGCTCATCACTGCCCAGCCTGAGCAACGTTGCCCGCATCAGTGGCGCCTGGGTCAGATCGAACGGTTGCCGGGCGTGCTGTTCGATGCGCTGTGAAAGCGCCTGGTCCCGTGCCGGCTGATCGAGCGCGGCGAGGTCCTCCCGGTGCAGGGGCAGGCGGGCGTTACGCTCGATTACCTGGGTGACGGCACCGTCGATTTCAGTGAATGCGGTGCGCAGGATGTCGTGCCGGTCGATGACGCGGTTCAATGCCTGTTCCAAGGCGTCGGCATTCATTTCGCCGGTCAGGCGCAGGGCACGTGGCAGGTTGTAGGCAGATCGGAGCGGATCCCGCTGTTGCTCCAGCCACAGGCGTTGCTGGGCGAAAGACAAGGGCGCGCGGTCCAGCCTGCGGCGGTTGGACCGGGCGTGCATGTCATCAGCGGCCTCGTCGAGCAGCAGTGCCAGCAGATCATCGTCTAGCAGTTCGTTCATGGTGTTCTCGCGGTCAACAAACATTGCGTCGGCAGGTTCAGGCGAAGGCTGCCGGGGTCTTTTCACTGATGACCTGGCCGGCCTGCATCCGGACCAGTTGGTCGGCGATGTCGAAGTAACGATCATCGTGGGAAATGACGATGATGGTTTTGCCCAGGGCCTTCAGCTCCGGCAGCAGCTCGGTGTAGAAAACCCGCCGGAACACCGGGTCCTGGTCGGCGGCCCATTCGTCGAAGACCAATACCGGGCGCTCTTCCAACCAGGCGTTGAGCAGTGCCAGGCGCTTGCGCTGTCCGGTGGAAAGATCGGTGGTGCTGAACACGCCGTCGTGAATGCTGACCTTATGGGCGATCTCCAGGCGCTGCAGGTAGCGGTTGGCGTCTTCAGGCACCTGTTGATCGCCTTGCACCAGTTCATCGAACAGGTAGTAGTCGGCGAAAATCGTCGTGAACAATTGGCGGTAATCGTCGCGGCCGGCAGCCAGTACCGGCTTGCCGTCCAGGAGGATCTCGCCGCCCTGGGGCGAATAAAGCCCCAGCAGCAATTTGATCAACGTGGTCTTGCCTCCGCCGTTCTCGCCGACGATGAACACAATCTCGCCCTGGGCGATGGAGAGGTTGACCGGTCCGAGGGCGAAGGCCTGGCTGCCATCGACCGCTGGGAAGGCGTAATGCACGTCACGCAATTCAAGCTGCTGGAGCGTCGGCTTGGGGACGCCCTTGTCGTTGAGCAACAGGTGCGGCTCCGGCGAGGAAAACTGCTCGGCCAGTTCGGCGATGCGCTTGAAGGCAATGTTGGCGCGGCTGATCACCGGCAGGGTCATCACCAGGTATTCCAGCGGCCCCTTCATGTACAACAACACCAGCACAAAGCCGCTGAGCACCGCTTTGTCAGTGCCCAACCACAGCGATTGCAAGGCCAGGACCAAGCCGATGACCACGAAAAACAGCATCGAGCCGAAGGTCTTGGCGATCACGAAAGTGTTGACCGAGCGGATGTTGGTGTCGCAGATCTGGTCGGCGGTGGCTTCGATACGCTGGCTGAACATGCGCTGGCGGCGTGGGCGATGAATGCGCAATTCCTTGGCGCCGGCGGCGATTGCGCTGTAGTGCTTTTGCAAGGCGTCTTCGGCCTCGCGGGCCGCTTCGAACCCCCGGATGCCACGGGCCCGCGCCACGTATTGGATGACAGTGCCGATCACCAGCGCGACCAGCAACAGCGCAAACATCGGCAATGACAGGTAGGCCAGGTAGCCCAGGCAACCAAGCGTGACGGTGAAGGCGATGGCCAGTGGCGCAAAGGAAAACGCGAAGTTGCTGACCATGTTGACGTCGTGGGTCAGTATCGGGATGAGCCGATGACTGCGGAATCGCTCGATCTGCTCGATGGGCGCCAGCAGGACTTTCTGGCCGAGGGATTTGCGCAGGCTGGCGATGATGTTCTGGCCGACGTGGTTGGTGCCGATGTCCGACAGAATTGACGTCAGCAGCGCCGCCACGCACAGGCCGGCGAAGGTTGCCAACACCTGCGGCGTCGGCCCGGCATCGGCGTTCAAGGCGTCGTTGATGGTTGCCAGCAGGGCGGTGATGCTCAGTCCGCCCAGCATGCCGAGCAGGATCGACGCCACGACAATGAGCCGGAACGGCTTGAGCAGGCTGAGCACTTCACGCAGGGCACCGCGGGAGTTCGAGATCATGGGAGTTCCCTTTTCTGGGCCGGTGATGGCAATGGTTAAAGACACGGGCTAAGTGGCGCTAGGCGGGTAGGCACGGCTTACATATCCCGGGCGACCCGGAACCCCAGCCAATCGCCGCGTGCGTCGACATACACCGCATTGCGGTTGCCCGAACGGGAAAACACCGGCGCTTCGCCCCAATCGTTGCCACGAATGCGCCGTATCTTGCAGTTGCCTGTCAGCGCGGCGCGGCCATCGCTTGGGGCGCCGGCGTAGTTCTCGTTGAAGCAGTCGGCGGTCCATTCGTAGATGTTGCCGTGCATGTCGTACACGCCGAAGGCGTTGGGCGCGAAGCTGCCGGCCGGGGCGGTGAAGTTGTAGCCGTCGGCCGCGCCATAGGTGTTGGCGTGCTGAGCGATGCTGTAGTCCTTGCCTTCATCGAAGGGGAAGGGGAACGGGCCGGAGCTGCCGCCGCGTGCTGCGTACTCGCGCAGGGATTCGCTGACCAATCGGTATTGCTTGCCGGTCTTTTTCGACAGCCAGGCCACGTAGGCATTGGCCTCGGCGAAGTCCATGCACACCGCCGGGTGCCGGTCGGTGTACTGCTTGCGCGGGTCGCTGCCCTGATAATCCGGGACGCCGGCCTTGCAGGCGCGACCGGGACGCTTATCGCCATCGGGCATCACGTAGCCGCTGTCTTGAAGGAAGGCGAACCACTCGCCTTCAAGCACTTGGAAGCGGCTGATCGCCAGCGGCTTGGCGAACGTCACCGGATGCATCGGCCCCTCGTCGGGCTCGCGTCCCACTTCGTCGTCCGGGGTGCCCATCTGGAAGGTGCCGGTGGGCAGCACGACCATTTCCGGGCAGTCCTTGCAGTCGCGAAAAACCTGGCCCGGTTGCGCGGCCTGGGCGCCGGAGGGCAGCAGGGCGGCGAGGGCCAGTGTCGGGAGTAGCTTCAACGAAAAACTGTTCATCCGTCTCTCTCGATAAGTCAGGTTCAGAGTGTCTTGCCCAGCAAGGTCATGAAGCGATCGATCTCGGCTTCGCTGTTGAGCAGCCCCGGCGCGGTGCGCACCACCGGCCCCGCGTCGCGGTGCACGGCGTCGGCGATCACGCGGTTCTGCATCAGGTAGGCGGCGATTTCGTCGCTCTTGCGCTTCTTGACACGGAAGAAGGTGAACCCCGCCGACAGTTCGGGGCTCAGCGGCGTGACCAGTTCGATTTGCGGCAGTGCCAGCAGTTGTTTTTTCAGGTAGCCGTTGAGGGCGTGAATGCGCGCCTGCACCTCGGCCTTGCCCAGTTGCAGGTGCAACTTGAAGGCCTCGTCCGCCGCCCAGCGATGTTCGAAGGCGTGGTAACCGCCAGGCGTCATGGTGGTGGAAAACGCCGTGGCCTCGGAGAAGGTCGGGATGATCGGCGTGACGTACCTGAGCTCTTCGCTGCGGCTACACACCAGGCCGGTACCGCGCGGACCGAACATCCATTTGTGGGTGCCGGCGATGAAGAAATCGCAATTCATCGCCGGAAAATTCAGGTCCTCGACGCCGAAACCGTGCACGCCGTCCACCACATGAATGATTCGCTGTTCATCGCTGCGGCCCTGGTTGTGCTTGTCCACCAGGGCGCCGATCTTGTCGATCGGCAGCTTCACGCCGCTGCCCGAATGTACCCAGGTCATGCCCAGTACGCGGGTTTCGGGGCGAATGTTGCGGTCGATGGCCGTGAGGATCTGTTCATGGCTGGCGTCGTGGGCGTTGTCGAACAGCTTGATCTTGCGCACCCGGGTGCCGTCCCGTTGCTTGCGCAAATCGAGAATGGTGTGGGTGGCGTAGTGTTCATGGGCGGTGGTGAGGATTTCCTGATCGGGCCGTACATGGACGCCGCCGTAAATCATCGCCAGGCCTTCGGTGGTGCTGCCGGTCAGGGCGATCTGTTTCGGGGTCGCTTGCAGGTAGCGACCGGCCCAGGTCCGTACGTTTTCCTCACGCTCTTGAGTGACGCCCAAGTCCCAGTCCATCAACAGCCCCGGGTTTTTATCCAGCGCGGCACGGTGCCGTTCGATAGCCTCGCGCACGGGGCGCGGGTGGGTGGTGATCAGGAAGTTGGAGAAGTGCAGGTAGTCCGGATCCTGGTTGAACAACGAGCGCAACTGCGCCCATTTGTCCTGAGACAGCGGCGGCAGTGGATCGGCCACGACTGTGGATGGCAGGCTGGCGGCTAACGGCAAGCCAGCGGCGAGAATCCCGGCCTGCTTGAGAAACGTGCGGCGTTCGTTCATGGCTGGCCGACCTTCTGGGTCGAGGCGATGGCGGGGCGGGCGGCTTTCTGGACCTGATCCCAGACCCGCAGGAAGTTGCCGCCCCACAGCTTGGCGATGTCGGCCTCGGAGTAGCCACGTGTCAGCAATTCGGCGGTGACGTTGCGGATGTCGCCGACGTTCTCCCAGCCTTTCACGCCGCCGCCTTCGTTGAAGTCCGAGCTGATGCCGACGTGGTCGATGCCGATCTTGCGCACGGTGTAGTCGATGGCATCGCCCAGGTCCTTGAGGCTGGCCTTGGGTTCGTCTTCGAGGATGCCGTAGAGCTGGCCGGCGTATTCGCCGAACTTCTGTTCCGGCCATGCGGCAATGATCGGGTCGCCCGGCATCAGCGCCATCGCCAGATTGGGCAGCGGCGGCAGGCCGAAGCGCTCGCGCAGGGCGTTGAGTTTGTCCTGAGTCTTTTGCGTCAGCGGGCGCAGGTATTGGGAAAAACCGACAATTTGCACCACGCCGCCGCTGGCCTTGATCAGCTGCATTTCCTTGTCGCTGAGGTTGCGCGGGATGTCGACCATCGCCCGTGGCGCGGAATGGGAGGCCACCAACGGCGTACGGCTCAGTTGCGCGACTTGCTCCAGGGCCGGGGTCGACATCTGCGACACGTCGATGATCACCCCCAGGTCGTTCAGGCGTTTCACCGCTTGCTTGCCGATGTCGGAGAGACCGCCGAGGGCGTCCGGCGAATCATTGAAGAACGGCAGCGGCCGCGAAGAGTCGGCCCAATCGTTATTGCCGATGTAGCTGAAGCCGAACATGCGCATGCCCCGCGCCGTCCAGAGGTCGAGCAGGTTCAGGTCGTTGCCCAGTGGATAGGCGTTGAGCATGCTGATGAAGATCGCGAACTTGCCTTCGCCGTGCAGGCGCCGGAAGTCATCCGGGGTGTAGGCGATGGCGACCTGGTTGGGAAAGTCCCGGACCATGCCGGTGATGATTTTGTAGCGCACTTCCTGCTGGTTGCGCGCCTCCTCGACGAAGCCGGCGGTGGGCTTGTGCGGGGCGTTGGGGCCGTTCCAAAGCTCGGGCCAGCCGAAGATGGTCAGGGCTGCGCCAGACAAGTGGCCACGATTGGCTTTCACCAGGTCGAACTGGCCGCTGCCGTCCTTGTCGGCTTCATTGCCGGCGGTGCCGAAATCCAGCGGCACGGTGATGTGGCTGTCGAAGGACAGCAGGCGTTCGTGCAACTCCCTGGCCTCTTTCATCACTTTGACCGGGTAGCCGGGATTGTCCCGCCACCAATGGTCCCAGGCCGCGAGCCCGCCACCGACGACCAGCGCCAGGGCCAGGGGCACGCCGATGAACAGAGCCTTTTTCGAACGTGGTGTTGTCATTGCCGATCTCAGTCTGGTTCGCCTTGGAAGAACAGGCTCGAGGGCCTTTGCTATCTGGGGGGAACGAGCGGTCGGGCGGGAAATTTAGGCGCCTGCATCATCGCCATCGTCAGCAGCCGAGCTGTTCTCTTGCCTTAAATTTGTCCGCTCAGCCAACGTTCTAGCTTGGATAAAGCCCGCCCCAGGGTGAACACAGGTAAGGCAATGACGATTTCTCGACGATGGTTCATGGCAGGCCTGGCGCTGACCGGTGCCGCCGTGCCTGCGGTGTATTACGGGCACCGTGAACTGACCCGGCCGGACCCGACCATCACGCCCGGCGAGGCTTCGTTCGAGGTGGCGGACGTGGCGGGTCAACGCCGTGCCAACACGCTGCGCGGCATCTGGACGATCCGTTTTACCGGACGCGATGCCGGGCTCGACGGGCTGCCGGACGATGGCCTGCAGGTGTTTCTCGACATTGCCCACAAGGGCCGTGGCTTGGTGGGTTGCCTCGACACCGCCGAGCGCCTGCGCGCCGGGGACGAACCGCGCTACCGCGTATTGGGCGACCTGGCCGGCAGCGATCCGAAGCAGCTGAGCTGGCGATTGATCGGCGCCGAGCATGACGCGCCGGATTACGAATTCATCATGACCCTGGACGAAGTCTGGGCCGGCTTTGGCAATGCCGGCACGGCCACGCTCAGCGGGCGGGTGTTGCGCCTGGATCGTCCGTTGGCGTCGCCCGAACTCGACCATCAGTTTGTTGCGGTCAAGCAGCGTTTCCCCGAAGCCCGGGAACGCATACCGCTGAGCCCGGCGTTGCTGGCCTGGCTGGTGTCGCCCGAGCACCGGCTGTTCCATCAGCTCTGGCATGCCTCGCGGGACAAATGGCACACCCTGGACGAAGACAAGCGTGATGCCTTGCGTGGCATCGGCTGGCAGCCCGGCCCGAGAGGTCAGGAACGTGACGCTCGCGGCAAGCGTAAGGACCGCAATGGCTCGGGCGTGGACTTCTTTTTCATGCACCGGCACATGCTGGGCACGGCCCGTTCGTTCCAACCGCTACCGGCGTGGCCACGCTTTCCGTTGCCGCAACCGGAGCTGGAACGTGATCGCCTCGGGTTTGCCCGGTATTTCGACAACGTCGATGGCACGGCGCTGCCGCCGACCTGGCTGGCCCGTGGTGATGAGCAGTACGCCCAGTGGGTCAGCGACATCAAGACCGCCGAGACCTATCACAGTAATTTCCAGGTCTGGGAATCGCGCTATCGTGACCCGCGCTACCTGTCGAAATTGACCTTGGGCCAGTTCGGTTCGGAAGTGGAACTGGGCCTGCACGACTGGCTGCACATGCGCTGGGCCTCGGTGCCGCGTGACCCGTCCAACGGGCACCCGGTGCCGTTCGCCCGCGATCCGGCGGACTTCGCCCAGCGTTGGTTCGAGCCGGAAAACGACTTTCTCGGTGACCCGTTTTCTTCCCACGTAAGTCCGGTTTTCTGGGCTTTCCACGGTTGGATCGACGATCGCCTCGAAGATTGGTATCGCGCCCACGAGCGTTTCCATCCGGGCGAAGTGAGCCGGCTCGAGGTCAACGGCGTGCCCTGGTTCGCGCCCGGTCGCTGGGTGGAAATCGCCGATCCCTGGCTGGGACCGGACACCCACGGTTGCAGCACCACGCCGGGGTTGCAGGGAGGACGCTCGGTAGAGATGGACCCGGAAACCATGAAGCTGGCGTTGCGCATTACGTTTGGCAGCGATGACGACAAGCTGGCGCAGCTGTTCCGCCGCGTGCCGCAACGGCCGTGGTATGCGCGTAATTTCAAGTCCAAGCCGGTATGAACCCTGGCTTGGACTGACCGAGCCTGGGCTCTGTGGTGACGGCTTTTGTGGCGAGGGAGCTTGCTCCCGCTGGGCTGCGTAGCGGCCCCAGAATCTTGCGGTCGCTGCGCAACCGAGCGGGAGCAAGCTCCCTCGCCACGGGTATCGTTTTATATTGAGGAGGTTCTAGCGCGGCGCGGCGATGTCCAGGGCGCGGTTGGCCAATAGCTCACCGAGTTCGATCATCTGCTGGATTGCCAGCGCGAAACTCCGTCGCGAGCCTTCCAAATCAAATGCCAATTCGCTGGCCATAACGTTGACCGAGGCGAGGGTTTCGCTGAGGTTGGCCAACAGGCATTCCATGTCCGCTCCTTCCGCCACGGTGATGCTCGGCTTTAGATCGGCGCCACCCGCCAACCCCCACCCAACGCCTTGTACAACGCCACGCTCGCCTGCACCCGCGCCAATCGCAATTGCACATTCATGTCCTGGGCGGCGTAGAGCGTGCGTTGGGTTTCCAATACGGTGAGCAGGTCTTCGGCGCCGGCCTGGTAGCGGCTTTGGGCGATGTCGAAGGCGGTCTGGGCCTGGTGCAGTTCTTCGGTCTGCCATTGCCGTTGTTGATCCAATCCGTTGATGCTGTTCAGGGCTTTTTCGACGTCGGCGAAGCCGTTCACGATCGCTGCGCGATAGGTTTCCAGCAATTCTTCTTGCCGGGCGCTGGCCCTGTCCCGTTCGGCCCGCAGGCGGCCGTTGTTGAAGATCGGTGCGGTCAGGCCGGCGCCGAGGTTGTAGACGTTATTGCGCAGCAATTGATCGGCGATGTCGGCGCCAGTGGCCAAGCTCAGGCCCAGGGTGACCGAGGGCAGCATGGCGGCGCGGGCCACGGTGATATCGGCCTGAGCGGCGGCGAGGCGTGCTTCGGCGGCGGCGATGTCGGGGCGGCGGCGCAGCAGCTCGCTGGGCACGCCAGCATTGATGGCGGGCCAGTGCAAGCGGTCGAACGGTTCATCGTCGAGCTGGAGCGACTGCACCGGTTGGCCCAGCAACGCCGCGAGGGTGATCAACGCTTCGCGGGCTTGTTGTTGCACTTGCGGCACGCGGCGTTGTTGGGTCGCCACCAGGCTTTTTTGCTGGGACAGCTCCAGGGCCGTGGCGCTGCCGGCGTCGTAGCGGGTTTGCACCAGCTTCAAGACGTTTTGTGCGTTGGTCAGGTTCAGTTCGGCGATCCGCTGTTGTTCGCGCAGCGATAAGGCTTGGGTGTAACTGTTGGCGACGCCGCTG
Source organism: Pseudomonas sp. Z5-35 (assembly GCF_051131945.1). NCBI lineage: Bacteria > Pseudomonadati > Pseudomonadota > Gammaproteobacteria > Pseudomonadales > Pseudomonadaceae > Pseudomonas > Pseudomonas sp. Z5-35. Next base: position 1,948,396 of record NZ_CP071640.1, read on the forward strand.
AGCAAGGTCAACTCCACGGTCGCGCGGTCGAACTGGCTGGCCGCCAGCGTGCTCAGCGCACTGTCCCGGGCCGCCCGCTTGCCGCCCCAGAAATCCAGCTCATAGCTGGCGCTGAGGTTGGCGTCGTAGTAGTCGATGGTGCGGTTGTCCCGGTCGACGTCCAGTTGGCTGTAGCCTTTGCCGCGCAACAATTCCTGGCGATTGCCGTTGAGCCCGGCCGTGACCGCGGGCAGCAACGGCGCGCCGGCGATCACCGCGCTCGCCTGGGCCTGGCGCACCCGGGCCATGGCCGCGGCCAAGTCGAAGCTACCCAAGCGTGCCTGTTCGATCAATTGATCGAGTTGCGGACTGCCGAAATGCGTCCACCATTGTTGGTTATCCGCTCGGCTGCCAGGGGTGTCGAGGCTCTGCCAGGCCTGGGGCGGCTGGATGCCACTGTCCGGTGCCGACGCAGGAGTGGCGCAGGCGGCCAGCAACAGGCTGGCGGCCAGAAGGGTCAGGTGCGCTTTCATAGGGTGGGGTTCATTCACTGGTGAGGGCCGCGACCGGGTCGAGGCGAGCCGCCTTGCGGGCGGGCATGAAACCGAAGACGACGCCAGTGATCAGCGCGCAACCGAAGGCGCCGAACACCGCCAGCCATTCGAAGGCCACGGCGATCTTGCCCAGCAGCAATGCGCCGCCCACCAGCAAGGCCAGGCCGATGCCAGCCAGTCCACCGACCACGGAGAGCATCACCGCTTCAGTCAGGAACTGGCGCAGGATGTCGCGCTGGCGGGCGCCGGTGGCCATGCGGATGCCGATCTCCCGAGTCCGTTCGCGCACCGTCATGAGCATGATGTTCATCACGCCGATGCCGCCCACCAGCAGTGAAATCGCCGCAATGGCCCCGAGCATCAGCGACAGCGTGCCTTGGGTGCGGGCCTCGGCCTGGATCATCGCGGCGTTGTTGGTCAGCTCGAAATCCTGCTTGCCGTCATGCAGGCGCAACAGGGTGCGGGAAACGGCGTCCTCGGCTTCCTTGACCTTGCCGGCGTCCCGCGCCGCGATCACTACGTATTCCGGATGACGTGTGCCGAACAAGCGCACGCTGGCGGCGGAATAGGGCACCGCGATGCGATTGTCGGCGTCCGAGTCGCCGGAGCTGGCGCCTTTTTCGGCCAGCACGCCGACGACCTGGAACGGTACGTTTTCGATCAGGATGTAACGGCCGATGGGATCGACGACATCCTTGAGCAACTTCTGCCGGACCTTGTAGCCGATCACGGCTACCGCTGCTGCGCTGCGTTCGTCGGCTTCGCTGAAGTAACTGCCCTGGGCCACCGGCCAATTGAAAATGGTCGGGAAGTTGGTGTCGTTGCCGCCCACATAGCTGGTGTGGTCGAGGTTGCCGAAACGCACGTTGGCGTTGTTGCCGTTGACCGGCATGATGCGCTGCACTTCGGGCAGGGCGGCGAGGGCGGCAATGTCGTGTTCGCTGATGATGCCCTTGGTGGCGCGCGGATTGGGTGCCGTGCCGTTGAGGTAGATAATGTTCGAGCCGAAGGCGCCCATCTGGGCCATGACCTGGCGCTTGCTGCCTTCGCCCACGGCCAGCATCACCACCACCGAGGCCACGCCGATGACGATGCCGAGCAAGGTCAGGGCGGTGCGAAAGCGGTTGATCCACATCACTCGCCACGCCGCTTGTACCGCGTCGATCAGCTCACCTTTCCAGGCACCGTTGTGCTCGCTGCCGGCGCTCAGGCGCTGGCGCAGGTCCACCGCTTGCAATGCGTTCGGATTGGCTTGTGGGACGCTCGGCGAAGCGGTGGCGCTGTCGCTGATGATCAGCCCATCGCGGATTTCGATGATGCGTTTGGCCCGCGCGGCCACGTCGCGATCGTGGGTGATCAGGATCACCACGTGGCCCTGGCTCGCCAGTTCGTCGAGCAACGCCATGACCTCGATGCCGCTCTGGCTGTCGAGCGCGCCGGTGGGTTCGTCGGCGAGGATGATGTGCCCGCCGTTCATCAAGGCCCGGGCAATCGATACCCGCTGTTGCTGCCCGCCGGACAGCTGGTGGGGACGGTTGCCGGTGCGGCTCGCCAAGCCGAGGCGTTCGAGCAGGGCGCTGGCCCGGGCGTGGCGCTCGGCGGCCGAGGTGCCGGCGTAGATGGCCGGCATCTCGACGTTCTCCTGGGCGCTGCCGGAGGGGATCAGGTGGTAGCCCTGGAACACAAAGCCAAACGCTTCGCGCCGCAGCCAGGCGAGTTCGTCGCTGCCCAGGCCGGCGACGTCTTCGCCGGCGAAAAGATACTCGCCACGGGTGGGACGGTCGAGGCAGCCGAGGATATTCATCAGCGTCGATTTACCGGAGCCGGACGCCCCGACAATCGCCAGGAACTCCCCCGCATGGATCGACAAGTCGATGCCACGCAAGACTTCCACCCGTGGGCTGTCGCCGCCGCCGTAGGCCTTGCAAATGTCCCGCAGTTCGATCAGGGGCGTATCCATTTCAGCCCCCGCTGCCGCTGGCCGGTCCGATCAGCACCCGGTCGCCTTCGTTCAGACCCTCGATAATTTGCGTGCGCAGGCGGTCGCTGACGCCGGTGCGAACAGTGCGCGGCTGGACGTCGCCATTGTCGGCCAGCACCCGTACCTGACCGGCGTCCTGCAAGGCGGCGATGGGCACGGTCAGCACGTCCTTGGCTTGGGCGGCGACGAAAAATACCTGGGCGGTCATGTCGGTCATCAGCGCGCGGTCGGCGTTGTCGACGTCCAGCAACACGGTGTAGAGAACCACCCGTTCGCTGCCGCTGCGGCCACCGGTAGGGCCGCCGCCCTGGCTGGCTTCCAGCGGGCGTGGCGGCACCGGTAGGACCTGGCGAACGGTGCTGCTCCAGCGGCGGCTGCCGCCGGACAGGGTGGTGAAGTAGGCGGTCATGCCTGGCTTGACGTGGCCGATGTCGGCTTCCGAGACTTCGGCCCAGACCGTCATCGGCGACAGCCGGGCGATGCGCAGGATCAATGGGGTTTGCTGCTGGGCGTTGAGGGTCTGGCCTTCCCGGGCACCGATGGCGACGACGGTGCCGCTCATCGGCGCATAGATGCGCGTGTAGCCCAGCTCGGCCTCGTCGCTGCGCAGGCTGGCCTGGGCCTGGCGGATCTGGGCCTGGAACATGTCGATGCGCGCCTGGGTCGCCCGCACTTGCGCCAAGGCGGTCTGCACGTCTTCTTCGCGGGTGGCGCCGCCGGCCTTGAGTTGCTGCTGGCGGCGGAATTTCTGCTGCGCCAGGTCGTGCTGGGCGCGCTGTTCCTGGAGCTGGGCCTTGAGGTTCTCAATGGAAAAGCGCCCGGCGTCGAGCTTGGCTTTTTGCGTGGACGGGTCGATTTCTACCAGCAGTTGGCCTTCGCGCACTTCGTCGCCGGCTTCCACGTGAATCCTCTGGATCTGCCCGGACGCCTGGGCGCCGACGTCGACATAACGCCGCGGTTGCAAGGTGCCCAGGGCAGTGACGCTGTTTTCGATATCGCCACGGGTGACGGAGGCGGTGGCCACGGGGGCACGGTTCGGCGCAACCGCTTGCCACGCAGCGAAAGCCACGGCCGGCAAGAGGGCGAAGGTCAGGAGCCAGGCGGGTCGGGTGAGGCGGGGACGGTTCATGCAGGGTTCCGGCCAATGATATCGGGCCCGTCGCAGGAGCAGCAGGGACGGGGGGCTGTTCTGGTAGACGAGCGTTACGGGCGGGAATTTAGCGGGTGCCAGTTGAACGACACTAACCCCGTGGCGAGGGAGCTTGCTCCCGCTGGGCCGCGAAGCAGGCCCAAGGCAGGCAACACCTAAAAATTGTGCACTCAGGTTTTGGGGCCGCTTCGCGCCCCAGCGGGAGCAAGCTCCCTCGCCACAGAAGCGGTTTTAGACGCCCAATCAGATGAACGAACCCGCCTTGATACAAACCAAAGCTTTAAATCTATATGAGAATTACTATAAATTACGCGATTGAATTTGCCATTATCGTGCCATGCCCTTTTCCGGCATGTCGGGTGGCACAGGGATAGCTGTCGCAGCCATTGCGCACGGGAGTCATGTTGGAAAACTACTATCGCGAACTGGTGTGTTTCCTGAACGCCAGGCTAGGCAACCGCCAGGCGGCCGAGGATGTGGTGCATGACGCCTACGTGCGGGTACTGGAGCGCGCCAGTGATACGCCCATCGAGCAACCCCGGGCGTTTCTCTACCGCACGGCGTTGAACCTGGTGATCGACGGGCATCGGCGCAACACCCTGCGCCAAGTCGAATCCCTGGATGTGCTGGACAGCGAGGAACGCTTCTTCACCCCATCGCCGCATACCAGCCTCGACCACGGCCAGCGCCTGGGCATGCTGCAACGGGCCCTGGCCGAGTTGCCACTGCTGTGTCGCGAGAGCTTCCTGCTGCGCAAGCTCGAAGGCTTGTCCCATGCGCAGATCGCCGAGCGCCTGGGCATTTCCCGGGCGTTGGTGGAGAAGCACATCGTCAACGCGATGAAGCACTGTCGGGTGCGCGTGCGGCAGTGGGACGCGCCTTGATTCACCTTCACTGATCGCGCAGCGGTAAATTTCCCCACACCGTCCTCGTTCCTCTCAACAGACGACTTGACGGCCTTACGCGGGCCGGGCGAGTCACCCAGGCTTTCGCGCCCTGTTGAGGGGCTTCTCCAGAGGACACTGGACATGACTCAGGCAATTGCTGCGCCCAACGTTCACGACTTGATCGGCATCGGCTTCGGCCCCTCGAACCTGGCGTTGGCCATTGCGCTCCAGGAGCGCGGCCCGGTCCAGGGCGAGCTGGATGTGCTGTTCCTCGACAAACAGGCCGACTATCGCTGGCATGGCAACACCCTGGTGACCCAGAGCGAGCTGCAGATCTCGTTCCTCAAGGACCTGGTGACCCTGCGCAATCCCACCAGCCCGTATTCGTTCGTCAATTACCTCAAGCACCATGGCCGCCTGGTTGATTTCATCAACCTGGGAACCTTCTATCCGTGCCGCATGGAGTACAACGACTACCTGCGTTGGGTCGCGGCGCAGTTTGCCGGGCAAAGCCGCTACGGCGAAGAAGTGCTGCGCATCGAACCGGTGCTGCACAACCAGCAAGTCGAAGCGCTGCGGGTGATTTCCCGTAGTGGCCAGGGTGAGGAATTCGTACGCATCACCCGTTCGGTGGTGGTCAGTGCCGGTGGCACGCCGCGTATTCCCGAAGCGTTCAAAGGCTTCAAGAATGACGCCCGGGTCTTCCACCATTCTCAATACCTGGAGCGCATGGCGACCCAACCGTGCGTGAGCGGCCAGCCAATGAGCATCGCCATCATCGGCGGCGGGCAGAGCGCGGCGGAGGCCTTCATCGACCTCAACGACAGCTTCCCGTCGGTGCAGGTCGACATGATCCTGCGCGGCTCGGCCCTCAAGCCGGCGGACGACAGCCCGTTCGTCAACGAAGTGTTCTCGCCGGAATTCACCGACCTGGTGTTCCAGCAACCCCACAGCGAGCGCGAGCGCCTGGTCAACGAGTACCACAACACCAATTATTCGGTGGTGGACATCGACCTGATCGAACGCATCTACGGGATTTTCTACCGGCAGAAAGTATCGGGCGTGGCGCGCCACGCGTTCCGCACCCTCACTACGGTGGAGAAAGCCACGGCCACTGACGCGGGCGTGGAACTGGCGGTGCGCAACAACGCCACCGGTGAACTGACGGTGCGCCGCTATGACGCCGTGGTGCTCGCCACCGGTTACGAGCGGCAGATGCACCGCACCTTGCTGGAGCCGCTGGCGTCGTACCTGGGAGATTTCGAGGTGGATCGCAACTACAAGTTGATCACCGACGAGCGCTGCAAGGCCGCGATCTATATGCAGGGTTTCTGCCAGGCCAGCCATGGCCTGAGCGACACCTTGTTGTCGATCCTGCCGGTGCGTGCCGATGAAATCGCCGGCTCTCTCTATGAACACGGCAACCATCGCGGGCAGAGGCATTCGGTGGGCGACCTGAAGCTGGCCACGGCGTAGGGCTCGGCAACGAAATAGCCCAATCCCACGCTCGCCGGGAAATTCCTCAGAAATTTCCTACACTCTCAACGTGCCTACTGGTTTCGGCTAGCGGGTACGTTGACGGTTCGCTGTTCCCTCGCTTTGGCAGTTCGAACCTATCAGCCGGTCGCTAGCCTGTAGCGCTCCGGGCCGATTTCGCCAAGCGAAACCCTGATCCAATGATGCTGTTCCTGCGCACAGGCCTGGCGGCGATATGGCTGGGCTTAGCATGTGTGGCGCCGCAGGTGGGTGCCGAACCCGAGTCGCTGCGCGTGCTCGGGCGTTCCACCGTGAGCGACTATTCCGCCTCCCTGGACGAGGCTGATCGGCGCTGGCTGCGGCAAAAGGGCAGATTGGTGCTGGGGGCCTCGGCGCCGGATTATCCGCCGTTCAGTCTCACCGCAAATGGCCGGGATTATGAGGGATTGACGGCCGATTACGCCGAGTTGCTGGGGCAGCTGCTGCATGTCGAGATCCAAGTGCGGCGTTACGCGTCACGGGACGCATCGCTCCAGGCGTTGCGCGATGGGGAGATCGATCTACTCGGCACCGCCAACGGCTTCGAGGCCAGCGATCCCGCGCTAGTCATGTCCCAAGCCTACGCCGATGACCTGCCCACCCTGGTGGCCCGCGTCGACGACAGCGAGGATGTGCCCACGGACCTGGCAGGCAAGCGGGTAGCGATGCTTTATCACTACTTGCCACCGGACCAGGTCGAGGCGTTCTATCCGGACGCCACTTTGCAGTTGTTCCCCTCGACCTTGAGCGCCATTGGCGCCGTAGCGTTTGGCCAGGCCGATGTTTACCTGGGAGATTCGATCAGCGCCCATTACCTGATCAGCAAGAACTACCTGAACAACGTCCAGTTGGTGGATTTTTCCCGTATGGAAGTGCAACCCTTCGCCTTCGCGGTCAGTCGCGACAATGCGCGGCTGTTGCGCATCGTCAACGCCGGCTTGCAAGCCATTCCCGTTGGCGAGCGCATGGGGATCCTGCGGCGCTGGAGCGCCGGCGGGGCGAGCGTGGCGGGTCAGCCAGCGGTACATTTCAGTGTCAACGAACAGCGCTGGCTCGACGCACATCCGCGGATCAAGGTGGCGGTCAGCGAACATTTCCTGCCGCTGACTTTTTTTGACGAGCAGGGCCATCTGCGCGGTATCGGTGCCGATGTGCTGGCCAGGATCAGCCTGCGTACCGGCCTGAAATTCGACATCCAGCGTGGCGACTCGGTGGACGCACTGATTGGCCTGATCGCCAGCGGCAAGGCCGACGTGCTGGCGACCGCCATACCCAGCGCCGAACTTGAGGATGAGTTGCGTTTTACCCGACCGTACCTGACGAACCCGTTCGTGCTGGTGGTGCCCATCAAGGCCAGGGACGCGCTGACGGTGGATCGGATGGCCGGCAAGCGACTGGCACTGGTGCGTGGCAACGTACTGCGTGAGTACCTGCTGGAGCAGTTCCCCGGCGTGCAACTGGTGTTGGCGCAAAACGCGGCCGACGCCATGGCCATGGTCGCTGCGGGCACGGCGGATGGCGCGATCAATTCGTTGATCAGCGCCCGCTATATGATTTCTCGCCAGTATCGCGACTCGCTGCAAGTCACCAGCACCGTGGGCACGGTGCCCGCGCGCGTTGCCCTGGCAACGAACCGGGACGCGCTGGAGCTGTATTCAATCCTGGACAAGGCGCTGCTGAGTATTTCCCCTGAGGAGATGGATGAGCTGACCAACCGTTGGCGCAGTGAAGTGGTGATCGACGACAGCTACTGGCTGCGCAACCGCACCACCATCGTCCAAGGGTTTGCCATCGCCGCGCTGCTGTTGTTGTTGACGTTGGGCTGGGTTGTCTACCTGCGGCGGCTGCTGGAGCAACTGCGCGTGGCCAAGGCCAGTGCCGACGATGCCAACCGGGCCAAGACCACGTTCCTGGCGATCATGAGCCATGAAATCCGCACGCCGATGAACGCCGTGATCGGCATGTTGGAACTGGCGTTGAAAAAAGCCGACCAGGGCGTCATGGACCGGCCCGCCCTCGAAGTTGCGTCGAGTGCTGCCCAAGGCTTGTTGGATTTGATCGGCGACATCCTCGACATCGCTCGCATCGAATCGGGACGGCTGTCGCTGGTGCCCGAGCGGGCCAACCTGCGGGCCCTGACCGAGTCGGTAGCGAGAATGTTCGAAGGCCTGGCCCGGCAGAAACAGCTGCGTCTGCAACTGGACCTGGATGCGGCAGGCAATCATGACGTGTCGATTGACCCGCTGCGCTTCAAGCAGATTGTCTCGAACGTTCTGAGCAATGCCATCAAGTTCACCGATCAAGGCTGCGTGCGCCTGAGCTTGAAAACCGAACCGACGCGTGACGGCAAGCGTCTGGACATTCACCTGCGGGTCGAAGACACCGGCGCCGGAGTATCCGCCCAGGACCAGCGACGCCTGTTCAATCCGTTTACCCAAGTTGGCGACAATACCGAAGCCGCTCGCGGCGGTTCCGGGTTGGGGTTGGTCATCAGTCGCACCTTGTGCGAAATGATGGGAGGCAGCCTGCGGCTCAGTAGCGTGCCGGGGCAGGGCACGCAGGTCGAGATCCTGCTGGAGTTGCCGTTGCTCGAAGCCGTGACCCAAGCGCCTGCGGTCAAGGACGAGACGGTGGCGCCGGCCCAGGTGCTCAACGTCCTGGTGATTGACGACTACCCGGCCAACCGCTTGTTGTTGTCCCAGCAGATCAATTACCTGGGTCATGTTGCGCATGAAGCTGAAGACGGCGCCCAAGGTTTGCGTGTGTGGCGCGCCGGGCACTTCGATGTGGTCATCACTGACTGCAACATGCCGCTGATGAGCGGCTACGAACTGGCGCGCGCCATTCGCAACGAGGAGCGGGTCCAAGGCTTGTCGCCAACGAAAATCCTCGGGTTCACGGCCAATGCCCAGCCCGAGGAAAGAGACCGGTGCCTTGCGGCGGGCATGGATGATTGCCTGTTCAAACCCATCAGCCTCAAGCAACTGGATGCCTGCCTGGTATCGATCACGGCCGGTTCCGCCGCGGAGCCGGCCGCGGCCACTGACGACTTCGATTTGACCAGCCTGGAACAACTGACTGGCGGCGACAGGATTTCACTCAGCAAGTTGATGCAAGCGCTGATCGATAGCACTGCGTTGGACAAGGATCGGTTGCAGCGATTGTTTTCGCATCACGACTTGCCCGGGTTGTCCGACCTGGCGCATCGGATCCAGGGCGGGGCCCGGCTCATCCAGGCACAGCGCCTGATCTTGGCTTGTGAGGCATTGGAAAGCGCCTGTCGGGCGGGCGACGTCTCGTCACTCGGCGACGCGGTGGACCTATTGCGCCAGGCGATGGAGCGCCTGGCCGAACGGCTGGAAACTCACATGGCGAGCACAGGCCTTGTCACCGGGGCGCAAAGTGGTGCGTTTGATCCTTCTTCGGGCAATCAGGACTGATCCGTGGCTCCCGGAACCGCAGGTCGTTTGGCGATTTTTCCGCCTGTTTTTAGGATTCGTCCTACAGCGTCGCTAAAAACCTTCCTCTAGCCTGACGCGACTTAACGTTCCCAAGCCGGTTCGTAACTGTCGCGTTGCCATTGGAATGCCTGCCATGCCAAATAAAGCACTACGTATCATGATTGCCGACCCATTGCATTTTCATCGAATGCAGCTGGAACGCCTTTTCAATCATCTGGGCTATTTCCGCATTGCGCCGGTGAGTGACGTGCACGAGTTCCTGACGTTGGTGGACTATGGCTGCGAGCCGTTCGACCTGGTTGTCGTCAACGCCAGTTTGGCAAAGCGCGCGCTGGACCTGCCTGGGTTCTGCCTCGATAACCTGCAAGTCCGTCATGGGCTGATCTATAACGCTCAGGAACCTGCGCTGGGGACGTTGCCCGCCGGTCGGCGAGCCTGTTTGCAGATGATGACCGCCCAGTTACCCGATGCTGTTTCGCTGCGGCGCCTGATGAAGGGCGTCGATCCCGAGGCCAGCGAGTCGGCCCAACCCTGGGAGGCGCCGTCAGGCAGGGGCACGGCGGCTGATGTGCGCCGTTAGTCGGCACTGTCAGATCTGACAGGTGGCGCGACCAATCACCTGTGTAACAGTCCGGTGCAGTCATGGCGTCGGCGCCGTTTGCATTGACTCGGGGAGCTGTATTGAAAAAAGTACTGATTGTTGATGACCACCCTGTCATCCGAGGGGCGCTGCGGCTTGTCTGCCAGAACGAAGGATTCACTGAGGTTACGGATGTCAGCAGCACGACCGATGCCAGGACGCGCATCAAGGACAACGTTCCGGACCTGGTGATCCTGGACCTGGTGATGAACGGTTTCGATGGCCTGGACTTGCTGGCCTGGATCACTGGCCAGTATCCGGAGTGTGCCGCGCTGGCGTTCACCTCCCAGGATGCCCCGCATTTCTGCAATCGCTGTACCTCGGCCGGGGCCAGGGGGTTTGTGACCAAGAAAAGCGATCTGAAAGAGCTGATCAAGGCCATTCACGCCATCAAGTCCGGCTATTCCTATTTTCCCCAGATGGCCGTCAGGCTGGATTTCCAACAACAAACCGAGCAGCAAGCGCTGGAGAGGCTGTCCACGCGCGAGCTTTCCATTTTACGGATGCTGGCGATGGGCATGCGAGGCAAGGACATCGCCGAGGCGTTGTTCCTGAGCCCCAAGACAGTCAGCACCTACAAGACCCGCCTGTTGGAAAAGCTTGGGTTGAATTCCCTGGTGGGCCTGTCGGAGTTTGCCAAGCGCAATCAGCTTTGAAAATCACTGTTCTGTAGATAGAACGCTAAGACCGATTTTTGCAGTCTGGTGCACCAGCGGTATGGGTTTTAAGCTGTGTCCATCGAATCACAACACCTGATTTGGAGACGCAGCTTGAAACAGATCATTGGCCTCTACACCAGTCCAAGGCCGCACTGGGTCGGCGACGGCTTCCCGGTGCGCACGCTATTTTCGTACGACAACCTGGGCAAGCACATCAGCCCATTTCTCCTGCTGGACCATGCGGCCCCCACCGAGTTTGCGCCCACCCGTGAACGTCGTGGCGTCGGTCAGCATCCTCATCGCGGTTTCGAGACCGTGACCATTGTCTACCAGGGCGAGCTGGAACACCGTGACTCCACCGGCAGCGGCGGCAAGATCGGCCCCGGAGATGTGCAGTGGATGACCGCCGCCTCTGGGATCATTCACGAAGAGTTTCATTCCGAAGCGTTTGCCCGGCAGGGCGGCTTCATGGAAATGGTCCAGTTGTGGGTCAACCTGCCAGCCAAGGACAAAATGGCCCCGGCCGGCTACCAGACCCTTCTCAAGGGGGACATCCCGAACATCGTCCTGGAGGACGCCGCCGGCAGCCTGCGGCTGATTGCTGGTACGTTCCAGGGCCATCAAGGCCCGGCGAAAACCTTCACCCCCATCGACGTCTGGGATATCCGCCTGAATGCCGGCAAGGACCTGACGCTCGACCTGCATGAAGGCCGCAGCACCGCGCTGGTCGTGCTGCGTGGCTCGGTCCAGGCCAATGACCGCGAGCGGGTGGAGGCGGGGCAATTAGCCCTGTTCGAGCACGCTGGTGATCAATTGAACCTGCACGCCGACACAGACGCGGTATTGCTGCTGCTCAGCGGCGAACCGATCGATGAACCCATCGTCGGTCATGGTCCGTTCGTGATGAACAGCGAGCAGGAAATCCACCAAGCCTTCGAGGATTTTCATTCCGGGCGCTTCGGGGGTATGGACGGCTGAGGCAGCGCGCGCTCCTACAAGGTTTTTCGGCGATCTCTACAGCCGGCTGATTCTGTGCCAATCTTCCCGCCAACGACCTTCTGGAGCTGTCCCCTGATGCTGTCCCTGATCACCGATCACCCGCTGCTCAGCGCCCTGGCGTTGCTTATGCTCGACTTGCTGTTGTGGCGGCTGGTCAGTGTTGATCGGACCTATTGGAAAATCGGCGGGCGGCTGGTGATTTTTTCGTTGTTCAGCATGTTGCTGTTCAGCGAAGGGCTCAATCCCATGGAACCCGCGCAGTGGGTCGACGATGTGCCGCGGCACTTGGCCGCGACCGGTTTGCAGATTGCCTGGTGGCTGTTCGCCGCGCGGACCCTGACGGTCATGATCGGCGCGGTCATGATGCAACGGGTCGGCCATACCGGGCGATTGCTGCAGGATCTGCTCGGCGCGGTGATCTTCCTGGTCGCGGTCATCGCGGCGCTGGCCTACGTGCTGGATTTGCCGGTCAAGGGCGTGTTGGCGACGTCCGGTGCGATGGCGATCATCGTCGGCCTGGCCTTGCAGAGCACGCTCAGCGACGTGTTCTCCGGGATCGTGCTCAACACCACCAAGCCCTATCAAGTCGATGACTGGATTTCCATCGATGGCACCGAAGGCCGGGTCACCGACATCGATTGGCGGGCGACACGGTTGCAGACTTCCCAGGGCAGTATGGCGGTGATTCCCAACTCACTCGCGGCGAAGGCCAAGATCGTCAACTTCAGCCGGCCCAGCGATATGCATGGCTTGGCCGTGAGCCTGCAGGTCAGTCCTCACGCGCGTCCGCAAAAGGTCATCGACGCGCTGGAGCGCGCAATGATCGGCTGCCGCGCGCTGCTCGCCAGCCCGGCGCCTTGCGTGACGCTGAAAAGCACGGGAAGCGCTGGCGCGGAATACGAGATCAGCGGGTTCGTGGCTTCAATGGGGCAGAAGCGCGAGGTACGCAATCAATTGTTCGACTTGGCGTTTCGGCATTTGCAGGCGTCGGGCGTCAGCCTGTTGTCCACCGGCGAAAGCACCGCTTCGATGGGCGCATCGCGTCCCCGGGCGCTGTTGGAAAGCTCAAGCATTTTCTCTACGCTGCGCCCGGATGAAAAGGATACCTTCAGCCAGAACATGACGTTGCAGACCTTTCGCGCCGGTGACATGATCCTGCCCGCCGGTGAGGTCAGCGACCATTTGTTCATCATCGAAACCGGCGTGATCAGCGTCACCCTGATTCGCAACGGCCAGCCATTCGAAGCCGCGCGCATGGGGCCGGGCGAGGTGATTGGCGAAGCCGGAATTGTCTCCGACCAGGCCACCCTGGCAAGTTTCTCGGCCAAGACCTTCTGTACACTTTATCGCATCGAGAACAGTTACCTCAGACCCTGCCTGGATGCCCGTCGCGACATCAACGACGCGATGAAAAACCTGCTGGACGTGCGCATCCACCTCGCCCAGAACCTGACCCGCGACGTGCCCAAGCCGATCGCCAAGAAGCGTTTTTTGCAATGGCTGCGCAGTCGGGTCTGACAAAAAAGCTTGCGGTCAATTCCATAGGTAAATCCCGGTCTCCATTGGCCACCCGAACTTCCCAACAATTGGCTATTTGTCCCGCGCCTGTGCAGGACTAACGTAGCGCCACACCTCAATTGTCCAGGAGTTCAAGATGCAACCACGTATCGATTTCTACGCCGCTTCCCCTGATGCCTACAAAGCCATGCTGGCCCTGGAAACCGCGGTCTCGAAACTGGGCCTGGAAAAGTCGCTGCTGGAGCTGGTCAGGCTGCGTTCCTCGCAAATCAACGGCTGCGCCTTCTGCATCGACATGCACACCGCCGACGCGCGCGAGAGCGGCGAGACCGAACGTCGGCTGTATGCCGTGACGGCCTGGCGCGAGGCGCCATTCTTTACCGGCCGCGAACGCGCCGCCCTGGCCTGGACCGAAGCCCTGACCCGTTTGAGCGACACCCATGCTCCCGACGCAGACTACGGATTGCTGAGCGAGCACTTTACGCCCAAGGAAATGGTCGACCTGACCGTGGCAATCAACGCCATCAATGGCTGGAACCGGCTGGCGGTGGGCTTCCGGAAAATGCCCGAGATGTAAGGCGCCCAATTGTTCACTGGAAAATTGCGGGAGCGCTCTGGAGCGCTCCCTTTTTTTTATCCATCGCCGCTGCGTTTGGCCAAGGCATTGGCCAGTCATCCCGCGCCGGGAACTTCACCCGTTTGATCTTCTTCTACCTACAACAGGCGGCGTCAGCCGTCTTTTGCAAAGGAGTCGATCATGCAAGTTCAAGTCAACAGCAACCATATCGAAGGCAGTGCCCGATTGCAGGAGTGGGTCGGCAGCACGGTGGTGGACGCGCTGCAGCGTTTCGAAGATCAACTGGCCCGCGTCGAAATCCACGTCAGCGACGAGAACGCCCAGAAGGGCGGCGCCGCGGACAAACGCTGCCAGATCGAGGCGCGCCTGCAAGGCGTTGCGGCCATCTCCGTTAGCCACAAGGCCGATAGCCTGGAGCTGGCGGTGGAGGGCGCCGCCGAGAAAATGCTGCATGCGCTCGATCATCAGGTCGGCAAACTCAACCCTGCCGTCGAATCCATGGGGCGCGTGACTGCCCCTGTGGATGAAGCTCCGCCGGAAATGGTAGACGCCATGTTGGAGGAGGATTTCCTCGAAAACCAAGAGGCTCGTGGCAAAGAATAAGGAGACAATCATGACCGCTCATCAACCCTTCAGCCGACAAGTGCTGGCCGAGCTCCTGGCGTTCGACGAACAGCCGAGCCTTTCGTTGTATATGCCCACACACCGCACATTCCCGGAGCGCAGCCAGGACCCGATTCGCTACAAGAACCTGGTGCGCGAACTGCAAACCCAACTGGAAAACCAGCACCCTGGCCTCGATTGCACGCCGTTGCTCGAGCCTTTTCATGCGCTGGTGGACGACCAGGCGTTCTGGAACTCCAATCGCGACGGCATCGCGGTGTTCGGCGCCCGTGACTATTTCAAAGTCATCGCTGTGAACCAGCGTTTGCCGCAATGCGCCTTCGCCAATAGCCATCCTTACCTCAAGCCGCTGCTGCGGCTGGTCCAGTCAACCGAGCGATATCAAGTGCTGTGCCTGACCCGTAATGAAGTCTGGTTGTACGAAGGCTCTAGCGAGCAGCTGGAAAAAGTCGAGTTGGCCGAACAGGTTCCGCGTAATCAGAACGAGGCCTTGGGCGACGACCTGACCTCGGGAGACCAGCAAGGCTTTCCCAACGGTTTCAGCCGCAGCAGCGAGCGCGGCGATCCGATGATGCATGAGTCCGCCGGTGGCGGTAAGCAAGATGAAATCAACCTGGACCGCGAGCGGTTCTTGCGCGCTGTGGACAAAGCCATCCTGCAATACCATTCGCAACCTTCGGGGCTGCCGATGATTGTCGTGGCCCTGCCGGAAAACCAGGCGGTGTTCCGTGCCGTCAGCCATAACTCGAACGTGCTGGCGCAGGGCATCGAAGGGGATCCTTCGCGCTTGGGCCTGGAAGAGTTGCGGGTCCAGTGCTCGAAACTCATGGCACACAGCCACGCTGACCGGGTGGTCGACAGCCTGAATCGTTACGGCGTCGCGGTGGGGCAGGGACGGGCGATGGACAACCTGGCCAACATCGCCAAGGCCGCTTGGGAAAGTCGTGTCGCGTTGCTGCTGGTAGAGGCCGAACGGCAGGTTCCCGGTCAGCTCGACCCGGACAAGGGCAGGCTCATCATCGACGAAACCGGCGACGAACAAGCCCCGGATGTGCTCGATGAACTGATCCTGGCCGTGACCCGGCAAGGCGGCGAAGTGGTGGTAGTCCCGCCCGAGCATGTCATGCCGACCGATAGCGGAGCGGCGGCGGTGTGTCGGTTCTAGCCGCCCTGGCGTTGCAATGTATCCCGTGGCGAGGGAGCAAGCTCCCTCGCCACGGGTGAATCTACAAGGCTTCAGACCTTCAACACTTTCCCGCTGACCGCCACCGCCACCAGCGACATCGCAATCAAACCGAACGCAATGCTCAGGCTGCTGGCATGGGCGACAAAACCGATCAGTGCCGGCCCTGCGAGGATGCCGGCATAGCCGATGGTGGTAATGGCCGGCACCGCGATGGCTTCGGGCATCAGTGTCTGTTTGCCGACGGCGGTGTACAGCACCGGCACGATGTTCGAGCATCCGGCACCGACCAATGCGTAGCCCAATAGCGCTGCTTGCCACATCGGTGCGACGGTCGCCAACAAGAAACCCGCTGCTGCGATCGCCCCGCCGAAGATAATCACGCGCTTGGCACCCAGGCGATGCACCACCGAATCGCCCGTCAGCCGGCCGACCGTCATGGTCAAGGCGAATGCGGCATAACCCAGCCCGGCGTAGGCGCTGTCCACGCCGCGCTCGGCGGTCAGGAACACCGCGCTCCAGTCCAGCACCGCGCCTTCGGCCAGGAACACGATGAAACACAGGATACCGATAAACAGCACCACGCCATGGGGGATGGCAAACGCCGGTCCCGAGCTTTCACTGCCGTAGGGCAACAGGTGCGGCGCAGCCTTGAACAGCGCCACCAGCAGCACTGCGTTGACCACCAGCGTCGCCCCTAATGGCGAAAGACCCAGGCCGAGCAAGGCGCTCACACCCGCCGCGCCGATGATCCCGCCGAGGCTGAACATGCCGTGGAAACCCGACATCATGGTCTTGCCGCTGGCCCGCTCGACGATCACCGCCTGCAGGTTCACGGTCGAGTCCACGGTGCCGAGCCCGGCGCCAAACAGGAACAACGCGGCCACCAACCAGGGCAGGGAGGTCATCGTTGCCAGCAACGGCAAGGCCAGGCAGATCAGGATCGTGCCGCCGCTGAGCACCCGACGGCAGCCGAACCGCGTCGCCAGCGCGCCGGAAATCGGCATCGCCAGGATCGACCCGACCCCAAGGCACAGCAGCAGCAACCCGAGGGTGCCTTCATCCAGATTCGCCCGCACCTTGGCGTAAGGCACCAACGGCGCCCAGGCGGCGATGCCGATACCGGCGATGAGATAGGCGATGCGGGTGGACATCTGTTCCAGGCGTCCGGGAACAAAAGTGGGAGGAGGTGTAATTGCGGTCATGAAACGTCCTTGGCTTTCGTGCGGTGCGGTGATGCAGGCGGGGGCCTATGCTTGCATATCCACTGACCTCGCTGCGACCCCAAGGTGCCGACGCGATGTTCGCACCCACCACAAGCTTTGCCCCTGTGGGCCCAGCCGGCATAAAGTGGCGATCCTTTCGCTGATTGACCGGATCAGGTGCATGACACGATTTTATGATGCGCGCGGCAATATTTATGGCGTGGTTTCACCGCGGCAGGTCCGTGCCCATGGCATTGACTTGCCGCTGTCTGCCGCCCAGGCCGCGCAAACGCGTGAAGCCTGGAGCACCACCGCCGTGCAGGCCTTCTGCGGTTGGGCAGCGGGAAAGGCGCCGCCGGACGCCAAGGCCCATCGTAGCGACGGCCTGCTGGTCGGCCCGTTCCAGGACGCGCCGCCCTTTGATCTGCTGATCGTCAATACCGACGGCACACTGGCCGAGCGCAGCGGCAATGGCCTGACGATTTTCTCCCTGTCCCTGCAAGAACGAGGGTTGCTGCCGGAGGATGATGGCTGCGTGCTACAGGTTCATCACGACAAACACGACGGTGGCTCACCCCTGCAAACATCGGTTCGTGTCGCTGAGTTCGAAGGTGTCCAAGGCTTCTGGCTGGACTTGGGCGCACCGTCGTTCGGTCCCCTGGCCGTCGATGCCGACGGCACGGAAAACGTGACGTTCAACCAGTGCGACGTGAGTCGCGTGCCATCGCTCCATGCATTGAACCTGGCCTGGCGCTACAGCCAGTTCGTGCGCATCGGCAATCCTCATTGCGTGACCTTGGTGGATGACGCGGCCGCGCTGCCAAGCCTTGCACAGATGCGCGCCGAGCCGCTGTCGCAAAACCTGACTCGTATTGCCTATGCGGCGCCCGGCGGGACGGGGATGCCTTGTTGGGCGGGGGTAAACCTGCAGTGGGCATCGCCCGCGGCCGAGGGACGGATCGACGCTCGGGTGTTCGAGCGGGGCGAAGGTCCCACCGCGTCGTCTGGCACCAGCGTCAGCGCCGTGGCCAGTGCTGCTTGGCGGGTGGGCTGGGTGAAGGCCGGGCCGGTACGCGTCGTGATGCCCGGCGGCACTGCGCCCATCCTGCTGGAGGAACAGGCGGGTGAATTGGTCCGGGTCAGCCTGTTCGGCACGGCGCGGCTTCTGCCATAGCGTATCAGCGCGCCAATGACGTTTTCACTGGCGAGCTCCCGCTCGCCGATTTTACCCTTCAGCCCAACTGCGGGCCAAATTCCACCACCGGCATCTGCCGTTTCATCAGCACTTCGCCGTTGCGGATCGAGTAGATCGGCAGGCCTTGGCTGCGGATCACTTCGTAGTCGCTGTCAGCCGAGAGGATCAGCAGGTTCGCCGGGCGTCCGGGTTCCAGCCCGTAGCGTTCGCCCAGGGCCATGGCCTTGGCGCTGTTGTCAGTGACCAGGTCTAGCGCGCTTTGCAGGTTGCGGTAGCCGAGCATATGACAGATATGCAGGCCGGCTTCGAGCACTCGCAGGATATTGCCGTTGCCCAGTGGATACCACGGATCGACGATGGAGTCCTGGCCGAAGCACACGTTCATCCCGGCTTCGAGCAGCTCATTGACGCGGGTGACACCGCGGCGTTTGGGGAAGTTGTCGAAGCGCCCTTGCAGGTGAATGCTTTCGGTGGGGCAGGATACGAAGCTGATGCCCGAATGTCCCAGCAGGCGGAACAGTTTGGCGCAGTACGCATTGTCGTAGGAACCCATGGCCGTGGTGTGGCTGGCGGTCACCCTGGCGCCCATGTCGCGGCTGCGGGCTTCTTCGGCGAGCACTTCCAGGAAGCGCGAATGCGGGTCGTCGGTTTCGTCGCAATGCACATCCACCAGGCAGCCGGTGCGCTCGGCCAGGTCCATCAGGAATTTCACCGAGCTGACGCCCTGGTCGCGGGTGTATTCGAAATGCGGAATGCCGCCCACCACGTCGGCGCCCATGCGGATCGCTTCTTCCATCAGCTCGCGGCCGTTGCGGTAGGACTCGATGCCTTCCTGGGGGAAAGCCACGATCTGCATGTCGACCAGATGACGACTTTCCTCGCGCACTTGCAACATCGCCTTGAGCGCGGTAAGCGCCGGATCGGTCACGTCGACGTGGGTGCGCACATGCTGGATGCCATGGGCGGCGAGGGCCTGCAGGGTTTTCTTGGCGCGGGTCTTGGTGTCTTCCTCGGTGATGGTGGCCTTGCGTTCGCCCCAGCACTCGATGCCCTCGAACAGCGTGCCGCTCATGTTCCAGCGCGGTTCACCGGCGGTTAGGGTGGCGTCCAGGTGGATGTGGGGTTCGACGAAAGGCGGCACCACCAGGTTGCCGCCCGCGTCGAGGTCTTCGGCCGCCAGGGTGGGGGCCTCGGTCTGGCGGGCGATGTTGGCGATCAGGCCGTTTTCCAGGTGCAGTTCATGCAAGCCTTCGCGGTTGCGCAGGCGGGCGTTGATGATGTGCATCGGACAATCCTTATAGGTCTTGGAGTGGCGCGGTGGCGGTGCGGCTACCCAGTACGCCGATCAATAGCACATACGTTAGCGCGCCGGTGGCGATTCCTACCAGTGGCGCGATCCATGGCGAGTTGAATGCCGCGAGGGTGCCGACGCCGTAGGCACATAAGCCTGGCCAATTGAACGCCGGCAGTTGCGCCTCGGCCAATCGAGGATAGCGACCACGCCAGCGGAAGAAGAAATCGGCCATGATCACGCCGCCAATGGGCGGGATGACCGTGCCGAGCAGAATCAGATAAGGCACCAGCATGTCGTACATGCCCAGTAGCGCGAGCAGCGTGCCGATCACCGCGCCGGCCAGTGTGACCGTCCTGCGGCGACGGGTGCGCAGCAGGTTGCAGCCGGCCACGGCGAAGTTGTAGATGGTGTTGTCCTGGGTGCTCCAGATGTTGAGCAGCAACATGGCCATTGCGGCCATGGCGAAACCCTGCAACAACAGGACTTCGACCACGTCCGGCTGCTGATAGACGATGGCTCCGTAGGCACCGATCAGGACCATCAGGCCATTGCCGATAAAGAAGCCAATCAGGCTGGCCAGGACCGCGGCCTTCGCCGAACGGGAAAAACGTGTCCAGTTGGTCGCCTGGGTGGCACCGCTGACAAAGGTGCCAAACACCAGCGTGATCGCGGTCGACCAGTCCAGGCTGCCCGTGGGTACCACCGCCAGCAGGCCATCAAGGCCGCCGACCGTAACCGTCGCTACCCACATGGACAGCATCAGCAGCAACATCATCGCCGGCACGGCGATGTAGGACAGTATTTCCAGCCCGCGATAGCCAATGTAGGCCGTGGCGCAGAACCCCAGCCCGAACAGCACCATCAGCCCCAGCACGGTCCCCTGGCTCAGTTCGAAATACTTGCCCAGCACCACCGCCGCGGTGGCCGTGCCCCAGGCGTACCAGCCGATTTGAGTGAAACCCAGGATCAAGTCGCTGAGCTTGCTGCCCACCTCGCCGAAACAGAACCGCCCCATCAACACCGAATTGAGCCCGCTCCTGAAGGCGATGTAACCCAGGCCTGCGGCATACAGGCCCAGCAGCAGGTTGCCAATGACGATGACGCTGAGCATCTCGGCGAAACCGAACGCCACGCCCAGCTTGCCTCCGGCAAACATGGTCGCGGTGAAAAAGGTGAAGCCCAACAGCACCATGGCCGTGGAGGCCAAACCCTTGCGCGCATGCATCGGCACTTCGCTCAAAGGATAGTCGTTGCCCGGATCGTTCTGAGTCATGTGGCGGTCCTTGCGGAAAAAGGAAAAACGCAAGCGTGCAGCGGCCGTGCCAAACCAGCGATCGCCGGTTATGTATAGCCAAGTTGTGGATCCGGTGGGGTTCAAGGAGCAAAAGCGGAGCAGGGATGATTCAAGTTGGAACACGGACCGTCCGGCTCAGAGGCCCGCTTCCACGAAACGATGCGTTCAGGTCTGAACGTGCACCAATAAGAATCGCAACAGCGCCGCGACGATGGCTTCCGGCGCGTCTTCCTGAACCAAGTGCCCGGCGTTCGGCACCGGGTGAAACTGCGCGCCCGGAATCATGGTGTGCAGCGCCCTGCCGCGCTCGATGGGGATCCATTGGTCGTCCTCGCCCCAGAGTATTTGCGTCGGGCAGCGCACTTGCGGGTACAAGTCCTGGACCTGATCGGTGTAGCACTCGTCCATCTGCGCAATCTGCCGATAGAGCGCGGCCTGGCCGGTCTCGCCGAGCCATGGCTGTACATAGGGCGCCAGTTCTTCGTCCGGGATGTCTCGTTTTATTGCGCCGCGGATATACGTCGGCACGATGGCTCGCTGGATATAATCGGGCAAGCCGCTGAACGCCGCTTCATGTTGGCGCACATGCTGGACAAAAGGTGAACCCCAGGGCGATAAGGCCACCGGGTCGATCAGCGTAAGGCTTCGGTAGTCCTTGCCATCGAGCAGATGCGCCCGCAGGGCGGTGGCACCACCGAAGTCATGGGCCACTACGTCTGGACAGTCCAGGTCCCAATGCTCAAGCAGCCTTTCGAACAAGCGGTTTTGCACGCCGAGAGACACATCGGCGTCAGGTTGCGCGGACTGGCCGTAACCCAGCAGGTCGAAGTAATGGACTTTATGCGAGGCAAAGAACAACGGGGCGATCCGGTGCCATACATAAGAAGAGAATGGTGTGCCGTGGACAAACACCAGCGGCGGGCCGTCGCCTTGGACGGCGTAGCGGATGGGATGTCCGTCGAAGTTGTAGACTTGATCCAGCGGCCAGTGGGTCATGATTGTGTCCTCTTGGCATGTTCGAGCCAGAAAGCATAGACACAAAACCCTGACGTGAGTCTGCCAACAACAACCTGTGTGAGGGGACTTGTCTACTCGCCGTGATAGATGCAACCGCTGGTGCAGGTCTCGTGGATACGAATGGCGCTGAGTTCCGGCAGCAACGGCTTCAACTCGTTCCAGATCCACTTGGCCAAGACTTCGCTGGTGGGGTTTTCCAGGCCTGGGATGTCATTAAGGTAGTTGTGGTCCAGGCGCTCGTAGAGCGGCTTGAAGATCGCCTTGATTTCCGAGAAGTCGCGAATCCAGCCGGTGTGCGGATCGATGTCGCCACTGAGGTGGATCGCCACCTTGAACGAGTGACCATGAAGGCGACCGCACTTGTGGCCATCCGGCACGTGAGGCAGGCGGTGGGCGGATTCGAATGTAAATTCCTTGAAGATTTCCACAGATTTGGCTCTTTGAATGGGCGGGCGCGAGGCAGGCGGCGCAGTTTATCAGTTTGATCCAGGTGTTGCGCGAGCGTGCTGACTAAAGGGTCAGCAAACGCACCTGTCTTAGCGTGTCTTGGCCGAATCGTAGACGCTGCTGCGCTCGCGCTTACCGACTGCTATGACCAGAATGACAATTCGCTCATCTTCGATGCGATATACCAGTCGATAGCCAGCGCCGCGCAATTTGATCTTGTAGCAGTCTTTCATTCCATGAAGGGCGTCGCCCGGCACGCGGGGGTGCCCTTGCCGTTCCTGAAGTTTTTTCAAAAACTGTAAACGGACGACACCGTCCAGTTTCTTAAGCTCTTTGAGTGCCTTCGGGTTCCATTCGACAGCATAATCAGTGCCCATTGGCGATAGCAGCCTCAGCCTCGCCAATGAGATCGTCCATCGACACGCGCACGGGCGTGTCGTTGGCCTCAAGCCGGGCCTTCACCACCTGGGCCAGCTCCAACTCATCCAGGCGCTCGATCATTGCTTCGTAGACGCTTGCCGGCACCATGTAGCCCATCACGCGATTATGGTTCAACACGGCCACTGGCGAACCGTTAGCACCGTTGAGGACGGCGGACGGATTTTTTTTCAGTTCCGATACGCTGACGGCCACATCAGCCAAGACGATTTGCATGGGTAGGCTCCTATAATGGACTTTATTCTGGTCTTTTTTGGGTCGTCCAGGCAAGCGCAGCTCATCGCAACATCCGACTCTAGGCGCCCACGTACCTCTGTGTTGCGCGAGCGTGCTGACTAAAGGGTCAGCAAACGTTCGCCCAATCCACCATTGGCGGTCAGCTCGAGGAACTCGTCGCCCAGCCGGCGGCTTTCGTCCATCGCTGTGCTCCAGTATTTGCGGCGGCTCGCGTCATCGCCCATGAAACGCTTGAAGTCGTTGCGGTCCGGCAGTTTGCCGAACGGCAGGCGGGACAGGTATTCGCGCGACGGCGCCAGCAGCAACACGTCCTGCAGGCGCTCGATGTTGCCGCGACGCCACGGCAGGCCCTTGTCGAACCAGCCGGGGATGACCCGATCGGTAAAGTGCGGATACAGGACGATGTCCTCGCCGCTGTAGGGCAGGTCAAGGTGGTAATCCAACAACCCGCCATCGCGGTAGGTCCCGGCACCGGCGCCAGGCAAGTCGCGCACGCCTTCCATCACCATCGGGATCGAGCCCGACGCCAGCAACGCCTGGCGCAGGTTGCCGGCCACCAGCGGCACGAAGCGCGACGGGAAGTCGGTCAGCGGATGCAGCGGTGGCGCCAGGCGGGGATCGTGCACGATCAGCCGTTCGAAATGCCGGGACAGCCGCGCCCGGCCGCGCAGGTTGTCGGCAATCACCGACGACAGGCCCAGACCCAGCCGTGCGCGGTGATCCAGTGCCAGGCTGCCGTGGCTCTTGACCACCATGATGTTGAGCCGGTAATGCGGGTTGTCGAGAATGCTCAGGTCGCGACCGTCAAGCAAGTCATCGAGCATGCGTTGCGAACTCTGGCTGACCCCAGCCATGGTCACGCCTTTGGCAAAGCTCTGTTCGTTGTACAAGCTACCCAGGCGACGGATTCCTTCTGCAGCGTCCGGCAGGCAGGCGCTAGCAAAGCGCCATGAACCCACCGAAGCGCCGATCAACGAACGCTCTCGCGGGGCGGCGGGCAGCCATTCGCCGAACAATGCCAAGTCAAGCCCCTGGATACCCAAGGCCTTCGGACCACCGGCGGCGCCCGGAAGGATGCCGACGTCGGCGGGCTTGAGGCCGGCCTGACGGATGCGCAGGAAGGCGCGAGGGCCGGCCTTGAGCGTGAGGGCAGGGTACTTGATGTGAATGGCGGTCATACCGATCTCGAATACAGGCAAGCGGGTGATTATAACGACACACCTCGCAGATTTGGCTTGGGTCCAATGATGGCAATTCAGTTTCAGTTAAGTTCCTGCCGATACAGTTGTCCGGTGAAGATTATAAGAAGGAGATAACCCGTGAACCGTCTGACTGCCTTTTCCATCGTGACGCTTCTGGTGATCAGTACCGGGCTGGCTCAAGCGCGAGACCTCAGCGCCGCCGAAGCCCAAAACCTGTTGGACGCTGGTACCATCCAGCCTTTCGAAAAACTCAACGCCGCCGCCCTGGCCGAACACCCTGGCGCCACCCTGACCGATACCGAGCTGGAGGAAGAGTATGGCAAGTATCGTTACAAGGTGGACCTGCGGGATGCCAAGGGCATCGAGTGGGACCTGGAACTCGACGCCGTCACCGGCAAGGTGCTCAAGAATCATCAGGATACGTAATGAAGTTTAATCAACGCACCCGGGGCCGCTGGGCGCTGGTGCTGCTGACATTCTGTTCGCTGGCCGTGGCGCGGGACCTGGATCAGGACGAGGCCTTGCAATTGCGCCAGCAGGGCGTGATCTTGCCGCTTGAGCAACTGCTGCAGCAGGCGCTGGACCGGCATCCGGGCGCGAAACTGTTGGAGGCCGAGCTGGAAGAAAAAAACGGCGTCTACATTTATGAAGTCGAGTTGCTGGACACCGATGGCGTTGTGCGCGAATTGGACCTGGAGGCCGCGACCGGCCGTTTACTCAAAGATAAGGAAGACTGATGCGCCTGCTTTTGGTGGAGGATCACGTTCCCCTGGCCGACGAACTGATGGCCGGGCTTGCCCGACAGGGCTACGCCGTCGATTGGCTCGCCGATGGTCGCGACGCGATTTACCAGGGCAGTAGCGAGCCCTATGACCTGATTATCCTCGACCTTGGCCTGCCAGGGGTGCCCGGGCTTGAGGTCCTGGCCCAATGGCGTGCCGCAGGCTTGACCGCCCCGGTGTTGATTCTCACCGCCCGCGGATCCTGGGCGGAGCGTATCGAAGGGCTCAAGGCCGGCGCCGATGACTACTTGACCAAGCCGTTCCATCCCGAGGAGCTGCACCTGCGGATCCAGGCGCTGTTGCGTCGATCCCACGGCCAGGCGAACCAACCGACGCTCCAGGCGGCGGGGCTGCACCTGGACGAAGGCCGGCAGTGCGTGATTCGTGACGGCGCGGAAATCCAGCTGACCGCCGCCGAGTTTCGCTTGTTGCGCTATTTCATGCTCCACCCCGAGCAGATCCTTTCCAAAAGCCATCTCGCCGAGCACTTGTACGACGGTGAGACCGAGCGAGATTCCAATGTGCTGGAGGTCCACGTCAATCACCTGCGGCGCAAATTGGGGCGCAGCGTGATCGAAACCCGTCGCGGCCAGGGGTACCTGTTCGGCGGGCAGGCGCAGTGAGATCCATCCAGCGGCGCTTGAGCCTGGGCTTGATCGGCGTGATGGTCGTGGTCGGCCTGGTCCTGGCGCAGACCAGCCTGTGGCTGTTCGAACTGGGTTTGCAGCGCTACCTGGAAGCGGGATTACGTAACGACAGCGAGAATCTGCTGGTGGCGCTGGTCCGGGGTCCGCAAGGTTTGCAACTGGACGAGCGACGTTTGTCTCCGGCTTATCTTCGGCCCTTTTCCGGGCATTACTTCCGCATCGATTTTGCCGACACGCATTGGCGCTCCCGCTCCCTATGGGACCAGGAGCTGCCGCGGCTCGATCATCCGGGGCTGCACAGCAATCTGCAGCTGGGGCCCGAGGGCCAGAAACTGCTGGTGCTGCGCACCGACTATCGGCGCCTGGGCCAGGCGATTTCCATCAGCGTGGCCCAGGACTACACGCCGGTCCGTGACAGCTTCCTGCGGATGCAGCAGATTGGCGTTGGCCTCGGCTTGGCGGGTTTGCTGCTGATCCTGTTGTTGCAGCGCTTCACCGTGCACCGCGCCCTGCGTCCTTTAGAGAAGGCCCGGGAACAGATTGCCCAATTGCAGCGCGGGCAGCGCTCGCAACTCGACGAACAAGTGCCCAGGGAACTGGAGCCGCTGGTGGCGCAGATCAACCATTTGCTGGCCCATACCGAGGACAGCCTCAAGCGTTCACGCAACGCCCTCGGTAACCTGGGCCATGCCTTGAAGACGCCGTTGGCGGTGCTGCAAAGCCTGGCGTCGAACGAGAAGCTCGATCCGTATCCCGAGTTGCGCAAGCTGCTGCTGGAACAACTTGAGCAGGTTCGCCAGCGCCTGAACCGCGAACTCAACCGCGCCCGGCTGTCCGGCGATGCCTTGCCCGGCGCGCACCTGGATTGCGACGCCGAACTGCCGGGGCTGCTGGCGACCCTGAACATGATCCATGGCGAGCATCTGCACCTGGCTTACATCGCACCGCCCGGCTTGCACCTGCCTTGGGATCGCGAAGACCTGCTGGAGTTGTTGGGCAATCTGCTGGACAACGCCTGCAAATGGGCCGACGCCGAAGTGCGCCTGAGCGTGATCGAAACGGCCGAGGGCTTTAGCCTGCTGGTGGAAGACGACGGTCCCGGTATCCCCGAGGATCGCCGCGACCAGGTCTTCAGCCGCGGCACGCGCCTGGATGAGCAGACCGACGGCCATGGCCTGGGACTGGGCATCGTGCGCGACATCGTTGATACCTGGGGCGGCACGCTGGCGTTGGGCGACAGCGAGTGGGGCGGGTTGAAGGTCGTGATCCAACTGCCTCGGCGTTGATCCGGGTGCAGGGCGCCTTTGTGTGAACAAGCAAGCCCGCACACGGGACATCTGGAATGAATGCAAAACCCGCCGCATGACCCTTGCAGCTTGCCGCCGCTTGCTGCAAAGTCGCGACCTTTTTGTCCGGTGGCTTTCCATCGCTGTGCTCTGAGGTAACGATGATAAATGCAGTAATTGCCGCGGTTGGCGTCATGCTGGTGCTCAGCCTGTCCCGCGTGCATGTGGTGATCGCGCTGATCGTGGGCGCACTGGTGGGCGGCTTGATGGGCGGCCTGGGCATCGAGGCGACACTCAAGGCGTTCAATGCCGGCCTTGGCGGCGGCGCGACGGTGGCGTTGTCCTACGCCTTGCTCGGCGCTTTCGCGGTGGCAATCGCCAAGTCAGGCATGGCCCATGCCCTGGCCGACAAAGCCCTGGCTATGGTCGATCGTCAGGACGCCGCGGGCGGTTCGGGCGTCAAGTGGGTATTGATTGGCCTGCTGGGCACCGTTGCGGTCGCTTCCCAGAACATCCTGCCGATCCACATCGCCTTCATTCCGCTGCTGGTGCCGCCACTGCTTTATGTGCTGACCAAGCTGCAACTGGATCGTCGATTGATGGCCTGCGTCATGACCTTCGGCCTGATCACGCCCTACATGTTCCTGCCGGTGGGCTTCGGCAACATCTTCCTCAACGAAATCCTCTTGGCCAATATCGCCCGCAGCGGTGTGGACGTCAGTGGCATCAACGTCACCCACGCCATGGGCATCCCGGCGCTGGGCATGGTGTTTGGCCTGGTGCTGTCGTTTATCACGTATCGGAAGAAACGCGTCTACGACCTGAAGAAAATTGCCAAGGCCGAGCAAGTGGCCGTGCGCTACAACCCGCTGAGCCTGATGGTGGCGGGTCTGGCAATTGCGGCGGCGTTCGCCATTCAATTGTTGTTGGACTCGATGATCATCGGCGCCTTGGCTGGCTTCCTGATTTTCTCGGTATCGGGCGTGGTGCGCTGGCGCGAGACGGACGACCTGTTTACCGAAGGCATGAAAATGATGGCGATGATCGGCTTCATCATGATCGCCGCCTCGGGGTTCGCCGAAGTGATGAAGGCCACCGGCGAAGTGCAGAGCCTGGTGGAAACCTCCGCGGCCTGGATCGGCCACAACAAGGGCGTCGGGGCATTGCTGATGCTGTTGGTGGGCTTGCTGGTGACCATGGGCATCGGCTCATCGTTCTCCACCGTGCCGATCCTGGCGACGATTTTCGTGCCGTTGTGCCTGCAGCTGGGCTTCAGCCCATTGGCGATCGTCTGCATCGTCGGCACCGCCGGTGCCTTGGGCGATGCCGGCTCGCCTGCGTCGGACTCGACCCTCGGCCCGACCTCCGGCCTGAACATCGACGGCCAGCATCACCACATCTGGGACACCGTGGTCCCGACTTTCATCCACTACAACCTGCCGCTGCTGGCGTTCGGTTGGGTGGCGGCGATGGTGTTGTAACTCACGTCGCAGTCCGCTCCTTCGCCAGCAGGCTCGCGAAGGAGCCTCCAAACCCAGCGTCCCGGTTTCTCGCCCGCTCGGCGTACCGTCTCACCTTGTCCTACAGTTTTCCCGCGTAGTGCCGTTAACAGGTCTAACCACGCCATAAAACTTACAAGAGTGAACAGCATGCGCCTGAGCTTGAAGGCTAAAGTCCTGTCCCTGGCAATACTGCCGGTATTGCTGTCCGCGGTGATCATCAGTCTAACCACTGCGTTCATCTTGAAGGAACAGGCCAGCAAAGAAGTCCAGCAGACCCGCGAACGCCTCCTCAGCGAGGCCAAGGCTACGCTGCAGAATTATGTCGCGGTCGGCCTTACCGCCATCAAGCCGCTCTACGACGCCGCCGCACCCGGTGATAACGAAGCGCGCGCCCAGGCAATCAAGCTGCTGTCGAATATCAGCTATGGCAAGGACGGCTACTTCTTCGGCTACGACTCCGAGACCATTCGCCTGTTCAAGGCCAACAGCCCCGATGGCGTGGGCAAGAGTTTCAAGGACAACCGCGACCCGAACGGTGTCTATGTCAACCGTGACCTGGTGAAGGTCGCCAAGGACGGGACGCATTACCTGGAATACAGCTCGCCGCTGCCCGGCAGCAAGGACCTGGTGCCCAAGCTCGGCTACACCGACTACCTGTCCAAATGGGACATGGCGGTCGGCAGTTCGGTCAACCTGGACGGCATCGAAGCCCAGGTGGCGCTGGTGGAAGCCAAGGTCCACGATCGCCTGCAAGGCGTGATCCTGAGTATCGTCGGGATCGCCGCCGTGGTGTTGCTGGTGATCGCGGTGGTGGGCCTGGTGCTCGCCAATACGATCCTGCGTCCTCTGCACTTGATGAAAGCCAACCTCGATGACATCGCAGCGGGCGAGGGCGACCTGACCCGGAGGTTGACCATCACCAGCCAGGACGAACTGGGCCAACTGGCCGGCTCGTTCAACCGCTTCGTCGACAAGATCCACGGCCTGGTAAGGCAGATTACCGACATGACCTCGCAACTGACCGGGCTGGTGACGCAAGTGTCCGAGCAGGCCCAGCGTTCCGAGCAGGCCATGGAGCGCCAGCGCCACGAAACCGACCAGGTCGCCACGGCGATCAACGAGATGTCGTCCGCTGCCCAGGAAGTCGCCCGCAGTGCCCAGGGCGCCGCCGTCGCGGCCCAGCAGACCGACGAAGAAGGCCAGTCTGCCAAACGCGTGGTCGCCGGCAGCATCCAGCAAATTCATGCGCTGGTGAACGATATCCGCAGCAGCGGCGTGTCTTTGGACAGCCTGCAGCAGGACGTGGCGTCGATCGTCAGTGTGCTTGGCGTGATTCGTTCGATCGCCGAGCAGACCAACCTGCTGGCGCTCAACGCTGCTATCGAGGCCGCGCGTGCCGGCGAGGCGGGCCGGGGTTTTGCGGTGGTCGCCGACGAAGTCCGCGCCCTGGCCAGCCGAACCCAGCAAAGCACCCAGGAAATCCAGGGCATGATTGACCGCCTGCAATCGGGTACGCATGCGGCGGTGGAAGCGATGCGTCGTTCCAGTGAGGCCGGCGATGGCACCTCGGAGCGGGCCAACGAGGCGGGCGCCTCCCTCGACACCATGGCGCAGCTGATCGGCACCATCAACTCGATGAACGCCCAGATCGCCAGCGCCGCCGAAGAACAGACCGCGGTGGCCGAGGAAATCAACCGCAGCGTGCATCAGATCGCCGTGGCCGTGGACAGCGTCGCCGACGAAACCCAACTCAGCGCCCAGACCTCCCGCAGCCTGGCCGACCTGGGCCAGCGCTTGGGCAAACTGGTGGGGCAGTTCCGGATCTGACATCGGTGCGGCGGGAGCTGCCGAAGGCTGCGATCTTTCGATCTCGATCCAGATGTTTTCACCCGGGCAACCGGGTCCTATCGGGAAAGAAGGATCGCAGCCTTCGGCAGTTTCTGCCGCAATTACCTTGCATCACCGAGGCGCACATCGCGCATCAACAACCCAAACCGCAAATCCACCGCATCCGGGATCGGCACGTACACCACGTGGCCATCCCCCGGCGCCACGTCGATGGCCTCTTCAATCCCCAGGGCCAGGTTGGCATGGTCGAATTCATTGTTGCGCACCCGCAGGCTATAGCGGGGCTGGCCGGCGTATACCGCGTCGGCGCCGTAGGCAAAGGCGTAGCGCATGTTTTTCAGGGTGCCGGCAGGGGCGAGGAGTTCGGAGGCTACGAGGGGCATGGTGGCGTCGAATCGCAAAAGCGCCGAGGGTACGCCGAGGCCTGCCGGACGGTATTGATCTGGATCAGTGCGGCGCAACAGACGCGACGGCACTCCGGCGAGTCCTGGCTGACTAACGTTTATCTGCCAAGGACATGGAAAGCAAATGAACCGCAAGAATCTCCAAGACAAATCCCAGATGCTGTTGCTGATCCTGGTCAGCATCGCCTTCGTCTGGATCCTGCTGCCGTTCTATGGTGCAGTTTTCTGGGCGGTGATCCTGGGCATCGTCTTCGCGCCGCTGCAGCGGCGCCTGCAACTGAAACTCAATTGGCCGCGTAACCTCACCACGCTGGTTACCCTGACCCTTTGCATGCTCATCGCTATCTTGCCGGTGATCGTCATCAGTACCTTGCTGGTTCAGGAGGGTGCGGCACTCTACAAGAGCCTGGAAAGTGGCGAGCTGGACGTCGCCGATTATCTGGCCCGCTTCAAGGATGCGCTGCCGCCTTATTTTCAACATTTGCTGGACCGTTTTGGCCTGGGCAACTTGAGTGGGCTGCGCGACAAAATCGTCAAGAGCGCGATGCAGGGCAGTGAATTCTTCGCCACCCAGGCGTTCAGTTTCGGCCAGGGCACGTTCCAGTTCCTGGTGAGCTTCTTCGTCATGCTCTATCTGTTGTTCTTTTTCCTGCGCGACGGTCCTGAACTGGTGCGCAAGGTCCGTTCGGCCATTCCCCTGGCGGAGCACCAGAAGCGCCGTCTTCAGCTGAAATTCAACCGGGTCGTCCGGGCGACCGTGAAGGGCAACCTGCTGGTAGCAATCACCCAAGGCGCTTTGGGCGGCTTGATTTTCTGGATCCTCGGCATTCCGACGGTCCTGCCCTGGGCGGTGCTGATGGCATTCCTGTCGCTGTTACCGGCCGTGGGGGCGGGCATCGTCTGGGCTCCGGTTGCGGTGTATTTCCTGTTGGCGGGTTCGATCTGGCAGGGCGTGGTGCTGACGTTGTTCGGCGTATTCGTGATCGGCCTGGTGGACAATTTCCTGCGCCCGATCCTCGTGGGCAAGGACACCAAGATGCCGGACTACATGGTTCTGGTCTCGACCCTGGGCGGCTTGGCGGTGTTCGGGTTGAACGGCTTCGTCATCGGGCCGCTGATTGCGGCATTGTTCATGTCCTGCTGGGCCTTGTTCGTCGAAGGCAAGCCGCGGGTGCAGCTGCCTTAGGCATTCAGCACATAAGGACCGATACGTTGCGACAAAGCCTGGGCGGCGGGTAGCGAAGTCAGCGGGCCGCTGATCGTCACGCCGTCCTGCACCAGATACCAGCAAGCCAACAGACCACGCTCCCTGAGCCGGGCGGGGACGGCACTGCCAATCACAGACATGATTTGAACCTTGGGCATGGGAACCTCCATCAATCGATGGGGTTACCTTACGACTCAACCGGGATGACAGAAAATCAACCGCTTCAATAGTAGGAATCGATGCCGCTCAATCGACGACCAGATCGAGCATGTGCACCACTTCCTGCTCATTGAGCACGCCCTTGCGGACCAGGTTTTCCGCTAGCAGGGAAAGGAACTTGGCGCTGCGGTGGCCTTCCAGGTGCTTGAGTTCGGTCAGCGCGTTGTACACCTTGCTGGAGGTGCAGATTCCAACGATGCGATGGGGATTTTGGGTTGGCATGGCTTCGTCCTTGTTGTTATGAAAGCTGTTCGGCGGACAGCGGCAGTTTGCGGCACTGCCATGACGCTCAGGTGACAGCTCGGTTTTCTGGAAAAAGAAAGCAGGATTCAGACCATAGTGCCTTGTTGGCGCCAAACTATTGTTCCGGTAGCGACCCCAGGCAGGCGGTATGCGGCCACTCCATCGAGACAACGCCCACAAAAAAGCCCCTGGACCTTTCGATCCAGGGGCTTTTTGTGTTGCTATCTGGCTCCACGACCTGGACTCGAACCAGGGACCCAGTGATTAACAGTCACTTGCTCTACCAACTGAGCTATCGCGGAATGGCGCGTATGTTACTGATTGGAAAAGAGAAGTCAAGCATCTATTGCCCGGCGGCACATTCCTTTCGCCTATCGAAGGACCCATCAACGATTGGCAGTTACTGCAATGGCGAGAGAGGGCTACCATGGTTGCCCGGAAGTGGCAGGATGCGCTGCCGGCCATTCGCCGACTTTAAGGTACGCACCATGAACCACCTGTTACCCTCTCACCCAGCCCACCGCGCCGAGGTGTGCCTGTGAGCATCGCCCAGATCAGTTTGCCCAAGGGCGTGGGACCTCACGCCGAGAAACTCTACGACGCCATCACCCAGGCCAGCACCGCCGAGGAACTGAACCGTGCCGGTGGCAAGGCCGAGGGTTTCGTCCTGGGGCTGGAAAGCACCAAGGCTATCAAGAGCCAGGTGGCCGAGTCGTTGTATGTCATCTACGACGATGCGGCGAGCCAGCGGGCAACGGAGCTGTAGCCTCAGCGAGAAGCAGGTCACAAAAGCATCAGGCCAAAAAAAGGGAAGCCCATGGCTTCCCGTTTTTTCATCCAGCCCGAAACTGTCAGATCACCTGGACGATGGCCTTGGTCACCGCATCGATGTTGTTCTGGTTCAGCGCGGCCACGCAGATGCGGCCGGTGTCCAAGGCATAGATGCCGAACTCGCTGCGCAGGCGCGTCACTTGTTCAACGGTCAGGCCGGAGTAGGAGAACATCCCGCTCTGGCGTGCGACGAAGCTGAAATCGTGATGCGGTGCGGCCTTGGCCAGCATGTCGACCATCTGGTCACGCATGCCGCGAATGCGCAGGCGCATTTCGGCCAGTTCAGCTTCCCACTGCGCCCGCAGATCAGGGCTATTGAGCACGGCGGCGACGATGCTGGCGCCGTGGGTCGGCGGGTTGGAGTAGTTGGTGCGGATCACGCGCTTGACCTGGGACAGCACGCGGGCACTTTCTTCCTTCGATTCGCTGACGATCGACAGGGCGCCGACGCGCTCGCCGTACAGCGAGAACGACTTGGAGAACGAGCTGGAAGCAAAGAAGGTCAGTCCCGACTCGGCAAACAGGCGCACGGCCGCGGCGTCTTCGTCGATGCCTTCGCCAAAGCCCTGGTAGGCCATGTCCAGGAACGGCACGTGGTTCTTGGCCTTGACCACGGCCAGCACGTTTTTCCAGTCTTCCGGGCTCAGGTCCACGCCAGTCGGGTTGTGGCAGCAGGCGTGCAGCACAACGATCGAGCGATCGGGCAGGGCGGTGAGGTCTTCTAGCAGGCCGCTGCGATTCACGTCGTGAGTGGCGGCATCGTAATAACGGTAGTTCTGCACCGCGAAGCCGGCGGTTTCGAAGAGTGCGCGGTGGTTTTCCCAACTTGGATCGCTGATGGCCACGACTGCGTCAGGCAGCAATTGCTTGAGAAAGTCGGCACCGATCTTCAATGCGCCGGTGCCGCCCACGGCTTGGGTGGTGATGATGCGACCGGAAGCGATGAGCGGGGAGTCCTTGCCAAACAGCAGGGTCTGGACGGCCTGGTCGTAGGCGGCGATGCCATCGATCGGCAGGTAACCCCGGGCAAGGTGTTGAGCCACGCGAGTCGTCTCGGCTTCAACCACGGCGCGCAGCAATGGAATACGCCCCTCTTCGTTGCAATAAACACCCACGCCCAGGTTGACCTTATTGGTACGAGGGTCGGCGTTGAAAGCTTCGTTGAGGCCCAGGATGGGGTCGCGTGGTGCCAATTCGACAGCAGAAAACAGGCTCATTATTGCTCGGCTCTGAATGGAGAGTGAGGGGACGTGTCGCGCTCCAGCCGAATGCACTAGAGCGGTGCACAAACGGGGAGCTAGTATAGAGGCCATCACGGGGCAGGGCGACAGGCTATTCGGTCTTTACCGTAAGTATTTTCGATTATTTTCGACCGTTAGTCCCTTCTGCGCATCAAAGTCTTCAAAGCGTGTAGGACGTTCGTCTTGAAAGCGAAGGCATTCACCTCCACATTGTATGCATTCCAGCTTTTTCCTCGATCGACGTCAGTCGTTTCGGTCTTTCTCGTTCCTGTCGCCTGGCGACAGGAGTGAACCCAGGGGTTATGTCATGTCTGAATTCCAGCTAGTTACCCGATTCCAGCCGGCCGGCGATCAGCCGGAAGCCATCCGCCTGATGGTCGAAGGCATCGAGGCCGGCCTGGCGCACCAGACGCTGCTGGGTGTGACCGGCTCGGGCAAAACGTTCAGTATTGCCAACGTGATCGCCCAGGTGCAGCGCCCGACCCTGGTGCTCGCTCCGAACAAGACCCTGGCGGCGCAGTTGTATGGCGAGTTCAAGGCATTTTTCCCGAATAACGCGGTGGAGTATTTCGTCTCCTACTACGACTACTACCAGCCCGAGGCCTACGTGCCGTCCTCGGACACCTTCATCGAGAAGGATGCCTCGATCAACGACCACATCGAACAGATGCGGCTATCGGCGACCAAGGCGTTGCTTGAGCGCAAGGACGCGATCATTGTCACCACGGTGTCGTGTATCTATGGCTTGGGCAGTCCAGAAACGTACCTGAAGATGGTGTTGCACGTGGACCGCGGCGACAAACTCGACCAGCGCGCCTTGCTGCGTCGCCTGGCGGACTTGCAATACACGCGCAACGACATGGACTTCGCGCGGGCGACGTTTCGGGTGCGCGGCGACGTGATCGACATTTACCCGGCGGAATCTGACCTGGAAGCGATCCGCATCGAGCTGTTCGATGACGAGGTGGAAAGCATCTCGGCCTTCGACCCGCTGACCGGCGAGGTCATCCGCAAGCTGCCGCGTTTCACGTTCTATCCCAAGAGCCACTATGTGACACCGCGCGAAACCCTGCTGGACGCTATCGAAGGGATCAAGGTCGAGTTGCAGGAGCGCCTGGAGTACCTGCGTTCGAACAACAAGCTGGTGGAAGCCCAGCGCCTGGAGCAGCGGACCCGGTTTGACTTGGAAATGATCCTCGAACTGGGTTACTGCAACGGTATCGAAAACTACTCGCGCTACCTGTCGGGCCGTCCTGCGGGCGCGCCGCCGCCCACGTTGTATGACTACCTGCCGGCCGATGCCTTGTTGGTCATCGACGAATCCCACGTCAGCGTGCCGCAGGTCGGCGCGATGTACAAAGGCGACCGTTCGCGAAAGGAAACCCTAGTGGAATACGGTTTCCGCCTGCCGTCGGCGCTGGATAACCGGCCGATGCGCTTCGACGAATGGGAAAGCGTCAGCCCGCAGACCATTTTCGTCTCGGCCACCCCCGGCAACTACGAAGCCGAGCATGCCGGCCGCGTCATCGAGCAATTGGTCCGGCCGACCGGGCTGGTCGACCCGCAGATTGAAGTGCGCCCGGCGCTGACCCAGGTCGACGATCTGCTCTCGGAAATTACCAAGCGCGTGGCACTGGAAGAGCGAGTGCTGGTTACTACGCTGACCAAGCGCATGTCCGAAGATCTCACCGATTACTTGGCCGACCATGGCGTGCGGGTGCGTTACCTGCACTCGGACATCGACACGGTGGAGCGGGTCGAAATCATTCGCGACCTGCGCCTGGGCACTTTCGACGTGCTGGTCGGCATCAACCTGCTGCGTGAAGGCTTGGACATGCCGGAAGTGTCGCTGGTGGCGATCCTCGATGCCGACAAGGAGGGTTTCCTGCGTTCCGAGCGCTCGTTGATCCAGACCATCGGTCGCGCCGCGCGTAACCTCAACGGTCGCGCAATTCTGTACGCCGATCGCATCACCGGCTCCATGGAGCGGGCCATCGGCGAGACCGAGCGTCGCCGCGACAAGCAGATCGCCTTCAACCTCGCGAACGGCATTACGCCCAAGGGCGTGTTCAAGGACGTCGCCGATATCATGGAAGGCGCCACCGTGCCCGGCTCGCGCAGCAAGAAGCGCAAGGGCATGGCCAAGGCCGCCGAAGAAAGCGCGCGCTACGAGGCCGAACTGCGCTCACCGGGCGAAATCGCCAAGCGTATCCGGCAGCTGGAAGAAAAAATGTACCAACTGGCCCGGGACCTGGAGTTCGAGGCGGCGGCGCAGTTGCGCGATGAGATTGGCAAGTTGCGTGAGCGCTTGCTGACTGTCTGAGTTGGCGACGGCTTCGATGGCCCTGCCGCAAGCGTGCTTGCGGCAGGGCCATCCGGTTTGACGGTTACCGACTCATATCCGCTCTCACTGGAGCCCGCCCGCCATCGCCTGTTACCATTCGCCCCCTGTTTCATCTTCGCTTTTATATTCTTTCCGAGACATGCCATGACCACCGTCCGTACCCGCATCGCGCCGTCGCCCACTGGCGATCCCCATGTCGGCACCGCCTATATCGCCTTGTTCAACTATTGCTTTGCCAAGCAGCACGGCGGTGAGTTCATCCTGCGGATCGAGGACACCGATCAGTTGCGTTCGACCCGCGAGTCCGAAAAGCAGATTTTCGACGCCCTGCGCTGGCTCGGCATCGACTGGAGTGAAGGCCCGGACGTCGGCGGTCCACACGGTCCATATCGCCAGAGCGAACGTGGCGAGATCTACCAGCAGTACTGCCAGCAACTCGTGGACATGGGGCACGCCTTCCCGTGCTTCTGCACCGCTGAAGAACTGGACCAGATGCGCGCCGAGCAAATGGCTCGCGGTGAAACCCCGCGCTACGACGGCCGTGCGCTGCTGCTGTCGAAGGAAGAAGTCGACCGTCGCCTGGCCGCTGGCGAGCCTCACGTGATCCGCATGAAGGTGCCGAGCGAAGGCGTCTGCGTGGTGCCGGACATGCTGCGTGGCGATGTCGAGATCCCATGGGATCGCATGGACATGCAGGTACTGATGAAGACCGACGGCCTGCCGACGTACTTCCTGGCCAACGTGGTCGACGATCACCTGATGGGCATCACCCACGTCTTGCGCGGTGAAGAGTGGCTGCCGTCGGCGCCGAAACTGATCCTGCTTTATGAGTACTTTGGCTGGGAGCAACCGCAGCTGTGCTACATGCCGCTGCTGCGTAACCCGGACAAGAGCAAGCTGTCCAAGCGCAAGAACCCGACCTCGGTGACGTTCTACGAGCGCATGGGCTTCATGCCCGAGGCGATGCTCAACTACCTGGGGCGCATGGGCTGGTCGATGCCGGACGAGCGCGAGAAGTTCTCGCTGCAGGAAATGGTCGAACATTTCGACCTGTCGCGCGTCTCCCTGGGCGGGCCGATTTTCGACGTCGAGAAGTTGTCCTGGCTCAATGGCCAATGGCTGCGCGACCTGCCGGTGGAAGAGTTCGCCGCTCGCGTGCAGAAATGGGCGTTCAACCCTGAATACATGATGAAGATCGCTCCTCATGTGCAGGGCAGGGTTGAGACGTTCAGCCAGATTGCGCCATTGGCCGGCTTTTTCTTCGCCGGTGGCGTGACCCCGGACGCGAAGCTGTTCGAGTCCAAGAAGCTCTCGGGCGATCAGGTCCGCCAGTTGATGCAACTGATCCTGTGGAAACTCGAAAGCCTGCGGCAGTGGGAGAAAGACAGCATCACCGCGACCATCCAGGCCGTGGTCGAATCGTTGGAATTGAAATTGCGCGATGCCATGCCGCTGATGTTCGCTGCGATCACCGGCCAGGCCAGCTCGGTCTCGGTGCTCGACGCGATGGAAATCCTCGGGCCAGACCTGACGCGTTTCCGCCTGCGCCAGGCCATCGATCTGCTCGGTGGCGTGTCGAAGAAGGAGAACAAGGAGTGGGAAAAACTGCTGGGTGCGATCGCCTAAGCGGTCGGTGAGGCTGGACATGCCCCGGTTTTGCGGGGTATGTCGGTAAGTGATTGTTATCCCGGCAAAAAACTTTCAATTTCTTTGAAAATAAATTTGACAGCTCTCCGATACGCCCTTAAGATTCGCCCCGTCCTCAGCGATGAGGGGCTATAGCTCAGCTGGGAGAGCGCTTGCATGGCATGCAAGAGGTCGACGGTTCGATCCCGTCTAGCTCCACCAATTTACACTTCAAGGCCTGGCCACACCGGCCTTGAAGCGATCAGCACTCAGTGTTGATCAGTTGTATAGAAGGGTTTGCGTCCCCTTCGTCTAGTGGCCTAGGACACCGCCCTTTCACGGCGGTAACAGGGGTTCGAGTCCCCTAGGGGACGCCAGTTTTACAGAAGTGATGTTGCAAGATGTCGCTCCGCCGCGAGGCGAAAATCCGGGGCTATAGCTCAGCTGGGAGAGCGCTTGCATGGCATGCAAGAGGTCGACGGTTCGATCCCGTCTAGCTCCACC
The DNA here is from genome assembly GCF_051131945.1 of Pseudomonas sp. Z5-35. Taxonomy (NCBI): domain Bacteria; kingdom Pseudomonadati; phylum Pseudomonadota; class Gammaproteobacteria; order Pseudomonadales; family Pseudomonadaceae; genus Pseudomonas; species Pseudomonas sp. Z5-35. The sequence continues at coordinate 1,987,136 of NZ_CP071640.1, forward strand.
AATTTACACTTCAAGGTCTGGCCACACCGGCCTTGAAGCGATCAGTCCTCAGCGCTGATCATGTTCAGAAGGTTTGTGTCCCCTTCGTCTAGTGGCCTAGGACACCGCCCTTTCACGGCGGTAACAGGGGTTCGAGTCCCCTAGGGGACGCCACGATTACCCGCTCTGCGGGATTTTATAAGGGTCATTCAATTCTTGAATGGCCCTTTTGTTTGTCTGGCGTTCAGCCAATTTCCCATCCTCAACGAATATGTCTGACCAGCGGTCAAAGATTCCGCTTGCAGAAATTTATTACATGGATAATATTTCAATCGTAATATTCGGAGGCAACGATGAACGATAAAAAGGCACAAACCCGTGAACGCATTCTCAAGGCCGCCAGCGATGCGCTGATCCAGCGCGGGCCGGCCGAGCCGAGCGTGGGCGAGGTGATGGGCGCGGCAGGGCTGACGGTGGGTGGTTTCTATGCCCATTTCGAAAGCAAGGATGCCTTGATGCTGGAGGCGTTCAAGCAATTGCTCAGTCGCCGCCGTGGCTTGATCGCCGATATGGATGCCGAGCTGACCGGTGAGGAACGGCGCGCGTTGGTTGCAGCGTTCTACCTGTCGCGCAAGCACCGCGATTCCACCGAGCAAGCGTGCCCGATCCCGGCGTCGGTCGGCGAGCTCGGGCGGCTGCCGGATGCGTTTCGTGAAGTCCTCAATGAACACATCGAGCTGATGGTCGCGCAATTGGCTGCCAGCCCGGAAGAAGCCGACAAAGCTTTGTCCGACATCGCCTTGATGGTCGGCGGCCTGGCCCTGGCCCGGGCGTTGGGCCCGGGCGAGTTATCGGATCGTTTGCTGCGCGCTGCCAAGTCGGCGGTGCGCTGAGCTAAGGCGCAAGCCCTGGAGATGAGCATGGACAGGTTGAGCTGGATTCGTGGTGTCAATGGCACGCTTGGCCGGATAGCCCCGCGCCTGGTAGCGAAAAAAATGCGCAAGGTGTTCATGAGTCCTCGGGCCCTGCCACCGCGGGACTGGGAACTGCCATTGCTGGCCTCGTCCGAGCGCATCACTTTGCGCTTCGGCCTGTCTGCGTTGCGCTGGGGCAAAGGTCCGGCGGTGTTGCTGATGCACGGCTGGGAAGGGCGGCCCACTCAATTCGCGACGCTGATCACCGCGCTGGTAGACGCCGGCTACACCGTGGTGGCGCTGGATGGACCGGCCCATGGACGTTCGCCGGGGCGCGAGGCCAATGTCCTGCTGTTCGCCAGGGCGATGCTTGAGGCCGCCGCCGAGCTGCCGCCGTTGCAGGCGGTGATCGGCCATTCCATGGGCGGCGCCAGTGCCATGCTTGCAGTGCAGTTGGGCTTGCGTACCGAGACGCTGGTCAGCATCGCCGCGCCGGCGCGTATTCTTGGCGTCCTGCGTGGATTCGCGCGGATGATGGGCTTGCCGCCCCGGGCACGTTCTGCCTTCATTCGCCAGGTGGAACAGGACGTGGGCATGCAGGCGTCGAGGATGGATGTGGCGCTATACCAGCTGGATATTCCAGGGTTGATTGTCCACGCCGAAGACGACAACTCAGTCTCGGTCAAGGAGTCGCAATTGATCCATGAAGCCTGGTTCGACAGTCGCTTGCTGCGCTTGCCCCAGGGTGGGCATCAGCGAGTGCTGGCCGATCCCCGTGTCATTGATGGTGTGTTATCACTGTTGGCCGGGCGCAGCCTGCAGGCGCGGCAATCGGCCTGAGCTTCCGTTACACTGCCCCGATCCATATTTGACAGGAGACGGGCATGGGCTGGGATCGGGCAACGCCGTTCATCATTGATCTTCAAGTGAGTGCCGAAGACATCGATGGGCTGGGCCACGCCAATAACGCGGTGTACGTCACTTGGCTGGAACGCTGCGCCTGGCGCCATTCCCAGCGCCTGGGCCTGGATTTGGTGGAATACCGGCGGCTGGACCGGGCCATGGCGGTGGTGCGGCATGAAATCGATTACCTGGCGGCGGCCTACGAGGGCGACGAGTTGCAGTTGGCGACCTGGATCGTCGATTGGGACCAGCGGCTGAAAATGTCTCGGCGTTTCCAGCTGGTCCGCCCCAGTGATAACGCGACGTTGTTGCGCGCCCAGACTACTTTTGTTTGCATCGAACTCTCTACCGGCCGCCCCAAGCGCATGCCGCCGGAGTTCATCGAAGGCTATGGCCCCGCGCTTGTCCCTTGTTGAATTACCGATTTGGTAAGCGAAATCCGCTAAACTGCCGCACGTTTTTTCGTTGAGTGTGTTTTTCATGCAAATTGCCCTGGCGCCCATGGAGGGGTTGGTCGACAACATCCTGCGGGACGTCCTGACCCGTGTTGGCGGAATCGATTGGTGCGTCACCGAGTTCATCCGTATCAACGACCGCCTGCTCACACCGGATTACTTTCATAAGCTCGCCCCGGAATTGTTGACCGGCGCTCGAACGGCGGCAGGCGTACCGCTGCGGGTGCAGCTATTGGGTTCCGACCCGGTGTGCCTGGCGGAAAATGCCGCCCTGGCCTGCGAGCTGGGCTCTGAAGTAATCGACTTGAATTTTGGCTGTCCGGCCAAGACCGTGAATAAATCCCGAGGCGGTGCGGTGCTGCTCAAGGAGCCGGAGCTGCTCAACCAAATCGTCGAGCATGTACGTCGTGCCGTCCCCGGGCATATCCCCGTCACCGCCAAGATGCGCCTGGGTTTCGACAGCCCGGACGGCGCGCTGGTCTGCGCCACGGCGCTGGCCGAAGGCGGTGCGGCACACATCGTCGTGCATGCGCGGACCAAGATCGATGGCTACAAGCCCCCGGCGCATTGGGAGTGGATCCCCCGCGTCCAGGAAGTGGTCAAGGTACCGGTGTTCGCCAATGGTGATATCTGGAGCGTGGAAGACTGGCGCCGTTGCCGCGAAATCAGTGGCGTGGAAGACATCATGCTCGGACGCGGCCTCGTTTCCCGTCCCGACCTGGCCCGGCAGATCGCCGCTGCCCGGGCCGGTGAGGAAGTGGTCGAGATGTCCTGGGCCGAACTGCAACCGATGCTCCAGGACTTCTGGATGCAAGTGGTCGAACAACTGACGCCACGCCAGGCGCCCGGTCGATTGAAGCAATGGCTGGCGATGCTGACCCGCAATTACCCCGAGGCGGTTGAGCTATTTACCGCCCTGCGCCGGGAAACCGATCTGGACGCAGTGGGGCATTTGCTGGGTGTGAAACGCACCGAAGCGGCCTGAAAAAAATTTCAGAAAAAGCTCTTGAAAAGTTTTTGGCGGTCCCTAGATAAGGGTTACGCGATGCCGAATTCGGGTCGCGGAGACAAAAAAACTTGCTGAACTTTCAGGAGATTTGAATCATGAGTACTGCATTTTCCTTGGCCCCTCTGTTCCGTTCCTCGGTGGGCTTCGACCGTTTCAACGACCTGTTCGAAACCGCGCTGCGTAACGAACCAGGCAGCAGCTATCCACCCTACAACGTGGAAAAACATGGCGATGACGAATACCGCATCGTGGTCGCCGCCGCCGGGTTCCGCGAAGAGGACCTCGAGCTGCAAGTGGAAAAAGGTGTGCTGACCATCAGCGGCGGCAAGCGCGAGGCCAGCAACGACAGCGTGACCTTCCTGCACCAGGGCATCGCCCAGCGTGCGTTCAAGCTGTCCTTCCGGTTGGCGGATCATATCGAGATCAAGTCTGCGGGTTTGAGCAACGGCCTGTTGAGCATCGACCTGTTGCGCGTGGTACCGGAAGAGGCGAAAGCCAAGCGCATTCCTATCAACGGTGCGCAGCAGAAACCTGCACTGGAAAACTGATGCATCGCAGTTGAAGAAGGGCGCCGAATGGCGCCCTTCTTTGTTGTGGATGCCACAAAAGCTTGCGACAACACCTACGGCAACAACCGCTCGAACGCCTCCAGCGGCAACGGTCGGCTGTGCAGGTAACCTTGGTACAAATGGCATTCAAGCCCCTGCAAAAACTGCAATTGCTCCAGCGTCTCCACCCCTTCGGCGATCATTTCCAGGTTCAGGCTGCGGGCCATGGCGACGATGGCGCGGATGATTTCGGCGTCGTTGGGGTCGCTGGTGGCATCGCGTACAAAGGACTGGTCGATTTTTAGCGTGTCCACCGGCAGCCGCTTGAGATAGGTCAACGATGAATAACCGGTGCCGAAATCGTCCATGGCGAAGCTCACGCCCATTTTCTTGAGGCGGCGCATCTTGCCGATGGTGTCGTCCAGGTTTTGGATCACGATGCCTTCGGTGATTTCCAGTTTCAGCATGCAATAGGGCAGGCCGTGGCTGGTGAGGCTGTTTTCGATGCGTTCGACAAAGTCGCTCTGGCGGAACTGACGAGGGCTGATGTTCACGCACAGCTTGAACCGTTGCGGGTCGACCTTGCCCTTGGCGATCAGCTGTTTGAAACCGTCGCAGGCTTCGTCGAGGATCCAGGTCCCTACCTCCAGGATCAAGCCGCTGTCCTCCAATACCTTGATGAATTCGTTGGGCGATTGCGCGCCCAGGTCTGGGTGATGCCAGCGCACCAGGGCCTCGGCGCCAACGATGCGGTTGTCGCGGGCGTCGACCTGCGGTTGGAAATGCACGCTGAACTCGTTACGGGCCAGGGCCTGGCGCAGGTCGGTTTCCATGCGCAGCCGCTCGCTGGCGGCTTTTTGCATCGTGGCGTGGAACATCTGCGAGGTGTTGCGGCCCGAGTCCTTGGCGCGGTACAGGGCAATGTCGGCGCGCTTGAGCAGGTCGGTAGGCGTGGAGCCGTGGTCCGGAATCAACGCCATGCCGATGCTCGGGGTCACTTGCAGCCGTTGGCCGTCGAGAAACATGGGTTCCGAGAGCAATTCACGCAGGGTATCGGCGAGGGTCTGGACCTGCTGGGTGACCGCGCCGCGCGTACCTTCCAGGCCGCTGAGCAGCACGACGAATTCATCACCGCCCAGCCGCGCCACGGTGTCCTCGAGGCGGACGCTGGCTTCGAGGCGCGCGGTGATGATTTTCAACACCGTGTCGCCGACCGGATGACCGAGCGAATCGTTAATGTGCTTGAAGTGATCCAGGTCGAGGAACAGCAGGGCCCCGCGCAAGTTATGGCGCTTGAGCAAGGCGATCTGCTGGCTCAACCGATCCAGCAGCAGCGCCCGGTTGGGCAGATTGGTCAGCGGATCGTGGTAGGCCAGGTGGCGGATCTGCGCTTCGGCGTTACGCAGCAGGCTTACGTCCCGGGCAGTCAGCAACAGGCATGCGGTCTCGTTGAGCGTGATGGGCTCGACCGACACTTCCACCGTAAGGGTTTCCCCGCGTTTGTTGCGTCCAAGCATTTCCTGATGCAGGACGCGGCCCTTGAGCTGCAATTCAGCCAGCAACGCCGCGCGCTGTTTTTCCTCGGCCCAGATGCCGACTTCATAGACCGTGTGGCCAATCACCTCGTCGGCGCGGTAGCCGGTCAGGCGACAGAAGCCGTCGTTGACCTCCAGGTACCGGCCGCTTTCGAGTTCGGTGATGGTGATGGCGTCGGGGCTGGAGTGGAACGCCTTGGCGAACTTCTCTTCGCTGGCCTTGAGCGCCGCTTCGGAGCGTTGCTGTTGGGTAATGTCCCGAAGGGTGGTGACAATGCAGGGCTGGTTGCCGACGTTGATCTGTCGGCTGGAAATGACACAGGTCAACGGCTGCCCATTCTTGTGATGGACCACCATGGCGACGTTGCTCAGCGACTGCTCGCGGATCACCCGTTCGATGCGTTGCAGGCTGCTGCCCGAGGCGTCCCACAGGCCGATCTCCTCGGCGCTACGGCCGAGCACATCATTGGCCGCCCAACCAAAGGTCTGGGTGAAACTGGAGTTGATTTCCAGGAACCTGCCGTCGTCCTGGTGCGTGACGCAGATCGGGTCGGGACTGACCTGGAACAGGGTGGCGAACTTCTCCTCCGAGGCCGCCAGGCTCTGTTCGCGCTCTACCTGGTCGGTGATGTCCAGCAGGGTGCCGGCCATGCGCAAGGGGCTGCCGTCGTCGTTGCGGTAGAGGCGGGCGCGGCTCTCCAGATAGCGGGAGCTGCCGTCCGGCAACTGCACGCGGTAGGTCAATTGATAGTTGCCCGCCGGGCCTTCCCGCAGGCTGCGGTAGGCGTTGCGCATGTTGTTGCGTTCTTCGGTGGGCACGCCCTCGAAAAACGCATCGAACGATTCATGAAATGCCATGGGCTCCAGGCCATGAAGCTGCGCGGCCCGCGCCGAGCCGTAGAGCATGCCGCTGGGGATGTGCCAGTCCCAGGTGCCCAATTGCGCCGAGTCAAGGGCCAGGTCCAGGCGTTCCTGGCTGTCCTTCAGGGCCTGTTCGGCGAGCTTGCGTTCGGTGGTGTCGAGAAAGGTGCTCAGCAGATATGGCTGGCCTTCGAGCTCGACTTTCTGGGCGCTGAGAATGCCGTTGTGAACCTGGCCGTTGCTGGCCCGAAACTCCACCTCCATGCTCACCAGTTCGCCCTTGGCCTTGGTCGCTTCCACCAGCTTCGCCCGTTGCCTGGGGTCGACCCACAAGCCCAGTTCCAGGGTCGTACGGCCAATCACATCATGCACCGGCCAGCCGAACAGGCTTTCGAAATACTGGTTGGCTTCGCTGATCAGCCCGTCTTCCTGGCGGGTCAGCAGGACCATGTTCGGGCAAAGATGAAACAGCGTGGCGAAGCGTTTTTCCGAGCTGCGCAACGCCTGTTCTCGTTCGCGCTGGTGGGTGATTTCACGGATCACGCCGATCATGCGCGGGCGGCCGTGCTTGTCGGGCAGCACGCTGCCACTGATTTCCAGCCAGTGCAGGCTGCCATCGGGCCAGACGATGCGGTGATGCATCGCCTGTTCCAGTGGCGCACCGGCCACCGCCGCGTGAAAGGCGCGCATGGCCTTGGCGCGGTCTTCGGGCAAGAGCAGATCGAGGTAGTCAACGTCCGCTGGTAACGGTTGGCGCGGATCGAAGCCGAACAGCGCCTGGGTGCCTCGCGACCAACTGATCTGTCCGGTATCGATGTCCCAAGACCAGGCCCCCAGGCGCGCACCGTTCAAGGCCGCCAGCAGTTGTGGCGCGCTGTCCCAGCTTTGCTCGGACCGTTTCGGGTCCAGGGCCTGGATGCGTGGCAGGGGCGGGAGGTGGTCGGCGGGTTTGGGCATTCTCTAGCGGGCCTTGGCAGGTGGGGCGTTAGGCACAGGCGGCGCGGCCCTATAGGAGTAGCACAACTTATGCCCTTGTCCCTGGCAGATCGACTTGTGCATCCAATAGAGCCATGAAAGCCCGTGCAGCGTTCGACAGCGTCCGTTCGGTGTGCAAGATATAGCCTAGCTGGCGACTGAGCTGTATGCCCGGCAAAGGCACGCGCGCCACCTGTTCATCGAGCATGGTGCGCGGCAAAACGCTCCAGGCCAGGCCGATGGAGACCATCATTTTTATGGTTTCCAGGTAATTCGTGCTCATCGCGATGTTCGGTGTCAGGCCCTGGGCTTCGAACAGTCGTTGCACAATGTGATGGGTGAACGTGTTGCCGCCCGGGAAAACCGCCGGATGCAGGGCGATGTCCGCCAGGCTCACCGCGCGGTTTTCCAGCAATGCGTGTTCCGGCGCCACCACGAAATCCAGCGGGTCGTCCCACACCGTCGTCGCTCGCACCAATGAGTGAGGTTCGGGGGCGAGGGTGATGACCGCCAGCTCCGCCCGACCATGGAGGATTTCCTCGTAGGCCACTTCCGAGTCCAGGAACTGAATATCCAGCGCGACCTGTGGGTAGCGTCGGGTGAACTCCCTTAATAACGGCGGCAGTCGATGCAAGCCGATGTGGTGGCTGGTGGCGAGCGTCAGGCGGCCGGTCACTTCGCCGGTCAGGTTGGTCAGGGCCCGGCGGGTGTCGTCCAGCACGTTGAGGATCTGATAGGCCCGTGGCAGCAGGGCCCGACCGGCTTCGGTCAGGCCGACTTCCCGACCCAGCCGGTCGAACAGGCGCACCTTGAGTTGCTGTTCCAGCCCGGCGATGCGCTTGCTGATGGCCGGCTGGGTCAGGTGCAGGCGCTCGCCAGCGCCGGAGAAACTGCCGGTTTCGGCGATGGCAATAAAGGCATTGAGATTGGCAAGGTCCATGGCGTTTCTGGTCGGATTCCAGTTAGTTATGCAAAGCATGAAAAATATGAATTTGAGTTATTTAATGTAGCCTCTTACCATCAGCCTCACAAGCCAAGGGGTTATTGATCCGCTCAGGACCCAGGGCATAGAAACAAGCTGATGAGGAAACCGTCTGATGGCCGGCAAAACGCTCTACGACAAGCTCTGGGATTCGCATTTGGTCAAGCAGCGCGACGATGGCTCGGCGCTGATCTACATCGATCGTCACATCATTCACGAAGTGACCTCGCCGCAAGCTTTCGAAGGCCTGCGCCTGGCCGGGCGCAAGCCTTGGCGTATCGATGCCAACATCGCCACCCCGGACCACAACGTACCGACCACCCCGGAGCGCAAGGGCGGCATCGAGGCCATTGCCGACCAGGTCTCGCGCCTGCAGGTCCAGACCCTCGACGACAACTGCGACGAATACGGCATTGTCGAATTCAAGATGAACGACGTGCGCCAGGGCATCGTCCACGTGATCGGCCCGGAGCAGGGCGCGACCTTGCCGGGCATGACCGTGGTCTGCGGCGACTCGCATACCTCGACTCACGGTGCCTTCGGTGCGCTGGCCCATGGCATCGGTACTTCCGAAGTCGAGCACGTGCTCGCCACCCAGTGCCTGGTCGCCAAGAAAATGAAAAACATGCTGGTGCGCGTCGAGGGCAAGCTGCCGTTCGGCGTGACCGCCAAGGACATCGTCCTGGCCGTGATCGGCAAGATCGGCACCGCCGGCGGCAATGGCCACGCCATCGAGTTCGCCGGCAGCGCGATCCGTGACTTGTCGGTGGAAGGCCGGATGACCATCTGCAACATGTCCATCGAGGCCGGTGCTCGCGTGGGCCTGGTGGCCGCCGATGAAAAAACCGTGGAATACGTCAAGGGCCGTCCGTTCTCGCCAAAAGGCGCGGAATGGGATATGGCTGTCAAGGCCTGGAAAGACTTGGTCTCCGATGCCGATGCCCAGTTCGATACCGTGGTCGAGCTCGACGCCACGCAGATCAAGCCACAAGTCAGCTGGGGCACTTCGCCGGAAATGGTCTTGGCGGTGGACCAGAACGTACCGGATCCGGCCAAGGAAATGGACCTGGTCAAGCGTGACTCCATCGTCCGTGCGTTGAAATACATGGGGTTGAGCGCCAACCAGGCGATCACCGACATTCAGCTGGACCGCGTGTTCATCGGCTCTTGCACCAACTCGCGGATCGAAGACCTGCGCGCCGCTGCGGTGATCGCCAAGGGCCGCAAGGTCGCCTCGACCATCAAGCAGGCCATCGTCGTGCCGGGCTCCGGCCTGGTGAAAGCCCAGGCCGAAGCGGAAGGGCTGGACAAGATTTTCCTCGAGGCCGGTTTCGAATGGCGCGAGCCGGGATGCTCGATGTGCCTGGCGATGAACCCGGATCGCCTGGAGTCGGGCGAGCATTGCGCCTCGACGTCCAACCGAAACTTCGAAGGCCGTCAAGGCGCCGGTGGCCGCACGCACCTGGTGAGCCCGGCGATGGCCGCGGCGGCGGCCGTCAACGGCCGTTTCGTCGACGTCCGCGAATTGATCTGAAGGAGCGCAGCATGAAAGCTTTTACCCAGCACACCGGTCTTGTCGCGCCTTTGGATCGTGCCAACGTCGACACCGACCAGATCATCCCCAAGCAATTCCTGAAGTCGATCAAGCGCACCGGCTTCGGTCCGAACCTGTTTGACGAATGGCGCTACCTGGATGTCGGCCAGCCGTACCAGGACAACTCCAAGCGGCCGTTGAACAAGGATTTCGTGCTCAACGCCGAGCGTTATCAAGGCGCCAGCGTGTTGCTGGCTCGCGAGAATTTCGGCTGCGGTTCGAGCCGCGAGCACGCGCCATGGGCCCTGGAAGAATACGGTTTTCGCAGCATCATCGCGCCGAGCTATGCCGACATTTTCTTCAACAACAGCTTCAAGAACGGCTTGCTGCCGATCATCCTCAGCGACGCTGACGTGGATGAACTGTTCCAGCAGGTCGAGGCCAATCCGGGCTATCAACTACAGGTCGACCTGGCCGCCCAGACCGTGACCCGTCCCGACGGCAAGGTGCTGGGTTTCGAGATCGACGCGTTCCGCAAGCATTGCCTGCTCAACGGCCTGGATGACATCGGCCTGACCTTGCAGGACGGCGAGGCGATTGCCACGTTCGAGGCCAAGCACCGGGCGAGCCAACCTTGGTTGTTTCGCGATGCTTGATCTTGCGTAACGAGTAAAGACGCCAGCGACACGAAACCATAAGGACATCCCATGACCAGCGCCGCCCACAGTCAGGTTGTACAAAAGCAATTCGGTGAACAGGCCTCGGCCTATCTGAGCAGTGCCGTGCACGCCCAGGGTGCTGAATTCGCACTGCTACAGGCGGCGTTGGCCGGTCGCGGCGATGCCCGCGTGCTGGATCTGGGCTGCGGCGCCGGCCATGTGAGTTTCCACGTGGCGCCGCTGGCCGGTGAAGTGGTGGCTTATGATTTGTCCCAGCAAATGCTCGACGTAGTCGCCACGGCGGCAGCGGAGCGTGACCTGGGCAATATCAGCACGGTACGTGGCGCCGCCGAGCGCTTGCCGTTTGCCGCCGGCGAGTTCGATTTCGTCTTCAGCCGCTATTCAGCGCATCATTGGAGCGACCTGGGCCTGGCGCTGCGGGAAGTTCGTCGGGTGCTCAAGCCGGGTGGGGTGATGGCGTTCATCGACATCCTGTCGCCGGGCACGCCGCTGTTCGATACCTACTTGCAAAGCGTCGAAGTGCTGCGCGACACCAGCCATGTGCGCGACTATTCGGCCGCCGAGTGGTTGCGCCAGGTCAGCGAGGCGGGGCTGCACACCCGTAGCACCTCCCGTCAGCGCTTGCGCCTGGAGTACCCATCGTGGGTCGAGCGCATGCGCACTCCGGAAGTGATGCGAGCGGCGATTCTTGAGTTGCAGCGCTCGATGGGCGATGAAGTGCGTGAATATTTTCAGATTGAGGCCGATGGTTCGTTCAGTACGGATGTGCTGGTGCTGTGGGCCGAGCGATAACATTTTTTCCGGCCATGCCCAGAGGCGTGTCCCGACAGAGCAAATGAGGAAAGCATGAGCAAGCAGATTCTGATTCTCCCAGGTGATGGCATTGGCCCGGAAATCATGGCCGAGGCGGTCAAGGTCCTGGAGCTGGCGAACGATAAGTACGGCCTGGGCTTCGAACTCAGCCACGACGTGATCGGCGGCGCGGCCATCGACAAGCACGGTGTGCCGCTGGCCGACGAAACCCTGGACCGTGCCCGTGCTGCCGATGCCGTGCTGCTGGGCGCCGTGGGCGGCCCGAAATGGGACAAGATCGAACGTGACATCCGCCCTGAGCGCGGCCTGCTGAAGATTCGTGCGCAACTGGGCCTGTTCGGCAATTTGCGGCCGGCGATCCTTTACCCGCAACTGGCCGATGCCTCGAGCCTGAAGCCGGAAATCGTCTCGGGCCTGGACATCCTAATCGTCCGCGAGCTGACCGGCGGTATCTACTTCGGCGCCCCGCGTGGCACCCGTGAGCTGGACAACGGCGAGCGCCAGGCCTACGACACCCTCCCGTACAGCGAAAGCGAAATCCGCCGCATCGCCCGGGTTGGCTTCGACATGGCTCGCGTGCGTGGCAAGAAGCTCTGCTCGGTGGACAAGGCCAATGTGCTGGCTTCCAGCCAACTGTGGCGCGAAGTGGTCGAGCAGGTGGCCAAGGATTACCCGGATGTCGAACTGAGCCACATGTACGTCGACAACGCCGCCATGCAACTGGTGCGCGCGCCGAAGCAGTTCGATGTGATCGTCACCGACAACCTGTTCGGCGACATCCTGTCCGACGAAGCGTCGATGCTTACCGGTTCCATCGGCATGCTGCCGTCGGCCTCCCTGGACGCCAACAACAAGGGCATGTACGAGCCGTGCCATGGTTCGGCGCCGGACATCGCCGGGCAGGGCATCGCCAACCCGTTGGCGACCATCCTGTCGGTGTCGATGATGCTGCGCTACAGCTTCAGTTTGAACGATGCCGCCGACGCGATCGAAAAAGCCGTCAGCGTGGTCCTGGACCAGGGCTTGCGCACAGGTGATATCTGGTCGCAGGGTTGTACCAAAGTCGGTACGCAGCAAATGGGCGATGCAGTAGTCGCCGCGCTGCGGAATCTGTAATCTTTCGGGCCCACCGCTTCGACGGTGGCCCACTTTTGTATAGGTGTAGTTGCGATGAAACGTGTAGGTCTGATCGGTTGGCGCGGCATGGTCGGTTCCGTGCTCATGCAGCGAATGCTGGAAGAGCAGGATTTCGATCTCATTGAGCCGGTGTTTTTCACCACCTCCAACGTTGGTGGCCAGGGCCCGTCCGTGGGCAAGGACACCGGTGTGCTCAAGGATGCCTACAGCATCGAAGAGCTCAAGACCCTCGACGTGATCCTGACCTGCCAGGGCGGCGACTACACCAGCGAAGTGTTCCCCAAGCTGCGTGAAGCCGGCTGGCAGGGTTACTGGATCGACGCCGCTTCCAGCCTGCGCATGCAGGACGACGCGGTGATCATCCTCGACCCGGTCAACCGCAAGGTCATCGACCAGCAGCTGGATGCGGGCACCAGGAACTACATCGGCGGCAACTGCACCGTCAGCCTGATGCTGATGGGCCTCGGCGGCCTGTTCGAAGCCGGCCTGGTGGAATGGATGAGCGCCATGACCTACCAAGCGGCGTCCGGTGGCGGCGCGCAGCACATGCGAGAGCTGATCAAGCAAATGGGCGTGACTCACGGCGCCGTTGCCGATGAGCTGGCGAACCCGGCCAGCGCCATCCTCGATATCGACCGCAAGGTCGCCGAGGCGATGCGCAGCGATGCCTACCCGACCGAGAATTTCGGCGTACCGCTGGCCGGCAGCCTGATCCCCTGGATCGACAAGGAACTGCCTAACGGCCAGAGCCGTGAAGAGTGGAAGGCCCAGGCCGAAACCAACAAGATCCTCGGTCGCTTCAAGAGCCCGATCCCGGTGGACGGCATCTGCGTGCGCATCGGCGCCATGCGTTGCCACAGCCAGGCGCTGACCATCAAGCTGAACAAAGACGTGCCGATTGCCGACATCGAAGGCCTGATCAGCCAGCACAACCCTTGGGTCAAGCTGGTGCCGAACAATCGCGAAACCAGCATGCAGGAGCTGAGCCCGACCAAGGTCACCGGCACCCTGAACGTGCCGGTGGGGCGTCTGCGCAAACTGAACATGGGGTCGCAATTCGTCGGTGCCTTCACCGTTGGCGATCAACTGTTGTGGGGCGCGGCCGAGCCGTTGCGTCGCATGTTGCGGATCCTGCTCGAACGTTGATCGGTTGCTGCCGTGAAAGAACCCGCGCCTTGTGAGAGGTGCGGGTTTTTTTATGGGCCGGCAGCGGTTTTCCTGCGCTCAATTGCTTGCCCGCCAGCCACCCGGTAAAGTGCCGCTCCCCACGTGTTACCTGAGGTAGACCCATGAGCCAGTCCTTTGATATTGCCGTGATCGGCGCCACCGGTACTGTCGGCGAAACCCTAGTCCAGATTCTCGAAGAGCGGGATTTCCCGGTTGGCACCCTGCACCTGCTGGCCAGCAGCGAATCGGCGGGAAGCTCGGTGATGTTTCGCGGCAAAAACGTGCGGGTACGTGAGGTCGATGAATTTGATTTCAGCAAAGTCCAGCTGGCGTTCTTCGCGGCCGGACCGGCGGTCACCCTGAGTTTTGCCCCGCGTGCCACGGCTGCCGGTTGTGCCCTGATAGACCTGTCCGGCGCGTTGCCGCCAGAACAGGCGCCGCAGATTGTGCCGGAGGCCAACCCGAAGAAGCTGGCTGGCCTGCGCAAGCCGATCCAGGTCAGCAGCCCCAGCGCCTCGGCGACGGTGTTGGCCGTTGCATTGGCGCCGCTGCGCGAATGCCTGAAGATGGAACGCATCAGCCTGACCGCCAGCCTCGCCGTGTCCGCCCAAGGGCGCGCGGCGGTGAGCGAGCTGGCGCGCCAGACCGCCGAGTTACTCAACGCTCGCCCACTTGAGCCGAAATTTTTCGACCGGCAGATGGCATTCAACCTGCTGGCCCAGGTCGGTGCTCCCGACGAACAGGGTCACACATCGCTGGAAAAGCGCCTGGTGGGCGAGTTGCGCCAGGTGTTGGAGCAACCTTTGCTAAAGATTTCCGTCACTTGCATTCAAGCCCCGGTGTTTTTTGGCGATAGCTTTAGCGTGACCGTGCAGTCTGCCCGTGCCGTTGACCTGGCGAAGATCAACGCAGCTCTGGAAGCGGCCCCTGGCGTCGAGCTGGTAGACGCAGGCGATTACCCGACCCCGGTGGGGGATGCGGTGGGGCAGGACGTGGTTTATATCGGACGCGTGCGCGCCGGTATCGACGACCCGGCGGAACTAAATATGTGGCTGACGTCAGATAACGTGCGCAAGGGGGCGGCGCTCAATGCGGTGCAGGTGGCTGAGTTGTTGATAAAAGACCTGCTGTAAAAGATACTTGGCAACAATTTGTCGAATGGTTCTAGCTGGGCGCTATGCTTGGTCAGAATGCTGAAGGCGAACCTCCCTCCCAGGGACTTCTCCTGGGCATGAGTGAAACGATCGCGCGCGCCGTCGCTTCGGGGCTGCGCGCAATGCCTTACGGCAGCGGCATCAACACCTTCTCGCTGGCCGAGGAATGTTCAAACAAAGGAAGAGGCTATGGTTCAAGTTCGCAAACTGGTGTTAGCAATAGCGGCCGCCTCGGCGCTGTCCTCCGGTATGGCGCAAGCGCTCGGGCTCGGGGAATTGACCCTGAAGTCGCCGCCGAACCAACCTCTTGTGGCTGAGATCGAGTTGCTCGATGTCCAGCAGCTGACGGCCGCCGAAGTCGTGCCAAGCCTGGCTCCGGCCGAAGAATTCGCCAAGGCCGGCATCGATCGCCAGGCGTTTCTCAATGACCTGAGCTTCACCCCGGTGATCAACGCCAACGGCAAGAGCGTCCTGCGGGTGACGTCCAGCCGGCCAATGACCGAGCCCATGGTCAAGTTCCTCGTTCAAGTAATGTGGCCCAATGGCCGTTTGCTGCGCGACTACAGTGTGCTGATCGATCCGTCCAAATTCTCGCCGCAGGCCGCCGATGCCGCCCGGGCCAAGCCGTCCCAAGTGGTCTCTTCGCCAGTCACCGGCGCCACCAAGCCCTCCCAATACACCACCACGCCGCGCGACACCCTGTGGGAAATCGCCGCCAAGGTGCGCAATGGCGGGTCCGTGCAGCAGACCATGCTGGCGATTCAAGCGCTGAATCCGAACGCATTCATCAACGGCAACATCAATCTGCTCAAGACCGGCCAAGTCCTGCGCCTGCCGGACCCAGTGCAAAGCACCGCGTTGCCACAACCCCAGGCCATCGCTGAAGTGGCCGCGCAGAATGCCGCCTGGCGCCAAGGGCGTCGGGGCGTGGCAGGTAACGGTCGACAGCAGTTGGATGCCACCAAGCGTGGCGCTAATGAAGGCGCCCCAGCCCAGGCGGCCGATCGCGATAACCTGAGCCTGGTTTCCGCCGAGTCGGCGAAGGCCGGCAACAAGGGCAAAGGGGCCGCTGGCGATGCCCAGGTTCTGAGCGACAAGCTTGCGGTGACGCAGGAGAGCCTCGATTCGGCCCGCCGCGACAATGAAGAACTGAAAAGCCGCATGGCCGATCTGCAAAGCCAGCTGGACAAGCTGCAGCGCCTGATCGAGCTGAAGAACAATCAACTGGCCAAGATGCAGGGCGAGGGCGTCGCGGTTCCTCCGGCCGGCGAGTCGACTCCGACGATGTCGGCAGAGTTGACCCCTGGGCCGTCGGCACAAGCGCCGACAGCAACGCCAGCACCCGAAGCCGCCCCAGAGGCGACTCCGCCGGCCACTCCGGTCGAGCCGACACCTGCTGCTTCCGATGAGAAAAAGTACAACGACCTGCTGACCAATCCGATCCTGTTGGGGCTGATCGGCGGTGGCGCGTTGGTCCTCTTGCTCCTGCTGTTGTTGCTCGCCCGTCGCCGCAAGGCCCAGCAGGAAGCAGAGAAACATCTGCGCATGGCCCGAGCCCTCGAGGAGGAGGCCGACTTCTCCCCGGAGCTCGATCTGCCCCCGAGCAGCTTCGAGGGCATTGACGTTCCACCGCCAAGCGTAAAGCTCGAGCCCAAGCCAGCCCCGGCGCCCGTACCCAAGCCCGCTCCGTTGGTTGCGCCGGTAATCGTCACGCCACCAATCGCCGCACCGTTGGTGGCACCGGCCGCGGAGCCTTCCGATGACGATGTGTTGCCCCAAGCCCAGTCTCACATCGACCGCGGTCGCTTGAACCAGGCCGCTGACCTGCTGGAGCAAGGCATCAAGGCCGAGCCCCAGCGCAGCGACCTGCGGCTGAAATTGATGGAAGTCTATGGCCAGCAAGGCGACCGCGATGCCTTTGTCGCCCAGGAGCGCCAACTGGTTGCCAACGGCGAGAACTACGCCCAGGTTGAACAGCTCAAGAGCCGTTTCCCGGCCATGGCGGTTGCCGCCGGCGCAGGCTTGGCCGCTGCGGCAGTCGCCGCCGAGCTGGATGCTCAATACGTCAAGTCGCTGCTGGAAGACACGCCAGCGACCAATGAAGAACTCGACAGTGCCTTTGACTTGAGCCTGGACGATCTGGAGACACCGACACCTGCGGTGTCGGAGCCTGCTGTCGAGCTGGACGCATTTCCAGCCGACGACGACTTGGACTTCGAGGCGCTGCTCAAGCAGCAGACCGAAGCCAATCAGGCTAACGAAAGCCTCGACGATCTGTCGGACTTCGACCTGGACCTGGGCGCCGATGCTCCGGCGCCAGCCTTGGCTGATGAAGACTTCCTGCTGGACCTGGACGACGATCTCAAGGGCTTGGACACGCCAGTTGCCGACACGCCTGCCCTGGATGACACCCCGTCCGACGATCTTGAGCTGCCAGCGGATTTCGATCTGTCCCTGGCCGACGAAATGGACGCCCAGGACCGGCCGAAAGATGCTTTCGAGTCGGAGTTGGATGATGTCAACGCCGAGTTGGATCGCCTGTCCGACAGCCTGAGCCAGCCAACCTTCACCGCCGAAGACGCCTTGGCGAGTGCTGGCGATGAACCGGAAGACTTCGACTTCCTCAGCGGCACCAACGAAGTGGCAACCAAGCTCGACCTGGCCCAGGCTTATATCGACATGGGCGACGACGATGGCGCCCGGGATATCCTTGGCGAAGTCCTCAACGAAGGCGATGCCACGCAGAAGAGTGAAGCGCAGGAAATGCTCTCGCGCCTGGCGTGAGCCAGCGGTAGACCAGCAACGGCAGCCGATGAGGCTGCCGTTTTTGTTTGCGTGCGATTCATCGTGGCGAAGGACCAGCGGTTGCACTGGCATCCCGTCGCTCCGGGCTTATAATGCCCGCCTTTGCGTATCTCAGCAGGCTGTAATTCCTTGGCAAACATAGACAACCCGGCCGCCGAAATGGCGGCCGACGGCTTTTTCCGGATCGCCCTGGGCGTTGAATACAAAGGCTCGCGCTATCGCGGCTGGCAACGTCAGGCCTCCGGGGTACTGACGGTGCAGGAAACCCTCGAAAACGCGCTGTCCAAAGTCGCCGACTCGCCCGTGTCGCTGCATTGCGCCGGCCGGACCGATGCCGGCGTGCATGCCTGCGGCCAGGTGGTGCATTTCGACACTCAGGTCGAGCGTTCGATGAAAGCCTGGGTGATGGGCGCTAACATCAACTTGCCCCACGACGTCAGCGTCAGTTGGGCCAAGGCCATGCCTGCACACTTCCATGCGCGCTTCAAGGCCATCGCCCGGCGTTATCGCTATGTGATCTACAACGACCAGATCCGCCCGGCGCACCTGAACGAAGAGATCACTTGGAACCACCGTCCGCTGGACGTCGAGCGCATGGCCGAGGCCGCGCAGTGCCTGGTCGGTGTCCATGATTTCAGCGCCTTTCGCGCCGGCCAGTGCCAGGCCAAGTCGCCGATCAAGGAGCTGCATCATTTGCGCGTGACCCGTCACGGCAAAATGATCGTGCTCGACATCCGTGCCAGCGCCTTCCTGCACCACATGGTGCGCAATATCGCCGGGGTGCTGATGACCATTGGCGCGGGTGAGCGGCCGGTGGAATGGATCAAGGAAGTGCTTGAAAGCCGCATCCGCCGTTCCGGTGGCGTCACCGCGCACCCGTTTGGCTTGTATCTGGTGCAGGTGCAATACCACGATGAGTTCGAGCTGCCGGAGCGTTACATCGGGCCACATTTCCTCACGGGGTTCTCGGAACTCGACGGCTGACGGCCTTCGTTGCATTTGTTACCATCCGGGACTTTCACGGATTTGCCTGAGGTTTTACCCACCATGCCGGTCGTTCGCAGCAAGATATGCGGAATAACCCGCGTCGAAGATGCGCTGGCAGCGGTCGAGGCCGGTGCGGACGCCATCGGGCTGGTGTTCTACGCCAAGAGCCCGCGAGCGGTGACGGTGCAACAGGCGAGGGCGATCATCCGGGCGCTGCCGCCGTTCGTCACGCCGGTTGGCCTGTTCGTCAACGCCAGCCGTTGCGAGCTGGGCGAGATACTCGATGCGGTGCCGCTGGCCCTGCTGCAGTTTCACGGTGACGAGACACCCGCCGATTGCGAAGGTTGGCATCGCCCGTATATCAAGGCGTTGCGGGTCAAGGCCGGTGACGACATCGCGGGCAGTTGCGCGGCTTTTGCTGGTGCCAGCGGTATCTTGCTGGACACCTATGTGGAGGGCGTTCCTGGCGGCACCGGCGAAGCGTTCGATTGGTCGCTGGTGCCGCAAGGCCTGGACAAGCCGATCATCCTCGCCGGCGGCCTGACGGCGGAGAACGTCGCCGCAGCCATCGCCCAGGTTCGCCCCTATGCGGTGGACGTCAGTGGCGGGGTGGAGCAGGCCAAGGGCATCAAGGATCCGGCGAAGATTCGTGCATTCATGGCGGCAGTTCGCGGCAGCCAGTAGTCAATGTGACGGCTGGCAGACTGCCGCCGTCCATACCTGCACTGTACAAAGCAGGCAGGCGCCGCCTCCGGGTGGGCCGATAGCGTAGGGGCAATCGCCGTGGAGCGGTTGCCGGGATGGCAGGGGATGGTTGGGCTGGACGCAGGTCATGTTTCGCGCTGACCGCGGTGGTTTCTCAATCCTCGCCGCACAATGAATTTGAGCTCAAGGGCATACGCGGGGCCGCGAACCAAAGCGTTCGGGCCGCCGGTACTGGAGAAAGAAAGCATGAGCAACTGGTTGGTAGACAAACTGATCCCTTCGATCATGCGTTCCGAGGTGAAGAAAAGCTCGGTGCCTGAAGGTCTGTGGCACAAATGTCCTTCCTGCGAGGCGGTGCTGTACCGTCCCGAGCTGGAAAAGACCCTGGACGTTTGCCCCAAGTGCAACCACCACATGCGCATTGGCGCGCGTGCCCGTATCGATATTTTCCTCGACGCAGAAGGCCGCGTGGAGCTGGGCGCCGAGCTGGAGCCAGTCGACCGCCTGAAATTCCGCGACGGCAAGAAATACAAGGATCGCCTGACCGCTGCCCAGAAGCAGACCGGTGAAAAGGACGCCTTGGTATCCATGAGCGGCACCCTGCTGGGCATGCCGGTGGTGGTCTCGGCTTTCGAATTTTCCTTCATGGGCGGCTCGATGGGTGCCATCGTCGGCGAGCGCTTCGTGCGTGCTGCCAACCATGCCCTGGAAAATCGCTGCCCAATGATCTGCTTCGCCGCTTCCGGCGGTGCGCGGATGCAGGAAGCGCTGATTTCCCTGATGCAAATGGCCAAGACCTCGGCGGTGCTGGCGCGTCTGCGTGAAGAAGGCATTCCGTTCATCTCGGTGCTGACCGACCCGGTCTACGGCGGCGTTTCTGCCAGCCTGGCTATGCTCGGCGATGTCATCGTCGGCGAGCCGAAGGCGCTGATCGGCTTTGCCGGCCCGCGTGTGATCGAGCAGACCGTGCGCGAGAAGCTGCCGGAAGGCTTCCAGCGCAGTGAGTTCCTGCTGGAACACGGCGCCATCGACATGATCATCCACCGCCAGGAGCTGCGTCCGCGCCTGGGCAACCTGCTGGCGCAACTGATGGGTCTGCCGACGCCGACCTTCGTCGCCGCACCGATCGAGCCGATTGTGGTTCCACCGGCGCCTGCTGGCCTATGACCCAACGTACCCTGGGCGACTGGCTTGCCTACCTCGAGCAGTTGCATCCATCGGCCATTGACATGGGGCTGGAGCGCTCGCAAACGGTAGCGTCCCGCATGGGACTGGCCAAGCCGGCGCCCCGGGTCATCACGGTCACCGGCACCAATGGCAAAGGCTCGACCTGCGCCTTCGTGGCTTCGTTGCTGCGTACCCAGGGGCTGAGCGTCGGGGTCTACAGCTCGCCGCACCTGCTGCGCTATAACGAACGGGTCATGGTCAATGGCGTCGAAGCCACTGATGCCGAGCTGTGCGAAGCCTTCGCGGCGGTGGAAGCCGGGCGAGGCGAGATTTCCCTGACCTATTTTGAGATGGGCACCCTCGCAGCGTTCTGGTTGTTCGCCCGTGCCGGCCTGGATGCCGTCGTGCTGGAAGTCGGCCTGGGCGGACGGCTGGACGCGGTCAACCTTGTCAATGCGGACGTCGCGCTGGTTACCAGCATCGGCGTGGACCATGCCGATTACCTGGGCGATACCCGCGAATCCGTGGCGTTCGAAAAAGCCGGCATCTTCCGCCAGGGCGCGCCCGCGCTCTGTGGCGACCTCGATCCGCCGCAGCCTTTGCTGGACAAGGTTCGCGAGCTGTGCTGCCCATTCTTCCTGCGCGGACGGGATTTCGACCTGGCGATGACCGAGCAGCATTGGCAGTGGCGCGGCACCGATGCCAAGGGCAACCCGGTGGAGCTGCACGATCTGCCGCTGCTCGACCTGCCGATGGAAAACGCCGCGCTGGCGCTCCAGGCTTACTCGTTGTTGGGCTTGCCTTGGGACGCCGGGCAGATTGTGCAGGCGTTGCAGGCAACCCGCGTCGTCGGTCGTCTCGACCGCCGCTCGTTCGATTGGCAAGGCAAGCGCATCAACCTGCTGCTGGATGTCGGCCATAACCCCCATGCGGCCCAGTACCTGGCCGAGCGCCTGGCGCGACGGTCGGTGGCAGGCAAGCGTTTGGCGGTGTTCGGGCTGCTGTCGGACAAGGACTTGGATGGCGTTGTCGACGCGTTGAATGCTAGTGTCCAGCATTGGGCCGTGGCGCCGCTGGATTCACCGCGCTCGCGTCCGGCAAGCGAGTTGCAGGCAGCGCTGCAGCGTCGTGGCGCTTCGGTTGATGCCCATGGCAGCGTGGCTGACGCGTTGGAAGGGCAGTGCGCCCTGGCGACGGCCGCTGATGAGATCCTGCTGTTCGGATCATTTTTTTGCGTTGCCGAGGCCCTTCAATGGCTAGCCCGGCGCTCCACGGAGGAAGCTGCAGATGGCATTGCTGGATAAAGCGTACAAGCAGCGCATGGTCGGGGCCTTGGTATTGGTGGCCCTGGCAGTGATTTTCCTGCCGATGCTGTTTTCCCGTCAGGACGAGCAGCGCCAGGTCACGGTTGATGCGCCCGCCGCGCCCCAGGCGCCCGCCGTGCCGCCGGTACAGGTCGAGCCGGTGGCGGTGCCCGAGCCGCAGGCATTGCCTCAAGAGCCTGTTCCGAGTGACGAGGAACTGGCCGGGCAATCCGCTGAGCCTTCCGCGCCGACTGCCTCCGCCCCCGCTGCTGTAGCGCCTGATCCGTCGGCGCCGAGCAAGCCGGTCGTTGCGCCAACACCTGTTCCGGCCACACCATCAGTCAAGCCGCCGCCAAGCCAGCCGATCACCCCCGCCACCAAGCCGGACACCACGCAAAGTCGCGTCGATGCCAACGGCCTGTCGGTCAGTTGGTCAGTGCAACTGGCGAGCCTCACCAGCCGCGAAAGCGCTGAAAAACTGCAGAAAAACCTGCGCAGCCAAGGCTATAACGCGTATATCCGTTCCGCCGATGGCAAGAACCGGGTGTTTGTCGGCCCGCTGATCGAGCGTGCCGAAGCCGACCGCCTGCGTGACCTGCTCAATCGCCAGCAGAACCTCAAGGGTTTCGTGGTGCGTTTCCAGCCAGAGCGCGGTTGAACGGCCATTTAGCTGATTTGAGCCATGCAGCTTACCGACAGCCCTGCGCTCTGCTAAAATGCGCCGCCTTATCCGTCTGTAGGCTGCACCGTGCCATTTACCTGGGTTGACTGGGCGATCGTTGCAATCGTCGCCATCTCCGCATTGATCAGTCTGAGCCGCGGCTTCGTCAAGGAAGCCCTCTCGCTACTGACTTGGATCATCGCGGGAGTCGTAGCCTGGATGTTTGGTGGCTCGCTGTCCCAGTACCTCGCCGGATACATCGAAACCCCATCGGCTCGCGTGATCGCGGGCTGTGCCATCTTGTTTATCGCCACCTTGCTGGTGGGCGCAATGATCAATTATCTGATCGGCGAACTGATTCGCGTCACCGGGCTTTCCGGGACGGACCGGTTCCTGGGCATGGCCTTCGGCGCGGCGCGTGGCGCGTTGCTGGTGGTCGTGGCCGTCGGGCTGCTGAGCCTGGGGCCGGTACAACAGGATACGTGGTGGCAGGAGTCCCGGCTCGTGCCACAATTTCTATTGGTCGCAGACTGGTCCAAGAACCTGATCCTGGGTTGGAGCAGTCAGTGGCTTGCCAGCGGTATCAGCGTACCCGCTGAAATACCGTTCAAGGAACACCTCTTGCCGATGGCCAAAACGCCGCAGTGAGTGTTGTTCAGTTCAGATCCATTAAGTAGGGGTTGCGTCGCATGTGTGGCATCGTCGGTATCGTCGGTAAGTCGAACGTCAATCAGGCGCTGTATGACGCGCTAACCGTGCTCCAGCACCGCGGCCAGGACGCTGCCGGTATCGTGACCAGCCATGACGGCCGGTTGTTCCTGCGCAAGGACAATGGCCTGGTGCGCGACGTGTTCCATCAGCGCCACATGCAGCGCCTGGTTGGCCACATGGGCATTGGGCATGTGCGTTATCCGACAGCAGGCAGCTCGACGTCGGCCGAGGCCCAGCCGTTCTACGTCAACTCGCCGTACGGCATCACCCTGGCGCACAACGGCAACCTGACCAATGTCGAGCAACTGGCCAAGGAGATCTACGAATCTGACTTGCGCCACGTCAACACCAGTTCCGACTCGGAAGTGATGCTCAACGTGTTCGCCCACGAGCTGGCCCAGCGCGGCAAGCTGCAGCCGACCGAAGAGGACGTGTTCGCCGCCGTGACCGACGTGCACAACCGTTGTGTCGGTGGCTACTCGGTGGTGGCGATGATCACCGGCTACGGCATTGTCGGTTTCCGTGACCCTCACGGCATTCGTCCGATCGTATTCGGCCAGCGTCATACCGACGAGGGTGTCGAGTACATGATCGCCTCCGAAAGCGTGTCCCTGGACGTGCTGGGCTTTACCCTGATTCGCGACCTGGCCCCGGGCGAAGCGGTCTACATCACTGAAGACGGCAAGCTGTATACCCGCCAGTGCGCGACCAACCCGAGCCTGACCCCGTGCATCTTCGAGCACGTCTACCTGGCGCGCCCGGACTCGATCATCGACGGTATCTCGGTCTACAAGGCGCGCCTGCGCATGGGCGAGAAGCTGGCCGACAAGATCCTGCGCGAGCGTCCGGACCACGACATCGACGTGGTCATCCCGATCCCGGACACCAGCCGAACCGCCGCCCTGGAGCTGGCGAACCACCTGGGCGTGAAGTTCCGCGAAGGCTTCGTGAAGAACCGCTACATCGGCCGTACCTTCATCATGCCGGGCCAGGCTGCGCGGAAAAAATCCGTACGCCAGAAGCTCAACGCGATCGAGTTGGAATTCCGCGGCAAGAACGTGATGCTGGTGGACGACTCCATCGTGCGCGGCACCACCTGCAAGCAGATCATCCAGATGGCCCGCGAAGCGGGTGCCAAGAACGTATATTTCTGCTCGGCGGCCCCGGCCGTGCGCTACCCGAACGTCTACGGCATCGACATGCCGAGTGCCCATGAGCTGATCGCTCATAACCGCACGACCCAGGAAGTCGCCGACCTGATCGGCGCCGACTGGCTGATCTACCAGGACCTGCCGGACCTGATCGAAGCGGTCGGCGGCGGCAAGATCAAGATCGAGCAGTTCGATTGCGCGGTATTCGACGGCAAGTACGTCACCGGCGACATCGACGAGGCCTACCTGAACCGGATCGAGAACGCGCGTAACGATGCGTCCAAGGCCAAGACTCAGGCGGTCAGCGCGATCATCGATCTGTACAACAACTGATTAACGAACCGGCCCTGAGGGGCCGGTTTGCGTTTAACCGATTAAGGAGTGACAGCATGAGTCAGGATTGGGATGCCGGTCGGCTGGACAGCGACCTTGAAGGCGTAGCGTTCGATACCCTGGCGGTTCGCGCGGGTCAACACCGTACACCGGAAGCCGAGCATGGCGATCCGATGTTCTTCACCTCCAGCTACGTCTTCCGCACCGCCGCCGATGCTGCGGCGCGCTTTGCTGGCGAGGTGCCGGGCAACGTCTATTCGCGTTATACCAATCCCACCGTCCGGGCTTTCGAGGAGCGCATCGCCGCCCTGGAAGGTGCCGAGCAAGCCGTCGCCACCGCCACCGGCATGGCCGCGATCATGGCGGTCGTGATGAGCCTGTGCAGCGCCGGCGATCATGTACTGGTGTCGCGCAGCGTCTTTGGCTCGACCATCAGCCTGTTCGAGAAGTACTTCAAGCGCTTTGGCGTGGAGGTCGATTACGTACCCCTGGCGGACCTGTCCGCTTGGGATGCCGCGGTCAAGGCCAATACCAAGCTGCTGTTTGTTGAATCGCCATCCAATCCGCTCGCCGAACTGGTCGACATCGCCGCGCTGGCGGAAATCGCCCACGCCAAGGGCGCCATGCTGGTGGTCGACAATTGCTTCTGCACCCCGGCGCTGCAACAGCCGCTCAAATTGGGCGCGGACGTGGTGGTGCATTCGGCCACCAAGTTCATCGACGGCCAGGGCCGTTGCATGGGCGGCGTTGTCGCCGGTCGTGGCGAGCAGATGAAAGAAGTGGTGGGTTTCCTGCGCACTGCCGGGCCGACCCTCAGCCCGTTCAACGCCTGGATCTTCCTCAAAGGCCTGGAAACCCTCGGCCTGCGCATGAAAGCCCATTGCGCCAACGCCCAGCTCCTGGCCGAGTGGCTGGAGCAGCAGGACGGCATCGAGAAAGTCCATTACGCCGGGCTCAAGAGCCATCCGCAACACGATTTGGCGGCGCGCCAGCAACGCGGTTTCGGCGCGGTGGTGAGTTTCGAGGTCAAGGGAGGCAAGGAGGGCGCCTGGCGCTTCATCGATGCCACTCGATTGATTTCCATCACCGCCAACCTGGGTGACAGCAAGACCACCATCACGCACCCGAGCACCACGTCCCATGGCCGCCTGTCGCCACAGGAGCGTGAAGCGGCGGGCATTCGCGATAGCCTGATCCGCGTTGCGGTCGGCCTGGAAGACGTAGCGGACCTGCAAGCCGACCTGGCCCGCGGGTTGGCGGCCCTGTGATCGAGCTGGCAACGCCGCCGAGCGGTATTCACGGCCGGGTTGCCCTGGTGACGGGCGCCGCGCGGGGGATCGGCCTGGGCATTGCCGCTTGGCTGATCTGTGAAGGCTGGCAAGTGGTGCTGACCGATCTGGACCGCGAGCGTGGTTCCAAGGTAGCGAAAACCCTGGGCGACAACGCCTGGTTCGTCACGATGGATGTGGCGGACGAGGCGCAGGTCGCCACCGGTATTGCCGAGGTGCTCGGACAGTTCGGGCGGCTCGACGCGCTGGTGTGCAACGCGGCCATCGCCGACCCGCACAACATCATCCTGGAAAGCCTGGACCTGGCTCACTGGAACCGGGTCCTGGCGGTGAACCTCGGCGGGCCGATGCTGCTGGCCAAGCATTGCGCGCCTTACCTGCGTGCCCACAACGGCGCCATCGTCAACCTGGCCTCGACCCGCGCCGCGCAATCGGAGCCCGACACCGAGGCCTATGCCGCAAGCAAGGGCGGTCTGTTGGCGCTGACCCACGCCCTGGCGATCAGCCTGGGCCCGGAGATCCGCGTCAACGCGGTCAGCCCTGGCTGGATCGATGCGCGGGACCCATCACAACGTCGCGCAGAGCCATTGACCGACGCCGATCATGCCCAGCATCCGGCGGGCAGGGTAGGCACGGTAGAAGACGTGGCGGCGATGGTGGCGTGGTTGTTGTCGCGCAACGCCAGTTTCGTCACGGGCCAAGAATTCATCGTTGACGGCGGCATGTCCAAGAAGATGATTTATCAATGAAGAGCAGCTACAAGCGGCAAGTTTTGAGCTGCAAGCAGGGTGGTGCGGCTCCACTGCTTTTGACCTGTCGCTTGAAGCTCGCCGCTTGAAACTGTTTTTGAAAAAAATCCAACGCTGCTATTGACTTAGCTTCGGTACCTGCGTAAATTTCGCGGCCTCAACGCAGCAAAGGGTGATTAGCTCAGCCGGGAGAGCGTCTGCCTTACAAGCAGAATGTCGGCGGTTCGATCCCGTCATCACCCACCATGTTTCTTGAGAGTCTTGCGAAAGCAAGATGGAAGCTGTCAAAAGCCTCCACCGACGCGCAGCGGTAGTTCAGTCGGTTAGAATACCGGCCTGTCACGCCGGGGGTCGCGGGTTCGAGTCCCGTCCGCTGCGCCATATTTTCCGAAGCAGGTTCGCCTGGTTCGAGATTTAAGCCCAAGGGTTTAGATCAGACGAGTTAACTGGACGCAAGTCCATAGCGATACGCAGCGGTAGTTCAGTCGGTTAGAATACCGGCCTGTCACGCCGGGGGTCGCGGGTTCGAGTCCCGTCCGCTGCGCCATATCTGCTTCGAGGCCCACTGAACGCCTTGAAGCTAAGAAGAAAGCTGCAAAGTTATCTTCTAGTCGATAGCAAGGACCCTGGTCGAAAGACCGGGGTTTTTTGTTTTCGGAATTTGAAAGATTGGAACAGGCCCCGTGGCGAGGGAGCTTGCTCCCGCTGGGCTGCGAAGCAGCCCTTGTTGTTGGCCGCTTCAGAACCCCAACTTATCCCGCAACCCGTAATACCAAGCCCCCAACGCCGCAAAAGGCGTACGCAACAACTGACCGCCTGGGAAAGGGTAGTGGGGCAGGTCCGCAAACGCATCAAAACGCTCAGCCTGACCACGCAGCGCCTCGGCCAAGACCTTGCCCGCCAAGTGCGTATACGTCACGCCATGGCCGCTGCAGCCCTGGGAATAATAAATGTTATCCCCCAGCCGCCCGACCTGCGGAAGACGCGACAGCGTCAGCAGGAAATTTCCGGTCCAGGCGTAGTCGATCTTCACATCCTTGAGCTGCGGGAACGCCTTGAGCATCTTCGGCCGAATGATCGCCTCAATGTTCGCCGGATCCCTCGCGCCATACACCACGCCGCCACCGAAGATAAGGCGCTTGTCGCCGGTCAGCCGGTAGTAATCGAGCAAGTAGTTGCAGTCCTCCACGCAATAATCCTGGGGCAATAGGCTGCGAGCCAGTTCATCGCCCAGCGGCTCGGTGGCGATTACCTGCGTGCCGCACGGCATGGACTTGGCCGCCAGCTCCGGCACCAGGTTGCCCAAGTAAGCGTTGCCCGCCACGATAATGAACTTGGCCCTGACCTTGCCCTGCGGGGTATGCACCACCGGACTGGCGCCGCGCTCAATGCGCACCGCCGGCGACTGCTCATAAATGATCCCACCCAGCGACTCCACCGCCGCTGCTTCGCCCAAGGCCAGGTTGAGCGGATGAATATGCCCGCCGCTCATGTCGAGCATGCCGCCCACATACTCATCGCAAGCCACCACCTCGCGAATACGTCGCTGATCCATCAGTTCCAATTGGGTATGACCGAAACGCTCCCATAAACGCTTCTGCGACTCCAGATGGCCCATCTGTTTAGCGGTGAGGGCGGCGAATACACCACCGTTCTTCAGATCACACTGAATCTGATACTTCGCTACCCGCTCGCGAATGATCCGCCCGCCCTCGAACGCCATGTCGCCCAGCAACTGCGCCTGCTGCGGACCGACGCTGCGCTCGATCACATCAATGTCGCGGCTGTAACTGTTAACGATCTGCCCGCCGTTGCGACCCGACGCGCCAAAGCCCACCTTGGCCGCCTCAAGCACGGTGACCTTGAAACCGTTCTCCAGCAAAAACAGTGCAGACGACAGGCCGGTATAACCGGCGCCGATCACGCACACATCGGTTTCGACGTCATCCTGCAGGGCAGGGCGCGAAGGCGCCGGATTGGCCGAAGCGGCGTAATATGACGCTGGGTAGGCTGTGTTCGCCATTCTGGAACCTCTGTTTTATATTTTTTACGAATGCAGCGATCCTACCCGAGTTAAAAATCTGCCGCCAGCCACCCCCCGAATCTTCGGTGGATTACCGAAATTAAATATTTTGCATATTCATAGGGTTAGGTGAAAAAAAAGGTATTGACACCCCTCCGGAATTCCGTAGAATGCCGCCTCACAGCAGGCACGTAGCTCAGTTGGTTAGAGCACCACCTTGACATGGTGGGGGTCGTTGGTTCGAGTCCAATCGCGCCTACCAAACAAAATCCGCTCTGCTGGGCGGTCTAGAAGGGCTCACCGAAAGGTGGGCCCTTTTTTGTTGGATGCGTTCCAAGCTTTCCCAAAGCTTTTACATCCCACCTCACAACGCTCATTCGACGTCCAACCCAACGTATCCAATCGCCGTAGTGTCGGATGTTGAGTTGTCGAGTACATAAGGAAATGGTCATGCGAGTCGTCACTTTCGTAACTTTTCTAGCACTTGCTGGTTGCTCTGGAATACCTTCGGTTCCATACGAAGAGCCTGCTCAATCGGAGGGAATGGCGCGTGTTCGCGTTATTACGAACTCCGACGTGTTCGGCGATAGCATCACCGGCAGTTGTGCTCCTGCTACCCGGCATAAAATGGCTGAAGCCGGACGTTTCGGGCGGGACGGGACGGCGAACATCAACTATCCGCAGTACCCCAGAAGTCGGCGAGCCTTGGCATGCCGCAACGAGTTTTCCCTACTCTCGCTCAGTACGTCCCTGCCATTCGGATGGGCGAAGGGGCTTACAAAGAAGTCGTAACCGAGTATCGCGTTAGGACTGATCTGCCATTCCAAATGGCGACCCTAGGCGCGACCGTTGGTGGCAATGGCAACTCTTACTGGGCCTGCGCTGACCAGGCGCTTGTTTACACGCTGGGACCAGGGAAGGACTACGAAGTTTTGGCAGGGGTGAGTAGCAGACCAAACAAAGATGGTCAGCAGCCGCTTGTTTGCATGTTCGCGGTTTTTGAACTCGCCGCTTTTCCTGGCACTTCAATTGTGATTCCCAAGAAGCTGACGCCTGCTGCGCCTCCGCAGGAAGTCTGCAAAAACTAACAAGAGCAGCCCGGCCATCAAGCCGGGCTTTTTATTGTCCGCTCGTCGACGCCATAGCACTTTCATTCAGAGCGCTGCCTCTCAGCTATATAGCGCAGATTCCGCGCATTAGAGGAGACATAGCATGGTGGATGACAATAACGGCCCCGAAGCGCCGTACTCCGGGCCAGATGAAAAGACGCCCGACGCAGGCGAAGGCCATGGATCCAGGCTGGAGCAAGCTAAGTCTGAGCCGAAGCAGGGCACTGGCGAGAGACCGGAGGACTGGAGCCCGCCTCCTGGCAACCCGGGTTCTGACCAAGACGCCCAGACGAATCGTGAGAATGGTGGTGCTAAGTAGATTGCTGAACAGCATGACGTCGGATAACCCGGCCATCGTGCCGGGTTTTTCGTTGCCTTTCAATTTACATGAAGGAGCAGCGCTCGCGTTAATCGAGCTGCGGAGGAAAAAGGGACAGATTTATCTTGCTTTGCTTCGCTGAGAGCTTCCATCGAACGGATTCGATCATAAGGAGAACGGGGACAGACTACGATTGTGAGACGGTCCGATTATAAGTGAGCTCACAATCGTGGTTGTCCCCGCTGTGCAATCCGTTCGTCAGGCAGGTGAATGATTAGCCGCATGCCCAGGCTGCGCATGAAGATCAATGCCTAGCGCATGAATAACCTTGAGTACGGTATCGAATCTCGGTTTTGATCCGGGTGCGAACGCCTTATATAAACTTTCTCGCCCCATGCCAGAGTCCTTAGCGATCTGCGCCATGCCTCGGGCCTTGGCTACATAGCCGATCGCTCGGAGAAACTCCTCGCTATCACCATCAGCCAGCACCTGAGAAAGGTACTCATTGATTGCTTCGTCGCTATCGAGCAGTGCCGCCATGTCAAATGTCGTCAGGTGTTGGCTCATGTTCAAATCTCCTTTGCCAATTTCTTAGCTCAGAACCTTGGTCTGTCCCCAGTCTTTTGTCCTCAGTCTTTGCGGTTTGTCTGTATAACCGCGCCATCCTTTTTAGGGCGGCTTCGCCACCCAGCGGGAGCGAGCTCCCTCGCTACGGGGGTTGCGGCGTCGCGGCTCAGGCGGCCAAAGGCCAACCAATGCGTGCTGCACGGCGCAGACTCGCCTTAACAACCAAGCGGTGAAACGGGGCAATGACGAAAATGTAGGCCCGGCCCAGACGGTTGTGGCACTTGACCACGGTTGAAAAAACCAGTTGGCGAGTACCTTCCGGCTCTGCCTCTTCAGAGCAGAGGATCGATATCCGGAAGTCGAGGTGCTTGTCGTCCTCTCCCAACACGATTTCAGTCTGGTTCGTGCTGTAGACCTTGAAGATTTGAATCCGATGAGCAAGTGTCGCCAGATGTCTGGCTGTCTTGAGCCCAAAACAGGCAACGACAGTGTCTCGGACTTTCATGAGCCATCCGATCCAGGATGGCTGGTGGGAAAGGATGAATCGCGCGAGCAAGTCTGGGTCGCTGGAGGTGCCCGCAGGGAGCTGAATCGCAAAAGCGTCTGCCAGGTTCGTCGACGTGTAAAGGTGAGTGACGCCGGACCTCAAGGGGACCGGCACGGACTTGATGAGCTCAACTTCTCGGGGCATCGGGGATCTCTTCCTGAGTTCTAACTACCAATTAGATGACATGCCATGTCGCGTTTTTTGTCGGGAGGCGGCAACTTCTCCTTATCGGATACTGAGCCCGATCAGCGCATCATACAGCGCCTGCTGCCCAGCGGGCAGGACAGGGAGCAACGTCGCACGGCGCTTGTCGGCATCGAACCAGGATTCAACCAACCATCCCACCAGATAAAGCGCCGAAAGGCATCCGCCAGCAGTTGCAACGTTGCCCTGGCAAACAAGGGGGTTGATCCACGGAGCAGGGGTCAGGGTGGGAAATGCATGGGTCAATTCCAGTGCCGATGAAAGAGGTATCCGGTCCTTTTTGGGAGGATGCCGCCCAGCGTCATCATGACGCTGTGGATGCTTGGCATTCCTTTCTTAATATCCCTACGGATTTCGCGGCGGATCCGCCTTTTCCCTAAGCGGAAAAACGAAGCAGGGCACGGTTGTGAGATGGGCCAATGATATAGCGCCGTAAACTCCCCCTGCCCGTCGTTCCACAAATTGAAACTTCTACTCTGACGAGGCGATCTCCTAAGTATTGGCTAACAGGAGATCGGGTATGAAGTGCTATCTATGCGGGCTGGAAGCGCAGCAGTGCGAAGAAGATCAAGGCGGTGAACGCGTCGACTGCGCGGATTGCGGCACGTACAAAATTTCTAGTCTGGTTTTGAAAGAGCTGGGAACCAAGAACTTCAATTACCCGAAAATGCGCGATGATTTGCATCGCCAGCGGCAGTTCAACGCTACATCTGTTGCCGAGATCAATACCGAGACGGCCATCTGGTCTTGAGCGTGGCGCTTCGCAGCGAGCGCGCCCGATGCCATCGCCAAGGCTTCGTAGATTGCCTATGCGGACCCTCCCTCCAGTATCATCACTCAGATGCCGGTTTGTATTGTCCGAGCGACGGGCAATGCCTCAGGAAGGATCACCCAATGCCAAAAAAACAGCCCGATGAAAAACCGGCAGCGACTGCCGCCGAAATCGAGCGTTCAATCCTGGCGCTCAACAAAATGGCTGAGCGCCTGTGGGGGGATGGCCGAGAAGTTGAAGCGCAGGCGCTTTTAAAGGCGCTGGATGCGTTGAACCGTGCGCTTGATCGTATAAGGATCGGGGAAAGTCGCAGAGTGCTTCATTGAAGACCGGCTTGGTGCAGGCTTCATAGCGTCCCGTCAGCGCCTAACTGAATTCCCCACGTTGCTTGAACTGCTCCGTCGCTTCAATCAGCGCACTGATGATCCCCGTCTCGGAAGGCGAGTGCCCGGCATCGTTGACCACCGTCAGTACCGAGCCTGGCCACGCCTTGTGCAGGCGAAAGGCCGAGTTCGGCGTCGCGATCATGTCGTGCCCGCCCTGAATGATTCTACAGGGCAGATGGGCGATGACCTCGATGTCGCGAATGAGTTGATCTTCCTCCAGGAACAGTTTGTTCTTGAAGTACCAGGCATCCAGGCACCCCATGCCGATGCTGGTCTGATCGTCCGAAGCTTGTTCTTCCACGCCGTCAGGGTCGTGGCGTAATAACGAACAGCTGGCGGAATAGCGCACCCAGCCGCGGATCGCTTCCATGCGGAGCTGCTCGTCGTCGCCGGTCATGCGGTCCAGGTAGGCCTCCAAGAGGTCGTGCCGTTCGGCTTCGGGAATGAAGTTCACGAAGTCTTCGTGGGCACGGGGGAAAAAGCGTCGCATGCCGAGGATGAACCAGTCGATTTCGTCGCCCGTGCCCAGGAAAACCCCTCGCAGAAGGAAGCCAAGGCAGCGTTGCGGATGCGCCTCGCCATAGGCCAATGCCAAGGTGGTGCCCCACGAGCCACCGGTGATCAACCATCGATCGATTCCCAGGTGCTCCCGTAACGCCTCGATGTCGTTGACGAGTGCCTGGGTGGTGTTGTTGCGCAGTTCCGCCAAGGGCGTCGAGCGAAGGGAACCGCGCTGATCGAACAATACGATGCGGTAATGATCCGGGTCCCAAAATTGCCGTTTGGTCGGCGGAGCACCTTCTCCGGGTCCCCCATGAAGGTACACGACCGGCACACCGTCGGGGTTGCCGCTCTCTTCCCAATAAAGCGTATGCAGGTCGTCGACGGGCAGCATGCCGCTGCGCCGAGGATGCTCGATGGGTGGGAATTGGCTGTAAGTGATTTCTCGGGGGGCGTCCATTGGGCGGCTCCTTCTGTGCGCGTTGTTCGACAAGGTTTCTTTCAGTTTCGAAAAGAGCCGCGAGCCGCAAGTTCACGCGCGGATCTGCCGCACAGGACAAACGGAAGGGCGCCAAGTCATTGATAAAACGGCATAAACGGCCGTCTGTCGGCCCAGGCAATCTTTTGTCGTTCAGTTCGAGTCACTGCTAATGACACCGCAAGCACGAGGAACAGGTGATGCCCTTAGCCCCCGACGACTATGACGAGCTGTTCGCTCGGCCAGAATCAGCCTCCACCGAGGCTGGGCACGTCGACCTTGATTGTCTGATCATCGGCGCTGGCCCCGCCGGGTTGACCAC
The DNA here is from genome assembly GCF_051131945.1 of Pseudomonas sp. Z5-35. Taxonomy (NCBI): domain Bacteria; kingdom Pseudomonadati; phylum Pseudomonadota; class Gammaproteobacteria; order Pseudomonadales; family Pseudomonadaceae; genus Pseudomonas; species Pseudomonas sp. Z5-35. The sequence continues at coordinate 2,020,872 of NZ_CP071640.1, forward strand.
CGCCGTGTATTTGAGTCGCTTCCATCGGCAGGTCTTGGTGGCCGACGGTGGTCGCAGCCGCGCGAGTCTCATTCCACGGTCCCATAATTATCCGGGATTCCCACCGGGCATCTCTGGAAGGGACTTGCTCACCCGGCTGCGAGAGCAGGCCTTGCGCTACGGCGCGATCATCGAATCGGGAAGGGTGAAGCGCCTGATCAAGCACCGCGCAGGTTTTGTCGCGCAACTGAACGGCCGGGAACTGATTGCGCGCCGCGTCGTATTGGCGACCGGAATCGTCGACACGCTGCCCCACATGGAGCGCCCCTACGATGCGGTTGCGCAATCGGTGATCCGCCTCTGCGCGATTTGCGATGGCTACGAAGTCAACGGCGACAACGTCGCGGTATATGGCGAAGCGAGCTGCGCAATCAGCCACGGATTGTTTTTGCGCAACTTCACCGACCGGGTGACGGTGTTGGTTTATGGCGAGAGCCAAGCCTGCGAAGAAGCCGTTGCGGTGGCGAAGCATGCCGGCATTCGCCTCATTGGCGATAGGGTCGAGCACATCGAGGCCAGCGACGATCAGGTCCAAGTAAAAACCTGCAAGGGCCAGAGCCTCTGCTTCGACATTGTGTACCCCTCACTGGGTTCGCAGGTGTGCTCCGAACTGGCGGTGCAGCTCGGCGCCGAAACCGACGAGCAGGGTGCGCTATGCGTCGACGCGCATCAGGCGACTTGCGTCGAAGGTTTGTACGCGGTTGGAGACGTCGTTGATTCGCTCAAGCAAATCAGTGTCGCTACCGGCCAGGCGGCAGTCTGTGCAACGGCGGTGCATAACAGCCTGGAAGTGCGGTTGTGGGATCGCGCGCGTGACAAGAGAACGCCTTTGGATTCGATTTGAACCTCAATCGGTAGGATCACTTTCAAACCGGAACACTCAATCGCCTTAGCGTATCTATCGGCAACATCATCGGAGTGCTCGGCAGTGGACGTGTACAGGATTGAATTCGAGAACGACCGTTGGACCCTCTACAAGTCCCATGGCTACAAACCGATCCTGCAGGCCGACAGTCATGACGCGTTGATTGATCACGTACTTGCCTTGACGCAAGGAAAGGGCGCCGTCGTCCGGTTCACTGCAGAAGGCGGTGTGCGCGAGCTGCGGGTGGGTGACATTCAAGAGGACGGACTGTAACGGGCTGTTGAAGACGTGAAGAGTTTGAACTGCCGACGCCATGGCCTGCCGAATGCCTATCACCAAGAGGATATGCCCATGACTGACGAACAGAAAAAAGAACCGCCCAAGGACGACACCCCCGCCCATTCCACGGAGCAGGAGCGTGAGCGTTTGAAAGACTTCAACAAGGACGGGATACCGCCGGGTTCTTCCTGACTGCAGCGGCGCCGTCCGCTGATGCACTTTATGCAAGCAACCAAAGCCCTTTACCGGACCACGCAGATCCAGTGATGGTCATGCCGGTACGGGGCGCGGATAAATGCCACGTCGGATACCAGTACCATGCCGCGATCCTGAAGGGCTTCGGTGAGTTGTACGAGTGTCTCTGCTTCGATAGTCATTGCTGTTACCTCGTCAGATTACTGCGTTCATAATTGTTGACCGAACGCCGCAACGGGTAATTCATTTTTTCTAACGAGCTTATCTAAGGCACTAAGCCGATGGGGCAGGGATTGTTTTTTTCGAGAATAAGCCCCACAGCCACGTGGGGCTTATTCATTACTTCTTCAGGTGACGGCGAACATCATCGGCCATCGGTCCAACGGTTTTTACCGCGGCCTTGAGTTCGTCTTCGGTTACGCCGAACTCTTTTGTCCAGTATTTCATTTCCCAATCTTCGGAAGTGCTGATGCGGCTCCGGTCTTGGGGCCCGCGATTGCTCAAGTTGTCAGCCATTGTCGAGTTCCTTTGAGAAGGCCTGGTAACGCCAGGCGACTCTCAATGGACAATCAAGCGGGGCTGTTTGCGCAATTTTTATGGCTGATGTCAGAGGCGCATGCCTTTAAGCGGATTCCAGCCTTGCTCACCTTTTACTTCTTTCAAGTAATAGGCGTAGTTGGTCATGAGCGCGTACATCATCGACATGGCAATGTTCAGGCCCATGCTCAAAGGTCGAGGGAAATCCATGCCGACGATGGCGAAAATCACGCTCAATACGATGTTGATTGCCAGGAAAATACCGAGCAGGGCCAGGTTTTTCTTCCACAGGCCCAGAACGAACAGGTAGATAGGCCCGAAGAAAAATGCAATGACGTTGGCATTGATCAGTATCTTTTTCTTGAAGTCTGGCAGCGTCTTGACGGCTTCCTTGTAGCGCGGGTCGTTTGGCGCGCCATAGGTGTCAAAGAAGGCGAAGCGTTCCTGCCATTTGGCGCTGTATTTGTCGGTGCCTTGTACTTGTTCAGTGCTGCTCATTTTCCCGTTCCTTATGTTCCATGAAAAGTGGATTTCTTCCGAGAGTCCTGCGCTTCTGTCTTTAGCCTTGAACCCGAAGCGTTGCGCTGCCCGCTTTATAAGCGTTTGCGCACAGAAATACCGCACCGGTCGTTTAAATGGCTAGCTGATCTGTGATGGACATCACGATAGTCCTGCGCGCGAGCAAGGAATGCTCAGGAAGACGGCGGAAACGGGAAAAGGCAGCTCATCCTGAATCGCCCGTTCATCAACGGGCGACAGGTTCATCCAGCACTCAGGTCAACACTCAGAGCATGGCCTCCGCAAAAACATGGTCTTGGGTCATCGTCAGAAAGTGCAGCGGCATGTCCTGCTTTGCTTGCGGGCACGGCATTTCAAAACTGCCAACTACCTGGCTTTCAAGTGCGTTCAGCCGCATCGACTCCTCTTCCTTTAGTTTTGCCATTCTCGCGTGGTTCGCTGCGATTTCATTGAGAGTTGACACGGTACATCTCCAGTGGCTGACCAAGCATGAGAATTTGCTGCCGCGCCAGAAAGACGTCGTCCTGGGGCTGCTACGACGTTCCGGTGCAAACCTTGCGCCAGAGGCAGCGGCGTTATGCAAGCCTCTTTCCCCAAACGACCAGCGGCATGAAACGATGGTGTTCAGGCCGGCAACGTTTCAACTTTGCCTCAGAAATAAGTCACTGATAATACAAACCCATCCTTGGGCATGAAGTACGTTGACGATGCAGGCAACCGACGCGCAGCGTGATATGGAACTAATATCACTGTGAGTCTCCATATCTTTACAGGGGACATCCCCTTTTCGAGAGAACTGCCATGTTCAAATCACGCTCGTTGATTGCTGCAGTGACCTGTTTTGCCTTGGTCGCAGGTCCCGGAATCGTTGTTGCGGACCCGGGTAACGGCAAGGGAAACGCTCAGTTCGATCAAGGTCAGGGGCAAGGAGGCAAGGGCGGGCAGGGCAACAAGGGTGGCCAAGGTAATGCCGGCAACAAGGGCAACCAGGGAGGCAAGGGCAACCAGGGCGGTGGCGGCGATTGGCATAACGGTCCAAGCGTCGACCGTGGCGGCATTCTTGGCGTGATTGGTGGTTATCGGGATTACTGGAACCCTGCTCCGGCGTTGCCGCCGGGCATCCAGAAAAACCTCGCCCGCGGCAAGCCGTTGCCACCGGGCATCGCGAAGAAGCTCGACGGACGTTTATTGGGACGCTTGCCGCACTATGACGGTTATGAGTGGCAACAGGTCGGCACCGACTTGATCCTGGTGGCGATCGCCAGCGGCATCATCTATGAAGTGCTCAACGGTGCGTTCGATTAACTTGGTGTTCCAACGAATCGCAGCCTCTTCGGAGGCTGCTTTCGTCTCAGCTTTCAAGCTGTCGCAGGCGTTTGTACAGCGTATTGCGGCTGACCCCGAGCCGTCGCGCCAGGTGTGAAATATTGCCGCCCACTGCCTGCAACTGGCGGTTCAAGTCCTCGGCATCGTTCAGGTCCACGGTCAGCGGTTCCGGTGTTTCCACCGGCTCCATTTCCAGGTCAACGAAGAAATCGTCGGGCAGATGCTCCGGCCGGATCGGCTGTTCCTCGGCCATCGCCAGGGCCACTTGCAGCACGCTGCTGACTTGCCGCAGGTTGCCCGGCCAAGGATGGCGCTCGAACAGATCGAGGACTTCGCGGCTCAGGCCGGCCCATTGGGTCGGTTCGCGGTGGTGTTCCCACAAGCGTTGGAACAGTGCTTGCTTGTCGCTGCGCTCGCGCAGCGGCGGCAGTTCCAGGGTCAGGCCGCCGATGCGGTAGTACAAATCTTCGCGAAATCGCCCCAGTTGCACCTGTTCACGCAGCGAGCGGTTGGTGGCGGAAATGATGCGGATGTCCACCGGGAACAGCTCGGCGCTGCCCACCGGTTGCACGCAACGCTCCTGCAATACTCGCAACAGGCGGGCCTGGGTTGGCAGGGGCATGTCGCCGATTTCGTCGAGAAACAGCGTGCCACGATCGGCCTTGCGGATCAGGCCGATGCTGCCCTTCTGGTTGGCGCCGGTGAAGGCGCCTTTTTCATAACCGAACAATTCCGATTCCACCAGCTCGGCGGGAATCGCCGCGCAGTTGACCGCGATAAACGCCTGCTTGCAGCGCGAACTGGCCTGGTGCAAGGCTTTGACGAAGACTTCCTTGCCGACGCCGGTCTCGCCGTGGATCAACAGCGGAATGTCTTTTTCCAGCAAGCGCTCGGCCTGGCGCACGGCTTTTTCTACCCGGCTGTCGCCCAAGTGCAGGGTGTTGAGGCTGATGGCGGTATTGGCAGGGGCGTGTGTAGGCGAGGGCGTCGGGTCGGTGAAGATGCGCGGCTTGATCAAAACCTGCTTCGGCCGCCTGAGCAGGCACTGGAATCGATTGCGTCCGGACGCCTGCAAGGCGAACGGCAGGCCGTCGGGCTGGTTGAGCAATTCCATCAGCGAGACCTTGAACAGGCTTTCGATGCTCACCCGCGACAGGCTGAGGCCCAACAGGTTGTCGGCGCGGCGGTTGGCCGAAAGCACCTGGCCGCTCTCATCGAAAATCAGCAACCCGGCCCATTGGCTGTCGAGGTTGTTCAGTCCAGTGTTGAAGGTCAGTTGGAAGTGCTCACCGCGAAACAGGTTGAGGATCAGCCGGTTCTCCACGGTCTGGCTCATCATCTTGACCATGCCCAGGGTGTGGGATGGCGGCAGGTAGCTGTCGCTGGAGACGTCCAGCACCGCGATGACCTTGCGCTCGGCGTCGAAGATCGGCGCCGCGGAGCCGGTCATGAAGCGGTTGGCCTTGAGGAAGTGTTCATCGTGTTCGATGTGCACAGCCTGTTCGCAAGCCAATGCGGTGCCGATGGCGTTGGTGCCCGTGCAGCGTTCCATCCAGCTCGCCCCGGCGCTGAAGCCATGGGCCAGTTTCGGCTCGATGAAACGCTGGGTGCCCCAGGACGTCAGCACCTGGCCCTGATTGTCGGCCAGCATGATCAGGCAATTGGAATTGCTCAGGATGTTCTCGTAATACGGCAGGACTTCCTGGTGCGTGGTCTGCACCAATGAATGCTGGCTTTCCAGCAACTGGGCGATGCCCTCGGCGGGCAGTTGGTCGAACGCGGGCACGCTCTGGTGATTCAGGCCAAAGGCGCGGCAGCGGGACCAGGAGGCTTGGATGATGGCCTCGTGGGTCAAGGCAGGAGCAGGTGCGGCCATGGGGCACTCTCGTAGGTGCGATTTTTTATTGTTGTGGCAAGTCTCGCACAGACTCCATGTGCTGGGGCAATCGCGCCTCCATCGACTGGAGGCCAGGCTAACCGAAAGCGTTCATTCAGTGTTGTTCAAAATTGTTCATTGTCAACCTGCCCATTGTTCAGTTGTTCATTCCTCATTGTTCACTTGTGTTCATCCGCGAATGCCATTTTCCGTTTAACAGAAACCTATTCTAATAAAATCATGGGCTTGCGATTTCTGGCACGGCTTTCGCTTTTGCACCTGGGTCGCTTGACTCCAAATAATAAAAAGGCCGAGCCATGTCATTACAGCTTGAGCACATCTGTCGCACCGTCGAAGGCCAGACCTGGATCGACGATGCCAATCTGAGTTTCGAACCCGGATCCTTCAACGTCCTGCTGGGCCGCACGCTGTCCGGCAAGACCAGCCTCATGCGCTTGATGGCTGGGCTGGACAAGCCCGACAGCGGTCGCATCCTGATGAACGGCGTCGATGTCACCAAGCGGCCGGTGCGGCTGCGCAATGTATCGATGGTCTATCAGCAGTTCATCAACTACCCGACCATGACCGTTTTCGAAAACATCGCCTCGCCGTTGCGCCAGGCCGGTGTGTCCGAGGAGATTATCCAGGGCAAGGTCCTGGAAACCGCGAAGATGCTGCGGATCGAAAAATTCCTCAAGCGTCATCCGCTGGAGCTGTCCGGCGGCCAGCAGCAACGCACGGCCATGGCCCGTGCGCTGGTCAAGGACGCCGAACTGATCCTGTTCGACGAGCCGCTGGTGAACCTCGATTACAAGCTGCGTGAAGAACTGCGCCAGGAAATGCGCGAGCTGTTCCAGGCTCGCCACACCATCGCCGTCTACGCCACCACCGAGCCGAACGAAGCGTTGGCCCTGGGCGGTACCACGACGATCCTGCATGAAGGCCGGGTGATCCAGAGCGGCAAGTCGTCCTCGGTGTATCACCAGCCGCAAACCGTGCTGGCCGCCGAATTGTTTTCCGAGCCACCGATCAACCTCATGCCGGGACGCATTGCCGGCAATGAGGTCAGCTTCGCCAACTTCGTGCACTTCCCGCTGAACGTCGACCTGCGTCCGGTGGGCGAGGGCGAGTTCCGTTTCGGCGTGCGCCCCAGCCATATCTCCCTGGTGCCGAGCAACGATGACGACCTGGAGCTGGCGGTGACCGTCGAGGTGGCCGAGATCAGCGGTTCGGAGACGTTCCTGCACGTGCGCAACGAACACTTCCTGCTCGTCCTGCATTTGCCCGGCGTGCACGAATACGACGTCGACGCACCGATCCGCATCTATATTCCGACCCACAAACTGTTTGTCTTCGATGCCCAGGGCAAGCTCGTCCAAGCCCCCGGGCAGCGCATTGCGAGGGTTGCCTGATGGCCGAAATTCGTTTGCAGAACCTCGCCCACAGCTACACCAGCACCCCGGCGGGCCCCGAAGACTACGCGATTCGCGAGATGAACCATATCTGGGAACAGGGCGGTGCCTACGCGCTGCTCGGGCCTTCTGGCTGCGGCAAGTCGACCTTGCTCAACATCATCTCCGGTTTGCTCAGCCCCTCCGAAGGGCAGGTGATGTTCGACAGTAAAGTGGTCAACGACCTGACCCCGGAGCGCCGCAACATCGCCCAGGTGTTCCAGTTCCCCGTGGTGTACGACACCATGACGGTGTTCGACAACTTGGCGTTCCCGCTGCGCAACCAGGGCATGGCCGAGGCGCGAATCCACACCAAGGTGCAGGAAATCGCCGAGGTCCTCGACCTGCAGAGTCTGCTGGATAAAAAGGCTCGCAACCTCACCGCCGACGAAAAACAGAAAGTCTCCATGGGCCGCGGGCTGGTGCGTGACGATGTGTCCGCGATCCTGTTCGACGAGCCGCTGACGGTGATCGACCCGCACCTGAAATGGAAATTGCGGCGCAAGCTCAAGCAGATCCACGAGCAGTTCAACATCACCATGGTCTACGTCACCCACGACCAGCTGGAAGCCTCGACGTTCGCCGACAAGATCGCGGTGATGTACGGCGGCCAGATCGTCCAGTTCGGCACGCCCCGGGATTTGTTCGAGCGCCCGAGCCACACCTTTGTCGGCTATTTCATCGGCAGCCCCGGCATGAACCTGATCGAGGTCACGGCGCAGTCCGGCGGCGTCGGTTTTGCCTCGACCCACTTGCCGCTCTCGGACACTTTGCAACGGCGTGTCGCCGAAGCCGAGGGCAAAAGCCTGAAGGTCGGTATCCGTCCGGAATTCATCCATGTCTGGGACGGTCCTTACGACGACGCGATGCGAGCCGAGGTCGTGCACGTCGAAGACCTGGGTACCTACAAGATCCTGACCCTGAACCTCGATGGCGCACCGCTGAAAGTGCGCCTGGCCGAAGACAAGCCGGTGCCGGAAGGTACGGCGTACATCAGTTTCCCGGCCCAATGGCTGATGGTCTATGCCGATGAATATCTGCTTGAGTCCGCAGGCGAGGTGCAGCCATGAACAAGGTGCAGAACAACAAGGCCTGGTGGCTGGTGCTGCCGGTATTTCTGCTGGTGGCCTTCAGCGCCGTGATCCCGATGATGACCGTGGTCAACTATTCGGTGCAGGACATTTTTGACCAGTCCAGCCGCTACTTCGTCGGCGCCGACTGGTACCGGCAGGTGCTGCTCGATCCACGCCTGCACGATTCACTGCTGCGCCAGTTCATCTACTCGGCGTGCGTGCTGCTGATTGAGATCCCGCTGGGGATCGCCATCGCCCTGACCATGCCGACCAAGGGCAAATGGTCGTCCCTGGTGTTGATCATCCTGGCGATTCCGCTGCTGATCCCGTGGAACGTGGTGGGCACCATCTGGCAGATTTTCGGCCGCGCTGACATCGGCCTGCTGGGTTCGACGCTCAACGCCATGGGCATCAACTACAACTACGCAGCCAACACCATGGACGCCTGGGTCACGGTGCTGGTGATGGACGTCTGGCACTGGACTTCGCTGGTGGCGCTGCTGTGCTATTCGGGGTTGCGGGCGATTCCAGACGTCTACTATCAAGCGGCGCGGATCGATCGTGCATCCAGCTGGGCGGTGTTCCGCCACATTCAGTTGCCGAAGATGAAAAGCGTGCTGCTGATCGCCGTGATGCTGCGATTCATGGACAGCTTCATGATCTATACCGAGCCGTTCGTACTCACCGGCGGCGGGCCGGGCAACGCCACGACGTTCCTCAGCCAGACCCTGACGCAGATGGCCATCGGTCAATTCGACCTGGGCCCGGCGGCGGCGTTTTCCCTGGTGTACTTCCTGATCATTCTGTTGGTGTCCTGGCTGTTCTATACCGCCATGACGCACTCCGACGCCAACCGTTGAGGCCCGCACAATGAGCAAGAGAAAGCTGATTCCGCTTTTGATCTACATCCTGTTCCTGCTGGTGCCCATCTACTGGCTGCTGAACATGTCGTTCAAGAGCAACACCGAAATCCTCGGCGGCCTGACGCTGTGGCCGCAGGATTTCACCTTCCAAAACTACAAGGTGATCTTCACCGACCCGAGCTGGTACACCGGCTACCTCAACTCGCTGTACTACGTCAGCCTGAACACGGTGATTTCCCTGGCGGTCGCGCTGCCGGCGGCCTATGCGTTCTCGCGCTACCGCTTTCTTGGCGACAAGCACCTGTTCTTCTGGCTGCTGACCAACCGCATGGCGCCACCGGCGGTGTTCCTGCTGCCGTTCTTCCAGCTGTATTCATCAATTGGGCTGTTCGACACCCACATCGCCGTGGCCCTGGCTCATTGCCTGTTCAACGTGCCGCTGGCGGTGTGGATCCTCGAAGGCTTCATGTCCGGGGTGCCAAAAGAAATTGACGAGACCGCCTACATTGACGGCTACAGTTTCCCCAAGTTCTTCACCAAGATATTCATTCCGTTGATCGGGTCCGGCATTGGTGTCACGGCATTTTTCTGCTTCATGTTCTCCTGGGTCGAGCTGTTGCTGGCCCGGACATTGACCTCGGTGAATGCCAAGCCGATCGCGGCGGTCATGACCCGCACGGTGTCGGCGTCCGGTATCGACTGGGGTGTGCTGGCGGCGGCGGGGGTGTTGACCATCCTGCCGGGCATGCTGGTGATCTGGTTCGTTCGCAACCACGTGGCCAAGGGCTTTGCCCTGGGCCGGGTCTGAGGAGTCGATGATGGAATGGATGAACTGGACCGCCCCGACGGCGGCATTCTTTGGGGTCATCGCCTTGCTGCTGGCAGGCATGACAACGTGGGAACTGCGTTCGCCGAGTATCCCTCGACGTGGTTTCCTGCCGATTGCCACGACCCGTGGTGATCGGTTGTTTATCGGTCTTCTCGGTAGCGCCTACCTGCATCTGCTGGTAATCGGCGTTACCGACTGGAGCATCTGGATAGCGTTCGCGTTGTCTTTGGTGTGGCTGTTGGCAGTGATGCGGTGGGGCTAGTCGCAAAGGTTCGACGAAAGCTCTTAAACCCAAACAGGAGGTCTCTATGTTCGATAAAAACAATAAGCTGCGACATAGCGTTTCATTGGCAGCCATGCTGGCACTCAGCGGGCTGAGCGCTGCGGCCTGGGCCGACGCCTATGAAGACGCCGCTAAAAAATGGATCGGGAGTGAATTCAAGCCGTCGACCCTGACAGCCGAGCAGCAGCTCGAAGAACTCAAGTGGTTCATCAAGGCTGCCGAACCGTTTCGCGGGATGAAAATCAACGTGGTGTCGGAAACCATCGCCACTCACGAATATGAATCCAAGGTACTGGCCAAGGCGTTTAACGAAATCACCGGGATCCAGCTGACCCACGACCTGCTCCAGGAAGGCGACGTGGTGGAGAAGCTGCAGACCCAGATGCAGTCGGACAAGAATATCTATGACGGCTGGGTCAACGACTCGGACCTGATCGGTACGCACTTTCGCTACGGCAAGACCGAGTCGATCACCGACCTGATGGCCAACGAAGGCAAGAATTTCACCTCGCCGACACTGGATCTCAAGGACTTCATCGGCATTTCCTTCACCACCGCGCCGGACGGCAAGGTCTATCAACTGCCCGACCAGCAGTTCGCCAACCTGTACTGGTTCCGCGCCGACTGGTTCGAACGTGCGGACCTGAAGGCCAAGTTCAAGGAAAAATACGGCTACGAGCTGGGTGTACCGGTGAACTGGTCGGCTTATGAAGACATCGCCAAGTTCTTCTCCGAGGACGTCAAGGAGATCGACGGCAAGCGCGTCTACGGCCACATGGACTACGGCAAGAAAGACCCATCCCTGGGCTGGCGCTTCACCGACGCCTGGTTCTCCATGGCCGGCGGTGGCGACAAGGGCCTGCCCAACGGTTTGCCGGTGGACGAGTGGGGCATTCGCGTCGAAGACTGTCATCCGGTCGGTTCCAGCGTGACCCGCGGCGGCGACACCAACGGCCCTGCGGCCGTGTTCGCCACCACCAAATACGTGGACTGGATGAAGAAGTACGCGCCACCGGAAGCGGCGGGCATGACGTTCTCCGAATCCGGACCGGTGCCGGCCCAGGGCAACATTGCCCAGCAGATTTTCTGGTACACCGCATTCACCGCCGACATGACCAAGCCCGGCCTGCCGGTGGTGAACGCCGATGGCACGCCGAAATGGCGCATGGCGCCTTCGCCGCGCGGTCCGTATTGGGAAGAGGGCATGAAGCTGGGCTATCAGGACGTGGGGTCCTGGACGTTCATGAAGTCCACGCCTGAGAAACAGAAACTCGCGGCCTGGCTCTATGCGCAGTTCGTGACGTCCAAGACCGTATCGTTGAAGAAGACCATCGTTGGCCTGACGCCGATTCGTGAGTCGGACATCAACTCCCAGGCGATGACCGACCTGGCGCCGAAACTCGGTGGCCTGGTGGAGTTCTATCGCAGCCCGGCCCGCGTGCAATGGTCGCCGACCGGGACCAACGTGCCGGACTATCCACGCCTGGCACAACTGTGGTGGAGCCACATCGCCGAAGCTGCCAGCGGCGAGAAGACTCCGCAACAGGCCCTCGACGGCCTGGCCAAGGATCAGGACGCGATCATGACCCGTCTGGAACGCTCCAAGGCCCAGGCCACCTGCGCACCTAAGATGAACCCTGAGCGCGACGCGCAATACTGGTTCGACCAACCGGGTGCACCGAAGCCGAAACTGGCGAACGAGAAGCCTAAAGGCGAAACCGTGAGCTACACCGAGCTGTTGAAATCGTGGGAGGCGGCACGCAAGTAATGCTTCAAGCGTGACAAACGAACGGCACCGAAAGGTGCCGTTTTTTTTGCCCGCGAGCGGAATATCAGGGGAGCTGATGCTTTTTCCTACAAATGTTTGAACGAGCAGCAGGCGTCAACCGGCCTTGGCCGGACTGGCGCCAGCGCGTCCTGCGACAGGCGACGTTGTGGTTTTCATCAATGTATCCAGTGCCTGCCGATAAGTCCGGCCCGCCAGGCTCATGCTGTTGTTGTGGGTGGCCCCCGGCACCAGCAACAGGTGCTTGGGCTCGCGGGCGGCATTGAACAACTGCTCGCTGAAGCGCGGCGGTACATAGCGGTCGGCGGCGCCGTGGACGACCAGCAACGGCATGTTGATCTCGCCGATCTTGTCGATGGAATCGAACTTCTGCGACAGCAACCAGCGCACCGGCAAGGAGGTGTTGGCCATCGCGGTGGCGACATCGCCAAGGGACGTGAAGGTGGATTCGATGACCAAGCCCCGGGCCGGCACGACGCTGCCATTGCTGGCGGCTTCCTGGCCCAGTTGCGCCGCGAGGTCGACGGCGACCGCGCCGCCCAGGGAGTGGCCGTAGATCAGCCGAAGCGCCGGGTCCGGTTGCAGCACTTCGAGACGCTCCCAAGCGATTCGCGCGTCCTCATAGACGCTGGCTTCCGACGGCAGGTCGCCCTGGCTCTTGCCGAAACCGCGGTAATCGATGGCCAGCACCGAATAGCCCAGCGCCCTCAGTTGCTGGATGCGAAACAACTGGCCGGTCAGGTTCCACCGCACACCATGCAGGTACAGGATGGCCGGGGCATTCTTGCGTTCGGCCGGCCACCACCAGCCATGGATATTTTCCCCGGCCTTGAAGCTTTTCGGCTTGAGATCGAACTCCTGCACCCCGCTGGGGAGCCCGCTGAACCAGCTTGCGGTCCCCGGCTCGATGCGAAACACCAATTCGCGCTCCTTGTGCTGCAACACGGCGCAGCCCACCGGCAGGCCGACCACCAGCGCAGCCATGAAAAACCAGGCCAGCCAACGTTGCTTGAGGCGAGAGAGAAAAGATGAGGACATCGACGCGATTCGCTACTTGGGGCAGAAGCTGCGTTTTAGCAGATTCCTTCCAGGGTACGCTGGAATTTCGGACGGTGTGCTTACGACTGCTGCGCAGCCCAGCGGGGACTAATCCCCTCGCCACGAGGGCCTCGTTGTGCCTCCAGACGGTAGGTAACCCGATCGAACTCTCACCGTTTCGCCCGACTCGAAAACTCGACACGTATCAATATCGAGGACGAAGCCATGACGCCTGAGCATTCCAAAGGGCAAACACCCGTCGGCAACGCTGCACCCGCGAAGGACGCCGTCGGCGAGCCGGTGCCGGTGGTGGAACGCGACGTGCAGCGCCCCGATCCGGCGACCGACAAGGTGGATAAAACGATCACGCCGAAGTCGATCAAGAGCCACGAGCAGGACGCTGAAAAACTGCAGGACAAGGTCCGGCAAGTTGAGAAAAAGCTCGACCGATAAAGGGCGGCCGCCATTCGTCAGATACGCTGGAACGAGCACGTCAATGCCAAGGAGGTCGGCGTTCGCGCTGACCAGGATATGCCCTGGGAGCTGAGGTGAACTCGTGGCGAGGGAGCTTGCTCCCGCTGGGCCGCATAGCGGCCTCTTGTCACGGCATATCCCTCAGGTCGAGCAGCTCGATCCCGCGCCCACTCTCGCCATACCCGACCTTCGGCACTCCCGCCAGACGCCTGTGCAGCACGTGGGTCAGGGATTTACCGGGAGCCAGGCTGGCGTCGCCAAAATCGCCGTCCAGATGCAGTGGGTGAACGATCACCTCAAGCGAGCCATGACCCGGTGGCGCCGCGTGGTGCAAGTCGGCGGGGGTGCAGACGAAGTCCGCTGTTGCGCCGCAAAGTCGACGCAGGCGACGGTTGAGCAGTGTCTTGAAAATCCGTTTGGGCGTGGTCAGGTTCGGCCCGAGGTTGCGGGCCAATCGCATTGGCACGCCTTGACGCGCGGCGAAGCGTGCGACTGCTTCTCCGATGGGCCAGATGTTGTGGACGTGCTGGTGCGAATCCAGGTGGCTGGGGCGCAGGCCGCGGTCCAGGCAATGTTGCCACTGCGCCTGGAGTTCTTCTTCCACCGCCGCCAGATCTTTTGATCTCAGACGCAAGCAATAACGCGACAAGTTGAGGTCGAACTCGCCGCTGACGTCGCAGAACGCCGCCCGTGAGGTGATTGAATGGCTTAGCGGCGACCCATAGCTGAGGTTGAAATGCAGGCCGATACGCCCTTCAAGCAGAGGGTGCAGGGCCAGCTCGCATGCCTGGTCGAAAGCGGGCATGTTGGCCATCGCCGTAGCGGAGCTGATCACGCCTGCTTCGAAGGCTCGCAGGATCAGTTCGTTTTCGCTGAAGCTAAGCCCGAAGTCGTCAGCGTTGACGATCACTTGGCGAGGCATGCGTATTCTCCGAAGGCTTGTTGGGAGACGATGCCGTCGTCGCGGTCGGTCTGGCCCGGCGCTTTCCCAGCCAAGGCTTCAGGCTTTTCCATAGCCGCAAGGCAAGTCCAAGGAACAAGCCGTCGGGCTGCCAGGAATAGAAACTCCAGCGCCAGTGCTCCAGCTGTCCGGTCATGCGTTCGTGCAGTTGATGACTTGAATTCTCCAGGCTGACCCGTGATGCATCGATCCAGCGCCAGTTCTCGTCCAGTCCCCAGCGAATCCACTCTTCGAGCAGTACCCGGCCGCTGCCCAGGTCGGCATGCTGCGGCAGGAACGCCAGGTTGTAGTCGTACAGGCGCCCTTGGTCCAGCAGGCCGAGGCGATAGCTGATGCACTCGCCGTTGAGCTCCAGCATCACCACCCGCACTTGGCCTTGGGCGGCGAGGGCGGTAAAGGCGTGGTTCATCCATTGCCGGCGCCTCGGGTCGGCGAAGATGCCAACGCCTTCCTCGCCTTTCCAGCTGGCCGCCTCGACATCGGCGAGGGCTCGCAACAATTGCCCCATGCTGATGGCGTCCGGTGTCACCCGGCGAATCTCGGCACCGCAGGCGGCGATCCGCTTGCGTGCGCGGCGTAACTTGTAGCGCGGATCGCCAGAAATTTCCTCGCGGTCGCTGTCGCTGATCAAGTGCACCGGCACCCGACAACTGAGCCGCCGCTCCCCAGTGGAACTGAGCGCCATCCAGGCACTGAGGACGCTTTGCTCACCGACCGGCTCAGTCACTTCATTCAATTGCAGCAGGGCGTGGGGCAAATGCTGACGAATCTGCATCAATGCCTGGCCCATGCCTTCGGCGTCCAATTGCGCCAGCAAAGCAATGCGGTCGGCCAGCGGATAACCCAAGTGACGCAGCACCCGGAACGGCAACCCGCCGATCCGCTCGCGCCCCGATACCAGCGGCAGGCAAAGGCACAAGGTCTGCTCTTGCCAACCCAGCAGCAGGTGCAGTTGCTGGTCGGGTAGCAGGGCAAATTCCGCTGCTTGCAGCCAGGCCAGGGTATTGAAGGGTGTCGCGTCGGTCACTTGGGTACGCAGCTGTTCATAAGCTGTGGCAGGAAAATCCGCTGCGCCCAGGGAGCGACACCATTGGAACCGGATCGCCATGGCCATCAGGCCGTTGCAGTCGATGCAACCGGCGGGGCCGGTTTACGAAAGCCGTCCAGTACCGAGCCGCTGTAGAATGTGTCGCGGAAAAACCGCCAGCGCCCGAACAAGCAATACACGTGGGTGATCTGGCCGCGTTCCTGGCAGTCCATGCGTATATGCATTTTGATCGCTGGGGTGTTCTGCAAGTCGCAGACATCGACCATTTTGCTGCAACCCTTGTCTTCCATGATTTTCCACATGTCCATCTGTACATCCGCCGACAGTTGGGTTCCCCAGTACGCGCGGATCATCTCGCCACCGAACTGAAAGTACTCGCCGGGCTTGATCGGGAACCAGCAGCCATAGAAGTGATGATCGAAATAGTCCCGCATGCTGGCCCAGACGAAACCCACGGTGTCGCCCTTGTCGTCCAGGTACATCAGGCCGGTGTAGCCCTCGGCCGCCAGCTCGCGCATGGTTTCGACACGGTCGCCGAAATGCCGGGTAAAAGCGTCGGCATTGGCGACTGTGATGAACTCTCGGCGCAGCGGTGGGTAAGGCCTCAGGTTATGCGACCTCAATGGAATCTTCACATCGTGTTCCAGCCACACCAGTTGCGAATGGAAAAACACGAAGCGGCGTACCAGCAGCTTTAAGAGGGAGCGCAGGCCTTTTTTCTGAATGCGATCACGCAATTTTTGCAGAACGTTCATGGAGCCTCCTGACGGGTGGCAGGTTGTGGGAGAAGGGAAGCAGTCCAACTCAGGGCGAACACGGTTTCCCCTGGCAGCAGGAAACCGACTTGGCCGGCCTTGCAGTCGAACGGGACGTTGCGGCTGATGTTGTCGGGGCCGAAATACACCAGGCTCGCGCCGGGTTGCGGGCAGGCCGCGCCCTCCAGGCTGACTTGATGGGCGCGGGTGCTTTTGTTCACGCCCAGCAGACTGCGCTGTGGCCCGGTGGCCATGGCCAGCGCATCGACTTCAAACGCATCGTTGTCCAGGCGCAGAACCTGGTCGAGCCAGTGTTGCTGGATGAATTGCTGGGCCAGGCCCACCGGCTTGATCTCGAAGCGCTGGGTTCCCAGGATCCGCACCATGCCCTTGGGGTATTGCGGCTCGTCGGCGGACATGAACCAGTTGAGCATGTCCAGCCAGCCGTCGGCGGAGGCGTTGATCGCCACCGACGTCCACCACAGGGCGGCGTAGTGGGTTTCCTGGTCGTAGGGGCTCAGGCTCGAGCCGCTGGACATGTTGGTCTGGTCCAGCAGCAAGGCCTTGCGCGGCCGGCCCTGGCGGTCCAATCCCACCAGATCGGCGGCCTGCCGGACGCTGTCGCGATACGTCCGGGTGGCCAGTAAGTCGCGGACCATCCATTCATGCCAGGCCAGGGCGTCGATCTGATCGCCGGACGTTTCCAGCAGGCGCCGCGCCCAGTCGATCCCGCGTTTTTGCACGGCGTTTTCCGCCAGCGGACCGTTGGTGAACCGCGAACTGGCCGGTATGGCGATGCGTACCCCGGCGCGTGCGTTGGCGTCGTCGGCGCGGACCTGCTCGACCATGCTGTCGAACACTTGCTGGTAACTGGCGAAGTCCGGGTAGTTGAGGTTCGGTTCATCGGCGAAACTGAGGTAGTGGATGCCTTTGCCACCCAGGGCCCGAGTCGATTTGAGCCAGGCTTGCAAGCCGCTGTTGCTGGTTCGATCGGCCCGCAGATCGGCCTGGCGCTGGCTGCCGGCCAACAAGGTGATGTCCCGGTCGATGCCGAAGCGGTCCTGATACAAGCGCCGGAAAGCATCTTCATGATCGGCCCTGGCCGCGGTGACATCGACGAGGCTGTAGTAGGTGGCGGCTCGGGGCTTGAGTGCATCGAGCACGGCGTAGCTGGACGGCGGCGGCAATACGTAGGGCAGGGACATGCCCAATCTTGGGGTCGTGCCGAGTACCTCGTCGTGGACCTTCAAGTGGGTTTGCCCGGGATCCTCGCGCAACGGTTGCAGGTGCGCCGGGTCTTGGGCGAACAGGTTGGCCGTGCCGTCCAGCCAGAACGCCAGCTTGCCATTGCCTTGCACCTGCAAGCGCCAGGTCTGTTCGACGTCGGCTGCCGGCAGCGCCACTTGATCGAAATGCCAATAGGCGCGGTACGGCTTGAGGTTCAGTTGCAGCTGTTTGCCATCGGCGACGCGCCGGGCTTGCAACGCGCGCACGCCGTTATGGAATTTGCCCGCCAGCACTGCCTGCTCGCCAGCAGCCACTTTGAAATACAACTCGTCGCCGTCGTGGACTTCGGCGCTGAAATGCACTTTGGCCGGGGCGAACAGGGCGTGGGTGCGGGCATCGTGTTCGACCCCATAGCGACGGAAACTGTAGCCGGGAATTTCCAGGCGATAACTGGCGACGCCCGGCAACAAGGGCCACTGCTGCTCGCCACGCACCTGAGCGGCCTCGACCAGGCGTTCACCGACGAGTTGCCCTTGGCCGTCGAGCAGGTACAAGTGTTCGGTGTTGGCCTCGGCCTGCCAGGCCGGCACCCAGCGCACGGTCACCCGATCCGCACGGTCGGTTTGCAGGTACAGGCTGCCGTCGCGGATACCGGTCCATTGCATGGACGCGCCGTGGGCCAGGCAGCCCAAGCTGCATAGGCACAAGCACAAGCCGGTTTTCCACCCGTGGACTGACACCCTCGCAAGCCTGCTCACGATGGCGGTTTGACGGATAACCGCACTCATGCCGATTTCCCCAGGAGCATCTGACGCATCGGCAGCAGATCGCTTGGCAGGATGATCAACGTCTGCCACAGCAACACGCCGCTGAGACGGCAATACATCATCAGCATGGCAACGGTCACACCCAGATAGGCGATGGACGAAGCGGCGGCAGCGCCGACGATGCCATAGCGGGGAATGAACACCAGGTTGAGTGCCAGGTTCGCCAGCGCCCCGGCGCCCATCAGCAGCGATACGCTGCCGGGACGATCCTTGCCTAGCAAGTCGAGGCGCAGGATGCTTGCGTAGCAGAGTCCGAACAGCCCCGGCAGCAAGGCCAGCAGGGCGGGATAGGCCGGTTGATAGACCGCGCCGAACAGCGTGACGATCAGCCATTCGCCCACCAACGCCATGCCCAGGCAGGCGCCGAGCATCACCGTTGCGGTCAGGCGCAAGGCCAGCGGGGTCAGGCGCTGCATGTCTCTGTCTTGCTGCAGCAGGCGTTTCATCAGCGGAGTGGTGACCGCTTCCGGCACGATCAGCAGCAGCTCGGCGGCGGCGCTGGCCATGGCGTAATGTCCCAACGCGGTGCTGCCCAACAGTGCACCGATGAACAGGAAGTCCGAACGCAGCATCACTTGCTGGAACAGCAAATCCGGATGGCTGCGTGCGCCGTAGCGCAGCAGTTCGTTCTGACTGGCGCGATCCCAGTGCAGGGTGAACGCGTGATCGCGGCGCAACCACATCCAACCGGCCAGCACCACCAGGCTCAGGCCTGCCAGCCAACTGATCAGCGCCGCTTCCAGCGCGGTGTCTTTCCACATCCAGAACAACGCCACGAACAGCAACAGCGGCGCCAGGGATTCCATCAGCCGCAAGGCATTGAACGCGCCCACGCCGCCCGAGGCATTGTGCAGGGTCAGCAGGCCGCTCTTGAGCACCGTCAACGGTACGGCCAACAACAGCAGCCATGCCAGCAGGCCCAGCTGCGTGGTGATATCCAGTTCGCCGCCGAATTCGCGTACCAGCGCCACCACCAGCAACGTCAGCAACCCGGCCAGCAGGCAGCCGAAGACCAGCACCTGACTGAGCAGCAAACCCATCGACCGTTGCTGCGCGGCCTGGTAACCGACGGCACTGTTCAGCCCGCCGCTGGTGGCGGCGCTGATCAGGTCCGGCAGGGTGCTGAGCAGCGCGAACAGCCCGCGTTCGCTGGGCCCGAGGATCCGCGCCAGCAGCACGTTGCGCAGCAGGCGCAGGCCGATCATCGCCAGGCGCGTGCCCATGCTCAGCGCCAAGTGCCTGAGGTAATGAGCGCGGCTCATGGGCGTGCCCCTCGACGAATGCGCCAGGCCAGCAGTTCCGGGTGACAGGCGTTGCGCTGGCTGACGCCGAAGCGCGGCAGGTTCAAGGGATCGCCGTCGTGGCGATACAGTCCGGCCTCGGTGCCCAGGGCAAAAGGAAAACCATGGGCCGCCACCTGCTCGCGCACACGAGCGTCATTGTCACCGTTGGGGTAGCAATACACCGGCAAGGGTTGAGCGCAGCCGTTTTCCAGAGCCGTCCAACTGCGGGTCAGTTCTTCGTGCAGGCGCTGGTCATCCAGCCCGGTCAGAATCGCGTGGCTGGCGCCATGGGGGCCAAAGCGCACCAGCCCGGAATCTTCGAGCATGCGTACTTGGGTCCAGTCCAGCGCCTGGGGTTGGGAACCTTGTGGGCAAGCGTCGGTGAGGTCGCTCAAGAGGCGTGGGTCGAGGCTCTTGAGGCTTTGCAGATAATGCAGCAGCGCCAGGCTGCGGCGCTCGTCATCAATGTCATCGAGCAGCACCGGCAACGGCCGGCCGACGTCGTGCAAATGCTCGATCAGAGCGTTCCGCGCCACCTGGCCGTGGCTGCCCCAGAGGGTTTCGCCGATGCTTTCCCACCAGAAGTGCTGGCGGCTGCCGACGAAATCAGTGGACAAAAAAATGCTCGCCGGCACCTGGTACTGGCGCAGCAGGGGAAAGGCGTTCATAGCGTTATCGCGCCAGCCGTCGTCAAACGTCAGAGCCACCCGTGGGCGGTTCGGGACGCTTTCCGGGTCGGCCAGCAACAAGCTCATCAAGGGCACGCATTCAAAATGCCGTTGCAGCCAGATCAACAAATGCTCGAACGCATCAGGTCCCACGCACAGCTCGTTGCGATGGGGCAGCTCGGCGGCGCGGTCGTTGTTCAGCACTCGATGCAGCATCAGGATGACGCCGGCGCCACGCAACGGGTGGCGGCCCAGGGAAGTGTTCAGGTATAGCCAGCCGCCGGTGCGCTTGAAGACGTGTTTGATCGACATCGGCCGTACTCCTTAGCGATTCTGCTCGGGGTTCCATTGGCTGTAGCGTTGGCCGCGCAGGAACTGCCACAGGCCGATGCTCATGCCCGCCAGCGTGACCAGCACGAACGCAGCCAGGCGAAAGGGCCGGGGCAATCGGTGGCCCGCGTCCATCAAGCCGATCAGCGCCATCGCGTAGCCCAGCAGTTGCGCCACCAGGCTCAGGCGATAGAACCCATGCTCGTTCCACAGCCAGGCATTGCTCAGCAGCAGCGGCAAGAGCAACACCGGCGCCAGGCGGCGGATCAACTTGTGGCTGATCAACCCAATGGCGTAGAGCCCATGGCGCAGCGGATTGAGCAGCTCCCGGCGCTGGGCCAGGCTCTGCAACCCGCCGACGGTGACCCGTTGGCGACGGCGAAACTGCTTGTCGGCTTCGTCCACGCCTTGATCGGTCACCCGGGCCCGTGGCGCGTAGACGATGGACTTGCCCAGCGCCGGCGCACAGGTGCTGAGAAAGAAGTCATCGTTGACCTGCGCCGGAATCGCTTGGTACAGCGTCCGGCGCAGCGCCAGCAGGGCGCCGTCGGCCGAGACCATGCAGCCGGTGCGGCTTTCCACCCGCCGCAGCCAGCCTTCGTAATGGCGGTACAGGCTGTCGCCCAGGCTCAGGCCCTTGCCCGGCACGGGGATTTCCATATGCCCGGCGCAGGCGCCGACTTCCGGATCGCCCAGCGGCGCCAACAAATGACCGAGGGTGTCGTGGGCCCACCGGTTATCGGCATCGGTAAACACCAGGATCTCGCCATTGCTGTGGGCCACACCGGCATTAAGGGCGGCGGCCTTGCCTTGGCGTGGCAGGTCAAGCACGGTGACGCGCGAGTCGATGACCTTGCGCGCGCAGGCCACCGTGTCGTCGGTCGAGCCATCGCTGGCGAGGATGATTTGTAGCGAGCGCGCCGGATAGTCCTGGGCCAGCAAGGTGCGCAGTTTCTCTTCGATATGACGCGCCTCGTTGTGGGCGGCGATGACAATGCTGACGTTCATCGGCAAGGCCGTGCCGTAGCGCCGGATCGGGAACAGCGGGGCCAGCAGGCTCAGCATCAGCGGATAGCCGAGGTAGGCGTAGACGGGCAGCAACAGGCAAGACCAATAAATGAATTCAGCCACGGGCAGGTCTCCTGACGTTCCATTGACATAGATTGAGCAGCAACGCAGCGCCGGTCAGGTGCAGGCGCATCCCATGCAGGATCCACAGTTGCAAGGCCAGGCGCGGGTCGCGTTGGCTCTGGCGCAGGCTGAGGACCAAGGCCGGCAAAGCGGCGATAAGCAGCAACATCAACCCCAGGCGCGCCTGGCCCTGGAGCAGGGCAACCAGCGCCAGGAAATCCAGGCCCCAGGCGCCAATGGACAACGCGGGGAAACGCAACAGGCGCAGGCTCGGCCCGTGGCTGCGCAGCAACTGCCAGTGACTGCCCTGGCGCCACAGTTCCTTGCTCATCCATTCACGCCAACTGCCTTCGTAGCCCCAGTGCAGGGCCACGCTTTCGTTGACCAACAGCAACTGCGCGCCGGCTTCGCGCAAGCGCAGGGAAAAATCCTTGTCTTCGCCGGTGCGCAGGGTTTCGTCGAAGCCTGCGACCTGATCGAACCAGGCGCGGCGCATCAGCAGGTTGGCACTGGGCAACCACTGCACCCGATGCAAGGGGCGTGAACCGGGACGCTGGCTGCGGCGCTGCCAGGCTCGCGCGAACCACGGCGCGTGTCCGGGCGTGTCCAAATCAAGGCCCAGCACATCGCCCTGGCGGCCTTCCATTTCGACCAACAGCTTGAGCCAGTCGGCGGGCATTTCCATGTCGGCGTCGATGAACGCCAGCCAGTCACCGCTGGCGATCGCCGCGCCACGGTTGCGCAGGGTGCCGATGTGTACGCCGGGCACGATCAGCACCCGCGCGCCGAGCTCGTTGGCGATGCGCGGGCCATGGTCATCGGAGCCGTTGTCGACCACGATCAGTTCGCATTCCAGTTGCGCCTGGCACGCGGCCTCCCGCGCTGCCAGCAGCGTGCGGCCGATGTGCCGGGCCTCGTTGTACATCGGGATGACGATACTGACGCGGCTCATGAGCGGGCCTCCGCTGGCGCGGCCTGTTCGGCGTCGTAGCGCAACACGCTGGTCAAGGCGAGCATGATCCACAGCAACTTGTGATTCGGTGCGCTGAGGAACATCAGGAACAACGCCAGCGACAGGAAACTCATGCCCAGGTGCGTCAACAAGTCCGCTTGCGCCCAGTCCCGGCGCTGGAGCCAGAGTTGGCGCGCGCGCATCAGGTTGTAGAGGCCCAGGCCGATCATGCCGACAAACATCAACCCGCCTGGAACGCCGATCTCGCTGAAAATTTCCAGGTAGGTGTTATGCGCCCGGCGATACAGGTCGCCCAATTTGCGATTGGCCGAGAAGGCCTTGGCGTAGCCAGTGGGGGCGTAGTGCAGGGGAAACGTCCCGGGGCCCGAACCAAGTATCGGGTTCTCGCGGATCATCTGGCTGCCCACGAGAATGTACGAGGCGCGGCGGCCCAGGGATTCGTCCTTGTGAGCGCTGGCGCCGGCACTGAGGATGCTCAACGATTGGATGCGCGCCACGTAACCGGCGGGCATCACGGCGATGGTCGCCGGGACCAGGAGCGCCAGCCCGAGCATGGCGAACCCCAGGTGCCGAGGACGGATACGCGGCAATTGCGCCCGATAGTGATACAACCCGATCACCAGACTGAGCAACAGAACCACCAGCCCGGACCGCGATTCGGTCTTGGTCATGCCGCCGAGCAAGAGGATGAAACCCCCTCCCCAGAACAACCGGTGCAACAGGTTCGGGCTGCGCAGGACCAGCAACAGGGCCAGCGGCACGGTGAAAGCGATCAACAGCGCAAACGAGTTAGGGTCTTCCAGCAGGCCGGAGGCGCGGCCCTGGTCCTGGTATTTAGCCGAAAACATCGCGAGCACGCAGGTGGTAGCGACGCTGACGGTCATCATTCGGGCGAACAGGTCCAGGTTCAGTTCGCGACCGATCAGCAAGGTGATCACGAAAAGAATCAGCCCCACCGTCAGCTCTCGCAGATGGGTCATGGACAAGTCCATGTTTTCTGAGATCAACAGGCTCAGGCCATACAGCATCATGAAGCCGATCAGCGGCTTCCAGATATTGCTGCGCAGGCGAGCCGCTGGAATCTGGTGCAAGGCCAGTTGCAACATCAGGATCAGGATCAGCGCCACGCCAAAAAACTTGCTGCCGGAAAACGCGTTGTCCTTGAACAGGCCTTCGAACGGTACCAACGCCGCTATGCCCAGCAAACCCCAGCCGGGCTTGCGGTACAACACGGCGACGCCGACCAGCCCCAGCACCGCACCCGGTGCGAGAAACGGATATGGACTGGCCAGCAATGCCAGGCACACCAGCCCCAGCAGACTGACGATCGAGAGCGGGACAATCATGGCTGAGCCTCCCGTGCCGTGCGGATGTAGAGCTGCGACCAGCGTTCGGCCAGCGTACGCAGGTCGTAGCGGTCGCTTTGGGTGCGGCGCGCGTTATCGGCCAGGATCCGCGCCAGGGGCGGTTCGCTGAACAGCGTTTCGATCTGCTGCGCCAGCTGCGCGCTGTCGGCCGGCGTGGCGAGCAGGCCGTTGTGGCGGTCCTGCAAGACATCGGGAATGCCGCCGACGCCGAACGCCACCACCGGCACTCCGGCTTGCATGGCTTCGAGCAGGATCATCGGCGTGCCTTCGGTGCGTGAGCTGATTACCAGCACATCGAGGCGGCTCCACCATTCATTCATGTCGGTCTGGTAACCGGGCAATTCGATGCGCGTGGGCAGCCCGGCCTCGGCGATGCGCTTGAGCAAGGGCTGGCGTTCCGGGCCGTCGCCGAGCATCACCGCGTGCAGCGCCGCATGCTGCTGGCACAGCGGGATCATCGCGTCCAGGAACAAGTCCGGACCTTTCTCGCTGCTCAAGCGCCCCACATAGCCGACCCGCCAGCGCTGCCGGTCGTCGCGGTGGGGCAGCGGCGTCGTCTTGGCTGGCAGGCCGTTGGGAATCACGTCGAGTTTTTCCGCCCTCACGCTGGCCTGGCGATGCAGTGCCGCAATGCTTTCGGCCACGCAAACTACGCGCTTGACCGGCGCGGTGCGGCACAGCTGCAGGCTCAGCCAGGTGTAGAAACGCTGCTTGGGACTGCGCGGTGTGAAGCCGTGCTGGGTAATCACCAGCGGCAGGCGCAGCAACGTGGCCGCGGCCCAGCCGAACAACAGGCCCTTGAAGTTGTGCGTATTGATCAGCGGCCGATCTGCGCGCCGTTGCCGCAGGTGCTGCAACAGCTCGCCCCAACTGGCGCAGTGGCGGCAATCGACCCCGGCCTGGCGGAAACGCGTGATCAAGGTCGGCGGCGCCGCCAGGAACAACACTTGGTGTTGTCCGGGCGTGGCCAGGCAATGATCGAGCAACATCCGCTCGGCCCCGTAGAAGCCACCGCTGTCGAGCAGATGAATGATCGACAGGGGGCTGCTGCGGTGGGACGGGCCGAACGGCGCGTTCAATTTTTCACCCAATGGACAAGGCTGGGCAGGCTCCAGTTGCGATGCGGGTTGAGCTGCTCGGGCGACTGCTCGTTGATCACCAGCAACACCGGCAGGTCCAGTTGTTGGCCAATCTGCGCTGGATGCTTGAAGCGATGGTCGAAGAACTCGCGCACATAGACCAGGGCGATCGCCAGCAGCAAGCCGCTGAACAGGCCGAATGCAATGATCAACATCGGCTTGGGAAACGCTGCGGCGGTGGGTTCGAACGGCGGGCTCAGTACTCGCGCGTTGGACAGGTCGTTGTCCAGCGAACGAGCAGAGCTGGCTTCGGCGAACCGCTGGGCATAGGTGGAGAACGCCGCATGCAGCGCGTTGATCTCGGTGTCCATCTGCCGCAGCTTGCTCTGGGTTTCCTGCAACTGGTGGATGCGCTCCTTGAAGGCGGCGATTCGTTCGACTTTCTGATTGATCACTGAACTGACCACCGCCAGGTCGGTGGTGCGTTCCTGGATGCGGTTGCTCACCACTTTCAAAAATTGCTGGCGAGTGCGCATGATCTGCTCGCGAGCCAGCAGCATCGGTTCGCTGCTGGGCTGGAAGATCGCCAAGTCGTTCATGTAACGGCTGACCTGGCTGGTCAGTTGCTCGCCCAGTTGTTTGATTTCACGGTCTTCGAAGGCGATGTTGTCCACGGTGGTGGTGAAGGTGAACGGGAAGGTGTAGTCGTTGAACCGCGAGCTGTTCGCCGCCGCCAGGCTGGTCTTGAGGTAGTCGAGCCAACGTTGGCTTTGCAACAGGCGATCCTGATACAGGTTCAAGGCCTGCTCTTCGGTGTTGATGGCGTTCAGGCGGAAGGTGATTTCTTCCTTGGGGTCAGAGGAACCGACGCCTTCAAGCAGCCCCAGGCGGTTGCCCTCCAGGCCGTCAAGGCGCGTCTGGTATTGGACTTTTTTCTGTTCGTAAAAGGCCTGGGGCAATTCGATCGATTGCAGTGCCTGGCGGCCGGTGAGGTAGTTCTCCAACAGTTGTGCCACGAACCGGGTGCCCTGGGCCGGGTCGCCGAAGCTATAGACGATGGAGATGACGTTGGAGCCGGGCAGGGTCTCGATCTTGAGATTTTCGATGGCCTCGTCGGTCAGCGTATCCAGCAGGGTGTCGCGTACCGGATCGACCTCCAGCCCCAGGCCGTCGCGCAGCGGGTTGATCACGTATTCGCGCAAGGGCTGGGTGACGTAGCGCTTGAGCGGTTCGCTCACCCATTTGTCGAGGACGCCAGGGCTTGGGGTGTATTCGCCTTGGTCGCGCAGGGTCTTGATGGTCTCGCGAATCAACGCCGGCGAGCGGAGGATATTGCTTTCGGTTTCCATGTCCGCCAGGGACGGTGGAATGAAGGTGGCGTTTTCCTGGTTCAGCGACGTGGTGGCGTCGCCCTGTGAGAGTTTTTTCGATTGGACGATCACTTGGGCAGTGATGTCGAAGCTCTGCTTGAGCATCAACGGCAATACCAGGGCGATCACCGCGAAAATCAGGAAGACGCGCTTCACCCACTGCTTGTTGGCGAAGAAGATCCTGAAAAACTCATGCAGATAATTTTCCTTGGGGTTCATGGTCGGTCACCTGGGTTTCAGTTGTCGCTGCCTTTGTTGTCGACGCGGTAGCCGAAGCTGAACCCCACGCCCTGGAACAGCACTACGTCAGCCAGTTGCCTGGCCAATTCGCCGGCACTGGCAAGCTTGGTCTTGGGAACGAAGAGCATGTCCTCCGGTTGCAGGTAGGCGATCTGCGAGGCGTCGCCGCTCAGGGCTTTTTCCACGTCGTAGTGACGGGCTTCGACCTGGTTGCCGTTGCGGCGCATGATCACCACCGAGTCGAGCCTGGCCTTGACGTTGGTGCCACGGGCCAGGGTCAGCGCTTCAAGGACCGAGATCGGCCGGCGGATCGGGTAGGAACCAGGTTGGGCCACTTCACCGAGGACATAGATCTCGTTGCCGGCGGTGGACTTGAGCAACACGTCCACGGTCATGTGGCCGGGCAGTTGGGCATAGCGCTCGTTGAGGAAGGTTTCCAACTGGGTGACGGTCATGCCTTGCAACGGCACGGCGCCGATTTCCGGGAAGCTGGCGTAGCCATCCCGGCCCACGATGATTTCCCGGCTCATACCGGTGCTCGGGTGGGTCAAGGTGTTCCTGAGTGTCGTTTCGCCGGCCAGCGGGCTGGTCACCAATACGGTCAACTGGTTGCGATTGGGCTGGAACAGCATTTTCTGGTCATAGGCCCGCTGCACCGCCAGGCGGGCTTCGTCGGTGGTCAGGCCGGCGACCTTTACCGAGGTGTTGGCGCCCGGCAGTTCAATGCTGCCGTCGGGCATCACCTGCTGCGTGCCGTTGAGCTGGCTGGCGGCGGTGAAGTTCAAGGCCACCTGGTCGCCCGGCTGCACGCGATAGGCCTGGGAGGAAGTGGTGCTGATGTGAAAAATCACATCCAGCACATCTTGCGGCCGCAGGGTCTGTTCGACCTTCGGCATGTCGGTGGCCTGGGCGTTGGCCGGCGCGGCGGTGAGGATCTGCACCGGCATCGAGCGGGTATCGGTTGTGCTGGAGCAACCGGCAAGCGGCAGCAACAGCAGGACAAGCATTCTGGCGTTCATCTCGTCATCCTTTTGCAGGCTTACAGGTTGTTGTAGAGCCATTTGGGCATGAAGTACTTGCGGCGATTGAACACGCTGCCGACCACTTTCGCGCCGGCCTGGGCCAGTCGTTGTCGCGCGGCCTGGGCCACTTCCCAGCGGGTGTCCTCGCCGCGCACCACCAACACCACGCCGTCCGCCTGAGTGCTGATGACCAGGGTGTCGGTGGCCGAATACACGGCGTCGGCGTCGATCACCACGAAGCGGTACTGCGTCGCCAGTTGCCTGAACAGTGGGCGCAGTCGCTCGGGTGTCAGGCGTTCGGCGTTGTGGCCCAGGCGGCCGTTGGGCAGCACGTCGAAGGGCAGGCTGGAAACCCGCACCACGCAGTCTTGCAACAACGGCGGGGTAAGGCTGTTGAAGAGCAGGTCGCTGAAGCCGCGCTCTTTTTGCAGCGACAGTTGCTGGGTGAGGTTGCGCGGCGATTGGCTGGCGTCGACCAGCAGCACGCGCCCGCTGCTCATTTGCGCCAGTTGCGCGGCCAGTGCCATGGCGCTGGTGCTGGTGCCGGTGCCGGTATTGGCGGCTGTCAGAAGAAGGATCCGCAGATCCGGGTCGAGCACGGTCGAGGTCAGGTTGGTCTCGCTCGGGCTGGCTATGGTCAGGATATTCGTCGAACCGTCCATTTAACTCGCTCCGTGGCCGCTGAAAACTTTGAAGGGGGTGATCATCAGGATCTTCAAATCCAGCAACAGGCTCTGCTCGGCGATATAGCTGAGGTCCAGTTCCACGCGCTGATCGAAGTCGATATTGCTGCGCCCGGAGATCTGCCACAGGCCGGTCATGCCGGGGTAGATGCTCAGGCGCACGAGATGGCTGTCCTTGTAACGGTAGGCGTTGAACGAGGTCGGCCGGGGGCCCACCAGGCGCATGTCGCCGGTGACCACGTTGATCAGGTTCGGCAGTTCGTCGAGACTGCTGCGTCGCAGGAACCGGCCGATGGGGGTAATGCGCGGGTCGTTATCGATCTTGAAGTCGATGGCATCGGCGCCGTGTTTGTTGAGATGGCGCAGCGACTCTTTCAACGCCTCGGCTTCGGCGACCATGGTGCGGAACTTGTACATGCCGAAGACGCGACCGCGGTAACCGGTGCGTTTTTGCACGAACAGCACCGGCCCGGGGCTGGAAAACTTCACCAGCAGTGCCAGGCCCAGCAACAGCGGGCAGAGCAGCATCAGGATCGCCAATGCGCCCAGGCACGCCACCACGCGGTTGGTGCGCGAGACGGTCCAGGGCCGACCGCTATCGCGACCGGTCAACCAGCCACGCCCTTGGCGATGGATGGCCGCGTCCAAGCGTCTGCGATGCTCGGGGTCGACACGCTTGTCGCGTCCGGAGCCGCTGATAGGTATCTGTTGCTCATGTCGGGTCATAGACGCCTCCGCTGAAGTTCTGCCGCACCCAGCGTGCGGGCGGGTTGTGGGTAGTAATCGAGGAACCAGTCAACGAAGCGTCCCAGCCCATCTTCCAGTTCGACACAAGGCTGGAAGCCGGTGGCCCGGGCCAGGTCGCTGGCATCGGCGCAGGTGTTGAGCACGTCCCCCGGTTGCAGGGGCAGCAGCTCGATCCGGGCGGCGCGACCCAGGTGCTTTTCCAGCAACGCCACGTAGGTGCGCAGCGCCACCGGGTGCTGCCCGCCGATGTTGTAGATGCGCCATGGCGCCAGGCTGCTGGCCGGGTCCGGTTGTTCGCGATCCCAGTGCACGGTCGGGTAGGGCGCGCGTTCGAGCAGCCGGGCGATGCTTTCGATGATGTCGTCGATGTAGGTGAAGTCGCGTTCGTGCTCGCCATGATTGAACAGTTGCAGCAGCTGTTCTTCGGCGATGGCTTTGGCGAACTGGATCGGCGACATGTCCGGCCGGCCCCAGGGGCCGTATACGGTGAAAAAACGCAGGCCGGTGCACGGGATGCCGAACAGGTGGCTGTAGCTGTGGGCCATCAGCTCATTGGCTTTTTTGGTCGCAGCGTACAGCGACAGCGGATGATCCACGCCGTCCTGGACCGAATACGGTGTGCGCGGGTTGGCGCCGTACACCGAACTGGAAGAGGCGTAGATCAGGTGCTTGACCGGATGACGGCGGCAACTTTCCAGAATGTTCAGGAACCCGGTGAGATTGCTGTCGACATAGGCGTGGGGGTTCTGCAGCGAATAGCGCACGCCGGCCTGGGCGGCGAGGTGAATCACCACGTCCGGGCGATGGGATTGGAACAATTCGTCGATTGCCGCCGCGTCGGTAAGGTCAATGCACGCCAAGGGAAACTCGCCGGCCTGGGCTTTTACCCACGCCACGCGGTCGTGTTTGAGCTGCGGGTCGTAGTAATCGTTGAAATTGTCCAGGCCGCACACGTCATGGCCGTCGCGCAGCAGTCGCAGCACGCAATGGGCTCCGATGAAGCCGGCCGCGCCGGTCACCAGGATGTTCATGCCCGTGGCCCTTGGGCGGGGGCGCTGGGCACCGTGTGCAGCAAGCCGATGCCGCGATACAACAAACCGGCGGCAGCCAGGTGTTCCGGGTTGTACAGGTTGCGCCCGTCGATGATCACCCGCGCGCGCAGCTTGCTGGCGAGCAGGTCGAAATCCACCACGCGAAAATTCTTCCACTCGGTGCAGATCACCAGCGCGTCGGCATCCTCCAGTGTGTCGTCGCGAGTGGCGCACAGGTTCAGGTCTTTGCGATAGCCATAGAGACGCCGGCATTCGGACATGGCCTCCGGATCGTAGGCGTGGACACGTGCGCCTTCGCGCCACAGCGCTTCCATCAGATAGCGGCTGGGAGCTTCGCGCATGTCGTCGGTGTTGGGTTTGAAGGCCAGGCCCCAGACGGCGATCGATTTGCCGGCCAAGCCGTCCGGGAACTGCTGGGCGAGTTTCTCGAAGAGGATGTGCCGCTGGCTGTCGTTCACTTCGGTGACGCTGCGCAGCAGGCGCAACGGCATGCCGCTTTGCTCGGCAGTGTGCAGCAAGGCGCGCAGGTCCTTGGGGAAGCACGAGCCGCCGAAGCCGCAGCCGGGATAAATGAAGTGGTAGCCGATGCGTGGGTCCGAGCCGATGCCCTTGCGCACCGCTTCGATGTCGGCGCCCAGGCGCTCGGTGAGGTTGGCCAGTTCGTTCATGAAACTGATGCGCGTGGCGAGCATGGCGTTGGCAGCGTACTTGGTCAGCTCCGCGCTGCGGTTGTCCATGAACATCAGTTTTTCGTGGTTGCGGCAGAACGGCGCGTAGAGCTCGCTCATCTGATCCCGTGCCAGCGGATCGGCGGTGCCGACGATGATCCGGTCCGGGCGCATGCAATCGGCCAGGGCGCTGCCTTCCTTGAGAAACTCGGGGTTGGACACCACACGCACGTTCAGCTGCTTCAGGCCTCGGCGGGCCAGCGCCTGGCGGGCGCATTCGGCGACTTTATCGGCCGTGCCCACCGGTACCGTCGACTTGATGATCAAGGTGCGGTCGCTGTCCATGAAGTCGGCGATTTGCCGCGTGACGGCCAGCACATGGCTCAGGTCCGCCGAGCCGTCTTCATCGGCGGGGGTACCGACGGCGATGAAAATCAGCTCGCCATGATTGACCGCATCGCTGGCCTGGCAGCTGAACGACAACCGACCGGCCTTGATGTTGTCTTCAAGCAACCCGGACAACCCCGGCTCGCTGATCGGCGGTACGGCTTGCTGCAGTTGCCGGATTTTGTTCGGGTCGATGTCGACGCACAGAACACGGTGTCCGACATCGGCCAGTGCCGCCGCCTGGATCAGCCCAACATACCCCGTACCAAATACGCTCACGTCCATTTTCGGCGCGCCTCGTAAACCGGTTGATGTAACTCGGATGAAACTGTTTAGAGGGGTATAGCGCAGCTTCAGAAAAGCGTGTCAGCAAAATGACAGTTGTCAGTGTTGGCAAACTCGACGGCGTGGGGCTTTTTGATATCAAGTCATTGACAGACTTGGAAAAGCGCCGATTTTAAAGGGCTGTGTCGACGTTTAAGTAAGCGATGAACGGTATAGATCCATAGATTTTCATATTTTAAGGGCGTCAAAGTTGTCACTTTTGGGCTAACTTTTTTTTGACGTATCGACCGTTCATCGTCTTTCTTGCGCTTTGGAAACCCGCTGCTAGTGTGCAGAAAACAAACCTCGTTTCACGCCGCGATTGCGCCGAGAAAGACATGACCCGATACCTCAAGGAACTGCTGCTGGTGCTGTACTTGTTCAGGGGCCATGACTATTACCTTGAGCGTCTGGCGGCGTTGGGTTTTGGCTTTGCGACAGTGCTGTTTGGTGCGATGTTCGTTGCGCTGGTGCTTGCGCTGTGGTTGACCGCTTACATTCGCCAGGCATTGTTGAGGCATCTGTTTGCCATGGCGATGTTTGTCTCGGCGGTGTTCTTCGAGGTGTATACCCGGGTCACCGACAGCTACCTGACCTATAGCCAGTTCGTCTCGCTGGTGTACTCGGGCGGCTTCATCGAGGAAGCGGCCTATCAATATCGCGAGGTCATTGTCAGCGCAGTGGCCGGTGGTCTGTTGCTGCTGCTGGGGGTCGCCCTGAAGCCCCGGCGTCGTTTGCCGTTACCCGCTTTCGTACCGGTCGCCGCGCCCTTGCTGGGGGTGCTGTTGCTCAGTGGCGTGCTGTTCGCCAGGGCGGGCGAGGGCGCGCGCGGCTTGCCGGTGATGTACACGCCGCTGGCCTACCTGAACCTGTTTGTCTACGAAGCCTTGCACGACACCGTGGGGCCTCGGGAGCCGGTCAGCCTTGACCGGCAACCCTCTTTGATCAACCACGATATCGTGCTGATCATCGACGAAAGCATCGGCGGCAATTACCTCGATATCAACACGCCGTCTGGTGTGCCCAGCGGGCTCAAGACGCCGCCGCCCGGCGTGGATATTTTCAGTTATGGCTATGCGGCGTCCGTCGCCAATTGCAGCGCCGACACCAACGTTACCCTACGTTATGGCGGCACGCGCGCCGACTACATGCGCATCAACAGCACCCAGCCGTCAATCTGGCAGTACGCCCGCCATGCCGGGTTGCGCACCGTCTATATCGATGCACAGCGCACCGGTGGCCACTTGCAGAACTTGATGACGGAGCTGGAAAAACAGGACATCGATGAGTTTGTCCAATTCGATGCGGCGCGGGTGCGCGACCGTGACATGGTGGCTGCCGCCAAACTGGTGGAACTGCTGGGCAATGACCGCGCCGAACTGGTGGTGGTCAATAAGGTCGGGGCGCATTTTCCGGTTCACGACAAATACCCTGATGACTTCATGAGCTACCGCCCAGCGTTGCCGCGCGGACAATTCGAGGACGTCGCCGACACCGGCAAACGGGACGGTTTCAACGGCGAGGAGGATGATTGGGTGCTGTATCGCAACGCCTATCAGAACACCTTGCTGTGGAACGTCGGCGAGTTTTTCCGGCGAGTCTTCCAACAGGCCGATTTGAGCCGCGCTGTGTTGATCTACACCTCCGACCATGGCCAGGACCTTCATGAGCGTGGCAACCCCGGGCTCAATACGCATTGCGGTGGCGATCCGGTGGACGAGGAGGGGTTGGTGCCGCTGGTAGTGATCCAGGGCAGCCAACTGCGCAGCCTGGATTGGTCCGGCGCCTTGGCGCAGAACAAGGACCGCTCCAGTCACTACAACATTTTCCCGACGTTGCTGCAGTTGATGGGCTACGACGCTGCGGGGATAGTCGCCCGCTATGGAAAATCCCTCAGCCAACCGACTGAAGACGACTTCACCTTCAACTACCGCTTCAACGCACGGCTGGGGGCCAAGCCTGCGTGGAAGCACATCGACCTGAGCAACATCGTCACCGCGAAGCCGGCCCCAGCCGAAGTGGCAGTGGGACATTGAGGAGAAGCCTACCGTGTCGTGGCAATCGGCCTGGGTGGCAACGGGTCGTACAGCAGCGTAAAGCCCCGGTCGCGTAGCACGCGGCCAATGAAGCGCGAGCCCACATCGTTCAAGTGCGCGTCATCCCGGTAGAGCAGTTGCCCGTCGACGATCGGGCTGCACAACCCGGCTGGGCATATCACTTGATTGGGATCGATAAAGCGCACGTTGGGCAGCTTGGCGCGTATTTCTGTCCAATAGGCCGTCATCGTCTCCAGCGGGGCCGAGCACTGGCGAGCGGGGTGGAACATCAAGCGCCGTACCGGGCAGGTGGCAGCCTTGTCGATCTTCTGGTTGCTGAGGATGACGATGACCTGGCCTGTGTGATGCGCCACTTGCCTGATGCTCGCTTCGATAACGTCGCCTACCGTCGCGTCCCTGGGCCAGGCCCCGGCCAGTACGACATAGGCGTATCGGTTCTGCTCGATCAGTTCGAACACCCGCTCATTGCGTGCCACGCAACGGGCCCCATAGGCTTGCGCCATCCTGGCGCCGTGGCCGAAGATCGGCGGACAGGCGTCCAGCGTGTAGTCCATCAGTGCGATGCCGTTAGGTTCGGCCAGGACGTCGACCATGCCGGTGAAGTGATTGGCGAACGAATCACCCACCATCACCCCGTCGATCCGAGCCTTGCGTGCACCGAGCAGGCAACGTGGATCGGGCTCGGCGCTGTACCGCGCATTAGGCATATGGCAACCGTGACGAAGTTTGTTCGGTTCGGCCAGGGACATTGCCTCAAGCGTTCGCACCTGCGGCACGAAACGCTGCGGGAAGCCTTGCCATTGCAGGCTCATGATTGCCAGCGCGGTGAGTCCCAGCGCCGGAATCACGAAGCGGCGGGCGAGCACGCGGGAAAATGTCATCAGCGCTCCGGTTCGCCGAAACGGGATCTCGACAAATCGCCAGGAGCACCAGGACAGTAAAATCGCGGTGGCCACCACACTCAGGCCCAGCGGTAGCGACATGTCGATGCCCAAGTACTTCAAGTAAGCAATCAACGGCCAATGCCATAGATAAAGCGAGTATGAAATCAGGCCGATGAATACCATGGGTCGGTTGGTCAGCAGGCGGGAGCGGGTATCGCCGCTGCCAGCCAGGATCAGCAGCGCCGTGCCCAGGCAGGGTATCAAGGCGTTCAGGCCGGGAAAGGACGCGTCCGGGCTCAGTGCCAGCAAGGAATAGACAATCAGCCCAGCTCCCGCCAGGGCATAAGCTCGACTCACCGTGCTGCCCAGCGAGCGAGGCTGAGAGAGATAAATGCCCAGCGCCGCACCCAACAGCAGCTCGAAAAATCGTGTGGGCAACAAATAGTAAGCGGCGGAGGGAACGAGCTTCGTGGCGTACTCCGAAACGCCCAGCGTTACGACAATGCCGATGCCGAGGATCGGTAGCAGGTAACGTGGTGCCAATCGATAAAGCGTCAGCAGCAGCAGCGGCCAGAGCAGGTAGAACTGTTCTTCGATACCCAGCGACCAGGTATGCAGCAGCGGGGCTTCTGCGGCGTCCGCCGCGAAATAATTTCCATACTTCATCCAGATATAGATATTCGAAGCGCCCAACAGCGAGAACAGTGCGCTGATATTGAGCCGGGTCAGGTCGGCTGGGGAAAGAATGAACCCCCCTGCAATCACGCTTGCCAACAGTACCGTTGCCAACGCAGGCACGATGCGGTTGATGCGCCGCTGATAAAAACGCTTCATGGAAAAGATGTTCTGCTTGATCTCGCCAAACACCTGGGAGGTGATGAGAAATCCGGAAATGACAAAAAAGATGTCGACCCCGACGAACCCGCCCGGCAGCAGGGTGGCGTTTAGGTGGTGGGCAAACACGGCGATCACCGCAACAGCGCGAAGACCATCGATATCGAGGCGATACTGGATAGGGGGCATGTCGGCGATCGTCCATGAAGGAGGCAATCCAAGGTCGTCATATTTATGACGATTGCGCCGACAGCTAAAAAACGGCGTGTGTTAGTCATTGATCAATAGCAGAAAGCTGATGAACTGCAAGGCGAGACGGGGCAGATGGGTTGGGCTGCGACAAACGGTTGCGCAAGGGCGCGGGTCACGCTCCGGTGTTGACGACATGCAAATTCGCTATCCTGAGCCCTACGTTTATCCGACGAGCCTTTCCATGCTTGAAGTTCGCGAAGTGTTCAAAAGCTACGCCACACCCCAAGGCTCCCTGCCCGTGCTGCAAGGCGTCGACCTGACGCTGGCGCCCGGCAGCAGCCTGGCGCTGATGGGCGAATCAGGTAGCGGCAAAAGCACCTTGCTGCATTTGGTCGCCGGGCTGGACAAAGTGGATAGGGGCAGCATCCGCAGCGGCGATTATCAGCTCGATGGCATGAGTGAAAACCAATTGGCGAATTGGCGCCGTACGGAAATCGGCCTGGTGTTCCAGCAGTTCAACCTGATCAGCAGTTTGTCAGTGGAGGACAACCTCGCATTCCAGGCGCGTCTTTGCGGCCGTTTCGATGCCGACTGGCAAACGCATCTGGTGCAACGGCTCGGCCTTGCAGACCTGTTGCGGCGCTATCCCGAGCAGCTTTCCGGCGGACAGCAGCAGCGGGTGGCGTTGGGCCGGGCGCTGGCTTCCCGACCGCCGTTGCTGCTGGCCGACGAGCCCACCGGCAGCCTCGACGAAGCCACCAGCGACGAGGTGCTGCATCTGTTGTTGGAACTGCTGGACGGCACTCCCACCAGTCTGTTGATGGTCACGCACAGTCAGCGGGTGGCCGCGCGCCTGGCCCATCGCGTGGTGTTGCAAGGCGGACGCCTGGCGCAGGTGGCCCAGGAGTGATGATCTTTCGCCAGACCCTCAAGGCCTTGCTCAGCCATTGGCGCCGGCACCCGGTGCAATTTTTCAGTGTCTTGACCGGGCTTTGGCTCGCCACCAGTCTGCTCACCGGCGTGCAGGCGCTGAACAGTCAGGCCCGCGACAGCTACGCCCGGGCCAGCCAGCTCATCGGCGGCGAACCCCAGGCCAGCCTCACCGCACCCGGCGGCGGTACGTTTACCCAGCAATGGTTTATCGACCTGCGGCGCCACGGCTGGCCGGTGTCGCCGGTGTTGCAGGCCCGAGTGACGCTCCAGGGCCACGAGGACCAGCGCTTGCAACTGATGGGCATCGACCCGGTGTCGCTGCCTCCCGGTACGGCGGTGGCGGGGCAGGCACGCGAGATGAGCGACGTGGTGGCGTTTTTCAACGACCCCGGTCGTACCTGGATCGCGCCGCAAACCTCGCGGGCGTTGGGATTGAGCGAGGGCGAACGCCCGCGGACGGTCGAGGGCCGACTGCTGCCGCCGCTGCATGTCCAGGCGGACATGGCCCCGGGAATGCTGCTGATGGACATCGGTTATGCCCAACAGGCCTTGGGGCTCACGGACCAATTATCACGGTTGTTGCTGCCCGCCACTTTCAACGCGGTCTTGCCTGAGGCGTTCGACGGGCGGTTGCAGTTCAAGCGCGCCGATGAAGAAAACAACCTGTCGCGCCTGACCGAAAGCTTTCACCTCAATCTCGACGCCCTCGGTTTCCTGTCGTTCGTGGTGGGGTTGTTCATCGTTCATGCCGCCGTCGGCCTGGCCCTGGAACAGCGTCGCGGTTTGCTGCGAACCCTGCGCGCCTGTGGCGTCAGCGCACGCATGCTGGTCACTGGCCTGGCCTTCGAGCTGGGCATGCTGGCCTTGCTCGGCGGGATCGCCGGAGTGCTCAGTGGTTATTGGCTGGCGAGCCTGCTATTGCCGGATGTCGCGGCCAGCCTGCGCGGTTTGTACGGCGCCGAAGTGGCCGGGCAATTGAGTCTCAGCCTAGGGTGGTGGCTCAGTGGCGTTGGCCTGAGCCTGTTCGGTGCGTTGCTGGCCGGCGCCGACAGTTTGTTGCGTGCGGCGCGCCTGCCCTTGTTGGCCCTGGCCAACCCCCAGGCCTGGCACCAGGCCCATGCACGTTGGCTGCGGCGCCAGGGTTGGGTGGCAATGTTGGCGGCGCTAATTGCGCTTTCGGCGCTGCTCTGGGGCGACAGCCTCAGCAGCGGTTTTGTCCTGATGACGGCTTTGTTGCTCGGCGCGGCGCTGGCGCTACCGGTGTTGCTCAATGGTGCGCTGGACCTTTTATTGCGCCGCAGCCGTTCGGTGCTGGGCCAATGGTTTCTTGCTGATTGCCGCCAACAGTTGCCGACATTGAGCCTGGCGTTGATGGCGCTGCTGCTGGCGCTGGCCGCCAACATCGGCGCGGGCAGCATGACCTCGGGGTTCCGGCAGACCTTCAGCGATTGGCTCGAACAACGCTTGAGCGCCGAGCTTTACATCAATCCGCAAACCCCGGCCCAGGCGGGCGAGCTGCACGCCTGGCTCAAGCAACAGCCCGCCATTGGCGCCGTGTTGCCCAACTGGCAGGTCTCGATTGCTTTGCAGGGCTGGCCCACCGATGTGTATGGGGTGGTTGATCATCCGACCTATCGCCAGCACTGGCCGTTGCTCGAATCGGTTGGCGATCAGCCTTGGTCGCAACTGGCCGGGGGCGACACGCTGATGCTCAGTGAACAGCTGGCCCGGCGCCTGAATGTGCGGGTCGGCGATGCCGTAACGTTGCCGACCCCGAAAGGGCCTTGGTCGCCGCGCGTCGTGGGGATCTACGCCGACTACGGCAACCCCAAGGGACATGTGCTGGTCAACGCCGAACACCTGTTGGCGCATTGGCCCGAGCTATCACCGAATCGTTTCAACCTGCGCGTCGAGCCCTCGGCGATCCCCTCGTTACTGGCAGCGTTGCAGGCCCGATTCCATCTGGACGACAGTCACATTGTCGAACAGGCGCGGCTCAAGGGCTGGTCGACCCAGGTATTCGAACGCACCTTTGCCGCCACCGCCGCGCTGAACAGCCTGACCCTGGCGGTGGCTGGGGTGGCGCTGTTCATCAGCCTGCTGACCCAGAGCCAGAGCCGTCTCAGCCAGTTGGCGCCCCTCTGGGCGCTGGGCATAACGCGGCGGCAACTGATGCTGCTCAACCTCGGCCAGACCTGGCTGCTGGCATTGCTGACCTTGGTATTGGCCTTGCCGCTGGGCATCGCCCTGGCCTGGTGCCTGGACGCCGTCATCAACGTCCAGGCGTTTGGCTGGCGACTGCCTTTGCGGATATTCCCGCTGCAACTGGCGCAACTGCTGGGCCTGGCCATGCTCGCCACGCTGCTGGCGTCGGCTTGGCCGTTGTATGCGCTGTACCGCACGCAACCGGCGGATTTGTTGAGGACCTTCGCTCATGAAAATTAGAGTCGGTCTGCTGCTGTTGGCGCTGCTCAGTGGCTGCGATGACTCCCAAACCACACAAAAAGGCTTCGCCGGGCTGGGGGATACGGCCATCGCCTACGCGCCGGTGGTGCCGGGGCGGGTCTTCAGTTTTCCGGCTGACCACGGCGTTCATGAGGGGTTTCGCATCGAGTGGTGGTACGTGACCGCCAACCTGAAGGACGCCCAGGGTCGGGATTTTGGCGTGCAATGGACGCTGTTTCGCAGCGCCCTGGACGCCGCGCCCGCCGCCAGCGGCTGGCGCAACCAGACGATCTGGCTCGGTCATGCCGCGGTCACTTCCGCCACCACGCATCACGCCGCCGAGCGCTATGCCCGGGGCGGAGTGGGGCAGGCCGGCGTGCAGGCGACGCCTTTCGATGCCTGGATCGACGACTGGCAGTTCAGCACGAAAGCCGCAGGGGCCGATCCGCTGGCGGACATGCGACTGAAGGCCGGTGACGCGCGCTTTCGCTACGACCTGCGGCTGACCTCAAGCCGCACGCTGGTGTTACAGGGCGAGCAGGGTTTCAGCCAGAAATCCGAGCAGGGCCAGGCTTCGTACTACTACAGCCAGCCGTTTTTCCAGGCCAGCGGCGAACTTGAAATCGACGGCCAGCGCTATACGGTCAGCGGCCCGGCCTGGCTTGACCGTGAGTGGAGCAGCCAGCCGCTGACCGCGAACCAGACCGGCTGGGACTGGTTTTCCCTGCACCTGGACACCGGCGAACACGTCATGCTCTACCGCATGCGGCACAAGGACGGTGCGCCATACCTCACGGGTACGTGGATTGACGCCCAAGGCCAGGCGACAACCCTCAACGCTGGTGAAATCAGCCTCACGCCACAAGGCACCGTCGAGGTCGCCGGCCGTTCAATGCCGGTGCGCTGGTCCATCAGCATTCCCGGAAAACAGCTCGACATCACCACCCAGGCGCTGAACCCCAACGCCTGGATGGACCTGCGCATTCCCTATTGGGAAGGGCCGGTGCAACTGAGCGGCAGCCATGGCGGCAACGGCTATCTGGAAATGACCGGCTACTGACAATCGCCGGAACTCCCCGCGCAGGTCGCCCCTCATAGCTTATGAATGCCTCGCGGGAGCCCGTCATGAGCGATGACCTCAAACCTCCGTCACTGGCCGACTGGCAGCGGCTGTTCGACGACAAGGCTTACTTCCAGCAGTCGCCGGATGCTCATTTCACCGAGCTGGTGCGCCTGGCCGATGATCTGTTTGGCCAAGGGGCGATAGATCTGGAAGGTTGGCAAACTCTCAAGATCAAAGCCGAGGAACTCCACCAACGCTCGCCAGATGCCAACGTCGCGCAGGAAGTGGCAGACCCTGATGCCTGATTCCAAGGCTGACAACCCAAGGAGTTCACGATGAAGTCCAGCCCCGATCAAACGCAACACAACCCCGACGCCCCGGGCTTGCCCGGCGAAGTGGAACGTGACAACGACGCGCTGCGGCCCAACGACCCGGCCAAGCGCAAACAGCAGCAAGGTGACGCCGAAGCGCAGGAAACCGATGCGCAGAAAACGGCGCGGCGCGATTAAGTTTTTACAGTGAGCGAGTAAGCTGGCTCGCCACGTATTGTGAATAATTATTTAAGCGGCGCTCGGGGAAATACCGTGGAAGCTCCACTATCATTGTCCCCGTTCGCCCAGTGCCTGGCTCTTTACCAGCGCATGGAATGCCGAGGCCGTCGCACTGGGCGAACACCTGCATGGCTTAGCCCGCGACCGGGGAACGCCAGTCATCGGAGCCTGAGGTGCCACTGACTTCGTGGGTCCAGGTGATCTTGCGGTAGGTGAAGTGGACGTCCTCCAGATGGGTGAAGTGGCTGTTGCCCGGATCCTGGCAGTTGAGCATGTAGTCTTTCATGTCGACGATGATCGCGTCCTCCAGGGTGGTGGTGTAGTAGTGTTCCTGGGTGCCCGACGCCGAGGTGCGGTACCACTGGATTTCAACCTTGGTCAGGCGCTCACCGCTGGTCAGGGCTGCGAGCAGCAGCGGCGAGGCTTTGTCGTAGACCTTGGTGATCACCAACGGCTTGTGCATGCGCTGGCCGGTTGGCTGGCCGGACTGAGGGTCGCGCGGGATGGTGACCTGGTGCTGGAAACCCTGCACCATGACTTGGTCTTCATGGCCTTCCTGGTAGGTGTTACCCACCGAGTCGGCGGTAAATGCGCCGGCGGTGATCAGGCCTTGTTTGGTACCTTCGATGGACATGTAAGCGGGGGTAGCCAATGGATGCTCTCCTTCCTGGATAACTGAAGCCCGGGGCGCGAATCGCCTCGAGGCGGCTGAGCGTTATCAAGAGCTATGCCATTTATAAAAATGTTCTGAAAATCAAAAGCCTACGTAAATTTATGGTTCAGGCATCAAGCCAAAACCTGAAAATATACGTAACGGACTGCGCCGTGCGGGACGATTCATTGCCCACGCAGCACCGGGTGCCTTATTGCCTGGGCAAAACGGCAAAATCCGAGGGGTTTTGATAACCCGATGCGCAAGTTCTTACGCCTTTGTCCTTCGGCCGTTTCCTACGCTTTCAGGGCAAGCATGCATTCGTCGATGGAACGCTGTTGCGTCTCGGCATACAACCCCAACTCGTCGATAGTCGCTTGTCCCAGCGCGGCTTCGAACGCGTGTCGATTGGATTGTCCGGCGTAGTGGCTCTGGGCTGTGTCACCCAGGTTCGACTGGAAAATGCCGGCGGCACTGACCGGCAAGAAATCCTCGTAGACCAAGGGTTCGGCACGCAGGTATTGCTGCTCCAACAGGTGCTCCAGCGAGGCCGGCTGATCGATAGTGCCTCTGGCGGCGAGCCCCAGCGGCGTCACGAAATAGCGAAAGTAGGCCAGTGCCTGCCGGCGCAGCTCATCGTGGGTATCCGGGAACTGGATGAAGTGTTCAGCCATCAGCGTGTTGTAGCGTGCGGCATTGGCTTCGTTGGGAAACGCCCCGAGGGCGTCGCGCGCGGCGTTCAGCAATTGGTCGTAGAGCGCGCGGCCCTTGGGGGTAAGGGCGGCGCCACGTTGTTCGATCTCGCCAAAACGTGCGCTGTGGCTGCCTTGGGACGCAGGCTGGTCGGTGAACGCGACGGGCTCGTCGAGCGCCTTGAAACTGGTCTGGCGCAGCAGGATCGGGCACTGGCGACGGGGCGGTCCTTCGACCACGGCTTTGGGCGTGATGCCATGCACCGGCATCTGCTCCTGGACAATGTCGATGTCCAGGGTGCGCGGCGTCAGATGATTGATATGGGGCCCCTTGAACGCCACCACGTCGGCGATCAGGCGGTGCTGGGCGCTGAGTTGTCGATACTGTTCGGCGGTGACGGTGGCGCTGTGGTGCCAACGAAAGGTTTCCAAGGCCTGTAGGACGAAGTCCTCAGCCTGGGGTTCGGTCAGGCCACCCTGGCGTTCGGCGAGGTCGATGAGCTGCAGGGCGCTGGGGGTGAAGATTTGCCGTTTAGCCAGCACCGACTCGGCAAAGGCTCGAAGCTCGGTGTTCTCGATCAGCTCCAGGCGCAACAGCGAGGTAAACACCCGGAAGGGGCTGATCTGCAGCGATGTTTCATGCACGGCGCGAAACGCCGTGGAATGCACCGGTACGCCGGCGGGCGTGAGATCGTAATAGCCCACCGGTTGCATGCCCATGACCGCGAACAGGCGGCCCAGGGTCGCCAGTTCGGCGGCGGTGCCAACGCGAATGGCGCCGTGGCGTTCCAAGTCCAGGCGCTGCAGTTCGCCGGTGTTGCGCAGGTGTTCGGCCAGTGACGGGTCGTTTGCCAGTACCCGGGCGTTGGTGTGCTCCACCAGGTTCATCAATGCGCCGTACAGCGGCACCTCGTCGCGGTACATGTCGGACATCGCCCTGGAGAAGCGTTGGCGGATCAAGTCGGGGCTGACGAAGCTCATCGTAAGAATTCCTGGCGAAGGCTGTGGGAAAGTTGGACGAAAGATCGCAGCCTTCGCCAGCGCCGACAAACGAAGAATCTTCAGGACTTCATTCTGCCAGGGACTGATCCACCAGCTCGATCCAATGCCGCACCGGCGTGCGACCGGCGCTGTCGAGGTGACTCTGGCAACCGACGTTGGCGGTGACGATCAGCTCCGGACGGCCGCTTTCCAGCGCGTTCAGGCGGTTGTCCCGCAGCTGTCGGGCCAGGGTCGGTTGGGTCAGCGAATAGGTGCCGGCCGAACCGCAACACAAATGCCCGTCGGGCACCTCGGTCAGGTTGAACCCCAGCCGTGCGAGCAGGGCTTCAACGGTGCCGCCGAGTTTCTGCGCGTGCTGCAAGGTACAGGGACAATGAACGGCGATGCGCTGGCTCCTGGCGGCGCAGATTTCTTCCAGCGGTTCGTTGCCGAGCACTTGCACCAGGTCCAATGCCCGCTCGCTGACCTGACGGGCTTTGGCGGCATAGGCGTGATCGTGTTCCAGCAAATGCCCGTAGTCCTTGATGAATGCCCCACAGCCGCTGGCGGTCTGGACGATCGCTTCGGCACCGTTTTGCAGGTGCGGCCACCAGGCGTCGATGTTGCGGCGGGCGCGGTCCAGTCCGGTTGATTGGGCGTCCAGATGATAGTCCAGCGCGCCGCAGCAGCCGGCTTCTGCGCTGGCAATGACGCTGATGCCGAGGCGATCCAGCACCCGTGCGGCGGCCGCGTTGGTGTTGGGTGACAAGCCCGGCTGCACGCAGCCTTCAAGCATCAGCACAGTGCGAGCGTGGCGCACCGCCGGGCGTTCGCCATGCGGCGCCGAGGCCCGGGGCAACTTGGTGGCCAGGTTTGCCGGCAACACCGCACGGAACACTGCGCCCAGGCGCAGCAGCGTCTTGAACCGCTCGGGGCTGGCGGCCAACCCCCGCAGGCCGAGGCGCAGTGCGCGTTGGCTGGGCGGACGAGGCACGGCCGCATCGACCACGGCGCGGCCGATGTCCAGCAAATTGTGATAATCGACGCCGGACGGGC
This sequence comes from Pseudomonas sp. Z5-35, assembly GCF_051131945.1. Lineage (NCBI taxonomy): Bacteria > Pseudomonadati > Pseudomonadota > Gammaproteobacteria > Pseudomonadales > Pseudomonadaceae > Pseudomonas > Pseudomonas sp. Z5-35. Next base: position 2,064,787 of record NZ_CP071640.1, read on the forward strand.
AAGTGGTTTCGCAGTTGCGGCACGACAGGCAACGATCCAGGTGCAGTTGGGTGCTCGCCGTAGCAGGCTGGCCTTCGAGCACCTGTTTGATCAGGTAGATGCGTCCGCGCGGGCCGTCCAGCTCATCCCCCAGCAACTGATAGGTCGGGCAGGTGGCGTTGCAGAAACCGCAATGCACGCAACTGCGCAGGATCCGCTCGGCTTCCTCGGCACGGGGCAGGCGCTTGCTTTCGTCACTGAACCGAGTCTGCATCTAGAACTCCGCGTACATCCGGCCAGGATTGAACAAACCCTGGGGATCGAGTTGTGCCTTGAGTTGACGGTGATAGCGCAGCAGCGCCGGGGCCAGCGGCTGGAACGGCGTGTCGGTGATACCTGGACAATAACAGGTGGCATGCCCGCCCAACTCTCGCGCCAGTGTCTGTACCGTGTCGGCATCGGTTTTCAGCCAGCGCTGCGCACCCGCCCAATCGATCAGCTGCGCGCCGGGCAGGGCGAGGGGACCGATAGGGTTGGGCAACGACAGGCGCCACAGCGGCAAACCTTCATCGAAGAACGGCAGGCGATGTTCGTTCAGCGCTGTCCAGTATTGATCGTCAACGACTTCACCGCCCAGGCGCTGATGCGCCGCGCTGACTGAACCTTCGCCGCCCTCCAGGCGCAAATTCAGACAACCGCCCTCGTGGCTGGCCGCGCTGAGGGGCAAAGGTTGTCGGCCCCACTCGGCGAATTTTTCCAGGGCTTCGGCGCTGTCCATTTCCAGGCGAATGCTCAGGTGGTGGCGAGGTTTTGGCAGTACTTTCAGCGAGACTTCGGTGATCACCCCCAGGCAGCCGAAACTGGCGGTCAGCAGACGCGACAGATCGTAGCCGGCGACGTTTTTCATCACCTCACCGCCAAAACGCAACAACGTGCCATGGCCGCTGATCAGGCGCGTGCCCAGCACATAGTCGCGCACCGAACCGGCCCAGGGGCGGCGCGGTCCCGACAGCCCGGCGGCGACCATGCCACCCACCGTGGCATCCTCGCCGAATGCCGGTGGTTCGCACGGCAGCCGTTGCCCGGCTGCGTCCAGGGCGGCGAGCAGTTCGCGCAGCGGGGTTCCGGCCCGGGCGGTGACGACCAGTTCGGTGGGGTCATAGTCAACAATACCGCGATGCGCTCGGGTATCGAGCACTTCGCCAGCCACGTCGTGTCCCAGGAAAGCCTTGCTGTTCGAGCCCTGGATGCGCAGCGGCGTGGCATTGGAACGGGCGCGGTTGACCTGCTCCAGGAGCAGGTCGCTGGCGTCACGGTCGACTTCGCCGATCATCAGAAACGCTCCAGTTCAGGGAACGGCAACTGCCCGCCGTGGATGTGCATGGCGCCGAATTCAGCGCAGCGGTGCAGGGTGGGGATGTTCTTGCCAGGGTTGAGCAGGCCGAGGGGATCAAACGCCGCTTTCACGGCATGGAACAGGTTCAGTTCGTCGCTGTTGAACTGCGCGCACATCTGGTTGATTTTTTCCCGGCCGACGCCGTGCTCACCCGTGATGCTGCCGCCAACCTGGACGCACAGTTCGAGAATTTTCCCGCCCAAGGCTTCGGCGCGCTCCAGTTCGCCCGGCTGGTTGGCGTCGAAAAGAATCAGCGGGTGCATGTTGCCATCGCCGGCATGGAAGACGTTGGCGACCCGCAAACCATACTCGACGCCCAGGCTGGCGATGCGCTGTAGCACTTCGGGCAGGGCACGCCGGGGAATCGTGCCGTCCATGCAGTAATAGTCCGGTGCCAGACGGCCCACCGCCGGAAAAGCATTCTTGCGTCCGGCCCAGAACCGCAGGCGCTCGGCTTCGTCCCGAGCCTGGCGCACCTCGGTCGCCCCGGCCTGTTGCAGGACATGGCGCACCCGTTCGCAATCATCCTGGACATCGGCCTCGACCCCGTCCAGTTCGCACAGCAGGATCGCGTCGGCATCCACCGGGTAGCCGGCGTGGATGAAATCCTCGGCGGCGCGGATCGCCAGGTTGTCCATCATCTCCAGGCCGCCGGGAATAATGCCGGCGCCGATGATATCCGCCACTGCCCGCCCGGCCTTGTCCACCGAATCGAAACTGGCCATTAACACCCTGGCGACCTGGGGCCGGGGCAGCAACTTGACGGTCACCTCGGTGATGATTCCCAGCAGTCCTTCGGAACCGGTGAACAACGCCAGCAGGTCCAGGCCCGGCGAGTCCAGGGCTTCGCTGCCCAAGGTCAGGTGTTCGCCTTCGATGGTGAGGATTTCCAGCTTCAAGAGGTTGTGCACCGTCAGGCCGTACTTCAGGCAATGCACGCCGCCGGCGTTTTCCGCGACATTGCCACCGATGGAGCAGGCGATCTGTGACGAGGGATCCGGCGCGTAGTACAGACCGAACGGTGCCGCCGCCTGGGAAATCGCCAGGTTGCGTACGCCTGGCTGAAGTCGCGCGGTGCGCGCATCGGGGTCGATATGCAGGATCTGATTGAAGCGCGCCATCACCAGCAGCACGCCGCTTTCCAGGGGCAGGGCGCCACCGGACAAGCCGGTTCCGGCCCCTCGGGCGACCACCGGGACGTTTTGTACGTGGCACACCTTGAGCAGGGCCTGTACTTGCTCGACTCGCCGTGGCAATACCACCAGCATCGGCGTGGCGCGATAGGCCGACAGTCCGTCGCATTCGTAGGGCCTGAGATCTTCGTCGCGGTGGAGGATTTCCAGGTCCGGGATCCGTGACTGCAAGGTGTGCAGCAGGGCCTGTTTGTCCACTTTGGGCAATGGGCCGTCGAGGTGTTCGTCGTAGAGGATGTTCATCTGGATCGATACCTCAGATCTTGCGTTGTGCTCACTGCCCCAATCCCTTCAAGAAATCCCGGTACAACGCCGCGGTTTTGCCTGGTCGTTCAACCATCGGCATGTGGCCGACCCCGTCCCAGATCTCCACGCGAAGGTCGGCAATGCCCTTGCTCCAGACCGGTACGCTGCTGACGTCGATCAGTCGGTCCTTGCGTCCCCAGAGCAGCAACGACGGCGCGCGGATGCCAGCCAGGTGTGGCTCCATCGGCGGGCTGGCGCGAAGGTCAACGAAGATTTCCGCCAGTTCCTCCCGGCGCTGTTCGTAACGCTGGGCGATCGCTGCCAGCACCACGCTGGGCAACCAGGGGGGCGAGGCCATGGTCATGGCGTAGAACGGCGCGAAATCATCCCGCGAATAGACCAGGAACGGATTGTGCCCGGCCGCCAGGTGACGCTCCATGTCGCTGGGCTCGGGAGCGGTGACGCCGGACGGATCGATCAACGCCAGGGTCAACACCCGTTCCGGCGAAGTCGCCGCCAGCCATGCCGCGAGGTAGCCCCCCATGGAATTGCCGATCACGTGGACCTTGTCCAGGCCACAAGCGTCGAGCAATTCGATCACGCGTCGGGCCTGGGTGGGGATGTCGTAGCCTCCGCCGGCCTTGAAGCCGGTTTCGCCATGGCCGGCCAGGTCGGGAATCACCACCCGGTATTGGCTGACAAAATGCCGGGCAAAGCGCAGCCAGAGATTTTTGTCAGCGCTGTAGCCGTGCAGCATCAGGATGCTGCCGGACGCTTCATAGGGACCACCCTGCCAGGTCGATACCGTCATTTCACTGATGGGCACGGTGATCTTGCGCAATCGATAGAGGCGTGCTTCCAGGGCCATGCCCAAGTCATACAGCACGTGGCCGATGCCTGGATACGTCAGCCAGCTCCAGGCGATAAACACGGCGAGGACTACACACAACACCAGCATCTCTTGCCCTCCATGGGTCACGTTAGCGTTTGACCAGCCAGCCTCGGCGACCGATCAGCCTATATAAGTGAAATAAGTGAAGCTGAAACCTGGGATATAGCGACGACAGGGACGCGTCTGCTTTGATACCCGCTGTGTCGGCCAGTGAATTCCCTTTCTCATGTATAGCCAAAATCCGCGGCGAGCCACGTTTGTCCGTAAGAATAAATACCCCTTCATCCAGTGATGGCTATTTGACGTCATCCTGATAGACTCCGGTTATCCCATCCCGGCGCCCCGGGAGTCCTGCGGTGCAGAGGCCTCTATGCAAAAAACGGGAAGAAAGGGACTCTCGCTGGCCAGGAGGCTTTACACGTCGCGCATCCTCGGCCTGGCGCTCGGGTTGTTGGTAGTGAGCGCCGCCGTTTATCCCCTCGATCCGGCGCCTTGGGTTTGGGGTTTCATGCTGTTCAATGGCTTGCTCTGGCCACACGTGTCCTATCAGTGGGCCCGCCGTGCGGCGGTGCCGTACCACGCCGAACACCGCAATCTGTTGATCGACGCCTTCCTTGGCGGCTTCTGGGTCGCCGCAATGCAATTCAATCCGCTGCCCACGGCTGTCACGCTGGCGATGATGGCGATGAACAATGTCGCCATCGGTGGCCTGCGTTTCCTGCTGGTCGGCGCCGCAGCCCAAGTGAGCGGCATCGCGCTGGGCGTCTTGATATTCCCGTTGGCCAGCGTGCCCATGACCAGCCCGGCGCAGCTCTACGCCTGTCTGCCGCTGCTGTGCCTTTATCCGCTGGCGCTGGGCTGGATCTGCTTTCGCCAGGCCCACACCCTGGGCCGGCAAAAGCGTGAGCTATTGGCCCTGAGCCGTACCGACAGCCTGACCGGCTTGCTCAACCATGGCGCCTGGAAGGACCGACTCAACGAAGAGTTCCAGCGGCACCTGCGTCATCCATCGGACGCAACCCACGGCGCGATTGCGCTGATCGACATCGATCATTTCAAAGCCATCAACGACACCTACGGCCACGGCGCCGGCGACGTGGTGCTGCGCCAGCTCGGCAAGTTGCTCAGGCAAAACCTGCGGGCCACAGATGTGATCGGGCGTTACGGTGGCGACGAATTTTGCGTGATCCTGCCGGACCTGACCCTGCACAACGCCGTTCAGGCCATGGACGGTTTGCGCGAACGTTTTGCAACGCTTGGCTACGACCAGGATCCGACGTTAAAAGTCAGCCTGAGTATTGGCCTGGCGGCATTCAACCCGGCGTATGGCGACGCGACCGCGTGGCTCAACGACGCTGACCAGATGCTTTATGAGGCCAAGACAGGTGGGCGCAACCGGGTTGTCTTTCAGCGGCATCGGCTGGTGTTGGAGGCGTCGGCGGTCTAGAGCCCTTGGATATTCTCGGGTAGGGTGCCAAATGACTTCCCCGATGAAACAAGGATGAACTCATGACCGTTACCGCTCTTTGCTCCCGTCTGGCCATCAATCTCGGCCTGAGCCTGGCCCTTGGCGCCTTGGCCCCCGCTGCCTTCGCGCAGCCCCATCAGCAAGTGCTGGCCGATGCCGAGCAGTACAAGGGCGAGGCCCTGAAACTGTTGGAACGGCTGGTCAATATCGACTCCGGTTCCGGCTATGTGCCGGGTTTGACCCAAGTCGGCGACATTGCGATCGATGAGTTGCAGAAGCTCGGCGCGACTATCGAAAAGGTGCCGAATTCGGATGGCACCCAGCATGTCCTGGCGACCTTCAAGGGCACCGGCAAGGCCAGGATCCTGCTGATGGCTCACATGGACACGGTGTTCAAGGAGGGCTCCGCCGCCGAACGCCCGTTCCATATCAAGGATGGCAGGGCCTACGGGCCGGGGGTGATGGACGACAAGGGCGGCATCGTCGCCGGGATTTATGCCTTGAAGGTGCTGAAGAACCTTGACTTCAATAACTACGCGCAAATTACCTTCCTGCTCGACGCCAGCGAAGAGACCGGCTCGGACGTCGCCACCGACCTGATCAAGAAAACCGCCAAGGCCCATGATGTGACCCTCAACCTTGAACCGGGTCGTCCGGCTGACGGCCTCGTGGTATGGCGCAAGGGCAGCGCGACGGCGCTGGTGGAGGTCAAGGGCAAGGCGGCCCACGCCGGAGTCGCGCCGGAACTGGGGCGCAATGCGGCGATGGAAGCGGCGCACCAGATTCTGCAACTGGGCAAGCTCGGCGACGCGGAAAAGAAGACCACCATCAACTTCACTGTGCTCAAGGCTGGCGACCGGACCAACGTGATTCCTGACCAGGCCACCGCCAAGGCCGACGTGCGGGCAGCGGTGCCGGAAGAATTCGACCGTATCGAAAAAGACCTGGCACGTGTTTCCAAGGACAAGCTGATCGCCGACACCGAAGTGACCACCAGCCTGCAACGCGGCTTGCCACCGATGCCGCAGACGAAGGAATCGGATCGGTTGATGGCGATGGCCCAGGGCATCTATGGCGAACTGGGGCGCAAACTTACCGAGGAAGGCAGTGGCGGGGCGGCGGACGCCAGCCTTTCCGCCGGTGTGGGCACGCCGACGCTGGATGGCTTTGGCATCGTTGGCGGCAACATCCACACACCGGAGGAGTACGCCGAAGTCGAGAGCGTGGTGCCGCGGATCTATTTGTTGTCGCGGATGATCATGGAGTTGGCGGGGCGGTAGTACGCCATGACGCAGTTGCTCTTGTGGCGAGGGAGCTTGCTCCCGCTGGACTGCGTAGCAGGCCCAAGTTTCTGGTTTTGAACCAAATTCTTGGGGCGGCTGCGCCACCCAGCGGGAGCAAGCTCCCTCGCCACGATGTAAGCGTTTATGCCGACGGACGTGCTTCGACGTTATCCAGCGCTCGATTCGCCAGCATTGCGCTTAGTTCGATCAGTTGCAGGATGCCGAGGGCGATGTGGCGCCTTGAACCATCCAGGTCGAACGCCAGGTCGCTGACCATGGCGTTGGCCGAAGCGAGGGTTTCGCTGAGGTTGGCGAGCAGGGCTTCGGTGTCGACACCGTTGATGATGGTGAAGAGTGCGCTTGGATTGGCGCCCGGTGGGTTTGGGGTCGCTTTGAACATAGATGAACTCCTTGGTAATTGGAGCTGCAACCCTTTGCTACCAAACATTGGGTAGCGGCTATACGCAGGTTGGTAGACCGGGTACCAAGGCAAACCCAGCGCGCCATAAGGCGCCCCACGCACAGCCGCCATAAAAAACATGCGGAGCTGTGCGCCTTAGTTTTACCCGGGCTACCAAACCCGATCGCTGATTCTTCAGCGACCGAGCAACAGTAAAGCCCGCCCTCAAGGCGCACAAGCCGGCGGATTCTGGCGTAGTTGTAGGCAATGGCGCAAGACGCGGTGGTTAGGTCTTACGCGGTGGTTGATGCGATAAACATCCAGGCTTTTGTGGCGAGGGAGCTTGCTCCCGCTGGACTGCGCAGCAGGCCCAAGTTTCTGGCCTTGACCCAAATTCTTGGGGCGGCTGCGCCACCCAGCGGGAGCAAGCTCCCTCGCCACAGGATTTGCGTTGCGCGCCTTGGACGGCGTTCAGTAAACCCAAACCTCCACCCGCCGATTGCGAACCCGTCCTTCGTCTTCATTGTTGGCCGCCACCGGCATCAACGCGCCGAACCCGCGGACCTCGCGCAGGGCCACGCCATATTTGACCAGTTCCCGGCGCACTGCCATGGCGCGCAGTTTCGACAGCAGGTCCGCTCGCGCCGGATCGTCCTTGGCGTCGCCAAAACCGACCAGGGTCACGCGCCGGTCGGCTTTGCCGTGCTGCTTTATATAGTCGAGCACGCGCCCCAGGTCTTGGTGGGCCTTGTTGTCCAGGCTGGCGCTGCCTTCTTCGAAGCGAAAATTCACCGTCAGGCGTTGGGCATGGCGGCTGAGGGCCTGGTAACCCTCCGGCATCAGTGCATTCGGGGTGACGGACATGGCGTGGACGGTCTGGGCAATGAAGCCGTTGGCCGCGACGATGGCCTGGCCTTGTTCACTTTGGGTGAAATCGACCAGGGCCTCGGCCCATGGATTGGCTTGTAGCGGCGGCATGTAAAAGAACAAGCGTCGGGACAAGGGGTAGTCCTCGGTGGCGATCAGGTTGTTCAGTGGCAACATGGGCTGGGAGTCGCCGTCGACGATCGCCAGAGGCTTGGCTTGGCGCACGTAGGGCAAACCGATGAAACCGATACCTTGCGGGTCCTGGCTGACAGCGTCCGACAACTGCTCGCTGGACTCGAAGCGCTGGGTCGTAGGATCCAGCCTCTTGCCTTGTCGGCTAAGCACCAGCTCCTTGAAGGTGTCATAGGTGCCGGACTGCTCGTCCCGCGCATACAAATGAATCGGCCCGCCGACGCCGCCCACGGCTTCCCAGGTCTTCGCCTCGCCGCTGAAAATACGCGCCAGTTGAACGGTGTCGAGCTGACGCAGCAGATTCTGGGGATGAAGAATAATCGCCAGTCCGTCTATGGCGATGACCTGCTCGGCCATCGGACTTTTCAGATCACCGAGGGCCGCCAGGTCTTTCAGCTCGCTGTCCTTGATCGGTCTTGAGGAGGCCGCCAGGTCGGCGCTGTCCTGCTTGAGCGCGGCGAACCCGGTACTTGAGCCGTGGGCCGCAATGTCGATCTCCACGCGCCGGCCATCGGTGGTTTGCCCAACGACTCGCTGCTCGTTGTCGCGGCCGGTTATTTCGGTACTGACCTTGAGCAGCCCTTGGGTTTCCATTAGCCCCTTGACCAGCGCTGGCCCCAGCGCCGCGCCGATGGTATTGGAGCCCTGGAGGCGCAGGGCGGGGCCGTGTTGGGGAATGGGCAACTGATCGGCCCATGCCAGCAACGGCAGCCAGAGCCCCATGAAAAACACAACGTGCAGCCGCATGCCGGCACCTTCTGAAGCGAGGGAAGTGCCGGAAGATTAAGTCAGTCAGATGACTGAAACATGACAGGGTTGCGACGCGCCCGGCTCAGCTCAACTGCAACCAGATCGGCGCATGGTCCGAGGGTTTTTCCATGCCCCGCAGCTCGTAATCCACGCCAGCATCCTTGACCCGTGGCAGCAGGCCTTGGGAGGCGAGGATCAGGTCGATGCGCAGGCCGCGCTTGGGCTCGTCTTCAAAACCGCGGCTGCGGTAGTCGAACCAGCTGAAGCGGTCGGTGACGTCCGGGTTGAGATGGCGGAAGCTGTCCACCAGGCCCCAGTTCTTCAGGCGGGCCATCCATTCGCGCTCTTCAGGCAGGAAGCTGCATTTGCCAGTCTTCAGCCAGCGCTTCATGTTGTCCGGGCCGATGCCGATGTCGCAGTCTTCCGGGGAAATGTTCACGTCGCCCATCACCACCAGCGGCTGGTCGTTGCTGAAGCGCGTTTCCAGCAGTTGCTGCAGATCGTTGTAGAAACGCTCCTTGGCCGGGAATTTGGTGGGATGGTCGCGGCTTTCACCTTGTGGGAAATAACCGTTCATGATGGTCACCGGCACGCCGTTGGCGTCGGCGAAGGTGCCCCAGATGAAACGTCGTTGGGCGTCTTCATCGTCGTTCTCGAAGCCTTTGTGCAAGGTCAGCGGCGCCTGGCGCGAGAGCAGGGCAACACCGTAATGGCCCTTTTGCCCGTGGTAGTGCACGTGATAACCGAGGGCCTGCACCTCGGCCAAAGGAAATTGTTCGTCGTGGACCTTGGTTTCCTGCAACCCGATCACGTCCGGCTGGTGTTTGTCGATCAGTGCCGCCAGCTGATGTGGGCGGGCGCGCAGGCCGTTGATGTTGAAGGAGACGATCTTCATGGTCGGCTGTCCTGGCAAAACTGCGATGCTAGCTGACATGTGGGAGCGGAGCCAGCGTGGCAGTAGGGCAAATGCGCTGCTAATGTCCTTGGCTTGTAGGAACGATCGCAACCCTATCGGGTTCGTACTCAATAAGAGCTGGGCCTCACCGAGCCCCGCCCAGGAGATCCAACGCCATGCCTGACACCGCCACCGCTGATATTCACATGCTCGACAGCGGCTATTCCCGCGAAGCGCGTTCCTTGCTGTACCAGGCCTATCGCCATGAGCCAACCTTCAGCTACCTGTTCGAATCCGAACGCCCCGGTTACGAACAGCGGGTAAGGGCGACCGTGCGTGAGCTGGTCAAGCAGCATTTCCTCCAGGATCTTCCAGCGATCGGCCTGTTGGTCGATGACCGCCTGATCGGCATCGCGTTGATTGCCCCGCCACAGCGGCGCCTGGGCATCACCGAAAGTTGGGCCTGGCGCCTGCGCATGGTCTTGAGCACGGGGTTTCGCTGCACTCGGCGTTACCTGGAATATCACGCGGCCGTGCTGGCCTGCCTGCCGTCGGACTCGGTTCATGTCTTGCCGCTGCTGGGGGTTCATCCGCAGTTCCAAGGCAAACACTACGGCGAACAGTTGCTTGAGGCGGTTCATAACTGGTGCGCGGTGGACGAGCATTCCCAAGGCGTGGTGCTGGACACCGGCAACCAGCGCTACCTGGAATTTTATAAACGCCAGGGTTATGAAGAAATCGGCGAAGTGGCGGTAGGACCGATCCGCGAGCATGTGTTCTTTCATGCCAACCCGCAGGTTCTGCAGAGCGCGACGGCATAATCGGACGAACTTTTGGGAATCGTCCGGCTCTATCAGGCTCCCCACCTCGTGTTAGCATCCGCGCCATGAATTTCCCAGGACGAATGACCAGTGGCGCGCTGTTGCTGTCCCTCAGCTGCGCGGCGCTGGCCCAAAGTGAATTGGACGTACGGGTCAATCCGTCCAATGACGCACTCAAGGCCAACATAGAAGGTTATATCGGTGGCCTGGGCGATCGTGACGAAGATGCATTGCTGCGCTTCAGTCGCGGCGCCGAGGAGCAGGCGCGCAAAGCGGCCCAGGCGCTGGGCTACTACCAACCGCAAATCGACAGCGAGGTGCAGGCTGGCAAGGCCCCGCGCCTGATCCTCACCATCGACCCCGGCGAGCCGGTGCATCTGCGCAACGTCACGATCCGCATCGACGGCCCGGCGGCGTCCCTCAAGGCTTTTCGCGTGCCCGACAACGCGGGCCTGAAGTCGGGCGCGGTGCTCGATCACGGACGCTATGAAGACGCCAAGCGGACGATCCAGAACCAGGCTTCGCGGTATGGTTTTTTCAGTGGACGATTCGTCAGCCAGGCATTGCGCGTGGACCCACAAGCCGGCATTGCCGATATCGAATTGATCTACGACAGCGGCCCGCGTTATGCCCTCGGCCCGGTCAGCTTCGAGGGCGACACGCCGTTCGATGAAGACCTGCTGCGGCGCATGGTGCCGTTCAAGGCCGGCGCGCCTTACGATTCCGAACTCATTGCCGAACTCAACCAGGCGCTGCAGTCGAGCGGTTATTTCGAGGGCGTGCGCGTGGATGCGGCGCCCACCGCCGCGACCGATAACGTGATCCCGGTGGCGGTCAAGCTCGAGACTCGCAAGCCGCGGACCATGGGTCTGGGCTTGGGTTTTTCCACCGACGTCGGCCCTCGGGCCAAGGCCAACTGGACGCGGCACTGGGTCAACCCCCAGGGCCACAGCTACGGCTGGGAAGCGGAAGTGTCGGCGCCCCGGCAGAATATCGGCCTGTGGTATGACGTGCCGCTGGACCCGCCGCTGACCGACAAGCTGCGCTACGCCGGCGGCTATCAATATGAAGAATTGTCCGGCACCGACACCCTCAGCAAATTACTGACCGTGGGGCCGGAATGGCACAGCAAGTTGCCCAGCGGTTGGCAGCGGGTGGTGTCGCTCAAGTGGCAGCGCGAGGAATATCGCCTTGGCGACGATTCGGGCCTGAGCACGCTGCTGATGCCAGGCGTCAGCTATTCGTACCTGCGCAGTGATAACCGCATCGACCCCCATAACGGCTACCGCCTGCAATTGGACACCAAGGTCGCCAAGGAAGGGCTGGGCTCGGACAATAACCTTTTGTATGGCACCGCCATGGTCAAGGGCCTGACCACTGTGTTCGACAGGCACCGCCTGCTGGCGCGGGCCCAGATCGGCGGCAGCGCCACCAATGGCTACAAGTCCATTCCGCCGTCGCTGCGCTTTTTCGCCGGTGGCGACCAGAGCGTGCGGGGCTACGACTACCAGAGCCTGTCGCCGGAAAACTCCGAGGGTGATCGCATCGGTGGCCGCTACATGGTGGCGGGCAGCCTCGAGTATCAGTATTCCGTTGCGGAAAAATGGCGGGTGGCAACGTTTGTCGACCAGGGCAACTCTTTTAACAGTCTCGATCTGCCCAGCCTCAAGACCGGCGTGGGCATTGGCGTGCGCTGGGTGTCACCGGTCGGCCCGATCCGCCTCGACCTGGCCCATGCGCTGGACGACGACGGTGGCATTCGATTGCACTTTTCCATGGGGCCTGAGCTGTGAAGCGCGGTTTGAAGATAACGCTGCTGGCACTGGCCGGGTTGCTGGCGACGGTCGTACTGGCCCTGGGCATCTTGCTTGGCACTGCGTTCGGCAGTCGCTGGGCTATCAGCCTGGTACCCGGGCTGACGGTGGAGAATTTCCAAGGGCGGTTGGGCGGACAGTGGGGCGCCGACCACGTGCTGTGGCAGCAGGACGCCAGCCGGGTAGAGGTGGATCGGCCGGTATTGGCCTGGTCGCCGTTGTGCCTGCTGCGCATGACGCTGTGCATCGAACAGCTCAAGGCCGATCAGGTCGCCTTGCAATTGCCTACCTCCACCGATGAGCCGAGCAGTGGTCCGATCAGCTTGCCGGACTTGGACTTGCCGCTCGCCATCGAACTGGGTGACGTGCAGATCGGCAGTCTGTCGTTCAACGGCAGCGAGCAGCTCAAGGGCCTGCATCTGGCGGCTCATTGGACCGCCGAGGGTTTGCAGATCGATTCGCTGCAATTGCAGCGCGACGAACTGAGCCTGAATCTGTCCGGCCTGTTGCAGCCGCGTGGCGATTGGCCGTTGAGCGCTGCTGGCCGGTTGACCTTGCCGGCACCGGGCGCGACGCCGTGGTCGCTGGAGCTGAAAGTCAGTGGCGATTTGCTCAAGACCCTCGTCCTCAGCGCCGACAGCCTTGGTTATCTGCAAGGCCATCTGGCCGGCGAGCTGCAACCACTGGCGGACAACCTGCCGGCGAAGGTGCGCATCACCGCCGACGGATTCAAGGCCAGCGCCGATCTGCCAGACACGCTGGTGCTCAATCAGCTGGAGCTGACCGGCGAAGGCAATCTTGAAGACGGCTACCAACTGCTCGGCAAAGCGACCCTGCCGGCCGAGAAAGGTCCGGTGGCGTTGCTGCTGCAAGGCAAGGTGGACGCCAACGGTGCACAAATCGCCGGCCTGGATCTTGATGCCGGCGAGCAGCAAAGCGTCAAGCTCTCCGGGCAATTGGACTGGCACGAAGGCTTGAGCGCCGATGCGAAAGTCGCCTGGCTGGATTTCCCCTGGCATCGCCTCTATCCGCTGATCGACGAGCCGCAAGTCACGTTGCATCGTTTCAACGGCGAAGTTTCCTACACCGACGGTCAATACCTGGGCAATTTCCAGGCAGCGCTGGACGGGCCCGCCGGGGCATTCAACCTGAGCAGTCCATTCAGCGGCAACCTGGCGCAAATCCATTTGCCGCAGCTCAAGCTCGACGCGGGGCAGGGCAAAGCCGAAGGGCATCTGAACCTGCAGTTTGCCGACGGCATCGCCTGGGATACCGCGTTGCAATTGTCATCCATCAATCCGGCGTATTGGCTCGCGGAGCTGCCTGGCACCTTGGCCGGGCCTTTACGCAGCCAGGGCTCAATCAAAGACGATGCCCTCAGCCTGGACGCCAACCTGGACCTGAAGGGAAAACTGCGCGGCCAACCGGCGCTGTTCCAGGCCACGGCGGCGGGGGCAGGCGAGCAATGGAACCTCAGTGCGCTGGATATCCGTCTGGGCGATAACCGCATCAACGGCAGCGCCAACCTGCAACAGAAACTGACCGGCCAGATCGATATCAAACTCTCGCGGCTGGCCCAACTCTGGCCGCGATTGCGCGGCCAGGTCATGGGGCGTCTCGACTTGGCGGGGACACCCAAGGCCCCTCAAGGCAAGCTCGGCGTACAAGGCACCCAGCTGGGATTCCAGGACAATCATCTGCAAAACCTGAGGGTAGACGCGACGCTCGACAACACCCAGCGGGGCAAAGTCGATCTCAAGGCCAGCGGCATTCGGGCCGGTGAAACGTCGCTCGGCGTCTTGACGGTCAGCGGACAAGGCGACATCAAACAGCAAAAACTCAACCTGGATCTACAAGGGCCGCAGCTTGAAACCACCCTGGCCCTGGATGGCGCGCTCGACCAAGGCAACTGGCGTGGACGCCTGTCCAATGGCGACATACAGGCCGGCGGCCAAGCCTGGCGCTTGCAGGCCCCGGCCAAGCTGGAACGTTTGGCCAATGGTACGCTGAACTTCGGCGCCCATTGCTGGCGTTCCGGCCAGGCCAGCTTGTGTGGCGAAGACCAGCGGCTGATGCCGGAGCCGAAGCTGCGCTATCACCTCAAGCAGTTCCCGATTGAAAGCCTGGCCCAGTGGATGCCCAAGGATTTTGCCTGGCAAGGGCGGCTCAACGCCGATCTGCAACTGGACCTGCCGGCCAGCGGCCCGAACGGCCGCGTCCTGGTAGATGCCAGTGGCGGTACCTTACGGATTCGAGACAAAGAACAGTGGCTGGATTTCCCGTACCAGACCCTGACGCTGAACAGTCGCCTGACTCCCACGCGCATCGATACGGACCTGGTTTTTGCCGGGGCGAGGCTCGGCGAATTGACGCTCCAGGCGCGGATCAACCCGTTGCCGGCCAATAAACCCTTGAGCGGTTCGTTTCGACTGAGCGGCCTGGATCTGTCGGTCGCCCGGCCATTCGTGCCGATGGTGGAAACCCTGACCGGTCACCTGAACGGCAGCGGCACCCTATCTGGCGGATTGCTCGCACCGCAGGTCAACGGCAGTTTGCTGCTCAGCGACGGCGAAGTGTCCGGCCCGGAACTGCCGATCAGCCTCGAAGCCCTGCAACTGCGGGCGATGATCGCCGGCGAAACGGTCAGGCTCGACGGCGGCTGGAAAAGTGGCAAGAGCGGGCAGGGCAGCTTGACGGGGACTATTGGCTGGGGCGAGGCGTTGTCCATGGACCTGGCCCTCAAGGGCTCGCAACTGCCGGTCACTGTCGAACCCTACGCGGTGCTCGATGTGGCGCCGGACCTGAACATCACGATGCAAGGCGAGCGACTTTCGATTGCCGGCAAGGTCCTGGTGCCCAAGGGCGACATCACCATCCGCGAATTGCCGCCATCCACCGTCAAGGTCTCGGATGACACGATCATCGTCGGCCGCCAGACCGAAGAGGGCGAGGCACCGATCGCCATGGCGATGGACATCGACGTGATCGTCGGCCAGGAAAAGCTCGCCTTCTCGGGCTTCGGCCTGACAGCCAACGTGAAGGGCCAGGTGCACATCGGCGACAACATGGACACCCGTGGCGAACTCTGGCTCAACGACGGTCGCTATCGAGCCTACGGGCAACGGTTGACGGTGCGTCGGGCGCGCTTGTTGTTCGCCGGGCCGATCGACCAGCCCTACCTCGACATCGAGGCGATTCGCCAGACCGATGATGTGATTGCCGGCATTCGCTTGAGCGGCAGCGCCGAGCAGCCGACCACGCAGATCTTCTCGGAGCCGGCCATGAGCCAGGAGCAAGCCTTGTCCTATCTGGTATTGGGCCGACCCTTGAGCACCACGGGCGAGGACAACAACATGCTTGCCCAGGCGGCGTTGGGCCTGGGCTTGATGGGCAGCTCCGGCGTGACCACCAGCCTGGCGAATAACCTTGGGATCGAGGATTTCCAACTCGACACCCAGGGCAGCGGCGAGGCCACCAGCGTGGTCGCCAGCGGTAACCTCTCGGAAAAACTCAGCCTGCGCTACGGCGTCGGAGTGTTCGAACCGGCCAACACCATCGCGTTGCGCTACAAGCTCAGCAAAAAGGTCTACCTCGAAGCCGCCAGTGGCGTCGCCAGTTCGCTGGATATCTTCTACAAACGCGATTTCTAAGGCCTTCCCGCGAAAACTTCCTGTGGTAGCTCGCTACCACGGATGCGTTCGCGTTCGTGCGGCTATGCATAGGCAGCTAACTATTTATTTGACATTTGCTGCCTAAGCAGTAATATCTCGACATACATTCACTGCCTAGGCAGCAAACCGTCTTCAGATAACGGTATCCAGATGAAACATTTCACCCCGGACGAATTCCACAATTGCCATCTCGGCATGCTGCTTGGCCGCGCCGCGTCGCTCAAGGACCGGATCATCGACACGCACATGGAACCCGTCGGCATCACCGCCGCGCAGTTCAAGGTGTTGATCATCATGGCCCAGCACGGCATCGACACACCGGTCGAGCTGTGCCGATACCTCTCGCTGGACAGTGGCTCGATGACGCGGATGCTCGATCGCCTGGAGCAGAAAGGTTTTCTGGTTCGCCAACGCTCGGCGCAGGATCGCCGCCAAGTCCGGTTGGTGTTGACCGACGCCGGCCAGGCCCTCGCCGATCGCCTGCCGTTTATCGGTGCCGACGCCATGAATCAATTGGCCTGCGCCATCAGCCGCGAAGAGCTGCAAACCCTCGAAGACATCCTCAAGAAAATACTGCTCGCCGCCGGTGATCCCATCACCGTCCTGCGATTGGGGGGAAAATGAAACGTCAAACCTTGCGTGCCCGCTTGGGCCTGGTGCTGCTGGCCATGAGCCTCGCCGGTTGCGCCAGCTACAGCGGTCTGGAAACCGAAGGTGTCAGCCTCGAGGCCAAGCGTCTCCAGGCCGGCCAATCGCTGACGGGCGTCACCTTGTCGCCGGCCTCGTGGCCGAAAAGCGATTGGTGGAAAAGCCTCGGCGACCCGCAACTCGACGGCCTGATCCGTGAAGCCCTGCGCGACAGTCCGGATATGCAGATCGTCAGCGCTCGGGCCCACCAGGCCAGCGCCGCCGCCTACGCCGCCAACGCCGCGCGCATGCCAACCCTGGATGCCAGCGGCAGTGTCAGCCGTTCGCGCCTGGCCCGTGATCAGGACCCGCAAGGGCAGGGCGGTGCCTACAGCACGCTGCGTTCGCTGAGCGTGGATTTCAACTACAACTTCGACCTCTGGGGCGGCCAGCGAGCGGCCTGGGAAGCCGCGCTGGGCCAGGCCCGCGCCGCCGAGATCGACCGCCAGGCCGCGCAACTGACCCTGGCTGCCGATGTGGCCCGGGCCTACAGCGACCTCGGCCAGGCCCACATCATTTATGACTTGGCCAATGAGGACCTCAAGCGCACGCGACAGATGCTCGACCTGGGCAAGCGCCGTCTCGGCGCGGGGATCGACAGCGAATATCAATTCCAGCAAACCGAAAGCCTGGAGGCGAGCGCCGATGCAAGCCTGATCGACGCGGAAAAACGCCTGCAAAGCGCGAAAATCGCCTTGGCCGTATTGCTGGGCAAGGGGCCTGATCGTGGCAACGAAATCGTCCGGCCGAACGTACTGAAGGGCAGCGCCGTCGCCTTGCCGTCGAACCTGCCGGCTGAATTGCTCGGACGACGTCCGGACCTGGTCGCGGCGCGCTGGCGGGTCGAGGCGGCGAGCAAGGACATCGCGGCCGCAAAGACCCATTTCTATCCCAACCTCAATTTGAGCGCGGCGGCGGGTGTGCAATCGCTGCTGGGCGACGCCATGTTCGGCTCGGCCAGCCGTTTCTTCAACGTCGCGCCAACCGTGTCGCTGCCGATCTTCGATGGCGGTCGCTTGCGTGCGGACCTCGATGCCCGGGACGCCGACTACGACCTGGCGGTGGCGCAGTACAACAAGAGCCTGGTCGCGGCCCTCGGCGATGTCAGCGACACCATCAACCAGTTGCGCGACATCGGCCGGCAGATCGGTGCCCAGCAACACGCCGTGGACATCGCCCGAAATTCCTACGACACCGTGGTCCAGCGCTACGGCTCGGGCATCGGCAATTACCTGGACGTGCTGAGCATCGAGCAACAGTTGCTCCAGGCCCAGCGCCAACTGGCGACCCTCAATGCCGAGCAGATCGATTTGTCGATCCAATTGATGCAGGCCCTGGGCGGTGGTTTCGAGACCCAAACCGTGGCTTCGGCCACACCGGCCGCCACCGCGCCGATTCACTGATTCGAGGTACCTGTCATGGCAACTGCCGAA
This sequence comes from Pseudomonas sp. Z5-35, assembly GCF_051131945.1. Lineage (NCBI taxonomy): Bacteria > Pseudomonadati > Pseudomonadota > Gammaproteobacteria > Pseudomonadales > Pseudomonadaceae > Pseudomonas > Pseudomonas sp. Z5-35. The sequence goes on from NZ_CP071640.1 coordinate 2,082,774, forward strand.
ACTACTCAAGAAACTCAACAGGACAGCGGCAACCCGCGCAAGCGCAAGGTGATGCTGCTGGGCCTGGCCCTGATTGTCATTCTCGCCGCCGTAGGTGTCTGGGCTTGGCACGAATTGTATGGGCGCTGGAACGAAAGCACCGACGATGCCTACGTCAACGGCAACGTCGTGGAAATCACCCCCCAAGTCACTGGCACGGTGGTGAGCATTGGCGCCGATGACGGTGACCTGGTGCGTGAGGGCCAGGTGTTGGTGCAATTCGATCCGAACGATGCCGAAGTCGGGCTGCAAAGTGCCCAGGCCAACCTCGCCCGCACCGTGCGCCAGGTGCGCGGCCTGTACAGCAACGTCGATGGCATGAAGGCGCAGGTGCATGCGCAAGAGGCCGAAGTGCAGAAGGCCCAGGAAAACTACAACCGACGCCGGAACCTGGCGGCCGGCGGGGCGATCTCCCAAGAAGAACTGTCCCACGCCCGGGACGACCTGACCTCGGCGCAGAACGCCCTGGCCAATGCCCGGCAACAGCTCAAGACCACCAGCGCCCTGGTGGACGATACCGTGGTGTCGTCCCATCCCGACGTGCAAGCCGCCGCCGCGCAATTGCGCCAGGCCTTCCTGACCAATGCCCGCAGCACCTTGATCGCACCGGTGACCGGTTATGTCGCCAAGCGCACCGTGCAACTGGGCCAACGGGTGCAACCGGGCACGGCGTTGATGGCGGTGATCCCGCTGGATCAGTTGTGGATCGACGCCAACTTCAAGGAAACCCAACTGCGCGACATGCGCATCGGCCAGCCGGTGGACATCGAGGCCGACCTCTACGGCAGTGATGTGAAGTTCAGCGGCACGGTCGACAGCGTTGGCGCCGGGACCGGTAGTGCGTTTGCCCTGTTGCCGGCGCAGAACGCCACCGGTAACTGGATCAAGATCGTCCAGCGGGTGCCGGTGCGCATTCATATCAATGCCCAAGAGCTGGCCAAGCATCCGTTGCGGGTCGGTCTCTCGACGCTGGTCAACGTCGACTTGCATGACCAGAGCGGTCCGGTATTAGCCCAGCAACCGTCGCAGAAAGCTTCGTTCAGCACCCAGGTGTATGACCGGCAGTTGGCAGATGCCGATGCGATGATCACGCGCCTGATCCATGAGAACAGCGCCGCGGCGAGCAAGACCGCGCAGCGTTGAACCCTCTACGTCGAACCCTGTGGGAGGGAGCTTGCTCCCGCTCGGCTGCGAAGCAGTCGTAAACCGGTGGGTGCGGTGTGTCTGATGTTCCGCGTTCGGCAGGTTTGGGGCCGCTTTGCGGCCCAGCGGGAGCAAGCTCCCTCGCCACGTGTCTGTCGCAGGCCTTAAGTGACAGCATTCCAGTCCGGGCGGGCTTGCGTCGATTTTACTACCTCTGCTTCATAGGATTTTCGCAATGAGCAATAACGCGTCCTTCACGCCGCCCAGCCTGTTGCTCAGCACCATCGGGTTGTCGCTGGCGACGTTCATGCAAGTGCTCGACACGACCATCGCCAACGTTGCCCTGCCGACCATTTCCGGAAACCTGGGCGTCAGTTCGGAGCAGGGCACTTGGGTCATTACTTCGTTCGCGGTGAGCAACGCCATTGCGCTGCCGCTGACGGGGTGGCTGAGCCGCCGGTTTGGCGAGGTGAAACTGTTTTTGTGGGCGACGATGCTGTTTGTCCTCGCCTCGTTCCTGTGCGGAATCTCCACTTCGATGCCGGAGCTGATCGGCTTTCGCGTGGTCCAGGGGCTGGTGGCCGGTCCTTTGTACCCGATGACCCAGACCTTGCTGATTGCCGTGTACCCGCCGGCCAGGCGTGGCATGGCCCTGGCGTTGCTGGCAATGGTCACGGTCGTCGCGCCGATTGCCGGGCCGATCCTCGGCGGTTGGATCACCGACAGTTACAGCTGGCCGTGGATTTTCTTCATTAACGTGCCTATCGGGATTTTCGCGGTGCTGGTGGTGCGCCAGCAGCTCAAGGCGCGCCCGGTGGTGACCAGTCGCCAGCCGATGGACTATGTCGGCTTGATCACGTTGATCATCGGTGTCGGTGCATTGCAGGTCATCCTCGACAAGGGCAACGACCTGGATTGGTTCGAGTCGAATTTCATCATTGTGGGCGCGCTGGTTTCGCTCATCGCCCTGGCCGTGTTCGTGATTTGGGAAATGACCGACGGCCATCCGGTGGTGAATCTGCGGCTGTTCGCTTATCGCAATTTTCGTATCGGCACCATCGTGCTGGTGGGCGGTTACGCCGGTTTTTTCGGCATAAACCTGATCCTGCCGCAGTGGTTGCAGACCCAGATGGGCTACACCGCCACTTGGGCCGGCCTGGCGGTGGCGCCTATCGGCATCCTGCCGGTCCTGATGTCGCCCTTCGTCGGCAAGTATGCGCACAAGTTCGACCTGCGCCTGTTGGCCGGGCTGGCGTTCCTGGCGATTGGCCTGAGTTGCTTCATGCGCGCCGGGTTCACCAACGAAGTGGATTTCCAGCACATTGCCCTGGTGCAGTTGTTCATGGGTATCGGCGTGGCGTTGTTCTTCATGCCGACCCTGAGCATCCTCATGTCGGACCTGCCGCCCCACCAAATTGCCGATGGCGCGGGACTGGCGACGTTCCTGCGGACCTTGGGCGGCAGCTTCGCGGCGTCGCTGACGACTTGGATCTGGATCCGCCGGGCCGACCAGCATCATGCCTACCTGAGCGAAAGCATCAGCACCTTCGAGCCGGCCACGCGTGAGACGATCAACCAGCTCGGCGGGGCGAGCACGCCGGTCTACGCCCAGCTGGAGCAGATCCTCAACAGCCAGGCATACATGCTCTCCACCGTGGATTACTTCACGCTGCTGGGGTGGGCGTTCATGGGGTTGATCCTGCTGGTGTGGCTGGCGAAGCCGCCGTTCGCGGCGAAGGCCGGGCCTGCCGCCAGCGGCCATTGAAATTAAATTGCCGGCCCCGCAAGGGACTACTGGTGGCTGGGGGTGTGACTGGGGATTGGGTCAGGTGCCGGCAGTTGTGGCGGCGGGGCAAAACCGAACGGCGCCAACGCAAACCCTTGCTCATCGACCTGCAACGCCCAGCCTTGCTTGTCCCAATCCCCCAGCACGATGCGCCGGGCGGCCTGTTCGCCCAGTTGCAGCTTGTGGATGGCGGGGCGGTGGGTGTGGCCGTGGATCAACGTCTTCACGCCGTATTGCTGCATGATCCGCGGGATTTCCCGCGGGGTGACGTCGACAATGTCATTGGCTTTCATCCGCGTCTGCGTGCGGCTTTCGCTGCGCAACTTGCGCGCCAGTTTCTGGCGGCTGCCCAATGGCAGGTGGCGCAGGATGAACAGCGTAAGCGGGTTGCGCAGCCAGCGCCGCAGTTTCATATAGCCGACATCACGGGTACAGAGGCTGTCGCCATGCATCAGCAGCACCGGCTCGCCGTTGAACTGCACGACACTCGGGTCCTTGAGCAGGGTGCAGCCGGCCGCTTTGCAGAAAGCCTGCCCGAGCATGAAGTCACGGTTGCCGTGCATCAGGAAAATGGCCGTGCCGCTGTCGCTCAATTCGCGCAGGGCCTGGCAGATGGAGCGCTGGAACGGCGTCATGGCATCGTCGCCGATCCAGGCTTCGAAAAAGTCGCCCAGAATGTACAACGCTTGCGCCGAGCGGGCGCGTGTGGCGAGTAAATCCAGAAACGCCCGGGTGATGTCCGGGCGCTCCTCTTCCAGATGCAAATCTGAAATCAGCAATATCACGCTTCGATGATCTCGGCTTTCTCGATGATCACGTCTTCTGCCGGGACGTCCTGGTGGCCGGCCTTGGAAGTGGTGGATACGCCTTTGATCTTGTCGACCACGTCAGTGCCTTCGACCACTTTGCCGAACACAGCATAGCCCCAGCCCTGGGTTGTCTTGGCGCTGTGGTTCAGGAAGCTGTTGTCCGCCACGTTGATGAAAAACTGCGCGGAAGCCGAATGCGGCTCCATGGTACGGGCCATGGCGACGCTGTATTTTTCGTTCGGCAGGCCGTTGTCGGCTTCGTTCTGGATGCTTGGACGCTTGTCTTTCTTTTCCTTCATGCCTGGCTCGAAACCGCCGCCCTGGATCATGAAGTTACCGATGACACGGTGGAAAACGGTGTTTTCGTAATGGCCGGCCTTGACGTACTCGACGAAGTTGGCAACGGTCAGCGGTGCCTTTTCGGCGTTCAGTTGCAGGACGATGTCGCCGTGGTTGGTGGTCAGTTTGACTTGGGTCATGATCGCTACTCTTTCAAGGAATTCGTGGGTTTCGGGGCGCAAGCGCCCGCAACCGGTCTGGCTGCAATCGGCCAGGCTGGGCAGTTTAGCGTGCCGGGCACGAATTTCGAGGCTGTTTTTCATCTGGCTGTCGATTAAATTTGATCGTTTGCCGGCCTGGCCTGTCAGGTGCTTGACAGCATCGGCTATGATACGGGCTTTGATTTATCAGGCCGCACCCGGCCGCGCACTTGTACGTTCAAGGATCCTATGAGCAAGCCCACTGTCGACCCTACCTCGAATTCCAAGACCGGCCCGGCCGTGCCGGTCAACTTCCTGCGCCCGATCGTCCAGGCGGACCTGGATTCGGGTAAGCACACGCAGATCGTCACTCGCTTCCCGCCGGAGCCCAACGGCTACCTGCACATCGGCCATGCCAAATCCATTTGCGTGAACTTCGGCCTGGCCGAGGAGTTTGGCGGCGTCACGCACTTGCGTTTCGATGACACCAACCCGGCCAAGGAAGACCAGGAATACATCGACGCGATCAAGAGCGACGTCCAGTGGCTGGGTTTCCAATGGGCCGGCGAAGTACGCTACGCCTCGCAGTATTTCGACCAGTTGCACGATTGGGCGGTGGAGCTGATCAAGTCCGGCAACGCCTACGTGTGTGACCTGACGCCGGAGCAGGCCAAGGAATATCGCGGCAGCCTGACCGAGCCGGGCAAGAACAGCCCGTTCCGTGACCGCAGCGTGGAAGAGAACCTGGACCTGTTCGCCCGCATGCGCGCCGGTGAGTTCCCGGACGGTGCCCGTGTGCTGCGTGCCAAGATCGACATGGCCTCGCCGAACATGAACCTGCGCGACCCGATCATGTACCGCATCCGCCATGCGCATCACCACCAGACCGGTGACAAATGGTGCATCTACCCGAACTATGACTTCACCCACGGTCAGTCGGACGCCATCGAAGGCATCACCCATTCGATCTGCACCCTGGAGTTCGAAAGCCATCGTCCATTGTACGAGTGGTTCCTCGAGAAGCTGCCGGTGCCGGCCAATCCGCGCCAGTACGAATTCAGCCGCCTGAACCTGAACTACACCATCACCAGCAAGCGCAAGCTCAAGCAGTTGGTGGACGAGAAGCACGTCAACGGCTGGGACGATCCGCGCATGTCGACGCTGTCGGGTTTCCGCCGTCGTGGCTACACGCCGAAGTCGATCCGCAATTTCTGCGAGATGATCGGCACCAACCGTTCCGACGGCGTGGTGGATTTCGGCATGCTCGAATTCAGCATCCGCGACGACCTGGACCACAGCGCACCGCGCGCCATGTGCGTGCTGCGGCCGCTGAAAGTGGTCATCACCAATTACCCGGAAGGCCAGGTCGAAAACCTCGAGCTGCCGTGCCATCCGAAAGAAGACATGGGCGTACGCGTCCTGCCGTTCGCGCGGGAAATCTACATCGACCGCGAAGATTTCATGGAAGAGCCGCCAAAAGGCTACAAGCGCCTGGAGCCAGCCGGTGAAGTGCGCCTGCGTGGCAGCTACGTGATCCGCGCCGACGAGGCCATCAAGGATGGCGACGGCAATATCGTCGAGCTGCGCTGCTCCTACGATCCCGAAACCCTGGGCAAGAACCCGGAAGGTCGCAAGGTCAAGGGCGTGATCCACTGGGTGCCGGCCGCCGCCAGCATCGAGTGCGAAGTGCGCCTGTACGATCGCCTGTTCCGTTCGCCGAACCCGGAAAAGGCCGAGGACAGCGCCAGTTTCCTGGACAACATCAACCCTGACTCCCTGCAAGTACTGACGGGTTGTCGTGCCGAGCCTTCGCTGGGCAACGCACAGCCGGAAGACCGTTTCCAGTTCGAGCGCGAAGGCTACTTCTGCGCGGATATCAAGGACTCGAAACGCGGTGCTCCGGTGTTCAACCGTACCGTGACCTTGCGCGACTCCTGGGGTCAGTGATCAAGTCTTAAGGGAAACCCTGTGCTTACGATCTACAACACGCTCACCAAGAGCAAAGAAGTCTTCAAGCCGCTGGATGGCAACAAGGTCCGCATGTACGTGTGCGGCATGACCGTGTATGACTATTGCCACTTGGGTCATGGCCGCAGCATGGTTGCCTTCGACCTGGTGACTCGCTGGTTGCGCTTTAGCGGTTACGACCTGACCTATGTGCGCAACATCACCGACATCGACGACAAGATCATCAATCGGGCCAACGAGAACGGCGAATCGTTCGATGCGTTGACCGAGCGCATGATCAAGGCCATGCACGAGGACGAGGCGCGTCTCAACATCCAGAAGCCCGACCTGGAGCCGCGCGCCACCGACCACATTCCCGGCATGCTGACGATGATCCAGACCTTGATCGACAAAGGTTATGCCTACGCACCGGGCAATGGCGACGTGTACTACCGCGTCGCCAAGTTCATGGGCTACGGCAAGTTGTCGCGCAAGAAGATCGAAGACTTGCGCATCGGCGCGCGCATCGAAGTCGATGAGTCGAAGGAAGACCCATTGGACTTCGTACTGTGGAAAGGCGCCAAGCCGGGCGAGCCGAGCTGGGATTCGCCGTGGGGCGCCGGGCGTCCGGGCTGGCACATCGAATGCTCGGTGATGTCCACCTGCTGCCTGGGCGAGACCTTCGACATTCATGGCGGCGGCAGCGACCTGGAATTCCCGCACCACGAAAACGAGATTGCCCAGAGTGAAGCGGCCACCGGCAAGACCTACGCCAACGCCTGGATGCATTGCGGCATGATCCGGATCAATGGCGAGAAGATGTCCAAGTCCTTGAACAACTTCTTCACCATCCGCGACGTGCTCGACAAGTACCATCCGGAAGTTGTGCGTTACCTGTTGGTGTCGAGCCACTACCGCAGCGCCATCAACTATTCGGAAGACAACCTCAAGGATGCCAAGGGCGCCCTGGAGCGTTTCTATCATGCGTTGAAAGGCTTGCCTGCCGTACCGCCTGCCGGTGGCGAAGCGTTCGTGACGCGGTTTACCGAAGTGATGGACGACGACTTCGGCACGCCGGAAGCATGCGCAGTGCTGTTCGAAATGGTGCGTGAGATCAATCGCCTGCGCGAGAGCGATGTCGATGCGGCGGCGGGCCTCGCAGCGCGTCTGAAGGAATTGGCCAGCGTGCTCGGTGTGTTGCAGCTCGAAGCCGACGATTTCCTCCAGGCCGGTGCCGAAGGCCGCGTCGACGCCGCCGAAGTCGAGGCTCTGATCCAGGCACGCCTGGCTGCGCGGGCCAACAAGGACTGGGCCGAATCCGACCGCATCCGCGACCAGCTCACCGCTATGGGCGTGGTGCTGGAAGACGGGAAGGGCGGGACGACCTGGCGATTGGCGGACTGATTCCAGAAACACGCAATACCCTGTGGGAGCTCGCGAGCTCCCACTTTTTTGTGTCCGGCGTGACAATCATTTCTATATGAGCCAGCACCGTCAGGTCGTTTCGACGTTCTCTCTGACAGGAATCTTCATGCGGGGGGCTTGATGGTGGTGTGAGCTTGAGCTGATTGGCCACGTACGACGGCTTCCCCGCCATTAAAACGAAACGTCTGACAGCCATGCTACGAGACATGCCAGTAGTATCGGTTTCACGAGCTGGACGGACATCTAAGGCGGGGGAGGGACGTAGGGTGAGGCGCGCGGCCTGAATCTTTAGCCAGCCATTGCGGCGATGCAAACGGGCTGGCTGCGGACTGCGGCAAGGCTCAGGGCGTTTGCGGCTTGTCAGGGGCGGTGAGGCCGGCCTGGATGCGCTGATAAATTTCCTCGCGATGCACCGCCACGTTTTTCGGGGCGTTGATGCCGATCCGGACTTGCTGGCCACTTACGCCCAGAATGGTGATCGTGATGTCGTCACCAATGTTTATGCTTTCACCGACTTTGCGGGTGAGTATCAGCATGGTGTTCTCCTTGATTGCTTTATAGGGCACCTGATTCAGACAGTGCAGATGTCGGTACTGCTTATAGATTAGTGCTAAGTGTCACAATGTGGGTGCCTCTTTCTGACGTGCAGATACAGCATTAATTCCCAGGGTGCGACTATACAGAGACGTCGGACAGGATTCTCGTGTTTTGCGCACTGTTAAGGGCCTTATTGGCGAGTGTGGGTGCTAAAATCCCCTCCTCATGTCTTCCGGGGGAATCGTTGTGCGTAAATTGGCTTGGGTAATCGCGGTATTGGCGCTGGCGGGATGTGGAGAGGGACGCGACGTCGAAGCCCCCAAGCCGAAACCGGCGGCAACCTCCACACCGTCAGCCGCTGCCGCGCCGCAGTGGGCAGTCGAGGTCCGAGGCGAAACCCCCCAGGCTGTGAGCGACCTCACCGGATGGTTGATCGAGCATAGCTTCATGTCCACGGTCGTCAGGGAGAATGGCAAGGACCGGGTCCTGGTCGGACCGTTCAGTTCCAAGGCTGAAGCCGAAGCGAAGCAGGCGCAAGTCACTGCCGCCTTGGTACGTGCGAAGAAGCGCAACATCGAGGCCTTGGTCGTGGATTTCCCGCCAGCACGATAACCAGCCGTATAAACAAAAGGCCCCGGATGCATGACATCCGGGGCCTTTTGTTGGGTGGCTTGGTCAACCGCAGGTTTTCATATCCACCGGGCCGACAAACTCGTTCCCGCGCCCCATGACACATGCCACGCTCTGGTTGCGCTGGCGTTCCCAGGCCTGCACGGGATAGGTCTTGTCCCAGGCTTCGTACAGCCGCCGATCCTGTTTGGATAGGCGTAGGCCGTACTGTTTGCTCATGTAGAAATACGTCCTGGCAATCATTCCTCGAATCGAAGGGCGGGGCATGACCTTCTTGGCCTTGAAGTCCACCTGGGTCAGGCATGAGCCATATTGGCCTTTCTGCACCGGTAGCCAGCCAAAGCTGAAGTTGCTGCGATCGCCATTGACCTCGCCAATGCTTGGAACCAGGTTGTGAAGATCAGCCTCGGCCCGTTGATAGACCGGGTCGTAGCGGGTGCAATGCTTGCGTCCGCCCTGTTGCCAGCATTGGCGCTGATGGCCGATCTGCCAGGCCGGGACGATGTGCTCCCACTCGATGCGCGCGGCGCGCTTCGCGTTTTTGCGCGGTACATAACCGCAAGCCGAGAGGTTCACGCGGTTACCGGTGTATTTGCAGCCACAATAAAACTCGGTGGATTGTGGCGCATAAAGTTTCCAGGCGACTTTCTTCGCTTCGTTGAAAGTGCGGGGAGCTCCGGCGTGTGCGCCCACGGCGACGAATATGAGCAATAAAGCAAAACAGCGAATACTCATCAGGCTCAATCTTCCTTCGGCACAACCCAGAAAACCTGCACACCACCGTCGTCGCGATAGGCAAGGGTGACGTTGTCGTTCTCGTCGATTTCTTCCAGCAAGCGTTCCCATTCGTCTACCGGCTCGTCGGGAAGGCGGAAGATCAGCGCGGCCTTGGCTTTTTGTGCGGTAGGCGAATTGATGATTTTCGAGACCCGCAAGCCGAGTCGTGCATAGGAATCTAAGGGAGTAGTTGCAGCGGAGGGCGTGGCCACAGGATTATCCTTATTAAGCTGTACGTGCATACAGTATTTAACTGTAGGCATTTACGCAACTGCTTAAAATTCAAGAAAATCGTCTGACAGCGCTTTTCGGATTTTGGTGTGGGAGAACTGCATTTTTTTAGCGAGCCAAGTAGGCGCAGGTGCCACCTGCTCTTAGGAAGCGGGTGGCGAAGAGAGCCCGACCGGAATCGGTCGGGCGGGACGATCAATATTCCCAGAACATCCGCTGCAATTCCTTGCTGTCCTGGCTTTTGGTCAGGGCGACCATCGCCAGGATGCGCGCCTTCTGAGGGTTCAAGTCGTGAGCCACGATCCAGTCGTACTTGTCGTCAGGTTGTTCGGCGTTGCGAAGTACGAACCCACCGGCGTTGACGTGGGACGAACGAATGATCTGCACGCCATCCTTGCGCAGTGCCTGCAGGGAAGGCACTACGCGTGAAGACACCGAACCGTTGCCGGTGCCGGCGTGAATGATCGCCTTGGCGCCGGATTGAGCCAGGGCCTTGTAGGCCGTGTCGCTGACATTGCCGTAGGAATAGGCGATTTCCACTTCCGGCAGACTCTTGATAGTCTTGATGTCGAATTCCGAGTCCATGGTGTGACGCTTGGCGGGCAGGCGGAACCAGTAGGACTTGCCTTCCACTACCATGCCGAGTGGACCCCAAGGGCTCTTGAAGGCTTCAGTCTTGATGTTGATCATCTTGCTGACATCGCGGCCCGACTGGATTTCATCGTTCATCGTCACGAGGACACCCTTGCCGCGGGCTTCCTTGCTGCTGGCGACGGCCACGGCATTGTAGAGATTGAGCATGCCGTCCGCCGACATCGCCGTGCCGGGACGCATCGAACCGACGACGATGATCGGCTTGTCAGTTTTTTCCACCAGGTTCAGGAAGTACGCGGTTTCTTCCAGTGTGTCGGTGCCATGGGTGATGACAATGCCATCGACGTCCTCGCTGTCGGCCAGTTCGGCAACGCGCCGACCCAGTTGCAACAGGTTTTCGTTGGTAATGCTTTCCGAGGCGATTTGCATCACTTGTTCGCCGCGGACGTTGGCCAGCTGGCTGAGCTCCGGTACGCCAGCGATCAGTTTTTCAATGCCGACCTTGGCCGCCTGGTACGTAGCGCTGTTGGCCGAGCTGGCACCGGCGCCGGCAATGGTGCCGCCAGTGGCGAGGATGACGACATTGGCGAGCTTTTGCTCAGTCTGGGTTTCTTTCGCCTGGACGGCGTTGGGCAGCAACAGCAGAAGGGCCAAGGCGCCCGGAACGAAAGTCTTTAAGGCAGATGTCATTATTCTTCTCTCTAGTCATGATGGATTCATCTAGATGCTCCGGCAGACCTGAATGCCGGGAGCCCAACTGCCAGAGCATGATCCGTACCAGCGCGGCCATAGCGTGTGAGCTGCGGTTAAACGCTTGATATTCATAACGATGCGTAGTGGACGAGGCGCCTGCGTAAAAAGCCTGTGGACGGGTTTCCGAACATTCAACGTGTTTATCGTTCGGTTACCCGAAGAGGCATTGTCTGAAGGAAAGAGGTTTGTTGGTCGCGCTAAAGAAAAAGCCCCAGCGGACGATCTTCTTTGTAGGAATTCATTCATGGAGCGCCACATGTCCTTTTCAGTCGGCTTCCCAAATGCCGCAGCTCTCACCATTGGTGGCAAGTCCGCGAGCACGTTGAAAGCTTTGAGCGAGGCGAGCGCCGACGCAGCCGACAAGGCCCTTGGCGAAACTGAAGAGCCTGGCAAAGTCCGCGCGAACCTGGCTACCGAAGCCGAAAGCAAGACCGAAAAAAGCGCCAGCACCGAAAGTGTCGCGACACAAATACTGCTCAAGCGCATGCAGGAGCTTCAGCAACAACTGCGTGAACAACAGCAACAATTGGCTGCTGCGCAGGCGCGTGCGTATCCGACGCCTGAAGCCAAAACTACCGCTATCATGGCTATTCAGGGGCAGATCGCCGATACCACCGGCGCGCTGCAGCAGGTGACCGGCAGCTTGATCAAGGAATTGGCCAAGGAGTCCAGTTCCGGTGCGCTGGTCAATACCACTGCCTGACGCACGACGTTGCGGCCCAAACCGGAACGTTGACAAAACCGCGATGCTTTACCATAGTTCATTCCACGCAAACGTTTGCGCGGTTGTCGTGCGACGATTTTGCTCACAATAATCATAAAATCGGAGTGAACCCATGAAGCTGCCATTCGCTGGACGCCTTCTCGCCGTCGCCATGTTCGCGGCCGCATCCGCAGCGCTGCCTTTCTCCTCGGCGCTCGCCCAGACCCCCGAAAAACCCAAGGTCGCCCTGGTCATGAAATCCCTGGCCAACGAGTTCTTCCTGACCATGGAAGACGGTGCCAAGGCTTATCAGAAGGAACACTCCGCCGATTTCGAGCTGATCTCCAACGGGATCAAGGATGAAACCGACACCGCCAACCAGATTCGCATCGTCGAGCAGATGATCGTGTCCAAGGTCGATGCGTTGATTATTGCGCCCGCCGACTCCAAGGCCATGGTGCCGGTGATCAAGAAAGCCGTCGACGCCGGCATCACCGTGATCAACATCGATAACCAACTCGACCCGGCAGTGGTCAAGAGCAAGAACATCACTGTGCCGTTCGTAGGCCCGGACAACCGCAAGGGCGCGCGCCTGGTGGGTGAATACCTGGCCAAGCAGCTCAAGGCCGGTGACGAGGTCGGCATCATCGAAGGCGTGTCGACCACCACCAATGCCCAGGCGCGTACCGCAGGCTTCAAGGATGCGATGGAAGCGGCGCAGATCAAGGTCGTCTCCCTGCAATCCGGTGACTGGGAAATCAACAAAGGCAACCAGGTTGCCGCGTCGATGCTCAGCGAATACCCGAATATCAAGGCGCTGCTGGCTGGCAACGACAGCATGGCGGTCGGCGCGGTATCGGCGGTGCGCGCCGCCGGCAAGGCGGGCAAGGTGCAGGTGGTCGGCTACGACAACATCAATGCCATCAAGCCGATGCTCAAGGACGGTCGCGTTCTCGCGACGGCCGACCAGTTCGCCGCCAGGCAGGCAGTCTTCGGCATCGAGACGGCCTTGAAAATCCTCAAGGGCGAAAAAGTCGACAGCGGCACCAACGGCGTTATCGAAACTCCGGTCGAGCTGGTGACCAAGCCGTAATCCTGGCGACACAACGGCGCTCGCCCGTCCGGGCGGGCGCATTGGAGAGTTTGTTATGTCCGTTCGCGATCCGAACGCTGTCCTTTGCGTCAGCGGTATCGGCAAGACCTATGCGCAGCCGGTACTGAGCGATATCAGCCTGACCTTGATGCGCGGCGAAGTATTGGCGCTGACCGGCGAAAATGGCGCTGGTAAAAGTACCTTGTCCAAGATCATCGGCGGGCTGGTCACGCCGACCACCGGGCAGATGCAATTCCAGGGGCAGGATTACCGTCCCGGCAGCCGGGCCCAGGCCGAATCGCTGGGCGTGCGCATGGTGATGCAGGAACTCAACCTGCTGCCGACCCTTTCCGTGGCCGAAAACCTGTTCCTCGACAATCTGCCCAGCCACGGCGGCTGGATCAGCCGCAAGCAATTGCGCGCGGCGGCAGTCGAGGCCATGGCCCAAGTGGGGCTCGATGCAATCGATCCCGATACGTTGGTCGGTGAGCTGGGAATCGGTCATCAGCAGATGGTCGAGATCGCTCGCAACCTGATCGGCGACTGCCACGTGCTGATCCTCGACGAGCCGACCGCCATGCTGACGGCCCGTGAAGTCGAGATGCTGTTCGAGCAAATCCTGCGCCTGCAAGCCCGGGGCGTATCGATCATCTATATTTCCCATCGCCTCGAAGAGCTGGCGCGGGTGGCCCAGCGCATTGCGGTATTGCGCGACGGCAACCTGGTCTGCGTCGAGCCGATGGCCAACTACGACAGCGAGCAGTTGGTGACGCTGATGGTCGGCCGGGAGCTGGGCGAGCACATCGACCTGGGCCCGCGCCAGATTGGCGCACCGGCGCTGACCGTCGCGGGCTTGACCCGTTCCGACAAGGTTCGTGATGTGTCCTTCGAGGTTCGTAGCGGCGAAATCTTTGGCATTTCCGGGCTGATCGGGGCAGGGCGCACCGAGCTTTTGCGGCTGATCTTCGGCGCCGACGCGGCGGATAGCGGCACCGTGGCGCTGGGTTCACCGGCCAAGGTCGTCAGCATTCGTTCACCGGCCGATGCGGTGGCCCACGGCATTGCGCTGATCACCGAGGACCGCAAGGGTGAAGGCCTGCTGCTGACCCAATCCATCGCGGCGAATATCGCTCTGGGCAACATGCCGGAGATCTCCAACGCCGGCCTGGTCAATGGCAGTGCGGAACTGGCGTTGGCGCAGCGGCAGATCGATGCCATGCGCATCCGCAGCTCCAGTCCGACTCAGTTGGTCTGCGAACTGTCGGGCGGCAACCAGCAGAAAGTCGTGATCGGCCGCTGGCTCGAGCGCGATTGCTCGGTGCTGTTGTTCGACGAGCCGACCCGCGGCATCGACGTCGGTGCCAAATTCGACATTTATGCGCTGCTGGGTGAGTTGACTCGCCAGGGCAAGGCGTTGGTCGTGGTGTCCAGTGACTTGCGCGAACTGATGCTGATCTGTGACCGGATCGGCGTCCTGTCTGCCGGCCGCCTCATCGATACCTTCGAGCGTGACAGCTGGACCCAGGATGATTTGCTTGCCGCCGCGTTCGCCGGCTACCAAAAACGTGATGCGTTGCTCAATGAAGCAGCGCCTAGGGAACTCTCATGAAAACCGCACCTGCCATCGGCAAATCCAATGGCAACTTCTTTGGCCTGGGGACTTACCTGGGCCTGGCCGGTGCCTTGCTGGCCATGATCGCGCTGTTCTCGGTCCTGAGCAGCCATTTCCTGTCCTATGACACTTTCAGCACCCTCGCCAACCAGATCCCGGACTTGATGGTACTGGCGGTCGGCATGACGTTTATCCTGATCATTGGCGGCATCGACTTGTCGGTGGGCTCGGTGTTGGCGCTGGCGGCATCGACCGTCAGCGTTGCGATCCTCGGCTGGGGTTGGAGCGTCTGGCCGTCGGCCTTACTCGGCATGGCCGTTGCGGCCTTGGCGGGTACGGTCACCGGTTCGATTACCGTGGCATGGCGCATCCCGTCGTTCATCGTTTCGCTGGGTGTGCTGGAAATGGCCCGTGGCCTGGCGTACCAGATGACCGGCTCGCGCACCGCCTATATCGGCGACTCTTTTGCCTGGCTGTCCAATCCGATCGCCTTTGGTATTTCACCGTCGTTCATCATTGCCTTGCTGGTGATCTTCATTGCCCAGGCGGTGCTGACGCGCACCGTGTTCGGTCGCTACCTGATCGGCATCGGCACCAATGAAGAAGCCGTGCGCCTGGCTGGCATCAATCCGAAACCCTACAAGATCCTGGTGTTCAGCCTGATGGGGCTGTTGGCCGGACTCGCGGCGTTGTTCCAGATTTCGCGCCTGGAAGCGGCGGATCCGAACGCGGGCTCAGGGCTTGAGTTGCAAGTGATTGCCGCCGTGGTCATTGGCGGGACCAGCCTGATGGGCGGCCGGGGTTCGGTCATCAGCACCTTCTTTGGTGTGTTGATTATCTCGGTGCTGGCGGCTGGCCTGGCCCAGATCGGTGCCACCGAGCCGACCAAACGCATCATCACCGGCGCAGTCATCGTGGTGGCGGTGGTGCTCGATACGTACCGCAGCCAGCGCGCCAGTCGGCGGGCTTGAGCCATGGCAACCATCAAGGATGTGGCGGCACTCGCGGGGATCTCCTACACGACCGTCTCTCACGTAGTGAACAAGACGCGGCCGGTCAGTGACGAGGTGCGGCGCAAGGTCGAGGCGGCGATCGAGCGGTTGGACTACGTGCCGAGTGCCGTGGCGCGCTCGCTCAAGGCCAAGACCACGGCAACCATCGGTCTGCTGGTGCCCAACAGCCTCAACCCGTACTTTGCCGAGCTGGCCCGAGGAATCGAGGACTACTGCGAGCGCAATGGCTATTGCGTGATCCTGTGCAACTCCGATGACAATCCGGACAAGCAGCGCAGCTATCTGCGGGTGCTGCTGGAAAAGCGTATCGATGGATTGATCGTGGCCTCGGCCGGAGGCGATGTCGGCCTCGCCGAGGGGCTGGCCAATGTGCGCACGCCCATGGTGATCGTCGACCGTGGGCTCGATGGCGTCGACGCCGACCTGGTGCGCATCGATCATGAGTACGGTGCGTACCTGGCGACCCAGCACCTGCTGGAACTGGGGCATCGCGACATTGCCTTTATCGGCGGTCCGGCGGATACCAGCGTGGCGCAAATGCGCCTGGCGGGTTACTGCCGTGCGTTGAAAGAGGCGGGGATCGAGTTGCCTGTCGAGCGCATGCTTGAAAGCGATTTCACCAGCACCGGTGGCTACCGTGCCGCGGCCCAGTTGCTTGAACGCCGGCCGCCCAGCGCGATTTTCGCGGCCAACGACATGATCGGCATCGGTGCGCTGCGTGCCGCCGCCGAGCGTAATGTGCGGGTGCCCAGCGAACTGTCGATCATCGGCTTCGATGACATCCAGATGAGCCGTTATGTCTACCCGGCGTTGACCACGGTGGGGCAGTCGATCCTGCAGCTAGGGGAGATGGCGGCCGAAGTGCTGTTGCTGCGTATCGCGACACCGAGCCTTGCCACGGACCAGCGGATCGTCACACCGAGCATTGTCTTGCGAGAATCGACTGCACCGTTGTCGGGTACATTCGCCCAATACCGCTGAACCGAATTGATGAGTAATGATGTATGCCAGCAAAAGTAGTGGTAATAGGCAGCCTGAACATGGACTTGGTGACCCGGGCGCCGCGTCTGCCTCGTGGTGGTGAAACGCTGATCGGAGTATCTTTTTCCACCATCCCGGGTGGCAAGGGCGCCAACCAGGCGGTGGCCGCCGCGCGCCTGGGGGCGCACGTGTCCATGGTCGGTTGCGTGGGCGGCGATGCCTATGGCGAGCAATTGCGCGGCGCGCTGTTGGCCGAAGGCATTGATTGCCAGGCCGTCCGCGTGGTGGAGGGTTCCAGCGGCGTTGCGCTGATCGTGGTCGATGACAACAGCCAGAATGCGATTGTTATCGTCGCCGGCGCCAACGGTGCGCTTACCGCCGAAGTCCTGGACAGTGTCGACGAAGTGCTGCAACGCGCCGACGTGGTCATTTGCCAGCTCGAAGTGCCGGATGCCACGGTGGGCCACGCCCTCAAGCGTGCCCGTGAGTTGGGTAAAATCGTCATCCTCAACCCCGCGCCTGCTTCCCATACATTGCCGGCCGACTGGTACGCCTGCGTCGACTACCTGATTCCCAACGAAAGCGAGGCCGCGGTGCTGAGCGGACTGGCGGTGGATTCCCTGGAAACCGCCGAAGCCGCCGCGACACAGTTGATCGCCGCCGGTGCCCGCAAGGTGATCGTGACCCTGGGCGCCCAAGGATTGATGTTCGCCAACGGTTCAAGCTTCGAACACTTCCTCGCGCCGCGGGTCAAGGCGGTTGATACCACGGCGGCGGGCGATACGTTTGTCGGTGGGTTTGCGGCTGCCCTGGCCAGCGGCAAGAATGAGATCGAGGCCATTCGTTTCGGCCAGGTCGCCGCTGCGTTGTCGGTCACCCGCGCTGGCGCGCAACCCTCCATCCCTTCACTGCAAGAAGTACAGGCGTTCGAATCATGAAAAAGACTCCGTTGCTGAACATCGCCTTGTCGCGACTGATCGCCTCCCTCGGTCATGGCGACAAAGTGGTCATCGGTGATGCCGGCCTGCCCGTGCCGACAGGGGTCGAATTGATCGACCTGGCGCTGACCCATGGCGTCCCAGACTTCGTCAGTACCTTGAAAGTAGTGCTCAGCGAAATGCAGGTCGAGAGCCATGTGCTGGCTGAGGAGATCTTTGATAAACAACCCTCGGCCCTGGCCACGCTGGAGGCGCTGCATGCCGAAGGCGCGTTGGGCGCACGGGAACGGGTCCGCCACGAGCAGTTCAAGATCCTTAGCCGACAGGCGCGGGCGATTATTCGTACGGGAGAATGTTCTCCATACTGCAACGTGGTGCTGGTCGCCGGCGTCACGTTCTAAGTTTCATCCACCCTGCACAAGGAGTGCGCCATGCACCGCTATGCTCACAAAATGCATCAACTGTTGCGGAGTCTGCTGCTTTTGTCATTGATCACGGCTACAAGCGCCCAGGCGGCGGAAAAAATCGATCTGATCATCGATACCGATCCTGGCGCCGACGACGTCGTTGCGTTGCTGTTTGCCCTGGCGTCTCCCGAAGAGCTGCATATTCGCGCCCTGACCACGGTGGCGGGCAACGTGCGGCTGGACAAGACTTCCCGCAACGCGCGCCTGGCCCGGGAATGGGCGGGGCGCGAGGACGTCCCGGTCTATGCGGGCGCGCCCAAGCCGATGATGCGCACGCCCATCTATGCGGAAAACATCCACGGTAAGGAAGGCCTGTCCGGCGTGACCGTGCATGAGCCGAAGATGGGACTGGCCCAGGGCAACGCGGTCAATTACCTGATCGATACCCTCAAGGCCGCCAAGCCGCACAGCATCACCATCGCCATGCTCGGTCCGCAAACGAACCTGGCCCTGGCGTTGATCCAGGAGCCGGACATCGTCCAGGGCATCAAGGAAGTGGTGATCATGGGCGGTGCGCATTTCAATGGCGGCAACATCACCCCGGTGGCCGAATTCAACCTGTACGCCGATCCCCAGGCGGCGGAAGTGGTCGCCAAGAGTGGCCTGAAGCTGACCTATCTGCCGTTGGACGTGACCCACAAGATACTCACCAGCGAAGCGCGCCTGAAGCAGATCGCCGCGCTGAACAACAACGCCAGCAAGTTGGTCGGCGATATCCTCAACGAGTACGTGAAGGACGACATGGAACACTACGGCATGACAGGCGGGCCGGTGCATGACGCGACGGTGATTGCCTACCTGCTGAAGCCGCAATTGTTTACCGGCCGCTCGGTCAACCTGGTGGTGGACAGCCGTGAAGGTCCGACTTTCGGGCAAACCGTGGTCGACTGGTATGACGGCTTGAAGGCACCCAAGAACGCTTTCTGGGTGAAGGAGGGCGATGCCCAGGGTTTCTTCGACTTGTTGACCGAGCGATTGGCGCGTCTCAAGTAGCCTATTTTGCAGCGAGCCCGCAGGCGAAGGCCTGCGTTGGCCTTAGTCAACCGCTTCGATGGCGCTCGGGTGGCGCTCGAAGGCCTGCCGGATGAAGTTCTGGGCCCCTTGCGTGCCCAACTCCTTAACCAGCAGCTCGATGCCGATGATTGCCAACTCTTCCGGGCTGCCCGGGCTGTATGAACTGTGGCCGTGCGCCCATTTGGCATTGATGGTGGCTTCGATGCTGACGGTGCTCATGTCGGGGCTCGCAGGGTTGTGAGGTCTGTAGGCTGAGTTAACCATTTTTGCATCGGATTTGGCAGTGCGACTTAGGCATCGGGGGAGCGCTATGCCACACTTGCTCTTTTGATTTTCCAGGAGCCCCGCCGTGCAGATCGACTTGAACGATCCGAATGGACTGACATTGGAAGCGGTTCGGCAATTGTTGGCTTCTGCCAGTGACGAGGACCACACCCAGTTGCGTGTGACCAAAGGTGGGATCGCCTATTTGTCTTCGGGCGTCGTAGGAGGCGCCCAGATCGATGGTTTGCTGTTTCGGCTGGAAACCTGGGCGAAGGGCTCAGGGTATGTCGGAAGAGTCGCGGCCAGCGATGAGGTCTGGGTCGTGCAGATCTACAACGCGTTGAAAGAAAACTGGCCGAACCCACCCTTTGATTACATCGACGTCTACTGAGCGCATTCATATTCAGTCACGATTGAGCCATGAACTGAAAAGGGGGCTCAGGCAAACTGCCGGTTTTGCGGGTGAGGGCACGATGATGGCCTTGGTGTTGAAACCAAGTATCGTCTGGGTTGTCGCACGCTCTCTGGTTAATTCATCCAAATAGGAGGCTTCATGCCTTGGAAGCTTGCGTCATTGTGTACTTTGCTGGCCGCTGCGCTCTTGAGCGGTTGCAGCAGCACCTCTGAATCGACCCCTGAGCCTGTGGCGTCCGGCACCAGCGACAGCCGCTGTGCAGCAAAGGCAGCCGAGTTCGCAATCGGCAAGCAGGCTTCGCCCCAATTGCTGGAGCAGGCACGGACCAGTGCCGGCGCGCAGTATGCGCGTATCCTCAAGCCCAATGACATGGTCACGCTTGAGTACCGCTCCGATCGCCTGAACCTCAATACCGATGCCGGCCTGGTGGTCAATCGAGTGAGCTGCGGCTGAGCGGTTTTCAATAGACCATAAAAAACCCCGTCACATGGACGGGGTTTTTTTAGCGCACCGAGAAATTACTCTGGGCGAACTTGTGCAGCTTGCATACCCTTTTGGCCTTTCTCAGCCACGAAGGAAACGGTCTGGCCTTCTTTCAGGCTTTTGAAACCGTCGCTTTCGATAGCTTTGAAGTGTACGAACAGGTCGTCACCGCCACCTGTAGGAGTGATGAAGCCGAAGCCTTTTTCATCGTTGAACCATTTAACGGTGCCGGTTTGGCGATTAGACATGGTGTATCTCCAAGAAACATATATTTTCAGTGTACTGTGCTGCTCAGGCCAACTGGGCACACCGGGGTATCATAGTCGAAATGTTCGATTTGGGAGCCCCCCGCAGGCGCTGTTTGCCAATCAGTCGTGTTTTCTTTACCACCTGATCCGCCTGAAAGGCCCGGTTTCAAAGGCTTTCAGTCGAACGTAAAGACGATAAAAAAAGCTGTAAAACCTGTAGAAATCGTAGAAAAAGGCGGTTATTCAACCCTTTTTATCGATGCCGAGCCGAACCCAGGCGCTCGATGACTCATTTTTTTGCCGGAGGGTTGGCCTTGCATTTGGCGATCTGGCCGAGCGCTTTCTGCTGCAATTCGGGGCTGGCCTTATTGTCCATCAGTGCCTGGATATCACTCGCCGGATAGGATTTGATCGCATCGGCGCCACAAGCACAGTGGGCCTTGGCTGCGGCCGCGCCAATCTGTGGGGTCGCCGCTTGAGTGCACTGGGCCATGTATTTTTCACGCTCACCCTTGGGCCAGTCGGCGTGGGCACTTAGCGGAAGCAGCAGGGCGAGGGGGGCGACTACTGCCAATAGGGTATTCAGACGCATGCGGGGATGCTCCTTTCTGGGGTCTATGTCTTGTTATCTGAGGCGCTGCAGACGCTTCGGTTCAGCACTCTGGCATAAAAATCGTGAGTTTACGCCGGCTTCAATCCAGACGCGGCGATGACCGTTCATCTGTGCTAGCATGCCGGGCTCGGGTATTTTTCAGGCTCCGCAGGACGACAGGTCCCGGTGGCGGTAAATGTTCGATTAACCCTGATTTGAATCCCAGTCACTCTGGTTCGGTTTTCCCGGTTGGCCGCAAGGCTCCTGCCGCTGTAAGGCAGGCGTTCGTCAGTGAATGGCCTGGACTGGATCTTGTACTGGCTCATCCCAACCCACGTGACCTTTGGTAGGGGTCACCACTAGGAGAGGAGGCGCCATGCCAACTATTACTCTTCCCGACGGCAGTCAACGTTCGTTCGCTCATCCGGTTTCCGTTGCCGAGGTCGCCGCATCCATTGGTGCTGGCCTGGCCAAGGCCACCCTGGCCGGCAAGGTCAACGGCAAGCTGGTCGATGCCAGCGACGTCATCGACAGCGATGCCACGCTGCAAATCATTACGCCCAAGGATGCAGAGGGGCTGGAGATCATTCGCCACTCTTGCGCGCACCTGGTCGGTCATGCGGTCAAGCAGCTGTACCCGAGCGCGAAGATGGTCATCGGGCCGGTCATCGACGAAGGCTTCTATTACGACATCGCCTTCGAGCGTCCTTTTACCCCGGACGACATGGCCGCCATCGAACAGCGCATGCAGCAGCTGATCGAGAAAGACTACGACGTCATCAAGAAAGTCACCCCGCGTGCTGAAGTCATCGAAGTCTTCAAGGCCCGTGGCGAGGACTACAAGTTGCGTCTGGTGGAAGACATGCCGGACGAGCAGGCCATGGGTCTGTACTACCACGAAGAATACGTCGACATGTGCCGCGGCCCGCACGTGCCGAACACGCGTTTTCTGAAATCCTTCAAGCTGACCAAGCTGTCCGGCGCCTACTGGCGTGGCGATGCGAAGAACGAGCAGCTGCAGCGCGTCTACGGCACGGCCTGGGCCGACAAGAAGCAGCTGGCGGCCTACATCCAGCGCATCGAGGAAGCCGAAAAACGCGATCACCGCAAGATCGGCAAGCGGCTGGGCCTGTTCCACACCCAGGAAGAGTCCCCGGGGATGGTGTTCTGGCACCCGAACGGCTGGACCCTGTACCAGGTGCTCGAGCAGTACATGCGCCAGGTCCAGCGTGAGAACGGCTACCTTGAGATCAAGACGCCGCAGGTGGTCGACCGCAGCCTGTGGGAGAAATCCGGGCACTGGGCCAACTACGCCGACAACATGTTCACCACCCAGTCGGAAAACCGCGACTACGCTATCAAGCCAATGAACTGCCCTTGCCATGTGCAGGTGTTCAACCAAGGCCTGAAAAGCTACCGCGAGCTGCCGATGCGCCTGGCCGAGTTCGGTGCTTGCCACCGCAACGAGCCGTCGGGTGCCCTGCACGGCATCATGCGTGTACGTGCATTCACTCAGGACGACGCACACATTTTCTGCACCGAAGAGCAGATGCAGGCCGAATCTGCTGCCTTCATCAAGCTGACCATGGACGTCTATCGAGACTTCGGCTTCACCGAAGTAGAGATGAAGCTGTCCACTCGTCCGGAAAAGCGCGTTGGCTCCGACGAGCTGTGGGATCGCGCCGAAGCGGCCCTGGCCGCCGCCCTCGATAGCGCGGGCCTTGCGTACGATCTGCAACCGGGCGAGGGGGCTTTCTACGGTCCAAAGATTGAATTCTCGCTGAAAGATTGCCTTGGTCGCGTCTGGCAGTGTGGTACCCTGCAGCTCGATTTTAACCTGCCGATCCGTCTGGGCGCCGAATACGTGTCCGAAGACAACAGTCGCAAGCACCCGGTCATGCTTCACCGTGCGATTCTCGGTTCCTTCGAGCGTTTCGTCGGGATCCTGATCGAACACTACGAGGGCGCGTTCCCCGCGTGGCTGGCGCCGACCCAGGCAGTGATCATGAATATCACTGATAAACAGGCAGATTTTGCCGCTGAAGTCGAAAAAACTCTCAACCAAAGCGGATTTCGTGCCAAGTCCGACTTGAGAAATGAAAAGATCGGCTTTAAAATCCGCGAGCATACCTTGCTCAAGGTTCCCTTTCTCTTGGTTATCGGAGATCGGGAGGTCGAGATGCAGACTGTCGCTGTGCGTACTCGTGAAGGTGCTGACCTGGGCTCGATGCCCGTCGCCGAATTCGCTGAGTTTCTCGCGCAAGCGGTTTCCCGGCGTGGTCGCCCAGATTCGGAGTAATTATTATTAAGCGTGAAATGAGACAAGATAAACGAGCTGCACCGAAAGCCCCGATCAACGAGAATATCTCGGCACGCGAGGTTCGGTTAATTGGCGCTGATGGCGAGCAGATTGGCATCGTCTCGATTGATGAAGCGCTTCGTATTGCTGAAGAAGCCAAGCTTGATCTGGTAGAAATTTCCGCAGACGCAGTCCCGCCTGTTTGCCGGGTGATGGACTACGGCAAGTCGATCTTCGAAAAGAAGAAGCAGATTGCCGCGGCAAAGAAAAACCAGAAGCAGATTCAGGTAAAAGAAATCAAGTTTCGTCCAGGGACGGAGGAAGGGGATTACCAGGTAAAACTGCGCAACCTGGTACGTTTCCTGAGTGATGGGGACAGGGCCAAGGTATCCTTGCGATTCCGCGGCCGTGAGATGGCCCACCAGGAGCTGGGGATGGAACTCCTCAAGCGGGTTGAACAAGACCTGCTCGAGTACGGTTCGGTCGAACAGCATCCTAAGATGGAAGGACGCCAGCTGATCATGGTCATCGCCCCGAAAAAGAAGAAATAATCAACAGGGCACGGCAGGCCTTCTGATTATGTTTATCAACTGAATGCGGAGTATCCGAACATGCCAAAGATGAAAACGAAAAGTGGTGCTGCTAAGCGGTTTCTGAAAACTGCTAACGGTATCAAGCATAAACACGCTTTCAAGAGCCACATCCTGACCAAAATGTCGACCAAGCGTAAGCGTCAGCTGCGCGGTAGCAGCTTGCTGCACCCGTCCGACGTTGCAAAAGTCAAGCGTATGCTGCGCCTTTGCTAATTTTTGGTTAAGAATAGAGGAAGTAACTCATGGCTCGTGTAAAGCGTGGCGTCATTGCCCGTAAGCGTCACAAAAAAATTCTGAAACTTGCTAAAGGCTACTACGGCGCGCGTTCCCGCGTATTCCGTGTTGCCAAGCAAGCGGTAATCAAGGCAGGCCAATACGCCTACCGTGACCGTCGTCAGAAAAAACGTCAGTTCCGCGCTCTGTGGATCGCTCGTATCAACGCTGGTGCTCGTGTTAACGGTCTGTCCTACAGCCGTTTCATCGCTGGCCTGAAAAAAGCGTCCATCGAGATCGACCGTAAGGTTCTGGCTGATCTGGCAGTGAACGAAAAAGCGGCGTTTGCTGCGATTGTCGAGAAAGCTAAAGCCACCTTGGCTTAAGTACCCCCGGCAGTCACCCGGGCTCACCTCTGTGGGTCCAGGTGCCAAACGTCATAAATAGGGGAAGAGCCTTAAAGCTCTTCCCCTATTTTGTATCTGGAGTCTGTACATGGAAAACCTGGACGCGCTGGTCGCTCAAGCACTAGAGGCTGTGCAAAGCGCTGAAGATATCAATGCCCTGGAGCAAATCCGGGTTCACTACCTTGGCAAGAAAGGCGAGTTGACTCAGGTGATGAAGACCCTGGGGAACCTGCCGGCCGAAGAGCGTCCGCAGGTCGGTGCGCTGATCAACGTCGCCAAGGAGCGTGTCACAGAGGTTCTCAATGCACGCAAGGCGCTGTTCGAGGAGGCCGGTCTGGCCGCCAAGCTCGCCGCCGAATCCATTGACGTGACCCTGCCTGGCCGTGGCCAGACTTCCGGTGGCCTGCATCCGGTGACCCGGACCCTGGAACGCATCGAGCAATTCTTCACCCACATTGGCTACGGCATCGCCGAAGGCCCTGAGGTCGAAGACGATTATCACAACTTCGAGGCGCTCAACATCCCAGGCCATCACCCGGCCCGGTCGATGCACGACACCTTCTATTTCAACGCGAACATGCTGTTGCGCACCCATACCTCGCCGGTACAGGTCCGCACCATGGAATCGCAGCAGCCGCCGATCCGCATCGTCTGCCCAGGCCGTGTGTACCGCAGCGACTCCGATATCACCCACTCTCCGATGTTCCACCAGGTCGAAGGCCTGCTGGTGGATCGCGACATCAATTTCGCCGACCTGAAAGGCACCATCGAGGAATTCCTGCGGGTGTTCTTCGAGAAAGAGCTGGCCGTGCGTTTCCGCCCTTCATACTTCCCATTCACCGAGCCATCGGCAGAAGTCGATATGGAATGCGTGATGTGCAGCGGCAAAGGTTGCCGTGTCTGCAAGCAGACTGGCTGGCTGGAAGTCATGGGCTGCGGCATGGTTCATCCCAACGTGCTGCGCATGTCCGGGATAGATCCGGAAGAATTCTCGGGCTTTGCCTTCGGCATGGGCGTAGAGCGCCTGGCCATGCTGCGTTACGGTGTGAATGACTTGCGCCTGTTCTTCGACAACGACTTGCGGTTCCTTGCGCAATTTCGCTAGGTCGCAACCCGTAACGAATCTATTAGGAGAGCAGGATGAAATTCAGTGAACAGTGGCTGCGCGGCTGGGTAAGCCCGCAGGTAAGCCAGGACGAGCTGGTTGCTCGCCTGTCGATGGCCGGTCTTGAGGTCGATAGCGTGACGTCGGCCGCCGGTGCATTCAACGGTGTGGTCGTGGGCGAGGTGCTGAGCACCGAGCAGCACCCTGACGCTGACAAGCTGCGGGTTTGCCAGGTTAGCAACGGCGCGCAAACGTTCCAGGTGGTTTGTGGTGCGCCAAACGTGCGCCCCGGCTTGAAAATTCCGTTCGCCATGATCGGTGCCGAACTGCCGGGCGACTTCAAGATCAAGAAAGCCAAGCTGCGCGGCGTCGAGTCCAACGGCATGTTGTGCTCCCAGGCTGAACTGCAGGTTGGCGAAGGCAATGATGGCTTGATGGAGCTTCCGGCCGATGCGCCGGTAGGCCAGGACATCCGCCAGTATCTGGGCCTGGACGATGCGAGCATCGAGGTCGACTTGACGCCGAACCGTGGCGACTGCCTGTCGGTGGCCGGCCTGGCCCGTGAAGTCGGCGCCTTGTATGCCGCGCCTGTCACGCGTCCCGTGGTCGCGCCGGTCCCAGCGGTGCATGACGAAGTGCGTCCGGTCGACGTCCTGGCGCCCGCGGCCTGTCCGCGCTACCTGGGTCGCGTGATCCGTAACGTCGACCTGTCCAAGCCGACGCCGCTGTGGATGGTCGAGCGCCTGCGTCGCTCCGATGTGCGCAGCATCGACGCGGCTGTCGACATCACCAACTACGTGATGCTTGAGCTGGGCCAACCGCTGCACGCCTTCGATCTTGCCGAAATCAACGGCGGTATTCGCGTGCGCATGGCCGACGAAGGCGAGAAGCTGGTGCTGCTCGACGGCCAGGAAGTGACCCTGCGCAGCGATACGCTGGTGATTGCCGACCATACCCGCGCCCTGGCGATTGCCGGCGTGATGGGGGGCGAGCACAGCGGCGTCTCCACGACCACTCGCGACGTATTCCTTGAAAGCGCCTTCTTCGACCAGATCGCCGTTGCTGGCAAGGCTCGCTCGTACGGCCTGCACACCGATGCCTCGCACCGTTACGAGCGTGGCGTGGACTGGCAGCTCGCCCGTGAAGCCATGGAGCGCGCCACTGGCCTGCTGCTGGAAATCACCGGTGGCGAAGCCGGCCCGATCATCGAGACCGTCAGCGAACAGCACCTGCCCAAGATTGCACCGGTCACCCTGCGTGCCCAGCGCATCACCCAGATGCTGGGCATGGCAATGGACCCGGCTGAAGTCGAGCGCCTGCTCAGTGCCCTGGGCCTGACCATCCGCGCGGACGGGGAAGGGCAGTGGCGCGTCGAAGTGCCAAGTCATCGTTTCGATATCAGCCTGGAAGTCGACCTGATCGAGGAGCTGGCTCGCCTGTACGGCTACAACCGCCTGCCGGTTCGCTATCCGCAAGCCCGCCTGGCTCCGCAAGCCAAGGCTGAGGCCCGTAGCGACCTGCCGGAGCTGCGTCGCCTGCTGGTGGCCCGTGGGTATCAGGAAGCGATCACCTACAGCTTCATCGATCCACGCCAGTTCGAGCTGTTCAATCCGGGCGTCGCGCCGCTGTTGTTGGCAAACCCGATTTCCAACGACATGGCGGCTATGCGCTCATCCCTTTGGCCAGGCCTGGTCAAGTCGCTGCAGCACAACCTGAATCGACAGCAGGATCGCGTACGCCTGTTCGAAAGCGGCCTGCGCTTCGTGGGTCAGCTGGACGGCCTGAAGCAAGAGCCGATGCTCGCCGGTGTGGTCTGTGGCAGCCGCCTGCCGGAAGGCTGGGCGCAAGGTCGCGATGTCGTGGACTTCTTCGACATCAAGGCCGACGTGGAAGCAGTGCTGGGCTTCGCCGGCGCGCTCCACGCGTTCACTTTCGTACCGGGCAAGCATCCGGCGCTGCACCCTGGGCAAACCGCGCGCATCGAGCGGGACGGGCGTGAAGTTGGCTACGTCGGTGCCATTCACCCTGAACTGTCAAAAACCCTGGGCCTGGATCGTCCGGTCTTTGTTTTCGAGCTGGTCCTGGCCGAAGTCGCCCAAGGAAAAATGCCGAAATTCCAAGAGTTATCGCGCTTTCCTGAAGTGCGTCGTGACCTGGCCCTGGTGGCTGATGTCGGTGTCGCGTCCAGCGCTGTGTTGGCGGTAATTCGTGAAAATGCAGGCGACTGGCTAACGGACCTCAGGCTATTTGACGTGTATCAGGGTAAAGGTATTGATCCGCATAGAAAAAGCCTTGCAGTCGGCTTGACCTGGCAGCATCCATCGCGCACTCTTAACGACGATGAGGTGAATACCGCAACGCAGAATATCCTCACCTCGCTCGAACACAGGTTGAACGCCACGTTAAGGAAGTGACGTATGGGGGCTCTGACGAAAGCTGAGATGGCGGAACGTCTGTATGAGGAGTTGGGCCTGAATAAACGGGAGGCCAAAGAATTGGTCGAACTGTTTTTCGAAGAAATCAGGCACGCTCTCGAAGACAACGAACAGGTCAAATTGTCCGGTTTCGGCAATTTTGACCTCCGGGACAAACGTCAGCGGCCTGGCCGCAATCCGAAAACGGGAGAAGAAATCCCGATCACGGCTCGCCGTGTGGTCACCTTTCGTCCAGGGCAGAAGTTGAAGGCCCGAGTTGAGGCTTATGCTGGAACCAAGTCATAACGACGAACTACCCGTCATCCCGGGCAAACGCTACTTCACCATTGGTGAAGTCAGCGAGCTGTGTGCGGTAAAACCGCACGTGCTGCGCTATTGGGAGCAGGAGTTTCCTCAACTCAACCCGGTCAAGCGCCGCGGAAACCGCCGGTATTATCAGCGACAAGACGTACTGATGATCCGGCAGATCCGCGCGCTGCTGTATGACCAGGGGTTCACCATTGGCGGCGCACGCCTGCGCCTTTCCGGTGATGAAGCCAAAGACGATACAACCCAGTACAAACAAATGATCCGCCAGATGATCGCCGAGCTCGAAGACGTGCTGGTGGTGCTCAAGAAATAAATTTCTGCTTTTAAATACTTCCAGTTTTCAAAAGCTTGCGATATATTCCTGAGCGTTCCGTTGAGAAGCGGAACAAGATTCACGCCTAGTCGGGGCGTAGCGCAGTCCGGTAGCGCACTAGCATGGGGTGCTAGGGGTCGAGTGTTCGAATCACTCCGTCCCGACCATATTTTTCAATGACTTAGGCCAATGTTCACAGCATTGGCCTTTTTCATGGGCGTGACTTTTGCGGGACTATGCTTTTCATTGTTGAACCTGCCTGGGCCACTACCCCAGCGTTTCCCGATACTGCGCTTCATCGACTTCAGTCAAGGTCGCATAGCCGTCGTAGTGGTAGATTCGATACTTGTCCCGGGCATAACGGTCGGTCAGGAATTCCAGAGTGGCCAGGTCGATACGCTTGGCGCTCAGTGGGCGTCGGTGGCAGAACAACTTGCGCGTGCCCAGTTGCAGGAAGTCGGGATGCGGTACGCGGACTTCATCGGGATCGAATGCCACATCCAGCGGCTTGCCTTCCGAGAGGATCAGATCAGGGCTGACGGCGTAGGTACCTAAAAAACGGGTATCGCAAGGACGTAGCTTTTTCTTCGCCTCGCCGTAGTAATACACTAAGTCCCGGTCCTTGGCCCAACCGTGCCCGCAGGACTCGAAAGTGGCCACTTGCGCCTTACGAATCGGTTCGGGGGGCTGATAAAAAACCCGGTGGCAGAACACGGTTTTTCCATCCGTCAGGTAGGGTCCGCCGAGTGAGCGGAAGTGCTCCACCGGTTCCTGGGAAAACCGCTCGGGCACTTCCGTTTGCGCATTATGGAACGGGATCAGATACAAGCCTTGGACATCGCCGCACAGGTGCGTGTCGAGCAATTTGAAACTTGCCGCGTCCAGTCCGTTGATAACGCGCCCGTGGAAATAGACCTGGCGGCCCCGTTCAAAACCGAGACCGATGGCCTCTAGCGGCAGCGTATCTGCCTGTATTTGCGGTTCTTCAGGCTGCACCTGCAAGCGGTGCCACCAGTAACCTTTCAGGTGCGGATGGGCCTCGAAGTAGGGCGCCCATTCCTGCTGCATCGCTGCATCGATGATTCCGCCAGAGCCCAGCGGGCCGTGCTTGTCACCCGCCAGCACCGGCGAGTAATCCTGTTCATCGCGATAGAGCTGGGTCACGACGAAGCTTTCCAGCTCGACATCCAGGCGTTTCTGGTGTCGGTAGACGTGCCGGTGGTCACAATAATAATCGAACCCCAAGTGTCGAAAACTCGGGCCATGAGCGTCACGCAAGCGCGTGCCGGCGGCGTAGACGTACAGGTCGTCCAAGGCAAAATACTCATCCTCGTATTCGCTGGCGCCGACCACGCGGCCGCACTCATCGTACGTTGGCTGGCAGCACTTGAGCAGGTGGAAATCGCCAACGTAGCGAATGCTCTTGCCGGTCAGGTAATAGGCGCGGTGCCGGTCCTTGGCGTAGCGTTCGTTGAGCACAGAGAAGGTGGCCAAGTCGGCATTGTCGATGCGGTAGAAGTATTCATAGGAAATGCTCGAGCCTTGCTGCGCTTGGACGATGATCGATTGTCCATCGGTTCCCCAGCGTTGGGCGAGCATTCGGAAGCCGTCAGGGTTTCTGATTGGCAGCGGCGTGCCGTCTTTCTGGTGCAGGGGTTTGTAACCCTTGTAGACCTGATCGTCGATCACTCGGTAGGACGGGTGATTGCAATACCGCACCCGCGTCGTGGCGCTGGCGATGAATTGTCCCTGCAGAAAGATATTCACCCCGTCGCTGAACAGGGCAGAAGCTGAAGTCACCGAGGCTGGCGACGATGCCAACAGGGCCAGGCTTTCGGACCGTGCCTCCGGGACTTGGGTGATCGCGTACTCGCCGAACCAATAGGCGCCGGTTTCGTCACGCCAGTACTGATAGCCGAGGCTTTCCAGGCCCTTGTCGAACTGAAACGCCAACGTTTGGAGCGCATGGTAGCCGTGGCGTTCACGGTAGGCTGGGAGCAGGTAGTAATCGCGCAGCGCATTGCGCAAGACCCAAGGGTTGCGGCGGTGCCGCCAGACCGGCTGGCCGGCCAGCAAGGGCGAGGGCGGATAATGTCCATCATTGGCGCATCGCGCCAACTCGCCTGGGTGTGCGCCTTCAAGATTGAGCATGATGTACACGTCGGGCACTTGCCCGTCGCCCAGCAGCACGCCGTCCATGAACGCGAAGCCTTGGTGCCATTCAAGATCCAGCAGCTCCCAGTCAGCGAAGGGTGCCTCGATGCCTGTCATATCGTTGGGGCCTGAACGCCGTGAGTATTGGCTCGAGAACTAACATTTTTGCGGCGATCTCGCCAGCTTGGCCATCCAATCATTTGCCGCCCCTTTGCATAGTCGACCTATTCATTGGGGCTGCCGAGGCGCGCCGATGCCGAAGAGATGTTGATCACCACGCCGCCCGGACCGTTGTGCCGATAGGACATGCGCTTCACCGCCTGCTGGGCGCAGAGAATCGGGCAAATGGAGGGCAGTTGGCTATATCAGCCGATGATGAGGATCCCGCTAACGATCACGGCGCACGCCAGGAGGCGGCGGGTGGTGAGTGTCTCGCCGAGGAACAGGTAGCCGATCAATGCTGCGAACAGCACGCTGGTTTCGCGCAATGCCGAAACCGCGCCCAAGGGCGCTGCGTTCATGGCGTAGATGACGATTCCATAGGCCAGCAAAGAGACCAGCCCGCCGGCCAGGGCGGTCAACATGCCGGGCCGGACGGAGAATAAACTGCGAGCGTCGCGCAGACCGATGTACACCACAGGCATCATCACGCCCCACAACGCGCACATCCATACGGTGTAGGCGAGCGGCGCGCCGGAAAGCCTGGCGCCAATACCGTCGGTGACGCTGTAGGCGGCGATGAAGCAGCCAGTCCCCAGCGCATAGGGAAGGCTGGGAACCGACAGTTTGCGGCCCCTGAAAGCCAGCGAGATGATCCCGCCTGACACCAGCGCAATACCGAATAACGTAGCGGGGGCGATGGTTTCTCCGGCGAAGACGGCGGCGCCCAGAGTGATCAACACCGGCGACGATCCACGGGATATCGGATAGACCTGCCCCAAGTCGCCGACCCGGTAGCTGCGCACCAGAAACAGGTTGTAGCCGACGTGCAGCAGCGCTGAAAGCAGCGCATAGCCCCAACTGGCAGGCGCCGGTGGCGGCATGAACGCCGCGGCGATGACACTGGCGATGGCGACAGCGATGCACATCATCGTCATCGACCATAGGCGATCGGCGCCACCGCGCAGGAGTGCATTCCAGCTGGCATGCAGGAGCGCGGCGAAAAGAACCAGAAGAACGATGTGGATAGGCATGCGCCGATGTTAAGCAAACCAACGCCGGGCCTACAGCGAAGTCTCCTCATCGCTTCATGAGGAAACGTTCATGCCTCACTCATAGGAACGTTGGACTTTCAGCGCCTCACTCATCAACCACTGGCGAAAACTCACGATGTGTGGCTGCGATTCGATGCCTTTTGGACAGACGAAATAGTAGGCAAGCGGTGAGGGGAATGGCACATCGAACAGCCGCACCAGACGGCCATCGCTGATTTCGGTTTGAACATGCCCGCTGCGCACCAAGGCAACGCCCTGGCCGAGCAAGGCTGCTTCGACCGTCATGTTGGTATCGCCAAACCTGACGCTTTCCTTGAGTGGCAAAAATTCCAGCCCGACCTTTTCGAACCAAGCCTCCCATTTCGGCACGAGCTCGGCGCCGTCTCGGGTCAGCAGCGGGTAATGCAACAATTCGGCGGGGCTGCGCGGTGTCCCGAAGCGCTGCAGCAGATCGGGGCTCGCCACCGGGAACACCTGCTCGCCGAACAGGTATTCCGAATAGAGCCCGGGGTAAATGCCCTTGCCGAGCCGGATCGCGACGTCGGCCTGGGCGTTGGAGAAATGAATGATCTTGTCCGTGGTGTCCAGCGAAACCAACAGCTCGGGATGCTGGCGGGAAAGATTCGGCAAACGCGGCAGCAGCCATTTCAGGGCGAAGGAATAGGTGGTGCTGACTTCGAGTCGGACTCGGCCTTTTTGCTCGCGCAGATCGGCCAGGGACGCCTCAAGGCTCATGAAGAACTCCCGAACGATGGGCGCCAGCGTAGCACCCGCCGCCGTGAGGCTTAATGATTTGCCACGCTCGAACAACTGCAATCCCCAAAGCGCTTCCAGATGCTTGAGCTGGTGACTGACCGCGCTTTGGGTAACGTGCAGCTCATCGGCGGCAGCGGTAAAGGTCGCGTGCCGGGTGGCTGCTTCAAATGCACGCAATGTAGCGGTTGGCGGCAGATCTCTCATGTGTACGGTGTCCCGGCGCTGCGTCAGAAATGCGCATCATGAGCGCAGGCTCATGATAGTGCATCCTGTCTTCAGCTGTGGATGGGCAGGGACAATCCAAATAGCACAAAAAATCCTCCACAGACTTTATTGAAACGGCGACCGGTGCGAGCCAGCCAAGGTCTGACTCGGTGCGCTGCGCTGGCCACCAGATACTCAACGGCGAACTCGACGACGGCGTAGGTCAGCGCGATGGCGATCGTCTGTACGACAATGTTTCTGTGCGGATCCAGGAATGGCGGGATGAATGCGGTGAACAGCAGCAGGGCCTTGGGATTGGAAATGGCTGACACCAACCCTTGGCGGAACAGCGACGAAGGTCGGAAGCTGTCTGTGCCGGTTGCCTCAAGGCTGACCGGTGGAGATCGCCACAGCCCGAAGCCCAACCAAATCAAATAGAGACCGCCGACGATTTTCAACGCGGTGAACCAGGTGGCCGACGCCTGGATGAGTGCGCCCAATCCCAACGCGCAAAGCGAAAGCACCAACGCGAAGCCGAGTACGCCGCCGGTGATGGTGAACAGCGTTTTGCGGCTTCCGTGAATCGCTCCATGGGTCAGCGCCAATAACGCGTTGGGACCTGGGACTACCGCTATGCCGCAGCAGGTAACCAAGTAAAGCAACCAAGTCTCAAATGGCATGATCCGATCCTGATGTGTTGATCCTGACGCGCATCCTGCGGGTGAACTGTTGTCATGGAAAGCGCATTATTCACGTTGTGCATGCTTCTATCATCAGGGCGTTGAGGCTTCAGGCCTAGTAGCGTTGAGGCGGTAGCAGGATCGAAGATCAGCTGGGGAGCCGTTGATTCGGCCCCCGCGACGCAACTGTCAGCCCTGGACCCGATACCGCTCGGCCACCGTCGACTGCTTGATTTGCGCCAACAACCCTTGCCGCGCAGCCTGTAAGGCGTCCCATTGAGCGCCGTCCTGCAGGGGCGGAATGGTCACTGGTTCGCGGCGATCGAATCCGACCAATGCGGCATCGACCAGGTCGCCGACTTCCATGATTTCGCTGAGGCCGTTGATGTCGATGCCCGCGCGGTCCCAGATTTCGGTGCGGGTGGCGGCGGGTAGAACGGCTTGTACGTAAACGCCCTTGGGCGAAAGCTCCAGGCTGAGCCCTTGGGAGAGAAACAGCACGAATGCCTTGGTCGCACCGTAGACCGTCATGCCGAACTCCGGCGCCAGGCCGACCACTGAGCCAATGTTGACGATCGCGCCGTCGCCGGCGTGCGCCAAGCGGGGGGCGATGGCGCTGGCCAGTCGAACCAATGCGGTGGTGTTGAGCGAAACGAGGTGCGCGACGCTGTCGGTGGTCTGTTCGATGAAACTGCCGGATTGGGCGGCTCCGGCGTTGTTGATCAGAATCCCGATGCTGGCGTCGTCACGCAGGCGCGCCTCGACGGTGTGCAGATCGCCAGTTTGGGTCAGGTCGGCCTGGAGCACATCGACGCTGACGCTGTGTTCGCTGCGCAGCTCGGCCGCCAAGGCTTGCAGTCGCGCGTTGTCGCGGGCAACCAGCACCAGGTTGTGCCCGCGTTGCGCAAAGCGCTTGGCATAGACAGCACCGATACCGGTGGAAGCGCCGGTGATGAGAACGGTTGTGGGAGTGGTCATGAGGTGAGTCTCTTCAAGGATTCGAGGACAGCGTTGCGTTGGTGATCTTAGGATGATGATCAGAATCTAAACTGTCAATGAATATGATTACGACCGGCATCTATGTATGATGCAGGCATGATTCGAACGGCTACGAGGTAATAAACATGAGAGTGACCAAGGCCCAGGCCCAGGCAAACCGGGAGCACATCGTCGAGACGGCTTCGGTGTTGTTTCGTGAGCGAGGCTTTGACGGCATAGGCGTGGCGGATTTGATGGCTGCCGCCGGCTTCACCCATGGCGGTTTCTACAAACATTTCGGTTCGAAAAGCGACCTGATGGCTGAAGCGGCCGCGAACAGTCTTTCGCGATCGCTGGCAGGCGCTGGCGAGATGGACGTGGCTGAGTTCTTCCAGATGTATGTTTCCAAGGAGCACCGTGATGCGCGGGGCAATGGTTGCACCCTGGCGGCGCTGTGCGGCGATGCGGCGCGTCAATCCGACGGATTGAAGGCCACGTTCGCCAGCGGCATGGAAAGCACCCTGGCGTCACTTGGAGAAAAACACGACGCCGGGCCGCAAGCGCCTGACGGAGTAGAGCGGGCGGCCATGATCAGTCTGTTCGCACAGGCCGTCGGCGCGCTGATGTTGTCGCGGGCCTGCCCGGACGACGCTCCGCTGGCAAATGAAATACTCGAGGTCTGCCGTGCCCGGATCCTGGCGTCCTTGCCAGTGTCAGAGGACAAGCGGTAGGGCCATCGCCTACCGCACTTCAATCAGAAGATGAACTTGAACAGGGCGATGACCACGATCAGGCCGATCAGGAAGATGATCCCAACGGTACCACCAAGAAACTTCAACATAAGAACACTCTCATCAGATGGGCTTAATTTTCTAGACCCCTGGCGAGCGTGCTCGGTTCGGTAAATTTTCTGGCGTCAATCGCTACGAAGAGGTGAGAGGGGAAGGCGCCGTTCAGTGAAGCGCCAGGGACCTCGGAACAGAGACATGTTCGAATTTTGCAATGGTCTTGATCCAATAACGCCGATATTCGGTCTTGTCCGGCGCCAGCGGTTTATAGCTTGACCAGGGATGCTCCGCCTTCAAGCGGGCCCGATAAGCCTCCCATTCTTTTTGCTCGGCCACTTCCCTGGCTTTGTTTCTGTCATCGAACCAACCCAGGACATAGGGCTCGCCCTGATCCGAGCCGTTCGCTATCAGCAGATAAATTTCAGTCATTACGATCCCCATCGTCATCCAGCAACCCAGGTCACTGGGGTCTTGTCATGGGTATCGGCCGTCGGTTCTGGTTTTTGAGGATTAAAGATCAAGGACCAGGTCGGAAGTGGGCTTGCTGCAGCACAGCAAACGCAGGCCTTTGTCGATTTCCCGTTGCCTGATGCCGCCGTTGTGGTTCATGTCTACCGTGCCCTGGAGCAGGGTGGTCTTGCAGGTGCCACAAACGCCCTGGCTGCAGGAGGAGGGCACGATCGCACCGGCTTTCTTGGCGGCAGACAGCACGGTCTGATTGGCCGGCATGCTGAACGTCTTGCCTGAGCGCGACAGGGTCACGGTGAAGACATCTTGCTGGTTGAACGAAGGAGCCTGCTCGATCAACGGTTCGTCATTCAGCACGGCAATGTCAAAGCTTTCCTGATGGTAATGGGCGAAATCGAACGCCGCTTCCTTGAGCAGCGTCTTGACCGCTTCCATGTAGCCCTGGGGACCGCAGGTAAAGATTTCCCGTTCCTTGTAGTCCGGCACGTGTTGGCTCAACAACGACAAGTCGAGCCGGCCTATCGGTTGTTGCCATTGAGTGGTGTCGCCGAGCCCTTCGCAAACACTGATGACCCGCAGCCCCGGCATGGCAGCCTGCATGCGCGTCAACTCTGCATGGAAGATGATGTCGGTGGGCGTGCGGGCGCTGTGTACAAACACGATGTCGAGGTTGCCGGCCATGTCGCAGGCAGCCCGGGTCATCGACATCAGGGGCGTTACGCCGGAACCGGCGGACAGGTACAACAACTTGGTCGCCGGATGACCGACCGGCGTAAAGCTACCCGCCGGGCCGGAGGCCTTCAGGCGGTCGCCGGGCTTGAGGTGATCATGCAGCCAGTTCGACACCGTGCCCCCCGGCACGCGCTTGACGGTAATGGAAAACGCAAACGGCCGGGTCGGGGAGGACGACAGAGTGTAGCAGCGGGCAATGGTCTGCCCACCAATGGTCGGCGAGAGGGTGATGAATTGACCGGGCTCGAAGCTCAGCGCGCTGAAGTCCGCACAGCGAAAAATGAAGGTCTTTACGTCATGGGTTTCCGGGCGCACGGCGCAGCATTGCAGGGTTTTCTGTTCACCGCTGTGCCATTGCGCGCCGAACGTGCCCCAGGTGGCCGGGTCGGTGAAACGCTGGACTACGCTGGCGCTTGCGGGGCGTGTCGGGTTTTCGTAGGTCGTCATGTTCATTCCTCACACGCCATGGGCGGCCAGACGCGCCGCGTACCAGCGGGAGAACTGGTCGACATAGGTTTCGGTAAAGGCCGAGAGCGGCCCGGGCGTGTAGGCCGGATCCTGGGTGCCGCTGTGGGTGATGCCGACGAGGTTGGCGTCTTGCTGGTTGGTCGCGACCCAGACTTCGGTCAGCTTATCCAACGGGTAATCGACGCCTTCGACGGCATCGGCATGGACCAGCCATTTGGTGCGCACCAGGGTCTTATCGGGTGCCAGCGGGATGATGTAAGAAACCACGGCGTGGTCGCTCATGACGTGGGCCCATGAGTTGTGCGTCCAAAGATGCACGTCGCCCAAGTCGCGGCGCGTGAGGTCGCCAAACAGTCGGGTGCACGCCACGCGGGTGTCCAGGGTCTGGGATTCGCCGTTGCCGGCAATGGCCAGTCGCTGCGAGCGGAACTGGGTCACGACGTCTTCGCCCAGGTGTTCGACGGCCTCGCAGATATAACCTTCGCGCTCCCAGTTGGCCTTGGTCTCGGCATTGCGGCGGTGATACTCCGCCAGCGCCTGGAGTGAATCCTCGCCCAGCCCGTCGGTGCAGAAACCGAAATCTTCGGGCAGGAAAGAGGCGGTCAATTCCGGGTGGGTGGCGGCGCAGTGATAGCACTCGCGGTTATTCTCGATCACCAGTTTCCAATTGCCGTTCTCGATGATTTCCGATTCGTAGGCGATCTTGGAGTGGGCAATGTCATATTGGGCGAAACGCGGTGTCATGACCTGGTCAAGGTACAAGATGTCTTCTGGCGGTTCGTCGCCCAGGCAGACGAAGACATGGATGCCGATCACCCGAGTGTGCACCGGAATCAGGCTTTTGCATTTAGGGTCGAACGCCTGGCCCATGTGTGCCGCATGTTTCAGGCTGCCGTCCAGGTCGTAGGTCCACTGGTGATAAGGGCAGACCAGCATGCCCACCGTCGACTTGCCGGCCGGTTTCAAGCGAGCGCCGCGGTGCCGGCAGACATTGCGAAACGCCTGCACATGCTCGTCATCGTCGCGCACCAGGAGGATGGATGACTTGCCAATGTCGATGGTCGAGACATCACCGGGTTCGGGGACGTCGCTGGTGACCCCCACCAGAATCCAATGCTGGGTAAAAAAGATATCGACGTCGGTTTCAAAAACATCCTGGCGACCAAACAAACCGCCCGGCATGCCATTGCCGGGCGTGCGGTCGGTCAGGAGTTCACGATGGGTCTTCACGGTATTAATTGTCATTATGGGTCTCGCTCAAACGCAAAGTTGATCAGGCGGCGAGTACAGTTTGGAAAGGTGGGATAAGGCCGTCAATGCGCTTTATTTTCACGCTCGCATAACTTTGCGTTATGCGTAAAGCAGGCCTTAAAAAGCTATTTAATCAAGGGTTTAGGTAACTGTCGTCGCGCAGCCAATCGATCAGCGCCTGGGTGATGGGCTCCAGTTTTCGACCGCTCGGAATAACCAGGTAATAAGCGTCTTTTGGCTTGACCACGTAAGGCATAATTCTGATCAGCTCACCACTGTTGAGTCGATGCGCGATCAGTCGACTCCATCCCAGTGCAATGCCGTGGCCTTGGATGGCCGCCTCGATCGCATCGTTATAGGAACTGCAGCGAAATGAATAGGTGAGCTTGGGACGCCCATCGCCGAGTTCCCGGCACCAACGGTTCCAGGTCATCCAGCCTTCCAGGGTGGAATCGGAGTCAATCAGCGCCGTGTCCAAAAAATCGGTGACGGACGAGGGGGCCGCGTTGGCGGCCAGCCAGGCTGGCGCGCAAACGGGAAACACTTCTTCATCGAACAGGAAAAGCGAACTGCCATCCTCCCATTTCCCATTGCCGAAACGGATGGCCAGGTCGACGTCATCCCGGTATGAACTGGGGGAGACCTGTTGCGTCAACAAGCGCAACTTCAACTTCGGTTGCAGGGTGCGCAGTGCAATCAACCGGGGGAGTATTCTCGAGTGGGAAAACGCTTGCGTGCAGGCGATGGTGATCTCTTGCTCACCAATGCCCTCGGCAATTTTGTCGAAGACACTGGCCATGCGATGAATGGACTCGGCGACGACCAGGTGCAGCACATAGCCTTCGTGGGTCAGCTTGATCGACCGATGAAGCCGATGGAACAGCTTGGTCCCCAGGGTATCTTCCAATAACCGGATCTGTTTGCTGACGGCCGCCTGCGTCACGCCCAGCTCTTGGGCGGCCAGGGTGAAACTGGCCAGCCGCGCCACGGCTTCAAATTCCAGCAACGCCGTCATCGACGGTATCAACCGCCGATAGCCCTTGACCTTTTTATCGATATCGCTGGGTTGCATAGGTGTGTTCCAACGCCGTGCCGGGTGACTCACGCCACCGAAGATTCTCGTGCGGGCTCATCGGGCACGGGGTGCGACAGGTTGTGCCCCAGCAGTGCACGATACAGGTCATCGTCGCGCAAGATGCCCAGGACGGTACCGGCTTCATCCCGCACGATCAAGGGATGGCCCGTTTCGTAGCGAATCTGCAGGGCGGCGCGCGATGATCTCGCACACCAGAGTGGCGAACGTCACCTGGGCCAGGGTTTCCATGGTTTCCTGCCAGTAGTGCTCAATACCGTCAAGTCAACAGAATGTACTCATGTGTACATTAAGGGATCATCAGGGTACATTTCTATTACGTATTTGAAGAAGGAGGCGCACGATGCCGCAGGTAGGGAAGGCCCGTAGTAAGGCCCAGGACGCAGGCTGGCGGGGCTCGCCGGAGGGCTGGCTGGAAGCGGCCTACGAAGCTCTGAAGGAGTCGGGCATCGATGCTGTCCGGGTCATGCCGCTGGCCAAGCGCCTGGGCTTGTCACGCACCAGCTTCTACTGGTTCTTCGAAGACCGCGAGCAACTGCTGGCTGCGTTGCTATCGCGTTGGCGGGAGACCAATACGGGAGGCTTGGTCCGGCAAAGTGAAAGCTATGCCGAAAGCATCTCCGAGGCGATCCTGAATGTGTTCGAGTGCTGGCTTAACCCTCAGCTGTTCGACTCGCAGTTCGAGTTTGCCGTGCGCAGTTGGGCGCTTCAGTCCGCTGAAGTGGCTCAAGAGGTCGCGGCGGTAGATGAGCAGCGAATGAACGCCCTGGCAAGCATGTTCAAGCGCTTTGGCTATGACAGCCAAGGCGCTGACACCCGGGCCCGAACGATCTATCTGACGCAGATTGGCTACATCACCATGAACACGACTGAGCTGATCACCGTGCGCTTCCAGCGCATTCCTCATTACGTGAGCATCTTCACCGGTAAAATCCCCAAGCAGCGCGAACTGGATCGTTTCTACGGGAAGTTCGGCTATGCCGAAAAAGAGCCGGGGGTTTTCGTTCCCTTGACCGACACGTTCGACGAGGGCACCGCCGATGATCAATGAAACCCTGGGGATCATTGGCGGAACCGGTTGGTTGGGCGGCGCGATTGCCAAGGCAGTGTTGGCGAAGGCACTGCTGCCGGCAGGCAACCTGGTCATTTCCAACCGTTCGGGCAGTCACCCATTGGCACAACAAGGCGCCTGCCTGGTCACGGATAACCAGGACTTGGTCGATCGCAGCGACGTTATCATCATTGCGGTTCGCCCCGAGCATTTCACCCGTCTGAATATCAACGCGACTGGCAAGACCGTTATCTCCCTGATGGCCGGGATCAAGGCACAAGTGATCGTCGCGCAGACCTCCCCTGCGGCGGTCGTGCGGGCGATGCCCAACGCGGCGGTGGAAATCGGCCAGTCCTTCACGCCTTGGTATTGTGCTGGAGAGGTAGAGGCGACAACGAGAAGCTTTGTGCAGCGCGTGTTCGAATGCGTGGGTACGGCAGCTGAGGTTCAGGAAGAGGACTTCATTGATTACTTGTCCGCACTCTCGGGCACCGGTCCGGCCTTTCCGGCCTTGCTGATGACTGCGTTGGCCAATCAGGCGATGGCAGCCGGCATCCCTGGCGACATCGCGCAGCTTGCCGCGAAAAATGTCGTGGTCAACAGCAGTCAATTGCTGGCGAGCCGCGACGCCCAGCAAATGATCGATGCTTTGGTCGCCTACCGTGGTGTAACGGCCGCCGCTTTGCAGACGATGACCGAAGGACATTTTGAGGAGCAGGTCGCAAGGGCGTTGCAGGCAGGTGCCAGCGTGGCTCGCAAGGGGCTCTAAGCCTGATAGAACGAAGCCCTTCACCAGCGCATAAAAAAATGCCCCTGATCCCTGGGATCAAGGGCACCACTTCAAATGTCTTTCACCAGCCGCAAGGCATCGTAGATCGCCGCATGGGTATTGCGCGCCGACACCGCGTCGCCGATCCGGAACAACTGGAAACGGCCTTCGGGGTTGGTCACGATATTTTGGGTTTTCCCGGCAATCAGATCCTGTTGTTCGACCGCACCGTTGTTGTTCGAATGCGGGCGCAATTCGAAATACAGGTCATCCAGGGGCAGGGTGCCGTGGTTGACCACCACCTGATCGACCACGCGCTGCTTGTGCACCTGGCCGTAGTCGCTGCCGAAGTTGACCACCAGGCGACCGTCGCGTTTTTCCACGGAGTCAACCCGATAGGTGACAGTGAAAGTGACGTCCAGGTCTTGCAGGCTGCGCATGTAAGGCACCAGGTTCATTGCCATCACCTCCGGCGCGAACGAGCGGTCCGGCGTGACGATCTCCAGTTTTGCGCCGCTGTTGGCGATCACTTCGGCCGCCTGTAGCGCTGCGTGGTCGCCCGCGTCGTCGAAAATCAGCACGTTCTTGCCGGGCTTGATGTCGCCGGAAATGATGTCCCAAGTCGACACCACCAGTTCATTGCCGTGCTTGAGCACCTCGGTGTGCGGCAAGCCGCCGGTGGCGACGATCACCACGTCCGGCTCTGCGGCCATGACCGTCTCGGCCTCGGCCCAAGTGTTGAATTGAAACTTCACGCCCAACCGCTCGCATTGCGCCATGCGCCAGTCGATGATGCTGATCATCTCGCGCCGCCGCTCGCTCTGCGCGGTCAAGCGGATCTGTCCACCCGGATGATCCGCGACTTCGAACACCGTGACCTCGTGGCCACGTTCGCCGGCCACCCGTGCCGCCTCCAGGCCCGCCGGGCCGGTGCCGATCACCACCACCTTGCGCTTGACCGCCGCCTTGGGGATTTCGTGGGGCATGGTTGTTTCGCGCCCGGTGGCGGCGTTGTGGATGCAATACGCGGCGCCGCCCTGGTAGATGCGGTCCAAGCAGTAATTGGCGCCCACGCATGGGCGGATTTCCTCTTCACGCTTTTCGATGATCTTGCGCACGATGTGCGGGTCGGTCATGTGCGCGCGGGTCATGCCGATCATGTCGACCTTGCCGGAGGCGATGGCGTGCCGCGCCGTGGCAACGTCCGGGATCTTGGCCGCATGGAATGTCGGGAAGCCCGTAGCGGAGCGAATCTCACCGGCGAAATCCAGGTGCGGCGAGTTGCGCATGCCTTGGATCGGAATCACGTCGGTGAGGCCGGCGTCGGTATCGATGTGCCCACGAACGACGTTGAGGAAGTCCACCAGGCCGCTGTCCTTGAGCATGTGGGAAATCTGCAGGCCGTCGCTGGCGCCAAAGCCGCCGGGCAGGTCTTCGTCACCGGTGTAGCGCACCCCGAGCAGGAAATCCTCACCGCAGCGCTGGCGGATACCGCGCAACACCTCGAAGGTGAAGCGCATGCGGTTTTCCAGAGAACCACCGTAAGGGCCATCGAGATCGTTGGTCAGTGGCGACCAGAACTGATCCATGAGGTGCCCGTACGCCTGCAGTTCCAAGCCATCGAGGCCGGCGGCCTTCATGCGTTCGGCGGCGTCCACATAATCCTTGATGATCCGGTCGATGTCCCACTCTTCCATTTTTTTCGGAAAGGCCCGGTGGGACGCTTCGCGGCGATGGGACGGTGACACGACCGGGAGCCAGTCAGCCTTGTCCCAGCGGGTGCGCCTGCCCAGGTGGGTCAGTTGGATCATCACCGCCGCGCCGTGTTCGTGGCATTCGTCGGTCAGGTCCTTCATCCATTTGACCACTTCGTCCTTGTACGCCAGCACGTTGTTGAACACCGGCGGGCTGTCACGGGAAACAGCGGCGGAGCCCGCCGTCATGGTCAGCGCCACGCCGGCCTTGGCGCGTTCGACGTGATAAGCGCGGTACAAATCCTTCGGCATGCCGTCGACAGGATAAGCGGGCTCATGGGAGGTGGTCATGATCCGGTTCTTGAGGGTCAGGTGCTTGATCTTATAGGGCTGCAGCAGAGGATCACTGGACATGGTGTTGCTCCGGGAACAGAACATCAGGCTTGGTTTTGACACAACGGTAGGTCGAATGTTCATGTGTGTCAACGATTGGGACACACGTGTACATTTTTCTTGCCTGACGGAAAAACCAGGATTACCATCCAGTCGAAACAGGGATGTTCCAGATCGTCCAACCGGTCACCCCATCGTCACGATCAACCAGGACGCTGAAGCGCCGATTGCGCAACTGGCGGATTACATGCTGGTGGCGGACCTGTTCGAAGCACTGCCGGCGCTCGAAAAAGCATTTTGAATTCAAGACGTTAAACGACGAACCCGTGGCGAGGTAGCAAGCTCCCTCGCCACGGGTTTATCGACAACCTTGAAAGATTCAACCCGCCAACGGGCGAAGGAGGGTAGGCCACACTCGATAGCCGTGATTTTCATAATTAGAACTTACCCATGGCCGTGCGCGGCCGCGATGGGAAATGAATGCTTCTGCTGCCCTGCCAATAACTATTAATACAGTCTGCGGAGATGCACATGATGACGTTATCCAATAAAACTTTTATCGGCTGGTTTGCCGGCCTTGCATTGGCCTGCGGCAGTCTGATCGCCCACGCCGAGGAACCCACGCCCATTCGTATCGGTTGGGTGAATTGGTCGGATACGGAAATCGCTGTAAAGCTGGCCGATACCGCATTGCGCGACCACTTGAAGCAACCGGTCAAATTGGTGCTCGCCGATATTGGCATTCAGTTCCAGGCCTTGGCCAACGGCAATATCGACCTGATCCCGATGGTTTGGCTGCCGAGCACTCACAAGTCGTTCTACGACAAATACAAAGACAAGCTCGAAGACCTCGGTGTGCTGTATGAAGGTCGGATCGGCATGGCGGTGCCAACGTCCATTCCCACCAGCGAGCTGGCCAGTGTCGAAGACCTGAACAAGCCTGAAGTGCGGGAAAAGCTCGGCGGCAAGATCCTGACGTCGGAAGTGGGCAACGGCCAATACAAACTCACTGAGAAGGCCATCAAGGAGTACAAGCTCGATGGCTACAAGATGGTCGCGTCTTCAGAGTCCGGCATGCTCAGTGAGTTGGATCGCAACAACAAGCGGGACAAGTGGTCGTTGGTCAACGCCTGGAGTCCTCATTGGATGTTCGCCAAGTGGCCACTGCGTTACCTGGATGACCCGAAGCAGGTGTTCGGCGGCGCCGAGCAGATTCA
This sequence comes from Pseudomonas sp. Z5-35, assembly GCF_051131945.1. Taxonomy (NCBI): domain Bacteria; kingdom Pseudomonadati; phylum Pseudomonadota; class Gammaproteobacteria; order Pseudomonadales; family Pseudomonadaceae; genus Pseudomonas; species Pseudomonas sp. Z5-35. Next base: position 2,127,331 of record NZ_CP071640.1, read on the forward strand.
CGCGATTGCCCGCAAAGGCTTCAGCGCCGAGCATCCCGATGTCGCGCGGTTCTTTGCCAACTTCAAGATTCCCAAGGCCGACCTTGAGAAGTTGATGTCGTCCGCCCGTGACAGTTCGGCAGACAAGGTCGTTGCCGAGTACTACGCCGCCAACAAGCCCCGCTTCGAAGCGATGTTCGGCAGCCAGACCGCTGCCGTGACACCGGCCCAGTAATGGCCGCTATCCGATAGTTGTGTTGCCATCCGATGCCCTTGGTGAAGGGCATCGAATGCATCGAACGAATATTCAGGCGATACCCTTGAAGACCACGACTTATCGTCGCTTTACCCTGGATGAAGCGGTCGACTGGGTGACGCATCTCTGCGAAGCGTTACACGTTGCGGTTTGCCCGGACCGGGCTGATTGCCTTGCAGTCGCAAACGGACCTGCGCTGGTGGCCGGCCGACGCTATATTTCGTAACGACTTTCCTTTGATGGCGGAAAACCGAAAAGCGTGCTGTAGCACTTGCTGAAGTGAGGGGTGGAGACGAAACCGCAGGCAATGGCGACATCCGTGACGGTCAGCCTGGAGTTCTGTAGCAGGCGCCGTGCCTCGGTCAGCCGAAGCTCCAGATAGTAGCGTTGGGGAGACATATTGATCTGCTTGCGAAACAGGCGCTGGATCTGGCGCTTGGAAAGCTGAACGCATTGAGCGAGCAAGTCCAGGCTTAAAGGTTCTTCAAGGTTGCATTCCATCAACGCAATGACTTCTCGCAGACAGGCACTGACTTTGCGATCCAGGACCTTGGCCGAGGTACGAAACCGAGACTCATGGTCCAACAGGTCAAACACCGCGTCCGCGACTTTCGGGTCGAGGGCAGCGTAAAGCCATTTCATCATGATCTGAAAGGCACCGGCTGGGTTTGATGCCGTGAATCGGTCCCTGTCGAACACCACCGTATCCAGCGTTACCGTGGTCTTGGGCGAACACTCCGACAAGGCCATTCGTTGCTCGGCATGAATAGCGCATCGGTAACCATCCAGCAGTCCGGCCTTGCCCAAGTACCAGGCGCCGTTCCATAACCCGCCGAGCGCAATGGGCAGGTTCGCCAGTTTGGTCAGCAGCGTTACCAGCCCGCCGGGAAGTACCCTCGGCGTGCGTAGCCCGCCGCAGACAATCATCAAGTCCAGCGCCGCGATCCTGATATCGGTTAACGGTGTGTCTGGCCTGATGGGGATTGCCAGGTCGCTGATCACTTCAGAGTCGTTGCGACTGAAGGTATGGATTCTTATCGACCCGGGCTGGATGAGGTTGGCGGTCACCAGCACGTCCAGGCAATGAGTGAAACAGGTCAGGGAAAAGTTATCGAGCAACAGGAATCCCACGCTCGATGTTTTCTGGGGCTCGATCATCGGGTTCATGACGTGTGCTTCGTATCCCGCAGGAAACTCTCATCGAAAGGGTAGTGGGTGAGTAATTCATAACCGGTCTGGGTCACCAGCAATTGGTTCTCCAGCTTGATGCCATCCCGTCCGCCCACCTCACCGACATACGCCTCGACGCACAGGGCCATGCCCGGCTGCAGTTCGCCCTCGTATCCGTAGGATTCCAAGTCCTCTGGGTAGCGAATGCTCGGGTATTCGTCACACAGGCCGACGCCGTGATAAAGCACGCCATAGCGTTGGGCCCGGCACGGTTCGGGCAACCGGTGCGCCTTGACGGTCAGCTCGGTGAAGCGTACGCCCGGCTTGATCAACTCGGTGTTATGGACGATATGGTCATGGGCGATCCGGTACAGGCGCTTCTGTTCGGCCGTGGGCTCCAGTCCCCCACAGATCCAGCTGCGAGACATGTCCACGCACATGCCGTAGGTGCCGATCAGATCCGTATCGAAGGACAGCAGGTCGCCGTCGCTCAATACCCGTGGGCCGGACTCCTGGAACCAGGGGTTGGTGCGAGGACCGGAACTGAGGATGCGCGTCTCGATCCATTCGCCACCGCGGCGGATATTGCCGGAATGCAGCGCGGCCCAGACATCGTTTTCGGTCGCGCCGGCGCGCATTGCCTGGTGCATTTCGGCCACTGACGCTTCGCATGAAGCCACCGCACAGCGCATCGCCTTGATTTCATCCGGGCCCTTGATCATGCGCGCGAATTCGGTGACTTCCTGGCCGCTGCAAAGCTCGATCGCCAGGGCATCCAATGCGCGCACGCCGGCGACTTCGACTCGATCGACCGCAAGCCGGCGGTTGGCTCCGGCGTGTTGGCGCAGCAATTCGTCGAGTTGCGCGGCGAAATGCCTGGCATGCCGATCCGTGTGCTCACCGGTCTCGAAAAAGAAAAACGATGCGCCACTGCGCAACTCCGTCACCAGTGGCAGATGGGCGCTAAGGTGATCGCAACCATGGAAGTCCCACAGGACGACATGCCCGCTGGCGGCGACAAAGCATGCCCGTGCGGGGTTATGTGTCGTCCACAGTTGCATGTTGGTGGTATCGGTCGCGTAGCGGATATTCAGCGGATCGAATAACAGGATGCCACCCAGGTCACGGGCGACCAGTTGATCGACTATCCGTTGTAATCGGTACTTGCGCAGGGTGGGTAACTGGGGCGGCTCCAGGCCCAAGCTCTCCCACTCGGCAAAAGCCAGCGCAGTAGGGCCGATTTCGACACGGTCGTTGTCATTGACGGAGCCGTCTTTTTTTAATGCAGTTGCACGCTGCCTGGCGGGGTCGATGCGCCGAGCATTGGCTGGAACTGAAAAAGGTGAAGTGGTCATGAAGGGATCCATACGCTTTAACACCTAATCCGATCACCGCTTGCGTGGAGCGGTGACCGGTGTGCTGAACGCTGTCAGTACAGCCCGTGCTCGAACAGGTTACGAAGCATCGATCCAAATGGTTTTCAGCTCGGTGTACTGATCGTGTGCCCAGACGGATTTGTCGCGTCCGCCAAAGCCAGACTCCTTGTAGCCGCCGAACGGCGTGGAGGCGTCGCCTTCACCGAAACAGTTGACCGTGACCACGCCCGCACGAATCTCCCGCGACAGACGCAAGGCGTTACGCAGGCTGCCGGTATAGGCGGATGCCGCCAGGCCGTAGACCGTGTCATTGGCAAGTTCGATGGCTTCGTCGATCGTGCTGAAGCTGGTGACGCTCAATACCGGCCCGAAGATCTCCTCGATAAACAGGCGACTGTCACGTTCGACCCCATCAATGATCGTCGGCTGCACGAACACGCCGGACTCGGTCTCGCCACCTTGCATCACGTTGAGTTTCTGCTCGGCTGCATATTCCAGATAAGAACGCACTTTATCGAAATGCGTTTTGCTGATCATGGCGCCGAGGCGATTTTCTGGATCCAGTGGGTCACCCATTTTCCAATCGCGCAGGTGCTTGCTGATCAGTTGCAGCAGTTCATCCTTGACGTCTTCATGAACAATCAGCCGCGAGGAGGCCGAGCAGTTTTCGCCCATGTTCCAGAACGCGCCGGCCGTCACATACTGGGCAACCTGATCGAGGTCTTCGCAGTCATTCATCACCACGGCGGGGTTTTTCCCCCCCAGTTCAAGCACCACGCGCTTGAGGTTCGACTCGGACGCGTACTTGAGGAACAACCGGCCCGTGTCGGTAGAACCGGTGAAGCTGACCATCGCCACATCCATGTGCCGACCGATTGCCTCGCCAGCCTCCCGGCCGCCGCCAGGGGTAATGTTGAATACGCCTGGCGGAATACCGGCCTGGTGGGCCAGCTCGGCAACACGTAGCGCGGTCAGGGTGGTTTCCTTGGCCGGCTTGACCACGATGGAACAGCCAGCGGCCAGGGACGGACCAATCTTCCAGGCCAGCATCAACAAGGGGAAGTTCCAAGGCAGGACCAGGCCGACGACACCGATCGCTTCGCGCACCACCATCGTTACGGCACCGTGGCCGGTCGGCGCGGTACTGTCGTACACCTTGTCGATCAATTCCGCATGCCAGCGCAAGGTATGGATGGTGTCGGGTACATCGACGTTCTGGCATTCGCTGACCGGCTTGCCACTGTCCAGGCTTTCCAGCACCGCGAGCTCATGGGCATTGTCTTCCAGCAACTGGGCGAAACGCAGGAGCACCTGCTTGCGTGCGCCGGGAGACAGTTTGTGCCAGCGACCATCCTCGAACGCCTGCTTGGCGGCAGCCACGGCAACGTCAACGTCACGGGTATCGCAAGCTGCTATCTCTGCAAGCTGTTCACCCGTGGCCGGGTTCGTCGTGATGAAGGTTTTTCCAGAGAGGGCATCACGGAACTCGCCGTTGATAAAGGCCTGGGTAGGAAACTGCAACTTGGCGGCGATGGCCGCGTACTGCTCCTTGGTCAGTAAATCAGCCATTTCAGGCACCTCCAGTAATCTGCGCGATGTTGCGCTTGAGCTCGGTGACGACGCCTTGCAGCGCCTGCTTTTCCTCAAGGTCCAGGCCGTGCAGCGGGGCGCGCAGGCCGCCGGTGCTCAAGCCGGTCAGTTCACACCCGTACTTGATGGACTGGACAAATTTTCCGCCTTCCAGAAAGTCCATCAGCGGCATTATCGCCGCCATGATGCGGCGGCCTTTGTCGAAGTCTTTCTCGACCACGCAGGCCTCGTACAACGCGACGTGCTCGCGGGGAATGAAGTTGGAACCGGCGCACACCCAACTGCGGGCGCCCCAGGCGAAGAATTCCAGGGCTTGATCGTCCCAGCCGCAAGACAGCGCGATGTGCGGGTACTTGCAGGCCAAACGGTGCATCTGCGCCATGTCACCGGAGCTTTCCTTGATGGCGACGATGTTTTTTACATCGCGCACCTCATCAAAGAATTCCACGCCCATGCTTACGCTCATGCGGCCTGGATAGTTGTAAAGCATGATGGGGAGATTGGCGGCGCGGTCCACTGCCTTGACATGCAGGGCGATCTCTTTTTGCGTTGGCAGTGCATAGGGCGGTGAGCCCACCAGCAGCGCATCGGCGTTGATGGCCTTCGCCGCTTCGGCGTAGGCGACCGAGTCTTCAGTGCGGATGGCGCCGGTCCCCACGATCAGCGGCAGGCGACCGCGCAGCACGTCCTTGGCCTGGGCGGCCAGGTCGAAACGCTCTTGGGCGGTGTGAGCATAATATTCGCCGGTTGAACCGCCGATAATGATGCCGTGGACCTTGGAGTCCACCAGATACTCCAGGACTTCGGCGAAGGCGGTCTTATCGATACTGCCGTCAGAGGTCAGAGGCGTAACGGCCGGTGTGTAAATGCCTTCAAATTTCATTAATCTCGCTCCAGTTAGTGTCACTGCCTATCAAGCGGCGCTAGATCGATAGCGTCAGCGCAGCCCATTTTTTAAACTAAGGGAGGCCGCCTGCTGAAGATCGAACAAGTGGACTCAACTTCTTCAAGTTTGGCGGGCCGGATCAACTTTCTTTACCCGCTCGGTACTGTCCCCAGCGCAAACTTATATTGACGCCCGCGGAAACCAGCGGTGCGGGTGGGTTAGGGCAGGGGCCGGGTGATTTCAAGACGAAATCAATGAGCTCGGATTGTTCTCCAGCCAGCCAATCAGCCAAGAGTTTGCCGGTTGCCGTCCCGCGGGTAACGCCTAATCCGTTGCAACACAGTGCCCCATAGACGTGGGGTGAAAGTTCGCCGAAATAACCCATATGGTTACGTGAAAGAGCCAGTGCGCCACCCCAGGTATATTCGAAGTTCATTTCAGGCAGCATGGGAAAGCGTCGTTCGAAAGAGGCCTGATGCCTGGCGACAAAGCGTTTCAAATATTTTGAGTCGCTGCGGCCATCCGGGTTAAAGCTGAAACTGTTACGGATCAAAAGACGGTTATCCGGTGTGCGACGTACCGTGGTACCGAATGGATCCGCAGGAATGATGCCCCAATAAGGCCGGCCGCCAAGGCGAGCTTGCTCTTGCTCGGTCATGGGACGGGTCAGGCTGGCATAGGTGAACACCGGTAGCATTCGCCCTTTCAGAAAGCCGAAACTCATGCCAAAGGCATTATTGGTCAGGATCAGTTTGTCGGCGGTGATTGAGCCCCCGGCGTGCTTGAGCACCGTCTTGGTGCCGTACTCGACATGGGTGATCGCGGTGTTTTCATACAGCGTCACGTTGCTGGGGAGGCTGTCGGCCAGCCCTTTGACCAGCGCCGAGGGCTGAAGCAAAGAAGTCCCTGGGGTAAATAAGGCTTTGCGGTAGAAATGCGTGCCGATATGTTCGGGTAGTTCGCCAGCCTCGATCATCTGGTAGGGCTGATCGAGCTTATCGAGTCCGCGACGGTAAGCCTCCAGGACAGCGATGCCTCGTGGTTCAACGGCCGCCTGATATTTACCGCAATGCTTCATCTGGCAGTCGATGTTGTGGCGTTCAACCAGCTCTTTTAGATAACTCAAGCCACTGAGATTAAGTTTCAGCGTTGTTTTGGCCGTGGCGATATCGCCAATGTAATCTTCAGCGGCGATGTCATGTGGCAGGTCGATAGCGAACCCGGCATTACGACCGGAAGTTCCAAAGCCCACTTCCTGAGCGTCGATCAACACGATCTGATCGTCGGGGAAGTGAGTGGCGAGTTGACGGGCGGCGGCAAGCCCCGTGAAGCCGGCACCGACAATGACCCAACGGGCGCTGCTATGGCCTTGATGGGCGGGCCTGATTGGGCGCCCTTTGCTCAAGTGATACCACCCGCAAGATTGATCATCGGCAGGTAACGAAGAGACTTTTAACATTTCAAGATCCTGTTCATTCAACCGATCCGACGCCAGTCATGCAAAAAAAGGGTGCGCGATAATTTCACGTGAGCTGAGTAACCAACGGACGTAAGTGTCAAGACTTTGCAGTTTCAATTAACGGTGTTGTGAGGCGACGTGCTGCGACGAACGCAATGTCATTAAAGGACGGGGCAGTCAGCGACGTGCCCCACCTCGATAGGCTTATTATTTGCTCGCTTGTGTCGCCGCTGCGCGAGCTGATTGCAACCATGCGTCAAACTGCTGCCGATGGGCGGCCACCCAGTCCTTGGCATGACGACGGATATCAGCCGGCTTTTTCTCGCCCTGTTGCATTTTCAAGTTCTGGGCACTTTCGTCGGCGGTGGTAATTTGCATCACCGAAAGGAACTTCAAGGCCGCCGGGTTTTTCTCGGCGAAGTCTTTGTTCAACACCGCCTCGACTTTATCTACCGCAAAGCCGAGATTCTTGCCGTTGTACATCGTGTTGACATCGTTCTTGCCCTCAGGCAAGTCGGTTTTCGGTACTTCCAGCCATACCACATCCTTGTCTTCGACCAACACAGTGGCGATCCACTGTGGAACCCAAGTGAAGTAAAGAATCGGCTGACCTTCCTTATAACGAGTGATGGTGTCGGCCATCAGTGCGAAATAAGAACCCTGGTTGACGTTTATCGATTTTTCGAGGCCGTAAGCCTTCATGTGATGAGCGATAACCAGCTCGCAGCCCCAGCCAGGATTGCATCCCGTCATGTCCGCTTTGCCGTCGCCGTTGGTGTCGAACAGTTTGGCGATTTCCGGTTTTTCCAGATCGGTGATGTATTTGATGCCATGGGCGTCAGCGGTCTTTTTGTCAATCAAATAACCTTGGAGTACGCCGGGCATGATGTCGCCCGCCTTGACCATGGCCTTATCGCCCCCGGCCTGCTGGTAGAACTTATCGTGCAATTTGTCCCACAAATGCACCGTAAAGTCCGCATCACCACTGCCAAGGGCCATCATCATGACGCCGTACTCGGTCTCCTTGGGTTCCTGCACCTTGTAACCCAGCTCTCGAAGACCTTCCATCGCCACTTCACCGCGGAATCGTTCCTCAGCGATAGAAGGGAATATAGGGGTAACCTTTACACCGTCGCCCGGTTGGTTCGCCGAGGCGTTCGCGCACAGGGACGTAGCCACAATGGCGAGTGCTGTAGCGCAATTGAGAACGCTGCGGGAAAGCTTGAATTCAGACATTTTCGCGTACCTTTTTTGGTTTTATCTTCGTGGGCGGCAGATCGAATACGAGGGGTTAAGCTGTCTTGCTCCTTCCCACCGGTTGTTTCGCTCCAAACAAGCGCAGAACAACGCCGACAGGACCTGTGTGATACCAGCGCAGGCTTGGGTCGGCCCCGGTGCGAGCACCCATGGCCTGGGTCAGTCGGTCAAGGAAGATGGCGAGCAGCACCAAGCCAGTCCCGCCGACCGTAGCCAAGCCCATGTCCAGGCGACCGATGCCGCGCAGGACCATTTGGCCCAGGCCGCCCACCGAGATCATCGAAGCGATGACCACCATCGACAGCGAGAGCATCAGGGTCTGATTGAGTCCAGCCATGATGGTGGGGGTCGCCAGTGGCAACTGGACGCGGGTCAGCATCTGCCGAGGCGTGCAGCCAAAAGCGCGGGCCGCTTCTATCTTGTCTTCCGGTACTTGGCGGATGCCCAGGTTCGTCAGGCGCACCAGAGGGGGGAGGGCGAAGACAATGGTCACCAGGATGCCCGGCACGTTGCCGATGCCGAACAGCATGACGACAGGGACCAGATAAACGAACGCCGGCAATGTCTGCATGGCATCGAGTACGGGGCGCAAGATCCTTTCCAGGTTGTCGCTACGGGCGCAGAGAATACCCAGGGGTATACCTAGCAAGGCGCAGAAGAATACTGAAGTCAGTACCAGCGCCAGCGTGGTCATCGACTCGGACCAGACACCGATCAGGCCCAGCAGGGTGAGCGTCACAAAACACAGCAGAGCCATGCGTTTACCGGCTAGCTGCCATCCCAGCAAGGAAGACAGAATGATCCCGATGCTGGGTGGGATGCTCTGCAACGTGTACTCGACGCCGTTCAGTACCTGGTCAATCGGCCAGCGGATGGCGCGGAACACATCGCGAAAGTTGTGTACCAGGAAATTGAGGGTGCTTTCCACCCAGTCACCCAATGGAATAGTGAGGACTTGAAACGGGTCGAGAAAACTGAACTCGGACATCAGGGTTTACCTCTTCATCATCACCGCAGCGGCGTTATGAAGGCCGCAGGTACTTCAGGTCAGGGACGCGCCGGCGTAGAGGGGCGCGCCTGTATTAGTGGCGGCTCAGCGTTTGCAGTAACTCACTCTTTGACAGGGTCCCGGTGAGCGCCCCCGAACGGTCGAGTACAGGGACCGGATAGGGCAGGTTGGCGGCGATTTCCAGTACTTCGTGCAGGGGGGTATCGGTAAATACCGGGTGCTGTTGGTGCTGGGTGTAATGCGTGCTGCCACCAGCGCCACTGGCATCGATATCCACGACCCCGAGCAATTGCCCGCCTTCATCAATCAAGTAACCAAACGGTAGGCCGGCCTTGAACTGTGGCGCTTGGCCGTTCAGCTTGCGAACCCATTCAGGATCGAGCTTGGCCACGTCGCCTGCCTTGAGAATCCGGGAGCTGTCGAATCCTTTGAAGAACGTACGTACATAGTCATTGGCCGGTTGACTGATCAACTCTTGAGGTGTGCCGATCTGTACCACCTGGCCTCCCTCCATGATCGCGATGCGATGACCGATGCGAACGGCTTCCTCAATGTCATGGGAGATGAAGATGATGGTGCGCTTTTGCTCGGCTTGCAGGCGGATGAGCTCTCCCTGCATCTCGCTGCGGATAAGCGGGTCCAAGGCGGAAAAGGCTTCGTCCATCAGCAGGATGGTCGGGTCGTTGGCAAGCGCGCGGGCCAGGCCTACCCTTTGCTGCATACCACCGGAAAGTTGATGCGGATAACTGTGCTCCTGTCCGGCTAGACCGACTTGACTGAGGGCTTCCCTGGCGCGGCTATGGCGCTCCTTTTCAGCGATACCGGAAATCGCCAGGCCGAAGGCGGTGTTTTCCAGGACACTCATGTGGGGCATCAAGGCAAAGGATTGGAACACCATGCCCATCTCTTTACGGCGGACATCAAGCAGGGCTTTATCAGCCAGCCCGGTAATTTCGCGACCGTTCAGATAAATGCTGCCGGAGGTGGGTTCGATAAGGCGGTTGAACAAGCGCACCATCGTCGACTTGCCAGAACCCGAGAGCCCCATGATCACAAAGATTTCGCCACGCTTGACGGCAAAGCTGGCGTCGAAAACACCAATAACCTGGCCTGTTTTCTCAAAGACATCTTGTTTGCAGGCGCCGGCGGCGAGCATTTTCATTGCCGCGTCGGGTTGTGCGCCAAATATTTTAAAAACGTTCTTAACAGAAATGATTTCGTCTGAACTAGTCATCGCGTCCCTCCTTTGCGTGTAACGCTACAAGCGCGCGAAATCGAATCGAGTTCGAGCGTTGATAATTTAGGCGGGCAGGAATAAATGATTGATGTGCGCATGACATTTAACCTTGTTTTTATTGTTTGCCCTTGGGCTCGGGCTTTTTTTCAATCTATAAGTATCCCGGTCTTAAATCCAACAACATTTACAGGGCTTTATGGATAACCTAACGTTATCGAGGCCTGTCGAAACGACCGCCTTGGCGCGATCACGACGCTTTGTATGGCCTGGTCCAGGCGATTGAGTTACGCTGCGCGGCTTTCGCGGAGGAAAGGAGTGTGAGGGCTTACCATGCTCAGCAGACACGTTGACCCCGATACATTACTACTCAGAATGCCTTCCCTCAGGGCGGTCAGAGCATTTGTCGCCGCCGCCAAATATGAAAGCTTCACTCGGGCAGCCGAGGCACTCTGTGTATCGCAAGCAGCGATCAGTCGGCAGATTCGCGAGCTTGAGGATTCGTTGGGCGCTCAACTGTTCATGCGCGCCGGGCGGACTGTAGAACTCACCGCCGAGGGGAAGATTTTTTTTGAGGCGGCGCAACTGTCCTTCGTCAATATCGCACAGGCGGCTGAAAGGATTCGTACCACGCCGACGCAGAAGCACATCCTGACTGTTTGTTGCTCGCCGGCATTCTCTGCATTGTGGCTGACAGAACATCTTCCAGAGTTTCGTGCGACGAACCCGGATATCGAGTTCAACCTGATCACTACTCAGAACTTTGTGAATATGGAGCCTGGCGTAGAACCGGACATCATCATTTCAAAGATTCGCAAGGTAGGGGACGGGTATAAGAGCTATCAGTTGTGCCACGATATTATTTATCCTGTTTGCTCTCCCGTATTCCTGGAGTCGCACCCCGAACTGACTTCGCTTGAAGGCGTTCGCGATTCTTCGCTACTCGATCTGAGCCCCTATGGACGCTCGGGGGTGGCTGAGCATGTGGACTGGGGGGTATGGCTGGCTTTTCTGAACATTGATATTGATGAGCGTCCTGGCGACTGCCCGCCTATTTTTCATGCCAATGATTACAACCTGATCATGAACATGGTCTTGACCCATCAAGGTGTCGCACTGGGCTGGAACCAGCTGGTCGGGGCCATGGTCGAGAGAGGCCAGCTTGTTCGCCCCGTCGAGCAGCAGGTGACGCTTCGAAACAGTCTCCATTATGTTGCCTGTAATGAAAGGACCGAATATGAAGATGCCTGTCGGAGAGTGCGCGACTGGATCCTTTCGAAGTTTTCCAGATGGGCCGTATGAATTTCCCCCCCGGCAGGCTCCTCTCGGCCGCTAGCGAAATGTAAACAGGGTATTGTCCGGGTTCACCGGGTCATAACGCCAAGTTATCAGTTGAACAACGAAAATGTAGTTTTGTCGAGCGGATTGGCTATCGTACTCTTCGTGTTAAACATGGCTGATACATGCGTGTTCAGCGGCTGCGTTGGGCGATTTTCTGCGCTGTATCCGCCGGCCATGACAGCGTTTTCTGGGCGTACTTGCCATTAACCGTCAGGTTGATGTGTAGAGGATAATAATGAATATCAAAGCATCCGTGATCGACCTGATTAAAAAGCGCAAGGCCCGCCACGCGCTTCCACGCGAACTGTATATCGAGCCCGATGTTTTTCGCCAGGATCTCGAGCAGATCTGGCACAAGGATTGGATCTTTGCCGGGCATACCTTTGAGCTTGAAAAACCCGGGCAATACTTGACGTTGCAGATCGGTGACTATCCAGTCTTGGTCATCAGGGACAAGAGTGGCCAGGTCCGGGCTTTTCACAATGCTTGCCGCCATCGTGGCTCTAAAGTTTGTGAGCACGCCCAGGGCAAAGTTGCAAAACTGGTCTGCCCTTATCATAAGTGGACTTTCGAACTGGATGGCAGCCTTTTGTTTGCCGGTAACATGGGCGCCGATTTCGACAGGACTCAATACAACCTGAAACCTGTTCATTGTGAAGTTGTTCATACCTACATTTACGTATGCGTCGCCGACGAGGCGCCCGAGTTCGAAAGTTTCAGGAACTCTGTAAGTCCTTTCATCGCCCCGCATTTCCTGGATAACTGCAAGGTGGCTTTCGAGTCAAACCTCATAGAAAAGGGTAACTGGAAGCTCGTCTTTGAAAACAATCGCGAGTGTTTCCACTGTGACGGTACGCATCCGGAGTTGATGAACTCTTTTGTCGAGAATCTTTCGGTGGCAGGCGTCGGGGGCGAAGATGATCCCGAACTGACGGCGCACTGGAATCGCTGCGAAATCGCCGGTATGCCCAGCAAGCTGGTCATGGACCCGAATGGCCGTTTTCGTATGACACGCATTCCGCTTTCCGCGGGCGCGGTGAGCTACACGATGGATGGTAAACCGGCTGTGACGGGACGCCTGGATAAAAGCGGCGAGCCGGATATCGGCGCGTTGCTCTACTTTAACTACCCATCTACCTGGAACCACTTTCTTGGCGATCACGCATTGAGCTTCCGGGTCCTCCCGATCGGACCTGGCGAAACACTGGTGACGACCAAATGGCTGGTGCCCAATACCGCCGTAGAAGGTGTTGACTACGAGATTGATCGGCTGACGAAGGTCTGGCTTGCCACCAACGATCAAGACCGTCGTCTGGTGGAAGGCACGCAGGCCGGTGTGACCTCGCCGACTTACGAACCGGGACCCTTCTCGGACATTGCGGAAAATGGTGTATGCCAGTTTGACGATTGGTATTGCGAAACCATGCTGACGCGCCTCCAGGCCCAGATTCCACTTAAATCGGTGGGTTGATTTCCCGGCGACGATGGCCGGCGCTTTCTGCGTCGGCCATTGCTATTGCATGCAAACAGCCCGAAAGGGTTGTTGGCGCATCCGATCAAGAAGAACAAGAAGGGACTCAACTCAATGTCCGCATTCGCTTTTTCCGGTCTCAACCTGGCCGTGACCACGCCGTTTGATGGCCAAGGCAAGATCGACTATCCACGCTTCGAGACGTTGCTCGAACACTATCTGGCTGCTGGCGTACAGGGTTTTGTCCTGAGTTCCGGGACGGGCATGCACGTCTACCTGAGCCAGGAAGAGTCCAGGCAGCTGGTTGCCTTTGGTGCCAAGGTCATCAATGGGCGTGCTCGCGTCATCGTGCAAACTTCTGCCTTGTTGGCGGAGGAAGTGGTGCAGCGCACCCGCCATGCCGCTGAATGCGGCGCCGATGGCGTCATGGTGCTGCCACCGTTTTTCGAAGGCCCCACCGACGACCAGGGCATCGTCGATTTCTACGCCACGGTGTCCGAAGCTGGGTTGCCGATCATTGGTTACAACGTGCCCCAGGCAGTGGGCGTGGAAGTGACCCCTTCGCTGTTTCGCCAGTTGAGCCAGATTCCAAACTTCGTCTCGGTCAAGGACAGCAGCGGTGATCTCGCCGCCCAGGCCTCGCTGATCCGCACGGGCCTGCCGACGATGAATGGCGCCGACGCGCTGGTGCCTTACGCGCTCTTGGCCGGTGCCGCGGGCCTGATCTGGGGTGGGGCGAACATGGCGCCGCGATCTTGTGTTGCGGTGGCGAAGGCTGCCATGGAACTGGATTGGGCGCGAGCCCGGGAGATCTGGCGGTCGATCGAGCCGGTGATGTCATTGATCTGGCAGGGTGATTATGTACAGTCGGTCTATGCCGCTGCCCAGATCAGCGGTTATGGGGCTGGGAATCCGCGTCGGCCCTTGGCGCGTTTGTCCGTCGATAAAATCGACAGGCTCACGGTTGCCCTTGCGCCGTTGATCGCCCTCGAGTCAGACCTCGCCTGACGACGGCGCCCGGGCGTACGATTACGCGAATGGCGTGCCGGGCATGAATGATGCCTGTCGTCACGAAGCCGCAGTCTCCCCGCAATGGAGTGGTCTATGAGCAGTCAGTTGGACAGCGCGGCGCGTGCTTGCGATGTACCCAGGCCTGGGCTTGGCATTGTCTTGTGTTTGTTGTCCATGCTGATCTTCGCGGGCCAGGATGGGGTGACCAAGGAGCTGGTCAAAGACTTGCCGGTCGCGCAGCTGGTCATGGTGCGTTATTGGGTGTTCCTGGCATTTGCAGTGGGCTATAGCGTCTATCAGGGCACACTGCGCACCGCCTGTCGAAGCCGGCACCCCTACCTGCAGATCATTCGTGCGCTGATCGGGGTGGGTGAAATCGCGTTGTTTGGCCTAGGACTGCGCTACCTCGGGTTGGCTGAGATGCATGCGCTGTATGCGGTGTTTCCCTTGATGACCCTGGCGCTGGCCGGCGCGTTGCTGGGCGAATTCATTGGGGTGCGTCGATGGATTGCCGCTGCCACCGGCTTCATGGGAACGTTGATTATCCTTCGACCCGGTAGCGGAGTTTTCGAACTGGCGGCACTGATCCCGTTGGTGGCGGCCCTGGGGTTCGCGCTGTTCAACGTACTGACACGCCGTATTAGCCGGGACGATTCGTTTGCGACGAACCTGCTTTACATGGGCTCCATCGGCGCCTTCGTCATGACGGTATCCGGCCTTCCCGGATGGGTGGCGCCGACGCCGATGCAATGGGGCCTTATCGCGGTGCTTGCCACCACCGGTGTCGTGGCCCAGCTGCTGCTTATCCAAGCGCTCAGGTACGCAACGGCCGCGACGCTGCAACCGTTCAATTACACGCTGCTGGTGTTTGCCACGTTGATCGGCTTGTTCGTGTTCGGCGAGCTTCCGGATACCTGGACCATCGTAGGAGCGTGCACGGTGATTGCCGCTGGTCTGTACGCGATCCGGGCGAAAGGGTAGTGCGCAGGATGGATCAGGGCGTGAGCCGTCCTTGGCTCAGCGATGTCGATTAGAACTTGAAGCGCCCAACCAAGCCCTTGAGCTGCGCGGAAATATCCGTCAAACGCCCCGAGCCGGTTTGCGCCGTGTGGGCAAATTCCTCGACCAGCTGCGCATCGGAATGGATCTGCGCGATGTGCCGGTTGATGTCTTCGGCCACTTGGTGCTGTTCTTCCGCGGCCGTGGCGATCTGGGTGTTCTGGTCGCGAATCGAGTCCACCGACGTGCGAATCTTGTCGAAGCTGTCACGGGCCTGCTGGATGCGTTCGACACTGGTTTGTGACACTTGCAGGCTGTTCTGCATTTGTTGGGTCACTTCCTGGGTGCGCCGCGCGAGGTTGCCGAGCAGGCTGTCGATCTCGCCGGTGGAGTCGGCGGTGCGCCGTGCCAGGGCGCGCACTTCGTCGGCCACCACGGCAAAGCCACGGCCCTGATCGCCTGCACGCGCCGCCTCGATGGCGGCGTTGAGCGCCAGCAGGTTGGTCTGTTCGGCGATCGAGCGAATAGTGTCGAGGATGGTGTTGATGTTCTTGCTGTCCTGTTCCAGCGCCTGCATGGTCTGGGTCGACTTCTGCAGGTCCTCGCTCAATTTCAATACGCTGCCGGTGGCTTCGCCAATGTGATGCTGGCCGTCGTGCACGTCGCGGTAGCCGGTATCCGCGCTGACGGCGGCCTGGCTGCAAGAACGGGCCACTTCGTTGGCGGTGGCGACCATTTCGTTGAACGCGGTGCTCACCAGCTCCACGGCCTGGCGCTGGCGCCCGGCGGCATCGTTCATGTTCTGGGCCACGTTGCTGGTATCGGCCGCGGCAGTTTGCAGGTCGGACGAGGCGCTGCCGATGCGCTGCATCAGTTGCGCGATCATGCCCAGGAACTGGTTGAACCAGCCCGCCAGAGTGGCCGTTTCGTCCTTGCCCTGCACCGATAGTTTGCGGGTGAGGTCACCTTCGCCTTCGGCGATTTCCTGCAGGCCATTGGCAACACCGCGGATCGGCCGCACGATCACGCTGGCGAAGCTGGCGCCGACAATGGCGAAGACCACGGCCAGCGCGGCGGCGATGGCGGCGATCAACCAGGTCAGGCTCGAGGCCTCGGCCATCACTTCGTCGCGTTTGATCAGCCCGATGAAGCGCCAGCCCAGGCTTTTGGAGGTCACGATGTTAGCCATGTAAGGCACGCCATCGATTTCGATCTCGGTGGCACCATCGCTGCTCTTGGCCAGCGCGGCGTAATTGGGACCCAGATCGGCCAGCGGCTTGAAGTTATGCTTGGCCTCGGCGGGGTCGACCAGCACGTTGCCGCTGGCTTCCACCAGCATCAGGTAGCCGCTGTCGCCCAGCTTGATGTTCTTGACCAGTTCGGTCAGCTGCTTGAGCGATACGTCGAGGCCGACCACGCCGACCAGTTTGCCGCTGGCGTCGGCGACGGTGTGCACGATGCCGATCAACGACACGTCGTCCGGCGCCCAGTAATAGGCATCGGTCTTCACGGTGGTGCCAGGCGCCGCAATGGCTGCCTTGTACCAAGGGCGCGCGCGCGGGTCGTAGTTGGAAATCTTCGGATCATCCGGCCAACTGGCGTAGCCGCCGTCCGCCAGGCCCAGGGACAGGTAGGCGGTGGTTGGGTGGCTCTTGGCAAACTGGTCGAAAATCTCCAGCAGTTGTTTGTTGTTTTCGGTCAGCGGGATTTGCGCGGCGTCAGCGCCGGAATAGTTTTTCAGGTCCTTGGCTGCGACGATCCGCGGGTCCTTGGCGAAGAATTCGACGTTCTGCATGATGCCGTCGAAGAACTGCTTCATGCCGTTGTCGATCTGGCGGATCTCGCGGCTGCTGCTGTCCAGGAAGTTGGCTTGTGCCGCGTCGCGCAGGTTCAATACCACGAGCACCGCCACCAGGATAACCGGGAGGCAGGCAATGGTCGCGAACGCCCATGTCAGCTTCTGTTTGATATTCATGACTTCTCCCGCAGGTATTTATCGGTATTGGAACGGCGGAAACATTAGCGAGCGTTGCGAACTTGGAAGGGAAAGCGCCCATGCCTACTCTGAGGCTATCGACCAATGTCGTATTCCCTTGAGTTGGCCACCTGTCGGAGGTCGTTAACGCTGACAGTGATGTCGCGCAGACGATTGTCGCCCGTGCGGTTAATCGCGAAGATGCTATCGCTCGGGGACTGTTTGCCCGAGTCCAGTCCCGATCGCCTTCCTGTCTCACGAGGCCCCATGCCCAGCGCATTCGAAAGCGTACTCAAGAACAAGAACATGGCCTATCGCCCTCAAGGGGCTGTGCCTGTCGGACAAGCGCCGGTCCGCGTCGCGTTTGTGCTGATGGACAATTTTTCAATGATGTCCTTTACCGGCGCGGTGGACGCGCTGGTCACCGCCAACCTGATGAGCGACGTGCCGCTCTATGAAGTGCTGACAGTAGGCGCATCGGGCGGCCAGGTGACGAGTGACCTGGGCATCGTCATTTCCACCGATACCGAGCTGACGCAATTGCCGGATAACCTGGACGTGCTGATCGTTGCGGGAGGCTTTCGCGTGAAATTGCAGGGCACGCCCTTGCTGCGGCGCAAGCTGCGCGCCAATGCGGCATCGGGGACGATAGTGGGTGGGCTGTGGAACGGCGTGTTTTTCGTCGCGGATGCGGGCTTGCTCGACGGTTTCGAATGCGCGGTCCACCCGGAAAGTCGCGCGACGATGACCGAGATGTTCCCCCACGTGAAAGTCTTGAGTCGTGCCTATGTGGTGGACCGCGAGCGGGTCAGTTGCGCGGGCGCCAACAGTTCGCTGCGCATGATGCTCCAGCTGATCCGTCGCACGGGCGGGGAGGCGTTGGTGGGGGCGATCGAGGAAATTCTTCGTTGCGACGAATCAGGCGATGACGCCACCGATCTGCCGCCGATCTTCGTCGAGACGGATCCGACGCTGCCGGAAAGTCTCAAGCTGGCGTTGGAGCTGATGTGGCAGAACGTCGAGGAACCGTTGACGATCGATGAGCTGGCGGCTTGCGTCAAGGTTTCGAAGCGCCAGCTGGAGCGGCGGTTCTGCCGGTTTCTCGGTGCGACGCCAACCCGCTATTACCTGGAGCTGCGCCTGACTCGGGCGCGCCAGCTCATCCAGCAAACCAATCGATCGGTCACTGAGATCGCCGTCGCAACGGGCTTCGTCAGCTCCCCGCATTTCCAACGACGCTTCCGGGATTTTTTTGGCGTTCCGCCCGGCAGCTACCGCACGGCATTCGGGCGAAAGCAAGTGTCGCAGTGAGCGGCCTTCAGGCCGCGCGCGTCTTCTGAACGACGTACAACGCGATACAGCCTGTGGCACACAGCCAGATGATCGAGCCGCAGGCGGCCGCTATCAAGGAAAAATCAGAATCCAATTCGAGCATCCCTGGCACGGCGTACGCGAACCAAAGGAGAGAGATCAAAACGTAGGCCAGCGACGACATCAGGAGTTCGAATATCTTTTTTGCGTGCATCAAAGTTCCCCGCCCGCCGACAAGGGCAGGTGTTCCAGGCTATCAGTCAGGTTGTCTTTTTTTCTGTCTGGGCAGAAATAAAAGCTGTCTCATTAGTTGATGGCGCATCGCTGCAAGGCTTGCCGATCAACTACGCAGACATTCCATGTCAGAGAGCTAGCAGGAAACTTCGCTCTGTAATGACATCCGCACCTCTGCGAATGGCGACGCCACAGGCTAGTGGCGTTGGGTTCAGCTTTTATGGTCCGACAGTTTGTCCGCTGGCAACTCTTTCGTCTGTGTGGCGGTCAGGGTTTTGCCTTTGCAGAGTATTCTCGCCACCTCATCAGCGATCGAACCCTCGACGATTCGCCCTTGCATCTGGTCGAATTCGGCTTTTTCCAGACCTTCGAGACTGTTGTACATGCCCATATGGCGGACGTTTCTATCGGTGCAATCGAGTTCAAGCTTGGTGTAAGTGGTGAAATAGGTACCGGTTCTTTTTACCGTCGCCTGGACAGCCGTCCCACTTTCAACAAACGAGACGATGGCGTACTCGGCATTCGAGTCATCGTAGGTGTATTGAATCTTCTGTACGTCTGCACTCGCTTGGCATACTGCGAAAGCAATGCCTATCGAAATAACCTTTTTCATTTCTTTTCTTCCGTGAAATGAGCTGTACTAAGCGATGATGGCCAAGTGAAATCATTTTGCTTGGCTTGAGAGGCCGAGTCAATATGGCAGTGTGATGACAGAGCCTGGCCGCTGGTCGGACAGCGTCAGTGCTTCGGGACTTTAGGCCTTCGCCGCTGGCGCCGCAATACGAAGGGCGAAACCCTATCGCGGCGTTTGCGCTGGAGAGCGAGTGAGGCCATGAGTCCCTGTGGGAGCGAGCGGGTCCCACAGGTTCATCGATAGCGTCACGGCGTGGGCCTCATGGCATTTGCGGCAGTTCCTGTGGGCGCAGGTCAAACACCAGCACCTCGGCGTCTTTGCCGTTGGTCAGCGTCAACACTTGCTCATTGCGCACTCGTACGCCATCGCCTTCTTGCAACGCCACGCCATTGAGCTCGACGCTGCCTCGCGCGACATGTACATAGGCGTAGCGATCAGTGGCCAACGTCAGTGTGGCGCTTTCCTTGCCATCGAACAGGCCGGCATACACCCGTGCGTCCTGACGAACATGCAGCGAACCTTCGGCGCCGTCGGGGGAGATGATCAGTTGCAGGCGGCCGCGTTTCTGTTCGGTACTGAAATGTTCCTGCTGGTAGCGCGGCGTGGCACCCACGACGTTGGGCACGATCCAGATTTGCAGGAAGTGCACCGGTTCGTCGGCGCTGTGATTGAACTCACTGTGGGCCACGCCACTGCCGGCGCTCATCAGTTGCACATCGCCCGGACGAATGACCGAGCCTGTCCCCAAGGTGTCCTTGTGCTCCAGCGCGCCTTCGAGCACATAGGAGAAAATTTCCATGTCCCGATGCGGGTGTTGGCCGAAGCCTTTGGCCGCGGCGACGCGGTCGTCGTTGATGACCAGCAGGTCGGAAAAACCCTGTTGGT
Source organism: Pseudomonas sp. Z5-35 (assembly GCF_051131945.1). Taxonomy (NCBI): domain Bacteria; kingdom Pseudomonadati; phylum Pseudomonadota; class Gammaproteobacteria; order Pseudomonadales; family Pseudomonadaceae; genus Pseudomonas; species Pseudomonas sp. Z5-35. The sequence goes on from NZ_CP071640.1 coordinate 2,147,408, forward strand.
TGATGTCGCGGTAGTGGGCGAACGAAAAGGTGTGGAACGAAGTCAGCCAGCCGTGACGGGCGATACCGCGTTCAGTCGCTTTGCGAAGGGTCAGCATGAGGATTCTCCTGGTTTCAGTGGGCGGTGGCCGTGGCCGTTCGCCGGGTACAGAAGAAGGTTAATGGTTATCAGGCTGTTCAATAAGCGGCTTAATGGGGAAATACTGTCCGTCCTGAGTGGACAATCTCGCCGACGGTGCTTCGCTTCGTCATAATGCCCGCCAATGTCCCGTTGTCACCCTGTGGCCGAGCTGGCAGCAGTGTCCTCCCGATTTTGGCGTCTTATCCATGAAAACCGTTGCGATGGTGTTATTCCCCGATTTCCTGCTGCTCGACATGGCCGGGCCTCTCGAAGTGTTTTCCATCGCCAATCGTTTTCTCGGGCCGGATCAACACTATCAGTTGCTGACCCTGGGCACCGAGCGAGGCCCGCTGCGGGCCTCCAATGGTGTGACGGTCCAGGCCGACATCCATATCGACCAGGCTTGGGCTGCCTACGACATATTGTTGGTGCCGGGCGGCCCTGGCGCCTACAACGATCGGCATCCAGGTTTGCACACCTGGCTGCGGGCCTCGGCCCAACGGGCCACTCGCTACGGTTCGATCTGTACCGGCGCCTTTGTGCTCGGTGAAGCGGGCCTGCTGGACGGGCACCGCGTCACCACCCATTGGCACTACACCGAGCGGCTGATCCAGCGCTTCCCCAAGGCGTTGGTCGAGACTGACAAGATCTTTTTGCAAGACCGGCGCCTGATCACGTCGGGCGGCGTCACGGCCGGCATCGATATGGCTTTGTCCATCGTCGCCCAGGACCATGGGCGCAAAGCCGCGCTGGATATTGCCAAGGTATTGCTGGTGGTGATGCAGCGTCAGGGCGGGCAGGCGCAGTTCAGTCCGTCGGTTGCGGTGATCGCGACCCAGGATTCGCCGGTGACGCGCGTACAGAACTACGTGATGGAGCACCTGGAGGAACCCTTCACCGTCGAACGCATGGCGGCCCTGGCCGCCATGAGCGCTCGGCATTTTGCCCGGGTGTTCGTCCGGGAAGTCAAGATGACGCCCATGGAGTTCCTGCAGGGCGCGCGTATCGATCGGGCGCGGCAGTTGCTTGAATCCACCGACTTGCCGCTCAAGACCGTGGCCTTTCGCAGCGGGTTCGGCAGTGTCCGGCACATGCGCCTGCTGTTCAGTGAAAAACTCGGCCTGACCCCGGTCCAGTACCGGCAGCAGTTCAGTTGAGCCTCCGGTGTCCGTCCTGGGCACCGTCATGTCCGTGATGGGTCCTGTGCCAGCATTGTTCTCCCGTCGATGGCTGCCAAGATAACGGCAAACCCTCTGGAAAGGATGCGCAAGAGCCAGGGCAGACGTGTGCGGCGTTGCGCAGCGATCTGCCTGGACCGGTCATCTGGCGCAGGATCGCTCATGAACAGTTTCGTCAAACCCTGCACCGAGCCCACGGTGTGCTTCGGTCCGTTTGTCTTCCATCGCCAGCAGCGACTGGTCACCCGTGACGCAAGCCCCTTGGCGCTGGGCGGTCGCGCGCTGGACATTTTGCAAGTATTGGTAGCGCACGCCGGGGCCTTCGTCAGCAAGCAAACGCTGATTGCCCGCGTCTGGCCCGACAGCGTGGTTGAAGACATCAATCTGCGGGTGCATATCGCGGCGCTGCGGCGAGCGTTCGGCGAGGGCCGTGACGGCCAACGCTACATTCTCAATCATCCCCGCCAGGGCTACTGCTTTGCCGTGCCGCTGGCGTTGGAGTCAGTTGCGCAACTCCCCGACACGCCGCCGTCCGAGCGGCACAATCTGCCCGCGCGCCTGAGTCCGGTGATCGGTCGCGACAAGGTGCTGGGCCGCTTGCTGGTCGAAGTGCCCCGCCAGCCGCTGACTACCGTCACGGGTCCGGGCGGTATCGGCAAGACCACCGTGGTGCTGCGCACAGCTGAGCTGTTGCTGGAGCACTTTGCCGACGGCGCCTGGTTCATTGATATGGCTGCCATCAACGACCCGGCGCAGGTCCCGGTGCGGATTGCCCAAGCCCTTGGCCTGGCCGGCGGCGCCTTGGCCCAGCGACTGCAACCCTGTCGGATGTTGCTGGTGCTCGATGGTTGTGAACACCTGATCGGCGCCTGCCGGGAACTGGCCGTGACGCTGCGGGCAACGGCGCCGGGCGTATCGCTGCTATTGAGCAGCCGCGAAGCCCTCGATCTTGCTGACGAAAATGTCGTGCAATTGCCCGGCCTGGCTGTGACATCGCCCCACGAACCCTGCCACCAGATATTGGCCTCCCCGGCGGTACAACTATTGATTGATCGGGTCGGCGCCCGGCAGCAGGATTTCAAGCCGAGTGAGCGCGACCTGATCCCCTTGGCGCGGATCTGCCGGCGCTTGGATGGGTTGCCGCTGGCACTGGAATTGGCGGCGGCGCAAGTGGATGTGCTGGGCGTGGCCGGGGTTCTCGAGCAGTTGAACTACGGTCTGTCGCTGCTGAGCCATGGACGTCGCACAGCCGAGGCGCGCCACCGAAGCCTGGAGGCGGCCCTGGATTGGAGCTTCGAACGCTTGAGTGACGATGAGCGAACGGTTTTCCAACGCCTCGCGGTGTTCGAATTGCCGTTCACGCTCAAGGCGATGATGGCCGTGGCCAGTTGCTTGGAAGTGGAAACCGGTCGATTGCCCTGGCTGTTGTCACGGCTGGTCGCCCAATCGCTGGTGATGGTCGAGCAACGGGCCGAAGGGATTCGTTACCATCTGCTGCGCACCACCCGCGCCTATGCCTTGGAAAAACTGCGCGGCAGTGGGCAATGGCAGCTCGTGCATCGACGCTACGCGCTGCAACAAGCGTGGCAGACGCACCGGTCACGACCCGAGGCGCCGGGCCAGCGACTGGAGCAGCGCGTCGGCTTCTTTTAGATCGGGCGTGTCGAAGCCTTCGGTGAAGCGTCGATAGACGCGGGCGAGCACATCCTCTGCGGCCTCGTCCTGGTCCTGGCGCTGCCACAGTCGGGCCAGCGACAGAGCGCAGCGCAACTCCCAGGCGAGCGCGCCTTGACGCCTGGCCACGTCCAGCGCGGCCAGCAGCAGCGCTTCGGCTTGGCTTTCGACATGCGGGTCATTCTGCGCCAGCAAGGCTTGAGCGTTGGCCCGCAGGATCTCCGCCGAACACCAGCCTGCGGCGCCGCTGTGGGCGCGTTCGATCTGCTGCGCACTGACAGCCTCTGCCCGCAGCGTCACGACGATGTCCTCGATCAGGCTGGTGGTGGTCGGGTACGTCGCCAGGGGTGCGCCGTCAAATGCGCGTTGGTAATGGCAGGCCCAGTCATGGAACAGCGTCACCGAATGCTTCCTGGCCTGGCACTTCAAGAGATCGAGCCGTTCGCGGGCGGTCAAGTGATCGCCAGCGTAATGGGCGATTACGCAACCGGCCGTCGCCAGGGTGTAGCAGATCGAGGTCCCGTGGTTGATCTGCAGGGCGATTTGCAGCGCCAGGTCGGCGGTGCGCCGGGCTTTTTCGGCGAATCCTTGCAGCCAGAGAATGCGCGCCAGGATGGTCAGCGCCGCCACGCTCTGTTCGTATTGCACGCCGAAACCGTGGGTGAAGCGGCTCAGGTGGCCGTTTTGGGCCAGGCGCTGGATGACCTGCTCGGCATGGTGCCGCGCAGCGCCCTGATCGCCGGTGAAATGCAACGCCAGCACCCGCAACCGTTGGGTGCTCAAGGACAGCACCGGATCGCCCGGCAGCCCCAGCCGGTCGAAGGCCAGCCATTGTTCCAGCGCCTCCTGGTAGCGACCGCGGCTGAGATTTACCGTCATTTGGCCCGACACTGCCCGCAGCTCGCCGGGTAAATCGTGGCATAACCGGGCCCATTGCCGGGCCGTGACGAACGCCTCGACGGTGGCAGGTGTACCGCCCTCGGTGTGGTAGTTGAAACTGGCGTGGGCCAGCTCCAGGGCGAGGGTCAATTTCGGGCACGGCGAGGGGCCGGACCTGAGCAATTGCCGGGCCTTGCTGACGTAAAGCCCATGTTCCTTGAGCAGCGACAGTTCTTGCCAGAGGGGCAGGGTGCGGGCGGTCAGGCGGATCGCCACGCTGTGGGAGCCGTGCGGGCCCAACCCTCGGTCCAGCGCCGCGCGGATGTCGTCACGGTAGGTCGCGTAGCGTTCGATCCAAAGCCGCGTGGGCGTGGTGTGCCAATCTTTCTCGGCCTGCTCCATGAGCGTCAGGCAGCGCTCGGCGTGACGCTCCTGGCTGGCGGCGAGTTCGCCTGCGTCGATCAACTTCTCCAGGGCATAGCTTCGGGTGGTGTCCAGCAGGCGATAACGCACCTCTTCGTCGCCGATCTCGACATTCAGCAGGGATTTGGCGACCAACTGACTGACCGACACCAACACTTGCTCGGGCGCTACATGCTGGCCAACGATGACCGCCGCGGCCGAGACGAGATTGAAACTGCCCATGAACACCGCCAGGCGTCGCAAGGACGTCTGCTCGCACGTGGTCAGTAGCGCGAAGCTCCAATCCAGCGTGGCGCGCAGCGTCTGTTGGCGCGGTGCGCTGGCGTGAATGTCATGGTCGAGCAGGGCGACGCTGTCCTGCAACTGCCGGCAAAGCTCTTCCAGTCCCAAGCGCCCCACCTGGGCCGCGGCAAGTTCGATCGCCAGGGGAATGCCATCCAGCCGCTGGCAGATGTCTACCACCATCGGCACTTCATGATCGGTCAGCTCGAAATCGTCCTGGCTGGCCATCGCCCGCTCGGCGAACAGTTGCAGCGCCGGGTAGGCCAGGGCTGGATAACCTTCGATGACCACGCCCCGTGGCGGCAGCGCCAGTGAGTCGAGGCGTTGCACGTGTTCGCTTTCGGCGCGCAGGCCTTCGCGGCTGGTGGCCAGGATGTGCAAGTGAGGCGCGCCACGCAGCAAGGTCTCGCAGAGCGGGGCAACGGCGTCGATCAGGTGTTCGCAGGTGTCGATCACCAGCAACAAGTGACGCTCCTTGAGCGGCCGGATCATGGCCTCAAGCGGCTCGCCGTCCTGCAGCGATAGATCGAGCAGGGAGCAGAGATTGGGCGCGATCATGGCCGGGTCGTTGAGCGAGCCCAGGTCCAGCAGATAAGTGCCGTCGCGGTAATGGCCGATCAGCCGCTCGGCGACCCGCAGGGCGACGGTGGTCTTGCCGATGCCACCACTGCCAACCAGGGTAATGAAGCGTTTTCGCGGCAGCTGCGCCACCAGCGCCTCGACCATGCCTTGACGGCCGATCATGCGGGTGCGGCGCGGCGGCAGGTTGCGCGCCAGCGAAGGGTGCGGGATACGCGCCAGTTGTTCGGGCGATTCGAACGTCACCGGCGCGACAAAACTGTAGCCGCGCTGCGCCACGGTGACGATGTAGCGCTGGCCGGCTTGCCCATCGCCCAAGGCCTTGCGCAGTGCCGCCACGTGAACCCGCAGATTGGTGTCTTCCACCACGCTCTTGGGCCAGACACGAGCGATCAGTTGCTGCTTGCTCACCACTTGGCCGGCGTGTTCGAGCAGCACCAGCAGAATCTCCACCGCTCGCCGTCCCAGGCGCAACGGTTGCCCGCCCTCCAACACCAGGCGCTGGCGCGGATGGACCCGGTAAGGGCCGAAATGCACTGTCTGTTCGACGGGCAGGCTGAGGTATTGGCTCATGGTGCGCTCATTGTTCTGTTCCCCTGGTCAGGGGTTGTACCTGAGCATATTCCTCAGGTTTTGCGCCCAGCGCAACGGTGGGTAGCTTCCATGGAACGATGGGCAAACGCCGATCCCCGTGGCGAGGGAGCTTGCTCCCGCTGGGTCGCGAAGCGGCCCCAAAAGCCCGTTTCCCCATAAATCTGGCACACCGAGGTGACAGTTCCGGGGCTGCTACGCAGCCCAGCGGGAGCAAGCTCCCTCGCCACAAAAAAAAGCGCCTCGATCGCGGAAAAATTAACAACGTTTAACTCACGCCTGTGCCCCTTGTGACCGGACCATGAAGCCTCTATCCACCTCAAGGAGTCATGTCATGAGCACGTTCATCACCCGCGACGGCACAGAGATCTACTACAAGGATTGGGGCAGCGGCCAACCGGTGGTCTTCAGTCACGGCTGGCCGTTGAACTCCGACAGTTGGGAGGCGCAGATGATGTTCCTGGCCTCCAACGGCTATCGGGTGATCGCCCATGACCGTCGGGGTCACGGACGTTCCAGCCAGCCCTGGGACGGCAATGACATGGACACCTACGCTGACGATCTGGCCGAACTGATCGAGCGCCTGGACTTGAAGAACGCCGTGCTGCTCGGTTTCTCCACCGGCGGTGGTGAAGTGGCGCGCTACATCGGTCGTCATGGCGCCGCTCGCGTCGCCAAGCTTGGCCTGATCTCGGCGGTTACACCGCTGATGCTCAAGACTGCGGCCAACCCCGGCGGATTGCCCATCGAGGTGTTCGACGGCTTCCGCCAGGCCTCACTGGCCGATCGTTCTCAGCTATACAAGGATGTGGCCAGCGCGTTTTTTGGCGCCAACCGCCCGGGCGCCAAAGTCTCCCAGGGCATGATCGACTGGTTCTGGATGCAGGGCATGCTCGCCGGCCACAAGAACACTTATGACTGCATCAAGGCGTTCTCGGAGACCGACCTTTCCGAAGACCTGCGCAACATCGACGTGCCGACCCTGGTGGTGCATGGCGATGACGACCAGGTGGTGCCGATCGAAACCGCTGGCGTCGCTGCCGCCAAGCTGCTCAAGAACGCGCAGCTGCTGGTCTACCCGGGCGCGCCCCACGGCCTGACCGACACCCACAAGGACCGCTTGAACGCGGACCTGCTGGCGTTCATCCAGGGCTGAGGCGTACCGGCGCGGGCCTGCGCCTGCGCCGGTACTCGGCATTCAACAGGAACGACACCCATGAACCGCAACGATTTACGCCGCCTCGACATGAACCTGCTGGTGATCTTCGAGGCGCTGATGTTCGAGAAGAACCTGACCCGCGTAGCCGAAAAGCTGTTCATGGGCCAGCCGGCGGTGAGCGCGGCGCTGGGGCGACTGCGGGATCTGTTCGATGACCCGCTGTTGATCCGTCATGGCCGCGGCATGGAGCCCACGCCGCGAGCCCTGGCGATCCTGCAGGAGCTGCAACCGGCCATGGACACGATCTCCGGCGCGGTCAGCCGGGCCAAGGCATTCGACCCGTCCACCAGTTGCGACGTGTTTCGCATCGGTCTGTCCGACGATGCCGAATTCGGCTTGTTCCCGCCCTTGCTGAGCCAACTGCGCGAAGAAGCCCCGGGCATCATCGTGGTGGTGCGGCGGGCCAATTTCCTGCTGATGTCGTCGCTGCTGGCCAGCGGTGAAATCAGCGTCGGCGTCAGTTACACCACCGACCTGCCGGCCAATGCCAAGCGCAAGAAACTGCGGGACATCCCCTGCAGAGTCTTGCGTGGCGACAAGCGCCCGGGGCCGCTGACCCTGGACGAGTACTGCTCGCGGCCCCACGCCATGGTTTCGTTCTCGGGCGACCTGAGCGGCAACATCGACCTGGACCTGGCGCGCATCGGCCGGGCCCGCAAAGTCGTGCTCGCGGTGCCGCAATTCAGCGGCCTGCGCGCGTTGCTGGCCGGCACCGAGCTGATCGCCACTGTGCCGGACTACGCCGCCTGTGCGCTGGTGGAAGGTTGCGCGCTGCGCGCCGAAGACCCGCCGTTCGAGATCAATGCCGCCGAGTTGTCGATGGTCTGGAGCGGGGTGCATGACAACGACCCTGCCGAGCGCTGGCTGCGCTCGCGCATCGCCACGCACATGTCCCAACCGCTGCCGGCAGCCGCCTCGACGGACCCGGCCGGAGCTCACCGATGAACATCTTTGACGAGCGCCGCATGCACGACCTGGGCTTACTGTTCCTGCGCCTGAGTGGCGCGCTGATTCTGCTGTGGGTCCATGGCCTGCCAAAGCTTTTGAACTACAGCGCCGAGCTGAGCCGCATCGAAGACCCGTTCCACCTTGGCGCCGCGCCGACACTGATATTGGCGATCTTTGCCGAAGTGCTCTGCCCGTTGCTGATCATGGCCGGCGTGCTGGTGCGCCTGGCGTGCCTGCCCATCCTGTTTCTGCTGGCGGTTGCGCTGCTGGTGGTGCACCCGCAGTGGAGCCTGGAGGAAGGGCAGTTCGGCTGGTTGCTGCTGATTATATTTACCAGCGTGTTCATTGCCGGCCCTGGTGGCCTGGCGATCAATACGCGTTTTGCTGGAGTGCGTCACCATGCCTGAATCTCAAACCATCAAGTCCACCGCACCGAACGCGACACCCGGTTTTGACGAAATCGTCACCCTGGTGGTCAAGCACCGGATCAAGGCCGGCCAGGACGGTGCCTATGAAGCCTGGCTGCGACGCATCGTCAGCGTCGCCGGTCAGTGGCCCGGGCATTTGGGCGTGGACGTGGTCCGGGGCAAGCAGGGCGGGTTGTCCTTGTTTACCTGCGTGCTGCGTTTCTGCTCCACCGACGCCATGCAGCGCTGGCTCGATTCCCCCGAGCGCCGTGAACTGGTGGAAGAGGCCGCGCCCCTCTTGGCCGATGGCGACCAGACCGAAGTCGCGCCGCATAAAGAGTTCTGGTTCGCCCCGCTGGCGGATGCCTCGGCGCCGCCGCCGCGCTGGAAGCAATCGGTGGTGACGCTGCTGGTCATCCTGCCGCACACCTTGCTGGTGCCGTTGCTCTGGGGGCCTTTGCTGCAACTCAACGCGTTTCTATCCAACTACGTGGTCGCGACGTTCCTGATCACCGTGACCATCGTGCTTTCGGTGGTGTACGTGTGCATGCCGCTGGCGACGCGCTTGTTCGCGCCGTGGCTGGAAGCCTCTACAGCCCACGAACACCTGGAGCCCTAGCAGCGCCGAACTTTTGTGACAAGCACGGTTGTGGCGAGGGAGCTTGCTCCCGCTGGACGCGTAGCGTCCGCTCTTGGGGCCGCTTCGCAGCCCAGCGGGAGCAAGCTCCCTCGCCACGGATTTGTACGCACATTCATTGTTGAAGGAAAAACCGATGAACGCCGATCTGATTCTGTTCAATGGCCAGTTCCACACCGTCGACCGCGAGAAACCTCGTGCCAGCGCGGTTGCCATCAGCCAGGGGCGCTTCGTCGCCGTGGGCACCGACGCCGAGGCCATGGCCTTGCGCGGCAGCGGCACCCAGGTCGTCGACCTCAAGGGTCGCACCGTCATTCCCGGGCTCAACGACTCGCACTTGCACTTGATCCGTGGCGGCTTGAACTACAACCTGGAGCTGCGCTGGGAAGGTGTGCCATCGCTGGCCGACGCCTTGCGCATGCTCAAGGACCAGGCCGATCGCACACCGACCCCGCAATGGGTACGGGTGGTGGGGGGCTGGAACGAATTCCAGTTCGCCGAAAAGCGCATGCCGACCCTGGAAGAACTCAACCAGGCGGCTCCCGATACGCCAGTGTTCGTCTTGCACCTGTATGACCGCGCCTTGCTCAATCGCGCCGCGCTGCGCGTCGCCGGTTATACCCGCGACACGCCGAACCCGCCCGGCGGCGAGATCGTTCGCGATGCCAACGGGAACCCGACCGGCATGCTGGTGGCGCGGCCCAACGCGATGATCCTTTACTCGACGCTGGCGAAAGGGCCGAAGTTGCCGCTGGAATATCAGGTCAACTCCACTCGCCAGTTCATGCGCGAACTCAATCGCCTGGGCCTGACCAGCGCCATCGACGCCGGCGGCGGTTACCAGAACTACCCGGACGATTACCAAGTCATCGAGCAGTTGGCCCGCGAGCAGCAGTTGACGGTGCGCATCGCCTACAACCTGTTCACCCAGAAGCCCAAGGAAGAGCTCACTGACTTCAAGAACTGGACCGGCAGCGTCAAGTTGCACCAGGGCGATGACTTCCTGCGGCACAACGGCGCCGGTGAAATGCTGGTGTTCTCGGCGGCGGATTTCGAGGACTTCCTCGAGCCGCGTCCGGACCTGCCGCCAGGCATGGAGCAGGACCTGGAGCCGGTGGTCCGCCATCTGGTCGAGCAGCGCTGGCCGTTCCGCCTGCACGCCACGTATGACGAATCCATCAGCCGTATGCTCGACGTGTTCGAGAAGGTCAACCGCGACATTCCGTTCAACGGCCTGCCCTGGTTCTTCGACCACGCCGAGACCATCACGCCGAAGAACATCGAGCGCGTCCGTGCACTGGGCGGCGGCATTGCCATCCAGGACCGCATGGCCTTCCAGGGCGAATATTTTGTCGACCGCTACGGCGCCAAGGCCGCCGAAGCCACTCCGCCGATCAAGCGCATGCTCGCCGAAGGCGTGCCGGTGGGAGCTGGCACCGACGCCACCCGCGTGTCGAGCTACAACCCGTGGACCTCGTTGTACTGGATGGTCAGCGGCCGTACGGTTGGCGGTCTTTCCTTGCATGAAGAAGGCCTGCCGCGCCTGACCGCCTTGGAGCTGTTCACCCACGGTAGCGCCTGGTTCTCGTCGGAGCAGGGCAAGAAGGGCCAGATCAAGGTCGGCCAACTGGCGGACCTGGCGGCCCTGAGCGCGGATTTCTTCAGCGTCGAGGAAGAAGCCATCAAGTGGATCGAATCGGTGCTGACCGTGGTGGACGGCAAGGTGGTCTACGCCGCCGGCGACTTCGAAAAACTCGGCCCGGCCAGCGTCCCGGTACTGCCGGACTGGTCGCCGGTGGTCAAGGTTCCCGGCCACTGGCGCCCGGCTTCGCCACTGCAGGCGCAAGTCCACCAGTGCAGCGGGCCGTGCAAGGTGCATTCCCATAGCCACGAACGGGCGCGTTTGTCGAACGTGCCGGTCAGCGACTTCCAGGGGTTCTGGGGCGCGTTTGGCTGTTCGTGCTTTGCGTTCTGATTGACACACCCATTTCCCTACATCCATCCAAAGGAGTCATCTCATGAGCAACGTTCCCGCTTACAACCGTCTGAACAAGGACGACGCGGTGGTCCTGCTGGTCGACCACCAGACTGGCCTGATTTCCCTGGTCCAGGATTTTTCGCCCAACGAGTTCAAGAACAACGTACTGGCGCTGGCTGACCTGGCGAAGTTCTTCGGCCTGCCGACCATCCTGACCACCAGCTTCGAACAAGGCCCCAACGGACCGATCGTGCCGGAGCTCAAGGAAATGTTCCCAGACGCGCCGTACATTCCGCGTCCAGGCCAGATCAATGCCTGGGACAACGAAGACTTCGTCAAGGCGATCAAGGCCACCGGCCGCAAGCAACTGATCATCGCCGGCGTGGTGACCGATGTCTGCGTGGCGTTCCCGACCCTGTCGGCCCTGGCTGAAGGTTTCGACGTATTTGTCGTGACCGACGCCTCGGGCACCTTCAACGAAACCGTGCAACAAGCCGCCTGGGTGCGCATGACCGCTGCCGGCGCGCAGATGATGAACTGGTTCTCGGTGGCGTGTGAGCTGCATCGCGACTGGCGCAACGACATCGAAGGGCTGGGCAACCTGCTGTCCCAGCGCATTCCGAACTACCGCAACCTGATGAACAGCTACTCGGCGCTGACGGCCAAGTAAGTTGTCGACTGGCTGAACGATGCCCGCCGATGTGCGGGCATTTTTCGTTCTGGCCGACCACCGCAGGTTTTGTATTTGGGTTGAAATCTCCCTATAAAGGCTGTGACTGTCCACCCCTGGAATGACAATGAACCCCTTCGAAGAAATGCGCATCTTTGCCCAGGTCATGGAGTCCGGCAGTTTCACTGCGGCGGCGGACAAGCTCGGGCTGTCCAAGCAGTTCGTCAGCCGCAAGCTCATGGAGCTGGAGCAACGCCTCGGGGTGCGCCTGCTCAATCGCTCGACGCGGCGGCTGGACGTGACGCCCTTGGGCCAGCGTTACTACGAGGCGGCGCTGCGCCTGCTCAGTGAAGTCGAGCAAGTGGAGCAGGGCATCAGCGGCCAGACCAGCGAGCCGCGCGGGACCATTCGGCTCAGCGCCCCGTTGTCCTTCGCCGTGGCGCACTTGGGCAGCCTGCTGCCGCTGTTCCTGCAGCGCTATCGGGATGTCAGCGTCGAAGTTGACCTGAGCGACCGTTCGGTGGACCTGCTCGGCGAAGGTTATGATCTGGCGCTGAGGATTGGCGTGCTGGAGGATTCGACACTGATTGCCCGGCGTATTGCGACCATCGAACGGGTGTACTGCGCCAGTCCCGCCTACCTGACGCAACGGGGCATGCCAACGCGACCTGAAGACCTGTGCAACCACGATTGCTTGCCTTACGGGCACAGCCGTCAGGTGCAGTGGCGATTCGAAGGAAATGGCAAACCGTTGACGCTGGAAGTGGCGGGGCGCATGCGCGCCAATAACGGTGACCTGCTCAGGGACGCGGCCATTGCCGGCATGGGCATCACGTATCTGCCGACATTCATTCTCGGCGAAGCGTTAAAGGACGGTCGCCTGGTCAAGCTGCTGGAGGGTTTCGAAACCGAGCCGTTGGCCCTGTCGGCGGTCTACCCGCATCATCGCCAGGGCTCCCGGCCAGTACAGGCGTTGGTTGAGTTCCTGCGCGAGCAGATGCAATAAAGGCGTAGACGCGCACTCAGCCGTCCTGGGACGGCTGAAGCTTAAAGGCGCTTGATCAAGCGGCCAGGTTGGCGCTGAACTCTTTCTTGTACTGGGCTTTCACGGCTTCCATCTGATTGCCCAGCTCATCGAGTTTAGCCTTGCCGAGGATCTTCTGGGCTTTGGGGAACATTTCTTCCTCTTCCTCCTCGATGTGATGCTCCAACAGTTCTTTGACCACTTTCACGCGACCCGCGAATTCAGGCTGGGAAGGGTCGGTGTTTTTCAGGTCTGGCAGCACCAACGAGTCTACGGTGCGGTGTTCTTCCTTGGCCTCGTAATACATCTCGGCCTCTTCCTTGTCACCCGCCTCTTTGAAGGCTGGATAGAGAATTTCTTCTTCCAGGCGCGTATGGATAGACACTTCCATTTCAAGCTTAGCCAACAGTTCGGTGCGTTTCTTGAGCGCGCGGTCGGTGGACTCGCTCAATTGGGACAGGATGCCCTTTACGCGTTCATGGTCGGCTTTCAACAGGTCGATGGCGTTCATATGTAGCTCCTGGCAATTCACGGATGCGGGCAGGCTTCAAGCGCCGACGCCGCGTAACAAGGACAGGTGCATCCACCGTGCCAGCCGAGTCGCTTGATAAAACTCTTTGTAATCAATGACTTGAATTATCGAGACTTTTCAGCATCGTGCAGGCTGCATGAGGCCCGCTGAAAATGCCTTGCACTTTGCGCTGCCGAGGGCACTGGTGGCGAAAAATTAATCAAACCTAATAACAATCTCGGAAAACCACCAAACCGTGGCGAGGGAGCTTGCTCCCGCTCGGCTGCGTAGCAGTCGTAAAAATCTGCCTGACCTGACGCGGTAAAGCGATGGGGCTGCTACGCAACCCAGCGGGAGCAAGCTCCCTCGCCACGGTTTCAAATCCAGCTCAAAAAAAATGCCCGCATCTCACGATACGGGCATTTGTCAGCGATGACGCTCAGGCAATCAACCCGTCAACCCAGCCTGCTGGACCAGCGTCAGCAACGGCTGCGGGTACACGCCGAGGAAGAACGCCAACACGGCGATGGCCAGCAGCATCACGCCGCCTGCCTTCTGCTCCCAGTGCAACTCGGCGTCGTGGCGACGCAGGTTCGGTTCCATCAGGTACAGGGTGACCATCACGCGCAGGTAGTAGAACACGCCGATGGCACTGCCCAGCACCAGGGAGCCGACCAGCCACCATTGGTGGGCCTCGACGCCGGTGGCGATGATGTAGAACTTGCCGATGAAGCCGGCGGTCAGCGGGATGCCGGCCAGGGACAGCATCATCACGGTCAGCACGGCGGTCAGGTACGGACGGCGCCAGAACAGGCCGCGGTATTCGTACAGGGCGTCGGCGTCGCGGCCGTTGTACGGCGAGGACATCAGGGTGATCACACCGAAGGCGCCGAGGCTGGTGATCACGTAGGTCACCAGGTAGACGCCGATGGCTTCGACGGCCAGGCCTTTGCTGGCGATCAACGCGATCAGCAGGTAGCCGAAGTGGGCGATGGACGAGTAACCCAGCAGACGCTTGAGGTTGCTCTGGGTCAGCGCCAGCAGGTTGCCGAACAGGATCGACGCGATGGCGATGATGGTCAGAACGTTGCTCAGTACGCCGCTGCTCGCCACTGGAGAGATCTGGAACAGCCGCACCATCACCGCGAACACCGCCACTTTCGAAGCAGTGGCGAGGAACGCCGCCACGGGGGCCGGGGCGCCTTCGTAGACGTCCGGGGTCCAGAGGTGGAAGGGTACCAGCGACAGCTTGAACGACAGGCCGATCAGCATCATGCCCAGGCCCAGTTGCGCGAGCGGGCTTGGCAGGCCGGTGGCCGCCAAGGCCTGGCCGATGCCGACGAAGCTCAAGGTGCCGGCGTCGGCGTAGAGCAGGGCCATGCCGAACAACAGAAACGCGGAACCGGCTGCCGACAGCACCATGTATTTGATGCCGGCTTCCAGGGAGCGCTTGTTGAAGAAGGCGTAGGCCACCAGGCCGTAGACAGGCACCGACAACAGCTCCAGGCCGATGAACAGGCTGGCCAGGTGCTGCGCGCTGACCAGGACCAGGCCACCGGCGGCGGCCATCAGGATCAGCAGGTACAGTTCTTCGCGGTTGCCTGGGTAACCCGAACCGCCATCACCCAAGTAGGCATGGGCGAGGGTAACGCAGGCGAGGGTGGCGACCAGGATCAGCGCCATATAGAGGCAGGCGAAACTGTCGATCTGCACCAGCGGCGTGACCGCCAGGGGCGCGACTTTCAGGGCCGGCAAGATCGACAGCAAGGCCAGGTTCAGCCCCGCCACCGACAGCAGGAAGGTCTGCGAGTGATTGCGCCGCCAGGCGATCGCCAGCATCACCACGATGATCGTGGCGCTGGTGATCAGCAGCGGCGCAAGCGCGATAAAGTGTTGAATCGTGAATTCCATAGCGCTCTTACCGGGCCGAAGCGAGTTGAGAGAAGGCGGTGCCAAGCCACTGCTGCACGCCATGCATCGTGGCGGCGGACGTGTCGAGGAACGGCTGCGGGTAGACGCCGAGATAAACCAGTAGCACCGCAAGGCCAAGCACCATGATCAATTCGCGACCGTCCATGCCCCGCAACACTTCGTCCGACTTGGTCGGACCGAAGTAGGCGCGGTGGATCATGATCAGCGAGTAGACCGAACCGAACACCAGGCCGGACGTGGCAATCGCCGTGATCCAAGGTGCGCTGACGAACGAGCCGATCAGGATCAGGAACTCGCCGACGAAGTTGCCGGTGCCCGGCAGGCCCAGGGACGCGGCGGCGAAGAACAGGCTGATCGCCGGCAGGTAGGCGATGCGCGACCAGATGCCGCCCATTTCACGCATGTCCCGGGTGTGCAGGCGCTCGTACAGCTGGCCGCTGAGGATGAACAGCGCCGCCGCCGACAGGCCGTGGGCCAACATTTGGATCACCGCGCCTTGCAGGGCGAGCTGGCTGCCGGAGTAGATCCCGATCAGCACGAAGCCCATGTGCGAGACGCTGGAGAAGGCGATCAGGCGCTTGATGTCGCTCTGGGCAAACGCCAGGAACGCACCGTAGAAAATCCCGATCAGGCCCAGGGTCATGGCAATCGGCGCGAACTCGGCCGAGGCATTCGGGAACAGCGGCAGGGCGAAGCGCAGCAGGCCGTAGGCCGCCGTTTTCAGCAGGATACCGGCCAGGTCCACGGAACCGGCGGTCGGTGCCTGGGCGTGGGCGTCCGGCAGCCAGGAGTGAAACGGCACCACCGGCAGCTTCACCGCGAAAGCGATGAAGAAGCCCAGCATCAGCACGTACTCGGTGGTACGCGACATCTGCACTTTCAACAGGTCGGCGTAGTTGAAAGTAATCACGCCGGTGTTGTTGAAGTTCACCAGCACCAGGCCAAGGATCGCCACCAACATGATCAGGCCGGAAGCCTGGGTGAAGATGAAGAACTTGGTCGCCGCGTAGATCCGGGTTTTCTTGCCGTCCGAAGAACTATGACCCCAGAGCGCGATGAGGAAGTACATCGGCACCAGCATCATTTCCCAGAAGAAGAAGAACATGAACAGGTCCAGCGCCAGGAACACGCCGACGACACCGCCCAGGATCCACATCAGGTTCAGGTGGAAGAAACCGACGTGACGCTGGATCTCTTTCCAGGAGCAGAGTACCGAGAGGATACCCAGCAGGCCGGTCAGCAGGATCATCAGCAGCGACAGGCCGTCGAGGGCCAGGTGCACGCTGATGCCGAAGCGCGCGATCCAGACATGCTTGAATTCAAGCGCCCAGGTCGGGTCGGCGCCAGGCGCCGGTGCAAATGAATAGTCGCCGGTCGCCCACAGCCAGAGGCCGAGCGCGAGTTCCAGGGACATGGTCAGCAGCGCAATCCAGCGCGGGAGGGTGGAGCTGGAGCGCTCCGCCATCCAGCACAGCAGGCCGCCGATGAAGGGGATCAGGATTAGCCAGGGCAGAATCATGACGGGCTCGTTTCCTTTCGCAAGTTCGCAAGGTTCATATCAGACCGCTACCAGCACGATGGCGCCGATAACCAGCACGGCGCCAGCCGCCATGGAAGCCGCATACCAACGCAGTTGACCGGTCTCGGTACGGCTCAGGGCAGTGTGGCCGCCCTTGGCCATGCGCGGGATCAGGCCAATGGTCTGGTCGAGCGGGTCTTTGCGCAGAATGTGGCTGATCGCAAGGTATGGCTTGACGAACAGTTTGTCGTAGATCCAATCGAAGCCCCAGGCGGCGAACCACCAGGCTGAGAGGAAACGCCCGATGCCGCTGTTGGCGATGGCCGTGACGAAGCGGCGCTTGCCGAGGAACAGCAGGGCCGCCAGCAGGATTCCCGCCAGGGCGATGGCACCCGAGGCGATTTCCAGGCTGTGCTTGGCTTCGCCGCCGGCATGACCGACGCTTTGCGGCAGCACATCGGCCAGCGGCGGGGTGATCATGGCGCCAACGAAGGTCGACAGCACGATCAGCACCGACAGCGGCAGCCAATGGGCGATGCCATGGCCGGCGTGGGCTTCAGTCTTGGCTTCACCATGGAACGCGATGAAGATCAGGCGGAAGGTGTACAGCGAGGTCATGAACGCACCCACCAGACCTGCGTAGAGCAGACCCTGGTTACCGCTGGCAAACGCTTCCCAGAGGATCTCGTCCTTGGAGTAGAAACCGGCGGTGACCAGTGGCAGGGCCGCCAGGGCCGCGCCGCCGACGATGAAGCTGGCGTAGGCCAACGGCAGTTTTTTCCACAGGCCGCCCATCTTGAAGATGTTCTGCTCGTGGTGGCAGGCCACGATCACCGCACCGGAAGCAAGGAACAGCAAGGCCTTGAAGAAGGCGTGGGTCATCAGGTGGAAGATCGCGCCTTCCCAGGCACCGACGCCCAGGGCCAGGAACATGTAGCCGATCTGGCTCATGGTCGAGTAGGCGAGGATGCGCTTGATGTCGGTCTGTACCAGGGCGGCAAAACCGGCCAGCACCAGGGTCACGCCACCGACGACGCCGACCAGGTGCAGGATGTCTGGCGCCAGGGCGAACAAGCCGTGGGTACGGGCGATCAGGTAGACGCCGGCGGTGACCATGGTTGCGGCGTGAATCAGCGCTGAAACCGGGGTCGGACCGGCCATCGCGTCCGCCAACCAGGTCTGCAGCGGCAGTTGCGCGGATTTACCGACGGCGCCGCCCAGCAGCATCAGGGTCGCCAGGACGATCCAGAAGTCGCCGGCCTTGAAATGCTCAGGCGCACGTACCAGCAGTTCCTGGATGTTCAGCGTGCCCAGTTGCTGGAACAGGATGAACAGGCCGATGGCCATGAACACGTCGCCGATCCGGGTCACGATGAAGGCCTTGAGTGCGGCGTTACCGTTGTTGCGGTTGCTGTAGTAGAAACCGATCAGCAAGTACGAGCACAGGCCCACGCCTTCCCAGCCGAAGTACAGGAACAACAGGTTATCGCCGAGCACCAGGAACAGCATGCTGGCGATGAACAGGTTGGTGTAGGCGAAGAAGCGCGAATAACCGGCCTCACCGCGCATGTACCAGGAGGCGAACAGGTGGATCAGGAAACCCACGCCGACCACCACGCCGAGCATGGTCACCGACAGGCCGTCCAGGTAGAGGGCGAAGTTCGGCGTGAAGCCTTCCACCGCCATCCACTGCCACAGCACCTGCACATACGCGCCACCTTCCGGCGGGGCAACGTTGAATTGCCAGATCACGTAGGCCGTGACGAGGGCGGACAGGCCGATGGAGCCCACGCCAACCAGCGCCGAAAGGTTTTCCGACCAGCGTCCACGAGAGAACGACAGCAGCAGGAAACCGATAAGGGGAAATACGAAAGTCAGGAAGAGAAGGTTCATCCGCGCATCTCGCTGGCAGCGTCAATATCGAGAGTGTGGAAGCGGCGGTACAGCTGCAACAGGATCGCCAGGCCGATACTGGCCTCGGCGGCTGCCAGGCTGATCACCAGGATGAACATGATTTGTCCATCCGGCTGCGCCCAGCGAGCGCCCGCGACAATGAACGCCAGGGCGGAGGCATTCATCATGACCTCCAGGCTCATCAGCACGAACAGTATGTTGCGGCGGACCATCAGGCCGACCAGACCGAGACAGAACAGGATGCCGGCAACCGCCAGACCATGCTCGAGAGGGATAGCAGGCATGTGATTACTCCTTCGCCTCGTTACGGCCCAAATGGAATGCCGTGACGACTGCGGCAAGCAGCAGCATCGAGGCGAGTTCGACCACCAGCAGGTACGGACCGAACAGGCTGATGCCCACGGCCTTGGCGTCTACGGTGGTGTGGCCGATGGCCTGGCCGCTCTGGTGGGCGAACAGCACATACAGCAGTTCACCCAGCAGCAGGGCGGACAGGATCACCGGTCCCGCCCAGATGCCGGGCTTGAGCCAGGCGCGTTCCTGCTGGATCGCCGCAGGGCCCAGGTTGAGCATCATCACCACGAACACGAACAGCACCATGATGGCGCCGGCGTAGGCGATTACTTCCAGGGCACCGGCAAACGGTGCACCGAGGGCGAAGAAGGTCATTGCCACGGCGATCAGCGAAATGATCAGGTAGAGCAGGGCGTGCACGGGGTTGGTGTTGGTGACCACACGAAGTGTGGAGACCACCGCGATACCCGATGCGAAATAGAAAGCGAATTCCATCTTTCTTCCTTAAGGCAGCAAGCTCTTCACGTTGATCGGTTCGGCTTCGTTCTGCGCGGCGCCTTTCGGCTTACCGGCAATGGCCATACCTGCAACACGATAGAAGTTGTAATCAGGGTTTTTACCGGGACCGGAAATCAGCAGATCTTCTTTCTCGTACACCAGGTCCTGACGCTTGAAATCGGCCATTTCGAAATCCGGCGTGAGCTGGATCGCGGTGGTCGGGCACGCCTCCTCGCAGAGTCCGCAGAAAATGCAGCGCGAGAAGTTGATACGGAAGAAGTCCGGGTACCAGCGACCGTCTTCGGTCTCGGCTTTCTGCAGCGAGATGCAACCGACAGGGCACGCCACGGCGCACAGGTTGCAGGCCACGCAGCGCTCTTCGCCGTCGGGGTCGCGGGTCAGGACAATGCGTCCGCGATAACGCGGCGCCAGGTAGACCGCTTCTTCCGGGTATTGCAGGGTGTCGCGCTTGCGAAAACCATGGCCGAAGATCATGACCAGGCTTCGCAGTTGGGTACCGGTACCCTTAACGATGTCGCCAATATATTTGAACATGGGTCAAATCCTCACTGAACCGCGGCCGCAGGCGCGTTCATCAAAACGATCGCAGCGGTCACCAGCATGTTGATCAGGGTCAGCGGCAGGCAGAACTTCCAGCTGAAATCCATCACCTGGTCGTAGCGCGGACGAGGGATCGAGGCGCGCAGCAGGACGAACAGCATGATGAAGAACGCGGTCTTCAGGGCGAACCAGACGAAGGACAGTTGCGGCAGGATGCCGAACGGACCGTGCCAGCCACCGAAGAACAGCGTCACCAGCAGCGCCGAGATCAGGATGATGCCGATGTACTCGCCGACAAAGAACATGCCCCATTTCATGCCGGCATATTCAATGTGGTAACCGTCGGCCAGTTCCTGTTCCGCTTCCGGCTGGTCGAAGGGGTGACGGTGAGTCACGGCCACGCCAGCGATGAAGAACGTACAGAAACCGAAGAACTGCGGAATGATGAACCACAGGTTCTGGGCCTGGTATTCGACGATGTCGCGCATGTTGAACGAACCGGCCTGGATCACGATGCCCATGAGCGACAGGCCCATGAACACTTCGTAGGACACGGTCTGGGCCGAGGCCCGCAGGCTGCCGAGCAGGGCGAACTTGTTGTTGCTCGACCAACCGGCGAACAGCACCGCATACACCGACAAACCGGCCATGGCGAAGAAGAACAGCAGGCCGATGTTCAGGTCCGCCACGCCCCAGGTCGGGGTGATCGGAATGACTGCGAAAGCAATCAGCAAGGCGCTCATGGCCACGACCGGTGCCAGGGTGAAGATCACCTTGTCGGCAAACGGCGGGGTCCAGTCTTCCTTGAAGAACATCTTGATCATGTCGGCGGCGATCTGGAACATGCCGAACGGGCCGACGCGGTTAGGACCGTAGCGGTCCTGCCACCAGCCCAGCAAGCGACGTTCGACGAAGCTCAGCAACGCGCCGCAGACCACCACGGCCAGCAGGATCACGATGGCCTTGAGGACCGTCAGGATCACGGCGATCACTTCAGGGGTGAACCAGCTCATTGCGCTGCCTCCTGCAGACCGTCGACGGTTTTGCCGAAAATCGCCGGTGGGATACCGGCCAGACCGGCCGGCAGGGCCACCAGGCCGGCGCCCAATTCTTCATTGATGCGCAGCGGCAGACGCAGGGTCTGGCCGGCCACGTTCAGGCTCAGCAGGGCGCCGTCATTGACGCCCAGGCGATCGGCTTCGGACTTGGCCAACGACACGTAGGCCGCAGGGATGCGTTCCTTGACCGGCTCGGCTTTGGAAGAGTTTTCTTCGCTGCCGAACAGGTGATGGAACGGCACGACCTGCCAAGTCCCCGGTGCCGGGTTGAAGGCGCGCGGCACGCTGGCGAACCAGCCGAGGCCATCGCCCTGGCTTTCGATCAGGCGGGTGCCCGGATCACCGGCGCGCAGGTGACCACCGACTTCGTCCTGGAACTTGTTCCACGCTTGTGGCGAGTTCCATCCTGGCGACCAGGCGAACGGCACTTGCGAGCGCGGTTCGGCGGAGCCCGAGTAACCTTCCATGGAGAAGGCGAACGCGGTGTCCTTGTCTTGGGAGGTGCGTGGTTCGTGAACGCTGATGTTGGCGCGCATCGCGGTGCGGCCGGAATAGCGCAGCGGTTCACGGGCCAGTTTCAACCCCTTGATACGGAACGCGGCGGACGGCGCGGCGTCGACGATGCGGTTCAGCTGTGGGCTGCTCGAGGCAACGGCCGCGGTGACGTGGTCCAGCTGCGTCCAGTCGATCGGCTGGTTCAGCAGGGTGGCGCGCAGGGCGTGCAGCCAGCGCCAGCCCTCATGCACCAGAATGCTGGCGTCCAGGTAAGTCGGGTCGAACACCTGGAAGAAGCGCTGGGCGCGACCTTCCTGGCTGACCAGCGTACCGTCGCCTTCGGCGAAGCTCGCCGCCGGCAGCACCAGGTCGGCGCGGTCGGTGGTGGCGGTTTTCTGATGGTCGGCGACGATCAGTATTTTCGCGGCATTCAGCGCGGCGTCGACCTTGGCGTTGTCAGTGCGGGTGAACAGGTCGTTCTCCAGCACCACGATGGCGTCGGCGTTGCCGTCGATCACCGCTTGCAGCGCGGCGTCCACCGATTCGCCACCGAGCATGGCCAGGCCGAGGCTGTTGGCTTCCGGCACGATCAGGCTGATGGAACCGTTCTTCTCGCGCAGCTTCAAGGCCTTGGCGATGTTGGCCGCGGCTTCGATCAGCGCCTTGGAACCCAGGGAAGTGCCGGCAATGATCAATGGGCGCTTGGCCGCCAGCAGGGCGTCGGCGATGCGTTGGGCGAGGGCGGCGGCTTCGCTGTCCAGGCCATCAACGGCCGGGGCACTGGCGTCCAGGGCGTGGGCGACGGCGAAACCGATGCGCGCCAGGTCGTCCGGAGCGGCGTGGACACATTCTTCGGCGATGTCGTCGAGCTTGGTTTCAGCGAGGCTGGCGATGAACAGTGGGTTCAGCGCGTGCTGGCCGATGTTCTTCACGGCGGCGTCGAGCCACGGCTGGACGCGCATGGCGTCGGCCATGTCCTCGGCCTTGCCCTTGACCGACTGGCGCAGGGACAGGGCCATTCGGGCGGCGGTCTGGGTCAGGTCTTCGCCAAGGACGAACACCGCATCGTGTTCTTCGATGTCGCGCATCGTCGGCACGGGCAGCGGGCTGTCCTTGAGCACTTGCAGCACCAGGCGAATACGTTCCAGCTCGCCGGCTTCGATGCCGCTGTAGAAGTGCTCGGCGCCGACCAGTTCACGCAGGGCGTAGTTGCTTTCCAGGCTGGCGCGAGGCGAACCGATGCCGACGATGTTGCGACCGCGCAGCAGTTCGGCGGCCTTGTCCAGGGCTTCGTCCAGGCTCAGCTTGGCGCCGCCCGCCAGTTGCGGCTGGCGTGGGCGATCCTTGCGATTGACATAGCCATAGCCGAAACGGCCACGGTCGCAGAGGAAATACTGGTTCACCGAACCGTTGTAGCGGTTCTCGATGCGCCGCAGTTCGCCGTAGCGTTCGCCCGGGCTGATGTTGCAACCGCTGGAGCAGCCGTGGCAGATGCTTGGCGAGAACTGCATGTCCCACTTGCGGTTGTAGCGCTCGGAGTGAGTCTTGTCGGTGAACACACCGGTCGGGCAGACCTCGGTGAGGTTGCCGGAGAACTCGCTTTCCAGGGTGCCGTCTTCAACGCGACCGAAGTACACGTTGTCGTGGGCGCCGAACACACCGAGGTCGGTGCCGCCGGCGTAGTCCTTGTAGAAACGCACGCAACGGTAGCAGGCGATGCAGCGGTTCATTTCGTGGGAAATGAACGGGCCGAGGTCCTGGTTCTGGTGGGTGCGCTTGGTGAAGCGATAACGGCGCTCGTTGTGGCCGGTCATCACGGTCATGTCTTGCAGGTGGCAATGGCCGCCTTCCTCACAGACCGGGCAGTCGTGAGGGTGGTTGGTCATCAGCCATTCGACGACGCTGGCGCGAAACACTTTCGCTTCTTCGTCGTCGATGGAGATCCAGCTGCCGTCGGTGGCGGGGGTCATGCAGGACATGACGATCCGACCACGCTTGTCGTTCTCGTCGGTGTACTGCTTGACCGCGCACTGGCGACAAGCGCCAACGCTGCCAAGGGCGGGGTGCCAGCAGAAATAAGGAATGTCGAGGCCCAGCGACAGACATGCCTGTAACAGGTTGTCTGCGCCATCGACTTCGAGCTCTTTGCCGTCTACGTGGATAGTGGCCATGGTTCAAAGTTCTTCGTTGGCCCGGTGTCAGCGGGCGTGGCTAATGGAATCTTGTTATTCGTCCGAATCCAAACAGCCTCGGTAAAAAGGCGTCATCGAACGAAAGGCAAAGGGCACGGACCCTTCGCCTTTTTAAGCATCGTTACGCGCCGACCATGGTCGGCGTGATCACCTGGTTGAGATCGCCTGCGCGGGTGGGCGCAATGCCGGCCTCGAATTCAGGGCGGAAGTATTTGATCGCGCTGCCCAATGGCTCCACGGCACCCGGTGCGTGTGCACAGAAGGTCTTGCCTGGGCCGAGGAAACCCACCAGCCCCAGCAGGGTCTCGATGTCGCCGGGCTGGCCCTGGCCGTTCTCGAGGGCCATCAGCAGCTTGACGCTCCATGGCAAGCCGTCGCGGCAAGGCGTGCAGAAACCGCAGGATTCACGGGAGAAAAACTGCTCCATGTTGCGCAGCAGGGAAACCATGTTGACGCTGTCGTCCACCGCCATCGCCAGGCCGGTACCCATGCGGGTGCCCACTTTGGCGATGCCGCCGGCATACATCTGGGCGTCCAGGTGCTCCGGCAACAGGAAGCCGGTACCGGCGCCGCCGGGCTGCCAGCACTTGAGCTTGTAGCCGTCGCGCATGCCGCCTGCGTAATCCTCGAACAGCTCGCGACCGGTGACGCCGAACGGCAGTTCCCACAGGCCAGGGTTCTTGACCTTGCCGGAGAAGCCCATGAGCTTGGTGCCCATGTCTTCGCTGCCGTCGCGGGCCAGGGATTTGTACCAGTCCACGCCGTCGGCAATGATCGCCGGCACGTTGCACAGGGTCTCGACGTTGTTCACGCAGGTCGGCTTGCCCCACACGCCTACGGCGGCAGGGAAGGGCGGCTTGGAGCGTGGGTTGGCGCGGCGGCCTTCCAGGGAGTTGATCAACGCGGTTTCTTCACCGCAGATGTAGCGCCCGGCACCGGTGTGGACGAACAGCTCGAAGTCAAAACCCGAGCCCAGGATGTTCTTGCCCAGCAGGCCCGCGGCCTTGGCTTCTTCCACGGCACGGTTCAGGTGCTTGGCGGCGGTGGTGTACTCGCCGCGCAGGAAGATGTAGCCACGGTAGGTCTTCAGCGCGCGTGCGCTGATCAGCATGCCTTCGATCAACAGATGGGGCAGTTGCTCCATCAGCATGCGGTCCTTCCAGGTGTTGGGTTCCATCTCGTCCGCGTTGCACAACAGGTAGCGGATGTTGATGGTCTCGTCCTTAGGCATCAGGCCCCACTTCACGCCCGTCGGGAAACCCGCGCCGCCGCGGCCCTTGAGGCCGGCGTCCTTGACGGTCTGGACGATGTCGTCGGCGGCCATGTCGGCGAATGCCTTGCGCGCGGCGACATAGCCGTTCTTGGCCTGGTATTCGTCCAGCCAGACCGCTTCGCCGTCGTCACGCAGGCGCCAGGTCAGCGGGTGGGTTTCGGCCGAACGCTGGATGCGGTTGGCGGGCCCGAAGGAAGTCAGGGTCATACGTAGCCCTCCAGCAGTTTGGCGACGCCATCCGGCTTGACGTCACCAAAGGTGTCGTCATCGATCATCAGCGCCGGAGCCTTGTCGCAGTTGCCCAGGCAGCACACCGGCAGCAGGGTGAAGCGGCCGTCGGCGGTGGTCTGGCCCAGGCCGATGCCCAGCTTGCTCTGGATCTCGTCGACCACCGACTCGTGGCCGCCGATGTAGCAGACCATGCTGTCGCAGACACGAATGATGTGCCGGCCCACTGGTTGGCGGAAAATCTGGCTGTAGAACGTCGCGACGCCCTCGACGTCGCTGGCCGGGATGCCAAGGATCTCGCCGATGGCGTAGAGCGCGCCATCAGGCACCCAGCCACGTTCCTTCTGGACGATCTTCAGGGCTTCGATCGACGCCGCGCGCGGGTCTTCGTAGTGATGCAGCTCGTGCTCGATGGCCGAGCGCTCGGTTTCGCTCAAGGCGAAACGGTCTGTCTGGATAAGCGTGCTGTTCATGCTTAGCGGTCCACGTCGGCCATAACGAAATCGATACTACCCAGGTACGCGATCAAGTCCGCGACCATGCTGCCTTTGATCACCGAAGGGATCTGCTGCAGGTGCGGGTAGCTTGGGGTGCGAATCCGGGTGCGGTAGCTCATGGTGCCGCCATCGCTCGTCAGGTAATAACTGTTGATGCCCTTGGTCGCTTCGATCATCTGGAAGGATTCGTTGGCCGGCATGACCGGACCCCACGAAACCTGCAGGAAGTGCGTGATCAAGGTCTCGATGTGTTGCAGCGTGCGCTCTTTGGGCGGCGGCGTGGTCAGTGGGTGATCCGCCTTGTATGGGCCTTCCGGCATGTTGCGCATGCACTGGTCGATGATCTTGATGCTCTGGCGCATTTCCTCGACGCGAACCATGCAACGGTCGTAGGCATCGCCATTGGCCGCCAGCGGCACTTCGAACTCGAAGTTCTCATAGCCCGAGTACGGGCGCGCCTTGCGCAGGTCGAAATCCAGGCCGGTGGAGCGCAGGTTCGGACCGGTGACGCCCCATTCCAGCGCTTCCTTGGTGTTGTAGGCGGCAACACCGACGGTACGGCCCTTGAGGATGCTGTTCTGCAAGGCAGCCTTGGTGTATTCGTCCAGGCGCTTGGGCATCCACTCGACGAAGTCCTTGACCAGTTTTTCCCAGCCACGCGGCAGGTCGTGGGCGACACCGCCGATGCGGTACCAGGCCGGGTGCAGGCGGAAGCCGGTGATGGCTTCGATCACGGTGTAGGCTTTCTGGCGGTCGGTGAAGGTGAAGAACACCGGCGTCATGGCGCCCACGTCCTGGATATAGGTACCCAGGAACAGCAGGTGGCTGGTGATACGGAAGAACTCGGCCATCATGATGCGAATCACGTTGACCCGGTCCGGCACCGTGATGCCCGCCAGTTTTTCCACCGACAGGACGTACGGCAGGTTGTTCATCACGCCGCCGAGGTAATCGATTCGGTCGGTGTACGGAATATAGCTGTGCCAGGACTGGCGCTCGCCCATCTTCTCGGCGCCACGGTGGTGGTAGCCGATGTCCGGGACGCAATCGACGATTTCTTCACCGTCCAGTTGCAGGATGATGCGGAACGCACCGTGGGCCGAAGGGTGGTTCGGACCCAGGTTGAGAAACATATAGTCCTCATTGGCGCCCGAACGCTTCATGCCCCAATCTTCGGGCTTGAACCGCGCCGACTCTTCCTCGAGCTGTTGCTTGGCCAGCGTCAGGCTGTAGGGGTCGAACTCGGTGGCGCGGGCCGGGAAGTCCTTGCGCAGCGGGTGACCTTCCCAGGTCGGCGGCATCATGATGCGGGTCAGGTGCGGGTGGCCCGGGAAGTCGATGCCGAACATGTCCCAGACTTCGCGCTCATACCAGTTGGCATTCGGCCAGATGCCGGTCACGGTCGGCACGCTGAGGTCGCTTTCGGACAAGGCGACCTTGATCATCACGTCACTATTACGCTCCACCGACAGCAGGTGGTAGAACACGGTGAAGTCGACGCCGTCGGGCAACCCTTGGCGCTTGGTGCGCAGGCGCTCGTCCACGCCGTGCAGGTCATAGAGCATGACGTACGGCTTGGGCAGGTTGCGCAGGAAAGTCAGCACTTCGATGAGCCTGGCACGGGCAACCCAAAGCACCGGCATGCCGGTGCGGGTCGACTGGGCGGTGAACGCCTCTGCGCCAAAGCGGTTGTTCAGTTCGACGACCACATCCTGGTCGTCTGCCTTGTAAGGCGGGATGTACAGAGCACTGCCTGTAGTCATGGTTATTTATCGCTTTCGGTCAACGTAAAGAATGAAGCCAGGTTCTCGTTTCTTCTACAGAGCAGAACTGGATCAGACTTCGTCGGGGCTGCGCAGATTGGTGACTGCGATTCGCTGTTCGCGGCGCTGTTCCTTTTGCGACGGCATGTCGGCGCGGTAGACGCCTTGATCGCCGACGACCCAGGACAGTGGGCGACGCTCCTGGCCGATGGACTCCTGCAGCAACATCAAGCCTTGCAGGAACGCTTCGGGGCGGGGCGGGCAGCCGGGCACGTAGACATCCACCGGGAGGAATTTGTCGACCCCCTGGACCACGGAATAAATGTCGTACATGCCGCCGGAGTTGGCACAGGCGCCCATGGAAATGACCCATTTGGGCTCCAGCATCTGTTCATACAGGCGCTGGATGATGGGGGCCATTTTCAGGAACGGCGTACCGGCGATAACCATGAAATCCGCCTGGCGCGGCGATGCCCGGATCACCTCGGCGCCAAAGCGCGCGATGTCGTGGGGCGCCGTGAAGGCAGTGGTCATTTCCACGTAGCAGCACGAAAGGCCGAAGTTGTACGGCCAAAGGGAGTTCTTGCGACCCCAGTTGACCGTGCTGTTCAGCACGTCTTCGAGCTTGCCCATGAAGATGTTCTTGTGGACTTGATCTTCTAACGGATCGGAGACGGTTTCCCGCTTGCCGATCGGATACTGCTCGTTAGGAGCATCGGGGTCGATCCTGGTGAGATTGTATTGCATTGCCAAAGCCTCATTGTTTCAGCTTCGCCTGCCGCTTACGCCGAGCTTCCGGAGCCCAATCAAGCGCCCCCACCCGGTAAAGGTAGACAAGACCTGCCAACAGAATTGCTATGAAAACGAGAGCTTCGACGAATCCGGTCCAGCCGCTTTCGCGGACGGACACAGACCATGCAAAGAGAAAAAGGGCTTCGATATCGAAGATCACGAACAGCATCGCGACCAGATAGAATTTGGCTGAGAGCCGCAAGCGGGCGCCACCGGTAGGCAGCATGCCGGACTCGAACGGTTCATTCTTGCTGCGGCCCCAGGCTTTTGACCCGAGCAGGCTCGACACACCGAGCATGAAGGCACACAGGCCGACAACGCCCAGAAGGAAAATGGCAAAGCCCCAGTTGTGGGCCATGAGTCCTGTCGCTTCGGGCATGCTGGAAATCCTTAACAGAGAGCAAAGGTCTCTGAGCTTGAAAAGAAATAACGCAGTGACGATATGTCGCAGCAATCAATCGCGGTGATTTTATGGCTAAACACCGGGCAAGTAAAATTCCAATGGCGAAATTATTTATTGGAATAAGGACATAGCGCGCCTCCGTGACCTCGCAGCCCCGGCCCAGTGGGGATTGGCTGTTGTTCGCCGATGAGTATTTTGTTCAGGATGTAACAATGAAAACGCCTTTCAAATGATAATTATTATTATTTGGCCGGTCTTTGTCCTGCGCAGTCCGTCAACGACTGAGAACTTGTCTTATATAGCAGCGACTGCAATTGTCAGCGCCGGCCGTTTTACTCTTTTTCAGACTGTCCGATACTGCGTTCGATCAATTTTTCTGCCGATTCACTCATTTTCCTGTGGGAAGGTGAGTATGTCGCCTGTCGAAGCGTAGGCGAAAAAAAGCCCCGAACCAGTCGGGGCTTCAAATCGTCGGCTTTGCGGTTAGTTTTTATTCGGTCCGCAAGGGCCGTTTACGCGATAGATCAGTGGAACTGTTCTTCTTCGGTCGACCCGGTCAGCGCGGTCACGGACGAGGTGCCGCCCTGGATCACGGTGGTCATGTCGTCGAAGTAGCCGGTGCCGACTTCCTGCTGGTGGGCCACGAAGGTGTAGCCTTTGGAAGCGTCAGCGAACTCTTGTTCTTGCAGTTTCACGTAGGCAGTCATGTCGTTGCGGGCGTAGTCGTGCGCCAGGTTGAACATGCTGTGCCACATGTTGTGAATGCCGGCCAGGGTGATGAACTGGTGCTTGTAGCCCATGGCGGACAGTTCGCGCTGGAACTTGGCGATGGTCGCGTCGTCCAGGTTTTTCTTCCAGTTGAAGGAAGGCGAGCAGTTGTACGACAGCAGTTGGTCCGGGTATTCCTTCTTGATCGCTTCGGCGAAGCGACGGGCTTCGTCCAGGTCCGGCTTGGCGGTTTCGCACCAGATCAGGTCGGCGTACGGGGCGTAGGCCAGGCCGCGGGCGATGGCCTGGTCAAGACCGGCGCGCACCTTGTAGAAGCCTTCCTGGGTACGTTCGCCAGTCACGAATGGCTGGTCGTACGGGTCGCAATCGGACGTCAGCAGGTCGGCCGCGTTAGCGTCGGTGCGCGCCAGGATGATGGTCGGCGTACCGGCAACGTCGGCAGCCAGACGGGCAGCGGTCAGCTTCTGCACGGCTTCCTGGGTTGGCACCAATACTTTGCCGCCCATATGGCCGCATTTTTTCACCGAGGCCAGCTGGTCTTCGAAGTGAACGCCGGCGGCGCCTGCTTCGATCATGCTTTTCATCAGCTCGTAGGCGTTCAGTACGCCGCCGAAACCGGCTTCGGCGTCAGCCACGATCGGAGCGAAGTAATCGATGTAGCCTTCGTCGCCCGGGTTCTTGCCGGCTTTCCACTGGATCTGGTCGGCGCGACGGAACGAGTTGTTGATGCGCTTGACCACGGTTGGAACCGAATCCACCGGGTACAGCGACTGGTCGGGGTACATGGATTCGGCGGAGTTGTTGTCCGCCGCCACCTGCCAGCCCGACAGGTAGATCGCCTGGATACCGGCTTTGACTTGCTGCACAGCCTGGCCGCCAGTCAGGGCGCCCATGCAGTTGACGAAATCTTTTTCGGGGCGGAAGGCTGGCTTGGCGCCCTGGGTGACCAGGTTCCACAGCTTCTCGGCGCCCATTTTCGCAAAGGTGTGCTCAGGTTGAACCGAACCACGCAGACGGACGACGTCAGCAGCGGAGTAATTGCGCTTCACGCCTTTCCAGCGCGGGTTTTCAGCCCAGTCTTTTTCAAGGGCTGCAATTTGCTGTTCGCGTGTCAGTGCCATGGAGATAAACCTCGTCGCATAGGTCTGGGGTGGAAAATTCCTGCTCCTGCCGACCAGGGGGTTGGCGTACAAGTCGGTTCAGGCGGGGAGGCGACGGGATGAACGATGGGCTCGAGGGGAAAGTGAGCAGGTAGAGGCGAACTGCGGGCGCATTCGGGCGTCGTGGGCCTTGATACGAACTCAGAGTGATGCCGGGTTACCTAGTTACGCTTCCGTCCCTCGGGACAACTTCGTTCCAGTCGCAACCTCGTCAAACACACCTTGTGGGCGGTACAGACACGAATCGGCTCGCAGGGTAGTTGCAAGCGTCGACCCGAAGGCCCTTGCCAGGGCCCCTGATTAGCGGGAGCGAGGCCATCATGCCTTCGGTTTTTTGGCTCGTCAAACGTTTTGTAGTGCTTTTTTCAGAGCACTACATCTTTGGTCTAATGCGACTCGTCAGTCAGTTTTTGGTGCTTTAGTTCAGGGTGTCGACCTTGACCCGCAGAACCATGTCGTCCCGGCCCTGGGTCGAGTAGCTGCGGGTCAGGCCCTGTTTATCGGCTTGCGTCTGGCGATTCACGCCGGCCAGGGTGATCCATTCACCCAAGCGGCCGCTGACAGTTGTGTCGGTACTTTGCACGTTCACTACATCGGGACGTTCCTGGCTCATGCGGTCACGGTTGGTACTGATGTTCAGATGAACGGTCTCGCCGGTGACGCTGGCCGTGACATAAAAACCTTGGGTGACGTTGCGGTATTCGGTCTGGCTTTGCAGGCGACCGTAGCCGTCGGTCTGGTTGCTGGTGAACGGCACGCTCTGGCCCACCTGGATCAGCGCCGGCTGGCCTTCGCTGGCCTGCACCTGCTGCACGCCGCCGTCACGGCTGGCGGTGCTGCGGTTGATGATGCGTGTCTGGCTGGGGGCGGCGCCGTTGATGGAATAGCCCTGGTCGCCCTGCAGGTTGTTCTCGTTGGTGTCCACGGTGATCAGCAAGCGCTTGGGGGCGGTATCCAGTTGAGCCAGGAATTGCCGAAGCTCGGCGATCTTGCCAGGCTCGGCGTTGACGATCAGTTGGTTGCCGTAGGCGCTGACCTGGCCGTCCTTGCCGATGAAATTCTGTGCCACTGGCAGCAGATCCGCGCTGGTTCGGTAGTTCAGCGGCACGATTTCGGTGGCGGCCAAGACTGACAGGCTGCAACCGAGCAGCAAGGTGGTCAGCAAGGTACGTAGGGACATGTCCATTTCTCCGCGAGACAAAGGCTAGATATTGCCAGTTTGTCGGCCCCGGGTGGGGCAAGTTGAATGGTAGACGGCAAAACGCCCCGGCATCGGTGGATGGCGGGGCGTTTTGAGCGCTGCAGGATGCTCTTGTGGCGAGGGAGCTTGCTCCCGCTGGGCTGCGCAGCGGCCCTCGTTTTTTGGGGTCGCTGCGCGACCCAGCGGGAGCAAGCTCCCTCGCCACGGGGTATTGTGTTGCTGCTTCAACAGTGTTCAGGCCGAATGACGGACCATGTCGACATGAGGAATTCCGGCTTCCAGGAACTCCTCGCTGACCACCGCAAACCCCAGTCGCTCGTAGAACGACGTGGCGTGCACCTGGGCGCTGAGCATCTGCTGCTTGAGCCCGCGCTTCTCGGCTTCGGCGATCGCCGCATGCATCAGCGCATCGCCGACCTTCAGGCCGCGCCAATCCTTGAGGACCGAAACGCGGCCGATATGGCCGTCAGTCAGCAGGCGCGCGGTGCCGATGGGGAAGTCGCCTTCGAAGGCCAGGAAATGCACGGCGTCCTGGTCATCCGAATCCCACTCCAGCTCCGGTGGCACGGATTGCTCGGCAATGAATACCGCTTCACGAATGCGCCGGATCTCGGCGATATCCTTTTGCCAGTCTGCGACACGAACGTGGATTTTATTCATCGGCGAACCCCAGGCTACCTTGCTTGACCAATTCATGAATGAGGCCGCGACCATCCTCGTCGGCCAGCCAGGGGCCGAGGTTCTCGATGTGCAGCGCGTCGGCGGCGCAGATCATCTTCAACAGGTCACGCAGCTTGCCCGGCAGGTAGCGGCTCTGGCCGCTGGCGAACAGCAACAGGTCGTCATCGACTTCCGACCAGGCCAGGCGAGCGCTCGGGTTGCGGATGATCACCGCGCCCTGTTCCAGGCTGGCCAGCAGGTCGTCTTCTTCCATCTCCGGACCGACCACCAGTTCCGGGTAACGCGGCTCGGTCATGAACTGGCCGAACCAGGTCAGCAACAGGCGTTCGTCGCTCATGTGCTCGGCCAGCAGGCCTTTGAGTCGGTCGAGGGCGTCGTGCTGGATCTGGTGCGGGTCGGCGACAGGTCGCGCATCGGCGTCGGTGTAGCGCTCTTCGTCAGGCAGGAATTGGCTGAGGAAGTCAGTGAAATGCGTCAGTACCTCGGCCGCGCTTGGCGCGCGGAAACCCACCGAGTAAGTCATGCAATCATCCACGGCGACGCCGCAATGGGCCAGGCGTGGCGGCAGGTAGAGCATGTCGCCCGGTTCCAGGACCCACTCGTCGGTGGCTTCGAAATCGGCGAGGATGCGCAGGTCCGCGTGCGGCAACAGCGGGCTCTCGGAGTCGCACATCTGGCCGATTTTCCAGTTGCGCTTGCCATGGCCTTGCAGCAGGAACACGTCGTAGTTGTCGAAATGCGGGCCTACGCCGCCACCGGGGGTGGCGAAGCTGATCATCACGTCATCGATGCGCCAGCTCGGCAGGAAGCGGAAATGCTCCAGCAGCTCGCTGACTTCCGGGACGAACTGATCGACTGCCTGTACCAGCAGGGTCCACTCGCGCTCCGGCAGCTTGCTGAATTCGTCCTCGGCGAACGGGCCGCGACGCAGCTCCCACGGGCGTTCGCCGTGCTCGATCACCAGGCGCGACTCGATCTCTTCTTCAAGCGCCAGGCCAGCCAACTCGTCGGCGTCGATCGGGCTTTCGAAGTCGGGGATGGCCTGGCGGATCAGCAGCGGTTTTTTCTGCCAGTAGTCGCGCAGGAACTCCCGTGCCGTGATGCCGCCCAGGAGTTGCAGTGGAATATCAGGATTCATGTGTAACCTATTGAAAAAATATACTTCTCAGACGCGAATAAAAACGCCCGGCGCGGCCGGGCGTCTCAAAGATGAAGCGGTGTATCAGATACGCTTGGCTTGTGCCGCTGCGTTGCCGATGTAACTGGCCGGTGTCAGCTTCTTCAGCTCGGCCTTGGCCTCGGCAGGCATGTCCAGGCCATCGATGAAAGTCTGCAGCGCTTCAGGGCTGATGCCCTTGCCACGGGTCAGTTCTTTGAGCTTTTCATACGGGTTTTCGATGTTGTAGCGACGCATCACGGTCTGGATCGGCTCGGCCAGGACTTCCCAACAGGCGTCCAGGTCGGCGGCGATTTTCTGCTGGTTCAGTTCCAGCTTGCTGATGCCCTTGAGGCTGGCCTCATAGGCGATGACGCTGTGGGCAAAACCCACGCCCAGGTTGCGCAGCACGGTGGAGTCGGTCAGGTCGCGCTGCCAGCGGGAAATCGGCAGCTTGCTCGCCAGGTGTTGGAACAGCGCGTTGGCGATGCCCAGGTTGCCTTCGGAGTTTTCGAAGTCGATCGGGTTGACCTTGTGCGGCATGGTCGAGGAACCGATTTCGCCGGCAATGGTGCGCTGCTTGAAGTAACCCAGGGAGATGTAGCCCCAGATATCACGGTCGAAGTCGATCAGGATGGTGTTGAAGCGGGCGATCGCATCGAACAGCTCGGCGATGTAGTCGTGCGGCTCGATCTGGGTGGTGTACGGGTTGAAGCTCAGGCCCAGCTCGTCTTCGATGAAGGCGCGGGCGTTGGCTTCCCAGTCGATGTCCGGGTAGGCCGAGAGGTGGGCGTTGTAGTTGCCCACGGCGCCGTTGATCTTCCCCAGCAATGGCACGGCGGCAACCTGGGCGATCTGGCGCTCCAGGCGGTAAACCACGTTCGCCAGTTCCTTGCCCAGGGTGGTCGGCGAAGCCGGTTGACCGTGGGTGCGCGAGAGCATCGGCACGTCGGCGAAGCGGATCGCCAGCTCGCGGATGGCCTGGGCGGTCTGGCGCATCAGCGGCAGCAGCACGTCGTCACGGCCTTCGCGCAACATCAGGGCGTGGGACAGGTTGTTGATGTCCTCGCTGGTGCAGGCAAAGTGAATGAACTCGCTGACGTTGGCCAGCTCCGGCAGCTTGGCGGCCTGCTCCTTGAGCAGGTATTCGATCGCCTTGACGTCGTGGTTGGTGGTGCGCTCGATCTCTTTGACGCGCTCGGCGTGCTCCAGCGCGAAATCGTCGGCCAGGGTGTTGAGCACCGCGTTGGCTTCGGCGGAAAAAGCCGGGACTTCGCCAATGCCAGGGTGGGCTGCCAGGCGCTGGAGCCAGCGCACTTCAACCAGGACGCGGGCGCGGATCAGGCCGTACTCGCTGAAAATCGGGCGCAGGGCCTGGGTTTTGCCGGCGTAGCGGCCGTCTACAGGGGAAACCGCAGTGAGCGAAGAAAGCTGCATGGGGTGTTCTCGGACAGTCGGGCAACGAAATGGGGCGCGTATCATACATGAAAACAAACGCCGGTCCGTCGCCAACTGACCGGCGTGTTACGCGTAATAAGCTAATAAAACAGGTTGAGGCGGCTTATTCGTTGCGCATCAACGGGTAAAGCTCTTTCAACAATTTGCGTCGGCTGATCACCAGTTGCCAGCGATGACCACCGAGCTGCCGCCATAACCGCGCCGAGCGAATCCCGGCCAACAGCAGGGCGCGGATCTTCGAGGCATTGTTCGGTTGCTGCAGGTTGCGCATGTCGCCATGGACCTGGATGCGCTGGCGCAGGGTGCTCAGGGTGTCCTGGTACAGCGCGCCGCAGGCGGCGATCACGTTTTCGTGGGACGGCCCGAAGTGCTCGACCTGGGACTGGATCTGCGGCAGGCGCTTGCCAATGGTTTCGAGCAAATCGTCGCGCTTGGCCAACTGGCGCTCCAGGCCCAGCATCGACAGGGCGTAGCGCAGCGGCTCGCGTTGCAGGGTGCTGGGGTCGCGCTCCAGGGCGCCGATCAAGGCGCGATAGCCTTCGCGCAGGTTCAGGTCGTCGCCGCCGTAGACTTCCAGCGTGTCCTTGGGGTCGCGCACCAGCAGGCTGCCGAGCATGCAGCCCAGGCCGGCTTCGGTGGTCTGGCCGGTCTTGGCGATCCGGTCCACCAGCACGGCGGCGAGAAACACGCCGCCCAGTGCCGTCAGTTGTTCCTGGATCGGCGTCATGCCTTGTTGCTCCAAGGCTCTGCGACTTCGATCACGCCGCCGCCCAGGCAGATGTCGCCGTCATAGAACACCACGGACTGGCCGGGTGTGACCGCGCGCTGCGGATCATCGAACGTGGCGCGATAACCGCTGGCGGTTTTTTCCAAGGTGCAGGGCTGGTCGCTCTGGCGGTAGCGAACCTTGGCCGTCAGGCGACGCGGCTCGCTGAGGTCGATCGGGTTGACCCAATAGATGTCGGAGGCGAGCAGGGCGCGGGAGAACAGCCACGGATGGTCGTTGCCCTGGCCGACGATCAGCTCGTTGTGCTCCAGGTCCTTGACCAGCACGTACCACGGCTCTTCGCCGGCATCTTTCAGCCCGCCGATGCCCAGGCCTTGGCGCTGGCCGATAGTGTGGTACATCAAGCCATGGTGACGACCGATGACTTCGCCTTCGGTGGTCTTGATCTCACCCGGCTGGGCCGGCAGGTATTGCTTGAGGAAATCGCTGAAACGGCGCTCGCCGATGAAGCAGATCCCGGTGGAATCCTTTTTCTTGGCGGTGGCGAGCTGGTGTTTCTCGGCGATCGCGCGCACTTCGGGCTTTTCCAGTTCGCCCACCGGGAACAGGGTCTTGGCGATCTGCTCACCGCCGACGGCATGCAGGAAGTAGCTCTGGTCCTTGTTCGGATCCAGGCCCTTGAGCAGTTCGGTGCGGCCGTCGATGTCGCGGCGGCGCACGTAGTGGCCGGTGGCGATCAGGTCGGCACCGAGCATCATGGCGTAATCGAGGAACGCTTTGAACTTGATTTCGCGGTTGCAGAGGATGTCCGGGTTCGGCGTGCGCCCGGCCTTGTATTCGGCCAGGAAGTGCTCGAACACGTTGTCCCAGTACTCGGCGGCGAAGTTGGCGGTGTGCAGCTTGATGCCGATCTTGTCGCATACGGCCTGGGCGTCTGCGAGGTCGTCCATGGCGGTGCAGTATTCGGTTCCGTCGTCTTCTTCCCAGTTCTTCATGAACAGGCCTTCCACCTCGTAACCCTGCTCGATCAGCAGAAGAGCGGAAACGGAAGAGTCCACGCCGCCGGACATGCCGACTATGACGCGCTGCTTGGGGGTATTCGAAGAGGCTGGATCACGCATAGGAATTCAATGTGTGTCTTGAAAAAGGACGCGATTCTATCAGGCCCGGGCGCGCAAGGCTAAAGAGAAGGACGGATAAGCTCCAGGCTGTGGCAATGGCCGGCCAGGTAATCGTCGATGCAGCGGATGACCAGTTCGCTGCGCCAGCTGTCGCGCTGTGCCAGCAATTCGTCGCGGGTCAGCCACTTGGCGCCGAGGATGCCGTCGTCCAGTTGATAATCCGGGTGGTGTTCCAAGGCTTTGGCGGTGAAGCAGACCCGCTGGTAGGTCACGCCATTGCTGGG
Organism: Pseudomonas sp. Z5-35; assembly: GCF_051131945.1. Taxonomy (NCBI): domain Bacteria; kingdom Pseudomonadati; phylum Pseudomonadota; class Gammaproteobacteria; order Pseudomonadales; family Pseudomonadaceae; genus Pseudomonas; species Pseudomonas sp. Z5-35. The sequence continues at coordinate 2,184,464 of NZ_CP071640.1, forward strand.
AGCGGTGTACAGGTAGATGCCCACGATGCTGGTGGGCTCGACGTCCCAGCCGGTTTCTTCGAGGGTTTCGCGCACGGCGGCTTCGATCAGGGTTTCGTTGGGGTCCAGGTGGCCGGCGGGTTGGTTGAGTACAGCGCGTCCGCCTTTGGATTCTTCCACCATCAGGAAGTGGCCGTTGTCCTCGACGATGGTGGCGACGGTGATGTGGGGGTGCCAGTTCATGGGGCTCCTTTGTTTCTCAGGTTGGGATGTGGGCTGCGGTGGGGGTGTTCGCGATGATGGGCTGGGAGCTGGCCTTGATTGAGTACATATCCATTGCTGCGGTAACGGCTGCTTATGGTTCCGCTTTTACAGCGGGTCACTTTTTTCAGACGCCAAAAAAGTAACCAAAAAGGCTTTGCCCCACCACTCGGTGCCTCGCTTAGGCTCGGCATGCCCTCACTCCGGCCATCGTGGTTAACGGGGCGCCTGAGATCAAGATCAAAAGCGAGGCGGCCTGACAGCCGGCCTGGTTCTTGGTGGTGCCGCGTTTCCCCTGTGGGAGTAGGTTGTCAGGGGGAAATGGGGGGTGCCAGAAACACAAACCCCGGCACAAGGCCGGGGTTCGTGGTGTTTCATTGCAGCGTTACACCAGCGCAGCAATCGCCGCGTTGAAGGTGTTGCTCGGGCGCATGGCCTTGCTGGTCAGCTCAGGGTTGGCGAAGTAGTAACCGCCGATGTCCACTGGCTTGCCCTGGACGGCGTTGAGCTCGGCAACGATTTTCTCTTCGTTGTCGGTCAGGGCCTTGGCCAGGGTCGTGAACTGGGCCTTGAGGGCTGCGTCGTCATCCTGGGCGGCCAATGCCTGGGCCCAGAACAGGGTCAGGTAGAAGTGGCTGCCGCGGTTGTCGATGCCGCCGACCTTGCGCGAAGGCGATTTGTTGCGGTCCAGGAACTCGCCAGTAGCCTGGTCGAGGGTCTTGGCCAGCACCAGCGCTTTAGGGTTGTTGTAGGTCACGCCCAGGTGTTCCAGGGAGGCGGCCAAGGCCAGGAACTCGCCCAGGGAATCCCAGCGCAGGAAGTTTTCTTCCAGCAGTTGCTGGACGTGCTTGGGTGCCGAACCGCCGGCGCCGGTTTCGAACAGGCCGCCACCGTTCATCAGCGGCACGATCGACAGCATCTTGGCGCTGGTGCCCAGTTCCATGATCGGGAACAGGTCGGTCAGGTAGTCGCGCAGCACGTTGCCGGTCACCGAAATGGTGTCCTTGCCTTCGCGGGTGCGAGCCAGGGTGAACTTCATCGCGTCGACTGGCGACATGATGCGGATATCCAGGCCGGAGGTGTCGTGATCCTTCAGGTAAGCCTGGACCTTCTCGATCATCACGCCATCGTGGGCGCGCATCGGGTCCAGCCAGAAGATCGCCGGGGTGCTGCTGGCGCGGGCACGGTTGACGGCCAGCTTGACCCAATCCTGGATCGGCGCGTCCTTGGTCTGGCACATGCGGAAGATGTCGCCAGCCTCGACGTTCTGCTCCAGCACGGTGCGACCGTTGTTGTCCGAGACACGGACGACGCCGTCGGCCTTGATCTGGAAAGTCTTGTCGTGGGAGCCGTACTCTTCGGCTTTCTTGGCCATCAGGCCGACGTTCGGCACGCTGCCCATGGTGGTTGGGTCGAAGGCGCCGTGTTGCTTGCAGTCTTCGATCACCGCCTGGTAGATGGTGGCGTAGCAGCGATCCGGGATCACGGCCTTGGTGTCGTGCAACTGGCCGTCGGTGCCCCACATCTTGCCGGAGTCACGGATCATGGCCGGCATCGAGGCGTCAACGATGACGTCGCTCGGCACGTGCAGGTTGGTGATGCCCTTGTCGGAGTTGACCATCGCCAGCGACGGACGAACGGCGTAGACCGCCTGGATGTCGGCTTCGATCTGCGCCTGCTGCTCGGCCGGCAGGGCCTTGATGCGGGCGTACAGGTCGCCGATGCCGTTGTTCAGGTTGAAGCCGATCTGCTCCAGCACCTGGGCGTGCTTGGCCAGCGCGTCCTTGTAGTACTCGGCGACGATCTGGCCGAACATGATCGGGTCGGAGACCTTCATCATGGTGGCTTTGAGGTGGACCGACAGCAGCACGCCTTTTTGCTTGGCATCTTCGATTTCAGCGGCGATGAAGTCGCGCAGGGCTTTTTTGCCCATGACTGCGCAATCGAGGATCTCACCGGCTTGTACGGTGGTCTTTTCCTTCAGGACGGTGGCAGTGCCGTCCTTGGCGATCAGCTCGATTTTCACGCTGCCCGCGGCGTCGATCAGGGCGGCTTTTTCGCTGCCGTAGAAATCACCGGTGCTCATGTGGGCCACGTGGGACTTGGAGTCGGCAGCCCAGGCGCCCATCTTGTGCGGGTGCTTGCGAGCGTAGTTCTTGACCGACAGCGGCGCGCGGCGGTCGGAGTTGCCTTCGCGCAGGACCGGGTTCACGGCGCTGCCCTTGACCTTGTCGTAGCGGGCGCGGGCTTCTTTCTCGGCGTCGGTGCTCACGGTTTCCGGGTAGTCCGGCAGCGCATAGCCCTGGGCCTGCAGTTCCTTGACCGCGGCCTGCAGTTGCGGCACCGAGGCGCTGATGTTCGGCAGCTTGATGATATTGGCTTCAGGCGTGACGGCCAGGTCGCCCAGCTCGGCGAGGTGGTCGGCTACGGCTTTGTCACCCAGTTGCTCGGGGAAGCTGGCCAGGATGCGCCCTGCGAGGGAGATATCGCGGGTCTCCACGGCGATATCGGCCGAAGCGGTGAAGGCTTCGACGATCGGCAGCAGCGAATAGGTGGCGAGGGCAGGCGCTTCGTCGGTGAAGGTATAGATGATCTTCGAGCGGGTGGGCATATTCGGATTAACTCTCTTCTTTGCTAAAGCATGCGCAGAAACTCGAGGGGCGCCGGGTAAGCGCGTTCGTTCAAAGTCATCCGTGAGCCGAATGTCGAGGTTTCTTCGCGGTGATGTTGGGTGCATCAGTCGAGCGTCAAGCGGTCGGCCCGCGGTAACGGACCGGCTTTCAAATTGGCGGAAAGTCTCGTAATAGAGCCGTCAGCCATCGTGACCCTGTGGTCAGCGGCGGCATTATACATAGGTAGCTGGCGATCTGCCGACGGTTCATAGACTTCCGTACACGTCCATTGGTCTAAACGTCGCAGGTCGCAGCGCTGGGCTATGCTCAAGTTTGGCGCTTTTCCCTTGGTTTTCAGGCTTGTACGCGGCGAACTTGATTAATTTGCCCGGCATGGGCCGAACGTAGGGTTTGCGTGCCGATACAACTGGGGTACGCTCGAACGCAGCCAGATGTTCAATCCAAGCAATGGAGTTCAGCATGGGGTATCAAAAGATTCAGGTTCCGGCCGCCGGTGACAAAATCACCGTCAATGCAGACCATTCTCTTAATGTTCCCGACAACCCGATCATCCCCTTCATCGAAGGCGATGGCATTGGCGTTGATATCAGTCCGGTCATGATCAAGGTCGTCGACGCAGCGGTTGAGAAGGCTTATGGCGGCAAGCGCAAGATTTCCTGGATGGAAGTCTACGCGGGTGAAAAAGCGACCCAGGTCTACGACCAGGACACCTGGCTTCCCCAGGAAACCCTGGACGCGGTCAAGGACTATGTGGTTTCCATCAAGGGTCCGCTGACCACCCCGGTCGGTGGTGGTATCCGCTCGCTGAACGTAGCGCTGCGCCAGCAACTCGACCTGTATGTCTGCCTGCGCCCGGTGCGCTGGTTCGAAGGCGTGCCCAGCCCGGTCAAGAAGCCTGGCGACGTGGACATGACGATCTTTCGCGAGAACTCCGAAGACATTTATGCCGGCATCGAATGGAAAGCCGGTTCGGCCGAGGCCACCAAGGTCATCAAATTCCTGAAAGAAGAAATGGGCGTCACCAAGATCCGCTTCGACGAAGATTGCGGTATTGGTGTCAAGCCGGTTTCCAAGCAGGGCACCAAGCGTCTGGCGCGCAAAGCCTTGCAATATGTTGTCGACAATGACCGCGATTCGCTGACCATCGTGCATAAAGGCAACATCATGAAGTTCACCGAAGGTGCCTTCAAAGAATGGGCCTACGAAGTAGCGGCCGAGGAGTTCGGCGCCACCCTGCTCGACGGCGGGCCGTGGATGCAGTTCAAGAACCCGCGGACCGGCAAGAATGTCATCGTCAAGGACGCTATCGCCGATGCGATGTTGCAGCAGATCCTGTTGCGTCCAGCTGAATATGATGTGATCGCGACCCTGAACCTCAACGGTGACTACCTCTCCGATGCCCTGGCGGCGGAAGTGGGCGGTATCGGTATCGCGCCGGGCGCCAACCTGTCAGACACCGTGGCGATGTTCGAAGCCACCCACGGCACCGCGCCCAAGTATGCAGGCAAGGACCAGGTCAACCCGGGTTCGCTGATCCTGTCGGCGGAGATGATGCTGCGCCACATGGGCTGGACCGAAGCGGCCGACCTGATCATCAAGGGCACCAACGGCGCGATTTCGGCCAAGACCGTGACCTATGACTTCGAGCGCTTGATGGACGGCGCCAAGCTGGTGTCGTCTTCTGGCTTCGGCGATGCGCTGATTTCGCACATGTAAGCGCGTCCAGGCCAAAAGAAAATGCCCGGTTCGAGCGATCGAACCGGGCATTTTTCTTGGATTGGGGTAGGGCGTCAGTGGTTTTCGGTGACGCGAGCCCTGGCGGCCACGGGAGCGATTTCGACCTCGACGGTGACCGGGGTGATCGCGATGGCGTGCACGCCTTTCGGTCCCTGGATTTTATCGAATGTTACTTCTTGCCCGGCCTTCAAGGTTTTGTAACCGTCCATCTGGATGGCCGAGTAATGGGCGAAGAGATCTTCGGGTTTCTCTTCGGGTTTCTCTTCGATTTCTCGACGTTTTTCTTCGTTGATGAAACCATAGCCCTTGGCATTGTTGAACCATTTGACCTTTCCCTTGAATCGCATCCCGGTGCCCGACATACCAATTTCCCTCTGCAACACACCCCGCCAACGGAGTATCATCCTGATCATCCGCCGTCGATCAATGGAAATCGGATTGACTTCGCGGACCTTTTTAACCCACGGTGGGCTCTATTGGTTGTAACACCGATTTCCCGATAGTCAAGGTGATCGGGCAGTAGCGGTTGAAATCGCCTGCAAGTGACCCCATCACTGTATTCGCTAACTAAACGAACCTTTCTTTCCATGCATGCAATCAGCCAGATTCGACTAACATTCAATCAGGATCGCCCGGATCAACATGACGACGATTCCGCAGGCATTGCTGTTCAGGAAGCCAAGCCTGCGTTACAGGCGCCACCGATGTACAAGGTGGTTTTGTTCAACGATGACTACACACCGATGGATTTCGTCGTCGAAGTGCTCGAGGTGTTTTTTAACCTGAATCGCGAGCTGGCGACCAAGGTCATGCTGGCCGTCCATACAGAGGGGCGGGCAGTATGTGGAGTGTTTACCCGCGACATCGCCGAGACGAAGGCCATGCAGGTCAACCAGTACGCCCGGGAAAGCCAGCATCCGCTACTCTGTGAAATCGAGAAGGACGGTTAACGCCGACCACTTGGGTATGAGGTGAAGCTATGTTAAACCGCGAGCTCGAAGTCACCCTCAATCTTGCCTTCAAGGAGGCTCGTTCGAAGCGTCATGAATTCATGACCGTCGAGCACCTGCTGCTGGCCCTATTGGATAACGAGGCTGCCGCCACCGTTTTGCGTGCCTGCGGCGCGAACCTCGATAAACTCAAGCATGATTTGCAGGAGTTCATCGACTCCACCACGCCATTGATCCCCGTCCACGATGAGGATCGCGAAACCCAGCCAACCCTGGGCTTCCAGCGTGTCCTGCAACGTGCTGTCTTTCATGTACAGAGCTCGGGCAAGCGTGAAGTGACCGGAGCCAACGTGCTGGTCGCGATCTTCAGCGAACAGGAAAGCCAGGCGGTTTTCCTGCTCAAGCAGCAGAGCGTTGCACGCATCGATGTCGTCAACTACATCGCCCATGGCATTTCCAAAGTGCCGGGGCATGGCGATCACTCCGAGGGTGAGCAGGATATGCAGGACGACGAGGGCGGTGAGTCTTCTTCTTCGGGCAATCCGCTGGATGCCTATGCCAGCAACCTGAACGAACTGGCGCGCCAGGGGCGTATCGACCCGCTGGTCGGGCGCGAGGCGGAAGTCGAGCGCGTGGCGCAGATCCTGGCTCGGCGTCGCAAGAACAACCCGCTGCTGGTGGGCGAGGCGGGCGTCGGCAAGACCGCAATCGCCGAAGGCCTGGCCAAGCGCATCGTCGACAACCAGGTGCCGGACCTGCTCGCCAATAGCGTGGTGTATTCCCTCGACCTCGGCGCCTTGCTGGCCGGTACCAAGTACCGCGGTGACTTCGAGAAGCGCTTCAAGGCGTTGCTCGGCGAGCTGAAGAAGCGTCCTCAGGCGATCCTGTTCATTGACGAGATCCACACCATTATCGGTGCCGGGGCGGCGTCGGGTGGCGTGATGGATGCGTCCAACCTGCTCAAGCCGTTGCTGTCGTCGGGTGATATCCGCTGCATCGGCTCGACCACGTTCCAGGAGTTTCGCGGGATCTTCGAGAAGGACCGTGCCTTGGCGCGGCGCTTCCAGAAGGTCGATGTGTCGGAGCCGTCGGTGGAAGACACCATCGGTATCCTGCGCGGGCTCAAGGGCCGCTTCGAGCTGCACCACGGCATCGAGTACAGTGACGAAGCCCTGCGCGCCGCTGCCGAACTGGCCTCGCGCTACATCAATGACCGGCATATGCCGGACAAGGCGATCGATGTGATTGACGAGGCGGGCGCTTACCAGCGCCTGCAACCGGTGGAAAACCGGGTCAAGCGCATTGAAGTGCCGCAAGTCGAGGACATCGTTGCGAAAATCGCGCGGATTCCGCCAAAACATGTCACCAGTTCCGACAAGGAATTGCTGCGTAACCTGGAGCGCGACCTGAAGTTGACGGTGTTCGGCCAGGATGCGGCCATCGACTCGCTGTCGACCGCCATCAAGCTGTCCCGCGCCGGTCTCAAGTCGCCGGACAAACCGGTGGGTTCGTTCCTGTTCGCCGGTCCTACTGGTGTCGGCAAGACCGAGGCGGCGCGGCAATTGGCCAAGGCGATGGGCATCGAGCTGGTGCGCTTCGACATGTCCGAGTACATGGAGCGTCACACCGTCTCGCGTCTGATCGGTGCGCCTCCAGGTTATGTCGGTTTCGACCAGGGCGGCTTGCTGACCGAGGCGATTACCAAGCAACCGCACTGCGTGCTGTTGCTCGATGAGATCGAAAAGGCGCATCCGGAAGTCTTCAACTTGCTCCTGCAAGTCATGGATCACGGTACGCTGACCGATAACAACGGGCGCAAGGCGGATTTCCGCAACGTGATCATCATCATGACCACGAACGCCGGTGCCGAGACCGCGGCGCGCGCTTCGATCGGTTTCACCCATCAGGACCACTCGTCCGATGCGATGGAAGTGATCAAGAAGAGCTTCACGCCTGAATTCCGCAACCGCCTGGACACCATTATCCAGTTCGGTCGGCTCAGTCATGAAGTCATCAAGAGCGTGGTGGACAAGTTCCTTACCGAACTTCAGGCGCAGCTCGAAGACAAGCGCGTATTGCTGGAAGTCACCGATGCGGCTCGCAGCTGGCTGGCGGAAGGTGGTTACGACGTGACGATGGGGGCGCGGCCGATGGCTCGCCTGATCCAGGACAAGATCAAGCGTCCGCTGGCCGAGGAAATCCTCTTCGGCGAACTGGCCGAGCATGGCGGTGTAGTTCACATCGACATCAAGGACGGCGAGCTGACGTTCGACTTCGAAACCACGGCCGAAATGGCCTGACCGTTACCTGCATCAAGCTAAAGGCGCCGAAAGGCGCCTTTTTTCTGTGTGTTGGGATCGTTCCCACGCTCCACAAACAAAAACGCCCGACATGAGCCGGGCGTTTTGTATTGACTTGTTAGCGAGCGCGGTAAGTGATGCGCCCTTTGCTCAAGTCATAGGGCGTCAGCTCGACGCGCACTTTGTCACCGGTAAGAATACGAATGTAGTTCTTGCGCATCTTGCCGGAGATATGCGCGGTTACGACGTGCCCATTTTCCAACTCCACACGAAACATGGTGTTGGGCAGGGTGTCGACGACAGTGCCTTCCATTTCGAAGCTGTCTTCTTTCGACATGCAGTAAAGCCCTCGGTATCCAGTGAATGGCCCGGTGCAACTGCGCCAGGCAAAAGCGGCGTGCATTGTGCCCGAAAAAGGGGGGGCAAGCCAAGGGGTTCTTGGGAGGTTCATCAATGAGGCTGGCGCCGGGACCGAGCAAGAACCCGCGAGCTGCCTTAGTTCAAGACAACCCACCGCTGGTTGATCAGCAATTCAATGGGCCGATATTGGGTCTTGTAGTTCATTTTTTTGCAGTTCTTGATCCAGTAGCCCAGGTAGACCGCTTCCAGGCCCAGGCGCCGGCATTCGTTGATTTGCCAAAGGATTGCGTAGCGTCCGAGGCTGCGTTTTTCTTCGTCGGGCTCGTAAAAGGTATACACCGCGGACAGCCCGTTGGGCAGCAGGTCGGTGACGGCGATGGCCATCAACTTGCCTTCGAGGCGAAACTCATAGAACCGCGAAAATGGCAGGTCGCGTACCAGGAAGGTCGAGAATTGGTCCCGGCTGGGTGGGTACATGTCGCCGTCGGCGTGGCGCTGTTCGATGTAACGCTGGTACAGGTCGAAGTATTCTTCGCTGAACTGTGGCTTGGCCGGCCGAACCTGCAGGTCGGCGTTGCGCTTGAAAATGCGCTTCTGCTGGCGATTGGGCGTGAATCGAGCCACAGGGATGCGCGCGGGAACGCACGCGTTGCAATGCTGGCAATGGGGCCGATAGAGATGATCGCCACTGCGACGAAAACCCATCTCGGACAGGTCTGCGTAGACGTGCACATCCATGGGCTGGCTAGGGTCGAGGAACAGCGTCGTGGCCTGCTCCTCAGGCAGATAACTGCAGGAGTGGGGTTGAGTGGCATAGAACTTCAAGCGCGCCAACTCAGTCATGATCGACCCTCGGAAATAAACTTCAATTGAAGTGTAAGCCAGGAGCGCGAATATCGCTCAGCAAACCCAGGAAGCACGGTTGGGCTGATCCAGGTTGGCCTTCAGGTAACCGGCGAACGCTGCGCGCGGAATCGATCGAGCGCCCAGGCTGTGCAGGTGCTCGGTGGGCATCTGGCAGTCGATCAGCACGAAACCCGCTTCCTTGAGGTGTTGGACCAGGGTGGCGAAGCCGAATTTCGATGCATTGTCGGCCCGGCTGAACATCGACTCGCCAAAAAAAAGTTGCCCCATCGCCAGGCCGTACAGACCGCCCACCAATGCGCCCTGATCCCAGACTTCCACCGAGTGGGCGAAGCCGCGCTGGTGCAATTGCAGATAAGCGGTCTGCATGGCGTCGGTGATCCAAGTGCCGTCGGCATAATCGCGGGGTGCGGCGCACGCCTTGATGACCGCGGCGAAATCCCGGTCGAACGTCACTTCGTAGCGTTGCTTGCGCAACAGCTTGTTCAGGCTGCGCGAGACGTGCAGTTCGTCGGGAAACAGCACGGTACGCGGGTCCGGCGACCACCAAAGGATCGGCTGGCCCTCCGAGAACCAGGGAAAGCAGCCGTGACGATAGGCCTGGATCAACCGATCGGCGGACAGGTCGCCGCCAGCGGCCAGCAGGCCGTTGGGGTCGCGCATGGCCTTTTCCAGCGGTGGAAAATCCAGTGTGTTGCGTTGTAACCAAGTCAGCATTGTTATCCGAACTTGCAGAAGGGGAGGGTAGCGGACCCTGTTCGGAGCCCGCCCTAGAGGTTAACCGTCAAACGGCCGGGATGTCATCGAGATACTTCTCTGCGTCCAGAGCGGCCATGCAACCCGCGCCGGCGGACGTAATAGCCTGGCGGTAAACATGATCGGCCACGTCGCCGGCGGCAAATACACCTTCAATATCGGTTGCGGTGGCGTTGCCTTCGCTGCCGCCGCGCACGATCAGGTAGCCGTCGCGCATCTTCAACTGGCCTTGGAACAGATCGGTATTGGGTTTATGCCCGATGGCGATGAACACGCCGGCCAGGGATAGCGTGCTGGTTTCCCCCGTCTCGCTGTGCCGCAGGCGCGCGCCGGTCACGCCGCTGGCGTCACCCAGCACTTCGTCCAGGTTCTGGTTCCAATGCAGGCGGATGTTGCCGCTGGCGGCTTTTTCGAAGAGTTTGTCCTGGAGTATTTTTTCCGAGCGCAGCTTGTCCCGTCGGTGAACCAAATGCACTTCCTTGGCGATGTTGGACAGGTACAAGGCTTCTTCCACCGCGGTATTGCCGCCGCCGATCACCGCCACTACCTGGTTCTTATAGAAGAAACCGTCGCAGGTCGCGCAAGCTGAAACGCCCTTGCCGGCAAAGGTTTCCTCCGAGGGCAGCCCGAGGTATTGAGCCGAGGCACCGGTGGCAATAATCAGCGCGTCGCAGGTGTAGGTGCCGCTGTCGCCGACCAGTTCGAACGGACGCTGTTGCAACTTGGCGGTATGGATATGGTCGTAGACGATCTGCGTGTCGAAGCGCTCGGCGTGCCGTTGCATGCGCTCCATCAGCACCGGTCCGGTCAGGCCCTCGACGTCGCCGGGCCAGTTATCGACTTCTACCGTAGTCGTGAGCTGGCCACCGGCCTGTATGCCGGTAATGACGACAGGTTTGAGGTTGGCACGGGCGGCGTAGACCGCTGCGCTGTACCCCGCGGGGCCGGAACCGAGAATAATCAGGCGTGAATGCTTCGCTTCGCTCATAAAAACACCTCATAAGCCTTTGTCACAAAAGAGAATGCATGCTCAAATTGGCGCCCATCAACCCCTGTTTCTGGCTATGCTGTCGCCGAGCGTACGAGCAATGCCTCGGGCGTGACAAACCCGTACAATGCTTGAGTTTTGAACGCAGGAGCGGCAAAAGATCAAATCTTCGGCAACACCTGCGGTTTTCCGGACGCATGTCACAGTGGTAAAAGTAGTACCGGTTGTGCACGTTCACTTTTTTACCTGCTCGTCATGGGCAGTTTTTTATAGTCATTCAACAGATGGACGCGCCATTGGCGCAGGAAAAGAAGCGTTTTGAAGAAATCCACCGCAGCACCCAAGACAGTCGTTCCGCTCTGGCGCCAACAATTGCACTACCGGCTCAAGGAAGGTGCGTTGATCGCCATCGGTGCCTTGTGCCTGTTCCTGATGATGGCCTTGCTGACCTACGGCAAGGACGATCCGGGCTGGAGCCATAACAGCAAGATTGAAGACGTGCAGAATTTCGGCGGTCCGGCCGGTTCCTACAGCGCCGACATCCTGTTCATGGTGCTGGGCTATTTCGCCTACATTTTCCCGCTGCTGCTGGCGATCAAGACCTACCAGATTTTTCGCCAGCGCCATGAGCCGTGGCAGTGGAGCGGCTGGCTGTTCTCCTGGCGCCTGATCGGCCTGGTGTTCCTCGTGCTGTCGGGGGCCGCGCTGGCCCATATCCATTTCCATGCACCCACCGGCTTGCCGGCTGGGGCGGGCGGCGCGCTAGGGGAAAGCCTCGGCGACCTGGCCAGGAATGCCCTGAATATCCAAGGCAGTACCTTGCTCTTTATCGCCCTGTTCCTGTTCGGCCTGACGGTGTTCACCGACCTGTCGTGGTTCAAGGTCATGGACGTCACCGGCAAGATCACCCTCGACCTGATCGAGTTGATCCAGGGCGCGCTGAACCGCTGGTGGGCGGCGCGCAACGAGCGCAAGCAACTGGTGGCGCAACTGCGCGAGGTCGACGACCGTGTCCATGACGTGGTGGCCCCGACGACGCCGGACAAACGCGAGCAGGCCAAGGTCAAGGAACGCCTGATCGAACGCGAGCAGGCCCTGAGCAAACACATGTCCGAGCGGGAAAAACAGGTGCCGCCGGTCATTACCATGGCCCCGACCAAGCCGCCCGAGCAAAGCAAGCGCGTGCAGAAGGAAAAACAGGCGCCGCTGTTCGTCGACAGCGCGGTGGAAGGCACCTTGCCGCCGATCTCGATCCTGGACCCCGCCGAGAAGAAGCAACTCAATTATTCCCCCGAATCCCTGGCCGCCGTTGGGCACCTGCTGGAAATCAAGCTCAAGGAGTTCGGAGTCGAGGTCTCGGTGGATTCGATCCATCCAGGCCCGGTGATTACCCGTTACGAAATCCAGCCGGCGGCCGGTGTGAAGGTCAGCCGCATCGCCAACCTCGCGAAGGACCTGGCGCGGTCCCTGGCCGTGACCAGCGTGCGGGTGGTGGAGGTGATTCCGGGCAAGACCACCGTGGGCATCGAGATTCCCAACGAAGACCGGCAGATCGTGCGTTTCTCCGAAGTGCTGTCCACGCCTGAGTATGACAACCACAAATCGCCAGTCACCCTGGCCCTGGGGCATGACATCGGCGGCAAGCCGGTTATCACCGACCTGGCGAAGATGCCCCACCTGCTGGTGGCCGGTACCACCGGTTCGGGTAAATCGGTGGGGGTGAACGCGATGATCCTGTCGATCCTGTTCAAGTCTGGCCCGGAAGACGCCAAGCTGATCATGATCGACCCGAAAATGCTTGAATTGTCGATCTACGAAGGCATTCCGCACCTGCTTTGCCCAGTGGTCACGGACATGAAGGACGCGGCCAACGCCCTGCGCTGGAGCGTTGCCGAGATGGAGCGCCGCTACAAGCTGATGGCGAAGATGGGCGTGCGCAACCTGTCGGGCTTCAACGCCAAGGTCAAGGAAGCCGAGGAAGCCGGCACGCCGCTGACCGACCCGCTGTACAACCGCGAAAGCATCCACGACGAAGCGCCATTGCTGCACAAGCTGCCGACCATCGTCGTGGTGGTGGACGAATTCGCCGACATGATGATGATCGTTGGCAAGAAGGTCGAAGAGCTGATCGCCCGTATCGCCCAGAAGGCCCGTGCGGCCGGTATCCACTTGATCCTCGCGACCCAGCGGCCATCGGTGGATGTGATCACCGGCCTGATCAAGGCCAACATTCCAACGCGCATGGCATTCCAGGTGTCGAGCAAGATCGATTCACGGACGATCATCGACCAGGGCGGCGCCGAACAACTGCTGGGCCACGGCGACATGCTCTACATGCCGCCCGGTACCAGCCTGCCGATTCGGGTCCACGGCGCGTTTGTTTCCGATGACGAAGTGCACCGCGTGGTAGAGGCCTGGAAGCTGCGCGGTGCGCCTGAATACAACGACGACATCCTTGCCGGTGTCGAAGAAGCCGGCAGCGGTTTCGAAGGCAGCAGCGGCGGCGGCGATGACGACGCCGAAACCGACGCGCTTTATGACGAGGCGGTGCAGTTCGTCCTGGAAAGCCGCCGGGCTTCGATTTCCGCCGTACAGCGCAAGCTGAAGATCGGTTACAACCGCGCCGCACGCATGATCGAAGCCATGGAAATGGCCGGTGTGGTGACGGCGATGAACACCAACGGCTCGCGCGAAGTACTGGCGCCGGGCCCGATGCGCGACTGATGACCCGGGCGGCGTGGTGACACGCCGCTCGACCCCCCACGAATTCATGAGGACTCCCATGCGCCTGATTCGCATGCTGCTGTTGCCCGTATTAGCCGTGACCACTTTGTCGGCCCATGCCGGCGAAAAGGACGTGGCCCGCCTGACCCAGTTGTTGGGTGGCTCCCAGACCCTGACCGCGCGCTTCTCGCAATTGACCCTTGATGGCAGTGGTACTCAATTGCAGGAAACGGCGGGAGACATGGCCTTGCAGCGTCCGGGCCTGTTCTACTGGCACACCGATGCGCCGGCCGAACAGTTGATGGTGTCGGATGGCAAGAAAGTCTCCCTGTGGGACCCGGACCTGGAACAGGTGACCATCAAGACTCTCGACCAGCGCCTGACCCAGACGCCAGCGCTGCTGCTCTCCGGTGACATTTCCGAGATCAGCCAGAGTTTCGAGATCACCTCCAAGGAGGCCGGTGGCGTGATCGACTTCACCCTCAAGCCCAAGACCAAGGACAGTCTGTTCGACAGCCTGCGCCTGTCGTTCCGCAACGGCCTGGTCAACGACATGCAACTGATCGACAGCGTCGGCCAGCGCACCAACATCCTGTTCACCGGGGTCAAGGCCAATCAGCCGATCGCCCCGTCCAAGTTCAAGTTCGACATCCCCAAGGGTGCCGATGTGATCCAGGAATAACCCAGGCCTGGAGGTTGCATAAGCAGTGATGGACCTGTTTCGAAGCGCCCCGATAGCCCAGCCATTGGCCGCCCGCCTGCGCGCAACCAATCTGGATGAATATGTCGGCCAGGAACACGTCCTCGCCCGGGGCAAGCCCCTGCGCGAGGCCCTGGAACAGGGGGCCTTGCACTCGATGATCTTCTGGGGGCCGCCGGGGGTGGGCAAGACCACCCTGGCGCGGCTGCTGGCGGAAGTCTCGGACGCGCATTTCGAAACGGTGTCGGCGGTGCTGGCCGGGGTCAAGGAAATCCGCCAGGCGGTGGAAATCGCCAAGCAGCAAGCCGGCCAGTACGGCAAGCGCACTATCCTGTTCGTCGACGAAGTGCACCGATTCAACAAGTCGCAGCAGGATGCGTTCCTGCCCTATGTGGAAGACGGCACGCTGATTTTCATCGGCGCGACCACGGAGAACCCTTCGTTCGAACTCAACAACGCCTTGCTGTCCCGCGCGCGGGTCTATGTCCTCAAGAGCCTCGATGAGGCGGCGATGCGCAAGCTGGTGCATCGCGCGTTGACGGAAGAGCGCGGCCTGGGCAAGCGTCAGCTCAGCCTCAGCGATGAAGGCTTCCAGATCCTGTTCAGCGCCGCCGACGGCGATGGCCGGCGCCTGCTCAATTTATTGGAAAACGCCTCGGACCTGGCCGAAGACAACAGCGAGATCGACGTCGAGCTGCTGCAAAGCCTGCTAGGCGATACCCGGCGCCGCTTCGACAAGGGCGGCGAGGCGTTCTACGACCAGATTTCGGCGCTGCACAAGTCGGTGCGCGGCTCCAACCCGGACGGCGCGCTGTACTGGTTTGCGCGGATGATCGACGGCGGCTGCGATCCGCTGTACCTGGCCCGACGCGTGGTGCGCATGGCCAGCGAAGACATCGGCAACGCCGACCCCCGCGCCCTGAGCCTGTGCCTGGCGGCCTGGGACGTGCAGGAACGGCTCGGCAGCCCGGAAGGCGAACTCGCCGTGGCCCAGGCCATTACCTACCTGGCCTGTGCACCGAAAAGCAACGCCGTGTACATGGGCTTCAAGGCGGCGATGCGCAGCGCCGCCGAGCACGGTTCCCTCGAAGTCCCATTGCACCTGCGCAACGCGCCGACCAAGCTCATGAAGCAACTGGGGTATGGCGAAGAATACCGTTACGCCCATGACGAGCCTGACGCTTACGCCGCCGGCGAAGACTATTTTCCCCAGGAACTCGAACCCCAGCGGTTCTATCAGCCGGTGCCCCGTGGCCTGGAGCTGAAGATCGGCGAGAAGCTCAACCACTTGGCGCAATTGGACCGATTGAGTCCACGACAGCGGAGAAAACCGTGATCCCCTTGATTCTTGCCGTTTCCGCCGGTGGTCTCGCCGGCACGCTGTTGCGTTTCGCCACGGGCAACTGGGTCAACGCAAATTGGCCGCGGCACTTCTATACCGCGACGCTGGCCGTTAATATCGTGGGCTGTCTGCTGATCGGCGTTCTATACGGCCTGTTTCTGATTCGCCCCGAAGTGCCCATCGAGGTGCGTGCGGGGTTGATGGTCGGCTTTCTTGGCGGCCTGACGACTTTTTCATCCTTTTCACTGGATACGGTGCGCTTGCTGGAAAGCGGGCAGGTGCCGCTGGCCCTGGGCTATGCGGCCATCAGCGTGTTCGGCGGGCTGCTCGCCACCTGGGCCGGCCTGTCCCTGACCAAACTTTGATAACGAGAGACCGACATGCTCGATTCCAAACTGTTACGTAGCAACCTTCAGGACGTAGCGGACCGCCTGGCATCCCGTGGCTTTGCCCTGGATGTCGCGCGCATCGAAGCGCTGGAAGAACAGCGCAAGACCGTCCAGACCCGCACCGAAGCCCTGCAGGCTGAACGTAACGCGCGCTCCAAATCCATCGGCCAGGCCAAGCAGCGCGGCGAAGACATCGCGCCGCTGATGGCCGATGTCGAGCGCATGGCGAACGAGTTGAGTGCCGGCAAGACCGAACTGGACGCGATCCAGACCGAACTGGATTCGATCCTGCTGGGCATCCCGAACCTGCCTCACGAATCGGTGCCGGTCGGCGAAGACGAAGACGGCAACGTCGAAGTGCGCCGTTGGGGCACGCCGAAAACCTTTGATTTCCCGGTACAGGACCACGTGGCCCTGGGCGAGAAATTCGGCTGGCTGGACTTCGAGACCGCGGCAAAGTTGTCGGGCGCGCGTTTCGCCCTGCTGCGCGGGCCGATCGCCCGTCTGCATCGCGCACTCGCGCAGTTCATGATCAACCTGCACGTCACCGAGCACGGCTACGAGGAGGCCTACACGCCGTACCTGGTCCAGGCGCCTGCCTTGCAGGGCACCGGCCAGTTGCCGAAGTTCGAGGAAGACCTGTTCAAGATCAGCCGCGAAGGCGAGGCGGATCTGTACCTGATCCCGACCGCCGAAGTGTCGCTGACCAACATCGTCGCCGGCGAGATCGTCGACGCCAAGCAACTGCCGATCAAGTTCGTCGCCCACACGCCGTGCTTCCGTAGCGAAGCCGGTGCGTCGGGCCGCGACACCCGCGGGATGATCCGCCAGCACCAGTTCGACAAGGTCGAGATGGTCCAGGTCGTCGAGCCGTCGAGATCCATGGAAGCCCTGGAAAGCCTGACCGCCAACGCCGAGAAGGTCCTGCAATTGCTGGAACTGCCGTATCGCACGCTGGCGCTGTGCACGGGCGACATGGGCTTCAGCGCGGTCAAGACCTACGACCTGGAAGTCTGGATCCCGAGCCAGGACAAATACCGCGAGATTTCGTCGTGCTCCAATTGCGGCGACTTCCAGGCCCGCCGCATGCAGGCGCGTTTCCGCAACCCGGAAACCGGCAAGCCGGAACTGGTCCACACCCTCAATGGCTCCGGCCTGGCGGTGGGCCGTACGCTGGTGGCGGTGTTGGAAAACTACCAGCAGGCCGACGGTTCGATCCGTGTGCCGCAAGTGCTGAAACCGTACATGGGCGGCATCGAGGTCATCGGCTAAATGGACTATTTGCCACTGTTCCACAACCTGCGCGGCAGCCGCGTGCTGGTGGTTGGCGGCGGCGAGATCGCCTTGCGCAAATCTCGCTTGTTGGCCGATGCCGGTGCGTTGCTGCGGGTGGTTGCGCCCGACATCGAGCCGCAATTGCGGGAGTTGGTCAGTGGCAGCGGCGGTGAATGCATCCTGCGCGGTTACGTGGAATCGGACCTGGACGGCTGCGGCCTGGTCATCGCCGCCACCGATGACGAGCCGCTCAACGCCCAGGTCTCGGCCAATGCTCACAAGCGTTGCGTGCCGGTCAACGTGGTGGACGCACCGGCGCTGTGCAGTGTGATCTTCCCGGCGATCGTCGACCGTTCGCCCTTGGTCATCGCGGTGTCCAGCGGTGGTGACGCGCCGGTGTTGGCGAGGCTGATCCGCGCCAAGCTGGAGACCTGGATTCCGTCGACCTATGGGCAACTGGCCGGGCTGGCGGCGCGTTTTCGCACTCAGGTCAAGCAGCTGTTCCCGGACGTGCAGCAGCGCCGGGCCTTCTGGGAAGAAGTGTTCCAAGGTCCTATCGCCGACCGTCAATTAGCGGGGCAGGGCGGCGAAGCCGAGCGCCTGCTGCGGGAAAAGATCGACGGCCAGGCGCCGAACGCGCCGGGCGAAGTCTATCTGGTGGGCGCCGGGCCGGGCGATCCGGACCTGCTGACCTTCCGCGCCTTGCGCCTGATGCAGCAGGCGGACGTGGTGCTTTACGACCGCCTGGTAGCCCCGGCAATCCTGGAACTGTGCCGACGCGACGCCGAACGCATCTACGTCGGCAAGCGCCGTTCCGAACACGCCGTGCCCCAGGACCAGATCAACCAGCAATTGGTTGATCTGGCCCGGCAAGGCAAGCGCGTGGTGCGGTTGAAGGGGGGCGATCCGTTCATCTTCGGCCGCGGCGGCGAAGAAATCGAAGAACTGGCGGCCCATGGCATCCCGTTCCAGGTGGTCCCAGGCATCACCGCGGCCAGTGGATGCGCGGCCTATGCCGGGATCCCGCTGACCCATCGCGACTATGCGCAGTCGGTGCGTTTCATCACTGGCCATCTCAAGGACGGCACCAGCGACTTGCCGTGGGCGGACCTGGTCTCCCCGGCGCAGACCTTGGTGTTCTACATGGGGTTGGTGGGGCTGCCAGTCATTTGCGAGGAGCTGATCAAGCACGGTCGCGCGGCGGACACGCCGGCAGCGCTGATCCAGCAAGGCACGACTTCGAACCAGCGGGTATTCACCGGCACCCTGGCGGATCTGCCACGCCTGGTGGCCGAGCATGAAGTCCATGCGCCGACGCTGGTGATTGTCGGGGAAGTGGTGCAACTGCGCGAGAAACTGGCGTGGTTCGAAGGCGCCCAGGGTCAGGTCTAGAGACCGCGCTGATCGTTCCCCACGCAGAGCGTTGGGAGCGATCTCAAGCTCGCCAAATCCCTTTCCCACTCAACCGTTCCCGATCATGCGCCACCCTGAAGTCCTGCTTCGGCCCCTTGGGCACGATCCCATTCGGGTTGATGGTCTTGTGGCTGCCGTAGTAGTGGCGCTGGATATGTTTGAAATCCACGGTCTCGGCGATCCCAGGCCATTGGTACAACTCCCGCAGCCAGTTCGACAGGTTCCGATAGTCGGCGATGCGCCGCAGGTTGCATTTGAAGTGGCCGAAGTACACCGCGTCGAAACGGATCATCGTTGTGAACAAGCGGATGTCGGCCTCGGTCAGGTACTCCCCAGCCAGGTAGCGGCGGGTGTCCAGCAGGGCTTCCAGACGGTCCAGTTCGGCGAACAGCTGGTCGAAGGCTTCTTCGTAAGCCGCTTGGGTGGTGGCGAAGCCGGCGCGGTAGACGCCGTTGTTCACCGCCGGATAGATGCGCTCGTTCAACGCATCGATATCGCCGCGCAGGTGTTCTGGGTAGAGGTCCAGGTTGTTGCCGGTCAAGCCATCGAAGGCTGTGTTGAACATGCGGATGATTTCCGCTGATTCGTTGTTGACGATGCGTTGCTGCTGTTTGTCCCACAGCGCGGGTACGGTGACGCGGCCGGTGTAGTCCGGCGTATCGGCGGTGTAGCGCTGATGCAGATAGTCGAAGTGGTCGAGCTTGTCGCCCGTCGAGCCGTGAGCCTGGTCGAAGGTCCAGCCGTTTTCGAGCATCAAGTAGCTGACCACCGAGACGTCGATCAGATTTTCCAGGCCCTTGAGCTTGCGATAGATCAGCGTGCGGTGCGCCCAAGGGCAAGCCAGGGACACATATAAATGATAACGCCCGGTCTCGGCGGCGAACCCGCTCTCGCCGGAGGGGCCGGCGCTGCCGTCGGCGGTGATCCAATGGCGGCGTTGCGCCTGCTCACGCTGGAAACTGCCGTCCTTGCTCTCGTACCACTGATCTTGCCAGCGGCCTTCAACTAACAAACCCATCTCGACATCCTCGCTCAATATTGCTTTGAGACGAGTCTATTCCGATAGGTTCGAACTAAAAGCGCAAAGGTTGGACGTTGATGATCGGCTAAATCGATCTATTTCGCGCATCCCAATATTGCCGGGCGCGGTCGAAAGCCGCTTCGCGAGTCAGCCCCAGGCCGCGCAATGCCAGGGCCATGGTGGCGATCAGCGCCAGTTGCGGATAGCTGTCTTCGACGTCGCCGCGCCAGACGGCTTTCAGGTGTTGCGGGTCGAGGTTGTCCGGTTTGACGTGGCGCTGCTCGGACAGCCGTGGCCATTCTTCGTCCCAGCTGGCGCCGCCAGTGGTGCCGTACAAATGGCTGTCGGCGTCCGGGTTGATTTCGATTTCGCCGCCGTCGCCCTTGATCACGATGGCGGTATCACCGAGTAATCCGCTGGCATCGCGATGCACAGCCTGGTAGCCGGGATGGAAAATGCTCTGCAGGCCGCAACGGGCACCCAGCGGGTTGAGGATTCGCGCCAGGGAGTGAATCGGCGAGCGCAGGCCCAGGGTGTTGCGCAGGTCGATCATCCGTTGCATTTGCGATGCCCAGTCCACCAGCGGCATGAACGCCAGGCCGCCGTTGTCCAGCGCCGTGCCCACCTGTTGCCAGTCGCGACACAAGGGGATATCCAGCAAACCAAGCAACTGTTCCGTGTAGAGCCGGCCCGCCGTGTGGGCGCCGCCGCCGTGCATGAAGATTCGCACGCCGTTCTGCCCGAGGCATTTGGCCGCCAGCAGGTACCAGGGCAGGTGGCGCTTCTTGCCGGCATAGGTCGGCCAGTCGAGGTCAACCGCCAAGGTCGGCGCTACCAGGCGTTGGCGCAGGGCTTCGGTGAAGCCGGCCATTTCTTCGGCGCTTTCTTCCTTGTGCCGCAACAGCATCAGGAATGCGCCGAGCTGGGTCTCTTCGACTTGCTCATCAAGCACCATGCCCATGGCTTCACGGGCTTCTTCGCGGGTCAGGTTGCGCGCGCCGCGCTTGCCTTTGCCAAGGATGCGCACAAATTGGGCGAACGGGTGTTCGACCGGGGTTTCTAGGGTCAGCGCTGGAAAGTCGGTCATAAGCAATTCGTCGGTTTGGGCAGGCCCGCCAGCTTGGCGGCGAGTTTGGCGGGAGTGCCTTTGAACAATCGATTCAGGTGCAGACTGTTGCCCTTGTGCACGCCGAGTTTCAGCGCGGTGTACTTGATCAGCGGTCGGGTCGCGGGGGAAAGCTGGAATTCATCATAAAAGGCCCGCAGCAATTGGAGCACTTCCCAGTGCTCGGGGCCCAGCTCGATGCCTTCGGCGGCGGCCAGGGCCGTGGCGACGTCGGCCGACCAGTCGCGCCGGTCGGCAAGGTAGCCGTCTTTGTCCAGCGCGAGGGTGCGCTCGCCCA
Organism: Pseudomonas sp. Z5-35; assembly: GCF_051131945.1. NCBI lineage: Bacteria > Pseudomonadati > Pseudomonadota > Gammaproteobacteria > Pseudomonadales > Pseudomonadaceae > Pseudomonas > Pseudomonas sp. Z5-35. The sequence goes on from NZ_CP071640.1 coordinate 2,205,559, forward strand.
CGGTCAACGCATTCATAGCCAACTGTTGACCTTGTCATGCTGGATCGACAGCTCCACAAAGGCCGGGTAGTCGATGGCTTCGGTCCAGTCTGGAACGGGCAGGGCACGGGCCTGGGCGTCTTGCGCGAGTACGAACAACTTGCGACTGCCGGACTGCAACGTTTCAAACGGCACGGTGCCAGGTTGCAGCGCATACGTCGCGTCGCCGCACAGCAGCAGCGCATCCTGGCTCCCCAGCAGCCGCAAGCAACTGGCGAGGCGGTTATCGCCGAAGGGCGAATGAGACAACACATGCAAAGTCGACATCAGAGGGTGATCACCTGGTCGTATCGGTCAATGAGCGCGGCGATGTCCGTTGCGCCCAGTACGTTCAAGTCGGCCAGTGCCAGGGCATCGGTGGCGAGACCGCGTTGTGTCGCGCTTTCGGCACAGATAAACAGGTCTTCGACGCCAAACATCGGCAATGCCTGCAAATTGGCACTCAGGTCCTTTTGCTGGACGGCCTTGGCGTCCTGGCCGGCGACGAGCTGGAACACGCCGTCATCGAGAAACAGCAGGCCGATAGGCAGGTCGAATGCGCCGCCGGCCAAGACGATATCCAGCGCTTCCCGGGCGCCAGGGCCGGACCATGGCGCCTGGCGGCTGATCAGCAATAAAGACTTGGCCATCACGCGCCTCCAAAACAGATCAAGCGGTCGGCGTCCTGGATTGCATCGTGCAACTGGCCCAGCCCGGACAAGGCCCAGGGCGCCTCGACGCTGACCGCCGAACGCTGGTAGCGCTGGGCTTCCTCGTTATTGAGCACGCCACGCCGCAACGCCGCCGCGATGCACACGACACCGTCCAGCTGGTTGTCGCTGACAAACGTGTGCCATTGCCGGGGCAGGTCCTGTTCGTCCTGGGGGGTGACGATGCTGTTGGCGGCGTTATAGACGCCGTCCTGGTAGAAAAACAGCCGCACGATCTCATGCCCACCGGCCAGCGCGGCCTGTGCAAACAGCAAGGCGCGCCGGGAGGAGGGCGCATGGGCGGCGGAAAACAGCGCGATGGCGAACTTCATGACAGACCCGATCTGTAGAACTGCGGCCATGATAAAGCTTTATCGGCGGTGGGGCGATTGCTCGGCGGATCAATGAACCCGAGTGGCGCGGGAGCAAGTTCCCTCACCAGGGGTTCAGCCGTGGCTTTTGAGGCCATTCAACTCGCAATACTCAGCCCATTCCATCCCCGCCATCTCCGCCACTTCCCGGTGCACCTCCAGGCGCTGGGCCTGGTATTCCTGCGGCGAGGCGGCGGTAAGCTGCAAGGTCAGCTCCCAGGCAAACAGGCCCAGGCGCTCGGCCTCGGCTTCGAACGCTTCGTGCAATCGCTCAGCGCGGTATTGCGCCGCCGTCTCGCCCTTGACCTGAGCCAGCAGCGGGTTGAGGTTGTCCAGCTCGATGCGCAGCTCGGGGCGCTGGTCGAGAAAGATTTCCAGGGCTCGTTCGTGTTGCTGTTCGGTTGCCGCCATGATCACTCCTTCGGGGATGAAGATTGCTTCTTGCTGGCCTTGGCCGCTGCCGCCAGGCATTCGAGGGCGAACTGTTCGGTGTAGGTCATCTGGATCGGCGTGGTTTCGCCCTTGACGGTGCGTTCGCCGTCCAGAATGTAGCGGATTCGCTTGTCGGTGACGCCGATTCGCTTGGCGATCCAAGAGGGTGTCTGGCCGATCTGGCTGATCAGTTTGTCGGCGTATTCGGCGGTGGGTTTGTAGAACTCGGCGTTGGGTGTCATGGAATGTTCCGCGATGGCTGGAGGCAATGGCGCGACAGGTTGCGCGAATCGTGGGGCGCTGTCGCGTGTAAATTTGATTAAAGCCGCCCGGACGCCCGGGTGGCAGTGCTACAGTCCGTTTTTTTTTCAATGAGTGAACGCAATGCGAATGCTGATGGTGGCCATGGCCGCAACCCTGCTGGCCGGCTGCGCAGGTTCGGCCATGGAACAGGCCCGGACCCAAACCCCCTACAAGACCCTGGCCTCCGACAAGCCAGAGCAGAATGTCGCCCAATGCGTGAAGTTCGCATGGGAGGACGAAGCGGTGTTCGGGGTCGATGCTGGTGCCTACCTGCAGCCGGGCAAGAAAGGCGGCTCGACGGTCTACACCCGCTCGGCCGAATCATTTGTCGATATACAAGCCAGCGCCACGGGCACGGCATTGAATTACTACGCCAAGCACGACGATTTCGTCGCCAAGCGCCGGTTGGCCGCGCTGGCGACGTGTCTCTAGTCGACGGTCAGGCGCTTCTGAAAGAAGAAGCGCTGATGTCCCGGCGGGTAGTCATCGATCTGGCCGCACTCTGTAAAGCCGTGCTTGCGGTAAAAATCCGGGGCCTGGAAATCGAAAGTGTCGAGCCAGATACCCACGCAGTTCTTCTCCCTGGCCAGCGTCTCGGCCATCTGCATCAGCTCTGAGCCTGTGCCTTGGCCCCGGGCCTGTTCCGGCACCACCAGCAATTCGATATAGAGCCAACGAAAGAACACCCGGCCATACAGCCCGCCGACGATTTCGTTGTGCTCGTCCCGCACCAACCAGGCGACCAATTCAGGGGCGCTTCCGCCGGTCTGGGCGGTGTTGTAGGCCCGTAGCGGGGCGAGGATGGCCTGGCGTTCCGCGTCGGTGGGGGCGTCCGTGCGTTCGATTCGCAGCGTCATGGGCGATGTCCTTGTTCAATAAAAAGCAGCGCACGAGCCTATCTCAAAGGGTACTTTGCCGTCACCCGGTCGTCGGCGGACAGGCGCATTTGGTAAACCGAGCCATACTGCCTAATGCTTTTGAAGCGATCCCGACCCTTAGAACAAGAAGAGACCGACTCATGAAGTTCCAATCCCTGGCCCGGACCCTCATCGCCACTTCACTCACCCTTAGCTGTTTCCATGTGCACGCCGCGTCCCAAGCCCCGGTTGCCGCCGAAAACGGCATGGTGGTGACGGCCCAGCATCTGGCGACTCACGTCGGCGTCGACGTCCTCAAGAATGGTGGTAACGCCGTGGATGCGGCGGTGGCGGTGGGCTATGCGCTGGCGGTGGTCTATCCCGCGGCGGGTAACCTGGGCGGGGGCGGTTTCATGACCCTGCAAATGGCCGATGGCCGCAAGACCTTCCTCGATTTCCGCGAAAAAGCCCCGCTGGCCGCCACGGCTGACATGTACCTGGACAAGGACGGCAACGTCGTTCCCGAACTCAGCACCCGCGGCCATTTGGCGGTAGGGGTGCCTGGCACCGTGTCCGGCATGGAGCTGGCGTTGAAGAAATACGGCAGCAAACCCCGCGCCGAACTGATCGCCCCGGCGATCAAGTTTGCCGAGGAAGGTTTCGTCCTGGAACAGGGCGATGTCGACCTGTTGGAAACCGCCACCGAGGTGTTCAAGAAGGACATGCGCGATTCCGGCGCGATCTTCCTGCACAACGGCGAGCCGATGCAGGCCGGGCAGAAATTGGTGCAGAAAGACCTCGCCAAAACCCTGCGGGAAATTTCTACCAAGGGCGCCGACGGCTTTTACAAAGGCTGGGTGGCCGACGCCCTGGTGACGTCCAGCCAGGCCAACAAGGGCATCATCACCCAGGCCGACCTCGACAAGTACAAGACCCGCGAGCTGGCGCCGGTGGAGTGCGATTATCGCGGCTACCACATCATTTCCGCTCCACCGCCCAGTTCCGGCGGCGTGGTGCTGTGCCAGATCATGAACATCCTCGATGGCTACCCGATGAAAGACCTGGGGTTCCATTCGGCCCAAGGCATGCACTACCAGATCGAAGCCATGCGTCACGCCTACGTCGACCGCAACAGTTACCTCGGCGATCCGGACTTCGTGCAGAACCCCATCGATCATCTGCTGGACAAGAACTACGCGGCAAAACTGCGGGCCGCGATCGAGCCGCAGAAGGCTGGCGACTCCAACAAGATCAAACCCGGCGTGGCGCCCCACGAGGGCAGCAATACCACGCACTATTCGATCGTAGATCAATGGGGCAACGCCGTTTCCGTCACGTACACCCTCAACGACTGGTTCGGCGCCGGCGTGATGGCGAGCAAGACCGGGGTAATCCTCAACGATGAGATGGACGACTTCACCGCCAAGGTCGGCGTGCCCAACATGTACGGCCTGGTGCAGGGTGAGGCGAACGCCATCGCGCCGGGCAAGGCACCGCTGTCGTCCATGAGCCCGACCATCGTCACCAAGGACGGCAAGACCGTAATGGTCGTCGGTACGCCCGGCGGCAGCCGCATCATCACCGCCACCTTGCTGACCATTCTCAACGTGATCGACTACGGCATGAACCTGCAGGAAGCGGTGGATGCGCCGCGCTTCCATCAACAATGGATGCCGGAAGAAACCAACCTGGAAACCTTCGCCGCCAGCCCCGATACGCTCAAGCTGCTGGAAAGCTGGGGCCACAAGTTTGCCGGCCCGCAGGACCCCAACCACATTGCTGCGATCCTGGTGGGCGCGCCGTCGCTGGGTGGCAAGCCCGTGGGCAAGAATCGCTTCTACGGCGCCAACGACCCGCGCCGCAATACCGGCCTGTCGATGGGCTACTAACCGTTCGCAGAGGGACACATGAATACCGCATTGCTGATCATCGACGTCCAGGAAGGGCTGTGTGCCGGCGAAGAAGAATGCTTCGACAGACCACGCCTGATCCGGACCATCAACGACCTCAGTGCCAGGGCTCGGGCCGTCGGCTTGCCGGTAATCCTGGTCCAGCATGAAGAGCTGGAGGGATCGCTGGCCTACGGTTCCGCTCCCTGGCAGTTGGCTGATGGCCTGGCTACCGGGGCGGACGACCTGCGGGTGCGCAAGACCACAGCGGACGCGTTCTACCAGACCGATCTGCTGGCCCTGTTACAGGCCCGGGGCATTGATCGGGTGGTGATTTGCGGGCTGAAAACCGACCACTGCATCAATGCCACCGTACGTCAGGCTCATACATTGGAATATGAGGTTGTCTTGGCCGCCGACGCTCATTCCACGGTAGCCAACGGCAGCCTGCCGGCCGAGCAGATCATTGCCGATCACAATCAGCAACTGGGACGGCTGAGCAGTGCGGTCTCGCGGATCGATGTGATATCGGCGGCCAGGATCCGCCTGTAGCCGATATCCACTTGGGTCTGGGCCGGCAGGGCAGTTCAGGATGCGGGCAGGCTTGTGTGGCGAGGGAGCTTGCTCCCGCTCGAGCGCGAAGCGGTCGCAAAATTTTCGGGGCGCTGCGCCCCCAGCGGGAGCAAGCTCCCTCGCCACAAAGGCCAGTGCCACAAAGACCATCGTTTATGGATCACCAAATCAACGCAGCAGCACAAGCATTGGCGGCGGGGGACCCGGTCGCCGCGCTCAACCGCGTCGCGCTGCGCAATGATGCCGCGGCTCTCGCGCTGCGTGGCATTGCCATGGCGCAGTTGGGGGATCTGGCCAACGCCAGGACCTTGATGCGTCGTGCGGCGGCTGCCTTTGGGCCCAGGGAAGCCGTGGCCCGGGCAAGGTGCGTGGTCGCCGAAGGCGAAATTGCCTTGGCGTCCCGTGACTTGACGTGGCCGACGAAGCGCCTCGACGCCGCGCGGGCGGTGCTCCAAGCCCATGGCGACCGGGCGAACGTAGGGCACGCCCATGCCATCGAGATCCGCCGCCTGCTGTTGCTCGGTCGACTCGATGAGGCCGAGCGCAGGCTTGCTGATCTGGATCTGTCCTGCCTGCCTTGCGCATCGCGGGCAGCTTGCGAGCTAGTGGCTGCGGGCATTGCCATGCGCCGGCTAAAAACGCGAATCGCCCGTGCCGCTCTCGAAAGGGCTGGGCAAGCGGCACGGCAAGCGGGCATCGGCGCGCTGAACGCGGAGATTGAAAGCGCCTGGCAAATCCTCCAAACGCCTGCGGCGCGCCTGATTGCCCGAGGCCAGGAGCGCTTGCTTATCCTGGAGGAGGTTCAAGCGATGCTGGACAGCGCGGCGCTGGTGGTGGACGCGTGTCGGTATGGAGTGAATGGCGCGGGTATTCAGGTTTCCCTTTCACGGCGCCCGGTGTTGTTTGCCTTGGCGCGAGAGCTGGCCCAAGCCTGGCCCGGCGACGTGTCGAGGGAAACGCTCATGGCCCAGGCCTTTGGCTTGAAACTGACGGACGAGTCCCATCGCGCGCGGCTGCGGGTTGAAATGGGACGGCTGCGGACGGCGCTTCGCCCGATGGCTGGGGTGCTCGCAACGAAGCGCGGCTTTACCTTGGCGCCGCATCATGCCGACGAGGTCGTGGTGCTGGCGCGCGTCATCGAGCAACCCCACGGCGCAGTGCTGGCACTGCTGGCGGACGGTGAAGCGTGGTCGAGTTCGGCCTTGGCGTTGGTTCTCGACACCAGCCAGCGCAGCGTGCAACGGGCCTTGGAAACCCTGGCCGCCCGCGGCAAGGCGCAATCGATTGGCCGCGCCAGGGCTCGTCGCTGGACCGCGCCGCCGATGCCTGGATTCGCGACGGTATTGTTACTCACTGCGTTGCCAGCCGATCGTTAGGATGCAGTCACACCCACCGACGAGGCGAGCGAGATGAAACAGTCAAAAGCACAAATCCTGCGTGAATACGGTCCTTTTCCGGGCGTCGATTGCGTGCACGGCGTAAGCCATGATGGCGAGCGCGTCTGGTTTGCTTCAGGCGAGAAGCTGCACGCCCTTGATCCTGCCAGTGGCGAGACCGTGCAGTCGCTCGATGTCCCAGCCAATGCAGGCACGGCGTTCGACGGTGAACATCTTTTCCAGATCGCTGGCGACAGCATCCGTAAGATCGACCCGCACACCGGCCAGGTACTGGCGACGATTCCGGCCCCCAACAGCGGTGACGATTCGGGACTGGCGTGGGCCGAAGGGTCGCTCTGGGTCGGCCAGTACAAGGCGCGCAAGATCCTGCAGATCGACCCGGCCGACGGGAAGATCCTGCGCACCATAGAATCCAACCGCTTCGTCACGGGCGTGACTTGGGTCGATGGAGAACTTTGGCACGGCACTTGGGAAAACGACGAGAGCGACCTTCGGCGCATCGATCCGCAGACCGCGCAAGTGCTCGAAAGCGTGACCATGCCGCCGGGGACCGGCGTGTCGGGGCTGGAATCCGATGGGGCCGACCGGTTTTTCTGTGGCGGGGGTGGCAGTGGCAAGGTGAGGGCGGTGCGTCGGCCAGTGTGAAATTGGCAGGTTTTTCGTAGACCGTGTGGCGAGGCAGCTTGCACCCTCGCCACAATGTTTTTCAGACCGCTCAACGGTGCGGGTCAATCGCGAGCAGCCACAGCCACCTTGGCCCGCTCAACCTTGCGCCAGGTAAGCAACACAATGCCCGCCACCACGATCGCGCCGCCGAACACTTGGCCCGGATTGAGCATCTGGTCCAGCACCAGCCAACCGATCAGCAAGGTTGCCAGTGGTTCGATGTTCATCACCGGGGCGTTGCGTGGCATGTCCAGGCGCGGTACGCAAATGAACAGCACGATGAACCCCGTGCCGTAAAGCACCACCAGGGTGGCCAGGGCGAACCAGCCGGTGCTGGTGGCTGGCAGGTCGAGGCCGCCAGGCAGTGCGCCGGTCAGCCCTGCGAGGTTGACGCTGCTGAACACGATGAAAATCGTCAGCAGGCTGCGCACCGAACCGCGGACTTGGGACAACTTGTGGTCGGTGATCCACAACGCGCAAGCGAAGACGCACGCGGCGCAGAATGCCAGGCCAACGCCCAACAGCCACTGTGGGCCGACGTCGGCCTGGGACGACAATCGCGCCGGTACTTCCAGCACGAACACCAGGCCGACCAGGATCATCCCCATCAACGCTGCCGTGCGGGCGGTGGGGCGTGGGCCACCGAGCGCCCAGGTCAGCAGCGCCAGCAAGATCGGAAACAGGTTGCCCACCAACAGGGCCAGCGCCACCGGCACCCGGGCGACGGCCGAGTACAGGCACAGGCTCTGGGCTGCGATCAACAGCCCGAGGACGAATTGCCAGCGCCAGGCACCAGCGGGCAGGCGCAGGCTTTGACGTTGCCACAAGACCATCGCCGCCAATACCAGCAGCGTCCCACCGGAGCGCATCAGGATCGCCAGCAAAACGCCGGCACCGTCATCGAAGGCCGCCCGCGCGGCCACATGGTTGCCGGCGAAGGCACACCCCATGCAGAGCAGAATGAGCACGGCGATATGGCGCGGGAATGGAGCAGGGGCATCGGATGCAGCGATGGAGCGGGTCATGGCAGGTATCTCAAAGGCAGGCCGCCGAAGCAGCAATGCCTCGGAGGGGTCTATTTTTAGTTATAGGTTGTCGTACAACTCTGAAGTGTTTGTACCGGATCAAGCAGACACAGACAAGTCTCGGTTTTCCGGGCTATCGCAGTCTGCGTGGCGAGGGAGCTTGCTTGCGTTCGGCTGCGAAGCAGTCGTCGCCTTTCGATTCCAGACGCGGGCGTACATCCGATAACGATTTGCTGTAAAACAACTAACCGCTGCGTTGTTTCCGGCACCGGTCCTTTTGACCTTCTCGCGGAGCAACCCATGCGCCTGGCTGATTTCATTGTCGACAACATAGAACCGATCCTTCAGGCCTGGGAGGATTTCGCCAGGACTATCACCCCGGCGTCGATTGGCATGGATTCGGTGGCGCTGCGCGACCATGCCGAGCAGATGCTGCGAACCATCGCCGTTGACCTGCGCACCCAGCAGACCCCCGAAGAGCAGATTGCCAAGTCCTTGGGCGACGCTCCGGCGGCAGAGGCCGAAACCGCCGCTGAAACCCACGCGGTCATCCGCCAGTCGTCCGGGTTCACCGTCGAACAGATGGTTTCGGAATACCGTGCGCTGCGCACCAGTGTGCTGCTGCTCTGGATGCCCCATGCCCAACTGGATCAAGCGAAGGCGATGTCGGATGTGATCCGCTTCAACGAAGCCGTGGACCAAGCCCTGGCAGAGTCGGTCGTCAGCTATTCAGCGGCAGTCGACGCGGCGCGCAATCTGTTTCTGGGGATCCTCGGGCATGATCTGCGCAGCCCATTGGGCGCCATCCTGCTCGGTTCCGAAGTGCTCCTGCGCGCGGGCGACCTGCCGGCCAAGGCGACCAAGATTTCTTCGCGCATCTACACCAGCGTCAAGCGGGCCAACAAGATTGTCGGCGATCTGCTGGATTTCACGCGCACCCAGCTGGGGGCAGGCATACCGGTGCAGCGCTTCAAGGGTGACCTGGTGGCGGCATGCGAAGGCATGGTGGAAGAGGCGCGCGCCTATCACCCGGAAAGCACCATCAACTTCGAGACCCGCGGTGCGCTCGAAGGGCTGTTCGACCCGTCGCGGATGGAACAGGTGTTTTCCAACCTGATCGGCAACGCGGTCCAGCATGGCGCAGCGGGTGCACCGATCACGGTTTCGTTGAGCTGCGAAGGGGATGAAGCCGTCATCGCGATCAACAACCAGGGCAAGCCTATCGAAAAGGACGCCATCGACAGCATTTTCAATCCGTTGGTCCGGCAGCTGCGCAGCGGCGATATGCAATACGGCCCCACGGCGGGCTTGGGGCTGGGCCTTTACATCGCCTCGGCGATCGTGTCGGCGCACCAGGGTACGATCGAAGTCCATTCGAAGGTGCGCGGGGGCACTACGTTCACCGTTCGGATTCCCCTTCACTCGGAATGAAGAAGCAGTTGAACGCACGATATTTACTTGTACGATGTCCTATCACGAGCTAAAACTAACGTCCCGTCCAATAATAAAATTAACGGAGACGTACGATGGATGCTTCGCAACCTGCAACCGCCGATCAAGGGCGCCGGATTTTCCTGAAAAAATCCCTGGTGGTCTCGGCCGCCGCCGCGACGCTCGGACAGCTGCCCGGGCTCGCCCAGGCCGAGCCGCTGAGCCAGCGTTACCCCGATCCTCTGGTGAACATTCTCGACCCCAGCTTCATGGACCTGCGCCTCTTCAACGCCAGCGTGGAAAAGCTCGCCACCGGCCTGCGCTGGGCGGAAGGGCCGGTGTGGATCGGCGATGGTCGCTACTTGCTGGTCAGCGACATCCCCAACAACCGCATCATGCGTTGGGACGAGGTCACCGGTGGGCTGTCGGTGTATCGCGAGAACTCGAACTTCTCCAACGGCATGTGCCGTGATCGCCAGGGCAGGCTGCTGGTCTGTGAAGGCTCGACCACGTCAAGCGAAGGGCGGCGAGTCACCCGCACCGAACACAATGGAACCCTTACCGTGTTGGCCGACAGTTTCGACGGCAAGCCGTTGAACTCGCCCAATGACATCGTCTGCAAACGAGACGGCTCGGTCTGGTTCACCGACCCACCGTTCCAGACCGGCAACAATTACGAAGGGCACAAAGTCACCCCGGCGCAACCCCACGCGGTGTACCGCATCGACGGCGAAACCGGCAAGCTCAGCCGGGTGATCGACGACCTGGCCGGGCCCAACGGCCTGTGTTTCTCCCCGGATGAAAAAACCCTCTACGTGGTCGAAGGCCGGGCCAAGCCCAATCGCCTGGTCTGGGCGATCACGGTCAAGGATGACGGCACCCTGGGCGAGCGCCGCAAGCATATCGAAGGGTTGGACTACGCGGCCATCGACGGGATCAAGTGCGACGAGGGCGGCAACCTCTGGTGCGGTTGGGGCGGCAACGGCGACCCCAAGGCTGACCTGGAAAAACTCGACGGCGTGCGGGTGTTCAACCCTGAAGGCAAGGCCATCGGACACATCTCATTACCGGAGCGCTGCCCCAATGTCTGCTTTGGCGGACGGGAAGGCAACCGGCTGTTCATGGCCGGAAGCCACTCCTTGTATTCGTTGTTTGTGAACACCCGGGGCGCGACGTTCGCCTGATTTCCTCGGTACGACGATGAGGCGGGGCGTCCTGGACGCCCCCCACTTCAAGCCAACTTCACGTTCATGGTGATCTGCGCCGTGAACACCTTCTTGCCGTCCACGTCATGGATGTCCACCGGCACGATCTTGTCGCCTTCCGTCGACCAGTCCAGGGCGTCGCCATCCGCTACCGCGGTCACGTCGCTCTTGGCCTTGGCCAGGTACTGCACGGTCATGCCTTTTGGAATCCAGCGGGCGCCCGCGGGAATGGATACGTTGGTCATCATGCCGGCGGCCAGCTCGGCGGCATTGCACATGGCGATGGCATGGACGGTGCCCAAGTGGTTGGTGATTTCCTTGCAAAACGGCACCTGCACCGTTGCTGCGCCCGGGCGAAGCGCCGTGACCAGCGGGTTGATGGTGGAAAAGTAGGGCGCCATCTGGCAGGCCATTTTGCTGAATGCATCGGGACCTGCGCTGTTGAACATGCCGAGAACCTGGTTCATGTGAAGCCTCTCTGATAGGAAATTACGGAATTATTTTCCGTTACAGAATAATATTCTGTGACGGAACGGTATTCTGTTGTCGGCGAATCTGTCAAGCTGCGCGCACTTCGTCCCAGGCAGAACGTGTGCCTGATCTTCCAACGAACCGGTTTATGCCAAGCATGCAAACAGCAGATCTACTCGAACGCGCCTTCCCCGGCAGAAGGGCCGAACTCAAGCGAGACATCTTCAGAAAGGCCTTGGCGCTGTTCAATGAGCAGGGCATTGAGGCGACCACCATTGAAATGATCCGCAACGAATGCCAGACCAGCGTCGGTGCCATCTATCATCATTTCGGCAACAAGGAAGGCTTGGTGGCGGCGCTGTTTTTTACCGCGCTAGACGATCAGACGCGCCTGCGCGAGCACTGCCTGGCCGAGGCGACGACCGCCGAGCAGGGCGTGCAAGCGCTGATCTACAGTTATGTCGATTGGGTGGACGCTCAGCCTGAATGGGCGCGTTTCCAGTATCACGCCCGCTTTGCGGTGACAAAGGGGCCGTTCAAGGATGAACTCGCCAGCCGCAACACCACACGCAACCGCCAGCTCTGGCATTGGCTGAGCACAGCGCAGCAGGGCGAGGCGATCAAGCGTTATCCGGCCGAGCTGATGTTCTCGCTGATTATCGGCGCGTCGGAAAGTTATTGCCGGGCCTGGTTGTCCGGGCGCGTGCCCACCAGTCCCAAGGTCCACCGGGAATTGCTGGCACAAGCGGCGTGGCGGTCGATCGTCGGCCCCTGAGGGCTATAGCGTGCAGCTCCAGAGTTCCACCGCCGGTTGGTCGGTATTTGGCGGTCCCAGCCAATGACTCATCGGCTGGCAATGGCCGGCGTGACACAGTTGGTAATCACCGGCTTGGGGCGTGCGCCCCAGCTTCAACGGTTGCAGCGGCGGCAGTTGGCGGAAGAAATGCCAACTGCCGTTTTCCAGCCGGGCGCCCTCCGGAATATCCATGCCGGCGCCGTTGCCCTTTACCCTGGCCTCGCCCAAGACCAGGCCCGCTTTGGTGACGCGATAATCTTCCTCCCAGCGGACCTTTTCGATGGTGTGATTCCACGCCAGCGTAAAGTCGCTCACTTGCACTTGTGCCCAGACCGCCCCGGACAGGCCCAGGCACAAGCCAATCACGCCAAGGCCCGCCCGACGCGGCGCGCCCGCCAGAGGTGCTGGCTAATCAACAAGGCGCCCAGGACAAAACCGATTTCATCGGTCAGCGGCAGCGCCACCACCAGCAAGGCACCGGCGGCGAAACACATCAGCCGTTCCCAAATAGGCATCTTCTGTTGCAGGTAACCGGTGGACGCCATGCCCCACAGGCCGACGGCGAGCAGCGTCTTGACCAACATGTAGGCGGTCATCCACAAATTGTCGCCTTGCAGCATCAGCGCTGGGTTGTAGACCGTCATGAACGGAATGACGAAGCCGGCGAGGGCGATACGCACCGCCCAGAAGCTGATCTTCAGGCCACTTTCCCTGGCGATGGGGGCGGCGGCGAAACAGGCCAGGGCCACCGGCGGCGTCAGGTCGGCGAGGATGCCGAAATAGAACACGAACATGTGCGACACGATCAGCGGCACGCCGAGCTCCAGCAGGGCGGGCGCGGCGATCGAGCTGGTGATGATGTAGTTGGGAATGGTCGGGATGCCCATGCCCAATACCAGACAGGTGAGCATGGTCAGGATCAGCGAGAGCAGCAGGTTGTCCTTGCCGACGGCCAGGATGTAACCGGCGAAGGTAGACGCCACGCCCGTCAGCGAAACCACCGCGATGATGCTGCCGACCAAGGCGCAGGCGATCCCCACCGGGACCGCATGACGGGCGCCGTCGACCAAGGCATGCAAGCAGATGACCAGGGTTTCCCGTGTGCCTTTCATGAACCAGCAGGTCACGACCAACACCCCGACCACCGCAAATACGACACCGATGCCCAGCCGGAAAAAACCGACGCAAAGAATGCCCAGCGCGATCCAGAATGCGCAGCGCAGGGCATAGTTGGAGACTTTGAGAATGATCGCCGAGCCGAGAATCACAATAGCCGTCAACGCCAGGCCCACCATCCCGGAAAACAGCGGCGTGCGTCCGGAAAAGAGCAGGTAGACCAGCACCGCGAGCGGGATCAGCAAATACCAGCTTTGCTTGACCGCGCCCCAGGCGCTGGGGCATTGGTCCTTGGGCAGGCCCTTGAGATCGGAGCGCTTGGCTTCCAGGTGCACCATCCAGAACACCGAGCCGAAATACAGGCACGCGGGTATCAGGGCCGCCTTGGCAATTTCCACGAACGGCACGTTGATAGTCTCGGCCATGATGAATGCCACCGCGCCCATCACCGGCGGCATGATCTGGCTGCCCATGCTGGCCGTCGCTTCTACACCGCCGGCGAATGCAGCCTTGTAGCCGAAGCGCTTCATCAACGGGATGGTGAATTGGCCGGTGGTCACGACGTTGGCGATGCCCGAGCCAGTGATGGTGCCCATCAACGCTGACGACACCACGGACACCTTCGCCGGGCCGCCCAGCTTGTGGCCGAACAGGCCCATGGCGAAATCGGTAAACAGCTTGATCATGCCGGCCTTTTCCAGGAAGGCGCCGAACAGGATGAACAGGAAAATATAAGTGGCCGATACGTAGGTCGGCGTGCCGTACAGCCCTTCGGTACCGAACGCCAGTTGGTTGATGATCTGGTCCAGGCCATAGCCGCGATGGGCCAGGTCGCCCGGCAGGTATTCGCCGAACAGGCCATAAGCGAGGAACAACCCGCAGACGATCGGCAGGGCGATGCCCATCACCCGCCGCGCCGCCTCGAACACCAATACGATCAAGATGACGCCGATCACCGTGTCGGCCGTCGTCAGGTCGCCGGAGCGCTGGATCAGGTCGGCCTCGAACACCCATTGATAGAGCGCCGTCGCCACGCCCGCCAGGCTCAACGCCCAGGCCAGCGGCTGCCAGGGCCGTTGCTTGCCATAGGCCGGGTAGCTGAGGAACACCACCCACAACAAAAAGCCCACATGTACCGCCCGCAATACGATGCTGGACACGGGGGAGAATGCCGCCGTGACAATTTGAAACACGGAAAACAGCAACGCCACGTAGAACAGCGTCCTGGGCCAATCCCGCGGGTCCGTGGCGATGCCGTGCTGGTCTTCACTCATAAGGTGCCTGCCTGTTGTCTGTAGCCGGTGCGAAACACGACACGGCAACGGCGGCCAGCGCCGTTGCCGCCCCAGGGGACTACAGCGCGCCCACTTCCTTGTAGTAGCGTTCGGCGCCAGGGTGCAGGGCTATCGGCAGGTTCTTCGCGGCGTTCTTCAGGGAAATGTCCTTCGCCGCCGAATGGGACGTGCCCAGGCGATTGAGGTTGTCAAAGAGCAGCTTGGTCATCTGATAGGCCACTTCGTCCGGCACATCCTCGTGGGTCACCAGGATATTGGTGATAGCGACGGTGGGCACGGCGTCGGTTTGGCCGTCGTAGGTGTTGGCCGGGATTTGTGCGCTCAGGTAGGCCAGATTACCGATTTTTTCCACGACATCGGTGGGAATCGACACATAGCTCAACGCCATGGTCGACGCCAAGTCCCGAATCGCGGCCATGCCCAGGCCGGAAGACTGCAGCGTGGCATCCAACTGGCGGTTCTTGATCAGGTCCACCGATTCGGCGAACGGTAGGTATTGCACCTTCATATCGCTGTAGGTCAGGCCCGCTGCCTTGAAAATTGCCCGGGCATTGAGCTCGGTGCCGGATTTCGCCGCGCCGACCGAGACGGTCTTGCCCTTGAGATCGGCCAGGGTCTTGATGCCCGATTCCTGGCTGGCGACGATTTGTATGTAGTTGGGGTAGGCGCCCGCGATGGCCCGCAGCTTGGTCAAGGGCGCCTTGAAGCCGGCGTCTTCCACGCCATTCTTGGCGTCCGCCACCGAGTCGCCCAAGGCAAACGCCAACTCCCCGCGTCCGGCTTGCAGCAGGTTCAGGTTCTCCACCGAAGCCTTGGTGGCCTGGACCGACGCCTTGGAGTCCTTGATGCCGCTGCTATAGATCTGGGAAAGCCCGACGCCAATCGGGTAATACACGCCGCTGGTGCCTCCGGTCAGGATATTGATGTACACCGGGGCGGCATGAGCGGTGGTAGTGATCATCAAGGCTGCGGTGGCGGCCAGGAGGGTGAAGCGCTTGTTGATTTGCATGGAGACTCTCCGTCTTGTTATGGCTTTTGCAGAGTCTTTCCACTGTAGTCGAAACGGGCCTGATGGCGAGTCGACAAGTCCGATGTGCCTGATCAGGCCATGCCGGAGCCTGGCGCTGCGCTGCTGCCGCGCACGGTCAGCTCGAACGGCAACAGCACGTGCCGCTGTGGGATGGGCGTTTGCTCGATCAGGGCGATGAGCATCTCTACGGCTTTGTGACCAAAGGTTTCAGCCGGCTGGGAAATGGTGGTCAGCGGCGGATCGCAATACGCGGCGAACGGGATGTCATCGAAGCCCACCAGGGAAATGTCCTCGGGCACCCGCAGGCCCATTTGCTTGATGCGCTTGAGCGCGCCGATGGCCATCTCATCGTTTTCGCAGAACAGCGCGCTGGGGCGCTCGGCCAATGCGAGCATGGTTCCGGCACCGTCGTATCCGGCCTTGAGGGTGAAGTCGCCGTGGCAGATCAGCTCAGGGTCGATGGCGATGCCGGCGTTGCGCAGGGCATCTTGGTAACCGGCCACGCGGTCGAGGGTCAACGGGCTGCTGCGGGGGCCTTTGATAATGCCGATGCGGCGGTGGCCGAGCCCGATCAAGTGATCGGTCATGGCCTGGGCGGCGCTGCGGTTGTCGAGGCTGATGGTCGGGTAGGGCGCGTCCTTGACCACTTCGCAGGCATTGACCAATGGCAACGCGTCGGTGCCGGGAGGGAGTGATATGAACGGGTCGCATGCCCGCAGTTGGATCACCCCGTCAGCCTGGTGGGCGTAGACCAGCGCGGCGAATTCCTGCTCGATGGCTTCCCGGCCCTGAGTGTCGCACAGCAGCAATCGATAGCCGGCCGCTTGCGCCGCCTGTTGGGCGCCGCTGATGACCCGGGCGAAAAAGGTATTGGCGATTGCCGGGACCAAGATCACCAGGTTGCCGGTGCGCCGGGAGCGAAATTGCACCGCCATCAGGTTCGGCCGATAACCGGCCTGCGCCACCGCCGCGTTGACCTTGTCCCGGGTCTCGGGCAGCACACGCTCGGGGGATTTCAGTGTCCTGGACACCGTGGCCACCGAAACACCGGCCAGCCGGGCCACCTCACGGATATTTGACAAGATCACCTCGATTCGGCGCCTGCAGAGGCAGGCATGGCCGCGAGCTTACCGCAGGTTCGACGCCTGACAAACGCTCTCGGTGTCGCTTGGGGTTTGACACGCGGCAAAACCAAGCCTAGATTTCTCGCCATGATGTAACCGGTTACATCTACAGTCCGGACAGAAGAGAGTCACGATGAATCCTGTAGCACCGAAAATAAGAATGGGCTTCGTCGGCGGCGGAGCGGGGGCGTTCATTGGCCAGGCCCATCGCCAGGCTGCGGGCCTGGACGGCGGTTTTGAACTGGTGTGCGGCGCGTTCAGCCGCGACCCCGACAATAACCGTGAGACCGGCGGAGCCCTCGGGCTGACCGCGTCCCGGTGTTATCACGACTGGCAGCACATGCTTGACGCCGAAGCCGTGCTGCCGCTGGATCAGCGCATGGAACTGCTGGTGATCGTCACGCCCAATCACCTGCACGCGCCCATTGCCCGCCAAGCGTTGAGAGCCGGTTTCCACGTGTTCAGCGAAAAACCCGCAGCGCTGAACCTCAAGCAATTGTTGGCGCTCAAGGAGGACTTGCAAGGCAGCCGCTGCCTCTACGGTCTTGCCCACACCTACTTGGGTTATCCCATGGTCTGGCAGGCGCGAGAGATGGTGCGCTCGGGCGTGATCGGCCAAGTGCGCAAAGTGTTTGTCGAGTATCCCCAGGGCTGGCTCAGCCAGGATCTCGCCGCCCGAGGCAACAAACAGGCGCAGTGGCGCGACGATCCCGGACAATCCGGGCTGGGCGGTTGCATCGGCGACATTGGCACCCATGCGTTTTCCCTGGCGGAGTTCGTCGCGGATCAGCGCGTCCAACAGCTTTGCGCCACGTTGGGCACGCATCTCCCGGGTCGGCAATTGGACGATGACGCCGCCATGTTGCTCAAGATGGAGGGCGGCGCCAGCGGCGTGTTGATCGCCAGCCAAGTCTGCGCCGGTGAAGAAAACCCGTTGAAGATCCGCGTGTATGGCGACAAAGGCGCCTTGGAATGGCGCCAGGAAGAGCCGGCGAGCCTGATCCATCGCGCCTTCGATCAGCCCTTGCGCATCCTGCGTAGCGGCATCGGCCAACCTTGGCTGTGCGAGGCGGCGAGCCGGCGCATGCGTTTGCCCGCCGGGCACCCCGAGGGCTACCTGGAAGCCATGGCCAACCTTTATGGCGATTTCGCCCGGGCCATTCGTGGTCGAGTCGAAGGCCCTGACGTGCCTGGTGTTTGCGGCATCGAAACCGGCTTGCGTGGCATGGCGTTTATCGAAGCCGCCATCCTCAACCACCATGGCGATGCCAAGTGGACCGCGGTGAAAACTGGAGGATCGCTGTTGTGAACAGGCCTGACGAAACACCCGGCGGCCTGCGCGGCCCGGCTATTTTCCTGGCGCAGTTCATGGCCGATGAAGCGCCGTTCGACACCTTGGCCAACATCGCCCAATGGGCCGCCTCCCAAGGCTACAAAGCCATTCAACTACCGACCCTGGGCAGCCGCTACATCGACTTGGCCCGAGCTGCCGAGAGCCAGGAGTATTGTGACGAACTCAAGGCCACCTGCGCCCAGGCCGGCGTGCAGATCAGTGAGCTCTCGACGCACTTGCAAGGGCAACTGGTGGCGGTGCACCCGGCGTTCGACGCGCTGTTCGACGACTTCGCCCCGGCCCACCTGCGCGGCCAACCCCAGGCGCGCACCGAGTGGGCCATCGAGCAGCTGAAACTGGCCGCCCGCGCCAGCCAGCGCCTGGGCCTCACGGCGCACGCGACGTTTTCCGGAGCATTATTGTGGCCCTATATGTACCCGTGGCCGCAGCGACCGGCGGGCCTGGTCGAACAAGGGTTTGCCGAACTGGCCCGGCGCTGGCTGCCGATCCTCGACTGCTTCGACGCGGCCGGCGTGGACCTGTGCTACGAAATCCACCCCGGTGAAGACTTGCATGACGGCGCCTCGTTCGAGCGTTTCCTCGAGGCCGTCAATCACCATCCGCGAGCAGCGATCCTCTACGACCCCAGCCACCTGTTGCTGCAACAGATGGATTATCTGGGCTTCATCGACCGCTACCACGAACGCATCCGCATGTTCCACGTCAAGGACGCCGAGTTCCGCCCCGACGCCCGCTCCGGGGTCTACGGTGGTTATCAGGGCTGGGTGGATCGTCCTGGCCGGTTCCGCTCACTGGGCGATGGCCAGATCGATTTCAAATCGATCTTCAGCAAGTTGACCCAGTACGACTTCAACGGCTGGGCGGTCCTGGAATGGGAGTGCTGCCTGAAGGATTCGCAACAGGGCGCGGCCCAAGGCGCGGCGTTCATCCAGCGGCACATGATCAGCAAGACCCGCAAGGCGTTCGATGATTTTGCCGGTGTCTCGGCGGATGAAGATTCCAATCGGCGGTTGTTGGGGTTGCCCCAACGCCAATGACATAACCCCTGTGGCGAGGGAGCTTGCTCCCGCTGGGCTGCGAAGCGGACCCAAATAGGCTGGCGCGGTTTTCCAGAAACACCGCGCCAGCAGGTTTTACGACTGCTGCGCAGCCGAGCGGGAGCAAGCTCCCTCGCCACAAAAGCAGGCCACATAAGCAGAACAAGGCTTTGTTTCAACAAGAACAACAATAAAACGGTGACGGTCATGACCACGATGAATGCACGCCTGAGCGTGATGATGTTCCTGCAGTTCTTTATCTGGGGCGGCTGGTTCGTCACCCTGGGGACTTTCCTGTCCAACACCCTGGGCGCCAGCGGCGGGCAGATCGGCATGGCTTTCGCCACCCAATCCTGGGGCGCGATCATTGCGCCGTTCGTGATCGGCCTGATCGCCGACCGCTACTTCAATGCCGAGCGCATCCTGGCGGTGCTGCACCTGATCGGCGCGGTATTGCTGTATCAGCTCTATTCGGCGGCGGATTTCAGCGCGTTCTACCCCTTTGTGCTGGCGTACATGGTGGTCTACATGCCGACGCTGGCCCTGGTCAATTCGGTGGCGTTCCGGCAGATGCGCGACCCGGCGCTGGAGTTCTCGCGCATTCGGGTCTGGGGCACGCTCGGTTGGATCGTCGCCGGCGTGGTGATCAGTTTCGTATTCGCCTGGGATTCACGCGAAGCGATTGTCGCGGGCGGCCTGCGCAATACCTTCCTGATGGCGGCCATCGCTTCGCTGGTCCTCGGGCTCTACAGCTTCACGCTGCCCGGCACGGCGCCGCTCAAGGAACAAGCGAGCGCCGGCGGCGTCAAGCAATCGCTGGGGCTCGATGCATTGGGGCTGCTCAAGGACCGCAGCTACCTGGTGTTCTTCATCGCGTCGATCCTGATTTGCATTCCCTTGGCGTTCTACTACCAGAATGCCAACCCGTTCCTCGCCGAAACCGGCATGACCAACCCGACGGCGAAGATGGCCATCGGGCAGGTGTCCGAGGTGTTATTCATGTTGCTGCTGCCGCTGTTCATCCAGCGCTTCGGCATCAAGTTGGCGCTGTTGGTGGGCATGTTGGCCTGGGCGCTGCGCTACGTGCTGTTTGCCTATGGCAACAATGGCGACCTGGCCTTCATGCTGTTCACCGGCATCGCGCTGCACGGCATCTGCTACGACTTCTTTTTTGTCACGGGACAGATCTACACCGACGCCAAGGCGCCAAAACACCTGCGCAGCTCAGCCCAGGGGTTGATTACCCTGGCGACCTATGGCGTAGGAATGTTGATCGGTTTCTGGGTGGCGGGGCAGGTGACCGATCACTTTGTAATAGAGGGCGGCCACGATTGGAACAGCATCTGGCTGTTCCCGGCCGGTTTTGCGCTGGTGGTGCTCGTGTGTTTCCTGCTGACCTTTAGCGGTCGGCAGGCAGTGGTTGCGCCGTCCAAGGCTTGAGCGTGGGAAGAACGCCAGTCACTTGTGGCTGGCGCTCAGTTTGGTGTAGGTCACTTTCCCGCCTTCACTGGTACTGCCCTTGTTATCCAAGGTGTAGACGCCGGCCTTGAAGTAGAAATCGTAGCCTTGCCAGGACTTGTCCAGCTTCACCTGTTTGCCGCTCTTGCCGATCAGCATCGTGAGCTGGCCTTGCTTGTCCATTTGCAGGGTGTACGAGAAGGATTTGTTCAACGGCACCTTGGGCACGGTGAAGATCACAGGACTTTTCTTGTCCTTGGGCTTGACCCGGTATTCCACATCAATGTTGCCGATGCCTTTTTCGTAGCGGTAAACCAGTTTCAATAACGGCGTCGGGGCATTCTTGGCGTGAATCTGCGCCACCACCACACGGCCCTCCGAAGGCACCTGGTTTACCGACAACTCCCCCTTGAGGGTGTTGGTGCCGCTGTTGTAGCGCCAATTGCGGTGTTTTCCGTCTTTGCTGGTTTCCCGCAGTTCGGACCGCGGGTAATCGCTGTTACCGGTATGGGAGCCGGTGACAGGCGCCCAGAAGATGATCCTCTGGCCGTTATTGTCGAAATACTTGTTTTTCAAGGTGGGCATGGCTTTGGTCGCCACGACCTGCGCCGGCGTTTGCACCGGCAGGGTAACGCTCCAGACAGTCACGTCAATCATGATGAAACCCTCCAACGGGACCGGCCGTATCTGGCGGTCGTCAAGACAATAAATTGCCTTCCGTGGCACAGTTTTCATGCTATCGACGGGAGTCTGCTTCGCTGGAGGCCCAACTGACGGATGGCTCTGCGGTGAGCCTTTCAGGCCCGTAACTTGGGGCGATGACGTTGTGTCTTTTTATTGCTGATCGGTTTAGAGTACGCGCCGCCCGAGAGACGGATCCCGGGCGTTTTCCCATGGAGCATCAAATGAATCAATTCAGCAAAGTTGTTGCCTGCGCATTGTTCGGCCTGGCCCTGGCGGGCTGCACCGGCACCCCGATGAAAACCAAGCAGTACGACAGCAGCCAATACACCGTGGTCGGCCACAGTGAAGCCAAGGCCACCGGCCTGCTGCTGTTTGGCGTGATCCCGATCCGCCAGAACAACCGCTTCGTGCGCGCCCAGGATGCGGCGATCAAGGCCAAGGGCGGCGACGCCATGATCAACACTCAGGTCCAGGAAAACTGGTTCTGGGCCTGGGTCCTGACCGGCTACACCACCTCGGTGTCGGGTGATGTGGTCAAGCTGAAGAACGTTCAGTAAGCCCGATCAGGTAAGTACGCTTACCCGTGGCGAGGGAGCAAGCTCCCTCGCCATAAAAGCTTGTTCAAGCCGTTACTTTCCTCCCACCACCATATGACTGAACGGCTCGACATACGCCTGCAACGTCACCAAGCCGCCCACCAGAATCGCCAGCACCACCGAGTGGAAAAACACGTAGCGCAGGATTTCCCCTTCGTGGCCGTACCAGCGCGTTGCGGTAGAGGCGACCACGATCGACTGGGCGTCGACCATCTTGCCCATGACCCCGCCTGAACTGTTCGCAGCGGCCATCAACACCGGGCTGATGCCCAACTGCTCCGCCGTCACCCTTTGCAAACCGCCGAACAGCACGTTGGACGCCGTGTCCGAACCAGTCAGCGCCACGCCGAGCCAGCCCAGCAGGGTGCCAAACATCGGGTAGAAAATCCCCGTCGCGGCGAAGGCCAGGCCCATGGTGGCGTCCAGGCCCGAATAGCGCGTGAGGAACCCCAACGCCAGCATCGCCACGATGGTGATCAACGAATAACGCACCACCCACAGCGTTCGCAGGTAGTGGCGCGCCAGTTGCGGGATGGAATAGCCCATCAGCAAACCGCCGAGAATCGCCGCCAGGAAGATGCCACTGCCGGTGGCGGTGAACCAGTTGAATTTGTAGACCGCTTCCTCGGTTTTAGGCTGGGGCACCACGGGCGGGACCTTTTCGATCTGCTGGTGGATGGTGCCGAACGTCACTAGCGGCGAGAAGATCGGATTCGCCTCGCGCATCGGCTTGCCCTGGGGATCGAGCCGGGCCGATTGGGTCTGGGGATCGATGGCCGGGCGCGTATCGAACAGGTTCTTGAAGCCTTGGGTGCCCCAGGCAAATACGAACACCGTAAGAATGATCCATGGCATCCACGCGCGCAGCACGGCGGGACGGGCGTCGCTGCCGAAAGCGCCGGTGGCGACCGGTTGCTGTTGCTCGCTCGCGTCGATCCTGGAGTCATCATGCCGACCGGTCAACGCCGCCGAGGTGTGGATCGTGGCCGGTTTCCAGACCTTGAGAAACCCGGTCAGGCACGCCATGGAAATCAACGCGGCGATCACATCCACCAACATCGGCCCGTGGTAGTTCGACACCAGGAATTGCGGGATGGCGAAGCTGACGCCGGCCACCAGGATTGCCGGCCAGACCTCCAGCATCTTGAGCCAGCCAGCAAACGCCCAGATCAGCCAGAACGGCACAATGACCGAGAAGAAGGGCAATTGCCGGCCGACCATCATCGACAGCTCCATCTCATCCAGCCCGGTCACCTTGGCCAGCGTGATGATTGGCGTGCCCAGGGCGCCGAACGCCACCGGCGCGGTGTTGGCGATCAACGCCAGACCGGACGCGGCGAGGGGCGAAAAACCCAGCCCGATCAGGATCGCCCCGGTCACCGCCACCGGCGTGCCGAAGCCCGCCGCGCCCTCGAAGAACGCGCCGAAACAAAAGGCGATCAGCAGCAACTGCAGACGCCGGTCGTCGGTGATGCGCGCCAGGGAATCCTGCAAGACCTTGAACGAGCCGTTCTCGGTGGTCAGCCGGTGCAGGAAGATGATGTTGAGCACGATCCAACCGATGGGTAGCAGCCCGTTGGCCGCGCCATACAACGCCGCGGAACCGGCCATGTCCGCGGGCATGCCGAAAGCGAAGATCGCAATGAGTAACGCCGAAGCCAGGGCATACAATGCCGCTAGGTGCGCCTTGATATGAAAGAACGCCAAGGACGCCAGCATCACCACCACCGGGACCGCCGCCAGGAGCGTCGACAACACCGCATTACCGAAGGGATCGTAGACTTGTTGCCAGACCATGTTCCACCTCTGCTTTTTATTGTTGGAAGTGCAGGCCCCGGGGGGATTGGCAGAGAAGTATAGGCGGGGATTCGATGAGGGATTGCCTGCCAACCCCCCTGTGGCGAGGGAGCTTGCTCCCGCTGGGTGGCGAAGCCGCCCCAAAAGTTTCTGCCTTGGCAAAAAACTTGGGCCTGCTGCGCAGTCCAGGGGGAGCAAGCTCCCTCGCCACAGGGGGCTGTGCAACGGCGGCTAGCGGGCTTCGACGTTATCCAGCGCGCGATTGGCGAGCATTGCGCTCAGTTCGATCAGCTGCTGGATGCCCAGGGCAATGTGTCGTCGCGAGCCGTCCAGGTCGAAGGCCAGGTCGGTGACCATGGCATTGGCCGAGGCGAGGGTTTCGCTGAGGTTGGCGGTAACGGCGCAAGAAGACGTAGCCTGATGCAGAAGGATCCTACAACTGAATAAACACAGCCCCATTGGGCTGGAGTTCGGATCAACAAAACACCGATGTTGAACCGGGAGCCAGCCTTAACAAAGCTCCCTCGCCACGAGAGTGGTTCGCAAGACCAGAAGTATTGTGCGCTCAGCCCTTCGCCGCCATCGCTGTCACTTCCACCTTCATGCCTTCCACCGCCAGCGCCGCCACGCCCACCGCGGCGCGCACTGGCCAAGGCTTGGCGAAGAAGCGTTTGTACACCTCGTTGAACGCCGCGCGATTGGCCATGTCGGTGAGGTAGATGGTCAAGTGCAACACGCGGTCCATGGAGCTGCCGGCGCGTTCGAGGGCGGTCTTGAGCGCTTGCAACGTGCACTCGCTCTGCAGGGTGATGTCGCCCAGCTCCAGGCTGCCGTCGGCGCGGGTCGGGATCTGGGTAGAAACCAGCAGGCCGCCGAAACCGGCGACGTCGGAGGAGATCGAGTCTGCGTCCGGGTCTGGGGTGAACGTGATGTCGTGGTTCGCCATGAAAGTCTCTAGCTCGAAAAAGAAAAGGGGCCAGTCGCTGCAAAAGCGACTGGCCTGCCAGTTTAGCGTCGATCCCCGCGCCGCTAGCGATTTCCTTCACTTCATCGGGCAACCGTCAGCGCCGGCCCTGAACCATCCGCTTGGCGGTCAGCACGTGTTCCAGTTGCGGTTCAGTGACCGCTACATGCGCGGCCATGTGCCGCGCCTGTTCCCAATCCAGGTCGGGGCGCAACCATTCGAGTGCATTCTCGCCCGTGAAGGCCAGCAGCCGCTGTTGTTGATTGGCAGTGTCGCCGTAGGTCACCAAGGCCAGTCCGTCACAGCCGTTCGGCCTTTCGCTGGCCTGGGCCAGGGCCGCGAGAAAAATTGGCGACGATTGTCTTGAGGTCGTATAGCTCAGGCGCTTGGCCTGGTGTTGCGCGGCCGTGTCCGACGCTTCGTACCAGCCGTCCACCGCCACCAGCACGCGACCGTCGTGCTTGATCCGGTCAAACACTTTGGAGCGCATCACCAGGTGCAGGGGCAGGTGGGTCAGCGGCGGCATCGTGCCCATCGACCAGACCGGCGACCACCCCCAGCGAACCTTGATGCACTCCAACCGCCCGCCACGGTTGCGGATGGCGCTGACCTGCATGTTCGGCTTGATCACGGTTTGTCGGTCATGAAGCGTGGGTTCCGCCGCGGCGTGAAGACAGTCAGCCGACAGGCTTGGGGGGTGGCTGGCGCCGAACGTATCCCGCTGGGCAAAAAACGCCAGGGAATCCTTGGAAGAAACTGGTTGAACGAAACATTCACACATCACGAAAACTCCAGGCAGACATAGGCAACACCCCGCCGTGACAGCCGCTGGTCCGAGCCATGATCGGTTGGCTGCGGCGGTGTTATGTACCTCCGAGCCGGGGCGTCAAAGCTTGGTTCGAAAATCCTGATCCTGACCGGATGAGCGGAAAATCAAACGGCATTTCATCCATTTATCCGACCGCTCATCGTCTCGGTGCAGAGCCGCGCATTTTCCAAGGGTCGTTCGTTTTGCTACCCGATGCCGCGTATCGGCGGCGTATCGCGTGGCCTCTGATGAAGGAGATCGACCCATGACCCATATCGATAATCTGCTGGATAACAAAGGGACTCCCCTCGATAAGCAGACCTTTACCTGGCGCGACCTGGCCGGCAAACCCATCAGCAAGCTGGACGACGATGCGTTCACGCGGGTGCGGGTGATCCTGATGAACGGCGTTGAATCCGACGCGCTTCGGCTCAAGCATTTTGGCGGGCGTTTTCACAAGGAACTGCAATCGCCCTTGGCTCAGGTCAGGCGTGCCGAGCAGCATCAAATGACCGCCATCAACTGGTTGCTGTCGGCGGACCATTCGCCTCTTGAAACCACCGTGGCGTATGAGCAGGTTGCGATCGAGGTGACTGCCGCCGTTGCCCAGAACGAACCGGATCCTTACCAGGCGCAAACCTATCGCTTTGGCCTGCTGGAGGATTTTGACCACCTCTACCGCTACGCCGCGATGCTCGATCGGCTGGAAGGCAAGGATGCCAACAACATCCTGCAAGGCTACACGGACATCGTGCCCGGCCGGCCGACCAGCGAGCATCACCGCGCCCCCGGCGACGACTTGCGCGACAACTACAAGAAAGAAAACGCCGCGCTGATCACCAAGATTCACGCCGCATTGATTACCGGGGCGGAATACCAGACTCACGATTACTACATGAACATCGGTCCGTTGTTCGCCGATCCGGTGGCGCGCGCGTTGTACGCCGAAATTGCCTCGGTGGAGGAGCAGCATGTTACCCAATACGGCTCGCTGCAGGACCCCAGCGAAAGCTTCATGGAGAAGTGGCTGGTGCATGAGGCGATGGAGGTCTACACCTACGCCAGCTGCGCCGAGCAGGAGGAAAATCCCCGGATCAAGGCAATGTGGGAACGCTTCGTCGACTACGAACTGGGCCATTTGAACCTTGCCTGCGAGCTGTTCAAGAAGTACGAACGACGCGACCCTGCTGAAGTGCTCGGCGGCCAGTTGCCCCGCATGATCGAGTTCAAGAGCCAGCGTGATTTCGTGCGCGAGACCCTGTCGCGCGAAGTGGATTTGCGTGCCCACGGCATCGACTACGTGCCCAAGGAGCGCGAAGGTCATGCCTCGCTCGACTATCGTGCCCAACTCAACAGCGAAGGCGTGCCCGCCAACGTCGCCTCCGCCGGCTACACCTTCAAGCCCGGCACTGAACTCAACCCAGTGGGAGAAGAACAATGAGCGAACGTCAAGTGACCATCGGCATGAATCGTACCGGCGCGCAGATGTCCCCCGAAGACACGGCTCGCCAACTGGAAGCCACCCGACTGTTCCCGGCGGACGTGCCCGGCGATATGAGCGACTACACCGCCGAACGCGAGCGCGCCATTCGCGAGGCCGACCTGATCGGCTCGGTGCCGGCCCCCGGCTCGGTCAAAGGCATGGTCAAGACCGCGCTGGACAAAACCATCGGCAAGGCGCCGGAAGTGTTGCTGGATAAACTGGGCGAGCGCCTGGCCTTCGAGCGCACCGGCGTGCGCTTGTATGAAGCGATGGTCGCCAAGGCGACGTCCGCGCCGGGAGCCGATCCGACGTTGGTGGAGACCTTGCGACAGATCCAGGCCGAGGAGCTCGAACACATGAACATCGTGCGCGAAGCCATCGAAACCCTCGGCGGCGACCCAACAGCCATGACGCCCTGCGCGGACGTGGCGGGCGTCAAGGCCATGGGTGTCCTGCAGGTATTGACCGACCCACGCACGACAGTGTCGCAATCGATGAGCGCGATCCTGACCATCGAACTGGAAGACAACGCTGCCTGGGAATTGCTGATCGAGCTGGCGAAGAAGGGCGGTCATCCGCTGATTGCCAAGCGCTTCGGCCACGCCTTGGCACAAGAAGAAACGCACCTGGCGACGGTGCGCAACTTCATCAAGCAAGACCTGCTCTCGCAAGTGAGCTGATCCTGCTTTACGCCTGGTTCCACCCTGCCACTGCGGGGTGGGCCTTGCTCACTTTTAAAGGACAACCGCCCGTGAGTGAAACTGATCTTGAGATGGAATTGAAAGCCTGGCGATTGTTGCTTGAGGACGATGCGTATCGCCTGGACTTTCC
This sequence comes from Pseudomonas sp. Z5-35, assembly GCF_051131945.1. Taxonomy (NCBI): domain Bacteria; kingdom Pseudomonadati; phylum Pseudomonadota; class Gammaproteobacteria; order Pseudomonadales; family Pseudomonadaceae; genus Pseudomonas; species Pseudomonas sp. Z5-35. The sequence goes on from NZ_CP071640.1 coordinate 2,233,280, forward strand.
TGAGGATTATTACAACACGTTGATTCGGCGTGCTGATGAATTGGTGCTTCACGAATTTATCAGCCTGGAGGATTGGCAGTTGCTCAAGGACGCCGCGGACCAGGCTTATCGGCTGACGGTTGAGATGCTTTCGCGCAACCAGCGCGATTGTTTGAATGTGGGGGGGATGCGGTTGCCTCGGGGGTGAATTTCTTTGCCGATTTTCGCTGCTGGTTTTGGTGTGTATATCCGGTTTTTTGGTAGCGGCTGATTATGGTTTCGCTCTTACAGCGACTCACTTTTGTGAAGCGCAAAAGTAAGCAAAACGCTTTTGCCCCACCACTCGGTGCCTCGCCTGGGCTCGGCATGCCCTCACTCCGGCATTGCTCCGTGGGCCCGCCGCGAAGGGCCATCCATGGCCCAGCGCGGCTATCCCGGCATCCATGCCGGGATGCCCACTGCGCAATGCCTGCGTTCGGCCATCGTGGTTAATGGGGCGCCCCAGATCAAAATCAACAACGAGGCGGCCTGACAGCCGACCTGGTTCTTGCGGTCGTAGCCCAATCAAAATTGTGGGAGGTTGCTAGCGAAGGCAGTTTCACAGTTGATGAAGATGTTGTCTGTGCCTGCCTCATCGCGAGCAAGCTACCACAGGAGGAACGCGGCCCTACCAAAAATTAGGTCGGCTATCAGGCCGCCTCGTGGTGGACGTTGATTTCGGCGCCCCGTTAACCACGACGGCCGAACGGAGGCATTGCGCAGTGGGCATCCCGGCATGGATGCCGGGATAGCCGCGCTGGACCATGGATGGCCCTTCGCGGCGGGCCCACGGAGCAATGCCGGAGTGAGGGCACACCGAGCCCAGGCGAGGTGCCAAGTGGTGGGGCAGGGGCGCTTTGGTTACTTTCGCGCCTTTCGAAAGTGACTCGCCGTAAGGGCGAAACCATAAGCAGCCATCACCAAAAAAACGGATATGCCCCCAATCCAAACCCACCCGTGCGTCCTAAACCAAATCAACTCACCCTTGCTCAATACTCCGCATAACCACCTCCCGCGGCTCGATCCGAGGGAAATTCAAGCACTGCCAGCGCCACGCATCTTCCAGCATCCGCTCAAGCCCATGACGCGCCGTCCAACCCAATTGCCCGGCCGCTTTCCCCGGATCCGCCCAGCAACGAGCAATATCACCAGGTCGCCGCGGTTCGAAAGCCAGCGGCACCGTCACCCCAGTGACCCGCTCGAAAGCACTGACCACCTCCAACACCGAATAACCGCGCCCGGTGCCCAGGTTCCAGATATGCACCCCAGTCTGCTCGCGCAAGAACTCCATGGCCCGCAAATGCCCGTCGGCCAAGTCCATCACATGGACATAGTCCCGGATCCCGGTGCCGTCCGGCGTCGGATAGTCGGAGCCAAAAATCCGCAGCACATCGCGCTCGCGATTGGCTACCTGCAACAGGTAGGGCAAGAGGTTGTTAGGGGTTTGCGTGGGCGTCTCTCCCAACTGACCGGAAAAGTGCGCGCCGATGGGATTGAAGTAGCGCAGCAGCCCCACGGACCAGCGCGCATCGGACGCCGCCATGCTTCTCATGACGTGCTCGGCCATCAGTTTCGACTGGCCGTACGGATTGGTCGGCTGCCCGGTCGGGCAGGTTTCGGCGATGGGCATCTGGGCGCAATCGCCGTAGACCGTCGCCGATGAACTGAACACCAGGTTGAACACGCCGGCTTCGGCCATGGCCTGGCACAGCGTGACGCTGCCGCTGACGTTCGTGTCGAAATACCTCAGCGGCTCGCGCACACTTTCACCCACGGCCTTGAGCCCGGCGCAGTGGACGACGGCCTCGATGGGGTACTCCCTGAATACCCTGTCCAGCGCGCGACGGCTTCTCACGTCGGCCTGGACAAAAAACGGTTCACGGCCCGTCACGTCCGCAATGCGCTGCACTGTTGCCCGGGAGCTGTTGCACAGGTTGTCGAGGATCACCACCTCGTCACCCCGGTTCATCAACTCGACCGCCACGTGAGCACCTATATAACCCGCACCACCTGTCACCAAAATCATCACTCGATCCCCCTCGGTTATCCCTGTCCTGGTGTCTGTTGGGCAAGACACTCGGCGTTGTCCGGCGGTCTCTCTCGGCAGTGGTGCGCGTTTGAGACATCAGCCTGTTCTGTTGAGTGTGGTGGCGAGTGCCAGGAGTTCAGAGCAGTTGACTGATCGGTGTGTGCACTTTGTCGGCTGGCTTCAACAAGATTTGGAACGGCATCGAAATCGCGTTTCTCCAACGTCCACAAGGCAGCGCGTGAGGGATGTGTTCAGGCCTTGTCTGGCAGGCAGGTCAGTGCCAGGTCCCGCCAGGAATTGTGCTCGATCCAGCATCGGTCTCTAGGAAAGGAAAGTCATATGAATCAACAAGAACAGCTTCTTCCCCAACACGGCGCCGCTGCCGCCACGGGCTTGCGACCTACGCTTCTGTGCCTGTCGCACTTGCGCTGGGGCTTTGTCTACCAGCGTCCCCAACACGTGATGTCGCGATTGGCCAAGGACTACGACGTGCTGTTTTTCGAGGAACCGATATTCGAGGGCCGGCAGTCAGCGCACCTGGAAACCTACGCGGTGGCTGAGGGTGTGACGGTGCTGGTGCCCAGGCTTCCCGAAGGGCTGGGTGAAACCCAGGTGATAGACGCGCAGCGTGAGTTGCTCGATGCCTGGCTGGCCGAGCACTGGCCGAATGAATTGATGCTCTGGTACCTCACGCCGATGAGCCAGGCCTTCACCGATCACCTGGAGCCTAACGTAGTGATCTTCGATTGCATGGACGAGCTCTCGGCATTCAAGTTCGCGCCGCCCGCGTTGGTGGAAATGGAACGCCGGTTAATGGCCAGGGCCGATGTGGTGTTCACCGGCGGCTACAGCTTGTGGGAGGCCAAGCGGCAACATCACGACAACGTCCACGCCATGCCCAGCAGCGTCGATGTGGTGCACTTCGGCGCAGCCCGGCAGCCGATTCCCGACCCGGCGGACCAGGCCGATATCGGCCATCCGCGGCTGGGTTTCTTCGGCGTCATCGATGAGCGTTTCGATATCGAGCTGGTGGGCGAGCTGGCGGCGCTGCGACCGGATTGGAACATCGTATTGATCGGGCCTGTCGTGAAGATCGATCCGCAGACGTTACCGCGCCTGTCGAATATCCATTACCTGGGCGCCAAGCAATATGACGAGCTACCGGCCTATCTGGCGGGTTGGGACGTGGCGCTGATGCCGTTCGCCCTGAATGAATCCACCCGGTTCATCAGCCCCACCAAGACGCCCGAATACCTGGCGGGTGGTTGCCCTGTGGTGTCTACGCCGATTCGCGATGTGGTCAACGGCTACGGCGAAAGCGGCGTCGTGGCCATTGCCGATACACCCCAGGCCTTCATCGAGGCCATCCAGGCCGCGCTGGACCTGCGGACCCAGCCAGGGATGATCGCGCAATACGCCGACAAGGCCTTGGACGGCATGTCTTGGGACAAGACCTGCGCCCAGATGAAGGAGCAGATCGAATGCCAACGATAACCCTCGGTACATTCCAAGACAGCGCGCCGTATGACTACCTGATCGTCGGTGCCGGTTTCGCTGGCAGCGTGTTGGCCGAGCGGCTGGCCGAAGGGTTGGGCAAGCGCGTCCTGCTGGTGGATCGTCGCGATCACATCGGTGGTAACGCCTATGATCATCTGGACGAGGCGGGCGTGTTGGTCCACCGCTACGGCCCCCACATCTTCCACACCAATGCCCAGCGCATCGTCGATTATCTGTCGCGCTTCACCGAATGGCGACCGTACGAGCATCGGGTCCTGGCCCAGGTCGATGAGCATCGCGTGCCGATTCCCATCAACCTGACGACGCTCAACACGCTGTTCGGGCTGTCCATGGATGAAGAGGAAGCCGAAGCGTTCCTGGCGCAACGGGCAGAAGCTGTGGACTCGATCCGCACCTCGGAAGACGTGGTCATCAACCAGATCGGGCGCGAACTCTACGAGAAGTTCTTTCGCGGCTACACCCGCAAGCAATGGGGCCTGGACCCTTCGCAACTGGACAAGTCGGTGACCTCGCGAGTGCCGACACGCACCAACACGGACGATCGGTATTTCAACGACCAGTTCCAGATGATGCCCTTGCACGGCTACACCCGGATGTTCGAGCGCATGCTCGACCATCCGAACATCGACGTGCTGTTGTCCACCGATTTCAGGATCGTGCGCGAACGCATCCCTCATCGTGAGCTGGTGTATTGCGGGCCTATCGACGAGTACTTCGATCATTGCTTTGGCCGACTGCCGTACCGCTCGTTGCGTTTCCAGCATGAAACCATCGATCAAGAGCAGTTCCAGCCGGTGGCGGTGGTCAATTACCCGGACGAGGCGGTGCCCTACACGCGCATCACCGAATACAAGCACCTCACCGGCCAGCAACACCCGCGCACCAGCGTGACCTACGAGTTTCCCTGTGCCGAGGGCGACCCGTATTACCCAGTGCCACGAGCGGAGAACGCCGAGCTGTACAAACGCTACAAGGCGTTGGCTGACGAAACGCCGGGAGTGACTTTTCTCGGTCGGCTGGGCACCTACAAGTACTACAACATGGACCAGGTGGTCGGCCAGGCGCTCGCGTTGTATCAGCGCATCGCCGAACAGGAAGGTGTCGAGGTGAAGGCCCACGAAGTCGAGCCAGGTTGATACCTGGCTTCACCCGCGCAGAGGGAGGCAGCAGCGTGCAGGAAAGAATCTTCAACAGTTTCGTGATGGCCGGCTATGAATGCTCGACCCAACGGCGTGCCGATGGGCGTCGGTTGGACATGCTCGCCGCGACCCGCCACGACCGATGGACAGAACAGGATTATCGCCAGCTCGCCGACCTCGGCATTCGTTGCGCCAGAGACGGCCTGCGTTGGCATTTGATCGAGCAGCAGCCGGGCCGATACGACTGGAGCAGCTTCTTGCCGATGCTGCGCGCGGCCCGACGTTGTGATGTGCAAGTGGTCTGGGACTTGTGTCATTACGGCTATCCCGACGACCTGGATATCTGGCGTCCTGCCTTCGTCGAGCGGTTTGCCCGGTTCGCCGGCGCTGTGGCGCGACTGATGCGCGACGAAGGAATCGAGATCCCGTTCTATTCGCCGATCAATGAAATCTCGTTCTGGAGTTGGGCCGGCGGGGATGTCGCCTATTTCAATCCAGGTGCGCAAGGTCGGGGCACGGAACTCAAGCACCAGCTGGTGCGGGCGAGTATCGCGGCCATCGAGGCGATTCGCGAGGTGACTCCCGGGGCGCGGTTTGTCCAGTGCGATCCGCTGATCAACGTGCTTTCCTCATCGCGCAGAGCCGAAGATGTCGAGGCCGCCGAGGCGTATCGCCAATCCCAGTTCGAGGCCTGGGATCTGCTCACCGGTCGAAGTTGGCCGGGGCTGGGCGGACGAGAAGAGTACCTGGATATCCTCGGTGTGAATTTCTACCCCCATAATCAGTGGTTCCTCCACGGTGATCGGATCGAGCAGGGAAGCGCGGATTATCGCCCGTTGGTGGGCATGCTCAGTGAAGTCCACCAACGTTATCGCAGGCCCTTGTTGCTCTCGGAAACCGGGGCCGAAGACACTGCCCGCGTGCCCTGGCTGCACGCCATCGGTGAGCAACTGGCGCTGGCCATCGGGCGCGGTATGCCGATAGAGGGCGTGTGCTGGTACCCGTTTCTCGACTACCCGGGCTGGGACGATGATCGCTACTGTCCCACCGGTGTGTTTGGCTATGCCGACAGCGAGGGCAGCCGCGCGTCTATTCATCCGTTACACAGGGCGATGAAAGAGCTGCAGGCGCGTTTTGCCTCAGCCAAGGCGACTGCGCAGCTGCAATGAACGGGGAGCGGCAATGAAATGAACAGTCAGCCCTCGCAAGGATTGCCGTTGCCCAATACCGCGATTGCCTTCTTGTGGCGGTACGTCACCCTCAGGCCGTGGCATTTCGCGACGTTGTTCCTATTGATCGTCGGCGCTGCGAGTTGCGCCGTGGCGGTGCAGTTCGGCATGAAGTTGCTAGTCGACGCCATGGCCCAGGGCAGGGGGGCCGCCGCTCACGTGTGGCTGCCGTTCACGGTGTTCATTGCGCTGATCGTGGTGGAAAACCTGTTCTGGCGGTCGGGTGGCTACCTGGGTTGCCGCACCGTGGTCGCCAGTTGCGCGGACCTGCGGATCGACCTGTTCAATCATCTGACGGGCCACCCGATGCGCTATTTTTCCGAGCATTTTGCCGGGGCACTGGCGAACCGGATTTCCTCGGCGGGGGCGGCGGCCGGGTCGATCTATGGTGGCCTCGCCTGGAAAATCATTCCGCCTTGCGTTGATTTCATCGGCGCCGTGGTGGTGCTGTTTACCGTGCGATTTTCGATGGGCATCGCCTTGATTGGCGCCGTGGTCGCCGTGGCCTCGCTGATCACCGTGATGGGCTTGCGTGGGCGCAGCCGGCATATCGATTTCGCTTCGCAGTCGGCGCGGGTCGGTGGTGAACTGGTCGATCAGGTGTCCAATGTCTGGACGATCAAGGCGTTCTCTGCCCGCCACCGCGAACGGCGCCGACTGGAGCAGGCGATTGGCGTCGAGGCCAAGGCCCAGCGCCGTAGCTGGATCTACCTGGAAAAAGCCCGGGTCCTGCATGACATCTGCTTGTCGATCATGGCCGGCGGCATGCTCGGTTGGTCGATTCTGTTGTGGCAGGACGGGCAGATCACGCCGGGCGATGTGGTGATGGTCAGCGCCTTGTCGTTTCGCATCTTGCACGGCTCACGGGACTTGGCGTTGGCGCTGGTGGACACCTCGCAGCAGATGGGCGTCATCGCCGAAACCCTGCGCATCATCGTCCAACCTCACGCCCTCAGCGACACCCCGGCGGAGCTGGCGCCTGGGCGCGGCAACATCCAGTTTATCGACGTCAGCTACAGCTATACCGACGGCCGTGGCGCAATCAAATACCTGTCCCTCGACATTCCGGCCGGCCAGAAAGTCGGGATCGTCGGTCCTTCGGGGGCGGGCAAGTCGACGCTGATCAATCTGGTCCAACGCTTGGACGATGTGCGTAGCGGGGTGATCCTGATCGATGGGCGGGACGTGCGCTCGGTCAGCCAGGACAGCCTGCGCGGCCAGATCGCAGTAGTGCCGCAGGAGCCGGCGTTGTTCAATCGGACCATTTACGAAAACATCGCCTACGGCCAGCCCGATGCCACCGAGGCGCAGGTGATCAACGCAGCCCGCCATGCCTATTGCGAAGAATTCATCCGCAGCCTGCCGCAAGGGTTCAACACCTTGGTGGGCGAACGTGGCGTGATGCTCTCGGGCGGCCAGCGCCAACGCCTCGGGTTGGCGCGGGCCTTCCTCAAGGACGCGCCGATCCTGATTCTTGACGAAGCCACCTCGGCGCTGGATTCGGAATCCGAAGCCAAGGTGCAAATGGCCCTGGACGACCTGATGCGCGGTCGCACCGTGCTGGCGGTGGCGCACCGGCTGTCGACGGTCGCGCGGTTCGACCGGATCCTGGTCCTTCAGGCCGGAAGAATTGTCGAAGACGGTTCGCCCGATGAACTGCGCCAGCGCGAAGGACCGTTCCAGACGCTGTGGCAGGCCCAGGGAATGGAGTTGAGCAAGCGCTAGTTGCTTGTGAGGGATCGCGCAGAAACGTGCCTGCGCCCCGACCCCCTCAGCTACCGCGGTTCTCATTGATGAAGTCCACAAACGCCCTCAGCGGCGAGGGCAGGTAACGGCGTCCGGGGTAGTAGAGGAATGGTCCGGTAAAGCGCTGCCACCAGGGTTCGAGCACTGGCTCGAGTGCGCCACTGTCCAGGTGCGGTCGAAGCCAGTCCTCGAACAGGTGGACGATCCCCAGCCCATCCACCGCAGCCTGCACCGCGAGGTCCATGGCACCGCCGATGCGCACGATCAGCGGGCCGTTCGGTTCGACGCTGATGGTCTCGCCGTCGCGCTCATATTCCCAGAGCGGCAACGCACCGCTGGGAAACTTGCCCGCCAGGCAAGCGTGTTGCAGCAAGTCTCGTGGATGCTCGGGCCGGCCCCTGGCGTCAAGATACGCCGGTGAGGCAGCGGTCGCGAAGCGTTGGAGGCGGGGACCGATGGGGATCGCGATCATGTCCTGTTCAAGACGCTCGTCGTAGCGAATACCCGCGTCACACCCGGCGGCGAGCATGTCGACGAAGCTCTCTTCGGTGACCACTTCCAGGCGGATGTCGGGATAGCTTTTCAGAAATGGCGCGACGATTGAAGGCAACACCAGCCGGGCGGCGCTGACGGGGACATTCAACCTGAGGGTGCCCGAGGGACGGTCGCGAAAATCGTTGACGACGTCCAGCGCGGATTCGACCTCGCCCAAGGCCGGCACGATCCGTTCCATCAACCGTGCGCCGGCCTCGGTCGGCACCACGCTGCGGGTGGTGCGGTTGAGCAGGCGCACGCCGAGTCGGCTTTCAATTCGGCGTACCGCGTCGCTGAGGCTGGAGGCGGATTTGCCGCTGAGCCGGGCGCCTTCTCGAAATCCCCGCGCATTGACCACCGCCACAAAGGCCAGCAAGTCTTGAATGTCCGTCGCCATTGTTCTCTCCGTCGTACAACCCGTTCGGATTGCACCTGATTATCAGTGGAGTGGTCAACGCCTATAGTCGGCTCACACAGACTAATTCAAGGGGTACGCGATGAGCAGGGCAGACAAGGCAGGGACTTTTTTACTGGGTAACCGTACGGTCAACCGCATGGGCTACGGCGCGATGCAACTGGCGGGGCCGCAGGTCTTCGGACCGCCCAAGGACCCGGCGGCGGCCATCGCCGTGCTGCGCGAAGCCTTGGCGGCCGGAGTCAATCACATCGATACCGCCGATTTTTACGGGCCCCATGTCACCAACCAACTGATCCGCGAGGCGCTGCACCCTTACGCCGACGACCTGGTCATCGTGACCAAGGTCGGTGCTGTTCGTGGCGCCGATGCGTCATGGAACGCAGCCCAGAGCCCCGCCGAGCTGACCCGTGCGGTGCACGACAACCTGCGCAACCTCGACGTCGAGGTGCTGGACGTGGTCAACCTGCGGGTCATGGGCGATGTGCATGCGCCCGCTGAAGGATCGATTGAAGAGTCCTTCACAGCATTGGCCGAGTTGCAGCGCCAAGGCTTGATCCGCCATCTGGGCCTGAGCAACATCACGGCAGCGCAAGTCAGGGAGGCCCAAGGCATCGCCAAGGTGGTCTGCGTGCAGAATCACTACAACCTGACCCATCGCGACGATGAACAACTTATCGCCGACCTGGGCCGCCAGGGCATTGCCTACGTGCCGTTCTTCCCACTGGGTGGCTTTACGCCGCTGCAATCGGAAACGTTGTCGAACGTTGCCGCGCGCCTGGAGGCGTCGCCGCTGTGCGTTGCGCTGGCATGGCTGCTGCAACGTGCGCCGAATATCCTGCTGATTCCCGGTACGTCGTCAGTGGCTCACCTGCGGGAAAATATCTCGGCCAGTGAGCTGCACATTCCGGCGCCTATGTTGGCTGAGCTTGACGCCATGGTTTAGCCGCAGCCCCTCCGGGCAGTCTCCATTCGCCTGAAAAATCGAACAGGGTCCAGCCGGGCGATGTCCCAGACATATCGTTGTCAGGCAAGGATTTCGTCATGGCAGACCCTTCTATTCCCGGCCACCGCTGGGCTGATTCAACCTTGGCTTTCTTGCGCGAGGGCTACCCGTTCATACGCAAGCGTTGCGTCGCCTATGGCAGTCCGGTTTTCCAGACCCGACTGCTGGGACGGCGCACGCTGTGCCTCAGTGGGCTGGAAGCGGTGGAGCTGTTCTACGATGCGCGGCGCTTCGTCCGGACCCCCACGTCGACGCCGGCGCCGCTGCGCAACATCCTGTTGGGCGCTGGCGGCGTCCAGGGTCTGGATGGCGCACCTCATGCGCGACGCAAGCAGCTGTTTCTCGACGTGCTGGACAAGGAAAGCGTAAACCGCCTGGTCGGCCTCTACGAGGCTCACTTGAGCGAAGCGGCGGCGAAGCTTGCGGCGAACCAGCCGATCGAATTCCTGCCGTGGATCGAGGCGCTGCTGTGTCGATCGGTCTGCGAGTGGGCCGGCGTGCCAATGATGAGTGATCGGCAAATGCACCGGTTGACCCGTCGGCTCGCCTCGCTGATCGATGGCAACGGCCGCGTCGACTGGCGGATGCCGGCCGCCTGGATGCGGCGCAAGGCCTGCGAGGCCCAGGCGGCGCGCTGGATAGAAAACTGTCGGCAAGACCCGGCGCCAGCATCGCAGCAGACCCCGCTGCAACAACTCGCATGGCATCGCGATGAGCAGGGCCAGTTGCTCCCGCCGCGGATAGCGGCAGTGGAGCTGCTAAATATTTTGCGTCCAGTGGTGGCGGTGGGGCGCTTTCTGTTGTTCGGGCTGATCGAGTTGGAACGCCGGCCGCAATGGCGCGCCAGCATTGCTCGCGATGACGCTGCGGCTTGGGCTTTTGCCGAGGAAACGCGGCGCTTTTACGCGTTCTTTCCAATGGTGGCGGCGTTTGTGCGCGAGAGTTTCGAGTGGCGAGGCTACCGCTTCGAAAAAGGCACTCGGGTGCTGCTCGATCTGTTTGGCTCCAACCGTGATCCGGCGCACTGGAAAACCCCGGAAAGCTTTGCGCCCGAACGTTTCGGCCGGTGCCCCATGAGAACCTCTGTCATCAGCCAGGGCGGCGGGGATTACACCTATCACCGCTGCCCGGGCGAGCCGCTGACGCTGGCCCTGATGCAGAAAACTTTCGAACATCTGTGCCGCCATGTCCAATGGCGGCTGGTGGTGAAAGAAGTCGATTTTCAACGCCTGCCCATGTTGCCCAGGGAGCCGGTGCTGATGTCAGTGGTGACCGGCTAGCCACGCGCCTCATCCGTCTCGTTTCGATGGTGTTCCGGCCAGCTGTCGACGGGGCGGGCGCGGTCTTCGTTGAACATCTCGGTGAGCAACGCGTTGGCGCGTCGGTAGGCGTCGTGCCGGAACGTGAGGTCATCTTCCGGTTGGGCGACGATTTCCTCGAGCATCTGCAGATTCAAGCGGCGGAACTGATCGGCGCGTTCGCGCGCCTCGTAAGCGCCGACACCCATCTGCACCAGTGCCCGGCGACCCAACGCCAGCGCGCTTTCGAAGGTTTCCCGCTCGGCAACCTCGACACCCATCTGCCGCAGGTTGATCAGGTGGCCCATGTCCCGCGCGCGGACGACCAGTTTCAACGTGGGGAAGTGCTCCTGGGCCAACCGGGTCAGCGTCAGGTTGTCTTGCTGATCGTCGATCGCATTGATCAGCACCGCCGCCTGTGCCGCGCCGGCCGCGTGCAACAGGTCGAGGCGCGTGGCATCGCCGTAGAACACTTTCACGCCGAATTTGCGCAGCGTCTCGATGTTGTCAGGGTCGTGATCCAGGACCACCACCTCGACGCCGCAGGACATCAGCAAACGTCCGGCGATCTGTCCGAAACGGCCGAAGCCGGCAATGATCACCCGCGGGTTCTGCTGGTCGACGAGGTCGGATTCCTGGCGGTCTTTCTTGCTGGCCGACTCGATCCGCTCCAGCAGCAGAATCAGCAGCGGCGTCACGCACATCGACAGGGCCACCGCCAGCGTCAGGCTCTTGCCCCACTGATCGGTCAGGATGCCGGCCAGCGTCGCGGCGCCGAACACCACAAAGGCGAACTCGCTGCCCTGGCCGAGCAATACCGCCTGCCAGGAACGCTGGCCGTCGGGGACGTTGAGGAAGCGGCTGACGGTCTTGATCACCAACAGCTTGATCAGGATGAACCCGAGGGTCAGGGTGATGACTTTCAGCGGTGAATCGATCAGCGTGCCGAAATCGATCGACATGCCGACGCCGATGAAGAACAACCCCAGTAGCAGGCCCTTGAACGGTTCGATGTCGCTCTCCAAGGCGTGGCGGTATTCAGAACTGGCCAGCAGCACGCCGGCGAGGAAGGCGCCCATGGCCATCGACAGGCCGGCTTCTTCCAGCAGAAAGCCGAAGCCGAACACCAGGAACAGCGCCACGGCACTGAAGATTTCACGCAGGCCCGAGCGAGCGGCGAAGCGCAGCAGCGGTCGCGTCACGTAACGCCCGAGCAGCACGACGACGCTGATGGCGGCGACGATCTTGACGATCGACAACGCCAGGGCGGTGCCCGACGGTGTATTGCCGTGGGCCGACAGCAACGGGATCATGGCGACCAGCGGAATGGCCGCGATGTCCTGGAACAGCAGCACGGCAAAGCTGCTGCGGCCCACGGCGGTCGCGGTCAGGTTGCGTTCGCTCATCGCCTGCATGGCGATGGCCGTGGAGGAAAGGCTCAGGGTCAGGCCCACCAGCAGAGCGGCCGTCCAACCCAGCCCGAGGGCTGCGCAGAACGCCGCAATGGCGGCACCGCAAGCGAGCATCTGTAGCGCGCCGCCACCAAACACCATCCGACGCAACGCCCACAGGCGTTTGGGATCGAGCTCAAGGCCGATGATGAACAGCATCAGGACCACGCCGATTTCGGCGAACTCCAGGATGGCCTTTACGTCGGTAATCAGCTTCAGCCCCCACGGACCGATCACGCAGCCGGCCAGCAGGTAACCCAACACCGGGCCCAGGCCGAAACGTACGGCAATCGGTACGATCAACGTCGCCGAGGCCAGGTAGATCAGCATTTCAATCAGGCTATGGGTCTCCATATCAATCTTCCTTCCAGGCGGCCAGGCGTTCGCCGTAGTGTTCGATTTGTGCGCGTTGGGCGTCGGATTCGGCGGCATACGCGCCATGCACGACCACCGGCTCCAACCAGCGCATGTGGCAGTAAAGTGCGGTCGCCTGGAGGGGCTGGGCCAGCACGCAAAAGCCTGGATAGGCGCCCATCTGGAAATGATCGTGTTCGCCGCCGGTGGTCACCGCCCAGAGCAGGCTTTTGTCCGTGAGGGCCGTTGCGCCTTTGCCGTACGCCCAGCCGTGGGTAAACACCTTATCGATCCACAATTTCAGCAGGGGCGGCATGCTGTACCAGTACATCGGATGCTGGAGCACGACCAGGCCTGCCTGTTCGACGGCGCGCTGTTCGGCCTCGACGTCGATGTCGAAGTTGGGATAGAGGTCGTAGAGAGACCGTATCACCACGTGCGGATTGGCGGACGCGCGCTTGAGCATTTGCTGGTTGACCCGCGACTGGTCGGGGTAGGGATGGGCGTAAACGATCAGGATCATCAGGCAATTCCAGGCGACTGGGTCCAAGGCAAAGGCCGGACATCCTACCGGGGAAGGCGCGTGATGTTTAGGGCATTGTTCGCCTAGGAGTCAATTGAGCGGGAGCGTGACTTTGACCTCCAGGCCACCATCGCGCCGATTCCTGAGGGTCAGCGTGCCGCCATGCTCCAGCACCGTCGCCCGCGCCGCCGACAGGCCCAGGCCGACGCCGCCGGTGTTCTTGTTGCGCGAACCCTCGATGCGAAAGAATGGCGCGAAGACTTGCTCGTGAAATGGCGGCGCGATGCCCGGACCGCGGTCGAGGACGCGGATCTCGACGCAGTCCGTATAGGCCTTGAGCTGGACGCTGGGCTCGGTGCCGTATTTGATCGCGTTGTCGATCAGGTTGGTCAGCGCACGTTTTATCCCGATGGGCCGGCCTACATAGACAAACCGCTGGGCGCCCTCAAAGTAGACCTCGATACCTGCGTCCCTGAAGTCATCGACGACAGTGTGCAGCAGTTCTGCCAGGTCGAATGCCGTGGCGTGCTCGAGCCGCGCTTCGTCGCGGAAGAACTCCAATGCCGCGTTGACCATCGCCTGCATTTCATCGACGTCCCTGAATAATCTCGATTGCTGTTCGGCGTCCTCGATGAATTCCCCGCGCAGGCGCATGCGGGTCAACGGTGCCCGCAAATCATGGGAAATGGCCGCGAGCATTTGTGTGCGGTCCTGGACGAAATGCTTGAGCTGGGCCTGCATGGCATTGAACGCCAGGATCGCCTGGCGGATCTCGAAGGGGCCGACGACCGGGATGGGCGGCGCCCGGAAATCCACGCCGAAGCGCCTGGCGCCCTCGGCGAAGCGTTCCAGCGGTGTCGCCAGGTGCCGCGTGGCAATCAGGGCGACGATCAATGTCGAGAGCAGGATCAGCGCGATAATGATCAGGTTGCGCTGCCATTCCCCCAGGCCCCAGCTGCGTGAGGCCACGGAAAGGTCCACCCAGGTATGGTCGGCCAGCTCGATGATCAGGGCGTAGCGCCGAGCGGGATCATCGGTGGGCCAATCGCCCGGCTCGTAGGCTTCTACGCGGGCGTCGGGCCTGCCCAGTTGACGACGCAAAAACGCCGAGCCCTCGCTGAACTCCGGGTCGTCGACGATGGGCAACCGCGCCTCTTCACGGCGCTGCAACCACTGCACGCTGAGCCCTTGGTCGCTGGCGGCCTTGGCAATGTCGAGCCGTCGTCCGGAGTCGACCGAGTCGATGATGCGGGTGATGGCCGCCGCCTTTTCCATCAGGCCGGTTTCCATCAGGGGAGGGCGCGCCCAGGCGCCGGCCAGCAGGGAAAACAGCTCGTTGAGGGCCAGCAGCGTCAACATTGCGAGCATCGTGGTCAGGGCGATCCAGCGTGCGACCGTGTCCCGTGGCCGAGGCACTTTGGTGCGCTGGCTGATCATCGCTTCACCACGTGGGGACTGAACAGGTAGCCGCTGTTGCGAACGGTGCGGATCATCGATGGGCCCGTAACGTCGGACTCCAGTTTGCGCCGCAGTCGGCTGACCTGGACATCGATGCTGCGGTCAAACGCATCGAAGGTTTCGCCACGAGCCATATCTAGCAACTGCTGGCGGGTCAGTACGCGGCGCGGGTGTTCGGCGAACACCAGCAGCAGCTCGAATTCCCCGGCAGACAGCGGGATCATGACCTTGTCGGGGGAGCGCAACTCGCGGCGAGTGACGTCCAGCTGCCAGCCTTCGAATTCCAGCACCGGCCGGGAGATATCGCCCTGGCTACCCCTGGCTTCGCCGGTACGCCGCAGGACGGCGCGCACCCGGGCCAGCAGCTCCCGCGCGTCGAAGGGTTTGGTCAGGTAATCGTCGGCGCCCATTTCCAGGCCGACGACGCGATCGCTCAACTCGCCCATGGCGGTGAGCATGACGATGCCGACCCGGTGTTCGGTCCTTAACCGTTGGCAAAGCACCAGCCCGTTATCGCCGGGGAGCATGACGTCAAGAATGATCAGGTCTGGCTGCCGACGTTCCACCGCTTGCCACAAGGCGTTGCCGTCGGCGGCGACCTCAACGCTATAACCATGTTGTTCGAGGAATTTGCGCAGGAGGGCGAGGACTTCGAGGTCGTCGTCCACCAGGAGTAGATGGCTCACAGTGGTCACGTCGGGCAAGGGATACAGGAGGCGATACTAGGGTCAATCCGCCGCTTGCGTCATATATTTCAATCTGGAAACAAAGCGACCGGCGCGCAACATTGCGGAAATCTTCAGGCAAGAAAACAGCGGCAGGCTTGCATCGATGTCAGCCAATGAAGCTGTGCACTGAACCCTGTGGCGAGGGAGCTTGCTCCCGCTTGAGTGCGAAGCGCTCATGGATTTTTGGGGGCCGCTTCGCGACCCAGCGGGAGCAAGCTCCCTCGCCACGGGTTTGGTGTTCGGCTTTCAACGGGTAGGCACTCCTTATTCCTCGCCGAGATAATTCTGTATGCCGATCGCCAGACCCGCGCCGCTGCTTGCTCGATCCACTGTCATCGTTGCGCTGGCGGCGTTTGCCAGCGGTTGCACCAGCACGCCCCCGGCAACGCCAGGCAGTTGCCAGCCTGCTCCCTACGCCGTGCACGACCCCGTCGAGCCGGTGAACCGCGGCATCTTCGCTTTCAACCGCACGCTCGACGATTACGCGCTGGCCCCCGTCGCCCGGGGTTATCGCAAACTGCCGGACATGGTCCAGACCGGCGTGCACAATTTCGTCGCCAACTTCGGCGAGCCCAAGGTGTTCATCAACGATCTGTTGCAAGGCAACGGGCAGCGCTCGGTCACCACCTTGGGGCGGTTTGTCATCAACACCACCGTGGGCATGGTCGGGCTGATCGACGTGTCGGGCAAGATGGGCATCGAGCGCCACGAGGCCGATTTCGGCCAGACCTTCGGCGTCTGGAACATCGCCCCCGGGCCGATTGTCGAGCTGCCGTTGTTTGGCACCGGCAATTTGCGCGATGCGACCGGCAAGGTGGTGAGCTTCGCCGTGGACCCGTTCGGCAGCAACAGCGATACCGTCGAGACGTTGGGCACGATCAAGACCGTGGGTGGTGTTGTCGATGGTCGCGCCGAGGCGTTGCCGCTCACCGACAAGCTGCAAACCCAACCCGATTATTACGTGGCGCTCCGCGACGCGATCGCGCAACGGCGCGCCGACTTCGTCGCCGACGGCAAACTGGGCTCCGTGCAAGACGAGCCGCAATGCCAGGAAGAAGGGGCCGCGGATGAATAGCGAAGCGCTGGTCCTGCGCCGTCGGGTGAAAACCCTCGGCCAAGGTGCTCTGCATTGCCACGAAGTTGAGCTGCGGCTTGCCGAGGATGGCAGTCATGTGTTGCTCAGCCGCTATGTCGAACGATATCGGCATGAGCAGGCGGGTTTGAACGCGGTCCAACACTATCGCGTGCCGGTGGCGAGCATGATTCGCTGGATGATCAACCATGGCGAGCAGGGGAGTGTCCCGTGAGGGCTTGCCGTAGTGGCGTTTTCCCATACCTCAGGCCTGGAAACATTTTTACATACTCCCGGTTTAATTTTGGTTGTACGATGTCGTACGAAATATGATGGACTGTCGCCGTTCGCACAAAAAAAATAACGGAGATCCATCCATGTCGAGCATTCCTTCCGTAGAAGGCAAGGCCAGTGCCCCCGCGCGAGGCCGCTTCACACGACTGTTGAAGCTACTTGGCCCCGGTATCATCGCGGTACTGTCCTGGCTGGGCGCCGGCGACCTCATCACCTCTTCCGTGGCCGGCGCAAACTACGGCTACGCCATGATGTGGGTGTTGGCGGTGTCGCTGCTGCTTCGATACCTGATCGTCAACATCATCGCGCGCTTCCAGCTCTGCAATAACCAGGGCATGACCATCCTGCAAGGCTACGCGCAACTCAATCCGTTCTTTGCCTGGTTCCTGCTGGTGTATGCGCTGCTCATGGGGCATCTGATGAATGCCTACATGATCAAGGGCGCCGGCGAGGCCTTGGCCATGCTGCTCAAGACGGACTACGCGCTGCTCTGTTCGGTGGCGGTGGTGCTGGCGGTGTGGATGCTCGTCGGTCGCAATATCTACACGATGATCGAGGGCGTGATGAAGGCGCTGCTGGCGATCATGACCCTGGCGTTCCTGGCGCTGGCGGTGATGTCCGGGCCGGATGTCGCCGGTATCGTCAAAGGCACCATCGGCTTCAGCATCCCGCCCGATGAAGGCGTGCACGGTGCGCTGCTGGTGGCGGTGTCGGTGATCGGTGCGGTGGCGGGTTCCATCGCCAACTTCGTCCACCCCTACGTCATGCGCCAGAAAGGTTGGGTCGGGCCGGAGCACAAGCGCATCCAGCGTAACGACCTGCTGTTTGCGGTGTTCGTCGGCATCGTCATCAACCTGGCGATCTGGATCGTCGGCGCGGAAATCCTGCGGCCCAACGGCATTGAGGTCAACACCCTGGGCGACTTGGGCAAGGCCCTGGAAATCTTCTTCGGCCCGATCGGTTGGTACGTCTTCTTCATCGGTGTCTTCGCCACGTTGTTCGCCAGTATTTCCGGCAAGACCACGGCGTTTCCGATGCTCATCACCGACGCCTTCCAGCACGTCAAGCCCGAGCGTCGCGAGCGTTATGGCAAGGAATTCCATCGCGACCCGATGCACAAGTGGTTCATGCTGTTCATCCTCGTGACACCGCTGATCTGGTCGCTGCCCGGTATGCCGGACTTCGTGACCCTGACCATCGGCGTCAATGCGCTGAACATCATTGGCTTGCCGGTGATTTCCCTGGGCCTGTTGATCATGTCCAACCAGAAGTCGTTGCTGAGCAAGGAATACCGCAACAACCTGTTCGAAAACATCGCCCTGGTCTTTGCCACTGGCCTGGCGCTGTGGGTTGCATTCCAACTGGGTGTCGATCTGTTCACCTGAGGCCTGGTCATTCACCTTCGCGGGGGGCTGCTAGACTTTACCGTCCAGTCCCTTTCGGAGAAGCGCAATGAACAATAAAAACAGGATCTGTCTCTGGTACGACGGCACTGCGCAGGAAGCGGCGGAGTTCTATGCAAGGACGTTTCCCGACAGCGCAGTGAACGCCATCCATCATGCGCCGGGCGATTACCCGGCCGGCCAGCAGGGCGATGTGATCACCGTGGATTTCACGGTGATCGGCATCCCTTGTATCGGGCTCAACGGCGGCGCGATGTTCAAGCACAACGAGGCTTTTTCGTTCCAGGTCGCCACCGATGACCAGGCCGAAACGGACCGCTTGTGGAACGCGATCATCGACAACGGCGGCCAGGCCAGCGCCTGCGGCTGGTGCAAGGACAAATGGGGTGTGTCGTGGCAGATCAGTCCCCGCGTGCTGGTCGATGCCGTCACCAGCACCGACAAGGCCGCCGCCAAGCGTGCCTTCGAAGCCATGATGACGATGACCAGGATCGACATCGCGGCGATCCAGGCAGCGGTGAAAGGTTGACGCTTCGCCATCGCGGACCTGCTCGCGATGGCATTGCTTTGTCGTGCGTAGGTCAACGCGTTACCTGTCGCCTTCAGGCAATTTGGCGATCACCTTGATCTCGAACTGAAAACCATACAGCCACGTCACGCCTACGGCCGTCAGCGTCGGGTGCGGCGCGTTGCCCCAGAATTCGGGCACGACGCTCCAGACCCGCTCGAAAATCGACTGCGGGTCGACCATGAAGACCGTGACATCGACCACATCGTCAAAGCTGCAATCTGCGGCGGCGAGTATCGCCTTGAGATTGTTGAAGGCGCGGCGGACCTGGTCTTCCAGCACGGGCTCGGGCGAGCCATCCTCGGTGCTGCCGACTTGCCCGGACACGAACAGGAAACCATTGGAACGAATCGCCGGCGAATAGCGGTTGCGTTCGTATAGCGCCTGGCGTCCGGGTGGGAAAACTACGTCACGCGGTGTCATGGGGACCTCCGGAAATCATGTGGAACGACGCGAATTCATCGTTGACGTCACTCTAGGGGCTTGTCCCCGGGCGATAAACGAGCAACCTTGGCGCTCACTGTTTGTGAATTCCGAACAATCTGACGGAGGTGGCGGGGAAGATGGATCGTTTCGATGCGATGCAGGCGTTTGTTCGAGTGGTGGAGGCGGGCAGTTTTACCAAGGCGGCGCAAACCCTGCACATGAGCAAGACCACCGTGACCCAACTGGTGCAGCAGCTCGAGGCACGCTTGCGGGTCAAGTTGCTCAACCGCACGACGCGCAAGGTCAATGTCACCGCTGACGGCGCGGTCTTCTACGAGCGGGCGATTCGCCTGCTGGCTGACATGGACGATGCCGAGACCAGCCTGTCCAGCGCTCAGGCGCTGCCTCGAGGGCGTCTGCGGGTGGATGTGCCGAGCCCGCTGGCCGCGATAATCCTGGTGCCGGCGCTGCCGGCTTTTCATGCCCGCTACCCGGACATCCAGATCGACATGGGCGTGAGCGATCGCATCGTCGACATCATTGATGAAAACGTCGATTGCGTGGTGCGTGGCGGCGAACTGACGGATCAGTCGCTGATCGCCCGGCGCGTCGGCGACCTGGCCCTCGGCGTCTTCGCCGCGCCGAGTTACCTGGCGCGCGTGGGCACGCCCGTCCATCCCCGGGAACTGGAGGATTCCGAGCACCGCATCGTCGGTTTCCTCTGGGCACGCACCGGCAAAGCGCTGCCTTACGCCATGCACAACCACGACGAGCGCCTGCACATCAAAGGGCGTTACGTCGTGGCGGTCGACGATGGCAACGCTTACCTCGCCGCAGGCCTGGCGGGGTTGGGAATACTCTGGCTGCCCAGCTACATGTCACGACTCCACGAGGCGCAGGGTACGCTGGTGCCGCTGTTCGCAGGCTGGCGCCTGGACCCGATGCCGCTCTACGTGGCTTACCCGCCGAACCGTCACATCAGCGCCAAGTTGCGAGTGTTCATCGACTGGGTGGTCGAGCTGATGGCGCAACATGCACCTATTCTTGATCGGCACACGTCATGAAAATTCTCGATAGCAGAGGAGATGCACAATGGACCGATTCACCGGCGGTTGCCTGTGCGGCAACATTCGCATTGAAGCTTCGGGGCGCCCATACCGGGTCGGCCTTTGCCACTGCCTCGATTGCCGCAAGCACCTTGGCGCAGTGTTTTACGCCGCCGCGGTGTTCCCCGAGGACGCGGTGACGATCACGGGCGCAACCCGGGACTATGCCGGGCGCCATTTCTGCCCCACCTGCGGCTCATCCCTGTTCGCCCGCAGTGGCGACGAGATTGAACTGAACCTGGGCACGCTGGATGCGCCCGACCAACTGATGCCCACCTACGAAAGCTGGACCGTGCGCCGCGAGTCCTGGCTGCCGGCGTTTGCGCTGGCCCGGCACTACGAACGTGATCGTGAGGGCACGGGGCGGTTCGAGGAGTAGGGCAGTCACTCGAACCCGACAATCGCCTTGATTTCCAGATATTCCTCAAACCCATGCACCCCATATTCGCGTCCGTTTCCCGAACGCTTGTAACCCCCGAATGGCGCCATGGGATTCCAGGCCGGGTAGTTCAACAGCACTTGCCCGGCGCGGATGCGCGCGGCCACGGCGCGGGCCTGATCGAGGTCCTGGCCTTGGACATGGGCGCCCAGGCCGTAGACGGTGTCGTTGGCGATGGCCACCGCTTCATCCACCGTGTCGTAGGGGATGATGCACAGCACCGGGCCGAAGATCTCTTCCTGGGCGATGCGCATGCCGGTGCTGACGTGGGAGAACACCGTTGGCCGGGTGTAGAAGCCTTTCTCGAAACCCGCTACGCGCCCCGGACCGCCGCAGAGCAGTTTTGCCCCTTCAGCCAAGCCCGCTTCGATCATGGCCTGCACGCGCTTGAACTGTGCCTCGTTGGCGATCGGACCCAGTACGGTTTCTTCCGACAAGGGGTCACCGACGATGATCGCGTTGGCGGTGGCGGCGGCCAGCGCCTCGACTTCCGCCAAGCGGTTGCGCGGCACAATCATTCGGGTTGGTGCGCTGCACGACTGGCCGACGTTGCGGAACGCCGACAACACCCCCGGCGGCACGGCTTTGGCGAAGTCCGCGTCGGGCAGCAATATATTCGGCGACTTGCCGCCCAGCTCCTGGGTGACGCGCTTCACCGTGGCGGCGGCAGCTTGCGCGACCAAGGCGCCCGCGCGGTTGGAGCCGGTGATGGAGATCATGTCGATGTCCGGGTGTGCCGCCATGGCCGTGCCGACCTCGGCACCGTTGCCATTGACCAGGTTGAATACGCCGGCGGGGAGGCCCGAGTCATGCACCAACTGGGCGAAAAACAGGGCGCTCAAGGGCGACAGTTCGCTGGGCTTGAGCACCACGGTGCAGCCGGCGGCTATCGCCGGCGCGACCTTGGCGGTGATCTGGTAAAGCGGCCAATTCCATGGCGTGATCAGGCCGCAGACACCGATGGGTTCACGCACGATGGCCGTGCCGTTTTCGACGTGTTGGAAGCGATAGGAAGTCAGCACATCGCGCGCGACCCGAACGTGCTCGGCGGCCAATGGCACCTGCATGGACCGCGCGAAACCGATGGCCGCGCCCATCTCCAGGCACAGCATCTGGGCCAGCGCTTCCTTACGTTCGAGCATCAGCTCGTGAATCTTGCCGACGATCAATGCACGGTCCGCCACCGGCGTCGCGGCCCAACCGGGAAACGCCGCGCGAGCCGCCGCGACGGCGCGGTCGACGTCTTGGGAGGAGCCTTGGGCAACCTCGGCGATGATTTCTTCGGTGGCGGGATTGATCACCGATAGCGTCATTGATCGGGCTGGCGACTGCCAGCGTCCATCGATATAAAACTGCCCGGTGGTTTGTGCAATATTCGAGGTTTGGGTGGTCATCCAACGGGCTCCTGAAGCAGTGACGACGTAGCCGAAAGCAGGCCGTGATTCTTCCCGATAAACTAACAAAGCGGTCCTGGCGGGATGTGCCGTTGTTGAGCCCGACAAAGAACAATCTGCTGTATCTGCCAGGCTAACTTCGCAAAAAATGTAGCGACATCGGTTTCGTGGATGGCGTTAACGAGGCAGCGCTCGTAATCTCAAAAGCACCGGCCCGCGGCGCACCGTACACAGCGTTGCAATCGTTTATGCAGCCAGCGCAAATCGTGACGGGACGCCGGCGGCGCGCGCCTGGGTCTGGTCCGCCCGACCAGTTCGTTGAATGCCTGGACCAGTGAGGCCTGGTCGCCGATGCCCTTGAGCTTGCGGCGCAACTTCCCGTCTTTATAGAACAGCACAGTGGGCGTCCCGGTGACGTGTGGATGCCGGGGCGACTGGTCGGTGCTCAGTTTGTAGATCACGGCGCGGTTTACGAAGGCTTCGGCGACTTTGCAGAACAGCGGGTCGGCCATGCCGCAGGCGTAGCAGTGCGGATGGCCGAAATAGAAAATCACCGGGCGCCAGGTCTTGAGGGCGTTGCGGTAGTCCGTTTGGGTCGTGACGTGGGTAATGAGCGAACTCATGGCTGGCTTCCCTGCTATCGAGACGGTGCCTGAAACGATAAGCAACAGGCCCCGGCATCGCTACTGTCAGAGTTGACAGTTAGACGGCCCCGTTTCGGTGCGACGGGTGTACCCGGCACTCGCCGGCGCTTCGGGATGGGGCCTTGCTACACGGCAGCCGTAGCCAAGGGTAGCAACGCACTTTCGCGTCGCAACGCCGCTGAGTCGTGGATTATTTCTATCTGGCTGATTTCCTTCGCTTTCCATTTATCCCTCCCCAGGGCCGAAAGGCTGTGGCACACTTTCTGCTGTCTATTCCGTTGTTACATACCACGTTCCGGTATAGCGGAATAAACTCACCTTGGAGTGCTTGCCATGCAACGCCGACCTTCCTTGTTCAAAGCGTGTGTTTTTTTCTTCGCAGCCACGACGGCTGCCATGGGTGTCGCCCAGGCGGCCGACAGCAAGCTCGACAGCGTACTGCAACGCGGGAAATTGATCGTGGGCACCGGCAGCACCAACGCGCCGTGGCACTTCCAGGGAGCGGATGGCAAGTTGCAGGGGTTCGATATCGACATTGCGCGGATGCTCGCTAAAGGGCTGTTCAATGACCCGGAGAAAGTCGAGTTCGTGGTGCAGTCGTCCGATGCGCGGATTCCCAACCTGCTGACGGACAAGGTCGACATGAGTTGCCAGTTCATCACCGTCACCGCCAGTCGCGCCCAGCAAGTGGCGTTCACCCTGCCTTACTACCGCGAAGGGGTGGGCCTGCTATTGCCGGCAAACAGCAGGTACAAGGAGATCGAAGACCTCAAGGCGGCGGGCGATGACGTCACCGTGGCGGTGTTGCAGAACGTCTATGCCGAAGAACTGGTGCACCAGGCGCTGCCCAAGGCCAAGGTCGATCAATACGACAGTGTCGACTTGATGTATCAGGCGGTGAACTCCGGCCGCGCCGATGCCGCTGCCACCGACCAATCCTCGGTCAAATACCTGATGGTGCAGAACCCTGGGCGCTACCGCAGCCCGGCCTATGCCTGGAGCCCGCAAACCTACGCCTGTGCAGTCAAGCGCGGCGACCAGGACTGGTTGAACTTCGTCAACACCACCCTGCACGAGGCCATGACCGGCGTGGAATTCCCCACCTATGCGGCGTCGTTCAAGCAGTGGTTCGGTGTCGAGTTGCCGTCGCCCGCCATTGGTTTTCCGGTTGAATACAAATGACCCTGTGAGCCCGGAGCGCCACATCAAGGCGCTCCGACTAAGGTATTGCCGACCATGAATTATCAGTTGAACTTTGCCGCCGTCTGGCGCGATTTCGACACCTTGCTGGCGGGGCTGGGCCTGGGCCTTTCCCTGGCGCTGGTGTCGATCGCCATCGGTTGTGTGATCGGCCTGCTGCTGGCGTTTGCATTGCTGAGCAAGCATCGCCTGCTGCGAGTGCTGGCCTCGGTGTACGTCACGGTGATCCGCAATACGCCGATCCTGGTGTTGATCCTGCTGATCTATTTCGCCTTGCCAAGCCTGGGCATTCGCCTGGACAAGCTGCCATCGTTTGTCATCACGCTTTCGTTATACGCCGGGGCCTACCTGACCGAAGTGTTCCGCGGCGGGCTGGTGAGCATCCACAAGGGACAGCGTGAGGCGGGGTTGGCGATCGGCCTGGGCGAGTGGCAGGTGAAGGCCTACGTCACCGTGCCGGTGATGTTGCGCAATGTGCTGCCGGCGCTGTCGAACAACTTCATTTCGCTGTTCAAGGACACGTCCCTGGCGGCGGCGATTGCCGTGCCGGAGCTGACCTATTACGCCCGCAAGATCAACGTGGAGAGCTACCGGGTGATTGAAACTTGGCTGGTGACCACGGCCCTGTATGTCGCGGCCTGTTACCTCATCGCCATGCTGCTGCGGTATTTCGAGCAGCGCCTGGCGATCCGCCGTTAGGAGTGTTCCATGTACGAATCCCCCAGTTGGTTGCATGAGTTGTGGGTCGCCCGGGACACCTTGCTCGCCGGTTTCCTGACCAGTGTGCAGTGTTCGCTGCTGGCGATTGTGTTGGGTACCTTGATCGGCGTCGTCGCCGGGCTGGCGCTGACCTACGGGCGGGCCTGGACGCGCGCGCCGTTTCGTTTCTACGTCGACCTGATTCGCGGCACGCCGGTGTTCGTGTTGGTGCTGGCCTGCTTCTACATGGCCCCGGCGCTGGGCTGGCAGATCGGCGCGTTCCAGGCCGGTGTCCTGGGCTTGACGCTATTTTGTGGTTCGCATGTCGCCGAGATCGTGCGCGGTGCCTTGCAGGCCTTGCCCCGTGGGCAGATGGAAGCGAGCCAGGCCATCGGTCTGACGTTCTACCAGGCGCTGGCTTACGTGCTGTTGCCCCAGGCGTTGCGACAGATCCTGCCGACCTGGGTCAATTCCTCCACCGAGATCGTCAAGGCCTCGACCCTGTTGTCGGTGATCGGCGTCGCCGAATTGCTGCTTAGCACCCAGCAGATCATCGCCCGGACCTTCATGACTCTGGAGTTCTACCTGTTCGCCGGGTTTCTCTTTTTCATCATCAACTACGCCATCGAATTGCTCGGGCGGCACATTGAAAAGCGGGTGGCCTTGCCATGACTAACGTATCCCTCTCAAACGCCCGACCGCTGCTGGACATTCGCGGCCTGCGCAAACAGTACGGCCCGCTGGAAGTGCTCAAGGGCGTGGACCTGAGCATGCAGCGCGGCAACGTGGTCACGCTCATCGGTTCCAGTGGTTCGGGCAAGACCACGCTGTTGCGCTGCGTGAACATGCTGGAAGAATTCCAGGGCGGCCAGATCGTGCTCGACGGCGAGTCCATCGGTTATGACGAGGTGGCCGGCAAGCGTATCCGCCATCCCGAAAAAATCATCGCCCGACATCGGGCGATGACCGGCATGGCCTTCCAGCAATTCAACCTGTTCCCCCATTTGACCGCGCTGCAGAACGTCACGCTGGGACTGCTCAAGGTGAAAAAACTGCCCAAGGATGAAGCGGTGGCCTTGGCTGAAAAATGGCTCCAGCGGGTCGGCCTGCTGGAACGGCGCGATCATTTTCCCGGTCAGTTGTCCGGCGGCCAGCAGCAGCGCGTGGCGATTGCCCGGGCCATCGCGATGAACCCGAGCCTGATGCTGTTCGACGAAGTGACTTCGGCCCTGGACCCGGAGCTGGTTGGCGAAGTACTGAACGTGATCAAGGGGCTGGCCGAAGACGGCATGACCATGTTGCTGGTGACCCACGAAATGCGCTTTGCCTTCGAGGTGTCCGACAAAATCGTCTTCATGAACCAGGGCCGCATCGAAGAGCAGGGACCGCCGAAGGAACTGTTCGAACGCCCCCAATCGCCACGCCTGGCGGAATTTCTCAAGAACACCCGTTTTTAAATTCAATTCAACAAGGAGATAACCATGAGCATTACGCGATACGGCACTGGCAGCACCGCAGGCGGTGGCCAGCCACGGCCATTCGCCCGCGCCGTGGAGGCCGATGGCTGGCTGCATGTGTCCGGCCAGGTGCCGGCGGTGAACGGCGAGATCGTTGCCGGGGGGATCGTCGAGCAGACGCACCAGACCATGAAGAACCTGGTGGCCATTCTCGAAGAGGCCGGCTACGGCCTGGAGGATGTGGTGCGCTGTGGGGTATGGCTGGATGACCCGCGGGACTTCTGGAGTTTCAACAAGGTCTTCGGCGAATACTTCAGCCCTGAACACGCCCCGGCCCGCGCCTGTGTACAGGCGAGCATGATGGTCGATTGCAAGGTCGAGATTGATTGCATCGCCTACAAGAAAAAGGCCTGAACACGATATTCTGGCGAATTCGCTTTTGTGGCGAGGGAGCTTGCTCCCGCTGGCCTGCGCAGCAGGCCCATCTTTTTGCGACTGCTGCGCAGCCGAGCGGGAGCAAGCTCCCTCGCCACAATAAAGATACATGCGATTATGGGTGAAATTTCAGGAACCGCAGACATGACCGAAGACACCATCAAACGCCGGGCTAGAGGATTGGATCGGGCGTTCGATATTCTCGATTTCCTCAAGGAAATCGGCCAGCCGCTGCGCCCGAACGACATCGCCAGCGGCATCGGCAGCCCCAAGTCCACGGTCTACGAACTGGTGGCGTCGCTGCTGGAGCGGCGCATCCTTGAGCCGGTGGGCAAGGACGGTCACGTCTACCTGGGCCGCCAGTTGTATTTTCTCGGGCAGGCGCACCTGCGGCATTTCGATTTGAGCCGCGAGGCCGATCAGGCCCTGCAGGAAATCGTCCGCCAGACCCGGGAAACGGCGCAGATGTGCCTGCTCAACGGGCGCAAATACACCGTCGCGCTGATGAAGGAAGGCGAGCGGCATTTTCGCATTTCGTCGGACGTCGGCGAGAACGCGCCGATCCCCTGGACCGCGTCCGGGCGCCTGCTGCTGGCGCATTTGAGCGACCAGCAGATCGTCGACCTGATCGATCCCGACGACTTCATCCTGCCGGACGGCGAGCGCCTGCCCCTTGAACAGTTCCTCAAGGAAATCCGCCAGGCCGGCATTGATGGATTTTTCTCCTTCGACAGCGTTGCCGACACCTTTACCCATTGCTTCGCCGCCCCGGTCAAAGACCCCAATGGCGTGGCGATTGCGACCCTGTGCATCGTCGCCCCAAGGGCCGACGCCAAGAACAATTACGCCGACTACCGCCGGGTGCTGATCGAAAGCGCCAACAACCTGGCCCGTCGCATCAACGAATAGACAGCCGAGGCTGTATGAGGAGTTCGAACATGTCTTCTGCCATTGATCATGCCGGCGTCGAAAAGGGCGCCGCTCTCCTGGGCGCCCATCTGCTGCACGATGTCAGTCTGCCGGCCCTGGTGCTGCATCGCGAGGCGCTGGAGCACAACATTCGCTGGATGCAAAAGTTCGTCAGCGACAGCGGCGCCGAGCTGGCGCCCCACGGCAAGACCAGCATGACCCCGGCGCTGTTTCGTCGCCAGATCGAAGCCGGCGCCTGGGGCCTGACCCTCGCCACGGCGGTGCAGACCCGTGCCGCCTACGCCCATGGCGTGCGCCGGGTGTTGATGGCCAATCAGTTGGTGGGCCGGCCGAACATGGCGCTGATCGCCGATCTGCTGGCCGACTCGGCATTCGAATTTCACTGCCTGGTCGATCATCCAGACAACGTCGCCGAGCTCGGGGCTTATTTCGCCTCTCGCGGTGCGCGCTTGAACGTGATGATCGAATACGGCGTGGTCGGTGGTCGTTGTGGTTGCCGGACCGAGGCCGAGGTGCTGGCCCTGGCAGAGGCCATCGGCGCGCAACCGGCGCTGGCATTGACCGGTATCGAAGGCTACGAAGGCGTGATCCACGGCGACCACGCCGTCAGCGGCATCCGTGCGTTCGCCGCGTCCCTGGTGGGACTGGCGATGCAGTTGCAGGACAGCGGCGCGTTTGCCATCGACAAACCCATCGTTACCGCCTCGGGTTCGGCCTGGTATGACCTGATCGCCGAGTCGTTCGAAGCGCGCAATGCCCACGGACGTTTCCTCAGCGTGCTGCGTCCCGGCAGTTACGTGGCCCATGATCATGGCATCTACAAAGAGGCGCAGTGCTGCGTACTGGAGCGGCGCAACGACCTGCACGAAGGCCTGCGCCCGGCCCTGGAAGTCTGGGCCCACGTGCAATCGTTGCCGGAGCCGGGCTTCGCGGTGATTGCCCTGGGCAAGCGCGACGTCGCTTACGACGCTGGGTTGCCGGTGCCGCTCAAGCGCTACACGCCCGGTTCGGATTCGGTGGCTGGGGACGACATCAGCGGCTGCAAGGTGACGGCGGTGATGGATCAGCATGCCTTCATGACGGTGACGCCGGGCGTCGAGTTGCGGGTTGGCGACATCATTGCGTTCGGTACCTCCCATCCGTGCCTGACGTTCGACAAATGGCGGGTGGCGTGCCTGGTGGATGAGGGATTGCGGGTGGTCGAGAGCATGGAAACCTGTTTCTAACGTTCAGACCGATTCGTGCCCAGACCTCCTCGAAACACCAGGATTTATCCATGACAGCTTCAACACCTCGCATTGCGCTGATCGGCGAATGCATGATCGAACTGCAAGAACGCGCAGACGGCAGCCTGCAACAGAGCTTCGGCGGTGACACGCTGAACGCCGCGGTGTACCTGGCCCGGGCCTTGGGCGACAAAGGTTCGGTGGATTACGTCACCGCCCTGGGCGATGACAGTTTCAGCGACGCCATGTGCCAGGGCTGGGCGGTTGAAGGTATTGGCCTGGGCATGGTCCAGCGCTTGCCGGGGCGCCTGCCGGGCTTGTATTGCATCCAGACCGATGCGGCCGGTGAGCGGCGCTTCCTGTACTGGCGCAACGAGGCGGCGGTGCGCGAGTGCTTCACCACGCCGGCCGCCGCGCCGATCCTGGCGGCATTGCCTGGCTATGACGTGCTTTATTTCAGCGGCATCACCCTGGCGGTCATCGGCGAGCAGGGGCGGCGCAAACTCATCGAGACCCTGCTCGAGGCGCGCCGGCGCGGCGCGCAAGTGGTGTTCGACAATAATTACCGGGCCAGGCTTTGGCCCTCGGTCGAAGCCGCCCGCGCGGCTTATCGCAGCGTGTTGCCCTACGTCGAGCTGGCGCTGTTGACGGTGGATGACGAACAGGCGCTGTACGGCTACGTCGACAGCGAGGCGGTGTTTGCCGCGTATGCGCAACTGGGCACGCCGGAAGTGGTGCTCAAGCGCGGCGCCGAAGCCTGTCTGATCCGTTGTGACGGTCGGTCTTACGAAGTGCCTGCCCAGCGGGTCGAGCGGGTGGTGGACACGACGGCGGCGGGTGACTCGTTCAGCGCCGCCTACCTGGCCAGTCGCTTGCTGGGTGGCAGCCCGGCGGAGGCGGCCGAGGCCGGGCACCTGTTGGCGAGCCGGGTGATCCAGGTACCGGGGGCGTTGATTCCCAATTAGTCAGCGGACTTTCTCTGTGCCGAGGGAGCTTGCTCCCGTTCGGCTGCGCAGCAGCCGCTAAGAAGGGGCCTGCTTCGCCCGAAGCGTCGGACCGGGCCAGCGGGAGCAAGCTCCCTCGCCACGGGTGTCCACCAGTCCTGATCAAACGGGTTGGTTCGCAGCTCAGGATCGCTTCAATCCCGGTAAAAAACCTGCACCAGGTGATAGCCGAACTTGCTCTTGATCGGCCCGTGCACCACTCGCAGCGGCTTCTTGAAAATCACCGCGTCGATGGCACCGACCATCTGCCCCGGCCGTACTTCACCCAGGTCACCGCCGCGCTTGCCGGAGGGGCAGGTGGAGTATTTCTTCGCCAGGACGTCGAACGCCTCGCCCTTGGCGATGCGTTGCTTGAGCTGTTCGGCTTCTTCGGCGGTTTTCACCAGGATATGGCGGGCTTGGGCTTTCATTGCAGCGGTGACCTGAGCGGTGCAAAAGGGCGGCGATTATGCCTCAAGTCACTTGCCATGGTTGATCATCGCCCGAATTTTGGTGGCCAGCAGATCCAGGGTGAACGGCTTGGCGACCATATCCATGCCTTGGTCCAGGAACCCTTGGCGCTCGGTGGCTTTCTGCGCGTAACCGGTCATGAACAATACTTTCAAGTCGGGCCTGTGCTGGCGGGCAACTTCCGCCAACTGCCGGCCATTCATGCCCGGCAAGCCGACATCGGTCACCAGCAAATCGATGCGCTGCCTGGACTCCAGCAACGCAATGGCCTGTTTCGCCTCTTCGGCTTCGAGCGCGGTATAGCCCAAGGCGTGCAGCAGATCGAGCACCAACATGCGCACCGCCGGTTCGTCTTCCACCAGCAGCACGGTTTCGCCGGCGTTGGCTGCCGGTGTGTCGGTGGTCGCCGGTTCGGTAGCTTGCTCGAGCGGCGCAACGTGCAGCCGCGGGAGGTACAGCTGCACGCGCGTGCCTTGGCCTGGCACGCTGTCCAGGCTCAGGTGCCCACCGGATTGCTGGGCAAATCCGTAGATCATCGACAATCCCAGGCCGGTGCCCTGGCCGATGGGCTTGGTGGTAAAGAACGGATCGAAGGCCTTGGCCAGCACCGCAGGCGTCATGCCGCTACCGTTGTCGCGCACGGCGATCATCACGTAATCGCCAGCTTTCACCGGTTCCAGTGTGTTGATGTCTTGGCCGTCGAGGTAGACGTTGGCGGTTTCGATGGTCAATTCGCCGCCGTCAGGCATCGCGTCCCGGGCGTTGATCACCAGGTTGAGCAGGGCATTTTCCAGTTGGCTGGCATCGGTGCTGACCGGCCACAGCTCACCGGCCATTTGCAGCCGCAGGACAATGTGATCGCCCGTGGTCCGGCTCAGCAAGTCTTCGAGTGAATGCACCAGGGCGTTGGCATCCAATGGCTTGCGGTCCAGCGACTGGCGCCGGGAGAAGGCCAGCAGGCGATGGGTCAGGGCGGCGGCGCGGTTGGCCGAGGAAATGGCCGCTTCGGTAAAGCGGCCTATCTCGGCAGCACGGCCGGAGGCGATGTAGCGCTGCATCAGGTCCAGGCTGCCGAGAATACCCGTGAGCATGTTGTTGAAGTCATGGGCGATGCCGCCTGTCAGTTGGCCCACCGCTTCCATTTTCTGCGCATGGCGCAGCGCTTCCTCGGCACGCTCGCGTTCGAACATTTCGCTTTGCAGGCGATGGTTGGCTTCGGCCAATTGCTGGGTGCGGGCAATGACCCGTTCTTCCAGCGTTTCGTTGAGGTTGCGCAGGGCTTCCTCGGTTTTCTTGCGGTCGGTCTCGTCGATCACAAAGATGTAGAAACCGTTCACCGCTCCGTCACCGCCACGGCGGGGCAGGTAGTTGATCAAGGCATGGCGCGGCCGGCCGTCACGGTGGGCCGATTCAACGGTGAAGCTGCACGGCTTGCCTGCCAGGGCGCCGGCGATCTGTTCGGCGCGGGCCGCGTAGGCTTCTTCGCCGATGACTTCGCGAATGGTCTTGCCGTACAGCTCCTGCGGGGTCAGCCCATACCAGTTCAGGTAGGCGCTGTTGTTGAGCCGGAAGCGTTCTTCGCGATCGACGTAGCTGATCAGCACCGGCATGGCGTTGATGATCAACTGCAGTTCGGTCTGGCTCTGGCGCAGGGCGTGTTCGGTGCGTTTGCGTTCGGTCAAGTCCAGCGCCGCGCCGAGAAAGCGCTTGGGCCGGCCATGCCGATCCTTGTAGCAACGCCCGCGCACGAACACCCAGCGCAGCTCTCCGTCAGGCTGCAGCAGGCGGTATTCCTCGGCGTATTCGGTGCCATGGGTGATGCAATGCTTGATGCTGCGCGCGACCATCGCCCGGTCTTCGGGATGCACGCCTTCGAGGTAGGCATTGATGGGTAATTGGCGCGACAGATTCGGATCGACGCCATGGAGCAGGGCGAAATGCGCGTCGGCGATGAAGCGGTCTTCGCGGATGTCCCAATCCCAGGTGCCCAGCGCATCGGTGGCCGCCAAGGCCAGTTGCAAGCGTTCTTCGCTTTCCTGCTGGGCCTTGAGGCTGGCCTCGGAGCGCCGCTCGAATTCCTGGGCCAGGCGTCGCCGTTCGCTGGTCTCGATGGCGGTGATCAGGATTCCCGCTACGCTGCCGCTCTCGTCATGCACCGGGCTGTAGGTCAAGTCCAGCCAGACATCACATAGTCGCCCGCTGAACGGCATGCGCCACTGTTGGTCGCGGCAGGTGCGCATGCGGCCCTGTAACACGCTGTGATAAATCCCTTCGGCCATTTCCCGCAGTTCGGGCCAGGCCGTGTAGGTGGGCTGGCCGAATGCCCGGGGATGTTTGTCGCCGACCAGCCGGGCGTAGGCGTCGTTGTACAGATGGGCCAGCTGCGGGCCCCACAGCACGGCCATCGGCATGGGCGAGTGGAGCATGATGTCCACGGCGGTGCGCAGGCTCTGCGGCCAGGTTTCGATGGCGCCCAGCGGGCTGGAAGTCCAGTCCAGGCGGGCGATCACCTGCTGTATGTCGCTGCTGGCGGGTATTGCGTTCATCACGGGAATTCCTGGATGTCATGTCGATGCTGCGGCTTCTACTATCCTCTGGAGAGGTAAGCGCGGGTTGATCTGAGGTTTTTCCGGCTCGGGTCAGCGTGTCCAATGATGTTAGAGGAAGTATTTCTGACCATGGAAATTGATCCTTTATTACGAATCCTGGCCAGCCAGGACGGCTCCGACCTCTACATGTCCACCGGCGCACCGCCCTGTGCGCGTTTTGAAGGTGTGCTCAAGCCGCTGGGCAACCAGGCGTTCAAGGTCGGCGACATCGCCGGGCTTGCCGAGTCATTGATGGACGCCGAACAACGCCTTGAGTTCGATCGAGAACTGGAAATGAACTTGGCGATTTCCCTGTCCGGTGTCGGGCGGTTCCGGGTCAACATCTTCAAGCAACGCAATGACGTGTCCATGGTGATACGCAACGTCAAGTTGGATATCCCACGTTTCGAAGACCTGAAACTGCCGAAAGTGCTGCTGGACACAATCATGCAGAAGCAGGGGCTGATGCTGTTCGTCGGCGCGACGGGGTCAGGCAAGTCGACGTCCCTGGCGGCGTTGATCGATTACCGCAACCGCAACAGCAGCGGCCACATCATCACCATTGAGGACCCGGTGGAATATATCCATCGGCATAAAAAATCGATCATCAACCAGCGGGAGGTCGGGGTCGACACCCGCAGCTTCCATGCCGCCCTCAAGAACACCCTGCGCCAGGCGCCGGATGTGGTCCTGATCGGCGAAATTCGCGACCGGGAAACCATGGAGCACGCCCTGGCCTTTGCCGATACCGGTCATCTGGTGATTTCCACCCTGCATGCCCACAACGCCAACCAGGCTCTGGACCGCGTGATCAATTTTTTCCCGGAAGAACGCCGGCCGCAACTATTGAACGACCTGGGCAACAACCTCAAGGCGTTCGTCTCCCAGCGCCTGGTCCGCACACGCACCGGCCAGCGCCGGGCGGCGGTGGAGGTCATGCTGGGTTCGCCGACGGTGGCCGACCTGATTCGCCGCAACGAGTTTGGCGAACTCAAGGGGATCATGGAAAAGTCAGAGGAGCTGGGGATGCAGAGCTTTGATCAAGCGCTGTTCAACTTGGTGGTTGAGGGCGCGATTGATGAGGAGCAAGCACTGAAAAATGCCGACTCGGCGAACAACTTGCGTTTGCGCTTGAAGCTGCATGCCGAGTCGGGCGCGACGCCACCGGCCGATCCGCCGGCGGGGGAGTGGGGACTGATGGATTGATTGGCCGGACGCCGCGCTCCTGGCCTCAGGTCGCAAGCTCCGGTCGCCCGCCAAACTGCTCCAACGCTTCGGGATTGGCCAGTGCGTCGGTATTCTTCACCGCCTCGCCATGCACCACGTTGCGCACCGCCAACTCCACCACCTTGCCGCTGATGGTTCGCGGAATGTCGCTGACCGCGAGGATCTTCGCCGGCACATGCCGTGGCGTGGTGTTGGCTCGGATGACCTGGCGAATCTTCTGCTCCAAGGCATCATCCAGCGTCACGTCATCGCGCAGGCGCACGAACAGCACCACTCGCACATCGCCTTGCCATTGCTGGCCGATGGCGACGCTGTCCAACACCGCGTCGACTTTTTCCACTTGCCGGTAGATCTCCGCCGTGCCAATGCGCACGCCGCCGGGGTTGAGCACCGCGTCGGAACGCCCGTGGATCAGGAAACCGCCGTGGGGCAGTTCTTCGGCGTAATCGCCCTGGGACCACACGCCCGGAAACTGGCTGAAATAGGAGGCGCGAAGCTTTTCCTGGTGGGGATCATTCCACAGCCCGATGGGCATGGCCGGAAAATGCCGGGTGCAGACCAGTTCGCCTTTTTCGCCGATCACCGCTTCGCCGGCCTCGTTCCAGACCTGCACCGCCATGCCCAGGCTCTTGCCCTGCATCTCGCCCCGGCGCACGGCTGACAGCGGATTGCCGTTGACGAAACACGACACGATGTCGGTGCCGCCCGACATCGACGCCAGGCAGACATCGGCCTTGAAGTCGCGGTACACGTAATCGTAACTGTGGGGCGCCAGGGCCGAGCCGGTGGACAGGATCGTCCGGAGACTGCTCAGGTCATGAGCCAGCCGTGGCTTGATACCTTGGCTTTCCAAGGCCGCCAGGTATTTGGGGCTGGTGCCGAACACGCTGATGCGTTGTTGGTCGATCAGCGCCAGCAGGCGTTCGGGGCCGGGGTGGAACGGCGAACCGTCATAGAGCACCACCGCGCTGCCCACGGCCAGGGCCGACACCAGCCAGTTCCACATCATCCAGCCGCACGTGGTGTAGTAGAACAACCGATCCTCAGGGCCAAGATCGACGTGCAAGCCATGTTCCTTGACGTGTTGCAGCAGCACGCCACCGGTGCTGTGAACGATGCACTTCGGCACGCCAGTGGTGCCGCTGGAATAGAGGATGTACAGCGGATGATCGAACGGCACACTGGCGAATTCCGGCTCGCCGCCGGGCTCGTAAAAAGCGTCCCACAGCGCCACGTTAGCCTGGGTCTTGAAATCCTCGGCGCATGCATCGGGCCGGGCATAAGGCAGTACGATCAATTGCTGCAAGGACGGCAATCGCTCAAGGATTTCGTTGACCTTCGGTCGTTGGTCGATGAGCTTGCCGGCATAGCGATAACCGGCGCAGGTGATCAGCATCTTGGGCTCGATCTGGCCGAACCGGTCGACGACGCCCTGGGTGCCGAAATCCGGTGATGAGCACGACCAGATCGCTCCCAGGCTGGTGGTGGCGAGCATGCTCACCAGCGTCTGCCAGGTGTTGGGCATGCAAGCGGCGACCCGGTCGCCTTGGGTCACGCCGGCGGCCTGCAAGCTTTTTTGCAAGCCAGCCACGTGGCCGGCGAGTTCGGCCCAGGTCAGTCGTTCTTCATCGCCGTTCTCATCCAGGGCAACCACCGCCACGGCGTTATCGCGACGGCGCAGCAAGTGTTCGGCGAAATTCAACGTCGCCCCCGGAAACCAACGGGCGCCGGGCATTTGCGGGCCTTCCACCAGCACCTCGGTGGGTGGCTGGTGAAAGCGGATGTCGAAGAAGTCGACGACGGCCTGCCAGAAGGCTTCGCGCTGGTCGATGCTCCAGGCGTGCAGGGCCGGGTAGGCGCTCAGTTGCAGAGCGTGCCGTTGGTTGATGAACTGGCAAAAGGCGTTCATGCGCGACTGGGCGATGCGTTCGGGGCCGGGTTGCCAAAGGATGTCGGACATGGTGTGCCTCTTGTTTTTGGGGCTTACAAATAGTTCAGCACAAGGCGCTGGATGTGGCGAGGGAGCTTGCTCCCGCTCGGCTGCGTAGCAGACGCCTCTTGGGCCCGCTTCGCCCGAAGCGTCGGACCGGGCCAGCGGGAGCAAGCTCCCTTGCCACAAAAGCTCGGTGCAGCGGGGTTACTGCGCCAACCACCCACCATCGATATTCCACGCCGCGCCCCGCACCTGGCTGCCGGCTTCGCTGCACAGGAACAGCACCAGCTCGCCCAGTTGCGGCGGGGTGACGAACGCCAGGGACGGTTGCTTCTCGGCCAGCAGGTCATGCTGGGCCTGCTGTGGGTTGACGCCGGTGGCGATGCGATCGTCGATCTGCTTCTGCACCAGCGGCGTCAGCACCCAGCCCGGGCAGATCGCGTTGCACGTAACGTTGCTGGTGGCGGTTTCCAAACCAACCACTTTGGTCAGGCCGATCACCCCATGCTTGGCGGCGACGTAGGCCGCCTTGCCCACCGAGCCCACCTGGCCGTGCACCGAGGCGATATTGACGATCCGCCCCCAGCCCTTGGCCCGCATGCCCGGCAGGCTCAGGCGGGTGGCGTGGAACACCGAGGACAGGTTGATGGCGATGATCGAATCCCAGCGTTCCACCGGGAAATCTTCCACGGCGGCCACGTGCTGGATCCCGGCGTTGTTCACCAGGATGTCCACGCCGCCGAACTCGCGTTCGGCGTAGGCAAGCATGTCGGCAATCTGCGCCGGGTCGCTGACGTCGGCCGGATGATGACCGACCTGGCCGCCGAACTGTTTCACCTCGGCGATCACCGCCGAGGCATCGCCAAAGCCGTTGAGGATCAGGTTGGCGCCGGCCTTGGCCAAGCTGAGGGCGACGCCCAGGCCGATGCCGCTGGTAGAACCGGTGACCAGGGCAGTCTTGCCCGAAAGAGCGGTTGTCATGGGAACCTCACACAATGCCAGTGGCGTAGAACACACCGATCACGAAGAACACCGCGAGGGTCTTGATCAGCGTAATACAGAAAATATCTTTGTAAGCCTCACGGTGGGTCAGGCCGGTCACCGCCAGCAAGGTGATCACCGCGCCGTTGTGCGGCAGGGTGTCCATGCCGCCGCTGGCCATGGCAGCCACGCGGTGCAGCACTTCAAGCGGAATGTTGGCGGCATTGGCGGCGCTGATGAAGGTTTCCGACATGGCTGCCAAGGCGATGCTCATGCCGCCCGACGCGGAGCCGGTGATACCCGCCAGCAGCGTCACGGTCACGGCTTCGTTGACCAGTGGGTTGGGGATGTTCTTCAGCCAGTCGGCCAACACCAGGAAGCCCGGCAAGGATGCAATCACCGCGCCGAAACCGTATTCCGACGCGGTGTTCATGGCCGCGAGCAACGCACCGCCGACCGCACTCTTGCTGCCTTCGGCCAGCTTGCTGCGAATGGCCCGGAAGCCGAACAGCAGCACCAGGACGATGCCCACCAGCAGCGCCGCCTGGACCGCCCAGATGGCGGTGAGTTTGGCGATGTCGCTGGTCACCGGCGTCGCCATGCCCGGCAGTGCCAGGCTATGGGATTTGCCGTACCACTGCGGGATCCACTGGGTGAACAGCAGGTTCATGATCCCCACCGCCAGCAGCGGCGAAACGGCGAGCCACGGGTTGGGCAGCTTGATGTCTTCGGCGGTCTCCGGCTCATTGCGCAGCTCGGTGCCGTAGCCTTCGCCCACGCGCTGGGCCTTGTTGCGCTGGCGTTGCAAAAACAGCATGCCGAAGCTGAAGACGAAGATCGTGCCGATCACTCCCAGCCAAGGCGCGGCCCACGCGGTGGTGTTGAAGAACGTGCTGGGGATGATGTTCTGGATTTGCGGCGTGCCGGGCAGGGCGTCCATGGTGAACGAGAACGCACCGAGGGCGATGGTGGCCGGGATCAACCGCTTGGGGATATTGCTCTGGCGGAACATCTCGGCGGCGAATGGGTACACCGCGAACACCACGACGAACAGCGACACACCGCCATAGGTCAGCAGCGCGCAGACCAGCACGATCACCAGCATGGCCTGGCGCGTCCCCAGCAGGCGAATCGCCGCCGCGACGATGGAACGGGAGAAACCCGACAGCTCGATCAGCTTGCCAAACACGGCGCCAAGCAGGAACACCGGGAAATACAACTTGATGAAGCCGACCATTTTCTCCATGAACACCCCGGTGAACGCAGGGGCAACGGCGGATGGATCGGTGAGCAGGACGGCGCCGAGGGCGGCGATCGGGGCAAAGAGGATGACGCTGTAGCCACGGTAGGCGGCAACCATCAGCAGCGTGAGGGCTGCCAAGGCAATGATCACACTCATGGTGTGTCTCCTGGATTGTTATTTTTGTGGGGTGATGCTGTGGAGCGAGCTATAGCGATATCTGTGCCAGATCGCTAAGCATTTGAAATATATAAAAATTATTTGTCAGGAATGGAAGAGTCCAAATAGTTTGTCTCTATTTGGAGATTTATAGGGAAGAGGTTGGCTACTTCCCGAGCAGGCTTGCTTTCAGGCGAGACGATCTTCGGCTCGTGCGTCTAGATAATTCCGGGAGTGAGTCCGCCAGCGAAGCGCTTCGCCAGGTTGTCCTGTTTTAGAGATACAAAGTCTCCTTATTGAGACTCTGCAATCCCCAGCGCCAGCATTTTCTTGTACAAGGTCGACCTTCCCAGCCCCAGGCGCTCGGCCGCCTCGACAACCCGGCCACCGCATTGCGCGAGCGTGGTTTCGATCAGGTGCCGGTCGAATCGCGCCCGGGCCTGGCTGAAGGTCTCCTGCGGCAATGGTTCCAAGCTCGGGTTGGCGGTGCGCACCACTGGCGTGAAGGTGCCGATGGCGGCGCGAATGTCGTCGGCAGTGAGTATCAGGTCATCGCTGAGCAGCGCGGCCCGCTCCAGCACATTGCGCAGTTCTCGAATGTTGCCCGGCCAGGCGTGCTGGCCCAGGAGGTCGAGGGCGTCGTGGTTCAGTTCGTGCTGGCTGCGCAGTTCTTCGAGGATCGCTTCGCTCAGGGCCGGCAGGTCATCCAGGCGTGCGCGCAGCGGCGGCACTTGGATAGGCAACACATTGAGGCGGTAATACAAGTCCGCGCGGAACTCACCGCGCTTGATTGCCGCCTCAAGGTCAGTGGATGTCGCGGCGATGATCCGGACATCGCTTTGCAGCACCTCGTTGGAGCCTACCGGTTCGTATTCCTTTTCCTGCAGCACGCGCAGCAGTTTGCTTTGCAGCGGCAACGGCATGTCGCCGATTTCGTCGAGAAACAAAGTGCCGCCCTGGGCAATTTGCAGTTTGCCGGCGCGGCCCTTGCGGTCGGCGCCGGTGAATGCCCCTGGGGCGGTGCCGAAGAATTCGGCTTCGAGCAGCGACTCCGGGATAGCCGCGCTGTTGATACTGACGAACGCCTTGTGCGCCCGCGGCGAAGCGCCGTGGATCGCCTGGGCCAGCAGCTCTTTACCCGTGCCGGTTTCGCCCAGCAGCAGCACCGGCGAGTCAGTGCTGGCGCTGCGTCGGGCGCGGCGCTTGACCTCGAGGCTGGCCGCGCTGGTGCCGATGAAATGGGCGAAGTTGTACTTGGTCTGGCGTGCCCGCAACAGTGAGCGCGTGGAGGCCAGTTCTTCCTGCATGCTCAGGTAGCGCTTGAGCATCGGCGACAGGCTGTGCAGCTCGTCGAACAGGGCAAAACCGATGGCACCGATCACCGCGCCGGCGTTGTCGTGAATCGGTAGGCGCATCACCACCAGCGGCTCCTTGGGCGTATCCTGCATGTCCAGCAGGATCGGCCGTCCGGTACGCACCACCTCACGCAGCAAGCTTGAAGGAATCACACTTTCGCAGGCACGACCGATCGCCTCGGCCGCCGAATTCAAGCCGAAGCGACGGGCGTAGCGTTCGTTCATCCAGACGATATTCGCGTCGCGGTCGACAATCACCGTGCCTTCGCTGGACTGTTCGATGATCTCGAACAACGAGCGGATCGCCAGCGTGCGCACGCGCTTGTAATCCTTGAGGCTTTCGGTGGGGTTCATCGGCCATTTCCCAGGAAGGAGAAGCTTGCGGTACGGAATCGGTCTTCCGGCGGCATTATGCCGGGGCACAAAGGCGGATCAACCTCTCTTCTGATTCGTCGTGGTTGAGCGTCCAATAAAATTGTACAGTTGGCTTATCTTGTACATGAATTGGTTTTGGAACGGCCCATGAATAAATTCAACCCCAAAAAGCTCAAGCTTTCCAAGTGGACGGCTTGCGCGCCGGTCAATCGCGAGAAGCATTTTCTCGTGATCCAGCTGCTTTGCGATGAGCAGGGTGCGCCGACTCAGGTTGAGCTGCAGGCCGTTCACAGCGCGCGCGTGGAACTGATGGATTGGCGCGAACTGTGTGACAGCAAGCGTTGGAAAATGGGCTGGAGCTGATTACCGATTGAGGGGTTGCTTGTACAGAAATAAAAAACTGTACAAGTTTTGTTGAGTGATGGCTTAATAATATCCAGCCAAGGGCAAGGCTTTCAGACGCCACTGCCACGCATTCAACGCCTCCGGGAGCTGTATCCATGTTCATTCGTTCACGCAAGCATAAGGACGCCTTGCACGAAATCCAGGCCAGGCAGGCAACGCTTGAAGCGGAGCGGGCGGCGCTTCATGGCTCGATGGCGATCGTCGAGTTCACGGCAAAGGGGGAAGTGCTCGACGCCAGCCCGCTTTTTCTGAAAATGACCGGCTATTCTCTCGACGAGGTCCTGGGCAAGCATCACTCGATGCTCTGCGAACCCGCCTATGGACGGAGTCGAGAAAGCGCGGCGTTGTGGCAACGGTTAGTACAGGGCGAGTCCGCCGAAGCTCGGTTTTTACACCTGCGTCGCGATGGCGGCGGGCTGTGGGTAGAAGCCAGCTACGCCCCCGTGCGCGATGACGACGCAGGCGTTCAGCGCATTATTCAGGTTGTGCGCGACGTCAATGACCGTGTGCTCCGTGCGCAAACCGAATCCAGTTTCATGCAGGCGATAGACCGCTCAATGGCGGTCATCGAGTTTGACCTGAGCGGCACCGTGGTGCGGGCCAACGAAAATTTCCTCAAGGTCATGGGGTTTCGCCAGGAAGAAGTACTCGGCCAGCATCACCGCCTGTTTTGCAAACCCAGCGAAGTGCAGGACGAAGCCTATCGTGGCTTTTGGGCCGCGCTGAACCGTGGCCAATACATGAGCGGGCTTTTCCAGCGCGTCGACAAACGAGGCGCGACGGTCTGGCTGCAAGCGACCTACAACCCGCTCTACGATGCCAATGGTCGTTTATATGGGGTGGTCAAGTTCGCCACGGACAACACCCGCGAGGTCGAGCAGCGCCAGACCGAATCAAAAGCGGCGCGACTGGCCTTCGAAACGTCCCGCAAGACCGATGAACACACGCAGTTGGGCACCTCGGTGGTCCAGCAAACCGTAACGGTGGTGCAGAGCATTGCCGATGAGTTGCAGCAAGTCGCCCTAGGCATCGGTGCCTTGAGCGCCCAGTCCGAGGAAATCGGCAGCATCGTCGATGCCATCCGCGGGATCGCCGAGCAGACCAACCTGCTCGCGCTCAATGCGGCAATCGAAGCGGCCCGCGCCGGCGAACAGGGGCGCGGTTTCGCGGTGGTGGCCGATGAAGTGCGCAACCTTGCCCGCCGCACCAGCCAGGCCACCGTGGCCATCTCTGAAGTTGTCGGCAAGAACCGCGAGTTGGCCAAGCAGGCGGTGACCAGCATGCAGTCCAGTACGCTCAAGGCAGAGCAGGGCGTGAAGCTGGCGAATCAGGCGGGCACAGTCATCCTCGATATCCATCGCGGTGCGCAGCAGGTGGTCGAGGTGATTGGCGAGTTTGCCCACGCCATGGACCAGCGCGGCGAGGCCTGATCGAGTCAGGCCTGCCCCGGATGCGCCGCCGCCAATAACTCCTTGGTGTAGGGATGTTGTGGCGAGTCGAACACATCGTGGCTGGCGCCTTGCTCGACCACCTTGCCATCCTTGATCACGATCATGTCGTGGGCCAGGGCGCGCACCACCGCCAGGTCGTGGCTGATGAACAGGTACGTCAGGCCGTGTTTTTCCTGGAGCTGGCGGAGCAGGGCGACCACTTGTTTCTGCACGGTACGGTCCAGGGCCGAGGTTGGTTCGTCCAGCAGCATCAGCGCCGGCTTGAGCACCAATGCGCGGGCAATGGCGATGCGCTGGCGCTGGCCGCCGGAAAACTCATGGGGATAGCGGTGGCGGCTCTGCGGGTCGAGGCCGACTTCCTTGAGAGCCTGGATGACGCTGGCTTCGCACTGCTCGGCGCTGGAGCGGCTGTGTACTTCAAGTCCTTCGCTGATGATCTGTTGCACCGACATGCGCGGGCTGAGACTGCCGAACGGGTCCTGGAACACCACCTGCATCTGCTTGCGCCACGGCCGCAGTTCTTTTTGCGACAGATGCTCCAAGGCCTGGCCCTGGAAGCGAATGCTGCCTTCGGATTCGATCAATCGCAGGATCGCCTGGCCGAGGGTGGACTTGCCGGAACCGGATTCGCCGACGATACCCAAGGTCTTTCCACGCTGGATGCTCAGGCTGATGCCGTCCACCGCGCGTAAATATTCCTTGCGCCGCAGCAGCCCGCCGCCGAGCGGGAAGCTGACCCGCAGATCCTCCACCTGCAGAACCTCTTCGCGTTCGTCCCGGGGCAGGGCTTCGCCTTCCGGTTCAGCGTTCAGTAGCTCGCAGCTGTAAGGATGCCTGGGTGCGCAGAAAAGGGTTTCGCAAGGCGCTTGCTCGACGATTTCCCCGGCTTTCATCACACATACGCGCTGGGCGATGCTGCGCACCAGGTTGAGGTCGTGGCTGATCAGTAACAAGGACATGCCGAGCCGTTGCTGCAACGATTTGAGCAGCAGCAGAATCTTGCGTTGTACCGTCACGTCCAGCGCAGTGGTCGGTTCGTCGGCAATCAGCAGTTCCGGCTCGCAGGCCAGGGCCATTGCGATCATCACGCGTTGGCGCTGGCCTCCGGATAACTGATGGGGGTAGGCCTTTAGCCGTTCGGCGGGTTTCTGGATACCGACGAGGGCGAGCAATTCGAGGATGCGCTGGCGTGCGGCCTTGCCACCCAGGCCCCGGTGCAACATCAGGGTTTCGCCGACCTGTTTTTCAACGCTGTGGAGTGGATTGAGCGAGGTCATCGGCTCCTGGAAAATCATCGCGATCCGGTTGCCGCGCAGCTCCCGCAGCGTCTTGGCCTCGGCGCCGACCAGCTCCTGGCCACGATAGCGAATGCTGCCGGTGGTGCGCGTGCCCGTGTCGGGTAGCAATTGCAGGATCGAATGGGCCGTGACCGATTTGCCCGAGCCTGACTCGCCCACCAGGGCCAGGCATTCGCCGGGGCGGATGTCCAGGCACAGGTTTCGTACTACCGTCTGGTCGTTGAAGGCCACGCTCAGGTCGCGGATTTCGATCAGGTTGTCGCTCATATCAAGGTTCCGCTTCATGGCTGTT
The DNA here is from genome assembly GCF_051131945.1 of Pseudomonas sp. Z5-35. Taxonomy (NCBI): domain Bacteria; kingdom Pseudomonadati; phylum Pseudomonadota; class Gammaproteobacteria; order Pseudomonadales; family Pseudomonadaceae; genus Pseudomonas; species Pseudomonas sp. Z5-35. The sequence goes on from NZ_CP071640.1 coordinate 2,276,777, forward strand.
TTCAAGCGCGTGGATCAAAGGCATCGCGCAATGCCTCGCCAATGAACACCAGCAGGGACAGGATCAGCGCCAGGGTGAAGAACGCCGTCAATCCCAGCCACGGCGCTTGCAGGTTCTGCTTGCCCTGGGCGATCAACTCACCCAATGACGCGCTGCCGGCCGGCATGCCGAAACCGAGGAAGTCCAACGCTGTCAGCGTGGAAATCGCCCCGGTGAGAATGAACGGCAGGTAACTCAAGGTGGCGTTCATGGCGTTGGGCAGGATATGCCGCACGATCACCTTGCGGTCGGTCAGGCCCAAGGCCCTTGCGGCTTTCACGTATTCAAGGTTGCGCCCGCGCAGGAATTCGGCGCGGACCACGTCCACCAGGGCCAGCCAGGAAAACAGCGCCATGATCCCCAGCAGCCACCAGAAATTCGGCTCGACGAAGCCGGACAGGATGATCAGCAGGTAAAGCACCGGCAGTCCGGACCAGACTTCCAGCAGGCGTTGCCCGAGCAGATCCACCCAGCCACCGTAGTAACCCTGCAAAGCCCCGGCGGCGATGCCAATCAGGGCGCTGATGGTGGTGAGGGCCAGGGCGAACAGGATCGATACTCGCGCGCCGAAGATCACCCGCGCCAGCACGTCCCGGGCTTGGTCATCGGTGCCCAGCCAGTTGACGGTCGACGACGGGCTGGGGGCCGGTTGGTTGAGGTCGTAGTTGGGCGTGTCAGCGCTGAAGGGGATGGGCGGGAAGAGCAGCCAGCCGCCGTCCTTGTGAATAAGGTCCTGCACGTAGTTGCTGCGGTAGTCAGCCTGGAACGGCAACTGGCCGCCGAATTGCTGTTCGGTGTAGCGCTTGAATACCGGGAAATACAGCGAGCCCTGATGGCTTACCACCAGCGGCTTGTCGTTGGCGATCAGTTCACCGCCCAGGGTCAGGGCGAACAGCCCGAGGAACAGCCACAGCGACCACCAGCCACGACGGTTTTTCTTGAAACGCTCGAAACGCCGCCGGCCCAACGGGGAAAGCTTGAACATCAGGCGTTCCTCGCGGCGAAGTCGATGCGCGGGTCCACCAGTGTGTAGCAGAGGTCGCCGATGAGTTTGATCAGCAGGCCGAACAACGTGAAGATGAACAGCGAGCCGAACACCACCGGATAGTCCCGTGACACGGCCGCCTCGTAGCTCATGCGCCCCAGGCCGTCGAGGGAGAAGATCACCTCGATCAGCAATGAACCGGCGAAGAATACGCTGATGAACGCCTGGGGAATGCCCGACACCACCAGCAACATCGCATTGCGAAACACGTGGCCGTATAGCACCCGACGTTCGCTCATGCCCTTGGCCCGGGCGGTGACCACGTACTGGCGGGTAATTTCGTTGAGAAAGGAGTTTTTGGTCAGGATGGTCAGGGTGGCAAAACCGCCGATAACCAGCGACGTGACCGGCAATACCAGATGCCAGAAGTAATCGGCGATCTTGCCCAGGGTCGACAGCGATTCAAAGTTGTCCGACACCAGCCCGCGCACCGGGAACCAGTTGAGCGAGGTGCCGCCGGCGAACATGACGACCAGGAACATGGCGAAGAGGAACGCTGGCATGGCATAGCCGATGATGATCGCGGTGCTGCTCCAGATATCGAATGCCGAGCCGTGGCGCACGGCCTTGCGAATGCCCAGGGGAATCGACACCAGGTAAGTGATCAGTGTCGCCCAGAGCCCGAGGGAGATGGTCACGGGCATTTTTTCCAGGATCAGGTCGGTGACCGTCGCACCACGGAAGAAGCTCTTTCCGAAATCCAGGCGGGCATAACCGGTGAGCATCAGCCACAGGCGTTCATGGGCCGGTTTGTCGAAACCGTACTGTTTCTCGATGTCCTTGATCAGTTGCGGGTCCAGGCCACGGCTGGCGCGGGAGCTGCCGGTCACGGCGGTGCCCGAACTGCCGACACTGGCGCCACCGACGCCTTGCAGGTGGGCGATGGCCTGTTCCACGGGCCCGCCCGGTGCGGCCTGGACGATGACGAAGTTCACCAGCAGGATGATCACCAGCGTGGGGATGATCAGCAGCAGGCGCCGCGCAATATAACCCCACATCAATGATGCCCTCCCGGTGTGCCACGCTTGATCCGTTCGGCGGTCATCTGCTCGTTGGTCAGCGGCGTTGTGCTGACTTCCCACCAGCTTTCGATGGCCTCGTCATTGCTCGCCTGGACTTTGGGCATGCCAAAGCGGTTCCACCACACGGTCGAACTGCCCGGCGGATAATAGTTGGGGATCCAGTAGTAATTCCATTGCAGCACCCGGTCCAGCGCGTGGGCATGGCGGAGCATGTCGCTTTGGGTGGTGGCCTTGACCAGGCCGTCGATCAGGGCATCGACGGCGGGGTCCTGCAGCACCATGTAGTTGTTCGCGCCCGGGTCGTTGGCCGCCGTCGAGCCAAAGTAATTGTAGAGCTCCATGCCCGGTGAAGTGCTCACGGGGTAGCCGGTGATGATCATGTCGTAGTCGCGGCTCATCAGGCGATTGACGTACTGGGACGAGTCGATGCGTCGGATGCTCATGTCGATGCCGATCTGCGCCAGGGTTCGCTTGTACGGCAGCAGCAAGCGCTCGATACCGTTCTGAGTGACCAGGAAGGTGAAACTCAGGGCCTCGCCTTCAGCATTCACCAAGCGGTCGCCGTCGGGTTTCCAGCCCGCCTGCTCCAGCAGCGTCAAGGCTTGCAGTTGCTTGTCACGGATGACGCCGCTGCCGTCGGTCTTCGGTGCCTGGAATACCTGGCTAAACACCTCATCGGGTATTTTGCCGCGCAACGGTTCGAGGATCGCCAGCTCACCCGCATCGGGCAGTTGCCGGGCGGCGAGGTCGGTGTTGGAAAAGTAGCTTTGTTGACGCACGTAGAGGTTGCGCATCATCTGGCGGTTGCTCCACTCGAAATCCCAGAGCATCGCCAGCGCCTGGCGTACGCGACGGTCCTGGAATTGTGGACGCTGCAGATTGAACACGAAGCCTTGGGCCGGCTGGGGCGCTTGGGTGGCGAGGTGGCCTTTCTGCAAGCGGCCGTCGTGCAAGGCCGGGCCGTCATAACCGATGGAGAAACCGGTGGCGGAAAACTCACGGTTATAGTCGTAGGCGCCGCCGCGCAGGACCTGCCGGGCGACGTCGGTGTCGCCGAAGTATTCAATACTGAAGCGGTCGAAATTGTAGAGCCCGCGGCTGACCGGCAGGTCCTTGCCCCACCAGTCGGCATTGCGCTCGAAGGTAATGCTGCGCCCTGAGTCGACTTTGCTTACGCGGTACGGGCCGCTGCCCAGAGGCGCTTCGTAGCCGCCTCCGTTGGCAAAATCACGGGTCTTCCACCAATGTTCGGGAAAGACCGGCAGGGTGGCGATGTCCAGGGGCAGGGTGCGATTTTCGTTGTTCTTGAAGTCGAAGCGAACGGTGCGTTCGGACTCCACTTCAACGCCTTTGACGGCGGCAAATTGTGTGCGATAGCGCAGGCTGCCCTGGGTCATCAGCAGCTCGAAGCTGTAGCGCACGTCTTGCGCAGTGATGGGCTTGCCATCGGCAAAACGGGCCTTGCTATTGAGGTAGAAGCGCAGGGACAGACCATCCTCGGCGCGTTCCATCTTCTCGGCGACCAGCCCGTAGACGGTGTAGGGCTCGTCCAATGAGCGCTGGGCCAGCGGCGAATAAAGCATTCCATCGACCTGGCTGACACCGATGCCTTTGTCGATATATGGCAGCACATGGTCGAAGTGGCCGATTTCCATGGCTGAGCGGCGCATCGTGCCGCCCTTGGGCGCCTGGGGGTTGGCATAGGCGAAGTGGCTGAAGCCTTCGGCGTACTTGGCCGGCTCGCCATACACCGTCAGGGCATGTTCGGGGGCGGCATTTACGCTGGCAGCGCCTGTCAGCAGGACCACCGCGATGAATAGCCAGGAGGGAAACGCCAGTCGCATTGTCAGCCTTAAAGCCGGGTGATTGATGACCACGATTTGTACGCGAGCGGCGTGCTGATCGCCAGCCCCTCGAGCCATAAACATAACGGCCCACCGTAAGGCGGGCCGTCATGTAGATCAATCGGGATCAGTCCTGGCGGCTGGTCACTTCCAGCAAGTGGTAGCCGAACTGGGTCTTGACCGGGCCCTGGACCACGTTGATCGGGGCGCTGAACACCACGGTGTCGAATTCCTTGACCATCTGGCCAGGACCGAACGAACCCAGGTCGCCGCCCTGACGGCTGGACGGGCACGAGGAGTTGGCCTTGGCAACTTCGGCGAAATCAGCGCCGCCTTCAATCTGAGCCTTGAGTTCGTTGCACTTGTCTTCGCTGGAAACCAGGATGTGGCGGGCAGTGGCTTTGGCCATGGGAAACTTCCTTTCAGTGTCTTTAAAAGTGCTCAGCCTACCGGAATCAGTACGCGCTTGTTGTCAAAATTGCGTCAAAGCCCGACGATTCGCAGGCGTTCGGCGTGCTTGATATAGATCTCCGTGGAGTTGGTTAGCTGTTGCTGGCCCGCGCTGGCCGTCTGGTTGATGGCGCCTAGGTGGTCCATTGGATAGTCGGAGCGAATGACCTTGCCCAAATGCGAGCTGAACCGTCCGACGATGCCGTCGTTCTGCCCGGCCTCAGTGATGAAGTATTCGGAAAAGGCCCGGCAGAAAGCATGCAAGGTGTCTGGCGCGTCAGCGCAGGTTGGGTCAGCAGCGTCTTGCACCGTGCCGCTCCAGGAGTAATAGCGAACGCCGTTGACCAACTGCGGCCCATTGCCCCCCCAAGTCTTGGGCAAACCCTGGGGGTATTTGTCATTGAACGCGCCTACGCCTTCGGTGGTGAGCGCTGCCAGTGCCGCGATGGCGTTCAGCGGGAGCTGCGCCTGGCCGCTGATCAATGAGATGAAATCGGCGAAAAGGGTGGCGACCCGATTAGCCACATGCTCCGGCAGACGCCCAGGCGTGAGCGCCTTGCGCAAGTAATCCGCCAGCTCGGACCCGTGGTTGGGCCCGCTGACCGAGGTCACCGAGGCGACGCTGTCAGGCGCCAGCGCGGCAGCATAGCGGGCGGCCAGCGCACCCTGGCCGTGGCCGATCAGGTTGACCCTGGCCGCGCCGGTTCCGTCCAGGACCCGTTCAATCTGTGCGAGCAACTGTGCGCCGCGTGCCTCACTGGAATGGGTGGCCGACAGGTACGGGATGAACACTCGGGCGCCGGCGGTAAGCAATGCCTGTCTGATGTCGTGGAAGAGTTCGAACGTACCGATTCTGTCGAACCCAAACAAACCATGTACCAAGAGGATGGGAAAGCGGGTGGTTGCATTCCGTTGCATGTTCGTACCTTTTTCGAAGAGGTTCACGTGGAGTTACCGCGCCACTCTAATCCAGGCCATCACTGGGCGGTGTAGGACGAAACCGCTGCTAGCTGCGGAAAGTGGAGTAAATAACGCGGGATATTTTCCTGAGAAGTCGGACCGCTCCTACGATCGCTAGATGCTTCCGATGGCGATTGCCCTTTGGAGCGACAGGTACTGGCGCAGGAGGCCACGCCCGGTGTCGCCTTGTCCGACTGTATGTTTGGGCACAAGCGTTTCTAATGGTGCTTCCGGTGCCGTTCCCAGGATACGGCGCCTTTATCCAAAGGACTGGAGTCTGGAAAAATGACCATTGAATTGCCTGCTGGCAAAAGCAGGCCTCCATCGCGCCGGCCATCGGCGCCCGTATTTGCGAAGGCCAGAGGAGGCGTAATAGATCCCGCTTGGCGCAAGGCTGTCATCACGGTCAAGGCGTACCCGATGATGACGTGTGGCGATGAAGTGCTGCTGTATTGGCATGGACTCAATAACGAAGGCGAGCCTTACCAGCACGAGGTTCGCCGGTTTGTCACGGAACGACAGGTTGGGCACGACGTCGTTTTTGTAGTGCGCGGACGCCATATCGCTGAGTTAGAAGGAGGCTCGCTGGACATTTCCTATCTGGTAACCGGCAGACAAATTCCGGCCGCCTGGGTGTCACAGTCTCTTCAATTGGACATTGGCGATGTGTCACCGCGCTTGTTGCCACCCATCGCGGATGATGCGGTCGGCGGCAGTCTTGACCCGGGACGGGTACCGGAGGGGACGTCGTTGACAGTGCGGCCCTATTCGAAAATGGCGGCAGGAGATCGGTTGATCCTCATCGCCATTCGGGATTCCAAGCCGTTGTGGCGGGATGTGCTGGATATCGAGGCCCATGCGGTGGGCCGTACGGTATCGTTCTGGATCGATCACTCGCTCATTGCTCCTCACCTCGGGCACTCGCTGACCCTGGCCTATGTCGTCAGGCACGGGCATTCGGTGCGCCGTGCCGAGCCGTTGTCTATCCGGATAGGTCCTCTGCTGCGTCCCGCCCTGCAAGCGCCCCGTGTCCAGGAGCTCAGCGAGGACTGGCTGCACGTCGACGCGCTCCAGGGCCCGGCGACGGTCGTCATCGACGGGGTTGGGCTGGAGGCGGGCGAATGGGTCTGGTTTCAGTGTAACGGGGCCGGCTTCACTGTCTACGAGCGGGAAATCACCGAGGCGACAGCAGGCCAGCCGGTGATCTTTACTGTACCGATTGAGTTTTGGCAGGCGCAACGCAACAGATCAGTGAGCGTGTTCTATCAGGTTGAGCGTCTGGATGATGTCAGTCAGCGATCCCCGGACCTTACTTTTCAGGTTCGTTGAGCAAAGCCCTACCTTTCAGGGAGGGCTCCCAACGCAAGCTCAGATCCCCAGTCGCAATCTGCGATGCGCCTGGCGCAGCATTTGCTCGGTGGACTCCCAGCCCAGGCACCCGTCGGTGACCGATACGCCGTAGCGCATCGCCGGGCCTAGTGGCTGGCAGCCTTCGAACAGGTGGCTTTCCAGCATCATCCCGATCAGGGCGCGGTTGCCTTGCAGTCGTTGTTCCAGCACATCATCAAACACCTGGGGCTGACGCAACGGATTCTTGCCACTGTTGGCGTGGCTGCAATCGACCAGGATGCGAGCCGGGATCTTGAGGCGCGTGAGATCGTCGCGTACCCGGGCCACACTCTGGGGGTCGTAGTTCGGTCCGCCATGGCCGCCGCGCAGTACCAAGTGGGTGTCGGGATTGCCCTGGGTCTGGATGATTGCCGGATGTCCCTGGCTGTCGACGCCGAAATGCCGGTGGGGGTGTGCAGCCGAACGCATGGCGTCGCAGGCGATGCCGACCCCGCCGTCCGTACCGTTCTTGAAGCCGACCGGCATGCCCAGGCCGCTGGCCATTTCCCGGTGAATCTGTGATTCGGTGGTGCGGGCGCCGATGGCGACCCAACTGAGCAGGTCGTCGAAGTAACCGGCGGCCATGGGTTGCAACAGTTCGGTGGCGACGGGCAAGCCCAACTGCAGCATTTCGCGCATCAGCTCCCGGGACACGGTCAGGCCGGCGGCCATGTCGTCGCTGCCATCCAGGTCAGGATCGTAGGCCAGGCCTTTCCAGCCCACGGTGGTGCGGGGCTTTTCCACGTAGGCGCGCATGACCAGTAGCATGCTGTCGCTCACTTCATGGGCCAGGCGTGCCAGGTTGGCGGCGTATTCGAGGGCGGATTTCGGGTCATGGATCGAGCAGGGGCCGACGATGACCAGCAGGCGGGAGTCTTCACCGTCAAGGATCGCCCGGATGGCCTGGCGATGGACGCTCACTTGATGGCTCAACGCGGTGCTGAGCGGTAATTGGTGCTTGAGTTGCAACGAGGTTGGCAGACGCAGGGTCAGGGCTTCGTTGGCAGGGTTGAGCGTGGACAGCGGCAAAGCGGCGATGGACGAATTCATGATCTGGCTTCCTGGGCGAGCAGCGGGGTCGTTCCCGCGCCGGCCCTACTGGGGTGTTCGACAATTGGCCGTAATGGCCGGCAATGTTGGCTTGCCACCGGTAGGTGACCGATCGGAGGCGGCAGACTGTCCCGAGCGGTGGCTGGTAAATCGCCAGGCGGAAAAACTGTCGTAACGGTAATAAGTGGCGTAGTTCATGGCTCGATCCTCAAATTGTCGGGTGTCGCGAATGTCAGGGGCCGGAAAAACAAAACCCCCGGTCGGGAGGCCGACCGGGGGTTTGGAAAACTCTGGTAGGCGACCCGTTTAAAATGGCCGCCGGTTGGGTATCAGGCGCGCCAGTGGCTAAACCAATACCCAAAATAAAAGCTGACTGGAGTTTGAACGCTGTTCGCCCGGGCAGCCGCAACCGAGCGCGGGGCGCTGGCGGTGTTAAGCGGTGAAAGGGCGTTGAACATGGTCTGTCTCCGATGAATGGTCCGAGCTTACCCGAGCGTGGTGCGGGCGTTCAATAACAAAATTCTATCGGCCATGCGAAAGCATTTACCGCGCTTGAAGCCGACTGGCTTTATGACAGACTTATGCCAGGCAGCATGGGGCAGGGCAAGGCCTGCCAGTGCCAGCACTTTGACGAGGTTTCCATGAGCTTTGAATGGCGTGCGGCCGAGGCCAATGACATCGAATACGCCCGACAACTGACTTGCGACAACATGCTGCCCTACTATCTGCGCCATGATTTGCTGTGGCAGGACGAAGCGTTCGATCTGGCCTGGGTCATTCGCCAGAATTGGATTATCCAGCGTGACGGCCAGGCGCTGGGTTTCGTCAGCCTCAGCCGTGACGCTCGTGCCCTCTATATCCGGGAGCTGCAGATCGACAAGGCGTTTCGCCGGCAGGGTGCCGGAACCTGGGCGATCGGACAGGTTTGGGATCTGGTGGGGCTAGAGCGGCGGGCGGCGTTGCGCCTGACGGTATTCAACGATAATCCAGCCAGGGCTCTCTATGAGCGTATGAAACTGCGCATTGTCGGTGAGGATGAGTGTTTCTTGAGAATGCAGCGAGACGTCGATGCCTGAATCCTCGGATGTCAGGCCAGCGAAGATGTGTTGTAACTTTTATCTGCCTGTTTGCGCTAGGTCTGCCGAACGCTTTTTTGCTAAGGTGTGGGCAACCCATATAAGACCAAATCGTGAGGTGTCTGCTTGATTAGGGTGTTAGTGGTCGACGACCATGATCTCGTCCGTACGGGCATTACACGAATGCTGGCTGACATTGATGGCCTGCAGGTAGTGGGCCAGGCTGAATCCGGGGAAGAATCCCTGATCAAGGCACGTGAATTGAAACCCGACGTGGTGCTGATGGACGTCAAGATGCCGGGCATCGGCGGCCTTGAGGCCACGCGTAAACTGCTGCGCAGCCATCCGGATATCAAGGTCGTTGCGGTGACCGTCTGCGAAGAAGATCCGTTCCCCACCCGGTTGTTGCAGGCGGGCGCCGCGGGTTATCTCACCAAGGGCGCCGGTTTGAACGAGATGGTCCAGGCCATCCGCCTGGTATTTGCTGGGCAGCGCTACATCAGTCCGCAGATCGCCCAGCAGTTGGCAATCAAGTCTTTCCAGCCAACCAACGATTCGCCCTTCGATGCGTTGTCCGAACGAGAAATCCAGATTGCGCTGATGATCGTCGGCTGCCAGAAGGTCCAAATCATCTCCGACAAGCTGTGCCTGTCGCCCAAGACCGTCAATACCTACCGTTACCGTATCTTCGAGAAGCTTTCGATCAGCAGTGACGTCGAGTTGACGCTGCTGGCGGTGCGCCATGGCATGGTCGACGCCAGCGCCTGACAATGACTGAACTGTTTGATCCAAGTGCCTTCCTGTCCACCTGTAGCGGCCGTCCCGGCGTGTACCGCATGTTCGACAGCGAGGCGCGCCTGCTTTACGTCGGCAAGGCCAAGAATCTCAAGAAGCGCCTGGCCAGTTATTTCCGCAAGACCGGCCTGGCGCCGAAGACTGCCGCCCTGGTAGGGCGTATCGCGCAAATCGAAACCACCATCACCGCCAATGAAACCGAGGCGTTGCTGTTGGAGCAGACGTTGATCAAGGAATGGCGTCCGCCGTACAACATCCTGCTGCGCGATGATAAATCCTACCCGTACGTGTTCCTGTCCGACGGGGCGTTTCCGCGCCTGAGCATTCATCGTGGAGCCAAGAAGGCCAAGGGACGCTATTTCGGTCCTTATCCCAGCGCCGGGGCGATTCGCGAAAGCCTGAGCCTGCTGCAGAAAACCTTCTTCGTCCGCCAGTGTGAGGACAGCTATTACAAGAACCGCACCCGGCCGTGCCTGCAACACCAGATCAAGCGCTGCAAGGCGCCTTGTGTCGGGCTGGTCGAACCCGATGTCTACGCCGAAGACGTGCGTCACTCGGTCATGTTCCTGGAAGGTCGCAGCAATGCGCTGACCGACGAACTGTCGGCGGCCATGGAGGAGGCTTCGGTCAACCTCGAGTTCGAGCGCGCCGCGGAACTGCGTGACCAGATCGGCCTGCTTCGCCGCGTGCAGGATCAGCAAAGCATGGAAGGCGGCAGCGGTGATGTCGATGTCGTAGCCGCATTTATCAACCCGGGCGGCGCCTGCGTCCACCTGATCAGCGTGCGGGGCGGCCGAGTGCTGGGCAGCAAGAATTTCTTTCCCCAAGTGGGGATCGAGGAAGACGTGTCCGAGGTGATGGCGGCGTTCCTGGGCCAGTACTACATCAGCAGCCCGGAGCGCGACTTGCCCAGCGAGTTGATCGTCAACGTCGTCCACGAAGATTTCCCCGCGCTGATCGAAGGCATTGATAAGCTCCGTGGTCGCGAGCTGACCATCAGCCACCGCGTGCGCGGCACCCGGGCGCGCTGGCAGCAACTGGCCGTGACCAACGCCGAACAGGCGCTAGGCGCGCGCTTGACCAATCGCCAGCACGTTGCAGCGCGATTCGAGGCGTTGGCTGACGTGCTCAACCTGGATGAGCCGCCACAGCGACTGGAGTGCTACGACATCAGCCACTCCAGCGGCGAGGCGACCGTCGCCTCCTGCGTGGTGTTCGGTCCGGAAGGTCCGATCAAGTCGGATTACCGACGCTACAATATCGAGGGCGTTACCCCGGGCGATGACTATGCAGCCATGCATCAGGCGCTGATGCGGCGCTTCGGCAAGCTGAAGGACGGGGAGGGCAAGTTGCCGGACATCCTCTTGGTGGACGGTGGCAAAGGGCAACTGTCCATGGCCCGCGATGTGCTCAACGAGTTGTCGGTCCCGGACCTGATCTTGCTCGGCGTGGCCAAGGGTGCGACGCGCAAGGCCGGATTCGAGACGCTGTACCTGAACGACGCGGCCCATGAGTTCACCCTGAAAGGGGATTCGCCGGCGCTGCACCTCATTCAGCAGATCCGCGACGAAGCTCACCGCTTCGCCATTACCGGACACCGTGCACGTCGTGGCAAAACCCGCCGTACCTCAACGCTGGAGGGCGTGGCAGGGGTTGGCCCGACGCGCCGACGCGATTTGTTGAAACATTTTGGTGGATTGCAGGAACTGTCTCGTGCCAGCATCGAGGAGATAGCCAAAGCACCCGGTATCAGTAAAAAGCTCGCAGAGTCGATTTATGCAAACCTGCATAGCGAGTAGAATGCCCGTCAACCTCGTAGCCAGTTGTGCCGATGAATATCCCAAACCTGATTACCGTTCTACGCGTCCTGCTCATCCCGATCTTCATATTGCTGTTCTATTTACCGTATCACTGGAGCTACGTGGCCTCCGCCTCGGTCTTCGCCTTTGCCGCCGCGACCGACTGGCTCGACGGCTACCTGGCCCGACGCCTGGAACAGAGCACGCCATTCGGCGCGTTCCTCGACCCGGTGGCCGACAAGCTGATGGTCGCGGTGGCCCTGGTGCTGCTGGTGCAGGAACACGGCAACCTCTGGCTGACCCTGCCAGCGGCAGTGATCATCGGGCGGGAAATCGTCGTATCGGCCCTGCGCGAATGGATGGCCGAGCTGGGTGCTCGCGCCCAGGTCGCGGTATCGAACCTCGGCAAATGGAAAACCGCCGCACAGATGCTGGCCCTGGTGATCCTGCTGGCCAACCCGTCGGACTTCACCTTCTGGGTGCTGTTGGGTTACGGATTGCTGTTGGTGTCCGCTGGCCTGACGCTGTGGTCAATGGTCCAATACCTGCGCGCCGCCTGGCCGCACCTGCGGACTGACGTCGATCCGAAATAAACTTTTTTGAATCAAAGGGTTGACGGCGTGTTTCGATTCTATAGAATGCGCCACACCAAGACGCGGGAATAGCTCAGTTGGTAGAGCACGACCTTGCCAAGGTCGGGGTCGCGAGTTCGAGTCTCGTTTCCCGCTCCAATTATTTTGCTATAGACTTCCATTGAAGTATGTAGAGATCAAAAAAAGAGGCTTAGGTCTCTTTTTTGGTTCCAGTAAAGTCTATTCTGTTACATTGGCATCCGCGATTTTTTAGTACACTTTTTAGTACATCAATTCGACGCTTGGTAAATCAGTTTTTAGAGCTGCTTGGCCCTCTGAAAACCGTACAACACTCCTTCATTCTTATGAGTGGAGTTAGTACGATGGTCCTTACCATTACGGCGGTCCGACACGCCAAGCCTCGCACCAAAAACTACACCCTTCCTGATTTTGATGGTCTTGCGCTTTTCGTGAATACGAGGGGCACCAAGAGCTGGCACTTCCGTTTTTCTTGGGCGGGCAAACAGCCTCGTATTTCGCTCGGTACTTATCCTGAAATAGGTCTACGCGATGCTCGCGTTCTGCGTGATATCGCCAGGGCGCTGGTCGCGAAGGGTATCGATCCCCGCGATCAGCGACGCCTTGAGTGCAATGCCAAGCTGTTGGCCCGGGAAAAGCACCTTATTAGGTCGATGTGATGCAGATCTTCAGTCCTAGGGAGCAGTGTTGTTTGGACGTAGAACCAGTGGCTTCTTGAATCGTCAGGCCGCCTCGAATACTGAAGGCGGCCTTTTGTCATGCGGATGTATCGGCAGTCATCTGGGGATGGGCGGGCAGCAGGTCCATGACGTTGCAGAAGAGATTACGCTGCCTCCAGTCATTGCGATCACCGATCACATACAGCCGACGCTTGGCTCGGGTGGCGGCGACGTTGAGGAGGTTGGGTTGAGAAACTACCCAATTGCGAGCACCGGCGTTTTCGCTGTTACCGCCCAAGACGAGGATGATGACTGCGGCTTCCTTGCCCTGCATGGTGTGGATGGTGCCTCGTACGATCTTCTCGGGGAGGCGGTCCTTGAGCTGGTTGCGCACGTCCTGAAAAGGTGTGATGACGGCGATACTTTCGGGTGGTACGCCGTCGGCATCTAGCAACGCGAGCAGATGTTCGAGGGCGTGCCCTTCGTTGTCGATCCAATTGCCGGAGGAGCGACCGCTCGCGTGCACCCAGCCGGTGGGTAGGCGGGCTGGCGTCTCCTTAGCTGGGGACGGGGCAATGGTGCCGTAGACCATTGCGCCATCGTAGGCGATGCGGTTGGCCAGGTCGAACATTGGCTTGTCGCAGCGCCGGTGCACCACCAGCGGCAGGCCGACCCAGCATTTTTGGCCTTGTGGGCCGGCCATGCGACCCCAAGGGGTGGCATGGTCGGCAAGGGTTTGGGCGGACTGACGGTTGGGCAGCCAGTGGGCGTCTACCTGATAGCGGGTGCGCATGTGCTCAAGCACGGCGTCGGAGACGGTGACGATGGGCTCCAATTGCAGCGGATCACCGACCAGTACGGCACGGCGCGCGCGCCATAGCGCGCCCACCGCAGCCTGCGGGGTGGCCTGGCCAGCTTCGTCCACCAGCAACCAGCCGATCTCGCCGCAACCGAGGCTACCGAAGGAGCGGGCGAACGAGGCAAAGGTGCTACTGAGCACCGGCACCACCATGAACAGCGATGCCCAGGCCGAGCGCATCACGGCTTGGGACACGCCACGATAACGGCTTCCAGTCAGCAGGCTGGTGATGAAGGCCAAGTTATTGCCCAGGCGCGAGGCTTCGATCTGGAAGAAGGCACGGTGTAGCTTGAGCGCTTCGATGAACACTTTTGACCGAGCCTGGCGCCAGCCTTCGAGGATCCAGGGTTCGAGCAGTTCGATGTCGCTGCCTCTGCCGAGCCGGCCTTGCGTGAGCCAAATCAGCAGGTGTTCGGCCTGGCCGGCCTGGGCAACGCTGCGAGCCTTGTCGATTTGCAGGGTGGCGTGGCGTATGGCTTCGTTAATCTCCTGTTCGTCCGTGGCCAATTGTCGATTGAGTTGGCTGAGCTGGGCGCTGAGTCGCTGCAGTTGGCGTTGGACGCTGTCGAAGGCCTCACGGGCCAGGGCATGGGCGCCGTCGAGCAGGCGTTGCCGGGCGGACCAAGTGCGATGAGCACCCCATAGGCTGAACAGGTTGACGAGCAGGGCGGGCTTTTGAACAAGGTGCGCTTCGAGGGCTTGGAGTTCACGCTGCAGTTGCTCACGGGCGGGCGTGAGCTGCCGGGTTTCAAGCGTGGTTTGTTCCTCGTCGAGGCTGTGGCGCTGCGTCAGACGGATCTGACGCTCCTGTTCCTTCTGCCTGATCCGCGCCTTGGCACTGATCACGGCCTGGATCCGTTCCAGGATGTCGCTGACCTGAGCACGCAGCGCCTGTTCGGCGTCCTTGGCGGCTTGGTACTGTTTGACGGCGGCGCGCCAGAGGGTAGCTTTTTCGGCGGGCGCGAGCAGCTTCATCTGCTGCGCCTGCTCGTTCAGCCACTCACGCATGCCTTTGGGCGCCGGCTCGTTGTCTGCTTCCGGGTTGTCGAGCATGGGCTCACCGGTGTAGAGGTCTTCGTCCGGGGTTTGGCTGTCGAGAGGTTCCAGGTCTAGAGGCGCAGGCTCGTTTTCTGACTTCGTCGCTTTAGAAGGACGTTTGCCATAGAAGAAGCGTTCGACAAACTGGGTGCGCTTGGATTTGCTGCCCAACGCTGCAGAGATCAGGCCCCAGGCAGGCTTGCCGCTGGTAAGCCCGGCGAGCTCGCTGAAATATTCGGCATTGGGCAACCAGGACGGGTCGATTTTGTCGCGCTGGGGTAACTCGAGAGTTACGTTCTCGACGGCACCGTTGTTGGAGGAGGCTACCACCATCTCGAAGCCGAACAGGCGCGGGTCAAGTTGATAAGCATAGCGCTCGCGTCCGCCATCGTTGGCAGATTCGCGGCCATTCTGGACGAAGGCCTCCGAGGCCTTGCTCAGCGAAGCCAACACATCGGCTCGCTGCGTCACCACGGCGGCGATCAGGTCGCGCAGCAGGGTTGTCTTCCCGGTGCCTGGCGGGCCGTTGACGCCCATCACGCCGGTGTCGTTGCCCAAAGTCTGCAGCAGACTGTTGACCGCCAGTTGCTGGGAGTGCACCAGGCCCAGGTGCCGTTCGGCAGGCCAGCAACCGACGGCGTAGCGCGAGGGGGCGAGGCGATCGATTAGCGCAAGGTCCGCGCGGGGCTGGTCGAGATGCAGCCGCTGGCTGGAGTCGTGCAGGCTCAGATAGCGGGCTAGCGGTTCACTGGTCTTGCCGTGGGCCAGGGCATCGGCCACGTCGGCCAAGTCGCTGAGCAGGAAACTGTTGAGCGGATCGTCTTCCTGTTCGGGCTTGTCCGGATTGATCGGCGCCGAGCGGAAGCGATGCATGCGCGGCTTGTCGCCGAACAACGCATCGAGCCCAAGGGTCTGGCGGATAAGCTCGGTCATGCTTGCCAGGTCGGCAGCCATGACCACGCCCCCAAGCAGGCTGTTGGCCTGTTCGCGAAGGAACTCCTGGGTTTCGTCGAAGCCTCGAGTCCAATCCTTATGGTTGATGGCGCAGCCGACAAACCACGCCTCGCTAGACAGCACCAGGCTGTCGATCACCATCATGCCCTGGCCGTTGAATTTCAATGCGAACAGGGCTGACTGTCGACGCTGCGGCTCCTTGTAGCCTTGGTCTGCGCCATAGAGCGCCTCCAACTGGCGGGATACATCCAGATTGTCGTAGATGTGTGCGTAGAGCGTGTGGCTCCATGCTCGTTTGTCGGGCAGGGGCCGCCTGCTCAGGGGGTTGGCTGGCATCCATGGCAGAATCTGGGCTGAGGCGGGGATGTCTTGGAAATAGGGCTGATAGTTGCTGTCGCGCTTCTTCAGCTTGGGAACCGCCTGAGGTTGCAGTAGCTCGACGGCGTGCCAATAGCGCACGATGTTTTGCGGATTCATTGACGTCCTTGAAGTGCTGGTTTGGATTCCTGATGGGAAGGATATCAGGCATGGAGCATCGCTTCCTCGTGCGGCGCGCGGAAGCGCTGCTGACCGTGGGCCAGACCGTCAATCTCATGTCTGATTCGGACAGTTACGATGGCTCGATCCAGACAAACGTTACTGCCCAATCTGCTTACCGCAACATCCGTCAGGCAAGTCGAATTTGTTTGGAGCACTCGCCGCTGGGACTCCGGTCACCACAGAAAGCGAGTTCGATTCAGAACTCGGTAGCGGGCAGATCACCCAGCGTATGGTCGCCCAAGGCGTGAGGCTCAGTTTGGCGATCATCACTGTCGAGCCTACACCTGAAGGCAGCGCTGAAATAAAGCTTTACACCCTTAAAGGTTGGAGTTCGATTGGGGTTAAGGCGCCTACGTTGGACAGGCTTCGTTCGTGGATCAAAGGCGATCAATCCTCGCTAAGCACCTTTACTTTTCACCGCCAATTTTGGGTTATGACTTGCAGATCGAAATCGGCCGGCAACGTTATCTGGAGGAGCGCTGTCACCTTCTCATCATGCTGACCAAGTCCCGGGAGGAGGCAAGGGATTTGGAGCGACCTAAAGAGAAGAGCGGGGACTATCGATTTGGAGGAAGGGTTAAGGCTGAGCCTTAGTGCCATCAGCTACCTCAGCTTTCGGCATCTCTTTGTGTCCATCGTGCTCGGTATACCCCCATCAAAACCCCAGAGCCGCTTCAATTGCCAGAGTCTCCCTGTAAGCTCGATTTATGAAGCTTGGCTGTTCCTTTTTCGGTCAGGTCGTTGCACTGCTCTCGCCCAGGCGGGCGGAGATGTGGGCAGGCAGGTCAAGTCAAGTCAACAAAGAAACCTTTGATATTGTTGCACTAAACGTAAGCTCCATATATTTTGTGCGCCCTGGATTGGGACGGTGATCTTTTGTAGGACTACTGTCGGTGTCGTCAAAAGGATTTGTTTATGTACCGTACCCGAGGCGTGTTTCTTCTCGCCTGCTTGCTACCTTTCTTTTTGCAGGCTGCGCCCATGGAAGGGCGAGCTGACTTGATGGGCGTTTATCGCCAGGCTGTCTTGCATGATTCAGACCTTGCCGCCGCCCGCGCTGACTTTGCCGCCCGGCAGGAGTCGGTGCCGCAAGCCCGAGCCAATCTGTTACCCGTCATTACTGCTGGCACTACGGTGGAGTCCACTCGCTTAAATCGTGCCCAGCCTGAGCTGCTGCGTGAGCGCAGTGGAACTACTGTGCAGGCCAACCTTAAACAGCCAGTATTCAATGCAGCTTTTTGGTTTGAGCTCAAAGCAGCGGAGGCGAGTACCGCACAGGCGGCGCTGGAGCTGTCCGCCAAAGAGCAAGAGCTTATTCTCAAAACGGCTGAAGCCTATTTTGAAACACTGCGCGCGACCGACGAACAGGCGGCTTCTGTCGCGGAAGAGGTCGCGCTCAAGCAGCAGCTTGATCAAGCGCAAGCGCGACT
The DNA here is from genome assembly GCF_051131945.1 of Pseudomonas sp. Z5-35. NCBI lineage: Bacteria > Pseudomonadati > Pseudomonadota > Gammaproteobacteria > Pseudomonadales > Pseudomonadaceae > Pseudomonas > Pseudomonas sp. Z5-35. The sequence goes on from NZ_CP071640.1 coordinate 2,294,337, forward strand.
AAAGGGTGGGCTGGCGAGTATTACGGATGTCCTGGATGCCGAGTCGGCTTACGACAACGCTTTTGCCAATCGCAAATTGGCCCGGCGAAAAGTAGACGATGCTTTTGAGCAGTTGATCCGCCTGACCAATATGAACTACGCGAGCATCGAGGGGATGCGGCATCAACTGCCAGTGTCTGCACCGGTGCCCAATGACACCCAATCTTGGGTCGACGCAGCGGTTGGACAAAACTTGACGCTATTGGCGAGCAACTATGCCGTGCGGGCAGCGGAGCAAAGCCTGAACCAGCGCAAAGCAGGACATGCGCCCACCGTGGACGCTGTCGCCTCGTATCGCCGCGGAGACAACGATAGCTTTGGCTACAGCAATCCCAGTGATTTTGGTCTGGATGGTTATCGCAGCCAAGTCGCTCAAAGCAGTGTAGCGCTGGAAATGACGCTTCCCATTTTCAGTGGTGGTCGCACCCATTCGCAGTCACGTGAGGCGTATGACCGGCTGACACAAAGCGAGGAACTGAGGGAAAGTCAGCGTCGAGAGGTCGTGCTCGATGCACGTAACTTTTTCCGTGCGGTCAACTCCGACATTGAGCAGATCAAAGCTCGCAAACAAACCATCATCTCCAGCCAGCGTTCGCTCAAAGCGTCTAAAGTCGGTGCCGATGTCGGAACGCGCAATACGGTCGATGTCCTCAATGCTCAGCGTCAGTTGTTCAAGGCGGTACGCGATTACAACAACGCGCGGTATGACTACATTCTCAATAATCTGCGATTGAAAGGGGTCGCAGGCACCTTGCGTGCTGAGGACCTCCTGGAACTGGCCGGTTACCTGAAAGCGGACTATGAGCCGCAACGTGATTTTCTTCCTCCCGAACTGATACAAGCCTCAGCGTCAGGTGGATCTTAGACGTCCATAACGTCATTCAACTCAGCTCATTAATGCCATTGCACGGAAGCGCTTATGCAACAACAAGGGACAGAGCCGGCTAACCAGACAGCCGTGCTTGATACGGGGCTGGCGTGTCTCGCCATGCTGGCGCGCTTTCATAACGTTGCGGTTTCTCCGGAACAGCTTTCCCACGAGTATGTCGAAGACGAACAGCTGTTCGCAAAGGCTGAGATACTTATGGCTGCCCGCCAATTGGACCTGAAGGCCAAGGCGGTTCGCACTACTTTCGAGCGGCTGGATAGAACACCATTGCCCGCCATCGCGTGTGCAAACGATGGCAGCTTTTTTATCATTGCCCGTCTTGATCAAAACAACATCCTGATTCACGATCCAAAATCCCAACGGCCGGAATTGATCAACTCGCAGCAACTTCGATCACGTTGGGGGGGCGAATTGGTGTTGTTACGCTCCCAATCCTCAGTGGCCGCTGAGCTATCCAAGTTCGACTTCACATGGTTTATCCCGGCCATCGTCAAGTATCGAAAACTGCTCGGCGAAGTGTTGCTAGTGTCTTTTGTCCTGCAGATATTTTCGTTGCTGACGCCCTTGTTCTTTCAGGTGGTGATGGACAAGGTGCTGGTTCATCACGGCCTTACGACGCTGGATGTGATCGCCATCGGCCTGTTGGGCATTATGCTGTTCGAGACGGTTTTGAGTGGATTGCGCAGCTACGTATTTGCCCACACCGCCAGTCGCATTGATGTCGAGCTGGGCTCGAAATTGTTTCGGCACTTGGTGACGCTGCCGCTTTCGTATTTCCAGGCGCGCAGGGTGGGGGATTCGGTCGCGCGGGTCCGTGAGCTTGAAAATATCCGCAGCTTCCTGACCGGCAACACTATTACGCTGGTGCTGGATGTCTTGTTTTCTGTGGTGTTTATCGCGGTGATGTTTTTCTACAGCGGCTGGCTGACCCTGGTGGTGCTGCTGTCCTTGCCTCTGTATATCGTGGTTTCGCTGCTGATCACCCCAATGTTACGCGCCCGGCTGAATGAAAGTTTTGTACGTGGCGCTGAAAACCAGGCGTTCCTGGTCGAGACGGTCAACGGTATCGACACGCTCAAATCCATAGCCGTTGAACCGCAGATAACGCGCAGATGGGATAACCAGTTGGCGGCCTATGTCAGCGCGAGTTTCAAGACGCAAACCCTGTCGACCATTGCCAACGAAAGTGTTTCTCTGATTGGCAAACTCGTCACCGTCGCAACGCTATGGCTGGGCGCGCGATTGGTGATCGACGGTCAACTTTCGGTGGGTCAGTTGATCGCATTCAATATGCTGGCGGGGCGTGTGGCGCAACCGATCATGCGCCTGGCTCAGTTGTGGACCAATTTCCAGCAGACCGGTGTTTCTGTCCAACGCCTTGGCGACATTCTCAACACGCGTACTGAATTGTCCCAGGCGACTAGGAGCGCGTTGCCGGCCCTCAAGGGCCGCGTCGAGTTTGACCAAGTGCACTTCCGCTATCGTCCGGACGGTTCAGAAGTCCTGCGCAGCGTCAGTCTAGTCATCGGGGCTGGAGAGGTTATCGGCGTCGTGGGGCGCTCCGGCTCGGGCAAAAGCACCCTTACGCGCCTGTTACAGCGTCTATATGTTCCGGAGCGAGGGCGTGTAATGGTGGACGGCATGGATTTGGCCCTCGCCGATGTCTCTTCGTTACGTCGACAGATCGGTGTGGTCCTTCAGGACAACATGCTGTTCAACCGTAGTGTCCGAGAAAATATCGCGTTGACTGATCCCGGTGCGCCGCTTGAGGCCGTTATGCAGGCCGCAAAAATGGCGGGTGCACACGATTTTATCCTGGAGCTGCCCGAAGGGTATGACACGGTCGTTGGGGAACATGGCGCTTCGTTGTCGGGCGGACAGCGTCAGCGCGTGGCGATCGCAAGGGCGCTGATCGGGAACCCCAGAATTCTGATATTCGACGAGGCCACCAGCGCATTGGACTATGAGTCGGAGCGCGTCATCCAACACAACATGCAGGCCATCTGCAAGGGACGAACCGTGATCATCATTGCACATCGGTTGTCCGCTGTTCGCGATGCCCATCGTATCGTGGTGATGGATCGCGGGCAGGTCGTCGAACAGGGCACTCACAGCGAACTCCTGACTCACCAAGCGGGGCACTACTCTCGCCTTCACCGTTTGCAGCAGGGATAGTGCCCATGAGCGAACCTTCAGCAACACATGAGCTGGTGCAGCGGTATCGGCTCGCCTGGCGCCGGGCCTGGCGCCAGCGTAAACAGCTTGATGCACCTTCGCGCCTGGCTCATGAGGTGCAGTTTTTGCCGGCCGCATTGGCCTTGCAGGACCAGCCCAGCCATCCGGCGCCGCGTTACATTCAATGGGTCATCATGTTCTTCGCGGTGCTGGCGTTGGCATGGGCCTGCCTTGGGGAAATCGAAGTCGTGGCGACGGCACGGGGAAAAGTTGTCGCCAGCGGCAAGAGCAAGACCATACAGCCGAGCGAAGTGGCGGTAGTCAAGGCAATACATGTTTATGACGGTCAGTCGGTCAAGGCCGGTGATGTTCTGGTGGAGTTGGATACTAGTGCGTCCGGTGCTGACGTAAAACGTTTTAGAAGCGACGTGCTGGCCGCGCAGGTTGATAGCGCGCGTGCCAGCGCCATGCTTGAGTCCATTCGTAGCGGCAAGGAGCCAGGATCCCTGGCGGGCTACATGCTGGAGGCCGAGCCGCAACAGGTCCTGGCAGCGCAACGCTGGCTGAATGGGCAATACCTGGAGATGCGCAGCTCCCTGGATCAAGTCGATGCCGAAGTCGAACAGCGTACTGCCGAGATTCAATCAGCCAATGCCATTGTCAGTTCTTTACAACAGTCAATTCCGATCACGCGGCGCCTGGCTGAAGACTACAAAATGTTGCTCGATCAGCAATACGTCCCACGCCACGCCTACCTGGAGAAGCAACAGGCGCTGCTGGACCAAAATCGCGATATGGCCGTGCAGCAGGCACGTGTGATCGAACTCAATGCCAGCCGCAAGGAAGCCGAACGGCGCCGTCAGAGCATCCTGGCTCAAACCCGTCGTGCGATGCTCGATCTGCAACAGCAATCCGAACAGAAAGCCGCATCGCTTACCCAAGAGCTGCGCAAAGCTGAACAGCGCGATCATTTGATGAGCCTCACCGCCCCCGTCGACGGTACGGTTCAGCAGTTGGCTATTCATACTGTCGGCGGGGTGGTCACGGCCGCACAGCCCCTAATGGTCGTGGTGCCGAGTGATCAGCCTGTCGAAGTCGAGGCCATGCTGGAAAACAAGGACGTTGGCTTCGTGCGCGCCGGACAAAGTGTGACAGTCAAGGTGGAAACCTTCACCTTCACTAAATATGGAACGGTCGAGGGTGAAGTCATCAGCGTGTCCAACGACGCGATTGAAGACGAAAAGTTGGGGCCGATCTACAGCAGCCGGGTCCGCCTGCTGACTGATTCTATTCAAGTCAGAGGCCAACGAGTGCCGTTGTCTCCTGGGATGGCTGTCACAGTAGAAATCAAGACCGATCGACGCAAAGTCATCGATTACTTCCTAAGTCCGCTGCAGCAGTACGCCGATGAAAGTCTACGAGAGCGGTAAAAACAAACGTCCACAAGGGAAACTCAATGAGCGAAATTAAAGCGTTCTTATACGGACTGTACGACGTCGTGATTTTTCCGTGTTGGATAGCATTGTTCATATGTTTGATAAAGATGAACAAGCGCTTCGCCGGCCCTCTGTTTGTCTGGGGTTGCAGCGTCCCTGTCACGCTTTATTGCTACATCGTTTACATCATGGATGGCGACCGGCCTTGGGTTCATTGGTCGGTGGTGGCGCTCGACTTTCTTGCGTTTTCCCAGTTGGGTTGGTTAGGGGCACTCCTGATGGTCGGCGGATATCTGGCCAAAAACGACGGCTTTAAAAAAGTGGCAGTCTGGACCTCGGCGATTTCCGTCGCAGCGCATGGCTTTTTTCTTATCGTTGGGCTGGTATGGAACGCGCTATCGGCATAGACGATAGGCATTCAGTGGTTGAACATTCTATTTGCTGGAGTGTGATGTGCACGGGACGAAAAAAATATACTGGCTCACGGCGTTTTGCACGCTAGTGGCCGTACTGATGGGTTGCCGCTTCTGGCTGATTTCCGAGTCGCAAAAAGTGCATTGGGTTGTCGAACTCGTCGGCGGTGCAGAAAACCTGCGTGCGTCAGAGGCTTCCTTGTCGGAAAGCGATGCGCTTTACATAAAGTCGCTGTACCTGTCGCCAGATGAACAGATGTACAACCGCATCCGAGCGTTGAACCTTTGCCAGGACATGAACGACGCGTGCGTGACCACCAGTTTGACCGTCGCCAATTTTCTGATGATCAATACCGCTGATGTGCAGGCCGCGAGAAATACCGTTGAGCAGTATGCACGTTACAACGTTCTGCAAGCGCAGCCTTGCCCAGCCAAATATGAAACATCCGTGGTTATCAAGAATAACGAGTATCTCTCTACGTTGCCGATGGCGGATGCAAAGCGTTTTGCCGAACAGCAATTGGAAAAAATTGAAGCATCAGGCGGACTGGTTTTCTCGTTAAGAACCCCTGAGTGTCATCGTTATTTTGCAGCGCACCCATCGATGGCTAGAGGTTATCTGGCGCACATGGCGCTGCTGGTCAGGGCGGCTCAAGGAAAAAGGTCGGCGGCGTGGTTGTATTTGTTATCCCGTCCGGGCGTTTACGCAATCATCAAGTAAGAAGGAGCTTTAAATGGCACAAGGTGCACAGCAGGCAGCAAGTGGAGCGGCGCAAACGCTTCCAGAAGCACTGGATGAGTTGAGCAAGACTAAGGACCAGTTGAACAAAGCGCTGGAAGCGACGGGAGTTGCGGATAAGGTTTCACGCTACAACACCTTGGTCGACTTGACCACATCCATGGGGTTGATCGCCTACATATTCGATGACAAATACAACGGTTCCAGCACCGAAACGGATGTTCATATTCTGGAAGCCTTCAAGTTGCTGAAAATTCCAGGCATCACGGGGGTCCAGGACAAGACAGTGGATAAAGGCATCAGCGGCCTTCAATACGTTCTGGAATTTACCGGAGAGGGTAAAGACAATGACGTGGCGTTGGGCGGGCTTCTATATGCACTGGCCTTATTCAGTAAAAGCACCAAGGAGTCACGTGATCGCGAATATGGCCAGTCGCCCTCGCTGAACGCATGGTATGACGCGCTGGGTAACGTCACGAAGTTTATCGATGACACTGTTGCATCATTTGATTTCGACTCGTCCACGATTCCCGGATCGAATTTTTCCAGCCCAGCCGCGCGTTCAGCTGTAGAAAGCGCGATGGCCAGTCGTATGGACGAATTTTTCTTTGGCATTCCCGCCAGCGCGAGTGCCTTTGATCTGCATGTCAATAGTTCTGGTGAAATTATACGCAAGAGCGCGACAGATCATGACGTTGCCGCCGCGCAAGTCACCAACGGCCTAGTCACCAGTGGAGGCGGCTGGAACCTGAACTACGACCCCAACAAGCTCAACCTGAATCAATATCAGGGTAACTGGGTCAACAATACCTTTACCGCCGCCGCTACCCAGATACTGGCGGACGGTTACCGCCCAGGCAACGTCAATACCGCTAAGGATGTATTCGATTTCAGCTTGCGCAACGCCAGCCAAAGCCTGACCTACGGCAGCACCTTGGCGGCACTGTTGAACTCCGGTGACGCGCGTGCGCGTTTGACACTTCCGACCGATCCATTGCTGCTGGACTTGAACGGCGACGGTGTGCGCTTGACGGATTACCTGAGCGCGCCGGTGTTTTTCGACGCCGATAATGACGGGGGCAGCCTCGAAGAAACCGGCTGGGTTAACCCAGAGGACGGCATTGTGGTCCTTGATGCCAATGCCAACGGTAAGATCGATAACATCAGCGAGACCCTGTCCGAATACTTCGGCGGCAAGGCGGGCACCAACGGTGAAGCCGGACAGAAGCGCTTCGCCAACGGTTTTGCCGCATTGGCCAGCCTCGATAGCAATGCCGATGGTGTATTCGATGTACGGGACTCGTCCTGGTCAAGCGTGAAGGTCTGGGTCGATGGCAATCACGACGGTAAGAGCTGGAATGACATAAATGGCAACGGCTCACTCGACGCCGGCGAAGCAAGCGAACTCAAGTCCTTCAGCGACCTGGGGATCACCCGGATCAACCTGGATAACCAAGCTCAAAGTGGCGAAGTCAGGGATGGCAACGAAGTGCTGGCCCACGGCACTTTCGTGCAGAATGGCCTGACGAGGGAAGCCATTGCAGCCAACTTCCTGGCCAACCCCAACGGACATACGTTTACCTCTACCGCGGCCGGCACGGTCGTATCGACTCAGGGTTCGGGCCAAGTCGCGGCCGTCAAAGGGTATGTGTCGTCTTCGACCACGGGTGAAACCATCGACGTGGCGCAAAAAGGTGTCGCCAACGCGACAGGCGGGTTGGGCAACGATGTGCTCCAAGGCGATGCCCAGACCAACTGGCTGGCCGGCGGTCAGGGCAGCGATACCTTCTATGGCGGTGCAGGCGACGATGTGCTGCTGGTCGACGGCGATGATCTGTCGACTAACGTCCATGGTGGCGACGGCACTGATATTGTCCAAGTCATTGGCGAAAAGGGTGTCAGCCTCAACTTGGCTGACGCCAGCATAGAAATCGCTCAGGGCGGTCGTGGCGATGATGCATTCATTGGCGGCGGCAACAGCACCGTCTACATGCGTGGTGGTGATGGTGACGACGTGCTGGTTGGCGGTTCTGCCAACGATGCGCTCTCCGGCGAGAACGGCGATGACACTTTGTTTGGTGGTGCAGGCAACGATGTGTTGCGTGGTCATCGCGGCGCTGATCGGATTGACGGCGGGTCTGGGAATGACTTGATCGATGGCGGCCAGGACGATGACAATCTGAGCGGCGGAGTCGGTGACGACATTCTGTTAGGCGGTGCCGGTGATGATCGAATCGACGGTGGCGAGGGTACCGATGTCCTCGAGCTGTCCGGCGACTTCGCCGACTATCGGATTACCCGTGCTGCAGACGGCGTTTGGATCAGCGATACCGTTACAGGACGCGACGGGACCGACTTCCTGAAGAGCGTCGAGAAGGCCAGTTTCAAAAATCTCAAGCTGGTGGAGATTCCGACAGACACCAGCGCGGGCATGGAAAATCCTTTGTTGGTCAAGGATGTGCTGAGCCAGAATAAGGCCGGTGCCAGTTTTGATCGCACGCGGGCGCACCTGATCGGTCAAGAGCAATTGCTGCGCAACGACCTGGACTGGCAACACGACACCTTGCACATCACCGGCCTGTTCGATGTGGTGGGCGGGACTGCGAGCCTCACCCAGGCCGGCGATGTGCTTTTTACTCCTGATGCTACGTTTACCGGGATCATGGGCTTCAAGTACACCGTGGCCGATGCCAAAGGTAATGAGGCTAGCGACATTGTCGACATGGCCACGGGCGAAAGCGCGACTATGCGCGCCGCTGTCTACCTCAGGACGGCGGACCTGCCCAGTGATCCGTTGGTTACCGATCAATGGTATCTCTCCCAGGCGAACATCCTGCCGGTCTGGAAGGACTACACGGGCAGAGGCGTCAAGATCGCCCAGATCGAGACCAACAGTCCGTTTGGAACCACCAAGGAAGTGCTCGACTATCGTCATGCCGACTTGAAAGACAATATCGACGAAGACTGGTTGGCCAATGCAACGCCGGGACAACTGGCGGGAGAAGGCAGCGAGGGCAAGTTCAGCGAGCATGCCACATTGGTCGCGGGTGTGATGGTCGCCGCGCGCAACGGCGAGGGCAGTGTAGGGGTAGCATACGATGCCACCGTTGCCGGTTATTGGATCAATAAAGACGACTTCAGCAACATGTCACGCATGCGTGAATATGATGTGGTGAACCACAGCTGGGGCAGTGAGTCACACTTTGATTTGAGGTTCTCGCCGGCCACATTAGGGGAGATGCCCGCAGCGTACCGTGAGGCCATTGGGCTGGGGCGCGATGGCTTGGGCACCGTCATTGTGACCGCGGGTGGTAATGATCGTGACAAGGGTGGCAACACCAATTATTCCAATCCCAGCAACACCCGCAGCAGCATCGTGGTGGGCGCTATCAACGCCACCTCCGATCTGGGTGCGTTGCAGGCGGGGGGCAAGCCCTTCTCCAACCCTGGCGCCAGTATCCTGGTTAGCGCACCAGGCTCCAACGTAACGTCTACCTCGCGCTTGGTGCAGAACGATAACGGCTCCACGTTTGGTAGTGATAACGGAGTGTCCCAAGGCACCAGCTTTGCCGCACCTATCGTGTCGGGCATTGTCGCACTGATGCTCGAAGCCAACCCGGAGCTGGGCTACCGCGACGTACAGCAGATCCTTGCGCTGTCAGCACGCAAGGTGGCGGATGCGGGAACCGTCTGGCAGGACAATGGTAGCCAGAAATGGAACGGCGGTGGTATGCACGTCAGCCATGACTACGGTTACGGCGAGGTCGATGCCCGCGCTGCCGTGCGCCTGGCGGAAACCTGGCATACCCAGCAGGTACTGACCAATGAGTTCAGCCTGTACAAGCCTTTGGAGTCTGGCGTACTCAATCTGGCAATTACCGATGGCCAGCAAGCCGGGATAAGCCATTCGTTGACGCTGGGGAACGTGGCCATCTCGGCGGAACATGTTGAAATCAAAGTCAACCTCACCCACGACAATCCGGGTGACCTGATCCTCAAGCTCATCTCGCCATCGGGTACTGAATCGATCCTGATGAATCGTCCGGGCAAGGCGCCGGGTAGCGCTGCGAATGATCGTGGGGACGCTGATTTTTCCGGTGAAAAAACGTTGGACTATGTTTTCTCTACCGCGTTGTTGCGTGGTGAGGCCGTACAGGGTGAATGGACGCTGAAAGTCATAGACAGCGTGACCGGGGCGACCGGTACCCTAAACAGCTGGAGCATGAATGTGTGGGGGGCTATCGACACGCACGATGATCAATATGTCTATACGGACGAGTATGCGCAGTTGGGGGTATCCGGCACCCGTGGAACGCTCAACGACACCAATGGCGGTAAAGATACGATCAACGCAGCAGCGATAGGTCAGAAAAGCTATATCAACCTGTCGAAAGGCGAAGCGACTCTCGCCGGCACGCACCTGACCATTCAGAACCCCGAGCAGATCGAGAACGCCATCGGTGGTGAGTTTGCCGATGAACTTCATGGCAATAACGCCAGCAACATGTTGGTCGGCGGCAGTGGCGATGATGTGCTGTATGGCGGCGCCGGCCGCGATTTACTTTTGGGTGGGAAGGGGAACAATACCCTGGCAGGCGGGGCCGATCTCGATTATTTCGTGATCGAGCGCGCCAACGGTTCCATCCAGACCATCACTGATTTCATGGTTGGCACCGATAAACTGGTGCTGTCTGGCTTCTCTGACTTCGGTCACGGGCTGATCAATACCACTCAACAAGGCGCGGATGCGGTGATCAGCTTGTCTGGTGTGCAGTCTATTCGGCTGAAGAATGTCGACGCAGCGCAAGTGAACGCCGAAGATTTCTTGATCCTGGATACCGCAATGAGCTTGGCCGAACTCACCAAGTACGGCGCTTATGGCTTCGGCGTCAATAGTCGTGAAATACGTCTGGCTGACTCTGTCCAGGGTGAAGACTATTCCGCCCTCTCAGGTGGGCAGCGGGTGTTTGGCGGCACTGGCGCCGATATCATTCGTGGCGGCAGTGGTGCCGACGTGTTGGTTGGCGACAATACAACCGGCGGTACGCGAGGCTCCAACGATTTCATCGAAGGCGGTGCCGGTAATGATGTAGTTCGCGGCGGTGCGGGCAACGATGTACTGCGCGGAGGCTTGGGCCAGGACTATGTCAGCGGTGACGCGGGGGATGACGTCATCTATCTGGAAGGCGATCAGGGCAGTTTCGAGCTGGGCGGCTGGACCTCGCCTATCATCACTTGGGACGGAGCCCGACTGACCGGGGCTGCCGTCGCGGGCGGCGCTGGGAATGATCGTTTTGTCGTCGAAAAGACCTCAGGGCTTCCCATCGATCTGTTAGGTAATCTGATTGAGGATTTTGAGTTTTCCAATTCCAACGAAAAAATCGACCTTTCGCAGATTAATTCCGTGGGCTCGATGGCAGATCTTGCATTCAGCGAATTGACCGTAAACGGCCAACATTATTTGCGCGTGATGCTGGGGGGAACAGGTGCTTCGTTTATTACCCTCAAGGGCGTGACTTCGTCTCAACTGTCGCCTGGTAACTTTATTTTTGGCAGCGGTTCCGGTGGCATTTCCTCGGTTCCCGCTACAGGCGGCATCATTGCAGGCAAGGAGCTGCACATGACTGTCACGAACCCGACCCCATTGAAGCCGCTGATTGACCGCGAACTCACTGGCGAACTGGTCGCCGTACCACAACCGGTGCTGGGTGGCAGTGATACGGTACTTCCAGAGTTTGACCTCGGAATTATCTATTGGGCAAACGCCACCGGCGAACGCGTGGCGGGCACTTTGGGCACCGATACACTTTACGGAGGAGAGGGAAATGACGTCCTCAGGGGCGAGAACGACTTGAGTGACACGGCAGTTGGCAGTGCAGACAGGCTGTTTGGGGGAGCAGGCCACGATGTTGTTTACGGCGGCGCTGGTGATGACGTCTTGTGGGGCAACAATGGGATGGATTATCTCAACGGTGGTGCAGGAAACGACACGCTGTATATCGAAGGTGATCGGGGAGACAACTACACCGGTGAACTGGACTTCGAACTGCCACTAATCACCGTGGAGGGGGTTGTACTGACTGGAGCGGCTGTAGCTGGTGGCGCGGGTAGCGATCGATTCATCGTCGACGATTCCTCCACGGACGGGCTGGTGGGCGGCCTGATCGAAGACTTCGAAGTTACGAACCCCAGCGAAAAAATCGATTTGTCAGAGTTTAGTTCTTTACGCTCGTTTGCGGAGCTGAATTTCAGCGACCTGATGGTAAACGGACAGCAATACCTCCGGGTCTGGCTGGGCCCCGTGGGAGAAGATAATTCATACATCACTCTTAAAGGGGTCACAGCGGATCAGCTGAGCGCGGACAGTTTTATCTTCGCCGAACGCGCCTATAGCGACCCCTACATCTTTCGCGATGGCGACGGGACGCTGGTGGGCAACGCTGGCGGCAATACGCTTGCAGGATGGGATGGGAAAGGGATTCTGGAAGGACGCAGCGGAGACGATACCTATATCGTCGATGATGCAGGTGACATTGTCCGAGAGGTCAGTGGCGGAGGTTACGACCGCGTAGAGTCTTACATCAGCTACGTCTTGCCTGACGAAGTCGAGGAGCTGGTACTGGAATCCGGCACGAACGGCACGGGCAATGCATTGGCAAATCGACTGGTGGGCAACGCACTTGCCAATATCCTGGACGGTGGCGCTGGGTCCGATGTCATGGTCGGTGGAAAGGGTAACGACACCTACATCGTCGATGAGGGAGCGGACCGCATTGTGGAGCTGTCAGGTGAGGGTATCGACACGGTCAAGGCTTCTGTCTCCTTTACCTTGTCTCCCGATCTGGAAAATCTGATTCTCACGGGCACTGCCAACATCAACGCCACCGGTAACGCCGCGAATAATCAGCTAACGGGCAACGGGGGCAATAACCGCCTGGATGGCGGGATGGGCAATGACTGGCTGAGCGGCGGCGCGGGCAACGACCTTTACCAATTTGATCGCAACGGAGGCCAGGACGTCATTGATGACTTTGACTCTGCGGCGAATACCGATGTGCTGCAATTCGGTAGCGGAATTTCCGCTGATCAGCTGTGGTTTCGTAAAAACGGCATGGACCTAGAGGTTAGTATCATCGGCACGGCAGACAAGGTGACGATTTCCAAATGGTCATCCTCGGATCAGGCTGGTACGCAAAAGGCTCAGCATGTCGAACAGTTCCGAACCGCCGATGGCAAAGTCCTGCTGGACAATCAGGTCGACCAACTGGTCGGAGCAATGGCCGCGTTTGCACCACCGGCAGCGGGGCAAACGTCACTGCCGAACAATTACAAAGAGGCGTTGGATACTGTGATTGCCAGCAACTGGCAGTAACGGGAGGGGGGCCATATTCGGAGGTATGGCTCTCTTAAGCAATTTCGATGGCATCAATTAGCTGAGTACTCTCAGACTTGATCTGACAGTCACCGGATTTTCGGTCGTGGGCTGTCAGGTCAAATTTGTGGGACCTGAAACCGTCGGATACTGACTATTCGAATAGCTCTGCTATTTCGTGGCTATTGATACACCCCCGAAGATAAGTCCAGAATCAAGTCTTTTCCTGCTTCGGCAAGAAAAGAAACCCCTTAGATTTCAATGGGTCGGACGCCAGATGCGAATCTCGTTTCCCGCTCCAGTTATTGTCTTTGGAATTCTTCTGGAATCCATCGAGACACAAAAAAGCGATCTCAGGGTCGCTTTTTTTGTGCCTAACTTTCTAAAAAATGGGTCGGCTCGAAAAGCCCAGACGATGAGTTCGCTCTGCGTTCAATAACCCGGCGACACCATTTCATCAATAACTGAGTAAATGGCTGTTCCTATCGCCTGATCTTCCAGCATGGTTTGCGCGACCTTCTTGGATATGCTTCCGAATTCGGGATGTTCCAAGATGCTCTCGCCAAACTCCCAGCGCAGGATCTCTTGTACCGTAATTTCGGGCGCCACGTCGCGAAAGGCCTCGGAGTTCTTTTTCAGATCCTGAAGCCGACTCTGTAAGCGTTCCCGTAGAACCTCGAGATCTTTTATCCCTGTATTGGCCTTGATAGTTGCTGGGCTGCTTACTGTATTCGATCTCACCTTGTCCTTAGGCTTGGCCAGTGCGGCCAAGACGTGGGACAGGCGAGTTGAATCGATTTTACTCATCAAGGCGTCTCAAGATTGTCGCGGTAGGCACCGAGGAATACGGCGGGCTCAGTTGCTTCGGAGGAGCTAAGGGCAGGCGTGCCCGAAATGCTTGTCAGCACTCGTTCCATATCGGCCCTTAACGCGGCGTTGGAACAACTCGCAAGGCCATGAGTTAACCGACTGATCGCGTTATCTGTATTCTCATTCAGCAGCTCCAGATAGGCTCCGGAAAATTCACGCAAGCTTATGTCTGCCGATTTCGTGGAAAGCGAATTGAACGCGTTGCGGGCGTCGTCTTCCTTCGATAATTGAAGGCTTAGCAAGCCCAGCTGAAAGCGCGCTATATCCATTTCAGGATCAAGCTCAAGCGCGCCAGTCATTTCTGCATGTGCCCGCTCCATCAGGCCAAGCTCGGCATGTTCAGCAGCGCGAAAATAATGAACGGCTGCATTCTTCGGCTCTAGCTCAAGCGCTGTGTTCAGATAGTTCAATGCTGCGTGATGATCACCGCCCTGGCTGGCGTTGATGGCCAAATGCAGATATTCCGATGCGTCCAGCATAGTGAGCTTTTCCCGTAGCGATTACTTTAATGTTGGTCCGGATGACGGTCCGAAACTTTGTTTTGGTGGGTCCGGAGCCAGTTTTCCATCAGGATGCGGCCGGTGTCGCTGCTGCCCGGTCTGGTTTCGTCGAGAACCTGATCGATTAACTGGGCGGCCTTTTCTGGCTGTCCTGCTTCCTGGAACAGAAGGGCCTCGGCGTAACGTGCTGACAAGCCACCCGGATTGAGTTTCAGTGCGCGGCGAATACCTTTAAGTGCGCGTTCCTTCATACCGTCCATGACATCGACAATTGCAAGTCCGCCATGGGTCTCGCCAAATGTACGATCTAGCGCGTAAGAGCGGTCGAGTGCCTGGCGGGCCTGAACGCTGTCCCTGCGCAGGATGTAGACCCATGCCAGAAGATGCCAAGTGCCGATATGGTCCGGCATGAACGCGACTGCCGTTTTGAGATGCTCTTCTGCTGCATCGAATTCCAGCTCGTTGAATTCCAAGCGAGCGAGCCCGGACCAGGCCCGACCGCAATCAGGATGCGTCGCGACTGTATGAAGCCAGGCATTGCGAGAAGCGGTGATGTTGTTTTGCTCGAAGTGAACAGAGGCGCAGGCGATTAGGGCGTCGAGTTGATCGGGGTCGTCTGCCAGTGTTTCGTGCGCGGTAATCAGCGCTGGGGAGTAGTTGTCGTTTTCGTATTGCAACAGTGCGAGCAAGCCGCGTATTTCCGTATTTTGAGGCTCTTGCTGCAGGGCCCGTGCCGCCAGCACCTCAGCCTCTTCGGTTTCTTCTAGGTGATGCAATGCGCGCGCATGCATGACCAGTAATGGCGTTGGACTGTCAGGCTCATTGCTCAAGCGTGAAAGCAGTGCGTGTGTCGAGGCGTAATTGCCGTTGTAGAAGTGTCCCATGGCGGCATTGAAGATAACGGCGGAGTGATCGAGTCCGCCCTCGATTGCTTTGTCACCGAAATCGCCTGCGTCGGCGTATTGGCCTGCTTGCAATGAGGCGTGTGCCGCCAGGGCAAGAACTTTTGGCTCTTCAATGGCTCGGGTCTTTACATGGTCAATTAACTGCTGGCCATATGAGGTATCACCCAGGTCAACCGCGAGTGACAGGGCGTCAATCAAAAGCGACAAGTTGGCGGGATCATGTCCCAGGTAGGTGAGCAAGCGCGCCAAGCGATTATGTTCGGCAGACGTGTTGTCAGTGGCCATGAATGGTTTCTTTGTTGGCAATCGGTAAATAAAAAAGGCGGATCTGCCGGGTGATTATTGCCCTGATAATTGCTGCCTGTCATGCCTTTAAAGCTGATTTCGATGTTTCATAAAATATTTTTTGTCATCCCTAAACTTTTCTCAAAAGCCGAGCATAAGCACTAGCAATAGCGCTGCTTGGTGGTTGGGCGAGCAGCCAATTTCTTTGGGCCGCAGGTCGGCTTAGCCTCGTCGGGGGAGTGATAGGAATATGGTTGCCATCGTCGCCGGTAATGGATTAGGGCTGTTCAATGCATCGTTGAATTCGTTGGGGGGCAGCGGCCAAGGCAACCTGGGACAGGCCGGGGGCCAGGCGTTGGTGAATGTCAGCAACGGCAACCTGGTGCTGCGCTTTACCGACGAGCAACTCTCCGGCCTGGGCCAGGATCTGCTGCACACGCGTACCTACAATACCCAGGGCGGCTTGAGCGATGGCGATGCCGATGGCTGGCGCTGGGACGGCGAACGCAGTCTGGTACTGACCGGTACCGTGAACACTGTCGGCAGCCAGGTGACCCGTACCACGGGCGACGGTCATCAGACGGTCTATCAATGGAATGGCAGTAGCTATCAATCGACTAAAGGTGATGGTGCCCATGACACCGTTACCTGGGACGCCGATGTCGGTCAGATGGTCTGGACTGACGGCTCTCGACGGACCGTCGAACGTTACGACGACAATGGCAGGCTGCTGTCGGTCTCCGACGCCAACGGCACGCAAATCACTTACGGCTACGATGCCAATGGACGCTTGAATTCGGTCAAGGACAGCTCCGGCCAGGAACTGGTGCTGAATTACAACGCGTCCGGCAAGTTGGAGCGCGTCGACACGCGCAATGCTGCGGGCGGTGCGTTGACTCAGCAGGTGTATTACGGCTATGACGCCCAAGGGCGGCTGATCAATGTCAGCACCGATCTAAGCCCGGAAGACAACAGCATTGCCGACGGCAACGTCTACCGCACTGAATACACCTACGATGGCGCCAGTTTCCGTATCGCCAGTGTCGTCCAAAGCGACGGCACCTCGGCCAGCTTCACTTATCAGTTGCGGGATGGCGAATACCGAGTCAAGACGGTTTCCGACGGTTCGGGGACCACCACCTTCAACTACGACATAGCCAGCAACCGTACGGATGTGCTCAATGGCTTAGGCCAGCAGTGGAGCTATTACTACGATACCGATGATCGCTTGATCGAAGTGCGAACCCCGGCGGTGGATGGGCTGCGCCTGTCCACGCGTTATGCCTATGATTCGGACGGCAATGTCACCAAGGTCACGGATGGGCGCGGCAACGCCGTCACCTACCAGTACGATGCGAACGGTAACGTGCTGTTGGAGCGTGATGCGACGGGGGCCACGGTTGCGCGTAGCTACAATGCCGATAACCAGTTGCTCAATGAAATTCGCTACACCGCGACAGCGACCCTGAACACCACCACCGGGGTTTGGGCAGAGCCGTCGGCCAGCACCGCCCAGGTCACCCGATTGGCCTACGACAGTAATAATCGAGTGCGCTTCATGGTCGATGGGCGTGGCCAGGTCACGGAGTATCGGTATAACGCCCAGGGGTTGAGAACTCAGGAAGTCGCCTACGGTGATGCCCTGTTTATGTTGACTGGGCTCACACCGCAGGATGTGTTGACCGAGTCGCAATTGGTGACCTGGGCCGGTTCGCGAGATCGAACCCGTTCGACCCTTACCGAGCTGAGTTATGACTACCGCGGCAATTTGAGCCGTCGGGTCGCTTACGGCTCGGTCGATGCTGCCGGTACAGGCGTCCAGGAGAGCAGCACCAGCGTCACCGAGTACGTTTATAGCCAGCATGGTCAGTTGCTGCAGACGCTCGTAGTACGTGCGGCAGATCGGAGCCGGAAGATTACCCTCAGCTCGGTTGTCTACGACGGCCTCGGGCGGGTGATCAGCCAGACCGACTCGGCTGGCACACGGACGACCGCCTATAACGGTACCGGCCGTACCGTGGCGGTGACCAATAGCGCCGGCATGACCCTTACGCAAACCTACAACGACCGAGGCCAACTGCTTGGCCTGACGCAGACCGCTGCCGGCCTGGCGTCGCGTTCCACTTCGTATGTCTATGACGATGCCGGCCGGCAAGTCATGGTCCAGGACGCGACAGGCGTTCGCAGCTATATGTTTTACGACGAGGCCGGGCGGGTCACTGCCTTGGTGGATGGCCTTGGTGCGGTGACTGAGTACAGCTATAACGCCGCCGGGCAACGCGTGCAGGAAAAACGCTATGCGACCCTGGTTGATACTTCGGCCTGGTATGACGGTAGCGGGGTGCTCAAAACGCTTGTAGCTGAAGTTCGTCCGCTGAGCGTCGCCGCTGATCGCGTGACTGTTTTGAGTTACGACAATGCCGGTCGACTGAGCACCAGCACGGATGCCATCGGGACGCTGACCGCCTTCACTTATGACGGCAAAGGCCGGCTGATCCAGCAGCAGACCGGCGATCGCACAACGCGATTTTTCTATGACGCCAGCGGACATCAGATCGGTCAATTGGATGCGGAAGGCTATCTGCGTGAAGACCGTCATGACGCCGCAGGTCGGCTGACACAGAGCATTCGTTACGCGAACGCGACAGTGCTCGCCAATCGGGCGTCCGGCACCCTCGTCAGTTTGCGTCCACCTTCGGCGGGTGATTTGACGAGTTGGTATTTCTACGACACGGCCGGTCGGCAGATCGGCAGTGTCGATGAAAAGCAGTTCGTCACTGAAACGGTGTACGACGAAGCGGGCAATACCCAGAAAACCATTCGATATGCCACGGCCTACACCGCCGCAATTTCCGCTGCGACCACCTTTGCAACGATCAAGAGCGGCGTGGTGGCGGGTGCGGCACAAACCGCGACCACGACGTTTGATGATCAGGGACGCGTGGCCCTGCGCGTCGCTACAGACGGCACGATCACCGCGTACGAGTACGATTCATCGGGTCGCCTGGTGCGTGAAACCCAAGCCCAGGGCACCACCGAAGAGCGCAGCACCCGCACCCGTTATGACGCTTTTGGACAAACCATTGGCAAGCTGCTCGGTGAAGCATCGGCACGCGTAACGACCGGCATGAGCGACGCCGAAGTGGCTGCGATCTATGCGCAGTACGGTTTGACCTATCAGTATGATTCAGCCGGGCGGGTGGCCAGCGCCACTGACGCGCTGGGTAACCGGACGTTGTCCTACTATGACGCGGCCGGGCGCCTGACTCACGTCGTCAACGCAATGGGCGAGGTCAGCGAAACGGTTTATAGCGCCTTCGGCGACGTTCGCGAGCGGACTGATTTCACGGGGCGGTTGGCCGCGGCGGATACTGCCGCACTGTCGGGCGGTGTGTTGAATGCGCAACTGAAGACACTGGTACAAGCGATCCGCAACGCGACCA
The DNA here is from genome assembly GCF_051131945.1 of Pseudomonas sp. Z5-35. Classification (NCBI taxonomy): domain Bacteria; kingdom Pseudomonadati; phylum Pseudomonadota; class Gammaproteobacteria; order Pseudomonadales; family Pseudomonadaceae; genus Pseudomonas; species Pseudomonas sp. Z5-35. The sequence continues at coordinate 2,313,403 of NZ_CP071640.1, forward strand.
ATGACAATCGGCGTGTGTATGGCTATGACAACCGTGGCCTGCTGACGTCCTCAACCGATGCCATGGGGTACGTGACCGGTTACAGTTATAACGCCTTCGGCAACCAGACATCCGTCACCCGCACAATCGCCACGGGGAACACGATTGTCAGCAGCATCACCTACAACAAGCGTGGCGAGCAGATAAGCCGCATCGACGATACCGGCGGTTTGGCGCGTAGCAGCGCCACTGTTTATGACGCCTTTGGCCGTGTGACCAGCCAAACCGATGGTCGGGGTCTGGTCAGTACCACCACCTATGCCAGCAATGGTCGGGTCATCACCCTAAAGAATCCACTCAACCAAGGCCAGACCAGCGAATACGATGCCTTCGGTCGAGTGCTCAAGCAAACGGATGCACTGGGCAAGGTCACCACCTACGCCTACAACGACAGCACGCGCAGCCTGACGGTGACCACCCCTGACGGCGTCAGCGTGGTAACGCTCAAGAACCGTCATGGCCAGACTCTGACGATCACCAATGGCATCGGGGCGGTGACCCGTTACAGCTACAACAAGGACGGTCAACTCGTCACGAGCCAGGATGCCCTGAACCGGACCACGACCAATGCCTATGACGAGGCCGGGCGACTGCTCACCGTGACCGACGCCTTGGGCCGCATCAGCCGCTACGGCTACGACGCCGCCAACCGCGTGCTGACCCGTACCGATGCCAACAACGCCGTGACCCGCTATAGCTTTGACGGCCAGGGTCGCCAGGTGCGGGTGGTCGACGCGGAAGGGAAAACCGAGCAACGCGTCACTGACTACGCCTATGACCGTAAAGGCCAGTTGCTGAGAGTGACCCAAGATCCCAATGGTCTGAAGCTCACCACCAGCTACAGTTATGATGGCGTGGGCCAGCAAGTGCAGCTGATGCGCGGCACGGTGGCCAGCCCCAGCCAGCAGGTCACCCTATACGCATTCGACAAGCTGGGCCGGCGTATCAGTGAACGCCAAGACCCGACTGGACTGAACCTGACCACCCGCTATAGCTACAACGGCAACGATCAGGTCACGCGCAAGATCGATGCGGCCGGGAACAGCACTTGGTATGCCTACGACAATGCCGGTCGTGTGAGCGCAACCATCGACGCCATCGGGTATGTCAGCGAGAACAAGTACGACGCCAATGGACGGGTGGTGGAGACGGTACGTTATGCCAAACCGATCCAGGTGCCCACGGTTGGCAGTAGCGATGGTCGGACGCTGACCCTGACCGGAAACTCTCGCGGGTTGACCGCGCTGGACAAAATCGCCATCGATCCGACCAAGACCTACACCGTGCGTGTCAGGCTGCGTCAGATAACGGGGGAAGGCAGCATCTACGCCGGCGTAGTAAGTTACGACAATGCCGGCAACAAGCTCGCCAATACCTCCGGAGGAACCTATTCCTATAACGCAGCCGTAGCCGTGAAGCTGACGCCTGAGATGGGTTGGCGGATCTTCGAAGGCATCATAAGCGGCACCAGTCCCAGCAGTGGAGGAGACAACCGCAACAAGTTCATTGAGGGGAGCGTCAGCGCAGTACCTCTGCTGCTATACAACTATGGCGTCGACGGCAGCGGCGATCCCAGTCGCTTGGTCGAAGTGGATTCACTCGAACTGATCGATACCGCGACCGGCCAGGTCCTCAACGTCAATGCCAACGCTAGTGCTGGCCAGGCGAACTGGTCCGCAGTCAACGGTGTGCATAGCGCAAGCGACGCTCTCAGCGCCGAAAATCTCCAAGCACTGCTGCGCCCGGACATTGATGATCGGCACACCCAATTCGTCTACGACGCGGTGGGCCGTCAACGCTACGTGATCGACGCCCAGGGTGGCGTTACCGAGAATAAGTATGATGCCAACGGACGGCTGACCCAGACCGTTCAATACGCCACGCGTGTCCAATTGCCAACGTATGGCAGCAACGACGGCGCAACGCTTTCCCTGAAGGGCAACTCAGGCATTTTTACAGCGCTGGATAAAATCGCCGTCGATCCGGCCAAGACCTACACCGTGCGCGTCAAGCTGCGTCAAGTGACGGGAGAAGGCCTCGTTTATGCCGGCGTGGTGACGTATGACAGTGCGGGCAACAAACTCGCCAACACGTCCGGAGGAACATTTTCCTATAACGCAGCTTCGGCAGTGAAGCTGACACCGGAAATGGGTTGGCAGACCTTCGAAGGGACCATCAGCGGCACCAGCCCGAACAGCGGCGGGGCCAACCGCAACACGTTCATCGAGGGCAGCGCCAGCGCGGTACCTCTGCTGTTGTACAACTATGGCGTTGACAGCAGCGGAGATCCCAGCCGCTTGGTCGAAGTGGATTCGCTGGAGCTGATCGACACCGCCACCGGCCAGGTCCTCAACGTCAATGCCAATATCAATGCGGGTCAGACGAACTGGTCCGTGGCCGGCGTCAACGACATTCATGGCGCAAGCGATGCCCTGAGCGTCGAACAGATGCAAACCCTGCTGCGCCCCGAAAGCGCCGCAGACCGCACCACCACCTACACCTACGACGCCGCAGGACAACAAAAAACCGTGACCGACGCCGCCGGCAAGGTCGAGTCCTACACCTACGATGCGGTAGGCAACCGCAAAACCCTGACCAACAAAAACGGCCACGTCTGGACCTATAACTACGACGCGCTCAACCGTCTGGTGGAAGAGATCACGCCAGCCGTCGCCGTGGCGAGCATCACCGAAGCCGGCGTGGTGTCGGCGGTGAGTCGTTACCTGGTCACCAGCAATACGTACGATGCCCTGGGCAATGTCATCAGCCGCACCGAGGGCCGCCTGCGAGTCAGCGTCGCCGCCGATCCAGCCCTGGATGAACTGACTGAAGCGCGCACCACCGCCTATGCCTACGACGCCGTCGGCCGGCAGATCCGCATCACCAGTCCAGGCTGGTACAACAAACTCAGCGGCCGTTACCAGCAAGCCTCGGATGGTACCGCCAACACCTTCCAGGTCAGCACTGAGGTTACCTACGACAGCCTTGGCAACGCGGTACGCAACCGCGTGCGAGTCAACAACAGTGGGGCGGTTTCTACTGATTTCGTCGACAGCTACAAAGTCTACGATGTGCTGGGGCGCGTCAGTTACGACATCGACGGGCTCAAGGGCGTAACCGCCTATGCCTACTATGGCCTGGGCCAGGTCACTCGCACCGTTCGCTATGTGAATGCGTTGTCCCTGGCCGTGCCAGCTGCGGGTTATTACCTGGGAACTGACCTCACCGCCACCACGCTGGTGCCGAATGCCACCCTAGACCGTACGCTGATCACCACCTACGACGCCCTCGGACGCAAGACCGCAGTGCAGCAGAACCTGGTCAGCCTTTACACGTTCACGGGCAACGTTGCCACTTCGACCTTGACCACCGTCGCGCCTACCACGCTCTACAGCTACGACGCTTTCGGCCAACTGGTCCGGGAAACGCAAGTTGCGCGTAATGCTAGCGGCGTAACTGTCATGACGGGGGCAAGCAGCGTTCATTACTACGACGTGACTGGCAACCGCATCGGCAGCGTGGACGCCTTAGGCAATTACACGCGTATGGAATACAACGTGCAGGGCAAACTCACGCGCCAAGTCGAGTATGCAAAGGCGTTGAGCGCTTGGAATGAAAACTCGATCCCGAGTGCGCCTGTAGCCAGTGCCAACGATCGCAGCACTCGCTACGACTACGACGTGATGGGCCGCTTGAGCCAAGTCACCCAGGAAGGCGTGCGCTACTGGCGACAGACCGTTAACGCCGCGAACGGCGTCGTCTCGGCCAGCGCCATTGTTAGCAACCTAGTGGTGAGCCGCCTGACCTACGACGGTGTGGGCAACACCCGCACGGTGACCGACGCCGCAGGCAATGTCACCACCACTGACTACAACGCATTAGGACAGGTCAGCAAGGTCACTGAGCCCGCGCGGCTCACGGCGAAAAACGGTGCGGTTGATCCATTCGCGTCCGGCTCGGTCCTGGCTTCCCCGGTTATCACCTATGCGCTCAATGCTTTCGGGCAGCAGATTCGGGAAATCCGCGCGGCAGGTACCGACAGTGCAGGTATCGTACAGGCTGGTTTGGCCCAGGTTACCCGCACGCGCTACGATTCGAATGGTTATGAAATACGAAGTCTCGATGCCAACGGCGTTGCTACAAATTACAAGGTCGACGTGGCGGGGCGTCGTACCGAACAGAGCCTGCAGACCAGCGTTGTGCTGAGCGGCTGGACGGTGGGTGGCTCGGCTCTGACGCGCAACCAAACCCTGCGGCGCAGCTTCACTTACGATGCCCTGGGCCAGCAACTCTCGACGACCGACTGGTACACGGCGGCTGACGGCACCCAAAAAGGCACAACAACCTCAGCGCTCTATAACCGTTTTGGCGAAGTGACCAGTCAATTGCTCAACGGCTATCTGCAGGCCAGCTATCAATACGACCAAGCAGGCCGCGTCATTCAGCAACAGAACGCCCAAGGCGTCGCCAAGCTGGACTACGACCTGAACGGCAAAGCCACGCGCAGCAACCAGATCGGTGATGCTGCGATTGCCACCGACGACCGTATCACCTACACCCGCTACGACAATCTGGGCCGCGCCCTGGAGCAGCACCTACCGGCCTTCGAAGCAAACCTCAACGCGGACACCCTCAACAACATCACCCTGACCCTGGCGACCCCGATCATCCGGCAGACCTACGATCGCTGGGGCAACATGCTCAGTCGTACCGATGCCCGAGGCTATATCACCGCCTACACCTACGATCACAACAATAAACAACTGACCGAAACCCTGCCGGTCACCGACATCCTCCGGGAAAACGGCACCAGCTATCGCGCGAGCTTGATTCATGAAAAGCGCTACGACGGCTTGGGCCAGTTGATCCAGGAAACGGACCTGGTCGGACCTTATGCGGGGGTAGCGACCAGTACCGAGCTTCGCGCTCGTCAGCATGTGTACAACCAAGCTGGGGAACTGATTCGCGACGTGGATGCGTTGGGTTATTCGCGCAACTACATAGTGGATAGCAATGGGAATCGGGTGGCCACCCAGGATGCCTTGGGCACGGTGCTGGTCGATCGTTATGACGCGATGGATCGGCAGTTGAGCCATGGGATTATTCGCAATGGGGCGGCTGTCACACTGCTGGCCAATCAATACGATCAAGCGGGGCGATTGGTTGGAGAAATCAGCGGTAGTACGGCGGTTGAGGAAACGTTGGTTAGTACGGCCAATGCTAATAAATCCAGTACGGTCACGGGTATTGCGGGGAATGTGCGTTACACGTTGTTTGATGAGCGGGGGAATATTGTCAAGACCCGTAATGAGTCTAAGATCGAAAAAAGTTATGAATATAATCAATTTAACCGGAAGAATAATGAAGTTGATGGGCTGGGTAACTCTCTGTCGTGGACGTTTGATGAGGGGGCGTACGGGAGGCTGGTAAGTAGCAAGGATTATGGAGGAAAGTACGACTATTCATATAATTTTTTTGGTCAGGTTCGCCAGAAACTATCTCCGTCAACCTATCAGTCCGCTTCGGGCGAGGTTATGGATACAGGAATATCTATAGCTGCTAACTATAGCTATTACTCTAACGGTGCTCTGAAATCCATAGAAAATAAAGTGGATTGGTCGGGAACTGATGAGATAAATTCCGCAATTTCAAGGTACGAATATAATCTAACCGGTGAAAAGGTACGTTCGATTGACTCACACCGGTCAAAGAGCTCGCTAGTTTTGGCCTGGGATGTCAACGTTAGTGCCGAAACACGTTATAAGATTGATGAGCGCTCCAGGTTGAAAGAAACAAAGGCTCCGGTAGGAACAACTTTGTGGGGGGACTATGGAGGTGTTGGCAGTACAGCGCGAATTGACTCACTTCGTTATGATTTTGACGAGCAGGGGAACCGTCGTCGCGCATATATGGATGCTACGAATCAATCGGGACTGCGTACGGTAATCGAAACTTGGAATAAGTTCGATGATGAAGACAGGGTTTTGGTAGGGGATGGGTTTCTGTCTGGTGGTGTGGTCGTAGCTGGTAAGTTGGGAGGTAAGATAAAAGGCTATTCCAATGCATACGATGGCAGTGGGCGTAGGGTCGCTTCTGAACAATGGTCAAGTTCAAGCTCGACTAATGAGAATTTTCGTCGTGAAGAATACGTCTACAATGATGTAGGGCAAATAATTAGCTCAGCCTCCCGAAGTGTGAGTCGCGCCTTGGGTGCGAACAGTTCTCAGCTTGCTATTTTTCTAGGAGATATTAGTGTCGATTTCTCCACTACATACGATGATCGCTCGAATCGTACGGGGCTGGTTACCTTTAAGGGGGGGGGTGAAGTAGCTTTTAGCAGCTATTCTTATCGGGGTGATGGTAAAGTCAGCTCTCAAGTTAACTATAAGACCTCAGGCGGGGTGCGAAAAAAATCACAAGCAACATTTTATGGCGAGAGCGCCATGATAGATGCTGTAGGCAATCAAAGAGCCTATCGTTATGTTGTTTATAATAGTGATGGCGTTGGCGTGAATTACACCGGCGCATATAGTAAAACATATCTTCTGGCAGATACTTATAAAGAGAGTGAGACGGTTGCCACCTGGAGCTTGGGAGGGACGCCCGGTATTGCCTCTTACATGTATTCAACAAAGGGCGCGTTGAGTAGTATTTTTAATGGGGTTGGGTATCGAACGTTCTCATCTAACGGCGAAAATCAGATAACGGCAAATTTTGCCCAAGATTATAATAAGAGCAAAAAAGTTCAGAATTATTTTTATTATAATGGCAGTGCGCTTGCAAATGTTGGTACAGCCAGTGCTGCGGAGATCAGTGATACGTATGTCCCAATTTCCAGTGATTATCCCGGATTAAATCCAAGTACTTATATCCTTGCCCAAGGAGATACCCTTGAACGTATCGCGCAAGCGGTCTGGGGCGATCCTGGTATGTGGTATTTGATCGCTGATGCAAATGGCCTGGACCCCAGTAAGCCTTTGCTGCCTGGCGATAGCATACAAATACCCAATGTGGTGAGCAGTAATCATAACAATGCCTCCACTTTCAAGCCGTATGACGCTAGTGAGGTGATCGGCAATACCACGCCTAGCCCCAAATTACCCCCGCCACCCAAACCAAAGAAAAAGAAGAGTGGTGGTCTGGCGAGTGTTGTCATGGTGGTGGTGGCTGTAGTCGCGACGGTATTTACGGCGGGAGCGGCGTTGGCCGCGGTGGGTGCTGCGGGAAGTATGACTATCGCTGGCGCTGGGGTTGCTGCCCTCAGCGGTGCGGCAGGATGGGCTGGCCTCGGAGCCGCCTTCGTGGGCGGCATGGCCGGTAGCGCTGCCGCCCAACTCGCCGGCAATGCCATGGGGGTGACCGACGGCTTCTCCTGGGGACAAGTCGCCATGGGAGGATTGGGTGCTGCCGTTGGGGCTGGAGTCGGTGGGTTGGTGTCGGGCGGGCAAACCGTCCAGCAACTGGCGCAGGTGGGCAGCTATGGAAAAATCGCCACTGCCGCCGTACTGAATTCTTTTGGCAACTACGGAGCCAGCAAAATTGTCGGCTTGGATACCAGCTTCAGCTGGCGATCAATCGCCACGTCGGCGCTGGCTTCGGTGGCCACCGCTCGGATCAGCCAAGGGTTGGGCCTGACTACCGATAACTTCAAATCCAACTTCATTAACGGGGTCATTGGCGCTCAGGTCGGTTCCAGCGTGCAGGCCTTAATTGGTAAGGGAGGTAAGCTGGACTACGCGGACGTAGCGGCAGATGCCTTTGGTAATGCGATAGGGAATGGTTTGATTGAGGCTTCGCTGCCGGGGGGCAATTTCTTTGGTCCGAGATCGGGTGACAGTGAGCGGCAAAAAATTGTTAACGGCGCTTTCAAGCGACGAGAGCAGGCGGGCTATACAGAACAGAACAGCGATATTCCTTCCAATGGTTTTTCAGCGTCGCTTGCCACCAACCAGTTTCAAGAGATGTTGGATAGCGGGCAATTGCCCGACACATTGACGAGTGCGGAGGTTACTCATCTCGCTCGTGAAGCTGAAAAAAACGGTGGAATATTGCCTGATAACCTGCGGCGAGCTGTCTTCGATGTGGCTGAGACGTTGTTCTCAGCTAGGGTGTATGCCGATACGGATCTGATGGGTACCAGTCCCACCCGTTTCGATACGGGTAACGGAGCGCTAGACATGGTGTACGGGCTTAACTCCGTTATTCATAACGGTGTTGCCCTCGGGGTCAACGGTATCTGGGCTGGAGCGAATGCCATTCCTATTGGATGGGCTGAGTTGAGTGGACGAACCTTTGAGCAGGCGAACCAGGACGTGCTGGCAGCCTCAGCGGCGGTTCCAGGCGGAATGTTCGCGGGCCGGTTGCTTGCGCCGTCGGCTTGGTTTTCTAATAAGGTGGATTTTGCGCTTTCTCGGGTGGTGCACTCGGAAGCCTTAAGTGGGGGCAGTGGTCGCTTCTCTACCTTGTCAAATTTTCAATTGATTGATGACGATGTACCTATAGCTGATATTCTGGGCGCGCCAGCTCCAAATACTGTGTATCGCGCCCTGACTCCTGCGGATGTCGCGGCGTTTGAAGCCGGAGAAGGACTGACTGCCAAAGCCCCTAATGGTTTGTGGAGTGCTTCAGAGCATGTTGCAAATGAAGGCGAAGGTATTGGCGGGGCGGCAGCTAATAGTCCTTGGATTTCTACGACCCGTCTTTTAGATGTGGCTAAAGGATATGACAATGGGGATGGGATCGTTGCAATCGACCTGAATAAGCTCGATACGTTGCAGGTTGAGGTTTGGCGACATGCCCCGCGCCTAAATGGGGTAGAGGGGCTTCCATACCATCGCTCTATATGGTCTCAGGAAGTAACCGTATTTCAGAAAATTCCACTCAGTGCAATTATTGGGCCGATAAAAATACCATGAATGATTTAATTATTGACCAAGAGCGACTTAGGGAGTGGACTGGAAGGCTTCTTCTGCCTATCCAAGCGGAGCGCCAAATTGACTTATTGGCTGCTCGAGAAGTTGTTCTCTGTGCTAAAAAATTGGCTCGCACCCTAAAGGGGTGCGAGCTTATTCCTAGGTCGATTCTTAATGAGTTGCATCGGACGATAAGGATATTGCGAGCTGAAATTCCATACCTTAAAAATGGTGTGGGTGATGCTAGTCAAGTCGCTGATGAAATCGAGCTTGTGTTCGATATGATTCTTCGTGGTGAATGTTTTGGGGATAGGGTGCCAGGTGTTCCTCGTATTATCTAACTTGCTGTTCTGGGAGTATTGCTGAGGGGGTCGCAATGTTTGTTGGTTCAAGAAAAACACCAAGCCAAATAGAACTGCTTGGTTTCGAGCAGCTGGATCAAAGTGCTCACATGATGGAGTGGCTAAGGAGGGGGCGCGACTTTAGACAGTTTATTATTTCTGATTTGGAGGAAGAGTTATATACTCAGGATCGGGGTTCTCAGCTTTTATCAGCGCATCTCAAGTCGCAGCCTGACTTTGAGACTAAGGTGCTTAAAGAAACATCAAGTACACAAACAATAGTGAAACAGTTTTCTGTGGTCCTTGCTTTTTCTCTACGGGTGAGGGCATCTAATGGTGTGATCTGGGTGTTAGATGTTAATCATGGTTACTATGCTAAAAATATGGATCTGCCTGGGCAGTTTCAGCTTAGATTGAGTTTTTTAGTTATGGGTGCTCAGGTAGAAACTTAAGGAAAGAAGGACGAAGGAGAAGCGTGGACAGAGCCGGAGTGACCCTTACCGAGTGATGCGTCGAGCGCAAGTAGCTTTCCCAGCGCTTTCAAAGCTCAATTGGAGAAAACGCCTGGCAGGCCCCGAAGGGCCGCCGTTTCCCCGAGCCTTGCTTCATCCGAGCATTGGGTCCTCGCGTAGGAAACTTCTGAAAATCCCTCCAAAAGCACTATTCTGACCCCAAGTCTCTCGCCGGAGGTTTTCTGTCGCGTTACGCTCTGGATGTCGCTGCACATTCAGCGACCGGGCTTGGTAACCCGGGTGAATAAGGCGTAACGGTGCACAGACAGGATTGCGGGCTTTCAGGCCTGTGATTTTGTTTTATAGCAGCTGTGCGTGGGACGTCTTCTGACGTGCCGGTTTCCTTGATTCCCGGTTTACCAACCTGCGCACAGCTGCCACCCATTCGCCTGGTAATGGATGCGGCAGCTATTCGAATGCATATCGATAGATCAAGAAACCGCCTTATCTGCTCCGCAGCTTTGTATCGCGGTCCCGCTGCATCCAGTCCATGGAGATAGCAAAATGACCGAACAAGCAGCAGCAAAACTATCGGCTAAACCCATTCCACTATTGCTCCGACCGTCCGCTGTTCGGGTTAAACGGCGGTGTTCCGTTAAATGAAGCGTTGCAACAAGTGTCAGATCTCTTGCATCTCGCCTATCGACTTGCAGAGGACGCAACCTTCGAAAGGAAAACGGATCGCCATGCCTGGGCCGCTCATTATTTAATAGAGATGAGCAAAGCAGTGATTGATGATCTAGTAAAAGTCATGACGGTTACACCTGAGGAATCAAAACACTCCACTAGCTAACGACGTACCGAGACAGCGAACATTCGATTCGTCGGAACGGGAAAAAAGGGCAGGCCACGATTATGGGGAGGACCGATTACAGGAACTCAAGTCGTGACCTGTCCCCGGTTCCCCTCCGGGGGCTCCCTCGAGATCCAAGCCCCTCCCGCCACCATTCATCCCTGTCACGTAACATCCTGTTGCATCCACTGGCACTATATCGCTATCATGGCAAAATCATGGCTATCTGCCATTCATGTTATGGCGCGCCCAAAGCGCACCTTAGGAATCTAGGGATCTAGCTCAGTTGGGGTTATGGATGACGCAGGACTTCATGCTTTACGCGCTCAAGGAAGCGCTGCTGACCGCCGCGATGGTTGCCGCTCCGTTGCTGCTTGCCATCCTGATCGTCGGGCTTCTGGTCAGCATCCTTCAAGTCGCCACCCAAATCCAAGAAATGACCCTGACCTTCATCCCCAAGCTGATCGTGACGGTGGCCATGTTACTGGTCTTTGGTGGCTGGATGTTGACGGTCCTCAAACAATTCGCACTCAGTGCATTAACTCAGGCCGCTAGCTTCTAGCCGCGTTTTTTGGTGTGAGTGTGTGCTGACGTCCTTCTTCCTCAATGCGCTTCTCGTGTCGGTCAGGTTGATTCCGCTAGTGGTGGTTTCGCCGATCCTGTTTTTTTCGCGCATTCCGTTGACCGTCCGGTTGATCTTGGCACTGGCGTTGTCCGCCGTGTTGGTCGGCAGCATGACGCTCGCTCATGCGCCGGTCTTCACGCTGCCGGTGGTGTTGGGCGAGTTGCTGTTGGGTGTGCTAATGGCGTTCGGTTTTCATGCTGCCCATGCCGGTGTCGATATGGCTGGCAAGTTGATCGACACTCAAATCGGCTTGAACGCAGCTGGAGTGTTCGATCCGGGCACTTCCAATATGACCGGCTTGACGGCCGATTTATTGGCCTGGTCTTTGGCCGCGTTGTTTCTCGTGCTCAATCTGCATCACGATTTGTTCAGGGTTTTCGCTCAACTGTTGGTGGCGGTTCCGCCCGGTAGTGTGTCGCTGACGACGTTGTCCGTGCCTCTGGCGACGGTCATGACGCAACAGTTTTTGCTGGCGTTCATGATTGTTGTTCCCGTAATACTCGGCTTGTGGCTGGTCGATGTTGCCTTTGCGTTCTTGTCCCGCTCAATGCCCCAGGCCAATGTCTATTTCCTGTCCTTGCCCCTCAAGTTGGGCATAGGCATGTTTATTTTTATCCTGACCTTGCCGATGATCGTCCAGCGCTTGCCGCTGCTGATTGAAAACGCCTTGCGGTTTGCCCTGTCACCAGCAGGTGTTCAATGAGCGATCAGCAGGACAAGAGCGAAGAAGCAACGCCCTACAAACTCGAAGAAGCCCGTAAGAAAGGGCAGGTACCGCGCAGTCCCGATCTGTTGTCCTTCATCATGTTGTTGACGTTCCTGATGGTTTTTTCGGCCATTGCTTATCCCTTGGCAAGTGTCATCGCCGCTCACACCCACTGGTGGCTGGGCAACGCCGGGCAAATGGGGCAAGGCTTTGGTTACCTGGGGGAGCAGGGCGGCTACAGCCTGCGGCAGGTGGTGTACGGGTTGTTGCCGTTGATTGGCGCGTTGGTGCTGATGGCGATCCTGACGAACCTGCTGTTCAGCGGCCCAGTGTTTTCAATGACGGCGTTGAAGCCTGATTTCAAGCGGCTCCATCCGATCCAGGGCCTCAAGAAACTCTTTTCGCGACGCATGTTCGTCGAGTTGATCAAGGTGCTGGTCAAGGGCGCGTTGTTCTCGTTGGTCTTGTATTACCTGTTCCAAAGTGTGATGCCGCAGTTGTTGGGCATGGCGACGATATCGCCCCTGGAATTGCCTCAGGCCGGCAAGCAGTTATTGATGCAGTTGGGCTTTACGGTTCTGGCGGTGATGGCGGCGGCCGCGCTGTTCGATATCTGGTATTCGCGGCGCGAGTTCGGGCGGCAGATGCGCATGAGCCGTCGGGAAACGAAGGACGAACATCGGCGCCGCGAAGGCGATCCTGAAGTTCGCTCCAAGCGCAAAGGTATCCAGCAGGCGCTGCTGAAAAAAGCCGCAGCGTTGGGCCAGGTCAAGGATGCCGATGTCATCATCACCAACCCGACCCATTACGCGGTGGCTTTGCAATACCGGCCGTCCAGTATGCTCGCGCCCAAGGTGCTGGCCATGGGACGCGGTCTTCATGCCCTGCGCATTTGCCATGTAGCCAGGAAGCATCAAGTCCCTATTCTGCGCCGTCCACCCTTGGCGCGGGCACTGCATGCCCTGGCGCGGGTCGATTCAGCGATTCCGGATTCGAGCCAGGCCGACGTGGCACGTATCTATCGCTGGGTCATCGCACTGCCAGGCAATAAGGTGCTCACGCCATGAAGCCACTGTTGTCGCGCATGCTTTCCGAGGGCAGCGATTTGCTACTGGCCGTGGCGGTCATCGGTATTTTGCTGGTGTTGTTCACGCCGATTCCCACTTGGCTGCTGGACTTGCTGCTACTGACCAACTTTGCCGTCGCGTTGCTGGTGTTGCTGGTGACCTTCGACATCGACAAACCGTTGAGCTTTTCGACTTTTCCTTCGCTGTTGCTGATGACCACATTGTTTCGCCTGGCCCTGAATATCTCCGCGACGCGGCTGATCTTGACCGATGGCGATGCGGGACTGGTCATCGCTGCCGTGGGTACCCACGTCGTGGGCGGCAACTACGTGATCGGCTTTGTGATCTTCCTGATCCTGGTGGTGGTGCAATACGTGGTGGTCACCAGCGGTGCCCAGCGCGTGGCCGAGGTGGCTGCGCGTTTTACCCTGGACTCCTTGCCGGGTAAACAGATGAGCATCGACGCTGACCTGAACATGGGCATCATCGACCAGGAAGAAGCCAAGCGTCGACGCAGCCAGTTGGAGCGTGAGTCGAACTTCTACGGGGCGATGGATGGCGCGTCCAAGTTCGTCAAGGGCGATGCGATTGCAGGCATTGTGATCATCGCGATCAACATCATCGGCGGCCTCTCGGTGGGCATCTTGCAAAAGGGCCAGAGCTGGGGCGATGCGTTGCATCACTACACGTTGCTGACGGTGGGCGATGGCATCGTGACGCAGATTCCGTCGCTGATTATTGCCGTGGCGGCGGGGATCATCATCACCCGCGCGGCGACCGATGCGCGACTGGGGCCGGAGCTGGGGCGACAGGTGTCGGCTTATCCCAAGACCCTGGTGGTGGTGGCGCTGGTCACGCTGTTTCTAGCGATGATGCCAGGGCTGCCCTTGATTCCGCTGATGATGCTGTTTTGCGCGTTTGCCGCGGCGGCGTGGTTTTCCTACCGCAAGTTGCGGGGCAAGGTCAGCGCAGACGAAGGCTCGCAACAGGACTTGCTAACCGGGCAAGACAGCGAATTCGGCGACGTCTACGCGTTGATGAATACTGATGCGTTTGAACTGCGTTTGAGTGCCGACCTCGCGGCGCACGTCCTGGCAGCCACAAGTACCTTGAGCCTGCGCATCGAAAACCTGCGCAAGCAGTTTGCCAAGGATTATGGCTTTGCCTTGCCCTCGCTCACTGTGCACGCCGACAAGAAGTTGGCCAACGGCACCTACCAGGTCTGTGTACAGGGCGCGGTGATTGCGGCAGGCGAGTTGGAGTTCGACAAGTTACTGGCGATCAACCCCGGTGGCGCAACGCTGGTGCTCGAAGGGCGCGCCACCAAGGAACCTACCTACGGGCTCAAGGCGCTCTGGATCGAAGTGGCGCAACGGGCCCAGGCGCGCACGGCGGGCTACACCCTGGTCGAGCCTGACACCGTGTTGCTGACCCATTTGTCCGAACTGGCCCGCCGCTATGCGCCGGAGTTTCTGACCCGTGCCGAGACCGAGCGGTTGATCGAGAAGAAACGTGCGGGCCTGGGCAGCCTGGTGGATGAACTGGTGCCTCAGGTCCTTAGCTACTCGGACATCCAGCGAGTGCTGCAACTGTTGCTGCGCGAGCAGGTGTCCATCCGCAATCTCGAGACCATTCTCGAAGTGCTGGTGGATGCCGGGCGTAGCAACAAGAGCGCCGAAGACCTCGTCGAGCGGGTGCGCGAGCGCCTGGGCGCGGCCCTGTACGAGCGTCTGGTGGATAAAAATGGCGAGCTCAACGTGTTGACGATCGCACCGCAACTGGAAGGCTACATGCTGGCCGCCTCGCGTCCGCGCGAAGGCCTGCAATCGGCATTGCTGCCGGCCCAGGAACTGGAGCGTTTTGTGACCACCGTCGCCCGTGAAGCAGAGCGGCAACTCAGTGGCAACAAACAACCGGTGCTGCTATGTGCGGCGCCGTTGCGACGGGTCTTGCGGGCCTTCATGTCGCGAGCCGTGCCGCACATGGCGGTGCTGTCGGTCAATGAAGTGGGGCAGCACGCCCGCGTCACCTCGGCGGGCATGATTGAGCTGCCCGGTTTCCCCAGTCTGGAGTCTCCATGAGCGATCTGATCATGCAACTGGCTGGGGTCATCCAGCGTGATGTCGATAACTTGAAAGCCGTTTCACAGAACGTCGCCAATGCTAACACTTATGGCTACAAGGCCGAGCGCACTTTCAACGTAATGGCGCCGCAGGTGGCCGGGCCTGGCGTTGCAGGCGGACTCGATGACATCCAGGCGCAGACGTGGATCAGCACCGACGGCGGAGCACTGCAACACACCGGGCGTGTCGCAGATCTCGCGCTGTCGGGGGACGCTTGGTTTGCGATGAAAACGCCGGGCGGCGTGTTGTTAAGTCGCGATGGACGATTCCAAGTCGATAAGGCCGGTTATCTGGTGAGCAAGGCGGGTTATCCGGTATTGGCGGATGACGGTCCTCTGCAGGTGGCGGATGGGGTGCTCAAAATCGATGCAGCGGGAGAAGTCAGTGTCGATGATCGACCGATTGGCCACCTGAGCATTGTCCGCGCCGACAATCCTCAGCAAATGCTCGCCGTTGGGGATGGCCTGTACGCGGCCGGCACCGCGATCACCCCAGCCAAGAACTTCGTGGTTCACCAGGGGTTATTGGAGCGCTCCAATGCGGCCATGGGCACCGACATGGTGAAAATGATGGAAGTGTCGCGGCATGTCGAGACCATGCAGCGAGCGCTGTCGGCCTACGACAGCATGCTCAACAGCGGTATCAACCAAATTGGCAAGAACTGATCAAGGAATGTGTTTGTGATTGACTCGTTAAGTATTGCCAGCTCCGGGCTGACCGCGAACCAGGCATGGATCGATAGCATTTCGAACAACGTCGCGAACATGCAGACCATTGGCTACAAGCGCAGTCAGGTGGACTTTCATGACATGGTCCGTGAGGTCGGCACACGTGACGATGGCGGAGGCTCGACCGAGAGCTTGCTGACGGGTGCGGGCATCCAGGCGTCGCAGCCGAGCCAGGTCTTTAGCCCGGGCACTATCCGCGAAAGCGGCAACGCATTGGACTTGGCCATCCAGGGTGATGGCTTCTTCGAAGTGGCGTTGCCGACGGGCGAGTTGGCGTACACCCGCGCGGGACGTTTCCATCTCGACAGTGAAGGGCAACTGGCGATGCCGGATGGGCAGACGTTGACGGCCGATCTGCGCGTACCGCCAGACGCCCGCAACCTGGTGATCAAGCAGAACGGCGAGGTTCAGGCGACCATCACCGAGACCGGTGAAATCATCACCGTCGGCCAGGTACAACTGGCCAAGTTCGCCAGTGCCGAAGCGTTGTCCAAACTCAGTGATGGCCTCTATCGGCCGACCCAGGCCAGTGGCGAAGCCATTTATGCCGAGCCGGGTCGAGACGGTCAGGGTGTGTTGCTGCAAGGCTATGTCGAGATGTCCAACGTCAATCTGATCGACGAGATGAGCGGGTTGGTGTTGGCACAACGTGCCTATCAGATGAATGCGCGATTGCTGCAAGCCAGCGATCAGATTCTGGAAACCATCAATAACCTGCGCCGTTAACCCGATGACGATTTTCAAGTGGGTCGGATGTGGGCTGTGGCTGGCATGTGCAGGCTACGTTCACGCGGCGCCTGGTGTCGGCTGCGATGCTGCAGCGGCAAGTCACGCCTTGACGATGGCCACCCAACTTCTCAAGGCGCAGTTGGCGACGCCAGGGGTTGAGCTCCAGCTCTCGCCTATTGGTGATCTGCCTGTTATGGGACATCCGCAGATCAAGGTATCGAGCCAGGGCATACGCAGTCGGGTGCCAGTGGCCTTCAGTGGCACGGTGTGCGGCCATGATCGACCCAGCGTGGTGACGGTATGGTTCAAAGTCCAGGCCTGGAAAGACGCATGGGTCTATGGCCGTAACGGACGCGCCGATCAGGTCTTGTCTGATGTTCAACCCCGGCTGGAAAGGGTCGACTTGGCAGCGGCGCAACTGTCACCAAGCGACCTACCTGAGGAGATATCGGGGCATTGGCTGAATCAATCGGTCAATGCCGGTATGCCGGTGCTTAAGCGTCATCTCAAGGCCGAGCCTCTGGTCCATCGCGATGCTCCGGTGACCGTGGTGGTCTTCGGTCCCGGATTGATGTTGCGCACGGAGGGCAAGGCGCTGCGCCCGGGTGTGCTGGGAGAGCGCGTCCCCGTGATGCTGGAAGGCGCCGAGTCGAGCCTGCTGGCGGTGGTCGCTGGTAAAGGAGAGGTTCATGTGGAGAAGTGAAGCCCGCACGGCATGGCTTGTCATGCTGTTGCTGCCCGGAATGGCTTGCGCCCAAAGCCTGATCAACCCCGATGGTTATCGTTCCCTGACCGGTGACCGTCGTGGCTATCACCTGGGCGACACCCTGACGGTCCTGGTGGTTGAATCGACGACGGCCCAAAGCGCGGCCGGTACCGGAGCCGACAGCAATACCGATATTTCCGCGCGCACGGGGCTGGACGGTAATAACCATCAGGCGAGCGTGGGCTTGCGAGGCGATACCAGCGGCAATGGCCAGACCAACCGCAGCGGACAGATTCGTACCAACGTTTCGGTACGGATCATTGAACAACTGCCCGAGGGCTTGTTGCGCGTCAGCGGCGAGCAACGGGTAACGGTCAATGATGAGAAGCAGCAGGTGCGGATCACCGGTCTGGTTCGACCCGATGACATCGCCTACAACAACACGGTGCTTTCCTATCGCCTGGCGGACGCGCAAATCGACATCGTCGGTGATGGTGTGGTGACCGACGCGCAGAAGCAGAACATCATTTTCCGGGTGCTCAAGTGGCTGCGAATCTTATGAAAATGCTTGTTCGACTGCTCTCGGGCCTGCTGCTCGTCCTTTGGCTACAGCCGACGCTGGCTGACGTGCGGATCAAGGAGCTGACGCGCATTCAAGGCGTGCGGGACTATTCCATCATTGGCTACGGCTTGGTGGTGGGTTTGGCCGGCACCGGCGATACCGATCGCAATCGGGCCACTCGCCAATCGTTGGTCAATACCCTGAAGAACTTCAACGTGAACGTCGCCGATGGAGACCTCAATACCCGCAACACGGCGGCGGTGATGGTCACCGGAAACCTGCGCTCATTCAGCGAGTCGGGGGACAAGCTGGACGTCGAGGTTTCTTCCCTGGGCGATGCCCGCAGCCTGCTGGGGGGCACCTTGTTGATGACCCCCCTGTACGGCCCGGACGAAAAACTCTACGCCCTGGCCCAAGGACCGATGTCGGTGGGTGGCTACGTCTTCGAGGCCAACCAGAATTCCGTGCAGAAGAACCATCCAACCGTCGGGCGCATCCCTCGGGGCGCCAGCGTCGAGCGTTCGGCCTTTTCGGAAAACGATGAGGTTTCGAAAAACCTGGTGTTGATTCTCAATGAGCCGGACTACACCACCGCGCAACGTATCGCCGATGCCTTGAGTCGCGAGTTGGGCGTGCCCGGTGTGCGTGTCGTGCATGCCGCCAAAGTAGAGGTGCCCGTGACCGCCGGCATGACCGTGCCTCGGTTGATTTCACGGGTACAGAACGTTTCGGTAGCGCCGGATTATGCCGCTCGGGTGGTGGTCAACGAACGCACCGGCACGGTGGTGGCGGGCGCCAATGTCCGATTGGGCGAGGTGAGTATTTCCCAGGGCTCACTGAGCGTGGTGATCAGCACCAAGTTCCAGGTATCGCAGCCGTCCTGGGTTGCGCGAACCGGGCCGAGCGTCGGTACGGTGGTCGTGCCCGATACCGAACTGACCGTCAACGAAGAAGAGCATGGCCCGGTGAAGCTGGCTGAAGGCGCGACCGTTGGGGATCTGGTGAAAGCCCTTAATCAGGTTCGATTGAGTACGCGGGAAGTCATCACCGTGCTGCAAGCCATCAAGCAGGCGGGCGCTTTGCACGCCGAACTCATTGTTCAATAGGGAAGTTTGATGTCAGCCGATATGAATCTGGCAGTAGAAACCGTTCGTTTCGCCATGAGCCTGGAACAGTTGCGGGCGAAGGTTGCCGCGCACAACATCGCCATGGCAAACGTTCCGGGGGCCAAGGCCATGCGTCTCAACGGCTACGAACCCATGGCCGCTCTGCGCGGTTTGCACAATGACCCTGAGCTGTTCGGCCAGGCATTGCGTTCGCTGCAGGACAGTGAGTTGACGCCCTACCTGCAAAGCTATACGCCGGTCTCGCCATTGGCATTGGACGGTGAAGTTGCGCAGATGTCGGCTGCGAGCGGTCGCTATCAGGCATTGGCGGATGGCGTATCGCGCCAGTTCGCATTGATGCAATTGGCTATCCGGGGAGGGCGCTGAGATGCCGTTAGACAATATCAGCGAGATCGTTCGTGGCAGCATGGCTTATGAGCGTTCACGGGTAGAAGTCGCAAGCTACAACCTGGCGATTGCCAACGTGGCCATAGGACCGGGCGAGCGTTCACCGTTACTCAGCGTGTCGCCCCCAACCAGCTTTGCCGGCCAAGTGGGACTGCGACAATCCATTATCCAAGCACAATCGCGTAGCGACAGCCGTCTGGTTCATGAACCGTCCCACCCCATGGCCGACCAGAACGGCATGGTGCATTACCCGAACATCGAAGCCGCCAGGGAAATGGCCACGTTGGTATCGGCGACCCGCGCCTATGAAGCCAATATTCGCTCTTACAACAGCTTGCGCGAAATGACGCTCAAAGCCTTTGAAATTGGAAAGTGATATGACCGCCGCCATTGCGCCTATTGCATTAACCACTGACCTTTCCCCGGCGTCTGCCATGGCTGACCAGGCGATGGGCCCCCAGGGCAACGATTTTGTGGGGCTGTTGAAATCCGGCGCCACGCAACTGAGCGCACAAACCGGGCAAGCCAGCGAGCTGCTGCAGGCCTATGCGGTAGGCGAAAACATCGCGCCTCACGATCTGGTCATGGCCATGGAGCAAGCGAAATTGTCGCTGCAATTGGCAGTGGAAGTACGCAATCGCCTGGTAGATGCCTACCAGGAACTCACCCGGCTGCAGATCTAATCCATGGAGAATCAACCGGTGTCTTCGTTCCTTGCGGGTCGTACCCGTGTGTTCCTGGCAGGCTCTTTGCTGATTGTGGGATTGCTCGCGGTATCGGCGTGGTGGGTGATCCGGCCACATTATGTCGCGTTGTACAAAAACGCCGACGAGGCCTCTCAAGCGCAGATTCTGGCGACGTTAAGCCAGCGCCACGTTCCTTACCGGATCAACACGCAACAGGGTGCTATTGAGGTCCTCGCCGATCATGCGGCTTCTGCGCGCATGTACCTGGCTGAAGCGGGTATCCCGACGCGTGGTGGTACCGGTTTTGAGCTGTTCGACAAGGCTGACTACGGCATGTCGGAGTTCAGCCAGAAAATCAATTACCAGCGGGCCATGGAAGGTGAGTTGGCCCGTACGATCATGAGCATGTCGGAAGTCGAGTATGCTCGTGTCCATCTTACCTTCAAGAAAACCAGCCTTTACCAACAAGCTGAAGAGCCGCCCAAGGCGTCGGTGATCGTTCGTCTACGTTCCGCGGGCGAGTTGTTGCCTCAACGGGTCAGGGGCATACAGCAATTGGTGTCGTCGGCCGTCGAGGGCATGACGCTCGAACGTGTCTCGGTGCTCAATGAAAACGGACAAGTGCTCAGTGCGGCGGATGGCGTATCGGCGGCGCCGGAGCATTTGCAACTGACGGCCCAGGTCGAGCAGGCACTCAAGCTCAAGGCAGAGGAATTATTGGCGCGTCCCCTCGGCCATCGCGGTGTCGATGTCTCCGTGCGGGTCTTGATGAATTTTGACCGAGTCAAATCAATCAGCGAGCAACCGCTCGCGAACAAGCTGCGTCGAGAAAAACGTACCGAGTCCACCGAGAATTCAAGCGGCGAATCGACAAGCAAGCGCTCCCAATCCAATCGGGAAATCGATTATGAAGTTGGCAAATCGCGGGCCGAAACCGAACACGCGGCGGGCAAGATTGAGCGTATCACCGTCGGCATAGTGCTTAGCACACCGGTGTCGGACGCCCAAATGAAGGACATCCAGGCCCTTCTGGAAGCCGCGTTGGGGCTGGATTCAAAACGGGGCGACCGTCTGGTGATGGTCTACATCCCGGACATGCCTGTGCAGGAAAAGACAACAGTCGTCGAGACACCGGTGTCGAATCCAGCGATGAATATGGAGCCGCCTGCGCTTGCCAACGATGAAGGGGCCCTGCCTTGGACGGAATGGGGAGGCGTCGGACTGCTGGTCATCCTGTTGGTTGGTTTATTAATGCTTTTTGCGAAAGGGCGCCGTAAATCAACAGCCGTCCCTGTCGCCCCACGTATGTCTTCGGTCGATCGCGAGCAACTGCTCGTGGATTTACGCCGTTGGCTGCTGGAGGGGCGTTGACGCCATGGAGTTCTCCGCCCTTCGTAAAGCGGCTATCCGCCTCGCTTGTTCTCATACCGAAGACCGTGCCTGGATTCTCGCTCGGTTAACGCCTGACGAACGTCGCAAGGTCGAAGAGCTGCTCGATGAGATAAACGATCTGGGTTTGACGAGCGATCCCACCATCGTTGCCGCCATGATGAACGAGCTGACGGTTGCACCGCCTGCGACCCGAGCGATGCCGGACCATTCACGGCTCAAAGCGCAACTTTCAAAAGCGACACATCCGTTCTGGAGCGCTTTGGTGCTCCAGCTGGAAACTCCTGCTGTTCGCCGCGAATTGTTGAGTACTTTGACCAGCAGTGCTGACATTCGTCGGTGGGATGGCAAATTTACCAAGCAAGTACTTCCGCCAGCCCTGATGGCAAGTTTGAAAGCCCGTCTGGATTTGGAGGCGGGCGATGAACAGCAATAATCCACCGGTGCGGCCCAAGGTGTTGCGTCAACCTGCGCAGAATCTGGGAGCTCGACGTCTGCCAGGCCTTGAGGGGGAGGCCCGAGCGGATAAGACGCATGAGCCGGACATCAGGGCGACCTTGCGTGAGGCATTCGCATTAGAACTCGCAGAATTAGAGCGCAAGAGCCGCGATAAAGGACTGGCGCAAGGTCTGGCGGACGCCGGTAAACAAGCTCTGGCACAGCTGACTGAAGCCCTGGCCCAGCAAGAACAGCAGTGGCTGAAAAAGGAAGCTTCCTTGCGTGCGGCGCTTGAAACGGAGCGCCTCCAGCTTGCGCAACTGGTCGATGCGTTGAGGGCGCAGCAGAAACACTTGGTATCGACCATGGAACCCTCGTTGGGACGGCTCGCGCTGGCGGTGGTGACGCGCATGTTGGGGCAGCATGACGATACGCGATCGTTAATCGCCGACATGGCGAGGCAAGCGATCGAAGAGTACCAATTGGCCGAACCGCTGCGTATCCGCGTTGCTCGAGCGGACTTCGAAACGTTGCTGCGACTGGCCCCGGATGAGGCATTGTTGAAAGCCTTCGTGGTCGATCCGCAAGCCTCCCCGGGAAATTGTTTGATCGACTTTGAAGGCGGGCAGCTAGAGGTTGGCGTGCAATCACAGTTGGCCCGCGTTGCGTCAGTGTTGACAGAGCAAGGAGCCGGCCGTGTGGCAGGGGCTTGAGAGTCGGCTGTTGGCGCAACTGGCCCAGGCTCGCCTTTGTCGACGTGTCGGTTGGCTTAGCTCGATCCAGGGCATGGTGCTGCATGCGACCGGCCTGGACGTCCGGCTTGGCGAGTTGGTGGATATCCATCCCGCGCGCGGTGGCGATGTCATCGCCGCCGAAGTGGTTGGCCTGCGCAGCGACTCGACCTTGTTGATGCCTTACGGTCCGGTGGACGGTCTGTGCCTGGCCAGTGAAGTCCACGCACGTGGGACTGCTTATACCGTTCCGGTGGGGGATGGTTTGCTGGGGCGTGTCTTGGACGCGACCTGCAATCCACTTGATGATTTGCCTGCTCCTGAAGGACTGAAACGAATGCCGCGTTTCGTGGCTCCGATCAACCCGCTGCACCGCTCTGCGATTAATACCACGCTGGACACAGGGGTCAAAGCTGTCGATGTTTTTACACCCTTGGGGCGCGGCCAGAGAATTGGGATTTTTGCCGGCAGCGGCGTGGGCAAAAGTACATTGCTAGGAATGATGAGCAAGTACGCAGAGGCTGATGTCATCGTCATTGCCCTGATCGGTGAGCGTGGTCGTGAGGTAGGGGACTTCATTCGCGACAGCTTGGGGCCGGAAGGCCTGAAAAAGGCCGTGGTGATTGCCGCGGCGGCGGAACAGCCGGCTGTTCTGCGACGCCAGGCCGCCTACACGGCCACGACTATCGCCGAGTGGTTTCGGGCCCAGGGCAAACATGTACTGCTGATCATGGACTCGATCACCCGTTTCGCACTGGCGCAGCGTGAGATCGGGCTCTCGACGGGGGAGCCCATGGGCAGTCGAGGCTACACACCCTCGGTATTTGCATTGTTACCGCCCCTGATGGAGCGCGCCGGTGCGCTGAACGGGCAGGGCTCTATCACTGGCGTCTATACCGTGTTAGTCGAGGGTGACGATATGAATGAGCCGGTGGCTGACCATATGCGTGCCATCCTCGACGGCCATATTGTGTTAAGCCGCCATGTCGCTGCGCGTGGGCATTGGCCGGCCATCGACGTTTTGCACAGTATCAGCCGGCTCGCTGGAGCGTTGTACACCCAAGAGCAAAAAGGCCAGGTTGAGCGTCTTCGCTCAGCACTCGGCGCCTACCAGAACAGCGTTGACCTGATTGAGCTGGGCGCCTATGAGAAGGGGGCACAGCCGCTGCTGGACAGCATGATCGCGCTCAAGCCTCAATTCGACGCGCTGCTACAGCAAACGCCCCAAGAACATTTTGCGACCTCAGGCGTTTGGCGAACCGTTCTGCAGTTATGCCAGCGGCTGGAGAAGGGATTGAGCGATGCAAAATGAGTTGCGAAAGGCAAGGCAACTGGATGCGGCCTCTCGTCTGCGCGCCATGCAGCGGGAAAAAGCTGAGCTGGCCTACAACCACCGTTGTCGTGAGCTGGCGCGAGCCGAGAATGTATTAAGCGAAGAGAGGGCTCGCTACGAAAGCCTCCGGACGAACTTTGAGGCTTTGAGGCGCGTTGGCGTAGCGCTTGATCCTTCCCTGCACGAACAACGTCTACTGGCGCAGCATTGCGCGTATCAACGCCTTGAGGCGGCATACCAGCCCGTCGCTGAAGCATTGCGCCTGGTGGAGTCAACCAAGAAGCAACTCCTCAAATGTCGAACGAATGAAGATTTGATCCGCAAAGCGAAGGAGCAAGTACAGCGACAGCTTGATAAATACAGTCGAGAGGTTGAAGCCATCGACATTTTCGATGCGCAGGCCGCTCAGGGAGTTGGGTATGGCTACTAAGATAGGGGCTTCGCTGTGGAACCCAGTGGCCGATCAGCAACGCACTTCCGTTCGCGAGACGCAGGACAGGGATTTCGAGCGCAAAATCGGCTTGCGTGACCGTTCAACGATGTCGGACAAAAGCCCGGCGCACGAGAGTGGTGAACCAGCCATGCCTGGACAGCGATCGCTCAACGCTGAGTTTCTTCAGGCCGAGGCCGGCCGAACGCTGCGGATGGAATCCAGCGAAACATCACCCTCCAAATCTGGAGGTGCGCTGGAGCTTTATGTATTGGGCGCACATGCAGGGCGCCATCTTTCGTTCCTTCCCGATATGTTTCTGGAAGAGCAGGGCATATCCGGCGTTGCTTCAGTTGGTCATGGATACGGTTCTTCAACGACTATGGATTCCTTGCCGATTGCCGCGGCGATTTCGCTTCTACCCAGCGCGTTCTTGATCAACCCGCCCGGAGCGCAGGTAGCAGAACCTGTTCGGATCGAGCAGCAGGAAACGGATATCTCCGTTAGCCGCCAGCTTCTGGGATATTTCGGCGGCAGATGGCCCGACCGGCATTTTCAGTTTCTGCCTCGTGGCAAAGGGCTCGAGTTGTTGGTTCGGGACTATCAACTCACGTCTGAAGAACGTGATGAGTTGATAGGTGAGCTGTCTCGCCGGGCGTCATCGATGCCTGAGCGTCCGCAACAAATTTGGCTGAATGGCGAAGAGGTCTGGCGCGCATCGTCCCCATCGATTGATTACAAAGGTGAGCAGAATGGCGGTTGAAGCGATTGGTAGTGAGTTGAGTACCACTACGTCGGAGTTGGCCCAGAGTCGTTTGGGGCAGGAAGATTTCATCAAGTTGTTCTTGACGGAATTGACGTTCCAAGACCCTTTGGAACCGATCAACAACCGCGAGTTTCTAGCGCAGATGGCGCAGTTCGCGAACCTGGAACAAACCCGGGTTACCAACGAAAACACCAATAACCTGGTGTCCATGAATGCCACGTCACAGTCGTTGGGGCTGCTGGGGCGGCAAGTGGAAGTCAACATCACCAACGGTGGGACGGTAATTGGTTCGGTGACCGCCATTGCATTTTCATCGACCGGGCCGGTGTTGTCCGTCAAACAATCCGACGGCTCGGTCCTGACGGACGTGCGCTTGTCCCAAATCAAACTGGTTAGACAGGGGGCGTGATGCTGCAAGCTTTCTTTAATGGAATGAGTGGCCTGTTTTCGTTCGCCAAAGGGTTGGATAACGTTTCCAACAATGTGTCAAACATGAACACGCCCGGCTACAGGGGCAGCGATACGTTCTACCGCGCGGTCAACGGACAGGACGGCCAAAGCTTTGGTTCGGGAATTGCCGGTACGGAGGTCCGTATCAAACCGGGCGAAAATCGCCAGACGGGCAACAACACCAACGTAGCCATCAATGGCGCCGGGTATTTTGTGCTGCGTGATGAGCAGGGCGCTTTGTCTTACACGCGAGCAGGACAGTTCCAGGTCGACAAGGACGGTTACCTCGTCGACACCATCAGCCAGCGTCGGGTGGCGGGTATCGACTCGGCAGGAAACCTGCGAGACATCAATATCCAGGGACAGCGCACCCTGCCGCCCAAAGCCACCACCCGTGTCGAAATGGTCGGCGCACTGGCTCGTAGCGGTACTACGGATTCGACCTACCAAATCAACTCGATCCAGGTTTTTGATGCGACAGGGGCCACCCATACCCTGAGCGCCAAGTTCGAGCCACAAGCGACACCCGCCAATAGCTGGAAGGTCACTGTGTCGGACTCAAGTGGCGCGCAGTTGCAGACTGGAACCATCGCGTTCGGCGCCGATGGCACGCCCGTTTCAGGTTTCAATACCTTGTCGGTTCCTCTGACTGCGAATGGTGCGACTCAAAACATTCTGCTGGATTTCGGCACGCCGGGTAGTTTCAACCTCGCTTCGCAAGTGGCCAGTGGGCCGAGCCACACATTGGGCGCGCGGGTGGTCGATGGTAGTGCGATTGCCGGTTTGAACACTTTCGCGTTCGACGAAAAAGGCATTCTCAAATTCACCTACGCCAACGGTGAGAAGCGTGATGGGAGTCAGCTTGCATTGGCGGATTTCGCCAATGAAAGCGCACTGATCGCCGGTGCCAATTCGCTTTATAACTCGCCTTCCTCCATGCGAGCGCAGTTTGGTCGAGCGGGAGAAAAACAGTTCGGGCGAATCCAGGGCGGCTATTTGGAATTATCGAACGTGGATCTCGCGCAAGAGTTCGGGGACATTCTGATCATTCAACGAGGTTACCAGGCCAGTTCAAGAGTCATGACGGTCTCCAACGAAATGCTGGAACAGTTGTACAACGGAACGAGAGGGGGCTGAACCATGAGGACGTTGGGATTCGTTGGTACGACTCGCCTGCGCACGGCTTGTGAGCTGTTGCCTCCGGTGATCCGGGATTGGCAGGAACAGTGGTGTTTCGGCGATGAGCTTCATGCCGGCGAGGTGAGTTGTTCGGCCTTTGGCGATGCGGATGAATTGTCTTCCTCGCTGGTTTGGCAGCGTGCGACGTCAGCCAATGGTTCGATCCGTCTAGCGGGAGATTGGCAGTCCATTCTTTTTGGCCCTTTTACCCGTGAGGTTCCGGACGACGAAACGGCCGGCCATCTGCTTCGCAGCGCACAATTGGCATTGACCAATGCAGTGCTTGCTGCACTCAAGCTCACTGCGGTTTCTCTCCTCGAAGCCGAACCCTCCCAGCCATCTCCAAATGCGTTGGCCGCCCAAGTATTGCTGCAACTTCGTGTCGGCCAGTCTGTAGTGGGTTTATTGCTGGATGCGGCATTGCTCAATGTTGCGCTTAAGCTTTCGATACCGCCCAAGGAGCTGATCGAACGCAAGCACGCGCTAGGTAACGCCCGTGTGAAGCTGTCCGTGCGTCTGCCCTTGGTGAGCCTTTCCGTTGGTGAGATGAAAGACCTGCATCCCGGCGATACCTTATTGTCCAGCGCCTTGTTGAATGAGCCCGTTTCGTTACAACTGGCGCAAGGCACTGTCGTGGCTGCAGGTTACCTGGCAAGACAGCGCGAACATCTGGCTGTGCAATTGAAGTCCATTAAATAATCAGGAGCTTAAGCGTGTCGGCAACGGTAGATGCAATAGAACTGGAAGAAGCCAGAGTCGTGGCCAATGACGATCTGTCACCGCTCATCAAGCGGGACATGAATTTGATCAAACATGTAGTTGTTGAACTGGTGGTCCAAATCGGCAACGCCTCCATGACCGTCGACGAGCTGTTTGCCCTGAAGTCCGGAGACATCGTAAAGCTATTGGAACAGGTCCATGAACCGGCATCGTTGTGCCTGGATGGCAAGCCTGTTGCTCGGGGCAACTTGGTCGCTGTGGACGATAATTTCGGTATTCAGTTGACGGAAATATTGTGACGCCTGAAACAGTTCCCCAGCCTATTGGGTTAGCGCTGCGGCAGGATGATCCATTGTCTTTGGTTCTGATGATCAAAGTAATGCTGATTACCGCCTTGCTGTTGGCGCTGGTTTATTTCTTGATGCGCTGGTATGCGCGACGCCATGCCTCAGTAGCCGACGCATTGCCCGGCCAGACTCAACTGCAGTGTGTGCGCGCCTTGCGCCTGTCGACCAGGACCAAGGTCTATCTGCTCAAGACCGAAACATCGCAAGTCTTGGTTACTGAGTCTTCTAGCGGGGCCACGGTAACCGTGTTGCCTTCACCTTCTTCAGCTTCCGCATTGGATGCTCAATCTTGAAGTGTTCGATATGATTCGCCGCTGGCTTTTTCTTGCATTGAGTGGCTTTGCTTCGCTCGCGACAGCAGCGGATGACTTCTCTGATTGGGGAGGCATGTACATCAACCAGATCCAGTCACCGGTCAGCGTCGTGGTGCTGTTGACGGCTCTGTCATTCTTGCCGTTCCTGGTCATTTCCCTGACCACCTTCACGCGCAATATCGTGGTTTTGTCATTGACCCGGCAGGCGCTGGGCCTGCAACAGACGCCGCCGAATATCGTGTTGATCGTGCTGTCGATGTTCCTGACGCTATTCGCCATGGCACCGACCTTGGAAAAAGCCTATGACTCGGGCATCAAGCCTTTCCTCGCCAATAAGGTCGGGCTTGAGGGCGCGGCGTTGCAAGGTTGGGTGCCGATTCGTGACTTCATGATCAGGCAGACTCATGAAGAGGATCTGCGATTGATTTATGAGCTGGCCAAGGACCCGCTGCCGCAGGGGCCGGAAGGACTGTCACCGGTAAAGCTGATACCAGCCTTCATGTTGAGTGAGCTGAAAATCGCGTTTCAGATCGGCTTTATGATCTTCCTGCCTTTTTTGATCATCGATCTGGTAGTGGCATCGATCCTGATGTCTCTCGGAATGATCATGGTGCCGCCCATCACGATTTCCCTGCCGTTGAAAATCATGTTGTTCCTCTTGATTGACGGATGGGGATTAATTGCCCAGACGTTGATGCGCAACCTCGGATAGGGCATTGGCGGAGCCTTCCATGGAGACGGAAACCCAAGCTGAAGGGAATCATGAGCATGCCTTGTGGGGCGACTGGCTGGACAGTAAAACAGACTCGGCCAGGAGTCGGCTGTTCTTCTTCTACAGCCAATGGTTGCGCATGATTACTGGGCTTTTATATTCCCGATATCCACATCCGCTTGCGGAGTGGGGCGACTACGTGAACCTCGCATCGATAGGCCTGTTGCAGGCGATCGATCGGTTCAATCCGTTATTGAACACGCGTTTCCAGTCCTATGCTGAACCCTACGTAAAAGGCAACGTTCTCAAAGGATTGTCGTGTTATGTGAGCGACCAACGTCGCTACTACCGGGAACGGTTGGAGAGCATATCCGGAGCGGAGGACGGCCGACTGGAGTCCGACCTGGAGCAGGTGGCGAACGTCGCTATTGGCCTGGCGTTCGGGCTATTCCTGGAATCGGGAATCATCGACCAGGAACCCAAGGACAATAACCCACTGAACCTCTACGAAGCGGAGCGGGAAGGCGACACGCTCAATGAGTGCGTAAAGCTTCTATCCGCGAATGAGCGGCAGATCATCGAAGGCCACTACCACCAGCACTTGAGCTTCACTGAGATAAGCGAGCTGATGGGAGTTTCAAAATCACGGATCTCACAATTGCATGCCCAAGCGCTTAAGCACATCCGGGCTAGCCATGAAAGATTGATGACAGGGGGCAGATGGTAGCTCGTCTGTTCAGCAGCGCTGAGGGAGTCGTTGCGAACCACCAGGTGTGAGGCGAAATCGATGATCAGCGCGATAGGTTCGCCAGCACGACCCACCAGTCGTGGCAGGGTGGCGCCCAGCAGATCGATACCTGCGGGTGCTACGCCATTTACCGGAGTCAGGTCAAGTTTCTGAAGCAACGTCTGGCCGGCTTCAGGGGCGGAACCGGGTTTGTCGACTACCCGGAAACCCGACACGGGATCCCAGGCGATGACCCGGGTGTAGCCAGCATTGAGTAGGGCATTACGGTACGGGCAGGTTTTGCTCAATGCGCCCATTTGCCAGTGCGCTGCTACGAAGAGTTGTTTTGAGAGAGTGCTTATTGTTAGGTCAGAGCTAGGGTTATCTAAGATATGCTAGGATTAGATAGCGTAGATAACTGGTGAGGAAATTTTCCATGAGCGTTACAGAGCAGTCGGGCGTCTCCACCTTAGTGGGTACGCCCAAGGAGGCGCGGGCTAGCTTGAGCCGCTCACATGCGGATCGAGTGCTAGTCGTGTCTTTCGATCGTATCAAGCCCGGCGTATTTGAAGCGTTGGCGGAAAACTTTGCCCATGTGGCCTCCTCGATGTATGAGGTGCTACAGGAGCGTCAGGACCCGAAGGCACTGGAGCGCCTGGCCGAGGCGTTTGTGACGCGTAAGCCGCCTTCGCCTCGCCTGCTCAAGGAAGCGGCGATGCTGGTACAAGCCCGCAAAGCAGTGCTGGAGAGCGGTGACTGGTTGACCTCCGCAGATATCGCGCAGGTGGCCCAGTTGAGTACCCGCAACCCGAGTGCCCAGCCCAACAAGTGGAAAAAGCAAGGTCAGATCTTCGCTATCAATCATGGTGGGGTCGACTATTTCCCGGGTTACGGCTTGGATCCGGACGCGGGCTATCGGCCGTTCAAGGCGTTAGCCAAAGTCATTGAGGCTTTCGGTGGCCACAAGGACGGCTGGGGTCTGGCTTACTGGTTCCGGTCAGATAACAGCTTCCTGGGTGGTAAAAGGCCCCAGGACCTGCTGACATCGGCGCCTGATCGAGTGATTGCTGCCGCACTGGATGAAATCCAGGGCATTGCTCATGGCTAAGCAGCGTACCGAGTCCAGCAAGAGTATGGCTGCACCTGCCACGGATTTGGCGGCGTCCATCACCCCGGTTTCCGCGGCTACGCTGCACGTGACTCTCACGGTTCTTGCTAAAGGCGACGTGCTCCCTCGCGTGCATCAGGATAAATATCAACCGGATCAATTCAATCCCGGTGTGTATGGCAATGCACGCTTCAGTCCGATCCAGGATGATCAGGATCGAGCGATTCCTACCTTGTATGGCGGCACGACAGTCGAGTGCGCCTTGATGGAAACCATTTTTCACGACGTTCCCCACACGGCTGGTTTCAAGAGCTTTGACAAAGGTAAGCTAGCTGGGCAGGTGCACTCTGTCGTCCAGGTTAGCCAGCCGCTGCAGCTGGTTGATCTGTCCAGTGTCCCACTGCGTAAATTGGGCGTCACTCGCAAGCAATTGATCGATACTGAGAAGGATCAATACCCCGCAACGCGCAAATGGGCAGAGGCGATCCACCGTCAATACCCGGATGTGCAAGGGCTGTCTTGGGTGTCACGGCAAGATGATTCGGCACGTGCGGTGGTTCTCTTCGGTGACCGGATTCCTGAGGGTGCGCTCATCCGCAGGGGCGTCACGCAGGCTGACCGAAGACTCGACTTTGTTCGACACGGTGCTAGATCTGGCAGACCGGATTGGGGTCGTCATCATCGCGGGGAAAAGCTGAGTCAATGACCGAATCGATCCTCTGGATTTATTGTTTTCCGAGATGGCAGCAATCAGGCGACGCTTATTCTCTGCTGTGAGCAGGACGTGACGACCTGACCCAAACAGCAGGCCGGGCGACGTCCGCGATGCCGTATTCTCAACGAAAGGTTTTGAGTGCCACGATGAGCTACACCACGCTTTGGGACATGATCGTTTTCTGTCGATCATGTCTACAAGGCATGCATGTCAAATCTGGGTAAGCGTCCAGGCATCCCGTCTTGCGCAATTAAGCCGGCTGCCAACGATGCGGCAACAACTCCCCAATCTCACTCGCCCGCTGCGTCGGCAGGCGAGTAAGAGCATCCTTCAGATAGGCATACACATCATGCCCGTTGAGTTTGGCCGATTGGATCAAACTCATCAGCGCGGCCGCTCGTTGGCCGCTGCGTAACGACCCGGCAAACAACCAGTTCTTGCGTCCGACCGCCCATGGCCGGATCTGATTTTCGATGTGATTGTTGTCTATGGGTATCCGTCCGGCCAAGTCATCTACCCAGCCCCGCAAGGCCAGGACATGGTGTGCACTTAAATTTAAGTGGGCACCAGTTCTAGCCTTTTAAGCGGGTATTTCATGCAGCCACAACGCCGTTCCTATTCAAAGTCTTTCAAAGCCCAGGTCATTCAAGAGTGTGCCCAGCCCGGCGCTTCAATTGCCAGCATCGCGCTCAGCCATAGCCTCAACGCAAACCTCGTCCATAAATGGATTCGGGTGCAAGCGCAGAAAAGCACGGCGTTGCAACCTGCATTCATTCCGTTACCCATGCAGCGGGCCGTAGAAAATTCGCACGCAGCAGCATCGAATATCTGCGTTGAAATCCAGCACCCGCGCGGCACCGTCAAAGTGAACTGGCCAACCGAAAGTGCTGCTGCCTGCGCGACCTTTCTTCGAGACCTGCTGCGATGATCCGCATCGATTCCATCTGGCTCGCCACCGACCACATGGACATGCGTGCCGGCACCGAGACTGCGTTGGCCAGGGTGATCGCGGTGTTCGGTGCGGCGAAGCCGCACTGTGCTTATCTGTTCGCCAACCGCCGCGCCACTTGGATGAAAGTTCTGGTGCATGACGGCTTCGGCATCTGGCTGGCTGCTCGCCGGTTGAACCAAGGTAAGTTCCACTGGCCAGGCATTCGCCATGGCGCTGAAATAGAGTTGGATACCGAGCAACTTCAGGCCTTGGTGTTGGGCCTGCCATGGCAGCGCACGGGCTCCGGCGGTGCGATCACACTGCTTTAACGGCTGCCATTAGCCTATCGGTCTATCGCCGCGAATTGCCTGGTCTGGCAAAATCGGCACCATGACTTCGCTCCCCAATCTCGATCACCTTACCCCTGAACAACTGCGCGCTTTGGCGGCGCAGTTGATACAGCGTGTCGAGACACTCGACCAGCAAGTCGAGACGATGGGCAAGACGGTCGAGACGATGGGCAAGAAGATCAACCGCGACCAGACGGTTATCGAGAAACTGACCCATGAGATCGCGCAACTCAAGCGCTTGAAGTTTGCCAAGCGTAGCGAGCAGTTGAATCCGCAGCAGGCCAGCTTGCTCGACGACTTGATCGATACCGATATCGCGGCGATTGAAGCTGAGCTTCAAGCCTTGCAAACAGCCCCTACGCCGACCGAGAAAAAGCAAAAGCCCAAGCGCACCGCGTTGCCGGCAGAATTTCCACGCACGTTGATCCATCACGAACCGGACAATATCCACTGTCCATGCGGCTGTGCACTCAAGCGCATCGGTGAGGACGTCAGTGAGAAGCTGGACTACACGCCCGGCGTGTTTACCGTCGAGCGTCATGTCCGTGGCAAGTGGGTCTGCGATGACTGCGAAACGCTGATCCAGGCACCTGTTCCGGCACAGGTCATCGACAAGGGTATCCCGACCGCCGGGTTGCTGGCCCACGTCATGATCGCGAAGTTTGCCGACCATCTGCCTCTTTACCGTCAGGAATCGATTTTCGGTAGAGCGGGCCTGGCGATTCCACGTTCAACGTTGGCTCAATGGGTTGGCGTGACAGGTGTGCAGTTACAGCCTCTAGTCGATGCGTTGCGCGACGTAGTGCTCGGGCAGCAGGTCATTCATGCCGATGAAACGCTGGTGCAAATGCTCGCTCCGGGTTCCAAGAAAACCCACCGCTCTTATGTCTGGGCCTACGCCACCAGCCAATTCTGCGAAACGGCAGCGGTTGTTTATGACTTCAGCCCCAGCCGCGCCGGTGAGCATGCTCGCAACTTCCTGCAAGACTGGCGGGGCAAGCTGGTGTGTGATGATTTTGGCGGTTATAAGGCCAGCTTCGAACTCGGCGTGACCGAGATCGGCTGCATGGCCCATGCGCGGCGCAAGTTCTTCGAACTGCACGCCACCAACAAGAGCATGCTCGCCGAGCAAGCGCTGCGCCATATCCAGTTGCTGTACGAAATCGAGAGCGAAATCCGCAACTTGGAGCCGGATTTACGCTGCCGAATACGGCAAGAAAAAGCCGTGCCGGTGATGAAGACACTACACGCCTGGATGATCGCCCAGCGCGATCTCGTGCCTGAAGGCTCGGCTATCAGCAGAGCGCTGGATTACAGCTTGAAACGCTGGGCAGCGCTGTCGCGCTACCTCGATGACGGGGCCGTACCCATTGATAATAATTGGTGCGAGAACCAGATCCGTCCGTGGGCACTGGGGCGCAAGAACTGGCTCTTCGCAGGTTCGCTGCGCAGCGGCAAACGGGCGGCGGCAATCATGAGTTTGATCCAGTCTGCACGGCTGAATGGTCATGATCCGTACGCGTATCTGAAGGATGTTCTCACGCGCCTGCCGACGCAGCGGGCGAGTGAAATCGATCAGTTGCTGCCGCATAAGTGGCAACCGGTTTAGTTACGCAAGGCGTGATGGCCGGACGCATACCTTTGAACGACTTGGGGTAAGAGTTTCGTTGGCGCATTAAGGGCTATCGCGTCCGCTTAAAAATAGGCGGACACCATCGCCCTTAATTTGGGAGTTCGGAAGGTGTGTTGGCTGTTCGCTTACAAATCTGGTGCAGTCGGTAGCCGTGAGACGAATGCTGGGTTTGTTTTGCAGTTCTTACGACAAACCATGGCCTGCCCTAAAGCAAGGCAGGCCATGCGGGAGCAGCCAACGCCTAACGACTTACCTTTTTCTGAAGGTCCGCGGCAGCGGCCTCAATCTTTGCAAGCATTTGAGCCCTTGGCTTGCACTCCTCATAACCTTTAAGGAGCAAGTCTCGGACAGTCTCGATGGCCTTGAGAGTGTCTTGCGGAGTGGTATATCCGTCAATCGCTCGTCCGTAGTAGAGCTTGGCGTCGACCTCTGCCGTAATGCCGCCGGGATGCTCCATGAAAGCCCAGTCCTCTAGGCGCGATCGCACCTGGTTTAATTTTTCGTGAACCTTGGCAGTTACGCCGGCAGTACGCATAGAACTATTGCAGAGCTTATGTAGGATGGGCCCAATAGCTGTGTGCTTCTCAAGTGGCATGCCCCGTGCGGGGCGCCACCTAGAACGAACCCCAGGCGCTCCGCCGTACGCGATCGCTCCGTTTCTGACACCGGTGAACGGCATTGTGCGCGATCTACTTTGTTTTCCGGAGGCGATGCGGGCTGGGCTAATAAACTTGGAGTCGTACGCCATTTCTTGAGGCATCCCCTTGGGGTAAGCGCTGTTCGGAAGTCCCTCGACCTGGGCCTGTACCTTCGCAAGTAGCTCCTGACTAGGTGAAATCAGGTATGGGACGGCTTGGCCCGGGTAGTAGAGTCCCGGCCATCTTGGCGCCACTTGATACAGCCCGTGCTCCTGCAGCCACTCCTTCCTGAATCCCGGCGTAGGCGAAATGTAGGGCTCATCCAGCAGTAACCAATCGCCGGATTGTGGATCCTCCCAGCCGGTCATGTGATCGGCTTTGGGCACCCTATCCAGGTCATTCATGGCCTTAACGGTCCCATTCCGGAAAACTCTTACCAGCCCGGTTGAGTTCATGAAGAGCAGAGTAAAACTGGCTTGATCCAGGTACTGCATCGCACTGACCTGGCTGCTAGCATCGGTACGCATTTCGAGGTGATCTGGCGCCTCAAGCTTGAATCTACTCAAATACGCGCCGCCAGTCTGAAGGCCGTCGGTAAGCAACTTGGAAAGGGGGCGCGTGAGGCGAACCTCTACAGTGTAACGACCAGAGGATCGAACCTCAGACCTGGCGTCATTCCAGTACACCGTCACATAGGCGATGTAGTTTTGAGCCGCAATCGTGGTAATCGCACGTTTGGCGTGCAAGAAGTTCTGGAAGCCTGCTTTGCGAGCAGCCTCATCGAGGGCTTGGAGGTGAGTAACATTAAATTCGCGCTTGAGAGCCTTTGCCAAGCGCTTGATGCCGTCGACAGTGGACGGAGGGATAGCGAGGGTAACCATGAATGTCTCCCGGCCTATCACGCAGCGTCACCCGTCTCCGCTACAACAGACCGATCGAATTCACAGTCAGTCGTTTAGCAAGGCAGTGCCGTTACCAGCTTTAAAGACGGGAGTCATACGCCTGCCGGGGCGCGATCGCATGGTAGCAGCGGTTTTGCGATGAGTTCAAGCAGCAACGCTCTCGAAAATTTTTACCTCTCTTTTTACTCGTTATGCTGCTTTTCTGCCGATTGAATATGCAAAGGCAGCATTGGTGCTGGTCGGCGGGCAAAACGACAACGACATCGTCGTGGTGACGAGTGGAACCCTTGCCGACTCCCTTAAGGACCAGATAGACGATCTTGATAATTCTCCAATGGTGCCGCTGCAGAAACTCATCAAGAACTGCCCAGTGCCGGCACATCTGGCGCAAGGGACTGCGGACGGTGTAAAGATCAGGTATCGACAATCGGTTTCCAGGGCACACTTTGCGATTTTCTGGCAAAACAGTGCAGTGGTGCAACGATCCGGTTGGTCGGGCATAGCCTCGGCGATGCCTTGATGTCGGTTCTTGCGCTTTATTTGAAAGACAAATTTTCGAACTTCAATTTCCGTTGCGAAACGATTGCTGCGCCTACGGCCGGCGATGGTGTTTTTTGCGAGCTATTTCAATCAGCAGATGGCCGGCAATGCGCTACGCATCTACAACACGCTGGATGTCGTTCCGATGGCATGGTGCGCAACCTCTCTCGACTTCTCCTTGACGCTCTATGAGTCCACCAACGTCATCGATGAAAAAATGAAGGAAATGGTTTGCTCCAATATCGATACCGTCACCCGTAATAACTTGAACTACACGCAATGGGGCATGGGCGGCGCAAACATGGAGCTGCGGCTCTGTGGGGAACTTCAATCCCCTTGCCCT
Source organism: Pseudomonas sp. Z5-35 (assembly GCF_051131945.1). NCBI lineage: Bacteria > Pseudomonadati > Pseudomonadota > Gammaproteobacteria > Pseudomonadales > Pseudomonadaceae > Pseudomonas > Pseudomonas sp. Z5-35. The sequence goes on from NZ_CP071640.1 coordinate 2,350,142, forward strand.
AACTACGAAGCGCAACCCGGCTATCAGCACATCTATGAATACATGACGCTGCTGGGGCTGCAGCTGGGTGATATTCCGATGCCGGCGCCGTCTGGCAGCTAGCGCGCAGTCTCATCGATCGTGTTCGAGTTGCAGTTGCCGACACTTTTTCGGGAAATCACACAGCTGCAACTCGCTTATTCGCAGCGCTTTTGCTCGTACACGGTACTTAAGCCGGCGCGACGTGGTCGACGGATTCGTATATTGCCAGGTACCGTAGATTTTCCTCGCTTCATCAATCAGCTATTTAGTGGGGCAAAATATGTCTGACTATAATGTCGAGTTCGTATTCCTGACGGTACGCTCCACCCGCAGGGGGCGTCACGCAGCTTGATCGGGGACTCGACTGCGTTCGACACGGTGCTCAATCTGGCAGAGCGGATTGGTATTGGCATTATTGCCGGGAAAGGCTGAATCAAATGACCGAGCTGCGCCCTGAAGTTGCCCCCCCCTTTGCGCGCCTCAAGAGGGAGTTATTTTCATGCTTCGTTTTATGAGCGACTGCATTTGGGTTCACCATTAAGACCATAACAAACCTGCTTTGAGTTTTAGTCAGGGGGGTGTCCTGATGATAAATTAAGTCAAGTTACAGTCTTCCGAGGTGTATATGGCTATCATGTAAGTGATGTATTGATCTTGCCCGCCTTTTGTAAAAGCACTTTGGCATTGCGTTCGCGGTCAATGATGAATAGCAAGAAAATAAACCAAGCCGCACCCAGAATGCCGGCGCTTAGAGCGATAAATTTTTGGGACTTGATTGCTTCCTCTATTTGTGGATTGTGGTTTCCCAGCACTAGATCGCAGATCACCTCTTTGTCCCATTCATTGGCGAGCGGGGAGGTATCTGTGGAAAATAGGCAATACTCTGTATTGATTGTCCAGGGTTCTGAGAACCATGCAAAAATTTCTCCGGTAGAATTCCCGGCTCGGCTCTCCTCAACCCAGAAGCTAGTCTTGGTCTTGTTTACGGTGTAAAAAGCCAGCTTGGCATCGACAAATACCGCCCAAACCGCAGTCAGTATTGCGATACCTGCCAAGATGCCAGCGCGCATCGTCCACCGGTGCCACGGTGTGGGAATCGTGAATATTAATTTGTTTGCGTTGAAATAGCGTCGTGCACGGCAGAGTTCCTCGATCGTTAACTCGTGTTGATCTAACCAAGACAAGAATTTTGTCATGTTACGTGATGTGCGGAGGTTCATGCCGAACCATAGGTTAAATCGTTGAAAATCCTCATGCGCTTTCCAGTGACGTTGGGCGGACTTACTATGAAAGTCTTTTGCTCCCCCTAAAAGTTGATGGCCACGGTATACGACATAGAAGAGCGCATTCGTTCTCCCTAGAACATACGCCGCCAAGATGAGCGCTCCGAAATATGGGGATACTTTAATTCCAGCATCGATCAGTTGAAATGGAGAAATTGCGAGCGGTTCTGACAATGCGTTGCTCCTGTATGGCTGAGTAGGTTTGTCGAAAAGCATAAGCTATTTTCGGTGCTTGGACATGCCGGCGCTGAAGTCTATATCAGCAACAAAATGATAAGGCCAGTAGTCACTGCTAGGGCAGCCCAAGGATCATAGCTGCGTTGGAATTACCGTGCGACGTTATCCCGGGATAGTGTTTGGCCGATATTGTTTGGGCAGAACGTGCATGCAGGTCGATGCCTCCAGCACCATCTGCTCCCGCTTCAAATCCGGTTTGCGTTCGCTTTCGGTGCCAATGCTTTTCAGGCAATGTATCCTCGGCCCTATATCCAGCCGCCCTCCCTTTGCCAGGAATGCAGGCGTATCGCTCAAGGAGACGTTGATGAGCATGAAGATCGAGGCGGTTGTCGCCCGAAAAGTCGGCTTTGCCTCGCACCAGAACGCTGTTCCACTGCTGCGTGAACTTAGTATCAGCAACGGAGGAGACGTGCCTGAGCAGGGTTTAGTACTTACCCTCACCACTGATCCTGAGTTTGTTGAAACCCGTACTTGGCACGTCGACCGGGTCAGTCCTGGTGATCGACTCACCGTTAGTGATCGCGATATCAGACTAAATGCGAATTACCTGGCTGGTTTGAGCGAAAGCTTGGCCGCAGAAGTAATATTGCGATTATTCCAGGGCGATGAGCTGCTTGCTGAAGAACGCTTGCCGACTGAGCTCTTGGCGCGGGCAGAGTGGGGTGGCCTCAATGCTATGCCAGAGCTACTGCCGGCCTTCTGTATGCCTAACGATCCAGCCGTCGATCGGTTGTTGAAGGCGGCGTCAGACGTACTACGCGGTGCAGGAAAAAAAGATAGCATTGATGGCTATGAAGGAAAATCTCGCACGCGGACCTGGGAGCTTGCGTCTGCTATCTGGTCAGGTGTGTGCAGCTTTAAGCTGAGCTATGCGCTGCCTCCGGCGAGTTTTGAGCAGCAGGGGCAGAAAATCCGCACGCCCAGTCAGGTTCTGGAAAACGGTGTTGCCACGTGCTTGGACAGCGCACTGTTGTTTGCCGCGGCATTAGAGCAAGCCGGGCTTAACCCTCTAGTAATCATGACCAAGGGGCACGCATTCACCGGAGTCTGGCTACAGCCTCAGGAATTCTCACAATTGTTGACCGATGAAGCGTCGGCCGTTCGTAAACGTCTCGATCTTAGGGAACTCGTGGTTTTTGAAACCACATTAGCTACGCAATCTCCGTTTCCGAGTTTTAGCCATGCCGTTTCTGCTGCCGAGCGCCAACTGAGCGATGACGACTTCGTCATGGCAATTGACGTACATCGCGCGCGCATGCAAAAGATCCGTCCACTTTCGGCGAGCGTAGCGGCTTACGATGTTCCCGTAGAATCGGGACAACAGCCACAGCAAGGTGAAGTGTTAGAAGAGGCTCCGTCGTTGCCAGGCTTCGACGTTGAGATCGTTGTGGAGACCAATGGTGCCGCAGGTAAGCTCATCTTGTGGCAGCGTAAGTTGCTGGATCTCACTACGCGCAATCGCTTGTTACACCTTCCGGACAGCGCGAAAGGTGTTCGTTTGATGTGCGCGGACCCTGCGGGGCTTGAGGATTTACTAGCTAGCGGCAAGCGTATCCGGGTAGTCCCGGTGCCTGACCTCAGGAGTGGCGGTCGTGACCCAGCGTTGTATGAGCAGCAAAACAGAGAAAACCTCTTGGAAGAGGTGGCCCGGCAAGCGCTGGATCGTGGTGAGGTACTAGCGAACCTGGAAAAGACTAAGTTGGATGCCATCTTGGTCGAGCTCTATCGAAAGGCGCGGACTGATCTCGAGGAAGGTGGTGCGAATACGCTGTTTTTGGCTATTGGGTTTCTGAAGTGGAAGAAAAGCGCGGATGATCCCAAAACCTACTCCGCGCCATTGGTCCTGTTGCCAATAAAACTTGAACGCAAAAGCGCATTGTCGGGGGTGACTCTGAGCATGCTCGACGAAGAGCCTCGTTTCAACCTGACGTTGCTTGAGTTGTTGCGCCACGACTTCGAATTGGTGATCCCAGGATTGGATGGAGAGCTGCCCGCAGATGAAAGTGGGATCGACGTCGCTAGCATCTGGAACATGGTGCGCCGCGCCGTGCGTGATATACCGGGTTTTGAGGTGGTCCCCGATGTGGTGATGGGAACGTTCTCATTTGCCAAGTACTTGATGTGGAAGGACCTAGCGACTCACTCCGCTCAGCTTTTGCAAAGCACGATGGTCAAACATTTGCTAGAGCGAAGCCCTGGGGGCGAAGGCTTGATCGGTAGCGATGAGTTTCCTCGCCCCGAGCAGTTGGATATGGTCGTGACACCGGCGCAGTTGTTTACTCCGCTGCCGGCCGATTCGTCGCAGTTGTCGGCGGTGGTCGCTTCAGCAGGCAACCACAGTTTTGTGCTCGATGGACCACCCGGTACCGGCAAGTCTCAGACCATTGCCAACATGATTGCGCAAAACCTGGCAATGGGTCGCAGGGTGTTGTTTGTCGCAGAAAAACGCGCTGCGCTAGAGGTGGTATATCGACGACTGGCGGAAAAGGGCTTGGGGGAGTTCTGCCTTGAACTTCACTCTAGCAAAGCATCGAAGGTGGAGGTTCTAAAACAGCTGGATCGTGCCTGGGATGTTCGCGATGCTCTGACAGCAGAAGATTGGGAGCGCGAAGCAGGCCGGTTGCAGGTTTTGCGCTCACGTTTGAATCAATTGGTTGAAGTGCTACATCGACGTCATGCAAACGGACTTTCGCTACACCTGGCCATCGGCCGGGTGATACGTGATCACACCAGTGCGACGCCAAAACTTCAGTGGTCGGAGGCGGCCGAACACGATGCAACTCAATACGATGAGTTCCAGGATCTTGCTCGTCGACTCGGGTTGAATGGCGCGGCAGCCAGAGATCTTTCTCCTGCGTTTAGCAGTTTGGCGCAGACGCAGTGGTCCAATGCCTGGCAGTCCCAGATTGCGGCCTGCGCACGCGAATTACCGTTGGCGCTAGATGCCTTGAACAACGCCTGTGATCGGCTCCTGGGACTGATGAACGCGTCTATTCCGAAGACTGAGGCCATTCATTATCAGTACATCTCGGAATTAGCATCGCTGCTCGGTAAGTGTCACGGAGTAAACCTTTCCTTTGCCTTTGCTCCGGATGCACAGGTACGTATCGAGTCCGCGCACCGAGCGGTTGGTTGGGTCGATCGCTATCAGGTACTTCAGCAAAGCCTTTCGGTAAATTACGCCGACGAAGCATGCCGTCGTGTTCCAGTTGAGGAGCTTCGTGCGGCATGGCATGGGGCCGCGGGTAAGTTCTGGTTTTTCGCATCGCTCGCAAAAAAGAAAGTCGCAAAGCGGCTGGCGGTTCTCGGCGGTGCAACGGAACTGCCGGATACGATCAACGACTTGGAAATCCTGGAGCAGCAACAGGCCCTTCTGCTGCAACTGGACGGTTTGGCGGTGGACTTGCAGTCTGTTCCCGGCTGGCAGGGTACCAACAGCGACCGGGCCCGACTCGCGCAAGCGACTGAGCTGGCCGAGCAGTTGCGCCGCAAAATCAGTGCACTAGCTGAATCACCCGACGCACTGATCTCGTTGCGCGCTGCGATCCAGCGCGTAGTTGTGGACGCTAATGAGATGCTTGGTCCCGATACTCATATCGGTATCGCGATCGCTGAGCTGCAACATACTTATTCCAAGTATGAGGAAATATCGAACCAGTTCAGTGCGCTAGCTGCTACACGGGGCAACGTCATTTCGTCTATCGCGGGGTTGCGCGATATCTCCACTCAGATCGTTAGCCAAGAGGGGCAGCTTAAAGCTTGGTGCGATTGGTGCCGGGTGAAAGAGCAGGCCGATGAAGCAGGCCTGGCGCCTATCGCCAATGCGCTAGAGCGGGGTAGTCTGCTGCCTGAGGCCGCTATTAATGCGTTCCAGACTGGATATGCATATTGGTTCGCAAGAAAGGGCATCGACGAAGAGCCACTGCTGCGCACCTTCGTGGCCGCAGAACACATGAGTGACATTGCGGCGTTCAGTAGACTTGACGACGAACTGGCAAAACTGACCGTGCGCTACATCCGTGCCAAACTGTGCGGGCAGATTCCGTCCAAGAATGATGTCTCCAAAAGCAGCGGTTTCGGCACACTCAAGCATGAGTTGCAAAAATCTCGTCGGCACAAGCCCGTTCGCCAATTGGCGATTGAGATGGGCGATGCGTTGAACCGTCTAGCACCGTGCATGCTTATGAGCCCGTTGTCGATCGCTCAATTTCTTCCGGCTGATCTGCCGCCTTTCGATTTGGTGATTTTTGACGAAGCCTCGCAAATCGCCCCCTGGGACGCCATTGGTTCGATTGCCCGGGGCAAGCAGGTAGTCATTGCAGGTGACCCTCGGCAGATGCCGCCCACCAATTTCTTCAACCGCGGCGCTAGCGCTGCCGATGACGATACCGAAGAAGACATGGAAAGCATCCTGGATGAATGTCTGGGGGCTGGCGTACCGAGCCACAGCCTTAGCTGGCACTACCGCAGCCGGCATGAAAGCCTGATTGCCTTTTCGAACCATCGTTACTACGACAGCAATCTCATAACCTTCCCTGCGTCAGAGACGCGCGCCAGTGCCGTTGAGTGGCGCCGAGTGGACGGCACCTACGCCAAAGGAAAGGGCAGATATAACCAGGCCGAGGCAGAGGCTATCGTCACGGAAACGGTTAAACGGCTGATGGACCCTGCGTTTATTGCGGCGGGCCATACCATAGGAATCATCACCCTCAACTCCGATCAGCAAAAGCTAATCAACGATCTACTCGACGTGGCTCGGGCCCAACATCCCCAAATCGAGCCGTTCTTCCAGGAAACTCAGACTGAGCCAGTGGTGGTGAAAAATCTTGAAACCATGCAGGGGGATGAGCGCGATCTGATCATGTTGAGTATCGGTTACGGCCCCACCGAGGCGGGAGCTCAGAGCATGTCGATGAACTTTGGTCCGCTTAATAAGGACGGCGGTTGGCGTCGTCTGAACGTAGCCATTACCCGCTCGCGCCGCGAGATGCTGGTGTTCTCATCGTTCGATCCTTTCATGATCGACCTTAACCGTACCAATGCACGAGCCGTTCGGGATCTGAAGCATTTCATCGAGTTCGCTCAACGCGGGCCAAAAGCGCTTGCGGAGGCAGTACACGGCTCTGTGGGCAGCTACGATTCGCCTTTCGAAGAAGCCGTGGCGAAGGGCTTGCGTCGACTGGGCTGGGAAGTGGTACCGCAAATAGGCGTTTCGCGTTTTCGCATCGATCTCGGCATCGTCCATCCTGATCGTCCAGGTGATTATCTGGCAGGAGTGGAGTGCGACGGCGCCACTTATCACAGCGCAGCTACCGCCCGGGACCGGGATAAGGTGCGGGGCGCCATCCTGCGCGGACTTGGGTGGAGCTTGCTCCGTCTGTGGTCTACCGAATGGTGGGTAGACAAGGAGGGGGCTCTTCAGCGGTTGCACGCGGCGCTGAACAGTCTGTTGGATGAGTCACGGGCCAATCGTGAGGCTTCTATGGCTCCTGATTCGCCAACTGTCGCGGCGATCATCGAGTTTCCTGTAGGACGGGAGTTAGAAGAAGAGAATGGCGAGTCGCTAGTTTCTGAGCCTGTTGCCCAGGCTACGACTGCGTCGGAGGCTCGCATCGCCCGTTCAGCGACGGCAGGGTTTATGGTGACTCCGCAACGTGGTGAATATCGCATCGCGGATCTCTCTGGCATTAAGCCCTTGATCGATGCGGCCCAGTTTTACCAGCCGGATTATGTGTCTGTTCTGAGCGAGGTCATTGCTGAGGTGTTGCGCCAGGAGGCTCCCATGCTCGATGCTGTACTGGTTCAACGCGTAGCTCGTGCCCACGGCTTTCAGCGATCGGGGCGACTCATCCGAGATCGTGTGCTTGACCTCGCAGAGCAATATCACCACGTGCAGGTTACGGCGGCAGACGAGGCGTTTGTCTGGCATTCCGAATCGGACATTGCGAATTGGTCGACTTATAGAGTGCCTGCGTCGGATTCGGATAGTCGTTCCATCGAGGAAATCGCGGCTGAAGAGCTTCGTATCGCTGCGGAAGTGGTCGGCATTGGTGACCGTGCGCTTGAGATTGCTCGGCTGATGAGAGTTAAAAGGTTGACGACTACGGCACGGGAACGGCTGGAGCGCATCCTAGGGGCATGATTGGAAATGCGGCATGACGAAGGTTTAATCCTACGGTTCTGTTGAATATATAGCTGCCTGCCGGGCCTGCGGCAAATCTCCGGCGTTGGCCATCAGGTGGGAAGAGCGTGATGGGTGGTTATCGTATGAGCAGGGACTGTCCGATGAAAGCCAGCTCGGACACTCAGGATGTGGGTTGGCGCGTAGCGTCGTCAACGCTTAGGTTTGGATGTCCCTTCTTGCCCGTTGATGTGCTTTTAAAACAAGTCCAGAATCAAGTCTTTTCCTGCTCCAGCAAGAAAAGAAACCCCTTAGATTTCAATGAGTCGGACACCAGATACGAGTCTCGTTTCCCGCTCCAATTATTTTTCTATACACTTCCATTGAAGTATGTAGAAACCAAAGAAAGAGACTTCGGTCTCTTTTTTTGTTCCAGTAAAATCCATCCTGATACATCAATATCCACGATTTTTTAGTACATTTTTAGTACATCAATTCGACGCTTGGTAAGTCAGTTTTTAGAGCTGCAGGGCACTCTGAATACTTTACAACACTCCTTCATCCTGTGAGTGGAGTTAGTACGATGGTCCTTACCAATACGGCGGTCCGGCACGCTAAACCTCGCGCCAAAAACTACCCCCTCCCTAACTTTAATCGCCTTGCGCTTTTCGTGAATACGAAATGCACCGAGAGCTGGTACTTCTGCTTTTTTTGGGCGGCAAGCAGCCCCGTATCAGCGTTTTCCGGCCAGCGACAGACCCTCTACACGGATCTGAGCGGCGCACAAACCAATCAGGCTCGCCTAATCAGGTAGCCCTCTTTGAGCTTTGCTGGCTATTGCACGTTTTAACCATTGACTCACCAGGGTGTGGGGCGTGATCAATTGAGACGGAGCTTCAATCACTCTTCCGACTGTAGGTGAGTTTGTCTCTGCGTTATTCGCAGCGGGTGGAAGGGCACGGTCGAGAACTTGGATTGAATCTCGCCCTTGATTGCAGGCGGTTTGGGTTTGCGTTGACGCTGCTTTCCTGCTTTTCCTGCTTTCCTGCTTTCCTGCTTTCCTGCTTTTCCTGGTGAAGCTCACTAATGTGTACATGCAGTCCGCCACTCCCAATCTAGCGCGTGCTTAGGTCAACATGGTCGGAGCGGATGTTAGATTTCGGAGATATTTTAGGCATAACCAGTCCATTGGGCGAGCATGTCCGCAAAATGCTCAAAAGGAGTCGACGACTCGGTCGGTGCGTGCTCGCTCGTAGCGAGATGAGCCCTGCCGGCCTCCACGGGCAACACGACGCGTCATCATTACAATGGTTAATCATCGCCTAGCTGCTCTTCGGAACAGGCGGCTAATAGCCGGTTAGGGGCGCCAACGACGCCTTCAGGTCCGAAGTTTTATTTCAGGCGTCCCCTAAAACGATGGCTCGTGACACCAGTTTGCAACGATCCTTGCTGCCGGCGAACCCTCCTTCGAGCGGAACGGGTTACTAGCCAGAAATGATTGATTTCTCAATATTGAGGATTTGGTCATTTGAGGATAACCTGTTCCTGCTTCACGACATGTCCTTCGGGCGGTCGGCCTCTCCCCAATAAGAAGAGCTCGAGATGAACAATAAGAACCCACCCAAGCAGCCCCCCCTTTTGGTTGATGTGTTAGTGGTTGGTAATGGCCCGGTTGGTGCAACACTTGCCGCGCTACTGGGGCGATATGGCGTCAGGACGCTGGTACTGGATAAGACCCACGACGTCGTACTCATGCCCAGAGCCATCGTCTTGGATAACGAGGCTCTGCGCATTCTGCAGTTGGCTGGCCTGGCCGAGGACGCCTTCGAGAAGGTCCTGATTCCTGAAGTCCGTATGCATTCACCGGTGCTTGGTCAGTTTTCTCGAGCCAATACCAGTGGCAGCCTCGACGGGCATCCGAAGCTTGTGACGTTCTACCAGCCAGATCTCGAGCACGCGATGCGAGCGCGATATGGCACTTTCGACTCAGTCAGCAGCATGGGAGGGATGGCGCTAGAAGGTTTCATTGAAGACGAGGAGGGTGTCACAGCTTCTGTGGTCGGTGAGGACGGTCAAACCTACGCCATTCGAGCCAAGTATCTCGTAGGAGCAGATGGCGCCAGCTCCAAAGTTCGGACGCTGATAGGTCAAGATTTTCAGGGAAGCACCTATGCGGAGGATTGGCTCATTGTCGATGCCTGCAATCGGCATCACACGGCGATCAATCATGTTGAATTTCTATGCAATCCACAACGACCTACACCTCACATGCCTGGCCCAGGTGGACGGGAGCGATGGGAGTTCATGCTGCAACCCGGGGAAAAGCGTGAGGAAATGGAGAAACCCGAGAACGTTGCCAAGCTGCTGTTGCCTTGGTCATCCACCGAAGAAGTGCAAATCGAGCGCAAGGCTGTCTATCGCTTCCATGCGCGTTGCTGCAAGAGCTTCCAGAAAGGGCGGGCATTTCTCGTTGGCGATGCGGCTCACATCACGCCGCCTTTCGTTGGGCAAGGTCTGGTTACCGGTCTGCGCGATGCTGCCAACCTTGCGTGGAAGTTGGCCTGGGTGCTTCGCGGTCAGGCGTCCAGCGCTGTTCTGGCCTCCTACGACGCGGAACGTCGTCCCCATGCACAGCAAATGATCAACATGGCGAAACTGATGGCACGCCTGGTGATGCCTCGCAATAAGCTGGCCGCTTTCTTTATTCATGGTCTGATGCGATCGCTGTCATGGACGCCGCCGACCCGGCGTTTTTTTGAAGAGTTGGACATCAAACCAAAAAACATTTTCAAGACTGGCCTGTTCCAGTGCCATCGCCGTGGTGACAAGCTGATCCGTGGCGGACTATTTCCACAGGCCTGGGTTCGGGATGCGAACCGCCAGTTCCAATTAAGCGATGACAGTCTCGGGGATCAACTCACATTGGTTGGGTTTGGCGTTGACCCGCGCACCTTGCTGGACCAACGTCATGTTGATCTTTGGGCCTCGGTGGGAGGCGTTTTCCTGCATATTGGTTCCCATGGACAATCAGGAGAACAGGGCTCAGCGTTCTTGGAGGACCTGAACAATGCCTTCCTGCCGCTGGCGAAGACCGGGACATTGGTGGCCGTGCGCCCTGACCGGATCATCATGCACCACAGCCCTGGGGATCAGGCTGCAAAGATGGTCGAAGAGTGCCTCGATGTGCTCGGGGTTGTTCGCGACTCCAACATCCAGGATCTTTCCACTAACATGCACATGTCCATCGGAATAAGAGCTTAGATATGGCGCCTTCCACCCAGCCCACTCCACCTACGGCCGAACCGCCTCTTTCCCGCGGCCATAAAAAGCGTGAGCGTACGCGTCGTGGGTTGGTGGATGCAGCACTGCGGCTGTTTTCTCGGAAAGAGTTGGGCGAGATCGCATTGCTTGAAGTTGCCGAAGAAGCAGACGTCTCTAACGGCACGATTTATAACTACTTCCGAACCCGCGACGAGATGGTTGAAGCAGTAGGTATCGCGATGGCGACTGAATTTTCAGACGCCGTCTCAAGCCTGAGTCAACACGTTCCTAGTGGCGCCGAGCGATTGGCAATTGGTGTCCGGATGTTCATTATCCGGGCGTCCAATGACCCTCAATGGGCCAGCGCATTGTTGAGAGTCTTCCATTTCGACCGTGCTATGCGCTCTAGGCTGGCGATTCATGTGCAAACAGATTTAAGGGCCGGGCTGGCCGAGGGCGTGCTTGCTTATGAAGAAGAAAGCACGGCCTTTGACCTGGTATTGTCGTGCACAATCGGAGCAATGCGCGCGGTGGTGGAGGGCAGGGCCGTAGTCGGCCATGATGCCCGTGTTGCCGAGATGATTCTAAAGGCGCTGGGCGCCGCTTCCACTAAGGCCAAGGAGATTGCCGAGGCAGCGTTGCCTGCCCCGCCATGACATAGCGAGACCTTGGTCAGGCTCGGTCAACCCACTCCCGATAAACTCGGGTCTGCCGGCGAGCCTTTAACTGGCTGGAGAGCAGCGTCACGAGTGGGGATGCCTTGGGATCGGTTGACCTGCCTTGGCTCAACAGCCCCAACTGTTTTTTGACCAAAGCGGCCGTTGCCATGGATGCCAATGCCTTGTGTTTCCAGGGTACAACAATCGGAGAGACATCCAATTCTCGCCCCGCCGCCCACTGGCCCGGTAGCTCAGGCTCGACAGCCAACGCCGTGGCCATTCCTACCATCGAAACCGACCCGCTCACCACTCGCTCAGCGACGGCTTTTCTACGCACACCACCAGTCACCATCAACGGCATGCAAGCAACGTCACCTATGCGCTCGGCGAATTCCAGAAAGTAGGCCTCACGGGCGAGGGTGCTGCCGTCGCGTGTCTGGCCTTGCATGGCCGGACTTTCGTAACTGCCACCCGATAATTCAACCAAGTCTACCGCCATCTCGTTCAGCATCCGCACAACCTTGGCAGCATCGGTTGCACCGAAGCCGCCTCTCTGAAAGTCGGCTGAGTTGAGTTTGACGGCTATGCAGAATGCCGGTTTGACCCGGCTGCGTATTTGCTCAAGGGTTAGAAGCAGCATACGCGCCCGATTTTCCAGGCTGCCGCCCCACTGGTCGAGGCGTCGATTAGTAAGCGGCGATAGGAACTGGCTAAAAAGATAACCGTGGGCGGCGTGAACCTGGACACCAGTGAAGCCGGCTTTTTCGGCCAACACCGCGCTATTGGCATAGCGCTCTATCAATATTTCTATTTGCAACTCGCTCAATGCCTCCGGCTGGGCAAAGGCCTTGGACAGTCCCGGGATGTTCAGTGCCACGGCAGAAGGGCCTCGCGCGGGTTGTCCCATCGCTGCGAGCAATTGGCGGCCGGGATGATTGATTTGCATCCAGGCTTGCGCACCACGGCTGCGACAGGTCTCGGCCCAATCCTTGAACCGACTCAGATAACGGTCATTTTCCAGCACCACACCTGCAGGACCCGTCAATGCGTACCGGTCGACCATTACGTTACCAGTGATGATCAATCCCGCGCCGCCTTGCGCCCAGCGCCGATATAGCGTCATCAACGCCTCCCCTGGCGCGTGGTCACTATCCGCTAGGTTCTCTTCCATTGCCGCCTTAGCAATCCGATTGGGTATCACAGCACCGTTGGGTAGCCGAAGCGGCTCGAACAGCTTTGAGCGAATCATGAGTAGCACCTTCGTCGATAAGTAGTCAGCCACCCCATTTCTTGAACTTTGTAAATTTTAGGGCAGAGCACCTTCAAATTGAACATGAGTGTTCAATTTAGTCAATCTGGGATTCACGCTGTCACGCGTTTACCTACGAGAAATATAGAGATGCGTGGAGATTTCACGGCAGTCTCGAATCTCCACAGCTGCAACTGGACAAAGAGGGGTTGACGAAAAATGAACACGAGTGTTCAATTGACCCATCGGTGTACTGGAGATTGAATATGGAAACCCTGAATCCGACCCAACGTCGCATTCATCAAGCAGCCTTTCGCTTGTTTGCTGAAAGAGGCACCACGCAGATCAACATTCTTGATCTCGCACAAGAAGCGGGCGTGGCCCGCGGAACGGTGTACAGCAATATCAAAAACATCGAGAGCCTGTTCGAAGCGGTCGCCAGCCACCTTGGCCGAGAGATGCATGAGCGTATACGCAAATGCGTTCACAGCCTTGACGATCCGGCGCAGGCGCTTGCCTTTGGTATTCGTTTTTTTATTCGACGAGCCCACGAGGAGCCTCAGTGGGGAGCTTTCCTGCACCGCTTCGCCAGCAGCCATGCTTCCTTGCGTGAGATGTTTGCAAGCCAGGCGATGACAGACCTTCTCAGGGGTATGGCCGGTGGTCGCTACACCTTCCGGCAGGAGCAATTGGTGGGGGTCGTGACGCTGATTTCCAGCAGTGTCCTAGGCTCGATTTTCCTGGTGTTGGAAGGACACCGGACGTGGCGTGACGCCGGTGCCGATAACGCAGAGCTGGTGCTTCGGGCCTTAGGTCTGCCTCCCGAGGAGGCGCGAATGTTGGCAACTCAGGAGTTACCGGCGCTGCCCACGCTCGACTAGCGCTTTTCCCAATGAATGACAGCCCTTCAGGCAAGGGGTGACGGCAAAGCTTTGCCCAAGAAAAGATTGTGGAGAATAAAAATAATGACCCGCACAGACGTCGTGCCCTTGTTGGCAACACCGCAGCCCGCCCGCCATCCAAACCCCACGGTGAAGGCGCAATGCTTGACGCATTTGATCTTTGAAAGACCGGCGTTGGACAAGACCGCGCGCTTTCTGACGGACTTCGGTTTGACTGTCCTTGAGCAAACCGAAGGCACGCTTTATCTGCGCGGGACTGAACCTACGGCTTATTGCTATCGCGTTCATCGAGCCAAACAGGAGCGCTTCATCGGCATCGGACTGAGCGTCCAAACCCTCGAAGACCTGAACCGCCTTGCGCTGGTTCCTGGCGCCTCGTCAGTCGAAAATCTCTCGCATCCCGGCGGGGGGAGATGCGTCAGACTGACGGATCCTTCCGGCTTCGTCGTTGAAGCGGTCCACGGCCAGACCTATGCCCAGACCCTCCCGCACAGGGCCGCGTTACCGCTAAATCTGGCGCTGGAACACGCTCGTATCAACGCTACTCAACGGCCACCGATCGAGCCGCCACAAGTGCTCAGGCTGGGTCACATTGTCATTGAGGTGGCCGATTATCAAGCAACCTGTGCCTGGTACACCGAGCATTTCGGACTCATCCCAAGCGATGTGCAAGTCTTATCCGACGGCTCGCCCGTTGTCAGCTTTCTGCGTCTAGACCTGGGCGAAACACCGGCCGACCATCACACGCTGGCAATAGCCCAGGGGTTTATGGCCGCCTACAGCCACAGCGCCTTTGAAGTTGTCGATGCCGATGCGGTCGGCATGGGGCAGCGGGTGCTACAGGAGCGGGGCTGGAACCACTCCTGGGGCATCGGTCGCCATATCCTTGGCAGTCAGATCTTCGATTATTGGCAGGACCCCTGGGGCGACAAGCATGAGCATTACTGTGATGGGGATGTTTTTACCGTGACTCAACCTTGTGGGGTCCATGCTGTAAGCGCCAAAGCAATGGCCCAGTGGGGGCAACGCATGCCAAAGCGTTTTACGCGGCCGCGAATGAGTCTGCCCAACCTGCGCATGTTGTTCCGCAACCTCAGGCGTAGCCCGGATGTCACCTTGCGCAAGCTCGCTAGCCTATTGCGAATGTTTGCCTAGGGTAGTCGCCTAGCCGCCGCATTCCTCTCGAAGGCGAGTCAGCCTGCACATGCCACAGCGCACCGACCTACCGAAGTCCCAGGAGTAACCCCCAATGTCTGCTGTAAACGTTGTTCGCTTCCTATATCGCAATGGCATCCACTGGGGCGTGATACGCCAGGGTCGTATCACCGTGGTGCCGGGCCATTTTGAAACCACCGGCGACTTTATCCGGCATAACGACATTGATGATCTTGCCCGGCTGAGCACAACGGAGCTGGCTGAGTCAGAAGTAGAGTTGCTATCTCCCATCACCCGAAATCAACAATTCGTTTGTCAGGGCGCCAATTACCGGCAACACATGATCGAGTCCGGGATGGATCCCGACGTGAAGAAATTCAACATGATTTTCACCAAGGCGACCAGCTGCCTGGTGCCGGCGCACAGTGATCTTGTCAAACCACGCGAGGTGCGCTTTCTCGATTATGAGATCGAACTAGGGCTTGTCATGCGAAGCGACATCAGCGCCAGGGTCAAGGTAGATGAAAATAATCTGCACCAATTCATCGCTGGCGTCGTGATCGTCAACGACTACTCTGCGCGGGATATTCAGATCCCCCAGATGCAGTTCTATAAAGGTAAAAGTTTCCGCACGTTCGGGCCTGTTGGTCCTTACCTCTGCCTGCTACGCGCCGAACAAATGGGTTACCTACGGAATCTGGAACTGCGCCTGACGGTAAACGATGAAGTCCGTCAGTGCGACTCCACGGCAAACCTGGTGTTTGGGCCGGCGGAAACCCTTAGCGAATTGTCAGGCGTTCAGGATTTTGCTGCAGGTGACCTGATAGCCACCGGAACGCCCGCGGGCTGCGCGTTAACCGTACCGTCGCCGGCCAAACAGCGTATCGCGGCCTTATTGCCCGAGGCGACCAAGTGGAAAATGTTTCTCAAGGCACAAGAAAGCCGAACTCAGTACCTCAAGGCTGGCGATATCGTCGAGGCACGCATTCGTAGCGCCGACGGTGTGGTCGACCTGGGCATTCAGCGCAACCGTGTCGTGGAGCAAATCTGATGCCTATCCAAACCCTCGACGATATTCATGCATTGGAATCCGTACCGCTCGTTGAACGCGACCTAGCCCCGAACACGTATGAAGCGCTGCAGCGTTGTGCGCAACGTAATCCGCAAGCCTCCGCATTAAGTTTTTTTGTCGACGCCGCTGACTTCACCCATACCCATGAGTGGAATTACGCCCAGCTCTTCGCCGAGATCACCCGTGCGGCCAATGCCTTCCATGATCTGGGTATTGTCCCGGGCGAGGTGATAGCGTTTGTTCTGCCGAATTTGCCTGAAACTCATTTCACAATATGGGGAGGAGAGTCGGCGGGCATCGTCATGGCAATCAATCCGCTGTTGGAGGCCTCGCAAATAGCCGATCTGTTGCGTGCCGCCAATGCCCGTGTAGTCGTGACGCTCGCGCCCATGCCAGGCAGTGACCTCTGGCCGAAAATCGCCGGTCAGCTCAATCGTCTTCCTGACCTCAGGCACGTTGTCTGGGTGAGCATGGAGCCTTACGTCAACCACCAGTTCGGTGCTGCCTTGCGCACCATGGCCATGCAGGAACGGGACCTACATAAACAGGTGCTCATCCACAACGATCTGCGCGCATTGATGATGTTCCAACCAGCCGACACGCTAAAAAGCGGCCGAAAAATCAGTGAGGACGAAATTTCTTCGTATTTCTGTACGGGAGGCACTACAGGCCTGCCGAAAATTGCCGCACGCACACACGGCTCGGAAGTTTTCAATGCTTGGGCAATGGCCGCCCAGATGCAACCACGAGAAAGTGGCCAAGTGCTTTTCTGCGGGTTGCCGCTGTTTCACGTCAATGGGCAACTCGTCACTGGTCTTATGCCATGGACCCAAGGGGATCACGTCATCCTAGGCACGCCCCAAGGATATCGGGGGCCGAAGGTCATCGAGCGATTCTGGAACATGGTCGAGCATTTTGGCGTGAATTTTTTCTCGGGCGTGCCAACCTTTTACGCCGCTCTACTGCAACAGAATCCAGGCGATAACGACCTGAGTAGCCTCAGCTACGCCTTGTGTGGGGCGGCGCCGATGCCGGTCGAGCTTTTTCGTGAGTTCGAACGGCGGATTGGCGTTCGCCTGCTTGAAGGATATGGCCTCACCGAGGGCGCTTGCGTGTCTTCTGTCAATCCACCCCAGGGCGAGCGACGTGTGGGCTCCATTGGGCTGCGTCTGGTCTATCAGGACATGCGCGCCGTCGTGCTGGACGCACAGGGTAAGTACCTGCGTGATGCCGATCTGGAAGAAGTAGGCGTCATCGCCATCCACGGACCCAACGTGTTCCATGGCTATCTGGAACCCAGTCATAACCTGGGTGTATGGATCGAGATCAATGGGCAGCGCTGGTTGAACACTGGAGACTTAGGTCGCCAGGATGCTGACGGCTATTTCTGGCTTACAGGTCGCAAGAAAGAATTGATTATTCGTGGGGGGCACAACATTGATCCCAAGCAAATCGAAGAGGTGTTGCAGGCACACTCGTCGGTCGAACTGGTAGCGGCCGTCGGCAGTCCCGACGCCTACGCTGGCGAGATACCGGTCGCCTATGTGCAACTGCGCCCAGGGCACTCCTGCACCGAAGATGACTTGATGCAGTTCGCCAACCTGCGTATCAGCGAACGTGCCGCCATGCCCAAGCGAATCGAATTTTTGGAGTCGCTGCCGTTGACACCGGTTGGCAAAATCTTCAAACCGGCGTTGCAACAGCGTGAGATCTCGCGAGTGATTTCTCAAGAGATCCAGACGGCCGGGTTGACCGAGGTCACGGTCCAAATCGTGCAGGACAGTCGCCGCGGGATTGTCGCTCGCATTTCCGCAGGTTTACAGCGCGAAGCCTTGGAACCGCGAATAGGCCGCTACAGCTTTCAAGTTGAATGGACGGAGTAATCGGCCGTTCGCGATAAAGCAGTGCCTTTTTTAGTTATTGATCGAAAATAGCGAAGGTTTAACTAGATATTTGGCTGCCTTAAAAAAGGGCCGGCGGGTGTCTTTACGTCTGAAAAAATAAAAACTATGTGTGCGCTATTCCAAAAACAACAACTACAACAACAAGAGCAGTCCTAATATGAACTATAAAAAGGTCGAAAAACGCTTAGCTCTATCCAATAAAACGCTCACAACAAGCACGTTGATACTTACGGTCATCGGTTTTTCCAACGGCGTCTTGGCGAACGGCCTTACCGTGAACGAACAAAGCGCAAGTGGCGCCGGGACAGCTTATGCGGGTCGTTCATCCTCGGCTCTGGATGCCAGCACGATTTATGGAAATCCAGCCGGGTTGACGAAGCTTAAACGTAGCGAAGTCAGCGGCGGGGTCGCCGTGTTCGATGTTAAGAACGACATAAGCGATGCCCAGGGTGGCGCCTCCGGAACAAATAAGGGCAACTTCGTACCCATGGCGCCGGTGCCGTTTGGCTATCTTTCTACGCCCATTAGTGATGACCTTTCCGTTGGCCTTGGCCTATATGTTCCGTTTGGTCTGGTCAATGATTCTGAAAGCACTTTCCAGGGTCGGTATCAGGGATCCTACAGCGACGTCAAAGTCGTCACCTTACAGCCGACCATTGCTTATCGGATCAATCAATATGTTTCGATTGGTGGTGGCCCCACCATCAATCGCTTTGATGCCGAACTCCAGAACGATTTGGCTACCGGCGCTTTCAACGCTGGCAAAGATACCACCATTAAAATCGACGGAACGGACACTGCGCTAGGTTATAACTTAGGATTATTGGTTGATCTAAACCCGGCAACGTCGTGGGGTATCACTTACCACTCCAAGGTCAACTACCACCTCAAGGGTCATACTACGGTCAGCGATTCACCTGGTTTCCTGGGCCTCAATGGTAAATACGACGCGAAGCTGGACATTACGCTTCCCGAATCCGTTGACACGTCCATAACCCACCATTTCAACGAGCGCTGGACTGGTTACCTAGGAGCGACCTGGACGCGTTGGAGTCGGATACAACAAATCGAAACTGAAACCAACGTCTCGGGAGCAGGCAATGCTGGCAGCTTGGAGAGCTTGAGCGAACCATTGAACTGGCGAGACACCTGGTCCGCAGCAGTTGGCGGTTCCTACCAGCTCACACCGCAATGGGTATTGCGTGCCGGATATGCCTATGACCCTTCGCCTTCACATAACGCAGACAGAAGCGTGCGGCTGCCCGTCGGTAACCGTAAGTCGGTCACTTTGGGGGCAGGCTACTCACCGAACCCTAACGTCACGATTGATGTCGCCTATGGGTATGTGTGGGAAAGCACCGCATCAGTCAATAAAGCCAACGCTTCTGGAGTGCAGCCCGAATATTCAGCCAAATTCGACAATAGTGCGAATGGCTTGGTCACTCAGATGACCTATCGCTTTTAACGGGCCAACACCGCAAGCGCGAGAGCTGTTCTAGTCGAGGCACTCTACTAATCCGTAGAAGCGGTCGGCGCGAGCTATAGCGGCCTAGGCTGTTCAGCTTCTCGCTCCTTTGTATGAGGTCAGGGTTTGCGCCAATCAATTGCGAGCATTGTTGCGTCTGATGACGACTTGCTCTTCTTAGTGCACAACCACGATATCTGCAGTAGCGCGGCGCCACTGCTCTTCAACCCGCGCATCGTCCGCGCGATAGCCCATTGCAATTACCAGAGGAACCACCGAACCCCGAGGGAGATTAAGCAATTTGGCAACTTGAGCGGCAGAAAAACCTTCCATCGGACAGGTATCTATTCCTTTTGCCGCGGCTCCGAGCATGAGCGTCTGAGCAGCAAAAATGGCGTTGCGCGCCGCCCATTGTCGACCACCGATATGACCCACAGGTACAAGGGATAAAGTGGGGCGAAACAATGCTGCGAGAAGCACAAGGGGCGTCCACAGAGATGACGCCCCAACACCGAGAATCTTCTTAAACATCCCTATCTGTTTGCGATAGTAAGCCTTCGAGTCCTGTCCCAGCGCCGATGAGCGCTCAACATGCTTCAACTGCGCTTTGGCGGTGCGCATACCCAATGCAGGACTTGCCACAATCACGATGAAGTCTGCCGCCGACGCAGCCGCTTTCTGCCCATTGCAGGAAGCAGCTAATCTAGCTTTCAGGACAGGGTCCCGAATCCAATGCAGCTCATAGGGCTGCATGTTCCCACTTGAGGGGGCATACGCTGCTTCAGCGAGCAGAGCATAGATTTCTGGTTCCGGAATTACCTTCGGTTTGAATTTACGAATCGCCCTGCGAAAGCGATTAGCCGCTTGAAAGGCGTCCCAAGGGGATACACGGTCTTTTGCGTTCATGTTCTAAAGGTCTCGAGAAGGTGAAAACGTTGTGTTTTCATGTCTCAAATCGTAAGTTAAAGCTTACGTTTTAAAAACTCACGTTCTGGAGCTTTCCATGAGCAACAGGCAATCGGCTGTCAAACCCAGGAAAATCCCGGCTC
This sequence comes from Pseudomonas sp. Z5-35, assembly GCF_051131945.1. Taxonomy (NCBI): domain Bacteria; kingdom Pseudomonadati; phylum Pseudomonadota; class Gammaproteobacteria; order Pseudomonadales; family Pseudomonadaceae; genus Pseudomonas; species Pseudomonas sp. Z5-35. The sequence continues at coordinate 2,370,520 of NZ_CP071640.1, forward strand.
AGGCGAGGTCCCGCGCGACCGTCGAGGCGATTATTCAAGCTGCTACTTACATTTTGACCAAGGTAGGCTGGGAAGGTCTGACGACGAACGCAATTGCAGAGCGCGCAGGCGTCAATATCGGTTCGCTGTACCAATTTTTTCCAAACAAGGAGGCGGTAATAGCTGAATTGCAGCGCCGTCACGCTGCCGCGACCCGTACAGATTTACTAGATGTAATCAACTTGCTGCCGCAACAGCCATCCCTAAGAGATGCGCTTACCCTAATTGTGGAAATGATTGTTACCGAGCATCGAATCGCACCGGCCCTTCACAAAGCTATCCACGAGGAGTTGCCCCATACCGTACGGCACATGGCAGAGGATCAAGAAGGACTTCAAAGACAATTCTCCCAGGTGCTGAAGCCCTTTATGACGAACGTTCCCGATCCAGAGCTCTCAATCTATCTAATGGGAATTGCGGCCCATGCAATAATCCACACGGTGACGGCAGATAAGCCTGACTTGCTTGGCAATCCAACGTTTGTCGAGGAGGTGGTGACTTTGCTTGAAAATTACCTTTGTAGAACTCAGCTCGAAATTTTGTAGGTGGGGTGAAGCGACGCGATGGCCATTGAGGGCGGAAGGAGTTTAGGATTTGGCGCCGGAGTCTCCTATTCAGGAAAATTGGTGAGCAGCTTGAGAGGAGAGTGACTGGGCGGGCCAGGGAAAGAGGGGGCACCCACCAGAAGCGCCCCTGTTTGGCCCTTGATACCCTTCTAAAGTAGACCGGCGTGTTGCCTTTCTCGAATATTGGCTAACGGCTAGATGACATTGCTCTTACCTTGATGAGCCAGCCGTCCTTAGTCCGCTTCTATCTTTCTAAGATTGCCATGGCTGCCATCGAAAACGTCACAGTGAGTTCGGCGGCGGACGAAGAGCACTCGTTCCACAAGACTGAGAGAGTCATCGATCAGAAAGACCATGCTAGTCAAATGCAGAGCTCATCACTGCCGGGAGATGTGGGTATCTCTGCTGGTAAGACATAGCGTTGATTTCGAGTCTGATTACGGTGGGTGACGAGGCGGCGTATCTGGCGCGCGTTGAGCCGCACCATCTGGCATAGCGTGCGCCCCAGCGGCGGATCTTGTATCAATGGCGTAAGGCAGACACTCGGCGTCAGTGCGTTGCGAGCAGGTCAGGCAAGAAAAGCGTTAAGGCGGTGGAGCGTCATAGCCGGGCTGGCGTAGGATGGCGCCTGCGTTTCACTCCCTGACTTTCCCTGAATAAGGTTCGAAATCATGCGGCGTATGATCTTGCTGATCGGTGTACTACTAAGCTTTAACGTGTTGGCGCAGGATTCAGCTCAATCAAAAGTTCTGAATCAACCCAAGGATTCAAACCAACCCGTGGTGAAGTGGACCCTGCTGGATCAGAACGATAAGGCGTATACCTTGAACGACAGCGCTCAAGTGCTGTTGATAGCGCGCAGTATGTCCGCAGCAGAGTTGCTGGATGCGGCGATGGAAGGTCAACCGGAGGGCTACCTGGAAGCGCACCACATTGTGTACGTGGCGGATATCGAGAAGATGCCTTCACTGGTCAAGATAGTGGCAGTACCGGCCATGCGTTCGGCCAAATACAGAATCATGCTGGACCAGGACGGCAGGGTTGCCAGCCGCTATGGCGGCGACCGGGATACCGTTCAGTGGCTTGCCTTGAACAATGGCGCGGTCGTCAGTGAGCAGCGTTTTGCAGACGCCGAAAAATTGAAACAAGCAATTGCCGAGCGGGCCAAGTAAGCCCTACGGTCTTGCGCTACGTTGTCGCAGCGCTTTTTCGAAGATCATCCGCATATACCCGATGATCATTGGCGAAGGGCCGTAGACTTCCCGCAAATGGCTTTCGGCGTTGACGAGGTGAGCCTTAAGCTGTTCGCGGACTTTCTGCTCGCCGTAAAGCGCAACGAACGTCGACTTGCCCTCGTCCTTGCCTTGATCCTTGTCGCTGTCCGGGCAATGATCCCTGAGATCGTCATACATCTGGAACGCCTGACCTAGCTCCATGGCGAAGTTCTGCAGGATCGGGCGTGTGCTCGCTTTTGCATCACTGATCAGCCAGGCCATGTCCATGATCGCGCTAAACAATACCCCCGTCTTCAGGTTGTTGGTCAGCGCAATTTCCTCGGGGCCCCGGTTTTGCTGGCCTTCACGTAAATCCTTGAACTGGCCCTTGACCAGCCCCTGCATGCCTACGGTATTGGCCATGACCGCCACCAGTTGCATGCGGATCGCCGGGGTCAGATCGCTAATTCCGGCAACAACCCCGAATGCGCGGCTGAGCAGGGCAACGGCGGCAAGAATCGCCACGTCTTCGCCAAACTTCAAATGCACGGTCGGACGCCCACGGCGTAATCGCGCGTTATCCATGCACGGCATGTCGTCCAGCACCAGTGACGCTGCGTGGATCAATTCTACGGCGCAGCCCAGGTCCAGTGCCTGATCGCCGCCGTGTCCCAGGCCCTGCGCAGCGAGTATCAACAGAATCGGCCGCATGCGCTTGCCGGGCGCCAGCGTGGAGTCACGCATGGCAAGCGCGACCAGATCCCGCTCGTCGCTGCTGCTGGGCAGCAATTGGTCCAGACGCTGTTCAATAGCCGCGCGCACATCTTTCAGGAGTTCGGTAAACCCAAATTCGACGGTTGCGTCAGGCTCGATTGCCATCGGTCTTGACCTTTGCTTTAAGGGTGATCAATGAAGGGTGATCAGCTTGCTGGCTGGCCACGTGATGCGTCTTAAACTCTGAACGACTTTGAATAACCAGTGCCTCAGTTATAGTCATTATTGTACGTAACTTGTACTAGCATCCTAATTTTGTACAACCTGGCTCAACACAATGACCACGCGCGCCGCAAAATGATTCAACCGAATTGGAGCTTCCATGACTGAGCACCCCCTGAGTCGGAGAAAGGATGATCATCTTAATATCGTGCTGGATGGCCGTGGCGTGCGCCATAACCCACGACAGGGTGGCGGCAGCGGGCTGGATGCCTTTCAGTTCGAGCACTGTGCGTTGCCAGAGCTGGACCTGGACGGCATTGACCTCACCAGCGGGCTGGTTGGGATCCCCCTCAGAGCGCCCTTGCTGATCAGCTCCATGACCGGTGGGGCGCAGCGTTCTGCAGCGATCAACCACCATCTGGCCGAGGCCGCCCAAGAGCTTGGTATCGCCATGGGCGTAGGTTCGCAGCGCGTCGGGCTGCGCAGCGGCAACGATCAGGGCTTGACCCGTGAGTTGCGGCGGCTGGCTCCCGATATCCCGTTGCTGGGCAATATCGGCGCGGCACAGCTCTTGGAAAGAGATGGCCAGGAACTGGCGCGCCGCGCCGTGGAGACCTTGCAGGCGAACGCTTTGATCATCCATCTGAACCCGTTGCAGGAAGCCGTTCAGGCCGAAGGTGATCGGGATTGGCGAGGTGTGCTGGATGCCATCGGATTGACCGTGCAAAGTGTCGACGTGCCGGTGATCGTCAAGGAAGTCGGGGCGGGCATATCGGCATCGGTGGCGGTGGCCCTGGCGGATGTCGGGGTCCGCGTGATCGACGTGGCGGGCACCGGCGGCACCAGTTGGGCGGCGGTGGAAGCTGAGCGCGCCAGCAGCCCCGCCGATAGAGAGGTGGCGATGGCTTTTGCCGATTGGGGCATATCGACGTCCACCAGCCTGGTCAGCGTACGTGAGGCGTTGCCCGGCATCACGCTGATTGCATCCGGCGGCATTCGTAATGGCGTGGATGTAGCCAAGGCGCTGTGTCTGGGGGCTGACCTGGTGGGGCAGGCGGCGGGAGTGCTGCGCAATGCGACGGTATCGACAGCGTCGGTCATCGAGCACTTCAACATCATCATAAAACAGCTGCGCATTGCCTGTTTCTGCACAGGCTCGGCAGATCTGGCCGCATTGCGTCAAGCCAGATTACTGTCGCCGGTTCATCGCTCATGAGCCATTTCGGCGTGGTGTCCCCGGCGTTCTATAGCCACTTCCAGGCCTTTCAGGCGCTGGCGGTAGAACTGTTGAACCGTGGGCATCAGGTCACCTTCTTCCAGCAGCCCGACGCGCGCCGTTGGCTGGGTGATCCGCGTATCGGTTTTCATGCGACGGTTGCTGGCAGCCATCCGCCGGGCAGCCTGGACGCTTCGTTGCAGCGCGCGGCCAGCTCGAATAACCCGCTGACTTTGCGGCGGGTCATTGCCGATATGTGTGCAACCACAGACATGCTGTGTAAAGAATTACCCGCAGCGCTGGCTTACAGACAGGTCGATGCGCTGCTCTGCGATCAGATGGAAGCTGCCGGTGGGCTGGTCGCCGAGGCCTTGGGCCTGCCTTATGTCTCGGTGGCTTGCGCGTTGCCGGTCAACCGCGAGCCTGGCTTGCCGCTGCCGGTGATGCCGTTTGCCTACGGCAGCGACGAACGTAGCCTACGCATGTACGCCGGTAGCCAGCAGGTTTACGATTGGCTGATGCGACCCCTGGGAGACGTGTTGCGAGGTGCATGTCGACAGCTTGCCATCGAGCCTCGCGATGCGCTGCATGAATGCCTTTCACCGCTTGCCCACATCAGCCAGACCCTTGCAGGATTTGATTTTCCTCGTACGCAGCAGCCCGCGCATTTCCATGCCGTCGGACCGTTGCGCCTGCCTTTTTCGAGTGCCGGGCAACCTTCGCCAGGCGGCGAAGCTTTTGAGTGGCAGATTGATAAAAATCGACCCTTCGTCTTTGCCAGCCTGGGCACCTTGCAGGGCGGGCGCCTGGGTATGTTCCGGCGGATTGCAAAGGCCTGCCGCCGCTTGGACGCGCAGCTGTTGGTCGCCCATTGCGGCGGGCTCGATTCGGCCCAGGAACGCATGCTTCTCGAGGGTGGCGCGACCTGGGTCACTGCGTTCGCCCCCCAGCAAGCGGTGCTTGAACACGCCGATGTAGTCGTGACCCATGGAGGTCTCAACACCGTGATGGATGCCATTGCCACCACTACGCCGATGCTCGTCATGCCCATCGGTTTTGACCAGCCGGGGGTGGCGGCGCGTGTCAGCTACCGAGGCCTGGGCCTGAAGCTAAACCGCTGGGCGAGTGCCGCCACCATTGCTGATGGGCTGGCCCGGCTGTTTGTTCTTCCACGAGAGCCTTTGCAGCGGATGGCGGCTGAGTTGCAGCACGCCGGTGGCACCCGCAAAGCGGCTGACATCATCGAGGCGGCGGTGCGCAGCGGTCAACCTGTGCTGACGCAGGCGGTGGCATGATCTATGACCTGATCCTTGCCGGTGGTGGGCTGGCCAATGGGTTGATTGCCTGGCGACTCAAGCAGTTGCGCCCTGAGCTACAGGTGCTCTGCGTTGAAGAGCAAGCCCGGATCGGTGGTAACCATACCTGGTCCTTTCACGACTCGGACTTGACGCCAGAGCAGCATCAATGGATCAGGCCCTTGGTGGTGAAAACCTGGCCCGCCTACGATGTGCATTTCCCGGGGCGTTCGCGTCGGCTGAACAGCGGTTACGCCAGCATCACCTCGGAACGCTTTGCCCAAGTGATCGAACCCGCGCTCAGCGAAGGGGGGCGGGCAGGGTTGCGTGTGGCACAGCGGATTGAGCAGGTCACCCCGACCTCGCTGTTGCTGGAGGGCGGCGAGCAGTTGCAGGCCAAGGCCGTCATTGACGGGCGTGGCGTCCGGCACAGCGAACACCTGGTGCTGGGTCAACAGGCGTTTCTGGGCCAGGTGCTGCAGCTACAGGCCCCTCATGGGCTGGACGCGCCGATTATCATGGACGCCCGGTTGGCTCAAAGGCAGGGCTATCGTTTCGTCTACGTCTTGCCGTTTTCAGCCGACACGGTGCTGGTGGAGGACACCCACTATGTTGACCGCCAGAGCTTTTCTTCAGAGCAACTGCGCGAGCATATCCGTGATTATGTGCAAGATCGCGGATGGACCATTGCTCGCTGCCTGCGCGAAGAGCAAGGCGTGTTGCCGATCACCCTGGCAGGCGACTTTTCCGGCTTCTGGCGCGAGGCGGCCGGCCAGCCGCGTTCCGGTTTGCGAGCCGGTTTGTGCCATTGCACAACGGGTTATTCGTTGCCCCTGGCGGTTCAACTGGCGGACTGGTTCGCCCGCCAACAGAACCTGCAAGCGGACGCCTTATACCTTGGCATTCGCGCATTCGCCGAGCAGGCGTGGCGGCGCCAGGGGTTTTACCGTTTGCTTAATCGCATGCTGTTCCTGGCAGGCAAACCCCAGGACCGCTGGCGGGTGATGCAGCGTTTTTACGGGCTGCCCGAGGGGCTGATCAGGCGTTTCTATTCGGGCGACAGCACTTTGCAAGACAAGCTCCGGGTGCTGATCGGCAAGCCGCCTGTTCCCATCAATGAGGCCATGCATGCGGCACTTCGCTGCCTGCCTCGGCATTACAAGGATCGAGCATGACCCAGGGAAAAAGTGCGATTGTGATCGGCGCCGGCTTTGGTGGCCTGGCACTGGCAATCCGGCTGCAGGCGGCGGGTGTGCAAACCACCTTGCTGGAAAAACGCGACAAGCCCGGCGGCCGCGCCTATGTGTATCACGACGAGGGATTTACTTTCGATGCCGGGCCGACAGTGATTACCGACCCTACGGCCATCGAAGAATTGTTTGCAGCGGCAGGCAAAACCATGCGGGACTACGTCGAGATGCTGCCGGTCTCGCCGTTCTATCGTTTGTGCTGGGAGGACGGTACGCAGTTTGACTATGCCAACGATCAGGCCGAGCTGGACCGTCAGATCAGCAGGCTCAATCCCAAGGATGTGCAGGGCTACCAGCGGTTTCTGGCGTACTCGAGGGCGGTTTTTCGCGAGGGTTATCTCAAGTTGGGCGCCGTGCCGTTCCTGTCGTTTCGGGACATGATCAAGGCCGGGCCGCAGCTGGCTCGGCTGCAGGCATGGCGCAGTGTCTACTCGATGGTTTGTGAGTTTATCGAAGACGAAAAGCTGCGCCAGGCGTTTTCGTTTCACTCCCTGCTGGTGGGCGGCAACCCGTTTGCCACCTCATCGATCTACACGTTGATCCATGCGCTGGAACGCGAATGGGGCGTGTGGTTTCCCAAGGGGGGGACGGGGGCGCTGGTGCATGGGCTGGTCAGGCTTTTCGAAGACATCGGCGGGCGTGTGGAGCTCAATGCCGATGTCGCCAGCATCGAGGTGCAAGCGGGCAAAGCCAGCGGCGTGCGCTTGAAGAACGGTCGCCTGCTGCAAGCGGACTGCGTCGCTTCCAATGCTGACGTGGTGCATACCTATGAGCAACTGCTGGGCGGCCATGCCCGTGGCATCAAGGAAAGCGCGCGCCTCAAAGGCAAGCGTTTCAGCAATTCCCTGTTCGTCATCCATTTCGGCCTCAAGCGGCCGCAACCCCAGCTTCAGCATCACACGGTCTGCTTCGGGCCGCGCTACCGGGCGTTGATTCACGAGATATTCAATGGCGTTGAGCTGGCTGAGGATTTCTCGCTCTACCTGCACGCTCCCTGCGTCACGGACCCGAGTCTGGCCCCGCCGGGTTGCTCCAGCCACTACGTACTCTCGCCGGTTCCGCATCTGGGTAACGCGCCCATCGACTGGGAGGTGGAAGGCCCACGCTACCGGGATCGGATTTTCGCGTATCTGGAGAAACACTACATGCCCGGCTTGCGGGACGATCTGGTGACCAGCCGGATTTTCAACCCGAATGATTTTCGCAGTGAGTTGAATGCGCATTTGGGGTCGGCGTTTTCACTTGAACCGGTCCTCTGGCAGAGTGCCTGGTTCCGGCCTCATAACCGCGACGCGAGCCTTGGCAACGTGTACCTGGTAGGCGCGGGCACTCATCCCGGTGCGGGCGTGCCCGGTGTCATCGGCTCGGCAAAGGCCACGGCAGGTTTGATGCTGGAGGATCTGCATTCATGAGTCGCGATGCAGATCAGCACCGGGTCCTGCTGGAGCACGCCGAACGCAGCATTGCCGTGGGCTCGAAGAGCTTTGCCGCCGCCTCGCGTTTGTTCGACCCCTCGACCCGGGCTAGCGCCGTGATGCTTTATGCGTGGTGTCGGCATTGCGATGACGTGATAGACGGCCAGGAGGCGGGGCATTCGGCGACCGTGTTGAGCCAGTTTGACATTGACCGGCGCCTTGCCGACCTTACCGCTCAGACTCGGGCGGTGTACGCCGGGTTGCCTGCGCAGCACCCAGCCTTCGCAGCGTTCAGAGAGGTGGTGGCCAAACATCGCATTCAGGAGCGCTATGCCCTGGAGCATCTGGCGGGTTTTGCGATGGATGTACATCAGCGCCGTTATCAGAGCGTCAACGATACCTTGGACTACTGCTATCACGTGGCTGGGGTCGTCGGGCTGATGATGGCCCAGGTCATGGGTGTCAGCGACCAGAGGACATTGGACCGAGCCTGCGATCTGGGCATGGCGTTTCAACTGACCAACATTGCCCGCGATATCGTCGAAGACGCTGCCGTCGGCCGGTGCTATCTGCCACGCGACTGGCTGGATGAGCTTTCGATCCCCGAAGCGTCACTCGCCGACGTTCAGTATCGGCCCGGCCTGGCCATTCTCGCGCAACGGCTGGTGCAGATGGCCGAGCCTTTTTACGCCAGTGCCGAGGCGGGATTAAGCGCACTGCCGTGGCGTTCTGCGTGGGCGGTGGCGACTGCGTCGGGTGTCTATCGGCAGATTGGCATCAAGGTCGTCAGGCGGGGCGAGCATGCCTGGGACACGCGGGTGTCGACCTCAAAGGTCGACAAATTGCGGCTGGTGCTCAGCGGCCTATACCGCGCCGTTACTGCTCGCGGGCGTCACTGGCCCGAGCGTTTGCCGAGCCTGTGGCAACGTCCGGATCATTCTTGTGAAGAGGCCCACCATGCAGATCGCGCAACTGAGCCCGAAGCGCAGCGGTAGTTGGGGCATAGAGGAAGCCGAATGAGACACAGCGGTCCTTGCCCGACACCGCATGGTGCATCAAGTGCGCTTGATACAGACGCTTGAGATAACCGGTGCGAGGGACATATTTCAACGGCCAGCGTTTGTGGACTAGCCCATCATGGGCCAAAAAGTACAAGAAACCGTAAGCCGTCATCCCGGCCCCTATCCATTCCAGCGGGCGGATGCCCTGTGTACCAAGCGCGATCAGCACGATGGCGAACAGCGCGAACACGATCGCGTACAGGTCGTTTCTCTCGAACCAGCCGGTGCGGGGTTCATGATGGGATCGGTGCCAGCCCCAGCCCCAGCCGTGCATCACATATTTGTGCGCAAGAAACGCAAAACCCTCCATACCGATAAGGGTCGCGAAAAATACCAGTGCGTTTGTCATCAGGCGGTTCATCTGAGCAAAGACACAGCATCGGACTGCGCCGAGGCGGTGAAGGTTCTAACATCTGACAGCGCGATGCTGGCCCCTGTAAAGGGTAAATTTCAGCTTGATATCACGACCATTTTCCCACTGCATGGCAAAGCAGGCGGGTTCCTCACGCTTGCACTCAAGCCGGCAACAGGCTGTGTGTAGCGATCTAATGATTCCGGACATCCATTTAGGCGAGAATGCTCGCCAGCTAGAGGTGTCAGGTAACCAAACAACGTCGTTCCTTTCAGTGATTCAAACGCGAGCCGCAGGCATTGTGCTCGATCAAGGCGATAGCCATATCGAAGCCAGCCGCTCACTTGGTGTGGTCTAGCTCGCGTTGCGCCGCTGGGTTAACCAGCTTCAGCAGGAGCGCACCGGCGTTAATCCTAAGAGTAAAGCACTGACGCTTAGGCGCGTACGACCGCGGTAACGTCCTCGCGCAGTCTTCAATGAAACAGGCAGTTATCAAAAGCTACTCTGGCATCGCCTCTTATTTCGTCCGCTTCTGATTGGCTTATGATATTGCAATGCACGTAGCCGCCTAGCATCGCCATCAACTGATCATAGCGAAATAGTGTGGCTCCATGACCCAATAGTATGGCCTGAATTTCTGCTTCCGCGTACCGCATGACCTTGTGGTGGAGACGTTCGTCATTATTCATATCTGTCTCCTAATGTCCTTCCACAGTGGACTTACAAAATCATTCTTGCGGTGCTTACGGATGAACGGTAGTCCACCGCTACCACCCAACTGCGCGCGAGGCGCAACGTCCTTTGCGCGTGTTGGTTGTGGTGATGCCGTTAGGCCAATGAATAGGCATTATGCCGTAGAGCCGAAGCGATGAGAGCCCTGCACTGGCTGCGGTGCTGCATCAACGCCTCCTGGGCGAGCGCGATCTTCATTTCGCCCATGTGCGTCAGGCCAGTGCGCGGCCCGCGTCTGTGGGATCAATGGGAATTCCGACGGCATGACGACGGTGACCAACAAGCCGACCGCAACCAGCAGGCATGAGACAACGCAAACTGGGCGGCGAAGAGCGCAGGGCGGTCTGTGTTGTTTCTGCACTTACCCTACTGCTTGTGCCTCGAAAGAACACGCCGGCTTGAGGTTCGAGGTCTTCGCATTGGTCGCTTTCGTAGTATTGGACGAGTCTAGGCTTAGTGGATTTCCGCAGAAGGGACGGATGCGCTAGAGGCTAAAGTGTCGTTTTGATAGCTTCGTGGCCCGAATACCTATCCTTTAGGTACGTTCCGTTAGACGGGCAAGGAAGCACATGCGAGCACTACTGAAATACAGGACACGAGTCGGTACGTTTAGATGAACAGCTAGATCAGTTGGGGGAGGAGCGTTCAAATTAATCGGCGGCGAACTGGTCGATCAACCCAAGACGAGGAACATATGTTTTTGGCCGCAATAAAGCGCCTGGAGCGATCACTGCGTTTGCGCCAATCTTGCAGCCATCACCCACCAGCGCTCCGAATTTGCTGACTCCTGTCTCGATCACATAATCTTCATGGCGGATTTTTATATCAGCCCCGTTCAGTTCGTTACGATAATTTGCGATGATCGCACCGGCTTCAACATTTACAGACTCGCCAATCAATGAGTCACCAACGAAATTGAAGTGTGCAAGCTTACTGCCATCCAGCATGAAGGTGCTTTTCAGCTCACAGCTGGGGCCAACAATGCAGTTTCTCCCGAGATACACACCTCCACGAAGGTAAGCGCCCGCGGCTACGAAACAGCCCTCGCCGACGATCACTGCGCCCTTCAGTACGGCTCCTTGCTCAATGACGGCGGTTTCATGAACAGCAATATCGCCTTGACGCCGGTATCCCGCGCCAAGCGCTTCAAGCAATGCCAGGATCCGATTCTCGCAATCCTGAGTCACCGCCCAAGGGGCAGCAGAGCCCATGCCCAGCAATGGCCATTGCGCGATGTAATCGTCGACTTTTGGTGATTTCATAAAAGATCTTCCGAAAAAGTGAGCTTGGTTATGCCTGCCTTGCGCCCATTGAGCGTTATCACTCAGATGTTGCGCCGGCGTTTTGATTCATTCGGGAGCCTTCACAAGCACTGCCGGTTCCCGATTGCTCAAGCGTGCTCTTTAAGCCCGCGCACATCACCCAAGGAATCGCGCTGCATCGACTGCAGGTTCTTTTCGATGGTTTCGCACAGCGCTTCCATCTGGATTTGATGTTCGCTGTGGCGAAACGGGCTCTGCAGATCGGTGCCGATGCGCTCGATTGCCAGCAGCATAAACCCAACCACGGTCGAAGCCAGCGGCGTGAACCAGCCCAGGGATTCCACCAGTCCAACCGGCACAATCAGGCAGAACAGCGAGATAAACAGCCGTGGAAAATACACATAAGGGTAGGGCAGCGGCGTATTCGCGATCCGCTCCATGCCGCCCTGGCTGTTGGACAGGTCCACCAGCGTCGACTCCAGACGCGCCAGGCGAATACTGTCCAGGTGCCCGGCCTGGTATTCCCGCGCGAGCAGAGTCGCCGAGCCGGTGAGGATATCGTTGGCAAAGTTATTGGTTGTGCCACTGCGGGCAAACTCTTCGGCCGGAATAAACGCCTGCACCTCTTCGGGGCAAGGCTGGCCTTGCAGATGCGCGGCGAGGCAATTCACATAAGCGACGTGGCGGCGCAACAGGGTCGACTTGACCGGATTCACCTCGCTGCCGGCGTCGTCCAGCAGCGTCAGCACCTGACGGGCGAAGCTGCGTGAGTTGTTGATCATCGTCCCCCACAGCGTCCGCGCTTCCCACCAGCGGTTGTAAGCACTGCTGTTGCGGAAACTGATCAACACCACCAACGCCGAGCCGAGCAAGGTCAGCGGCATCAGCGGCAGGTTCAGCTTGGCGTTGAGAAATAGCATGAAGTCCACCGTGACGGCGATGTCCCAGAGCAACAACCAGAACAACGCCCAGCCCACATAGCCCATGGTCTTGACGATCAGACGGTAATTTTTGACGATGGCAGCTTTCAAACGGAACCTCGTGGCGAGCAGTTAGCTTAAACGCTTAAGCTCGGACGATGCTTGGGGGCAAAGGTTCGGTTGGCGCGGGGAGCATGACATTTTGGTCGATGTATGCGCAAAGGTCGAAATGTTGTTTGCCCACCTCAAAGGCATCCTGAAATTGGGTCGCCTGCGACTACGACTCTTAATGGAAGGGCACCAACATCAAGCCACAACGTCAATCAATGTGGACTAGAGTTATCCCGTCTAAAACATCCCGAAAGAGGACTGCGCAATGGAAGATTCGCTCCGCTCCCCCCAGGACTCGCCACTAAAGACGGGTCTGGTTACCGTAGGCTACACCGGTGTAGATGAGCCCGGTCGCATAGTGGCGGACGCCGATGGCTCTATCTGGTTCGCGGGGTACAGCTCATCCTATTCCTTCGATGATTATTATTGGACGGGCGACTACCGGGCTACCCTAAGTAAGTTCAATCCTGATGGCACTGTCGATACGAGCTTCAGTGACGATGGCAAAAGCTTTTTAGGCCCTTACGTCAGCTATTGGTATGGCGGTGCTGCCGAGTTTGGCGGCGGTGCAGCGGTGCAGTTAGGTGGAAAGTACCTTGTGATCGACTCAGGCTCCAAGGCAACGGTATCGCGATTTAATATCGACGGTGCCCTTGATAAAACCTTTGGCGAAGGTGGCAGGGTGGTTACCCCAGTGGGCGACGATGCGCAAAATGCAATCGCGGTGCTGGCAGACGGTAGCATCCTGGTAGGTTTTTCTGCTGTGGACGACGAAAATTACACGGAAATTTCGCGCCTTACGCCAGACGGTGAAATCGACCTGAGCTTTGGCGGCGACGGGCGCCTGGAGATTGCTGGCGTAGGAAATTATTCTCCCTTCGGATTGACGCTCCAGCAGGACGGCAAGGTTCTGTTGACTTCCACTCAAGGCATAGTCCGTGTGAACGCTGATGGAACACTGGACAGGGAATTTGATGCCGACGGCATCGCGTCCTATTCGAAGGGTTCCGCTTCAGGAGTCACCGTACAGGCCGACGGAAAGGTTCTCGTCCTCGGCAGTTTCGAGAATGGGGCGGGCATTTATCGCCTCAATCCCGACGGCAGTCTCGATACTACCTTCGGTGGCAGTGGGCAGCTGGCCGACGGTTTCGCCGCGCCGGGCATCAGTGGAAGAGATGCCGTGGTGCTTGCTGACGGTCGAATCCTCGTTTCCGGGACAGTTTCCACCTCTGCTGATGGGACCAATCTTGGCGTTATGCGGCTGAACCCGGATGGCAGCCTTGATACAACCTTTGGAAATCCTGACGACGGCTACAGGCACCTTACCGGCGGTACAGAGGATAATCTGTTAGTAGGTACCCACTCCTACAACGATGCAATTTCAGGTGGGGCCGGCAACGATCTGATCGATGGCCGTGGTGGCCGCGACCAGCTCACCGGGGGGGAGGGCGGTGACGTGTTCCGCTTCCAGTCGATGACGGACAGCTTCCGAACCGCTGATACTGCCTTTAGTGATCGAATCCGCGACTTCAATGCAGACGAGGATATGCTGGATCTTTCAGCGCTTGGTTTTACGGCGTTGGGTAATGGTCATGGGGGAACGCTGGCATTGAAGGTGAACGAGGAGGGCACGCGGACCTACCTGAAGAGCTACGATGCTGATCCCGACGGCCAGCGCTTCGAGCTTGTGTTTGATGGCGACCTCAGTCAACAGCTGGATGCAAACAACCTCCTCTTTACACCCGGCCTCTTGAGTGGAAGCGACGCCAACGATTCCCTCTTCGCGCACGGCTGGACAGAAACGCTCATGGGATTGGCAGGGAACGATACGTTGACCGGCAGCCTGGGAAATACCTTGCTTGATGGCGGCGCGGGACGGGATTTTTTAACGGGGGGCGGTGGCATTGATACGTTCCACTTCGGTTCAGTGAGCGACAGTTACCGGACGGACGCGGTAACTTCTGCAGATCGCATTTTTGGCTTCGAACAAGGCGTCGATAGGATAGATGTCTCGGCCCTGGGCTTCGTCGGCCTTGGGAGCGGTCACAACGGCACTCTTCAAGTCAAGACAAACGCGGATAACACGCTTACCTATCTCAGAAGCCTGGACAGCGATGAGTCAGGTGCCAGATTCGAGGTCACGCTGCAGGGTAGTTATCAGTTTCAGAGTGAGTCGTTCATTTTCGCTTCGACACACACTGGCATTGAGGAAATACAGCTGTTGGGTATGTCACCGGACTACACCCTGGCTTGATTCGGTCAAGGGTTGAGCCACCCTTCGAGGGTATGAAACTGCGACTGCTCAATGGCACTTATTCAATGCTGCCTTTGTAGGCCTGCTCGCGGGTTACGAGACGGTCAACCTCGCTCAGGGCGTTGTGGTTTTTCCTGGATGACCGCGTTCCTGTTTGTGCGCTTCATCCAATACAAGCAGCTTGATCGGGTACTTAACACCTACGTAGCGATGATTGATAGGCGGGTCGGTCTGGTGTCGCTATCATTTCGCAAGGATCAAAATCATGTCCCACCAACAGCCTGGAATTCGCTTCTCTGATGTCGAAACAGCTGTGCCTTCGACCCCAGGGCTTTATCAGATCATCGCTGACGACGGCGAGCTCCTGAAGGTCGGCATCAGCGGTGATCTTCGTAAGAGACTGATACAGCATCAGCTCGGGCGTAATTGCAATGAGTAGGCTATGGTTCAAGCGGACGCGTGTCGTAACGTGCGTGAATAGCACAACAAAATAAGGATAGGTTATGCACTCATCCGCTATTTTTGCTACGGCTGCGCCTGGTCGTACGCTGCTTCTCTCGCTCGGTCTGCTTGCTGCGGGTATCACCTCGGGCGCATGGGCTGAGGATTATCCCCACGCTCAGGAACCGATTGGCACCGTGGAGCAGATCTATGACGGCGCCATGCTCCCTGATCTGGCGGTCAGTACCTACCGCAACATCGACCGGCTGTTCCCCACCCACAGGATTAAAGCCGGCGATCACCCGTATGCGCTGCCGAAGTCAGACAAACAGTTGCCCAACGTTCGCTTCACTGTCGGGGACAAAAAGTACGACCTGTATGACTTCGTTGCACTGGACAGCATCACGGCGATGCTGGTGCTCAAGGACGGCGAGATCGTTTTCGAGACCTACCAGCGTGGCAACACCGAGAAAACCCGATGGATGTCGATGTCGATAGCCAAGTCCATCACCTCCACGCTGGCGGCTGCAGCGATCAAAGACGGCCTTATCAAGAGCCTTGATGCGCAAGTGGTGGATTACGTTCCCGAGCTCAAGGGCAGCGCCTACGAAGGCGTGACCGTGCGCAACGTGCTGATGATGTCTTCGGGCGTGAAGTGGAACGAGACCTACACCGATCCCGCGTCCGATCGTCGCGCGCTACTCAAAGCGCAGATAGCGCAGAAACCGCGTTCGGCCATGGCGTTGATGGCCAGTTTGCCGCGAGCGGCCGAGCCCGGCACGGCCAACACTTACAGCACTGGCGAAACGCAGGTACTCGGCGAGATCGTCCGTGGCGCTGTGAAGATGCCGCTGGCCGATTATCTATCGCAGAAGATCTGGCAGCCGTTCGGTATGGAGAGCGATGCCCGGTGGTGGCTCGATTCGCCTGACGGCGTGGAAATCGGTGGCAGCGGTATCAGCGCCACGCTGCGCGATTATGGACGCTTCGGGCTGTTTTTCATGAACGGCGGCAAGATCAATGGCACGTCGATTCTGCCCGAAGGCTGGGTCAAGGAGGCGACGCTGCCGACCACCCTCAAAGGCGGCAAGTCCCTGGACTATGGTTACATGTGGTGGACGGCGTGGACCGAGCCGTCGGTGAAAGACGGCGCCTATTCGGCGGTCGGTATCCAGGGCCAGAACATTTACGTCAACCCCGCCAATAACGTGGTGATTGTCACCTTCGGTGCCCAGCCCAAGCCGGTTGACAAAGAGCCGATCGACCCGATGGTATTCTTCGATGCCGTGGTAGCTGCGTTGAAGTAAATTCGCAAATTTCTTGCGTTCTATGCGCGATGCACACATATTTGCGCCATGAAAGATATCAAGCTCGAAAACATAGTTGGAGCGCTGTCGCTGGCGATTTCCGATTCTATTCATCAAGGCACTCAAGACGAGGCGCCTGAAGTCGGCCCGGCAGCTGCTGCTATTGCGTTGCTCAATCATGAACCCGGCCTGTCTATAGAGCGCTTGAGGCGAGCCTTGGGACTGTCTCATCCTGGGGCTGTGCGTCTGGTCGATAGGCTTGTCACGCAGGGCGTTGTGGAACGTAGGCAAGCAGAATCCGATCGTCGCTCCGTTGCGCTCCACCTTACTGCCGCAGGAAATACGAATTGTGCTGCGGTGTTAGCTGTACGCCATGAACGTATTGCTCGCGCTTTGGAGGTTCTTGACCCGAATGAGCGTGAAATCCTGGGTCGGATAACTGAAAAACTACTACGCAGTTTGGTGCGTGATCTTGATCAAGCCTATTGCGTTTGCAGGCTGTGCGACCCGGCGGCTTGCAAAGACTGTCCGGTTGCGGATGCGGTGGGTCAGGCTCATTGATTCCATTAGGGGCATGCTGTTTGTAATCGGCATAGCGCATTTTATTGACCCCCTTTCTTTTCGGATTGGACAAAGCGAGCACGCTGCAAGCCCTCTGTGAGAATCACCAGGCTCACGCCTAACAACGCAACGTCTTTTATCAGGAACGTGCCGAGGAAGTTCAACCATGGAAAACCTCCCGATCCAACCTCCCATATTGGCAATGCAAACATCGTGGAAACGGTCGTGAAGAAGGTCAGCGCTGCTAATAAGCCACCTGCGATAGCAGCCCGAGCCGACCAGGGTGAGGCGATGAGCAGCAGTGCAGTAAAAATCTCGACTACACCCAATAAGTACGAGGCTCCGGTTTCGCCAAACGCTGGGTAAAGCCAGGCAAGCCATGGGGTGCCGCTGATCAGGGGGACGAGTGCCTGCACCTCGATCTGCGTGAACTTGAGAAGGCCAATCATCAGCAGGGGAAGGACAACGCCGGATAGGGTAATGGTCCGGCTTAGCTTCCCGAGCTTCGAAATATTAGCAGTGGCGGTGGTCTGGCTGGTGACGCTCGTGATGTGCTGCATGACGTTCTCCGATGACTGATGTGTGCGTGAAGCATATATCAGCGATCGGGTTTTGTATGCTTCGTGCATATAATGTTTGGCTATGGGGACCACACTTTAGATCTTGTTGGCGCGTTATCCTTGGCGTTGTCGATGCTGTTTTGTCAGGTGTGCAGAACGAGGTACCTGAGCTACGTTTACCCCAGCGACACCAATGGTCGCACTAGAAAAGGCACGCATTATGCTCAACCGCACACGGTTTCATCTCGCGTCCATACTGACGGCCGTTCTGTTCACCGGAGCCAGCTACTCGCTGCCGTCCACCGCAGCGCAACCACCACAAATCTCGACCGTGGATGCTGCATCGACACATAAACCCGCGCTCGCCGGCGTCTATGCCTTCAACCTAGGCAAATTCCGCGTCATTGCCCTTAGCGACGGGACGCTGCCGCTGGATCTGCATCCACTGCTTAGAGGCCTCAGCGCCAAAGAGATAGACGCAATGCTGCGACATGGATTTGCTCGCAACCCGCTGGAGACGTCGATCAATGCCTACCTCATCGATACGGGCTCACACGTGGTGCTGGTCGATACCGGCGCTGGTGAATTGTTCGGTAGCGTCGGCGGCAAGCTGCCCGAAAGCCTGGCTGCCGCGGGTTACCAGCCGGCTCAGATCAGCGATGTCCTGATCACCCACATCCATACCGATCATACCGGCGGCCTGACACGCGGCGGCCAGATGATGTTTCCCAATGCGACCATCCACGTCGGCCAGGCAGACGTCGACTTCTTCCTGGATCGTGCCAACCTGGACAAGGGTTTGAAGCCGGCGTACCTGGAAGAAGCGTTGAAGACTGTTGGTCCCTATCAACGTGCAGGCAAGCTGAAGACATTCGCTGCCGAATCTGAAATCCTCCCAGGCATCACCGCCATCCCCACCCCGGGACATACACCGGGCCACAGCTTCTTTCGAGTAGTAAGCGAAGGCGAGAGCATCGATTTCTGGGGCGATATCATGCACGTCGGTCTCATCCAGTTCGCCCGCCCAGAGGTGACTATTACCTTCGACGTCAACCAGGACGCTGCCCGCGCCCAGCGGCTGGAGCAATTCGAAACAGCCGCGAGTGAACAACGGTTGTCAGCAGTCGCTCACTTGCCATTTCCGGGTATCGGTCACATCAGGCGCGAAGCCGGTAGATACGAGTGGGTACCCGCCCAGTATCGCAATCGCGACTAATACCGCAGGCCTGACTGACGACTCAATCCAGGCGTCTTGCCCGTGATGCGCTTGAATGCGCGACTGAAAGCAGCCTGAGAGGTATAGCCCAGGCGCTGCGCCACCTCCTCAATCGGCAGTCTTTCGAGCGTCAACCACTGGCTCGCAAGCCGCATCCGCAATTCGGTGACGTAGCGCAGCGGGGCCATCCCAATGGTCATCTGGAAACGGTCCGCGAAGACTGAGCGCGAGGTATTGCATTGCTCCGCCAGCTGCGCAACGGTCCAATCGTGTCCCGGTTGTTGATGGAGCGCGAGAAGGGCATTTGCCAAGCGTGGATCGCGCAATGCGGCGACCAGGCCAGAGGCATTACCGCAGGCGCACTCCACCCAGCCGCGAACGACCATGGCGGCCACCACGTCGGCCAGTCGCGCGAGGATGCCGGCGAAGCCGACACGTGCGGCGCTGACCTCGCGCTCCATGGTGGTCAGGATAGGCACCAGTCCGGGGTAACGCTGGCCGCCGGCATCAATCAACATCAGGCCCGGCATCAGGCTGCCCAGGCCATGGATACTGCTCAATTCAAACTCCATGCAACCACTGAACAAAAGGGTGGCAGGCGTGGGGCTGGCATCGGTTCCGGTATCCACCGCGCTGACGGTTTCACCGAGGGGGGCGCCGTCTAAACCGTCGATGTCCTGAACAGGCACGTCCGTATGGGAAAGCAATTGATGGGCCGCACCGTGGGAGATGAATACGGCGTTGCCGGCAGACAGCGCATACGTCGTCCCGTCCTCCATCCGCAGCACCGCATTGCCGACCGCCAGGAAGTGAAACCAGGCATGCCCAGGTTTGGCAGCGAAGCCCAGGCCGAAGGCTGGACCGGCTTGGATACGCCGGTACTCGACGCCACGCAGGCGCATGCCGCGCAACAGCTCATTGATGAGTTCCGAGGAGAGAGCAAACTGATCTGTTGGCATCGTTAGGTGTTTCAGTCAAAAAATCGAGGTTTTCGATCATAGATCATCCAGATCCTCGCGCCTAGACTGCGGGTCGCCATTCAGATTGGAGATCCGTGCAATGACTGACCTTGTGTGTAATGCCGTACCCGACAGCCGTCCCGGCGCCGGGCTGGATGTAGAGCCTGCAGCCCCCGCGTGGATGGCCGTATTCTCGTTGGCAATGGGCGTGTTCGGATTGCTGACCGCAGAGTACCTTCCGGCGAGCCTGTTGACGCCGATGGCTACCGATCTGGGTGTGTCCGAAGCGCTGGCTGGCCAGGCGGTCACGGTGACAGCAGTGGTGGCACTGTTCGCTGGCCTGTTGGTCCCAGGCCTGACCCGCAGTGTCGACCGTCGCTGGGTGCTGCTGGGTTTTTCCACGTTGATGATCGCGTCCAATCTTTTGGTCGCCGTTTCCTCCAGTTTCGCGGTGCTCTTGGTGATGCGTATCTTGCTCGGTATCGCCCTTGGTGGGTTCTGGAGCATGGCGGCAGCGGTGGCGATGCGCTTGGTGCCCGGTGCGTTATTGCCTCGGGCGCTCTCGATTATTTTCAGCGGCATTGCTATCGGGACGGTGGTTGCGGTTCCGCTGGGCAGCTACCTGGGCGGACTCTATGGCTGGCGCAGCGCATTCTTTGCAGCGGCGGCGGTAGGCGTGGTGACCCTGGCTTTCCAGTCGTTCACGCTGCCGCGCCTTGCGCCGCGCAGGCCGGCACGCCTGCGCACCGTACTTGAGGTGTTACAGCGCCCAGGCATTGCCATCGGGATGTTCGGTTGTGTGCTGGTGCACAGCGGCCACTTTGCGATGTTCACGTATATTCGGCCATTCCTCGAGGGCACCACCGGCATCGGCCCGCAAGGGTTGTCGCTGATGCTGCTGGGTTTTGGTGTGGCCAACTTTGTCGGCACGCTGCTGGCTGGGTGGCTGATTCCCCGTCATCCGCTGGCCACCCTGGTGTTGATGCCCGCGCTGGTGGGCGTTGCGGCACTGGCGTTGGTCCTGTTGCCGGCGTCGGTGCCAGGGCAGGCGGTTCTGCTGGCGGTCTGGGGCCTGGCCTTTGGTGGTGTGCCGGTGGCGTGGTCGAACTGGGTCGCCAGCGCAGTACCCGATCAGGCTGAAAGCGCCGGGGGCATGGTGGTGGCGTCTGTGCAGTCGGCCATCGCAACGGGCGCAGCCGCTGGCGGTGTGATGTTCAGCCTCGGGGGCAGTGCAGGTGTATTCGTAGCGGCGGCCGTGCTGATGCTGCTGGCCGCGTTGCTGATTGCGCTGTGTGTAAGGGTTCCTTCTGCCCCTGGCAGTGCCCAGGCCAGGCCGGCGCTGCACCTTTGATCCGCCTCCCAAAGCCGCCCCGATCCTGTCCGTAACCCGGAGATACAACATGAACAATGCGACGTCCCACCAAGGACGCCTGAGATCCTTGCGCGCGGCAGGTATAGGCAATGCGCTCGAGTGGTTCGACTGGACGCTGTACGCAACCTTTTCGGTGTACCTGGCACGCAACCTGTTCGACAAGGGCGATGCCCGCTCGGCGATGCTAGCGACCCTGGCCGTGTTTGCGGTGGGTTTTATCGCGCGTCCCATCGGTGGATGGTTGTTTGGCCGGCTGAGCGACCGATTGGGGCGCCGGACCATCATGGTGACCACGATGTTGTTACTGGCGATCAGCAGCCTCGGCATCGCGATGATCCCTGACTACCAGAGCATTGGCCTGTATGCCTCGGTCGCGCTGTTGTTTTTCCGGCTTGTGCAGGGGCTCGCACATGGCGGCGAAACAGGCGTTTCATACACCTATGTCGCCGAGATCGCCCCAAGCAAACACCGTGGCCTATGGTCCAGTTCGGTCTACGTCGGGGTGACGCTCGGGGTGATGGCGGCGACGGCGGTGGCGGCGCTGCTCACCTGGCTGCTGGGTGCGCAGGCCATGGGTGACTACGGCTGGCGGATCGGCTTCGCCATCGGTGGACTGCTCGGCGTCTATGCGCTGTTTTTGCGCCGCGGTGCGCAGGAGTCTCACGTGTTCGTAGAGCAGCAGGGCCAGGCTCGACCGCCGCGCAAATTGTCCAGGGGCGAGATGCTGCGCGTCGCGCGCAACATCGTCATGCTCGCAGCGGCCGCCAATGTCACCTACTACGCGTGGGTCACGTTCGGGGCTTCGACGGCAATCGCCCAGGGCATGGACGCCACGGGTGCCTACGTGGCCAGCCTCTTCGCGCAAGTCCTCTGTGTGTGCTGGCTGCCGATCTGTGGAATGTTGTCCGATCGTGTAGGTCGCAGGCCCATGGTCATCGCCTGGGGCCTGGGCGTGATCGTGCTGACCTATCCCATCTCGATCATGGTGACCACTGAGCCCTACACGCTCTTCCTGGCCCAGGTCCTGGGGCTAGGCGCCTGGTCTCTGATCGCGGCGATTTTCCCCGCAGTGCTGTCCGAGCAGGTGCCAACCCAGGCGCGGGCGCAAGGCGTCGGGTTGGTGTCGTCGGTGTCGGTGGCGATCTTTGGCGGCACCGCACCCTATCTGCATAGCTATCTCGGCGGCGCCGACCTTGGCTATCTGTACATCTGCTACGTCATGGGGTTGGGCCTGGTCACCGTCCTGGCAGGTTTTCTTATCGATGAGACGGCGGGCATCGATCTTGCGCGCATCGAGGCGCCCGGCGTTCGAGTGGCTGCTGGCTCACGGTCGTCGTTGGCCTCTCAGGACTAAATCCGTTGGCTTGTTGATCCGCAGCATCAGCCGACCCAAGGAGTGCAATTCAATGAACTCAACAGACCTTGAAAAAACCACTGCACGCGGTGAACGACCGGGCGCCGGCGTGACGGTCAACCAGACTTCGGGGCCACGTCAGGCCGCGCGCGAGACCTGGGTCGAAGTCCCTTCCGAGTCGGGCTCGGCGGCTGCTTGGTGCTACTCGGATCGCCGATCCTACAGCCCGGGCGATTCGGTGTGCCTGTATCTGTCTTCGAACCGCCCGCAAGTCAGACTCAAGATCTACCGTGATGGAGCCATCGCTCGCACGTTGCATGAAACCGGCAGCCTTGACGCTCGATTCCACCCGGTGCCCGAACGCGCCTATGAGCAGGGATGCCAATGGCCGGTATTCAGGCAATGGTCAATCCCGGCTGATGCCGAGCCGGGTGGTTATGTAGTGGAAGTACGCGATAGCGCTGAAAGCGTGCTCGGTCATCACCTGTTCATCGTCAAGACGGCGCACAAGCGCGCCGGTGCCTTGGTGCTTGTCGCCGCCACATCGACATGGGCCGCTTATAACGACTGGGGCGGCGCTAATCATTACTTCGGTCTCCACCCCGGCACGCCGCGCGGCCGTGCGCCGTTGCTGTCGGCACAACGCCCTTGGGCGCGGGGGCAAGTCTGGCTGCCCGAGGATGCGCCGCGTTCTGTCAACGCGACCCGGCAACGCAAGCCCGGGCCGGCGCGTTACGCATTCATTGAATGGGCATCCCTTAACGGCTACGCCAAGTACTACGCGCTGGCGGGGTGGGCCTCCTACGAAAGACCGTTTGTGGTTTGGGCCGAACAGCAAGGCTATACGGTCGACATCCTGACCCAGGACGATTTGCATCACGACCCGCATGCGCTTGAGGGCTATCGCTGCGCGGTCTTTGCAGGGCACGACGAGTACTGGACGCGGGAAATGCGCGATCACGTCGATTTCTTTGTCGAGGAGGGCGGCAAGGTCGCGCGCTTCGCTGGCAATTTCATGTGGCAGATCCGCTTGGAGGATGAGGGCCAACGGCAGGTCGCCTACAAGTACGATGCCGGCGCGCTAGATCCAGTCGCGGCTACCGACCCTCGTCGGCTAACCGGCGCCTGGGAAGATCCGCGAGTGGATCACCCCGGGGCGAGGACGTTTGGGGTCAATGCATTGCGGGGGATATATGGCGGCTTTGGAGGAATGGCACCGCGCAATCCTCGCGGGTATACAGTCTTCAGGCCTCGGCACTGGGCCTTCATGGGCACGGGCCTGGGGTACGCGGACATGTTCGGAGACGAGGCCAACATCTTTGGCTATGAGGTGGATGGCTTGGAGTACACGTTTGTTGACGGCCTCCCAGAACCGCTCGGCACAGACGGTGCGCCCTGCGGATTGCAAATCCTCGCCATGGGCTGGGCGACCAATGCCGAACACGGCCGATCCGAGGATGCCTATTCGTTCATGCTCGGCGATGGCGATGCCCGGTTTCGGGCTTCCATCCTGGCGCCCGACCTTAGCGAGGCCAGCATCGATCTGCATAGCCGCGGGGCGGGCATGGTGGTGCACTTCCATAAAGGTCGAGGTGAGGTCTTTACCGCGGCCACGTGCGAATGGGTACATGGGCTTATGCAGGCAGACATTTACACCGTGATGATCACCAAAAACGTGCTCGATCGTTTCTTGCGCAATCCGTAGGCCGTCAGTTGGAACGCTTTTTCCGGCACGGCCACTCAAGCGTAAGGATGTCGCCGCTCATACCGGAGTCATTTGCATTCTTCTATCTGCCGATCACTAAGAGAACAGTGCCATGGATACGCTTAATGTAGGTGCAAGCCGCGAGCTGGCTCGTGTACCTGATGAGATACAGCAGGAAACAACGCAACAGACCTCTCGCTCCTCGAGCCTCAGCTCTACAGGGGCAGCGATGAGAACGCGGCTTGAAAACCATTTCGAGGCTCACCTTGAAAGAGAGGCGGGCTCCGATCGACCCGCTGCCTCTGCTTCGAGCGCCCGCAACGCGGAGCTGAACGCCATTCGTGATGACCGCGCTCAACGATTGGAGGCAGGGGGCTATAACGTCCATGACATGGAGAAGGCGGAAAAAAACGCAGCCAGAGCCGACAGATTGTTTGCGTCAATAAAATCGGGGATGGGGGGGACGCCCTTTGCGGCGCTGACCGAGGCAGGTAATTTCGAACCGTCCATCCTCCAGGTAGCAGGCAAGCATGGCAATACAGTACGCCAAGCGGCTATAGAGAACGCTATGTCATGCTTGTATGCCGGTATGGCGGATGCTGCCGGTAACAAGACGATCGCGGGCCTCAAGCCGGGTTATTACCTTAAACCCGAGAGCGATACGCTGCACCCGGCGCTTCAAGCATCAGTGGCGCAAAAGCTGCTGGCGTTGGACAAAGGTCCATTGCGTAATGCTTTCGACGAAGCCAATAAGTGGCTTACCGGGTTTGCCGTACGTAATACCGCAATGTACGCATCAACGCTTGCCATGACGGCGGCTGGCAAAGAAGACCTGGATGCAATCCTGCAACCCGCCCTACGGCCGGTCACGGCTATCATCGTGGGTATCGCAATTGAGCATTACAACGTCAGCCGCGATCGCACGAACCATTTGGCTGACCCTGCAATGCTCTATGGTCGTCGGGATGCTGTACCGCAAGGGCAGCCTCATAAGCCTATTGATCAAGATACCGAATGGCTGGATGACTTCGAGACTTTAAAGGATCTCAATGCCACTGCCCTGGTCAAGATGGTCTCCGCGCGGCTGGGCGAAGGCGCGGCTACGGCTCTGAATGCGGTCATCAGCGGCGATGCCTTGAAAGAGATAGTGGATCCGGTCAGTGTGGTAGGAAATGGCCTGCTGATTGGCGGTTTTTCTGCAATGGGCGCGGCTACAACCGCCACAGCCAACCTGGCGAAGTCCAGCGAGCTGGGAAAAATGGCGGCTACCGCAGCCTCGGAGGCGGTAAAAAACGTATTGGGTACCGTGGCTTTCGGGTTGTGGGCAGCTGGCGCCTCGTTGGGTGGATCAGTGCCGAAAAAAGCCGTTGCTGCGGTCGATGCCCATGTACCAAAAGCAGTAGAAGGGACCGCAGATGCAACTGGCAGGCTGGCGGTCAAAGGAGGCGAGCTTGCAGTCAAGACCTCGCTCACCGGCGCCAGGTTCGCCAAGGAGACAGCTGTTTCAGCGACCCACCACACAAAAAGTGCAGCTCAAGCGACAGCGGATGGAGTCATGGGCGTCGCTAGCGGCATTGGCTCCGCCTGGGACAAAGGCATGGGAGCCCTGAGGCAACGCGCAGCGCCCACCGCCCAAAGCCAAGCCGCTCAGGGTCAGAACATCCCCATGCAGCCGCTCGCGGCCACGCAGGCGCAACCCTCGTCCTCAGCGCCCGCGCGTCCGCCTGCTCAGGATGATGGCGATATCGTATAAGCCGTCCTCGTCGCTCAGTGTAGTCTTTGCGTAATGTCCAAGGATCGGACATTGGCAAGGCGTCTAAGGGCCACGGCGCCGTGATGCAGTGCAACTTGAGGAGAGGACGTCATTGAAAAGTACATGGCTGGCGACGATCGTTGCTTGCGTCATCAGTGTGAGCTTCTGGCTGGCGGCGTCATGGTCGGTGGGAGTGAAGGAGCCTTGGGACGCGCAATGTTATTGGGCTGTTCTATATCCTGCGTCCCTGGCGCTGACATTGACGCTGGGCCTGCTGTTTCAAAAACGCGGATGGCTGGCCGGTCCCATCGTAATGTTCGGGCAGATTCCATGTGTGATGATGACATCGGAAGCGGGGCCGCTACTGGCAGTCGGTATTTTGTATTGCGTCTTGCTTTCGATCCCGGCAGTGATGCTGTCTTGGGGCGCGCGCGCGATCTATCGGCGGTTCGCCGCTGGCTGATGCAGACCGACGCGGTGAGCACGCGGCGCGAAATTGTCGAGACGAACCCGCGCATCCCCTTGTCTCGATTCTGCTGGGGAACGACCCGCGGTGCTTGTAAGTCTACCTGTATCAGCTGATCAGTAAGGTACAGCGCAATGGATAAGACAATCACGGTGGATCAATTGGCCACCACTGACCTGAGATCATTCAACGAGATATGGCTCGACGGGACTCATACCCAGCTATGCCTATGGCGTGGCGCCCAAGTCTTCACCCACGAAATGATGAGCGAGGGCACCCACGATCAGAATGTTCGAAGCCTGTGCTTGCAGTGGGTCAACCTTGACGATCAGGTCGCCGTGGCCAGCATTGAGCTGCTCGCCCGCGAACGGCTGAAAGAGATCGGGAAGGAGGGCGAATTTTATCCGGCTGAGGAAGCGGACACCCATCAATAGTCGCTGCCTCTTATGAAGCCGTTGGAATGGTGCCGCCATCAATGACAAATTCGCTGCCCGTGATGGAGGCCGCGCGAGGCGAAGCCAGGAAGGCAATGAGGTTCGCCACTTCCGCAGGTTTGGAGGGCCGGCCGAGTGGAATACCGCCTAACGCGTTCATGATCATCTGCTTGCCACCTTCATAGTCGGTACCGGCTTCTTTCGCCAGGCGCTCGGCCAAGGCGACCGACGCCTCGGTTTCAACCCAACCCGGCGAAACCCGGACAACACGTACACCTTTTGGCGAGACCTCTTTCGACAGGCTTTTGCTGTAAGTCGAAAGCGCAGCCTTGGCAGCCGCGTAAGCGGTCGTTGCTTCGGGCAGCGGCAGCCGGTTCTGAATGGAGGTCACGTGAATGATGACGCCCTCGTTTCGTTCGAGCATGCTTGGCAGCAAGGCACGATCGATACGTACGGCTGGAAGCAGGTTCAGATCGAGCTCGCGTTGCCAGTGGTCCTCCTCCAGTGCAGCAAAGCCACCACCCGGTGCCGACGAGCCACCCAGTACGTGGATGATGACGTCGACGTCTCCCAATATTCGCCTCGTCGCGGCCACCAATTTCTTACAACCCTCCCGGGTCGATAAATCAGCCGGAACGCAAAAGTCTGGAGGCATCTCGATGTTTGCCTGGCGAGCCGAGGTCAGGACTTTTGCGCCTTCGTCGAGCAGCAGCTCAACCACCGCTTTGCCGACGCCCTTGGTGCCGCCGGTAACCAGAATGCGCTTGCCTTTCAAATCAAGATTCATAGCGAAATCTCCTCTCTGATAATCAATTGATGACACCCGGTGATCTTGCCGCTCACGGGATAGTTTGCTCAACTGGCATAAACGTAATGGCTAATCCCGATAAACAGGACAATAAAATGCCGGATCTTCGTGTTGGACTTAACGAGTTGGAGGCGGTGACGGCCGTGGCGCGTCGGGCCTCGTTTCGACAAGCCGCTATCGACTTGAGTGTTTCGACGACTGCGTTGAGCAATACCATCGCCAAGGTGGAGTCGAACCTTGAAACGCGGCTGTTCAATCGCACGACACGCAGCGTGTCGCTCACCGAGGCCGGCAGGATGTACATGGAGCAAGTCGGGCCGGCGCTACAGGATGTTCGCGCGGCGCTCGAGGCGGTGCGCTCGCACAATGTCGGACCTTCGGGAATCTTGCGCATCAATGCATTTGCAAGTGCCGCTCGTACGACCCTGATGCCGCTGATTCTGGAATTTTCGCGGCGTTACCCGAAGGTGCACATCGATCTGGTTACCGAAGGGCGTCTGGTGGATATCGTTGCTGACGGCTTCGACCTCGGCGTGCGGTCTGCCAATCTGGTACCCAGCGACATGATTGTCGTCCCGCTGGGCCGACCACAACGGTACGCCATCGTGGGCTCGCCAGCGTACTTTGAGGTGCACGGCCAGCCTCGGACTCCAGCTGATCTACTCACTCATCAATGCTTACGGATCCGCCTACCCAACGGAGCCATTTATCCGTGGCATTTGGAACGCGACGGGGAGGTCATCAGGTTGGATGTGAACGGGCCATTCACGCTGGACGAGCCAGGCCTTGCCAAGGCGGTCGTTGGGGCAGCCGTGGCCCTGGGTTTTTTCATGGAACAGGACGTTCAAGTCGAAATCGAGAACGGAGAGTTTGAACGGGTGCTGGAGGATTGGACGCCAGCGCGAGACAACGTGTGTTTGTATTACCCGAACCGGCGCAACCCTTCGGCAGCGCTCAAGGCGTTTACCGACTTGGCCCGTGCCAATCTGGTTGGCAACGAGAGGCTTCGGCCGCCTGCATGAAGTTCATAGGTTGTAAGTGGCTCGTATAGCCTCCACGGCCCGCTCGCCGATCACCACGCACGGGGCCATCGTATTGCCGCTCGTGACATGCGGCATGATGGAGGCATCGGCAATGCGCAGGCCCTGGATGCCGTAGACGCGCAGTTGACCATCAACGACGGACATCGCGTCTTGGCCCATTTTTGCCGTACCGCATTGGTGCCAGTAAGTCACGGCAGCGTTGCGCGCGTAGTGTTCGAGCGATTGGGTGTTCAGTTTTCCAGGCAGGCTTTCATTTTTTACCAAGCCCTTGAAGGGGGCCTGCGCGCCCAGCTCCTGGACAAAACGGATGTTTTCCAGCGCGTTGCGCCGATCGGTGGGATGCGACAGCGTGTTGGGTTCAATGATGGGGGCATCCGTCACATCCGGGCCGCTGAGCGTGACCTGTCCGCGACTTTCCGGGTGGGCAAGGCCGGCGAACATTGTCCAGCCATGTGCAGGAACGCCGAGTAATGCGGTCTCTGCGCTGGGCACTGGAAACTCGACCTGGCAGTGGAACATGTCAGGGAGATGCAAAGTACTCTCGCTGCTCCAGTAGAGCGTTGCCTCCGAGCCGCCATAACCCACCGGTTGTGGCGTCATGTATTCGAAAATAACCGCAAAGGACACGTGATCTTGATGATTGGCGCCAACGCCGGGGAGATGCTGGACGACAGGAATGCCATGGCGCTGCAATTCTTGCTCCGGCCCCACTCCCGATTGCATCAGGACCTTAGGCGTGTTGATCGCCCCCAGGGAAAGAATGACTTCGTGAATGGCGTAAAAGCACTCGATCTGCCCATTGTGGATGGTTTCCACGCCGATGACGCGTTGGTCCTTCAATAGCATGCGGCTGACCAGCGTATCAGTCAGAACCGTGAGGTTGGGCTGGCCACAGCGCGGCGCAACGTAGGCGCGGTAGATGGAATTACGCCGGCCATCCTTGACGATGAGATCGTTCAGCGCCACACCTCCGCGGCTTTCCATCATGGCGCCGTTCGGGTTGTCAAAAACAGGTACACCCATTCCGGCAGCCGCACTGATCATGGCGTTCGCAATCGGTTGGGCGTTTCGTACAGGTGCGACATGCACCGGTCCGCCCTTGCCGCGAGGGACTGAATCGCAGATGCCCCAATAGTCTTCCACGCGTTGATAAATCTTCAGGACCGATGCGTAGTTCCACGCAGGGTCACCACTGTGCGCTGCGAAATCTTCCCAGTCGTTTTTATGGCCGCGGGCCCACAACATGACATTGACGCTGGACCCGCCGCCCAATCCACGGCCCATATTCAGCGGGATTTTCCTGTCGTTGAGATGAGGGTTTGCGGCACCCACGAAGTTCCAATCGCGCTCGGTACCAAGGTTCAGGGGCCAGTTCCCCGGCTCCAGCACGTGGGGGTGGTCATCGCTGCCTCCGGCCTCGATGAGCAATACCTCGACCTCGGGATTCTCGGCCAGCCGTCCGGCCACGACGGAACCGGCGGTCCCCGCTCCACAGACGATAAAATCGAAAGGGCGCTTTTTCAGCTCGCAATTCATAGGCATGGATGGGTTTCCTTGGACGGTGTGGTATTGCATCGCCGATGCGATGACTGCTGCGGGGGGAGCGCGTTGCATCCCAGCTTCCGGCCAACCTGTCCTGAAACCGGTGGCAATCCATTGGGCACGGCAGCTCTTCCTTCGATCTCAGCGCAGAAGGGGCCTGGAACTATTGGCTCTTCAGAACCGCCTGGATGATGACTTTTGCGACATCTGCCGGGCGGGATTGTTGTGGCACGTGGCTGGCTTCGATTTCGGTGACCTTGGCACCGATCTTCTTGGCAAAAGCGCGTTGCAGATCAGGCTGGATCATCCGGTCCGCCTTGGCCACAACGTACCAGGTTGGCTTGCCTTTCCAGGCGGCGGCGCTGGTTTTGTCATCGAAAGCCGAGGCTCGGATCGGTCCTTGCGTCGCCGCCATTACCGCGGTTTGCTCTGGGGAAAGATCCTGGGCAAAACCGGTGGCCATGCCCTCGGCGGTCATGTACAGGAAACCATTTTTGTCGGCGGCGATGTCTTTCACGCCGGACGGGGCAGGGTAGTCCTTGCCGAGGTCTTTGCTGGCTTGACCGGCATCCGGAGCGAACGCGGCGACGTACACCAGGCTGCGTACTTTCTTGTCGGTGCCAGCCTCGCTGATGACGGTACCGCCCCAGGAGTGGCCGACCAATACGACGTCGTTCTCCTGGTTGTTCAGCACACGCTGTGTGGCGGCGACATCGTCCGCCAGCGAGGTCAACGGATTTTGTACTACGGTGACCTTGATGCCTTCCGCCTGCAGCAGCGGGACGACCTTGCCCCAATCGGATCCGTCGGCGAAAGCGCCATGGACGATGACGACAGAAGGTTGCTGTGCCGCGGCATGGACCGCGCCGCCGAACAATGAACAGGTCATGGCGAGTGAGAGGGCAAGGGCCTTGGGTTTGAACATGATGCGATCTCCTGTATGGGGTGAGCGCAGTTTCAGCGATACTCGGCGGCTGAGGTATCGGTCATTTATCCGAGGCCATCAACAATGTTCAATCGGATGCCCTGAGGAAACGACATGTCGGCAGGTGACTGTATCGAATTGGAAGACGCCATCCTGGCGTTGTCCATGGTGGGCGACCTGAGCATGGGGCAGCCTTTCGATCAGTCCCGCCGCACCGCCCGATTGGTGCAAATGCTCGCGCAAGCGTGCAATGGCGCTGGCGAGCACACCGAGATCGGACGCCAGGTGGCCTTGTTGCGCTGGTCAGGGTGCACCGCCAATGCGCAGGGCTTTACCCAACTGCTGGGCGATGATGTCGAGGGCCGCAACGCGATGCTGACGCATACCCTCAGCGCGGCGGGCCAGCGAGCGATGCGCAGGTCCACGCCGCTGGCGCAGATTCATTGCGAGGTCTCCGGTGACATCGCGCATACATTGGGCTTGAGGACTGAAGTCGAACACGGGCTGCGGCATGTGTTTGAGCAATACGACGGCGAAGGAAGGCCGTCTGGCCTGCGTCATCCACGGGTGCCGGAGGTGGTTTATCAAGTGTTGCTCGCCGGTGATTTGGAAATCCTGTCCCGCAGTCACGGTCTGGAAGTGGCATTGCAGTGGATTTCCAGCAAGCGTGATCGACGCTATCCAGCAGCGCTCGCTGGCGAAATGCTGCGACACGCCGAAGATTGGCTCGCTCAATTGCGCACGCCACAGGTGGCTGCTTCGCGGCAAACCGCACCATCGGTGCCATTGACCCTTATCGGCGATGTGATCGATCTCAAGTTGCCCTGGTTGTCGGGGTATTCGCGACGTTCTTCGGAGCTGGTCCAAGAGGCCGCCAGGCTTTCGGGGCTGCCAGAGGCATCAGTAGACGACCTCGGCCAAGCGGCGCTGATCCATGGGCTTGGCCGCGCAGCGGTGCCCAATCGAGTCTGGAATACTCCGGGTGCGTTATTGGAAGGCGATCTTGAGCAGGTGCGGTTGGTGCCTTACTGGACGTCGCGAGCCTGTAGCCAGATATCGGCGTTGACCGTGTCGGGCCAGATAGCGGCCCACGCCTACGAGCGACTGGATGGCAGTGGTTACTTTCGCAGTCTTAACGGTGACGCGCTGCAAAGCGAACATCGCTTGCTGGCCGCCGCCCTGGCTTGGCAAGCGTTGCTGAGCGAGCGACCGTGGCGGCCGTCCTTGAGTCAGGACGATGCCGCCCGCTTGTTGCTGGACGAGGCGGACCAGGGACGCTTTGACCGACGAGCCTGCCAGGCGGTCATCGCGGCGGCGCGCGGGGACACGATGATGGCTGCCTGCAGGCCAAGCGGTGGCCTGCTTTCCGAGCGTGAAACCGAAATTCTACGGTGCATCAGCACGGGAGGAAGCAACAAGGAAGTGGCGCGTCAATTGGGCATCAGTCCAAGCACGGTCCGCACCCATGTGGAAAACGTGTTCCGTAAACTTCAATGTACCACCCGTGCCGCGGCGACCCTCAAAGCCCTGACGCTAGGGTTGATTTAAGTGAACTTTTACCCTGCGGATTTTTCCACTGCTCAGACGTTGAGCGAAGGCATGGCGCTCGGATGTCTATGCGAAATAACATCACTCGGCAGAGCCTTCAATGAAAGCAGATACGTCACCCTCCAAGACCTCTTTGCGTCGCGCTGTCACGGGGCCGATGCTGTTTCTGTTCATACTTGGCGATGTGCTGGGCGCTGGCGTGTACGCGCTGGCGGGTACCATCGCCGGAGAGGTCGGCGGCGCGATCTGGGTGCCGTTGTTGATCGCGTTGTTCTTCGCAATGTTGACGGCAGGTTCGTATGCCGAACTGGTCTCGAAGTACCCTCACGCAGGCGCAGCGTCGGTGTTTGCCGAAAAGGCTTTCAAGTCACCGCTGATATCTTTCCTGATCGGTTTTTGCATGCTCGCCGCGGCGGTTACAAGTGCTGCGGGTCTCTCACTGGCCTTCGCTGGGGATTACCTTGCGGCGTTCATTGAAGTATCGCCCCACGTTGCGGCTCTGATCTTCTTGTGGGTGATTGCGCTTTTGAATGCGCGAGGAATCAAGGAATCCCTCGGGGCGAATCTGGTAATGACCGTGATCGAGCTGTCAGGGTTGATGTTGGTGATCATTGCGGCGGGTTATTTTTTCAGCTCTGGCGAAGCCGAATTGGGGAGGACGCTGGAATTCAAGCCTGGGGTCAGTCCGATGCTCGCCGTGTTGGGAGCTGCGCTGCTCGCATTCTATTCGTTCGTGGGTTTTGAGACGTCCGCCAA
Organism: Pseudomonas sp. Z5-35; assembly: GCF_051131945.1. Lineage (NCBI taxonomy): Bacteria > Pseudomonadati > Pseudomonadota > Gammaproteobacteria > Pseudomonadales > Pseudomonadaceae > Pseudomonas > Pseudomonas sp. Z5-35. The sequence goes on from NZ_CP071640.1 coordinate 2,403,893, forward strand.
TCTTGCGGAAGAGATCAAGGATGTTCGCAAGGTATACCCTCGTGCCTTGTTCGCCGCGCTGATGACAGCCGGCGTCGTTTACATGGCCGTTGGGGTCGCGGCCTCTTCGGTATTGCCGACGGAGAAACTGCTCGCCACCTCAGCCCCGTTACTCGAGGTGGTTCGGGCCTCCGGGCTTGACATCTCGCCTCGAATATTTGCGTTTATCGCTCTCATTGCAGTGGCCAATGGGGCGCTGCTCACCATGATCATGGCCAGTCGACTCACTTATGGAATGGCCAATCTCGGGCTATTGCCTGAATTTCTGGGAAGGGTGCTGCCGCATAGGCGCACTCCGTGGGCGGCTATTATCGCAACGACGCTCGTCGCTATCGCACTGACGCTTACGGGGACTTTGGCGACGTTGGCGCAAACCGTGGTTCTGCTTTTATTGTTCGTTTTCCTCAGCACCAACATCGCCGTGTTGGTGTTACGCAAGGACAAGGTTGCGCAGGAGCATTTTCGGATTTCCACCTGGGTACCCTTGCTGGCTATCGTGTCTTGTCTCGTATTGCTGAGTCAGCAAGACCTGGGCACTTGGCTACGAGGCGGGGCACTTATCCTGGTGGGTATGCTGCTGTATATCTTTGCTCGAATGACCGCGCCTGTTGTCGTAAAACCGAACTAGCCGGGGAGGCGTTGCAGTGCGCGCGTGCTTGGCCACAGCAGCGCGGCCAGGCCGATGGCATAGACCACCGCAAACAGCACGTAGGCGATACGGGTGGAAAACAGCTGGGGCGTTTCTGTTGGTAATGGCGACACACCGAGCCCGAACAGAATAAGGAAGGTGATCAGCCCACCGCCGAATATCTTGCCAGTGGCGTTGCCGATGGCGGCTTTGCCAGCAAACAGCAGGCTTACCAGCAACAGGATCAGCGCCACCAGCCACAGGGTCGGGCGAAGTTCAAACAGCGTGAAGGCCACGGACGCCGCCACCCCGCCCAGCAAGTTGACCAACACCAGGCCGAGGGCGGTGCGGCTGCTCATGCCCAGGGAGAACTGGCTAAGCAACGAGGCCACCGTGATGGGTACGACTATCGCCGTGGCCAGCCGGGGATCGCTCAGGCACAGCGCAACCATCGCCAGCAAGATCGCCGCGCTGGCCAAGGCCTGGCGAATCACCAGCGTCAGCTCGCGCGGCTGGGCGATTGCCTGGTCGGCATATTCACCTGCAGGGTCAGGCAGCAGCGCATGGGCGCCCCAGGTCAGCAGCAAACCCAGGCCGACCGCCTTGACCAGTACAAGCACAATGGACTCGCCCAGATCGCTCTGGGCGATATCGAGCATTGGCACCACAATGGCGATCACCAGCATCAGCGCCGGTCCCGCGCCGCCAGGTTGTCGGCCTTGCGCGGTAAAACAGGCGAGATAAAACAGCCAAAGCAGCGGCAGCAGTACCCACGGCCGCTCACCGAACATACCGGTCATGCACACCAGCAGCGCGCCGGTCAGCATACTTACCAGCAACGTCATCAACCCTTGGGACAGCGCTGGCGCGCGGCGGCTGGCCAAGAGAAACTGGATGGCGAACAAGGGCGCGAGAAACGGCAAGATATCGCCCATGACCAGACCCGTGCACAAGCCCACGGTCACTGCCAGGGCGACACGCAATCCCTGGCGCTTGATCCGCAGCACCTCCAGCGTCGCTTGCCCATCAATTGACATAATTCAGCCAGGCGCCCAGGCGTGTCATGAAGGCCCCCAGCGCGTTAGTGATGGGATTGTCATCGGTATAGATCACCACTGTCACTTGCGAACCGTAACGCGGGCCGATCGGGTGCGGTTCCTCCACTAACAGGCGTACCGGAAAACGCTGCGGGTCACGCACCCAACCACTCTGGTTGCGCACCGAGGGCAGGGCCGAGTTGCTGCTACCTTGTTGCGCGACACCCCAGCCGACGCTTTCGACGCGGCCCTTGAACACGCGGCCCGGCAATACATCGAAGACCAGCTCCGCCGGATCGTCGGCCTGCACATGTTCCAGGCTGTTTTCCTTGAAGGCGGCAGACACCCATACCGTGCCTCTGTCGATGAAGGTCAGAGCCGGTTGGCCGGCGCTGACGACCTGGCCCACGGCGAGCTGGAGATGGGTGATCACGCCATCGGCGGGTGCGATGACCTCGGTACGCACCAAGTCGAGTCGGGCCTTTTCCAGCGAGGCCAGGGCTTGCTTGAATTGCGGGTTGTCGTTGCCTTTGGGCCCGAGTTGCTGGCGGGCCCGTTCCAGGTCGGCCTGGGCTTTGCTCACGGCCGCCTCGGCGGAGCCCAACGAGGCTTTCGCTTCATCCTGGCGGGCGGCGGCGAACACCCCACGCTCGACCAGTTGATTCACCCGTCGGGCTTGCTCGCGTATGTTGTCGCGCTGCGCTCGCGCCGACACCAACTGCGCCTGGGCGGCATCCACCGAGGCGGTGCTGGCGCCCACTGCCTGGCCGCTTTCCTCCAGCCGCGCTTCAGCCTCGCTGACGACCAGCCTGTAGGGTTGCGGGTCGATGCGAAACAGCACTTGGCCGGCCTTCACCCGGGCATTGTCGAGCACCGCTATTTCCGTCACACGGCCACCCACTTCGGCAGCCATTTCCACCACATAGGCTTGCACCACGGCTTGCGACGTCGAGGGCGTGCGGCGCTCCATGAAAATGGCGAGGGTGAACAGCACGGCGATCAACACCGCAACGCCCAGCGCAATGCGCCGTAGCGGATTGGCTGGCGGAGGCTTTTCAGGAAGCGCTTCAGTTTGTAACTCAGGCTCGACGGAACTGGGCGAGTCGGGCATATCGGTACCTGCAAGTCGTGGTCATTGAAGAAAACTGCTAGAGCGCCGGGGCGGCGATCCCGAGGTTGCCTCAGATCGCGTCGGCGGTGGTGACCCGTGCGGAGCGGATAAACAGCGCGCGCAGTTTCTCCCAGAAATTGCCCCCCAGGACGAAGAAGCTGCCCACCAACATTGCATCAGCAAGCAGTTGCAACGCCCAGCTATTAGGACGTAGACCGGGTGCTAAGGCATCGACATAAGGTTCAAGAAAAGAACACACCAACGGCAGGCAGAACATCACCAGGCCAATACGGTGGCGGGTGACGCTGACCTCCTGCTCGACGCTGGGCACAAGGCCCGACACATAGCCGAACACCTTCTGCTTGAGCTCTTGAAAACCTGCCTTGCCCATCACCGCGATTGCCAGCAGCAACAGCACTTTGTTGATGATGAACAGCGCGCCGGTGATCGCCGCGATGGTGGAGCGGGGTACATCCGCAGCCGCTGCCAGTGGCACCAACAACCACAACGCGAGCATCAGGCAAAGAATGGCGATGCCCGCCTTGAAGCGCCATTTCGCGGAATTTGACGTTGCCGGGGGCTGTGCCGTGGCCATGCTGCGTTACCTTCTTCGAATTTTTATTGGTTATGGTCTGGAGCGAAGCAAAGCTTAGCAGTTGGACGGCTAATGCGTTGACTAGCGGCACCCTGCATGATGGGAGTCTGTAAGGCGCCGCTGAGAGCAATCAGCCCGCTCGCCCATTACTTCGTCCAGGCCCCGGGCGAAGCGGGCACCTTGAGACTATGCTCACGGCCACTGCAGGCACGTGAGAATGGCATGAACACTAAGTCGGTCAACATCTTGTGGGGCATCGCCGGCTGCTTGACCGGACTGGCGATCGTCGCTGCCAATCCAGCCCAAGCCGCCGGCGACGGCATCGCCCGCGGCCCTACCGCGAGCCATAGCATTGCCTTCAGCAATTCCTACACGGGCAGCGACTTTCGCAAAGTGATGGTGCGCAACTGGCAGGAGATTGCGGCCCAGGCGCAAAAGGATGGCTTGATCCGCGAGGCTCCGGTGGTCAGCGCCAATAATTCGGCGGCAAGTCGAACGCGCCCAACGCAATGCGCTGCGCCTGATGAATCGGGTGAACGACATCCTCGACTTCTCCAAGGCCGAAGCCGGCAAGTTTGAGTTGTGTCCTACCCCGGTTGATTTGAACAAGGCGGTAGGGGTGCTGGCCGAGGACGCCGCGATGGTCGCCGAGGGCAAAGGCTGCGCCTTGACCTGCAGCATCGATCCCGCGCTCGGCACGGTGTTCCTGGATCCCCGGCACTTCGAGAAGATTCTGCTCAACCTGGTGAGCAATGCGATCAAGTTCACGCCCGCCGGCGGCACCGTGCACCTGGCAGTGACGCCACTTGATGGCGAGCGATTTGAACTCGCGGTGCAGGACTCGGGCATTGGTATCGCGCCGGACAAACTGCCGCTGCTGTTCCAGCGTTTTTCCCAGATCGACAATTCCGCCACGCGTCACTACAGCGGCACAGGCATCGGTCTCGCCCTGGTCAAGGATCTGGTCGAACTGATGGGGGGCGAAGTCGGCGTCAACAGCGAGCCCGGACGGGGTTCGTGCTTCTTTGTCCGGCTTGCGCTGGGGGTTGAGCAAAACATCCTGCCGGCCGAAGCCAACCATAGGCACGAGCGATCGTCACCGGGCATGACCAGCACGATAGAGCAGCGCCACCTGCGTTTTGACGATGGACGCCAGGGCAGTCGCAACGACCGCGCTTCAACGCAAGGCGCGGACCACGAGCAGCACCCGGAACACGCCTTGCGATCCAGAGTGCTGGTGGTGGACGACAGCCCGGAAATGCTCAGCTATCTCAGTGAGCTTCTGCAAAACGATTACATCGTCGCCACCGCAACGGATGGAGAGCAGGCCTGGGCGCTCCTGCAGCTTCGACCCGTCGATGTGATCGTCTCGGATGTGATGATGCCCAAGCTCGACGGCTTCGGCCTGACCGCCAGAATCAAAGCCAGCGCCGGTTTTGCCCATTTGCCGGTGATCCTGGTGACCGCCCGCGGCGGTAGCGATGCCTGCATTTGCGGGCTGGAAAGCGGCGCCGACGACTATATCGCCAAACCCTTTTCGCCGCTGGAGCTCAAGGCTCGCGTACGCGCGGCACTGCGCATGAGCCAGGTGCAAAGCGAACTGCAGGCAAAATCCCGCCAGGCGGGCATGGCCGAAATCGCCACCACGGTGCTGCACAACGTCGGCAACGTTCTCAACAGCGTGAACGTCTCGGCAGAACTGGTCAGCAGCCTGATGCGCACCTCCAAAGCCCAGGGGCTGGGCAAGGTGGCCCAACTGATGAACGAACACATCCATGACCTGAGCGACTTCCTCACCAAAGACCACAAAGGAAAGATGCTGCCTGACTACCTGCGCAAGCTGGCGGAGGTGGTGACGGCAGAGCAACAGGGCATCATCGAAGAGCTCGGACAGCTCACCAAGGGCATTGACCACATCAAAACCATTGTCGCTGCCCAGCAGTCCTATGCCGTCGCGGTCAGTATCGTCGAGACCGTGCCGGTCGCAGCGTTGATCGATGATGCCTTGCGCATGAGCGCCGGATCCATGGAGCGCCAGGGGGTGGCGGTGGTCAAGGAAATTGCCGACTTGCCCCTGCTGTCGTTGGACCGGCACCGGATGTTGCTGATTCTGGTGAACTTGATCCGTAATGCCAAACAGGCGTTGGGCGGTGTGATCGATCGCAGCCCGTGCATCACGTTCAGCGCCGCTCTCATCGACGGGCCAATGTTGCGTATCACGGTGGCCGACAACGGCAACGGGATTGCGCCTGAGCACCTGGCGCGGATCTTTTCCCATGGTTTCACTACGCGCAAGGACAGTCACGGTTTCGGCCTGCACAGCTGCGGGCTCGCCGCGCAGGAAATGGGTGGCAGCTTGAGCGTGCACAGCGATGGGGCTGGACAGGGCGCGACCTTTACCCTCGATGTGCCTCTTGATGTTCCGCTGGATAAGTCATGAGCACCGAAGTGGCAGGTTTCTACTGTGTTGACCGGTCTGGTTTGCGCCCGTCAGCCGGATCAGTCAAGGGTAAGGGTGGAATAGACAGCGCAGGCGGCAACGCGAGGCATGTTGCGCTGCCGCCCCCGGTAGTCGATCGATGTCAGGACATCGATTCTTCGCCGCCCGGCCAATCTTTCGTCGGGATGTCGCTGATCGTGCCTTCTTTGACACCGTCGATGCCGTAGCGCTCGATCGAGCCGCCGAGCACTTGGGCGAAGTCATCAGCCTTGGCCTGCTGCTGGCCCTCCCTGACCAATCCGGGGATCAGCGCGGCGAGCACGGCGACGCCCCCGGCAAGGACACCCAGGACCCCGGCTGCACCGGCAATACCGGACATGTAGGGGATCAGCCGTGGCAGGCTGGCGCTGAGCAACCCAAGGCCGCCCTCTACGGCTGACGCCGCACCGGCCAAGGCGCCCAGCGCGCTGGCCGTGATGCCGAAACCACCGGTCAGCTTGTCGCCGCGGCGAATCGCCTGCACGCCGTCGAAGATCCCGTAGGCACCCATCGCCATACCTGCCAGCCCACCCAGGCCTTTTGCGCTGTCCTCGAACCTGGTGGCAATGATCTTGGCGTTCTTGCCGTCCTTGACGTTGTCCTTGAGCTGCTGGAGCAAATCGCTGGGGAGCTTGCCGGTCCGCATATCGTCGATCGACTGTTCTCCGTTCTTGATCGCGGTATCCAGGTACTCCTTGTAAGCCTTGGTGCCGCCTTCGGTGAGCACGGTGGCGGTCATGACTGAGCCGGTGGCAATATCGACCATGTTCCTTTCGGTCAGCTTGCCTGCGCCCTGTACGCCACGGGAGATAGTCACGCCAGCCAGGAACAGGCCGCTGACTCCGTGCAGGACGCCGCTGCTGTACGCGCCTTTGCCATCGCCGCTGGGGTCGAATTTGGTCAGCGCGTTCATGCTGTCCAGTGACTTGATGCCCTGGCGGAACATGTCCCAGTTGCCGCGAAAACCCGCGAGGATTTGATCGGTCGTGGTCATGGTGCCGTCTTTGTTCATCAGCAGTTCGGGTGATTCCCGACGTATCTCATCAATCAGCTTGCGCACTTTTCCTTCGTCGAGCTCTGCGCCGCCATCCTTGCCATAGGCCGCTTTCAGGTCATCGAAGGTTGCTCCTTTGAAGGCGTTTTCCTGAACGATGCTGGAGAAATTATCGTTCAGCTGCTTGTCGAGCGTGCCGGTGAACTCCGGGTCCAGCGCGCCGTTGTAGAGCGCCACTTCCATGCTGAAAGCACCGGCAGCCGCTTCCGGCGTTTCGGTCTTGAGCAGCTCGCGCAGACGATCGCCCGAGGCCAGCGAGTCTTTGTAGTAGGCCTTGAATTCTTCACTGTGGGAGGACTTGCCTACGCCTGCCTGGATCTCGTCGGCCTTGTCGATGCCCAACATCGTCTGGAGGCTGCGCGCAGTGGCATAGAAGTCCGCCAGTGCCTTGGGTTGATCAACCTTGCCGTCCTTGGTAGCGGCGTCCCAGGCTTTGTCCAGCGCCTTGCCGGATTTGATCTGGTCCTCGTAGGTTTTGGTCGCCGCTGCCTTGAGCTCCGGGCTGTCATCAAACAGCTCCTTCATGGCTTTATCGCCACGGGTCTGGAGAAACTCAGCCGTAGGCTTGTCCTTCTGGAGGATGGCGATGTGGTCGTTGATGTCCTGCAGCACCTTGTCCGGCTCCCAGAACGCGCCGGAGCCGTTGGCAATGGCTACCTTGCCGTAGTCGTCGCCCCACATCCCAGCGGTGGCGCCGTCGATCACCAGTTTTTGCGCATTCTGCAGGTCCATCAGCACGGCGGCTTTTTGCTCTGCCGTGTATTTTTCGGGGTGCTTGAAGACATCTGGGCCCAGCTTGCTGGTGTCGACATTGTCGGTCACGTTGCCCGATACCACGCTCGACAGCATGCTGGTCAGCCCAGGGGCATCCGCCGGGGCGGTGTTCTTCAGCCAGGCTTGGATGTCGGCCTTGCTGACCTTGCCGTCGGCGCTGTTGGCCAGCGGATTGCCGGCGGTGTCGAGCATTTTGAACGCGCCCGGCTGGGACCAGAACTCCAGCGCTTCTTTCTCCTTGCCGCTGAGCTGGGGGTTGGCGTCCTTGTAGTCGCTGATGTTCTGTTCGGTCAATGTGCCGTCCGCGCCGGTCTTGCCGCGAATGGAGTCGTACTTCTGCTCAAGGATGGCGGCGTACTGGGCGATTTGTTTGGAGCCTTCGTCGGCGTCGGGTTTGGCCTTGAGAAAATCCTTGTAGCTGGCGATATCTTCGCTGGCCTGGGCCTTGGGCAGTGACTCGAAGCCGAATTTGCCGAAGTCCTGCAAGCGTCCTGCCTCGGTGCCGTGCCTGGCTTCGCCGCTTTTGGTAAAGCCGTCGACACTGCTGTTGGCAACGTCGCCGCCGCTGAGCACCTTGCCGCTCTCATCGTAGCCTACGACGCGGTCAAGCACCTGGCTGGCCCGGAACGCGGCGTCAGGGTCATTCTCGAAGTCGCCGACACGTTCCTTGAGGGCATCTTTTACGCCGCTCTGGTTACCGAGGTTCTTAAGCAGGGGATTGGCGTCGATGATATCGCTGGCAGAGCGCTTGTCGCCCTCCGGAAGCTCCCAGACGATGCCGGCTTTTTCACCTGCCTCGCGAGCCTTGGGATCGCTGCCAACGTTGGCGGCAGTTTCAAGTTTGCCGTTGAGGCTGTCGAAGCCGCCCTTGCCGAAATCCTGCAGGCGACCGGCTTCAGTGCCGTGTTTGGCCTCGCCGCTTTTGGTGAAGCCATCGATGCTGTCGTTGTTGACATCCTTGCCCGCCAGGCGTTCGCCACTTTCGTCAAAACGTACAACGTGGTCCAGCACCTGCTTGGCGCGATAGGCGGCGTCCGGGTCATTCTCGAAGTCGCCGACCTGCTCCTTGAGCATGTCCTTGACGCCACTTTGGTTGCCAAGGTTCTTCAACAAAGGGCTGTCGTTGATGATCTCCTGCGCGGAGCGTTGGTCATTCTCCGGCCTTTCCCATTGGATGCCCCGTGCATCGGCCTTTTCACGCACGGCCGGGTCATCGCCAACCGTGTCGACGTTTTTCAGCTTACCCTCGAGGTTCTCGAAACCGTATTTGCCGAAGTCCTGCAGGCGCCCGGCTTCGGTACCGTGCTTGGCTTCGCCGCTCTTGGTGAAGCCGTCCACTCTGCCATTGTTGACGTCTTTGCCGGCCACGCGGCTGCCGCCTTCGTCCAACTGCTCAATGTGTTCGAGCACCTGTGTCGCGCGATAGGCCGCATCGCGGTCGGTTTCGAAATCCCCTACGCGCTCCTTGAGCTTGTCTTTCACGCCGCTCTGGTTGCCCAGGTTCTTCAGCAATGGACTGCCATCGATGATCTCCTGTGTGGAGCGATGATCGTTTTCAGACAGTTGCCACTCGATACCGGCTTCCTTGGCCTTGGCGCGCTGAACCGAGTCGCCCCACTGGGCTTCGGATTGTTTTGGTACTGGGTGTTTTTTCAAATCCGTCACGGTGAGAGACATCGTCAGGCTCCTGTATTGATGAGTATCAAGGCAGTCACTTGTTCAGAACAGGGGACTGCGTAAATGCAAACTGGCCGGCCATGGCCCCGCGATGCAATGGCCAATGAATACGGCTGTTTATTATTTGTTCACTGTATTAAATATCAGCGAAGCACGATCAATAGTGTGACGTGGCACACATATTAATTCTGAGCCTTGGCAGGCGCGTTACAGTGTCCCAATCATTTGATAACGCCGACAAAGTTACGCCGCGTAGCGCCGAGCTGAACGCCAGTGAGACCGGGACATTATCAGAACGATGTGCAAAGGAGGGCGGGCACACGCAGGTTTCACAACATTTCACAACCTTTGCAACCCTGAAGGATCGCTCTATCTAGAGGGTTATGGGGGAAAACACAGCCATTGGTATTGAAGAGCCAGTACTAAGCGGAAACGACCGCCAATAAATATAAAGTTCCAATGTGTAGCAAGGAAATATTTTGAAATATGTTGTGCAGATGTTTTTCGGTGAAGGCTAAATGATATTGCGCAGCGGTCTGATAGTTATGGGGGCGAGGTTTCACAAGTTTTCACAGCCTCGATTAGTTTCACCTGCGTAGTATCGATTCGTGCAGGGCGGTGAGCTGAAGTTTAATTGTAATAAAGCTTCCTTACTGTGATGCCTGAAGTACGAATACGCCGCTTTGCGGCTGAAGACATCCCATCTAAAGCAAGGAGATCCAACATGAGTGAAGTCCCTCCAGCAAGCTCCGGCGGCGGCGCAGATGCAGCAATCGCGAAAATGGAAGCCACGTTCAACATGGCTATCGAGAAGTCGGCAAAGATCACCGAGCTGACCACAGCCAAAAAAGCTGAGCTCGATGCGACCAAGCAACGTCCGCAGAACTGACGTCGCTGCGCGGGCAGCCGCAAGGCTGCTCGCCTACCTGGCCCTTACGCTGCATTTCACTCTACGTTTTTCGGTGTCTGACTCGCCCTTGCCTGCGCGCACCACTCGGGTAACCCGATATGACAGCCCTGATTTCCCTGACCCCCGCGCCTGGTTCATCCGCTGCGGGAAAGAGCGCTCCACTGCTCAGCATCACCCACGGCCTGCATCAAGGGGTAACGCTCTCCCTCGACAAAGCCGCCTACATTATTGGCAGTGCCGGTAGCGCTGATCTGTTGCTCAGTGACGCCGGCATTGCTGAGCGACACATGGCCCTGCGTTTCGCTAACGGCCAAGTGGCGGTCGAAGCCCTTGGCGGCGACGTCATCGTCATTGGGAGTGATGCCCAGGCGCTCAGGATTCCCATCGGCAGCGGCCACCGCACGCGTTTTCCTCTGGCTGTGCGCATCGGCGATGCTCGCCTGACCCTGAACGATGCCGGCGATCTATCCAAACCCGTGGACCCCGTCATGCGCGCCTCGCGACGTGCGCCGCAATGGATCATCGCGTTGCTGTTGATGTTCTTATGCCTCGGCGCGTTTGCCTTTCGTGGTCAACCCGTTTCATCCCTGGAGCCGCCGACGCGCAGCCATCTGAGTGCGCCCGTCGAGGCAAAACAGCCGAACACCGCAACGGCAGCGCAAGCCGCGACCTGGCTTGAGCAACAACTGGCGGCAGCCCGTCTGAACCAGATAAAAGTCAGCCAATCCGATGGCCAGCTCGACGTGCAGGGCCGCTACGATCCGGCACAGAAAAGCCAGTGGATGGGCGTGCAACAAGCCTATGACGGTCGCTTTGGCCAGCAAGTGGTGCTGCATTCCGATGTCGCTCCTCGCGCCGAGGTCGCCACGCCACGGGTACGTTTCCAGGCAGTCTGGTTCGGCACTAACCCTTATGTCGTCAATGAGAGTGGCAAGCGCTTGTACCCAGGCGCCGCCCTGGCCGATGACTGGACGTTGGAGCGCATCGAAAACGACCAAGTGATTCTCGCCCGGGGCGAAGAACGGTTCACCTTCACCCTATGAAAATCGACCCGCGTCCACTGCTGCCGACCACCACCGGGAAAACCCCCGCGACCGACCCTGTCCAACCGGCGAACCTGCGTCAGGGCGCGCGTTTCGAAACGGTCCTGAGCAAGCGTGAAGTCCTGGCGCGTCGCTCATTGCGCGGCGATGTCGAGCAGTCTTCAAGTGTCGACGGTATCGCTGCACAGCTGTTCGGCAGCACCCGTTCCCTGGAGATTCTCGAATACGTCCTGCACAACGTCCTGCCGGGCCTGGACGCAGAGACGCAGGTGAAGACCCTGGCCCATGAACTGATCAGCGAGGAAATCGACATGCGCCGCAGCCTGGAGCAACAGCGCGCCGAGGTGCAGGCCTGATGCGCCACGAAATGCTCAGCCGCCAAGAGCAGGATGCCGTCGAGTTGCTCAAGGGCATGGGCGAGCTCTATCGCCGTGGCGGCCAGCCGCAAAAAGGCTTGGTGATGCTGCTGGTCGCGGCACATCTAGCGCCGGCCGATCCGATGCTGCTGCGGGGGCTGGCGATGGCCTTCACCGACAGCGCCCAGCCGGCCCGCGCATTGAATGCGTTGGACCGGTTGGTGGCGGCCGAAGGCGAATCGCCGGGCGCGTTGTTGCTACGCAGCCGCGCGTTGTGGGGCGCCGCGCGCAAGGAAGAGGCGCGCCAGTGCTTCAAGCGCTATCTGACCGCCCGCAGGGCCGCTCGATGATGCGGGTCATGAACCACCTGAATGCCCTGGCACGCGCCGCCGCCACGCGCAGCGATGTGATCATTGTTGCGTTCATGCTGATGGCCATCGTGATGATGATCATCCCGCTGCCCACTTGGCTGGTCGACGCGCTGATCGGCATGAACATTGCGCTGAGCATCCTGATCCTGATCGTCGCGTTTTATATTTCGCACTCGGTGGAGTTCTCCGCGCTACCACCACTGATCCTGCTCAGCACGCTGTTTCGCCTGTCCTTGTCAATCACCACCACGCGCTTGATTCTGCTGGATGGCAACGCAGGTCACATCGTCAAGGCCTTCGGCGATTTTGTCATCGCAGGCCAGGTGGTGGTGGGCCTGGTGGTGTTCTTGATCATCACAGTTGCGCAGTTCGTGGTGATCACCAAAGGCGCCGAGCGCGTGGCCGAGGTCGCGGCGCGCTTTACTTTGGACGCGATGCCAGGCAAGCAGATGAGCATCGATAACGATCTGCGTAACGGCGACATCGATCAGCCCGAAGCCCGTCGCCGTCGCTCGCGACTTGAGCGCGAAAGCCAGATGTTCGGCGCCATGGACGGCGCAATGAAATTCGTCAAAGGCGATGCGATCGCCGGGCTGGTGATTCTCTCGGTCAACCTACTGGGCGGCATGCTGATCGGCATGCTCGAGCGGGGTATGTCATTCGGCGACGCGGCGCACACCTACTCGCTGTTGACGGTGGGCGACGGGCTGATCGCGCAGATTCCGGCGCTGCTGATTTCAGTGGCGGCGGGGACGGTGGTCACCCGCGTCAACAGTGACAACGCCCAAGGCAATCTCGGCACGGAAATTCTCCAGCAACTGGGCGCCAGTCACATGGCGCTGGGGTTGACGGCGTTGATCCTGCTGGGCGTTGCGTTGCTGCCAGGTTTCCCGGCGCTGGTGTTCATAGGCCTGGCAGCGGTGCTTGGGGGCGCGGCATTCGTCATGTATCGCCGTGGCCGGGTGGTCGAGGTGCCTGCCGTTGAAACTGTCAGCGAAGCGGCTGACGATCAAGCACCCGTGCCCGAACCCTCCCCGGTGCTCGGCAAGCCGCTGGATAGCCGGCTGTTGCTCAGCATGGGCTCGGCGTTGGGCCTGGCGGCGCCGGAGTTGCCGCTGGGCCAGCGACTTGAAGCCTTGTGTCATGCCATCCGCGCTGACCTGGGGATCGAAGTGCCCGTGCCGGAGCTGTATGTCGATCCGTCGATGCCGGCCAACCGCGTTGTCATTGAGCTCGAGGGCGTGCCGGTCAACGAAGGCGACTTGCCCCCCGACTGCCTGTTGCTCAAGGACGACCCGGTGCATGCGCACTTGCTCGACATTGCGCTGCTGGAACACGATTCGCCCCTCAGCCGTCGGCCGGCGCATTGGATAGAACGGCATCATCGGGACAGCCTGCAAGAGGCCGGCATCGGTTTCATGCTGCCTGACGAGGTGCTGCGTGCCATGGTCGAACGCACGGTGCGCCGTTACGCCGCGGATTTTCTCGGCATCCAGGAGACCCGAGCGATCCTCGAGCGCATGGAAGGCCTGTACAGCGAGTTGGTCAAGGAAGTGCTGCGCATCGTGCCGTTGCAACGCATCGCCGAGGCCCTGCGCTTGCTGGTCGCTGAAGGTGTCTCGATCCGCAATCAGCGCGCGTTGCTCGAGGCCATGGTCGAATGGGGCGCGCGGCACACCGATGCACCGGATCTGGCCGAACAACTGCGCGCCGCGCTGGCACGCCAGATCAGCCACCAGTTCGCCGACCGCAACCGGGTCATCAGCGCCTTCGTGCTCACCCCGGGCCTGGAAGAACAATTGCGCGCGAGCACGCGGCGTCTGGAGAACCCTGGCGACTCATGGCCCGAACACACCAACCGCGCGTTGCTGACACAAATGCGTCACGCCTGTGAGCGCTTGCCTGAAGAAGGCCAGGCGGTATTGCTGGTGCATCCCGAGTTGCGGCGTGGCATGCGTCGCCTGGTGGTGCGCGGCGAGCTGGAACTGGCGGTCCTGTCGTTTCGCGAGCTGGCCGGCGAGTACAACCTGCAAGCGCTTGGCACCGTCAGCCTGAATGAAATTACGCATCGACGCCCAGCCAGCGGCGTCCCGATTACTCCGATGGCGAGCGCCTCATGACGTGTTTTATGCAGTTTCGTGGCTTCTGGATAGCCGCCGTTGCAGCGTTGACGCTGCCCGTGATCGCCTGCGCGCGGACCATCGCTGAAGGCAGTACTGGCAACCTCGACCTGGCGTCCGGCGAAGGGCGCATCTTGAACTTCACGGCACCGGTTGACTCGGTGCTCGTCGCAGACCCCGACATTGCCGATTTGCAGGTGGTGTCGCCCGGGTTGATCTACGTGTTTGGCAAAGCCCCCGGGCAGACCAGCCTGATCGCCTTGAGCCCCGATGGCGAGCAACTGGCGGCGTTGAGCCTGTCCGTCAGCAGCGGTACCCAGGCCATCAGTCGCCCGTTGAAGGCGCTGCATCCCGGCAGCAGCGCGCAGATCTCGGCAACCGGTAATCGAGTCGTGGCCAAAGGCAGCGTCAAGAGCGTGGGCGAGGCCACTGACTTGAACGCGCTGCTGAGTACCGAAGGCCAGGATTTCAAGAGCGCAATCAACGGTGCGTCATACGAGGGCTCGGCGCAGGTCAACATCCGCGTGCGGTTTGCCGAGGTGTCGCGCTCGGAACTGCTGCGCTACGGCGTCAACTGGAACGCATTGTTCAACAACGGCACGTTCTCCTTCGGCCTGCTCACGGGCGGGGCGCTGGCGGCAGAGGCGGCCAGCGGTGGCTCCAACGTGATCAGCGCCGGGCTGGCGTCGGGCAATGTGAATATCGACGCGATGCTTGAGGCGCTGCAGAGCAACGGCATCCTCGAGATCCTTGCCGAGCCGAACATCACGGCCATGACCGGCCAGACCGCGAGTTTCCTGGCCGGGGGTGAAGTCGCCGTGCCGGTGCCGGTAAACCGCGATCTGGTCGGCATCGAATACAAGCAATACGGCGTGTCGCTGCTGTTCAGCCCGACGGTCTTGCCCAACGACAGAATTGCCCTGCAGGTGCGTCCTGAAGTGAGCAGTCTGATGGCCTCCAGTACGGTCAGGGTGGGCGGTTATCAAGTGCCGTCGTTCAGGGTGCGGCGCGCCGATACGCGGGTTGAGGTCGGCAGCGGCCAGACCTTCGCGATCGCCGGGCTGTTCCAGCGCGAAAGCAGCCAGGACGTCGAGAAAGTCCCCATGCTTGGCGACATGCCGATCCTCGGCAATCTGTTTCGCTCCAAGCGCTTTCAGCGCAATGAAACCGAACTGGTGATTCTGATCACGCCGTATCTGGTGCAACCGGTGCGTGGGCGAACCCTTGCCACGCCACTCGACGCTCGACCTGCGGACACCACCACGGCATCGGCGGGGCCGCGCAACGGCGGGATGTTCGGCTTCTACATGAATTGAACAGGGAGCAACCATGAATCGTGTACTGCTGCTGATAGGCCTGGCGTTGACGCTGCTGGCGGGTTGCAAGACCCAGCTGACACCCGCGAGCTACTCGCCGGATTACCAGGCGCTGACCCGCGCCGACGGCCGGGTCGAACTGGTGCCGGTGGAGTGCTTGAAGCCTTCGGTCGAGGATCAATCGGGCAACGATGAAGAAGCGCACGTGCCGTTATTGCCACCCGGCTGCGCCAACAACCTTACGCTTTTGCAGATGGTCGAGCAGCGTTCGGATCTGTTCCAGGGCAGGGCGACCGGTCCGACCATGGCCGCGCCCGTGGGGCGTGCGGCGCAGGTCTACATTGACGGTTATGACCGCGAGGAGCTGCGCCGGCGCCAATCCGAGCAGCAGGCAAGGGCCGACAAGCAGGAGCGCCAATGACTGTCCTTCGCCTACTGAGTATCGACCAGCCCCAACTCGCGCGCCTGGGCTTGCGGGTCTTTTATGGCCTTGATACGGCGCGCTTCAACCAACAGGTTGTTGCGCTCTTCGTTGGAAATGTCGTCCAGGGTGCGGATGTCATTTTCGCGGCCGGCGAGCACGCTGATCAGCAGCGCGTTGCGTTGGTGACGGGGCAGGGCGCGTGCGGACTCGACGACGCTATGGATAGTGTCCAGCGCCCGTTGCGATTTGCCGCCCAGGGCGTAGGCCAGGGCGAGGTTGCAACGGGTGTCGAGGTCGTTGGAAGCCATCGTGAGGCTCTGGCTGAACGCCGCCTGGGCCGCGTCGGGCTGGCCCCGCAGAATCTGCGCGATGCCCAGCCGGTTGAACGCTTCGGGTTGATCGGGTTGCGCACTGGCCTGGGTCAGCACCGTCACCGCGCGGTCCAGTTTACCTTGGCGCAGTTGTGCGCTGCCCAGGCCGAGCAAGGCGGCTGCGCTGTCTGGTTGGCGTTCCAGCGCTTGTTGATAGGCGCGCTCGGCGCCTCGCGCATCACCGTTGGCCAGTCGTGCTTCGCCCAGTTTGAGCCAGGCCTCGATTTGCGCCTGCGGCAGCTGCGTGGCCTTTTCATAAAGCCCGGCGGCGGTCACGGTGTCGCCGCGTTGTTGCAGGTCGGCTGCCAGCCCCATAAAGCGTTCGTAACTGCCGTCGGAGGCGGGCGGGGTGCTGCAGGATGCGAGCGTGACGCTGCCAAGCAAGATCAACGTGGGGGCAAAGCGACTGGGCATGGGAAAGACTCTTGGTTCGAGGACGGCGGGGCAATGGCTCGATCAGCGGCGGGGGCCGACCAACCGAAACGGCTCACCCGGCGCGCGCTTCATTTTATCGAGTTGAAGCGCAATAGCGAACGTTATGTGCGCGGTGTTTCCCGTTCCACCGTCGGCAGATGTGGGGGACGCCGTCATGGGTAATCCTTCATTCAAAAACTGGTTTTTCTGGGCACTGACGGCGGTTCTGGCCTCGACCGGCGTACGCGCCGCAGACGCGCCGACCGGCGATGCGCCGCAGTGGTTCGCCGAGCCGTATGCCTACGTGCTGGTCGAGCAGGATGTGCGCGCCGCGCTGGAGGAGTTCGGCCACAACCTGGGGCTCATCGTGGTCATGTCGGACAAGGTTCGTGGCAAGTCTCGCAGCAAGGTTCGCGGCGAGTCAGCGGGGGATTTCCTGACGCAGCTGTGCAACGTCAACGGCCTGAGCTGGTACTTCGACGGCAACATTCTGTACCTGAGCGCCGACGCTGAAAACGCCACGCGCCTGTTCAAGGCCCAGGGGCACGACCTTGAGCAGCTTGAAGATTACCTGGGCAGCCTGGACGTCTACGGCAAGCAGCTGTCGTCCCGTGCAGGCCCCGATGGCGATGAGCTGTTCGTCTCGGGACCACCGGCGTACCTGGGCATGGTCCAGCAGCATGTCGACCACCAGCAACGCCACGTCACTGCCCCCGTCGCGCGGGAGCGCGGTGTGCGCGTATTTCGTGGGGGCGTGGTGACCCTGGAAGCCAGCCACTGAAACCCGAAAAGCAAAAACAGCAAGCCCATAACCCACTGGTAAGGAGCAATACGATGTCAGTCAGCCCTGTCGACAGCACCACCCATGTTCCCCCGACGCCGGAAGCGCAGTTCAATGCCGCAGTGGACAAATCCAAGGCAGAAATGAGCGATGACGAACTCACCGAAGCCCTGATCACCCAAGCCGTTACCGTCGCCGGGCAGTTCATCATCATGCCCAAGGCCCAGGAAATGCTGAACGAAGCCCAGTCGTCCGAAGACGACGAAGAGTAGGCCGCCGCCATGACCGCAAGTCTTGCAGCACCCGCCACGGCGGCATTGCCGCCGTCAGGCGTACAAACCTCGCAGAACCTCTTCGAACACATGGCCGGCAATGCCAAGGGCATGCCCCAAGGCGCTAGCCCGCATCAGATCGGCGAAGGCTTGATGGAGCGCCTGAACGGATTCATCGACCGCTCGCGCAGTTTCTCCGAACGGGCCGATGCGCTCACCAATGGCTCACCGCCCGGCGCTGCCTCGGGGCCGGGTAATACACCAGCGGTGGCGTCGGCACAAAACCACGCCAACAGCGGGCAGCCGCCGAAAAAGGTCGGCGAACAACAGGTCGATCAGATCGTCCATTCGCTGGGCAAGATGTTCGACTATTCCATCGAGACGCAAATGGTGGTGCGCGGTGCAACGCAGATATCCGGCTCCGCCAACACGCTTTTGAAAGGTCAATAAGCCATGTCCCATCGCTGCCGTGCCCTGCGTTTGACGATCGTCGTTGCCTTTGCTGGATTGTTGCAGGCCTGCGATATCGACCTGTACACCAACCTGGGCGAGCGCGAGGCCAATGCCATGGTTGCCGTCCTGTTGCGCGACGGCGTTCCGGCCTCGCGCAAGGTGCAGGAAAACGGCCAACTGACGGTGGTGGTGGACGAAAAACGTTTCGCCCAAGCCATGGCGTTGCTCGATGAAGCAGGGTTGCCGGGCCAGTCGTTTTCCAACCTGGGCCAGGTCTTCAAGAGCAATGGCCTGGTGTCATCGCCGGTCCAGGAGCGGGCGCAAATGGTCTACGCCTTGAGCGAAGAACTGTCCCACAGCGTGTCGGAAATCGACGGCATCATCTCCTCTCGGGTGCACGTCGTGTTGCCGGACAACGACTTGCTCAAGCGCGTGATATCGCCTTCCTCGGCATCCGTGCTGGTGCGCTATGACCCGGCCACCGATATCAATCAATTGATCCCGCAGATCAAGACGCTGGTCGCCAACGGGATCTCCGGCCTGAGCTACGAAGGCGTTTCGGTGACGGCCATCAAGGCCGCTGCCGCCGGCCAACGCAGCGGTGCCCAGCCGCGCCTGGCGAGCTTCCTGGGCATGTGGATGCTGGAAGACAATCTGCCCCGGGCGCGGCTGATCTTCGGTTTGCTGCTGCTCTGCACCCTGGGGCTTGCCGGCGTTATCGGTTGGCAGCACTGGCAGCGGCGCGGCGCCCAGTCGGTGTACGTGCTGGAAGACGCGCAATGACAGCAGCTCCAAGCCCCCAGCAGCAAGCCTGGCAAACCTTGCTCGAGCAACCGTTGAGCTTCGTCAATACGCGCCATCTGCGTGAGTGCTGGTCGCAGCCGCTAACCGCTCAACAGCAGGCGGCGCTGTACACCATGCCGCGTTTCCAGGCGCGGCTGCTCCAGCAGTTGATGGGCCATTTCCGCCTGCCGGCGCTGGCGCTTGTGCCGCCGCCGGACGAACAGGATCTTGCGGTGCTGTTGCTCTCTCCCGAAGCGTTCAAGCGCTTGCCGCGTCTGTGCGGCGCGATCTGGCACGCGCAGACGTTGAGCCGCGAAATTCGCAGCGAACGGGTCAACTTATTGCGCGATGCGCTGGGCAGCGAGGTGTTTGCGCTGGCCCTCGCCCATCGCTCGCTGGCGGGCGCTGCGGACCTGTTGCGCGAACCTGCCGAGTTGCTCGACGCCATTGACCACGATGGCGCCCGTTGTGTGACGGCCTGGCTGCAGCGCCAGCCGGCCGGGTTGCGTGACTGGCTCCGGTTGCGTCTGGAGTTGACGCAGGTCGACGACTCGCCTGCTACAGGCGACGCAAACATCGTGCGCCGCGCCGCCGCAGCATTTGGTCCGCCAGACGGAGAGGTGGCCGGATGAGCGAACTACCTACCCGTCCAGCAGCGCGAATTCTTCGTGCCGAGCAGGCCGACCTGTGGGTCGACGGCTATGCCTTTGTCCAGGCCGCGAAGGAAGAGGCGCAGAACCTGCGCAACGACAGCGCGCGTTGGCTGGAACAGGCTCGCGAGGCAGGCTTCGAAAGCGCTCGCCAACAGGGCGCCGAGGAAATTGGTGCGTTGCTGGTCGAGACGTCGTTGAAGGTCGATACCTGGTTGTCTGGGCTGGAAGCGTCCATGGCCGACCTGGCCCTGGGCATCGTGCGTGAAGTGCTCGACGACATGGACGATGCTGAGCGAATTGTGCGTTGCGCCCGCAAGGCACTGAACGCGTTTCGCCAGGATCAATCCTTGAGCCTGTTGGTACCTCGTCGGGACGTCGAGGCGGTACGTCATCGTCTGAACTCGGAGCTGGATAGCCTGCCACTGATCACGGTCGAAGCCGACGATCAATTGGCGCCCGGCCAGGCGCGGCTGAGCAGTCCTGTCGGTTCTGTGGAACTGGGGCTGGAGGCGCAACTGAATAACCTGCGCCGCTACCTGCTGCCGTTTGCAGAAGGTCAGCAGTCGTGAGCGTTGAAGTGGCGGCGATTATTCCACGCCTGGCCGAACGCCTCGGCGAAGCGCGGCCGCGACCCATGAAAGGCACAGTGCGCAGCATTCGCGGCGTGCTCTTGCGGGCCAGTGTCGCCGGCGTGCGCATCGGCGAGCTGTGCCAATTGTGCGATCCGAGCAGCGGTCGCCGCCTGGCGGCGGAAGTCATCGGGTTTGAGCAGGACGAAGCCATTCTGTCGCCCATCGGTTCGATGGAAGGCCTGTCGACCCGCACCGAAATCATTGCCACCGGCGAGACGCTGGGGGTCAGCGTCGGCGACGCGCAGTTGGGCCGGGTGATCAGCCCGATGGGTGATTATCTGGACGGCGACGGGGTCCTGCCCCTGGGAATCATGCGGCATTACCCACTGCATGCCGAACCGCCGCCGCCGTTTTCCCGACAACTGATTGTCAAACCCATGTCCCTCGGCGTGCGCTCAATCGATGGTTTGCTGACCCTGGCCCAAGGGCAGCGCATGGGCATCTTCGGCGAGCCGGGCGTAGGCAAGTCTTCGCTCCTGGCGAGCATTGTGCGCCACACCGACGCGGACGTGATCGTCATCGGCCTGATCGGCGAGCGGGGCCGGGAGGTGCGCGAGCTGTTGGATGTGCAACTGGATGCCCAGGCACGCGCACGCACCGTGGCGGTGGTCGCGACCTCTGACCGGCCCGCCGCTGAGCGGGTGCGCGCGGCATACGTCGCCACGGCGCTGGCGGAATATCACCGCGATCAGGGCCGCGATGTGTTGCTGCTGATGGACAGCCTGACCCGGTTTGCCCGTGCGCAACGGGAAATCGGCTTGGCTGTGGGCGAACCGCCGACCCGGCGCGGGTATCCGCCGTCATTTTTCTCCGCGTTACCACGTCTGTTGGAGCGTGCAGGGCCTGGCCCGGTCGGCAGCATCACCGCGCTGTACACCGTGCTCACCGAAGGCGACGTATCGATGGACCCCGTCGCGGAAGAGGCGCGCTCGATTCTCGACGGGCACATTGTGCTCAGCGCTGAACTGGCCCAGCGCAATCACTTCCCCGCGGTGGACGTGTTGCGCAGCCGCAGCCGCTTGATGGACCAGGTTTGCAGCGATGAGCAGCGTCACCTGGCCATGCGCATCCGCGAACTGATGGCGCGACGCAATGAAATCGAAATGCTTATCCGCGTCGGTGAATACGCCACCGGCAGCGACCCGCTGGCCGACGAGGCCATCGCACGGCATGCCGCCATCGAAGCGTTCATGCGCCAGGGCGCGGCTGAACCGAGCAGTGCCGAACAGACGCTCAGCCACATGCGCAAGGTTTTGGCATGAATCCGGAGGCTTTATGAAGACCAATGATTTACGCAGCTTGCAGGCCTTGCGTCAGCTGCGCGAGCAGCGTGCCGCCAGCCAGTTGGCCGCTCAGCAGCAACGGTGCAGCGACACGCATCATGCCCTCGATGACGCCAGGGACAAATTGCACTTGCATCGCGAATCGCTTGCTCGCGAGGCTGAGCGCATCTACGGGTCTTTCAGTGACGGGCTGTCGATCAATGCCTGGCACGCGGCCCAGGAACATCTGAACGAGCTGGCGGATAGTCGGCATCAGTTGGAAGAATCGGTTGAGCGGACTGCGCAGTTGCTCGAGGTACAGGAGCAGGAGCGCGAAATGTTTCGCGCTGCCCGCATGGCGCGGCAGCGTCAGGCCGATGCCTGCGACTCGCTGCTTGAGGGGCGTCTGCAAAGCGAGCGTCGCGCCGGGGAGTCTCGGGACGATGCCGAGGATATTCCTGCTGCGGCGCCTGGGGGGCCGGCATGACCTGCCGCGAGCGCGAGTGCTGGGCGCCGGAGCCCGGCACCGATACAGCGCTGAGCGGATTGCCCATCTACGATCCGCAATGGCTGACGTTGCACAATCGCCTGCATCGCCCCCGCGCACCCTGGCAAGGGCACTGCGCCGACCAGCCGGTCAGCGTGCTGTTGGCCGGTGTCACCGCGCCGGTCGAGCCATTGCTCGACATCCATTTATCGCTGGGTGATCACCCGCTTGTGTTGCAACTGCCGACTCCGGCGTTGGAGCTGCTCGGGTTGGCGGATTACCCGCTGGAGCATTTGCAGCGGTTGCCCGGCGCGCTGCTGCTGGAATTGGCTTTGCTCAGCCTGATCGAACCGCTGGAGCAACTGACCGGCCAGTCATTGCGGGTTATGGATCCAGAGGACGTGGCTGACTCGCCGCCTGTGCTGAGCCTGATGCTGCAGGTGGAGGTTGCCCAGCATTCACCGTGGGCGGTGCCGCTGCATATGAGCGCTCACGCCGCCCGCCTGATCGCCGAACTGTTGGATCAGTACGCCGCCCCCGCCACCCAACCATTGGCTGCGCTGTATTTGCCGCTGGCGGTGGAGGGGGGCGAGGCCTGGCTGAGCGTGGCCGAGCTGCGCAGCCTGCGGCCGGGTGATGTGCTGATGCTGGAGGACTGGCCCGAGGCGCAGGTTCGGCTGGTGCTCGGCGCTCATCGGCAAGCTCGCGCTGAACGCGATGGCGAGACCTTGAAGCTGCTTGAAAAACTGACTGCCGTTAACTTCTTGAAGGAACATCCCATGTCTGTAACAACCGTCGGGTCCGATTTGGACACTGCGCTTGACACCACGCTGGACGACCTGCCGCTCAAACTGGTGTGTCAGGTCGGCAGCGTGGACCTGTCGCTGGCGCAATTGCGTGAGTTGGGCGCGGGAAGCCTGGTGCAGCTGGCGCCGCAGATGCATGCCGGCGTCGACCTTATGGTCAACGGCCGACGCGTCGGCCAGGGCCAACTCGTGAAGATTGGCGACGGTCTGGGCGTGCGTCTTCTGAGCTTCTGCACGCCATGAATGGCTACCAGCCCAACCTGATCGAAATCATTCTGGTCGTTGCCACCATCGGCCTTATTCCGCTGGCCGTGGTGACCCTGACGGGTTTCATGAAGATATCCGTGGTGCTGTTTCTGATTCGCAACGCCCTGGGTGTGCAGCAGACGCCGCCGAACCTGGTGCTGTATGGCATCGCCCTGATCCTTTCGGTGTATGTGACGACGCCGTTGATTGGTGACATGTATCGCCAAGTGGAAGGGCGAAACTTGAATATGGAAAACGTCGAGCAACTGCGCGAGCTCGGTGATGCACTCAGGCCGCCGTTGCAGGCACATCTGTCGCGGTTCGCCAACGAAAGCGAGCGCGGTTTTTTCGTGCAGGCCACCGAAACGATCTGGTCGCCTGAAGCCCGCGCAGACCTGCGCGACGATGATCTGGTGGTATTGGTGCCAGCCTTCGTCAGCTCTGAGCTGACGCGCGCGTTCGAGATCGGCTTCCTGCTGTACATCCCGTTCCTGGTGGTGGATCTGCTGGTCGCCAACGTCTTGATGGCGATGGGCATGTCGATGGTTTCACCGACGCTCATATCGATACCGCTGAAGATTTTTCTCTTTGTTGCCTTGAGCGGCTGGTCGCGCTTGATGCATGGCCTGATTCTTAGTTACGGGTGAAATCATGGGGCAGGATGTTTTTCTTTCGTTGATGAACAAGGCGTTGATGACCGTGCTGTTGCTGTCAGCACCCGCGCTTGGTATCGCCATCGTTGTCGGCCTCGGCGTGGGGTTGCTGCAAGCGCTGACGCAAATCCAGGACCAGACCTTGCCGCAAGTGGTGAAGCTGGTTGCCGTGCTGCTGGTGATCGTGTTCGTCGGGCCGCTGTTGGCCAGCCAGGTCGCCGAGCTTGGCAGTGAAGTGTTGGATAACTTCCCGTTGTGGACGCGCTGAGCCTAAATGGATGCCAACGTCGCCAACGCCTTCCTCGAGGTTGCGTACCCGGTCATCAGCTCGGCGGCACTGGCGGCCAGCCGTGCCATGGGCGTGGTGCTCATTACCCCGGCGTTCAATCGCCTCGGCCTGACCGGCATGATCCGCGGCTGCGTCGCGGTGGCGATCGCCATTCCGATGTTCGTGCCGGTATTCGGCGCTTTCACGGCGTTACCCGAGCACGGCAGTTTTTTTCTCGCGGGCTTGATGGTCAAGGAGATGCTGATCGGCGTGCTTATCGGGCTGTTATTCGGCATTCCGTTCTGGGCGGCCGAGGTGGCGGGGGAGCTGGTCGACCTGCAGCGCGGCTCGACCATGGCGCAACTGGTCGACCCGTTGTCGTCCGGCGAGTCCAGCGTCATGGCGACGCTTTTGACGGTGATGCTGATTACGCTGTTCTTCATGTCCGGCGGCTTCATCATGTTGGTCGACGGCTATTACCACAGTTACCAGTTGTGGCCGGTAACGGCGTTTACCCCGTTGTTCGCCAGCTCGGCGCTGATGGCCGTGCTGTCGATTCTCGACCAGGTGATGCGCGTCGGTGTGCTGATGGTTTCGCCGCTGATCATCTGCTTGCTGGTAACCGACCTGATGCTCGCGTATCTGTCGCGGATGGCGCCAAGCCTGCATATTTTCGACATGTCGCTGCCGGTAAAGAACCTGTTTTTCACAGTGTTGATGGTGATCTACATCGGCTTCCTGATTCCGGTGATGCTCGACCAGTTGGGCGAATTTCGCGGTACCGTGGAGTTCCTCAAAACCCTCGCAGGTTCGTTATGAGCCGTTGTTCATCGCGGGCCTTGCATGGGCGATAGCAGCGAAGAAAAATCCCAGCCGGCCACGGACAAGAAACTGCGTGATGCAAGGCAGAAGGGGCAGGTCGCCAAAAGCCAGGACCTGGTGTCCGGGATGGTCATCCTGTTCTGCACACTCTGCATATCGATCCTGTTGCCGCGAGCGCAGGCTCAAGTGGCGGCGTTGCTGGACATGGTTGCGCTGCTGTACATCGAGCCGTTTCACGCCGTCTGGCCTCGGGTGCTGGACAGCGCCGAGCAGCTGGTGCTGACGATCACCTTGCCGGTGGTTTCGGTGACGGTAGGCGTGGTCATCGTCACTAACATCGTTTCAATGCGCGGCGTTGTATTTTCGGTGGAGCCGATCAAGCCGGATTTCAAGCGCATCAACCCGGCTGAAGGCTTCAAGCGTATTTTTTCGATGCGCAGTTTCGTGGAATTCCTCAAGGGGCTGGTGAAGCTGGTCATGCTCGCCTTG
Organism: Pseudomonas sp. Z5-35; assembly: GCF_051131945.1. Lineage (NCBI taxonomy): Bacteria > Pseudomonadati > Pseudomonadota > Gammaproteobacteria > Pseudomonadales > Pseudomonadaceae > Pseudomonas > Pseudomonas sp. Z5-35. Next base: position 2,429,219 of record NZ_CP071640.1, read on the forward strand.
GCATTTTACGTGGTCGGCCGGCATGCCTTGCAGGCGCTGATGGAATCATCGCGTTGCGGTGCCGGATGTATCGAATCGACGTTTTACCTGGTGCTCAAGCCCTTGATGCTGACCGTGCTGGCCGCGTTTCTGCTGGTCGGTTGCGTCGACGTGCTGATGCAGCGCTGGTTGTTTGGCCGCGACATGAAAATGACCCGCAGCGAGCAGAAACGCGAGCGCAAGGATGTCGACGGCGACCCGCTGATCAAGAGCGAACGTCAGCGCCAGCGTCGGGAAATGCAGGCATTGGCGACCAAATTGGGGCTGGGTCGTGCCTCGCTGATGATCGGCACCAGCGGCGGCTGGGTTGTCGGTGTGCGTTATGTCCGTGGCGAGACGCCCGTTCCCGTTGTGGTGTGCCGCGCCGAGCCGCAGGACTCGTCGGCCATGCTGGCGGAAGCGGCGACCTTGGGTATCGCCCACGGCTTGAACGCCAAGCTGGCCGCTGATATTGCCAAGCGTGCGGTGCCCGGTGAACCGGTGCCTGACTCTACCTTCCAGGCCGTGGCCGACCTGCTGGTGGCGGCGCGGTTGATTTGAAAGTTCAACCGGCGTTGCAGACGCGCGTCTTCAAACGGTCAAGGTCCGCGGCAATGCGCGTCGACCAGAAATGCGCACCCTGGTTGTCAGCCTCGTTCCACGCATCCTGCAGCACGCGATGTGACAGCGGGTGGCCTTGCTTGAGCAGAAGCTGCGCCTTGATGCGCAGCAGTTCCGGAATAAACCAGCGCTCCTCGCGGCTTCGCGCGGTTTGCAGGGTTTCATCGATAATCGCCAGGCTGCGGTGCTCCAACCCGAGCATGGCCAACCCCAAGGCGTATTCGCTGCGAAGCAGGCTATAAAGTGGGCTGCCTCCCTGGTCCTGCAACTGTGCCAGGACTTCGCCCAGGCGCGGCACGCCTTCTTCCGCAGAGCCCTGGCGGATTAGCAATATGTGCTCGAAACACCGGCTGAACTGGCGCCACAAATAAAGATCATGAGCTTCCAGGCTGTCTTGCAGCACCGACAGGTAATCGCGCGCCTTTCGCTCATTCCCCACTAATAAAACAGTCGGAATCGCGCCGACACACAACGTGTACCACAGCGTGGCTGGATGATTGAGGCTGATGGCCTGGCTGACGCTTTTTTCCAGGGTCGACAGCGCCGCCGCGACATCCCCTTGCAGCAAATGGATCTTCGCCTTCAGCGACCGCGCGGCGATACGTTGGTCGAAATGCAGGTCGATCAAGTGGGTGTTCGTCGAGAGTGGGGCGCTCAGGGCTTCGACCACCGAGCGCCGTGCATCTTCAAGCCGACCCATGTGGAACTGCGCATTGGCGCGCATGCGCAGGCCGAGCAACTGACGCTCGCTGTGGGCCGCGCCTTGGCTTGACGCCACATACCGATCGGCCAGCTCAAGTGCGGCAATGTATTGATTCGCGCAGCTTCTATCGTGCCACAGGCCCCACAGCGCACGCAGTTGATGCTCGGTGTCATTGAGCATCCGCGCGTCTTCGCTGACTTGCTGCCATGCCTTGCGGATTTCGGCACCGCCACCAAAGGTAAGCATCATGACGCTGGCCGAGGCGGTCAATAGCAGCATGCGTTGGCGTTGCTGGATTGGCGCACCGTCGTAGATGGGCTGCAGGCCGCGGTTGACCCAGTCGTAGTATTCAGCGCTGAGTGAAAGGCGCAACCAGAGCGGCAGGCTGGCCAGCGTCAGCTCCACCGCCAATCCGTAGTCGCCTCGCGATGAATACGCCCAGTTAAGCGCAGCGCGAACGCTGTCGACTTGTGTCCCATACCGAGCGAGCCAGGCCTGTGGGGTGGTGGTGACGAGGTCTTGTACAGACGCATTCAACTCATCCAGCGTCCAGTTAGCGTGACACCGTGCAATGGTGTCGGTTTCATCCTGCGCCGCAAGTTTCTCTGCGGCATAGAGGCGGGTGGTTTCCAGCAGCCGGTAGCGTCTGGCCGAGCCTTGCCCGCAGGAGATCACCAGCGACTTGTCCACCAGGTTTTCCATCAGTTGCGCCGGGTCCTGGTTATCGACGGCAATCACGGCCTCTACCGCGCGCAAGGTGAACACGCCGGTGAACACCGACAGTCGGCGAAGCATGGCTTGTTCGGCGCCGCAGAGCATCGCGTGGGTCCAGTCCAGCGCGGCCCCCAGGGTGCGATGCCTGGGGAGCGCGGTACGCTGACCGGTCATTTGCAAGCGAAAGCTGCCGTCAAGCATCTTCACCAGAGGCTCGATACCGAATGCTCGTACCCGTGCGGCGGCGATCTCGATAGCCAGTGCATTGCCGTCGAGTTTGCGGCAGATAGCGGCAGCGGCAGGGACGTCCTGCTGCGTGAAGACGTAACCCAGATCGTGCGCTGCGATGCGCTCCACCAGCAGCGCGATGGCGGGGTAGCCCAGCGCTTGCACCGTGTCCAGGCGGGCATCCGGCGTTGGAAACGGCAGGGCGGCCAGGTCATGCACGAACTCACCTTCGGCGCGCAGCGGCTCGCGGCTCGTGGCCAGCACCGAGCATTGCCGGGCACCGCGCTGGATCGTTTCGATGGACTTGGCGATTTCTTCGAGGACGTGCTCGCAGTTGTCCAGAATGAGCAATGCCTGGCTGGTGGCGAGGCTACTGGCGATCACGGTTGACGGGTCGGCGGCCGTGCAGTCGATCCCCAAGGCTGCGGCGATGACGACGTGCACCAACTGACCGCGACTGACCGGGGCGAGATCGATAAAACTGACGCCTTGCGGATATCGCTGCCGCATCCGGTTCGCCAAGGCCAGGGCAACCGTGGTCTTGCCAATGCCTGCATGGCCGGTGATGGTCACGAAGCGGCGCTGCTCGAGCTGTTTTTCCAGCGTGTCCAGCAGTTCTTCCCGGCCGAATATCCGCTTTATTGGGTCTTGTAGTTCAGCGTTTGCAGGCTTGTCGGGCTGCCTGGCGGAGTTCGATAGCGTGGTTATCGGCGCGGCGAAACGATAGCCGCGACCCGGCACGGTGGCGATGTAGCCGAGGTCGCCATTGGCGGCGAAGGTGCGACGTAAAGTCAGGATCTGCGCCCGCAGATTACATTCCTCGACCACCACCCTGGGCCAGACGAGGGTGAGCAATTGGGCTTTCTCCATCAACTCACCGGCACGCGTGGCCATGGTGATCAACAGGAGCAGTGCGCGGCTGCCAAGCGGGACGGGCTCGCCGTTTCTCAACAGCAAATGATGCTGTGGGATCAGGACGTATGCGCCGAAACAGATCGCGTTGTCAGGTACAGGAATGTTCTGGCTGATGTCGCAAAGGGTTTTTTCCGGGCCGGGACGGTCGAGATTCATCGTATACCTATCAGACTGACGTCTTAACAGCGCAGGGTGAGTGCGCCTTTCCATGTTCAGTAGGTCACTGGCAGCATCCGGGAGAATCATGACTGTTTTGGTATCGGCTGAAACATCGGCAGTTGTGGGCGTTGCCGAAATCCCGGATCTCAATACCTTGGAAATTGAGGGTGAGATTTTCCGAACCTTCGGTTGCTCAAACGTATCAGAAGAAGCAGGACAGGCGCTGAATGTAATCCCTGGACACCTGAGGCCGAGGAAAATCTCCCCCAGGAAAATCTCAGGATAAGCCTCGGTGTTGAAGCGTGAACATGCGACCAGGTCGCTCGTCAGGAAGTCTCCATGGCGCAACAAAGCCGTAATGACAACATCATCGTAATTGGCGCTTCCAGCGGTGGACTCGCGGCGTTACGCGAACTGCTTGCCCATCTTCCGAGCGACTTGCGCGCTGCGATCTTCATTACGATGCACATAGGCGATCGACAAAGTCTGCTGCCACACCTTCTGGCGGGGGCAAGTTCCATGGGCATCGATTTTGCGATGTCCGAAGAACCGATAGAGAGCGGTCGTATCTACGTCGCGCCGCCGGACAGGCATCTGCTGATCAAACGGGGAACGTTGCAGTTGGCCCTCAGCGCCAAGGAAAACCATTCCCGCCCGGCGATTGATCCGATGTTTCGCTCCGCTGCCATCAGCTACGGGCATAGGACAATCGGTGTCGTGCTGACCGGTGAGCTCGATGACGGTGTCGTCGGCCTTCAGGCGATCAAGGCCTACGGCGGCATGGCATTCGTTCAAGATCCGCAGACAGCCGAAGCCCCCTCCATGCCGATGAATGCGCTTCGGCATGTTGAGGTGGACGGATGCTTGCCGCTCGATGAACTGGGAAAGACCCTGGGGCAGACCATCCAGCAGTGGGTAACCGAAGCTGACTCGCCTTGGGAGCCGAGGCGTATCGAGCCTTTTGCCACGGAAAACGACCTCACTGAGGATCTGAGTTCAGGCGGCGCCTATGCCTTGGAGGCGGTAGGTGAGAAGGCTGGGATATCGTGCCCTGAATGCGGAGGCGCGCTGTGGGAGCTGGGGTCCACACCGCTGCGTTTCCGTTGCCACACCGGCCACAGCTATACCTATACCGTATTGTCCAAAGCCCAGAATGAAACGGTGGAAGAAGCGCTCTGGGTCGCGATTCGAGCGTTGCATGAAAAGCAGTTGCTGTTGGGCCGACTGATTCAAAACAGTAAGGATTCCGGACGAAGCGCCGCCGTGCAGGAGTATGAACTGAGCAACGAAGGTCTCGAGAGCCATAAGGCGACGCTTCGAGCATTGCTGGCGAAGCTACGCCCCATTTGAGCCATGTTTGCCGGGAGTCAGGCGCGCATCAGGGCAACGAGTGCAGGGACAGTGAGTACGGCGGTGTAATAGCCCATGAACTGCACGCCGATGTTGAACCCCAGGAAGCGTGAAAGAAATCCGCCCAGCAGCCCGATGGTAATGATGACCAGCAACCCCAAGAGGCCGCCTTCCCAGATACCAATCACCAGGATCAGGCCAACGAACGTCGAGATCACCGCTTCGTGGCTGATTTTGCGCGACACGTAGGAGGCCGCTCTGTGCGCGTAATTCATGGTGAAGGGGTAAGCAATCAGGATGGCAACGACGACTGCCAACATGCCGTATCCCAGGAACTCCCAAGTGCTCAGCAGTGAGTGCAAGTTGTGCACCTGACCGGTCGCTGTGTCGACGCTAAAGCGCGGGGGCGCATTGAAGAGTGGCGCTGCCGGGCCCGCTGCAACAGGGCTCAGAGGCAGACCAAAAGCGATCAGCGGGATCAATGCTTCAGCGATGTAGGTCGATTCGGTGACCCCGTTTCGCGCGGTTATGACGGTGGTCATGCGGTGGTAGACGTGCTTGACCCTGGAACCGACCACTTCGCCCATGATGACGGTCATGGCAACCGGGCTGAACACGAAGGTGGCGCTGGAGACCACGGCTGTGACGGCGGTCCACAGGCTTTGTTTGCGGTCCAACACCCTGAGCGGATTTGGAAAAAAACCGCCCCAGCTTTTTACGTCGGGCGATAGGGAAAAAGTGCGCACCTCTTGGCGTCGCATGGTCGCTCGCTCGGCAGGTGCGAGCATGCAGAACAGCGCGGCGATCAGCGGACCGATGGCAATGCCGAGGAAGTAACTGACACTGAGCTTGACCCCATACTGCCCGGTGACGCTTTGCAGGCCGACGATCACCATGACGAAGGGGATCAGCGTCAACACAGCCGCCAGGCGGCCTTTGGAGAACCATGCAATGGCAATCGCCGCCGCCAGGAACACCCAAGGTGCCGCGCGCTTGATCATGTCACCGAACGGCGCGAGCATCACGGCGAACAGCACGGCCATCGGCACAGCGATCAACGCAGCAATGACCGCTCCCGAGATCATCTTGCGCAGCGCAATGTGGGGCACGCCCAGGTTGCGCAGGAAGTTGGCTTCGCGCATCAGTGGCGTTGCCATGGTGTCGCCCGGAATACCCAACAGGGCCGTCGGTACGGCGTGGGTCATGTGTTTGGCCACGGCGCCTGCCAGGAAGAATGTCAGCACCCCTGCGGCAGGCACGCCCAGCAGAACGACAAGTAAAGTCAGCGGGGCGAGCGTAGTGGTTTCATCGCTACCTGAAATGAGCCCGATCCCGGCGAACACAATGGCGCCCAGGATACCCATGCCCAACGCTATCAGGACCTGATCCAGCAACGGTTCGATCATGACCGACCCCCATTGATGCTCACCGTGCTGACAGTGGCTGCGGGGGCATCGAAGCTTTCCGAAGAGGCCTGAAGACCTTTCTCGTAGTCAGCGAACAGATCATAAAGATCCAACTCACGTAGCTCCGCCAGCGTGGCGGGTGGCAGGTCGCTCAGGCGGCCAAGGGGGCCGTATTCATTCTGCAACTCGAGCAGGATCTTTGAACGCCATGCCGGATCTGCCACAAGCTCTACGACATGACGCTTGGGTTTGAACAGCGCGGCACTGATGGCTCCGCCTGCCAGACAACCGACAATCCCCACCAGCATCGCGTACGCGCGGGCCATCTGCGCGGACGCTACCCAGCCGACAAGCAGGTGCTGCGCCAAGAAGAAAGCGCCCAGGCTGACGACTGCGCCGATGCCCATGGAGTACAGCAGGTGGCGACCGTCTACCGTGTCGCCCCATACTTCAAACAATTCGGCTTTCATAAAGGTTCTCCCATCGCCCCTGCGGGCTTTTATTGTTATGAACGTGAAGAGAGATGTGACTTGGTTCGTTTCTACGAGACGGTCCTGATCATGACTGTGCACGCATTTGCTTGAGCAGTTCAGCCGCTTTGTCTGAGCGCACGTCACCAGCCTCGACCATTTGCTTGACTAGCCAGTTGATCTCTTCACCTCTGGCGCCAGCGGAAAGGGCAATGTTGCGCGCGTGCAACGCCATGTGACCGCGTTGGATTCCTTCAGTCGACAGTGCGCGCAGCGCGCCCAGGTTTTGTGCCAGGCCGACGGCCACAGCGATTTCGGCGAGTTCCTGCGCGGTCTTCACACCGAGGATGCGCAGCGACAATTGTGCCAGTGGGTGAGTCTTGGTGGCACCGCCGACCAGGCCGACAGGCATGGGCATTTCCAGGGTGCCGACGAGATGCCCTTTGGCATCTTTTTCCCAGGTGGTCAGCGAACCGTAATGGCCGTTGCGGCAGGCATAGGCGTGTGCACCCGCTTCGACCGCGCGCCAGTCGTTGCCCGTGGCGACGATCAGCGGGTCGATGCCGTTCATGATCCCCTTGTTGTGAGTGGCTGCCCGATAAGGATCGACGACGGCGAAGTTGTAGGCATCGAGAATCCCTTCGATAACGTCCTCGCCTTTGAAGGCTGAAGTTGCAAGCAGCCCAGGCGCAATGCGGATCTGGGCTCGGGCAAGACGCAGGTCGGCCAGGTTGGACAAAATCCGCAGTCGAACCGTGCCGCCGGTTATTGCTTCCATCAGCGGCGCCACCGCTTCAGCCATTGTGTTCACGGTATTGGCACCCATGGCGTCGCGCACGTCGACGATGAGGTGGGCAACCAGCATCGGCCCACGAGGGCTCTGGGCGAAGGTGTGCACTTCGATGTCGCGGCAACCACCGCCCAGCGTGTTCAGCAGTTGGTCCTTGCGGTTCGCCAGTTCGATGATTTCGTCTTTGCGGCGCAAGAGACTCAGGCGGGCATTGAACGGATCTTCGATGTCGACAATCTGTACCTGGGCGCGCATCAGCGGCAGGGAGCTGGACGTCTGGAAACCACCGGCCTCGCGCGCCAGCTTGGCCATGAATGAGGCAGCCGCGACGACCGAAGGCTCCTCGACCACCAGCGGCACGATGACGTCGCGACCATTGATCTGGAAGTTGCTCGCGACGGCGTAGGGTAATTCGAATTTGCCGATGACGTTCTCGATCATGCCGTCGGCTATTTCCAGGGGCAGGGCGCCGGCATCGCGTAGCAGGGCAATATCGGCTTCTGGCAGCTCGAGCAGCTCTTGCAAGTGACCCAGGCGTTCGGCGGGCGACATGCTGCGGAACATGGGGAGGCGGGAGTCGATACTCATTTGGCGAGTCCTGATGCAGTTATTGTTGTTGAATGGTTGTCACCCTATGCGCATGTGTCTTGGCGAAAAAGGTACAGTTTGGACAGACAGTACCTAAGCTGTACCCTCTGCGATTCATTCACTCAGGATTCCTTTCGATGTCACGGCTGACACTTGCCCAGCAACTGGCGGCGTCATTGGTCGAGCAAATCGGCAATGGCACCTACCGAGTCGGTGACCGCTTGCCATCACTGCGCGAATGCATGCGCTTGTTTGGCCATTCGAAAAATACCGTGATCAACGCTTATGAATCGCTGGCCTCGCAAGGGCTTGTCGAAGCGCGCCATGGGCAGGGCTTCTTCGTCAAACAAGGCGCACCGAGCAACAACGAACCCGAAGAGCCACTGCCGTTCACCCGGGCGATGGACACCATCTGGCTCATGCGCCAGCAATTTGTCCGTGAGCCCAGCCAATCGCCACTCGGCGAGGGTTTTCCGCCCGTCGAGTGGCTGATGGATTTGCGGCTGGACAAGTTCACCCGGCAGATCATGCGCATCGGGGTCACGACACTTTTTCGCTACGGGAATCGGCTAGGGAATGCCGCTCTTCGCCAACACCTGGTGCAAAAACTCGCGACCTATTCAATTGCTGCCAGCCCACGCCAGATCGTCACCACCCATGGGGCGAACCACGCATTGGATCTGATCATTCGCCGTTTTGTCGCCCCGGGGGATTACGTGTTGGTCGAGGATCCCGGCTATTACCCGCTGTTCGGCAAGTTGCAATTGCAAGGAGCGCTGATGCTGTCCGTCCCAAGATTGGCGGATGGGCCGGACATGGAGGTGCTGGAACAGCATCTGCTTGTGCATAAGCCAAAATTGTTTTTCATGCAGTCGGTCGGGCACAACCCGACGGGCTCCGATATCTCACCCGGCAAAGCCCATCGGTTGGTTCAGTTAGCGCAAGCGCACAACTTCATCCTGGTGGACGACGACGCGTTGGCGGATTTCAAACCGGCATCGGCCATCAAGGTGTCTGCGCTGGACCAGTTGAGCCGCTCGCTGTACGTGGGCAGCTTTTCCAAATCGGTCTCTGCGGCTTTAAGGGTTGGGTTTATCGCCGGCAATAAAGATGTCATCGATGAACTGGGCGACCTGAAAATGCTGCTGCATACCAGCACATCGGAGCTTTGTGAGCGAACCGTGGACGCGATTCTGATGGAGGGGCATTTCCTGCGACATCTGATCCGTCTGCAAGAACGGCTGAAGACCGCTACCACGCAAGGGTTGCAGATTCTGGACGAAATAGGCGCCGAGGTATTTGTTCGTCCTGAGCAAAGTCTGTATCTGTGGGTCAGGTTTGCTCACATCGACGATGCCAGGGAGCTGACGCGACAGCTGCTTCCAAAGGGTTTCATGATCGCCCCTGGACACATTTTTTCACCGGAGCAATCGCGTATCAATCCATGGACGAGATTGAATGTTGCGTATCTGAATGATCCGTTGTTCAAAGCTGTCTTGAGCTTTCGGCCATAGGCGGTCCCAAGTCTTTTCACCTCGTCAGATCCAGATATGAGACTTTGCACAGCTATTCGATTTTATCGAACATGAGCTTCTAAATCAGACGTCACGCCGGGTGTCGAGGTGGCTGGTCATGCCTGGCGATAGGCGCTGGGCGTGACGCCCACTTCACGGCGGAACACCTGGGAAAAATGGCTTGGGCTCGAATAACCGACTTCAAGGCCTATATCGATGATGCTGCGGTCCGTCTCGAGCAGCAGGTGCCGAGCGCGGCTCATGCGCAGGCGGATAAAGTACTGCGAAGGCGAAAGGCCCGTGGCACGCTTGAACATCCGGCTGAAGTGGTACTCGCTCAGGTCTGCAATCTCGGCCAGATATGCAAGGCTGAAGTCGTTATCCAAGTGGTGATTCATCGCGTCGTCGACCCGGCGCAGCTTGTACGCCTGGAGCGCGTTGCTGCGCCGGTTTCCATTGTGCCCATGGAGATAGCGGCGTACCAGGTGAACAGCCAGCGCCTGGGCCAAGCCGTGGGCAAACAATGGACTGGGCTGGCGCTCGTCGATGAGCTCGCCGCGCAGTTGATCCATCATGAAGCTCACCCGCTCATCCCGGTCGCCGGAAATATCGAGGAAAGTGACGGGGCCAGCCTGCTCACCCAGGACTTCGCGCGCGGCCTGATCGATCAATGACAAACCGAGGTACAGGTGCATGACCGTGAAGGTGTCGCAGCCTTGTGTTTGCCAGCGCATTTCGTAAGGTTCGTCGGTATTGGTGAGATAAAAATCACCGGCGCGGACGTCGACGGCTTCCCATTCACCCCCCAAGTGCCGTTCCTCGACCCGGGCGGCGCCCGCCAGAACCAATACCAGCAGAGGTTCGGCCACGGCGGGTACCAGTATTGGCTCGGTAATCGAGTGGTGACTGAACAACTGCACCAGCACGTCCTGAACCTGCGGATGCGGCGGCATTATCTGCGGCTGGCCGGGCATGTAGTGCAGCATCGATTCGGCCGTGACGCGGTGATGGTCGTGAAGGGGCGGTGTATCCGGTTCAGTCTTGCGCATCCCATGCTCCGTCGGCAGCGCCCTGCGCCGCCTGTGCCTTGAATCGCTCGATCAGCCAATTGGCCGCGGGTCCTGGCGGGGTGTCGGTGCGGTAGATGATATCGAAGGTGTAGTCGCCGCCGGTGCAGTCTGGCAATTGGAGCTGCACCAGTCGTCCACTGGCCAGGTCTTCACGCACTCGATCGATTGGCATGTTGCCCCAGCCAATCCCTTCGCGCAGCAACATGTGCTTGGCCCCCAGATCCGCCAGGCGCCACGTGCGCGTGCCGACGACTGCGAACTCCTGGTCCTGGGTCAGGCTGGAGCGATCAGTGAGGACCAACTGCACGTGGGCGCGACCGGCACCCGGCGAATTGGGCGCCGATGCCGCCAGCGGATGGTCGGGAGCCGCGACCGGGATCAGCGCCACGCTGCCCGCGCCGATGCGCTCGATCCCGTCAATGCTGTTGGTCAGTGGGCCGCTCACACCCAGCGTCGCTCCGCGATCGAGCACCCGTTGCGCCACGGCGCCGAGGGCTTCCATGTGCAGGTGCAACGATACGGTCGGGAATTGCTCGCGAAAGGCCTTGAGCGCGTCGACCACACGTTCGCCGGGCAACATGACATCGAGCACCAGATGCACCTCGGCTTCCAGGCCGTGCAGTAGCCCGCGGACCTTGGCCCGCAAACCGTCTATTCCATTGTAGATAGTGCGCGCTTCAGCCAGGACGGTGCGTCCGGCGTCGGTCAACTGCGGTTTGCGGGTGGTCTTGCGATCGAACAGGGTGACGCCCAGCTGCATTTCCAGGTTGGCGATCGAGTAACTCACCACCGATGTGGCGCGATGCAGTTTACGCGCCGCGCCGGCGAAACTGCCGACATCGACCACGGTGAGAAACACTCGTAGCTGATCGAGGGTAGGGGTGCCCGGGTCCGAAATCATCACTCATCTCTTCAACGTTTCGACGCATATTATCCGCGTTCCGCTGATAAGCCAGCGCAGGAACGCTGTCCGCCGCCTGATTCTGCTGTGTTCTTAATGCCCTTGATGGTAGTCACGTAGCGCCGCTTCAACGCTCAATCAGCTCACGTACATGCTTGGCAATGGCCAGGCACGACGTCAGCCCGGGGGACTCGATGCCGAATAAGTTGATCAGCCCCGCAACGCCATGCTCGCGCGGACTGCTGATCAGGAAATCGCAGGCAGGCTCGCCAGGCGCCGAGATCTTCGGGCGAATCCCGCTATAGCCAGGTTGCAGGCTGCCGTCCGGCAAGCCCGGCCAGTAATCGCGAATGGCTGGATAGAAGCCGTCTGCGCGAGCCGGATCGACCTGATAATCCTCGGTTTCGATCCATTCGGTGTCCGGGCCGAAGCGTGCCTGCCCGCCCAGATCGATAGTCATGTGCACCCCGAGGCCATCGGCTTCCGGTGCCGGGTAGATCAGGTGCGTGAAGGGCACAGGCTTTGACACGCTGAAGTAACTGCCCTTGCACAAGTAGTCACGTGGCACCGCGTCGGGCGCCAATCCAGCGATGCGCCGGGCTAATGCCGGGGCCTGCAGGCCCGCCGCATTGATCAGTCGGCGACAGGCGAGCGCCATGGGGGCCTCCCCACCGACGTCAAGGAGAAAACCATCGGCGGTCACTTTCGCGGCGAGTAATGGGGCATGGAACGCGATGCAGGTGCCGGCTGCCTCGCAATCCCCTTGCAACGCCAACATCAGCGCATGGGAATCAACGATGCCAGTCGAGGGTGAATACAACGCAGCAATGCATTGAAGGGCCGGTTCCAAAGCGGTGGCCTGATGACGATCAAGCAGGCGCAGATCATCCACACCGTTCTCACGCCCTCGCTGGAGCAATACCTGGAGCTGGCCTACTTGCGCGTCAGTGTTGGCGACGATCAGTTTTCCCGTTCGACGCGTAATGACTCCGTGGCCGTCGCAATAGGCGTAGAGCGCATGCCTGCCCTCGACGCAGAGTCGGGCTTTCAAACTCCCGGGGGGGTAATAGATCCCCGCATGGATGACCTCCGAGTTACGCGAGCTTGTGCCCATACCGATGGCTCCTGCGGCTTCGATCACCAGCACTTCGTTGCCGGCCCGGGCCATTTCGCGCGCGACAGCAAGCCCTACCACGCCCGCACCCACCACCACGCAATCGATGTCGACACTCACGTCACAGCTCCTTTGAATGCTTACGCACTTGAGCACAAATAAAAATTGTGTTTTTGAGAAATTTATATTGATTTTTTTCAGATTGGTGCGGCTTTAGCATAAATCACCTACACAAAACCTTGGGCAACGCGTGCGATGCCCAATCTCACGAACCCATGAATAGCTGTATCGGAGTCCTGATGAGTCTTTCTCCTTTCCATCTCGCAATCCCGGTTTATGACCTCGCTGCAGCTCGCACCTTCTACGCAGAGGTCTTTGGCCTTTGCGAGGGGCGTTCCAGCAGCCAATGGGTCGATTTCGACTTCTACGGTCATCAATTGGTGATCCACGAACACCCGAAGACCGCTTCTCAAGAGAGCGTCCACAGTAACCCGGTGGATGGTCACGACGTACCGGTTCCGCATTTCGGGATTGTCCTTGAGTGGGCGCAATGGGAGGCCCTGGCTGAGCGTCTCAGGTCCTTTGGTACCGAGTTTGTGATTGAGCCCTACATTCGATTCAAGGGGCAGGTCGGTGAACAAGCGACCATGTTCTTGTTCGACCCCTGCGGTAACGCGCTTGAGTTCAAGGCGTTCAAGGACATGAGTCAGCTCTTCGCGAAATAATACTGCCGATAGCGGGCTGCGCTTATCGTCTGGTTGCCGTGGGAGACGTCAAGGCTTCTTCAGACCCAGCTCGGTAATCAGTTGGACCAGCGCTTTTACCGGTTCGGTGAGGCTGCGGCGGGCACGGTGTACGAGGCCGATATCGCGGTGGAACGTGCGCTGTTTCAGGTCTACGGCGCGGACCTCTGCCGGCCATTCCTGAAGGGTGGCGGTTTCGGGCACCAGGGCCACGCCGACGCCGTTGGCCACCAGCTTGACGATCGCATCCAGCTCGTCAAGCTCGCACACTTCATGCAATACGACATGGGTTTGTCGCAGGAAACGGTCTACCTGCCGGCCGCCGAAAGAAGATCGGTCGTAACGAATGAATGGCTGGGTGGAAACCAGCTCCGACCAGTCATCGCCCGGCATATCGGCCGGGACAATGAGGCGATAGGGCTCACGTGTCAACGTTGTCCAGCGCAAGTCACTTTGAAGCGAGAAGGGCGGGCGGATGATCGCTGCCATGTCGATTTCGCCGGCATCCACCTGATTGACCAGGTCCATGGAAAGACCCGGAATGACACGTGTCCTGCATTGCGCAAATTGCTGATGAAAGTGAGCAAGCGCTTGCGGTAGGAATGAGCGTTGCACGGAGGCAATCGCCCCAATCGTTACCAGGACGCTGGTGGGCAGGCCGACGTTTGTCGTGCCCAGATTCTGGAACTGCCGGACCAGGTCCTGCCCTTGCAGCAACACCTGTTGCCCCATTCGGTTGAGCTGGGCTGACCGTCCTGTGCGGTCAAACAGCTCGACGCCGAGCTCCGCCTCAAGGCGTTGCATTTGCGCACTGACAGCGGCCTGGGTAAGCCCTATCTTGCTGCCGGCCGCGGCGAAGGTTCCCTCTCTCGCCACCGCAATGAATGTTTTCAGTTCTTTGATCATGCTCAAAGATTAATGATGTTGTCGTGGCAAATACATCTGTTTTTTTGTTGTCAGGAGGCTTGCAAGGTGAGTCAGCCGAAGCATCCCACGCTTGATCGCCGCCAGGCCGTCAGGCAAGCCGTCGATGCCGGCACCCAACAGACCATCAAAGCACCTTCACGGCGCGGCCGATGTATTGCACCGGTCCTGTAGGTTTCCCCGTGGGCGAGCCATTGGCACTTTCCAGCGTCAGTTCGAACAGTTGATGGGGTTCCAACGGCGGTAGCTTATCGAGCGGGACCGACAGCGTTTGTCCAGGCTGGACCAGGCCCAGGGATACCGGTGCCTGCCAGTCGTCCGCTTTCGTCCAGAATTGCAGCGCCTTATCGCTGGGGACGTGGGCCACTGCCAGCGGTATCAGCTGGATTTTCCTGGAGTCGGTCGCCTGGATGACCCAGCCTGGCGCCTGGTCTTGCGGCGCTACCAGCACCACGAGGTAACTGGTTGGGTTCACTGCAGTCGTGCGTGTCAGCAACAGCGTTCCGAGCAGCAGTGTCGCAACGATGCCGGCCCCGGCGAGCCCGCGCCATAACGGCAGAAAATTCCACCAGGACGTGGACCGTGCGGCAGCCGGCGCGCGCTGGTCATGATTGTTCAGGCTGTTCTGGATGCGCCTCCAGACACGCGGCTCAGGTGTTTGCGGTTCCGCCTGCTCGGTCAAGGCAACCAGACGCTGCTCCCAGGCATCGACGGCCGTGCGCAAGGCGGGTTCGTGCGCCAGGCGCTGTCGAACCTGCTCGCGCTGTTCGGCCGGCAACGTTCCCAGGACATATTCGCTCGCCAGTTCTTCGATGTTTTCGGGGGTATCACCCTCGGCACTCGTCGTCATCCCATGCACTCCCGCAATGCCACCAGGCTACGTTTGATCCACGCCTTGACGGTTCCCAGCGGTGCGCCCACTTTCTGCGATATTTCGGAATGAGAATAACCGTCCACGTACGCATGAAGGATGCAGTTGCGCCGGGCCGGCTCCAGTTGTTCGAGGCAGGTATAAATACGACCTGATCGGGCCTGGTAATCGAAGGTGTCGTTGTCCGGCCCTTCGACGGACGCCAGAGCGTCCAAGGCCATTTCGCTGTGCTCGTCGATCTGGATTTCCTTGGCGTTATCGCGCACCACATTGAGCGCCAGATGCCGGGTGATGCTGAATATCCAGCCACGGGCCGAGCCTCTGCGCGGATCGAAACTGGCGGCGCGGGTCCATATCTTGATAAAGACGTCATGGACGATGTCTTCCGCCAACGCGTTATGGCGCACGATTCGCTGGGCAACGCCCATCACGCGTGCGCTTTCCTGGTCGTACAGGACGCGCAGCGCCTTCTGGTCGCCTTGGGCGCATGCCGCAAGGCAGGCTTCATAGTCAAAGTAGGGTTCGGGCAAGGACACGTTTCCAGCCATTGGCAGCGACATGACCCCAAGCCCGCAGGCCAGGGGGTTTCATGGGAGTAGAGTAGCCGACTTTGCCCTGAGCAGTGGCCGTCGATCGTGGTCTATTGGGCAGCCCAGAATATATAGTCAGCCTGATACTTCACCACTTCGCGCTTGCCTTTGTTGGCGCTGGAGCATTCAGTCATCGGCGCTACGCCACCCTTGACGGCCAGCCGTTGGATGTAACTGACCCCGCTCATTGCGCCTTCGCCTTCGGCGGGGTTGGCCTTGACCAGCTGCAAGGGGAGGTCTTTGGGGCCGGCCGATGCTACTGCCAATTGTGTGCCGGTGATTTTGGAACCGTCGTTGGCTTGCCAGGTGGCGGGGGGGCCGAAATAAGTACCGATCGCCTTGCCGCTTCGATCGTTCAGTAGTGCTTTAGGGCCGATAAAAAACCATTCTGTCTGCCCTGCGGCATTGGCCTTGTCACGGCATTCGTAAGTGATTTCGCCGACTCCCGCGGTTTCGAGCGCGATCTTATGCCCGGCCGGAACCTTGATATTTTCGGGCAAGCCCGCTTGCGCGTAAGCCGCAGGCATCGCGACGAACAAGCAGCCGGCAGTCAGTGCGGTGCTGACAATGCAGAACAATCGTTTAGCGTTCATACAAGCTTCTCCAGAGGATTTGATCAGCGCAGCGGCTTCAATGGCTGCTACATGTACTACCCTCTGGAAAGCGGATTGGATGCACCTGGTTGAGAAAAAAAGCTAATCGCTGGATCCGCTATGTCCTGTTGATGTTAATCGGGTCCTTGAGCGCCTGCCCGCAACCCGTTTGACCGCAGGAACTTACCTGACGCCGGGGACCGATGGGAGCAGGAATTCAAGCGCCTCGTCAACCAACAGCCCTGGCACCTGCTCTGCAATGTAATGCCCTGACGGCAACGCTTTTCCTCGCACGTCAGTCGCTACTTTTCGCCATTCGCCGAGCGGATCGAAGCAATGGCCCACGGCGCCGTCAGCCCCCCATAACGCAAGCAATGGCGTTGAAAGTTTCTTCCCGGCTTGCAGATCGCTCTTGTCATGCTCCAAATCGATACTGGCACTGGCTCGGTAATCTTCACACACACCATGGGCGGCGCCAGGAAGTGCCAGGCATCGCCGATATTCAGCGAACGCTGAGTCGGTAAAAGGCGCCATGCCAGCGCTGCGAGCGCCCATGACGCTACGCAGGTACAGCTCTGGATCAGTCTCGATGAGGGTCTCGGGAAATGGCGCGGGGCGAATCAGGAAGAACCAGTGCCAATAGGCTCGGGCGAAAGCTTCATTGGTCTGTTCGTACATCGCCAGCGTCGGAGCGATATCCAGGGTGATCAACCGCTTCACTGCATCGGGATGGTCCATCGCCATGCGAAAGGCCACCCGTGCACCTCTGTCGTGAGCCATTACGTCAAACTTTACGAATCCCAGTTCGCGCATGAGACCCAACCCGTCCAGGGCCATCTGCCGTTTGGAGTAGGTGAAGTGCTCGGCGTCGCTTGCCGGTTTGTCGCTATCGCCATAACCACGAAGATCCGCCGCGACCACGGTGAAATATTTCGCCAGGGGCTCGGCGACCTTGTGCCACATGACGTGAGTCTGCGGGTGCCCGTGAAGCAGTAGCAAGCCATGGCCGCTTCCACCTGTGCGGTAGTTGACGGTTATACCGTTGACTTGGCATCGGCCCGATTCAAATGAGGCAAACATCGCTTGGCGCTCCTTCTGATTGTTGCGCCTATTTTAGAGCGAGCGATCCTTCCTGCCAGGGCGCAGCGTGTGAGCGCTTTCTTCACGAATCGTGTGCAACCTCCATGGCCTCGGCATAACCGCGCGGTGGTGTGGCAGGCGTGGCACAGCTGTCGCGGCAAATGCGACAACTGTCGCATGTCGACGCAACCCGTAACCCGGCTTGAAAGCCCGGTAAAACGGGGTCTGCACCGATTCTTCAAACGGTGGCATGGGGGTTGCTCCTCTCCTGGTGCGCAGCGCAATGGCTTCGCTACTAATAAGAATCAGGAGTTCCCCCATGACACAGATTGGCCTCGCCGTGCCTGTTGCTTCTCGGAGCGCGCCCCTTCGTGTTCCGCTCAAGACGCTATTTGTCGTGCTGGCCCTTACCCTCAATGCCGCGCCGGGCTGGGCCCAGGACATGCCAGCGAATGTCGACGGCAAGCGCATCATCGCCGCCGATCAGGAGCCCGGTAACTGGATGAGCACCGGTCGCACCTACGACGAACAGCGCTACAGCCCCCTGAAGAAAATCAGCGACCAGAACGTCGGCCAGCTGGGGCTCGCCTGGAGCTACAAGCTCGATCTGGATCGGGGCGTCGAGGCCACGCCCATCGTGGTCGATGGTGTGATGTACACCACCGGTCCGTTCTCCGTGGTCTACGCACTGGATGCGCGCGACGGCAAACTGATCTGGAAGTACGACCCCAAGTCCGACCGCAACCGCGCCGGCGAGGCGTGCTGCGATGCGGTCAACCGTGGCGTCGCGGTCTGGAAGGGCAAGGTCTACGTGGGTGTGCTCGATGGTCGCCTGGAGGCCATTGATGCCAAGACCGGCCAGCGCGCCTGGTCGGTGGACACCCGGGCCGATCACACGCGCAGCTACACCATCACCGGTGCCCCTCGCGTGGTCAACGGCAAAGTGGTGATCGGCAACGGTGGTGCCGAGTTTGGCGTACGCGGTTATGTCACCGCCTACGACGCCGAAACCGGCAAGCAGGCCTGGCGTTTCTTCACGGTGCCGGGTGACCCCAAGCTGCCGCCGGAAGACAAGGCGATGGCCATCGCCGCCAAGACCTGGCATGGCGATGCCTACGTTGCCCAAGGCGGTGGCGGCACGGCCTGGGACTCCTTCGCGTTCGATCCGGATCTGAATCTGCTTTACATCGGCGTGGGCAATGGCTCGTTGTGGGACCCGAAATGGCGCAGCCAGGCCAAGGGCGACAACCTGTTCCTGTCCTCGATCGTCGCCGTCAACGCCGACACGGGCGAGTACGCCTGGCATTACCAGACCACGCCGGGAGACGCCTGGGACTACACCGCCACCCAGCACATGATCCTGGCGGAACTGCCGATCAACGGCAAACCGCGTAAGGTCCTGATGCAGGCGCCGAAGAATGGGTTCTTCTACGTGATCGACCGCGCCACGGGCGAGCTGCTGTCGGCCAAGGGCATCGTGCCGCAAAGCTGGACCAAGGGCATGGACATGAAGACCGGGCGGCCGATCGTCGATGACGAGAACGCCGCGTACTGGAAGGACGGCAAGCGCAAGTTGGTCACGCCCGCGTTCTGGGGCGCCCACGACTGGCAGCCGATGTCCTACAACCCGAACACCGGCCTGGTGTACATCCCGGCGCACATCATGTCCGCCTATTACGAACACATCCCCGAAGCGCCCAAGCGCAACCCGTTCAAGAGCATGTACCAACTGGGCCTGCGCACCGGGATGATGCCCGAGGACGCCGATGGGTTGCTGGAAATGGCCAAGGGCTGGTCGGGCAAACTCATCGCCTGGGACCCGGTCAAGCAGCAACCGGCCTGGGAAGTGCCCTACGTGACGATTTTCAACGGCGGCACCTTGAGCACCGCCGGCAACCTGGTGTTCGAGGGCAGCGCCGATGGCCGGGTGATCGCCTATGCCGCCGATACCGGCAAGAAACTCTGGGAGCAGCCAGCGGCCAGTGGCGTCATGGCCGCGCCGATGACCTACAGCGTGGACGGTGAGCAATACGTCACCTTCATGGCCGGTTGGGGCGGTGCCTTCTCGACGTTCGCCGGTGCCTTGTCCTTGCGCGCCGGGGTCCGGCCGTTTTCCCAGGTGTTGACCTACAAACTAGGCGGCACCGCCAAGCTCAACGAGCCGGCACCGCTTGCCGACACCCCGCAACCGCCGCCATTGACCGGTGACACCGCCGCGGTGGACGCCGGCGGCAAACTTTATGACGGCTATTGCTCGCAGTGCCACGGCATCCATGCGGTCAGCGGCGGCGTGTTGCCCGACCTGCGCAAGCTGACGCCGGAAAAACACCAGATGTTCCTCGGCATTCTCTTCGGTGGCCGAGTGCCCGACGGCATGCCGTCCTTTGCCGACGCCTTCACGCCGGAACAGGTGGAGCAGATCCATCAATACCTGATCAAGCGCGCCCACGACCTGCAGCAGGAAGGCGGCGTCTGGAAAACCTTCAGCGCCAAATGAACGCCCGCGACGCAGGGGGGCCGCCTCTGCATCGTTTTTGACACTGTCCGCGAGAGCAAGCACATGACCGAGATCATCGATTACCAGCACTTCATCGCCAACGCCTTCGTCCCCGGCGACCCCAGCATCGAAGTGCGCAACCCGGCCAACGACCGACTGTTGGCGCGGGCGCCCGAAGCCAGCGGCGAGCACGTTGAAGCGGCTATCGCCGCGGCGCGCAAGGCGCAGAGAGGCTGGGCAGCGCGGCCGGCCATCGAACGCGCCGCCTATCTGCGCAAGATTGCCAGCAAAGTGCGCGACAACGCCGAACGACTCGCCCACATCATCACCGCCGAGCAGGGCAAAGTGCTGGGGCTGGCGCGGGTGGAGGTCAATTTCACCGCCGATTACCTGGATTACATGGCCGAATGGGCGCGGCGTCTCGAAGGCGAGGTGCTGACCAGCGACCGCGTCGGCGAAAGCATCTTCCTGCTGCGCAAACCCCTGGGTGTGGTGGCTGGCATCCTGCCATGGAACTTCCCGTTCTTCCTGATCGCTCGCAAAATGGCGCCGGCCTTGGTGACCGGCAACACCATCGTGATCAAACCCAGTGAAGAAACCCCGATCAATTGCTTCGAGTTTGCCCGCCTGGTGGCCGAGACCGACCTGCCGGCCGGGGTGTTCAACGTGATCAGCGGTACGGGCGCGACGGTGGGGCATCAGCTGACCAGCCATGCCGGCATCGATCTGATCAGCTTTACCGGCAGCGTCGGCACCGGTTCGCGGATAATGGCCGCGGCGGCGCCGAACATCACCAAGCTCAATCTGGAACTGGGGGGCAAGGCGCCGGCTATCGTGCTCGCGGACGCCGACCTGGAACTGGCGGTCAAGGCCGTCACCGCGTCGCGGGTGATCAACACCGGGCAAGTCTGCAACTGTGCCGAGCGGGTGTACGTCGAACGCAAGGTCGCCGATCAGTTCATCGAGCAGATTGCCGCGTCGATGGCCGCGACCCGGTACGGCGACCCGCTGGCCGAAGACGATCTGGACATGGGGCCGCTGATCAATCAGGCCGCGCTGGACAAGGTCGCGCAGATGGTCAAGACCGCCACGGGGCAGGGCGCCGAAGTGGTGACTGGCGGCGCCGTGGCCGACAAGGGCCAGGGTTTCCATTACCAGCCAACCGTTCTGGCCGGCTGTGGCAGCGACATGGCGATCATGCGCCAGGAAATCTTCGGGCCGGTGTTGCCAATCCAGATCGTCGATGACCTGGACGAAGCCATCGCCCTGGCCAACGACAGCGAATACGGCCTGACTTCATCGATCTACACCCGCAGCCTGGGCGCGGCCATGCGCGCCAGTCATGAACTGGATTTTGGCGAAACCTACATCAATCGCGAGAACTTCGAAGCGATGCAGGGCTTCCATGCGGGGACGCGCAAGTCCGGCATTGGTGGCGCGGACGGCAAGCACGGTTTGTATGAATACACCCACACCCACGTGGTCTACATACAAATCTGATCCATGGCCTGGGCCTAAAAAAATGCCGGCGCCCCGCCTGATGCTGTCCGAGGGAAAACGGCCATCCCGTGGCGAGGGAGCTTGCTCCCGCTGGGTTGCGAAGCGACCCCAAACCTGGCGAAACGCGGAGCATCAGATGCACCGCAGCCGCTGGTTTACGACTGCTTCGCAGCCGAGCGGGAGCAAGCTCCCTCGCCACGGGGCTGTCGAAAGCCTTCGAGTAGCATCAGGGCTGATCGTTAGGCGCGATGACGCCGTGCTTTTTCATCTTGCGGTACAGCGTCGAACGCGAAACGCCGAGCTCGGTGGCGGTGGCGCTGATGTTCCAGCGTTGTCGGCGCAAGGTGCTCAGCAGGTGACGGGCCTCTTCGCCCCCGAGTTGTTCACCCAGGTTGCTGGTCAATGGTCGGGCGCTGCCGGGCAGTGGCAGCCTCTGTGGTGCCAGCAATTCGCAAGGCAGGCAGTCCAGATCGATCACGCCGTCTTCGGCCAGGGCCACCGCGTAACGCAGGCTGTTGAGCAACTGGCGGATGTTGCCGGGCCATGGGTAATCGAACAGGCATCGGCGGGCATCGGCGTCCAGTCGCAAGCCGCGGGCGCCGGTCTGGGCTGCGAGCAGGGTGTCGATCAGCTCGGCTCGGTCGCTGCGCTCGCGCAAGGCCGGTAGCGCGAGGTTCATGCCGGCGAGACGATAAAACAAGTCTTCGCGAAAGCGCTTCTCGCCGATCATGTTGTGCAGATCCTGATGGGTGGCCGAGATCACCTGGACATCCAGCGTCACCGGCGCCTCGGCCCCCAGTGGTGAGATCTCGCGCTCCGCCAGCACGCGTAGCAAGCGGGTTTGCAGGTGGGCAGGCATGTCGCCGATCTCATCGAGAAAAAGGGTGCCGCCGTTTGCCAGTTCCAGCTTGCCTTTCATGCCTTTCCGGTTGGCGCCCGTGAAGCTGCCGGCGCGATAGCCGAACAGTTCGCTCTCGATCAACGTCTCCGGGATAGCCGCGCAGTTCAACGCAACGAAAGGCCCGGCGCGACGAATGCTGGCATGGTGAATTGCACGGGCAAAGGCCTCCTTGCCGGTGCCGGTCTCGCCGGTGATCAGGATCGCAATGCCCTTGTCGATCACCTTGCGCAGGCGCCGCACGTTCTGTTGCAACCGGGCATCGCTACCTGCGAGTTGCTGCAGGTCCGGGTGAGCCTGGAGGGCGGGGCGAGCGACAGGCAGCGGGCGGTGCTGTTCGCAGGGGATGCGCAGGCCGACGTCCAGCAAGGCCTCATCACGCAGGCCACGCAAGCGCACCCCCTGGGCGCCACCCTTGGTCAGCTGGAGCAGTTCGTCCACCGTGGTTGGGAGCAGGCTGTCGATGCGAGCGCCGAGCAATCTGGGATTGTCGGCCAAATCCCAGGCGACAAACGCGGCACGGTTGGCCCCGATGATGCGACCGCTTTCATCCAGGGCGAGCAGTTGCTCGTTGGCCAGGTCGGCGATTTCATCGATGGGTTTGAGGGACAGGGTCAGGCGGTCGCGGTAGCTCTGGCGAAAATGCGCGTTCTCGATCAGGCGTGCGTACATGATCACCAGTTGCAGCGTGAGGTACTGGCTTTCCCGAGGACCTTCGTTGTTCATGCAGGTCGCATTCAGGCAAC
This sequence comes from Pseudomonas sp. Z5-35, assembly GCF_051131945.1. NCBI lineage: Bacteria > Pseudomonadati > Pseudomonadota > Gammaproteobacteria > Pseudomonadales > Pseudomonadaceae > Pseudomonas > Pseudomonas sp. Z5-35. Next base: position 2,452,222 of record NZ_CP071640.1, read on the forward strand.
CGCGCAACAAGCCTTGAGCGTCGAAGATCGGCGCCACCGAGCAGCTCAGGCGGAAGTTGGACGCCAGGAAGTGCTCTTCCCGGTGAATGATCAGCGGTTGCGCCGCCGCCAGGGTCGTGCCGATGCCGTTGGTGCCGACCTCCGACTCGTCCCACCGCGCGCCCACCACCAGCCCGGAGCGGGTGTAGGCGTCGTGCTGGCTGGGCAGCCGGGAATCGAGGGTGATGCCGTGTTCGTCGCTCAGCAGCACGGCAAAGCCGGCGGGCACCACGCGCCGGGCCAGGCCGTTCACACCCTGGCTGGCGATGGAAAGATATTGCTGATGCTGTTCCTGGTGACGACGGATGTCCTCGGCGCCAAGGATATTCTTGCGGCTCGCCGCGCCCGGATCGAGCCGGTGCTGCACGACGCTGCGGTACCAGGACTGTGCGATGACCCCATCGGGCCTGAGGCCGCGCCCGGAAAAATGGTCGTTGACGAACGCCGCGAGTTCGCTGGGGATCGTCTGCGTGTCATGCAGGGTCATGAAAGGCTCCATCAGCGGTGAAGCCCAAGAGGCTTCACTGGGATCTTGTTATTAGCTATCTACCATAGACGCTGAAGCGTGAATTTTCAGCCTCCCAGGTTTTACCCGCTTAACGCTGATACGCCAACAACCGCCGCTCTGCCAATGCCGAACGACTTCTTCGACAACCCGCGGAATGAGCGCACCCAGTTGTTCCCGAGCGCGATTGCGTCTCGGGTTTGGTTTTCTGGTAGCACCACGTCCCGCGTACAGATGATCAAGAACAACGGTAAATCGGGTAATGACCGGTGCTGACCCATACAGCAGACTCTTCTCCAGACGCCGTCAAGCGAGGCGGCTCGCAGTACAAGAATAATGATGCGTAGAGGAGCCACCATGTCGGGCATCGATACCCTTGGCTACATCGGATTCACCACACGTGATATCGGTGCGTGGAAGAAATTTGCGCCCGAGGTGTTGGGTTTGCAAATTGGTCAGGAACTGGAAGATGGCACGTTGGTATTGCGCGCCGACCTCCACCAGCGTCGAATTGTCATCCACCCCGGCGATCATGATGATGTCGCTTACGTCGGTTGGGAATGTCGCGGCAGCGAAGATCTACACAACGTGCGTAACGCGCTGCGCGCTGCGCGGATTCCCTTCGAAGAAGTGCCCAGCGAGATTGCACAAGCGCTAGCCGTGCGGGAAATGATTCGCTTCCGGGATGTCGATGGTGTGCTGATCGAAGCCCATTACGGACCGACGATACTTGCCAATCAGCCATTCGTGTCGCCGGTCGGTGCGCGCCCATTCCTGACTCAGGAACAAGGTCTGGGGCATCTGGTGCTCTCGACCACTCAGTACTGCGCTCAGATCGACTTCTACGAAAAGGTGCTGGGCTTCAAGCGCACCGACTCATTGATCATTCCAGGCGTCAACTGCGAAGCGATGTTCATGCGGGTGAACGAACGTCATCACTCCCTCGCCATCGTCGACATGCCGCCAACCCATGGCCCGCGCCTGCATCACATTCTTCTCGAAATGAACTCGCTCGACGAAGTGGGTTTCGCCTATAGCCGCGCGCGTGCAGCCGGCGCCCACATCCTTATCGACCTTGGACGGCACGTTAACGACAACATGTTCTCGTTCTACGTCCTGACGCCGTCTGGTTGGTCAGTGGAAATCGGTTGGGGCGGCATCCAGATCGACGACGAAACCTGGCACGTGACCCATTACCCCACCAACAGTAGCTGGGGGCACGAATTCCACATGCCGGCTCAGTTTCAAGCGCCCAAGTAACGAAGGTAATCACAATGACTGTTCACACTGCTGAAACCACTTCACGCTTCATTGAAGTTAATGGCCTCAATATTCATTACCACGACACCGAGGTAGGTGACCGCGTGCTGGTGATGCTGCACGGGGGAGGGCCGGGGGCGTCGGCGTGGAGCAACTACCGGACCAATTTGCCGGCCTTCGCTGCCACTTACCGGGTCATCGCCTTCGACGCGCCGCACTATGGCGAATCGGACAAGCCCCTCAGCGCTTACCAGGACACTGACTTCTATACGGAAGTGTTTGCCCAGGCGCTCGACAAGCTAGGCGTGAAACAGGCCCACTTCATCGGCAATTCCATGGGCGGCACCATCTCCATGACCATGGCGATGAAGCGCCCCGATCTGGTCGCAAAGCTGGTACTGATGGGGCCTGGCGGTTCGCCGACCATGTTCACGCCGATGATGACCGAAGGCATCAAGATTCTGGGCGCCTTCTATCAAGGCGAAGGTCCGAGCCGCGAGAAGCTCGAAGCAGCGGTGCGCATCATGGTGTACGACCAGTCGATGGTGACGCCTGAACTGATCGAAGCGCGTTATCAGGCGGCTACTCATCCGGATCTTCTCAAACCGCGCGAGTGGAAGGGCCATCCGATGCTCAATCTGTGGGAGCGCCTGGTCGGCTCGCCACTGCAGAACCCCACGCTGCTGATTTATGGCAAGGAAGACCGTGTCATTCCGTGGGACACCAGTTTGCTGCTGATGCGTTTGTTGCCCAACGCGAGCCTGCACGTGTTCCCGCAATGCGGCCACTGGGCGCAGCTGGAAAAAGCCAACGAGTTCAACACGCTGGTGCATGGTTTTCTGGAGCAGAGCGATGACTGACCATTCCTCTTTGGCCCAGCGTCTGCGTGCCGCCTATCAACAAGGCCCTATCGCGCCGTTGCGCGACGGCCTCGCGCCCGATGACGCGACAGGCGCGTATGCGGTGCAGGCCATCAACACTCGCTATTGGGTAGAGCAGGGGCGCCGCATCGTGGGTCGCAAGGTGGGCCTGACGTCCCTGGCGGTGCAGAAACAGTTCGGTGTGAACCAGCCGGATTTCGGCGTTCTGTTCGAAGACATGCAATTGATCGATGGCGGGGTGCTGGACCGCGACGCCATGTTGCAGCCTCGGGCTGAAGCCGAAGTGGCGTTGGTGCTAGGGGCAGACGTGACCAGCCTCACCGCGACGCCGGACGACATCGCCGCCGCGACGCAACACGTGTTTGCCGCGATCGAGATCGTCGACAGCCGTATCGCCGATTGGAAGATCACCTTCGCGGATACCGTCGCCGACAACGGTTCAAGCGCACGTTTCGTCCTGGGCAAGCAGGCCTGTTCGCTCGACGAACTGGATCTCTACACCTGCGGCATGGTGTTGGAAGTCAACGGAGCGGTCGCCTCGGTAGGGGCTGGTGCGGCGTGCCTGGGACATCCATTGAACGCCGCTGCCTGGCTGGCAAGGACCCTGGCCGCGGCTGGTGAGCCGTTGCGTTCTGGCGACGTGGTGCTGACGGGGGCGCTCGGACCGATGATCACCCTGGCCTCCGGCGACCACATCGTGGCGAAGATCGGTGGCTTGGGTGCGGTGTCGTTCACCTATGGGGAGCCTGTCTGATGAAAACCGCCAAAGTAGCGATCATCGGCTCGGGCAATATCGGCACGGACCTGATGATCAAGATCATGCGCAACGCCAAGTATCTTGAAATGGCCGCCATGGTCGGCATCGACCCGAATTCCGACGGCCTGGCTCGGGCGGCTCGACTGGGTATCGCCACCACCCATGAGGGCGTGGAAGGTTTGACCCGCCTGCCGGTCTTTGAGGATATAGATTTCGTTTTCGATGCCACCTCGGCCAGTGCCCACGTCAAGAACGATGCCTTTCTGCGCCGCATCAAGCCGGGTATCCGTCTCATTGACCTGACGCCAGCCGCCATCGGCCCGTACTGCGTGCCGGTGGTGAACCTTGAGCAGAACCTGGGCCAGCTCAACGTCAACATGGTGACCTGCGGCGGCCAGGCCACCATCCCGATGGTGGCGGCGGTGTCTCGCGTGGCCAAGGTGCATTACGCCGAGATTATCGCCTCGATCGCCAGCAAATCCGCCGGCCCTGGCACGCGGGCCAACATCGACGAGTTCACCGAGACGACCAGTAAGGCCATCGAGGTTATCGGCGGCGCGGCCAAGGGCAAGGCGATCATCATCATGAATCCGGCCGAGCCACCGCTGATGATGCGAGACACGGTGTTTGTGCTCAGCGAAGCAGCGGATCAGTCCAGTATCTGCGCCAGCATCGAGGAAATGGCTGCCGCCGTGCAGGCCTACGTACCGGGCTATCGTCTCAAGCAGAAGGTGCAGTTCGACGTGATTCCCGACTCGTCGCCCCTGTGCATCCCCGGCCACGGCCGATTCAGCGGCCTGAAAACGTCGATCTTCCTCGAAGTGGAAGGCGCCGCTCATTATCTGCCGGCCTACGCCGGTAACCTCGACATCATGACCTCCGCCGCGCTGGCGACCGCCGAGCGCATGGCGCAGTCGATGGGAGTCCCGGCATGAGCAAGAAACTCTATATTTCCGACGTGACCTTGCGCGATGGCTGCCACGCGATCCGTCACCAGTACTCGATCCAGAACGTGCAGGATATCGCCCGCGCGTTGGACAAGGCCCGGGTCGATTCCATCGAGGTGACCCACGGCGATGGCCTGCAAGGTTCCAGCTTCAATTACGGCTTCGGCGCGCACAGCGACCTGGAATGGATCGAAGCGGCTGCCGACGTCATCGATCATGCGCGTATTGCGGTGCTGCTGCTACCGGGCATCGGCACCGTGCACGACCTCAAGGCCGCTTACGAGGCCGGCGCCCGCACCGTGCGCGTGGCTACTCACTGCACCGAGGCGGACGTCTCGAAGCAGCACATCGAGTACGCCCGTTCGCTTGGCATGGACACCGTCGGTTTCCTCATGATGAGCCACATGATTGCGCCCGAGGAGCTGGCCCGCCAGGGCAAGCTGATGGAAAGCTACGGCGCGCAGTGCATCTACATGGCCGACTCCGGGGGCGCCATGAACATGAACGACATCCGCGACCGCATGCGAGCGTTCAAGGCGACGCTGAACCCCGAAACCCAGACCGGCATGCACGCCCACCACAACCTCAGCCTGGGCGTGGCCAACTCCATCGTGGCGGTGGAGGAGGGCTGCGACCGCGTCGACGCCAGCTTGGCCGGTATGGGCGCCGGTGCTGGTAACGCGCCTCTGGAGGTCTTCATTGCCGCAGCGCAGCGGATGGGTTGGAACCACGGAACCGACCTGTATCAGCTGATGGACGCCGCAGATGACTTGGTGCGCCCGCTGCAGGATCGCCCGGTGCGTGTTGACCGCGAAACCCTCGGCCTGGGTTACGCCGGCGTCTACTCCAGTTTCCTGCGCCATGCCGAAGTGGCTGCCGAGAAGTACGGCGTCAAGACCCTCGACATTCTCATCGAACTGGGCAAACGGCGGATGGTGGGGGGGCAGGAGGACATGATTGTCGACGTAGCACTGGATCTGCTGAAAGACAGCGGGCTCACCTCGCATGGCCGGCCGGGCTGATTTTCAGGTCGCACTTTTTCTACAAATCCCGCTACGGGAAAAAACAACAAAATGAATAGGAACTCGGTAATGAACAATTCTACCGTGAAGGCTTCGTACGACTTGCGTACGCCTGTGCTGATCGCGGGGGCCGGCCCGGCGGGGCTGACCCTCTCCCTGGCGCTCAGTCGTTATGGTGTTCCGCATATGCTCCTGGAGATGTTTCCTGGGGCCGCCCATACACCGCGTGCGCACATCACCAATCAGCGCACCATGGAGATCTTCCGCGACCTTGGCATCGAGGAAGCAATAAAGGCCAAGGCGACACCCGCCGAGGGTATGTGGAGCAATGCCTGGATCACCACCATGGCAGGCCCGGAAGTGTATCGCTCCGAAGCGTGGGGCGCCGGGGAAGAACACGCTACACGTTACGCTCAAGCGAGCCCCTGCGGCATGTGCAATATCCCGCAGAACATCATGGAGCCGGTGTTGATCGAGGCCATCGAGGACGCAGGTGTCGCCGATCTTCGCTTCAGTCACAAGCTCGAGTCCTTCGTGCAGGATGCGCAAGGCGTAACTGCAACGGTTGTCGAAGTAGACAGTGGCGTGAGCTACACGGTACGTGCTGATTACCTGCTCGGGGCGGACGGTGCCCGCAGCAAGGTAGCCCAAGAGCTGGCCCTGCCGTTCGAAGGGCAAATGGGCGTAGGCGGCGATGCGGGGATCGGTGAAATCATCTACGTCTGGTTCAAGGGCGATCTGGCCCGTTATTGCGCGCATCGTCCGGGCACCATGTTCTGGTCTACCGACATGTATAACGGGGCCACCTTTGTCAATGTCGCCCCCTGGGACGAGTGGATCGCCGGCTGGACCCTGCCGCCTGGCATGGCCTTCGATGGCGATGCCGAGGCCCTCCGCAATCGGGTGCAATCCGCTATCGGCGACAGCACCGTGGATATCGTGATCAAGGGCGTGTCGCGCTGGACCATGAATAAAATGTGGGCCACCCGCTACGGCGAAGGGCGGGTGTGGTGCATGGGCGATGCGGTACATCGTCATCCTCCGATGAATGGCCTCGGATCCAATACGTCGGTGGCTGACGGCTACAACCTGGCTTGGAAACTCAAACTCCTGTTGGAGGGCAAAGCCGGGCCCGAACTGCTTCAGAGCTATGAACTGGAGCGCCAGCCGGTGGGCGAACGTATCGTCAACCGCGCCTGGAATTCGGCGATGGGCTTCTGGGGCCGCTTCTATTCCGAGTTCCTGGGTGTCAGCCCTGGCGCCACGCCGGACGAGGTCAAGCATTCGCTGCTTCAGCTGCATGAGGACAGTCCGGAAGGTGATGCCCGACGCGCTGGTTTCGAACGGCTCAAAGAGGAGGTGCTGGATCCTGCCTTCAACGCGCTGGGGATCGAGCTGGGGTATCGCTATCGGGCTGGCGCGCGGGTGGACGACGGTTCGCAAGAGCCACAACTGGAGGGTCATCCGGACGTCGCCTACATGCCAACGACCTGGCCAGGCGCGCGTCTGCCGCACGCATGGATCGAGAAGGGGCGGCGGCGTATCTCCACGCTGGATCTGGTTGGACGCGGCCAGTTCGTACTGCTTACCGGTCGTGGCGGCGGCGCCTGGTTCGAGGCAGCGCAAGCAGCCCTGCTCGGCACAGGTGTGCAGGTGAGCGTCATACAGATCGATAGCCGTTTCGGCGGCGTGCGTGACCCCCTGGGCTACTGGACGCGTGTGCGCGGTACGGACAGCGATGGCGCCGTGCTGGTCAGGCCGGACGGCCATGTTGCCTGGCGTGCGCAGAGCTTGGCCGGCACCGCTGAATTACCGTCGGTCATGGCGCAATTGCTCGATACGGGGCATGCCTCGGATAGCGAGCAGGTGCCGCAGCGGCCTGGCCTTGCGCTCGCAGCGCACGGCTGAATCCTGGGGGATCCTGATGATGAGCAGTAAAAACCTGGTCGACGCGTGGATCGATGTCCACGCGCACTTCAGCCCGCCACGTTCGGTCGAACAACGTTCGGCGATGTGGCAGGCCCTGCAACAGGATCACTGGTCGGGTGAGCAGCCACCGGACTGGTCGCTGGATGACCGTCTCGCCTACATGGACAAGGTTGGCATCAGCATGCAGATGCTCAGCATGGTGCCGACCAGCCACGCAGCGCTGGAAGCGAGCAACCGCCACGGCGCCGAATGGGTAGCCCGACACCCGGCTCGTTTCGGCCTGCTGGCTGGGCTGCCCACCGACGATGCCGAAGCAGCCTTGCGTGAACTGGCTCGAGCCGAAGCATTGGATGCCGATGGGTTTGCGGTGTATTGCCAGTACAACGGCGTATTCCTCTCCGATCCGCGCCTGGAATCGCTTTGGGCCGCGCTCGATGATCGCGCAGCGGTGGTGTTCGTACACCCTGACCACGCCGTACCGGGGCAGTTCTCCCGACCCGGCGTATTGCTGGAGGTGGCTTATCAGACCGCCAGTGTAATCACCGACATGCTCTATGCCGGGGTGTTCAGGCGCTACCCGTCGATCCGCTTCATTCTCGCCCATTGTGGCGGTGCGCTGCCGGCGTTGTCGGGACGCTTGATCCTGCTCGGCAATGAGTCCTGGGTGCCCAACCCGCAGCGAATATCCCAACAGGAGATGCGTGAGCAACTGGCGGCGATGTACCTGGACACCGCGATGACCGGATCGCAGCAGAGCCTGTCGGCGGGGCTTGCGATGACATGCGCCGAACACTTGGTGTACGGCTCGGATTGCGGGGCGCCTTGCACGACCGAGCACACGGCCATCGCCAACGTTGAACAGTTGCTGGCGTTCAGCGGGCTACGGCGCGAGCAGATCGAGCAGATCGGCCGCAATGCCCTGGCGTTGTTCCCGAAGGCCGCACGGAGGATTCAAGACGCGCAATAACTCCCCTGTCAGTGAACAGCGGTTAACGGTACCGGGCGGCTGCTGCGAGGTGTTCCACGACGCTTCGCTGCTGGTCGCCAACGCCGGTGACCGATGCAACAAAACAACAATAATAATCGAGGTAACTTCCATGCGCGTACAACCCACACTACGCTTTGTTCCTTCTCTGGCTGGGCTGACGGCCGCCTTCATGATGAGCACCGCGCTGGCCGGTGAGTCACCCATCTATGGTGGTCCGATCGGGGGGACCGACATCGGCGCGGCTTATCTGCCCCCGCAGCCAGGGCTCTACATGGGCGCCGGTTACATCGGCGTTACCTCCGATGACTTCCGGGACGTCAAGGGTGACAAGGTGCCGCTCGACACCGGTTTCGATGCGTCGGCCGGCGTGGTCGGGTTCAACTATGTCTACGACACCAAGATCTTCGGCGGCAACATCGCTAGCTCGGCGCAGTACGGCTATGGTCGTCGCTGCATTCGTTTTGGCGAACGCCATTGCAGCTCGGGCTCCGCCGACATCTATAGCGACCTGTTTTTCTGGAGCAAATACTTGGGCGGGGGCGAGGCGGGAAACGCCGGACTGGCGCCGTTGCCCTACGGCTTGACCGTCGGTGGTGGGCTTGGCGTTACCATGCCCACGGGACGCTATGACAAGCACGAGCCGGTCAATACCGGTGGCAACACCTGGATCGTTTCGCCGAACCTGGCCGTGAGCTACCTGACCGGTCCGAAGTACTCGTTGGGGGGCGATGGCACCGAATTCAGTGCTCGGCTGTTCTACTCTATGCCGCAAAAAAACCATGACACCGATTTCGACGCCGGGACAGTGGTCAACCTGGATTGGGCGATTACCGAACGTTATGGAAATTGGCAGGTCGGTCTTGCCGGACAGCAAGCCAAGCAGATCGACGGTGACAAGCTGCCCGATGGTCTGCGAACCAACGACAGCAAGTTCTCGTCAGGCTCGGTCGGTCCGGTGGTCAGCGTGTTTCTGCCTAGCCTCGGTAGCCAACTCAAGGTAAAAGCGGCCGCCAATTACGATGCAGAAAACACCTTCTCGGGGTACAGCCTGGTGATGATCATGGGGTGGAAAGTCTTCTGAGGCCATTTGCGCCACCTTTTTCGACTAAGCCGGTGCCAAGTTGCCGGCTTTGCCGTGCGCGTGCCTGGCGACTTTTTCCATGGAAATCGACGGGGCGTATCGTTGATAAAGCTGATGGACGCCCTTGCGACGGTGCGTTAGTTTGACGTAACAACAATAAACAGGCACTTGATGCCTCGCTGCTGTCGCAGCTGGAGAAAGCGTATGTCTCAGCTAGCCAATGCTATTGCTCAGGACCCGTTAACGCTTGATCAAGGACTCTTCAAGTACCGCGACGAGGTCATGTGGTCGCTTTCCAATCCGGCGCGTTACCTGCCTTCGGAAGCATTCGATCATCTCCTGCGCTCCATACGACTTTCCGCTGCGGTGCCGGCCCATGCCAATCTGACCGCTCCCTTTGGTGTGGATGTCCGTTACGGGGCGGACACCTTTGTGATCTACGAGGCCCACCGAGGGCAGTGCGTCGTTTCGTTCGACGCGCCGGTGAAGCCTATGAATTTCTGCCAGGGCGACATGCTGGTGCTGCCCTTTCATACACATCATCGGATCATGGCGCCGGAGCATACGCCTTGCATTGACATTCGTGACCTGATGGCCAAGCAGGTGGAGCCTCATCTAACAGACTCCCAAGGCCAACCTTCACTTGGCCTCCTGCTTAATCAACAGGTCAACTATGGCGGCGGCGGTGAGTTGTTCGAGCTGCGCATGGTCATCATGTTCGTCGACAAACAGACCTCAGGCGCTCTGATCAATGGCTTGCCGGGGCCGATGCTGCTCGAGGGGTTTGCCGACAAGCATCGTTCATTTCTCAACGCTATCCATGACGAGCTTGATGTACAGCGAGGGAGTCGGTCCGTCACGCAACCCGCGGCAATCCGGCTAGCCGAGGCGTTGCTGACCATCGCTCTCAAGGAGGCCACTTCGAAACCGGATACGGGGCCTATCTACAAGGGACTGGCTGATCCCGCTGTCGCTCGGGTGATTTCGGCAGTGCTCAAGGAACCTCAAAAGGACTGGGATCTACAGGATCTGGTCGAAATCGCCCATGTTTGCCGCTCGGCATTGAACAGCCGCTTCATGGCCTCGGTCGGTATGTCGCCGCGGCACTTCGTATCCCATGTGCGCTTGGCTCGAGCCAGCGAGATGTTGACGGAGACCACACTAAGCATTGCGTCAATCGCTGAGCGATCCAACTACAGCTCGGAAGCCGCATTCAACCGTGCTTTTCGCAAGTGGTGCGGTCTCACACCAGGAGCGGTGAGAGACGCTGCTGCTTCTGTCTCAAAGTTGGTTTCTAGCTGAGCACTGGCTAGCGGACCGATCCGATGCCCGCAAAAGCAGCCTGCAGTCCTCCAATAACTCGCAGCCTGGAGCATCCGCTACGTTGATTGGAGCTGAGCTTCGATCGCTTGTTTGTCGACAATCGACCAGACCTCGCGGATCCTGCCGCCCTCGAACCCGTAGAAGACGTTTTCCGCGAACGAGATCCGTGCGCCATTAACCGCAAGGCCCAGGAACTCCCCAGCCGGCGTGCAATTGAATGCCAGGCGAGCCGCCAGCGTGGGTGGGTCGATTACCAGGAATTCGACTTCAAAGCGCAAGTCGGGAATGTCCCGATAGTTCGCTTCCAGCATGCTTTGATAGCCATGCAGCCGTAATCGTCTTGCGTTGTGAACCACCTCCGGGTGCACAAAAAGGCCCAGGTTTGCCCAATCCTGTGCATTCAGGCAGGCGATGTAGTCGTTATAAATACCGACAAGATTCGAGGTCATGGGGACTGATTCTCCGCTACGTGTCTGTTCCAAGAGCATAGTCATGCGTCGGCAGGTTCACTGAGCGCGCCCCTCGGCATTTTTTTCCCGATGTCTATGCCGGATGCTTTAGTTGCCTTGAAGTGTCCCGCTTTAAAAATCGTCCATTGATGGGCGCAGCCGCAGGCGATGAGATAGGCACGACAGCATTGTCTTGTCGCCCTTCCACTCGAATAAAAAGGTCTGCACCCCATGCGCACGCTCGTAAAGAACCTCGCCCTTGCATGCTTCACGCTGCTCTCCGTGGGCCTTTCGCCACTCAGGCGCAGGAAGTGCCCGAGGCGGCCAGCCCGGCATTTGTGGTGCACAAGCTGACGGACTTTCTCTACGCCATCGGCGAACCCCACTATTACCAGAAAAATTTTTCCTACCTGCTGGTGGGGACGAACCAGGCCCTGCGTTCGCGGGTCGCCTCGGAGCAGGCCACGTAGGCCGCGCAAGTATTGCGGGCTGCAAACCGGTGTCATGCGAATGCCGTGTAGCAGGCGCCACCATAAGCCTGACCAGGGCGGCGTGCCATACACCACAGCGACATCGGCGCGACGCCAGTCCACTTGCGGCATGCCCGCTGCGGTGATCACGCTCACCCGCACCGAGCGGGAGGCTTCCATGAAGCGCAGCAGCGGGGTGGTGAGCCAGTCCACACCTTCGGCCGGGGGAATGGACAGGGTGATTTCGACCTGTACCGGTTCATCTGTGCTTCCGCTGCGCAGGGCATCCACCGCATCGCTGATCTCGTCCATGGCGTTGGCAACGCGCTTCTGTAGCTGGCGGCCGTTGCTGGTCAATACCAGCTGCCGGCCGCGCTTTTCGAACAGCTCCACGCCGAGGCTGGCCTGCAGGGCTTTGACTTGCTGGCTCACCGCGCCGACGGTGACGTGCAGCTCCACCGCGGCCGCCGCCAGGCTGCCCAAGCGGGCCACGCTTTCGAATACCTTGAAACTGCGCAATGGAGGAAGTGCCATCTCATCTCTCGTGAGAACCGGGGCAGGAAGGATGTTACAAACTTACTATTCCCTTTCGGGTTGATCACAGGATAAGCGACTATTCTTGCGGACACTGAAGGTAAACGTTGCATCCATAAAAAAAGAGACGCCATGTCAGATCATGATCGCACCAGCGGCTCCAGCCCCGGCATCACACGCGGTGATCGAACCTGTTTGACCAGGTCCCGGTTGCTCCGGCTAGTTTCAGTGACACTTCTCTGTGTTTTTACGACAACGCCCGGCTACGGCCAGAACCTGCCAACCTCGACGGGTGAGGAAAATTCTGCGGTTACCGTGGCTCAAGCGCAGGACATGGTGGCCAAGGCCACCCTCGGCGCCGTTCCCTGGAGCGGTCCTGAAACCGGCCCGCGTGCCCAGCGCGGCAAGAGCATCGCCTTAGTCGCGGAAGATATGCGCAACGGCGGTATCGTCGGCGTCGCCCAGGGGGCTCGCGAGGCAGCCAAGGCAATGGGCTGGACCCTGAGGGTTTTCGATGGCGCCGGAACAGCGGCCGGGCGCGCCAAGGCCTTTTCCGATGCCATGGCAGCGAACCCCGACGGCCTCATCCTGTGCGGTGCCGATGCCCTCGAAAACAAGGCGGCGCTAGCCGTCTTCGCAGAAAAGGGCGTGCCGGTGGTGGGCTGGCACGCCGGGGAGCGTCCCGGGCCGATTGACGGCACGCCGATGGCCATGAACGTCACGACCGACCCGCTCGAAGTGGCTCGCATCACGGCCATGGCGGCGGTGGCGCAGTCAAGCGGCAAGGCCGGCGTGGTCATCCTGACCGACTCCCGGTACAGCATCGCCATGGCGAAAGCGAAAGCTATGGAAAATATTATCCGGGCCTGTCGGGAATGCACGTTGTTGGAGGTGCGCGATGTCGCGATCTCCGAGAGCCGCGAGAAGATGCCGGCAATCACCACGCAACTGCTTCAGCGCCATGGCAAGCGTTGGACTCATGCGCTGGCCATCAACGATATCTATTTCGACTACGCGGTTGCTGCCTTGAACAGCGCCGCGATATCCCGGGACGGCATCAGCCTTTTGTCCGCCGGTGACGGTAGCGCTTCGGCGTTCTTGCGCATCCAGGAAAAAAACTACCAGACGGTCACTGTGGCCGAACCGCTCAACCTGCATGGTTGGCAGGTGATCGATGAATTGAATCGACTGCTGGCAGCTCAGCCCGTGAGCGGCTTCGTTGCACCGGTTCACTTGGTCAATGCCGACAATATCGCGCTCGACGGCGGGACGAAGCTCCTGTACGACCCTGGCAATGGCTATCGGGACATCTATCGCTTCCAGTGGAATCGCTGAGGCCTGGACGTTGCTCACGCAAGAGAGGGCTTGTCGTTTCCTTGGCCGCCAACGACGGGGCGAAAATAACTTCACCCGCCTGTCGATTCCAGCCGTTGCCATTCGATTAGTCCGTAGAGCCGCCACACGGGCGGCTTGGTTCATCCATTCTCAGGAGATCCCACCATGAGAATCATCCCTTACCTGACCTTCAACGGCCAATGCAAGGAAGCCTTTGCGTTGTACGAGGATGTGCTTGGCGGCGAGCTGTTTTCCATGTCCTTTGCCGAGGCGCCGGAAGACGTCGGCATGCCCAAGGACCCGGACCTGATCATGCACACTTGCCTGACCGTGGGCCATTTCAGCCTGATGGCCTCCGACTGTCCGCCGGGCCAGCCGTATGGCAAACCGCAAGGCGTGTCGGTTTCCCTCAATGTCGACAGCGCTGACGAGGCCGAGCGGCTCTTCAACGGCTTGAGTGCCGGTGGCAGTGTGCAGATGCCCTTGGCGAAGACGTTCTGGGCGGAGCGCTTTGCCATGTTCGAAGACCGTTTCGGGATTGCCTGGATGGTCAATTACGAGGGGAAGCAATAAACAAGAATCCTGCATCGGGCTGTGCAATAGCCATGTTTCCCATTACGCTGAAAACCCCGTACCCGGAAAAGCACCCAGCAGCGTGAAGAAAATCATTCGAGTCGATGACCTCCAGGTGTTCGTGACCACCACGGACGCCGGGAGCTTTTCGGCGGCGGCGCGGTTGTTGGACATCTCTCCGGCATTGGCCAGCGTCGCGGTGCAGCGGCTGGAGGCGAGCCTGGGGGTGAGGCTGTTCGTGCGCTCTACTCGGCGGCTGCGTTTGTCGGACGACGGTGTGCGTTACCTGACCCATGCCCGGCAAGCGCTGGAGGCGCTGGGGAATGGCGAGTTGGCCCTGGCACAGGGGCGCGACGAAATTGCCGGGACGCTACGGCTTTCCATGCCTTCGGATATCGGGCGCAACCTGCTGCTGCCGTGGCTGGATGAATTCCAACAATTGCATCCCAACGTGCTCTTGCAATTGCGTGTCAGCGACCAGGTGGCCGATCTGTTCACCGAGCACCTGGACGCGAGCATTCGCTATGGCCAATTGGCTGACTCAAGCCTCGTGTCCCTGGCGCTGGCGCCTTCCAACCGCAGGACGGTGTGCGCATCCCCCGGCTACATTGCACGCCATGGCCTGCCGAAGACCCCTGCGGAGTTAAGCCGGCACAATTGTCTTCGTTACGTGATGGGGGAACAGACTTTCGAGCGCTGGAGTTTCCAGACGCCCGAAGGGATGGAAACGGTCCAGGTCATGGGCGATCGCATCAGCGACGATGCCGATATCGTCAGGCGTTGGGCGGTGTCGGGGCTGGGGATCGTCTACAAGTCCAAGCTCGATGTCGTGGACGATATCCGCAGCGGCCGCCTGGTGGAAGTTTTCCCGACGGACTACGGCCAGCCTGCGCCGCTCCAACTGGTCTGCGCTCATCGAACCTCGTTAACGCCTGCGCTCCAGGTGTTGAGGTCTTTCCTGGCCGCGCGCCTGGAGCGTTATATCAGCGGATGAGCGGGACGCGAGGCCCCGCACTTGTGGGGCAGCCCCGACAATCAATCATGCGCGAATCCAGCGGGCTCCTCGACACGTAACAACACCCGGGTCACCCGGCGCTCTTCAACTTCCACGACGGTCATGCGCCAGCCTTGCCAGCTGAGGGTGTCGCCAATGATCGGCAGGCGATCCAGCAGGCTCATCACCAACCCGGCGAGCGTCTGGTAATCCTCCGTCGCCTCGACCTGGAAGCCGATATGCTCGCGAACCTGACTGAGATTCAGGGCACCGCTGACGAGAAAGCCGCCTTCCTGAGGGACGATGTTCGGCCCTTCGATTTCGCTGGCGTCCGGTAATTCGCCGGCAATGGACTCGAGGATGTCGGTCATGGTGAGCAGGCCCACGAAGTCGCCGAACTCGTTCACCACGAACGCGATGTGGGTCGACTCCTTGCGCATTTGCTCCAACGCGTTGAGGATCGTGAAGCTGTCGAGCAGGTTGATGGCTTTACGCGCCATGGCTTCCAGGTTCGGCGGGTTGCCCGCCAGTATTTCCTTGAGAAGTTCTTTCTTGTGGACGAAGCCCAGGGGCTCATCCACGCGTCCTTCCCGAATCAACGGCAAGCGCGAATACGAAGAGTGCATCAGCGCCGTACGGATCTGTTCCGAGGTGTCCGTCAGGTCAAGATGGTCGATTTGCGCACGAGGCGTCATCACCTGGCGTATCGGGCGCTCTGCCAATTGCAGCACGCCACTGATCATGACCCGTTCGCGTCGATGGAAAACCTGTTCGTGTTCACCGTCGGCCAGCATGTCGGCGATCTCTTCGCCCACTTCATCGGCACCCAACTGTTTTCCGCCCAGCAGGCGCAGTACCGCATGGGCGGTACGCTCACGCATCGGCCGCAGGCCTTGCAGGCTTTTCTTGCGACGCGAGCGCGCCAATTGGTTGAACAGTTCGATCAGGATCGAGAAGCCAATCGCCGCATACAAATAGCCTTTGGGAATGTGAAAGCCCAGGCCCTCGGCGGTGAGGCTGAAGCCGATCATCATCAGGAAGCCCAGGCAGAGCATGATGACGGTGGGGTGGCCGTTGACGAATTTCGTCAGCGGCTTGCTCGCGACGATCATCAAGCCGATGGAGAAAATCACCGCGATCATCATGACCGACAGGTGCTCCACCATGCCCACGGCGGTAATCACCGCATCCAGGGAGAAGACCGCGTCCAACACCACGATCTGCGCAACGATGGGCCAGAACATCGCATAGGCGGCATTACCGGCGCGTTGCGTCACGTGGCCCTCAAGCCGCTCGTGCAATTCCATGGTCGCCTTGAACAACAGGAACACACCGCCGAACAGCATGATCAAGTCCCGTCCCGAGAACGTTTTGTCGAACAGTTCGAACAGCGGGTTGGTCAGGGTCACCATCCAGGAGATGCTGGCCAGCAGGCCGAGACGCATCAGCAGCGCGAGGGACAGGCCGATGACGCGGGCACGGTCACGCTGCTCGGGCGGGAGTTTGTCAGCCAGGATGGCGATGAATACGAGGTTATCGATGCCGAGCACCAGCTCCAGCACAATCAAGGTCAGCAGGCCGAGCCATGCCGTGGGGTCAACGATCCATTCCATGGGTTATGCGTTCCCTCGGACGATCAGTACAAGGGGAGAAGGCTGCGACCGGAAGGTGCCCGGCGCTGGGGGGCGGAAAACAGTGTCATGGGAAATGCGACTGGGAGGTTCCTGAAGCGTGTTCATACAGACCTGGAAATAATTTGGGGAAGAAATCCTACAACGGTTTCCAACACTTCATACGAGACGATTTATTACAGGATCTGACGGAACGACAGCCTCAAGCGCTCGTCCAGGGCGTCCTCCGTCACTGGGGGAAGACAATAGCCTTCCCCTTTTACGACGCATTGCCGAGCATTCAAGCTTGGCCAACGGCCTCGCGGACGAAATCATCGTAGGTGCGCAGAGGGCGTCCCAGAATGGCTTGCAACCGTTCGACCGTCCCGTCTTCGGCCTGCATGCCGAATGTCTGGATGCCGGCCATCATCAGGCGCATGTCGTACGCCAGCCAGCCGGGGCCGAACGATGCCATCTGTCCTTCGAAGGCGGCTACGTCGTCACCGCCATAAGCGACTTCGCGACTCAGTGCCAAGCTCCAGGCTTGTGCCACGGCTGCACCGGTCAATGCTTGCGGGCCGACCAGTTCCAGCGTGACACGGTCCAGGGCAGTGGGGGCCCGGTCGCGTCGCAGCAACTCGGCGACGGCGATATCGGCGATGTCCCGCGCATCGATCATCGAGACGCCCTTCGAGCCGATCGGCATCGGGTAGACGCCGTAGTCACGGATGGTCTGCTGGACCATGAGCTCGTTCTGCATGAAGTACGCCGGGCGCAGGATAGTTGCCGGAACGCCGTGACTTTCGATCATCCGCTCGACCGTATGCTTGCCGGTGAAGTGCGGTACGTTGGTGAACTTGTCGGCATGGATCACCGACAGGTAGACGATGCGCTCGATACCGGCTTCGCGTGCCAGGTTCAGCGTGATCAGCGCCTGTGTCACTTCATCGGGCGTGACGGCGTTCAGCAGGAACAACGTACGCACCGATGAAAGCGCGGCACGCATCGAAGGTACGTCGGTCAGGTCTGCGATGACTTCGGTGACGCCTGCCGGGAAGTCGCGCTTGCCGGCCTGGCGCACCAGGGCTTTTACCTCGGCGCCCGCTTCGGCGAGCCGCGCAGTGATGAGTGAACCGATGGTGCCCGTGGCGCCGGTGATCAAGATGCTCATATGTATCTCCTGTCGTGGGATAAAGGGAATGCGTTTCCCGATGACAAGACGATAGGCTGTTGCAGGTGTAAAACGAAGACGCCAATATGTAGACACATCGTCTCAAAAATGGAACACCATGAACCTGAACGCGCTGATCGATTTCGCCTTGGTGGCTACCAATGAAGGGCTTGGAAAGGCCAGCCGAGCGAGCGGCAGGTCGAAAGCTACCTTGTCGCGGCGCATTGCCGACTTGGAGGAGCAGCTGGGTGTCCGGCTGATCGAGCGCAGCGCCCGTGGCCTGAAGCTCACCGAGGCTGGGCAGATGCTGATTGCCCGAACCGAAGGCCCGTTGGGCGAGGTGATCGAGGCCATGGCGGCGGCGCAGGAAGGGCTGTCCACGCCGCGCGGACGCTTGCGAGTGGCTGCCCCGGTGTTGTTTTCGCAACTGGCGATGGGGCGTATTGGGGCTGAGTTCTGTGCGGCCTACCCGCAGGTTTCGCTTGATGTCGTGGCGGAGGATCGGTTGGTCGACCTGGTCGAGGAACAGTACGATGTGGCCATCCGGATCAACCCGAGCCCGGACAGCAGTCTGGTCGGAAGATGTTTCGCCAAGGACCGGTTGGTGGTCGTGGCCGCGCCAGGAATCGCCAAGCCGACACCCGGTGCGGTCAGGCCGGTTCCCAGTATCGTGTTCTCGAACTTCCAACCGACCCACTGGAATCTCGATGATGGGCGCTTGATCCTGGAGCCTGTCCCCAAGCTATGGTTTTCCTCGTTCCTGATGATTCGCGACGCGGCTATCGCCGGGGGCGGGGCGGCACTCATTCCGCAATCCATCGCCGGACGTCAACTTGCACGTGGCGAGTTGGTTCAATGGGGGACGGTATCGGGGGTTGAAGCGCAGCTCTGGGTATTGCACACGTCCAGGCGCCTGGCGGCACCGAAAGTTCGCGCATTCGTCGATTTCATGTGCGCCAGGTATCTGGACATGTCATTGGTGCTGGAAGGATAAAAGACCGCACGCCAACTTAGGGTAACGGCTGTTCCTTGGTAGAGACGACCGCTTCGTAACTTCCTGCGGGCGATACTTCGTTTGTGACCCACAACCGCTCACTGCGGCATTTATACTTAACGCCTTTGCGCGGCACCATTTCCCTGGCTGTGTCGACGCACATTTCCCTGGAGGAGTAGGTGGCTCCGGTTTTTCGCTCTTCCACACATCCTTCCATGCCACTACAGATCGTCATGACAAGAAAATAGACAGTCATCATCCTAATGTTGCTCCATCGAGCGATGCGGTTAGTTACGTCCTGTGTCAGCGCCGATGAGCGCCTGAACGCACAGTGATACCCGGCGGATGATGAGCTTCTCCCCGAATCTGGAGCAATGGGACGCCAGTGCCACCTGTCGGAAAAATGGCGCATTATTTAAAAGTTTTTATGGGTGCCATTTTTGTGACGGTTTGTTGGCGCCACGAAGGCTGCCATGAAGCGTTTTCTATACCCCTGCGAGGCGGTGTTCAGTTGGCATATTCAGTCGGTGAAACGGAGGTTTTATTTAAAGTAACTCAGCGTTCCTAACGCGAAGGAACGGGCCTTGGCGCATATGTTTAGACGTCCATAGTTGCAGATGGAGAACGTCGGAAGTTATCAATGAACCTCGCAAAGTTGCAGCGAAAGGGTGTTTGCGGACGGGGCTATATGGACAAAATCTGTCCACTTGTCAACGTAGTTTCAGCCCCTATTATTGGCGCACTGAGTCGCCAAGAAGAGGGTGTTATGGGGCAGTTATTTGAAGGTTGCATAAAAGTCATCGTTCCCTGTGGTTCTTTGGGGGCGGGCGTTCGCGAAGAAGAAATTGCTTATGGGCTCGCGGCGGGGGCGCAAGTCATCGCTACGGACGCCGGCTCAACCGATAGCGGTGCGGCTTATCTTGCACTTGGTAAATCCAAGAACAACCGAGGCGCGGTCAAGCGCGACCTGACAATCTTGATGAAAGCCCAGGCGCACTCCGGCGTGCCGATAATTGTCGGCACCGCAGGGCAGGCAGGCGGTGATCTCAACTTGGATTGGACGCGAGATATTGCCCTTGAAATTGCTGCAGAGTTGGGCGTTTCGCCAAAAATTGCGCTCATCTATTGCGAGCAAGACAAACAGACCGTTAAAAAACTGAACGCTGAAGGCCGTATCAAGCCGCTGCCGCCTCATGGAAGTCTGGAAGACGCGACGGTAGACAGTTGTGAACACATTGTCGCGGCGCTTGGGGTGGAACCCTTTCTCGCGGCCCTCGATGCTGGCGCGGACATAATCCTGGCGGGTCGTTCCACCGATACTGCGGTCATCGGCTGCTATCCCATCTGGAAGGGCGCACCTTGGGGGCCTTCTTGGCACGCCGGCAAAATCGGTGAATGCGGCGTGCAATGCGCCGTCAACCCGACGCTTGGGTCGGGCATCCTGCTAAGTGTCGATGCGAACGGCTTCGAAGTCGAACCCTTGAGCGAAGACAATCAGTGCACCCCCCATAGCGTATCGGCCCACATGCTCTACGAGAACAGCGATCCGTTCCGGTTGATCGAGCCAGGCGGCATCTTGAATGTTGCCCAGGCGCGTTATACCGGGCTGAATGGCCGCGCCGTTCGAGTGGAGGGCTCGCGCTGGGAAGAAATGCCCTACACCATGAAGTTGGAAGGTGCCTCGGCTGGTTTATATCAAACGATCATGCTGGTGGGCATCCAGGATCCCGATATGCTCAATGATATCGATGGTTTCCACGATCGTTTGCTCGAAGCCCTCTATAAAAGAACGCGCCAGTCCATACCGGCCGAGGAATTGGGCGAGTTTCATATTTCCCTGCGGATGTACGGATGGAATGGCGTCACGGGTGCAGCGCCTGCGGTTGGGACATTGCCCCCGCCTGAAGTGGGTATGTTGTTTGTCGCCACTGCCGCGACCCAGGAAATGGCCAATACAATTGCTCAAGCCTGTAATCCGTATTTTTTCCATTACCCCAGTGTCATGGGCAAGGAACTGCCTTCCTATGGGTTCGCCTTTACACCGGCCGATATACCTCGCGGGCAGATATTCGAGTTCAAGTTGAATCACGTCGTGCAACTTGAAGATCCATTGGAATTGGTTCGTCTGAAATGGATTGATCTATCAGATAAGTCGACGGCTATACAGGAGCTTGCACAGTGATCAAGTTGCGTGATGTCTGTCGGCATGTCCGATCCAAACAAGCGGGGCCGTTCTGGATTACGTTCGATATCTTTTTCAATGGGCGCGAGAACTTTGAGCGTTATTCCGATTGCGCCGCACTTTCCCCCGCGCAATTTGCAAGGCTCTACGGCACCGACCCCGAACGGGTCAAGCGCATTGCCGTGCCCGACCTGGAAATGGTCAAGATCTCTTATCCGCGGGCAACGCCGCAGGGGGGCATGGTCGAGCGCGACATGCATGCCGGCCAGCAATACGTCCGCCTGCTCGACGTGATGGTCGATTAAAACTTCCTACGCCAAGTGGCGCCTTGATTTGTTCGCCTCACGGACGAGGCCTGACCCACCCATACCTGAGGTAACCATGACGGACTCGACCGTTGCTACGCGGCTGGCGCGATACGCCCACGAATACAGGAAGCAAAGGCTGCCCGCAAAAATCATCCACCTGGTACGCCAGCGCTTTATCGATAGCCTGGCCTGCGTGCTGGGCGCCTACGGGGCTGACCCGGTAACGGCTGCCGTGTGTTACGCCGCCGCCAACACCGCGAAATCCTCGAGCGTCTTCGGCACGGATCTAAAAACCACGCCGGAAATCGCCGCCTTCGCCAACGGCCTGATGGTCCGCTTCCTTGACTATAACGACGGCTACATGGGCAAGGAACCGGGCCACCCCAGTGACAACATTCCCGCCTGCCTCGCCGTGGCCCAGGCCGAGGGGGCAACGGGTGCCGAACTGGTTTCGGCGATTGTCCTGGCCTACGAGATCCAGATGCGGTTGCAGGATGCGGCCAGCTTGAACAAGCGTGGCTGGGATCACGTCAATTACATCAACGTCGCGATGGCGGTGGCGGCTTCGAACCTGATGAAACTCGACATGGTCCAGACTGAGCAAGCGATCAATATTGCCCTGAGCGGGCATCTGGCGATGCGCCAGGTGCGCAGTGGGTCGTTGTCAGACTGGAAGGGTTGCTCTGCAGCCAATGCCGCACGCAACGCCATTTTTGCTGCCCAACTGGCGCGCCATGGCATGACGGGGCCGTCGCCGGTCTTTGAAGGTGAGATGGGCTTCTTCAAGCAGGTTTCGGGGCCATTCGAGCTGGATACCGACCATTTTGGTACGCCTGACAATGGCGATTACGCCATTTGCCGCTCCCTCACCAAGACATTTCCCACCAATGGCGAGCTGCATACGGCGGTCTGGGCTGCGCTTGATCTACGCAAACGGATCGACGGGGTGGACGAGATTGCCGCCATTACCATCGAAACCTCGGAATTCAACCGCCGGGTGCTGGCCGATACGCCGGAGAAATGGTTGCCCAAAACCAGGGAAACGGCGGACCACAGCTTGCCTTACAACGTCGCCCGGGCATTGCTCGATGGCGACATCACGATAGGCTCGTATTCTGCTGAAAAAATTGCCGACCCGGCGGCGATTGCCTTGATGGACAAAATTGTCGTCGCTGAGGATCCGGCGCTGACTGCACTGTTCCCACGGCACCTGGCCAATCGTATCAGCGTGACCCTGGTGTCAGGCGAGCAAGTGGTGAGTGAGATGATCACCGGGCCCGGATCCGTCGAAACCCCGATGAGCGATCGTGATTTCGAGCGAAAATTCGTACGCATGGCAGCGCCACATATCGACGCAACGGCCCAGGCCCGGGTACTGGGGTTCGTTACCCGGCTGGAAGAACAAGACGAGTTCGAATCGCTGTTCGCGGCGATGGCGGTCTCGTAACGGGATTGGCGCTCCCAAGGGGGCTCAACGGCGCCCGATTTTGGTCGCCGTCGGCAAGGTCCCCGTATACCGCGCGCGAGGTCGAGCGTCGTGGTGTTGGTTGTATTGCTCGCTGGCGTGGGCTATCCAACCGATCGAACGCCCGACGCCCGCCAGGGAGATTTCCTGTCCACGCAATCCCAGTTTCCGGCCAATGAAGCTCACCATGAGAATGAACTCCGGCGGATAGGCAACGAGTTCCGAGGCCACTGAAAAGGCTTTCTGCAGCTTGGCAAACTCGCTGTCGCCATCAAACACCGCGGTCAGCGCTGCCAGTAGATTGCTGGCGCGTGGGTCGTTGATTGAATGGACATTGGCGCCGAACCCGACGATATGCCCCTCCTGGCTGTAGCGCTGCAGAATGGGTTGGGCAGGGTCTGGGGCCGTGCAGATTTCCTCGATCATCCTGCTGGCGGCTTCATTTCTTCCGTAGGCGACCTTATGACCCCTGGCCGCTGCAAGCCCGGCGATCACCGCGTAGTAAGGCGTAGCGCCGCTCGTGGCGGCGACGCGGACGCTGTGGGTGGCGTGGTCCAGTTCATGATCGATGCTGAGAATCAGCAGGCGCCGGATCAGCTCGGCATAGGCAGGCGGGGCGCCGCAGGCCTCGGTGATGAATTCATGCAAGGGTTGCGTGCTCGGTTCGGTCGCACCCACGACCAATGCGGCAAACCATCTCACGACGTCGGCGCCCGTGCGGGCGTAACTGTCAGTGGAAAGGTCGAACGCCTTCGGGTTTTCTCGCTGCACCAGGGGGAACAGCGCGATGGCTTTCTCTTGTGCGGACATCTGCTCATAGATCTTCAACAGCTTGGCAGCATCCTTAGGCGCACGAGGCAATGACGTGCCGAACGCCGAAGGCACTTGCCAGATCAATTCGGCGACGTCTTCAACCGTTGCGTGATCAGCCAGTTCGAGGACGTCGTGTCCCCGATAGAACAGCCCGTCATCGGTGATCAGCGTAATCGCACTGTCCGACGGCGACGAGCGTTTCGCAGCCTGTTTCTCGCCCGCCGGGACTTTTACCAAACGCTGAATGTCCTCGGCCCAGTAACGGCGTTTGGGCGAACCGGCAATCTTGATCGAGCGGATGTTCTTGCGGCTGACATAGGCGTAGAGCGTTGGAAGGCTGACCCCAAGCAGGGCCGCGGCTTCCTCTGCCGAGAGGTAAAGGTTTTCTTGATCTGGCATGACGAATCCGATCAGGTTGATTAGGTTTTATACATGTTTATTAAATATAACGAGATTTCATCAATGTCTATCGGCGCGTCAATTTTTTCCGATCAGGGCAAAAATTGTGCGCAGGGTTCACGATGGATCAGGCGCCAAAGAGCTGGATGTTGACGAAAAAAATCAAGATTTACAGCCATTCCACCCCTATGTAGATTTCGGCTGCGCAAGAGCTGTTCACGTTGATTTTCGATGACATCGATAACAATAAAAACGAGAAGGTGACACGCATGGCTTGGTTAGGTTTCGCAATGGTCGTCACGTTTATGGCATTGATCATAAGCAAGCGACTTTCTGCCGTGACGGCACTGATCCTCGTTCCAGTTGCTTTTGGACTGGCCAGTGGGGCAGGGCCGGAATTGGGTGGGATGGTGATGAACGGCGTGAAGCAGGTCGCGCCCACCGCACTGATGTTGATGTTTGCAATCTTGTACTTCGCGATCATGTTCGACGCCGGCCTGTTTGAACCCGCCGTGCGAAAAATCCTCCGCTACGTAGGCAATGATCCGCTTCGCGTGGTGCTGGGCACCGCGCTGCTGGCCACGGTCATTTCTTTCGACGGGGATGGCGCAACGACGGTATTGATCGTAACGACGGCGTTTCTGCCGCTTTACCTTCGCCTCGGCATGAACCCGCTGATTCTCGCGCTGATGCTTTTGTTGACCAATACCGTGGTCAACCTTATTCCCTGGGGAGGGCCGGTGGCGCGCGCCGCCAGCGCGCTTCATCTTGATGTCGCGGAGCTGTTCCTGGGCTTGGTGCCAGCCATGTTTGCGGGACTGGCCTATGCGTTCATCGTCGCCTTCTGGATCGGCCGCAAGGAGCGGCGGCGTTTGGGTTGGACGCCCGCGTCTAATGTCGCCACAGAGCAAGACCCCGCCTTACCCATCCTGCAATCGGAAACGCACAAACCCAAGCTTTTCTGGATCAACCTCGCGTTGACCGCAGGGCTCATGTACGCCATGGCGACAGGACTGGCGCCTTTGCCCATGTTGATGATGGTCGGTTTTTCCCTGGCGCTGCTGATCAACTATCCGCGCTTGGCGGAGCAGAAGGCCAGAGTCGCGGCTCACTCGGAAAGTGTCCTGATGGTCATCGCCCTGATATTCGCCTCAGGTGCATTCACCGGGATCTTGTCAGGCACCGGCATGGTCGATGGCATGTCCGAGAAGATCGTGCACTTGATTCCGGAAAGCGGCGGCCAATATTTCAGCATCATCACCGCGCTTGTCGCCCTGCCGCTTAATTTCCTGTTATCCAACGACGCGTTTTTCTTCGGGATCTTGCCCGTGCTCGGGGCCGCCGGCGCCGAATACGGCATCGACCCCATGCACATCGCTCGCGCATCGGTACTGGGTCAGCCGGTGCATGCATTGAGCCCATTGGTCGCGGCGGTTTATTTGATCAGCGCAATCATCAAGCGCGACATGGGTGACATGCAACGCTACTGCCTGCTCTGGGCCATAGGCAGCAGTCTTGTGTTGATTGTGGCGGCGATTTTGACCCGGGCAATTATCTGATTCATTGATTCGCTACGCCAAAGTTTAACGGACGCCCGGTTTGCGTCTGCTCACGTCAAAATAAAAATAATAGATAAGGTGGTCGATGAAATCGATTAACGCCGTCGCGATGACGTTCCTGTCAACATTGTGTATGTCTGATCTTTGTCTGTCGGCAACGATCAGTCATCCGGACAGGTTTCAGCATGAAGGAAAGTTGAATGCCTATCTTCGCTCGATGTATATCAATACGCGGATATCCAATGACTTGATCGAGGACCGTTTCGGAGGTTTTCCGGAGGGCTCCGAGTTGGGCGGGACAGGGGTCGGTGCGATCCTGGACTATAACTCCGGTTATTGGGCCGGGGTCGTAGGGTTTGATGCCTCGTTGTATGGCGTGGCGATGATTGATTCGAAAGACAATGGCCGAAACTTGTTTGACGATACCGACGGCACCAACGGCGGTTTCGCCAAAGTAGGCCAGAGTTACTTCAAGTTGCGTTATGAAGGCAACGGTTGGGATGCCGACAGTCAAATCGGCCGGGGTCGGTTCGATGCGGGGACATTGGTCACGCTCGATACCCGAATCGTTCCCGGTTCCTATCAAGGTGGCCGCGCCCATTTGAATCTTACCGAGATGGGGATCGGTCCGCTGCCCGGTACGCTTGGGTTTGAAACCGCCTACATCAACCGTACATCCCCTCGGGACAGAGAGGAATTCGAACACCTGCTGAGCCAGACAGGCGAAGAAATAAAAGATCTCTACACCTATGGCGTCAAGTACGACTTGAAGGCCATCGAACTGGGTTTCGACCAAGGTGTGTCGCGAGACTTCAATAAGAACACGCGTTATGGGCTGACGCTCAAAGCGCCGCTTGGCGATAAAGCCGGCATCGTGTTCGACACTCAATATTATGAATTCGAAAAAGCCGGGCCGATCTGGGAGCGTGATTGGCAATCTGGCCAGGCCGCCTATGACGATGACGCGACGTGGTTGAACATCAATGTCGGTTTGTTACTCGACAAACTTCGCCTGGGTGTTTCATTTTCCGAGACGCACGCGCAGTTGAGCAACGGGCAACTGGGTTACGCCTACTTCGACCACGGCGACAACGTCGACGGCAGGATGGACGCGTGGACACGCTCGGGTAACGATTTTAATAACGATGGCGAACGAACCTGGCAACTGGGCGCTGAATATGACTTGGGCGGACATTCGTTATGGGGTGCTCCATTGGACGGTTTCAAAGTCATGGCTATCTACAAGCAAGGTGAGTTTGACGCCACCGATCCCTTTAGCGGCCGACGCACGGACGTGACCGAGCGGCAGAATGAATACCGTCTCTATTACCGCTTCGATGAAAAAGAATACGCGGGACTTTCGGTGGGCTTGATTTATATCGACTATCGAATTGACCAGGACTTCGTCGCCCTTATCTCCGCGCAGGCCGACAACGTCGTCAGCGGCTCCGAGGCTCGCGTGTATCTGGATTACGCGTTTTGATCATTGGATACCTGTATCGGGAGGCCCGAGATGTTTGAACCTCGCCATAAAGTAGTGGTGACACAACGATTCTTCGACGCCATGGCCGGCGACTTCCTCAAGAACCATGGCTGTGAGGTGGTCGTCGCGGAACTGGCTCCGGGGCAAGCCGATGGTGACTTGAGTGAACGCCAGCTGACGGACCTTCTGTCGGACGCCGATGGCTGGATCGTCGGGCACGCGAACATCACGTCCAGCCTGTTGGCTTCGCTCCCGCGCTTGCAGGTCATCGCCCGTCGCGGCGTGGGCTACGAACGGGTCGATACGGCAGCGGTGGCAGCGGCGGGGAAGGTGGCGACCATCGCTATCGGCGGCAACGACGCGAGCGTCGCCGACCACACCGTCGCGCTGATGCTCGCCGTGTGTCGTCAACTCAAGCAGTGCCAACTGGGGTTGGCCGCCAACGACTGGTCGATTCCCCTTGGGGGCGATTTGTTCCGTAAAACCGTGGGCGTCATCGGGTTGGGCCGGATTGGCCGGGGCGTGCTGCAGCGCTTGTCCGGCTTTGAGGTCAAGCCGCTGATTTATTCCCCTCGCCCGGGTAGCGCCCAAGCCGGCGGTTGCTTTGTCGACTTGGAAACACTGCTCAAGGAAAGCGACTTCATTACCCTGCATGCACCGCTCAATCCACAAACCCAGGGGCTGATCGATGGCCGTGCGTTGGCACTGATGAAGCGCGTCGCAGTGCTGATCAACACCGCGCGCGGCGGATTGGTGCGCGATGCGGATCTACTCGATGCCCTGCGGGAAAAGCGCCTGGCAGGGGCGGGACTCGATGTTTTCGAAAGCGAGTCGGACCCCAGGCTTTCCTCGGTCACTGAACAACTGATCCAGCTCCCGAACGTCATCGTCACACCCCACGCCGGGGCGTCCACGGTCGAGGGGCTCAACCGGACCAACCTGATTGCCGCCCAATGCGTTGCAGCCGTCCTGGAAGGCCGCAGCCCGCCCAGCCATTGCGTCATCGCTGACGGACGTCGCTGCGAAGGTCAGGCATGAGTCGCGCTGGAAACCCGCCGGTGGACGCACGGCCGCCGGTTCATCCGGATTTGCTCGCGGTGGCCACGGCGCTGCATGAACAAGGGTTGCTGCCGGTCGTTCAGGGGGATGTGCAAAGCGTCCGTGCTCAACTGGAACGGATCAATGCCTGGGCGGCACGCCGCAGCGTGCCGCTGTCCTACGAACGCACCTTGGGGTTCGCCGTCGATGGCCGGACGGTGCCCTGCAAGCTCTATTGGCCGGAAGGCGATGAGACGCCTTGCTTGATGTTCTACTGCCATGGCGGTGGATTCCGCCACGGGTCGCTCGCCGGCTGGGACGCGCCGCTGCGCCAGTTGGTGCGCGACAGCGGCCTGGCGGTGCTGTCCATCGACTACGCGTTGTCGCCGGAGTATCGCTTTCCGGTCGCATTCAACGAAGTGCTGGCGATCGTCAGCCGGGTCATCAAGCTGGGGACGATCACCGATTGCCCGGTACGC
This sequence comes from Pseudomonas sp. Z5-35, assembly GCF_051131945.1. Lineage (NCBI taxonomy): Bacteria > Pseudomonadati > Pseudomonadota > Gammaproteobacteria > Pseudomonadales > Pseudomonadaceae > Pseudomonas > Pseudomonas sp. Z5-35. The sequence goes on from NZ_CP071640.1 coordinate 2,480,810, forward strand.
GGTTATGCCTTGGGCGGAGATTCGGCAGGCGCCAACCTCGCCCTGGGCGCTGCCATCGCGCTGCGTGATGCGGGAGTTGATGCGCTGCGGCAGTTGTTGCTGTTCTACGGCAGCTACTCGCGGGACATGACCTCCGATTCCTGGCTGCGGCTAGGCGGATACGCTGGCCAGAACCTCTCGGTCGAGACAATGAGTGCCTATTGGGCGAGCTACCTGGCCAGTGATGAAGATGACTGGCGCGTGCAGCCGATCATCGCCGACTTGGCGGGCCTTCCGCCGGTGCGGTTGGTGGTTGGCGAACTGGACCCGTTGCTGGATGAAAATCGCGAACTCGCGAGCCGACTGAAAAGCGCGGGCGTGGCGACGAGCCTGCGGGTGCTCGCAAACATGACCCACGGGTTTGTCCGGTTCAACGAGGTGGCCCCCGTTGCGCGCAACGTCATTGCTGCGCAGGGCAGCGCCTTGCGCAAGGCTCTTTCCGGTCAGGCGAACGTTTCATGAATATTTTCCGAATCGCGTTCCTCACACGCCTCTGCATCGGTGCGTTCGTTGGCGTGACGGCCAATGTCATGGCGGCCGGTACGCTGCCGGTCGGCCCTGCGGCAGGCGATATGACGCTGTCGCCGTTCTATCGCTGGGCGGGGCCGATGCCCGGATTGCCCGGTGCGGTGCTGCGCAGCGAGACCCTGCCGGTGCAGCCGCAGATGCCCGCCGCCGCTCAGGCGTTGCGCCTGCTCTACAGCTCCACCGACTCACGCTGGCACTCCGGCCTCGTTCCGGTCAGCGGGGCGTTGTACCTGCCGGCGGGCAAGCCTCCCGCCGACGGCTGGCCGCTACTGGCCTGGGCCCACGGTACGCTGGGGATCGCCGATGTTTGCGCACCGTCCTGGGCGGGATGGCGCGAGCGTGATTCGGCCTACATCAACCGCTGGCTGGCCCACGGGTTCGCTGTTGTCGCCACCGACTACCAAGGCCTGGGAGGGCCGGGGCCGCATCCCTATACGTTCTGGCAAGCCGAGGGGCGCTCGGTGCTGGACTCGATCCGCGCCGCCCGGGCAATCAGGCCAGGGCTCATCGCCAAGCGCGTGATCGTCGCCGGACAATCCCAGGGCGCAGGGGCGGCGCTGGGCGCGGCGATCCTCGCTGGCAGCTATGCACCGGAACTCTCCATCTTCGGTGCGGTGCTTACCGCCGCGAACAGTACGTTCCCCCAAGGGCCGATTACGCTGGCGCCACGCCAGTCCAATACGCTGTTCCTCGCGTTGGCGTCCGGCGCCCTGGGCGACGACGGCCCACGGATAGAGGACATCCTGACGGACGATGGCCTGGAACTGCTAAGGGTCGCCCGGCAGGGTTGTACCCGGGACATCGCCGCCAAATCCAAGGAATTGCAGATCGGTTCATTTGCCGAGCTTCTGACCATCGCTCCCGAAGCGTTGACTGCGTTGCGCACCCCGATGACTGATATGCCCCAGGCGTCGGTTGCTTTCCCATTGTTCATTGCCTCGGGCCAAGCAGATCGAACCATCACGCCGGAACGGCAGTACGCAGTCGCGGCGGCCTTGTGCGCCGCCGATAACGACGTCACCTGGCGCACCTATGAAGGCCTGGGCCATGACGGCGTGCTTCATGGCTCGTTGAAGGATGCCTTTGCCTTTGTCGAGGCCTGGCTCGACGGGGCAGGCCATGGCTCCAATTGCTCCACCCTGCAAAGGCCCGGTCCGCCGGGTGCGAGAAATCCGGACGCGCCGTTCAACGGTGATTGAGCGAGCAAGGCGTTTGGTAGATGGACACATGAGTGCAACGAATGTCGGTCCAAAGCCTCATATGACTAATAAGCGCCGCCCCTGAGCCCAGGGGCGGTGCGACTTTTTCATCACGACAGGCGATTTTTTTATGACGATGGCTGAGAAAAATCATGTCGACTGGCTGGTCGAACAATCGATGCTTCACGCTGCGAGACAGCGAGCCAAGCTTTACTCGGGGCAAGGTCGCTTGTGGCAGCAACCCTTCGCCCATACCCGTCCTCGCGATGCGTCTGCACTTTCGTCGGTGTGGTTTACCGCGTATCCGGCCTCCATCGTCACCCGTGAAAATGGCACGGTGCTCGAGGCGCTGGGAGACGAAACCTTGTGGCACGCGTTGTCGAAAATCGGTATCCAGGGCATTCACAACGGGCCGTTGAAAAGGTCTGGCGGGCTTCAGGGCACCGAGTTCACGCCAACCATCGATGGCAACTTTGACCGCATCAGCTTCGACATCGACCCTGCCCTGGGTACCGATGCGCAGCTCCAAGCGTTGACCCGCATGGCCGCCGCGCATAACGCGGTGGTCATCGATGACGTCATCCCGTCCCATACCGGCAAGGGCGCGGATTTCCGCCTGGCGGAGATGGCCTATGAAGACTATCCAGGGCTCTACCACATGGTCGAGATCCGTGAGGAGGACTGGCCGCTGCTGCCCGAAGTCGGGGAGGGGCGCGATGCGCAGAACCTCACCGCGCAGCAAGTGGACGCCCTTCGGGACAAGCACTACATCGTCGGCCAGTTGCAACGGGTGATCTTCTTCGAACCCGGCGTCAAGGAAACCGATTGGAGCGCGACACCGGTCGTCATGGGTGTCGATGGCAAGCCGCGGCGCTGGGTCTATCTGCATTACTTCAAGGAAGGGCAGCCGTCGTTGAACTGGCTTGACCCGACATTCGCCGCGCAGCAGATGATCATCGGCGACGCGCTGCACGCCGTAGATGTCATGGGGGCGAAGATCCTCCGTCTGGATGCCAATGGGTTCCTCGGCGTGGAGCGCAAGCTCGATGGTACTGCCTGGTCTGAAAGCCATCCGCTGTCGATTACTGGCAACCAATTGCTCGGCGGTGCGATTCGCAAGGCAGGTGGTTTCAGTTTCCAGGAGCTGAACCTGACCTTGGACGACATCGCTGCCATGTCCCACGGCGGGGCAGACCTGTCCTACGACTTCATCACCCGTCCGGCCTACCAGCATGCGTTGCTGATGGGCGACACGGAATTCCTGCGCTTGATGCTGCGCCAGATGCAGGCCTTCGGCATCGACCCGGGATCGCTGATCCATGCGTTGCAGAATCATGACGAACTGACCCTGGAGCTGGTGCATTTCTGGACGCTGCACGCCCACGACACCTACCTCTATCAAGGCCAGACCTTTCCCGGCAGCATCTTGCGCGAGCACATCCGCGAACAGATGTACGAACGCCTGTCCGGCGAGCATGCGCCGTACAACCTCAAATTCGTTACCAATGGCGTCTCCTGTACGACTGCCAGCATCATCACCGCCGCCTTGGGCATTCGTGATCTCGATGCGATCACGGCGGCCGATATCCAGCAGATTCGCCAGGTCCACATCCTGCTGGTGATGTTCAACGCCATGCAGCCGGGCGTGTTCGCCTTGTCGGGCTGGGATCTGGTGGGCGCATTGCCGTTGCCGGCGGAACAGGTCGAGCACCTGATGCGCGACGGCGACACGCGCTGGATTCATCGCGGTGCCTACGACCTGGTGGACCTCAACCCGCAAGCACCGTTGTCGGCCGGTGAGATGCCCCGCCCGAGAACCTTGTACGGCAGCCTGCCGAGCCAATTGAAGGATCCAGATTCTTTCGCTTCGCAACTGCGCCGGATCCTCGCCGCGCGCCGCGCCTACGACATCGCCGCCAGCCGCCAGATACTCATACCGGACGTCGAGCATCCGGGGCTGTTGATCATGGTCCATGAACTGCCCGCCGGCAAAGGCACGCAAATCACCGCGCTCAACTTCGGCTCGACGGCCATCACCGAAACCCTGCACCTGCCCGGTATCGCACCGGGGCCGGTGGTGGACATCATTAACGAGCGGGTCGAAGGGGACCTTACGCCCGAGGGTGAATTCACTATTACGCTGGATGCGTTCGAAGGGTTGGCGCTGCGGGTGGTGAGCAGTTCGCCGATGATCTAGGGCGCAGGGAAGCGAGGAAGTGTATGAGAGATAAAAGGAATTCAAAAAAAGTATCAATGTGCCACTAATGTTATTAGCGTAGCTGCCGACACAAGCAGCATCGTTTTTAATCATAAGGACTTGATACATGTTTTCTTATACGCTTCGTACCCTGGCTGCATTGACTGTGCTTGCCTGCCTGACGCTCACCGGCTGCGCCCACGTCCAACCCCCGGTACCGCTGGACAAACAGTTCTGGGACGCCAAGGAAACGACCATTGGCGTGGCCATCAACGTGGTACCCGAGCCCGTGCTGGCGCTGACCGGCAACCAGGGACTGCTGGACCTGGCCATCAACAAGGGCGTCAACAGCAAGCTCAGCGATAATGTCGAGAAATGGCAGGTACGTGACCTCAACACGTTACCGGATGCCATTGTCGCCAAGTTGCAGACCAAGGGTTACAAGGCCAAGCGCATCAACGAGCCGGTGGATCTGAGCAAATACAAGGAAGTGAGTTTCCGCGAAGGCTACACCGCCCGCGACCTGACACCGATCAAGGCCACCTACGGTGTCGATCGCCTGCTTTTGGTCAACGTGATCGGGACCGGCGCCACCCGTAGTTATTACAGCGTCGTACCAACCAGCGTCCCCATGGCGCAGGTGTTTGGGCAGGGTATGGTGGTCGATCTGGCCGATAACAAGCTTCTGTGGTTCAAGCCCTTTGCCGTCGTGCAGGCCGCCCAGGGCGAATGGGACGAGCCTGAATTTCCTAATCTGACCAACGCCTTCTATCAGGCCATGGACTCGAGCCGCCAGCAAATGATCACGCCGTTCGAACAATGAACCGTGCATTGATGGCGGTCGGCTTGCTCGTCCTGCTGATGGCGGGGGGATGCGCGCAGAAGCCGGCGCCGCAGGCCGGTTTCAAATCGGCGGATGTGGTGTCCTACGTCCAGGCCCATGGCGTCAAGGTGGATCTGCAGCTGCCGCAGGCATTTGTCGGTGCCAGCACGGTGGTCGACGCCGAGGCCGCGCAGAAGGCCGCGTCGTCGAGCCATACCCTGGTCGCCAGTTCCGGCAACAGCGCCGGGCTCGCCGGTTTGCTGGTTGCCAGCCTGATCAATACCCAGATGGGCAGCGGCAGCTTGCAGCGCGATGCGGAAAATACCGCCGCCAAGGAATCGCGCCCGCTGGCGGATCTGCTGGCTGGCGTGCCGTTGCAGGAGCGCCTGCAACAGCGCTTCCAGCAGGCGTCGCTGGCGGCCGGCCTCAAGCAGGGGACGGGGGACATCAACGCCCGGCTGGTCGTCGAGCCTAAACTGATGCTCACCCCTGATCGTGGCAGCTTCGTGCTGATCAATCAGGTGCAGGTCCAGGATATCGCCGGTTCGGCGCTGTATCGCATGCGCATCGAAGTCTCCAGCCAGCCGATCAGGCGCTGCGGCAAGCGTTGCATGGATGATGGTGGGTTGGACCTGGCGCAAGTGACGACCGTGCTCGACGAATGCATTGACGAGTCGATGCGGGTGCTGGCAGCCGACCTGATGTTACCGGCGCCGCCGGAAGCGGCCCAGGAAACCCTGCGTTATGTGCTGGATGGGCAGCGTGTGGTCGAGCGCGGTTATCAGCTGGCCAACAACGGCAATTACTGGCGCTATCGCAACCTCTACGGCGCGGTGAAATCGGTGCCGGTGCCGTTCGAAGACGCGCTGACCCAAGAGCAATTGAAGAAGGTCTACGGTCGTTGACCGTGAATCGTTGCCTTGGGCCGCCAAGTGTCAGCGTTGGTCCAGCCAATATCGGTTGACCCCACCTCGCGCACCGCACACCGGATCGCGCTGAGGAAACGACAGCGTGTCGATATTTGCCAGCTGAGCCTCGCTCGGCGCTTCGCGGCAGATGTCGGCCTGCTGGCCGGGTGGATAGGCGCCCACCACCAGGAAGTCTTCGCTGGAGCCCAGGTTGCAATGCCCGGTACCGGCGGGTAGCAGCAACACATCGCCGGCCCTGACGTCGAGGACTGGCCCACCTGGACCACCGATCATCAGTCGCGCCTGGCCGCTGGCAACGCCCAGGACCTCGTGGCCTTCGGTGTGGTAATGGTGGAAATCGTAGATTCCGTAGCGCCATTGCGGTGGCCAGCCGTTGCTTCGGAAAATCTCTTCCAGGCGTGCGGCCAGGTCCGGGGTCTTGACTGAGACCGCGTCACGGTAAACCAACACCGGCAGGCGCGGGTTATTGGGCACCCAGTCATTGCGCTCCAACATCCGGGTCTGGATGGAGTCCGACACGGCGTTCAGTGTGCTCATCGAAAAATCTCCAGGTCTGTGCACGTATACGCTGGACGATGTTTCGAGGGGGGAGTTCAACCCTGCTGACGGCTACCGCCCATCAGCGCTCTTCCTTCATGATCCGCGCCACTTCGCCCGACGCCTTGAGCGCTTCGAACGCGCGCTGGGCCCTGGCGACAGTCTCGTCCGGCGTGCTCAGGCTGAAAGCCAGATAGACCCTGTGGGGCTGTTCCTCAAGGGCATAGACTTCCTCCAGCAGATTGAAATCCATCTGGGCATCCTGGCTCATCAGGCGTGCGGTGTTCTCCGGCATCGGCACCAATTGAACCTGGCGGTTCAACAATTTCTGAAAGTTGTCGTGGTTGTTCGCCGACACGACCAGCCGGCTGAACCCACGTTCTTGCAGATAGATCTGCTTGGCGTCATTGCGTATCACGCCGATGCTGTACTGCTTGGCCTCTTCAAGGTTGCGGACAGTGATGGGGTCGGCGTCGCGCAGTTTGTAGAGGCGGCTGGTGGAACGATGGATTTCACCGACCCACTTGAACAGCTGTTCACGGGCAGGGGTGCGATCCAGTGGGAAAATCAGCACGTTGGGTTCTCGCAACGCCATCTCGTAGGCCCGCGCCCAGGGATACAGCGCCATGCGAAAGTCGCTGAGGTTGGCCTGTTTCAGCGTGTCGGACGCGATATGGATACCGGGGCCGACCAGTTTGTCATCGCGCAGATAAGCGTACAGCGAGTCCTCGGTCACGACTTCGATGGTTTCGGCCTGGCCGTTGAGGCTGATCAAGGCCAGGAGTACGCAGGAGCAGAGCATCAGAGAGTGGCGCATACAGACCTCGACGTTGACGATGATTCAGAGGGAAACGCGATTGCGTCCCTGGTGCTTGGCTCGATACAACGCCTGGTCTGCGCGCTGCATCAGTTGGTCGAAATGATCCATGGCCTCGGGGTCCAGTTCGGCGACGCCGATGCTCAGCGTGACAAACGGCGAGACCGACGAGCCGCTGTGGGGCAGTTCCCGCTCGGCCAGGGCGATGCGCAGCCGTTGGGCCGCGTCGCAGGCCTGTTGTGCATTGATGTTGGGCAGTAAGACGACGAATTCCTCGCCACCGACGCGCGCGACCAATTCGCCGGAGCGCCCGAACACATCACGCAGGGTTTCGGCAATCTGCTGCAAGCACTGGTCGCCGTTCATGTGGCCGTAGGTGTCGTTGTAGATCTTGAAAAAATCGACGTCGCACATGAGCACGGCCAACGGCGTGTGGTGGCGGACCGCGCGGCGAAATTCGATTTCCTTCAGTTCGTCGAAATGGCGACGATTGGCCAGCCCCGTCAGGGCATCGTGACGCGACAGGGCTTCGAGGGCCTGGTTGGCCGCCCGCAGTTCCGCCGTGCGCGCCTCGACCAGTTCAACCAACTGATCGCGGCTGGCGGCGATTGCCAGTTCGTCCGAACGCTGGCGCTCCAGGTGGGCGTGGAGATTGTCCTGCAACTCGTTGACCTGGGATTCGAGCAGGCTCAGTTCGTCCTGGCGGTCCACTGAGCGTTGCAACTTGAGGTGATGCTTGAGCGTTTGCGGCGCGAGCTCGCCCAAATGCCGGGCAATATGCACCACGTGGATCGTCACCAAGCGGTTGAACATGGTCATGACTAGTCCGGCGAGCAGCATCGATTGGATGATCTGAGTGATGACGATGCTGCGTGCTTCACCCCACAGGCGCTTCCAGAGCAATTGGTTATCGCCTTCAATGGTCAGCTCGCCGACTTTTTCATGCGCTCCGAGATAGGGTTGAGCGATAAGCTGGCGGTGCAGCACCGGGGCCGCGCCCGCATTGCCGGTGGTGTAGCGATTGCGTTCGATGGTTTCTGGCGAACGGCCGGGCCGCAGGACATTGAGCACCACGCGTCCGACCGGCGCGGCATTCGCGACACTGTTGAGTTGCTTGTCCAGGGATTCGCTGTCCATTTCCCAAATGGCATGGGCCAAGGTGTCCTGGAACACCTGGTCGATCAGGCCAAGCTCGGAATTCATTTCCGCCAGGTTGCTTTCCCAGGCCAGCCAGGTGCGCCACGTCACCATCGCCAGGGTAAAAAACAGGCAGAACAACAAGGTCGCCAGCACCAGGCGCCGTCCCAGGGAGCTGAGTACCTTGGTCGGTGATCGGTGAGAGGAGCCCGGTCCGAAGTTGCTGTCCATCTCATAACCACTTGCGCGCAATGGCGTCGTAGACGCCGTTGCGACGAATGGTCTCCAGGCCGACGCGGAATTTCTCGACAGTCTGCTTGGGCGTGTTGCGGCTGAACGCCATGCTCAAGCCGCCGGCGCTGAGCTCGGGCAGCGGCAGCGATTTGATCAGTACTTTTTCCGGATCTTCGCCATTCTGGCGAGTCAGGTACAAGGCGTTGAGTTCGTTTGAAATCCACAACGCCACATGATCGACCTTGAGCTTGCGGTAGTTATGTTCGTATTTGCTGCTGGACTGCAATTCCTCGCCGATGCGAAAACCCTTCGAGACGAGATACTGCTCTCCCACGTCTTGGTTGACGGTCGCGATCTGGTGACCATGGGCATCGGCCAGGGTATTGAGTTTCACTGGTCGCTCAGCCAGTGAGTAGATATACCACTGGGTCGGCGCGATGGCGCCGATCCATTGGAAAAGCGACTCGCGCGCGGGGGTGCGGACGATCGAATAGATCAACACGTTGCTTTCATTGAGCGCCAGTTCGTAGGCACGCGCCCAGGGCATGGGCTGGATCGAAGCCTCGACGCCGACTTCCTTGAGCACGGCCTCGACCACCTCGGTGCTCATGCCCGTCACTCGACCGTTCTGGGTCATGTTATAGGGCGGCAACTCCTCCGTCACAATGCGCAACGGCGGCTCAGCTGCGATGGCCGATGCCGATCCACCTGCAACCAGGAGCACCAGGGCAACCATCATCAATAAACGGTTAAGCTGCAGAACCATTGATCATTACCCTATGCAACCAGCAGAGCCTGGCGAGGCCGGAGGGCCGCCGTCACAAGGGTTATCGGCCAGGCGGGAGACTGCTTGAGCGGGCCTTCAAACGCAGGGGGCGGACCGCTCTATCACGTGGCCGCCAGAACGTATCGCCGGTGAACCTTACGTCGATACAGCACTCACTTGTCAGGTGGCTGCCTTGGCTCAGCCAACTGTCTTTTGCCGATAAGGAATTCGCATGGATCACACCTCGACCTCGCACGTCCGTCCCGTAGAGCGCGAATTCAGTCCGCGCGCGGTCATCACGGGAATCGTGCTTGGCATCCTCCTGACGCCTTCCAATGTCTACGCGGGATTGAAGATTGGCTGGTCGTTCAACATGTCGATCATCGCTCTGCTGGTCGGCTATGGCATCTGGCAGGGTTTGGCCAAGCACTCGGCGTCGGGGCTGCCCTGGACGCTGCATGAAAGCAACATCAACCAGACCGTAGCGTCGGCTGCGGCGTCGATCATTTCCGGTGGGCTGGTGGCGCCCATTCCGGCGTATACCTTGCTGACCGGCCAGCAACTGGACGCGGTGCCGATGATTGCCTGGGTCTTCTCGGTGAGCTTCCTGGGCATCTGGATCGCCTGGTACCTGCGGCCCTCGCTGCTAAACGACAAGGCGCTGAGGTTTCCCGAAGGCATGGCGACCCTGGAAACCCTCCTGCACATCTATAACCATGGTCATGAAGCGGCAACGCGCTTGAAGGTGCTGCTGGGGGCGGCGCTGCTGTCCGGCGTCGCCAAGTGGGTCGACACCTTTATGTGGGCCATCGCGCGTTGGTCGCCGAGCGCCCAATTGGAGCGCCTGACGTTTACCGCCGATCCTTCGCTGTTGCTGGTGGGGTTCGGCGGCATCATCGGCATTCGCGTCGGCTTGACGCTGCTGCTCGGCGCGTTGCTGGCATGGGGCGGGCTGGCGCCCTGGTTGCTGGACAATGGCTTGGTGCAGTTGCCGTCCGGCAGCAGCGGCCCGCAGTTCGCCGTGCTGGTGGAATGGTTGCTGTGGCCGGGCGTGAGCCTGATGGTTTGCGCGACGCTGGCGTCCCTGGCGATTCGCTTGTGGGCGTTGCACACTTGCACCAAGGCCAACGGCGGCGCGACCTGGGTGATTCCCAAGGCCGGGCCGGCGGTCGGTTTCCTGTCGGCGATCATCTTGGTGGTGAGCCTGCAAGCGCTGCTGTTCGGTATCAATCCGTGGATGGCGCTGCTGACCATTCCCTTGGCGATCTGCCTGGCAGCGGTGGCCGCCCGTGTGGTCGGCGCCACGGGTATTCCGCCGATCGGCGCCATCGGTCAATTGTCCCAGTTGAGCTTCGGCATCGTTGCGCCAGGGCAGGTGCCGATCAACCTGATGAGCGCCAATACCGCCGGCGGTTCGGCGGGGCAATGCACGGACTTGATGAACGATTTCAAGGTCGGCCGGGCGATTGGTGCCACGCCACGCAAGCAATTGATGGCCCAGACCCTGGGAATCTTCATCGGCAGCATCGTCGGCGTGCTGGCCTACCTCGCGTTGATTCCTGACCCGCAGACCATGCTGCTCACCGAAGAGTGGCCGGCCCCGGCGGTCGCCACTTGGAAAGCCGTGGCGCAAACCCTGACCCTTGGCCTGGACTCATTGTCAGTCAGCATCCGCTGGGCGATCTTCATCGGCGGTGTCGTCGGTCTGCTGCTGGGCATCCTCGACAGCTTGTTGCCGGCGCATCGCGCCCGCTACCTGCCCAGTACGGCGGCATTGGGCCTGGCATTTGTCCTGCCAGCCTCGGTGTCGCTGATGATGGCCCTCGGCGCCGTGCTCACTTGGTTGGTGAGCCGCGGCTGGCCGAGCCTCACCGAACGCTTCGCCATCACCGCGGCGGCGGGGTTGATTGCCGGGGAAAGCATTACCGGGGTTGGCGCTTCGTTGTGGGAGATGGTTGGGAACCTGTGAAGGACCCCGTGGCGAGGGAGCTTGCTCCCTCGCCACGAAAAGGTTTGGTGGTGCAGCGAGTCAATGAGAGTGCCGCGGCTCACCGCTGCGGGCAATCACCCTAAGGTGCAACGTGGCCGGCTCCAGGCACCCGCCCGTGGAAAGCTGCCCGACCAGCTGCCGGTACAGTTCCTGCCAAGGCGTTTGCGACGGCGGGATACTCGGGGTCCACTCGCTTCGGCGCCGTTCCATCTCGGCGTCGTCGACCAGCAGGTTCACGGTGCGGGTGTTCAGGTTCACTTGCAGCCGGTCGTTGGTCTGCAGCAGCGCCAGGCCACCGCCCACGGCAGCTTCCGGGGACATGTTGAGGATCGACGGGCTCGCTGATGTGCCGCTCTGACGACCATCGCCGAGGCAGGGCAGGGAGTCGATGCCTTGTTTGATCAGTGCCGCCGGCGGGGCCATGTTGACCACCTCGGCGCTGCCGGGATAGCCGACGGTGCCGACACCGCGAATCACCAGGATGCAGCGCTCATCGATGTCCAGCGCCGGGTCGTCGATGCGCGCGTGGTAGTCCTCCGGTCCTTCGAAGACGATGGCCCGGGCTTCGAAGCTGTTCTCGGCGCCGGGTTCGGACAGGTAGGTCTTGCGAAAGGCTTCGCCCACCACCGACATCTTCATGATCGCACTGTCGAAAAAATTGCCGCTGAGCACGATGAAACCGGCACGGTGCTTGAGCGGTGTGTCGAAGGGGTAGATGACGTCGGTGTTGCTGGTCAGGCTGCTGCCGACGATTTCGCCGATGGTCCTGCCGCTGACCGTGGCGCAGTCTTCGTGCAGGCGCCCGGCTTTTTTCAGCTCATGCATGACCGCCGGCACACCGCCGGCGCGGTGGAAGCCTTCGCCCAGGTACTTGCCGGCGGGCATGCAGTTGACCAGCAGCGGCACGTCTTCGCCGATCCGTTGCCAGTCATCCAGGCTCAGCTCGACGCCCATGTGCCGGGCGATGGCGATCAGGTGTGGCGGGCAGTTGCTCGACGCCCCCAATGCCGAGGCGACGGCGATGGCGTTCTCGAAGGCCTCGCGGGTCATGATTTGCGAAGGGCGCACGTCCTGGCGGACCAGTTCGCAGATGCGCTTGCCGGTGGCATAGGCCATTTGACCGCGCTCGCGATAGGGCGCCGGAATGCTCGCACAGCCGGGCAGTGACATGCCCAGCGCCTCGGCCAGGGCGTTCATCGACAGCGCGGTGCCCATGGTGTTGCAGTGACCCACCGACGGCGATGCCGCGGTGGTCATTTCCATGAAACCTTCGTAGTCGATCTCGCCGGCGGCCATCAGGTTGCGCGCATGCCACAGCACCGTGCCGGAGCCGATCAGTTCGCCCTTGTGGTGGCCGTCGAGCATCGGCCCACCGGACAGGACAATCGCTGGCAGGTCGGTGGTCGCCGCCGCCATCAGGCACGCCGGGGTGGTCTTGTCGCAACCGGTGGTCAGCACCACGCCATCCAACGGATAACCGTGGAGGATTTCCACCAGTCCCAAATAGGCCAGGTTACGGTCCAGCGCTGCGGTAGGCCGGCGCGACTGTTCAGCGATCGGGTGCACCGGGAATTCCATGGGGATGCCGCCGGCGTCACGAATGCCGGCCTTGACCCGTTGCGCCAGTTCCAGGTGATGGCGGTTGCAGGGTGTCAAGTCGCTGCCGGTCTGGGCGATGCCAATGATCGGCCGTCCCGATTGCAGCTCTTCGCGGGTCATGCCGTAGTTCATGTAGCGCTCGACGTACAGGGCGGTCATGTCGGCGTGGGCCGGGTCATTGAACCATTGCTCGCTGCGCAGGCGGCGTTTTGGCGTGTCACTCATGATTCATTTCTCTCTTGTAATTGGTTGAATCGACGATCTGTCGTTGCTCAGCGACCCAGCAGCCCTCGCGCGGCGAGATTGCGCAGCAAGGCGCCGATGCCGAAGGTCCAGGGTGTGGCGTCACAGCTGTGGGTCACTTGGTTATGCAGGCTGCCGAGCAAGGGGCTGCTGATGCTGACCCGGTCACCCAGTTTGTGGGTAAAGCCGCTGCCGGGCTGATCCCGGTCCTCGGTGGGGGCAAACAGAGTACCCAGAAACAGCAGGAAGCCATCCGGATAATGGTGGTTGGCGTTGAGTGTCTGGCCTGCAAGGTCCTGCGGGTCACGGCTGATTTGATTCATCGAACTGGAACCCTGCAGGCGGTAGCCGTCTTCGCCTTGTACCCGCAGATCGACTTCGCAGGCGCGCACATCGTCGAGGCTGAAGCGTTCGTCGAACAGCCGAATGAACGGCCCGATGGCGCATGATGCGTTGTTGTCCTTGGCCTTGCTCAGCAACAGCGCACTGCGGCCTTCAATGTCGCGCAGATTAACGTCGTTGCCGAGTGTGGCGCCGTGGATCTGGCCACGGCTGTTCATCGCCAGCACGACCTCGGGCTCAGGATTGTTCCATTGCGAGGCCGGGTGAATGCCGATCTGGCTGCCACTGCCGACGGCGGCCAGGACCGGCGCCTTGGTGAAGATTTCCGCGTCCGGCCCGATGCCGACCTCCAGGTACTGCGACCACATGCCCTGTTCGATGAGGTACGCCTTCAGACGCATGGCTTGTTCGGAGCCCGGCACGATCGAGCGCAAGTTATCGCCGATCACGCTGTGCACCGTGGCGCGCACGGCTTCGGCCCGGGCCGCGTCACCGCCGGCCTGTTCCTCGATCACCCGCTCGATCATGCTCGCGGCGAAGGTCACGCCGGCGGCCTTGATCACCTGTAGGTCCAGCGGCGGCAGCAAGAAGGGTTTGGACAGATCGGCATGCAGGCCGGTGTTGGCCAGCAGCGCTTCGACGCTGGCGATGAAGCTGCCCGGCGTTTCTCTCACCGCTGCCAATGGCGAGGAGCTTTCCAACAAGTCGCTCAAGGTCGCGAAACGCTCCGACAAGTCGAACACCCCGTCGCTGCGCAGCACGATGGGCGAAGGCCCGGCAACGGCGCCAGGCACCCAGGCACGACCAATCAGGGTGCCGGCGACGCCGTCGACCGGCAGGGTGTTCTCGGGAGTAAGCATGAGCGACATGGGCAAGCTTCCTGGTTCATAAAGCATTCACGCTAGGGCGCGCTGCCGATGAACTCCAATGAGATATATTCAATATCTGATAACGTCCGGTTATTACTCGTTGAGGAGCACCCATGTCCGACTTGTCCTTCTCCAGCTTCTGCGGCTGGCTTAAATTCCGCCATCTGCTGCTGATCGACACCTTGGGGCGTACCTGCAACATGCATCTCGCCGCCCAGCAAATGAATCTCAGCCAGCCGGCGGTGAGCAAGATGCTCAAGGAAATCGAAAGCCTGCTCGGCTTCGCCCTGTTCGAACGCCGCCCTCGAAGCATGCCGCCCACCGCCCTCGGCGAGCATGTACTGCGTTATGCGCAAATCGCATTGAACGACGCGCGTTCGTTTGTCGAGCAGATCAGCAGCCTGCGCGAAGGTGGGCATGGCTACCTCAAGGTTGGCGGCATCTTTGCCGCGACAGCGGTGGCGTTGCCCGAGGCGATCCTGCAGATCAAGCAGCGCTGGCCTTTGCTGTCCATCGAAGTGGTGGAGCAGACCAGCAACCATCTGATGGAAATGCTCGAAGAGAAAAAGCTCGATCTGGCAGTGGCGCGCTTTACCGATCAAAGCCAGCAGCAGCGCTACGACTTCCAGCCCCTGGCCCCGGAACCGTTTTGCATCGTGGTGAACAACCGCCACCCGCTGGCGGACGCCGGGCCGACGTCCTTGCAGCAACTGGTGGACCAGCCATGGATTCTCTATCCGGTCGGTACGCCGATCCGCGCGCGCATGGAGCTGGCGTTCGCCGAAGCCGGGGTGGGGATGCCGCGCAACACCATCGACACCATCTCCATGCAGACCTTTCTCCAGGTCCTCAAACGTGGACCGATGATCGGCATGTTGCCCAATGCCATGGTCGATCCGCTGCTCGAAAGCGGCCAACTCAAGACCCTCGACACGCCGCTGCACCTGGTGCCGCAGGACTACGGCATCCTCACGCGAAAGAACGAGCCGCTGATAGGCGCCGCGCTGGAGTTCGCCGAGATCCTCAAGGACAACGCCCGCCTGGGCGGTTGAATCCCTGTGGCGAGGGAGCTTGCTCCCGCTTGGCTACGAAGTAGACCCTTGGATTCCGATAACAACGGGTTATCAACTAATCCAAAAATGCCATTGGGAATGAATCGCTTCCCGACAGTAGAGTCCTCGCTCAATCGCCGGATGATTCGCTCATTCGACGTGACCCAATAAAAACAATCAGGGGTTACTCATGCAAACCATCTCCGAGCATTTGCCCGCACAGGCTCCCGCCGGCGGCCTGGACTTCGAAGACCGGACCTACCGCAAGGTGATCTGGCGGATCCTGCCCGTGTTGCTGTTGTGCTACATGGCGGCATACCTCGATCGGGTGAACATCGGCTTCGCCAAGCTCGACATGCTCGCCGAGTTGCAATTCAGCAACACTGTGTACGCCTTGGGCGCCAGTATGTTCTTCTGGGGTTATTTTCTCTTCGAAGTCCCCAGCAACCTGCTGTTGCATCGCTTTGGCGCGCGGTTCTGGATTGCCCGGATCATGCTCAGTTGGGCAGTGATTTCCATGGCCGTGGCCTACACCGTGCCACTGGCGGGTTTTTTCCACGTTGAATCGAGCACGATGTTCTATGTGCTGCGCTTCCTCCTGGGGATCTGCGAGGCGGGCTTCTTTCCTGGCGTGATTCTCTACCTCAACTACTGGTTCCCGACCCATCGCCAGAGCCGCGTGATGTCCGGATTCCTGCTGGCGTTGCCGGTCAGCCTGACGCTGGGCGGGATACTGTCAGGCTGGCTGATGAACAGCATGCAAGGCGTGCACGGCATGTCCGGCTGGCAGTGGATGCTGATAATCGAGGGTATTCCTTCGATCATCATGGCCTTCGTGGTGATCGTCTGCCTGGCCGACAACATCGACAAAGCCAAGTGGCTTTCGGCGGCGGAAAAGACCTTGCTCAAGGCCAATCTGCAAACCGATAACCAAGGCAAGGCCACGCGCCTGGGCGAAGTCTTCTTCAACCCCCGGGTGTGGTTGCTGGTGCTGATCCTGCTGACCTTCAACACCGGTTTCTACGGCCTGGCCTTCTGGATGCCGTCGATCATCAAGAGCACCGGCATCACCAACAGCCTGCACATCGGTTTTCTAACCGCCATTCCGTACTCGGTGGCAGTGGTGGCGATGCTGCTCAATGCCCGGCATTCCAACCGCACCGGCGAGCGGCGCCTGCACGCGGCCATTCCGGCCTTCATCGGCGGCGTTGGGCTGATCCTCAGTGCTTTCTTCGCCGATAACCTGGTGTTGTCGATCCTCTTTCTCAGCGTCTCCGCCTCGGGGATCCTCAGCCTGATGCCGATTTTCTGGACCCTGCCGGGCACCGTGCTGTCGGGCGTCGCGGCGGCCGCCGGGATCGGCATGATCAACGCCATCGGCAACCTCTCGGGCTTCACCGGATCGATGATCACCGCCGTGGCGGAAACCCTCACCGGCAACATCAACAACGGCACTTATGTACTAGCCTTGTGTCTTTTGGTCAGCGGCGGGCTGATCCTGGCGATCCCAGCCTCGATGCTTGGCAGGACACCCAAGACCGCGCCCACCGCCGCGCAACTGGAGACAGCATGAGCCTGCAAAACAAGCGTGTGCTAGTGACGGCGGCGGGGCAAGGCATCGGCCTGGCCAGCGCTATAGCCTTCGCCCAGGCCGGTGCCGAGGTGTTTGCCAGTGACATCGACATCCGCGCACTCGCAGGCATCGAAGGGGTCACGGCGCTCACGCTGGACGTTACGTCGGCCAGCGCCATCGACGCCGCCCGCGACCAGATCGGTGGCCTGGACGTGCTGTTCAACTGCGCCGGCTACGTGCACAGCGGCAACATTCTCGACTGCGACGAAGCGGCCTGGGCGCGCTCGATGGACCTCAATGTCACGGCCATGTACCGCATGATCCGCGCGTTCCTGCCAGGCATGCTGGCGCGAGGCGGCGGATCGATCATCAACATGTCGTCGGTGGCCTCCAGCATCAAGGGCGTGCCCAATCGTTTCGCCTATGGCACCAGCAAGGCAGCGGTGGTGGGACTGACCAAGTCCGTCGCCATCGACTTCGTCAGCCAGGGCATCCGCTGTAACGCGATCTGCCCCGGCACGGTGGACTCGCCTTCGCTGCGCCAGCGTATCGCCGACCAGGCCGCCCGGCAGGGGGTCGATGAAGCACAGGTCTATCGGCAGTTTCTCGACCGCCAGCCCATGGGCCGTATCGGCGCTACCCAGGAGATCGCGCAACTGGCCGTGTACCTGGGCAGCGATGCGTCCGCCTACACTACGGGGGCCGTGCACATCATCGACGGCGGCATGAGCCTCTGAACCCCGGCTTTCACTTGAACAGGAGCACTCCATGAAACTGTTGCGTTACGGCGAAAAAGGCTCGGAAAAACCCGGGCTGCTGGATGATGACAATCAGATCCGTGACCTGTCGGGCCACGTGCCGGACATCGCCGGCCAGGCCCTGGCTCCTGAAAGCCTGGCAAGACTCGCCGCCATCGACCCGCGCAGCCTGCCGGTCGTAGGCGGTCAACCGCGGATAGGCGCCTGCGTCGGGCAGGTTGGCAAGTTCATCTGCATCGGCCTGAACTACGCCGACCATGCCGCCGAATCGAACATGGAGGTGCCGAAAGAGCCGATCATCTTCAACAAGTGGACCAGTGCCATTTGCGGGCCGAACGACGACGTCCAGATTCCCCGTGGCTCGCTCAAGACCGACTGGGAAGTCGAGCTTGGCGTGGTCATCGGCAAGGGCGGGCGCTACATCGACGAGGCGAACGCCATGGAGCATGTCGCCGGCTACTGCGTCATCAACGACGTGTCGGAGCGCGAGTGGCAGTTGGAGCGCGGCGGCACCTGGGACAAAGGCAAAGGCTTCGACACCTTCGGCCCCTTGGGTCCGTGGCTGGTGACCCGCGACGAAATCGCCGATCCGCATGCGCTGGACCTGTGGCTGGAAGTCGACGGCCATCGCTATCAGAACGGCAACACCCGAACGCTGATCTTCAGCGTGCCGCAACTGATCGCCTACCTGAGCCGGTGCATGAGCCTGCAACCCGGCGACGTCATTTCGACCGGGACGCCGCCGGGCGTGGGCCTGGGCATTAAGCCCAACCCGGTGTTCCTGCGTCCGGGGCAGACCATGCGCTTGGGCATTGAAGGCCTGGGCGAACAGCGTCAGGTCACGGTGCAGGCGGACTGATACAGGGATTCGCAGCCGCTATCGCGGGCGTGCTCGCGACAGCGGTGGTTCAGTGACCGGGATTCAGGAAGTGCGTTATGTCTTGGGGGACTGTCCACGCCCCGAAAAATCCTCGAAGATGCGCGACTGATTTCCACGGAATGACGCCATCCATGAGCGAAGACGCCGTCGCGCGGTTCACCCGCTTCCATACCCCTGATCCAGGCCTCGCCCCACGGGAGCAGGCGCCGATGCTTGCGCAGGAACTGGCCTGGGCGCGTGAACGTGCTTTGATGCACCGCTTCAGCTGGTTTGTGGTGCTGGTGCCGCCGTTGAGCATGGGCCTGGTGCTGCCGGGCTTGGTGTTCTTATCTACCCTGGCCCTTGTCCAAAAGTTATTCGCCCCGGACATGGATATCGACCGGATCGTCGGTGACTCCTTGGGCTGGCTGGCGCTGGCGACACTGCTCTTCGTGGCGGGCTGGGCACTGTCCAATTACCTGCGCGACTCGCGCGACCCGACCCACCATTATTGGCAATCGATGCCCGATCACGGGCTGGTCGAGCTCGAACGCCATACGTTGGTATCGGGCCTCAGTCTCTGGGCCAACGACTTTGACCCGGATTGCAACAGCCTCATGCTCTGGAAGAACGACAAACTGGTGCGCGTGCAAAGCTCGGGCGTGTCGCAGTGGGTCCTGGCCATGACCGAGGCCGGCCACTGGCTGGTGCTCAAGGACGAGTTTCCCGGTGACTTCTGCTATGGACGAGTGGGGCAGATGGCCACGCCGGACAAGCAGATGCAACCCCGGCAGCAACTGGCGATCGCCTTCGCGCCCGGTACCCAGTTAGCGCTTGGTCAGCGTTTCGAGGGCGCGCCTTTGCCAATGACGCAGACGTCTTATTGGATGTCTGCCGATGAGATCAAGCGCCTCGCGGAGGTCGCCCATCACTGGGTCTTTTTCCCGCCGGACCGTTACGCCGTGGTCAACGCCCGCGACGCCGGTTGGGTGCAGCGACTAGTGGACAGGGCCCTTCATGAGTGACGAACTCTACAAGCAAAAGCTCCGTTTCCAGACGCCTGATCCAGGCTTCGGCCCTCGCGAGCAATCTCCGATGCTCCCACAGGAGGCGGCCTGGGCGCGCGAGCGTGCATTCATGCACCGCTTCAGCTGGGTCATGGTGCTGGCGGCGCCGGTGAGCATTGGCCTCATGCTGCCGAGCTTGGCGTTCGTGATTGTCCTGGGTCTTGTCGAGAAATGGTTCGTCCCGGGCCTGGACATCGACCGGATCATCGTCGGATCCTGGGGCTGGCAGGTGTTGGCAACTGTGCTTTTCGTGGCGGGCTGGGCATTGTCCAATTACCGGCGCGACTCACGCGACCCGATCAAGCGCTACTGGCAATCGATGCAGGATCGAGGGGTGGTCGAGCTTGAGCGCCATACGCTGATTTCGGGTATCAGCCTGTGGGCCAACGACGTTGACCCTGATTGCAGCAGCGTCATGCAATGGAAGAACGACACGCTGGTGCGCGAGCAAGCCTCTGGCGTGTCGCAGTGGATCCTGGCCATGACCACGGCCGGCCACTGGCTGGTTCTCAGGGAGGAGTTTCCCGGCGCCTTCCGCCATGGACCGGTAGGGCGAATGCCTGCGCCCGACGAGCGGATGAAACCCCGGCAACAATTGGCGATCACCTTTGTCCCCGGGACCCAGGTGACGCTGGGCGAGCGCTTTGACGGTGCGCCTTTGCCGCTGACGGACTCTTCGTACTGGATGTCCGCCGATGAGTTCTCGCGCCTCGCCGAGGCATCCCATCGCTGGACTTGTCTGCCGCCGGACCGTTACGCCGTGGTCAATGACCGGGACGCCGATTGGGTACAGCGACTGGTGGCCACGGCACTAGGCGGTATCGGGCCACAGCCTGGGCGACCCGCCGTCATGGCTGAGCGTCCACCAACGTGACGCGGTGATCTCGGGGCGCGAGCGTACCGCCCGCCGGGAAGCCTTCAAGGGCAAGTAGGCCAGCAGCGCCTCAATCGCCTTTGCGACACCTGACCCGCTTCATCACCACCACGAAAAACACCGGGACGAATACGATCGCCAACGTGGCGCTGATCATCCCGCCGATCACACCGGTGCCAATCGCCTGCTGGCTCGCCGAACTGGCGCCCGTGGCGATTGCCAGTGGGACCACGCCGAGGATGAACGCCAGCGAGGTCATGATGATCGGCCGCAGGCGCAGGCGTGCGGCCTGGAGCGTGGCGTCGATCAGGTCATGCCCATCGTCGTACAGGCTCTTGGCGAACTCGATGATCAGGATCGCGTTTTTTGCGGACAGGCCGATGATGGTGATCAGGCCGATCTTGAAGAACACATCGTTGGGCATACCGCGCAACGACACGGCCAGGACCGCACCGAGCACACCTAGCGGTACCACCAGCAGCACCGAGGTCGGAATCGACCAACTCTCGTACAGCGCCGCCAGGCACAGGAACACCACCAGCAGCGACAGGCCCAGCAGGATTGGCGCCTGGCTGCCGGACAAGCGTTCCTGCAAGGACAAGCCGGTCCATTCCTGGCCCAGGCCCGTCGGCCCCTGCGCCACCAGCCGTTCGATTTCGGTCATCGCTTGGCCGGTGCTGTGGCCGGGGGCCGGTTCGCCGGAAATGCTCACCGCCGGATAGCCGTTGTAGCGGGTTAATTGCGCCGGTCCCTGGGTCCAGCGGGCCTGGACGAATGCCGACAACGGGACCATTTTCCCGCTGTTGTTGCGCACGTGGATCTTCAGCAAATCCTCCACCTGGCTGCGCTGGTCGCCCTCGGCCTGGACCACCACGCGCTGCATGCGTCCCTGGTTCGGAAAGTCGTTGATGTAGGCCGAACCCACCGCCGTGGACAACACGGCGCCGACATCCGCGAAGGAAATGCCCAAGGCATTCGCCTGTTTGCGGTCGACTTCCAACTGCACCTGCGGCGCCTCCGCCAGGGCGCTTTCACGCACGTTCATCAGTATCGGGCTTTTTTCGGCGGCGGCGAGCAACTCGCTGCGGGCCTGCATCAAGGTGGCATGGCCGAGGCCGCCGCGGTCCTGCAGACGGAACTCGAAACCGCTCGAAGTGCCCAGGCCGTCCACCGGCGGTGGCAACACCGAAAAAGCCATGGCGTCCTTGATCTGGCCGAAAGCCTGGTTGGCGCGGTCGGCGATGGACGCCGCCGAATCCTCGGTGCTGCGCTGCGACCAATCCTTCAGCGTGGTGAACGCCAGGGCCGCGTTCTGTCCACTGCCGGAGAAGCTGAAGCCGAGGATGACGGTGCTGTCGCCAACCCCAGGCTCGCCGGCATTATGCGCCTCGATCTGCTCCACCACCTGCACCGTCCGATTCTTGCTGGCGCCCGGCGGCAGTTGGATGTCGGTGATGGTGTAGCCCTGGTCTTCCACCGGCAGGAACGAGGAGGGCAGGCGACTGAACAGCAGGCCCATGCCCACCAGCAACACACCGTAGATCAGCAGATAGCGGCCGCTGCGTTTCAGTGCATAGGCCACCCAACCTTGATAGCGATCGCCGAAGCGGTCGAAGCCACGGTTGAACCAACCGAAGAAACCGCCCTTGGCGTGCTGCTCGCCTAGGGCGACGGGCTTGAGCAAGGTCGCGCAAAGCGCCGGGGTCAAGGTCAGGGCGAGGAAGGCCGAGAACAGGATCGACGTCGCCATCGACAGCGAGAACTGCTGGTAGATCACCCCCACCGAGCCCTGCATGAACGCCATTGGAATGAACACCGCCACCAGCACCAGGGTGATGCCGATTATCGCCCCGGTGATCTGGCCCATGGCCTTGCGCGTCGCTTCCTTGGGCGACAGACCTTCCTGGGCCATGATCCGCTCGACGTTTTCCACCACCACGATGGCATCGTCCACCAGGATGCCGATGGCCAGTACCATGCCGAACATCGTCAGCACGTTGATCGAGAACCCCAGCGCAAGCATTGTCGCAAAGGTGCCCATCAGCGCCACCGGCACCACCAATGTCGGAATCAAGGTGTAGCGGATGTTCTGCAGGAACAGGAACATCACCGCGAACACCAGCAGCATCGCCTCGCCGAGCGTATAGATCACTTTGGTGATCGAGACTTTGACGAACGGTGAGGTGTCGTAGGGAATCTTGTATTCGACGCCGGCCGGGAAGTAGCGCGACAGCTCGTCCATCTTCGCCCGCACCAGGGTGGCGGTGTTCAGCGCGTTGGCGCCCGGCGACAGCTGCACGGCCACGGCGGTGGACGGCTTGCCGTTCAGGCGCGTGGAAAACTGGTATTCCTGGCTGCCGATTTCCACCCGCGCGACATCGGCGATGCGCACCGTCGAGCCGTCGGGGTTGGCCTTGAGCACAATGTCGGCAAACTCCTGCGGGGTAGAAAGCTGGCCCTTGACCATGATGGTCGCGGTGATTTCCTGAGTGCTGCGGCTCGGCAGATCGCCGAGGCTGCCGGCCGAGACCTGGGCGTTCTGCGCCACGATGGCGGCGTTGACGTCGGCCGGGGTCAGGTTGAAACCCAGCAGTTTCTGCGGATCGATCCAGATGCGCATGGCCCGTTCGGCGCCGTACAGCTGGGCCTTGCCGACACCGTCGAGGCGTTTGATCTCGTTCATCACGTTGCGCGCCAGGTAGTCGCTGAGCGCCACGTCGTCGAGCTTGCCGTCGCTGGAGGTGAGGGTGATCAGCAGCAGGAAACCGGCGGACACCTTGTCCACCTGCAAGCCCTGCTGGGTGACCGCCTGCGGCAGGCGCGACTCCACCGCCTTGAGGCGGTTCTGCACGTCGACCTGGGCCAGTTCCGGGTTCGTCCCCGGTTGAAAGGTCGCGGTAATCGTCGCGCTGCCGAGGCTGCTCTGGGACTCGAAATACAACAGGTTATCGGCGCCGTTGAGTTCCTCCTCGATCAGGCTGACCACGCTTTCATCCACCGTTTGCGCCGAAGCGCCCGGGTACACCGCGTAGATCTCGATTTGCGGCGGAGCCACGACCGGGTACTGCGCCACCGGCAATTGCGGAATGGCCAAGACCCCGGCCAGCAGGATAAACAACGCGACGACCCAGGCGAACACCGGACGGTCGATAAAAAACTGCGGCATGGCTTAGTGTCCTGCCTGTGGCCCGGGAACCTGGGCGAGGGGGAGAGGGGAGTCGTCGACTTGGACCTGTTCACCGGGGCGGGCGTGCTGGACGCCTTCGACGACGATGCGATCGCCCGGTTTCAAACCGTGGGTGACGATCCAGCGATCCTTCTGCGAAGCACCCAATTGCACCGGTTGCTGGCTGACTTTTTGTTCGGCGTCGAGCAGCAACACCTGGGCGACGCCGGCGCTGTCGCGCAGGATCGCCCGTTGCGGCACGGTGATGCCCTGGCTATCGACCGCCTGTTCCAGGCGCACGCGAATGAAACTGCCGGGCAGCAGGTCCAGGTCCGGGTTGGGAAACTCGCTGCGCAGGGTAATCTGGCCGGTGCTTGGGTCGACGCTGAGGTCGGTGAACAGCAGCTTGCCCGGCAGCGGATAGAGGCTGCCGTCGTCCTCGATCAAGGTGGCCTTGGCTTCGCCCTGGCCGACTGCTTGCAGGTGCCCGGCGCGAAAGGCCCGGCGCAGGACGTTGAGTTCGCGGGTCGATTGGGTGAGGTCGACGTGGATCGGGTCCAGTTGCTGGATCAACGCCAACGGCGTGCTTTCGTTCTGTCCCACCAGCGCGCCTTCGGTGACCAGGGCCCGGCCGATGCGCCCGGAAATCGGCGCGGTCACGGTGGCGTAGCCCAGGTTCAGCTTCGCCCGTTCAACGGCCGCCTTGTTGGCGGCGACGTCGGCTGCGGTCTGGCGTACGTTGGCCCGGGCGTTATCGTAGTCCTGGCCGCTGATGGCTTTGTCGTCGACCAACTGGGCGTAGCGCTGCTCTTGTAGACGGGCCTGGAACGCATTGGCCTCGGCCTTGCGCAACGCCGCCTCGGCACTGTCGAGGTCGGCCTTGAACGGCGCCGGATCGATGCGAAACAGCACCTGGCCTTGTTTGACATCGCTGCCTTCGCGAAACACTCGCTGCAAGATCACGCCAGCCACCCGCGCCCGGACTTCGGCGACCCGTGGCGCGGTGATCCGGCCGCTCAGTTCGTTGCTGATCGACAGCGGCCGGGGCTGGACGGTTTCGATGCGCACGCTGGCCAGTGGCGCGGATTCTTCCGGAGTCGAGGCGCTGTCACAGCCGCTCAGCAACGCCCCGACCAACAGGCCCAGTGTGACGACAGGAATCTTGGACATGGTGCTTCCCCAATATTGAACCCGGCATGGTAGGGGGCCGGGGCAATGGCAGGGGTGAAGCTTTGTAAGGGGCTGTGAATTTGTGTAATGGCTGTCCTTGAACGTCGACCTGTGGTTAGCAGCCACCCATCCCGTGGCGACGGCCTTTGCTATTGCTGCGCATGCCAGCCCAACTGACTGGAAATCTGTTGGCTGGCATGCATCAGCTGCTTGACGTAATCCTGCTTCAATTCTTCCCTGAAGCGAAAACACGGGAATGAAACGCTCATCCCGCCGATCACGTGGCCAAAACGGTCGCGGATCGGTGCCGCCAGGCAACGCATGTTGTCTTCGAACTCTTCGTGATCCTCGGCATAGCCTTGCTGGCGAACGGTGTCCAGTTCCTGCAGGTACGCCTCGACGGTGGTCAAGGTATTGGCTGTGCGCCGCTCGAAACTTTCCTGTTCAAGGTGCGCCAGCAACTCGTCCTCTTCGAGCCAGGCCATCAGCACTTTACCAATGCCCGTGCAGTACAACGGCGCCCGGCGGCCGATGCGCGAGTACATGCGCAGGTTGTACTTGGAGTCGATCTTGTGGACGTAGACGATGCTGCCTTCGTCAAGAATCCCCAGGTGGACGGTCTCGCCCGTCAACTCGTTGATCCTGCGCATCCCGGGCTCCGCTTCCCGGACGATGTCCAGGTGGGGCAGGGCTTGGGCACCCAGTTCAAATAGCCGGACGCTGAGACGATAGCGATCTTCGGCATCCTGCACCACATACCCACGCGCCTTCAGCGACTGCAGGAAGCGGTAGACCGTGGCCTTGGACATGTCCAGTTTGGTGGCGATTTCCGAGACGCCGCTTTCTTCCGGATGTTCGGCCAGCGCTTCGAGCACGGCCATGGTCCGGCCGACCGCCGACACCAGATCGTTGTTTGGGATGACGCTGTTGTCCATGAAGGCTCCAACGTGAAAGTAAAACCCAAGGATATACGCAAGAAGAACAAAACGCTGTTTCATTTTTGCTTGACGAGGCGATAAAACTGACTAGACTCGGGCCTTGAGATAAAAATGAAACGCCGTTTTAAAAACAACAAAGGCGCGTAATGATGGATGTAACGCTTAACCACGACCCGCAAACCCGTTTCGCCCGTCCGTTGAAAGTGGCGCTGCTGGGTGAGTGCATGATCGAGATGCGCGGTGAGCCGGGTGCGGCAATCACGCAAACGTTCGGTGGCGATACGCTCAACACCGCAGTCTATTTGGCACGGTTGAGCCCACGGACCACCATCAGCGTGGATTACCTGACGGCGGTCGGCAGTGACGCGTTCAGCGACGCCATGCGCCAGTCCTGGCTGGACGAAGGTGTCGGTGACGGCCATGTCCGGGTGATCGAAGACGCGCTGCCAGGGCTGTATTTCATCCAGACCGATCCACAGGGCGAGCGGCGTTTTCTCTATTGGCGTGGGGAAGCGGCGGCGCGGCGCATGTTCGACGGCCCCGAGGCCCAGGCCATGCTCGATGCGCTGGCCGATTACGACTACTTCTACCTGAGTGGCATCAGCCTGGCGATCCTCATGCCAGAAGGGCGCGCACGCCTGATCCAGGCCTTGCAGGCGGCTCGCCGAGCCGGCACGCGCGTCGTCTTCGACAACAACTACCGCCCCCATCTATGGCCCGATCCAGAAACGGCTCGGCAGGCCCACCGCGACCTGTTGCGCCTGACCGACCTGGCCCTGATCACTTGGGAAGACGATGTCCTTCTATTCGGTTATCGCGACGTGGATGCCTTGTTCATGGATTACGCCCAAGCGGGTGTCGGCGAAG
The DNA here is from genome assembly GCF_051131945.1 of Pseudomonas sp. Z5-35. Taxonomy (NCBI): domain Bacteria; kingdom Pseudomonadati; phylum Pseudomonadota; class Gammaproteobacteria; order Pseudomonadales; family Pseudomonadaceae; genus Pseudomonas; species Pseudomonas sp. Z5-35. Next base: position 2,507,383 of record NZ_CP071640.1, read on the forward strand.
TTGTCCTCAAGCGTGGCGCCGCCAGCTGCCTGATCCAATGCCCCGCCGGGCGCTTCGAAGTGCCCGCGCAAACCGTCGCCCGTGTCGTCGACACCACGGCGGCCGGTGATTCGTTCAGTGCTGCTTACCTGGCCTGCCGCCTGCGTGGCGGCGATCCCGAGCAGGCTGCCCGTTGGGGCCATCGCCTGGCGGCCCAAGTCGTCCAATACCGAGGTGCGCTGATTCCCCAGGCGGCCATGCCGACCATGGGCGCGTCCTCACTTCCTTCTGTTGCACAGGTCTGACTTTATGAAAATCGTTGAAGCGCGCGTCATCGTTACCTGCCCGGGCCGCAACCTGGTCACCCTGAAAATCGTTACGGATGAAGGTATCTACGGCATTGGCGACGCCACGTTGAATGGCCGCGAACTGGCGGTGGTCGCTTACCTGGAGGAGCACGTCCTGCCTGCGCTGATCGGCCGCGACGCCCACCGCATCGAGGACATCTGGCAGTACCTGTATCGCGGCGCGTATTGGCGCCGCGGGCCAGTGACCATGACCGCCATCGCCGCTGTCGACGTCGCACTCTGGGACATCAAGGCCAAGGCGGCGAACATGCCCCTGTACCAATTGCTCGGTGGCAAGAGCCGTGAGCGGGTGATGGTCTACGGGCACGCCACCGGCAAGGACATCGAAGGGTGCCTGGGCGAAGTCGCCCGTCACGTCGAGCTCGGCTATAAAGCCGTGCGGGTGCAATGCGGCGTGCCCGGCATCGCCACCACCTACGGCGTCGCCAAGCGCAGCGGCGAGCGCTATGAGCCGGCTGACAGTGACTTGCCCGCCGAACACGTCTGGGACACCGCCAAATACCTTAACTACGTGCCCAAGCTGTTCGCCGCGGTGCGCGAACGCTTTGGCGACGACCTGCACATTCTCCACGACGTCCACCATCGCCTGACGCCCATCGAAGCCGGGCGCCTGGGCAAGGCGGTGGAACCGTACAACCTGTTCTGGCTAGAAGACTGCACGCCGGCGGAAAACCAGCAGAGTTTCCGCCTGATCCGCCAACACACCACCACGCCGCTGGCCGTCGGCGAGGTGTTCAACTCCATTCATGACTGCCGAGAGTTGATCCAGGAACAGTTGATCGACTACATCCGCACGACGCTGGTGCATGCCGGCGGCATTACCCACGTGCGGCGCATTGCCGATTTCGCCGCGTTGTTCCAGGTGCGCACAGGCTTTCATGGCGCCACTGACCTGTCGCCGGTGTGCATGGGCGCGGCGTTGCATTTCGATACGTGGGTGCCGAATTTCGGCATCCAGGAACACATGCCTCACGAAGAACGCATCGATGAAGTCTTCCCCCACGCCTATCGCTTCGAGGACGGCCATTTCACGCCGGGCGAAACACCTGGGCATGGCGTCGACATCGATGAAGACCTTGCCCGCCAATACCCCTACAAGCGCGCCAGCCTGCCGGTCAATCGTCTTGAAGACGGCACGCTCTGGCATTGGTGAAACGGTTCCAACCATTTGAGGACACGGGGCGAAGGCCCCGTCAGGAGTGACCGATGAAAGCGTTCCAGGTAAGAGCACCCTTCGAGTTCGGGCTGGCCCAGGTCGACCGACCCGAGGTCGCCCGTGGCGAGGTCCAGGTCGATGTCGCTTATGCCGGCATCTGTGGTTCGGACATGCACATTATTCATGGGCAGAACGCGTTCGTGCGTTTCCCCCGCGTCACCGGCCATGAATTCTCCGGAGTGATCCGGCAGGTCGGTGAAGGTGTCGAGCACCTTCAAGTCGGCGATCGGGTGTGCATCGATCCGGTGATCAGTTGCGGTACCTGCTATCCCTGCCGCATTGGCCGGCCCAATGTCTGCACTCGGCTGCAAGTGATCGGCGTACACCGTGACGGCGGCTTCAGCGAGCAGGTCTGCGTGCCAGCCGAGAACGCCCACCGCTTGCCCGATTCGATGTCCCTGAGCCACGGCGCCCTGGTCGAGCCTTACTCCATTGCGTTGAACGTACTCGACCGCATGCAGCCCCATCCGGGCGACAGCGTGTTGATCTACGGCGCTGGGGTGATTGGCCTGACCCTGGTGCAAATGGCGCGGGCGCTGGGATTGACCGACATCACCGTCACCGACGTGATCGACAGCCGCCTGGAAACCGCGCGGGCATTGGGCGCCAGCCGGACCCTCAACGGCCAAGAAGTCGACGTCGAGGCCACGATGCGTGAATTGACCCAGGGTGAAGGCGTGCCGTTGATTGTCGATGCCGCCTGCATTCCGGCGCTGATGCCGCAGATGGTGCGCCTGGCCTCGCCGGCCGGACGCATCGGATTGCTGGGCTTCAATGCCACGCCCAGCGATCTTGTGCAGCTGGAAATGATCAAGAAGGAACTGACCTTGGTCGGCTCGCGCCTCAACAACCGCAAGTTTCCCCAGGTGATCGAACTGATCGCCAGCGGCAAGTTGCAGGTCCAGGACCTGATCAGTCATCGCGTCAGCTTCGACGAGATGCCCGGCGCCATCGATCTGATCGAGAAACACCCCGAGCAAACCCGAAAAGTGCTGGTGGAACTGACGAACGCCCATCAGTGAGCCGTCTGTACCGCCGTTTCATCGTGCCTGTCATAGGCATCCTCACCGAATAAACACAACAAGCGGGAGGTTCCACCATGTTTGGTCAAGGACGTAGCTTAATCATCATCATGCTGTTCCTGGCCGGGGTGATCAATTACCTCGACCGGTCGGCATTGTCTGTGGCGGCGCCTTTCATCCAGAAGGACTACGGTCTGAGCACGGGTGAGATGGGCATGATCTTCAGCAGCTTCTTCGTCGGTTATGCCGCCTTCAACTTCATTGGTGGCTGGGCCGCCGACCGTTACGGCGCCAAGACCACGTTGTTGCTGGCCATGGTCTTGTGGTCGTTGTTCAGCGGTCTCACGGTGCTGACGGTGGGCTTCGCTTCGCTGGTGCTCATCCGGATCCTGTTCGGCATGGGCGAAGGCCCGCTGAGCGTCACCACCAGCAAAATGGTCAACAACTGGTACACCCCCAAGCGTAGGGCTCGAGCCCTGGGTGCCTCGATGTCCGGCACGCCGCTGGGCGGGGCGATCTCCGGCCCGGTGGTGGGTTTTATCGCTGTCACCTACGGCTGGAAGGTGTCGTTCATCATCATTATGTTGGTCGGCCTGATCTGGGCGGCGATCTGGTACAAGTTCGTCAAGGAGAAGCCTGAAGGCGAGGGTGCGGAGGACATCCTGCGGGCCGAGGGTCAGAGCGAGCTGGCGTCGCAACCGGTGTTCCCGCTGCGGTTCTACCTCAAGCAGCCGACGGTGCTGTTCACCTCCCTGGCATTCTTTTCCTATAACTACACGCTGTTCTTCTTCCTGACCTGGTTCCCCAGCTACCTGACCATGGCCCATGGCCTGAACGTGAAGGACATGAGCATCGCCACGGTCATCCCTTGGCTGCTGGGTTTCCTGGGGCTGGCCCTGGGTGGGTTCATTTCCGACTTCGTGTTCAAGAAGACCGGGCGGATCATGTTCTCGCGCAAGGTAGTGTTGGTGACCTGTCTGCTGGCCTGCGCCGGGTGCATCGGCGTCGCCGGGATGGTGAAGACCTTGTACCCGGCCGTTATCCTGGTGGCCTTGGCGGTATTTTTCCTCTATCTCACCGGGGCGATCTACTGGGCGATCATCCAAGACACCGTGCCTGCGGCGCGGGTAGGCGGGGTCAGCGGCTTCATGCATTTCCTGGCCAATACTTCGGGCATCATCGGGCCGACCCTGACCGGGTTCATCGTGCAATTTACCGGCTCGTTTACCAGTGCTTTCCTGCTGGCGGGCTTGCTGACGATCATCGGTGCGCTGTGCGTGGCGCGTTACGTCAAGCCGCTGGCAGTGGCGGGTGTCGCACCGCAGGCCGATGCCGGCCAGCCACGCCCAGCGCTGAATCATCCCTGAAAGGAGGACGCCCATGTCGCTCATCCAACGGATCTCCGCCACGGGCCAGCCCAGTGAAATCGGGATCGTGCACCTGGGCCTGGGAGCCTTTCACCGGGCTCATCAGGCGGTGTACCTGCAGCGCCATCTCAATCGCCACGGCACGAGCGAATGGGGGCTGTGCAGTGCCAATATTCGCTCCAACCGCACCTTGGTCGAGCAGTTGCGCGACCAGCAAGGCCGCTACCACGTGGCCGAGTACCCTGACAGCGAGCAGGTGGTGCTGCGGGAAATCAACGTACTGCGCGAAGCCTTGTATGCCGGTGCGGGCGCCAATGAGCTGGAGCAGTTGCTGCAGCGCATGGCCGCGCCGCAAACGCGGATCGTCACGCTTACGGTCACCGAAAAAGGCTACTGCTTGAGTCCGTCCACCGGGCAATTGCGCAGCGAAGATCCATTGATTGCCAATGACATCGAGCACCCACTCGCGCCGCGTTCGGCTCCCGGCATTGTCCTGGAGGCGTTGCGTCGCCGTCGCGCCGCCGGCGTTCCAGCCTTCACCGTGTTGTGCTGCGACAACATGCCCGACAACGGCCAGCGTACCCGCCAGGCGGTCAGCGCGTTGGCGGCGCTGCAAGATCAAGCGTTGGCGCAATGGGTGGAGCAAGAAGTCGCGTTCCCCAGCTGCATGGTCGACCGCATCGTGCCGGCGATGGACGACGAATCTTTCGGTCGGCTGGAGCAACAACTGGACTGCGACGATCGTGCGGCGGTGGTCTGCGAAAGTTTCAGCCAGTGGGTGATCGAAGACAATTTCCCCCTCGGCCGTCCGGACTGGGAAGTCGAAGGCGTGCAAATGGTCGCCGACGTGCGTCCGTTCGAAACGATGAAGCTGCGCATGCTCAATGGCAGCCATTCGTTGTTGGCCTACGTGGGGCTGCTGGCGGGCCATGAATCGGTCTTCGACGCTGTCAGCGATAGGCGGTTGGCGCGCTTGATCGGACGCTACATGGCCGAGGAAGCCGCGCCGACCCTGGAGATGCCCGCAGGCATCGATTTGTCGGTGTATGCCAACGACTTGCTGGCGCGTTTTGCCAACGACAGCCTGCAACATCGCCTGCGCCAGATCGCCATGGACGGTTCGCAGAAACTGCCGCAACGCTGGTTGCTCGGCGCGCAGCAGTTGCTCGACCAGGGGCGCGGCATCGACTGCACTGCGCTGGGCCTCGCGGCGTGGATTCACTACTGCACGCAGCCGTTGCCCGGTCGTGCGGCGCACGTGGTCGACGATCCCTTGAGCGCGACCTTTGCCGATCTTGCCGGACGATTCGCCGGCGCAGCGCGGGTGGACGCTTTTCTTGCCCTGGACGAAGTCTTCCCGCCAACGTTGGTGGATCGCCCGGCGTTTCGCGAGGCCGTACACCGCGCCTACAGCGCCTTGGCCCGAGACGGCGTCGACAGCCTGTTACACAGCTTTGCCACACCCAACTGACAAAAAGGAAAACAACATGGAACAGACATGGCGTTGGTTTGGCCCCAAAGACCCGATTTCCCTGGCGGACGTTCGCCAGACCGGTGCGACCGGCATCGTCACCGCATTGCACGAAATTCCTAACGGTCAAGTGTGGCCGGTGGAGGCTATCGCGGCGCGCAAGCAGATGATCGAAGCGGCCGGCTTGAGCTGGTCAGTGGTAGAAAGCATTCCGGTGCACGAAGACATCAAGCGTGGCTGTGGGCGGCGCGACGAGTACATCGCCAACTACCAGCAAAGCGTGCGCAACCTGGCGAGCTGCGGCATCGATATCGTCTGCTACAACTTCATGCCGGTGTTGGACTGGACCCGTACCGACCTTTTCCATGAGCTGGCGGATGGCGGCTGGGCATTGCGTTTCGATCAGACCGCGTTCGCCGCCTTCGATCTGTTCATCCTCCAGCGCCCGGGTGCGCAGGCCGAGTACAGCACCGAGGATATCCAGCAGGCCAAGGCGTACTCCGAGCAACTGACGCCAACTGAGCGCGAAACCTTGATCAATACCCTGATCGCGGGTTTGCCCGGCGCCGAGGAACATTACAGCCTGGATAACTTCCGGGACTTGCTGCGCACCTATGCCGACATCGACGAGGCCAAGTTGCGTGAACACCTTGAGTATTTCCTGCGGGCGGTGATCCCGGTCGCGCAGGAGGTGGGCGTGCGCATGGCGATCCACCCGGACGATCCACCCCGGTCATTGCTCGGCTTGCCGCGCATCCTCTCCACTGCCGCAGACGCCCAGTGGCTGCTGGACGCCGCGCCAAGCCCGGCCAACGGCCTGACGTTCTGCACCGGTTCCTATGGCGTGCGCGAAGACAATGACCTGGTGGCGATGGCCAAGCAGTTTGCGCCATACATCTACTTCACCCACCTGCGCTCGACCCGCCGGGAAGCCGACCCGCGCAGCTTCCACGAAGCCCATCACCTGGATGGCGACGTCGACATGGTGGGAGTCATCAGTGCCTTGGTGGCTGAAGAGCGCCGCCGCGAGCGCGAAGGCGGTCCACGCTTGCCGCTGCGCCCGGACCACGGCCATCAACTGCTCGACGACCAACAACGCAAAAGCAACCCCGGCTATTCATTGATCGGCCGCCTCAAAGGCCTGGCGGAAATCCGCGGGGTAGAACTGGCCGTGCGCCGACAGTTGGGTTAGCCAGGAATAATTAGTCGGGGACAGGGCTAACACCCGTGGCGAGGGAGCTTGCTCCCGCTGGGTTGCGCAGCAGCCCCCAACCAGACGCCTCGGTGCATCAGGCAGATTGCATTCAAACTGATAGGGGTCGCTGCGCAACCCAGCGGGAGCAAGCTCACTCGCCACAAAAGCCCCTCGGTTCTTGTTTTCCGAGTGTCTGCCAGATTGGACTGACCAGTGTCGAGAAGTGGGCGTTGTCTAGCCGAAGACCGTCACGCGATTGCGTCCGGTCTTCTTCGACGTATACAGCGCCTGGTCGGCCCGGGCGATCAGCTCGGCGTGGTCATTCGAGGGTTCGCTCAGGTCGGCGACCCCCAGGCTGATGGTGAAACGGATGTCCTGGCCGTTGTATTGCACCAGCAGCTCCTCGACGGCTTTGCGCAGGCGCTCGGCGAAAACCCGCGCGCCCTCCTTGTCGGTGTCTGAAAGCACGACGCCGAACTCTTCACCGCCATAACGCCCGGCCACGTCGGACTCACGCACATGCTCATGTAGCAGCCTTGCGACGTTCTCGATGACCTTGTCGCCCGCCTGGTGGCCATAGGTGTCGTTAACCCGCTTGAAGTGGTCGATATCGAGCATCACCAGGCTCAACGCATTGCCGTAGCGCTGATGCCGGGCATAGGCGGATTTCAGGCTGCCTTCCCAATGACCGCGGTTGTACAGGCCCGTCAGGCGATCGGTGCTGGAGAGCAGTTGCAGTTGTGCGTTGGCGGCCTGGATCTGGTGCCGGTTGGTGGCGACGTCAGTGACGTCATAGATCACAAGGCAGATATGGTTGATGCGGTTGTCGGGCGAGCGCAGTGGCAATAACGTGGTGTTCTGGTACATGAACTCTTCCTGGCCGGTGATCGGCTGGTAGCTCTTGAACCGCATCAGGTAAGGGCGCTGCTCCCAGACCGTGAACGCGGGCGTACCGAGGGTCGCGACGCTCTCCACTTTACGGGTGAACCATTGGCGATCGATCTCAGGGAACAGATCGAAGAAGTTTTGATTCTGAGCGTCCTTGGGCTGAACCCCGGAACGGTTTTCCATGAAGGTGTTCCAGACTTGCACGCGATACTCGCGGTCGAGCACCACCACCCCGACGTCGATACTCTGAACGATGGCCAGCAACCAGTGGAATTCGTTCAGATCAATGGATTCGGTCATGGGCTCAGTTCATCAGGTAGGCGAGTTTGTGGTTCAACCGTTCGATGGAGTCTTCCGTGAACAGCAGCAACAGGTCGAAGCGAATATTCTGCCCTTCCAGGCTGTAGCTGATTTCCACCGCCAGGGTCTTCTTCCAGTGTGTGCGGTTGGCGCGGATCAGTTCCTCGATGGCCGCGTGTTGCCCGAGGATCTGCGGATGGCCTTGGGAGAACACCACGTCTATCTGCTCGGCGATGCTGCTCAGGCAAGCGCCGATCAGGATGCTGGAAAGGTCCACCAGCATTTCAAGGTCTGAATAGTCGGCGCTCTCGCGGTGCATCAATTGCCCAATGTCGGCAATCTCGGAGTCGTGGAAGATCAGCAGGGCTTCGCCGGCGATGCCGCCGCCGATAAACCCCTGGCAGATGGCAGTGAGCTGCTGGGAGCTGCCGACGTCATTCAACGCCATGTGCAACTCGCCGACTTCGAGGATGTTCACGTTCGGCACCGGCAGTTGCACGAAGACGCCCAACACCTGGGCGATCAGGGCCGCGGCCTGACCGATGGCGACGTTGACGGTCTCGCGAAATGCATCCTGAAAACTGATGGCCGCGTCCGGTGCCGCTCGACTCTGCGGCGGCGCCTTGCCGGGCTGGGTCAGTAGCCCCACTCGGGTAAGCGTCTGGCGCAGCTCGTTTTCATCGAACGGTTTTTTCAGGAACGCCAGCGCACCCAATTCAAGCACGCGGCGCACCGCCTCATCCTGCACGTCACCGGAAATCACGATCACCTGCGCGTTCAACCCTTCGGCCCGCAAGGCGCTCAAGACTTGGTAGCCGTCCATCTCCGGCATGGTCAGGTCGAGCAACACGACCTGCCCCAGGCCTTGGCGGATGGCTTCCATCGCTTGGCGACCGTTGGCGGCCTCGGTGATCGACACCGGCCAATCTGACGGCAGCGCACGCAATACTTGCTTGCGCGCCATGGTGGAGTCGTCACACACGACCAAGGGAATCAGCGGCACTGGAAAGTCCAAGGCGGTTCAATGGCGGGGGAGGTGTTTCGTACATCGTTCATAGGCAGCAACGGCCCTCTGATTGTCGAACGGGGAGTTACGAACGGGGTATCAGGCATAACGCCCTGTCTTTTAAAAACTGGACCATTAAGTCAAGGGCGTCAAATGCACTTCGTCATTTGGCGCAGCTGCGCCGGACTCACACCAAGGCGTTGCTTGAACGTCGTCGTCATGTGCGCCTGTGAGCTGAAGCCGCAGGCGAGGGCGATTTGCGTCAGTGTAGTCGATGTGTCGCTTATCAACGCCCGGGCCTTGGCCAGGCGTCGATCGATCAGGTAGCCATGGGGGCTTTGGCCCGTGGCGTGCTTGAAGGCCCGCATGAAGTAGCCTTCGGACAGTCCCAGCAATTGCGCCATGGCCGGCACGCCCAGCGGTTGGTCGAGGCCCGCATCGATGAACTCGTCCAGCAGGCGCATCCGGCTGTCGGTCATCGAACCTTGGCGCATTGCTGGCGAGTGTTTGTCCGGTGCCGAGCATTGCGCCAACGCCAGGGCCCAAGCCTCCCAATCGTCGTCGATCGAGCCGTGCAGCAGCGCGCGCCGCATGCGTTGGGCGAGGGCGATGGCGCGTGGGTCGAGGCGATTGTTGAAGGCGCGATCTCCCGCCAACGCCTGCCCGTCGGTACGCATCACGCGCAGGTACTCGCCGCCCTGGGATGACTCCGAATAGACGTCACACTGGGCCGGGACGAACGCCAAGCCATTGGGCATGGCGATGAAAGGCTGTATCCGGTCGCTGCCGATGGCGTGCACGCCTCGCTGGCTGTCGAAGGCGAAGCCAATCGCCGCCTGGGTCGCGACGTAGCGGGTGGCATAGGCGCAGCCGGGAAGCAATTCGATTGCCCAAGGGCCGACCTCGATACGACGGGTCGATTCAGTCGGGCGCGGCAACGGCGTGCGGTTTCGATGGCTCATGGTGTTCATAGTAGTGAAGCAGCGCCGCAAAAGTCAGGTCAGTTTTTTGAAAGCCCGGATTCGGTGTCGCTGGCTAGACTCGGCGAAACCTCAGGAGGTCCACCATGTACGCACTGACTCATGACGACATTGAACAAGCCGCCCGCCAGGTCTACCAAGTCATGCCCGCCACGGCCCAGTACGCCTGGCCCTTGCTGGCGCAACGGCTGGGTTGCACGGTCTGGGTCAAGCATGAAAACCATACCCCCACGGGCGCTTTCAAGGTGCGCGGCGGTATCACCTTCATGCATTGGCTCAAGCGTGAGCGCCCGGAGGTGAACGGTATCGTCACCGCCACTCGGGGCAATCATGGCCAGAGCCTGGCGCTGGCAGCCAGCGCGGCAGGGCTGAAGGCGTTGATCGTGGTGCCGCAAGGCAACTCGGAGGAGAAAAACAACGCCATGCGCGGCTTCGGTGGCGAGGTGATCGAATATGGTCGCGATTTCGATGAGGCCCGTGAAGAAGCAGCACGCCTTGCGCAGGCACAGGGCTTGTATCTCGTGCCGCCATTTCACACCGAGTTGGTCAAAGGCGTCGCCACCTATGCCCTTGAACTGTTCGAGGCAGTGGCAGACCTGGACACCGTCTACGTGCCCATTGGCTGCGGCTCGGGCATCTGCGCGGTGATCGCCGCACGTGACGCCTTGGGCCTGAACACCCAGGTGGTGGGCGTGGTGTCCACCGAGGCTACGGCGGCGAAACGATCGTTCGAGGCGGGCACGATCTACGAAACCGCCTCTGCCGACACCTTCGCAGACGGCCTCGCCGTGCGCAAACCGATTCCCGAGGCTTTCGCCATCTATCACGCCGGGGCGGCACGGATCGTAGCGGTCAGCGATCAGGAGATTGCCGAGGCGATGCGGGTCTATTACACCGATACCCATAACCTGGCCGAGGGGGCCGGCGCTGCGGCTTTGGCGGCACTTATCCAGGAGCGTGGGTTGATGAAGGGGAAAAACGTCGGGGTAATCCTGTCGGGCGGCAATGTCGACAGGTCGGTGTATGCCGAAGTGATTGGATAATGGGTGACTGTATTACGATCGGGTCATGCGTTGTCAACCCGCTTTCGGATGCGTAAGCTGCCCCCATGAACCAGCCATCAGTTACCTCGCCCGGCGCTCGCGGCCCAGTCGATCACGACATTCGAGATCAGATCGTCGCGGCAGCCAATGAACATTTCAGCCAGTACGGCTACGCAAAGACTACGGTTTCCGACCTGGCCAAGGCCATCGGCTTTTCCAAGGCGTACATCTATAAATTCTTCGATTCCAAACAGGCGATCGGCGAAGCCATCTGCGCCAACTGCCTGTCGACTATCGTTGCGGCCGTCGAACAGGCCATCAATGAAGAGGGCCTTTCAGCAACGGAGCGTTTTCGTCGGCTGGTCAAGACCGTGGTTGCCACTGGGGTGGACCTGTTTTTCAACGACCGCAAACTCTATGACATCGCGGCGTTTTCGGCCTCGGAGCACTGGCCCAGTTCGCAGGTCTACAACGCGCAGATCAAAAGCTTCGTGCTGCAGATTGTCCGCGAAGGGCGCGAGCTCGGCGAGTTCGAGCGCAAGACGCCGCTGGACGAAACCGTAGACGCCATTCACCTGGCCCTGCGGCCATTCGTCAATCCGTTGCTGCTGCAATACAACCTCGATTTCGTCGAGCAAGCCCCCACACTCACCTCCAATCTCATCCTGCGCAGCCTGATGCCCTGAGCGTTGGCTGAAGGCCGCTCACGTCGTGAAAAAGTGACCGTTCTGGAAAACGATCACCTTGTCGCTACGGGTCGCTCTTCAGTCGGTTGCCAGCCACCACCCAGCGCCCGAAATGCCGCGACCGCCGCCCGTGCCGACTCCGTTCGCGCCTGGGCATGGGCATCGGAGGTGCGCAGCAGCGTGTCGTCGGCGTTGAGCACATCGATCAGGCTGGCGGTGCCTTTCTGATAGGCAACGAAGGATGACTGCCGGGCCTGGGTCAATGCCGTTTCGCCCTGGGCGAGGGTAGTCGCCTGGGTTTCCCGATTGACCAAGGCGCTGAATGCATTTTCGACTTCTTCGGTGGCGCGCAATACGGACTGGCGATAAGCGGCCAGCGCTTCGGCCTCCTGGCCTTTTGCCTGATCGATCTGAGCGTTGATTCGGCCGAAATCGAAAAGCCTCCAGCGCAGGCCCAACACACCCGCCGACTGGCTGGCGCCGCTGCTGAAAAGATTGCCAGCGGACACCGCCGTGGCGCTGCCGAGCAAGGCGCTGAGGGAGAACTTCGGATAGTACTCGGCGACGGCCTCGCCGATGCGCGCATTGGAAGCCGCGAGGCGCCGCTCCGCGACCATCAGGTCAGGCCTGCGCCGCAGCAGGTCGGCCGGTGTTCCCGTTGCCGTTAGCTGTGGGGCAAGAGGAATATCCCGTGGTGCAGCCAATTGCGGGCGATGGGTGCCTGGCGGCGTGCCGAGCAGGACATCGACTGCGTTCATGGCCGCATCGAGCCCAGTCTGCAATATCGGAACCGTAGCCTGCACTTGTGCCAATTGCCCTTCGGTCTGTCGGACCTGATAGCTGGCGGCAAGGCCCTTGCTGTAGAGCAGCTGGACTTTTTCCAGCAGGTCTTGCTGCGTTCTGACTTGACGGTTCGCGATGTCCAATCGGCTCTGCAATCCGCGCAAGGTGATGTAGGTGTCGGCAATTTGCGCGGCGACGGCGAGTCGCGTGGCGGCGACGCCCGCCTCGGACGCCTGGTAATCGGCCAATGCCGCTTCGCGTCCGCGTCGCAGGCCGCCGAAGGCGTCAATCTCCCAACTGGCGCCGAGGTTGAGTTCGTAGGAACTTCCGTACCGGTCAAAACCGGGCGTTGAGTCCAACACCTGGCCGAGCGGCGTTTCCACCGACTGATAAGCGCGCGCGGCTTGGCCGCTGATGTTTCCCGACGGTAGCAAAGCGGCGTTGGCGGCGCCGAGGCCCGCCCGTGCCTGCGTGAGTCGCGCCGAGGCCTGTGCCAGGTCCAGGTTCTGTCCAAGAGCCTGGACGATCAATCCGTTGAGCGTGGGATCATCAAAGCCTTCCCACCAGGCGGCCCAGTTGGCCGGTGTGCTCGCGGAGCTCTGTTCGACCGAAGAATGTTCGACCGAAGACTGACCCAGGTACCGACTCGAAAGTGGGACCTCGGGACGCTGGTAGTCCGGGCCGACCGCGCAGCCCGCCATCAAGCTGGCGCTCATCAAAAGGGCAATGGGACGCAAGGGTGGCATTGAGGTTCCTTGGGCTGGGATGGATGTGACCATATTACGTTGTGGTCACAGTCTGTCAATCCGGCTTCTCTTAGCTTGCAGAAAGTGCAGTTTGATTGTCTGATGCCACCGGGCGATGGGTGAGCGAAAGGATTCGGTACGGGAGATGGTGACGATTTACAGATATGGTCACTAGATTGAGAATGCGATTCCCATCCTATCCATTCAAGTAAGGGACCCTATGTTCCGGCACCGATCCGTCACCCTTGCCGCTTGCTTGTTGCCACTCGTCCTGACGGCGTGTGGCGAGTCATCCACCGCGAATGATCCGCGCACGCTTGCGCCGTTGGTGCGGGTTGCCGAAGTCCAGGGCTCGTCCGCGACATCTCGTACATTTTCCGGTGTCGTCACGGCAAGGGTTCAGAGCGACTTGGGTTTCCGGGTGTCGGGCAAGGTGCTCGAGCGTCTGGTCGATACCGGCCAGAGGGTTAAAAAGGGACAGCCGCTCATGCGCCTGGACCCGATCGACTTGGGGTTGCAGGCGCGGGCGCAACAGGAGGCTGTCGCCGCCGCTCGGGCCAGGGCCAAGCAGACCGCTGATGACGAGGCGCGCTACCGCGATCTGGTCGCCGCAGGCGCTATTTCCGCTTCGGGCTACGACCAGATCAAGGCCGCCGCCGATACCGCCAAGGCGCAGCTCAGCGCCGCGCAAGCGCAGTCCGACGTGGCCCGCAATGCCTCCGGCTACGCCGTGCTGCTTGCTGACGCGGACGGCGTCGTGATGGAAACGCTCGCCGAGCCTGGGCAAGTCGTCAGTCCTGGGCAAATTGTGGTCCGACTCGCGCGGGCCGGACAGCGCGAAGCCGTCGTGCAGTTGCCCGAGACCCTGCGGCCGGCCGCAGGCTCCACCGCCCAGGCGACGCTTTATGGCAACGCCAAGCAGGTGGTGAGCGCCAAGCTGAGGCTGCTGTCGGATTCGGCCGATCGGGTGACGCGTACCTTCGAGGCGCGGTATGTGCTGGAGGGCGCGCTGGCTAACGCGCCGCTGGGTTCGACGGTGACGCTTCGGATCGCCGAGGGCGCTCAAGCAGGGCAAGCACTGCAAGTGCCGATTGCCGCCATTTTCGACTCGGGCAAAGGCACCGGTGTGTGGGTCATTACCGCAGAGCCGGCGAAAGTTGCCTGGCGTCCCGTCCAGGTCCTCGCCTTGAGCGACGATGCCGCGCAAGTCTCGGGCGACTTGAAAACGGGCGAGCGGATCGTCGCGCTGGGCGCCCATCTGTTGCGTGAAGGAGAAGCGGTAAGGCTGGCTGGGCCGGGCGATGTGAACGTCGCGGGGAATCGCCCATGAGCTTCAACCTTTCGGCGCTCGCCGTCCGCGAGCGCTCCATTACCGTGTTCTTGCTGTTGCTGATCGCTGTCGCGGGCGTCCTGGCCTTCTTCCAGCTTGGGCGCGCCGAAGATCCACCGTTCACGGTCAAGCAACTGACGGTGATTACCGCATGGCCGGGCGCGACGGCCCAGGAGATGCAGGATCAGGTCGCCGAGCCGTTGGAAAAACGCCTGCAAGAACTGAAGTGGTACGACCGCACGGAAACCTATACCCGCCCAGGGCTGGCGTTCACCATGGTATCTCTGGTCGATCGCACGCCACCGTCGCAGGTGCAGGAAGAGTTTTATCAGGCGCGCAAGAAGCTCGCCGACGAAGCTATCAAACTACCGGCCGGTGTCATCGGGCCGATGGTCAACGATGAGTTCTCCGATGTGACCTTTGCCTTGTTCGCCCTCAAAGCCAAGGGCGAACCGCAGCGACTGCTGGTCCGCGACGCCGAGGCGTTGCGCCAACGGCTGCTGCATGTTCCGGGCGTGAAGAAGGTCAACATCATCGGCGAACAACCCGAACGGATCTTCGTGTCTTTTTCCCATGATCGGCTGGCGACGCTGGGCGTATCCCCCCAAGAGATTTTCGCCGCCCTGAACAGCCAGAACATGCTCACGCCCGCCGGCTCGATCGAAACCGCCGGGCCACAGGTCTTCCTGCGCCTGGAGGGTGCCTTTGACAAGCTGCAGAAAATTCGTGATACGCCCATTTCAGTCCTGGGACGCTCGCTGAAGCTTTCGGACGTGGCGACCGTCGAGCGCGGCTATGAAGACCCGGCCACGTTCCTGGTGCGCAACGGCGGCGAAGAGGCGCTGTTGTTGGGTGTGATCATGCGCGAGGGCTGGAATGGCCTGGATCTGGGAAAAGCGCTGGACGCTGAAACGAGCTCGATCAACGAGGGCATGCCGCTGGGCATGACGCTGAGCAAGGTCACCGACCAGTCGGTGAACATCGACTCGGCCGTCGGTGAGTTCATGGTCAAGTTTTTCGTCGCGCTGTTGGTGGTGATGATCGTGTGTTTTGTCAGCATGGGCTGGCGCGTCGGTGTGGTGGTCGCGGCGGCGGTACCGCTGACGCTGGCCGTGGTGTTCGTGGTCATGGCCGCCACCGGCAAGAACTTCGACCGCATTACCCTCGGTTCGCTGATCCTCGCGCTCGGGCTGCTGGTGGACGATGCGATCATCGCTATCGAAATGATGGTGGTGAAAATGGAGGAGGGCTACGACCGGATCAAAGCCTCGGCCTACGCCTGGAGTCATACGGCTGCGCCGATGCTGTCCGGCACGCTGGTGACCGCCATCGGCTTTATGCCCAACGGCTTCGCGCAATCGACCGCTGGCGAATACACCAGCAACATGTTCTGGATCGTCGGCATTGCACTGATCGCTTCCTGGGTAGTCGCGGTGGCGTTCACGCCGTACCTGGGCGTGAAACTGTTGCCGGACATCAAACAGGTCGAAGGTGGCCATGCGGCCATTTACAACACCCGCCATTACAACCGCTTTCGTCGGGTACTGACGCGGGTCATTGCGCGCAAATGGTGGGTGGCCGGTACCGTGATCGCGACATTCGTGGTGGCGATCCTCGGCATGAGCCTGGTGAAGAAGCAGTTCTTCCCCACCTCGGATCGGCCAGAGGTGCTGGTGGAAGTGCAGATGCCCTATGGCACGTCCATCGAGCAGACCAGCGCCACCGTCGCCAAGGTCGAAGCCTGGCTACAAAAGCAGGACGAGGCCAAGATCGTTACCGCCTACATCGGCCAAGGCGCACCGCGCTTCTACCTGGCGATGGCGCCGGAACTGCCCGATCCGTCTTTCGCCAAGATTGTCGTGCTGACGGACAGCCAGCAATCGCGCGAAGCCCTCAAGTTCCGTCTCCGTGAAGCGGTCGCCGAAGGGCTTGCACCGGAAGCGCGCGTGAGGGTGACCCAACTGGTGTTCGGCCCGTATTCGCCGTTCCCGGTGGCCTATCGCGTGATGGGGCCTGACCCGACGAAATTGCGCGAAATCGCCAGCCAGGTCCAGGACGTCATGCAGGCGAGCCCGCTGATGCGGACCGTCAACACCGACTGGGGGGCGCGGGTGCCCACCTTGCATTTCAACCTGGATCAGGACCGCTTGCAGGCCGTGGGGCTGACCTCCAACGCGGTCGCGCAGCAGCTGCAATTCCTCCTCGCAGGGGTGCCGATCACGGCGGTCCGCGAAGGCATTCGATCGGTGCAGGTGGTCGGTCGCGCCGCCGGTGATATTCGTCTGGATCCCGCCAAAATAGAAGGCTTCACCCTGGTGGGCGCGACGGGACAGCGGATTCCGCTGTCCCAGGTCGGCGAGGTGGATGTGCGCATGGAGGACCCGATCCTGCGCCGTCGTGATCGCACACCCACCATGACCGTGCGCGGCGATATCGACGAAGGCCTGCAACCGCCGGACGTTTCCAGTGCTATTTTCAAGCAACTGCAACCGGTCATCGACAGGCTGCCCAGCGGCTACCGGATCGAGCAAGCGGGGGCCATCGAAGAATCGGGCAAGGCCGGCAAAGCCATCGTCCCGTTGGTTCCAATCATGGTCGCGATGACGCTGCTGATCATCATCCTGCAAGTCCGTTCGGTCTCGGCGATGATCATGGTGTTCCTCACCGCACCGCTGGGTTTGATCGGCGTGGTGCCGACGCTGCTGATTTTCAACCAGCCGTTTGGTATCAACGCGCTGGTCGGCCTGATCGCCCTGTCGGGCATTCTGATGCGCAATACGTTGATCCTGATAGGGCAGATCCATCAAAACGCCAAGGAAGGCCTCGATCCGTTCCACGCGGTGATCGAGGCCACGGTGCAACGGGCCCGTCCGGTGCTGCTCACGGCGCTGGCGGCAATCCTCGCGTTCATTCCGCTGACCCATTCGGTGTTCTGGGGGACGCTGGCCTACACACTGATCGGCGGCACGTTCGTCGGCACCATCATGACGCTGGTGTTCCTGCCGGCGATGTATTCCATCTGGTTCAAGATCCGTCCTGAGACGAAGAGGGCTTCATGAAAAATCGCCAAGATCAAACACGCATCGTCGTCACTGGCGTCGGTATGGTCGGCCCCCTGGGTTGTGCCGTGGAAGAGGTGTGGAAGCGCTTGTTGGCCGGATATTCCGGGATTCGCAACCTGTCCGATGACGTCGTCGAAGGAACCGGCGTTGCCGTTGGCGGGCAGGTGCCTTCCCTCGAAGAGGATGGGATTGCCGGCTACGACCCGGAACGCCTCATCGCGCCCAAGGACCGCAAGAAGATGGATCGCTTCATCGAGTTCGCCCTGGTGGCCGCTCACGAAGCCCTCGAACAAGCGGACTGGCATCCCGTCGATGCCATCGATCAAGAGCGGACCGCGACGATCATTTCCTCGGGCGTGGGTGGGTTCGCCACGATTGCCGAGGCCGTGCGCACCACGGACAGTCGTGGCCCGCGCCGGTTGTCGCCGTTCACCGCGCCGGCTTTCCTGGCCAATATGGCGGCCGGGCAGGTGTCGATCCGGCATGGTTTCAAGGGGCCGCTTGGCGCGCCTGTCACGGCTTGCGCTGCTGGTGTGCAGGCCGTTGGTGACGCCGCCAGGCTCATTCGAAGTGGCGAGGCGGACATCGCCATCTGCGGCGGCACCGAAGCGGCGATAGACCGTGTGACCTTGGGTTGTTTCGCAGCGGCCCGCGCGCTGTCGACGGGGTTCGCCGAGCGCCCGCAAGAAGCTTCGCGGCCCTTCGACCGCGAGCGTGACGGCTTCGTCATGGCCGAAGGCGCCGGGCTGCTGGTGATCGAATCGCTGGAACACGCCCTGGCCCGTGGCGCCAAGCCGCTGGCGGAGCTGGTGGGTTATGGCACCAGCGCCGATGCCTATCATTTGACGGCCGGGCCGGAGGATGGCAACGGTGCACGGCGCGCCATGGAGCAGGCGCTGCGCCAGGCTGGGGTCAGCCCCGCCGAAGTGCAGCACATCAACGCCCACGCGACGTCGACCCAGGTCGGCGATGCCGGTGAACTGGCGGCGATTCGCGCGGTATTTGGCACCGGCTCGGGCGTGGCGATCACGTCCACCAAGTCCGCCACTGGACATCTCCTCGGAGCAGCGGGAGGCATCGAAGCGATCTTCACCGTCCTCGCGCTGCGCGATCAGGTCGTGCCGCCGACGCTGAACCTGATTCATCCCGATGAGGCGGCCGGCGGGCTCGATCTGGTCGGTTTGAAAGCTCGGAAAATGCCGATCACCCATGCGCTGTCGAACGGGTTCGGCTTTGGTGGCGTCAACGCCAGCGTGCTGTTTCGGCGCTGGGAAGACTGATACCGATCAGCGCCGCAGGACGAACAGGAGCAGCGCGACCAGGCACGTCAGCGCCTGGATCGCGCCCAGCGTCGTGACGGGTGAAAAGCTCAGCACAGAGGCCAGCCAGGTTGTCAGCGCAGCCGCGCCCATGGAGAGAAACCCCAGCAGCGCGGAGGCCATCCCGGCCTCCTTGCCAAACGGCCCCATGGTGAGGGCCGTGCCCAGCGGATTAGCCAGCCCCATACCCCAAAGAAACGTGACCATCGCCACCGCATACCAGCCAAGGCCAGGATCGGCGGAGCCGACCAGTAGCAAGCCGCCGCCGACCATGGCGCAGGCAATGCCCAGCAAGGCGATGGTTCGCGGACCGTGGCGGTGCGCCAGGCGTGGTGCCGCCATGCCGGCGGCGAATACGACGAACACCGTTGAAGCGAAATACAAGCCAGCCTGCACCGACGTCAGGCCGATGCCTTTCATCAGGATCGCGGGAGCAGCGGCGAAGGAGGCGAACAAGCCGCTCAGCAGCAGGCTCATCGACAGGGCCGGCAGAATGAAGCGCGTGTCCATCATCAACCTGGCATAGGCACGCAGCACGCTGCCGGTGGAATGCGGCGCCCGGCGGTCGGCGGGATGGGTTTCTCCAAGGTCACGCACATAGAAAAAAGCCAGTACCACGGCGGCCAATCCGACGAGAATGAAGATGGCGCGCCATCCGAGTGTGACCGACAGTACGCTGCCGGCCAATGGCGAAAAACCTGGCGCTGCGGCGGTGGCGACCATCGTCAGCGACAGGGCGCGCGCCAATGTTTCGCCTTCGAACAGGTCGCGTGCAATAGCGCGCGACAACACCGAGGCTGCGCAAACGCCCAATGCCTGGACGACGCGTCCAGCGATCAGCAGATCGAGGGACGTGGCGAAGCCTGCAATGACGGTGCCGGCCACGAACACGGAAAGTCCACCCAGCACCAGTCTCTTGCGCCCATAGCGGTCGGCCAACGGACCGACCAGCAATTGGGCGAACGCAAAGGTCACGAAGAAGCTGGAGAGGGTCAGGCCGAGTTCGCGGGCGGTCACGCCGAGTTCTTCGCCGATGACCGGGAAGGCCGGGAGGATGATATTCGTGGAGAGCATGCCGATCGCCGCGAGGCCCGCGAGCAGCGCCACGATTCGGCCGGTCAGGGGTTGGCTTGGTGCATGTGCCGGCGCCCCTGCGATTGCTGAAGCACTTCCAGTTTCCATGGGACATCCCTCTTGGCCGGTTCTTGTCAGGCTTATGATGATCGTAATATGACGACCGTAATCTCATGAGTCAAGTCAAAAGAGCATTAAGAGCGATCGTTGCGATAATGGGAATTCGAGGGTCGCAGAGGGGAGTTCGTACCGCATGAAATGACTCGGTCGACGCTTGTCAGCGTCGACCGAGTCATCGTTTTTACCACCTGAAATTGACGGAGGTCACCAGCTCGCGCTCGTCGCCGTAGCGGCAGATAGCAAACTCACAATAGGTGTATTTTTTGTTTGTCACGTTGTTCGCGTTGAGCGCGACGTCCCAGTTCTTGTCGATCTGGTAGCTGGCCATGGCGTCGAACAGGGTGTAGGCCGGCATTTGCGAATCGATACCCGAGGCCTGGGTGGTTCCCTTATAGCGCGCGCCGCCGCCGACTTTCAGTTTCGGCAAGCCGAACAGGGCGAAGTTGTAGTCGGCCCACAGAGCGGCTTGGTGGTACGGCGTATCTTCGCTGCGCTGGTCCACTTCGCTCGGGATGTTGCTTTTGGTGATGCGCGCATCGGTGTAGGCGTAGGTCGCGATGACTGTCAGTTCAGGCGTGACGTCGGCCTTGGCTTCCAGTTCCAGGCCACGGGAGCGCTGTTCGCCGATCTGCGAAGCGTTGCCCGCGAGGTCGATCTTCAGCACGTTTTCCTGCGTCAGTTCATAAACCGCCGCACTCAGCAGGACGTTGCTGCCAGGGGGCTGGTAGCGAATACCGATCTCGTATTGCTTGCCTTCGGTAGGATCAAACGTCTGGCCTGGCGCGTCGGAAACAGCGACCGGGAAGAACGATTCGCTGTAGCTGATATAAGGGGCCAGGCCGTTATCTGCCTGGTACACAAGACCGGCACGCCAGGTGGTGGATTCGTCGTTCTGGCTCAGCTTCTGGCCAGTCGCGAAGCCTTCCTGGTCCTGATCGGCCCAGTCGTGGCGGCCACCGAGCAGCAACAGCCAGTGATCGTCGAACTTGATCTGGTCCTGCAAGTAGATGCCTGTCTGGAAGGTGTCGATTTGCGAGCCACGGTCGCGGTTCCGGCTCTTGTCCACGATAACCGGCTGTCCGTAGTTATAATCGCCGATGTTGATAGGTGGTGACCCTGGAAAGGGGCGACTGTCACGGAAGTTGTGCGAGTCGTACGACGCGTCGTAGGTATCAGCGCCCACCAGGAAAGTGTTTTCAATACCTCCGATGTTCCAACGCGTCTCGATATTAGTGTCGCTGGCTAACGCACGGGAGCGCTCACGCCGGTCACTGTACTGGCGGCGCAGAACGCCGGTATTAACCGCTCCGTTGATAGCAGCCGGGCTGGTCTGGGCCTGCATGTATTTCCACTTCACATCAGCCTCGTAGTAACGCATTTTGTTACTGATGCGGGTGTGTTCATCAAACCGGTGTTCGAACTCGTAGCCGACGGCGGACATCTCGCCATTCATGTCGTCGTAGTCGGGCTCGCCGATGAAGTCGTGCCGACCGATGGTGAACGGGCCGTCGCCCACACCCTTGACCAATTGATAGGGCAGCGGGGCGGAGAAACGCGTGTCGCTTTTCTGGTAGAACGAGAGCAGTGTCAGCGACGTGTCATCGTTGGGACGCCAGGTCAGGGCCGGGGCGATGTAGAGCTTGTCGTCGTTGATGTAGTCCTGCTGGGTGTCGCTGTCGCGCTTGAGCATGGTCAAGCGGTAGCTGAGGACGTCGCTGTCGCCGAGCGGGCCACTGAAGTCTGCGGTCAGTTGTTTGCGATCATGGTTGCCGTATTGCAGCCCCAGTTCATGCAGCGGGGTTTCGGTTGGACGCTTGCTGACGCCGTTGACGAAGCCGCCGGGCGAGAGTTGGCCATACAGCACCGAGGCCGCGCCACGGATGACTTCCACGCGTTCCAGGCCATAGGGTTCCTGGACGCCATCGTAGGAGTTGTTCTGCAGGCGCATGCCGTCGCGCAGCGAGCCACCGGTGGCGGACTCGACGTCGAAGCCGCGAATGCGGAACCGGTCCGACGTGCGGTTGAAGCTGCTTGGCTGGCTGGTGAAACCCGGCGTATAGCTCAAGACGTCAGCCATGGTGTCCGATTTGCGATCGCGCATTTCATCGGCAGTGACCACGGACAGCGATTGCGGCGTTTCAGTGATGGCCGCGTTGGTCTTGGTGGCGCTGCCATTGCGCAGGGCGACCTTGCCGGCGAGAGGCGCCGTCGGGTTTTCAACGGCGGCGGCATTGATATTGATTTCGCCGAGTTGAAGAGGACCTTTGCCGGACGCCTCTTCTTGAGCAGCGATCGCCTGCGCTGAAAAAATACTCCCCAAAGCCAATGCCAAAGTGCTCAGGTGAAACGCTGGATGACGCGAGGCGTAGCGTTTTTCGGTGCCAACTGTTGTTTTTCTTTCGAGCATCGAGGAAGTCCTTGGGGTTGTTTTTCAGCTTCGCAAGCCTGTTGTCCTGGTCCAGCGGCATCAGGCAGACGAGCAAGGTTAGTGTCTACTGGCCATAATCTGACTGTGAATGATAAGGGTTTGCATTAATATTGTCAGGCTTGTAGGGAAATTATTTTCGTTTCGACATATTCTGTGCCCCACTTTTTTGCCCCGGCCGGTTTCCAACGTGGTGTCATTGCAAAAAATGACCCAGGGGCAATGCGCGCTGGACGATTCGATTAGGCCCTCTTGGGCATGGAGGGACGATCATGCTGAAGGCCACAGACGTGCGGCTGAGCTATGGCGAGCAACAGATTCTCAACGGTGTCAGCCTGGAAATTCCCGAAGGCTGCTTCACCGCGTTGATCGGGGCCAACGGATGCGGCAAGACCACGCTGTTGAATGTACTGGCGCATATGCTGCGACCGAGCGCCGGTGACGTGCATCTGTCCGGGAAAACCCTGGGGCAGTATTCGCGCCGGGCACTGGCGCAACGAATGGCGCTGTTACCGCAGCGCACCACATCACCCGCCGGCATGACCGCACGAGAACTGGTGATGCAGGGGCGCTTTCCCTGGCAGAGCTGGTGGCGCCAATGGTCCGAGCAGGATCAACTGGCGATTGACCGCGCCATCGACCTGGCGGGCATCGGCCCTTTGCTTGACCGTTCCTTGGCAACCCTGTCGGGCGGGCAATTGCAACGCTGCTGGATTGCCATGACCTTGGCCCAGGACACCCCAGTCATCCTGCTGGATGAGCCCACGACCTTTCTCGATATCGCCCACCAGATCACACTGCTTGAATTGCTGGAGGACCTGCGTGAGCAAGGCAAGACCATCGTGGCTGTGCTGCATGATCTGAACCAGGCTGCACGTTACGCCGATCACCTGGTGATGATGCGTGAAGGGCGGTTACTGGCCCAAGGGTCGCCCGCCGAGGTTTTCACCCAGGAGAATCTCAAGGCGGTCTTCGACCTGGATGCGCACATCATTACCGACCCTTATTCCGGCGATCCGTTATGTGTGCCGCAAACCAACCGCAGTCGTCCATTGGCCGTGCGGGAGGCCATGTGAGACACGGTCTGCGTTTGCCGGTGTGGCTGGGCCTGTTGATCGCCATTGCGCTGGCCGCGCTGCTGCATCTGGCCGTGGGCGCCAAGAGCATTCCCTGGAGTGACACCTGGCAGGCCTTGGTGGCCTATGCACCGGGCAACGCCGACCAGAGTGTCATTCGCGGCAGCCGCCTGCCGCGTTTGCTGGTCGCCATGCTGGTAGGTGCCAGCCTTGGATTGGCCGGCGTAATCATGCAGGCGGTGGGTGACAACCCGTTGGCTGACCCTGGAATTCTTGGCATCAACAGCGGTGCGGCATTGTTCGTGGTGTTCGGCTTGCTGGTTTTGCCGGGCCACGACCTGTCGATGATCCCGCTGTTTGCTTTCAGTGGCGCCCTGGTGGCAGCCATTGGCGTTCTGTTGCTGGCGGGAAGGGGGCACAATCCGATTCGACTGACCCTGTCCGGCGCAATGATTGCGGCGTTGTTCAGCGCCATCACGTCTATCTTGTTGTTGCTCGACCAACAGGGGCTCGACAGCCTGCGTCGTTGGCTCACCGGCTCCATCGGTGTAACCGGAGGCTCGATGCAGGCGTGGGTCTGGCCTTACGCCGTGTTGGGCATGTTTTTGTGCCTGGTCAACGTCCGTGCGCTGAACGCCCATCGGCTGGGGCCGCAAGCCGCGGCCGGAATGGGCGTCAACTTGCTGAAAATGCGCCTGTTCGGCCTGGCCTCCGTGGTGTTGCTGTCGGGATCCGCCGTGGCCCTGGCGGGGCCCATCGGCTTTGTCGGATTGGTGGTGCCTCACGCTGCGCGCCTGTTGTTTGGCGATGACTATCGTCGCTTGTTGCTGGCCGCGCCCTTGCTTGGCGCGCTCCTGCTGGTTCTGGCGGACATCGCCGCCAGAACCGTGGTGCGCCCCTTCGAGCTCAATACTGGCATCGTCACGGCGCTGATCGGTGGGCCCATTTTCGTCTTGCTGGTATTGAGGAAAGTCCGATGATGCGCTTGGCACTGACCTTGCCCAGGTCGCTACCGCTGCTGCCTTGGGTTGCGAGGCCGATCGACTTGATCTCGCTGCTGGCGTTGCTGGTTGGCTTGGTGGTCTTGTCGTTGTATGCGTTGACGGTCGGCAGTTATTCCTTGGATGTTGCCCAGGCTTGGCAAGCGCTTGTGTCGCCCGATGAAGTCAACTCGACGACACGCAACCTGCTGTGGGAGCTGAGGTTGCCCCGTGTTGCGCTGGCAATCCTCGCGGGCATGGCCATGTCGCTTGCCGGCCTGTTGATGCAGTCGTTGACGCGCAATCCCCTGGCGGCACCGGGCCTGGTGGGCGTGGAGTCGGGCGCCAGCGTCACGATGTTGCTGATCATCGTGCTCTGGCCCACGCTGCTGCCGCTGGAGCTTTATCCATTGGCGGCACTGGCAGGCGGGTTGGCCGTGGCGTTCTTCGTCGCGCTGCTGTCGTGGCGCCAGGGCATCTCACCGTTGCGCTTGATTCTTGTCGGCGTCGGGTTGACCGCCATGCTCAGCGCGGTCGCCGACCTGCTGATCACCTACGGCAACATCGATCAGGTCGAGTCCGCCCTGATGTGGTTGGGCGGCAGTTTGCACCGGGCCGGCTGGACGCAGGTCCATAGCCTCGGTATCTGGCTGTTGCTGGCGGGCGCTCCATTGCTGTTCTTTCACCGTCAGCTGAACCTGTTGCAGTTGGGTGAAAAAGTCGCGCTCAGCCGAGGCCTGAATGTCACGAGCGTGATGATTTTCCTGTTGCTGTGCAGTGTCATGCTGACGGCGGCGGCCGTGGCGAATGTCGGCACCATGACTTTCGTCGGATTGGTTGCGCCCCATCTGGCACGCCAACTGGCGGGTGATCGCCACGGCGCCCTGATGCCTTTGTCGGCCTTGACGGGGGCGCTGCTGGTGTTGGCGGGCGATACGCTGGGCAGGGGCGTTTTTCCACCCTTGCAATTACCGGCGGGGCTGGTGGTCGCAATCATCGGCGCGCCTTATTTGATCGTGCTGCTGGCGCGACAACGCAGTCGCTGAAACACAGCGATGTTCATATTAAAGTTATCTGGAGGCAAGTGCGTGCGGTTGAAAGGAATGTTCCCAAGGTTGCTCGGCATGCTATGCGTGCCGCTGGCATTGCTGTCCATGGACGCTGGCGCGGCTGAAACCAAAGTGTTCGAAAACAGTTTCGGTCGGGTCGAGGTGCCTGTTGAACCTCACTGCATCGTGTCCTTGCACGATTTCAGCCTGACCACCCAATTGTTGGAGCTGGGCATCAAGCCTTGCGGCTCGACAGGGCGCAAGAAGCTTTTTTCAGACGTGCTGTTTCGCGGCGCGCAGGAGCGCTTCGATGTGACGGGCATCCAATACATCGGCTCACACCAGTCCCCCGACCTGGAAGCCATTGCCGCCTTGAAACCTGACCTGATCGTGGGCCTTTCGTATCACGCCGACCTCAAGGAAAAGCTCAGCAAAATCGCCCCGGTGGTGCTGTTGCCCTCCCGGGAAAGCGATATCAAGACGTATGCCAAGGAACTCGCGGAACTGGTCGGCAAGCAACAGCGCTATGAGGAGATGCTGCGCGAATACCAATGGGTGGTCAGCGAGTTCAAGAAACGCGTCAAGGACCCCTCGCGTATCACGGTCACGACGCTTGAAGTCTATACCGATGGTTTCCAGCTGATCGGCCGTGGCGGGATGGATGATGTCATCGCTGATTTCGGCCTGGGTCGTGTCGCCGCGTATCGCGAGGCGCGCCAGAATGTGCCCTACAGCCTGGAGCGAATCGGTGACTTCGACAGTGATTTCATTATCGACACTTATGAGGAAATGCTCGATTCGGAAACCAGTACGGCAGCCTTTCGTCAGTCCCCCCAATGGCGCAACCTGTTCGCAGTGAAGAACCGCCAGTTCCTGTACCTGAACCGCAGTCGCTATGCCGATACGATGCAGGGATTATTGGGCTCCGCCTATTTGTTGATGTCTCATATCGCTGAGCGGGAGAGTGTGCTGCAGGGCAAGTGATATATATCAGCCGTCATACAAATGTCATGAATGACAATGATTCTCTATTGCGGTTGTTACTCGTTTGTATTAGTTTGTGCTCTCGAAAAAACACGCTTATCGGAATGGCGAGGGATTACTAATGGAAACTGGTTTGGCGCGTGCACAGGTTCAATCCATGGAAGGCGTACCGGGCAACGAACAGACCTTGCCGTTCATCCTTGAAGCACCCGCCGCCGGTGCGGCCTGGCAGGACAGCCGAGCGCAGATCCTGCAGGCAGTCGAGGCCCAGTTGCCACGCGTGGGCGGTATTCTGTTTCGCGGTTTTGCATTCGATGGGGAGGCCGATTTCGAAGCGTTCGCCCGCAGCTTCGGTCATGAACTCCTGACCTATGACTACGCCTCCACGCCGCGCACCAAGCTCAACAACCGGGTATACACCTCCACTGAATATCCGGCCCACCAGATTATCCCGCTGCATAACGAACAGTCCTATTCCCTCAATTGGCCGATGAAAATCTGGTTCCACTGCGTACAGGCTTCTCCTGTGGGCGGTGAAACCCCAATAGCCGATAGCCGCATGGTCTACCAGCAACTCGACCCGGCTATCCGCCAGCGTTTCGCCGAGAAGCGCCTGATGTACGTGCGCAACTACGGCAACGGCCTTGACTTGCCCTGGCAGCAGGCGTTCAGCACCGAAGACCGCTCGCAGGTCGAACATTTCTGTCGTGCCAACCAGATCCAGTTCCAATGGAAGGACGATGGCGAGCTGTCCACGCGCCAGGTCTGCCAGGCCGTGGCCCAGCACCCGATCACGGGAGAGTGGGTCTGGTTCAACCAGGCGCATCTGTTCCATATCTCCAACCTCGCGGCACCTGTACGCGAGACCCTGATTTCCATCGTGGGCGAAGAGGGCGTCCCGCGTAACGTTTTCTACGGGGACGGTTCAGCGATCGAGCTGGAGGCCCTTGACCATGTCCGCGAAGTATTGCAGCGCTGCCAGGTGAGTTTCCCCTGGCAGGCGGGCGACGTGCTGATGCTCGACAACATGCTCGTTGCCCACGGTCGCTCGACATTCCAAGGCGCGCGCAAGGTTGTCGTCGCCATGGCGGAACCTGCTTCGGCGGGTTGATCCCCTCTCTTTCAGAGCCGTTGCAACAGACGGCTGATTTCGAACAAGCAAAATGAAGGACAACACATGCTCGATCGCCTGATGCATCGCTGCTGGCTGCGTGGAATTCGCCTGTCGGAAGCTGAAGGTCAACTGATCATCACGCCGGGGCCGCAGGGCGCTCTGACGGATGAACTTGAAATCGAGCTCCGTTCGCGAGAGCACGAGGTGTTGCAATGGCTCGCCCGGCATCCCGATTATTTTGATGCGCGGCCACTGACCGACAATGAGCAGGCGCTCTGGTTTCTACAGCGACTGGAGCCCGACAGTTGTGCCTATAACCTTGCTTACGCAGGACGAATCAAGGCGCAGTTCGTAACGGAGGACTTGCCCCGGCGCCTACAAGACGCCTGGGCCACGATTCAGCGGCGTTACCCTGTGTTGAGCATGGCCTACGGCGAACGCAGCGGCGACCTGGTGCAGTGGAGTCGTGGTGAAAATATCCAGCCGTTGGAGTGGGTTGCCTTGCAGGCGGCGGACACCGACACCTTGCAGCAACGCATTGCCGAACTGGCCGACCGGCCTTTCAATCTCCAGGCCGGGGAAGTCTGCCGAGGTGTGGTGCTGAGCAACGCCCGGGATGGTCATACCGAGCTCACGCTGGTGCTGGTGATCCATCACATCGCCGCCGATCCGGCCACGTTCTATATCGTGCTCAATGAGCTGTTCGCACAGGTCGATGATCAGCCGTTGCCGGCGATCAACCCTGATGCCTATCGCGACTACAACAGTGAGCTGCATGTGCGCAGCGAGGCGACTGAAGCTGCGGAGCTGGCTTGGTGGCAGGCGCAACTGAGCGAAGCCCCGACGCTGGATTTGCCGACGGATTTCGCCTTTGGCGGTGACCGGTCATTCGAAGGAATGGAGCTGCCGGTTCGCTTCGATCTCGCCACTACGGCGAGAATCCGGGCCCTCGCCCGAGAGTGGGGCGTAACGCCGTACGTCTGGTGGTTCTCGCTGTTTCAGCAGTTTCTCGGGGTGTTGTCCGGGCAAGACGATTTTGTTCTCGGTACGGCCGGCGGTCTGCGCTTGCGACGCGAACACCTCAGTTTGCCGGGATATCTGGTCAACTCGCTGCCGGTTCGCTGTCGCTTGCAGCCAGATCTTTCAAGTCGTGACTGGGCCCGAGAGGTGGACGCCACCGTCAAGCAGGCCCTCGCGCACCGACACTACCCGTTCTCGCGCCTGGTCAAGCAGTTGAACTTCGAGCGTCAGGCGGGCAAGGCGCCGCTGTTCCAGCACATGTTCACGCTCAACAGGGAACGCGCCGCGCCTTTTCATCAATACCTCGATCGCCTGCTGTCGGAACAGCGCGGAGCGGCCCATGAACTGAACATGGTCGTGGTGGATGAGGAGGAGGGTTTCCTCTGTCGATGGCGCTACAGCAAAGCCTTGTACCGCCACGAAACAGTCCTGCGTTATTGCGATCAGTTCGTTGCGTTGGTCCACGCGGTCATCGAACAGCCGGCTGTGCCGTTTGCCCAGCTCGACTGGCTGCCGCCCGTGCAACAATCAATCCTTCACGGCGCGGACATGCCGGTTCCGTTCAGCAACGCCTGGCAGGCGTTCGTCCAACAGTGCAAGTCCGCGTCGATTGCCCTGCAAGATGAGCAAGGCACTCTCAGCTATGCCGAACTGGGCCGGGCAGTTGTGGCCCGTGGCGAGCGCTTGCAAGCGGGCGCAGACCTGGAGAATGCACGCATCGCCTTGTGCCTGCCCCGCAGCCGCGAATTGGTAATGCATATGCTCGCGGTCTGGCAGTGCGGCGCCACCTACCTGGCCCTCGATCCGCAGTGGCCGCAGTCGCGTTTGCAGGATATCTGCGAGGATGCCGCGCCCCAGATCTGGATCGGCGAGGGCCTGCGTCCCGACTGGCTGCCGGATGCGGTGCGCTGGCTGTCGTTGCCAGATGCCGAGCTGTCGAGCGAATCGCCGATGCGCGCGTCGGTGGCTGCTGACCTGCCGGCCTACGTCGTCTACACCTCCGGTTCCACGGGCCGGCCGAAGGGCGTGGCGGTCAGCCAGGGCAATCTGATTCATTACGTGACGGGGTGTCTTGAGCGCCTGCACCTGCCCGCCGATGCCAGCCTGGCAAGCCTTGCCAGTTGTGCCACCGACCTTGGGCATACGGCCTTGTTCGGTGCTTTGCTCAGCGGCCGCCGCTTGCGGCTCCTGGCCGAGGAACTGGCGTTCGACGCCGAGGGGCTGGCGGCTGTGCTTGAACGCGAGCCCGTGGATCTGCTGAAAATCGTACCGTCACACCTCAACGCCTTGCTGGTCGCCAACGATCCGCAACGCTTGTTGCCACGCCAATGCCTGGTAACCGGCGGCGAGGCCCTGGGGCATGAGCTGGTTTCGCGCTTGCGCGCATTGAGGCCGCACTTGCGTATCGTCAACCACTACGGTCCCAGTGAAACCACTGTCGGGGTGTTGACCCATGAGGTCGATATGGATGGCGCGGCCCCGCTGGGTCGACCGCTGCCCAATGTCCAGGTCAGCGTGCGTTCGCCCGATGGCCGCTTGTTGCCGATCGGCGTGAGTGGCGAGCTCTGCGTGCAGGGCAAGACGGTTGCGCTGGGTTATCTCAGCGCCAGCGATGCAGACCGCGCCCGCTTCGGTGAGCATGGCTATCGCACCGGCGACCGGGTACGGCTCAATCATCAAGGGTGCGTGGAGTTCCTCGGCCGGCTCGATGAGCAGGTCAAGATCCGCGGCTACCGGGTCGAGCCGGCGGAAGTCGCGGCACGGCTGCGGACAATGCCGCATGTGAGCGACGTACAGGTGCTGAACAGCCCGTCGCGGCTGACGGGCAACCGCCTGGTGGCGTTCCTGGTCGCGCCGTCGAGCGCGTTGCCTGATATCCAAGCCACCCTGCAAGCACAACTGCCGGACTATATGCAGCCTGCCCAGTGGCATTGCCTCGATGGCTTTGCCCTGTTGCCCAACGGCAAGGTTGATCGCAAGGCATTGCTGCAGTTGGCCGAGCAAGCGCCGGCCACCGCGCAGGCGACGGTTCCAACCGAGGAGCTCTTGGACGCGGTCGAAAGCGCGTTGCTCGACATCTGGCGCGGGCTGCTCGGCAATCCCGACCTGGGGCCCGATGACAATTTTTTTGCCCAGGGCGGCGACTCGATCCTCGGCCTGCAGATCATTGCTTTGGCGCGCCAGCAAAATATCCTGATGACGCCCAAGCAGCTGTTCGCCGAACAGACCGTGCGGGCCTTGGCCCGAGTGGTGCAGACGCCGCAGCGCAGCCTCGAACAACGTTTGCTCGATATCGCTCGCGAGATCCTCAATAACCCTGGACTGCGTGTCGATGACAATTTCTTCAGCGTCGGGGGCGACTCCATCCTGAGCCTGCAGATCATCGCCCGGGCCAAGCAGCAGGGGCTGCAACTCAAGCCCAAGCAGATTTTCGAGTTCCCCACGGTGCGTGGCTGGGCCGGGCAAGTGGTTGATTCAGGCGCGGCGAAGGAGGGTGCCAAGCCCTCCGCCATCGAACCCACCACGGCATTTGCCCTGACGCCGATCCAGCAATGGTTCTTCGCTCAAGAGCAAAGCCAGCCCGGATACTGGAACCAGTCGCTGCTGTTGGCGCTGGACGAACCGTTGGAGTTGGACCGGTTTGCCCGCGCGGTGGGCACGCTGTTGCAGCGTCATGCCAGCTTGCGCCTGACATTTGAAGCGTCGCCGCAGGGTTGGCAACAACGCTACCAGGCGTTTTCCCAATCCCAGGTCGACGTGTTGTTCCACGTCGAGGAGCAACCGTTGAGCGAAGCGCTGTTGCAGCGCTGGCAGCACGGCTTCGATCTGGCCAAGGCACCACTGATTCGCTGGGTGTATTTCTCCCAGAGCCGCGAGCTGCTGTGCACGGCGCATCATTTGCTGGTGGATGCGGTGTCCTGGCAGGTTCTGTTGGAAGAACTGGAAAGCCTCTACCTGCAATCGAACGTGGCATTGCCTACCGTCTCGGCGGGTTTCCATGTGTGGAGCGAGGCCTTGCAGCAACATCGCCGCGAACCCGCCGTACAGGCCCAGGTTGACTACTGGCACGAGCAGTTGGCCGCCGAAGGCTCGGTTCCCGAACAAGCCAATGTGTACGGCGAAAGTCGCACGCTAGCCACTCAATTGTCGTTGGAGCAGACCCAGTTACTACTGGGCGATTGTCACGCGGCCTACGGCACCCAGGTCCAGGACCTGCTGGTGGCGGCATTGGCCGGTGTCATCGGTCAGTGGCAGGGACGCGAACGCGTCACCCTTGAGCTGGAAAGCCATGGCCGCAGCGGCTGGGAGCAGGGCCCCGAGTTGTCCCGTTCCATCGGTTGGCACACCAGCCGCTATCCGCTGGCGGTCGATACTTCCTGGGATCTCGAACCCTCGATCATCGCGGCCAAGGAAGCGCTGCGCCGTGTTCCCGAACAAGGCATTGGCTATGGTTTGCTGCGCCAGGACCCGGCGCACGGCCTGGGTACGGCTTCACTTTTGACGTTCAATTACCTGGGACGGGTCGACCAATGGATCGGCGCTTCGCGGCTTTGGCGTCTGTCGCGACCGGTGTGCCCTGGCATGCGCGCCGACAGCACCCGCCGCACGCATTGGCTGGATGTAACGGCGTTGGTAAACGAAGGCCAGTTGCATGTGGAGTGGCGTTATGCGCCGCAGGTCCATGATCAGGCATTAGTGGGTGAATTGGCGCGGCAATTCCAGCAGCGACTCATAGCCCTGCTGGAGCATTGCCAAGCGCCCTCGGTGGGCCGAGCCACGGCTTCGGATTTCGCCGACTCCGGCTTGTCCGACGATGAATTCCTCGGGCTGCTCGAACAACTTGAGCAGTGAACCCCTGCGTCCCCAAACATTACAGGTTCGGATACCGTCAGCATGAACGACAAGGTCAAGGCTCTTTCGCGCAATATCGAAGCTATTTACCCGCTGGCTCCCATGCAGCAAGGACTGCTGTTCCATAGCCTGATGCACCCCGGCAAAGGCATGTATCTGCTGCAATATCGGCATGTAATGGTCATGCCGAACCTGGACCTCGCTGCATTTCGCCAGGCTTGGGCACAAGTGGTGGAACGCCATGAACTGTTGCGCACTTCTTTCGTCTGGAAGCAGCAGAAGCGCCCGATGCAAGTGGTGCACAAGCAGGTCGAATTGCCGATCACCTATGAGGATTGGTCGCACCTGAGCGAAGGTGAGCAGCAGGGTCGCCTGGACCAGTTGCTCAGCGAGGAACGTGCCGAAGGGCTGGACTTCACCAAGGCGCCACTGATGCGGGTCAGGCTGTACAAACTGGCCCCGGACACCTATCAGTTCGTGCGCAGCTACCATCACATCCTGATGGATGCCTGGTGCTTCTCGATCATCATGATGGACTTCCTCAACGGTTACCGTGCCGCCCAGGAAGGGCGTCGATTGAACCTGCCGGCCCCGCGTCCTTATCGCGATTTCATCCGGTGGCTCGAAACCCAGAAGCCGGAAGATCATCAGGCTTTCTGGCAACAACGCCTGGCGGGGTTCGATACACCCAACGAGTTTGGCTTCGGTCATCTCGGCCGCATCCAGGATGCCACCGAGCCGGTCGAGGACTGCGTCGAGTTTCTGGAGCCAGGGCAGACCCAATCACTGCAAAGCGTTGCGGCCCGGCATGGCATCACCCTCAACACCCTGGTGCAGGGTGCCTGGGCGCTGTTGCTGGCGCGTTATAGTGGTGATCGCGACCTGGTGTTCGGCATTACGGTTGCTGGCCGCCCGGTTCATCTGCAAGGCATGGAAAGCATTGTCGGCCTGTTCATCAACAGCCTGCCGCTGCGCTGGAGCTGGCGCCCGGATGACGCACTGGGGCCGTGGCTCAAAGCCTTGCAGACCGAGAACCTGAGCCTGCGCGAACACGAAAGTGTTTCCCTGGCCGACATCCAGCGTTGGAGCGATGTGCAGCGCCAGGACCTGTTCCAGAGCCTGTTTGTGTTCGAGAACGCGCCCATCGCCGCCGACCTGCGCCAAGGGCAGTTGGACTACCTGATCAGCGACATGGCCAACCGCACCCACACCAATTACCCGATCACGGTCGTGATCGTGCCTGGTGAGCGCCTGCACTTGCAGTTGACTTACCAGACCGACTGGTTCCTGCGTGAAGAAGTCGAGCAGATGCTGCGGCATTTCCGCACGCTGCTGTTGAACATGGGCGATGCCCTGGACGCGAACGCCGGGACGCCGTTGCATCAACTGGCAATGCTGGATGAACGTGAAGTCGCTCACCAGCACGAGGTCTGGGCCGGTGGCGGGCTGGTAGCCGATGAGCAACTGCTGCAACCGTTGTTCATCGAGCGTTTCCAACAGCAGGTCCGCCAGAGTCCAGGGCGCGTCGCCATTGTCCACGGCGAGCAAAGCCTGACTTTCGATCAGTTGAACCGCGCCGCCAACCGGCTGGCCCGGCACCTGCGCGCTCAAGGTGTCGGCCACGACGACTTGATCGCGGTGTTCGACGAACGTGGGCTGGACCTGGTAGTCATGATCGTCGCCACGCTCAAGGCCGGTACCGGGTGGCTGCCACTCGATCCGCGTAACCCGGCCCAGCGCCTGGCCCAGGTGCTGCGCCAGAGCCGTACGCCGATGCTGGTGCACAGTGCGGAACAAGGCGAACTGGCGTTGCAGGCATTGGATCTGCTCGAGCAGCGACCCCAGTCCGTGCGCTATGACCCATCGGTACTGGCCGGCTACAGCGACGACGATCTGAACATCGCGGTGCACGACAACTCGTTGGCCTATTGCATCTTCACCTCCGGTTCCACCGGTACGCCAAAGGGCGCCATGGTGGCCCAGGCGGGCATGCTCAATAACATCCTCGGCAAGCTACCGGGGCTGGGGCTCGATGCGGATGACGTGATTGCCCAGACCGCGCCGCAATGCTTCGATATTTCAGTCTGGCAAACCCTTGCCGGACTGGTGCTGGGCGCGCGTACCGTGATCCTCGGCGACTGCGTCGTGCAAGACCCCGAGGCGCTGGCCTCGGCTATCGGACGGCACGGCATCAGCATCCTCGAGGCGGTGCCGTCATTGATGCAGAGCCTGCTCGACGCCGGGCTGGAAGCATCGCCCCTGCGCTGGGTGCTCGCCACGGGCGAGGCCTTGCCGCCGGCCTTGGCGCGGCGCTGGTTCGAGCGCTACCCGGCGATTCCGTTGATGAACGCGTATGGGCCCGCCGAGTGCTCGGATGACGTCGCCTTCCACCCATTGCTGGAACGCCTGCCGGATGAGCGCATCAACGTACCGATCGGGCGCGCCACGCTGAACAACCGCTTGTACCTGCTCAATGCCGATTTGCAACCGATACCCGTCGGTGCCGTCGGCGAGATCTTCGTCGCCGGTGTTGGCGTCGGGCGTGGCTACATGGCCGACCCTGCGCGCACGGCGGCGGTCTTCCTGCCGGATCCGATCGCCAACGACGGTTCGCGCCTGTATCGCACCGGCGACCTGGCGCGCTTCCTGCCCAACGGCGACCTGGAATACGTTGGGCGCACCGACCATCAAGTCAAGATCCGTGGCCATCGTATTGAACTGGACGAGATCGAAGCCTGCCTGACCCGTTATCCTGGCGTGCGGGAAGCCGTGGTGGTGGCCCGTGACGACCAGCAACGCGCCAAGGTGCTGGTCGCTTATGCGGTGGCAGATACCGCTTGCAGCGTCGAGGTGTTGCGCGAGCATGTGCTCGGCAATCTCCCGGCGTACATGATCCCGAGCGCATTCGTGTTCCTGGAGCGTTTTCCGCTCAACGGCAACGGCAAGATCGACCGCAAATCCTTGCCCGCACCGGATTTCGCCGCGCAAAGCCAGGCTCGTTATGTTGCGCCCAGCAGCGAATTGCAAGGCCAGTTGGTGGAAGCCTGGCAAAGCGTGCTCGGGCTCGAACAGGTGGGCGTCGAGGACAACTTCTTCGAGCTGGGCGGCCATTCCTTGTTGGCGACCCAGTTGATCGGCCTGATCGGCAAACTCAGTGGCAAGGATTTGCCGTTGCGCGTGGTCTTCGAGCGTCCGACCATCGCCGCCATGGCCGATTGGCTGGAAAACCAGACCGGTGCGCTAAAACCTTCGCCAACCCTGCTGCCGCGTCCGCAAAAGCTACCGCTTTCGTATGCCCAGCAACGGCTCTGGTTCTTGCAGCAACTCGATCCGCAGAGCCCGGCGTACAACCTGGCGGGCGCGGTACGCCTGACCGGCGAGCTGCATGTCGCTGATCTGCGTGCGGCGTTGCAAGCGGTAGTCGACCAGCACGAGGTACTGCGCAGCGGGTTTATCAGCGAGGCCCAAGGGCCTAGCCAAGTGATCTTGGCGCAGACCGAACTTGATTTGCCGGTGATCGATGTGGCGAGCGAAGAGGTGCTGCACGATCGGCTGCGTCAGGATGCAATGACACCGTTTGCTCTGGATGCGGCGCCGTTGCTGCGTGCTCGGCTGTATCGCCTGGCGCCGCAGGTGTTTGTCCTGTCGTTGAACTGCCATCACATCGTTGCCGATGGCTGGTCCCTGCAATTGATCATCGACGGTTTGTGCGAGCAGTATCGCAACCGCCGCCAAGGCCTGTCGACTCAACGGCTCGCCCCGGCGATGCAATACGCCGACTACGCCGTCTGGCAGCGTCAATGGATGGGCAGCAAGGCGTGCGCGCAGGAGCTGGCCTACTGGCGCGAGCAACTGGCCGGCGAACTGCCGGTGCTCGACCTGGCGGCCGACTTCGCCCGGCCTGCCCAGGCCAGCCAGGCAGGAGGGCGCGTCGAGCGACGCTTGCCCGAAGCGCTGGCGGCACGGCTGAAAGCCTTCAGCGCTCGCCACGGTTGGAGCAACTTCATCCCGATGCTCACCGCGTTCCAGTTGCTGTTGCGCAGTCGCAGCGGCGAAGACGACATTCTGGTCGGTGTTCCCGCGGCCAATCGGCACCATGCGACGTTGCAGCCTCTGGTGGGTTGCTTCGTCAACACGTTGGTGTACCGCAAGAAACTTTCCGGCGAGCGCAGCCTGCTGCAACTGATGAGCGAGTTGCAGGCGCTGTCCGTGTCGGTCCAGTCCCATCAGGATTTGCCGTTCGATTACCTGATCGAACAACTCGGCGTGGTTCGGCAGGTGAGCTACAACCCGCTGTTCCAAGTCATGTTCAACTACTTCCCGGGTAATGCCCTGGAGCGTTTCGACCTCACCGACCTCATCGCCGAACCGCTGGACAACCGCCCGGACAGCGCCTTGTGCGACCTGCACCTGGACGTGCGCGACAGCGAACACGGCATCAGCGTGAGCCTGCAATACAGCAGTGATCTGTTCCGCGAGCAGACCGTGCAAGCGATGGTCGAGCAATACCTGGCATTGCTCGACGCGTTGATCGAGCAGTCCGCCCAGCCGCTGGGTGAACTCGCCTGGCAGCCTGCGGAACGGGCTCTTGGCCGAATCGAAGGTCCCACGGTGGGCGGCCATCAAGACATCCTCGAGGCCTTTGCGCTTCAGGTCGCTCGCCAGCCTGAGGCGATAGCCGTTGTGGCAGGCGATCAGCAACTGACGTATGCCGAACTGGATCAGGCCGCCGAACGGCTGGCCGCGACATTGCAAGCCCAAGGTGTGGGCGTTGAAGACCGCATCGCCTTGAGCTTGCCTCGCGACGCGCGCCTGCCCATGGCCATGTTGGCGGTGCTCAAGGCCGGCGCTGCGTATGTGCCGTTGGCCGAAGACACGCCACCGGAGCGTGGCCGCTACATTCTTCAAGCGGCCCGGCCCACCTTGTGCCTGGGCACGGCGGCGAGTCTCGCGGACTTGGCGCAGTGGAACAGCGACCTGCCGTTGCTCGACATTGATGCCAGCGCTGCAACCGACACCTTCAATGCAGTGACCTGCGTCGCCGGTCAGCTCGCCTACGTGCTGTACACCTCTGGTTCCACCGGCCAGCCCAAAGGCGTGGCGATCAGCCGTGGCAACCTGATGAACCTGATGTTGGCCGTCGAGCAGGTCTTGCCGATGACGGCACGGGACCGGGTCCTGGCCTTGACCACCGCGACCTTCGACATTGCCATCGTCGAGTTACTCCTGCCCCTGGCCCATGGCGCCAGTATCCTGCTGGCCGATCACGAACAGGCGCGAGACCCGCAGGCCATCGATCAACTGTTGCTGTCCGGGCAACCCACCGTCATGCAGGCCACGCCGGCCACCTGGCGGATGCTGGTGGCGCACGCTTCGCGCAGTTGGCAAGGCGTGCGCGCCATCTCCGGTGGCGAGGCCCTGCCGTGCGCATTGGCCGAAGCTATCGAGGGCAGGGGAGCCTATGTCATCAATGGTTATGGGCCGACGGAAGCAACTGTTTACAGCACCTTCGAAGTACGCAGCGGTAACGAAGCCGGCGTCGAGGTGCCGATCGGGCAACCGGTGGCCAATACCGCCGCGTACGTTCTCGATGCCGATCTGCAACCGGTGGCCGCTGGCGTTCCCGGTGAGCTGTACCTGGCCGGGGCCAACCTGGGCCGAGGTTATTTCGCCGCTGCGCGCCTGACCGCCGCCGCGTTCTTGCCGGATCCTTTTGTGGCTGGTGCGCGCATGTACCGTACCGGCGACCGGGTCAGGCGTAACAGCAATGGCAGCCTCGATTACCTGGGACGCCTGGATTTCCAGGTCAAGCTGCGCGGTTTCCGTATCGAGTTGGGCGAGATCGAGGCGCTGTTGTCCCGTATTTCCGGGGTTCGCGAGGCCGCTGTCGTGCTGTTGGGCAGCGGTGAGTCGGCGCGCCTGGTGGGTTATTACGCAGGCGATGCGCTGGATGATGCGCTGCTGCGTGACACCCTTGGCGCCCAGTTGCCGGACTACATGCTGCCCAGTCAGTTTG
The DNA here is from genome assembly GCF_051131945.1 of Pseudomonas sp. Z5-35. Classification (NCBI taxonomy): domain Bacteria; kingdom Pseudomonadati; phylum Pseudomonadota; class Gammaproteobacteria; order Pseudomonadales; family Pseudomonadaceae; genus Pseudomonas; species Pseudomonas sp. Z5-35. The sequence continues at coordinate 2,545,854 of NZ_CP071640.1, forward strand.
TGCGTCTCGACACGCTGCCGTTGAGCCCGAGCGGCAAGGTTGACCGCAAGGCCCTGCCGGCACCGCAACAGCGTGACGGCCAGCATGGCGCGCTGTCGGGTGAGTGGGAGCTGACCCTGGCCGAGCTCTGGAAGGAATTGTTGGGATGCACCGAGGTTGGCGCCGAGGATAACTTTTTTGCCTTGGGCGGACACTCGCTCCTGGCGGCGCGACTGGTCGCACGGATCGCCGAACAGCATGGCCGGCGACTGCCATTGCGCACTGTGTTCGAGCTACCGGTCCTGCGCGATCTGGCCGCTGCGCTGGCCCAGGCAAATACCGAGACCGACGGCATTTTGCGTCCTTTCGAAGAACCTTTGGCACCGTTGCATTTCACCCAGCAACGCTTGTGGTTCCTTGATCGCCTGCAGGGCGATACCCAGGCCTATCACTTGTCGCTGGCACTGCGCCTGGCTGGCAACCTGCAACCGGCAGTGCTGGAGCAGGCACTGGCGCAACTGGTTGCCCGCCAACACAGCCTGCGCACGGTCTTCAGCGAAACAGCCGAGGGCGCGCGCCAGCGTGTCGAGGATCCCGGCACGATGCCGCTGAGCTTCGAGCCGCTGGAAGTCGACGAACGCTCGACCGCTTTCACGCAGAAACTGAGCGAGGAGGCGCAACGCCCATTCGGCCTCACCGCGCCGCCGCTGTGGCGGGTGCGGGTATACCTGGGCGAGGGGCAAAGCGTCCTGCAAGTGACCTTGCACCACATCATCGCCGATGCACGCTCGCTGGAGATCCTCTTCAACGAACTGCAACTGATCTACCAGGCTTTGCTGGAAGGACGCGATGCGTGCCTGCCAGCGTTGCCGCTGCAATTTTCCGACATCGCGGCCAGCTGGCAAAGTCCGCAGGGGCATACACGGATCGAGTCGCAGCTTGACTATTGGCGCCGGACCCTGGCGGGCGAGGCTCCGGTACTGAACCTGCCGACCGACATGCCTCGGCCCGCCGAGCAGGGCTACAGCGGGCAGCGCCTGCGTTTCAACCTGCCGGCAACGCTGGTCAAGCGCCTGCGCGATACGGCGCAACGTCATGGCTTGACCGCTTTCGCACCGCTGCTGGCCGCCTGGAAAACCTTGCTGGCCCGGCATTCGGGGCAGCGTGAAATCTGGATCGGCTTGCCGGTCGCCCATCGTCATCAGGCCCACACGGATAACCTGATCGGTTACTTCGCCACCACCCAGGTCCTGCGCAGCCAGATCGACCCACAACAGTCAGTCCAGCACTTCTGGCAGCAATTGCAAGCCACTCACCTGTCGGCGCAACAGCATGCCGACGTGCCGTTCGAGCGCTTGGTGGAAGCGTTGCAAGTGCGTCGTGACCTCAGCCACACGCCGCTCTTCCAGGCGTTGTTCAACCTGATCCAGCGGGATGCCAACGCCTTGTCCGAACAGCGTTTCGCCGGGTTGCCGGCACAGCGCTTGAACGTCGAAAGCGACAGCGCCCTGGTGGACATCGGCCTGCACATCGAGCAGATGGGCGAGGACTGGCCATGCGTGTTGGAATACAACACCGACCTGTTCCTGGCACGCACCGCCCAGCGTTACGCCGATGAGTTCCTCTACCTGCTCGAAGGCATGCTGGAACAACCCGAGGCGCGCCTCTGGGACATCGACCTGGCCAATGCCGATCACGCGCTCGAAGAGCGGCCATGGAATCGGCCTGCGCAGTCCTTGGCTCCGGCAGTGGACGTGATTGCCCGCTTCGAACGGCAAGCCGTCCTGACGCCGCAGGCGCTGGCGGTCGATTGCCAGGACCAGCAACTGAACTATGCGCAACTGCACGCCATCAGCAATCGCCTGGCCCACTGGCTACGGGCGCAAGGCGTCCGCACCGACGATCTGGTTGCCGTTTGCCTGAGTCGCGGTCCTTGGTTGCTGCCCACCTTGCTGGCGATCCAAAAGGCCGGCGCGGCGTACCTGCCGCTGGATCCGCAACACCCGGGCGAGCGCCTGCGGTTCATCATCGATCATGCGCGTCCGGCCCTGGTGCTCAGCGAAAGCCTGTGCGCCGATGCCCTGGGCGGCGTCGATCACGTCCTGCTCGACCGGTTGCAGTTGGACACTTGCAGTGACGCCAACCTGGCGGTGGCGGTCGACCCGCAACAGCGCGCGTATGTGATCTACACCTCGGGCTCGACCGGCACACCGAAAGGCGTGCAGGTCACCCGAGGAAACCTGGGCAACTTGCTGGCCGGTCTCGATCGCTTGCTGCCGCTCGGCGCAGAGGATGTCTGGCTTGCCAGCACCACGTATGCCTTCGATATGTGCAAGCCGGAGCTGTTCCTGCCATTGGTCAATGGCGCGGCCATACTGCTGGCGCGCCGCGAGCAGGTGGTCGATGGGCATCAACTGTTCGCGCTGCTGCGCCGGGCCACGGTGTTCCAGGCGACACCGGCCGGGTGGCAGATCCTCTTGGAAACCGGCCAGGCTGATTGGCCGCCGCTGCGAGGCCTGATCGGTGGCGAAGCGGTTCCCGGTGAATTGGTGAACGAATTGCGTGGCCGGGGTGTGGCGCTGATCAACGCCTATGGCCCGACGGAAACCACCGTCTGGTCGACCACCCAGGCGTTGCAGGAGGTGCCGTCCGGTGTCGCCGACATCGGCGCGCCGTTGCTCAATACCTGCTGCTACGTACTTGACGACATGCTCCGTCCGGTCCCGTTGGGTGCCACCGGTGAACTGTACATCGCTGGTTCCGGGGTTACCCGTGGCTATCAGTGCGCGCCCGCCACCACGGCAGCGGCTTACTTGCCAGACCCTTACGCTGGCGAGCCCGGCAGCCGCATGTACCGCACCGGCGACCTGGTACGCCGACGCAACGATGGGCGACTGGCCTACGTCGGCCGGGGCGACTTCCAGGTCAAGGTGCGCGGGTTCCGCATCGAACCGGGTGAAATCGAGTCGCTGCTGCGCCGTTACCCGGGTGTGGAAGAAGCGGTGGTGATGATCGATTCGCGCAGCCAGAGTCTGTTCGCCTGGCTGCAAGTGCCGAGCCCGATAGATCAGCCGGCGCTGCGTCGGTATCTGGAAGGCGTGCTGCCGGGCTACATGATCCCGGCCGGCTTCATCGAGCAACCACGCTTTGCCCTCAACGCCAACGGCAAGATCGACCGCAAGGCGCTGCCAGCGCCGCAACCGGTGGCGATCGAAGGCGTGGCACCGCGCAACGACCTGGAGCGCCAACTGGCTGAGATCTGGCAGGACTTGCTGGCGCTGCCGCAAGTCGGCGTGTTCAACAGCTTCTTCGAGTTGGGCGGGCATTCGCTGTTGGCCATGCGTTTGATGACCCAGGTCGAGAGTCGCTTCGGCATCAAGCTCGAACTGCGCAGCCTGTTCCAGAATCCGACGATCGCCGCGCTTGCCGAGCAGATCGAAAAACCCCAGGGGCCCTCGACCGACGAAGCCCTGGACGAAATGCAGCGCCTGTTATCAGAGATGGAAGAGTAAGGATGAGTACGATGACGCAACAAGCTTTCCTGGAGATTGCGCAGCGGCTGGCATCCTTGCCCGCAGACAAAAAAAAGCTCTTTCGCCAGCGCCTGGCGGAGAAGGGCATCGACAGCTGGCGCCTGCCGATCGTCCCCACCGTACTCGGCGAGGGCGAGCATACGCCGCTGGCGCAGGCACAGCGGCGCTTCCTGTCGGCTGAAGCCCTGAGTAGCCGAGCCCTTTACAATCTGTGCTCGGTGCTGCGTTTTGACGGACGCCTGGACGGCGAGCGTTTGCAACAGGCGATGCAGCAAGTTGTCGACCGCCACCAGACGCTGCGCACTCGCTACACCACGGATGCGGATGGACAGTTGCAGCCTCATTGCGTGCCACAGCACGTGCCTTTGCCTTCTGTCGAGCGGTTGACAATGGCAGCGTCCGAGCATGAGCGATGGTGCGCCGATGAGTACGCCCGCCAACTCGCCGAACCCTTTGACCTGGCGCAGTCGACCCCTTGGCGCTGGCAAGCGTTCAGCGATGCCCAGGAGCAATCCACCTGGCTGTTTTTCACTATCCACCACGTCGCTTATGACGCCTGGTCCGCCCAACAACTCACCCTTGAACTGGCCGAGGTCTATCGGGCGCTCGCCTCGAATGAGCCGGCCGTGCTGCCGGAGCTGAGCATTCAGTACGCCGATTACGCCGCGTGGGAACACGAGTGGCTGGACAGCGACAGCTGCCGGGAGCAGATCGATTTCTGGCGCGACCAATTGGTGGATGCACCGGCGCCGCTGGCATTGCCACTGGACCGGCCGCGCCCTGCGGCCCCGCAACGTCGCCACAGTGGCGCGGTCCTGGCCCGGGAGCTTTCGCCGCAACTGACCGCAGCGGTGGAGGCAGCCATTCGCAACCAGGGGGTGACGCTGTATATTTACGGCCTGACGGCGTTCGCCTGCCTGCTGTCGCGCTACAGCGGCGAGACCGACCTGTGCCTGGGCACCTCGGCAGCCCAACGTGACCGTCCGGAGCTGGCGCCGCTGATCGGCCCGCTGCTCAATACCCTGGTGATCCGCCAGCGCCTGCAAGACAACCCGGACTTCGGCAGCGCCTTGCTGCGCACCCGCGATACGGTCGCGGCCGCGTTCGACCATCAACAGCTACCCTTCGAAAATATCCTGGAAAGCCTTGAGCGTCCGCGTTCAAGCCCGCTGTTCCAGGTCATGTTCGTTCAGGTTGATCTACCCGAAAGTCGCACCCTGGCCTTGCCCGGTGTCGCGGTCGAGGTGCTTGACCCGCCGCAACGTCATGCGCGCTTCGACTTGACGCTGCGCATCGTACGTACTGCAGACGCGCGGCTGCGCTGTGAGCTGGAGTACAGCGACGAGTTATTCGACGCGTCCACAATTGATCAGATGCAGGACGATCTGCTGGCGATTCTCCAGGACGCTTCGCAGCACCCGCAGCGGCGTCTGTCGGAGCTGCAACTGGCTTCTCGACCCAGCGAATTGCGAGGTCCAGCCCTGGATGGGGCCCCGTTGCCGTTGGACCAGCAAGTGCTGCACTGGGCTACGCATACGCCGGCCGCCAAAGCTTTATGCGGCGTGGAGCAGACCATCGATTACGCTACGCTCGGCGTGGCCACTCGATCATTGGCCAAGCGCCTGGCCGGGCAGGGTATTGGCCCTGGGCAAGTGGTCGGGCTGTGCATGCCGCGCTGCGCTGAACAGTTGCTGGCAACGCTGGCCTGTTGGCAGCGCGGCGCGATTTGCCTGTTCCTGGACCCGGCGCAACCGGCCCAGCGACTCGCGCAGCTATTGCAAGACAGCGGCGCGAGCCTGTGGGTGACGTTGGTGCAAGCGCCTGAGACGGGTGTCGGCATCCCGCGCTTGGTGGTAAGCGCGGCCGAATGGTCGGTCGACGCGGGTGTGGGCGAGGCCGAAAGCCTCAGCCAGCCGCAGTTGCCTGCCTACCTGATCTACACCTCGGGCTCGACCGGCCAACCCAAGGGTGTGCTGGTCACCCATGCCAACCTCGCGCATTACGCCAGTGCAATCGGCCAGCGCTTGCAGGCCAGGCCGGGCAGCCGTTGGGCGACGTTGGCGACGGTCGCCGCGGATCTGGGATTGACGTCCGTTTTCGCCGCGCTCGCGGCTGGCGACCCGCTGGTCCTGCCGCCAGCGTCGTTGACCTTCGATCCGCCCGGCTGGGCTGACTTTCTCGATCAGTATCCGGTGGATTGCCTGAAGATCGCGCCTTCGCATTTGCGCGGCTTGCTGGCCTTGGATGATGCCCGACGCGTATTGCCCAGGGAAATATTGATCCTCGGTGGCGAGGGTTTCGATCAGGCCTTGTTCGCCAAGTTGCGCGAGTTGGCGCCGCAGTTGCGCATCTTCAATCACTATGGCCCGTCGGAAACCACCGTCGGCGTGATCTGCGGGGAAATCGACGCGTGCGATGCGCTCGAACCGAGTCAGTATTTGCCGTTGGGTCAGCCGCTGTCCGACTGTGAGTTGCGCATTGTCGATGGCAATGACAAGTCCGTACCGGTCGGTGTCGTCGGTGAGCTGTTGATCGGTGGTCCCCAGGTCGCACAAGGCTACCTGGGTCAGCCTGAGTTGACCGCGCGTGTGTTCGGTTGCACTGCCCAGGGACAGCGCTTTTATCGCAGCGGTGACCGGGTTCGCCTGGATCGTAGCGGGCAGTTGGTATTTCTGGGACGCCAGGACGATCAGGTGAAGATTCGGGGGTTCCGTGTCGAGCCGGGCGAGGTCAGCGCCTGGCTCAACGCCCAGCCTCAGGTGCGTGAAAGTGCGGTGCTCGCCTGCGAGGTGAAAGGGCGCACGCAATTGGTGGCGTATTTCACCCCCGGGATCAGCCCTTCGATGACCAGCGAAGCCTTGGCGATGCTGCAAGCCGAGGCCAAGCGCCAACTGCCGGAACACATGGTGCCTGCCCATTGGGTGGTGCTGGACACCTTGCCGCTGACCGCCAATGGCAAGCTCGACCGGCGTGCATTGCCCGAGCCGGCGACGGATGAGCCGACCGGTGAAGCCGCCGAACAGCCGAGCGGCGCGACCGAACAGCGTCTGGCGCAACTGTGGTGCCAGATTCTTGGTTGCACTCAAGTCGGACGCGGGGACGATTTTTTCGCCCTCGGCGCAGACTCGATTCTCAGCTTGCAATTGATCGGCCTGGCTTCCAGGGAAGGGCTCAAGCTGCAACCGCGCGATGTCTTGCAGCACCCGACGCTGGCGGCCATGGCGCTGTGCATCGACTGCCGCGCCGAGCCCACCTTGCTCGTGGTTCTGACGGCCTTCCGCGAGCTGCTCGGCCAACCCGCGCTGGGAGCGGATGCGGATTTTTTTGCCATGGGCGGCGATTCGATTCTCAGCCTGCAATTGATCGCGCGCTTGCGTCAGGCCAATCTGCGTCTGATGCCTCGACAATTGTTGGAGAACCCCACCCCTCGGCAGTTGGCCAAGGCGCTGACGCCGGTCGTGGCGCCTGTCGTCGCAGCGGTCGAGCCGAGTGAGGTGGCGAAGCAACCACAGCCGCTGTCCCACGCCCAGCAACGGGTGTGGTTCATGCAGCAGCTCGATCCGGCTGAAACCGCCTACAACGTCACCCAGTTGCTGGCCTTGCGCGGCGATCTGGATGTGCCGCGTCTGCAACGTGCCTGTCAGGCACTGGTCGCCCGGCATGATGCGTTGCGTTGCCGCTTCTTCGAAGAGCAAGGGCAAGTCTGGCAGCGCCTGGACGATACGCCCGCGGCGATCTTCAATGTCCACGACATCGGCGGTCTGACCGGGGCGGAGCAGGAGGCGGCTATCGCCAACGCGGCCAGGCGGGTGTTCGACCTCACGCAGGGGCCCTTGCTGGCCATCGATGTGTTTTGTGTCGCACCCGGTGACTACCGCCTGCTGTTCAATGTGCATCACATTGCCGTGGACGGTTGGTCCATGGGACTGCTGGTCGAGGATCTGACGTCGCTCTATCAGGACCGGACGCTGCCTTCGACAAGCGCTCTGCTGCCGTTGATCAACGCGCAGCGGCAACAGCTGGGAGGGGACCACGGCAAGACGCTGTTGGCTTATTGGCGGAAACGCCTGGAAGGCTTGGGCAACGAGCCTCTGGAACTGCCCGGACAACCCACTCGGCCGGAGGTGCAGGCATACACCGGAGCGCGGGACGAGTTCGTTTTGCCCGGTACGCTGAGTGCTGCTGTGGAGGCGCGGGCGAGGGCGTTGGGCGTCACACCGTTCGTGGTGTATTTCGCTGCGTATCAATTGCTGCTCTGGCGTCATGGCGGACGCAGTGACTTCGCCGTCGGCGTTCCAGTGGCCGGACGCGAGTCGGCAGAGAGCCAGGCGCTGGTCGGCCTGTTCGTCAACACGCTGGCGCACCGGGTACAGATCGATGCTCGCCAGAGCCTGCAATCGTTCGTCCAGGCCTTGAACGGCAGACTGAGCGAGGACCTGGCCCATCAAGCGCTGCCGTTCGAGCGGTTGCTGGACGTCCTGGATGTCGAGCGCAGTCTGGATCGCACGCCTGTGTTCCAGACGATGTTCAACTATCAGGTCGATCATCAGGATTCCCGCAGCCTGAAGCTGCCTGGCATCAATGCGCAGGCGTTGGCATTGCCGGGCGGGGTAGTGAGCGCCAAATTTGACTTGACCTTCAACCTGTTCACCCGGGGGCGCGGCGCCGAGGCCAGTGCCCACTTGATCGTCGAATACGCGACGGCGTTGTTGCCTTTGGACACCGTCCAGCGGTTGGTGGAGGATTACGAGGCGTTACTTGCCAGCCTGACGGGTCTCGATCTTCACGCTCGTTTGCTGGAAATCCCGTTGCGTTGCGTTGCGACCGTGGCGACCGCGGGCAAGGTCATGGGCCTGCACGACGAAGCGGATTTCGTAACGCGTTTTGAAGGGCAGGCCGCTGTGCATCCCGAGCGCATCGCCGTGTATTGCGCCAGTCGCCAATTGACTTACGCCGCGCTGGATGCCCAAGCCAACCGCCTGGCTCGCTGGCTGCTAGCCCAGGGTGTCGGGCCTGAATCACTGGTCGCTTTTTGCTTGCCCCGGGATGAACGACTACTAGTGTGCATGCTGGGTATCCAGAAGGCCGGCGCCGCTTACCTGCCCCTCGACACGGCCCATCCGCCTGCTCGCCAGGCGCAGATTCTCAACCGAGCGCAGCCGCACTTGCTGCTCTGCGATTCGCTCGCGACCGATTGGCCTGCCCAGGTGCGCGGGTGCGTGTGGGCGGACCTGCCGCTGGCGCAATTCGCGGCACAGGCTCCGGGGTTGCCGAGAAACCTTGGGCAGTTGGCCTACACCCTCTACACCTCGGGCTCGACCGGCCAACCGAAGGGCGTGCAGATCAGTCGCGGCAACTTCGCCAACTTCCTCCTGGCCATGGAGCAGGCGCTGCCATTGGCAAACGTGCAGCGTTACCTGGCCTTGACCACGGTTACCTTCGACATTTGTGGCCTGGAACTGTGCCTGCCGCTGGTGCGTGGCGGCGCGGTCGTCCTCGCCGACGATGAAGAACGCCAGGATCCGCTGCTGCTCGCGCGCTTGATCGAGCAAAGCAACGTCGACCTGATCCAGGCCACGCCGGCTACCTGGGCGATGTTGCTGCAAGGCAATCGCCAGGTGCTCAAGGGGCGCGTTGCCCTGGCCGGTGGCGAGGCGCTGTCGGCCGAATTGGCGAACGAGCTGAAGCAGTGCGTGGCGCAACTGATCAACGTCTATGGCCCGACCGAGACCACGGTATGGTCGACCCTGGCGCCGATCGATGCGCTGCAATTGCCGGTGGCGCCGATTGGCCGACCGCTGCTCAACACGCGCTGCCATGTCCTCGACGAACACCTGTGCGAAGTGCCTCCAGGCTGCGTGGGTGAACTCTATATCGCCGGCGACGGTCTGGCCCGGGGTTACGCCGGGCAGCCGGGGCTGACCGCCGAGCGCTTCATTGCCGATCCATTCGGTGGCCATGGCAGTCGTTTGTACCGCACCGGCGATCTGGCGCGCTGGCAACCCGACGGGCAGCTGTATTACCTCGGGCGTACCGATGACCAGATCAAGTTGCGTGGGTATCGCATCGAACTGGGAGAAATCGAGGCCGTCCTGCTTAGCCATCCCAACGTTCTGCAAGCGGTCGTGGCCGTGCAAGGCGAGCATCTGACGGCTTTCTGGGTTGCGGAGGCTGAAAACGCACCTGGCGAGGCGGCTGTGCGCGACTATTTGCAGACACGTCTGCCGATCTACATGTTGCCGACGCACCTGCAAGCGCTGGAGCGGCTGCCGCTCAACACTAATGGCAAGGTCGATCGCAAGCAATTGCCACGCCTGCAAGCGGTGACTGACAGTGCACCAGCGACCGAGCGCGCATTGTCGGCCAGCGAGGCCCTGCTGACGCAGATCTGGATTTCGGTGCTGGACGTACGACACGTGCCGGTCGATGGCCATTTCTTCCAGCTGGGCGGGCATTCGCTGATGGCCGCGCAGGTGCGTGGGCGCTTGCGTGAGCAGGGCTTTGACGTGCCACTGCGCTGGCTGTTCGAAACGCCGGTGCTGGCGCAACTGGCGGAGCGAATCGAGGGGGTTGCGGGTCAGCGGGATCTGGAGTCGCTGACGATTCCAGCGGTTGATCAGCGACTCGACCAGCCATTGTCTTCGGCGCAACAACGGGTCTGGTTGATGCAGCAGCTGGATCTGGCCGACAGCAGTTTCAACATGAGCAGCAATGTTCGTTTGCGTGGGCAACTCGACGCCCAGGCCCTGGAACGTTCGCTGCAGCGGTTGGTGAATCGCCATGCGATCCTGCGCACCACCTATCATCAGCGCGGCGGCGAGCTACGCCAGCGGATCCACCCGAAATTGGCGGTGGCCTTGCAAAGCCTGGCATCGAGTGAGCCCCAGTGGCCAGGCGATGCCCGGAACATGGCGCTGCGACCATTCGATCTCGGCAGTGAGGCGCCGCTGCGAGTGGTCCTGTACCGGATTGGCGAACAGGATCATGTGCTGCAGATGGTCATGCATCACATTGCTTCCGATGGCTGGTCCGGCGCGGTGTTGGTCGATGAGCTGATCGAAGGCTACGAGACTTACAGCAGGGGCGTGCTACCGACCCAGCAAGCGTTGCCGATCCAGTATGTCGACTATGCCGTCTGGCAAGGTTCGGCCGCGGTCCAGTTGCGTCAGCGCGAAGGCCTGGATTTCTGGCGTCGGACCCTGGCGGGCGTTCCCGCGCAGGTCCCATTGCCATTCGATTTCCCTCGTCCGGAGCGTGACAGTGGTGCCGGGGCAGCCGTGGATTTTCAACTGTCCGCCGCCACGGTTGGCCGGTTGAAGACCTTCGCCAAGGACAGCGGGACTTCGCCGTTCATGTTGCTGCTGACGTGCTATGCCGCCGTGCTGCAACGCGAGACGCAAGGCCGCGACCTCGTCATCGGCACGGACGTGGCGAACCGCGACCATCCGGCCACCGAGTCGCTGATCGGCTTCTTTGTCAATTTGCTAGCCTTGCGTATTCGCCTGCAACCGGAGTTGAGCTTCCGTGAGCAGGCGCTGCAAGTCCGGGAAGTCTGCCTGCAAGCGTTCGCCTGGCAGGACACGCCGTTCGAACAGGTCGTGGAGTGCCTGGAGCTGCCGCGTGTCGCCAATGTCCATCCGCTGTTGCAGACCTTGTTCGTGCTCGACAACACACCACGTCAGCGGCGCCAGCTGGGCGATCTGCAGGTCGAACCGCTGGCCGGCGAGCAGCACCATTCCAAGTTCGACATGGCCTTGTTTGCCAGCGAAGACGGCGAGTCGATCAGCTTGCGTTGGGTCTACCGCACCAGCCTGTTCCGCCAGTCCACCGTCGAGCGTTTGCGCGAGGCCTTCGAGTCGCTGCTGGAGATGGCCCTCGGCGCGCCGGACAACCCCATCGATACCTTGATTCCGACTGTAAAGGGAGCTGCCGCAATGTCCATGGACAACCCGCTGCAACGCAAAATGAGCAAATTGGGCAAGATGCGCCAGGGCGGATCGGCGGCGACCCGTGAGCCTATCGAGGCCCGGCCGCTGCGAGAGGACTCGACGTTTCCTTTGCTGGTCTCGCTGCGTGACCGTGAGTTGGACCCGGCCATCTGGGCCGAAGCCAACCGCGACAAGGTCGAACACTGGCTGCGCGAGCATGGCGGGATCCTGTTCCGTGGCTTCGATCTGCCAACACCGGCCGATTTCGAGGCATTCTGCCAGGCGCTGTGTCCGCAGCTGTATGGACAGTACGGCGACCTGCCGAAGAAAGAGGGCGGCAAGAACATCTACAAGTCCACGCCGTACCCCAAGGACCGGATGATCCTGTTTCATAACGAAAGCGCGCATCAGCACCGCTGGCCCCGCCGCCAGTGGTTCTACTGCGAGACACCCGCGACGTCCGGTGGCGCGACGCCGATCGTCGACAGCCGCCAGGTCTACCGCGAACTGCCGGCGTGGTTGCAAGCAAACCTGCGGCGCAAACAGCTGATGTACGTGCGCAATTTCAGCACCAGCCTTGACGTCAGTTGGCAGCATTTCTTCCAGACCGAAAATCGGGACGAGGTCGAGCGGATCTGCCGTGAGAGCAACATTGAATTCCAGTGGCGCGGCGCCAACGACCTGCACACCCGCCAGGTTTGCCCGGCGGTGATCTTGCATCCATTGACGGGCGAACAGAGCTTCTTCAACCAGATCCAGCTGTACCACCCGGCGTTTCTCGATGCCGATATCCGCGAGCAGTTCCTGCGTGATGGCGAGGCGGCTATGCCCAGGCAGGTGTTCTACGGTGACGGCTCGGAACTCGAGCCGGCGGCCATCGAAGCCATCAATGCTGCCTATGACCGCTGTGCCGTGCGTTTCGACTGGCAGCAGGGCGATGTGGTCATGCTCGATAACATGCTGGCGGCGCACGCCCGTGATCCGTTCGAGGGCGAGCGCAGGATTGTCGTGGCCATGGGCGAGATCTACGCTCGCCACCAGGTAATGGCTGCCCCGGCGCAGACCGAAGAGAATTCCGCAGAGTTGACCCCATGATGGATCTTGGACTTACGCTTTCACCTCAACAGAAGCAACTGGCCCAGGCCAATCCGCAAGCCTGGCGCTGGGTGCGCATGCGATTGGCAGGGGTACCCGAAGGCATCGTCGAGCAACGGCTGCGCGACGGCTTGGCGCAGCATCAGGCATTGCGCCTGCGCTACGAGCGTCCGCTGGGTGCCACGGGGTTGCGCCAACGGGTTATCGAGCCTCATTCGCTGCAGCTGGACTGGCGCCATGGACGGGTATGCGACGGCCATGCTGCGCAAGGGTGGCTTGAGGAGGCGCAGCGTCGTTGCCACGCGGAAAAACCCGACATCCTGGCCTGGCTGCTCGATGATCACCTGCTGTTGGCGGTCCCGGTCTACTCGTTGGACGAGCGCAGCCTAATCGGCTTGCAGCAGCACTTGCTGGGTTGCGCCGCAGCGCTTGACGACGAGCCCATGCAGTACGCTGACTACGCCGAGTGGATCAATGGCCTGCAATTGGATGAAGACGCTGAGCAGGGCGCGCAGTTCTGGCGCAACCTGGCCTTGCAGGATGTCCCTGGCATGCGCCTGGTCGAACGCTACGGCGTCGCCAGCGGCAGTCACGCGGTTGTCCGCGGGGAACTGCCGCAGACCCTGCCCGCACTGCTGATGGAATTGGCTGATCGTGAAGGCGTGGCGGTGGAGCAACTGGTCTTGGCTGCCTGGGGATCCTTGCTCGGCAGGCTCAACGGACAGCAGCAGGGCCAACTCGGTCTGCAGCACGATCCCCGGGACAACTATGAGGAGTTGTCCGGTGCCTATGGGGTGTTCGAGCAGACCTTGCCGATGGTGGTGCAGATGTCCGAGCACAGCACCCTGATCAATCTGGCCCGGCAATTGGCCCGGCAACTGGAGAGCGCCGTCGACTGGCAGGAATACGTCGGCCAGGCGCAGCTGTTGCCGGAGTGGCGTGCCAGTTTCCAGACCGGGCTGCGTGTCTTGCAGGTGCCACGACTGGATGCGTTGCAGTGGTTGTCTTTCGACACACCGGTCGAATTGCAACTGCAATTGACCCTTGATGTCCATGGCAACGGCGCGTTGGCGCTGGCCTACGATCAGGGTCTGTATCGCGAAGGGCAGGTGCAGGCGCTGCTCCAGCGTCTTATCCATTGGCTCGGCCAACTGATGCAGCATCCCAACGGGCTCATTGACAGCCTTGACGCACGCCTGCCTGAAGAGTTGCTGGCGTCGTCGGCGCGTTCGGCCCTTGAACCGGATCTCGACATCGTTGCGACCTTGCGCCAGCACGCCCGGGCACACCCGGATCGACCGGCGCTGCGTTATGCCGAGCAGATATTTTCCTACGCTGAACTGGATGCCCTGAGTGATCGTGTCGCCGGCAGCCTGGGTCAGGCAGGCGTGGGCCGCGAGCAGGTGGTTGGGCTCTACCTGCCGCGTGGTGCGCAGATGCTGATTGCGATGCTCGCCTGTTTCAAGGCAGGTGCCGCCTATCTGCCGTTGGATCCTCAACAACCACCGCTGCGTCTGGCCGGCATACTCGACGATGCCCAACCGGCGTTGTTGTTGCACCTGGATGACTTGCCACCGCAAACGTCGGTGCAGACCCTGTGCTGGTCGCAGGCGAGCAACGGATCGGCGTTCGATGCGCCGGTCTCCGGCACGGCGCAAGACTTGGCCTACGTGCTCTATACCTCGGGAACCAGCGGCAAACCCAAAGGTGTGCAGATCGAACAGGGGCAATTGCGTCACTACGCCACCCAAGTAACCCGCGCCCTGCAGTTGCCCGAGGGCGGGCATTACGGGTTGGTGTCTTCGTTGCTAGCGGACCTGGGCAATACCGTGCTGTTCCCGGCCTGGCTGCAGGGCGGTTGCGTGCATGTACTCGCACAGTCGACGGTGACCGACGCACAGGCCTTTGCCGAAGAGCTTCGGCGTTACCCGTTGGACGTGCTGAAAATCGTCCCGTCGCACCTCGAAGCCTTGATGGGCGAGCAGGCTGCCGATGTGCTTCCACGTCAAGTCCTGGTGTTGGGCGGCGAGCCGATTGGCGAGGCGCTGCTGACACGTGTGGCACAGGCCGAATCGACCTGCCGTCTTTACAACCACTACGGTCCGACGGAGACCACCGTCGGTGTGTTGTGGCGGGCAATCGATCTGGAGCAAGGCGTGAGCGGTTGCGCGTTGAGCCAGGTGCTGGGTGATAACCGCGTTCATTTGCTCGACGAGCAGCAACGGCCGGTGCCATCCGGTCAGGCTGGTGAGCTATGCATCAGTGGCGCCAGCGTCGGCAGGGGTTATGTAGGCGATGTCGGCGGCGGTGCCTTCGGTGTCGATCCTGCCAGCGGCAAACGCCTGTACCGTACCGGCGACCTGGCCTTGCGCCAGGCCGACGGGGCTTTGCGCATTTTGGGGCGCAACGATCAGCAGGTGAAAATCCGCGGGTTCCGCCTTGAGTTGGCGGAGGTCGAGCAAGCGATGCTGGCTCAGCCTGGCGTCTTGCAGGCCGCTGTGCTGTTGGACGGTGAAGGTGATCACGGGCGGTTGCTGGCCTTTGTGGTTAGCGATGACGCCCACTGGCAAGGAACGGATCAACTGCGCGCCTGCCTGGCTCGCCAGTTGCCGGACTACATGCTGCCCAGCGGTATCTTTGCCTTGAAGGCCATGCCGCTGAACAGCAACGGCAAGCTCGACCGCAAGAGCCTGCTCGAACGCGCCCGGCAACGCTTGCAGCATACCCGCGTGGCGCCAGTTGGCGAGCTGGAGACAGCCGTCCTCGGCATCTGGTGCGATGTGCTGGGCGTTGACGACCTCGGCGTGACCGACAACTTCTTCAACGTCGGCGGACATTCGCTGGCGGCGATCAAAGTGGTGTCGCTGATCCGCGAACAACTGGGCCTCAACCTGCCGACCAACCTGCTGTTCGAACGGCATACGGTGCGCGATCTTGTCCGAGGCCTGGGCGAGGTCGGTGGCGGTCCGTGGAAAGTCCTGAACGATGCCGATCCGCATGCGCCGGCCTTGTTGCTGGTGCATGGCGCGCAAGGGCATCTGCAGGCGTACCAACCGCTGGTCGATAACCTGCGCGGCGAAGTCGCGGTGTTTGGCCTAGCCGCCGTTGAAGACGGCTGGACCCACGGGAATATGGACGCGCTGTTGCGGCAATACGTGGCGAGTATCCCGGCGCAGCTCAAGCAGCGCCCGTTAGTGTTGTTGGGTTGGAGCCTGGCCGCACGCCTGGCCTTGCTGCTGGTGCCGCATCTGCAAGCCAGTGGCTTTAGCGTCGAAGGGCTGGTGGTGCTCGATCACGATGCTCAGCGTAGCCTGGCCGGCGAGGGCGATGAAGCCGGGCAGTTGATCGCCGATTTCGCTTTTTATTGCCGCAGCCACGCGCAGCCGCTCGGCGAGTCGCTAAGGGAGCGGTTGACGGGCCTGTTGGCCGGCCTTGACTATGCCGAGGGTGTCGCCCGGTTGCTCGATGATGAGCAGGTGCGCGCTCACTTGCAGTGGGAGGCAGCCGACGCAGAATTACTGGCGTTGATGGCGCAATATCGCGCGATCAAGACCCGCTTGTACGAGCAGGCCTTGCCGACCGTCGATGTGCCGGTCTGGCTCTGGCGCGGTAATGCCCATGGGGATTTACGAGCGCAGTGGCAACGCCATGCTCGCCAACCTGTCAGCCAGTGGACATTGGACGTGGGGCATCATGAGATGCTCGGCGACCCGCGATTGGTCGAACACCTGCTGCCTTTACTGTTGCAAACCTCTGCCAAGGTGGTGCCGGTCCCATGATGTTATTGAAAGAACTGCTGCATAACGCGCGATGGCGCATTTTCCTCGCGGTGCTGAGCAGTGCCTTGAGCGCGGCCACCAGTATTGGCCTGATCGGCTACATCAACCGCTGCCTGGAGCAAGGCCTGGACGACCTCGGTCGCGGCGTGCTGCTGTTCGGTGGCCTGCTGGTCCTGTTGTTCATCAGCGGTGTCACCTCCCAGTGGTTGCTGGTGCAGATCGGCCATCGCCTGGTGTATCAACTGCGCCTGCGGCTGGTGGGCAAGGTGCTGGGCACCGCGCTGGAACGCATCGAGCGGCTCGGCAGTCCGCGTATCTACAACGCCCTGACCAAGGACGTGACCACTGTCGCCACGGCGTTCAAGCAGTTGCCGATTTCCTTGTACAACGGCTTGCTGCTATTGGCGGGGTTGGTCTACATGGCCTGGTTGAGCCTGCCATTCTTTTTCCTGACGCTGGCAGTGATCGCCGCAGGCGTAGGTCTCGATGTGTTGTTGGGGCGCAAGGTCAAGACCTTGATGCAGGCCGTCCGGCAGCAGGACGACCAGTTGGCCGAGCAGTTCGAAGCCACGATCCAGGGGCGCTGCGAATTGGGCCTGAGCCGGGAGCGCCGGCACTTGCTCTATCAACACAAGCTCGAACCCATCGCGCGCGCTTCGCTGGACGCATCGGTACGCGCCGATACCCTGTGGGCGGTGAACCTCAACTGGACGACACTGCTGGTGTTCATGTTGATCGGCACACTGTTTTTCCTCGGCCAGGGGTTGGGGTTGCTCAACCAGCAGGTGGTGGTCGGCTACGTGTTGGCGATCATGTTCCTGCGCACGCCGATCTCGATGATCCTCGACGCCATTCCCGCGGTCATCCGTGGTCATGTCGCCTTGCAGGCCATCGACGCCCTGGCATTGGGCGAGACGGTGGAGTTCAAGACCCCCGCACAAGCGGCGCAACCTTTCCGCGAACTGCGCCTTTCGGACGTGCGCTACCGCTATGCCGGCAAGAACGACGAGTTTGCGTTTGAGCTGGGCCCGATCGACCTGACGATTCGCCGCGGCGAACTGATTTTCATCGTGGGGGGCAACGGCAGCGGCAAATCGACCCTGGCCAAGCTGCTGACCGGGCTCTACGTGCCAGCATCCGGAGAGGTTTCACTCAATGGTGTAGCGCTTGATGCCAGCACCAGTGAATGGCACCGGGAACATTTCGCCGCCATCTTTGCCGACTTCTACTTGTTCGCTGACGTGCTGGGCGAGGCGGGTGACCATGAAGGGCTTGAGGCTCGAGTGGATCATTATCTTGAGCGCCTCGGATTGGCCCACAAGGTCGAATTTGCCGCCGGAAGGTTGTCGACCACGGCCTTGTCCCAGGGCCAACGCAAACGCCTGGCCTTGCTGTTGCTGATGATGGAAGGTCGTGAAGTGTTCCTGCTCGACGAATGGGCGGCGGACCAGGATCCGGTCTTTCGCCATGTGTTCTACAACGAGCTGTTGCCCGAGCTGAAAGCGGCCGGCAAGACCGTGATCGCCATCACCCACGACGATCGCTATTTCGACGTGGCGGACCGGGTCTATCGGCTCGATTACGGCCACCTCGTCGATTACGACCGGGCCACGGAGAACCCTTTTCAGTTGGTCAAATGATGGGCGGCACTCAGCCGTGCTGGTCCTGCCGCTTGGATTCATCGAGCGGGCAACTGCTGCAATAGCCGACACCGGGAAGACGGTAGCGAATGCAGCAGATGCGCCTCAGGCGCTGCGGTTCGTCCTCGCCGATGTCTTGGTACCGCACGGGCGCGAACAGAGGGTTGCGCCGGCCGTCGGGACGTAGCCGGGCAGTGAGGATTTCCCTGGCCGGCAGGGTGCTGAAGGCATCAGCCAGGGGGTGCAGTTCGATCCGCGTGGTGACGAATTCAAAGGTGTTGGCGGCGTTGCTCCAGAACAACCGGGGCGATGCCCGGCTGACACTGGCAAGGATCTCGATGACGGGTTCCAGATGGCATTCGACGAGCGTATGGAACCGCTCGAAGGCCGTGCACTGGAGGAGTATCTGACCATCGTCGCGCAAATGCAGGGCTTGCGGCCTGGCGTCATCGCCGAGTTTCAGGCCGACATCAGCCAGGGCGAGCGGCAGGTCCCGTTGCTGGAGCAGGTTGGCGGCCATCACTGGCGCCAGGAAAGTACTGAAATACCACTTGGACCACAGCGACACCAAGGCCAGACGCTCATCGGTCTTGTAGCGTGCCAGCAGATCGTCGACGAATGCACTGAACGTCTCGTGCTGGAAGAACACGGCGGCCTGCAGATCGGCGCGTGGATGGCTGCGCAGTTGCAGTTTCCCTTCAAAGGCAGCGAGCGGCCCGGTGAACAGCGGAGCAAGGCTGGGAATCATTGACTCATCCGTGACCGCGAATTGAGAGAGGTTATCGTTCAGAGGGGCGAAGTATAAACAGCGCACAACCGTCTTGCGACTGCTCGTCGACATTGAAATATGCGAGCAACGTAAGATTTTTAAAATATTAATGAGAATCGCTACCATTAGTATTGTATCGTAGCGACCTTTCCCCGCCATGCCAATCAAGGAGCAAGCAATGAGTTTGGATAGCCCGGATACGCGGTTTCTGGTTGTAGTCAATGAAGAAGAGCAGTACTCGATATGGCCGGACTACCGCAGCGTCCCCGACGGCTGGCGCACCGTGGACATGCAGGGCAGCAAGGAAGAGTGCCTGGCTTATATCGAGAAAGTCTGGACTGACATGCGCCCGCTAAGCCTGCGTCAGGCCATGCAGGTACAAGGACAGGGCTGATCGCCCACAACCGAGTGGTTACTCAGGGAGTCAAAATGGAAAGTGTCCAGCCCCGTTCATCCTCCAGCGCAACCTTCACGCTGGAGCAGTTCCGCCAACAAGCGCCGCGTGAACTGAACACCAACCCGTATCTGCAACGCCAAGCGGCCCGGGAGTCGAATGCTCGTTCCTACCCGCGGCGCATTCCGTTGGCCTTGCAAGAAGCCCATGGTCTATATGTGCGTGATACCCAAGGCCAATTGTTCATGGACTGCCTCGCTGGCGCGGGGACATTGGCGCTGGGTCATAACCATCCGGTGGCCATCGCGGCCATGCGTCAGACACTTGATTCCGGCTTGCCCTTGCACACCCTGGACTTGACGACACCGGTCAAGGATCGTTTCGTCGAGGACCTGTTCAACGCATTGCCGGAAAATTTTGCTCGTCACGCGCGCATCCAGTTTTGCGGACCGACCGGTGCCGACGGCATCGAGGCGGCCTTGAAGCTGGCGAGAATCGCCACCGGCCGCAAGCCGATCCTGACGTTCTCCGGCGGCTACCATGGCATGACCTTGGGCACATTGAGCCTGATGGGCAACCTGGGGCCGAAACAGGCGCTGGGCTCGCTGATGGCCGACGTGCAGTTCCTGCCGTATCCCTATGACTACCGCTGTCCATTCGGTATCGGCGGTGAAGCAGGTGTCGATGCTGGCCTGCATTTTATCGAACAGCTGTTGAGTGACCCGGAGTCCGGTGTGTTGCCGCCCGCGGCGGTAGTCGTGGAAGTCGTGCAAGGCGAGGGCGGGGTGATTCCGGCACCGGTACGCTGGCTCCAGGGCTTGCGTCAATTGACCCGCAAGCATGGCGTCGCACTGATCATCGATGAAGTGCAGACCGGCCTGGGGCGTACCGGCAAACTGTTTGCCTTCCAGCATGCCGACATTGAGCCGGACATTCTTGTACTTTCCAAAGCCATCGGCGGCGGGCTGCCACTGGCGGTGATGGTGTATCGCGAAGAGCTGGACACCTGGAAACCCGGTGCCCATGCCGGCACGTTCCGTGGCAATCAGATGGCGATGGCCGCGGGAGCCGCGACGTTGCGCCATATCATCAGCGAAGACCTGCCAGGGCATGCCGAGCTCATGGGCCAACGCCTGATGGAACAGCTGCGACAGCTGCAGGGCGGTTACCCTTGTCTGGGCCAAGTACGCGGCCGTGGGCTCATGGTGGGCGTGGAAATCGTCGGTGACACGCCGAGCGAGAGTCGTGTGCCCCCGGCGGATTCGGCACTGGCCCAGGCCATCCAGCGTCAATGCCTGCGCCTGGGTGTCATCCTCGAACTTGGCGGGCGGCATGGGGCCGTCGTGCGGTTCCTGCCACCGTTGATCATCCAGGCCGCTGAAATCGATATGCTGGTCGAGCTGTTCCAGGCGGCTTTGAACAATGCCCTGGCAGAGACCAAGGGAAGGGCGTTGCACATCGCCTGAGTTGCAGTTCGCCCAGGTCTTTCTGCAAGATCGTGGCGAGGGAATGAACCCTCGCCATGGCCCGTTTCCAGCGCTTCAACTGACAGCAGGCGAAACGGTCCGTTACCCCCGACCACGCTCCCGGCCCAACGCCACCAGACAACCGCCAATCAACAGCGCCGCTCCCGCCACCAGCAAGGGGGTCGGCCGTCGTGCGGGTTGGCGCCAGCCGCCCTCGATACGCCGCTGGCCGCTGGGTGGGGCGAACAGGTTGCCCGTAGACGAAGCTAACGGCGGGCTGCGGTCCAGGCTCCGGCGCGTCAGCCAGCCGGAGAGCTGCGGGAAGCCGGGCAGCAGGAAATGCGCCGCTCTGGCGAGTATCGCCGCGCTGCCGACGGTGGTGCTGGGCTTGGGATTGAGCGCGCAGTTGACCATCGCGTCGGCGACCCGCTGCGGATCATAGACCGGAGGCGGTGGCTTGAGAGCATGGCCGGTGAAGTTGGCGCCGTCGCGAAAGCCAGGTGTATCGATGACAGCAGGATAGATATCGCAAACGTGGATATCGGGGTGTTCGCCCAATTCACCGCGCAAAGCTTCGGACAAACCCCGCAACCCGTACTTGCTGGCTGAGTAGGCAGCGGCATACGGCTGTGCGACCCAACTGCCCAACGACAGTGTATTGATCAGGATGCCGCGCTTTTGCGCCTTGAAATAGGGCCAGGCAACGTAGGCGCCACGCAGGTAGCCGAGCAAGTCGGTCTGCAGCACCTGTTCATGCACATCGAGCGGCGTCTGCTCGAAACTGCCTACCGCGCCTACGCCGGCGTTGTTGATCCAGATGTCGATGCGACCGTCACCGAACGTGGCGGCCTCGGCCGCCAAGGCCTGCATCTGCTCGCTGCGGGTGACGTCGGTGCACACCGCCAACGCAGCGGCGCCTTGTGCCTGGCATTCATCGACCACCTCGCCGAGTGCGGCACGGTCGCGTGCCGCCAGGACCAGGCGCGCACCTTGCCGGGCAAACGCCTGGGCGGCTGCGCGGCCGATCCCGCTGGACGCTCCGGTGATGACCACCAGTTTTTCCGCGAGGGGGGATGTCTTGGATCCCTGAGCGGAATCGGCGCGATCCATGAATCGTTGGGAGGGCCGATCGGTCTCGGCGTGGATGGGCGCCAGTTTCAGACGCACACCGTCGGCCATGATTAACGTCAGGTCTTCAATGGTGCCGGCGACCCTGTCGGGGTACACCGGTTCACCCTCGGGATCGAGTTGGTCATAGAGAAAATTCTGACCCTCCAGCCAGCCCACCGCCATGTTCAGTTCAGGGCCCAGGTAGTACTTTCCATCGAGAAAAAAGCCAGGGAAATGCGGCGCTCGCTCGACGCTTTCGATGGTATAGCGCTCGCCAGTCCGCATGCCGGTTGCCGGGGAAATCATGATCAACACCTCCGCTCTGTTGGTTCTGCGATAGAGAGGACGGGCAAACCGGGGTTCCATTGAAGTGAGGAAAGGCGTTTTAAGTGAACTGAGGCTCATCCTTTTCTGTCAGTTATTTCTGAAGGAACTGACAACATCATGGAGCTTCAGATGCGTCCTGTTTATCTCGCCAGCCTGTCCTTCACCGCGCTGCTATGCGTAGCGTGTTCAAGCCAATCGCCTGCGACATGGAGCTATGAGGATGCTCGAAGTCGCGCCAACGTGCCGCCTGACCAGGCGTATCCCGAGTTGTTCGAAGCGGTGCAAGGTAAACAGTTGTTTACGGACCAGAAGCATTTTGTCGATGCACTGCCCAAACGCGACCCTTCGCAGATCCGCGCCGATTACCTGGCCCGTCGTGACGGCGCCGACTTCGATCTCAACGACTTCGTGAAAGACAACTTCATCGAATCCGGCCAAGCGCAAAGCCCGGCGCCGCAACCCGGGGCGCCGATCAAAGAGCATATCGACAACCTCTGGCCCGTGCTCAGCCGAACCTATCCCCAAGTCCCCCGATACAGCAGCCTGCTGCCGTTGCCGCAGCCCTATGTGGTCCCGGGTGGACGTTTCCGGGAAATGTATTACTGGGACTCGTATTTCACCATGCTGGGGCTGGAGCAAAGCGGTGAGAAGGCGCAGATTCGCCAGATGACTGACAATTTCGCCTACATGATCGACACCTATGGCCACA
Source organism: Pseudomonas sp. Z5-35 (assembly GCF_051131945.1). Lineage (NCBI taxonomy): Bacteria > Pseudomonadati > Pseudomonadota > Gammaproteobacteria > Pseudomonadales > Pseudomonadaceae > Pseudomonas > Pseudomonas sp. Z5-35. Next base: position 2,568,583 of record NZ_CP071640.1, read on the forward strand.
TCCCCAATGGTAACCGCACCTACTACCTGAGCCGGTCACAGCCGCCGTTCTTCGCCTACATGGTGGAACTGCAAGCGCATATCGAAGGCGATCAGGCCTACGGGCGCTACCTTCCTCAATTGCAGAGGGAATACGCCTATTGGATGGCCGGCGCGCAAACGCTCAAGGCCGGTGAGGCCGGGAAACACGTGGTCAAGCTCGCCGATGGCAGCGTGCTCAATCGGTATTGGGACGCCAGCGCGACGCCTCGGCAGGAGTCCTGGTTGCAGGACCTCAAGACCGCCGAACAGGTGCCGGACAGGCCCCGGCAGGAAGTCTGGCGCGACCTGCGCGCCGGCGCGGAGAGCGGCTGGGATTTCAGTTCCCGCTGGCTGGACGACGACAAGAACCTGGCCACAATCCGAACTACCTCTATTGCCCCGGTGGACTTGAACAGCCTGATGTATCACTTGGAACGCACCATCGCCAAGGCCTGTGAAACCCTCCACAACTCGCCGTGTACCCAAGCCTATGGCCAGCGCGCTGCCCAGCGTCAACGGGCAATCGAAACGCATCTATGGAACGCCGAAGGCGGTTACTACGTGGACTACGATTGGCAGCGGAACCGGCAGCGTCCGGCGCTCACCGCTGCGACGCTTTTCCCGCTCTACACCGGCCTGGCCTCCGCCGAGCGTGCCAACCGTACGGCCGATGCGGTGCGTGATGGCTTGTTGCGTCCGGGCGGCATTGCCACCACCCAGGTCAACAACGGCCAGCAGTGGGACGAACCCAATGGCTGGGCGCCGTTGCAGTGGGTGGCAGTCGAAGGGCTTGAACGATATGGACAAACCGAGCTGGCCAGGCAGATTGGCAATCGCTTCTTGCAGCAGGTCCAAGCGCTTTATGGCAAAGAGGACAAGCTGGTCGAGAAGTACGACCTATCCGGGCAAGGCGACGGTGGCGGAGGCGGTGAGTATGAATTGCAGGACGGCTTCGGCTGGACCAACGGAGTGACCTTGAAGTTGTTGCAAAAATACGGCGGTTGATCCAGATGGGTTCAATGCTATTCTTCGCGAAATCTGGGAAGAATAGCGTTGCCATGGGTATATGAACACGCATCGTGATCAATTTCCGCTGCCGGAGGATTTGAAAGTCTTTCTGACGGTCATTCGTAAGAACGGCTTTGCAAGCGCGGCGCAAGCGTTGGGTTTTTCACCGGCTTATATCAGCAAGCGCATCTCTGTCCTTGAAGCGACCCTGTCTACCAAGTTGCTGCACCGCACGACACGGCGTATCGCATTGACCGACGACGGTGAACGTGTACGGGTATGGGCCGAAAAGCTCCTGGGTGATTTCGATGAGTTTGTTGGCGATATCGCCCAGGCACGTCATCAACCCACCGGGTCGCTGCACATTTGCAGCAGCTTTGGTTTTGGCCGCAATCACGTGGCCCCGGCCATTGGCAAACTGTCGCGGACCTATCCCAGGCTCGATATCCGCCTGGACGTGTTCGACCGTGTCGTCGATCTCGTCGGCGAGGGGTTCGACCTGGAAATCCGCGTGGGCGATGACCTGCCGGGTCAACACCTTGGCCGCAAGTTGGCGAGTAATCGGCGGGTGCTTTGCGCAAGCCCCGATTACCTGGAACGACGGGGCGAGCCGCGTTCGCTGGACGACCTCAACGCGCATGATTGCCTGGTGCTCAAGGAGCGCAACAACGCCTTCGGCATGTGGACACTGACTAAAAGTGGCCAAGAGGAAACGGTGCGCGTCGGCGGCCCGTTGTCGTCCAACAGCGGTGAAATCGTTTTGGAGTGGGCCTTGAGCGGCGGCGGCATCCTGTTGCGCTCGATGTGGGACGTCAGAGCCATGCTGGACCAGGGGCGTCTGGTCCAGGTGCTGCCCGAGTATTCGCAAAGCGCGGATGTCTGGGCGGTGTATCCGACCCGACTTAGTCAGTCTGCCAAGCTGCGGGTGTGTGTCGAATTTCTCGAGGATTGTTTTCGGGATTTGTCGGTTCCATGGGCGGCAAACGCCGTTTCACCGGCGTCTTCTTGACAATGGCCGTATTGGTCTCGGCATGAACATTGAGCTGGTCCAACAACACATCCAAGTGCTCCATCGAACGCACATGCAGACGAGCAATGAAACAATCCTCACCTGTCACCTTATCGCATTCGGTAAATTCGCCGATGGCCTGTATTTGTCGTTCCACTGCCTGCAATTGCCCCGGTAACGGGCGGATGCGCACGATAGCCTGGAGCTGATAGCCAAAGCTTTTCGGGTCGACCTCAACCGTATAACCCTTGAGCACGCCGCGCTCTTCGAGTCGGCGCAGGCGCTCGGCGACGCTGGGTGAGGACAGGCCGCTGAGGTTTGCCAAGGCCTTGAGCGAGCGCCGGGAGTCTTCCATCAGGGCGCTGATGAGGATCTGGTCGATATCGTCAGTCATTTCTGCTCCGTTAGGCAAAAGTCGCAAGTGGCCTTGATAAAAAAGGTCGAAACGCAGTTTAGCCTTTATCAAGCCATGGAGAAGCAGCCCGGCGGCTCGGCATACTGTGCGCACTGACTGGAGGAGCCTGAAGATGGACAAGACCTTACGCCGCGGTTCGCTCGAAATGACCGCCGCCATGCTGATTTCCGGAACCATAGGCTGGTTCGTGCTGGTCTCCGGCGTGCCCGTGCTGGACGTGGTGTTCTGGCGCTGCGTATTTGGCGCCGGCACGTTGCTGCTGATTTGCGCCGGTTTTGGTTTCTTGCGCCGGGATCTGCTGACACGTACGACTTTCCTGCTCGCGGTGCTCAGCGGCGCAGCGATCGTGGGGAACTGGGTGTTGTTATTCGCTTCGTATTCCCATGCTTCGATTGCCATCGGTACGGCCGTGTATAACGTCCAGCCGTTCATGTTGGTGGGGTTGGCGGCGCTGTTTCTGGGCGAGAAGATCACCGCGCAAAAAATGTTCTGGCTGGCGGTTTCGTTTCTCGGAATGTTGGCCATCGTCAGTGCCCACGGTGAGCAAGGGCAGGGGGGCGGAAACTATCTGGTGGGTATCGCCCTGGCATTGGGCGCGGCCTTTCTGTATGCCGTTGCGGCGTTGATTATCAAGCGCCTGACCGGCACGCCGCCCCATCTGATCGCGTTGATCCAGGTCAGCACCGGGATATTGCTGCTGGCGCCATGGGCGAATTTCTCGGCCTTGCCACGGCAACCCGAGGCTTGGGCCAGCCTGTTGACCCTTGGCATGATTCACACTGGCGTGATGTATGTGCTGTTGTACAGCGCGATCCAGCGCTTGCCGACGGCGGTGACGGGCGCACTGTCCTTCATCTACCCGATCGCAGCGATCTTCGTCGACTGGTTTGCCTTCGGCCATCGCCTCGAACCGCTGCAATGGCTGGGTGTGGCGGCGATTCTGCTGGCGGCTGCCGGCATGCAGCAGGGCTGGAGCATCAAGTGGCGCCGTCCAGCCCTGCCGTAACCGGCCAAAGGTGTCAGAAGATGTAGTCGGTGGTCAGGAAATTTGAATCGCGTTCCCGGATGATGTCGCTGATCAGAGCCTTGTTACTCTCTTGGAATTTGGTTGCCACCAGCGTGCGGATCGAGAAGGTGCGCAATGCATCGTGCACCGACAGCGTGCCCTCGGCCGAGTTTTTCCGGCCATTGAACGGGAAGGTGTCCGGGCCGCGTTGGCACTGGGCGTTGATGTTGATGCGCCCGACCTGGTTGGCGAACGTGTCCACCAGCTTGCCGATTTCGGCCGGATTGGTGCCGAAAATGCTCAGTTGCTGGCCGAAGTCGGACTCGAGTACGTAATCGACCACGGTGTTGAGGTCGCGGTACGGCACGATGGGCACGACCGGGCCGAACTGCTCTTCATGGTAGACGCGCATTGCGGTATTCACGGGATAGAGCACGGCCGGATAGAAAAACGAAGCCCTGGATTCAGCACCGTGTGCGTTCATGATGCCCGCACCCTTGGCGATTGCGTCGGCCACCAGCGAATGCAGGTAATCGACCTTGCCGGCCTCGGGCAAAGGCGTCAGCGCCACGCCGTCTTCCCAAGGCATACCAGGTTTCAACGCGGCGAGCTTGGCGTTGAATTTCTCGATGAACGCCGGGGCGACGTCCTCATGGACAAACAAAATCTTCAGTGCCGTGCAGCGCTGGCCGTTGAATGACAACGAACCGGTCAGGGCTTCGCTGACGGCGTTGTCGAGATCGACGTCGCGCAGCACCAGGCCGGGGTTCTTCGCGTCCAGCCCCAGTGCGGCACGCAGGCGGTGCGGGCGCGGATGGAGTTTCTTCAGGTCGCTGGCGGCCTTGTTGGTGCCAATGAAGGCGAAGATGTCGATTTTACCGCTGGCCATCAGCGCGCTGACCGTCTCCCGGCCGCTGCCGTAGATGACGTTGATCACGCCCGCCGGAAAGCTGTCGCGAAAGGCTTCCAACAGTGGGCGTATCAGCAGCACGCCAAGCTTGGCCGGCTTGAACACCACGGTATTGCCCATGATCAGCGCGGGAATCAGCGTGGTGAAGGTTTCATTCAGCGGATAATTGTAGGGGCCCATGCACAGGGCCACGCCCAAGGGGACGCGGCGAATCTGCCCGAGCGTATCCTGTTCCAATTCGAAACGGCTGGAGCGCCGGTCAAGCTCCTTGAGGGCATTGATGGTGTCGACGATGTAGTCGCAGGTGCGGTCGAATTCTTTCTGGGAATCCTTGAGGTTCTTGCCGATCTCCCACATCAGCAGCTTGACCACCGCCTCGCGCTGTTCGCGCATGCGCGCCAGGAAGGTTTCGACATGGCGGATGCGTTCGGCGACACGCATCGTCGGCCACTGGCCCTGGCCGCGATTATAGGCCCGGACAGCCGCGTCGAGGGCGGTCAGCGCGGTTTCGGCATCGAGTAATGGCGTGCTGCCGAGAATCACTTGTTCATCGCCATGCGGACCTGCCAGGTACACCGGGCTGCGCACTGTGGCCAGCGGACCTTGCCAGGCTCTCAGGACACCATCGACCAGGTATTCACGTTGCTCGACCTGCCCATCGAGACGGTAGGCCGGCGGAATTTCAGCGGCGCTTGGGAATAGGGTGGCGAGGAGGTTGGCTGTGGTCATGTCGTTACTCCATCAATGAAATGAGCCAGGGGCTGCAGCTTCAGGCGTATATCGCTTTTAGCGTTATACGCCTTAATGGAGGTGTTTTTTAAGTGGTAGGGGCCGATGGTCCTGCCATTCGTTTGGACGTGGGCCCCTCTATCGAAAGATCGCCAGGATTCACCAACTGATTCGCAGGCCAATATTGCCGGCCATGCCGCGTTGCTGGTTGCTGTCGAGGTTATTGCTGTAGTCCACGCCGGCGTAGGCACTGACCGTAGGCGCCAGGCTGACGATAACGCCCGCGCCCAGATCGGCGGTGGAAGCGCGTTGTTCGGTCTCGATCCGTTGCGTGTCGTCGAATGTCACCGTATCGGTGCCGGAGAAGGTGTGCCAGAGATTGGCCCGCAGATAAGGCTCCACCGGCATACCGCTGACTTGGTAGCGACCCTTGAGCCGCGCGCCCAGGCGACCGGTCCAAGCACTGTCGGAATCGAATTCGACCTTCGAGATACCGTCGTCCTGGGTGTCCAGGGATATTTTCTGATGAATGATCTGCGCCTGGGGTTCGAGCACCCAATCGCGCCCCACGGCAAACGGATAGCCGGCCTCCGCCGACAGGGTCAGGGCGTGCCCACGATTGTCGATCTTGACGCCGCGATCGGAGCGGCTGTCGCCATTCAATCGCGTGCCCATGACTACCGCATCGACATACCCGCCGGAAGGATCGATCAGGGTCCAATACAGCCCATAGCTGTCGCCGTCGAGTTCGATCTTGCCGGCGCGCCGACCTTCGAAACCCAGATTGAAACCGTCGACGTTGCCGTTCAATTCGGTATGGCCGACAAAGAACCCGATACGCTGGGTCTGGCCGCCAGAGGTCGGCGCAGCGTATAGGTCGTGGCCTACCTGGAAACCTTTGATTGAACCGTCGAACCGCGGCGCAACCGTCCCGGCCCAGGTCTGGTCGAGGTCCTTGCCGTAGGCTCGGCCCCAGCCCGCGCCGAACGCCCCGGTTTCGGTCAACAGGCGTTGGTCGCCCTGGCGATCATGAAACGTGCCCAGGGCCATCAGGGTCAGTTGTGCCGCGGCGGGGGGCAACACTGACCAGGTGGGGACTTCCGGGCGATACAGTGGAATCGGCGCGGCGCCCGGCACGGCGACTGGCAGGGCCGGTAACGTTGGGCTGGGCGCTGCGATCGGACCTGCCACGACAGTCGAGCGCAGATACCAGGTGTCGGCATTGCCGGACACGCCGCCCTTGAACAGACGGTAATCGAACGCACCGGCCGAGACCGATTGCGCCAATGAAAAGGCATTGCTGTCGCTGACGGCTCCCCCTTGGGCCTGGACCAGCTCGATGCCGTCCTGGGTGGTCAGGCCGCCTGCGCCTCCCAGGTTGGTGACGCTGATAGCGGTGGTGCCCGTGAGCGTGCCGCCACTGACCACCAGCTTGTCGCTGGCGGCGCCATCTGCCCCCACGGCGGTTTGCAGGCGCAATTGCCCGCCATTACCCACATAATTACCTTGCACCGTGAGGGTGTCATCGGTGCGGGTGTTGCCATCGGCGAGGTCAATCACCCCGGAGTTGTTGAGTGTGGTCATCTGGCCAGCGGTAAACGGTGCAATGACGCCCTGAGTCGAGGTCAGTACGCTGCTGCCGTCAATCTCAAGCACCCCCGTTCCGGTGGTGCTGTCGCCTAGCACCAGTGTACCGGCCAAGTCCAGGCGTGAGCCTTGGGCAAGCTTGATCGTTTCCCATAACGTGTAACGGGCACCGGTGCCGGACGTGCTGCCCTGAAATGCCAGTACGTCTTGGCCCAAGCCGCCGTCGACACGGGGTGTAGGGGCAAGCCCCGCTTCGGTGAGTGTGCTCAACTGTGCGGTGTCATTGCCGTCGCCCATCAAGACAGCTGAGCGAATTTCACCGCCGCTCCATACAAACGTGTCGTTGCCGGTACTGGTACGCACTTCGCCGCCGATGCTTCCGCCGCTGACGGTCACGCTGTCATCACCACCGCTGACACTGACGTTCCCGCCGATGTTGCCGGCAGATAGCGTGATTGTGTCCTTGCCGAAACCAGTGACCAGATTGCCCTGGATCGTCCCGCCCGTCATTGTGAAAACATTATCGTCGAGCTTCATGTCGACCCGGCCAATGGTGCCGCCGCTCATTTGAGCGATGTCGCCGTCCTCGAACGCTCCGACGATGTTGCCTCCGGTCATTGTGAAGCGATCAAGGCCGTCGCCTTGTGAGAGGGACTCGATTTCGCCACCCGTCATCACAAACACGTCGGCTTCCGAACCTTGCTCGACGTTTCCGTCGATCACGCCGTTGGCATTGATCCTGATGGTGTCGTTTCCAGCGTCGAAGATGACGTCTCCTTGAATGACGCCGGTGCCTTCGACTGTCAGCGTGTTATCGCCCGACAGGTCCGTGAGCCCGACGGCACTGGTGCTGCTGTCGCACACGTAGGTGTCATCACCTGCCGTGGGTGTCAGCGTGCAAGCGGCCATGGCGGAAGAGGCAGGTAGCAGGAGCGGAGCCGCTACCCACATTGCGTTGAACAAGCGATTGAAACCGTGATTGCGCCGAATCATCTGCTATCCCTCTGCATCAGCATCCCTGGCATGCCGGTATCAGCAGTGGTTGCACGACAAATGGCGCGCAGGACCCGGCAACGCTCGCTGTATGCAAGGCACGCTAGCAACGAATGAAAAGCGCCGCTACTGTCAGATCTTACAGGTCGCTTTGCCGGTATCCGCGATTACAGATGCACTTCCACCGACAGCGGCAGATGGTCGCTCAGGTGTGTCCAGGGCTTGTTGCCGAGGATTTGTGGCGCGTGGCTGGTGGCGTTGCGTAGATAAATGCGGTCCAGGCGTAGCAGCGGGAAACGGGCGGGATAGGTCCGAGCGGGGCGGCCATGATGGTGTTCGAAGGCTTCGTGCAGATACTGACGACGAGCGAGCGTGACGTTACCGCGCAATTGCCAATCGTTGAAATCGCCAGCGATGATCACCGGGGCGTCCTCAGGCAACGAATCGAGTAGCTTGCAGAGCAGCGTGAGTTGCAGCTGGCGATGACTTTCCAGCAGGCTCAGGTGCACGCAGATCCCATGGACTTCGGCGTGGCCTGGCACGTCCAGCACACAATGCAGCAATCCACGCCGCTCCGGACCTGTGATCGATACGTCGAGATTGCGGAACTGGCGGATAGGGTATTTGGAAAGCAATGCGTTGCCATGGTGGCCGTCGGGGTAAACCGCGTTCCGCCCGTAGGCAAAATCGCTCCACATGCTGTCGGCCAGGAATTCGTATTGTGAGGTCTGCGGCCAATTGTCATAGCGCGAGGCATGTCGATCATGTTCGCCAAGGACTTCCTGCAGGAAAACCAGGTCGGCCCCCGTACTGCGCACCGCCTCACGCAGTTCGGGCAAGATGAAACGACGGTTGAGGGCGGTAAACCCCTTGTGGGTATTGACTGTCAGCACGCGCAACCGATGAACCGCCGCTGGCGTCTCCAACGACACTGATTCCTGGGCCCGCCAGTCGGGATCGCGAGTCACGTTCACTCCTGCGTCAGACGTATCTGTTCATGCGACTGATGGCGGCTGCGGCAGTTCCGGAATTGTTGGTGGCATGGCATCACGGGCGACTGGAACTGCGGAATCAACTCAGGAGTCAGGTCCTGCAGATGATTTCAACGATCAGATGAAAACAATCTCATACGGCATGCCCATGCGCTCCAGGATAACCCGCGGTACCAGCGGTGCAATGCCGCTGGCGGGTTCCCCGCTGAGCTGACTGGCATAGGCGTGCATGGCGTGGCGCTTGCGCGCGGTGGTCCAGACGTCCAGGCGTAACTTGCGAGCCCGATGCCAGGGTATCTTGTTTTGTTCACGAACCGGCCAATGCCAGGCCCACACGGGCACTTCGTTGAACACCGCGCCGATCTTTTCTGCGGCCAAGGCTCCGGCGCGGCCGACTGTGTCGTGATCGCTGTCGCCATCCATGCGCCAAGTGCCGAAGACCACGTCGCCTGGCCGCAGGTGATGGCCGATGAACGCGGCGAGCTGCGCTTCATGCTCGTCCAGGCTTTTTTCCGGGAAGCCGGCACGTACCCATTGCAGGCCATGGGCAGGCACGCCCAGGCGATGCAGGGCGTCCACGCTTTCCTGGGGATGCGGACGGAACGTGCGCAGTCGTTCATCGGACCACAATGGCGAGCCGGGGTGGCTGAGATCGCCGTCGGTGACTGAAATCAACAACATGGGTTGGCCCAGGTTGCTCAACAACTGGAGCAGCCCGCCACAGGCACCCACTTCATCGCCAGGGTGCGGGGCAAGGATGACCGCGCGGGCGCCTTGGGGAATGAGGGTCTGGGTACTGATGATGGGAATGTCGGCCAGTTGCGGCGCGCTGTTCCATATCTGGGGGTGATGCCGGCCTTGCAAGCGAGAGGCGGGTTTCATGAGGTACGTCCTTGTCATGTCCAATCTTGCAGCCATGCATCGGGCCTGCCGCCCGGTGTGGCCCGTAAGGGCCTGGCTGTGATTCGCGATGCTTCCAGTCCTGGAATCTACCGCACGCGAAGTATTGACCATGCTGGCGGTTTCGTCGCGTCGGAATGTGTATCTGAACAGTTATTTTTTTCCAGCTGCATTATGCGCGGTAGAGGAACGCGTCCTTGCGGTCCTCTCCCTCTGCAAGTGGTTGAGCCGGCCTCAACCCTCTTCTTCACGTTGAAGTTCGAACAACAGCAACGAGCGCCCGGTCACAGAATATTCCGATTCGAAATCGAAACGCTCCTGCCCGCTTACAGCCGGCTGGTTGGTGTCCACCATGCACGTCCAGAAACTGCCTTCGGGCACTTCCGGCAGGCAGAAATTGACGATGTCGTGATGGGCATTGACCACCAGCAGCAACGTTGCGTCAGCGCCTTTTCGACGGATGCCGGTTTCCTGGGCGCGTCCGTCCATCAACATGCCCAGGCAGCGCCCTTGGCCGTCCTGCCATTGTTCAACGGTCATCTCGCTGCCGTCCGGGGCCAGCCAGGTGACATCCTTGACGCCGATGTCCTCGTTGTAATTGCCCACCAGGAAACGCCCGCGCCGCAGGATCGGGTAAGACAGGCGCAATTTGATCATGCGCTTGACAAACTTGAGCAGCGCCTCGCCATCCTCGCTCAGGTCCCAATTGACCCAGCCGATCTCGCTGTCCTGGCAGTAGGCGTTGTTGTTGCCGTGTTGGGTACGAGCGAATTCGTCGCCGGCGACGATCATCGGCGTGCCTTGGGCCAACAACAGAGTCGCGAAGAAGTTGCGCATCTGCCGATGGCGCAGTGCATTGATCTCCGGATCGTCCGTCGGACCTTCCACGCCGTGGTTCCAGGACAGGTTGTTGTTGCTGCCGTCCTGGTTGTTTTCATCGTTGGCTTCGTTGTGCTTGTCGTTGTACGACACCAAGTCATGCAGGGTGAACCCGTCGTGGGCAGTCACGAAATTCACTGAGGCATAGGGACGACGACCGCGCTGGTTGAACATCTCGCCCGAAGCGGTCATGCGGCTGGCGAAGTCGGCGAGCTGGCCATCATCGCCTTTCCAGAAGGCGCGCACGGTGTCGCGGAACTTGTCGTTCCACTCGGCCCAGCCAGGCGGGAAACCTCCCACCTGATAGCCGCCGGGGCCACAGTCCCACGGTTCGGCGATCATTTTTACCTGGCGCAATACCGGGTCCTGCCGACAGGCGACGAGGAAGCTGTGGCGTTCGTCGAAGCCGTCATGGTATCGGCCCAAGATAGTCGCCAGGTCGAAGCGGAACCCGTCCACGTGCATTTCCGTGGCCCAATAGCGCAGGGAGTCGGTGACCATCTGCAGGACGCAGGGATGGCTCAGGTCCAGGGTGTTGCCGGTGCCGGAGTCGTTGATGTAGTAGCGTTTGTCGTCGGGCATCAGGCGGTAGTACGAAGCGTTGTCGATGCCGCGCATGGACAGGGTTGGGCCCTGTTCGTTGCCTTCGGCGGTGTGGTTGTAGACCACGTCCAGAATGACTTCCAGGTTGGCCTCGTGCATGTGCGCGACCATTTCCTTGAATTCGGCGATCTTGCCGCTGGCCAAGTAGCGTGGGTCCGGGGCGAAGAAGGCGATGCTGTTGTAGCCCCAATAGTTGGTCATGCCCTTGTGCAGCAGATGCTGGTCGTTGACGAAGGCATGGATTGGCATCAACTCCACCGAGGAAACGCCCAGCTTGCGAATGTGTTCAAGCACATCATCGACCATCAGGCCGCCGAACGTGCCACGCAGGTGCTCAGGCACCGAGGGATGGCGCATGGTGATGCCGCGCACATGGGTTTCGTAGAGGATGGTCTTGTCCCACGGCACGCTGACCCGATGGTCGTGTCCCCAGGTATGCGCCGGGTCGATGACTTTGCACTTTGGCACGAAGGGCGCGCTGTCTCGTTCATCGAAACTGAGGTCGCCGTCGGGGTGGCCAATGGTGTAGCCAAACAACGCCTCGGACCACTTAAGCTCCCCGACCAGTTGTTTGGCGTACGGGTCGATCAGCAATTTGTTGGGGTTGAATCGATGGCCATTCTCAGGATCGTACGGACCATGGACCCGATAGCCATAGATCAGGCCCGGATGGGCATCGGGCAGATAGCCGTGATAAATCTCATCGGTGTATTCCGGCAGCTCGATACGCTCGAGTTCGACCTCGCCGGTGTCATCGAAGATGCACAGTTCGACCTTGGTGGCGTTGGCTGAGAACAACGCGAAATTGACCCCGAGGCCATCCCAGGTCGCGCCGAGCGGAAACGGCAGCCCCTCACGAATCCGCGAAGCCTCGATAACGGGCGGCGGCGTGGTTTTGTTTGGACGGGTCATAGTTGCTCCTGCAGAAGACGAATACGGTGATGCGGTGCACGCAGGACTGCGTGCCTTGCGCTTGTGGCGAGGAGATACATCCCCGCGCCACAAGCAGGCCCCTTCGCTAAAAGGAACACTGGCTTGAGAACGACGAGTTCGGTAGGTCAGACCGCCGGTGGCTTGCGCGTCGCTCGGGGCTTTTTCGCGGCGGCCTTGTCGGCAGGCGGAACCACTGCCGCCGGTGCCGCCGAAGGTTTTGCCGCTGGCTTGGCCTTGGGCGTGGTGTTCTTGGTGGCAGCCTTGGCGGTGACGCTCTTGGCCGCTGCCGGCTTGGTGCCGTCAGTCTTGCTGGCGGCGGTCTTACTGGCAGCCTTCGCTGGTTTGCTTGGCGCCAGGGCTTCGGCTTCGGCCAGCTTGCGGGCCATTTCCCAATGACGTTTTTCCTGCCCGGCGGGCTTACCTTCCGACTCCCAGATCTGGTAGGCGAATTCACGAATGCGTTTATCGTCGGTACTCATCGCAGTGCTCCTGACTTTGACTCAAGATTCAATAAAGACATTGACCGGGAAATCCCCCAGCGCGGCGCTGACCATCAGCTCCCTTTGGGGTGTGACTGCTGCGCTTGCAAAAAGTCCCTTCAGTTTTTCATCCTTGGCGGCAAACGGTAACGACACGCGTGTGTCGCCCCAGTCCGATGCAACCACGTGGGGCCGGGCACCGTTTTCCAGCAGGCTGGCCGCGTGAATCGGCACCACGACGACTGCCCGTTGCTGCTGGTATTCACGCATGAAGGCCAGTACCTGGGAGGCGTGTTTGCCGTGCACCGGCAGTGGCTGGTAGCTGCCTTGGCCAAACAGTTGCGGGTATTCGGACCGCAGAGCCAGCGTCCGGGCGATCAGCGCCTGCTTGACTCGCCCGTCGCGCCAGTTGTGTATCAGCTCGTCGGGTGCGTTGTCTGCGTGGATGCCCTGGCGACGAGCCTGGAAATCCACCGGGCGACGGTTGTCCGGGTCAACCAGGCTGAAGTCCCAGAACTCGTTGCCTTGGTACAGATCCGGTACGCCGGGCACGGTCATGCGCAGCAAGGTTTGCGCCAAGCTATTCAGCGCGCCGGCCGCAGCGATGGTCTGCACCGCCTCGGCGATGGCCGAGCGCAAAGGCAAGCCCTCGTCGCACAGCAGCAATCGTTCCAGGAACATCTGGGTGGCTTGCTCATAGCCGTCGTTGACGGCCGCCCAACTGCTTTGCAACTTGGCCTCGCGCAAGGCCTTGCGTTGCCATTGCCACAGGCGTTCGGTGTAGTCGGCCAGCGCCTTGTGATCTTGCAGGTCGAGGTTCAGCGGCCAACTGCCGAGCAGCGCCTGGTAAAGAATCAGCTCGTCACCGGCCGAAGGAGCCGCGGGATCGCTGTGCAGGGACGGCGAGAGGATGCGCCATTGCTCCACGCACGTGGTGTACCAATCGGTGCGTTCGCTGATGACTGCCAGTCGGGCCCTGGTGTCTTCGCCACGCTTGTGGTCATGGGTGGCCGTGGTTATCAGGTTGTCGGGGAAATGCTCCAGGCGCTCGACACAAGCGTTGTGGAATTCATCGGCCGGGGCGCTGAACCGTTCGGTGTTGTAGCCTACGTCATTGCGCGACAGCAGCACCGCCGAGCGATAGAGCGCGGTGTCTTCTACCGCCTTGGCGGCGGCTGGAGAGGTCAGTTGCTGGAAGCGCACGCAGGCGTGGCGCAGCCGTTTGCGTTCACTGCCGCGAGGCCGCCGGCGCCAAGGCATGCCACCGAGCCAATTGGCCAGGCAATCGAGGACCGGCCAGTCGGCTTCGCTGAGGGTTTGTCGAGCGCCTTCCAAGGCTTTCTGGAAAAACACTTCGTCTTCGGCCGAGCGGCCGAGGGGACTGATGTAGGTGCGATACACCGGGAAATGCACGATCAGTTCCTGCAATGCCCGACGTATCGCGCCCAGGGTCAGGTCCCGGGTCATCACGTCGTCCCGCGCGACCTGCAACAGGGCTTGGGCGACGCTTTCGAAATCCCCGGCCAGGGAGCCGTTGAGAATCTGCTGGCGGGCCAGGCGCGCTTCTTCAATGAAATGCGCCGGGCGTTCGGTGTGCCGGCTCCAGAACTCCGCGAGGGGCTCGGCCCCTGCGGGGGCATGTTGCAGCAGGGAAATCTGGTTCATGAATTCATAACCGGTGCTGCCATCAATGTCCCAGTCCCGGCGCAGGGTTTCGCCATCGCCGAGGATTTTCTCGACGAAAATCGGCAGGTGCCGCGAGGGCGCAAGCGAGTCGACGCGGCGGCGCAGTTTGCGGCAATAACCACGAGGGTCGGCCAAGCCGTCAATGTGATCGATGCGCAGGCCGTCCACCCACCCTGCGGCGATCAGCTCGAAGATTTTCGCGTGGGTCGCTTCGAACACCGCAGGCCGCTCGACGCGCAGGCCGCCCAGCTCGTTGACGTCGAAAAAACGCCGCCAATTGATGTCGTCTGCTGCCGTGCGCCAACTCGCGAGCCGGTAGCTCTGGCGCTCCAGCAGCCGATGCAGGCGTTCGAAACCTTCCGGTCCAGTGGAATCGTAGCCGCTCAGGTTGTTCTCAATGGCGTTCAGGATCGCCGGTTGCACGGCCAGGTCTCGCAGTTCCAATTGCAAGGGACGGGCGAGAGAGTGGGCGTCGTTCTGGTAGTTCAGTGTGGTGAAACGCTCGCCCAGGGCCTTGAGTGCATCGACCTGTTCGGCGGGCAAGTTGTCCGAGGGCTTGAGCAGCTCACCGTACTGCATCGGGCAGATGGGGAAGCGATGCTCGTAATGTTCGACCTGGAAGCTGCCTTGCGTGGCATCGAAGTGCAACTTCAAGGTGCCTTCTTGCAACGCCACGCCGTAGTCGCTGCCGAGGAAGGGGAGAAGCAACTGGCCTGACATCAGCGGGTCGGGGGAATGCCACTGGATGTCGAAGAATTCACCATAAGGACTCAGGCGCCCCCATTCCAGCAGGTCCAGCCACCAGGGATTGTCGTTACCGCCGACGGCCATATGGTTGGAGACGATGTCGAGGATCAGGCCCATCCGATGTTCGCGTAACGTCGCGACCAAGCGTTTGAGCGCCGCCTCGCCGCCCAGCTCCGGGTTGACCTGGGTTGGATCGACCACGTCGTAGCCGTGCATCGATCCGGCTCGCGCCTTCAGCAACGGTGAAGCGTAGATGTGGCTGATGCCCAATGATGCGAAGTAGGGCACCTGCGGTATGGCATCGTCCAGGGTGAAGCCTTTGTGAAACTGCAGGCGCAAGGTGGCCCGCAGTGGTGGAGTTAATGTCTGGTTCATCGGTCACGCTCGTTCGCCTGAAGTCTCGCGCAGGCGAGTATTTCCAGACGCCGAGCGGCGTCCGGGTCGTCCAACAGCACGCGGCTCTCCAAAGCCAGGCGACGCCGCCAATTGGGGTGGGTGTCGGTGGTGCCGGGCAGGTTAGCCTGCTCGTCGATGCCCAGGGCATCCTCCAAGGGCAGCAACACCAGCGGCGCACGGGTGTGGCCGAGGAAGCGCACGCTGGCGTCCAGCACCTGGTCCGTTTCACGGTGTTCTTCGCGAAAGTTCTGCGGGTCCTGGTCCAGCGCGTTGCGCAGTCCGTCGCGTTCGCGCTGGCGGTGTTTTCGCCAGTCCATCTCTGTATGAGAGTCGATCAGCTCCAGCCGCGCGTTCCAGTCGATGTCATGGCCATGCCACCAACCGTTGAGGGTCGGCAGATCATGGGTACTGGTCGTGGCCAAGGCATCGTCCGGCCAATCGAGGATAGGCTTGAAGTGGGTGTTGTCCTGTTCGAACAGCAGCACGCGCATGCCGAGGATGGAACGCGCCGCGAGTTTTTCCCGCAGGCCATCGGGCACGGTGCCAAGGTCCTCGCCGAGCACGATGGCCCGGTGACGATGGGATTCGAGGGCCAGCAGCCGCAGTAGGTCATCGATCGGGTAGTAAAGATAAGCGCCGTCGGTGGGCGGGGCATCGTTGGGGATCACCCATAAGCGTTGCAGGCCCATGATGTGATCGATGCGCAAGCCGCCGGCATGGGCGAAATTGGCCCGGAGCATTTCAATGAAGGCGCGGAACCCGTTGCGTACCAGCCCCTCGGGGGAGAACGCCGAGATCCCCCAGCCTTGTCCGGAACGGTTGAGAATGTCCGGCGGTGCGCCAACCGTCAGCGAGGCGAGCAGTTCGTCCTGCCGGCTCCAGGCCTGGCTGCCGCCACCATCAGCGCCCACCGCGAGGTCGGCGATCAGACCGATGCTCATCCCGCTGGATCTGGCGGCGCTCTGGGCGCGTTCCAGGCAGCGGGCGATCAACCATTGGCAAAAGGCGTAGAAGCCGATTTCGTCGGCGTTCTCTTCGGCGAAACGGGCTATCGCCGCACTGCGCGGGTCGCGCCATTCTTCGGGCCATTGCCGCCAGTCGAGGCTTTCGCCCCGTGCTGCGCGTTCGGCCTGGAGCGCTTCGAAACGACAGTGATTTTCCAGGGCTTCACCGCTGCTGTGGCGAAAGCTGCTGAAATCCTCATGCAACGGATGTTCGCCCTGACTGAAACCGTCGTACAAGGCGCGAAGCACCCTTTGCTTGGCCTCGGCGGCGACTGGCCAATCGATGAGCGGTTGGTCTTCAAGGCTGCGCAGTTGGTTGGTCAAGCCCGTGGCGTCGATGGCGGTGCGCAGCGCACGCTCGCCCAGGATGGTACCGGGCGCGGCGTACAAGCTGTTGAGGAACAACCGGCTGGACGGTGAATAGGGGCTGTAGCGTCCGGTGTCGCTGCTGAACATGGCGTGCATCGGGCTGATGGCCAAGGCATCGGCACCACGTTCGCCGGCCACCCGCGCCAGTTCTTCCAAGGCCTGGGTGTCGCCGAAGCCGCCGTCACCGGGGCGGCGTAGCGAATACAGCTGCGCGCTCAAGCCCCAGGCCCTGGGTGCCGGATCGTCCACGGCATCGGCGACGCTATAGCAGCGAGCGGGTGCCACGGCCAGAGTGAAATGCTGGCCTTGAATACTGACGTGCTGATAGCCCACCGGAACGATCCCCGGCAAAGCGGCATCGGCATCGAGCTTCAGATTCAATGTCGCGCCATCCTCGAGCTGGATCTCGCAAGGCGTGGCGGGCTCGAAATAACGACGCAGGTCGACGTTCACGCCTGCGTCCGCCGTGATCAGCGGGGGCAGGCGATGATTCTGTTGATCTTCTTGCAATTGCAGCAGGCTGGCGTCGATTTCCTGGGCACTGCCGGCGGGATGGCCCAGGCCAGTGAGGACCGAGCGCAATACCGCCGGTGAGACTTTTTGCGCACGGCCGTTGGCGTCGATCCAATCGACTGCCAGGCCCGCTCGACCCGCGAGAATTTCAAGTTGCGCATCGCTCATAGGCGCTCTCCAGTGATGTTGGGCAAGGTTGTCGCTTGCGTCAGACTGACCAGCGCGCTGTAGGGCCTGAGTACCCCTTGCTGCAACAGACCCATGGCCTGCGGTGGATGTTCGAAAAGAATGTGCGCCTCTTGCGGTGCGCTGTGTTTGACCGGCTGGGCGCTGAGGTTCAGGTCGATGCGCAACACACTCCCGTCGCCCATTTGCCAGCGCGCGCTCACGGCGCCATGCCCCAGTACATCGGTGCCCAGGGCATGGGCGGCGGGCAACCGCGGGACGATTTCCTCGCGGCGGACTTTCAACAAGTGGCGATAGAGCGCTTCGCTGGCCAGTTGCTCCGGTTGATGGGCTTCCAGGCTGGGCCGTGAAGCGTCGAAGGTGCTGGCGGCGTTCGGGTCGGGGATCCGCTCGCGTTTCTCGGGATCGGCAAAGGCACTGAAGGCCTTGAATTCGTTGCGCCGGCCTTCACGCACCAGCTCTGCCAGTTCGCCATGGTGGCTGGTGAAAAACAGGAACGGTTGTTCGGCGATCACTTCGTCGCCCATGAACATCAACGGGATCATGGGTGATAGCAGTAACAAGGCTGTTGCGGCTTGCAGCGCCTGCGGCGGGGCAAGTTGGTGCAGGCGTTCGCCCAGAGCCCGATTGCCGATCTGGTCGTGATTCTGAAGGAACAGAACAAAGGCGCTGGGCGGCAAATGTCCGCTGGGTTCGCCGCGGGTTTCGCCATGGCGGTTGGTGTGGCCTTGGAAAACGAAACCCTGGCTCAGGCAGCGTGCGAGTTTTTCCGTCGTTTGCTCGGCATAGTCGGCGTAATAGGCATCGGTTTCGCCAGTCAGCAGCACGTGCAACGCGTTATGGCCGTCGTCGTTCCACTGGGCGTCGTAGCCTTCTTCCAACAGGCGGGCCTGGTTGTGTTCGTTCTCGACGGTCAACCAGACGTACCGCGTCGGGTCCACCTGCTGGCGTACCTCGGCGGCCAATTCCTGAAGGAAGTCCGGGTCTTCGATCGCGTGCACGGCGTCCAGGCGCAGGCCGTCGAAACGGTATTCCAGCAACCACATCAGCGCGTTTTCGATGAAAAAGTCGCGCACCTCGCGCCGGCGGAAATCAATCGCCGCGCCCCAGGGCGTGTGCTTGTCTTCGCGAAAAAATCCCTTGGCGTAGCGGTGCAGGTAATTGCCGTCAGGACCGAAGTGGTTGTAGACCACATCGACGATGACCGCCAAGCCATGGCCGTGGGCGCTGTCGATCAGGTGCTTGAGCTGGTCCGGTGTGCCGTAGGAAGCCTGGGGGGCGTAGGGCAGTACGCCGTCGTAACCCCAGTTGCGATCGCCGGGAAACTGCGACAGCGGCATCAGTTCGATAGCGGTGACGCCAAGCCCGGCGAGGCGTGCCAGCTGTTGTTCGACGCCTTCAAAACCGCCGAGGGCGCCGACGTGCAGCTCATAGATGACCGCGTCGTACCAAGGGCGACCGGACCAACTGGTGTGGCGCCATTGATAAGCATGGGGGTCGACCACCACGCTGTGGCGGTCAATATCACCGTCCTGGGCTCGGGAGGCCGGATCGGGCACCTCCATCTCTCCATCGATATTAAAGCGGTAACGAGTGCCGGCGGGGCAACGGGCCTGGATCATGAACCAGCCATTGGCCTGGGGCAGCATCGGTATGGATTCGCCAGTGTCGATTTCGACACTGACATAAAAGGCATCAGGGGCCCACAGGGCAAAACGGGTGTGCTCGGGATCAAGCAAGACCGCACCGTGGGTCCAGGTTTCAGGCGTCCTTGACGGCATCGGTTACCTCATTGTCTGGCCGATTTTCCTAGCGATTTAGCTACCAGTTGTTCATAGAGTTCGGCGTAGGGTTCCACGGCCTTGCACCAGTTGAAGGGGGCCGACATCGCCCGGCAACGCATGGCATTGAGCAGTTCGGGGAACTCGAACACCTTGAAAGCCCGGCTCAAGGCCTGCTTGTAGCTTTCCACGGTGGATTCGTCGAACAGAAAGCCGGTGATGCCGTCTTCGATAGTGTCCGCGAGCCCGCCGGTATTGCGCGCCACTGGGAGCGAGCCAAAGCGCTGGGCATACATCTGGCTCAAGCCGCAGGGCTCGTAGCGCGACGGCATCAGCAGGAAATCACTCCCAGCGAACATCCGCCGAGCGTCGGTTTCGTTGAAGCCGATGCGCACGCCGATCCGTCCAGGGAAGCGCAGCGCCAGTTCGCGCATGGCCTGTTCTTCTTCCGGTTCGCCACGGCCGATGATTGCAATCTGCCCCCCGGACTCGACGATGAATTCGGCAACGGCTTCGGTGAGGTCCAGGCCTTTCTGGAAAACCAGGCGCGACACCACGGCGAACAGCGGGCCGCTGGATTCGTCCAGGCCGAACAGGTCGCGTACATGGACGGCGTTGGCAGCCTTGCCGTCCCAGTCGCCGATGGAGAACTGGCGCTGCAGGTGAGTGTCGGTAGCGGCGTCCCAGCTCTCATCGATGCCGTTGGGAATGCCGCTGAGCAGGCCTTGCTGGGTCTTGGCGGCAAGGAACCCATCGAGCCCGCAACCGAATTCCGGCGTGGTTATTTCCTGGGCGTAGGTGGCGCTGACCGTAGTGATGTGGCTGGAATAGGCCATGCCGGCTTTCAGGAACGACAGCTTGCCGTAGAATTCCATGCCTTCCTGTTGCAGCGCATGCTCCGGGATGCCCAACTCAGGGCAGGACGCCAAGCTGACCACGCCTTGGTACGCCAGGTTATGGATGGTAAACAGGGTAGGCGTTCGTTGGCCGCGCCAGTGCATATAAGCGGGCGCAAGTCCGGCTGGCCAGTCATGGGCGTGGACCAGGTCGGGACACCAGTGGATCTGCGCAAGATTGGCAGCGATGTCCGCCGCGGCCAGGCCCAGGCGAGCGAAGCGTATATGGTTGTCGGGCCAGTCGCGCCCATTGTTGGCGCCGTAGGGAGACCCTTCGCGGGCATACAGTTCGGGACAGATCAGTACGTAGATCACCAAGCCGTCGGCCATATCCATGCGACCGATCTTGCACGGCGGCAGCGCGGCATGGCCGCCCAGTTCGCCAATGATGTGGATCGGGTTGCCGCTGTTCATGACTTGCGGGTAGCCGGGAATCAGTACCCGAACGTCATGCAAGCCGGCCATCGCCCGCGGCAGGGCGGAAGAAACGTCGCCCAGGCCGCCGGTCTTTACCAGGTCGGCAATTTCCGAGGTGACGAACAAAATCTTCTTGCGATTGGGATTCTGTCGGGCTACAGGGAGCAGTGCCTTGCCTCCGGTGGCCAGCACCGGTGCCGTCGGCGACCCAGCCGCCGGCGGTAGTTGAGAGCGGACTTGCTGTGGTTCCAAGGCAGCACTGATCATAAATAACTCCTATTTTCTCGATCTGTTTCCGGCAAGCGCCAGAGCTGTTGTTTCATTGGCCGAATCCTGCGGCCAGGCGCACGAGCGCTACGCAAGGAGAGCAAAGCGCTGCCCAATGCGGCAAAGCGAATCAGGTGAGGGGACCGTTGCAAGGAATGCTCCAGCCGTTGTAGCCCTACCTCTAACCTGACCCGTCGCCGTTGCGAAAAGTTTCGACTTTTTTGCCTTCTGATGACCGGTCGGTTTTCCGCCCGGACAGGCAGTCTAGGTCAGAAGCTAGAGCGGTGCGGTTCGCTTCGTCGAATTGTCCGACAATCACGTCGGTTGTCGGCGATCTCTTACACGACGTGGGGGAATACGAACCGACGAAGTGCAGGTTGTTTGAAATATTCGGGGTGTAGGGAGGGGGCGGTGGTTCAATCGCGTGCGCGGTTCAACAGCACTGCGCACTATAAGAGGGCGGGCTGGATGGAGGCGTTTTGATGGCCTATAAGAGAGCGTCCACAGGCTTCATGTGGAGCGTGCTTGCTGGCGATAGCGGTGGTGTCAGCCCAGTGAAGGGGATGTTCAACCGCCCGGGGCCAGCATCCTGATTGGCGTGCCAGCCGCCCAGGCCTGCAAGTCCTCGATCATCTGGCCGTAGAACTGCTGGTAATTCTGCCGGCTGACGTACCCCACGTGAGGCGTGGCCAACACGTTGCCGAGGGTTCGGAACGGGTGGTCGGGCGGCAACGGTTCCTCGGCGAATACGTCCAGGGCGGCGCCAGCCAGGCGTTTGTGCCGGAGCGCGTCGATCAGGGCCGCCTCGTCGACAATCGGCCCGCGCGCGGTATTGACCAGCAGCGCCTCGGGCTTCATCCAGCCCAGGGCCTGGGCATCCACCAGGCCCTGGCTGCGTTCGCTGAGCACCAGGTGGATCGAGAGGACATCGGCCTGCTCGAACAGCGCTTGCTTGCTCACGTAGGCCACACCGGCTGCGGCGGCTCGCTCGGCGGTCAGGTTTTCGCTCCAGGCGATCACGCGCATGCCGAATACCTGGCCGAACTGCGCCACTCGCGTGCCAATGCTGCCCAGGCCCAGGATCGCCAGGGTCTTGCCGTGCAAATCGCCGCCTAGGCCCTGTTGCCACAGCCCGGCGCGCAGGGCGTTGGCTTGCGCCACGAGATTGCGGCTCAGGGCCATGACCAGTGCCCAGGTCAACTCCGGCGCAGCGTGCTTGTAGCTTTCGGTGCCGCACACCTGGATACCCAGTGTCGCGGCGGCCTTGAGGTCAAGGGCGGCATTGCGCATGCCGCCGGTCAGCAGCAGTTTCAGGTTGGGCAGGCGGCACAGCAGTCCTTCATCGAAACGGGTGCGCTCGCGCATTACGCAGATGACGTCGAAGCGCTGCAGACGCTCGGCGAGGGTATCGCGGTCGGCGGGGTAATCGTGCAGAAAGGTTACCTCGCCGATGCCGTCGAGCGCTGACCAGTCCACCACGTCCCTTGCGACGTCCTGCCAATCATCGATGACTGCAATGTGCACCGCCATGGAACACCTCTTCAGGGAATGGGTTTGTCCAGCCAGCCCAGCAGGGCCTTGTGGAATCGAGCTGGCTCTTCCATCTGCGGCGCATGGCCCAGGTTGGGGAACTCTACCAGTGTCGACTGTGGAATCAGTTCGGCGACCTGCTTGCCCAATACGTCGTAGCGGCCCAGCTTGGCTTTCACGGCCGGCGGCGCGATGTCGCTGCCGATAGCGGTGGTGTCGGACGTGCCGATCAGCAGCAGCGTGGGGACTTTCAGGTCCTTGAACTCGTAGTAGACCGGCTGGGTGAAGATCATGTCGTAGATCAGCGCTGAGTTCCATGCCACTTGGGTATGCCCCGGGCCCTTGTTCATTCCGGCGAGCATGTCGACCCAGCGGTCGAACTCCGGTTTCCAGCGTCCGCCGTAATAGGTATTGCGTTCGTAGGTGCGAATGCCCTCGGCGCTGAGTTTCAGCTCGCGTTCGTACCACTGGTCGACCGTGCGGTAGGGCACGCCGAGGGCTTTCCAGTCTTCCAGGCCGATAGGGTTGGCCATTGCCAGGCGCTCGACCTGGTCAGGAAATTGCAACGCGTAGCGGGTGGCAAGCATGCCGCCGGTGGAGTGACCCATCACGATGGATTTTTGCACGCCGAGGGCCTTGAGCAGCGCCTGAGTATTGGTCGCCAGTTGCTGGAAACTGTATTGGTAGTGGTCCGGCTTGCTGGAGGTGCAGAAGCCGATCTGGTCCGGGGCGATGACCCGGTAACCGGCGTCACTGAGCGCCTTGATCGAATCGCCCCAGGTGGCGGCGCAGAAATTCTTGCCATGCATCAACACCACCGTGCGGCCGTTGGCCTTGCCTTGGGCGGGTACGTCCATATAGCCCATCTGCAATGACTTGCCTTGGGACTGGATGGGGAAATGCTTGAGCGTATAGGGATACTCAAAACCCTCAAGCTGCGGTCCGTAGGCCGGGCCTTCAGGTGGGTTCGCGGCCTGGGCGAGCAGCGGCAGGGCAGCGGTCAGGAACAGGCTGGGCAGCCAGCGGACGGTGGAACGCGGCATGGTCGATCTCCTTTTTGGCAACCGGCCGATCCTGGAACGGCTCGATTATGGCGACATTAACCACAGGCAACCCAAGCGCAGGAACGTTCAACCCATCCAGCCGAGGGTCGCCCAGGTGAGCACGCCGTAACGCAGGCCCTTGGCCAGGGTCACGATCACCAGGAAGCGCCGCCAGGGCTCACCCATCACGCCTGCGACCAACGTCAGCGGATCGCCGATGATGGGCAACCAACTGAGCAGCAGCGTCCAGTACCCATAGCGTTGGTAATGGCGGCGGGCCTTGTCCAGATGGGACGGGCTGACCGGGAACCAGCGGCGGTCCTTGAATTGTTCCAGGCGTGTGCCCAGCCACCAGTTCACCAGGGAACCGAGGACGTTGCCGAGGGTTGCAACGGCCAGCAGCAGCCAGATCGCATAACGTTCGCTGAGTAGCAAGCCCACCAGCAGCGCCTCGGATTGCAACGGCAACAGGGTCGCCGCGCCAAACGCCGCGAGGAACAGCCCGATGTACGCTTCGCCCATCAATGGGCCGGATAGTCCGCCACCACGGTTTGGGTCCCGTCTTTTTTCAGGCCGATCACTCGGTAGGCATCGCTCATGCCGTCCATCTCCATGCCCGGCGAGCCCATCGGCATGCCCGGCGCGGCCACGCCAAGCAGGTCGTCGCGTTTGCTCAATGCCAGTACTTGCTCGGCCGGAACGTGGCCCTCGACGAATTTGCCGTTGATAACGGCGGTGTGGCACGAACGCAGGTTCGGTGCTACGCCCAGGCGCTGCTTGACCGGACTCATGTCGGCCTCGACGTGGTCGTTGACCTTCAAGCCGTTATCTTGCAAATGGGAGATCCACTTCTTGCAGCAGCCGCAATTGGCGTCGCGATGGACGTCGATGGTGACCGGTTCGGCGGCCTGGGCCAGGGAGGTCAGGAACAGGGCGCTCAAGGCGAGCAGATGCAGGGGATTGGCCATGGGAGTGGTCTCGTAGCGAACGGTTTGGAGGGAGGATAACAGAGTAGCGAGGGCGAGCTGACAGCGGGCTGAGGCGGGGATTACACAATTGTCAGGTTGGGCGCAGTGACGCCCTTTGTGGCGAGGGAGCAAGCTTCCTCGCCACAAATCTGCTTTTGAAGGGGACTAGCGAACCTTGAACCGCCCCATGATTGCATTCACCCGGCTATTGGCATCCAGCAGCTGGCGGGTGTTGTTCTCGCTGGCGAGGCCGCTTTCCACCAGTTCTTCGACCATGTGCCGGATCTGCACCATGCTGCGGTTGATTTCCTCGGTCACCGCGCTCTGTTGTTCGGCGGCGGTGGCGATCTGGGTGCTCAGGCTGTTGATCTGGCTGACGGAGCCGGCCATTTCGTCCAGCCCCGAGTTGACCCTTGAGGTGGCGTCGGCGGCCGATTGGCAACTGGCTTGGGTGTTTTCCATGGCCGCGACCGACGAACTGACACCTTGGGTCAGGCGGGTGAGCATCTCGTTGATTTCCGAGGTGCTGGCCTGGGTCCGGGCGGCAAGGGCGCGAACTTCGTCGGCCACCACCGCGAAGCCACGGCCTTGTTCACCGGCCCGGGCGGCTTCGATGGCGGCGTTAAGAGCCAACAGGTTGGTTTGCCCTGCGATGGCGCCGATCACGCCGAGGATCTCGGTGATGCGTTGTGCGTCCTGTTGCATGCTCTCGACCTTGCGGGTGGCACTGGCCACTTCCTCGATCAGCGCCACGACGCTGTTAGATGCCTCTCCGACCACAACCCGGGAGCGATCGGCATGCTCGTTGGCACGCTGGGTAAACGCTGCCGTCTCGGCGGCGTTCTGCGCGACGCTTTCAGCCGTGGAGCTCATCTCGGTGATGGCGGTCACGGTCTGGTCGGTTTCCGAGGCATGGCGCATGAGGATTTCGCTGGTATGGGTCGAGGTCCGTTGCAGGTTATCCAGGCTCGACGCCATGGCACCGGTGGCCTGGGTGACTTCACCGATCATGTCTTGCAGATAGGCGATGAAGCGGTTGACCGAGTGACCGATGGCGCCCAGTTCGTCCTCGGCGCGGATGGTGATGCGTCGCGTCAGGTCGGCATCGCCATTGGACAGCGCATCGATGTTGCCCTTGAGGACCTTCATGCGGTGGGTCAATTGGCGGATCGCATACAGCTGCATCAGCACCAGCAGGACCACCAGCGGAATCTGCAACAGGCTCAGCGTGCTCAATACGTCATCACGCTGGGCGGTGATCAGGCGGGTCGGCAGCGCGGTGGCGAGGAACCATGGCGAGCCCTCGATGGGGCGCATGAAGAACGTGCTGGCTTCGCCTTTGTTATCGAATTCGACGCGTTGCAACGGTTGGTCGCGGTGGGCCAGGCCAGCCTTGACCTGGGCGGCGAAGGGCGAGTCCGCCGCCAGTTCGCTGATGTTTTTCAGCACGATCTGGCCGTTGATGCGGGAACTGTTGCTGATGATCTTGCCGTCGCCTTCGACGATCAGCATTTCGGCGCTCAAGTCGGCTTCCTTGCGCGCGATCAAGTCGTTGAAGAAGCCCAGGGTCACGTCGATGGTGGAAACGCCGTAAGGCGCGCCATTTTTCTGGATGGACATGGCGCAATTGGTGCGAGGCTCGGCGCTGGCGTCGTCCT
The DNA here is from genome assembly GCF_051131945.1 of Pseudomonas sp. Z5-35. Lineage (NCBI taxonomy): Bacteria > Pseudomonadati > Pseudomonadota > Gammaproteobacteria > Pseudomonadales > Pseudomonadaceae > Pseudomonas > Pseudomonas sp. Z5-35. The sequence continues at coordinate 2,594,507 of NZ_CP071640.1, forward strand.
TGTAAGCGGCCGCCCAGGCGCATTTTCCGGGAGGAGTGGCCATGCCGCCCTTGTGCCACGGTTGTTCGTAATAGTTCGGCGCGGCGTCGCTGTTCCAGAACGTATTGACTGCCAGCTTGCCGGAGGCGTCACGGTGCCAGAAAGTGCTGAATTTTCCGCGGCCCTCTGCGCGCTGATTGGGCAATGGCCAGATCCCGCCGCCGAAGACTTTCAGCTCGCCGTACTGGTCCACCAGGCCCGGCAATACCTTGTCGATGGCATCGCTGTCGAGCAGCGGGATGGTCTGGGTAATGCTGCGTTGCTGTGCCTGTACCTTGTTCAGTTCGCCTTGGATCTGTTCGGCGACCTCGGCAATGCGGTTCAGTGCCACTTGCTCCTCGGTGTGACGCAGCTTGGGCGCGACGAGGTAGCTGATGCCGACAACGGTCAGGGTGGATAACACCAGGATGAACAGAACCAGGAACAGCGTGTAGCGGGCCTGAATGGTGCGCAATGAGGGCATAGCGGCGTTCCTTGCACGAAGGCATCTTTCGGAAACAGTTTGGGATAGGCGTACCGATTCTATCGGCGTCCTTGCCAATAGCTTGAGCGCATGTCAGGGGGATATCAGGCGGCCGAGCTGGCCTGGGTGTTTTTCCAGGCTTGAGCATGCGCCTGCAATTCATCGTGTAGCCGTTGCATCGGCGCTGAGTCCAGCGTGAGCCTGCGCACCTGGGCGATACGGTGAAACAGCGCCTGCCAGCGTTGCGTGCTTTCGTTGGGCATTATTCCGGTGAAGAAGAACCCGGCGGCCATCAGCAGGCGGTAGTCAGTGCAAAAGTGCCGACCGAGGCCGAGCCGTACCGAAAGCGGCCAATGGGCTGGCAAATGTCGCAGTTGCCCGACGAGGCAGGCGTCCATGCGCTCGGCCACGATGTCGATTCGTCCAGGCAAATGGCTTACCCGCAGCGGTTGTATCGCCGTCGGAGTCTCGTCGAGGGTGGTTCCGAATTGCGACGCCAGTGGATCCATCAGCCATTGGTATTGAGCAGGCCATTGAAGATGCGGCAATGGCCGATCGTTGCCGCCGCTGACCTGACAGCCAATGACGATGGTTTCGGCCCGGCCCGTGGCGAACGGAGAGGGCACGAAATCGGGCAACAAGCCGGTGTCATGAAAGCCGAGCCGTTGTGCCAGCCGTTGGCTGTAACGATGGCTGGTGACTTGTTTGATCGATAACCTGGCGAGCCCGAGCGCCTGACGACGGTTCAGGAGTTGCTCTCCCAGCCGCGTGGCAATCTGCGCGCCCTGCAAATTAGGATCGACCGCCACCAACGCCAGCTCGGCGTCCTGGCTCGCAGGCTGCTGGCGACACAGTGCGGCATGACCGACCACGTGATCGCCAATCACCGCGACCAAGGATTGCCACCGGCCCTGGAGATTGTGCTGGCTGATCATCTGCGGCATGTAGACGTCCGGCGAGACGTAGTGATCGCCGTACACTCGACGGAACAGCTCGCAGGTACCGGCACTGTCCGTAGCGCTGAAAGGCCTGATGACCACCCGGCTCATCCGCCGTTCCTTTCTGTCGGCGTACCGTAGACCCGACGATCGATGATCGACAGGTGCTTGCCGGAACGGGGATGGCGTTCGAGCTCCTGCGCACTGCAGGTCTGGATATCCACGCGGATTTTATCGAGGCCAGGATATTGCTCGATCAAGGCGTCTTTCAGTTCTCGCGAGCGCGTTTGGCCAGCGTTCGCCTGTGCATCGGGCAGCCACTTGAGGAGCACGCGATCATTATCCTGGACGTGCTCGATAATCAATTGCCATTGAAGATCGCCGCCCATGCGTCGGACGATGTCGTTGATTTCTTCGGGGAACAGCGACAACACACCCACCCGGACACGACGGCTCTGTGCGCTGCGCCCTTGAAGGGCGAACTTGCGCCGTGGCGTGCCGGCAGGCTCGCACCAACTGGCCCGATCTCCTACCGGGTATCTGACAATAGGCATCAGGGTCCGGGCAAGGTTGGTCACCACCAGGTTACCGGTTTGACCGCAGGCCTCGATGACCTCACCGCTCAGGTCGTCGATGATCTCTACCCGTGTCTGTTCGTCGAACACGCGATGCTCCCCCAAACCGCAATCGGCTGTGCTGGCACCGACCAGGCCGGCATCCACACTGGCGTATCCGATCGACGCAAAGCGAGCGCGGGGAAACGCCCGCTTCAAGGTTGGCATCTGGCTTTCGAACAGGTTCTCGCCGCCAAACAGGATGGTGGTGATTTCTGGCAGCGATCGGCCTTGTCCGTTGACATGGCTGGCAAATGCCAACAAGTGCGCAGGCACGCCCACCAGCACATTGATGCGGTGCCCGGCGATGGCCTCGGCCAACACGTCGAGTTCCACCGATCCGGTGAAGGGGAACTCGGTGATGGGTACGTCCACGCTGCAGAGCGCGCCATGAATGAACAGGAAACTGGCGTACAGGTCGCCAGAAAAAAACAGGTTGGCGATTCGATCTCCAGCGTCCAATTGGGCGGACAGGCTGCGACCGAAGCAGTCGAGCATTAATTGCCATTCAGCGTGGGTGTATACCGAAAACTTGCCTTGGCTGGTCGTGCCGCCGGTTTTGAAGACCAGCGCATCGCTGACTTTGTCGGTCAGTACTCGCCAGTTATCCAGGTCATGGCTGCCTTTCCAGTATTCATTTACATCAACAACTGGCAGTTGTTCGAAGGCGCATCCCTGGGAGGGCAAATGGCTTAACTGCGTGTTGAAGAAGGCTGAATGCGTGCGGATGTGGTTGAGCCACTGCTCGTAAGATAATGAAGCGCTCATCAGGATTCTCTCAAGGCTTGAAGGTCTGCTTATCGATAACGGATGGGCTCACTGGCCGCAGATCCTGCGGTCAATTACCAGCGGGACTTTGCCGCTGTGTTTATTGCGTTCGAAGTGCTCTATCGGACAACTCTGGACGTTCAGGACCAGCAGCGCGGCGTCTACAGGTATGCGCAGCGGTGCAAGCTCCAGCACTTTGCGTCGAACCGTTTCGGCGTCGCCGTTGGTGCGAATCAGCAAGCGTTCACAACCGTCGCTCTCATGGTCGAGGATGACTTGAATGGCCGCTTGCGCCCGTTCGGCCAGTTCCTGGGTATTGACGAACTCCGTAGCGATGCGCACCAGGCGCCCGTGGCGCTCGCGCAGCTCGAATCTCGGCGACTCCAGGCCACACGCGCACGGGCCGGTTAGCCAGCGTCCGAGGTCGCCGACTTCATACCGCTGGAGGGCGCGCGCCTGGCGTTCGCGGGAGGTGAACAGCAGGCGTCCGGTTTCCCCGAAGCCTACCGGCACGTCATCGTCCGGGTGGACGATTTCCAAGGATTGAATATCGTCCATGAGATGGAACACCCCGTAGTCGCCGGCGATGCAGGCGTGACCGAGGGGCCCGGCGTCGACGGTGCCGTAGATAGCCGAGCAAATGCGCGTGACGCCACACGCCTGGAATAACTGTCGGCTTTCTTGCCCAAGGTGTTCGCCGCCCAACATGACTTTGCGCAGACCACCGTAGCCTTGCAGCGTCGGCTGCTGGCTGGAGAACAGACGATGCAAGGTACTCGGCATGCCAACCGCCGTGTTGATACCGTGGTCAACAATCAGCTTTGCAATCTCGTCGAAGTTGTCATCCGCTGGCGCGCTCATGGGGTAGTGCACCACATTCATCTGTTCGAGAATTTTCGAGAAACTGAGAAAACCGCCGTACAGGCTGCCGCCGTAGAAAAGATTGATGACCCGATCCTGCGCAGGATCCAGGCCCGCCGCGCGCAGTCCGTCGGCGGCGGCGCGCATGTGGCGGTCGAAATCCCGGTGACTGTAAGGGGAGAGCACAGGTGCACCGCTGCTGCCGCCGGAGCGGAAGAATAGTTGCGCTTGAGTGGCCGCAGGCAGCGCCATGAATGCGCTCTTGTCCAGGATCGGTGTCAAGGGACAAAGCGACAACGCGGCTGGGGGAGCATCCAGCGTGACGCGGTGACTGGCGACGTCGGCTTCAAGGCCGACCGATACCCGGCGACTCAATCTCTGCAATGCATAGACGCCATCGTGAGGCTCGCCGTCATAACCCTGTTGGACCTGCGCGGTGGAGGTCACCCGAGTAACACCGGCGGTCACCAGGCGGCGCGCCAGTGCAGGTGCTCGTTCCGGTTCGCAGATGAGCGCGCAGCTCTGCAGCACATTGCGCCATGGCAGAAGGGTTTGCGCGAGCGTTCCTTCAGACACGGGTCGCAACAACAAAGTTCGAAACAGCGGCGATGGCTGCAGTTCACGGTGATGCTCCCAAAGAACACGCCAACCGTTACCCGCCCAGACCTGGCCGGTTTGGCCGGCGAAACTGTAATCCAAACGCGCCAGCGCCGTCCGGGTGGTAATTTCACACGCTTCGGCTGCGGTGGTTTCCAGGGCAGGCCAGCGTCCGGTCCGTCGCTCGAAAGCGGCGGCCAGGCCGTTGCCCAATGCCTGCAATTGCACTGGATCGTCACTGTCCACCAGCAGCCATTGCGGGCTGGAGCATGCTTGTTGATCGAGGCGGCAGATTTCGTCCACCAGGTTATCCAGCGCCTGTGGGCTTGCCGCTAGAGGCGTGATATAGGCGAAGCTGATCCGATGGCCCCAATCGATCCAGCGGCAGCCACTGGGAAGCTGCTCGCGCAAGGCTGTGAGGGCCGTTTCGCCGCCCCAGGCGCTGACGCCCTGCGCCAGAGCAAAGAGGCGGCCGGTTTCCTGGGAGGGCACGGGCAATACCGCCACGTAGTCGCGCAATCGGCCACTCGAATCACATTTCAGGTACGCCGCCAGCAGCCGCGCCGTCAGGTCGCCATCACGGGTGCTGGGTCGCAGCCAGTTCACGTTGCCCGCCAACAAACCTTCCAGCACCGCGCAGAAGCCCAGCAAGGGTGAATTGCCCGGCGTCACATGCACCACAAGTCCCAGGGGCTGCCAGCTTTCGAAGGGGCCGTCGCAGTAATCGATCCGCCGTAGCGAGCGTGGGGTCAGGCCCAGTTCGCGCTCAAGCTTGAGGCGCAGGTGCTTGCGGTCACAGAAGGCGATCAGCGCCTGGCGCTGTTCCTCGTCGAGCATCGGGCTTTGGTCGCTCGATTGCAGCGTCCGCACGAACGCTTCTGCGCAATCGAGCACCTCTTCGCTGCGGGGCGGGCTGTCCAGGAGGACGGGCAGTTGCGCTTGCAGTTGTTCAAGTATCGCTTCGAGCGGCAGCTCGGCGTTCAGTTGGCCATTGACGAGGTACATATCAGTTTTCCTTGATCAGTTCGGCGGCGGCCATGGCGCAGCTTCGGCTGGCACTGGTGCCGGCTCGACCGTGCAGCTCGAACCACTGGGATGGCAGGCCGCATTCGCAGTTGGCCGGATGCAGGGTCGCCAGGTCGCTCATCACCACGGCATGGGCCGGACTGGATGAGATGTAAGGTGATACGAACGACAGCAACCCTGCCTCGCCGAACGGCTGCACGCTGAAGTTCGCGGGGTGGCGCACGAAGACTTTCGAATAGACCGGTACGTGGAACCGATGGCGTTCACATTCGATGTAGGGCACCGCGTGCTCGACCGCGCCATAACCATCACGGCAGCGATGGGGCTCGATGCCCAATTGCCGGGTGATGCGTTCGTAGACTTGCTGGCGGGGGATTTCCTGGGCTGCCTGTTTCTTCCAGCCCCCGCCCAGGAAAACCAGCGAGGCGGGGTCGAGCTTCAGGTCGGGCTGGGCGGTTTCATCCATGCGCTCAAGCACATGCCACAGCAGCGCCGGAAAACCGAATATGCGCACGGGCAGCCCTTCTTCGGCGAACGACTGCAAGGCGGCGATCACCCCGAATACATCGAACTCGTGGCCCTTTCCGGTACGCCTCAGGGCATAGGCGACCCGATTGGCCGGTGCGAAGCGGCAGAGGAACTGATCGGTATATGCCGTACCGAGCCGATTGGTCGCTTCGGGCTCGTGGCTTAACAGCAAGTAATTGCAAGGTAAGTTCGGCGTGGCCCAGCCGTAATGGTTGAAGATGTTTGCCACCATCCCTTGGGCCGCCGCCATGCTGCGCTCGTCGTAGCGCATGCGGCTTTTCTGACCGCTGGTGCCCGAAGACGTGAGCTCCAACGCATCTTCGGCGGTGGGGCTGAGCAACAATCGCTGTTTGAAGTAATTCGCATAGATAGGCGGCAGGCGCGACCAGTCGGTCAGGTGCTCCAAGTCGCCCACCGTAAGGCCGTTGGCGTTGAGCCAGTCTTCGTAGCCGGGCGAGTGATGGCAGTGGAACAGGCTGATTTCAGCCATCGCCTTATCGAACAACCCGGGAGGCACCAAATCGCAGCCATACGGTTGCGGCAGTGCGCAAAGCGCATCGGCGTAGGGAAAATGAATCATCAGGTTTTCCTCAGAGAGGTGGGAGTTCAAACGTGAGCGGACGGTTGCGTCATGAACAGACGCAACGCAAGAAGACAGCTGAGCCCGGCGATGCCGGCCATCAACGCAAAGGATTGCAGGCTCGCCCCGGCACCCAGCAGGGCCAACAGCGAGCCCGCCGCGCTCATCACCGCGATGGAAATCATCCCGACCATGGCCGAGACCAGCCCCTTGCTGTCGTCGCTGGCGAACAAGGCCAGTCGATACAGCGCGGCATTGCCCATACCGAGCCCGACGGCGTACAGCGACAGGGCGCTAACCAACACGGTGAGAGAAAGATCGAATCGGCTGGCCATGACCAAGGCGACCAGGCCAGCACAGAAGGGCCAGAGGCTGTAGCGGACCACTCGGCGGACGCCGACCCGCTCTACCAGGGCGTTCAGCAGGAAATTGCCGACGATTACCGCCGAGAAAACCGGGATCTGCCAAACCCCGTACCACAACGGCGACAGGCCCAAACCTTGGATCAACAGCAACGGCGACAGGCCGATCCAGGCAATCAGCGGCAAGCTCATCAAGCCCAGCGCGACGCTGGCCGACATGAACCCGACATGGCCCAGCAACGCGCCATATCGCCTGACCAGCGAACGCAGGTCTAACGCCTCGACGTCCGGCGTTTTTGCCGCAGCGTGGATGTTTCGCGGCATGAACCACCACAAGGCGAGCCAGCTCACCATGCCGAGGCCGGCCAGCAGCATGAACAGCTCGCGCCAGGACAGCCATTGCAGCAGCAGTCCGCCCACCAACGGCCCCAGCAACGGCGAGAGAAGGGCGAGGTTGCCCAGCAACGCCATGACTTTCACGGCGTCAGCTTCGCAAAATACTTCTTGTATGGCCGGATAGCTGACCGCAATCACAAAGCCCAGCCCCATGCCTTGGATCAGACGGAGCCCATTGAACCCGTGTATGTCGGTGACCTGGGTGATTGCCACGCAGGCGACCACAAACCCGCCACAACCGGCGAGCATGAATGGGCGTCGGCCATGGCGGTCCGACAACGGGCCGATCAGCCACGGCAGCAGGATGCCGCCCAAAAGGTACAAGTTAAACGCATAAGGGATTTGGTCGGCAGGCGCGTCCAGGTCCTGGGTCACCTCGAGCATGGCGGGCATGACCAGGTCGCTGGCCATGTAGGTGAGGCACTCGAAAAGGGCGATTGCCAGGCAGAAGCCTGCCAGGCGGATGGGGGAGGAAATAGTCGACTTATTTTGCATGGATTCCCAACGTCGGTTTCGGCAGAAGAGGCTTTCTTCTTTTTCGAGACTACGTTGGTGATCACCATCGTCGGAAGGCGTTTTGCCTGGTATTTCTCTAAGAAAACGGCCCTATTGCTGTAGGACGTTTCCTTCGCTGGCGGGGGTTGCCGGTGCTGGACAAGTCAATCCAGTCGCGCGAAAACGGCGGTCGGCTGTACCATATGGCCCTGCGCGCATCCCGCCATGCAACAGGCAAGGCAAGGCAAACGCCAGCCAAGCAGGTTGGGTGCAGAACGGAATACTTCAGGAAGCTGGCAAATGACTCATTCGCAACGATTGAAATACTCGATTCTGGTGGTGCTCGTCGTCCTGGCGATCATGCTGGGGCTGTCCTGGATGCAGGGCAAAGGCATGATCAGCGAGCAGCTGTTTCAATACATCGCCATCGCCGTGGCGGTCATTGTCGTCGTGATCAACGGCGTGATGCGCCGCAAGGTCAAGCCTTGAGCGCCGGTCACCTCCCAGGGTTGAGCAAGGCCACGGCGCTGTGGTGCAAGCTGTAGCTTTTATCGGGATTGAGTGTCACCACGCCCTCGCTGCACAGGCGCTTCAATACCTCGCGCACGCTCAGGAAGGACAATGGAATGTCCAAGCCCAGCAGGTGGCTGTGAATGCCTCGCACGCCCAGGCGACGATCGTCATCGGCGGCCTTGAGCAGCGCATCGATGACCTTGAGGCGGATCAGGCTGGTCCTGAGCCCATAGCTCTTGAGCAGACGCTTGATCTGTTCGTTCCCGCTTCGGTCCACCGACCCCGGGAACTCACGGTGGGTGGCGGTCATCGTGACACGGGCCGATCCTGGCTTGCCCTCCATGGGCACTTGCGCGTTATGCATGTAAAGACTCCTTACCAGCCTGACAGAAAAGATCACGAATGCTCTCCTGTATAGGACGAACGAGAGCGACCAATCATGAGAGCCTTGATCTGAAAAAATTGCCTGGATGGGGCCGAGTCCCCGTAAAATCGGGTCGCCACGCCATTAATTTTTTTTCATCCGGTTCGTTCTCAAGGTAGGCACATCCGCGTTCAAGCATGCGGTGTGGATTTTCAGGGCGGTCCGCTTGTATGCCGTGGGCGTACCGGTCACCGTCCTGGTTCTTGAAAGCGATCGAGCGGGAGTGAACGTGGGAATGTCCGGGCAGTTATCGAGGGTTTGCTTTGCCGGTGCTTTGCTGGGGATGACCCTGGGGTTGAGCACCGTTGTCAGCGCGCGAGGCGCGCCAGAGCCGGCCACTGCCGACATTCGTCGCACCAGTTTTGGCGTGCCGCATATCCGGGCCCAGGATGAGCGGGGGTTGGGGTACGGCATCGGGTACGCGTATGGGCAGGACAATTTATGTTTGCTGGCCAATGAAATCGTGACGGTCAATGGCCAACGCTCGCGTTATTTTGGCCCGCAACAAGTCACGGTCGAGCAACGGGAGAACCGGGCCAGCGACCTATTTTTCAGCTGGCTCAATACACCGCAGGCTGTCTCCGGTTTCTGGCAGGCCCAGACGCCCGAGGTCCAGCAGTTGGTGGAAGGCTACGTGGCCGGCTACAACCGCGCGTTGGCTGAGCGCAAGGGCCAAGGCCTGCCTGAACAATGCGACGGCGAGTGGGTGCGCCCGATCACTGCCCTGGATCTGGTGAAGCTGACCCGGCGCTTGTTGGTGGAGGGGGGCGTCGGCCAGTTCGCCGAGGCCTTGGCCGGTGCGCAGCCACCCAAGGCGACCGCACAAGCCGACCTATCGACGTCCGGCTTCGCCGTCGCGGCGGCCCGCCAGCAGCGTTTTGCCCTTGAACGCGGCAGCAATGCCCTGGCCATCGGCAGCGAACGTTCCTTCAACGGGCGCGGCATGTTGCTGGCAAACCCGCACTTCCCCTGGTTGGGTGGCATGCGTTTTTATCAGATGCACCTGACCATACCTGGCAAACTCGACGTAATGGGCGCGGCCCTCCCAGGCTTGCCGATGATCAATATCGGCTTCAGCCAGCACCTGGCCTGGACCCACACCGTCGACACGTCAAAACACTTCACACTGTACCGCCTGCAACTGGACCCCAAAGACCCGACGCGCTACCTGTTCGATGGCAAGTCAGAGCCTATGAATCAGCAAACGGTCACGGTGGATATCAAGCAAGCCGATGGGCAGGTCAAGCCCGTTTCGCGGGTGGTCTATGGCTCCAGGTTCGGGCCGATCGTGCAATGGCCGGGCAAGCTGGACTGGGATAACCGGTTCGCCTACAGCTTGCGCGATGCCAACCTGGAAAATGATCGGGTACTGGCGCAGTGGTACGCGATGAATCGCGCCGTCACGCTCAAGGATCTGCAGGACAGCGTCCAGCGCATCCAAGGGATTCCGTGGGTCAATACGCTGGCGGTGGACGACCAAGGTCACAGCCTGTACATGAACGTCTCGGTGGTGCCCAACGTCGACGCCCAAAAGCTTGCCCGCTGCAGCGATCCCAGGGCTGGCCAGAAGCTGATCGTGCTGGATGGCTCGCGCAGTGAATGTGATTGGAACATCGACCCCGAAGCCGTGCAAAAGGGCATTTACGCGGCCAACAAGCTCCCGCAGTTGTTGCGCCGTGATTACGTGCAGAACTCCAATGATTCCGCCTGGATGGCCAACCCCTCGCAGCCCTTGTCCGGCTATTCGCCGGTGATCAGCCAGCAAGACCTGCCGCTGGGCCTGCGGGCGCGATTTGCCCTGGATCGACTGGGCCAGTTGGCCATGAACGGGCCAGTGACCGCGGATGACCTGCAACGCATGGTCATGGACGATCAGGTCTATCTGGCCGATCAGGTCATGCCCGACCTGTTGGCGTTTTGCGCCGGCGACCTAGGAGCCGATGCATCGGCGTTGGCCGAGGCGTGCACTCGTCTGAAGAACTGGGATCGCACCGCGAGCCTGGACAGCGGCGTGGGCTTCGTCCATTTTCAGCACATCATGCAGGCGTTGCAGGCTGTGCCTGGTATCTGGCGCGTCGCGTTTGACCCGAAGGATCCGCAACATACCCCTCGCGGCCTGGCGGTCGAGCGGCCTGCGGTGGCCGAGGCATTGCGTCAGGCCATGCGGGCATCGGAGGGCGCGGTGAAGGCGGCCGGGCTGTCTGCGGACAGTCGATGGCAGGACATACAGGTCGCCAGCAGCGGTGCCCATCGCACGCCTATTCACGGCGGACCTGGGGAATTGGGTATCTATAACGCGATCCAGAGCGTGCCGGGCGCGAACGGTAAACGCGAAGTGGTCAGCGGCACCAGCTATCTGCAAGTGGTGACGTTTGACGGCAACGGTCCCAATGCTCAGGGGGTGTTGGCCTTCTCCCTCTCCAGTGATCCCTCATCGCCTTATTCCGCGGATCAGACCCAGGCGTTCTCGAACCAGCAATGGAGTGTGCTGCCCTTCACCGAGCAGCAGATCAAGGCCGACCCGCATTATCAAGCGCTGATTATTCGAGAGGCTGATCGAGCAGCAAAGGTGGCGACGCAATAGTCAGGCCGAGCCGAACAGAAAGCCGCGACCCGTATGGGTGGCGGCTTTTTCAGTTTCGGGGTGGGCGGCCGATGGCATTGAGCACCAGGTTGCCGTCCTTGTTCTGTGTCAGGTAGACCGGCAAGACCTTAGGCAACGTAGGCACGAGGTTCTTCACCTCGTTGAGGTTGTAGATACCGCCGATACGCAAGGTGCCCGTGCTGTTGTCGGCCAGCATGACGGGGTGGTCGAGATAGCGATTGATCAAAGGCAGTGCGTCCGAGAGGGCGAGGTTATCCAGCACCAGCTTGCCGTTACGCCACGCCAATGAACTGTCATCGACCCCGACCTCGCGAACCCGCGGTTGGAAATCGCCAGCCTTGTAGCTCGCCTGCATGCCGGGTGACAGCTGTGAACCGCCAGCATTGGACGCCTTGTGGCTGGTCACCCAAACGGAACCTTCCAGCAGCGTGACCCGTACCTGATCCTGATACAGCCAGACGTTGAAACGAGTACCCGTCACGCGTACCTGGCCCTGGCCTGCCCGGACGACGAACGGATGCCGGGTATCATGGCTTACGTCGAAAAAAGCCTCGCCTTTTTTCAGCGTGACCCGACGCTCGTCCCTGTAGTTGGCGAACACCAACTCGCTGCCCAGGTTGAGTTCTACCTGGCTGCCGTCGTCCAGGATGATCTGACGCACGCTCGTGCCAGCCTCGAATCGCTGATAGGCGTTGGGTAGCCATCCCAGATTCCAACCGGTGAACGCGGCCAGGGGCAGGCCCAGGGCGAGCACCGTGGCAGCGATGGCCAACCGGACCCAGCCCGACCGAGGACGTCCGATGCAAGCGCCCGGTGCTGCCTCGACACGCGGCAAATGCTCGGCGACACCCCAGATTTCCAACATGGCTTCGTATTCAAAAGCGTGCAGGGAATCAGCGTCGTGCCATTGCTTGAACGCCAGCCGCTCGGCCTCTGTGCAATCTTCAGCGTGCAAACGCATACACCAATGGGCGGCCGCATCGGTAATGGCGTCGTATTCGGCTTCCGAGAGTGTTCGTTCGGTCATTGGCTCTTCCTGGTTCGCTGCATTCTAACCTTCGGCATGAGCTGTCGAGAACAGCCGTTAGGGTGTTTGAGCAACAATGAGCCGTTTTTTCTCGTGTCATAGCCTACCGTCGCATACCCTGCGTGAAAAAATGATCAACATCCCAACCCAGATCACGACGCCACAACTTTGCGGGTGGGACTCACATGGAGTCGCCGTCCCAATTCACAAATCAAAAGCGTGAGCGAGTCGGCGTTACGCAGCATGACGTCGATGCGCTTGTCGGGCAGAGTCGGGTCGAGGAACGCGTCACGTGCGCCATTCATGTTTTCAGCGCCGGTTATCTTCAGGATTTCTCGGACGGTGTCCTTATACATAGGCAATTGCTCGATGTTCGTAAGCCTGTTGTCTGATTCATTCCATTGCGTAAACAATTTCGATTTAGGCGTGGCCAATGAAAGTCCTTCCTCTTGCTTGGCCTTTAGCGTTTCGTATTCCTTTCGTCCCGTATGGGTCATTGTCGGAATCAAGTCCAGAAATGGATACGCCGCATCCAGGTAAACGATATCGAGTGTATTGAGCAGTTGATGGGAAACTTCGTGGATGAAGGTGGCTGCCTGGCCATGCGCGTCGACATTGAAGTAGTTGGGTACGGCGGACTTATACCAATCCAGTCCCATGTCGAAGAAATATTGCGTGAGATAAATTCTTTCGACTCTAGCGGGTTCCAGGACAAAGGCTGTTGCCCTATCCCCTAGATGTTTAAGACTGCCGACAACGATGTTTTCTCCATTCTGCTGCGCCCATAAGGGGTTGGCTAATGCCTGGCATATCGGTGATATCGCTGCGTCTATTTTGCGGATAAGACTGGCGTCGACGACGCTTACGCCAAAAAATGCCTTCAGGTAGGTATCGAGTCGCGAGCCTGGAAGCACCTGTCGTTTCAGTCGTTCCACATTATAAAGGGCGTTGGAGCAATAGAACCGTGCCGTCTCCAGTGCTTGCACGATCATATTTGCGCGATAAGGGTATTTCCCGCGTATTTCCGCCATGCCCCGTGCTTCGATATTCAATGATCCCTTGGCCTTGAAGTCGCTGTAGGTGACGGCCATTTTCGACCCGGCCTTACCAAAGCGAATCGTCTGGCGCTGTGGATCAATCGCCCATTTCGAGTCAGCAGGCGAATACTTCAATATCGGTCCTTCGCCGTCGTCATGAATGATTCGCCATGCCAGGCCGGCTTTTGCCACTTGATACACCTTGCCGGCGAGGGGAATGTAAAGCTTGCCGGTTTCCACTGCCCTGTACATTCCGTGCATCAAGTTTCGTTGAAGATCCGAGAGACTGACATCCAAGGCTTCGAAGACTTGCAGGTCGGTGCGGGCCGACGCCGTGCATGCGATGTCCTTCCAGTTCAACGGTGGCGGGGTGCTCGCCGAAATGGGTTCGATGGGGTCAAGAAGGCCGAATGTATCGTTGCGATTCAAAAAACCAAGGGAAACCATTTCCGCGGCGCCCGCGATAAAGTTGTGCAGCCCGCTCTTCCAATCATGCCGCTGCAAGTCTTCGGCGGAATCCTTGAAGTCCTGGTAGCTCTCCCAGAGTGTTTCCAAAAAGGACAGTTTGGCCGGTAACTGTTTGCCCAGCATCCTGACGCCGGTGCTGAACAGCTGGAGGACTGTGGCCCAATCAGACTGACGGTGGTTCTGGGTTTGCGCGGTCAACATATCTGCCAGTAACGCCGCATTGTCGTCATACAGCGTATGCAGAACATTTGTATTGATGGGACTGAAGCCCAGGGTTATCTCCGATTGTTTCCCACGGGTGGAGGCGAAGAGATTTTTAAACGTGGCTTGTTGCTCCTTGGGAAGCCGGCGAATCAGCAAATCCTGGAGCGCGCCGGGCGTATTGAATGCAGCGACGATGCTCTCTTCATTCTCGAACTCTTGTAGCTGATCTCCGTCATGGTAGGGCGAATACAGAACATGAGGGCTGGTTGCATCGTTAGTCGAACTGAACAGGTAAAGCCCCAACGCTTTGATCGCGGCACCGCCTTCGGTTTTGATCAGCTCCAGAGGGCGGAAGTATGCGCTGAAACCATCGACTGCTTGGCGGGCGATGGCGTCCGGCATGTCCATTATTTGCCGAAACAGGTCGTATGCCGTCGGGGAAAGGTGTTGCTGTAGATACCGTGCGTGAGCGTACTGCAACAATTGCCAAGGGAGCTGTTGGCGAAAGCGCCGTTTCCTCGACTGAGCGTCCGCAGCGCTGCCGGAAAGTGCTTGGGTTACATGGTTTTTATAGGTGCTCGGGATCTCTAGCGACGATAACATTTGCCGCACCGCCGTCTCGTTCAAACCACCGGGCAACGGCTGCGTGGACGTTGACGAAACCTTGAAACCCTTCTCGGTCACATCGACGTGATGCAAGGCGAAGTCGGTCAACGAACTGGCTGGCCCCACGATCGCCAGGTTGGGCGTGATCTGGATAGTTTCCGGGTCCAGGTTTTTCCGGGGAAAGCGCGCGTCCAATAGCGTTTGCATTTTTTTCTGCACATAAGTTCGCAGGGGCTCGATGCCATCCAGGTAATCCTTGCCATCGGACACGCTGTTTTTATATTGCTCGACCACTTCTACGTGCACGCGTTTTTCTTCAAGGGGGGCCGTGCCAAGCCAGGCGGGTAGTTTCTGCTGGCGTTTATTTGCCTGGGCAATGGATTTGGCGCGTTCCAGATTGGTGGGCGCTCCTTTGTTCACGAGCGCCTGAAGACTTTTGACCAGTGCCGGCCCGGTCAGTCTCCAATCGCCGGCTTTCAACGTGCTCAGATAGCCATATTCGGCCTCAAAGTGCTTGATAAACGAACTCATCCGATTTACCAGCACGTTGTCTTCGATCAATTCATACGCATGGAGCTGGTAGCGTCTATGGGGCGGGCGTTGAGGGGCGGTGAGATTTTCGAGTAAGCCAAAGCGTCTTTGAGAGTCGAGCAGATGTTGATTCAATTTCTGGGTGGCAATCTCAATGGACGAAAAACCCTGCAAGCCCTCGGCGGGGTTCCAAAGGATTGCCATGCCTGAGTAGGGAGTATCGAGTCCTCCACGCTCGGTTAATAAAAAACAATTGGCGAGAGGCAACTGAATCGTTTGGCCTTCTTCACTGCAAGCGAGCGTCAACGAATAGACGTCCGGCCGAAAACCCCTGACGGTTTTACGTTGTGAGCGGTCCGGGTAGTCTGAGTCGTAGGCAAAAACCGTTTGGATCAGCTCATTCGCAATCGACGGCAGGCTCGAATCAAGTTCCCTGAGTTCGGCCTCGGCGCGGATACCCAACGAAAAAACATTGGTCAGTTCAGCCAGCAGCGGCCTGAGTTGGTTGTGCAGCGAAACGCCGGGGGAGGTCGGTAACTGACCAAAGAGGCCGTCGAAAGCGTCTTCCACATCGGTATAGCTCTTGATTTTTCTTTCCAGTTGATCGGCCATGAAGTTGGATGGGCGCAGGTCGCCATGAAATGCCGGATGCGTCCCCCAATGTCCGGCGGTTGGCTGGCTCAAAAGGCTTTTGTTAATGAACGCACGTATATCCAGCGCCTTGTCGATCAACGAATGGATGTCGACATCGGCCTGGCGAGACATTTCCAATGCGTAATGGAAGTTATTCTTCTGCTTTTCGATTATCGCGCTTGCCAGGGTTTCGGCTATCGGCAAGTCCAGTGCTTTTCCCGAGAGCTGCGGTTCATCAAAGCGCAGGAAGCGGTTACGCTCTTCCAGGCCCAGGAGGCTATAGATTTTTTCCTTTTCTACGCTGCTCGCGGATTGGCCGTACAGCCTGTCCTTGAAACCTGAATAGTTGCTTATTTTTTGAAAGCCTTCGAGGGGCGTATAAAGATAATGTCCCTTGGCGCTGATCATCATGGAACCGGCAAGCTCCACGTAGTGCGGTTCATATTCCCAGAGCCGAATGGTTTCGATGAACAGCAGAGGCTCGTCTCGGCGGGAGGGGCGGAATAACCGAAGCAGCTCCTGACTCTGCTCATCCGTCAGTTGTTTTTTCTCCCGCTCGATCAGGATGGAGGCCCATAATCCATCGTGAATGACATGAGATAGAAGTTTGCGTCGTGACATATAGAAAGAGGATGTCGTTCCCTCCCAAAATGCATCGATAGAGCTGATCAGCGTCGCAATCAGTGTTTTGGCCGTGTCCCTTATGAGGTCTTCCCATTGCTGCGCGGTGTAGGAGGATTCAGGCGTCCCGGGATGAGTCAGATCGATGTGATGGCCGGCAGGCCAGCCCTGATTATGAAAGTAGTCCAGGACTGCATCGCTCAGTGGGATGCTTTCAGTCACCGGGATTGCCTTCGGATCTCCCAAGTGAGTCCCCTTGATGAATGCCACTCGAATCTGTCGATGGTCCAGGCCTGGCGCCGCCTCGTTCAATACTTGGTCAAGCATCGATCTTAGCGAGGGCAGCTGGATCAGTTCGTTCACCAGGGCCCGGGCATTGAGGCTCTGCGCGTTCTCGATGGATTCGAGCTGGGCGTTGAAAACATCCCCGACGATGATTTGCCTGGTTTGACTGATGTCGGTGGTGCTGTTCAATTCGCTACGCTGGGAGATCGGCAGGAGGCGAAAGAGATCGTCGTGTTGCGCCGTGTCCTGGCGCATCTGCTCAATCTTTTCTTCGAGGGATGCCAGGTTGTCGAACTTTTCGATTCCACGACTGGGCGTATAGAGGAAAGCCGGGGAGGTGATTGTAAGGCTGTTGTTTGACGAGGCGCTGAGGGTGAAGCAGCCGGCCAGTGCAATGGGCGGTTTTTCCTCGGCTTGCAACAGAATCGTTTCGGCGAACATCGGCGGCGTCTGCGCCGTACGTTGCGTATGGCTGGGCAAGGAAACATGGTGCAGCCAGTCGAGGTCGGCCTGGGTCAGCCCGTGGGGAGCGGTTAATTCGTCCAGGCGAGTGGCGTTCAATACCTCCGGAAATAGCAGTGGCGTGGTTTCTGTGGTCATCGTTGCTTCTCGATCAAGGCGCCGAAAGACGGCGCGAATAGGACACAAGGGCCGAGACTAGGCAACGATGGATGGGTGAGGGTGGTACATAGTTATTGCACGCCGGGCTTCTTTGGTCTGCGGCAGGGAAGGATTGGCAGTGCGCGCCTGAAACAGTGTTTAATCACCCGGCGGGTCCTTTACGCTGTTGCTACCTCCAACAATCATTCCGGAGCTTCAGATGTCTGCGCCATCCGATCATGCCGCTTCTTGCACCTTATCTTTCGATGCTCTGGTGAGTTTGCTGGAGCAGATTTTCCTGCGTCATGGCACCTCGTCCGAGGTCGCTCGCACATTGGCCGAAAATTGCGCCGCCGCTGAGCGCGATGGAGCCCACAGTCATGGGGTGTTCCGTATTCCCGGCTACGTCTCGACGCTAAAGAGCGGCTGGGCCGATGGTCAGGCGGTACCGGTGGTCGAGGACGTTGCCTCCGGGTTTCTACGGGTGGACGCCTGCAACGGGTTCGCCCAGCCGGCGTTGGCTGCCGCTCGTCCACTACTGATAGAGAAGGCCCGCAGCGCCGGGATTGCGGTGCTGGCGATACGCAATTCCCATCACTTTGCGGCCCTGTGGCCGGATGTCGAACCGTTTGCCTATGAAGGTCTGGTAGCCCTGAGCGTGGTGAACAGCATGACCTGCGTAGTGCCCCACGGCGCGGACCGGCCTCTGTTTGGCACCAACCCGATTGCCTTCGCCGCGCCCCGGGCCGATGGCGAGCCGATTGTCTTCGACCTGGCCACCAGCGCCATCGCCCATGGCGATGTCCAGATCGCCGCGGGCAAAGGCGAGCTGCTGCCGCCAGGCATGGGCGTGGACAGCCTCGGCCAGGCGACCCGTGATCCAAAAGCCATTCTCGAAGGTGGAGCGCTCCTGCCATTTGGCGGGCACAAGGGCTCGGCGTTGTCGATGATGGTCGAGTTGCTGGCCGCTGCCCTGACGGGCGGTAACTTTTCGTTTGAGTTCGACTGGAGCAATCATCCAGGTGCGAAGACGCCGTGGACCGGGCAGTTGCTGATCGTGATCGATCCGAGCAAGGCCGCCGGGCAAAGTTTTGCCGAGCGCAGCCAGGAGCTGGTCAGGCAGATGCATGGCGTTGGATTGCGGCGATTGCCGGGGGATCGACGCCACCGTGAGCGGAGCAAGTCCAATGAGCGCGGGATTACGCTGGATGAGCAGACGCTGGCGCAGCTGCGGGAGTTGGCGGGACAGTGAGTGCTCAAGGATTACGAGAACGTATGGCGAGGAAGTGCGCTTCCTCGCCATGGACCCGAGCTCAGCGCCGTCCGAGCAGTAACCCCACCACCAGCCCGAAACCCGCGGAAATCGCCACGGTCTGCCACGGATGCCCGCCGATATAGACCTCGGTGGCATCGACCATCGGACGGGTGCGCTCCCGGGCGTTGGCGACCGCATCCAATGCCTGTTGCAGCTTCTGCGCGATTTGGCCCCGAAGGTTTTCGGCATCTTCGCCAACCAGGGATGCACCGCTCTTGAGTAGCTTCTCCGACTCTTCGATCAGCGCTTTCAGTTCGCTGAAGGCTTGATCCTTGATTTGCTCTCCGTTGGATTGTGCGGCGCTTTTACGGGCCATTGAGGTGCTCCTTGAAGATGATGGCAATGATCAGTGGAGTGCTTCGCTTGCTTAAAAGTTGCAGCATCTGCGGTAGGTCCGGGCAGCGCATCTAAAATCATGGTTAAGACGTTTCAGCGCAAGGTGTAAGATGGCGCCTATTTACGCGACAGGAAATTCCCCCATGAGCTTCAATCTCGCTGATAAGCCCTTGGCCGAGCGCGCGGCGCTGGAAGATGAAAAATCCCGACTGTTCGAGCTGTGGCAGAACAATCTGGGCAAGGCCAAGGGCGACGCTGCCCGGCTGTTCGGTGAACGTTCCAAGCGCAAGGGCAAGTGGTCAGAGTGGGTGCGCGCCGAGCTGGACGGCATGTCGCCACCGGAATACGCCAACATGGTGCGCAGTGAAGTCAATCGCCTGATGGCCGCCAATAAATAAACTTCACTTAAAGGTTGCGACGATAGCTTCGCCGGGGCGTGCGTTTCAGGTGATTCACCAATTGGCCGCGGACCCCGGTAAATCAAGGGTGCCGCGGTCGACGAAACGCATCGTGCCGAACAATCCGCCGGCGAGTTTGCCCTTCAGCACGTAGGGCAGGTTGTCCAGGCTCTGAGTCTGGCCCAGGCCCAGCGTCTGACGCAGGACGGAAAAGGCCGAGATGCTCACGGGTACGCTCAACAGGCCTTCGGAGAAACGAGGTATCGAGCCGGCCTGGTCGCTGACTCCTGTCGCCAGCGTATGGCCGTTGACCTCCAGGTCCAATGCCACGCCGTTATAGTCGATGGGGGTTTCGTTGGGGTTCTGCAGCCGCAGCTTCACGGCAAAGCGCATTTCCAAGCCCTGGCTGGGCAGCGGCTCTATCCCGACCACGTTGATATTCAGCGGGTCACGGTGCGGGACGAGCGCGCAGGCGCTGAGGCCGAGCAGCATCAGGATGAGGGAAAAGCCGAGGAATTTGCGCATGAATATGCTCTCTCGTGTAAGAAACGTGTTGGCACCATAACTCAAGGCATATCCCTGGAAACCTGCAAATTCTGTGGCGAGGTGTTTGCTTTTTCTACTGACAGTTTCTGACACCAGCCTCTGCTAATCTGCTGCAACTTTCCCCTGCGGACTCTTTCATTGTGTCGCGAACCACTCGGCTGCTCACTTTGCTGCAAGTCTTGCGGGGCAAGCGATGCCCGGTTACCGCCGCGACATTGGCGGCCGAGCTGAAGGTGTCCGAACGCACGCTCTATCGCGACATCGCCGAACTCACCGCCTTGGGCGCACCGATCCAGGGCGAGGCGGGCATCGGTTATGTGTTGCGCAGCGGCCTGTTCCTGCCACCCTTGATGTTCACCGCCGACGAAATCGAGGCCATCGTGCTGGGCTTGCGCTACGTCGACCAACGCGGCGATGAAGTGCTCGGCAAGGCCGCCGCCGATGCCTTGGCGAAAGTCGAGGCGGTGCTGGCTCCAGGCTTGCGCGACGCCTTGCACAACCCCACCGTGTTGCCCGGTCCGCCGGGCTATGGCTACCCGAGCAACACGGTAGAGCTGAACGTCTTTCGCCAGGCCATTCGCTCTCAAGCCAAGCTGCATATTGATTACGCCGACGTCAACAAGATCCCGAGCCACCGATTGATCTGGCCCCTGGCGCTGGGTTTTTTCAACGAGGCTCGGGTCGTGGTGGCCTGGTGTGAATTGCGCGGTGCCTACCGGACCTTTCGGACTGACCGGATTGCCTGCGCCACTGCCCAGGGCGAGCGCTATCCCGGCAGGCGCAGCGATTTGTTGCGCGCCTGGCTTGCGCTGATGAACCTTGATGAAGCCGGGCGCTTCACTCCTGACAAAAACTGACACAACACTGTTTTAGCATGGCTGCGGATCGATACAACAAGGAGCCATGACATGTCCAATCCCGTCTCTTCCCTGGCCCCGGCCATCGCCGGTTACCTTGCCGCCGCGAATGCCCGCGACAGCTCGGCGGCGACGCGTTTTTTCGCGGAGAATGCCAGCGTGTTCGATGAAGGCAACCATCAGCTCGGCACCCAGGCCATCGCCCAATGGATCGAAGACACTGCGCAACGTTTCCAGCCACGGGTCGAAGTCCTCAACGTGCAGCAGCGGACCGGGAAGGTGCTGGTACAAAACCTGATCTCCGGTACCTTTCCCGGCAGTCCACTGGAGCTGCGCTATACCTTCCGGCTCGATGAGCAGGGGAAAATCAGTCGGTTGGATATCTCTGTGTAGCGAGCAAGCACTGTCTTTGGGGAATATTCCTGGATCCTGGCCATGGCATACTCCCCACCTTCGCTTTCCGGACCTGGCCTGCATGACTTTCAATTCCCCCTTGAGCGCTTGGCAGCATGCCATCGAACATCACGGTTTCGTCCAGGACGAAGCCCAGGAACTGGCAATCATGGCGCTGGAGCAATGCCACAAGGCATTGCATGAGGGCCGCAAGTCGGTCAAAGGCGTTTATCTGTGGGGGCCGGTCGGGCGGGGCAAGACGTGGCTCATGGATCGTTTCTACGAGAGCCTCGAGGTTCCGGCTCGCAGACAGCACTTCCATCACTTCATGGCCTGGGTGCATCAACGCTCGTTCCAGCTCACCGGCACCCCGGACCCGCTGCAAGCCTTGGCCCGTGAATTGAGCCAGGAAGTTCGGGTACTGTGCTTTGACGAACTGTTCGTCACGGACATCGGCGATGCGATTATCCTTGGCCGTCTTTTCCAAGTGATGTTCGAGCTGGGCATGGTGGTGGTCAGCACGTCCAACCTGCCGCCGGACGAGCTCTATGCCAGCGGGCACAATCGTGAGCGATTCCTGCCGACCATCACGGCCATCAAGCAGCACATGCAGGTGGTGCCGGTGAACGGCTGGCAAGATCACCGTCAGCACCCCGGCACCGCGCAGCAGCGCTATTGGATGCGCGAGCCGGGCCAGCCTGACCCGCTGGCCGATGTCTTCGGCCAGTTGAGCGCGGGGCAGGCATCCGGCAACCAAGCGATCGAGGTCGGTCATCGACAGGTCGTTCCAGTCCAGGCCAGCGACACGGTGCTCTGGAGTCGTTACCTGGACCTTTGCGACCAGCCGTTTTCAGCCGTGGATTTCATGGCATTGTGCGACCGTTTCAGGGCCATCCTCCTCAGTGATGTGCCTGCCCTGAGCGCCGAACAGCGTGAAGGACGTATTGCCCGCGGCACCGAAGACGGGGTCGAGCGGGTCGAGGCCGGTGATCGTGAACTGCCGCAGCTGTCGATTCACGACGATGGCGTTCGGCGTTTCATTGCCCTGGTCGATGAGTGTTACGACCGCAAGGTGCCGTTATACCTGTCGGCACGGGTGCCGATGGACCAGTTGTACACCGAGGGCTATCTGCAATTCCCGTTTCGCCGTACTCTCAGTCGCCTCCAGGAAATGCAATTGCAGCGCTTCGGCCAGCCCGCCTGACCTGAATCCTGCCGGCGGCAAACCGTCGGCCTTATCGAGCGAGATCAAGATCATGGAAGAAGCCAAGGACATCCTTGTATTGCAAGCCAGCTACACCAACCCGATCCACGCCGAAGCGATCTGCCTGGTGCTCAACGGCTATGCCGAGGATCCAATGGGGGGCGGTCATTCGCTATCCGCTGAGGTGTTGTCGCACCTGCCTGAAGAACTGGCCAAGCGGCCTCACGCCTTCAGCGTGCTGGCTTTCGTCAATGGCGAACCGGCGGGGTTGATCAATTGCTTCGAGGGGTTCTCGACCTTTGCCTGCCGCCCGTTGGTGAACGTCCACGACGTTGCCGTGATGCCTGCGTTTCGCGGGCTGGGTTTGAGTCAGAAGATGTTGCAGAAAGTCGAGGACATTGCCCGCCAGCGCGGGTGCTGCAAGATCACCCTGGAAGTACTGGAAGGCAACGCCGTGGCTCAGGCCAGTTACGCCAAGTTCGGCTTCGCCGCGGGCATGTTCGACCCGGCCCACGGTCGCATGCTGTTCTGGATAAAGCCTCTATAGCCGCTGGCGCAGCCTCTTTCGATCATTTCTGCACGACCTGGCCCCCCGGCCCCTTGGGCTGCATGAGGCTGAAATCGATCAGCGCCTTGTGCTGGCTCTGGTAAGGGTTGCCGATCAGCAATGGCCGGGGCTTAAAGGCATCGCTGACCAGGCTTTTGCGTCGGTCGAGCTCATCGAAGTCCAAGCCGGCCATGTCCGCCCAGGTGTGAATCAGGTGCGAGCTGCTGTAGGGGCGTGACAGATCACCGGCGAAATTCCAGTCATGGGTTTCGCGCCACTTGGGCGAGGCCCAGGCCATGAACGGAATGGTGTACATCGGCGCCGTCGGCTTACCTTCGTTGCGCCCCAGTGTGCTATGGCCCGGCGAATCGAAAACGTCCTCGCCGTGATCCGACAGGTACAGCAGGAAGCCGTTGGGGTCGGTCTTGGCGTAGTCCTTGATCAGGCTGGACACCACGAAGTCGTTGTACAGCACCGCGTTATCGTAGCTGTTGTAGGTCGGGAGCTGATCGTCGCGCACGCCGGCGGGAACGCCCTGGCGGTCGGTGAACTTGTTGAACGTCGGCGGGTATCGGTACTGATAGCTCATGTGCGTGCCGAGCAGGTGCACCACGATCAACTTGCGCGGCGCGGTGTCAGCCAGGGCCTTGGTGAACGGTTCGATCACGTCGCCATCGTATTGCGCGGCGTTCTGGTTGCGATTGTTGTTCAGGTAGACCTGCTCATCGGCTTGTTGAGAAAACGTCGTGAGCATGGTGTTGCGCTTGGTCATGGTCTGCTGGTTGGTGATCCAGAACGTCTTGTAGCCGGCCTGCTTCATCATGCTCACCAGCGACGGCGTGCTCAGGTAGAGGTCCGGATTTTCCTCGTCGGCGAAGGTCAGCACCTGCTGCAGCGCTTCAATGGTGTAGGGGCGTGGGGTGATGACGTTGTCGAAGACCGATAACTGGTCCTTGAGCTTGTCCAGCTCCGGCGTGGTTTCTCTCGGGTAGCCGTAGAGGCTCATTCGCTGACGGTTGGTCGATTCGCCAATCACCAGCACTAGGGTTGCGGGCTGATGGGCCATGGTGTCCTGGAGGTTGCCCAGGGGAGGGATTTTTCTGGTGCTGTGAAGCAATCCTTGCATGTTTTCCAGCTGTTGACTGTAGCGATGGTACGCCACGAGCATTTGCCATGGCACCGCAGGCTCGATGCGACTTTCAAATTCCCCCACGCCTAGTGCCAGGCTTCCGGTACGCAGGGTCTGCTTGGTCAACGGATAGCCGACAACGGCGACTACGATCACCATCGCCGCCATCCAGGCCTGACTGCGGGGAAGGTGTAGCGGCCGAAGGCGCGTCCAAAGGAAATAGCCTGCCAAGGTATGGGCCAGGAACGCGGGCACCATCCACCATGCATAGTACTGGGTCATGTATTCGCTAGCTTCAGCTACGTTCGACTCGAACATGATGAAGATGACGCTTTGTGAAAATTCCTGATGGTAAATGAAGAAGTAGCCAAGGCTGGCCATGGAGCAAGCCCAGAGCAAGATGCCGATGATCGCGGCGATAAGACGGGTACGAGCAGGGAACAGAAGAAGGGGCGCCAACCATAACGCGCTCATTACGAAGGCTTGGCGGAACCCGGTGAAGCCAGAGGTACCACTCGCCAGAATGAGCAGTTGGGTGATGCCTGAAAAATACCAGAAAAATAAAAACAGCCAGCCGAGCCCGGCCCAGTCGAAACCTCTAGCAGTCGTTTTGCTGTGTTTGAACACACTCATCAAGCGCTCCAGCCTTTCGCCGGCGAGACTGCCTGCACCGGATCGGTGCCCACAGATCTTGGCCGTAACTATTTGTGAAGGCTGGATTATTAGGAAAGGGGGTGAAAACTTTGTGAGTTTTTGGTCACAGAATGGTATGCAACTGGCGCTTCAGGTTGCAGAAATGACGTTGAGCGAGCTCCAGTGGTTCAGTGACGCCAGCTTGCCCGGCGTCACTTCAAGTACCAAGACTCTCTGGCGTTGGATCAGCGAGCCAACGCCTGGCCCTGGTAGGAGAGTTGTGCCTGGTGCAACTGCATGCGCAACTGCGTCACTTCGTCGAGCAGCAGATCACGCTCTTCTTTCAGCAGGCGTAATTCGTCGCGACGAATGGTCACGTAAAGTGTTTGGGGAGGACGTGCGGTAACGACAGGGCCCATTGCTCACCTCGCAAATGGCTACATCAACTAGAGAGATGTCGTCAGTTTCTTGGCGACAATTCTTTATCGGCACCAATTCTGAATACTTTTGCCCGTTGATGGAACTTTTTTATTTTTCATGGTCGACGTGTCTTCGGCCGGTTTTTGAACGTTATCCTTTGTGATCGGGCGATTTACCCGGAAACTATGCGGCCATGCTCTGGACTAACCTCCACTAGTCGATTGCGTTTCATCTTTGACACACCTTTATTTGTAGTAGGGAGCACCAGCACATGCAACTCGGGATCATTGGACTGGGCCGCATGGGCGGCAATATTGCGCGGCGCCTGATGCTCAATGGGCACACCACCGTCGTGTATGACCGCAATGCCGCTTTTGTCGAAAACCTGAGCCAGGAAGGCGCAACGGGCGTCGCGGATTTGCCGGCACTGGTCGCCGGCCTGGAAAAACCGCGAGCGGTCTGGGTCATGCTGCCCGCCGGCGCACCCACCGAAGACACCATCACCGTGCTGAGCGAGTTGCTGGAGCCGGGCGACGTCATCATCGATGGCGGCAACACGTACTACAAGGACGACATTCGCCGCGCCCAGGCGCTCTCGGAACAAGGCTTGGGCTACATCGACGTCGGCACATCCGGCGGCGTCTGGGGCCTTGAGCGCGGCTATTGCATGATGATCGGCGGTGACGTCGAAGTCGTGAAGCGCCTGGACCCGTTGTTCGCCAGCCTGGCGCCGGGCATGGGCGATATCCCACGCACTCGCGACCGCAAGTCCGACGACGACCGCGCCGAACGAGGCTACATCCATGCGGGCCCGGCCGGTTCCGGTCATTTCGTCAAGATGATCCACAACGGTATCGAATACGGAATGATGCAGGCCTTTGCCGAAGGCTTCGATATCCTCAAGACCAAATCCAGCGAGAGCCTGCCGCCAGAGCAGCGTTTCGACCTGAACCTGGCCGATATCGCCGAAGTCTGGCGCCGTGGCAGCGTGGTTTCGTCCTGGCTGCTGGACCTGACCGCCGACGCATTGGCCAGCGATCCGAAGCTGGATGGATTTTCCGGTGAAGTCGCCGACAGCGGTGAAGGGCGTTGGACCATCGAAGCCGCCATCGAGCAAGCGGTGCCGGTACCGGTACTGTCCAGTTCGCTGTTCGCACGTTTCCGCTCCCGCCAGCAAGCCACCTATGGTGACAAGATGCTCTCAGCCATGCGTTTCGGCTTCGGCGGCCATGTGGAGACGCCGAAAAAATGACCTCGATCGGCAGGAAATCCAAGGCAGAACCCGCGCCACCGACCACGCTGTTCCTGTTCGGTGCCCATGGTGACTTGGTCAAGCGTCTGCTGATGCCGGCGCTTTACCATCTCAGTCGTGACGGGCTGTTGGGTGATGGCCTGCAGATCGTCGGTGTCGACCACAACGCTATCAGCGATGTGGACTTTGCAAAAAAACTCGAGGATTTCATCCGTAACGAAGCGGCGAGCAAGGGCGGCGATGCCGACCGCGCACTCGATCCGGCGCTGTGGGCCAAGCTGGCCCGGGGCATCAGTTATGTCCAGGGTGACTTTCTCGATGACAGTACCTACCAAGCGCTGGCGGCGAAAATCGCCACCAGCGGCACCGGCAATGCGGTCTTCTACCTGGCGACCGCGCCACGTTTTTTCAGTGAAGTGGTTCGTCGCCTCGGCGCGGCCGGGCTGCTTCAAGAGAAGGATGACGCCTTCCGGCGCGTGGTGATCGAGAAGCCGTTCGGCTCCGACCTGCAAACCGCCGAGGCGCTCAATACCTGCCTGCTCAAGGTCATGAGCGAGAAACAGATCTATCGGATCGACCATTACCTGGGCAAGGAGACGGTGCAGAACATTCTCGTCAGCCGCTTCTCCAACAGCCTGTTCGAGGCGTTCTGGAACAACCACTACATCGACCACGTACAGATCACCGCTGCCGAAACGGTCGGCGTGGAGACCCGGGGCAGTTTCTACGAGCACACTGGCGCGTTGCGAGACATGGTTCCCAACCACTTGTTCCAGTTGCTGGCAATGGTAGCCATGGAGCCGCCAGCCGCGTTCGGCGCCGATGCCGTGCGTGGCGAGAAGGCCAAGGTGGTGGGGGCGATCCGGCCCTGGTCGGTGGAGCAGGCCCGGGCCAACTCGGTGCGCGG
The DNA here is from genome assembly GCF_051131945.1 of Pseudomonas sp. Z5-35. NCBI lineage: Bacteria > Pseudomonadati > Pseudomonadota > Gammaproteobacteria > Pseudomonadales > Pseudomonadaceae > Pseudomonas > Pseudomonas sp. Z5-35. The sequence continues at coordinate 2,621,665 of NZ_CP071640.1, forward strand.
CCAGTACACCGCAGGCCAGGTAAATGGCCAGTCTGTCAGTGGTTACCGCGAGGAAACCAACGTAGCGCCCGATAGCAATACCGAAACCTACGTCGCCCTTAAGGTCATGATCGACAACTGGCGCTGGGTAGGCGTGCCCTTCTACCTGCGCACCGGCAAGCGCATGAGCGTGCGCGACACCGAAATCGTCATCTGCTTCAAACCGGCGCCTTATGCGCAGTTTCGCGACACCGAAGTCGACGAATTGCAACCCACGTACTTGAGAATCCAGATTCAGCCCAACGAAGGCATGTGGTTCGATTTGCTGGCCAAACGGCCAGGGCCGGCCCTCGACATGGCCAATATCGAGTTGGGCTTTGCCTATAAGGACTTCTTTGAAATGCAGCCGTCAACGGGTTACGAAACCCTGATCTACGATTGCCTGACGGGCGACCAGACGCTGTTCCAGCGCGCCGACAATATTGAAAACGGCTGGCGTGCGGTGCAGCCGTTCCTCGATGCATGGCGTGAGGACGCCGCTATCCAGCCGTACCAGGCCGGGGAAGACGGTCCGAGCGCTGCCCACGATTTGCTGACTCGCGACGGTCGCGTCTGGCACGGCCTCGGATGAGTGGCCAGCCGAAACACCCCATCCGTTTTTTGCTCAGCGACATGGATGGCACGCTGCTGCTGCCCGACCACAGCCTGAACCAGCGCACCATCGAAGCGGTCCGCTCGTTACGCGAGGCCGGTGTGCTGTTCAGCCTGGCCACCGGGCGTCCGCCCCGGGCCATGTTGCAGCAGATCGAAGCCCTGGGCGTCGATTTGCCGACCGCGGCCTTCAACGGTGGCACGCTGGTGCACCCGGACGGCAGTTTCCTTGCCGTGCACTACCTGCCACCCGAAGCGGCACTGAGCACGCTGGCCCTGTACGCCGATCAGCCGGGTATTGAGGTCTGGGTATTTGCCGATGGCGATTGGTTGGTACGCGATGTCAACGGCCCCATGGTGCCAGTTGAAACGCGTGGTCTAGGTTATCCGCCCGTTCAAGTGCAGAGCTTCGAGCCTTACCTGGAGCGTATCGACAAGATCGTCGCGACCAGCGCCAACACCGATCTGCTGGTGGAGCTCGAGGCTCGGTTGCATCCGCTGCTCAAGGGCCAGGCCCAGGTGTCGCGCTCACAACCGATCTATCTCGACGTGACTGCCATGAAGGCCAACAAAGGGCAAGCCTTGTCGACCCTGGCTGACTTCTTGGGCGTGCCGCTGGAACAGACGGCTGCGATGGGGGACGGCGGCAACGACCCGGCGATGTTCCACCGGGCGGGCTTCTCGATTGCGATGGGTCAGGCGGAGGAGGCGATCAAGCGCCAGGCGGACGTGGTTACCGCAGCCAACACCGAGGATGGCGCGGCATTGGCGATCGAGCGGTACATCCTGCCGGAATAACGTCACTTTGTTTCCATGAAGTTGTAAGACAACTGCCCGCACGCCTGAGTATTGGGTAGAATCCGGTGCTGATCGGACTACGGGAGGAAACAATGGGGAATAGCTCAACTCAGGGAGGCGATTCGCGGGCGGCCACGCCACTCGAACGCTTCATGCAATCGGAATCATCAGGCGGCATCGTGCTCATGCTTTCGGCGCTCGCTGCGCTGATCGTGGCTAACAGCCCGCTGTTCGCAAGTTATACCAACGCACTGCATGCATCTTTTCTGGGCATGTCCGTCGAGCATTGGGTCAATGATGCGTTGATGGCCGTGTTCTTTCTGTTGGTAGGGCTCGAAATCAAGCGCGAGATGCAGATAGGGGAGCTGGCCAAATGGAGCCAGAGAGCGCTGCCGGGTTTCGCAGCGCTGGGGGGCATGATTGTGCCCGCCCTTATCTATGCCTGGGTCAACAGGAGTTCTGCTGAAACGTTGGCGGGTTGGGCCATCCCGGCTGCCACCGATATCGCGTTTGCGCTGGGCGTGCTCTCGTTGCTGGGCAACCGAGTGCCGATGTCCCTGAAGGTCTTTCTCTCCGCGCTCGCCATTCTGGATGACTTGGGTGCGGTCGCGATCATTGCCGTCTTCTATAGCGGTGGCCTGGATGTAACGATGCTTGTGGCATCCGCCGCGGTGATCGCTGTGCTGCTGGTCATGAACAAGGCCGGGGTCATCCGGCTGTTGCCCTATCTGGTGCTAGGGGCGGTGCTGTGGGTGCTGGTGCTCAAATCTGGCGTACACGCCACGCTGGCGGGTGTCGCACTTGCTTTTTGCATCCCACTCAACAAAGACGCTGATGAAGCGAAGTCTCCGTCGCTCCGGCTTGAGCGGCGGTTATCGCCATGGGTTGCTTTCGTCGTGATGCCCATTTTTGGCTTTGCCAATGCTGGCGTATCCCTGGCCGGCGTGTCTTTGAGCAGCCTGCTTGATCCCGTGCCACTGGGCGTCGCTGCAGGACTGTTGCTGGGTAAGCAGATAGGCGTCTTCACCTTCGCGCTGGTGGCGATCAAGACCGGCCTGGCGCAAATGCCGACCCACAGTTCGTGGCGGCAAGTGTATGGGGTGGCGTTGTTGTGCGGGATCGGGTTCACGATGAGCTTGTTTATAGGAAACCTGGCGTTCCCCGGTTCCCAGCTACTCATTGATGAGGTCAAGGTTGGCGTATTGGCCGGTTCTACCCTGGCTGCACTCGCAGGCATCCTGGTGCTGCGTTTCTGCGCTTCTTCGAAGGCATGAGTAATGCCCGCCTGATGGCGGGCCTTCCGGCTTTCATGGACTTGATCGAGGACAAGGGGAAACCGGGGCAGTGCTTAGGCCCAATATCGCATCACGACGGCCTTTGGGCTGCCGTGCAACGAGTAACCGCCTACCAGTATTTTCCCATCGGCTTGTGCGGCCACGGACGTAGCGGTATCGAGACTGTAGCCGAGCCGAGTGCGGACCCAGCCCTGGCCCCGGCCAAAATTCGGGTCGAGATGGCCGTCCGACAGGTGTCGGGCCAGGACGAAATCGGCCTCGATACTACCGATGGTTGCACCGGCGGTCAGCACCTTTCCGTCCGGTTGGATCTGCGCTGCCATCCATTGACTGGCATTGCTGCCAAACGCCAGGAGGCGGCACTGGCCCTCGCTGGACCCCGGGGCCGGTTGTCCATCCTGGCGAATTTTCAGCGACAGGCAATGCATCGGGTCTCGGCTGCTGCCGAACGCCTGCAAGTCACCGTTCCCGTGCTGGACCACTTGGCTGATCATTACGCTGCGGCCTTGGGCTGCGACGGACAGGAAGCCATCCTCACCAAAGCTGTCATCGAGCTTGCCGGTGGAATCGTAGCGCACCACCAATCCGCGCTGGGGCAAGTCGATGGCACCGCCTGCGATGACGCTGCCGTCTGTCTGCAGGCTCAGGCAGCCCAACCAGGTATTTTTCAGCAGCCGCCGGACCATCACGAAACCGCGACTGTTGAACGAGCGGTCCAGTGAGCCGTCGGGCAACAGGCGGATCAGCACGCCGACATGATCGGACATCTGGAAATGATGGTTGGCCAGCAAGAGTATCCCGCCATCGGCCTGCACTTGGATGTCGCAAGCCTCCATCCCAGGCACGCCGGGCGGCAGCCAGGGATCACGCAACCCTTGGGAAAGATTGCCGCACAGCCGGACGACCTGTCGCCCGGCCTCGCCGAAGCCTGGGACGGCACGGCCATGCGGGTCGAACAACGCCAGGGCGGGAAGGGTATGGTCGGCCCCTTCGTAGTGCAGGCCTGACAACAGGATATTTCCATCGGGCAGTTCAATGACTTTGCCCGCTGTGGCTTCGCAACCCTTTTCAAACGACCCGACCACGTAGCCTTGGGCCGCGAAGCTCTTGTCTATCGAGCCATCCGCATTGAGTCGCGTCAGGCCGAAGCGGCAACCCTGGGGCGTATCGACCCGGGCTGCCAACAAGATCCGGCCAGCCTGGTCAATGGCCAGCCCGGTGGTGAGGCTTGAAGTGTCGTCGGCAAAACGAACCCAGGCTTTGCCGGCACCGGCAAAGCCTGAATCGAGTTGACCGGGATAGGTCGCGGGTGTCGCAAGCACGAGTGCGGATTGATCGAACATGCAGGCCTCTCCTTGCGCATCGACCGTCCCGAAGAGGGAAGTGATTGCATGACGCCAGACATTCAATCCGCGAATCTGATAATGCACAACTGTCAGGTCTTACAGTTGTGAGGACAATTCGTGCCGAAACAGTGGCTTTTCAATCCAGTACCAAGCCGGCAAATCATTACCGGCTCGCAGGAAGTGTTTATTCAGGCATGGACCAGGATTGCAGTTTGTAACCTTCCTGGCTCAATTCAGCGCGCGCCTGTTTCAACAGGTCGGCCAGTTGGGCCGGGTCGGTGTAGGCGCTGCTTGGAATCTGAGTGCGACCAATGTGCGTATTGGTGCGGTCGATGACGGTCAGGCTCAGTTCGCCGTTACCGTCTTGTGGAGCCCAGGCCACGCATTGAAAAGGACGGAATGCGCGGTCGGCAATCAAAAGAGCTTCGTTGATACGGAGCGGGGCGTTCATGGCGTTATCTCTCAAAGGTGCCCATTCAAATGATGTACCGTCGGTTGGGCGTACCGTGCGGCTGGTTACTTGTACTGATGTCCCGAACCGGGGCACAGGTCACACAATCTCCAAATAAATTTCGATTTTCTTTCAGACCAGGGTTTTTCGCTTTTGTTTGAAAGCTTGCTGAAAGATTCAAGTAAGCGGCAACTAACGAAACGCCGCCTTATAACCACTTTCAGCGTTCTTCGATAATCAATTGATACAAGCAGCCGTCAACTTCTTGCTACTGTTACATGCAGGTTCGCCAAACGACTGTTTCTACTCATATTTCTTATTTTTGGCGCCAAGGATCAGTCATGATCGAAGCCAGTACGTCACGTCGTCTGCTCGTGGTTGATCCCTGCGATGATTGTCATCGCTTGTTGCCCGGTCTGCGGACGGTGGGCTGGGACGTCGAGAGTTGCGCCCTTGAGCATGCCGGGGACCGGACATGCGACGTCGGTCTGTTGCGCTTGCAACCGGCACATCTGGAGCGCCCCGAAGCGGTCAAGGAACTGATCAGCCGCAGCGGCACCGAATGGATCGCCGTGCTCAACCAAGAATTGCTGCGCCTGAAGAATGTCGGCGATTTTGTCTGCGAGTGGTTTTTCGATTTCCATACCTTGCCGTTCGACGTGTCCCGGGTCCAAGTGACGCTGGGCCGCGCATTCGGCATGGCACGCCTGCGGGGGCAGGGCTCGATTCACGTTGATGAGCCTGAACACGAACTGCTGGGCGACAGCAAACCCATCCGCGAACTGCGAAAATTATTGGCCAAGCTGGCGCCCGCCGAATCACCGGTATTGATTCGTGGTGAAAGCGGCACCGGCAAGGAACTGGTCGCCCACACGTTGCATCGCCAGTCTCATCGGCGTAACAAACCGTTCATTGCGATCAATTGCGGAGCGATCCCCGAACACCTGATCCAGTCTGAATTGTTTGGCCATGAAAAGGGCGCTTTCACCGGCGCCCACCAGCGCAAGATCGGGCGAATCGAAGCGGCGCATGGCGGCACGCTGTTTCTCGACGAAGTCGGCGATCTGCCGCTGGAGCTGCAAGCCAACCTGCTGCGTTTCCTCCAGGAAAAACACATTGAGCGAGTGGGCGGCAGCCAGCCAATCCCGGTCGATGTGCGCATACTGGCCGCGACTCATGTGGATCTGGAAGCGGCGATCGTGCACAGGCGTTTTCGCGAGGATTTGTACTATCGCTTGAACGTCCTGCAAGTGGTCATGGCGCCATTGCGTGAACGCCATGGCGACCTGGCGATGCTTGCCAGCCATTTTTCGCATTTCTACAGCCATGAAACCGGTCGCCGTTCTCGCAGCTTCAGCGAAGATGCGCTGGTGGCGATGGGCATGCACGACTGGCCCGGCAATGTGCGAGAGCTGGCCAACCGGGTTCGACGCGGCCTGGTGCTGGCGGAGGGGCGGCAGATTGAAGCCCGAGACCTGGGCCTGGCCAGCCGTCAAGGCGTGACTGCGCCGATGGGCACCCTGGAAGACTACAAGACCCGCGCCGAGCGCCAGGCGCTGAGCGATGTGCTCAACCGCCACAGTGATAACTTGAGTGTGGCGGCCAGGGTGCTGGGCGTGTCGCGACCGACTTTTTATCGGTTGTTGCACAAGCATCAGATCCGCTGAATCCACCTTGCCCGTTCCCCTTAGGAACGGATATCGAACCCGTGATCGATACGCCGGTGAAATCCTTGAAACAAAGCCCCGTTATCGGGGCTTCGTTCCACGTGATTACATGCAGGCTTTGCAGCTGGCAGCAATGGCCATCGAGTGACTCGGCTGGTCGTCCACGCCGGTCGACACGTTGGCTTCGCCATTGCCAGAGACGTTGTTCACGGCGGCCCTGTTCAAGATCGCGTTCTTCCAGCCATCGAGAGTCAACACTTGCGGGGTGTTGTTGCCGACAAGTTCGAACGTGCCTGTGTCGGAAATCCTGCCGGCGTAATGGCCGCCGCCGTAGCCGCCCCGATGGTCCCAACCGCCGTCCTCCTGGTCGATCATTACACGACCGTCGTTGTCCTGTTCATCCAGCACTGTGGCCCCGGCGCCGGCGGTGCTGGGGGGCAATTGATCCTGCGACGCCCCTTGATGGTTGCAATGGCCGTTGCCGTTGCTGTTACCACCTGCCTGTGCAGCCATTGCCATGACAGCGGTGAGAGCGAAAGCCAATGGTTTTAGCGCCATTGTAGGTTCCATGGTGTGTCTCCTTGCATGTCGATGGTTAAGTGTGGGTGTTTTCTTATGTGCTGCGCCGGGTGAGTCGGCGCCCCCGGATGCGGTGTCAGCCAGGCGGGTTCCCCAGCCTGGCGCTCTGGCTCATCTGGATGACCCATTGGTTGCGGGGGAAGGCTTTATCTGCGATTTAGAGACCCGGCATGGGGAAGAGCAGGTGTTGTGCCGCTTCAGGAAAAGTACATGAATTCAATGGCTTGAAAGATGTGGAGGGCGCTCGTGGCGAAATCTGTCTCATCGCTGAGACAACCCTCGCGCGTGGCGAGGGGCCAGCTGCCATCAAATGGCTATGCTTAGGCCTTTACGCGGAGTGTTTCAGTGACTTGACAGTCATGGGCGCAATGATCGCAGGCGCGGCGGGGGTGGGGTTTGAGGCGGTCGTGATGTTTCAAGGATGAAACACGATCAGGCCTGGAGCAACCGGGACACGGCCGTGAGCACGTGCTCACGACGTTCTGCCCAACCGCCACCGATCTTCAGGAACGGTTGCCGATGGCGAACCAGCCAATCCTCCATCGTCTCGAAGAACATCACACGTTCGTCCAGCGCTGGCTGGCAGCGCAGGCCATCGCCGACCCATTCGACCTGCTCGGGGCTGAGCAGCAGGTGCAGATCGTAATGGCGCGCCAGCAAGGCCGGTTCGAGCCAGTCCGGGCAATCGCCGAAGAGGGTCCGGCTCCAGAGAATATTGCTCAGCAGGTGGGTGTCGAGGATCAGCAACGCGGGCTGCCTGGCGCGGGCCGCGTCTTCCCAGGCCAGTTGTCCGGTAGCAATGTCGGTGATGTCGGCCAGGCAGGTATCACGCTGGGTTCGTTGCATGAAATGGCGCACGTACTCATCCACCCGCACGCCACCGAAGTGCGCCTCCAGCTGCCCCGCCAACCAACTCTTGCCGCTGGATTCCGGGCCGGTCAGCACCACCACTTTCATGTGCGCAGTGCCGGGTCGGCGCGCCACTCCCGCCAGCCTTGCACGGCCAGCAGGGTGAACAGGGCATAGAGCGCGGCGGTAAGGTGCAGGCCTTTGTAGAGGAACAGGCCAACAAAAATCACATCCAGGACGATCCACAGCGGCCAGCACTGCACGCGTTTGTGCGCCATCCACCATTGGGCGACCAGGCTGAAACCGGTGAGCGCCGCGTCGAGCCAGGGTTGGGCGGCATCGGTCCAGTGCGCCATGGCGCCTCCCAGCAGCAAGCTGCCCGCCGCCCCGATGGCCAGGCCGAGCAACACCGAGGGCCCGCCGAGGCGCGTCACCTGCCGCCCGTGATGGTGGCCGCCAGCGCGGGTCCACTGCCACCAGCCGTACAGTTGCAGCACGGCGTAGACCCCTTGCAGCAGCATGTCGGAGTACAACTTCACCTCGAAGAAAATCCAGCTGTACAGCAGCACCATGACCAAGCCGATCGGCCAGCACCAGGGATTCTGCTTGACGGTCAACCAGACAGCGATCACGCCGAGGGCTGCGGCAAACAGTTCAAGCCCGGACATGGTTGTTCCTTGGGGAAGTCGGAAAGGGCGGGGATTGTAAACGTAATGACGCGGGCAGCTCCAATACCAATGTGGGTTGGCGTGGCGAGGGAGCTTGCTCCCTCGCCACGGTGAATCACAACAGTGTCCAGTGAGCATCAGCCCCTATAGGCGCGCTGACTACTCTTAGACCCGAAACTGCTTGAGCAGCCCGTTGAGCTGTTCGCTCAGCCCTTTGAGGCGCGCGCTGGCCAGGCTCGACTGTTCCGCCGCCACCGCGGTGCTGTGGGACAGGCCAGCGGCCTGGGTGACGTTCTGGTTGATGTCTTCCACGACGTGGGCCTGTTGCAGGGTGGCACTGGCGATAGAGGCGTTCAGGCTGTTGAGGTTGCGCAGGGCCTGGCCGATGGCGTTAAGGCTCGCGCCTGCCAGGCCGGCCTGCTCGATGGTCAGTTGCGAGGCGCGGCTGCTGTCACTGATGACTTTCACGGCAGCTTCGGAGTGATTTTGCAGACGCTCGATCATGGCCTGGATTTCGGCGGTGGATTTTTGTGTGCGCTGGGCCAGCAGGCGCACTTCATCGGCCACCACGGCAAACCCGCGGCCCTGTTCACCGGCGCGAGCGGCTTCGATGGCCGCGTTGAGCGCCAACAGGTTGGTCTGCTCGGCAATCGAGCGGATCACTTCCAGCACGCTGCCGATCTGGGTACTTTCGCTGGCCAGGGTGCGGATCACTTCCACGGCCTGGTCGATGGTCTGGGAGAGGCGGTCGATCTGCTGCAAGCTGCCATCGATATTGATCTGGCCTTGCTGGGCCTGGGATTCGGCGTCGCGCATTTCGCTGGCGGCGTGTTCGGCGTTTTTCGCCACGTCCTGCACGCCGTAGGTCACTTCGTTGATGGCGGTCGCCACCAGTTCCATTTGTTGCGACTGTTGTTGGCTGCGCTGCTGGGCTTGCGCGGCGTCGTTGCCCAATTCGCTGGACGACTGGCCCAATTCACTGGCCGAGACCTGCAACTGGCTCACCACTTGGCGCAACTTGGCGGTAAAGGCGTTGAAGTGCCGCGCCAGTTGGGTGACCTCATCCTGGCCATTTGTATCGAGGGTGCGGGTCAGGTCGCTCTCGCCGCTGGCGATGTTGGCCATGGCGTTTACGGTTTCCTGTAGCGGACGGACGATGCTGCGCACGATCAAGGTCAAGAACAGGCTCATGATCAGCGTGATCGCCAAGCCGATCAAGGAGGCCTTGATCATCTGGGATTGGAACTCGGCCTGCACGTCATCCACGTACACACCCGAGCCGATGATCCAGCCCCAGGGCTCGAACAGCTTGACGTAGGAGGTCTTGCCGACGGGTGCTTCGGCTCCCGGTTTCGGCCAGAGGTAGTTGATCATGCCGGCGCCCTTGGCCTTGGCGATGGCTACCATCTCGTTAAACAGCGCATAACCGTTCGGGTCACGGATCGCCGAGAGGTTCTGGCCTTCGAGTTTCGGGTTGGTCGGGTGCATGACCATGACCGGCGTCAGATCGTTGATCCAAAAATAGTCAGTCTGGTCATAACGCAGGCCGCGCACCGTGCTCAGGGCTTGCTTCTGCGCCGCCTCGCGGGTCAGGGTGCCGGCGGTTTCCAGCCCATGGTAATAGCTCAGCACGCCACTGGCGGTCTGGACCACATGCTCGGTTTTCTCATACTTGGCCTGATACAGATCCGTGTGGATCTGCTTGAGCATGAACGCGCCCAGCGTGAACAACATCACGATGGACACGATCAGGATGAGCCACAAGCGTCGGCTGATCGATACATTGCGCAAGCTATTCATACGCTGTCACTCCGGTTTTCTTATTTTTGTCATAAACGACGATGGCACTTTAACGCTCGGTACCTGCCCGTGGTTGACCTGGGTCATGACGCGGCAGCGTTATCAGGGCTTGTCTGATAGGATTTCGGCCCCGCAGCGCAAAACCTGAGCCCGTTCTGATTTTTCATTGGTTTTTTTTGAAAGGTCGCGGTTATCGTGCAGCCGCTGCGTGCACCTGCGTACCGCTTGAATATTGATAAGGCCTGAACGAACGGGTCTTTTTTGGGGGATGAATGGATTTGTGGACTGCCTTTTCGGCACTGATTCTTGGCGTGGTCGAGGGCCTGACGGAGTTCTTGCCGATTTCCAGCACGGGGCACCAGATCGTGGTCGCTGACTTGCTGGAGTTCGGTGGCGAGCGTTCGATGGCGTTCAATATCATCATTCAGCTCGGGGCGATCCTCGCGGTGGTCTGGGAATTCCGGCGCAAGATCTTCGAGGTGGTGCTGGGCTTGCCGACCCAGCCCAGCGCCCGCCGGTTTACCGTCAACCTGCTGATCGCGTTTTTCCCCGCCGTGATACTCGGCGTACTGCTTGCCGACTGGATCCACCATTACCTGTTCAATCCGATCACCGTCGCCGCGGCGCTGGTGCTGGGTGGTTTCGTGATGCTCTGGGCCGAGAAACGCCAACACCGCGTGCACGCCGAAACCGTGGACGACATGACGTGGAAGGATGCCCTGAAGGTCGGCCTGGCCCAGTGTATCGCGATGGTTCCCGGCACCTCCCGCTCCGGAGCGACCATCATCGGCGGCCTGCTGTTCGGCCTGTCGCGCAAGACGGCCACCGAGTTTTCGTTCTTCCTGGCGATGCCGACCATGGTCGGTGCCGCGGTTTATTCGGGCTACAAATACCGCGAACTGTTCGTCCCGGCGGACTTCCCGGTGTTCGCCATTGGCTTCGTCACGGCGTTTATCTTTGCCATGATCGCGGTCAAGGGGTTGCTGCGCTTCATCGCCAGCCACAGCTACGCGGTGTTCGCTTGGTATCGGATCGCGTTCGGCCTGTTGATCCTGGCGACCTGGCAATTTGGCTGGGTGGACTGGACATCGGTCAAACCATGAACGATTCAAGCAGGCGCGCCGCGCGTCAAGCCGGCGGGCCCGTGCACAACCTGCGATTGAAACTGGCTGTGTTTGCGTTGCTCTGCGCCTTGCCATTGTCCGGCTCGCTCTTGCTTGGGCTGCAAGGCGAATCGTGGGTGCCGATGGTCGCTTATGGCATCGTCAGTGCGGTGGCATTTTCGTTGTACTGGAACGACAAGCGCAAGGCTCGCTTCGACGCCTGGCGCACGCCGGAGAACGTGCTGCATGCCGTGGAACTGGCAGGCGGCTGGCCCGGCGCGCTGCTCGCCCAGCAGATGTTCCGCCACAAGACCCGCAAGGTGTCGTTCCAAGTGGTGTTCTGGTTCATTGTGTTGCTGCACCAGGGATTCTGGATCGACCAATTGTTCTTGGGTGGTCATCTGTTGGCATGGGTCTGGACCTCTAAGGGCGGGCTGCCCCGTTATTGCTGGTAATCCACCAGTTCATCCTCAGCCAGGATGCGAATGTTACGTCGCTCCAGCAGGAAAAACCGCTTGGCCGGGTCGCCCTGATGCATGAGCGTGCTGTTGCAAGGCAGCCGCTTGAGTACGGCCAGGTTGCACACGTCTTCGAAAACCCGTTCCGGCAATTGGCTGAACAGATGATGACGCCGCAACAGTAGAACGATGGAAGGGTGGGTCAGCATGGCGTACCTCCGCGTGCCGTCATGGTAGGGGCCCTGGGCCTCGTCGGCCTATGCCTCGGCAGGCTTACCTCGGAAGAGGGATGAATTGTCACTGCCGACGCAATCCGCGTGGCGAGGGAGCTTGCTCCCGCTCGATTGCGCAGCAATCGCAAAAATGGGGCCGCTGCGCAGCCCAGCGGGAGCAAGCTCCCTCGCCACGGGGTAGGTGCCTATCCCTCCACCTCGGTTCATCACGCGCCACGCAAATGCTCCATCGCCCACACCGCCGCTTCGACCCGTGAGCGCAGGCCGAGCTTGTGCAGCAGGTTCTTGACGTGGACCTTGACCGTGCCTTCGGTGATGCCGAGTTTGTGGCCGATGACCTTGTTGCTGTAGCCGCCGGCGATGGTCTTGAGCAACGCCGGGGGACTACACTTTCTCGACTCGCGGTGGCGTGCTCTCGAACTCCGCCGGGCCTTGGCCGATATTCTCAGCACGATCTTGAAACGCTGCCCGGCCGGGACTTCCAGCAGTGGCGGGGTGAAGTCGAACCACGGCGCCATGCCGGTTTCCTTGTCGGTACGGCGACCGAGAGACGCGTGGCCACCCGGCGGCAGAACAGTGAAAGTAAATGGGTGTTTGCCCGGGCCAAGCAGCTTGACGTTGTCGCCGTAGTGCGGCCCGTCATTGGCGACCATGGCATGGAAATCGCCCTTGAGCTGGGTGTCGTTGCCTTGTTTTTTCAGCTGGAACGATACGTTCAGGTAAGGCACGAAACTGCCTTCCTGGAAGCCCTGCCGGTTATCCGCCGTGGCGCGGATGTCAGCTTCCAGGTGCACGTCGGAATCGGCGGTGGCGCGCATCATGCCGGCGGGCGCCATTTCGATCGGTTGCAGATACACGCGCCGACTTCAAGCCCAGCGCACAGTTGCGGTTCGCCGATCGGGTATTCCTTGGCCTGGGCCAGCGGAGCGAGAAAGAGCAGGGCGAGAGGCAGGGGGAAAAGCGCGCGCATGATGACTCCCTGGTTGGCTCTTTGATGGCGCCGAGTCTAGGAAGCTTCGCTGCGAATAATAATGATTCTTGTCAATTTTCACCGCGAATTTTGCCCGCGCCGCAGTTCTTGACCACTCTTGACCACGATCAAGGGACGTTGCGCACCGACGCGCTAGGGTGGGGTACATTCATCGACAGGCGGGGTCGTCATGGCAAAGCCCTTTCCCATCAGTCCGAAGCATCCCGAGCGCATCTGTTGGGGCTGCGACCGCTATTGCGCAGCGACCGCGTTGGCCTGTGGCAACGGCGCCGACCGCACCATGCACCCGGCCGAGATGATCGGCGACGACTGGTACCTGCATGGGGATTGGGGGGTGGAGCTAGTCGACGTTACCGCCAAGGTCATCGATCCAAGCGCCACTCATGTGAAGGAGTAAGGGTAAAACCTGTGGCGAGGGGATTTATCCCCGTTCGGTTGCGCAGCGACCGTAAGATACTGGGGCTGCTGCGCAGCCCAGCGGGGATAAATCCCCTCGCCACAAATGAATGTAGACGCCATTCCCCCTGGGGAATGACGTCCAGCGTGCGCCCGGGCTCAATGCGTTCCGCGAGGAATCGTCTTGAGCAGATCTTCCGCGCTGATGTAGCCAACCACCGGCTGCGCCGTACTGCCGGGCAACGGCAGGTCAAGGATATGCCCCTTGATCTTGCCGACCACGTGCATCTCGCAGGGCTTGCAGTCGAATTTCAGCGTCAGCACTTCATCACCGTGGATCAGCTGCATCGGCGCGACCTTGGTGCGCACGCCGGTGACGCCCTTGGCCTGTTTGGGGCAGAGGTTGAACGAGAAGCGCAGGCAATGCTTGGTGATCATCACCGGCACTTCGCCGGTTTCCTCGTGGGCCTCGAACGCCGCGTCGATCAGCTTGACGCCGTGGCGGTGGTAGAAGTCGCGGGCCTTCTGGTTGTAGACGTTGGCCAGGAACGACAGGTGCGACTCCGGGTACACCGGCGGCGGGGTGGTTTCTGCCTTGCGCCCGCCCCGTGGATGGGCGGCGACGCGCGCCGCGGTCAGGGCTTCGATGACCTCGCGACGCAACGCCTTGAGCTGGGAGTTGGGGATGAAGTACGCCTGGGGCGCATCCAGCTTGATCGACGTGGCGTGGTATTCGGTGGTGCCTAGTTGGCCAAGCAGGTCTTGCAGTTGCTCCAGGGCCTGCTCTGGTTTGTTCGCCAGGCCGAAGGGACCGTCGAGGGCAACGCTGGTGCGGATACCTTCTTCGCTGGTGGCGGTCAGCTCCAGACGCTCTTCGCCCAGCCGAGCGACCCAGGCCAGGCCCACGCGGCGCTCGGCGGACGTCTTGAGCAGCGCCTGCTGCCAGTTGTGGTCGAGGTTGCGATTGAGCGGATGGTTGGGGCGCAACTGATGCATGCCAGTCGGCATCTCGTTGGGCTCGACGCGGTAGCGGTAGCGCTGCTTGCCGTCCTCATCGAGAAACTCGCCCTTGGGCTCAGCGATGTTGGCGCGGAAACCGACGACTTCACGCTTGACCAGTACGTTGAGCCCGTCGCCGTTGGACAACGGATCGAAAGTCACCGCTTGCAGGTCGCGCTTGCCGACTTTTTCCACCACGCCCACCGGCACGCCGGTGAAGGTCGGCGAATCGAAGGCGCCGATGTCGATCTTGCGTTCGCTGACGAAATAGTCGGTGCTGCCACGGTGGAAGGTCTTGTCCGGGTCCGGCACGAAGAAATGCGCGGTGCGGCCGCTGGAGGCGCGGGCCAGGTCCGGGCGGTCTTCGAGCACGTCGTCCAGGCGCTGGCGATAGTAGGCGGTGATGTTCTTCACATAGCCCATGTCCTTGTAGCGTCCTTCGATCTTGAAAGAACGCACGCCGGCCTCGACCAGGGCGCGGATGTTGGCGCTCTGGTTGTTGTCTTTCATCGACAGCAGGTGTTTTTCGTAGGCGACCACCCGGCCCTGGTCATCCTTCAAGGTGTAGGGCAGGCGACAGGCTTGGGAGCAATCGCCACGGTTGGCGCTGCGCCCGTTTTGCGCGTGGGAGATGTTGCACTGGCCGGAGAACGCCACGCACAGCGCACCGTGGATAAAGAACTCGATGGCCGCGTCGGTCTCGTCGGCGATGGCGCGGATTTCCTGCAGGTTCAGCTCGCGAGCCAAGACCAACTGGGAGAAACCGGCCTGGTCGAGGAATTTCGCCCGGGCGAGGGTGCGAATGTCGGTCTGGGTACTGGCGTGCAGCTCGATCGGCGGAATGTCCAGCTCCATCACCCCCAGGTCCTGGACGATCAACGCATCGACGCCCGCATCGTACAACTGGTGGATCAGCTGGCGGGCCGGCTCCAGCTCGTTGTCGTGCAGGATGGTGTTGATCGTGGTGAACACCCGGGCGTGGTAGCGATGGGCGAACTCCACCAGCCCGGCGATATCGCTCACCTCGTTGCAGGCGTTGTGACGCGCGCCAAAACTCGGGCCACCGATGTACACGGCATCGGCGCCATGCAGGATGGCCTCGCGGGCGATGGTCACGTCGCGGGCGGGGCTGAGCAATTCCAGATGATGTTTAGGCAAGGACATGTTTTTTAGTCAGGCTGGTCACGGTCGAAGCGCGCATTGTAGCCGCGTGGCGGCCGGTCGGCACCTGCGCAAGCCTACGCAGGGCGTAATGAACCGATATGCGGTCAATCCGACCGCATCAGCCTTGCGATGCGTCGGCACTGCACCAACGATTGCGCCCGGTGTTCTTCGCCAGGTACAAAAACGCGTCCGCGGCCTTGATCAACATGGCGGGCGTCGCGTCCTCGCTATTGGGCTGACAGGTGGTGATGCCGGCGCTGATGGTCACGATTCCCAGGGGATGGTCGCCGTGTTCGATGTCCAGGGCCCTGACGGCTTCGAGGATCTGCTGCGCGACCTTGGCCGCACCGGTGTTGTCGGTATTGGGAAGCAACACGGTGAACTCTTCGCCGCCGTAGCGCACCGCCAGATCGCCCGGCCGCTTGATCGTCTCCCCGATTGCGCCAGCGATCGCCCTCAGGCAGTCGTCGCCAGCCGCATGGCCGTTGCGGTCGTTGAAGCGTTTGAAATAGTCGACGTCGAGCATGATCAGCGCCAGGGAAGAACCCTGGCGCTTGGCCAGGCGCAGCTCATCGGCCAGCGCGATGTCCAGCCGCCGACGATTGCCCAGTCCGGTCAGGCTGTCGGTCAGCGCCATGTCCCGCATGGCCTGGTGGGCGCCGCGGATCTGCTTTTCCATGGTCATGCGATAGCGCAACTGGCTCAGCACGATAAGGCCGAAACCCACGAGTATCGCGATGAGGAAAACCAGCACCAGGCCGGTCTTGAGCAGGTCCCGACGCCAGGGCGCGATGATTGATTCACGGGACAGCCCGGCCTCCACCACCAGCGGATAAGTGGTCAGGGCTCGAAAACCATACAGGCGTTCGGTGTCGTCGACGACGGCCCTGGCTTCGGCAACGCCCTGGTTGGACGTGGGCAAGTGCTCCCGGAAGATCACGCTGTTGACCAGGCTCTTGCCGATCACCGATGCAACGAAGGGTCGGCGCACCAGGATCGTTCCGCTGCGCATGGCCAGGACCAGCGCGCCTTTATCGTCGATCTTGAAATCACCGTAATAGTCAACAAAATAGCTGACCTTGACCGTCCCGAGCATCACCCCGGCAAAGGAGCCGTCGGGATTGTTCAAGCGTCGAGAGACAGGAATGATCAAGTCTTCGGTGGACCGACTCTTGATCACTTCACCGATGCGTACGCGTCGGTCCTCGTGGCTGCGGTGATACTGGAAATAGTCGCGGTCGGCGTTGTTCGCCATTTCCGGAATGACTTTTTTGTCGGTCGCCAGCCACTGGCCGTCCGGGCCATAGATGAACAAGCCGTGCAGTTGCGGCATGATCGCGGCCTGTTGCACCAGCAGCTTATGGATGCGCGGGATGTCCATGTTCTGCAGGCCGTCGCCTTCCACGCGTTCGGCGAGGGCCGCGGTGACCACGTCGACCTGGCGGATGGCGTCCTCGGCGTGTTGCGCCGTTGCCCTGGCCAGGTTCGTCACCGAATCCCGGGCAGACGCAAAGGCTGCGCGGTAATCTCGCCAGGTGCGCCAGCCTTCGACGGCCAGGAAGGCGATGACAACCACGAGCATGAAACTCACGGTCAGCCGAAATGCAGCGCCGGCCCGCACAGTTTGCTGGGAGAACGCTTCATCGGGGCTTTCGATCTTGGGCTCTGGCTGTTTGCGTCCGAGCATTGACATATCCTTTGCGCGACGGTCTGCGCGTTTCAGCGCGCAGCCTATCCTATTCGATTTCAGCACGTTAGCTAACTGCGACGAGGCAGGTACAACCGACGACACACGGTTGGGGAGGAAGGTTTCATGAAAGTTGGGGTTATTTCCGACACCCACGGCTTGCTGCGCCCCGAAGCGCTGGCGACGTTGCAAGGTTGCGAGAGAATTATTCATGCCGGTGATATTGGCAGCCCTGGGATCCTGGAAGCACTGGCGTCTATCGGCGAACTGCACGTGGTGCGGGGAAACAACGACCTGGAAGTCGATTGGGCGGCGGGCATTGCCGATTGCCTTCAGTTCGACCTTGCGGGATGGCAAGTGCTGCTGGTCCATGACATCGCCGATGTGCCCAGCGCCCTCGACCCGCAAGTAAAACTGGTGATCACCGGCCATTCCCACAAACCGCTGATCGACTGGCGCGGGGAACGGCTTTACCTCAACCCCGGCAGCGCCGGCCGGCGACGCTTCAAACTGCCGGTGACGCTGGCGCTGCTTGAGGTCAGCGAGCGGGGGCTCGAGCCGCGGATTGTCCCACTGCTGCCATGACGATCGCGGTTACCGGAAGTATTTGTCGACGTACGCCTGGATTTCCTGGCGCATGAAGCGGCCCGACTCATCCGCCCGTTCTTCCCAGCCGAACACGCAGGCGGTGACGATGCCGTCGAACCCGGTCTTGGCCAGCTCGCCGAAGAACAGGTCCCAGTCGATTTCGCCCTGGTGCATGTCCATGTGCTGGTGCACGGTCACTTTCGCCCCGGGTGGATTGACGATGTAACGCAGGCCGGACGAGGCCTTGTGGTTGTAGGTGTCGGCAATGTGCACATGGGCGATCATCGACCCTGCGTCGGCGATCATGGCTTTCATGTCGTCGCCGAAGTAGAAGGTGTGGGGCGTGCAATAGAGGAACTTGACGTTGTCCGATCCGAGGGTCTTGAGCATGTCCAGGGCCGGGTGCAGCGTCTCGCACCAGTCTTCCGGATGAGGCTCGACGTTCAACGTGACGCCTTCGGATTCGAGGATCGGCACCAGTTCTTCCATGCTCTGCCACCAGGCGGCTTCGCTGGACTCATGGCTGTGCAGGCCCGCGCAGCAACTGACCTTGTGCCCGCGATCAGGCGACGGCCCGCGACCGAACTCCGAGTTCATGGTCGTGCAGCCCATCTCCACGGCGACCTGGATCGCTTCCTTCCAATAATTCACCGCCGCCCGACGCTCGTCCTCGTGGGGGCTGGCCCAGCGGTACATCGGCAGCAGCGAAGCCAGTTGCAGGTTGTGGTCACGCAGGGCTTTCTTGAATTCGGCGATGCGTTCCTTATGGGCGCGCGGGCGAACCCACCACGGCAGGAAGTCTTCCCGTGGCGACAACTCCAGGTATTCGTAGCCGAGCTCGGCGGTCTTGCGGCACAGGTCCGGCAGGCTCAGGTGACGGTGCATGTAGGGATCAAGGGCGATTTTCATTGTTGTTCTCCATGGGGCAACACTCATTACTGTGGGGGTCAGTAGGCGACCCAGGCGGAATCCTGGTTGGCCGATTCAACGCAGCGCTCGACCCAGCGCACGCCTTCCACGCCTGCATCGATGTCGGGGTAGCGCAGGGCGGCCAGGGCTTCGCTGTCGCCACGGTCGGCGGCGTCCATGGCCAGGGCGAAGCGGCGATAAAGGTTGGACCAGGCTTCGAACAACCCTTCGGGATGACCGCCACCGATGCGGTCGTCCACCAGGGCCCCGGCGTGCAGGTAACCCATGCCGCGTTCCAGGATTTGCGCCGGTTGGCCCTGGACCTCGAAAGTGAGTTGGTTGGGCCGTTCGTCCCACCATTCCAGGCTGGCCCGCGAGCCGATCACGCGGATTTTCTGGCCGTGCATGGAGCCGGCATTCACCGCGCTCGACCAGACCATGCCCATGGCGCCGCCTTCGTATTCCATCAGGGTGTAGGCGTTGTCCTCGAGCGGGGCGCGGCTGGCGACGAAGCTTTGGCGGCTGCACATCAAGCGCTTGATCTTGAGGTCGGGCAGCATCACTTCGCACAGGTACAACGGGTGGGTGCCGACGTCCCCGAGCACGTAGCTCGGCCCGGCCTGGCGCGGGTCGACGCGCCACTGGGTCGCCGGGTTCTGCGACTCGACCGGTGCGCTATGGAACCCATGGGCGAACTGCATGTGCACCATGCGAATCTCCCCCAGCGCCCGCGCGGCAATCATCGCCCGGGCTTGTTCGATCAATTGATGCCCAGCGTAGCCGTAGGTGAGGCCAACGACGCGTCCCCTGGATTTGGCCAACGCACGCAAGGTTTTGGCTTCCTTCAGGGTGAAGCACAGCGGTTTCTCGCAAACCACATGCAAGCCGGCCTCCAGAGCGGCGCGGGTGATGGCGTAGTGCGTGCCGTTGGGCGTGGCGATCGACACCGCCTGAATGCCGTCGGGCCGTTGCGCTTCGAGCTCGAACAGGCTGAGGTAGTCCGCGTAGCAGCGCGACGGCTCGATGCCCAGTTGTTCGCCAAACGTCCGGCCCCGGTCGGGGTCGATGTCCAGCGCGGCGGCGACCAGCTCGAAGTTGCGGTCGCGCAGGGCGGCCGAGCGGTGGATGTAGCCGATCTGGCTGTGCTCGCCGCCGCCGACCATGGCCCAGCGGATAGGGTGTGGGAGCGTTTTACTGCCGTTGATCATGGGGAAGGTCCTTGTACGGGTCAGAAACCGATGCGGGCGAGGTAGGCGTGACTGGCCGCCACGTCGTCCAGGCTGGTCCCGGCGTCGCGCGGGTCACGTTCCTGTTCGACGGTGATGCAGCCTTGGTAACCAAGTTCGTGCACGAGACGGTGCAGCGCCAGGTAGTCGATGACGCCGTGCCCGATGGGACACATCACGCCCCGGCCGCACGCCGCGAAGAAACGGATGTGCTCGTTCAACACCTGGTCGAAAACCACCGGGTCGATGTCCTTGAAATGCAGGTAGTCCAGGCGATGGGCGTAGGTGCGCAGCGACGCGACCGGGTCCATGCCCGCGTAATAGAGATGCCCGGTGTCGAGGCACAACCCGGCGACTTCGTATGAGATGTCGTCGACCAGGCGTGCCAGCTCATCGGCGAATTCGATATAGCCGCCGGCATGCGGATGGATGACGGCGCGGATGCCGTAGGCGTGCCAGGCGATGTCGGCGATGGTGCGGATGTGCGCCATCATTGCGTTCCAGCGGGCATCGTCCAGGCGTGGCGCGCGGTCCGAGTGGCCAGCGACGTAGTCGCGCTCCTCGTGGCCCCAGTCGATGATCACCAGATAGGGCCCGGCAAAGCGCTGGCCGGCTTGCTGTTCCATGGGCGGCAATTGTGTGAGCAAGCCGCAGATCGCATGGGTCTGGCGCAGCAGCTCGGCCAGGTTGGCCGGGCTCACCAGGTCGTCGAAAATCGTCCCGGCGACGACCTGCAAGGCGTTGTCCGACAAGGCCGGATTGAGGACCCCGGCGTCCAGCGGCAAGTACCCGTAAGGCCCCAGTTCGATGCCGCGATAGCCGGCTTCGGCGGCTTCGGCGAGCACGCGTTGCCAGGGTGGCAGGAAAGGGTTCTCGACGTCATCGACGCCCCAGCAGCAGGGCGCCGTACAAATGTGGATCGTCATGCAAGCACTCCGGCTGTGTTGTTGTTATGGCCTGGCTCGATGCTATTGCGTCGGCGCGAAGCGGGCCATGGGCCGGTGGCTTAATGTGTCAAAACCCCTCATGATGCCCGAAGGAGGTGTCAAGACATGTCAGAACAGCTACGCCGAAAACTCCGTCCCACCATGGCCGACGTCGCCCGGGAAGCGGGCGTCAGCCTGTCGACGGTCGATCGCGTGCTCAACCTGCGCGCGGATGTGCGAGCCGACACGGCTCAGCGGATCGCCGCAGCGGCGGGGCGGTTGGGTTTCCATGCCAAGGGCGTGATCGAGCAGCGAGTGCTCAACGACCGTCCCACTTTGCGGCTGGGCTTCCTGTTGCAGAAAAGTGGCGTGCCGTTCTACCAGGGCCTCGCCCACGCTTTGGCAAACGCCACCGCCACCTGCACGCGAGCACGAATTCGCGTGGCCATCGGTTATTTGGACGACCTCGATCCCGCCAACGTGGCGCAACGCATCCTTGCCCTACGGGATCAGGTCGATGGCCTGGGCGTGGTGGCAGTCGATCACCCCCGGGTCCGCGAGGCAGTCGCGCAGTTGCGCGCGACCGGTGTTTTGGTGGTGGCGCTGCTGTCGGAATTGTCCAGCGCTGCCGGCACCGGTTACGCCGGCCTCGACAATCGCCTCACGGGACGCACCGCTGGTTGGTTCATCAGTCGCCTCGCCGAGCAGCCCGGGCCCGCGGTGGTCATGCTCAGCAGCCAGCGCTTCCAGTGCCAGGAACTCTGTGAACTGAGCTTTCGCAGCTACCTGGCGGAGCATTCGAGCGAGTGGGAACTGCTCGCCTCGCGACTGACCCTGGAAGATGATGAATTCGCCTATGGCAACACCTTGGACTTGCTCACGGCAGAGCCCGATCTGGCGGGGCTGTACGTGGCGGGCGGTGGCATCGCCGGGGTGCTGAAGGCCTTGAGTAGCCTCAAGGAAAGACAGCTGCGCTTGCCCGTCGTGGTGTGCCACGACCTGACTTCATTGACGCGTGACGCGTTGAAGAGCGGATTGGTCCAGGCGGTGCTGTCCCATCCGGTGGTGAACCTGGCCGAGCAGGCCGTCGATGCCTTGGTCGAGGCTGCGATTGCCTCGCCGCCGGGACCTGTGGCGCGGCGGGTGGTGGCGCTTCAGATCGATGTCCCGGAGAGCGTCTAGCCCAAAAGTCTTCTCGCAAAACATCCTCTACGCAAACTATGGAGCCATCCAACCCGTGACGAACCGCTCTTGTGGCGAGGGAGCTTGCTCCCGTTGGCTGCGCAGCAGCCCAAGAAAGCTGGAACGCAATCGGCCTGACTGAGCGAGGTGAGGGCTTTGGGGCTGCTGCGCAGCCCAGCGGGAGCAAGCTCCCTCGCCACGGGTTCAGGATGCTTCGCGTGCAAACAATACCTGCATTGGCCCAGCGATCGTCGCCCGGGCAGTCACCCAGTTTTTTCCTTCCTAGCCACAACATAAAGCCTCGTTTCGCAAATTCCCGCCTGCCAACACAATCGCCTCGACACCTCCTCTCGATAGTCGCAACCGCAGAACAACAAGAAATCAGAACCTGAGGCGGCACCGCGCCGACCTGAACCAAACCCACTGCCGGAAGTGCCCGATATGCCCGTTGAAACAATACGCATAGATACGCTCGTTATAGGTGCCGGCCAGGCCGGCGTGGCGATGAGTGAACATTTGAGCCGCCAAGGCGTGCCGCACCTTGTGGTGGAGCGCAACCGCATTGCCGAGGCCTGGCGCACGGCGCGCTGGGATTCGCTGGTTGCCAACGGCCCGGCCTGGCACGACCGTTTTCCAGGGCTGGAATTCAAGGGGCTGGACCCCGATGCGTTCGCTTCCAAGGACCAGGTGGCCGATTACTTCGAAGCCTATGCCAACAAGTTCAAGGCGCCGATCCGTACCGGCGTGGACGTGCGCCGCGTCGAGCGCAATACCGGCCGCCCCGGCTTCACCATCGAAACGTCCGAGGGCCTGATCGAGGCCATCAACGTGGTGGTCGCCACCGGGCCGTTTCAGCGCCCGGTGATCCCGCCGATTGCGCCAGACATGGCCACGGTGACCCAGATTCATTCGGCGCAATATCGAAATCCCGCGCAGCTGGCCGACGGCGCCGTGCTGGTGGTGGGCGCCGGGTCGTCGGGGGTGCAGATCGCCGACGAATTGCAGCGCGCCGGCAAGCAGGTCTACCTCTCGGTGGGCGCCCATGACCGTCCACCGCGAGCCTATCGCAACCGGGATTTCTGCTGGTGGCTGGGGGTGCTGGGCGAGTGGGATGCCGAAGCGGTCAAGCCGGGCAAGGAGCACGTCACCATCGCCGTCAGCGGCGCGCGCGGCGGGCACACCGTGGACTTTCGCCGGCTGGCCCATGAAGGCATCACGCTGGTGGGCCTGACCCGGTCG
Source organism: Pseudomonas sp. Z5-35 (assembly GCF_051131945.1). Classification (NCBI taxonomy): domain Bacteria; kingdom Pseudomonadati; phylum Pseudomonadota; class Gammaproteobacteria; order Pseudomonadales; family Pseudomonadaceae; genus Pseudomonas; species Pseudomonas sp. Z5-35. Next base: position 2,644,849 of record NZ_CP071640.1, read on the forward strand.
TTCAACGGCAGCGTGGTGAGTTTTGAATCGAACCTGGCCGAAAACATTGCCCGCGGCGATGAAAACTACCTGGCGTTGCTCGATGCCGCCGATGCCTATATCGAGCGCAACGGCTTGGACCTGCCGCTCGAACCCGAGGCGCGTCGCTTGTTGCCGGACCCGGCGTGCCTGACCCGGCCGATCCTGGAACTGGACCTGGCCGAGGCGGGCGTCAGCACCATTATCTGGGCAACGGGGTATTCGGTGGATTACAGCTGGCTGAAAGTCGATGCCCTCAATGCCAACGGTAAACCCCGGCACCAACGCGGCGTGTCCAGCGAGCCGGGCCTGTATTTCGTCGGCCTGCCTTGGCTGTCGCGCCGTGGCTCGGCGTTCATCTGGGGTGTGTGGCACGACGCCCGGCATATCACCGAGCACATCGTCAAACAGCGCACCTACCTCGACTACCGGGACGCCTCGCAGCGCACTGCCCAATCACCAGCGCCGGGCAGCACGCAACCTTCGAAAACCAGCCTCATGGGAGTCCGCTGATGCCTACCCACACTCGCATCCGCATGTTCAACACCAAAGACACCTACCCGAACCAGACGCTGGACAACGATCTGTGCCAAGCCGTCCGCGCCGGCAATACCGTCTATGTGCGCGGCCAGGTTGGCACCGATTTCAACGGCCAGTTGGTAGGTCTCGGCGATCCGCGTGCCCAGGCCGAGCAAGCCATGCGCAACGTCAAGCAATTGCTGGAAGAAGCCGGCAGCGACCTGAGCCACATCGTCAAGACCACCACCTACCTGATCGATCCGCGTTACCGCGAGCCGGTGTATCAGGAAGTCGGCAAATGGCTCAAGGGTGTTTTTCCGATTTCCACTGGGCTGGTGGTCAGCGCCCTGGGCCAGCCGCAGTGGCTGATGGAAATCGACGTGATCGCGGTCATTCCCGAATAAGGAGCACGACATGACGTTTTCCATCGTCGGACGCTGCGCCGAAACCGGCCAGTTGGGCATTGCCATCAGTTCTTCCAGCATCGCCGTCGGCGCCCGTTGCCCGTGGCTGCGAGCCGGTGTCGGCGCAGTTTCCAGCCAGAACATTACGCTGCCGGCCCTCGGGCCGCAGATTCTCGATGATTTGTCGTTCGGTTCGAACGCCCAGGCAGCGTTGGACAAGGCCTTGGCGCGTAACGGCTATGGCGAGTATCGCCAGGTGGCGGTGATCGACGCCCAAGGACGCACGGCAGTTTTCAGCGGCCGCCATGCCTTGGGCATCCACGGCGCTCAAGCAGGTGAGCAATGCGTGGCGGCCGGCAATCTGTTGGCGGGTGAGGGCGTCATCGAAGCCATGGTGACGGCTTTCGAGCAGGGCGAAGGCAGCCTCGCGTCCCGCCTGCTGAATGCCCTGCAGGCTGGGCAGACGGCGGGCGGCGAAGCCGGGGCCGTGCACTCGGCGGCGCTGTCGGTGGTGGATGACCTGACCTGGCCCATCGTCGATCTGCGGGTCGACTGGGCGGATGAAAACCCCATCGGCGAACTGGAAAAGCTCTGGCTCGCGTATCAGCCGCAACTGCGCGATTACCTGACCCGTGCCCTCGATCCGACCCAGGCGCCGAGTTACGGAGTGCCGGGCGATGAGTGAGTTGCGCAGTCGCGCACTGCTGGCCGAATTGGTGGGCTTTGCCACGGTCAGCCGCGACTCGAACCTGGCATTGATCGAGTTCGTGCGCGACTACCTCCATGGGCTAGGCGTCGAGAGTGAGCTGATCTACAACGCCGAGCACACCAAGGCCAACCTGCTGGCGAGCATCGGCCCGGCGGTGCCCGGCGGTGTGGTGCTGTCCGGGCACACCGACGTGGTGCCGGTGGACGGCCAGGCCTGGACGGTCGATCCGTTCCGACTCACCGAAGCGGACGGCAAGCTGTTCGGACGTGGCACGGCGGACATGAAGGGCTACCTCGCTTGCGTGCTGGCGGCGGTGCCGATGTTGCTGTCCAGCCCGCTGCGTCGTCCGGTGCACTTGGCGTTCTCCTATGACGAAGAGGTCGGTTGCCTGGGCGTGCGCAGTTTGCTGGAAGCGTTGCCGCAACGCATTCCTCAACCGGCCTTGTGCCTGATCGGCGAACCCACCGAGCTGCAGCCGGTGCTGGGCCACAAAGGCAAGTTGGCGATGCGTTGCCACGTCAAAGGCGCGGCTTGCCATTCCGCCTACGCGCCTTACGGGGTGAACGCCATCGAACAGGCGGCGCGCCTGATCGGCCGGTTGGGGGAAATCGGCGCGGCGCTGGCCGAGCCGTCACGCCACGACGAGCGCTTCGACCCGGCGTATTCGACGGTGCAGGTCGGGGTGATCCAGGGCGGCACGGCATTGAACATCGTCCCGGCCGATTGTCGTTTTGACTTTGAAGTGCGCGCTCTGCCGGATTTTGTCCCGCAGCGAGTCGTGGACCAGTTGCAGGACTACGCCGAGCAGGCGCTGCTGCCCAGGATGCGTGCGGTCAACGCCGACACCGCGATCCGTTTTGAACACGTGTCTGCCTACCCCGGCCTGGCAACGTCGCCGGACAGTGAAGCCGCGCGCCTGATCGCCCGGCTGTGTGGCAGCGACGCCTTCGGCACCGTGGCGTTCGGCACCGAGGGCGGGCTGTTTCACCAGGCCGGCATCCCTTCGGTGGTCTGCGGCCCCGGCAGCATGGACCAGGGACACAAACCCGACGAATACGTGAGCGTTGAACAGATGACCGCTTGCGACCGGTTGATGGATCGCTTGGCGATATACCTCAGCGAAGCCAATGACGTCTGATTCAAGGAACTGCCTGTGAACGAATTGAATGATTGGAAGGCTCTTGCCGCTCAATTGCGCCTGCGCGACAGCGCCCTGATTGACGGCGAACCGTGCGAGGCCCTCGACGGCGCTCGACTTGAAGTGATCAACCCAGCCAATGGCGAGTTGCTGGCCAATGTGGTGGCCTGCGCTGGACCGGAAGTCGACCTCGCCGTACTCAGCGCTCGCAAGGCTTTCGAGCACGGCCCGTGGGCGCGGATGGCGCCGACCGAACGCAAGGCCGTGTTGTTGCGCCTGTCGCAATTGATGCTGGCCCATCGCGAAGAACTGGCGCTGCTCGACTCCCTGAGCATGGGCAAGCCGGTCATGGATGCCTGGAACATTGACGTGCCGGGCGCCGCCCATGTGTTTGCCTGGTATGGCGAAAGCCTCGACAAACTCTACGACCAGGTCGCGCCATCGGCAGCCAACGTCCTTGCCACCATTACCCGTGTTCCGCTCGGGGTGATCGCGGCGGTGGTGCCGTGGAATTTTCCCTTGGACATGGCGGCCTGGAAGCTCGCACCGGCCTTGGCGGCGGGCAATAGCGTGGTGCTCAAACCCGCCGAGCAATCGCCGTTCTCGGCGCTGCGCCTGGCCGAGCTCGCCCTGGAAGCGGGCGTGCCACCGGGCGTGCTCAACGTCGTGCCGGGCCTGGGCGAACAGGCGGGAAGGGCGCTCGGCTTGCACCCGGACGTCGATTCGCTGGTGTTCACCGGCTCGACCGAGGTCGGCAAGTACTTCATGCAGTACTCGGCCCAATCGAACCTCAAGCAGGTCTGGCTGGAGTGCGGTGGCAAGAGTCCGAACCTGGTGTTCGCCGACTGCCAGGACCTGGACCTGGCGGCGCAGAAGGCCGCGTTCGGGATCTTCTTCAACCAGGGCGAAGTCTGCTCGGCCAACTCGCGGCTGCTGGTACAGCGTTCGATCCATGACGAATTCGTCGAACGCCTGATCGATCAAGCGCGGCTGTGGCAGCCCGGCAATCCGCTGGACCCGTCGAGCCGCGCCGGGGCCATTGTCGATGCGCGCCAGACCGCAAGGATCATGCGGTACATCCAGCAGGCCCAGGCCGAAGGTGCAAGCCTGGTCTGCGGTGGTCGCCAGCTGAGCATCGACGGATCGAACCATTTCATTGAGCCGACGATTTTTAGCGGCGTACTCCCAACCATGCAGCTGGCCCGTGAAGAGGTGTTCGGGCCGGTGTTGGCGGTCAGCGTTTTCGACGACGAAGAACAGGCCATCGCCATGGCCAACGAGCACATCTATGGGCTGGCGGCCTCGCTGTGGACCGACGACCTGAACCGCGCCCACCGGGTGGCGCGGCGGTTGAACGCCGGCACGGTGTCGGTCAACACCGTGGACGCCCTGGACGTCACCGTGCCGTTTGGCGGCGGCAAGCAATCGGGCTTCGGTCGCGATCTGTCGCTGCACGCCTTCGACAAATACACGCAACTCAAGACCACCTGGATCCAGCTGCGCAACTGACCGCGGCCCAGGGTTTTACCCGCAATCGTTTTGTTCTTCCTAAAACAAGAAAACGGAGCAACCGATGGACAGTTCCTCAAGCGTGCCGCTACAAACCGTCACCCCATCCCTGGCAGGCCCACGTCGACGCCTGGGCCTGAGCGCCCTGTTGGCGGTCGCCGTGGGCCTGGTGGTTTCCCAGGGGGTCATGGTGCTGATGTTGCAAGGCGCCGGGATCGCCGGCATGGGTTTTGTCATCCCGTTGATCCTGGCCTGGCTGCTGGCCCTGAGTTACGCCTGTTCGTTCTCCGAACTGGCGCTGATGATTCCTCGCGCCGGCAGCCTGAGCAGCTACACCGAAGTCGCTATCGGCCAGTTCCCGGCGATCCTGGCGACCTTCTCCGGCTATGTCGTGGTGGCGATGTTTGCCTTGTCGGCAGAACTGCTGCTGATGGAATTCATCATCGACAAGGTTTACCCGCACTCGATGCCGCCGCTGAGCGTGGCGCTGGGGGTGTTGTGCCTGTTCACCGTGCTCAACCTGTTCAACATCGACATTTTCTCGCGCCTGCAAACCGTGCTGGCCTTGGTCATGACGGTCATGCTGCTGGTCATGGGCCTCGGTGCCTTGGCAAGCGAGGGGGCCAGCAGCGTCTCGACGCTGGTGGCGACTTCCGGCTGGAACCCCATGGGCCTCGGTGTCATCGCCTTGACCGCGATGGCGGTGTGGGGCTTCGTCGGGGCCGAGTTCGTCTGCCCGTTGGTGGAGGAGACGCGGCGCCCGGAGCGCAACATACCGGCCTCGATGATGATTGGCTTGACGGTGATCTTCGTCATCATCTGCCTCTATTGCCTCGGTGCGTTGCTGACCATTCCCCAAGCTGAACTGGCCAGCAACGGCCTGCCGCATTATCTGTTCGCGACCACGGTGTTCGGTGAAGCCGGGCAGGTGTTCCTGGTGACCGCCGCGATAACCGCGACGTGCAGCACGCTTAACAGTTCGCTTGCGGCCATCCCGCGCATGTTGCTGGGCATGGCCCGCAGCGGCCAAGCGTTCGGCATCTTCAAGCGCCAGGGCCAGCGCAGCGGCGCGCCGTGGGTCGCGGTGCTGTTCGTCGCGCTGGTCACCGGCCTGCCGTTGTTGCTGATGCACGACAGCCCCGACGCTATCAACCTCTTGCTGCTGGCGGCCGCGCTGGCCTGGTTGCTGGCCTACATCATCACCCACATTAACGTGATTGCCCTGCGTCGTCGTTATCCCGATGTGCATCGGCCTTTCCGTACGCCGTTCTACCCGCTGCCCCAGCTGTTCGGCATCGCCGGCATGCTCTTTGCCATCTGGCACGTATCCCCCAGCCCGGAAATGACGGTGCCGATCTTCGCCAGCGCCGGTGCGGTGCTGGCCATCGTTTCGTTGATCGCGCTGGTGTGGGTCAAGTGCGTGATGGGCAAGCCGCTGTTCAAGCCCGAGCCGCTGGCGCCTACCGATTCCGACAATTTCAATAAGCAAGGAGATCTCTGATGAGCGCATCACCCAAGCCAACACGCAGCACTCGTGAGTATCAGGCGCTGGATGCCGCGCACCATATTCATGCGTTCCTCGACCAGAAGGCCCTCAACGCGGAGGGGCCGCGAGTCATCGTTCGTGGCGAAGGCCTGGCGCTTTGGGACAACGACGGCAAGCGTTACCTGGACGGCATGTCCGGCCTGTGGTGCACCAACCTGGGTTACGGCCGCCAGGACCTCGCGGCGGCGGCCAGCCGGCAGTTGGAGCAATTGCCGTACTACAACATGTTCTTCCATACCACCCACCCGGCGGTGGTGGAACTGTCCGAGTTGTTGTTCAGCCTGCTGCCGGATCACTACAGCCACGCGATCTACACCAACTCCGGCTCCGAGGCCAACGAGGTGCTGATTCGCACCGTGCGCCGCTACTGGCAGATCCTCGGCCAGCCGCAGAAGAAAATCATGATCGGCCGCTGGAACGGCTACCACGGTTCAACGCTTGGCGCTTCGGCCCTCGGCGGCATGAAGTTCATGCACGAAATGGGCGGGGTGATTCCGGATGTGGCGCACATCGACGAGCCGTACTGGTTCGCCCACGAAGGCAACCTGACGCCCGCCGAATTCGGCCTGCGCGCTGCCCGCCAACTGGAAGAGAAAATCCTCGAACTGGGCGCCGACAATGTCGCCGCGTTCGTCGCCGAACCCTTCCAGGGCGCCGGCGGCATGATCTTCCCGCCCGAAAGCTACTGGCCCGAAATCCAGCGCATCTGCCGGCAATACGACGTGCTGTTGTGCGCCGATGAAGTGATCGGTGGCTTTGGTCGCACGGGTGAGTGGTTTGCCCATGAGTATTTCGGTTTCGAGCCCGACACCTTGTCGATCGCTAAGGGCCTGACCAGCGGCTACATCCCCATGGGCGGGCTGATCCTGTCCAAACGCATGGCCGAGGTGCTGGTGGAACAGGGCGGCGTATTTGCCCATGGCCTGACCTACTCCGGGCACCCGGTGGCGGCGGCGGTGGCGATTGCCAACCTCAAGGCCCTGCGCGACGAGGGCATCGTCAGCCAGGTCAAGGAAGACACCGGCCCGTACCTGCAACGTTGCCTGCGCGAAACGTTCGACGGGCATCCGCTGATTGGCGAGATCCAGGGAGCCGGCATGGTCGCGGCCCTGCAACTGGCCGAGGACAAGAACAGCCGCAAGCGCTTCGCCAACGAAAACGAAATGGCCTGGCAATGCCGCACCTTCGGTTTCGAGGAGGGCCTGATCATCCGCTCGACGCTGGGCCGGATGATCATGGCCCCGGCGCTGGTGGCCAGTCATGCCGACATCAACGAACTGGTCGACAAGACCCGTAAAGCTGTAGACCGCACCGCCCGCGCTTACGGTCGCCTTTGAGTCCCGTCGCCGGCTCGTGCGGGCGAGCCGGCATTTTCGAGGAACCGCTTCATGTCCAGATCCTTGCGATGCAACATTGCGTGTGCCCTGGCGTTACTGAGCAGCAGCGTCCTGGCCGCGCCACAAAGCCTGACCGTGATTTCATTCGGCGGCGCCACCAAGTTGGCCCAGGACAAGGCCTACTTCCAACCCTTCAATGCCAGCGGTGCAGGGAACATCGTCGCCGGCGAGTACAACGGCGAGTTATCGAAGATCAAGGCCATGGTCGCGGCCGGGTACACCAGCTGGGATGTGGTCGAGGTGGAAAGTCCTGAGTTGCTGCGCGGTTGTGAGGAGGGGCTGTTCGAAAAACTTGACCAGGCGGCCCTCGGCGATCCGGCGAATTATGTCCCTGGCGCGCTCACCGAATGTGGCGTGGCCACGTACGTCTGGTCGATGGTCTTGGCCTATGACCAGACCAAACTCGCCAAGGCGCCCAAGTCCTGGGCGGATTTCTGGAACGTGACCGAGTACCCGGGCAAGCGCGGCTTGCGCAAGGGCGCCAAGTACACCCTGGAGATCGCCTTGCTGGCGGACGGCGTCAAGACCGAGGAGGTGTACAAGGTGCTGAACACGCCGGAAGGCGTTTCACGGGCATTCGCCAAGTTGGACCAGATCAAGCCGAACATCCAGTGGTGGGAGGCGGGCGCACAACCGGCGCAGTGGCTGGTGGCTGGAGACGTGGCAATGAGCGCTGCCTACAACGGTCGCATCGCCTCGGCGCAGAAGGAGGGGATGAAGCTGAGCATTGTCTGGCCGCAAAGCCTGTATGACCCAGAATACTGGGCAGTGGTCAAAGGCACGCCGAACAAGGCCCTGGCCGAGAAATTCATCGCCTTTGCCAGCCAGCCGCAGACGCAGAAAGTCTTCTCCCAAAACATCCCTTACGGACCGGTGCATCGCCAGACCCTGGCCTTGCTGCCCGCCGAGGTGCGCGAGCAACTACCTACCGCCGAGGCCAACCTGGCGCAGGCGCAAGCGGTGGATGCCGAGTTCTGGGTCGACCATGGTGAAGAGCTGGAGCAACGCTTCAACGCCTGGGCAGCTCGCTAGGTATCGAAGAGCAAGTATGACAACTATTGTGGCGAGGGGATAAATCCCCTCGCCACAGGGAAACCAGCTCCAGGTGGCTGGCCTACGCCAGCCACTCCCCGAACTGTTCCTTGCAGTAGTTCACGAATAACTGGGCCGGCTTGGTGAGGTGGGCGCGCTTGAGCCAGCCGGCTACCAGCGCCGAGCCTGTCACGTCTTCGGCGATGTCGATGCAGACCACCTGCTGGCCGTCATAGGTACAGGTCGATTGTGGGCGAGTCACCAGCACGGCAAAACCGAACCCCTGGCCGACCATGCCGCGCACCATCTCGATGGAGGGCGAGCTGAAGACGATGTTCGGCGTCAGGCCAAGCTCTTCAAAGATGCTCACGAAATACGTTCGGCTGGGCTGCACGTCCAACAGGATCATCGGCTCAAGCGCCAGGTCGCGCAGCGACACCTGGGCCTGGCTGGCGAAGCGATGCCCGGCTGGCAACAAGGCGTAGGGCCGTTGCGGCGCCGTCAATGCCTCGGTCTCGATGGTACTGTCGAGGTCGTGCTCATAAAAAATCGCCAGGTCGAAACGCCCTCCCGTCAAGCCTTGCACCAGTTCCTGTTGCTCGCCGTCCTGAACGCGGATTTCCACTCCGGGAAAGCGCTCGCGAAAACCGGCGATCAGCCGTGGCAGATAGAGCGGGGCGACGGTCTCGAAGCAGCCGATGTCGATCTGTCCGCTGACCACATCATTGTCCGCCAGCGCGTTTTGCTCGAACTCCCGAGCCATGCGCAGCAGCTCCTGGGCCTTGCGATAGAAGCGCGCCCCGGCGGGGGTGAGCGACACACCTTGGGCATGATGCCGGATCAGCAGTTGCACACCGAAACTGTCCTCGAGCCCCTTGACTGCCGTGGCAATCGACGGCTGGGCAATGTAGAGCTTGCGCGAAGCTTCAGCGACACTGCCACATTCGACCGTGGTGACAAAGTACTTCAACTGCCGCAAGGAATAGGACGCCAAGACACACCTCGATCCGGATGGTTTTGGCTACCTTACCGCGTGCCGCTTGTGAGGGGGACGAACGTTGCAACGGATTTTGCTGGGCAGTGGCGATATCCAGGCTGGCTTGCCTTGGGGCAGAAAAAAACCTGCCGGGTCGGTGCTATGGTTATTCCATACAGGTATTTAAATTTTTATTTTTATAGCTTTAAAGTCGCCCCCTGACCTAACAATCAAGAGATCCTGGCCATGGCATCAAAGCGTCCTGCATTCCTTATTTCTCTGGCGGCAAGCCTGCTGATAACACCCTTGGCCCACGCCGAAGGCAAGATCAGCATCGCCCAGCAATTGGGCATCGGCTATCTAATCCTGGACGTTGTGCGCGACCAGCAGCTCATCGAAAAACATGGCAAGGCCCAAGGCCTGGACATCAAGGTGGACTGGAACAGCATCTCCGGTGCGACTGCCATGAACGAAGCCTTGCTGACCGGTGCCCTCGACGTGGTGTCGGCAGGGGTGCCGCCGATGCTGACGATCTGGGATCGGACCCGGGGCAAGCAGAACGTCAAGGCCATCGCGTCGCTGGGCTCGATGCCCAACTATCTGCTGACCAACAACCCGGATATCAAGACGCTCAAGGACTTTACCGACAAGGATCGGATCGCCGTGCCTGCGGCCGGCGTCGGGTTCCAGTCGCGCACGCTGCAGATCGAGACGGCAAAGGTGTTCGGCGATGATCAGTACAAGAAGTTCGACGACATCTCGGTCAGCCTTGCACACCCGGATGCTACGGCCGCGCTCATTGCCGGCAAGTCGGAGATCAACTCGCACTTTTCCAGCCCGCCGTTCCAGTACCAGGCGCTGCAAAGCGGCAACGTCCACAAGGTCCTCAGCTCCTATGACGTGCTGGGTGGACCGGCGACGTTCAACGTGCTCTACACAACGGAAAAATTCCACGACGAAAACCCGAAGACTTACCGGGCGTTCTACGACGCGCTCGTCGAGGCGCAGGGGATTATCAAGGCCGACAAACCCGCCGCCGCTCAGACCTACATCCGAGTAGAGCAATCGAAGCTGCCGCTGCCCCTGGTCAAGAAAATCGTCACCGATCCGGAAATCGACTTCACGGTCGTGCCGCAGCGCACTTATATCTATGCCGAAAAGCTGCATGAGTTGGGCGTGTTGAAAAACAAGGCCGGCAGTTGGAAGGACTATTTCTTTGAAGAAGCCCACGGTGACGCGGGCAGTTGACTGGCCGTTTTCGCGTCAGGGTTCAGTTTTCCAACGGGATCAGCACGGCCTCGTTCTCGCCCATCACCATGAACACCAGCAGCTTCGCCGGTTGGGTGGCGCTGGCATTCTTCGACACCAGATGCTCGGAGCCGGCGGGTTCATACCAGTACTCGCCCGCCTTATAGGTGATCGCCGGCTCGCCCTTGACCTGGGAGGTGATCGCGCCTTCAAGGACATAGGCCATGGCCGTGCCTTGGTGTTTGTGGGCGGTTGACGACTGACCGGGTGCATAGTCGACAGTGAGCATCATGGCTTTCTTGCCAGGCAGGTTCTTCAGCTGCTTTTCCTGCAGCACCTGGACCTTCTCGTAGGATCCGGCTTCGTGGGCGAAGAGCGGTGCAGCGGGGAGCAGGCTCAGGGCGGCGATCAGGCAGAGTGTTTTCATCGTGGCGGGACCTTGGTGGTGAGTGAATTCGCGCGGTGGCGATGGCTTCACCCTAAGCCCCTGGACAGCGTGGAAAAACCTCCAATTCTGCAAAAGACCGGTAGACCAATGGGGCAGCGATCGGACATTTCACACCAGCGGAAAACTATTGAAATCCACGCTGCGGGCCAGGCGGGTTTCGATCAGGCTGATGAAGCCTTGGACCTCGGGGCAATTGAAGTGGGCCTGCATCGCTGCGTCCGATTGCCAGCGGGCGCTGACGTTCCATCGATCCGAATTCTCGGGGCAGCGATCGACCATGTAGGCATCGCAGCCTGGCAGGGCGCGCAAGGTTTCGACGATTTGCTGCAACTGCCGGCCGAGTTCTTCCGAGCGCCCGGCGGCGGCTTGCACCTGAACGGTATTGATCACTTGGCGAGACATTGTCCTGGCTCCTGAATCAAGTTGAACGGGATCTACCCTGATAATCATGACACCTGGGCAGAATAGGCCCGCCGGGGCGAGGCTGAAACAGCCAATGAGCGGATAAACACCCAGTCCAATCGGTCAGGCCACCTGCCGCAAAATATCGCGCAAACGGTCGAGGGCAATATCGATATCGAGCAGCTCGATGCCGCCAAAGCCCAGTATCAAGCCGGGTCGCACAGTTTCCACATGGAAAAAGCCGTCGAGGCTGTAGATCCCGACTTCGGCTTTTTTTGCCAGTTCGATGACCAGGGCGAGATCCATCGGCACCTTGCACAGCACCGCCATATGAAACCCCGCAGTGGTGGGCACCGCTTCGAACCAGGGCGACAAGTCGCCGCCCATGCGCGCCAGGATTCGCTCACGCCGACCGGCATACAGCGCGTGGCAGCGCCGGATGTGCTTGAGCAGGCAGCCCTCGGCGATGAATTTGGCCAGCGCCCATTGGGGCAGGGTGGAGGTGTGTTGGTCGGTGAGGCGCTTGGCCAGGATCACAGCTTCGAGAATCGCTGGCGGCAGGATCGCGTAGCCAAGCCGCAGCTCCGGCAGCAGGGTTTTGGAGAACGTCCCGACGTACGCCACGATGCCGCGCTCGTCCATGCTCTGCAGCGAGTCGGTGGGCCGGCCTTCATAGCGAAACTCGCTGTCGTAATCGTCCTCGATAATGATCGCTCCCAGCTCATAGGCCCGCGCCAGCAGAGCCTCGCGTCGGGGCTGGCTCATGGGCATGCCCAGGGGAAACTGGTGGGACGGTGTTACATAGATCAGCCGCGTGCCGTCGGGAATCAAATCCACGCGCATGCCTTGCTCATCCACCGGCACCCCGGCCACCGTCGCGCCGTGGGAGCCAAACAAAAGGCGTGCCGGTGGATAGCCTGGATCTTCCATCGCCACCAGGCTGCCGGGGCGAGTCAGCACCCGTGAAATCAGATCCAGCGCCTGCTGCGCGCCGTTGCACACCACCACGTCAGCGTCCTGGCAGTTGACCCCGCGGGAAAACGCGATGTGCCGGGCGATGGCGTTGCGCAGCGCCGGCAGGCCTTCGGGCTGGCTGTAGAAACCCTTGGCGTTGGCAATCTGGCGCAAGGCATGGGCGGTGCAGCGACGCCAGTCGTCCAGCGGAAACTGGCCCTTGCCGGTGGCGCCGCCGATGAAGTCATAACGCAGCGCGCTCTCGGGGAGCGGATGGCGCATCAGATCCGGCATGTTGCGCCAGGCCTCGACGACGTCGGCACCGGCAAGCTCGCGGTGGCTTTGCTTGCGCACGATCATGGCCGGACGGGCGTTGACATAGGTGCCTTTGCCGATCACGCCGGTGAGAAAATTCTCGTAGGTCAGTTGCGCATAGGTATCGGACACGGTCTTGCGCGAAACACCCAGTTGCTCGGCCAACAGGCGGCTGGGCGGCAGCTGGGTGCCGGCCGCCAGCCGACCGCTCTCGATGGCGCTGCGCAATTGTCGATACAACTGGCCCAGCAGGTCCTTGCGGCCGTTGATGACAACATGAAGTTCCATACCCGCGGGCTCCCGGATGATCGATTGCAGCAAGAGTCAAGCAGCCAAGGTTACCCGCATCCAGCGATCGCAGTGAAGTTGCGTGGCGAAAATCCCGGCCATTGGCCTAATGCTGTTCACTTAAGGCAATCGACAAGCCCGTGGCGAGGGGGCTTGCTCCCGCTGGGCCGCGAAGCGGCCCTAAAACCTGCCAAATGCGCAACACCAGACACACCGCATCCGCCGGTTTACGACTGCTTCGCAGCCGAGCGGGAGCAAGCTCCCTCGCCACGGGTTTGTCATTTCTCTTAAATGAATCGCATTGCGGCCATTGGCCTACCGTCCTGGTCCCGGCATTTTTCGGCGGATTGGACCTGTCGCGAGCGGCCACGGGGTTTTACCGTGGACGTATCGACCAAGAGGAAAACCGTCATGAGCCCGCGTCTGGATTACTACAGTGCGTCCCCCGGCGCGATGAAGGCCATGATCGGCCTGGAAGCGCTGACCAGCCGCCTGAGCATAGAGCCGCCGTTGCTGCACCTGATCAAAATCCGCGCCTCGCAACTCAATGGCTGCGCCTTCTGTACCGACATGCACTCAGTGGACGCCCGCCGCCAGGGCGAGACCGAGCGGCGTCTCTACGCGGTGACGGTGTGGCGCGACAGCGGATTCTTCAACCCGCGCGAACAGGCAGCACTGGCCTGGACCGAAGCCGTCACGCTATTGGCCGAAAGCCAAGTGCCCGAAGACGTTTACAACCTGGCCCGCGCCAGTTTCAGCGAAGAAGAACTGGTCGACCTGACCCTGGCGATCAGCACCATCAACAGTTGGAACCGGCTGGCCGTGAGCTTTCGCCAGAGTCCGGGTGGCTAGGTGGATATTTACCAGTGACCGTCCTAGCAAGCAGGCTTCACAGGAAAAACGCGGTCCCAGCCAAAACCAGGTCGGCTATAAGGCCGCCTCGCGGTGGACGTTGATTTCGGCGCCCCGTTAACCACGCTGGCCGAACGCAGGTATTGCGCAGTGGGCATCCCGGCATGGATGCCGGGATAGCCGCGCTGGCCCATGGATGGGCCTTCGCGGCGGGCCCACGGAGCAATGCCGGAGAGAGGGCATGCCGAGCCTAGGCGAGGCACCGAGTGGTGGGGCAAAAGCGTTTTGCTTACTTTTGACTGGGCCGGCTTCCGGGCTTCACAAAAGTGAGTCGCTGTAAAAGCGAAACCATAATCAGCCGTTACCAAAGAAACGGATATGTACTCAGTCAAAAAAAGTCCCGCCGACTGCAAGGATGACTAAAGCCACCGAGGCGTAGTAAAAAACGAAGCCATCTGCGAACGAGCCAGCGCCGCGCCAAAGTACGGCCCCTGCACATGATCGCAAGCAACACTGCGCAACTGATCATACTGCCGGGCATTCTCAATGCCCTCGGCCGTCACCATCAACCCGACACTGCGGCTCAACCGAATCATCGCCAACACACCTTCCTTGTCGTGCTCCAGCCCCAGCTGCGCGAGGATATTGCGATCGAAACGGATACCGTCGAACGGCTGGTCGAGCACCTCGCGCAGGGAAGCGATATTGGTGCCGAACTTATCGATATTGATCCGCACGCCCAAGGCCTTGAGGGCGTGCAAAGTATTGGCGAGTGTCTTGTGATCGGTCAGCAAAACCCCTTCCGCCACCTCAAGGGTCAGGCGCTGCGCCGGCAAAGCGCTGGTTTCCAGGGCCTTGTGCACTTGATTGAACAGAAAACTGCTGCTGAACCACCTCGGCGAAACGGCGAGGGACAGGGCCAGCGCGTTGGGCCAGGTCATCGCCTCTTCGCAGGCGTTGATCAACATCCAGGTGCCCAGCTCCTCCAGTTGGCCAGATGCTTCGGCCACGGGGATGAAGTCGGTTCCACCCAATTCGCCTCGCTCGGGATGGTGCCAGAAGACCTGGGCTTCAAAACCGTGCAGCTGTTCGGCATTCACGTCGAAACGCGGCAGGTAACGCAATTCAAGCTGGTCCTGGTGCATCGCATCGCGCAACTGCTGCTCGTAGCGGCGGCGGTCGCGGGCGACATTGCCCATGGCCTCTTCATAGACACGCCAGGTATTACGGCCGGCGGCCTTGGCCGCATACAGGGCGATGTCGGCCTGGCGCAACAACTCTTCGGCGCGCTGATCGCCAGACTGCGACCAGGCAACCCCAATACTCACCCCCAGGTACAAGGTGTTGCCGTCCAGGTGCATGGGCCGTTGCATGCAATCGATCAGGCGCTCGCACAGTTGATCGAGATCGTTCGCATCGCCGGGGTTGGGCATGACGATGACAAACTCGTCGCCCCCGAGACGGGCCACCAAATCGGTGCTGCGGACGTTTTGCTGAAGGATATGGGCCACTTCCTTGAGCACTTTGTCGCCCACTGCATGACCCAAGGAGTCATTCACCGGTTTGAATCGATCCATGTCCAGGTTCAGTATCGCCAGTGGCGTCCCTTGCGCCTGGTCCAGGTGCTCGCTGAGGCAATCGAACAAGCGGTTGCGGTTGGCCAGCCCGGTCAGCGGGTCGTGCAGGGAGAGGTGTTTGATCTGCGCGAGCGCGCGCAACTCATCGGTGATGTCGGTGGCCGTGCCGCGAAAGCCCAAGCTGCCGGCATCAATGGCCCGGACCGAGAGTTTGCAGGTACGGATGCGTTGATTATGCGCTGTGTATTCGCATAGCAGCGGGGCGGATGAGGCACTGTTGGCACCACCGAGCAGCCAATGCGCGATCGAGATCGACCCGCTGTGCGGATGAAGCAACCGGTGCAGCGGCTTTCCCAGCCACTCGAGGGGACTCAAGCCCGTCACTTGTTCGAAGCGTTCGGACAGATAGGTCAATGTCCCGGCCGAATCAACTTCCCACAGCCAGTCCGACGATACCTCGGCAATGTCCCGGAAGCGCTCTTCGCTGCGCTCCAACGCTTTGCGGTGCGCGAGGAGGCTGGTGTACTGGCGTTCCTGGGCGCGGAGCATCAGCAGCGCATGGCGCAATACCGCCAAGGCCATGATCCCGAGAAACAGCAATGCCAAGGCCAGCAACGGCAGCAGCACTTTGCGCAGGTCCTTGCCGGGCGTCGCCGGGCGCCAGGCCAGCGCTTCGCGGGTCAGGTCGTTGAGCAAGACCTGGGCAGTCTCTTCGGGGCCCGGCGTATAGGCGATATGCGCATCGGGCAGAGCAAAATCCCGCGACAGGCCTTGCAACGCGGCGCTGTCCAGCACCTTCACGAATAACAGCAGGCTGGGCGGGCCTGGAATCTCGGGCACGCTGTTGTCCGTGCCGATGGTAATTGCCGAGACGGCGACGAAGGCCGGCGCGTCTTCGTGATGCAGCAACTCGACGATCACCTCATCGCGGTTCTCTTCGGCGCTGGCTTTGCTGGCGAGAGCACGCAGGTCGCCGCTCAGCCAAGTGTCAGCCGCCACCTCGCTCATCTCGCCATCGATGACCGAATAGACCGTCTTGCCGGTGGGGGAAATGACAAACACGGCTTGATAGCCGTAGAGCGAAAACACACTGCTGCCGACATTTTCCTGGTCATAGGCCCAGTCCTTGTCGACTTCCACATGGAGATGCCGGTAGGCGTCGCTCCATTTGGAGTAGTCGCTCAGGTCGCGTCCGATACCGGTGCGGATACCGTCAATGGCCCGTTGGGCGAAGAACAGGCTTTGCTCACGGGCCTGTTGGTCCTGGGTCTGGGTGATATTGAGCAGCACCGCGATGGCCAGTGCGGACATGACGAACAGCAACAGCATGATGGCCGGGAAGGTGCGGCGGGTGAAACTTCGGGTCGGCCGCTCGCCGGTTATCACGGGGGAGCCATTGCCAGCATCTTCGATCATAAAAACAGGCCATCAGCGAAACGCGAGATACCTCGCACTAGCTTTGTATCGGCTGACTGCCTGATTAACTTAATAAAAGTCCGGAAATGCTGACCAACTGCCCGAATATTTCTCCCGCCGCCACCGCCATGTCCTTTTGCGCGCCCCAGGAAGACTGTTGCGCATCAACAAACCTCACTCTTTGTCCTTGCGGTGACCGGGCAGCAGCGCGCCCAACACCTGTTTGGCGGTCGCCACGACAATGCCGCGCTCGTTTGGGTCGCCCTGGAGCAGGGTGGACGCGAATTTCTTCGCCTGTTCCAGCTTGATATGCGGCGGCAATGGCGGCACGTCGGGGTCGGTCCGGAACTCGATGAGCACCGGCCGTTCGGCGGCGAGCGCCTGTTCCCACGCGGTGGCGACGTCTGTTTCCTGGTCGACGAGGATGCCTTTGAGGCCGATGGACTCGGCGAACAAGTGATAAGGCACGTCGGGAATGTCCTGGGACGCCTCGAATTTCGGGTCGCCTTCCATGACGCGCTGCTCCCAGGTCACCTGATTCAAGTCCTGGTTGTTGAACACCGCGCAGATCCAGGTGTTGTTCGTCCAGGTGCGCCAGTATTTGGCGACGGTGATCAGCTCGGCCATGTTGTTCATTTGCATCGCGCCATCGCCCACCAGCGCGATGACCGGCCGATCCGGATGGCAGAACTTGGCAGCAATGGCGTAGGGCACGGCGGCACCCATGGAGGCCAGGCCACCGGAGAGCGAGCACATCATGCCGCGACGGATCTGGATGTCCCGGGCAAACCAGTTGGCGCAGGAACCCGAATCGCAGGTGATGATGGCGCGGTCCGGCAGCCGCGGCGATAGCTCGAACGTGACCCGTTGCGGATTGATCGGCTTGGCCGTGACCAGGGCGCGATTTTCCAGGGTCTTGTCCCAGTCCGCTCGCCACTGTTCGATTTTCTTGCGCCAGGCGCGGTCGGGCTTTTCTTCGATCAGCGGCAGCAAGGCCCGCAGGGTATCGGCGCTGTCGCCTTGCAGATTGACTTCCATCGGGTAGCGCAGGCTCAACATGTCCGGCTTGAGGTCGATCTGCACGCCGCGTGCCTGGCCTTCGGCGGGCAGGAACTCGGCGTAGGGGAAACCGGATCCGATCATCAGCAGCGTGTCGCAGCCGGCCATAAGGTTGTCGCTGGGCTCGGTGCCCAGCAGGCCGATGGACCCTGTGACCCACGGCAAGTCGTCGGGCACCACCGCTTTGCCGAGCAGGGCCTTGGCGACGCCAGCGCCGAGTTTATCGGCAATGGCGATCACTTCATCAGTGGCGTGCAACGCGCCGGCACCCACCAGGATGGCGACTTTCTTGCCGGCGTTGAGGACGTCGGCGGCCCGGCGCAAGTCTTCCTCGTAGGGCACCACCTTGGGTTTGCGATAGCCGACCCCGGAATGGAGCGTGCCGTGCTTGTGCAGCGGCGCGGTGTATTCCAGATCTTGCAGGTCGTTAGGCAGGATCAACGCCGTAACCCGGCGCTCGCCCACCGCCGTGCGCACGGCGCGGTCGAGCAGATGGCGCACCTGGGCCGGTGCGCTGGCTTGCTGGACGAACGCGCCGGCCACGTCCTTGAACAGACTGACCAGGTCAAGTTCCTGCTGATAATGCCCGCCGAGGGCGTTGCGCGCTTGTTGACCGCAGATAGCCAGGACCGGCATATGGTCCATGCGTGCGTCATACAGGCCGGTGACCAAATGCGAAGCCCCCGGCCCCGACGTGGCGATACACACCCCCAGCTCGCCAGTGAACTTGGCGTGGGCGCAGGCCATGAATGCGGCCATTTCCTCGTGACGTGCCTGGATGAACTGGATCTTGCCCTTGGCTCGGTTCAAGGCGCCAAACACGCCGTTGATACCATCGCCGGGGTAGCCGTAGATGCGACGAACCCCCCATTCATAAAGGCGTTCAACCAGAAAGTCGCCGACAGTCATGCTCATGTCTGTTCCTCGTCTTGATGGGCTGTCTCGATGGGCTGCGACCACTGTGGCAGCGGTACGCAGCGCTTTGGCTCATACAGGACTGGACCGACGCAAGCCGCCCAAGGTTTCGATTTTTTCTCGCCGCTACCGACGGCGCAACGTCTTGAGCAACGCATCTGCACTCAGCTTCCCGGGGCCTTGCAAGAGCAGCGGTAGCAGCGCTACCAGGTAAATCAACGGCAGTTTGAAGTTGCCATAACCCTTGTTGGTAATGGCATACCCCTGTGCTAGTTCACTCAGGCTCGACCAATCCGCCGGCCAGTGCACGGCGGCGGTGGCGACCACGGTGACGATCATCAGGACCAGCGCCGAGAAACGTGTGCCCAGGCCAACCAGCAAAGCGATGGCGCAGACCAGCTCCGCCCACATCGACAGTTCCCAATTCCAACTGGCCGGCACCTGGTTGAAAGGGAAAGGGAAGGTCGATTGGATCTCGGCGAACCAGTTCTGGCCGTTCCATTTTTCCAGGCCGGATTCGAAAAACTCCCAGGCCAGGAACAGGCGCAGCCCCAGCGGTGCGAGCCATGAACCGGCTTGATCGAGATTCAGATGCAGGCCTTTCACGGCTTTCGATACGGTGCAATACATTGTCGATCTCCTTTGCTCAAGCAGCGCGTGGCAGGGGTTGGCGCTTGTTGGTCTGGGCCAGTTTGCCCACCAGGCGGATGGCGGTGGCGGCGCAGATCAGGCCAAAGGGCAGTACGTACCAGTCGCTCATCGGAATGCGCTTGAAGTTGGAGTAGGCAAAAATCGCCGCCAGTACCCACATGCCGGTGGTGTGCAGGCGTTTCCAGGCTTTGGCGCCGATCAGCCGCGTGGTGCTTTTGAACGAGGTCAGGGCCAGCAGGAGGACGAACACATAACCGACGCTGCCAGGCACGTTGCCAAGGGTGGTCCGGCCGGGCCAGAACTCGGTGTTGAGCTGGCCATAGGCGTAGATCAAGACTGCGTGAACCAGATGGGAGAAGGCAAAGGCCAACCCGATGAAGCGCCGCTCACGCACTAGGGACTTGCTCAGCGGCGAGGGCACCAACACGGCAAACGCCGAGGCGGTGAAGGCCAGCAGGAACAGGACGAAGGAGGAGCGGGCGGTGGCGCGAATCGCACTGCGCACGCCTTCGGTGAGGTCTGGGTTGAGCATCACGGTCAGTGCGCTCATTAGCAGCACCAGGACGGCGATCAGGCTGAACAGCGACCAACCCTGGAAACGGAAAGCAGGCGGCGTTGCGGTGGTGGCAGGCATGGGAAGCTCCTTGGAAGTCGGGGCCCGGCCATCACGCTGGCCGGGGACACAAGGAGTCTTTCAAGTGGGTGTAAGCGGGGTGTGTCTGGAGAAGGGGCCCTGTGCAAGTTTGTGTATGCCGTGTGCCCGTTGACACACTGGTATACAAACCCGCGGATCAATCCGGCTAACCTGCGCGGGCGGTATCGCGGCCCAAGCGCAATTCGGCACATAAGCCGCCGCCGTCGCGATTGCTCAATCTCAGCGATCCGCCCATGGCGTTCGCCAGTTGCAGGGCGATGGCCAACCCCAGGCCCGTACCGCCGGTTTCCCGGTTGCGCGAGCTTTCCACCCGATAGAACGGCTTGAGCACTTCTGCCAGTTCTTCCTCGCTGATTCCGGGGCCACGGTCCAGTACCTGGATCGCCAGTTGGCCGTCGTCGGCAGGCTGGACCTGGATTTCTGCTGCACCGCCAAATTTCAGGGCGTTGTCCACCAGGTTGACCAGCACCCGGCGCAGCGCATGAGGGCGGGTATCGATGACGGCGGCGTTCTTGCCGGACAACTGCACATCCTGTCCGGTGTCCTGATAGTCGAATACCAGGCTGTCGAGGAACGCATCCAGGCTGATCCGGCAACTGGCCTCGGTGGCGCCATGGATGCTGCGGGCGTAGGCCACGCCTTCGCGCACCAGATGCTCCATTTCGCTCAGGTCGCTGGACAACTTGTCCTTTTCAATGCCGTCGTCCATGAATTCGGCGCGCAGCTTCATGCGGGTGATGGGCGTCTGCAAATCATGGGAAATGGCCGCCAGCAGGTGCATGCGCTCCTTGAGGTAAGCGGCGATGCGGTCTTGCATGGCATTGAACGCCTTGGCCGCATGCACCACTTCGGTTGGGCCTTTTTCGTCCAGGCGCACGCCGTGGGCATTCGGGTCGAGGGTCTCCACCGCCCGGGCCAACCGGGTGAGGGGGCTGACGGCGATGCGCACGGCCAGCCAGGTGCAGCCGATCAAAAGCGCCAGTTGCCCGAGCAACACCGCCGGGAGCCAGGGCGAAAGAGGCGCCATTGCCGGGCGTACGTCGATCGTCAAAGGTTTGCCATCCTTGAGGCGCAAGTGCGCCTGGTAATGCATCTTTGGCCCTGGGATTTGGTTGTAGGTCAGCGCATAGGATTCACCCAGGGCTTCCTGGATCGAGCTGACCGATACCGGTGCATTGTCGGGGAGCATCGGCATGCCTGGCTCGCCTTCGTCGAGCACGTAGTCATAGTTGCGCCGGGCGAGTTTCGGCAGCCAGGACTGCCGTTCGGCGGCCGGCAGGCGGTCGAGAATGGCGACTGATGTCGAAACGTCGGTTTCCAGGTTGCCGAGCATGGTGTTCTTGGCGCTCTCGTAGCGTTCGTAGTACTGCACGCCGAACGACAGGCCCTGGGCCAGGACCAAACCGATCAGGAAGATCAGCGACAGGCGCGAGGCGAGGGTGCGCGGCCAGCGTAGCGGCAGACTCATGCCGAGGCCTCGAGGATCTCCACCGGCAACGAGAACACATAACCTTCGCTGCGCACGGTCTTGATGTAGGCCGGTTCACGGGCGTCATCCAACAGGCGTTGGCGCAGCCGGCTGACCAGCAGATCGATGGAACGGTCGAACAGGTCGGCATCGCGGCCCTGGGTCAGGTTCAGCAACTGGTCGCGGTTGAGCACCCGTTGCGGATGGTCGAGAAACACTCGCAGCAGGCGATATTCCGCACCGCTCAGGGCAACCATGGTGCCGTCGCCGTCGAGCAAGTGGCGGGCAGTGGTGTCCAGGCGCCAGCGACCAAACGCCAACAGACGCCCGCTCTCGGTGACCACCAGGTTCGGCGGCAGCATGCGGGTGCGGCGCAGCACAGCGTTGATCCGGGCGAGCAATTCACGGGCGGCGAAGGGCTTGACCAAGTAGTCGTCGGCACCCATTTCCAGACCGATGATGCGGTCGGTTTCGTCGTTGCGGGCGGTGAGCATCAAAACCGGTGTGGCCTTGTGCTTGCCGGCCCGCAGTTCCCGGCACAGCACCAGGCCGTCGTCGCCGGGCATCATGAGGTCCAGCACGATCAGGTCCACCGGGGTGGTTTCCAGGAACGTGCGCATCTGCCGGCCATCCGCGACCACGGTGGTGCGCAGGCCATTCTTTTTCAGGTAATTGCCTACCAGTTCCCTGATCTCGCGATCGTCATCCACGATCAACACATGATCGACATGATCCATGGTGTTCTGCCCCTTTGCCTGTTGTTGCTGGCCAGTCTACAGCCGCCGGCCGGCATGGCCCGCGCCGGTTTGTATTGCAGTGTATCTGGCGGGCGGCGGATACACAGCGATGCAAAAAGCCGCCCGGCCCGATACAGGCGCGATACCTGGGCAGCGTTCAATGGCTTCCATCGAGGCAATACAACTGGCCTCGCAGCAAAGTCATCCATTGAACGCATCGAGGACTCCTTCATGAACACCAAAGCCATCTACGCCGCCTGCCTGTTCGCCGCGCTGAACATCTGCACCCTGTCGGCCCGGGCCGAAAGCACTGGCCAAGCACAGGTCTACACCTACGGCTCGCACCTGGATATCCAGAGAGTGCTGTCCCTGACCGAAGATCCGCAGCCGGCGTGTGGCGTGGTGAATGCCCACATGACCTACCTCGACTCGATGGGTCACAAGCAGGCGCTGGACTATCGCAAGTTCTCCGATAACTGCAGCAACGAAAACTGATCTTCTGTGGCGGGGGAGCTTGCTCCCTCGCCACGGGGTTTGCGTCAGCCATTTATAGTGAGGTGTTCCCATGCTTCTGATCGCTTTTCTCGGCGGGATCCTCACGATCCTCAGCCCCTGCATCCTGCCCGTGGTGCCGTTCCTGTTCGCCCGGGCCAATCAATCGCGCAGCTCGGTACTGTTGACGCTGGCTGGCATGATGCTGACGTTCGCCCTGGTTTCCAGCCTGGCGGTGGTCAGCAGCGAGTGGGTGATCCACGCCAGCAGCGTCGGCCGGCAAGTCGCCCTGGTGGTGATGGTGCTGTTCGCCCTGTCGTTGATGTTCAGCCGGGTCGGTATCTGGCTCTCGGGTCCGCTGGTCAGCCTGGGCAATCGACTTGACGCCGGTGCCGGACGAATGGCCGGTCCTGCGGGGTCGCTGTTGATCGGGGTCGCCACCGGGCTGCTCTGGGCGCCCTGCGCCGGGCCGATCCTTGGGGTGATCCTGACCGGGGCCATGTTGCAAGGCGCCAGCGCCGAGACCAGTCTGCTTCTGCTTGCCTACGGCCTGGGCAGTGCCTTGTCGCTGGGCACGCTGATCCTGGCTGGCCGCGGCTTGATCGGCCGACTGAAACCCTCGCTGCCAATCACGGCCTGGCTGCGCCGCGCCACCGGGGCGTTGGTATTGTTGGCCGCCGTGGCGATTGGCACCGGGGTGGATGATCGCCTGCTCGCCAACACCTCGTCCCAGCAATCGACCAGCCTGGAAAAAAGCCTGTTGGAAAACGTGCCCAAGGCCATCGACTACGTGGTCAGCAAGGCCGGTGCGAACTCGATGCCGAACCTCGAATCCCAGGGCCCCATGCCTTCACTGGACGGCGCCGTGCAATGGCTGAACTCGCCGCCGCTGGACCGCGAGGCGCTGCGGGGCAAGGTGGTGCTGGTGGATTTCTGGACCTACGACTGCATCAACTGCCAGCACACGCTGCCATACGTGAACGGTTGGGCGAAGAAATACGAGAAGGACGGGCTGGTGGTGATCGGTGTGCACACCCCCGAGTACGGCTACGAGAAGATCATCGCCAACGTGCGCGACCAAGTCCGCAAGCTGGACATCCAATACCCGGTCGCGATCGACAACCAATATGCAATCTGGCGCGCCTTCAACAACCAGTACTGGCCCGCCCATTACTTCATCGACGCCAAGGGGCAGGTACGCTACAGCCACTTTGGCGAAGGACGGTACGGCGAGCAGGAGCAAGTGATCCAGCAACTGCTGCAAGAAGCCAAGGCAACCCAGTAACCGTGGCGATGATTAGTTAAAAGTGACTTACATTTCAATCGCTTGAATGATTACGCTGCAAGCGTTTCTAGTTTTTCGACAGTGCTGGCCCCTTGCTCATCAAGGTGAAGTCAAACTTCTTCTATTTCAGAAAGTTGGACGACAAACCTATGCGTGTTTCTATCTGGATCGCGGCGGTCATGCTATTGGCCGCCGTCTCGCTTGAAGCCCAGGCCAAGGCCCTCACCGCCAACCAGCAGTCGGTGTGTCGCTGGGGGGCGGACATCGCGGCGGGCGCCCAAGCCTCGAAGCTGTCTGGCGTCAGCCTGTACGGCGCGCGCAAGAAGCTGCAAGTGCGCAAGTTCCCTCGGCCCTGGATGCGCATGACCGCCCTGGGCATTACCGAGCAGACCTACAACAGCGCTTCGCGCCTCAAGCCGGCCGCCGTCAAGCAAACCTATTTCGAACAATGCGTGCGTCACGAATTGGCGCGACGATAATCTTCAAGCCGGTTTTTTTCAGGTGTAGGCCAGCAGGCGGCCGCAGAAAATCACCGCGATCCACAGGACGATGGACAGCAATGCCTGGGCTTTGGCCAGGCTGGGTGTTGTGCGGCCGGTGTTCCATTGCTCGACCGAACGGTAGGCGCCGATATGAAACAGCAGGGCATTGATGCCCGCCGCCGCAATCAAACACAGCTTGAGCAAGAAGACGCTGTTGCCGGCGAAGTCATGAGGGTGCGCGCTGAACATCATCAGCCCCGCAGGCACGATCAATACCAGGGCCGCAACGGCCCAGGTCAGCAGGTGCCGGGCCAATGCGGACACGGCAATATCCTTTGACAACCCGAGCAGGCGCAGGTCGAACATCACCACCGCACCCACCAGCAGCGAAAAGCCAATGATGTGCACCACTTCCACCAGCGGATAGAGCCATAGCTCGCTGCGCATGGCCAACGCCAGGGACGAGTCGCCCAGTTGGTCCATCCAGCCTCGCGGGGCGGCGGCTGAAGCGGTGTCCTGCATCAGCGCAACTCGGTGGTCTTGTCGCCGATGGTGATGCGTTCGGCGCGCAGCTCGTCGGGCTTGTTGCGGTTGGCGTAGCCGACCACGGTGGCGGAGTTACCCGCCTTGAGCATGTCTTTGCTCAGCCCGCGGTTCTTCATGCGTGAGGGCGGTGCGAGCACCACGGTCCAGGTCTTGTCGGAGGTTTGCAGGCGCACGGTGCCATGGGGATGGGAATAGCCGGCTTCCTTTATCGTGCCTTCGAGCGTCAGCGGATTACTCGCGTCGTATTCGCTCCAGCCATGGTGGGCAAGCGCCGCCGTGGCAATCAGCATCGATGATAAACCGATGCAACGAAGGGTCATGTTCATGGCAAGGTCTCCTTGAGCGATTCGATTCAGTCGGGCAGGTAATCGCGCCAGACCCGCTGTTCATCAAGTTCAAGCCGCTGCTCCTCGTCCGCTCGGAACTGGCGGTCGCAGTCGAGAAAAAATTCATCGAGTTGCGGCGGATCGACGTGGGTGGCGCTGAGCATGGTGTGGACCTGGCCGCGATGATGGATCTGGTGTTCGAACAAGTGCAGCAGCAACCGATCGATCCGTTCGCGAACCCGGCCGTCGGCTCGTACTAGATCAATGGCGCGGGCGAGGTCTTTTTTGCGCAGGGTTTGGCAGAAAGTCACCAGCCTGTGGTCGGCCTGGCCCTGGTTTTCCTTGAGCTCAGCGAAAGCCAAGGTCTGGAAGAAATCCCGTTCCTGTCCCTCGACGTCGCCTTCCAAGGCGGTCAGGTAATAGCAATCCACTTCCAGGATGTGGCAGAGCGTGGCTTGGATGGAAGGAAAGAAGCTCGTGCGGTAGGCCTCATACTCGGCAGCGTTCAGCTGCGTACACGCGCAGAGAAGCCTGTGGTTTGCCCACTGGTTGTTCAGGGCCTGGGCGAGGAAATAGTTCATGGGAGCCTGCCTTCCGGTCTATGGCTTAGCTGAACAAGCGTAGCAAGCCCCCGGGGCCATGGCGTGTTATTGGTCGGTCCGTTCCAGAACTGCAACCGTTGTGGCGAGTCTCGCTAACGACTCGCCACAACGGTTCCTGCAGGCACTTTTTCGCGCGAGGGCTTTAAAGCCCCACTTCCGGCAACACCGGCCGATTGGCCAGGGCCTTGGCCATGATCTGCTCCACATACAGCCGATCTGCTTCCGGCAAGGCCAGCCGCGGAGGGCGGGTCAGGGCGCTGCCGCGACCGGCGATGGCTTCGCACAGCTTGATGCACTGCACCAGGTCGGCGCGGGCGTCCAGGTGCAGGATCGGCATCAGCCATTCATAGATCGGCATGGCTTCGGCAAAGCGTCCGGCGCGGGCCAGGCGGAAGATGGTTTCGCCTTCTTTCGGGAATACGTTGGACATGCCCGAGACCCAGCCTTCGGCCCCCACCGCGAGGCTTTCCAGCACCACATCATCGAGACCGGCGAACAGCACGAAGCGATCGCCGACTTCATTGCGCACGTCGATGAAGCGCCGAGTGTCGCCAGAAGAATCCTTGAAGCACACCACGTTGTCGCAGTCGGCCAGGGAAATCAGGATGTCGGGGGTGACGTCGTTCTTGTAGATCGGCGGGTTGTTGTAGACCATCAACGGCACGTCGGCATGCCGGGCCACGTAGCGGAAATGCTCGGCGGTCTCGAACGGTTTGGAGCCGTAGACCAGCGCCGGCATCAGCATCACTCCGTCGACGCCGACCTTGCGCACGGCATTGGCAACCTTGGCGGCCTGCACGCTGGTGAACTCGGCCACGCCGCAGATCACCGGCACCCGGCCACGGGAAGCGTCCACCGCGACTTCGGTCACGGCGATTTTTTCCTCGGCGCTCAGGGAGGTGTTTTCACCCACGGAGCCGCAGACCACCAGCCCGGAAACGCCATCGCGGATAACGTTGGAAATGACCTGATGGGTTTTCTCCAGATTGATGGAAAAGTCATCGTTGAATTGGGTGGTGACAGCGGGGAATACGCCGCTCCAGTTGATGCGTTTGCTCATGGTTGTCTCCGTTTGTGATAGTGCTTTTGTGGCGAGGGTTTTGGGTGAGGCTGGAAATCACGCGCCCGGCCAGGTATCCGAAAGCCGATAGCCCTCGGGCCACGGATCCGCCGGGTCGAGCAACAGCTGGTGGGTCCCGGTGATCCACGCCCGTCCGGCAATGCACGGGTAAATCGCCGTGCGTCCGGCCAGCTCGGCCAGTGAATCGATGCGGCAATGGAACTCGGAGCCGATGATCGAGCGGCCGATAAACCGCTCGCCCACTTGCATCAGGCCCTTGGCGTGCAGCACCGCCATGCGCGCCGAGCAGCCGGTGCCGGTGGGCGAGCGGTCGATCTTGCCGGGCTGGATGACCACCGCGTTGGCGCCGGTGGCAACGCCGTTTTCCATCACGATGGGCGCCGCGATCTGGCAGAACGAAATGTGCGACCAGTCGGCATTCAATGGGTGCACGAAGCCCAACTGCTCGTTCGCCGCGCGAGTGATCTTCAGCCCCACGGCCACCAGCTCGGCGGCCTCGTCAGGCCGGATGGCGAAGCCCAGGCGGTGGGCGTCGACGATGACGAAGCTATCGCCGCCGTAGGCCGTGTCCACTTGCAGCGAACCCAGGCCTTCGACTTCGATCCAGGCGTCGAGGCGGTCGGCGAAGGAGGGCACGTTCTTGATCTCGACCCGCTGCACCTTGCCGTCGCGGCAGTCGGCCACGGCTTCGATCAGGCCGCCCGGGGCTTCAAGCACCAACCGCGTCTGGGGTTCGCTCATCGGCAGGATGCCGCTGTCCAGCAACACGGTGGCGACGCACAACGAGTTGGAGCCGGACATCGGCGGCGTGTCGGCCGGCTCCATGATGATCCAGGCCATTTGCGCCCGCGGGTCCTTGGCCGGCACCAGCAGGTTGACGTGGCGAAACACGCCGCCACGGGGTTCGTTCAAGACGAAATTGCGCAGGGTCTGGTCTCGGGCGATCCAGCGCGATTGTTCCCACACGGTATCGCCGGGAGGAGGGGCAACGCCGCCGACGATCACATCACCGACTTCGCCTTCGGCGTGGCAGCTCACGACATGAATGACTTTGGATGAGCGCATGGGTTGCTCCTATTTCACCGACTTGAGGAACGCTGCCGTCTCCGGCTGCACAGGATTGCCCAGCACCTGGTCCGGCGGCCCGATTTCATGGACCCGCCCGTTGCAGAAGAACGCCACGCGGTCGGAGACGTCCCGGGCGAAGCGGATCTCGTGGGTGACCAGCACCATGGTCATGCCGTCTTCGGCAAGCATGCGCATGGTGTCCAGCACTTCGCCCACCAGCTGCGGATCGAGGGCCGAGGTGGCTTCGTCGAACAACATGTAGTCCGGCGACATCGCCAGCGCCCGGGCAATCGCCATGCGCTGTTGCTGGCCGCCGGACAGCTTGCCGGGGAACGCCTTGAGCTTGTCGCCCAGGCCCACGTGCTCAAGCTGTTTCACCGCCAGCGCCTCGGCGTCCTGCTTGCTCTTGCCCAGCACCTTGCGCGGCGCGAGCATCACGTTTTCCAGCACGGTCAGGTGGGGAAAGGCGTTCCATTGCTGGAAGACGATGCCGATCTTCTGGCGCAACCGGTTGAGGTCGGTAGCGCTGTCATGGACCTCCACGCCGTCCACGCGGATGCTGCCTTTCTGGATTGGCTCCAAGCCGTTGATACACATCAACAGGGTCGACTTGCCGGAGCCGGAGCCGCCGATGATCGAGACGACCTCGCCCTTGTTCACCGTCAGGCTGACGCCCTTGACCACTTCGAGGTTGCCAAAGGATTTGTGCACGTTTTCGATCTCAATCATTTTCTTGCCACCTTCTTTCCAGGCGCGCGCCCAGGCGGGCGACCACCAGGCTCATGACGTAGTAAATGAGGCCCGCGATGCACAGCACCAGCAGGGGTTCCTGGATGCGCGTCACGATGGTTTGCGAAGCGCGCAGCAGTTCGACGATGCCGATCCACATCACCAGGGCGCTGTCCTTCATCACGCCGAGTACCAGGTTCAACCAACCGGGAAAAGCCACGCGTGTAGCGATTGGCAGGACGATGAAACGCAGGTCCTGCAAGTAGGTCATGCCCAGGGATCGACTGGCCCGCCGAGTGCTCAACGGCACCGCCAGCACGCCGCCGCGCACGATCTCGGTGAAATACGCGGCGGCGTAGACCCCAAGGACGATGCAGCCGACCGCGAAGGCGCTGAGGTTCAGGCCGACGATGCTCTTGAGGGAATTGAACAGCACGAACTGGATCAGCAGCGGCACACTGCGAAACACATCAAGCACCCAGGCCAACGGCAAGCTGGCCCGAGGCAACAACGCCCGTAGCAAGCCGAACAGCAAACCGGCGACGGTGCCCAGCAGGATCGACCACGCGGTGAGTTGCACCGTGACCCAGGCGCCGTCGAGCAGGTACAAAACGTCGTTAACGGTGAGGCTGGTAGAAAACATGACAAGCCCTCTCAATAACGAAACAAGCGCCAGGACAACAGCCGGGCCAACCCAACAATCAGCTTGGCGATCAGGTAATACAGCACCGCCGCGAGGGCGAAATATTCGAAGGTGCGGAACGTCTTGACGTTGTATTCCTGGGTGACGCCGGTGAGGTCGTCATTGAGGCCGACCACGACGCCCAGGGACGTCATCAGGACCGCCCAGACCATTTGGTTCGTCAACGGGTAGAAGACGATGCGCAGCAGCTGCGGGACTATGATCATCCGGTAGGCCTGGAACGCGCTCATACCCAGGGAGCGGGCGGCGCGCATCTGCGTACTCGGCACAGCCTTGAGTCCGCCGCGAAAGTTTTCCGCCAGGTAGCCGGCGTTGTTGAAAGTGATCCCGGCCAGCAAGGCCAGCCACGAACTGACGTGCAACCCGAGTGAGCCGAGGCCGAAATAGAGAATGTAGATCTGGAACAGCGAGGGCGTGTTGCGGGCGATCGACACCCAGCCATTGCCGACGGCGCGCAGCAACGGGTGACGGGCCTGGCGCATCACCGTCAGCACCAAGGCGATCAGCACGCCGAAGATCATCGACAGCGCAGCGGTCTCGAAGGTCACCCAAGCCCCGGCGAGCATGTCGGGCAAGGCGCGCAGGGCCGGGCGCCATTGGAAGCTGTAGTCAAACATGGCGTGCGGTCCCCTGGCGTGCGGTGGGTTGCAGCCACGGCGGCGGCTGGCCGCTGGCTGTGGCGGTACAGGCGGCCTCGATACAATCGCCGAGACTGGCGAAGTGCACGCCGCGACCCACCAGGCCCGGCGCGTAATGGGCGTATTTGCCCGAGTTGGTCATCAAGGTCGTGGCGGCTGGCGGGATCACCGGTTCGCCCAACATGCACCAACAGGTGTCGGTGACCAGCGTTGCGCCGAACGCCACGATGGCGTCCAGGTGACCTGCCAGGCGAGCTTGCTCGAGCACGGCACGGCCACAGGTGATTGCCAGCACCACGGCGGGGTGTTTGCCCCGGCCTGCGCACAGCTGCGCCAGGGCGGCGAATTCGCTGAGGGAAAAATGCGGGTTGCCCAGGGAAACCACGTCGACGTGGCCGTGGCGGGCGCTGTTGAGTTCGCGCCAACTGGCAAGCAAACCCGCGGCGTTGATAATCTCCAGCGCCAGCACGGCGTCGCGGTCCAGGACATCCTCCGGGTCGATGGCTTCCGGCGTGACGCCGGCGATGTGGAACAACGGCGCGGCGCTGGTGGTGGCGAATGCTGCGCCAAACGCTTTCAGGTCGTCCAGGGTGGGGGCGGCGTTCTCCAACCCGCGTATCAGCGGAATGCGCCGGCCTGCCAAACTGCCAATGTGATAACCGAGCAGCGGGTAGAAGCTATCGTCCACCGGGCCAAGGCTGGGCACCTCGACGATCAGGCCGGCCTTGCGCTGATCATCGAGATGGCAGCCGGCCAACGGTGCACGACCGCACAGGGCGATGCAGATATCGAGGAAGTCCGGGTACTTCTGCGTACGGGCACCGAGCACGCTGTTGGCGTAGACCACCGCATTGGACTCGGCCCAGACGATCTGCTCGCCGGCCTTCGGCGCGGTGTCCAGCAGGTAGGGCGCGCAGGTGAAACTCAGCTGCGCGCCCATCGCCATGTAGGCATCGCCTAACGCACTGGCCGGCTCGCCCAAGGCCGGGTCGACGCCCAGCTCGCGCCAGCGGCGCTGGTCCACGGAAATCGAATTGAGGGTGGTGGGCACGCAGACTTTCGCGCCCCACTGCACCAGCTGTTCGGCGAAGCGCAGGCTGGCCGGACCGGTGTAGATACAGCCGTCGATGTGCGCCTGGGTGATGTCCAGCAGCTCAGTGGCGCCCTGGATGTCGGCCATGCGCAGGACGATGTGCATCGCCACTTGGGCAGCCTTGCCGTGGGCACCGTCGAGCAGCGCCTGATCCCGCTCGTTCAAGCGCACAGCGGGAGGCAAAGACGAGGGCGGACGGCCGTCTGTCTCGTGCCATTGATCGTTGGGCCTGCGCCCGGACAAGGTCAGGCGGTTACCCTCCAGGCGAGCGAATCCTTGCCCGCGCAGTCGGTTGAACGCCTCGTGTCCGATGCATAAAACCGGCAGTGAAAGCTGGAAAATAACCTCGGCCACCAGCACGCCCAAGGCGAGGATTTCATCGGCCTCGGCCAGTACCAGGGCGGCCGGTGCGTGGCCGTTGCTGATGAGTTCCATCAATACGCTGCTGCCGGTGCAGGAACCGCGTCCGCTGGGAATCGCCAGCACCCGACCGGCCAGGTGTTCGCCACTGAGGGGGTGGTGCCGGTCAATGACTTCGCCCGTGGCCGGGTCGACCCCGCCCCAGAAACTCAGGCCGACGTCGGCGAACAGCAGGGTACCCTCGGCGGCACCCTCGACCAGGCTGCGGCCCTGCAAGCAGTTAGGCGTGCTTGGCATGCCCCGATCCTCAGTAGTAGACCTGGGGCACGGTCAGGTTGGCCGGCGGAATTTCGGTGCCGACCCATTTGACGAACAGCTCCTTGTACCGGCCGGTGCGCACCTGCTGGTTGACAAACAGGTTGAGGTAATTGATCAGGCCATACTCGCTGCGCTTGGCGCCGAGGGACACGTAGTCGATGACATAAGGCGCATCACCGGCGATTTTCAAGCCCTTGTACTTGCCCGACTTGATCGTCGCGGCGGCCACGGTGTTGGTCACCACGGTCGCATCGATGTGCCCTTGGGCAACGGCCAACAGGGTGTCGTTCTGCGACTGATAGGCACGGAAGCTGCCGCTGCCCCAGCTTTTCTGGTCTTTCTCGAGAGCAATGGCTTCATAGGTGCTGCTGGTGTTACCGAGTTTCTTGCCCTTGAGGTCGGCGTAGCTGTTGATCCCGGTGTCGTCTCGGGTCAGCACGACCATCTGGAAGGCGAAGTAGGGCACGGTCAGCCCGACGGTCTTGGCCCGCTCCAAGGTGTCGGAGGTGGAGGCGACGATCACATCGGCACGGCTCGAAAGCAGTGCGGGGATTCGGTCGGAGAACGGCGTTTCAACCACTTCGGC
The DNA here is from genome assembly GCF_051131945.1 of Pseudomonas sp. Z5-35. NCBI lineage: Bacteria > Pseudomonadati > Pseudomonadota > Gammaproteobacteria > Pseudomonadales > Pseudomonadaceae > Pseudomonas > Pseudomonas sp. Z5-35. The sequence goes on from NZ_CP071640.1 coordinate 2,677,391, forward strand.
ATCGACGCCGAGGACCTTCGCCAGGTCGTGACAATAGTCGACGTCGAAGCCCGCCGGCTTGTTACTTTCATCGCGAAAGCCCATGGGCGGGAAATCCAGGGTCACGGCGCAACGCAGTTTGCCCGAACCGATGATGTCGTCGAGCTTGTCGGCCTGGGCGGGAAGGGAGAGCAGAGGGAAAAGCACAACGCTGAGGGCTACGGCCAATGCAGGGTTTTTCATAAATGCCTCGCTGTCGAATAAATGCGGTGAGATATCGTATTGAGGATTTCGTATACGATATTGGATAAGCAATTGGCATGCCTCTTTAGCCTTTAGTCCGAGCTTGTCGATAAGCCGTTGAAAAACATTGCTTTGCCGGACTTTGAGCCCATCAGCAACGGGTGGGGACACGCAGGTGCGGTGTTACAGATGGGAGCAGTCGCGCCCATAAGCGCCCCGTTAAGGAACAGCTTCAGGGCAGGTTTTCGCGGTATTGACTGGGCGAAAGGCTGGTCAGCGCGCGGAACTGGCGGCTGAACGCACTGTGGTCGGTGTATCCACAGCGCAGTGCGATCTCGGTGATGGGCAGGTCCTTTTCCAACAGCAGCCGCGAAGCCTCGTCAAGCCGCGCTTTTTGGATCATCTGGCGCGGCGTGAGTTGGAAGATGCGTTTGCAGTGTCGCTCCAGTTGCGCCACTGAAAACCCGGCAATGGCGGTCAGCTCGGCGAGGCTGATGGGGCGAGCGAAGTGCTGCTTGATGTGCGCGTCCACCGCAGCCAGCTTCTGAAAAGCCGGGTGGTTCGATTGCGGTCGTTGCAGGTCGCGCGAGATGCCGGCCAAGCCAACGATCTGGCCGTCGGGTTGCTGCAGGGCGAGTTTGTGGGTCAGGCACCACACTGGCTGATTGCCGTAATAAAGGTGCAGTTCGAGCTGGTCGGCCAGTTCTCGGCCGCTGGCGAGCACTCGTCGATCCTGCTCGGTGTACAACGGGCCGAAGCGCTCCGGGAATACTTGCTCGGCGGTGAGCCCGATCAGGTCGTCGCTGTGCTTGAAACCGCAGCGCCGGGCGAGGGTTCGGTTGACGAATGCGTAGCGGGCTTGCTGGTCCTTGATGAAGAACACGGTGTCCGTGAGGGTGTCGAGCAAGGGTGCTATGGATTTCAGGCTTCCCAGCAAGGTGTCGAGGTTGCACGGTGCGAAGGATGAGAGCGAGGGGTACATGGCCTGCTTCGTCTTTTTTTGGTGAGGGGGTGAGTGTTGATTGAGGGGGATGTGTTTGTCACGTGTTCGTCTGGGGAATGATGTTTGTCGTGGGGCGTTTTTTGCGTACATATCCGTTTTTGTGGTTGTGGGTGCTAATGGTTTCGCTTTTACAGCGACTCACTTTTATGAAGCGTAAAAGTAAGCAAAACGCTTTTGCCCCACCACTTGGTGCCTCGCTAAGGCTCGGCATGCCCTCACTCCGGCATTGCTCCGTGGGCCCGCCGCGAAGGCCCATCCATGGGCCAGCGCGGCTATCCCGGCATCCATGCCGGGATACCCACGGAGCAATGCCTGCGTTCGGCCATCGTGGTTAACGGGGCGCCGAGATCAACGTCCGCCGCGAGGCGGCCTGAAAGCCGACCTGGTTTGGGTGGGATCGCGTTTCTTCTGTGAGCAAGGGTTTGCTCGCAATGACGGTGGGTGAGCAGGCATGGCGACGAAAGTGCCTTGGTTTTGACTGGCACAAGCAAACGCCGCTTTCGAAAGCAAACGATAAACCTGTGGCGAGGGAGCTTGCTCCCGCTGGGCTGCGCAGCAGACCCAAAACCACTCAGCAAGGTGTATCTGGATAATCAGAGTTGCATTTTACGACTGCTGCGCAGCCGAGCGGGAGCAAGCTCCCTCGCCACGGGGGTATCGTTTTTCTTGAGTGCCGCAGCAAGCAGGCTCGCACAGGAGGAACGCGATCACCTACAGACAGGTCGGCTATCAGGCCGCCTCGTGGTGGACGTTGATCTCGGCGCCCCGTTAACCACGCTGGCTGAACGAAGGTATTGCGCAGTGGGCAACCCGGCATGGATGCCGGGTTAGCCGCGCTGGGCCATGGATGGCCCTTCGCGGCGGCCCACGGAGCAATGCCTTCGTTCAGGCACACCGAGCCTAGGCGAGGTGCCAAGTGGTGGGGCAAAAGCGTTTTGCTTACTTTTACGCTTCATAAAAGTGAGTCGCTGTAAAAGCGAAACCGCCAGTAGCCTTCACTAAAAAACCGGATATACACGCAAAAATCCGAAAAACACCACCAGAAGCGCACTCAAGCAGGTGGAGTCTCTTCCAACCTAAGCAACGTCTCAATCCGCGCCGGGCTGAAGGGCGGACGGGGAAGGGGCGGCGTCCAGCCCAGCAAATGCTCCAGCGCCGCACCACAAATCCGCCCCTGACAAGCCCCCATGCCACAACGACTCGCCAGTTTCGCCTCACGCCAGTTCCCATGACTGCTCAGCTCGCCAAAAGACACGTCCTCACAGCGACAAACCAACGTGTCATCCCGAACCAACTGCTTCAAGCGCAAATCCAGCACAAAGGCAGTATTCAGCGACCGGGCAAAACCCTGCCAGCGTGTACGACGAGACCACAGGCGTTCCGCTGCCAGGGCATCCCCAACGGCAGCATGGCCGGCGATGGCGCCTTCGACCAAGGCCAGTTCGCTGCCGCCAAAACCGGTGCATTCACCTGCGGCGTAAAGTCCGGGGCGAGTGGTGGCTTGCCAGGCATCGACCGCGAGGGCCTGTCCTTCAAGGGCGCAGCCCAATGCCTGGCCCAGCTGGGTGTTGGGAATAAGGCCGAAGCCGCAGGCCAACCGGTCGCAGGCCAGTTCAACGGTTTTGCCGTGTTGCTGCAGGCGCACGCCTTCGAGCTTATCTGTTCCGAAGGCTTCCAGCACGTGGGTGGCGGTGCGGTAGTGCCCGTCGAACAGGCTGAACGATTGCAAGAATTTACCCGGCCAGCGCGGCAGCTGCATGGCGAAACCGGCCACGGCCGAGCGGCTGGCCTGTTCGGCGATTCGTAGCACCTGCGCCCCGTGATGTCTGGCCGTGGCCGCGCTGGCCAGCAACAGCGGGCCGCTGCCGGCCACCACCAGACGTTCGCCACGCACCGGCAAGCCGCCCTTGATCAGCGCTTGCAGACCGCCGGCGCCGGTGACGCCGGGCAGCGTCCAGCCGGGGAAGGGCAGCAGCAGCTCGCGGGCGCCGGTGCAGAGGATCAAGCGGTCGTAGCTGATCAGCCAACCCCGCTCGGCATCTTCCACCAGCAGGGTTTTCTCAGCGGCACTGGCGATCACCCGGGTGCCGGTGCGGCACTGTATGGTGCTGCAACCTTGCAAGCGGTCGCGTAGCCGCTGTGCTTCGGTGGGAAGGTGGGCCTGGGGACCGTCGCGCCAGATCTGTCCGCCCGGGATCGGGTTATCGTCCAGCAGGAGGATGCGTGCGCCGCTGCTTGCCGCCGCGAGGGCTGCCGCCATGCCGGCCGGGCCGGCACCGACGATCAGGATGTCAGTGGATTCGTTCATGGTCGGGTTCGCACCTGCATGCCTTCGTGGCACAGCGTCTGGCAGGCCAGCCGCCGACGACCGTCGATCATCACCCGGCATTCCTGGCAGACGCCCATGCCGCACAAGGGCGCGCGACGCTGGCCGGTCACCGAGGTGCGGCTGCAGCCGTCCGCGCCCAGGGCCAATGCCGCCGCGACGCTAGTGCCATCGGCGACCGACAATGGACGGCCATCAAGAAATAATTCAGGCATGGGCCGGTTCTCCCAGGAAGCGCTGTGGCAGGTAAGGCTGCGGGACAAGCGGCGAAGCTTCATTGAACAGCTGCGCGGCCAGCAGATCGGCGGTCGCGGGGGCAGTGGTCACGCCCAGTCCTTCATGACCCACCGCCAGCCACAGGCCCTTGCGCTGTGGATGTTGACCCACCAGCGGCAGGCCGTCGGGGCTCGCCGCGCGAAAACCGGTCCAAGCCCGAATGCCGTTGAGCTGCGCCAGTCCTGGCATGTAGTCCACGGCGCGCTTGAGCATCTTGGCCAACATCCAGCCTTCAACTTGTGGATCGACGTTGCCAAATTGCCGCGAGGCGCCGATGAATAATTGCCCGGTGGGTCGCGGCTGGATATTGCACGCCACCGATGGCCCGCTGGCGTTGTGGGCGCTGGTGACATAGCCCAGCTCGACCAGTGTGTGGGTGACGCTGGCGGGATAGCGATCGGTGATCAACAGATGCCCTTTCTTGGGTTCGATCGGCAGCTCCGGGCACAGCCCGGTGGCCTGGATGCCGTTGGCCAGCACCACTGCCTCGGCGCTCAGCCAGCGACCATCGGCGAGGCGTACGCGGTGGCCGTCGACTTCGCTGACTTCGGCGCGCTGTTGGCGAATGTTGTCGTGATCGAGCATCCACTGGGCAGCGGCGGGCGCATAGAGAATGCCGTCGCCCTTGATCAGCAACCCACCTTCCAGGCCGGCCCGCAGCTCCGGTTCGCGCTGGTGCAGCGCGGCGCAACCGATCAGTTCGCAGGCCTCGCCGTGGGCCAACAGGTTCAGGTATTTGCTGTGGGCCACGGCCATTTCTTCGGCGTTGGCCGCCAGCCACAGCGTACCGTTATTGCGCCAGGCGCAGCTGTGGGGCAGGGCGGGCGCCAGTTCGCGCCATCGCTGCAGGGAATATTGGCTCAGGGCCAGTTCCGCCGGGTTGTCATCGAGCACCAGCAGGTGGCCCATGCCGGCGGCCGTGGCGCCGTGCCAACCGGCGTCCAGCACCAAGACCCGCAAGCCACGCCGGGCCAAGGTCCGGGCGCAGGCGGCGCCGATGATCCCGGCGCCGATGATGATCACATCGGCGGCGTGGCCTTCGCTCACGAGCGAATGCCCCAGGCGAACGGGTCGTCCGGGTCGATGACCAGCGTGGTTTCCGCGCTGATATAGGCTCGGCCGCGAATGGTCGGCACGATGCGCTCGCCCGAGCGCTCATAAGAACCTTCGAATTGGCTGCCGATGACACTGGCCTGACGCCAGATCTGCCCAGGCTGCAGTTTGCCGTCCGCCGCCAGGCACGCCAGCTTGGCGCTGGTACCGGTGCCGCACGGAGACCGGTCATAGGCCTTGCCCGGGCAGAGCACGAAGTTTCGGCTGTCGGCATGGGGATCCTCGGCGAACAGTTCGATGTGATCGATCAGCCCGCCGTCCTCGCCACGAAAGCCTTGCTGCTCCAACGCCTGCTGGACCGCAAAGGTGTAGGCGGTCAGCGCGTCGAGGTTGTCACCGGCCACGCGCTGGCCGTGGTCGGCGACCAGGAAAAACCAGTTGCCGCCCCACGCCACATCGCCCACCACCGGGCCGATGCCAGGCACCTCCAGGCGCAGCGCCTGACGATAACGGTAGGCCGGTACGTTGCGCACGCTGACGCTGCGATCGTCATGCAGGGTCGCCTGCACGGTGCCCACTGGGGTTTCGATGCTGTGCACGCCTGGGCCGATCCGGCCCAGGTGCGCGAGTGATGCAACCAGGCCGATGGTGCCATGGCCGCACATGCCCAGGTAACCGCTGTTGTTAAAGAAGATCACCCCGGCACAGGCCGACGGATCCACCGGTTCGCAGAGCAAGGCGCCCACCAGCACATCGCTGCCGCGTGGTTCCAGCACGCACGCGGTGCGCCAGGCGTCATGCTGGCCGGCCAGCCGTTGCCGGCGCTCGGCCATGCTGCCTTGGCCCAAGTCGGGGAAACCGCCGGTGACCAATCGGGTCGGTTCGCCGCCGGTGTGGGAATCGATCACGGTGATGCGTTTCATGGCGCCACGTCCGTTCAGGTGAGTGAACGCAAGCGTGGCCCGCGTCGGGGGTTGGCGGCTTGAGGGTTTTATCTGCCGTGCGTGACGAAATCGGCACAGCGTCGATGCCTTACCGGCTCGAAGGCAGGAACTCGAACAGCGTCTTGCAGACGCCGGCGATGTGCTCGTCCAGCAGTTTTACCGCGCGCTCCACATCACCGGCGCGGCAGGCATCGACGATGTCGCGGTGCTCATGGTCGGCGCGTTCCTTGCCGGCGGACAAGCTCATCTGCATGCGCAGGTAACGCTCCAGCTTGTCGTGGACCGAGCGGATCAACCCCACCATAAAGGGTCGTTGCGCCGGCTCGTAGAGGCAGGCGTGCAGATGCCAGTTCAGCTCTGCCCAGCGGCCGACGTCGTCTTCGCCGATGAATTCCCGGCAGATGCTTTCAGCCCGGGCGAAGGTCGCTTCGGTCATGTTGGGAATCGCCAGGCGCAGGACTTTGTCTTCCAGCAACATCCGCACCTCGAACATCTGCGCCAGCTCAGCCTCGGACATGCGCGTGACCATGGCCCCGCGGTTGCGCTGGAACATCACCAACCCTTCGGCCTCCAGGCGCTTGAGGGCTTCGCGCACGGGGATCTTGCTGACGTTGAACTGCCGGGCGATGTCGTCCTGGCGAATCGGCTCGTCCTCGGCAAAATGTCCGGCCACGATGGCATCGCGCAGATGCCGGGTGATGATTTCCGAAGTGGAGGGGGTGTTGCCCAGATCAGGCAGGTTGAACTTGGATAAAGTCACGGCGGCAGGTCGTTCGGCTGATTTGGGGATATGGTATACGAATCCGTCGCCGATAAATTCCCTTGCCATTTAAGTACACGTACGTTCAGCCGTGAGACGGTTGGGCGGTGAAGGCAACTGTCCGCACGATCAGCAGCCCGGTGATAGAGGCACCTGCCAGCAGCGCCAGGCCGAACACGATCAACGCGACATCAGCGCCGAAATGATCGGCCAGCAACCCCGTCACCACGACCGGAATACTGAACCCGATATAGGCAAACAGGAAGAATCCGGCCGTGACCCGGGCCTTCTGCGCACCGGCCATGGCGGTGATGGCCGACAATCCACCCAGGTACAGAAAACCGTAGCACGCGCTGCTGGCGCCCAGTGCGCCCAGCAACACGGCGGGCAGCGAACCCTGGCTCGCGCCCCAGGCCAGCAGGGCGTAGCTCAAAGGCAAAATCAACAATCCCAATCCGGTGGCCCTGGCCGGGTGCATGCGGCGTACCCACGGTTGAAAGATCAACCCACAACTGATGACCGTGAAGGTCGACAGGCCGGACCATTGCTGCAAGTCATGAGCGGCGAGCACCGAGGGCAGGATGGCGATCACCAGGCCCGACGTCGCCCAGGCCAGCAGCATGGAAAAGCTGTAGGGTAGGCTGCCACAGGGAAACACAGGCAGGCGCAGCAACGGCGCATGCTTGATTCTCTCGGCGGGGTCCGGCAGGCGCCAGACCACGGCCAGGGCCAAGGCAGCGAGCACCAACTGCAACCAGAAGCTGCCAGGCGTGACGCTGGGAAGGGCGAGCAAGAACAGGCTGGTCAACGCCGCGCCCAGGCCAAAGCCCAGCGACGTACTGGCCGTGACTCGATTAGCCGGCGAACGGGCGTCGCACGTCGGCATCAGCTCCATCATGTACGCAGTCGAGGTTGCCGAGGCCAGTCCGGTCCCGACGCCCATCATCAGGCGCGCCACCCCAAGGGCGATCAGGTTTGGCCAGAGCACGGTGACCACCGTCGCCAGCATCGACAGGCCAAGCGCCGCAAGAATCAGCGGCTTGCGGCCCACCCGGTCGGCCAATCCGCCGAAGGCCAGCAGCACCGGCAACACGCCCAGCACATAACCGGAAAACGCCACCGCCGTGGCAGCGGCGCCATAGCCGGACAACTGCGCATAAGTGGTGTACAGCGGCGCCTGCAGATTGACCGCCAGGGTGATCAGGCAAAGGCCGAAAGCCAATCCCCATGAGTGTCGTTGCTGTGCGTTCAAAAGTGCTCCTTGAAGCGAGGTAGAGAGTCCTTGGGACTATCACGTCAGGGCACCGCGCAAACAAGGAACAGACAGTCGCCTTTTATGCTTAACTGTTCGTCCAAAATGAGAGAACACTTGATCGAGAACTCGCACCATGGACCTGAAAATCGATCGCAACGCTACGGGGCCGCTGCTGCGGCACCTCGTCGCTCAAATCACAGGCTGGATCAACACCCATGGCGTTCGTGCTGGCGCCCGAATGCCTTCGATCCGCCAACTGGCAACGGAAAATGACCTGAGCCTGTCGAGCGTGATCAAGGCCTATGACCAGTTGGTGGCCAGCGGGGTGCTGGAATCCAGGCATGGCTCGGGTTTTTTCGTGGCGCAACAGTTGCCCGAGGCGTTGGCGCCGCAAGCCGAGGACACGGTCGCATGGCCGTTGTTCGATCAGCAATCGACGCAACTCAAGCTGGGGTGCGGCTGGCTGCCGGACGCGTGGCGTGACGACACTGATCTGGGCCAGGCGATCCGCCAGGTGGTGCGCAGCGACAATCAGGCGCTGTTCAACTACAGCACACCGTTGGGCTCCGCTCATCTGCGCCTGCATATCCAAAAGCGCCTGGGCCTGATCGACATTCATGTCGATCCTCGTCAGATCCTCACCACCCAAGGCGCCAGCCACGGCCTCGACCTGTTGGTGCGCACGCTACTCAAACCGGGTGACCTGGTGCTGGTGGAAAGCCCGGGTTATTACAACCTGTTCAACCTGCTGAAGTTGCACGGGGTCAAGACCCTGTCGGTCCCGAGAACCGCTCAAGGGCCGGACATCGCCAGCCTGGAGCGGCTGCTCGAAGAGCATCGACCTTCGTATTTCTTCATCAACAGCATGTACCAGAACCCCACCGGCACGAGCCTGGCGCCCAGCGTGGCGTATCGCCTGTTGCAACTGGCGACACTGCACGACTTTCGCCTTATCGAGGACGACATCTATGCCGACTTCCAGAACGGCCCGACGTCTCGCCTGGCCTCCCTCGACGCCTTGGACCGGGTGATATACCTGGCGAGTTTTTCCAAGACATTGTCCAGTTCGTTGCGCATCGGTTACGTGGTCGCCCAACCTGAGATCATCAACCGCCTGGCCGAGATCAAAATGGTCACCGGCATCGGTTGCTCGTTGCTGGCGGAAAACGTCGTGGCAACCTTGTTGGCTAACGGCGCGTATCGCAAGTTGATCCAACGCCTGCGCCTGCGCTTGAACAAGCAGATGGCGAGCACGCTGCGTCAGCTCGATCCGGCTTATTGGCAGGTGTTCGCCGAACCGAGCGGAGGCCTGTTCGTGTGGGCCAGGCCGCGGCACGTGCCGGCCGAGCGGGTGCAGCAGATCGCCGCGCAACTGCAAGTGCAGCTTTCCCGGGGTTCGACGTTCTTGCCCCAAGGTGAAGCGTGTGACTGGTTGCGGTTGAATGTGGCGTACACCCAGGATGCCCGCGCGCAGGCTTTTTTCAGACAGATCGAGAATGAATCGACAATTGGCACAACGGTACTAATGGGAATGGATGTCAAATAGCAATGATTTACTGTATCTTTCGCGACACATTCTTGTCGGTCCCCCAGAGGGCCGACGTTCTTTTGGTTAGGATTGTGGTCGATGCGTCGGATACTCGTTTCACTGTGTGTGCTCCAGGCTTATTCAATTCCCACGTGGGCAGACGAGCCCAGCCTTGCAGGCAGGGCACCTCTGGAGCTGCAAGCCACTGATATCGTAGGCACCGCGGATTTCGAAACCGCCCAGGGGCCAGTGAAGGGTTATCGCGCCACCCGTTCGGCCAGTGCCACGCGCACCGACACCGCGATCCATGAAACCCCGCAGTCCATCTCAGTCGTGTCCCGCGACGTCGTTGAAGACCTCAGCGCCACTCGCCTGCAAGACGCGCTCGATTACGCCGGCGGCGTAGGCCGGGCCAACAACTTTGGTGGCCAAGGCTTGACCACGTTCACCGTGCGCGGCTTCACCACGGGTGAGTTCTACCGCAACGGTTTTCCGATCAATCGTGGCTACCCGAACATGCCCGATGCCAACACCATCGAACGACTGGAAGTCTTGCGCGGCCCGGCGACGATGCTTTATGGCCGTGGCGATCCCGGCGGCACTTTCAACGTGGTCTCCAAGCAACCATTGGCCGAGCGCACGGTGACCCTGGGCAGCCAGGTCAGCGACCAGGGGATGCGCCGGGGCACGCTGGACGCGTCCGGCCCGCTGGACGAAGAAGGGCGGCTGGCGTATCGCCTGAATGTGATCGGCGAGGGCGGCGACACGTTCCGCGACGATGTCGAGACCGAGCGCTATGGCGTTGCGCCCGTGATTTCCTGGCAGGTCAACGACACCACGCGCCTGACCTTCGAAGGCGATTTCATGCGCAACAATCATCCGCTGGACCGTGGCTTGACCCACTATGCCGGGCAGCGTGGCACAGCGTCCCGTGACACCTTTTTCGGTGAAAAAGACGTCGGCAAACTGCACAACGACAACAATATGCTGCAGGTGCGTTTCGAACACATGCTCAACGACGACTGGACCTTGGCCGGCGGCACCCAGTGGCTCGACGGGACGCTGCAGGGCAACGCGGTCGAAGGCAACGGCATCGCCGCCGACGGACGTACCCTGGGGCGCAATTTCAACTACCGCAAGCTCGAATGGACCGACCGCGACACCCAGCTCAACCTCACCGGGCGTTTCTCTACCGGCGGGTTCGAGCACACGCTGTTGACCGGCGTGGAGTATGAAGATTATGACTACCAGTCGATCATTCGCCGCTCGTCCGGCGCCGTCGGTGCCTATCCGATCGACATCTTCGATCCGGTGTCTGGTCAGCCGCGTCCGGCATTGACCCGCACGCCCACCGACGACCAGGAAAACCTCAAGACGTTTGGTGTGTTCGTCCAGGATCAAGTGGCGCTGACCGAGCGTTTGAAGGTGTTGGCTGGTGCGCGTTTCGAGCGGTTCGAGCATCAATATGAGACGTTTGTGCCTGTCCCGGCTAACCAACGGCCAGGCAGCCGCAACTGGGACGTCACCGAAAGCGCGGTCACGCCGCGCCTGGGCGTGATCTACGACCTGACCGACACGGTGGCCGTCTACGCCAACACCGCCCGTTCGTTCAAACCCAACAACGGCGCCAGCCGCGAAGGCGGTGGGTTCAAGCCGGAAGAAGGCAAGTCCTACGAAATGGGCGTCAAATGGGAAGCCCTGGATCGCCAGTTGAGCATCGATGCGGCGGTGTACCAGATCGAAAAACGCAACGTCTTGACCCCGGATCCGCTGGATTCAACCTTCAATGTGGCCGCTGGCGAAGTGCGCAGTCGTGGTTTCGACCTGAACGTGGCGGGCAACCTGACCCCAGAGTGGCGCGTCATTGGCGGCTATGCCTACGTCGATGCCGAAGTGACCAAGGACGCGAACATCCCCACCGGCACTCGTTTGCTCAACGTGCCCAAGAACACCTTCAGCCTGTTGAACATGTACGAGTTCCAGGACGGCGGCCTCAAGGGCCTAGGCCTGGGCGTGGGCACCAAATACGTCGATGAGCGGGCCGGTAACACGGCGGCTACCACCTTCACCATGGACAATTACACCGTGGTCGACCTGCTTGGCTACTACAAGGTCAACGAACGCATTCGTCTCAACCTGGACCTGAAGAACCTGTTCGACGCCGATTACGAAGAGGGCGCGTTTGGTGGTGTCTACGCCTATCCGGGCGCGCCGCGCACCGTGCAGGCTGGGATTTCCTACACGCTGTAACTGCCAAGTCCCATGAAAAAACCCGAAGGTCCTGCCTTCGGGTTTTTTTGTTTTTACCACTTGCCGGTGCTCATTCCGCCGTCCACCGGCAGGATCGCGCCGGTCGTGAAATCCGCGCTGGCGAGGTACAGCACGGCGTCGGCGATCTCGTCGATGGTGCCCACCCGACCGGCCGGGGCCAGGTTGTTGAGGAAATCGCGGTGCGCCGGGTCATGCATGGGCGTGTCGATGATGCCGGGTGCCACCGCGTTGACCTTGATGTTGTGGCGCGACAATTCCAGGGCCAGGGCGCGGGTCATCTGGTTCACGCCGCCCTTGATCAGTACCGGCAACGCGGCCGGCACCTGGATGTTCGGTTGCAAGGCCACCGAGGCGGAGATGTTGATGATGAAACCCTGCCGGCGGCTGATCATGTGGGCGGCCGCGGCCTGACTGGCGTAAACCAGCCCTTTGAGGTTGGTGTCCAGCAGCGACTCGAGATCCTGGGGGCTGTATTCAACGAAGGGTTTTGGCAGGAAGAAACCGGCGTTATTGACCAGACCATCCACGGCACCGAAGGCTTCGATGGCTTTGCCGATGAGGGCGGTTGAAGTCGCAGGTTCGGCAATGTCGCCGGCCACGCCGATGAAATTGGCTGGATGACCCAGTTGCCCCGCCGCGTCGTCCAGGCCAGCCTGGGAACGGGCGTTGCCCACTACGTTATAGCCGCGTGCCAGGAACGCCTTGACCAAGCCAAGGCCAATGCCGCTGGATGCGCCGGTGATGATGACGGTTTTTTGATTGCTCATGATATTGACTCCTGATCACGTTGAGTTGGGAACCGCTGCGGCGGTTTGGCCGCGGGTGATGATCAGGGTATTGGTGCGCTTGGGTTTGATAAATACGGCTTCTGGTACTTGAGTTGATACGTGGTGTAACTAATGCCCAGCTTCGCCGCAAAACATTGGTGGGACCAGGTCTGCAGGCAGAAAAAAGCCCGGTCATTCGGGCCGGGCTCGGGATGGGCTGAATATTACTCCTTGGGTCGGCTTCGAAACTCCGTCGTCGTTATCCCTGCATAGCCCCAGTTATCGGTGTCGACTTCCTCGATCACGATATGGGTCAAATGCGGGTCCTTGCCCAGCACGCGCTGGAGGGTTTCGGTGATTTCGGAGATCACCTGGGCTTTCTGTTCACGGGTGACGCCGTCTCGGGTGATTCGCACATTGACGAAAGGCATGATGCACTCCAGCTGATGGGAAATGGACGCAGGACAACGCCCGCGTGTTGCAAGGCCACTGTATTTATATGCCACGCACTGATAAACAGGCTTTTCGAAACTTCAGTTGATACGCGGTGTAATGAATCATGAAGCGTCATTTCGAAGACTTGCAGTTGGGCAGCATCGAATTGTTCTGCCTGGCGGCGGAGGCGGGCAGTTTTACCGCGGCGGCCCAAGTCGCGGGCGTTACCCCGGCGGCGGTGAGCCGTTCGATCTTTCGTCTGGAGGAGCGCCTGGGGTCGCGGCTGTTCGTGCGCACCACCCGCAGCATCCGGCTGACCGACGCCGGCCGGACCTATTTCGAGCAATGCCGCCAGGCATTGACGCAACTGGTCGAGGCGCAACAGGAAATGATGGGCGCGCAGTCGGTGCCGTCCGGACAGCTGCGCATCAGCGTGCCCACGACCTACGGTCATCATCGTATCCTGCCGCTGCTGCCGGTGTTTCGCGCGTTGTACCCGCAAGTCAGCGTGGATATCCATCTGAGCAACCGCAACATCGACTTCGTCGCCGAGGGTTACGACTTGGCGATACGGGTCCGGGCCCAGCAGGATTCCTCGATGATCGCCCGGTTGTTGGAGGATGCCAGGCTGGTGGTGGTCGCCGCGCCGGATTACTTGCGCAAGGCAGGCACGCCGCAGACGCTGGAAGACCTCGACGTATATGACTGCATCCAGTTTGAATTGCCCAGCAACGGGCGCCGTATCTCCTGGCTGTTCAACGTCGAGGGCAAGGAAAGGGAAGTGGTTGCTCAAGGGAGTTATTGCTGCTCTGACGATGTGCTGGGTGGGGTGACGCTGGCCAAGCATGGCGCAGGATTGTTCCAAACCTATCGGTTCATCGTTGAACAGGAACTGGCGGACGGGCAACTGGTGGAAGTGCTTGCGCCTTTCTCCGGGCGCTCGCGGCCGTTCACCTTGCTGTATCCCCATGGCCGGTATGTGCCGCAGCGGGTGCGGGCGTTTGTGGACTTTCTGCTGGAGTACCGCACGCAGTGGGCGACGGATTGAAGTAACTCTGACCTGTGGCGAGGGGATTTATCCCCTCGCCACAATGGATCACCCCAAGCTCAAATGATGCGCCACGGAGATTTCCCGGCTTAACCCGCGATCAGAACCGGAACGCCTGACGCCCGATCAACAGCCATTTTCCGTTCTGTTTCTGCCAGATCTGGAAGTTCTCGATTTCGGTCGGGACCACTTCGGTGCCCTTGAGCGCCTGCGCGGAGAAATGGTTGCGCACCAGCGCTACGTCGCCTGACAGGGTGATTTTCTGGTTTTTCATTTCCAGGGTCTTGAACGCACTCTTGCCGGTTTCGATGTCGGCGATGAAGGCTTTCTTGTCCTGGATGTTGCCGCTGGAGTGGCCGTAGGTCAGGTTTTCGGCGGCCAGGGCCTGAAGCTGAGAGATGTCCTTGTGCAGCATGGCCTGGGTCAGGTGATCGACCGCTTGGGCGACTTCTTTCTCGTCCGAGGCGGGCGCAGCGGCGACATACCCGCTGAAGAGGCAAACGAAACCGACAAGCAGGGTTGCTTTTCTCATGGGTCTTTCCTTGTTGTTGTAGGTATCAGGAATACGAGCGTTGCGCGCTCGTCGGTCATCGTACAACTTGTCAGGGAAGACTGGAATAGGCCACGGGTGTGACCCCGGTAATCAAACCCCGTCCCGAACCGCCCCGCGAATTCCTTCCAGCAGCATGGTGAACGCCGGATTGTCATTGTCCTCGCGCCACACCAAGTGCAGCTCGCTCTGCACGCCTTGGCCCAGGTCGATCTCGCGAAACACCACGTGCTTGAACACCACGCTGGTCGCACAACGCGGCACCAGCGCCAGGCCCATGCCGGCGTTGACCAGCGCCAGGATGGTCAGCGACGACCCCAGCCATTGCACGAACTGCGGCGCGACCCTGGCCGAGCGCAGCATGCCGGTGAGCAGTTCGTTGAAGGGCGGGTAGGCGGAGTGGGAGTACATGAGGAAGGGTTGCCCATCCAGATCTTGCACGCTGACAGACTCGGCGCTCGCCAGCGGATGTTCGGCGGGCACGGCCAAAACGAACGGCTCGCGCACCAGGCATTCAGTGGCGTAGCCGGTTTCCAACAGCGGTGAGCGGACGATGCCCAAGTCGGTGCGTCGGGCCCGCAGGGCTTCGTGTTGCTGGTAGGTGTTCATCTCCGACAGGACGATTTTCACCTGCGGTTGTTTCAGCCGCGCCTCGGCGATGACTTTGGGCAGGAACTCATACACCGCGCTGCCAACGAAGCTGATGGTGACCGAGCCGATGTCGCCTTGGGCGAAACGTTTGGCGGCCACGGCGGCTTGCTGCGCTTGCTGCAACAGGTTCTGCGCTTCGATGAAAAACGCCCGGCCGGCGGCGGTGAGGGCGACGCTGCGAGTACTGCGAGTGAACAGCTCGACGCCTAGGTGATGTTCCAGCAACTGGATCTGCCGACTCAAGGGTGGCTGGGTCATGTTCAGCCGTTCGGCAGCGCGGCGGAAGTTGAGTTCGGTCGCCACGGTGGTAAAGCAGCGCAGTTGGGCCAGTTCAAACATTGATTCAATCCGGGTATCAATCAAGTGCCAAGTTAGATTAGACGGGAACAATCCCCGGCGTCCATCATCGCACCGCTCTTCATAAAGAAAGCCCCACAAAAACAATATTGAGAGGCCCCCTTGAATCACATTCCAGATTCAACCCTGGCCATCACTTCGTTGGTCGCCGCCGTGGTGATCTTCTTCGCTCGTACCACACCCAAGCGCGACACCCCCAATTCATTGTCCGGCCGGCGTGAAAGCGTTGCCGACGCCCAATCACCGGAAAACCCCCTAGCCCTGAACCCTGGCCCATCGGGAGCCGCTGTATGAAGATCAAACGCGTCACCGTGACACCCATTGCCTTTCGCGACCCACCGCTGTTGAACGCCAGTGGCATCCACGAGCCGTTCGCGCTGCGTTCGATCATCGAGATCGAAAGCGACAACGGCTACATCGGCCTCGGCGAGAGCTACGGCGATGCGCCGGCCCTGGCGATTCAGCAACAGGTCCAGAGCCAACTGATCGGCCTGGATCCGTTCAACCTCAACCAGTTGCGGGCCATCGTCCAGGCAACAGTCGCGGCCCATAAACCCGCGAGCGTCGCCGGTGCGGAGCTGGCGCCGGGCTCTCACGCGAGCAAGGCGGTGAGCAATGCTTATTCGGCATTCGAGGTTGCCTGCCTGGATTTGCAGGCGCATTACCTGAACGTGCCGCTGGTGGATCTGCTGGGCGGCGCAATCCGTGACGAAATACCGTTCAGCGCCTACCTGTTTTTCAAGTACGCCGAGCACGTCGATTCACCGTACCCGCCGGACAGCTGGGGAGAGGCACTCAACGAGCAACAGATCGTCGCCCAGGCCCGGCGCATGATCGAGCAATACGGCTTCAAGAGTATCAAGCTCAAGGCCGGCGCCTTGGAGCCGGAACATGAAGTCGCCTGCATCAAGGCGTTGAAGCAGGCGTTTCCCGACCACCCGTTGCGCATCGACCCAAATGGCAACTGGTCGTTGGAAACGTCCATCCGCATGGCCGAGCTGCTCGGGGATGACTTGCAGTATTACGAGGACCCGACGCCTGGGCTGGAGGGCATGGCCGAACTGCACAAACGTACGGGCTTGCCGCTGGCGACGAATATGGTGGTGACCGATTTCGACGAGTTTCGCCGTAGCGTGGCCCAGGACAGCGTGCAGATCGTCCTCGCCGACCACCATTATTGGGGAGGGCTGCGGGACACCCAAGTGCTGGCGAAGATGTGCGACACCTTTGGCCTCGGGGTGTCGATGCATTCCAACTCGCACCTGGGCATCAGCCTGATGGCGATGGCTCACGTGGCGGCGTCGGTGCCAAATCTGGATTATGCCTGCGACACCCATTACCCCTGGCAGGAACCGGATGAAGAAGTCATCAAGGGCGGCAAGCTGCCGTTTGTCGATGGCTGCGTGAAAATCACCCGGGCGCCGGGTCTCGGACTGGAGCTGGACCGCGATCAACTGGGCAAGCTGCATGAGCAATTCCTCAGCTGCGGTATCCGCCAGCGTGACGATGTCCGGCAGATGCGTCGCTACCGGCCGGATTGGAAAACCGTCAAGCCGCGGTTCTGAGCTGAAGGCGAGGGGGCCTGCTGCGCAGGCCAGCGGGAGCAAGCTCCCTCGCCACAAGAGCGGGTCCGACTTCATTCCCAAGTACGGATACACCCCCCGTGGCGAGGGAGCTTGCTCCCGCTGGGTTGCGCAGCAGCCCCGGAACCAGACAACTCGGTGTCACTGCTCATTGAGTTGATCCTGCTGCGCAGGCCAGCGCTGCCAAAGCCCCCGCCAGTCCACACATTCGGGGACGATCAGAAAAGCCGTGTTATGTTATCCGATTTCGTTCGGCAGGAATTCTCATTCCTGGCCCGACACGGACCACCGACTTTCCTGAGTATCGCCATGAGCCTATCCCCAAGCGCGACAACACCGTGCGCTGTCATCGCTCCGTCCCTCGCGTCCAGCACCGCTAAAACCGCTACCCGTTTGCTTGCGATCGATGCCCTGCGGGGTTTCGTCATGTTGCTGATGCTGGTTGATCACGTACGCGAGACTTTCCTGCTGCACCGTCAAGTCACCGATCCCATCGATGCCTTGAGCGTGACCCCGGACCTGTTTTTCACGCGTTTGCTCAGCACGCTCTGTGCGCCGGTGTTCATCTTCCTCACCGGCTTGTCGGCCTGGCTCTACAGCCAGAAACACACGGCCAGTGAGACGTCGGTGTTCTTGCTCAAGCGCGGCCTGTTCCTGGTGTTCCTGGAACTGACCTTCGTGTGTTTCGCCTGGAATGCCGAGTTCCCGCCCAAGACCCTCTGGTTGCAGGTGATCTGGTGCATCGGTATCTGCATGATTGTCCTGGCGGCGCTGCTGCATCTCAAGCGCAGCTGGCTGATCGTGCTGGGCTTGGCCATCGTTGCCGGGCACAACCTGCTGGACGGCGTGGTGTTGGGGCCGGATTCGCCGTTTTTCGTGCCATGGTCGATCCTTCACCAGCGGGCATTCATCGACATCACTGAGTTCACCCGGGCTCGTACCACGTATCCGGTGCTGCCTTGGATCGGCGTGATTGTTCTGGGCTGGGCCATCGGGCCTTGGTTCGGCAAGGACATGGAACCCGCTGTCAGGTTGCGGCGGTTGTTCACGGTCGGCATCGGCCTGCTGGTCGCCTTCGTGCTGATTCGCTACCTCAATGTGTATGGCGACAAACCCTGGGTGCACACCGGTGACGCGCTGCGCACGTCCATGAGTTTTCTGAGCGCCACCAAGTACCCGCCATCGCTGATGTTCCTCCTGCCGACGCTCGGCGTGGGCTTGATCCTGCTGGCAGTCTTCGAGAAGGCCCAGGAGAAGGGCAGCATCGCGGTGCTGGCGGTCTATGGGGGCGCGCCGATGTTTTTCTATCTGCTGCACCTGTACGTGCTCAAGGCCATGTACCTGGTCGCCGTGATGATCTGGGGCACCAACCAGGGCGCCTACTTCGGCTTCGATCAGTTGCCGATGGTCTGGTTGTGGAGCGTGTTGCTGGGCGTCGCGCTGTTTTTTCCGACCCGTTGGTTTGCAGCCTTGAAGCAACGTCGTCGCGACATCGCCATCCTCAAGTACCTTTGAGTTAAAGGAGGGGGCGCAGGTACGGGGCCGAACGGAGCCATTAAAACGCCGTCATTTGGTCGGCGTTTTTACCTCGAATGCAAAAATGCGCTTCGGTCTGCTTATTTCCTTCTGTAAACTCCCCCCGCTGCGACAATCGGGCACGGCCACGCCGGGCCCGATCCAGACCGTTTTGCAGTGTCCCTCACCCAGCTGAAGCCAAGACCTACAAGAAGACAGCGCCGGAGAGACATAAATGTGAGGCCGATATTGCTCGGCCCTGTAGGTCCATCCTCCAGTCCATTCGATACCCGCCCGCTGGCTGTGCCGGCATGGGCGTGGTCATCCCTCGAACAGGATTGGAGGGCGGAATGGCGTTTTATCCTAGGGATACACACATGTTGAAGAAAACACATACGGCGCTGCTGGGCCTGGCGATGGCGATGGGTCTTGCGACCACGCACGCCGCCGAGCCGAAAAAAGTGGATGTCTTGCTCATTGGTGGCGGCATCATGAGTTCGACCCTCGGTGTCTGGCTCAACGAGCTGGAGCCGGGCTGGACCATGGAAATGGTCGAGCGCCTGGACGGTGTTGCCGAAGAGAGTTCCAACGGTTGGAACAATGCCGGTACCGGTCACTCCGCGCTGGCCGAGCTGAACTACACGCCGGAAGACAAGAACGGCAAGGTCGACATCTCCAAGGCTATCGAAATCAACGAAGCCTTCCAGATTTCCCGCCAGTTCTGGTCGTGGCAGGTCAAGAATGGCGTGCTGAAGGATCCGCGCTCGTTCATCAATTCCACGCCGCACATGAGCTTTTTGTGGGGCGACGAGAACATCGCGTTCCTGAAGAAGCGCTACGAAGCTCTCCAGGCCAGCCCGTTGTTCGCCGGCATGCAGTATTCCGAAGATCCTGCGCAGATCAGCAAGTGGGTTCCGCTGATGATGCAAGGACGTGACCCGAGCCAGAAAGTCGCGGCCACCTGGAGCCCGCTGGGCACGGACGTGAACTTCGGTGAAATCACGCGCCAGTTCGCCACCTACCTGCAAACCAAGCCGAACTTCTCGCTCAAGCTGTCCAGCGAAGTGGAAGACATCACCCGCAACGAAGACGGCACCTGGCGCGTTTCGTACAAGAACCTGAAGGACGGTACCGAAACCGAGACCGACGCCAAGTTCGTGTTCATCGGTGCTGGCGGCGGTGCGTTGCACCTGCTGCAGATGTCCGACATCCCCGAAGCCCGTGAATACGCTGGTTTCCCGGTGGGTGGTTCGTTCCTGGTGACCGAGAACCCGACCATCGCCCAGCTGCACTTGGCGAAGGCCTACGGCAAGGCTTCAGTTGGCGCGCCACCGATGTCGGTTCCGCATCTGGACACCCGCGTGCTCGATGGCAAGCGCGTCATTCTGTTTGGCCCGTTCGCCACGTTCTCCACCAAGTTCCTGAAGAACGGCTCGTACTTCGACTTGCTGACCAGCACCACGACCCACAACGTGTGGCCGATGACCAAGGTCGGTATCGAACAGTACCCGCTGGTGGAATACCTGGCCGGACAGCTGATGCTGTCGGACGAGGACCGTTTCAACGCGCTGAAGGAATACTTCCCGGAAGCCAAGCAGGAAGACTGGCGCCTGTGGCAAGCCGGCCAGCGTGTGCAGATCATCAAGCGTGACGAAGAGAAGGGCGGCGTGCTGAAACTCGGCACCGAAGTCGTTACATCCCAGGACGGCAGCATCGCCGGCCTGCTGGGTGCTTCGCCAGGCGCCTCGACCGCTGCGCCGATCATGCTGACCGTGCTTGAGAAGGTCTTCAAGGACAAGGTTGCGACCCCGGCCTGGCAGGAAAAACTGCGCCAGATCGTCCCGAGCTACGGCACCAAGCTCAACGAGAGCCCAGAGCGCGTAGCCCAGGAATGGGCCTACACCAGCGAAGTCCTGCAACTGACCCCGCCACCGGCTGTCGGCAAGGCAAACGCCGCGGCAGCACCGGCCAAACCGGCTGCTGACCGTGAGGCCAATCCAGCGGCTGACATGGCGCTGTAAACCGGACGCCGTCTGGTAAAAAGAAACGCCGCTCCTGGAGCGGCGTTTTTTTCGGCTATGATTTTTCGATCCCAGCCGAGGATCCTACCCATGACACGTCTCACCGCCAGGGACTTTGCTCCCGAACTGCTTGAACTCTACGACTTCTACGCCCATGGCCAGATTTCCCGGCGGGTCTTCCTCGAACGGGCCAGCCAATTCGCGGTGGGCGGGCTCACGGCGGGTGCGCTGTTGGCATCGTTGAGCCCCGATTATGCCCAGGCGATGCAGGTGAACTTCACCGACCCGGATATCCTGGCGCAGTACATCACCTATCCCTCGCCAAACGGCCACGGCCAGGTGCGTGCCTACTTGGTGCGGCCAGCCAAGGCCAGCGGAGCTACGCCCGGCGTGGTGGTGGCTCACGAAAACCGGGGGTTGAACCCATACATCGAAGACGTCGCCCGGCGCGTCGCCAAGGCCGGGTTCGTCGCGCTGGCACCCGATGGCCTGACATCGGTGGGCGGCTATCCGGGCAATGACGACAGGGGGCGCGAGCTGCAACAGCAAGTCGACCCGGAGAAACTGATGAACGATTTTTTCGCCGCGATCGAGTTTCTCGGCAAGCATGAGGCCGTGGGCGGGAAAAAAGTCGGCATCACCGGTTTCTGCTACGGCGGTGGGGTGGCCAACGCGGCCGCGGTGGCGTACCCGGAACTGGGCGCGGCGGTGCCGTTCTACGGACGCCAACCCAAACCCGAGGACGTGTCGCGGATCAAGGCGCCGCTATTGATCCACTACGCTGAACTCGACACGCGGATCAACGAAGGCTGGCCGGCCTATGAAGCGGCGCTCAAGGCCGGAAAGAAGGACTATCAGGCCTACATTTATCCAGGCGTCAATCATGGCTTTCACAACGACTCGACACCGCGTTATGACGAAGCGGCAGCTGATCTGGCGTGGTCGCGAACAATTGACTGGTTCAAGCGCTATCTCGCCTGAACGCCCGCCAACAAAACCCGCGCCATGGCGGTCTGCGTACTCGCTTCAATGATGGCTGTGTTCTGTCCCTGTGCCCGCCTCACCGGCGAAGAACTGCTGATAACGCTGATCAAAATCCTCCGCCAACTGCGCCAACGTAATGCTGCCCAGGCGCTTTAGCAGCAACGCCTGCGCCTCTTCGAACGCGTCCGTCAGCGCCGCGTTCACCGCCTGTTCCACCAGGCATTGCGGGTGATCGGTGGACAGGCCGATGGCGAAGATGGAGGTGCTGCCCAGCGCTTGGTGGATGTCGAGCAAGGTCATGTCCGACAAGGGCTTGGCCAGGCTCCAACCGCCGCGATGGCCTTTTTCCGACGTGACGTAACCCTGTTCCTTGAGCAGGGCCATGGTCCGGCGCACCACCACGGGATTGGTGCCAAGCATTTGCGCGAGGGTATCGGAGGTGGCGGATTGCTGATGCCGGTCCATATGGATCAGTACGTGCAGCATGCGGGAAAGACGCGTGTCGTTTCTCATGAAAATATCCGAAGGTAAAACCGTGTGGAGTATCGCCTGTAATCGCAAAAGTTACGAGACTATTGACAGTTGTTTTTCAAGAAACATACGATGTGTCGAGACTTTCCCACGCCCTCGTAAACATCTTGGAGAACGCTCATGGAATACGACGTCATCATTGCTGGCGGCAGCTATGCCGGAATGTCTGCAGGTCTTCAATTGGCCCGTGGCCGCCGCAAAGTGCTTGTCATCGACGCAGGCGAGCGACGTAACCGGTTTGCCGCGACATCCCACGGTTTTCTCGGACAGGACGGCCGGGCGCCCGATGACATTGCCGATGACGCCCGAACGCAGCTCCTGGCGTACCCGACGGTGAAATGGGTTTCAGACACCGCAACGCACGCTGCCAGGCAGGAGGAGGGCTTCATCGTCGAAACCACCCACGGGCAACGCTACAGCGCCCGTCGTCTGTTGCTCGCCACCGGGGTAATTGACGAACTGCCAGCGGTGCGGGGACTGGCGGAACGTTGGGGGCAAAGTGTCTTTCATTGCCCGTACTGCCATGGCTATGAGCTGGACCAGGGGCCGATTGGCTCCCTGGCGACCTCGCCGATGTCGCTTCACCATGCCTTGATGCTGCCAGACTGGGGGCCGACGACTTTTTTCACCAACGGCGTGTTCGAGCCGGATCCTGAGCAACTGGCGAGTCTTGGGCAGCGCGGTGTTACCGTGGTGGCGGAGCCTGTCGAGCGCATCGAAGGCGAACAGGCCAACGTTGTGTTGGCCAGCGGTCGTGTGATCGCCATCGCCGGTCTGTTTGTCCTGCCGCGCACCCGGGTCGCCAGCTCGATCGCGCAAACGTTGGGCTGTACGTTTGAGGACGGCCCACTCGGGGCTTTCATCCAGTGCGACCCGATGACGCGTGAAACCAGCCTGCCGGGGGTGTTTGCCTGTGGGGATGCGGCGATGCCGTTCGGCTCGGTCGCGCTGGCCGTGGGCGATGGGGTGAGGGCGGGTTCGGGGGTGCATCGGTCGCTGATTTTCCAAACCCACCCTTGAGACTCATACCTGTACAGCCCCGGTCAGCACGGCGAAGGCGAGCATCACCAGGCTGACGCCCCAAGCCCAGAAAAAGGTATAGGCCATGTGCTTGCGCAGTTCGACACCGCTGAGGGCCAGGGCCAGGTAGACGCTGGGCACGACCGGACTGATGGAAAAACCGGTGTTCTCGCCGATCAGCATGGCTCGGGCCACCGCTTCGAGAGGAACACCGGCGGCAGCCGCTACGTCCTTGATCACCGGTAGCAAGGCGAAATAGTAAGCGTCCGGCGAAAAAATCATGCCCAGCGGGACGCCGAAGAACCCGACAATCACGTGCAGGTACTGGGCGGATCCGGCGGGCAGGATGTCGATCAGTGCCAGGGCCATGCCGTCGGACATTTTCGCGCCGGAGAGCACGCCCAACAGCACGGCGGCGGCCATCATCACCAAGACCATTTGCAGTGCATCGGAGGCGTGGGCCTTGAGGCGTTCGGCCTGGGCGTCCAGGGACGGGAAGTTCAAGGGCAGGGCGATGCCCAGCCCGACCATGAAACAGGCATACAAGGGAAAAATACCGGTGAACAGGCACGCGAGGATCACGCCAGTCAGGGCGACGTTCAGCCAGTAGCGCAGCTCGCGGGGCGACAGGCTGAAATCGCGTTGTTGAGTCTGCAGGTTGTCGATGTCACACGTCGCCGCCGCGCCTAGGGACATCGGTTGGCGACGCTGGGCGCGCGTTCCGAGGATGGTCGCCACCCCGAGCATGCACGCCAGGCCCACCATCTGTACCGGCAGCAAGCCCAGCCATAGCTCGGTGGCGTCGAGCCCCGACACCGCGGCGGCGCGGGCGGTCGTTCCGCCCCAGGGAACCATATTGACGACCCCAGCAGTAGTGCCGACCAGGCACAACAGCATCGTCGAACTCATGTTCAAGCGTTTGTACAAGGGCAGCAGTGCCGGGATGGTCAGCAGGAACGTCGCGGCGCCAACGCCATCGAGGTGCACCACCGAGGTCACCAACACCGTCACCAAGGCCACCGCCAGCGGCTTGCCGCCGGTGCTGCGGATCAGCAGGTTGACCAACGGATCGAACAATCCCCGATCACGCATGATGCCGAAGAACAGGATCGCAAACAGAAACAGCGCGGCGGTCGGAGCCACGGTGAGCAAGCCGGCCTTGATGAATTCGCCGATCTGCCCGAGGTTGAAACCGGCCAGCAGGCAAGCGACCACGGGGAGGGTGGTGAACGCCACCACCGGACTGATCCTGCGCAACAGTATCAATCCGATAATGACCAGCATCATCAGGAAACCCAGGGTTGTAATCATGTTGCAGCCTCTCTTTTTTATTGTTGTCGATGGATCGGGCAGCGCGTCGATCAGTCCTGCGGTCCCGGCAAGCGCAAGGCGAGCAGTAGATAGCTCAGGCTTTTGCCGTGGCGATCAAGACCGCAACTGCGATTCACACCACCTTCCAAGGCGTCTTCGAGCACGAAATTCAGGGCCTCCAGGTTCGGCAGCTCGTAGCGATGCACCTTCGACGGCTGGCGCGTCGCGAATTGCTCGGCCACGCGCTCGCAGGTCAGTTCGCGTAGCAACCATGAATAGTGGGCCGGGTCGTGGGGGAAAACCGCGATGCTGAGGATGTTGCCTTTGTCGCCGGCACGGGCGTGGGCGAAATCGGCGAGGGTCACCAGGTTCATCAGTACCACTCCAGGGTTGTGTGGATTTCATCGCGCGGCAACAGGAAGCTGCGGGTTGTGACGGCCTCGACCAGATGTCGCCGGACGCCACCGCCACCCGCCGGTCCGTTGGTGTAGAGCGATTCCACTTCGGCCAGCAGGGCGTCGAGCAGCGAACGGTCGGTGTGGGTCAGGCCGATGCGCACGCGCACATCTTCCAGCGCGGGCGCCTGGGCCAGTTGTTTTTGCAGGTAACGGCCGCCCTGGTCGTTGAACAGACTGGCCACGCCCGACAGGTCAATCCAGGGTTGCACCCCAGGCGCCAACCGGTCGAAACGTTGCAGCAGAATCTCTCGAGCCAGTGCGGCGCGGGCCATGGCGCCGGGGCCTGCATAGGAAATTTCTGCCTCGCCGAACCAGAGCCCACGTTCGCCAGCCAGCCCTTTGAGCGTGTCGGGACGGGGATGGCCGAGCAGGCCGCTGACCTCGACACGGTCCTCACCCAAGTCATGGACGCGAGCCTGGCCCAGGTCCAGCACTACGTCGGGCGTCAGATAGCGTCGCGGGTCGTGCACTTCGTACAGCAGCTGTTCCTTGACGGTCTGTTCGCTGACTCTGCCGCCGCAGTCGCGCGTCTTTCCAATAACCAAGCGTCCATCCGCGTGGATTTCGGCAATCGGACATCCCAGGTTGGCCGGGTCGGGAATCTCTTTCACGCCGGGGTGGGCAAAATAACCACCGGTGACCTGGGTGCAGCACTCCAGCAAGTGTCCCGCCGTGGTGGCGACAGCCATCTTCTGCCAATCATCGGCGGCCCAGCCCAATCCGTGGCGGATCGCCCCCACGGCCAGTGACGGATCGGCGACGCGGCCACAGAGCACGATGCCGGCGCCGTCGGTGAGCGCCTGAACGATACCGTCGGCACCGGTGTAGACGTTTACCGAAACCGGTTGCTCACCCGCGCACGATGGCAGCCATTGCGAATAACGAGGGGGCGTTTCTTCAAGCAAGTCGTCACCCAACACACAAGCGATCTTCAGGTCAGGGAAGCGTCCCGCCAGCCCGTCACGCAGTCGTTGCGCCGCCGCCCTGGGGTTCGCTGCGCCGCCATTGGTGATAATCGCAATGCCGGCCTCGACGCACAGGTCCAGCATGGGCTCGAGGAAATCGAACAGGCGAGGGGAGTATCCAGCCTGGGGATCCAGGCGCTTGCGCAACTGCGCTTCGGCCAACGTCCGCTCTGCCAACAGCTCAAGCATGATGTAGCGCTGACCGCTGCGTTGTGCCAAGTCTTGAGCCAGGCGCAGGGCGGCGTCAGGCCGGTCATTAGCGAAACCGGCCCCGCACCCGACGAGAATTGTTTTTGTCATGTCCGTTTTCCACTGAAGGGTGACCCATAGTGGACAGGCTGGATTGTTCTGTGAATTTTAAAGGTAGAATCAATTGATCCATTAATTCTATGAGTGGCCATGAACGTTTCTTTTCGACAGCTGCGTGCCTTCATCCTGATCGCCGAGACTTCAAGCTTCACCCGCACGGCAGAACAACTGCACCTGTCCCAGCCGGCGCTGAGCTACAACATTCGCAAGTTGGAAGAGAGCATGGGATTGCAGTTGCTGGCACGTAACACCCGCAGCGTCGAACTGACGCCGGCCGGTGAACATTTCCTGCCCCAGGCCAGGCGCATGCTGCGGGATATGGACGATGCCGTGCGCGACGCCCGCGACACCCTCAATCTCAGCCGCGGCACGCTCCGTTTGGCGGCGCTGCCCACGGCGGCCGCGTCATTCCTGCCCACCGTCATCGCCGCTTTCCAGCGTGAGCACCCTGGCGTGACCGTGAGTCTGCTCGACGGTCGCGCCGGGGAAATCATGGGCTGGGTGCAACGAGGCGAGGTGGAGGCGGGCATCACTTCGCTGCCTGACGATCTGTCCGGGCTGAGCTTCGTGCGCCTGTTGGATGACAACCTGGTATTGCTGAGCCACGCCGACCATTTGCGTGACGGCGAGGACGCCTGGAAGCGCCGGTCCTACATTGCCCTGACTGCGGACACCAGCATCCGGCCCCTGGCTGATGCTGCGTTGCGCTATCTGAACGTTGATCCGATACCGGCCTGGGAGGTGGCGCACATGAGCACGGCCACCGCCCTGGTGCGCGAAGGGCTGGGATTTTCCCTGTTGCCGGCCAGTTGCACCGCGGTCTTCAACATTGGTGAGCAGTGTGCGGTCACGGCCATCGACCAGCCTGCAAGACGCTCAATCGGCCTGCTGCAACGCAAGCCCGTGGCTCAATCACCTTCGCTGACCCAGTTCATGAGCCATGTCCGGCAGACCTTGCGACAGGACCTGAAAGGTTATTGAGTACCGAACATGGCCGTCCAGTAGATGCCCGCGTCACTTTTAGGGTCCACCGCATAACCGGCGCCCAATTCGCGAAATTGCGGGTTCATCAAGTTGGCGCAATGCCCCGGACTCGCCAGCCAGCCGTCCACCACCTTCAGCGCTGTGTCCTGCCCGGCGGCAATGTTTTCGCCGATAGCCTGTCCCAGGTAGCCGGCTAATTCGGCGCGATCGCCAGGCATGCGTCCGTCACGATCCTTGTGGTCGAAGAAGTTGTTGTTCGCCATCGCGCGGGTGTGGGTCACGGCGGCCAGGGCCAGGGTGCCGTTCCAGGCCAAAGGGGTGGTGGCCGCGAAAGCCGCGGTGCCACAACGGCGAGGTTGCGCGCGGGCGCTGTTGATGAGCTTGAGCAGCTTCTGGCCTTCGGCCTGCCAATCGCCGAGGCGCGCCGACAATAGCGGCCGGGCCAGTACGATGCGCCATTCACGGTCGAGGCGGCTGACGCCGATGTCGACGAATTGTGGGTCCAGCACGACCTGGCAGAAACTCTCCTGCACAGCCTTCATTGCCCCTTGCGCGTCCCGAGGCCCGGACAGGCTGATGGCCTGCACGTTGACCATTGGATACGCCGCCCGCGCCAAGGCCTGCTGCAGGTCACCGATCCCGTTGGCCGATAGAATCAGTCGCGAATCCATCGCCAGCGGCGGCAGTTCCAGGGACGCCTGGCCCGCGCAGCTTTGGGATTGGCTGCGGTAAAGGTTGATGGACTCGACCAGTTGCGTCTCTTCGGTGGCCAGCGCGGTGCTGGCAAACGCCACGCCCAGCGACAGCACGGCAAGACGCACGATGGAAAAAATGGCACGCATGTAAATCTCCCTTGAGCGGACGGCGCCTATGATGCGCAATTTTTGCCCCGCTGGGGCAACGGTATTCACGCTCTCTTGAAATCCCATGGAACGGCGCCGTTTGGTACCGTTCGGGACAATCCTCAATAGTGGGATCAATTTTCAAGCGAATAGGTCCATTTTTTGACCGCATAAGCACTGTCGCCCAGTTCTTCGGCGGGGTCTTGGGCCCGTTCGAAGGCCCAGGCTCGCCACATCCTGTCACGCAAGTGCGTTCGCCAGATTGCCGCTGAATCTGCGTTCATGCCCAGTGTCGAAACTGTGAGCCGGCAATGAAGCCGGCGCACCAACAGAACAGAACCCCGGTCATGCAAGAGAAAAGCTACGAACTTCTGGAAGTCGCCAATGGCAAGCCCATCAAGCTCTGGACCCAGGGCGTGCCGGTGGAAGCCGAAGCCCGGCAGCAGTTGATGAACACGGCGAAGTTGCCGTTTATCTTCAAACACTTGGCGGTGATGCCCGACGTGCATCTGGGCAAGGGCTCGACCATCGGCAGCGTGATCCCGACCGTCGGGGCGATCATTCCTGCGGCGGTGGGCGTGGACATCGGTTGCGGCATGATCGCTGCCCGTACCTCGCTTGACGCCGCCGACTTGCCGGACAATCTCCGGGGCCTGCGCAGCGCCATTGAAAAAGCCGTCCCCCATGGCCGCAGCCTCAGCCACGGCGGGCGCGACAAGGGTGCCTGGAACAGCGTCCCAACGGAGGCTGACCAGGCGTGGGCCGCGCTGGCCGTACGGTTCAAGGCGATTACCGACAAATACCCCAAGCTCACCCGGACCAATAACCGCCAGCACCTCGGCACCCTGGGCAGCGGCAATCACTTCATCGAAGTGTGCCTGGATGAGGCCAATCGGGTCTGGTTCATGCTGCACAGTGGTTCCCGAGGCGTGGGCAATGCCATCGGCAATCTGTTCATCCAGCTCGCCCAGGCTGACATGCGCCAGCACCTGGCCAATCTGCCGGACCGTGACTTGGCCTATTTTGAAGAAGGCAGCAAGCATTTCGGCGACTATGTCGAAGCGGTGGGCTGGGCCCAGGATTTTGCCCGGCAGAATCGGACATTGATGATGGAGGCGGTGATACGCGCCGCTCGGCAGGTCATCAGCAAACCGTTCGAGGTCGCCCTGGAAGCCGTGAATTGCCATCACAACTACGTGCAGAAAGAGCGACACTTCGGGCAAGACGTGCTGGTGACGCGCAAAGGCGCGGTGTCGGCGAGAAAAGGTGAGTTGGGCATCATTCCCGGCTCGATGGGCGCCAGGAGCTTCATCGTGCGTGGCTTGGGTAACGAGCAATCGTTTTGCTCTTGCAGCCACGGTGCCGGTCGGGTCATGAGTCGGACCGAGGCAAAAAGACGCTTCACCGTCGAGGATCAGGTCCGCGCCACCTCGCATGTCGAATGCCGGAAAGATGCTGCCGTGGTTGATGAGATTCCCATGGCGTACAAAGACATAGACAAGGTAATGCATGCACAACGTGAACTTGTCGAAGTGCTGCATACCCTGCGCCAAGTGGTGTGCGTCAAAGGTTGACGGAGCTCGTCATGGCCGTCAGCACGACGGATTGAAACACGCTCCGCAAAACCCGTGGCGAGGGACCACAGACCTTTTTTCATTCGCCGACGCGTTGATGCTTCTTCAACCGGTAAGCGAATTGCGCCCGGCTCAGCCCCAGCGCCCTGGATGCAGCCGCCAGGTTGCCGCTGTTCATGTGCAAGGCTTCGTTGATCAAGCGTGACTCCAGGCCGTCAATGGAAAAATCTGCGTCCAACTGACTAAGGGACTTGAGCAACGGCGTCTTTGCCGTGCCCTCGCTCGTCGTGGCGCCCAAGGGTGACAAGCCGCCGTGGTCGTCGACCGAGTACGCGTCCACAGGCAGTCGTTCATCGCGAAACAGATGCACCAGGTCGATGGCCTGGCCTTCTTCGCTGGCAATCAGGCCGCGTTCGATGAGGTTCTGCAATTCCCGCACATTGCCGGGAAAGTCATAGCGCAGCAGAACCTTCAAGGCCCGCATGGTCAGGCCCATCGGCGTGCGGCCGTATTCCAGGCAAAAGCGTTTGAGAAACGCATTGATCAACAGCGGTATGTCATCGCGGCGCTCGCGCAAGGGCGGAAGGGCGATGGGGTAGACGTTGAGCCGGTAGAACAAGTCTTCACGGAACTCGCCTTGCTCGACGGCTTTGCGCAGATCGATGTTCGTCGCCGCCACCACCCGCACATCGACCTTGATGCCATGGCCGCCACCGATCCGTTCGATTTCCCGTTCCTGCAAGGCGCGCAACAGCTTGCCTTGGCCGGCCAGGCTGAGGCAGGTGATTTCGTCGAGGAACAACGTGCCGCCATGGGCTCGCTCGAAACGGCCAGGGCGTGAATGGGTCGCGCCGGTGTAGGCGCCGCGCTCGACGCCGAACAACTCGGCCTCGATCAGGTTATCCGGTATGGCCGCGCAGTTGAGCGCGATGAAAGGCCCTTCGCAGCGACGGCTCAATTGGTGCAACTGCCGAGCAAACAACTCCTTGCCTACGCCAGACTCGCCGGTGACCAACACGGTGGCGGGCGTCAGGGCGACCCGTTGCAACGCCAGTGTCGCCGCGTTGAACGCCGCACTGGCGCCGATCAAGGGTTGCTCGCTGCCCGGCAGCGGGTCACTGGCGGCAATCGGGTTTGGCCTGGCGCCGGACGGCGCGGCCGCCGCTGGTGGTAATGCATTGAGGTAGCTCAGGTCGCGCTCGATGTCGCCCCATTGCTCGGCGGTCTTGCCGACGACACGGCAGCGCTCGTGTCCCATGCCCCGACACTCCACTTCGCGAAACACCACCAATTGCCCGAACAAGCCGCTGACGAAGCCGATGGCATAGCCCAGCTCGGTCCAGCACACCGGATCCTGCCCGGTGCCATAGGCGGCGACATGCTCGTCGGCTTCGCAGGAGTGATGCCAGAGGAATTCCCCTTCGTAGAAACCCGAATCCGCGTCGAACTTGAAGTGCAGTGGCTCGACCTTGGTCATGCCTTCGAGGGTATGCAGGTGCGTGCCTGCGCGAAACACCGCCGCGGCATCGGCGCGGGGCCAGCGCTCGCGAATCAGCCGCGCGTCCCGGGCGCCGGAGGAATAGCCGGTGCGGGTGAGCATGCCTCGGGCCTGTTCGAGTCCTTGGCGCTCGATGATTTCCCGGCGCAATGCGCCGAAGGATGAGCTGTGCAGCAGCAACATGCGTTGGTCGTTGAGCCAGATTCGCCCATCGTCAGGCGAAAAAAACAGGCAGTCCGTCAGTTCTGCCGGGGTGGGTGAGCTGCTGTCGGTCAGTTCCTTGCTGTCGCCCCGCGGACGAAAAGGCTCGGTAGCAATGCGGTCCGGCAGCGGACAGTGGGGATTATTCATTGTTATGCCCCTGGTGGCGGTAGTCGAAATGAGCACCTGACGAGATAGTTATTAAGCATAACTTTATCAAATGAACAAGTGGCGAACGGCCAGTGGTGGGTTCGCCGGACGCGGCGTAGCCACTGTGTCAGGGGCAGAGCGTTGATCCAGGGCCCTGCGCGATGTTTCTGCAGGCCGGCGGGCGAAACCGGCACACGGCTTGCTCAAGCACTCCTACGGCGTTTGCGCCAGCGTCGGCAAGGCGCGGCAAACGATGACAACAACAAAGAGCCGGGAGCTTTAAATGTCTGCATCCGAAAACCACCTGCTGTCCCAGGTGATCGCGTCCCAGTGTGTATTCAACGGTGATTGGGTGCCTGCCTCTGGCCCGCTGCTGTCGATCATCGAGCCCGCGACCGGCGAGGTGCTGATGCGCAGCGCCACGGCCGACGCGGCCGATATCGCCAAAGCCTGCCGCGACGCAGCGCTGGCACAACCGGCCTGGGCGGCCCTTGGCCCGCGGGACCGCGCGGCGATCTTGCGCAAAGCCGCCGATGTGGCTGAACAATCTTTTGCCGAGCTGGCGCTTTACGTCGCCCGGGAAACCGGCGCGGCGCTGTTCAAGGGGCAGCACGAGGTGCGTGAAGCTATCGTGCTGCTCCATCAGGCCGCGGGCATGCTGTCCCAGGCCCACGGGGTGGTGCTGCCCAGCGAAGCGGGGCGCTTGTCTTATGCGCGGCGCCTGCCCCACGGTGTGGTCGGGGTGATCTCGCCCTTCAATTTCCCCTTGGTGTTGTCGATGCGCTCCGTGGCACCGGCGCTGGCGGCGGGCAACGCCGTGGTGCTCAAGCCCGATCCGCAAACGCCGGTCAGTGGCGGCTTTCTCATCGCGCGTCTGTTCGAAGCAGCGGGGTTGCCCAAGGGCTTGTTGCAAGTATTGCCCGGCGCGGCGGACGCCGGTGAAGCGCTGTGCCGCGACCCCAACGTGAAGATGATCGCTTTCACCGGGTCCACCGGTGCCGGTCGCAAAGTGGCCGAAGTGGCCGGGCGCAACCTGAAGAAGGTCGCGCTGGAGTTGGGTGGCAAGAACCCGCTGATTATTCTCGAGGACGCGGACCTGGACCTCGCCGCCAACAATGCCGCCTGGGGCGCTTGGCTGCACCAGGGGCAAATCTGCATGGCGACCGGCTTGATCCTCGTCCATGAGTCGATCGCCCAGGCCCTGATCCGCAAACTGGTGGACAAGGCTCGCGCCTTGACCGTGGGCAACGCTGCCCTTGAGCAAGCGGCGCTCGGGCCGTTGATCAATGGGCGGCAGTTGTTGCGCGTGCACGACATCGTCAGCGACAGCGTGCGCGCCGGGGCAACGCTGGAAACAGGCGGTGAATACAAGCGGTTGTTCTATCAACCGACCGTGCTCAGCGGCGTGAAGCCGGGCATGCGCGCCTTCGAGGAAGAAGTCTTCGGCCCGGTGGCGACGGTAGTCAGTTTTTCCAGCGACGAGGAAGCCATCGAAATGGCCAACCGCAGCGAGTACGGCCTGTCGGCTGCGGTCATCTCGCCCTCGGTGGGCCGGGCCATGGCCATCGGTGAGCGGTTGCAGTGCGGCATGTTGCACATCAATGACCAGACCGTCGCCGACGAGTGCGTCAATCCGTTCGGCGGCCGAGGCGCGTCGGGCAATGGCGGTAGCGTCGGCGGCCCGGCGGACTGGGACGAATACACCCAATGGCAGTGGGTGACCGTCAAGGACAAGGCGCCGCTTTACCCGTTCTGACGGGCTGGTTTTCTACGGGGCCAATAAGCTGAGGCCCCTGCGAGCAGACAAAAACAATAAGAGGACTCAACATGAAACTCGACAACAAGATTGTGCTGGTGACCGGGGTCTCGTCGGGTATTGGCGCTGCCACGGCGAGCCTTCTGCGCGCCCATGGCGCCCAGGTGATTGGCGTGGACCTCAAGGCCCCGCACATGACCCTCGACGGTTTTGTGCTGGGCGATTTGAGCAGCGCCGAGAACATCGAACGGCTGCTGCCGCAGCTACCCGCACGGTTTGACAGCCTATGCAATATTGCTGGAGTGCCGGGCACCGCCAATCCGCAACTGCTGGCGCGGGTCAATTACCTTGGGTTGCGCCACTTGAGCCATGCATTGCTGCCACGGATCAACGCTGGCGGCAGCATCGTCAACGTCACCTCGATCCTTGGCGCCGAGTGGCCGTTACGTCTTGAGCAGCACAAGGCGCTGGCGCGCACCGACGGTTTCGCCGCCGGCCAAACCTGGTTGGCCGAGCATTCGGTGCCGGACTCGACCTGCTACCAGTACTTCAAGGAAGCCTTGATCGTCTGGAACTTCCTGCAGGCCCAACCCTGGTTCCTGGAACATTCGGTGCGCATGAACAGTGTCGCGCCAGGTCCGGTGTTCACACCCATCCTCGACGACTTCGTGAGCATGCTCGGGGAGGCGCGGACCCAGGCCGATGCCCATCGCATGAAGCGTCCGGCGTATGCCGATGAGGTGGCGGCGGTGATCGCTTTCCTGTGTGCCGACGAGTCGCGCTGGATCAACGGCGTCAACTTGCCGGTCGATGGTGGGTTGGCCTCCACCTACATCTGAAATGAGCCCCAGCGCGAGCTGCTACCTGAGCGTGTTGGCAGCAACGCCATGCCAAAAAATAACAATAATGAGAGCGCCCCATGGATAACCTCAAAGATTGCTTTCGTTTCAAGCACTGCGCCCTGTTCCTGGCGTTATGCAGCACCGGTGTGATGGTCGAAAGGACCGAGGCCATGCAAATGGACCTGGGTGATTCGGACTGGAAACTGCGCTGGGACAACACCATCAAGTACAGCCAGGCGTGGCGCCTGCAAGGGCAGGACAGCCGCTTGGTCAACGCGCCAACCGCCAACGGGTTGTACCCGTCGATCCAGAGCCAGGGCGACAAGAATTTCAGCAGCGGCCTGGTCTCCAACCGCCTGGACCTGTTTTCCGAAATGGACCTCAGCCGGCAGAATTACGGACTGCGGGTGAGCGGTGCAGCGTGGTATGACGATATCTACAACCAGGACACTGACAGCAGCGAACAAACCCATTTCCTCAGTGAAACCCGCAAGCTTCACGGCCGTGACGCGGAGATTCTCGACGCCTTCGTGTTCGTGCGCGGTGATCTCGGTGAAGACTCCCAGGGCGTGGCGCGGTTGGGTCGACACAGCCTGATCTACGGGGAAAGCCTGTTCTACGGCGGCAACGGCATTGCCAATGCCCAAGGCCCGACCGACGTGGTCAAGTTGCTTAGCGTACCGGGGACTCAGTTCAAGGAGATCCTGCGTCCGGTCAATCAGATCTCCGGCCAGTTGCAGATCAACCCGCAGCTTTCGGTGGGCGCTTATTATCAGTTCGAGTGGGAACGTTCCAACCTGCCCGGCGCCGGCAGCTACCTGAGCGATGCCGATGCCATCGGTTACGGCAGCGGTCCACTGCGCCAGGTGTTTGGCAACGACACGGTGAATGGCGGGGACCTGAAGCCGCGCAATTCGGGGCAGGGCGGCATGCAGATCCGCTTCAAGCCGACCGGCACCGAACTGGAGTTGGGTTTCTACGCGGCCCAATATCACGACAAAGCGCCGATCGGGTTGTACGCGTATCTGGACGGCGCGGCGGCTGCTGCCACGGGGTTGCCGATCCTGGGTTCCTATCGTCAGGTCTACGCCGAAGACATCAAGACCGCTGGCGTCAGCTTCTCCACCGCCTACGGTCCGTTCAACTTTGCCGGTGAAACGTCGGTGCGCTGGAACGCGCCGCTGGTGAGCAACCTGCAGGTGGTGACGCCGGGCATACAGGCCGATGGCGGCGACGACGCGTTGTTTGCCCGGGGCAAGACGGCCCACGCCAACTTGTCGGCGATTTACCTGTTATCGCCAACTGCTTTCTGGGATGGCGGATCGGCCCTTGCCGAACTGGCCTGGAACCGCACCCTGAGCGTGACCGAGAACGCCGCGGCGCTGGACTCTAACACCACTCGCGACGCCACGGCGCTGCGGGTATTGATGGAGCCGGCGTACTTCCAGATCGTCGACGGCGTCGACCTGACCGTGCCGATCGGCATGGGCATCGTGCTGGACGGGCGTTCATCGGCGGTCAACAAATCCGGCTTCGGCAATACCCATTCCGGCGATTGGAGCGTCGGGCTCAAAGCCACCTACCTGCAGCGCTGGGACGTCGGCCTCAATTACGTGAACTTCTTCGGCGCCCCGAAAGCCGGGCTGCGCGAGGACGGCAATTTCAGTTACGGACAGTCGTTGGCCGACCGCGACTTCGTCTCGCTCTACGTGAAAACCTCATTCTAATAAGGTGGATTCGCCATGCAGAACCCAGCATTCCTCAACACCTGCGTCCTGACCCTCGCCCTGGCCGGCATGGGCCTGGCGCAGGCCGCCGTGTCGCCTGAACAGGCCGCACGCCTGAAAACCGATCTCACACCCCTGGGCGGCGAGCGCGCCGCCAATGCCGATGGCAGTATCCCGGCGTGGCAGGGCGGTTACACCCAGGTCGCGCCCGGCTATAAACCCGGTGACAAGCGCCCCGATCCATTCGCCGGCGAGAAGCCGCTGTATTCGATCAAGGCTTCGAACATGCAGCAGTACGCCGGCGCACTGGCCGAAGGGACGCAGCTGCTGCTGAAGAAATACCCGGACTATCGCCTGGACGTGTACCCGACCCATCGCTCTGCCGCCGCCCCGCAATGGGTCTATGACAACACCAGCAAGAATGCCAGCCGCGCCACGCTGGACGTCGACAGCGAAAAGGTCGCCAACGCTTATGGTGGCATCCCGTTCCCGATTCCGGAAAACGGTGCGCAAGTGCTGTGGAACTATCGGTTGTCCTGGCAGGGCGGCGACACCATCAGCTCGCCTTTCGACACCTGGCTGATGACCGCCGGTGGCAAGAAAGTCCAAGCGACCCGGGCCCTGTACACCTATCAATTTCCGTACTACGTCGAAGGCGGCAGCCTGGAAAACTATTCCGGCAAGTACCTGCTGGGCAAGCTGTTCACTGAGTTGCCGTCGTCCAAGGCCGGTGAAGGACTGATGACCCACTGGGACCTGGACCCGGCCAACCGTGCCGCCTGGCAGTATCTGGTCGGCCAGCGCCGGGTTCGCCGGGCGCCGAACATTGCCTATGACACGCCGGACTTCGTGACCTCCGGCGTCGGCCTGTTCGACGAAGCGTTCATGCTGTTCGGGCCTACCGACCGCTATGACCTGAAGCTGACCGGCAAAAAAGAGCTGATGGTCCCCTACAACAACAATCGCGCTGCGTTGGCCAAGAGCGACGACCTGGTCAAGGTGAACTTCCTCAATCCTGATCTGGTTCGTTGGGAAAAACATCGGGTCTGGGTGGTCGAGGCCACGCTCAAAGCTGGCAAGCGCCATGTGGTGCCGCGTCGGACCTACTACGTCGACGAAGACTCCTGGCAGATCCTGATGGTCGACGGCTACGACGCCCAAGGCAAACTCGGCCGGCAAATGTATTCGCTGACACTCTTGGCGCCGGACTTGCGAGCCCTCACCGCGCAGGTCATGTGGGGCAGCTACAACCTCGACACCGGTGCTTACTTCCTCAACTCATCGAGCAACGACCTGGCGGTCCAGTACCAGAAAGTCGCAAAACCTTCGGCGTCTTTTTTCACGCCGGATGCGATGGCCAACGAAAACATGCGCTGAACCTGTGGCGACCGTGGCGAGGTGAGGCTCGCTGCGGGCCCTTACGATTTTCCAGGCGGGATGAAGACATGAGAGCTGAAAGAATCTTTGTGAGTCGCGGTCCGCTTTGGGGGGCTTGCGCCTTGGCGTTGTGCCTTTGGGCAAACGTGTCCGTGGCCGCGCAGCCGACGACATTCGCAGTGCTGCAGCAGCCGGCACTGCCAACCACCAAGGCCCAGCGCGCGGTATTGCTTGGGCTGGCCCGGGCCGGCGAGCGCTTGGTGGCGGTCGGTGAGCGCGGGATCGTGCTGCTCTCCGATGATGCTGGCGTGACTTGGCGCCAGGCCAAGGTGCCGGTCAGCGTCAGCCTGACCGCGGTGCAATTCGTCGATGCCGAGCAGGGCTGGGCGGTCGGCCATCTTGGCGTGGTCCTGCATACCACCGACGGCGGCGAGACCTGGCAGAAGCAACTCGACGGTGAACGTGCCATCGCCCTTGCGGCGCAGGTCGCCGGGCGCGATGCCGGCAGGCCGGGCGGCGCCGCCAACGTGGCGCAGGCACAGCAGATGCTCGATGACGGACCGGACAAGCCGTTTCTCGACCTGTATTTCAGTGACCGCCTGAACGGCTACGTCGTAGGCGCCTACAACCAGATCTTCCGCACCGACGACGGCGGCCGAAGCTGGCTGCCGTGGATGCGGCACGTGGACAATCCGCAGGGCTTGAACTTTTATGGCATCCGCGCCGTGGGCAAGGACCTGTTGCTGGTGGGCGAGCGCGGCCTGCTGTTGCGTTCGACCGATGCCGGGCAGTCTTTCCAGGCGTTGAAGTCACCTTACGAGGGCAGCTTTTTTGGCCTGCTCGGCACCCGCGATGGGGGCTTGGTTGCCTACGGTCTACGGGGCAATGCCTGGTGGTCCGACGACCGTGGCGACAGTTGGCGACGCCTGGAAACCACTATCGAATCGACGCTGTCGACGGCGCTTGAACTGCGCGACGGCAGCCTGCTGTTGGCCAGCCAGAGCGGAGAGCTTTTATTCAGTCAAGACCAGGGTCGCAGCTTTGACAGGCGACAAAGCCGCAGCGGCGCGACGGTCGCTGCCGTGCAACAGGCGGTCGACGGCAGCCTGGCGAGTGTCGGTTTGAGCGGCGTGGCCGCTGACCAGGATCCGCGGGCCTCCGGTAAACCTTGAAACTTCACGGTGTAGCGCTATCGGGCCACGGCTCGTGCAACAGGAGTCAAACTTGAAAGACGACAGAATCCAAACCGTGATCGGCCGCCAGGAAGACTTCGACCGGGCGTCGGGCAACTTCGCCGAACGGGCGATCTTCAACCATCGACCGCTGGTGGTCCTGCTGTGCCTGCTGGTGACGCTGGTGCTCGGCTGGCAAGCCACGCGCATCGGCATCAATGCCAGCTACGAGAAGACCATTCCCACCGGGCATCCCTACGTCGCCAATTTTCTCGAGAACCGCAGTGAGTTGAGCGGCCTGGGCAACTCGCTGCGCGTCGCCGTGGAGGTCAAGCACGGGAGCATTTTCACTAAGGATTATCTCGGCACCCTGGCCAAGCTCAACGATGAGCTTTACCTACTGCCGGGGGTCGATCGACCCTACATGAAGTCGTTGTGGACCCCGACTACGCGCTGGACCGCCGTGACTGAGGAAGGGCTCGATGGCGGCACCGTCATTCCTGACGACTACGATGGCTCGGCCACCAGCGTCGAACAAGTGCGGACCAATGTGGCCCGTTCCGGTGAAGTCGGTCAGTTGGTGGCCGGCAATTTCAAGTCCAGCGTGATCTTCGTTCCTTTGTTGGAAATCAATCCGCAGACGGGCAAGGCGCTGGACTATGGCGATTTCTCCCGGCAGTTGGAGGCGTTGCGGGACAAGTACCAGACCGACGACCTGCGGATTCACATCACCGGTTTCACCAAGATCGTCGGCGACCTGATCGAGGGGATGACCCAGGTCCTGCTGTTCTTCGTGGTAGCGGTACTGGTGACGGTCCTGGTGCTGTTTGGCTACACCCGTTGCGTGCGCAGCACCCTGGTGGTGGTAACGTGCTCACTGGCTGCGGTGCTCTGGCAACTGGGGCTGCTCGCCGTCCTCGGTTACGAGCTCGACCCGTACTCGGCCTTGGTGCCGTTCCTGGTGTTCGCCATCGGCATGAGCCACGGCGCGCAGAAGATGAACGGCATCATGCAGGACATCGGCCGCGGCACTCACCGGGTGGTCGCCGCACGCTATACCTTCCGCCGGCTGTTCGCCGCTGGCATCACCGCGTTGCTTTGCGATGCGGTGGGCTTCGCCGTGTTGCTGCTGATCAATATCCGAGTGATCCAGGACCTGGCAATCACCGCGAGCCTGGGTGTCGCGGTGCTGATTTTCACCAACTTGATCCTGCTGCCAATCCTGCTCAGCTACATCGGCGTCAGCCCGGCAGCGGCGCAACGCAGCCTGAGTGCGGAAACCAGCGAGCAACAGGCGCAGATCAAGCATCCGCTGTGGCGTGCCCTCGACCTGTTTACCCAACGGCGCTGGGCCATTGGCGCCATGCTGGTTGGCTTAGTGTTGGCCGCGTTCGGTTTTGCCGTCAGCCTTCATCTGAAAATCGGCGACCTGGACCCCGGCGCTCCGGAGCTGCGTGCCGACTCGCGCTACAACCGCGATGCGCTGTTCATGACCCAGAACTATGCGGCCAGCTCGGATATTTTCGTGGTCATGATCAAGACCCCGGAGGATCAATGCACCCGTTACGCCAGCCTGTCCGCGGTGGATGCCCTGGCCTGGCAGCTGGAGCAATTGCCCGGCGTGGAATCGACCACGTCGATGGCGGCGCTGAGCAAAATCGCCACGGCCGGTTACAACGAAGGCAACTTCAAATGGTACGAACTGATCCCCAACGACGGCGCGCTGGGCGCCGTGCAAACCCGTGCACCACGAGAACTGTTCAACCAGGGCTGCTCGATGCTGTCGCTGTACGTG
Source organism: Pseudomonas sp. Z5-35 (assembly GCF_051131945.1). Classification (NCBI taxonomy): domain Bacteria; kingdom Pseudomonadati; phylum Pseudomonadota; class Gammaproteobacteria; order Pseudomonadales; family Pseudomonadaceae; genus Pseudomonas; species Pseudomonas sp. Z5-35. The sequence goes on from NZ_CP071640.1 coordinate 2,717,452, forward strand.
TACCTGGCGGATCACAAGGCTGACACCTTGAACCGCGTGGTGGAGGCCAGTGAGCAGTTCATCGCTGGGCACTCGTTGCCAGAGGTCAAGTTCATGCTGGCGGCCGGCAGCGCGGGGATCGAAGCAGCGACGAACATCGTGGTGAAAAAATCCATGCGCGAGATGCTGTTCTGGGTCTACGGTGCGGTCAGCCTGCTGTGTTTGCTGACGTTTCGTAGCTGGCGCGCCACCCTGTGCGCGATACTGCCGCTGATGCTTACTTCGATCCTGTGCGAGGCGCTGATGGTGGGGTTGGGCATGGGCGTGAAAGTCGCGACACTGCCGGTCATTGCATTGGGCGTGGGGATCGGCGTGGATTATGCGCTCTATGTACTGAGTGTGATCCTGGCTCGGATGCGTGCCGGCGATACCTTGGCCCAGGCGTATTACCAGGCGCTTTTGTTCACTGGGAAAGTGGTGTTGCTGACGGGGATGACGTTGGCTGTGGCGGTGTCGACCTGGGCTTTTTCGCCGATCAAGTTTCAGGCTGATATGGGGATTTTGCTGGCCTTCATGTTTTTGGTGAACATGCTTGGGGCTCTGATTTTGCTGCCGGCATTGGCTTGGTGGTTGCTGCCGCAGAAGGTGTTTTTAAAAAAGCCTGCGTTGAGTCCACAGGAGCGGTGGGGGTATGACTCACCCACATGGGTTACAAATCAGTTCAAGCACATAGGTAACAGTTATTAACTGGCATGGTCGATTTCGCGAGGATCTGACCATGCCCTGGAAAGAGCTGAAACCTATGGACCTCAAAGTGATGTTCATCGCGGCGTATCTGTCTGAAAAGCACAGCTTTAGCCAGCTGTGTCAGGACTATCAGATCAGCCGAAAGACTGGCTATAAGTGGGTCGAACGCTATCAGCTAGAGGGGCCCAGTGGGCTCGATGAGCGTAGTCGGCGCCGGCACAACCAGACCTATGTGGTGCCGCTGATTGTAAGGCAAGCAATCATTGAGTTTCGCTCTGCTGGCGAAACGGTTCCGGGTCCTAAAAAGATTCAGAACGATCTGATGAAACGCTTTCCCGGGCAGGATCCGCCTTCGAAAACGACCATCTACAACATCCTTAAGGCAGCGGACCTGATCACGTCTCGACCGTTGCGCCAGCGTGTCGCTGTCTATCCCAAGCCTTTGCGTAAGGCAGAATCGCCTAATCAACTCTTCAGCGCAGATTACAAAGGCCAATTCCTCACCGGAGCGGGTGTCTGGTGTTATCCGCTGACGATCATGGACCATGCCAGTCGCTTCTTGCTTGCCTGCGAGAGCATGGCTAACACCAATCTCAAGGAGACCCAGCAAACCTTCGAGCGCGTCTTTCGGGAGTATGGGATGCCTGAGCGCATCCGAACCGATAATGGCGTGCCGTTTGCGAGCACGGGGCGTGCGGGGTTGTCGCAGTTATCGATCTGGTGGCTACGCCTTGGAATTATTCCTGAGCGAATTGAGCCCGGTCGACCAGATCAAAATGGACGTCATGAGCGTATGCACCGGACATTGAAGAGTACGTTTCCCAAACCGCCGGCCATTGCCTGGGAGGCTCAGCAAAAACACTTTGATCGATTTATGCAGCACTACAATCACGAGCGGGGACACGAGGCACTCGGCCAGAAAACCCCGGCGTCCTGCTATACCCCCTCAACCCGAGCTTACCCGGAGAAACTACCGGAAATGGGGTATGCGAGCCATGTTGAGTGTTACCTGGCCGATGGTAGCGGAATCATTAATCGAGATGGTCTGCGGATATATGTGGGGAACCTGCTCAGGCATCAAACCATTGGAATGGAGATGATCAAAGACGGGGTATGGAATGTTATCTTCGGTCCGGTGATCCTAGGTCACGTCAATGCCCGGGACGCAAAAAACGGCTATGTTTCAATCAAAGTGTCACCTATGTGAATGCACTTTTTTGTAACCCATGTGGTTGTTCCGTACAGTGGGTTAGGGGGTGATAGGGGACAGGGCATTTTTCGTGGGGGGTGAATATCCGTTACCGAAATAACGGATATTCACATGAGGTCAGGAGTTCTCCACAACAGGATTCGTAGCTCTTAACCGCGGCCCAGCCGAACGCCGAATCACGCCAAGAATAGCCAACGTCGCAACCACCAACCCAGGTGAAGTCGCGAGCAACACGGCGGTAGTACCACCCCCGGCCGCAAGGATCTGCCCTGCCGCCAAAGGCCCGGCTACCGAGCCCAGGCGTCCGATGGCCACTGCGGCACCGACACCTGTCGCGCGGACGACTGTCGGGTAGGAGGGCGGTGCCAAGGCGTAAAGGACCAGCTGCGCCGCCATGACGAACAACCCGGCGGCAAACCCGGCAATAGCCATCGGCACGATGCCGACTGACACCCCGACTCCGGCCAGGGCGCTCAGCAGGCCGGCGTAAACGAACAGCACCACCTTGCTGCCATTGCAACGGTCCAGCAACACGCCCCCCAGCAACGAGCCGAGGGCTCCGCCGATGTTGAACAACATCTGCACCAGGCCGGCCTGGGGTTTGCTGAAGCCCTGTTCCAACAGCAGGGACGGCAGCCAGTTGAGCAACATGTACATGACCGTCAGAGTGAAGAAATAGCTCAGCCAGAGGCCCAGGGTAGTGAGGCCTCGCCCTTCGCCGAACAGCGCCTGGCCAACAGAACCGCGGACTTCGCCGCCAGCGTCGCGGACCTGCTTGAACGCGCTGGACTCCGGTAGCCACAGCACCATCAACGGCACCACCAGCAAGGGCGCCAGGCCGCCGATGAAGAAGGTCATCTGCCAGTGCTCGCCGAACGTCATCGCAACCACTGCCGCCAGTGCGCCGCCCAGCGGAACGCCGGCGTACATCACGCTGATGGCCGTGCCGCGTCGTTGTTCGCCCACCGCCTCGGCGCACAAGGCGATGAGGTTGGGCAGGGCGGCTCCGAGGCCGAGGCCGGTCATGAAGCGCACTAACAGCAAAGTGGAATACTGTTCGACATAAGCGGTGCCAAGGGAGAACACACCGAACAGCAGGACGGCGGCGACGAGGATTTTCTTGCGTCCGATGCGATCGGCGATCCAGCCGCCGAAGAACGCACCCGGTAGCAGGCCGATGATGCCGGCGCTAAAGACCCAGCCCATCATCTTTGGGCCCAGGCTAAACGTCTGGCGCAATCCGGCAGCGGCGGTGCCGGCGGACTGAAGATCAAACCCTTCGATCAACGCGACGATGAAACACAAAGCGATGGTCAACGTCGCACGACGCGGCGGACGGTTCATGGCAAATCCTCTTATTGTTGTTGTCGGGGCTGCGGTATGACAGGAAACCGTCAGCGCAGGATTAGATTAACAAAGCTAACTAAAAAATGAATCGCACGAAACGAACAGGCAAAAACGCCTGTTTTCTATTTCAAATCAATAAATTGACGCAGGTGACGCGGCCTGCGGCAATTTTAGTTAATGATATTAACGTTCGATTATCGGTCACTCTGGATTGACGAACGACCCGCGCCGTTTCCATTCTCTGTCCGCACCGCCCCATCATCCGGGGCTGCCTCGATCGAAAACAACAACAAGAAGCGGACATCGAACATGCCAGAGCTCATAAGGGACGCCCACGCGGCGGGCTCAGTTTTCCCCGTCATTCATTGGTTGGCCGGCGCCGGGCTGGGCCTTTTTTGCAGCGTATCGCTGGCCGAAGGCTTCATCGACGATAGCCACGGCACGCTGACCCTGCGCAATTACTACATGGATCGCGACTACAAGGACGACGGCGCCAAGACTGCCGCGCGGGAATGGGCCCAGGGTGTCTTCATGAACGTGGAGTCGGGGTTCACTCCGGGGACGGTCGGGTTTGGCCTGGACGTGAGAGGATTGCTGGGGATCAAGCTCGACTCGTCACCGGATCGCAGCGGCACCGAACTGTTGCCCGTGTCCAGCAGCGACAAGCGCGCGGCGGATGAATATTCCCGCTTGGGCCTGACCGGCAAGCTGCGTTTCGGGCAAACGACCGTGAAGACCGGCGACGTGTCGATTTTCCTGCCGTTTGCCTTCGCCAGCCCGTCGCGTCTGCTGCCCCAGACGTTTCGTGGGACGACACTCAGCTCCAAGGACATCGACGGTTTGACGCTCAATACCGGCTACATCGATCGCATCGCCCGGCGCGATTCCACCGATTACCAGCCGATGACCATCGCCTCGCCCAATCGCCGTTTCAATGGCTCGGCAACCTCGTCTCACCTGGCTTACGTCGGCGGCGATTATCAGGTCAACAAAGACCTCAGCCTGCGCGCCTACCACGCCGAAGTGGCGGATTTATACCAGCAGAACACCCTCGCGTTGCTGCACAACCTGCCCCTCGGCGATGGCGTGCTGACCACTGACTTGCGCAGTTTCTTCAGCGACGAAGAGGGCGCCGCCAAGGCCGGCAAGGTGGATAACCGCAACGTCTCGGCCTTGGTCGGCTATCGCCTCGGCGGGCACCGAGTCAGCCTGGGTTACATGCACTCCAGCGGCGACACGGCGACGCCTTACGTGTCTGGCACCGAGTTGATGGGCTTGAGCGAAATGACCATGAGTTCGGACTTTCTCAATGCCAAGGAACGCACTTGGCAGGCGATCCATGACTATGACTTCGCCGCCGTTGGCGTGCCCGGGCTGCGGACCCGATTGCGTTATGTGCGCGGCGATAATATCGAGCTCGCCGCCCTCAATGCTGAGGATCGCAAGGAACGCGAATTCCAGATGGAACTGGGCTATGTGATCCAGAGTGGTCCGCTGAAAAATGTTGGCTTGCTGGCGCGCAAATCGATCTATCGCAACGACTTTCCGGGCACGGCGGCGTTTCGCGACGAGAACCAGACCCGTTTCCTGGTGACGTACAGCGTGCCGATCTGGTGACTTGGCGAAGACTTCCTGTGAAAGAGCTTTTGTGGCGAGGGAGCTTGCTCCCGCTGGACTGCGGAGCAGTCCCAAGCTATTGAACGCAGGGCAGCAGGCTGACCGAGTGGACTGCATTGGGGTCGCTGCGCAACCCAGCGGGAGCAAGCTCCCTCGCCACAGGGGGAGCGGTGTTCTTCTACTGGTAAACCTTCTTCAACAACCGCAGCAGCTCTTCCCGCTCGGTACCGTTGAGCGCAGCGGTGGAATCGAGGTCACTCTGGGCGGCGATCTGCTTGAGCTCCTTGAGCAGCGTTTCGCCGGTCTTGCTCAGGAAAATCCCGTAGGAGCGCTTGTCCGGCTTGCAGCGCACCCGCACGGCCAAGGCGCGGCTTTCGAGTTTATTCAACAGCGGCACCACTTGCGGCGGCTCGATGGCCAATGCCTTGGCCAGGTCCGCCTGCATCAAGCCCGGGTTCTGGTCGATGACCGCCAGGGCGGAGAACTGCGCGGGCCGCAGGTCGTGGACGGCGAGCCGGCCGATCAGGTTCTGGAACAATTTCAACTGGGCGCGGCGCAGGGCATAACCAATCAGGTCATCCAGCGCGGAGTCCATCGGCGCCTGCGTGTCGCTACCGTCGGCCAGGGCCTCGGAGGCGGGTTCGGCAAGCTTGGAAGACTTGGCCATCGAAAGGTGCATCCTCAAGGTCAGTGATTAACAAGGCTATCCAGTTTGCCGAGGTTGCCGCGCGGTGGCTACGGTCGTATGGATTTTTTCTGATTCGCGTGCTCACTCAAACGGTCGAAAAATCACAGGTAAATCGATTAATAGTTAATTGACATAACTAATATTCAAGGTTAGTTTTTGTCCATCTTCAGCCAAGAACAAGAGAGCACGCGCCATGAGCAATTACGAAGGACGCTGGACAACGGTCAAGGTCGAGATCGAGGAAGGCATTGCCTGGGTCATCCTCAATCGCCCGGAAAAACGCAATGCCATGAGCCCGACCCTCAACCGCGAGATGATCGATGTGCTGGAGACCTTGGAACAGGACCCGGCCGCTGGCGTACTGGTGCTGACTGGCGCGGGTGAAGCGTGGACCGCCGGCATGGACCTCAAGGAATATTTTCGCGAAGTGGACGCCGGGCCGGAAATCCTTCAGGAGAAGATCCGTCGCGAAGCCTCGCAATGGCAGTGGAAACTCCTGCGCATGTACGCCAAGCCTACCATCGCGATGGTCAACGGCTGGTGCTTCGGCGGCGGCTTCAGTCCGCTGGTGGCGTGCGACCTGGCGATCTGCGCCGACGAGGCGACGTTCGGCCTGTCGGAAATCAATTGGGGCATTCCGCCTGGAAACCTGGTCAGCAAGGCGATGGCCGACACCGTGGGGCATCGCCAGTCGTTGTACTACATCATGACCGGCAAGACTTTTGGTGGGCAGAAAGCCGCCGAAATGGGCCTGGTCAATGAAAGCGTGCCGTTGGCGCAGCTGCGCGAAGTCACCATTGAGCTGGCGCGCAACCTCCTGGAGAAAAACCCCGTGGTGCTGCGCGCGGCCAAGCATGGCTTCAAGCGCTGCCGCGAACTGACCTGGGAGCAAAACGAGGATTACCTCTACGCCAAGCTGGACCAGTCGCGTTTGCTCGACACCGAAGGTGGTCGCGAGCAGGGCATGAAACAGTTCCTCGACGACAAGAGCATCAAGCCCGGCCTGCAAGCCTATAAGCGATAGCGGCAGCTTCAAGCTTCAAGCAGAAGCAGTTCGAGTTGTGCTTGCGGCTTGCTGCTTGCAGCTTAAAACTCCGTCTCATAACAATCATAACGAGGAGTCATCTACATGCTGGACGTGCCCCTGTTGATCGGCGGCCAGTCGTGTCCCGCCCGTGATGGCCGGACCTTCGAGCGCTGCAACCCGGTGACCGGTGAAGTGGTGTCTCGCGTGGCCGCCGCCACGTTGGAAGACGCCGACGCCGCCGTGGCGGCTGCGCAAGCGGCGTTTCCCGCCTGGGCGGCGCTGGCGCCCAACGAACGTCGCACTCGCTTGCTCCGCGCGGCCGAGCAGTTGCAGGCCCGCAGCGGCGAATTCATTGCCGCCGCCGGCGAGACCGGTGCCATGGCCAATTGGTACGGCTTCAACGTGCACCTGGCGGCAAACATGCTGCGCGAAGCAGCCTCCATGACCACCCAGATCAATGGCGAAGTTATTCCTTCGGACGTGCCCGGCAGTTTCGCCATGGCCTTGCGTCAGCCCTGCGGCGTGGTGCTGGGCATCGCGCCATGGAACGCCCCGGTGATTCTCGCCACCCGCGCCATCGCCATGCCCTTGGCTTGCGGCAACACGGTGGTGCTCAAGGCTTCGGAAATCAGCCCGGCGGTGCATCGGCTGATCGGCCAGGTGCTGCAAGACGCAGGTTTGGGTGACGGTGTGGTCAATGTCATCTGCAACGCGCCGGCGGATGCGCCGGCCATCGTCGAGCGCCTGATCGCCAACCCGGCGGTGCGCCGGGTCAACTTCACCGGCTCGACCCATGTCGGGCGCATCGTTGGGGAACTGTCGGCGCGCCACCTCAAGCCGGCACTGCTGGAGCTGGGCGGCAAGGCGCCGTTGCTGGTGCTGGACGACGCCGATCTGGACGCAGCGGTGGACGCGGCCGCCTTCGGCGCCTACTTCAACCAAGGCCAGATCTGCATGTCCACCGAGCGGCTGATCGTCGACGCCCGCGTGGCCGATGCCTTTATCAGCCGACTGACCGCGAAGATCGCCACCTTGCGCGCCGGCGGCCCTTCGGCGAGCGATTCGGTGCTGGGTTCGCTGGTGGACGCCAGCGCGGGGCAGCGCATCAAGGGACTGATCGACGATGCCCTGGCGAAAGGCGCGAAGCTGCTGGCGGGCGGTCAGTTGGATGGCAGCATTTTGCAACCGACCTTGCTCGATGGCGTCACCGCCCAGATGCGCCTGTACCGCGAAGAGTCCTTCGGACCGGTGGCGGTGTTGCTGCGCGGCGAGGGTGATGAACAACTGCTGCGCCTGGCCAACGATTCCGAGTTCGGCTTGTCGGCGGCGATCTTTAGCCGCGACACCAGCCGCGCCCTGGCCCTGGCCCAGCGGATCGAGTCGGGCATCTGCCACATCAATGGCCCGACCGTGCACGACGAGGCGCAAATGCCTTTCGGCGGGGTCAAGTCCAGCGGTTATGGCAGCTTCGGCGGCAAGGCGTCCATCGAGCATTTCACTCAGTTGCGCTGGGTGACGATGCAGAACGGCCCCCGACACTACCCGATCTGAAAGCCAGTGCAACACGGGCGGCAAGCGCTAAGCGCCGCCGCCCGCCGCAGGCCAGACATAACAACAATTCCAAGGCCGCAGCCACACGCTGCCACGCTCCGCTCGTTTTGCGCGACCCGAGCGTGCCTTGATGGAGGAGATGCACCGTGAGTTCCGAGTTCAGATCATCCTCCCGGCCCGAGCCTGTGCGTTATCGCCAGGTGTCGATTGGCCATCCAGCTGTTGAAGTGCGCGAAGAGCAGGGCATTGTGCACATGCGCTCCCTGGAACCGCTGGCTCCGTTGCCGGCGCGTTTGCTCGATCGCCTGGTGCACTGGGCGCAGGTACGGCCAGACCAGACGTTCATTGCCGCCCGCGAAGACAAGGGTGAGTGGCGTCACGTCAGCTATGCACAAATGCTCGACAGCGTGCGAGCCATCGCCCAAGGCCTGCTGGCGTACGGGTTGTCGGCGGAAAAACCCTTGGCGTTGCTGTCGGGCAACGACATCGAGCACCTGCAGATGGCGTTGGGGGCCATGTACGCCGGTATTCCTTACTGCCCGGTGTCGCCGGCCTACTCGCTGTTGTCCCAGGATTTCGCCAAGCTGCGGCATGTCTGCGACGTGCTGCAACCGGGGCTGGTGTTCGTCAGCGACGCGGCGCCGTTTGAGCGGGCGGTCAATGCCGTGTTGCCGAGGGACATCCCATTGATCACGGTACGCGGCGAGATGGCGGGGCGCGGGCGGACAAGCTTCGCCAGCCTGCTGGCAGCGCCGGGCGGCATCGAAGCCGAGCGTGCCTTCGCCGCCACCGGCCCGGACAGTATCGCCAAGTTCCTGTTCACGTCTGGTTCCACCAAACTGCCCAAAGCGGTCATCACCACTCAGCGCATGCTTTGCGCCAACCAGCAGATGTTGTTGCAGACCTTCCCGGTATTCGGCGAAGAGCCGCCGGTGCTGGTGGACTGGCTGCCGTGGAATCACACGTTCGGCGGCAGCCATAACGTCGGTATCGTGCTGTACAACGGTGGCACGTTCTACCTCGACGATGGCAAACCCACCGTGCAGGGCTTCGCTGAAACCTTGCGCAACCTCAAGGAAATTTCCCCGACGGCCTACCTGACCGTGCCCAAGGGCTGGGAAGAGTTGGTCAGCGCCCTGGAACAGGATGCCGAGTTACGCGAGCGCTTCTTCAAGCGCATCAGCCTGTTTTTCTTCGCCGCGGCGGGCCTTTCGCAAAGCACCTGGGATCGACTCGACAAAGTGGCCGAACAGCATTGTGGCGAACGAATCCGCATGATGGCCGGGCTGGGGATGACCGAAGCATCGCCGTCCTGCACCTTCACCACCGGACCACTGTCGATGGCCGGCTACATCGGCTTGCCGGCGCCGGGTTGCGAAGTGCGGATGGTGCCGGTGGACGGCAAGTTCGAAGGACGCTTTCGCGGGCCGCACATCATGCCCGGCTACTGGCGAGCGCCAGAGCAGACCGCCGAAGTGTTCGATCAGGATGGCTTCTACTGCTCGGGTGATGCCATTAAACTCGCCGACCCCTCCAACCCACAGCTGGGGCTGATGTTCGATGGGCGGATTGCCGAGGATTTCAAATTGTCCTCCGGGGTGTTCGTCAGTGTCGGGCCGTTGCGCAACAGGGCGGTGCTGGAAGGCACGCCATATGTGCAAGACCTGGTGGTGACGGCACCGGATCGTCCGTGCCTGGGCGCATTGGTACTGCCACGCCTGCATGAATGCCGGCGCCTGTCGGGCCTTGGGCTGGACGCCAGTGACGCTGAAGTGCTGGCCAGCGCGCCGGTGCGCCAGTGGTTCGCCGATTGGCTGCGCCGCCTGAACCGCGAAGCCAACGGCAACGCCAGTCGCGTCGAATGGATCGCGCTGCTGGATGAACCCGCGTCCATCGACCGAGGGGAAATCACCGACAAGGGCTCAATCAATCAGCGGGCGGTGTTGCAATGGCGCGCGGCGAAGGTCGAGGCGCTGTACCGGGGCGAGGACCCGACGATCCTGCGCGCCGGACCGGTCGGCTGACACTGCCACCTTGTGGGCGCGAGTACGCTCGCTCCCACAATTGATTGCAATTACTATGGCGGCTCTCTCTTCTCTGGAATCACCTGGATGAGCAAGCCCGGCCAAACGGTCCTGGTCGCATTGCGTCGCATGATCGCCTCTGGCGAGCTGGCGGCGGGCGAGCGACTGATGGAAATTCCCACCGCGCAATTGTTCGGCGTCTCACGGATGCCGGTGCGCATGGCGTTTCGCACCCTGGAGCAGGAAGGGTTGCTGGTGCGTTTTGGCGGGCGCGGTTTCCAGGTGCGTTCGGTCAGTGCCGAGGAAATCGCCGGGGCAGTGGAAGTGCGTGGCGTGCTCGAAGGCCTCGCCGCCCGGCAAACGGCCGAGCGGGGGCTGTCCGACGACGCCCGTCGCACGCTTGAACGGTGCCTGGTACAGGGCGACGAGCTGTTCGACAAAGGCTACGTGACCGAAGAAGACCTGGAGGTCTACCACGACCTCAACATGCGTTTTCATCAAGTCATCGTTGAAGGCAGCCACAACCCGGCCATCGCCGATGCCCTGGCGCGCAATGACCACCTGCCATTCGCGTCAGTGACCGCCCTGGCGGTGGATCGCCAGAACATGGCCGGCGAGTTCCGCCGCTTCAATTACGCCCACATGCAGCATCACTCGGTGTTCGACGCGCTCGTCAGCCGCCAGGGTGCCCGCGCCGAAGCGATCATGCGCGAGCATGCCAACGCGACTTTGCGTTACGCCGAGGTATTCGGCTCGGCGTTGGCGGATGAGCGGATGAAGGTGATCCTTCGCTCAGAATGATGTGCCCATCGTGGTGGTTAGAGATCCAGCACCAACAACGGCGTCCGCGACCTTGAACAGCACGGCGTGAATTGATCATTGAGTGCCTGCTCGGCCTCGGTCAGGAACATGTCACGGTGTTCCGGCACGCCTTCCAGCACGCGGGTCAGGCAAGTACCGCAGACGCCTTGCTCGCACGAGATCGGAACCTCGACGCCATGGCTTTCCAACACCTGCACCACGCTGCGGTCCGCCGGCACCTCGAACACGAGGCCGCTGCGAGCCAGTTTCACCGAGAAGCTGCCATCGGCCGTGGTGTCCGTCGGCGCGGCGGCGAAGTACTCCCGGTGCAGGTTGGGCTCTTGCCAGCCTTGGGCCTTGGCGGTGTCGAGGACGTGCTGCATGAAACCACCGGGACCACACACATAGAGGTGCAGGTCGGCACTGGGCGAGGCCAATACCCGCGCGGCGTCCAATGCCGTGGCGGGCTCTTCGTCGAAGTGCAGGAAAACCCGGTCGGCATAAGGCGACTGCTGCAAGCGCTCAACGAAAGCCGCACGCTGCTTGGACCGCGCGCAGTAATGCAATTCGAACACTGCGCCGCCCTGGGCCAGGTGCTCGGCCATGCACAGGATCGGCGTGATGCCGATGCCTCCAGCAAACAGCAGGCTGCGCCGGGCCTGCGGGGCGAGGGCGAACAGGTTGCGCGGTTCGCTGATCAGCAATCGGGTTCCCGGCTGGATCTGTTCATGCAAACGGCGTGAGCCTCCACGTGACGAGGGATCCTTGAGCACGCCGATGAGGTAGCGATGCCGTTCCTCCGGGTGGTTGCACAGCGAATATTGGCGGATCAGCCCATCGGGCAGATGCACGTCGATGTGAGCGCCGGCAGTGAACGGTGGGAGTGGCTGGCCGTCGACACGCGTCAGCTCATAACTGCAAATGTCGAGGGCTTCATCGTGCCGTGCGGCGACCTGGACTTCGATCATGGCCGTTGCTCCGCGTGTTGCGGTTGCTGGGTCGTGGCGATCAACGCCGCCTGCTGCTCACGCTCCCGGGCGATCCAGCGTTCCAGGACCCGACGCGACTGCACGCCGCCGGCGTCAATGTTGAGCTTGAGCAAGTTGCGTTGCGGATGGTCCAGCAGGTTGCGTTGCTGGCGTTCGAGCATCTCCAGGTCTTCGCTGAAAATCTTGCCCTGGCCTTCGCGAATGCTCGCGGTCAATGCGTCGTCCTGGGGCTGGAAGTGCCGGGCCATGCCCCAGAAATACCAGATGGAGGTCTCGGTTTCCGGCGTGATGAAGTCCACCACAATGCTTGATGCCTTGAACTGTGGCGCGGCGTGATAACCGCCATGGCCCGCGTGGGCCACGCCGACTTCGATCAGTACATGGCTGGGAGGGGTGAAGCGACAGATCTGCCAGCGGTCCACCGGCACATCGTCGGCCAGGTTGTTGCCACGCAGCGCCATGCGCCAGAACGGCGGGGCCATGATGTTTTCCATGTGGCGGGCGGTGACCACTTCATCACCCTCGACTGTGGTCACGGGCGGCGCCTCGTCGATTTCCTTCTGGCCGATGCTCGAGGCATGTACATAGGTCTCGTGGGTCAGGTCCATCAGGTTGTCGATCATCAGGCGATAATCGCAGTGGATATGGAACAGGCCGCCGCCATACGCCCACTCAGCGCTCTGGGCCCACTCCAGATGAGGAATCAGCGACGGGTCCGCCAGCGCCTGTTCACCGGGCCAGACCCAGATAAACCCATGGCGTTCCTCAACGGCAAAGGTCTTGTTGCAAGGAAATCCACGTACCCGCTGGCCGGGCATCTCGACGGTTTTGCCGTCACCTCCCATGACCAATCCATGGTAGCCACACACCAGATTGCCGTTTTCGACATAACCCAGCGAGAGCGGGGCGCCACGGTGGGGGCAAAAATCCTCGACGGCGGCGACTTTGCCTGCATGTCCGCGGTAGAAGACGATTTTCTCGCCACAGATCTGCCGACCCAACGGCTTATCGGCAATCTCATCGGGGGTGCAGGCAACGTACCAGGTGTTTTTGGGGTACATGGGAGGGATCTCCAGGCTGGTTTTATTTTTATCTGTGGATCCATTAACTCTCTTAATCAATTTACTTGTCAACGTTTTTGGTGGTCTTGCGGACGATTGGCTTTATTAATGGATCCATAAATAAGAAATGCATAGGCTTTCGTCATTCGCGCCTGCAAGGCAGGCGCAGTGATCAGGGTCGGCGCAAGCCTGCTCATGCGTCCTCAGGTCAAGGATTTCGAATTTGTTGGCCCAAACTTCGTCGAAGAACAATACTTCGGCACGGCTATCGCCTTCGCGGTGCGCAAGAAGCTCTGCTGGCGAGCCCTTGTCCCATAAATACGGAGTGATTCATGAAAACCAAAGCGGTACTCACGGAACAGGACGTCGCTCAGCTTCTGGTAGCGGCCAAGGAACTGGCGCATCAGCGCCAATGGGCCGTTTCGGTCTGCGTGGTGGACGACGGCGGGCATCCCCTGGGGCTGTTGCGCCTGGACGGCGCCTCGCCATTGTCGAGCTACATCGCCACCGAAAAAGCTCGCACCGCCGCCATGGGCCGGCGTGACAGCAAGGTCTTCGAGGACATGATCAACGGGGGGCGTATCGCCTTCCTGAGCGCTCCGCACCTGCAGGGTATGCTCGAAGGCGGCGTGACGATCCGCCACGACGGCCAGTGCATCGGTGCCATCGGGGTGTCCGGCGTGAAGGCCGAGGAGGATGCGGAACTGGCGCGGTTGGCGGTGGAGACCGTATTGCCGATGATAACCCCAGATGCCTGACGCAAGGAGCTCCAATAAACGCTGCACAAATCTTCCAGACTGATTCGTCTGCAGCGTTTAATCTCCCCAAGCGGATAAGTGAACGAGGCAGCCCATGACAGCGCGCAACTGGATCGATCTCAAGCAGGACGCCACGTCCGGCATCGAGACGGTGCGCGCGCATTTCGAGGGCCACGCGTACGATCCGCACTGGCACGATGCCTACCTGGTGGGCGTGACGGAGCAGGGCGTGCAACAGTTTCACTGCCGTCAACAGCAACACAACAGCACGCCGGGCAAGGTGTTCCTGCTGGAACCCGGGGAATTGCATGACGGCAATGCGCCTCATGAAAACGGTTTTACCTACCGCACACTGTACCTGGAGCCGCATTGGCTGGAGCGCGAGCTGCGTTCCCTCTTCGAAGAAGCGCCGGACAATGCCCAGTTGGGCTTTGCCGCCACCCTCAACGATGACGCACGATTGGCACGGGCCACGGCCACGGCCTTCCAGAGCCTGCATGGGCAAGAGATTCTTATCGTCCGCCAGACTGCCCTCGACACGCTGCTGTCGAACCTGACCCAACACCTGCACTGGCGGGCTCGCATCAATCCCGATCCACGCCTGCCATTGGTTGCGCAGCAAGCCCGCGATTACTTACACAGTCACTTGAGCGATGACATCGGCCTGGACGATTTGGCGCGGGTCGCAGGCGTGGATCGTTTTCGCTTGAGCCGTGCGTTCAAGGCGGCCTTCGGCCTGGCGCCCCATGCGTATCTGATCCAGCTGCGCCTGGCCCGGGCGCGACGCTTGCTCGCCAGCGGTGAAAGCGCCGCGACCGTGGCGGCCATGCTCGGCTTTGCCGATCAGAGTCACCTGGGCCGCTGGTTCCAGCGCGCCTATCGCTTGAGCCCGGCGGATTATCGAAAGCGCTGCTCAATTGTTCCAGACTGAGCCCGGCCGTGTCGGGATGATCAGCTTCACGATCATCTACCGGGAAGTTGCTTCATGGACCAGTTGCTGCCGTTTGCCTTGTTTGCCTTTGTCGCTTCCATCACTCCGGGCCCGACCAACATCCTGGTGCTGAGCCACAGCTCGCGCTACGGCCTGGCGACCACATGGCCGATCATCCTCGGCGCCTGCGCAGCGGCGGCGCTGCTGGTGTTATTGGTGGGCACCGGACTTGGCGATGTGCTGGCACGGCACGCGACGATTCAAACGGTCCTGTCCTGGGCCGGCATCGCCTGGCTGAGCTGGATGGCCTGGCAGATCTTCAGCGCGCCGGCCGAGGCCATCGATCCGGACCGACCGGCGGAAGGTCCACGGCTTGGGCTGGCGGGAGCGGCCGGTTTGCAATTGGTAAACCCGAAGACCTGGATGATGGCGCTGGCGGTGGTCAGCGTATTCGCCGGTGCCGAGGCGGACCGTACCGTGCGGGTGCTCTGGCTGTCCCTGGCGTTCTTCGCGATTTCCATTCCGTGCATGACCGCCTGGGCTTACTTGGGGCGGGGCGCCGCAAGGTTCTGCCGCTCCGCCGTGGCGATGGGGCGCTTCAACCGGATCATGGCGTTGTTGTTGCTGGTGTCGGCGTGGTTGACGTTGGTGGTGTAACCCCTTGCAACGGTTCGACGGTTTCAAAAAGTGATCGTTTTCGAGAGCATCCCACGCACCTGAGCTGAGCGTGCTCAAAATTTCGAACGCTAAATCGACCCCAAGGAAGGAGGTCTGTCATGTCCATTCAAACTACCCATATCGAGTTTATCCAGGCCAGGCTGCCAGCCTGGTTGAAGCGAGCCTCCCGTGCGGAGCAGAAGCGTTTCAAGGTCCTTGTCCAGCAATTGCAGCGCGACAGCGATGCGCTCAATGCGCTGCTGGTCGACCTGCCTGCACCGGAAACCTTCGCCAGTGAACGGCTGCAGGCCGAGCCACAAATACAGGCTTGGCGTCCTATAAACGGCGTCGGCGACAACGCGGATGCGATACGCCGTGCGAGGGTCAGGCGCGGGCCCTACGTTATTGATCCCACGTTGTCGGTGATCAAGGCGGCCATGGGCAATTATCCCCCCGTCGATGCGGTCATCGGCGGTGAGTTCGATACCAAGGGCGAGCTTTTCATTCAGGGACGGCCGCAGGAATTCACCCAATGGGGCGCGCCGTCGGACACTGCGCCTTTACCCATGAGCCCTGCCGAATTCGCGCGGCTGTGTCGCCGAGTGGACGTAGGCGGGGCTTACCGCCAATTGTTGGAAGGGACGCTGCCGCGCATCGGGAGCGAAATTCCCGCTATTGCGAACGCCTACATGGCGTATGCACGCAGCCAGCTGACTCATGATGCCTACGAGGCGAAACTGGACGGGCGCCTTGATGAAACCGGCGCGCGATTGCTGGCTCACGTTGGCATCCAACTTGAAGAGCGGCCCGTCGTCCCCCTGGCCTGCGAGGTCAAGTCCCTGGAGCTGCTGTCGGTGCCGCTGTTTGGCGCGCGGGTGTTTTGGGGCGTGCAAGGGGACGCCAGCGGCGTGCGGCCGATTGTCCTGCACATTCCCAACGATGAAGTGGCGCCCCTCAAGCAGTTTGCCAGCCTGCAAGCCATGTCCGCCGAACTTACTGAGCGGGTACGCAGACGCCGCTATCGCGAGCGCCTGATGGAGTATTTTCCGTTGCGTCTACAGGCCTTGCTCGGAACAGCTCTCCATGATCAGGTGGAGTGGCGGGTGGACGACAACCCTAACGTGATCCAGGAGCTCTACGCCAGGATCACCGGCTGGCGCGACGGGGAGCGGGGCGAGGATGGCAACCGTCACCGCATCCGGATACCGATGCCCAAGGTTGCCTGGGGAATGGGTGATCTTCGTATAGAACCCTGGACTGCTTGCTACAACGAATGGCGCGGCCAAGCCCTGGACAACGCTGCTGCGCTGATGGTCCCGACCCGGTATCTGGACTGGCGGGCGCAGTTGGCTCGCCTTGCCTATTGGGAGAACCTGGTCGAGCAAGCGTTAATGGTCGCCGCCACCATCTTTCCATTCTGTGCGCCCATTGGCATGACGGCAGCGGCGGTAGGCGGCGTGCGCCTCGTGTACGAAATCTTCGAGGGCATCCAGGCCTTCAATCAAGGGCAAGCCCAGGAAGGCATCGAGCATATCTTCAACGTATTGTTCGGAATCGCTCAAGGTGCCTACCTGGGGTTTATCGGCGGCGCCATTGAGCCCATGCAAGTTCACGACGGCAGCACGCGCTTGTGGAATGGCGATGTCACGCCTTTCCAGGCGCGACGATTGCCGCCCGTGGAGGCCCAGCAGGATGCCTGGGGTGTCTGGCGAACAACCGACAAGGCCTGGGTGCGAATCGACGATCGATACTTCGAAGTCCAAGGCACTGGCGATGCTTTGGACCTGAGCTTGCCCGTCGGGCATCGCGGCGTCAGGCCACCGCTGGCATGGAGCCGTGCCCGCGGTTGGCAATGGGCGCATCGTGACCCGATGCAGTGGGGAAACCTGGAGCTGTTGCGGTCCTTCGCCGAGACGCCTGGCGAACTCGATGACGTGACGATTCTTGCGCTGCAGCGTCAGGTCGGAATCAGCGAGGCACATCTGCGCTATCTGCAAGTCGAGGGACAGCCGTTGCCGGCGATATTCGCCGACGCCCTGGATGAGGCACGCAACTGGCAGTGGCTGCGGCATACCATCGAGCGTCTGCGTCGTGATGAGGCGCCGGGTGGCAAGCATTTTCGGATCGTCCAGACACTGGTTGACCTGCCAGGCTGGCCGAAGAAATTGTCGCTGCGCTATCACGACGAAGTGACGCTTTATCCCGTGGGGAATAAGGCCAATACACGTTTTATTCGGCTGAGCAAGGCTGATCTGGAGCACGATGCCTGGGCGTCTTACGTCCTCGCCAACCTGGGCACGGACGAGCAGACCGCGATCCTCGGGCAAAGCAGCTTCGGCTTGCGTCCGGCTGAACGCAGTCGTCTGCTGGCCCAACGCTGGGCCGAGCTACTGGAGCGCAACGCCGCGCGGGTGACCAAGGGCATGCGCCGGCCCACCGTGCTCGATCCTTTGGCCGCGCCGGTGCGCCGAGCCTTTCCGGGCTTACCGGAATCCATCGCCAATGAGCTTGCTCGAGAGACCACCGGCCAGGATCGCCTGCGCTTGCTCGACGGACGAGTGACGCAAGGGCTGGGTCAACGCTGTGCTGAAGCCTTGCGTGAGCTGCGCCTGAGCCGTGCGTTGCATGCCTTGGAACGCGGTGAAAGCAGCGGTGATCGTGATCGCATTGTCATGGGGCTGCTCGGCCGCTCGCCGCAGGCCCAAGGTCGGCTGCATTTGCGCCTATGGTCACGGGAGCTGAGAGGGCCAATCGAAGTGGAAGCAGAAGGCCCCATCAAGGTCATTCGCCAGGAGGACGATAAATACCGCCCGTTTGACGAATATGGTGAAGAGCTGGCTGGCCCCCTGGCGCTGGAGGAGGCCTTGCTGAGAGCCATGCCGGACGACGCGCGCCAGGCCCTGGGCTTGAATATCTGGGAAGCGGACACGCTTCGGGCTCAGCTATTTGCCCAGGCCATGGGTGACCGGCAGGGACTGCGATCCTTTCTGTCGATGAAAGGCATCGGCAATGACGGTGCGCGTCCCCAGTGGCTGAACGGACGCTTGGGTTACCCGCTTAGCGGACGCGGACGGCTTGCGCTACAGGAATGGCGCGGGGGCTTGGATCATCGACTCGAGCAGCTGTATCCCAATCATGCAGGTATTGCCTTGGCGCGGCTTCGGCTGACTTTGGCCGAGCAGGCGCGGCGCGAGGGGATCAGCCTGGAAGACTTGCTCGGCGGGCTGGAGGCCCAGTGGACAGCGCTTGACGAAGGATTGCATCAATGGGCGGTTCATGATGAAGCCCATCATTCTGTTGAAAATCTCTATGACACCGAGGCGCGAGCCCGCCAGCGCAACGCCGTGGCAGAGGAAATTCGCCGTGCCTGGCGGCGCGCAACCGACCCACACCGGGAGGGCGGCGAGATAAGCTTGCAATTGGTGGGGCATGACATCGGCCGGCTTCCTCCCATCAACGCGAATTTCGATCACATTGAAGAGCTGACGCTGGTGGACTTGAGCCTGGACGAAGATCCTTCGGATTTCCTCCGGCTGTTCCCCAACCTCGATACGCTGCGTCTGCACGATAACCACCTCAAGGCGATTCCCGTGGCAGTGGGCGAGCTGCGCGGGTTGATGGAGCTGTCATTGGGCCACAATCCCCTTGCCATCACCGCCGACGTGTTTGCCCCTTTGCTGGGCGCCGATTCGGCGACTCATTTACGCGCCATGAACCTGTCCGGCATCAGCAGTGACGCAGCACCGTCGACCAGCGCCGCGATGATCGCCGCCATCAATCGCCTGGCCGAGCTGCCTTCCCTGCGCGAGGTGGTTTGGAACGACAACCTGCATTTCACCCCTCAGGAATTGGCGGCCCTTACTGCCTTGCCCGGATTGCACTCATTGGATCTGGTGAATTGTGGCCTGCGCCTGGATGAGGCGGGCAGCGCCTTCCTGCGCACGGCCACGTCGTTGAAAGGGTTGCGCTTGAGCGGCAATAACTGCACCTATCTCCCCAACCTGCCGGAACTGACGCAACTTCGGGAATTGGAACTGGCCAATGCCGGACTCGACAAGGTGCCGGTCCTGGCATTGGCCGTGCTTGCCAATCCTTCCGAGCATGCTTTTCTTGACCTCAAGGGTAACCGCATCAACGACATTCAGGACGAGCTACTTCCCGCGCTTGGCGCCCGGCCAAAACCTGACGACCTGGTACTGCTGCTTCATGATAATCCGCTGCCCAGTGCGCAGATCCAAGGGCTTCGGGTATTCAAGCCGGAAGCTTTTCGCTACACGGTCGATGCCTGGCTGGACAGCTTTCCTTCCTTCCAACGTTCTCTGGAGGCGGCTCGCGACGATGCCGGCAACCGGCGTTTCATCGATTGGTTCTCCACCGCGATGACCGAAGCCAATAGCCGCGCCGATATTGGACTTGCCTACAACGACCGGGTGAGGGCCGGCGCGGTGCTCCAGCACTACACGGGCTTTCGCACCGTCTATGCCGAGCTCTCGCCCCGGCTTGCAGACTTCGACCAACAATTGGGGGCTCTGCGCGGTCGCTTGCAAGCACGCATCCTGGACAGGGAGCAGCCGGACATCGCGGAGTTGGAAGTGCACTTCATGATGTTCACTGCGGTCCAGCGTGCCCGGCTTGAACCTCAAAGCGTGCCTTTTGCAGGTTTTCTGAACGAGCATTACGACTATTGGAATCTCATTCTGACAGCCCTGTATCCCGATGCCGTCCAGCGCAATGGGCTGATGACGCAAGAGCGCTTCATCGATTGGCTTTGCGATGCCCAGGACAGCTTCAACAACAACGATCAAGCGTCTCGCGTCGGGGAAATGACCTGGCGCCCCTACCTCGGGCTGATGTCCCTGGACTGGACCGATGGGCTGGCGATCTGGGACACGGTTGAAAACGATCTGGTGGACGCTTTCAGCGAGCCGGTAGACCCGTCCGGGTGGCCACAGGTGCTGCTGGATAACCTGGTGCACCCGGACGCCGATTTGCCGAGTGCCTTGGAACATGTCTCGGTGAATGGGCAGACGGTCTGGCGCAGGTCCAGCCTCGAGCCCATGGCCGATGTGGATTGGGCCGCAGGCCAGCCGGTCAACCTCAACGACGACCAGTTCCGACGGACCATGGCCATCTACCGCTCGGTCAAGAGCCGTGAAGTGGATGCATTGGTTCGTCGCATCACGACCGATCTGGTTGTCCCCTGGTGGCCGGTGCGGGCGCCTAGGTCAACTACCTGAAAAAAACCGCGCCGGCTTGCGTTCGTCCTGTTGGGACGTCGTCAGTCGGCATCAGCGCCAGGCTTGGCCTGGCGTTGACAATTCAACAGCCCCCAAGGAAGGAGGTGAAATCATGTCCACCCTCGAGACTCATGTAGAGTTCATCCAGGCCCGACTGCCTGATTGGTTAACCAAAGCCGAGCGAGCGAGCCAAGAGCGTTTTCAGACGCTCACCCAACAGTTGCAAAGCGACAGCGATGCGCTCGATGTGCTGGTCAAAGAGTGGCCCGACCCTAACGACTACACACTCGATCAGCTCCAGAGCCAGCCCGAGATGCAGGGCTGGGGGCCGGTGATTGGCGCGAGCACCAAGGATGCGGTGCGTCGGGCAAAGGTCAAGCGCGGTCCTTACGAGCCTTCATTGAGCGTAGTCGAAGCGGCCATGGGGAATTTTGCGCCAGACGATGCGGTTGCCGACAGTGACTTCGATAGGAGAGGGCAGCTGTACGTCCAAGGCAAGCCTGACGAGTATTATCGATGGGGACAGCTGTCGGATACGGCCAGCATGCCCATGTCCCCGGCCCAATTCGCCCGGGTCTGCCGGCGGGTGGATGTCGGGGGAACCTACCGTAAGTTGCTGGAAAGCAAGTTGCCGCGCATCGCAGGCCGGGACCCTGAGGCTGCCTCCGTTTATAAGGCCTTTGCCCGTAGTCAGCTTGTGTATGACGCCTACGAGGCGAAGCTGGATGGGCGCCTCGATAAAACCGGCGAACAGTTGCTGGCATCGGTAGGGGTCCAACTGGAGGCAAGGCCGACGGCCGCCTTGGCGTGTGAGGTCAAGTCCTTGGAGTTGCTGTCGGTGCCGCTGTTCGGCGTGCGGGTCTTCTGGGGGGTGAAAGGTGACGCCAAGGGGGTTCGCCCGGTTGTGCTCCACATGCCCAATGACCTCGTTGCACCGATCATGCAGTTTTCGAGCTTGCAGGCAATGTCGGCTGAACTCACCGAGCGGGTGCGCAAACGCAGCTATCGCAAAAGCCTGATGAATTACTTCCCGCTGCGCTTGCAGGCCGAGTTGGATACGGCCTTGCATGAGCAGGTGGAATGGGAATTAAAGGGCAACCTGAATCTTTTCCAGGAAATCAATGCTCGCATAACCCACTGGCGCGAAGGCGAGCGGGGCGAAGACGACCATCATATTCGCATCCCTGCGCCGCGGGTCGCCTGGGGCCTGGGCTATATACGCGAGGAACACTGGAACGGTCGCTACCACGAATGGCGCGTGCACGTCCTGTCCAATGCATCGGCGTTGATGGTTTCGACCCGGGACAAAGACTGGCAGGCGCTCATGGCTCGGCTCGAATACTGGGAACGTATCGCCGAACAGACGCTGATGCTCGCCGCCAGCTTCATTCCGTTCTGCGCCCCAATTGGCATGGCAGCGGCGGCGGTAGGGGGCGTGCGGCTGGTGTACGAAATTTTCGAAGGCATCCAGGCGTTCAACGAAGGGCACGCGCAGGAGGGTATCGATCATATTTTCAATGTGTTGTTCGGCATCGCCCAGGGTGCCTATCTCGGATTCACCGGGGCGGCGATCGAACCCATGCCGGTCAAGGATGGCACTCTGCGCTTGTGGAATGGTGACGTCACGCCTTTCGAAGCGCGACGCTTGCCTGGCATGGAAGCCGAACAGGACGGCTGGGGCGTCTGGCGCACACCAAACGAGGCATGGGTCCGTATAGACGGTCGGTATTTTGAGGTCCAGGGCCAGGGCAACGCCTTGAAATTGCGTCTCCCTCCCAGGCATCGAGGGGTCACCCCGCCGCTGGAGTGGAGCGAGGCTCGTGGCTGGCAATGGGCACACCGCAACCCTCTGCAACGGGATAACCTGCAATTGCTGCGCAACTTTACCGAGACACCGGCTGAATTGGACGACCCTTCCATTTTGGCGGTGCAGCGGCGGGTCGGCATCAGTGAGGCGCATCTGCGCTACTTGCAGGTCGAGGGCCATCCGCTGCCGGCGCTGTTCAGCGATGCGTTGGCTGAAACACGCAATTGGAATCGGCTGCGCCAGGCCATAGGACGCCTGAGCCAGAATCAAGCGCCTGGGGGCGTACATTTTCGCAGTGTGCAAATGCTCCTTGAATTGCCAGGCTGGCCGAAAGGCGTTGCGCTGCGCTACCACGATGGCGTGCGGTTTTATCCCATGGGCGATGCCGCCGCTACACGTGTGATTCTATTGAGCACGTTGGATTTGGCGGACGACGCGTGGGCAGGCCGTATCCTGGCCCGTCTCAGCATGGACGAGCAGACCGCGCTGTTGGGGCAAAACAGCTTCGGCCTGCGCCCGGTCGAACGCAGCCGGCTTTTGGCCGAACGTTGGGCCCGGCAACTGCTGGACAATACTCAGCGAGTGACGGCCGGCATGGCAGACTCTCCAGGGCTCGATCCACTGGCGGCCCCCCTGATACGGGATTTTCCGGGCCTGTCGGTGTCCATGGCCAATGAACTTGCCCGCCAGGCCATCGGCCACGACCGGTTGCGCCTGCTGCAAGGGCGGGTGAGTGAGAGGCTGGGCAGCCGGAGCGTCGAGACACTGCGAGAGTTACGCGTGAGCCGTGCCTTGCGGGCCCTGGAGCGTGGCGAAAGCAGCGCTGATCGAGACCGCATCATTGTCGGTTTGATTGACGGCATGTCTGAACTGAAGGGACATCTGCGTCTGCGGCTGTTTCTGCGCGATGTTTCCAGCCCGCTTGAGGTGGGCGAAACAGGGCCGCTGAAAACCATTCGTCAAGAGGGCGATGAGTACCGTGCTTTTGACGAACAAGGGAACGAGCTGACGGATACGCTGAGCCTGGAGGATGCATTACTCAGGGCAATGCCGGACGATGCGCGTCGGGCACTGGGGGTGAACATCTGGGAAGGCGCCAAATTACGCGCCCGGCTTCTTTCGCAAGCACTGGATGACCGGCAAGGCTTGCGCCGCTTTCTGATGATCCAGGGGCTCGGCATCGGCGGGTCCCGTCCACAATGGCTGAACGGGCAACTGGGGTATCCTCTCAGTGGACGTGGAAGGTTGCCGATGCATGTCTGGCGTAACAGCCTGAACGAGCGTCTTGAGCGGCTATACCCCAATCATGCGGGAGAGGAACTGGCGCGGCTTCAGGACAACCTGACCGATCAGGCCCGGCGCCGGAACATCAGTGTTGAGGTTCTGATCACCCAATTGGAAAGCGAATGGGCGACGTTGGACGAGGTGCTGAGCCAATGGGAAATCTTCCAGGGTTCCCACCATCCCGCTGAAGACAACTATGAACTCGAGGGAAGGCTTTCACTGCGCAGGGACATCACGGGACGGATCCGCCGCGCCTGGTGGCGTGCGCCGGATCCCAATGGCGACAGTAACGAATTCACATTGCGGCTTGCGGGACTGCGAGTCGGCCATTTGCCGCCGATCAATGCACAATTCGAACACATCGAGCGACTGATTCTAACGGACATGGGCCTTAGCGAGGATCCTTCGGATTTCGTGCGGTTGTTTCCCAATATCGAATCGCTCGACTTGCAACATAACAGCCTCACCTCGATACCTTCGGCTGTAGGGACCTTACCTGAATTGCTCGAGCTGTCATTGGGCGGTAACCCGCTCAATGTTGCGCCCGATCTCTTCGCGCCCCTGACCGGAGTTGATGCGGCGCCAAACCTGGAGACCTTGGACCTATCGGGCGTGCGCACCGGCGCGGCCGGCCCGGATCTTGTCAGCGCTATTGATCGTCTGGCCGAGTTACCCTCGTTGCGTGAGCTGATATGGACCGACAATCTGGATTTCACCCCCGAGCAGCTGCAGGCCATCACGCATTTACTCGGGCTGCGAGAATTGGATTTATCGAACTGTGGATTGCGGCTGGATCAACAGAGCAGCGCCTTCCTGCGCACCGCTACAGGACTGGAGGAGCTTATCCTGAACGGCAACAACTGCAGCCAACTGCCCGCATTGCCCGAACTTGCGACGCTGTACGATCTCGAACTTTCCAACACAGGACTGACCCAAGTGCCACCGCTGGCATTGGAGGTACTGTCCCGGCCCTCCGGCGAGGATATCGAGGTCGACCTCAGCAACAACCACATCACGAACATCCAGGATGATCTGCTTCCCGTCCTCGATCGCCTTGAGCAAGGCACCTTCGGGCTTTTGTTTGAGGATAATCCGCTGCCCAGCGCCCAGATCGACGCCCTGCGCAGCCGGGATCCGCGCGCGTTCAGGTACTCGGTCGACGACTGGTTGTATATCAATACGGGGTTGCGTGCGGCCTTGGAAGTCGCCCGCGACGATGCCGGTGGACGGCGGTTCATCGACTGGTTCTGCGGGGCCGTTCGCGATGCCGACGCCCAACCTGGCGGGCTGTCTTTCGAGGACCGCACCAGAGCCGCCGCCATTCTGGAACACTACGTCGGGTATCAGAATGCTCACGATCCTCTTTCAACGCATGTGCCTGATTTCGACCAGCAGTTGGCCCAGCTACGCACTCGGTTGCAAGCGCGCAGCCAGGACCGACAGACGCCCGATCTCACCGAGCTGGAAGTCCATTTCATGATGTTCGAATCGGTTCTGCGCGCTCGTCTGCAACGACAACGCGCACCGTTCGCAAGTTTTCTGGTTGATCATTACGCCTATTGGAACCACACGCTGGCGCAGCGCTATCCCGATCCCGCGCAACGCCAGATGTATTCTACCCGAGAGGCGTTCATCGGCTGGCTCAGCGATGCCCAGGACACCTTCAACAACAATGATCATGCGCCCCGCATAGGTGAAATGACTTGGCGGCCCTACTTGGGATTGATGTCGGACGAATGGCCGCAACACTTGTCAGCCTGGGATACGGTCGAGAGCGACCTCGTAGATGCCTTCAGCGATCCGGTGAATCCTGCCCGCTGGCCGCAGGTACTCTTGGATAACCTGGCGCAGCCTCACACAGATCTACCCAGCGCGTTGGCGCGCGTCGAGGAAAACGGTCAGTGGGTCTGGCGCCGTGCAGGGCTGGAGGCCGTGGCGGATGTGGATTGGACGGCGGGTCGTCCGGTGAGGCTCAACGAGGACCAACTGCGGCGAACCATGGCGATCTACCGATCAGTCAGAAGTTGGGACTTGGAGGCGACGGTGCGCCGGATTACCACGGGCATGGTCGACCGGTGGTGGCCGTTACGACCCAGATAATTCAATCAAGGCCTGGGCAGAGACCCGACCTCCATCGCGAGTCAGCCGATGGCCTGACCCTCTCGATTGAAGACCAGGGCCTTCAGGCCACAGGCCGGGTCAGCGTCCGGAAACTCCGGAGGGTTTTCCAGACGCTGTCCAAAAATCAGGCCCGGTGCTTCACGCATGACGCCGTCGATGAGAAAGTCCGGGCCGGTGGCCGGGTCGTTACTGCAGGCCAATACCGTGCCATGGACGGTCAGCAGTTCGGGCAGGCGGCGCAGCACGCGCTGGTAATCCTTGGTCAACAGGAAGCTGCCTTTCTGGAAGGTGGGTGGATCGATGATCACCAGGTCGTACGGGCCACTGTTGATCACCTTGCCCCAAGACTTGAACAAGTCGTGGCCAAGGAAGCTCACCTGCCCAAGGTCGTGGCCATTGAGCCGATGGTTGTCGCGACCGCGGCTCAGGGCCGCACGGGACATATCCAGGTTGACCACATGCCGAGCCCCGCCGGCAATGGCCGCCACTGAAAAACCGCAGGTGTAGGCGAACAGATTGAGCACGCGCTTGCCCTGGGCGTTGGCCCGCACCCAGTCGCGACCGTAGCGCATATCGAGGAACAGGCCGTTGTTCTGCTTCTTGCCCAAGTCGATTCGGTAGCGCAGGCCGCCTTCGGTCAGGGTCCATTCATCGATCGGTTCGCCTACTAGCCATTGGGTGAGGCTATCGGGCAAGTAGCGGTGCTGGACGGCGAGCGTATGGGCGGCGCTGTGCTGCCAGGCGGGCGAGGTGGGGAGGGCGCACAGCATTGACAGCAAATTCTCCAGCTGCGCCGCCTCGGGTTCCTTGAACAGCGAAACCAGTACCACCCCTTGCAGCCAATCGATCGTAAGCTGCTCCAGCCCCGGCCAGCAGCGACCGCGGCCATGGAACAGGCGCCGGGTTTCTTCGGGCACCGATTCCAGGGCGGTCAGCAGATGGGTATGCAGGGTTTGCAGTGCTTCAGGGTTCATCGGACAACGCCAGCGATTCGAAAGGCCGGCATTTTAACCGTAGGCGGACCGGGCGCAATCCCTGTGGCGAGGGAGCTTGCTCCCGCTCATCAACCCTCGCTGGTCGCCAAAATGCTCGCCACTTGTTGCGGTTGGCAATTCAGATAAGCCGAGCGCTTGAGCCACGCCGGGTCGGGATACCAGGAAAACATGAATTGCCCACCCTTGAGCTTGTCGATCACCTGGCGCGCCACTTGCGGACGCACGGCGGGGCAGCCCAGGCTGCGACCGATGCGGCCCTGGCGAGCGCTCCACAGCGGATTCACGTAATCGGCGGCATGGATGACGATCGCGCGGTCGCGGGCCAAGTCGTTGAAACCCGGTTCAAGGCCATCCATGCGCAGCGAATAGCCATGGGCGCCCTGGTAACTTTCCTGGGTACGGAACAGTCCCAGGCTGGACTGGTAACTGCCCAGGCGGTTGGAGAACTGCGTGGCGAAGTTTTCCCCGGATTTCTGTCCGTGGGCCACCAGGTCGCGCAAGACCAGCTTTTTCTGGCGCAGGTCGAAGATCCATAGGCGCCGCGCCGTCGAAGGTTGCGAATAATCGATCACGGCAAGATGGCGAGCCTGTCGGGCACCGTTCGCGACTGCGCACTGCATCGCACTCAAGGCACTTTTCAGCGCTTGGGGATTGAGTTCCGGCGCCGCGTGGGCGAGGCTGTTGTAAAGCGGTTGGGCGTTGAGCTTTGCGGCCAGCGCCGGGCTGCACATCAGGGCAAGGCCGGTGATGAGCAGGCACAGTTGGCGCAGCAGGCCCGATACAGGCGAAAACAGCTGGGGGCAGCGTTCGTTTGCGGCATCCCATCCGATTTTGTTTGTTTGCATGATGATGGGTCGTACCTGTCGCAAAATTCACCGTCAACGAGACGGCCATGGATTGGAGTAAAGCAGTTGTTCAAAAAGACCGCATGTTACCTGAGCCTTTTCTTGCTCGTTGCGCCATTGGTCGCTGCAGCCGAGGACGGCGATCCAGCGCTGGCGCAGACCGCATTGGCGCAGCTGTCGGTCAACTGCCCCGATTTGGCTGCACGTGTCGACTTTCCGACAGTGATGAGCTTGCAGGCGCTGTACCAGCAAAACGCAGGCCAGGCACTATGGTCGAACGATGAGCGGTTACAGGCGCTGCAGGTCCAATTGCAACAATTGGCCGACGATGGACTGGATCCGGCCCGCTACAGCTTGCCGGACGCAGGCGTCTACCCGAATGCCGCCTGTACCGACATCGCCATCAGCCAGCATTATCTGCAGGCGCTGCACGACCTGCGTTTCGGTTATCTGCCTCAAAAGCGCCTGGAGCCTGTCTGGAAAACCAATCCGCAGTTGCCGGACCGTCAAGCCATGGTGTTGCAATTCGCCGTGACGGGCCTGCACAACCCTGCCGAAGCTTTTGAGCAGGCCCGGCCGAGCCTCGATCTTTATCGCAACCTGCGCGAACTCTACGCCCGTCAGCGGCAGCTGCCTTTGGCTGACTGGCAATCGGTGCCCAGTGGCTCGCTGTTGCAGCCGGACAAACGCGATGCACGAGTTCCGGCGCTGGCCCGTCGACTGTTCAACGAGGGTTACCTGAGCGTGCCGCCCCCCGAGACCGATGAGCATTACGGGCCGAGCCTTGTGGATGCGATGAAAAGTTTCCAACTTCATCATTCGCTGCAAGCCGATGGCGTCGTGGGGCCGTGGACTGTCACCGAACTGAACATCAGCCCGGCGATGCGCCGCGAACAGCTGCGCATCAACCTGGAGCGCATGCGCTGGCTGGCCCAGGACCTCGAGCCGGACAGCGTGGTGGTCAACGTCGCGGCGGCGCAATTGACGGTTTACCAGGGCGGCGCGCCGATCTGGCAAACCCGTACCCAGGTCGGCCGTGCCGAACGGCAGACGCCATTGATCAAATCGCGGATCACCCGCTTGACGCTCAACCCCACGTGGACCATCCCGCCAACGATCATGCGCGAAGACAAGCTGCCCGAGATTCGTCGCGATCCGGAGTTCCTCAGCCGACATAACCTCAGGGTGCTCGACCGGGACGGCATGCCGGTGGCGGTGGAGAACGTCGACTGGGACCACCCCGGCACACTGATGCTGCGCCAGGATCCCGGTGCGAAAAACCCGCTGGGCAAAATGGCGATCCGTTTCCCCAATCCGTTTTCCGTCTACCTGCATGACACGCCTAGCCAGGCGTTGTTCAGCAAAGGCCCGCGGGCGTTCAGCTCAGGCTGCGTGCGTATCGAGCAAGTCATGCACCTGCGGGACTTGTTGGTGACTGCGGCCGAACGCACGCGCACCGACACTTTGCTGGCCAGCGAACTGACTCATGAGTTCAGGCTGGCCAAGCCCGTGCCGATCCTGCTGAGCTACTGGACCGCGCAAGCGGACAGCCAGGGGCGGGCGGTGTACGTGCCGGATATCTACCAACGCGATGCAGCCCTCTCTGTGGCCGGCAGCCGTGCGCTCTGACGGCGATCATGTTCAGGCGCAGTCGGCCTCGGCGCCGACGCGTGCCGTCTCGTCGGACGTCGAGAACAGCCGCTGCCCGATTGCCTGCGCAGTGTCCAGGTGAGTCTTCGGATTGACCGTTTCCGACTCGAGCAAGCGTTCGGAACTCACCACGCGGGCGCCGCAGTAATCGAAAATGCCATGGTCAATCTGGGTCACCATCGCCTGGTCATAGCCGTGACGTTGAAAGCTGTCCGCGTCCGCGCCACCCACGGCCACCAGATGGACCCGCAGATGTCGCAGCTGCTGGGAGAATGACTCGCCGAGCCGGAAATCGAACGCCCAGCCGTTGGAAAATACCCGGTCGATCCAGCCCTTGAGCAACGCCGGCATTGACCACCAGTAAATCGGATAGACCAGCACCAGCGCATCGGCACGCTCGATCCTGGCTTGCTCGGCCAGCACATCGGCAGGCGGCGAAGCCTCGCGGTGGTGGACCGCGTGGTCGGCGAAGCTGAAGCGTGGGTCGAACCCCTCGGTCGCCAGGTCGGCTATCTCGAACGTATCGGTCGGATTGGCCAAGATTATTCCGTTGCCGACGGCTTGGGCCAGCGCATGGGTCAGGGAACGGGGATCATGATGGGCAACAACGATCAAGGCATGCATGTCGAATCTCCTTCTGGCATCACACAACGTCAAGCGAGTATGCTTGGTTAAGTTACGAACAGTAAGTTACGGTTGGTAAAGTTAGCATGTCAAGCACAGATGAAAATTCACAGTCTTCTGCCGTACCCCGTCGACGCCTGTCGCGTGTGGATCGACAACGGCAACTGCTCGACGTCGCCTGGCGCCTGGTGCGGGAGGAGGGTAGCGAAGCGTTGACCTTGGCCAGGCTTGCGGAGCAGGCAGGGGTTACCAAGCCAATTGTCTACGACCACTTCATCACCCGGTCAGGCCTCCTGGCGGCGCTCTACCAGGATTTCGACGCCCGCCAGACCGCGTTGATGGATGCTGCACTCCAAGCCAGTGAACCGACGCTGAAAAGCCGGGCGCAGGTCATAGCTGCTTCCTTCGTCGAATGCGTCCTGCTTCAGGGGCGGGAGATTCCTGGGGTCAGCGCGGCCTTGAGCAGCACGCCAGAACTCGAACGCATCAAGAGGGAGTACGAAGGGATTTTCCTGGACAAATGCCGGGTGGTGCTGTCGCCGTTCGCCGGAACCGGGCGTCTTTCCCAAGCGAGCCTGCGGGGGATGCTGGGGGCGGCGGAGGCGTTGTCCGATGCGGCGGCCAACGGGGAAATCAGCGCGGACGAGGCCAAGCAGGAGCTGTTCGACAGCATCGTTTCGATGGTCGAGAGGGCCGAAATTACGCCTGGATGATTCACGTTCGATCAAGAAAAAACGAACCCCAAGCGCCTTTTCCGGTTCTTAACTGATGTCCCGGTTTACCAGGGACATCAGGCGGGGCTGCGGTCTTGCCCACCAAACACTGCGATCAAAGGAGGCGACATGCCCAACTCCTTCCCTTCGCCCTGGTGGAAGAACGCCGTGATCTACCAGGTCTATCCTCGCTCTTTTGCCGATTCCAACGGCGACGGCATCGGCGACCTCCCCGGACTGACGGCACGCCTGGACCACTTGCAGCGCCTGGGTATCGATGCGTTGTGGCTGTCCCCGGTGTACCGTTCGCCGATGTGCGATGCCGGCTATGACATCTGCGACTACACCGACGTTGACCCGCTGTTCGGCAGCCTGGCGGACCTGGATAACTTGATCGAGCAGGCCCACCGGCGGGGGTTAAAAGTGTTGCTCGACTTCGTGCCGAACCACACTTCCGACCAACATCCGTGGTTCATCGAATCGCGTTCCAGCCGCGACAACCCCAAGCGCGACTGGTACATCTGGCGCGACCAGCCGAACAACTGGCGTGCCTCGATCGACGGCGGCAGTGCCTGGACCTGGGACGAAACCAGCCAGCAGTATTATCTGCATTTCTTCTTGCCGCAGCAGCCCGATCTCAACTGGCACAACCCTGAAGTCGTTGCTGCCATGCAGCAGGTGCTGCATTTCTGGCTGCAGCGCGGCGTGGATGGCTTTCGCGTCGATGTGGTGCATTGCGTCGGCAAGGACCAGAGCTTTGCCGACGATCCGCGCTGCACGGCGGGCGAAACCATGGTCAAGATCAACGACCAGCCTTACAGCCACGAGGTGCTGCGCGGACTGCGCCGGCTGGTGGACAGCTACCCCGGCGAGCGCGTGCTGATCGGCGAAGTGAATATTCGCTCCACGGCCCAGGTCGCGGCCTATTACGGCGCCAGTGACGAGCTGCACATGTCGTTCAACTTTCCACCGTTGGACGCTCCTTGGGATCCGGTGGTGTTTCGAATGTGCGTGCGCGAAGTGGAAAACGACTTGGGCCCGCTGCAGGCGTGGCCGACCTGGGTGCTTTCCAACCACGACAACAGCCGCCACCGCAGCCGGTACGGCGGCTCATTGCGGCGGACCCGGGCAGCGGCGGTGATGTTGCTGACATTACGCGGGACGCCTTTTATCTACCAGGGTGAAGAGCTGGGCCTGGAGGATACGCAGGTGACCGCCCAGACCCGCGTTGATCCTGGCGGGCGCGATGGCAGCCGGGCGCCGCTGCCATGGACTGTCCAGGCGCCTCACGGTTGGTCGGGGCAGGCGCCGTGGCTGCCTTTTGCACCGGATGCCGGCTTGCTGTCGGTGCAAGCGCAGGAGCGAACCAGCGATTCCGTTTTGGCGCTGTACCGGCGTTTGCTGACGTGTCGGCGCAACAGCCGCGCGCTGCGCGTCGGCGACTGGCAAGAGCTGCCCTCGCACCCGCAGGTGCTGGCTTATCGGCGTCATTGCGCCGGCGACGAACGGCTGGTCTGCATCAACTTCGCCGACAGCGAGCACGCGTTTCCCCTGGCCGATTCCTGGCGCGTGCAGATCGCCAGCGACGGGGCCGGCGAAGGCCAGCCCTTCACCGGCCGCCTGGCCGTCGAGCAGGCCCTGATCCTGTGTCGATAAGGAGTGACCGATGAAAGCCAACTGGCATCGAAATACCTTGATCTACCAGATCGACCCTTCCTTGTTCTACGACAGCAACGGCGACGGCCGTGGCGACCTGAAAGGCATCATTCGCCAGCTCGACTATCTCCAGGCGCTGGGCGTCGGCGCGCTGTGGTTGATGCCCTTGTACCGCTCGCCGTTCAAGGATGCCGGCTATGACGTCAGCGATTTCATGGCCCTGGACCCGCGCTTCGGCAGTGAAGAAGACCTGCGTCAGTTGATCGTCCAGGCAGGGGAGCGGGGAATCCGGGTCATTCTCGAACTGGTGGTGCAACATACCTCCGACCAGCATCCGTGGTTCCAGAGGGCGCGACGTGACAAGAACAGCGTCTACCGCGACTACTACCTGTGGTCCGACGAACCGGTGGACGACGGCAACCAACCGATTTTTCCGTCGGTGGAAAACAGCATCTGGCGTTGGGACGAACAGGCCGGGCAATACTATCGGCATCTGTTCTATCGTCATGAACCGGACCTCAACCTGGCGAACCCGAAAGTCGTCGAGGAAATCGAGCGGATCATGGTCCATTGGCTTGAACTGGGGATCGCCGGCTTTCGCCTCGATGCCGCTTCGCACCTGGTCGAGCAGGCAGGTCGCGGGGATGAAGAGCAGGGTGTCTGGGTGCTGGACCGGTTGTTCAAGTATATGACCCGAATCAATCCGCAAGGCGTGCTGATGGGCGAAGTGGACGTCGAGCCGGAACGCTACAGCCATTACTTCGGCACCGGCGAGCGCCTGGGCCTGGTACTGGATTTCTGGGTCAATAATCATCTGTTCCTGGCCTTGGCCCGAGGCGAAGCCGAACCCTTGCAGCGCGCGATCAGCCGGCGCCCCGCACCGCCGGACGGTGCCAATTACGCCGTGTGGCTGCGCAACCATGACGAACTGGACCTGGAACGCTTGAGCGAGGAGGAACGCGAGGAAGTCATGCGGGCGTTTGCCCCGCAGGAAAACATGCGCTTGTATGGCCGGGGTATTCGCCGCCGCCTGGCGCCGATGCTGGATGGGAATGTGCATCGTCAGGCGCTGGCCCAGGCATTGCTGTTGTCGTTGCCGGGCACGCCAATCGTGCGGTATGGCGAAGAGATAGGCATGGGCGACGACCTTTCCCGCCCCGAGCGCCTGTCCGTGCGCACGCCGATGCAGTGGAGCGACCAGGTCAATGCGGGCTTCTCTTCGAGCCAATCCCTGGCTGCTCCGGTGATCGATGAAGGCCCGTTCGCCTACACGAACTTGAATGTCGCGCACCAGCAGGACGATCCCGATTCCTTGCTGGCTCGGACTCGCACGCTGCTATCGGCGCGGTCGCGATTGACCGAAGTCGGCGACGGCAAGGCGCAACTGTTGTCGGTCAGCCATCCGGCGGTGTTCGCCATCGCTCACGTGTGCGACAACACTTCAGTCATGTTGGCGAACCTGAGTGACGAAACGGTCGACGTGCAACTCAAGGAAATGGATATGCAAGGCTTTGAGGAAGTGCTCGCGGACGGTCCGTACCCGCACTCGACAAAGTCGAGCCTGACGCTGCGTGGCTACGGGTATCGCTGGTTCCGCCGCACCGGTTCAAAACAGCAGCAACACCACGGCGAGCAATCCTGCGACGGCAAATAATAGTGCCGACACCTGGGTCGAGCTGAAGGCCAATGCAGAGTCCCGCGAGCGGCCAGCGAACCGCCCGCGGGTACGGTGCAAGGATGGCTGCGACTCGAACAGATTGTCGGCTCGTTGGTTGTCATCATCCTCGTTGGTCATTTGCCCGGTGTAGGCGTTGCGGGCCAACAAGCGATCGAGCAGGCCCGGCATCAGGCACGTACCGACGATCGCCTTCAGGGAGGCGGTGCCCAGCCACAATTCCCTGGGCGTGCGCTTCACCACGCTGAAAATGGCCCGTGCCGCCACGTCCGGATCATGAATCGGCGGCACCGGTTGCGGCCGCTTGCCCAATTTGTTGCGCGCCCAATCGAACTGCGGGGTATTGATCGCCGGCAACTGCACCATGCAGACCCGGATGTCGCTGTGCTCGTGGAGCAATTCGCAGCGCAACGAATCGGTGAAGCCGCGCACCGCGAACTTGGCGCCGCAATAGGCCGCTTGCAGCGGAATGGCGCGATAGGCCAGCGCCGAGCCGACCTGGATGATTACCCCACGATTGCGCCGCCCCATCAGGTCCAAGGCCGCAAGCGTGCCGTGAACGGTGCCCAGGTAAGTGACCGCCGTGACCCTCTGGACCTCTTCGGCACCCAGTTGGCGGATAGGTGAAAACACAGTGACCATCGCGCAATTGACCCATACGCCGACCGGCCCCAACTCGCGCTCCATACGCTGTGCCGCTTCGAACACCGCCTCGGCATCGGCGACATCGACGCTGATTCCCAAGCTCATCGCACCCAACTGTTGCAATTCCTCTTGCGTGGCCGCCAGGCCTTGCTCGCCTCGGGCCAGCAACCCGACTCGATAGCCGGCGACGGCAAAACGGTGCGCGGTTGCACGGCCGACGCCAGCGGTGGCGCCACAGATCACGACGACAGGTGGGGTTCGCTCATCCATTGCATTCACCTCTGATCAATAGCCCTTTACCTGTGAAAATGGGTGCTGGCGATGGTTCAGGATTTTTGCACGCGGGTCGCAACGGCTGCACTTTTATGAAGCCGCGGACGGGAGATCGCACCATCGCAAGGCAATCAGCGGAGGGCGCGACAGCCCTGGCAGCACCGTTGGCGAAGTGCCTGCGCCAGCGGCCAAGTCCGCGCCCGCAAGGGCTTTTCCTTGGGGAAGGGCCCGTGGGAACGGTGGCGGCCCAAGCTTGGCACGCTCGCTGCAAGAACCTCTACAGGCCCACCGCGAACACAATCGAGTGGGCACCCCCGTCGGTCAACGATGATCGAGAGCCAGCAGGCCGGGGAATAACGGTAGGTCCAGGCGCAGCCGCCGGGCCGATACCGCACAGAACAGGCAAAGACGCCTGGAACCGCAAGGTTTCAGGCGTCTTTTTTTGCTTCCAGAACCGTGATGGGCTTTTGTCGGGTGCTTTTATGAATTCCAACGTTGCTTCTCTGAACAAGCTGCAAACGCTGATCGTGATCGGCAATGGCATGGTCGGCCATCACTGCGTCGAGCAACTGGTCGAGCGCGGTGCGCTCGACCATTATCACGTGCGTGTCTTCAGTGAAGAGCCGATGCGTGCCTATGACCGCGTGCACCTGTCCGAGTATTTCTCGGGCCGCGACGCCGAGTCCCTGGCGCTTGGCGAAGCGTCGTTGTACCAGACTCCGGGTGTCACGCTGCACCTGGGCGTTCCGGTACTGGAAATCGACCGCCAGGCGCGCCAGGTAGTCACTGCCGGGGAACGCATCAGCTACGACAAATTGGTGCTCGCCACCGGCTCCTACCCATTCGTGCCGCCGATCCAGGGCGCCGAAGGCGATTCCTGCCTGGTCTATCGCACCCTGCAAGACCTCGACGCGATCCGTGCCGCCGCGAGCAATGCCCGTCGTGGCGTGGTGGTCGGTGGCGGCCTGCTGGGCCTGGAAGCCGCCAACGCCCTCAAGACTCTTGGCCTGGAAGCCCACGTAGTGGAATTCGCCCCGCGCTTGATGCCGGTGCAACTGGACGAGCAGGGCGGCCTGGCCCTCAAGGCGCGCATCGAGAAGCTGGGTGTCGGCGTGCATTTGTCCAAAGGCACTCAATCCATCAGCGCCGGTGAGCAGTACCGTTATCGGATGAACTTCGGTGACGACGACTTCCTGGAAACCGACCTGATCGTGTTCTCCGCCGGCATCCGCGCCCAGGATGCCTTGGCTCGTCAATGTGAATTGCAGATCGGCCCGCGCGGTGGCGTGGTGATTGACGACCTTTGCCAAAGCAGCGACCCGGACATCTACGCCATCGGTGAATGCGCCGCCTGGAATGGCAGCATCTTCGGCCTGGTCGCGCCGGGCTACCAAATGGCCCGTAACGTTGCGGCGCGCCTGTGTGGCCAGGCCGGCGAAGCGTTCACCGGCGCCGACATGTCCACCAAGCTCAAGCTGCTCGGCGTTGATGTGGGCTCCATTGGCGACGCCCATGGCAGCACCCCGGGTTCGCGCAGCTTCCAGTTCATCGATCAGACCAGCGCCAGCTACCGGCGTTTGGTGGTGGATGCCGACGGCAAACGGGTGATCGGCGCGGTGCTGGTCGGTGACAACAGTTACTACGACACCTTGTTGCAGTACATGCAGAACGCAATCGCCTTGCCCAAGGACGCCGCCGCACTGATTCTGCCATCGTCCGAAGGCGCTCCGACACTGGGCCCGGCGGCGTTGCCCGAAGCGGCGACGATCTGCTCGTGCCACAACGTCACCAAGGGTTCGATCTGCTCGGCCATCGACGCGGGTTGCACCGACCTCGGCCAATTGAAGTGCGACACCAAGGCCGGCACCGGTTGCGGTGGTTGCGCAGCCCTGGTCAAGCAAGTATTCGAACACGAGCTGATTGCCCGTGGCGTCAGCGTCGACAAGAGCCTGTGCGAACACTTCGCCTACACCCGACAAGAGCTTTACGCCCTGGTGCGAGTGGAAGGGATCATCAGTTTTGAGGAGTTGTTGGCCAAGCACGGCCGTGGCCACACCGGCTGCGACCTGTGCAAGCCGGCCGTGGGCTCGATCCTGGCGTCGTGCTGGAACCAGCCGATCATGGACGCGCACCTGGTGCCGTTGCAGGACACCAACGACACCTTCATGGCGAACATGCAGAAAAACGGCACCTATTCGGTGGTGCCGCGCATCGCCGGGGGTGAAATCAGCGCTGACAAACTGATCGCCATCGGCGTGGTGGCGAAGAAATACGACCTCTACACCAAGATCACCGGCGGCCAGCGCATCGACCTGTTCGGTGCCCAGTTGCACCAGTTGCCGGACATTTGGGCCGAGCTGATCGAAGCCGGTTTCGAAACCGGTCACGCCTACGGCAAATCGACGCGCACGGTGAAATCCTGCGTGGGCAGCACCTGGTGCCGCTACGGCGTGCAGGACAGTGTGCAAATGGCCCTGACCATCGAGGATCGCTACAAAGGCCTGCGCTCGCCACACAAACTCAAGTTCGCGGTGTCCGGCTGCACCCGCGAGTGCGCCGAAGCTCAGAGCAAGGACGTGGGTGTGATCGCCACCGAGAAGGGATGGAACCTCTATATCGCAGGCAACGGTGGCATGCGCCCGCGTCACGCCGAGCTGTTTGCCACCGACCTGGATGACGCCACGCTGATCCGCTATATCGATCGTTTCCTGATGTTCTACATCCGCACCGCCGACAAGCTGCAACGCACCTCGGTGTGGCGTGAAAGCCTGGAGGGCGGCCTGGGTTACCTCAAGGACGTGATCATCCACGACAGCCTGGGCCTGGGCGCCGAGCTTGAAGCGCAGATGCAACTGGTGGTCGACCGCTACGAATGCGAGTGGGCCAACGCCTTGAAAGACCCCGAGAAGCTCAAGCGCTTCCGCACATTCGTCAACGACAAGCGCGGCGATCCGGACGTCCATTTCGTCCGCGAGCGCGGCCAGCGTCGGCCGGTGCATGCCGGCGAACTTCACCTGATTCCCATCACCGAGGAGGTGCTCTGATGAGCCAGTCAAACGTCGTTCGTATTCCCGCTCGCGATCTCGCCCTGGAACCGTTGCAATGGCGCGCCCTGTGCAGCCGCGAGGACCTGGTGCCCAACTCCGGCGTGGTCGCCTGGCATGACGGGCGCCAGGTGGCGCTGCTCTACCTGCCAGATGAGGAGAAGCCGCTGTACGCCATCGACAATCGCGATCCCAAGTCCGGCGCGAACGTGATCGGTCGCGGCTTGCTGGGCAGCATCAAGGGTGAACTGGTGATTGCTTCGCCGATGTACAAACAGCATTTCCGCCTGGAAGACGGGCATTGCCTGGAATACCCGGAACAGCGCCTGCGAGTTTGGCCGGTGCGCTTGAATGGCG
This sequence comes from Pseudomonas sp. Z5-35, assembly GCF_051131945.1. NCBI lineage: Bacteria > Pseudomonadati > Pseudomonadota > Gammaproteobacteria > Pseudomonadales > Pseudomonadaceae > Pseudomonas > Pseudomonas sp. Z5-35. The sequence goes on from NZ_CP071640.1 coordinate 2,755,765, forward strand.
ATGTGGTTGAAATTGGCGAAGACTGATTGCCGCTTTTTTTAAAGCTGGGGATGAACAATGAAAACCGCTGCTCAACTGGTAAGGCTCAAGAGCGTACAAAACCAGCAGGTCCACAGCATCGCGCCTGAGCAGACGGTGCTCGAAGCGCTGCAAATCATGGCCGAAAAAAACGTCGGCGCATTGCCGGTGATCGAGAACGGCCAGGTCATCGGCGTGTTCAGCGAGCGCGACTATGCACGCAAGATGGTTCTCAAGGGCCGCTCGTCAGTGGGCACGCCGGTGCGCACCATCATGAGCGCACCGGTCATCACCGCCGACAGCCAGCAGAGCATCGACCGCTGCATGGAAGTCATGACCGACAGCCATTTGCGACATCTGCCAGTGTTGGACAACGGGCAGCTGATCGGCCTGCTGTCGATCGGCGACCTGGTCAAGGAGGCGATCGTCGAACAGGCGGATCTGATCCGGCAGTTGGAGCATTACATTCGCGGGCATTGAGCCCGCTATTCTCCCAGGAGCGGCTCTTGTGGCGAGGGAGCTTGCTCCCGCTGGGCTGCGCAGCGGCCCCACGATCTTACAGTCGCTGCGCAACTGAGCGGGAGCAAGCTCCCTCGCCACAACAGCGGTTCACCGCGACAGCCTCAACCCAACATCAGCAACTGCCGGATCAGCTTCGGCGTACTACCCGTCCAGCGCTTGAACGAGCGGCGGAAATTGGCCGTGTCGTTGAAGCTCAGGTATTGGGCCACTTCCTCGTTGCTAAAGCCCTTGACCTGATACAGGTACAGCGCCACGTGGGTATGCACCCGGTCCACTTGCTGCTGGAAACCGGTGTGATGTTTGCGCAACTTGCGCTTGAGGGTTGCCGGGCTCATGGCGAAGGCCTGGGCGGTCTGCTCCAGGCTGGGCGTCTGTTGCACGTTTGAGCGCAGGTAGTCGTACAGGCAATCGAGAAAACTGGCGGTAAACCCCAGTTCATCGAGTCGATCCCGGGCTTCGGTCCGTGCGACCTGGCCGGCGGTGGCCGAGACGTTGGGCCAGGGTTGCGCCAGGCAATGGCGGGGCAGGCGCATCAAGTCCAGCGGTCGATTGAATTGGCTGTGCTCGCCCAGGTGAACCCAATATTGCTCGACGTAACGCGGCTCGTCATGACGAAAGCTGCACTGCCAAGGCAGGCGCTCGCCGCTGAGCCAGGCGCTCATCGCCACCATCGATGTCATGCTCGCCTCCAGCACGAAGCGCCATTGCTCATCGGCCCCGCAGCTGTCCAGCCAGTGAACGTAGGCGTAATGCTCATCCAGCAACAGGCGCGGCGCAGCCAAGGGGCAGAGCAGGGCTTGTTGCTCGATCAAGGTTTCCAGTGCCTGGTGCAGATTCTGCGCGTGGCGCAAGGCATGGCTGGCCGGCCCGTAATGCCCGGGCAGCAGCCGCTGGCCGAAGAGAAAACTGCTGTCGCTGGCGTCCAGCAGGCGCCGGCTGTTGTCGATCAAACCGAGGAACTGCTGGGGGCTGATGCGGCTCTGGCCCGCCAGGATGTCCTCGTGAAACAGCCCGGTGCCGCGCAGCAAACGGTGGCTGTCGATGCCCCGCGACAGCGCCAGGTCGATCAACGCGGCTGGTTGATAGTGGCCCGGAATGAAGCGGCTGTCGGTTTCGTACGAGCAGGTCTTGACGGTCATGGGCGGCCTCAGGCGCTTTTCGCCAGGGTTTGCCGGGACTGGGCTAACCTCAGGTTCAGGCGCTTGAGCAGGGCTTGGGGGCTTTCGTCGAACGCCATGACCACCGCCGTGCCCGCACTCAGTTGCAAGCGTTCACCGTGTTGCCGGGTCTTGTGGGCCAAACTGCGAACTGCCTGTTCAAGCTCTGCGGCCAGCCGTTGCGCCTGGCTTTCGCCGGTATCGGGCAACAGCACCACAAAACGATCGCCGGCCAGGCGGCAGAGCAGGTCCTGGCGCCGCAAGTTGAGCACCAGCAGCTGGCTGACGGCCTGCAACACCGCATCGCCTTCGCCATGGCCGAAGCGCTGGTTGATGGCACTGAAGTCGTCCAGGTCCAGCGCAAGCAATGACAACGGTTGCTGGCGACGTCGGCTGTCCTCCAGGCTGGCGGTCAATTCGTGCTTGAGGAAATCCGCGCCGCCCAAGGGAGTGAGTTTGTCGAACAGACGGTGCTCGCGAAACAGTCGCTCGCGCTTTTCCATCTGCCCGTTGATCGCCAGTTGCTCGCGGTGCCAATGATAAATCCCCAGCGTCAGCAAGATCATGCCCACCGGCATCGGTCCCGACTCCAGCCAGTGATCCCAAGTGATGCTTTCCGGCAGGCGAATGAATTCATCCAGGCTGTCGATCCACCATGAAAAAAAGATACAGCCCAGGCCCAGCACCAGGTAGTTGGTCACGCGACCGGCCGGGCGGCTTTTGAGCACCAGGCCCAGCCAGACCAACGCCAGCAGCGCCGATCCGCCTTCACCGAGGATGTCCAGCCAGATCCATTCCTCCAGCGGCTTGAGCGTTCCACTGGCCAGGTGCAGGAGCAATCCAAGGTTGGCGGCCAGCAGGAGCAAGGCCAGTTTCAAGCGATGAGGGCGGAGCACGGAGAACATGGCCGGAATCCTTTGCCAGAAGCGGAATGCGGCCCAGCACAGCAGATGGATGTGACAGCGCGGTGACGGTGGGTGAATGAAGTCGAGGGGTCGAATCAGCTCATCGGTCATGCGGATTTTTTCTCAGGCAACCCCATGTCCGTGGCGAGGGAGCTTGCTCCCGCTCGGCTGCGCAGCAGTCGTAAAACCGGTGCCTGCGGTGTGCCTGGCGAAATGCAGTGACTGGTTTGGGGCTGCTTCGCAACCCAGCGGGAGCAAGCTCCCTCGCCACGAAGAGCCCTGTATCTTCAGCTCATGGGCGTTGCTTGCGATTGCCAGGACAGGTCATTTCAGCTCATTCCATCCCCCCACCCCTGCAAATCAGCCCGTTACAGGCCCTACGACCCGAACCTGTCACAGAACCGTCATTGCCCACCCCTAGCGTGCCCTTCCAATTGCCGGGCGGTTGCCTGGCGGATTTTCCGATTCCTGGGGAGGACCACCATGCATCACCGCACCAGCACTGCCGGATTCGTCGGCTTCACCTTCACCGCGTTGGCATTGGCCATTGCCAGTGAACGGCTGAGCGCCGCCGAGCAAGCGGCCACGGAGCACGTCGAAGTGGTTGGCCAGGCGGCCAGCATCGACCAGGCGCTGAAGGAACAGCGCAGTTCCGACAGCATCAAGAGTGTGGTGCATGCTGACGGCGTGGCTCAATTGCCGGACGAGAACGTCGCCGAAGCGGTGCAGCGCCTGCCTGGTGTAAGCGTCGAGCGCGACCAGGGCGAAGGCCGATTTGTCAGCGTGCGCGGCTTAGGCCCGGACCTCAACAGCGTGACCATCAACGGCACCCTCGTGCCGGCCCCCGAAAGCGAGCGCCGCGCCGTCGCCCTGGATGTGTTGCCCTCGGAACTGGTGCAGTCGCTCTCGGTGATCAAGACCCTCACGCCGGACATGGACGCCAATTCCCTCGGCGGCACGGTGGACGTCAAAAGCCTCTCGGCTTTCGACCACAAGAGCCTGTTCTACACCGGCAGCAGCGAAGCCAGCTACGACAAGAATACCGGCCAGACCAGCCCGAAATTTTCCGGCGCCATCAGCGACCGCTTCAGCCTCGGCGACGGCATCGACAACTTTGGCGTGGCCGCGGCGCTGAGCTGGCAGAAGCGTGACTTCGGTTCGGACAACGTCGAAACGGGCGGCGCCTGGGACTTCGAGCAGGGCCCACGACTCGAAGAACTGGAAATGCGTGACTATGACATTCGCCGGGAACGCGCCGGTGGCGGGCTGAACTTCGACTACAAACCCGACGACTTCAGCAGCTATTACCTGCGCACGCTCTACAGCCGCTACAAGGACAGCGAAACCCGCAACGCCGCCAGCATCGCCTTCGACGACCCGCAGGCGGCGGGGGAGCTGGGTGCTGCCGAGGGCGAACGCAAACTCAAGCAGCGTGAGGAGACCCAGGAAATCCAATCCTACGTGCTCGGCGGCGAACGCCTGTTTGGCCTCTGGACTTTGAGCGGCCAGGGCGGCTACAGCAAGTCCAGCGAAGACAGCCCCGGGCACATCGCCGGCGCCACGTTCAAAGGCATCGATGGATTCGACGGTGGCTTCTACGACAGCGATAAGCCGCGCCCGATCATTGGACCAGGCTTCTACGACCCGGCCAATTTCAGCCTCGACAAGGTCGATTGGGAACAACAGAAAACCACCGACACCGAAAAGAACCTGCGCCTCGATTTGGCCCGGGACTACGACCTGAATGGCTACGCCTCCCAGGTCAAATTCGGCGGCAAGGCCAGCCGCCGCGACAAGGACAACGACCTCGACGCGTGGGTCTACGAGGACTTTGGCGACCTGGGCTTCACTGATGGGCAGCTCAATCTCGGTCAATTCCAGAAGGGCAATGTGGATTACCGCCTCGGCCGGTTTGGCCCGGGCATCAGCGCCGACGCCATCAAGCAACTACTCGGTGGCCTTGACCGCGATCAGTTCTACGACGCGCAGGAATCGCGGGTCAATGACTTCACCATGAGCGAAGACATCAACGCTGCCTATCTGATGAACACCGTTGATATTGACGACTGGCGCTTCATTGCCGGCATGCGTTACGAAGGCACCGAGTTCGAGGCCAAGGGCACCGGTGCCACCGATGGGGTGTTCACCGACACACAAACCCGTCGCAAGTACCACCATTGGCTGCCGGGCCTGCACGCCCGCTACCAGTTGGACAAGAATACCCAGGTGCGCGCGGCCTGGACCAAGTCCGTGGTGCGCCCGACGTTCGGCCAGCTGGCGCCGGGATTTGTCATCGATGATGACGAAGCGACGTTCGGCAACCCGGACCTCAAGCCGCTGGAGTCGAGCAACCTGGACTTGGGCATCGAGCATTTCATGGGCCACGCCGGCACCGTTTCGGCCTTTGTGTTCTACAAGGACATCAAGAACTTCGTCTACAACACCGACCTGGCCGGCACCGGGGCCTGGACCGACTTCGCCGAAGCGCACAGTTTCGCCAACGGCGACAGCGCCAAGCTGTACGGCCTGGAACTGGCCTATTCGCAGAAGTTCGATTGGCTGCCGGCACCCTGGAACGGGCTGTTGCTGGGCGCCAACACCACCTTCAGCCGATCCGATGCCGAGATCGAAGGTTTCGACCAGGCCAGCGGCACCCAGCGCAAGCGCAGCATCGACCTGCCGAACCAGTCGGACACCGTCGGCAACCTGATGCTCGGTTGGGAAAACGACAAGCTGAGCCTGCGCCTGTCGGCCAACTACAAGTCGGCCTATCTCTATGAACTGGCGTCCATCAGCGACCGAGACCACGACCTGCACGTCGACGCCCAGACCTTCGTCGACTTCAGCGCCCGTTATTCGTTGACCAAGAACCTGCAAGTCAGTCTTGAGGCGCAGAACCTCACTGACGAGTCGTATTTCGTCTACACCGGCCATCGCTCGTATAACGGCCAGTACGAAGAGTACGGGCCGACGTACAAGCTGGGGCTGACGTTTACCCATTTTTGAATACACCACCGACCCTGTGGTGAGCAAGCTTGCTCCGCTTGGCGGGTTGGCGCGCCAGTGCGCAGCGCCTGGAAGGAGGGGCTGCTGCGCAGCCCAACGGGAGCAAGCTCCCTCGCCACGGGAACGGTGAACACGGCTCTATGACAAGGATTCTTCCGTTGAATACAAAGTTGTCTTTTCCCAAACATTATCTGCTAACGATGTGGCTCGGCCTGCTGGCCGGCCAAGCCTGGGCGGCCCCGAGCCTGAAACTGCAACCCTGGGCGCAGGCTTTCCCGGTGAATGCGATGGCATTCCTGCCCGGCAACGGGGCGACCGAACGTCTGGTGGCCGGCCATGATGGCTTGCTGTTGCTCGATGCCAACGGCCGCGAACTGACGCGCCTGAAGGGCGGCTTCGAAGGCCTCGACACCCGCGCCCTGGGGCGCAACGTGCTGGTCGCCAGCCTCGACAGTCAGCGCCAACAAGCGCTTCTGGTCAGCCTCGATCCACAAAAACGTCAATGGGGCACGCCGCTGTATCTGCCGACGCGGGACTTTCCGGTGAACGGGTTGTGCCTGTACCGCGACGAAGCGAGCAACCTGTTCGCGTTTCTCGTGGGGGAAGAGGGCAAGGGCGAACAATGGCTGGTCGGCGCCGGCGAGCGGCTGAGCGAAACTGCCCAGCGCGTGCGCGGCCTGCCGCTGCCACCGGATGCCACGACGTGCCAGGTCGAGGACGGCGCGAGCCAGCTATTCGTCAACGAAGAACGCGTCGGCTGGTGGGCCTATCCGGCGGCGGCGGAAGCCGATGCGGTGCGTATCCCAGTGGCGATGCGCAAGCCGTTCGGTGACATCGAGCACGCCGCCGGCGCGATGGCGACACTGCCGGGCGGCATGCTCGGACTCGATCCCGACGCTGCGCAACTTCACCTGTTCCAGCAAGAAGGCGAGGCCTGGATCTCGCAGGCCAAGCTACCGCTGCCGGGCCTGAAGGCGCCGGAAAGCCTGGCGCTGCGTAAGACTGCAAACGGCGTTGAATTGCTATTGCGCGATGATGACAACGGCCAGCTGTACCAAGGCCTGATCGACTGGCAACCGAAACCGCTGGCCGTGTCGCCGAAGTTGCCCAGCGTGCCCGCCGTCGCCCAGAGCGAACCCGTGGCGCGCCAGGGCGACGCCGCCGATGACCCGGCGATCTGGGTTCACCCGACCACGCCGGCGTTGAGCCGGGTCCTGGGCACCAACAAGAAGCAAGGCCTGCTGGCCTATGACCTGCAGGGCAAGCTGTTGCAGGAATTGCCGGTGGGGCGCCTCAATAACGTCGATGTCCGCTCGGGTTTCAAACTGGGCACGCAGACCGTCGACCTCGCCGTCGCCAGCAACCGTGATCGCAACAGCCTCAGCCTGTTCAGCATCGACCGCGCCAGCGGAGAACTGCGCGAAGCCGGCGAGATACCCACGCCGCTCAAGGAAATCTACGGCATCTGCCTGTTCCAGCCCGCCGAAGGAGAGCTGTACGCCTTCGCCAATGGCAAGGACGGTCGTTATCTGCAATACCGCCTGAGTGCTACGGGCGCCGGGGTCAAGGGTGAGCTGGTGCGCCAGTTCAACGTCGACAGCCAGCCCGAGGGCTGCGTTGCCGACGATCAGCGCCAGCGCCTGTTTCTCGGTGAGGAAGACGTCGGTGTCTGGGCCATGGACGCCCGTGCCGATCAGCCGAGCACCTTGACCCGAGTGATCAAGGTCGGCCCGCAGTTGCATGCCGATGTCGAGGGCATCGCCCTGTACCGCAACGCCGGGCATGACTACCTCGTGGTGTCCAGCCAGGGCAACGACAGCTATGTGCTGCTCGATGCCGAGCCGCCTTACGCCGTGCGCGGTGCTTTGTGGGTCGGCTTGAACGCGACCGCCGGAATCGATGGGGCTTCTGAAACCGATGGCCTGGAAGTCACCTCGGTGAACCTCGGTGGGCCTTGGAGCCAAGGGATGCTGGTGGTCCAGGACGGGCGCAAACGCATGCCCGAGCAAGCCCAGAATTTCAAGTTCGTGCCGTGGGCCGACGTGGCGAAAGCCCTTGGCCTGCCTTGAGCGGCGCTGTCATCAACCGGTCACGAACATCTCATGCAATAGCCGCCAGACAGGAGTTCAATCATGCAAGCGACACTGGAACACATGACCCTCTGGGGCCTGATCAGCGACGCGAGCCTGCTGGTCAAGGCCGTCATGCTCACGCTGCTGCTGGCCTCGCTGCTGAGCTGGTATCTGATCATCCAGCGCAGCGCTGTGCTGCAACGCAGTGAGCGTCAGTTCAACGGCTTCATCCAGCGTTTTCGCAGCAGCGCCGATTTGCTGCCGTTGTACCGCGAGACTGCCCAGGCGCGCGAAGAGGACGGCGGCGTCGCGCCGATTTTCCATGCCGGTTACCAAGCGTTCACCCAGCTGAACCTGCCTTCCGGTAACCCGGCGGTGGTGCTCGAAGGGGTCGAGCGTTCGCTGCACGTGGCGATCAGCGAGCAAGAGGTGCAGTTGGAAAAAGGCCTGCAGTTTCTCGCCACCGTCGGCTCCGTCAGTCCCTACATCGGCTTGTTCGGCACCGTCTGGGGGATCATGAACGCTTTCCTCGGCTTGTCCCAGGTTCAGCAGGCCAGCCTGTCCACCGTCGCGCCGGGTATCGCCGAAGCGCTGATTGCCACCGCCATCGGCCTGTTCGCGGCGATCCCGGCGGTGGTTGCCTATAACCGCTTCGCGGCTCGTGGGCAAACCTTGCTGACCCGCTACTACGCCTTTGGCAACGAGCTGCAAGCGCGTCTGCACCGCAAGCTCCACGGTGCCCCGCTGAACCTGGCCACGGCCGCTTGAGAGGAGAGGGCAGATGCTGATCAAGCCGCAACGCAAGCACGGGCCGAAGGCCGAAATGAATGTGGTGCCCTACATCGACGTGATGCTGGTGCTGCTGGTGATTTTCATGGTCACCGCCCCGATGCTGACCCAAGGCGTGAAAATCGAATTGCCCAAGATCGCCAGCGAAGCCTTGGCCAATGACAGTCGCCAGCAGATCCTGACCTTGTCGGTGAAGGCCGAAGGTGGCTATTACTGGAACCTGGGCGGCGAGCTGGACACCCATCACCAGACCGACAGCGCCGTCGACCTGGACCAGATGCGCGCCAAGGTGGCTCAGGTGATTGCACAGCGCAGCGACACCCAGGTGTATATCCGCGCCGATGACCACGCTGATTACGGCCGGGTTGTGGCAGCGATGGCGGCTTTGCAGCAGGGCGGGGTGAGCAACCTGGGGTTGGTGACCGAGGCACCGCGATGACGGCCATGACATTTGACCGGGCTTCCCTGGGTCTTGCACTGATGCCCGGCCCCGGGCTCTGGCGGAACACGCTGGCGGCGGGGTTCGCCGTGGCGCTGCACGCGGCGGTGGCGGCCTTGCTGATATTGGGATGGACGCTGGAAAAACCGCAGGTCGAGACGCCTCGGGTATTGCGCACGCAACTGGTCATGCTGCCCCCGGCACCCGTGCCGGAAGCGCCCGCGCCAGCGCTCGTCCAGGAAACACGCGTGGCGCCAGAGCCGACGCCGGCACCGCTTGAAACACCGGGCCCCGCGCCGGCCAAGCCGACGGTTGACCCACGGATCCAGGCTCAGAAGTTGGAGCAGGCCGCCCTTGCGCGCAAACGGCTAGAGGCGCAAAAGCATGAGCAACAGGCTCAACAGCAACGCGAACGCCAGCAAAGCGAGCAGCGCCAGCAGGAAGCCGAGCAACAAGCTGCCGAACACCAACGCCAGGCGCAAGCGGCGCAGGCGCTGGCCCAGCAACGTCGCGCCGAGCAGGCCCGCGCGGCGGCGGCCGACAGTCGCAGCTATCTGCCCTTGAGCAAGGAAGCGCCGGACTACCCGCAACGGGCCCTGGACAAAGGCCTCGAGGGCGATTGCACCGTGGAATACAGCGTGACCCCGGACGGGCGCATCGATAACCCGAAGGTGCTCGACGGCTGCCACCCGCTGTTCATCCGGCCGTCATTGGCCGCCGCCCAGACCTTTCGCTACCAGCCGCGAATCGTCGATGGCAAGGCCGTCACGGTGCCAGCGGTGCGCAACACCTTTCACTTCCGGATCAAATAACCACACTCACCTGGGGCGTGTACCTGGATCCCCATCAGGGGTGTTTCCGGAAGGATTGGCGTCAGCGGTGGGTCGATGCTGGCGCAACAGTTCGATTTGCTGGGAAGGGACCAGGGTTCGCAACGCCTTGTAGAGCGCTCGGGTTTCCAACAGGTTCCAGACGCGCAACATGGTTTCCAGCGCGTCGAGGGGCTTGCTGATGAAATCCCGCGCGCCGAGTGCCAAGGCCCGTAACCGCGTGTCGCGGGTGGCGTCGGCGGTCAGGACCAGGATCGGCAGGTAATCGTTGGCCGGAATGCGCCGGTTGAGCTGCTCCAGCACGGCAAAGCCGTCAAAGGCCGGCATGTGCAGGTCGAGGATGACCAGGTCCGGCTCGAAACTGTTGAACAGGTCCAGCGTGCGCAGGGGTTCGGTGCTGCTCAGTACGTTGTGCAGCCCTTCACGGGCCAGCAATTGCTCCATCAGCTCCAGGTTGGGGCGCTGATCGTCGATGATCAGGATGCGCAAATCGTGGTTCATGCAGGCTCCGGTAAATAACGTTCGAGATGGCCCAGGAAGGCCTGGATATGAATAGGCTTGGTCAGGATCGCCGTGGCTCCGGCATCTTCCAACGCACGGTGGGCCAGGGCGCTGGTGTCGGCGGTGATCATCAACACTGGCGTGGACGCGGTGGCTGGGGACTGGCGCAGGCGGCGCAAGACTTCCAGGCCTTCGAGGTCGGGTAAGGTCACGTCCAGCAGGATCAGTTGCGGCGCATGCTGGCGAGCCAGGTCCAGGCCCATCTGGCCTTGCATGCTCGACAACAATTGGATGCCCGGGCGGCGCTGCATCAGGGTCTCGATCAAGGCGAGGCTCGACAGGTTGTCTTCGATGCACAGGACTTTGCCGTCGAACTCGGTGCGCGGGCGCGTCACTTCCAGCGCCACCCTGGGCGGCAGGTTGGAACCGCTGACATGGGCACTGGGCAACCGCAGCGTGAAACAGCAGCCGTGTCCCGGTTCGCTGCGCACTTGGAGGCTGCCCTGCATCATTTCCAGCAGGCTCTTGCTCAGGGACAGGCCGAGGCCGGTGCCCTCGACCTGGGGATCCGCGCCCAGGCGTTCGAAGGGCTTGAACAGTTTGCCCAACAGTTCCGGGGCAATACCATGCCCGGTGTCGCTGATGGCAACGTTCACCGCTGTGCCCTCGACGACGACTTCAATGCGCACCTCGCCGCCCGGCTTATTGTACTTGATGGCATTGGACAGCAAGTTGAGCAGCACTTGGACCAGGCGCTGGCGGTCGGCAAGCACGCCGCTGCCCTCCGGCAATGGCGCAAGTCCGGCCAAGTGGATACCCGCGTCGGCGGCCATGGGCGAAACCAGCGTCAAGGCTTCATGGAGCACAGCCGGTAGCGCGATCGGTTCGATGTTCAGCGGCAGCCGGCCGGCCTCGATCCGGGCGATGTCGAGGACCTCGTTGATCAACGCCAACAAGTGCTGGCCGGCGCGCAGGATGTGGCTGACCTGCGGCCGCTGGCCGGCGATGGAGTCCATGTCCAGCAATTGCGCGAAGCCAAGGATGGAATTCAGCGGGGTGCGCAATTCATGGCTCATGCGCGATAGAAACTCGCTCTTGGCGCGACTGGCGCTTTCCGCTTCTTCACGGGCGGTGCGCAGGGCGATCTCGGCGGTACGCCGGTCGGTGATGTCCCGGGTAATCTTGGAAAAGCCGCGCAAGGCGCCAGTGCCGTCATACTGCGCGGTGATGACCACGCTGGCCCAGAAGCGGCTGCCATCCTTGCGACAACGCCAGCCTTCTTCCATGTAATGGCCGTCGCGTGTGGCCTTGCGCAGGGCCATGTCCGGGTGCTCGGGACACTCTTCTGCCAGGTAGAACAGTGAAAAGTGCCGGCCGAGCACTTCCTGTTCGGTGTAGCCCTTGATCCGCTCGGCGCCAGCGTTCCAGGTGATCACGTGGCCCTTTGCGTCCAGGGCGAAAATCCCATAGTCCTTCACGCCATCGATGATCAGCCGCAGGCGTTCCTCGTTGTCGCGCAAGGCGCGCTCGCGCTCGGCCAGCAACTGCCCGGCTTCCACCAGGCGGGTGCCAAGCTGGCCGATTTCGTCCCGCTCCGGCGGTTGTGGCAACAAGGGTTGACCCAACGCCAGGCGCTGGGCGTTGCCCTGTACTTGCTGGACCCGGGCAACGATGCCCTTGGACAGGAACAACACGGCCACAACCGCACCGAACAATCCACACACCGCCGCCAGCAGCGTGGCGAACAACAGCCGCATGCGCGTGGCCGAGGCGGCGGCGCTGCGGTCGGCGAGCAGGGCATCTTCGCGAATGCGCATGGCGCTGATCTGTTCGCGCAATACATCCAGTACCTGTTTGTTCTCTATCAGGATCGCCGTAATGGCGGCGGTGTCGTCGGACTTGCCGGTGCGCAGGGCAAGCAGCCCCTGGAGTTTCTCGCCGATCAGCGGCGTGATGGTCTCGAGGTGCTCGCGCATCCTGGCGTCGCGGATGTTGTGATCCAGCCGCTGCAACGCGGCCTGGATCTTCGGCGTGGCCTGTTCATAGCCGGGCAGGAAGTCTTCGCGCCGGGTCAACAGGTAACCGCGCACGCTGGCCGCGGCTTCGGCCAGCAAGGTATGCACGGCCTGGATATCACCCTGGACCAGCAGGACCCGGCGAACGTCTTCCTCGGCGCGGGCGGTCTGGCGTTCGGTGATGTAGATCAGCACCAGCGACAGCAGCAGGACCACCAGCGGCAGCGAGATCACCACCAGTGCCTTGCCACGCAACGGCAGGTCGGCCCAACGGCGGGCAGTGAGAAACCTCATGGCCATTGTCCGCAGGGTTGGGCGACCAGCCCCAGGGCGACACCGCGCACCGCTGCCTGGGTGCGGTCGGCGGCGCCGAGCTTGCCGATGACTCGCTCGACGTGGGCTTTCGCCGTACCGGGTGCGATGCCGAGCTTCTCGCCGATCTCGCGATTGCTGAAACCACTGGCGACCAGCCCCAGCACCTGGCGTTCACGGGGCGTCAGGGCCTGGACGTGGGTGGTGCCGTTGGCGCCGCGCTCGGCCATGCGCCGCAAGAGCCGGGCGCTGACTGAGCTGTTGAGCGCTTCCTCGCCCTGGGCGACCCGTTTCAAGGCATCGAGCATTTCGGCACGGCTGGCATCCTTGAGCAGATAGCCAACGGCACCGGCGCTGATGGCCGCTTCGAGGTGATCGGGGCTGTCGTCCATCGTGAAGATGATCACTTTGATCTGCGGCTGACGTTGCCGCAGGATCCGCGCCGCACCAAGACCATTGAGCACCGGCATGCGGATGTCGAGAATGGCAATGTCCGGTTGCAGCCGTTCGCACAAATCCAGCGCCTCCTGACCGTCGCTGGCCTGGCCGACGACTTCGAACCCTTCGATGCCGGCCAGCATCGAGACGAATCCAGTGCGGGTGACTTCGTGATCGTCGGCCAACAGCAGGCGCAAGGGACGGTTCATGATTGGGCTCCTTGGGCTGGCAGCGGCACGCTGGCCAACAATCGAGTGCCGCCGCCGGGTTCGCTGCAACAGCTCAGTTGGCCGCCGAGCAGACTGGCGCGTTCCTGCATGGCCGCCAGCCCGAGGTGAGAGGTGCCCTGGGTCTCGACAGGTGTTTCCAGGGCAAACCCCCGACCATCGTCCTCGACCCGCAGCGAGACGTGATCGTCGCGCACCGCCAATCCCAGGACAACATGGCTCGCCTGGGCATGCTTGAGAATATTGTTGATGCCTTCCTGGGCAATGCGGAACAGCGCGATCTCGGCGTTCGGCGACAGGCGTGCCGCACTGTGCTCGGCCCACTCCACCTCCAGGCCAGCATCGCGCAGGCGATCGGCCTCCTTGTCGACGGCGGTAAACAAGCCGAAATCATCCAGCACATGGGGACGCAGGCCACCGATCAGCTGTCGACTTTCTCCGACGCAGCCTTGCGCCAAAGCCAGGATGGCTTGCAGCGCTTCGTCCAGCGCCGGCGGCAGAGGCGGACAGCGGCCGGCAAACCCTTGCAGGCGCTGGTGCAGTCCGGCCAGGTTCTGCGCCAAGCCATCGTGCAGGTCATATGCGACACGTTTGCGTTCGTCTTCCTGGGCGCTGAACAACCGATGGACCAGCTCGGACATGGTCCGCTCCCGGGCCTGGAGGGTCTGGAGCAGCCGGCTGTTCTCCAAGTGCGCCGCCAAGAGCGTTGCGAGCAATTGCAGTGATTCGATGTCTTCGGCGTCGGGCGCGCCCAGCGGCACGCTGTTGCCCAGCAGCAGCGCGCCGAACACCGCGCCATCGGCACCGCGCAGCGGGATTCGCAAGACTTGCGGCAACGCGCTGCCCGGGCAATCGAGCCATTGCGGGCTGGGCGAGGGCGGATGAGCCAGGTTGGCGAGTACGTCCAGGCCATCGCTGCCGCCATGGCTGGCGACTGTCTGCAACGGCGTATCCGGCGTCCACTCCAGCAGCAGGCCGTGGTCCATGGCGACGAACGCGCACGCGCGTTGCACCGCACGCTGGCGCATTTGCGCCAGTGGCAGCCGGGTCAGTTCATGCCCGGTGCCCAGCAACAGGCCCAGGCGTGCCGCCCGGCTTTGCGATTGGCGGTACTGGCTGCGGATCGCCAGGGCACTGCCAGGGTCATGGGGTGGGCTTTGCATGGGGAAACTCCAGCGTGGAAAGGAACCGGCCCGGTTCGTGATGGGCTCATTAGACCTTGTGATCGACACCGGGCCTATCCGCCGAACGGCATAGGCGATTGGCACCGGTTGGCCGATGGCGAGCACAGCGAACGCCGGCAAAGTGGGCTCATTGAAACCCAAAGGAACGCAACGATGAAAATGAAAACCTGTGCCCTGACTGCTTTTTTCCTGCTGGCTGCGCCATTTGTCCATGCCGCGGAGACTGCGCCCTTCGTCTATCGCACCGTGGCCGAGCAGCCGCAGAACGTGAATGACCGCGAAATCGCTGGGCTGTTCGACCGTTGGAACGCCGCGTTACAAACCGGCAGCGCCACCGCGGTGACCGGCCTTTACGCCCCGGATGCGATTTTGCAACCGACCGTGTCGAACAAGGTGCGCAGCACGCCGGCGCAGATCCAGGACTACTTCGACCACTTCCTGGCGGCCAAGCCTGTCGGCGTGATCAATTACCGGGAGATCCGTCACCTGGGGCCAGACGCGGCGATGGACAGCGGCGTCTACACGTTCACGCTGACCCAGGCCGATGGCACCCAGCGAGAAGTCCAGGCGCGCTATACCTTCCTCTATGAGCGTCTCGATGGCCAGTGGAAGATCATCAACCATCATTCCTCGGCCATGCCCGAAGTGCCCAAGACGCTGCATGCCAGTCACTAAAGTGGCTGGTTCCACCCGACGTGTTCGACATCGAGCCATTAAACCCTTGGATTAGCCTGCGGATATTAATTAGAATCAGTCTCATTTAAGACATTCTTGCCCAGGGCCTCTTCACATGCTTGATGCAGCTAAGCCGGCGGAGCACGCCCTTCATGCGTTATACCGTGACCACGGCGGTTGGCTCGAAGGTTGGCTGAGGCGGCGTCTGGGCAACGCCTGGGATGCGGCCGACCTGCGCCAGGATACGTTTTTGCGGGTATTGTCCAGCGCCCAACCCCTGGCCGACTTGCACGAACCACGTGCTTATCTGCTGACGGTGGGCAAGCGACTCCTGAGTAACTTCTACACCCGTCGCAACCTGGAACAGGCGTATCTCGACGCCTTGGCGAGCTTGCCTGAAGCCTGCGTCCCGTCCCCGGAGCAACGCTGGTTGCTGCTGGAAACCCTTCATGCACTCGATGAACTGCTCGACGGCCTGCCGCCCTTGGTGCGGCGGGCTTTTTTATGGAGCCAGCTCGAAGGGCTTGGCTATCGGGAAATCGCCGAGCGCTTGCAGGTGTCCGAGCGCACCATCAAGCGCTACATGGCCCTGGCCTATGAGCATTGCTTGTTGGTGGAGTTTTGATTCGCCAGGCACCGTCGCCCCAAGCCCGTGAAATCGCCCGGGCGGCGGCCCGCTGGTTGGCGAAGATCGAATCGGGCGAGGAGGGGGTCGATCACGCTGCGCTGCAACGCTGGCGCGAAAGCGACGCCGAGCACGAAGCCGCCTGGCAAAAAGCCCAGCGCTTGCGCCAACGATTCACCGAGGTTCCGCCTTCGCTGGGCATGGCAACGCTTGATCGTCCCGCGTTGGCACGCCGCGCCGTGCTCAAGCGCGCCTTGGGCGTCGCCGCGGTGATGCCCGCCGCCTGGTTGCTGGGACGCCAATTGCCATTGGACGCCTGGCGTGCCGACCTGCACACCGCCACCGGCGAGCAGCGTCGCTGGACGTTGGCCGATGGCAGCGCCTTGCAACTGAACACCGACAGCGCCGTGGACCTCGACCTTCGTGCACGTCGCCTGGTGCTGGTACGCGGCGAAATCGCCCTCAAGGTTTCCGGCGCCCAGCCAATGGCGGTACTAGCTCCGTACGGTGTCATCACAGTCAACCGAGGCGAAGCCTGTATCCGTCTGGATGAGTCGACCTGCCAAGTGTCGGTCCTCAGCGGTTCAGTCCAAGTGCAGCCATCGCACGGGCCAACGCTGGGGCTGGAGCAAGGCCAGCGGGTCCATGTCCAAGCCGCCGGCGTGGGCCCGATCAGCGGTTTCGACGTCGTGCAAATGGGCTGGCGTGACGGGGTACTGACGGCACAGAACCAGCCGCTGGGCGACTTCCTTCGAGAGCTGGACCGTTATCGCCCGGGCGTGTTGCGCTGGGACCAGGACCTGGAAGCGCTTCGGGTCACCGGCAGTTTCCGTCTGGAAAACACCGATCGAATCCTCGCGCTGCTTTCGGCCAGCTTGCCCTTGGAAGTGCACATGCGCACTCGCTACTGGGTCACCGTGACCCGGCGCAAAAATATCGCCTGATGCCTGTCCCCTTTTTTTGTCTCGCTTGTCATCCATGGCAACTGAACAAAAACGAGAGCGCTCTTCAATGTCCGCAGTACTCACTCCGCAGTTGCGCCTGGCCATGGCTGGCCGGCGTCCGTTGTTGAACCTGGGCCTCATGCTGAGCCTGAGCGCCAGTCCATTTTTCAGCTCTTCCAGTCTGGCCGAAGACAACGCCCGGCGCAGCTATCAGGTGCCGGCCGGCAGCCTCAGCGCCGCGCTGACCCGCTTCGCCGGGCTGGCCGGGGTCAATCTCTCTGTGGACCCGGCCTTGGTGAGCGGTCGCGACAGCACCGGGTTGGCTGGCGAGTATGGCGTGGAGGAGGGCTTTGCCCGCTTGCTGCAAGGTTCCGGGCTGCAACTGCAACCGGTCGGTGAGCAAGCGTATACGCTCACGCCGGCGCCGGAGGGCAGTAGCCTGCAATTGGCGCCGACTTCGATTCTTGGCGCCACCGATGCGGCGCGAGGCGAGCCGTACGCAGGCGGGCAAGTGGCGCGTCGCGGTTCCCAGGGTTTGCTCGGTTCGCGAGACTTCATGGAAACGCCGTTCAGCATGACCACCTACACCGGCGAGACGGTCAAGAACCTGCAAGCGCGGACCTTGGGCGATCTGGTCGCCAGCGATCCCTCGGTGCGCGCCACCAACCCGGCGGGTGGCCGCTATGAGCAATTCACCATCCGCGGGTTGAGCCTGTTCAACAGTGACGTTGCCTATAACGGTCTCTACGGCGTGCTGCCGACCTACACGATCGACATGGAAATGGCCGATCGCGTCGACATCCTCAAAGGCCCGACCCAATTGATCAACGGCATCTCGCCGCGCGGCAGCATCGGCGGCGGGATCAACGTGGTGCCCAAGCGCGCCACCGACAAGCCCATCACCTCCGTCACGGGCAGCTACGCCTCCGACAGCCAACCCGGCGCGGCCGTGGACGTCGGCCGACGGTTTGGCGAGGACAACCAGTTCGGTGTACGTTTCAACGGTGTGAAACAGTCCGGCGACACGGATTGGGACCACCAGAGCGTCGACCGCCAGATGGCCGTGCTGGGCCTGGACTTTCGCGGCGAACGCCTGCGACTCTCGACGGACATCGGGCACACCGAACGAGATACCGACGCGCCACAGGAACGCGTCCAGGTGGCCGCCACCGCGCCGGTTCCCCGTGCCAGTGATGTCAGTCGCAACTATGCGCAGCACTGGACCAAGGCGCTCACCGAGGACACCTTCGGCGCGGTGAACGCCGAATACGATGTCAACGATTCGGTCATGCTCTACGGCGGTGCCGGGGCGCGCAAGAGCAACCATGACTTCCTGCGGCACAACGTGGTGGTCAGCAATGCCGCTGGCGATTTCACCGTATCGCCCCGTGATTTCACCCGGGACGAAAACGTCCGCACGGCCAACGCCGGGGTGCGCAACTGGTTCCAGACCGGCCCGGTGAGCCATGAACTCAACCTGGCCGCCAGCTACTTCTACATGGACTTTGAAAACGGCGGCGCCCGCTACGCCAATGGCCGCAGCAACCTCTACGACCCGGTACCGACACCAACGCCGAACATCCCTACGCGCCCGGATGCCAAGGCCTACACCGAGAACCATTTCAGCGGCGTGGCGCTGTCCGACACCTTGGGTTTCTTCGAGGACCGGCTGCTGCTGACCCTCGGCGCACGCTGGCAACGCGTGGAGGTCGACGACTGGTCCGACGGCGTCAAAGGCCGTACGGCCTACGATGAAGAAAAAGTCTCGCCGTCAGGCGGGATTCTGTTCAAGGCCACCGACAAGCTGTCGCTCTATGCCAACTACATGGAAGGCCTGAGCCAAGGCAAGATCGCGCCGACGTCTGCCGACAACAGCGATGAAATATTCCCGCCGTTCATCAGCCGCCAGGTCGAGATTGGCGCCAAGTACGACGCCGGAGCGCTGGCGATCACCGCCGCGGTGTTTCGAATCAAGCAGCCGGCCTACGCGACCGACGCCACGACGAACGACTTCGGCCCGAACGGCAAGCGCGAAAACACCGGTGCTGAATTGAGTGTGTTCGGTGAGCCCATCAAAGGCGTGCGACTGCTGGGTGGGGTGATGTACATCGACAGCAAGTTGACCGATACCACCAACCCCGCTTTCGATGGCAACCGGGCACCGGCCACGCCGCAATACAACGTCAATCTCGGGGCTGAGTGGGACGTGCCGACGGTGCAGGGTTTGACCTTGACCAGTCGGGGTATTTATTCCAGCTCGCAGTATCTGGATCCTTCCAATACCAAGGAGATTGATTCCTGGGAGCGTTTTGACGTGGGGGCGCGTTATGCCTTCAAGGTGGATGACAAGCGCATTACCTTGCGGGCCAATGTCGAGAATGTGGCGGATAAGCGATATTGGAGTTCGGCGGGGGCTTCGGATGACAGTGAGCCTGGGTTGACGTTGGCTACGCCGCGGACTTATCTGGTTTCGGCTACTGTGGATTTTTAGGTTTTTTGGTGTGTATATCCGTTGCTGCGGTGATGGCTGATTATAGTTTCGCTTCGCGTGTATATCCATTTCTTCAGTAACGGCTGGTAATGGTTTCGCTTTTACAGCGAGTCACTTTCGAAAGGCGCGAAAGTAACCAAAGCGCCCATGCCCCACCACTTGGTGCCTCGCTTAGGCTCGGCATGCCTGAACGAAGGCATGGCTCCGTGGGCCGCCGCGAAGGGCCATCCATGGCCCAGCGCGGCTAACCCGGCATCCATGCCGGGTTGCCCACTGCGCCATACCTTCGTTCAGCCAGCGTGGTTAACGGGGCGCCGAGATCAACGTCCGCCGCGAGGCGGCCTTAGGGCCGACCTGTTTCATGGGGTACGCGTTTCTTCTGTGGCAACTAGTCTTGTTGGCGAAGGCGGTGTTCAATGGAAGACATGCACGCGGGTTTGCCTCTTCCAAATTCATGTAAAGATCGGGCTTGCGATCACGGTGGTTCAATCAGATATGCTCCGTCATCGCCCGAGCAACCTCATTCCATCAGGATGAATGCGGTCATCAAGGAAACAGGCCGGCTC
The DNA here is from genome assembly GCF_051131945.1 of Pseudomonas sp. Z5-35. NCBI lineage: Bacteria > Pseudomonadati > Pseudomonadota > Gammaproteobacteria > Pseudomonadales > Pseudomonadaceae > Pseudomonas > Pseudomonas sp. Z5-35. The sequence goes on from NZ_CP071640.1 coordinate 2,775,481, forward strand.
TAAGGCCGCCTCGCGGTGGACGTTGATCTTGGGCGCCCCGTTAACCACGCTGGCTGAACGAAGGTGTTGTGGAGTGGGTACCTCGGCATGGATGCCGAGGTAGCCGCGCTGGACCATGGATGGTCCTTCGCGGCGGGCCCACGGAGCAATGCCTTCGTTCAGGCATGCCGAGCCTAGGCGAGGCACCAAGTGGTGGGGCAAAAGCGTTTGGGTTACTTTTGCGCTTCTCAAAAGTGACTCGCTGTAAAAGCGAAACCATTAGCAGCCGTTACCGAAAAAATGGATATTCACGCAAAAAAAAGCCCAACCTCAACCACCACCAAACAAATCACGCGAATCCAACAACCGCCAGGCAATCTCAGGCCGCTTCTCCAGCCCTCGACGAATCGCCGCCGGAATCGACTGGCGAATCTTGCGGCACAGCCCAGGCTGCTCATCAAACTCGATCGCAATACCCCGCATGGTCCGCACCTCGTTAAAACCAGGCTCAATGGTCAAACGCACCCCCAGATTCTCAAACAACCGCTGCTGCAACCGCTCCAGCTCATCCAGGCTCTCGATATTCTCCAACCGCTCAAGCAGCCGTTTCTCTTCCTGGCGATTCAGGCAAAGGATGCGCAAATCGCTGCCCGGCGTTTGCAGCAACGCATCACGCCCACAATCACAGACGCCAGGCGGGCAGGGGGGACGGATGGGTATCGACGCGGTCATGGGCTCCACAAGATCTGCAACACAACAAAATCGTCTTTGGCATAGGGGTGTTCCACGCAATGTGATGCTTGGCGCCGCGCCGGTCAACCCTCCCGCGAGGCCACTTGTCCGCACCTCGGCAGGCCCCGCTCGTCAGTTTCGTCAGGATCCGATCAAATTTTTCAGCGCCAGGCGGGCTCAAGAAGACAGACACGTCGCGGCCCGCTTCGTCAGGCGGCCGCGCCCGATAAAAAGGAGACCTCATTCGATGCAACCCAATCCGACCACCTTAGCGCTGCTGGAAGAACTGCTGATGGCCCGCGGGCCTGGCGGGCAAGAGCAGGAAGTGCGTGATATCTGTCTGCGCGAGCTCAAGCCGCACTGCGACGAAACCTGGGTCGATCCGGCCGGCAATGTCGTCGGCCTGATCAAGGGAGCCCGTCCGACTGCCAGGTCCAATTCGCCAATCAGGATCATGGCGCATCTGGATGAGATCGCCATGCTGGTCAAACGCATCGAGCCCGACGGCACCTTGCGGGTGGTGGCGCTGGGCGGTGCCAATCCGATCAATTTCGGGGTGTGCCCGGTGGACATTCTTGGCGACCGGGATTTCATTCCTGGCGTGCTGTCGTTCGGGTCGATGCACAGCACGGGCGAAACCCACCAGGGCGCGGATGTGCTGTCGGGCAACGTCAATTGGGGCGACGTCCATGTCATCACCCGTTGTTCCAGTGAGCAATTGCAGGCGCACGGGGTGCGTCCCGGGACGCGGGTGGTGTTGAGCCAGCATTGGCGCCGGCCATTTCGGGTTGGCGATGCCCTGGCCGCGCATTTCCTCGATGACCGCGCGCCCATGGTTGCCTCCATCCAGGCAGCCACGTTATTGGCCGCGCGTCGTGAAGAGCTGGCGGGCGACGTGTATTTCGTCTTCACGACGCAGGAAGAAGAGTCCAATGCCGGCGCGCTCTACGCTGCCAGCCATTTGCCTGGGGATGTCACGGTGGCGGTTGAGGTTGGGCCGGTGGTCGCGGAGTACGCGACTCGCCTGAGCGTCGATCCGATCATCAACACAGGCGATCAGAACGGCTGTTACAACCGCGATGTCGTCGATCAGTTGTACCAGGCCGGCAAACGCTGCGGACTCACGCCGCAGTTCGCGCTGCTGGTGGATTTTGCCAGCGACGCCAGTGCAATCATGAGCAGCGGGATTTCAGCCCAGGGCGGTTGTATTGCGATTCCGACCGAGAACACCCACGGTTATGAACTGATCGTGGACGGCAGTATCGAGGCCTGCGCGGCGACGTTGCTGGAGTTTCTGCTCAATCGCGCAGGTGGCTGACACGCCACCGAGCTGAGCGTGGGAGCACGGTTTGCTCCCACGTTTCAGGCCTTATAACCCCAGCTCGGACAACCCTGGATGATCGTCCGGGCGACGTCCCAGCGGCCAGCGGAACTTGCGCTCGCTTTCCTCGATCGGCAAGTCGTTGATGCAGGCGTAGCGGTTGGCCATCAAGCCGTTCTCGTCGAATTCCCAGTTTTCATTGCCATAGGAGCGGAACCAGTTGCCCGAGTCGTCGTGCCATTCATAGGCATAACGCACGGCGATGCGGTTGTCCGTGAACGCCCAGAGTTCCTTGATGAGTCGGTAATCCAATTCCTTGGCCCATTTTCGGTTCAGGAAAGCCTTGGCTTCTTCGCGGCTGTGGACGAACTCGGCGCGGTTACGCCATTGCGTGTCGAGGGTGTAGGCCAGCGAAACCTTTTGCGGATCGCGAGAGTTCCAGCCGTCCTCGGCCAGGCGAACTTTTTCAGCGGCCGTTTCGCGGGTGAAGGGCGGCAGGGGCGGGCGAGCTTCAGCAGAGGACGACATGGCTTATCTCCAATAAGGAATGATGAGTTGCACTACTGTTTATAAAGCGTGTTTTTACAGCGTAGTTTTTACGGCGGTCCTACGAACGAATCCTGCGGATACGCGTGTCGCTTATTGTCCAGCCAGCAAGGTTCTCAGGACGTCCTGCGCTTGATCGGCGGCGTCGTGATCGCCCATGACCAAGGCTAGGGTGATGGCGCCGTCGATCAGGATCAGCACCTGCCGGGCCAGTACCTGCGGCTGTTCGACGCCGTGGTCAACGCACAGGCGGGTGACGTAGTCGAGCAGCTTCTGCTTATGCAGCTTCGCCACTTGGCGGACCGGGTCCTGCGGATCGCCGGTTTCGCCGCTGGTGTTGATGAATGCGCAGCCGCGAAAGCCTTCGCTGGCGAACCAACCCTTGAGTACCGCAAACAGATTGAGCAACCGTGCAGCCGGCGTCGGCGCCTTGTCCACCTCGCTGCTGAACCAATGCATCCAGCGTTCGTCACGGCGCTTGAGGGCCGCGACCACCAGGTCCTCCTTGTTGGCGAAGTAGCGGTAGATGCTTTTCCTGGAGACGCCGGCGGTTTTCACCAGCAGATCCATGCCAGTGGCCGCGATGCCACTTCTGTAGATCAGCTTTTCGGTGACGTCGAGGATGATGTCTCGGGTTTCATTGCCAGTGATTTTGTTCATGCGGCCAACAGTAGAACGATCGTTCTTCATGGTCAAATATTTTTTCGTCGGCACGGGGAGGCCCAAACCCTCGCATCATGGTGTAAGCTCATCGGTTCTTCGGATTCGACCTTTTGCGAGCCCTATGCCGTCGCTTTTCAAACGCTCCCTGCTGCCCAAGCTGCGCAGCTTTGCACTCACCGCCGAGGCCGTGACCATCCTTGATGGTGCCGCCGAATTCCGCCGTTGCCTGCTGGAAAAAATCGCCCAGGCCACCCAGCGCATCTACATCGTGGCGCTGTATCTGCAACAGGATGAGGCCGGCCAGGAAATCCTCGATGCCTTGCATGCCGCCAAAGCCGCGCGTCCCGGGCTGGAGGTGGTCGTGGTGGTGGACTGGCTGCGTGCCCAGCGCGGCCTGATCGGCGCCAAGAAACAGCCGGGCAATTCGGCGTGGTATCAGCAACAGACCCGTAGCCACGCCAGTGAAGTGCCGATCTACGGCGTACCGGTGCAGACCCGCGAATTGTTTGGCGTGTTGCACTTGAAAGGCTTCGTGATCGACGATTGCGTGCTCTATAGCGGCGCGAGCCTGAACAACGTCTACCTGCACAAATTCGACAAATACCGCTACGACCGCTACCACCTGCTGCACAACACTGCGCTGGCCGATTCGATGCATCACCTGGTGCAACACGGCCTGATCACCTCCAAGGCCGTGCATCGCCTCGACCTGCCGAACCTGCCCAGCACCCGCAGCTTGCGCAACGACATCGGCGACCTGCGCAGTCGCCTCAAATACGCGACGTACGACACCACGGCCGGCAGCCTCGATAAGAATGGCCTGTCGGTCAGCCCGCTGCTGGGCGTCGGCAAGAACAACCCGCTGAGTCGGGTGATTGGCGAGCTGATCGACAGCAGCCGTCGGCAACTGACGATTTGCACGCCTTACTTCAATCTGCCGTTGGCCGTGACTCGGGAAATCAATCGTGCGCTGGCTCGCGGAGTGCGGATCGATATCATCGTCGGCGACAAGAGCGCCAACGATTTCTATATTCCGCCCAGCGAGCCGTTCAAGATCATCGCGGCGTTGCCTTATTTGTACGAAATCAGCCTGCGCCGCTTCGCCAAGCGCCACCAGCGCTACATCGACAGCGGCCAGTTGAACCTGCATCTGTGGCGTGACGGCGACAATACCTACCACCTCAAGGGCATGTGGGTCGACGAGCGCTACACCTTGCTCACCGGCAACAATCTCAACCCGCGGGCCTTTCGCCTGGACCTGGAAAATGCCCTGTTGCTTGACGACCCCAAGGGCGAATTGCTCGGGCCGCGACAGACTGAGCTGGAACAGATCTATCGGCACACCCGCCGGATCGAAAGCTACCTGGACCTGGAAACCCTGCCGGACTATCCGGCGGCGGTGGGCAAGTTCCTCAAGCGCGTCAGCCGGGTGCGAATAGAGCGTCTGCTTTACCGGATTCTGTGACCGTCCGCGCCATGCTGGAAAAAGACACCATTTCCATCCACTTGGTGCGCGAGGCGCTGCTGCAAAGCTGTGCCCCCGGCGTGGCGACCGACGAGGTGCTGCGTAAGGTGGGCATCGACCCGGCATTGCTCAACGATGCCCAGGCGCGAGTCCCGGCCCACGCCTATGCGCAGCTCTGGCGTTTGCTGGCCAGGCGTCTGGACGACGAATTCTTCGGCATGGACCCGCGCAAGCTCAAGTCCGGCAGCCTGGCCTTCCTGTGCCAGTGCACCATGGCCCAGCCAACGCTGGCGGCCGGGCTGACCGCGGGGCTGGGTTTTCTGTCGCTGATGCTCGAACACCTGCCGGCCCAGTGGGTCCGCCAGCAAAGCCTGGCGGAAATCGTCCTGCTGGAAGACGAGCAGGACCCGCGCCGGGCGTTTACCTACTTCACTTATTGGATGATTGTCCATGGCGTGGCCTGCTGGCTGGCCGGGCGACGCATTCCGATCCTGTCCGTCGAGTTGCGCTGCCCGGCGCCGGATTTCTGCGACGACTACCGTGTCATGTTCTCCCAGAACCTGCGCTTCGACCGGCCCCGCACTCGGATGATCTTCGCCGCCGACTGCCTGGACCTGCCCATTCGCCGCAGCCCCGAGGAACTCAAGCGCTTCCTGGCTCGAGCGCCGGCGAACATCCTGGTCAAATACCGCGACCCGCAAAGCCTCTCCAGCCGCATCCGCCATGACCTGCGCCAGTTGCCTGCCGAACAGTGGCCGGAAACCGAGGCTTTGGCCCAGCAGTTGTGCGTTTCCGCCTCAACCCTGCGCCGACGCCTGGCGGAGGAGGGGCAAACGTACCAAGGCATCAAGGACAGCGTACGCAAGGAGTTGGCAATCGCCTGGCTGGCCGAGCCTGCTATCAGCTTCGTCGAAATCGCCTCGCGCCTGGGGTTTGCCGATGCCAGTTCGTTCTACAAGGCGTTTCGCAAATGGTCCGGGTCCAATCCAGGGCACTATCGCACGTTGATTCTCAACGACCTCAGCTGACCCAGTCCTGTGTTGACAGCCCTGCTGCCAACCGTTCCCCGACACCATGGCCAAACCAGTCAAGCAATTTGATGGCTTTGACCATTGCCGCCCAGGCCCTTCGGCGCGAGTATTTCCCTGCTATTCACGGCTCCCCCAACCAATAAAAAGTACAGAGGGATTCTGGTCATGCGCGATTACTCGTCCGCCACCTCGCAGTTCGATTACCTGCACACCGTCAATGCCGCCTTGCACGGCTCGCTCGAAGCGCTCAATGCCTGCGTCGAATGTTGCGATCGCCACGCGTTGCCGGGGCGCATCGCCTTGTTCTGGGAGGGCCGTGACGGCAGCGACGCGACCTGGACTTACCGCGACCTGCAGGACAACGCCGCGCGTTTCGCCAACTTCCTTCGAGCCCAAGGTGTGGGCAAGGGCGACAAGGTCGCCGGCTTGTTGCCGCGCAATGCGGAACTGTTGATCGTGGTGCTCGCCACCTGGCGTATCGGCGCGGTGTACCAGCCGCTGTTCACCGCCTTCGGCCCCAAGGCCATCGAGCACCGACTGACCAGCTCGGGCGCGCGGGTGGTGGTGACCGACGCCAGCAATCGGCCCAAGCTCAATGAGGTTGCCGACTGCCCGACCCTCGTCACGGTCGGCGGCGACAAGGGCCAGGGCATTGTTCGCGGCGACTTTAGTTTCTGGGCCGAACTGGCCAACCACTCAAACCAGTGCGAACCGTTGATGCTGACCGGCGAGGATCCGTTCCTGCTGATGTTCACCTCCGGCACCACGGGGCCGGCCAAGGCGCTGTCGGTGCCGCTCAAGGCCATCGTCGCGTTTCAGAACTACATGCGTGACGCCGTGGATCTGCGGCCCGAAGACGCGTTCTGGAACGTCGCCGACCCGGGCTGGGCCTATGGCATTTATTTCGGGGTGACCGGGCCACTGGCGATGGGACATCCGATTACGTTCTACGACGGTCCGTTCACCCTGGAAAGCACCTGCCGAATCATCAACAAGTACGGCATCACCAATCTGGCCGGCTCGCCTACGGCTTATCGCCTGCTGATCGCCAGCGGCGAGCAGTTCGCCCGGTCGATCAAGGGCAAGCTGCGCATCGTCAGCAGCGCCGGTGAGCCGCTGAATCCGGAGGTGATCCGATGGTTCGCCGCCAACCTGAACGTGGTCATTCACGATCATTACGGCCAGACCGAATTGGGCATGGTCCTGTGCAATCACCATGGCCTGGAGCATCCGGTGCACCTCGGCGCTGCCGGTTTTGCCTCGCCGGGCCATCGGATCGTGGTGCTGGACGAAAACCACCGGGAATTGGGCGTTGCCCAGCCAGGCATTCTCGCGGTCGACCGCAGCCAGTCGCCCATGTGCTGGTTCGCCGGGTATGAAGGCGGACCGACCAAGGCCTTCGTCGGCGATTACTACCTGAGTGGCGATACCGTAGAACTCAATCCCGACGGCAGCATCAGCTTCGTGGGGCGCAGCGATGATGTGATTACCACCTCCGGTTACCGCGTCGGTCCGTTCGACGTCGAAAGCGCCCTGATCGAACACCCGGCAGTAGTGGAAGCCGCAGTCATCGGCAAGCCCGACCCTGAACGCACCGAACTGGTTAAAGCTTTCGTGGTGCTCAGCGCCCAATACCGCGCCGCGCCGGAGCTGGCCGAGGAGTTGCGCCAGCACGTGCGCAAGCGCCTGGCGGCCCATGCCTATCCCCGTGAAATTGAATTTGTCAGCGATTTGCCGAAGACCCCCAGCGGCAAATTACAGCGCTTTATCTTGCGCAACCAGGAGATCGCCAAAGCTCTAGGGGCTTCGGCGAAGAACGTTTCAGCTTGAATCCAAGGAAACCATGATGCAGATCGACAAGAAGATTTTCCTCGTTAGCGGCGGTGCATCCGGCCTCGGCGCGGCCACCGGTGAAATGCTGGTCAACGCCGGCGCCAAGGTCATGCTGGTAGACCTCAACGCCGAGGCCGTGGCCGCCCAGGCGCGAAAGCTCGGTTGCCGCAGCGTGGTCGCGGACATCAGCAACGAAGCCGCGGCTGAAGCGGCGGTCAAGGCCACGGTCGATGCGTACGGTGGACTGAATGGCCTGGTGAACTGCGCCGGTATCGTGCGCGGCGAGAAGATCCTCGGCAAGAATGGCCCGCATGCCCTGGCCAGCTTCAGCCAGGTGATCAACGTCAACCTGATCGGCAGCTTCAACCTGCTGCGCCTGGCGGCGGCGGTCATTGCCGAGACCGAGGCCAGCGCCGACGGCGAGCGCGGAGTGATCATCAATACCGCGTCGGTGGCCGCTTTTGACGGTCAGATTGGCCAAGCCGCCTACGCGGCATCCAAGGGCGCGATTGCCAGCCTGACCTTGCCCGCCGCTCGCGAACTGGCACGCTTCGGCATCCGCGTGATGACCATTGCCCCCGGCATTTTCGAGACCCCGATGATGGCCGGCATGACCCCGCAGGTGCGCGATTCCCTGGCCGCCGGCGTGCCGTTCCCGCCGCGCCTGGGCAAACCCGCCGAGTACGCGGCGCTGGTCCGGCATATCATTGAAAACAGCATGCTCAACGGCGAGGTGATCCGTCTCGACGGCGCCTTGCGCATGGCCGCCAAGTAGGAGGATTAGTCATGTCCAACGATCCGATTGTCATTGTCAGCGCCGTCCGCACCCCCATGGGCGGTTTCCAGGGCGAGCTGAAAAGCCTCACCGCGCCACAACTGGGTTCCGCCGCGATCAAGGCCGCCGTGGAGCGAGCCGGCATTTCGCCGGAGGCGGTTGAAGAAGTGCTGTTCGGTTGCGTGCTCGCCGCGGGGCAGGGCCAGGCACCGGCACGCCAGGCGGCACTGGGCGCTGGGCTCGACAAATCGACCCGTTGCACCACGCTCAACAAGATGTGCGGTTCGGGCATGGAAGCGGCGATTCTCGCCCATGACATGCTCGTCGCCGGCAGCGCCGACGTCGTGATCGCCGGCGGCATGGAGAGCATGTCCAACGCCCCGTACCTGCTGGACCGCGCCCGCAGCGGCCTGCGCATGGGCCACGGCAAGGTGCTCGACCATATGTTCCTCGACGGCCTCGAAGACGCCTATGACAAGGGCCGTCTGATGGGCACCTTCGCCGAAGACTGCGCCGAAACCAATGGCTACAGCCGCGAAGCCCAGGATGCCTTTGCCATCGCGTCCACCACCCGCGCCCAGCAGGCGATCAAGGACGGCAGCTTCGACGCCGAAATCGTGCCGGTGCAAGTCATGGTCGGCAAGGAGCAGGTCACCGTGCGCCACGACGAGCAGCCGCCCAAGGCGCGGATCGACAAGATCGCCACGCTCAAGCCGGCCTTTCGCGAAGGCGGCAGCGTGACGGCAGCCAACGCCAGCTCGATTTCCGACGGCGCCGCCGCGCTGGTGCTGATGCGCCAGAGCCAGGCGCAACAGCGCGGCTTGACGCCGCTGGCGGTCATTCATGGGCATGCGGCGTTTGCCGATGCCCCAGGCTTGTTTCCGACCGCGCCGATTGGTGCGGTGAAGAAATTGATGGGCAAGACTGGCTGGTCGCTGGACGAGGTCGACCTGTTCGAGGTCAACGAAGCTTTCGCCGTGGTGGGGCTGGTGACCATGGACAAGCTGGAAATTCCCCATGACAAGGTCAACATCCACGGCGGCGCCTGCGCGTTGGGCCACCCGATCGGCGCGTCCGGCGCGCGAATCCTCGTGACCCTGTTGTCGGCCCTGCGCCAGAAAGGCTTCAAGCGCGGCGTCGCGGCCATCTGCATCGGCGGCGGCGAAGCCACGGCCATGGCCGTCGAATGCCTGTACTAAGGAACCACCATGCTTGCGACTGAAGAACAAATCCAAATCCGCGACATGGCTCGGCAGTTCGCCCAGGAGCGGCTGAAACCGTTCTCGGCCGAATGGGACCGCGAACACCGTTTCCCCCGGGAAGCCATTGCTGAAATGGCCGAGCTGGGCTTTTTCGGCATGTTGGTGCCGGAACAGTGGGGCGGCTGTGACACTGGTTACCTGGCCTATGCGATGACCCTGGAAGAAATCGCCGCCGGCGACGGTGCCTGCTCGACCATCATGAGCGTGCATAACTCGGTGGGTTGCGTGCCGATTCTCAAGTTCGGCACCGATGAGCAAAAGCAAAGATTCCTCACGCCCCTGGCCAGCGGCGCGATGCTCGGCGCCTTCGCCCTGACCGAGCCCCAGGCTGGCTCGGATGCCAGCAGCCTGAAGACTCGGGCGCGGTTGGAGGGGGACCATTACGTGCTCAACGGTTGCAAACAATTCATCACCTCCGGGCAGAACGCCGGGGTGGTGATGGTATTTGCGGTGACCGACCCGAGCGCCGGCAAGCGCGGCATCAGCGCCTTCATCGTGCCCACCAATTCACCGGGCTACAGCGTGGCGCGGGTCGAGGACAAACTCGGCCAGCACGCCTCCGACACCTGCCAGATCCTGTTCGAGGACGTGAAGGTGCCAGTGGGCAATCGGCTCGGGGAGGAGGGTGAGGGCTACAAGATCGCCCTGGCGAACCTGGAAGGCGGGCGGGTCGGCATCGCCGCGCAGTCGGTGGGCATGGCCCGGGCCGCGTTCGAAGCCGCTCGCGACTATGCGCGCGAACGGCAAAGCTTCGGCAAGCCGATCATCGAGCACCAGGCCGTGGCGTTCCGCCTGGCCGACATGGCGACCCAGATCGCCGTGGCGCGGCAGATGGTCCACTATGCCGCCGCGCTGCGCGACGACGGTCAGCCGGCGCTGGTGGAAGCGTCCATGGCCAAGCTCTTCGCTTCGGAAATGGCCGAGAAGGTCTGCTCCATGGCGTTGCAGACCCTCGGCGGTTACGGTTACCTCAACGACTTCCCGCTGGAGCGCATCTACCGCGACGTGCGGGTCTGCCAGATCTATGAAGGCACCAGCGACATCCAGCGCATGGTCATTTCGCGCAATCTTTGAACAGGAGTCACGCATGAATTACGAAACGATTCTATTGGAGATCAAGGACCGCGTCGGCCTGATCACCCTCAACCGTCCCCAGGCGCTGAACGCCCTGAATGCACAGATCGTCAGCGAGCTGAACCAGGCGTTGGACAGTCTGGAAGCCGACCCGAAGATCGGCTGCATCGTCCTGACCGGCTCGAAAAAAGCCTTCGCCGCCGGTGCCGACATCAAGGAAATGGCCGACCTGACCTACCCGCAGATCTACCTGGACGACCTGTTCAGCGACAGCGACCGCGTCGCCAACCGCCGCAAGCCGATCATTGCGGCCGTGAATGGTTTTGCCCTGGGCGGCGGCTGTGAGCTGGCATTGATGTGCGATTTCATCCTGGCCGGCGATAACGCCAAGTTCGGCCAGCCGGAAATCAACCTTGGCGTGTTGCCAGGCATGGGCGGCACCCAGCGCCTGACCCGTGCGGTGGGCAAGGCCAAGGCCATGGAAATGTGCCTGACCGGGCGCTTTATCGATGCGGTCGAAGCGGAGCGCTGCGGCATCGTCGCACGCATCGTACCGGCCGATGAGCTGCTCGACGATGCACTGAAAACCGCGGCGTTGATTGCGTCCAAATCCGTGCCCATCAGCATGATGGTCAAGGAGAGCGTCAACCGCGCCTTTGAAGTCAGCCTGTCGGAAGGCGTGCGTTTCGAACGCCGGGTATTTCACGCCGCATTTGCCACGCAGGATCAGAAGGAAGGCATGGCCGCGTTCGTGGCCAAGCGTGCCGCGGAGTTCCAGGACAAGTAAAATCAGGTCTACGGTGGGGCGGGGTTGCCCCCGTGGCGAGGGAGCTTGCTCCCGCTGGACTGCGCAGCAGGCCCCTGCGGTTCTTCAGGTGCACCGCATTGACCTATTTGCGACTGCTGCGCAGCCGAGCGGGAGCAAGCTCCCTCGCCACGGGAATTTGATTGCCTGCGCGATTGAACTCGCGAAAGCTTTACACCAGGTAGTGCTTGAGCTCTCGGGCAATGACCATCCGCTGGATCTCGCTCGAACCCTCGTAGATCTGGGTAATCCGTGCGTCGCGGTAGTAACGCTCCACCGGATAATCCTCGAGGTAGCCATACCCACCGTGGATTTGTATCGCCGAGGAGCAGACCTTTTCGGCCATCTCCGAGGCGAACAGCTTGGCCTGGGAGGCTTCCGACAGACAGGATTTGCCGGCGCTGCGCAGTCGCGCGGCGTGCAGAATCAGCAGTCGGGCGGCATTCAGGCGGGTGTGCATGTCGGCCAGCAGGTTGGCGATGCTCTGGTGCTCGATGATCGGCTTGTCGAACTGCACCCGGTCGCGCGAGTAGGCCAGGGCCGCCTCGAAGGCAGCTCGGGCGATGCCCAGGGCTTGGGCGGCGATGCCGATGCGACCGCCTTCGAGATTGGAGAGGGCGATGGCCAAGCCCTTACCCCGTGCGCCCAACAGGTTGGCCTCGGGGACGCTGCAGTTACTCAAGGTGACCGCGCAGGTGTCTGACGCGCGAATACCCATCTTGTGTTCGGTGCGATCAACGGTGAACCCCGGGGTGTCGGTCGGCACCAGGAACGCCGAGATGCCTTTCTTGCCCAGATCCGGGTCCGTCACGGCAAAGACTATCGCCAGTTTCGCCCGCTTGCCGTTGCTGACGAACTGCTTGGCGCCATTGATCACCCATTGGCCGTCGCGCAATTCGGCCCGCGTGCGCAGATTGTGCGCCTCGGAGCCGGCCTGGGGTTCGGTCAGGCAGAAGCAGCCAATCGCCTGGCCGCTAGCAAGGTCGGCCAACCAGGTCTGTTTCTGTTCGTCGGTGCCGAAATTCAGGACCGGGCCGCAGCCCACCGAATTGTGGATGCTCATCAGTGCGCCAGTCGCACCGTCGCCTGCGGAGATCTCTTCCACGGCCAAGGCATAGGCCACGTAATCGACATAGGTGCCGCCCCATTCTTCGGGCACCACCATGCCCAGCAGGCCCAGTTCACCCATCTTCGCCACCAGCCCATCGTCGATCCAGCCGGCTCTTTCCCAGGCCTGGGCGTGCGGCGCGATTTCGCCACGGGCAAAATCACGAGCCATGTCGCGGATCATCACTTGTTCTTCGGTCAGCTCAAGGTCATGCATGATTCAGTTCCCGTGGTAGTCGAAGCCGTCGAAGAAACTCGCCACATGATCGGCGTCCAGCGCCTCCAGGGTCGGCGGATTCCAGCGCGGATTCTTGTCTTTATCGATCAGCAAGGCGCGCACGCCTTCGATCAGGTCACCGCGCTCGAACCATTGGCGGTCCAGGTGCAGTTCCAGGGCAAAACAGTCTTCCAGGCTCAGGCGACGGCCGCGACGCAACATCTCCAGCGTCACCGCCATGGCCAAGGGAGAGCGGGTTTGCAGCAGTTCGGCGGTCTTCAAGGCCCATTCATGGCTGTTGGCGACCGTGACCTGGCGCAACTGCTCGACCATGCTGGGCACATCGGGCAGCGCGAAGAAATGATCGATGGCCGGCCGCAAGTCGGCCAGGGGCGGGGCAGGGAGCTGCTGCACCGCCAGCTTGGCCAGCAGGCTCTGCAAATCCTTGAGCGGTGCGTCGTGCCATTCCAGCCGATCGAGACGCTCGTCGAGCTGTTCGAGTTTGCGGCTGTCGAGATACCAGTCGGCCAGCCCACAGTACAACGCGTCGGCGGCACGGATCTGCACGCCGCTGACGCCCAGGTAGATGCCTAGCTCACCCGGGATGCGCGGGAGGAAATAACTGCCGCCCACGTCCGGGAAGTAACCAATGCCGACCTCGGGCATGCCCAGCCGGCTGCGTTCGGTCACCACTCGCAGGTCAGCGCCTTGCACCAGTCCCATGCCGCCGCCCAGCACAAAACCGTCCATCAGTGCGAGGATCGGCTTGCGGTAGTGATGGATCGTCAGGTCGAGGGCGTATTCCTCGACGAAGAAATCTTCATGCAGGGTGTCGCCCTGCTTGTGGCTGTCGTACAGCGAGCGGATATCGCCGCCCGCGCAAAACGCCTTGTCGCCGGCACCACGCAGCACCACGGCGCGGATCTGCGGATCGCTGGCCCAGCTATCGAGTTGTTCCTGCAAGCTGCGCACCATGCCCAGGGTGAGGGCATTGAGGCCGGCGGGGCGGTTCAGGGTCAAATGGCCGATGTGATTACGGACCTCGACCAGCACTTCGTAAGGTGCGGTTTCGATACCGTCCGCAGCTTGGGATGAAACCTGAACTGTCATCGCTAACTCCCTGCTTTTCTTTGTAAATTTAGTCGCGCGTATCGGGATCGTAACAGCGCAAATTTGCATTGCACAACCGGGATACATGCAGGTCCTTCCTGCATATTTATAGCAGCCACAGGCTCAGCCGCGACCCGACAGCACCTCCGTGATGCTGCGACGCTTGGCGTAACGCTCGCTGGCGTGGATCAATTGTTCGAGATCTTCGGGGGTTACGTCGAAAAACGCTTCCATTTCCTCAAGTGCCATTTGCAGGTCTTGCGCGGTAATGGCCTGGCGATCGACGGGAGGATGGTCGGCCGGTATGACCGCTACAGGTTCGCTGGCGCGCTTGGGATAACGCACGCGCGTGAGGTTGTTGTAAGCCAACGCAAAGGCGAGCAGGCCGGAGCCGGCCAGCATTGCAGCGCCGAGCGCCTGCCAGTCCAGCGCAACGATGGAGTGGTCGGCCAGCACCAACGTCGCCGCCAGGGCTCCCGCCGGAGGGTGCAGGCAACGCAGCCAGCACATCAACACCAGCGCCATGCCGGCGGCCAGGCAAGCGCTGCCCAGCGTGCGGCCGAGCACATGGGCCACCAGCAAGGCCAGGACCGACGCGCACAGATAACCGCCGAAAATCGACCAGGGCTGGGCGAGGGCACCTGACGAGACCGCAAACAGCAGCACCGCTGAGGCCCCGAGTGGGCCGATCAGGTGTTGCGCCACTTCCAGGCCGAACACTTGGCCACAGAGCCAGACACTGAACATTGTTCCCAAGGCCATGCCGATGGCGGCGCGGCTCCATTCGGTGGGACGGGTATTGATAGCAGCGGGGAACCAACGAGAAAACATTAAGCGACGATCCAAAAAACGAACAAAAAAAGGGGCTTACGGGAGAATCCCTGAAAGCCCTTTAAGTGTTCCAACAGTTGGGGGAGGAACAGTGCACAGTGTGCCCCTCGCCACCTTCGCTTACAAATTCATATAAATGCTGTTTGAGTGCAGTTATTTTGAGGTAAGGAAGCTCACGCGCGCTTGGACGCTTCAAACCATGCCTGCTGGGCGATGGGCAAGTCCCGCGATTGTCCTCGGCCCATCGGGAAATAGGTAAAGCCTTTGTCTGCCATGCGATCCGGGTCGTAGAGGTTTCGACCATCGAAAATTACCGGCGCCTTGAGTCGTTGCTGGATCAGTTGGAAATCCGGCGCCTTGAACGACTGCCATTCGGTGCAGATGATCAGCGCGTCGGCCCCCGCCAAGACCGATTCCGGCGTGCCCATGAGCATCAGTTTCGATTCATGGGGATAAAGCCGTTGGGTCTGTTGCATGGCTTCCGGGTCAAAGGCACGGACGCTGGCCCCGGCGGCCCACAACGACTCCAGGAGCGTGCGGCTGGGGGCGTCGCGCATGTCATCGGTGTTGGGTTTGAAGGCCAGGCCCCACAGCGCAAAAGTCTTGCCCCGCAGATCGCCGTTATAGAACGCGTTGATGCGTTCGAACAGCTTGTGTTTCTGGCGCAGGTTGACGGTTTCCACCGCTTGCAGCAGGTCGCTGGAGCAATGCGCTTGCTCGGCGGTGTGGATCAGGGCACGCATGTCCTTGGGAAAGCAGGACCCGCCGTAGCCGCACCCTGGATAAATGAAGTGGTAGCCGATGCGTGAGTCGGCGCCGATGCCCTGGCGCACCGACTCGATGTCTGCGCCCAAGTGTTCGGCCAGTTCGGCGATCTGGTTGATGAAGCTGATCTTGGTCGCCAGCATGCCGTTGGCCGCATATTTGGTCAGCTCGGCGCTGCGGACGTCCATGAACAGGATCCTGTCGTGGTTGCGGTTGAACGGCGCGTACAGCTCGCGCATGGTTTCGCGTACTTCCGCGCGCTCGCAACCGATGACGATGCGATCCGGGCGGCGGCAATCGGCGACGGCCGAGCCTTCCTTGAGAAACTCGGGGTTGGAGACGATATCGAACTGCAGCAAACGCCCGGCCTTGAGCAGGCATTTGTCGATGTGGGCCCTCAGGACATCGCCGGTGCCCACCGGCACGGTGGATTTCTCCACCACCACGACGGGCCGTTCGCGATAACGGGCGACCGCTTCGCCGACGGCCAGGACTTGGCGCAGATCCGCCGAACCGTCGTCCCGGGATGGGGTGCCGACGGCGATGAAAAGCACCTGGCCATGTTCCACCGCGACCTGTTCGTCACAGCTGAAATGCAAGCGCCCGGCTTCAAGCCCCTCGCGCACCAGCGCCGCCAACCCTGGCTCATAAATGCTGACCTGGCCCTGGCGCAGGGTTTCGATCTTCTGCGCATCAATGTCCATGCACACCACGTCATGGCCCACTTCGGCCAACACGACGGCTTGCACCAATCCAACGTAACCACTGCCGAACACACTGATTTTCATGGCGGACTCCCTGGACCATCCCGAGCAGGCGCAACCCGCGGCTCGCCGCAGTGCGCAGGTTTCAGGATAGGGCGGGGATGTTGCAGTTCACTGACAGGTACGGCGGCTAACCTTCGTGCAGACGGTATTGAGCCGGCAGTTGCGCGATGAATTCGTCGACCACCTCCCGCGTCAGGCTGACGATGTCTTCAACCCGTTCCATGCCGGCGCCGGTCCGCCAACTGGCAATGATGTCCATCACCGACGGCAGCGGCACGCCGTCCACCAGGGTCAAGGTTCCTTGGCTCAGTTCGCCCACCACCAACGCCGCCGGCATGGCGCCGATACCAAAGCCGTCCCGCACCAGGCGGGTGATGGCCGAAGCCGAATTCACGCAGTTGATGCGCGGCGAGACGACGTTGGCCGAGTGCAGCATGTTCAGGAGGTCCTGGTGCGGCCGTGAGTTGCGCGAAAACGTCACCACGCGTTCTTGGGACAGATCCTCCAGGGAAGCGTAGTGCCGGTCATACACGGAGCCGGTACGCGCCACCCAATGCATGGGATAGCGCGTCAATAGGGTGTTGCGCACGCTGTCCAGGCGCAGGATGTCGGTCTGGAAAATGATGTCCTGGTAGCCTTTTTCCAGCTGCGAGCAGAGGTTACTCGCGGTGTCGGCGGTCAGCTCGATTTCCAGCGCCGGGTAGCGCTCCATCAGCCGCGTCACCAAGGGGCTTAGCCAGGTGTGGATCACCGTGTCCATCGCGCCAATGCGGATCCGCCCGCGCACTTGGCGCGGATCCTTGATCACCGCTTTCATGCTCTGCATGGTGTCCATGATGCGTTCGGCGTATTCCAGCACCCGCTGGCCTTCGGAGGTCAGCGACACGCCCTTTGAATCGCGCACGAACAGGCGCACGCCCATTTCATCTTCCAGGGCCGCGATCCGGCTGGAAATGGACGCCTGGGTGGTGAACAGCTTTTCCGCCGTGAGGCGAAAGCTCTTGAGGCGGGCGACCCAGACGAAGGTTTCGAGAAACTTGATATTCACTGGGGCGCTACCTCGCGGCGGTCATGGGCATTCAAGCCGGGCCCCGAACGGAGCCGAGGGGATTGATCAGGTGTTGGATCGATAACTGAGCGGTGTTCATCGCGTGTCCTTCAGGTTGAAAATCTGCCTCGTTCGATTTTACAACTCACTGTTCCACAGGTCCGTCACCAGCATGCAACCCGGCGCGTGGGTGATGCACAACGGCGGACGAGACGCCTGGACCACCGATTGGGGCGTTACACCGCAGGCCCAGAACACCGGTATTTCATCTGCTTCCACCGGCACTGCATCACCGTAGTCCGGCGCGTCCAGCGAGTGAATGCCGATCAGCGCAGGGTCGCCGATGTGTATTGGAGCGCCGTGGACGTTGGGCATGCGCCCGGTGATCTGGATCGCCTGGATCGCCGCGGCGGCTTTCATCGGTCGCATGCTCACGACCATTTTGCCCGATAGCCGCGCGGTCGGGCGGGTATCAATGTTGGTGCGGAACATGGCGACATTACGCCCCAAGTCGATGTGCCTCAGACGGATACCGGCCTCAAGCAGCGGTTGCTCGAAGGAGAACGAGCAGCCGAGGGCGAAGGCCACCAGGTCATCCTGCCACAGGTGTTCGATGTCCAGCGGTTCTTCGCTCAGTTCGCCGTGACGGAACAGCCGATAGCGGGGCACCTCATGGCGGATATCGATGGGAACGCCCAAGTTGCGCAGGAACGGGTCGCCGGGTTCGCTCACGTCCAGCACTGGGCAGGCCTGGCGATTGAGTGTGCAGAACCGCAAGAATTCGTTGGCCCAGTCACCCGGCAGGATCACGATATTGGCTTGCACCCGACCCTGACCCAGGCCGCTGGTATGACCGTGGTATCGACCGGCTGCGATGTTCTGGCGCAGGGCTTGGGGCGTACAGGGCTGCAATTGCTCGAATGACAGGGCGGATGGACTCATCTGGGGATCTCCATGGTTCTTTTTCTAATGAACCCTTTTAGAAAATCAGCGCGGCGGCGTCCAACAAGGAAAATCAGTACCCCCCGACAAGTAAAAGTTATTCGACGCTCGACAGACCGGGCGCCGCTACGCCAGACGAAGGTTTCGAGGAACTTGAGGCTCATGGGCTTCTCTTGGATTGATCGTTCTTATGATTGCAGTTGTTACTCCAGCTCAGGCCTGGGCGGGCATCAAATTTTCTTATGCCCAAGCGTGCCTTTTTCCCGTTTGACGCGCTGATGCGCCGCTGGGAAGAATCCGCCCCACGACGCCCCGCCAGGCGCGTCGTCTCCACGACACTGCCCCACACAATAAACGAGGTGCGTACGCCGTCCCCAAAGGGACCGCTCGTGCTCAGAAAAAGGAGCACCCCCATGTCCCGTTTCATCGCGATTTGCTGGCGCGTCACACCGCCCGGCACCTTGCTCGGCCTCGGCCTGCTCGGCGCGCCGATAGCCCACGCCGACTTCTCAGGCGACAGCAAAGCCAGCCTGGAGGCCCGCAACTTCTACTTCAACCGTGATTTCCGGCAAGAGGGCGCGCGGGACAAGGCCGAAGAGTGGGCGCAAGGCTTCTTGTTGCGCATCGAGTCGGGGTACACCGCCGGCACCTTGGGTTTGGCCTGGGCTGACCTTCATGACCCGCTACATCAGCGGCGACAACGTCCAGCGCAGCGCCGCCGGCGACGGCAAGGAATGGGAACGCAACACCGACATCGCCTATGTCATCCAGGACGGCACGCTGAAAGGGCTGGGTTTGAAATGGCGCAATGCAACGGTGCGCTCGAACTTCGGCAATGACCTGGATGAGAACCGGCTGATTGTCAGTTACACGATGGCGCTGTGGTAACGCCCCGCTGGGCCACCGTCACGCCTTGACCCAGCGCTGGCGGCTCCAACTGCTCAATGTGTCGACGGTGAAGACTAGCACCAACATGGCCAGGATCACCGTGCTGCCTTGGGCTTCCTGGAACAGGCTGAGGCTGACATAGAGCATCTGGCCCAGGCCCCCGGCACCGACGAAACCCAATACGCTGGCCATGCGGATATTGTTTTCCCAGCGGTACAGCGTGTAGGCCAATAGCTGCGGCATCAGGTTGGGCAGGGTGCCGTAGCAAAAAGCCCAGAGCGCGCTGCCGCCTTGCAGGCGAATGGCGTCGGCGGCTTGTGGCGGGGTGTTTTCCAGCGCCTCGGCAAACAGCCGGCCGAGCACGCCGACCGTGTGCAAGGCCAGTGCCAGCGTGCCGGCATTGGGGCCGAGTCCCGCGGCGAACACCATCAACGCCGCCCACACCAGTTCCGGCACCGCGCGCAACGCGTTGAGCAACAGGCGCGACGCGCTTTGCAGGGGCCAGCCAAGTCGCCCGGCGGCAGGCAGCGCCAAGGCCAACCCCAACACCGCCGCGAGCAGCGTGCCAACAGCAGACATGGCGATGGTTTCCAGCGCGCCGTGGCCGACCGCCTTCAGATAGGCCGGGCTCAGGTCGGGGCTGAGGAAGCGTTGCGCATAAGCGGCCATCTGCTTGAGATTGGTGTTGTCAGCCAACGCCGCCAGGTCGATGCCCAGGTACGCAAACGAGGCAACGACTGCCGCGCCAATGCCCAGCATCATCAACGTGTTGAGCAAGCGATTCATGCCAGCCTCCAGCGCAGCAGGCGACTGAGCTGATCGGCAAGCAGCACCAGTGCCAGGAACATCAGGAGCAGGCTGGCGACTTCTCCGCCGGCGAACATGCGCAACGACAGGTCCATTTGCTGCCCCAGGCCACCCGCACCAACGAAACCCATCACCACCGAGGCGCGAACGGCGCATTCCCAGCGATACACGGTGTACGACAGCAGCTCGGCGGCGACGTTAGGCAGGATCCCGTAGCAGAATGCCGCGAGCCGGCCGCTACCGGCCTGCATCAACGCGTGGGCCGGCCGCTGGTCGACCGACTCGTAGATTTCCGCGTAGACCTTGCCGAGCATGCCGCTGTAGGTAATGGCGATGGCCAACACACCGGCGGTCGGGCCCAGGCCGACGGCCCGGACAAAGAGCAAGGCCCAGACGATTTCCGGCACGCTGCGCAGGAAAATCAGCAGGCCGCGTATCGGCCAACGCAGCCACTGGCCCCATTGACTGGGCCTACCGGCACGGTACGCAGCCGACAATGACAAGGCGCGGCTGGCCAGCAGGCTGGCCGGAACCGCAAACAAAAGCGCCAGGGCCATACCGGCGGTGGCGATCGCCAAGGTCTGCAACGTGGCTTGCAGCAACATCTCGACGAACGCCTCGTCATGGGCCGGCGGCCAGAACGCGGCGACGAACCGGCCCATTTCGCTCTGGCTGTCGCTGGCCAGCAGCACGCCAAGGTTCAATTCGCTGAATCGCAGGCTCGGCCACAACAGGATTAGAGCCAAAAGGCCCATAAGCAGGCGAGGGCGGGCGGCCGGATCCCGGGAGTCACGCTTCAGCATCGGGGGATCTGCACGCTCGAGGATGGCGGTGGACTCGACAAGGACGCCAGTTGGTCATTGGCATACAGCGTGTCGAGCTGCTTGCGGTCGACCGCTTCGGCCGGCAAATCGAAGAGAATCTGGCCGTCTCGCAAGCCAATGATCCGGGAGAAATGTCCGAGGGCCAGCTCCACCGCATGCAAGCTGGTAACCAGGGTCACGCGATGTTCCCGGGCATGTTGGCAAAGCACCGACAGGGTGTGTTCGGCCAGCACCGGGTCCATCGCCGATACCGGCTCGTCCGCCAACAGCACCTCGGGCGCCTGGTACAGCACGCGGGCGATGCCGACCCGTTGCAGCTGTCCGCCGGACAACTGCTGGCATTGCGCGAACAGCTTATCGTCCAGGTCCAATCGGGCCAAGGCCGCCCGCGCACCTGGAATATCCAGCGGATGCAGCAGGTTCAGCAGGCTCTTGCCCATGCCCCACTGGCCCAGTTTGCCGGCCAGCACCGCCGTGACCACGCGCTGGCGCGGGGGCAGGGGCGGCGCCTGATGGATAAGACCGATGCGCGCGCGCAAGCGCTGACGCTGACGCGCCGAGAGTTCCCAGGCTGACTCGCCCAACACCTGAACCTCACCCTGAGCCGGGCGCAGGGCAGTGGCCAGCACATTGAGCAAGCTGGATTTGCCAGCGCCCGACGGGCCGATGATAGCGACCTGTTCGCCCGCGCCGATGTGCAGGTCCACGCCACGCAGCGCCTGGGCGCCGTTGGCGTGAATCACGCTGGCCTGGGTCAGACGCAATGTCATTTGAGCAGGTCGGCGGCGCGTGCGGCTTCTTCGATGCCCTTGTAGTTTTCCGGCTTGGTTTCGATGAAGCGGCTGGCGGCTTGCAGGTCGAGGATTTCCTTGTCCTTCGGGTTCGCCGGGTCGAGCGCCAGGAACGCTGCCTTGATCTTGGCTGCCAGCGCCGGGTCGAGGGTGCCGCGCACGGTCCAGTTGTAGTCGAAGTACGCCGGGGTGGTGGCAAAGACCTTGACCTTGTTGGTGTCGACCTTGCCGGCAGCCACCAGTTTGTCCCAAACACTGGCGTTGAGCACACCGGCATCGACCTTGCCCGCCTGGACCCAGGCAGCGGTCGCGTCATGGGCGCCCGAGTAACCTACACGGCTGAAATAGCTTTCCGGCTTGATCCCGTCCTTGAGCATGAAATAACGCGGCATGAGGCTGCCCGAGGTGGACGAGATCGAGCCGAAGGCAAAGCTCTTGCCCTTGAGGTCGGCCAGGGACTTGACGGCGGGATCGGCGGTGATGAATTTGCTGGTGAACTGAGCATCCTGCTCACGTTGCACCAAGGGAATGGCGTTGCCGGTCTTCAGGCGTGCCTGCACGAAGGTGAAACCACCCAGCCAGGCCAGGTCGATCCGGTCGGTGGCCAGCGCCTCGACCACGGCGGGGTAATCACCTACCGGTATGAATTCCACTTTCATGCCAGTCTGTTGCTCCAGATAGGCACCCAGTGGCTTGAATTTGCGCAGCAGTTCGGTCGGCGCTTCATCGGGGATCGCGCTGACCTTCAAGGTGTCGGCGGCCTGGGCCAAAATGGAGCTAAAGGACAGGGTCAAACCGACGGCCAGTGCCAGGGTACGCTTGAGCATGAAAATCTCCGGTGCATGAAGGCAGGAATATTCAAGCGCCAGGCATCGACCGGGCGCAGTGTGAGGGTAGACGAATAGAGGCGATTTTGATCGTTTCTACCGACCAGGTAAATCTTGCTGAATCGAAGTGCCGGGATCGTACAAGGTCAAACCCGTGATGCAAGCGGTTCTTTGAAGGAATTCGTTACCACCCGAATACACAATTTTTCACCACGGCTGCAGGTTACCCATTCATTATTTATAGTCGCTTGCCCCATCACCTTTCTGGAGCGTCAACAACATGCTCAGCGCCGAGCTGAAGTCTTTCCACATGGTCGCTCGCCTGGCCAGCGTCACCCAGGCGGCGAAGAAGCTCGGGCTCAGCCAGCCGACGGTCACCACGCAGATACGCAACCTGGAAGCCCAGTACGGCGTGGAGCTGTTCTTCCGGGGAGGCCGGCGCCTGACGCTGAGCGATGAAGGCGCGCAGTTGTTGCCGATGGTGCAGAAGCTGTTGCAGCAGGAGGCCGACATCGATTTTTTCCTGCGCAACAGTGGCCAGGTGCAAGGCACGCTGCGCATTGGCGCCACCGCCCCTTATTACGTGCTCGATATCATCAAGGGCTTTCGCGAGCAGTTTGCGCTTTGCGAAGTGACCCTGGAGATCGGCAATTCGCTGCAGGTCATCGAGGCGCTGGAAGAGTACCGCGTGGACCTGGCTGCGTCCTCGCAACTGGTCGAGGACGCGCGTCTGACGCGGTTGGTGTTGGGGCATGACCCGTTGGTGCTCGCCGTACACCGCAGCCACCCACTTGCCAGCCATGATCGTGTGCCGCCGAGCGCCCTGGCCGGGCACTGCCTGCTGATGCGTGAGAAAGGCTCGACCACCCGCTCACTCACCACGGCGCTGCTGCTGGAGGCGGGCGTGGCGACAGGCCCGTTGTTGGAGATCGGCAGTCGCGAGTCGATTCGCGAAGCAGTCCTGCGCAACATCGGCGTCAGCATCATCGCGCGTCATGAAGTGCCGGAGAACCCGCAGCTCAAAGTCGTTGAACTGGAGGGCGCGCCTTTGATTGCGGAATACCTTTACTGTTTGAAAGAGCGCCGCCAGGCCCGACTGCCCTCGGCATTCCTGGAGTTGGCACGAGCGACAACCGGCGCCTGAACCCGCTACGCAAATTTGCCGATGGCACTATCGGCAGCTTTTAGCCAACTGCCATCAAGCCTTCGTACTGCCTGCCTACCATGACTCTCGTCGAGCTGACAGCTCATCGAGGTTACGTCATGACAAGAACACGCTCCGTAGACATGCAGATTCGCGACATCCATAAGGGTTTCGGAGCCTTCCAGGCGCTGGATGGGGTATCGCTGGATATCGCCGCGGGTGAACTGGTGTGCTTGCTCGGGCCGTCCGGCTGCGGCAAGACCACGCTGCTGCGCTGCATCGCCGGCCTGGAGCGGCAGGACCGTGGGACGATCATGATTGGCGCCCGGGATGTCTCGACCCTGGCGCCCCAGGCGCGTGACTACGGCATCCTTTTTCAATCTTATGCGCTGTTTCCCAACCTGACGGTGGAACAGAACATTGGCTACGGCTTGGCCGGTAATAGCCACGAGACGATTCGCCGGCGGGTCAACGAAATGCTCGACCTCGTCGGGCTGTGCGGCAGCGAGAAAAAATACCCGGGCCAGCTCTCGGGCGGACAGCAGCAGCGAGTCGCCTTGGCCCGTGCCTTGGCCCCGGCGCCGTCGTTGCTGCTGCTCGACGAACCGATGTCGGCCCTGGATGCCCGGGTACGCGAACATCTGTGCAGCGAGTTGCGCCAGCTGCAGAAACGCCTGGGCGTCACCACGTTGATGGTCACTCACAACCAGGACGAAGCGATGTTGATGGCTGACCGCATCGCGGTGATCAATCAGGGGCGCGTTGAACAATTTGCCAGCGCTCAACAGATCTACCGCGCACCGGCGACTGCCTTCGTCGCCGACTTTGTCGGGCAGGGCAACTGGCTGCCCTTCGAGCGCGGGCAGGATGGCCAGGTGCGCGTCGGCGGGCACCGCCTCAACCTGCATGGGGCTGACGCACGCCGCAGCGGACGACTCTTCTGCCGCCCGGAAGCGGTACGGATCAACCCGTCGACGCCGGAAGACAATCTGTTCGATGCACAATTGTGTGAGCTGACCTTCCTCGGCAATCGCTGCCGCTTGAGCTTTGAGCTGGACGCGTTGCCGGGCCACACGCTGCTGGCGGAGCTGGAGCCACACGCCATGGCGCAGCTGACCCATGCGCCGCTAAAAGTCGCGCTGCCGTCCCACAGCCTCCAGGTGTTCAGCTGATATGGAAGGCACGATGACCATCAAGCCGGCCGTGTTGCAGCCACGCCAAGTACCCGGTGATCTGGCAGACCGGGTGTTCATTCGCGGCGGGCAATGGCTGCTTCTGCTATTGCTGGTACTCGCGGTACTGCTGCCTTTGCTCGCCATGCTGTGGCGTGCTTTCAGCGGGGACGCCAGCCAGGGCGGCGGCCTGCAGTCGGCGCTGAGGTTGTTCACCAGCGCCCATTTCCGTTGGCTGATAGGCAACAGCCTGACGGCTTCGCTGACCGTCGCGGCAATCGTTGTGCCGCTGGCCTACGCCTTCGCCTATGCCTTGCAGCGCACCTGCATCGTGGCCAAGCCGTTGTGGCGAGGCATTTCGCTGCTGCCGTTGCTGGCACCATCGATGTTGCCGGGCATTGCGCTGATCTATCTGTTCGGCAACCAAGGGCTGTTGCGCGGTTTGGTGACCGACAATATCTACGGGTTCTGGGGCATCGTCCTCGGGCAAGTGATCTACACCTTTCCCCATGCGTTGATGGTGCTGATGTCGGCTTTGGCGTTGGCGGACGCGCGCTTGTTCGATGCCGCTGCGAGCATGGGCGCCTCGCCATCGCGAGCCTTTCGCAGCATCACCTGGCCCGGCAGCCGCCAAGGTGTGTTCGCGGCCTTCTGCCTGGTGTTCACCCTGTGCATCACCGATTTCGGCGTGCCCGTCACGGTCGGCGGTGATTACCAAGTGCTTGCGTTGGAAGCCTACAAGGCTGTCGTTGGCCAACAGCAATTTGGCCGAGGGGCGCTGATCGGCGTGATTCTGCTGCTGCCGGCGTTACTCAGCTTTGCGGTGGACGCGTGGCTGCGTCGTCGTCAGCGCGACACCCTGAGCGGTCGAGCACAGGTTTATCACCCGTCGCCGTCATGGGGCAGGGACGCTGCCTTCCTGAGCGTAACGGCCCTGATCTGCTGCGCGCTGATCGGCGTGTTCGGCATGGCGGTGTACGCCTCACTCGTGCAGTTCTGGCCGTACGACCTGTCGTTGTCGCTGGAAAACTATGCCTTTTCCGAGCTGCCCGGCGGCTGGCTGGCTTATCGCAACAGCCTGTTGCTGGCGCTGTGCAGCGCCTTGTTCGGCAGCCTGCTGATCTTCACCGGCACTTACCTGATCGAGAAAACCCGGCAGAGTCCGCTGACCCGGATCCTGCGCTTGCTCAGCTTCGTGCCAATGGCCGTGCCCGGCCTGGTCCTGGGCCTGGGCTACGTATTTTTCTTCAACGTGCCGGGCAATCCGCTGAACAGTTTATACGGCAGCCTCGCCCTGCTGGTGGTTTGCACCGTCGCCCACTTCTTGACGACCGCGCACATGAGCGCAAGCACGGCCCTGCGGCAGCTCGACGACGAATTCGAAGCCGCGGCGCTGGCGCTCAAAGTGCCGCTGGCTCGCCACTTTCTGCGGGTGACGTTGCCCATGTGCCTGCCAGCGCTGCTCGACATCATCCGTTATCTGTTCGTGTCAGCGATGACCACCGTCTCGGCGGCGATCTTTCTCTACAGCCCTGACAGCGTCCTGGCCGCAGTGGCCGTGCTGAACATGGACGACGCCGGCAATGTCGGCGGGGCCGCCGCGATGTCCACGCTGATCCTGCTGACCTCGGCCGGTGTGTCGCTGCTGCTCGCGGCACTCTCGCGCCGGCTGGTGCGCCGTTCCCAAGCCTGGCGCCAGCTGGCACCGGGTCTTTGAAAATCCTGGAGATAGTCATGCATTACCAAACCCCTACACACCTGCAGGCGGCCATTCTCGATTGGGCGGGCACTGTGGTGGACTTCGGTTCGTTCGCGCCGACGCGGATCTTCGTCGAAGCCTTCGCCAGCTTCGACATCGAGATCAGCCTGCAAGAGGCGCGTGGCCCGATGGGCATGGGCAAATGGGATCACATTCGTGCCTTGTGCAATCAGCCGGTGGTGGCTGAACGTTTCCATCGCCGCTTCGCACGTGCGCCGAGCGACGAGGACGTGACCGCGATCTACCAACGCTTCATGCCGCTGCAGATTGCGAAAGTCGCCAACCATTCAGACCTGATCCCCGGCGCATTGGACAGCATTGCTGCGCTGCGCCAGCGCGGTCTCAAGATCGGCAGTTGTTCCGGGTATCCCAGGCAGGTGATGGACAAGGTTGTCGAACTGGCCGCGGCCAAGGGTTATCGACCCGATCACGTGGTCGCCACCGATGACGTTCCCAAGGGGCGGCCAAGCCCGGCGCAGGCGCTGGCCAATGTGATTGCCCTGGGCCTGGACGACGTCGCGGGCTGTGTGAAGGTCGACGACACCGAACCCGGCATTCTCGAAGGGCGCAGGGCAGGGATGTGGACCGTGGCGCTGCGTTTTTCCGGCAATTTCCTCGGCCTCGACTGGGAGCAGTTCCAAGCCCTCTCGGCGCAACAGTTGGCGACCGAGCGTAGCCGCATCGACGGTTTGTTTGCTGCCTGCCGCCCGCATTATCTCATCGACACCATTGCCCAATTGCCCGCCGTGATTGACCAGATCAACGCGAAGCTGGCCCGCGGCGTATTGCCGTCCCATACCTGAAAGCCCACTGACTGACACGGAGCAGTACCATGTCCAAACGCATCACCTTGGCCGCTGGCTTGCTGGCCGCCTGTACCTTCCAGGCCCGGGCCGATACTGAACTGACTGTCTATACGGCCCTCGAAGTCGAGCAGCTCAAGGCCTACAAGCAAGCCTTCGAGCAGCAGAACCCGGACATCGAGATCAAATGGGTGCGCGACTCCACCGGCATCGTCACCGCCAAGCTGCTGGCAGAGAAGGATCGCCCGCAAGCCGATGTGGTCTGGGGACTCGCCGGCTCCAGCCTGGCGATTCTCAAGCAACAGGGTTTGCTCGATACCTACAGCCCGGCGAATCTCAACCAGATCGCCGCCAACTATCGGGATGCCGATACACCGCCAACTTGGGTCGGCATGGACGTCTGGGCCGCCGCGATCTGTTTCAATACGGTGGAAGCACAGAAGCAGGGCCTGCCCAAGCCCACACGCTGGGAAGACCTGGCCAACCCGGTGTACCAAGGCAAAATCGTCATGCCCAACCCGGCCTCGTCGGGCACCGGTTACCTGGATGTCAGCGCCTGGTTGCAAACCTTCGGCGAGGCCAAGGGCTGGGCCTACATGGACAAGTTGCACGCCAATATCGGCCAGTACACGCATTCCGGCTCCAAGCCCTGCAAGCTGGCGGCCGCCGGCGAGTTCCCCATCGGCATTTCGTTTGAGTACCCGGCCATCCAGCTCAAGCGCAAAGGCGCGCCCCTGGACATCGTGCTGCCCGCTGAAGGCCTGGGCTGGGAAATCGAAGCCACCGCCATCATCAAAGGCACCCAACACTTGGACGCCGCCAGGAAACTCGCTGATTTCTCGGCCAGCCGCGAGGCCATGGAACTGTACAAAGCCAACTTCGCCGTCCTGGCACAACCGGGCATCGCCGAACGTTTGCCGGAGCTGCCGGCGGACTACGAACAACGGCTGATCCGCAACGATTTCGCCTGGGCATCGGGGAACCGCGACAGGGTGCTTGCCGAGTGGCGCAAGCGTTACGACGGCAAGTCAGAACCCGTCGCCAAATAGCGTTCTGTAATGCCTGTCGCAGGCCCGGCGGTGTCGAGCGGGCCTCATAATATCGATCGTTTCCAAGGAGTTTTCATGTCTGAGCACGACTGCGATCTGCTGATCGTCGGCGCTGGCATTCTCGGGTTGGCCCATGCTTGGGCGGGTGCCAAGCGCGGCCTCAAGGTCAAGGTGTTCGAGCGCAGCCATACGCCGCTGGGCGCCTCGATTCGCAACTTCGGCCAGGCGTTGGTCGGCGGCCAGGCGCCGGGCATCATGCTGGACCTGGCACGGGAGGCGAACGGTTTATGGAAGACCCTGGGGCAGGGGGCCGGGCTGCATATGCACCAACAAGGCTCACTGTTGTTCGCCCGCACTGAGGTCGAAGAAGCATTGCTCGAGGCCTTCGTGAACGGGCGGGGCGCGACGTTGGGCTATCGCACCGAACTGCTGCGTGGCGAGGCGCTGGCGGCACTCTATGGCGGCCGTTTTGCCCACCATCGCGCGGCGCTGCTCGGCCTGGATGATCAGCAGTTGTATTCCCGCGAGGCGCTTGCGCAGATTGTCGATTACCTGGGCGCCTTGGGTGTCGAATTCCACTTTTCGACGCTGGTGCGCGATGTCCAGAGCAACTGTGCGTTAACCAGTACCGGACGCTTTACCGCGCGGCACATTGTCGTGTGCTCAGGCCATGACTACCAGACGCTGCTGGCCGAGCAAATCGCCGCGCTAAAACCGCAGGTGTGCGGACTTCAAATGCTGCGCGTCCGCCCACATCGGCCCTTGGCGTTGCGACATGCATTGCTCACAGGACTGAGCTGCGTGCACTACGGCGCCTTCGCCGATCTGCCTGAAGCGCAGGCCATCCGCGCGCAGATCCGCACGAACCATCCGGAGTTGGAGACGCATGGCATCCATTTGCTCATCAGTCCCACACCGCACGGCGATCTGATCATCGGCGACTCCCATGTCTACGGCAGCGACATCTCGCCGTTCAACGCCGAGCAGGTGGATCGGATTCTGATCGATCTTGCGCAAGATACCCTGGGCGGCCAAATCGAAGTACTGGAACGATGGCAAGGCGTGTATGGCGCGCGCGGACCTGGGCCGTTCAGCGTGCTCGCAGCCGCGCCGGGGGTTACCGCTGTGCTGATGCACACCGGGTTGGGGATGAGCGTGGGCCTTGCGCTTGGCGAGCGCACCGTTGCGGCCTTGCTGGGGGAAGCTCGCCCGCACAGTTCGGCGGCGTGATCTCAAATGCGCTACAAGGGGGGCCGTGCAGCGGCCCCCAACGTGGCTGACTTCAATACACCTGGGGCACGATCAGTTCAGGTGGCGTGGGGCTGCGGGAATAGTCTTCTTGCCTGACGCGCTGTGGCAGTTCGATTACCGGCAGCTCTACCTCTTCATAGGCCATCTGCCCAAGAAGATGATTGATGCAGTTGAGCCTGGCTTTCTTTTTGTCATCGGCCTGTACCACCCACCAAGGTGCTTCGGCAATGTGGGTGCGTTCAAGCATGATTTCCTTGGCCTTGGTATAGGCTTCCCACCGCCGGCGCGACTCCAGGTCCATGGGGCTGAGTTTCCACTGCTTGAGCGGATCATGGATGCGACTCAGAAAGCGCAGGTGCTGTTCCTGGTCGGAAATGGAGAACCAGTATTTGATCAACTGGATGCCGGAGCGAGCGAGCATGCGTTCGAACTCCGGCACGGTACGGAAAAACTCTTCGTACTGATCTTCGTTGCAAAACCCCATCACTTGTTCCACACCCGCACGGTTGTACCAGCTACGGTCGAACAGTACGATTTCGCCCGCCGCCGGCAGATGCGAGACGTAGCGCTGGAAGTACCATTGGGTACGTTCGCGGTCATTGGGGGCGGGCAGGGCGGCGACCCGGCAGACCCGGGGGTTCAGGCGTTGGGTGATGCGCTTGATGACGCCGCCTTTGCCGGCGGCATCCCGTCCTTCGAACAGGATCACGACTTTGTGGCCCGTCTTGACCACCCAGCTTTGCAGTTTGACCAGTTCGCCTTGCAGGCGGAACAGCTCGCTGAAATACAGCCGCCGAGCATCCTTCTCAGTGCCTTCCGTTACGTGCTCATCGAACAGCGCATTCAGGTCGTGCCCGTCTTCGGACAATTCCAGTTCCAGCTCTTCGTCACTGTGATCAAGCAGCTCACGGTGGATGCGCTGTATCAAGGTGTCTGGTGCAGAGGACATAGAAGGGGGCTCGCGGATTGAGGATGGCAAAGTGTTAGGCGAAATTTGTTACGAACCCATTACATCGAAATGCTTTGCTGCGGTTACAGGAGGAAAAGCATGCTGCTTGCCATTGAGCTTTCATGAAAACGTAACAAAACTGCTGCAAAGTTCGGGAGCCCGTAATCACAAGGTGTCCCTTAATGAAAAGTTTGATGAAGTCTGCTGCGCTCGCCATTGCGGTTTCTCTGTGTGCCACCTCGGCGTCCTTCGCAGCAGAGAATGTCCGTCTGACGGGTTCCGGGGCGAGTTTCCCTGCGCCGATCTATCTCACCTGGTTCAAGGATTTCAGCAAGAAATCCGACGGTGTCACCGTTGATTACCAATCCAAGGGCAGCGGCGCGGGCGTACAGGACTTCCTGAACAAAACCGTCGATTTCGCCGCCAGCGACTCGGCAATGAAAGATGAAGATATCGCCAAGGTCGCCGAAGGCGTGCAGTTGCTGCCGATGACCGCTGGGGAAATCGTGCTGGCCTATAACCTGCCGGGCAATCCCAAGGGTCTCAAGCTGCCACGCGACGTATACTCAAACATTTTCCTGGGCAAGATCACGCGCTGGAACGATCCGCAGATCGCTGCCGCCAACCCGGACCTGAAACTGGCCGATACGCCGATCACGGTAGTCGTGCGTGCGGACTCCAGCGGTACGACCGCGGTGTTCACCAAGCACCTGGCAACCATCAACCCTGACTTCAAGCAGGCGCTGGGCGAGGGCAACACCGTCAACTGGCCGGCCAGTGACAAGTTCATCAAGTCGCCGAAAAACGATGGCGTCACCGCTACTGTGCGTCAAACCCCGGGCGCGATTGGCTACATCGAATACGGCTTCGCCAAGTTGGCCAAGGTCGACTTCGCCCAACTGCAGAACAAGGCCGGCAAATATGTCGTGCCGAACGCCGAAAGCGGTGCCGAGGCCCTGGCTGCGGTGAAGATGCCGGAAAACCTGGTGGCCTGGCTGCCGGATCCGGACGGTGCCAAGTCCTACCCGATCACGTCCTACACCTGGATGATCTTCCGCAAGGATAACGGCAATCCGGCCAAGGCCAAGGCCATGCGTGAAATGGTCGAATACAGCCTGACCGAAGGCCAGAAGATTGCCGATTCGATGGGTTACATCCCATTGCCGCAATCGGTCGTCGAGCAGGTTCGCAAAGCCTCCGCCAACATCCAGTAATGCCGTGAGGTCTCTCCCGGTGTGTGCTCCCAGCATGCCGGGGGAGTTTTCCCCCTTGTTCCGGACTTAGCCAATGAACAAACCTTTTGTCGTACCGGTTAATCCGGACTCCGCCTGCCAACCACCCTCGACGAAGGACTTCCTGGTTGATCGCACCTTTCGTGCGCTTGCGCGCATCGGGGTGATCCTGATTCTGGCATTGGTATTTGCGCTCGTGTTCGAAGTGGGCCGCAAGGCGCTTCCCGGCATGGAGAAACACGGTTTCGACGTGCTTTTAGGCAGCGTCTGGGACGTTAACCAGGGCAAATACGGCATTCTGCCGGCTATCTGGGGCACGCTCTACAGCGCCCTGATCGCGTTGTTGATCGCAGGCTTCTTCGGCGTCAGCATGGCGATCTTCCTGACCCAGGACTTCCTGCCGCCCAAGCTTGCCGCCATCTTTCGCACCATTGTCGAATTGCTCGCGGCCATTCCAAGCGTTGTCTATGGCCTGTGGGGGATCTACGTGGTGATCCCGGCGATTCGGCCACTGACGACCTGGCTGAACAGCGAGCTCGGCTGGGTGCCTTTTTTCGGTACCTCCCTGAGCGGACCGGGGCTGCTCCCTGCGGCACTGGTACTTGCCATCATGATTCTGCCGACCATTGCCGCCGTTTCCCAGGATGCTCTCACGGCCGTACCGATGAAAACCAAGCAGGCCGCCTATGGCATGGGGACTACCCATTGGGAAGCGATTCTCAAGGTGATGGTGCCGTCCGCCGCCACCGGCATTTTCGGCTCCCTGGTTCTCGGCTTGGGGCGCGCGTTGGGTGAGACCATGGCGCTGGCCATGCTGGTAGGCAATGCGAACAACATTTCCCTCTCGCTGTTCGCGCCGGCCAACACGCTGGCGGCCTTGCTCGCGCTGAACTTCCCGGAAGCCGGGCCGAACGAGATCGAGGTGTTGATGTATGCCGCACTGGTGCTGATGTTGATTACCTTGATCGTGAACATTTTCGGCTCCTTGATCATGATGTATGCCCAACGGGGAAATAGGTGATGACTGATCTCTCTGCTGCAACAGACTTGACCGCCCCTGCAGGCGCGATGCCCAGCCTGCAGCGCAAGTTCGAGGGCCGCGCCCTGCGCAGCCTGATCCTGACCACCCTGGTCTGGACGGGTGCGCTACTGGCCAGCGTGCCGCTGATTTCCGTGCTCTACATGCTGATTACCCGCGGTGGCGCTCGCCTGAACCTGGAAGTCTTCACCGAACTGCCGCCGACAGGCTTCGAGATGGGCGGGGGCTTCGGCAACGCAATGGCAGGCACCTTCGTGATGGTCGGTATCGCGGCGGCAATCGCGGTGCCGGTCGGCATCATGGCGGCGATCTTCCTGGCTGAACTGGGGCCGGACAGCAAACTGGCGAACGCCTCGCGTTTTGCCGCCAAGATGCTCACGGGTCTGCCTTCGATTCTGGCCGGGGTATTCGCTTATGCCCTGGTGGTGATGACCACCGGCACTTATTCGGCACCGGCGGGTGGCGTAGCGCTGGCGGTACTGATGCTGCCGATCGTCGTGCTGACGGCGGAAGAGTCGATGCGCATGGTGCCCAAGATCATGAAGGATGCCGCCTACGGCATGGGCTGCACCCGCTCACAGGTGATCTGGAAAATCGTCTTGCCTACCGGCATGCC
Organism: Pseudomonas sp. Z5-35; assembly: GCF_051131945.1. Classification (NCBI taxonomy): domain Bacteria; kingdom Pseudomonadati; phylum Pseudomonadota; class Gammaproteobacteria; order Pseudomonadales; family Pseudomonadaceae; genus Pseudomonas; species Pseudomonas sp. Z5-35. Next base: position 2,808,905 of record NZ_CP071640.1, read on the forward strand.
GGCAATCCTGACCGGCGTCATGCTGGCCGTGGCACGTGCCGCGGGCGAGACGGCACCGTTGTTGTTCACCGCGTTGTTCAGCAACTACTGGATCTATCACCAAGGCAGTCTTGAGGTGATGAACCCGACTGCATCGCTTGCAGTGTTGATCTACAACTTCTCCGGCATGCCTTTCGATAACCAGCTCGAGCTCGCATGGGCGGCCTCGTTGGTGCTGGTGATGATCGTGCTGTTCGTCAACATCATCAGCCGTATTTTCGGCAAGCCTAAGTATTAAGAACGGGAGCATCTGATTTTGAACGTATCCACTGCGCAAATAGCCGCTCCGTTTGTCACCCAGGCGCCTGTAGTCATGGACTGCAAACTGGACAAGATTTTCTACGGAAACTTCATGGCGGTACGTGACAGCCATGTGCCGATCGAGAAGAACAAGATCACCGGATTCATCGGGCCTTCGGGCTGTGGCAAGAGTACCGTGCTGCGCAGCCTCAACCGGATGAATGATCTGGTGAAGGGGTTCCGTTTCGAAGGGCACGTGCACTTCCTTGGACAAGACGTCTACGGCAAGGGCGTTGATCCGGTGGTTGTGCGCCGCTACATCGGCATGGTGTTCCAACAGCCGAACCCGTTTTCGATGAGCATCTTCGACAACGTCGCGTTTGGCCTGCGCCTCAATCGCTACAAGGGCGATATCGGTGATCGGGTCAAGCACGCGCTGCAAGGCGCCGCGCTGTGGGACGAGGTCAAGGACAAGCTCAAGGTCAGCGGCCTGTCGCTCTCCGGTGGCCAGCAACAACGTCTGTGCATTGCTCGCGCCATCGCGACCGAGCCGGAAGTCCTGCTGCTGGATGAGCCGTGTTCGGCACTCGACCCGATCGCTACCCGGCGGGTCGAGGAATTGATGGTCGAGTTGAAGAAGGACTACACCATCGCGCTGGTCACCCACAACATGCAGCAAGCCATCCGTGTCGCGGACACCACGGCGTTCTTCTCCGTGGATATTTCCCAGGGCACGCGCACCGGCTATCTGGTGGAGATGGGCCCGACGACGCAGATTTTCGATAACCCGCGTGAACAGATGACCGGGGATTACATCAGCGGTAAGTTCAGCTGAGCAACACCCCCGGTCAAGGCCGTATACCTGCAGAAGCCAAATGGATTTGGCGGGCATCCGGTAGACATTTACCCGCGTTTCCAAGGAGCACCAATGCCCGCAACACATCGGCTTGATTTGCCAGCAATTGAACGCGCACTGCGTGAAGTGCAGAGCCGCTTCGCCGAACTTAGCCGGCATTTCACGGAGCCCCGCGATCCCCTGACCGACGAAGTGCTGCACAATGTGCTTGAAGGTTACGCATTGGTTGACGAGTATGTTGCCCGCGGCGTTGACCTGTTCGATCTTCAGCAACTGAACCTGATGCTGGAGATCAATGCCACGGTACTCTGTGGCCGAGACCCGGCACGCCGCTTGGAATATGCCCAGCACCTGGCAGCGACCGAGGAGCATTTCTTTAACAACGTTGAAGGCGGCATCAAGGATTTGTTCAATTGGTACTGCGCGTATCGCAGCGAATCAGTCTGGAAACGTGCGGCTGGCGTCTATGTCCGCATCCTCAGCAAGCCCCAGTTGTTCATCGAAGGTAACAACCGCAGTGGGTCGCTGATCGTCAGCTATTTGCTCATGCGCGCCGGATTGCCTCCTTTCGTGCTGACGCTGGAGAACGCCGAGGGCTATTTCAACCCGTCCTCGGTCATACGCAATTCCGCCAAGCACGGCGTCAAGGCCTTGTACGAATTGCCCAAGATCAAGAAAAAATACGCAGCTTTCCTAGAAGAACAGGCACCTGATCCGATGAAGTTTTTTCTCAAAGGCAAGTCTTTACCCCTTTATCAAGGTGGTCATCGATGAGCGGGTCTGCAACGCTCGTCAAGTGCAAAACCTTCAGCAGCCGGGTAGGGCAGGCCATCCGCTGCGCTCTGCCGACGCAGCTGTTCAAGCGTCAGCGCATACGAATCTCGTTTGATATCGATGACACACTTGCCTGCCAACTCCACCACTGCGCAGTCGAACAAAGCAGGCTGCCAGCCTGTGTTCATCGCTGGTTGGGTGAGCCGTTGCGCGAGGGCACACGTTCCCTGATCCGAGAGTTGCGCCGCCAGGATTGCAGCATCTGGGTCTACACGTCGTCCGGTCGCACGCCGTCCTACATCAGGCGCTGGTTGCTGCTATACGGAATCCGCGTCGATGGAGTGGTCAACAGCGTGCTGCACAATCGCGCATTGACGGTGCACGGGCTGGCGAATTCGCCTTCAAAGTATCCGCCGGCGTTTGATATCGACTTGCATGTCGATGATTCCGAAGGCGTGCAAATTGAAGGTAACGACCATGGGTTTCGGGTTGTCGTAGTACATCCAGAGGATGACCGCTGGACACAGAAAGTCCTAGATGCGGTCACGATTGTCCAGGCGCAACTCGTTTGGCAGCAAATGCGCAGGCATGAAGAGCCGGTCTATCAACGAGCACAAGCTTTCCTTGAAGAAGCGGTCAGTTCTCGATGAGGGCATGGATCTACAGGAGCTGATTCAATGGTTCGCATAATGTATATTATGTTAAACAAGATGTGTAATCCTGTTTACAGCGTTACTGGCGTCCGGCCCCTATCATCCTGCCTCATCCAGACTACCCCTTCCATGTGCCTCTACTTACAACACTGGGCTACCGCTCACATCCGATGATGCTCCAGCAGAAAATCTACAAACACCCGCACCCGCGCAGGCATTGCTGCGCCTCCTACAAAGACGGCATGGATCGGCTCACGATCTCCGGGATTCCAGCCATCGAGTAGCTGCACCAAATCGCCGCGCCGCAGATCCTCGGCCACGCTGAATTCGCCGATACGCGCGATGCCGGCGCCTACCCGTGCGAATTGCGCCAGCGCCTCTCCACTGCTGCATTCGATGTTGCCGCTGACCTTCAGGGAGAATTCTTTGCCGTCGCGGGTGAACGGCCAGTTCGGTTCGGCGCGACGAAAATTGAAGCGCAAACAGTTGTGCCGCAGCAGGTCTTCCGGTTCCAAGGGGGTGCCATGGCGCTCTAGATACTCGGGCGACGCTACCACCACCTGGCCGATGTCGCCGATCCTGCGCGCGGTCAGCGGGCTGTCGGGCAGATAGCCGAACCGCACCGCCACGTCGGCCTGGCCGCCAAGAATGTCGACCACTTCGTCGCCGAGGGTAAGGTCGACGACGATGTTCGGGTAGCGCGCGCTGAATGCGGCCACCAAGGGAACGATTGCCTGTCGCCCATGGCCGAGGGCTGCACTGACCCGCAGACGGCCCCTTGGCACGCCTTGGTCGGCGATGGCGTCTTCGACCTCGGCCATGTCGGCCAGGATACGCCGGGCGCCGCGTAGGTAAGCTTCGCCCTCGGCGGTGAAAGTGATCGCTCGCGTGGTACGCAACAGCAAGCGGGTGCCAAGACGATGTTCGGTACGCGCAATGATCCGACTGACCGCCGAAGGTGTCAGGCCCAATGCTCGGGCGGCGGCCGACAAGCTGCCCTCCTGCGCCACCATGGCGAAAATCGCCATTTCACCTGATCTACCGTTGAAGTCCATTTGTGCTCCGAAGGCAAAGGTCTTTGCCAGAAATGCTATCTACCGCCTGAAAAGGTAGCATCGTAGCATTTGCTGCACAGATGAGGAGACTTCCATGCGTATCAATCCACCACTTGTCGCGCTCGCCATCGGTGCCTTTGGCATCGGCGTTACTGAGTTCGCCCCCATGGGCATGTTGCCGGGCATCGCTGCGGATCTCGGCGTTTCCATTCCCGCCGCGGGTCTGTTGGTCAGTGCTTACGCCTTGGGCGTTCTGCTCGGCGCGCCGCTGATGACCCTGACCACCGGGAGGATTCCCCGGCGCTACCTGCTGATCGGACTCATGGCGATTTTCACCCTGGGAAATCTGATGTCAGCCCTGGCGACCGATTACTACAGCCTGATGTTCGCCAGGGTGGTGACCTCACTGAACCACGGTGCGTTCTTTGGCGTTGGCTCCATTGTCGCCGCCAGCGTGGTCGCCCCGGAAAAACGTGCCGGGGCGGTCGCGGCCATGTTCATGGGCCTGACCCTGGCGACCATCGGCGGTGTGCCGCTTGCCGCCTGGTTTGGCGAATTGTTTGGCTGGCGCAGCGCATTCTGGGGAATTACCGGCCTGGGCGTAGTGACTATGGCCGCGTTGTGGTTCGCGCTGCCCAACCTGCCGGCACCGCAAGGCAAAGGTGTGCTGGCCGAAATTCGGGTGCTGGGCCGTGGCCCGGTGCTGGGAGCGTTGGCCCTGACCGTGGTCGGTTCAGGTGCGATGTTCACCGTTTTCACTTATATCGCCCCGATCCTGACCAGCGAGACTCATGCCTCCACGCCCTTTATCACTGCCATGCTCGTGCTGTTCGGTGTGGGGCTGACGCTGGGCAATATGTGGGGCGGCAAGGCCGCGGATCGCTCGATAGACCGCACCTTGATCGTTTCGCTGAGCGTGCTGATCCTCGTGCTGCTGGCGTTCACCGTGCTGATGCGCTGGCCGCTGCCGGCCGCAATTGCCATCTTGATCTGGGGTATCGCCAGTTTTGCCTTGGTGCCTCCATTGCAGATGCGCGTGATGGACGCCGCCAAGGACGCACCCAACCTGGCCTCGGCAGTGAATATCGGTGCCTTCAACTTCGGCAACGCGATGGGTGCGGCGCTCGGCGGCGCGGTGATCAACGCGGGGTTGGGTTATCCAGCGATTTCCCTGGCCGGAGCGGCAATGGCGGCTCTGGGATTGCTGATGGTGTTGGCTTTTGCCTGGCGTTCCAGGGTGGTTGCGGCTGAGGCGGTGTGAAGTCCCCCCTGCTCTCCTCTCTGCACAACACCTGGAACGCGCGCTGCAGGTCGCCCCAGGCTGGGCTAATCCAAGCACTCGACCACGCCCCGGTCCTCCCCCAGGAACCCGCCGCTCTGGTGGTGCCACAATCGCGCATAGGTACCGTTCTTGCCGAGCAATTGGGCGTGGGTGCCTTGCTCGATGATGCGCCCATCATCCATGACGATGAGCCTGTCCATGGCCGCGATCGTGGACAGTCGATGAGCGATGGCGATCACGGTCTTGCCCTTCATCATTTCGTCGAGGCTTTCCTGGATGGCTACCTCGACTTCCGAATCCAGCGCGCTGGTGGCCTCGTCAAGCAGCAGGATCGGGGCATTTTTGAGCATCACTCGGGCAATGGCGATGCGCTGACGCTGGCCGCCCGAAAGCTTGATCCCCCGCTCGCCCACCAGTGTGTCGTAGCCGCTATGGCCTTGCTTGTCGCTCAGTCGATTGATGAACCCATCCGCTTGGGCGCTGGCGGCGGCACTGCGTATTTCCTCATCGGTGGCGTCGGGGCGACCGTAGGCGATGTTGTCGCGGATGGACCGGTGCAACAGCGACGTGTCCTGGGTGACCATGCCGATGGCGCTGCGCAGGCTGTCCTGCGTGACATGCGCGATGTTCTGCCCGTCGATTCGAATCTCACCGCTGTCGACGTCGTAGAAGCGCAGGAGCAGATTGATCAACGTGGATTTCCCGGCGCCGGAGCGGCCCACCAGCCCGATCTTCTCGCCTGGGCGAATGCTCAGGCTCAGGCCATCGAGCACCTGGCGCTCGCCGTTGTAATTGAAGTTCACATTGTCGAAGGTGACCGCGCCACCGGTGGTGACCAGCGCGCCGGCATCGGGCGCATCTTTTACCTTGGGGCCGCGGGTCAAGGTCGCCATGCCGTCCTGCACGGTGCCGATGTTCTCGAACAGCGAAGTCATTTGCCACATGATCCAGTGCGACATGCCATTGATGCGCAACGCCATGGCCGTAATCGCCGCCACGGCACCGGTGCCGACTTCGCCTTGATGCCATAGCCACAGCGCATAACCGCCCGACCCCATGATCAATGCGACGACCAAAGCCTGATTGACAATCTCGAACTGGCTGACCAAGCGCATCTGGCGAAAACCGGTTTGCTTGAAATCTTCCATGGCAGCGCGGGCGAAGTGTGCTTCGCGTTTTGAGTGGGAGAACAGCTTCACCGTGGTGATGTTGGTGTAGGCGTCCGAGATACGCCCGGTCATCGACGACCGCGCATTGGCCTGCTCCTGGCCGACTTTCTCCAGGCGCGGCACGAAGTACCGCATGGCCAGGCCGAACAACGCCACCCAGGCAATGAAAGGCAGCATCAGCTTCAAATCAAAGCCGCCAGCCAGAGCAATGATCGCAATGAAATACACGCCAATCCCCGGCGCGATCTCGATGATGGTGAACAGCACCTCGCGCACGGACAGCGCCGTTTGCATCACTTTGGTAGTGACCCGGCCGGAGAACTCATCCGAGAAGAACGAAAGGCTTTGCCGCAGCATCAGCCGATGAAAATCCCAGCGCAGTCGCAACGGCAGATTGATCGCCAATATCTGGTGCTGCACCATCGTGCGCAACGCCACCAGCCCGATGCTGGTCACCAGCATGATACCGATGCCCCACAGGACCCGGCTTTCCTGCCGGGTCGCATCACCACCGGCCTGCCAGGTCGAGAGCAGGTCGACGACCTGGCCGAGAAAAGAAAACAGCCAGGCTTCGTAGATCGACACCCCGGCGCTAAGCAGCGCCAGCGCCAGGATGTAACCGCGGGCGCCCCGCGTACAGGCCCACAGGAACCGCGCCAGACCGTCCGGTGGTGGCGGCACCTCGTCGGGCGGAAAAGGGTCGAGCCGTTGTTCAAATGCGTGAAGCATGGTGTCTCCATGACGATCCAATAAGGAGATTGGCATCTAAAGATTGCTTTGAAGGGTTTGGATGGAGGGCAAGATTATCCGTTCAAAGATTTTTCCATGACGATTGTGCGCTCTGCGCCGTGAAACGCGTCTCGAACTTTGCGAAAACCCAGGGAGCAATAAAACGCTTCTGCCGTGATCGAGGAAGGGACTCGCAACCATTCAACGCCGCGGCATCCACGCTGGTTGCCTTTCGAATAACGCAGTCCATTGAGCGCTGTTCCTTGCGTTCGGTTGTTGAAATGCCAGTGTAGGCGACTGCATGCCCACCGCACTCCGCACCGTCGCCGAGCACCATTTTTATGGGCACCACGCCCGCCACCCAGTCAGCCAGCGTTTGACATGTTCCTGTCAGCCAAGCGTCACCCTGACGTCAGATCCTCTTCCCTAAAGTACTCCCTGACTGCCCTGCGGTGCCGCTGTGACCAGCGGACCGATACAGGACCCATCGCTTTAGCTGGAACGGTTGCCATCAGCCGGAAGGAGAAACGCAATGAGCCATCCTGATGCGCACGTCAGTGCCCTCGAGCAATTTACCTGGCAATCGACACTCGACAGCAATCTGGACAGAAAAGGCCTGTTGCTCCGGCTGTTCGCCGAACAGCGATTCATGGCCGCGCAGGTGCGCGCCTGCAAGCTTGATCACAAGGATTACCTGCTTTCGCTGATTGATCCGGCGTCGACGACGAACGACGACACTCGGCACTCATCAAGCGTCGATAGCCATCGAATGCGGAGCGTCATCAGCGAAGCGGCAAAGAAAGCCCATTGGGGCACGCTCCCAAGACATGGTCGGGCGCAAGGCATCGCCGCCCACTATGACGCGCAGACCTGCATGGCGGTCGTACTCGATATCGAGGTGAGCGACGAAGGCCGCTTGATCATTCATGACGCGGTCGTGGTTGCGGACTTGGGTTGCTTGGCAAATTCTGGTCGCGTGCGCTCGCAGCTCGAAGGCGCTTGCCTGATGGGGATAGCGTTTGTGACGTCCTGCGATTTTGATCCGACCACCGGAGACGCCCGGGCTAAACCTGCCTATCGTACCCGCTGGCCACTGGTCTCTTGGCTGCCAGGACAGATCGCGGTGCACCTGATCAATCCCACCGGGGCTCGCGAAGCCGGCCAGCCCAGCCAGACCAGTTACGCACCTGTTGCCCGGGCCCTGTGCAATGCTATTTTGAGGGCTACGGGTAACGGGTCGGTCCGGATCCAGTCACTCCAAAGATCGAGCGCAAATTAATTCGCAGTTCCGCCGGGCTTATCAGGCAGCTATTCGAAACCCTTCGCTCAAACGGCTCCCACTTTGCGCACAGGCCAGGATTCAATCCGGTTTTTCCCAAGTCGCTTGGCCGCGTAGAGCGCCGAGTCAGCCGCTTTCAAAAGAGTACCTTGATCGGCCCCGCTGGTTTCTGTGGAAGCGACCCCAAACGAAGCCGTCACCGTGAATGTCTGCCCGTGGTCTGTAAGGCTCGTCTCTTCCAACGATGCTCGTATGGCTTCTGCTCGTGAAGCCGCGACCTCGGCTGAACATTCCGGCAGGATCACAATCAGCTCCTCGCCGCCAAAGCGACAGGCAATATCGGATGACCTGAGAGATTGCACGATCAATGCGGAGACCGCGCGCAGCACGGCGTCGCCGGCTGCATGGCCGTAAGAGTCATTCAACTGCTTGAAGTTATCGAGGTCCAGCATGATGACGCTCAGGCAAGAGCCGTTGCGCTCGGAGCGAGCGAGTTCGCGCTTGAGCGTCTCATCCATGAAGCGCCGGTTGTACAGCCCCGTCAGCGGATCCTTGATGGACTGGGTTTCCAGGACCTGGCGCATCCTGCCATTCGCCAAGGCCAATGCCGTTTGTTCCGCCACGGCTTCAGCGACCTGGTGCCCCTCCTCGGCCAAGTCACGCAGCCCAACTTGACGGATATGCAACAGCCCCAGAATCTCGCCATACGCCATTAACGGCAGACAACAATCGGTCACTTGCTCGGTCTCCGACGCCGCGGGGTAATGGGGGCAGCAGAGATCGCGGTGATGCTCGGTCAAATGCGATCGCCCTCGCCTGATTGCCCAGCAATCCTTGGGATTGAGCATGACATCGGTGCCCTTTTCCTCAACCTGCCCCCAGGACGCAGCGTGCTGCAGGACATCAGCAGAGTTGCGATAGAGAAAAAACTCCCCTTCGCTGGCAGGTATCAATCGCTGGCAGTAAGTGCTGGCCAGCTGGAGTATTTCCATCTGGGACAGCTCTGTCTGCAGCAACCTCGCCATGTCAGCGAGCAGGCCGATCTCGCCGTTACGGCGTTTCAAGCGCTCCAGGCTCTGGCTCAGTTGATCGCTGGCCAGGATCGCCGCTGCGGCGGACTCCGACTGACGACGGACGCTGCGGCGCATGGATACGTAAATGAAGCGACCTAAACCCAGGGTAACGATGAAACTAGCGATCGAAATCGCAACGGCCCAGCGAATGTTGCTTAGAAGCTGACGTTCGAGCGCCGCCAGTTCCTTTGTTTCGTCACTGATCAGTTCAGCGCTGATGGTACGAACGACGTCCATCAGGTCTTTACCACCGCCAGCAGCAATTTCCTCCTCGGCAGCATCATTTCCGTGGAGACTTACCAGCTTCACCACCCGATCCAGGTGCACCATTTTAAGCTCGGCATGACGGATGAACTCTTCAACACGCCCAACCTCTTCGGCTGGATCGCCTTGATAGGCTGCTCGCAGGCTTTTGAGGGCCGGAGGCAGTTGGGATACGGCGACATAGTAAGGTTGTAGAAAGACGTCCTTTTCCGTCAACGCGTAACCGCGCTCACCGGTTTCGGCATCAACCAACAGCCCTTGGACGTTGCGGATACGATCTATCTGTACCTCGACAACGTTTCGCTCCAGGCGAGTCTCGTTTGTCCAGAATAAGGTGATGGGACCAACGGCCGCTGTGACGGCCATGACAAGCGTCGCGGCACCCGCGGCGAAAAGAAGGCTTGCTTTACGATCAGGCATTGAAGATTACGCTCTTGGAAATCCAGCGAGGTCGGCCTAATGGAGACAGGCGCCAAGAGACAGAACCGACAAACGGTTTATTGCTTTGCACAATAAGGTAACCAAGCTGTATCCGCCAGATACCGCCAACGCTCTGGGAAACCCGTGCCGCATAACAAGCGCCGCGTGACGCTAGACAAATCAACGCTTCCAGGCCCGCAGAGGTTCTGCCCCCTGCCTTTAGGATCCAATGTTTTTTTCAATACCTGCGTGCTCAGCGCCTTTGAATAGACGCCGCCGTTGGCCTTGAGTATTTCATTCAAGGCCACGGCGCAATACCCTTTCGCGAGTGCCCTCCTCCACTTGCCCCGACAGGGCGATCAGGGGAAAGGCGCACGATCTGAAAACGCCGCCCCCTCAATATGGTAGACCGTCGGTTCTTCGGAAAAATATTCCTCCAAGCCCAGCATGAACACCCGATGGTCTTCACTTTCTTCAAAACCAGGCGTGTGGTCCTCAAGCGATTGCCATCGCACGATCAGATTGAATTGCTCGGGCGTTTCAATCCCTTGCGCCAGCAAGTGCCCGCAGTATCCCTTTGCGCCGGTAAGCAAGGGAGCGACCTCGGCAAATGCACCTTTGAACGATTCAATGCGTTCTTTGTGAACGGGCAACTTAGCGATCTCGTAGATCATGGCGTTTCTCCAGATTGATTTGATGACTGCGCACTCACCGAATGAGCGACGGCTCGACTGCAATCGCGATTTTTCCCTGAAGACCATTGTTGGGGCTCTCCAGCCGCGCATGGGCGAGCGCGAGGTCGGCAAGTGAATAAACGGCGCCGACGTGCGGGCGCAGCTGACCGCGCTCTATCAGGGTGCTCAACTCGTCCAGCTTGCCGCGGTTTTGTCGAGTGAAAACGAAGTGATAACTCGCGTTCTTGCCCCAGGCCTGGATGACGTTTTGTGGCTGGGCAATGTCCACGATGCTGACAACCCGGCCAAGTTGAGCGAGGGCGTCGGGGCTGCGCGATAATGTGTTGCCGCCGATGGTGTCAAACACCACATCGACGCCGTGGCCATTGGTTTCTCGATTGATCGCGTCGACGTAATCCTCTTTTTCGTAATCGATGAGCACATCGGCACCCATGCTTCGGGCGAATTCAAAGTTCGCTTCTCGCACGGTGGTGAAGACCCGCGCTCCGATGGCCTTCGCCAACTGGATCGCTACATGACCGACACCCCCCGCTCCACCGTGTATCAGAATGCTCTCGCCCACTTTGAGCGCTGCGCGCACGACCAATGCTTCCCACGCCGTGCCGCCAACCAAAGTCAGGCTAGCCGCCTCAAGATGGCTCAGCGAGGCGGGCTTCTTCCCGACGATGCTTTCGGCAGCGACGTGGTACTCGGCATAACTTCCTGGCCCTTCAAATATTTGCGGGGTGTACCAGACTTCGTCTCCTGGAACGAAGGCCGTCACACCCGACCCAACGGCTTCGACAACGCCAGATACGTCGTGGCCGGTAATCGCCGGCAGTGGCACCAGGTCGGCGTAATCACCCCGTCGAACCTGGAAATCCAATGGGTTGATGGAGGTTGCGTGGACTCGGACCAGGACTTGTCCCGACTGGGGCACGGGCTTGGGCACGTCGCTGAGCTCGAACGATTCAGGGCCGCCAAATGATTTCAGGATCATCGCTTTCATGGGTATCTCCTCATATCTATAAAAAGGGATATCGAGATATCTCGATATATCGCGGTAAAAAATTACAGCTCTTTTCCAATGATCTCGGCCAGCGCACTGATGGTTGCTTCATTCCGTTTGTAGTAAGTCCACTGACCGATGCGCCTGACCTCTACCAGGCCCACTCGTTGCAACGTGGCCAGGTAACCCGACACCGTTGACTGAGAGAGTCCGATGCCTTCTTGAATACTGCTGACGCAGACTCCCACCGTGAGAACGTCACCCTCATCCTGCGGAGGGAAGTTCTTTGCGGGATCCTTCAAGCCTTTCAAGATTTCAAGGCGTGTAGGATTCGAGAGGGCTTTGAATATTTCGATCAGTTCCATGCTCCGAGCATATCGAGATTTTTCGATATGTCAATGCGCAACGTTAATTCAGTTTCTGGCCAGCCTGCTATCTCTCCAACCACTGCCCGAAGAGCTGAGGTAATTGCACGCGCATCCACTCGATGAACGCTTGAACTTGCGGGGCCAGGTGAGACCTGCTCGGATACAAGACCGATACAGGTCTAGCACGAGGTCGACAGCGCCGAAGCACCTCGACCAATGAACCGTCAGCAAGGTAACGGTCAAGGGTAATGCCAGGCGCTTGCAGAATGCCGAAGCCGGCGACGCCGCATTCCACATAGGCGTTGGACTCGTTGACCGTGATGCCATGGCGACTGACGTAGGCTCGCTCGCTAGCCCCATCGATAAACTGCCAAGGCAACGGGCGCTGGTTCTGGCCGGAGAGAAACGTGACGCCACGGTGCGCGCTCAGGTCATCAAGCGTCTTGGGTTCTCCATGCTCCTGAAGGTACCTGGGCGCAGCGCAAGTGATCATCGTGGCGTGGCCGATGCTACGGGCGACGAGACTCGAATCGGGCAGATCGCCGATACGCAGCGCGCAGTCCACGCCCTCCGCCACCAAGTCCACCGTCCTATCCGTCACGCCAAGTGCCAGCTCGATGGCAGGGTATCGCGTGGTGAAATCCCTGAAGCTCTCGATGAGCGCCGGCTGGGAAAAGGCTGTCGGGATGTCGACACGTAGCCGTCCGCGCATCGCCGAGCCTGGCAGCCCAAACATCGAAGTGGCCTGCGCAACGTCGCCAAGAATGCCTTTCACTCGCTCGTAAAAGCGCTCACCTTCAGAAGTGAGCCGCACCTTTCGCGTGGTTCGCTGGAATAGCCGCACGCCTAACGAAGTCTCCAGCTCTTGAATCGCACGACTGACTTGGGGGCGGCCTAGCTGCAAGGCGTCTGCCGTTCGGGTGAAGCTGCCGAGTTCGGCCAGCCTGGCGAACACCTGCATTGACTGAAGCAACTCCATGGGACCTCTCTCTGTTGTTTATTGTTAGCGCCAGAACGACAAGTTTTAACAAAACTATTGCCATAAAGCATAACAATCTTGTGCCTTTCCGCGCATTTATTGCGCCCATCCCCTGCGCAACACTGTCGCCAGTTGGTTTCATGTCCCTCTGGAGAAAGACAAATGAAAGCGTGGCTTCTGAAAGATTTTGGTCTCGACAATCTTGTACTGGATGAAACACCCACCCCAGAACCCAAGGTCGGCGAGTTGTTGGTGAAAATTGGCTCGGTCTCCCTGAATTTTCGTGACAAAGCGATCATCGATGGTATTTACGAACCCCATCTGGTGCCCAAGCCGTTGATCCCGGTGAGTGACGCAGCAGGGACCGTGGTCGCGGTCGGCGAAGGCGTCAGCCGCTTCAAGGTGGGCGACCGCGTTAACTCGCATCTGTATTCGCGCTGGATCGATGGCGAGCCTGGCCCGAACGAGCCTGCCTATTGCTTCGGCATGCCGCTCCCAGGCGGCTTGGCCGAGTACATGATCATTCACGAAGAAAGTGCCGTTCGGGCGCCAGATAACATGTCGGACGAAGAAGCGTCGACCTTGCCGATTGCAGCGCTGACGGCTTGGTATTCGTTGGTGGATTATGGCCAGATTCAGCCAGGTCAGACAGTCCTCGTACAGGGGACCGGGGGCGTCTCGATTTTCGCGGTGCAGCTGGCAACCGCGCTTGGCGCCAAGGTTATCGTCACCTCAAGCAGTGACGAAAATCTGCAAGCGGTGAAGCAGCTCGGCGCCGTCGCCGGCGTGAACTATCGGACCTTCCCACGCTGGGAAGAACAAGTGCTGAAACTGACCGACGGCAAGGGCGTGGACCTTCTGCTTGATGTTGCCGGCGGTGAAGGCCTGAATCAATCCATCCTGGCGACCAAGGCCGCCGGCAAGATCGCGCAGATCGGCTTTCTGACCGGGCAAATCACCACGCTGAGCCTGATGCCGCTGATCTTCCGCCAGACCACCATTCGCGGCATTGCGGTCGCGCCTCGCTCATCGTTCGACCGCATGAACGAATTCCTCAACCAGCACGCGATCCGCCCGGTGATCGAGCAGACCTATGCGTTCGAAGAAGCGCAGCAGGCCTTCCAGCACTTGGCTCGTGGGGCGTTTGGCAAGGTGGTAATAAACGTTTCGTAGAACAGCAGTAGCCGCCCTCGCCTTTTGGCGGTTGTTTTACAAGTCAGTACACCTGCAACTGGCGCAACTCCCCGCCCTCTTCCTTGAGGCGCTCCAGATACACCTCAGCGTTCAGCAATTGATAAGGAAAATGGAGCCCCGGTGAAGTCGGTGGCTGGCCGTCCACCCCAGTCAGGCGCTCCAGGAGCATGGCGACGCTGAGGCCGGTCAGTGGCGCCGTACCCGCAGGGTGGATCACGGCATGACGTGTGCGCAGCGGCTCGCCCTTCAGGCCTTCGCCCGCGAGTTCGATAATGATCTCGGTCGACATCGGCCTACCCTGGCGTCGGGTTGAACTGACGCCGATGCCAATGTTGAACTGGACGTTGGCGGCGCCCGTCGCGACGGCCAGCCCGGCGACGTCGATGGACGAGAAACCGGCCGCTTCGATTTCCGTGCCGTCTACCGCCTGGAACCTGCCCTTGGCATCCTCGCCTTCGCGCCAGACGAACACACCGTCGCGCCGTGTCAGTGCCGCTGGCAGCATTTTATTAAGGTGCTCAAAATCGCTGGCGACGGTCGGGCCGCCGGTGTCCTGCTCGTCGACCAGCGCGTTTATACTGATAGCGTCGACCCGGCTGAATGCTCGCGCAATGCTCAGCGCCGATACGGTCGTCGCGCCTGCCATCCACTCGTAACCAAGGACAATCGGCGAGGCGCCAGGCGTGTGCATATACATTGCGATTTCCGGCGCGATCTCGAAGACTCCGGAGGAAATGCTGAGGTGCGGCACCCGCCGTTTCTGCGCATAACGCAATCCAGCAAGCGCGTGGTCCATATAAAAAACCACGACGGCGCTGATCGGGCGGTCGCCTAGGCCCAAGTCGTCGGCGGCGGAGTCAATGACCACGCCCTGTGCCCCACCCATTTGCTCGGCGACCCGCTGGGCCTTGGCAAGATCGCGACCGCCAATCAACAGCGGCACGTCAGGATGGATCGCGCGCAAGGCGCGGGCAGTATGATGGCCAATGGCGCCAGAGCCGCCCATGAACAAGATAGGATCAAGTGACATTGCGAATTCTCCTCGTTTCCGGATCAAAACCTACTGTTAGTAGGTAAACTAGCACAACATCACGGACTTCCACCTACCATTGGTAGGTTTATTGATTTGGAACGACAACGTGCAGAAAAAAATCGAGCCTTCCTCCACCGATTCATCGCCCCGTCGGCTTTCGAAAGCCGAACGGCGCAAGCAGTTGCTCGACACCGCCTTGCTGATCGTGCGCGAGGAAAACGCAGACCGCTTGACCCTGGGACATCTTGCCGTTCGCGCTGGCGTGTCCAAGCCGGTCGTGTACGATCATTTCGGCACTCGTTCGGGCCTGCTGATCGAACTCTACAAGTGGATCGATACCGAGCGGGTCAGCGCTTTTCGTGAGGCGATGGCCAACACTGCGCATAGCCCGCAGGAGACAGCTCAAGTCCTGGCCGGTGCCTACATCCAGTGCGCTGCGGACAATACCGACGAATTTCATGCGGTAGGCGCTGCCCTGGCCGGCAGCGAAGAGAAGGCAGCGGTTTTTCAGGAACTGCTGGATAATTGCGTGCAGATGTTCGTCAGCGTGCTCGCGCCTCACGCAACGTTGCCCGCCGTCGAGCTTGAGCGCTGCTGCATTGGGCTGGTTGGTGCGGGAGAAGCGCTTTCCGCTGCCTTGGTCAGGGGGCGCCATGGCGAGGACGAAGTCATTGAAGCGTTCGCTTCGCTGATCCGGGGCGTCTTGGGTTCGAACCGAGCAAGGCCCCTTTCGTAGCAACAGGCTTGATCAATACCTCAAGGACGTCTCCATGCGTAAGGATTACCTGGCTTTCTTCATTTCCCTGTTTCTGTCGAGGCTGGCGGATCAGATCTTGCTGTTCATCGTGCCGCTGGTGGTGTTCCAGACCACCAACAGCGCTTCCTGGGCCGGATTGGCGTTTTTCGTCGAGTCACTGCCGCGGTTCCTCGCGTTTCCGTTATGTGGCGCCTTGTGCGACAAGTACTCGCCGATCAGGATCCTGCACATCAGCCAGGTCTATCGAGCGCTGCTTTGCGTACTGGCGATGGCGCTCTATGGAGTCTTCGGTGGCATCGCTTGGCTTGTGGTGCTATCAGCCGTGTGCGGCGTGCTGACTACCCAAGGCATCATGGCTCGCGAAGTACTGATGCCGCATATCTTCCAGCACTATAGCTACACCAAGACCTTGTCTTACTCCCAGATCGCCGACCAGACCGGACTGGTCCTTGGCCCCCTGGTCGCAGCATTGATGCTGGACGTGTGGGCCTGGCATTGGGTGGTGCTGTGGATCGCCGGGCTGTTCCTCCTGGCGGACCTGAGCATGCGGGTGTGGCAACGCCTCAGCCGCATTACCCTGGAGACGTTCGAGCAGCATGAGGACATTTGGCTGCAACCGCTGCGGATCGCCTTCGGGCACATTGGCAATCTGGCGCAGTTGAAGAAAATCATCACCCTGGCGGTAGGCGTCAACCTGATCGTTGGCGTCACCATGGCCACCTCGGCGGCCATGGTGATCGGCGAGTACAGCGCCGGCAAGGACAACTATGCAGGCTTACAGGCGGCGGGCGCCGTGACCACGATCGTGATCCTGTTCTTTCTCGCCCGAGTGGCCCTGCCACTGCGGGTCCTGGGTGGCGTCGGCTACTCAATGATCGCCGCTGGCGCCTTCATCAGTGCCCTGAGTCCGAACCTGTTCGGCTACGTCTTAGGGTTCCTGTTGATTGTCGGTTTCGACAAGATGTTCAACGTCTACATGCGCACGATCCGGCAACAGGTCATACCGCCTCAGGATTTCGGCAAGACCGTAGGCGTGATCACGTTGCTCAATAACCTGTCGCAGCCTCTAGCCGGTTTGCTGGTAGCGTTGCTAGCCTCGCCTTTGGGCACGCAGCAGGTGATCCTGATCCTCGCCGTGCTGACCACGCTTCTGGGGGGCGCCGCGCTGTGGTGGTTTGCGAAGGCGCCACTTCACACCGACTGCCCAAGCAAGAGCAGCGTCTTGCGGTCCGGTTCACCCGAATAAAACAGGTCGAGCGCTTGTTGATACACCGGGGATCCGGACGGGACACTCGTGAAAAGCGTCAGGCACGAGCGGAATTTCATATCATCGGGCGAGCCGAATATCTGCCCGGCACTCAGCCTTCGGTGCTGCAAAACGGCTTCAACGCACGCCTCCAGTCGGGGGCCGAGCAACGCGTGCTGTAGATAGGCGCGAGCCTCGGCAGGGCCGGAAATCGCGAAGCGTCCGGCCATTTCGGAACGTCCGAGTCCCTGCAATTGCGCAAAGACGAACCACATCCAGTGACTGGTCTTGCGGCCCGCGCGCAGCTCCTCCATGACTCGACTGAACACCGGGCGCTGGGCCTCGACGAAACGGGACAGATTGAAAGTATCCTGCATGGCTCAGGCCGTCTGTTCCCGCTCCAGCCGCTTGAGCAGCGCCTCGGCAGCGGCTTCGGAAGATGCAGGATTCTGGCCGGTGATCAGGTGCCCGTCCTCGACTACATAGCTCGCCCAGTCCGCGCCTTTGGAATACTCGCCGCCCTTGGCCTTGAGCATGTCCTCCACCAGGAACGGCACCACGTGCGTCAGCCCCACCGCCTCTTCCTCGGAGTTGGTGAACCCGGTGACTTTCTTGCCTTTCACCACGGGTTGCCCGTCCGGTGCGTTGACGTTCTTCAACACGCCAGGGGCATGACAAACCGCCGCGATGGGTTTGTTCGAGGCATAGAAGGCTTCGATGAGCGTTTTGGAATCGGTGTCCTCGGCGAGATCCCAAAGGGGCCCGTGGCCTCCTGGATAGAACACGGCATCGAAATCATAGGGGTCGACCTCGCCCAGTGGCAGCGTGTTGGCCAATGCCGCTTGGGCCTTGGTATCGGCACCGAAGCGGCGAGTCGCATCGGTCTGGGCATCCGCTTCATCGCTCTTGGGGTCCAGCGGCGGTTGGCCGCCCTTTGGAGAAGCCAGCGTGACCGTGGCCCCGGCGTCGACGAACACGTAATAGGGCGCGGCAAATTCTTCCAGCCAGAAACCGGTCTTCTTGCCGGTGTCGCCCAACTGATCGTGAGATGTAAGGACCATTAGAATCTTCATGTGAGCCTATCCTCCGAGTGTGAATGGGCGAAGTGCGTTCGCCCTGCATTACTGTCAGAGGCTGTGTGGGGATGGACGTTCAAAAACGTTCTTCAAGCCCTGGCCGAAATCGCCGCCAAACGCAGCTCCCGTGAAGCGGCATAGTCGGCCTTACGGCCCAGTTGCCAGCCCAGGTAGCCCCACAGCAACGCGCAACACGCCCCCACCATTGCGGCCATACCGGCGCCCTGCCCCAGCATGTCGAGAAGACTCTTGGCCCAGCCACTCATGGCGTCACCGGCGCGATAAACCACGGTGTCGATGAAGTTCTTGGCCTTGTATTTACTCTCGGCATCCAGCGGCGCGAAGAGCATTTCCCTGCCCGGCCGCACGAACGCGTACTCGCCGATGCGTCGAATGATCATCAATGTCGCAAGCAGCGCAAATCCAGGCGCCAATGCAAGACCGACGAAGCCGATGCACATGAGCAACGGCACGATGGCCAACAGTGCGCGGATCCCCAGCTTCGGCGCGATACGACCGGTGATGAACAGTTGGGACAGTAACGCGCCCGCCTGGACGATGATGTCGATGGTGCCGAAGATGCGAACTTGCGAGGCGCGGTCCGGGTAGAGCTCGGCCACCAGGCGCGCCTGCTCGAAGTAGAGAAAGGTGCTGACCGTCGCCAACAGCACCACGAAGCCGGCGATCCCCAGCAGGTAAGGTGACTGGAACACCGCCGTCAAACCACTGAACGGGTTGCCCTGCAATGGCTGTCGGGGGCTTTGCGTCGGCGCCGCGCCAGGTCGGCCGGCCCCGCCCGTTTCTCGCCAACTCATCAGGGCCCGCTTCAATACCAGCGTGACACCGAGCAGCAAGGCCGCCAGCAGCATCAAGCCTGACGCACCGATCGCCTCGATGAACAACGCACTCAGGGCCGGCCCCAGCAGACCGCCGATGCTGGCGCCCGCCGCGATGAAGGCGAATAAACGCTTGGCCTGCTCGCTGTCGAAGACATCCGCCATCAAGCTCCAGGCCACCGACACCACGAACAGGTTGTAGACCGAAATCCAGACGTAAAAGACCCTCGCCAGCCAGATGCTGTCCGGCTGGAACTGGAAGACCTCGACGAACATCAGCAGGTTGAAGCCGAAGAAGCCGTACACCCAGTCGATGAGGCGCAGGCGCGGCACTCGGGCACTGAGCCAAGCGAATAGCGGAACCGCCACCAGCATGGCCAGGAAAGTCGCGGTGAACAGCCATTGCAGGTTCTCCACCCCCGCCGCGATACCCATCGATTCGCGGATCGGACGCAGCATGAAATAACCGGTGAACAGACACAGGAACAGCAAAAAGCCGCACAGCGCCGGGCGCAGTTCACCGTCGCGGGCATTCAGGGCGAGGCTCAGCCGATGCAGATAGGAAGGCGTACGCATGGGAACTCCAAAAAACAGCTACGGACCAGAGGGATGGGCACGGAACGAGACCGTGCCCGAGGCGGCATCAGGGATAGATAACGCCGGTCAACCGTTCGGAGACCGCCCATAGCCGCTCGGCATCCGCTACGTCGGTCGCCGCGACGGGCGTCTTGGCGAAGCCCAGCGGACCGCGTTTCTCCTCGTCCCCCGTCGGGCCGTAATAAGCACCGCCCACGGCCTGCGGCGCCGTGGCGGCATACAGCGTGGGCAGTGCGCCTTGCGCCGCTGAGTGGTACACGTCGCGGTCCTTAGCCCAGCGCTGACCGAACTCGCTGTTGAGGCCCGGACCGCGCGCAATCAACTCGGTGACCGCAACGCCTGGGTGCGCGGCAATGCTGCGAATCCCCCACTTTTGGGCGTCACTGCGCTGTTGTAACGCAAAGGACCAATGCAGGATCGCCAGTTTCGACTGCGCGTAGGTCACATACGGGTCGTACTTCTGCTCGGCCTGAAGGTCATCAAAATTCACCGTGCCGCGCGCCGCTGCAATGCTTGAAAGGCTTACCACCCGGGCGTCCTCGCTTTGACGCAAGAGCGGCACCAGCAGGCCGGTCAGGGCAAAATGTCCCAGGTAATTGGTCGCCAGCTGCAGTTCGTAACCGTCCGCCGAAGTGCCGCGTTCGGGCGGCGACATGATGGCGGCATTGTTGATCAGCACGTCGAGGCGCGGCAGCTTCTGATTAAGGCGTTGGGCTAGGCCGCGCACGGATGAGAGATTGGCCAGGTCCACGGCCTCGAATTGCACCTTGGCGCCGGGCACCGACTGCTGGATCCGGGCAATGGCCTCGGCGCCGCGTTCTGGATTGCGCGCCGCGATAATCACTTCGGCACCGGCGCGCGCCAGCGCCAGCGCATCCTCATAACCCATGCCGCTGGTGCCGCCGGTGATCAGCACGATCCGGCCCTTCTGGGATGGCATGTCGTCGGTCGACCAGTCGGGTTTCGGGGCAACTCGAGCCGAAGCCTCAATGCTTATGGCGCTGAGCAGCGCGACGCCGGCGGCCAGCGTCCGGGCCAGTCTCATCAGCGCACTGGTGCGGTTCTTGAAGTTGATTGCGCCGAAGCTTGTTGTTCTATTCCACATGGTTGAATGCTCTCTATTTAAAGAATTAAACGACACGGCCGGCGCTCACTGGATGGCGCACGCATCAGCCAGTTGCAGAAAACTGACCTGGCGGATTTCGCCGTGCGTATCCACATAGGTCATCTTTGCCGGCACCACTTCGCACACAGGCGATTGCGGCGCCTCGATACGAATGGCCTGGGCGACGTCCAGGGGCATGCCGTACTCGTAGGCCGGTGGTTGCGCTTGTTCTTTGGCAAACAGAGGTGAACCGCTCAAGGAAATGACCGCCAGCAGGCTGACGATCGAAAAATTCTGGATGTTCATGGTTGACTCCACGACTGCCTTTACCGGGATGGTGTTAGCACTCTAGGAGGGGGACGCTGACGTCAAGGTGACTGGCGACTGACAGGAACATGTCAAACGCCGGCGCGGGGAAAGCGCCGGCTTGCGCGGGATACAAAAGCGCCCGCAGAGGGTGTGGCGGCGGCTAGCGCGCTGCCTGGCTTGTCAGGGAAAAACCGAAGGTATTGAGGCCGTTCTTGCTATGGGCGAACACACGGCCTCCGTGCATGGAGGCCACCGCCCGCACGATGGAAAGTCCCAGGCCGTGGTGCGCATCACTTCGCGCCCGGGCGGCGTCGGCTCGATAGAAGCGCTCGAACAAGCGCTCCAGGTGCACATTGTCAATCGGCTCGCCGGCGTTGGAAACGCTCACTTCAGCCTGCATGCCATGGCTGACCAGACTCACGGTGATGGTGCTGGTCGGCACCGCGTAGCGCGCCGCGTTCTGAATCAGATTGGCCAGGGAGCGATGGAACAGGCGTCGGTCGATGCACACCTGCATGTCGCCCTGGATCACCACGCTCAGCTGCTTGTCGTGCAGGACCGGCTCCAGATACTCCACCGTCTTCGACGCCTCTTCATTCAGCGAGACATGACTCAGCTCGGTTGCCCGCTGCCCACTTTCGGCACCTGCCAGGAACAGCATGTCGTTGACGATGGTGCCCATCCGTTCCAGCTCTTCGAGGTTTGACTGCAACAGATCCTGAAGCTCGTTCACGTCCCGCCCATGGGCCAACGCAACCTGGGTCTGGCCGATAAGGTTGGTCAGCGGCGTGCGCAGTTCATGGGCGACATTGGCGTTGAACCCTTCGAGCTGGCACCAGGCTGCTTCCTGGCGCGCCAGGGCGCCATTGAATGACACGGCCAATTCCTGCAATTCCCCTGGCAGCGCCTCGGTGTCCAGCCGCTGCTTCGAGTCCCCGGGCGGCAGGCTGTTGGCCTGACGACTCAGGCGCCTGACCGGCCCCAGGCCGAAACGCGCGATCCAGTAGCCCAGCAGCGCCACTAGCACGACGCCGAGCGCCGACGTCAGGACCAAGGTCTTGGTGAAATTGTCCAGGGTCTTCATGAACGGCGTTGAATCGAGCCCGACGATAAAGCGCACCTCCGGTCGGCTACCCATCGCTGCGATGGTCTCGACCATCAGCATCATCGGCCGATTCCGGCCAGGCACCTCGACGGAGGAAAAACCATCCGGGCGCTTGGACCAATCCTGGCCGTCCGGCATCGCGCCGCCATAACTGTAGGCCGGGTTGTCGGCCAGGACCCAATAACGCACCCGCTCGTCCGCAGGCGTCAGGCCATCGAGCTTCTGGCGCAAGCCTACCCAGAATTCCGGCGAATCATATTTCGCGAGCACGGGGTCGAGTACGGAGTGGCGCAGGGTCAGTTCGTTTTGCATCTGGTCTTCAAGCGATTGCTTCAAGGAACAGCGCAACAGCGTCGCGCTCACGGCGGTGATGAGCGTGACCGCGAGGGCAAACATCAGGGCAAGCCGCTTGGCTATCGATCCTTTCATCACTGCGCACCGACTTGCCGGTCGCTGGCCTCACGACTCTCCAACACATAGCCCATGCCCCGGACGGTGTGCAGCAGCTTGCGCGGATACGGCGCGTCAACCTTGGCCCGCACGCGCTTGATCGCGACCTCGACCACATTGGCGTCGCTGTCGAAGTTCATGTCCCAGACCTGTTCGGCAATCATCAACTTGGAAAGAATTTCGCCCTGGTGCCGTGCCAGCAGGCTCAACAGGCAGAACTCCTTGGCCGTCAGGTCCAGCCGCACGCCGCCACGCGTCACCTTGCGTGCTTGCAGGTCGACTTCCAGATCGTCGATGCGCAAGTGCGTCGGGTCGGCGCTGTCATCGGCGCGACGTCGGATCAAGGCCTGGACGCGCGCTACCAACTCGGCAAAGGAAAAAGGTTTGGCCAGGTAGTCATCGGCGCCCTCTCGCAGCCCGCGGACACGATCGTCCACCGTGCCCCTGGCCGACAACATGATCACCGGGGTTTTCTTGTGCAAGCGCAGGCCCTGCAGCACGCCGTAGCCATCCTTGCCCGGCAGCATCACGTCGAGGATCACCACGTCGTAATCCATCTCCAGTGCATAGTGCAGGCCATCGATGCCATTGGTGGCGACATCGACAATGTAGCCGAGCTCGCTCAAGCCGCGATGGACGTAGGAGGACGTCTTTTCTTCGTCCTCGACAATGAGCAGACGCATCAAGTAATTCCTCTCCGGAAACGGGGGCAACCTACAGAGTCTAGACAGCAAAGGTGTCTGGAGGCTGACCGCTTCCTGACATTCTTGTCAGAAATGGCGCGGTGGCGATCATGAACCTACCAAAGCGCCACATCATAAGTGAGGTAGAGACGGTTGCTATCGCGTCCCCGTGAAAAATCCGAGCGATAGACATAGTTGCGCAGTTTCACGCCCAGCCCCTTGAAGTTGCCTTGCTGCACCACATAGGCAATTTCTGCGTCACGCTCCCATTCCTTCACGGCGGTGTTGGACTTGCCATCGTTGCCGCTGAGGTAACGACTGGAAAACGTCAGGCCGGGCACGCCGAGGCGAGCGAAGTCGTAGCCGTAACCGAGCATCCAGGTCCTTTCGTCTTCTTCGATAAACTTGCCGATCCCGGCGTTGCTGAAGGAATAGACGGTGGCGCCGCTGATGTAAGGCAAGCCCCCTTCCCCGCTGAGCCTTTGATAGCCGGCGCTGAGTGTGTGGCCGGAGACGGCGTACGAGAGCAGACCGCTGAGCATGTCGTTATCGACTTTTCCGCCGTAGGCCGAGCCCGAATCGGCACTGTTGAAGTAGCGCAGGTCGCTGGTCAGCACACCGGCGCCCAGCGGCAGGTCATGTTGGATACCGGCAAAATTCTGCCGATAGAAGTTCTCGAGCTCGCCAAAGAAGTAGCTCAAGCGCACCGTCTTCCCGAGCTTGTAGTCAGCGCCGGCATAACTGAAGTCGCCTGACTGGTCGCCGCCATAGCCGTCGGGCACGATCGGCATGCTGTCGCTCGAGTCCCGCAGTTTGAAACGCTCCAGGTGCCCGCCGGTGAGGGTGAGGTTGTCAATGTCGTTGCTGCTGGCCTGGGTCCCCTGGTAGGTCTGGGGCAACAGGCGCGCATCGTTGTAGATCAGCACCGGATTCTTCGGCAACAAGGTGCCGTATTTAATCGTGGTCTTGGCGACGCGGGCCTTGGCGGTCATGCCCGCGCTGGCAAACTGATCGGCGGCGCGACCGTCGTCATGCACCGGTAGCAGCCCGGTGCCGCTGCGGCCACGCCCGGAGTCGAGCTTGACCCCGAGCAGGCCGAGGGCATCGATGCCGAAACCGAGGGTACCTGGCGTGTAGCCGGACTGGTAATCCAACAGAAAACCCTGGGCCCATTCGGTCCGTTCACTCTTAGCGGTCCTCGCCGACCGTGCGCTCATGCCGTGCTCATCGCGAAAGTTTTCGTTGAAGTAAACGTTGCGCAGTTGCAACTTCAGCTTGCTGTCGGCGATGAATCCTTCGGCGTTGGCCGTGGCCAGTGGCAACAGCCCAAAGAATGGAAACAAAGCCCTGTGGGTCAGGTAAATACTCATGTCGACTTTCTCATTGTTGTTATCAGGCACGCACGCCAGCGCACTCCCGCGGGCGGGAGCGTCAGGCAAGGAATAGAGGGTTGTCTGGGGTGAATCAGGAAAACAGCGTCAGCGCCCCGGTCAGCAGGGCCAGTGCGGTAATCACCAGGGAGGTGAGCACCGCCCATTTGATCGTGGCTTTCTGAAAATCGCCGAGATCACGGTCGACCATGCCCACCAGAAGGAGCGTCGAAGCCACCAACGGACTCATCAGGTGCACCGGCTGGCCGAGAATGGAAGCCCGGGCGATTTCCACCGGGTGAATGCCATACGCCGCGGCAGCATTGGCAAGGATCGGCACGACGCCGAAGTAATAGGCATCGTTGGACAATACGAAAGTCAGCGGCATGCTGGTAATCGCCACCACCAGCGGGAACAGATGCCCCCAGGACGGGGGAATCCAGTCGACCAGGGTCTGCGCCAGCGCATCGACCATTTTTGTCCCGGAGAAGATCCCGGCGAAGATCCCTGCTGCGAACACCAGCAAGACCACGGTCATGGCGTTGCCCGAATGAGCGAGGATGCGCTCCTTCTGAATATCCAGTTGCGGATAGTTGATCATCAGCGCCAGGACGAAACCGATCAGGAACAGGATCGCCGAGTGCATGATCCCCATTACCAGCGCGACCATCACGGCGATCACCAACAGCAGATTGACGTAGGCCAGTTTCGGGCGCTTGTGTGGCGTGTCTTCCATGATCGCATTGATGTAGCAGTTGCCGCCGCCGCTTTGCAGCTGAACGTTGCCAATGCGCTTGCGCTCGGCACGGCCCAACAGGAATGCCGTGAACACCACCCATGCGGCCCCACCGATCATGGTCGGCAGCAACGGCACGAAGTACTCACCGGCATCCAGGCCCAGCGCTGCGATGGCACGAGTCGCCGGGCCGCCCCAAGGGGTCATGCCGCTCATGATGCTCAACGAGAGCATGGAAACGGTCGCCAGGATCATCGGGTTCATGCCGATGCGTTTATACAGCGGCAGCATCGCGGCACAGGTGATCATGTAGGTTGTCGTGCCGTCGCCGTCCAGCGCCACCAACAGCGATAACAATGCCGTGCCCACGGCGATCTTCATCGGGTCGCCATTGACCCGCTTGAGAATCTTGCGGATCAGCGGATCGAACAGACCGGCGTCGATCATCAGGCCGAAGAACAGGATCGCGAACAACAGCAGTGCCGCCGACGGTGCGACCATCTTCAAGCCATCCAGCATCATCTTGCCGGTGGTCCCGCCAAAGCCGCCAAGCACCGCAAAGATGATCGGCACCACCGTCAGGGCGACGATGGGCGACAGCCGTTTGGTCATTATCAGGAAGGTGAAGACCACCACCATGGCCAAGCCAAGTAAAGCGAGCATATGTCAGATCTCTTGTTGTTATTGAGTCGCTGATGCAATGACGAGGTCTGCCTGGCTATCCGGCCATGCGCCGGGAAACCTTGGCGTAGACGAAACCTGAGAAAAGTCGGCGGGCGGTGCGTACCACCGAGGCTCGAATGGTCTCACCCTTTTCACCGGTGTAGGACAACACCACATCGATACCACCGCTGGGGTGCTCGATGCGAACCTGCTGCAAACGCGGCTCGCTGACGCCACCGATCAGGTTGGCCGCGACGCTGCCGTCGGTCACGCAAGCTGTCGCGATACCGATGGAGCCGGTGATCGCCAAGGCGCGATGACAGTTGTGGGGCATGAAGTAGCGCACCTGGAGGGTTCCGCCAGATGTGGGCGGCGACACCAGGACCGGCTTGGGAATCACCTTGTCGCTGACATCACCCAGGCCCATCGCCAGGCCGGCTTTGAGCCGCAAGGACTCCAGGCGCTGCATGAATGCCTTGTCAGCGTCAAGTTCAGCGGGGCTTTCATCACCGCGCTTGCCCAGTTGGCTGGCCTCGACGATCAGCATCGGCATCGCCATGTCGATGCAGGTCACCGCAATGCCGTCGATCATGTCCAGGGGTTGCCCGGTCGGGAAGAGTTTCCCCGTCTTGCTGCCCGCGGCATCGAGAAAGGTCAGTTGCACCGGAGCGGCAGTGCCGGGCACGCCGTCGATGGCGGTGTCGCCTTCATAGCTGACCTTGCCCCGAGGAGTGTGCACGTCGGAATTCACGAACGTCCCGGTATTGAGGTTGCGAATACGCACCCGAGTCAGGTCGCCGGTAGCCTTGACCAGCCCCTGCTCGATGGCGAACGGGCCGACGGCGCAGAGCATGTTGCCGCAGTTGGGCGCGGTGTCGACCCGGCGCTGAGAAACCATGACCTGGACGAACAGATAATCGACATCGGCTTCGGGGTGCAGCGATGGGCTGACAATCGCGACCTTGCTGGTCTGTGGGCTGCCGCCGCCGATGCCGTCGATTTCCAGTTCGTGGCCGGACCCCATCAGGTTGATCAGCAGCTCGTCACGTTCGGCGATGGCGACCGGCAGGTCCCAGGCGAGAAACACCGGGCCTTTTGACGTACCGCCGCGCATCAGCACACAAGGAATTCGTTTCATGAACATTAACTCTTGTTGATCAATCTGGATAATTGATGTTCTGGACACAAGAGTGGCAGGGTTTAAAAAGTGATTCCAATGCAAAGATCGGAGCGATTATTGCGTTTCACAAATGAATTCCCTTACGATGATTGGCATCGCGCAGCCCCCCTCCCCGCCGAGGTAAAACATGGAATACGAGCTTCAGGACATACGATCTTTCGTGAAAATCGCCGAACTCGGCAGTTTCCACGAGGCTGCCGATGCGCTGCATCTGTCGCAACCGGCCCTGAGCCGACGGATGAAAAAACTCGAGGAAGGCCTAGGCACCGCACTGCTCGATCGCACCACCCGCAAGGTCAGCCTGACGAGCGTCGGCCGTGACTTCCTGCCCAAGGCCCGGCGTTTGCTGGACGATTTCGACGATTCGATCCTCAACATCCGCGAGCTGGCTGAGCGGCAGATCGGCCGGGTGACTTTGGCCTGCATCCCGACGGCAGCGTTCTATTTCCTGCCTTCGGTGATCCGTCTCTATAACGAGCGCTACCCCAAGATCCGCATCCGCCTGCTGGATCTCAGCGCCAACGAAGGACTGGAGGCGGTCCTTCGCGGCGAAGCCGATTTCGGCATCAATATGATGAGCGGCCAACACCCGGATATTGAATTCGTGCCGCTGGTCAACGAACCCTTTGTATTGGCCTGCCGGCGCGACCATGAATTGGCGGGACGCAGCGCCGTGACTTGGTCGGAACTCAGTGACTATCGACTGATCGGCGTCGGTCGCCTGAGCGGCAATCGCATGCTGCTCGACCACGCCTTGTCTGGCCTGAGCTGGCGCCCGCAGTGGTTCTATGAGGTGCAGCACCTGTCCACCTCGCTGGGCCTGGTCGAGGCGGGCCTTGGAGTGTCGGCGATGCCAAGCCTGGCAATGCCTGCCGGCGATCATCCAACCTTGGTCAGTGTGCCCCTGATCGAACCTGTGGTGAACCGGTCACTGGGCCTGGTCTATCGACGAGGTGCATCGCTTTCCCCCGCCGCCGAGAAATTCGTCTCGATTTTGCTGGAGCAGTGGCCGCAGTAGCGGCCGCCTGATGCCGCTCCTTTTCGCTGCCATACTCGTCTGCGGTGCCTGACACCGCTGCCTGCTCATCAACTCGATACCTGGAGCGATTTCCATGTCAAACGCAACCGGACAGAACCCTGTGGCACTCATCAGCGGCGCCGGCAGCGAGATGGGCATCGGCATGGCGATCGCGCGCAGGCTCGGTGCAGTCGGCGCCAGGCTGATCGTCACTGCGAGCAGCGCCCGCATTGCTCAACGGGTCGATGAGTTGCGGGCGCAAGGGTTTGAGGTCGAGGGGCGAGCCCTGGACCTCACGGATGAAACCCAGGTGCGCGAGTTCGGACTGTGGGCTGAGTCGGTCTGGGGCCGGGTCGATATCCTGGTGAACAACGCCGGCATGGCCATGCAAGGAAGCCCGGAGTCTTTTGCCGACGTGGCGTCCATGGACCTGGCCGCGTGGAACCTGTCGCTGGCTCGCAACCTGACGACCGCGTTCCTGCTCACCCGAGCGGTCCTGCCCGGCATGCAGGCCCGCCGTTATGGACGCATCGTCAATATCAGCTCCACCACCGGCACTCGCTGCAGCAATCCCGGTGAAGCAGCCTACAGCGCCGCGAAGGCGGCGATGGTCGGCATGAGCATGGGCCTCGCGCTTGAAGTGGCCCAACAGGGCATCACCGTGAACAGCGTCGCGCCCGGCTGGATCGCGACAGGGTCGAGCTCTGCCGAAGAAGCCAACGCCGCACGCTACACGCCGATGGGCCGGGCCGGACGCCCCGAGGAAGTCGCCGCGCTGGTGGCCTTCCTGGCCTCTGCGGAGGCCAGCTACATCACCGGTGAAACCATGGTGGTGGATGGCGGCAATTGCCTGGTGGAGAACAAGGCGCCCTACTCAGCTACCGCCAACACCTGACGAATCACCCCCGATTGCCACTGGAAGTAAGGGTTGTAGGTCAGCCGCGCATGGATTTTACCCGGCTCGCTGTAACCCCAATCCGAATACCAGACTTCTTCCCCCGCTTCGCACCGGGCCACTTCGTCGGCGTTGCGGCTGTTGCGGCAGAACCGCAGGGTGCCGGAACGACCGTAGAGCGGGTTCGTTGGTGAGAACAGGATGCCCATGTGGGAGAACTGGCTGATTCGTTCGTCGGCGATGCGGTCGGTACGCGTCAGGACGCGTGAATCATGGGCCGCGCCGCTGTTGCCGGCCGGCGCCGCCTGCCCATACCAGATCAACCGGCTGGCGGAATGGGTAAATCGGTGTTTGAAAAGCTCCCGCACGTAGCGCACGTCGACCACTGAATCCTGCTCAGTCAGGACAATGGCCACGGGACGGTCGAAGTCCTGGTGCTCGATGAGCCGACGAACCGCGACGCTGCTGCGGTAGAACTGGGCGAAGCCGTTGGTGGGGACGTTGTGGTAGCGCACCGCCGATTGTTGTGGCCGGGTATTGTCGGGGGCCAATATCCAGGTCTTGAAATGCGCCAGCCAGGGCGTGGCCCAGTCGTAGGATTCGCTCGATCGAAAGGCCGGTGAAAACAGCACGAGGCCCTTGATATCCGGGTCGTTGATGGCGTATGCCAGCGCAAGATTGGCGCCGGTTGAGAAACCGCCCAGGTAGACGTCCGCAAACTCCTTGCGCAGCAGC
Organism: Pseudomonas sp. Z5-35; assembly: GCF_051131945.1. Classification (NCBI taxonomy): domain Bacteria; kingdom Pseudomonadati; phylum Pseudomonadota; class Gammaproteobacteria; order Pseudomonadales; family Pseudomonadaceae; genus Pseudomonas; species Pseudomonas sp. Z5-35. Next base: position 2,838,756 of record NZ_CP071640.1, read on the forward strand.
GCGACTTGTTCCTCGACCAACTGCTGCCACTGCTCCAGCTGCACGTCGATCAAGTCAGCCGGCTGGGTGCCGTGCCCCGGCAACAACGCAACGCGCACAACGAAGCCTTGCGCCGTGAGATCCTGGGCGATGTCGACGAAAGACCAGGGTGAATCCCCCAGGCCATGCAACAAGAGGATAGCTTTGCTGGACGGCGCATCGGGGCGCACTTCGTAAGGCGCGTTCCAGGCCAGTTCAGCGCTGCGGTTGGCGGTCTGGAACACCCGCCGTTCCTCGATCCATGCCCGTGACGCCTGCGTGTAATCCTCAAAGGTCGCAGGCTCCGTCCGGGCGTCGGCCGCGCTGGGTTGCCGGGCACACCCGGCCATCAGCGCCAGGCTCGCCACGATGGCGGCGATGCCCAGCATGAGCGGACGCCACGATGGAAAAACCGTGCTGATCTTTGCTGGAATCTTCAACGCTCACTCCCCGCTTCGCTGCCCAAACCGTTCGCCTCGTTACGTAGCTCCCCTTGCCAGAGCACGCCATGGATGCGCTTGTACAACCACTGCGCGCCGTCGTCCACGTAGGAAAACACTACGGGAATGACCAGCAGGCTCAGCACGGTCGAGGTGACCAACCCACCGATCACTACGATCGCCATCGGCGCGCGAAAGCTCGGGTCGGTTCCCCAGCCCAGTGCGATGGGCATCATGCCTGCGCCCATCGCAATTGTCGTCATGATGATCGGTCGTGCGCGCTTGGCGCAGGCATCCAGGATCGCTTCGTGGCGGCCCAGGCCGTGGTCCCGACGGGCGAGGATGATGTAGTCGATCAGCAGGATCGAGTTCTTCGTCGCAATGCCCATCAGCATGATCAAGCCGATCATCGACGGCATCGATAAGGTCGAGCCGGTGATGAACAGCGCCAGGAACGCGCCGGGCACCGAGAGCACCAGGGCGACGAGGATAGTCACCGGTTGCATGAAGTCTTTGAGCAGCAGGACCAGCACCATGTAGATGCACAGCACCCCGGTCAGCATCGCCACGCCAAACCCCGAGGCAAGTTCGCCCATCGCCTCGGCATCGCCGACGGACGTCTGCACCAGACCGGGCGGCAGCTCGCGCAAACTCGGCAGGCCAAGCACGGCCTGCTCGATGTCGCCCAGCGCCTGGCCATTCGTCTCGATCTCGATGTTGACGTTGCGCATGCGGTCGAATCGGTCGATTTGCGCGGGGCCGCTGGCGATTTCCAGCGTTGCGACATTCTCCAGCGCGACCGGACCACGGGCACCGGGTACCGGCAGGCGCTTCAGCGTCTCGAAGTCCTGGCGAGCGGCATCGGTCAGCCGCACGACGACTGGCACCTGCCGTTCGCTGAAATTGAGCTTGGCCAGCTCCTGATCGTAGTCGCCCAAGGTTGCAACACGCAGCGTATCGGCGATTGCGTTCGAGGTGACGCCCAGGTCGGCGGCCCTGGCGAAATCGGGCCGAACCACCAGCTCGGGGCGCATCAGGCTGGCGCTCGAAATAACGCCGCCGACGCCAGGCAGCCCACGCAGTTCACCTTCGACCTTCTGCGCATGCCGGGTGAGCAAGGCGCCGTCCTCGCCGGCGAGCACCAGCATGTAGTTTTCCGACTCACCCATGCCGACCTTGACGCGTACGCCAGGCAAAACCGTGAGTGCTTCGCGCAGATGGTTTTCGATCTGCTGTTTGGTCAGGCCCGGTCGGTCGTCGCGGTGCGTCAGGTTCAGCGTCAGCACCGCCGTGCGGACATTGGCGAGACCGCTGCCGGCTGGCGCCATCGGGTCAGCGCCGGCGCGGCCATCGCCCACGGCGGTGTAGACCTTCTTGACGTGCGGGTTCTGCCCGACAAGCTCCCGCGCCTGTTCGGCCAGCACCAACGTGTCGCCCAGCTTGCTGCCGGGCGCCAGCGTGAGGGTCACTTGGGTCTGCCAGTCGTCCTCCGGCGGAATGAAGGTGCCCGGCAACACCGCCGCGAGCATCAGCCCCGCAGCGAAAAAAACCACAGCGCCGAGGCTGGTCACGGCACGATGGCGCAAGCACCAGCCTGCCCAGGACAAATACGTATCCAGCCACCAGGCCGGTCTGCGCTCCGGCTTCTGCGGCGCCTGCAGCAGGTAGGCCGCCATCATCGGCGTCAGCAGGCGGGCAACGACGAGGGAGAAAAAAACCGCTGTTGCCGCCGTCCAGCCGAACTGGACGAAGAACCTGCCGACCGTGCCGCTCATGAATGCCGTGGGCAGGAACACCGCGATCAGCGTAAACGCCGTGGCAATTACCGCCAGCCCGATCTCATCGGCGGCGTCCATGGCCGCTTGATAGGGTTTCTTGCCCATCTGCAAATGTCGCCCGATGTTCTCGACCTCGACGATGGCGTCGTCCACCAGCACGCCAATCACCAGCGACAGCGACAGCAGCGTGACGATGTTGAGGGTGAAGCCCATCCAATGCATCACCGCAAAAGTCGGTATCGCCGACAATGGCAACGCGACCGCCGTGACGAAGGTTGCTCGCCAATCCGGCAGGAACAGGAACACCACCAGCACCGCCAGCGCTGCCCCCTCGTAAAGCAGGTGCATGGAGCCCTGGTAATTCTCGATCACCGGATCGACCAGGTTGAAGGCTTGGGCGATGGTGATTTCAGGGTGTCGCGCCTTGAGTGTGTCGAGGGCGGCGCGCACCCCTTCGTCGACCTCTATTTCTCCGGCGCCTTTTGCCCGCAGGATCTCGAAGCCGACCACCGGCTCGCCGTCCAGGAATGCCGCCGAACGGCGCTCGCCGACGGTGTCGGATACCGTGGCAACCTGGTCGAGCCGGATGCGTCGACCGTCGCTCAAGGTCACATCCAGTAAGGCGATTTCCTCGGCCGACTGCACCGTGGCGAGGGTGCGTACCGTTTGCTCGATCCCACCCAGGTCGACACGACCGCCCGAGGCTTCCTGTTGGATCTGGCGCAGTTGACGGGAGATGTCCAGGGCCGTGGTGTTCAGCGCCAACAGGCGCGCCGGGTCGAGGTCGATGCGAATTTCCCGGGTCACCCCGCCGACACGATTGACCGCCCCCACGCCAGGCACCGCCAGCAAGGTCTTGCTGAGGGTGTTGTCGACGAACCATGACAGCGCTTCATCGTCCATGCGCGTCGCCGCCACCGTGTAGGTCAGGATTGGCGATCCGGCGAGCTCGATCTTCTGGATCACTGGGTCGCGCAGGTCGGCGGGCAGGTCCGCCCGTACCCGGGAGACGGCGTCGCGCACATCATCCAGCGCTTCCTGAGTGGGCTTCTCGAGGCGGAACTCCACCGTGATATCGGCGTTGCCGTCGGTCAAGGTGCTCTGGATATGCTTGATGCCTTGCAGCGTCGCCAGCGAATCCTCGATCTTGCGCACCACATCGTTTTCCAGTTGTTCGGGTGAAGCGCCGGGCAGCTCCACCGATACGGAGACCATGGGCAGGTCAACATCGGGGAAGTTCTGGACCTTCATTTTCCAGAAGCCCATCAAGCCAGCGAAGGTCAGCAAGAGGAACAACAGGACGGAAGGCGTCGGATTGCGGATCGACCAGGACGATACGTTAAGGCTCATTGCGCGCTCCCGCGTGTCAGGCTGCTTGTCGGCTGGCTGGTCGGGGTGCCGGTCGGATCGGTGCGCGACTGGACCACCCGGACGAGGTCTCCCTCGGCGAGAAAGCCGGCGCCGGCCTCGACCACGGCCGCCGTGCCGTCAATACCGCCGATGATCTCGACACGATCGCCGACGCGGCGTCCCACCGTCACTTTGACCCGGGTCACCTTGAACTGCGGTCCGACCTGAAGGACGTAACTGAAACCGTCATGCTGCAGCACCGCGCTCTGGGGCAGCGTCAGCATCCGCTCGGCGCCGACCGCGAACTCGCCACGTACGAACATCCCGGCACGCGCCGCGGTGCCCGCCGGGAGGTCGACATAGACCAAGCCGTTGCGGACCTGCATGTCCACCGTGGGCGCAACCCTGCGCACCCGGCCCTCGATAGGTTCGCCGTTGGCCGCAATCACCCGCACCACCTGGCCGGGAGTGAATTTACCCAGGTCCGATGCGGCGACTTCAGCGCGCCATTCGAGGCGACCGTCCCGAATCAGCCGGAACAGTTCCTGGCCGGCGGGCAGCACCGCGCCCACCGTGGCATTGCGCGCCGAAATCACTCCATCGTCGGGCGCCATGACCTGAGTCTGGGCCAGGCGCAGATGTTGCAGCCGCTCCAGCGCCCTGGCTGCGTCCAGCCTCGCCTGCGCCGTGTGTTCGGCCGTCACGTGCAGGTGAACCTGCTGCTTGGATAACGCCCCGCTCGATTGCAGTTCCCGGGCGCGCTCGGCATTGCCCCGTGCTTCGGCGAGCGTCGCCTGCGCTTCGGCGGTGGCGGCGCGACGCTGCGCGAGTTCGGCGGCGATCGTTTCCGGAGCAAATGTGGCGAGCACCTGGCCGCGCCGGACCTCATCGCCGACGTTCACCTTGACCTCGGCCAACCGCAAGCCATCGGCTTCGGTGCCGACGCTCGCTTCCTGCCACGCCATGACGTTGCCATACGCCAGGACACGAGTCGGCTGCATGGCCGATTGGAGTTGGGTGACGGCCACCGTCAGAGCAGGCCTGGCCGGAACTTCGGCGCTATTGGGGCCCGCGTCAGGCGAAACGGTCATCATCACGACGACGATGGCGCAGGCCAAGGTCACGACAAACAGAACGACATGCCGTGTCTTTTTTTTCATGGGGATCGTATTCCTGCGCAAGAGGCCGCGTGATTGCTTGAGGCGGCCACTATCCGACAGGGAACCTTTCGGAACTCTTACCAGCGAAAAGGTTGTTATCCAGACCCAACGGTAAGTGTCCAGTAAGAAGAAGTTTTCAACGATAGGGACGCTTTCATCCTATTGATCTGGAGACCGTCATGCGTTCCATGCCCTTGCCCACCTCGAAAAATTCAATTGCGACACGGCTGACTACGGCCACCTCTGTGTTTGTGCTGGGCTTGTGCGCGTCAATGGCGGCCAGCGCCGACGAGCTGGAAGGTTCCCAATGGGGGCTTGGCGTGGGTGCGGTCAGCAGCCAGCAGCCGTACAAGGGCATCGACCGGGACAGTGAAGTCCTGCCGCTGATCTACTTTGAGAATGAATATGTGCGGGTATTCGGCCCTACCGCCGAGATCAAGTTGCCGGGCCTGGACCTCAGCGACACCCAACAGCTCGAATTCAGCATCGTCGGCGAGTACGACTTCAGCGGTTACGACGACGATGACGCGCGGATTCTCGATGGCATGCGTGACCGCGACGGTGGTTTCTGGGCAGGAGCCAAGGTGAAATGGCGCAACGACGTGGCCGATGTCAGTGCCGAGTGGCTGGCCGACGTATCAGGCAACAGCAAGGGCCAGCGCTTTGCCCTGGGATTGGAAAGGTCCTGGAAATTAGGCGAGCACATCATGCTCACGCCACGCCTGGCGGCCCTATGGCAGGACGATAAATACGTCGACTACTACTTCGGCGTTCGCGAAAGTGAAGCTCGCGCCGACCGGGCGGCCTATGATGCGAAGTCCGGTATCAATACTGAATTCGGGGTTCGTGGAAACTATATGTTCGATGATCATCACTCCGTGTTCCTGGACCTCAAGGCGACGCGCCTGTCCGATGAAATCAAGGACAGCCCGCTGGTGGACCGATCAACCGAGAACAGCGTGCTGTTCGGCTACCTGTACCGTTTCTGATGAGCCGCATTCTGCTGGTCGAGGACCATGAACGCCTGGCGCACCTGGTGAGCAAAGGCTTGTCGAGCGCCGGGATCGCCGTCGACGTCATCAGCCGCATCGATGCCGCCTGGGCGGCCATCCAGCAGGTGCCTTACCAGGCGCTGATCCTCGATCGGGGCTTGCCGGACGGCGATGGGCTGGTCCTGCTGCAGCGTTTGCGCACTGCCAGGCTGGGCCTGCCGTGCCTGGTCCTGACAGCGCGGGACGCGCTGCATGATCGGGTCGAAGGCCTCGACGCCGGGGCGGATGATTATTTGCCCAAGCCGTTCGCCATGGACGAAATGGTTGCCCGTGTACGGGCATTGCTGCGTCGCCCGGCGGAACACCGGCCATTGGCGCCTGCCCACGGCGACCTCAGCGTGCAACCCGACATGGGCATCATGTGCAGCACCGAAGGCAGCGTGCCGCTGGCGCCTGCGGAAATGCAGATCATGCTGTTGCTGCTGCGCAAACCCGGTGAAATCGTCCGCCGCAGCGCCATCGAGGCGGCCGCGTGGGGCCTGAGCGAAGCCGTGACGCCGAATGCCCTGGACGTGGCCCTGCATCGTATCCGCCGAAAGCTGCTGGCGATCGGTTCCCATCAACGGATAGTCAATTTGAGAGGCCTGGGTTATGCCCTTCGTCAGGACGACTTGGCGCAATAGCATCAGCTTCAAGGTGCTGCTTGCCTATATCGCAGGCGTGGGATTGAGCATCCTGCTGATTGCACTCGGCGTGTTCGCTCTTGTCACCTCCAGGAGCGATATCCTGCTGAGCACGGACGTCGCCGAGCGTACCCATGAACTGGCCGATAAGCTGCTGTTCGACGCCACGGGCCGGCCCATCGGATTCGACAACAGCGAGGGTGACCGGATCTGGACCTTCCAGAGCCTGGGGGAGGAAATCGGCTACCGAGTACTGGATTCGGATGGGAGCGCCGTCCATGCATCCACTGACGCGGCGTTCTGGTCGCCTGCGGCGACCGTTCATCCAACGGAGCAATCGCAATTCAAGTTCGAGCGAAAAGGCATCCTGATGTACGCCGCCACCGCCCCGCTGGAGCACGACGGCAAGACTTGGTATTTGCAATTTGCCGCCAGCGAACGGCTGATGGAACTGCTCCACGAGGGGTTTGCCTGGCCGTTCATGGGCGCCGGTATCGTCCTGTTCAGCCTGGTGCTGCTTTTTGTCTTCGGCGCCTGCGCCTATTTCACATTGGGCTATGCGCTCAAGCCCTTGCGGGAGGTCTCGGAATCAGCGGCGGCCATCTCCCCGCGCTCCTTGCACTCGCGGCTGGAGGTCAGGACCGTGCCGTCCGAGGTGGCGCCGCTGGTGACCAGCTTCAACAGCGCCCTTGAACGCCTGGCGCACGGCTACCGCGTCCAGCAGGAATTCCTGGCGACCGCGGCACACGAGCTCAAGACCCCCCTGGCGTTGATCCGCGCCCAGATCGAACTGATGGAGCCCAGCAAGGGCCGCGACTCGCTGCTCAACGATGCCCAGCACATGACCCGCCAGGTCCAGCAACTATTGCTGCTGGCCGAAACGAGCGAAGCGCACAACTACAGCCTTGCCGCCGTGGATGTCATGGATGTTGCCCGGGAAGCCGCCCATTATCTGCAACGCATGGCCGACGCGGCGCACGTGCGCGTCGTGCTGGCGGCTCCGGTTGAGACGCAGGCGTCCTGGCAGGCCGACCGCAGCGCCCTTTTCACCCTGCTCAAAAACCTTCTGGAAAACGCCATCCAGCACGCCCCTGCCGATACCGAAATACGCGTTGAACTGAGCGCAGATACGTTGACCCTGCGCGATTGGGGCCCCGGGGTTGAACAAGACCAACTGGCGCAGATATTCACCCGTTTCTGGCGCGGCGCTCATCGACGCGACCACGGCGCGGGACTGGGCCTGACGATCTGCCAGGAGATCGCCCAGGCCCACGGATGGACGCTCGTCGCGCGCAGGGCCGAGCCTGGGTTGTTGTTTTGTTTGTCCCGGCCCGCCCCTGAGCGGCCCGCCTGAGCGCATGCGCCCAGGCTTGCTCACTGCCAACCGAACCTACAGGGGTGTTTTTGCAAGATTGGGCAATCATCGGACCGGATCGTGCAAGCTATCCCAGCCGATGCTTTCTATAGTAATCGGTGCCAAACCTTCTGGAGCTGGTCCGATGAGCGCCCTCAATATCAATGGCCGTGAGCACACGGTAGACGTAGACCCCGGCACCCCGATTCTTTGGGCCTTGCGCGACACGCTGGGCATGACCGGTACCAAATTCGGCTGCGGTGCGGCCTTGTGTGGCGCCTGCACCGTTCACCTGGATGGCCAGGCCATTCGGTCCTGCGTGACGCCGATCGCCGCGGCGGTTGGCAAGAAGATCACCACCATTGAAGCGGCGACCGATGGCAGCGACCCGGTGGGCAGCGCCGTGCATGAGGCTTGGGTCAAGCACGACGTGGCGCAATGCGGCTACTGCCAGAGCGGCCAGATCATGAGCGCCACCGCGTTCCTCAAGGCCCAGCCCAAGGGCAAGCAGCCGACGCCGGCCGAGATCGATTCGGCCATGGCCGGCAATATCTGCCGTTGCGGCACTTACGCCCGCATCCGCGCCGCAGTGGCCGATGCCGCAAAAACACTTGCCTGACAGGAGCTGGTCCATGCTGAACGAGATTTTTCCAAATGAGCTGCCGCGCGCCCTGCAACACCTGCTTGATCGCGACGTGACTGAAGGCCCAGCCACCCTGCCCCGGCGCAGCTTTCTCAAGATCGTCGGCATCGGCGGCCTGGCCTTGGGCGCGTTCCCGCACCTTGCCCTGGCGCAACAGGCCGGCGGAGTTGGCGACGCAGCGCTGAAACCGACTCAGCAACCCTCGGCCTTCGTACAGATCGCGCCCAACGGCGAAGTCACCGTGACGATCAATCGCCTGGAGTTCGGCCAGGGTGTGCAGACTGGCTTGCCAATGATCCTCGCCGAAGAACTCGACGCCGACTGGAGCCTGGTGCGCACGCGCAACGGCAGCAACGACGCGGCCTACATGGACCCGGCGTTTGGCATCCACCTCACCGGCGGCTCCAATTCGATCAAGAACAGCTACACCCAATACCGCGAACTGGGCGCTCGCGCTCGCGCCATGTTGCTCGCCGCCGCGGCCGCGCGCTGGAATGTCGACGCCGCGAGCCTGACCACGCAAAACGGCACGGTGCTGGGCCCAGGTGGCCGCAAGGCGACTTACGGCGAGCTGGCCGAAGCCGCCATGGCGATGCCCGTGCCGGAGAAAGTCACGCTCAAGGATCCCAAGGATTTCCGCATCATCGGCCAGGCCACGACCCGCCTCGATGCCAAGGTCAAGAGCAGCGGCCAGCAGGATTTCGGCATCGACATGCATCTGCCGGGACAACTGACTGCGGTGGTCGCTCGCCCACCGGTGTTCGGTGCCAGGATCGCGTCGCTGGACGACAGCGCCGCGCGCGCAACCAAAGGCGTGAAAGCCGTGCTGCGCGTGCCGCTGGACGGCGGTGCCGAAGGCGTTGCGGTGGTCGCCGACGGTTACTGGCAGGCAAAACTTGCACGTGATGCGCTGAAGGTCGAATGGGACGTGGCTAAAGTCGAAAAGGTCGACACGGAAAAACAACTGGCCCAGTACCGGGAGCTGGCCGGCCAACCCGGCGCGCTCCATTTCGATGCCGACATGACACCTCTCGCCTCGGCGCCGCATCGGTTGGAGGCTGAGTTTGTGTTTCCCTACCTGGCCCACGCCCCGATGGAGCCGTTGAACTGCACCGTTCAGCTATCCGAAGGCCGCGCCCAGTTGTGGGTCGGTACTCAGTTCCCGGGCGGCGACGCTGCGGCAGCGGCGAAGGTGCTGAGCCTCAAGCCCGAGCAAGTCCAGGTAAATGTACAGACGGCGGGCGGCGGTTTCGGGCGTCGTGGCGTGCCGACCAATGATTTTGTCGTGCAGGCTTGCGAAGTGGCCAAGGCCGCGCGCGCTGCGGGGCTTGATGCGCCAATCCGCACCCTGTGGAGCCGCGAGGACGACATCAAGGGCGGCTACTACCGTCCGATGCATCTGCACCGCGCGCGCATCGGTTTCGATGACAGTGGCAAGGTGTTGGCGTGGGACCACGCCCTGGTCGGGCAGTCCATCCTCGTCGGCACCCCATTCGCAGGGCAGATAAAGAATGGCATCGACCCCACCGCGACAGAAGGCCTGCGTGATCCGTATCCCTTGCCGATGCGACTGACCGTGCATCACCCCAAGCTCAACGTGCCGGTGCTGTGGTGGCGCAGCGTGGGTTCTACTCATACCGCGTTCGTGATGGAGACGCTGATCGACGAAATCGCCCGTACGACAAAGCAGGACCCGGTGGCATACCGGATGAAATTGTTCGGCGACCAGAACCCCCGCCATCGCGCCGCGCTGCAATTGGCGGTGGACAAGAGCGAGTACGGCAAACGGCAGCTACCGGCCGGCCAGGCCTGGGGCGTGGCGGTGCACGAGTCGTTCAGTTCGGTGGTGGCCTACGTGGTGCAAGCCTCGGTGCAGGAGGGTCGTCCCATGCTGCACAACGTGACGGCGGGCGTGCACTGCAACCTGGTGATCAACCCCCGCAGTGTCGAGGCCCAGGTGCAAGGCGCAGCCCTGATGGGCCTGTCGATGTGCTTGCCCGGTGGCGCGATCACGCTCAAGGATGGCGTCGTGCAACAGAGCAATTTCGCTGACTTCAGCGTGCCGCGCATTACCGACATGCCGCAGGTCGCCGTCCACATCGTTCCCAGCGCAGAGCCGCCGACCGGAATGGGCGAGCCCGGCCTGCCCGCCTTGGCCCCGGCATTTGCCAACGCCATTGCGAGTCTGACCGGGAAACCGCTGCGGCAGTTGCCGTTCAAGCTGGCTTGATAGGCCTGCAATACCTTGCCGATGTCGAGGTGGTCGCCGTACATGTAGGGTGTCGGCTTGACGGTGTCCTGGGCATTGGCTGCCCCCGCGGGATCTTTGCTTTATCATGGCCGCCATCCCATTCCCTGACCTGATGGAACGACCATGACTTTCGATTTCGACCGGGTGTTCGAACGCCACGGCACCGGCAGCACCAAATGGAGCCGCTACCCAGCCGAGGTATTGCCGATGTGGGTGGCCGATATGGATTTCGCCGCGCCGCCAGTGGTCATCGATGCGCTGCGCAAGCGCCTGGAACACCCGATGCTCGGCTACAGCGTGGCCCAGGACAGCCTGCGCGCCGCCATCGTTGCCGATCTCTGGAGCAAGTACGCCTGGCGCGTCGAGCCGCAGCAGGTCCTGTTCCTGCCGGGGGTCGAGCCGGGGTTCAACATGGCGTTGCATGCCTTGGTCGAGCCGCAGCAAAACGTGGTGGTGCAGGTTCCGAACTACCCGCCACTGCGGCATGCGCCGGGCCATTGGCACCTGAACAAGGTGGAGCTGGCGTTCACACCGGTCGATGGCGAGTTCCATACGCCCCTGGCCGAACTGCGCGACGCCTTGCGCGGCGGCGGTGCGCTGCTGCTTAGCAACCCGCACAACCCGCTGGGCAAGGTGTTCGGGCGCGACGAGCTCAAGGCCGTGGCGGACATTTGTGTCGAGCAGGATGCTTGGATCATTTCGGACGAGATCCATGCCGAGCTGTGCTTCGATGGCCGCGTGCACATCCCCACCGCGTCCCTCAGCCCGGAGATTGCCGAGCGGACCATCACGCTGATGTCGGCCAGCAAGGCCTACAACATCGCAGGGCTGAAGACGTCGTTCGCGATCATCCAGAATGCCAAGCTGCGCGAGCGCGTCAACGGCGCCAGGGCCGGCATGGTCGACAGCGTCAACGCCCTGGGCCTGGAAGCGACCCGTGCCGCCTACAGCGAAGCGGGCCCATGGCTCGACGAATTGAAAGGCTACTTGCAGGCCAACCGCGATTATCTGGTCGAGGCGGTCAAGACTCGCCTTCCCGGTATCACCATGACCGTGCCCCAGGGTACTTACCTGGCGTGGCTGGACTGCTCGGCGCTGGGGCTGGACGATCCGCAAGGGTTTTTCCTGAAGGATGCCAAGGTTGGACTGAGCGCCGGGCTGGATTTTGCTGACGACGCGGGACAATTCGTGCGCCTGAACTTCGGTTGCCCGCGGGCGTTGCTGGAGGAAGGAATCGCGCGGATGGAACGCAGCCTCAAAGCCAGGGGCTGATCAGATCGTCCCGTGGCGAGGGAGCTTGCTCACGCTCGGTTGCGTAGCGACCGCAAGATTGTGGGGCTGCTTCGCACCCCAGCGGGAGCAAGCTCCCTCGCCACAAGAGCGGATCAGTTCAGACCCAGGGGTCAGTCATGCATATCCGGCGTATGCACGAAGCACAGTTTGTTTCCCTCCGGATCCCGGCAATAGGCGCCGTAGTAATCCTTTGAATATTGCGGCCTTAGGCCCGGGGCGCCTTCGTCGAAGCCGCCCATGTCAATCGCCGTCTCCCAGGCGTTGCGTACGGCCTGCTGCGAGTCGGCGGCGAAGCTGACTTGCATGCCGTTGCCCCACGTGGCCGGCAGGCCATTGATGGGCACCTGGACGAACACCTGCGGCCAATGCTTGCCGGGCTGATGCCAGCCTTCCCCGGGTGGGCCCGAGTCGTCTTCGCTGTCCATGCGCACCAACCCCAGGCCCCCCAGGACGGCATCGTAGAACGCGACCATTTTTGGTAGATCACGCGCACCAATCTGAATGTGACTGAACATGCCCTTCTCCTTATGAAGCATTGTTGCCATTGGAGAGCATGACCGTGCCCGCGTTCAGCGGAACATGAGCACGATCGACGAAACGCTTGGCGGGCACGCTCATCGACCGGCGGAAAAATCCGACCGAACTCTGGTCAAAAACCCGCAGTCCACCCTCCATCGCAACCACTAGGATGGAGAACGAAAATGGCCAACTACCCAACCCCGCCTTTTCCAAAACAAAGCCAACCCGTGCCCGGCAGCCAACAGAAGATGGACCCGTACCCGGACTGTGGCGAACAGAGCTACAAAGGCTCCGGGCGCCTGGCGAACAAGATCGCCCTGATCACCGGCGCCGACAGCGGCATCGGGCGCGCCGTGGCGATTGCCTTCGCCCGAGAAGGCGCGGACGTAGCGATTTCCTACCTCAATGAACATGAGGACGCCAAGGAGACCGCACGCTGGGTCGAAGAAGCCGGCCGCCAGTGCCTGTTGCTGCCCGGTGACCTGGCAGACAAGGGGCAATGCCGCAAGGTCGTCGATGAGACCGTGGCGCGTTTCGGGCGCATCGACGTCCTCGTCAACAATGCCGCGTTTCAGATGACCCACGAGACCCTGGAAGAGATCCCGGACGAAGAATGGGTGCGCACGTTCGATATCAACATCACGGCGATGTTCAGGATCTGCCAGGCCGCCGTGCCGCACATGAAGGCCGGGGGTTCGATCATCAATACCACCTCGGTCAACTCCGACATGCCCAAGCCGACGCTGCTGGCCTACGCCACCACCAAGGGCGCCATCGCCAACTTCACCGGTGGCCTGGCGCAAATGCTCGGGTCCAAGGGCATCAGGGTCAACAGCGTCGCGCCAGGACCGATCTGGACGCCACTGATTGTCGCCACCATGCCCGAAGAAGAGGTGCAGAATTTCGGTTCCCAGACACCGCTGGGTCGTCCTGGCCAGCCGGTGGAAGTGGCGCCGATTTTCGTGCTGCTGGCGTCGGATGAGTCCAGCTACATCTCCGGCTCGCGGTATGCGGTGACGGGCGGCAAGCCGATCCTCTAAAGCCCGGCTGCCTCCTGTGGCGAGGGAGCTTGCTCCCTCGCCACTAAAGCGCTCAGGCTCACTCCTCCTTGGCAATCACCGAAATCTTGCCGTTGCGCTCGATAATCGCAAACTTGATCTGCTCCAGGGTCTCGATGCCCTGGCTCGAACGTGCCGCCTCCATGATGTCCGCCTCCACCAGCCGGGCGTGGCGCATGCGGCCCTGAAGGATGCGGCCGTCCTCGACGATGATCGTCGGCCCGCCGTCGATCAGCCGCGACACCCAATTGGAACGCAGCTTGAGCAACGAAAATCCGACATCGATGGCGATCAGTGTGACGATGACCATGAACGCGTTGGTCAGCGAGAAATCGTCCCCCAGCAGCGCCTGCTGGGTAGCCTCGCCAATGATCATCAACAGTACGAAATCGAAGGTGGTGATCTCCGCCAGCGAACGTCGGCCGGCGATCTTGAACAACACCATCAACACCGCATACATAGCGGCGGCTCGCAGTACCGAATCCATACGTCACCTAAGGGAAGATGAATTGATTGAAGCTCACCGTCGCCCCGCCAGGAATAACGATGCGGCTGTGATAAGTCCCGAGGCCTTCGCTGAGCAATGACAGGTGCAGGTTGGCTTGTCCCTGGCCATCCGCCTGGATCCAGAGCTTTACACCCTGCCCGGCGGCGGCTGAGCGTATGGGCTGCGGTTGCACGCTCTGCACCTCGAACGCCTCCAGCCAATCGCCCCCAAGCTCGACTTCCAGCACCGCGTTGGATGCGCCTTTGAGACGCAGGACCATCGGATTGGTCGAGCCGTTGCGATGGAACGCCTCGTATTCGACGCTAATATTGCCGTCAGCGCTTTGCAGTTCGCGACTGCTCAACGGTCCGCGGGAAAACAGCCCGAGCAGGGTCAGGATCACCAACAGTACCAACACGTACCAGCCCACCCGCTCGAACCGCCAGACCTTGTGCTGGAACACCATGTCTTCGCGCACGGGAAACTCGCGGCTGCGATGGTCGTCCTGCTCCCATTGATCGGTCATGGGCGCACTCTCCTAGCGGCGTTCACCCGCCACGGCACGTTGGTGGTAACCGGGCAACTGCTGCAAGACGTACTCGCTGGCCTGCAGTTGCACCTGGCGACGGTCGCCAAAGAAGCGTTCCTGGCGACTGAACAGCGCGCGCTGGCCGTTCACCTGGAACGCCCAGGCAAAGCAGATCGTGCCGGCGGGTATGCCGTCCTTGTCGTCCGGTCCGAGCAGGCCCGTGGTGGCGACGGCGACGTTGGCGTTGGCGTCGTGAAGCGCGCCAAGGGCCATTTCCTCGGCGACCTCGCGACTGGTCAGATTGAAGGTGTCGATGGTGCGCGCCTTGACGCCCAGCAAACGTTGCTTGGCTTCGGGGGAATACACCACATAGCCGCTTTCGATCAGCGAACCGCTGCCCGGCACTTCGGCCAGGAGCGTGACGATCAGCCCGGCGGTGCAGGACTCGGCGGTGGTCAGGCGCAGCTCATGCTCGCGCATGTAATCAACCAGGGATTGGGCAACAGTCATGGCATACAGTCCTTCATGGATGCTGATGGGTTGACCCCTGCCGTTTTGAATCATTCCCTTTATCGCGCCGTCTCCCCGACCGGGCAAATAAATGAAACCCCTGCCCAATCCTGTACCTCATAACGGTATGAGCCTCACGCAGAGGCTGTCCCTGATCAGGAGGTCGTCATGTCTGTACTTTTCGTCAAACTGTTCACCCATCCCGAGTTCGCTTGGGTGGACATTCGCGAGCAGGAACAGGCTCATCCACACCACTACCTGGCCCATCTGCTGTTGCTCGCACTGATTCCGGCGGTGTGCCTGTTCATCGGCACCACCTGGACCGGTTGGAGCCTGGCCGAGAACGAAACGGTGAGGCTGAGTCGCGCCAGCGCATTGCAGTTGTGCGCGCTGCTGTATCTGACCATCGTCATTGGCGTCACGTTGATGGGGCTGTTCATCCGCTGGATGTCGCGCACGTTCGAAGCCCGCCCCTCGATCAACCAATGCATCGGATTTGCGGCCTACACCGCTACACCGTATTTCCTCGCTGGGATCTGCGGGCTCTATCCCAGCCGTTGGCTGGCCGTGGCGGTGCTGCTGGCGGCATCGGCCTATTCGACGTTCCTGCTGTTCGTCGGGCTGCCGAAATTCATGAACCTGAAGAAGGAACAGGGCCTTTTGTACTCGGCCAGCGTCTGGGGCGTCGGCCTGCTGGTGCTGGTGACGATCATGGTGGAAATGATCCTGCTGTGGTTCAACTACTTGCAGCCGGAGTACCTTCGCGTGCCGGTAGGCTGAATCCGCCTTGAAGGCGCACAATGCCTGAAGGGGCGGCTTTGCAGGCGTCTGTTTTCGCAATCTTCGCGCAACCCGACTATCCTGCGAGTTTTTGTATCAATGAAATCGAGTCGGCAGTGCCGGACCGCCCCGCCGCCCTTTAAGGCCAAACTTATATGTCATCTCCTAGCAAACGGTCTCCCAACGTGCCACAACGACGAGAGCTGAGCCCCAGCGAATTGGACTTCCCCGTAGTAGGAATCGGCGCCTCCGCAGGCGGTTTGCAGGCCATCAAGCAGTTTTTCGAACACATGCCCAAGGACAATGGCATGGCTTTTGTCGTCGTCTTGCACCTGGCGCCGGATCATCAAAGCATCGCGGACAAAATCATCCAGGAATCAACCAAGATGACCGTGCTGCAAGTCACCGAGACGGTGCCTATCGAGAAAAATCACGTCTACGTGATTTCCCCGGCCCATCAGCTGTTGATGAATGACGGTTACTTGAAGGTTTCCCCGGCCGAACCACGCCAGGGCGGACACGTTGCCATCGATCTGTTCTTTCGTGACCTGGCCGATGTGCACAAGGAGCGGTCGTTCTGCCTGGTACTGTCGGGTACCGGCTCGGACGGCGCGGTGGGGTTGTCGCGGATCAAGGAACAAGGTGGCGTGACCCTCGCGCAATCCCCGGAAGACGCGGAATTCGATGGCATGCCGCAAGCGGCTATCGATACTCAGATGGTCGACCTGGTGCTGCCCGTTGCGGAGATGCCGCAAAAACTCCTGGAGATCTGGCGCAACTCCCAGGCGATCCGCCTGCCGACCGCCAACGACCCGGAAATCCATACCCAGCCTCCTGCGTCGGACCATGAGGCCGCCGTCGCCGAGCAGTTGTTGCATGACATCCTGGTGCAGCTGCGGTCCGGCACCGGGCATGACTTCAAACACTACAAGCGGGCCACCGTGCTACGCCGCATAGAACGACGCATGCAGGTCACGGCCCAGCCGGACCTCAGCGCCTATTACGGCTACTTGCAGAGTCATCCGGAAGAAACCAAGGCACTGCTGGGCGACTTGCTGATAGGGGTGACCAATTTTTTCCGCGACCGCGACGCATTCGAGGCTCTGGAGCGGGATGTCTTGCCCCAGCTTCTCCAACCCGTCGAGCCCGCCAGCGTGCCGCCCGAGGAAATACGCGTCTGGTCGGCCGGCTGCTCCACCGGTGAAGAAGCCTATACGCTGGCGATGCTGATCAGCGATCAGCTACAACACGAGAACAGCTCGGCCAAACTGCAAATCTTCGCCACCGATATCGACGAACGCGCCATTGCCGTCGGGCGCAACGGCGCCTATCCGGAAGCGATCATTACCGACGTGCCGCCGACGCGCTTGCGCCAGTACTTCATGAAGGACGGCGCGTCTTATCGGGTGCGCAAGGAAATCCGCGAGCGTGTGCTGTTCGCCAAGCACAGCCTCCTGTCGGACCCGCCCTTCTCCCAGATCGACCTGATCGTCTGCCGGAACCTGCTGATCTATCTCGACCGCGAGGTGCAACGCGAAATCCTGCAGATGTTCCACTTCGCCTTGCGACCGGGTGGGTTCCTGTTTCTTGGCTCTTCGGAATCGGCCGATGCCTGCCACGAACTGTTCAGCCCCGTGGACAAGCGCAACCGGATTTTCCGCGCCAAGTACGGCACCGCCAGCAGCCGCCGCACGCCGACCATGCCCCGTGGCGGATACGTGCGCAGCACGGTGTCCAAGGCCGCGCCGCTGGCTCCGGTGACGCGCAAGGTGTCATTCGCCGACATTCATCTGCGCGCCATCGAGCAGGCTGCGCCTCCCAGCATAATTGTCGATGTCAACGCCGACATCCTGCACATGACCGAAAGCGCCGGTCGTTTCCTGCGTCATGTGGGCGGCGAGCTGTCGCGCAACCTGCTGACATTGATCACCCCCCAGCTGCGCCTGGAGATCCGCACTGCGCTGTTCCAGGTCCAACAGAACGGCCAGCCGGTCAAGTCCCGGCAGGTCAATCTGGAGAGAGACGGACGGCGCTTCCTGGTGGATTTGCTGGTGCAGCCCTATCGCGATGACCAGTCCGACGGCGAATTCGTATTGGTTGTGTTCGAGGAAGAAGAAGTCGACCCCAGCCAGCAGGCTGAAGCCATCTCCAACCAGACCGAAAACCAGCTTCTATCCAACCTTGAACGCGAGCTGCAGCGGACCAAAGTGCACCTGCAGGACACGATCGAGCAGGCCGAGGTCTCCAGCGAGGAACTGAAGGCCTCCAACGAGGAAATGCAGGCCATCAACGAGGAATTGCGCTCGGCCACCGAAGAGCTGGAAACCAGCAAGGAAGAGCTGCAGTCGATCAATGAAGAACTGCTAACGGTCAACTACGAGCTCAAGACCAAGGTCGAAGAAACCGACAAGATCAACGATTACCTCACCAACCTGATCGCCTCCACGGACATTGCCACGGTGTTCGTCGACCGCAGCATGCGTATCAAATGGTTTACACCGAGGGCCACGGAGATTTTCAGCATGCTGCCGGTGGACACCGGCCGCTCGCTGCTGGACATCACCCATCGCCTGGACTACCCCGGCATGGCCGAAGACGCCACCCAAGTATTCGAGTCGCTGAACATGATCGAGCGCGAGGTCAGCAGCAACGACAGCCGCTGGTACATCGCTCGACTGTTGCCGTACCGCTCCAGCGAGGACCATATCGACGGCACCGTGCTGACCTTCATCGACATCACCAAGCGCCGGGCAGCCGAGGAAGAGCTGCGCCTGGGGGAGGAACGCATGCGACTGGTGGCCGAAAGCACCCGCGACTACGCCATCATTCTCCTGGATGAGCATGGTGTGATCACCAGTTGGAACACCGGGGCCGAGTTGATCTTCGGCCACACCAAGGCTGAAGCCGAAGGGGCCTATTACGATTTTCTCTTCACCCCTGATGACCGTGCGCTTGGCGCTCCGGAAACCGAACTGAGCACCGCCCGCGTCAACGGCCGCTGCGAAGATGAGCGCTGGCACCAACGCAAGGACGGCAGCCGTTTTTATTGCAGCGGCGAAGTCACGCTGCTCCAAGGCGACCACTTGCAGGGCTACGTGAAAATCGCCCGTGACCTCACCGGCCATAAGCGCATGCACGAAGAACAGACCCAGCGGCTGATGGAAACCCAGAACACCAGCCACCTGAAAGATGAATTTTTCGCGGTGATGTCCCACGAGCTCAAGCATCCGCTGAACCTGATCCAGCTCAACGCCGAATTGCTCCGGCGCCTGCCGGTGACCAAGACCGTCAGCGCGGCGGCCAAGGCGGTCAACACCATCTGCGACGCGGTCACCAGCCAGGCGCGGATCATCGACGACCTGCTGGACGTGGCGCGGGTGCGCACCGGCAAGCTCAAGCTCAAGCGCCAGGCAGTCAACCTTGCCCGCGTGCTGCAAGACATCTACACCGTAGTGATCAACGACAACCACCCGAACAAGGTCACCCTGGAATTACCCGAAGGCCCCGGCACCGAGCTGATCATCAACGCCGACCCGACCCGGTTGGAGCAGATCATCTGGAACCTGGTGAACAACGCGCTGAAATTCACCCCCAGCGGTGGTCGCGTGCAACTCGTCGCCAGCCACGACGGCCACATGGGACGCCTGGATGTGAAGGACTCGGGCGTGGGCATTGCGGCGGAGCATCTGAGCGAAGTGTTCGACCTGTTTGGCCAGGCCGAGACCCAGCACGCCACGCATCAACGCGAAGGGCTCGGTATCGGCCTGTCCCTGGTACGGCAGTTGACCGAAGCCCATGGTGGCAGTGTCGAAGTCAAATCCGAAGGGCTGGGCAAAGGCTGCACGTTCACCATTCGCCTGCCGTTGAGCAACGCCGTGATGGTCCCCGAACCGCAAGCCTGCGATGACCAATCCGGACGCTTGAGCGGCATGACGGTGCTGCTGGTGGATGACTCACCCGAGGTGCTCGATACCCTCAAGCTCCTGTTGGAGATGGAAGACGCCCACGTCCTCGCTTTCGACCAGCCGCAGGAAGCCTTGAAAGCAGCCAGGGACGCCCGTTTCGACGTTGTTATTTCGGACTTGGGCATGCCAGTGATGAACGGCCATGAATTGATGGAGGCGTTGCGGCAGTTGCCCCACGTCAAACATATCCCCGCCATTGCCCTGACCGGCTACGGCGCGTCCATCGATCTGAAAAAATCCAAGCAATCGGGCTTCGACCAGCACATCGGCAAGCCGGTGTCCTATGACGAGCTGATCGACGCGATTGAGCAATTGCGGCGCTCACAGGTTTATTAGAGGGTCGCTGGAGGCTAAAGGTGCTTTGCGGCTGTGGCGAGGGAGCTTGCTCCCGCTGGGCTGCGTAGCAGCCCCAAGTTCTTTACGGTCGCTGCGCAACCGAGCGGGAGCAAGCTCCCTCGCCACAAAAGCAAACCGGCCGCGAACATATAGGGCTATTTAGCGGTTTTCTTCATGCCGATCCGCCGGCGCATCTCGGCGGTGATGCTCTGGCGGGTTTTCTTCAGATCCGCCCACGGCTCATGCCCGACCTCTGCCAGACGCTCGTGGACGTTGTGCACGTTCCATAAGTTGGCGCCCTTGAGTTCGGCGATTTCTTCGCGATAAATCGGCACCGACACCGGTAGCCCCTCGCGGGTCCGAGCCGCGTAAGCGCAGATGGTGGTGGCACCGAGGCCGTTGCGCAGGTAATCGATGAAGATCCGCCCTACCCGGTTTTTCGGCCCTGACACCGCCGAGAAGCGATCAGGCAACAGCTTGGCCATGTGGCTGACGATGGCGTGACTGAAGCCCTTGACCTCGTCCCAGCCAAGTTTACGCGTGAGAGGCACCACCACGTGGATGCCCTTGCCGCCGCTGGTCTTGAGAAACGCCTTCAAGCCCAGCTCATCGAGCACCGACAAGGTCAGCTGTGTGGCTTCCACCATGCTTTTCCAGGGCAATGCCGGGTCCGGGTCGAGGTCGAGGACAAAGCGATCTGGCTTGTCCAGATCGACGGACGTTGCGTTCCAGGTGTGCAATTCCACGGTGCTCATCTGTACCGCGCCAATCAGTGCTTCGGCGTTATTGATGATCATCACCGGTTGCCCGGTCAGGTCCTTGTCCAGGCTGGTGATGCCGGGAATGCCCAACCGCTCGGGGTTCTTCTGGAAAAACAGCTCGCCGGCGATGCCGTCCGGTGCCCGTACCAACGCCACCGGACGGTCGGCCAGTTCCGGCAGGATGAAGTCGGCGACGCTGGCGTAATATTCGGCCAGTTGCATTTTTGTCGTGCCACTGCTCGCATCGATAACCCGCTCCGGGTGGGTGATGCGGACCTTGCCCTCCAAGGCCGGCGCCTGGGTGGTCTTGGCCTTGGCTTTTGCCTTGGGCTTGGCGGATGCCGGTTCCGGTTCGTCCTTGGCTGCGGTTTTTTTCTTCGCGGTTTTTTCGACCGGTTTCGGCAGTTCCTGGGTAATCGCCTTCGCCGGCTTGTCGTTGCGCAAACCGTGGAACACCGCATGGCGCACCGAACCCTCCTTGGTCATCTCGGCAAACGCCACTTCGGCCAGCAACTCGGGCTTAAGCCAGTGCACGCCCTTGGCGTCGTAGCCGGTCGGCGGGTTGACCACGGCGGCTTTTTTCGTCTCCAGGGGCAATAACTGCTGGTAGATGCTTTTTAGCGTGGTTTCGTTGAAGCCGGTGCCGACCTTGCCGGCGTAGCGCAGCTCACCGCTATCGACGTCGTGCAGGCCCAGCAACAGAGCACCGAATGCGCTGCGAGCGCCCTTTGGGTCGCTGAAACCGACCACCACGAACTCCTGGCGATTCTTGCACTTGAGCTTGATCCAGTCGTTGCTGCGGCGCGACACATACGCACTGCCCTGACGCTTGCCGATCAACCCTTCCATCTGCATCTGGCAGGCGCTGTTGAGCAGCGCCTCGGGAGTTTCCTCGAAGGCATCGGAGAAGCGCAGCAGCGGATCTTCGTTGGGCTCAAGCACGGCGGCCAGCGCGGCCCGGCGCTCTTGCACCGGGACTTTGCGCAAATCCATGCCATTGAGGTACGGCAAGTCGAACAGGTAATAAGCGATCTTGCCACTGCTGCCGGCGTCGAAGGCGTTTTGCAGGGCCTGGAAGTCCGGCACGCCTTGCTCATTGGCGACGACCATTTCACCGTCGAGCCAGGCCGATTCCAGTCCCAGCCCGGCCAGGGCCTCGGCCTGTTTCGGCAGTTTGTGGGTCCAGTCGTGGCCGTTGCGCGTGATCAAGCGGACATCGCCGTTGTCGATACGCGCCATGACCCGGTAGCCGTCGAACTTGATCTCGTAGAGCCAGTCGCCATCGGGCGCGCTTTCCACCAAGGTCGCCAGTTCCGGCTTGAGGGTTTCGGGGATCGGGCCGGCCACCGCGCCGCTGAGGGTGGTCTTGGCGTTCTTTTTCGACGGCTTGGCCTTGGCGGTTTTTTCCGGCTGCTTCACGGCGTTGGCCGCGGCAGCCTTGCCCCGGCGCTTGGGCACGATGGTGCGGTCGCTGAGCACGCTGTCCGGCTCGGCCTCGACCACGTTGTACTCGCTTTCCGGACGAGCTGCGTCGTCCTGGTGCTTGATCAGGAACCATTGCTCCTGCTTGCCCGGCATGTGAGTGCGCACCAGGTTCCACAGGCCGGCGAGTTTTTCCCCGCGCAGTTCGAACTTGAGCCGGCCCTTTTCGTAGGATTCGTGCACATCGCCCTGTGGGATCCACACGCCACGGTCCCAGACGATGACCTCACCGGCGCCGTAGTGTCCCTCCGGAATGCTGCCCTCGAAGGTCGCGTAATCGAGCGGATGGTCTTCGACGTGCACGGCCAGGCGCTTGACCTTCGGGTCCAGGGACGGGCCCTTGGGCACCGCCCAGCTCTTGAGCGCGCCGTCCAGTTCCAGGCGGAAGTCGTAATGCAGCCGCGTGGCGTCGTGCTTCTGGATGCAGTACTGCAGGGAGTGGGCGGTTTTCGCCGACTTGCGCGAGCGCTTCGCCGCCGGCTCCGGGGTGGCGGCGAAATCGCGCATGCGGTTGTAATCATCAAGGGTTTTGCTGGTCATGGGCCACCCGCAACTTGCGCAAGGGTGGGATCGGCCACGGGCATGCCCGCGGTTTCCGACAGCAGCTGATCAACGACCCGGCTCAGGGCCTGTTCAATCGAGTCCCCCAGCAGCAAGCCTTGTTCATAGAGCACAACCTGGCGATCGGCACTGGTGCCTTCCTGGATGATCCGGCGGGCTTGCTTGAAAACGTCCTGCACGCCTAGCGCTGTCGCGGTGTCGGCAAAGGTCTGTTCGGCCAGGTTCAGCCATTCGCCGATGAGCATGGGTTGATCCTGCCCTTCAACGATGAACTCCGCGAGGATGCCGTGGCGCTTGGCCCGGTAGCGGTTTTCCTTGAGGATCCAGTGGGACATCAGGCTGTAGTCGGCCCCCGGTTTTGGCTGAGCAACGGCATGGGCCACCATCAGGCGAAACAGCGATACGAGACACAGGACATCGTCGATTCGCGGACAGGCATCGCAGATACGCAGCTCAAGCGTCGGATACCGCGACGAAGGCCTGAGCACCCACCAGCAGTCACTGGGCTGGCGAATGGAACCGGTGCGCGTGAGCATTTCGACGTAGCCGTTGAATGCCGGCTCGTCCTCGAAAAACTCCGGTATACCCATTCGCGGCCATTCATCGCAGGCCACTTGGCGATAACTGCTGAACCCGCTGTGGGCGCCGTTCCAGAACGGTGAAGACGCGCTCAACGCCAACAGCATCGGCAGCCAGGGCAGCACTTCGTTCATGATGCGGACCCGGTCTTGGCCGGTCGGCACCTCTACGTGCACGTGCAGGCCCGACAACACACTGCGTCGCGCCACTCGCTGGTAATCGTCGAACAGTTGCTGGAAATGCAACTCGTCGGTGGGCTGCAAGCCAACGGTGGTCATCGGATGTGAGCCGGCGCTCAATAATCCCAGGCCATGGGGTGCGAGGCGTCGCGTCAGGCCGCTACGCACCTGGGCCAGGTAATCGGCCGCCTCGGCCAGGCTCTGGAAGATCGGCGAAGCCATCTCCACCTGGCTCAGGAACATCTCGTGGGCAAAATGTTCGCCCAGCTCCTCCCGGCATGCCGCAACCGCCGCCGCGGGCGGCTGGTCGGGCATGCGCCGGGTTTGCAGGTCGGTGATGAAATATTCTTCT
Source organism: Pseudomonas sp. Z5-35 (assembly GCF_051131945.1). Classification (NCBI taxonomy): domain Bacteria; kingdom Pseudomonadati; phylum Pseudomonadota; class Gammaproteobacteria; order Pseudomonadales; family Pseudomonadaceae; genus Pseudomonas; species Pseudomonas sp. Z5-35. The sequence goes on from NZ_CP071640.1 coordinate 2,862,816, forward strand.
TCAATGCCGAACTTCAGACGCCTGTTCATCGCTGTTCCCTCCGATACCCGCACCCGTGCGGGTGACAACCAACGCCACCACGGCGATCCTTTCCACGTCCTGATAACCCGGGGTCAGCAACTCCTCGCCGAAGACGTCCGGGTCCAATTCCCTGTAGGTCCAGCCGAACTCGGCCGAGTCGCGCCAGGCGCCCAAGGCTTCGAGGAACGGATCGCGGCCATCGACCATCGCCACACCGGTATAGAGCACCAGCGAACCGCCAGGCGTCAGCCGGGGCAACGCCTGCTCGACGATGCGCAGCGACAACCCGGCGCCCAGCGCGCCGCCGCCATGGCGGTAGGCGCGCTCGGCCGGGTCGGCCATGTAAGGCGGATTGGCGACGATCAGGTCGAAGCTGCCTTCCACGTCTTGCAGCACGTCACTGTGGCCAATCTCGACGTTGGCGACCTCAGCCAGCGCCGCGTTGACCGCGCAGAGGCGCAAGGCCATTGGATTGATGTCCACGGCCAACACCTGAGCCTCGCGCCGGGCACGGGCAATCACCAGCGCTCCGACGCCGGCACCGCAGCCGATGTCCACGGCCCGATGCACCGCGCTGAAGTTCTGTTGCAGATGAGTGTGGATCAGTTGGGCAAAACGGTAGCTGTCCGGGCCAAAAAAAACCGCGTCGGTGGCCTGTGTGGGAAACGGCGAATGGGCGAACAGCATGCCGTCCAGGCTTGACCAGCGCACGCGGCTGTAAAGCAGGCCATCGCGCGCTTCGAGTACTTGGGCGTCCTGTAACTGGCGCTGTTCGTCGGCGGAGATCAGCCCCGGTGCAAACGGCCGCGACCAACCGAACACGTCCCGCAGGGTCTTCGAGCGCTCGTTACCGGGCCGTTGGTTGACCCGTTCGTGGGTCAACGGTGTCGGAGTGATAAAACGGTAGCCGTCGGCGTGCAGGCGGCGGCCCAGTTGCAACAGCGCCAGGTCAGGTTCGGACAGGCGATCTTCCTGATTCATGCAAGGCTCCTAACGAAGGGCGGATTTGAGTTCGATGAAGCGGCGGGTCGCCAGCAACCCGGCCGGATGGCTGTGGCAGCGGGCCGAAAGCCAGGGCATCAGGATCTGCATCTGCTCGTCGGGCGCCTTGCCCCGCAGCGTTTGCTGCAAGTTCTGCACATCCGGGTCCTGCGCTGGCGTCGGTGGCTCATGGGCCGCGCCATGACTGCGACGGGCTCCGGGTCGACCGCGCTCGTCCAGCCAGTCGCCGGCGATCCAATCGTGCAGCAGTTGTTTCTCATAGGGGCTGAACACCCCGAACATCGCGGCCCCGGCGCCTTCGATGAGGGTCCAGAACCGACTGTTTTGCGGGTCTTCGTGACGCCGGATCCAGCCTTTGCCCTGCATGGCATTCAAGAAGCCCTGCAGTTGCCCGGGTTCCGCCAGCCATTGATTGACGGTCTTGCCTTCGAATTTGCAGTAGTCGGAATGCATGTGCTGGCCGAACGGGCGCTTGCGCTCGAGCATGTCGAGCAGCTCGCGCTCCAGGTCAAACGACTCGATGACCGCCCGACTGCCCTGCCCCAGATCGTTGAGGCGGTAGCCCCGGGTGACCCGGCGCCAGAACGATTCGCGGTCCGCCTCCATCGGCATCAACTGCATCAGCGACTGCACGGCTTTGTGGGCGTGGCCGGTGCTGGCGTTATCGATGGTCACGTGCAGGGTGAAATAATACGGGTCAATGTCGAGTTCGCTCAGCTCGTAGGCGCTGATCAGCAAGTGCAGTGGCAGCTGTTCGTAGCCCAGGTTATAGCCGATGACTTCGGGCAGATACTCGTCGCCAGCATAGCCGAGGGCCAGTTGCACGGCGCCTTGCAGGTAGCGATCGTCATCAATGTCGGGCATGTCCGGCAGGCCGTGTTCGGCAAGCAATTTGCGGTAGAGCACCACATGGTTCTGTGCGGGGACGCCGTCGCCAAGCTCTTCCAGGTAGGTGCACAGCAACCCTTCGAAACGGTGGTCATGCCAGTGCTTGAGCACGCCGTACAACCAGGCGCCGTCCACCAGTTTGGTCGGCGCCACGGCCTGGAGGAAATACAAGGCGTGGGCCTTGCTGGTGAAGAACTCCCGACGGCCGCCGTTTTTCCGACGTTCCAGGTAATCGGCATATTGCCGGGCCACGTCGGCGCTGTGCTGCTCGACCCAGGCCAGCAATGCCGCCGGATCGTCAGGCATTTCCTGCGGCAGTGCGCTGGCTTGTTCAAGGCAGGGTTGCAGGAACGCTTGGGCAACCGCTTGCTTGTCTGCATCGTCGGGGCCTTGCAGCAGCCGCTCGTACGATTGGCGCACGTTACCGGCCGTGGAAAATGGCTGCGCGGTGGCAGGCCGGGATTGAAGGGGTGTCAGCGCAGTCATAAGGGCCTCTTGGGTTCTCGGCAGGACGCTGGATCAGTACGTCTCTTCCTTTGCAGAGCCTTGCGCGGGGGAAAAAATTCCCCAGGATCGATAGGCCGCCGGATAAACGGAACCGCGTGCAATACGGTTGAACCCTCGCTTCGCTCCGGCTCTCAAACCTTAGGCAGCAACAACCCGTCCATGTAGCGAGGTAGCCTATGTGGCGAGCTACAGGGACCCGTGGTCATCGCCACCCAACGCAGGCGCTATCCAAGGAGCAACCATGATCTTTACCGTGTGGGTGGCCGTGCTCGGAGCGGTGTTGCTGACCCTGGCCCTGACATCGTCCTACCTTCGCTGGATGCCGGTGACCACCTCGGCGGTGTGCCTGGCCCTGGGCGTCGCCATCGGGCCAGCGGGGCTCGGGTTGCTGAGACTCGAAGTCGGCGATTCCTCGGTATGGATGGAGCATCTGACCGAAGTCGCCGTGGTGTTCTCGCTGTTTGTCAGCGGTCTCAAGCTTCGCCTGCCGCTGAAGGACCGCAGCTGGCGCGTTGCCTATGGTCTCGCCGGTCCGGTGATGATCCTGACCATCGCCGGCTTGTGCCTGGTCCTGCATTATCTGTTTGGCCTGGGCTGGGGTCTCTCGCTATTGATCGGCGCAATACTGGCGCCCACCGACCCGGTGCTGGCGGCCCTGGTACAGGTGAACGATGCCCGCGACAATGACCGCGTGCGTTTCGGCCTGTCCGGGGAGGCCGGACTGAACGACGGCACCGCATTTCCGTTTGTCATCCTTGGCTTGTTGATGCTGCGCGAACCCGACGGCGGTTTCCTCGGTGAATGGGCTTTGGGCGACGTCTTATGGGCCGTGCCGGCGGGCCTGCTGATTGGCTATTGGCTGGGGCGCGGCATCGGTCGACTCACCTTGTCGATGCGTATCAAGAACGCCGACAGCACCTTATCGCCCAATGACTACCTGGCCCTGGCCTTGATTGCCCTCGCCTACGTCGCGGCGGAAGCCGTCCAGGGCTATGGCTTTCTTTCCGTTTTCGCCGCTGGCCTGGGGCTGCGTCAGGCCGAGGTCGACTCCGGCGATGAAGACGCGCCACCGGCCGAGCACCTGGTGCAAGCGGTGGTCGGACACGAAACGGTCAATCCCGAGCAGGCGGTGCTGGGCGACGCGCAGGGGCTGGACGACGGCCAGGTGGCGGCCGGTGTGATGATGAGCGACATGCTGGCGTTCGGCAGTTTGGTGGAGCGGTCCATGGAGGTCTTCCTGGTAACGCTCCTGGGGGTCGTGCTCGCCAACCACTGGGATTGGCGCGCCTTGATCGTCGGCGGACTGCTGTTTGTGGTGATACGCCCCTTGAGCGTGCTGGCAATGCCTTGGGGGCGGTTGTTGAAAGGACCGCAACGGCTATTGATCGGCTGGTTCGGCATCCGTGGCATCGGCAGCCTGTTTTACCTGTTCTATGCCCTGAATCATGATTTGCCGCCGGACGTGGCAGCGCTGTGCATCAACCTCACGTTGTCGGTGGTAGCGCTGAGCATCCTGGTGCACGGGTTAAGCACCCAGCCCGCGCTGGCCTGGTACGAGCGCCATAAAGCGAAGCCCGACGATTAGCCGCCCGGATCGGTGACTTGGATGAACACTGAGTAGACCCCCAGCAGCACCCAGAACGCCGCAAAGATCCACGGCGTGCGCAACGAGAACAGCAGCGACTTGCGATAACCCTTATGGGTCGACTCGCGCTCGCTGAACAGCGGCGATTCATCGTAGGCCAGGCCCATCAGCGGTTCACTGCGCAGCAATTCACTTTGCTTGAAATGCCAATGATCGATGATCTCGTAGGCGGCGCGGATGCCCGGCCAGGCATTGAGCGAACTCAGGAAACCCAGCAGCGCGAGGAATGGCGGCACGATCAGCGTAAACAGCTTGCCCCACTCCGGATTCAGGTTGGCCATGCAGGAGGCGAAGGCGATCACCAAAAACGACTGGGCGGTCAGGTAGGCATCGGTTCGATTAGCCAGGATGCTGGTTTCGTATTGGATTTCCCGACGGTAAAAGTCCAGCCGTTCCTTGGGCGAGCCGAACAGCTTGGCGTTGTGCTCGGTGAGTTCTTCTTCCGGGGTCTGGCGGGTAAGGATTCTGGGCATTGCGCAAGTTGTCCCTCGGCGTGATAGAGCGCCATTAGAAGGGAGCGTCGCGAGGCAAGTTCAAGCGGATGGACCAAAGGTCCAAGGAAACGCTATGGCACCGTTGGGGTCTTTAAAGGCAACGAGGGCAAGAGGAAAACTGCGTGGATTATCTGGGATGGGTCCAATGGCCCGCGATGGGGGTAACGGTGCTGGCCGCATGGCTGATCGGCTCACGCCAGCCGCGCCGGCGGGTGGCGGGATTCAGCTGTTTTATCGTCAGCAATATTTTGTGGGTGGTGTGGGGCCTGCATACCAGCGCTTACGCACTGATCGTCTTGCAGTTCTGCCTGTGTGCGATGAATCTGCGGGGGTTCAAGAAAAATACACAGTGAGCAATACCTTTCCTGTGGCGAGGGGATTTATTTCATCGTCTGCCCAATGATCTGCACCAGGTCGATCTGCTTGAACGGCTTGGTCAGCCGCGGCAGCTCAATGGCGAAGCCTTCCAGGCGTTCGGCATAACCGGTCGCGAGGATGATCGGCAGGTTCGGCTGGCGCATACGCAGCAACTTTGCCAGCTGCGCGCCATCCATTTGTGGCATGGCCATGTCGGTGATCACCAGATCGATGCCCTGGTTGCGCTCATACAACTCCAGCGCCTGGGCGCCCGATGGTGCGCAGTGAACCCGATGTCCCAGGTCTTCGATCATCAGGCGGGTGCTGGTCAGCACCAGGCTGTCATCGTCCACCACCAGCACGCGCAGCTCCTGGACCGGTGGCGCCGGCATCTGCGTCACAGGCGGCGTCTCCGCTACCGAATCATCTGCCACCGGCAGCCAAAGCTCGGCGGTGGTGCCGATACTTTTTTCGCTCCTGAGTATCAGCCTGCCGCCCAACTGCTCGGCGAGGCCGTGCACCATGGACAGACCCAGGCCGGTGCCCTTGCCCACGCCCTTGGTGGTGAAAAACGGATCCACCGCCGAGGCCAGCGTCACCTCGTCCATGCCCTCGCCCTCGTCCGTGATCGCCAGGCAAATGTACCGCCCGGGGGCCAAGGACTTGTCCAGTCCCGTGACCTCGGTCGCCAACCGTTCCTGCGCCTGGATGAGTATCCTGCCGCCTTGTGGCATGGCGTCCCGGGCGTTGGTCGCCAGGTTGAGGATCGCCAGTTCGAGTTGGTTGACATCGGCCCACACCGGCGCCAACGCCTCGGCGAACTGGGTCTGGATGTGAATCGAAGGGCCCATGGAGCTTTGCAGCAGACCGCTGATGCCCTGCACCAACGCCGCCAGCTCCACCGATTCGGAAGTGAGCTTCTGCCGGCGGGCAAACGCGAGCATCCGCTGGGTCAGCGACACGCCGCGAAGTGCGCCCTGGGTCGCGTTATCCAACAGCTGGCTGAGCTTCGGATCGCTGGGCATGCGCTTGCGCACGATTTCCAGGTTGCCGAGGATCACCGTCAACAGGTTGTTGAAATCATGGGCGATGCCGCCGGTAAGCTGGCCGATGGCTTGCAATTTCTGTGACTGGAACAGTGCTTCACGGGCCTGTTCAAGGGCTTGCTGAGCCTGCGTGGCATCGGTGATGTCGCGGGTGATCTTGGCAAAGCCCAACAACGTCCCGGTATCGCTGCGAATCGCATCGATGACCACATGCGCCATGAATCGCGTGCCATCCCTGCGCACGCGCCAACCCTTCTTTTCAAAACGGCCCTCACTGGCAGCGATGCTCAGGGCGCGCTGTGGCTCACCGGCTTCGCGGTCTTCGGGTGTATAGAACATCGAAAAATGCTGGCCGATGGCTTGCGCCGGCAAGTACCCCTTGATCCGCTGCGCGCCCTGGTTCCAGTTGGTCACCTGGCCATCCGGACCGAGCATGTAAATGGCGTAGTCGGTGACGCTCTGCACCAACAGACGAAACTGCTGCTCGCTTTGCTTGAGGGTTTCTTCGGCCATCTTGCGATCGGTCAGGTCGCGGGTGATCTTGGCGAAGCCGAGCAGTTCTCCGCTCTGGCTGTCGATGATCGGATCAATGACCACATGGGACCAGAACAGCGTGCCGTCCTTGCGCACCCGCCAGCCCTCGCCTTCGAAGCGCCCCTCGCTCACGGCCGTATCCAGCGCCCGCTGCGGCAGGCCGGCGGCACGGTCCTGGTCGGTATAGAAACGGGAAAAATGCTCACCGAGGATTTCGGATTCTTCATAGCCCTTGAAACGTCGGGCGCCGGAGTTCCAACTGGTGATGATGCCCGACGGATCAGTCATGTAGATGGCATAGTCGACCACGGCGTCGATGAGCAATCGAAAGCGCTGGTCTTCATTGATGACGGGGCTGGTCTTTGGGTTGTTCTCAAGCATGTTGGCCGAGGAATCCTTGGGGATTTCGTGGAGTATGAAACAAGTGTCGCCGGAGGAAAAACCTGATTTATGTGGGGTTATGGGCGTTGCTAGTGGGGGGATTGGACCTGTTCCGGCCTGACCGACCACCATTGCGGTAGCAGCCGCTGCACCTTGGCCTCGCCAAACCGGTCGTCGATGAGCATGACGACGCCTTGATCCTGCTGGGTGCGGATGACGCGACCCGCCGCTTGCACGACCTTTTGCAGGCCGGGGTACAAATAGGTGTAATCGTAGCCATCGCCAAAAATGACCGCCATGCGTTGCTTGATCTGCTCGTTGACCGGGTTGAACTGAGCCAAGCCCAAGGTGGCAATGAAGGCGCCGATCAGTCGCGAACCCGGCAGGTCGATCCCCTCCCCGAACGCACCGCCCAGCACCGCGAAGCCGACGCCCTGGCTGTGCTCCATGAATCGTTCGAGGAACGCCTGGCGAGGCGCCTCGCCCATGCCGCGCGATTGCGTCCAGGTGACAATGTGCGGGTGCCGCTCGGCGAACAGTTCGGCCACTTGCTGCAAATAATCGAAACTGCTGAAGAACGCGAGGTAGTTGCCAGGACGTCCTTCGAACTGGCGCGCCATCAGCGCGACGATAGGCTCCAGGGATGCCTGGCGATGGGCAAACCGGGTAGAAATCCGGCTGATCACCTGGACATCCAGCTGTTGCGCCTGGAACGGCGACTCGACGTCGATCCATACAGTGTCGGCCGGTGTTCCCAGCAGGTCCGCGTAATACGGGCGAGGACTCAGGGTCGCGGAAAACAGCACGCTGCTGCGCGACGCCGTGAACCTGGGCCGCAGGAACCCGGCCGGGACGACGTTGCGCAGGCACAACGTAGAGAGGCTGCGCTGGCGACCGGACTCGCGCTTGTGGATGTCGAACAGGAAATGCTCGTCGAACGACTCCGCCACGCGACCGAATTGCAGGGCGTCGAAATAGAACGCTTGCAGCCCGCTGTCGAGTCCCTGGGGATGATCGTTCAGGTAGTCACCGATGGCCGTGACGCAGGACCCCAGCGCCTGGAGCAACTTGTCCGGGGGTTTGCCATAGGCCTGGTAAGCGGCGACTTGTGGTTCATGCAAGGCGCTCCACTGCCGATTGACCTTCTGCAGCGCCTTCTTCAACGGAGCGGGCGCGGTTTTCAGCACCGCCGCGAGTGCGGACTGATCAAGGGTCGCGCTGTACATCTGCCGGCCGCGCTCGACCAGGTTGTGCGCTTCGTCCACCAGGGTCGCGACCGTCCAGGCATTGGCCTGGGCGAGGCCGAAGAGCAAGGCGCTGAAGTCGAAGTAATAGTTGTAGTCGGCCACCACCACATCCGCCCATCGGGCCATTTCCTGGCTCAAATAATACGGACAAACCTCATGGGCCAGCGCGATGTCACGCAACGCAGCCTGATCGAGCAGCGTGACCTGGCTTGCCGCCTCCCGGGCCTGCGGCAGCCGATCGTAAAACCCGCGGGCCAGGGGGCACGATTCGCCATGGCAGGCTTTGTCCGGGTGTTCGCAGGCCTTGTCCCGAGCGATTATTTCCAATACCCGCAGCGGCATCGTGGAGTCGCGTTGGGTGATCAGCCGAGCCGCGTCCAGCGCCAGCTTGCGCCCCGGGGTTTTCGCCGTGAGAAAAAACACCTTGTCCAGGCGCTGCGGCGCGAGAGCCTTGAGCATGGGGAACAAGGTGCCCACGGTCTTGCCGATCCCCGTGGGCGCCTGGGCCATCAGGCAACGACCGGTGCTTACCGCTTTGAACACCGACTCAGCCAGGTGCCGTTGGCCGGGCCTGAAACCGGCGTGGGGAAATGCCAGGGCCTGGGCCCCCAGGTTACGTGCCAGGCGATGGCGCATCTCCTGTTCGGCCCAAGCCAGGAATAGTGCGCATTGCTGCTCGAAAAACGCCTGGAGTTGCGGCGCATCGAAGCTTTGCGCCAGGCAAGTCTCCTTTTCACTGACAATGTCGAAATACACCAAGGCCACGTCGATGCGCGGCAATTGCAGCTTCTGGCACATCAGCCAGCCGTAGATCTTCGCCTGGGCCCAATGCAACTGGCGATGGTTGTCGGGTTGTTTGCCCAGGTCGCCCCGATACGTCTTCACCTCTTCAAGGCAGTTGCGGACCGGATCGTAGCCGTCCGCCCTACCCTTGACCTTCAGCGCGTGATAGACGCCCTCCAGGCTCACTTCGGCCTGATAGCCCTCACTGCGCCGCGATGCCACGGTCCGGTGGCCGACAATGCCTTCCAGCGCCGTGGGCGACGGGGTGAAACGCAGGTCCAGATCGCCGACCTTGGCAGTGAATTCACACAACGCCCGGACCGCGATGCAGTAGCTCGGCGCCTCGGTCATGCGCCCTGCTCCGCCCATTGCACATAACAGACCGCGACAGGCATCTGGTGCTCATGGCAGAAGTCCAGCCAGCGCAATTGGTTGTCCTGCAGGCGATCACCCGGGCCTTTGACTTCGATCATGCGGTAGGTCTTGTGCTGCGGCCAGAACTGGATCAGGTCGGGCATTCCGGCACGGTTGGCCTTGATATCCAACAGCAGGCGGTTGAACCAGTGCCTGAGGTGTTCAGCCGGCAAGCAGTCGAGCGCTTGGTCCAGCAACTCCTCGGACAGCGCGCCCCAGAATACGAAAGGCGATTGCACGCCCGACTTTTGCGCGTAGCGGCGGCGGATGGTGTGCCGATAGCGACCGTCCTCCAACTCGGCGAAACATGCCGCGAACAGCTCGGCGCGGCGGTCATGGAAATCTTCATGGAGCAGGTCCACCGGGCCGCGTTGGAACGGGTGGAAAAAGGCGCCCGGCAGCGGCGCGAAGATCGCCGGCCAGCACAACAGGCCGAACAGCGAGTTAACCAGACTGTTCTCGACGTAATGTACCGGCGCGGCCTCATCATGCAGATGCGCCTGGACGCAATACTCCACCGACAGCGCCGGGTCGACGCGGGGCAAATGCAGGTCCAGCCGCTCCACCGCCCGAGCCATCGCCCGTGGCACCGGTGGCCCACCCAGTTTGCGCCGCAGTCGAGGCACAATCCTCAGCAAGGCCTGATGTTCGGCGGCACTTTGCGGCGACTGGGCCGCTGCTTCGCCCAGCTCAAGGGCCAAGGCATATTCGCCGATCCGCTCCAGTACCCGGATCATCCGCAGCCGGGCGCCGGGGTACGTGCAATCGCGATAAATGCGCAGGGCCAAGGCAAAATCGCCGGTGCGCTCGCCGTGCTGGCCGATCTGGAACAACAATTTGCCTCGGCGCCGCTCCAGCCAAGGGTTGTCCAGAACCAGGCTGTCGACTTGGGTGAGGATCGATTCGAGCGGCTCGCCAGCCTCGAAAGCTTGCTGGCATTGATGCAGGAAAAAACACGCATTGATGTCCTGTCGGCTGCGCAATCCCCGGGATTCGACGCTGAACTCGACCGCTTCATAAGTGAAGATGCCCAAGTCCGCCAACACGAACTCCGACCAGTCCTGGTAAAGATTACCGAAAAACATCAGTCGCAAGCGGTCGCACAGCGCCATGACCGTGACGCTGAACAGTCGATCCTCGAGCTGAGGGCACCAATCGCGAAACGGCTGGGGTTGGCTGCAATGATCGCTCAAGGCCTGCAGCCATTGGGTCTTTTTCGCCTTGGGGTGCTCGATCAAATGACCCAGGCAGAGGAGGACTTCCTGCTTGAGCAACACGTCAAACAGCTCGACCAGGGTAAGACTGGCGTGCTCCTCGACCCAGCCCAGCGCCAACAACGGCGCCACGGCGAGGTCGATTTCGCCGATTTCGCCGTAGTGCAGTTTGTTGCGGCGAAAGTGCAGCCCCTTGCGCATCACCAACCGTACCAACAACCCCTGGGACGAGCGCGGCAATGCCGAGAAATCCTCGATGAAGCGCAATTCTTCGCTGCCGAGCACATCGGCGTAACGTTGCGTCAGCCATGCGAGTACTCGCTGGAAGTTGTTCAGATAGTAAAAGGGATCGTCGAGGGGGTTGGCTGTCACGGAAAAGCGCCACGCATGCAGGAAGTACTGGTTATGCGTACAGATATCAGCTACTCGCGGCCCAAGCAACTGCAAAAGATGAGCGGTCTCCTATATTTAAAGGTGAAATCCTTCGATCGGCGATGAACTTTCCTACGGCAAGCGAGACCAATGGCGGTTAACTCAGTGATGGCCCGGTCGAATCAGCCGGGCTCGCGTCTTTTTGACTAGAGGTTATGGACTATGAACATCAGGTTTCTCGGGCTGCCCTTGGTCGCCGTGACGTTCCTGGCGCTGGCCGGCTGTTCGACACCGACCGTAGTGACCTTGCAGAACGGTACGCAGTATTTGACCGAGGACACCCCCAATACCCGTACCGCCGACGGCTTCTACGAGTTCGAAGACATTTCGGGCAGAAAAGTGCGGGTGCGCGCTGATGAGGTGGCGACGATACGCAAGGAAGATTGATTGTAATCGAGCCCTCTCCGTGAGGGCTGGCCTCTTGTGTTCCAGCAAACCGGCCCGAGCCTGTCAGCATCAGGTCGTTCACCTTGGCCAACGCTTCAACTTCCAGTCCCCGAACACACCTCCCGCAGACAGCTCCTTAGCCAGCGGTGCACAGGATCAGCATCCATCCTTGGGTGCCAAAGCATGGCGACGGTAAATTCAGGCACCGCGAACGGCAGCGCGAAACTGTGCATGTCGGTGCGCAAACGGGCGGTGTAGCGTTCCGGCACGCTGGCGATCAGGTCGCTTGAACGGGCGAGGCCCAGCGCAGTGGAGAAGCCCGGTACGGTGGTAATGATTTCGCGGGTCAAATCCATCGAGCCCAGGGCCTGGTCGATCAGGCCATGCTCGAGGCCACGCATGGAAACGCCGATGTGCTGGCCCGCCGCATAGTCGGCAACGTTCACCTCGCCCCGACTCAAGGGATGCCCCGCCCGCACCACACCCATCAGGCGATCGCTGAACAGCGCTTGCGTGCGCAACTCCGGGCGGGTGTCCTCACCCACCACGGCGGTCTCCAGATCCACGCTGCCTTCGCGTAGCGCCGTGCTGTCGCGGTCCGCCTTGTCGACAAAACGCAGCCTTATTCCAGGTGCTTGGCCGCCAATGTGGGCAAGCAGCTCGACCGCGAAGTTTTCCACGAACCCTTGGCGGGTGCGCAGCGTGAAGGTGCGGTTGATTCGTCGCAGATCCGGGGCCTGCACCGGGCGCAGCGCCGCCTGGACGTCCTGTAGCAGTTGACCCACCTGTTCGCGCAACTCCTGCGCCCGTGGCGTCGGAACCAGCCCACGCCCCGCCCGTACCAATAAAGGATCACCGGTGGCCTGGCGTAGACGCGCCAGCGCTCGGCTCATGGCCGAGGGGCTCAATCGCAGGCGTCGGGCCGCACCGGCCACGCTGCCTTCGGACAGCAAGGCCTCAAGGGTAACGAGCAGGTTGAGGTCAGGTGTGGACATGGTCGGCCCCGGTTCTGATAGATGGCGTTTGACGCAGCTATAACATGCAACTGGTGCGTCTTCCGCCATGTTATGCCTCGGCGTACTGTTCCGACAGCTCCAATGCGAGAGCAGCAAACAGAGGGAACATGATGAAGCCAGCCGATACAGAGCAACGCTTGCCATCGGGCGCATTTCGACATCAGGGCGTTTCTGCACGCTGGGCCCTGGCCAGCCTTGCACTTTCCACGCTGCTCGCCTCCTTGGGCGCCAGCGTAGCCACCGTGGCCTTGCCAGTGCTGGCCCAGGCATTCGAGGCATCCTTCGCGCAGGTGCAATGGGTGGTGCTGGCTTATCTGCTGGCGATCACCACGTTGATCGTCAGCATGGGACGCCTGGGAGACCTGATGGGCCGCCGCACGCTTCTATTGATGGGTATTGCGTTATTTACGCTAGCGTCAGCCCTGTGTGGCTTGGCGTCCTCGTTGTGGTTGCTGATTGCCGCCCGGGCGCTGCAAGGTCTAGGGGCGGCCATCATGATGACCCTGACGATGGCGCTGGTCGGCGAAACGATCCCAAAGTCCAAGACCGGCGCCGCGATGGGACTGCTGGCCACGCTGTCGGCGGTGGGCACCGCCCTGGGCCCGTCGGTAGGTGGCCTGTTGACCAGCGGGTTCGGTTGGCATGCGGTGTTCCTGATCAACGTGCCACTCGGGCTGCTGACGCTGCTGCTGGCTTGGCAATCGCTGCCGGCCGGCCCCAGGGCGACAAATGCCGGGCAAGTGCGCTTCGATAGCCTGGGCACATTGCTCCTGGCCACGACGCTGGGCGCCTATGCCTTGGCGATGACCCTTGGGCACGGGAGCTTTGGCGGGTTGAATGCCGGGCTGCTACTGGCAGCCATCCTCAGCGGTGGGCTATTCGTCCGGGTGCAGCGTCGGCTCGCGTCGCCACTGATCCCCTTGGCGATGCTTGGCGACCGTTTGCTGGTGTCGGGCCTGGCGACGAATGCGCTGGTCGCAACGGTGATGATGGCGACCTTGCTCGTCGGGCCGTTCTATCTGTCTATCACGCTCGGTCTGCCTTCGACCATCGTCGGGCTGGTATTGGCAGCGGGACCGTGCCTCGCCGCCCTTTCCGGGGTTCCCGCCGGACGCTTGGCTGACCGGTTCGGTGCGCGCTCCATACGGCTGGCCGGGTTGGCGACAATGGTCCTTGGCACCTCGCTGTTGTCATTGCTCTGCCCGGCGCTTGGCATCGGCGGCTATGTCGCTGCGATCGTGGTGACAACCCTTGGCTATGCGATGTTCCAGACGGCCAACAACACGGCTGTGATGGCGCCAGTCGCCGATAACCGGCGCGGCGTCGTCTCGGGGCTGCTGAACTTGTCCCGCAACTTGGGTTTTTTAACCGGTGCCTCAGTGCTCGGCGCGGTTTTCGCGGCCACGCTTCCGACCAACGGTATCTCCACGGCCAGCCCCGACGACGTTGCAAACGGCTTGCACGTCACCTTCGGCGTAGCGCTGGCATTGACGGCCCTGGGGTGGCTCATTGCGTTTAAACACCGCGTCCCAGAGCCATCGAGGGGATATCAGGAAAGCGCAGGCGAACGATGATTGCACGCTGGACATTTGTCGTTAGGTCATGACGCAGGTCAAAAAAACTGAACCAATCGCCAAACGGACTGAAAAAATCCACGTGACGTTCATTTTCAGGTGCTATTTTTAATTCTCATTGGTAGAGCCATGATGGCTCTTCCTTCCTGACGTGAGCAAAAGGAAGCGCTTGATGAAGAAGGCGGGCCGCAAATGAATAAAGGATCTTTCAGCAAGGTGACGTTCCCCAACGCCTGCCAATTGATGCGCTGGCATTTCCATCCTATGGGCTTCGAAGCCAGCATGGACGCGCCAGGCAGCATGGTTGCCCGGTTGTTCGACCGCGCCAGCGGCGAAACCATGATCGCGATTGCAGGCATTCCCTGCGCAACCGTAATGAACGCCCCCGACGTCGAGCGAATCATCGAAGCGGTGGAAGCCGAGCTTGAAGCCTTCGTACCGCCAGTTGGCTTGCAACGATTCGCCTCCTGACGCGTCCTGGCAAAACAAAGCCCACAAATTGATGTGGGCTTTTTTTATGGATTTCAATTCACTGATCTCAACCTCGGGCACGGCGATGGTCGAGGAAGAACGGCTTGCCCGCGCCGATCCGGTCCGAAGCCTTCGGGGCATTGGCCGCCTGGCCGTCCTGGGAGTCGACATACCAGTAGCAATGCTGGACCGCTCGGGTGATGCCCACGTAGGCCAGGCGCAGGATCTCGTCTTTCTGCGCCGTGTCGTACGGTTCGACGTCACCTTCCTGGCCCAACCCGGCCATCCGGTAAACCTGATTCTTGTAGGGCGAACGGGTGAGGTGCTGGCAATCCCCTAACAGGAACACCGCATCAGCTTGAAGACCTTTGGCGCTGTGATAGGTCATCAGCCTGAGCCGCCGCTGCGGGTACGGCAAGCTAGAATCCACATTAACTATTTGATTAATATTTTTTTCTATCAATGACTTATCGGAGCTTTTTCGATAAAGCATCAAGATCGAATCACCGTTGCGGTAATGTTCTTCGAGTCGCCGCGCCAACCCTTCATCGTCCCGGTCCAGCACCGTGACCGGACTTGGTGCTCGGGGCTTGCCGCTTGCCTTGGCTTTTTTACCGGGGATGGATTGCGCCGAGCGAACGATGTGCTCGGCCGCATCAATGATGTATTGGTGGCTACGGTAGTTTTCAGTGAGCATTACCCGAGTTGTCGCCGGTGACCGGAACTGCTTGTCGAAGCCTATGAAGAAACTCGGCGAACTGCCGCGCCAACCATAGATTGACTGCCAATCATCGCCCACGCACAGCAAGGATGAACGTTGCGCGCCGCGCCGCACGTGCATGGCGGGCCCGCGCCTGCGCACCTCGCCCAGACTCGCCCGTATCCAGGAGACGATTTGTGGAGAAACGTCCTGGAACTCGTCGATCATCAGATGCGAAAGCGGCCTCAGTAGCGCGTCGTCGAGCAGCTTGAAATTTTCTGGCGAATGCTCGCTGAACAGCGCAAACATCCGGTTGTAGGTCATCACTGGCGGCGACTGGTCGAGCAAATGGTCTTCAAACGCCCGCCAGAAACGACTCAAGGCTTCAAAAAAATACCGATCCGGATCGTCTTGGGCGAAACACATTTTGCCAACCGCATCCGAAACGTCCAGGCCGAGGTTTTCGATAAAGCCTGCCGCCGAGACGAAACAATCCAGCAACGGTGCTGAACTCAGTTCGCCCTTGACCCGGTAATCGAACCCGGGGCCCGAGCTGGCGTTGCCCGCCAGCGACGTCATGACGCGCCTGGAGTCTTCATAGCTATCTAGCCAAATCAAAGGCTTACGCGAAAAAGCTTGAAACAAGGTTCGCTTTACAGCCCATTCGGCACGCAGGCTCAGCTTGGCACCGGGACGGCTCAGTTGGGAGTTTTCCCGGGAATCGAACCCCAACATCACCCATGCATCGAGCGACTGACTATAGCCATGACAAAAGAACCGTGATCCGTTGATCTCGAACACCTGGCGCTTGGACTCAATGCCTTTGATCGGCCAGGCACCCGCGCGAAACCATAAGTCTTCAATCGCATCGCACAGCGCTTCATCGCGCTGGGCCGCCAGCTCAGTCACCGCCACGCGCTTTTGCACATCCGGGTGGTCACGTTCCAGCGACTTGAGTTGCAGCGCGTGGAGGGAAAGCGGCTTGATCAGCTCGCGGAAACGCTCGTCGCGTTGGTAGAGGCTGTGATAGCAGGCATTGAGTTGCTGGCGCTGGGCATCGTTGATGCGTAAATCGAACGGATTGCCCTGGGTGTCGTCGTCATCCGCCCCGGTGCGGTGGCTCAGCGTCTCGAAGGCCTGTAGCCGCTCAAACCCCGGCAGGCTACGGACCATGGGCAGGAGACGGGAATGGAAGGTGCGCACCAGGTCGCGCGCTTCCTTGAGGCTGATGGTGCGTCCCCATAGCGCAAACACCGCGATCAGCTTTTCGATGAAGTCCTTGCGCGATTCCCGGGTGAACGTCACCACGGTCATCGAATCCAGCTCAAAACCTAAGTACTGGGCGAGCAGCACAACCCGCAGTACCAATGTCGTGGACTTGCCCGCACCTGCGCCGGCCATGACCGAAGTCGTAGGTGTGTCGCTGAAAATCATTTTCCATTGCGCACTGCTGGGCTGCTCATCCGCCGGCAAACGTCGCGCAACGTCGGTTTTGACGCGCTTCTTCAGCTCGGCGGTGACGGGCAGGCGCCAATCGTCGAATAACAGGTCATCGACCTTGGGGGACGGGTGCTCGGTACTTCGTGAGTCACGGATCAACAGGACCTGACGGCCCTGCTCCAGCCCTTCGGCTTTGCCTTCGCCGAAACCGTAGTCGAATCCGGCGGCATGGCCGCTGCGAAAACCATCAGCCTGGCCGTGCAGCCAGGATGCGCGATGCTGGGCGCGCAGACGGGTCAGGCCGTGGCCGAAAAATCGCGCGGCCAGGCGTTTTAACCAAGGCATCTGAGCCAGGGACAAAAGTTCGGGGGGAAGATCGGGGCTGTGTTGCGACACGCTGGAAACTCCGGTGTTTCAGAACCATAGCGACTATGGTGTCTGGATTTGCCAGCGGATTCCAGCCAAAAGCTTTTAACTCAGGGATTTAGGCGATGAAATGAAAGTGTGGTATCAGGATTTTCGGCCGCACGATTGCAAGCAGTCTCGCCCCGATCAAAGGATTTTCATCGATCGTGACGAGCCTGCTTGCTGTTGGAGAACTGTTTATTACCGTCCCGAAATGGCCCCGTCCACCAATGCCTGGGCCTCGACCACCAGCTGTTTCAGGTGCGCGTCGCCGATGAAGCTTTCGGCGTAGATCTTGTAGATGTCTTCGGTACCGGATGGACGTGCCGCGAACCAGCCGTTTTCGGTCATCACCTTCAAGCCGCCGATAGCCTGGTCGTTGCCTGGCGCATGGCTGAGGATGCTCTGGATCGCCTCCCCGGCCAGCTCGGTGGATTGGACCTGGTCCGGCG
The DNA here is from genome assembly GCF_051131945.1 of Pseudomonas sp. Z5-35. NCBI lineage: Bacteria > Pseudomonadati > Pseudomonadota > Gammaproteobacteria > Pseudomonadales > Pseudomonadaceae > Pseudomonas > Pseudomonas sp. Z5-35. Next base: position 2,880,226 of record NZ_CP071640.1, read on the forward strand.
ACAGCTTACTCAGGAGTGCTTTCTGTTGCGGGCTGGCCTTGGCGTCGACACGCACCGAGAACGGCTCGCCGAGCTCATCTGTCAGGGCACGGTAGGCCTGGCTTGGGTCACGACCGGTGCGAGCGGTCATTTCAGCCGCCAACAGCGCCGGGATCAGGCCATCCTTGTCGGTACTCCAGACGCCGCCGTCCTTGCGCAGGAACGAAGCACCTGCGCTCTCCTCGCCACCAAAACCCAGGGAACCATCGAACAGGCCATCGGCAAACCACTTGAAGCCCACCGGCACCTCATAGAGACGTCGCCCCAGGCGCTTGGCCACGCGATCGATCAGGCCGCTGCTGACCACGGTCTTGCCGATGGCGGCATCGGCCCGCCACTGCGGACGATTCTGGAACAGGTAATCGATGGACACCGCCAGGTAGTTGTTCGGCGCGAGCAGGCCGCCACTCGGCGTCACGATACCGTGGCGGTCGTGATCCGGGTCGCAGGCAAAAGCGACGTCGAAGCGTTCTTTAAGGCCAATCAGGCCTTGCATGGCATGGCTCGAAGAAGGGTCCATGCGGATTTGGCCATCCCAGTCGACCGTCATGAAGCGAAAGGTCGAATCCACGTGAGTATTGACCACATCAAGATCCAGCCGATAGTGCTCGGCAATGGCCGGCCAGTAGCGCACGCCCGCGCCACCCAGCGGGTCGACGCCCAGGCGCAACCCGGCACCACGGATGGCATCGAAATCGATGACGTTGACCAGGTCCGCCACGTAGGTATTGAGGAAATCGTGGCGGTGGGTGGTCTCTGCCTTGAGCGCCTGCTCATAGCTGATGCGCTTGACGCCAGCCAACTGATTAGCCAGCAGCTCATTGGCCTTGGCTTCGATCCATTTGGTGATGTGGGTATCTGCCGGACCGCCATTGGTGGGGTTGTATTTATAGCCGCCGCTTTGCGGCGGGTTGTGGGACGGCGTGATGACGATCCCGTCAGCCAGGCCGGTGGTACGGCCACGGTTGTAGCAAAGGATGGCGTGGGAAATCGCCGGCGTGGGCGTGTATTCGTCGCCTTCGGCGATCATGACGGTCACGCCGTTGGCGGCCAGCACTTCCAACGCGCTGGCGCCCGCCGGGGTCGACAGCGCATGGGTGTCGATACCGACGAACAACGGCCCGTTGATGCCCTGGGCTTCACGGTACAGGCAGATCGCCTGGCTGATGGCCAATACGTGCCATTCATTGAAGCCCAGATCGAAAGAGCTTCCGCGGTGGCCCGAAGTGCCAAAAGCCACGCGCTGGGTCGAAACCGAAGCATCGGGCCGGCCAGTGTAATAGGCCGTCACCAGTCGCGGGATATCGACCAACAACTCTGCCGGTGCCGGCTTGCCCGCAAATGGACTGACTGTCATGCAAAACCTCGGAATGGAGTGGCTCGAAAAATGAAAGCAGTTTACTGACAGTTCGACCATCAGGCGATGGGTTCGATCCATCGCCCTGCCATCATGATTGTTCGGCCCTCAACGCATCGGCCAGCGCGTGGAACGCTGCGTCTGGATCCTCGGTCCCGCTGACGACGTGGGCCAAACGCAGATGTTGGTCATAAAGTCCCTGCATGCTGAACAATTCCCCCGGCGCGATAACGATTCGCTGGGCAAGCAGGCGCTGGAAAACTCGCCGCAGATCAGCTTGGCGCGATGAGCGCACCCAGATCGTCGCGCCACCTTCAGGCTCCACCCATTGCAGGCAATCCCCTAGCCGTTCGCCCATCCACTGCGTTGTCGAAACGGCACTTTCACGCAGCAAGCGCCGCAGCACCTGTAAGTGCTGGTCGATCCGACCATTGCTATACAGGCGAGCAATCGCCTTCTGGCGAATCGGCGACAGACGAAACGCGCGTAACAGAAAGTGCCGCTGCAGCGACAGCGTCAGTTGCCGCGACAGCAGATAACCGTAGGGCGCTTCGGCACCGATGGTTTTTTCGAAAGTGGAGTAGACAATCAGCCGGTCCGGGTCAAGCAAATCTCGATAAGGCGTCCGGCCTGGCTCGAATATCAGGTCGGTATAGCTGTCGTTTTCCAGCACCCATGTGCCGTACAACTCCAGCAGCCGCGCCACCGCGTGGCGATTGCCTTCACTTGCCTGTTTACCCATGGGCATGCTCAGGACCGAGGACAGCACCACTAGCCTGACCGTTTCGCTCGCCAGTAATCGGGCCAGCTGATCGACATCGATTTCGCCCCCCTCCAGCAACGACAGCTCGATGACCTGGACATCGGTCGCTTGCAACAAGCGCAGGATCGTCCAGTCGCAGGGCGATTCGATCAACACCGTTGCGCCCCTGAGGGCCAGCACGGCAATCAGGATTTCCAGGACACCTCTCAGGTCGGCCCCGATATACACGTCGTCGGCGTTCCAGCATCTTGCCGGCGACGAGGTGTAGCGCGCCGCCAGCGCCATGCGCAGCTCCTGCTCGCCCCAAGGCTGCGAAGGCAGCTGCGAAGCGCGTGGATACTGGCGTAGCAACTCGCGCTCAAGCAACAGGAGCGGACTGTCCAGCGACTGCAAGGACGCCGGCTCATCGTCGCTCAGCGCTAACATGCCTGGCCGGCGTGCATTGACATACAAGGTTTCAAGCAAATCGTCGCCACCGCCCAGGGTGGCAACACAGGGCACCGGCAACGCGTAATAACCGGACTTGGCGATCGGGTACACACGCCCTTCCTTCTCCAGCAAGGAATAAGCGTACTGGATGGTTGAAATGGATACGTTCAAGCGCTCGGATAATTGCCGCAACGACGGCAGGCGCACCGGGGCGTCGGTACCCAGCTCATTGATCAGGCTCGTCAGGTATCGATAGACCGCCTGGTAAGCAAAATCGGTTTCACGGCCACCCTTCATGAAGTCGGGCCAACAGAATGAGCCATGACCGGACATGACCGGATGATGGAGCAGAAATCGTTCAAGCGGTGCTCCTCAACGCGATGCCGATCGTCCACACAGGCCGTCGCCCTCCAGCTCGTCGTCCTCCGTATCAACGCTTGCGTCAGCCGCTTGCAGGTCGGTCGTCAAGACGCTTTCCGGTTCCGCTGGACTAATACGCGTCCGGTACAACTTGCCTAGCATGAGAATGGGCAGGCCGCTGACATCGACCATCCATTGCGCTACCTGATCGGCTACGGCCCCGCCCCGCATGGCCTTGTGCAAATCTGGCATCGCCACCAGCATGCCGGGATGGCAACAACGCAGGAAATGCTCCAGGCCGGCGCCATTTTCCACGAAGGGCGCGAACAGCATGCAAACCAGTTGCGCCTCGTTGAGGCCCAGCGAGTTTTGTGCTTCGACAGCCGCCTGGGCGCGGCGCTCAGGAATGGCCGCCGGCGTGCCGAACAATTCCTGGACCTGCTGGCAGACGTGCATGGGCAGTCGCTTGCGATGCATGATCATGATGGTTCGCTGCACATAGTCGCTGTAGCCCGTTTCATAACTGCGCCCTTGCAGATAGCAAGCCTGCAAGCCATACAAGTGGGCGGATAGATACGGACTGAGGTACTCATGCTCAAGCGTTGGCACGATCAGTCCCTCGGAGCGCACCCCCAGGAACTCGCTGAACAACGGCCAGTTGTTTTCTTCCGACCGGTCGACAATCAGGTCCTCGATGCTGATATGTCCTATCCGCCGACGGGCCTCGAACTGCCCCTCGGGCTGCCACGGCCCCAGGCATTCCTGCCCGTAGAAACCCCGGAACATCTCGCCGTCCAGAGTATCGAGCTGAGTGAAGAGGCCGTCATAGCCACAACCGGCGTCAATGGCCCGGCCGATCTTGTGCATTGAGCGTTGGAGGCCCGTCATGAAGTGCTTTTGCTGGCGTGGCGTGTCACAGGTGACCCATGAGTCCACACCCGCCCCCCAGCGCGCCATGTGCCTGTAGAACTCCGCCATCGCCAGGTAGCCGTCGTCGCCCATGCCCAAGAGGCTGTCATTCGAACGCAGGTGCCCCAGGACCAGCATATCCAAGCGATTGGCCTCGTGCCCCGCCGCCGATAACGCTTTGTTGTGGTTGAACGGCACCACTTCACGATTGTCCGACATCAGCAGCTCCACACGCGGATCATCGTAGACAAACAGGGCGCTATAGCAGCGATGGATATTTTCCAGGCTGGCCTGCGTGGTCTCGCCCAGGCGAGGCGTGGCGACGCGCAGATCGAACGTCGTCGGATGCCGGCCAGCAATGCTCAACTGCGCGGCTCGCAAGGCCGTGAGAACGTAGAATCCTTCCCGGCTTCCGTTCTGGACGGTCAACACTCGGTATTCGCCTATGCGGTCGATGCCTCCGGCTGCGACGATCAGGCGCTGAATCAAAAGCTGCAATGCAGTCCGTTCCGCACGAGAATAAAAATCCAGCAAGCGCTGCAATACTTGCTGATATACGTAAGTCATCGCCTGCTCATGAATTGCACTCATAACCATTTACCTGGAAATTCGATTATCGGCGTCGCGCCCGCTTGATTTACACGACGTGTTGGTCTGGAGGATTGTTTTGCTATTGCCAAGAGTATTGGCGATAGGCTTGAATGCTGTCCTGCGTAATTATTTGATACATACGAGCAGCGCCACCCCTTCTCCGCCGCCGGCACCGGCAGAACCCCCGAAAACATGGGGCATCGCCAAACTTCCAAAGTGTCCTAGGAGATTTCTTACAACTTCCCACAGACAAGGGATACAACAAATAAGGAACATGCCGAGCGGTGACCTGCCTCCTGCTCCAGCCACTCTCCCCCTTTGCCGACGCACAGGCATGAAGGAAATAACAAGAAAGTCACTTTGAGGATGCGCAGAAGATTGGAAATCAGTGCAAAGTCTATATCGCGCCACGACTTCTTCCTTGAGTTGGAAACAAGCGCTCAATTATCAGGACTTAAATAATGATTAGAAGATACAGATTAACGGTAAAAACCAGTTCAGTTGCCGTTCTGGCGACGTGAGCCTTCAACGCGCCGTAGTGAAACGGCTATATGTCGCGCGTGCCAGGCGCAGGTGCGCACTTTCCGGCGGACACGATGGATTGCGAGCAAGGAAGACAATGGTCGGTACGACCAGAGACAGCGCAAGAGTCGAAGCCATGACTCTTGCGCAAGGGGGATAATCAGGCGGGGTCGACTACCTGAAGGGCAACACGTTCACGGCAAGGGCATTCGCCCATGTAACGGTGAGCCTCGACGAACTCGGAGAACGGAAACACCCGAGTCTTGAGCGGCAGCAACACGCGATCAGCAGTCAGCTGATTGATATCGCGCAACGCCCGCTGCAACGCCACCTGGTCCTGGACAATGCCCAGCTCCGGCTTACCGGTGAAATTGCCGATGCAGTGCACAAAGAACTGAATGTTCTTCTGGAACGCCGCGCAGGCTGGAAAGGGTGTCTGGTTACCGCCCTGCAGGCCATACAGCACCAGGCTGCCGCGGGGTGCCAGCACGTCGCCGAGAAGCGACATCTGCGGCCCGCCAAGACCATCGAATACGACATCGACGCCACGACTATCAGTGAGCTTGTTGATTTGCATCAGCAAGTCCTGTTCTTCGGTGACGATGACCTTTTCAGCGCCAAGCGACAGCAGATACTCACGTTCGTCGCAAGTCTTGGTCGCCGCAATCACCCGTACGCCCAAGGCCTTGCCCAGTTGCACAAAGGATGGGCCGGCGCAATGGCTGGCGTCGGTCACCAAGGCAAATTGCCCGGGTTTCACCCGCGCCAGATCCATATAGGCAAAGTAGGCGATCAGCAGCGGCGTGTAATGCACCGCGGCTTCGATCGGGCTGAGCACGTCGGGATAACGGGTCAACGCCGTACGGGGTAGGACGATGATTTCACCGTACACCGGGTAATCGTTCGGGCTCTCGGCGGGGAAGCTGGCGACCTTGTCGCCCACCGCCAGATCATCGACACCCTCGCCGACCGCAGTCACCACCCCGGCCATCTCATGACCCAGCCCGGAAGGCAGGCGGGCCTGGGACGACGCCAGGTTCTGGCGCCACAGGGTGTCATACCAACTGATGCCGATCGCTTCAACGCGGACCTGCACTTCTCCTGGCGCAGGAAGGGCCGCCGCATGCTCTTCGCATTTGAGCACCTCGGCACCACCAAACTTGTGAAAACGGATCGTGCGGGACATCGCAAACCTCGTCAAAGTTACCTCTAATGCCATGAACTCTATCCGGGCTTTGGACCCAAGACCATCAGTGGCCATTAATAGTCGACATGCCTGTCATTGATTCCGCCGTATGAAAACCGAACCAGTCCCATAAGACCTATCCTTAAAAACTGAAATTAGCCGATGCAGAGTACCAGCCTTTCCCCGTAAGATTCACGCCGGTCATTGTTCTCATATGGCCGCCCACGTCAAGCTTGCCGAATCTGCCAGGACCCCAGATGAATCGTAATGACCTGCGTCGTGTCGACCTGAACCTGTTGATCGTGTTTGAAACACTGATGCATGAACGCAGTGTGACCCGCGCCGCCGAGAAGCTGTTTCTCGGCCAGCCGGCCATCAGTGCTGCGCTGTCGCGCCTGCGCAGCCTGTTCGATGACCCGCTGTTCGTGCGCACCGGACGCAGCATGGAGCCCACGGCGCGGGCGATCGAGATCTTCGCCCTGCTCTCCCCGGCCCTGGATTCGATTTCCACGGCCGTCAGCCGGGCAGCGGAGTTCGACCCCGCCACCAGCACGTCGGTGTTTCGCATTGGCCTGTCGGACGACGCCGAGTTCGCCCTGCTGCCCATGCTGCTCAAGCGCCTGCGGGCCGAAGCACCGGGCATTGTGCTGGTGGTGCGGCGAGTCAACTACATCTTGATGCCAGGTCTGCTCGCCTCAGGTGAAATCTCCATTGGTGTCAGCTACACCGACGACCTCCCGGCGAACGCCAAGCGCAAGGTATTGCGCCGCAGCTTACCCAAAGTGCTGCGCGCCGACACCGCGCCGGGACGATTGACCCTGGACGAGTTCTGCGCCCGCCCCCACGCACTGGTTTCCTTTGCCGGCGACTTGAGCGGCTTCATCGACGAAGAGCTGGAAAAACTCGACCGCAAGCGCCATGTAGTGCTGGCCGTGCCGCAGTTCAACGGCTTGAGCACGTTGCTGGCGGGCACCGACATCGTGGCTACGGTGCCCGACTACACCGCCGAGGCGCTGACCGCCGCTGGCGGCGTGCGCGCCGAAGACCCGCCGATCCCGGTGCGCAGCTTTGAATTGCACATGGCCTGGCGCGGATCCCAGGACAACGACCCGGGTGAACGCTGGTTGAGATCGCGGATTCAGATGTTTTTCGGGGACCCCGATAGCCTGTAATGGAATTCCACTGAACTCCATAAGGAAATTTTATAACGGTAGGTTATGGCAAACTCAGCGATGCCTTGATCCGAATGACCGTCGGGAGCCGACAGCCTACTATCCGGAAACCTGCGGTTTACTTGCCCAGAATGTTCTTCAACGCAGCGGTGTGGCCGGCCGGGTCGTTTACGCTGGACATCACTTCGATGATGGTGACCTTCTGATCGTTCATCGTCATCAACGAGGCCATCAGTAGCTTCAGGCCGTTGAAATCGTCGGTGCCGTCCAGGCGGTACATCTTCAAGCCGTTCACCTGAATGGTCTTCTCGTTAGTCATGCGAAAGTTGGCTGACGCGGCCTGCTGCTTTTCCTTCAAGGTATCCACGGCAAGGCGAAACGCAGCGTCCGGAGTGGTGCCCGCAGTCGGCGCCGGACCTTCGGTAACGATGATGGCCCGCTCGCTTTCCGGATCGAAGTACATCGTACCGCCGTTCTCGCTGTTTAAGGTACGGGCCTCGACGCCTTTCAGCTCGAACTTCAGCTTGCCGCCTGCCAGGGACACCGATTGCGTGTCCGATACCTCCGTAGCGGTTTTTTCAGGCGCGGCAGCAATTGCCATGGTGGCCGCGCCGCTCAAGGCAGCAAGCACGCACAAGGAACGGGGCCAGCCCAACAGCAAATGCTTCGACATTGATAGCGCCTTTGTTTTCAGGCCGTCGAATACCGACGGCCTGTCGTGCGAACAGCCTAGCTTACTTGCCAAATGGCCACGAGAAGCGTAGGTCACGCGTTCACATTGACCACAGTGCGCCCCCGGACCTTTCCTTCCAGCACCTGACCGGCGACCGCTGGAACCTGTGCCAAACCCACCACCTGAGTGGTTCGGGCCAGCTTGCTCAAGTCGAGGTCCCGCGCCAGTCGTGCCCATGCCTGCAACCGGACGTCTTGCGGCGCATTGACGGAATCGATACCGGCCAGGGTCACGTTACGCAAGATGAAGGGCAATACCGATCCGGGCAGGTCCGCCCCCTGGGCCAGGCCGAAAGCAGCGACAACGCCACGGTATTGAGTCTGCGCCAAGGCGTTGGCCAAGGTATGGCTGCCGACCGAGTCGATGACGCCCGCCCAACGCTCCTTGGCAATGGGTGCGCCCGGCTCTGACAAGGTGTGGCGATCGATGACGTGTGTCGCCCCCAGGTCGCTCAGGTACGCGGCTTCCTCTTGACGTCCGGTCGAGGCCACCACGCGATAGCCAAGGCCCGAGAGCAGCGCGATGGCCACCGAGCCGGCGCCGCCGCTGGCGCCCGTGACCAGGATATCGCCGCGCTCCGGGGTCAATCCGCCATGCTCCAGCGCCAAGACGCTGAGCATCGCGGTATAACCTGCCGTGCCGATCGCCATCGCTTCCCGGGTCGAAAATACCTCGGGGACTTTGACCAGCCAATCGCCACTCACCCGTGCCTTCTGGGCAAAACCGCCGTGATGGGTCTGGCTCAGCCCCCAACCGTTGGCCAGCACCCGGTCGCCAGCCTGGAAACCGGCGTGGCTGGAGCTTTCGACGATGCCGGCGAAGTCGATGCCTGGAATCAATGGAAACTGGCGGATCACCGGCGTGCGGCCACTGAGGGCCATGGCGTCCTTGTAGTTCACGGTGGAATATTCGATCGCGACAGTGACGTCTCCGGGCATCAAGTCCTGGTCGTTGAAGTCGACAAGGCTGGTGGAGATCACATCGCCAGTTTTAATGGAAAGCAGCGCTTTGAAGGTCATTGTTGTTTTCCTGTCCATTTGTGCGAATTCGGGCCAGCGCGTAGGGTCCAGAGCGCTGGACAGCGTAGGCGATTCAGGCCAGTTGCATGGCTTTGCGAATGCCCGAGTCCAGCAGGCCTGCCGGAGCGAAGCGGCGCATGAATTGCAGCTGGGCGGCGGCCTTGCCAGCGGTATAGCGCAATTTCGGCCGATCGGCACGAGCAGCCTTGAGCACCACGTCGGCGACCACTTCGGGCCCCTCGGCAGACGCCATTGCCTGATTGACGACTTTGGTTACCTTTACCCGAATATCCTCATACAGGTCCAGCTTGGCGTCGGCCTGGAAGCTGTTGCTCTCGAATGCCGTTTTCGTATACCCGGGCTCGATGACCACAACCCGGATGCCATGTGTACGCAGTTCGTGATCCAGCGCCTGGGAGTAGCCATCCACCGCATGTTTACTGGCCACATAGAGCGCCACGTAAGGCACGGGGACGACGCCGAGTATCGAACCGATGTTGATGATTCGACCGACACCTTGGCCCCGCATATGAGGCACGACGGCGCGGGTCATTCGCACGACACCGAGGAAATTGGTATCGAAGAGTGCCTTGGCTTGCTCGATCGAGCTCTCTTCCGCTGCGGCCGGGGCGAGTCCGAAGCCCGCGTTGTTGATCAACAAATCGATGCGCCCCTCCAACCGCAACAGCTCTGCGACGGCGGCTTCGACGCTGGCATCGTCAGTCACGTCCAGGGCCAGCATCGCAAACGCCTGACCTTGCGCCCGAGTTCCTCGTCGACTGGTGCCATACACACGGTAGCCGGCGGCCACGAGTCTGTTGGCAACGGCTTCTCCGATGCCAGACGAAGCGCCAGTCACCAACGCTACGGGTTTAGGGGTTGTCATAGGAAATCCTCGGGCTGGGTCGGTCCCGGCATCGGAGCGTGTCGGGCGAGGCTATGATGATGATCATAATCTTCGCCGTCAATGACTTTGATTTCGATCGACATCTAACTGACAGCTCAAGTACTCGCGCTACCTTGCCGCCACCCCGTTGTCAGGCAGCTTTTACTGGTTCTTCCGGCTGTGATCCGCTGCGCTTACCGCTTGAATAACTCGGTGCACATGAAATCGATGAACACCCGCAACTTTGGCGCCAGATGCTTGCTGGAAGGCCAAAGCATGCGGAACGTGTTCTGGTGCTGATTGAAGTCATCCAGAACGGTGACCAATTCCCCAGCGGCGAGCGCATCGCGTACCGTGAAGTCCGGCACGCAGGCAATCCCCAATGCATCGCGTACAACGTGTAGCAACGCTTCGGTGGTGTTGCAGATCAGAGCTGCCGGGAGAGTGAGATCCGCCTCCCCTTCCCCGGCGACTGGCCAAACCTGCAATCTGCCGGAGCTCGGAAATCTGTACAGCAGGCAGACATGCTGCAACAAATCTGCCGGGACCTGCGGCCTGCCATGTTCCGCGAAGTACCGGGGTGAACCGACCACCAGCAGTTTAAACGTGCCCAACGGCCTGGACATCAGCCGGGAATCGTTCGGTTCGCCGGTACGAATAACCGCGTCAAAACCTTCCTCGACGATGTCTACCAATCGATCAGAAAAATCCAGGTCCAGCTCAATACTCGGATAGCGGCGCATAAAAGCAATCAGCGTCGGCATGACCAGCCCCGCCACCAAAGGCAGGCTCACTCGCAATCGGCCGCGCGGCGCTTTTCGGGTTTCGGACAACTCGAGTTCCGCCGCTTCGATTTCGCACAAGATGCGCCGGCAGCGCTCCAGGAAAAGCGCGCCCTCCGCCGTCAGCGTGATACTTCGCGTGCTGCGATGGAACAGACGCACGCCCAATCGTTGTTCCAGCCGAGCCACGCTTTTGCCCACCGCCGACGAGGAGACCCCGAGTACCCGGCCCGCCTCTGAAAAGCTTCGAGCCTCGGCGGCCCGAACAAAAAAATCTATCCCGCTTAACGATTCCATCGCAGATCCACCTGAGACAATTTGTCCGCTGTGTTCCGAACCTTAGCATTATTGTCTCCACTCTGAAGCGCATCTACCGTAGTCGCCAGATATTCCTTGTGGGACGGAATCATCCAGTCCATCAGCGGCTTACAGGAAGGTGAAACATGACGATTGCCAGTACCCGGATCGGCGCAGATCGAAACGACGGCGAAGATGCCGCACCACTCCCCCTCGGATCGCTGTTTGCCCTGGCACTGGCAGCGTTCGTCACTATCCTCACAGAAGCACTTCCCGCTGGCCTGCTGCCGCTGATCAGCGAAGGGCTGGCGGTCTCGCAAGCTTTCGCAGGCCAACTCGTTACTGTCTATGCCCTCGGTTCGTTGCTCGCCGCCATCCCGTTGACGGCGGCCACCCAAGGCATGCGCAGAAGACCCTTGTTGTTATTGGCCATCGCCGGCTTCGCCATCGCCAATACCGTCACGACACTGTCCACCAGCTATGGTCTGACGATCATCGCTCGGTTGCTCGGAGGTGTTTCAGCAGGGCTGCTTTGGGCATTGCTGGCCGGTTATGCCGCCCGCCTGGTGCCAGAACGCCAAAGAGGTCGGGCGATAGCCATTGCGATGGTTGGCGCGCCGTTGGCGCTGTCCCTGGGCGTGCCGGCTGGCACTCTGCTTGGCAATTTGATTGGCTGGCGGATGAGCTTCGCCGTCATGAGCGTGTTTGCGATTGCGTTGATGGTCTGGGTACGCCTGAAGGTGCCTGACTTCACTGGGCAACCCCGGGCGAAGCGGCTTGAATTAGGTCGGGTGTTTGCCCTGCCCGGTGTCCGCAGCGTGTTGTTCGTGGTGCTGACCTTCGTGTTGGCGCACAACATCCTATACACCTACATCGCTCCCTTCCTGGCAGCGTCCGGGTTGGCCGAGCGAACGGATCTTGTATTGCTGGTGTTTGGCGTCGCCTCGCTACTCGGCATCTGGATCGTCGGCGCATGGATTGATCGACACCTTCGGGCCCTGACGCTCGCCAGCACAGTCCTGTTTGCAATCGCCGCGTTGGTGCTAGGGATGATGAGAGACATGCCGGTCGCTATCTCCGTCGCGATGGCCGCGTGGGGGATCGCTTTCGGTGGGGCCGGGACGCTGTTCCAGACAGCCATTGTCAAGACGGCGGCACAAGCGGCGGATCTCGCCCAGTCCATGCTGGTCACCGCATGGAACGTTGCGATTGCCGGCGGTGGGATCATCGGAGGCGCCTTGTTGAATCATCTGGGGGTCGTTGCGTTTGCGCCTGCGCTGACGGTTCTGCTGTTCTTGGCACTGGCGGTGGCGTGGTCGTCGCGACATGGCTTTGCGGCACACGCCGGGCGTGAGGCCGCTGCCGCTGCGGGAACCTGATATCCGCCCAAGGCAAAGCCTGCAAATCGCGACTCAGCCTCCCCTCGTCAAAGGCAGGCTGAGCGATTGATCAAGCAACCAGACATCAAATCCCAGGCACCCGGGTTTTTATCGTCGGGATGATCTATACCTTCAGGAGCACGCAATCAGGCCGGATGACAAACGCTGACATGTCCAGACAAGAACGCGCCGTGTATGCAAGCGCGTCCCCATGACACAGCGGCCTGCAAGACGATGTGTGACTGGCGCCCGGCATGCGTAGAATGGCGCCCCGCCCTTTCAATGCCTGAAGTATCGATCATGAGCCGGATCAACCGCGTATTGAATGGCCGTACCCAAGCATTGTGCCTGCTCTGCCTGTTGCTGCTGGCAGTCGATCACGCCCGCAGCGAGTCCCAAGTGATTGAACTGCACATCCTCGACGCGCCCCCACTGACCTTCGTCGACGACCCCAGGGGGTACGGGATTGTCGGCGACGTCGCGGTGCAAGCCATGACCCGTGCCGGGTACACCGCGAAGATCCATCTGCTTCCCTGGGCCAGGGCACAGAAACACGTCAGCGAAGAACGCGATTACTTGATAACACCTCTGTCACGTATCCCGGGCCGAGAAGATCGCTTCACCTGGATTGCCCGGATCATGCCCATGGAGCGAGCCTTCTTCAGCCTCGACCGGCAGGTGAACAGCTTCGCCCAAGCGAAAGCAACCTTCCGCAAGATAGGCGTCGGCCTGGGCAGCGCGCAGGAGGAGATCCTGCGCACAGAGGGCTTCCGGGACGACCAGATCTATCCCCTGGCCATCGGCGACAACCCCGCCCAGATGCTGCTGATGGGTCGTATCGATGCCTGGTTCAATGGGGTGCCGGAGAGTCGCTACATCTGGCCGAAAATGTCCAAGCGCAAACTGCTGATGAGTTCGGTCGGCAGCAGCGCCGACCTTTACCTGGCATGCTCCCGACGATGCTCGGCCAAGATTGTCGAGGACTTGCGTGGGGCGGTGGAGGCGTTGCGCAAGGAGGGTGAGATCAAGCGTATTCATGAGCTTTATCTGCCGTGACGCGCCGGATCGGTAAACATCGATACAATTGATAGCCAACTAACGAAAGCCCTGTTCCAGAGGGCTCATCGATGGCTTATATCATTCCGAATGATAGTTACCTTTGCTTCATTCGATTCGTTCCTCTGCGCCTCGCCACGCATCATCCGCCCATCTCAATACACTTGGCGGATGCTATCCATGGAACATTCACTTTCTAAACTGCGTTTTCCCCTCGCACTGTTGGCAGTGCTGGTGATCAGCGCTTGCGGCAAGACTCCCGATACGGCAGCTTCCATGCCGGCGGCCAAAGTCAGCGTGGCCAAGGTGCTGGAGCAGCCCGTCAACGAATGGGATGAATTCACCGGACGCCTCGAAGCGCCGGAAACCGTCGAGATTCGTCCACGTGTCTCGGGGCAGATCGATGAAGTGGCCTTCACCGAAGGCGCGCTGGTCAAGAAAGGCGACCTGCTGTTCCAGATCGACCCGCGCCCTTTCCAATCTGAAGTACGTCGCCTCGAAGCCCAACTGGCTCAGGCCCGCGCCACCGCCACCCGCAGCGAGAATGAAGCCCAGCGTGGCGAACGCCTGCGCTTGAGCAATGCCATCTCCGCCGAGCTCGCGGATTCGCGCACCAGCGCCGCCCAGGAAGCCCGTGCCGCCGCAGCAGCCATCCAGGCGCAGTTGGACCTGGCGAAACTGAACCTGAGCTTCACCCGCGTCACCTCGCCCATTAGTGGCCGCGTCAGCCGTGCGGAGATCACCGCTGGCAACCTGGTGACCGCCGACGTCACGCCGCTGACCAGCGTCGTTTCCACCGACAAGGTCTACGCCTATTTCGATGCCGACGAGCGCGTCTTCCTCAAGTACACCCAACTTGCCCGCCAGGGCCAGCGCGGCCAGGCCACGCCGGTCTACATGGGCCTGTCCAACGAAGACGGCAACCCGCACCAAGGCCAGATGAACTTCGTCGATAACCAGGTCAACCCGCAGACCGGCACCATCCGTGGTCGCGCGGTATTCGACAACAAAGACGGCGCCTTCACCCCGGGCCTCTACACCCGCCTGAAACTGGTGGGCAGCGGCACCTACTCCGCCGTGCTGATCAACGACGAAGCCGTGGGCACCGACCTGGGCAAAAAATTCGTACTGGTGATGGACGCCGAGAACAAGCCTGCGTACCGCGCCGTCGAGCTGGGTCCGAAGATCGAAGGCCTGCGCATCGTGCGCAACGGCTTGAGCAAGGACGACACCATCATCGTCAAGGGCCTGCAACGCGCCCGTCCGGGTTCGCCGGTTACGCCTGAAACGGTGCCGATGGCCAGCGAAGCCACCCTCGCCGCCCTGGCACAACAACGCAAAGCGCTCGAAGCCAGCAACTTGCCTCAGGTCGCGCCCGCCAAGGCGCCGTCCGGATCGGCAGGCAAACTGGCCTCTGCGTCCCCACGCGGTTAAGGGACTGAACTCAAGATGAAATTTTCCCAGTTCTTCATTTCACGGCCAATCTTTGCAGCGGTGCTCTCGCTGCTGATCCTGATCGCGGGCGCCATCTCGCTGTTCCAGCTACCGATCAGCGAATACCCGGAAGTCGTGCCACCGACCGTGGTCGTGCGCGCCAACTTCCCGGGCGCCAACCCCAAGGTGATCGGCGAAACCGTTGCCGCGCCCTTGGAGCAAGCCATCACCGGTGTCGAGAACATGCTGTACATGTCCTCGCAGTCCACCGCCGACGGCAAGATCACGCTGACCATCACCTTTGCCTTGGGCACCGACCTGGACAACGCCCAGGTGCAGGTGCAGAACCGCGTCACCCGTACCGAGCCCAAGTTGCCGGAGGAAGTGACCCGCATCGGTATCACCGTGGACAAGGCCTCGCCCGACCTGACGATGGTCGTGCACTTGACCTCGCCGGACCAACGCTACGACATGCTCTACCTGTCCAACTACGCCTTGCTCAACATCAAGGATGAGCTGGCGCGCCTGGGCGGCGTGGGTGATGTGCAACTGTTCGGCATGGGTGATTACTCCCTGCGGGTCTGGCTCGATCCGAACAAGACCGCTTCGCGCAACCTGACCGCCACTGACGTGGTCACGGCGATCCGTGAACAGAACCGCCAGGTCGCTGCCGGTGCCCTGGGGGCGCCACCAGCGCCTAACGCCACGGCGTTCCAACTGTCGGTCAACACCCAGGGTCGCCTGGTGAACGAAGAAGAGTTCGAGAACATCATCATTCGTTCCGGCGCCAACGGTGAAATCACTCGCTTGAAAGACATCGCCCGGGTCGAACTGGGCTCCAGTCAATACGCCCTGCGTTCACTGCTGGACAATCAGCCAGCGGTAGCAATCCCGATCTTCCAGCGCCCAGGTTCCAACGCCATCCAGATCTCCAACGATGTGCGCGAGAAAATGGACGAGTTGAAGAAAGGCTTCCCGGCCGGCATGGACTACAGCATCGTCTATGACCCGACGATCTTCGTGCGCGGCTCCATCGAAGCGGTGGTCCACACCCTGTTCGAAGCGCTGATTCTCGTGGTGCTGGTCGTCATCCTGTTCCTACAGACCTGGCGTGCGTCGATCATTCCATTAGTGGCGGTACCGGTATCGCTGATCGGTACGTTCGCCGTCATGCACCTGTTCGGTTTCTCGCTCAATGCGCTTTCGCTGTTCGGATTGGTACTGGCTATCGGTATCGTCGTGGACGACGCCATCGTGGTGGTGGAAAACGTCGAACGGAACATCGGCCTCGGGCTTACGCCGGTGGAAGCCACCAAGCGCGCCATGGGTGAAGTGACCGGGCCGATCATCGCCACGGCACTGGTGCTGTGCGCGGTGTTCGTGCCAGCGGCCTTCATCAGTGGCTTGACCGGACAGTTCTATAAGCAGTTCGCCTTGACCATCGCCATTTCGACGGTGATCTCGGCCTTCAACTCGCTGACCCTGTCGCCAGCCCTGGCAGCGGTATTGCTCAAGAGTCATGACGCGCCCAAGGACCGTTTTTCGCGAGCGCTGGACAAAATCTTCGGTGGCTGGCTGTTCCGTCCGTTCAACCGTTTCTTCGACCGCGCCAGCCACAGCTACGTGGGGACTGTCGGCCGCGTGATCCGCAGCAGCGGCATCGCCCTGGTCCTTTATGCGGGCCTGATGGTGCTGACCTTCTTCGGCTTCTCGAGCACGCCGACCGGTTTCGTGCCTGGCCAGGACAAGCAATACCTGGTGGCGTTCGCCCAGTTGCCGGACGCTGCGAGCCTGGACCGCACCGAAGACGTGATCAAACGCATGTCCGACATGGCCCTCAAACAGCCAGGCGTTGAAAGCGCGGTGGCCTTCCCGGGCCTGTCGATCAACGGTTTCACCAACAGCCCGAACTCCGGCATCGTGTTCGTCACCCTCAAGCCTTTTAACGAGCGCAAGGACCCGAGCATGTCGGCCGGTGCGATCGCCGGTGCGTTGAACGGCCAGTACTCGGAAATCCAGGAAGCCTACATGGCGATCTTCCCGCCGCCGCCGGTACAGGGCCTGGGCACCATCGGTGGTTTCCGCCTGCAAATCGAAGACCGGGGCAACCTGGGCTACGACGAGCTGTACAAGGAAACCATGAACATCATCACCAAGAGCCACAACGTGCCGGAACTGGCCGGGCTATTCACCAGCTACACCGTGAACGTGCCCCAGGTCGATGCCGCCATCGACCGTGAAAAAGCCAAGACCCATGGCGTGGCCGTCAGCGACATCTTCGACACCCTGCAGATCTACCTGGGTTCGCTGTATGCCAACGACTTCAACCGCTTCGGTCGTACCTACCAGGTCAACGTCCAGGCCGAGCAGCAGTTCCGCCTCGAGTCGGACCAGATCGGCCAGCTCAAGGTGCGCAACAACCGTGGCGAGATGATCCCGCTGGCGACCTTTATCAAGGTCAGCGACACCTCGGGACCGGACCGCGTAATGCACTACAACGGCTTTATCACCGCTGAAATCAACGGTGCCGCCGCACCGGGTTACAGCTCCGGCCAGGCTGAAAAAGCCATCGAGAAACTGCTCAAGGACGAACTGCCCAACGGCATGACCTACGAGTGGACCGACCTGACGTACCAGCAGATCCTCTCGGGCAACACCGCGCTGTTCGTGTTCCCGCTCTGCGTCCTGCTGGCGTTCCTGGTACTCGCGGCACAGTACGAAAGCTGGAGCCTGCCGTTGGCGGTCATCCTGATCGTACCGATGACCCTGCTGTCGGCCATCACCGGTGTGATTCTGTCGGGCGGTGACAACAACATCTTCACCCAGATCGGCTTGATCGTACTGGTGGGGCTTGCCTGTAAGAACGCGATCCTGATCGTCGAGTTCGCCAAGGATAAACAGCTCGAAGGCATGACCCCGCTGGCCGCCGTGCTCGAAGCCTGCCGCCTGCGTCTGCGGCCGATCCTGATGACCTCGTTCGCCTTCATCATGGGCGTGGTGCCCCTGGTGTTCTCCAGCGGCGCGGGTGCGGAAATGCGCCACGCCATGGGTGTCGCGGTGTTCTCGGGCATGCTCGGCGTGACCTTCTTTGGCCTGCTGCTGACCCCGGTGTTCTACGTATTGATCCGTAACTTCGTCGAGCGCAGCGAGGCCCGCAAAGCGGCCCGGGCCTTGAAACTGGAGGCGCAACAATGAGTTTGAAAGTGTTCATGCCGAGCTTGCTGGTTCTGGCACTGAGTGCCTGCGCCGTGGGCCCGGACTACCAGACACCGCAAACGGAGGCGGCAAATATCACCACCGCCACCGACGGCGCCGCCGGCCAGAAGAACTTCGATCGCGCGCGCTTCGAAGGCATCTGGTGGCAGCAGTTCGACGACCCGACCCTTAACGCGTTGGTGACCCGCTCCCTGGAAGGCAACCGTGAGTTGCGCGTGGCCTTCGCCCGTCTGCGGGCCGCCCGTGCGATTCGCGATGACGCCAGCAATGACGCCATGCCGACCATCACCAGCCGTGCCAGCAGCGAGTTGGGCAAGGGGCAGAACCCGATGGGCCAGACCGATGATCGGGTCAATAGCGAGCGCTACGACCTGGGCCTGGATATGGCCTGGGAGCTGGACCTGTTCGGTCGCATCCGGCGTAACCTGGAGGCCACCGACGCCGACCAGCAGGCCACCGAAGCCGACCTCTACCAGTTGCAGGTGACGATGATCGCCGAACTGGTGGATGCCTACGGCCAACTGCGCGGCGCCCAGCTTCGGGAGAAGATTGCCCTGGCGAACCTGGACAACCAACAGGCGTCACGCAAGATCACCGAAAGCCTGCGCGATGCCGGCGTCGGCGATCAGCTCGACGTGGTCCGTGCCGATGCTCGGCTGGCCGCAGTGGAAGCCAGCGTGCCACAACTGCAAGCCGAACAGGCCCGCCAGCGCAACCGCATTGCGACGTTGCTGGGCGAGCGCCCGGACAAGCTGAGCGTGGACCTTAGCCCCAAGCAGTTGCCGGCCATTGCCAAGGCCCTGCCGATTGGCGATCCCGGTCAACTGCTGCAACGCCGCCCAGACGTGCTCAGCGCCGAGCGTCAGCTGGCAGCCGCAACGGCACGCATCGGCGTGGCCAAGGCCGACCTGTTCCCACGGGTCAGCCTCAGCGGCTTCCTCGGCTTTACCGCTGGACGCGGTTCGCAGATCGGCTCCTCGGCGGCCAATGCCTGGGCGCTGGGTCCGAGCATTACCTGGGCAGCCTTCGACTTGGGCAGCGTGCGGGCGCGCTTGCGCGGTGCCAGCGCCGAGGCGGATGGCGCCCTGGCGAACTACGAGCAACAAGTGCTGCTGGCCCTGGAAGAGTCGGAAAATGCTTTCAGCGACTACGGCAAGCGCCAGCAACGGCTGATCTCGCTGATCCGCCAGAGCGAATCGAGCCGCGCGGCCGCCAACCTCGCCGAAATCCGCTACCGCGAAGGCACAGAGGACTTCCTCGTGCTCCTCGACGCCCAGCGTGAACGCCTGGCCGCCGAAGATAGCCAGGCCCAGGCCGAAGTCGACCTGTACCGCGGCATCGTCGCGATCTACAAGGCCCTCGGCGGCGGTTGGCAACCGGAAACCGTCGCCAGCAACTGACCCCTTCCCCACCGAGCTCCTTTGGTTGGCCGCAACCAGCCAAATTTTTGCCCCGCGTCTCATTTGGACGCGGGGCTTTTTTTGGTCGATCGCCCATACGTTTCGTACGCGGATAGCCACAAGGTTTGACTCAGGTCGCGGCCTGACCGAAGCTTGCGACATTTCACGCTCCTGGTTATGGATTACCTGCATGCCCTCGTCTCGCCGCTACCTGCTTCTCAGTCTTGCCGTTGTGTTGGCGATCGGTCTTGTCGCGATGTGGCAGCGCAGTACGACGCCGAAGATTCCCGAGGCTATCAAGCGCGGTTACAGCGAAGCCCTGGAACAAGCGCGCAATGGCCAGCCCGGCGCCGCGCGGATGTTGTATCAGCAATTGGGACGTCCGGACCTGTCGCCCAAGCGTCGGGTATGGCTGCACGCCGAACTGCCCAATTACCCCAGCCCGCAAGCCCTGAAACTGGCACAGGCGGACCTGCAAAGCGAAGCGCCAGATGTGCGGCGAGCCGCCATCGGCAGTATCGTCGGACTGGTGCCGAACGCCCATCGCAGCCTGTTGCTCGGCCCGCTGCTGGATGACAACGAGCCAGACGTTCGATTCGCCGCCGTGGATGCGCTGCTGGGGTCTTCACCGGATGAACTGGGCCTGTATTTCGCAGCGATGCAGATCGCTGTCGATACCTGGAAGCAAGTGTTGAACGACGGGCCACCGACTACCGAATCGCTCTATCAACTCGCCCGCCTGTATTTGCACAGCGCCGAGCTGAAAAAAGCCCAGCAGGCACTTGAACAGGCGCTGCGCCTGCAACCGGACAACCTGCCGGCGCTGGTCATGCAGGTCGACGTGCTGGACAAACAAGGCCAGGGGGAAGCCGCACGAAAATTGCTCGCCCGCCAGTTGCAAACCCAGCCGGCATCAGCTTATCTGCAACATGCACTGGGCATGTGGCTGCTGCAACACGGCCAGAGCGAATACGCGGTGCTCGGCCTGGCAAAAGCCGTGGAGCTGGAGCCTGAGAACAGGCATTACCGTTATGACTTGGCAACCACGTTGCACGCCGAGCAGGAAGTGGAAGCCGCGCAGAAACAGTTGCAGGAAATCGTTCAGCGCTACCCCGCCGACCGCAAGGCACGTGTGCTGCTGATCAACT
This sequence comes from Pseudomonas sp. Z5-35, assembly GCF_051131945.1. NCBI lineage: Bacteria > Pseudomonadati > Pseudomonadota > Gammaproteobacteria > Pseudomonadales > Pseudomonadaceae > Pseudomonas > Pseudomonas sp. Z5-35. The sequence goes on from NZ_CP071640.1 coordinate 2,900,904, forward strand.
ATTGGAAGGAGACCGGACAGTTGCAGAATGTCCAGATCCTGCTGGCCCAACTGGAACAACTGAACCCCGATGACCCGGCGCTGCAACAAGGTCTCTAGGCCAATCGACGCGAGCCGAAAGTTGTGCAGCAATGCGCGTTTTGTCAAAGGAAGCGGAACCGCTACCACTGCCAGAGGTCAAGTGTTCAGGCAGTTCATCTCAGGCGATACCCCGTCAACTGCCCACTCCCCTAGTCATGAGAGGGTTATTTTTGATTACATCAAACGAGTCGATCAGCACCAAAGCCGCCATCGGTATCGAGGGACTGGACGATATTCTTTCCGGTGGTTTGTCCCGAGGACACGTGTTCCTCCTGGAGGGAGAGCCGGGCACCGGTAAAACTACGGTTGCCTTGCATTTCCTGATGGCCGGCGCCCAGGCCGGCGAACGCTCGTTGTACATCACCCTATCGGAGACCGAGCATGAACTGCGCCAGGGCGCAGCCTCCCACGGGTGGACGCTGGATAAAAACATTCATATTTTCGAACTGACCCCGCCCGAGAGCCTGCTCAACGCCGATCAGCAGCAGAGCCTGCTGTATTCGTCAGATCTGGAGTTGGGCGAAGCGACCCGACAAATCTTCGAAGTGGTGGAGCGCATCAAGCCGACCCGGGTCGTGCTGGACAGCCTTTCGGAGATCCGCCTGCTGGCGCAAAGCTCCCTGCGTTATCGTCGCCAGATTCTCGCGATTAAACACTATTTCGTGCGTTATGACGCTACCGTCCTGCTCCTTGATGACCTCACCACCGAGTCCCTGGACAAGACCGTGCACAGCGTGGCGCACGGCGTCATCCGCCTCGAGGAATTGACCCCCAACTACGGTGCCGAACGGCGGCGGCTGCGGGTGGTCAAGTATCGCGGGCAGAAATACCGTGGCGGCTACCACGACTTCACCATCATGAGCGACGGCTTGCACGTCTTCCCTCGTCTGGTGGCCGCCGAGCATCGCGGCCAGTACCAGCGCCAGCAGCTGTCGAGCGGCATCAGCGAAATGGATGCCCTGTTGGGCGGTGGCATCGAGACCGGCTCAAGCACCCTGATCCTCGGTCCGGCCGGTACCGGCAAGTCGCTGATCTCGTTGATCTTTGCTGCTGCTGCCGTGCTGCGCGGAGAAAAAGCCGCGCTGTTCATCTTCGACGAAGAACTGGGCTTGCTGTTCGAGCGCATGAAAAATATCGGCATCGATCTGCACGAACTGCAAAAAACCGGCAATCTGCTGATCGAACAGGTCGATGCCGCAGAGCTGTCTCCGGGCGAGTTTTCCCATCGCGTGCGCCGTTGCGTCAGTGACGCAAATATCAAGACCGTAGTCATCGACAGCATCAACGGCTACCAGGCCGCCATGCCGGAAGAAAACGCCCTGGTCCTCCATATGCATGAGCTGTTGCTCTACCTCAATCGCAAAGGCGCGGCGACCTTCATGACCGTCGCGCAACACGGTCTGGTCGGCGACATGCAGGCACCGGTGGACATCACCTACCTGGCCGATACCGTAATCCTGCTGCGTTACTTCGAAGCGCTGGGCAAGGTTCGCCGGGCGGTTTCCGTTATCAAGAAACGCACTGGCGCCCACGAGTCGACCATCCGTGAATATCGCATCAGCACGCAGGGCATGACCATCGGTCAGCCGCTGGAGGCATTCCAGGGGGTATTGCGCGGCGTACCGACCTATATGGGCGCGGATAACCCGCTTCTCGGGGATGAAGCCCCGTGATGTCGGCAGAGCCACTGTCCGAGCGGGCGCTGATTCTTGCGCCGCTGGGACGGGACAGCCAGATCGCCCTCATGATTCTCAAGGAAGCCGGTTTCAACGGCCTCGTTTGCAGTCACCTGGGTCATTTGTGCGAAGAATTGGGGAAAGGCGCGGGCCTTTTGGTGATTTCATCGGAAGCCTTGGTCGGGCCGGATCTGGAAACCCTGTTCCAGCACATCGAACAGCAACCGGCCTGGTCCGACCTGCCCATCGTCCTGCTGACTCATCACGGTGGCCCCGAGCACAACCCGGTTGCTCGCATCGGCGCACAACTGGGCAACGTGACGTTCCTGGAGCGTCCGTTCCACCCGGTGACGCTCGTCAGCCTGGTGACCACCGCACTGCGTGGACGCCGAAGGCAATATGACGCACGGGACCGCCTGATTGATCTCAGCGATAGCGAGTTGCGCCTGCAAACCACCCTCGAAACCCTTGAGCAACAGGTCGAGGAGCGCACCGCCCAGCTGCGCCATAACGAAGAAGCCCTGCGCCAATCGCAGAAAATGGAAGCGGTCGGCCAGTTGACCGGCGGCATCGCCCATGACTTCAACAACATGCTTACCGGCATTATCGGCAGTCTCGAACTGCTGCGCCGACGCCTGGCCCGCGGCCGTACCGAAGACCTCGACAGTCTGATCGACCTGGGAGTGACGTCGGCTAATCGGGCGGCAGGCCTGACGCATCGGTTGCTGGCCTTCTCGCGCCGGCAATCGCTGGACTCCAAGGCCGTGCAAATGAACACCCTGGTATTGTCCATGGGCGAGTTGCTGCAACGCAGCCTCAACGAGAGCATCCGCCTGGAGATGCAACTGGACGAGCAGCTCTGGATCGCCGAAGCCGACCCCAACCAACTGGAGAGCGCCCTGCTCAACCTGGTGCTCAACGCCCGCGATGCAATGCCGGGTGGCGGCAAACTGGTGGTGCAGACCTTCAATCAATACCTGGACACCGGCTTCACCGGCGCCTACACCAACCTGGAGCCCGGCGACTACGTGGTGCTGAGCGTGCAAGACAGTGGTTGCGGGATGCCGGAAGCGGTGATCAACCGAGCGTTCGACCCGTTCTTCACCACCAAACCCATCGGCCAGGGCACGGGCCTGGGTCTCTCGATGATTTATGGATTCAGTAAGCAGTCGCGGGGCCATGTGACCATCGACAGCGAGGTCGGCAAAGGCACCACGGTGAACCTTTACCTGCCGCGTTTCGCGGGCGAAGAAATACACGAACCGTCAGCCGTCGCCCAACAGGCGCCTTATGCACAGGATGGCGAGACTGTGCTGATCGTTGAAGATGATCCAGCGGTGCGGGTATTGGTCTGTGCGGTGCTGGGCGAGTTGGGCTACGCCTTCGTCGAGGCCGCCGATGCCAATAGCGCGATGCCGATCCTACAATCGATCCAGCGCATCGACCTGCTGATCAGCGACGTAGGCCTTCCCGGCATGAACGGGCGGCAACTGGCGGAAATCGGCCGGCAGATCCGCCCGGATCTCAAGGTACTGTTCATCACCGGCTACGCCGAACACGCCGCAGTGCGCGGCGGTTTCCTGGACCCTGGCATGCAGATGATCACCAAGCCGTTCACGTTTGATCTGTTGACGGCGAAGGTGCGGGAGATGATCAAGGTTTGACTGGGACGCCTCGGCTGACACAAGCCAGCTCCCCAGTCATACAAAAGCTACGACAACATCCGCTGCATGATTTTCTGCAACACATCCAAGTCAAACGGCTTGTCCAGGATCGGCGCCTTGCGGGTAATGGGGCTGTCCGTCTCGCGCACTTCCTGGGCGTAACCGCTGATGAAGATGACCTTCAAGTCCGGACGCAACCTCACCGCGGGCTCGGCGATCTGCACGCCGGAAATGCCGCCGGGCAGGCGGAAGTCAGTAATCATCATGTCCAGATGGGGCTTGCTCGCGAGGATCTCGAACGCCTGCTCACCATTTTCAGCCTGCAGCACGCGATAGCCTTCGCCGGACAGGTAAGCCGACAGCACCATCAGGATCGAGGGGTCATCCTCGACGATCAGAACAACGTCTTGCGCATCTTCACTCATGAGAAGCCTTTGTTGGATCAATAGCTGCTGATACGACCCTGGGGTCACTCAGAGGTTGCGTCCGTTCGCCAGTTTTCTGAAAAGGCAGACAAACGCGAAACAACGCCCCTTCGTTGAGGCGGCTATCGACCGTGATGCTGCCGCCATGGGCGGTAACAATCTGTTCGGAGATGAACAAGCCCAACCCAAGGCCCGCCGTAGCGGCCTTGGAGGAAACCCGTTCGAACTGCTGGAAGATGCGCTTCTGATTCTCTTCGCTGATGCCGATGCCCTGGTCCTGGACCTCGACGCAAGCATGGTCGGGCGTCTTATAGACACGCACGTCAATCGGACTCTTGCTGCCATAGCGCAGGGCATTCGTCAGCAGATTCGACACCACCTGCTCGATGCGGAACTCATCCCACTGCCCTTCTACCGAGGGTTCGGCCGTGCAGCTCAGTGTGCATTCGGCAGCGGCGATCTGCGGCTGGAAGTTGCGGACCAGGTTTTGCACCAGTGCCGTCAAGTTGAAGCGGGTCGGACGAATGGACAGCTTGCCGGTTCGAATGCGAGAGACGTCCAGCATGTCCTCGATCAAGCGGATCAGGCTTTTGATCTGGCGTTCATCGCGCTCCACCATCGCCTTCACCTTATCCAAGGTGAAGGCCGCGGCGTTGTCCCGCGCCAGGTGCATCTTGCGCAGCTGCGTTTCGAGGATCAGGCCATTGAGCGGCGTACGCACCTCATGAGCGACGATCGACATGAAGTCGTCACGCATGCGCACCGCCTGCTCAAGCTCGCTGCGGGTGGCTTGCAACTCCTCGAGCAACTGCTCCTGCTCCCGACGGCTCTGCTCGAGGGCAATCACTTGCTCCTTCATTGCCTTGCGCTGGCGATAGAGCTCGACGAACACGTTGACCTTGCTTTTGACCGCGTGGGTGTCCAGCGGCTTGTGCAAGAAATCCACCGCGCCACTTTCATAACCGGTGAACGCGTAGTTGCGCTCGCGGCCGGCGGCGCTGACGAAAATAATGGGAATGCTGCGGGTCTTTTCCGTGCCGCGCATCAGTTCGGCCAGTTCGAACCCGTTCATGCCCGGCATCTGCACATCGATGATTGCCAAGGCAAAGTCATGCTGCAAAAGCAGGGACAGCGCTTCATCGGCCGACAACGCCTTGAAGACTTGGCGGTCGTCGCGCTTGATCAGCGCTTCCAGGGCCAACAGATTCTCAGGCAGATCGTCGACGATCAGCAGTTTGGCTTGAATATCTCTTGGCATGTGGTTCATTCCAGCCCGGCCAGTAACTGGCCGATGCCTTGCAAAGTTAGGATGTGGTCGGGCTCATGCAAGCTGAGCGCCGCTTCGGGCATGGTGCAAACCTGCGCCTCCTCCGGGTCCTGAACAATCGTAAGGCCGCCCTGCGCCTTGACCTTGGCCAGGCCGCGGGCCCCGTCGCTGTTCGCGCCGGTCAGCACCACCGCCAGCAGGTCGGGACCGTAGACATCGGCCGCCGACTCGAACAACACATCGATTGACGGTCGCGAATGGTGCACCGGGGCCTCCAGGCTCAACGACAGGCTGCGGTCAGCTTCGACCGACAAATGGTAACCAGGCGTCGCGACATACAAGGTTCCCGGGCTGATGTCCTGCTTGTCCTGGGCTTCCTCCACCGGTACCGCAAGGCGGTGGCGGAATACCTGGGCCAGCTGGCTATTGCGCTCGTCGGGCAAATGCAACACCACCAGAATGGGCACGCGAAAGCCCCTGCGCAGCGGGCTGAAGATTTTGAGCAGCGCTTCGACGCCTCCGGCGGATGCGCCGACGACGATGGCCTCGATCATGGGCCTGGATCTGTCCGTCACTGGATTCATAACTTGCGATAGATCCGTTCCTGTTTGACCAATGGTTCGAACTGCTTGCCGAACGCCGAAAAGTCGAGTGTTTCCTTGCTCCCCAGTACCAGGAAGCCACGATGGCAGAGGGACTCGTGAAAAAGTCCAAAGGCGCGATCTTGAAGCTTTTTATTGAAATAAATCAATACGTTACGACATGAAATCAACTGCGTTTCGGAAAACACACTGTCCGTCGCAAGGCTGTGATCGGCGAAGGTCACGTTCTGGCGCAGGGTTTTATCGAACATGGCGTAATCGTAGGCCGCCGTGTAGTAATCGGCAAACGAGAGCCGTCCTCCGGCAAGCTGGTAATTCTGGGTGTAGGCCCTGACGTTTTCCAGGGAAAAAATGCCCTGCTTGGCTTTTTCCAAAGAACGCGGATTGATGTCGGTTGCGTAAATGAGCGTGCGGTCCAGCAGGCCCTCTTCGCGCAGCAGGATCGCCATCGAATAGACCTCTTCGCCGGTGCTGCAACCGGCGATCCAGATCTTGATCGACGGGTAGGTCCTGAGCAGCGGAACGACTTCTTCGCGTATCGCCAGGAAATGCGCGGGATCGCGAAACATCTCGCTGACAGGAATCGTCAGCAGTTGCAGCAACTGCATGAACGCGCCCGGATCGTGCAGCACCCGCTCCTGCAAGGCTGAAATAGTCTTGCAGTCGAACTGGCTCAACGCGTGCAGGACCCGGCGCTTGATAGAGGCGCCAGAATAGTCGCGAAAATCGTAGCTGTACTTCAGGTAGATCGCTTCAATCAACAAACGAAGTTCAATGTCTGTATTACGTTCCACTAAATTCTTTCCATATTCGGCAACCACACGCGAATCAGTGAAAACAGGCGATCCAGGTCGATCGGCTTGGCCAGGTAGTCGTTGGAGCCCGCCGCCAGGCAGCGTTCCTGGTCATCTTTCATGGCCTTGGCTGTCACGGCGATGATCGGCAGTTTGCGCCAGCGTGGATCCTTGCGGATCAGCGCGGTAGCTTCAAAGCCATCCATCTCGGGCATCATCACGTCCATCAGTACCAAGTCGATGTCTTCGACCTCGTTCAGGCGCTCGATCGCCTCGTATCCGTTACGGCCAATGACCACGACCGCTCCTTTGGCCTCCAGGGCGCTGGTCAGGGCGAAAATGTTGCGCACGTCGTCATCCACCAACAACACTTTGCGGCCTTCGAACACCTTGTCGCGGCTGCGGGCAGTCTGGAGCATGCGCTGTCTTTCATGGGACAACCGGGATTCGACTTTGTGCAGAAAGAGTGTGACCTCGTCCAGCAGGCGCTCCGGCGAGCGCGCGCCCTTGATGATGATCGAGCGCGAATATTTGCGCAGCTCGGCTTCTTCATCGCGGGTCAAGTTGCGCCCGGTGTAGACAATCACCGGCGGGAACGAACAGATCTCCTCGCTGGACATGCGCTTGAGCAGGTCGTTGCCGAGCATGTCCGGCAACTTGAGGTCGATGATCATGCAGTCGTAGACATTGGTGCGCAGCAGTTCCAGGGCTTGCTGCGCCAGGCCGACGGCGGTGATTTCGATGTCATCGTCGCCGATCAGGCGGGTAATGCTGTCGCGCTGCAGATCATCGTCTTCCACCAGCAGCACCCGCTTGACCTTCTGGGTCAGCTTGGCTTCCAGGCGGGCGAAAACATCCTTGAGTTCCTCCCGGGTCGTCGGCTTGACGGCGTAACCGATGGCGCCCATGTGCATCGCCGCTTCGACGCGGTCTTCGACGGAGATGATGTGCACCGGAATGTGCCGGGTCTGGGCTTGTTCCTTGAGGCGCTGCAACACGGTCAACCCGGAGTGATCCGGCAGGCGCATGTCCAACAGGATCGCGTCGGGACTCAGTTGCAGGGCCAGGTCAAATCCCTCGTCGGCGCCATGGGCCACCAGGCATTGGTAACCGAGCTCGTGGGCGAGGTCGAACAGGATCCGGGCGAACTTGGGTTCGTCTTCAATGACCAGGATGCAGCGGGTCGCGAAAGGCGCCTTGTCGCGGTCGTCCGCGAATTGCGGGACTGGCGGGTCCACTTCAGCGACCAAGGACAGCGGTGTCGGCACATGGGCTGGCGCTGGCGCGGTTGTTGCCGGGGCGAACATCCTTGGCTCCACGGGCTCCTCGCCGGGCTCGATATAACGCTCGGGCAATACCAGAGTGAATACGCTGCCCTTCCCCGGCTCGCTGACAACCGAGATCGAACCGCCAAGCAAGGCAGCCAGGTCCCGGGAAATCGACAGGCCCAACCCGGTGCCGCCATAGCGGCGATTGGTGGTGCCATCAGCCTGGCGGAACGCCTCGAAAATACTCTGCTGCTGATCGGGCGCAATGCCTATTCCCGAATCACGCACCATGAACGCGATACCCGAACCCGGCTGGCCGGTCACCGAAAGCATGACAGAGCCCTGCTCGGTGAACTTCACCGCGTTGGACAGCAGGTTCTTGAGCACTTGCTCAAGACGCTGGCGATCGGTGTACAGCATCGCCGGCGCGTCCGGCATTATCTGCACTTCAAACGCCAGGCCTTTTTCAGCCGTCAGCGGCTTGAACATAGCCTGGAGCCCTTCCACCAGGCGCGGCACGCTGGTATTTTCCGGGCGCACTTCGAGTTTTCCGGCCTCGACCTTGGAAATGTCGAGGATGTCGTTGATCAGGTTCAGCAAATCATTGCCCGCGGAATAGATCGATTCGGCGAACTTGACCTGTTCCTCGCTGAGGTTGTTGTGCGGGTTCTCCGCCAGCAGTTTGGAGAGGATCAGCGAACTGTTGAGCGGCGTGCGCAGCTCATGGGACATATTGGCCAGGAACTCGGATTTGTATTTGCTCGAACGCTGCAGCTCTTCGGCACGCTCCTGCAACTGGATCTGCGCCAGGTTCAGCTCGCTGTTTTTCTGGTCCATGGCGTCGCGCTGTTCGGCCAGTTGCTCATTGGTCTGCTCCAGTTCCTGTTGCTGGGCTTCCAGGTGAGCCTGGGATTCCTTGAGGATCCGTGACTGTTCTTCCAGCTCCTCGTTGGCGGTCTTGAGCTCTTCCTGCTGCACTTGCAGCTCTTCGTTCAGTTGCTGCGTCTCAGCCAGTACTTCCTGCAGGCGCTGGCGATAACGGGCTGCCTCGATGGACGTGCCAATGTTGCCGGCAATCAATTCCAGCAGTTCAAGATCGCGCTCGGTCAGTGGCCGCAGGAAACCCAGCTCAATGACCCCGTTGATCCGGTCGTCGTCACGGGTTGGCACCACCAATACGCAGTTGGGCAAACCTTGGCCAAGCCCCGAGCTGATCTTGAGATAATCGCGTGGCACGTCGTCCAGGCGGATCAAGCGTCCTTGCTGCACGGCCTGCCCGACGATGCCTTCGCCGTGGAGGATCATTTGCTCCTGCTCGTCGTCCTCCCGGGACATGCCATAAGTGGCAATGCGCTTGAGGACGCCATTTTCTTCCCGCGCATAAAGCGCGGCGACTACGGTTCCCAGGTACTGGGCACAGAACTGCAGGATATTGCGCCCCAACAGACTCAAGGTCAGTTGTCCCAGGACCTGCTCGGCCAACTGCGTCTGCCCATTGCGCAACCAGGCCTGCTTCTCCAGGCGCAAGGCACTTTGCTGCTGGACTTTCAGGCTGGCGCTGTAGTTGCCGGACAACGTCAGCAGGTCGCGGCGACCGACATAGGCCAGCAGCCCGCTGACAGCGGCGACAAACAGCAGATACAGGGCAATGCTCCAGACCGTGGTGGTGCGCACCTCGTCGTTGCGCTCGGCGCGCAGTTGCTGCTCGGTTTCGACGACGTCCTCGAACGTCTTGCGTATCTCGTCGGTCAACCGCTTGCCACGCCCAGCCTTGAGCGCACCCCGGTAATCGCCACTGCTGCGCTGCAGATCGATCATGCTCTGCGCGTAATTGGCCCACTCTACTTGCAGCGCCTGGATCCGGTGCAAACGATCAGTTTGCACCGGGTTATCGGCTGTCAGTTCCAACAATGTATCCAGCGCCACCGCGATCCGTGGCTTGGCAACTTCATAAGGGTCGAGAAAATGCTCGTCGCCGCTCAACAGGTAGCCGCGCATGCCCGTTTCCAGGTCAACGCTCAACTTCAGCGCTTCATTGGCGTTATTGATCACCCGATCGGTGTGGCCGACCCACTGGATTACCGACAGCAGGTAAGTGATCAGCACAATGAAAAACACCGCGCTGAGGGCGCCCATGCCTAAAGGCAGGCTGATATTGCGGGCCAGGAGCTTGCGAAAACTTTGCTCGTCAACCGAAGACGAAGGGGTCATGGAAAAAAGGCCTTGGTGGACAGTTGAAAGTCATGGAGTGTGCCCAAAAAGCTGGGCTGGATCCACATTTCTGACAATTCAAGGACGCAAATCCCATGGCGATACACCGGGGGTTGTAAGGATGCGACTATCCTTGTCAGCTCTTGTACTATAGATCCTTTCTTGTACAGGTTCGGGAACTTGTGCCGCCTCGAAACTTACTCATGCATACGGCCGGTTCGTTGCTGGCCCCTCCTGATCCCATCCTCCGAGAAGTCTATTATGTCCGTCCCCACTTCTGACACCCCCTCCACCATCCTGGTAGTCGAAGACGACAGCATCGTGCGCATGCTGATTGTCGATGTGCTGGAAGAACTGGAATACAAGGTGCTGGAGGCGGATGGCTGCGAACAGGCGTTGGCTTTTCTGCGCAACGACACGCAGCCCATCGCCCTTATGATGACCGACGTCGGCCTGCCGATCATGGACGGTCGCGAGTTGGCGAAACAGGCTCGCGGTGTACGGCCGGGGTTGCCGATCCTGTTCGCCAGCGGTTATGCCGAAAGCATTGACGTGCCCGAAGGCATGAACGTAATCGGCAAGCCCTTCTCCATCGACCAGTTGCGCGACAAGGTCAAAAAGATTCTTTCTTGAGCCCGGGCGCATTCTTGGTCACTATCGGCGCCCCGCGCGCCGACTGCGCCTGATCCGCAACAAGGAATGCCCGTCATGTTCCACCCCATCGCCACCAAGGTCCTGGTGATCGGCTATGTCTGGCCCGAGCCACGCTCATCGGCGGCCGGCGGGCATGTCATGCAGCTACTGGAAGCGTTTCTCGGCGAAGGCTGGGAGATGACCTTCAGCAGCCCGGCCAAGCCTGGCGAAAACCGCGCCGATCTGCTGGCCTTGGGCATTCGCGAAGTACCGATCGAGCTCAATAACAGCAGCTTCGACGCTTTCATTCAGGAGCTGGCGCCGGACATCGTCCTGTTCGACCAGTTCATGATGGAAGAACAGTTCGGCTGGAGGGTCGAGAAATGCTGCCCCGGCGCCCTGCGTGTCTTGGAAACGTCCGACCTGCAAAGCCTGCGTCACGCCCGGCATCAACGCTTGAAAGATCGCTTGAAGGCCGACGAGTCGTCCCAGGATTTCAGCGACCTCTTCGCCCCGGCGCTGCGCGAGGAATTCGAGCTGATGGCCGACACCGACCTGGCCAAGCGGGAAATCGCCGCCCTGTATCGTTGCGACCTGAACCTGATGGTGTCTGAGGTCGAGATCGAACTGTTGGTGGAACACTTCAAGGTACCCCGTGAATTGTTGCTCTGGTGCCCATTGATGCTGGATCTGCCCGATAAAACCTGTGCGCCGTTCGAAGAACGGGCGCATTTTCTCAGTATTGGCAACTTCCGCCATGCACCGAACTGGGACGCCGTGCTCTGGATGAAAAACGCCGTCTGGCCGCTGATTCGCCAGCGATTGCCCGGCGCGCAGCTGCACCTCTATGGCGCCTACACTCCGCCCAAGGCGGCGGCGCTGCACAATCCGGCGCAGGGATTCCACATCATGAACTGGGCCGAAGATGCCTTGCAGGTCATGTCGGCGGCACGCATCTGCCTGGCGCCATTGCGTTTCGGCGCAGGCATCAAGGGCAAACTGATCGAAGCCATGCTGTGCGGCACGCCCAGCGTCACCACCCCCATCGGCGCCGAGGCCATGCACGGTGGCATGCCCTGGCCCGGGGCAATCGCGCAAACTGCCGAAGACATCGCCAACGCAGCCGTGCAGTTGTACGGCGACCCGACGCGTTGGGCCGCTGCCCAGGAGGCGGGACTGGCCTTGCTCGCGGAGCGTTTTCGCAGGGAGGTCCACGGCCCGGCGTTGATTGACAGCATCAAGGCCTGCCGCGCCGATCTTGCGCGACGACGCCGGGACAACTTCACCGGCAGCATGCTCCGCCATCATCAACACAAGAGCACCCAGTACATGGCCCAGTGGATCGAGGAAAAAAACCGCAACAGTTGATGACGAGCTGCTTCAAGCAACCTGTGACGGGGCTGGAACCTGCCGGGCTTAGGGGGCATTATCAGCGGCGATAACAACAAAAGCGCCAGGCACATGACCCGAACAGCGAGAGTCACCGACCCCTCCTACGAGTTGATGGACGACCACAACGGGCTGTCCATCATCTACCGCCAGCACGGTTTTCCCTGCCCGTTGGTGCGCTGGCATTTCCATAAGGAATACGAGCTGCACCTGATCGTCGCCAGTTCGGGCAAGGTCTTCATCGGCGACTACATCGGCAATTTTTCCCCGCAGTCGCTGTTCCTCACCGGCCCCAACCTGCCCCATAACTGGATCAGCCAGGTGGCCGAGGACGAAGTAGTGCCCAAGCGCGACATGCTGGTGAACTTCACCGATGAGCTGTTCGAAAGCGGTAACCAGGTGTTTGCCGAGCTCAAGACCCTCGCCCCGCTGCTCGAACGTGCCCAGCACGGCATCGAGTTTCGCTGCAAGCGCACCATCCGCCAGGCCATGACCTTGATGCAACGCATCGCCGATGCCCACGGCATGAGCCGGCTGGGCTATTTCTTCATCCTGATGGAGTTGCTGGCGGCCTGCGATGATTACCAATTGCTGTCCGGCGCCACCAGTCCACAGGCGGCGGACGAACACAGCATTGACCGTACCAACCGGGCGGTGGATTACATCTTCGCCCACTACGCCCGGGAACTGTCCCTGGAAGAAGTCGCCGAGCACCTGGGCATGAAACCCACCTATTTCAGCCGCGTCTTCAAGCAAGCCACCGGCCGCTGCTTCATCGAATTCGTCAATCGACTGCGCATCAGCAAATCCTGCGAACTGCTGGCCGACGGCGACAAACCGGTGACCGATGTGTGTTTCGAGTCGGGCTTCAATAATATTTCCAACTTCAACCGACGCTTCCAGCAACTCAAGGGCATGACCCCCTCCCATTACCGGCGGCTGGCGGTGCAGCGGTTGACCGAGCAGAACCAGGGCTGAGATCTTTTCGAGATCCAGTGCAAAATAGTATCAGTAAAAGTGCGACGAATGATTTGTCACGCCGCCCATTGAAGGCTGTAATCAGCGCACATTCTTCCCCTCATCCGGAAGACACAAAAACAATAACTGTCCTTCTGCAGCCCGTGGGCGCGGAAAAGGAGTGCGCGATGAAACCTTCGGTAAAAGCTCTGCTTGTCTCCACCTGCATGACCCTCAGTAGCGTCAGCTTCGGCGCACAGACTCTGACCATTGCCACCGTCAACAACAGCGACATGATCCGCATGCAAAAGCTCTCGAAAACCTTCGAGGCCGAGCACCCGGACATCACGCTGAACTGGGTGGTGCTTGAAGAAAACGTACTGCGTCAACGCCTGACCACCGACATCGCCACCCAGGGCGGACAGTTCGACGTGCTGACCATTGGCATGTACGAAGCTGCACTTTGGGGCGCCAAGGGCTGGCTGGAACCGATGAAGGATTTACCGGCCTCCTACGACCTGGACGACGTCTTCCCTTCCGTGCGCGATGGCTTGTCGGTCAAGGGTTCGCTGTACGCCCTGCCGTTCTACGCTGAGAGCTCGATCACCTATTACCGCACCGACCTGTTCAAGAACGCCGGGCTGACCATGCCCGAACACCCAACCTGGACCCAGATCGGTGAGTTCGCAGGAAAGCTCACCGACAAATCCAAGGAACAATATGGCTTGTGCCTGCGGGGCAAAGCCGGCTGGGGCGAGAACATGGCGCTCATTACCACCCTGGCCAACGGTTTTGGGGCGCGCTGGTTCGATGAGAAGTGGCAGCCCGAATTCAATGGGCCCGAGTGGAAAGATGCACTGAACTTCTACGTTGACAACATGAAGAAATCCGGCCCGCCGGGCGCTTCCAGCAACGGTTTCAATGAAAACCTGGCGCTGTTCAACAGCGGCAAATGCGCGATCTGGGTCGATGCCAGCGTCGCCGGTTCGTTCGTCACCGACAAGACCCAGAGCAAGGTCGCCGACAACGTTGGTTTCACCTTCGCCCCCCACGAGAAAACCGACAAGGGCAGCTCGTGGATGTACTCCTGGTCGCTGGCCATTCCGACCAGCTCCAAAGCCAAGGAAGCGGCCAAGGTCTTCACTACTTGGGCAACGTCCAAGGAGTACGGCCAATTGGTCGCCAAGACCGACGGCATTGCCAACGTACCGCCAGGAACCCGCGCCTCAACCTACAGCGAGGAGTACATGAAGGCCGCGCCGTTTGCCAAGGTGACGCTGGAATCGTTGAAGGTCGCCGACCCGAAGGCTCCAACGCTCAAGCCCGTGCCCTACATCGGCATTCAGTTGGTGACCATTCCCGAATTCCAGGCCATCGGCACCCAAGTGGGCAAATTCTTCTCGGGCGCGCTGACCGGCCAGCAGACCGTGGACCAGGCATTGACCGCAGCGCAGTCCACCACCGAACGGGAAATGAAGCGCGCCGGGTATCCCAAGTAAAGGCTTGTAAACATCCATTTGTGGCGAGGGACTTTGCTCCCTCGCCACAGGGAATGCGTGCATAACGAGTGATCGACATGAATACCTCGACAACGACAGTCAAAGCCCCCATCGAAATAGCCCCGCCGCCGGCACGCAAGGTCCGTGTGGCAAACCCCGGCTGGTTCCTGGTCAGCCCTTCGGTCGCCTTGCTGCTGCTGTGGATGATCGTGCCGCTGGGCATGACCGTCTACTTCTCGATGATCCGCTACAACCTGCTCTACCCCGGCGAAAACCAATTCGTCGGGCTGGAGAACTTCACTTACTTCCTGACCGACTCGGGCTTCATGCCCGGCGCCACCAACACCCTGGTGCTGGTGGGCAGCGTGCTGCTGATCAGTATTGTCCTCGGGGTGTTGATCAGCGCCCTGCTGGAGGCCAGTGAGTTTTTCGGTCGTGGGATCGTGCGGGTGTTGCTGATCTCGCCGTTCTTCATCATGCCAACCGTGGGCGCGCTGATCTGGAAAAACCTGATTTTCCACCCGGTCTCCGGAATCCTCGCCTCGGTCTGGAAACTGTTCGGCGCGCAGCCGGTGGACTGGCTGGCGCATTACCCGCTGCTGTCGATCATTATCATCGTGTCGTGGCAATGGCTGCCCTTCGCGATCCTGATCCTGATGACCGCCATGCAATCCCTCGACCAGGAACAGAAAGAAGCCGCCCGCCTGGACGGTGCCGGCCCGATCGCGATCTTCTGGCACCTGACCCTGCCGCACCTGGCGCGACCGATTGCCGTCGTGCTGATGATCGAGACGATTTTCCTGCTGTCGGTGTTCGCCGAAATCTTCACCACCACCAACGGTGGTCCCGGCTACGCCTCGACCAACCTCGCCTACCTGATCTACAACCAGGCGCTGGTGCAGTTCGACGTCGGCATGGCGTCGGCCGGTGGTTTGATCGCCGTGGTGATCGCCAACATCGCCGCCATCATCCTCGTGCGGATGATCGGCAAAAACCTCACCGACAAGAACTGAGGCCGTCGCCATGACTCTTCAACAATCCCGTCGCCTGCAAAGCCTGCTGCTGGGCACGCTGGCCTGGGCCATCGCGATCCTGATCTTCTTTCCGATCTTCTGGATGGTGCTGACCAGCTTCAAGACCGAAATCGATGCGTTCGCCACCCCGCCGCAGTTCGTCTTCATGCCGACACTGGAGAACTACCTGCACATCAACGAGCGCAGCAACTACTTCAGCTTCGCCTGGAACTCGGTGGTGATTTCTTTCAGCGCCACGGCCCTTTGCCTGTTGATCGCGGTGCCGGCAGCCTACTCCATGGCGTTCTACGAAACCCAGCGCACCAAGGGCACCTTGCTGTGGATGCTCTCCACCAAGATGCTGCCGCCGGTGGGCGTGCTGATGCCGATCTATCTGCTGGCCAAGAGTTTTGGCCTGTTGGACACGCGCATTGCGCTGATCATCATCTACACGCTGATCAACCTGCCGATCGTGGTCTGGATGATTTACACCTACTTCAAGGACATTCCCCGCGACATCCTCGAAGCCGCACGCCTGGATGGCGCCACGCTCTGGCAGGAGATGATCCGCGTGCTGCTGCCGATCGCCAAGGGCGGCTTGGCGTCGACCGTGTTGTTGTCGTTGATCCTGTGCTGGAACGAGGCGTTCTGGTCGCTGAACCTCACCTCATCCAAAGCTGCGCCACTGACGGCGCTGATCGCCTCTTACTCCAGTCCTGAAGGTTTGTTCTGGGCCAAATTGTCGGCCGTCTCGACCCTGGCCTGCGCGCCGATCCTGATTTTTGGCTGGATCAGCCAGAAACAGCTGGTGCGCGGTTTGTCCTTCGGCGCTGTGAAGTAACGCGCCCACCCAGTTATCAGAAGCGGAGGCCCATCATCATGGCCAACCTGAAAATCAAGAATCTGCAAAAAGGCTTCGAAGGCTTCTCCATCATCAAGGGCATCGACCTTGAAGTGAACGACCGGGAATTCGTGGTCTTTGTCGGCCCGTCCGGCTGTGGCAAGTCCACCTTGCTGCGCCTGATTGCCGGCCTCGAAGAAGTCAGCGACGGCACCATCGAACTGGACGGCCGGGACATCACCGAAGTCAGCCCGGCCAAGCGCGACCTGGCGATGGTGTTCCAGACCTATGCCCTGTACCCGCACATGAGCGTGCGCAAGAACATGTCCTTCGCGCTGGACCTGGCCGGCGTGCCCAAGGCCGAGGTCGAGAAGAAAGTCAACGAAGCGGCGCGCATCCTCGAGCTGGGGCCGATGCTGGAGCGCAAGCCCAAGCAATTGTCCGGCGGCCAGCGCCAACGCGTGGCCATTGGCCGAGCCATCGTGCGTAACCCGAAAATTTTTCTGTTCGACGAACCGCTGTCCAACCTCGACGCCGCCCTGCGCGTGCAGATGCGCCTGGAGCTGGCGCGCCTGCATAAAGAGCTGCAGGCCACCATGATCTACGTGACCCACGACCAAGTTGAAGCCATGACCCTGGCCGACAAAGTGGTGGTGCTCAACGGCGGGCGCATCGAGCAGGTCGGCTCGCCGCTGGACCTGTATCACCAGCCCGCCAACCTCTTCGTGGCCGGGTTCCTCGGCACGCCAAAAATGGGTTTCCTCAAGGGCAAGGTCACCGCACTGGACGGCCAGGGTTGCGAAGTCCTGCTGGACGCCGGGACGCGGATCAACCTGCCGTTGAGTGGTACAAGCCTGAGCGTTGGCGGCGCAGTAACCTTGGGCATTCGCCCGGAACACCTGAACCTGGCGCAACCGGGCGATTGCACGCTGCGAGTCACCGCCGACGTCAGCGAGCGGCTGGGCAGCGACACCTTCTGCCACGTCGTCACCGCCTCCGGCGAAGCCTTGACGATGCGCGTGCGCGGCGACCTGGCGAGCCGTTTCGGCGAGCAATTGGAGCTGCACCTGGACGCCGAACACTGCCATTTATTCGATGCCGAAGGCGTAGCGGTCACCCGTGCCCTGCGCGCTGCCGCCTGATTGCCGAGATTTTGCGATGAAACTCAACCGACAGAACCTGCACAACCTTAACGCCGAGGTCGCCCTGCCCGCCTATAACCTGAGCGACCGTCGCCAGGGCATCGTCCACATCGGCGTCGGCGGTTTCCACCGTGCGCACCAGGCGTATTACACCGATGCACTGATGAACACCGGCGAAGGCCTTGACTGGGCTATTTGTGGCGTGGGCCTGCGCGCCGAAGACCGCCGCGCCCGGGACGACCTGGCCGGCCAGGACTACCTGTTCACCCTCTACGAACTGGGCGACACCGATGACACCGAAGTGCGGGTGATCGGCGCCATCGCCGACATGCTGCTGGCCGAAGACGGCGCCCGTGCGCTGATCGACAAACTGGCCGACCCGCAAATCCGCATTGTCTCGTTGACCATCACCGAGGGCGGTTACTGCATCGACGACAGCAACGGCGAGTTCATGGCCCACCTGCCGCAGATCGAGCACGACCTGGCCCATCCGGACCAGCCGACCACGGTGTTCGGTTTCCTCTGCGCAGCCCTGGCCAAGCGCCGCGCCTTGGGGACGCCGGCGTTCACCCTGATGTCCTGCGACAACCTGCCCCACAACGGCGCGGTCACGCGCAAGGCGCTGCTGGCCTTCGCCGCGCTGCGTGACCCTGAGCTGGGACGGTGGATCGACCAGAACGTAAGCTTTCCCAACGCCATGGTCGACCGGATCACGCCGATGACCAGCAGCGCCCATCGCTTGCAGCTGCATGACGAACATGGCATCGATGACGCCTGGCCGGTGGTCTGCGAACCCTTTGTGCAGTGGGTGCTGGAAGACAAATTCGTCAGCGGTCGCCCGGCCTGGGAGAAGGTCGGGGTGCAGTTCACCGATGACGTTTCGCCCTATGAGGAGATGAAGATCAAGCTGCTCAACGGTAGCCATCTCGCCTTGACCTATCTGGGATTTCTCAAGGGCTATCGCTTCGTCCATGAAACCATGAACGACCCGCTGTTCGTGCGCTATATGCGCGCCTACATGGACCTGGATGTGACACCGCAACTGGCGCCGGTACCGGGCATCGACCTGAGCGAATACAAGAATACCCTGGTGGAGCGCTTCTCCAACCAAGCCATCGCCGACCAGTTGGAGCGGGTCTGTTCGGACGGCTCCTCGAAGTTTCCGAAATTCACCGTGCCGACCATTAACCGCTTGATCGCCGACGGCGCCGAAACCCGCCGCGCCGCGCTGGTGGTGGCGGCCTGGGCGGTGTACCTGAAGGGCGTGGACGAGAATGGCGTGAGCTATTCGATTCCCGACCCACGAGCGGCGTTCTGCCAGGCGCTGGTCGCCGACGACGTGCTGGTGACCCAGCGGGTGCTGGAGGTGGAAGAAATTTTTGGCACGGCGATCCCCCGTTCGCCCGAGTTCGTGGCAGCATTCGAATGGTGCTGCAACAGTTTGCGCGAGCATGGGGTGACGCGAACGCTGGAACGAATCCTCGCTGACACGGACTGAGCGGGCACGCTCCGCTCTTGTGGCGAGGGAGCTTGCTCCCTCGCCACGCAGGTTTTGTGTTTTGTTCTTTGTTCCGAGGATTTCCATGGCAAACCAACAACTGTTCCTGGGCATCGACTGCGGCACCCAAGGCACCAAGGCGCTGATCCTGGATGCGATCAGCGGCCAGGTACTTGGCCATGGTTCCGCAGCACACAGCATGATCAGCGGCGCCAACGGCCGTCGCGAACAAGACACCCAGCAATGGCTCGACGCGTTCACCCAGGCTACTCGGCAGGCGTTGTCGGCCGCCGGAGTCGATGGCCAGGCGATCCTCGGCATCGGCGTATCCGGCCAGCAGCATGGCCTGGTGCTGCTCGATGACCAGGGCCAGGTCCTGCGCCCGGCCAAGCTGTGGTGCGACACCGAGACGACCGCGCAAAACGATCGACTCCTGGCGCACCTCGGCGGTGAAAGTGGCTCCCTGGAGCGTCTCGGCGTGGTGATCGCTCCGGGATATACGGTTTCCAAATTGCTCTGGACCCAGGAACAGCATCCGCAAGTATTCGAACGCATCGCCAGCGCCCTGCTGCCTCACGACTTCCTCAATTACTGGCTGACCGGCCGCCATTGCAGCGAATATGGCGATGCCTCGGGCACCGGCTATTTCAACGTGCGCACCCGCCAATGGGACACGGATCTGCTGCGACATATCGACCCCAGCGGACGCCTGCAATCGGCCTTGCCGGAATTGATCGAGGCCCATCAGCCGGTCGGCAGGATTCTGCCGGAGATTGCCGCGCACCTTGGCTTGAACCCCGAGGCCGTGGTGGCCAGCGGTGGCGGCGACAATATGATGGGCGCGATCGGCACGGGCAATATCCAGCCCGGCGTGATCACCATGAGCCTCGGCTCCTCCGGCACGGTGTATGCCTATGCGGCGGAGCCCGTGGTCAGCCCGCAGGCGTCGGTGGCAACGTTCTGTTCTTCCAGCGGCGGCTGGTTGCCACTGATCTGCACCATGAACCTGACCAACGCCACCGGGGCGCTGCGTGAGTTGTTGGACTTGGACCTCGACGCGTTCAATAGCTTGGTCACCCAAGCGCCGATCGGTGCCGAAGGCGTCTGCATGCTGCCGTTCCTCAACGGCGAGCGAGTCCCCGCCCTGCCGAACGCCACCGGCAGCCTGCTGGGCCTGACGTCCACCAACCTGACCCGGCCCAATCTATGCCGCGCTGTGGTCGAAGGCACGACCTTCGGCCTGCGTTACGGCCTTGACCTACTGAGAGCCAATGGGCTCGAGGCGCAGAGCATTCGCCTGATCGGCGGCGGCTCGAAGAGCCCGGTCTGGAGGCAGATCGTCGCCGATATCATGGACACCACGGTCATCTGCACCGAACAGAGCGAAGCGGCTGCCCTGGGCGGGGCGATCCAGGCGGCCTGGTGCCATGGCGGCGCGCAAGAACAGTTGGCTGAACTGTGCCAGCGTTGCGTCAAGCTCGACCCGGCCAGCGAAACCCGGCCCATCGCCGAACAGGTCGCGGCGTCCCAACAAGCTTATGCACTTTATCGGCGACACGTCGCAACCCTTTGAGAGCAGGCAACTTATGTATCTGGTGTGTGGTGAAGCGCTGTTTGATCTATTCAGCGCAAACGAAGCGGCAGCTCCGGCTTCCCAAGTGAATTTCAAGGCAATCGCCGGCGGCTCGCCGTTCAACGTGGCGGTAGGGTTACGCCGGCTGGGGATCGAATCGGCATTGTTTGGCGGGCTGTCCACGGACTACCTTGGGCAACGCTTGCGACAGGTATTGACCGAAGAAGGCGTCAGCGCACAATTCACCCATGACTTCGACGCCCCCACCACCCTGGCGATGGTCGCCGTAGGGACCAACGGCTCGCCCCACTATAGCTTTCGTGGCGAAGGGTGTGCCGACCGGCAACTGAACCTGGCCCATCTACCGGATCTGGGCCCTGAAGTGCGTGGTTTGCATGTCGGCTCGTTTTCGCTGGTGGTGCAACCCATTGCCGACACGCTCCTGGCCCTGGTGCAACGAGAAAGCAGCCGGCGCCTAATCAGTTTCGACCCGAACGTGCGGCTTAACCCGCAACCAGACATTGAACTGTGGCGTTCACGAATTGCCACGTTAGTGCAATATGCCGACCTGATCAAAGTCAGCGATGAAGACCTGGGCCTGCTCTACCCCGACCGAGACCCGCATGAAGTGATCAGCGGCTGGCTGGAACATCGTTGCCAACTGGCATTTCTGACCCGTGGCGGTGACGGCGCGACGGTGTTCAGCCGTCATCATGGCGTCTGGTCGCTTGCCGCCTGTCCGGTCAAGATCGCCGATACCGTAGGCGCGGGCGATACGTTCCAGGCAGCACTGATCGCCTGGCTGACTGAGCACCAGTTGGACTGTGTGGAGGGTTTGAATTCGCTGACAGCGCAACAGATCAGCCAGATGCTTGATTTCGCCATGCGCGCTGCTGCACTGACTTGCAGCAAAATCGGACCGGACCTGCCTTATCGGCAGCAGCTCGGCTAGCCAATAGTTAAAACGCTGTACGCCGGGTTCGAACGAATTCGGACCCGGTCGTCAGGCTTGCAAGGTCGAGGGACGGTTAGCGTCCGCTCATCCGGTGTTGCTGGTGGAAATAGTTTCCTGAACCGTGATTTGCAGAAGCGCGCCCATGGTCCAGCTCTGTGCGCAGTTCGGCGATCAAGTCATTGATGGCGCGGCAGCCGGTAAGCTTGGTGGCATCGATGTCAGTCTTGACCAACGCTACGCGGTCGGTCTCGTGGTCGTCGTAAATCTTCACTGTCATCGACAAGTCCGGTGACAAGGTGCATTGCGAGCGCTTGGGTAGCAGGCTGCTTTCAATGATGTTTCGCATTTCGAGGGCAGATAAAAACATGGCAACTCTCTCCTGTTGAGGCAGCCAACTTATGTTCACGACGGCAGTATTTTCGTCCGATAGTTCCCTTCGGACTGGACTACGAATGCCTTACCGTTCGTTCATTTTGGCGTTTTCTGGTGTTGGAGCCCGTTCAATCGGACTCGGGTATCAACCCGCAAAAAACATGCCTGTACCTGGGTACATCTAGCCTGTTACAAATCAATCACTTAGCGATAAAATCAAGCGAAACGGTCGTGCAGAATGCAAGGAAGCGGTGTTTTTTTCATGCAAACTGCAATTGCCCGTTAGGCTTGCCAGGCTCAGAGTAGCCACTATTTCGACTTCATGGGCGGGCATCCGTCGGTTGCTCAAAAAAAACCGTGACGCGCCGGGCGATTCTCTTTAGACGGCCACGGCTGCGCGTTCCGCGACGTGGCGCAAGCTGTCAAAGTTGATGTTGGCCCCCGAGTCGATGGCCACCAGCGTCTGGCCTTGCGCTCCGCTGTCAGCCACGTACTGCTTGATACCCGCCACCGCCAAGGCGCCCGATGGCTCGGTGATCGAGCGCGTGTCGTCGTAGATGTCCCGGATCGCCGCGCAGAGCTGGTCGTTGGTGACGGTTATCACTTCATCGACACAGAATCGGCAGATATCGAAATGGCGTCCAGCGGACCTGGATGCTCGCGCAGGATCTCCATCGCGACCGTCCCCTGCCCAGCGATGACTTGCGGGTCGTCAAACGGCGAGACGAATTCCCGTCCGGTCTGCTGGGCCAGCTTCAAGGCGAATTCCAGAGCGAACGGAAAGCTGCCACCGTGCAGCAACGCCTCGGCGCCCCGGCTGCGCACGCCCAGTACCTTGAGCTGCGGCGTGGTGCTGGGCATGACAATGCAAGCGGAAATTCCCAGCTCCCGGGCAGCCAGCGCTACGCCTTGGGCATGATTACCCGCCGAAGCCGTGATCACGCCACGGCTGCGTTGCTCCTGGGTCAGTTGCACCAGTTTGTTGTAGGCGCCGCGAATCTTGAAGGAAAAGGTCGGCTGCAAGTCTTCGCGCTTGAGCAGGATCCGGTTTCCCAGGGCCTGCGACAGCGCTGGGGCCGCTTGCAACGGCGTGGCCACCGCCAGTTCATACACCGGCGCGGCCAGAATCATCTTGACGTAGTGCTCCAGCAGGGCTTGCTCGGCGCGGGTCGGGGTCATGGCGGTCTCCTGGTTCGAATGAAGCCCTGGAGACAGAAAGAAAAAACCCGCCTCTAGGGCGGGTTGGGTGCAGCCGTCAGCTAGCCCGCCAAATAAGGAATGGCGGTAATAATGCTTGGCTGGCTGCGCAGTACGGTGCAAGTCATGGCTGGACGTTAGCCGCGCGCGGTGGCCAAGTCAACGGAAATCCCGGCCCTGCTACCCGAACCTCATTGCATTCAAGGTCATTTAAGCCCGACCTTGTACAACGCACCGTCGCCTTCATCCGTCAGCACATACAGGAAACCATCCGGGCCCTGGCGAACGTCACGGATGCGTTCGCCAAGTTCACCGAGCAAGCGTTCCTCATGGACGACCTTGTCGCCTTCGAACTCCAGCCGGATCAAATCCTTGGAAACCAGCGCACCGATAAAGACATTACGCTGCCACGCCTTGAATCGGTCGCTGTCGTAGAACGCCATCCCGCTCAGGCCCGGTGATACCTGCCAGACGTGGTGCGGGCCCTCGGTGCCTTCGGCGGTCTTGCCCTGGGCTTCGGGGATTGGCGCGCCGGAATAATTGTCGCCATGGGTCGCCAGGGGCCAGCCATAGTTCTTGCCGCGTTCGATGATATTCAACTCATCGCCGCCCTTGGGCCCGTGCTCGTTCTCCCACAGCGTACCGTTCCAAGGGTTCAACGCCGCGCCCTGGGGATTGCGAATGCCGTAGGACCAGATTTCGGGCCGGACGTTTTTCTGACCAACAAAGGGATTGTCGTCCGGCACCTTGCCGTCGGGGTAGATGCGCACGATCTTGCCTTGCAGTTTGTCCAAGTCCTGGGCGGTCGGGCGATCGTTGTTTTCCCCCAGGGTGATGAACAGGTAGCCGTCCCGGTCAAACACCAGGCGCGAGCCGAAATGGTTGCCGGTGGAAAGCTTGGGTTGCTGGCGGAAGATCACATTGAAGTCTTTCAGACTCTTGAAGTCTTCGGACAATTGCCCGCGCCCGACGGCGGTGCCGGCCTTGCCGTCCTTGCCCGCCTCGGCATAGGAAAGGTAAACCGTGCGGTCCTGCTTGAAGTTCGGCGACAGCACAACGTCTAGCAAGCCGCCCTGGCTCCGAGCCCAAACATCCGGCACGCCGCTCAGCGGTGCTGAAAGCTTGCCGTCCGGGCTGACCCGCCGCAGGTTGCCCGACCGCTCCGTCACCAGCATTCCCTGTTGATCCGGCAGGAACGCCACTGACCAAGGGTGCTCAAGTCCCCGGGTCACTGTCGTTACTTCTACCGTGCCCTCCTCGCTTTTCATTTGCTCGGTCTGCGCGGCAGAGACCGGCGTGGCAAGGGTTAGGACAGCGCTGGCGCAAAAGGCCGCCAGGAGTGTTTTACGGATCATGCACACTTCCTTCTGTGGTGGGAAAAAAGACCGGCCTAGCGATTGCCGTTGTTGCTGTTTCTGGGCGGCGTGGGTGCCTCGATCGTCGGCCGCGCGGAACCCGATGGTTGCCCGGAGCGCGGGTAGCCGTTACCGATGCCGCCGTTTTCCAAGGTAGGCGGCCGGGGAACGGGCACGGTCGGGTTGTTCCGGATGTTCGGTACGTTGGGCTGGGTGCCCTGCATGCTGTTGGGATTGGCCCGGCGTATCGGACTGTTATAGGGATTGTTATTGCCCGGTAGATTCTGCGCCACGATCACCGAGCCCTGGTCGAAGGACGTGGCCTGGGCAGTAGCCGTCAGCAATAGCGCAATGGTGGCAATCATCAGCCTGTTCATTGGAATACCTCTTGGATTCAGGCATATCGAAAACACGCTACGCCGCAGGTTCGCGGTTGTTAAGCGAAATGTCCGCGCGAAGATGTAACCAGGCATCTCTGGGACGCCCGTTCCGCTGGCGCGATGGCCGCAGCCAGCCGGCGCGCGGTGGAAACTTTTGCCGGGGCTCGGAGGTCACCAGAGAGACTCATTTACCGGCAAGGAAAATCCACCATGGCACGGGCAATCTGGAAAGGCGCAATCAGTTTCGGGCTGGTCCACATTCCCGTGGCGCTGGTATCGGCCACCGCGTCCCAAGGCGTGGATTTCGACTGGTTGGACAAGCGCAGCATGGACCCGGTGGGCTACAAGCGCGTCAATAAGGTCACCGGCAAGGAGGTGACCAAGGACGACATCGTCAAAGGCGTGCAATACCAGAAAGGCCAATACGTGCTGATCAGCGAAGACGAAATCCGCGCCGCCCATCCCAAATCCACCCAGACCATCGATATTTTTTCCTTCGTCGACAGCGAAAAGATCCCCCTGCAGAACATCGACAAACCCTATTTCCTCGCGCCTGACAAACGCGGTGGCAAGGTCTATGCCTTGTTGCGCGAAACCCTGATCAAGACCAACAAAGTGGCGCTGGCCCATGTGGTGTTGCATACCCGCCAGCACTTGGCGGCGCTCATGCCTTTGGAGTCGGCCCTGGTGCTGGTGATGCTGCGCTGGCCCGCCGAGGTGCGCGAGCTCGACGTGCTGGAGTTGGGTGACGAAGTGACCAGCCCGACGCTGGCCAAGGGCGAGCTGGATATGGCCAAGCGCCTCGTGGAAGACATGAGTGGCGACTGGGAACCCGAGCAGTATCGCGACAGTTTCGAGGACAAGATCATGGAACTGGTGGAGAAGAAGGCCAACGAGGGCCGGCTCGAAGCGGTGGAAACCGACCCTGGCGAAGAACAGCGCAAGACCGCCGATGTCATCGACCTTACCGAACTGCTCAAGCGCAGCCTGGGCGGCAAGGGCAAGGCGCCGGACAAACCCGCCGAGAAGCCCGCGGCCAAATCCGCCAAGACCCGCAAGCCCGCTCCCGCTAAAAAAGCCACCAAGGCCTCCCGGGGCTAACCCCCAGGCGCCAGCAACACAAGGGAATCTGTCATGGCCAAGGCCGAGAGTGAATATGCCCGTCTGTCCGATGCCGCGCTGGACCCAGCGTCAGCTCCCCAGCCCCCCGGGAAAACCGCGCTGCCCGATCGACTGTTGCCGCAGCTGGCGACACCGGTCGAGCAACCGCCGGCCGGCGAATGGCGCTACGAAGTCAAGTTCGACGGTTATCGCCTGCTGGCCCGCATCGAAGGTGGCCAAATTCGCTTGTTCAACCGCAATCAGCTGGACTGGACCGACCGGCTGAAACTGCATGCCGATGCGCTGGCCGAATTGAATCTGGATAACAGCTGGCTCGACGGCGAGCTGGTGCTGCTTGATGACACCGGTCACTCCGATTTCGCAGCGCTGCGTCAAGCCTTCGAGATCGGCCGCACGGTAGACCTGATCTATTTCCTCTTCGACACGCCTTTTCTCAACGGCGTGGACCTGCGCCAGACGCCTGTCGAACAACGCCGCGCCGCCTTGAAAAAGGCCCTCAGTAACAACGCGAGCAAGCGCCTGCGCTTCTCCGAGGCGTTCTCCGCCAGCCAGGGCGATATATTTGAAAGTGCCAACGCGCTCGCACTCGACGGCGTGGTCGGCAAGCGCCTGGGCAGCCCGTATGAATCGCGACGCAGCCCCGACTGGGTGAAACTCAAGTGCCGATTGCGCCAGGCCTTCGTCATCGTCGGTTTCACCCGCCCCCAAGGCAAGCGCCACGGCTTTGGCGCGCTGTTGCTGGCGGTCAATGGGCCATCGGGCTTGGTTTACGCCGGTCGGGTCAGCAGCGGGTTCAGCCAATCGCACATCAAGCAGTTGCATGAGCAGCTGTGCACGTTGGAGCGCGACGCTTCGCCGCTGGCGGAACCGCTCAACGGCACGCGTAGCCGCAGCGTGAAATGGGTCGAGCCGACCCAGGTCTGTGACGTCGAGTTCACCGAATGGACTCGGGACGGCTTGGTCAACCAGGCCGTCTTCCTCGGATTGCCCCACGACAGGCCCTCCGGCACGATCACCCGTGAGCAACCGATGCCGATAAAAGCCGAGCCGACCAAACCCAAGTACCGCGGTAAAACGCGCACTGTGGAAGTCGCCGGGGTGAAGATCACCCATCCCGAACGCGTCATCGACAGCGTCAGCGGTGTCCACAAAGACGAGCTGGCCCGATATTACGCGGACATCGCTCCGTGGATCCTGCCGCACCTCAAGCAGCGGCCAGTAGCTCTGCTGCGCGCGCCGGACGGGATTGGCGAAGAGCAATTCTTCCAGAAGCACGCAGATCGCCTGGAGATTCCTCACATCAAACAGCTCAATCCGGCGCTGGATCCCGGCCACGCCGCGCTGATGGAAATAGACGGCGTCGCATCACTGGTCAGCGCGGCGCAGATGGGCACGGTAGAGTTGCACACCTGGACCGCGACCCATGACCGGATCGAGTCGCCGGACATGTTCGTCCTCGACCTTGACCCCGATCCGTCGCTGCCCTGGAGCGCCATGATCGAAGCCACCCGCATGACCCTGTCATTGCTCGACGAACTGGGTTTGCAGGCGTTCCTCAAGACCAGCGGCGGCAAGGGCATGCACATCATCGTGCCGTTGGCGCGCAGTGAAGGCTGGGACGCGACCAAGGCGTTCGCCAAGGCCATCTCGCAATTCATGACCCGGCAGATGCCCAAGCAAATCACCGCAACCATGGGACCAAAGAACAGGGTCGGCAAGATCTTCCTCGATTACCTGCGCAACTCGCGCGGCGCCAGTACGGTGGTCGCTTACTCAGTGCGCGCGCGGCCAGGGCTGCCAGTGTCGGTGCCCATCGCGCGGGCGGAGCTGGACGGCTTGCGCAACGCCCAGCAATGGGACATCTACACCGCCCTGGAACGGGCCAAGGGCTTGGGCGCGGATCCGTGGGAAGGCTACAGCCATCGCCAACGAATCACCGCCAGGATGTGGGAGCAGCTGGACGCGAAGAAACCTGGGGACTGAACCTTCAGATCCAGATGAACAGCGCCAGCAAGCCGCCGAAGAACGCCCATTTCTGCAGGTAATAGAGCGTGCGGTTGCGCTTCTTCAGGGCTTTGCCTTGCAGGCGAATCTTGTAGAGTCTGGAAAACGCTCGATTCAGTGCACCGGTCTTGTCGCTGGCCGCATCGTTGGGCGCGCCGGCAGCCGCCATCACGGTACGGCTGAACCAGCGGTTGAAGGCGGTGGCCCAACGAAATTTCATCGGCCGCTCCACGTCGCAGAACAAGATGATGCGGTTGTCTGGCGTGGTGTTCTCGGCGTAATGAATGAACGTCTCGTCGAACATCACCGCCTCGCCGTCGCGCCAATGGTAATGCTCGCCGTCGACGTTGATATAGCAGCCGGCCTCGTTGGGCGTTTCCAGGCCCAGGTGATAACGATAAGACCCGGCGTACGGATCGCGGTGACGCACCAGCTTCGAGCCTGGCGGCAGTTCGGCGAACATCGCCGCCTTGATCGAGCCGATGCTCTGCACCAGTTCTGTGGTACGTGGGCAAAGCTTCATCGCCGAGGGATGGCTGTCGCCGTACCATTTCAGGTAGAAGCGCTTCCAGCCGGTCTTGAAGAAAGAGTTGAAGCCCACATCGTCATACTGATTGGAACGCTTGATCTCCCCCGCCCGCAGCAGGTTCTGGCCTTCGGCGCGGATTTCCTCCCAATGCGCTTGCAAAGGACTCAGGTCGGGGAACTGCTCGGGGCTCAGGAATGGCTTGTTGGGCAGCTTCGAGCACAGGTACAGCAGGCAATTGATCGGCGCGAGAAAGGACGAGTGATCGCTCAGCTGGCGCCCGAGCTTGTGCCGTACGCGCCCACGCATGTGCACATAGCCAATTGAAAGAAGGTAGATCGCGACAATGATGAGCTTCACGGGATCGGTCTGGTCCAGGAGTGAACAGGCTGCTGCTCCTGGCCAGCCAAGCGGCAACGGAGCGTCAAGTGAGATGGCGATTTAGCCACAATTTGTAACTGAAGGTTATCCCTCAGTGGTGAAAAACTGTCTTGCCTGGGTAACACCCTATCGTTAATGCGGCCAGATCAGTACAATCGCCGCCAAATATCACGCGCCCCCTTGGCCGATGCCGGAAAACCCGGCTTCGGCGCAACTCCACTCGGTCCAGGCGCTCCGTATGCAGCTGTCCTCTTATGCCGGATGGACCCTTGCGCTTGCGACCGCGAAGCCTCTAGCGCGGTGCGGATCGGCGCAAACAGGTACTGAACAGGTACTGCCGCACCCTTAGCTACTCTGAATGTTCCGCAGGATAAACCTTTGATCTCTACAGCTAACATCACGATGCAGTTCGGCGCCAAGCCGCTGTTCGAAAACGTCTCTGTCAAATTCGGCGCGGGCAACCGCTACGGCCTGATCGGCGCCAACGGTTGCGGCAAGTCGACTTTCATGAAAATCCTCGGCGGCGACCTCGAGCCGTCCGGCGGCCAGGTCATGCTTGAGCCGAATGTGCGCCTGGGTAAACTTCGCCAGGATCAGTTCGCCTACGAAGAATTCACCGTGATCGATACCGTGATCATGGGCCACGAGGAACTGTGGAAGGTCAAGGCCGAGCGCGACCGCATCTACTCGCTGCCGGAAATGACCGAAGAAGACGGCATGGCCGTGGCCGAGCTGGAAACCGAGTTCGCCGAAATGGACGGCTACACCGCCGAATCCCGCGCCGGCGAATTGCTGCTGGGCCTGGGTATCGGCATCGAACAGCATTTCGGCCCGATGAGCGAAGTCTCGCCAGGCTGGAAGCTGCGCGTGCTGCTGGCCCAGGCGCTGTTCTCCGATCCGGAAGTGCTGTTGCTGGACGAACCGACCAACCACCTGGATATCAACACCATCCGCTGGCTGGAAAACGTGCTGACCCAGCGTTCGAGCCTGATGATCATCATCTCCCACGACCGTCACTTCCTGAACAGTGTCTGCACCCACATGGCGGACCTGGACTACGGCGAGCTGCGCCTGTTCCCGGGCAACTACGACGAGTACATGACCGTGGCGACCCAGTCCCGCGAGCAATTGCTGTCGGACAACGCCAAGAAGAAAGCGCAGATTTCCGAACTCCAGTCGTTCGTCAGCCGCTTCTCGGCCAACGCCTCGAAAGCCAAGCAGGCCACCTCTCGCGCCAAGCAGATCGACAAGATCCAACTGGCCGAGGTCAAGCCTTCGAGCCGTGTCAGCCCGTTCATCCGCTTCGAGCAGACCAAGAAACTGCACCGCCAGGCGGTCATCGTCGAGCGCATGGCCAAGGGCTTTGACGGCAAGCCGCTGTTCAAGGACTTCAGCTTCACCGTCGAAGCCGGCGAGCGCGTGGCGATCATCGGCCCGAACGGCATCGGCAAGACCACGTTGCTGCGCACCCTGGTCAATGAACTGAAACCCGATGCCGGTACCGTGAAGTGGACCGACGCCGCCGAACTGGGCTACTACGCCCAGGACCATGCCCACGACTTCGAAGATGACGTCAACCTGTTCGACTGGATGGGCCAATGGACTCAGGGCGGCGAACAGCTGGTTCGCGGCACCTTGGGCCGGATGTTGTTCTCCAACGACGAGATCCTCAAGTCGGTCAAGGTCATCTCCGGTGGTGAACAAGGCCGCATGCTGTTCGGCAAGCTGATCCTGCAGAAGCCGAACGTGCTCATCATGGACGAACCGACCAACCACTTGGACATGGAATCCATCGAAGCACTGAACCTGGCGCTGGAAAACTATCCGGGCACGCTGATCTTCGTCAGCCACGACCGTGAGTTCGTCTCGTCCCTGGCCACGCGGATCATCGAGCTGAGCGCCGACGGCGTGGTCGACTTCAGCGGCACCTATGACGATTACCTGCGCAGCCAGGGTGTGCTGTTCTAAGGGCAGCTTCGAGCGGTAAGCTTCAAGCGGCAAGTGAAAGGCCCGGTCCATGTGACCGGGCTTTTTGTATTTCCGGGGTAAGAAAGTGTTGCGTGCTCCATGGCTTGGCGAGCCTATTAGTTAGCCTGCTTCCTTTTCTCCCCTCCTCGCGCCATGATGAAGCTCTCCTGCCGCTGCCCGCGAACGAGCCCATGCCCACGCCCACGCCCACATCAGCCTCCAGTTCCCTGTCGATCACTTTGCAGATCGTCTCCATTGTTTTCTATACCTTCATCGCGTTTCTCTGCATCGGCCTGCCAATCGCTGTGTTGCCTGGCTATGTCCATGACCAACTGGGCTTCAGCGCGGTGGTGGCCGGGCTGACCATCGGTTCCCAATACCTGGCGACGCTGCTCAGTCGCCCCATGGCTGGACGGCTGTCGGACAGCATTGGCACGAAGCGGGCAATCGTCTACGGGTTGCTGGGGATTCTGCTCAGCGGCGTGCTGACGCTGATCTCAACGGTGCTGCAGGACTTCCCTCTGCCGAGCCTGCTGATCCTGATTGCCGGCCGGTTATTGCTCGGTGTCGCCCAGGGGCTGATCGGCGTCGGTACGATCAGTTGGTGCATGGGCCAAGTCGGAGTGGAACACACGGCCCGTTCGATTTCCTGGAACGGCATCGCTTCCTACGGCGCAATCGCTATCGGCGCCCCGCTGGGGGTGGTGATGGTCGATGGGTTGGGTTTCGCCAGCCTGGGCATCGCCTTGTCACTGCTCGCTGGCATGGCGTTGTTGCTGATTCGCAACAAGCCGTCGGTACCGGTCGTTCGTGGCGAGCGCCTGCCTTTCTGGGCGGTGTTTGGGCGCATTTCACCGTTTGGCGCCAGCCTGTGCCTGGCGTCGATCGGCTACGGCACGCTCACCACCTTCATCACCCTCTTCTATCTCAGCCGCGGCTGGACCGGCGCGGCGTGGTGCCTGACGGTGTTTGGCGTGTGCTTCATCCTGGCACGGCTGTTGTTCATTTCCAGCATCGCCCGCTTCGGTGGCTTCAGTTCGGCCATTGTCTGCATGAGCATCGAAACCCTGGGGCTGGTGTTGCTGTGGCTGGCGCCGTCGACCGCGTTTGCCCTGGTCGGCGCGGGACTGGCCGGCTTCGGGCTGTCGCTGGTGTACCCGGCGCTGGGCGTGGAGGCGATCAAGCAAGTGCCCAACAGCAGCCGGGGCGCCGGACTGAGCGCCTACGCGGTGTTCTTTGACTTGGCGCTGGCGATTGCCGGTCCGTTGATGGGCGCGGTGGCGTCGAACCTCGGCTACTCGTCGATCTTCTTCTTTGCTGCCTTGTTGTCAATCATCGGGCTGGGGCTGGCGTTGCTGCTGCGACGGCGTGCGGAAAGAGTCGATCACTGATCTGCGGTCCTTAGGCCGGCCCGGGTCGGCTTACCCAGTGCCTGGCTGAAAAAACGGCTGGCCTCGGAGATCATCGTGCGGTGGATGTCCTTGCGGTCGACGCCATCGGCATCGGTGCACAGCGCCGGCATCGCCGCGATCTGCTCCTCCGTGCAAGGCGCCATGAAGACGAAGTGCCCTGCCCCGGCCAACGTCTTGAAATCCGGCGCGGTGGGCAGCTTGCGGGCCAAGGCTGCAGCATTCTTGTCGAAGGCCACCAGCTTGTCGCCGTCACCGCTATAAAGCAGCACCGGCACATGGACGTCGGCCAGCGTGTGCCGACCGAACTTCAAACTCAACGGTGCCATCAGCAATAACGCGCGGACCCTGGGGTCGGCCACCGGCAACAGGTCGTCGCGGTCGGCAATCAGTTCGCCCTGGGTGTTGCAGGCGTCACGGTCATCCGGGCGTTCCTGGCAGTAGCGGCGCAAGCGATTGAGATCTGGAGTGGCACCGGAAAGGATCAAGGCGGTTTCGCCACCGGCGGAATAGCCGATGACACCCACCTGCCGCGCGTTGACGTAAGGCGAGAGCATCGGATCGTTCAATGTCGCGGTGATCGCTTCGGAGATCTGGATCGGCCGCCCATACAAGTTGCTCAAGGTGCCGAGCCGGCTGTGGTCCTGGGCATTGTCGCCGGGATGAATCACCGCCACCACGACAAACCCCTTGCGCGCCAGCGACGTGGCCAGGTCATGCAGCGCCAGCGGCGTGCCGGTATTGCCGTGGGACAGCATCAGCAGCGGGAAACGGCCGATGGCGATCTGCGCGTTGGGCGCCGCGTCGATCTGGTAGCCGCCCAACGCGCTGGATTGCTCCCCGGCGGTTGACGGATAGAACGCGATGGCATGCATTGGCTGGTGGTCCAGCGGATCAAGGAAGCTCAGCTCGTGAAATCCGGCGCTCCAATGCGGATGTGGCCCCGGTGCGGCTTGCACCGAACCGAACCCGCTCAAGCAACAAAGCAACAGCGCTGCACCAAGTCGTGTCATTGGATAATCCACCTTCAACCGCCGATCGGGAGCCCATTGGCTCACGGTTCCGGTCGTGCATGATCTGCGCCATGAATTCCGACGCCGAATGCGGGAAAACCCCGCATCCCAGCCATCCATTGACGACGAGAATACAGGGTTTTGCGAAGGTTGCCCGCAGGGCTTGGCGCCTTTACGCAAGCCTTACGCGGCGGCGAATTGCTGGCTGATCTGCAGCTTGGCTTGGCTCATGCCCTTGGCACGCATGTCGTCTCCTTTGGCCAGGCCTTCAGCACGGACGAACTCGATGTCGGTAATGCCAAGAAAGCCGAACATGTGCTTGAGATAATCTTCATGGCCCACGCTACTCGGCTGTCCGGCATGCAGGCCGCCGGCGGTGGAAACGATCACCAGTTTCTTGCCGCCGCACAGACCTTCAAAGCCTGCATCGCCGTAGCGGAACGTTTGGCCGGCCACGGCGATACGGTCAATCCAGGCCTTGAGCTGCGTCGGGATGGTGAAGTTGTACATGGGTGCGGCGATGACCAGCGCGTCTGCTGCCTGGAACTCGGCCATTGTTTCTGCGCTGAGATCAGCTTCGTACTTGAGGGCGGCATCGCGCAGTTCGGCGCTGGTGCCAGCGGCAACGAGCGTCTGGGCGGAAAAGTGGCTGATGGCGTCGGCGGCCAAATCACGATAAGTGACGGTAATAGCCGGCTCGGCGGCTTTCCAGGCCTGCACCAGTTCACGGCTCAATTGGCGCGAAGCCGAGTTGTCGCCAAGGATGCTCGAATCGATATGCAACAGTTTCATGTGAATGCTCTCCTGAGTGAGGATCGCAACCAGGCGATCAAGTGCGAACAATCCTATCGATGAAACCAATAGCCGATAAGACCGCAAGAATGCGATAGTTCGTCCCACACACAGGACAATCGAAGCCACTATGCAAGACCTCAACGATCTGTACTACTTCGCCAAGGTGGTCGAAGCCGGTGGCTTCGCGGCCGCCGGACGCTTGCTGGGCATCCCCAAGTCGCGCCTGTCACGGCGTATCGCCGAGTTGGAAGAGCGCCTCGGCGCCCGCCTGCTGCAACGCACCACTCGCCAGTTGAAGCTGACGGCAGTGGGCGAACGCTACCTGAGCCATTGCCAGGCCATGTTGCTCGAAGCGGAGATGGCTGACGAGGCGGTGGCGAGCATGTCCAGCGAACCCCGCGGGCGGTTGCGAGTGTCGAGCCCGGTGGGGCTGGCTCATCAATTCCTGCCCGTGATCATCGAAACCTTTCTGGCGAAATTTCCCTTGGTCCAGCTGGAAATGACCCTGCTCAATCGGCGCGTGGACCTGATTGGCGAAGGCATCGACGTGGCGTTGCGCGTGCGCGACGTGGGCGACGAAGACCCGTTGCTGATGACCCGCCGCCTGCGCCAGGCCCGACTGACACTGGTTGCCAGCCCGGCATTCGTCGAAGGACGGCGAATCGAAACCCCGGACGACCTCAAGCAACTGCCGGTGCTGGGGGCACTGGACGCCGATCGGCTGGTTCATCTGCGCCTGCTCGACCGCAATGGGCAAAGTACCGAACTGGCCCTGGAGGCACGCCTGGGCATCGATGATTTCATCGTGCGCCGCGCCTGCGCCCTCGCCGGCCTGGGCATTACCTTGCTGCCCAGCATGTATTGCGAACAGGAGTTGCTTGACGGCAGGTTGGTGGAATTGTTGCCTGGATGGTCATCGCCCGATGGTTGGCTGTTGGCAGTCTATCCTCACCGGCGCGGCATGCTGCCGGCGGTGCGCGCGTGGATCGATCATCTGGTGGCGGCTTTCGAACAATGCGGGGACACAACGATATGAGTTTGAGCGAAGAGGACGTCGCACGGTTTTGCCTGGCTCTGCCAGGCGCCCGGGAAGACTACAAGTGGGGCGGCGTGCGGGTGTTTTCCATCGCCGCAAACAAAATGTTCGCCCTGCAAAACCTGCGGGGCGACTCATTGGCGTTCAAGGTCGACAAGGACCTGTTCCTCGGTCATTGCGACCGCCCGGGCATTCACCCGGCGCCTTATCTGGCGCGCGCGCAATGGATCATCATGCAGGCCCCCTACCCGCTGGGCGCCGACGAGTTGCGTGGTTTGCTGCAACGCTCCCATCAACTGGTGGTCAGCAAGTTGCCCAAGCGCACGCAGGTTGGGTTGCTGTTGGGCATTGGGCAACTCGACAATCAGGTTGGCGGCCAGGCTTTCACGCAGCATGGTAGTGATGACCCTCCAGGGTTCGTTTGACCCTTCACAGCCAGGGTGACAATCGCCCTGCCAAGAAAGCATGTGCCCGAGGATACTGCGCCGCAGCCAGCAGGCGCGATGAAGGCGGCACATTAACAACTCCAGACACTTAGTCCCCGTGGCGAGGGAGCTTGCTCCCGCTCGGCTGCGCAGCAGTCGCAAAACCGACTGATGAGGTCCGCCTGCAAGAACGCCAGGGGCCTACTGCGCAGGCCAGCGGGAGCAAGCTCCCTCGCCACGGGGAACGGTGTCGCCGCTAACGGTAGCGGTGTTTTCAGAACTGCCAGTAGAACATTCCCTTCGCCAGCACCACGATCACCAGCATGTGCCCGAGGATACTGCGCCGCAGCCAGCAGGCGCGGTCAGGCGTCAGCCGGCCGCTTTTGAGCCAGTATGCGAGCCAGACGTAATGACCGACGATGCTCAGGGCCAACAGAATCTTCAGACTCAGCAGCAGGCCGAAGCTGTTGCTCAACGGCTGGCCCAAGGCGCCGCGATGCTGCCATGCCAGGGCAATGCCGGCGCCGTACAGCACCAGTACGACGCCATGCAGTACGTGCCGAGAACGCTTGGCGATGGCTTGGTCGGCGGCGTCGCGGATACCTTGCGTCAGCGGCTGTCGGGCGGCGTGCCAGATAACCACCTCGAAAAACAGCGTGCCGATGAAGGCGATGGCCGCCAACAGGTGCGTAACCAGCAAGACCCCGTACATTATCGATTCCCCCTGCCCGCTCGACTCATCCCGGATGCCCGTCCACGCGAGCCTTGAGCAGCATCGGTCCATAGCGCCAGGCGTAGAGGCCGAACGCCAATGTCCAGCACAGCCCCGCGATCCACAGCGCGGCAAACGGCAAGATCAGCACCAACAACACCCGGCTGAAACACGCGAGGTTCAACAGAATGAACGCCAGGGTCATGCCCGCCGGCGGTTCGAGAGCGCGCCCAGTGTGGCCCAGGCTGACGCGGGCGATCATCGCCAGGATCAGTCCGGCCATGGCGCCGATGGTCAGGCTGTGCACCGCCAGGCTCGGGTTCACCGGCACCCCGAAATGCCACAGCGCCATGCCCAGGCAGGCCAATGCCAGCCAGGCGTAGGCCAGGTGTAACGACCACAGCAGCGGCACCCGCCACAGATCCCGATCATGCCAGCGCACCAGTCGAATCCCGTGCCCCACCGCCAACGCGGTGAACAACAGGCCGACCCAGACGCTGGCCGACAATGCCGGACCGAAGGCATACAGCAACGCCACCAGCGCCGAACCCGCCAGCAACAGGCGGTCGAGCCACGGCCAAGGGGCCACGCCTTCCACCCGACCGAGGCCACGCTGGGTAAAGAACGGAATCACCCGCCCGCCAATCAACCCCATCATCGCCGCTACCAGCCACAGGCCGGCGAGCACGCCTTGACGCTGCAGGCCTTCGTCGTGTTGTACCAGGCCGTACACCGACAAGCCATCGGCGGCGGCCAACAGCAGCAATACCAGCACGATCGGGTAATTTCGCTTCTGCCGCACACGCCACAACGCCAGGCCCATCAGTGCTGCCACCGCCAAGGCAAAACCCAGCTCCAGCAGTGTCAACAGCGGCCAGGGCGCATCGACCAGCCAGGCCAGCCGAGCGCCCAGCCACAACAACGCCAGCGTGGCCAAGCGCTTGCCGCTGAGCCCCGGGGTGCCGGTCCAGGTCTGCACCGCCGTCAGCAGGAACCCGGCGATGATTGCCGGGCCGAAACCGAACAACAATTCATGACGGTGCCAGGCCAGCCAGCCGCCGGCCGGTTGCCAGGCCGACAAGCGCCCGGTAAACGCGGCGAGCCAAAAGGGAATGGCCAGCAGCGCTAGCACGCAACCGGCCAGAAAGAACGGCCGAAACGCCAGGCGCCACAGCGGCGCGATGGCCATGGCCTTGCGACGGTCAAGCAATTGCATACACCACTCCTTTGCCTCGCTGAACCGTCAGCGAGGTACGACAAACCAGGGTTCGAATGATCGGCTATCGACGCCGGCAGGCCTTGTCTCAGATCAAGCCAGCGCGTCGGCGACCTCCCGTCTCGAACAGGCACTTGCAAGGGGCTTGCCGAACGGGATCATTGTGGGAGCCGGGCTTGCCCATGAAGAGGCCAGAAGCCATTGCGCAAACGCTTGGATTGACCACCCGCCGACCCGCACCGCCGCTTTCTCAACCGGCACAGCGATAACACTCAATTGGCGATCAAACTTGACGAACGGATCGAGGCCAGAGGGGATTGCGTGTTGCGAAAACATCAGCACCTTTTGTCGGATATTGACGTCGACCTGTCAGTCCTGACAGTAGACCACCCTCCATTTGTCGCGCCCAATCAGGTGGCGCTGCGATCTCCAATGTCCGGCTCCACGGGCAGGGTCAAAAGCGCTTGTGACCGGAGAAACCAAAGATGAAAAATCTGGATGATTTTGTCGATTTCGAAGATGGAAGGCACGGCTGGGAAAATGATCTTGGATCTCTGGATGGAACACTCGAAGAGGAAGACACCCCAACAGGCAAGAATACTTTCTGGTCCGGCAGGCTGAAAGCGAAACACACCCAAGAAGAATTTGAGATTTCTGCTTCTCTCGCCAAGATGTTTTTCTTTTCTAGCGAAGGGCAGCAGGACGGGATATTTAATATATCTTTCGACTACCGCGTTCATTGGCCGGAGCAGGGAGAAGCAATACGGATATATCTCATGGCTTCAGGAGAAGTACCGCTGGGCTATTCCCGTACTTTAATAGATGAGAGAACTCCAGTGGACGAGTGGCTCCAATTTCCTTTAGCTAGCCTTCACTACGCCCGCAACAGGATGACCCCTGTCTTGATCGGCGCGCATGGCTCGCTTGAGAACCATGCGTCCTCCCGTAAGATAGACATCGATAACATCAGGGTTGTGGAATTGCCCGTTAAAAAATAGAAACTCACGAACGGCCGCCTGACGTCAAGCACTTGCATACACCGCTCCTTTGCCTCGCCGGACCATAGTCATCGCCTGCTGGCGGATTTCGCTAGCCTGCCCGATACACCGCAACACAGCGCCGACCCGCTGAACCTGTTCGTGGTAGTGGAGGCTGGAAATCATCATGTCGACATCGTTGACGGCGACCGTTTCGAAGTCCTGGCGCGTTTCGCCTCGCATTTTGCCGTGCATGGCGGGCCGAAGTTTTCGCCGGACGGACGCTTCGTCTATTTCGCCTCCCGGGACGGCTGGATCAGCCTGTACGACCTGCGTAACCTCGAACTGATCGCCGAGGTCCGGGCCGGACTCAATACTCGGAACCTGACGGTGAGCAAGGATGGTCGCTGGGTGCTGGTGGGCAACGAGATCAAGCGCCTGCCGATGAACAAGCCGTCCGGCAAGTACAACGAGGGCAACAAGATCGAGTTCGCCGAAGGAACCTCGCACTGACCCGTGGCGAGTGTTTGCTAAAGCATTGGTCAAACACTACCCATCCCTAGCGCAACCCATAGGAATGGATGCGTCCGTCATTATTGTCGTACCAATTGCCGTGCGCCCAGATCACGCGGTCCTGCGCCGGTTGGAAGCCGAGGATGCCCAAGTAACCTGTGATGGAGAGGCGTTGCCAGGAGCGGCCCCAATCGTTGGAATAGAACACTGCGTCGGCGGAGATGTTCGCGTTCGACCCAAAGTAGAGCCAGCGCGGCGGCTGGTGGTTGCTGGTGGTGTTGATCAGCAGGGTGTTTTGCCCCATCCAGAAATTGCCACCACGAACCTGTGTATCCGATGCCAGCGGTGCAAACACGCTGGGCAGGTCGCTCAAGGGCTTCCAACTGAGTGCGGCGGTGTCCAGTTCGGCAACAACATCTTGCCCACGGTCCCCCTGGTCAATCAGGCCAACCACCCGCCCGGCGTCGTTCTGCAGCAGTTTGCTGACAAAAAGATTGTCGTCACGCTGCACGTCGATCACCTGCCACTGCCCTGCCTTGGCTTGCAACCGGGCCCGTGTCGTGACGTTCACCGCGATATTGTGGCTCGCGCCGTCCGGATGGCCTCCCCAGAAACGCTGGGATACCCAGATAAATGCCGTCTGTGCATCAAGCTGCAGGACATGGGTCCGGGTTTCGCCATGTGTGCCTGCGTTCGTGCCCCAATCGGTGATGTCAGGGCGTTTGCCGTGGGCATATTCGGCGGACACCAGCAGCGACTCGCGGGCCATTATTGGCGAGCTGTTCGCACCGCGATCGGCCGAGTAAAAGACGCCGGTGGAGACGGCACTCGGCTTCTCTTCATCACCGTATTCATCCACGGCGTCCGGCGTCCCCACCGCCCAGACTTCATTCAAACCGTGGAAATACGGGGCCAGGCTCCAGGCCAGCGACTCGGCCTCGGGAAACCAGCCCTTGGTCAGCCAGGTCCAGCGCTGGCCTTGATCATCACTGCGAAGCACCACGGTCTGGCGGGTCTGGTGGGCGTTCGCGGTTTCAGGACGACGAAGGCCCGT
The DNA here is from genome assembly GCF_051131945.1 of Pseudomonas sp. Z5-35. NCBI lineage: Bacteria > Pseudomonadati > Pseudomonadota > Gammaproteobacteria > Pseudomonadales > Pseudomonadaceae > Pseudomonas > Pseudomonas sp. Z5-35. The sequence goes on from NZ_CP071640.1 coordinate 2,940,846, forward strand.
GAGCAGAAACACACTGCTCCCGTCGGGGTTGGCCACCAGACAGGCGCTGCCGCTGACATGCGCCACGAGTTGGAATTGCCCTTGGGCGTCGAGGCGGGAAATGAAGGTGGTTTCCCTGTCAGCGTGAGAGAGCAAACTGGCAAAAATCCCAGGCTGCTCCGGTGCTTCAGGCTCATCTGACTTGCCATGGACCACCGCATCCAGGTCCACGACGTCCGCGGACGGTTCAAGCTCTCTCGCCTCCCTCTCCAAGCGCGCCACCAGCCAGGTTCCCTGCGGGGTCACCGTCACGCCCGTGCAATACTGCCCCATCGCTCGCAACCGGGTGTCCTTCACCGCGCCCACCTGCTGCTGGTCGGGACTGTCGCCGCCCAGTTCCAGCTTGGCGCTGACAATCATCCAGATGTACCAGAGCGCCGCACCGGCCAGCAGCGCGATAAACAGCGTGGAGAACACTTTGGATCGAGGCATGAGGGGTCCGTATCCGCGGGAAAAAATCTGCAGAGCTTTTCTCATCTCTTTCGCCTGGAGTAAATTTTTATCGCACGGCAAAGCCTGAACCCGGTCGCATAATTGTCAGCGCTGTGATCCAGTTCAACTCGCCCAACCTGAACGCCCCAGCGCATTGCACCGACGCACACAAGGAACGCTCAATGCCCGCTCGCATCGGCCCCGAATCAACCGCTTCATTGCCTGCAAGCACCGGGTTCGTCCGGGTGCGAGGCGCCCGCGAACACAACCTCAAGAATGTCGACGTCGATATCCCTCGCGATGCACTCGTGGTGTTCACCGGCGTGTCGGGTTCCGGCAAGTCGTCACTGGCTTTCTCCACGCTTTATGCCGAAGCCCAGCGGCGCTATTTCGAATCCGTCGCGCCCTACGCGCGGCGCCTGATCGACCAGGTGGGCGTGCCGGACGTAGACAGCATCGAAGGCCTGCCGCCAGCGGTGGCCTTGCAGCAGCAACGCGGCACGCCCAGCGCGCGCTCCTCGGTGGGCAGTGTCACCACCTTGTCGAGCCTGATCCGCATGCTCTATTCTCGCGCCGGCAGCTACCCGGCCGACCAGCCGATGCTGTATGCCGAAGACTTCTCGCCCAACACGCCGCAGGGTGCCTGCGCGCAGTGCCACGGCTTGGGACGGGTCTATGAGGTGACCGAAGCGTCCATGGTGCCCGATCCTTCGTTGACCATCCGCGAACGCGCCGTGGCGGCCTGGCCAATGGCGTGGCAAGGGCAGAACCTGCGGGACATCCTGGTGACCCTGGGTTATGACGTCGACATTCCCTGGCGCGACCTGCCAAAGAAACAACGCAACTGGATCCTGTTCACCGAAGAAACGCCGACCGTCCCGGTGTACGCCGGGCTCACCCCGGCCCAAACCCGCGAAGCCCTCAAGCGCAAGCTCGAACCCAGCTACCAGGGCACGTTCAGCGGCGCCCGGCGCTACCTGCTGCACACGTTCATGCATTCGCAAAGCGCCCAGATGCGCAAGCGCGTGGCGCAATACATGCGCGCCAGCCCCTGCCCGGCGTGCGAGGGCAAACGCCTCAAGCGCCAGGCGCTGACGGTGACGTTCGCCGGCCTGGACATCGCCGAACTGTCGCACCTGCCATTGCTGGAGTTGGCCGACGTGCTCAAGGGTGTCGCCGCGCCCGACTATCTGCATCAGCCTGAAGAACCGGGCGATGTCCTCAGCCACCGCCAGACCCGCGAAGCCCGCGAGCAACGTGCCGCCCGGGGCGAAAATCCCCACGCGGGCGGGCCGGACGCGCGCCACACGCCCAACCTGTCCCTGGAAAAACGCCTGGCCGCCCAGCGCATCGCCGCCGAGCTGTTGGAGCGGATCACCACGCTGATCGACCTCGGCCTCGGCTACCTGGCCTTGGAGCGCAGCACGCCGACGCTGTCCTCCGGTGAACTGCAGCGCCTGCGCCTGGCCACCCAGCTCAACTCCCAGTTGTTCGGGGTGATCTACGTGCTGGATGAACCCTCCGCCGGCTTGCACCCCGCCGACAGCGAAGCGTTGTTCGGCGCCTTGCAGCGCCTGAAGGCGGCGGGCAATTCGGTGTTCGTGGTCGAGCACGACCTGGACACCATGCGCCGCGCCGACTGGCTCATCGACGTCGGCCCCGATGCGGGTGAGCAAGGCGGAAAAATCCTCTACAGCGGGCCACCTGAAGGCCTTGGCCAAGTGCCTGGGTCCCGGACCCGCGCCTATCTCTTCTCGCCAAGTCGCGCCGCCGCGAGCACCCGGCGTGAACCCAAGGGCTGGTTGCGCCTGGAAGGCATCACTCGCAACAACCTCGAGAATCTGAGCGCGGCCTTTCCCCTCGGCTGTTTCACGGCGGTGACCGGCATTTCGGGCTCAGGTAAATCCAGCCTCGTCAGCCAGGCCTTGCTTGACCTGATAGGCGCCCACCTGGGCCAGGCCGGCCCCACCGCAGAAGCCGATGAACAAAGCCTGGAAGACGAACCCGTGCAAACCAGCGGCGGCCATGTCACCGCCGGGCTCGATGGGATCAAGCGACTGGTGCAGGTCGACCAGAAACCCATCGGCCGCACACCTCGCTCCAACCTCGCCACCTACACCGGACTGTTCGACCACGTGCGCAAACTCTTCGCCGCTACCGAACAGGCAACAGCGCTGGGATTCGATGCCGGACGGTTTTCCTTCAACGTCGCCAAAGGCCGCTGCGAGACCTGTGAAGGCGAAGGTTTCGTCAGCGTGGAGTTGTTGTTCATGCCGAGCGTGTACGCCCCCTGCCCTACGTGCCATGGCGCCCGCTACAACCCGCAGACCCTGGAGGTGATTTGGCAGGGCTTGAACATCGCCCAAGTGCTGCAACTGACCGTGGACCAGGCGCTTGAGGTCTTCGCCGAACAAGCATCGGCGCGGCGCTCGTTGCAAGTGCTGCATGACATTGGCCTGGGCTATCTGCGCCTCGGCCAGCCGGCCACCGAGCTGTCCGGTGGCGAGGCCCAGCGGATCAAACTGGCAACGGAACTGCAACGCAAGGCCCGGGGGGCGACGTTATACGTGCTGGACGAGCCTACCAACGGCTTGCATCCCCAGGACGTCGATCGCTTGCTGGTGCAATTGAACCGTCTGGTGGACGAGGGCCACACCGTGGTAGTGGTCGAACATGACATGCGCGTCGTGGCCCAGAGCGACTGGGTCATCGACATTGGCCCGGGCGCGGGGACGCAGGGTGGCAAAGTCGTGGTGTGCGGCGCGCCGGAGCTGGTCGCGGCGTGTCGGGAAAGCCGCACGGCGCCATTTCTGGCGAGGGCTTTGCAGCCGAACCACTGAACCGTGGCGAGGGAGCTTGCTTCCGCTAGGTGGCGCAGCCGCCCCAAACCAGGCACCGCGGTGCAACAGGTGAACCCTGCCAGCCGGATTTGCGACTGCTGCGCAGCCGAGCGGGAGCAAGCTCCCTCGCCACAGAAGCCTGTGCGCCCGCAACCCTTTGTATCCTCGGGGAAAACTTGCCTCTGGCACACTCCCACCAATCGGCCATAGCACTCCCTTGTGGTGAGGGGATTTATCCCCGCTGGGTGGCGAAGCCGCCCCAAACCAGGCACCGCGGTGCCGCGAATTTAAAGACCGAACGCAATCCCGTGGCGAGGGAGCTTGCTCCCGCTGGGTGGCGCAGCCGCCCCAAACCAGGCACCGCGGTGCAACAGCTGCACTCTGCCAGCCGGTTTGCGACTGCTACGCAGCCGAGCGGGAGCAAGCTCCCTCGCCACAGAGGCCTGTGCGCCCGCAACCCTGTGTCGGGAAACCTTGTCGCTGGCACACTCCCACCAATCGGCATAGCACTCCCTTGTGGCGAGGGGATTTATCCCCGCTGGGTGGCGAAGCCGCCCCAAAACCAGGCACCGCGGTGCCGCGAATTTAAAGACCGAACGCAATCCCGTGGCGAGGGAGCTTGCTCCCGCTGGGTGGCGCAGCCGCCCCAAAACCAAGCACCACGGTGCCGCGAATTTAAAGACCGAACGCAATCCCGTGGCGAGGGAGCTTGCTCCCGCTGGGTGGCGCAGCCGCCCCAAAACCAAGCACCACGGTGCCGCGAATTTAAAGACCGAACGCAATCCCGTGGCGAGGGAGCTTGCTCCCGCTGGGTGGCGCAGCCGCCCCAAAACCAAGCACCACGGTGCCGCGAATTTAAAGACCGAACGCAATCCCGTGGCGAGGGAGCTTGCTCCCGCTGGGTGGCGCAGCCGCCCCAAACCAGGCACCGCGGTGCAACAGCTGCACCCTGCCAGCCGGTTTGCGACTGCTACGCAGCCGAGCGGGGCGGTGCGACGTTTCGCTAAATCCCCTCGCCACAAGTGCTACTCGGTAGCTTCTCAAACCGTTCGCGAATACTGCACCGTCTGCTCCCCCGCCAGGTACGCATCGAACGCCATGGCCACGTTGCGCATCATCAGTTGCCCCTGGGGCAATAACACCAGCGAGTCCCCACGCTTCTCCAATAATCCATCGCCCACCAACTCATCGAGCCGCTCCAGCGCGTCAGCGAAGTACTCGACAAAGTGGATGCCGTGATCCGCTTCGATCCGACCGAAATCAATCCGCCCGTGGCACATCAATTCGCTGATCACTTCGCGCCGCAAGCGGTCGTCATCGCTCAGGTGGTAGCCCCGTTGGACGGGCAACAAGCCCTGGTCCAGCCACGCGTAGTATTGGGAAAGCTCCTTGACGTTCTGGTTGTAGCTGTCACCGACCTTGCCGATTGAAGACACGCCCAGGCCGATCAGGTCGCAGTCGGCATGGGTGGAATAGCCCTGGAAATTACGCTGCAAGGTCCCCCGGGAACGGGCACGCACCAGTTCGTCGTCCGGCAAGGCGAAGTGATCCATGCCGATGTAGACGTAACCGGCCGCGGTCAGGCGGTTGATGGTCAGTTCCAGCAGCTCCAGCTTGCGTTCGGGTGGCGGCATGTCTTCGGGCCGGATCATCCGTTGCGCCCTCACCCGTTGCGGCAGGTGCGCGTAGCTGTACGCGGCGATCCGGTCGGGGCGCAAGGCGATGATCTTGCTCAAGGTGACATCGAAACTGGCCAAGGTTTGCAGCGGCAGGCCGTAGATCAGATCGACGCTGATCGACTTGAATCGAGCCCGCCGGGCCGCCTCTACCAGCTCGGTGACCTGGGCTTCGCTTTGCACCCGGTTGACGGCGGCCTGCACTTGCGCATCGAAATCCTGGATGCCGAAGCTCAGACGGTTGAAGCCAAGGCGACGCAAGCCTTGGATCTGTTCGGCATCGATCGTGCGGGGATCGACCTCGATGGAAAACTCATGGTCGTCACTGTCGTCCATGTCGAATGACTGGTGCAGGCAGTCCATCAGTTCAGCCAGTTGTCCATGGGTCAGGTAAGTCGGCGTGCCTCCGCCCAAGTGCAGTTGGGTCAACTTGCGCGAGCGTTCGAACAAGGTGGCTTGCAAGGCAATCTCGCGCTTGAGGTACGTCAGATACTCGACGGCGCGATGGGTCTTGCGCGTGATGATCTTGTTGCAGGCGCAGTAGTAGCAAAGGCTCTGGCAGAACGGGATATGGATGTACACCGAGAGCGGCTTGGGCACCTGCGCCTGGTGGCTGCGCCGGGCCGCCTGGCGGTATTCATCCATGGCGAACGCTTGGTGAAACTGCGGCGCGGTGGGATAGGACGTATAGCGTGGCCCCGGTCGATCGTATTTTTCGACCAGGGCGCGATTGAAACCGGTGGCTGCGTTCATGAAGGGTTCAACTTTTCAAAATAGTGTGGGCCCGCGCCCGCAGGTTCCGGGTCGAACAGGTTGCAGATCGCGTCTACGCTCAGGCGCCCGGCGGGCAGGATGCCGATGAAACGGCTCGACAGCTCGATCAATCCCTGAACGCGCAACTGTTCCAACACAGGCCAGACGCCTGCGAAATACTCGCGAAACACCAGGCCGAAACGCCTTTCGACCGCTGGGATATCCAGCTCCAGGTCACACGACAACTGCTCGGTGACCGTGGCCCCGATCAAGTTCTGCGCCTCGCAACGCCAGCCACGGCGCACTGGCAATTGCCCGGCATCGAGTTGCTGGCAGTACTGGAGCAGGTTGTCGGTGTTCTGCACGTACAGGTGCTCGATCTGGGTGATGGCCGACAAGCCGAAACCCACATGATCGCAGCAACCGTGACGGGTGAAACCCTGGCAGTTGCGATGCAGGCGTCCATGTTCCTGGGTGACCGCCAGGTCATCGAGGGTATGAAACAGGTCGAACATGACAATCTCCGAGTGCTGCGCGACAACAGTGTCGGGCTTATCCCATGCGGCCACCTTGATCTGTATCAAGCGCCCTGCTCGCTCTACCAATGGAGATAGAACATACCCTTGGCCAACAGCACGATCGCGACCAGATGCAAGAAGACGCTGGCATGGATGAATCGCACATAACCGGCCTTCATGCGCCCGCTTCGAAACAGCCAGATCGCCCAGAGGAAATGCCCCAGCACACTGGCCGCCAGGAGGATCTTCAACCCAAGCAACAGGTGCAAGGTCAGAAACAGCGGATACGTCATGGGGCTCCCCGGCGGCACTTGGGGCGCTGCCTTTATCCAAGGCTAACGCCGGTTGAGCATGGGGAGGTTGATGCCAATCAAGGAAAGCACGCGCTCATCCATTTCACCGTTGATCGTCAAAAAGCGTCAACAAAACGTTACACGCTGGCAGGATCGAGACAACCGCCGATCAGATCATCCAGTTTTTTGACACTTCGCCGATGTGCGGTCACAACTTTTTCGCTCCGGTGGGTCTTATCACCGAGGTCGCCGATGGAATATTGGCAGCTATCGAGGTTCTTAGCCTGATACGGAGATAAGTCCATGATTTTCAATGTACAAAATTTTGGCGCCAAAGGAGATGGCGTTACTGACGACACGGCGGCCATTCAAAGTGCGATCGATGCGGCAGCGGCCGCAGGCGGCGGTCAGGTTTATATGCCGACCGGGACCTATATCGTTTCGGGTGGGGAGGAACCCTCCGATGGCTGCCTGATGCTCAAGAGCAACGTCTACCTGTACGGCGACGGCATGGGCGACACCACGGTCAAGCTGGCCGACGGCTCCGACGCCAAGATCACCGGCATTATCCGTTCGGCCTATGGCGAGGAAACCCACGATTTCGGCGTCAGCAACCTCACCATCGACGGTAACCGCGACGCCACCACCGGCAAGGTGGACGGCTGGTTCAACGGTTATATCCCCGGCGAAGAAGGCTACGACTCCAACGTCACCCTCGACAGCGTTGAGATCAAGGACTGCTCCGGGTACGGCTTCGACCCGCATGAGCAGACCGTCAACATGGTCATCAAGAACAGCGTGTCCCACGGCAATGGCCTGGACGGCTTCGTCGCCGACTTCCTCAGCGACAGCACCTTCGAAAACAACATCGCCTACAACAATGACCGACACGGTTTCAACGTCGTCACCAGCACCCACGATTTCACCATGACCAATAACATCGCCTACGACAACGGCGGCAACGGCATCGTGGTGCAACGTGGCAGCGAGGACATTCCCTCCCCCAGCAACATCACCATCACCGGCGGCGAGGTGTACGGCAACGGCGCCGAAGGCGTGCTGGTCAAACTGTCCAGCGACGTGACGGTCACCGGCGTCGACATCCATGACAACGCCAGCGCCGGGATTCGCATCTACGGCAGCAACCACGTCGAAGTGATCGACAACACACTCAACAACAATGCGTTGGGCAGTGCGGTTCCGGAAATCATCATCCAGTCCTATGACGACACGCTTGGGGTGTCGGGCAAGTACTTCAACGGCAGCGACAACCTCATCCAGGGCAACCTCATCAGTGGCAGCAACCTTTCCACCTATGGCGTCGCCGAGCGCAACGAAGACGGCACCGATCGCAACGCAATCATCGCCAACACCATCAGCCACACCAGCAAGGGCGCCACGCTGGTCTACGGCGACGGCAGCTACGTCAGCGCCACGGTGCCGATGACCACGGTTCAAGGCACGGCAGGCAATGACATCCTGACGGGCACCAGCGCCAGCGAGATTTTCTACGGCGCAGCCGGCAACGACACCATCAACGGCGCGGCTGGAAGCGACATCCTGGTGGGCGGCGCGGGCGTCGACAAACTCACCGGCGGCACAGGCGCCGATGTGTTCCGCTTCGCCAGCCAGTCGGACAGCTACCGCAATGCAACCGCAAGCTTCGATGACACCATCACCGATTTCGACGTCACCCAGGACAAGATCGACCTCGCCGACCTCGGCTTTACCGGCCTGGGCAATGGCCGTGGCGGCACCTTGCAAGTCAGCTACAACGCCAGCAGCGACCGCACCTACATCAAGGATTACGACGCCGACGGCAGCGGCAATCGCTTCGAGCTGATTCTCTCGGGCAACCTGGCAAGCACCCTGACGGCGAACAATTTCATCTTCAATCGGGTGATCACCGGCACCGCCGGCAGCGACTCGTTGCTGGGCACCGATGCGGCCGACACCCTGCTCGGCCTGGCCGGCAATGACAGCCTCAGCGGCGGCGCGGGCGGCGACACGCTCAACGGCGGCGCCGGCATGGATACCCTCACCGGCGGCGCCGGGGCGGACACCTTCGTATTCGCCAACCGCATGGACAGCTATCGCAACTACAACACCGGTGGCGCCAACCTCGGAGACCTGATCACCGATTTCGACATCGGCGCCGACAAGATCGACCTCTCCGCCATGGGTTTCACTGGCCTGGGCGACGGCAAGAACAACACCGTCTACCTGGTTCTCAACAGTGCCGGCACCAAGACCTATATCAAGTCGCTGGACGCCGATGCCAATGGCAACCGGTTCGAGGTGGCGCTTGATGGCAATTACCTGGACAAACTGACCAGCGCCAACTTCGTCTTCGCGACCTCGTCGCCGACCAACCAGGCGCCGGTGCTGGCCACGCCCTTGCTAGACCAGAACGCGAATGAAAAAACACCGTTCAACTACGTGATACCGGCCACCAGTTTCACCGACCCGGACAATGACACACTCAGCTACACCGCCAAGCTGGCCGATGGCAACGCCTTGCCCAGTTGGCTGACATTCGATGCCGCCACGCGCACCTTCAGTGGCACGCCGCCTGACACGGCGTCGGGCACCTACTCGATCCAAGTCACCGCAACCGACGGCAGCAACGCCACCGTCAGCGACAGCTTCACCCTGGCCGTGCAAGACGTGCCCAGTTCCGTGGTGATCAACGGCACGCCGAACAACGACACGCTGACCGGCACCGTCGCCAACGAACAGATTTTCGGCGGCGCGGGCAACGACACCCTCAACGGCGCAGCGGGCAACGACATCCTGGTGGGCGGCACGGGGGCGGACAAACTCACCGGCGGCACCGGCGCCGATGTGTTCCGCTACACCTCCACGCTCGACAGCTACCGCACCGGTTCCACCAGCGCCAGTGACCAGGTCCTTGATTTCGACGTGGCCGCTGACAAGATCGATGTCGCGGCGCTGGGCTACACCGGCTTGGGCAACGGACTCAATGGCACGCTGCAAGTCAGTTACAGCTCGTCGACCAATCGCACCTACCTGAAGGACCTCACGGTCGACGCCAACGGCAACCGCTTTGAAATCTCCCTGGCGGGCAATTTCGTCAACAGCCTGACGGCCAGTCATTTTGTCTTCGCCGACCAGAACACCCCGACCAACGTGGCGCCGGTGGTGGGCATCCCGCTCCTGGACCAGAACGCCAGCGAAAGCACACCGTTCAGCTACACCGTGGCGAGCAATAGCTTCACCGACGCCAACCAGGATGTGCTGACCTACACCGCGACCCTCGCCAATGGCAGCGCCCTGCCCTCATGGCTGAGCTTCAATGCCACCAACCTGACCTTCACCGGCACGCCCACCGGCACTGCGGCGGGCAACTACGACGTACTGGTCAAGGCCACCGACCCCTCCGGCGCATCGGTCAGCGACAGCTTTGCCCTGGTGGTGGCCGATGCCCCCGCCAACACCATCACCGGCACGGCCAACGCCGAAAGCCTAAACGGTACGGCCGGCGCCGACCTGATCCTCGGCCTGGGCGGCAACGACACCATCAAGGCCGGCGCCGGTGCCGACATTGTCGATGGCGGTGCCGGGCGCGACTCGCTGTATGGCGGCGACGGTGCCGACACGTTCCGCTACAACAACCTGTCCGACAGCTACCGCGACTACGACACCGGAGGCGTCACGGCCACGGACACGCTCTACGACTTCACCGTCGGCGTCGACAAGATCGACGTGTCTGGGCTGGGTTTCCTCGGCCTCGGCGATGGCAGCAACCACACGCTCTACATGACCCTGAACGCGGCCGGCGACAAAACCTACGTCAAGTCCAGCCAGGCCGACGCCGATGGCAATCGCTTCGAGATCGCCCTGAACGGCAACTACCTCAACACCCTCACCGCCGATGATTTCGTCTTCGGCGAACGCGCCCAGCAGGACATCCTCTACCTGCCGACGCTCGGCCAATCCAACGCGCGCCTGCTGCGCATGAGCGAAGACGACGATCAGTCCGGCACCTCGATGCTGGTCAATGACCTGGACAGATACACCACCTACGACGTGCGCAGCCAGTTCAGCGATGCCGACGGCAACGGAATCGACATTGCGGTGGGCGGCAGCACGGTCAACGGCTTGTCGACCCTCGGCGCCGAAGAGTTGAAATTGTGCTGGTGGTTGACCGACACCAACCAACCCGGGCCGGCGCTGTTGCGTGCGGTGACTTTGCTGCGCGACCAGCTCACGGAGCTGAAATCCATCGACAACGTCACGATGGGCATTGTCTGGGGCCAGGGCGAGGAAGCCGCCCAGGAAATCGCCCGCGCCACGGACAAGGAAGCGGCAGCGGCGGCCTACAAGGCGGCGACGCTGAAGGTCTTCGATTACCTGCACGCCCAGTTTGGCAATTTCAATGTGTACATGATGGAGACCGGTCACTACGAGCAGGACGCGGCGCGTGCCCGTGGCTACTCGGAAGAAAAAATTGCTGCCATCGTCGCGGGCGTCGGTTATGTCCGCGCCACCCAGGAAGCCATCGCGGCCGAGCGCGCCGATGTGAAACTGGCGGTGGATTACACCGACCTGCCGCTGCGCTACGAAGTCGACCCGCTGGTGTATCCCGACGACGTCTGGCATCTGCATGAGGAGTCGGCGGAAATCGTCGGCCAGCGTCTGGCGGACTACATCGCAGGTGACCTCGGATTCCAGGGCAACCCTAACGACAACAACAGCGTCCAGGATATTTTCGACGGCGCGCAGAATGAAGGCGGAAAGATCTCCGGCACCGACCAGGCGGACACGCTGGTGGGCAGTTCCGGCAACGACATACTGGACGGTGACTTGGGTGCCGACTCGTTGACCGGTGGCGATGGCAACGACATCTACGTCGTCGACAACGCATTCGACAGCGTGGTGGAAACCAACACCTCGACCTCGCAGATCGATACGGTCCAGGCCTCGGTCAGCTGGACGCTCGGCGCCAACCTGGAAAACCTGGTATTGACCGGCGTGTCGGACATCGACGGGACCGGCAACGAGCGTCGCAACTTCATCACAGGCAACGCCGCCAACAACGTGCTCAATGGCGCTGCGGGGGCTGACAGCATGAGCGGTGGCGACGGTAACGACACCTACTATGTCGACAACGCCAGCGATGCGGTGATCGAGACCAGCAGCAATCCGGTGTCCGGCGGCATCGACAGCGTCCACAGCAGCCTCGCTACCTACACCTTGGGCAACAACGTGGAGAATCTGTACATCGACAGCGCCGGTGCCGCCAGCGGGATCGGTAATGCGCTGGGCAATACGCTGTTCGCCGGTGCGGGCGACAACATCCTCGACGGGCGCGATGGCAATGACACGGCATCGTTCGAGCGCGCCTCGGCCGGGGTGACCGTGAACCTGTCGACGTCCGCGCAGCAGAACACCGTGGGCTCAGGGCTCGACACGCTGAAGTTCATCGAGAACCTGACGGGCAGCGCCTACGCGGACACCTTGTCGGGCAACAGTGCCGGGAACATCCTCAACGGCGGCGCGGGCAACGACATCCTGGTGGGCGGTTCGGGCGACGACCGCCTGATCGGCGGCGCCGGCACTGACAATCTCACCGGCGGTACCGGCGCGGATACCTACGCGTTTGGTGCACTGTCGGACATGGGCGTCGGTGCGGCGCGCGATGTGATCAACGGTTTCAAGACGACGGAGCTGGATAAACTGGACTTCACCGGCCTGGACGCCAACCCGCTGACCGCCAACATCGATGCCTTCACCTTCATCGGCAGCAACGCCTTCGACGCCAGCAACGCCACCGGCCAGTTGCGTTTTGTCGACGGCATTCTCTACGGCAGCGTCAATGCCGACGCCACCGCCGAGTTCGAGTTTGAACTGGTTGGCGTCAAGGAGCTGCACGCCAGCGACTTCACTGCCTGAGTGATCGAGGGGGCTGCTCTGCAGCCCAGCGCAGTCCCCTCGCCACAAAAGCGCTGTTCCCGCAGTTGCTCTTAGAACAAACTTTGCACCTGTTCCAGCACCGCGCGGTTCATCTGGCCGGTGTGGATGTGCAGGCTCACATAGCTTTGCAGCATGTCCAGTTTGGTGTCGAGCAGGTCCCGGCGCGCTTGGAATAGCCGTTGCTGGGCATCGAGGATGTCGACGGTCGAACGTACCCCGCCTTGAAACCCCTTCTCCGTCGACGTCAGCGCCCGTTGGTTGGATTCCACTGCCCGTTGCATCGCCTTGCTCTTGGCAAAACCTGCCACCACGCCCAGGTAATCGGTTTCGATGTCTTCGGCCAGTTGCTGACGCTGCACGTCGTAATCGGACTGGGCGCCTGCAAGCTGTGCTTCGGCCTTGGCTACCGACGCGCGCACCGCGCCGCCGCGATACAACGGAATGTCCAACTGCACGCCAACGTAATAAGTGTCCTGGCGCGGGTCCAGCTCCTGGTACTGACGGGTTTCCCGGCGGGTCAGTTGAGTGGTCAGCGACACCGTTGGATAGTGCCCGGAGCGCTGGCTGTCGGCCTGCGCCTCGGCCACTTTTACCGCCGCCAGCCGGGCCGCCAGTTCCGGGCTGGCCTCGCGGGCAATTGCCGTCCAGTACGGTAAATCCTGCTCCGGCGGAATCGGGGTTCCGGCGGGAAGTTCTTCGCGCATCGGTTGGATGTCATCAATCGGCACATTGGAACGGCCCGACAGCGCCCGCAGCGCCGCCACGCGCCGGGCGTTGGCTTCGGCTTCCTGGGCCTCCACCAGATCGAGCCGGGCCTGGGCCTCGTCGATGTCGGTGATTGCGCCCTGGCCCCCCTGATAAAGTTTTTTGCTCTGGATCACCAACCCATTGATGGCGGCTTTCTGCTGGGCGATCAACTTGAGCTCGTTCTCGGCCCGGGCGACGTCGAAATAGCCCTTGGCAACCCGATCGAACAGCGCCTGGCCGGCCACATCGAACTGCTGGCTACCGAGCGCTCCCCGGGCCTTGCCTTCCTGATACGCCGCCCAACGGCCCTTGTCATAGAGCGCCTGCTGCGCGGCCAAGGTCACGTTATTGGCCTGGTAATCGTTGCTGTTGACGTAGCCGCTGTCATCACCGCCATCGGTACGCCCGCCATACCCATAACGTGAGGACAACGACACTTGCGGGTACAGCCCGCCCCGACCGATCGCCTCTTCCTGGCGCGACGCATCAAAGGCGTGGGTCGCCGCTTGCAAGGTCGGGTCGTTGAGACGCGAGGCATCGTAAGCGGCGATCAGGCTCAACCCGCTCTCCGCTGCCCACACCGGGCCGATCACTGCCCAACTGGTACACAAACTCAACAGCACACGGACGCCGTAACGGCAACGGTCGGTCATGCTCATTCCTCTTTAAAGGCAGCCAACAAGCGTTCGCGCAAAGGTTTCATCAGATAGTTCATCAAGGTCCGCTCACCGGTCACCACGGTGACATCGGCGAGCATGCCCGGGCGCACCAGCAGCCCGGCCTCTTGCAGCGCAGCCACCGTGTCGGCGGGAATCTCGACCTTGGCGGAGAAGTACGGCTGGTGGGTTTGCTGGTCGATCAACTGGTCCGCCGACACGGTGGTGACCGTGCCCGTCACCGTTGGCGTATCCACCCGTTGCAGGGCCGTGAAATGCACGTGCACCGGCAATCCCGGGCGCAGCTTGTTGGCCATCAGCGGCTCAAAGCGCGCGGTGATCGCCATCGGCGCGTCCAGCGGCACAACCTGCATCAGGGTTTGCCCGGCCTGGGCGACGCCGCCGACCGTGTGGATCGACCTATCCATCACCTGCCCGGCCACCGGCGCTCGGATCGCGCCGTTGTCCACTTCGAATTGCAAGGCACGGATCTGATCGGCATAGCCCGCCGCCTCGGCGGACACTTCACTGAGCTGGGTTTCGGCATCGCGGCGAAATTCCTGCTGCGCCTGCAAAGCCTTGAGCCGGCTCTCGTTGATAGCTTGGCGTGTCCTGCCGACGTCACCGATGCCGGAAGCAATCTGTCCGGCCAGTTGCGCCGCATTACGCTCGGCCTCGAAGAGCTTGTTGCGCGGCACGTAGCCTTCCCGGGCCAGCTCGCGCAGGCCTTCGAGTTCCTGCTGCTGGAAACGCATTTGCGCGTCGTAGTTGCGCTTGACCCCTTCGTACCCCTGCAACTGCTGCTGCAAGGCGCCAATTTCATGCTCGATGATCTGCAGGCGGCTACCCAACTCGGCACGCCGCGTCAGGAACAACTGACTCTGCAGCGCCATGGCCGCCTTGACGCGCGGCTCTTCGGCCCGCTCCAGCAATTGCGCCGGCCACTGGATTTCAGCGGCGCCCAGGCGTTCGGCGATCAATCGCGCCTCGATACTGCGGTCGTTAAGCAGCTTGCCCAGGGTGACGTCCAACTGCGATTGCGCTTGCACGGTGTTGAGCTGTACCAGCAACTGGCCCTGGCTGACGCGGTCACCGTCGTTGACCAGCAACTTCTCCACTACACCGCCCACCAGCGATTGCACCGCCTTGCGCTCGCCCGCCACCACCACGGTTCCGCTGCCCACCACGCCCTGGTCGAGTGGCGCAAGGAAGGCCCAGAGCAGGAATCCGCCCAGCGTCAGGGCCAGGAAGATCACGCCGTAGCGCGCCGCGCCACCGGCATCGGTGCTGGCGCTGGGCAGGGTGTTACTGCTGAGTACGCTCAAGCCGTGATCGCCGTGGGCCGGTGTAGACGGTTTCAAATCAGGCATCTTTGCCAGCCTCCCGCACGGCGGCCGGCCTTGGCCCCGGCATCAGCGCCTTGAGCACGCGGTCCCGTGGCCCAAACGCTTGTTGAGTACCGTCCTTGAGCACCAGGATGTGATCGACCACCGCCAATACATTGGGCCGATGGGTGATCAAAACCACCGTGCTGCCAGCCGCCTTGAGCACGCCGATCGCTTGTACCAGCGCCAGCTCGCCGGCCTCATCCAGGTTGGAATTGGGCTCGTCGAGCACGATCAGCGATGGGCTGCCATACAGCGCGCGAGCCAGGCCGAGGCGTTGCTTCTGGCCGCCGGACAAGCCAAGTCCGCCGGGGCCCAGCGGCGTGTCATAACCCTTGGGAAATCTCAGGATCATTTCGTGGATGCCCGCGTGACGTCCGGCGGCAATAATCTTGTCGGCGTCCTGCTCGCCGAAGCGGGCAATGTTGTCGGCAACGCTGCCGTCGAATAGCTCGATGTCCTGCGGCAGATAACCCAGGTACGGGCCCAAGGCGTCGTGGGACCATTGGCTGATCTCGGCATCGTCCAGCCGCACCGAGCCGCCCATGGCCGGCCATACCCCGACCAGCGCCCGGGCCAGCGTCGATTTACCGCTGGCGCTGGGACCGACCACCGCAAGCACCTCGCCTTTGCCCAGGCTGAAATTGATGCCCCGCAGGATCGGCTGCGAAGCACCGGGCGGCCCCACGTAGAGTTGTTCCAGGCGCACCGCGCCGGTGGGCGCAGGCAATGGCATGCGCAAGCGCTCGCGGGGGTGTTGCGCCAGCAGTTGGCTCAGCCGCTGGTAACTCTGGCGACCGGCGTTAAATTGCTTCCACGAGCCGATGGCGATTTCCACCGGCGCCAGGGCACGCCCCAACAACAGCGACATGGCGATCATCATGCCCGCCGACAACTGGCCTTCCAGCACCAGCAGCGCGCCCAGCCCCAAGGCCAGGGACTGACCGGAAATGCGCACGAAACGCGTCGCCGAGGTGATACGCGCGCCACGATCACTGGCATGTGCCTGCGCCGCGATAATCCGTTGTTGCAGCAGGCTCCAGCGCTGGCGCAGCGGCCCGAGCATACCCAAGGCCTGGATGACTTCGGCGTTCTGCAGCGTGCTGTTGACGTAGATCGATGACTGCACGCCCAACCGATTGGCCTCTCCCAGCCGGACGCGGGTCGCCAGCTCGCCCCACAGCGCCAGCCCGACCAACGCCAGTGCAAGCACCAGGGTCAGCACGCCGAACCAGGGGTGAATGATGAACGCGACCAGCAGGAAGATCGGCAACCACGGCGCATCGAGCAAGGCGATCAGGCCCTGGCCGGTAATCAACTGTCGCAAGGTGGCCAGGTCGCTCAGGACCTGTGCCGGGTTGGCGTTGTGCTCGCGCAGGCTACGGGCGAAGGCTGCGTCGAAAATCCGCTCGCCCAGGGCATCGTCCAGCCCGGCGCTCATTCGGATCATCACCTCGCCGCGCACCCACTCGATCAAGGCACTGAACATGAACAGGCCGAGGGCAATCAGCGTGAGCATGAACAAGGTGGTTTCGTTGCGG
This sequence comes from Pseudomonas sp. Z5-35, assembly GCF_051131945.1. Lineage (NCBI taxonomy): Bacteria > Pseudomonadati > Pseudomonadota > Gammaproteobacteria > Pseudomonadales > Pseudomonadaceae > Pseudomonas > Pseudomonas sp. Z5-35. Next base: position 2,957,663 of record NZ_CP071640.1, read on the forward strand.
CTGGTGAGGACTCGGTCGTAGACCTGCATCATGTAGAGCGACGGCACCAGCACCAGCAGGTTGATCACCCCACTGAACAGCGCCAGCGACCCGAACACCCGGCGATAACTGAGCAAAGCGGCGTCGATGTCGTGCCGAGGATCGAGGAGCAAACCCATAGATATCAACCCGCAAAAGGAATAAACGGTCCCGGCGCAATCCATGCGAATCTAGGCGCCAATAAAAAAGCGCCAGGTAGCTGACATTGTCGCTATATGAGCCGAACGTCGCCGCTACGGGCGCCAAGTACTGACAACGCAACCTAGGGTTAGTGCCAGCATGGGATCGCTGTTTTTTTAGCCTTGTTGATGCAAGACGGGCGGGTAAAAAAGGGCTGCCGCGCAGCCCAGCGGGAGCAAGCTCTCTCGCCACAATGAGGGGCGGACCCGGAAACGGACCCGCAGGGAGGCTAGCTCAGGGAAACCGCCTCTTCAGGCTGCGGAGAATGTCGCGACGTCACCAGGCCGATGAACGAAATGACCAAGGCCAGGCCGAGGGTGGTGCTGACCTCGCTGCGATGCTCGGGCGTCACCATCATGACCGCCAGGGCGCCACCGATGAACAAGATCACCGCCCAGGTCAGCCACGGGAACAACCACATGCGAAAGGCCGGCTCGGCGCCTTGGCGAAGCAACAGCCGGCGCATGCGCAGCTGGGAAATGGCAATGACCAGATAAACCAGCAGAGCGATGGCGCCAGAACTGGCGAGCAGGTACTGGAACAAGCCTGCCGGCATGAAGAAGCTGAACAAGGTGATGCCCAATCCCAGAATCGTACTGGCAATCACTGCCGCCCGGGGTACGCCAGCGGACGAAGTCGCTTCCACCGCCCTCGGCGCATCGCCACGACGGCCGAGGGAATACAACATGCGCGAGGCGATGTAGATCGATGAATTCATGCAACTGGCCACGGCGATCAACACCACCACATCCACCATGAATTTGGCGTGGGGAATGTTCATCAACTCCAGCGCCCGCTGGTAGGAGCCCACGGAAGCCAGGAGTGGATCGTTCCAAGGCACTACGGAAATGACCACGAAGATCGACAACAGGTAGAACACGCCGATGCGCCAGATCACCGAGCGTGTAGCCTTGGCGATGTTTTGAGCGGGATTGCTGGACTCGGCAGCGGCGATCGTCACCGCCTCGGTACCAATGAAACTGAACATGATGGTAATAAAGGCGCCGACGACGGCGGACAATCCGTTGGGCGCAAAACCGCCGTGCTCTTCCATCAATCGGCTCAAGCCACTGGCTTCACGCTCGGGAATCCAACCCATCAACACGGCGAACCCCAGCGAGATGAAACCGATGATGGCCACGACCTTGGCCATCGCGAACCAGAACTCGAACTCGCCGTACTTCGAAACGCTGAACAGATTGGTCACGGCCAGGGCGACGATCGACACCGAAGCGAACAGCCAGGCATCGACGGAGGGAAACCATTGATTGAGGACATGACCGGCGGCAAGCGCCTCGATGGGGATCACCAGCACCCAGAACCACCAATAGAGCCAGCCGATGGTGAAGCCCGCCCAGCGTCCGATGGCCTGGTCGGCGTAAGTGGAAAATGAACCGGTGTCCGGGCGGGCGACAGCCATCTCGCCGAGCATTCGCATGACGAACACCACCAGCAGGCCAGAGAAAAGATACGCCAGCATCACGGCCGGTCCCGCGGCAGCGATGGCATGGCCCGATCCGACAAACAGACCGGCGCCGATGATCCCGGCAATTGAAAGCATGGTGACGTGACGAGGCTTGAAGCCCTGTGCAAGGTGGCCGTTCGAATCCTTGAAGCTCGGGCTGGTCATGTTTTTGTTCTCTTATCGACATTGAGGCGTGCCGAGGGACCGTCGGTGTTTTTGGTTTTCGCTCCCTCCTGAAAGCGGCACACCCTGGATGTCTGATCCGTCCCTCGCGAATTGGGCTTTGCAGTTGAATGTTCAGCCACGTTACCTGCCTACACTCCCGAGTTAGTTACCTGTGAGCGCCGCTTTTTTATCTGATTTCGCCACCGAAGGGTGGTCGCCCCCGGACGGCGGCGTCGCATAATCCGCTGATCTACAAGGAGCGGATCATTGGCGACTGGGAGATCAACGGGACGGAGCCGCCGTATGTCTGGCAGATTGGTGGGGGGTCGAAGCAGCGCTGAGCCGGGCCGTGATCCAGTCTCGACTGTGCTTGAGCACCCGCTCGGCGATCGCCGTCGGAAAATGAATGAACCCGTGGGGACAGGACGGTAAAAGATGCGCTTCAACCGTAGCGGCCGTGCCCCACAACTCAGCCAAGCAAAGCGTGTCGTCCCGGAGCGGGTCCAACTCGCCAGTGAACAGCAACGCCGGTGGCATCCCCGTGAAGTCACCATAGAGCGGCGACAGCGGTGCCTGGCGTCGCTCCTCATCGCTCAGGCCCGGCGTCAGCAGGCGCAGGGCATCGACCATACCGGGCCCGTCCAGCACCAGCGTCTCAGGACCGGCGGCATGGACGCTCGCGGTCCCGGCCAGATCGTAGACGCCGTAGTACAGCACCGCACCGCTTATGCGCCCAAGCAAATCCGGCCATTGCCTGAGCGCCAGCAGCGTTGCCACGGCCAAGTGGCCTCCAGCTGATTCACCCACAACGATCACCGGCAGATCGGCGAATTCCTCCTCGCCCAACAGCCATCGTGCTGCTGAGAGGCAGTCCTCCATCAGGCCTTCCACCGGTGTGCTGACCGCGAGCCGATAATCCACCGAGACCACCGCGACCTCGCACTCTTGCGCCATGGCGATGTTGAACGGGTCATTCATCTGGGCGTTGCCGATGACCCAGCCGCCACCGTGAAAATCCAGCACGACGCCTTTGGCTTTTCCTTTCGGCCGGATTATCCGCACTGGCACCGGGACATTGCCCGTGCCTATCCGGCGGTTTGCAGCCAGCAGCCCATGCTTGCCTAACTTGCCGGCGCCGTTGATTTGGCTGGCGCGCAACAACGCTTGAATGATGCGCGGAGTGACATGATTGCGGATGCGAAAGCGTGGCAGCCAAGCCAGTTTCTTGTTGAAACTGCGCACCTGCGCCAGCTCATTTTCATCCGCTGGCCATAGCTTTGCGGTATTCAATGGGCGGCTGCTCATCAGCGGTTATTGCGCAGGATGGAGAAATTCAGCGCAGCAGCCACGCACAGCCATGCCAGGTAAGGGAACAGGATCAACCCGGTGATCACGTCCAGGCGCAACGCCAACACCACCATCACCGCCACGACCAGCCAAAGCAGCGTAATCACCACCATACCGGCCAGGACCTGATGGGCACCGAAAAACACCGGAGTCCACAGGGTGTTGAGCGCAATCTGCGCCGCCCATAAAGCCAATACGAATTGGCTCCCCGGGATCAGGCTCAAGCGATATCCGGCCCACGCCAGCAGTAGATAAATGACTGTCCAGGCCACGGGAAACAACCAGTTGGGGGGTGTGAAGCGGGGTTTGACGAGGGATTCGTACCACTGGCCCGGTTTGAAAATGACACCGGTGCTTGCCGCAGCGCAGCAGGCGAGGAGAAAAATAAAGAAGGTCATTGTCCGTCCTTAGCTGGGTTCAGCTGTCGTGGTAGGGAGCATGGCAGGCAGCGGTGGGTTACGATCCAATGCAGTGTCCATTGTCCAAAGACTCGCTGGCCCGCGCATAAATTCAATAAGCGTTCGCGACGCCCGCAAAAGCCAACAGGGAACAAGCATGTTCGCCCGACCTTTCTCCATCGACATTCCTGAAAGCGCCCTTGATGACCTGCGCCATCGCCTGCGAAACACCCGGCTTCCGGTGCCACTGGCCGGGCAAGGTTGGAGCGAAGGGATGGACATTGATGTGCTCCATGCACTGATTGCCTATTGGTCGAACACCTTCGACTGGCGAACCCAGGAAGCAGCGCTCAACCGTCTGCCGCAGTTTGTCGCCACGCTGGGCGGGCAGCAGGTGCACTTCGTCCATCAGCGCGGCGTCGGGCCCAATCCGATGCCGCTGGTACTGACCCACGGCTGGCCCGGCTCGTTCATCGAGATGCAGCGCATCATCGCGTTGCTGACGGATCCGGCCAGCCATGGCGGCGATCCAGCCGATGCGTTCGATGTGGTGGTGCCGTCCTTGCCCGGCTACACCTTTTCCGCGCCGTTCAAGCAGGCGGGTTGCGGGCCCTTCGAGGTGGCGGGTTTGTGGGGCGAGCTGATGACCGGGCTCGGTTACGGGCGGTTCGGTGCGCAAGGCGGCGATGTGGGCGCGGCTGTAACGTCCTGGCTGGGCGTGCGCTTTCCCGAACGCCTGACCGGCCTCCACCTCAATTACATTCCCGGCGCGTACCGCCCGCCGCTTGGCGAAACCGACCCGCCTTTGAGCGAAGAAGAAACCGCTTACCTGCAACGCGCCGCGGCCTTCAGCGAAGCCGAAGGCGCCTATGCGCACATCCAACGGACCAAACCGCAAACCCTGGCCGTGGGTCTCAACGATTCTCCGGCGGGATTGCTGGCCTGGATGGGGGAAAAGATTCTGTCGTGGTGCGATCCGAGCGCCGCTATTGATCGCGAATGGCTGCTGACCAATGTGACGCTCTACTGGGTGACGAACTGCATTGGTTCGTCGTTTCGTCCGTATGTGGAAGGCAGCCGGCGGCCCTTGCTGTTCGCCAGCGGTGAGCGGGTGAAGCCGCCGCTTGGGGTCGCGCTGTTTCCCAAGGAATTGCCGCTACCGCCACGCAGTTGGGTGGAGCGCGGCTACAACGTCAAGCGCTGGACGCAGATGCCGCGCGGTGGTCATTTTGCTGCGCTGGAGCAGCCGGAGTTGTTGGCGGAGGAGATTCGGGCGTTCTTTCGGGATTTGCGATGAGCCAAGGCGGTCTGCAAATCTTGTAGGAAATGACTACCCGTGGCGAGGGAGCTTGCTCCCGCTGGGCTGAGAAGCGGCCTAGGATCGGCGGCTCCGTTTCGTCAGACGTACCGCAGCGCCCGGTTTTGCGGCGGCTGCGCCCCCGAGCGGGAGCAAGCTCCCTCGCCACGGGTTCGGTGTGCGTCCTACAGGTCGGTTGTGGGGGTTGGGATCGACTTCTATAGTTGGGGCGTCGCTGGCTTTGGCTGGTGGCTGGGTTTCGCAGCCCGACTGCAAAGGAAATGCACCGTCGAATGAAATTCAGGCAAACTTGCCCGCGTTCATTTTATGGCGGTTGCGCGCGGGAGATCTTCGGGTCTGCCGGGTTTTCCTTCCTCGGTCTGCGAACCCGCGCGCAACTGCCACCCGTTTGTTTCGCAGCGAAAAGGTGGCATTTCTTTTTTCTTGAAGGAAGTAACCTTATGACCGCTAATCATGCATCTGCCCGCTACACCCCGCTTACCCCGATTGCCACCACCTACCCTGTCCTGCTGATCGACACTCACGCGCCACTGCCCGAACTCCACGCCTGTGTCAGCGAGCGGCTGCACGCCACGCTCGATTACCTGACGCTGGTGGCCTGCTCCAGCCTGCGCGACTCATCCACCAGTGACATCAACACTCTGACCAACGTTGCCCGGATCCTCGTGCAGGACGTGGCCGACGTGTTCGGCGTCATCGAGCGACGCGGCCTCGAAGGCTGACCCACTGCGGAAGCGAGCTTGCTCGCGGTATAGGCTTGGCACTGAGTACATATCCATTGCTGCGGTGATGGCTGCTAATGGTTTCGCTTTTACAGCGACTCACTTTTATGAAGCGTAAAAGTAAGCAAAACGCTTTTGCCCCACCACTTGGTGCCTCGCTAAGGCTCGGCATGCCCGCACTCCGGCATTGCTCCGTGGGCCCGCCGCGAAGGCCCATCCATGGGCCAGCGCGGCTATCCCGGCATCCATGCCGGGATACCCACTCCACAATGCCTGCGTTCGGCCATCGTGGTTAACGGGGCGCCGAGATCAACGTCCGCCGCGAGGCGGCCTCGGAGCCGACCTGGTTCTTGGTAGGACCGCGTTTTTCCTGTGAGTGCGGGTTTGCTCGCGATGGTAGTTGGCACTTGGCAGGATGACGAAAGTACCTTGGTCTCCACTCCCACAAGCAAACGCCGCTTTTAGAGCAAACGATAAACCTGTGGCGAGGGAGCTTGCTCCCGCTGGGCTGCGCAGCAGACCCAAAACCATTCAGCAAGGTGTATCTGGATAATCGCAGGGTTGCATTTTACGGCCGCTGCGCAGCCGAGCGGGAGCAAGCTCCCTCGCCACGGGGTATCGTTTTTCTTGAGTTCAGCATGTCTTTCGAAGACCAAGACCTCCCACAGGAGGAACGCGATCACCTACAGACAGGTCGGCTATAAGGCCGCCTCGCGGTGGACGTTGATCTCGGGCGCCCCATTAGCCACGCTGGCTGAACGAAGGTATTGCGCAGTGGGCAACCCGGCATGGATGCCGGGTTAGCCGCGCTGGGCCAGGGACGGCCCTTCGCGGCGGGCCCACGGAGCAATGCCTTCGTTCAGGCATGCCGAGCCCAGGCGAGGCACCGAGTGGTGGGGCAAAGGCACTTTGGTTACTTTCGTGCCTTTCGAAAGTGACTCGCTGTAAAAGCGAAACCATTAGCAGCCGTCACCGCAGCAATGGATATGTACTCGGTCTGTAAGAGATAGGCCGGCTGTCAGATAGTACCCTCCGGTTCAGTCAACGCCGCCAACACCAACGGATGCAACACCGCATCCGGATGTTTTTCCTGCCACGCCCCGAGATCCCGGCGCATCCCCGGCGTCCAGAAGTTCTTGATGTGCTGTCGAACACCATTCACCGCTAGTGCCTGATCAGGCTCCGTGGCGAAGTAGCGGGCAATCTCGTTGGCCATCTTGATCAGGTTCTGCGAGCTCATCGGCGCACCTCGGCTTTCTCGGCGTGACGACGTTCCTTCAGCAGGCGCCGCTGTTCGTCGCTGAAGGCCTGATAACGCTTCTGCCATTCCGAAGGCTGGCTGACCCGCACGATTTCCACCGCCGTGACTTTGTATTCCGGGCAGTTGGTGGCCCAGTCCGAGTTGTCGGTGGTGATCACGTTGGCCCCGGACTCGGGAAAGTGGAAGGTGGTGTAGACCACCCCCGGCGCCACCCGCTCGGTGACCCTGGAGCGCAGCACCGTCTGCCCGGCGCGACTGCTGATACCGACCCAATCGTCCTCGGCGATGCCGCGATTCTCGGCGTCGGTCGGGTGGATTTCCAGGCGATCCTCCTCGTGCCACGCCACGTTGTCGGTGCGCCGGGTCTGCGCGCCGACGTTGTACTGGCTGAGGATCCGTCCGGTGGTCAGCAGCAGCGGATAACGGCCATTAACCTTCTCCTCGGTGGGCACATAGCCGGTGAGCATGAAGCGCCCTTTGCCACGCACGAATTGGTCGATGTGCATGGTCGGCGTGCCGTCCGGCGCGGCATCGTTGCACGGCCATTGCAGGCTGCCGTGACGCTCCAGCTCGGCGTAGCTGACGCGGCTGAAGGTCGGCGTCAGGCGGGCGATTTCATCCATGATTTCCGAAGGGTGGTTGTAGTGCATCTTGTAGCCCAGGGCATCGGCCAAGGCGATGGTGGCTTCCCAATCGGCCTTGCCGGCCAGCGGGTCCATGACCTTGCGAACGCGGGAGATACGGCGTTCGGCGTTGGTGAAGGTCCCGTCCTTCTCGAGGAACGAGCTGCCCGGCAGGAACACATGGGCAAACTTGGCCGTTTCGTTGAGGAAGATGTCCTGCACGATCACGCATTCCAAAGCGGTCAGCGCCGCAGTCACATGCTGGGTATTGGGATCGCTCTGGGCGATGTCCTCGCCCTGGCAGTAAAGCGCCTTGAAGGTGCCGTCCAGCGCCGCCTCGAACATGTTCGGGATACGCAGGCCCGGGTCGGGTTGCAGGGTGACGTTCCAGGCTTGTTCGAACTGGGCGCGCACCGCTTCGTTGGAGATGTGCCGGTAGCCGGGCAATTCGTGGGGGAACGAGCCCATGTCGCAGGAACCCTGGACGTTGTTCTGCCCACGCAGTGGGTTCACTCCGACGCCTTCACGGCCAATGTTGCCGGTGACCATGGCCAGGTTGGCGATGCCCATCACCGAGGTACTGCCCTGGCTGTGCTCGGTGACGCCGAGGCCATAGTAGATGGCCGCGTTGCCGCCCGTGGCGTAGAGCCGCGCGGCGGCGCGGATCTGCTCGGCGGGCACGCCGCAGACCGGGCCGAGGATCTCGGGGGCATTTTCCGGCAGGCTGACGAAATCGCGCCAGCGGGCAAAATCTGTCGCCTCGCAACGCTCCTTGACGAAAGGCTCGTCAACCAGCCCTTCAGTGACGATCACGTGGGCCAGCGCATTAAGCATCGCCACATTGGTGCCCGGACGCAGCTGCAGATGCAGTTCGGCACGGGCGTGGGGTGAATCCACCAGGTCGATGCGCCGCGGGTCGATGACAATCAGCCGCGCGCCCTGGCGCAAGCGCCGCTTGAGCTGGGAGCCGAATACCGGGTGAGCGTCGGTGGGGTTGGCACCCATCACCATGATCACGTCGGCTTTCATCACCGAGTCGAAGTTCTGGGTACCGGCGGATTCGCCCAGCGTTTGCTTGAGGCCGTAACCGGTCGGCGAATGGCAGACCCGGGCGCAGGTGTCGACGTTGTTGTTGCCGAACGCCGTGCGCACCAGTTTCTGCACCAGGTAGGTTTCTTCGTTGGTGCAGCGGCTGGAGGTGATGCCGCCGATGGAATCGCGGCCGTACTTGAGCTGGATCCGTCGCAGTTCGCTGGCGGCATAGGTGACCGCCTCTTCCCAGCTGACCTCCTGCCACGGATCGCTGATGTGCTTGCGGATCATCGGCTTGGTGATGCGGTCCGGGTGCGTCGCGTAGCCCCAGGCAAAGCGGCCCTTGACGCACGAGTGGCCGTGGTTGGCCTGGCCGTTCTTGTCCGGGACCATGCGCACCAGTTGCTCGCCCTTCATCTCGGCGCGGAACGAGCAGCCCACCCCGCAATAGGCGCAGGTCGTGACGACGCTGCGCTCCGGCTGGCCGATCTGCACGACGCTCTTGTCAATCAGCGTGGCCGTCGGACAGGCCTGGACGCAGGCACCGCAAGAGACGCATTCGGAGTCGAGGAAGTTCTCACCGCCGGCCGCTTCGACACGGGAATCGAAACCGCGTCCGGTGATGGTCAGGGCGAAGGTGCCCTGGATTTCCTCGCAGGCGCGCACGCAACGGCTGCAAACGATGCACTTGCTCGGGTCGTAATCAAAATAGGGGTTGGACACGTCCTTGGCTTCAGCCAGGTGATTGGCGCCCTCGTAGCCATAGCGCACTTCCCGCAGGCCCACCTGCCCCGCCACCGTCTGCAATTCGCAGTTGCCGTTGGCCGGGCACGTCAGGCAGTCCAGCGGGTGATCGGAAATGTACAGCTCCATCACGTTGCGGCGCAGCGTGGCGAGCTTGGAGGTCTGGGTGCGGACCACCATGCCGTCGGTGACCGGCGTGGTGCACGAGGCCGGGTAACCGCGCATGCCGTCGATCTCCACCAGGCACATGCGGCAGGAGCCGAAGGCTTCCATGCTGTCGGTGGCGCACAGTTTGGGGATGGTGGTGCCGAGCATGGCCGCCGCGCGCATCACCGAGGTGCCGGAAGGCACATTGATTTCGCGGCCGTCGATGGTCAGGGTGACCTGCACGTCGCTTTCGCGCGCCGGGGTGCCCAGGTCGATGTCGCTGGCTGGGTCGAAGAGGGTAATCATTGGTCGGCCTCCGTGGTCGCCAGACCGAAGTCGGCGGGGAAGTACTTGAGGGCGCTGGCGACGGGGTAGGACGTCATCCCACCGAGGGCACAGAGCGAGCCGTATTGCAGGGTGTCGCAAAGGTCTTGGAGCAACGCCGCCTGTTCCTGGCGGGCGTTGGCATCGGTGCTGGCGATCAAGCGATCCACCACCTCGACGCCACGGGTGGAACCAATGCGGCACGGCGTGCATTTGCCGCAGGATTCCTCGGCGCAGAACTGTAAGGCGAACCGGGCCATCCGGGCCATGTCGAGGCTGTCATCGGCGACCACTACGCCGCCGTGGCCGAGCATCGCGCCCATGGCGGCGAACGCTTCGTAGTCCAGCGGTGTATCGAACTGCGCCGGAGGCACCCAGGCGCCCAGCGGGCCGCCGACTTGCGCGGCCTTCAGCGGACGACCGCTGGCGGTGCCGCCGCCATACTCTTCCACCAACTCGCGCAGGCTCAGGCCGAACGCGCGCTCCACCAGGCCGCCGCGACGAACATTGCCGGCCAGCTGGAACGGCATGGTGCCCAGCGAGCGGCCCATGCCGAAGTCACGATAGAACTGCGCGCCCTTCTCCAGGATCACCGGCACCGAGGCCAGGGTCACGACGTTATGGACCAGGGTCGGCAAGCCGAACAGGCCCTGTAACGCTGGCAGCGGCGGCTTGGCGCGCACCATGCCGCGCTTGCCTTCGAGGGATTCCAGCAGCGCCGTTTCCTCGCCGCAGATGTAGGCGCCGGCGCCCACCCGGACGTCAATGTCGAAGGCGCAACCGCTGCCGCCCACGTCCGCGCCCAGGTAACCGGCCTCGCGGGCGATGTGCAGGGCTTGATTCAATGTGCTGATGGCGTCCGGATATTCGGAGCGTACGTAGATGTAGCCCATCGTCGCGCCGACGGCGATCCCGGCGATGACCATGCCTTCGATCAGCAGGAACGGATCGCCTTCCATCAGCATGCGGTCGGCGAAGGTGCCGGAGTCCCCCTCATCGGCGTTGCACACCACGTATTTCTGTGGGCCCTGGGCGTCGCGCACGGTGCGCCACTTGATGCCCGCAGGGAACGCCGCGCCGCCCCGGCCACGCAGGCCGGAATCCAGCACGTTGGCGACAACTTCGGTGCCGTCCATCTGGATCGCTCGGGCCAGGCCGAGGAATCCGCCTTGGGCGCGGTAGTCGTCGAGCGACAAAGGCTGGGTGATGCCGGCACGGGCGAAGAGCAAGCGCTGCTGGCTCTGGAGATACGGGATATTTTCTACCAGGCCCAGGGCGCAAGGATGGCTACCAGGGTCGCGCGCCAGCGCATCGAGCAGGCCCGGCACGTCTTGCGCCGTGATCGGGCCAAAGCCCAAGCGCCCTTCGGGCGTTTCAAGCTCCACCAATGGCTCGAGCCAGTAGAGGCCACGGGAGCTGGTACGCCGCACCTCCAGCGGCAATCGCCGACGTTCGGCCTCGCGGACCAACGCATCAGCCACTTTGTCCGCGCCGACGGCACGGGCCACTGAATCACGGGGAACGCAGAGGGTCAGCATGGACCATCCTCCAGGCAGCCATTCACCAGTTGGCGCAGGCGTTCCGGGGTCAGCCTTGCGTGCAGCTCCCCGTCCAGCTCCAGGGCCGGGGAGCAGACGCAAGCACCGAGGCAGTAGACCGGCCGCAGGCTGATGGCTCCGTCGGCGCTGGTGCCGTGATCGTCCAGCGACAGTTGCTCGCGCAACTGCGCCGCCAGGCCCTCGGCCCCCATGCTCTGGCACGACTCGGCCCGGCACAGGCGCAGCGTGTGACGCGCCGGCGGCGTGGTGCGAAAGTCATGGTAGAAGCTGATGACGCCGCGCACTTCAGCCAGGCTGAGGTTGAGGGCATGGGCGATTTCCGGGACGGCGGCGTCGGGCACGTACCCGCAACCTTCCTGGATGGCATGGAGGATGGGCAACAAGGCACCGGGGGTGTCCTTCTTGCGTGCCAGCACGCTGTGAATCAGAGGCAGGTGAAGCGTCTCATCAAGCATAAACGTACCTCGGCATCTCGAACCGCACCGCCGCGTGGCGGTAGCTGTTCGGAGTCTTGGCTGCGGCGTTCGGCCCACGTCACGGTAGCGTGGCAAATCCGATCGCCATTCTTGCTCTCCGGCCAGGTGTCTTTTGGCGCACTTGGTCCGGGGCATCTTCACAGCTTGCCACTCCCGGGGGTTGGCAATTGCACGTGGACGACGAAACGTGTTCTGAAAGCGACGATTGGTTAGCTTGCTTTTCGAAAAACCTTCCCTGACAAGATAGACGATGCAACGACTCTCTGACGGTCCCGAGCAACCGCCAGTGTCAGTTGATGTTACGCAATGCATGTACGACATGGGGGGCGTCAATCGCAACGGATTGAAGCATTCACAAACGCTTGATCAACGCCGGGCCATCATCGCCCAAGCCACCCAGCAGCGTAATGTCGAGTTCGCCGGCGGCGAAACGCTCTACACCAGCGGCACCGTGCATCAACTGGATAAAAACACCCATCCTATCCAACGTGAGTTCTTTGATTTCTACCGCACGCCCCGCGGCGAATTCACACCCGCCAGCTCCTCCAGAGACCTGACCACGCACCCGACGCTGACCAGCAACATCAAGTTCATGAACTTCTATCCGCTCAATGACATCGAGACCATTTCGCCTCATCCAATGCTGTTCATTGCCGGCGCGGATGCGCATTCCCTGGAATCGAAGACCTAACGCTGTTTGAGCAAACGCGGCTAGGCAAGCTCGCCGCGTATAGTCGATGCTTATGTCGACCACACCTCCAAGAGCCGTATCCGTGCCTGAGCTACCTAACGACTGCGCTTACACCAAACGCTTCGACGCCGTACTGGCCTATATCGAGGCCAATCTTGAAGGTGATCTTTCGGTGCAGACGTTGAGTCACGTGGCGAACTTCTCGGTGTTTCACTTCCATCGCCAATTTACGGCATTCGTGGGCGTGCCGGTTTCGCGTTATGTGCAGCTTATGCGGCTACGACGCGCGGCACATCGCCTGGTCGCCCAGGGTGCCTATACGGTACTGGAGGCCGCGCTGGATGCAGGCTTCAAAAGCCCCGAGGCATTTTGCCGGGCGTTCGGCCGAGCGTTCGGCAGTGCGCCAAGCGTGTTCAGGAAGAACGCGCATTGGCAGGTCTGGAACACGGTATTCGCCGTCCCTCATTTTTCCAGGAAAGTACTCATGCACGTACGAATCATCGAACTCCCCGAAATCAAGGTAGCGGCGCTTGAGCACCGCGGACCGCCTGGGCTCGTCAACGAGAGCGTGAGCCAGTTCATCGCATGGCGCATAGGTAGCGGGCAGTCGCCGGTGGCGTCGAGCCGCACGTTCGGCATTCCCTACGGCAACCCCGACACGACACCTCCACACGCCTTCCGATTCGCGATCTGCGGTGAGATTTTCGAAGACGTGAAGCCGAATGAGTTCGACGTACACCCGCTGGTCATTCCCGGCGGTCGCTATGCCGTGGTGCGCCACACGGGGTCTCCCGATCACATCGGCGAAACGATCTATCCGATCTACCGCGACTGGCTTCCCGGGAGCGGCGAAGAACTACGGGACCAGCCATTGGTTTTCCACTACCTGAGCGTCTATCCCGAGACACCGCAGGATCAATGGCAGACTGATGTGTATGTGCCGCTGCGGTAGCGGTACAAGCCCCTCTGCCCTTCGGCATGCCCGCAGCCCGGCGCATGGGAGCGTCCGGCGCCGATCAGGAGCCAGTCACCCCTCAGAACGAATACGCGCCACCAACCGCGCCTGCAATTGCTCAAGCTCCTGTGGATCAGCCTTCCCCTGCCCATGGGCGCCAGGCGCTTGGCCCTCCCAGCGTGGAACGATGTGCACATGGAGGTGGTAGACCGTCTGCCCCGCTGGCGCGCCATTGAATTGGGCGATCTGCACGCCGTCCGGCTGCAACTCGTCGACGATGACGCGGGTGAGGCGCTGCACTGCCGTCATCAGCTTACCCAGCACCGCTGGGTCGACCTCCAGGATATTGCGCGCCTGGGCCGCCTTGGGAATGACCAGTACGTGACCGCGCGACTGCGGGAAGAGGTCGAGGAAAGCCAACACATCCGCGTCTTCGTAGATCTTGTAGCAAGGGGCTTCGCCGCGAAGGATAAGCGCAAAAATATTCTGCGGATCGTATTGGCCGTGCAAGCTCATGGTTGCTCCTTGGAAGGTACTTTAACTTTTCAGCGTCAGCGCTATCTTCTGCTGCAATTCGCTTTCTGAAAATGGTTTATGCAAAACCGGGTATCCGGCAAATTCGCCAGGCACACCGCTAGCACCGTAGCCGGTACTGAACAGGAAAGGAATATCGCGACTACGCAGTATTTCTGCAACGGGAAAAACGCGTTCACCGGCCAGGTTGACGTCCAGGATCGCCAAGTCAATCTGCGCCGCGCCTGCCATTTCCCGGGCCACGGCGAGCCGGGGAACGGACGCCACCACGGTGCACCCCAGCTCTTCGAGCATTTCCTCGATCAACATGGCGACAGTGCCTTCGTCTTCGACAAGGAGCACTCTGATACCCACAAACAGGGTCATGCGTGGTTCTCAGCGACCATAAACGAGAAGCGACAGAGAACGCCCTCAGGAGCGAAGGTGAGCACGAATATTCCGCCAAGGTCACGCTCGATGCAACGCTTCATCAAACGTGAACCTAGCCCCTCGCGCTCCGGTTGGAGCACCGGCGGTCCGCCCTGCTCGCGCCAATCCACCGTCAGCAAGGTTCCGTTCGGTTGTGGCTGGACGTTCCAATTCACCGAAAGCCTGCCGGTCTCGACGGACATTGCGCCGTACTTGAGGGCGTTGATCGCCAGCTCATTGAGGGTCATTGTCAGGCCGAGGGCGATTCGCGTATCGACATCGATGGCATCGCCCTCGATGGTGATTCGACCGGGCTCGGCTCCGAATATCGGGGTGAGCACTTCCTGCGCCAGGGAAGCGAGGGGTGTATGGCCCCAATGCCGCCTCGTCAGCAGGTCGTGGGCTCGGGACAAGGCGAGAAGACGAGCCTCGAACCGGGTGTAGCCGTCCTTGGCGTCCTGGGCGTTGCGCGCCGTTTGGGCTGCCAGCGATTGCACGGTGGCGAGGGTGTTCTTGACCCGGTGATTGAGTTCGTCGATCAGTGTCTTCTGCCGGTCTTCCGCCTGCTTGCGCTCGGTAATATCCACGAGCATGTTGATGGCGCCCACCAAGTTGCCTTCGGCATCGTGCAGGGGCGTGGGATAGGGGGCGAACGGTACGCGCGAGCCATCCGGCCGTTCTGCTATCGCTTCGACACCGCGTATCGGTCGGTTTTCCTTCAAGGCGATCGCCATCGGACACTGGTCGTGGGGCAGCGGGTTTCCGTCGGTGGTGAACAGTTTCCAGGTCACGCACCAGAGCTCGCCCAACCGAGGCGTGCGACCTGATAGTTCGACCGCCGCCCGGTTGAAGAAGTTGATACGGCCGTCGGCGTCGGTGGTGTAGACCGCTGCGGGCAGCGCTTCGAGCAGATTGCGCATGTGCCGCTCGCTTTCGCGAATCTGATTCTCCATCCGTCGCGCCAAGGTGACATCCTGGAGCACCCGCACGCCATAGCAAAACACCCCGTCGGCGTTCCTGACCGATGAGCTGTGGATGTCCAGGTACACGGTCTCGCCGTCAGGCTTGAAAGCGCGCTTGCGCAGCTCGTAGTTGTCCAGCTCGCCGGCCACTTGACGCGCATATAAGGCAGCATCCTCGTCGGTGCTGTCGGGGTGGGTGTAGTCCAGGAAAGTCATTTGCAACAGTTCTTCGCGCGACCGACCGAGCATGTTGCAGAGGGCGTCGTTCACCCGCAGCAGGCGTCCGTCCGCGCCGGCCTCGGCGATGCCGATCGTCGCCGCTTCGTACGTCGCCGCCAGCCTGTCGTCGCTCTCCTTGCGTGCGGCTTCGGCCGTATGGACACAGGTCATGTCCACCGTGAAGCAGCGCGTATTGAAGAGCTTGCCCTGTTCGAACCGCCCGTTGGAAGTGATCGAGACATGCTTGATCGAGCCGTCCTTGGCCCTCAAGCGCGCCGGATAGTTTTCCAGGCATTCGCCGCTGCTCAACTTGCTCAGAATGTCGCAGATGACGGGCTCGTCGACATGAAACTCGGTGATGTTGCGGCCGATATATTCCTTCGTCGGATAGCCCAGCAGGGTCAGCTCGGCCTTGTTGGCGCGCAGGATGATGCCCTCGCCACTGACGATGTGCAGGCCCACCGCGCTGTTTTCGAAAAAATCTTCGAGGTCGGCGTTCTTGCACCGAAGCTCTTCGGCCACGGCATGGTGGGCCGAGACATCCTGGAAGCAGTTGATAGCGCCCTGGATGACTCCTTGCGAATCCTTCAGGGCCCGGATATTCACCAGTGCCACGAACCGCGCCCCATCCGGACGTTCGATGATTACTTCCTGGTTGCGCGTCGGCAGACCCGTTTCCAGGGACGTCGCCATTGGGCAGTCTTCCAACGCAAGCGGGGTACCGTCGGGCAGGAAAAGGCGATAAGAACCGCAGAAGCGGTCCCCACCCTCCCCCAGCTTCGGCACTCGTCCCCACATTGCCGCCGCCTCGCTGTTGTACCGGACCAGCCAGCCTGCGTGGTCGCAGACGTACACCGCGCCAGGAATGGCATCGAGCGCGTTCGTTCCAATCGCCACGAGACTTTCGTACTCGCTCGGCGGCGTATGCGCCTCTGTGGGAAACGCTTCAATATTCGACATGGTTCATCCTCAATCCGCCTGGCCTTGCCATCGCTGCGGTCCTGCAACTTCGCAATGGACACTAGACCCTCTGTTCATCCTGCGAGTTCAGGGAAACTCGACACCGCGTGAATTAAGGTCAGAACCTGAACAAATGGCGCGGTGTTTCCACCATGAGCGCACGCATAAGGTGCGCCGAAGCCTCCAGTGCATGCAACTGTTGCATCACGGTATCGAAACCGACGCGGCTTTCATGTTGTGTGTGCGGCCAGTCACTGCCAGTCAATGCTGATATCCCACAGGCGCCCTTGCCACAGGTCATCATTATTCTGGTGAACGCTAGTGCCCTCCAATCGCGCTCTCGTAGTAGAGTCTCCACCCGATGTCAGAACCCATTTCGAAAGACGTGAGCACCGGACCTATCGTTCGAACGACTCGCATCACGTCATTCGCCCAGCCGCAGCGATAACAACATGATTGAAATCACCGAAATCTCGATTGCCCAGCTCCGGGCTGCGCTCGAATCCGGCCAGGCCACGGCGGTTGAGCTGGTCCAGGCGTACCTTGCCCGGATCGCCGCCTACGACGGCCCGGACACCTCCACCGCCCTGAATGCGGTGGTGGTTCGCAACCCCGATGCGCTGGACGAAGCGCGGGCGTCCGATGCCCGTCGGGCCAAGGGCCAGACGTTGGGCCCGCTCGACGGCATTCCCTACACCGCCAAGGACAGCTACCTGGTAAAGGGGCTGACCGCCGCCTCCGGAAGCCCGGCGTTCAAGGATCTGGTTGCCTATCGCGACGCCTTTACCATTGAACGACTGCGTGGCGCCGGGGCCATCTGCCTAGGCAAGACCAACATGCCGCCGATGGCGAACGGCGGGATGCAGCGCGGCGTGTATGGCCGCGCTGAAAGCCCGTACAACGGCAATTACCTCACCGCGCCGTTCGCCTCGGGCTCTTCAAACGGTGCGGGCACCGCCACTGCCGCCAGTTTCGCCGCTTTCGGCCTGGCTGAAGAAACCTGGTCGAGCGGACGCGGCCCGGCCTCGAACAATGGCTTGTGTGCCTACACCCCTTCGCGCGGGGTGATATCGGTGCGGGGCAACTGGCCGTTGACGCCAACCATGGACGTCGTCGTGCCCTACGCCAGGACCATGGCCGACCTGCTCGAAGTATTGGACGTGGTGGTGGCGAATGATCCCGATACTCGCGGAGACCTTTGGCGCCTGCAGCCTTGGGTACCGATTCCGCCCGTGGACTCGATTCGTCCCGCCTCGTACCAAAGCCTCGCCGCCCAACCGGATACGCTGGCCGGCATCCGTTTCGGCGTCCCGCGCATGTACATCAACGCCGACCCGCAAGCGGGCACCGCGCAAAAGCCGGGAATCGGCGGCCCGACCGGTCAACGAATCATCACTCGTGCGTCGGTGATTGCCCTCTGGGAAGAGGCCCGCAAGGCGTTGGAGGCCCAAGGCGCGGAAGTGATCGAAGTGGATTTCCCGTTGGTGTCCAACTGCGAGGGCGATCGCCCTGGCGCACCGACCGTCTTCACTCGCGGCCTGGTGTCAAAGGAATTCCTCCACCATGAATTATGGGATCTGTCGGCCTGGGCATTCGATGATTTCCTGCGGGCCAATGGCGATCCGAAACTCAATCGCCTGGCTGACGTCGACGGACCGCTGATTTTTCCTCACGATCCCGGCACCCTGCCCAACCGCGAGGATGACCTGGCCGCCGGCATGGACGAATACGTGAAGATGGCCCAGCGCGGCATCACGCCGTGGGACCAGATTCCCACCTTGCCTGACGGTTTGCGTGGACTCGAAGAGACACGCCGGATCGATCTCGAAGACTGGATGCAGCGGCTCGGCCTGGATGCGGTGATCTTCCCCACCGTGGCCGACGTCGGCCCAGCGGACGCGGACGTCAATCCGGTATCTGCCGACATCGCCTGGAGCAACGGGGTTTGGGTCGCCAACGGCAACCTCGCCATCCGCCACCTGGGTGTGCCCACCGTCACCGTGCCGATGGGCGTGATGGCGGACATCGGCATGCCTGTAGGGCTGACATTCGCCGGCCGAGCCTATGACGATTCAAAGCTGTTGCAGCTGGCCTCGGCGTTCGAGTCGATGGGCTCGAAACGAATGATCCCGCCGCGCACGCCGCCATTGTCGAGTGATGACCAACAGGCCTGACGGCGATTCAAGCCTATCTGGCGAAAGCAGGCCCACCGCTGCGTTGCGGTGATGCCTGCGCCGCCAATACCAGGACTACCGACTAATCGAAGCAGCCAACCGCCAGCCGACCTATCTCGGGCCGGGCATAGAGATACCCCTGCATCAGCTCGATTCCCATTGCCAGCAACGTTGCGCTTTCTTCCCGCGTCTCGATGCCCTCGGCGATGACGATGATGCCCAGGCGACTGGCGACCAGGATAATGCCCTCGACGATGGCGCGCTTGACGGGGTCCTGGTCGATGTCACGGGTCAACGCCATGTCGATTTTCAATACCTGGGGCTGGAAAAGCGCCAACAGGTTGAGGCCCGAATAGCCTGAACCGAAATCGTCAATGGCGGTGGTGAAACCCTGGCGTTCGTATTCCAGGAAAATCGACTTCAGATGGTCAGGATCGTCCACCCGCTCGCCTTCGGTCACTTCGAACATGAGCCTGTTCGATGGAAAATCCGATTGGCGCGCGGCCTCCAATGTCGCCCGTATACAGGTCTCGGCCCGGTACACGGCGTTGGGTAGGAAGTTGATGCTGAGCAAGCAATCGGGGATGTCGAGGATCCCCAGCCTCGCAGATTCTTCGATCGCCTTCACTCGGCAGGCCTGGTCGAACCGATAGCGGTTGCTGTCATTTACAAGCCCGAGGATATGGGCTGCCGATTCGCCATTCAGCCCCCTGACCAGCGCCTCATAGGCAAACGCCGTGCGCGTGCGGACATTGAAGATGGGCTGGAAGGCCATGGTGAAATCAAACCCCAGCGCCTCATGGTTGCGACATTCGGCGCAACCAAGGGATTTGAACGTTGGATGAGAGGAAGATTGGCTCATGATCAGTGTTCCGGTCGCGGAAAACGGGGTCGCTGTTGTTGCACAAACTATAGGCGATACCCTTGAGTCGGCACGGGCCCCGCTTTCTGAAGTTCTGTCGGGCCCGGCCAAGGACCTGTCGCTGCAGCTGTCCCATGTCACCCACCGTGCCAAAGACGCCCAGGCGGGCGACGACATCGACAGGCTCTACATCGTTATCCAATAACCGCTCAAGCTGGCAATGCTAGGGCCATTTGGAAGGAACACATCATCAAAGCTTCACGGTGCCTACGGCATGATGGTCGCTACCGAGCCCGCTCGTAGCAACGTTTATCAGCCCAGCGAGGAAGCGCCCGTGCCGTCATCAGCATCACCGATAAATGTGTCCCATCGACCACGACTGGCGGACCTCAAGCCGCTCGTTCAGCCCGTGCAACCCGTCGCCAATGAGCTGCGCCCGCCGACGGACCCCAGGGTCACCCCGGCAACGCAGTTGGAAAACCGAGAGGGATACCGCAGCGATTTCCTCGGCGAGTTCATGGTGCCCTGGCCTGCCCTTGATGCCGAGCAGGCAAAGGACGCCTATTCAACAGGCAACACCGGTAACCGCCTGGATTACACCCATTTCTCTATCACGATGTCGCGGCATCGACGGTTGGCGCTCGTTGCGGGGGTCAACATCGACGGCGCCAGCAGTGTCGAAATCGACCGCAAGCGCGATGCCTGGGCCTATGACGGTCGGCTGCCCAGCGACGCACAGATCGGCGAAGCACTCTACGCCGACAACCTGTTGGATCGCGGCCACCTCGTCAGGCGCCAGGATCCGAACTGGGGACAAGAGGCACACACGGCCAATGGCGACACGTTCCACTTCACCAACTGCTCGCCGCAAATGGCGGCCTTCAATCAGAAAACCTGGTTGGAGCTTGAGGACTACATTCTCGACAACACCCGCCGGTGGAAAGGCAGAGCGACGGTGTTCACCGGGCCGCTGTTCCGTGAGGATGATCCCACCTACAGAGACGTACAAATTCCCACCGCATTCTGGAAAGTCGTGGCATTTCTCAGCGACGACGGCAAGCCATCCGCCAGCGCCTACATGATTGACCAGCAGCGGGAGCTCGGGAAACTTCAACTCGCATTCGGCGCGCTTAAAACCTACCGGCACAGCGTCGACCAGATTGAATCACTCACGGGTATTCGCTTCGGTGGCCTGGCTGACTACGATGGTTTTTCCAACGAGGAACGCCTGACGGGAACACGGATTGAAGCGGCGATTCGGGGGCCTGAGGATATCCTGCTTTGAGCGGGCCGACCGGCGCCCCGCATCGTGGGCGGTCGGTCGGGCTACGCAAGATCAGCCAGCGGTGACGGTCATGCCGCCATCGGCCATGACCACCGAACCGACCATGAAACTGGCGCGGTCGGACGCCAGGAAGGCGACCACCTCGGCGATTTCTTCCGGCTGCGCGGCGCGGCCGATAGGGGCTGCTTCACCGTGCTGGGCGAGGAACGCCGCGCCATCTTCCACCACGTCATTGAGAATATTGGTGACCACATCGCCGACACCGACCGCATTGACGCGAATGCCATGCTCGATGACTTCCAGCGCCAACGTGCGAGTCAGCTGCGCCAGTGCTCCCTTGGACGCGGTGTAGGCGGCAATGGTCGGGAAAGCAAAATAGGAGGCGTAGGAGGCAATGTTGACGATGGCCCCCGACTTGTTGGGCATCATCACCTTGACCGCCTCGCGTGAATGCAGGAACGCCGCGGTGGCGTTGACGGCCTGGATGCGTTCCCAGTCCTGGCGCGTCATGTCGACGACCAACTTGTTGATAATGATCCCGGCGTTATTGACCAGGATGTCCAGCCGGCCGAACTGCTCGACCGCCAGGCCCACCGCGCGCTCGGCGGCGCCGTCCTCGGCGATGTCGGCCACCAGCGGCACCAGCCCCGGACGGGCCAGCTCGTTGACGGCGGGGTTGATGTCCTCGGCAATCACCTTGGCGCCACGGGTATGCAGCATCAGGGCGATAGCCTTGCCAATACCGCTGGCGGCGCCGGTCACCAGCGCGGCTTTGCCTTCCACTTCGTTAGGGATGTTGTGTTTGAAATCGCTCATGGTCGTTCTCCTCGTTTACAGCCGACGAGGTATTCGCCGGCGCGCTGTCGTGATTGACGGCTTCACTGTCGCGCAACGAGGGTTAACGGGCTTTGGTGATGTTGCGGGGACTGTCGGGGTTTTGCGCGAACTTGCAAAACCAGCGGGATAGGCCGGGGCGACGGTGCGCCCCGGGCCTCATGCACTATGGCTTGCGCGTGACCCTCCACACGGTGTTCGCCAGGTCATCAGCAATGATCAACGCACCTCGAGGATCGACCGTCACACCGACGGGACGCCCACGGGTCTTGCCATCGGAACCGCGGAAGCCCGTGGCGAAGTCCACCGCCTCACCCGCAGGGCGACCGTCGCGGAACGGCACGAAGATCACTTTGTAGCCCACCGGCTGATCACGGTTCCAGCTGCCGTGCTCGCCGACGAATGCGCCTTCGGCGAACTGTTCGCCCATGGCGGGAATCGAGAAATCGACACCGAGCGCGGCGACGTGGGACCCGAGGCTGTAGTCGGGCTTGACCGCAGCGGCGACTTTTTGCGGATCCTGCGGTTGCGCGCGCGGGTCGACGTTCTGCCCCCAATAGCTATAGGGCCAGCCATAGAACGCGCCTTCGCGCACCGAGGTCAGGTAATCCGGCACCAGGTCGGGGCCCAACTCGTCGCGTTCGTTGACCACCGTCCACAACTGCCCGGAGCCAGGCTCGACCTTGAGCGCCGTCGGATTACGCAGACCGGTCGCGTAGGGTTTGTGGGCGCCCGTCTCGGCGTCGATCTGCCAGACCATGGCCCGGTCGATCTCAACTTCCATGCCGCGCTCGGTGACGTTGCTGTTCGAGCCTATGCCGACGTACAGCGAGCGGCCGTCGGGGCTGGCGGTCAAGGCCTTGGTCCAGTGGTGGTTGATCGCCGACGGCAGGTCGGTGACCTTGACGGGCGGACCGCTGGCCTTGGTCTGGCCGTCTGCGTAATCAAAGCGAACCAGCGCATCCTGGTTCGCCACGTACAGCTTGCCGTTGGCAAACGCCAGGCCATACGGCGCATTGAGGTTTTCGGCGAAGACCGTCTTGAGTTCGTAAGTGCCGTCGCCGTCGGCATCGCGCAACAACGTGAGGCGATTGCCGCCCTTGACCTGGGTGTTGCCCTTGGCCTTGATGACGCTGGCAATCACGTCCTTGGGCTTGAGCTTCGCGGCGTTTCCGCCACGGCCCTCGGCGACAATAATGTCGCCGTTTGGCAAGACCAACGTTTGACGCGGAATCTTCAGATCGGTCGCAATGGCAGTGATGTCGTAGCCTTGGGGCACCGTCGGCTTCTGGTCTCCCCACGCCACCGGCTCGGCGATTTTCATGCTGGGCAACAGGCCACGCTGGGGCTCGGGCAATTTAGGGTCGGGACCCAGTGCCTGGGTCGCGTCCCCTTCTCCTCCGCAAGCGCTCAGCAGCAGCGCCATGCTCAAGGCAGTCAATGCGATGCGCGGTTTCATTGCTCACCTCCCGAACGCAGGTTGGTAAGGCCGATCCACGCTGCCACGCAGGCCAGCAGCGTCGCGATGACAGACAGCACGAGGCCTTGGGGCATGATGGCCCAGGCGTCCTTGGCGTGTTCGAATGCGTTGACCAACCCGAGGACCCAAGTGACCAGCAACAGCAGGAAGTACGCCAGCGGACGCCCGGCCTTGCGTTCGGCCCGGAGCAGATTGACCAGGGCGAACACCAGCGCCAGTCCACAAAACACCAGCCCACCGGCAATCAGCCAGGAGGCGAAATTGCTCCATTGGATCTGGTAGGTCTTGAAGTAAGCGATGTCGCTCAATAGCGCACCGAGAAACAGGGGAACGGTGCCGGCCAGCAAGACCGCGTGGAGCGGTCCTGGCGTGCTTCGGTAGAGGGGATGAGCGGTAACGGTCATTGGCAACTCCTTTTCGTTCAGCGGCCCTGATCGTTATCCGGTGAGAAGGCGATCAGGGTTGCGTTGATGACGCTAGGAAAATGATCGCGCTGCCAAGGCGTTAGTTCCGATATTTTCGTTGGCCCAGGATCTTCGGCTATATCTTCACCATCAGTTCCCCCTGCGCATCCGCCACGCCATGCAGCAACTCGATCACCCAATCGATAAACACCCGTACCCGGGGCGACAGTTGTCGATGCGGTGGGTAGACCATTGAAATCGGCCATAACGGCACCGGATGGTCTTTCAGCACCTCTATCAGCCGGCCCTCGGCCAGCTGCCGTTGGACGTGATAGCGCGGCACCTGGACCAAACCGAACCCGGCTTCACAGGCCGTGACGTAGGCGTCGGCATTGTTGACGGTCAGTTCGCCCGGTAGTTGCAACTCGCGCACCTGCCCTGCGACTTCGAATTCAAATGGAAAAAATCGTCCGCCGCCGGATGCAAAGCCGATGGCCTGGTGCGCAGTCAAATCCTCCGGTCGCAGCGGCGTTCCGGCGCGAGCCAGGTAACCGGGGCTGGCGCAGGTGAGCTGGGACAAGCGCACGACTGGCCGCGCCACCAATGCCTGGTCAGTGATGTTGCCGGCGCGGATTGCGCAGTCCACGCCCTCGCGCTGCAAGTGTACTTGGCGGTCATGAAAACCGATGTCCAGTTGCAACTGCGGATAGCGCCGATAAAAGTCCGGCAGGTTCGGCACGATCCAGGTGCAGCCGAAGGCGATGGGCATGTCCACCCGCAAGGTGCCGCGAGGCTGGCTGCGTTGCGCAGACAGAGAGCCTTCGAGATCGTCCAATTCGTCCAGCAATTGGCCGCAGCGCTGGTAATAGGCTTGGCCATCGAGCGTGGCGCGCACTTGCCGCGTCGTGCGCTGCAGCAGTTGCACGCCCAGATGACCTTCGAGTTGTTGAATCAACAGGCTGACCGTGGCTCGTGGCAAGCCAAGATCATCGGCCGCCTTGCCAAAACCGCCCAATTCAACAATGCGCCGGAACACCTGCATGGCGTGTAATCGGTCCATAACGACACTCACTGTTCAGAAATCACGAATAGTTAAACCAGAACTGCCGGGTTTATCCAGAAATTCATGTACGGGACACTGGCCCTGTCATTCATTTCTTCGGAGTCAACCGCATGATCACTCGCCAACTCGGCCAAAACGGCCCACACGTCAGCGCCATCGGCCTGGGCTGCATGGGCATGTCGGACTTCTACACCACCGGGATCGACCCGCAAGAAGCCATTGCTACGCTCCACCGCGCCGTGGAGCTGGGCGTGACGCTGTTCGATACCGCCGACATGTATGGGCCTTACACCAACGAGACACTGCTCGGGCAAGCCTTGCGTGGCAAGCGTGAAGGGATCTACCTGGCGAGCAAGTTCGGCCTGGTGCGCAGCGAAGACCCCCACGCCCGGGGCGTCAACGGTCACCCCGATTACGTCCGACAGTCCGTCGACGGCAGTCTCGAGCGCCTCGATACCGATTACCTGGACCTCTATTACCAACACCGCATTGACCCGCAGGTGCCGGTCGAAGAAACGGTTGGCGCCATGGCAGAACTGGTCAAGGCCGGCAAGGTGCGCCACATCGGCCTCTCGGAAGCCAGCGCCGAGACGATCCAGCGGGCGCATGCGGTGCATCCTTTGGCGGCCGTGCAAAGCGAATACTCGCTGTGGTCCAGGGAGCCCGAGCACAACGGCGTGCTGGAAACCTGCCGGCGCCTGGGGATTGCCTTCGTCGCCTATAGCCCATTGGGTCGCGGTTTCCTGACGGGCGAACTGAAGGCCCCGGAGGATTTTGCCGCCGATGACTATCGCCGCTTCAATCCACGCTTCGAGGCCGACAATTTCTATCGCAACCTCGCGCTGGTCGAGCGAGTCAAGGCGTTGGCTGCGCAGAAAGACATCAGCGCCTCGCAATTGGCCCTGGCCTGGGTACTGGCCCAAGGGAGCAACGTGATCCCGATCCCAGGAACGAAACAGCGCAAGTACTTGGAGAGCAACGTAGCCGCGATCGGGGTTTCCCTGAGCACCGATGAATTGACTCATCTGGACGAAATTTTCGCCGCCCAAGGAGCCGTGGCGGGCGAGCGATACGACGCTCAGGTGATGACCTTGCTCGACGGCTGAACAGCAACACGGTTGAGGGGGTGAAGGTAACGGCCCGGCCTTTCCTTGCTTAACAAAAAACCTCTGCTATAGCTTAAACCCTTCACTTTCTAATGCGAGGCAAGGGAATGTCAGCTGCCAAGAAAATGAGCGTGGGGCAGCTGACCATGCTGACTGCCGTCAATATGCTAGGGTCCGGCATCGTGCTGCTGCCGACCAAGCTCGCCGAAGTGGGCGGTATTTCGATCCTTTCCTGGCTGATCACAGCCACGGGCTCGCTCGCATTGGCCTACGCCTTTGCCCGCTGCGGCATGCTCAGCCGCAAGACCGGCGGAATGGGCGGATACGCTGAATACACCTTCGGCAAGTCCGGCAACTACATCACCAACTACACCTACGGCCTTTCGCTGCTGATTGCCAACGTGGCGATCAGCATCACCGCCGTCGGCTATATCCAGACGCTCTTCAGTATCCAGCTCGACTCGCTGCAGGTCGGCCTGGCAACCATCGCATTATTGTGGCTGACCACCTTTGCCAATTTCGGCGGGGCACGCATTACCGGCAAGATTGGCGCCGTGACAGTCTGGGGCGTGATAGCCCCGGTGGTGCTGGTTTCGACGGTCGGTTGGTTCTGGTTCGACAGCAGCATCTACGCAGCCGGTTGGAACCCTCACGACATGAGCTGGTACGAAGCGGCCGGCGCTTCCGTGGCGATCACCCTCTGGGCGTTCCTGGGGTTGGAGTCGGCGTGCGCCAACGGCGACGCGGTGGAGAACCCCGAGAAAAACGTGCCGATCGCGGTCCTCGGTGGGACGCTGGGCGCTGCGGTGATCTACATCGTTTCAACCAACGTCATTGCCGGCATCGTCGACAACGCCGAGCTGGTCTCCTCCACGGCGCCGTTCGGCCTGGTCTTCGCCAAGATGTTCACGCCGCTGGTGGGGAATATCGTCATGGGCCTGATGGTCATGGCGTGTGTCGGCTCGCTGCTCGGCTGGCAGTTCACCGTTGCCCAGGTCTTCAAGAGTTCGGCGGACACCGGGTACTTCCTGCCGATCTTCGCCAAGGCCAACAAGCACGGCGTGCCGATCATCAGCATGCTGATCTTGCTGGCGATGCAGACAGCGTTGGCATTGCTGACCATCAGTCCCGACCTCGCCAAGCAATTCGATACGCTGGTGAACCTCGCCGTGGTCACCAACCTGGTGCCCTACATCCTCTCCATGGCGACGCTGGTCACCCTGCAGAAAATATCGAATGTCCCGGCCAACAAGGCTTTGCTCACGAACATTGTCGCGGGCATTGCCGCGGCCTACAGCTACCTGGCGCTCTACAGCTCGGGGGAACAGGCGTTGATGCTGGGCGGCGTGGCGGTCATCGTCGGCTATACGCTGTTCGGTTACGTCAATACCCGCCTGATCCGTCTTGAAGCGTTGAACAATAGCGTGCCGACCCAGACCGTCGCGGCGCAGCACATCGTTGGCGAGCCCATTCCCGTCAACCACCTGAAGACGGCCAACCTGGAGGCCTTGCCATGACGGAACAGCGAAATCTATTGGGGATGCTGGCCTTGCTGGTGTCCAACGCGCCAGACAAGCGCAGCGTGTTCGGTCGAGCGCTGATCCAGTTGATCAGCGATGTGGAAGACCGCGCCGTCAGTGTGCTGACCTCCGAAAACCTGAGCGATGCCAAGTCGATCCTGAGCTCCGACCCGGCGATCCAGTGTGTGCTGCTCAGTTGGGAAATAGACACCAGCGAAGACCACCGCGAATGCATCGACTTGCTCACCGCGCTGCGCGAACGCAACACCCGGGTGCCGGTCTTCCTGATCAGCGATCGCAGCACCGCCTCCAACGTACCGCTGATCGTCATGCAACATGCCGACGACTTCATCTGGCTGCCGGAAGACACCAGCCGCTTCCTCAGCGGACGGATCCTGGCCGCCATCGAGCGCTATCGCCAGGCGGTACTGCCGCCGATGTTCGGCGCCCTGCTGAAATTCGCCCGCAGCTACGAGTATTCCTGGCATACACCGGGGCATGCCGGTGGTACGGCTTTTCTGAAAAGCACGGCGGGCCGGGCGTTCTACGAGTTCTTCGGTGAAAACCTGCTGCGCTCGGACCTGTCGATTTCCGTCGGCGAACTGGGTTCGCTGCTCGACCACAGCGGCCCTATCGGCCAGGGCGAGCGCTACGCCGCCAAGGTGTTCGGCGCGCATCGCACCTACTACGTCACCAATGGCTCGTCGATGTCCAACCGGGTCATCCTCATGGCCAGCGTGACACGCGACCAGATCGCGCTGTGTGATCGCAACTGCCATAAATCCGCCGAGCACGCGATGACCCTGTCCGGGGCAATTCCGACTTACCTGGTGCCGACCCGCAACCGCTTCGGTATCATCGGCCCGATCCTGCCACAGACCCTCAGCGCCGAAGGCGTGAAGGCCGCCATCGCCAGCAATCCACTGGTCAAGAGCCACATCGACCCGACGCCGGTGCACGCCATCATCACCAACTCCACTTACGATGGCCTGACCTATAACGTCACCCGCGTCGAGGAACTGCTGGGGCAAAGTGTCGACAGGCTGCATTTCGACGAAGCCTGGTACGGCTATGCGCGGTTCAATCCGTTGTACAAGGACCGCTTTGCCATGCACGGCAGTCCGGACGATCACGACCCGTCGAAACCGACCGTGTTCGCCACCCAGTCCACGCATAAATTGCTCGCGGCGCTGTCCCAGGCCTCGATGATCCACGTGCGCAACGGGCGTAACCCGATTCCTCATGGGCGCTTCAACGAGTCGTACATGATGCATGCTTCCACCTCGCCCAATTACGCGATCATGGCCTCGTGCGATGTCAGCTCGGCGATGATGGAGGCGCCCAGCGGGCAGATCCTGACCAGCGAAGCGATCGAGGAAGCCGTCGCCTTCCGCCAGGTCATCTCGCATATGCAAAGCGAGATGTTCAGCCATGACGACTGGTTCTTCTCCTGCTGGCAAACGCCATCGGTGCAGGTGGATGGACGGGCGATACCGTTTCACGAGGTCGATCCGGCCAGGCTCAAGGCTGATCCGAGTTGCTGGGTCCTTCACCCCAATGAGGTCTGGCACGGCTTCGGTGACATTGAAGACGGCTACTGCATGCTCGATCCGATCAAGGTCTCGGTCCTCAGCCCCGGAATGGGCGATGACGGCAACCTGCTGGACTTCGGCATTCCGGCGTGTGTGCTCAGCGCCTACTTGGGCACCCAGGGTATCGTGGTCGAGAAAACCACCGACTTCACCATCCTGTTCCTGTTTTCCATCGGCATCACCAAAGGCAAATGGGGCACCTTGGTCAACGCCCTGCTCGACTTCAAGCGCGACTACGATGAGAACCTGGAACTGGAGATGTGCCTGCCCGACTTGCTGAGTGCCAACCAGCAACGCTACGCAGGCATGGGTCTCAAGGACCTGGCTGAAGAGATCTTCGCCGCCATGAAAAAAACCAGGACCACCGCCGCCATGGCCCAGGCCTTCGGCATGCTGCCCAAGGCGCAGTTCAGCCCGGTGGAGGCGTATGAAAAACTGGTCAGGAACGAGATCGAAACAGTGACCTTGGACGAAGCCGCCGGCCGGATCGCGGCAACGGGAATCGTCCCGTACCCGCCGGGAATTCCCCTGCTGATGCCAGGGGAAAACGCAGGACCTGCGGACGGGCCGATACTGACCTACCTCAAGGCGTTGGAAAACTTTGACCGCTCATTCCCCGGCTTCACCCATGACACCCATGGGATTGAGAACGAGTCAGGCGTCTATCAGCTGCTGGTACTGAAACAGGACGCGGCCGGCCAGTGATCGATTGGCTGAACCAATGGCTCAGGCGGGGATCAGCCCTGCCTCTTGGTAACTCAGGATCAGGTCGTCGAACAGACGGATATCCAAACGCGTCCTGGCAATCAGCTGGGCACCGGCGACGGCGGTATAAATGGCCAGGGCGCGTCGTCCACACTTCTCCGCGCTGCCTGTTCCGGCGTCTGCCAACACTTCGGCCAGCCATGCCGCGTTAGCGTCTGCGAACGCCTTGACCTCACGCTTCACCTGCTCCGGCAGGCTTTCATGTTCGGCCGCCATGAAGCTCGACAGGCAAAGCCGGTTGCCATTCTCCAGCGACGTGCGAAAAATCGATGGATACAGCTGCAGGCAACGATTCGCGTCGGGGTTTGCG
Source organism: Pseudomonas sp. Z5-35 (assembly GCF_051131945.1). NCBI lineage: Bacteria > Pseudomonadati > Pseudomonadota > Gammaproteobacteria > Pseudomonadales > Pseudomonadaceae > Pseudomonas > Pseudomonas sp. Z5-35. Next base: position 2,987,587 of record NZ_CP071640.1, read on the forward strand.
TCACGAATCGCCTTCAGGGCTGCCGCTGCGTCCTGCCAGTATCGTTCAGCCACTGCGGCGCCAAGCTCGGCCTTGCTTGGGAAGTGGTAGTAGATACTTGCGTTCTTGATCCCCACCGCCTCGGCAATGCTTCGAAAGTTGATGCCGCTGTATCCGTGTGTCTGCGCAGCGCTTTTGGCCGCTGACAAGATGGCTTCCCGAGCATTTTCGCTCACCTCGTGACTCCTCGCTCTGGTTGCGTAATGGAGCCAATTCTACCCGTCAGAATTTTACCTGCCAAGTGACAGGTAGGGATTGACACGCAGGAATTCGTCGGCCAATCTTTTACCTACCAATTGACAGGCAGGTGCTCAGCTCATGACCGCTACCCATCCTCACCTCGACACCCAGGCGCTACCCATGATGAAAATCCACGACTGGTTCGACGGCCCTTATCCAGCGCGCGTGCGCATCGCCCTGGCAGAAAAAGGCCTGCTCTCCAAGACCGAGTTCGTTTCGGTCAATCTATGGACCGGCGAGCACAAGAAGCCGGAATTCCTGACCATCAACTATTCAGGAACATTACCGGTCCTGGAGTTGGACGACGGGACGTTGATCGCCGAGTGCACAGCAATTACCCAGTATGTGGACGCCTTGGTGGGCAGCCCTTCCCTGACGGGCGAAACTCCTTTGGAGAAAGGCCTTATCCATATGATGACCAAGCGCGCTGAAATCGAATTTCTCGATGCTGTCAGCGTGTACTTTCACCACGCGACACCAGGCCTGGGCCCGGACGTCGAGCTGTACCAAAACCCCGAATGGGGCAACCGGATGCGAGACAAAGCAATCAGGGGGATGCGTTATTTCGATGAGCTCCTGCAACAGCGACCCTATATCGCTGGCGAGAGTTTTTCGATGGCGGACATCGCGGTACTGGGCGGGATGATCTTCGCTTCGCTGGTCAAACTGCCGGTGCCCGATGAATGCGTTGCCTTGCTTGAATGGCATGCCAGGATGCAAGAACGACCCAGTGTCCAGCAGTGGCGAGCCATGGTGGAGCGCGGCGCGCCGCTACGTTGAGCAAGAACGGAAGTCGCCGGTTCACGCCAACAGCTCGCTGATCCAGCGGACCTGAAGAGCCATATCCTGAACCTTTTCCTCGGCCACGGCCTGCTGCGCCTGGGCAAAACTGACCAAGGTCTTTTGCTTCAGCCGTAGCAGGCGCTGCCACTTGGCCAGGAAAACCGGGCTTCGGGCCTGTAGTTGCAACGGGCCGAAGTACAGCTCTTCGGCGGTGTATGCCACCGGCCCGTCGCGCTCGGCGACGATGATTTCGTAGTAGAAGCGCTTCTCTCGCAGCACTTCCTCGCTCACGATGCGGTAATCGTTGTCCATCAACCATTGACGCAGTGGCTGCTCGCCGCCGTTGGGTTGCAGGATCAAACGTTCCCGGCCACTCAAGCGGCCCTTACCAGCGTCGAGAATGTCGCGAATCGTCTCGCCGCCCATGCCGCACAGACTGATCGCCGTGATGCCGTCCCCAGGCTCGATGGCCGCCAGGCCGTTGGCCAGGCGCACGCTGATTTTCGCGTCCAGTCCGCTTTCGCGCACCGCGCGTTCGGCCGAGCGGAACGGCGTCACTGCCACCTCGCCAGCCAGCGCCGCCGTGATTACGCCACGGTTGATCAATGCTACCGGCAGGTAACCATGGTCCGAGCCGATGTCGGCCAGGCGTGCCCCTGCCGGCACATGCCTCGCCACGCGCTCCAGGCGCATGGACAACGTTTGTTCGTTCACACTTCCAACCTTTTCAACGGCAGCAAAATAGACGCGAGGACTCCCCGGCTAGCCAATTGTGCCAGAGCCTGATTTACGACGTCCCACAGTGAATGCATCTGGCTGATTCTCCCCAGGCAACTGAGGGACCGTTCTCATAACGGCGCCACAGCCGACGTCAGCCATTTGATTGGGTCTATGCTTGTATTGGGTTCGCATAAGAACAGCGGACCACCCATCGGGAGAACATGTGAAGTATTCGATGCCTGCCGCAGCGCTGCTTTGTCTATTGCTCGGCTCAGCGAACGCAGCCGAGCCCTATCAAGTCGTGACCGAGGAATGGGCTCCCTACAACTACATGGAAAACAATCAGCTCACCGGCATGACCACGGAAATTGTCCGGGCCATCATGACGCTGACCGGAGACGACTTCGAAATATCGTTGCAACCGAGCATGCGCGCCACGCAGATATTGAAGAACCGGCCCAAGACCATCATGTATTCGTTGTTCCGTACACCGGAGCGCGAACCGTTGTACAAGTGGGTCGGGCCACTCGTCGAAGAATCCATCCACGCCTATCAACTGTCCAGTTCGCCGCCGATCAACTCCCTGGAGCAGTTACTGCGGGCCCCGCAGGTCACCACGCGGCATGCCGGCCTGGTGCCCCAGATGCTGCAATCACTGGGTTTCAATAACCTGGACAAAAGCGCAACCGAAAGCAAACTGCTCTACCGCATGCTGCTGGCCGGGCGAACCAACATCATTGTCGGCGACACCGCTGCGGGAGTGGCTTACTACAGTCGGCAGTTGAGCATCGCCCCCGGCACCCTGCGCAAAATCCCCATCGAGCTTTATCGCTCCTCGCTGTACATCGCTTTCAACACTGGCAGTGACGACGAACTGATCGCCGCATGGACCCGCGCGTTGGAGCAACTGCGCCAGTCCGGTGAACTGGCGCGCATCCAGCGGCGCTATGAACAACCGACCCAACAGTAGAAAACAGGCCTGGCCTCAAGGCTCGTCGCCTATCCGTCTTACCCGGTGACAATCCCAGGATTGGACCTTCTGGCCGCTCGAGGAGCGAACCTCGATCGGCATCAGCGGCTGTCCGGATGCGTTGTCCAACAGCTCCGAACGCGTCTCTTGCGGCGCGAACAGGAACCGCTCGCCCCACTGCCTCAAGCTGACCACGACCGGGAAGATCTCCTGTCCTTTTTCCGTCAGGACATACTCCTTGTAGGCGCTTCCATCCGAGGCAGGTCGCACGGCGAACACGCCGACCTCGACCAAGGCTTTCAGGCGCGACGCCAAGATGTTCTTGGCCACGCCAAGGTTCTTCTGGAACTCACTGAATCGGCGGATGCCATCGAAGGCATCGCGAATGATCATCAGCGACCAGCGATCGCCAATGACCTCCAAGGTCCGGGAGACCGGGCACTCGCTGTTATGTGATGGAGCATCTTTCAACATCATGTCTGGCCTGCACTTGGTCAAAGTAGTTGCAATTTAAAACCTGAACGAGCAAAAATCCATTCAGGTATTCAATTGCAACCAGATTACACCATGGAGGCGCGCATGACCGCATACACCGACGTGAACCGAGGCTTGTCAGCAACGCTCACTTTACTGTTTTCAGTCACGTGCGCCCTCGCTGTCGCCAACGTCTACTTCGCGCAACCCTTGCTCGCCTCGATAGCGCAAAGCCTGGACGTCGCCCCCGGGTTGATCGGTATGGTGGTAACGGCGACTCAGATCGGATACGCGATCGGACTGCTGTTCATCGTACCGCTGGGGGACAAGGTCAATCCCCGGAAACTGATTTTGACGCTCGTTGCGCTGTCTGTGGTTGCGTTGGCGGCGGTCGGCGCATCACGCCATTGGTGGGTCCTGCTGGGCGCCATGATCGTGACGGGGCTATTGGCAGTGGTCGTCCAGGTGCTGGTCGCGTACGCCGCCACGCTGTCGGCGCCATCGCAACGCGGGCAGGCGGTGGGCACTATTACCAGCGCGATTGTGCTGGGCATTCTTCTGGCACGGTTTACCTCAGGATTGATTGCCGACCTGGCAGGCTGGCGTGCGGTTTATTTCGTGTCCTCGGGGCTGATGCTGCTCATCGCCGCGGTGTTCTGCAAAGTGATTCCTGCCACAACGTCGCCCCGCCACCGACAATCCTACCCTGCGCTGATCGGGTCGATGTTCAAGCTGTTCTTGACCGAACCGGCCTTGCGAATCAGGGGTCTGTTCGCCTTGCTGATCTTCGCCGCCTTTTCCGTGTTGTGGACCGCCATGGTCCTACCGTTGAGCGCCCCGCCGCTGTCACTTTCCCACACCGCTATCGGCCTGTTTGGCCTGGCCGGTGTCGCCGGTGCCCTGGCGGCCAGGAGAGCCGGTCGCTGGGCCGACCGAGGTTTCGGACGACGTGTAACCGGCCTGTCGCTGGGGCTCTTGGTGCTGTCCTGGCTGCCTATCGCCTTTGCCGAAAGCTCGCTGGTGGCCTTGGTCTGCGGGGTGATCTTGCTCGACTTCGCCGTGCAAGCCGTGCACGTCACCAACCAAAGCCTTATTTTCGCCGCCCGCCCCGACGCACAAAGTCGCATGGTCGGCGCCTACATGTGGTTCTACTCGATCGGCAGCGCGCTCGGGGCTGCCGCCGCCACTCAGGTGTATGCGCTTTGGGGCTGGACGGCGGTCAGTCTGCTAGGAGGGTCGATCAGTGCGCTGGCGTTGGCTTTGTGGGGTATTTCGATTCATATGTCGGGCCGCCCCTCGGCGATGCTACAGTCGCGCACCAACAACGAGGGAACGCCATGCGCATCATCGGAACGGCTCTAATCATCGCACTGCTGACGGGATGCGCGACCGCCAACGAAACCTTTGGCACCGGCGGCCTTTGCGGTGTCAGCCCTTATTGCGGCGTGTATTTCGATTACCAGGTGCTCAAGGAGGCGGTGACAGAGGATAACTCAACGTTCGCCAGTGCATTCGCGCCGTTCGCGGCCATCGACCTGCCCTTGAGTTTCGTCGCCGATACGCTGATCCTGCCCTACACCATTTTTCACATGAGACCGTCCGAGGAATAAAGGCGATTGGCGCGACGAACATTCAGCTGCCAAGCGCGCCCTGCGCAAGCAACCATTCACTGAACGCCCGCACCGCCGGCTGCCGCTCTCGCCCGGGCACACACACCAAGGTGTAACGCGCGCCCGCGAGGCGAATCTCCGGGCGATAGGCGATCAACTGGCCGCGCGCGACAGCTTCGGCAACCAGTACCTGGCTGGCCAACACCAATCCGTGTCCGACGATGGCTGCCTGCAGGGCATGCTGTTCCTCGTCATAACGCCGCAGACGGGCGCTCTCCAACCAATCGCCAATGCCGGCCTTGGCGCACCAGGCCGGCCAATCGACCGTGACGGCGGAGCTGCTCAACCACGGCACATCGATCAATTCAACGGGCGCCCCCGTAGCAGGCGGTTGCCAGTCGGGACGACAATACACGCCGAAATACTCATCCAGCAGTGGCTGCTCGACCAGTTGCGGATCAGGTTTGAACAGGGCGCGAATCGCCAGGTCGATGCTCGCGTCACGCCGCAGGTCCACCACCTCGTTACTGCTGTGCAGCCGGACGCTGATGTCCGGGTGCAAGCGATAAAACCCTGCGAGCCGTGGGATCAACCACAGGCTGGCGAAGGCCGGCGTGGTGCTCACCACCAGCGATTGCGCCACGCAGGACGGGGACAACACTTGCAGGCCCTGCTGGATATCGAGCAACGCCCGGTGGACGTAGGTGTGCAGGCGCTCACCATCGGCGCTCAGGCGAACGCTTTGGCTGGAGCGTTCGAACAGGCGCACGCCCAGTAAAATTTCGAGATTCTTGATCTGATGGGAGATCGCCGCGGCGCTGATGTTCAGCTCTTGGGCGGCAGCCTTGAAACTGCCTAGCCGTGCGGCAGACTCGAAGCCGCGCAAGGCGGTAAGGGGCAATTTGGCAAACATGGGCGCAAGCGTTACTCACGTTGAGCGAGGCTCAATTTAGCTCAATTGTGCGCGCACGCTCAACTCGCGAGGCTGTGCTCCTGCCCCCAAGATCCGGAGACTACCGATGCAAGGCGCACCTCGCAAAATCCTCCAGGCCATACTCTACGAAGCGGGCGGTGTCCTGTTCGTGGCACCGGCGCTGACGCTGATCTACCAGCAAGGCATGGGTTATTCCACCTTGCTGTCCTTGGTGATATCTGCCGTCGCGCTGGGCTGGAACATGCTATTCAACAGCGCGTTCGAATGGTGGGAGCGCCGCCAGCACAACCGTCAGCGCAACTGGCAACGGCGGTTGTTGCACTCCTTGGGGTTCGAAGGCGGTTTGACGCTGATCCTTACTCCGGTGATTGCCGCGTGGCTAGGCATCAGCCTGTGGCTGGCGCTGGTAACCAATCTGGGATTGTTTGTGTTTTTCTTCTTTTACTCGCTGGTTTTTCAATGGGGATTCGATCGGGTGTTCGATGTCCCGCTGTCGGCGCAGTCTGGATAGACCTCGACATCCAAAGCCAACGCCACGTGATAGCGTGCTGCCCTACAGCCGAAAGCGCTGCTGGATGGCCTGGCCAAGCAAGTCCACCGCTTCATCGTCGCGGGACGCCTGGGATCGCATGAACACCACGTCGTGGTCCGGGATCACCGGCAGCTCATCAAGGATCCGCATGTTTTCCGTCACCCGACCGCGGTCGATCAGGCTGATCGCCAACCCGGCCTCCACGCAGGCCTTGACGGCCTGGTTGGAAGGGCTTTCGAGGACGATTCGCACCTTGCGCCCGCTTTGCCGGAGCGCTTGCAGCATGACCTGTCGGTAAGGGCATTGCGCCGCGTGCACGGCCAGCGCCAGCGGCTCGGTCAAATTCGCCGTCGCGTGAAGCGCCGCGACCCAGACCGGTGTCGTGGTGACGAGGAACTCAACCTCAGCGTTGCGCGGGTCCTTCGGCTGGGTGAGCACGGCGGCCTGGAGCTTGCCGCGCTGGACCTGCTCACGCAGGGCATAGCTGGGGGCGGTCTTGAGCTCCAGAATGACGTTCGGCCAGGCTGCGGTGAACGTTGGGACGATGTCGCGGATGACATGGCCGGCGTATTCGTCGGGCACCCCCAAGGTGATCCGTCCCGCCAGCCGCGTGCCGTGCAAGTCGGCCAACACCCGGTCATGGGTCGTGAGCAGTTCCGTCGTGGAAACGAGCAGGCGCTTGCCCAACGCGGTCAGGGAGACCGCTTGATTGTCACGGTCCAGCAGCCGGCCACCGGCGACCGCTTCCAGTCGCTGGATGTGCACGCTGACCGCCGCCGGGCTCTTGTGAAGTTGCTGCGCGGCAGCGCTGAATTTGCCTATTCGCGCGACCGCATGAAAGGTTCGTATCAGCTCGATATCCAGTATGGCTGCCATGATTCATCCTTCGTGAACGACTACTGCAAGATATTTTGATTTATTAGATTAGCCGGCTTTCGTAGCCTGTGACCATGAACTCGCCTAAATCGATCACTTGCCCTGCCACGCCCAGCTTGTATTGGCTGATTCCGTTGCCCTTGCTGGAAGCGGCGCTGGTCCTGGCCTGGAGCTCAGGCTTCGTCGGCGCGCGCTTCTCCATCGATTACGCGCCGCCGTTGCTCGTGGTGTTCTGGCGCTGCGTCCTGGTCACGCTGATCCTGTTTCCCTTCGTCGTCGGCCAGCTGCGACGAATCCCCTTCGCCGCATTCTTGAAGAACGCCGGTATCGGCCTGCTAGCGATGGCGGGTTATCTGGCCGGTATCACCCAAGGCATCGCCCTGGGTGTTCCGGCAGGCCTGGCCGCGCTGTTTGCCGACTTGCTGCCGATAGGCCTGGCACTGTTGGCTGCCGGCGTGCTGGGACAGCGTTTGGCGCCGGCAGTCTGGGCGGGCTTGGCCATCGGCCTGAGCGGTGTTGCCCTCGGCACCCAAGGCGCGTTGGCCTGGGGCGACGCGCCTTTGTGGGCTTATGGGTTGCCGTTGCTCGGCATGCTCTCGCTCGCTGCTGCGACCTTGTGGCAAAAGCAGCTTCCGGCCTCGCAATCGATTGGCCTGCTGCCCAATCTCTGGCTGCAATGTTGCGTCAGCGGCCTGGCGTTCGCGCTTATCGAGGGCGTACAGGGCAGCCTCGCGCCGATACCCAGTACTGGCTTTGTGCTGAGCGTCGTATGGACGGCGGGGTTGTCGACGATGGGCGGATACGGGCTCTATTGGTTGTGCCTGCGCCGGGCGACAGCCACCCGTGTCGCCAGCGTTCTCTACCTGAGCCCGCCCATTACGATGCTGTGGGCCTGGGCAATGTTCGACGAGCCGTTGTCGTGGCTCATGGCGCTGGGGATGGCGGTGTCTGCCGTCGGCATCTGGATGGTGATGCGTGATGAAGCCCGCGGTCGACGCAGCGCCACCGCCGCGCGTTAAACCTCCAGCACCAAAGGCTCACTGCCCTCGGCCGGTACCGCGCAACAAATCAGCACTTCGCCGTCGGCGACCGGCTCGGCGGGCTGGGTCAGGTAATGCACCTGGCCTTGGGTCATGCGGGTTCTACAGGTGCCACAGGAACCGCCGCGGCAACTGAATTCCGGGTTCAGGCCCCGGGCCTCGGCCAACTCCAGCAGCGTCCCGCTACCCGGCTCCCAGCGCGCTTCCTTGGCCGAGCTGGCGAACAGCACTTTCACCGTTTCACTCGCCGCGGGCACCTGCTCGGCCACGGGCATTCGAACCTCGATATCGCGCACCAGCGTGGAGGGGCCAAAGGTTTCCGCATGGATGCGATCATCGGAAATGCGCAGCTTGCGCAGGCCGTCATACAGCGCCTGGGTAAAGCCGCCCGGCCCGCACAAATAGAAGTCGTAGTCGTCCAGCGGCAGCCATTGCTTGAGCAGCGCCACATCGATTCTGCCGGACACGTCGTAACCTTGCCCGGCGCTGCCGTCGGTGGGCGGTTGGCTGACCACGCGCAACACCCGCAACTTGTCACCGGCACGGGCCGCCAGCTCGTCGATCTCTTTGCGAAAGGCCAGATCGGCCACGTGACGGGCGCTTTGTACCAGCCAGACCGAACGCATGCGGCTGATGCGTTTCCCTTGGTAGACCACCTCGCGCAACATCGACAGCAACGGCGTGATGCCAACGCCCGCTGCCAGTAGTACCAACGGGCGGCGCTCGATGGGGTCGACGGTGAAGTGGCCTTGGGGCGCCCGCGCCTCAATTTCATGGGCCGCCTGAACCTGTTCATGCAAGTGCGAAGACACCACGCCATCGCGCTTGACGCTAATGCGCAGGAAATCATCCGACGGCGCGCTGGACACGCTATAGGTGCGGATCGACGGAATTTTCTGCCCATCCAGCAATACTCGCACTGGCAAATGCTGTCCGGCTTCGAACCGTGGCAAACCGGCCCCGTCGGTGGTTTGCAGATAAAGGGAGCGGATGCCGGGGCTTTCATCCACCGTCCGAGTGACCTGCAGCGCACGCCATTGGGTTCGCAGGGCTTCGGCCTGCAAGCGCTCCGCGGTTTGCTCCCAACTGCCGGTCATCAGCGAATTGGGCGAGTCACCTTCGTCCTGGTCCTTCCAGCGCAACGGTATCGCTGCGGGCCGGTAGACCACGCGTTGCGGAGTAACACGCAACAACCGCTCGGCGCCCTGGAACGCGGCGATCTGCGGGTCATCCAGCAACACCTCGGCGCAACCGCTCAGTTGCAACAGGTCGCCGGTTTCAAAGTCGACGAACACCAGCCCTGCACGCGGATTCAGCAGGATATTGCCCAACGTGTTGAAAAACAGATTCCCGGAAAAATCCGGGATGGTCAGCGTCCCGTCCTCGTCCATGTGCACAAAACCGGACTTGCCGCCACGGTGTGAAGCATCGACCTGCCGTTCGCCGTCTCGGATCACGTAGGTGGCGATGTAGAACGAATCGGCCGCCGTGACCAGCCGACGAACCAAGGCATCATCCACCTCCAGTTCACGCGAGACGGCAGGTTGCTCACCGACAAAGCTGTATTGGCGCAGGTTGATGTAGCGCGGGCAGTTGCCATAGGCCTGGCTCACCGAGATCTCCAGGCCCTGGTCAAGCTCGCGGCGCACGACACCGTTCATGCGGTTACGTCGACGGGTGTGCAACTCGATACCCAGCATGCCGATGGCATCGCCCTCGCCCATGCCTTCCTGGGCTGGATCGCTCGGCTGCGGCTCGATATTGATGTGCAGCGTTTGCGGATCCGGTGAACTCATGAAGCCGGGCTGCCCGGTGCGCAGCGTCGCCCAGACATCGCCTTGACGATCCACCGCGCCCAGCACCACGAAGGGCAATTGGGCGTAGAACTCACGGTGCTGATCGGGCATCCAGGTGCGTGCCAGTTGCCGCTGGCCGACACCGGCCATCATGTCCACCGCGCCAACGGAGCGCTGCAAGGTCAACTCGCCTTCGTGCCAGGGCGAAGGTTGTGCTTTCGAGGCTTCGTTCATCGGCTACTCCTTGCGCCCCGGCTTTGCAGCTGGGTCAGTGCGCTGTGGTCAGGGAGGGTCCGTCACGCCTTAGGACAGGGCATGCGGTGGGTGAAGCCATCTTCTGCCCAAAGCCACGGCGCAGGAATACGCATGGATTGAAATCCACTGTTTCAGGAAATGGAATGACCTCGACGCCTGGGTCCTGGCGCAATCAAAGAGCGTTTAATTTTTGGCGCCAAGAAGCCCTTGTCCGGCTTATCTATTACTGAAGGAGATACAGACAATCAACCGCCGTTGTTCGCCTGACAAATCGCCCTTGGATTAGAGTCCATTTCTCGACGCGAGCCATTGTGCAAATGTGCCAAGGCTTCGTCCCAGGATCAGTGCATTCAAACGATAAGGTACGTCTCATGAGCAAAGCGTCTTACGTTCCTCCAAAAATCTGGAAGCACGAGGCCCCCTCGGGCGGCCAGTTTGCCAGCATCAACCGCCCGGTCGCCGGGCCGACCCACGAAAAAACCTTGCCGGTCGGCGAGCACCCGTTGCAGCTCTATTCACTGGCGACGCCCAACGGCGTCAAAGTCACGATCCTGCTCGAAGAGTTGCTGGCGCTCGGGCACACCGGCGCGGAATACGACGCCTGGCTGATTCGCATCGGCGAAGGCGACCAGTTTTCCAGCGGTTTTGTCGAGGTCAATCCAAACTCGAAGATTCCGGCCCTGCTGGATCGCAGCGTCGAGCCAGCGATCCGCGTCTTCGAGTCCGGGTCGATCCTGCTTTACCTGGCGGAAAAATTTGGCGCGCTGCTGCCCTCCGACCCGGCCGGCCGCACCGAAACCTTGAACTGGCTGTTCTGGCAGATGGGTTCGGCGCCGTACCTGGGCGGCGGTTTCGGGCATTTCTACGCTTACGCGCCGGAAAAACTCGAGTACCCGATCAATCGCTTCACCATGGAAGCCAAGCGCCAACTGGATGTGCTGGACCGTCGCCTGGCCGAAAACCAATACCTGGCGGGCGACCAGTACACCATCGCCGACATCGCGGTCTGGCCCTGGTACGGGCAACTAGTGCGCAACAACGTGTATTCAGCCGCGCAGTTCCTCTCGGCCCACGAATACATCCATGTGCAGCGCTGGGCCGAGGAAATCGCCAACCGGCCTGCGGTGATGCGCGGCCAGCGGGTCAACCGGACCTGGGGCGATGAAACGAGCCAGGTGCCGGAGCGACATCGGGCGCAGGATTTGGGCTAGGCGCGCCTACGCGAAACCCTGTGGCGAGGTAGCAAGCTTCCTCGCCACATGTTCTATCAATCGTAAAACGGTTCGACCAGGGTCCGGCTGCCCACGAAGAAGCTGTCCGCGACCAGGCGTAGCGGTTGCAAATCCATGTCGCTGGCCTTGTCCTTGATCAGCTGTTGGAAATGCCGGTACACCGCCGCGTACTCGCCCTCCTCCGACACCGTCTGGCGGACGCCGTCGATACTTAGCAGCGCGCCGCCATTGTCGAGCCGCAGGACGCCTTCGGCGCAGCGAATCTCAATGCTCCAAAGTTCGTCATGACCATGGTCGAAGTCAAACTCGGCACGGATATCGAGCTGGCGCGCGTCCGCCATCTTGATGCTCGCGGCAATCGGTGACTGGCAGTTGTCGGGGACGCGCAGTTCGGCCGACTCGACGAACAGCGACAGCGGCAGCAGATGGGTAGCAATCGACAGGGCATTGATGCCGGGATCAAAGACGCCCAGGCCACCGGGTTGCCAGATCCATGCCTGGCCCGGGTGCCATTTGCGCACGTCTTCCTTCCAATCGATCCGGACGCTTTGCAGCGTACGGCTGGCCAGCCAGTCGCGAGCCGCTGCGATGCCGGGCGCATAGCGCGAATGCCAGGCGTAGAGGCCGCTGACGCCTTGCTCGCGCGCCAGGTCGACAAGGGCCATCGCTTCGCCCAATGTCGCGCATGGCGGCTTTTCCACCAGCACGTGCTTGCCGGCAGCCAAGGCTTGCCGGACCAGCCCGAACCGACCTTGTGGCGGCGTGCAGAATGCGATTGCATCGACGTGCGGGCCGTTTTCCAGCAGCTCGCCCAAGGAGTGGAAATTCTCCGCCCCTGGGCAAGGCTGCCCTTGCGTGGCGACCGCCACCAGTTCGAACGCGGGGTTGGCGCGAATAGCGGGGACGTGTTGATCCTGGGCGATCTTGCCGTAGCCCACCAGACCGAGACGAATCGGTTGCATTGATGACTCCTGACTTTTGTACTTATGATTGGGCAGCAAACTAGACGTTAATCGCCTGGCGGACAATGGGTTCGTATCCCATTGCCCGGCGTCAGCGCTGCATCGGGGCGGTCACGACCTTGGAAATCCGGCTGAGAAAGGGTTCGAGTCGCTCCCGCGGTGCGTCGTGCTCGACCACCAACGCAGTGACTTCCTCGCAAGAGGCCACCTGATAGTGGGCAACGCTGGAAAGTTTTTCATTGGTCACCGCTACCACCACTTGACCGCTCGCCGCCACCGCCGCGCGTTTGAATTCCGCATCATCCAGGCCAAACGCCGTGACCCCATTGTCCGGGTCGATGGCGCAGGCACCGACAAAGCACAGGTCGAAATTGAACTGGCGCAATTGCTGGACGGCCGCCAGCCCGATGGCTCCGCCTGCGACAGGATTCAGGCGACCGCCCAGCAGAATGACTTCGGCGCGGGGCAGCTTCATCAGCTCCACCGCGATCAAGGGTGAGTTGGTGGAGAGGGTCAACCGCAGCTCCGGATCGATGGCGCGGGCGATGGCCAGGTTGGTCGACCCGGCATCGAGGAACACGTGCTGCCCGGCGATGAGCAGCGAGGCTGCCGTCTGGCCAAGCGTGCCCTTGCGTGCCGAATCCTGGTGAATCCGCACATCAATAGGCGCCTCGGCCGCTGGCAGGCGAATCGCGCCGCCATAGACGCGCTTGCACAAGCCCGCCGCTGCCAGCGCGCCCAAATCGCGCCGTATCGAGTGTTCCGAAACGTTGAACTCGACGGCCAAGTCAGCCGCAATGACCCGGCCATACAGGGCGAGGCGTTCGCTGATCAATCGCTGGCGTTCGCCGGGAAACGCTTCGTTAAAGGAACTCATGACATTGGCAACCTGCATAAACGAGCGACAACAAACACAAACGAGCACACTATGCCGCGTCCCCCGAGGATCGTCAAACCAGGCCGAATTGCCTTTCGTCACTCTCTCGCGCCGGGTCGTGAACAGTTTTTTCCCGAGGCGGGTCAACCCAAGGTCAGAGCGTCATTTCGTAAATGAGCGACTCACCCGGTCGCCGAGGGTCGAACTATGAACACTACGATTATCGCGGCCCTGGTGAGCGCCGTCGTCCTATCGGGCGCCACCGGTGCCCAGGCCGCAGAAACGAAAAAGGTCGATGTGCTGCTGGTGGGCGGAGGAATCATGAGTTCCACGCTGGGCATCTGGCTCAACGAGCTGGAGCCAGGCTGGTCGATGGAGATGGTCGAGCGCCTGGACGCGGTGGCCGAAGAAAGCTCCAACGGCTGGAACAACGCCGGCACCGGCCACTCAGCGTTGGCAGAACTCAACTACACACCGATGGACGAGCAAGGCAACGTCAATATTTCCAAAGCCATCGAGATCAACGAAGCCTTCCAGATCACCCGGCAGTTCCTGGCTTGGCAGGTCAAGAACAACGTCCTGAAAAACCCTCCGTCATTCATCAATTCCACGCCGCACATGAGTTTCGTGTGGGGGGACGACAACATCAGGTTCCTCAGGAAACGCTATGAGGCGCTGCAAGCGAGTCCGCTGTTCCGGCCCATGCAATATTCGGAGGATCCGGAGCAGATCAAGAAATGGGTGCCGCTGATGATGGAGGGCCGCGACCCGAACCAGAAACTTGCGGCGACCTGGACGCCGATCGGCACCGATGTGAATTTTGGCGAAATCACTCGTCAGTACGTCGGATATTTGCAAAGCAAAGCCAATTTCAGCCTGAAGCTTTCCAGCGAAGTCCGCGATATCACCCGCAATGACGATGGCTCCTGGCACGTGGAGTACAAGAACCTCAAGGACGGTGAGACGACAGCCACCGACGCCAAGTTCGTTTTCATCGGCGCGGGAGGTGGCGCGTTGCATCTGTTGCAGAAGTCGGGCATCGAGGAAGCGAAGGAATACGCAGGGTTTCCGGTCGGCGGCTCGTTCCTGGTTGCCGAGAATCCCACCATCGCCGAGCGACATATGGCCAAGGCATACGGGATAGCCTCCACCGGCGCGCCACCGATGTCCGTGCCGCACTTGGACACCCGAGTACTGGACGGCAAGCGCGTCATCCTGTTCGGTCCTTTCGCGACCTTCTCCACCAAATTCCTCAAGGAAGGCTCGTACTTCGACCTGTTTACCAGCATGACGCCGCACAACATCTGGCCCATGACCAGAGTCGGCGTCGAGCAGTACCCGCTGGTGGAATATCTGGCCGGCCAGCTGATGCTTTCCGACGACGACCGGTTCAAGGCCTTGCAGGAATACTTTCCCCAGGCCAGGCAGGAAGACTGGCGCCTCTGGCAAGCCGGCCAGCGGGTCCAGGTGATCAAGCGCGATGAAGAGAAAGGCGGCGTGCTCAAACTCGGTACCGAGGTGGTCGCCTCGCAGGATGGCAGCATCGCCGGATTGCTCGGAGCATCCCCCGGCGCCTCGACAGCGGCGCCTATCATGCTTGAAGTCATGCAGCGGGTCTTCAAGGACAAGGTCGCCTCCCCGGCTTGGCAGGAAAAGCTGCACCAGATCGTGCCGAGTTATGGAACCCGGCTCAACGATAACCCGGCGCGAGTCTACGAGGAATGGAAATACACCAGCGAACTGCTGCAACTGGCGCCGCCACCGGATATACGCGGCAACGCCGAGTCGAACGCGCCCACCAACAGCGATCCGGTGGGGCAGAAAAACAGCGATTCCGACCCGGACATTGCGTTGTGAATGGCGTCCAGGCTGCCGTCTAATAGCTGAGCCTTCAAACAACGGCTCAGCTACCGGCACAGACTAGAACCACTCCTTGTGCTCTTCAAACGCCGCGCGGACCATCGCCACCAATCGCACGACTTCCTGCCTGTGCGCTTCATCGCCGTGCACGGCCATCCAGACCTGCATCTGCATGTCGCCAGGGAACAATTCGGGCAACGGCTGCAGGGTTTTGTCGAGCGAGCAGACGTAGTGCGGCAGGAGGCCGATACAGGCACTCCATTGAATCATCTGGCGCATCAACTCATAGGAGTTGACCTGCGTGACGCCTGAGCGGCGCTCGCTGACGGCGCGGTTCCACGGCGCCAGCGAAGGCATTTTTGCGTAGCTGTGCAGGCTGACCAGCATGTAGTCCTGAAGCTCGGGAAGGCTGCGTGGGCGACTGGCTTCCCGGGAGTAGCGCTTGGCTATGTGCGGGATGTATTCCAGTTCGGCCAGGCAACTGAGTTCGGCCACCGGGAAAGATAGCTGCGGCGCCGTCGCCCGTGGGTCGGTGAGCCAGACGATGACATCCGCCTCAATCGACTCCTGGCCGGGTTGACCGTCGAGGCGCACCAGGTCCAGGCGCACGTTGGCGTGTTGGCGCAAGAAGCCAAGCAGCGCGCGGTTGAGGACGTCGTGCAGCAACGGCTCGGCCACGGCCACCCGCACCAGGGCCTGATCGGTGTCGAAGACATCAGGCAACGCCAGCAACGCACGGTGGGCCAGTAATTGGCTGCGCAGGTCACGGCCATCCTGGCTGAGCATCAGCGCATTGCCCCGGTGTTCGAACAAGGGCCGGCCGTAATGGCTGGATAACCGCGAAAGTTTTTTGCGCAACAACGAGGCTTTGACATTCAGGCTGCGCGCGGCCTGCATGAAACAGCTACAGCGTGCCGCCACCAGGAAAAACTCCAGCGCTTGCGGATCCTTGAAGCCCTTCAACGCCTGATCATCGGTCGTCACCAAAGCACCCAGCCGCACGTAATCCTGAACCTTGCCAATCTCCTCCAGCGCCATACGCCCTCCTCCCTAAGGTAGCTCCACGGCGGCTGCGCCGCTTAACGAACAGACTCCAATGCCTCGTTCAGTTGCGCGCCATCGATGCTCAACGTCGCCTTGCTGACCAAACCGTCCAGATATGCCCTGGCCACCTGCTCCTGGCGCTGATTGCGCAGCGCCTCGCGCAACTGCCCACGCACCTCATCCAGGCTGGCGGGACGTGCCGGTTGCATATCGGTGAGCTTGAGAACGTGAAAACCCACGTCGCTGCGCAAAGCGTCGGAAACACTTCCAACCCGCTGCCGCGCCAGCATTTCGCGCATTTGCGGCACATATTGCTGCAACGGTTGCAGGCCGCTGTCGCCACCCCGCTGCGCCGTGGCCTGGTCGTCGGAGAACTCCCGGGCCAACGCGGCGAAATCAGCATTGGAAGCCTGGGCGCGGCGAGCCAGTTCGGTGGCTTTCTTGCGCACCGACTCTTCGTTGGCTCCCGGCTCCAGCGCGATGAAAATCTGACTGACGCGATACAACGCCGGGCTTTGCAGCTGGCCCTTCGCTGCGTCATAGGCTTGTTGCAGCGCCTGCTCATCCGGGTAATCGGCAGGCACTTGGCTGACGGATTGCAGATAAGTTCGCAACAGGATCTGTTCGGTGGCGGCTCGGGTCATCTGTTGAATTTCCGGGCGTTCCTGCCAACCTTGCGCGTCGGCCTGCTGCAACAAGGCTTTCTCCGCCAGGCGCGCTCGAATCCAGCCCTCCAGGGCGCCACGATTGGCACGCAGTTGCTCGCGTACCGGCGGTGCCAACGAGCCCAGCACACCGTTGAGTTCGGCGCTGCTCAATCGCAGATCACCCAGACTGGCAACGGCCGGCGCGGTCTCGCCTTGGCCTCGGGCCGCTACCGGTTGTGTCGGCGGTACCGAGGCATGGGGTGAATCGCCAGGGTCGAGGGCCACCACCAAGGCGATGCCTCCCGCCACCAGAATGACAAGACTGACGCCCACCCGTTTGCTGAACCTGCTCATCACGATCAAGCCTCTTCAACCGCGACTTCTGGTACTGGCGCAGCGTCCACCGCCTGTTGCTGGCGGGCCTGCTGGCTGTATTCGCGCAGGTACACCACGAACTCTTGCAGCAAGCGGTCCCAGAGCTCCAGCACGCCCCGCAAGTGATCCTCACTGACGCCCGCGGCGACGATGGCATCCATCTCCATCACCAGGAATTCGCCCTGAAGGCTGAGGCGGGCAAAACGGCGGCTGGCGTTCCAGACTTCCACCAAGCCTTCCGGCAACTTGCCCTCGATGCGCAACGCGCAGCTGAACGTGAAGTCGAGGAAGCTACCCTCGGCGGCGGCCGGGTTGCCGAAGCGCACGGCAAAACCGATGCCCTGGCTGGCGCTCAACAACTGCACTACCGCGCCTTGTTCGGTGCGATTGACGCGGTAGCCAGCGGCTTGCAGCAACTCGCCGAGTTGCTCGGGGGTGATGCTCTGGATCAGTGCTTGTGTGGTCATGGCAGAACGTTCCTGTTGGGTAAAAGTGGGCGGTAATTATTTGCCCGCGGTGGTCGTGGTGGCGTCGAACTGGGTCTGGTACAGCGCATCGCCATAGCGCTGCGCCAATTCCTCGAACTTCACCCGCGCGCCGCTGGCAAAGGGCTGGCGAATCTTCAGCACATCACTGACCTCGATGTTTTCGTAGGCGCCGAGGATCTCTTTGGCGACGCCATACATCTGCTGGTTCTTCACCACACATTGCTGCACTTCGCTCTCGCGACTGGTCAGGCTGGCTTGCAGGGTGGCGCGCGCCGCTTCGATACCGCGAGCCCGGCCCAGCAGTTCTTCGTAGGCTTGCTTGAATTTGCCGACCTGCTCGCCGCTGGCCGCCACCTGCGCCTGGGCGCTGCTGCGCACGGCATCCTGCTGGGCGCCGAGTTGTTCGTTCTGGCTGCGGGCCTTGGCCAGTTCGGCGGTCAGTTGCTTGATTTGCCCTTGCGCGGCGCTCAGTTGGCTCTCCGCTGCCTGGCGAGCGGCGGTGCCTTGCGCCTGTTCGCTCTGCAAGGCTTGCAACTGCTGTGTGGTGCTGCGCAACTGGGCACGCAGGCGTTCCTCCAAGGTTTGCGCCGAAGCGCCCAAGGCTGCGCCGAGGCCCAGCAACAGCACCACAGCGTGGATGACGGGATGAAATGGCCTGATCATAGTGTCCCTCCCGGCGCTAGAAGCGCGTATTGAGCTCAAGTTGCAGAACGTCGATCGCGAACGGCGCGCCATACACTTCTTCGCTGCTCAGCCAGCGCGCGGTGGCCAATACGTTGTCTTCGATTCCATAGTTGCCGCCGAGGAAATAACCCTTGGCGTTGGTGCCCCCGAGGTGGAACGAAGAATCGTTGAAGCCATCCGGCAAGGCATCCGGCTCGATGTACTTGTAGCCGGCGAACAGGTTCCAGTCGCCGCGCTTTTTCAGGTCCAGGGCACTGCCCAAGGTGAACTGCAGCATCCAGGCACTGTCACCGCTTTCGATGTTGCCGTTCTCATCCAGGTTGTTGGCCAGCGCACCGGCCGAGCGCTTGCGCATCTTGCCTTCGTCGTAGCCGAGGTTGACCAGGTAGTTGCCCTGGCTGCGCAGCTTCAGGTCGTCGAACAGCAAGGTGTCCCACACCAGGTTGAGATCGAGCAGGTTGAACTCCGAGGCCAGGCCTACGAACTGCGGCTGCGGCGAGGTGGTCGGCGCGGAAGGGTCCGGCACCAGGTCGCGTAGTTCCATCAACGTGTTGCCCTTTTGCATGAAGGCCGGGCGCGTTTCGTCGCTGTCACAGGCGGGGGCGCCGTCATAGATGGCACAGGGGTTGGAGCGCCGCCCTTCGATGTCATCGAACTGGTAATAAGCCAACGCGCCCTTGATGTTGTTGTCCGGGGCAAATGCCCAGTTCGCGCCAAGCTGGGCGCCGTAGAGCCACTTGTTCTCGCTGTCTTCCTTGTTGAAACCATCGCTCGACGCGCTGTCGGAGCTGTACTCCACCGGGAACGCACCGAGGGTGCCGAATAGCGCCAGGTCGCGGTTCAACGAGTGATTGAACGAGCCGGCCAAGCCGTCGAAATTAAGATCGTTGGAATACAGCAGATCGGTGGACATGAACGGGTTGGGCATGCGTCCACCGGTGAAGCTCAGTTCCTTGGTCGGGCGATAGTTGAGGTAGCCCTGGTCGAGCCACAGGTCCTTTTTGTCAAAGCCGCCGCCCAAGGTCTGGGTGGTGGAGACTGGACTGCTGTCCGAGCCCGTGCCCAGGCGGATAGCGGCTGTCCATTGCGGGGAAAGCGCGGCCCGCATACCCATGCGAGCGCGCAGGCGCAGCATGTTCTCGCGGTCTTCGCGGGTATTGAGCAGCGGTGGAAGTTGTGAGCCGCTGTTGGGGTTGACGTCATAGGGCCCGCTGTTATTGAGCTCGGCAAAATCAACGATCTCGTTACTGTTGCTGCCCGAGTAGAAACGCGACTCGTTGCGCAGGCGCACGTCGCCTTCAAAGGTGACGCGTGAGACCCAGTCGGGGAAGGTGTTGGGCTGCGCCCAGTTTTCCTGTTTGGCTTGGGCGATCACTTCGGCTTTGACCTGGTCGCGAATCTGTTCCCGAACGATGGCCGGCACATACTGCACCCGGACCTCGCCCGGCGCGCCTGGCGCTGGCACCGCTGCGGTGTTGGCGGCCGTCTGCCGGGCTTGCGTGGCCTCGGCTTCGGCCTGGTCGATCAGCGCTTGGGCCTGGTCCTGCTTGAGCACGCCTTGTTGCACCAACAGGCGAATCAGATTGACCGTCGCGTTCTGCGAGGGTGTCTGCGCCAACGCGCTACCCGCCAGGCTGGCGATCACCAGGCCGACGCCCAGCGCCAATCGATTAACTTTGCAGATCATGAACACAACTCCTAATGGTCTCTTGGCGACCCGGCCTAGCCCGGCCGGCGTCCTTGTAGGCGGATACGCACCGGCACCTGCAACGAGGCGGGTGGGCGTTCCAGATTGGGTGAGGCGCGCAACGTGGCCAGCACCTTGGCGTCAAGTTCGGCATCGCCGCTGGTGCGCCCCAGTTCCACCCGGATCACCCGGCCGGCCTGGTCCAGCCAGACGTCGGCCTCCAGGCGAAAAGCCAGGTTGCGCAGCTCGGGCGACTCGCGCAGCAAGCGCTGGAAGCTGTAGGCCAGGAACTGGCTGTAGGTGCCGTTGCCCAGGCGTCCGCCACCGGCGCCAGCCATCCCGCCGCCCTTGCCCGCGCCGATATTGAAAGCGTCGGAGCCAGCCTGGGCGTCGCTGTCCATTTGCATCGGGTCAGCCAGGTCTTCGGCGGGCGAAGGCGGTGCTTCTTCCTCCGGCTTGACTTCTTCTGGTTCGGGCGTGGGTTCGGGCTCGACGATTTTTTCTTCCACCGGTTTTTCCGGCTCCGGCGGTTTTTCCGGGGGCGGCGGCGGTGGCGGCAGCGGAATGATCGCGGGGATCTTCGGCGCCTCGCGACGGATGCCGCTCATGTCGTTGGCCCATGTCCACAGCAGCCAGGCCAAGCCCGCGCCCACCAGCAAACCGACGGTCCACTGCAACACGCGACGCACCCTGCCGGTGGCGTCCCGCTGTCGCTCCAGATGACCGTTTTGCGGCTGTTCAGGAAAAGACGTCATGACTCAGCCCTGGCTCGGTTTGCCGGTGACCAGGCCCACCTGGGACAATTCCAGGCGACGCAGCAGGTCCAGCACTTCAATGACTTTCTGGTACTGCACGGCCGAGTCCCCGCGCACGATGATCGGAAAATCCGGGCTCTGGGCTTTCTCGATACGCAAGCGATCTTCCAGTTCGTTGAGGGTGACCGGGTAGGCATCGAGGAACACCTGGCCGCCATCATTGATGGAAATCGCCTTGGTCTTGGGCTGCGAAAGCGAGATGGTCGAACTGGCCTTCGGCAGGTTGATCTGGATCCCGGAGACCTGGGCGGTGGCGGTGAGAATAAACATCACCAACACCACCATGAGCACGTCCACCAGCGGCGTGATGTTGATGGTGTCGACGGCGGCATCTTCGTCGTCGTCCGAGGCGCTATTGAGGTTGGCCATGGTCGCTCCCCTACACCGTCAACGATGGGCTGGCGACGTGGTTGCCCCGTCGATGCGCCGCTTCACTGGACTGGCTTTCGCCGTGGACTTCGGCCAGGCGGGTGATGAACTCGTCGACGAATACCCGCATGTCGGCGCTGACTTCCTTGTTGCGCGTGGTCAGGCGGTTGTAGCCAAACAGCGCCGGGATCGCGACGAACAACCCCATGGCGGTGGCCAGCAACGCGGCTGCCATGCCGGGGGCGATGGCGTTGATGTTTACATCACCGGCCATGGCGGTGCCGAGGAACACCACCATGATCCCCAGCACCGTCCCCAGCAGGCCGATGTAAGGGCCGCCGGCGATGGCGTTGGACAACGTCGACAACTTGGAACTGAGCTGTTGGTTTTCCCGGGTCCGTACACCGTCCATGGAACAGCGGATGGCTTCGATGGTGGCGGCGGAGATCGACGAGGTGTCGGCGCCCTGGTCGCGGCGCGTGCGGATCTCGGCAACCGCTACCCCATACAGGCGCCACAGCGACGAATCGCCCAGGCGCTGGGCCAGGTCGCGGTCATCGGCGAGCAGTTCCAGCCGTGTCCCGACCTTGGCGAAATGACTGCGGAAGACTTCGTTGGCACGGCTGACACGGCTGACATTGCGGCTCTTGCGCACCATGATCACCCACGACTGCAGCATCATCAGCACCAGGACGGCGATGATCACCCAGGCGTCCAGCGGCACCGCATTGAGCAGGAAGCCCAGGCTGCCGAAACCAAAGCCGGACTGTTCTTCGTCCACCCCATAGACCACCAGGCGCGACTCGGCGCCCTGGGCGGTGGCATCGGCCAGGATCTGCTCCGGCGAGCGGGCGACGCGGGACAAGCGCAGTTCATCGAGGGCGCCGGTGAAGGCTTGATACGTAGCGGTCGGTGCCACCGCGCCGGCATCGACGGCAACCGGTGAGTCGGCGCCGATGGCAATCGCACTTTGCAAGGCTGGCAACGGCTGCGCCAGGTTCGCCGCCGCCCTGCCGTTCACATACAAACGCAAGCCGCTGGCGTCAGCCGTCAACGCCAGGTGTTGCCATTGCCCAAGTGCCACGGCCTGGTTGGCCACGGCGCGCTGGCCGTTCACTTCCACAAAGGGCACGCCTTGGTTCACGCCCACCAGCAGCGCATTGCCGGCATCACGACGGGCCAGCAGCAGTTGCTCGCCTGCGCCCTGCTCCATCCGCAACCAGGTGCTGAAGGTCAACGCACCACCCGCGCTCACGCCCAGGGATGGACTGGCCGGCAGCAACAGCGGCTGACCGTTGAGCTGTGCCGAGCGCCCGATGACACCGTCGATGATGTTTGCCGGGGCGTTCTGCGCGTGGTTGCCAAAGGCGCTGGCATCCCGTGGCGGTGCGCCAACGGCACCATCAAAGTGATAGACCAGGCTGTAGTCGGCATCGAAGGCTGACTGAGCGTTGCTCGTGGCCGGCGCTTTCGGGTTGCCGTAGTACATCCAGACATCCTGGCGCTTGCCGCCCTCCACCAGAGGCACGTCCACCCAGATCAGCGCCATGCCCATCAGCGGGTCGAAACTCTCGATCTGGTGGTTGAGTACGGTGTGATCATCGGTGGCGACAAAACGGATGTCCGATCCGTTTTCGTTAACGCCATCGAAGGTGAAATTGCCGGTGTGCAAACGCACCAGCAGCGAGGTGCGCCCCACCGCCTGGCTGATCGCCGCGCCCTGGGGCGTGGTGTCGATGCTGATCTGTTTGCGGTAGTGCCAATCGTCCTGCCACCAGGCGCTGGCCGTTGCCGGCAGCACAAGGCCCAGGCAAGCGAGAAGAATCAAAATCAAGCGATGCATAACGGGGTGCTCCAAGGTCTGTGCCTACCGGTCAAAAGGTCGCCTGCACATTGAAGTGCACGCGTGAATCGTGTTTGCGGGTGTTCGGGCCGTCCTTGAGCGGCAGGCCCCAGTCGAGGCTGCCCGACAACCATTCGCGCAACGTGGCGCGGGTGCCGAAGCCGATACTCGCCAGGCTGTAGTCGGCCTCCTGGTCGGGCAGCGCGTCTTGCAGGGCCATTTGCGCGCCTTCGGCAAAGACGTATAAACGCCAGTTGTCGACGTAGCTGCCGAGGCCTTTGCCCAGGTGCTTGCTCAACGACGGTGTGCGCAGTTCCTGGGAAAACAGCACGCCGTCATCGCCCGTGCGTTCCGCTGCGAGATAACCGCGCACACTGGTGGCGCCACCGGCGGAAAACTGTTCGTTGGAGACCAGCGGCCCGGAGGCCAATTGGAAGCTCAGCTTGCTTGCCGCTTGCCAGTCCCCGGAAAAATTCTGGGTGAAGGTGCTGTCGCCCTTGAACACGGCGAAGCTGGGATTGGCCTCGTAGCGCTTGGCGCGAAATTCATCGGCGTCGCTGCCATAGCCGAAAAAGCTGCGGGTGCCGGCAACGATGCTCAGGCCCAGGCCGAACTGTGAGGTTTCGGTGTAGCGAAAGCCGTTGTAGGCCAGGGTGATCGGCGCGTACTTGATCGGCACCTCGTCATTGGAGCCGCCAAACTGCAGGGCTTCCTCGAAATCCTTGAAGTCCACGCCCACCGACAGCGAGTTGGCCCAAACGCCCTGGGGCGGCACGTTGTAGATCAGCGACGCGCCATAGGAATGCCCCTTGCCCAATACGTTGCTGCCGCCGATGGTCGCGACGTTGCTGTCGGACTGGTAGCCGGACAACTGCACGTTCCAACGCTCGCTCAGGGGCGCGTTATAGGAACCCGACCAGACTTGCGCGTTGTCCCGGTCTTCGGGGGCGGTGAAATAAGTCAGCGAGGCCGAGTGGCCGCGTTGCCAGAGGTTGTTGTGGCCCAGCGTGACCACCGAACGCAGTTTTTCGGTGTCGGCGCTATAGTCATTGTTCAGCCCGACACTGGCTTGCCAGGGGTTCTTGTCTTCGACTTGCAAGTCGACATCCATGGTTCCCGGACGCTGCCCTTCGCGCACCACCGGCACCACCTGGCGCCCAGGGTTGCGGTTGGCCACGGCCAACTGGCTTTGCACCGCGGCGAAATCGGCCACTTTGCCTTCTTCCAGTGCCGGTACTTCTTCGCGGACATTGACCGGCGAATAGTGCTCGGTGCCGACCACGCGTACCCGGCCGATCTTGGTTTCGCTGACTTGCAGGTACACCACGCCGCCTTCCACCTGCTGCTCCGGCAGTTCGACGAACACCGACTGGTAACCCTTGGCCTGGTAGCGCTGTTGCAGGGCGTCGCGGGCGCCTTCGATATCGGTGAGCTTGCGTTGCGGCCCCAGGAACGCATACACCGCCTCTTCGATTTCCCGGGCATCGAGCACGGTGTTGCCGCGCACGACGTACTCATTCACGTCCACCAGGCGCGCTGGCGCTCCGGCCTCGGCCGCGACCGCTGTATCGGCTTCCTCGGCCCACAACGCTGGCGCCTCGGCGACGAGCATCAGCGCAAGCGCCATGGGCAGGTATGGCCTGCACCTGCCGATGTTGAAGTCCCAATGATCCACACATCCCCCTCGATTCAATTGCGCCACGCGCGCAGCGCCTGCTGCAAAGCCGCGCGCCGCATGACGCGCTGCCTTGGCATCGTGTTGTTGCCTGACGGTTTATTTGCGTTTGGTATGGCCTGCGTGCCTGGAAAGCCAGGTGTGCAACAAGGCGAAGTTCAGCGAAAACTCCGGCATGTGCATCAGGTCGCCGCAGAACACTTCACTGACGATGCGCTCGAGCAATTTCGCCGCGTGCGGGCTGTCCAGCAGCTCGCCGATATCGCGCACGAAGACCGAGAACGCCCAGACCCGCTGGTTCAACTCAAGGCCCACAAACCAGCGGAACAACAGGTTGTAATTGAGCTGCTCGTACAACTGTTTTTCACTGGGCAGCGAGTACAGCAGTTGCAACAGCAACGCGAGCATCAAGGCCGGTACCGGCACCTGGATGTGGTGGTCCCGCGCCCATTGCTGCAAGGGCTCGGACGCAACCTCCAGCAGCTCTTCGATTTGTGGGCGCAACATCACCAGTGAATGACCTGGCGGTACGTAGCTGGACAGTTCCTTCAAGGCACTCTGCCAATCGTCCTGGGACACGATCCACACCCAAGGCGCGCCGTAGCGGTACACCGAGACCGGTTTTTTGCGTGCGGCTTCAACAATTTTCGACAGGCGCTGGTCCAGCTCCTGCATGCCCACTTTCGAGTAACTTTCCATAGACCCCAACGCCCCTGTCACACCTGGCATCCAGCGCGAAATAGCGCCAGAAAAAGTTGTCCGGCTTCCCTGCAAAAGGCCTTTTCGTCCACAGCGATCCTGCGCCGTTGCCGTTTCACACAACCTTGACCCCGGCCACCTGCCACTACCGAACTTTTGTCATCGAATCTTCATGAACGGTTACCGACAGCGACCGAGCACCCATGAAAAAGGGCGACAGTTGCCTGTCGCCCTCAAGCTTTGTTGACGGTTGTTAGAGCGTCAGGTTGCGTTGTTCCTCCGGGGTCAACTGATTACGCGCCTGGTCGTCCAACCGTCCGGCGCCCAATACCCGCACGCTGTTGTTCGGTTCATGATCCGGTGCCCGGCTGGCGCCTTCCTGTGACGGTGCCAGGCGCTCGTTGCCAAAACCCAGGACCTGCACGCTGAACACCGACGGCATGCGGTTGCGCGAGGCGGCCTGTTGCTCGCGAGCCACGCCTTCCGCCGCGTCACTGGCCGACGCCGCGGCGGAACTGGCGTTGGTCAGCGCGCCGGTGTTGACCACTGCGCTGACCGGCACGCCGTTGGACTTGCCTTGCACCTGGATGTTGGCCGCGTTCACCACGTGCAAGGCGGCGATGTTGATATTGCCCGAGACCCGGATACCCGCCTCTCCCGCGTCGATGGTGCCGAGCGGCGCGAGCAGGTCGATATCGCCCGGTGCGACCTCCGCAATAGGGTTGAGCGTGGCGATACCGGCGCCAGTGCTCGGCACCGACGGCGACAGGGTGACGTTGCCCCAATTGTCGTAGACACGCTTGGGCGGTGTGTACACCAGGGTGGTTTTCGAACCGCGACCGGCGTTGATATCCCCTGTCGCGGACCAGGCGAGGATGTCGCCGCCAAAGGTGGTCATGATCCGGCTTTGTCCCAGCAACACGCTGCCGTTGCTGAACAACTGGATGTCGCCAACCCCTTGGGTGATGACCCCGGCACTGGACGGTGGCGCTTCGCCTTCGATACCAAAAACCTGCTGCCCGCCAGGCGTCAGCATCTGGATATCGCCACCAAAGTTGGTGTGCACCCCGGCGCCGCCGAACATCGTGATATCGCCCTGGTAAGCCAGCGGGTTGCCGGCCACGTCGTGGGTCGGGAACAGCGCGGCGATGGCGTTGCGACCGCGCAGGTAGCTACCGGAACGAGGACTGCTGGCGTTGTTGTACTCGCGACCACCGGCACGCAGTTCGGCGAAGTACACCTCGCGAGCAAACACCCGCTGCTGCTCGGCCGGCAACGCGGCGAAATAAGCCTGCGCCTGATCGGCCTCACCGCTGAAGCCATACCGCGACGCCAGCCAGGCCGCCAACTCGACCTCATAGGTTTTCGCCACCTTGCCCGGCTGTTGAGCCAGGCCGACACCAGTGTCCGCCAGGTTGGCCGGATCCAGGTATTGGCGCACGAAGCCCAAGTAATCCGGCCCGGCAGCGCCCACGCCGGCTTGCATCACGATGCTTGCGCCGGGGCGGTTGTCACCGGACTTCACCGGACCGAGGCTGGTCACCGCGGCCTGGTCTTCCATCAGGATATTGCGTCCGGCGTTGATCTCCAGCGTACCGGGGCCGGCGACATTGAAAGTGCTGTAGAGAATGTCCCGGCCGGCGGAGACAACGGAGATGTCGGTGGGGTCGTCGTGGACGAACAGGTTGCCGGTGCTGGTGGGCGAGCTTTCAAACTGCGTCAGTGAAGTGCCCGCAATGTCACCACTGTTAACGATATCCCGCCCCGCCATAATCCATGCGGGACTGGCGCCCTCGTACCACGTCTCGCCAGCCCTTGGGCCGGAACTGAAGGCAATCATTTCGCCCGTGCGCAAACCCACGATATCGCCAGTGACCGCATAGAAGCGCACTGGCTGATTGGCTCCTCGATAATTTCCGTCTGCACCGGTACCGCCAAACGCGAACAAGCCCATTCCGATACTCCTTGCACTCGCCCCTTCCAGATCGCCATGCAGCCCGCCCGATTTGTCCTTGTAATAGAACGCAGGATTGTCTGGGGTCGTCAGGCTGCTTGCCGGAGCACGGGTGGGTGATATTGCGTAGCCTCCCGCATAAATCGAATCCCCAGCGAGAAACTCCAGCTGCGCCTGGTTTCCAGGCGCCAGGATCAAGGAATAGGGGGTCACAAAGCCCCCTACCCCACGTGATGAGGGCCCGTAATACAGGCTGCCTGAGGGCGCGGCTACCCGCAAAATCGACGGATAGACGAAACGCCCGTCGGTTTGCGAATAGTCCATGCCGCTACGAGGCGTGGCGGTATTGACGCCAGCCGAAAGCTCTGCGCCTTGGGTCGAAGGCGTAAGGTGCCCTCCGGCGGCAAACAGATCGATAGCGGTATGGTCGGTCCACAGGCTGAACCAGGAATATCCGGGGCCTTTGATCCCACCGCCAAGATCCACCGATTGGGCGGCTCGTGTAGGCGCACGGCCCGGGTCCACCGCGGCGCCTAGCACGAGATTGCCTCGGGTATTCAGACTGGCGGTGGCGTCACCGGGTACCAGCAGCACTCCACCGGTCGCGCTAGCCATCGTTGCGTCATACGGGTTGTAGGCACGTATCTCTCGGGGATCCTGCGAACTCTTATTCGGACCGCTGATCAGTTCCATGCCGCCAAACGAACCGGCACTGGCCCTTAGCGAACCTCGCAGGTTCGTAAAGCTGCCATTCAGGTCATGGCGCGAATCTACCGGCTGGCCAGCATAGTCGAGAAACGCCCTTGCCTCCAATGAAGGGTTGAGGGCCCCGCCGATAGCCAGCAATAGGTCACCTCCACCGGTCAACTTCAATTGACCGTCTACCATGCGCCCGGTCGAGCCGACCGCCAAGACGATCCCCTGGCTGCGACTGGCGCTCTGCTCACCTCGCTCTCCACGGGGGGCCAACATACCCGCGTCGCCTGCGACTCGCACATCCACGTTGCCGCCACCCAAGGTGCCGATACCGGTAAAACCGTTCAATACCGGATCGGTGCCATGGGGCACATAAGTGCCGAAGTTAATCCACCAGGCGGTAGGCGTACCGTCACCATCGCCCTGGCGCCACAACCAATTCCCAACCCCCGAGCTCTCCATCTGCGGTGCATCTTCTGTCACGAGCGTACTTTGTTTTCTGCCGACGATGTCACCGGCCAAATCGCCGCCCACCGACAGCAGCAGGTTACCGCCATGGTCTGGATACCATGCGCGATATCGGCTGTCTGCGCCGCCATCCACCAAGCGCTCATAAGGGCTGTCACCGTTCCCCAGAATCGAGTCAGTCGGCAGGCCGGTTTTATTCAGCGAGACGCCTCGCGCAAGGTTGTAGCCCGCCGAGTCAGCCAGACTCAAGGACGACGTGCCCGCGGTATAAATGCCAAACAGCGATTGCATGCTGAAATCACCCGCGCTGATCAGGTCCAGATCGCCGGTACCGGTACGAAGAACACTGAAGCTGCTGGTGCCCACCACGTAGGTGTAAACGCTCCCACCGATGCATAACCCGGGCGCTTGCGAACAGAATTCGTCCTCGGACATGCCATACAGGTCCGCCAGTTCCGCCACCGGCCGCCCGACATAAGTCAGGTCACCGAAATAGTCGAGCGAGGCTTGCTCGGTCAGCGTCCGCCCCGCAGCGACACAGAGCCCTGCCCCCTGCCCGCAGAACTCGTCGACGCTTATGCCGTAGAGGTCAGCCAACTCGGCGACAGGCCGCCCGGAGTAGCTCAAGTCACCGTAATAGTCGAGCGAGGCTTGATCGGTCAACACCAAGCCACCCGCCTTCGCCAGCATCCCATAGTGAGTGTCGGCCACCGTGAAGCGTCCATGCTCGGCATAAGGATTGGCCAGGCGGGTATCAGCGGCCTGCAAATCGGCGCCAGCCACGGCACGCAACGACCAGGACTGCGAGCCCTCGGCCAACATCGGGGCTACCGCCCAGTTACGGCCCTTGCCATCGCCGCCGCGCAGATTGATTTTTTCCACGCCTGCGGCCAGCTTCACGTCGGTACCCGCGGGTATCAGCGCGCCCAAAGGCAAGAGCAGTGCGCCCGCCTGAACCACGGTGCTAGGGCTGTTCACTGTCACCGAACTTGCCGGACGGCTGGGCAGGGCCACACCTTTTGGCCAGACCAACCCGGTCAAAGTGGTATCGCCGATCAACACCGAACCACCTCCAAGGACCATCCCTTGAGCCACGGTCAGATCGGCCGTCAGGCGTGTACCGGCGGCATAGGCCACACGGCCATCGCTATAACGGATATCTGCCGCCAACACCGTGCCGGCAGGCAGTGAAATCGCTTCGGCCAACTCGCCGTCCACGGGCAGGCGGGTACCCGCAGCCAGGGTAACGGCTTGCAGCGGCAGGTCGTAGTTGAGGGTCGCGCCGGACAGGAACGTGGTGCCGTCCTGCAATTCAATGCCCGCTCGCGGCACGATCAAATCACCGTTGAACATCACCTTGCCGGGCGTCAGCACCCAGCCATCGTCATCCGGCGTTGCCGGCGGAGGCGCAAAACCGTCGTTGATGCTGCCATATACGCTAAGGTCGCCACCAGCGCGCAGCACCAGGCTGCCGACTTCGCCGGAACCGTACACGCCAGTCTTTGGCGTCAGTGGGTTGAGGCTGGCGTAGCGGTAACCGGAGAGGTCCAGGTCGCCCTGCACCACCAGATCGCCGTCGGCGGTGGCACTGACGATTTCGACGCCGGGGCGCAGATGGAAAGCGTTGCGATAGGCGGCATTGTTGAGGCCCGCCAGCTTGCCGTAGCGTAAGGCATTGTTGTTCAAGACATTGTCGATAAAGTCGCGGTTGTCGTCATGGATACCGTTGAGGTAATCCTGATTGATGACTTGGTACGGCCGGCCACTGGCCGCCGGGTCGGTGCCGTAGGCGGCATCGTCGTAGCGTTGCACGCCATTGAGCGCGATCAGCTTGGCGCCCTGGATGTTCAGGTTGCCGCTGGCGTCGATGGCGATGTCGCCGGCCGTGGCGCCGCCCAGGCGTGGCGCATTCAGCTCCAGGGTGCCACGGGCCTTGCCGTCGTGGCCGACCGTAGCGGCGGTGCCATGGCGCAAATCGATGCGCGCGCCACCGGCCAGCGTCAGCAGGCCATCTCCGGAACTGAGCTCAACCATGGCGCGGTTCGGCGAATCGATGATCTGGCCGTAGCTGTCGACCCGCAGCACGCGGCCATGGGCATCGAGCACGGCGTTGCCGCCAAGGGTCAAGCCTTGCTTGCCGGCCAGGCGGATGGAACCCACGCGCTCGCCGCTGGCGTCCACGGTGCCATTGACGGTGAGTTTGCCGCCGTCCACCGACACGTTGACCACGCCGGCCTTGAGGCCATCGCCGATCACCAGGTCACCCTGCTTGAGCTGGAAGCTGCGCCCGCCGAATACCTGGCCCTGGTTCAGGCGCTGGTTGAGGGCGGCAAACTCATCGCTCAGGCTGCCATCGCCCAGGCGTTGGGCGCGAATGTCCACGTTGCCGGCCTTGTAGGGCACGGCGGTGCCGCCCGCATCGTAGTAACCGCTGCTGCTGCCCAGCACGCTGCCCGCCAGGTCGACCTTGCCGGCGGCCGCCGCCAGTGCGGTGGCCTTGAGGGTGCCGGCCTGGTTGTTCACGGCGGAGAGATCGATCACCGAGCCGGCGGCCTGGCGGATATTGCCGTTGCGGCTTTCGAGGATCAGGTCACCGCCCCAACTATACTTGCTGACATCGTTGAAGGTGATTTTGCGTCCGGCCAGGTCGAGGCGCGCGGCATCGGTGAGGGTCAATTCATCCTCGGCGCTGAGGGTCAGCTTGCCGCTGGGTAGCACCACGGTGCCTTCGACCCGCACATTCTTGCCGTTCAACGCCAGCTCGGCGCCCAAGCTATCGGCGCCGGCCACCGGCAGGCGACTGCCCGCCGGAGCGCTGACACGGATATTGCCGCCCGCGGTGATCCGGTTGACCGACCCGGCCTCGCCGGTCATCAACGGCGTGAGGATGTTCAAGTTGCCGCCGCTGTACTGGAAGCCCTTGCCCGTGATGTATTCACCCTGACGCTGATAAACCAGCAGGCCACCCTTATGGTTGGCGGTGATGCGTTCGCTGGCGTTGAGATCGACGTTGGCAAATCCCAGTGCCAGTCGGTCATAGGCCTTGACCACCTTGGGCTCGGTGGTCGGGGCATAGCCAAAACCGATGCGTTCGGCGTCGATTTGCAGGTTGCCCGCGCCGGTACCGGCACTGTCGCGCACGATGCTGGCGGCCTCGTTTTGCGCACCGTTCCAGATCAGCTCGCGGGTGCGGATTCGTGCGGTTTCACCCGCCTCGCCCTTGCCGTAGATGGCGGGCGTGGTGAGCACCAACTCCTTGAGCCGTGATTTGCCGGTCGCCGCGTCAAAGGTATCGAGGCTGGCGTTGCCATAGAAATTCAGCGAATCGCGAGCGCCCAGCACCAGGGTTTCGAGCGCCGGCGCGCCGGCGCTGGTATCGCCGAGCAACAGGCGGTCAAGCACCTGCTGGTTGAGCGTCAGGCCATTGGGCAACAGATTGCGCGACGCCAGGTCAGCCAGGGTGTCGGCATTGCCGACGTTGATGCCGCCGACCGCCAGTGTCAGGTTACGGGTGCCAAAGCGCACGGCATCCGTCAGCTCGAAGCGATTGTCCGTGGCTGAGGCGATGGTGCCCTCGGAATACAGGCGGGTGGTGCCCGTGCAGACGCCATCGCATACACCGATGCGGATACTGCCGGGGGCACTATCTGGCTCCTGCGGGTTAGGCGCTGAAGGCGCCAGCATGTTCAGGTAGCCATTGGACACGGCCAGCACGCTGTTGCGACCGGGGCTATAGATATAGCCATCGTGCGAGTCACGGGCCACGGCGCCCATGCCCAGGGTATTGATCGACGCGCCTTGCTCCACGGTGATCCCGCCCTTCGGACTCGACGTCACCAGGAATACTTCAGGCGCCCGCAAGGTCGCGCCGCTGCGCAAGGTGATGTTTTGGGTCTTGGCGACGGAGCCATTGCCATTTCCGAACTCAAGGAAGTTACCGCCCTGGCCATAGCGGGCCAAGGCATAACCGCCGATGAACAGGCTGCTGGCGCCGATGGCATTCACCGCATCGTCGGTCAGGGTTACACCGTTCAATCCGGCGTTGGCTACCTGTCCAGCCTTGATGATTTCCAGGTCCCCGGCCCTGACCAACGTGAGTGAGGTGGTGCTGCCGCGACCCTCTTTGGCTGCTTTGCTCAGCAGTTTGCCGGCAAAACTGAAGCTCGGTTGGTCACTCTGGTTGCGCTCGAACGTGACGTTGAACGCCTTGGCATCCCGGGGCAGCAGGACGGCGGGCACGCCCAGGCGCGCGGCATCCGCCAGGGCGAACTGACTGAAGCTGGTCTCGTTGTACTGCGAATAGCGGCGCAGCGTATCGGCCGCGGTGACGATCACCTGGCTCGCCAGACTGTCGCGTACGCCGGTGCCGGCAATGCCGAGGGTACCGGCCGTTGCCCAGGAGCCGTTACGCATGGCCTGGGTCGGCACCACCCCGCCCTGCCCGGCCAGGCCGTTGACCTCGATGCGAAACGCACCCGGCAGCAGCGCGTAGGTCGAGGGCAGCAAGGTATAGGTGCCGGCCGGCAAGCCGGGGACGCCGGCACCGAGGGTAATCTGTTGGCCGGCCAAGGGGGCGACGGCGCCGGCTTCACCGCCCACGGGCGCATAGCCGGTCTGTACGCCAGGAACGATGGCGTAGACCGGGTTGCTGCTCAGTGCCGGTAACAGGAAACCGTCCGGGCCGAACTGCACCAAGGGGTTGAAGCGCGCGTCAGTGGAGCCGCCACGCCCCGAGATGAAACCGGCGCCGGTCAATTCACCGCCGCCGGACACATCAACCACGGCTCCCGCCGCGACGTCCATGGTCTCGCCCACCAGATCGATCTTGCCTGGCACGCCATTCAGGGCTGGCCGCAGCAGGCTCTTGTCGAGCGTCACGCCATCGAACACGTAGGATTTGCCATCCGCTGTTCCGCCATAGGGCATGACGAGCCCCGCGCCGCTGACGGAGGTCAGGCTGCCTGGCAAAAGGTTCACGTCACTGCCGGGACGCGACGCCGTTTCCAGCACCGTCTGGCCGATGATCAGGTTGCCCAAGGGCGCCCGCAGAATGCCGCCCTGATTGATGACATCCGCTTCGAGTCGCAACTCGCCGAACGCGGAGTAAGGCACCGAAGGGATCGCCGAGCCATTGCGGCCTATGTCTATTCGCTTGGCAGTCAGTGTCCCTTGCACACCGGTGCCGGGGTAGATCTGCGCGGCGGTGAGGCCCAGGACGCCAGGGGTTCGGAGTAACATTTTATGATCGGTCTGGCTGCTTGCCATCCGAATGTCACCCTGACTGTTGAGCTGCAGATCTGCAAAGCCGCGACGGTCGACCTGTCGAATTTCACCTTGGGACATCGTCAGGGTTCCGCTGCCACCGATTCTCACCGCGTCGCGAATATCAAGGAGCCCGGTCGCTGTCAGCTGCAATTTTCCCGCAGCAGGTTGTGCCGAAGGCGCCAGCCCTATGCCGGTGCTGCTGTTGTCCGCCCCGGCGGTCGTACTATCTTGCGCGCCGGCCAAGCGCACATAGTGGCCGCGCAGTTTGACCACCGAGTCCGCCGCCGCTGTCTCCGCCATGCCGTACGCACCCGCGTAGAGCTGAAGCGCATTGGCCATCGTCAGGTTGACATTGCCATCGAAGGTCAGCAGACCGGTACTGAAGAGGGACAACGTATCAAATCCGCCGGCCTCGACCTGATCCACCGCAAGCCGTGCATAGCCGTGTTCCAACAGGGCGGCGCCCTGTTCGGGAGCGCTACCGACGGCCATGCCCGTCGCGGAACGGTGTTGCTCGATCACCAGTTCGCGGGTCTTGCGCTGGTTGTCCGGCAATTCCGAGCTGTTCAAATAAACCGTCGCCCCTAGCCCGACCGACAAGCTTCCGCCCGCCGCGCCGGCGCCGCCGGCGGCGGCCTTGAACTGACCGTCCAGGTAAAGCCCACTGGTCGAGCCAAAACTGATGTCGCCGCCATGGCTGGCAACCACAAGGCGTTGCCCCGCGTCATCCAGCACCGCCTGGGCACCCGAAGCGTCGAGCAACGCGCCTTCGCGCACCACGATGAATTTACCGATACCGCCACCGTCGCCCGTCGCATGGTCAATCTCACCACCGATGACGATACTTCCGCCGTTACGCACGAAACCGTATGGGTTGCCCCTGGCACCCGTGGCGGTGGCGGCGCGAGCGGCTACGTCCAGGACCGCGTTCTCGCCGATCCAGATCGACTTGAAGTTGTCACTGGGCGGTATGACCGCCGCTTGCGGCCCAGGCGCGGAGCCGACCGTGATCGAACCGCCCCAGGCATTCAATGTGCCGTCCACGGTGATTTGGCCGATCCCACTCAAGCGGATCGCCTGCCCGGGATCGACGTTCAGCACGGCCGACTTGCCCACCAGCAGGTCCGCGGTGGCAACGTTCCCTGGGCGGGTATTCTGGCTGCCGGCTTGCAGCGACAGGCCGGCGCCCTGGCGTTGGGTCAGCACGCCCTTGGCGGCATCTTCGAGGTACAGCGGCGGCGTCCAGGTTTCCAGCGCGCTGCCAGGCGCACCACCGGTGGCGAGCCCAGCGGCGGCCGGGCCTTGGCGATACACCGGCAACGTGACGTCGACTCGGGTGCCCTCGGCAACCTCCAGGCCATCGTTGCCAATGATGTCGTAGGCGGAAAAGCCTTTCTTGAAGAAACCGCCATCGAGCAACAAAGTGCCCGCCGCCGAGGTCGCGGTGTCGCTGATCAGCACTTTACCGGCATGAAATTGCAAGGTGCCGCCGCCCTTTACACCCTGGCCACGCAACTCACCGCCCAGGCTCAATTCCCCAGTGACGGTGCTCAGGCTGACATCGCCGCCCTTGCCGCCCTGCAACTTGCCCGAATTGAGCAAGGCCGCGCCGGAAGAAACATCCAGCACACTGCCGGCGCCCAGCACGAGGGCGCCGCCGGTCTTCAGGGCAATGCTGCCACCGTTCTGGTAGGGCAAGGCGCTGATGTCGGCAGGGTCCAGTTGCAGATTGCTCCACAGTCCACTGGCGTCCAGGCGCACCCCTTTGCCCACGGTGATCGAGGAAGCGCCGGCCACCGGCATCGAGCCATCGACCTGAACGAAATCCCTGCCCACCTGAATGACGCCGCCGTGGGCGGTGATGTCAGCATTCACGGCCACTTTCGGGCCAAACAGACTGATGGTGCCGGCCGGGGCTACCTGCAACGCCCCCTCGACATTGATGCCTTCGCTGGCGGCTACTTTGATCGCACCCAGCTTGAAGCCGCTGAGCTGGTTGCTGTCCAGGTACAACCTCCCCTGGCGATCCGTCGGCAAGGCACTGCCGAGGTCGATGCCATTGGCAACGCCTGCGGCGCCTTTGCCGATGACGACGTTTTTTAGCGTATCGGCCGTGGCGCCAAGGGCATATTCCACGGTGCCGCTTTCCTTCACGTAGAACGGCACGTACGCGCCGACCACCAGTTGCCCACCCCGGGCCACGGCTTTTTGCGACTGCTGGTAGCCATCCAGGCCGGCCTGGGCGGCGCGGGTCTGGCGATCACCCTGGAAGGTGTCGCTGGCGAGTGTGCCTTCGAGCACCGCATTTCGTGTACCAATCACCAGCGTGCCGGCGTCGCGGCCAATGGTGTAGCCCGCTTCTTGGCGCGAGCGCGGGGCGATCAGGGGATTGTAGTAATAGTTCGTTTGCCCCCAGCGCTGGGTATGGTCTTCGTAGCCTTTGTAGAGGCCGGTATAGAGCCTGTCGCCGGGCGCACTGTTGAGTTCATACAAGCGGCCATCGGCGCCTCTGAGCCAGGTTTGCTTGATCGTGCCGCTTTGCACGTCCAGCGTGCCGCCGGACATATTGATCTGCGAGCCAGCCTGAGTGACCAAGTCATTACCGGTAAAACTCACGGTACCGCCCTGGGCCATCCATTCGGCGGCGCTATGGCCCTGGGTGCCGAGGTAGCCGCTGACTTCCAGCAAGCCACCGGCGGTGTACCAGCGATCGGTGGCGTAGCCGTTGGTGCCGGCCGGCACGAACACCAGCTCGCGGGTATCCACCCACACATCGTTGTTATTCAACGCACCTTCATCACGGTTGCCGGCGGCATCACGCTGCTCGTTGCCCTGGATGTTGACCTTGATGCTGTTCGCTTCCATCGCCACCTTGACCCCGGTGGCGCCGGACACATCGATCACCGCGCCGTCGCGCACCAGGCTGCGGGTGCCGGCATTCACCGCGACCTGGCCGCCGGTGGCGAGGGTGATCGAGCCTTTCTGGAAGTCGACGCTGCCGGCGCTGTCGATCCGCACCAGCGACAGGTCGCGGCGGTAGGTGTCGGCGGGGATCACCTTGCCGTCCTGGCTGACGACTGGTTTCAACAAGCTGTCGCGCTGACTGTCCAGGGCCGTGGCGCTGGCATCCAACAGGATCGCCGTGGTGCTGCCTTCGCCCAGGGTCACGTTGGCCTCGCTACCGCGCGCGGTCAGATGCAGCGTGCCACGGGTGTCCGCCGAGGTGCTGGCGACGGCCACGCCGTTTTGCCGCACCTGGTTGCCGGTCAGGGTCACGTCGCCGCTGGCCGCCATTAGCAGCCCCGTGTTGCTCACCTGCCCGGCGCCCGTGCCGCCTAGTTGATGGGCGATGACCTCATTGCCGCGGGTGGTTGAAGTCGAGTTGCCGTCGCTGGCGAAGCCCTTTTTGATCGTGAAGCTGTCACCGGCCGCCAGCACGGTTTGTCCGCGCTGGGTACTGATGGTGCCGGCATTGTCGACGGTCTTGCCCAGCAACAACACATAGCCGCCACCGGCGGTCGATTTGCTTGGGGCGGCCGTGGAAATCTGCGCGCCCTTTTCCACCCGAATCGCGCCTTGGGCGTTGGTGAAACTTGCGGCGCTGGCGTTGTAGAGGCCACCGGTCTTGAATTGCTCGTCGCTGAAATCCGTGGCGGCCGCCACCAGGTTACGCACGTTGACCTGGCTGCTGCCGCTGAACACTACACCGTTGCTGTTGAGGATCATCACCGTGCCGTCGGCCTTGATCTGGCCCTGGATCTGGCTCGGCGCGGTGCTGTTGTTGACTTTATTCAACGCCGCCCAACTGGCGTCCTGTTGAAACGCCAGGGTGGTGTCACGGCCGATATTGAACGTGTCCCAGTTGAGGATTGCCTTGTCGGCGGTCTGCTTGACGGTCACCACGACCTTGCCATTGGCATCGGTCTGTACCGGGCCATTGGCGTTGACGAACAGCGGCTTGCCGTCCGGACCAATCACCGCGTTCAGGCCATTGCCACCCAAACCGTTATGGATGGTTTGCGGTGCGCCAAAGGTCGCCGCACGCCCAGCCGCCTGGGCAGCCTGGCTGGCCGCAATCGCCGCCACCGTGCTGTTCATGTTCGCCAGCGAACGGCCCAACTGCTGCTGCACCCGTTGCTGCTGCGCCAGCGGTGGAGGCGTTCCAGGGCGCGGCGCGCTGGGGCTGGCCGGGCCCGCCGGAGCCGCGCCCTTGGCCGCGAACCAGGCCGAACTGAAACTGGTCGCTGCGTACGCGGGGTTGGCCAGCAGTAACAAGGCAATGGCCTGGGCCAAGGGCTTGAGGCACAGCACAGCGGTGGATTCAGCATTACGGCGAGTGGCTTTCTGTGGGCGGCGACGCATCACTACGGATCCTTTTTACGCAGGGCGAATTCGGTAGCGCCCTCTGGACGAGGCGCGCAAATGACTAATCCCAAGGCAGGTTGACGCCATCGCGACCGAACTTTTGTCATGCAATGTTCATCTGCCGGGCGGTTGTCTGAAACGAAAAACCGGCAACAGCGCGAGGCTGTTGCCGGTTCATGAAGCGGACCCTGATCAGGGCTTATTGCGGACGACCAATGCCGTTGCAAGCAGTGGTGTTACCCACCGACAGCGAGTTGGTGGCGGTCCAGAAGGTGCTGCGAATGGCCGTTTTCCAAGTGTCGGTGATTGGAATCAGCTTGGCGGCGATGATTTCATCGTCGTTGTTGTTGGCATCGGACAGGGTGTAGTGGCGACCGATGAAGTCACGTACGGCTGAGGTGTCGGTGCTGTCTTTGTAGCACTGGTTGAACACCATGAAGGTGTAGCCAACGATGCTGTAGCCCGTCGTCGGGTTAGGCAGGACCTTGGCCCAGTTTTCCGGCAGGCCGCGATCAGCAGCGGCTGGCGGAGCGATGGTGCTCAGGGCGGTCGTCACGTTGCCGACGGTGGGCAGGTTGCCGTTGACGCGAGCGACCACGGCGTTGCTGCTGGCGTTGACGTCTTCCGGACCGACGTAGCCGATGGCGCCTTCGGTGGAAAGCACGGTGCTGGCCATCGCAGTGCTGCCGGACACGGCAGTGGCGTTTGCCGGAACGGTGCCGACGGCTGTGGTGAAGGTGCCGTTGGTGGTGAACCTGGTCGGGCACTGGCTGTTCAAGTGACGGGTGAAGATCTCGCTGGTGCCGCTGCTGCCGGCGCGGTAGTAGACCTTGATCGGGGTGGTTGGATAAGCGCTGTTGACCTGGTTCCAAGTGGTGACAGTACCCGAGAAAATGTTGCACAACTGGGCGCTGGTCAGGTTCAGGTTGTTGACGGCGGTGCCGTTGGCCAACGTGAGTTTGTATGGAACGGTGACCGAAGTGGCTTCGGCAGGAATCTGGATGATCGGACCCCAGTTGGCGGCGTTGCCGGTCGGCACGGCGGGCGACTGGTGAGCGGCGCGATAGGTGGTCAGTTCAGCGCTGGACAGGATCGAGTCGCTACCGGCGTAGTCAACGCTCACGGCCGGAACGTAGACCTTTTCCAGGGCGGTGGCCGAGTTGCCGTCCAGGTTCCAGACCAGCACGTCGGAGTTGTTGGTCAGGAAAGCGGACTTGCCGCCGCCGCTGCCCACGCCCACGTAGTTGGCGAAGGCCGGTTGTGGCGCAGGGCCGTTGAGGATGCCGACGGGAGCCGCGACGCCACCGGTTGGAGGCACGCCGTACAGGTTCTGCGGCAGAGTGGCACCGCCACCGACGACAGCGGCCATGGCCTGGGCGGAGCAAAGGCCGGCGACGGCCATGGAAACAGCAAGAACGTTGCGCTTGAACATGAAGAATCTCCTTTCATCGTGTCTGGACGTTGGTAGTTCGCTTGTGCTTCTCATCGCGACCGCTGCCCCGAGCAGATTTCCAGCGCTCTTTAAAAGGGGTGGCCACGGCGTAGAAGCTCTCAACTTCCGGTGACAGAGAAAGGAAAAAATCTCGGGTGTTCGGTGCTGTTTTTCCTAAATATTCTCGGGAGTTACCGACACCTTCCTGACATTTCGCCCAGCTTTCGCGGCAGGAGCGAAACGCCATGGCATGCCCTCCCCCGTGGGCCGTAGCTTGGCGCGCCGTACATGTCGGACGGATGAACCCGAGTGGCGCTCTGGTGTGGGTTACGCAGGTTTCATTGCACCAGCTGATTGATCTCGATGATCGGCAGCAGGACAGCCATGACGATAGTCAGCACGACGCCACCCATGATCACGATCATCAGCGGCTCCAACAGCGCCGTCATGCCCATGGCCCGCCGTTCGATGTCGCGGGACAGGGTTTGCGCGGCGCGCTCGAGCATGGGCGGCAAGTTACCGGTTTTTTCGCCGCTGGCGATCAGGTGGATCAGGATGGGCGGGAACACCTTGCCGACTCGCAGCGCGTTGGCAAGGCCCACGCCTTCGCGTACCCGCAGCGTCGCATCGGCCACGCAATGACCCAGGCGATCGTTGGCCAGCGTCTGCCCGGCGGCGTCCAGGGCGCGCAACAGCGGCACGCCGGCGCTGCCGAGAATCGCCAGGGTCGAGGCGAAACGCGCCGTGTTCACCCCGAGCACGAAGCGGCCAATCAGCGGAAGCCGCAACACCCGGCTATGCCAGGCCAGGCGTGCCTCGGCGTTACGCAAATAGCGACGCCACCCCCACCAGCAGCCGGCGAGTCCGGCGAAGCAGGCCCAGCCCCACGCGCGCAGGAAATCGCTGGCCTGCAGCATCACTCGGGTCAGGGTTGGCAGGTCCTGGCGCGCCTGGGAAAAGGCGCTGACCACCTGCGGCACCACGAAACCCAGCAGGAAAATCACGATGACGATGGAGACCACGCCCACCACCGCCGGGTAGATGAACGCCGTGAGGATCTTGCCTCGCAGGTTATTGCGTTCTTCGATGTAGTCGGCCAGGCGTTCCATCACCTGGGCAAGGTCGCCGGATTCTTCGCCAGCGGCAATCATCGCCCGGTAAATCTCGGGAAAATCCCGTGGTCGTGCGGCGAGCGCATCGGCCAGGCGCATGCCATTGCGCACGTCGCCACGCACCGCGCCCAGGGTCTCGGCGATGTGGCGCTTCTCGGCCTGGTCAACGGTTGCCGACAGGGCCGCTTCCAACGGCAAGCTGGCGCCCAGCAGGCTCGCCAATTGGCGGGTGGCCCAGGCTAGATCGCCGTCGGACAGCTTGGGGCTGAACATACCGGGCGCACTGGCGCTGTTGATTGCTTGCTGTTCATCGATGCGCAACGGCGTTAACCCACGGCCACGCAGTTCACCCATCGCACTGCGCTGGCTGTCGGCTTCCAGCACGCCTTGTTGGATTTTCCCGGAGGCATCGGCCGCCTCGAAACGGTAGCGATTCATCAGGCGTCCCGGGTCACGCGCAGGATTTCTTCGCGGGCGGTGGAGCCACTCGTCACCCACCGCTCGCCGTCCTCGCGCATGCTCGACATGCCGGCCTGCCGCGCACAAATGCGCAACGCCTGTTCGCCTTCACCCTGGTGGATCAGCCGGCGCACCTCGTCGTCCACCACGAACAACTCGTGGATGCCGGTACGACCGCTGTAGCCGGTGTGATTGCAGCGCGGGCAGCCGTGGGGACGCCATTGCCCCGGCATCGCCTCGTCAGGCTGCTTGCATTCCGGACACAAGCGCCGCACCAGGCGTTGCGCGAGGACGCCGAGCAGTGACGACGCCAACAGGAAGGGTTCCACGCCGATATCGGTCAGCCGGGTCACCGCCGACACGGCGTCGTTGGTGTGCAAAGTCGCCAAGACCAAGTGCCCGGTCAACGAGGCCTGGACTGCAATCTGGGCGGTTTCCTGATCGCGGATTTCGCCGATCATGATCACGTCCGGGTCCTGGCGCAGGATGGCGCGCAGGGCCAGGCCGAAGCTCATGTCGATCCGGCTGTTGACCTGGATCTGGCTGATGCCCGGCAAATCGTATTCCACCGGGTCTTCGACAGTGAGAATGTTGCTGGTACTGGCATCCAGACGGGCCAGGGCGGCATAGAGCGTGGTGGTCTTGCCGCTGCCGGTGGGGCCGGTGACGAGCACGATGCCGTGGGGTTGGCGGATCAGTTGGTCCAGTTGAGTGAGCACGGCGGGCGCCATGCCCAAGGTTTCCAGCTGTAACCGCCCGGCCTGTTTGTCCAGCAGACGCATCACCACGCGCTCGCCGTGGCCGGTGGGCACGGTGGACACCCGCACGTCAATCGGCCGCCCGGCGACACGCAGGGCGATGCGGCCGTCTTGGGGCAAGCGTTTCTCGGCGATATCCAACTGCGCCATGATCTTGATCCGCGACACCAGCGCCGCATGCAGGGCCTTGCGCGGGGCGACTACATCGCGCAAGGCGCCATCGACGCGGTAGCGCACCACGGAATGAGTTTCGAACGGCTCGATATGAATGTCGCTGGCTTCATCCCGCGCCGCCTGGGTCAGCAACGCGTTGATCATGCGGATCACCGGGGCGCCACCTTCGCTGTCCAGCAGGTCGGCGACTTCCGGGATGTCCTGCATCAGCCGGTCCAGGTCGACTTCATTTTCCGCCGCGCCGACGATCGCGGCGGCGCTGCCGGTATCGGCGTAGGCGCTGGTCAGCAGCGCTTCCAACTCATCGTCGCGTATGCGTTGCAAGGCGGTGAAGCCATAACGGCGACGGACTTCGTTGATGGCCCAGCCGGGCGTTGCGGCGCTGACCAGCAGCACATCGCCCTCCTCGCCAGCCTTGAGCAACAGCCGTTGGGCCTTGGCCCAGGCGTAGGGCAACGCGCCCTGGCGGGTTGGTTGCGCAGGGTTCATGGCTGCCTGCCTGTTTCCAGCGGCACGGCGCGGATGGCTGCGCGGGGCACCTGATTGAGCGGCGCTGGATTGCGTGACGGCACGTTGAGCGGCATCGCCTGCTCGGCGGGCGGCAACTGCGGCGCCTGCATATCGGTAAGCGGCCATTTGTGGGTTGGCTGCAGATTGCCTTGGGCGCGACGGATAAAGTCATAGCGATTGAGGGTAATACTGCGTCCGACATTGTTGTCGCGGATGATGTACGGGCGCAGGAATACCATCAGGTTGGTCTTGGTCCGCGAACGGCTGTCGCTGCGAAACAGCGCGCCGATACCGGGGATACTGCCCAGCCCCGGAATGGCATCGGAGCTCTCGGTGAAACCATCCTGGAGCAAGCCGCCCAGTACCATGATCTGCCCATCGTCCAGCAGGATGCTGGTGTCGATGGCGCGCTTGTTGGTCACCGTGCCGGCGTCGCTGGACGCGCGCGGGTCCACGCTGCTGACTTCCTGGTAGATGTCCAGCTTGACCGTGCCGCCTTCGGAGATCTGCGGACGCACGTTCAGGCGCAGGCCTACTTCCTCGCGTTCGATGGTCTGGAACGGGTTGTTGCTGTTGCCGCCGCCATTGGTCACATAGTTGCCCGTGACGAACGGGATGGTCTGGCCGACGAAAATGCTCGCCGCTTCGTTGTCCAGCGTCAGCAGATTGGGGGTGGACAGCACGTTGGTACCGCCCTTGCTCTTCAGCGCGCGGGCCAGCACTTTCAGATCCAACACTTGGCCGATGCCCGGAATATTCACGGTGCCCGAGACCTTGCCGATGCTCAGGCCACCGGGCAGCGCATCGATACTGTTCTTAGCTGATGTATTGATGCCGGCGCCGCCCAGGTTGGCGCCGCCGATCCAGCCATTGCCGGCAAGGTCGCCGGCCTGCCATTGGATGCCGAATGCGCTGGCATCGTCTTCACTGACTTCGACGATCAGGCTTTCGATCACCACCTGGGCTCGGCGCTGGTCGAGCAGGTCGATGACCTCCCGCAGGTTGCGATACAACGGGTCGGGGGCGGAAATCAGCAAAGTGTTGGTGGTGGTATCGGCCTGCACGGTGACGCCATTGGCGGAAAACGCCACCGCGCTTTCGCCGGACTGATGGCCGCTCTGGCCGCTTTGACCACTCGGCATTTGCAGACCGGCGCCCTGGCCGTTGCTGTTTTGCGAGCTGGCGCCGCTGCTCGAGGAACTGTTGCCGTTGCCAGCGCTACTGTTACCCGATTGGCCACCCAGGCCACCGCCACTTAACAGGGCTCGTGCGCCGTCAGTGGACGCACCGGCCATTTCCCCTTCACCGGTGAGCAGGCCGCGCAACGCCTGCGCCAACTTGTTGGCCTGGGCGTTGCGCAGGTACACCACGTGAAGATTGCTCGGGTTGTTCTGCGCGTTGTCGAGCTTGTAGATCAGCTGGCGGGCCAATTCGGTTCGCTCGGGGCTGCCGGTGCGCAGGATGATGCTGTTGGACCGTGGGTCGCCAATCACCGAGACCTTTTGCGTGGCATCGGCACCCTGCACGTCCAGCAACTCGGAGACCATCGTCGCGATGTCGACCGCAATCCCGTTCTGCACCGGCACCACATCGGTGTCGATGGCCCCGGGAATGTCGATGTTGGCGATGATCTGCGCCACGCGCCTGAGGTTTTCCGCGTAGTCGGTGACCACCACCGTGTTGTTGCCAGGGTAGGCATTGATGGGGTTGTTGGCCGACACGATAGGCCGCAGCACCGGAATCAGGTTGACCGCGTTTTCGTATTGAAGGCGATAGGTCCGCGTGATCATGCCATTGCCCGCCGGCCGATCGGCGTCCCCCACCGGGCCGCCCAACAACTTGGCATCGGCCTCAGGCACCACCTGGCTGACGCCCTCCACTTCGACCACGGCAAAGCCTTGCATGCGCAGGGCCGCCAGCAGCATGTCGTAGGCGGTATGGGCCGGCACTTCGCCTTCGGACACCAGGGTCAGTTGGCCTTTTACGCGCGGGTCCACCAGGAACTGGCGACCGGTTGCCCGGGATAAAGCTCGCACCACGGCGGGAATGTCGGCCTCGACAAAATTCAACTGCACCGGCTGCTTGCCCAAGCCGTTGCCGGCCACCGCCGCAGCGTCGGCGGAAGAACGTGGGCTCGAGCGCAACGG
The DNA here is from genome assembly GCF_051131945.1 of Pseudomonas sp. Z5-35. NCBI lineage: Bacteria > Pseudomonadati > Pseudomonadota > Gammaproteobacteria > Pseudomonadales > Pseudomonadaceae > Pseudomonas > Pseudomonas sp. Z5-35. The sequence goes on from NZ_CP071640.1 coordinate 3,032,453, forward strand.
TGCCTTGTTGACCTGCCGCTGCCGCTGCTCTTGCACCTGGGCCTGGGCTCGCTGGCGCTCCACCAGTGCATCGCCGCTGCCGGTCTGCGCCAGGGGCTGGCCGAGTTCGCTTTGCGCGGCAATGGGCTGTGGTTGCTCGCCGCCCCATTGGCTACAGGCACTGAGCAGCAGCGCCAAGGGAAATGTTGACGCGTACGTACCAAACCGCTTCATGAAGAGTCCTTAGCGCCTGGCGCCTGTTCCATGCCGACGACCCCGGAAATCCGCGCGGCCGTCTCAGTACTTTGCGTTGTTGCACGTTGCAAATGAGCGTCGCGCACCCGCAGGCCGAGCCTGGGTGCGTCGTCCAATAACCAGTTCAACACGGCGTCGGCCGGCGCGTTATCGAGTGTCAGCCGCCATGTCATGACCTCACCCTCGGCGTTGTTCTCCAGGCGGTAGGCGCCCGCGAGGCCGATGCCATCCAAACGCTCATGCAAAACCTGCGGGGTGATCGCGCCGGGCGGCACGCCGGCGCCTTGCACCTCGCCCAGCACCGATTCCAGCGCTGCCGCCTGGGAACGCAGGCGCGGCAGTTCGGCCTGCCAATGATCGATGCGTTGCAGCGGTGGCTGGATCAGGCCGTACCACAGCACCATCACCGGCAACACCACGGCGGCGACGCGCAAGATGCGTTTATCCCGGGCGCTGCTGCGTTGCCAGAACTGTTGTGCGCTGGCGCGCTGCGCCTGCCAGCGAGCGCGATAGCGGGCAAGGCTATTCATCCGCGGCCTCCGCGACGGACGTCGTCTTGGCGTCCGCTGGCAGACGCTTAAGGGTCCACTGCCCGTTGGCCAGGTCCGCTTGTATGCCGGCTTGCGCCAGGCTGGCTTGCCAACTGCTCTCGGCAGGGGGTTTGCGGGCCGGCGCGCGCGGGGTCAGGTGCAACTCCGTGCCATCGAAGTCGAGCGTGTCGACGGCGCCCGCCATGAATGGCAATTGCCCAGCCGCCTGCTGCACCAGGACCGCGAAGCTGACCGGTCCTTCGGCCAGCGCCCCGTCGCGTCGCGCATCGCGTTGCTGACGCGCCTGTTGCAAGGGATTGAGAACCACCGGCAACTCGGGGAAAACCTGCTGCACCCGACTGACCATCTGTCTCTTGATGGCTTGGCCCTCATCGGCCAGCCGCATGGCGTACAGATTGAGGCCCAAGCTCCAAATCAACGCCGCCACCGCGCAACAGGCGACGGCGCGGCCCCAGCGCTGATTGCCCCGTGGGTTTTGCTCGATGCCGCTGAGCAAACTCCACGCGGGCACCGGACCGATCCAGCGCTGTTCTGCCGGCAATGGATCGACGCCTGCCAAGCTTTCTGGCCCCGCGCCGACCCAACGCACCGTCCTTTCGCGCAATTGCTCGAGCCCTTCTTCCATCAAGGGATGAACCCAGGCGCGCTGAAGGTCCTCGCGGACCAGCAAATGATCTTCCATCCGAGTTGCCGTGCACTCGCCGGCCTCGGCCAACGATAAAAAGCACGGCGCCGCGTACAGGCCGCGCGGCTGCAACTTGAGCGTTTGCAACAACTGCGAAAGACCCAGCAGGGCCGCCCGGTCAAACCAAGCCAATTGCACCTGGCCGCCCATGTCGCGAGGCCCGTGTACCAAGTGAACGGTGTCGTCGCTGCCCAGCAGCAGATTATCTGCCGCGCAACGCACCGCATCGCCCAGGCGCGCAGGTGGCAGCGGGGGCAGTTCGACGCAGGCCAGCAAGCTGTCCTGGGGATGCAAACAGAGCTCCAACGCCTGGCCTTGGGCCGCGCTGCTCAGCTCGCGCAAAGACTGTCGACCCTGCTTGACCAGCGCGCCCTTGCGGTCGAGCCAGGCGCAATCCAACAGGCTGTCGGCGCTCAACTGCGCCAACGGCGCCAGGGCCACCCGCAGCAAGGCAATCATGCGCCCACCCGCGACCAGATCACTCGGGGCCGGTTCAGCTCACCGCGATAAAACAGCGCCTGGACGCTGAACTGGCGCTGCTCGACGGTGGATTGCCCGCGCAATAGAAACCACTCGCTGGTGATGCCCAGGCGCAGTTGCTCAGTGCTCATCTGCGGTACACGCAAGCGGTTGAGGTAATCCCCGCTGTTAATGAACCACTGGCCACGGTCGCGCTCGGCGATCAGCGCTTGCGCCTGGGCCACGCTCATGCCGGGCACCCGCGCGGCCAGGACTTGGGCGGTGGTGGTGTTGCCGTTCACCCAGGTGATCGCTGGCAGCACCGTGACAAAGGGGCGCAAGCGCTCAAGGGCGGCGGGGTCGATACCCGGCAAGCCGGCCAAGTCATCGAAGTGGCGCAACATAGGCCGGGTAGCGGGCAGCGGACGGCTGTCGGCGTCGGGTGACGTCAGGCGGCCGCTATCGAATTCCGTTCCCGCGCCGGTGCTTTGCGAAGCAGGTTGCAAGCGCCTGGGGTAGGCCTCGATCACGCGCTGAACGATGCGATTGGCCTGTGCAAGCGGCACGCCCAGTTCGGCGCAAAGGCGTTCGAACACAGCGGATTCCAGCGTGTCGAGCTGCCCGTCCAGGACCAGGTTGCGCAGGTTGAATTTGCTTTGCTCATCGCTGATGCGGCCATCGAACACGCCGCTCTCAGAGCCCAGGCGCACGCCGCGCATGGGCTGCGCCCAGTCCTGGTCCAAACGCGTCATGGGTTCGCGCAGCCGTTGCTGCCACAGCGCTTGCCGGGTCAACTCCAGCACCCCGTTGGACAGCCAGGCGCCGCGCACCCGCTGGCTTTCGCTTTCCACGCCGCGGGTCACCTGCGTCTGCCGGGCGATCATGCCGGCGGCGATCACCGCCACCACGGTTGCCACCAGCAAGGCGCTGATCACCGCCATGCCGCGCTGCGCTGAATGCCCCACGGCTAGAGCTGCCAGGAGCCGATATCAGCGTTGACGCCTTCGCCATCGGGCTGGCCATCGGCGCCGAGGGAAAACACATCAACCTCGCCGTTGGTGCCTGGATTGAGGTAATTGTAGGCACGGCCCCAAGGGTCCTTGGGCAATCGCTCCAGGTAAGCGCGCCAATTGGCGCTGGTGGCGTTGGCGGGCTTTTGCGCCAAGGCCGCGAGGCCTTCGTTCATGGTCGGGTAGCGCCCTTGATCAAGGCGAAACAGCTTGAGCGCCTGCATCAGCCCGGCGACGTCCTGGCGAGCCGCGGTGGCCCTGGCCTGGTCCGGCCGGTCGAGGACTTTGGGCACGACCATGGCGGCGAGAATTCCGAGGATGACCACCACGACCATGATTTCGATCAGGGTAAAACCTCGCTGCCGGCGAGGGCCTTGTGTGGGACGGTTAGACGACGCGACACCCATCTCGACACTCCTTGGCTGGCGCCTGGTTCGGCGCGGGTTGAGGTTTCCATTCGCTGCGGATTGTTCCAGTCGCATATGTCACTGGTATAAAAAATCCTCAGGAGCTTTGGTCAGCAATCCGTCAAGTGCGGGCATTAGGCTGAAGTCCATTTCCCCCGACGACGCTCATCACCATGACCAGACAGGTGCCCCGGCAACGCGGTTTTACCCTGATCGAAGTGTTGGTGGCGCTGCTGATCGTGGCGGTGGCGATGTCGGCGGCGGTACGCGCCAGTGGACAAATGAGCCAGAGCAACGCGCTACTGCGCGAGCGCTCGGTGGCGCTGTTGGCGGCGCAGAACAGCCTGGCCGAACTGCGTCTGCGCGGGGTGAAGAACAAGGACAGCGCCATGCAGCGCTGTGATCAAGGACGCTTGAAACTCAGTTGTGAACAGCGGGTGACCCGCAGCGGCGATCTGCTGAGGGTGCAGGTCGTGGTGCATGATCGCGAACAAGACGGGCCACCGCTGGCGCGCTTGGAAACGTTGTTCAGCCGTCCCATCGCCAAACCATGAATCAACGCAGCGACGGCAGCGCCACCGGCGCCGGCAGGCGGGCTATCGGCAAACGCGATTCAGTGCCGGCGCGGTCGATGACCACGGCGTCGCCTTCGATACCACGCAAGCGCACGCCCTCCCCCAGTTGCTCCCCCGCCAGGAACGCCCGGGGCGGCCCGTCATCGATACTGAGGACCGCTACCGCGCCATTCGGGCCGGCCAACAGGCCGCTGAGCTTGATCTCCAGGGTATGCGCCGAACTGGCAAACCACTGGGCCGCCTCCTGGCCGGTGGCGGCCGGCGGTGGCAAGGCTTCGCTGCTGGCCTGGGCTTGCACGGGCGCCGAATCGTTGAGCAAAAAACCCCATGTGACCAGCCCCGCCACGCTGGCAAGCACGGCGGCAGCTTGTACCAGGGTGGCTGGGTTCAGCCGATGGAAATGGCGCATGAGCGGATCCTCCGTGAATTCCAGTGAATCAGGCTACCCGTGCTTCCTCACGTTTTTATTGCAAATCCACCCCAGCTACAGGCGCAGCGCCTCATGAATAATTGGCGACACCGGCAACAAGGCTTCACGCTGATCGAACTGATGGTGGTGTTGGTGATCATCGGCATTGCCAGCGCCGCCATCAGCTTGAACATCCACGCCGACCCGGCGCGCGGCCTGCGTGAAGACGCCAAGCGCCTGGCCTTGCTGCTGGAGACCGCCCAGGCCGAAGCACGCAGCGATGGCCGGCGCATCGCCTGGGTCGCCGACAGCCAGGGCTACCGTTTCGTGCGGCTGGATGTCGTCGACGCGCGGGATCGGGAGTTCATCAACGATCCGCAACTACGGCCAAGACGCTGGGATTCGGCGCCGGTGGAGGTGCGGATACGTCAGGGCAAAACCCTGGTGTTGGATGCCGAATGGATTGGCCCCCCTCTGCAAGTCACCTTGTCCAGCAACCAGGCCAGCGTATCGGTGACGCGCACCGCGACTGGCCGCATCGAGGTGCGTTGATGGACCGGCAAAAAGGCTTCACGCTGATTGAGGTGATGGTCGCCATTATGCTGATGACGATCGTCAGCCTGATCGCCTGGCGCGGGCTCGACGGCGTGACCCGCGCCGACGCTCACTTGCAGGACAGCGTCGAGCAACACGCGCAACTGATGCGTGCGCTCAACCAGTTGCAGCGAGACTTCGCCCTGCGCGCCACCACTGAGTTGGCCGAGCCAAAAGCCCCTGACGACCCGTCTGTCACCCGCCGCCCGGCGCCTGCGGCGATCAGCATTCGCAGCAGCGACAGCGACCCGTTGCAATTGGAACTGATACGCGCCACGGCGGCGCAGGACGGCAGCGTGCAGCGCGTGAAGTGGTGGGTCGACAACGGCACGTTGTTTCGCGCCGCCGGTGCCGCCCGGTCGCGCTACCCGTTGCCTGCGCCCAAGGAAGGTGTGGCGGTGCTCAGTGAACTGGAGCGCGTCGATGTGCGGGTATGGCGCGCGGATCGCGGCTGGAGCCATCTGACCGGCAGCAAGGAGGAAAATCCGGCCGGCCTGGAGATCAGCTTCAACCGCCGCACGGCGCAAGGCACCGAGCAGTACCGCCAGGTATTGGCGCCGCTTGAATGATATTCCATGGGCGGTTTTAGCTGACCAGCACGATGCCGCCCGGTAGCTCGGTGATCGAGGCGCCATAGGCATCGCGAATCAGCACGGCGACATTCGCCAATTGCGCAAGGCTAAAGCGCGCCTGCACCTTGCGCTGGCCCAGCTGCGCGTTCATCAACACAATCATCCCAGGGCGGTAGCGGTTGATTTCGTCGATCACGCTCGCCAGCGGTGCGTCGTTGAACACCAGCATCTGCTCCCGCCAAGCCATCACTTGCTGGGTGTCGAAGGCGCTGGGTTGGCCTTGGCGCTGCGCGGTATAGGTCAACTGCAAGCCTTGCACCAGGCTCACGCGACGTCCCTGGTGCTGGACCTGCACACTGCCTTCCAGGCACGTTACGCACACGCTGCCATCGATGGCCCGCACATTGAACCGCGCGCCATCGGCCAGCAGCTCGGCATTCCCGGCCAATACGCGCAAAGGCGTACGGGCCTGGACTTCCACTTCGCCGCTCAACACTTCGATGGCGGCATCGCCAGCGGCCACGATGCGCTGACTGATACGCGTCTGGGTATTGAGTTCAAGCACTATGCCCTGGACCAGGTCGACACGCCGTTGCTCACCCACGCCGGTATGAAAATCAGCCCCCATGGACCCGCCATCCAACAGCGCCGGACGCGCGACCAGCACCGCCACCGACGCGGCAATCGCCCCGCCGAGGAACGCTCGCCGGCCGAAACGTCGGGGATGATCGATGACCTTCGCCGCCTGTACGCCTTGGAGCATTTGCTCGGCAGGCGCCATGGCTTGCCACAACTGCCGGGCCTGGACAAACGCCCGGGCATGTTCGGCGCTCTGGGCGCTCCAGCGGCGAAAGGCCTCGGCATCAGCTTGGGTGGCGTGCCCGGAAGTCAGGCGCACCAGCCAGTGGAAGGCTTCCTCCCGGAGCTGGCCAGCCGTGGCGGTGACCGATTCAGATGCGCTAATGGACATGTTTTTCAAACGTGAAATGACTCGAGAAAGTACGCGCGACACGCGCTTCATGACCTAAGACTGTTTTCCCGCACCGGGACCGAACCGCTGGATCACTTTTCTTTCCAGGCGATCGGCACAATATTCCAGCGCAGCCTTGAGTTCCTTCTCGACCATCCGGGTGGAAATGCCGAAACGCTGGGCGATTTCCTGATGCGGCGTTTGCTCCATCCGCGATGCCATCAATATCTGCCGACGCCTGGAGGAAAGTTCGGTCAGCGCCTGCATCAGCGCGCGAATTTCAATCTGACCGCCCACGATCACCGCCGGGTCCTGATGCTCGTCGACCGTTTGCATCAGCTCTTCGATTTCGATACCGGTGAGCAGTCGCGCGTCCTGTGCACGACGGTCAGCGGCGATATTGAGGGCCATGCGAAACAGGTAGGCGCCGGGTTTCTGCACATCCACCGGCTGTTCCATGCGGTCTACCCGCAGATAGGTTTCATGCAATACGTCGTTGGCCAGGTCATCGGAGCCCAGACGCCGACGCAGGCGCGCGCGAAACACATCATAGGAAGCCAGGAACACCTTGAGCATGGCGCTCTGCTCCTTTTCCGTCATGGCTTTACCGCTCCTTCCTATGGGTTGCATTCCATGCCTGCGGCAGCGGCGTCCGGCACCACCAGCACAGTCACCGGCTGCGGCAACGACGTCGGCGGTATCTGGCCGATATTCAATCGGCCCAGCGCCTCGATAATCGCCGCATCACGCTGGTCATTACCGGTGGAAGCCAGCAAGCGACTGTGCTGCACCTCGCCCAACGCGCCCACCCACACCTGCAACGCTGCGCGATAACGGCCCGGGCGAGTCACCACGGAACGACATAGCGCCTGCTCCAGCGCAGACTGCAAGGCGTTGGCAAAACTGTTCTCGCGCAGCCTGGGGTTGCCGTGGCGTGGCGACGTATCTGCCCGGCTGGCGACCTCGGCCCGTTTGACGGTAAATGCATCCGCGCCAGTGTACAGCGCCATCAGGCCAGTTCCGGCCAATAACTGCTCCAGCGCCTGGCGCGCATGCAAGCGCCCATTCACAGCCGTCGACCGTCGTCCATGCGTCAGCTGGCGATCAACCAGAATCGCCATTGCGCTGGTTCTGCTGTAAAGGTCCAGGGCAGCACTCAGCTCCTGAGCGGGAATTGCAAATTCGACAAAGCGATCCGCTCGGTGGTCAGCCTCACGAGGCGCAGGCGTGGCTGACCACGCATCCCTTTGCGGCATCAGCGCATGGAGCAAAAAAAACAGTACCGTGGGCGCGAGGCAGCACCTGCTCAGCGCTTCTCTTGACATAGACGGCTTCCGGCCCGAACGGCGTGTCGACGCCCTGCGTTGGCGCATCATGAGAGCTGTACATGTCGTTTGTGTGACGGTCGCTGCAAAAAAAACATCGCCATACACTGCGCGATTCCGAGGTAGATTGGATTCTTCTGCCGCCGCGAAAAGGAACCTCGTCATGGACTGTCGCGTATTCACGCCACTGTTTCTTATCCTTCCCTTGTGGGTGCAAGCCGCCGAGCCAGTGAATGAGGGATGCATCAATGTCGAGGTGAACGGCTACAAGGCACTGTCCTATGAATGCCTGAGCGAGCAGATGGCCAACCCGAAGGGCACGGCGGCAGCTCGCAAGAACCAGGAAGCGATGAACGTGCCGATCGACCAGCGCGCGCCGAACAAGCTGGGCCTGTACAACCAGTCCGCTACGCGAATTCGCATGGGAAACACCTTTGGCAACTCCGCCTTGCCACAACGCCCGCCGCAGTAGCGTAATGCTGTTCAGTTGAACCGTGGCGAGGGAGCTTGCTCCCGCTTGGCTGCGCAGCAGTCGCAAAACCTGCCAACGCGATCCGTCTGGAATACCGCATTGCCCATTTGGGGCTGCTTCACAGCCCAGCGGGAGCAAGCTCCCTCGCCACAGGATTGTTGAACGTCTTAAATGAAGAGCATTACGCGGCAGTAGCGGCACTGGCACCATGAATGTATTTGGTAGAAAACAGGACGTGATACATGGACAAGGAAAACATCAGGATTCGTACCCTGCAACTCGGCGACACCGAGGCATTGCTGGCGTTTGAAGTGCAGAACCGCGAATGGTTCGAACGCCACATCGATGCGCGCGACTCGGCGTTCTATTCGATCCAGGGTGTCAGCGAGCACATCGCCGATCACCTGTCTCGCTTAGCCGCTGCGACCTGGCACCCGTTTGTGATTGAAGACGCAAGCGGAAGGATTATCGGACGAGCGAACCTGAAAGACATCGACACTGGCGGGCGGTCAGCGCAAATCGGCTATCGGATCGCCCAGGACGCCTGTGGACGGGGATTGGCGACACTGGCGGTGAAGCACTTGATCCAGCAGGCCCAGTCGCACTGGCGCCTCGGTCGATTGCAGGCCAACGTATACGCGGCCAATATTGGCTCGGTGAAAGTGCTTCAACGTTGTGGTTTCCTGCTGGAGCATTCCAGCCGGGACGAGACAGGGATTGACGATTGGTACGGCCTTTCAATCTAGCTTCAGGGTGGCCGGTGTGTTTGTCTCCCTTATCGAATCGATCAACCAGCGCCTGAACGCCTCGACCTTTTTCGAATGAGCTGTGTCGATTGGGGCCACCAGATAAAAACCGAGATCGGATTTCAACCTCAGGTCAAACGGCGCGACCAGTCGTCCAGCCTTCAGATCGTCATCGACGTACGTCGAGCGACCAATGCAAACGCCCAGGCCGTCGTTGGCAGCCTGGGCCGCCATCATTGCCAGGTCGAAAGTCAGCCGTGAGCCTTCGGCGAGGGTGCTCGGTTGGCCTGCGGCATCCAGCCAGAGGCTCCAATCGTCGCGGGTCATGCCACTGACCTGCAACAGAGCGTGTTGGGCTAGATCGGCGGGCGTCTTCAAGGCCTTGGGGCCCTCAAGCAACCGGGGGCTGCACACCGGAAAAATGTCATCGGACATCAACCAGTCGGCGTGCACGCCCTTCCATTCGCCGGTCCCGTAACGAATGGCCGCATCGATTCCACCTTTGCGAAAGTCCACCAATTCAGTGGACGCGGTAACGCGCACATCAATATCGGGATGCGCTTGCTGGAAAGACGCCAATCGAGGCAGCAACCATTTGGACGCGAAGGACACCAGGGTGCTGATCGTCAATGCGCTGTTGCGCACATCGTCCAGCAATGCCTGCGTGCTATCACGCAACTCCCGAAAGGCCGAGCGCACGCCCGGGAAATAGGCGCGCCCCTCCTCCGTCAACGCCAGGCCGTCCTTGAGCCGCAGGAACAACCGCACGCCCAATTCATCTTCAAGCCGCCGGACCTGATGACTGATGGCCGTCTGAGTGACGTTCAGTTCCTGCGCAGCCTGGGTAAAGCTCATGTGCCGCGCGGCCGATTCGAAGGCCTTAAGACCGTTTAGGGATGGAACTTTGACAACCATGGGGTTTCGCGGCGCTCATGAGATTTTGTCATACGCTAACATTCAAAAAGTCCTTTGAAAATGTTCCAGCGCTCACCGATGCTCTCCGGCATAAAGCGTCGCCGAGGGCCACCATGAAACTGTACTTCGCTCCCATGACCTGCTCATTGTCCCCCCACATTGTGTTGCGGGAACTGAACCTCGCGTTTGAGCTGATCCGGGTCGACAACAAGACCAAGCGAACCGCCGACGGGGAGGACTTCCTCTACATCAACCCCAAGGGCTACGTGGCTGCGCTGGTGTTGGACAACGGCGAGGTACTGACCGAGGGACCCGCCATTGTCCAGTACCTGGCCGATCTGGTTCCCGGCAACCCCTTGGCGCCGGCCAGTGGCACTTGGGAACGGGTTCGCCTGCAAGAGTGGCTGAATTTCATTACCTCAGAAATCCACAGCGGCTGTGCCCCGCTGTTCAACGGTGATATCCCGGAAACGATCAAGGCGATCTTCAAGCAGAAACTGTTCAAGCGTCTCGACTATCTGACCGACACGCTTGGGCAGCAAGCTTATCTGATGCGCAGTTTCGGCCTCGCCGATGCTTACCTGTTCACGGTACTCAAATGGCTGCCGTTCTTCGATATCGACATCAGGGGCTGGCCAATCCTGGCTTCTTACATGGCCCGGATCGAGACGCGACCCAGTGTTCGAGCCGCGATGGAGGCGGAAGCGCTCGTCAACCAGTGACGAGTTTATCGAGACCCAAACGGATAATGCTCGATACGACAGGGATAGTCGTTGCCATCGCCTTTGCAGATCCCATCCAGGTAGCGGTATTTGATCCGGACCGTCTGGCCTTTTGCGGGCCATTGCCGGCGCGGCAGCGTGGCTTGGTAGTCTGTGGTTTCCGGGACGAAACCGAGCACCGCGCCCTCCTCCGGACATTCCACGCCGGGCGAGGCCGGACGCGCTTTCAATACCTGGACCTGGAGCTCTGGCGTGGGCCGTTTCACCACTTCGGTGACTTTCAGCTCGAGATCGCAGATCTGCCACGTCGAGGCCTGCACCGGCGCGCAAAGGGCCGCAAGCGTCAAGACGAATGGAATGGTGCGCGCTGGGAGCATTTTCATATCGGTCCTTGTCAGGTGCGGCGACTTTGCGTTCGCCATCCTCTCACAACCGGCACGTACGGTTCCCGTCTACAAAAAAAGCCCCGCGACCGAATGCGGTGCGGGGCAAGGGGATTGGTTGGTTGCGGCCAACCAAAGGAGCACGGTAAAAAGCGTTTACGAACCGGTCAGATGCATTCCTGTGCGGCGCGCTCGAAACTCGACGGCAAGAGATTGGAGGCCAGCAGGTGGCGCTCATAGATGAACACCTTGCCGCCGCTGCCGGCCTTGTAGGCTTCCAGCACGTTGTCCGCCAACACTTTGCTCGGCACGACGATGCGGTAGCTGCGCTGGGTCTGCGAGACCAAAGGGCTCAACGCGCTGCCTTGCAGCTTCGGTACGACGCACTCGGCGTATTGGGCCGGCGTCTTGCTCGTCTGCAAGGTCAGCGTCGGGTCGTTCGGCGCCGAGGCACAGCCCGCCAGCAACAACGGGGAGAACGCCAGGGCAAGCAAAGACAAAGGGCGCATGGGTCGGATCCTGAAAATAAAAGTACGCGGTGGCGTGTTCGATGGCGCTGATTTTCCATTGAATGCCGGCAAAGCAGAACTTGCATTTGGTAATGGTCACTATTACTCCCAGCAATAGTTGTAAGCCGGATAAGGATGACCAGAGCCGTCTGCAGCCCTGTGTCATTTCCTCAATCAGCCTGACGCACCTGGTACTCCCGAGGCGTGCAGCCGAATTCGCGACGGAACACGGTGTGCAGGTACTGCGCCGATTTGAAACCACAGTTCTGGGCAATGTCGGCAATCGGCGAATCGCTGTTTTCCAGTCCGTTGGCGGCGGCGGCCAGTTTGAAACGGAGGATTTCGTCGTGGACGCTGCAGCCCCGCTCCTTGCGAAAATGCGACTCCAGCGATGAGCGCGATATGCCTACATAAGCCGCCACTTGGGCGGTCTTGATGCCCTGGCAGGCGTACTGGCGAATGAACAGCAGTGCCTGCATGACATTAGGGTTGCCCAGCGGTTGATGCAGGCTCGATACCTGCACATTGATCGCATCCGGCGGGACCAGGATCTGCGTGCCGGTGGAGGGCATGCCGTGCAGCATTTGGTGGAGCAGACGTGCGGCGGTTCGGCCCATGGTTTCGGTGCCCTGCACCACCGAACTCAGGGGTACCCGCGTCAGGCTGCGGGTCAACGGGTCGTTGTCGATGCCGATCAGGGCGACTTCTTCCGGCACGGCGATCCCGGCGGTCAGGCAGGCTTGCAGCAACTGTCGGGCCCGGGCGTCGCTGACGGCGATAATACCGATGGGCTTGGGCAGGCTTTGCAGCCAGGCGATCTGCTGTTCGACGGCGCTGTCCCAGAGCGGTGCGCTGGTGCCCATGCCGCGATAGACCTCGGCCGGCAAGCCATCACGCTGGACCAATTGGCGAAACGCCTTTTCCCGCTCCTGGGCCCAGCGATTGGCTTGGGCTTCGGGCAGGCTGAAGCAGGCGAAACGCGTCAACCCAGCCTCGATCAGGTGCTCATAGGCCAGCTTGATCAAGGCGTGGTTATCCGTGGCGACATACGGAATGCCCTTGGGGTAGGCGCGTTCGTCCTGGTACGAGCCCCCCACCGCCACCACCGGCAATTTGATCCCGGCCAGCGCCTCGCCAATCAGCGGGTCGTCGAAGTCTGCAATGATCCCGTCGCCCTGCCAGCGTTCGATCCCTTTCAAGCGACACAGGAAATCTTCCTCGAGAAACAGGTCCCAGGACGCGCGCGTACTGCTCAGGTAGTTGCCGATGCCGCTGATAATGCCGCGATCGTAGATCTTGCTGCCATTGAACAGCAGGGCAATGCGGTGAACGGGCGGGACGGTTTTCATGGTGTGTTCCCTATGCCGATCGACACAGACTAGGCGCGCAGGCGTTGATTCTCAATACTCAAAATCGAACTGTCTGTTGGTGATTTTCATAATCTGCACCGGCAGGGGCGGCGTTAGTATCGGGACACCGCCAAGAATAAAAAGGAAACCGTCCCATGCCGTACTTCCCCGATGTCGAGACGATTCGCTATGAGGGCCCAGGCAGCGACTCGCCGCTTGCCTTCCGCCATTACGACGCCAACAAGCTGGTACTCGGCAAACCCATGCGCGAGCACCTGCGCATGGCCGTCTGCTACTGGCACACTTTTGTCTGGCCAGGGTCCGACGTGTTCGGTGCCGGGACGTTCAAGCGCCCGTGGCAGCATGCCGGGGACCCGCTGGAGCTGGCGATCGGCAAGGCCGAAGCGGCCTTCGAATTTTTCTCCAAGCTGGGCATCGACTACTACTGCTTCCACGACACAGACGTCGCGCCGGAAGGACAATCGCTGAAGGAATACCGCAACCACTTCGCGCAGATGGTCGACCACTTGGAGCGCCATCAGGAACAGACCGGGATCAAGCTGCTCTGGGGCACCGCCAATTGCTTCAGCAACCCCCGCTTCGCCGCAGGCGCCGCCAGCAATCCGAACCCGGAAGTATTTGCCTGCGCCGCCGCCCAGGTGTTCAGCGCCATGAACGCCACCCAGCGCCTCAAAGGCTCGAACTACGTGCTGTGGGGCGGCCGTGAAGGTTACGAAACCCTGCTCAATACCGATTTGAAACGCGAGCGTGAACAGCTGGGTCGTTTCATGCGCATGGTGGTCGACCACAAGCACAAGATCGGCTTCAAGGGCGACCTGCTGATCGAGCCCAAGCCCCAGGAACCGACCAAGCATCAATACGATTACGACAGCGCAACGGTGTTCGGCTTCCTGCAACAATTCGGCCTGGAAAACGAGATCAAGGTCAACATCGAGGCCAACCACGCCACGCTCGCCGGGCACAGTTTCCATCATGAAATCGCCACGGCGGTCTCGCTGGGGATCTTCGGCAGCATCGACGCCAACCGTGGCGATCCGCAGAACGGCTGGGACACCGACCAGTTCCCCAACAGCGTCGAGGAAATGACCCTGGCCACCTATGAAATCCTCAAGGCTGGGGGCTTCGGCAATGGTGGATTCAACTTCGATTCCAAGGTCCGCCGCCAGAGCCTGGACGACATCGACCTGTTCCACGGTCATGTCGCGGCGATGGATGTGCTGGCTCTCTCCCTGGAGCGCGCGGCGGCCATGGTGCAGAACGATCAGTTGCAAGCCTTCAAGGACCAGCGCTACGCCGGCTGGCAGCAGTCATTCGGCAAAGCGGTATTGGCGGGTGATTACAGCCTCGAATCGCTGGCCGAGCACGCCTTTACCAACGACCTGGATCCGCAAGCCGTCAGCGGTCGGCAAGAGATGCTCGAAAACGTCGTCAACCGGTTCATCTACCCCTGACAGTGAATCCGGTTCGCGGGCGCAGCGAGCTTGTTACATTCGCGCGACAAATCTGTGCCCGCAACGCCAAGCAACGCTCTACAGTTCTACCGGCATCACGTTCATCGTCAGGCAGTGTCTTTCAAAAAACAATAAAAGGACGCACCACCATGAAAAGCTTCAAACGTACCCTGCTCGCCGGCGCATTGGCCCTGCTATCGCTCCCGGTCATGGCCGACGCCACCCACCCGAAAATCGGTTTCTCCATCGACGACCTGCGCCTGGAGCGGTGGTCCCGGGACCGTGACTACTTCGTCGCGGCGGCGGAAAAACTCGACGCCAAAGTCTTCGTGCAATCGGCGGACGCCAACGAGCAAAAGCAGATCTCCCAGATCGAAAACCTGATTTCCCGTGGCGTCGACGTGATCGTCATCGTGCCGTTCAACGCCACCGTGCTGACCAACGCCGTCGCCGAAGCCAAGAAGGCCGGGATCAAAGTGGTGTCCTATGATCGGCTGATCCTCAACGCCGATATCGACGCCTACATTTCCTTCGATAACGAAAAGGTTGGCGAGATGCAGGCCAGCGGTGTGCTGAAGGCAGCGCCCAAGGGCAACTATTTCCTGCTGGGCGGCGCGCCCACGGACAACAATGCCAAGATTCTCCGCGAGGGCCAGATGAAGGTCCTGCAGCCGGCCATCGACAAGGGCGACATCAAGATTGTCGGCCAGCAATGGGTGAAGGAATGGAACCCCACCGAAGCCCTGAGCATCGTTGAAAACGCCCTGACCCGGAACAACAACAAGATCGATGGCATCGTCGCCTCCAATGACGCCACCGCCGGCGGCGCCATCCAGGCCTTGGCCGCGCAAAAATTGGCCGGCAAGGTGCCGATCTCGGGCCAGGACGCCGACCTGGCGGCGGTCAAGCGCGTCATCGATGGCACGCAGACCATGACTGTCTACAAACCGCTGAAATTGATCGCCTCCGAAGCGGCCAAGCTCTCGGTTCAACTGGCGCGCAACGAAAAACCCACCTACAGCTCGCAGTACGATAATGGCAACAAAAAAGTCGACACCATCCTGCTCACTCCCACCGCGCTGACCAAGGACAACATCGACCTGCTCGAAAAGGACGGGTTCTATACCAAGGCACAGATCGCCGGACAATGACCTGAGCGCCCTCCCCGCGGGACCCATATTCGTCCCGCGGGGTTGTCGTTGATGTGTGAGCCCTTTTCTACGAGCCCTCGCCATGTCCGAATACCTGTTGCAAATGAACGGCATCGTCAAGACTTTCGACGGTGTCAAAGCCCTCAATGGCATCGACATCAAGGTCAAGCCAGGTGAATGCGTCGGCCTCTGCGGCGAGAACGGCGCGGGCAAATCCACCCTGATGAAAGTCCTGTCGGCGGTCTATCCCTACGGCACCTGGCAAGGTGAGATCCTCTGGGACGGCCAGCCGCTCAAAGCCCAATCGATCAGCGACACCGAAGCCGCCGGGATCGTCATCATCCATCAGGAACTGACCTTGGTTCCCGACCTGTCGGTGGCCGAAAACATCTTCATGGGCCACGAGTTGACGCTGCCCGGCGGGCGCATGAATTACCCGGCGATGATCCATCGCGCCGAAGCCCTGATGCGCGAACTCAAAGTGCCGGACATGAATGTCTCGCTGCCGGTTTCGCAGTACGGCGGTGGCTACCAGCAACTGGTGGAAATCGCCAAGGCGTTGAACAAACAGGCGCGCCTGTTGATTCTCGACGAGCCCTCCTCGGCTTTGACCCGCTCGGAAATCGACGTGCTGCTGGACATCATCCGCGACCTCAAGGCCAAGGGAGTTGCCTGCGTCTATATTTCCCACAAGCTCGATGAAGTGGCCGCCGTGTGCGACACCATTTCAGTGATTCGCGACGGCAAACACATCGCAACCACGGCCATGGCTGACATGGACATCCCGAAGATCATTACCCAAATGGTCGGGCGGGAAATGAGCAACCTCTACCCCACCGAACCCCATGAGGTGGGCGAGGTGATTTTCGAAGCGCGCCACATCACCTGCTACGACGTCGACAATCCCAGGCGCAAACGCGTCGACGATATTTCGTTCGAGCTCAAGCGCGGGGAGATCCTCGGCATCGCCGGGCTGGTAGGCGCCGGCCGCACGGAACTGGTGTCGGCGCTGTTCGGCGCCTACCCGGGTCGTCATGAAGGCGAAGTCTGGCTGGACGGCCAACCCATCGACACCGGCACGCCACTCAAGTCCATCCGCGCCGGCCTGTGCATGGTCCCCGAAGACCGCAAGCGCCAAGGCATCATTCCGGACCTGGGCGTCGGCCAGAACATCACCCTGGCCGTGCTGGACAACTACTCGAAACTGACCCGTATCGACGCCGAGGCCGAGCTGGGCAGCATCGACCGGGAAATCTCGCGCATGCACCTGAAGACCGCGACCCCGTTTTTACCGATCACCAGCCTTTCCGGGGGCAACCAGCAGAAAGCCGTGCTGGCGAAGATGCTCCTGACCAAGCCCAGGGTGTTGATTCTCGACGAGCCAACCCGCGGCGTGGATGTCGGTGCCAAGTACGAAATCTACAAGCTGATGGGCGCGCTGGCGGCCGACGGTGTGTCAATCATCATGGTGTCCTCGGAGCTGGCCGAAGTGCTGGGGATTTCCGATCGCGTGCTGGTGATCGGCGAAGGCCAGCTGCGCGGCGATTTCATCAATCAGCAATTGACCCAGGAACAGGTGCTCGCTGCCGCGCTCAGCCATCCCGAAGACCCTCACAACAATGATCGGAAGTCCGCGTAGATGAACCAGGTCAAACAACTGTTCACCCGCTACAAAATGCTTGCCCTGGTGATTGCCGTGGCGATTATCTGGCTATTCTTCAGTTGGCAAACCGACGGTGGTTTCCTGACCCCGCGCAACCTCTCGAACCTGCTGCGGCAGATGTCCATCACCGGCATCCTGGCCTGCGGCATGGTGCTGGTGATCATCAGCGGCGAGATCGATCTTTCGGTGGGCTCGTTGCTGGGCCTGTTGGGCGGGCTGGCAGCGATTCTCGACGTGGTCTACCACATTCCGCTGCTGGCGAACCTCAGCGTGGTCGCCCTGTGCGGACTGGTCATTGGCCTGGCCAACGGCTACATGACCGCCTACCTGCGCATCCCCTCCTTCATCGTGGGTCTGGGCGGCATGCTGGCGTTTCGCGGCATTCTGCTGGGCATCACCGGTGGCACCACCATCGCCCCGGTGTCGCCGGAGCTGGTTTATGTCGGCCAGGGTTACTTGCCCCACGCGGTCGGCACGGGACTTGGCGTGCTGTTGTTCGCCCTGACGCTGTTTCTGACCTGGAAGCAGCGGCGCAATCGTGCCCTTCACGGCCTCGCGGCGCATTCTCTGGCGCGGGACGTGGTGCGGGTGGTGTTGATTGGCGCGGTGCTGGCCGGGTTCGTCTACACGCTCAACAGCTATGACGGGATTCCGGTTCCGGTGTTGCTGCTGCTGATCCTGCTCGGCGTGTTCAGCTACGTGACCAGCCAGACCGTCTTCGGCCGGCGCGTCTATTCGGTGGGCAGCAACATGGAGGCCACGCGCCTGTCGGGCATCAACGTGCAGGCGGTGAAACTGTGGATCTTCGGCATCATGGGCGTGATGTGCGCCCTCGCCGGCATGGTCAACACGGCGCGCCTGGCCGCCGGCTCACCGTCGGCCGGCAACATGGGCGAACTGGACGCCATCGCCGCCTGCTTCATCGGCGGCACTTCCATGCGCGGCGGCTCCGGTACGGTCTACGGAGCACTCCTCGGCGCATTGGTCATCACCAGCCTGGACAACGGCATGTCGATGCTCGACGTCGACAGCTACTGGCAGATGATCGTCAAAGGCAGCATCTTGGTCTTGGCCGTGTGGGTGGACGTCAGCACCCGCACCGGCAGGCGCTGATCACTTCACCTCGGGGCGGCCTGCCCGCCGCCCCTGCCGGATGATTGATCACGACTCGTGTGCAACGCCTTCACTTTAGCGCTCTTGATGCCGCCTTGATGGTGAATATGCTGTTCGCAGGCAAGCCCCGCCAAGACAAGAAGCGCTCGTATGAACAGCCCGAGAACCCTCTATCAGAAACACATCGACAGCCATACCGTCTGCCCGCTGGATGACCAGGGTCATGTGCTGCTCTACATCGACCGCCAAGTCGCGAACGAGTACACCAGCCCGCAAGCCTTCAGCGGCCTGCGCGAAACCCGCCGCAGCGTCTGGCGGCCGAGCGCAACCCTTGCGGTGGTCGACCACGTCAACCCGACGACGCCCCAGCGCATCGCGACCATGCCGGATGCCGGCGGTGCCCGGCAGGTGTCGTACTTCGCCGAAAACTGTCGCGACTTCGGCATTGAGCTGTTCGATGTACTCGACAAACGCCAAGGCATCGAGCACGTCGTGGCCCCCGAGCAAGGCTTTATCCTGCCGGGCATGGTCGTCGCCGCCGGCGATAGCCATACCACCACCTATGGCGCATTGGGCGCGTTCGGTTTTGGCATCGGCACCTCTGAAATAGAACACTTGCTGGCAACGCAGACACTGGTCTACAAGCGCTTGAAAACCCTGCGCGTCCTAGTGAATGGCGAGCTCGGGGCGGGAGTCACCGCCAAGGACATCATCATGGCCCTGATTGAACAGATCGGCGCCTCCGGTGCCACCGGATATGCCATCGAATTCGCGGGCCCGGCCATCACTGCCCTGAGCGTCGAAGCCAGGATGACCATTTGCAACATGGCCGTTGAAGCCGGAGCCCGAGGCGCCTTCATGGCCCCGGATGACAAAGTCTTCGCCTACCTGCAAGCCAAGCCCCGGGCTCCCCAGGGCGAATTGTGGGAACGGGCCGTGGCCAAGTGGCGAGCATTGCACAGCGATGAAGGCGCGCTGTTCGATCGGGAAGTAACACTCGATGTCAATGCGCTGGAACCCATGGTGACTTGGGGCACCAGCCCCGACCAGGCGTTGCCGGTAGGCGCGCGCGTGCCGGACCCATCGACGCAGCCGGACCCCATCCTGCGCCAGGGCATGCAAAGGGCGCTGGACTACATGGGCTTGACACCAGGGATGCTGCTCAATGAGGTCGTCATCAGCCATGCGTTCATCGGCTCCTGCACCAATGCGCGTATCGAAGATTTGCGCGATGCGGCACGTGTCGTACGCGGCAAGCGCGTGGCGGCCCATGTGCGCGCGATGATCGTGCCCGGCTCCACGGCCGTGCGTGACCAGGCCGAAGAAGAGGGACTGGCCGGGATCTTCCGCGACGCCGGTTTCGAATGGCGCCAGTCGGGTTGCTCGATGTGCCTGGCGATGAACGATGACGTACTCGCCCCCGGGGATCGCTGCGCGTCCAGCACCAATCGCAACTTCGAAGGACGCCAGGGCGCAGGCGCGCGTACCCACCTGATGAGCCCGGCCATGGTCGCTGCCGCGGCGATAACCGGCCATTTGACTGACGTTCGTTCACTGCTCGCGGAGGCTTGAAGCATGCAACCTTTTGACACCGTCGCTGGCATCGCCGCCCCACTGCTGCCTGCCAACATCGACACTGACGTGATCATGCCCAAGCAGTTTCTCAAGGGCATCGACCGCCAAGGGCTGGACCGTGGCCTGTTTTTCGACCTGAGATGGCTGGAGCCTGGCGTTCCCAATCCTGAGTTCGTCCTCAATAGACCCGGCTGGCGTGGGGCAACGTTCCTGGTGGTGGGCGACAATTTTGGCTGCGGCTCGAGCCGGGAGCACGCTGTGTGGGGGTTGCAGCAGATGGGCATTCGGGCGCTGATCGGTACGAGCTTCGCGGGGATCTTCTACGACAATTGCCAGCGAAACGGGGTACTGCTGATTGAGCTTCCCGAGACCCGGTGGAAGAAAGTCGCGGACGTTATCAGCCAGGCCGAAACGGCGCACATCAACGTCAATTTGCCTGGCCAGTGCATTGAACTAGCGGACGGTACTGTCGTTGCGTTCGAGATCGACGGACTGCGCAAGCAATCGCTGCTGCTCGGGTTGGATGCCATTGGTGCCACACTTCAACGCGCGCAACAGATTCGCCGCTTTGAGAGTCAGCACTTGGCGCAAAACCCCTGGTTGTGATGGTTCTCTTGCCGGTCCCGCAATAACCCGAAAAAAAGGCGAAAAAAACGGCGCCCTCCCTTTCAGGAGAGGCGCCGTTTCTCACGTCAACAGCTCACACCGAAGCAGACGCTCCAGCAATATCAGTCATCGCGACCCATCAGGCCAAACAGCTGCAACAAGCTGACAAACAGGTTGTAGATCGACACATACAGGCTGACGGTCGCCATGATGTAGTTGCGCTCGCCGCCATGGATGATGGCGCTGGTCTGGTACAGGATGCAGACCGACGAGAACAGCACGAAGCCGGCGCTGATTGCCAGTTGGAGGCCGCTGATCTGGAAGAAGAAGCTAGCCACCACCGCGCCCAGCAACACGAAGAAACCGGCGGTGATGAAACCGCTCAGGAAACTCATGTCCTTGCGGGAGATCAGCACGTAGGCCGACAGGCCGCCGAATACCAGGGCTGTCATCGCGAAAGCCGAGCTGACTACTTCAGCGCCGCCTTGCATGCCCAGGTAACGGTTGAGGATCGGGCCGAGCAAGAAGCCCATGAAACCGGTCAGGGCAAACGCCGAAACCAGGCCCCAGGCCGAGTCGCGGAGCTTGTTGGTAAGGAAGAATAGGCCGTAGAAACCGATCAGCACGACGAAGATGTTCGGGTAACCGACACGCATCTGTTGTGCGACGAAGGCCATCACACCGCTGAAAGCGAGCGTGAGTGCCAGCAGGCCATAAGTGTTGCGCAGGACGCGGCTAACCTCTAGCTGCTCAGCCTGCACGCTGTTGTTCACTGCGTAATCCTGTTCGCGCATGGCGACACTCCTCCGGTTTTGAAACATTCAGTGGCATGGATCATAACAGACGCTCTGTAACAAGCTACGTAGAGAGTTTGACAGTGTGTTTCATTCGGGTATTATGGCGCCCGCAACGCAATACGGAGGTGTGGCCGAGTGGTTTAAGGCAACGGTCTTGAAAACCGTCGACTGTAACAGGTCCATGAGTTCGAATCCCATCGCCTCCGCCATCTTCTAACGTTAGAGCCCTGAATTTTCAGGGCTTTTTCGTGTCTGGCGTTTGAAAAAACAGTGACGGTCTTCACAAAGGAAACAGTGCATGCCACCTCCAACCCCACTCAAGGAAAGTAAAGTGAACAGCAAAACCATCGGTTCGATCGCCGCTGCAATTCTCGGCGTGGTCCTGTTATGCGTGTTCTATGGCAGTTGGTACACCGTTGATGAGACCGAGCGCGGCGTGCTCTTGCGCAACGGAGCCCTGGTCGGCGTGGTTGAGCCGGGTTTGTCGTTCAAGATGCCGTTTATCGAGTCGGTCCGCTTGATCAGCACGCAAAGCCAGGTCACCGCCTACAATGACTTGCAGGCGTACAGCAAGGACCAGCAATCCGCCGAGCTCAAGGTGTCGGTGTCCTGGCACATCGCGCCTTCCGATGTGGCCAAGGTCTATACCCAGTTCAAGGACCTCGAAGGCATTCGGGACCGGATGATCAGCCGACAGGTGCCGACCCAGGTCGAGAACGTGTTTGGCAAGTTCAACGCTGTCGCGGCAGTGCAGAACCGCGTTCAGTTGGTCAACGATATTTCGGCGGCAATCAAGGCGACGATTACCGGACCGGTGATCATCGACAGCGTCCAGGTCGAGAACATCGATTTCAGCGATGCCTACGAAAAAGCCATCGAAGCGCGCATGGCGGCGGAAGTCCAGGTCAAGACCCGTGAGCAACAGCTCGCCACCGAGCAGGTCCAGGCGCAGATCCGCGTGACCCAGGCCCAGGCGGAAGCCGATTCGCAGGTTGCCCAGGCCAAGGCAGATGCCCTCGCCACTGAATTGCGCGGCAGGGCCGAGGCCGAAGCGATCAAGGCTCGCGCCCAGGCGCTGGCCAGTAACCAGAACCTGGTGGAACTGACCAAGGCCGAGCGCTGGAACGGCGAGTTGCCCACCACCATGTTGCCCAACACCGCCCTGCCTTTCATCGATCTCAACAAATAGGTCCATCGGCGCGGTCCGTCCTGGCCGCGCCTCCCCCGCACGACAACTGCCGAACAAAGCGCCGCCCCGCCTCGTTGACGCTACACTTCGTTCAATGAGGAACCCAATGTTCGTCGTTGGCAGGGAATTCAACGTGTACCCAGGCAAAAGCAGATCGACGCTACCCCTCTCCTATACCCCCGCGCAGCCTTTCGCCCTGATCATTTCCACGTTGCAGAATCGACCACGTGCTTCGGTCTCCATCGTGAACAGGAGAAACGCGTGACCATTCTCTTCAGAAAATACAAATGGCCCGCCTTGTTGGCCGTAGCGCTGATTGTTTTCTCGGCGTTGATTTTCTTTTTAATAAAGTCCTACACCTACGACACATCGACTTACTTCGAGTCGCGCGACTTCATTCGCCAACTCAAACAAGCCGACGCGAACTGGAACGTAAAAATCCTTCGGAAAAAAATAGGCGTCAACAACAACCTTTCGCTCACCCCGCCGCCCGAAGCGCAAAGCCGATGGGAGCAATTGGAGCGACTGAACCACTCCGGTCCGCTGGCAACGCTGTGGGCCTCAAGGCGCCAGGGCTATGTGGATGCGGTCAAGAACAAGAGCCTGTTGGTGGCGCAATTCGAGCAACACAATGCCAACTTGCGTACGTCGTTGGACGCACTACCGACGGTTGAGGATCAAATACAAACCTTGCTGCAGGAGATGAAAGCCGACGGGGACATTGCCCGTTTGACGGCCGCCTCCAATGTCCTCGACCTGGCGTTGACGACTTTGGAATACGCCCTCTACGTCACGTCGGACAAAGCGGCGGAAGTACAAGACCGGTTAAATGAACTCGAACAACACATTGATTCGTTGCCCGCCGCCTCTCGCCCGACCTTTATCGCCCTGATACAGCACGTCAAGACCATCATTCAAGAGCAGCCGTTGGTCAACGACCTGCTGGATCGCATCAGCGTCATACCCGTGGCCCAGGAACTGGACAGCATCAATGAGCTATTGAACGAAACGCAACGCCGGACGGCCGCCACAGACCGCCAGTACCATATGTACCTGGCCATCTGCGCCAGCCTGATGGCGCTGTTGATGATTTACCTCGCCGTGCGGCTGGTGCGCAGCTATTCGGTGATCAATCAGATCAACCATGAGCTGCAGGCTTCCAACGACAACCTCGAAGAGCGCGTGCAAGCGCGTACGCAGGAGCTGAAAGAGGCCGAGCGCGAGTTGGTGGATGCCGCGCGCATGGCGGGCATGGCCGAGATCGCGACGAACGTCTTGCACAACGTCGGCAACGTGCTCAACAGCGTGAATATTTCAGCGGAGCTGGTGACCCGCAAGTTGAAGAACAGCAAGACGCAGGGATTGGGGCGAGCTGTCAGGATGATGAACGAACATACCCAGGATCTGGGCCAGTTCATCACCGAGGACGA
The DNA here is from genome assembly GCF_051131945.1 of Pseudomonas sp. Z5-35. Lineage (NCBI taxonomy): Bacteria > Pseudomonadati > Pseudomonadota > Gammaproteobacteria > Pseudomonadales > Pseudomonadaceae > Pseudomonas > Pseudomonas sp. Z5-35. The sequence goes on from NZ_CP071640.1 coordinate 3,056,336, forward strand.
AAAAGGCAAGCTGTTGCCCCGCTACTTTAATGAACTGGCCGACTCCGTTGCCGCCGAACAGGCGCTGCTCATTGAAGAGCTGGCGCAACTGACCAGAAGCATTGATCACATCAAGGAAATCGTCACGACCCAGCAAACCTACGCCGGGGCCGCCAGGCTGATCGAGCCGCTGAATATCGCCGAGCTGTTCGAAGATGCATTGCGCATGAATTCGGGCGCGCTGAGCAGGCACCATGTCACCGTCATCAAGGATTATCAGGACACACCGGTGATGCTGGGCGACAAGCACCGGTTGCTGCTGATCCTGATCAATTTGATCAGCAATGCCAAGTTCGCCATGTCCCATATCGAACCGCCTAGGGAAATGGTCTTGGGCATTCGTATCGTCGAGCCGGCAACCTTATGTTTGACCGTCAAGGATCGTGGCGAAGGCATCGCGCCTGAGCACCTGGCCAGGATCTTCAATCACGGGTTCACGACCCGCAAGAACGGCCACGGATTCGGCTTGCACAGTTGCGCTTTAGCGGCGGTCGAGATGAACGGCCGCCTTCATGTCCACAGTGACGGGCCTGGGCAAGGCGCGGTGTTCACCTTGGAAATCCCGCTGGAACTGGCGGTTTCCTGATCCGATAGGCAGCGCGGCGGGTTTGACTGCCCGCCGCGCTTCGACTACCGAGTGTTGCCTGGCTGGACGCTACGGCGCCTCCTGGCCGGCAACGCGGCGGCATAGGCCAGCGCTTCCTCGCGCGAAGCGAAGGAGCCCAACCGGTCGGCCTGGGTACAAACCCGCCACGGGCCGCTGTTTACGCTGAGTACGTCATAACCATTGATGTGCATTTTCGTCAGCATCGCAGTACTCATGATCCTCACCTCCTGGAAAAACAGGTTACGGCGTCTACATTACTCCCGGTTTTCGGCCCGGTGCCTACCGAACGTCGCGCCGTGTCCAACCAGGAAAAACCATCAATGGGCGTCCGAATCCCATAGCCAGTCCCACAAACCGGGTAGATGCACGGGCTGGGAGGTATTCTGGACCGTGCGCGCCATCGCAGCGCGCTCAAGGGCCTGGCTGTCGTCATAAAAAGGCTTGGCGGCCGTCTTCAGGCCGGTTTCGCGGGCGCTGTCGAGCAGAATCTGCAGGTACTCGCGGGCGTGGCGAGCGGTATAGCGATTGAGGTCATGGAAGGTCACCACGACCGGTATCACCCCGTCCACGGCCGGTAGTTGCCCGGCAGCGATACGCTCACGCACTTCGGAGAGCTGGCGTGTCAGGCTCATCCGTCGCCGCGGACTCAGGGTGATGCCCCAGACTTTTCCATCGTTGGCACTCAAGTCCGTCAGCAATACGTGCATGCCGTGCCGCTGATAGGCCGCGAAGGTGCGCCTGTCATAGCTCCAGAACGGTGGCCTCACCAGGCTGGGCGGCGCGCCGGTCACTGCGGCAATATCGTTTGCGCCGTTGACGAGCGACTGCTCCAGTTCGTCAGGATTCAGGAATCGATGATTGGTGTGCCAATGGGTTGCCGTATGTAAGCCCAGCAGGTGCCCTTCCCTCTGCTCACGATGCATGACCGAACGGCCGATGTCGCTGCCTCCGGCTCGCGGCGCACGCGTCTGGACAAAAAATACAGCCTTGATCCCTGGCTGCACCGGGTTATGTGCAAGGGCCTCCAACACATCCAGGCTAGGATTCCAGAATGACGATGCGCTGGGACCGTCGTCAAAGGTCAACAGGAAACGGATCGGAGGTTGAGCGCGCAAGCGTTGCTCGGTGTTCGGAGTCAGTTCGACCGGTGATCCAATGCATCCCGACAAACCACTGGCAATGAACATCATGACCAGCGCCCCGACGATATTCTTCATGTTTTGCCTTTATTCAGTGCCGCAATGCGTCGCCTTCGATCCCTGGCACCTTGTTTTTAAGCTCATCTTGGAGGAGGTTAACCGGGTTTGGTTCCACACCGTGAGCACTGTCGTTCCAGGCCATGCGGCGTAAGCTGGCCAAAGGCCTGCGCGGTGCTTATTCGACCGTCTGGAAATCCGATGGAATTTTCCGAACGCCTCCGTATCCATCCGTATAGGATCAATTAGGGAGGATTTATGGGCGGTCCATCGCTTTACATCATCGACTACATGCTCCATGGCGAGCCCAAGTCTTTCATCATTCGCGCAGACTTGATGAATAACTCCGAAGCTTGGCATTGGGCCAGTTGCGACGCGGGTGTTGGGCGCATACCCAAATTCGGCAGGGAAAAGGTCAAGCGGGTATCAAAACCCATGGCGGAAAAATACGGTATTACCGATGTGCGCTGGCGTGTCTCCGTCGCGCCCTCTTGGATAAAGGAGTCCGGCTGAAACGGATATGACAGACTCTGGCGCGCCGACTGTCCAGTCGCGCGCCGGATGTCCCACAGACCAGTAATAACTCAACTACGCTTTATTGCAGCATTACCCGTCACTACCGATGGGTTTTGTGCTGCCTGATCCTCAACCTTGAATGGAGGTGTGACATGTCCGAAAAAGAGTCCATCACCACCCTGCTCACTTTGCTGGAATCGCGCCAGGCTCGGCTGACCGCAGCCTGCAAAGAAATCGCCGACTGGGTCGACCACCAGGGTGGCCACCCCGCCGCGGTCCGTATCCGCGATCGCCTCAATGACATCGAGAAAGACGCCCCTTCGATCCAGAGCGCATTGTCATCGTTGAAGCCCTCGGAGCCACCGCTACCCAAATTTCGGTAGCGCCAGGCTTCATTAACGCCAGGCTGCGTTGATGACTGTTGCCTGACAGATTCCCCCCTACGGTCTACCGGTTGAAAAACCGATGGAACAAGGACCGTTCTTTGCGCCTCGATATTGATAGGTATGGCTGCAAAGAAACGTCGAAAGGGAGAATCATCATGAATGCCAAAGTCCTGCTGCTGATCGCCTGCGCAGTCCCCTCCACGGTCATGGCCCAAGGATGTGACGTCACTACCCGGTCCCAGAGCCAAGCGGTAGCGCAAGTCGAAACCCGCAGTTGTTATGAATATCAAGGCGTGCCCGCCGAGGCCATCGGCTGGTCCTGCAGCAACGAAAGCAAGGGAACCCTGAGCACCGAAAAGAAACCGGTCGAGCGCTGCGCCGAAGGCTATGTGGCGACCTGCAAGGCCAGGCTTACCCAGGAAGCCTTGGCCAATCCCCATTCAACCAGCAAGGATCGCAGCGGTGGGTCGGCCAACCTTCCGGACAATGCGCAAGTCATCCGGTACTACTATGGCGCGCATCAGCTTCAGCAAGCGCAAAAGGACTGCGAAACCACCGGCGGCCAGTGGAAAAACCGCTGACCGGGTGGCTCGCATAGGCTGCGTCAGCCCTTGCTGTGCTCGGGCGATGAAGGCGGGTTCTTCATGCCTCGCGGCCCCGCCACGCCCCAGACAATCAAGCCCAGCACAGGCAGGATGATCAACAGCAGCGCCCAGCCTGCCTTGGTACCGGCCGATTTATCGCTCCGGAAGACGCTGACAATCGCCCACAAATCCACGAGCAACAGCAGCACCGCAACGGCGATCCAGAAATAACTGGCTAATTCAGACATGGCCTAATCCTCTTGTCAGTCTATGGATTAGGCATGGCCACCGAGGGTCCGTTCAAAGAATCTGCTTAACCGGTGGCGTGACAGCCGTGCAGCTACTCGCGTTCGTTCAGATAGGCGACCCATTGCTCATAGGCCTCATGTTGACGCCGGACTGCCTCGTCCCAGGCATTCCCGGACATTTGATGGATACAGATCAGCGTCATCATTTCTGATGTGGCGGTATCGAGCTCAACTAAAAGCTCGTGGGATTTGATCTTGAAATCTTCAACGGTGGTCATTCTGCTCGTTCCCCCATTCACCGGGACCGGTTCGTCCACCCAACATTGATGCGTTTTTTCCAAGCTGATTCATTTTTGGCGATGACCGGTCGCTCAAGCGTACCGCTGGCGAAATGGATGCAGTCTTTGCCGTGGGCTCGCGGTCCCACAGGTATCAGCAAAATAAATTTTGAACACACCGAGCGCGCAAGGCTCAAATATTGCAGTTATATTGCAATTTAATGACAGTCGGTGAGTGGGCAAGGCTATGAAAATTCGAGCGACCGTCATCTGCGAAGAAGACCGCCATATCCTGCTGGTGCGCAAACCCAAGAGCCGCTGGGCCCTGCCGGGTGGCACTGTCGAGCGCGGCGAAAGCCATGCCGACGCAGCCCTGAGAGAGCTGGCGGAGGAAACCGGGCTGAGCGCCGAGAACCTTCTCTACTTGATGCGGCTCAACGAAGGCGGCACCGAGCATCACGTGTTCGAAGCTTCAATCAACGACTCGAAGGCAGCCCGGCCACAGAACGAAATCTGCGACTGCCTCTGGCATCCGCTGGATGCCATTGCCCAGTTGCAGATGAAAAAGGGCACGCGGGAGATACTGGAGGCGTTTCGGCGCAGGTTGTGATCGGTGGCTGGAGACTTTCAGCGGAGCAAACAAAAAGGGTTGCATGAGGTATCATGCAACCCTTTGTTTTGTATGGTGCCCGAAGCCGGAATCGAACCGGCACGCCCTTACGAGCGGGGGATTTTAAGTCCCATGCGTCTACCAGTTTCGCCATTCGGGCGGTAGCGCGGCCAAGCCGTGTGAAACTGGCAGATGTATGCATCTGCCAGGATCGAGCCTGGTGCAACAGAGGGGGAAATATATACATCCCTCCCCGGTGAAGCAAGGATGCCCTTGCCCTTTTAAAGACAAAACCTTTCACTGCTTGGTGAATAAAAAAAGCTCTGTAGATCATGGATCTACAGAGCTTTTTAAAAGTGGAGGCCGAAGTCGGAATCGAACCGGCGTAGGTGGATTTGCAATCCACTGCATAACCATTTTGCTATTCGGCCTCAAGACGCTTGATGCAATGCAACCACATCAACCGCATACAAACTGATCAGGACGATAGCCGCCATTAGCGAGCTATCTCCTTGAAAACATTAAGTTTTTTAACAACCCAATGCGTTCGATGGGCGCAATTATGTACTCATTTGCCTGGACTGACAACCCCTTGATTTCAAAAAAATTTTAGCTGCTGGCCGGCCTTCCGGCTCTTTTGACCCGGCAAGACAAGGGGGCGAAACCCGCCCCGCGTCCGGCTCATCGGAAACCGCCAAAGCCAACGGAACAACCCCGTACGCCCTCGGTTCATTCCTTATGTCGTCCCTGGATTAATAAGGAGAATCATCATGACCGAACGTCCAAAACTGGTGGCGAGCCGGGCCCCGGTTCCCACGCCTTCGCACCCTAATCTCGGCACGCCGGAGCGTTTGGTGTCGCTGGTTGCAGGTTCACTGCTGATCGCCAACGGCTTGCGCCAAGGGGGTCTGAAAGGCTGGCCACAAGTGCTGCTGGGTGCATGCGCGGCCTGGCGTGGCTACAGCGGCACATGCAGGGTCAAGCGCGCATTGACCCACAGCCCGTTCGAGCAAACTTTCGAACAGGATCGAGACTGGGACGGCAGCAAGGTGATCTCCCGCAGCATCACGGTGGGCAAGCCCAGGGAAGAGGTCTTTGCGTTCTGCCGCAACCCGGCCAATCTCGGGTCGTTGATGCCTTGGGTCGATGCCATCGAGCAGACCGGCGAGCGCACCTATCGCTGGGTCGCCCATGGGCCGATGGACAAGACGCTGCACTGGGACCTCGAAGAGTGCGAGCCCAAGGAAGGCCGCAAACTGCACTGGGTCGCCGGGCCGGATAAACGATTCAAGCATGACATCCAAATGCACTTCAGCGATGCACCGGCCGGCCGCGGTACGCAAATCAAAGTCATCGTCGCCTGCCAGACGCCCCTCGGCGCGGCTGGCTACGCCCTGGCCGCGGCCATTTCACGGTTTTCGGACAAAGCCTTGCTGAACGTGCTGCGCAGCATCAAGCAACAGCTGGAGACTGGGGAAGTGAGTACCAACAAAATGCGCGAGCAAACCAGGGATTTTCTCTTCGTGCACCCGGCCAGCAAAGCGACTCAAGCACCGGCCAATGATTCTCCCACTGACAAATCCGGACTCAACGGAGGTACCGTCTGATGCGCGCACTGACTTGGCAAGGCCCCAACTCATTACAAGTCGAGACCGTCGACGACCCGTCCATCCTCAACCCTCGCGATGCCATCGTGCGAGTCATCCTGTCATCAGTCTGCGGCTCGGATTTGCACCTGCTTGGCGGTTACGTACCGACCATGCAGGCCGGCGATATCATTGGCCATGAATTCATGGGCGAAGTAGTGGAAACCGGCTCGGCTGTCACCCAATTCAAGAAGGGCGACCGGGTCGTAACGGTGTCGATTGTCGGCTGCGGCGAATGCGAGCACTGCCAGCGCTCGGACTTTTCCTGCTGCGACAACTCCAATCCAAACCCCACCGCTACGGACATTGCCTACGGCCAGCCGGCTTGCGGCATCATTGGCTACAGCCATGCCTTTGGCGGTTACGCCGGCAGCCACGCGACTTACATCCGCGTGCCTTTCGCCGACGTGAACCTGTTCACCATCCCCGATGGCGTCAGCGACGAACAGGCGGTGTTCGTCTCTGACGCAGTGCCCACCGGCTATTTCGCCGCCGACAATGCCGACATCCAGCGCGGCGATACAGTGGCGGTGTGGGGCTGCGGCGGCGTTGGGCTGATGGCAATCTCCAGCGCCTATTTGCTGGGCGCCGAACGAGTGATCGCCATCGACCGCTTTCCCGATCGCTTACGCCTGGCCGAAGAAAAGGCTGGCGCCATGGCCCTTAATTACGAGACCACCGATGTGCACGCCGCCTTGCTGGAGCTGACCGGCGGCCGCGGACCGGATCGCTGCATCGATTGCGTCGGCATGGAGGCTCACGGCACCGAGGTCGATTATTTCTACGACAAGACCAAGCAGATGCTGCGCCTGCACACTGAGCGCGGAACCGTCCTGCGCCAGTCGATCCGCGCCTGTCGCAAAGGCGGAACGGTGTCGGTGGTCGGGGTGTACGGCGGCTTGCTGGACAAATTCCCCATGGGGGCGATCGTCAACAAATCCCTGACCCTGCGTTCGGGCCAGCAACCGGGACAGCGCTACGTGAGGCGGTTGTTCGAGCACATCCAGAAAGGTGAGCTGGACCCCTCCTATCTGCTGACCCATCCCATGGGGCTGGAGCAGTCGGTGGAGGGCTATGGAATGTTCAAGGACAAGCGCGAAAATTGCTTGCGAGCGGTGTTTCGGCCGGAGTGAGGTTATTCGTGGCGATCATGCACCCGTACGCCAGAGTTGATCCACGCTGGCAAACACAACGCATCACCGTGACGAGGAAGGAGCAAGCTTCCTCGCCACGGGCGATTTGAGGCAGTCGCGGGCCGGCGCCGTTATGGGTAACATAACGGCCTTCCCGCAGCCTTTCTGCGACCTGCCCAATAAGCCCATTCCATGCCTTTTGAACTCAGCGTAGACCTCTCCACCCTCGCTATCCTGGCCGTTGTCGCGTTCATTGCCGGTTTCATCGACGCCATTGCCGGCGGTGGCGGCCTGCTCACCACACCTGCCCTGTTGACCGCCGGCCTGCCGCCGCACCTGGTCCTGGGCACCAATAAGCTGAGTTCGACCTTTGGCTCGGCCACGGCCAGCTTTACCTTCTACAGGCGCAAGTTGTTTCATCCACGGCAGTGGACTCACGCGATTGTCGGCACGCTGGTCGGTGCACTGGCCGGCGCCATCGTCGCCCATTACCTGCCCGCCGAATGGCTAAACAAGATGCTGCCGGTGATTGTCTTTGCCTGCGGCTTGTACCTGCTGTTCGGCGGCACACCCAAGGCGCCGCTGGACAGTGACGCGCCGATCAAGAAGGCCTGGCAGGCGCCCCAAGGCTTCACCCTGGGTTTCTATGACGGCGTGGCCGGCCCGGGAACCGGCGCGTTCTGGACCGTCAGCAGCCTGCTGCTCTACCCTATCGACCTGGTCAAGGCCAGCGGCGTGGCTCGCAGCATGAACTTCGTCAGCAACATCGCGGCGCTGTCGGTGTTCATCTTCTCGGGCCAGGTGGATTGGATCATCGGCCTGAGCATGGGCCTGTCGGTGATGGTCGGCGCCTTCTTTGGCGCGCGCACCGCCATCAGCGGCGGCGCGAAGTTCATCCGCCCGGTGTTCATCACCGTGGTGCTGGGCCTGACCGTGCGGCTAGCCTGGCAGCACTGGTTCAGCGTGGCCTAGACGCCGGGCGACATAGAGGTCGATCAGGTAGCGAGCGATGGAACGCGAGGCCGGCAACGGCGGCAGGTCGTGAACGTTGAACCACTGGGCGTCCTCGATTTCATCTTCCTGGGGCACGATGTCGCCCCCGGCGTACTCGGCATGGAAACCCAGCATCATCGAATGGGGGAACGGCCAGCACTGGCTGCCCACGTACTGGATGTTCTTCACTTCGATGCTGACTTCCTCGCGCACCTCCCGGACCAGGCAATCCTCCGCCGACTCACCCGGCTCGGCAAACCCCGCCAAGGTGCTGTAGACACCGCTGACGAACCGGGGCGAACGGGCCAGCAGGACTTCATCGCCACGGGTGATCAATACGATCATGCTGGGTGAGATGCGCGGGTAATGCCGCAGGTCGCACGCCTGACAATACATCGCCCGCTCCCGCGGAACCTGGCTCATGCGCTGGCCGCAACTGCCACAGAAGCGATGCTCCCGGGCCCAGGTGCCGACCTGCGCCGCATAGCCCAGTACCTTGAACAGCGTGTGGTCGTCCTCGAGCATGAACGCCCGCAGGCCTTTCCAGTTGCAGCCGGGAATCTCCAGAGAGCTGCGCAATTCCAGCAGGTACACCGGTTCGCCATCCAGGTGACCGATGCCATGTTCGGCGAGGATCGACAGGTCCTGGCGCTTGAGCCAGTCGCGGGGAAACAACGCGCCGTTGTCATCGTACAAAAAACCTTCCGGGCTGCGAGCGACGGCCCAGCCGCCGGGGAGGTCGGTGTCGAGTACTGCGGTGGTCCAACATGAAATCATGATCGATCAATCCAGAAATTCGGGTTTCTGTTTGCTCATATGGGCGGCCATGGCCACGCGCAGGTCGTTGGATTGCAACATGGCGGCGTTCCAGGTGGCGACGTATTCCAGCCCGTCGTCGATGCGATGATCGCGCATGTAGCTGATCATTTCCTTGGTGCCGGCGATAGCGATCGGCGACTTGGCGGCAATTTCCCGGGCAATGCCCATCACCCCGTCGAGCAGGCTGGCGGCATCGCTGTAGACACGATTGACCAGGCCAATGCTGCGCGCTTCGTCGGCACCAAAGGTGCGCCCCGTATAAGCGAGTTCACGCAGCATGCCGTCCCCGATGATCCGGGGCAAGCGTTGCAATGTGCCAACATCGGCGGCCATGCCGATGTCGATTTCCTTGATGGAGAACTGCGCGTCCTGGGCGGCGTAGCGCATGTCGCAGGCGGAAATCAGGTCGATGGCACCGCCCAGGCAATAACCCTGGATCGCCGCGAGAACCGGTTTACGGCAATTGTCCACGGCGTTGAACGAGGCTTGCAGTTCCAGGATCTTGCGCCGCAGCACACGGGCGTTGCGGCCGACATCCTTGCCCAGTTCATTCGCCACTCCGGCCAGCATCATCAGGTCGATGCCGGACGAAAAGTGCTTGCCGGCACCGCTCAGGACCACCACTCGCACTTCGTCGGTATCGTCGACCCACTGGAAGATATCGATGATCTCAGTCCAGAACGCAGCGTTCATCGCGTTGATCTTGTCCGGGCGATTGATCTGCACATGGGCGATTTTATCCGCAAGTTCGACGTTGAACGCTTGATATTGCGACATGGCAGTGATCCTTAACCGGCAGAAAAGAGGCTTGAACTATAGCAAGCCATCACCACAGGACGTAGGCAGTGCATCGGCCAAAAGCGGGACTGCTGGCCTGTGGCGAGGGAGCTTGCTCCCGCTGGGCTGCGGAGCAGCCCCATATTTCATCAGCGGCGCGATTATGGCTTCTCGCTCGCCTGCAACTGCCCATCCCAACCCCCGCCCAACGCGGCGATCAACTGCACGCTGGCGATCAAGCGGCTCTGTTGCAGGTTCAACACGCTACGCTCGCTGCTCAGCGCGGTGGCTTGCACGGTCACGACGTCGAGGTAGCCGATCAACCCCGCCCGGTATTGGTTCTGGGTCAGGCGCAGGGACTCGCGGGCGGCGTCCAGGGCTTCCTGGCGTACGCGGGCCTCGTCTTCGAGCACCTTGAGCTGGATCATATAGTTCTCGACTTCACGGAACCCGTCGAGCACGGTCTGGCGATAGGTCGCGACGGTCTGGTCGTAGGCCGCGACACTGCGGTCGACTTCGGCCGAGCGCTGGCCGCCGTCGAACAGCGTCATCGCCAATTGCGGTCCCACCGACCAGAAGCGGTTCGGCACACTCACCCAATTATCATAGGTGGAGCTGCTGTAGCCACCGCTCAGGCTCAAGGTCAGGTCCGGATAATAGGCCGCCTTTGCCACGCCGATATTGGCGTTGGCGGCCATGACCGAGCGCTCCGCCGAAGCGATGTCCGGACGGCGCTCGAGCAACTGCGAAGGCAGCGCCACCGGGACCTGCGGCAGTGTCGGAAGGTCTTGGGTTTCGGCCAGGCTGAATTCGGCCGGAGGCAGGCCGATCAGTACGGCGATGGCATTTTCAAATTGGGCCCGCTGCCAGATCAGGTCGATCAGGTCGCCCTGGGTGGTCTTGAGCTGGTTTTGCGCCTGGGCCACCGCGTCCTTGCCGGACACCCCGGCGCGGTACTGGTTTTCGGTCATTTTCAGCGAGCGCTGGTAGTTGTCGACGGTGGTCTGCAACAAGCGCTTCTGCTCGTCGATCACGCGCAGCTGCAAATAGTTTTGCACCAGTTCCGATTGCTGGCTCAGGCGCATCGCCGCCAGATCGGCAAAACTGGCTTGGGCGCTAGCCTCGTCGGCCTCCAAGGTGCGGCGCAATTTGCCCCAGACGTCCGCCTCCCAGCTCACGCCCGCCTGGGCGCTGTAGGTGTCGCGGATGCCGCTGGAGGAACTGCTCAGGCTCGAACTGCTGCTGCCGGTGCCCTGGCTGGAGCGGTTCTTTCCAACGGTCAGGTCCACCGTCGGGAAAAACGCCCCACGGGCACTGCGCGCCAGCGCCTGGGCCTGACGGTACTGGGCTTCGGCCTGGGCCACGGTCTGGTTGGAAGCGTTGAGCTTTTCCACCAGTTCATTGAGTCGGGTATCCGCGTACAGCTCCCACCAGGCACCACGGGCCAGGGCGTCGCTGGGGTTGGCCTGGCGCCAGCCCTGGGCCTCTTTGTATTGCACAGGTGCGGCGGCAGCCGGACGCTGGTAATCCGGGCCGATCGCGCAAGCACTCAGCATCGCCACGCACAGCGCCAGGCTCAGTACCCGCGAGCCACGGGCAGTCGCCAGCGGTGCGGCGAAGTTGGAAAACGAACGGTCGGTCATAACGGAGTTTCCAGGGCAGCATCAGTGCGCACCCCACGCCAGCGGTTGAAGCGATGGCGCAGGTTATCGAGATAAAGGTAAACCACCGGGGTGGTGTAAAGCGTCAGGACCTGGCTGAACACCAGCCCGCCGATGATCGTCAGGCCCAGTGGCTGGCGCATTTCCGACCCTTCGGCACCGCCGAGCAGCAGCGGCAAGGCGCCAAGGATGGCCGCCAGCGTGGTCATCAGGATCGGCCGCAGCCGCAACAGGCACGCACTGCGGATCGACTCCAGCGGCGTCTGGCCGGCGCGCTCCAGCTGCAGCGCAAGATCGATCATCAGGATCGCGTTCTTCTTCACCACGCCAATCAACAGAAACAGGCCCAGCAACGAGATCAGGCTGAATTCACTGCCCAGCGCGTAGATCGACAGCAGCGCGCCCACCCCCGCCGAGGGCAAGGTGGACAGGATGGTCAGCGGATGAATGTAGCTTTCATACAACACGCCCAGAACCAGGTACACCGCCAGCAACGCCCCGAGGATCATGAACGGCTGGCTTTTCTGGGTGGCGGCAAAGGCGTCGGCAGTGCCGGCCATCTTCGCGATGACATCCTCCGGCATCCCAAGCTTGGCAATGGCCCGCTCAATGGCGGCCGTGCCCTGCTCCACCGTGACGCCTTCTGTCATATCGAAGGAAATGCCCTCGGAAGCAAACTGCCCTTCATGGCTGACCCGGTCGTCTTCCAGGCTGTTTTCATAATAAGCAATCGTCGACAGCGGGACCCGCGCCCCGTCGGCAGTGATGACCTGGACCTGCTCGAGTGTCTTGGGATCCTGGGCGTACTTGGGGTTGACCTCCATCACCACCTGATACTGATTGAGGCTGTCGTAGATGGTGGAAATCTGCCGCTGGCTGTAGGCGTTGTTCAGCACCGACGTGACCATGTCCATGTCGATACCCAGGCGCTTGGCCTGGTCGCGGTCCACCACCAGCGTCACCTGCTGCGCCCCGCCACCGTCACGGGCATCGATGGCGGTCAGTTCCGGCAAGGCACGAAAAGCGGCGACGACCTTGGGGTACCACGCGCGCAGCGACGCCAGGTCGGCGCTCTGCAGGATGTAGGAATATTGCGAGGTGGTCTGCTCGCGACCGCCACCGAACTGCAAGTCCTGGTCGGCCATCAGCATCAACTGACCGCCGGGTACCTTGGGCATTTCCTTGCGCAGCCGTTCGATAACTTTCTGCGCGGAAATGCCCCGCTCCTTGATCGGCTTGAGGCGCACCAGCATGAAGGCATTATTGGTGCCGTTGTTGCCACCGATAAAGCCCGCCACGCTCTGCACCGCTTCGTCCTTGAGCACGGCGCGTCGGAAGATCTCCATCTTCGGCTGCATCACGTTGAACGACAGCCCGTCGTCGCCGCGCACGAAGCCAATCAACTGGCCCGTGTCCTGCTGCGGCATGAACGTTTTCGGCACTACCACGTACAACGCGATGTTCACGCCGATGGTCAGCAACAGGCTGAGCAAGGTCAGGCGCCGATGGCGCAGCACCCAGTCCAACGTCCGTGCGTAGCCACGGACCATCCGTTCGTTGAGGCCCTGGCTCCAGCGCTGCAAGCGGTTTTCCTGTCCGGGCACGTGAGGCTTGAGCCAGCGGGCGCAGAGCATCGGCGTAAGTGTCAGGGACACCACCAGCGAGACGACAATGGCGGCCGCCAGGGTGATGGAGAACTCGCGAAACAGGCTCTCGACGATCCCGCCCATGAACAGGATCGAAAGGAACACCGCCACCAGCGAAGCGTTCATCGACAACAGGGTGAAACCCACCTCTTCGGCGCCGAGATAAGCGGCCTTCATCGGCGGTACGCCTTTGTCGATGTGCCGGGAAATGTTCTCCAGCACCACGATGGCGTCGTCCACCACCAGTCCGGTGGCGAGGATCAGCGCCATCAGCGACAGGTTGTTCAGGGAGAAACCGTACAGGTACATCACCGCGAACGTGCCCACCAGCGACACCGGCACCGCCAGCGTCGGGATCAGCGAGGCGCGGAAGTTGCCGAGGAACAGGAACACCACCAGCACCACCAGGGCCACGGCGATCAGCAGGGTCATTTCCGCTTCGTGCAGGGTGGCCTTGATGACCGGCGAGCGGTCCATGGCCAGGTTCAACTTGACACTGGCCGGCAGCACCGCTTGCAATGCTGGCAGCTGGTTCTTGATCTCGTTGACGGTCTCGATGATGTTGGCGCCGGCCTGGCGATTGATCACCAGCAGCACGGCGGCGTCGTTGTTGAAGAAACCGCTGTTATAGCGATCCTCGACGCTGTCGGTGACCTTGGCGACGTCCTTGAGCCGCAGCACCGAGCCGTCCTGGTAGCGGATGATCAGTGTTTCGTAGTCCTTGGCCTTTTCCAGTTGGTCATTGGCCTGGACTTGCCACATCCGCTTGTCGTCCTCGACCGAACCCTTGGGCCGGCGCACATTGCTGTCGGCGATGGCCGTGCGTACGTCGTCCAGTGCCACGCCGTACTGGTTGAGCAACTGCGGCTCCAGTTCGATACGCACCGCTGGCAGGGAACTGCCGCCGATCTGCACTTCACCAACGCCTGAGACCTGGGACAAGCTCTGGGACAGGATCGTCGAAGCCAGGTCGTAGAGCTGGCCTTTCTCCAACACATCCGAGGTCAGCGACAACACCATGATCGGCGCCTGGGACGGGTTGACCTTCTTGTAGGTCGGCATGCTACGCATACCGCTGGGCAGCAAGTTGCGCGAGGCGTTGATGGCGGCCTGCACCTCGCGTGCGGCGCCGTTGATGTCGCGGTCCAGGTCAAATTGCAGGATCACCCGCGTGGAGCCCTGGCTGGAGCGGCTGCTCATGGTATTGACGCCGGCGATGGCGCCGAAGGAGCGTTCCAGCGGCGTCGCCACCGTGGAGGCCATCACCTCGGGGCTGGCTCCGGGCAGATTGGCTTGGACCACGATCACCGGAAAGTCCATCTGCGGCAACGGCGAAACCGGCAGCAGGCCAAAGCACACGCCGCCGAGCAGCATGATCGCGAAGCTCAGGAGCATGGTTGCTACCGGGCGACGGATGAAGGGGCCGGAGAGGTTCATCGGCGACAGCTCCGAGTTACAAGCCGCAAGCTGCAAGCTAAAGGCGCGCGCTGTACCTGCTCTTCCCTTGCAGCTTGTAGCTTGCCGCTTGAAGCTACGCTCGCCACCGTCATACCTGCACCTCCTTCCCCTCAGGCCGGGCAAAGCGCCGCCCTAATCGATCGAAGTACAGGTAGATCACCGGCGTGGTGAACAGCGTCAGCACCTGGCTGACCAGCAGGCCGCCCACCATCACCAACCCCAACGGCTGGCGCAGTTCGGCGCCTGAGCCGGTGGCGAGCATCAGCGGTACCGCGCCGAACAGTGCCGCCAGGGTGGTCATCAGGATCGGCCGAAAGCGCAACAACGCGGCCTGATAGATGGCCGTCTCCGGGTCCAGGCCCTGGTTGCGTTCGGCGTCCAGGGCAAAGTCGATCATCATGATCGCGTTTTTCTTGACGATGCCGATCAGCAAGATGATGCCGATGATCGCGATCATGCCCAGGTCATTACCGCTGAGGATCAACGCCAGCAAGGCGCCGATGGCCGCCGACGGCAACGTGGAGAGAATCGTGATCGGATGGATATAGCTCTCGTACAAAACCCCCAGCACGATATACATGGTCACCACCGCTGCCAGGATCAGCAGCAACGTGCTCGACAGCGACGCCTGGAATGCCTCGGCAGCGCCTTGGAACTCAGTCTGCACGCCTACCGGCATGCCAATGTCCTGCTGGACCTTTTCGATCACATCGACGGCGTGCCCGAGGGCAACGCCCGGCGCCAGGTTGAAGGACATCATCACCGCCGGGAACTGGCCGATGTGGGCAATCGCCAGTTGCGCCTGGCGCTCTTCCACCCGGGCCAGGCTCGACAACCGCACTTGCCCGCCATCGGTGGTCTTGACGTGTATCTGGTCCAGCGCCTGCGGACCGATTCTCTCGCCGGCCTGGGCTTGCAGCACCACCCGGTACTGGCTGGCCTGGGTGTAGATGGTGGAGATCTGCCGCTGGCCGAAAGCGTCGTACAGCGCATCGGTGATGTTCGACACCGACACGCCCAGGCGCGAAGCGGCGTCGCGGTCGATCACCAGGTAAACCTGCAAGCCCTTGTCCTGCAAGTCGCTCGCGACATCGGTCAGTTCCGGCTGCTGGGCCAAGGCCTCGACCAGACGGCCGCTCCACAGGCTGAGCAACTCGGCGTCCGGTGACGACAGGCTGAATTGATACTGGGTGCGGCTGACCCGGTCCTCGATGGTCAGGTCCTGCACCGGTTGCATGAACAGGCGGATGCCCACCAAACGGTCCAGCTGCGGCTGCAAGCGGGCAATGATCTCGGTAGCGCTGTCGTCCCGTTCGCTGTGGGGCTTGAGGTTGATCAACAGGCGCCCGCTGTTGAGCGTGGCATTGTCGCCATCCACGCCGATGTACGACGACAGGCTTTCCACCGCCGGGTCGGTGAGGATGACCTTGGCCAATTGCTGCTGGCGCTCGCTCATGGCGGCAAAGGATATTGATTGTG
Source organism: Pseudomonas sp. Z5-35 (assembly GCF_051131945.1). NCBI lineage: Bacteria > Pseudomonadati > Pseudomonadota > Gammaproteobacteria > Pseudomonadales > Pseudomonadaceae > Pseudomonas > Pseudomonas sp. Z5-35. Next base: position 3,072,412 of record NZ_CP071640.1, read on the forward strand.
GCGCTTCGGAAATGCCCTGGATCACGCCGGTGTCCTGCACCGGGAAAAAGCCCTTGGGCACGGCCAGGTACAACACCACCGTCAGCACCAGGCTGCCCACCGCCACCAAAAGGGTCAGCGGCTGGTGCTTGAGCACCCATTGCAATTTGCGCCCGTAGGCTGCGATCAGCCAGTCGATCCAGGCACCGCTGGCGCGGTAGAAGCGGCCCTGCTCTTCTTCCTTGGGCTCGCGCTTGAGCAATCGGGCGCACATCATCGGCGTCAGGGTCAGCGATACCACCAGCGAGATCAGGATGGCCACCGCCAGGGTGATGGCGAACTCACGGAACAAGCGCCCGACCACGTCCGCCATGAACAGCAGCGGTATCAACACCGCGATCAGCGACAGCGTCAGGGAAATCAACGTGAAGCCGATCTGCTTCGCACCCTTGAGCGCCGCCTGCATCGGGCTGTCGCCCTCCTCGATGTAACGGGCGATGTTCTCCAGCATGACGATAGCGTCGTCCACCACGAAACCGGTGGCGATGGTCAGCGCCATCAGCGTCAGGTTGTTGATGGAGAAACCGGCCAGGTACATCACGCCGAACGTACCGATCAGCGACAGCGGCACGGCCACGGAAGGAATGATGGTGGCGCTGACTCGTCGCAGGAACAGGAACGTCACCATCACCACCAGGGCGATCGCGATCAGCAGCTCGTGTTGCACATCGGTGACCGAGGCACGGATGGTCTGGGTGCGGTCGGTGAGCACGGTCACGTCGAGGCCGGCCGGCAAGTTGTCGGTGATGCTCGGCAACAGGGCCTTGATCCGGTCGACCACTTCGATGACGTTGGCCCCGGGCTGGCGCTGGATGTTCAGCAGCACGGCCTGGTTTTCGTTGGCCCAAGCCGCAAGGCGTTCGTTTTCCGCGCCATCGACGATCTGCGCCACGTCCTTGAGCCGCAACGGTGCGCCGTTGGCGTAGGCCAGGATCAGTTCGGCGTAGTCCTTGGGCGACGTCAACTGGTCGTTGGCGTCGAGCATCGAGACCCGGGTCGGGCCATCGAAATTGCCCTTGGGTTGGTTGACGTTGGAAGCGCCGATCAGGGTGCGCACGTCCGCCAGGTTCAGGCCGGCGGCCGCCAGGGCTTCGGGATTGACTTTGATGCGCACGGCCTGGCGCTGGCCACCGGCAATGGTGACCATGCCGACGCCACTGATCTGGGCGATCTTCTGCGCCATGCGCGTATCCACCAAGTCGTTGAGCTTGGGCAACAGCATGGTCTTGGAGGTGATTGCCAGGGTCAGCACCGGGGTGTCCGCCGGGTTGACCTTGTTGTACACCGGCGGCGCCGGCAGGTCGTTGGGCAACAGGTTGGTGGCGGCGTTGATCGCGGCCTGCACCTGCTGTTCGGCGACGTCCATGTTGACGTCGAGACTGAAGCGCAGGGTAATCACCGAGGCGCCGCCGGAACTGGTGGACGCCATTTGCGTCAGCCCCGGCATCTGCCCGAACTGCCGTTCCAGGGGCGCGGTCACGGCGCTGGTCATGACATCGGGGCTGGCGCCCGGGTACAGGGTCATCACGCGGATGGTCGGGTAATCGACCTGGGGCAACGCCGACACCGGCAGCAGCCGATAGGCGATCAGGCCGGCCAGGACAATGGCCAGCATACTCAGGGTCGTGGCGACCGGACGGAGAATGAACAGCCGCGAGAAATTCATGCGCCGCCCTTTTTCGCCTTATCGGCCGCGGCCGGTTCAGTCGGGGCCGCGGCGCTCTTGCCTTGCAGGTGCTCGGTCGGCGTGGTCGGCACGTCCTGGCTGTCGTTGACCACCTCCACTTCGCTGCCTTCCTTCAAGCGGTCGGTGCCTTCGAGCACCACCCGGTCGCCGGCTGCCAGTCCTTCGGTAACGACCGTGTGCTCGCCATCGCTGGCGCCGACCTTGAGCTTCCTGATGGTGACCTTCTTGTCGCCGTCCAGGGCATAGACGAAGGTGCCATTGGTGCCGAACTGAATGGCAGCGGTCGGCGCCAGGACCACGCCTTTGAGCGTGTCGGCCAGCAAGCGCACGTTGACGAACTGGTTGGGAAACAACGATTGATCGCGGTTTTCGTAGCGGGCCTTGAACTTCAAGGTGCCGGTGGTCACATCGATCTGGTTGTCCAGGCTTTGCAGCACCCCGCTGGCCTGGAGCTTGACGTCGCCCCGGTCCCACGCCTCGACCGGCAACTTCGCCCCGCTGCGGTAGCGGGCGAGCACGGTTTCGAGGTTATTTTCCGGGAGGGTGAACACCACGCTGATCGGCTGGGTCTGGGTGATGACCGCCAGCGCCGTGGTGTCGTTGGCCGCCACCAGGTTGCCGACGTCCAACTGACGCAAGCCTACGCGACCGGTGATCGGCGCGCGGATCTTGGTGAATTCCAGGTTGAGCTTGGCGTCGTTGACCGCCGCCTGGTTGGTCTTGACCGTGCCTTGGTACTGACCCACCAACGCAGCGGCGGTGTCGAGGGTCTGCTTGGCGATGCTGTCTTCGGCGTACAGGCCGCGATAGCGCTCCAGGTCGACCTGGGCGTTCTTCAATTGAGCCTGGTTCTGCAGCAGCGTGCCTTCGGCCTGGAGCAAGGCGTTCTGGTACGGACGGGGGTCGATTTCAGCCAGTAGATCCCCGGCCTTGACCATTTGCCCTTCTTCAAAGGCGATCTTGACCAATTCCCCGCCCACCCGGCTGCGCACATTGATGGTGTTGAGCGCCGTCACCGTGCCCAGCGCCTTGTAGTACAGCGGAAAATCCCCCGTGGCCGCTGGCGCCACCCGTACCGGAATCGGTCCGGTCGCCCCACCAAATCCGGGCCGCATACCGCCCGCTCGTCCCGTTTGACCAGCGGTTGCTTTCTGCTCGGCTCCGGCTTTCTGATCGGTGCCGGCGGGCCAGAACTTCCAGGCCAGCAGCGCGACGACCAAGACGACGAACAGGCCGAATAACCAGCGACGGGAGTTGCGGGAAACAGAGGATTGCATTGAATGGTCAACCATGGGGCGCGTGGGCTTCTTTTACGGGAGGCTGAACGATAAGCACTGGCGAGGTTTTAGCAAAGCGCCTTTACCGGCAATTTACCTTTGGCTTACGTTTCGCTTGGTCGGCTAAAGCCTTGAAACACAAATGAAAACGGCCTGGACAGGCCAGGCCGTTAACAATTGTAATAAATACTTTATTTCTGAAGACTTATTTCAGAGCAGCAAGCGCGGCGTCGTAGTTCGGCTCTTCAGCGATTTCCTTGACCAGCTCGCTGTGCAGCACGGTGTCGTTTTCGTCCAGCACGACCACGGCACGAGCAGTCAGGCCGGCCAGCGGGCCGTCGGCGATGGCAACGCCGTAGTTCTCGATGAACTCGGCACCGCGCAGGGTCGACAGGTTCTGCACGTTTTCCAGGCCTTCGGCACCGCAGAAACGCGCTTGGGCGAATGGCAGGTCGGCGGAGATGCACAGCACCACGGTGTTTTCCAGATCGTTGGCCTGGGCGTTGAACTTGCGCACGGAGGTGGCGCAGGTTGGGGTGTCAACGCTTGGGAAAATGTTCAGCACCTTGCGCTTGCCGGCGAAATCCTTCAGGGAAACGTCCGACAGATTGCCGGCAACCAGGGAAAAGGCTGGCGCCTTGGAACCGGCTTGTGGCAATTGGCCGTTGACTTGGACAGGGTTGCCTTTGAGGGTGACTTGAGCCATGAACGGATTCCTTCTGACAGGTTTGAAAATGGTGAGGCCGGAGTTAACCATGAAATGGTGCTCCGACCTATGCCTGCACACAAAAAGTCACGAGTCACGGTGCCTGCTATTTAGCCTTGAGCTGCAAATATGACTGATGCAGATCCGCCGCCCAGCCATCGATGACCCCTTTGACATCATCGGGCTTCATGACCTGGGCCTCGTTCGACAACGGTTTACCCGTGCCCTTGCGCACCACCTGGGCGACCACCGCGTTATTGCCACCGTCGAGAAACACCGCTTCGGTGCCCAGCGTGGTCTCCTGGTCGCGAATGCCGCTGGCCGTGCTGACCGCGGCGGCCACCAGGGCGATCGGAATCACTTCATAAGGTTTCAGCCCCTCGGTCTTGCTGCTGACCGCGGTGATCGCGGCCCGCACCACCAGGACACCCGGGCCGGGGCTGGTCGCCAGCGGCAGGGACTTGCCGGCTTCACGCTTGAGCGCCTGGTCGTAGTAACTGGTGATACCGGCCAATGTGGCCGACGGAATCTTCACCGTCGGTTGCGGCTTGGGGTAGAACTGTGTCGGTTCGATATAAATGCTGGAGTACTTGGCCAGATCGATATCGGAAGCGACCCAACGCATCACCTCGGCTCCCGACGGCGATTTTTCTTCCTTGAGCCGACTGTAGTCACCCAGGAAACCGGAATATTCATCCGGCTGGGTGACCTTGCTGGAGCAACCCGCCAAGGCGAGCGAGGCAATGCAGACGGTGCCGATCATAGACGCAAACTTCATGCTGTCACTCCTGTAAGCCACACCGGACGGGGCGGGAACTACAGGTATAGCCAATGATCAGGTTTTTGCCTGCGCCGGACAGAAGAAGTGTTCAGCCTCGCTCGCGCGGTATCAGGCTCTGTAACTGCTGGGCGAGAAAACCCGCATCGAAAACGAACGTATCCGGATCCTTCAACCCGTTGGTCCGACGCCATTGCCACTGTGTCGATGGCGGTTGGCAAACCAGGGAAATGCTGCCGTGGCGGGTGGCGGTCAGGCCAATGATCGACAAGGAAATCAACCCACCCGCGCCCATCACATCCGGCACGAACTCAACCGGCTTGCCGGTGATGGATAACGTCAGCTTCTGGGTCTTGAAACCGGCCGTTTCGGCAGGAACACTCGGCCCATGAGCGACATACGCCTCACGACGCAATTCCAGAAGGTTTGGCGCCATGACCGGCGCCAACCACTGCTCGATTTGCCCGTACAACGCCTCGATCTGCTCAGCCCAGACCGCGGACTGGGCCTGGTGTAGTTGCTTCTTGTGCGCTTCGCTGTCGGCGTAGTGGCGGAGCATTTCGCCCAATTGCTGTACATCGTCCATGGCGCTGTTCCTCGATTAAGGGCGTGTTGCGAAGCGCGATGATGACAGGTTCGCAGCTTTTGTGGCGAGGGAGCTTGCTCCCGCTGGGTTGCGAAGCGACCCCAAGCCGTTGAATGTGTTCTGCCTGATGGACCGAAGCGCCTGGTTTCAGGGCTGCTGCGCAGCCCAGCGGGAGCAAGCTCCCTCGCCACGGTTTGGGGCTACGCAGTACGTGGCTCCATGGGAGGTGGTTTGCTCGCGATGAAACCTCAGGCTTCAACCATTGAATTACTGATGCTGCACCTGCACCATCGAACTCACCTGCACCCGCGCGTGCATCTGCTCCGCCCCGCCGCCGCGGCGCATGCCGCGCACCGGGCAGGCGTCGAGGTAGTCCAGGCCGACCGCCAGTTTCAGGTGTCGGTCGGGGCGGATCAGGCGGTTGGTCACGTCGAAGCTGTACCAGCCGTCGCCCAGCCAGGCTTCCGCCCAGGCGTGGCTGGCCAGATGGTTTTCATCTTCGGTGCACAGGTAGCCGGACACATAGCGCGCCGGTACGCCCAGGCTGCGGGCGCAGGACACGAATGCATGGGTATGGTCCTGGCAGACGCCCGCGCCACCGGCAAACGCTTCGGCGGCGGTGCTGCTGACGGCGGTTGTACCGGGGCTGTAGGGCATGCGCTCGGCGAGGCCGTTCATCAAGTCGGACAGCGCCGAACGATCACGCCGTGCTCCGCATTGGGCAACGGCAAAAGCGCTGAGGTTGTCATCAATCTGCGTCAGGTGGCTGGTGCGCAGGAACGGCAGCGGCGATTGGCTATCGGGTTCCATTTCCACCGCCTGGTGGATTTGCACCTCACCGTAAGCAGTCAGCACCAGGGCGCCGTGGGGCTCGTCCATGGTCATCACATGCAGAATATTCCCGTAAGGGTCGAGCTGGCTGCGCACCAGGCGCGGCAATTCCAGGTGCCATTGCAAAATTCGCTGGCGCTGGCTGTCCTTGGGCGTAAGGCGAAGGAACTGGATGCTGGTGCAGACTTCATCGGTGTAGCTGTAAGTCGTGTCATGGCGTATGGACAGTTTCATACCACCTCCAGATAGGACTCGTGAACAGTCTGGCCCAGATGACGGATCTGGCCGATGAGCTCGGTCAGCCACTGATGCAGGCCCGAGGCGAGGATTTCATCGATCCCCGAATAGCGCAGCCGCGCATTCAGCTCGGCGGCCAGGCGCTGGGCCGGACGGCCATTGTTGCCCGGCAGGCTGGAGAGGATATGGTCCAGTTCTTCGATGCAGGCGTGCAGCGAGCGCGGGACGTCGGCTCGCAGCAGCAACATCTCGGACACCTGCTCGGCATTCGGCGCGTTGCGATAGATCTCGTTGAACGCCTCGAACGAAGACAGCGCGCGCAACAAGGCACTCCATTGATAGTAGCCACGGGCCGAATTGTCGCTGACCTCCTCCGACTCCTCGCCGAACATTTCGTAGCGCGCGTCCAGCAGGCGCAAGGTGTTGTCGGCCCGCTCGATGAAGGTGCCCAGGCGAATGAAGCAATAGGCGTCGTTGCGCATGATCGTGCCCGACGTCGCGCCACGGAACAGGTGCGAACGCTCCTTGACCCATTCGCAGAAATGGCTGATGCCGTAGCGGCCCAGGCCGTTGCTGGCGATGTTGCGCATCTCCAGCCAGGTGGCGTTGATGTTCTCCCACATGTCGGCGGTGATACGCCCGCGCACGGCATGGGCATTGGTTCGCGCGGCACGCAGGCAGCTGTAGATACTGCCGGGGTTGGTTTCGTCCAGCGCAAAAAAATGCAGCATGCGCTCGCTGTTGAGCGCGTCATAACGGGCGTTGTAGTCGTCCAGGGTACCGGCCGCCAAAAGCGACATCGCCAGCTCGGCGTGCCCGTCGCTGCGCCCGGCCTGGGGCATCAGCGACAGTGAATAACTGACTTCGAGCATGCGCGCCAGGTTCTCGGCGCGCTCCAGGTAGCGGGACATCCAATAGAGGTCAGAAGCGGTTCTTGAAAGCATGTCTTAATCCTCCACTACCCAAGTGTCTTTGGTGCCGCCGCCCTGGGACGAATTCACCACCAGCGAGCCCTCGCGAAGGGCCACACGGGTCAGGCCGCCGGGTACCAGGCGGGTTTCCTTGCCCGATAGCACGAACGGACGCAAATCGATGTGGCGCGGGGCGATGCCGCTTTCGACAAAGGTCGGGCACGTCGACAGGCTCAAGGTCGGTTGGGCGATGTAGGCTTCGGGCCTGGCCTTGAGGCGGGCGCGGAAATCTTCGATTTCCGCTGCGGTGGCGGCAGGCCCCACGAGCATGCCGTAGCCACCGGAGCCCTGGGTTTCCTTGACCACCAGATCGGGCAGGTTGGCCAACACATGGGACAGATCCTGCGGTTTGCGGCACTGCCAGGTGGGCACATTCTTCAGGATCGGCTCTTCGGTGAGGTAGAAACGGATCATCTCGTCGACATAGGGATAGATCGACTTGTCATCCGCCACGCCAGTGCCGATCGCGTTCGCCAATACCACGTTGCCGGAGCGATAGACTGCGACCAGCCCGGGCACACCCAGCATGGAGTCAGGATTGAACGACAGCGGATCGAGATAGGCATCGTCGAGGCGACGGTAGATCACATCGACCTGCCGGGGACCGGCGGTGGTGCGCATGTAGACGTGGTCATCGCGCACGAACAGGTCCGCACCTTCCACCAGTTCGACGCCCATCTCCCGGGCCAGGAAGGCATGTTCGAAATAGGCACTGTTGAAACGCCCCGGGGTGAGCACCACGGCGGTCGGATTTTCCAAGGGGCTTGAGCTTTTGAGGGTATCGAGCAGCAAATTCGGATAATGGTCGATGGGCGCCACGCGCTGGGCTGCGAACAACTCGGGGAACAAGCGCATCATCATCTTGCGATCCTCGAGCATGTAGCTCACGCCACTGGGCGTACGCAAGTTGTCCTCCAGCACGTAATAGCTGCCATCGCCATCGCGAACCAGGTCGACGCCGGCGATATGGGCGTAGATGCCACGGTGCAGGTCCAGGCCTTGCATCGCGATCTGGTAACCCTCGTTGGCCAGCACTTGCTCGGCCGGAATGATGCCTTCCTTGAGAATGCGTTGCCCGTGGTAGATATCGGCCAGGAACATGTTCAGGGCCTGGACACGCTGGATGCAGCCGCGCTCGACCATTTGCCATTCGCTGGCCTTGATGCTGCGGGGAATGATGTCGAACGGGATCAGGCGCTCGGTGCCCTGCTCGTCGCCATAGAGCGTGAACGTAATGCCCGCCCGATGGAACAGCAGGTCGGCTTCGCGCCGGCGTTGCTCCAACAGCTCCAGCGGCGTGTCCGCCAGCCAGCGCGAGAAAGCTTGGTAATGCGGGCGGCAATCACCCTTTGCGTCATACATTTCGTTGAAAAAAGCGTGGGGCATAGCCAACTCCCAGCCGTGTCGTACACGGCATTTCTTATTACGTCGTCATTCCACCAAGTCTGGCCTTGCCTTGTTTTTATGAGCCCTGTTTCTCTGAACACCTCGTTAGGCATGGGTCTCTGATTCAGGCCTTTGCGTCTGGATGACGTGCGCCCCCTTGTATTTACGTCTCGAAGACCTCGTTGGTTCGTTCTACCGGAGCCGAAGCAAAGGCTGTGCCTAAGTCCCATGGATTGAAACAATGCTGGAAAAAACGTCGCAGGACGATGAAAAAGCGAAATTTCTTTTCAATTTCGCGACGCAAGCGCGTTTGAGGCCTGAGACCTTTTTTTCGAATTGCCGCGACTTGGCGACAAACGGGTCGAATCGGTGCAACGAGACGGGACGGCAACATTAAATGCCCTGAAAAGGGGAAATTTATACCCATTCACTGTAGGCAAGTTTTATCTGTGGCGAGAAGAAGAAATCCCTGGAGCTGTTTAACCAGCAGGCGGTGCTGGCATTTCGGTGGGATAAACCGGCGCTGCTCGTGACAGCGAACTAAAGAAAGTGACCCGCGAAAAAAATGCCCGGCCTTTGAAGTCCGGGCATTTTCGTTGGTACCTTCTGATCAGAACGTCACGATTAAAACGTCACGCTGGCGCTCAACCTGGCGGTACGCGGCTCGCCGACGTTGACCATCAACTGGCTGCCGGTGGACGACGGGTAGTACTGCTTGTCGAACAGGTTGTCGACGTTCAGCTGCAACGAGGTCTTGTGGCCGAACACCGGCGATTCCCAGCGCAGGAAGGCGTCGGCAACGGTGTAGCTGCTGAGCCAGAAATCGTTGGCGGCATTGGCGGCCCGCTCGCCGACGTAACGCGCGCCGGCACCGGCATGCCAGGCGCCAAATTCGGCGGGCACGTTCAGGTGATGGGACAGGTACAGGCTGGCGGTGTGTTTGGGGGCGTCGGGCAGGCGGTGACCTTCGTTCCTTGGGTCATCCAGAATCTCGGTGTGGGTATAGGCGTAGGTGCCGATCAGGTCCCAACGGTCGGCGAGGCGACCGGTGATGTCGAGTTCCAGGCCCTGGGAGCCGACTTTGCCGGCGGCCTCGGAGACATCGTCAACGGTGGTCACGACGTTCTTTTTGACGATATCGAACAAGGCAAGATTGATGTTCAAGCCCGGCAGCGGATCGTATTTTGCGCCGATCTCGTAGCTGCGACCTTCTTCCGGTTTGAAGGTTGCAAGGTTTTTATCGACGGTATCGTTCGGCTTGAACGAGCGGCTGTAGTTGCCATAGAACGATAGCTCCTCGGTAGCTTTATAAACGAGGCCCAGGAACGGCACAAACGCATCGCCGTTGTCGTCGCGAACTGTTACAGGCTTAATCGACCCCTGTTTGCTGAACTGATCGTAATGCTGATAGCGCCCTCCAAGCACTAAAATCCAACGATCATCCAAGTGCCAGTTGTCCTTCAGATACACCGAACTGGAGGTCAGTTTGTTGCTCAAGTTGCTTTGCACAGCATTGACTCTGCTCGGCTCTCCCAATCCACCGTACACCGGTGCCGCGGGGTCAAAGCCTGCTTGGAAAGCTCCACGATAGGTCTTGCCACGAAACTGATCGGAGACCTGGTTATCAACGCCGATCAACAGGTCATGACGCTGGCCGAACAGTTCCTGTTTGCCAATGAAATCCCAACTGGCGTAGCGGGTTTCATCGTCATAATGCGCGCCATTGGCGGCACGCTGAAGGACATTGCCGGACATACGCGGCTGCGCAAGCGAAAGACTGTATCGGTCATTGTTCCAGCCATAAGTCACGCGGGTTTTCCAGGCATCGCTCAGCTCATATTCGAACCGCGCCGTGGCCGTTTCGCGAATCCCCACGCTCTTGGCCCAAGGCTCATCCAGGCGCTTGTCATAGTCGATGTCGGCCGGATGCCCATCGGTGAATATCGTCCCGCGGTCAAACGGATTGGAATATTCGTTGTACTCATAACTCAAATTCAACGAAGCTCGCTCGCCGGTCCAGGCCAAAGACGGTGCCACCAGGGTGCTTTCGTTGACCCCGTAGTTGCGCCAGTAATCCTCATGGCCGCGCTCGGCGACCAGGCGATAGGCCAAGCCCGTGTCGCCCAGCGGCCCGGTGGTGTCCAGGGCCATGGTGCCGCCGCCTTCGCTGTAGGCGGAACCGCTCAATGTTGTGCTCTGAACGTATTCGGGCTTCTTGCTGATGACGTTGATCAACCCGCCGGGCTCCAGCGCGCCGTAGAGCATCGACGCCGGGCCCTTGAGCACTTCGACCCGCTCGGTGGTGGCGCTGAAGTTGTGGCCCAGGTTCGAGCGCACACCGTCGCGCAAAATCGAGCCGTCGTCATTGGTGCCGAACCCACGCTTGACCAGCGAGTCCCGGGAGTTGCCCAGGGTGTTGCCCTGGCTGACGCCGCTGACGAACTTCATTGCCTCATCCAGCGAGCGTACCTGGTAATCGGCCAGCGTTTGCTGGGTCACCACGTTGATTGACTGCGCCTCCTCCTTGATCGGTACATCGCTCTTGCTCGCCGTGCTGGCTTGCGATGCCGTGTAGCCTTCGTCCTGAATGATCCGACTGCCTTGCACATCCGTAGTGGGCAGTTCGAGAGCGTCCTGCGCCCTCAAGGGGCTGGCCATGAAACAGCAGGACAGCGCGGGTAAAACACATTTGACGAGGGCATTGCGGTAAGCGAGAGGGGTGGAACGATTCAAGACGCTGCACTCTGGAGGGAGGGAATGTGAATGAGAGCGAATATACTTTGAGAATTATTCCCAGTAAACACTTTCGCCTCAAGGTCACCCCATACAAACAAGGGCGCCGGATCACTCCGGCGCCCTTGTTTGTTGGTCCCCCATTCAGTGGCGGGCTTGCGACCGGTCAGTGGTCGATGGCGGCACCGGCCCCTCTCGGTACGCGGATGTCCTCGACCAGGTGCTGGATGTGCTCCGGTGGCGGCGCGGTGAAGCGTGACACCACCACCGCAGCCAGGAAGTTGAGGAGCATCCCCAAGGTGCCGATGCCTTCAGGGGAAACACCCAGCCACCAATGCTCAGCGGTGTTCATCGTCGGGTTGATGAACTTGAAGTAGACGATGTAGGTAAATGTGAAGGTCAGCCCGACGATCATCCCGGCGATGGCGCCTTCGCGGTTCATACGTTTGGAGAAGATCCCCATGACAATGACCGGGAAGAAGGAAGACGCCGCCAACCCGAAGGCGAACGCAACCACCTGTGCAACGAATGCCGGGGGATAGATGCCGAATAATCCGGCAATCAACACCGCCACGCCGGCGGCAATACGTGCCGCGAGCAACTCTTGCTTTTCGTTGATCCTGGGCATGATGTTGCTTTTGAGCAGGTCATGGGAAATCGAGGTGGAGATCACCAGCAACAGCCCCGCTGCCGTCGAAAGCGCCGCCGCCAGGCCACCGGCGGCGATCAATGCGATCACCCACCCCGGCAGACCGGCAATCTCAGGGTTGGCCAAGACCATGATGTCGTTGTCGACATACAGTTCGTTGGCCACCGGCGAGACCTGGTTCTTGAGCAATCGCTGCTCATGTGCGCCGCGCTCGCCGGTAAAACTCGGCGCGCCAACCAAAGCCGCCCCCGGGCCGTATTGGATGATGCCGTCGTTGTTCTTGTCCGCCCACGCAATCAGTCCGGAATTTTCCCAGGCCTTGAACCAGCTCGGCGCGGTGGAGTAACTGATATTGGGGATGGACGTCAGCAGATTGGTGCGAGCAAAGGCCGCGACGGCCGGTGCGGTGGTGTAGAGAATGGCAATGAACAGCAATGCGTAGCCCGCCGACTTGCGCGCATCCCGTACGGTGGGCGTGGTAAAGAAACGCACGATCACATGGGGCAAGCCCGCAGTCCCGACCATCAGCGCCATGGTGATGAAAAACACGTCGGTGGTCGATTTGGTGCCGTCGGTATAGGCGGTGAATCCCAACTCGGCGCCCAGGCCATTCAGCCGTTCGATCACGCTCTGCCCCGAGCCGGTCACTTCGCTGATGAAGCCCAACTGCGGTATCGGATTACCGGTGATCATTATCGAGATATAAATGGCCGGCACCATGTAGGCAAAGATCATCACGCAATACTGCGCCACCTGGGTATAGGTGATGCCTTTCATGCCGCCCAACACCGAATAAAAGAACACGATGGCCATGCCGATCATCACGCCGGTGTTGATATCCACTTCCAGGTAACGGGAAAAGACAATGCCCACACCGCGCATCTGCCCCGCCACGTAAGTAAAGGAAATGAAAATCACGCAGATCACCGCCACCACCCGCGCCGTCTGCGAGTAATAACGCGCACCGACGAACTCGGGCACGGTGAACTTGCCGAATTTGCGCAGGTACGGCGCCAGGCACATCGCAAGCAGCACGTAGCCGCCCGTCCATCCCATCAGGTAGACCGAACCGTCATAGCCGGCAAAAGCGATGATCCCCGCCATGGAAATGAACGAGGCGGCCGACATCCAGTCGGCGCCCGTGGCCATGCCGTTGAGTACGGGATGTACGCCTTTACTGGCAATGTAGTATTCACTGGTGGAGCCGGCCCGCGTCCAGATTGCAATGCCAATGTAGAGGGCAAATGAGGCGCCGACGAACAGGTAGATCAGGGTTTGGGTATCCATGCTCATCGGCCTCAGTCTTCGTGAACGTCATATTTGCGATCGAGCTGATTCATCTTCCAGACATAGAAGAAAATCTCGACCACAAAGACATAAATGGACCCTTGCTGGGCAAACCAGAACCCCAAGGGCGTACCAAAGAAGCTGATGGTATTGAGTACATCAACCAGCAAAATGCCGAAGCCGAACGACACCAAGAACCAGATGGCTAGCAGCACCAGCATCCAGCGTAGGTTTTCCGTCCAGTAGGCACGCGCAGCCTGTTGCTTTTCAGTGGACATGGAGGGGCCTCCCGTTTTGTTTTTATTGTTTTCCCTTTCAAACCGTAGCAGTCGCTGGGCAAGGCGCTAGTACGACTTTCGTCTAATCCACTGCTACTGGTATTGACATCCCTGTCCCATCGCCTGCAAAGCCCATGAACAGCAGAATTACCGAAGTGATATCAAATAGCCCAAATGTACTAAAGCTTTGGCGCTATCGGTCGAATGTATGCCATCGAATCTTTTTTTTCCCTGGAGCAGTGATGCAGACGTTAAAGGCCTTGTACGAGTCTATCGAAATGCAGTTTTTCGATACCCTCACGAAAAAGCTTTCAAGCCTTTTCCTGCTGGTGCTGGTCAGTGGTCTGCTGTATTGGGTGGCCCTCAGTGCACGCGCCGACATTGTCCTGCAGTTGCGCACCGCTCAACTGGATGGCGCTTTGCTGGGACAAATCGAAGATCGGCTCGACAGCCTCACCCATGCCCTGCTCTTCGGCGCGTTCCTGACGCTGGGCATGATCAGTTTCATGGTCTGGTACTTCCGCCACCTCATCGTTCGTCCGGTTATCACCATGACCAAGGCCCTGGAAGAGATCGCCAATGGCGAGGGCGATTTGTCCAAGGACCTGCCGCTGGTGACCCACGACGAGATCCGCACCCTGGCCGCGACTTGCAACCGCTTCCTGGCCAAGCAGCGCGAGATCATCAGTAACGTCCAGGCATTGACTGTGCACATCGCCGTCGAGTCGGCCCGCTCGCTTAAGAACATCAGCGACTCCAGCGACAGCGCTACCCACCAGGCACGCTTCGCCAAGGAAGTGATGGACCAGAGCAACACCGCCGTGGGCCGTATCGAAGAGGTCTCGCGCCAGACCCAGGGTATTTCAGGGACCACCGCGCAGAACCTGAGCATGGCCCGTGATTCCTACGCCGAGCTGCTGGAAGTGACCGGCAACATCAGCGAGATTTCCACCAGCCTCGGCGAATTCGCTACGCTGGTGGACGCCTTGAACCAGCGCTCCTCGAGCATCAAGTCGATTGTCGGCCTGATCCAGCAGATCTCCGCCCAGACCAACCTGTTGGCCCTCAACGCCGCCATTGAAGCGGCGCGAGCCGGGGAAAGCGGCCGTGGTTTCGCCGTGGTGGCCGATGAAGTGCGCACCTTGGCGCAGAACGTCAGCCGCGCCACCGACGACATTTCGCGCAACATCGACGCGATGCTCCAGGAAGTCAGCTCGACCCACCAGCAGACCACCCAGATCAGCCACAGCGCCCGGGAAACCCAGAAAGTCGTGGAGCGCGCGTCTGGTCATTTCGAAAGCATGATCGTCGACTTCGAATCCACCAACGGCAAGCTCGCCGACATCGCCGACCACATCCAGCAGTTTGCCGACACCAACACCGGCATCAACGAACGGGTCACCCAAATCCACGCCGATAGCCAGTCCATCGACCAGCGTATGCAGCAATCGGCGACGGCTACTCGCGACCTGTCCGGCGTTGCTGAAAAGGTCCAGACCTTGTTGGGTCGCTTCGTGCTCGGCCATGGCAAGCTGGACGCCGCCATCACCCGCGCCAGCCAATGCCGCGACACGCTTCAGGTGCGTCTGCAGGCGTTGCAAGACGAGGGCCTCAACCTGTTCGATCAGAGTTACAAACTGGTTCCGGGCACCGATCCCAAGCAATACCTGACCAGCTACACCGAGCGCTTTGCCCGGGCCTGCCAAGAGGAATGCGACAAGCTCACCCGCAGCACGCCGGGCGGCAAGGTCTCGTTCATTGTCGATACGAAGGGCTATTGCCCGGTCAACAACAGCTGGGTTTCCAAGCCCCCGACCGGCGACCGCACGGTGGACTTGCCGGTGTGCCGCAACAAGCGGATCTTCAACGACCCGATCGGCCTGCGCGCGGCGGGCAACGTCCAGCGCTTCCTGCTCCAGACCTACCTGCGCGACACTGGGGAAATCATGACCGAGATCGACGTACCCTTCTTCTTCGGCGGCCGCCACTGGGGTAACTTGCGGGTGGGCTTCGATGCGGCGGTGTTGTTGGCGGACTGATTCATAAAGCAATCAAGCCAGACAACTGCCCCGTGGCGAGGGAGCTTGCTCCCGCTCGGCTGCGCAGCAGTCGCAAAACCGGCCGATGCGGTCGGCCTGAAGAAACGCTGGGGCCTGCTTCGCACGCCAGCGGGAGCAAGCTCCCTCGCCACAGGGGATTTGTGGCGTATGCAAACCTTGAGAACCCCAGAAACAACTGTGGGAGCTTGCTAGCTCCCACAGGATTTACCTCAACTCAACAACACTTGGGCCCACCCTTGCCACCGTAACGGGCCTCCTGGCGTTCGCGGAAGAACGCCTCGTAGTCCATCAGCGGTTTATCCGGGTGCTTGGTTTGCATGTGCTCGACGTAGTTGTCGTAGTCGGGCATGCCGACCATCAGGCGCGCGGCCTGACCGAGGTATTTACCGAGGCGACTCAAGTCATTGAACATCGTTGCAATCCTCGATCAAGCGTCCGGCAGGGCCTGGAATGGCGCTTCTTTGTCCGTGCGTTCTTTCGTGCCCCAGGCGGCGATGCCGACCTTGAGCGCGTAGAACAGGATGCTGAAGACCACGAACAGGAACAACACCGTCAGCGTTGCGTTGGTGTAGGCGTTGAACACCACGTGCTGCATCTGCTCGATGCTCTTGGCCGGGGCCAGGATCTGGCCGGCGGCCAGGGCATCGTTGTATTTGCGCGCCAGGGCCAGGAAGCCGATCGCCGGGTTGGCGTCGAACAGCTTGATCAGGCCTGCGGTGGTGGTGCAGATCAACAGCCAGCTCGCCGGCAACAGCGTGACCCAGACGTAGCGCTGGCGCTTCATCTTGATCAGCACCACGGTGGCGAGCATCAGCGCGATACCGGCCAGCATCTGGTTGGAGATGCCGAACAGCGGCCACAAGGTGTTGATGCCGCCCAGCGGATCGATCACGCCCTGGTACAGCAAGTAACCCCACAGCGCGACGCAGCCGGCGGTGGCGATCAGGTTGGCGGTCCACGATTCGGTGCGCTTGAGGGCCGGCACGAACGAGCCGAGCAGATCCTGCAGCATGAACCGTCCGGCACGGGTGCCGGCGTCCACTGCCGTCAGAATGAACAGCGCTTCGAACAGGATCGCGAAGTGGTACCAGAACGCCATGGTGTTCTCACCCGGCAACACCGAGTGCAAGATCTGCGCGATACCCACCGCCAGGGTCGGCGCACCGCCGGCGCGAGCCAGGATGGTGGTCTCGCCGATGTCCTTGGCCACCGCTTGCAACGCCTCGGGGGTGATTGCAAAACCCCAGCCGCTGATGGTTTGCGCCACGGTCACCACGTCACCGCCGACGATCGCCGCCGGACTGTTCATGGCGAAGTACACGCCCGGCTCGATCACCGAGGCGGCGACCATCGCCATGATCGCCACGAAGGACTCCATCAGCATGCCGCCGTAGCCGATGTAGCGCGCGTTGGTTTCGTTATCCAGCAGCTTGGGCGTGGTGCCCGAGGAGATCAGCGCATGGAAGCCCGAGACCGCGCCGCAGGCGATGGTGATGAACAGGAACGGGAACAGACCGCCCTTCCACACCGGTCCCGTGCCGTCGGTGAACTGGGTCAGCGCCGGCATTTTCAGCTCGGGCATGGTGACCAGGATGCCGATCGCCAGGGCGATGATCGTGCCGATCTTGAGGAAGGTCGACAGGTAGTCCCGTGGCGCCAGGATCAGCCACACCGGCAGCACCGCGGCGACAAAACCGTAGCCGATCAGCATCCAGGTGATCTGGATCCCGGTAAAGGTGAAGGCCTTGGCCCAGACCGGATCGGCGGCAATCTGCCCGCCCAGCCAGATCGAACCCAGCAGCAACAGCACGCCGATGAGCGAGATTTCACCAATGCGGCCCGGGCGGATGTAGCGCATGTAGATGCCCATGAACATCGCGATCGGGATGGTCGCCATCACCGTGAAGATGCCCCATGGGCTCTCGGCCAGGGCCTTGACCACGATCAGCGCCAGCACCGCGAGGATGATGATCATGATCAGGAAGCAGCCGAACAGCGCGATGGTGCCGGGGATGCGGCCCATTTCCTCGCGCACCATGTCGCCCAGGGAGCGACCGTTGCGGCGGGTCGACAGGAACAGGACCATGAAGTCCTGCACCGCACCGGCCAGCACCACGCCGGCGATCAGCCAGAGCGTGCCGGGCAGGTAGCCCATCTGCGCCGCCAGCACCGGCCCGACCAACGGCCCCGCGCCGGCAATGGCCGCGAAGTGATGGCCGAAGAGGATGTGTTTGTTGGTCGGGACATAGTCCAGGCCATCGTTGTTGAGCACGGCGGGCGTGGCCCGGCGCGCATCGAGTTGCATCACGTTGTTGGCGATGAAGAGGCTGTAGTAGCGGTAGGCGACCAGGTAAATGGCCACGGCCGCGACGACGATCCAGAGGGCGTTGATCGGCTCTCCGCGGCGCAAGGCCACGACACTCAGCGCACAAGCTCCCAGAACAGCCACGGCAAACCAGGCGAGGTGTTTAACCAGACGGGTTGTCATTGCGTGTCTCCTGCCGATATCCAATGGATTGCGGCGATTGTTTTTATAGTGTGCCCCGGCTATTCGGAGCCGACCCAATATCCCTGCAAGCCGTCAATAAATAAATCCGCAGTACTACGTACGGGGTACCTACGTAGTACTACGTAGATGCCCGCTGCCATAGGTTTTATGCCTGCCCCATGGGTTTGGCATATGATGCCGCCATTCGCCTCCCCGCCGAGTCCGGACAGGAGTAAAGATGCTGCTCAAACACAAGATCGTCGCCCTCGGGATTTTGCCGCTGGTCCTGGCGATTGCCGTTATTGGTGCCTTGGTCATCTCGCTCAACCGCCAGCTGGGCGATCAACAGGCGCAACTGATCGAAGACAGTATCCTGGCCAGCAAACGCGCCGAGTTGAAGAACTACGTAGAAATGGCCCAGAGCCTGATCGCCCCGCTGTACGACGATGGCAAGGGCGACGCGCGGGCGCAGCAGCAGGTGCTGGAAGAACTGCGCAAGCTCAGCTTTGGCATCAACGGTTATTTCTTCGTCTACGACCGCCAGGGTCGCAACCTGATGCACGCCCGCCAATCGGAGCTGGTGGGGCAATACCTCTGGGACATGAAGGACCCTCAAGGCCTGCCCGTGATCCAGGCGTTGCTCAAGAGCGCCGAATCAGGCGAGGGCTTCCAGCGTTATGCCTGGAACAAGCCCTCCTCCGGCCAAGTGACCGACAAGCTCGCCTACGTCGTGATGTTGGATCGCTGGGGCTGGATGCTCGGCACCGGGATCTACCTGGAGGACGTCGAACGCGCCACCCAGCAGGCACGCGACGAAGTGGCCCAAGGCATCCACACCACCATGCAGGCCATCGCCGCCATCGCACTGGTGGCGGTGTTGTTGGTGTTCGCCGGCGGCATCACCCTCAATGTCAGCGAACACCGCCTGGCCGACAAGAAACTCCAGCGCCTGAACCAGCGCATCGTCAGCTTGCAGGAAGAAGAACGCTCGCGGGTGTCTCGCGAGCTTCACGACGGTATCAGCCAATTATTGGTGTCGATCAAATTCCAGTTCGAACTGGCCAGCCATGTACTCGAAAATGGCCAGGAAAACGGCCTGGGTATCCTGAAAAACGCCACGGATCGCCTGGGTGAAGCCATCGGTGAAATCCGCAGCATCTCCCACGACTTGCGCTCTTCATTGCTCGACACCTTGGGCCTGCCCGCCGCCATCGGCCAGCTCGCGGCAGAATTCGAGCAGCGCAGCGGCCTGGAGGTCGCCTACCGGAGCAACGAATTCGATTGTCGCCTGGAAAACGGCGCCCCCGTCTCGCTGTTCCGCATCGCCCAGGAAGCGCTGACCAACATCGAGCGACACGCCGGGGCGAAACGTGTCGCCATCACCCTGTTCGGCTCGGGCCAATCCTTGCGCCTGACCGTGGTCGACGATGGGATGGGCTTCAACGTCCCGCAGGTCGAACGTGGCCATACGGGGATCGGCCTGCGTAATATCCGCGAACGGGTCGAGCATTTCGGCGGACGGCTGGAACTGACATCGGTACCGGGACGAAGCGAGCTAGATATCTTGCTGCCCATGACCATGCCCGCCACGGAAAGCTGATGCGCATTCATTTCAACAAGAGCACCTGCCCATGAACCTGCCTGCGGTTATACGCGTCGCGTTGGTCGACGATCATTCCCTGGTCCGCGACGGCATCCGTGCGCTGCTGTCCGTCATGCCCCAACTAGACGTGGTCGGCGAAGCGGAGAATGGCGTGCAGGCGATCGAAATGGTGGAGCGCTGCCAGCCGGACCTGCTGCTGATGGACATCGGTCTCAAGGACATGAACGGCCTGGAGCTTACCCGGCTGCTGGGCAAGCAGTACCCCAGCCTCAAGATCCTGATCTTGAGCATGTACGACAATCATGAATACATCAGCGAATCGGTGCGCGCCGGTGCTAGCGGCTATGTCCTGAAGAATTCACCGTCCAAGGAAATCGTCGCCGCCATAGAAGCCATCATCAGCGGCGGCACTTTCTACAGCGCCGAGATCGCCCAGCGCCTCGCCACCGACCCGAACACCGACAGCGAACTGACACCGCGCGAAAGCCAGGTCCTGGCGAAAATGGCCCAAGGGCTAAACAACAAGGAAATGGCCCGGGAACTGGACATCAGCGTCCGCACCGTCGAAACCCATCGCCTGAGCATCCGCCGCAAGCTCAACATCGATAAACCCGCCGCCTTGGTGAAATACGCAATCGACCATGGGCTCATTTCCCGCTAAGCCACCCACCGCCCCAGAGGAATGACGGCTCGGCTTCGCCCTTCAGTGACAGCCCGCCGACACTTTTACTACACTCGACGGCCTAGTCCCTCCCCTTGCGAGACGTCCTATCAATATGAAAACCATAACAAGCACGATGACGTTCTGCGGCCTGCTCGCGCTCTGCGCCAGCGCCTTGGCCGAGCCAACCCCTTCGCACCTGGACCAGGTGCTGCAAAAAGGTGAACTGCGGGTGTGCACAACGGGCGACTACAAGCCCTACACCTACAAGGCTGAATCGGGCGATTACGAAGGCATCGATATCGACATGGCCCGCTCCCTGGCGGCGAGCCTGGGCGTCAAGGTGCAATGGGTGCAGACCTCTTGGAAAACCTTGATGCCGGATATGATCGCCGGCAAATGCGACATCGGCATGGGCGGGATTTCGGTGACCCTGGAGCGGCAGAAGAAGGCTTATTTCAGCAGCACCCTGGACGTCGACGGCAAGATCCCGCTGGTGCGTTGCGAGGACCAGTCGCGCTACCAGACCATCGAGCAGATGAACCAGCCTTCGGTGCGTCTCGTCGAACCGGCCGGCGGCACCAACGAAGCGTTCGTGCGAGCGTTCCTGCCCAAGGGCCAACTCGCTTTTCATGACAACGTGACGATCTTCCAGGAGCTGCTGGACAAACGCGCCGACGTGATGATCACCGATGCCTCGGAAGCGCTCTACCAACAGAAGCTCAAGCCGGGCCTCTGCGCGGTCAACCCGAGCCAATACCTGCAATACGGCGAGAAGGCCTACCTGCTGCCTCGTGACGACAACAGCTGGAAAATGTATGTCGACCAATGGCTGCACCTGAGCAAGGCCAACGGCAGTTATCAGAAAGTGATTGGGCAGTGGCTGGCGGTTCCCGGTGCACAATGATCCGTTGAAGGCATAAAAAACCGGTGGAAGCGCGCTTGGCCGCCTCCACCGGTCTGATCCAATCAGGACATCATCCTCACTGCCCAGCACGCACCTTGGCGATTTCGGCATACATCATCTTCACCAGGTCACCGTCCAGGGACTTGGCGAATTTGTCGATCACCGGTTGCACGCGCTCGCGGAAGCGATCTTTCTCGGCCGGAGTGATTTCGTTGACGGTCATTGCGCCCGCCAGCGTCGCTTTCGCCTTGTCCATGCTCGCTGCCGTGACCTCGCGCTGGAAGGTCTGCGCCTCGGCTGCCGCCGCGCGAACCAGAGCCTTTTCATCATCGTTCAGGCGATTCCAGGTTTTCTGGCTGATGATCAGCGACTGCGGATTGAAGATGTGGCCGGTCACCGAAAGGTATTTCTGTACCTCGTAGAACTTGTTGCCTTCGATCACCGTAAACGGGTTTTCCTGCCCGTCGATGGTGTGTTGTTCCAGGCCGGTGTAGACCTCGGGGAATGCCATCGGCACCGGGTTCGCGCCCAGGGCCGTGAAGGTCTCCAGGTAGATCGGCGATTGGATGACCCGGATCTTCAGGCCTTGCATGTCCTCCAGTTTCGCCACTGGATGCTTGCTATTGGTCAGGTTGCGGAAACCCAGGTCCCAATAGCCCAGGCCGACCAGGCCCTTGCTGTCCAGTTGCGCCGCGAGTTTCTGGCCGACTGGCCCGTCAATCACTGCATGGGCTTCCTCGGCGTTATTGAACAGGAACGGGAAGTCGAGCATGGCGAAATCCGCGGCCTGGGCGGCCAGGATGCCGGAGTTGAGCACGGTGATATCCAGCGTGCCGCCTTGCAGCGCCGAGACGGTCTGCACGTCGCCGCCCAGGGTTCCGCCAGGAAACAGACGAACCTTGATCTTGCCGCCGCTCTTGTCGCTGAGCAGGTCGGCGAACTTTTGCGCGCCCTGCCCTTGCGGGTGCTCCTTGACGTTCTGGAAGGCGAAACGCAAGGTGCGCTCGCGGATCTCGTCCGCGTGGGCGGCGACACTGCCCAATAGCAAGCCCGTCGCGCACGCCCCGGCCAGCAAGGTTTTCATCAGTTTTTGCATTTGAGTCTCCGATCATTATTGTTGTTAGCGTAGAGCGGTCAGGGTTGTCACTGGCGTCAACCAGTGAAGAATTTCAGCGGTCCCAGGACCAGCTGGGGGAACAGCACCAGCAAAAACAGCACGGCAAACTGCGCCAGCATGAACGGCCATACGCCGCGCACGATCTCTTCAAAGTCGAGCTTCGCCACGCCGCACACCACGTTCAGCACCGTGCCCACTGGCGGTGTGATCAGGCCAATCGCCGTGTTGATCAGAAACAGCACGCCGAAGTACACCGGATCGATGCCCGCCTGGATCACGGCCGGCATCAGCACCGGCGTGAGGATGAGAATGGTCGGGGTCATGTCCATCACCGTGCCGACCAAGATGATCAACGCCATCATCACCAGTAGCAGAAGGGTCTGGTTGTCCATGAACGGCGCCAGCAGTTCCGCCAGTTGACCGGGCAAGTCGGCGATGGTCACCAGCCACGATGAAACCATGGCCGCCGCCACCAACAGCATCACCACCGAGGTGGTCCTGGCCGAGGACAGGATCACTTCGTACAGCTGGCTGATCTTCATTTCCCGGTAGATCACCAACGACACGAACAACGAGTACACCGCCGCGACCACCGCCGCTTCCGTGGGCGTGAAAATGCCGAATTTCAGACCGAGGATGATGATCAGCGGCAGGCCCATCGCCCAGCTGCCATCGAGCAATGTGCGCAGCACTTCGGCACGGGAGCGCTTGGGTGGCGTCTCGACGATTTCGCGACGGGAGATGAACCACCAGGCGACGGCCAGCCCGGCGCCAAGCATCAGCCCTGGCACGATCCCGGCCAGGAACAACTTGGAGATCGACACGCCGGACGCCACGCCAAAGACGATGAAACCAATGCTCGGCGGAATGACCGGCGCAATAGTGCTACCAGCAGCGATCAACCCGGCCGAGCGCCCCCGGTTGTGCCCGGCCAGCACCATCATCGGCACCAGCAACGCCGCCAGCGCCGCCGCATCGGCGACGGCCGAGCCAGACAGCGACGCCAACAGGCAGGAGGCAATAATCGCCACGTAACCCAGGCCCCCGCGCTTGTGCCCCACCAGCGCCATGGCAATGTTGACGATGCGCTTGGAGAGCCCGCCGACGTTCATGACTTCGCCGGCCAGCATGAAGAACGGCACCGCCATCAGCGGGAAGCTGTCGGCACCATTGAGCAGGTTCTGCGCGATGATCTGGGCGTCGAACAGGTCCAGGTAAAACATCAGCGACACGCTGACCACCAGCAAGGCAAAGGCAATCGGCATTCCCAGCGCCATGCTGCCCATCAACGATCCCAGGAAGATGGCCAAGGTCATGGGCGGGTACTCTTGATGGTTTCAGCGATGGTGTCAGGATTGATTGCCGGGGTGTCGCTTTGCTCGACCATCACCAGCTCCTCGTCCCTGAGTTTGCCGGACAGCGCCAAGTACAGCTCGTACACCAGGATGGCGCTGGCGCTGGCACCGAACACCAGTCCTGCGGCGTAGAACAACGCCATCGACAGGCCGGAAGCCGGCGCGACCACGTCCAGGTTGATGACCGCCTGCTGCCAACTTCCACTGACTATCAGCCAGCAGATGTACAGCATCAACAGATGGCTGATGATCAGGCAAGCACGCTGGCCCGCTGGCGGCAAGCGCTTGACCAGGCTGTTCATGCCCAGGTGGGCGCGATCCTTGAGCGCCACCAGGGCGCCCAGGAAAATCATCCAGACGAAGAACCACCGCGACAGTTCTTCCGACACGCTGATGCCGGAGTTGAAGGCATAGCGCAACACGACGTTACCGAACACCAGCACGATCATCGCGACCATGCACAAGACGATCAGCAGCTTCAGCAGCTTGAAATACAAATCGACGACTTTTGTCATCTTCGAGACCTCTCGGACTTTAGGTGCCGACATTCAGCCGGCTCGCCAGTGCAGCTATTAGCGCGGGTCGCTAGCGGGTCGCTTGAGAGGTGCTGGACGTTGCTTCGGGACACGAGCAACGGCTTGATGGAAACGCGCGTGGCGCGGGTGGACGGGTACGCATCGGATGTTCCTCTTTTTTATTATGGTCACGGCCAGCTGGCGAGACGTGTTGCGACTAAAATGTACCAACCGGTTAGTTCGGTCAATACGCCAGGCGAGGTCGCCTGAAAAAACGTGCGATTATCGGCTAGGGCTGGGTGGCGACTTCGTGCCACGCATGCCTCTTGAAACGGCACCTTAATGGCAACTTAAATTTTCGGTTAGTTGCCCTGATTAAATGAACTTTGTTCAACCTGGATTTTCGCGATTTTATACATGCGCTCTTCCACTGGTTGGCGGTGTTGGCTTGTCGAATGTTGCCTCGGCGAGTGCGCAGGCCGACAGCCCGTCTGCCCAACAACTGGCCGAAGGTGGTTCCGATCGCCTGATTCAGAATCGCGTGGCTGAAGGCGGTTCTGATCGCCTGATTCAGAATCGCGTTGCCGAAGGCGGGGCCGATCGGTTGCAGGAGCTTCGCGAACGCAGCGCGGTCTGAAGGCGCTGTTGTGGCGAGGGAGCAAGCGTTTGAACAGCCAAGAAAAAGCCCCGCGTCTTTCGAGGCGGGGCTTGTTCATTCAGCGCTGTATCAGTTGGCCGTGACGACCGCCTGACCGCTCAACGCAAGGTCGAGCAGCTCGCGGTTGGCCACCGCGTACATGGCGTAGTCGGTGCCGCTGGCGGCGCGGATGTCCACCAGCATGGCGCGCCAGCGCTCAACCATCTCGCGGTGCTGCTCCAGCCACAGCGCCAGGCGTGTTTCCACGTCCTGGGTGCCGTCGCCCTCTTGCAAGACCGAGATGGTAATCGCCCGTTGCTGCCAGTCGATGTCATCGCGGAACGCTTCGCGGGCCAGGGCCTGCCAGTTGTTGTCCACCGGCAAGGCGCTGATCTGTTGCAGGTACCAGGTGATGTCCAGCGCGCTGCCCACGGCGAAGTACGCCTTGGCTACATCGGCGGCGTTCTGGCCAGTCACGTCGGACGCCTCGATGATCGGCAGCAAGGTGTACAGGTGCGTGGTGCCGGCAACCATGCGCGCGAGCAACTCCGGCACGCCGGCGGCCACGTAGGCCTGGTAGCGGGTCTGCCAGCCTTCACGGGTCGGGCCTTCCAGCAACTCGTCGAGCTTGAGACCCAACGCCGCCAGGTGCGGACCGAAGTGAGCGACGTCGCGGGCAGCGTTCTGCTCGTTGCGGCGGCTGCGCAAGAACCAGCGGGTGGCGCGACGGCCCAGGCGCATCAGCTCGTCCATCAGTTCCAGTTGCACGTCGGCCGAGACCTGGTGGTCCAGGGCTTCGATCTGGCGGAACCAGTGTGGGAGATGGAAGATATCCCGCACGATCACATAGGCGCCGGCCACGTTCGCCGGGCTCATGCCGGTGGACTCTTTCAACCGTTGGACGAAGGTGATGCCCATGTGGTTGACGAGGTCGTTGGCGATCTGGGTGCTGACGATCTCGCGTTTCAGGCGATGGCGACGCATGGCCTCGGAGAACTTGCTCACCAGCATCGGTGGGAACGCAGTCTCCATGTCACGGGTCAGGTAATCGTCATCCGGTACCTGGGAGTTGAGCAGCGCTTCCTTGAGGTCGATCTTGCTGTAGGAGATCAACACCGACAGTTCGGCACGGGTCAGGCCATGGCCCGCCGCGACGCGTTCGGCCAGTTGCTCTTCGGTCGGCAGGAACTCGATAGCGCGGTCCAGCTTGCCACGCACTTCCAGGTCGTTCATCAGGCGCTTGTATTCGGCAATCCGCACGAAGGCGCGGCGTGCCGCCAGGGACAGGGCCTGGGTCTGCTTGTAGTTATTGCCCAACACCAGGCCGCCGACTTCGTCGGTCATGCTCGCCAGCAACTGGTTGCGTTGCTTGTCGGTCATGTCGCCGGCCTGCACCACTTCGTTGAGCAGGATCTTGATGTTCACTTCGTGGTCGGAGCAGTCCACGCCACCGGCGTTGTCGATGAAGTCGGTGTTGGAACCGCCGCCATTGAGACCGAACTCGACACGACCCAGTTGGGTCATCCCCAGGTTGCCGCCCTCGCCTACCACCTTGCAGCGCAGCTCGTTGCCGTTCACGCGCAGCGCATCGTTGGCCTTGTCGCCGACGTCGGCGTGGCTTTCGGTGCTGGCCTTGACGTAGGTGCCGATACCGCCGTTCCACAACAGGTCCACCGGCGCCTTGAGCAAGGCGTTCAGCAGTTCGGTCGGGGTCAGCTTGTCGGCCTTGATGTCGAAGCGTTCTTTCATCTGCGGCGAGATCGCGATGCTCTTGGCACTGCGCGAGAAGATACCGCCGCCTTCGGACATGATGCTGGTGTCGTAGTCGGTCCAGGCCGAACGCGGCAGTTCGAACAGACGCTTGCGCTCGGCAAAGCTGCTGGCAGGCTCCGGGTTCGGGTCGATGAAGATGTGCAGATGGTTGAAAGCCGCGACCAGTTGCAGCTTGTCGGACATCAACAAGCCGTTGCCGAACACGTCGCCGGCCATGTCGCCGACACCCACTACGGTGATGCTATCTTCCTGGACATTGATGCCGCGCTCGCGGAAGTGGCGCTGAACGCCGACCCACGCGCCCTTGGCGGTGATACCCATTTTCTTGTGGTCGTAACCGGCCGAACCGCCGGAGGCAAACGCATCGCCGAGCCAGAAGCCGTAGTCGATGGCGATGCCGTTGGCGATGTCGGAGAAGGTCGCGGTGCCTTTGTCCGCCGCCACCACCAGGTACGGGTCATCATCGTCATGCCGCACGACGTTGGCCGGCGGCACCAGGGCGCCGTCCTTCAGGTTGTCGGTGATGTCCAGCAGCCCCGAAATGAAGATGCGGTAGCAAGCGATGCCCTCGGCCGCGATCTCGTCCCGGCTGCCGCCCAATGGCAGGCGACGCGGCAGGAAACCACCTTTGGCGCCCACCGGCACGATCACCGAGTTCTTCACTTGCTGGGCTTTTACCAGGCCAAGCACTTCGGTGCGGTAGTCTTCTTCACGGTCAGACCAGCGCAAGCCGCCACGGGCGACGTTGCCGAAACGCAGGTGCACGCCTTCGACCCGTGGCGAGTAGACGAAGATTTCGAACTTCGGCACTGGCTTGGGCAGTTCCGGGATCAGGTGTGGGTTGAACTTGAAGCTGAAGTAGGACTTGTTCTGGCCGTTGGCGTCGGTCTGGTAGAAGTTGGTCCGCAGGGTTGCCTTGATCAGGTCCAGGTAGCGACGCAGGATCCGGTCTTCGTTGAGCACCTGAACGTCGTCCAAGGCCGAGAGGATCGCCTGTTCCAGACGCAGCTGTTTGTCTTCCAGGTCATCGCCGCTGAGCTTGCGCGCCAGGTAGAAGCGGGTCTTGAACAACCGGGTCAGCTCACGAGCGATGTCGGTGTGGTTGTTCAGGGTGCTGGCGATGTAGCCAAGGTCGAAGCCCAGGCGGATCTGCTTCAGGTAACGGGCGTAGGCACGCAGCAGCGCCACGTCGCGCCATGGCAGGCCGGCGGTGAGCACCAGGCGGTTGAACGCATCGTTCTCGGCATCGCCACGGACAATGTGGACGAAGGCGTCCTGCAAGGTGTCGTTGAGCTGCTGGATATCGAGGTCCAGGCCTTCGGCGGCGGTGAACGCAAAATCATGGATCCAGAACTCGCGGCCATTGGTATGGCGCAGGCGATACGGGAACTCGCCCAGCACGCGCAGACCCAGGTTTTCCAGGATCGGCAGCACGTCGGACAGCGCCAGCGGGGTGTCGGCGTGATACAGCTTGCAGTGCAGCTCACGCTGGCCGGACACCTGGCCCAACGGCTGGTAGAAGCTCATCACCAGCGGGTTGGTTTCGTTCAGGCTCAGCAGGTGTTGCATGTCCACCACGGCGGAGTGCGCGGCAAAACGCTCGCGGTAGCCGGCCGGGAAACCTTTCGGAAAGTCCGATAGCACATTGGTGCCCTGGGCTTCGCCGAAGCTCTCGATCACCAGGCTGGCGTAGTCATCCTTCCAGCTGCGGCAGGCCTGCACGACTTCTTTTTCCAGCAGGACCGGGTCGATGTCGAGACGGTTTTTCGGGTCCACCCGCAGGATCAACTGCACGCGGGCCAGCACGGATTCGGAGAAGAAGGTCCAGAATTCGCAGTCCGAAGCTTTCAGGCGGTCCATCAGCACTTGCTGGATTTTCTGGCGCACTTCGGTGGAATAGATGTCGCGCGGCACATAGGCCAGGCAGTAGCAGAAGCGCCCGTACGGGTCTTTGCGCAGGAACACGCGGATCTTGTTGCGTTCCTGGATCTGCACGATGGACATGACGGTGCTGAACAGCTCGTCCACCGGCGTCTGGAACAGGTCGTCGCGGGGCAGCACTTCGACCACCTGGGCCAGTTCCTTGCCCAGGTGCGCCTTGGCCTGGAAGCCCGAACGGCGCTCGATTTCCTCGACCTTGCGGCGGATGTACGGGATGACCCGCACGCTCTCGCCATACACCGAGGAGGTGTACAGGCCCATGAAGCGGCATTCCTTGATGACCTTGCCGTCGGCGTCGATTTCACGGATCGACACGTAGTCCGGATAAGCCGGACGGTGCACCCGGCTCGGGTGCGCGGCCTTGGCGAACGACAGCAGGGTCGGTTCGCGCAGGTAATTGACCGCGTAGTCTTCGATACGCAGGTCCTCGGCGGTGAGGCCGGCGCGCAGCAATTTGGTCAGGCCGAGGAACGAGTCAGGGTTGTACTCGATGTGGCCGCCGTCGGCTTCATCGCGAACCACGAACTCTTCGTAGCCGAGGAAGGTGAAGTGGTTGCCCACCAGCCATTCCAGGAAGCTCTTGATTTCGGCTTTTTCATCGGCATCGGTGGCGTAGGCGCTGTTGTCCAGGCTCGCCAGGATTTCCCGGACCTTGGCTTTCATCGGCTCGAAATCGGCCACGGCCACGCGCACTTCGCCCAGCACTTGCTCAAGTTCCTTGCTCAGGACATTGAGTTCGGCGGCGTTGGCGCAGCGGTCGATTTCCAGGTACATCAACGACTCTTGCAGCACGTCGTCGCCCTGGGTGCCTTTGGGCAGGATTTCCAGCAACTCGCCCTTGCTGCCGCGACGCACGCTCAGGACGGTGGTTTGCAGGGTGTGGATGCTGTAGCCGCGACGGTTCAGCTCGGTGCGGACCGAATCCACCAGGAACGGCAAGTCATGGTGCAGCACTTCGACGGCGGTGTGGGTCGACTGCCAGCCGTGACGTTCGTAATCGGGGTTGTAGACGCGCACCTGCGGTTGCGCGTGCTCGAAGCGCTCAAGCAGGCGCCAGGCAGACAGGGTGCAGCCGGCGAGGTCGGACAACCGGCGCTGGGTAAGTTCATCGAGGGAAATGATGCCGAAGAATTGTTCAGCGAACAGCGCCACTTGTGGCAGTGCCTGTTCACTGATGTGCTGCGCCAGTGCCGCTTGCAGTTGGTGCTGGAAGTCGGCTTTGCTGGCTGCGGTGAAGAACGCCATCTGTGGTACTCCGCTTGGGCTTGTTATTGATGGTAGCGTCGCGTGCAACCCCTTCCGGGGCCGTCGGCCATCCTGTTCCTGATTCTCGGGCAGAGGAAACAGGATGACAGGTGGGTGAAGCTGGACGAGACCCGCAGGTCACATCCTTTTCCATGTAATTTCCATGTCATGGACACCTGCAAAAAGCACTCCGCGATGCCTTTTGCAGGTGCACATCCGTTGCGCAGCTTAACGAGTGCGACAATGTGCCTGCTTGCAGCGCTGCGACATATTCGGTCATCGGCTAGCGCTACAGCCGGTGTGCATCGAACAACCCTAGCAGCCTAACGCCCAAACGGCACCCTGCGCGGGTAATCCAGCAGAAAATCGTCCAGGCTGGCAGAATTCGGTTTTTCGCGTTTGACGGCTCATCGAGCCAGGAGCCACCCGATGAAAATGACCACTGCCCTGCTGATCGCCAACCCGTGCGACGACGAAGAGGACAACATGGCTATGCTGTGTTGCCACAGCAGCCAGGGCGACATGTTCCTGATGACCCGCTACCCCGACGAAGACGAGCTGGAAATCACCCTCGACGGCGAACCCTCGACGCTGGATGGCGCGAAGGTCACGCTCAGCCCAACCCTGCTGAAAATCGAAATCGCCGCGGCGGATGCCGACGCGCTCAATGGCGATGACGTGCTGGAAATCACTCACAGCAGCGATGCGGCAGACCTGGCGGAAGTGGAACTGACGTTGCAGAACATCCTCAGGGGGACCGGCACCTATATCAGCCAGCTCTGAAACCAAAGGCGAATACGCTCCTGTGGCGAGGGAGCTTGCTCCCGCTGGGTTGCGCAGCAACCCCAAACCAGGCACCACGAATATGGCAGCTAAACCGCGTCGGCCGACTTGCGACTGCTGCGCAGCCGAGCGGGAGCAAGCTGCCTCGCCACGGGGGTCGGGGTGTCACTCGGATTGCCGCACCTGATTGCCATCGGCGTCATACACCAGGTATTCATCACTGTTACTCGGGTCCCTTACATAATAACGGGCGCCGTTGCCGTTATCCGGCACCTTCATACTGGTGTAGGAGCCGAGTTCCTTGATCAACTGGTTGTCTTGACTGATCAAGACCAACCCTGAACCATCGCCAGCCCGGATAGCAGCGGCGTAGCGGGTCTGGAACGCGTTGATCTGGCTGTAATCCAGCGGAACCTGCAACTTGCCAGTCAGGTCGATGGCACCGTAGAGGCTGTCACGCCCGACCACCGCCATGCCGTTGGAAAACGGTTCCACCTCGTCATACGGCAGTTTGATCGGCAACCGCGCACCCTGGCGATTGATGAAGACGAACGTCCCGTTCTTCGTGTCCTGCAGCAGCAGCGGTTGTTGCCCGACAAAACGACCTTTGACGGTATAGCCCTCAAGATTGATCCGCTTGCCTTGAAGGTTGAAAACGTCCTGGCGACTGCCGTCAGAGGAGCTGGTGTAAAGGTGGCCGTCGCTGTGCTCGATGCTTGAAAACCGCGCGGGCAGGACTTCCTTGCCGTCCAGGGTGTAAGCGCCGTAAAGCCCCTCCGTCGCATAGGTACGCGTGCCGAGACGGGCAATGAACAGATTGTCGGTCACGGTGGGGTTGACGAATTTCATCGGCAATATGAAACGGTGCCCCTTGGCATCGTAGAGTCCATAAGGCCCGTTGGTTTCACGCTCCACCAGCAGCAGGCCATCACGCAACTTTTCGGTGATGTGCTCGAACGGCAGGTCGACAAGCTTGTTGCTCCCGGCGGGGAAATAGGCGAACTGGCTGCGTAGCGCCTGCCCGTCCGACTCGGGGTCGCTGGATTTTTGCGCGGTGAACAAGGTGTAGGCATCGGCCATCAGACTGTCTTGCACCTGCACCCAACGGGGCTTGATCAGCCACTGTCCGGCCGGATCGACGAAACCGTAGCGCTCGGCCTCGCGGTCCAGGGCGATGTAGCGCGCTTGTTCCGCCAGGACGTTGTCGACCGCGGCGAATTCGACGGTGTTGTCTTCCAGCGGATCGAGTACATGAATGACGATACGCTGCGGGGTGGCCTCGAAGCGGTAGTCGACCTCGGTATTTTTCAACGGTCCGGCCTGAGCGACCAACTCTTGGGTGACGCGCTCCAGCTGTTGTTGTACTGCCTGGCCGGTCTTGAACTGAGCAAGATCATCCTTGGTTTGCAGCAGCGCGTCGTAATAAGCACCCAATGCGGCAATATCGCGCTCAGACGGGAAGGCACGGGAATTGTTACCGTTGCTGTAGAGCGCCTTGCCCTCCTCGGTCAGCCCTTGCAAAACGAAAGTCGACATCTTCGGCGTACTCAGGCGCACTGAAGCGCTTGCGTCACCCAATGCCATGAGCTGGAAGGACTGGCCGTCGTCCAGGGTCACGCTGGGGTGATCCTTGTCCAGCACCACTTTGCGGAACGCCGGATAGCTGCGGTACGCAACCGTCAGGCCGAGACTGGCCAAGGGTTTGTTGACCGAAAGCACGAAGGCCTCATGGGACAAGATCATGTCGTCGGGCTCGTCCTGCGGCGGCGCCTTCAGGTCGGCAAAGCTTTTTTCGCTGCCATCGCGAAAACGCAGGCGCTGCGGCAGGTACTGCTCGGCAGTCGGTTCATTCGGCATGGCCGCGCGCTTCCAGAGCGGATCAAGGCTGTTGGTATCCAGTCTCACTTCGGAACCGTCGGCAAACAGCCGCTGGGCAAAACGCAGGCCCTGGATCGACGCCAGCTCAGCTTTCAGTTGCGCGCTGGTGAACGGGACGAAAAGCGTCTCGTACTGCAACGATTGCTCCTCGGCTGGCTCGGTCGTCTCGATATTCAAGCTCAACTGCGCGTCACTGAACCGTTCCAGGGACCTGAGGGTTTCGCCGGTGTCCTGGATCAAGTAATTGAGGCGCTTCTCCACGTCGGGCAGCGCCAACGTGCCGATGTCGTCCAGGCCGCCTTCGTTCAAGTCCTCGGCGACGAAACCTTCGTCTGTTGGCGCCCCGCTGTGGTGCAAAAGGGTGTAGGACGCAAAGCCCACCACCAACAGGGTCGCCGTCAAAATCGACAGCAATCTCAAACGAGGCTGGGTAACGTTCATGGCGGCTTCGGTCGTCCAGGGGCTGGGAAGGCAGGCAGCTAAACACATGGCCTGGCGGGCTGCAAATCCCTTGAAAGGCCCGGTTCTGATAAATGTCTGCCCGCACCGTCGCCGCTGTCGGACCGAGGTGAACCACCGTCGGTCGCACCTGTGATGCATCGCCCTTGACGCCGGATCAGCTTCTAGTGTTTCCTGAAACCGGTTTCAGAGCCGCTAAAAATCCAATAAGCAGGTTTCAATCCGTGAATTCTTTCTCCGCCGCCCAGCGCAGCCGCGTAACCATGTTAGATGTCGCCGAACGCGCCGGGGTCTCCAAGGCCAGCGTCTCGCGCTTCATTGGCGAGGACCGCGCGCTGCTTTCCGAAGCCATCGCCCGGCGCATAGAGCAGGCGATCAGCGAGCTGGGTTACCGGCCGAACCAGATGGCCCGCGGCCTGAAACGCGGGCGCACACGCCTGATCGGCATGCTCGTGGCCGATATCCGCAACCCCTATTCAATTGCCGTGATGCATGGCGTAGAAACCGCCTGCCGTCGCCACGGCTACAGCCTTGTGGTGTGCAACACCGACCGCGATGATGAGCAGGAGCGCCAGCATCTGGCGCTGTTGCGCGCCTACAACATCGAAGGGCTGATCGTGAACACGCTGGGCCATCACCGTGATGAACTGTTCGAACTGCGCAGCGAAATGCCCATGGTGCTGGTGGATCGCAAGGTCGATCGGCTCGACAGCGACTTGGTGGGTCTGGACAACCCGGCGGCCGTCGAAATGGCCCTCGACCACCTCGAACAGCGGGGTTACCGCGATCTGCTACTGGTAACCGAGCCGTTCGACGGCACCAGCTCGCGCATCGAGCGAGTCGAGAGTTTCAAGGCCGGCATCGAGCGCCGCCCTGCCTTGGCTGGCGCCGTGGTGGAAACCTGCGATCAACTGGCCGGGCGCATCAAAGACTTCCTTGCCCAGCCAGGCCTCGGCCCCAAGGCACTCTTTTGCGCCAACGGCATCGCCGCGCTGGCCGCCACCCAAGTATTGCGCCAATTGGGCTGCCACTTGTTCGACGATGTTGGGCTGATCGCCCTCGACGACCTCGATTGGTATCCCTTGGTGGGCAGCGGTATCACCGCCCTGGCACAGCCGACGGCTGAGATCGGCGCCAGCGCGTTCGAGTGTTTGCTCAAGCGCTTGCGTGGCGACAACGGGCCGGTACGGACCCTGGATTTTGCGGCGCAGCTGATTGAGCGTGGATCGACGCGCGAGGTCCTTCAATGACTGCACTGGCTGCTGCTGAAATCCAAGGCTCAGCCTTTTTTTTGAACAAAACTGAAACCGGTTTCAGAGGTACAAGAACAATGCATAGCCCACCCGTTTCCATCAGCCTCTCCAGCTACGGTGCCGACCTGGTGCGCCAGCACGGCCAAGG
The DNA here is from genome assembly GCF_051131945.1 of Pseudomonas sp. Z5-35. NCBI lineage: Bacteria > Pseudomonadati > Pseudomonadota > Gammaproteobacteria > Pseudomonadales > Pseudomonadaceae > Pseudomonas > Pseudomonas sp. Z5-35. The sequence goes on from NZ_CP071640.1 coordinate 3,106,680, forward strand.
CAGCTTCATCGCGCTTCTGGCCGCCGCCGGTGCCTCGCGAATCGAATGGCGCGAAGAATTGCTCACCACTGAACAACCCACCGAGCTGGCCGTCGACGCGCGAGCCCAGGGACTGAAGAGTGTCTATTCGTCGCCCCTTGAGCTCTGGCTGCCCGGCCAGTCCAAGCCCAATCCCGAATTGACCGTCGCCCTGCAACGCTGCGAGGCGTTCGGCTCGACGTGGCTTAAAGTTTCCCTCGGGCACTTCACCGACTCCCACGACCTGTCGGCCCTCGCCGACAGGCTCGCGGCAAGTCCCGCGCAACTGTTGGTGGAAAACGACCAGACCTTGCAAGGTGGGCGGATCGAACCCTTGCAACGTTTCTTCGCCGCCATTGAACAATGCGGGTTGCCTGTCGGCATGACCTTCGACATTGGCAACTGGCAATGGCAGGACCAATCGGCCACGGGGGCGGCCCGACAACTCGGACGGCATGTGGCGTATGTGCACTGCAAGGCGGTGGCCCGGCGTGCCGACGGCAAACTGATCGCCGTGCCCCCGGCCCTGGCAGACCTGCATCTGTGGGAGCAACTGTTCAAACACATGCCCGTCGGCGTGATGCGTGCCGCCGAATACCCGCTGCAAGGCGATGACCTGCTGGCCTTGACCGCCGAACATGTCACCATTTTGTCGCGCCTCGGGCAATCGCGCCGGGAGCCTGCCCATGACTGAATTCGATGTGTTGTCGTTCGGCGAAACCATGGCGATGCTGGTGGCCGACCAGACCGGCGACCTGGCCGGCGTCAGTCAATTTCACAAACGCATCGCCGGGGCCGACAGCAACGTGGCTATCGGTTTGTCGCGACTGGGCTTCAATGTCGCCTGGCTCAGCCGGGTCGGCGCCGACTCCCTCGGACGCTTCGTGACGCGGACGCTGGAGGAAGAAGGCCTGGATTGTCGCCACGTGGCGGTGGATCCGGCGCATCCCACTGGATTCCAACTGAAGTCCCGCTCCGACGATGGCAGCGACCCGCAAGTCGAGTATTTCCGTCGCGGTTCGGCGGCCAGTCATTTATCGATCGAATCCATCGCCGCGCCGTTGCTGGGCGCTCGTCACCTGCATGCCACCGGCATCGTGCCGGCGCTGTCGGCCACGGCCGGTGAAATGTCCTTTGAATTGATGACCCGAATGCGCGAGGCCGGTCGCAGCCTGTCGTTCGACCCCAACCTGCGCCCGAGCCTGTGGCCCTGCGAAGCGATGATGATCCGCGAGATCAATCGTCACGCGGCCCTGGCCCATTGGGTCTTGCCGGGGCTTGGCGAAGGTCGCTTGCTGACCGGCCGTGAAGATCCGGCCGACATCGCCGCGTTCTACCTCGACCAGGGCGCCGAAGTCGTGGTGATCAAGCTCGGCGCCGACGGGGCCTATTACCGCACCGCACTGGACCAGGGCTTTATTGGCGCTGTGCCGGTTCCCCGGGTGGTGGACACCGTGGGCGCCGGTGATGGCTTCGCCGTGGGCCTGATCAGCGCGCTGCTTGAAGGCCGCGACGTCACCGAAGCGGTACGACGCGCCAATTGGATCGGCAGCCGCGCGGTGCAGAGTCGCGGGGACATGGAAGGTCTACCGACGCGCCTGGAGTTATCGGCTGAATTCGAGGTCGCCTGCTGCCAATAGAAACCGAAAAAGTTTCACAAACGCACCTGCTGAACAAAAACAACAAGCTCAGGAGTCATGACATGCAAACGCTCAATCTCGCCGCCCGCCGCTGGTGGTACATCATGCCCATTGTGTTCATCACCTACAGCCTGGCGTACCTCGACCGGGCCAACTACGGTTTCGCCGCCGCCTCGGGGATGGCCGAGGACCTGATGATAACGCCCGGGTTGTCGTCGCTGCTGGGCGCGCTGTTTTTCCTCGGTTACTTTTTCTTCCAGATACCCGGGGCGATCTACGCGCAAAAACACAGCGTGAAAAAACTGATATTCGTCAGCCTGATCCTCTGGGGCTCGCTGGCGACCCTGACGGGTGTGGTCTCCAACGCGTATTGGCTGATCGTGATCCGCTTCATGCTAGGCGTGGTCGAAGCCGCGGTGATGCCGGCGATGCTGGTCTACCTGTGCCACTGGTTCACCCGCGCCGAACGCTCGCGCGCCAACACCTTCCTGATCCTCGGCAACCCGGTGACCATGTTGTGGATGTCCGTGGTCTCGGGTTATCTGGTGGAGCAATTCGATTGGCGCTGGATGTTCATCATCGAAGGCCTGCCGGCAGTGCTCTGGGCCTTTGTCTGGTGGCGCCTGGCCGATGATCGCCCGGCCCAGGCCAAGTGGCTCAGCGACCAGGAAAAACAGGACCTGGAAAGCGCGCTGGCCGCCGAGCAGGTCGGCATCAAGGCGGTGAAGAACTATGCCGAGGCCTTCCGCTCACCCAAGGTAATCATCCTGGCCCTGCAGTTTTTCTGCTGGAGCATCGGTGTCTATGGTTTCGTGCTGTGGTTGCCATCGATCCTCAAGGCCGGCCTGAAGATGAACATGGTCGAGGCCGGGTGGCTGTCATCGCTGCCTTATCTGGCGGCGGTGATCGCGATGCTGATCATCTCCTGGGCGTCGGATAAAGTGCAGAAGCGCAAGCGCTTTGTCTGGCCGCCGTTGCTGGTCGCCTCCATCGCCTTCTACGCTTCCTACCTGCTAGGGGCGGAGCATTTCTGGTGGTCCTACACCTTGCTGGTGATCGCCGGCGCCTGCATGTATGCGCCTTACGGTCCGTTCTTCGCCATCGTCCCGGAAATCCTCCCGGCCAACGTCGCCGGCGGCGCCATGGCATTGATCAACAGCATGGGCGCACTGGGTTCGTTCGGCGGCTCGTACCTGGTGGGCTACCTCAACGGCTCCACCGGCTCCACCGGCATGTCCTTCTTGCTGATGAGCGGCGCGTTGCTGCTGTCGGTGGTACTGACCCTGGCCCTCAAGCCCGGCGCCAGCGACCGGGTCGTGTCCAAACCTGCGACGCCACAGCCGGCGCCCGCCCGTCCCTGAATCGAGAATCCTCATGAAAAAACACGTCGTGGTGTACAAAGCACTTTCAACGCAATTGATGGAACGCCTGCAAGCACAGGCCCAGGTCACCCTGATTGAACGCCTCGATGACCGGGGCCTGGCCCAACTGCGCGAAGCCCTGCCCAGCGCCCATGGCCTGCTGGGCGCAAGCCTCAGGCTCGATGCGTCGCTACTGGACCTGGCACCCCAGCTGGAGGCGATCGCCAGCGTTTCGGTTGGGGTCGACAACTACGACATCGATTACCTGACCGAACGGCGCATCGTGCTCACCAATACGCCGGATGTGCTGACCGAGACCACCGCCGACACCGGGTTCGCCTTGATCCTCGCCACCGCCCGCCGCGTGGTGGAGCTGGCCAACCTGGTCCGCGTCGGCCAATGGCAGCAGAGCATCGGCGCCAAGCATTTCGGCAGCGATGTCCACGGCAAGACCCTTGGCATCGTCGGCATGGGACGCATCGGCGAAGCGTTGGCCCAACGCGGCCATTTTGGTTTCGGCATGCCGGTGCTCTATCACAGCCACTCACCCAAGTCGGCGGTGGAGCAACGTTTCAACGCCCGCTACTGCGGCCTCGATACGCTGCTGCAAGAAGCTGATTTCATTTGCCTGACGTTGCCGCTGACCACTGAGACCCAAGGGCTCATCGACGCACGGGCGTTCGCACAGATGCGTCCCGAGAGCATTTTTATCAATATCTCCCGGGGCAAGGTGGTGGACGAAACGGCGATGATCGAAGCCCTGCGCAGCGGGCAGATCCGTGGCGCCGGACTGGACGTGTTCGACCGCGAACCCTTGAGCGCCGACTCGCCCCTGTTGCAGATGGACAACGTGGTCGCGACGCCACACATCGGCTCGGCGACCCATGAAACACGGGAAGCGATGGCACGTTGTGCGGTGGACAATCTGCTGGCGGCATTGGCGGGTGAACGGCCGATGGATCTGGTGAATCCGGGGGTTTGGAAGGGCTGAATCGTTTGGCCAGGAGGCTGGCTCCAGAAGTTGTATGTGGCGAGGGATTTATCCCTCGCCACTAAGGGCTGCCGGTACTGGATATTGCTAGCTGACCGAAAAAACCAACCCTTGAACCTTGTTGAATCATGCTCGAATCTTATCCATCCAAAATGAGCAAACCTTTCAAACCGTTGAAATAGATAGTGAAAAAGCCAGAACCCCACAATAACTCTTCTTCCTACAGGCGCGCCCTACCGGTCGCCAAGAACCGCCCTACGCCATCATCGGAAGTTGCGCCCTAGCCCATCCAAACGCCTGCTGTTATTAATTATGCACTTGCACCAAAACACGCAAGTTAGGTGAACGCCGAGCGACACACAGAATAATCAATAGAGCGGTCATTGATTTGTTGCGCTCTGCAGATGTTACGTAGCGGCTGAAACAATTTATCCACAAACACTCCCAGACGGTCGTATGCACTCTATGCAAACCTTCATCAGAACTGCCTGCAAAAAACATACGACACTTCTGACGTTAACCATTGCAACAATCATAATACTCAAACTTATCGCACTGGCCCCGCCCTTGCTCTTGGGGACCATTGTCGACACCCTATATGGCGTAAAACAGACAACAGCCAGAACGTTACTCATGCTTACGGTAGGCCTTGTTGTCGCCGGATGCGCCCAAGCGATCATCAGCCCACTTCAGATCCATTTCTTATCCAAGCTGGTCCAGCAGATCATGATGGCCGCGTCTATTGAGTGGCTGACCAATCTAATGCGCAAAGAGTTTGCCCAATTCAGCTCGTGGCGAATCGGGCACTTCATAAAATCGGTTGAGCGCGGCATCACCGCTCACGAACAGTTGCTGACGTTTTTTGTCACTGTTGGACTGCCGTTGTGCCTGGAATTTTTAATCGTCGGCGGTGCGTTCTTTTACATGGGCGGTATCGAGGTTTTCGTGAGCACGACCGTTTTAGGAGTTCTCTATCTGATAGTCACCCACAAAATTATCAGATGGCGCAGGAAACACATTGATGCGGTCAACGAGCAGGAAGATGAACTGAGCGCTCATCTGTACAACACGCTTGCGGCTGGCAAAGCGATAAAGCTGGAAAATGCCGAATCTACCGCAACACAACCGCTAAACGATGCCTTCAAGGGCTACGCCGATGCCGCGGTGTGCGCGGCGACCTCTGGTGGTTTTCTGAACGCCGCCAAGATCCTGTTCGTCAGCCTTTCCACGGGCGGATTATTGGGCTGGGGAGTCCTTGATCAACTGTCGAGCCAGCCCAGTATCAGTGTCGGACAACTGGTGGCGATTTTTTCCATCGCGGGCAGCTACTTACTCAATATCGCTGCGTTAACGGAGGGATACCGCGTGCTGGACCAGTTTTTTGCCGACCAGCGTCGACTTCTAAGCCTGCTTTCGCTTCCAAATTTTGATCATGGCGATCGGCAATCGACCACCGTTTTCAAGGGGCCATCGACACTGACTCTCGATCCGTGCGTACTGACCGAAAACAACCAAGTTCGCCTGACGATTACACAAAAGCTGTCATTCATTCAAAACCAATCAGTGGCGATCATCGGTCAGAGCGGTGCTGGAAAGTCTACGTTGCTGGAAATTCTCGCCGGTCTCGATCAAAAAACGCGAAGTCAGTTGAGCATCAACGCAACCCCCGTTTCGCAAATGAACCCTCGTTTCCACTTGAGTGCGTTGAGGTATTGCCCCCAACAGCCCCGTTTTTTGGAAGGTCCCTTTGAACAGTCCGTACTGTTCGGAGCAGAAATGTCGCCTTGTCTCAGCCAGACAATACGACGATTGCAGCTTGAGGAAATCGTTTCCCAACGGACCCTTTCTGAACAGGCATCAAATATCTCTGGCGGAGAAGCCAAGCGCCTGTCTCTGCTGCGGCTGATCAACAGGCCTGGACGATTCAATTTGTTCGACGAACCGAGTGCTTCAATCGAGCCTGGGATGACCGGTTCCGTATGGGACCTACTGTTCGATACTTTCGCGGAACGCGGATTAATCTGCGTCACGCACGATTTCGATCATCTGTTTCGTTTTGATCGAGTCATCGTACTGCATAACGGCGCGATTGCTGGCGACGGAGGCTGGCAGGCGCTGGTCGAAAGACCGGCAATCAAATCATTGCTAAATGACATCCGGACACAGCACTAGCCCCCGCCGCCGTCGCGAGCCAGCGCCGTGCATCGAATCCAATGCCGATCACAAATCCGCACATCCATCAAAATCCCGTTAGTCGCCACCCCCCACCATGCATTAAAGTAACGCCCCCAGCCCCGGCGTTATCCAGACGCCTGGGCCACCCTTTCCAGGAACAGTCACCGATGGAACATCGTGAAGCGCTACTGGCGCTGCGAACCTTTCTTTCAACGCAGATTCTCGGCCAGGAAAAACTCATCGAGCGCCTGCTCATCGCCCTGCTCGCCGACGGCCATATGCTGGTGGAAGGTGCGCCTGGTCTGGCCAAGACCAAGGCGATCAAGGAGCTGGCCGAGGGTATCGAAGCGCAGTTTCATCGCATCCAATTTACCCCCGACCTGCTGCCTGCGGACATCACAGGCACCGAGATCTATCGCCCGGAAACCGGCAGTTTCGTGTTCCAGCAAGGGCCGATCTTTCACAATTTGGTATTGGCCGACGAAATCAACCGGGCCCCGGCCAAGGTCCAGTCGGCCTTGCTCGAAGCAATGGCCGAGCGGCAGGTCAGCGTCGGGCGCAGCACCTATGAACTGTCGCCGCTGTTCCTGGTGATGGCCACGCAGAACCCGATCGAGCAGGAAGGCACCTATCCGTTGCCCGAAGCCCAGCTCGACCGATTCCTGATGCACGTCAAGATCGGTTTTCCGGATGCCGCGGTTGAGCGCCGTATCCTGCAACAGGCCCGGGGCGAAGCACTGAATGGCGAAACCAAGCCTGAGCGGCGCGTGAGCCAACAGGCGATTTTTTCCGCACGCAAGGAAATCCTCGGCTTGTACATGGCCGACGCTGTGGAGGAATACCTGGTGCAGCTGATCATGGCGACCCGCAACCCGGCCAAGTTCGACCCGGAAATGGCCGAGTGGATCGCCTACGGCGCCAGCCCGCGGGGTTCGATTGCCCTGGACCGTTGCGCCCGCGCCCATGCCTGGCTGGCCGGACGCGACTTCGTCAGCCCGGAAGACATCCAGGCCGTGCTGTTCGACGTGCTGCGCCATCGCATCATCCTTTCGTTCGAAGCCGAAGCCGCCGGCATTGACCAGGACCGGGTCGTGCAGCGGATTCTCGACGTCGTCGCAGTCGCTTGAGCATTGGCAATGAATGACCCACTGGCGCCCGTCCCGGGCATCCGCGTCAGCCTTTCGGAGCTGATCGAGATGCGCCACCGTGTGCGCGAGGTGCAATTGTTCTCCACCCCCGGCCAGCGTAGCCCGTTGATTGGCCTGCACCACTCCAAGCTGCGTGGACGCGGTGTGGATTTCGACCAGGTGCGGGTCTATCAGGCCGGCGACGATGTGCGGACCATCGACTGGCGCGTCACCGCGCGGACCCAGGAGCCCCACACCAAGCTGTTCCACGAAGAACGGGAGCGGCCGATCTTCATCATGATCGAGCAAAGCCATCGCCTGTTCTTCGGCTCCGGGCAGGTTTTCAAATCGGTGCTGGCCGCCCAGGCCGCCAGCCTGATCGGCTGGGCCGCGCTGGGGCACAACGACCGGGTGGGCGGGCTGGTGTTCGGCAATAACACCCATTACGAAGTCAAGCCCCGGCGCAGCAAGCAGAGCCTGCTGCAATTGCTCAATCGCCTGGTGCGCGTCAATCAATCGCTGCACACCGAAGGTGAGTCGGACCACGACTCGTTCGGCGTCGCCTTGCGCCGCGCCCGGGAGGTGCTGCGTCCCGGCAGCCTGGCCATCGTGATTTGCGACGAGCGCGCCCTGTCCGACGGTGCCGAGCAGCAATTGAGCCTGCTATCGCGCCATTGCGATCTGTTGCTGCTGCCGTTGTCCGACCCGCTGGACCACGCCCTGCCCGCCGCCGGGCTGCTTCGGTTTGCCCAACGGGGCGAGCAGCTGGAGATCGATACGCTGAACTTCGAACTGCGCCAGACCTATCGCGCCCAGGCCGAGGCACGGCTGGAGCGCTGGGAAATGCTCGCGCAGAAGCTGCGAATCCTGATGCTGCCGTTGAGCACGCAGGGCGACATGGTCGAACAACTGCGCGAGTACCTGAACCCCAAGCGGCCAGGGAAAACCCGATGAGCAGCCTTGATCAACTGCAGCCGCTCATGGCCCCGCCCCCGATTGGCTTCTGGCCGCCCGCGCCAGGCTGGTGGTTGCTGCTGGTGCTGATGCCACTGCTGGGCCTGGGCCTGTGGCAGTTGCGCCGGTTCATTCCCGCCAGGCGTACCGATTCGCGCACCGAACAACCGCTGGACCCGGTACGCCTCGCGGCGCTGGCCGAACTCGCCCTGCTGCCCAAACCCTACGACGGCGCACCCGCCGGGGCCTGGCTGCAGCAACTCAACGGGCTGCTCAAGCGCCTGTGTCGCAACCACTATCCCTACAGCCAGAGCCACACCCTCAATGGACGCAAATGGCTGGCCTTCCTCGATAACCGCTGCCCGGCCGCCGGCCTGACCCGCTGGATGATCCTGGTGGAAGGCGCCTACAAGCCTGAATGCAAGCTCGATGACAAAGCCATTGCCGGCCTGACCCAGGCGGTCGAGATCTGGATTCGCAAGCATGTTTGAATTCGCCTGGCCGTGGATCTTCGCCCTGTTGCCATTGCCCTGGCTGATGCGCCTGGTTCTGCCGGCGGCGGACAGCGGTGAGCCGGCCCTCAAGGTCAGTTTCCTGGAAGACCTCGAAGGCTTGGTTGGGCGCCGGGCCCGGGCCAACCTGCCGACCTGGCGCCAGCAGGCGCCCTTCATCCTGCTGTGGCTCCTGCTGCTGATCGCCGCCGCCCGCCCGCAATGGCTGGGCGAACCGCTGCCGATTGCCGCCAGCGGCCGCGACCTCTTGGTGGCGGTGGACGTATCAGGGTCGATGGATTTTCCCGACATGCAGTGGAAGGACGAGGAAGTCAGTCGCCTGGCGCTGGTCCAGCACACGCTCGGGGACTTTCTCGAAAGCCGCGAAGGCGACCGGGTCGGCCTGATCCTGTTCGGCAGCCAGGCTTATCTGCAAGCGCCGTTGACCTTTGACCGTCACACCGTGCGCCTCTGGCTCGACGAGGCGCGCGTAGGCATCGCCGGCAAGAACACCGCCATCGGCGATGCCATTGGCCTGGCACTCAAACGCCTGCGCCAACGTCCGGCCCACAGCCGCGTGCTGATCCTGGTCACCGATGGCGCCAACAACGGTGGCGAAATCGATCCGCTGACCGCCGCCCAACTGGCCGCCGATGAAAGCGTGAAAATCTACACCATCGGCGTGGGCGCCGATCCAGAGCAAACGGGCACGGCCGGCTTCCTGGGCGTCAACCCGAGCCTGGATCTCGACGAAGCGACACTCAGGGACATCGCCCAAGTCACCGGCGGTCAATATTTTCGAGCCCAGGATGGAGAGCAATTGCTGGCGATCAAGACCACCCTCGACCAACTCGAACCGGTGGCGCAGCAACCGACCCAGGCACGCCCGTCCCTGGCGCTCTATCAGTGGCCGCTGGCCGTTGCGCTGTTGTTGAGCATGTTGCTGGTGGCCAGGGAACGCTGGCCGGACAACCCGTTGCAGCGGCTCTTTACCCAGCCGCTGTTTCAGCCATCGCAATCCTCTGAATGGCGTAAACGGCTCAAGCGCCTGCGACTGCGGAGGCGCCGATGATCGCGCTCTGGCCGCATTGGCTGCGCCCTGGTTTCATCCTGCTGCTGCCTCTGTTGGGTTGGCTGCTCTGGCAACTGTGGCACCGGCAAAAACGCGTGGGCCGCTGGCAGATGATCCTGCCCCCGGCGTTCCATGCGGTGCTGCTCAGCGGTGGCAGCGGCCGTGAAAGTCGACTGCCCTGGATTGCCCTGGGCCTGGGCTGGCTGCTGATGGTGCTGGCCTTGCTCGGCCCCAGTTGGACGCGCGTCGAACAGACCAGCCAGAAACCCGCCGATCCGCTGGTTGTGATCTTGGAACTGGGCCCGGAAATGCTCGCCACCGACGTCCCGCCCACGCGCCTGGAACAGGCCCGGCGCAAAGTGCTGGACGTGCTGCAAAATCGCAGTGATTCACAGACCGCGATCATCGTTTACGCCGGCAGCGCCCACACCCTGGTGCCGCTGTCCGACGACCTGGCCACCAGCGCCAACCTGCTCGAGGCCCTGGCGCCGTCGATCATGCCGCAAAACGGCCACCGCGCCGACTTGGCGGTCACCAAAGCCATGGCCTTGCTCGATCAGGCCGGGCTTGGTCATGGCCGGATCCTGCTGATAGGGTCGTCGCTGAACGAGCAGGAACGCCTAGGCATCCGGCAGGTTTTGGACGGTTCCGCGACGCGCTTGCTGATGCTCGGCATCGGTACCCGTGAAGGCGCGCCAGTGGCCCAGGAGGATGGCAGTTACCTCAAGGACCCACAGGGCGCCATCCTGGTCCCGCGCCTGGACAGCCCGAGCCTCAAATCCTTCATCAATGAACTGGACGGCCGCTACCGGCCGGCACGCCTGGATGACGGTGACCTGCGCGGCCTGGGGCTGTTGGACGGCCCACGCCGTCTGCGCAGCGATGGTCAGAAACTGCGCCTGGATACCTGGGCGGACCAAGGCTACTGGCTGCTTCTGCCGCTGTTATTGCTGGCCGCGTGCGCCGGGCGGCGTGGTTGGCTGTTCTGCCTGCCGCTGCTGTTCGCCTTTCCGCAAACCGGCCATGCTTTCGAATTCCAGGACTTGTGGTTGCGCGCCGATCAACAAGGACAGCACTTGCTCAAGCAAAAACGCCCCGCCGAGGCGGCCGCCCATTTCGAGGACAGCCAATGGCAGGGGGTTGCCTTGTACGAAGCCGGTGCGTACAGCGAAGCCGCCCGACGGTTTGCCGAAGGCAACGATGCCCGGGCTCATTACAATCGCGGCAACGCCTTGGCCAGGAGCGGCGAGCTGGAAGCCGCCATCGATGCCTATGAACAAGCCTTGGAGCTGCAACCGGACCTGCGCCCGGCGCAGACCAACAAAGCCCTGGTGGAAAGTTTGCTGAAAGAGCAGGCACCGCCACCGGATGCGCCCAAGCCTGCCGAACGCGAGGAACCTAACCCCGCCGAGCAACCGCCGGATACCGATGCTTCGGCGCAGTCTTCAGAGCCGGGGCAGCCGTCCTCCGACGCCAGCGCGGCGCCCGACGAATCCCCGGCATCCCAGGCACCGCCGCCCGGCGCCCAGGATGTGCCCGGCAGCGAGTTGCCCGACGAGCAGACCACCACCCCGCCACTGCGTCCGGCCGCGGGCCAGCGCAATGAAGAAGAACAGCGCCAGGCACTTGAACAGTGGCTGCGCCAGATCCCGGATAACCCGGGCGAACTGCTCAGGCGAAAATTCTGGTATGAACAGCAAAGCCACCAGGCCCAGGAAAAACACCAATGAGCCGCTGCATCGTCTATCTGCTTCTATTGCTGCTTTGGGCTGTCGGCTCCCAAGCCGCACAGCTCACCGCCAGCGTGGACCGCAGCCGCCTGAATTCCGGGGAGACCGTTGAGCTGACGCTGGAGTCCAACGACGCCACGCTGTTCGGCAAACCTGACCTGAGCGCTCTGCAGGCGCTATTCGATGTGCGGGGCACGCGCCAGGTCAACCAGTTGACCACCCTCGACGGCGAGAATCGCGCCACCACCCGCTGGATCGTGACCCTGCTCCCGCGCCAGAGCGGCACCGTGGTGATACCGGCCCTGCAATTGGGCGAAACAACCAGCCAGCCGATCACGTTGCAGGTGATCGAAAGCGAAACCCGTAACGCCTCCGGCACCCTCGCGCCCGTCTTTATCGAGGCCAACCTCGACCAGGCCCAGGTGTATGTGCAGGCCCAGGCGATCCTTACGCTGCGCATCTACCATTCGGTGTCGCTGTACGACGACAGCAGCCTGACACCGTTGCACATTCCTGACGCACGCACCGAGCAACTGGGCGAATCACGTACCTACGAGAAGGTCATCAACGACGTTCGCCACGGCGTGATCGAACTGCGTTACGGCATTTATCCGCAGCGCAGCGGCGAACTGACGATCCCGGTCCAGACCTTCAGCGCCACGCTGGTCGAGCCAACCGCCCAGGGCACGGCAACGCCGGGCGCCAAACCTGGCCAGTTGATGCGAGTCAGCTCCACGCCATTGCCATTGACCGTCATGCCCAAGCCCGCCAGCTACCCGGCCGACCTGCCATGGCTGCCGGCCCGCAGCCTGTCCTTGAGCGAAAGTTGGAGCCCGGAACCGACCCACAGCCAGGTCGGCGACTCACTGACCCGCAGCCTGACGCTGGAGGCCGAAGGCTTGACCAGCGCCCAGCTGCCTCCGTTGCCCGCGACCGAGATCAACGGCCTGCGGCGTTATCCCGACCAGCCGGTGCTGAGCAGTCGCAGCAGCGAACGCGGCCTTGTGGGCAGTCGTGAAGATCGCGAGGCGCTGGTGCCCAACCGCAGCGGCACCATCGAGCTGCCACCGGTGGAAGTGGTCTGGTGGAACACCCTGGAAGATCACCTGGACCGCACCAGCCTGCCCGCGCGAACCCTGCAAGTGGCGAACAATCCGAGCCTGATGGTCGACACACCGGCGGGCCCCGCTCAAATCGTCACGACCGTGGACAGCGAGACGCTGTGGTATTGGCAACTGAGCACGCTCATCCTTACCTGTACCACACTGCTCGGTTTCGGCCTGTGGTGGCGAGCCCGCTGGCAACCGGCGATCCTGCGCGCGACCCAGGCCGGACCGAGCCCACGCACCCTGCTGGACGACCTCAAGCGTGCCTGCCTGGCCAACGATCCCCACGCCACCCGCCAGGCGCTGGACGCCTGGGCCCGCCAGCAACCGGAGACGCTGGCCGACATGGCGGCGCGTTTCGTGCCGCTGTCCGACGCCCTGGACGGCTTGAACGGCGCCCTCTACAGCGAAACCGGCCAGCACTGGCAAGGCGAAGACCTGTGGCGTGCGATTCGCACCATCCCGCCCCTTGAGGGCGCACAGGATTCAACCAGCGATTCGAGCCTGCCGCCGCTGTACCCCAAATAACCCTCGCGAACGGCGCCGAGCTTTTGTGGCGAGGGAGCTTGCTCCCGCTGGCGCGCGCAGCACGCCCAAAGCCAGGCGCCTCGGTGTATCGGAAAGGTTGCGACTGGCTAGTTAGGGCCGCTGCGCAGCCCAGCGGGAGCAAGCTCCCTCGCCACAAAAGCAGGCGTTAGACGATCCAGGGAAGTTGACCAAGTCCCCAATGCCATTTCCCAGTAAACTCTGCATTTTTGCGCCGCCTCTCTTCCCGCGGCCATCCTCTGTTTTCTGGAGTCTGCCTTGCGTCTGTTTCACACCTCCGATTGGCACCTTGGACAAAACCTCCACGGCCAGGAACGCGACTTCGAACACGCCTGTTTCCTCGATTGGCTGCTGCGCCAACTGGCCAGCGAAAAACCTGACGTACTGCTGATCGCCGGCGATATCTTCGACACCGTCAACCCGCCGGTCAAAGCCCAGGAGCGGCTGTACGATTTCATCGTCAGTGCCCACGAACAACACCCCAGCCTGACCATCGTCATGATCGCCGGCAACCACGACTCCGGCTCGCGTATCGAACTGCCGGCGCCGTTGATGCGGCGCTTGCGCACCCATGCCCTGGGCCGGGTGCTGTGGCTGGACGATGGGCAGCTGGACGTCGAGCGCCTGCTGCTGCCGTTGCCCGACGCCAAGGGCAAGGTCAAGGCCTGGTGCCTCGCCCTGCCATTCCTGCGCCCAGCGGAAGTGACCGGCGCGCAACTGGGCGACGATTACTTGCGCGGCATCGGCCAGGTCCATGAGTGGCTGATCGCCGCCGCCAACGCCAAACGCAAGAAGGGCCAGGCGTTGATCGCCGTCAGCCATGCGCACATGGCGGGGGGCTCGGTCTCGGAAGACTCCGAGCGCAGCCTGATCATCGGCAACGCCGAGGCCCTGCCCGCCAGTCTTTTCGGCCCAAGCATCAGCTACGTCGCCCTCGGTCACTTGCACAAGCCACAGAAGGTCAACGGCGAAGAACGCATCCGCTACAGCGGCTCGCCAATCCCGTTGTCGTTTTCCGAGATTGGCTACCGGCACCAGATCCTCGACGTCACGCTGGATGGCGAAACCCTGGTGAACGTCGAACCGCGGCTGATTCCCCGCGCCGTCAACCTGCAACGCCTGGGCCCTGCAACCCTGGCCGATATTGTTGTGCAGCTCAAGGAATTGCCGGACATCGACTTGTTGGCCGACACCCAGCGCCAGCCCTGGTTGGAAGTACGGGTGCGCCTCGACGAGCCGCAACCGGATCTGCGCCATCAAGTGGAAACCGCCCTGCAAGGCAAAGCCGTACGGTTGGTGCGTATCGCCGCCGAGTACGCCGGCAGCGGCGCGGCTGGCGCCGCCGGGGACAATGCCGCGCTGGTCGACCTTGACCAGCTCAGCCCGCAGCAATTGTTCAGCCGCGCCTGGCTGGACACCTACGGCAACGAAGTCGACGAACAGACCCTCAAGGATTTTGCTGTGTTGCTGCAAGACGTGCAGACGGAGAGTGAGCAGCCATGAAAATTCTCGCGATCCGCCTGAAGAACCTCGCCTCGCTGGCAGGGCCTTTTGAAATCGACTTCACCGCAGAGCCATTGGCCAGCGCCGGCCTGTTTGCCATCACCGGCCCCACCGGCGCGGGCAAGAGCACGCTGCTCGATGCCTTGTGCCTGGCGTTGTTCGGCGCCGTGCCGCGCCTGAGCAACACCGGGCGCGATGCCAAGGTGCCAGACGCCGATGGCGAAATCGCCACGGGCGACCCACGCACGCTGTTGCGCCGTGGCACCGGTGACGGTTACGCCGAAGTGGATTTTCGCGGCATCGACGGCCGCCGCTACCGGGCCCGATGGGAGGCCAATCGCGCCCGGGAAAAGGCCGGCGGCAAGTTGCAGGCAAGCCGCCAGAGCCTGCGGGACCTGGACAACGATCAATTGCTGGCAAGCCAGAAAGGTGAATACAAAACCCAACTCGAAGCCGCCCTGGGCCTGAACTTCGAACAGTTCACCCGTGCCGTGCTGCTGGCCCAGAGCGAGTTCAGCGCCTTTCTCAAGGCTGACGACAACGACCGCAGCGAACTGCTGGAAAAGCTCACCGACACCGCCCTGTATACCCGCCTCGGCCGCCGCGCGTTCGACAAGGCCAAGCAGGCCAAGGAAACCCACAAGCAGCTCCAGGACCAGGCGACCGGCGTCACACCGCTGCCCCCCGAAACCCGGGCTGAGCTGGACCAGCGTTTCAACGAAGCCCAGCTGCTGCTCAAGACCCAACAGACGCAACTCAAGCAACTGGAGCAGCAGCACACCTGGCTCAAGGACTTGCGCCAGCTGCAGGACGAACAGGCCAGCGCCGCCGAACAACTGCAACAGGCCCAGGTCGATTGGGATGGGCTGGCGGACGAACGCCTGAAATTGACACGCCTGGACCAACTGGCGCCGCAGCGGCATCAGTTCCTCCGTCAAGCGGAGCTCACGCGCCAACTTGAGCCGCTAGCCGTCAGGATCCAACAACTGACCCAGCAACAAGTGGAGCTGCACGAGCAACAGGCCGAACTGGAGAAGCGCCTCGGCGTCGCGCAATTGGCCCTGGTCGCTGCCCGCCAGCAGAGCACCGATAACGCGCCGCTGCTGCGCCAGGCCTTCGATGAGCAAAGCAGCCTCGAACGACTGGCCACGGACGCCGGCCAACGCGCCGAGCACTTGCAACAGGCCCAACAGGCTAGCGCCGACGGCCAGCGCACGATTGAGTCCTTGCTGGCGCAGCAACGGCAGGTTGCCGAGCGCCTGCAACGGATCGCTGGCGAGCTCGAACAAAGCACCGATCTTGCACCGCTGGGCGATGCCTGGGGCGCCTACCGCGATCGCCTGCAACAGCTGATGCTGATCGGAAATCGACTGAACAAAGGTCAAGAGGAGCTTGCGCTCCTGGAACACAGCGCCGCTCGCGCCACCGAGAACCTGGCGACCCGCCGACAGGATCTCGAAGTGCTCTACAAGGAGGCCGACGCCGAGCCGGACGCCGTGGCCGAACAGATCCAACTGCTCGGCACCCTGCTCCAAGACAACCGCAAGCAACTGCGCGCATTCGAAGAATTGACCCGTCTGTGGGCCAGTCAGCAGGCGCTGGACAAGCGCACGGCCGACCTTGAACAGCGCCAGCGACAGGCGTTGCAGGAGCGTGACCGGCTGGTGCGTGAAGGTGGAGAAGCCAAGGCCGAACTGACCCTCGCCACACAGACGCTCGCCGTCACCCGCGACCTGCTGGAACGCCAACGCCTGGCCCGCAGCGAAAGCGTCGAGCAACTGCGCGAGCAACTACAGGACGATCAACCTTGCCCGGTCTGTGGTAGCGTCGAACACCCTTATCATCAGCCCGAAGCGCTGCTGGAAAGTCTCGGGCGATTCGACGCAAGCGAACAGGCCAACGCCCAGAAGGCTGTCGACCTGCTCAATGAAAAAGTCATTGACCTGCGGGCGCGGTACAGCGGCGTCATCGCCCAGCTCAAGGAGTTCAAGCAGCAGCAGGAGCAACTGGCGGACCAGCAACAGAGCCTCGCGCCAAGCGTCGAAGCCCACCCGTTGTCGGCGCAACTGCTGGCCCAGGACGCGGATAAGCGCGACGCCTGGCTGGACCAGCAAAACAGTCAATTGAACCTGCGTATCAGCCAGGACGAACAACGCCAGGGCGCCCTGCTCACCCTGCAACAGGACGCCACACGCCTGGCCCAGCAGTTGCGCGATGCCGAGACGGCAAGCCAGCAGGCGTCACTGCACCTGAACAATCAGCAACAGGAGCTGGCCCGGGATCGCCAGCGCCTTGAGGATGAACTGGGTCATTTCAGCGCCTTGCTGCCGGCGGACACCTTGCAGGCACTGCGCACCGAGCCCGCCGCGACCTTTATGCAGCTCGACCAGCAGATCAGCCAGCGCCTGGCGCAGTTGGACCAGCAACGCGAAGAACTCGCCGAACAGCTTCAGCGCCAGCAGTCCCTGGAAAAAGAGCAGGACCGCCAGCAGGTTCGCCTGCAGCAGGTGGAATCGGCGCAACAGCAGTTCAATGCCCTGGCCGGACAGCAACAGGCCTGCCAACAAAAACTCGTCCAGTTGCTGGGTGAACACACCAGCGCCGAACAATGGCAGCAGCAACTCGACCAGGCCCTGGAACAGGCCCGCAATGCCGAGGCCACGGCCAATCAACAATTGCAAGATCTGCGCAACAGCCTTGTGCAGCTGGCTGCCGAGCTCCAGGCCCGGCATGAACAGGCGCAATCGGTGGAGGCCGAACAGCAGGCGTTGAATACCCGCATCGCGCAATGGCGCGCCTCCCATCCAGAATTGGACAACGCAGCGCTTGACGCCCTGCTCGGCCTCGACGAGCAGCAGGTCGGTCAACTGCGGCAACGGCTGCTCAACAGCGACAAAGCCATCGAGCAAGCCCGCGTGCTGCTTACCGAACGCGAACAGCGCTTGCAAAATCATCAGGCCCAACACAACGGCAATCTGGCGCCTGAGCAACTGACCCAAGCCTTGGCCGAACTGCAGGACCAATCCGCCGCCAGCGAGCAACGCTGCGCCGAGTTGCGGGCCGAGCAGGCCGAGGACCAACGTCGACAAAACGCCAACCAGGCCCTGGCCCAGCAGATCGAACAGGCCTACGCCGAGTACCAGCGCTGGGCACGCCTGGACGCGTTGATCGGTTCGGCCACCGGCGACCGTTTCCGCAAACTGGCCCAGGCTTACAACCTCGACCTGCTGGTGCATCACGCCAATACCCAGTTGCGGCAATTGGTCCGGCGCTACCGGCTCAAGCGTGGCGGCAGCATGCTCGGGCTACTGGTGATGGACACGGAGATGGGCGACGAGCTGCGCTCGGTGCATTCTTTGTCCGGTGGCGAAACCTTCCTGGTTTCCCTGGCGCTGGCACTGGGCCTGGCCTCGATGGCGTCCAGCACCCTGAGAATCGAATCGCTGTTCATCGACGAAGGTTTCGGCAGCCTCGACCCCGAATCGCTGCAACTGGCCATGGACGCCCTCGACGGCTTGCAGGCCCAAGGGCGCAAAGTCGCGGTCATTTCCCACGTGCAGGAAATGCATGAACGGATCCCGGTGCAGATCCAGGTCCGACGCCAGGGCAACGGGCTGAGCACGGTGGAAGTGAAATGAGCCGCGCCACGCTGTATTCCTTCCGCCGTTGCCCCTATGCCATGCGAGCTCGCATCGCATTGCGCTACAGCAATGTCGCGCTGGACCTGATCGAAGTCAGCCTCAAGGCCAAGCCGCCCGAGATGCTGGCGCTGTCCAGCAAAGGCACGGTGCCGGTGCTGGCAGTCGACGACCAGGTAATCGATGAAAGCCTGGAAATCATGCAATGGGCCTTGGTCCAGCACGATCCGCAAGACTGGCGTCTACGGGACGATCCCCAGGGCCAGGCGTTGACGGCGGCGTTGATCGAGGAAAACGACCAGGTATTCAAGCTCCACTTGAACCGCTACAAATACCCGGAGCGGCATCCCGAATACCCGAAGGAACATTACCGCAGCGAAGGGGAAATTTTCCTGCGTAAACTGGAAGGACTGCTTGAAACCCGTCCGTTCCTGGCGGCGGCGCATCAGAGCCTGGCCGACGTGGCCGTGATGCCGTTCATACGCCAGTTCGCTCATGTTGATCGCGACTGGTTTGCCCAGGCGCCCTATCCGCGGCTACAGGACTGGTTGCAGAGATTCCTGGATTCCGAGCTGTTCGTGGCGATCATGGCCAAGTAGCTGCTTGCACACAGCCCTTGTTGCCTGGCCGCTCAGTCGCTCAGCAAACTCAACAACCGCTCACGAGCCACTTCCAGCTCACCTGGAACCGGCTGGGCTGCCGAGACAATCGGCGTGGAATAGAGAAACAGCAACATCACTGCAAGACGCATCGCCATGGTGTCGATCCTTATTGGTAAGGAGTCAATTAACTAGCGTCAAATTTAACCACATGGCCAAGTGATATCACAATAGGGTTTTTACCCAGACGCACGAAGCCTGCGATCTTTTCTCTCTTTAGCACGCCGTAGGAGATGAAAAGATCGCAGGCTTCAGTTGCAGCGAGATTCAGTGCTGGATCTTGTGGTCCAGCGCCGCGTAGAAATTGGCGCTCTGTTGCAGGTATTTTTCGGTGTAGCTTTGGGTACGGTTTTTCTTGTCGCTGATCTCAATGCTGGCACTGGCCGGCAAGGCCACGGTGGCGGAAATAGCGGAAGCGGCGATCACGGAGAAAAGATTCAGATTCATGGCGGTAGTCCTCGGATTCAGTTAGCTGATTTGCCCGTTGGGGCCGTGAAGCAAACTTACGCGCCGAGGCGTCTCGTCTTGAAATGCTTTGTAATACTAGCGACTATCAGTCTCGTTGATACAGCGGCGAAGGCCCCATAGAACGGGGCCTTCGGGTTATTGACGAACCATGAACTTCAGATCGCTTGGCGCATCCATTGCCAGCTTCTGCACGGTTCTACCCAGCAGACCGGTGTTCGGATCTCGCTCGATGACGACGATCTGGTTGCTCTTCTGATTGGCCACCAGGACAAATTTTCCAGTCGGGTCGAGGCTGAATTCCCGAGGATGGTCGCCCTCGACTGAACGCCGCTGTAGCTCCTTCAGCGTGCCAGCCGCCGGGTCGATGGCGAACACCAGCAGTTCGTTGGTGGTGCCCCGATTGCTGACGTACAGGAACTTGCCATCTTTGGAGGCATGCAGCGCCGCCACTGCCCTGCCCGGCTGGGGTTTATCCGCCGCCAGGTCGACAAGCTGGCGCTGGCTCAGGCGGCCATCCGCGTAGTCGAAAACGGCGACCTGGGCGGTCATCTCCATGGTCAGCCAAGCATGTTTCTCGTCACTGCTGAACAACAGGTGACGCGGCCCGCTGCCCGGCGGCAACTGCACGAATGCCGGGTCGGCGGGTGTCAGTGGCAGCTCGGGATTGGCCTTGGGGTCGTAGCGGTAGACGAACACCTTGTCCGCCCCCAGGTCATTGGCGAACACGTACTTGCCGTCTGGCGAAGGCACCGCCGAATGCACATGGCCGGACTTCTGCCGCTCAGGGTTGACCCGACTTGGCTGATGACTGCCCGACTGCACCACCGGAGCCAGCTTGCCGTCTTGCCCCACTGGCAGCACGACCAAGGTGCCGCCCGGGTTTTCCAGCACGGAATAATTGCTGACCAGCAAATGCTGGCCATCGAGGCTCAGACTGGAATGGGTTGGCTCGTTGCCCAGGCTTTGTACCTGATTGAGCAGGCTCAGCTCATGGGTCTTGGGGTCAATGGCGTAGCTGCTGACCTTGCCCACCGGATCCTTCTGACCCGGGCCGTTTTCGTTGACCACGAACAACCGGGTCATGTCCTTGGAAAGGGTCAGCCAGGACGGGTTGTCCGTCTTGATCACTTGCAGCGGCTTGGCGTCGAGCTGTCCGGTGCGGCTGTCGAACTGCATGCGGTAGATGCCCTGGCTCTGGTCCGCCGTGTAGGAGCCGACCAGCAATTGATAATGTTCGGCGGTGTCTGCCTGGACGCCCATGGCGCCCACGCTGCCGGCCATCAACAATGGCCAGAAACTACGCATTTTCATCTTCTTGGTCCTCGTCGTCGTGGCCGCTGGTGGCTTCCACGCATTCCAGGTGATGGTCGCCCGAGTCGCTGGTGATGATCCAATGCTTCAGGGCTTTGTCGAAGGTCGCGGCCTGCATCTGCGCAGGTGTAAAACGCCAGTGCTCAAGGGTGCGGCCATTCATGCACTCAACGTGCAACTGGTCTTGCTCGTCGAGGGAAAAATCGAACGCGTGCAGCCCGTCGATGATCAGCATGTCGCAATTTTCGAGGGCGTGCAGCAGGGTGTCGGTCGGGGCAGTCATAGCGATCAGTCAGTCATTGGAAAGGCGGCATGATAACCCAATGTCGGACCGGGCCTGGGCCCATAAGGTTCGAAAACCCTGCCACCGGCACAATCGCCAACGCAAACAGGCCCGCCCCACAATCCGAAAGCATCCGAATGGTGGGAGCGGGCCTGCCTGGATACGCGACAGCCCTATCAAAGCTCAATGGACTGCCTAATCCTCAGAGCGCCTCGCGCCCCGGTACGCCATCCACCAGCCGCTGAATGCCCAGCGGGTTGGCGTTTTTCAGCGGCTCCGGCAAGAGGTTGTCGGGGTAATTCTGGAAGCATACCGGCCGCAGGAAACGATCGATCGCCAAGGTGCCGACCGACGTGCCACGGGCATCGGATGTCGCCGGGTAAGGCCCGCCGTGAACCATCGAGTCGCAGACCTCGACGCCGGTTGGATAACCGTTGAGCAGGATGCGACCGACCTTCTGTTCCAGCAGCGGCGTCAGTTCGCCGAACTGTTCGAAGTCCGCCGGCTCGCCGATTATCGTGGCGGTCAATTGTCCGTGCAGGCCGTTCAGCGCAGCGGTCAGTTGCGCCTGGTCCGCCACCTCGACAAACACCGTGGTCGGGCCGAAGACTTCTTCCTGCAATGCCTCGTCGCCGTTGATCAGCAGGCTGGCGTCAGCCTTGAACAACTGCGGCTGGGCCTGGTTGCCTTGCTGTTCGCCACCCGCCAGATGTTCGATGCCGGAATGAGCCAACAGCTTCTGCAAGCCTTTGCCGTAGCTTTGCAGCGTGCCGGCATTGAGCATGGTTTGCGGTGCCTGGTCGTTGATCAGCGCAGCCACTTGCTGGGTGAAGGCGGTGAACTGTGGCGACCGAATGCCGATCACCAGACCAGGATTGGTGCAGAACTGGCCGCAGCCTTGCACCACCGAGGCGGTCAGGTCGCGAGCGATGCTTTCGGCGCGGGCCTCCAGCGCTTTTGGCAAGACGATCACCGGGTTGATGCTCGACATCTCGGCGAACACCGGGATCGGTTGGGGCCGCGCGGCCGCCATGTCGCACAGGGCGCGCCCGCCCTTGAGGGAACCGGTGAAGCCGACGGCCTGGATCGCCGGATGCTTGACCAGCCATTCGCCGACGCCACCGCCGTAGATCATGTTGAACACACCGGCAGGCATTGAGGTTTTCTCAGCGGCGCGGATGATCGCATCGGCCACGTGTTCGGCCGTGGCCATGTGACCGCTGTGGGCCTTGAACACCACCGGGCAACCGGCGGCCAGCGCGGCGGCGGTGTCACCGCCAGCGGTGGAGAATGCCAGCGGGAAGTTGCTGGCGCCAAACACCGCCACCGGGCCGAGGCCGATGCGGTACTGGCGCAGGTCCGGACGCGGCAGCGGCGTACGCTCAGGCAACGCGCGGTCAATGCGCGCGCCGTAGAAATCGCCACGGCGCAAAACTTTGGCAAACAGGCGCATCTGCCCGCTGGTGCGCCCGCGTTCGCCCTGGATCCGTGCGGCTGGCAAGGCAGTTTCACGACAGACCACGGCGACGAACTCATCGCCCAGGGCGTCCAGCTCATCGGCAATCGCGTCGAGAAACTCGGCCCGACGCGCCGCGCTCAGGCTGCGATAAGCAGGATAAGCCGCTGCCGCGGCCTTGGCGGCAGCGTCGACTTCTTCTGCCGTGGCCTGGAAGAATTCATGGGGCAAGGCCTCGCCGGTATTGGCGTCGAAGCTTTGCACGCGAGTCTGGCCGGCCGCGCTGCGCGTCCCGCCGATGTAGTTGTGGCCAAGGATCTGGTTCATCGCAAGTCTCCTTTTAAAGTGTGCCGATAGTACCTGGGTTGAACACCGCGTCTACCGGAGTAATGCCGTTGATCAGCGGTGCGCCGAATTCGGCCTGGCTGATTTCGAACACATCCCCCGGCTGGGTGCGGATGCCGTCGGCGAACGACAGGGTCGCGGTGCCGAAGAAGTGAACGTGCACGTCCCCCGGGCGTAGGAACTGACTGTACTTGAAGTGATGGAACTCCAGGTTTTCGAGGCTGTGACACATGTTCGCCTCGCCGCTGAGGAATTCGTTCTGCCACAACACTTCGCCGTTGCGCAGGATACGACTGGTCCCGGACAGATGTTGAGGCAGTTCTCCCACGCGAAGTTCCGGGCCGTAGCTGCAACTGCGCAATTTCGAGTGAGCCAGGTACAGGTAATTCTTGCGTTCCATCACATGGTCGGAAAACTCGTTGCCCACGGCAAAGCCCAGGCGATACGGCTTGCCGTCGTGGCCGATGACGTACAGGCCGCTGATTTCCGGCTCTTCGCCGGCGTCTTCGGCGAACGGCGGCAACGGGAACGGATGGCCCGGACGGACGACGATACTGCCGTCGCCCTTGTAGAACCATTCCGGTTGCACGCCGGCCTGCCCGGCCGCCGGTTTGCCGCCCTCCACGCCCCATTTGAAGATGCGCATGGTGTCGGTCATCGCACTTTCGTCACCGGCCTGCTGGTGCATCTTGTCCCGGGCCGAAGCGCTGCCCAGGTGAGTCAGACCGGTCCCGCTGACCAGCAAGTGCGCCGGGTCTGGATGATCCAGCGGTGGCAGGATGCGCAATTCACCGAGCAACTGCGCATAGTCATGAGTCGCCCCCAGGCCCAGGCCACTGACCTGCTGCTCAAGCTTCACGCCCGCTTCGATGGCGGCCAGCGCCAGCTCCCGCACAGTACCGGCGCCCTGCACTTCACGCACCTGATCGCCATCGACGACACCGACGCGGCGCTCGCCGTTACTCAATTCGAACTGAACTAAACGCATGGGCTTTCTCCCTGTAAACAAAAACATGAATATGAACGCCGACTTACTTTGCAGGCTTTTTGTGGCGAGGGAGCTTGCTCCCGCTGGGGGCAAAGCCCCCCACCTCCAGGCGCCGAGTTCATTCAGACGAAACACATCGCCCATATTGCGACTGCTGCGCAGTCGAGCGGGAGCAAGCTCCCTCGCCACAAAAGCTCTTCCATAATTGATCGCAGTGACCTCAGCTACGCGTCGCCCCACGGGCACTGGCGGCGAACTGATCGGCCGGCAACACGTGCTTGCGCTCCAGCAGGCGGTACACCACGCCGGTCAACACCAGGCCAAAGACCATCACACACGAGAGGAAATACAGCCCAGACGCCAGATTGCCGGTGTACTCCTTCAGCGCACCGATCACGAACGGTCCGATGTAACCGCCCAGGTTGCCCACCGAGTTGATCAGCGCAATGCCCGCCGCCGCGCTGGCGCCGGCAAAGAAACGCCCGGGCAAAGTCCAGAACACCGCCGTGCAGGAGAACAGCGCAAACGCCACCAGGCACAACGCCGCCAATTGCAGCACCGGCACCGTCAGCCAGGCACTGAGGAACAGGCCGATGGCGCCCAGCACATACAGCACCGCCAAATGGCCGTAGCGGTCGTTCAAGCGGTCGGAACTGCGGGGAATGATCAACAGCCCGATGATGCCGAAGATGTACGGCACCGAGGACACGAATCCGGTCACCAGGTCCGTACCACCGAACTGTTTGATCAGCGTCGGCAGCCACAGGCCCAGGCCGTAGATGCTCAGGGTCACCGGCAGATAGAACAGCGCCAGCAGCAAGACACGCTTGTCTTTGAGCGCATGCAGCGGATTGCCATGGCGGGTCTGGCCGTATTCCTCCAGGTCCTTTTTCAGCTCACCGGTCAGCCAATCCTTCTCGCTCTGATCCATCCATTTGACCTGGTGCGGTCCGTCCGGCAGGTAACGCAGCACCGGCCAGGTCAACAGCACCGCCGGCAGGCCGATGACAATGAACAGCCACTGCCAGCCATGCAGGCCGAGGATGCCGTCCATGCCCAGCAAGCCACCGGACACGGGGCCGGTGATCATCATCGCGATGGGTTGGGAAAGAATGAACAGGCCAAGGATCTTGCCGCGATGGCGCACTGGGAACCATTGGGTGATGTAATACAGCACGCCCGGGAAGAACCCGGCCTCGGCCGCACCCAGCAAAAAGCGCATCACATAGAAGCTGTGGGGACCCTGCACAAAGGCCATGCCGATGGTGATGGCGCCCCAGGTGAGCATGATCCGGGCGAACCAGCGCCGGGCACCGAAGCGCTCCAGCATCAGGTTGCTAGGAATCTCCAGCAGGAAGTAACCGATGAAAAACAGCCCTGCACCCAGGCCGTAGGCGGCGTCGCCAATACCGATGTCGGCGCCCATGTGCAGCTTGGCGAAGCCCACGGCGGAGCGGTCCACGTAGGCAATCAGGTACAGCAGGATCAGGAAGGGAATCAGTTTCAGCGTGATGCGACGAATAAGCCGCAATTCCTGGCTCATGGGACCGGTCTCCGATTGTTGTTGTTATAGAAGCTCGGGGGATTTCTCTGGCGAATGACCGCCAGGACAACCCCTCCGTTGAACCGGACTATATAGTAATACTATTTGAGCAACAACACTTCCAAACCGCGCAAATTGCGCTTATGTTACGCTTCAGCTAGAACAATATAGTCATACAATAAGAGAATCGATCATGTCTGATAAGAAACCCTCCCTGCGCTCGGCCCAATGGTTTGGCACCGCCGACAAGAACGGCTTCATGTACCGCAGCTGGATGAAAAATCAGGGCATCGCCGACCATCAGTTTCACGGCAAGCCGATCATCGGTATCTGCAACACCTGGTCGGAGCTGACACCGTGCAACGCGCATTTCCGGCAGATCGCCGAACACGTCAAGCGCGGCGTGATCGAAGCCGGAGGCTTCCCGGTGGAATTCCCGGTGTTTTCCAATGGCGAATCGAACCTGCGCCCCACCGCCATGCTGACCCGCAACCTGGCGAGCATGGACGTGGAAGAGGCCATTCGCGGCAACCCGATTGACGGCGTGGTGCTGCTCACCGGTTGCGACAAAACCACCCCCGCGCTGTTGATGGGCGCCGCCAGCTGCGACGTGCCTGCCATCGTCGTCACCGGCGGACCGATGCTCAACGGCAAGCACAAGGGCCAGGACATCGGCTCGGGCACCGTGGTCTGGCAACTGAGCGAACAGGTCAAGGCCGGCACCATCACCATCGACGACTTTCTTGCGGCCGAGGGCGGCATGTCCCGCTCGGCCGGCACTTGCAACACCATGGGCACGGCCTCGACCATGGCCTGCATGGCCGAAGCCCTCGGCACGTCCCTGCCCCACAACGCCGCCATTCCAGCAGTGGACGCGCGCCGTTACGTGCTCGCCCACATGTCCGGCATGCGCGCCGTGGAAATGGTCCGTGAAGACCTCAAGCTGTCGAAGATCCTGACCAAGGAAGCTTTCGAAAACGCCATCCGCGTCAACGCCGCGATTGGCGGTTCGACCAACGCGGTGATCCATCTC
This sequence comes from Pseudomonas sp. Z5-35, assembly GCF_051131945.1. NCBI lineage: Bacteria > Pseudomonadati > Pseudomonadota > Gammaproteobacteria > Pseudomonadales > Pseudomonadaceae > Pseudomonas > Pseudomonas sp. Z5-35. The sequence continues at coordinate 3,133,118 of NZ_CP071640.1, forward strand.
AAGGCCATTGCCGGACGCATCGGCGTACAGCTGGACCTGGACGACTGGACTCGCATCGGTCGTGGCATGCCGACCATCGTCGACCTGCAACCGTCCGGGCGCTTCCTGATGGAAGAGTTCTACTACGCCGGCGGTTTGCCTGCCGTGTTGCGCCGCCTCGGTGAAGCCAACCTGATTCCGCACCCGAACGCCTTGACCGTCAACGGCAAGAGCCTGGGGGAAAACACCAAGGACGCGCCAATCTACGGCCAGGACGAAGTCATCCGAACCCTGGACAATCCGATCCGCGCCGACGGCGGGATTTGCGTACTGCGCGGTAACCTGGCGCCACTGGGCGCAGTGCTCAAGCCGTCCGCCGCCACCGCCGAACTGATGCAGCATCGCGGTCGTGCGGTGGTGTTCGAGAACTTCGACGAATACAAGGCGCGGATCAACGATCCGGAACTGGACGTCGACGCCGACTCGATCCTGGTCATGAAGAACTGCGGGCCGAAGGGTTATCCGGGCATGGCCGAAGTCGGCAACATGGGCTTGCCGGCCAAGCTGCTGGCCCAAGGCGTGACGGACATGGTGCGGATTTCCGATGCGCGCATGAGCGGCACCGCCTACGGCACCGTCGTGCTGCATGTGGCACCGGAAGCGGCGGCCGGCGGACCTTTGGCCGCCGTGAAAGAAGGCGACTGGATCGAACTCGATTGCGCCAGCGGCCGCCTGCACCTGGACATCCCGGACGCCGAACTCGCCGCGCGCCTGGCCGACCTGCCACCGCGGCAGAACCTGTTACTGGGCGGTTATCGCCAGCTGTACATCGACCACGTCCTGCAAGCGGACCAGGGCTGTGACTTCGACTTCCTGGTGGGCTGTCGTGGGGCCGAGGTGCCACGCCACTCTCACTGATCCACTCGCCACAAGTCACTCAAGCCCAAGGGTTTAGCCTGATGAATACCCGCCGCGCCTGCTATCATGCGCGGCACCCCCTCGTACAGGATCGCGCCGCGTCCCATGGATTACCGCAAACCCTCCGACCGCAAAAGCATGCATGCGCGCATCGTCCAGGAACTGGGCATGCAGATCGTCTCCGGGCGCTTCAAGCCCGACGACAAACTGCCGGCCGAAGCCTTGCTGTGCGAAGAGTATGCGGTCAGTCGCCCGGTGCTGCGCGAAGCCACGCGAGTGCTGGTCGCCAAGGGCCTGGTGTATTCGCGACCGCGCGTGGGCACGGTGGTCAAGCCGCGTCGGGAGTGGCACATGCTCGATCCCGATGTGCTGCATTGGCTGATGCAAAGCAGCCCGCAAAATGAGTTTTTCAACCTGCTGACCAGCGTGCGCAGCATCATCGAGCCGGCCGCCGCCGCCCTCGCCGCCCAGTTCGCCACCGATGAAGACATCGCTGCCATCCACGAAGCCTACCAGCGCATGGACGCGGCCCCGACTCCCGAGGCGCTGCTGCAACCAGACCTGGATTTCCACAGTCGCATCGCCGACGCCACCCACAACGACCTGCTCGCCAACTTGTGCAACATGCTGTCGGTGGCCATCGCCGAAGCGCTCAAGCATTCCAACCAGCGGCCCAACCTGCATGAGCTGGCGATGCCACGACACAAGGCGATTCTCACCGCCATCGAGAACCGCGACGCACTCGGCGCTCGCCATGCCACGCTGGTGCAGCTGGACGATGCCCGCAGCGCGCTGAATGTGGTGCTCGGCAACGACCCGGCCTGACACGTCCCTGGCTCCAACGCCACCTGCCACACGCCGCACTTGACCGGGTGGTATGTATGTACCACCCGCACGGAACAGAGAAGTCGATACTTTTCCCGCCGTCATTCCGACGGCCACGGAATTTAGGAAAAGGACTTCTCATGACCGCCCTCCCCACGGCCGATACCGCCGCCGCATTGGCGCAAAGGGTCAGCCTGCAGTTCGCCGGCCGCCCGACCTTCGAACAGGTCGTCCAACGCATGCTTGTGCAAGCCGTCAAGGAAAACTACCCCACCCTGGCCATTGACCTCTCCAAGACCCAGCTGGCAACACCGAATGAAGCTGGCAAAAGCTGGGTCGCCCGGCCGTTCATGGCCCTGGTGCTCGATTACCTCGCCCTCGGTACGCCCGTGGATTTTTCGTCGCGCGCAGGCCTCGACGCCTATCTCTCCGATACATTCCCCAAACGTCTTCGGCCAGAGGCTGGGCATAACCTGGACATCAAGGTCATCGAGAAATGCGTGCTCGAGCTGCCCTGGATCGTCGCAGCCGGATTCGAACAAGCCCTGACGCATTACTGGAACACCGACATCGAAACCACCACGCCAACGGGACTGAACGCTGGGACCAGCCGATGGCAGTGGCTCGGCGATACACTGCGCAATCTTCTGCACCTGCGCGGGCTGCAACAGCCCCGCCTCACTGAACCGGCGCGCGATGCCCTGGAGCAGATCGTCCGCTGGCCCGACCGCGATCAGCGTTTCCGACACAACGTCCCGCCCGTCTATGCCTACAGCCTGGAAAGTACCCTCACCCAAGGCACCCGCAACACGGTATTGCCCAGCACTGACCTGCTGCTGCTTCATTACACTCAGTATGGGCTCGTCATTTTGCTTTGCAGCCCGGGGAGTACCGTCCAATCCTTCGATTCGATGGAGGCCTTCAACCAGCATTGGCGCGAACGGATCGCTAGCCAATATGTCGTCGACACGGTCACCCTCCAGCGCTACGAGATCGGCGGCAATGCTTTTGATACCCAGGCCGGATTGATGCTGGAGCAGCAACTGGCCGCCGTCAGCGCGGTCCGACTGCCGTCCCGGATCGGTCTCCAGCCGTTGAATGATCTCTACAACGAGTTGACCGATCCCGCCCGGGATCTGCGCGATACTCCGCGCCTGCTGCCAGAAACGTCGGAGCGACTTGAGCCACTGTTGCCTGACTGGCTAAAAAAGGCCTCGGTTGTCGACCAAACGAAATTCCAGCATCACGCCCTGGCGCTGGCTGGGGCCAAAAGACGCAACGACGGCCAGACCTATCTCAGCGACATCCAGGACATCAAGCGTTTCACCGCCAGCGCCCTGCTCGACCAGATGGGGCAAATGAACGACAGCCATTCTGACAAGGCCCAGTCCAGCCGTTACAACCCCGACGATGTGGTGCTCGACTTCACCGTGTCGGCAGGATATCCGGGCACCGTAGGCATCAGCGAAAAGAGGCAAATGAGCCTGACGGAGTTGGCCATCAAAAACCTCGTCGCCCGGCCCAGCGGCAACTTGAAGCTCAGCCATCGCCAGGGGCTCACCCTGCCGTCGTGGCTGACAGCGGATTTCATTACCCGCAAGGATGGGTTGGTCGAGCAGGTTGATATCGGCACGACGTATCCGCGTTACCTGCAACAAAAACTTTTCGACGATCTGCCCCAGGCGCAGCGTCGCCAGGGGCTGTTTGCCGAACAGATCCCCGCGCAGCTGGTGCTCGAAGCATTGAAGCAGGTGTTGAACAGCGAGAACGGCATGACGCGACCAGGCTTGGGCCTGGTCGAAGCACTCTTGCACCTCGACGCGCAGAATCAACAAATCAATGGGCAGCGCGTAGTCGTCCGCCACTTGGCGTTCTTGCGCAAGGCCCAGGCGAAACCCGACATCGTTGCCAACATGTTCATTATCGAGGCCGAGGCCGTGCACACTGGCCCGCACCTGCTGTATCGGCCTTTTTACTCGCCTTCCTTACAGCAATTCCCGACACGGGCGGCGTTGCTGCAAGCCGTCGTCGAACCTGGAGACCTGCAAGACAGCGTGCTGACTTGGATGTCTGACGCTGCGCGGACGGTGTACGCCAACGGAGGTTTCCAGGAACCGCACATCGTGCGTTTTTTCCAGGGCGACGAGTTCAGCGTCCCCGAGAAGCCGGCCCCGGCGACGATCGCTGTAGACGAGGGCAGCGAGGAGCTGCGGCAATTGCTGCATAACGGCAAGCTGACGCAATACCTCTACGGTTGCAACGCCCGGGCTCTGATCGCCCAGGCCGACCGGCAGTCGGTGTCCAACAGTGAAAGCCGCTGGGCAGTACTGCTCGAAGGCGGCAATTTGTTGTTCAACGCAGTGCTGGTGCCCTTTCTGCGTGGGCCGGTCATGGCCGTCGCCTGGCTGTGGAACCTGATGGCCAGCGCCAGTCAGGATATCCCGGCCCTGAGTGGCGAGGATCCGATGGCGCGAGAGCTCGCCGCCGTTGATTTGCTGCTCAATCTGGTCATGCTGGCGAGTCAATTTCCGTCCATCAGTGCCCCGGCCCGCACTGTCGTACCTCAAGCGCTGAAGCAACAGGCAATGGATGCTCCCGCCCCGCGCGCCATCCCTGAACAATGGCCCGCGCCAACCGCGCCCAGCCTTCAGGAAGGCTACGTGGCCCTGCCGGAACTGACCCACGCCGACAACACCACCCTGGACTTCAGCTTCGCCAGTGCCCGTCGTGGTCTGACATTGGCACAACGCGCCGAGTTGCTGCGCTTGCAGGCACCGCACCCGGCGTTACTACCCGAGCCGGTCAGGAGCGGGCCACACGCGGGCCTGTATGTGATTGATCACCAGTGGCATGCCCTGGTCGAGAACAGGCTGTATCGAGTCAGCCCGGAATCGGACGGCAGCGCGACGATTATCGACCCAATGGATCAGTCTCGAAGTGGCCCGGTGCTCAGATTGAATCGTGAAGGCCAATGGGCCATGGATCTGGGCTTGCGCCTGCGAGGAGGCATGCCCGGCAATCGGGTAATGGAACAGCGTCGCCTCAATGCCGAAAAAAAAGCTCGACTGATTCGTGAGTTGAGAGAGTTCACCGGGCAACAAGCCATTCGGCAACAAGCCGTGGACACCGCTCAAGCGGTGATGGAAAGGGTGCAGGAAGGTGCGACTTATACCGCTGAGCAGCGCGCGGCAAGACGCAAGGTGCTCTACGACCTGCTTAACGAGCAGATCGATCTCTGCGAAAAGATACTGGATAACGGCCCTGACTATGCCCGGCTCAATATAGAGCCGCCTCCGGGAACCTACCCCGCCTTGATGGAAAACGTGGTCAACGATGCCCGCAAGGCTTACGTAGTCATTGAAATGGACCTGCAAGCCCTGCTTGCCACCTATCCAGAATTTACCCGGCCAGGGTTTGAACTGGTGGAAGCCGCGCTCACCAATATTCAAGGTTACGAGCGATACCTCATCGCCTTGAGCGACATCAACGATCGTGCAATCCAATCTCTGGAGCTCACGGACAGATACCTGGAAAAGCTGTTGAACCTGGATGCCACGGGTGAACAGGCATTCAGACGCTTGACCCACGGCCGGTTGCCCAATGAAAGGAGCGCACTGGCGACCAAAGCCCTGCAATTGCCAACCCTCACATCGTTGGCTCTGAAACTCAACGATCACGGCTTGTCCGCAAGCCTGACCAACATCATCGAACCCTTGATAAAACAGGTTCGTTCGCATTCCGACCTGCGCCTGTACGACCTGGCCGCGTCGGAGCACCTGGAAGTGCTTGAGACCCTGACCGAGCAGTACGGCAAAGCGCTCGATGGCTTGCAAGGTCTTAAAGCCCTCAACTCCACTGACGTTCACGAAGCCTATTTCGACAGGTTGTTCAAGCTGGTCGAAGGCCTTTACCTGGACGCATCCAGTCGCCTGGCAGACCAAATAAAACCTGAGCCGAAACCGCGAAAACGCCCCCCGAAACGCCCGAAGGCATCAGCGGGACGCCCGCTAAAAAAAGTAATCAAGACGCGCCACAGTGGTGTCCTGATTGGCGACCTGAAGCCGGCGGGCACCGCCTCGCCAATAGACGTGGTCGAGCTGCGTTCCGAAGTCGACAACGAATTGCTCGCCACCTATTCGCAGCATGAAGACGCGTGGGATGTCGTGGAAGAACAGCGCCCTGCCCCCGCGCCCAGGACAAGGTCGCTCCGGGCGATCAAGAGCGAGGCACGCACAGCGCTCGATCGACTGCCGGAACGCCTGCGCAAAGCCGAAGATTACAAGAAGCGTTGCCGTCATCCTCAGGAAATCGAGGAGATCATGAGCAATGAGGCCGCTCGCTTTCGCCAACTGTCCGAAGAGCTCGATCGCGCCTTCGCCGCCTCTCAAACTCCGGCAACCGCGGCAGAACTCAGGCTATCCAGCCAACTGACGGATGCCGTGACCCGCCTGACCGCCAAGGGCATAGAGCTGCGTACCGAGCTGAGCCTGCAACTGCCGCCCACCGACGGCAACCTGCAATACCTGTTCGACAAGAACCTGATACAGGTCGCGCGGCTTGGCGAACGCAAGGCGCTGACAGGTACGCGCAAGGACTTTCTCCAGGAGTACGCCATCAACGACCGCAAAGGATTTCCCATCTGGTACGCACATTTTCACTATGACGCGGCCGAGAAGCCGAAAGCCGACTACAGCGTCGCGCACTTGAAGACCAAGGAACAACGCAAGGAGCACTATTACTCGCTGCTGGCCAAGGCCGACAACCCTTATGCGGTCGTGGACGTGCATCGCGGACGATTAGGCAAGCCCTTGGCGCAGAGCAAGTTCTTGCCCTTAGCCGACTGATCGGGTCAAAACAACAAGCCGCAGCCCTGGGCTGCGGCTTGTGCCGATCACTTGAAAAATGTGCCGAACATTCCCCGCCGTCACTCAATGGGCAAACAACGAATTACCCTTCTGCCCCGCCAGCTTCTCAGGCTTGATCAGGAACCGCGCCAGCGCCGGCAACAGCCACAGCGCGCCGAACATGTTCCACAGCAGCATGAACGTCAGCATCAAGCCCATGTCGGCCTGGAACTTGATGGCCGAGAAAATCCAGGTGCACACGCCGATCGCCAGGCACAGCCCGGTGAACAATACGGCTTTGCCCGTGGACTTCAGCGTCTGGTAGTAGGCCTCCTGCAACGGCAAGCCGGCCCGCAGGAAACTTTCCAAACGGCTGTAGATGTAGATGCCGTAGTCCACGCCAATCCCCACGCCGAGCGCCACCACCGGCAAGGTCGCGACCTTCACGCCAATGCCCATGAACGCCATCAGCGCATTGCCCAGCACCGAGGTCAGCACCAGCGGCAGCACAATGCACAGCGTCGCCGCCCAGGAACGGAAGGTGATCATGCACATGGTCGCCACACAGATGTACACCAGGATCAGGATGGTCAGTTCTGACTCCTTGATCACTTCGTTGGTGGCCGCCTCAATGCCGGCGTTACCGGCGGCAAGGATGAACTCCAGCCCATCGCGGTTGTTGTCCTTGGCAAAGTCCTGCACCGCCTTCACGGCGCGGTCCAGGGTCTCGGCCTTGTGGTCATTAAGGAACACCAGCACCGGTGCCAGGGAGCAGCTGTTGTTGTACAAGCCATCGGCCCGGGCAATGGAGTTGTTCAGCACGTCCGGGTTGCGCGACAGGGTTTCCCATTTCAGGCTACCCTCGTTCATGCCCTTGATCATTTGCTTGGACACAGTGACCAGGGAAATGGCCGACTGCACGCCCTCGGTGTTCTGCATCTTCCACATCAGCTCGTCGATAGGCGCCATGGCCTCGTAGCGCGAGCAGCCCTCGGCCTTGGTCTTGACCATCACCACCAGCACATCGGAACTGGTGGAATAGTTGCTGATGATGAAATTGTTGTCCTGGTTGTAACGCGAATCCGGACGCAGTTCCGGCGCGCCCTGGTCAAGGTCGCCGATCTTCAGGTTTTGGCTGTACCAGAGGCCGCCGCCGAAGGCGAGCACGGCCAGGGCAATCGACACCGGCGCAACTTTGGCGCTGGCGAAGTTCGACAGCAGGCGCCAGAACGGATGCTCCCGGGTCGCGTCTTTCTTGCTGCGCTCAACGGCACGCTTGCTGATGCCGACGTAGGAAATCGCCACCGGCAGCAGGATCAGGTTGGTGAACACGATCACCGCCACGCCGATGGACGCGCCGATGGCCAGTTCGCGGATCACGCCGATGTCGATGATCAACAGGGTAATGAAGCCGACGGCATCGGCCAGGATCGCGATCATCCCCGGCAGGAACAATTGGCGGAAGGTGCGCCGTGCGGCGGTCAGGGCGTTGTCCGCCTCGCTGGATTGCAAGGCGATGCCGTTGATTTTCTGCACGCCGTGGGAAATGCCGATGGCGAAGATCAGGAACGGCACCAGCATCGAATACGGATCCAGGCCGAAACCGGCCGCGTGCATCAACCCCAACTGCCAGACCACGGCCACCAGCGTTGTGCTCAACACCGCGACGGTGCTGCGCATGCAGTGGGTGAACCAGTACAGCAGGATCAGGGTAATGACGAAGGCGACGCCGAAGAACAGCACCACCATGACCAGGCCGTCGATCAGGTCGCCGACCTTTTTCGCGAAGCCGACGATGTGAATCTGCACATTCGGATTCTGGGCTTCGAACTTGTTGCGGATCTTGTCTTCAAGCTCGTGGGAAAACTTGCGGTAGTCCAAGGCGAGCAATTTGCCCTGGTCCTGCGGGTCCGGGTAGGACTCCAGCAGCGGGATATCGATGATGCTCGACTTGAAATCGTTGGCGACAAGACGCCCCACCTGGCCGGACTTGAGCACGTTGTTGCGCAGAAGATCGAGGCTTTCGGCCGAGCCGTTATAACTCTGCGGAATCACCTCGCCACCGGCGAAGCCCTCTTCCGTCACTTCGGTCCAGCGCACGCTGGGGCTCCACAGTGACTTCAGGCCGGAGCGATCGACGCCCGAGATGTAGAACACTTCGTCGTGGATCTGGCGCAGCGTCTCCATGTAGTCCTTGGAAAAGATATCGCCGTCGGTGGCCTCCACGGAAATCCGCACCGTGTTGCCCAGGTTCGCCAGGTCATTGCGGTGCTCGAGCATCTTCTCGATGAAGGGGTGCTGGAGGGGGATCATTTTTTCGAAACTGGTGGACGGCCGGATCAGCGTGGCCTGCCAGAACAGGAAAATGCTGACCAGCAGGCAAATGATGATCACTGCCGGGCGGTTGTTGAAAATAAGGCGTTCGAGGAACGTCGCCTTGTCTTGGTGATGACTGCTCATGGGGTCCGCCTTCTTGTTATTGTGCCCGTCTGACAGGCCCGGCTCATTTGCTCAATTCGGCGCCCGAGGGCGTGGTGGTGCGAACGCCGCCCTGTCCCGCCAGGATCAGGTTGCCGTTGCCCGCCGCCGTGACCGCCGCCACCGAAATACGGTCAGGGCGGTTGAACACGCTGAAGGTCACGCCGTCATCGGTGCTGCGCACCACGCTGCCGCCGTTGCCGACGATCACGATCGAGCCGTCCGCCAGAAGCGTGCTTCCCGACAAACCGAACTCCAACGCGCCACGGGCGGCCTTGAGTTCGACCTGCTCCCAGGTATCGCCGAAATCGGTAGAACGGTAGAGGTTGCCGCGCAGGCCATAGGCCAACAGTGTCGAAGGCTGGGCGGTGCCAATCACGCCAAACAGCGAGCCCTCATACGGGCCTTCGAGCTTTTCCCAGGTCTGCCCCCAGTCGGGAGATCGGAACATGCTGCCGGCTTCGCCGACGATGAACAGCCCGGCGTCTTTCACGGCGGTCAAGGCGTTGAGGTGGAATTGGTCTTCGTTATCGAGGCGGTCGCTGGCGTCGGCCCAGTGCTTGCCGCCATCGGTGGTTTCGTACAACGCACCGTAGGCGCCCACCGCAAGACCATGGCTGGCGTCCTTGAACCAGACGTCCAGCAACGGCGCTTCGCGGGTGAGGTCTTCGAATTGTTTGGCCCAGGTGGCGCCGCCGTCCTCGCTGGCGAGGATCTGCGCGTCATGCCCGACGGCCCAGCCGTGTTTGTCGTCGACGAAAAACACCGCGGTAAGCAGTTGGCGAGTCGGCACCTTGGCCTGGGACCAGGTCTTGCCCTGGTCATCGGAATAAACGATATGCCCACGGTCGCCGACTGCCACCAGGCGCGGCCCGGCATGAACCACATCGAGCATCAGGGTTTTGCTGGCCTTGGCCGAATCGACGGAGTAGATAACATCGGACGTCGATGCCGCGACCGCCAGCACCGGTGCCGACAAGACGGCAGAGCCCAGCAGCGAGAGTACCGAGGCCAGCAACGCCACTCGGCGCAGCAACGGCGGCCGGCAGCGGCCCACAGCCATGACAGGCTCATTCATAGACCTTTCCCCCATTATTATTGTTATGGCGTAGTACGTTGCCAGTCTTGGAGCATAGCCCTGAAACCTGCAATCTAGAGCCACTTCGCAAGCTGACCTATCGTATCGGGCTTTCGAAAGGTCTGACAATCGACGCCACGTTATCTTTTGTTAACCGGGGGGATATCGGCCAAGGGTGAATCAGAAGACATTCGTGAAAATGATAACTGTGGCGAGGGAGCTTGCTCCCGCTGGCCTGCGAAGCAGGCCTGATCTTGATTCGTTTCGCCAGTGAAGGCACGTAAACCAAGAAAAGGGAGTCCTTCGGCCTCCAGCGGGAGCAAGCTCCCTCGCCACAAAAAGGCAACGCAGAGTCTGTTTATGCCAGGCTCTTGCTCACCACCTCGAACACATCGGCGGACAACCCGCCGGACGCCAGGATGCGCTCCAGCTCGGCCTTCATCAGCGCCTGGCGGGCGCTGTCGTATTTGCGCCAGCGAGTCAGCGGCGCCAGTTGCCGCGAGGCGATCTGCGGGTTGAAGCCGTTGAGCTCGATCACCAGGTCCGCCAGGAAGCGATAACCCGAACCGTCGGCTGCATGGAAGTTGATCAGGTTCTGCCCGGCAAACGCGCCCACCAGCGCCCGTACCTTGTTCGGATTCTTGATATTGAAGGCCGGATGCCCCATCAATGCCTTGACCCGCGCCAGCCCACCCGGCAGCGGGCTGCCAGCCTGGACGCTGAACCACTGGTCCATGACCAGCGGGTTGCCCTTGAAGTTTTCCGCGAACACTTCCAGCGCCTTGGATTTTTCGGCTTCGTATGGCGAATTCACCAGCACCGCCAGCGCGGTCAGGCGCTCGGTCATGTTGTCGGCTGTCTCGAACTGTTCCAGGGTCGCACTCAGCACCTCAGGCTTGTCGGTCAGCATCAGGTACGACAGGGCGATGTTTTGCAGCGCGCGACGAGCGAAGTGCTCGGCCTCGGCCACGTATGGCGTGCGCTTGGACAGGTCGCGGTTGGCTTCATAGCGCAGCCACAACGCTTCGAACAGATTCTCGGCCAATTGCCGGCGGGCGAATTCGCGGGCGGCGTGGATCGCCTCGACGTCCGCCACTTCGCTGATTTCAGTCAGGTAGGCTTCGCTTGGCAGCGAGAGCATTTCCGCGACCATCGCCTGGTCCAGGGATTCGTCCGACAGGACGGTGCGCAACGCGCTGATCAACCGAGGGTCCAGCACCAGGCTCTGGCCCTTCTGATGCTGGCCAATCAATTCCTGCAACACCTGCACCGACAACTGCTGGCCGGCGTCCCAGCGGTTGAAGCCATCGCTGTCGTGTTGCATCAGGAACATCAACTGGTCGCGGTTGTACGGGAAGCTCAGCTTCACCGGCGCCGAGAAACCGCGCAGCAGCGACGGCAAAGGTTTCTCGGCAACGTCTACGAACGTGAACGTCTGCTCGGCCTCGGTCACCGAGATCACCCGGGACGTGCCGTTCGCAGCCGCTTCATCGGCCAGTCGCAACGGGATCTCGGCGCCCTTGCTGTCCAGCAGTCCCAGTTCGACGGGAATCACGAACGGCAGCTTTTCCATTTTGTCCGGCGTCGGCGGGCAGCTCTGGCGCAAGGTCAGGCTGTAGGCCTTGGCCGCGGCGTCGTAGGACTCGCTCACCGCCAGCCGTGGCGTGCCGGCCTGGCTGTACCAGCGCTTGAACTGCGTCAGGTCGACACCGTTGGCATCTTCCATGGCCTTGATGAAGTCGTCGCATGTCACGGCCTGGCCGTCGTGGCGTTCGAAGTACAGGTCGCTGCCCTTGCGGAAGCCTTCGGCCCCCAACAGGGTATGGATCATGCCGACCACTTCCGAGCCCTTTTCGTACACGGTCAGGGTGTAGAAGTTGGAAATCTCGATGAAGCTGTCCGGGCGCACCGGGTGGGCCATGGGCCCGGCGTCCTCGGCGAACTGGTGGGTACGCAGGTAAGCCACGTCCTGGATGCGCTTGACGGTCGCGGAGTTCATGTCCGCCGAGAAGCCGGCGTCGCGGAACACCGTGAAACCTTCCTTGAGCGACAATTGGAACCAGTCGCGGCAGGTCACGCGGTTGCCCGACCAGTTATGGAAATATTCGTGGGCGACGATCGCCTCGACCCGCTGGTGCGCGGCGTCGGTGGCGGTTTCGGCCCGGGCCAGCACGGCGCTGGAGTTGAATATATTGAGGCCCTTGTTCTCCATGGCGCCCATGTTGAAGTCGTTGACGGCAACGATCATGAAGATGTCCAGGTCGTATTCGCGTCCGTACACCTCCTCGTCCCAGCGCATCGATTTCTTCAGGCTGGTCATGGCGTGCTGGCACTTGTCGATGTTTTCCGGCTCGACGTAGATGCGCAGCGCCACGGTGCGCTCGGTCATCGTGGTGAAGGTGTCTTCGACGCACCACAGGTCACCGGCGACCAGGGCGAACAGATAGGCCGGTTTCTTGAATGGATCTTCCCAGGTCGCCCAATGCCGGCCCTCTTCGCCGGGGCCGCTGGCAATCGGGTTGCCGTTGGACAGCAGCACCGGATAGCTGTGCTGTTCAGCCACCACGGTGGTGGTGAACTTGCTCATCACGTCCGGACGGTCGAGGTAATAGGTGATCTTGCGGAAACCTTCGGCCTCGCACTGGGTGCAGAACATGCTGCCGGATTTGTACAGGCCTTCCAGGGCGGTGTTGGTTTCCGGATGGATGCGCACGGTGGTGTCGAGCGTGAACGCCTGGGCCTTGGGCTGCAACGTCAGATGGCTATCGTCGAGTTGATAGTCGCCCTGCCCCAGGTCGGCGTCGTCGAGCTTGATCGACAACAGCTCCAGCTGCTGGCCGTCGAGCACCAGCGGCGGCAGCCCGGCATCGCGCTCGGGATTGCGGCGCATCACCAGTTGCGCATGGACCAGGCTGTGGTCCTCGAACAGCTCGAAGGTCAGGTGCGTCTCGTCGATCAGGTATTCGGGCGCCTGATAGTCCTTCAGGTAAATCATCTTCGGTTGTTCGGTGCGCATGGGTCGAATCCTTCTACTGATGCACGGCGAGCTGGTAAGCCGTGTATTTACGGATGTTGATCACGCCGGTGTCGAAAATCAGATACTGGCCCTTGATTCCCAGCAGCGTGCCTTCGGCGATCGGGTTCTTGTCCAGGTTGAAGCTGACGATCTTGGCCGGGTATTGCTCCACCGGGTAGCGGATCTCGACCGGTTCGACGTCCGCTATGGTCTGGATCGCCTGCAGGCCGAATCGTTCCTGCAAACCCTGCAGCCCTTGGGCGCAGCTTTCAAACAGTGAATCACGGATCTGCGGTAAATCCACCGCGACGGCATCGCCCTTGAGCAAGGCCCGCCAATTGGTCTTGTCCGCCACTTGGCTGCGAAACAGGTCTTCGACAAAGCCCGACTGCTGCCGGGTCGCCACACGCAGGATCGGCAACGCCTGGCTCGCGCCTTGATCCAACCAGCGGGTCGGCAATTGCGTGGCGCGGGTAATGCCGACTTTCACGCCCGACGAGTTGGCCAGGTAGACCACATGATCGGTCATGCAGAACTGCTCGCCCCAGGCCGGATCCCGGCAAGTGCCCGCCTCGAAATGGCAACGCTCCGGGCTCATGATGCACAGGTCGCACTGGGCCAGCTTGGTCATGCAGGGATAGCAATAACCCTGGCTGAAACTGGTCTTGGTCCGGCGTCCGCAATGGGTGCAGTGGATCGCACCGAGGTATTCCAGGCGGATCGTGCTGCCGATCAATGGATTGACCGGCACCTCGACGTCGCCCAGGCGAAAGGCGTATTGAACGTTCGGCCCGTCAAGGCGGGCCGACATCTTGCTGATTGCACCGCGGCCAATCTCGATCAATGGATGGCGTCCGACTTGAACAGGATATTCGGAACGATGGTCGCGTTCGACTGGCATTCCTGCGGGCCCATGTAGCCGGTGCGCTCTTCCTCGGGCAGGTTCTGGATTTCCCAGGCGATCATTGCTTGCAGCGACAGTTCGCGTTGCTCGGCGGTGAGCTTGTTGCCATCGGCCCATTTACCGATTTCCACGGCCAGCTTCAGGCTCCGGTAGATATCGGGGGTGATGTTCTTGATCATTTCGTTAAAGGAAGACATGGGTTCTCCGCGCAAACGCGCATTGTCAAAAGGCACAGGCGCCGATCAAAGGGCAATTTTACGGCGAGCGAACAGCCCGCCCAACAAACCCGTGAAGCAGCCGACGAGCAGCCCGCCGACGTGGGCCGCATTGGCGATTTCACCGAAACCGATCAGCGAGACCAGCCCGGACAGGCACAACAGCAACCACACCAGCATCATCACCAGCACCCCACGGGGCAAGTGATAGGCCGGGTTCGGTGCGAGCAGTTGGTAAATCCAGCAATGCCCCAGCAGGCCGTATAGCACCCCGGACAGCCCGCCGAACAGTGTCGCGCCACTGAACACGTACTGGGCGAAATTCGACACGAGGCTGAACAGCAGCGTCAGCCCCAACAGGTTGATACCACCCTGGCGCGCTTCGATCCTGCGCCCCAGCTCCCAGTACCACATGCCATTCATGGCGATGTGCAGGAAACCGAAGTGAACCAGCATCGGTGTTACCAGGCGCCACCACTGTCCCGCCGCCAGGCTGTCGCCCAGCGGGGTGAACTGGATGTAGTCACCGACCACGCGAAATTCAAGGAAGGTCAGCCAGCGCAACGTCTCGAGGTTTTCACCCAGCAGGGTCACGGCCGCGACGATCAGGCTCAACAACAACACCAGCGCGGTGATCGGACTGGCCTTAAGTTGCTGGACGAACCCAGGGCGAGTCGAGGTGCGGCCGGAGGCTGGAAGCTCCAACTGCTGGTCCGGATCGCCAGCGGGAAAACGGGCGTAGAGCGAGCGCACGTCTTCGCTGATTTCATCCGGCACCCAAAGCACTTGCTCGCCCGCCTCTTCGCTGACGCGATGGGGCACTTGCATGCGTTGCAGCAGCTTGACGAAGCCGCTCAGGTCGACTGCCAGGGGCAGGCGCAAAACCGCGACGACACTCATCGCATCACCTCCGGCCGTTCGACATTGACCCAGACGAACTTGTGCGGATCCAGGCGGGTTTCCTGGTCGAGTCGATAGGCGACCAGCTTGCCATAGAGCACGGCGCTGTAATCCAGGCAGGCGAGGTTCGGACGCAGCGGCGCGGGTTTGCCTCTGCGCCAGTAATGCCCGACGAACAGCAACGGCTCGTCGACGCCATAGCGCAGCAGATTGTTCTTTTCATCCGGGGACAACGGTGTGCGGGCCACCGGTTCGGGCAACGCATCGGGTTGGAACACGATGTCGCCGTAGGTCTGCGGATTGTCTTCCCAGAATTTGGTGCGAAAAAACGAGCGGGTCAGGCCATCGCCGCCGGTCAGGGTCAGGCCATGGGGCAAGCGCATGTCGGTACCGCGCAGCAAACGGTCAAACACGGTACAGGCGAAACTGCCTGATTCGGCCGACGCCTGGAGAAAATGCTCGTCGACGCAGCCATCGGGGAACAAACCCCGCAACGGCTCGATCAGGCCGGCGTCCCAGCAGGCGTGCACAACCCGGAAGCGCCCGGCGTCGATAAACAGCGGTAGCTCGTAGAACCACTTGAGGAAATCCTGCCAGTCGCCCGGATGTTGCTCGAATTGACTCAGGGTTTCGTTGAGCAGGCGCGCATGGCGCGGCGTGTGTTCGCGCACGTAGCGCTGGCCGCTGCCCGGCAACGCCGGTGTGCTCCAGCCCAGGGCGTTGAACTCATGGTTGCCCATGATGCACAGCGCCTGGCCGGCCTGGACCATGTCGTGGACGATGTGCAGCGCCTCGCGAATCCGCGGCCCCCGGTCGATGATGTCGCCAAGGAACACGGCCATGCGCGACGGATGCCGCCAGACCCCGCCCTGCTTGTGGTAACCGAGTCGGTCCAGCAGGTGTTCCAGGGTCAAGGCGCATCCGTGCACGTCGCCGATCAGATCGTAACTGCGCGCGGGATCGAGCATCAGTCGCCTCCACCCCCCAACCGACTGCCCCAGCCGAGCTTGGTCCGGCAGACTTCGTAGTAATTGTGATCCAGCGGGTGGATCAGGCGCAGCTTCTGCGCTTTCTTGCTGACGGTGATGGTGTCACCTGGCGCGCAGGTGAAATGGTTCTGGCCGTCACAGGACACTTGCGGGTAGATCTGCATATCCTTGGACACGACGATTTTCAGCTCACTGTTGCCATCGACCACGATGGGTCGCCCAGACAAGGTATGGGGGTACATCGGCACAATCACAATAGCGTCGAGCTTGGGGTGCATGATCGGCCCCCCGGCAGACAGTGCATACGCAGTGGAACCGGTCGGCGTGGCGACGATCAGGCCGTCGGCCTTCTGGCTGCAGACGAACTGGCCGTCGATATACAGCTCGAACTCGATCATGCGCGTGGATTTGCCGGGGTGCAGCACCACGTCGTTGAGCGCGTCGCCCTGGCCGATGGCCTCGGCGTGACGGCGCACCTCGGCTTGCAGCAGGAAGCGGTTTTCCACCAGGTAGTGGCCGTCCAGCACCTCGGCGACCTTGATTTCCAGCTCGTCAGGGCGGATATCGGTCAAGAAACCCAGGCTGCCGCGATTGATCCCGAGCACCGGGATATTGTGCCGGGCCAGGGCCCGGGCGGCGCCCAGCAAGCTGCCGTCGCCACCGACCACGATGACCATGTCACAGACTTCGCCGAGCATCTTGCGCGACGAAGTCTGCAGGCCGTGGCCCGGCAGCACTTCGGCGATGGTATCTTCGAGGATCACGTGCAGGTGCCGCTCCAGGAGGAAGCGCTTGAGACGGCGAACGGTGTCCAGCACCTGCGAACTGCCCAGGCGACCGATGATGCCGATATTGCGAAATTGCTCCATGAGGCTCCTGCGAAGGTCTGCGGCGGGCGAAAAACACGATTATGGGCGAAAGCGCTCCATAGACAAAATTCTTTAAGCCTCCAGCGCAACGGCTATGCTCGCAAGATGATCCTGTTCCCTGAATTGCTGGACCTGCCCCGTCGCCTGCACCATCCCGAAGTGCGCGACCTGGCGTGGGTGATCGTCGCCCCGCCGATGCTCATCGACCCGCCTTGGCCCCAGCGCCATCCGTTGGCCGGCAGTGACTGGGTACAACAGCCCCATCGGCTGGAAGATTGGCTGCGACAACTGGACCGCGACAGCTATCCACTCCTTCATTGCCTGTCCCAAGGGCGGACGCGGCGCCTGGGCCTGTATTACGAAAGGCTGTGGCAGTTTGCCGTGCAGCACGCACCGGGGATCGAGTTGATCGCGGCGAACCTGCCGATCCGCCGCGAAGGTCATACGCTGGGCGAGCTGGACCTGTTGTTGCGCGATGGCGATGGGGTTCATCACTTGGAACTGGCGATCAAGCTGTACCTCGGGCCGCAGCACGGTAACGGGCTGGACGCCGCGCAATGGCTGGGCCCGGGCTGCCATGACCGGCTCGACCGCAAGCTGGCGCATCTGCGCGAGCACCAACTGCCGATCTCGGCGCGCCCGGAGAGCCGCGAGGCCCTGGCGGCGCTGGGCATCGAACACTCGGGCATCGAGTCATTTCGCTCGCACCTGTGGCTCGGCGGTTACTTGCTTTACCCCTGGCCAGGCGAGGCCGAACCACCGAGCGGTGCCCATCCCAGGCACCTGCGCGGCCGATGGCTGCACCAACGAGATTGGCTCGGATTCGTCGCCCAGCGCCCACCAGGCCGCTGGCAACCCCTGCCCCGCGCGGCCTGGCTGGCCCCGGCGCATTACCCTGCGGACCAGACCTGGACCGCCGCGCAACTGGACGCTTGGCGAGCGGCCCTCGACCCCACGGCGCCAGCGCAACTGATGGTGCGCCTGACGGAAAATGCCCAGGGCGAGTGGGAGGAAGCCGAACGGGCATTCCTGGTAGCGGATCTTTGGCCGGATGTGCCGGGCAATGGTTAACCGCCCGCCCTGTTGAATGCCTGCTCGTGCAATGTATCCGACGTGATCTAGAGGGACAGCCGCACCGCCAGCGCCGCCAACGTCACCAGCAACACCGGCACCGTCAGAACGATCCCGACCTTGAAGTAATAACCCCAACCGATCTGGATGTTCTTGCGCGCCAGCACATGCAGCCACAGCAACGTCGCCAGGCTGCCAATCGGCGTGATTTTCGGCCCCAGGTCGCTGCCGATGACGTTGGCATAGATCATCGCCTCCTTCACCACCCCGGTGGCCTGGCTGGCGTCGATGGACAAGGCACCAATCAGGACCGTCGGCAGGTTGTTCATCACCGATGAGAGCAACGCCGTCAACAAGCCGGTACCCATGGCCGCGCCCCACACACCGTAGCCGGCGAAGGCGTCGAGCCACTGGGCCAGATAGTCGGTCAGCCCGGCGTTGCGCAGGCCATAGACCACCAGGTACATGCCCAGGGAGAAGATCACGATCTGCCACGGCGCTTCTTTCATCGCCTTGCGAGTGGAGATCTTGTGACCGCGAGCCGCGACAGCCAACAACAACGCAGCGCAGACCGCCGAGATCGCGCTGATGGGAATCCCCAGCGGCTCCAGGGCGAAACAGCCCAGCAGCAGGATCACCAGCACCGCCCAACCGGCATAAAACGTGGCCTTGTCGTGGATCGCCGTCGCTGGATCGTCCAGCTGGCCAGGGTCATAGTCGCGTGGGATGTCGTGGCGAAAGAACCACAACAAGATCGCCAGGCTCGCCGCCACGCTGACCAGGTTCACCGGCACCATGACCGCCGCGTAGCGGTTGAAGCCAACGCCGAAGAAGTCCGCCGAGACGATGTTCACCAGGTTCGACACCACCAACGGCAGGCTCGCCGTATCGGCGATGAAACCGGCCCCCATGACGAACGCGAGGGTCGCCGCCGGGGAGAACCGCAACGCCAGCAACATCGAAATCACGATGGGCGTCAGGATCAGCGCTGCGCCGTCGTTGGCGAACAACGCCGACACCAGTGCCCCGAGCAGCACCATGAATGCGAACAGCTTGCGTCCGCTGCCTCGCCCCCATCGGGCCACATGCAGGGCGGCCCAGGCAAAAAAACCGGCCTCGTCCAGCAACAGGCTGATAATGATCAGCGCGACAAACGTGCCGGTGGCGTTCCAGATGATGTGCCACACCAAGGTGATATCACCGACCTGCACCACCCCGCTCAGCAACGCCAACAGCGCGCCGAGCGTGGCGCTCCAGCCGACACCCAGCCCTTTGGGCTGCCAGATCACCAACGTTATGGTCAGCAGGAAAATCAACGACGCGAGCAGCATGCGCAACAACCTTGGGAGGAAACGGTTAAAAAAAGCGTCAGCAGCAGCGCGCCACCGGACGATCCGCCATGACGCGCAAGCGCTCGACATCCGCCGCCAACCAAGGCGCATGAGCCGCCAGCGCTTGCTGGAGCAACGTATGGACCCAGGATGGCAATTGGGCGTGTAAACGGTAGTAGACCCATTGCCCCTGGCGCCGGTCGCTGAGCAAGCCGGCGTGACGCAACTGAGCCAGGTGCCGGGAGATCTTCGGCTGGCTCAGATCCAGCGCAGCGGTGAGTTCACAGACACACAACTCGCCTTCACGGGTGACCAGCAGCGCAATACGCGTGCGGGTGTCGTCGGCCAAGGCCTTGAAGATATCGACGGGGTTAGGGGAATCGGGCATGGCGGGAGAATATCTGGATAAGCGAACGGTGAATATATGGAATTCCGAATATGCAGTAAAGCGGCATTGCAATATATCCCGTGGCGAGGAGCTTGCCCCCTCACCACAGGATGTTCGGTGCTGCCAAGATCAAGCTTTCTTGTGTTGCTCGACCCACTTGCCATAGGCATCGATGAATTTCTGCAGGAACGGTCGCACAGATTCCGACAGGTTACCGGCTTCGTCGAAGGCAGTACCCGCGCCACTCAGGTAAGCTTCAGGTTGCTGCATGCAAGGCACATCGAGAAACACCAGGGACTGGCGCAAATGGTGGTTGGCACCGAAACCGCCGATGGCGCCGGGCGATGCGCTGAAGACCGCGCCAGGCTTGCCACTCAGGCAGCTTTGGCCATAGGGGCGCGAGCCGACGTCGATGGCGTTTTTCAGCGGAGCGGGCACCGAGCGGTTGTACTCGGGCGTGACGAACAACAGCGCATCGGCAGCGCCGACCTTCTGGCGAAATGCGGTGTAGGCCGCTGGCGGCGAGACGTCGATGTCTTCGTTGTAGAGCGGCAGCTCGCCAATTTCGACGATTTCCAGTTTCAGGTTGGACGGGGCCATGTCGGCCAGGGCCAGCGCAACCTTTCGGTTGATCGATGCCTTGCGCAGGCTGCCCACCAAAACGGCCACTGTGTAGACATTACTCATGAGAGGCTTCTCGACTATCGGCTCAAAGGGAGCCTGTAGTTATAGATGATCGGCACCACAATTGGACCAATGGAACAGCTAAAACCTGCCAATCGGACTATTTTTTTACTGTAGGAAAACTTACCGCACTTGACCAAGGTCTACAGAACCGCAAATCGAGTGATTTATTCCCAGAGGTTCCAAGCAATGGCAGCAGTACTTGTCGGACAATTTCACGCACGGGACGCCGAAGGTCGCGTCTATTCAGTGCATGAATTCCAAGAATCAGACCCGTCGCCAGACGGTATTGGCAAGGATGTCATCACTTATAAGCTGGCCATTGGCGATCGGGTCAACAAGCTCGACGAGGGCACGTTTGTCCTGGTGCAATCCGGCACCCAGCTGATCCGCGAACCTGAAACGCCGCAGCAGCGTCCGGCGCAAGTCGAAACGCAGATCGCTCTATAACTCTTTGCATGAGCAGAAGTCGCACCCGTAATTGGGTTAGGATTCAGCCACTCAATGGCTTACCTGCCTAATACGGACCTCTTGCATGCGTTTACGCCACATCGAAGTGATCCAGGCGCTGCTGCAGACTGGCCACCTGGGCACCGCGGCCGAATGGCTGCAGTTGCCGGTGGCCGAAGTCGAGTCGATCCTGCGCGATGCGGAGGCCCAGCTCGGTTTCATGCTGTTCGCCAGCGTACGCGGACGGTTACAGGCCACTCGAGAAACCCTGGAGTTACGCGAAGGCATCACGCGGCTGTACGACACCCTCGAACCGATACAGCGGCTGGCCAGCAGCCTGAAACATTATCAGGCGCCGCCCCTGCGCATCATTTGCACCCCTCCGCTGGCCCAACAGCTGCTGCCCCTGAGCATCGCCGCCCTGCGCCGACGCCATCCAGATGCGCCTTGCAATCTGCTCAGCCAACCGACACGCGACATCGTCAAGAGCCTGCTGCTGCGTGAAAGCGACTTGGGCCTGAGCCTGCACGATCCCGAACATCCCGACATCCACTGCCAGATGATCGCCCAAGGCAAACTGCAATTGCTCGCGCCCCACGGCTGGCTGCAACCGCGGCAGAAATACATTTCGCTTCAGGATCTGGCGGGGCAGTCGCTGGTCGGGCTCGAGGGCCACGACCCGCTGAGCCCGGTATTCGACCATAAGCTGGCGGCGCTACGGCCGGCACCGCTGGTGCAGATTCGCGTGCAGACCCACCAGATGATGCGTGCGATGGTCGAGGCTGGGGAAGGCCTGGCCATTGTCGACCCGTTCACCGCCTCCGGGGCCAAGGGCAGCGGGCTGGACATTTGCCCGGTGTCGCCGGCCGTTCCCATCTGTCTTTATGCGCTGAGCCTGAACGGCGCGTCGCCTTCACCGACGGTGCAATCGTTGCTGGAGCGGGTTACGGAACAAGCCGAGGCGTTGCTGAACCACTGACGGTCATGCCCAGCGGATCGTCGAACAACCGATACCAGAACAACGCCACTTCGGCGGTGTGCCGATCGATGCCGCGATAGCGCAGGTGGTCGATTCCTCCCAGCACATAGCCGCAACGCTCGTAGAGCCGGCAGGCGCCCAGATTGTTGTTCTGGGTTTCCAGCATGATGCCCGGCAGTTTTTTCTTGCGACTCCAGAACTGAGCGACATCGAGCAGGGCCTTGGCTACGCCATGCCGGCGAGCCGGGGCATGCACCGCCAATTCGTCGATGTGGGCGTAACCGTTCCAGTTGGTACTGACGACCAGATGTCCCACCGGCTGGTCATCCAGATAAGCCATGAAGATTTCGCTGTCCGGCGCGTCGCGAAAGCTGCTGAACTCTTCCGGATCGATGCCGTAGCACTTGCGATACGGAACGATGGGCGTCACGGGCCATTGATCCACCGGCCGACCGATCTGCGCCGTGCCGTAGACACTGACCTCGAAACTGAAGTCGCTGCCCCAGATGTAGGCCGCGAAGCCATCATCGACGACGCGCACCGACAGGCCGGGGTACTTGGGGTTCATGACCGGTTGCATGCTGGGGAACGTCCTCATTCCTTGAGACAACCAACGGCGTCGTGCCATCCATTGCCCTTGCCTCTCGAAACTTCATACATCAACGCGGGTATCCATGGCCTGCCTTCACTTCAGGTTAGAAGAGACTGGCGATTGTTGCGAGATTGATATGAACGATCCCATAGGCGGTTCATCAATTGGCCGCAGCCTGCGCCTCGGCCAATTGTGTCCACAATGCCGGGGCACCGGCCGACTTGGCGATGGCTTCCAGACGTGCGACATGTTCAGCCAGGTCGCTTTCGCTGGCACGGATGATCCGGGCTGGCTTACGGTCCGCAGGCAGACGACGAATTTCGGTCGCCTGGTTACCCGAACCTTCACCGGTGCCGTTGCCGTCCGAAGCGTTGCCGGCCAGGGACAGGCTGGTCTGGCCGCCGGTCATGGTCAGGTAGACGTCAGCGAGAATCTCGGAGTCGAGCAAGGCGCCGTGCAGTTCACGACCGGAGTTGTCGACGCCGTAGCGCTTGCACAGGGCATCGAGGCTGTTGCGCTGTCCGGGGTGCCGCTCCCGAGCCATCATCAAGGTGTCGAGAATGGTGCAATGCCGGGTGATATCCGCCCGGTCATGCTGGCCCATCAGGGCGAATTCATTGTTGATGAACCCGACGTCGAACGCCGCGTTATGAATGATCAGTTGCGCGCCCTGGATGAATTCGAAGAACTCATCGGCCACCTCGGCGAAACGCGGCTTGCCCACCAGGAACTCGTTGGTGATGCCGTGCACGCCGATGGCGCCTTCGTCGCTTTCGCGGTCCGGTTGCAGGTAAACGTGGAAGTGACGGCCGGTCAGGCGCCGACCCATCAGCTCGACACAGCCGATTTCGATAATCCGGTGACCGTCAGTCACCGGCATGCCAGTGGTTTCGGTATCCAGTACTACAGATCTGTTGGCCATCTAGTGTTCAGCTCTCAACGGACAGTCTTGCAAAAGCGCGGATGTTAACACGCTGACGAAGCGCAGTGCTTTTGTGGCCTTATCAAGTCTGCTTGTAACCCCGTACCTCATCCACCCCACGGTTGGCCAACTGGTCGGCCCGCTCGTTGCCGTGATGACCGATATGACCGCGCACCCATTTCCAGGTGACGTTGTGACGGTTGACTTGCTCATCCAGGAGTTTCCAAAGGTCAGCGTTTTTGACCGGCTCCTTCGCCGCCGTCTTCCAGCCGCGCTTCTTCCAGTTCGCCATCCACTCGTTGATGCCTTTCATCACGTACTGCGAGTCGGTCACCAACAGCACGTCGCATGAGCGCTTGAGTTCTTCCAGGCCGCGGATGGCGCCCATCAGCTCCATGCGGTTGTTGGTGGTGTTGGCTTCGCCGCCCCAGAGCTCCTTTTCCACGCCCTTGCACACCAGCAACGCACCCCAGCCACCCGGGCCGGGATTGCCCTTGCAGGCGCCATCAGTGAAAAGTTCTACGCTATCGCTCATGCCAATCTATCCAAAAAATTGCAAAGGCCTGCCGGTCGGGAGCGAGCGACGCCCGAAGCCGAATGCCGGCAAGAACCATCAGAAAAGGGTTACGGCTCGATGTGACGGCGATTGACCTTGGCCATCGGCAAGGGAATCAGCTTGCCCATCGGTTCGCGTCGCGCCTGGCGCACCGGGCGCAAGCCGACTGCGATCTTGCGCGCGACCAATAAATAGAAGCCGCCACCGGACAGTTGCCAGTCACCGGCCTTGCGCTCCCAGCCGGCCAGACGGCCCTGCCACTTGGGCGACGCAAGCGGCGGACGATAGCACCCGAAGCGGCGTTTCTCCAGCGCGAAGCCCAGCAGGTTCAGCCAGTCGCCTACCCGCGAGGCCGAAATGCACCGGGCCTGGCGCAACGCGTCGCTGGCAAAGACATGCCGCAGCCCCCAACTGCTCCAGGGATTGATGCCAATGATCACCAAGTGCCCGCCGGGACGTACGCTGCTGGCGGCTTCTCGCAACAAACCATGGGGAGACAAGCAGAAATCCAGGCCGTGCTGCATCACCACCACGTCGGCGGCATGCTCGCTCAACGGCCAGGCTTGCTCTTCACAGACAATCTCCACGCCGGGCAACGGCGCGCCCAGGCGAACGTTGCGCTGGACCTGCGGCGCCGAAGGCGGTGTCTGCGCCGAGGGACCGTAATGCACTAGATAACCGCCAAAGAACCGGCCCAGCTCGTCTTCGAGCATACGTCGTTCTTCTTCCAGCAAGAATTGCCCGACCGGGCCGGATAGCCATTCACGGGCGGAGCTGATCAGTGCCAGCCATTCAGGATCGGCCTGAGCGAACGCTTCATCGGTCATTGCATTCTCCAACGCGCCAGGAAGTTCTAAGATGCGCCTTTGTTTTGAGCTTGGCGAATTCCACGATGATACAGATCACTGCCCTGCCCGCGTTTACCGATAACTACATTTGGTTGTTACAGGATCACTCGACCCGGCACTGCGCCGTGGTCGACCCGGGCGACGCCGCCCCCGTGCAGGCCTGGCTCGACGCGCATCCCGGCTGGGTCTTGAGCGACATCCTGGTCACCCACCATCATCATGACCACGTCGGCGGTGTCCAGGCGCTGAAAAACGCGACCAACGCCACCGTGTACGGCCCGGCCAACGAGCAAATCCCGGCGCGAGACGTGGCCCTGGAGGACAACGCCAAGGTCAAGGTGCTCGGCCTGGATTTCGACGTCTACGCCGTACCTGGACACACGTTGGGGCATATTGCCTATTACCACCACGGCCTGCTGTTCTGTGGCGACACGCTGTTCGCCGCTGGCTGCGGCAGGCTTTTCGAGGGTACGCCGCAACAGATGCATCACTCCCTGGGCCGACTTGCCGCGCTGCCTGAAGATACCCTGGTCTATTGCACCCATGAATATACCCTGAGCAACCTGAAGTTCGCTGCAGCGGTCGAGCCAGCGAACCCGGACGTTGCCGCCCGCCTGGAAAAAGTCATCCAGCAACGCGACCAAGGCGTCATCACACTGCCCTCGACCCTGGCCCTGGAAAAACTCACCAATCCTTTTTTGCGCACCGCTGAAACATCCGTTAAACAAAAAGCAGACGAACGGAACGGCCAGCGTAACCAGACGCCGAGTGAGGTTTTTGCGGCCTTGAGGGCGTGGAAAGATAAGTTCTAAGGCTGCTATCGATTGATACAAAAATTCTGAATGGTTGACCTGTTGGGGTGCGCTTCCTAGAATCGGCCGACATTTTTGCCCGGAACTTACTTCCAGCCAATGTCGTCATCTATCCGTAGGTCCGTCCAGTCAGACACATTGACCCGCTTGGCTCAAGCCATCGCGGTGGCTGTGTCCGCCACGCTGGCGGGCTGTCAGAGCAGCGGCCAGGTGCCGCAGGCCGATGTCGCGCATACGCCGAAAATCGCTGCGCGGGCCAAGCAGAAGCCGGTTTGGCTCACCGAGAAGCCCACCCCCCAGGTGCCCCAGGACGTGTGGGAACGCATGCGCCAGGGTTTCCAGCTCCAGGAGACCGCCGGCGTCAACCCGCGCATCGAACAACAGCGCCTGTGGTTTGCCAGCAACCCGTCGTTTCTGGAGAACGCCGGCGAGCGTGGCAGCCTGTACATCCATTACATTGTCGAGCGACTTGAAGAACGCAACATGCCGCTGGAGCTGGCGCTGCTGCCGGTGATCGAGAGCGCCTACAACCCCATGGCCTACTCCCGGGCCAACGCAGTGGGGCTGTGGCAGTTCATTCCGTCCACCGGGCGTTATTTCAACCTGCGCCAGACCCGCTTCTACGACGGGCGTCGCGATATCACCGCTTCCACCACGGCCGCCATGGACTACCTGACGCGCCTGCACGACATGTTCAACGGCGACTGGCTGCTGGCGCTGGCGGCGTACAATGCGGGTGAGGGCACGGTCAGCCGGGCCATCGAGCGCAACGAAAAACTGGGCCTGCCCACCGACTACTGGAACCTGCCGCTGCCCAGCGAGACCCAGGCCTATGTGCCAAAGCTGCTGGCATTGTCCCAGGTGGTGCTGTCCCCCGATGCCTATGGCGTGAACCTCAACCCGATCGCCAACGAACCCTACTTCCAGGTTGTCGAGATCAACCAGCGCATGGACCTGTCCAAGGTCGCCGCGGTCGCGAACATCGACGAAGACGAGCTGTTCCAGCTCAACCCGGCCTTCAAGCAGCGCACCACCATCGACGGCCCGCAGCATTTGCTCGTGCCGACGTCCAAGGCGCAGTTGCTGACCGCCAGCCTGTCGACGATGCGCCCGGAAGAACTGATCAGCCCGCGTTCGCTCAAACCGGTTTTCGAAACCGCCGAAGACAGCGACGTGGAAGGCGCAAAGCGCACCTACCGGGTCAAGCGCGGCGATAACCTGGCGCAGATCGCCAAGGCCAACAACGTCCAGACCAAAGACCTGCAACGCTGGAACAAGCTCAGCGGCAACAAGCTCAAGGTCGGCCAGACCCTGGTGATGCAGGACGTTAGGGCTGCGAAGGCTAACGGCAAGCGCATCAATACGGTCGTGGCCGCCAAGGGCAAGGAACAAAAGAAGCAGACCCAATACAAGGTCAAGCAAGGCGACTCGCTGTATGTCGTCGCCAAACGCTTCAATGTCGAGATGCAACACCTCAAGCGCTGGAACCCACGAATGGGCAAGGCGCTCAAGCCTGGGCAGATGCTGACGGTTTACTCCCCGCACTGACACCGGGGCTCCGGCGAGGAGCTTGTTGTGGCGAGGGGATTTATCCCCGCTGGGGCGCAAAGCGGCCCTAGAACCTGACAACTCGGTGTATCAGACAGATCCAGGGGGCCGCTTCGCAGCCCAGCGGGGATAAATCCCCTCGCCACAAGCCTCCGCCTTTTTCCTGCCGATACAAGCTGTTACTGTACAGCCCATAAAAGCCCAAGCCGCCTGTATCGGATCCCAGACTTGATACGTCCCCTCCTCCTGCTCCTGATCAGCCTGGCCCTGAGCTCCTCCGCCGGCGCTACCATCAGCGAAAGCCATGGCTATGCGCAATTTGGCACGCTCAAGTACCCGGCCCGATTCGCCCACTTCGACTGGGTCAATCCGCAAGCGCCCAAGGGCGGCACCTTACGGATCATGGCGTTTGGCACCTTCGATACGCTCAACCCCTACACATTCAAGGGTAGCAGCCCGGTCTCCACGGCGAATTTCCTGCAGTACGGCATCAACGAGTTGAACGAGCCGTTGATGGTCGGCACCGGCCAGTACGCGCCGTCCGGGGATGAGCCGACGTCGAGTTACGGCTTGATCGCCCAGTCCGTGGAATACAGCGAGGACCGCAGTTGGGTGGTGTTCAACCTGCGACCCGAAGCGCGCTTCCACGATGGCGTACCGATCACCGCCTACGACGTAGCGTTTTCCTATCGGACGCTCCTCAAGGACGGCCATCCGCTATACCGGACCAACCTTCAGGAAGTGCTGCGGGTCGATATCCTCAGCCCGCTGAAAATCCGCTTCGTCTTCAAGCGCTCGGGCAATCCGCTGCTGATCCTGCGCCTGGGTGAGTTACCGGTGCTGCCACAACATTACTGGAAAAACCGCGATTTCAAGGCGACCACCTTCGAGCCGCCCCTGGGCAGCGGCCCTTACCGAATCACCAAAGTCCAGCCCGGCCGTCAATTGATCTTCGAGCGGGTCAAGGATTACTGGGGCAAGGACCTGCCGGTCAATCGCGGCAAATACAATTTCAACCGGATGGAAGTGGAGTTCTACCGCGACAGCGAAGTCGCCTTCGAAGGGTTCAAGGCCGGCGAGTTCGATATCTACATCGAACACCAGGCCAAGAACTGGGCCAACGGTTACAACTTCCCCGCGGTCAACCGTGGCGATGTGATCAAGGCGCAGATCCCCCACCAGATTCCGACCCAGACCCAAGGCCTGTTCATGAACACTCGGCGCGGCACCTTCGCCGAGGTCAAGGTACGGGAAGCCCTGGGATTGATGTTCGATTTCGAATGGACCAACCGCACGCTGTTCAGCGGCGCCTACAAACGCACCCTCAGTTACTACCCCAACAGCGAATTCTCGGCGACGGGCCTTCCGGTAGGCCACGAATGGCTGTTGCTCAAGCCGTACCGCGAGCAACTGCCCGCTCAGTTGCTGACCGAACCCTTCAGCTTGCCCAAGACCGACGGGCGCGGCATTCCCCGGGAAACCTTGCGCAGGGCCCTGGCCCTGCTGAAGGAAGCCGGATGGACCCTCAACGGCCAGCGCCTGCTGAACGCTGAACGCCAACCCTTGCGCTTCGAGATCCTGTTGGTGAATCCGAACCTGGAGCGCATCCTCCAGCCCTACGTCGAGAACCTTGCCAGCATCGGCATCCAGGCCCGCCTGCGCACGGTGGACCGCGCCCAGTACAAGCAGCGCCTGGACCAGTTCGACTTCGACATGATCCTGCTGACCCTGGGCCAGACCCTCAGCCCCGGCCTTGAACAATGGCAGTATTTCCACTCCAGCCAGGTCGGGATCAAGGGCAGCAAGAATTATGCGGGGATCGCCAACCCGGTGGTCGACCATCTATTGGAAAAGCTGCTCGCCGCCCAGACCCGCGATGAACAGGTGGCCGCCGGCAAGGCGCTGGATCGTGTGCTGCTGTGGCAGCATTACTGCATTCCCAACTGGTATCTCAATTATCATCGCCTGGCGTACCGCAACCGGTTCGCCTTTGTCACTACGCCGCCCTACACCCTGGGCCTGAGCGCATGGTGGCTGAAATCTTCGGAGAAAGATCAATGAAGCCTCTACGCGCCCTGCTCCTGCAGGCCAGCTGCCTGTTATTTTCCGGGCTGGCTTGTGCCGCGCCGCAGCACGCCTTGACCTTGTACAACGAGCCGCCGAAATACCCGGCCAATTTCAAGCATTTCGACTACGTAAACCCCGACGCGCCCAAGGGCGGGATATTTCGCCAGGGCGGGTTTGGCAGCTTCGACAGCCTCAACCCGTTCATCAACAAAGGCGTACCGGCCGAGGACATCGGCCTGATCTACGACACCCTGGCCAAGCAAAGCCTGGATGAACCGTTTACCGAATACGGCCTGATCGCCGAGAAAATCGAGAAAGCCCCGGACAACGGCTGGGTGCGGTTCTACCTGCGCCCCGAAGCCCGTTTCCATGACGGCCATCCGGTGCGCGCGGACGACGTGGTCTTCAGCTTCCAAACCTTGACCAGGGACGGCGCCCCGATGTTTCGCGGTTATTACAACGATGTCGCCGAAGTCATCGCCGAAGACCCGCTCAAGGTCCTGTTCAAATTCAAGCACACCCACAACCGCGAACTGCCACTGATCCTCGGCCAACTGCCGGTATTGCCGAAACACTGGTGGGCCGACCGCGACTTCAACAAGGGCAACCTGGAGTTCCCCCTGGGCAGCGGCCCCTACAAAGTCAATGAAGTGAAGGCCGGTCGCTCGATACGCTATGAGCGCGTGAAGGATTATTGGGGCAAGGACCTGCCGGTCAATCGCGGCTTCTATAATTTCGACGTATTGACCACCGACTATTACCGCGACAACACCGTGGCCGTGGAAGCCCTGAAAGCCGGACAGTTCGATTTCTGGCTGGAGATGAGCGCCAAGAACTGGGCCAACGCCTACAACATCCCGGCCGTCACCGAAGGCCGGCTGGTGAAGGAACAGATCCCCAACGGCAACCCCACCGGCATGCAAGGATTTGTCTACAACCTGCGCCGGCCGGTGTTCCAGGATGTGCGAGTACGCAAGGCCTTGAGCCTGTTGTTGGACTTCGAGTGGACCAACAAGCAACTGTTCAGCGGCGCCTACGCCCGCACACGCAGTTATTTCGAGAATTCGGAGATGGCCGCCACTGGCCTGCCCGGCGAAGACGAGCTGAAGATCCTCGAACCACTGCGGGACAAAATCCCCGAGCAGGTCTTCACCGAAGCTTTCCAGCCATCGATGTGCGACGGCAGCGGCATGATCCGCGACCAGCAGCGCAAGGCCTATCAGTTGCTACAAGAAGCGGGCTGGCGCATCGTCGACGACAAGATGGTCGATACCCAAGGCAAGCCCGTGGTCCTGGAATTCCTGCTGGCCCAGACCGAGTTCGAGCGGGTCTTGCTGCCATTCAAGCGCAACCTGAGTGACCTGGGCATAGAACTGGTGATCCGCCGCGTCGACGTGTCCCAGTACATCAACCGCGTGCGTTCACGGGATTTCGACCTGGTGGTGGGCAGCTTCCCGCAGTCCAGCTCACCGGGGAACGAACAGCGCGAATTCTGGATGTCGGCCGCTGCGGACAAACCTGGCAGCCGCAACACCATGGGCCTGAAGAATCCCGCCGTCGACCAGCTGGTGGAACAGTTGATCAACGCCGACTCGCGCAAGAGCCTGGTCACTCATGCCCGCGCGCTCGACCGGGTGTTGCAGTGGGGCTACTACGTGATACCCAACTGGCACATCAAGACCTGGCGCGTCGCCTACTGGAACCACATCGGCCATCCAAAAGTCCCGCCAACTTATGACATCGGCACCACCACCTGGTGGGTCAAACCGGACATCAAGCCGGCCGATGAAGTGGAGAAACAAGTGATCGAGCAACAAATCGCCGCCCCCGCGAGTGTGGAGTAACAACATGCTGGCTTATATTTTTCGGCGACTGTTGCTCATCATCCCGACCCTGTTCGGCATCTTGCTGATCAATTTCGTGATTATCCAGGCGGCGCCCGGGGGCCCGGTGGAGCAGATGATCGCCAAGCTCGAAGGCTTCGAAGGCGCCACCAGCCGCATCGCCGGTGGCGGTGCCGAAGTATCGGTGGCCGGCTCCGCCTACCGTGGCGCCCAAGGCCTGGACCCCGCGCTGGTCAAGGAAATCGAGCGCATGTACGGCTTCGACAAGTCGCCCCCCGAACGCCTGTGGATCATGATCAAGAACTACGCCCGCCTGGATTTCGGCGACAGTTTCTTCCGCGACGCCAAGGTTATCGACCTGATCAAGGAAAAGATGCCGGTGTCCATCTCCCTCGGGTTATGGAGCACGCTGATCATGTACCTGGTGTCGATCCCGCTGGGGATCGCCAAGGCGACGCGGCACGGCAGTCATTTCGATGTATGGACCAGTTCGGCAATCATCGTCGGCTACGCGATTCCCTCGTTCCTCTTCGCCATCCTGTTGATCGTGGTGTTCGCCGGCGGCAGTTATTTCGACTGGTTTCCGTTACGCGGGCTGACCTCCAACAACTTCGACGAATTGAGCATGGGCGGCAAGATCCTCGACTATTTCTGGCACCTGGCCTTGCCCGTAACAG
Organism: Pseudomonas sp. Z5-35; assembly: GCF_051131945.1. Classification (NCBI taxonomy): domain Bacteria; kingdom Pseudomonadati; phylum Pseudomonadota; class Gammaproteobacteria; order Pseudomonadales; family Pseudomonadaceae; genus Pseudomonas; species Pseudomonas sp. Z5-35. The sequence continues at coordinate 3,164,902 of NZ_CP071640.1, forward strand.
CGCTGGTGATCGGCAACTTCGCCACCATGACCTTATTGACCAAGAACAGCTTCCTCGATGAAATCAACAAGCAGTACGTGGTCACCGCGAAAGCCAAGGGCCTGACGCGCAACCGCGTGCTGTATGGCCATGTATTTCGCAACGCCATGCTGCTGGTGATCGCCGGTTTCCCGTCGGCGTTTATCGGGATCTTCTTCACCGGTTCGTTGCTGGTGGAGGTGATCTTTTCCCTCGACGGCCTCGGGCTCATGAGCTTCGAAGCCGCCATCAACCGCGATTATCCGGTGGTGTTCGGCACCCTTTTCATCTTCACCTTGCTGGGTCTGGTGGTGAAACTGATCGGTGACTTGACCTACACCTTCGTCGATCCGCGCATCGACTTCGAAAGCCGGGGGCATTGAGATGAACCTGTCCCCTCTCAATCGCCGGCGCTTCGAACTGTTCAAGGCCAACAAGCGTGGCTGGTGGTCGCTGTGGCTGTTCCTGATCCTGTTCGGGCTGAGCCTGGGCGCCGAACTGATCGCCAACGACAAGCCGCTGGTGGTGCATTACGACGACGGCTGGTATTTCCCGGCCCTCAAGCGCTACCCGGAAACTACCTTCGGTGGCGAATTCCCCCTGGAAGCCAACTATAAGAGCCCGTACATCCGCGAACTGCTCGCGGCCAAAAACGCCTGGGTGCTGTGGGCGCCTATTCCGTTCAGCTACCAGAGCATCAATTACGATCTGAAGGTCCCGGCCCCCGCGCCGCCCTCCTCGGTGAATTGGCTCGGCACCGATGACCAGGGCCGCGATGTCATGGCGCGGGTGATCTATGGCTTTCGCATTTCGGTGTTGTTCGCGCTGACGCTGACGGTGCTCAGCTCGATCATCGGCGTGATCGCCGGCGCCCTGCAGGGCTTCTATGGCGGCTGGGTGGACCTGGCCGGCCAGCGCTTCCTGGAAATCTGGTCCGGGCTGCCGGTGCTGTACCTACTGATCATCCTCGCCAGTTTCGTCCAGCCGAACTTCTGGTGGTTGCTGGGCATCATGTTGCTGTTTTCCTGGATGAGCCTGGTGGACGTCGTGCGCGCCGAGTTCCTGCGCGGGCGCAACCTCGAATACGTGCGCGCGGCGCGGGCGCTGGGCATGCAGAACGGCGCGATCATGTTCCGCCACATCCTGCCCAATGCCATGGTCTCGACCATGACCTTCATGCCGTTCATCCTCACCGGCGCTATCGGCACCCTGACCGCCCTGGACTTCCTCGGTTTCGGTCTGCCGGCCGGTGCGCCGTCCCTGGGCGAGCTGGTGGCCCAGGGCAAGTCAAACCTGCAGGCGCCGTGGCTGGGTATCAGCGCTTTCGCCGTACTGGCGATCATGCTGAGCCTGTTGGTGTTCATCGGCGAGTCCGCTCGCGATGCCTTCGATCCGAGGAAGTGAAATGAACCAGGACAATCTGATCGAAGTGCGCGACCTCGCAGTGGAGTTCATCGTCGGTGAGCGCCGCCAGCGCGTGGTGGAGGGCGTCAGCTTCGACATCAAGCGTGGCGAAACCCTCGCCCTGGTAGGCGAAAGTGGCTCGGGCAAATCCGTGACGGCGCATTCGATCCTGCGCTTGCTGCCCTACCCGCTGGCCCACCACCCGACCGGGACCATCCAGTACGCCGGCCAGAATCTGCTGGGCCTGAAGGAAAAAACCATTCGCCATATCCGCGGCAACCGGATCGCGATGATCTTCCAGGAGCCGATGACCTCGCTCAATCCCTTGCACTGCATTGAAAAACAGATCAACGAGGTGCTCGGCATCCACAAGGGCCTGACCGGCAAGGTCGCGACCCGTCGTAGCCTCGAACTGCTGGAACTGGTCGGCATCCCTGAACCGCACAAGCGCCTCAAGGCCCTGCCCCATGAGCTGTCGGGCGGCCAGCGCCAGCGGGTGATGATCGCCATGGCCTTGGCCAATGAGCCGGAGCTGCTGATCGCCGACGAACCGACCACCGCGCTGGATGTCACCGTCCAGCTGAAAATCCTCGAACTGCTCAAGGAGTTGCAGGCGCGCTTGGGCATGTCGTTGCTGCTGATCAGCCACGATTTGAACCTGGTGCGAAGAATTGCGCATCGCGTATGTGTCATGCAGCGCGGTTGCATCGTCGAACAGGCATCGTGCGCGCAGTTGTTCCGCGCGCCGCAACATCCGTACACTCGGGAACTGCTGGCTGCCGAGCCCAGCGGCGAACCGGCGACCAACGTCGTCGGCCCGCCGTTGTTACAGGTCGAGGACCTGAAAGTCTGGTTTCCGATCAAGAAAGGCCTGTTCAAGCGCACGGTGGATTACATCAAGGCCGTGGACGGGATCCGCTTCAGCCTGCCCCAGGGCCAGACCCTGGGCATCGTCGGCGAGAGTGGTTCGGGTAAATCCACGCTGGGGCTGGCGATCTTGCGGTTGATCGGCAGCCAGGGCGGGATTCGCTTCGAAGGCAAGCAGCTCGACAGCCTGACGCAACAACAGGTCCGGCCGTTGCGCCGGGAGATGCAAGTGGTGTTTCAGGACCCGTTCGGCAGCCTGAGCCCGCGGATGTGTGTGAGCCAGATCGTCGGCGAAGGCTTGCGGATCCACAAGATCGGCACCGAAGCCGAACAGGAACAAGCGATAATCGCGGCATTGAAGGAGGTAGGCCTGGACCCGGAAACCCGGAACCGCTACCCCCATGAATTTTCCGGAGGGCAACGGCAGCGTATCGCCATCGCCCGGGCCCTGGTGCTCAAGCCGGCGTTGATTTTGCTGGACGAACCAACGTCGGCCCTGGACCGCACCGTGCAACGCCAAGTGGTGGAGCTGTTGCGGTCGTTGCAAACCAAGTACAACCTGACGTACCTGTTTATCAGCCATGATCTGGCTGTCGTCAAAGCGCTGAGCCACCAGCTGATGGTGGTCAAGCATGGCCAAGTGGTCGAACAAGGTGATGCCCGCAGCATATTCGCCGCGCCGCAGCACCCCTATACACAGCAGTTGCTGGAGGCCGCTTTCCTGGCCCCAACAACTGCCGAATAACCTGAAAGAGGAGCAACACATGGGTTTTCTCGCCGGTAAGCGCGTACTGATCGTCGGTGTCGCCAGCAAGCTGTCCATCGCATCCGGCATCGCCGCCGCCATGCATCGCGAGGGCGCTGAGCTTGCCTTCACTTATCAGAACGACAAACTCAAGGGTCGTGTCGAAGAGTTCGCGCAAGGCTGGGGTTCGAGCCCTGAGCTGTGCTTCCCGTGCGACGTGGCCAGCGATGAAGAAATCGCCAAGGTCTTCGAAGCCCTGAGCAAGAAGTGGGACGGCCTGGACTGCATCGTGCACTCCGTGGGCTTCGCCCCGGGCGACCAGCTCGACGGCGACTTCACCGAAGCCACCACCCGTGAAGGCTTCCGTATTGCCCACGACATCAGCGCCTACAGCTTCGTCGCCCTGGCCAAGGCCGGTCGCGAGATGATGAAAGGCCGCAACGGCAGCCTGCTGACCCTGTCGTACCTGGGCGCCGAGCGCACCATGCCGAACTACAACGTCATGGGCATGGCCAAGGCTTCCCTGGAAGCCGGCGTACGCTACCTGGCCGGTTCCCTGGGCCCGGACGGCACCCGCGTCAACTGCGTATCGGCTGGCCCGATCCGCACCCTCGCCGCGTCCGGCATCAAGAACTTCCGCAAGATGCTGGCCGCCAACGAAGCGCAAACCCCGCTGCGTCGCAACGTCACCATCGACGAAGTCGGCAACGCCGGCGCCTTCCTGTGCTCGGACCTGGCGTCGGGCATCAGCGGTGAAATCATGTACGTGGACGGCGGCTTCAACACCACCGCCATGGGCAACCTCGAAGAGTAATCTTCACGTTGCAACAAAAACGCCGCTTGCCCTGGAAAGGTCAAGCGGCGTTTTTAATTCGATCTTTGTGGAATGGCCAGCAGCAGCGAGGCGAAGGAAAACAGAAACATCAACGCCGCCAGCACCCCGGATACGGTGTCGTACGAGTAGGCCAAGGAGACTACCCCACCCAAGAGTGACGTAAAAAATAGCGGAGCATTGGCAAATACATACACGCCAATACGCAGTGTGAAAGATCGATGCCTGAGAAACTGCTGGGCGAAACTGCCTAATCCCGTCAGGGTCACAGACGTCGCAGTCAGCATGATCAATATGACCAAGTACATCGCAACTGCGGGAATTCCTTGAGTATCGTTGGGTTTCCCAGGGTTCTCCATCACAGTGTCCGCTGGAAAAAAAAACAGCATTGCGCACGCTGCCATTATGCAAATGATAGCGCCCCCCAGCCTTTTCTCTTCGCGCATCATCGTGGGTCACCTCGAAAAATTAATGGGAAGCTCGCCAGTAATTCGTATTTCATAATCCTGCGCTCGGGCAACTCGCCCCACTTGGCGCAGCGCAGTCGTCACCTTTTCATCAAATACCGGACGATGATTGCTTGCATTCGCGTCATATCGATCCGAGAAAGCTTTGGCAGTACCGGTAAACTTAAGGCTACCTGATGTATTGCGGATCACCTTACCGGTGATTTGAAGCGTGATGTTTCCAAGATATATCCTTGCGATATTCGAATCCTGAGCTGTGGAGTAAGGAACCTTCAGGTCTACGGTGGTTACTCCTATTCCGGCGGTGTTGATAACCGCCATCAAATCGGGAATTTTATTCGGCGCTGGGCTGATTCCCGTTCGGTCGAGTCGAACGCTGGCAGGTTTACCTTTCCCGAGTAGCCAATGGCTTATAGCTTTGAAGGGAGTGAAGACGCCTCCAGAAAACTCCTGCTCGATAGCCAATTGTTCTATTTTTTTGATCTTCGCCCCCTCCTTTGTCCCGAGCCTCCAGGCACTGGCGGTGTCAAGCTTGGAGTTTTTCAGCATCAATAAATCAGCGCCGTGTGCGACCTTCAATTCACCAATGATGATACCGTCCAGTCCATAACGGACAGGTGAGTTATTACGCATGGCTACAAGATGGCGCCCCAGCATTTGAGGCCAATGACCCCGTGCGTACGCCACGTTGCGTTCTTCGATCATTTTTCCAATCATCGCCATTGGGGCAGGCGATGGAAGTCCTCTCCCGCTTCCGCGCGACGTGCCGAACTCATCGGGATAAACAAATGTGATGGGTAATTCATTGTTCATAGGGGTACCAGTCAAGTCGAATGATCGATAACGCTGCGGTTACAAGTCAGCATTACGCCGTGTAAAACTCATTCTGCGTGCTTGCCGCACCCCTCGTGCGGTACATATGTATCGCGTTGCGCCGGTTAAAATATCGCGCTGTTCATAACCGCGCCTTCGAACTCAACCCCTCATAACCCTTCGGCAACGTCACCAGGGGTAGCATTCGAGCAGCTTTCGAAACGCATAAAAAAACGCCGCTTGCCCTGGAAAGGTCAAGCGGCGTTTTTTTCTTCCGTAAATTTCTTCTCAGTGCCGTCCCTGCTTCTGCGCATACATCGCCGCATCCGCATCCGCCAACAGACTGTCGATCGATGCGTGCCGCTTGGGGTCGTATTCGATCTGGCCGACGCTGAAGCGAATGTCATAGCCGCGCTGCAAGGTCGCGTTGCGCTCATCCAGGATCTCCCCGAGCCGTGCCATGATCGCCGCGGTCTCGACATGGGAAGCGCCGGTGAGCAAGGCGACGAACTCATCGCCGCCCAGGCGACCGATGACATCGCTTTCGCGAAAGGCGATACGCAGCACGTCGGCAAAGGTTTTCAGGGCGCTGTCACCCTCGGCATGGCCGAAGCGGTCGTTGATCGGCTTGAAGTCAATGAGATCGAAGAACAGCAAGGTGGCCGGACGCGACAGCCGATCACACACACTCAGCGCATGCTGGGCCAGCGTCTTGAAGCCTCGCCGGTTGGACAACAGCGTCATTTCATCCATGCTCGCCATCTGCACGGCAATCATTTCCTGCTCGGCCATGCTTGCCAGGTCGCGCAGCATTTCGCGTTCGTCGTCGTTGAGCTTTCGCGGCTTGGTGTCCAGCAGGCACTTGCTCCCATCCTCCAGCCCCAATGGATGCCCGGCATAGTAGAGAGTACCGGGCCTGTCCGTGACCTGCTTGAGGCGGACGGCTTCATTGTCCGGTTTGCGTGGTCCGAACATCGTGAGCTCCATTGACGAGACTCACTGCAGTCTAGTCCACTGCCGTAGCGAACTCGAACAGCATTTTGCGGCGCAGGCTAATACAATCAGGCACAGCCCATCACACAGGACACGGACGATGAAGCCTGCCCAACATGACGCCGCCCCCCGTTTCTGGCGCGACGCGGCCCTGCCCTTCATCGAGGCGCGGGCCATCGCCGATGGGCGCAAGGTCTGCTATTCGCGTCACTCCCATGATCATTTCTCCATCGGCGCGATCACGGCCGGACGCAGCACCTACTTGCACGAGCAATCGCGGTTCCAGGTGCGCAGCGGGACGGTGGTGCTGATGAACCCAGGCGACGTTCACGCCTGCAATCCGATCGACGATCAGCCTTGGTCCTACCTGATGTTGTATGTCGACACCCATTGGCTGCGGGATTTGCAACGTCGCATTGGCTTCGACCCCTCGCTGGATTTCCAGGCGTTCGACACCACCCACAGCCGTGATGCCGCGCTTTTCTCGGGGCTGTGCAGCCTTTATGAGCGGTTGGTGGATGAACAGTCCGATACCCGCGACAAGCAAGCCGCCGCCGAAGCGTTTTTCACCGACCTGCAGCATCGTCTCAACCCGGCCGGGCGCCCGGACCGGGGCAGCCATCCGGCGCTGATGCGGGCAGCGCAATTTATCCATGATCACTGCACCGAAGCGCTCAAGCTCGAGGACATCTGCGCCTTCGCCCAGCTTTCGCCGTCCTATCTGAGCCGGGCTTTCAAGCGTCACTATGGCATGACGCCCCACGCCTTCCTGATCAACCGCCGAATCCAGTTCGCCCGCCGTCAATTGCGCGAAGGCAAGTTGATCGCCGACGTGGCGCTGGACAGCGGGTTCGCCGACCAGGCGCATTTCCAGCGGGCCTTCAAGCAACACCTGGCGGCCACGCCCGGCCAATACCGCGGCTGATGCTCTCCATTCCCGTGGCGAGGGAGCTTGCTCCCGCTCGACTGCGCAGCAGTCGCCTGGAATCGAGGGCTACTACGTAGCCCAGCGGGAGCAAGCTCCCTCGCCACCACAGCATTCCCGCCACCAGAGCGTGGATGCAAGCTCACGGCAATAGCAGATACACCGCACTGGCGACCAGCAATGCCGCCATCGCCCGGTTGAACAGGCGCATGGTCGCCGGATTGCCCAACCAGGTACGCAAGAAACTCCCGGCATAGGCCCAGCAACCCACCGAGACGTAGCAGATCACCAGGTAGATAGCCGCGAACTGCCAAACCAGAAGCGCCTCGCCGTCAGCCACGAACGCCCCCATTCCTGCCACACAGGCCAACCAGGCCTTAGGATTGAGCCATTGCATCAGCGCGCCGTAGAACATCGTCGGCGCGCGGCCCTCGTCCCGCTCGCCCAGCTCACCATTGTCGATCGCCAGTTTCCAGGCCATGAACAACAGGAACGCTACGCCGGCCAGTTGCACCACCCGGGTCAGGCCCGGCCAGCGCTGTAACACCTCGTGCAACCCGAGGCCCATCAGGACCAACAACAGGACAAACCCGAGGGTAGCGCCGGCCACATGGCGCAACGTGGCCCGAAAGCCATATCGCGCCCCGGAGCTGAGGGCGACAATGTTGACGGGGCCGGGCGTGATGGAGGCGACCAGGGCAAAGGCGGCCATGGAAAAAACAAGGCTCATCGCATACCTACTTCATTTGAGTGGGAAGGCTGCCAGGCTAAAGTACGGTGCCGGACGGGTATTGAAGAAAACTGCCTTGTCTTCGAACCTCATCGCTGTTTTTTTACGCAAATTTTACGCGGCGAACGAGGGACCAAATCGATACTGTGCCACTCTTCGAATCAGGCGTTTCCCATGTCCATTGCGGTACTGCGTCTCGTCGGTTTCATCCTCGGTATTTTCTTGATTACCCTGGCGGTCAGCATGGTGATCCCGCTGTTGACGCTGATCTACTACGACCGCAACGATGACCTGTCGGCGTTCCTCTGGTCGAGCCTGATTACATTCGTCTCTGGGGTTGCGTTGGTTGCCCGAGGCAGACCGGAACAGGCCCAGATGCGCCCCAGGGAAATGTACCTGCTGACCACCGCCAGCTGGGTCGTGGTTTGCGCCTTCGCCGCATTGCCAATGGTGTTCATCCAGCACATCAGCTACACCGATGCGTTTTTCGAAACGATGTCGGGCATCACGACCACCGGCTCGACCATCCTGACTGGCCTGGACACGGCATCCCCCGGCCTGCTGATCTGGCGCTCGATGCTGCACTGGCTCGGCGGGATCGGCTTCATCGGCATGGCGGTGGCGATCCTGCCGCTGCTGCGGGTCGGCGGCATGCGACTGTTCCAGACCGAATCATCGGACTGGTCGGAAAAGGTCACGCCGCGCTCTCACGTCGCGGCCCACTACATCTTGTGGATTTATGTCGGGTTGACGGCCCTCGCGACACTCGCGCTGTGGCTTGCCGGCATGACCCCGTTCGAGGCGATAAACCATGCAATGTCGCTGATTTCCACCGGCGGTTTCTCCACATCCGATGCCTCCCTGGCACATTGGCCTCAACCCTCCATTCATTGGGTATCAGTCGTCGTGATGATGGCAGGATCGCTGCCCTTTACGCTGTATGTCGCGACGCTGCGGGGCAACACGAACGCGTTGCTCAAGGATCAGCAAGTCAGGGGGTTCGTCGGATTCCTGGTCATTACCTGGCTCGTGGTCGGCACGTGGCTGAGCCTGAACAGTGAGCATGGCTGGTGGGACGCGGTCCGCATCGTGGCGGTCAACGTCACCTCCGTCGTCACGACCACCGGCGTGGCGCTGGGCGATTACACCCTGTGGGGCAGCTTCGCCCTGTTGCTGTTCTTTTACTTGACGTTCGTCGGAGGCTGTTCGGGTTCCACTGCCGGAGGACTGAAGATCTTTCGCTTTCAAGTCGCTGGGGCCTTGCTGATGGCCAGTTTGAAACAGCTGATCCACCCCCGGGCGGTGATCCGAAAAAAATACAACAATCATCCCATCGACGAGGAAATCGTTCGCTCCCTGCTGACGTTCTCGTTCTTCTTTACCATCACGATCGGGGCCATCGCCCTGGGCCTGGCGCTGATCGGCCTGGACTGGACGACAGCCTTGACCGGCGCTGCCACCGCTGTGTGCAACGTTGGCCCCGGCTTGGGCAACATCATTGGCCCGGCGGGCAATTTTTCGACGTTGCCGGACGCGGCAAAATGGCTGCTGACCATCGGCATGCTGCTGGGGCGATTGGAGATCCTGACGGTGTCGGTATTGTTCACGCCGGTGTTCTGGAAATATTGACGCTTCGACAAGACATGTTTGGCAGGCGAAAAAAGCCGCGAGACCTTGAAACAGGTATCGCGGCTGATTTTTTAGCGATCAGCGATCGTTCTTGATCGACGAACGGGTCGCGTTGGTCAGGCCCTTGGTGTTGTGGGTGCCGGGGGTAGCCGTGGAAATCGCCGACGCTTTGCTCAAGCCTCGGGTATCGCGATCCTTAGCAATGGACGAGGTCGCGGAAGCCTTGCTGGTTCGGTCCGTTCGAGTGGTACCGGTGTGCTTGCCGCTCAAGCCATGATCGCGAGTGCGAGTACCGCTGTGATCACTCGCCAGTCCCTTGCCGTGACCGCTGGAGTCACTGGACTTGCCATTGGCTTGTCCACCGCCGATGCCACCGCCGACACCACCACCGTGGCCACCGGCATTGCCACCGCCGTTACCGCCACCGTTGCCGCCACCCCCACCATTGCCACCGCCGGCGGCATAGCTCGAACCGATGGGCGACAGGTCGGCGGGCAGCAGGGCCGAGGCACCGAACGCCAGGGCACACACAGCAACGGCAATGAGGGTTTTCTTATGTTTGGACATGATGTCTCCGAAAGACAAAAACAGCGCTTGAACCTTTAAGACTCGAAGGTTCCATTTTTGTTCGCTACCGCCCGACCAACGTGACGTAATAAAAATTCACTGTCGATTTTCCGGTGGAGGCTGCGCCGTCACAATCCTATGCTTGAGCCCATGAACGCACATAGCCCCCTGCTCCCGCCGCACGCCGAAATGGTCCGCGCCATGCTCGAACGAGACACCGCCTACGAAGGGGTGTTTTTCACGGCGGTCAAGACCACCGGTATTTTCTGCCGCCCCAGTTGCACGGCCCGCAAGCCGAAACCGGAGAACGTGGAATTCTTCGCCCATGCCGACGAAGCCATGTCCGCCGGTTACCGCGCCTGCCTGCGCTGCAAGCCGTTGGACGCCGCCGCGATCGCCCCCGACTGGGTCCAGGCGCTGCTCCAGGCCGTGGATGCCCAGCCCGACCTGCGCTGGACCGATGCCCTGCTACAGGAACGAGGCATCGAACCGCTGAAACTGCGCCGCTGGTTCAAGCAGCATTTCGGCATGACCTTCCACGCCTACCTGCGCACCCGGCGCTTGGGCATCGCCCTGGGCGGTATCAAGGAGGGTGCCTCGATTGACAACGCGGCGTTCGATTCCGGCTACGAATCGCTGAGCGGCTTTCGTGACGCTTTCGTCAAGTCCTTCCACATCACGCCGGGCCGCGCCGGCCTCAGCGAGCCCTTGCTGTTCACCCGCCTGACCACGCCGCTGGGGCCCATGCTGGCCATGGCCGAGCGTCGTGGCCTGGTGTTGTTGGAGTTCCTCGACCGCCCGGCCTTGACCAAGGAGCTGGAAGAATTGCGGCATCGCTACGGCTATACGGTCGCGCCGGGGCACAACGCACATCTGCACCAGATCGACCGCGAACTGGCCGACTATTTCGCCGGGAAGCTCACCTGCTTCACCGTCCCGCTGCACATGCCCGGCAGCGCTTTCGCGGCGCGGGTTTGGGCCGAGTTGCAGAAAATCCCCTACGGCGAAACCCGCAGCTACGGTGCCATCGCCGCCGCCCTCGGCAGCCCTGGGGCCAGCCGCGCCGTGGGTTTAGCCAATGGGCAGAACCGACTGGCGATCATCATCCCCTGCCACCGGGTGATCGGTGCGGATGGCTCGTTGACCGGCTACGGTGGAGGTCAGCCGCGCAAGGCGTTTTTGTTGCGGCTGGAGAAAGCCGCGGTGCAGGTTTCGCTGCCGCTGGCGTTTTGATCGATGCCCCGGACAGAGATCTGATGACTGTGCCCTATCACCAAGCGACGGCATTCCTGGCAAGCCTCGACGAAGACTGGCGACGCCATGTCGAGGCGACCGGCCCCTGCCTGCTGCAATCCAAGCCGGCGCGCGACCCGTATGAGGCGCTGGTGCGGGCGATTGCCTATCAGCAGCTGCACGCCAAAGCCGGGGACGCGATCCTTGGTCGGCTTTTGGCGCTATTTCCCCAAGGGAGATTTCCCCGCCCCGAACAAATACTGGCAACCGACGTGACGCAGATGCGCAGCTGCGGCTTTTCCGCCAATAAGATCGCGACCATCCAAGGCATCGCCCAGGCGACGCTGGACGGGATCGTGCCGGATTACGCCACTGCCCTGGCCATGGACGATGAAGCGCTGATCGAACGCCTGGTCACCTTGCGCGGTGTCGGCCGCTGGACCGTGGAGATGCTGCTGATCTACAGCCTGGAGCGGCCCGATATCCTGCCGGCGGATGACTTTGGAGTTCGCGACGGTTACCGGCGGCTCAAGGGTTTGGACGCTCAACCGAATCGCAGGCAGATGATCGACATTAGCCAGGCCTGGAGCCCGTATCGAACGGTCGCGGCGTGGTACTTGTGGCGGGTGCCAACCCGCTGACCGTCTAAGCTGTCCCGGGACATTTGCAATTCGTACCGGAGGCTACCATGCAGCTCGAAGGATCCTGCCACTGCGGCGCCGTAACGTTCAGCCTGGACTGCGTTCACCCCTACCCCTACCAGCGCTGCTACTGCTCGATTTGCCGCAAGACCCAGGGCGGCGGCGGTTATGCGATCAACCTGGGAGGCGACGCGAAAAGCCTGAAGGTGCAAGGTCGCAAGCACATAACGATCTACCATGCGCGCCTCAAGGACGAAGGCGCCAAACGGTCCCACCGCAGCAGCGCCGAGCGGCATTTCTGCTCGCTGTGCGGCTCGGGATTGTGGCTATTCAGCCCGCAATGGCCGGAGTTGATCCATCCTTTTGCCTCGGCCATCGATACACCGCTGCCTGTGCCGCCGGAACACACCCATCTGATGCTCGGTTCCAAGGCGCCGTGGGTAGAAGTCGAGGCGCGCCCGGGCGACCAGCAATTGGAGGTGTATCCAGAGGAATCGATCGCCCAATGGCATGAGCGCCTGGGTTTGACCCGTTAGGCTGGCACGCCGCTGTGGAACCGAAACTCCACGTCCGCCGACTCGATCAACTCGCGCTCGGCGGCACGGACTCGGTCGATGACCTGGGCAATGTCCTTGGCGTCACCGTATTGGTAGGCCAGTTTCAAGTAACCCTGGAAGTGCCTGGCTTCGCTTTTCAGCAGTCCGAAATAGAACTTGCCGAGTTCCTCATCCAGATGCGGCACCAAGGCCTCGAAACGCTCGCAACTGCGGGCTTCGATGAAGGCGCCGACCACCAGCGTGTCCACCAGTTTCACCGGCTCGTGGCTGCGCACCACCTTGCGCAAACCCGAGGCATAGCGTCCGGCGGAGAGCTGGCGCAGCGCGACCTTGCGCTTTTTCATCAGGCGCATGACTTGCTCGTGATGCACCAGTTCTTCCCGGGCCAGGCGCGACATCATGTTGATCAGGTCGACATGGGAATGGTACTTGGCAATCAGGCTCAGGGCGGTGCTGGCGGCCTTGAACTCGCAGTTCTTGTGGTCGATCAGCAACGTTTCCTGGTCGGCCAGCGCGGCCTGGACCCAGGCATCGGGGGTGCGGCAGCCGAGGAATTCGTGGATTTCAGGAAGGATCATGGGGCTCACGGCAAGAAGGTAGTCGAGCGAAGGGCGCCGATTATACCGGCCTGCCCCCAGACCACCAGCCACCGCTGTTGATATGCATCAAGTCGACGGGCCGTCCATAGCAACTATAGTTGAGCGACGCAGTGCCTTTTCATTGCTGGAGACGCCGATCATGCAAGCCATTCGCAGCATCCTGGTGGTCATCGAACCTGAACATTCGGAAAGCCTGGCACTTAAGCGCGCCAAACTGATCGCCGGTGTGACCCAGGCGCACCTGCACCTGCTGGTGTGCGACAAACGGCACGATCACGCCGGCATGCTCGGCGTGTTGAAGGCGGCCTTGGTGGCGGACGGCTACAGCGTGACCACCGAGCAGGCCTGGAACGAGAGTCTCTACGAAACCATCATCGATGTGCAGCAGGCCGAAGGCTGTGGCTTGGTCATCAAGCAGCATTTCCCTGACAGCCCCTTGAAAAAAGCCCTGCTGACCCCGGCCGACTGGAAACTGCTGCGCCATTGCCCAACCCCGGTGCTGCTGGTCAAGACTACGGGCTCCTGGAAGGACAGGGTCATCCTGGCCGCCGTCGACGTGGGCAATGCCGATGGCGAGCATCGCCACCTGCACTCGACGATCATCGACCATGGCTATGACGTCGCCCTCCTCGCCAAGGCGCACCTGCATGTCATCAGCGCCCACCCGTCGCCGATGCTCTCGTCTGCCGACCCGACCTTCCAGCTCAAGCAAACCATCGCGGCCCGCTACCGTGAGCAATGCCGGGCGTTCCAGGCCGAATTCGATATCGATGACCAACACCTGCATATCATGGAAGGCCCGGCGGACGTGCTGATCCCCTTCATGGCCCACAAGCTCCAGGCGGCGGTCACGGTGATCGGCACCGTGGCCCGCTCGGGTTTGTCAGGGGTGCTGATCGGCAACACCGCCGAAGCCGTGCTCGATACCCTGGAAAGCGATGTGCTGGTGCTCAAGCCGCAGGAAGTCGAGGATCACCTGGTGGAGCTGGCGGTCAAGGAATGAGGCGAGGACGATAAGGCTGTTGTGGCGAGGGAGCTTGCTCCCGCTCGGCTGCGCAGCAGACGCCTGGATTTTCCAGGTTTAGCAATTATCAGGATCAAGAGCGAGGGTCGCTTCGCAACCCAGCGGGAGCAAGCTCCCTCGCCACAAGAGCTACCTGGTCCAAAAACTAAAAGTAACTTGCCACATATGAAGGCCTGTCAGCCGCCGATCGCATCCTTCAGGAACCCCGGCGCGATATAGCGCTGGTAATGGGCTTCGGACAGCAGGAAAAATTCCCGATCAATGGCATCGCGCAGGTCCGGCAGCTCCCAATCGCGAAATTCCGGCATCAGCACCATGCCGTACGCCTCCAGGTTGTTGATCACCCGCGCGCCCCGGGCGATCAACTGATAGGCCCAGCAATATTCCGACTGGTGGGGCACGAAGCGGATCTTGCGCGATTCCAGTTGCTGGCGCAGCAGGCCCGGGTCGAACACCTCCAGCTTGGCCACCATCACCTGCACCAACAGCTGCTCCAGCCGCATCCACACCGCGCGCTTTTGCTCCTCGTTGTAGCCGTTCCAGTGAATCACTTCGTGGTGGAACCGCTTGCAACCACGGCAGACCAAGTCACCGTAGACAGTGGAACAGAGGCCGACGCAGGGGGTCTTGATGAGCTGGTTGGGCATAGGTAACGCACACGCAAAAAAACAGGACAGGCCGGCATGTTAGCCCTTTGTCTAAGATTGATCACCCCTTCAAACTTCATGGCCAACTTACCTTTACTATTTTTTTCACGTAGAATCAGCCAGCCTTTTAAGGCGCCAATGTCCGTTAGAAGCTGTTTTCAAAGCGTCACGAGCACAGTCATTCCTTCAGAGCGGTGTTGGCGAAGGGTCTTTCCAGCGGGGAAAGCCCAACGCCAACCCTCATCAGCTCCCGTTCTGCAGGCGTAAAACTTTGAAAGCAGCTTCTGTGAGGAACTCCGGCAACTCTGGCGTGGAGGCCCAAAAGGCCCCCTGACGCGCATGAGTGCCGTGAGTTTCTGGATGAGCGTCCCGGACACCCATTTGGGACCACTGATGAGGGTAATAACTGTGCTTGAAGCCTACCGCAAACATATCGAAGAGCGCGCAGCACTGGGTATTGTTCCCCAGCCGCTTAACGCCGAACAAACCGCAGGCCTGGTCGAGCTGCTGAAGAATCCCCCGGCTGGCGAAGAAGCTTTCCTCGTTGACCTGATCACCAATCGCGTTCCGCCTGGCGTTGACGAAGCCGCCTACGTCAAGGCCGGTTTCCTCTCCGCACTGGCCAAGGGCGAAGCCCAGTCCCCTCTGATTGACAAGAAGCGCGCGGTCGAACTGCTCGGCACCATGCAGGGCGGCTACAACATCGTCACCCTGGTCGAGCTGCTGGACAACGCCGAGCTGGCGCCGGTCGCTGCCAAGGAGCTCAAGCACACCCTGCTGATGTTCGATGCGTTCCACGACGTCGCGGAAAAAGCCAAGAACGGCAACGTTCACGCCAAGGCCGTGCTGCAATCCTGGGCCGATGGCGAGTGGTTCAAGAATCGCCCGGTGCTGGCCGACAAGATCAGCCTGCGCGTGTTCAAGGTGACTGGCGAAACCAACACCGACGACCTGTCCCCTGCCCCGGATGCCTGGTCCCGCCCGGACATCCCGCTGCACGCCCTGGCCATGCTGAAAATGGCCCGTGACGGCATCGTCCCGGACGAGCAAGGCAAGACCGGCCCGATGAAGCAGATCGAAGAGATGCGTGGCCAAGGCTTCCCGATTGCCTACGTCGGTGACGTGGTCGGTACCGGTTCGTCGCGTAAATCGGCGACCAACTCGGTGCTCTGGTTCTTCGGCGATGACGTTCCGTACGTCCCGAACAAGCGTGCCGGCGGTTTCTGCTTCGGCAGCAAGATCGCGCCGATTTTCTACAACACCATGGAAGACGCCGGCGCCCTGCCGATCGAATTCGATGTGTCCAACATGCACATGGGCGACGTGATCGACCTGTACCCGCATGCTGGCAAAGTCTGCAAGCACGGTACCGATGAAGTCCTGACCACCTTCGAAATGAAGACCCCGGTCCTGTTGGACGAAGTCCGCGCTGGCGGCCGTATCCCGCTGATCATTGGCCGTGGCCTGACCGAAAAAGCACGCACCGAGCTGGGCCTGCCACCGTCGGACCTGTTCAAGAAGCCTGAAGCACCGGCCGAAAGCACCAAGGGCTTCACCCTGGCGCAGAAGATGGTCGGCAAGGCTTGCGGCGTGACCGGTGTTCGCCCGGGCACCTACTGCGAACCGAAGATGACCACCGTCGGTTCCCAGGACACCACTGGCCCGATGACCCGTGACGAACTCAAGGACCTGGCGTGCCTGGGCTTCTCGACCGATCTGGTGATGCAGTCCTTCTGCCACACCGCGGCTTATCCGAAGCCGATCGACGTGACCACCCACCACACCCTGCCTGACTTCATCATGACCCGCGGCGGCGTGTCCCTGCGTCCTGGCGACGGCATCATCCACAGCTGGCTGAACCGCATGCTGCTGCCGGACACCGTCGGCACCGGTGGCGACTCCCACACCCGTTTCCCGATTGGCATTTCGTTCCCGGCCGGTTCCGGCCTGGTGGCCTTCGCCGCCGCCACCGGCGTCATGCCGCTGGACATGCCCGAGTCGATCCTGGTTCGTTTCAAGGGCAAGCTGCAACCGGGCGTAACCCTGCGTGACCTGGTCCATGCCATCCCTTACTACGCCATCCAGAAAGGCCTGCTGACCGTCGAGAAGAAAGGCAAGAAAAACGCCTTCTCCGGCCGCATCCTGGAAATCGAAGGCCTGGAGACCCTGACCGTCGAACAAGCCTTCGAGCTGTCCGACGCCTCGGCAGAGCGTTCGGCCGCCGGTTGCACCATCAAGCTGTCCAAGGAATCGATTGCCGAGTACCTGCAGTCGAACATCACCCTGCTGCGCTGGATGATCGGCGAAGGCTACGGCGATCCTCGCACCCTGGAACGTCGTGCCCAGGCGATGGAAGCCTGGCTGGCCAACCCCGAGCTGCTGGAAGCCGACAAGGACGCCGAATACGCCGAGATCATCGAGATCGACCTGGCCGACGTCAAGGAGCCTGTGCTCTGCGCGCCGAACGATCCGGACGACGCCCGTCTGCTGTCCAGCGTTGCTGGCGAGAAGATCGACGAGGTGTTCATCGGTTCGTGCATGACCAACATCGGTCACTTCCGCGCGGCCGGTAAACTGCTGGAGCAGGTCAAGGGTCAGCTGCCAACCCGTCTGTGGCTGTCGCCGCCGACCAAGATGGACGCTCACCAGCTCACCGAAGAAGGCTACTACGGCATCTACGGCAAGGCCGGCGCACGCATGGAAATGCCAGGCTGCTCGCTGTGCATGGGTAACCAGGCGCGCGTTGAACCGAACTCCACCGTGGTATCGACGTCGACCCGTAACTTCCCGAACCGTCTGGGCGACGGCGCGAATGTCTACCTGGCTTCGGCCGAGCTGGCATCGGTGGCGTCCATCCTGGGTCGCCTGCCGACCGTCGAGGAGTACATGGAATACGCCGGCAAGATCGACAGCATGGCAGCGGACGTGTACCGCTACCTGAGCTTCGACCAGATCGCCGAGTTCCGTGAAGCGGCTGCCAATGCCAACATCCCGGTCGTTCAAGCCTAACGCTTAGACGCCCGACAAAAAACGCCGCCCTTCTCGCGAGGGGCGGCGTTTTTTTATGCCTGTCCACAGAGCGACTGGTCAGGCCGTCAGCGAATAGACCAGCGCAGTAATCGCCACCAACCCCACCAGCATCACAAAGACATTCGACGCCTGGCCGCGATAGCGGGCCATGGCCGGGACTTTGCGGATGGCGTACATCGGCATCAGGAACAGGATCGCCGCAATGACCGGACCGCCCAGAGTCTCGATCATGCCGAGGATGCTCGGGTTGAGCGTGGCGACGATCCAGCACACCAGCAGCATGAAGGCCGCAGTCAGGCGATCGAGGGTCTTGGCGGCTGGACGGCGTCCGCTCTTGACGATCAGGCCCTTGAGGCCTTCGCTGGCGCCGATGTAATGGCCGAGGAATGACTTGGAGATCGCCACGAACGCAATCAATGGCGCTGCGAACGCAATGGTCGGATTGCTAAAATGGTTGGCCAGGTACGACAGGATCGACAGGTTCTGCGCCTTGGCCTCGGCCAACTGCGCCGGGGACAGGGTCAACACGCAACTGAACACGAAGAACAGCACCATCACCACCATCAACAGATGGGCACGGGACAGGATCTGCGCGCTGCGCTCTTCAGCGCGGGGACCGTAGCGACGCTTCTGATCCACCGCAAACGCCGAGATGATGGGCGAGTGGTTGAATGAGAACACCATCACCGGAATCGCCAGCCACAGGGTATGCAGCAGCGCCGAAGGCTGCGGCAACGTGGAGGCCGTGGTCAGGATGCCGCCGTTCCAATGCGGAACCAGGAACACCGCCAGGAACAGCAGCGCCACGATGAAGGGATAGACCATCAGGCTCATGGCCTTGACGATCGCCTGCTCGCCGCAGCGCACCACCGCCAGCAGGCCCAGGATCAGCATCAGCGATAGCACGGCGCGAGGTGGCGGCTGCACGTGCAGTTGATGCTCCAGGAAGCTGCCCACCGTATTGGTCAGCGCCACGCTGTAGATCAGCAGGATCGGAAAAATCGCAAAAAAATAGAGCAAGGTGATCAGCGCACCGGCCTTGATGCCGAAATGCTCCTCCACCACCTCGGTGATGTCCGCGCCTTCACGGCCGGACAACACGAAGCGGGTCAGGCCACGGTGCGCGTAAAAGGTCATGGGAAACGCCAGCAAGGCGAGGATCACTAGCGGCCAGAAACCGCCGAGGCCGGCATTGATCGGCAAGAACAGCGTGCCGGCACCAATGGCGGTCCCAAACAGGCCCAGCATCCAAGTCGTATCGTGGCGACTCCATTGGCTGAGGGTGGCAGGGGCTGTCGTTTCAACGCGCTCTTGGACGCTATTGGCCTGATCATTCATCCGGTCGGATCTCCGCATTCCGGTCACATGCACCCGGCCGGGACGAGTCGGAAAAACCCGACAGGCAGCGCCCTGGCCGAAACAGGGGCGCGATTGTCCTGGATTCGTGAGCAGAAGCAAAGGCTTAGCTGAAGAGTGGTTATGCGGAGCAGAGGGTCCGAGTTCGAAACGCGAGTCGATAATCCATGACCGCGAGTGGATCCGAAATGAACATCTAAAAAGCCCCGCCTCCCGCCCTTCGCCCCCCTACAATCAAGCTCATTACCGATGATCAACAAACTGCCCACAGGAGCACAGCATGACCGCAACCGTTCTGGTACTGGTGGAAACTGTCAACGAATACCTGCCGATCCTGGAACGCCAGGGCTATCACCTGGAATTGGCGCCAACCCCTGCCGAACGCAGGACGGCGATATACGAACACGGCGATCGCTTCAGCGCGGTGTTGACCCGCGGTCCCTTGGGCTTGACCGCCGAGGAAATGGCCGCCCTGCCCAACCTGAAAATCATCTGCGTGATCGGCGCAGGTTATGAACAAGTGGACCTGCAAGCGGCACGCGACCGTGGCATCGTCGTCACCAACGGCGCCGGGGTCAACGCTTCCTCGGTGGCCGACCATGCCATGGCCCTGCTGCTGGCGCTGGTGCGTGACATTCCTCGCGCCGATGCCAGCGTGCGCCGGGGTGAATGGGCGAAAGTCATGCGTCCTTCCCTGGCCGGCAAACGCCTGGGTGTGCTCGGCCTGGGCGCCGTGGGCATGGCCATTGCCAAGCGGGCGGCCCTCGGTTTCGACATGAGCGTCAGCTACCACAACCGACGGGTGCGCAATGATGTCTCCTATACCTTCTGCGCCACGCCCATGGAACTGGCTCGCGCCTCCGAGTTCCTGATCATTGCCACGCCAGGTGGCCTGGACACCCGCCAGCTGATCAACAAACAAGTCCTCGATGCCTTGGGCCCCAACGGCTTTTTGGTCAACATCGCCCGGGCCAGCGTCGTCGCGACTGGTGATCTGCTCAGCGCCCTTGAACAACGGCGAATTGCCGGAGCGGCCCTGGATGTGTTCGATCACGAACCCGACGTACCCGATGCGTTGAAAAAACTGCCAAACGTGGTGCTAACGCCCCACGTCGCAGGCCTGTCGCCGGAAGCGACCCGCGGGACGGTGGAGCTGGTGGGCCAGAACCTGACCGCGTTCTTTTCCGGTAAACCAGTGCTGACCCCAGTGCCATTGCCCGAGGGGCGGTTTTGAGCCGAGCACTGGCTCAACTCCACCTTCATCCTTGGGACAGACCGGCAAGCCCGCAGGCCATCAGGCCCGCTGATTACTCTGCAACACGCTAACCTATAAGACCCGGGCGTGCTTGTGGCGCCTGCGCCACCCCATTAGATTAGCCAATGATCGATGGCCTCCAAAATAAGCAGAAGGGATAAGCATGGCAGTTACTGATCAGTCCACCCGGGTGCGCGACGGTGAAGAACTCGATGCCAGCCTGATCGACCCGTACCTCAAGGCCCATATTCCCGGCCTGACCGGAACACCGGTGATCAGCCAGTTTCCTGGCGGCGCGTCGAACCTGACCTACCTGCTGGAATATCCCGAACAGGAATTCGTGCTGCGCCGTCCGCCGTTCGGCCACAAAGCGAAATCCGCCCATGACATGGGCCGCGAGTTTCGTATCCTCAATCAGTTGCGCGACGGTTTCCCGTATTGCCCGAAAGGCTACGTGCATTGCACCGATGAGTCGGTGATGGGCGCCGAGTTCTACGTGATGGAACGGGTCAAAGGCATCATCCTGCGCGCCGAGTTGCCGCCGGAACTGGGCTTCGACGCAGCCCGTACCGAAGCGCTGTGCAAAAGTTTCATCGACCGTCTCGTCGAACTTCACCGGGTCGATTACCAGGCGTGCGGCCTGGCCGACCTGGGCAAGCCTGAAGGCTACGTGGCCCGGCAGATTCGTGGCTGGAGCGACCGCTACGAAAAAGCACTGACCCCCGACGCGCCGAAATGGGAAGTGGTGAAGGCCTGGCTCAACGCCAAGATGCCCGCCGATCACCCAACCTCAAGCATCGTCCACAACGACTATCGCTTCGACAACGTGATCCTTGATCCCGAAAACCCGATGCAGATCATCGGCGTGCTGGACTGGGAACTGACCACCCTCGGCGACCCGCTGATGGATCTGGGTAACAGCCTCGCCTACTGGATCGAGGCCGGCGATCCGGCGCCGGTGCAATTGCTGCGCCGCCAGCCCAGCCATGCGCCGGGCATGCTGACCCGTCGGGAATTCGTTGATTATTACGCCGAGCGCGCCGGCATCCGCGTCGATAACTTCGACTTCTATTACACCTATGGGCTGTTCCGCCTGGCGGGTATTGTCCAGCAGATCTACTACCGCTTCTTTCATGGCCAGACCCAGGACAAACGCTTCGCGCAGTTCGTTCAGATGAACCAGCTGCTGGAACAGATGAGCCTGCAAGTCATCCACAAATCCACGTTCTGAGCGCACCTATAACAAGGAAACAGCATGTCCAAGACTCAGTTGTTCGACCTCGACGGCAAGATCGCCTTCGTTTCCGGCGCCAGCCGCGGCATTGGCGAGGCCATCGCCAAGTTGCTCGCCCAGCAAGGCGCTCATGTGATCGTTTCGAGCCGCAAGCTCGACGGTTGCCAGCACGTGGCAGACGCAATCATCGCCGCCGGCGGCAAGGCCACCGCCATTGCCTGCCACATTGGTGAAATGGAACAGATCAGCCGAGTGTTCGCCGGGATTCGCGAGCAGTTCGGGCGTCTGGACATCCTGGTTAACAACGCAGCCACCAACCCGCAATTCTGCAACGTGCTGGACACCGACCTGGGCGCGTTCCAGAAAACCGTCGATGTGAACATCCGCGGCTACTTCTTCATGTCGGTAGAAGCCGGCAAGCTGATGCGTGAGAACGGCGGCGGCAGCATCATCAACGTCGCGTCGATCAATGGTATTTCGCCGGGTATTTTCCAAGGCATCTACTCGGTGACCAAGGCCGCGGTGATCAACATGACCAAGGTCTTCGCCAAGGAATGCGCGCAGTTCGGCATCCGCTGCAACGCCCTGCTGCCGGGGCTGACCGACACCAAGTTCGCCTCGGCGCTGGTCAAGAACGACGCCATCCTGAAAACCGCCCTGGCGCAGATCCCCCTCAAGCGTGTGGCCGATCCAAGCGAAATGGCCGGCGCAGTGTTGTACTTGGCCAGTGATGCGTCGAGCTACACCACAGGTGTGGCGCTGAATGTGGACGGGGGTTTCCTGTCCTGAGATTTATTTTCGAGAAATGAATATTTATTCCAATGATTGCAATTAGGGAATAATTATTCCATAAAGAGCCCTTCTGAAAATAAAAATTCAAAGGGCTCTTCTCATGCGTGAACTCGGCATCGGTCTGATTGGCACCGGATTCATGGGCCGTGCCCATGCCTTGGCGTTCCACAATGCCAAAGCGGTGTTCGACCTTCCCCTGGACCTGAAACTGGCCGCCTTGGCTGACGCCGATCCGCAGCGCGCGCGCCAATGCGCCCAAAGCTGGGGCTTCGAGACGTCCCACGGCGACTGGCAGCAACTGATCGACAATCCCAACGTGCACCTGATCGCCATCACCACGCCCAACCATCTGCATTATCCGATGGCCATGGCCGCGCTGGCCGCGGGCAAACCTGTCTACTGTGAAAAACCGCTGGCAGTTTCCCTGGAACAGGCCGACCGCATGCGACAGGCCGCCAAGGCCGCCGGCGTGGTGACGCGGGTCGGCTACAACTATCAGCACAACCCGATCATCCAGTTGGCGCGGGAGATGATCCAGCGCGGGGACCTGGGGCGGATCGTCAGTTTCCAAGGCGAATTCAGCGAAGACTTCATGGCCGATCCGGCCTCGCCGTGGTCATGGCGTTGCGAAGCGACCCACGCCGGCGGCGCGCTGGCGGACCTGGGTAGCCACTTGCTGGCGATGGCCCGGCACTTGTTGGGCGATGTCGAGGCCGTGTGCGCCGACAGCCAGACCGTGCACCATCAACGCCCTGCCAACGCCGGCAATGCCGAACAACGTGCCATCGCCGTGGATGACCAGGTCCACGCACTGCTGCGTTTCGCCAATGGCGCCCGGGGCACAGTGAGCAGCAGTTGGCTCAAGCACGGCTACAAGAACCACCTGGGTTTTGAGATCAGCGGCACCCTGGGCACCCTGGCATTTGATCAGGAACGGCTGAACGAACTGCGCGTCTGTCACGCTGGCCAGCCGGGCTTCCAGCGATTGCTGGCCGGGCCGGACCTGCCCGGCTATGCCGCATTCAGCCCGGCCGCCGGGCACCAGTTGGGGTACAACGAACTGAAGACGCTGG
Organism: Pseudomonas sp. Z5-35; assembly: GCF_051131945.1. NCBI lineage: Bacteria > Pseudomonadati > Pseudomonadota > Gammaproteobacteria > Pseudomonadales > Pseudomonadaceae > Pseudomonas > Pseudomonas sp. Z5-35. The sequence goes on from NZ_CP071640.1 coordinate 3,188,333, forward strand.
AAGTGCAGGAACTGATCATGACCCTCGCTGGCGAAGGCGGCAACGGCACGGATTTCGAGGAAGCCTGGGAAGTAGAGCGGCTGGCGGCGGCGATTCGCGTGGCAGCGCGGGAGGAGCGTTGGGTGACAGTGCATGCGCAATAAAGACCGCTCTTGTGGCGAGGGAGCTTGCTCCCGCTGGGTTGCGCAGCAATCCCAAAGAAGCCGAATGCATTCAAGCTGATACACCCGGGTTGAATGGTTTTGGGTCTACTTCGTAGCCCAGCGGGAGCAAGCTCCCTCGCCACAATGTTCAACGTTGGGTTTGCAACTCAACCAACCGCCCCGCCAACGCCTTGGCCTGGCTCGCCACATCAGTCACGGCAGTACTTTCCCACCACATTCCCCGCAGTGGCGGGCCCATGGCGAACAGGCGGTCGGCTGGCTCGCCTTTGGCATCCAGCACCGCGCCGTCGGCACGCGCGGCGATGCCCAAGGCCAGCGGTCCCGGCTGGATCAGCCCTCGGGCCAGCAACTGTTGCGGTAACGGTCGTGCAACGCGTCGCCAGTCATATTCGATGCCGCTGGAATTGATCAACGCGGCGCCCCGCACCTCCGCCAATCCGGTCTCGCCCCGTCGGCGGATACTGATACTCAGCGTGCCCGGTTCGGACGCGGCCACGCCCTTGAACGACGCCGCCTGGATCCGCAGCCGCCCTTCCCCATGCAGACGCGCCACCAGCTCCGCGCTCAACGGAGGCGAACGATGGTGATGACTCTCCCACCACGGCCGCACATGCCGCACGAACTGCCGGCGCTGCACATCGCTGGCCTGGTTCCACAAGCGCCCGATGTGCGCGCGCACGGTGTCCAGCGGCGCTTGCCAATCGATCCCTTGGGCTTGGGCCTGGCGGCATTGCTCGCGCAGGGCGCGCATCAACTGGCGGGGCGAACGCAGGTCGTGATCTTCGGCAAGGAAATCCACCCAGGCCGGCGGCTGGCGGCGCACATGGGGCAGCAGGCCGTGGCGGGAAAACACTTCGATTGGCCCGCGGTGCCCGGCCTGTTCCAGGGAAACGACGGCATCGACCATGGTCAGCCCCGAGCCGATGATCAGCACCGTGGACTGCGGGTCGAGCTGACGCATCGCAGCCACATCCCAAGGATCCAGAGCCGCGGCATTCAAGCCGCTGGATTCGGTTTGCGGGGTGCGCGCCGCCGGGAACATGCCGGTGGCCAACACCGCGAAACGGCTACGCAGGACTTGGCCGTCGTTCAGCGTGACCACCACGGCGTCGCCAGCAAGCTGCAGGTCCGCGGCCTCCCCGCGCACGTGCTCGGCGGTCGAACCGTTTTGTGCGCCCACCTCGCGAGCCTCGGCCAGGCGTTGCTGCACATAGAGACCAAACATCCCTCGGGGTGGGAACAACTCGCTGATGGGCACGTGCTGTTTGTCTGACTCGGGCCAACCGCCGGCTTCGATGAACGCCGTGAGCCACTGGGTCAAATCATCGGCGTTGTCCGGATCGACACTCATGCGCGCCGCGTTGCCGTTCAAGGTGTGGCCCAGTTCCACGGCGCTGTAGGCCTCGCCCCGGCCTAGTTCGCTGCGCGGCTCGACGATCAGCACCTCGCGCCGGCCCGGCAGGCGCAGCAACTGCACGGCCAGCATGGCGCCGCTCAAGCCTCCGCCGATGATGAGGACGTCGGTGGAACGGGGACTCGAGGTGGGAGCTTCAGTCATCGAAAACTTCCGTCATGGAAACAGGGCAACGCAGGTCGATCGTTGATCGTTGTCCCGACGAATCCGGAAGGGAGCGCCAATGCAACAGAACGACCAATCGCTACCTTACTGCCATTGCCTGATGATTCGAAAGCCTTCTTTAGTCCCAAAAAGAGCGATAGCTGTTTTTGGCTTTGCCCTGCCACCTAAGCCGCCACATCGCCATTGCAAAGTATCTGGCCGATTGCTGGCGTGTATGAACAACTGACCATGGCCGACTCTACGCAAGGCCGGATAACGTACTTCCACACGACGAGACCCGGCCCAGTCGCCAGCTCACTTTCAAACTAGGTAACCTTGTACGTCTGCATTTCGGAATAGAGTGTCGTTCCATGCTTTTGACTTATGCTGGTGATCAACCTCACCTCCGTACCGGAAGGCACTGGCCGGCCAACCGTCCCCGTTTCCCAAAACGCATATCCAACTTTCAACATCTCATCAGTGATGTCCGTTGACCCAACCATCATTCCTCCGACATAAGACATCGCGCATATGATTTTCCCCTCAAGTTTTGTTTTTGAAGGGAGGGAAGCAACAACCGAACAGTCATCAAGAAATTGGGAGGTCAGCGTCCCATTGGATGCTTGTTTGATTATTGGTTTTGGAAACAACTCCGACTCTGGAATAAATCTTATTGCGCCTTTAGCGTTCATTTCAGGGACCTCTGTGTAATGGAGTTTTCTTGCCGTCGACCGACCACTTCATCAGCCACAACACGACAATAGAACTCCCACCCACACGCGTCTACTGTCAGAGTTTACAGGTGTGTAACCGAGTGACGGACTCAGATCACCACGTTGCGCACAAACCGCGCCGCCACCAAACCATCGTTGCGATAGGCATGGGGCTGGTTGCTGGCGAACATGAAAAACTCACCGGTGCCAATCCGGCGCTCTTCGCTGCCCAACAGCAGCGTCAGGCAGCCTTCGAATACATAAAGTTGTTCGCTCCAACCGTCGGCGTCGGGCTCTGAAGGGTAATGCTCGCCCGGCTCCAGCCGCCATTCCCAGAGTTCCACCTCACGGCTGGCGGTGGCCTTGGCGAGCAACACAGCCTTGCTGCCAGGGATCACGCCGGCCCAGGCCAGCTCGTTGATACGGCTCGGATCGCGGGCGTCGGGGGCCTGGATCAGATCGCTGAAGGCCACGTCCAAGGCTTCTGCGACGCGGTCGAGGGTGGTCAGGCTGACATTCTTCTCACCGGCTTCGATGGCGACCAGCATCCGCCGGCTGACCCCAGACAATTGCGCCAAAGCCGTCTGGCTGAGCTGCGCGGCGTGCCGCAGGCGACGGACGTTCTGGCTGACGTGTTGCAGGACGGAGGCCCGCTGGCCGCTTTCTTTGTGCACTATATTGCTCATCTGCCGGGGTTGCGCATTATACTGCCCAACTTATTCGTTCGGGCGCATTGTGCGTCCGCCTCAAGTGGCGCGCAAGGTCATGGCATCTATGAACTCCCCGCAAGCTTCCTCCCGTTTCTCAAGGTTCAGCAAGGCCGAATGCGTCCTGGTGCTGATCACCATGATCTGGGGCGGGACTTTCCTGCTGGTGCAGCACGCCATGACGGTCAGCGGCCCGATGTTTTTCGTCGGCCTGCGCTTCGCTGCCGCGGCGGCGTTCGTTGCGCTGTTCTCCTGGCGGCATCTGCGGGACCTGACGCTGTTCGAACTCAAGGCTGGGTGTTTCATCGGCGTGGCGATCATGCTCGGTTATGGCTTGCAGACCGTCGGCCTGCAAACCATCCGTAGCAGCCAATCGGCGTTCATCACCGCGCTTTACGTGCCGTTCGTACCCTTGCTGCAATGGCTGGTTCTGGGCCGTCGACCGGGCTTGATGCCGAGCATCGGCATCATGCTGGCGTTCACCGGGTTGATGCTGGTGTCCGGTCCGGCCGGGGCGTCGTTGAACTTCAGTCCGGGCGAAATAGCCACGCTGATCAGCGCCATTGCCATTGCGGCAGAGATCATCCTGATCAGCGCGTATGCCGGCCAGGTCGATGTGCGCCGGGTGACCGTGGTGCAACTGGCAAGCACTGCCGTGCTGGCGTTCCTGATGGTGGTGCCGACCCAGGAAGTGATTCCTGACTTTTCCTGGCTGCTGTTGATCAGCGCCGTCGGCCTGGGCGCCGCCAGCGCAGCGATCCAGGTGGCGATGAACTGGGCACAGAAAAGCGTCTCGCCGACCCGCGCCACGCTGATCTATGCCGGCGAGCCGGTATGGGCCGGCATCGCCGGGCGCCTGGCGGGCGAGCGGTTGCCGGCGATTGCGTTGTTCGGCGCGGCGCTGATCGTGGCGGCGGTGATTGTCAGTGAGTTGAAGACTCGGAGCAAAGGCGTTGTCGAGGTGGATGAAGGGCTTGAGCGCGAGCAGTGAGACCAGTGCTCCAATACGCGTGCTGAGCCCAAACTGTGTCCACTGACCAAACGACGCAAAGTCGGAAAAATCCACCTACCTTGTAGGATTCTGCGACACCCTCGCGGTTGGTGATCCGCAATACGCCACGTATGATCCCTCACAACCTTCCGCCGAATAGAAGCCTATGTCACTGATAGTTCTATTGCTTTTGCCTTTCCTCGGCAGCTGTGTCGCGGCGCTGCTGCCGCATAACGCCCGTAACGCCGAATCGCTGCTGGCCGGCCTCGTGGCCCTGGCCGGCACCGTTCAGGTGGCCTTGCTGTACCCGCAGATCGCCGACGGTGGCGTGATCCGCGAGCACTATGAGTGGTTGCCCAGCCTGGGGCTGGATTTCGTGCTGCGCCTGGACGGCTTTGCCTGGCTGTTTTCCTTGCTGGTGCTGGGCATCGGCACGCTGGTGTCGCTGTACGCCCGCTACTACATGTCGCCGGACGATCCGGTGCCGCGTTTCTTCGCGTTTTTCCTGGCGTTCATGGGCGCCATGCTCGGGCTGGTGATCTCCGGCAACCTGATCCAGATAGTGTTTTTCTGGGAACTGACCAGCCTGTTCTCATTCCTGCTGATCGGCTATTGGCACCACCGCGCCGACGCTCGACGCGGCGCCTATATGGCGTTGATGGTCACCGGTGCCGGTGGGCTTTGCCTGTTGGCCGGGGTGATGCTGCTCGGCCATGTGGTGGGCAGCTATGAACTGGACAAGGTCCTGGCCGCCGGCGACCTGATCCGTGCACATGCCCTCTACCCGATCCTGTTGCCGCTGATCCTGATTGGCGCCTTGAGCAAAAGCGCCCAATTTCCTTTTCACTTCTGGCTTCCCCACGCCATGGCCGCGCCCACGCCGGTGTCGGCGTACCTGCACTCGGCGACCATGGTCAAGGCCGGGGTGTTCCTGCTGGCGCGGTTGTGGCCGTCGCTGTCGGGCAGCGAAGAATGGTTCTACATTGTCGGCGGCGCGGGGGCCTGTACGTTGCTGCTGGGCGCCTACTGCGCGATGTTCCAGAACGACCTCAAGGGCCTGCTCGCCTATTCCACCATCAGCCACCTCGGGCTGATTACCCTGCTGCTGGGCCTGAACAGTCCGCTGGCGGCCGTGGCGGCGGTGTTCCATATCCTCAACCACGCCACGTTCAAGGCGTCGCTGTTCATGGCCGCCGGGATCATCGACCACGAAAGCGGCACCCGGGACATTCGCAAGCTCAGCGGCCTGGTGCGGCTGATTCCGTTCACCGCGACCCTGGCCATGGTCGCCAGCGCGGCCATGGCCGGGGTGCCGCTGCTCAATGGCTTCCTGTCCAAGGAAATGTTCTTCGCCGAGACGGTGTTTATCTCCGCCACGGCCTGGGTCGAGCTGGCGCTGCCCATCATCGCCACCATCGCCGGGACGTTCAGCGTCGCCTACTCCCTGCGTTTTACTGTGGATGTATTCTTCGGCCCCACCGCCACCGACCTGCCCCACACGCCTCATGAGCCACCGCGCTGGATGCGCGCGCCGGTGGAGTTGCTGGTATTTACTTGCCTGTTGGTGGGGATCTTTCCGGCCCAGGTGGTCGGTTCGTTGCTTGCGGCCGCCGCGCTGCCGGTGGTGGGCGGCCCGCTGCCCGAGTACAGCCTGGCAATCTGGCACGGCCTGAACGCGCCGATGATCATGAGCCTGGTGGCGATGTCGGGGGGCATCGTCTTGTACTTGCTGCTGCGCAATCAGTTCAAGCGAGGCCACATCAAGCACCCGCCGCTGATCGGCCGTCTCAGCGGCAAGCGGCTGTTCGAACGCTGCCTGGTGCTGATGATGCGCCAAGGCCGACGCTTGGAGCGCAGGATCAGCACCCGGCGCCTGCAAGCCCAACTGTTTTTCCTGGTACTGGCGGCGGTGTTGGCCGGGCTGATTCCGATGCTGCACAGCACGCTGGTCTGGGGCGACCGGCCGAAGATCCCCGGCTCCGTCGTGTTTGTCACCCTGTGGCTGCTGGCCATCGCCTGTGCCTTGGGCGCGGCCTGGCAGGCCAAGTATCACCGTCTCGCGGCGCTGACGATGGTCAGTGTCTGTGGCCTGATGACGTGTGTGACCTTCGTCTGGTTCTCGGCTCCGGACTTGGCCTTGACGCAACTGGTGGTTGAAGTGGTCACCACCGTGCTGATCTTGCTGGGGCTGCGCTGGCTGCCCCGACGGATCGAAGACGCGCTACCTCGGCCCAACAGCGAACGGCGCGCACGTATCCGTCGCCTGCGAGACTTGCTGCTGTCCGTCACCGTCGGCGCCGGCATGGCGCTGCTGTCCTATGCGATGCTGACGCGCCAGACGCCCAATGACATTTCTTCGTTCTACCTCAGCCGGGCCCTGCCCGAGGGCGGTGGCACCAATGTTGTGAATGTGATGCTGGTGGATTTCCGCGGCTTCGATACCCTGGGGGAAATTACCGTGCTGGCGGCGGTGGCCCTCGCGGTGTTCGCCCTGTTGCGGCGGTTCCGGCCGCCCAGGGAGAGCATGCAATTGCCGGCGCAACAACGCCTGCTGGCCCCGGACGTGGTCACCGACCTGGTCAACCCGCGCCACGCCAGCGATACCGCTCTGGGCTTCATGATGGTGCCCTCGGTGCTGGTGCGCCTGTTGTTGCCCATCGCGCTGGTGGTGTCTTTCTATTTGTTCATGCGTGGACACAATCAACCGGGTGGCGGCTTTGTCGCTGGGCTGGTGATGTCGGTGGCGTTCATCCTCCAATACATGGTCGCCGGCACCCAGTGGGTCGAGGCGCAAATGAGCCTGCGGCCGCTGCGCTGGATGGGCACCGGGCTGCTGTTCGCCACCGTCACCGGCCTGGGTGCGATGGCGGTGGGCTATCCGTTCCTCACCACCCACACCTGGCATCTCACATTGCCGCTGCTGGGCGACATTCATCTGGCCAGCGCGCTGTTTTTCGACATTGGCGTGTACGCCGTGGTAGTCGGCTCGACGCTGTTGATCCTCACCGCCCTCGCCCACCAGTCGGTGCGCGCGCACAAACCGGGCCTGCATCCCAAACCCGTCGCACAACCGGTAGGAGCCGCCTGATGGAAGAAGTCATCGCAATTGCAATCGGCGTGCTGGCCGCCTCGGGGGTCTGGCTGGTGCTGCGACCGCGGACCTTCCAAGTGGTCATGGGCCTGTGCCTGCTGTCGTATGGCGTCAACCTGTTCATCTTCAGCATGGGCAGCCTGTTCATCGGCAAAGAGCCGATCATCAAGAACGGCGTGCCCCAGGACCTGTTGCATTACACCGACCCACTGCCCCAGGCCTTGGTGCTGACCGCCATCGTGATCAGCTTCGCCATGACCGCCTTGTTCCTCGTGGTATTGCTCGCGTCCCGGGGGCTGACCGGCACCGACCATGTGGACGGTCGGGAGCCCAAGGAATGATGCTGACGTCTCACCTGATCGCCGCGCCCATCCTGTTGCCGCTGCTGACTGCCGCGTTGATGCTGATGCTCGGCGAAAAGCACCGTCCGCTCAAGGCGCGGATCAACCTGTTTTCCAGCCTGCTGGGCCTGGGCATCGCCGTGCTGTTGTTGCGCTGGACCCAGGACCAGGCACTGCCCGCGTCCATTGGCGTGTACCTGCCGGGCAATTGGCAGGCACCGTTCGGCATTGTGCTGGTGGTCGATCGCCTGTCAGCCCTGATGCTGGTACTGACCGGCATCATCGGTGTGTGCGCCCTGCTGTTCGCCATGGCCCGATGGGACCGTGCCGGGGCGAGTTTCCATGCCTTGTTCCAGATCCAGCTCATGGGCCTCTACGGCGCGTTCCTGACGGCGGACCTGTTCAACCTGTTCGTGTTTTTCGAAGTCTTGCTGGCGGCCTCCTACGGTTTGATGCTGCATGGCTCGGGCCGCGCGCGGGTGTCGTCGGGGCTGCATTACATCTCCATCAATCTGTTGGCTTCGTCGCTGTTCCTGATTGGCGCGGCCCTGATCTACGGTGTCACCGGGACATTGAACATGGCCGACCTGGCCTTGAAAGTGCCCCTGGTGCCGGAAGCCGACCGCGGCCTGCTGCACGCTGGCGCGGGGATCCTCGCGGTGGCGTTCCTGGCCAAGGCCGGCATGTGGCCGCTGAACTTCTGGCTGGTGCCGGCCTACAGCGCGGCCAGCGCCCCGGTGGCGGCACTGTTTGCGATCATGACCAAGGTGGGCGTCTATACGATCCTGCGCTTGTGGACCTTGCTGTTTTCCGGGCAGGCCGGCGCGTCGGCGTATTTTGGGGCCGACTGGCTGATCTATGGCGGCATGGCGACGATCGTCTGCGCGGCCATCGCCATTCTCGCGGCCCAGCGCCTGGAGCGCATGGCCAGCCTGAGTATCCTGGTATCGGCGGGGATCCTGCTGTCGTCCATCGGCTTTGCCCAGCCCAACCTCGTGGGGGCGGCGCTGTTTTATCTGGTGAGTTCCACCCTGGCGCTCTGCGCGCTGTTCTTGCTGGCCGAGTTGATCGAACGATCACGCTCGGCCAATGAAACGCCATTGGACGATGACCTCGACAGCCTTCCGCGCCCACTGGAATCCCTGCAGCCGCCCAAGGGCATCAACCTAGACGACGAGCAGAAGGCCGTGGTCGGCCAAGTGATTCCCTGGACGATGGCCTTCCTCGGCTTGAGTTTCATCTTCTGTGCGTTGTTGATTATCGGCATGCCGCCGCTTTCAGGCTTCATCGCAAAGTTGGGTCTGCTCCATGCGTTGCTCAATCCACAGGGGCTCGGCGCGAGTGCCGACGTGCCCGTGTCGCCCGCGGCGTGGGGCTTGCTGGCGTTGCTGGTCCTGTCGGGGCTGGCTTCGCTGATTGCTTTTTCACGCCTGGGCATCCAACGATTCTGGACGCCGCAAGAGCGGCCCTCCCCACTGCTGCGACCGTTCGAATGTATGCCGATCATCTTGTTGCTGGGCCTGGGGATCGCCTTGACCTTCAAGGCCGAGCCGTTGCTGCGCTACACCCAGTCCGCCGCCGATGTGCTGAACCACCCGGAACATTACGTGATGTCGGTACTTGCCACTCGCGCCGTGCCCAACCCTGAAACCCGCGCTGGGTTGCGCGAGGTGCAACCATGAAGCGTCTGTTTCCCGCGCCGTGGCTGTCCCTCGCGCTGTGGCTGCTCTGGCTGGCGTTGAATCTATCCCTCAGCGCCGGTCATGTGCTGCTTGGCGCCGCGCTGGGCTTCCTGGCGCCGTTGATGATGCGCCCGCTGCGACCACGCCCGATCCGCATCCGGCGACCGTGGGTGATGCTGCGGCTGTTCTTGTTGGTGGGGCGCGACGTACTGGTGTCCAACGTGGCCGTCGCCTGGGGTGTCCTGAACGCCGGGCGCCGTCCACCTCGCTCGCGGTTCCTCAAGGTGCCGCTGGATCTGCACGATGCCAACGGCCTGGCGGTGCTGTCGATGATCACCACGGTGATTCCCGGGACGGTCTGGTCGGAGCTGGCGCTGGACCGCAGCATCCTGTTGATGCACGTGTTTGATCTGGAGGACGAAGCGGCATTCATTGCGCACTTCAAGGCCACCTACGAGCGTCCCTTGATGGAGATTTTCGAATGAGCCCGCTGCTATCCAATGCGATCCTGTTGAGCCTGTTCCTGTTCTCGCTGACCATGGTCCTGACTCTGGTGCGCCTGTTCAAGGGCCCCTCGGCACAGGACCGGGTCCTGGCCCTCGACTATCTGTACATCGTTGCGATGCTGATGATGCTGGTGCTGGGCATTCGATATGCCAGCGACACCTATTTCGAGGCAGCGCTACTGATCGCCCTGTTCGGCTTTGTCGGCTCGTTTGCCCTGGCCAAGTTCCTGTTGCGTGGCGAGGTGATCGAATGATGGGCCAATTGCCGATGTGGGTGGAAATCGCCGTGGCGATCCTGTTGGTGTCGAGCAGCCTGTTCGCCCTGGTCGGGGCAATCGGGCTGGTGCGCTTGAAAGATTACTTCCAGCGCATGCACCCGCCTGCCCTGGCTTCGACGCTGGGTGCCTGGTGCGTGGCGCTGGCCTCGATCATCTATTTTTCGGCCCTCAAGTCCGGGCCAGTGCTGCATGCCTGGTTGATCCCGATCCTGCTGTCCATCACGGTGCCGGTGACCACGTTGCTGCTGGCCCGGGCGGCCTTGTTCCGCAAGCGCATGGCGGGGGACGACGTGCCGGCGGAGGTAAGCAGTCGCCGGACCGACTGACAGACATTTCGAGCTGGTACAGCTTTTGTGGCGAGGGAGCTTGCTCCCGCTGGGCTGCGCAGCAGCCCCAAGGCCTGCCACCTTGGTGTGTCAGGCTGATTGTGTTCAATTTTTCTGGGAGGGCTGCGCCCTCCAGCGGGAGCAAGCTCCCTCGCCACAACGGCATTCGTGGTTCAAGCCCACGCCACCGTCAACAACCCCGCCCCTAACACGACACACAACGGCGAGTAGACCCAGGTGTCGAGCCGGGCGAACGTCGAGCCCTTGACCTCCTTGAAGAAGCCCATCAGGTTCGACTCGCCGATGGCGCGGGCGAACATCACCAAGGCAATCGCGCTGATCAGCCACTGCAGAGCCCGGTGGGTGACGGGCGGCGCGAGCAAGCCGACCCGCAGGCACACCAGCAGCGCAATCATCAGCAGCGCGATGGCCACCAACAACGTCAGCCATCCCGATGGGTTGAATGCCGGCCGCAGTGTGCCGCCCTGCTTCACCGGAACCTGCGGCACCACCGCCGAAGCCGCCCATCGGCCACCGAGGGCCCAATACATATGAATCAAGCTGATGGTCGCAAACACTGCGACCAGCGACCGAGCCACTAAAAGCGTCATTCGCCAGCCTCCTGAATAAGGTTGAACAATCATCCTAGCTGGAATTCGGCATTTCGCTGGACGGGCGCAGGTTGCCAGTTTCCAGCGAATGACGCCTTGCCCAGGATCAACTGTTCTACTGGCTGGCATCGAGCGCGCTACAGGGCGGCGGAAACCTTGTCGGCTACGTCCTTGGGCAACCATGCCTGCCAGACCTGAGGGTGAGCCTTGAGGAACGCTTCGGCCGCTTCACGTGAAGGGGTGCGTTTCTCGCTCATGTCGGCGAGGGCCTTGTTCAGTGGCTCGATGGGCAAGTCGACCTTGCTGAAGAACTCGGCGATGTCGGGATGTTGTTTCTGGAACGGCACGGACACGCCAATCGACAGTTTCGACGCCAAGGACCGGGTTGGCTTCGGATTGGGGTTGTCGGCGTCGGTCAGGGTTTTCCAGGCCTCAGCATCGAACGGCGGCTCTTGCAGTTGCACCAGCTTGAAACGTCCGAGCAACGGCGTCGGCGACCAGTAATAAAACAGGACGGGCTTGCCACGACGGATCGAGGAAGTGATTTCCGCATCGAGCGCTGCTCCGGAGCCGCTGCGAAAATTGACATAGCTGTCGGAAAGACCGTAAGCCTTGAGCTTCTGTTTATTGACCACTTCGGACGTCCAGCCGATGGGGCTGTTGAGGAAACGTCCCTTGTCGGGGCTCTCCGGGTCCTCGAACACATGCTTGTAGCGCGCCAAGTCCTCGACGCTGCGCAGGTCCGGCGCCAACGCCTTGATGCCCTTGGCCGGGTCACCCTTGATGACGTATTCCGGCACCCACCAACCTTCGGTCGCACCCTTGACGGTATCGCCCAGGGCGACCACCTTGCCCTCAGCCTCGGCCTTGACCCACACCGGGCTGCGTCCCGCCCACTCCTCGCCGATCACTTGGATGTCGTTATTGGCCAGGGCGGTTTCCAAGGTAATGGTAGTGCCGGGTAACGTATCGGTCGGCAGCCCATAGCCCTTTTCGACGATGACCCGAAGGATGTCGGTGATCAGGCTGCCGCTTTCCCAGTTCAGGTCGGCGAAATGGATCGGCGCCGATGCGGCTGATGACGGGAGTGGCGAAACCAATGCAGCGAGGGTGGCCCAGGCAGCCAGCCACTGTCGAACGCGTTTCATGCTTGATACCTCATGCCAGATACAGCAGTGACCGAACGGCGTTGCGAACCAAGCGCAAGCCTGTGAATAGTTCAGTCAATTGACTGTAGCCAAGGTTCCAGTACGCGCCGTGTAAAAACTGTTATCAACGCGCAAAGTCCGAGAGCGACTCAAACCGATGCGTCCGTTTACTTAGCTGCGGTGCACTTTCTATTCGCTGGCCTTGAATGTCACGAGTTCACCCTTGCGCCATTTGGCGGCCTTCGCAGTGACCGCTTTCAGAGTCTTGGTCAAGCCTTCCTGCAGCTGTTCGTTGGCCGCGAACACCGTCACCACGCTGTGGCCTTCCTTGAACAGGATCGCATGACCGTCTGCTGTCGTGACGAACGCGTAGTCACCCAGGCCATAGACTGTCAACTTGATCTCACGAAACTTGATTTCAAACTTCCCACCCTCGCGACTTGGCAACACCGCCGCGCGAAAATGGTCGCCAACCTTGAGCTCGAGCCTGGGCTTGTCATCCACCACCAGCGCCGATTCGGTATCGATTTCGGCAATGTAAATACCTTCGGCGGTCTGCTCGGTAACGTAGACAAATCGTGACTGGAATTGCTTGACCAGTTTTGCCCGCAGGTCACCCAGAACAAATAACGCATGCATGTCGAGATTACTTACTGCCAAGGAAACATCCCCATCTTTTTAAACGGCCACGCTCCAGGCGTGGACCAAGAGAACCCGCACGGTCGCAAGGGACCTGTCATTGAACTCAAAATTGAACGGCGCACCCTGACCCAGGGCGAGAGAAGACTAAAGGATCGCCACGCTCGCTGTCTTTCCCAGAGATCGTCAGGGGCTGAAGGAAAACACCACACTGATTATCGGAAAAGGTGGGACTACTAACTTTAGGGAAATTTCTCACTTAGAAAAGCATTTTTCTGACATCGAGACCAAAAAAAATTGCTTTAGATAGGCAGCACATCCACAGGGTGCTGCTGATTCTAGAGCAGCCAGTGGCGTGGAGACTACTCGAAACAACCTACAATTCGTCGGTAAACCATAGAAAAGGAATTCACATGGGTACTTTCACAACCCTGATCCGCCCCGTTACCTCGCGTATTATGCAAGCACATGCCTCCACTGATGGCTGCGAAGGCAGTGCAAATCCCTTGATCCAGCCGCAATATAGGGTCGTTCTGGCCGGTAAGTGTTTTTTTCACATCGAAGAGACGTCGACTGGACGTGTAAGAGGTTTCCGAGCCGATCATAACGAAGCCTGCCATCTGGCCAGAAGCCTGGAACAGAACCCTGCTGTCTCATCTGCGCCCTGTCCATGACTTAACTGAGCCGCCAACCTGCAACTGCTGCCATACTGGCGGCCCAGCGAAGACCGCCGCCTATCGGCGGTCTTCGCACAATAATATGACTTGAACGGAAGACGCGACGTGACGGAACTTGATATTGGCGACTTTTTCATCCGGGGCGAAGCGAGAGAGGTCGAAGGCGAGTTCCAGGCCGTCATTGTGATGCGCGCCAAATCACCCTCCAACGCTGTCACTTACCACCAGGTGGAGAAGGATCGCTGGTTCAAGACCACGGAAATTGCCGCCGAGGCCGCCAGGGAAGCGGCAAAGGCATTGAAGCTTGCGGTGGATGAAGGTGCACTGAAAGCTTGAAATCGATCGAACTCCTGACGACCGCTTGCCCTCAGATAAGGGAAGCAACCGAAGCGCCATGACGGCGGCAGTCCAAAGGAGTCCTGCAAAAATGGAACAACCATCACACGATCTCAAAACCCTGTTTGATCAATTGGGCCTTCCTTCGGAAGGCAAGGACATCGACGAGTTCATCGTGGCACACCCGTTGGACCCGGACACCAAGCTGGTCGAAGCCGATTTCTGGTCGGATCAGCAAAAGGATCTTCTCAGGGAATGGCTGCTCGCCGACGGTGAGGAAGCGGTGCTGGTGGATCAACTGAATGTACGCTTGCACGACGGCAAGTAACCCAAGAGTATCGCCAGACCGCTCTTGTGGCGAGGGAGCTTGCTCCCACTCGGCTGCGCAGCAGTCGCCGGCCTTATTGGGCCCGCTTCGCAGGCCAGCGGGAGCAAGCTCCCTCGCCACAAGAGCTCGGCGCACAGGTTGCGTTGAGACTCAGCGCGCCTTCTCGGGCTTGTAGCCCAACCGCAACCCACCCCAGTGACGACCCTTGAGCATGATCGGCACCGAAAGGTCATGCATCAGCTCCCCGGTGTCGCGCGTGTAGGTTTGCAGCAGCACCGGCTGCTGGTGGCTGCCGCAGCGAATCCCGGTACGATCGGAAAACTTGCGCTTGGTGCGGTTGTTCAGGGTGTCTACCTGAGGATCGCCAGTCAATGGCTGGCAGAAGGCGTTGTTGTGGGTCGGCACGTAGCCTTGCTGGGTACAGGCGATTGCAAACACCAGGCCTTCATGCCGGGCAAGTAGCGGTTCCTGGATGGCCGGCAGTACCTGATCGGTGTAGCGGTCGAAACGCGTCTGGAACTTGGCCGGATGGGTCTTGGGGATGGGCTGGTAGCTCCGGTCGAACAGGTCGTCCAGACTGATGCGACCCTGGTCGATGTCCGCTTCGAACTGCGCAGCAATCCGGCTCGCCCCTTCGCGCGCCAGATCGTAGACCCGCTGGTGATAATCGTCCAGGCCCACTTCGGCCAGGCGCTCGCTGATGGTTTCGGCCTGGCCTTCCATCTGGATGGCGGCCTCGGCCAGGCGCTGGGTCTGTTGGTCACTGATCGCCAGGTCGCTGCGCATTTGCTCAATGGCATGGAACAGGCTGTCGAGTTGCCCACGGTTGGTGTCCGTGCCTTGGGCGATGGCGCTGACCTGGGTTTCGACACCGGCGGCGAGCCGGGCAATGTTTTCCAGGTGCTGGCCAGTGTGCTCGACCTGCTGCACGCCGCTGTCCAGGTCGCCGGCCAGTTGGCGGATCTGTTCGACCACTTGCGCGGTGCGCTGCTGGATGTCCGCCACCATGACCCCGACCTCGCCGGTTGCCGCAGCCGTGCGTCCGGCCAGGCCGCGAACCTCGTCGGCCACCACCGCGAAACCGCGGCCATGCTCACCGGCCCGTGCCGCTTCGATGGCGGCATTGAGGGCCAGCAAGTTGGTCTGGCTGGCGATCGATTGAATCACCAGGCTCACGCGCTGGATTTCGTCGCTGCGCACGCTCAGCGCTTCGATCAACTCGCGGCTGTCATTGGCGCGCTGGCTGAGCTGATGCATGCGGCTGATGGACTCCACCAGCTCGCTGCGCCCGGCGACACTGCTGCGATGGGCCTCGCTGGCCGCGCCCAAGGCCTGCTGGCTGAGCTGCGAGGTAGCCTGCTCGGTTGCGATCATCGCTTCGGCGTTGCTGACGATCTGCGCCGCAGCGCCGAGTTGCGACTGGACCTTGCCGGCCAATTGCTTGACGGAATAGGCAACGCCTGCGGCAGACAGCGCGTTATGGCTGGTGGTGTAGGAAAGATCGCGGGTCAGTTCGGCGAGGCTGTCACTCGCCGGCGATACCGGCGCGCTGGCCAGCCGCGAACGCAGGCGTGGCAGCCAGACGACCAGCATCGCCAGGGGCAGGCCCACGTACAACGGCCAACCGCCCAGGCTCATGCCGCACAGCAGCAAGGCCAGCGCGACGCTTTGCAACGTCGGCGCAAGCCAGCGCGCCGTGCCATGCGCCGCGGATACCGGGGCCGGCACCGTCCCCGCCAGAGATCCGTCTGTCGCCATTTTCGCCACCCATAGTTCTCGTTGTTATGCACGCATTAAACGCCACTACGGGGCCATTATCCATGGTCCATTAGTCGTGTTGTTGCGTCAGCTCCACGAAAACAGTCAGACACGCGAAAACAAAAGATCGCAGCCTCCTGACGGGAGGCTGCGATCTTTTTGCGAAACGCGGATCAGGCCTGACGCTGGTGCTTGTCGATCTGTTCGTGACGTTCCTGGGCTTCGATGCAGTACTTGGTGGTCGGGCTGATCAGCAGGCGCTTGAGGCCGATCGGCTCGCCGCTGTCGTCGCACCAGCCGAAGCTTTGGTCGTTGATGCGGTCCAGGGCCTGCTCCAGTTGCGGAAGCATGCGCTGGTCACGATCGATGGCGTTGACCAACCAGGTGCGCTCTTCTTCCACGGAAGCGGCGTCCGCCGGGTCGGCCGGGGTGTCCAGGCTCTCAATGGCGATTCGGTTCTGTTCGATGCGCTCGTGGGTTTCGACTTTCATGTTCTGCAACAGCTTGGTGAAGTAAGCCAGCTGCTCGGCATTCATGTAGTCATCCGCCGGCATGGCCAGCAACTTTTCCTTTGTCATTGATTTCTCTATAAAAAAACGTGCATTAAGGCAAATTATGAAGCGTTCCGCACGAGGCTGTGTACAAACAGTGCCTGCGCGACTTCTCGTAGAAACCCGAAGCTGCCACGCTCATCGGGAAGGCGCCGTCTATTCCAAGCGCCACCCGGCACTCAATTTACGAGGGGCGGCAGTCTAAGGCCGAGTTGTGGGCTCAGCAACTGAAAACATAGGGAAAATGTCCGACAACCCCTTTAAAAGCCGTCTGACAGACTCAAGGCGGTCATCGGAGTGCGTTTATAACAAGAAATTCAGTGCGATGGCTGTATTAAGAAGACAAATGGCAACGCCACGCGGGTCAGGCGTGGCGCGCTGTCGCATCTGCGGGAGTCTAGCGCTTGAGTTTGCGTTTGTTGCGGTACTGGTCGATAACCACCGCGACGACAATGATCAGCCCTTTGATGATGTCCTGGATATAGGCATCGACGCCGACGAAGGTGAATCCGCTGGCCATCACCCCGAGGATCAGCGCACCGATCACGGTCCCGGTGATGCGCCCCACCCCGCCCGCCAGGCTGGTGCCGCCGATCACCGCTGCGGCAATCGCATCAAGCTCATAAGACATGCCCATGCCGGCCTGTCCGGTTGCCGCCCGCGCCGATGCCACCACCCCGGCCAGGCCCGCCAGCAACCCGGCGATGCTGTAGACAATCACCAAGTGACGCTTGACGTTGATGCCCGAGGTGCGCGCCGCCTGCATGTTGCCGCCGATGGCGTAGGTATATTTGCCGTACTTGGTGTAGCGCAAGGCGATGTGGAAGATCACCGCCACCACCAGGAAGATGATCACCGGCATGGCGCCGTGGCCGATGGCGGTGTAGGAATCGGACAACATGCTCACCGGCTGGCCTTCGGTGTAATAACGCGCCAGGCCTCGGGCCGAGACCATCATGCCGAGGGTGGCAATAAAGGGCGGGATACCGGTGATGGCGATGATGCTGCCGTTGATCGCCCCGGCCAGCAAGCCAACGCCCAGTCCGGCGATCACTGGGATCCACACCGGCAAGTCCGTCAAGGAAGGAAACACCGCCCGGGCGAAATCCGAAGTCTGGGCCAGGCTGGCGGCGATCATCGCCGACAACGCCAGCACCGAGCCGGATGACAGGTCGATGCCGGTGGTGATGATCACCTGGGTCACGCCGATGGCCAGCAGGCCAATGATCGACACTTGCAGGATCATCAGTACCAGGCGCTGGGAGTTCATCAGGAAACTCTGGTCACGCATGATCCAACCGAACATCTCGAACACCAGGCCGATGCCGATCAGCACCAGGAAGATGCTCAGTTCCGTCGGCAGCCGCCGACGCGTCCGGGCCGGTGTGGCCGCAGGTTTGTTTTCCAATATTGCGTTCATAGCCACTCACCTTTTTTATTCGGACTGACGGGCATCAGGACAAACCCGAGGCCAGTTGCATCACTCGTTCCTGGGTCGCTTCGCTGCGCTCGAGGGTGCCCATCAGGTCGCCTTCGTGCATCACCATGACCCGGTCGCTCATGCCCAGCACTTCGGGCAGTTCCGAAGAAATCATGATGACCGCCATGCCTTCACTGGCGAGGTAGGAAATGAGCCGGTAGATCTCGGCCTTGGCGCCGACGTCGATGCCGCGTGTCGGCTCGTCGAGAATCAGGATCCGCGGGTTGGTCATCAGCCATCGGGCCAGCAAGGCCTTCTGCTGATTCCCGCCAGACAAGGTATCAATGCACTGCTCAAGGGACGGGGTCTTGACCCGCAATTTCTTGCACATGTCTTCACACAACGCACGCAGGGCCTTCTGCTGGATGAAGCCGTTGCCGACGTAATGGGGCAGCACAGCCATTTCCATGTTTTCCAGCACCGACAGGCACGGAAACAGCCCGCTGAGCTTGCGGTCCTCGGTCAACAGCGCGAAGCCCTTCTCGATCGCCATGTGCGGGTCCGTGATGCGCACCGGTTGGCCGTCCAGGAGGATTTCGCCACCGGTGCTCGGCGTCACGCCAAAGATCGCCTCGGCGACGTTGGTCCGGCCCGAGCCCATAAGACCGGCGATACCGAGGATCTCCCCGGCGTGCAGGTCGAACGATACCCCTTTGAAAATGCCGTCCAGGCTCAGGTCGCGTACCGACATCACCAGATCACCGATGGGTTTGTCGCGCACCGGGAACAGCTGGCTCAGTTCACGCCCCACCATCATCGAAATCAAGCTGTCGCCGTCCATGCTGTCGGCCCGTTGCAGGCCGATGTAGGCGCCGTCGCGAAACACCGCTACTTCATCGGCGATGGCGAACACTTCATTCATTTTGTGGGTGATATAGATGATGCCCTTACCTTGGGACTTGAGGTCGGCAATGATCGAGAACAAGTGGGCGACTTCCGTCTCGGTGATGGCCGAGGTGGGTTCGTCCATGATCAGGATGTCGGAATCGTAGGAAACAGCCTTGGCGATCTCGACCATCTGCCGCTCGGCGATGCTCAGGTTGCCCACCTGCTCTTCGGGGTCGAGCTTGATCCGCAGGCGCTCCAGCAACCGCGCGGTGCAGCGGTGCATTTCGCCGTGGTCGACCATGTGCAGGCCGTTGAGCTGTTCGCGACCGATCCAGATGTTCTCGGCGATGCTCATGTGGGGCATCAGGTTCAGTTCCTGATGGATCATCGCGATCCCGGCCTGCAAGGCCGCCAGGGGCGTGTCGAAGGTGATCGGCTTGCCGCGCAGGCGCAGTTCACCGGCGTCCGGCTGGTAGATGCCGGCGATAATCTTCATCAAGGTGGATTTGCCTGCGCCGTTTTCACCCATCAGGGCCAGCACCGAGCCGGGGCGTACCCGCAATTGCACGTCGGACAGAGCCACCACGCCGGGAAATCCCTTGCTGACGTTAATGACTTCCAACAGGTACGGTTCGTCAGGTATCGCGCCCGGTTGGAACGTTGTTGCCGGGGCGCTCGAAGCGGTCGCTGAAGCGAACATGGTCAGGTACTCCCTTGGCAAGGTCGGCGCGGCGACCTTGCCCGTTTATTGTTGTGATGGAACGGGTGGGGCGTCACTTGAACTGATCGACGTTCTCCGGCGTGATCAGGCGATACGGCACCACGACGGATTCCGTTTTCTCGCCCTTGGCCATTTTGACCGCCGTGTCGATGGAGCCATCAGCCTGGCCCTTGGCGTCCTGGAACACCGATACCGCCATCTCGCCTTTCTTGATGGCGTTCAAGCCGTCCGGCGTGCCATCGACCCCGGCAATCAGGACGCTGCCCTTCTCTTTGCCAGCGCCCTTGAGCGCCATTGCCGCGCCGATGGCCATCTCGTCGTTGTTGGACACCACGGCCTGGAAGTCGCGGCCCTGGGTCAGCCAATCGTTGACCAGGGTCATGCCTTTGTCCCGCGACCAGGTGCCGGTCTGTTCCTGTTCGATCTTGATGCCCGGGTACTTGGCCAGCACTTCCTTGACGCCCTTGGTGCGGTTGGTGGTGGAGTTGTTCGCCAGATCGCCCAGCAGGATCACGATATCGCCCTTGCCGCCCATCTTGTCGGCCAGGTATTGCATCTGCATGCGCCCGGCTTCCAGGTCATCGGAGGCCACGGTGACCACCCCTTCCGGCAACTTCGGATCGTCCGGGCGGCGGTTGACGTACACCAGCGGGATGCCGGCCGCCACGGCGGCCTTGGTAATGCGCTGGGTCGCGGCGGTGTCAACGGGGTTGACGATGAGCGCATCGACCTTCTGGCTGATGAAGCTTTCGACCTGGCTCAGTTGCTTGACCACGTCGCTGCGCGCGTCCTCGAACTGCAAGGTGACGCCGTCCGGCAGGGCCTTGGCTTTCTTGTCCATGGATTCGCGCAGGTAGGTCAGCCAGGTGTCATCGAACTGGGACATGCTGACACCGATCTTCAGGTCCGCCAGGGCAGCGCCGCTGGCAAGCATCAGCGACAGGGCCAGCGAGGCAAAACGGGTCTTGGTCTTCATGAACGGTCTGTCTCCACATTCTTGTTGGTTTTATGGATAAGGCGTGACGGATTCAGGAACGCGGTAAACGCACGATCGGCGCGCCGGGCATGCAACACACCACGGCGCCCTTGCGCTGGATGCACAGGGATTCGAACAAAGGAAGGATTGCGGACAGGCGCAAGGGCAGTGGCAGGTGAAACGCAGAGCGGTTGAAGGTTTTCATCGACGGTACCTGGCTGTGTTTTTTGTTTTTGTTTAGTTCGTCGTTCGTTCAAGGCGGGCCTGGATAAACGCGAACAGGGTTGTCGGTAACCTGGATTCGACTTTATTGGAAAATATTTTCCATATCAACTAATTTTAGAATTTTATTAGTTTTTTGTTCCATGGCCGACAGGCATAGATAAAATCACCACTTCACCCTGCTCCGCGCTCTGCCTTGCAGCGTCCAAAAGCTGGGTGGTCGCCAAGGCATCGCGGGCTTCCACCGGCAGCGGCCCGGCGCCTTGCAACGCGGCTTGAAAACCCTGGTAGAACGCCAGCCAGCAACCGCGCTCCGAGGACACGCGCTCGCGCTCGGTGCCGTGTTCGAACCAGCCCCAACGCCGATGTTCCTCGGCGCCCCAGCGCTCGCCCTCGGTGGCCGGGCTCAATCCCGCCAAAGCCTGGGCTTCCTGCCCGTCGAGGCCCTCGACGGTATAGCAGCCCTGCGTGCCGCTGACGCGAAAGCGTGGCCGCGGCGCGTTCTGCAAGCAACTGCCACTCAAGTGCGAGACCACGCCGTTGGCATGGCTCAGCGAGAGGAAAAAGCCATTGTCGTAGGCCTGGCCGGGCTGTCGATAATCCAGCTCGGCGTAGACCCGGAGCACCGGCCCGAACAATTGCAGCGCCTGGTCCACCAAGTGACTACCCAGGTCGCGAAGAAACCCGCCACCGCTGCCCTTGCCCACAGAGGACGGCGAATAACGCTCCACGCTGGATTCAAAGCGAATGACCTGTCCCAGGGCGCCGGAGGCGAGCAACTTGCGAACGGTGAGGAAATCCGAATCCCAGCGACGGTTCTGATACACGCTCAACGGCACGCCGCGCCGTTCGGCGGCCAGCACCATCGCTTCGGCCTGGGTTGCGTCGGGGGCGAATGGCTTGTCGCTGACCACCGCCACGCCGAGCTCGATGGCTTCCAGCACCACGGCCGGCCGCGCCTCCAGCGGCGTGGACACCACCACCGCGTCGACGCCGGCCGCTACCAACTGTGCCAAGCTGTCGAAGGCCGGTACCCGTGGATGGTCGGCCGCCAATTGCTGGCGCCGCTCGGCGGACCGGGTCACCACGCCGACGAACGTCGCCCCGGACAGACTGCTGATCAGCGGCGCGTGGAAAAAGCGCCCGCCCTTGCCGTAGCCTACTAATCCGATTCGCATGAAAATCCCTTATGCAAGTTCTGAAGGAATGTATCAGCCGTAGAAACGAGGACGCTGCGGCAACTCGACCTTCACAATCTGGCCACTCTGCTGCGCTTGGATACACGCATCCGCCGCTACTGCCGCGGCGAAGCCGTCCCAGGCCGAAGGCCCGCCCACTAGCCCGGCGCGTACGCCGTCGATGAACGCTTGCAGCTCAACGTCATAGGCCGCGATGAAGCGGTCTTTCCAGTCCATCAGGATCGCATTGGACAGCTTGGCGCCGCTGCGCAGCTGAACCTGGGACGGTTCCGGCAGCTTGGCGATGCCGGTCTCCCCCACCACTTCGCACTGGATGTCATAGCCGTACTGGCAATTGACGAACACTTCGACGTCGATGCGCGTGCCCTTGGCGGTTTCCAGCAAGACGACCTGCGGGTCCCGCAAGTGCGCCAAGGCCTTGCTGGTCTTGCGCGGGAACACCACCTGCACCGACACGTAGTCATCGGCCAACAGCCAGCGCAACACATCCAGCTCGTGGATCAAGGTGTCGGTGATTGCCATGTCGGTCTTGTAGTTCTCACCCACGCTCGGGTTGCGGTGGGCGCAGTGCAGCATCAGCGGCTCGCCGATCTGGCCGCTGTCGATCACCGCTTTGAGCGCTCGATAGCCTTCATCGTAGGGGCGCATGAAACCCACCTGCACCAGGCGCTTGCCGTGGGCCACTTCGGCGTCGACGATCCGGCGGCAGCCTTCGGCGGTGACAGCCAAGGGTTTTTCACAGAACACCGGCTTGCCCGCCGCAATGGCCGCCAGGACGAATTCTTCGTGGCTCGGCCCCCAGGAGGTGACCAGGATCGCCTCGACGTCCGGCGCCTTGATCAATGCGTGGCCGTCGGGGTAGACCTCGGCGGTCAGCTTCAAGTCGGCCACCACCTTCGCCGCCTGGGCGAGGTTGATGTCGGTCACCGCCACGACCTGGCTGTTGAGCAAGGCCTGGCTGCAACGACGGATATGGTCCTGGCCGATGGCCCCGGTGCCGATGACGCCCAGCTTCAAAGACATGTGGAACTCCTTAATGTAGGTGTTGGGGCAATCAGTATTGACGGGCCTTGGCCAGTCGTTCATTGAGGGTCTTGGCGACCGCGTCGGTGCGGGCGCTGGTGGAGACCTGCGCCACGCCGACCCGCCACCAGGACAGGTATTTGTGGATCATGGTCTTGGGCAGGACCTTGATATCGATCAGCGTCGAGACTGTCTGGCGCCGGGCATCGGCCAAGGCTGCGTGCAGCTCGTCGAGGGTCTTGACCTTATAGGTCTTGCAGCCGTAGGCCGCCGCGCTCATGGCGAAGTCCACCGGCACAAAACCGCCGTCGAGCTTGCCGGTGTCCGGGTTGCGGAAGCGGAACTCGGTGCCGAAGCTGTCCATGCCGTGTTCCATTTGCAGGTTGTTGATGCAACCGAACGTCATGTTGTCGAGCAGCACGACGTTGATCTTGCGGCGCTCCTGGATCGAAGTGGCGAGTTCCGAATGCAGCATCATGTAGGAACCGTCACCCACCAAGGCATAGACCTCTTTGTCCGGCTCGGCGAGTTTCACCCCCAGGGCAGCGTTCACCTCATAGCCCATGCACGAATAACCATATTCGACGTGGTAGGTGTTCACGCCCAGGCTGCGCCAGCTGCGCTGCAAATCGCCGGGCAAGCTGCCGGCGGCGGCAACGATGATCGCGTCGTCCCCGAGCGTTTCGTTGAGAGTGCCCAGCACGCGGCTCTGGGTCAGGCAGGAGCCGGTGAGTTCGATGAACTCGCGAAACACCGCTGGGTCCATGTGGTCGTTGATTTCCGGGACGAAGTCCTCGGTCTTGAAGTCTGCCTGATAGATCCGGTCCACCTCGGCATCCAACTGAGCCTTGGCGTCGAAGATCTGCCCGCCCCATTCGGCGCGATAGTCGCCCATCCCGGCCGACAACGCCTCCAGGCCCGAACGGGCGTCGGCCAGCAGTTGCACGCCATCGAGCTTCAAGGCATCGCACGGGCTGATGTTGAGGTTGAGGAACTGCACGTCGGGGTGCTGGAACAGCCATTTCGACGCGGTGGTGAAGTCGCTGTAGCGGGTGCCGATGCCGATGATCAGGTCCGCTTCCTTAGCCAGCAGGTTCGCCGCCAGGCAGCCGGTTTCGCCGACGCCGCCGACGTTCAGTGGGTGGCTGGAGACCACGGCACTTTTACCGGCCTGGGTCTCGGCAAACGGAATCTCGAAGCGCTCGGCGAAGGCCTGGAGCGCGGCGTTGGCGCCGGAATAGCGCACGCCGCCACCACAGATGATCAACGGCTTGCGCTTGCCCTTGAGCAGCGCCAGGGCATCGCCGAGCATCGCTTCGGTGGCCGGGCGGCGGTCGATGCGGTGCACGCGTTTTTGCAGGAAGTAATCCGGATAGTCGTAGGCCTCGGCCTGCACATCCTGAGGCAGCGCCAGGGTCACCGCGCCGGTCTCGGCCGGATCGGTGAGCACGCGCATTGCCTGGATCGCGGCGGTCATCAGTTGCTCAGGGCGATTGATCCGGTCCCAGTATTTGCTCACGGCCTTGAACGCATCGTTGGTGCTGATGCTCAGGTCGTGGAATTGTTCGATCTGCTGTAGCACCGGGTCCGGCTGGCGGCTGGCATAGACGTCACCGGGTAATAGCAGCAACGGAATACGGTTGGCTGTCGCGGTTGCGGCGGCGGTCAGCATGTTCGCCGCGCCGGGGCCAACCGATGAGCTGCAGGCGTAGATCTTGCGCCGCAGGTGCTGCTTGGCAAACCCGATGGCGGCATGGGCCATGCCCTGTTCGTTGCGGCCCTGATGGACCACCAGGTCGCCACTGTCCTGTTCAAGCGCCTGGCCCAGGCCCAGCACATTGCCGTGGCCAAAAATGGTAAACACCCCGGCGACGAACTTGCTCTGTACGCCATCGACCTCGATGTACTGGTTATCGAGGAATTTCACCAGGGCCTGGGCCATGGTCAGTCGTGTTGTGGTCATGCTTGCACCTTATTCTGGATTGCAGGTCTGGAATGCAACTGGCGGCGCTCGGTTTCGGTTCCCGCTGCAAAGCCCGGCCAGATTGGCAGTCGCGTCAGGCCTGGGAGCTTTTCAGGTGGTTCATGCTCGCCCCTAACGCCTGGCGGATATCGGCCAGCTCATGGACGCTTTCGGCAAACGGCTCGAAGGACAAATAGCCTTCATAACCTGCGGCCCGCAGCGCTTCGATCTGCCCAGCGTTGCCGAGAATGTCGGCCTCGCCGACCAGCACCCGATGGCCGTCGCGAATGGTCGCCAACGGTGCCTGGGCATCCTCGACGCCGGAAATGTGCACCAGCCCGGTCAGGTCAGGGAAAAATTCCTCTTCGCCTGCCAAGTGATGATGAAAGGTGTCATGCACCAGGCGGAACACATCCAGCCCGCCGCTGGCCTTGATCGCTTCCACCGCCGTGCGCTTGTGCCGCAACGAACACTCTTCGAAACCCAGCGGCTCGATGAAGCCGTAGATACCAAAGGCGCGCAGGATCGGCGCCAGCTCACTGAGCGAGGTGCGTAGCCCCGCCGCGCGCTCGGACTCGCTGCGCGGGTCGGTGCGGTCGTTGAGCGGGCACATCACCAGTCCCTCGGCGCCGCATTCGCGGGCGTAGTCAGCCAATCGCACGGCCTGGGTGCGGCGCTCCTCGTTCCACACATCGAAGGGGTACAGGGCGTTGATCGACAACACCTTGATGCCGCGTGCCTCGCACAACTCACGGACCCGGGCCGGTGGCATGCCGTCTTCGATCTCGACGCCCTTCAGGTCATTGCGAATCTCGATGGCGTCGGTTTTCAGCGCCAGGGCCAGGTCGATGAACGCCGGGAGTGACAGGCGCGGGGCAACCATTCGGTTCAAGGCAAAACGCAGGGGCTTGTTCATTGTTGTTCTCCCTCCGGCATTCATTAGATGGGTTATTGGGCAGTGGGCATGCTGAATTCAGGCCCCCTGGCGATACTGTCGGGCCAGCGTTGCATCACGCTCTTGTAGCGACTGTAGAAGCGCAGGCCTTCCTCGCCGTAGGCGTGGTGATCGCCAAACAACGAACGCTTCCAGCCGCCAAAGGAATGCCAGGCCATGGGCACCGGAATCGGCACGTTGATGCCCACCATGCCGACCTTGATGCTGCGGGCAAACGCCCGGGCGATGCCGCCGTCGCGGGTGAAACACGACACGCCGTTGCCGAATTCATGGGCATTGATCAACGCCACCGCCGTGGCGAAATCCGGCACACGAACGATCCCCAGCACCGGGCCGAAAATCTCTTGCTGGTAGATGCTCATCTCGGCAGTGACCTGGTCGAACAGCGTCGCCCCGACAAAAAATCCCTGCTCGGCCCCCGGTACTTTGAAGCCGCGACCATCGACAATCAGGCGAGCGCCTTCGGCCACGCCAGCGTCGATGAAACCTTCGACTTTGGCCTTATGCTCGGCCGTCACCAGCGGGCCCATGTCGGTGCCAGGTTGCTGGCCGTTGCCGACCTTCAACTGGTCGATACGCGGCAGCAGGCGAGCGATCAGTTCATCGCCGACCTCGCCCACCGCCACGGCAATGGAAATCGCCATGCAGCGCTCGCCGGCCGAACCGTAGGCCGCGCCGATCAGCGCATCCGCCGCCTGGTCGAGGTCAGCGTCGGGCATGACAATCATGTGATTTTTCGCCCCGCCCAAGGCCTGTACGCGCTTGCCGTTCGCGGTGCCTTGCTGGTGGATGTATTCGGCGATGGGCGTGGAACCGACAAAGGAAATCGCCTCGATGTCCGGGTGCTGCAATAGCGCGTCCACCGCCGCCTTATCGCCCTGGACGACGTTGAACACCCCGTCCGGCAGGCCTGCTTCGGTCAGCAAGCGGGCCATTAGCAGGCTTGCGGACGGGTCGCGCTCCGAAGGCTTGAGGATGAAACAGTTGCCGGCGACCAGCGCCAGGGGAATCATCCACAACGGCACCATCACCGGAAAATTGAATGGCGTTACGCCGGCGCACACGCCCAGGGGCTGGCGCAGGTTCCAGTTGTCGATGCCGCCGCCGATGTTGTCGCTGAAATCGGTCTTGAGCAGGCTCGGCGCACCGCAGGCGTACTCGACGATCTCGATGCCGCGGGTGACTTCGCCGTGGGCGTCGGACAGCACCTTGCCGTGTTCGCGGCTGATGATCTGCGCCAGTTCGTCATGATGACGGTCCAGCAGCTCCTTGAACTTGAACATGACGCGCGAGCGGCGCAACGACGACTGCTCGGACCAGCCCGGGAACGCGGCCAGCGCCGATGCCACCGCCGCCTCGACGGTTCCCGGTTCGGCCAGCGCCACCCGAGCCTGCACCGCGCCGGTGGCGGGGTTGAAGACATTGCTGAACCGGGCGGCGTCGTTGTCCTGCACGCGGCCGTTGATGTAATGGCCTATTACCGGGGTGTCGCTCATGGTGCGTGTTCTCCGTGCGGATTCTGTGGGTCAGAGGTCGAGCAGCCAGCTGTGCTGCGGATCGTTATGGAACTGCCAGACCCGCTTCGGACCGGCCATGACGTTCAGGTAATAGGACTCGTATCCATAAGGCACGCTGACCGGGTGGTAGCCCTTGGGCACCACCACCAGGTCGCTGTTCTCCACGGCCATGGCCTGGTCGATGCTGCGGTCGTCGGTGTAGACCCGCTGGAACACGAAGCCCTGGGACGGGTTGACTTGGTGGTAATAGGTTTCTTCGAGAAAGCTCTGGTGCGGCAAATCGTCGGTGTCGTGCTTGTGCGGCGGATAGCTGGACGAGTGCCCCGACGGTGTGCGCACTTCCACCACCAGCAGCGAATGGGCCGGTTCACTGTCGGGCAGGATGTCGCAGACGTAACGGGTATTGGCGCCCTTGCCACGGACGCTGCGCTTCATGCTCTCGGGCCGGATCAACCGTGGGCCGTATTCATTCGAGGCCGCACCCTTCGCTGCGCACACCGCCACCTGCACATCGCTCAACGCGGTGACCTGGGCTTGGCTGCCGGGCGGCAGGTAAGCGGCGTAGGGCGACTTGTCCTCGAACACCGATTGGCGATCGCCGAGGTTGTCCCAATCGAAGGCGCCCTGCCCCGGCGCTTCACCCTTGAGGTTCATGCGGCCGCTGAGCAACACCACGCACAGTTCCTGGTCACCGGCAGCCACCGGCAGGGTCTCGCCAAGGCTTAAGCGGTAGGCGGCGAAACCGACGTATTCCAATGCATCGCGCGGCAGTTCGACCATGGTTCGATCACTGGGATTGCTCTTGATCAGCAGGCTCATGGCGCAGTCCTCTCTTGCAACAGGGCACGCAGGGTGTCGTAGCCCTTTTTCGCATAGACATAACTCGGCGCAACCGCCGGGTCCTGCTCGGCTTCCACCACCAGCCAGCCTTGGTAATCGGCGGCCAGCAGGACGTCCAGCAGCGCGGCGAAATCGATGTCGCCATCCCCCGGCACGGTGAAGGTGCCGTTGATGATGCAGTCGGGAAAGCTCCAGAGATTATTGCGCGCCAGTTGCACGACAGGTTTGCGCACGTCCTTAAAGTGCACATGGCAGATGCGTTCGATGTGTTTGCGCAGGACCTGCAACGGTTCGCCGCCGCCCATGTAGCAATGGCCCGAGTCGAACAAAAGACCGACCTCGCTGCCGGTCAAGGCCATGAGTTTGTCGATGTCCGAAGGTGATTCGACGTAGGCACCCATATGGTGGTGATACGCCAGGCGCACGCCTTGGGACAGGGTGAAGCGCGCCAGTTCGGTCAACTTGTCGGCGTAGGTTTGCCAGGCCTGATCGGTATGAAAGCGCGGCCGTTCGATCAACGGGATGCGCTGGCCCTGGATGGAGTCCGCCACTTCGCCGTAGACCAGCACCGTCGCGCCGTTCTGCGCCAATAGCTCGACATGGCTGGCAATCGCGTCGATTTCCTCGGCCGCCGAACGTCGCGCAAGGCGGCTGGAGTACCAGCCGGAGACCAACGCCAGATCATACGGACGCAACACGTCACCGACGCCCTTGGCATCCTTGGGAAATTTGCCGTTGAGCTCGAAACCTTCGTAACCGATTTCCTTGCCTTCGCTCAGCGCCGTGCTCAACGGCGTCTCGCCACCCAGGGACGGCAAGTCGTCGTTGCTCCAGGAAATCGGGTTGATGCCAATTCGAATAGCGGGCATGGCTGCACCTTTTTTGTTGTTTTCTCTAATGTTCAACCGATCACCTATGGCGAGGGAGCTTGCTCCCTCGCCACAAAAACCTGCGCAGTCATCAAGCACGGGCGCTGCGCCAGGCCTCGATCAATTCCACAAACCTGCCCTGCACGTCCCGAATCAGCGTTTCATCATCGATTTCCCCGGCCAACCAGGCCCGGCTCGGCTCCTGGAAAATCGTCCGGCCCACGGCAAAACCCCGGCACGTGGTGCTTTGGCTGGCTTGCCGAAAACCTTCGGCCAGCGCGGCGGCGGGCGCATTGAGGCCCAGCAGCACCACACCCCGGCAATACGGGTCACGCGCCTGGATCAGTTCGTCGAGTTGCTTCCACTCTTCGGCAGTCTGGCCTTCGATTTTCCACCACGCGGGAAAGATCCCCAGGTTGTAGAGGCGCTGGAGCGCGCGATAGAGCACATCCGGATGGGCCGAGGGGTGGTCCTTGGGCGGAATGACTTCCAGCAGCAATTCATGGCCGCTGACCTGGGAGGCTTTGTACAAGCCCATCAGTTGCGCCTCTTGTTCCAGTCGCAGCAGCGGCTCGTCATCGGGGTGGAATTGCACCAGGCACTTGATGATTTGTTCCTGCGGCCAAGCGATCAGGTTGCTGCCGATCGACCGTCCATGCTCGAACGCCAGCGGCCGCGAGCCTTGGACTTCCACCGGACGCGCTACCCACCAGCCGCGTCCGGTGGCGGCGTTCAGCGAGTCCTGGCCAAAACGCTGGTCGGCCAGCAGGCCGACGTCGGCGTCGATGCCTTGGCGTTGCAGGTCGGCCTCGACCCGCTCCACGGCCTGGATGAACAGTTGCTTGAGCTGGCCGATGCTGTCGAGGTCGCGCCCGCTCTTCTGGGCCAATTCCACCAACTGCCAACGATGGTCGAAGGCAAAAACGAACAGTTGTTTCCAGGTCTTACGCGGCACGCTGACCTGATGCAGCCGTTGCAATACGGCGTCCTGGTCTGGACGGGTGATTGGCACCGGGCTGTCGAACAGATACTCGAGTTCGGCCCGGGTCGGCATGGCCGGGGCACAGGCGTGGCGCGACACCACTAATCCGCCACAGGCGTTAGCCAATTGGCAGCAGCGCTCGTCGCTGGCGTCTTCCAGCCAACCGGCCAAAAAGCCCGACATGAACGCGTCACCCGCGCCGAGTACGTTCAACACCTCGACCCGCACGCCGGGGTAAAGGGCGCCGTCTTCCAGTCGGTTCGCAACCTCGCCGTGGATCACCGTGCAACCCTGCGGGCCGAGCTTGACCACCAGGGTGGCCGCCGTCAGCGAGCGTACGGTGCGCAGCGCGGTCAGCAAGTTTTCACTGCCGCCGGCAATCAAAAACTCTTCTTCGGTGCCGACGATCAGGTCGAAACGCGGCAGGATGCCTTGGACGTGTTGGCTGACTTTGCGGTCGGCGACAAAACGGGTTTCCCCATCGGCCTTGCTCGCCAAGCCCCAGAGCACCGGGCGGTAATCGATGTCGAGGACGCGCTTGACCTGATGTTTCTCGGCAAAGTCCAGCGCCTGGATGCTGGCGTCGTAGACGCCTTCGGTGGAGAAATGCGTGCCGGTGATCAGCAGCGCCTTGCTGGACGCAATGAAGGCTTCGTCGATGTCTGCGGCCCGTAGCGCCATGTCCGCGCAGTTTTCCCGGTAGAACACCAGGGGGAAGGTTTCCCGGTCCTTAATCCCCAAAAGGACCATGGCCGTCAGGCGTTCAGGATCGACTTTTATGCCGCTGACATCACACCCTTCGCGCGCCAGGGACTGGACCAGGAAGCGCCCCATGTGATCATCGCCTACCCGGCTGAGCATCGCCGACTTGAGTCCCAGGCGGGCCGTGCCGAAGGCGATGTTGGCAGATGAGCCGCCGAGGTATTTGGCAAAACTGCTGACATCTTCCAGGCGCGCGCCGATTTGCTGCGCGTAGAGATCGACGCCCAAACGTCCCAGGCAGATCACATCCAATTGACGCCCACTGGCAAAACGAGTCTGGCCCATGCTGGCTCCTGTTATTTTTATCAGCCTGCGCTTGGCGCCGGAACCGACGCCAACGCTTTGTTGGAAGCAGACTAAAACGAGCGAGCGGCAATAATCAATATTTATTCCATAAATTTTTTATGTGGAATATTTTTTCCAATACGCTATTGGTCAACCGGGCCAGACGCAGTGCATCGTTTCAGCAGGTGTTACAACCTCGTCTGCCGCTGATTTTCCCAGCGCCTACGCTGTAGACTGCCACCAGCCAACCTATTGTCGAGGGCCTACCCGTTTTCCGGGGTGCCCTATAAGAACAAGCCAGAAGGATTTTCTATGACCCGCCCCGATCTGCCGGCGCCGTCCGAGAGCGCGTCCGAAGCCGCCCTCCCCAGCCCACCGGTCAACGCCGAGCGGCTGTTGCAACTGATTACCGAGGAATACGAAAGCCTGCCGCGCCAGCTCAAACGCATCGCCAGCTACATGAGCCAGCAAAGCGACCGGATCATGGTCGACCGCATCAGCGACATCGCCCGGGAGTGCGAAGTACACCCGTCGGCCATCGTCCGGTTTTCGCAACGCTTCGGCTTCAGCGGCTTCAGCGAAATGCAGGCGCTGTTTCGCGAGGCGTACACCCACAAGACCACGCCGGTACAGAACTACCAGCAACGTATTCGCAGCATGATCGCCAACAAATCGCAGAAGGCCAGCGCCGGCGACCTGGCACGCGAATGCGTCAATGCCACGCTGTCGGGCATCGAGCGCCTGGGGCTGGAGCTGGACGACGTAGCGTTCGAAAAGGCCGTCGATCTGGTGGTCAACGCCGATAACATCTACGTCGTCGGTGTACGCCGCTCATTCGCGGTGGCCGATTACCTGGTCTACAACCTGCAACACACCAACAAGCGCATTCATCTGGTCTCCGGCCTGGGCGGCAGTTATCGCGAGCAGATGCGCAGCGTGCGGGCCAACGACCTGGTCATCGCCATCAGCTTTACGCCCTACGGCAAGGAAACCCAGCATTGCCTGCGCATCGCCCAGCATCACCAGGCCAAGACGCTGATCATCACGGACAGCAACCTGTCGCCCCTGGCCAAGCGGGCCAACGCGGTCTTGCTGGTGAATGAAGGCAGCTCGTTCGCGTTCCGTTCCTTGAGTGCCACGTTGTGCCTGTGCCAGGCATTGTTCATTGCCGTGGCGTACCGGCTGGAACTCAAGGTCGATGAAATCCATGAACAGGTCGGGTTCGAGGATTGATCCTGACCTGACAAACCGCTGAAGGAGGATCCATGAAACTGATCGGCATGCTGGACTCGCCCTATGTGCGACGCGTCGCCATTTCCGCCAAACGCCTGGGAATTGTCCTCGAACATGAATCGGTCTCGGTGTTCAGGCACTTCCAGCACTTCCAGAGCATCAATCCGGTGGTCAAGGCACCGACCCTGCTGCTCGACGATGGCTTGGTGCTGATGGATTCCACCTTGATCATCGACTATCTGGAGACCTTGGCCGGCCCCGGAAACAGCCTGATGCCGACCGAGCCAGGGCAACGGTTGCGATCGCTTCAGCTGATCGGCTTGGCGTTGGCGGCGTGCGAGAAGTCGGTGCAGATCTATTACGAACGCACGCTGCGACCGACGGAAATCCAGCACGCGCCGTGGGTCGAGCGGGTATCGGGCCAGCTGCTCGCAGCCTACGAGGCGCTGGAACAGGCCCTGGAGAAACAGCCGCTGCCCACCGATGGCTCGCTCGATCAGGCCGGTATTACCGTCGCGGTGGCGTGGAGCTTCACCAATCTGCTGGTCGCTGATCAGGTGCAAGGCAAGGCGTTCCCGCAGATCAGCGCGTTTACCGTCTATGCCGAAGGGCTGGAGGCGTTTGTCAGCACGCCGATGGAATAACCGATGGGAGCGAGCAAGCCCGCTCCCATCGTAATGCTGTTCACTTAGGGCGATCGACAAATCCGTGGCGAGGGAGCTTGCTCCCGCTGGGTGACGCAGTCACCCTAAAACCAGGCACCGCGGTGCAACAGGTAAACTCTGCCAGCCGGATTTACGACTGCTGCGCAGCCGAGCGGGAGCAAGCTCCCTCGCCACAGAAGCCTGTGCGTCCCAAACCCTGTGTACCCTCTGGGGAAACATGTCGCTGACACACTCCCACCAATCGGAATAGCACTCCCTCGCCACAAGGGATTGCCATGCCACGAACTTAAAGACCGAACGCAATCCCGTGGCGAGGGAGCTTGCTCCCGCTGGGTGACGCAGTCACCCTAAAACCAGGCACCGCGGTGCAACAGGTGAACTCTGCCAGCCGGATTTACGACTGCTGCGCAGGCCTATCATTCTTCTTAAATGAACCGCATTGCGCTCCCATCGGCATTTTCAGGCCAACGCCATTGCCTTCTTCTCGGCAGTCATCTCGAACCGATCCGCCAGGAACGGTGTGATGTCCAGCGGCAACGGTTCGTCGTTCACCAGTTTATCCAACAGCACGCCGGTAATGGCCGAGGTGAGGATGCCGGTGCGGAAATGTCCGCAAGCGTTGAGGTAACCCTGCGCGCCGCGCATCGGCCCCAGGATCGGCAGCTCATCGGGTGAGCCGGGACGCAGGCCGGCCCAGGTGCGTTTCAAGTTGATGTCGGCCAGCTGCGGGATACAACGCACCGCACCTTGCACCAAGCCTTCGATCTCGGGGTAGGTGGTGGTCACGTCGAAGCCTTTGTCCTCCGTGGTGCTGCCGATCAGGATTTCGCCGTTGTCTTTCTGCGCCACATAACAATCGCTGGTGGTCAGGCAGCCCTTGAGGATCTTTGGCATGCGCTCGGTCAGCAGGATCTGGCCCTTGACCGGCTTGACTGGAATCCGCACGCCCGTGGCCTGCTCGCTCAGATCCGCGGCCCAGGCCCCGGCGGCGTTGATCAGGGTCTGGCAACTGAACGTCCCGGCCTCGGCGGTCTTCACGCCCGTCACCCGAGTCCCGCTACGCAAGACTTCAGTCACGTTAGTGTTGAAGAACATATCGACGCCGTTCTGCCGTGCGCCCTCGGTGTAGGCATCGGCCAGGCGGAACGGGCTGACCTGGTGGTCGCACAGGAACTCCAGCGCGCCGCGGGCCTCATGGCTGACATTCGGCTCGGCCTCGCGCAAGGCGGCCTGGTCGAGCCAACGCACCTGATCGGCCAGATGAGGAATGCAAGCAACGATGTGCTCGGCGTACAAGCGGTCCTCATCGTCATAGATCACAAACTTGAGCCCGGTCTCTTCGAACTTGAAATCCATGCCATGGCGGTCGATCAACTCGCGGTGCAACTGCGGGTACAGCGCATTGGACTGCAAGGCGAAATCGAAAAACGAGGCGGGTAAAATGTGCGGTGTGCTGGCATCCACCGCCACGGCGGCGCCCTGGGCCTGGCGCTTGCGATTGGCCGACATCATGCGAAAGAAAATCACCCCGCAACCCAGGCCCACCGATTCGCCGATGGCCCACAGGCCACCGGCCGATGCGCGGGTGGCGTTGCCGGGGCGCTTGGCATCGATCAGGGCGATCTTCAGGTGCCTGCGTTTGGACAGCTGATAGGCACAGGAAGCGCCGATCACACCTCCACCCGCAATCACTACGTCATAGTGTCTAGTCATCGGAAACGGCCTCCATGGCGACGTTCTGGAACGCTGAAAAAGGAATCGGATCGATGGGGAAACGCGGCCGCAGCCAGCCCACATCGGCGCGCCCGGTGGCTTCGCGCAACCGGTCGGAGCAATAGCCGACACACATGCGCCCCTGGCAATCGCCCATGCTCACGCGGGTTCGCATTTTCAGGCTGGCCATGTCTTGCACGCCCTGCTCCAAGGCGCGATCAATGTCGGCGCGCGTGGCATGTTCGCAGCGACAGATCACCGTATCGGCGCTCGGCAGCGTCGTTTGCCCGGCCCCGCGTCGGGTGTAGCGATCGACAGCGGCGCGAAAGCGGATAATCCGATCCAGTTGCGCTTGGTAACGCTCGCGCTGCTTCAGAGCCGCGGGCGCATCCAGGACCTCGCGTTGCACCAAAGCCGACAGCGCCGCGATGCGCCCGCTCAGCATGGCGGCTTCACCGCCGCGAATCCCGCCCATGTCGCCCGCCAGATGAACATGGGCCTCGCTGCCGCGCTGCCAGGCATCGGACACGGCTCGCAGGTAGCCGTCCTCGCTGAAGCCATGCTCAAGCCCCATCTGCTGGCTCAATTGGGTGCGCGGGATAAACCCATACCCGACCGCCAGTGTCTGGGCCGGCACCTGTTCGGCGCGCGCGAGGTCCGGCGCCCAATCACCGGAATAGGGCGCTACGGTTACATTGCTCAACTCCCCTTCGCCCTGGGCCCGCACCACGCCCCAACCGTAACGCACGGGAATGCGATGCCGCTTGAGATAGGCCAGCATGCCCAATCCATCGAGAAACAGCTGCGGCTTGTTCAACAAAGCCAAGCTCTGCCTGGCAATCTTGCCAAAGGCACAGGCCTCGTAGACACCCGCCACGGCGACGCCCGACGCGTGCAGCTGACAAGCCACCAGCGGCAGCAGCGGTCCGGTCCCCGCAATGACGACCGGGCTTGGCGGTTTTACCACCCCGCTCTTGATCTGCAACTGCAGGCCGCCGAGCATCATCACGCCCGGCAGCGTCCAGCCCGGGAACGGCACGCTGCGCTCATGACAACCGGCCGCCAGGATCAATTGCGAATAGGCAACCTCACGCAGCCGCTCGTCGGCGTCCAGCAGCATCAGAGCCCGGAAACCTTCGGCGCCGATGACACGGCTGCCCAATCGCACGTCGATCAAGTCGGCGTGACGCTGGAATTGCCCATGGAGTTTCTCCAGCGCTTGGCTGTAACGAGGCCCCAGGTAGTCCAGGCGCACACCATCGCGCAGCGGCCCGCGATACACCACCCCCCCCAGGCGCGGTGCTTCCTCGAGCAACGTGCAGCGAACCCCGTGGGAGGCCAGCTCGATGGCTGCCGCCATGCCCGCCGGCCCGCCGCCGACGATCACTGGATCGAGGTTCATGGCGCCTCCGTCTCGGCAATGCGGTTGGCCCGGGTTTCGATCTGCATGCCGGGTCGCACCAGGGTCTGGCAAGCGCGACGCTTGTGACGGCCGTCGATCTTGACAAGGCAGCATTGGCAGACGCCCATGCCGCAGTAGGCCCCGCTGATCTGGCCATGGTCGTTGCGCGCCACCTGGCGCCGCCCCACGGCCTGGATCACGGTCAGCACGGTTTCGCCTTGAGCGGCATTGACCGTCTGCCCGTCCAGGCGCACGGTCATGTCGGCCTGTTTCAACGGCTGGATATCGTAGTGTCGGTGTATGAGTTCTTGAGGTTGCATCGTGCTGCACTTCCTTGATAGTTCAGTAGGCCTCGGCTCCTTGCGGAAAGCCATTACTACCCGGCGTCATTGCCCCGCCAGCGACTGCGCGCCAAAACGGGGCGGCGGACGCAGCATGCTGGTGCGTGCCGGAACAACGTTAGGGAATATTTGTGACGAAGTGTTGATCCAGGCCAGTAAATCCCTATGTCGTCTCCCATGAAGTTTTTTTCAGAAAGCCGACAGGTATTATTTGGCAGAATGCTGCGCAGTCGCTCCAATTTCCTCATCCGGAACTGCCCATGAACCGCATCCTGACCATCGAAGACGACGCCGTGACCGCCCGTGAGATCGTCGCCGAACTGACCCGCAACGGCCTGGACGTCGATTGGGTCGACAATGGCCGCGAAGGCCTGGAACGGGCCGTCAGCGGGGACTACGACCTGATCACCCTGGACCGCATGCTGCCCGAGCTCGACGGTCTGGTGATCGTCACCACGTTGCGGACCATGGGCGTGGCCACGCCGATCCTGATGATCAGCGCCCTTTCCGATGTCGACGAACGCGTGCGCGGCCTGCGCGCTGGCGGCGACGATTACCTGACCAAGCCGTTTGCCACTGACGAGATGGCCGCCCGCGTCGAAGTGCTGCTGCGGCGCAACAATGGCGCCCGCGAACCGGAAACCGTGCTGCGGGTGGCGGACCTGGAGCTGAACCTGATCAGCCGCGAAGCCAGCCGTAACAGCCAATTGCTGAGCCTGCTGCCCACCGAGTACAAGCTGCTGGAATTTCTCATGCGCAACAGCGGCCAGATCCTCTCGCGCATGATGATTTTCGAGGAAGTCTGGGGTTATCACTTCGACCCGGGCACCAACCTGATCGATGTCCACATCGGTCGTCTGCGCAAGAAAATCGACCCGCCGGGCCTGGAACCGCTGATCCGCACGGTACGAGGTTCCGGTTATGTCATTGCTGAACCCCGCTAAGGGCTGGCGCTCCTCCAGCAGCCGCCTGCTGGCGCTCTACAGTGCGCTGTTCGTGATCTGGAGCGCGATCCTGATGGGGGTGATGTATTACGAGGTATTCGGCTACCTCGACAGCCTCGCCAAGCATTCGCTGATGCAACGCCAGCACCTGTTTGCCCGCATCCACGGCGATCAATTGGAAGACGCGCTGATGGCCAGCCTGACCCTGGATGAGCGCGGCGTCGACGCCTACGGCCTGTTCGACCCGCAACTGCGCCATTTGAGCGGGCCGATCCTGCGCATCCCCGCCGACCTGCCCCTGGATGGCAAGATTCATATGCTCGGTGGCTGCGTCGATTCCGACGATCCAGGCGTGCCGTCCGACAGCTGCGATGCGGTAGCGACCCGGACCCAGGACGGTCGCTGGCTGGTACTGGCACGGGACAACGGCTCGCTGTTCGCGGTGACGCGGATCATCCTGCACGCCTTGTTCTGGGGCGTGTCGCTGACCATCCTGCCAGGCGTTGCCGGCTGGCATCTGCTGCGCCGCCGTCCGCTGCGGCGCATTCGCGCCTTGCAGGCGAGTGCCGAAGCAATCGTCGCCGGCGACCTGAAGCATCGCCTGCCGCTGTCGAGTCGTCGCGATGAGTTGGACATGCTGGCCGCCATCGTCAATGCGATGCTCGACCGCATCGAACGATTGATGAATGAAGTCAAAGGCGTGTGCGACAACATCGCCCACGACCTGCGAACACCGCTGACACGCCTGCGCGCCCAGCTTTATCGCATCCAGCAAGAGGCGGCGGACGGCTCTGCCGAAGCGCTGCAAATGGACCAGGTGATCGCCGAGACCGACACGCTCATGGCGCGATTTCGCGGCTTGCTGCGAATTTCCGAGCTGGAGGACCAACAGCGCCGCTCTGGCTTCGTGCGCCTCGACCCGTTGCCGCTGTTGCAGGAATTGCACGACTTCTACCTGCCACTGGCTGAAGAAGGCGAACTGGTCTTCATCCTGGAATTACCCGACAGCCTGCCCTTGCTCAACGGCGATCGCGCCTTGCTGTTCGAAGCGGTGTCAAACCTGTTGAGCAACTCGATCAAGTTCACCCCGCCGGGCGGCAAGGTGATCCTGCGAGGCGTCGATCAGGGCGACAGCACGCGCATCGAAGTACTCGACTCCGGCCCCGGTATCCCCGAGACAGAACGCAAGGCGGTGTTCCGGCGTTTCTATCGCGCCGAGGGCAGCAGCCAGCACGGCGGATTCGGCCTGGGCCTGTCGATCGTCGCCGCAATAGCCAGCTTGCACGGGTTCACGCTGGAGGTGGATCGCAGCGAGTCGGGAGGCGCGCGCCTGGTGCTCGATTGTCGGGCGACGCTGCTCTGATCATGCGCTCTATAACTCAGGCCGGATCGCTGCGATGCAACGGCGTGTTGTACAGCTCATAGCGCAGTTCATCGATCAGCTTGGCCAGGCTTTCTTCAGATCGGATGCTTTCCACGCTCATGCCGCTGACCACCAGGTCAACCTCGCCGCTTTCTTCGTGATACAGGCGGATGGTGAGCGTGCCATCGCCATTGAGGCTGCATTCGCAAGCCAGTGGCGCAAAGCTTTTTTCGAGTTGGGCGCGCAGGGGAGCCAGATGAGTCATGGCGTGCACCTCAGCTTCGAAAGCGCAAATGACCCGTGGACGATCCCGGCCTGATGGCTCGGGCAGACGTCCTGTCGTTCTCGATCTTGAAGGGTTCAGTGCACATCGTGGCGTATTCCTTGACTGTTTCGTGGGGACGCGGCATCAACTGGAACGCTGCACCCTTCAGCCTAAGGACGTTACAGCCCGAGCAAAACCCGTATTTGCACCAGTACGCCAGGTGCATTTGCACTGGCTATCATGGTGCCTTCATCCGCCATTCGTTGGCGAACAAGCCGCGTTCCCGCGCCCACACAATCGCCTCGCTGCGGCTGTGGACGTCGAGTTTCGAATAGAGAGTCGCCACATGATTGCGCACGGTATTGGGGGCCAACTTCAAACGCGCGGCAATTTCCTTATCCGCCAGTCCCTCGCAAATCAGCCCCAGCACATCACGCTCCCGGGCCGTCAGTTCGGTGAAAGACGTCGCCGGCGACTGCGCGTTGATGCTTTTCACATTGGCCAGTTTTTCGATCAGGGTCCGGCTGAACCATGACGCGTCCTTCATCACTTCCTCGATGGCGGCCACCAATTCCAGCTCCGAGCGCTTGCGCTCGGTGATGTTCATCAGCACCA
Source organism: Pseudomonas sp. Z5-35 (assembly GCF_051131945.1). Classification (NCBI taxonomy): domain Bacteria; kingdom Pseudomonadati; phylum Pseudomonadota; class Gammaproteobacteria; order Pseudomonadales; family Pseudomonadaceae; genus Pseudomonas; species Pseudomonas sp. Z5-35. The sequence goes on from NZ_CP071640.1 coordinate 3,227,901, forward strand.
GCAAGTAGCACGGTTTGTCCTGGATGAGTACGGTATCGGCGGCTACTTCGCAATCGATCTGCTCCCCGCCTTTCTTATGCACCTTGACGTCGACGCTGGACACCGCGGCAGCCTTTTCCAGTCGGGCAAAAAGCGCCGCCCCGGCGTCCTTGTCGAGAAAGCCGATTTCCTCCACGGTCTTGCCCAACAGTTCCTCGCTGGCGTATCCGCTGGCCTGAAGAAAAGCCTCGTTGATTTCCAGCAGTTGCTGCTCACCGCTGCAGATCAAGGTCGGCACCGGCGACAGGCGGAACGATTTGGCAAAACGCTCCTCGCTCTGGCGCAGTGCGGTTTCCGCCTTGCGTCGTGGTTCCATGTCCATGAAGGAAAACAACATGCAATCTTCATCGTGCAGGTCCAGCGGCTGACCCGCGACAACCACCTGCTTGTTGGTGCCGTCAGGCAATCGCAGCTCGGCCTGCATCTGCGGAATGGTCGCGCCCTGCCCCAGCCGCTCGATGGCCAGGGCGCGCTTCTCGGCCGCCTCGAGTACATCCAACTCGTACACCGAACGCCCGATCACCTGCTCGCGACTGTAGCCGGTCATTTCCAGGAAACCCGCGTTGACCTTGATGTAGCGCAGGTCGCTCAGACGGCAGATCACCGCTGGCGCCGGGTTGGCGCCGAAGGTCTTCTCGAAACGCTGTTCAGCGCTGGCCCATTCGGTGGCGTCGCTGAGAATAAGCACCAGGTATTCCGGTTCGTCGTTGCGGTCGGTCAGCACCATGCCGCGGATGCGGTGCACCCAGGTGCGATCCGGATCCGCCGCCGGTGTGACTTCCACCAGCACGTCACTGAATTCATCGCCGCGCGCCACGCGGGCGATCGGGTAGTTTTCCTCGGACAGCGAATGATTGTTGCGGTAGCGCAGGTTGAAGCGTTTGGCGTACGCCTTGGCATTGCGACCCAGCTCTTCAAGTGCCTTGACGCCGTGCATGGTCAAGGCGGCTTCGTTGGCCCAGGCGATGGTCTGGTCGACCTCCACCAGGATCACGCCGTCAGACAGCCCGGCGATGATCTGCAGCAATTGGCGACGATTGGTATCGGTGTTCGGGACGCCCTGATTCATTGGGTCTCCATGTGTCATAACGTTCAAGCACGGATGCGCTGAAGGTTACGACCACATGGGCTGGCGATCGTGCGCCAGGGCCTCAAAGCGCCGAAGCGATAGCCTTGCCGACGTCCTGGGTCGAGCCCTGCCCGCCCAGGTCCGGGGTGATCGGCCCTTGGGCAATCACCTGCTCGATAGCCTGGAGAATCCCGTCATGGGCCGCGCGATAACGCTCATCGCCATTGCCGAGGAAATCGAGCATCAGCGCGCCGGACCAGATCATCGCGATCGGGTTCGCGATGTTCTGCCCGTAGATGTCTGGCGCCGAGCCGTGCACCGGTTCGAACAGTGATGGAAAGCGTCGCTCCGGGTCGAGATTGGCCGACGGCGCAATACCGATGGTTCCGGCGCAGGCCGGGCCCAGGTCGGAGAGAATATCGCCGAACAGGTTCGAGGCAACTACCACGTCGAAACGGTCCGGCTGCAAGACAAAACGCGCGCAGAGGATGTCGATGTGTTGCTTGTCCCAGGTCACCTCGGGGTAGTGCTCGGCCATCAACGCAGTGCGTTCATCCCAGTACGGCATGCTGATGGAGATCCCGTTGGACTTGGTCGCCGCCGTCAGGCGCTTGCGCGGTCGAGCCTGGGCCAAATCGAAAGCAAACTTGAGGATCCGGTCGACGCCTCGGCGGGTGAACACCGACTCCTGCAAGACGAACTCATGCTCGGTGCCCTCGAACATCTTGCCGCCGACCGATGAATATTCACCCTCGGTGTTTTCACGGATTACCACGAAATCGATATCCCCCGCCTCTCGTCCGGCCAGCGGGCACGGCACACCTGGAAACAGGCGCACCGGGCGAATGTTCACGTACTGGTCGAAATCGCGGCGGAACTTGAGCAGCGAGCCCCACAGGGAAATATGGTCCGGGACCTTGTCCGGCCAACCCACGGCGCCGAAGTAGATCGCGTCGAAACCCCTGAGTTGCTCGAACCAGTCGGTGGGCATCATCTGCCCGTGCTCCAAGTAATAATCACAGTGGGCCCAATCGAGCACTTCAATGCTCAAGTCCAACTGCCACTTCTTCGCGGCCTGCTCCAACACGCGCAGGCCTTCGGGCAGCACTTCTCTGCCAATACCATCACCGGCAATCGCAGCGATTCGAAAGGGTTTGCTCATCAATCATGACTCCCAAGGGTCCGTTCAAACGATGGCCGCATCACAACCCACCGATGTGGAAGGCTTTGACTTCAAGGTATTCATCCAGGCCGTACTTGCTGCCTTCGCGGCCCAGTCCCGACTGTTTGATACCGCCGAAGGGCGCAACTTCCATGGAAATGATCCCGGTATTGAGGCCGATCATGCCGAACTCCAGCGCCTCACCGAACCGCCATGAACGGCGCAGGTCCTGGGTGAAGTAATAAGCGCCCAGGCCATAGGGCGTGGCATTGGCCAGAGCCAATGCCTCATCTTCGGTGGTAAAACGCATCAGCGGGGCAACGGGGCCGAAGGTTTCTTCGTTGGCCAGCAGCATCCCGGCATGGGCGTCGCCCAGCACCGTCGGCTCGACAAACTGGCTGTCGCCCCGGGGAATCGCACCACACAACAATCGCGCGCCCTGGCTCAGCGCATCATCGATATGCCGGGCGACCTTGCTCACCGCCGCCGGGTTGATCAACGGGCCGATCATGACATCGGCCTCAAGGCCATTGCCGACCTTGAGCTTGCGCACCTCTTGCACCAGGCGCTCGGCGAAGCATTCGTAGATACCGTCCTGCACCAGGATACGGTTGGCGCAGACACAGGTCTGGCCGGCGTTGCGAAACTTGCTTTGCATGATGCCGGCCACGGCCTGCTCCAGGTCCGCGTCGTCAAACACAATGAACGGCGCGTTGCCCCCCAGCTCCAGGCTCAGCCGCTTGATGTGCTCGGCGCTCTGGCGCATCAGCAGCCGGCCGACCGCCGTGGAGCCGGTGAAGGAAATCTTCCGTACCGTGGGGTTGCCGGTCAGCTCCTCGCCAATACCGGCGGGCAAACCGGTCACGACGTTGAAAACCCCGGCCGGAATCCCGACCCGCTCGGCCAGCACCGCCAATGCCAGCGCCGACAAGGGCGTCAGGTCTGAAGGCTTGACGATGACCGGGCACCCCGCCGCCAAGGCCGGCGCGCATTTGCGGGTGATCATCGCATTGGGGAAATTCCACGGCGTGATGGCGGCGCAGACACCCACCGGTTGCTTGAGCGTGAGCAGGCGACGGTCGCCGCTGGGGGCCGGTATGGTTTCGCCATAGATCCGGCGGGCTTCTTCGGCGAACCATTTGACGAAGCCGGCACCATAGCGAATCTCGCCCTTGGCTTCGCTCAGCGGCTTGCCCTGCTCATAGGTCATGATCAGCGCGAGGTCGTCGAAGTTGTCCATCATGGCTTGATACCAGCGCTCCAACAGCCCCGCCCGCTCCGCCGCCGGACGCGCCCGCCACGCCGGCCAGGCCCGCTCGGCGGCCTCGATGGCGCGCCGGGTCTCGCTGCCTTGCATCGCAGGGACGCGGGCGAGCACTTGGCCGGTGGCAGGGTTGATGACGTCGAGGGTGGCGCCATCGTCGGCGGCGATCCACTGTCCATCGATATAGGCCAGTTCCGCCAGCAGGCTGGGGTCTTTCAGGTGTTGTGTGAGCATGGTCGTGTCCTGTTCCGAGGTAGTTCCAGTCTAGGGAGACGCTGCGGCGCAGGATGCTGAAAGTGGGGTTTGGGCGGTGTTGGATGCTGAAGTTTTGGGGTGGGACGGCAGGCTATACCGAGGGGCTGTGGTTGCTTTGCTTTGTGGCTGGGTGTGGGTGTATATCCGTTTTTTGGGTGATGGCTGATTATGGTTTCGCTTTTACAGCGACTCACTTTCGAAGAGCGCGAAAGTAAGCAACGCGCTTTTGCCCCACCACTCGGCACCTCGCCTCGGCTCGGTGTGCCCTCGCTCCGGCATTGCTCCGTGGGCCCGCCGCGAAGGCCCATCCATGGGCCAGCGCGGCTATCCCGGCATCCATGCCGGGATGCCCACTGCGCAATACCTGCGTTCGGCCAGCGTGGTTAACGGGGCGCCGAGATCAACGTCCGCTGCGAGGCGGCCTTAGAGCCGACCTGGTTTGGGTGGGATTGCGTTTTTCCTGTGCGAGCCTGCTTGCTACGGAACTCAAAGAAAACGATGCCCCCGTGGCGAGGGAGCTTGCTCCCGCTCGGCTGCGCAGCGGCCGTAAAATGCAACCCTGCGATTATCCAGATACACCTTGCTGAATGGTTTTGGGTCTGCTGCGCAGCCCAGCGGGAGCAAGCTCCCTCGCCACAGGTTTATCGTTTGCTCTCGAAAGCGGCGTTTGCTTGTGCCAGTGAAGATCAGGGCACTTTCGTCATCCCGCCAACTGCAACTGCCAACTGCCATCGCGAGCAGGCTCCCACAGAAGAAACTCGATCCCAACCAAACCAGGTCGGCCCTAAGGCCGCCTCGCGGCGGACGTTGATCTCGGCGCCCCGTTAACCACGCTGGCTGAACGAAGGTATTGTGGAGGGGGCACCTCGGCATGGATGCCGAGCCTAGGCGAGGCACCAAGTGGTGGGGCAAAGGCGCTTTGGTTACTTTCGCGCCTTTCGAAAGTGACTCGCTGTAAAAGCGAAACCGTCAGCAGCCACAACAAAAAAAACGGATATACACACAAATCCATCAGCCAAAAAACAGCCTAAAGCCTCAAAGAACCCAACAACCCCGCCAAAAACCGCTCCCCCGCCTGCATCTGACTCACCTCGATAAACTCATCAGGCTTATGCGCCTGCTCGATCGAACCAGGCCCACAGACCACCACAGGCACATCCAACCGCTGCTTGAACAACCCACCCTCAGTCCCAAAGGACACCTTCGCCGTCCCCGTACCCGGCGCAGCGAAGCCGCTTAGAAAACGCACCGCCTCAACACTCGGATGCGTATCGAGCCCCGGATAGACATTCAACGTCTGGATCTCGATGTCCGCCACGCTCGAAAGCTTCTTCGCCTCGCGAACGATCACCTCGGCCTGCTCGCGCAGGTGCTCCAAAAATTGATCCAGATCATCGGCCGGCAGATTGCGCACTTCGAAATCCAGCGTGCACAGGTTCGGCACGATGTTCAGTGCCTTGCCGCCGACGATCTGCCCAACATGCACGGTGCTGTAGGGCACGTCGTAATCCGCATCCTGGGCGCCTTGCTCCTGTAATTGCTGCTGGCTGCGGCGCAACGCCGCGATGAAATCGCACGCCACGTGGATGGCATTGACCGAGCGTGGTGCCAGGGATGAATGGGCCTCCAGGCCACGGCAGTAGGTGCGGTAGGAGCCCTTGCCCTTGTGGCCCAGCACGAACTGCATGTTGGTCGGCTCGCCGATCACGCAGAGGAACGGCCGCACCGGCGCCAAGTGCAGCACGTCGAGCAGGCGTCGGACGCCCACGCAGCCGATTTCTTCATCGTGGGAAAGCGCCAGTTGCAGCGGCCGGGTCAACGAATGGTCGGCGGCGTCGAGCATGGCGTCGATAGCCAGGGCGATGAAGCCCTTCATGTCACAGCTGCCACGCCCATACACCCGGCCATCACGGAACGTCGCCTGGAACGCCGGGACGGTCCAGGCCTGCCCCGCCGCCGGTACGACGTCGGTGTGTCCGGACAACAGGATACCGGGTAGTTCCCGTGGACCGGTGCTGGCGAACAGGTTGGCCTTCTTGCCGCTTTCGTCCTTGACGATCAGCGACTCGATGCCCTTGCCCAGCAGCACATCGCGCACGTATTCGATCAGCGCCATGTTCGACTCCGAAGAGACCGTTTCAAACGCCAGCAGCCGTTCGAAGATGGCTTGCACACGGGGTTTCATGAGGCCTTGCTCCGTTGTTCGACGGATGGGGCGAACCGGCGGATGGAGAACGGTTCGATTGACGTGCTGGTGCTGCCGGTGCTGATCAGTTCGGCCATGACGTCACCGACGCCCGGGCCAAGTTGGAAGCCATGGCCGCTGAAGCCGAAGGCGTAGTACAAGCCGTCGACGTTGCCGCTGGCGCCCATGATCGGCAGGTTGTCGGGCAGGTAGCCTTCGATGCCGCTCCACACGCGGATGATGTTGAGGTTGCCGACGCCCGGCAGCAGGCGCCGCATCTGCTCCAGTTGGTTGAGAATGCTGCGCGGCTCGACGTAGGCGCGGCGGTTGAGCATGTCCGGCACGCGGCGATAGCCGCCGCCGATGATGATGTTGCCCCGTGGAATCTGGCGAAAATAGATCACTTCTTCAGGGATCTTGGTGAACACCCCGATCACCGTCGGCAAGGCGTAAGGCACCGGTTCGGTGACGGCCATTTGCGGGCCGTTCGGCGCCAGCGGCACCGGCTCGCCGAATTGTTCCGAGAGTTTTTGCCCCCAGGCGCCCGCCGTGATCAACAGCTGCGCGGCGCTGAATCGGCGGCCATCGGTGGTGGTGACGCCGAATTCACCGTTGGCCTTTTGTACCTCGGCGACTTCCGTGCGTTCCTCGATCCGCGCCCCAAGTCGTCGGGCCGCCCGGGCGAACGCCGGTGCCGCCAGGCGTGGGTTGGCGTGACCGTCGTGGGGCGCGTAGGAACCGCCCTTGACGTCTTTGCCGAGGAACGGGAAACGCGTATGCAGTTCGCTGCCTTGATAGATCTGCAAATCCAGCTGCCGGGCTTCGGGCGCGCCGGCGTAGGCTTGCAGCTCAGCGATTTCATCCTCGCGATAACACACGCGCAGATGCCCGCTGGGGATGAACTCCAAGTCGTCGTCGATCAACTCCGGCAATCGTTGCCACAGCGCAAAGGAACGGTTCGCCAATTCAAGCTGGCCAAGAAATCGCCCTTGGCGCCGCACGTTGCCGAAGTTCACACCGCTGGCGTACTGACCGATCTGGTCGCGCTCCAGCAAGATCACCGACTGGCCCCGTTGGCGCAGGAAAAATGCCGACGCCGAGCCCATCACCCCACCACCGACAATAATCACATCGGCCTTATCAACGGTCATGGCGTCACCTCCCGGGTCGACATCGAAAGCGGTTTGACCGGTGCCTGACCACGCTGACGCCCGACCTCTTGCACCGGCACCCCGGCGGCGGCGGCGATCACTTCGGCCCCGGCCTGGGAGCAATAGCGCCCCTGGCAGCGGCCCATGCCGACGCGGCTGAACGCCTTGGCCCGGTTGACTTCACAAGCGCCCTTTTCGCTGACGGTGCGGCGTAGCTCGCCGGCGGTGATCATTTCGCACCGGCAGACGATGGCTTCGTCCGGCAACGCCTTGGCCTGTGTCGCCGGCCAGGGGAACGCCTGGGCCAGGCCGAGGCGAAATGCTTCCATCACACCCAAGGCACGCCGTGCCTCGGCCATCCGTGCCGCGTCCACCGGTTGTTGCAGGTCGCTGAGCAAGGCCATGGCGACCAGGCGCCCGGCGTGCTCGGCGGCGTCCGCGCCACGGATCCGCGAGCCATCCCCCGCCGCATAGACGCCGCTGACCGTGGTCCGGCCCTCATCATCGGTTTCCAGCAGCCATTGCCCAGACGCCTCGTCGAAGCGCAGTCGACAGCCGGCCAGATCGGCCAGTTGGGTTTCCGGGCGCAGGTGATAACCGAGCGCCACCGCGTCGCAATCCACCGTCAGCGTCTCGCCGTTCGCGGTGCGCACGCGAACGCCACTCACGCCTGTGGCCGGCTCACCGAGCACCTGCAACGGCGAAACCCCGAGATGCACCGCGATCTTCGCCCGATACAACTGCGCCAGCAGTTTCATGCCGGTAAACAGCAATCCCGGACGCGCCATGAGTTTGGGCAAGGCCTGGATGCGCTTGCCCAGCGGCGAAGTGTCCAGCACCGCCGCAACCTGGGCCCCGGCTTTCACATACTGGCTCGCCACCAGGTACAGCAACGGCCCGCTGCCCATGAACACCACCCGGTGACCGATGGACACCGCCTGGGCCTTCAAGGCGATCTGAGCGCCGCCGAGGCTGTAGGTGCCGCCCAATTGCCAACCTTCGATGGGCATCAAGCGGTCGGTGGCGCCGGTGCAGAGGATCAGCGCGTCGTACTCCAGCGTTGAATGCTGGCCTTGGCTGACGCAGCACAATTGCCCCGGTGTCAAGTTCCAGACCAGGGTGTCGGGTCGGTAATCGATCTGTGGGCGCAGGCGATCGAAGCTCTCGTGCAGGTCGCGGGCCTTGTCGGCTTCGGTGCCGTAGAGCGTTGCGTAGTCGCGGGTGAACCCTTCAGGCTGGCGACGGTAGATCTGCCCGCCGTCACGCCGGCTCTCGTCGACCAGGACCGGTTTGAAACCCGCCGCGACCAAGGTCTGGGCACAACGAATGCCGGCCGGCCCGGCGCCGACAATGACTATCCGCGCAGTGGCCATACTGCCTCCGGTTGTTGAGTGATGATATCCAGCCCTTCGCGGACTTCTTGGGAGCAGGCGCGCAAGCGTTCGCCGCTGCGGGTCCAGACCCAGCAATCCTGGCACGCGCCCATCAGGCAAAAACCGGCACGGCTGCCCGGATCGAACTCCGACTGGCGCAGCGCCGGGCCACGGGTCAGCAAGGCAACCATCAGCGTGTCGCCCTGCAACGCTTCGATGAGCACCCCATCCACCTGCAAGTTGACGACGGGTCGACCCTGCTCGGCCAACCTCACAAAACGCGCGTTCATGCGTAGGCTCCCACGATCATGCTGTTTGAATCCTGTTGGCTCTTGAGCAGCTCGACGCTGTCGTGATGACAGAGCACTTCGCTGCCGCCGTCGATCACCTGTCGAGGTGGCGCGGTGTGGTTGCACAGGCCATCGACCCGCACCGGGCAGCGGTTGAGAAAGGTGCACAGTTCTGGTTCGTTAGCCTTTGGCCCCAACGGTGGAAGCGTGCCGCAGGTGGTGGCGCCGCAGGTTTCCAGCCAGCCCTGGCGCAGCTCCGGGACCGAATGAATGAGCAAATCGGTGTAAGGATGAAACGGCGCCTGGGCGAACGATTGTCGGGTACCCGCCTGGACCTTGTGGCCGCTGTACATCACCACAATGTCGTCGCACAAGGCGCGGACGGTGGAGATGTCGTGGCTGATGAACAGGTACGAAACGCCCAGTTGCTGGCGCAGGTCGCGCAACAATTCGAGGATCGCGGCGCCGACCACGGTGTCGAGCGCCGAGGTCACTTCATCGCAGAGGATCAGGTCCGGCTTGGCCGCCAGCGCCCGGGCCAAATTGACCCGCTGTTTCTGCCCTCCGGACAACTCGCTCGGGCGACGCTCGGCCAAGTCCCGTGGCAAACGGACAAGGTCCAGCAACTCGCCGATGCGCTCACGCAGAGCTCCGCCCTTGAGGCCAAAATACATCTTCAATGGCCGGCTCAAGATCGCGCTGACGCTGTGCATCGGATTAAGCGCGGTGTCGGCGTTCTGGAACACCATCTGGATGCGCCGGAACTGGTCGGCGGTCCGTTCGGACAAGCTGCCGCCCAGCGGCGCGCCATCAAATGTCAGCCCGCCGAGGGCCGGAGGCAGTAGCCCCGCCACCACCCGGGCCAGGGTCGATTTGCCCGAGCCGGATTCGCCGATCACCCCAATGGCCTGGCCTCGACGCACGGTCAGGTCAATGCCTTCGAGGACGCGGATCGCCGGCATGCCCTGCGCGTTCTTGTTGCCGTAGCCGGCGGTCAGGCCTTGGATGGTCAGCAGCGGCGCATCCTCGGCCACGCCGCAGGGCGGCCGGATCGTCGTGTCCGGCCGCGCCGCCGCCAGCAGGCTGCGGGTGTAGGCATGGACCGGGCCCTTGAGCAGCGGCGTGGTGGCGCTCTGTTCGAAGATCTGTCCGCCGTTGAGCACCACGATCTGATCGGCCATCTGCGCCACGACCGCCAGGTCATGGGAAACGTAGACCGCCGTCGCGCCACGCTCGCGCACCACGCGCTTGAAGGCGCGCAATACGTCGATCTGAGTCGTGACGTCGAGGGCCGTGGTCGGTTCGTCGAGCACCACCAGCAGCGGATCGCTGATCAGCGCCATGGCCGCCATCACCCGCTGCAGTTGCCCGCCGGAGACTTGGTGGGGGTAGCGCTGGCCGATGCGCTCGGGGTCGGGCAGCGCCAGGTCGCGGAACAGTTCGATGGCCTTGGCTTCGAGCACCGCCCGGCTGCCCAGGCCGTGGATCAAGGCGCCCTCCACCACTTGATCAATGAGTTTTTTCGCCGGATTGAACGCCGCCGCGGCGCTTTGGGCAATATAGGAGACGCGATTGCCGCGCAGCCGTTGCAGCTCGCCTTCGCTCAGCGCCAGCATGTCATGCTCGCCGATCCGCACCACGCCGCCGGCCAGCCGACAGCCACGCCGGGCATAGCCAAGCAGCGCCAGGGCGATGGTGGTCTTGCCGGAGCCGGACTCGCCAATCAACGCCAGCACCTCGCCTTTCTCCAGGGAGAAGCTGACGCCCTTGACGATCTCCACTTCACTGCGTTCGCCGCAGGCGACCACTCGCAGGTTTTCGACTCGAATCAATTCGCTCATCTCAATGACCTCCCGAACGTCGATTGCGCCGCGAGGACAGGCGGTCGATAAACAGGTTGACGCCAATCGTCAGGGTGCCGATGGCCAAGGCCGGAATCACGATCGCCGGCGCGCCCTGGTTGAGGCCGCCGATATTTTCCCGCACCAGCGAACCCAGGTCGGCGTCCGGCGGTTGCACGCCGAGGCCGAGAAAACTCATGCCGCTGAGCAACAGCACGATGAATCCGAAGCGCAGGCCCAGGTCAGCCAGCACCGGGTTGAGCATGTTCGGCAGGATCTCCACGCAGGCGATGTATAGCCGACGCTCGCCACGGGTGCGGGCCACTTGCACGTACTCGAGGGCCTCGATGTTCACCGCCATGCTGCGAGCGATGCGGAACGCGCCCGGGGTGAAACTCAGCACCGCCGTGCAAATCAACAGCGTCACCGAGGAGCCAAAGGCCGAGACCATGATCAGCGCGAGCATCTTGCTCGGAATCGAAATGAAGGCGTCCATCAGGCGGCTGATCAGTTCGTCCAACCACTTCGGCGACACCACCGAGAGCAGCGCGCAACTGGTGCCCAAACCGCTCGCCAACACTGCCGCCACCAAAGCCAGGCCGACGGTAAACCGCGCGCCCACCAGGATCCGGCTGAGCATGTCACGGCCCAAATAATCGGTGCCCAGCGGGTAAGCAGCGCTGAGGCCGTCGAAGACGTTGTCGGAGACCACTTCGCCCACGGGATGTGGCGCCAGCCAGGGGCCGAAGATCGCCACCAACAACCAGATCAGACACATCGCGGCACCGAGCAGGCCGAGCCAGGAGGTGCTATGGGAAACCTTGCCATAAGCCAGTTCAGGCGCGGCAGGCGGGGCTTTCACAATGAGATTGTTCATTGGTTTCTCAGCCTCGGATTGGACAGGATCGCGCACAGGTCGGCAATCAGCACCAGCATCAAGTAAGCCGTGCAGAACAGCATGGTGCAGGCCTGGACCAAGGCCATGTCGCGGTTCGTCACCGCGTCGACCATGAGGCTGGCGATGCCGGGATAATTGAAAATCGTCTCGACGATCACCACCCCGCCCAGCAGGTAGGAGAGGCTCAAGGCGATGGCATTGGCGATGGGACCGATGGCGTTAGGCAAGGCGTGGCGCAAGACCACCCGCATCGGGCTGACGCCTTTGAGGCGGGCCATTTCCACATAGGGACTGTCGAGCTGGTCGATCACCGCCGCCCGGGTCATGCGGGCCATTTGCGCGACGATCACGCAACACAGCGTCATGACCGGCAAGGCGTAGGTGCGCATGAATTGCAGCGGCGACGTGACCTCGCTTGAATAGGACAACGCCGACAACCAGCCGAGGTTGACGGCGAAGATCAGCACCGCCAGCGTGGCAACCAGAAACTCCGGCACCGCCACCATCGTCAGGGTGAAGAAGCTCAGCACGCTGTCGATGCGCCCGCCCCGGCCCATCGCCGAGCCGATGCCCAGGATCAGCGCCACCGGCACCGACACCAGCGCCGTGGCAGCGGCGAGCATCAGGGTGTTGGGCACGCGTCCGGCCATCAGCTCGCTGACCGGCACGGCGTTGGAAATCGACACGCCCATGTCACCGCTGAGCAGGCTGGTCAGCCAGTGCAGGTAACGCAACACCCCCGGCTGATCGAGGCCCATTTTCACCCGCAGGGCCGCCACTTGCTCAGGCGTGGCGAACTGTCCGAGGGACTGTTGCGCCGCGTCTCCCGGCAATACCGCCGTGATGGCGAACACCACCATCGAGACGATCAGCAGGGTTACGATCGCGGCGCCGAGGCGCCGGCCGATCAACCACAATGTGTTGCTATTCATCATCCGATCCTCTTGCCAGGTCGCGGAGCCAGATAACGCTCATCAAGCATCCAGCCAGACTTGCTCGGAGAACATGTAGCCCATGAACCCGCCCAACGGGTTGGTGCCATAACCCTTGATGCGCTGGTCGACGCCGTCGATGTTGCTGATGAACACGGGGATGCCGATGCCACTGTGGTCATGCACCAGCGTCTGCATGTCGGCGTACATCTTGCCGCGCTTGGCCTCGTCGGTTTCGCCCCTCGCCTGCACCAGCAATTGATCGAACTGCGGGTTTTTCCAGCCGGACTCGTTCCACGGCGCCGAGGACTGGAAAAACTGCGAGAACAGCATGTCGGCATTCGGCCGCGGGTTGATGTTGCCGAAGCTCAGCGGGTGCTTGGCCCAGTGGTTGGACCAGTAGCCGTCGCTCGGCAGCCGGTTGACGTTGAGCTTGAGCCCGGCTTCCTTGGCCGATTGCTGCAGCAGCACGGCGACGTCCACCGAACCGGTGGCGGCCGGCGAGCACATGACCGGCATGCTGATGCTTTCCATGCCGGCTTTTTTCAGCAGGAAGCGCGCCTTCTCGGGGTCGTAGGTGCGTTGTGGCAGGTCGGCATTGAAGAAGCGCGCGCCGGGGGCGATCGGGTGATCATTGCCGACCCTGGCGAAGCCCCGGAAGATCGCCGACTTGACCTGCTCGCGATCGAGCAGCAACTTCATCGCCTCGGTGAATTCCGGGCTCTGGCCTGGCATCTGGTCCTGGCGAATGATCAGGTCGGTGTAGTTGCCCGACGGTGAATCGACGACCCGGTGGCCGGCGCTGTCCTTGATGCGTGCGGTCGAACGTGGGTTGACTTCGTTGATGATCTGCACGTCGCCGGACAGCAGCGCGTTGACCCGTGACGGCTCATCCGCGATACCAATGAATTCGATCTCGTCCAGGTAGGGCAAGCCGGGTTTCCAGTAGTTGGCATTGCGCGCGCCGATGGAGCGCACACCGGGCTTGAATTCCTTGACCTTGAACGGACCGGTGCCGATGCCCTGGCTGAAATCACTGGTGCCCTCGGGCACGATCAACATATGGGAAACGGCGAGGATCGACGGCAGCTCGGCATTCGGACCGCTGAGGCGGATCTGTACTTCGTGGGTGCCGTTGGTCTTGACCTCTTCGAACTGCGACGCCAGTGGCAAGACCTTGGATCCGGTGATCGGATCCTTGTGCCGCATCAGCGAAAACACTACGTCCGCTGCCGTCAGCCCTTTACCGTTGTGGAACGTGACTTCCTTGCGCAGGGTGATCACCCAGAGCGTGGCGTCGGTGGTGTCGATGCGTTCAGCCAGTTCCAGTTGCGGCACCATGTGGCTGTCGAAACGGGTCAGGCCGTTGTAGAACATGTAATGGCGCACATAATCGGTGGACGACGAGCCTTTGGCCGGGTCCAGGGTGTCGGCGGTGGAACTGGTGATGCCGGCTACGCGGATACGTCCGCCGGGCTTGCCATTGCCGAGGCTCGCGGCGTCATCGGCCAACAGCTTGCCGGCCGCGCCAAACAAGCTGCCGGCACCTGCTGCGGCGACCCCGGCCAACCCCAGCATCTGCAATGCGTGGCGACGTGACATGCCGCGGTTGAGCCCTTCGAAAACACGCAGACTTTCTGTGCCGGTAATCAACTGGCCGTCGGTGCTGTTCTTATTGTCAGTCATGTCAGTTCTACCTTCCGCAAGTGATAGGGCTCGGTTGCGCACGGTCGACGCAACGGAATGTTGAAACGGCTGTTGAAACGTAAAGCGCTGCCTTGAAATCAGTGCAGGTAGTCCTGCAGGCGGTAATACGCGCCTACCAGCGGCAGGAACCAGGGCTTGCCGAAGTGCCCGGGAATCGCCGGCCAGTCGAGTTCTCGCCAAGGGTTTGCCTCGACTTTCCCGGCCATGACATCCGCCATGACCTGGCCCATGTGCACCGACATCTGCACGCCGTGGCCGCTGTAGCCCATGGAGTGATAGACCCCGCCGTGCTGGCCGGCCCTGGGCAGGCGGTCAGACGTCATGTCCACCAGCCCGCCCCAGCAATAGTCGATCTTCACGTCGGCCAGTTGCGGGAACATCTGCACCATCGCCGCCTGCAGCACCTTGCCGCTCTTGGCATCGGAAACACTGTCGGACATGGCAAACCGCGCACGACCGCCAAACAGCAGACGGCTGTCGGGGGTCAGGCGAAAGTAATTGCCGATCATGCGGCTGGTAACGTAGGAGCGGCGTGCCGGCAGCAAGCTGTCGATCAGCGACTGGGACAATACCTCGGTGGCGACCACGAAACTGCCCACCGGTACGATGCGCCGTCGGTACCAACCGAGCCCGCCTTGCTGGCAGGCGCCAGTAGCCAGCAGCACCTGGGACGCGTGCAGCACGCCTTTGCTGGTATTGACCTGATAGCCGCTGCCGCTGGCTTTCCAATCCTTCACTTCCACGCCCTGGAAGATCAACGCGCCGTGCCGCGCCGCCGCCTCGGCCAGGCCGACACCAAAGCGCCCAACGTGCATCTGCACACCGTTGCGCTGCAGCAGGCCACCGTGGAACTGGGCCGAATTGACCTCGACGCGAACCTCCTGCGCGGACAACAACTGCACCTCGGCGTCCACCTCCTTGCGGATCAATTCACAGGTGCGCGCCAACCCTTCATAGTGCATCGGCTTGGCGGCCAATTTGAGCTTGCCGTTGCGCGTCAGGTCGCAGGCAATTCCCTCCTGCTCCACCAGCGAGACCACGCTGTGCACGGCGCTTTCGTAGGCCTGGTAATACGCCCGGGCTTTCTCGGCGCCGAGGCTGGCGGTGAGCGAGGCGTAATCCTGGGCGACACCGGTGTTGCACTGCCCGCCGTTTCGCCCCGACGCCTCGCCGATCACCCTTCCAGCTTCCAGCACCGCCACGCTGGCGCCCTTCAAGGCCAGGGCACGGGCCGCGGCCAGGCCGGTGAAACCGCCGCCAACGATGGCGACATCGACCTGCCCGGGCAACCCGCCGAGCTGGGCACCGGTGAAGGCCGGTGCGGTATCGAGCCAATAGGACTCACTGCCCATGTCTAACCCCTTACCTTGAAGAGTGCGCTCAACTCAGAGCCCGACCAGACCGGGCAACCCGCCGATGTCCGGAATCTGGTGGTAGCCATAGACCGCATTGCCAGGTTGCTCGTGACCACGGGCGACGAAGGCCTTGTTCTTGATCTTCATGTCGTGGGCCGGCATCAGGTCGTAGCGAAAGCTCGACGACACATGCAAGACGTCCTCCGGCCCGCAGCCGAGGTTATCAAGCATGAATTCGAACGCCGCCAGACGCGGCTTGTAGGCCTGGGCCTGCTGGGCCGTGAAGACTTTGTGAAAAGGCGCGCCGAGCTTGTCGACGTTGGACATGATCTGGTCGTCCATCGCGTTGGAAAAAATCACCAGAGGGATCTTGTCGGCGATTTTCGACAGGCCCGCCGGCACATCGGCGTGGGGGCCCCAGGTTGGTACGGCGTCGTAATAGAGCTGGCCTTCGCTCCGGTATTCGACGCCCCAACGCTTGCAGACCCGCATGAGGGAGGTCTTGATGATTTCATCATACGGCCGCCAGTCACCCATCACCTGGTCAAGGCGATAAGCGGCGAAATCCTTGACGAACTGGTCCATCTGCCCGGCGTCGACGCGGTCGGCGAACAGCTCGCGCGTCATGCTGCCCATCTGGAAATTGGTCAACGTGCCGTAGCAGTCGAAGGTGATGTACTTGGGTCGAAGAAAGCTCATGTGTGCGGTCCTGGTTTGTTGTTGAAGGCATGACGAGGCAAACATTGACGCCGTTCGTGAAGCATCGGTGCAACGCTGCATCACGTTTTCATTACAACACCATGAGACCGTGGAAAAACCGTTAAAAAGAGTGGCCGCTTGGTACAAACCACCGTTTTGCAGGGCCCGCTCAGCAGACTTTGCGGGATGCTCCAGACACGGGCGTTGCACCCGTGTTCCTGTGGGTTCGAGGGCATTTATGGTGCGTAAAATGTCTCATCAGGGCAGCTTTTACGGCAGATTCTGCGCCACCGCGCGAGGGCCCGTGCGCGCGCGACCTCCGTCGGGGGACAGCCTTCTCAGCGCCCGCAGAACCTCACCCGGGACAACATCCGCAAATCCCCTTCGCGGTAGTAGTCGTCGCTCCAGCTGTCGTCCGGGGCCAGGGGCTTGACCTGCTTGAGGGCGAGTTTCTTGGCGAAATAGCGGAACCGGTAATGCTCGTAGAAACGCAGCAGCTCCAGACCGTAGCGGTCGGCCAGGTCGGTGTCGCCTTGGATGATGAGGTAGTTCTCGTCGTTGCTGCTGCTGGCGGCGGCGCTCAGGTTATGGCTACCGCTGATGATCGTCGGCGTGTCGCTGGTGAAATCGGTGACCACGGCCTTGGTGTGGACCAGCAGGTTGCCCTTCTGGCCTTTCATGTTTTCCCTGAGCCAACCTTCCAGGCCGGTATTGAGCAATGCGGTGGCGGAGAATTCAGCGGTGCGGTCGGCGTGGAAACCGGTGATTCGGCTGGTGGTGTTCTGCAGGCCGTAACGCAGGACGTCGTCGTTGGGCTGGCCGAGCAAGGCATCGAGGATCCGCTCGGGCAAGGCAAACGCGGTGACGAACAGCAGGTCCTTTCGAGCGGCATCGATGACTTCGACGAAGCGATCGAGGTCGCCCTGCCCGCTGCGAGGCGAGAACCCGGCGAACAGCTTCTCGTCCCTCGCCATGGGATTGTTGCGGGTCAGCCACTCGCGGGTGGCCCCGACGTCGTCGGGCGCGGCCCAGATTTGCTCGAACACCTCAAGATAGGTGGCGCTGATCCGTGGCTCGTCCAGCACATGGACGACGTTGGCCTGACGATAGACGCCGTTGGCGGTGAAATTGGTGCTGCCGCACAGCACCGCTTCGGGGTGCGGCACGCCGGCCTCGTCGACCTTGCTGAGGACGATGAACTTGTTGTGGAAAATAGTGTGGGTGAGCCGCCCCCGCTTGTTCGCCGCCGGCAGCTTTTCCAGGCTGGCCTCGTTGCGCAGCGTAGTATCGTCATCCGGTTCGGCATGGTAGAGCACCCTCACCCGCGCACCGCGCGCATGGGCGGCGTTCACCGCATCGACGATCACCGGCAGCTCGTATTCGTAGATGGCGACGTCCAGCGCCCAGTTCGCATCCAGGGCGCGGTCGACGAAACCGATCAGCCGCCCCAGCAAGCCGTTTTCCAGCCAGCGACGCGGCGCGTCGGGCCAGTCGTCGATGGACAGGTTGCGGTTGGCACTGATCAGCGCATCCAGTTCGGGAAACTTGCGCTGGAACGCCTGGCTGGCGGCCACCGCCCGGTTGAAGATGACCTGCTGGTTGGCCGGCTGGCCGTCATCGCTGGTGACGGTCACTGCCAGGGATTCGCCCAGTTGCGGCGCCTCGGGAGTGCCATAGGCCAAGTGGACACGGTAGTGGATCGTCATGCCGGGATTCACGGCGTAGTCGGCCCAGCGAAATTTCTGTAGCGGCGCCTTGTCGCTGGGCGTGGCGTGGAACTGGGGAAAGGTGTGGGCCTTGTCGGGGAAGGTCAGGCTATTGAACAGGAACAGCCAGGGCTTGTCGCCCTGCTGCTTCTCGATGGCAAAGCCCAACAGGCCCTTGCGCCGGGATTCGGCCAGGTCCATGGCGAGCAACACGCCGTTGGTGCCGGCGTAGGCCTTGACCCGGAAATCGTCCTGGGGATTGGTGACGAGTATGCGCATGGTTCACTCCTGGAAGGGTTGCCTGAGCATAGAGCAGTCATGCGCGAACCCATCAGCTCTCATCAAGATGGCGATACTCAGCCCCCAACTGGCCCGCCAACTGCTTCGCCCGGCCCAGGCGAATCGGCCCGCGCTCGATGTCGATCAACAGGCTGGGGCATTCGAGCAATGGCAGCGACGTGCCTGCTTTCACGCGCCCGTCGGTCATCAGCAGCACCCGTTGTTGCTCCGCCGGGAAGCGCTTGCGCCGGGCCGCGAGCCAGCGCCCGGCCTCGTTCACCGCCGCCAGCAACGGCGTGCCGCCACCGGCGCCCAATGTGTCGAGCCAGTCACGCAGGCCAATGGCGGCCTTGAGACCTTGCACATGCCAGGCCGGAACGCCACCGCTGGCCGTCAGCAGCGCCAATCGGACGCGTTGTCGGTAGGCATCGTCGAACAGCTGCGCCAGCAGCCCCTTGCCATCGCTCAAGGCCCGATGGCGACGGGTCGAAGCCGAGGCGTCGACGATCACCAACCACAACTCATGGGCGGAACGCTGGCGCCATTTCAAGCGCAGGTCCGCAGGCAGGCGTGGACGGCCGTTGAGCAAGGTGCCCGGCCAGTCCACCACGCCGCCGGTTGCCGTTTTGCTTCGGCCTTGACGGCCGTGATCCAACCGTCCCGGACGGGGTCTGGCATTCGCCCCCGCCGGCGAATGGGGGCGAATGCCTAGGGCTTTTTTGGCCAGCTCGGCACATCACGCCGGGCGCCGGTGGGTAACGCCCGGGCCGGTAAGTCGCCCCATTGGCCCTGGCCTTCGCTGGGCCTGCTCGCCTCGTTCGGACTCGACTGCGGGGCCTGGGACGGCTCCGGTGCGCGCGCGGTGTGGCCGCGGCGGCGATGGCGCAGGGCAAATTCGGCGACGGCATCGATGTCCTCGTCGGCAATGGCATCCGCGCCACGCCAGGCCGCATGCGCGCGGGCGGCGCGCAACCAGACGAGGTCTGCGCGCAAACCATCGACTCCAGCCGCAAAGCAACGCTCAGTAATCTGCCCCAGCGCCGCGTCGTCCAGCGGGATTTGCGCCAACCGCGCCCGCGCCTGCTGGCAACGTTTGCGCAGTTGCTGCTGGGCCGGCTCCCACTCGGTGCAAAACGACGCGGGGTCACTGTCGAAATCCAGCCGCCGGCGAATGATCTGCCCGCGCTCGGAAGGTGCGGTGTGGCCGTCCAGTACCACGTTCAAGCCGAAGCGGTCGAGTAGTTGCGGACGCAATTCACCCTCTTCAGGATTCATGGTGCCGATCAATACAAAGCGCGCCGAATGCCGATGGGAAATGCCGTCGCGCTCGATCAGGTTGGTACCGCTGGCCGCGACATCGAGCAGCAAGTCCACCAAGTGATCGGGCAGCAGGTTCACTTCATCGACATACAGCACACCCCCGTCGGCCTTGGCCAACACGCCGGGGGAAAACTGCGCGCGCCCCTGCGCCAATGCCGCGTCCAAATCGAGGGTGCCCACGAGCCGCTCTTCAGTGGCACCCAGGGGCAAGGTGACGAACTGACCGCTGGCCAGCAGGTCTGCCAGACCCCGGGCCAGGGTGGACTTGGCCATCCCTCGCGGGCCTTCGATCAGCACACCGCCGATTTTCGGGTCGATGGCGGCCAGGCACAGCGCCAGCTTCAAGTCATCGGCGCCGACCACGGCGGAGAGCGGGAAATGGGGGGTGTCGGTCATGTTGAATGTCTCATGGATATTCGATAAACCCTGTGGCCACAAAGGCCCGCGTCGATCATCAATAAGTCAGCCATCTTCTTCAATGTCCAACAACAGGTGCTCCAGCGCCTGGCGGTATTCGCCGGGATCCTGCCACATCCCCCGCTGCTGCGCCTCGAGCATGCGTTCGGTCATGTCTCGCAACGCGTCGGGGTTGTGCTGGCGGACGAAGTCGCGGGTGTCCGGGTCGAGCAGGTAAGCGTCGGCCAGCAAGGCGTATTGGTGGTCGTCGATCAACTGCGTGGTGGCGTCGAAGGCGAACAGATTATCCACGGTCGCAGCCAGTTCGAACGCGCCTTTGTAGCCGTGGCGCTTGACCCCGGCGATCCATTTCGGATTGACCGCACGGGAGCGGATGACCCGGTTCAGTTCTTCCTTCAGGGTGCGCATCCTGGGCAGGTCAGGCTGGCTGTGATCGCCGTGGTAACTGGCTGTCGGCTGACCGCTCAGGGTTTCGACCGCCGCGAGCATGCCACCTTGGAACTGGTAGTAATCGTTGGAATCGAGCAGGTCGTGCTCGCGGTTGTCCTGGTTCTGCAACACCGCTTGCACCTGGCTCAGGCGCCGGGAGAATTGATCCCGCGCCGCCGTGCCTTCATCGCCTGAGCCATAAGCGTAGCCGCCCCAATTGAGGTACACCTGCGCCAAGTCTTCTCGGCTCTGCCAGAGACGACCGTCAATGGCGCCCTGCACACCCGCGCCATAGGCACCGGGCTTGGCGCCGAAGATCCGCCAGCCAGCCTGGCGCGCGGCGTCCTCCAACGACACGCCCGAATGCAGCAAGGTTTCGCGCTCGCCACGGACTTTCGCCGCCAACGGGTTCATGTCGTCAGGTTCATCAAGGGCCGCAACGGCTTGCACCGCCGCATCGAACAAGCGGATCAGGTTGGCGAAGGCATCCCGGAAGAACCCGGACACCCGCAGCGTGACATCGACCCGCGGCCGGTCCAGCAGGCTCAACGGCAAGATCTCGAAATCGTCGACCCGCTGGCTGCCCGTGGCCCACACCGGGCGCACGCCCATCAACGCCATGGCTTGGGCGATGTCGTCGCCGCCGGTGCGCATGGTGGCGGTGCCCCACACCGACAGGCCGAGTTGGCGCAAGTGGTCGCCGTGGTCTTGCAAATGCCGTTCGAGGATCAGGTTCGCCGACTGGAAGCCGATGCGCCACGCGGTGGTGGTGGGCAGGTTGCGCACATCGACGGAAAAGAAGTTGCGGCCGGTGGGCAGCACGTCCAGGCGCCCGCGACTCGGCGCGCCACTGGGGCCGGCCGGGACAAAGCGGCCGGCCAAGGCGTCGAGCAAGCCGCGCATTTCCGCTGGGCCGCAAGCGTCCAGGCGCGGCGCGACGACCGAGCGCAGGTGCTCGATGATGTCCGCGACAGCTTCCCAGCCCGGCGCGTCGAGCCACGCGAGTTCGCCTGCCAGGGCTTGTTCGATCAACCCGGCGGCGAACAGCTCCAGGCGCTCCCGAGTGTCGCCGACGGTGCGCCATGGCTCGTCGCTGACCTCGCGCAACACCTCGGGGCGGTCCGCTTCCCAGGGTTCGGCCAGGGCACAATCGAGTGGGTCGAAACCCAACCCGAACGCCTTCGCCAACGCCCGCAGCAAGCTCGATTGAGCGCCCTTGCCATCGCCTCGGGGGATGCGCAGCAACGCCAGCAAAGTGTCGATGCGCAGCCGCCCGGCGGGCGACTCGCCGAAGATGTGCAGCCCATCGCGGATCTGCGACTCCTTCAAATCGCAGAGGTAAGTGTCCAGGCGCGGCAGCCAGACCGCGGCGTCGACGTCGCTGTCGAGCGCGGCATCAAGTTGCAGTTCGCGGTCGATGTGGGTCTCGCGCACCAGGTTCAAGATGTCCCGTTGCAGCTCTCGGGCGCGGCGCGGGTCGAGCAGTTGCGCCTCGTAATATTCGTCGGCCAGCAGCTCCAGGTTACGCAGCGGCCCATAGGTTTCGGCCCGGGTCAGCGGCGGCATCAGGTGGTCGATAATCACTGCCTGGGTCCGACGCTTGGCTTGGGCACCCTCGCCCGGGTCGTTGACGATGAACGGGTAGATGTTCGGCAGCGGCCCGAGCAACGCATCCGGCCAGCAGTTCTCCGACAGCCCGACGCCCTTGCCCGGTAGCCATTCGAGGTTGCCGTGCTTGCCGACATGAATCACCGCGTGGGCGCCGTAGGTGTGGCGCAGCCAGAAATAAAACGCCAGGTAGCCGTGGGGTGGCACCAGGTCCGGGTCGTGGTACACCGCGCTCGGGTCGACCTGATAACCCCGCGCCGGCTGGATACCGATGAATGTGAGGCCCATGCGCAAGCCGGCGATCATCAGTCGGCCGTCGCGGAACATCGGGTCCTGCTCGGGCACGCCCCAGCGCTCCAGCACCGCCAGGCGATTGGCCTCGGGCAGTGCGTCGAACAGGCTGTGATAAGCCACCAGCGCCAGGCTTTGATGGCAGGGCCGCAGGTCTAGGCTGTCCAGATCGTTACTGACGCCGCCGAGCAACCGCTGGATCAACGCAGTGCCGCTGTCCGGCAATTCGGCCGCCAGCGGATAACCTTCGGCCTGCATGGCGCGCAGGATATTCAGCGCCGCCGCTGGGGTGTCCAGGCCGACACCGTTGCCGATGCGCCCGTCCCGGGTCGGGTAGTTGGCGAGAATCAGCGCCACGCGCTTTTCTACGTTGGGCAGGCGCGCCAGGCGGGTCCAGCGCCGGGCCAGTTCGGCGACGAAGTCCATGCGCTCGGGCACCGCCCGGTAGCAGACCACGTCGCTCTGGCTGCGCTCGCTGCGCCAGGCCAGGTCTTTGAAGCTGATGGGACGGCTGATGATCCGGCCATCCAGCTCGGGCAAGGCAATGTGCATCGCCAGGTCGCGCGGCCCCAGGCCCTGCTCGCTGGCGCGCCAGCCGGGTTCATTGTCCTGGGCGCAGATCGCCTGGATCACCGGGATGTTGCGGCGAAACGGTCGCAGGTGCGGTGCTTCAGGGCTCGATTGAGCGAAGCCGGTGGTGTTGAGAATCATGCCCGCCTCTATCTCTTCCAGCCAATCTTCCACCCGTGCCAGGCAGCCGGGTTCCTTGAGGCTGGCCACGGCAATCGGTAGCGGATTCAGCCCTACCGCTTGCAGGCGCTGGCAGAACACGTCGATGAAGGCCGTGTTCGCCGCTTGCAGGTGAGAACGGTAGAACAGCACCGCCGCGACCGGTTGATCGGCCTGCCAGTCGGTTTGCCAATCGTTCAGGGTCGCGTTGGTTTTTCCAGGATGGTAGATCGCCGTGCGCGGCAGCGGCTGCGGTTCGGCCCACGGGTAATCGCGACCAAACCATTGGCTGCCGAGGTGATGAAACAAGTTCAGGGCGTTCCCCAATCCACCCTGGCGCAAAAACTGCCAGAGTCGGTCGCGATCCTCGAAGGGCACATTGCTCAGTTCGCTGAGCTCCGGATCGGGGCGATCATCCCCCGGCACCAGGATCAGCTTCACGCCGCGCCCGGCGAGTTCCATCAGCCGCTCGATGCCGTAGCGCCAATAGCCGATGCCGCCATGCAGCGACAACAGGATGACCTTGGCATGACGCAGCACGTCGTCGATGTACAGATCCACGGAGGCGTGGTTCTGCACCTGCATCGGGTTGGCGAGGCGAAACTGCGGGTAGTCATCCGGCAACTGCCGCGCCGCTTCGGCCAGCAGCGCCAGGCTGGAGTCGCCGCTGCACAGGATCACCAGCTCGGCGGGGGTTTGCCCGAGGTCGGCGATGTTGTCATCCGACACAAATCCGCCGGGCTGGGTCCTGAGCAGGTGCATGGCTTAGGCGCTGAGGGCAGCGCGCAACTGCGCTTCGAGCAGGCCGGCATCCAGCGCCTGACCGATCAGTACCAGGCGCGTAACCCGCGCTTCATCGGCGCCCCACTGGCGGTCGAAGTGTTTGTCGAAACGGGTGCCGACGCCCTGGATCAACAGGCGCATCGGCTTGTTCGGGATTGCCGCAAAACCCTTGACCCGCAGTACGCCATGCTGGACCACCAGTTGCGTCAGCGCGTCCAGCAGCAGGCTTTCATCGGCCTGGGGCAACTCGATGGAAATCGAATCGAAGGCATCGTGATCGTGGTCGTCTTCATCGCCGTCATGGTGGTGATCGTGATGACTGTGACGCCCGTCGATGTGTTCTTCGGAGCCGGCGCCCAGGCCGATCAGCACGTCCAGCGGCAGGCGACCGCTGCTGGCTTCGATGACCTTGACCGCTGGCGGCAGTTCTTCGGCGACTTCCAGGCGGACTCGGGCCAGGTCTTCGGGGCTGATCAGGTCGGCTTTATTGAGGATCACCAAGTCGGCGCTCGCCAGCTGATCGGCGAACAGCTCGTGCAGTGGCGATTCGTGGTCCAGGTTCGGGTCCAGCTTGCGCTGGGCATCGACCTGGTCGGGGAACGCGGCAAACGTGCCGGCGGCCACGGCTGGGCTGTCGACCACGGTGATCACCGCATCGACGGTGCAGGCGCTGCGGATTTCCGGCCACTGGAACGCCTGGACCAAGGGCTTGGGCAATGCCAGGCCGGAGGTTTCGATGAGGATGTGATCAAGGTCGCCGCGCCGGGCGACCAGCTCGCGCATCACCGGGAAGAATTCTTCCTGCACCGTGCAGCACAGGCAACCGTTGGCCAGTTCATAGACGCGGCCGTTGGCTTCTTCTTCGGTGCAACCGATGGAGCACTGCTTGAGGATTTCGCCGTCGATGCCCAGCTCGCCGAATTCGTTGACGATGACTGCAATGCGCCGGCCCTGAGCATTGTCGAGCATGTGCCGGAGCAAGGTGGTCTTACCCGAGCCGAGGAAACCGGTGACGATGGTGACGGGGAGTTTGGCCAGTGTTTTCATCGGATGCCCTTTGGCAAGGTGGCGGGCAAACGGGACGACAACCGCAGGCAGGCACGCGCGGAAGATTTCGCCACCGGATCACCCCGCCCGGTTGTAGTGAGAATCTGTTGTCGAGGCAGGTCTCCTGGCTTTCGGCGGGCCAGTCCGGGCTTGTCTTGCAAAGCCTTGCACTGGCGTTTCCTGCGCCTTCCCGTGCGCCTTTTTTACAAAGGACTTGCACAGTGGCCTGGCAGGAACGTCACCGTTCACAGTTGCGGGGGCAGCCGCGGCTTGGACCGCGTTCCCTTCTTAGCTTCGGCGCACGCCAAAGAACCTCGAAGGCGCAAGGCTACGCAGGGTGTGCAGGCGGGTCAATCTCTGGAAGGCAATCTCCCGGCGGCCGAGGCGCCGCGGCGAGATCAACGGGCCGCCACGCGCCAGAGCCGGGCGATGCGGGCCACGCCAAAAGGCGTCTTTCATTTTTTTGTTCTCCGGTTCCGATGCACGGCATGCTGCCCGATGACCCAGGGGCTGACGCTGGTCCAGCGCACAATATTCCTGAAGCATTATCAGCCAATTTCACAAAGCGGTTGGATCCACGCGGCGGTTCTGGTATTTGATTGGACCTTTCCCATCGATAAAAAGGATCTTGTCCATGAGCTACCGCACGCTGGGTCATTCCGGGTTGCAAGTCTCAACGCTGACCCTGGGCACCATGATGTTCGGCGAACAGACCAGCACCGAGGATTCACTGCGGATCATCGGCAAGGCCTGGGACCAGGGCATCAACTTCATCGACACGGCCGACGTCTACACCAACGGCCGGTCCGAGGAAATCGTCGGCGAGGCGATCGCCAATCATCGCCATGAATGGGTGCTCGCCACCAAGGTCGGTTTCGGCCCGCCGGACGGCATGCCCAACCGCAGCGGCCTGAGCCGCAAACATCTGTTCAATGGCATCGAGGCCAGCCTGACGCGGCTGGGCACCGATTACCTGGACATTTATTACTTGCACCGCGAAGACCACAACACGCCGTTGCAGGTCACGGTGTCGGCCATTGGCGATCTGATTCGCCAGGGTAAGATCCGTTACTGGGGCCTGTCGAACTACCGCGCCTGGCGCATTGCCGAGGTGATTCGCATCGCCGACGACCTAGGCGTCGACCGGCCGGTGATCAGCCAGCCGTTGTACAACATCGTCAATCGCCAGGCGGAAACCGAACAGATCGCCGCTGCGCAGAACTACGGCCTCGGCGTGGTGCCCTACAGCCCCCTCGCCCGTGGCGTGCTCAGCGGCAAATATGCGCCGGACGTGGCGCCGGACGCCAACAGCCGCGCCGGCCGCCAGGACAAGCGCATCCTGGAGACCGAATGGCGGGTCGAGTCCTTGCGCATTGCCCAGCAGATCCAGCAATACACCCAGGAGCGCGGCGTGGGTATCGTCGAGTTCGCCATCGCCTGGGTGCTGAACAACCGCGCCGTCACGTCGGCCATCGTCGGGCCGCGCACCGAGGAGCAGTGGGACGCGTATACCAAGGCACAGGCGGTGCAGATCACGGCGGACGACGAAGCCTTCATCGATTCGCTGGTGACACCGGGGCATGCTTCGACACCGGGCTTCAATGACATGAGCCATTTCGTGCCGGGGCGCGTGCCGCGTACGTCGTAACTTACACAGAGATCACCGTGGCGAGGGAGCTTGCTCCCGCTCGGCTGCGCAGCAGTCGCTCTTTTGGGGCCGCTACGCGGCCCAGCGGGAGCTTGCTCCCTCGCCACAGGTAAAACGGCTCTATATTTGTAGTCCCAATAACAAGAGGCACCCGTGTCCAAAGGCATCGCTCTATCGGTCTCGGCCTCCGCCCTGTTCGCCGTCATGTACTACTACACCTCGCTGCTCACACCCCTGACCGGCCTGGAGATCTTCGGCTGGCGCATGCTGCTGACGATGCCGTGCATGACGGCCTTCATGCTGGTCTCGCGGGAGTGGAAATTGGTCTCGGATCTTGTCCAGCGCCTGGTCGCGACACCGCAACTGCTGCTCGGGGCGATGGCCTCTTCGGCATTGATGGGTGCGCAGCTGTGGCTGTTCATGTGGGCACCGCTCAACGGCTACAGCCTGGACGTGTCGCTGGGGTACTTCCTGTTGCCGCTGTCGATGGTGCTGACCGGCCGTATTGCCTATGGCGAACGCCTCTCGCGCTTTCAGAAAATCGCCGTGTTCTTCGCCACCCTCGGAGTGCTCAACGAGCTCTACCAGGTCGGCGGGCTTTCCTGGGCGACGTTGCTGGTGGTGGTGGGTTACCCGATCTACTTCATCTTGCGCAAACGCCTGCGCACCGACAACCTGGGCGGGCTCTGGTTGGACATGACGCTGATGCTGCCGTTGGCATTGTGGTTCGTGCAGAGCGGTGAACAGGGTTTCGGCGTCTTCGATCAATACCCGTGGCTGTCGCTGCTCATCCCGGTACTGGGCGTCATCAGTGCCTCGGCGCTGGTGGCCTACATCGTTGCCAGCCGGCTGCTGCCGTTCAGCCTGTTCGGACTGTTGAGCTATGTCGAGCCGGTGCTGTTGCTGGGCGTCGCGCTGCTGTTGGGGGAAAGCATTGAGGCGCAAGAATGGCTGACCTACATTCCCATCTGGATGGCGGTGGCGGTGCTGGTGTTCGAAGGGTTCAAGCATCTGGTGCGACAGCGGCGCAGAGCCTGAAGGCCAAGCACCCACCGGAAAATAAAAAACCCGCCAGGCATCACAGCCAGGCGGGTTTTTTCATGAGTCAGGCATCACTCGGTGGCAAGCACGCCACGACGCACCTGGTCACGCTCAATCGACTCGAACAGCGCCTTGAAGTTGCCTTCGCCGAAGCCATCGTCACCCTTGCGCTGGATGAATTCGAAGAACACCGGGCCCATCAGGGTTTCCGAGAAGATCTGCAGCAACAAGCGCCTGTCACCCTGCTCGGAAGCGCCGTCCAGCAGAATGCCGCGCGATTGCAGTTCATCTACCGGTTCGCCGTGGTTCGGCAGGCGGCCTTCGAGCATTTCGTAGTAGGTGTCCGGCGGCGCGGTCATGAAGCGCATGCCGATCTTCTTCAGCGCATCCCAGGTTTTGATCAGATCGTCGGTCAGGAAGGCCACGTGCTGGATGCCTTCTCCGTTGAACTGCATCAGGAACTCCTCGATCTGCCCGGCGCCCTTGGACGACTCTTCGTTCAACGGGATGCGGATCATGCCATCCGGGGCGGTCATGGCCTTGGACGTCAGGCCGGTGTATTCACCCTTGATGTCGAAGTAGCGGATTTCGCGGAAATTGAACAGCTTCTCGTAGAAGTTCGCCCAATAGGCCATGCGTCCGCGATAGACGTTGTGCGTCAGGTGGTCGATGATTTTCAGGCCCGCGCCGACGGGATTGCGGTCGACACCTTCGAGGAACACAAAGTCGATGTCATAGATAGAGCTGCCTTCGCCAAAACGGTCGATCAGGTACAACGGCGCGCCGCCGATGCCTTTGATCGCCGGCAGATTCAGCTCCATCGGACCGGTTTCGATATGGATCGGCTGGGCGCCGAGTTCCAGGGCGCGCTGGTAGGCTTTTTGCGAGTCCTTGACACGGAACGCCATGCCGCACACCGACGGGCCATGCTCGGCGGCGAAGTAGGACGCCACGCTATTGGGTTCGTTGTTGAGGATCAGGTTGATCGCGCCCTGGCGATACAGGTGCACGTCCTTGGAACGGTGCGTGGCGACTTTGGTGAAGCCCATGATCTCGAAGATCGGCTCCAGGGTGTTGGGTGTTGGGGACGCGAATTCGATGAATTCAAAGCCCATCAGGCCCATCGGGTTTTCGTATAGATCTGCCATGTCGGCGCCTCATCATGCTCAATCAATTAACAAGAAACGTTAGTTGCCAGTGATGCTGAGGGCACGCGGTGGCGCGCAGGAAATACCACGAACGCTGCGGGCGAGGTAGTCGCCGTAGATCAGTTGAAACCCAAGTATCTTCATTGTCGACCCAAGGCTCTTGCGGGCGAGGCTTCTGCTGCCAGAAGACGTTATTCTTATATGCGTAACCGGATTCTACACAGCGTAACCATGTTTGTCCGCCTTGGGTATCAAATCGCCTTTGCGGTCGAACGCGCAAGCGGTTTGTTGCACAGGAAAATTCCCGTCAGGATCAGCCCCCCGCCTACGCACATCATCGCCGTAAGCCGTTCGTCGAGTAGCAACGCACCCAGCACTACCGCCGTCAACGGATTAAGCGCGATGAACACCCCGGAACGGGTCGCGCCGATTTTGCGGATACCGTCATACCAGGCGATATAGGCCAGCGCCGAGCCCAGCACGCCGAGATACAGCAGGCTCAACCATTGCCTGATATCCAGCGTTGACAAAGCATCGAAGTGGATACCACCACTGGCCGCGCAGGCCACCCACAACATCAAGGTGCCCAGCAGGATCGACCAGGTGACAGTCTGCAAAGGGCCCAGACTTTCACTCAGGCCCTTGGAAAACAGCGAATAGATTCCCCAGCCCAGCACGCAGCCGAAAATCAGCACGTCGCCCACCCAACCCTCTCCCGTGGTCAGCAGCACGGACGGATCACGGTTGACGATCACCAACCCCGCCCCGCCGATGCACAACAGGATGCCAGCGACTTTCAAGCGACCCAGCCGCTCCTTGAACAGGCACCAGGACGCCACCCCGATCACCGCCGGGTTCAACGCCACAATCAGCGAAGCCCGTGACGCATTGATGTGCTGCAAGCCGTAAAAGAAGCACAGGTTGTAGAAAAAAATGCCGAAAAAACCCAGCATCGCCAACCGAAGGCCCTGCTTCAGGCTGGGCTTGACCAGGGGGATGCGGGCCAGGCCGAGAAACATCAGCAACGCGATACTCGCCAGCAGAAAGCGCAGGCTGGCGGCAAACAGGGGCGGCAACGCATCGGAGAGGATCCTGCCGGCGACGAAGGTCCCGCCCCAAATCATGGTGACCATGGCGAGTTTCAGGTAGACCGGCAGATCGGAAGGTGTTGGAACGGCATGTTCGCGAGAGATCATCGCTTCACCAAATTTGAGATTTATTCGAGTCCCGTATCACCGGGATGATGTATGGTCGGCCTCATGCTTCATCATCGTAAAATGAGCTTTTACTCATGACCCTGACCCAACTGGAAATCTTTTCGCTGGTCGCCGAACTGCGCGGCTTCACTCCGGCGGCCATACGGTTGGGGATCGGTCAGTCCGCGGTGTCGCACGCCATCAAATCCCTGGAACAGGAATTGGGCGTCGAATTGTTCCGACGCCATCAATCCCTTGTGGAGCCCAGCGATATCGGCCAGCAACTGTTGTTGCGGGCCCGAGCGATGCTCGGACTCGCCAATACCTTGCGTCAGGAAGCCGCCGACGCCCGGGGCATGCGACGCGGGACCTTGCGCATAGGCTCGTTCGGCCCGACTTCCTCGATGAAATTGCTCCCGACCATCCTGCGGCGCTACCGCGCCTTGCACCCGGGAATCGAGGTGCATGTCGACGAAGGGCCGGACCGCCAGGTGCTGCAATGGCTGGATGAACGGCGTATCGACGTTGGTTTCGTGGTGCTACCCGAAGAACGCCTCGATACGTTCGCCTTGACGGAGGACCAGATGGTCGCCCTGTTGCCCGCCACCCACCCCCTCGCCGCCCGAGCCAGCCTTGAGCTCAGGGAGCTGTGCAACGACCCCTTCATACTCACCGAGGCGGGCTCGTCGGAACTGGTCTGGCGCCTCTTCAATACCGCCCGACTTACTCCGAACGTACGCTATCGCTGCTCGCAACTGCTCAGTACGCTGGATATTGTCAGCCGCGGGGACGCGGTGAGTGTGGTGTCTGAA
Organism: Pseudomonas sp. Z5-35; assembly: GCF_051131945.1. NCBI lineage: Bacteria > Pseudomonadati > Pseudomonadota > Gammaproteobacteria > Pseudomonadales > Pseudomonadaceae > Pseudomonas > Pseudomonas sp. Z5-35. The sequence goes on from NZ_CP071640.1 coordinate 3,258,575, forward strand.
GGCTCGTTGCCTTCGATCGAGAATCCAGGGTTCGTTCTTCGGCCGCTATCGCCTCCGATTCCAAGGCAGATCGGCCTGGCCGTGCTCGACCGCCGTCAGTCCTCGCCAGCGACGCTGGCGTTTATCGAGCTGGCCAGGACACAACACCCGGTCTAGCGTGGCGCTTGCCCGCCGCGGCGAAGCTTGCTCACTGGCGGACATGCTTGAGTTATAAATAAATCGATGGCGAAAAGATCATAACTTTCGATCACCTTATCGGCGTGTATCTAATAGCCAGATTCCGCCGCCAACGTCTTGACGTGGGCGGCGTGCCTGAGGTGAATCGCTACTGTTGTTACATAACGAAAAAGTTACGATTTACACTTTTTGATTTAACTACTACAATTTTTTCTGCCTGTACCAGACAGCAGGAGAGTCATTAATCACCGAGTCGCTACAAGGCACTGGGCTTATAGCTTTGTTTGCGGTTGGTATCAGCCATATATTTTGATTGGAGTGATGATATTGTCCAGACTCGCTGAATTTCGCAAAGCCGAAAAGGCCCTTCAAGAGCAGCTCGCGCAGCTGGAAGCCTTGAAGAACGACGCCGGGCTCAAGAAGGAAATCGAATTCGAAGAGAAGCTCCAGGGGCTGATGAAGACTTATGGCAAGGGCCTGCGCGACATCATCGCGATTCTCGATCCGAATCCATCCAAGTCAGGCCTGTCGTCTGCCAAGACGCCGAAGACCCGGCGTGCTCGGGTCGTCAAGGTGTACCAGAACCCGCATACTGGCGAATTGATCGAAACCAAGGGCGGCAACCATCGCGGCTTGAAGTCCTGGAAAGAGGAGTACGGTGCGAGCACCGTTGATTCCTGGTTGCGCAGCTGAGAACCACTACAATGCAAAAGCCCTGACGTAGACTCAGGGCTTTTTTATGGGCTGAACTTCTGGCTTGCTTCGAGCGCATTACGCCGAAGGTCTTATAGTTTCAGGCTATTTCGTACTGACTGTATTTCATCCTGGCTTTCAACAAATACCTGCGCCTGTCCGGCGTAGGACAACACGTAGGCGCTCCCCTCGCTTAATGCTGCAACCAGCGTCTGCGACAATACATGACGGCCGTTCTGCGTGATTGTGCAAGTGGTTTCCAAAGCGTTGACGGCGCCCAACATGGAAGCGTGAATCTTAGTGCATACACTTTGATATCCGCCTTGGAAAAAATCCTTTTGAATGGACTTGCGCATTTCCAGCAACACGCCTTGCAAGTTGACTTGGTGACCTGCTTCCACGGGAGTGGTGGTCAGCTCCATGACCATTACCGCGTTGCCTGAAGGGTCGTTCTTGGTCGCACGCTGCCGGGTGGTGCCCGGTGGTGTCACGGGAGCTGACGCGTCGGCAGGGAGCGACTCGATGAGCCAGCCCTGGGGCCAGGTAACCTGCGGTTCGGCCGCACTGGCCCCAAGACTCGCAGCGATGACAAACAGCGGGACAACCAGCGAAAGGAACGGTCGAAACATTGCGTTGCACTCACGGACCAATCGTCAAGTTTGAAGCGCGCCGCACCGCCAGGCAATAGCCAGGTTTGGCGATGTCGCGCCCCTTGCGTATCATGGACACACCTGCAAGGAAGCCGTCTGACGCAAGCCCAGGACCGTCGCGCCAAGCGTGCGACGCCGTTTGCCCCACTTATTTTCCGGAGGGCCCATGAGCCTGCACGAACTCAACACTTTCCCTGGCGTCACCGCCCAGCCCGACGCCGCAACGGCCAAGTTCGTCTTCAACCACACCATGCTGCGGGTCAAGGACATCACCAAGTCCCTCGATTTCTACACCCGCGTGCTGGGTTTTTCCCTGGTGGAGAAACGCGATTTCCCAGAAGCCGAATTCAGCCTGTATTTCCTTGCGCTGGTCGACAAGAACCAGATCCCGGCGGACGCTGCGGCGCGTACCGAGTGGATGAAATCGATCCCCGGCATCCTCGAACTGACCCACAACCATGGCACCGAGAACGACCCGGCATTTGCCTACCACAACGGCAACGCCGACCCACGCGGCTTCGGCCACATCTGCATCTCGGTGCCGGACGTCGTCGCCGCCTGCGAGCGCTTCGAAGCGTTGGGCTGCGACTTCCAGAAGCGCCTGAGCGATGGCCGCATGAAAAGCCTGGCGTTCATCAAGGATCCGGACGGCTACTGGGTCGAAATCATCCAGCCCGCACCGCTGTAGACGCCTCGCCGAAAAAAACCCCATGGGCCGAAACTCATGGGGTTTGGTTTTTCCAGCGGCTGGCGTCAGGCCGGCGCGGAGGTGCGGATCAGGTGATCGAAAGCACTCAGCGAAGCCTTCGCGCCCTCGCCCACGGCGATGACGATCTGCTTGTACGGCACGGTGGTCACGTCACCGGCGGCGAACACACCCGCAATCGAGGTTTCACCCCGGGCATCGACGATGATCTCGCCACGCGGTGACAGCTCGACGGTACCCTTGAGCCAATCGGTGTTAGGCAACAGGCCGATTTGCACGAAGATGCCTTCCAGCACGACGTCGCGCACTTCACCGCTTGGACGGTCCTTGTAGCGCAGGCCGTTGACCTTCTGCCCGTCACCGGTCACTTCGGTGGTCTGGGCGTTGGTGATCACCGTCACGTTTGGCAGGCTGTGCAGCTTGCGCTGCAACACCGCGTCGGCGCGCAGTTGAGTGTCAAATTCCAGTAAGGTGACATGAGCCACGATACCGGCCAGGTCGATCGCCGCTTCGACGCCGGAGTTGCCGCCGCCGATCACCGCCACGCGCTTGCCCTTGAACAGCGGGCCGTCACAGTGCGGGCAGTAAGCCACGCCCTTGTTGCGGTATTGCTGCTCACCCGGCACGTTCATTTCGCGCCAGCGGGCACCGGTCGCCAAAATCACCGTCTTGGCCTTGAGGCTCGCGCCGCTGGCGAACTTGATTTCATGCAGCCCGCCATCCTTGCCTGGCACCAAGCCGTCGGCACGCTGCAGGTTCATGATGTCGACGTCGTACTGCTTGACGTGTTCTTCCAGGGCGACGGCCAGTTTCGGGCCTTCGGTTTCCTGGACCGAGATGAAGTTCTCGATGGCCATGGTGTCGAGCACCTGGCCGCCAAAACGCTCGGCCGCAACGCCGGTGCGGATGCCTTTACGGGCCGCGTAGATCGCCGCCGAAGCACCGGCCGGGCCACCGCCGACCACCAGCACATCAAAGGCATCCTTGGCGCTGATCTTCTCGGCCTGGCGCTCGATGCCGCTGGTGTCGATCTTGGCCAGAATCTCTTCCAGGCCCATGCGGCCCTGGCCGAAGTTCACACCGTTCAAGTAAACGCTTGGCACGGCCATGATCTGACGCTCGTCGACCTCGGCCTGGAACAGCGCGCCGTCGATAGCGACGTGACGGATGTTCGGGTTCAGAACCGCCATCAGGTTCAGCGCCTGGACCACGTCCGGGCAGTTCTGGCACGACAACGAGAAATACGTCTCGAAGTTGAACTCGCCCTTGAGCGAGCGGATCTGTTCGATCACTTCGACACTGGCCTTCGAAGGGTGGCCGCCGACTTGCAGCAAGGCCAACACCAGCGAAGTGAATTCGTGGCCCATGGGGATGCCGGCGAAACGCAGGCTGATATCGGCTCCCGGGCGATTCAACGAAAACGATGGCTTGCGCGCATCGGTGCCGTTGTCGAGCAAGGTAATCTGGTTGGAAAGACTGGCAACGTCTTGGAGTAATGCGAGCATTTCCTGGGATTTCGCACCGTCGTCGAGGGAAGCGACGATCTCGATCGGCTGGGTGACCCGTTCCAGGTATGACTTCAACTGAGCTTTAAGATTGGCGTCCAACATACGGGCGATTTCCATGTTTGAATTTCAGAAAAAACAACGCCCGAGCGAATCTCGCCCGGGCGTTTTTTGGGGCGAAGCGGCTTACTTGATTAAGAGCGGATCGCCCTCGGATGACTCACAGACTTAGATCTTGCCGACCAGGTCCAGGGACGGAGCCAAGGTGGCCTCGCCTTCTTTCCACTTGGCTGGGCAGACTTCGCCTGGGTGAGCAGCTACGTACTGAGCGGCCTTGATCTTGCGCAGCAGCTCGGAAGCGTCACGGCCTACACCACCGTCGTTGATTTCAACGATCTTGATCTGGCCTTCAGGGTTGATCACGAAAGTACCCCGATCCGCCAGGCCGGCTTCTTCGATCAGCACGTCGAAATTGCGAGAGATGGTCAGGGTTGGGTCGCCGATCATGGTGTACTGGATCTTGCCGATGGCTGGCGAGGTGTTGTGCCAGGCAGCGTGGGCAAAGTGAGTGTCGGTCGACACGCTGTAGATCTCGACGCCCAGCTTCTGGAATTCGGCGTAGTTGTCGGCCAGGTCTTCCAGCTCGGTTGGGCAAACGAAGGTGAAGTCAGCTGGGTAGAAGAATACGACAGACCACTTGCCTTTCAGGTCGGCGTCCGAGACTTCGACGAAAGCGCCGTTTTTGAAAGCGGTCGCTTTGAACGGTTTAACTTGGCTGTTGATGATAGGCATCGTTGACTCTCCGTCAGGGGTTGAAAAGTTGATGAGGTGAATCTTAGCCACTCATTCCTCCGATGGCTCATTGGCAAACCTCATGCGAATGATTGGTTTTGGCTATCAGGAATCTATATAGATAGAAGAAATCTGTAGAAGCTGCCGAAGGCGGCGATCTGTTGATCGTGGCAACCGACAAACAGTTCACAAGGCTGGACCGATGGATCGCAGCCTTGTGTCTTGAGGGGCGTTGGTCAGGCGGTGGGTGTACGCATGGTGACGAATTCTTCGGCGGCGGTTGGATGAACGCCGACGGTTTCGTCGAAGTTGCGCTTGGTGGCGCCCGCCTTCAGGGCAATCGCCAGTCCTTGGACGATTTCCCCAGCATCCGGCCCGACCATGTGGCAACCCAACACCTTGTCGGTCCTGGCATCGACCACCAGCTTCATCAGCGTGCGTTCCTGACATTCGGTGAGGGTCAGTTTCATCGGCCGGAAACGGCTTTCGAAAATTTGCACTTCGTGGCCCTCTTCGCGGGCTTGCTCCTCGGTCAAGCCAACGGTGCCGATATTCGGCAAGCTGAACACGGCCGTGGGGATCATCCGGTAATCCACCAGGCGATATTGCTCGGGCTTGAACAGGCGTCGCGCCACCGCCATGCCTTCGGCCAGCGCGACCGGCGTGAGCTGCACGCGACCGATCACGTCGCCAATGGCCAGGATCGACGGCTCGGCGGTCTCGTATTTTTCGTTGACCTGTACGAAACCCTTGTCGTCCAGCGTGACCCCGGTGTTCTCCAGGCCAAGGTTGTCGAGCATCGGGCGGCGGCCAGTGGCATAGAACACGCAATCGGTGGCCAGCGAGCGACCGTCCTTGAGCGTCACCTTCAGGCTGCCGTCGGTCTCCTTGTCGATACGCTGGATGTCGGCCTTGAATTGCAAATCGAGGCCACGGCGTTGCAGCTCCTCGGCCAGGTGTTTGCGCACCGCGCCGTCGAAGCCGCGCAGGAACAAGTCGCCGCGGTACAGCAAGGAAGTCTGCGCGCCCATGCCATGGAAAATCCCGGCGAACTCCACCGCGATATAACCGCCACCCACTACCAGCATGCGCTTGGGCAGCGACTTGAGGAAAAACGCCTCGTTGGAGCTGATCGCGTGCTCGCGCCCCGGAATGTCCGGGATCACCGGCCAGCCGCCCGTGGCGATCATGATGTGCTGCGCGGTATGGCGCTCGCCGTTGATTTCCACCTCGTGAGGGCCGGTAATCTTCGCGTGACCTTCATGCAGCGTGACGCCGCTGTTGACCAGCAGGTTACGGTAGATGCCGTTGAGGCGATTGATCTCGCGATCCTTGTTGGCGATCAGGGTGGCCCAGTCGAAACTCGCCTCGCCTGCTGTCCAACCATAGGCCGACGCTTGTTCGAAGTCCTCGGCGTAGTGCGCGCCGTAGACCAGCAGCTTTTTCGGCACGCAGCCCACGTTCACGCACGTACCGCCCAGGTAACGGCTTTCCGCCACGGCTACCTTCGCGCCAAAACCGGCGGCAAACCGTGCGGCTCGAACACCGCCGGAACCGGCGCCAATCACATACAGATCAAAATCGTAGACCATCTTCTATCTCCTTCGGCAGGCCGTCAGCATACCTGCTGTTCCTGCATGGGAGCAGCCAGACAAAAAAAAACGCCCCGAACCAGTCGGGGCGTTTTTTTTCAAGGCGTGGCGCAGGCTATCAGTAAGCCTTGCCGGTCTTGTAGAAGTTTTCGAAGCAGAAGTTGGTCGCGTCGATGTAGCCTTCGGCGCCACCGCAGTCGAAACGCTTGCCCTTGAACTTGTACGCCATCACGCAGCCATTCTGGGCTTGTTTCATCAACGCGTCGGTGATCTGGATTTCACCACCCTTGCCTGGCTCGGTCTGTTCGATCAGGTCGAAGATGTCCGGGGTCAGGATGTAACGACCAATGATCGCCAGGTTCGACGGTGCATCTTCCGGCTTCGGCTTTTCAACCATGCTGTGAACGCGGTAGATATCGTCGCGGATCATTTCACCGGCGATCACGCCGTACTTGTTGGTTTCCTGCGGATCGACTTCCTGGATCGCCACGATGGAGCAGCGGAACTGCTTGTACAGCTTGACCATCTGGGTGAGTACGCCGTCGCCTTCCAGGTTGACGCACAAGTCATCCGCCAGCACTACGGCGAACGGTTCGTCACCGATCAGCGGGCGGCCGGTCAGGATCGCGTGGCCCAGGCCTTTCATTTCAGTCTGGCGGGTGTAGGAGAACGAGCACTCGTCCAGCAGTTTGCGAATGCCGACCAGGTATTTCTCCTTGTCGGTGCCCTTGATCTGGTTTTCCAACTCGTAGCTGATGTCGAAATGGTCTTCCAGGGCGCGCTTGCCACGGCCGGTGACGATGGAGATTTCCGTCAGGCCTGCGTCAAGGGCTTCTTCGACGCCGTACTGGATCAGTGGCTTGTTCACCACCGGCAGCATTTCTTTGGGCATGGCTTTAGTCGCTGGCAGGAAGCGAGTACCGTAACCGGCTGCTGGGAACAAGCATTTCTTGATCATATAAGTCCTTGAAAAGGCGGTATGTACGAGTTTCGGCGCAGTCTAATCAGCCAGCAGGCGCCTTACAATGCCTGCACTGGCCAACCGATGCCATCATAGAGAAATAAACCGTCGGATAGTTCAATCCCCTTTCGTTCCGATGGTTCCAGCGGTCCCACTGTACGCCCCTGAGCGCTGTTTGCGAGCATTTGGCGTATCATGGCGGCCTTGATCACGCCAACGAGGCAGCTAGATGTCGGCAACACAGAACGCAAACGGTTATTCGGTCACCCAGGACAAGGACGGCCAATGGTGGATTACCAACTACCATGGCGAGCAAGTCGCCGGCCCCCTGCCCAGCAAGGCCATGGCGGTTGAAGTGGCCGCGGTTTTCCAGGACGAACGCTCTGCCCCGGCCCCTCGGGAGCGTGAACAGGCGCCCGCGCGCAATAATCGCCGCAAGAAGTAATCGATCGATCCCCATCGAGGCCAGGTTGTCTTGATGGGGAACGTGGTTTAGCTGTACCGGAATGGCCATTCGCTATAATCTCGCGCCATTCCTCCCCTTCTCGATGACGATCCCATGAAAAAAATCCTGGCGCTGTTCGCAGTCCTGGCCTTGGCAGGCTGTGCCTCGGCACAAAAGACCTATCTGGATAACGGCGAACAGGGCCTGACCATCGATTGCTCGGGCGAGGCCAACTCCTGGGCGACTTGTTACGAGAAAGCCGATGCGTCCTGTGCCGGTACGGGCTACCGCATCGTCGGCACCGACGGCACGGCACAGGCCAAGGAAAGCGAGAAAACCCTTGGCGTCGACATCGGCAACTTCACCAGCCGTAGCGTGCTAGTGGTATGTAAATAATCTAGATGTGGATCTCGGCGAACTTGATGCCCAAGCCCCTCAGGGTCTCGATCAGGTCGTCGAGCCGGCTGAAAGATTCGACTTCGTCCTGGTCATCCACCAGGAAATAACTGCGCCCGGCGCTTTTCTTGAAAAATACGATCCACTCGCCCGGGCTTCCAGGGTTCTGGATCACATGGGTGGCGTGGATCAATCCTTCTGCGTGGCGCTCGCGCACCTGCTCGCGTTTCATCGACTCAACTCCATAAATGACAATGCCGCCAACGTTCACCGTGGCGGCATTATTTTTGTCGAGGGCGCAGCTTAACCGATGCCCGCCTGCTAGTCAGGCCGAGCCGTGCTCAGCCGGAGATGCAAGCGTTGGCCGCGTCCTGCACATCACCCGGGCGCACCGGCACGTTGGACAGGCTTTCGTGCAACTTGATGCTGCTGCCGCTGGAACGCTCGTCAATGTCGAATACCGCGGCCGGCAACGCCGACAGCTTGCCTGGGACGATCATCCGGACACCGTTCTTGTGCGGCTCCATCTGCAGCGGGCCACGAGTCTTCAGCAACTTATCGGCCACGCACTTGGCGTATTCATGGGGTTTCTTCCCGGAGATGACGCTCATGGTGGGAGGCGACTGGTTGATGTCCGATACCGATGCACATCCACCCAAGGCCAAGGCCAATACCCACACGCTTCGCTTCATATGATTCCTCCGGTAAAGACCCTCCGACAATACAAATGCCGTTTTTCTCCGGCGCTCTGCGTTTTTTATCCGCCCGCGCGCAGTAAATGGACGGCACCTGGAACGGGGGACGGATATTAACCCGCGGTGCTGATAAACTGCGCGCCATAATTATTGCTCCACCTTACCGTCTTGACTTGCAAGAAATGCCCTTCTGGAGGCGCTTATGAAATTCATCCACCAGCGCGAGCACCTCAACGAGGACGATATCGTCGTTATCGAATGCTCCCAAATGTGCAACATCCGTTTGATGAACGACGCCAATTTCCGTAGCTTCAAGAACGGCGGCCGGCACACTTACCATGGCGGCGCATTCGACACGTTCCCGGCCAAGATTACCGCGCCTAGCACCGGTTTCTGGAACATCACCATCGACACCGTCAGCCATCGCGCCATCAGCGTCACACGCAAGCCGACCCTGACCCACAAAATCAAGATCATCCGGCGCTCCAGCTCGAAACTGAGCTGAGCCGCCCCGTGCCAAAGACAGGACAGACCGTGGCCCAGACAACCAAATACGTGATCAAGTACAAACTCAACGGCGAACGCCGCTTCGAGTTCGCGCAACTGAAAAATGGCACCGAGGAAGAAGCCTTGGCAGAGCTGGAGAAGCTGCATGGCGAAAGCGATGTGATCAGCGACCTCAAGGTCAGCAAGTCACTCTGAGCGTGGCACCCGGCGGGACAAGATGCCTTTGTGGCGAGGGAGCTTGCTCCCGCTCGGCTGCGCAGCAGTCGTAAAATGCGTCAACGCGGTACATCTAATGGCTCCTGCTGCCTGATTGGGGCGGCTTCGCCACCCAGCGGGAGCAAGCTCCCTCGCCACAGAAAGCTTTTCAATACCGCAAGAATCGGAGTGCCCGGCAACGCAGCGCTCCACAGACTGATCAGTCCGTCCATAAGGATTGCACTCATGTCCTCTACGTCATCGCTGATCCAACGCATTAATGACCTTGACTGGCCCGCCCTGGAACAAAGCCTCGACCAGGACGGCTGCGCGATCGTTCGCCAGCTGCTGCCGGCAGCGCTGTGCCTGGAGCTGCGCGGCTTGTACAGCGACCCGGGGCTGTTTCGTTCCCGGGTGATCATGGCGCGTCATGGATTCGGCCGTGGCGAGTACCAGTATTTTCGTTACCCGCTGCCTGAGGCCGTCCAACAACTGCGTCAATCGCTGTATCCGCTGCTGGTGCCGCTGGCTAACCGCTGGAATGAATGCATGGGTTTACCGGTGCGATATCCCGACCAGCACGCCGATTTCGTCCAGCGCTGTCACGCTGCCGGGCAACAACGGCCCACGCCCTTGCTGTTGCAATACGGCCCGCAGGATTACAACTGCCTGCATCAGGATCTGTACGGTGAGCACGTGTTCCCTTTGCAGGTGGCGATCCTGCTGTCGGAACCGGACCAGGAATTTACCGGTGGCGAGTTTGTCTTGACCGAGCAACGTCCGCGCATGCAGTCGCGTCCCCAGGTCATCGATCTGAAACAGGGCGACGCCGTGGTGTTTGCCGTGCACCAGCGACCCGTCAAAGGCGTTCGCGGTTATTATCGGGTGAACTTGCGCCACGGCGTCAGCCGCGTGCTCAGCGGCCGCCGGCATACACTCGGGATCATTTTTCATGATGCGCAATGACGATACGCCCATCACCCTGGACCTGTTCGCCGACCAGGCGCCCACCACGCCTGGCCAGACCGAACAGATCGGCGAGCAGTCCTTCGTGCTGCGCGGGTTTGCCTTGCCCTGGCTCGATCGGTTGCTGCCGGCGCTGGATGCGGTCTTGCAGGCCGCACCGTTCCGGCAAATGGTCACGCCCGGCGGCTTTACCATGTCGGTCGCCTTGAGCAGCTGCGGCGTGCTCGGCTGGACCACTGACCGCAGCGGCTACCGTTACACGGCCCATGATCCGCAGACAGGCCAACCCTGGCCGGACATGCCGGCGGTGTTCCGGGAGCTGGCGCGCGCCGCTGCCCGGCAGGCACAGTTCGAGCATTTTGAACCCGATGCCTGCCTGATCAACCGCTACGTGCCCGGCGCGCGGATGTCGCTGCACCAGGACAAGAACGAACGCTCCCTCAGTGCTCCTATCGTCTCGATGTCCCTGGGCCTGCCGGCGGTGTTCCAATTCGGCGGCTTCGAGCGCAGCGACAAAAGCTTGCGGGTCCCGCTGTTTCACGGCGACATCGTGGTCTGGGGCGGCGTGGATCGGTTGCGTTATCACGGCGTGCTGCCACTCAAGCAAGGAGAGCATCCGCAACTGGGCGCCCAGCGGATCAACCTGACGTTTCGCACCGCCGGGTGAAGGTGCAGAATTCAACCGCAAGACCCGGAGTGTTGCCGCCATGCGGGCTCGCTATCGTAGGCAAAACGGGCCAATGGACAGAACAACCATGAACAACACTTCAAACACCCTCGCCCCTGAACTCGACCCGCGCTGGGCCGCCGTGCTCGCTCGGGACCCGCGCGCCGATGGGCAATTCGTCTATGGCGTGAAAACCACCGGCATCTATTGCCACCCCAGCAGCCTGTCGCGCCTGCCCAACCCGCGCAACATCGAATTCTTCGACACACCGGAACAGGCCCAGGCAGCCGGGTATCGTCCCAGCAAACGGGTGGCCAGGGATCAGACGCAGATCGCCGCGCAGCAAGCGGCGCGGGTCGCGGCCGCTTGCCGGCAGATCGAGGCAGCTGAAAACCTTCCTGGGCTCAGTGAACTGGCCGAAGCCGCGGGCCTGAGCCCGTTCCATTTTCATCGGGTCTTCAAGGCCGTTACCGGCCTGACGCCCAAAGCCTATGCCGCCGCCCACCGTTCAAGCAAAGTGCGCGAACGCCTGGCCGATGCCGGGACAGTCACCGAAGCGCTGTACGACGCAGGGTTCAATTCCAACAGCCGGTTTTATGAAGCCGCCGATAAAGTCCTCGGCATGAAACCCGCCGACTACCGTGCCGCCGGGCAGAACACCGACATTCGCTTCGCCGTCGGCCAGTGCTCCCTCGGGGCGATCCTGGTGGCGCAAAGCGAGCGTGGTGTGTGCGCGATCTTGCTGGGGGACGATCCGGATGTCCTGGTGCGCGACCTGCAAGACAAGTTCCGCAGGGCAAACCTGATCGGTGCCGACCGGGAATTCGAGCAGTTGATAGCCCAGGTGGTGGGCTTCATCGAAGCGCCGGCGCTGGGCTTGGACCTGCCACTGGATCTACGCGGCACGGCATTTCAGGAGCGGGTCTGGCAAGCCCTGCGGGAGATCCCGCCAGGCAGCACCGCCAGCTACGCCGAAATTGCCATGCGCATCGGCTTGCCCAAGGCGGTGCGCGCCGTGGCCCAGGCCTGCGGCGCCAACAGCCTCGCGGTAGCCATCCCCTGTCACCGGGTGGTGCGCAGCGACGGCAACCTGTCGGGCTATCGCTGGGGCGTGGAGCGCAAGCGTCAGTTGCTGGCGCTTGAACGCTCGTCCGAAGACTGAACGCCGATGTAGATCGCGACCGAGTCGGGGGCGCTGTACACCTCGAAATCGGTGGTGAAACGACGCAGGGTCTGCGGGTTGTCGGCGAAATACGCCCAGATCAAGCCCCACGCCTCTATCACGCAGTCAGGCATCGGCCCCTTGGCCGAGAACACCAGGTAATCCCCGCCCTCGACGTTAACGGCGGGGTAGCCTGCGCTGGTGGCATCGACCTCTACACCAGCAGTTACGTTGAAGTAGCCGGTCGCGTCGGACTCATAGTCGGAATACACCCCATAGACGAACGATTCCGACTGCCTGGCCGGGACTTTTTCGAACAGTCCTTTGGTGAAGAATTGCTGCCACATCGGGCCGATCCTCGCCGCGTCGCCCTGTTGCTCCTCGGAGTTGCGGGTGCGCACCTGCAGGCCGGCAACGGTGAACGGTTCGACTGTCTTGAGTTTCACGTCCATGGGTCAGGCTCCTTGATGATTGAAGCCGCATGGTACCCATCCCATCGCCAGGAACAAACCCGCGTACCGATTGAAAAACTCGACTGGCCTCGGCCGGGTCACTCCTGCTAAAAACGTTGTTTCCTTCTGCCGTCGGAGACCCGTACATGAGCCAGTGGCCAGACACGCGCATTCTTGACCAGCTCGGGATCGAGCTTCCCATCATCCAGGGGCCGTTGGCCGGGGTGACCGGTCCGGCCATGGTGGTCGCCACCTGCAATGCCGGCGGGCTGGGCTCGATGCCGGCGGCAATGCTGGATGTGGAGCAACTGCGCCAGGCGCTGACGACGATCAGCGAACAGACCGACAACCCCTTCAACGTGAATTTTTTCTGCCACCAGCCACCGGCGTTCGACGAGCAGCGGGCCGCGGCTTGGAAGCAACACCTCAAGCCTTATTACCAAGAGCTGGGCGCCGATTTCGAGGCGCCGACGCCCGTGTCCAATCGCACTCCGTTCGACGATGCGGCCTGTCGGGTGCTGGAAGAAATGCGACCCAAGGTGGTGAGCTTTCATTTTGGCCTTCCGGAAAAATCGTTGCTGGATCGCGTCAAGGCCACCGGCGCGAAAATCCTTTCTTCGGCCACCACCGTCGAGGAAGCCATCTGGCTTGAACAACATGGCTGCGACGCGATCATCGCCATGGGCTATGAAGCCGGCGGCCATCGCGGGATGTTCCTGAGCGACGACCTCAACACCCAAGTGGGCCTGTTCGCCTTGCTGCCGCAGGTGGTGGACGCGGTGAAAGTTCCGGTTATCGCCACCGGCGGTATTGGCGATGCGCGGGGGATCGTCGCGGCGTTCGCCCTCGGCGCGTCGGCGGTGCAACTGGGCAGCGCCTATCTGTTCACCCCAGAAGCCAAGATCAGCGACTCCCATCGCCAGGCGCTGCGCACGGCCAAGGAAAGCCAGACCGCCGTCACCAACCTGTTCACCGGTCGCCCCGCCCGGGGCATCGTCAACCGGGTGATGCGTGAAGTCGGCCCGATGAGCCCGCTCGCGCCGGCGTTCCCCCTGGCGGGCGGCGCACTGATGCCCCTGCGTGCCAAGGATGACGCGGACTTCGCCAATCTCTGGGCTGGCCAGGCTTTTCCCATGGGTCGCGAGCTGCCGAGCGGCGAGCTGACCCGGCGCTTGGCCGAAGAAGCGCTGGCCCGGTTCAAGGGCTGACTGGACAGCGACGTCTACGCGAGCAAGGCCGCTCCCAAAAATGCAGCGTTCCGTTTGTCGTGTATTCGCTATATATTCCGCTATATAGCGAAACCGTCCCCCGGAGCCTCTTTCATGCGCCTCATCCGCTTTGCGCCATTGCTGCTGATCCCGCTGCTGGCCAATGGCACTGCCCAAGCCGAGGAAGTGCAGGTTGCCGTTGCGTCCAATTTCACCGCGCCGATGCAAGCTATCGCCGCCGATTTTGAACAAGACACCGGCCACAAACTGACAGCCGCCTTTGGCGCGACCGGGCAGTTCTACACCCAGATCAAGAACGGCGCGCCGTTCGAGGTCTTCCTCGCCGCCGACGACACGACGCCGGCCAGGCTGGAAAGCGAAGGCGATACGCTCAAGGGCTCGCGCTTCACCTACGCCATTGGCACGCTGGCGTTATGGTCGGCCAAGGCCGGTTATGTCGACAGCGAGGGCCAAGTCCTGCGGGAGAACGCATTCCAGCATCTGTCCATCGCCAACCCGAAAGCCGCGCCCTACGGCCTGGCCGCCACTCAGGTACTGGAAAAACTTGGGTTGACCGCGCACGTCAAAAACAAAATCGTCGAAGGCCAGAACATTACCCAGGCCTATCAATTTGTCTCCACGGGCAATGCCGAGCTGGGCTTCGTGGCCCTCTCCCAGGTGTACAAGGACGGCAAGCTGGCGAGCGGTTCAGCGTGGATCGTCCCGCCCGAACTGCATGATCCGATCAAGCAGGACGCGGTGATTCTCGGCAAAGGCCGGGACAACCCCGCCGCGCTCGCACTGTTGGAATATCTCAAGGGCCCAAAAGCCGCCGCGATCATCCAAGCCTACGGTTATCAACGCTAAATGCCGCTGACCAGTGCCGACTACGCCGCCATCTGGCTGACCCTGAAACTGGCGTCGCTGACCACGGTCATCCTGCTGCTCATCGGCACGCCCATTGCGCTGTGGCTATCGCGCACCCAGTCGTGGCTGCGCGGGCCTGTGGGCGCGGTAGTCGCCCTTCCGCTGGTGCTGCCGCCCACTGTTATCGGCTTCTATCTGCTGCTGGCGTTGGGGCCCAATGGCTGGATCGGCCAGTTTACCCAGTCGCTCGGTTTGGGCACCCTCACCTTCAGCTTTACTGGACTGGTGATTGGCTCGGTAATTTACTCCTTGCCCTTTGTGGTGCAGCCGTTGCAGAACGCTTTTTCCGCCATCGGCAGCCGTCCGCTGGAAGTCGCCGCCACCCTGCGCGCCGGCCCTTGGGACACGTTTTTCAGCGTGGTCGTGCCCCTGGCCCGGCCCGGTTTCATCACTGCGGCGATTCTCGGTTTCGCCCACACCGTCGGCGAATTCGGCGTGGTACTGATGATCGGCGGCAACATCCCGGAAAAGACGCGGGTGGTGTCGGTGCAGATCTACGACCATGTCGAAGCCCTCGAATACGCCCAAGCCCACTGGCTGGCAGCGGCGATGTTGGTGTTTTCCTTCCTGGTGCTGCTGGCGTTGTACTCCAGCCGCCGGGCACGCGCGGGTTGGAGCTGATCGATGATCCAGGCGAGATTTCAACTCAGCCGTGGAGATTTTTCCCTGGACCTGGACGTGCAGCTGCCTGGCAATGGCGTGACGGCGCTGTATGGCGAGTCCGGCTCCGGCAAGACCACGTGCCTGCGCTGCATCGCCGGCTTGGAGCGGCCGGCGCGGGGTTTCGTCGAGGTCAATGGCCAGGTGTGGCAGGACAGCGAGCGCGGCATATTCGTGCCGCCCCATCATCGCGCGCTGGGGTACGTCTTCCAGGAGGCAAGCCTGTTCGAGCACCTGTCGGTAAGCGACAACCTGTCATTCGGTCTCAAGCGGGTGGCACCGGCGCAGCGACGCGTGGACATGGACCACGCGACGCAACTGCTGGGCATCGGGCATTTGCTCGACCGGCGACCGCACAACCTGTCCGGCGGCGAACGCCAGCGCGTGGGCATCGCCCGCGCCCTGCTCACCAGCCCACGCTTGTTGCTGATGGATGAGCCACTGGCGGCTCTCGATACGCGGCGCAAGAATGAAATCCTGCCGTACCTGCAACGGCTGCATGATGAGCTGGACATACCGATCCTCTACGTCAGCCATTCCCAGGACGAAGTGGCGCGCCTGGCCGATCACATCGTCCTGCTCGACGCCGGCCGTGCCTTGGCCAGCGGCCCGATTGGCGAAACCCTGGCCCGACTCGACCTGCCTCTGGCTCAAGGCGATGACGCGGGCGTGGTAATCCAGGGCAGCGTCAGCGGCTATGACCCCGCGTACCAATTGCTCACCCTGACACTGCCCGACAGCCAGCTCCAAGTGCGTGTCGCCCATCAGCCAATGGCTGTCGGCCAGCCGCTGCGCTTCAAGGTCCAGGCCCGGGACGTCAGCCTGAGCCTGGCGAACGACGCGCAGACCAGCATTCTCAATCGCTTGCCGGTCACCGTGGTCAGCGAACTGGCTGGCGACAACGCCGCCCATGTCCTGATCCGACTGGAAGCCGCCGGCACGCCGCTGCTGGCGCGCATCACCCGTTACTCCCGGGACCAGTTAGAGCTTCAACCCGGCCAGGTGCTTTGGGCGCAGATCAAGGCGGTGGCGGTGTTGGCGTAGCACTGAGGATTGGGGCGACAGCAGAATCTCGGCACGACCGCAACGGGCAGCGGTCAATGAATTCACAGGCCACTGAATTCGTTGCCAAGGATCAATCATGCCCGACACGCTGCTGCCCGATGCACTCCCGGCCGACCTCCACTACGTCGATGACACCGCCCCGGGCATCACCCGCAAGAAACTGCGGGGCAAGTTCTGCTATTTCGACCCGTCGGGCCAGCGCCTGACCGACCCTGCCGAAATCCAGCGCATCAATGCCCTTGCCGTTCCGCCAGCCTACACCGATGTGTGGATCTGCACCGACCCGCGCGGCCATATCCAGGCCACCGGGCGCGACGCTCGGGGACGCAAGCAGTACCGCTATCATTCGCGCTGGCGCGAAGTGCGCGATGCCGACAAGTATTCACGCATGCTGGAATTCGGACGCACCCTGCCCCGCTTGCGCAAACGCCTGGAGGAAATCCTCGCCACGCCCGGTTTCAGCCGCGATAAAGTCATGGCAACGGTCATTACCTTGCTCGACGTGACGCTGATCCGCGTCGGCAACACGCAATACGCCCGGGACAACCGCTCCTATGGCTTGACCACCCTGCGCAACAAGCACGTCGAGGTCAACGGCAGCGCCATCGCGTTCCAGTTCCGCGGCAAGAGTGGGGTCGAACACCAGATCACCGTGAAAGACCGGCGCCTGGCGAGAATCGTCAAGCGATGCCAGGAAATTCCCGGGCAAAACCTCTTTCAATACCTGGATGAGGACGGCGAGCGTCACGCCATCACCTCTTCGGACATCAACGCCTACCTCAAGACGCTCACTGGCGCCGACTTCACCGCCAAGGATTATCGCACCTGGGCCGGTAGCGCCGCGGCGCTGGACGGGCTGCGGACGTTGCAATGGGAGACCGAAACCGAAGCCAAGCGCCACGTCGCCGGGATGGTCAGGCAAGTCGCACGGCAGTTGGGCAACACGCCCGCCGTCTGTCGAAAATGCTACATCCACCCCGCCGTGTTGGAAGGATTCATGGGCGGTGTTCTGCGCGACCTGCCTAAACCTCGGGTGCGTAAAGGCCTGAGTGCGCAGGAAGCCGCGCTGACGATGTTCCTGCAACGCATGACCCAAGCGGTCGAAGCCTGTTGAGCGAAGCGCTGGATGAGTGACCGCTCTCGATTTGCCCGCGACGCATTGGAACATCCGACAGCAGGCGAACTCCCAACTGTACAGAGCCGCTGATCCGCAGACTCGTCACCGCGTCAAGCCGAGAGGAGTTTCAGATGTCCGAACACATTGTCCATTTCCATTGCCAGATCGACCAGGGAACCACCGAACGCTTCCGGGACAACTGCCTGGAAGCCATTGAAAAAGGCGCCGACTCGCTGATGCTCAACCTGTCTACGGTCGGCGGCAGCACCAATTTCGGGTTTACTCTCTACACCTTCATCAAGTCCCTCCCGGTGCCAGTACGCGCGGTGAATGCCGGCAACATCGAGTCGATGGGCATCGTCATGTACCTCGCCGCCAGCGACCGCACCACCACACCGCACTCACGCTTCCTGATCCACCCGATGAATTGGTATTTCGGCCAGAAATCGGTGGACCATTCGCGCCTGCGCGAATACCTGTCCAGCCTGGACAACGACGTGGCGCGCTATGTGGAAATCTATGTGAAGGAAACTGCCGGCGCCGCCACGCAATTGGATATTTTCAAATGCCTCTGCGCGGAGGAACGCGTGATCCCGGCAGAAAACTCCTTGGCCTTCGGCATAGCCCACCGCGTGGAACAAGTGGTGTTTCCACCCGAGGCCAAGCATTGGAAAGTCAGCGGCGGCGAGGACTAAAACAACCCGCGAACGATGAACAAATACCATTTGCCGCCGCCAGGCTTATTAACAAAATCGATGCTGTACAAGTTCAAGCGAAACGGCTGTCCAAGTTTACGTTGCGGTATGTTCAAGTCGATGCCGTTCGTCGCCAGCGAAACGTTTTTTTTAAACTTCCCTGGGCAATTTTCTTTCACAGTACTGCGAGGCACGATTTACTCGCTTAACCAAAATGAGGAATCTCGAAATGGCTAATAGCGGAAACAAAAACCCAGGTAACTTCGCAAACGACCGCGAGAAAGCATCCGAAGCTGGCAAGAAAGGCGGACATGCTTCTGGTGGCAACTTTGCAAACGACCGGGAAAAAGCCTCTGAAGCCGGCAAAAAAGGTGGCGAACGCAGCCATGGCGGTGGCAGGAAATCGTAACCCGGAGAACCGTTGGGGCGCGGCCTGACCGCGCCCTGGCGCTTAACCCTGTCGAGGTCATGCATGAGCCAGGATCGATTCATCGTCAGTTTCATCGCCGATGGCCAACCGGACAACCGGGTGCTGGCGGCCGATACCGAGACCCTCAGTCCCGAAGAAGCCGAGGCGCTTCTGAGGGTTACGTTTACTGAACTAAAGAGCGTCAATATAACTGACGTTCAAGTTCAGAAAAGAACCAAGCCAAACGAAACGGAACATGATGTTCCGGGGCACTTCAAACAGCCTTAATTTATTTAACTCCCCCTTACACTAACTCCCTGCCCCCGTGGCCAGGGAGCTTGCTCCCTCACCACAAAAGCAATGTTCAGCAGATTCGCTTTCAGTGAGCATGCCCCGTCGGATCCTTGATCTGCCACACCTGCCCCTTTTGCCAGGCATCCGCGCCCGGATCAATCGCCGGCGCGTCGATGCCCGCGCGGGCGCGTTTCTTCGCTTCGCTGTCGATGCCCATCCGGCGGTCGCGCTCACGGACCAGCTGGGGGTCGATCTGGCCATCGGCGGTGAAGCCCATCATCAACTGCGGGACGCCGTAAGGCAGCGCATTGCCCTGTTCGGTATGCCAGGTGTGCCAGGTCTTGCCGTAGGTGCTGACGAGGTTTTTCATCAAGCGGGTTTCTGCCACTTCGGGTATGCCCGGCGCAACCAATTGCCCCGACTTCACCTCATGCACATGGCTGTGCCACAGCTGCTTTTCGCTGGCCGGCAGGCCTTCGAACAGCCGCTTGCTGATGATGTATTCCACGCCCATCAACTTGGCATTGGCGCTATTGGCATCGAAGATCGCGCATTGGAACACCTCTTCGTTCAGCGCCGTGCAATAGTGGTGCGCTTCCATTTGCCCGGACATCCGCCCGTTGTAAAAATGAAAGCCATCCAGGTAGGTATCCAACGCCTGCAACGGAGGCTTGTTCTGCATGATCCCCGCCCCCGCCTCCAGCGTCGCGGTGGTCGGACTCTTCGCGGCGCCCGGGGCGTCCACGGCTGAATCGCTATTGCCACCCGCGCAGCCCGCCAGTCCCACCGTCGCCGCGCACAGCATGGCCCAGGTTCCATGAACGATCTTGCCTGACATCTCGACTCTCCTTTCCATGATTGTCCATCAGAAAAGCGGCCAAGGTTCGAGGTTTGATTTTTCCCTTTGGGCAAGCGACGAGCGGCGGTTATTCGCGCGCGCTATAGGCCTGTTTCACCGTTTCGATCCAAGAGGGCTCCAGGCGCAATTGCTCCGGGTCCAGGCCCAGCGCCTGCATGTTTTGCTGATGTTCGTCGGCTTCGCGATTCAGGGAGGCCTGTTCACTGGAATTGGCGTCCAGCAGGTGCATTTGGGTCAGGCCCAGATGATAGAACCGCAACAGCTTCATCGCCGCCGGGTCTTGCGCTTGCACGCCGGCTTTGACCTGGTGCATCACATTGGTGATGCTCATCAGGCTGCGCTTGAGCTGCCAGCCGTAGACCGCCGCCGCCATCCATGGCTGGGACCAGAAATACATGCGCATCAGGCCAGCCATCACCAGCACCGCAACGAATACGCCACCCACGTTGAAGCGAAAATTATCGCCCCCAGGTGTTCCGAACAGCATCACGGCGAAAGTGGACAGAAGCATCGCCAGCGCCAGGAACACCACTGCAATAATGAGGGTGCTGCGCCGCGTCTGCTGCCGGTAAGCCGCCGCGTCCCACGGTTTGATCTCGAACATCGCGTCGCAATTTCCTTGTGTGGCGTGAAAAGACCCGCGCATTATCGCCTGCCCGGTCGATTTAGCTATGCTGGGGCTCATTTTGTGAGGCAACCAACCCGAAGGACCCGGATCAAAGTCCATGGCGATACCGCGAGGATCGTGCGATCGTTCTGCGTGGACGTTTTTTTCAAGATGCCGCTCGTCGTGTGTACGGCATCGTTTTCAAGGAAAGCTGAATGACTCAAAGACATGTAATCAACGCCTCGGTAAGTCCCAAGGGCAGCCTGGAGACCTTGTCCCAGCGCGAAGTCCAGCAACTGAGTGAAGCCGGTTCCGGCAGCATCTATGATCTTTTCCGCCAGTGCGCCCTGGCCATTCTCAACACCGGCGCCCATGTCGATAACGCCAAGACCATCCTGGAAGCCTACAAGGACTTCGAGATCCGTATTCACCAGCAGGACCGGGGCGTGCGCCTGGAGCTGCTGAACGCGCCGGCCGACGCGTTCGTCGACGGCGAGATGATCGCCAGCACCCGCGAAATGCTCTTCAGCGCCCTGCGCGACATCGTCTACACCGAGAACGAACTGGACAGCCAGCGCATCGACCTGAGTACGTCCCAGGGCATCAGCGACTACGTCTTCCACCTGCTGCGCAATGCCCGCACCCTGCGCCCAGGCGTCGAGCCGAAAATCGTCGTGTGCTGGGGCGGTCACTCGATCAATACCGAAGAATACAAGTACACCAAGAAGGTCGGCCATGAACTGGGCCTGCGCAGCCTGGACATCTGCACCGGCTGCGGCCCGGGCGTGATGAAAGGCCCGATGAAAGGCGCGACCATTGCCCACGCCAAGCAGCGGATCCAGGGCGGCCGCTACCTGGGCCTGACGGAGCCGGGCATCATTGCCGCCGAAGCGCCAAACCCGATCGTCAACGAGCTGGTGATCCTGCCGGACATCGAGAAGCGCCTCGAAGCCTTCGTGCGCGTCGGCCACGGCATCATCATCTTCCCGGGCGGCGCCGGCACCGCCGAAGAGTTCCTGTACCTGTTGGGCATCCTCATGCACCCGGCCAACCAGGACCTGCCCTTCCCGGTCGTGCTCACCGGGCCGAAAAGCGCCGCGCCGTACTTGGACCAACTGCATGCGTTCGTGGGTGCAACCTTGGGCGAGGCCGCGCAGAAGCATTACCAGATCATCATCGACGACCCGGCCGAAGTGGCGCGGCAGATGACCCAAGGCCTCAAGGAAGTGAAGCAGTTCCGCCGCGAGCGCAACGATGCCTTCCACTTCAACTGGCTGCTGAAGATCGACGAAGGCTTCCAGCGCCCGTTCGACCCGACTCACGCCAACATGGCCAGCCTGGGCCTGAGCCGCGACCTGCCGCCCCACGAACTGGCCGCCAACCTGCGCCGGGCGTTTTCCGGGATCGTCGCCGGCAACGTCAAGGACAAGGGTATCCGCCTGATCGAAGAGCATGGTCCGTACGAGATCAACGGCGACCCGGCGATCATGGAGCCCCTCGATCGCCTGCTCCAGGCGTTCGTCGCCCAGCACCGGATGAAACTGCCGGGTGGCGCGGAATATGTGCCGTGCTATCGCGTGGTGACCTGACCTGAGTCACGAAGCAAGCCTGTGGGAGCAAACTCCCACAGGCTCTAGCGGTGTGTTGAAAGACGCATCGATCCGTCGTCATCCACTTCGACGCCAATGCCTTGGTAATCCGCGATCTGCGAATGCAGCGTCACCACCGGGTGCGTATGCGTGGCGGTGACCACCATCACGTCCGCCCCCGCCGCCTCGCCGGCCTTGATGCCGGCTTCGGCATCCTCGAACACCAGGCATTGCTGCGCGGTCACCTGCAAGCGCTGCGCCGCCAATAAATAACAGCTGGGATTCGGCTTGCCGACGCTCACGTCTTCAGCGGTCACCATCACGTCGGGCCGTGCAATCCCGGCCGCTTCCATGCGGCGCAAGGCCAATGCCATGGGCGCAGAAGTGACAATCGCCCATTGCGTCGGCGGCAGGCGCTTGAGGAAGGCCAGTGCACCGGGCACTTCGACCACCCCATCCACGTCCTCGATTTCTTCCCGGGTGAGGTGCTCGGCCTCGGCCTGGGCGTCCACGCCTGGCAGACGCTGGCGGGCCACGGTATCGACAGCGCGCACGCCATGGATCGTCGGCAGGAATTTCGCCACGTCCAAGCCATGGCGCAGGGCCCAGCGCGTCCAGATCCGCTCGGTGGCGGCGATGGAATTGAGCAGCGTGCCGTCCATGTCGAAGAGGAAGGCGCGGTAGCTGGCGGATGGAAGTTCTACAGACATCGAAATCCCCATGAATGACAAGATCAACGGCGGGCACTGTAACACCCGCTAAACCCGCTCAAGGTATCTAGACCAAACGCTCGATCCGCTGATGCTGCCAGACCCGTTTGTAATACAGCGTCTGCAACAACAGCATGCTCAGGTACGCCACTGGAAATGCCATCCACACCCCTTGCAGGCCGAAGTGCGCGTCCAGCAAGTAGGCCGCTGGCACTTGCACGCCGAGGATGCAAAAAATCGAGATCGCCACCGGTACCAGCACCGTGCCGCTGGCGCGCATGATGCCGCCGATGATTGCCTGGAAGCCGAACACCAACAGGCTCCAGAGCATGATATGCAACAAGTGTTCAGCCTGGACCCGCGCCGCCGGATCGGTGATGAACAGCCCCAGCAGCCAATGGGACATCAGGTACCCGAGCAGCACCAGCCCACCCGTCAGCCAGACATTGATCAACAACCCGGTGCGCAGGATCGGCCCCAGCCGCTCCAGACGCCCGGCGCCGATGGCCTGGGCGCCAAGGATCGAGGCGGTGATGGCAATCGACAGCGCCGGGAACTGCACGTAATTGACGATCTGCGTCACCGCGCCGTAGGCGGCCGTGGCCTGGGAGCCGTGGGAGTTGACCAACGCCAGGATCACCAGCTCCGACAGCGAAATCACCACCATCTGCAGCCCCGTCGGCAAACCGATGCGCAGCACTTTGCCAAGAATTACCCGGTCCAGGCGCATCGCGGCGAACAACGCACGGTCCGGCGCCAAGGCATGCTTGCGGCGGTTCAGGCGCCACACGAGCATGCCCATGGCCGTCGCGGTGCCCACCAACCCGGCCCACGCCGCGCTCTGGATGCCCATCTGCGGCAATCCCAGCCAGCCGCGAATCAGCGCCGGCGTCAGCATCAGTCCGACGCTGGTGGACACCAGCAGCGCCAGCAGCGGCGACAGGGTGTCGCTCACACCGCGCAGCAGCTGGGTGAAGAGCACGAATACCAGCAACATCGGTAGGATCCACATCATTACGCGCGCATAGGAAATGGCATCTTCGAGCACATCGTCCGGCGTCCCCAGTCCTTGCAAGGCCTCACGGGCGAAGACACTGCCAAGGACTGCCGCCACCAATCCGATGATCGCCCCCAGCAACAGCGTCGAACCGGCAATCGCTTTCACCGTGCCGGTCTCGCCAGCGCCGTAGGCCTGGCCGATCAATACCCCCGCGCCGGCGCCCAGACCGATCACCAGGGCGATGAAGAAAAACACGATGGGAAACATGCCCGACACCGAGGCCAGCGCCTGCGTGCCAAGCATCTGGCCGATGTAGATGCTGTTGAGCGTGCCGGACATCGACTGGAGGAAATTGGACAGGACCATGGGGGCCAGGAACAGCAGGTAGGTTTTCCAGAGAGGCTGGGTGGGCATGAGGGCTCGTTGGCAGGTTCAGAATCCTATGCGAAGTAATTTAGCTCAATCCCCGGATCTCGTTTCAATGAATGTCCGCTTTTGTGGCGAGGGAGCAAGCTCCCTCACCACAAGGTTTGCGTAGACCTGGCCTTCTCGACATTTCTCCGATTTCGTCTATTCTCAGATAGCAATGTGCCATTATTTTTTCCGGAACCGGACGACTGGTACTCAAGACCAAGTCGGCATTGCAGATAACCAGTTATTCGCAAATATCCTCTTGGCAACACTGTTCAAGGACCGAACCATGACGTCGTATTCCCACGACCACTCCCTCGCCCAAACCCCGCCGCGCATCGTCTGGCACGCCGTTATCGTGGCCGTTGCCGCCAGCGTCGGCGTGCTGGCAGTCAACGGCACGAGTGTGCAGAACATCGGTTTGAGCGTCGTGCTACTGGTCCTTGGCGTGGCTGTCGGTGTCTTGGCCGCGCGGTCGCAACGGCTTCAGCTTGACGAGGCAGTCGCCGCCGCCATCGCCCGTCGCGAGCAGGAGGCCGCCCACCAGGGTGCCGATAAAGCCACCGCACAACTCAACGAAGTGATCCTCGGCGCGATGCCGATCTGGGCCAAGCAAGTTGAAAGTTCGCGCCAGCAAACCGAAACCGCGATCGTCTCGCTGACCAGCCGCTTCATTGGGATTTCTTCGCGTCTGGAAGAGACCGTACAAGCCTCTGAACTGGCCGCCGGCGAGTTGACCGGCAACAGCAGCGGTGGTGCCGTACAAGTCCTGGCGCAAAGCGAAGGCGAACTGGTCAAGGTTATCGACTCGTTGAAAACGACCCAGGCCAGCCGCGATGAAACCCTGGCCCAAGTGCGCAACCTGACCGCCTACACCGGCGAGCTGCGGACCATGGCCGCCGATGTCGCGGCGATTGCCGCCCAGACCAACCTGCTGGCCCTCAACGCCGCCATCGAAGCCGCCCGGGCAGGCGAAGCCGGGCGCGGTTTTGCCGTGGTGGCCGATGCTGTACGCGCCCTGTCGAGCAAATCCAGCGAGACCGGCCAACAGATGTCGGCCAAGGTCGACGTGATCAATACCGCCATCACCCAACTGGTGCAGGCCGCTTCCAGCGGCGCGGACCAGGACAGCCAGTCCGTGGTCGTGTCCGAAGGCAGCATCCAACGGGTGCTCGAGCGCTTCAAAAGCGTGACCGGGCGCCTCGCCGATTCGGCCGACATGCTGCAGCGCGAAAGCTTCGGCATTCGTGACGAGCTCACCGAAGTGCTGGTCAACCTGCAATTCCAGGATCGGGTCAGCCAGATCCTCAGCCACGTGCGCGACAACATCGAGGACCTGCACGTGCACATTCAGCAGGCCAGCCAGTCGCCCGAACAGGTCGTCTCCATCGACGCCCGGCAATGGCTGGCGCGCATGGAAACCACTTACGCCACTGACGAGCAACGCCGTAATCACCACGGCGGCTCGGCTGCGCAACAGTCTTCACAGGAAATCACCTTCTTCTAGGAGCCCCTCATGGCTAAAAGTGTATTGGTTGTCGACGACTCCGCGAGCGTCCGGCAGGTGGTCGGCATCGCGTTGAAAAGTGCCGGCTACGACGTCATCGAGGCGAGCGATGGCAAGGATGCGCTGGGCAAGCTCAATGGCCAGAAAGTGCACCTGATCATCAGCGACGTGAACATGCCGAACATGGACGGCATCACCTTCGTCAAGGAGGTCAAGAAGCTGGCCAGCTACAAGTTCACGCCGATCATCATGCTGACCACCGAATCCCAGGAATCGAAGAAGCAAGAGGGTCAGGCCGCAGGCGCCAAGGCCTGGGTGGTCAAGCCGTTCCAACCGGCGCAGATGCTGGCGGCGGTATCCAAGCTGATTCTTCCTTGATGGTCGGAGGCTTCAATGCCGCTGCTGTACGAAATAGACGATGACACTGCGCAGGTGCAGATCGACGGCGAACTGACGATCTACACCGCCGCCGACCTCGCCGCGCAATGGCTGCCTCGATTGGGGGCAACGCCACGAATGGCGGTGGACCTGTCGCAGGTCACCGAGATGGACGGTGCCGGCTTGCAGCTACTGCTGATGGTTCAGCGCGAAGCCCCCAAGGCCGGCACCGAACTGACGGTGACCGGCCAAAGCAAAGCTGTCACGCAAACACTCGCCCTGTGCAACCTGGTTGCCTAGAGCCGCCGCAACACGTCGGACACGACAAAGGATATGAGCGTGAGCATCAATCTCGATCAGGCACAACAAACCTTCATCGTCGAGGCCCGGGAACAATTGCAGGCGATGGAAGAGTCGCTGCTGCAACTGGAGAACGACCCCGGCGACGATGACGCCATCGGCGCGATCTTCCGGGCGGCCCATACGATCAAGGGTTCGGCAGGGCTGTTCGGCCTGGAGCCGATCGTCAGCTTCACGCACATCGTCGAAGACGTACTCGATCGCCTGCGCGAAGGCAGCGTCACAGTGGACCCGGGCCTGATCGCGGTGCTGCTCAAATCCGGCGACCATATGCTCGAGCTGATCGACGTGGTCGCCAACCAAGGCTCGACGTTGCAGCCCCCTGCCCTGGCCCGGGAAATGGAGCTGTGCCAGATGCTGCAGGAATACCAGGCGCCCACGCTCGCCACCGAACCGACGCCGACGCCGCAAACCGAAACGACCGAGCCCGGCGAAGCGAGCCTCTGGCACATCTCCCTGCGCTTCGGCCAGGAGGTGTTTCGCAATGGCATGGACCCGTTGTCGTTCCTGCGCTATCTGCAGACCCTCGGCGACATCGTCCACATCACTACGCTGACCGACGCGATGCCGACGGTCGAAGCCTGGGATGCCGAGTCGTGCTACCTGGGGTTTGATATCGAGTTTCGCTCCGCCGCCGGTCATGCCGCGATCAACGAAGTCTTCGATTTCGTGCGGGAAGATTGCCAGATCGACATCGTGGCCGCGCAAGACATCGAGCGCGAAGCCAACACGGGCCTGGTCGCCAACGCCCAGGCGCAGGTCGACGAAAGCACCGCGATGGTCACCACGGGCGAGCTGATGCCCGACCAACGCAAGACCCCACGCATGCCAGCCCAGGTCTCGCCTGACAAACAAGCCGTCACCAGCGACAGCAAAGGCAAAGATGGGACTTATGTAAGAGTCAACGCCGACAAACTCGACGAACTGATCAATCTGGTTGGCGAGCTGGTCATTGCCAGCGCCGGCGCCAGCCTGCTGGCCCGCACCTGCCAGAACGACCCGCTGCAGGAAGCCGCCTTGTCGGTGTCCGGGCTGGTGGAGGAAATTCTCGACGGCGCCCTGCGCCTGCGCATGATCCCCATCGGTGAAACCTTCAACCGCTTTCGCCGGGTGGTGCGCGATGTCAGCCAGGAACTGGGCAAGGACATCGACCTGATCATCAGCGGCGCGGAAACCGAGCTGGACAAGACCGTCGTGGAAAAGATCGGCGACCCGCTCATGCACTTGCTGCGCAACGCCATGGACCACGGCATCGAAACCGCCGAGGCGCGGCGGGCGGTCGGCAAACCGGCCAAGGGGCATCTGCACCTCAACGCCTATCACGACTCCGGTAGCATCGTGCTGGAAATCGCCGACGACGGCGCTGGCCTGAACCGCGACCGCATCCTGGAAAAAGCCCATGAGCGCGGACTGATTGCGCCGGGCGCGAACCTGACCGACCAGGAAATCTACAACCTGATTTTCGAGCCCGGCTTCTCCACCGCCCAGGCCGTGACCAACCTGTCCGGACGCGGCGTGGGCATGGACGTGGTCAAGCGCAACATCACCCTGCTGCGCGGCACCGTCGACCTCGACAGTCAACCGGGCAAGGGTACCGTGGTGCGCATCCGCTTGCCGCTGACCCTGGCAATCATCAATGGATTTCTGGTCGGCATCGGCCAGTCCACCTATGTGATTCCGCTGGACATGGTCCAGGAATGCATCGAGCTGAGCGAAGACGATGGCGTCGCCAGTCGCGAACAAGGCTACCTCGACCTGCGCGGCGAAGTGCTGCCGTTGGTGTACCTGCGCGATCACTTCCACCATGAAGGCCCGGCCTCGCGCCGGCAGAACGTGGTGGTGGTGCGCTACGCCGAACTCAAGGCCGGGCTGGTGGTGGATGACCTGCTGGGCGAATTCCAGACCGTGATCAAGCCCCTGGGCAAGCTGTTCGGCGCCCTGCGCGGCATCAGCGGCTCGACCATCCTGGGCAGCGGCGCCGTGGCGTTGATCCTCGACGTACCCGCCCTGCTCACTCAAATCGTACAAATAGAAAACCGCTACAACGCTACCCAACTACAACAAGCCAACGCTCGCTGACGCTTCAACACTCCATGGAGAGGTATTCCCCAATGAAATGGTTCTACAACCTTAGAATCGCCACCAAACTGATCACCTCGTTCCTTGTGGTGTTGGCGCTGACCGCCGTCATGGGCGTGTTTTCGATCATTCAGCTGGGCCAGGTGAACGGCACCACCGCCGAGATCCGCGAGAACTGGATGCCCTCCATGCGCGCCGCATCGGGGATGCGCTTCTACGCAGCGAGCTTTCGCCTGAAGGAAAACCGCCATATCACGGCCGACTCCGAGCAGGAACGGGTCACCCTGGAACAGGAAGCCGAAGACGCCAAGAAGGGCTTCGAAACCCGCCTTGGCACGTATGAAAAACTGCTGTCCACCGCCGAAGACCGCCAACTGTTCGAAACCACTCGCAATGACTGGGTCGCTTATCTGACGGTCAGCAAGGACCTGTTCGCGCTGTCCCGGCAAAACCAGACCGAGCAAGCCATGGCCCTGCTCAAGGGCGAGTCCAAGCGCCAGTTCGATCTGGTGACGGCCGATCTGCAGAAGCTCGTTGAGCTCAACGCCGCCGGCGCAGACGTAGCCAGTGCACATGGCACTGAACTGTATGAAGATGCGCGCCTGTCCATCATCGCCGTACTGGTTGCCGCCCTGCTGGTGGGCCTAGGCTTGGCGCTGTTCATCTCGCGGATCATCTCCCGCCCATTGAAGCAGGCGGCCGCCGTCGCCGAACAACTGGCCGAAGGCAACCTGAACGCGAAAATCGAAGCCGGCTCCAAGGACGAAACCGGCATGGTGCTCAGCGCGATGCAGAACATGGTCGGCAAGCTGTCGCACATCATCGGAGAAGTGCGCAACGCAGCGGACAACCTTGCCAGCGCCTCCGAAGAAGTCAGCGCCACCGCACAATCGATGAGCCAGGCCACCAGCGAACAGGCGGCCAGCGTCGAGGAAACCAGTGCGTCCATCGAGCAGATGAGCGCCAGCATCAACCAGAACACCGAGAACGCCAAGGTGACCGACGGCATGGCCAGCAAGGCCGCCAAGGAAGCCACCGACGGCGGCGAATCGGTGCAGCAGACCGTGGTGGCGATGAAGAAAATCGCCCAGCGCATCAGCATCATCGACGACATCGCCTACCAGACCAACCTGCTGGCGCTCAACGCCGCCATCGAAGCTGCTCGCGCCGGCGAACATGGCAAAGGTTTCGCGGTGGTCGCCGCCGAAGTGCGCAAACTGGCCGAACGCAGCCAAGTCGCCGCCCAGGAAATCGGCGAGCTGTCGTCCAGCAGCGTCGAAATGGCCGAGAAGGCCGGGAACCTGCTCAACGAAATGGTGCCATCCATCAACAAGACCTCGGACCTGGTGCAGGAAATCAGCGCCGCCTCCGAAGAGCAGGCCGCTGGCGTGGCGCAGATCAACACCGCCATGACCCAGCTCAACCAGGTCACCCAGCAGAACGCTTCCAGCAGCGAAGAACTGGCCGCCACCGCCGAAGAGATGAGCAGCCAGGCCGAGCAGCTGCAACAGGCCATGAGCTTCTTCACCTTGGACACGCCGGCCAAGTCGGCCATGCAGAGCGCCAGGGTCGATAACACCCCAGGGCCGTCCAGCCGTAAACCGGCGCGGGCACCGGCACCGGTGATGCCCAAGGCGTTTGCCTACAACATGGCCAGCGCGCCGGACGAATCGGAATTCACCCGGTTCTGATGGCCCGGTCCCACAGGCTTGCTTAAAGGAGAAAAGGCAATGGGCGCCATCGCGACCACACGTCAAACCGTCAGCGCGGTCGAGGAAGAAGCGCAGTACCTGACGTTCATGCTCGGCACTGAGATGTTCGCCATCGGCATCCTGTGCATCAAGGAAATCATCGAGTACGGCAACCTCACCGTGGTGCCGATGATGCCGGCCTTCGTGCGCGGAGTGATCAACCTGCGCGGCGCGGTCGTGCCGGTGGTGGAC
Source organism: Pseudomonas sp. Z5-35 (assembly GCF_051131945.1). Lineage (NCBI taxonomy): Bacteria > Pseudomonadati > Pseudomonadota > Gammaproteobacteria > Pseudomonadales > Pseudomonadaceae > Pseudomonas > Pseudomonas sp. Z5-35. The sequence continues at coordinate 3,288,954 of NZ_CP071640.1, forward strand.
TTGTCGGCTCGTTTCGGCCGACCGAATTCCGCCATCAGCCGGCGCAGTTGCGTGGTGATCATCGAGGCCGCCAGCGCCGACGGGCAGGCCCAGGACATCGGCCTGTTGGTCGACACAGTGTCGGCGGTGCTGGAGATCCCGGCTTCGCAGATCGAGCCGCCACCGAGTTTCGGCGCGAAGATCCGCGCCGACTTCATCAGCGGCATGGCCAAGGTCGACGGCAAGTTCGTCATCGTGCTGGAGGTGGACCGGGTGTTGTCCATCGACGAGATGTCCGAACTCGCCCAAGCCAGCCCCACCGCATTGGAAGCGCCTGACTCATGAGCACAGCCACTTGCAAGGAACGCACGGTGAATTCAATGGCGCTCAGCGACCGGGAGTTCGGCCAATTCCAATCCTGGCTGTACCAGGCCGCCGGTATCAACCTGTCGCCGGCCAAGAAAGCCCTAGTGGCCGGGCGGCTGTTCAAGCGCCTCAAGCACTATGAGCTCGACAGCTACGGCGAGTACTTCACGCTGATCATGAACGGCCAGCGCGCCGATGAACTGCAGGTGGCGCTGGACCTGCTCACCACCAACGAAACCTATTTTTTCCGCGAACCCAAGCACTTCGATTTCCTCCGCGACCAAGTGCTGCCCCATGCGACGCCTGGCAAGACCTTTCGCCTGTGGAGTGCGGCCAGTTCCTCTGGCGAGGAACCCTACAGCCTGGCCATGACCCTGGCCGAAGGGCTGGGCACCACGCCCTGGGAAGTCATCGGTTCGGACATCAGCAGCCAGGTGCTGGCCAAGGCGCGCTCCGGGCACTATCCGATGGAGCGCGCCCGCAACCTGCCCCATCAGTTGCTGGTCAAATACTGCCTCAAGGGCACCGGCCGCCAGCAAGGCACGATGCTCATCGACCGGGCGCTGCGCAACCGGGTCAACTTCATCCAAGTCAACCTCAACGAGGCCTTGCCGGAGCTGGGGGAGTTCGACGTGATTTTCCTGCGCAACGTGATGATCTACTTCGACCAGCCGACCAAAAGCAAAGTGGTCGCCCGGCTGATTCCCCGGCTCAAGTCCGGCGGGTATTTCATCGTCAGCCATTCGGAAAGCCTCAACGGCGTGTCCGATGCGTTGAAGCTGGTCGCCCCTTCGATTTATCGCAAGCCATGAGCGCCGCAATGGAGGTGGCCGAGGTCTATCTGGGACCGGGGGAGTTTCGCTTCGCGACCTGCCCGACAAGGCTGCGGACGATTCTCGGTTCATGCGTGGCAATCACGCTCTGGCATCCACAGCGCAAGATTGGCGGCATGTGCCATTTCATGTTGCCCAGCCGGGTGCGTTGCTCCACAGCGCTGAACGGGATGTACGCCGACGAAGCCATCGAATTGTTCATTCGCCAGGCACGGGCCCATCACACCAAGCCCGAGGAATATCAGCTCAAGCTGTTCGGCGGCGGCGAGATGTTCCCTGAGCTGCAACGCCATGTGGCATTCGGCGACGTGGCCCGGTCGAACGTCAACGCGGCGCTGGAAATGGCCGCGCTGTATCGCCTCGACCTGATCGCCCAGGACATGGGCAGCACCGGTCATCGCAGCATCATTTTCGACCTTTGCACGGGCGACGTCTGGGTCAGGCACCAACCGATAAGGACCCTGCATTAATCATGTCAGGCAAAAAGATAAATGTATTGCTGGTGGATGATTCCGCCGTGGTCCGCCAGGTGTTGCTGGCGATCCTCAGCGACACGCCGGACATCAACGTCATCGGCGCGGCCTCCGACCCGATCTTCGCCATGGATAAACTGGCGAAGGAATGGCCCGACGTGATTGTGCTGGACGTGGAAATGCCGCGCATGGACGGCATCACCTTCCTGAAGAAAATCATGAGCGAGCGCCCAACCCCAGTGGTAATCTGCTCCTCACTGACGCCCAAGGGCGCGGAAACCACGTTGCAAGCCATGGCTGCGGGCGCGGTGGAAATCATCACCAAGCCCACCAGCGGCCTAAAGAACTTCTTGCTGGAATCGGCTCCCGAATTGGTCTCCGCCATCCGCGCCGCCGCCCAAGTCAACGTCCGTAACCTGGGCAAGCGCCCTGCTCCGGCCCCGCTGACACCGGCGACCAAACTCACCGCGGACGCCATGCTGCCCGCCGCCAATGGCCACGCCATGGCCCAGACCACCGAACGCATCGTCGCCATGGGCACCTCCACGGGCGGCACCCAGGCGCTGGAAGCGGTGCTGACCGCCTTGCCCCGTGTGTGCCCTGGCATCGTCATTGTCCAGCACATGCCGGAAAAATTCACCGCGTCGTTCGCCGCGCGGCTCAACAGCCTCTGCCAGATCGAAGTGCGCGAAGCGAAAAACAACGACCGCATCCACCCCGGTCTAGCCCTCATCGCCCCCGGCGGCAAGCACATGATGGTGACCCGCAGCGGCGCGTTCTACCACGTGCAAGTGGTGGACGGCCCGCTGGTCAACCGCCATCGCCCTTCGGTGGACGTGCTGTTTCGTTCGGTGGCCAAGTTCGCCGGCCGCAACGCCACCGGCATCATCATGACCGGCATGGGCGACGACGGCGCCCGCGGCCTCAAGGAAATGCTCGACGCCGGCAGCGCTACCGTGGCCCAGGACGAAGCCAGCTGCGTGGTGTTCGGCATGCCCAAGGAAGCCATCAAGCTCAACGCCGCGCAACGGGTGATGGGGTTGCAGGAGATTGCGCAGGTGATATTGCATCGCTGATCGACGCCTGACCCGTGGCGAGGGAGCTTGCTCCCTCGCCAAAAAAGCTTTCTACACTGGCGAAATCGTCGCCAGCACACCGATCAGCAACGTCAACGCCAGGAAACCACCCAAAAAAATCGCCATCTTCGCCATGAGCTTTCTCCCAATAGAGTCATTGCGCCGTGACCGAATTGTGGAGCGGGAACTGATACCGTTACAGATGCACCTGCCGCCAAAAAATGCGGATCAGCGCATAAACCCAATGACCCGAGAAACCAGGAATGGACAAGTACGCCATGATCCCCGCTATCATGCCGCACGCCCATCCGAGGGGCGTGTTGCAAGCCACCCTAAAGGACTCAGGTATGACCCTTCTGCCGTCACGCGCCACCCTCTTCTTCTCCGGTATTTTGCTCAGTTCCGTATGCCTGGCCGAAGGCGAGCCGGCAGAAAGCGTTATCAAGGACTCGACCAAATCCGCGGTCTCGTCATTCATCACCGCCGGCAAGAACCTCTTGGGCGGCGTCAGCGAAGGCGTGCTCGATGGTCGCGAATCAGTCCAGGGCACCGACGGCGCAGCGATCATCTCCTCCGACGAGCAGATGAAAGATCGCATCAACGTTGAAGTGCTGAAGCTGGAGCCCAGCGATGAAAACGTCACCATCACCCTCGGTTTCAAGAACAGCACCGACACCCAACTGCGCCTGATCAACCTCGGGCAAACCGGTGCGCTGCTGGCCATCGACCAAGCCGGTTACGCCAACCGACTCACCGGGCTGGACAACCCTGACGAAGTCACCGTCCCACCGAAGACCGCCGTGCGACAGAAGTTCGTGTTTGAAGGCATGAACGAGGCGATCAGTGCCGTGCGTGTTTGGGGGAAGGATTATTCGGTGAAAAAGTAGTCCGTAGCAGGGCTCGTTACCCCGTCAGAACATGCCTAGTCTTTACCTGACCAATCGAGTATCCAAGCCAAACCGCGCTTGGGAAATCAGCTTGAATTGGTCCATCGCCAAATCGCAGCTCACCAGCAAATTCCAGGAATGACGGGTTACCGCCGAAGGAATCAGCACGAAGGGAAAGTTCGCCAGCAACTCGTCGGCAAACAGTTGCTGGTTCGGCGAAGGTTGAGTCGGGGCGAGCCAATTAGGGTTTGGCACGTCTTCGGCATGAACCACCTTGATCAGTGCCGGATCCAGCACCTCAAAGCAGGTCAGCAGATGGGGCACCTTGTCCAGCGCGTCGAACCCCAGATGCGCCGCGACCTCCAAAATAGCGGTGGAAGGATCGGCCGAGGCGTAGATCACCCGACGGCCGGGAGGATTCCAACGCCCGCCGGATCGTTGCGCACCGACGCCACTGTCCCATGTCTCCTTGTAGACCTCGCGATCAAGACGCCATGCATGCCACTTGCCCTCCCAGGGCAAAGGACTCATTGATAAACCCCATGCTCGATACGGCTCAGGTAATCCTCCACGACCTGAAAGCCCAGCGAGTTGTCGATCAACTCCAGGGGTACATGGCCATCCAGATATCTGCAGGGCTTCTCCAGCCAGTCCTCAGCCAATGTTTGGCTGCCAAATACCTCAGTGGCATGTTCCAAGGCTTGGGCATATTGAAACGCAACGGTACTTTGTTGGCGGTTCAGCCGTACCGGTTGCGCCTCTTTCGCCAAGCGCTGTACGGTCCTGACAGACTTGCCTGTGATGCGCTCAAGGAGACCATGCTCCATGTACAGCTTTGATCCGGAGAGCATCTCCCTGACATCGCTCAAATAAAAACCTTCCTGGGTGTAACGAATAATCAGCAGGCGTTCATCTCCTTTGCGCCCTTGCAACAACACCTGGGTCGGCTTTTCAACGGTCTTCTCGCGGTGCATCGCCGCCGTTTTCCCGGTAGGTCTGACGGTGCCCCCCTCTGCCTGCTTAGCTGCAACGGCCATCATGCTAGCCTCCTTACGACATTTGACGTAAGCATAGCGCCAAATGTCGTCAGGGCAACAATTGAATTTATCAGGCCCGGCTTCCTGGCTTCCCGGCATCAATCAATCCTCATCCGATAAAACGGGGCTGCGCTTGCTGTATTGCATGCACAACAGATAGCACCAGATCCTAGGGGCAGTATTTCCGAAGGCCAACCCTAAAAAGTCGTCAGAGATTTCGTTCATTCACTCCATAAGCATCCATCTTCTGTAGGAAACACACCAAACCCGTGGCGAGGGAGCTTGCTCCCGCTGGGCTGCGCAGCGGCCCCCCTTGAACCCTCTGTATCCACGACACAGAGCAATACAAACACCCCGCTAAATGACATATCCCAGATACACGGCAAGGGCCAAATGGCCCCGTCCGAACAGGCCTGTCCCGCTTGCTTCGTCCCGACGCGCTCAACGCATCGCCGGGTCGCAAGCAGCGTGACAACCGCCACGGCACGCCCCGCGCAACGTTGCCTTGGGGCACACCCCTTCTTATCTGGAGAACTGTCATGACCCGTACAAAAAACTCGAACGCCGCTCGCTTCGCCCTCGCCGCACTCGCCCTGTCCGGCGGCTTGAGCCTGGCCCAATCCGCCTTCGCGGTGGACGCCCTGCCCCAGGGCTATCAGCTGGCTTCGGCGGAAAAAACCTCCGAAGGCAAATGCGGTGAAGGTAAATGCGGTGCTGCCGAATCGGGCAAAAAAGTCACCGACGCGGAAGGCAAGTGCGGCGAAGGCAAATGCGGCGCCGACGAATCCGGCAAAAAAGTCACCGCGGCGGAAGGCAAGTGCGGTGAAGGCAAATGCGGCGACGCGTCCTTTGCCCGTACCGACACCGACGACGATGCGCGCGTGTCGCTGAAAGAATTCCTCACCGTCGCGCCGACCCAGCAAGCCGAGTTCGAGAAGATGGACACCAACCATGACGGCTACCTGTCCGAGGCGGAAACCTACAAATATCGGACTGGCCAATACACCGCCAACGGCAAGAAAGTGCCCACCGAGCTGTTCATCCACATGAGCAAAGCCAAGGAGTAAATCCTTCGCTCCCGCCCTCCCGGTGGATCACACCGGGAGGCTTTGGTCATCCCTGGAGAACTGCGATGAGCACTTTCACCCCACCCAACGGCGCCGGGCTCGGTCTACGCCGGGCCATGCTTGGCAATCTGCTGGAAATGGCCCCGGGGGCCGTGGACTTCCTCGAATGCGCCCCGGACAACTGGATCGGCGTCGGCGGCGTCTACGCCGAACAATTGGACCAACTGGCCGCAAAGCACCCCATCACCTGCCACGGCCTGTCCCTATCCCTCGGCGGCCCACAACCGCTCGACCTCGACCTGCTGCGCGGCACCCGGCGTTTTCTCGATCGCTACGCCGTGGCGATCTACAGCGAGCACCTGAGCTACTGCTCCGCCAGCGGCCACCTCTACGACCTCTTGCCGATCCCCTTCACCGAAGAAGCCGTCCACCACGTCGCCGCGCGCATACGCCTGACCCAGGACCTACTGGGCCAGCGCATCGCCGTGGAAAACATCTCCTATTACGCCGCGCCCTTCCAGGCCATGAGCGAAATCGACTTCATCACCGCAGTCCTCGAAGAAGCCGACTGCGACCTGCTGCTCGACGTGAACAACCTCTACGTCAACGCCATCAATCACCGCTACGACGCCCACAAATTCCTCGCCGCCCTGCCCGCGCAACGCGTCAGCTACCTGCACGTTGCCGGCCATTACGACGAAGCCGACGACCTGAAAATCGACACCCACGGCGCGGCTGTCAAGCAAGACGTCTGGAACCTTCTGTACCAGGCCTACCAACGATTCGGACCCGTGCCGACACTGCTCGAACGCGACTTCAACTTCCCGCCGTTATCGGAACTGCTCGCCGAAATCGACCAGATCAAACAGCTGCAACAACTCGCCTGCCCGGCCACACCGGAGGCCCGCCATGCCTGAACAACTGCTCGACCAACTCGACTGCATGGCCAACTACGTCCGCAACCCGCACAACCCGCCCCCACCCGGGCTGGAAGCCCGACGCCTGGCCATCTACCGCCAACTGTTCATCGGCAACATCCAATCACTGCTCGCCGCCAGCTTCCCGGTCATCCACCAAACCCTGCCGCGCGCCGACTGGCAACGACTGGTCCACGACTTCTACGCCAACTACCGCTGCCAGACGCCACTGTTCACACAGCTCGCCGGCGAGTTCGTCGCCTACCTGGAACAACACCCGGATCTGCAAGACTTTCCTCCGTGGCTGCCCGAACTCGCCCAACACGAATGGACTGAAAGCGCCCTGCTGCTGAGCGATGCGGTGGAACCGTCGCACAATCCCCACGGTGATCTGATCGAAGGCGCGCCCGTGGTGTCCGGACTGGCGTGGATACAGGCGTATGAATGGCCGGTGTGCGACATCGGGCCGGATTACCAGCCCACCGAAAAGCCTGCGGCTCCGACCTTGGTGTTGTTACAGCGGCACGCCGGGCGAGTGACGTTTTCGCGGCTGGCTCCGATGGCTTATGCGTTGTTGGTTTCGCTGATGGAGCATCGGCGCAGTGGGCGGGAGCATCTGGTGGCGTTGGCTGAGGTCGCTGGAGTGTCGGTGCGGGAGTTGATGCCGATGGGGGTGGCGGCGCTTGAGGGGTTCAAGGCGCAGGGGATTGTGTTGGGGACGCGTTGGGGTTGAGTTGTGATGACAGCAATAGGACCAGCAATAGCAGCAATAGGGGACAGATTTATTTACCGCAAATAAATCTGTCCCCTTTCCAGTCCTTTCCACTCGTCCCCTTTCCACTCAAAACCAGGGGCTTCGATCGAGCGTTGAGGCTGCAAGTAGCCCCTCAGTCCTGCTTTGCACTACGTTCTCGACAATCCGGGCACTTCCATATTTATCTTCCGCCAGAAGGCTTCAGCGAAGCTGTAAGTCGAGAAAGCGATCAATCCGAACGCCATTACCATCAAAACCAACCACCCAGCTGGTAAATTCTGGAGCGCCTCAAGGGCTTCCTTCATACCGGGTGGATCCACGGCTTGATAGGCAGAGCCGCTAACCGCCAACAGCAATGCAATCTCTATAAAGACGACGCCACGTGCTATCAGGCCAAACCGAGACACTGGGCGGACGTACCGCATGACGTCTTCGTCCGCCTCGAAATACTTCTCAAACGATGCCTTCCATCCCTTGATAAGGTGAGCGATTCCAACGCCAAGCGGAATAAGAGCAATCAGATACACCAATAAGTTGGAATGCTGCCAGGACAATAGATGCGCCAGCCAATCTGTGGTGTGTTCTCCTGGGTTGCCCGAGCTACTAGTTCCGCTTACAAGTAGGCCTAGCGCAAAAAATGCCATAGCAGCATTGACCAAACCTCCCGCAAACAGACCGGTGCGAATTATCAGACCCTTGAGATTTTTGCCGTGATGGTCGACATCACGCATGGCTTGCAGAACACGCCATGCCGCAAATGCGAGCAGACCTGCCACGACTACCCCCACTAAAAAATAGCCAAACGGCTGGCCAAATAAGGCTTCCAGGCTTTTATGGCTGTCTTTCGGCTTTGTCGAATCTTGTGCCGCAAGCAATGCGAAGATACCGATGATTAGGTAAATCACTCCTCGAGCGGCGTACCCTCCACGTGCAAGGATGATAAGGCTATGGTGCGCTGACATTGGCTGCTTTCCTGAAAGTAATACAGGAACAGACTCGTCTGGCTGGAAGGGGTTCTATCGTTAAATTCAAGGCCTCAGCCCTGACCGACGAAGAGTCGCTCATTGATTACGGAGGCGACAGCCGGCTCCCGGCCAACAGCGGTCGTTGCTGCACTGATTCAAGGGCAGCGACTGCCTCAGCCAGTCTCCATCGCTAGAAGCTCTCAAGACTCACCTGGATTCCAGCTCGTCCAGCCAACTCAGTAATCGCTCCCAGCCGATCAGCGTCAATAATGACACCTTCGTAATTCTCACCTCCGGAGTCCAGGTGAAGATACCGTTTACCAAACCGAGCCAGCCACTGATCAAAGTAGTGGAGCACCTCTGGCATTGAGGAAGCGCCTTCGCGCACATACGCGTAGGGTTCTTTCAAACCACTGGCGCTGACCAGATAGGGCGCCTGATACTCAAATACGTCGTAACCCTTCCAATCCAGGCTAAGGAGAACGAGGTGTTCAAGCTTTTGTCCCTTTGAGTCATTCAGGAATCCCTCCGTGAGGGCACTGGGTGCGTCGTCCCCCATTGCGTATCTACGCATGACACGTCTAACAAGTCTGGCGCCTTCTTTTTCCGGAATGAACGCAACCAGTGCCTGGGCGAACGCCTCCAGTGCTTTTTTTTGACCGGGATCGCTTCGCTCGGAGCGCAGTTCCTTCATGATTGCTGATGCGCTAAGGTTGGTTTCCTCGGGCGGAGGCATGGTAAAGCGTCCACCAAAAAGCCGATCTAAAATGCCCATGCCAGTCCCTGTATGACGGTGAAGAAAACCATCTCGTTTAAATAGCCTCGAGTGGAGCGAGATATCGGTTAAGTCCAGTGCAGCCGAATGCAGCCGCAGCCAATCAAAACTTTATTGGGAAAGCGGGTCAACCATGAAAACAACACAGGCGGCTTTTTTTCAGTATTAACCGCCGCCGAATGATTCTGGCGTGTATTGCTCAGAACGCTGCTCCACCGGGGTCAGCACCGTCCCGACTTGCCGGACAATTGCCCCGAATTGCTGGCGAATCTGCCGGAGTTTCTGAAGTTCATGTGGCGGACGAGAAAATCAGCCCGGGCAAAGATGATCCAACTCGTGGCGACTGCCCCCTCAACTTGCCGCGTGGTCTGTCTGCGGTCTAACCGGGATACCAGAGTTTTTCTGGCGAGTGTTGGAAATTCGACTGGCCAGGCTCTGCGGGATTGATCGAAGGTTGGCTCCTTCAGCGCGAGGCTGCCGGAGTTGAGTGGCGCCTTCCAATCCCCCTCAAATCTTCCGCCCCACCCCAAGACAAAACATCTTCCGATAATCGGAGGGCGACGTCCCCAGATGCGCGCCGAAATGCTGCCTCAACGACAATGACGTCCCAAACCCCACCTCCCCCGCGATACATTCAATAGGCAGCTCTGTCGTTTCCAGTAACGCCTGCGCCCTAGCCACTCGTTCAGCGGTCAACCATTTCGACACGGTTGTGCCGGTCGCTTCCTTGAACCGACGGGTAAAAGTGCGCCTGCTCATTTTCGCCATGTCTGCCAGAACGTCGAGGGACAGGTCGTTGGACAGGTTCATTCGGGCCCACGTCAGGACGTCGGACAGGTGAGTTTCCCCAGATAATTGCGGCACCGGGTGCTCAACATACTGCGCCTGGCCTCCGGGCCTGTGGGGTGGCGTCACGAGCATTTTCGCGGTGCGATTCGCTACATCTGCGCCGAGTCGCTCGCGTATCAGGTGCAGGCAACAATCGATGGCCGCGACCGTTCCGGCGGACGTCACGATGTTATCGGCGCTGACGTAGAGCACCTCGGGCTTGAATCGAACCTTGGGAAAACGTTGCGCAAACTGGTCACGGACGGCCCAGTGGGTGGTTGCTTCCTTCCCATCGAGCAGCCCGGCATCGCCGAGGACGAACGCTCCCAAACACAATCCCACGATGAGTTTGCCTTGCGCATTGGCGAGCTGCAGCGCTTCCACGAGCTGGGGCGACGCAACGAGGGATTGATCGCCCCATGCGGGGATGATGATGACGTCGGAAGTTTTCATGAGTTCCAGGCCGAGGCTTACCGACAGGCCGATGCCTTGGTCGGTACTGACCATGCCGGGCACTTCTGCGCAGTAATTGATTTCATACCGAGGCTCATCGGGCACGGGTTGCGCGGTTCCCAAGACCATTCCAGGCACGGACAGATGGAAAAGGCTGACGCCTTCGAACGCTAGGACAGCAACGCGTATGGGGAGCATGAGGGGGCCTCAATTCGCCCCGCAGGGCTCAAATCGAACAACGTCGAGCAGTTGGCCCAATTATAGCGAAATATGTCATTCGGGCCACTGTTGACCCCCGAGACATTCGACAAGAATGGGCTCCTCGATGTAAACAACAGGATTGATTCTTATGAAACTCAGAACTTTATCGCTTGCCCTCAGCGTTGCTTGTGCCTTCGCTGCTACTCCGTCTTTCGCCAGTTCAAACGCGCCCAAGGCGCCTGATACCTCTCATAAGTTGGGTCTGCAGCAGGTTCGTAACGCGACGGTGAAAATCACCTACGGTGACACCACGTTCCTGATCGACCCGATGCTTGCTAAAAAAGGCGCTTATCCGGGGTTTGAAAACACCTATCGAAGCAACCTGCGCAACCCCCTGGTTGATCTGACGGAATCACCGGAGAAAGTTATCGCCGGCGTCGACGCCGTCATCGTCACCCATACGCACTTGGACCACTGGGACGATGCCGCGCAAAAAGCGCTGCCTAAAGACATTCCGTTGTTCGCCCAGCATGAAGAAGATGCGCAGCTGATTCGCTCCCAGGGTTTCAAGAACGTGCGCGTGCTGACGGATGAAGCCGAATTCGGCGGCGTGAAGATCACCAAGACCGGCGGCCAGCATGGCACTGACGAAATGTATGCCGTGCCAGCGCTCGCAAAACCGCTAGGCGAAGCCATGGGCGTGGTTTTCCAGGCACCGGGCTATAAGACTCTCTACCTTGCAGGTGACACGATCTGGCGCAAAGAGGTCGACCAAGCCATCAACCAATACCACCCGGAAGTTATCGTGCTCAATGCCGGGAAGGCAAAAATGGCGGGGGTCGACGGTTCGATCATCATGGGCGAAGAAGATGTGCTTCGCGCCTCAAAAGCCGCGAAAAACGCGCAGATAGTCGCCGTGCACATGGACGCGATCAACCATATGTCCCTGACGCGTGAAGAGTTGCGCGCCTACGTCAAGAAGCAAGGGATCGAGGGTCGTGTAGACATTCCGGAAGACGGCGCTTCGCTGGAGTTCTAAAAGTGAAAGGGACGGGGCTATTTGGCAAATAAATCCGTCCCTCTTGGGCGCAATGCGGTTCAATTAAGAAAAATGACGACGCGTGGCGAGGGAGCTTGCTCCCGCTCGGCTGCGAAGCAGTCGTAAACCGGCGGATGCGGTGTGTCTGATGTTCCGCATTTGGCAGGTTTTAGGGCCGCTTCGCGGCCCAGCGGGAGCAAGCTCCCTCGCCACGGGTTTGTCGATTGCCTTAAGTGAACGGCATTCCCCCCTTGGGCGTCCCCTTTTCTCGAATAGGGATTTCAAGCTTTCAAGGGAATATTGCGCATAGTGACCAAGGCAGTGGCACAAAGGGTTTCCTTACCCTGCTTTACGGCAAACAAATCGGCGGCCGCAACCGTGCTGCTGTTCGATGCGTTGATTACCCTCCCCCTGGCCAGGAGCTTCTCGCCGTCAGCCGGGGCAATTAATTTGACGGTGAAATCCGTAGTCATATTTATCCAGCCCGGCGGCAGCAGGGTCCCAGCGGCCGAGCCCCCCGCAAAATCGGCCAAGGCTCCGACGATGCCACCTTGAAAATAGCCATTATGCTGAGTGAGTTCTTTGCGCGCTGGCTGTTCGATTTCACAATGACCCGGCTTTAAATAATTGTAATGAAACCCCAATAGCTTTGCCGCCGGCATACTGAGTACAGCGCCTTGTACGTGCTTATCAAAGTCAGGATTGCTTGCAGCGAAATCTTCCATGGCATTAATCCTTCAAATAATGACTAGGCTTTTTATACGACGCGCAAACCTATAGCGTTCCCAAGGTACTAAGTCCAAGGCCTTGCGACAAAAATAAGGGAGTTGAATGTCCGTTGATAGGAAATCCACTCCCGATAATCCCAATGCAGTTAAGACTCAAGCCCGCACCGAAATCCGCTCCGCTGCCCGCCTCTCAAACATCGCCTGTTCCGTCTCCCGCGTCGCCCGCTCGCCCTTGTACGCCAGCTGATTGAAAAACAACCCGTCCGAATATTCCTGTATGGACACCGATCCACGGTCTTTCAGCAATGGGGCCAGATCGATCGTGTTGGCGAAGTTTTCCTTGGTCAGGCTGTAGAAGCCCAGGTAGCTGCCGGACCAAGGCGAGTCGGCGTCGACCAGGTCGATGGAGGCGTCGCGGACCGCGATGGCGGCGGCTTTCAGGTCCTTCGAGTCGTTGAGCAAATCGGTCAGCCGCTGGATATCGGAGCTGCTGAGCTGGCCGGCGCGGTTGAGGACTTTCAGGCTGCCGTCGGCGTCGACGGTGAAGCCGTATTTCTTGCCGGCCAAGTCCGAATGGGTCGCTGAGAGCGCGGATTGAAAGTCCTCGAACGAGGACTTCAGCGTACTGGTCGCCCCTTTCAGGATCTCGGCGTATCGAGGAAAGTCCGGTGATTGCGACCGACCGATCCAGGTCTCGATCGCCTCAGGCATTGGCATCGTCGCCTGGGCTTCTTCGCTGGGATGGAAGATGGCCGCTGGGCTGGCGTTGGACAGGGCTAGTTTTGCAGCGTCTGTCGGCGCCTGGGTCACGAGCGGTTGCTCGGAGCTTGTAAGGTGGGTGTTGGCAGGTGCGATATAAGCGGAGCTGACGGAAAGTACCATTTTCATCGGTCCATGATTGGGGGGATTCAGAAGGGTTATCGACGGCAATGGATCCAACTTTAGGAATCGCTCCCTTTCGCCTGTTGCAGCTGCGATTCGCTAAACAGCCCCGTCATCCCCGCCGCACCGATCTAGATAAGCTCCACTCCTCTGCATCAACACTCCCAGAGCGTTTCAAGCTTTATCCTTCAGACAAATCCTGCGCGGACTTGATGGCCGGGTACAGGGTCAGCGTGAACCTGGATTTGCAGGTCAATGCCAACAATATCTTTGACCGCCGTTACTACTCGGCGATTGCCACGTCCGCGGATTATGGAGGGGATTCCTCCGCTGCATTAAGGCCTATCCATACTACAGTTACCAGCTGTCCCGGTAATCGAAGGCTATTTAAAGACATCGATGCCCTAATAATTTTTTCCTAGGCCTGTTCGCTGCGGTTAGTCAGATACAGCAATAGGTTTCTTGGCAGCTCTATCGAGCAAGCCTCCTGCAACGCATCTACTTGAAGGGCAGACAATTCGTAATCGTATAGATAATCCTCCTTTTTCACCCAGCCCATATCTTTGCCAGATCCTGACTATTGATGCAGAGCGTTTTTTCATATGACGCGAAATCGTCCCCATCATTCACCCCCTTTACTATATGCGTCAAAAGCATGTCTGGTAGCTTCCGGTTACCAAGCGATTCGGTGACGGAAAGAGATTTGGCAATCAAACCGTTCCGGGTCAATCAGATGATCCAAGTTACCCCCATGGAACCTCAGAAAACTTTTAACAATGCTATTTTCATCTGAAAGCCGCAGCTTGACTGCGTTCAGATAACAATCGATAGACAGACTGAGCCTAGTCAGCACTTACGCCAATGTAATATTCCAATCCAACAGGAAATTCAATATCCAAAAGCTCCTCGATTCTCTTTAGCTGCTCCGCTGTTATCTCCAGCTCGCCAGGACTCACCTCACTGAAAGTTTTTTTCTCAACTATCTGCGCGAGCGCTTCATTTTGTTCAGCTACTTTTATGTCGACCTCAAACTGCAACGAGTCGTCATTCTGGTCATCCGGATAAAAACCTGTTATTGAGAAGTACGGCACAGCATTCCACTCCTATTGTCTTGCGGTTTTTCTGCCTGGCTTGGCAGGTTTGGTTTGACGACCCGTTAAAGGGTCGTATTCGCCTAAATGGCTTCCTAGTTTGTCAAATTTCTCTACAGCATTACTTTTGTAGTCCCATTCATAAATGCGTCCCTTCCTATCGACCCAGCGTCTTCTTTTATGGCCGCCGCCCTGTACCGAGGACTTTGACTTTACCCTGATCGCATCAGGAAAGGCCGGTAGCGATTTCGGGGGTTCGTAATACTTATGATCCCCCGGAACACTCAAAACCACATAAACCGGCCGAACCCCGGAATCCGCTGGAAACACCAGAATGAAATCCTTGTATTCCGGCGGATAGATCGGATTGACGATGATGCTGTCTGCCACCGGCGTTGGCGGGTAGATCCAGATATGCGGGGCCTGAGGCGCGGCCTCCAGGGTGGGGATGCCGAGGGTGTCGGAGGGGTCGATGGCCGGGGTCCAGATCAGTTCGATGCCGTCGCCAAGGTCAGCGACGTATTGGTCGGCGCGAGGCGTGATGTGAACGACGTCGACCATTTCCCAGTCGCGGTTCTGCCCGGTGTAGAACCCGTACCCCTTGAGGCTGCCGTCGGCCTGTTGTTCGATGGTCAGGCGCATGCGGCTGCGGGCCTGAGTGAGGTTGCGTAGTTGTTCTTCGCTGTACAGGGCGCTGTCGCCCAGGCTGGACGGCCAGAGCAAGGCAACGATGCCGGTTGGGGTTGCTGTAATCAATGATGCCGTTGGGTAACGCGCAGCTTTTGGCGAATACGGACCCGATGGTGACGAGGGGCTTTTTATCCACCTTGGCCCAGCGCTCTTTTTCATAGGCGGCCTGGCGGGCGAGCATGGCTTCATGACCGCGTTGGAGCGCTTCGTACTCGGCCACTTCGCTGGAGGTCATGTCTCGATAGGAGGCGGTGTGCCCTTCGCCGGAACGTGGGTTACGGATCCTGGGCAGATCTTTTGGGCGTGTGGTCACGAGTCGCGAATCTCATCCTGAAAATCCAGGACGGACGCTAACGCAGGCAATGAAATCGGCGATGTAGGAGGTTTCCTTTACTGCTAGCTCCGTTTTCATCAAGCGTCGTAGGGCTGGAAATCAGCGCTCAAGGCTCGCCGGAGAAAACACGGCCTGTCCCACACGCCCCATGCTCGGCATGAGGTATCCTGCGCTGCGTAAAACACCATCGCGGCCTGCGCATGCAAATGCTGTTCACGGCCCTACAAGCAGCCCTGAAGGTTGCTCCGGGAGGTCTGCATGTTGATAGGACATCGATTCGAGCGCACCGCGCGGGACGACCTGCACATTCACTCGCTCAACCGGCTGCAGAGCGGATTCGTGCTGCTGGCATGCGCGATGGCCTTTATCTTTCCGGTGGCGGCCGTCCTGGCGATTGCCACGGCAGATTCGCCACTGGCGAGTGTGGACCCGCTGTCCTCACTTCTGACCGTGCTCGGGCTGCTATTGATTCCTGCCGCTGGCCTGCTCCTACTGGTTTACTCCGGCACCCGCGAGACCTTGCTGTTATCGCGCCTGGACGGTGAAGGCAAACGCCGCACCCGAAACGTTTTCGGACGCCGCGAGCGAGTGCATTCGGTGTTCAGGATCGACGCCGCCAAATCCCTCGAACTTCGCCGCCGCCCCGAGGCCGAGCCAGCCCGCACCCAGGTATGGCTGGTGCTGCGCGATGGCACCGAGCATCGCCTGACGACCGACAACGTTCCGGTAACGCCGGGACGCAAACGCACCGACGTGTGGCTGAATGAACTGGCCGACTATTTGAAGGTGGCAGTCCCCACCGAAGTGGTCATGGGTTCGACGACCGGTGCGCCGGCTCCCTATAGGCCTGTTCCACCCCCCGCGAAGATCGCCAGGCAGCGCAAAGCAAAGGCACCCATGCCTTGCGCTGATACGAGTGATCGACTGGGCATCCCCGCACGCGCCCTCCTCGCCTTGCTTGGCACCTTCCTCGCAGTGTTCGAGCTGATCCGGATAATCGCATTGCTGCGCGCACTGTTTACCGGGCGACTGCGCATCGGCATCTCCCGCCCGACGACCTTCTATTGGACCGAGCAACCGATGGCCTTCTCATTCCACGTGCTGATCGGCATAGCCGAGTTGCTGGTTATTGGCGTCATCGCCTGGGGTTGCCTGCGCGTGGCGATCCAGGGGCGGACGAAAGCCAATCCTTGATGACGAGCGCACTTACCGAGCGCCCTGTTCTACGCCCGGCGACTGCGCCAAAAATTCCGTTATAAGCGATACGACCTGCTGTTGAACCCCCTCACGAGCACGACCCTTTCGAGACCCTGAAGGGAACAAGCTTTGCGTCTGTTGTCACGACCAGGAGTAAATCAGATGCACCGCGCACGCATCGGCAAACACCTGCTCGCCGGTGGTAACCAGATAACTGCGTCAAGCGTCCTGTTCCGCCCGCGCCCGACACGCCTGCCCAAACGCGCGAAAAATCGCCCGATAATCGGCGTTGTCCATCACCTCCCATTCCGGATGCCATTGCACGCCCAAGGCAAACGCTCGACTGCCTTCTACCGAAAGCCCCTCGACCAATCCGTCTTCCGCCACGGCCTCGATGCGCAAGCCCTGCCCCACCCGCGCGATGCCTTGGCCGTGGACGGAGTTGACTTCAATTACGTCCTTGAGGCCCAGCCGCGTCAGCACGCCACCTGGCCGCACCGTCAGGGCATGTGTGCGGGCGTACTGCTCTTGGACGGGTTCGTTGCTCGGCGGTTCGTGTTCAGCGCCTGGGCCGTCGAGTTGCTGATGGAGGGTGCCGCCGAAGGCGACGTTCATTTCCTGGAAGCCCCGGCAGATGCCGAGTACCGGCAGGCCGGCTTCCACGGCGGCGCGCCAGAGCGGCAGCGCCAGGTTATCGCGGGCCGGGTCGTGCTCGGTGCCCGGCGGGCTGGGCGGGCCGCCGTATTGATGGGGCTCGATATTGGAAGGCGATCCGGTGAACAGCAGCCCATCCAGGCTGGCGATGATCTGGGCCGGGTCAAGCAACGCGGGGAACACCGGCAGGATGACGGGCAGCCCTTCGGCTGCGGTGGCGACGGCCTCGGCGTATTTGTCGTTGCTGAGCTGGACGGTGTGCGGACCGATTTTGCCTGAACAGGCGATGACACCGATCATGGGTGGACGAGACATGGGACTCCCTGACCTTTTAGGTCTCAGACGTTTATGTATCCGATTGTGGCGCGGGTTCGGTTGTTCCATTTCGATGACGACCGCCATGGATCGCATCCCAGGGCTGAACGAAGCCCGCGACACAACGGTCGGAACAGCAATCCCCGGCAAAGAAACCTCACTCATGCGCTTACGATCCGCCGCCCTCGTTACGTTGCTCACCTTGTCCGCCAGCACGATTGCACTGGCGCAAGAACCGTTGCGCCTGGAAAGCCTGAAGCGCTGCGGCGACCTGCTCGAAAGCCAGCACCAGGAATGGTGCCTCACCGCGCGCGGGCTGGGTGACGCAACGCCGCAACTGAAACTGGGTGAAAAAACGATCCCCGCCGAGAGTATCCAACGTGAAGGACAGAACCTGCGCGTGCGCTTGGACAGCGCCGATTACCAGAGCGGCCCACTCTGGCTAGAAGAGGGTCCGCGCGCCAGCAATGCCGTCTGGTTGACGCTGCGCAACAGCCACGTGCTGGCCGCCGGGCCGAATGAAGTGGCGAAGAACATGGACGGGCTGACCACGTATGTGGATCTGGTCAGCGTGCTGATCGAAGAAAGCCACGATGGCCGCCAGGAAGCTGAGCGTCTGGCGGGCAAGTACGGGGCGACGGTGGTCGGTAGTATCGCGCCGCTGAACGTCTATCAGCTGCGCCTGCCGGCCAAAGATCTGGTGCAGCGTGATGCGTTGGTGCTGCGCCTGGGTGGCGAGACCAGTGTCGATGCGGTGGTGATCGAGGAGTCCGCAGCCGAAGAGGCCGAGCAAGCGCCCGCCCAGCCTGAGGAACCGAAAAAACCGGATCAGGACTCTGATGAATGGTCCGCAAACCGCTTCCTCGACGCCGTGCATTATTACCAGCGGCGCGTCCCGGGGCAGCAGGCGCCAATCCAACCGCAGCCGGTGCGCATCGGCTTGATCGAGCGCGACGTGGATTTCGACACGGCGGATTTCGCCGATTACCTCGGTGCCTGTTCGGTACCGCGCACCTGCGTCTATGCCCGCGACGCGGACAAGCCGGACAACCATGGTACGACCGTCGCCGGCATTCTCGCCGCACGCTGGGACGACGGCGGCAATACTGGTTTCCTCCGTGGCCTGGAGAAGGCCAGCGGTGGTTTCGAAGTGATCGTCGAGCGAAATTCCGACGCCGGTATCACCGCCAACATCGCGGCCTCGGTCAACCTCGTCGAGGACGGCGTGCGTGTGCTTAATTGGAGCTGGGGCATTCACCGCGTTGGCGCCAAGGACGTCAAGGGCGATGACGTGGATTCGCTGTTGCGTTCGGGCATCGCCATGGGCGGCTACGAAGAGTTGTTGGAGGAATTTTTCCTGTGGCTGCGCAAGGAACATCCCGACGTCGTGGTAGTGAATTCCGCCGGCAACGGCTCATCATTCTCCGGCACAGACGAATACCGCCTGCCCTCCTCGTTCATCACCGAGCAACTGCTGGTGGTCGGCGGGCACCAGCGCAGCGAACGCGCCGGGGTGGCGGTCGACGATCCGGGCTATGCAGTCAAGCGCAACTCTTCGAACACCGACATGCGCGTCGACATCACCGCCGCCGCGTGCACCCACGCCTCGACGGTCAACGCCGGCCAGGACGGCGCGGTGCATTGCGGCACATCCTACGCCACGCCGATGATCACGGGCCTGTTGGCCGCGATGCTGTCGATCAATCCGCAACTTCATCCCGAGCAACTGCGCATGCTCCTACGCCGCAGCGCCATGACCATCGGCGACAATCACGACTTCGAGCAAATGGATGGCGAAGACCTCACCGCGCCCATCTTGCCGTCGGAGCGCAACCACCAACTTAACGATAAGGACGTCGGCCGCTCGGCGCGGCTGGACATGCAAAAGGCCCTGGACCTGTCGGTACAGAGTCGCAGCCGGGTGCGTTGAGGCGGCAACAGGCGCTATGATCCGCCATACATGACTTTCGAGGAACCACGCCTATGCCGGCCTCACACGTGCGACCTACAACCGCGCCACTGCTCGAACCCGGCGAAACGGTGGTTCTATTCGACGGCGTGTGCAAGCTCTGCAACGGCTGGGCGAGGTTTCTGATACGCCATGATCAACAACGGCGGGTGCGGCTGGCGGCGGTGCAGTCGCCCGAGGGCCAGGCCCTGCTTGCCTGGGCAGGCTTGCCAATGGATCAGTTCGACACCATGGCGGTGATCCGCGACCGGCAATATTGGGAGCGTTCGGAGGCCTTTTTCGAAATCGTCTCGCAGTTGCCCGCCCGCTGGCATCCGGTGAAATGGCTGCGCCTTTTCCCGCGCCCGCTTCGGGATTGGGTCTACGATCGCATCGCGCTGAACCGCTATCGGCTCTTCGGCAAATACGACACGTGCCTGCTACCCAATGCCGACCATGCAAAGCGTTTCTTGAAAATGCCTGCAACCGAGGGTTAAATCCCTCATTCCCAGCGCCTGCGAGCCCGAGTAGACAACATGAATCGCCGTAAAAAAATCAACCAGCTGCTCAAGGCCAACGCCAAGAAGGCCAGCGCCAAGTTGGCGCCCAAGAGCAAGGATAAATACATCAGCAAAGCCGACCGATTGAAACTGGCGGCTGAAGGCAATCCAGATGTGATCGTTTCCCCTGAGAGCTGACCCTTTGACCCCCATCGATCCGCTGTCGCTTCAACGCATCGTCACGGCTCACGGCAAACCCGAGGGCGCGAGCTATTTCGATGCGGAGGAAAGCCTCGTTCATGACATTTTTCCCGACCGCATCATGTTCCAGACCCATTACCTGGACCACAGCAGTTATGAAGTGGATGTCGCCGAGGGCGTGGTCCGTGTGCGCAAGACGCGCCTGGACAATTACCACCGAGACCACAAGGCCCAGGTGATCGACGATGACATGGACGATGACGATTGGGTGGAGTTGGCCAGCCTTTGGCAACGCTTGAGCCGCGACCTGGACACTCAAGGGCAAGGACCGGGCCCGGATCCGGTTGATACCCTGGCGGACCTGTTCGACTGCCTGTTCGACGAGGCGCACGCGCAGGCGCTGATCGAGAATATGCCAGCCCCTACCGGCCAATGGGACTGGGCCTGGACGCAAGTGCAATCGGCGCTTGCCGGGTCCCGGCAATTGGCTGGGTTCGAATGGAAGGAATGGTCGTTGTCCGGCGTCTACGCCATCAACGCCCTGGCCCCGCTGCAGGAGCTGGGCATTGAAATTCCTGTGCCTGACAGCAAAACCGTGGACGCGATCAACCGCGCCAACGATTGGGAACGCGCGTTGCTCCAGTATTTCAACGCACGATTGGAAACCCACGATTTGAAGCTGCTGGCCATCGGCACGCACTTCGATGAGTACCAGGCGTTTGCCTGCCTGCCGATGAACGGCCTGGGTTTGGCCAATGCGTTGGAGATCCTCGGCAGGCTGGGCATCGTCTATAAATACTAAGCCCCTGGTGCGGCGATTTTACGCCGCTGAATAAGTGTCCTTGAGCTCGGATACAACATGAAGAACTGTGAATATTGCGGGGCCCTTATCCTCGCCGACAACGGTGCGTGCAAACGTTGCTCCGAAGCAATGCGCCTTATGGCCGAAGCCCCCGCGCCGAGCGGGCCGTCGAGGGGGCTAAAAATCCTGAAATGGGTGCTTATCGGTTTGCTGGTCGCGGTGCTCGTCGCTGTGGCAGGGATCATTTGGGTCCTGAAGACGTTGGGGCCGATGCCTTCTTTAGGTTGATCGCTACGCCGATGCCTTTGTGGCGAGGGAGCCAGCTCGCTCCCACCCTGAACTAGAATAAATAGCCCATATAGATCGCCGCACCACCACCAGCCTGCAAACCGGCGTTCACACCCGCCATGACCACCGCCCCCTTGGCCGAGCGCGCCAGTTGCCGGTTGACCGTGGTTGAAGCAATGAGCGAAGTCGCCGGATTGGAACTCAGCGCCACCGACAACGCCAGCAACTTGGGGTCAAGCCCAAACAGCAAGGCTGTGGCCGAACCGCCAACCACCAGGCCTACGCCCACTTCGGTATACATGCAAGGACCCGTGATGTCGTCGCTGGTCAGGTCGCGATTGGCCAAGGCGTCGCTGACAAACACCTTGCCGGTGCTGGGAAATGCCTCCGCCGCACCGGCCGCAGCCACACCCTTGCCCTTGATCTGGATATTGATCTTGCCGAAGCGCGGCAGCCTTGCGCCAAACCCGACACCCACGCCGACACCGCCATAGCGGTAGCTGACGTCCTCGCCCTGGGGCGAACGCAGGATAATCGAGCCGCCGCTGCCCGCCACCATGACCACGGTCAGACCGCCGCCGCTGGCGGTCTGGTACTGCCAGCGACTTTCATTGACCGGGAGAGGGATGCTGTAGCTCATACGTTCAAAGTCCTTTATGTGAATGAGCCGCACCGCGGCCGCGTTGACGGAAAGCTTTTAGCAGGCCGACAAGGGCGAACACCAGACCGATGAACCCGAGCACCCCGGGGGTACCCCACAGTGCGGCCGGGGCATCGACGATGGCGCTGCCAGCCGGCTGCTCGGGCAGGTAATGTACCCGCACCGGTTGGTCTTTCTGGAAGCCGAAGATAAACCCCCCCTGGGGATAGGAGATTTTTTCACCGCTGACGGTGGTGAAGGCGATTTCAGGATGCGAACCACCGGCATTCAAGTGACTGACAATGCCGTCGGCGGTCTGTGCGCGGGAAAGGAAGTCGCGGCGCTCGAGGGTGAGGTTGACGGCAATGCCCAACAAGCCAACGCCAATCAGCGCAAAAAGCAGGCCCAGCAGTATCGTCCCTATGCGTGACGGCGTGTCGTTAGCCATAGCTTGTCCCGGTATTCGTCCATGAAAGAAGGCGGTGAGGATAACAAAAAGTCAGGCTATGGCGTAACAGGATTTGAATGCAGGGCTACGGTGTTGGGTCAGTTTGAAATGAAGCTGGAGCCACCGCTATTGCGAGTAAGCTCCCACACAGGTTCTCAGGTGCTGAGGCCCTTCTTCGGAAGGGCTTTTGCGCCAACGCTCATCAATGCCGCAACAGCTTGCGCAATGGAACTTCATCCTTGCGCACCGGCGACTTGATGACGATATAGCTGAAATACTTGGAGATGCCGATGTTCTTGTCCAGCAGGCCTTCCATTACCTCCTGGTAATCCTGGATGCTGCGGGTCATGAAACGCACGAGGTAATCGTAGCCGCCGCTGATCAGGTGGCATTCGAGCACTTCGTCCACCAGGCGGATATTGGATTCGAACTTGGCGAAGTCTTCACGCTTGTGGTCGCTCAAGGTGACCTCGGTGAAAACCGTCACCGAATCGGTGATCTTGGCGAGATTGAGATGGGCCTTGTAGCTGGAAATATACCCCGCCGACTCCAGCCGCTTGACCCGTTGCAGGCAGGGGCTGGCGGACAGGCCCACGGCGTCGGCCAGGCTGACGTTGGTCATGCGACCGTCTTTTTGAAGCTCGACCAATATGCTGATGTCGATCCGGTCCAGTTTCGCTACACCTTCCATCGCCTACCTCGTGCCGGGTGTTTGTAAGACCATCTTCTAACAAAATCAGCGCCGTAAAGACAGCTGATGCTGAGCCACCAGATCCGCCATGCTGTTGATGCAATAGTCCGCCGCGCAGGGTGCTGGGGAGCTGTGCAGTTCACGGCAGATCAAGCACATAGCCCCAACGGCTCGTGGCCGGGCGCCGGGACGGGTCACTTGGAGGATCGCCTCGGCGTCGAGATCATTGGCGGCCAGCCAATCTTCATCGTGCAACGGGTCGCTCGCCAACGAAATGAAATCCTCCGGTTCGATGCCCAGGCGCTCGCACAACACGCCACGGTCCTCGGCGTCGCGATCACCGAGCACCAACAAGCGATAGAACTTGCGCAGGTACAGCATCGCCCCCGGCGCATCCTCGAACAGCGTCCAGCCCGCGGCTGATCGGGCAAAGCTCATGCCCTCCTCCCAACTGGCCTTGAGCTGCCAACGCTCGGCCAGCTGACGATGGGCAAAACACAGCAAGCCACTGAAGCCCAGTTCGCCAAAGCGCGGGTACAAGGCTTGCAGAACCTGGTCGAACTCAGCGAGCACGGCGGTCTTGTCCAACGGCCCGGCATGGCTCTCCAGCAGCGGCTGCAACGCCGTCCAGACGCCAGCGTCGCGATCCACCAGGACTTCATCGCAGTCGATCAACAACGCCCGATATTCAGTCAGCCTCATCTGTACCGCCTCCGATGATGTCCATTGATCAACGCTCCATTAACCGACGCTGACGCGTGCCAAGGCGCCCTCGAGAATCTGCAACGCTTCGTCGATCTGTGCTTCGCTGGTCACCAGCGGCGCGAGGAAACGCAGGACGTTGCGGTACACCCCGCACTTGATCACCAGCAGCCCGCCGGCGCGGGCTTCGTCGATCAGCCGTTGGTTCAGCTCAGCATCCGGGGTCCGCGCATCGTCCGTTTTGATCAGCTCGATTGCCAGCATGAAACCACTGCCGCGCACGTCGCCAATGAACGGATAACGCGCCTGCAAACCCAGCAGGCCTTGGCGCAGCCGTTCACCCAAGGCTTCGCCACGGGCCAGCAATTGTTCTTGCTCGAAGGCATCGATCACCGCCAGCGCCGCCGCGCACGAAAGCGCATTGCCGCCGTACGTGCCACCGAGTCCGCCGGGCAACGGCGCGTCCATGATCTCGGCCTTGCCGACCACACCCGACAACGGCAAGCCACCGGCGAGGCTCTTGGCGACGGTGACCAGGTCCGGCTGGATGTCGGCATGCTGGAAACCGAACCACTTGCCGGTACGGCCGAAACCGGTCTGGATTTCATCGAGAATCAACACAATGCCATGTTTCTCGGTCAAGGCGCGCAGGCCCTGGAGGAACTCGACGGGCGCGCAAAGGAAACCGCCATCGCCTTGCACCGGTTCGATGATGATTGCCGCGACCCGCTCTGGCGCTACCTGGGTCGCCAACAGTTCGTCCAGCGCTCGCAGGGCCATTTCACTGGTGACGCCGCGATAGGCGTTCGGATAAGGCGTGTGGAAGACTTCCGGCGCGAACGGCCCGAAGTTCTGCTTATACGGCTGGCTCATCCCGGTCAGGGTGGTGCCGAGCAGGGTCCGGCCGTGAAACCCACCGCGAAAGGCGATCACTGCCGAGCGGTTGGTGTGGGCGCGAGCAATCTTCACGGCGTTTTCCACGGCTTCGGCGCCGGAGGTGAAAAACGCAGCTTTATAGGCGTGTTGGCCGCCGATCATCTCGCACAGGCGCCGGGCCAGGTCCAAGTAGGGTTTATAGGCCACGACCTGGAAGCAGGCATGGGAAACCTTCTGCAACTGGGCCTGCACCGCCGCGACAACCTTGGGGTGGTTATGGCCGATATTCAGCACGCCGATGCCGCCGACGAAGTCCAGGTAGCGCTTGCCGTCCACGTCCCATAATTCGGAACCTTGGGCTCGATCGATCACCAGCGGGTGCGCCGTCACCAGCCCACGGGGCACGTATTGATCACGCTGACGGAGCAGACTCGGGGTTTCTTCGACTTTACTGTTCATTGGCATTTCCCATCGTGAGCCGCGCAACCAGGAAGCGGCTGCGGTGTCACCACAGGTTAAGCGTTCGGCACGATTGTCTAAGCCGAACTTGGTCGTCGAGAAATCCGGATCGACTGTTTACCCCCCGGCAAACAGCAGATTCCTCCATGGGCCTCGCACCCCAACGATTCTGCCGCCGGGAACGCTTTACAACCCGCGCCATGCGCCCCTGCGCCCTGCTTTCGAAAGATCCTGCTCCGCCGTTGAGGCATGCTTGAGACTCCCGAACTTGAGATGAGAACCGACCCATGGCGCTGCTTTATAAAGCTGATCCGGTACGCGGCGAACACTGGCGACGCTTGTTCGCCGAACAGGCGCCAGACATCGAATGGCGGGCCTGGCCGGACATCGGCGATCCAAGGGATATCCAGTACCTCGCGGCCTGGCAGGCACCGGACGACATCGAAACGCTGCTGCCGAATCTGCAAGTGCTGTTCGCCTTGTCGGCAGGCGTCGATCAGCTCGACCTCGGTCGGTTGCCGCCGTCGCTGCCGGTGGTTCGCCTACTTGATCCGGGCATCACCCAAGGCATGTGCGAATACGCCAGTTTCGCCGTGCTCAGCGTGCACCGGGACATGTTGCGCTATCGCCAGCAACAAGCCGGACGTTGCTGGCAGGCGCATCCCCTGGTGCCTGCCTGGCAGCGTCGGGTCGGCGTCATGGGCTTGGGTTTGCAGGCGCGGCAGATACTGGCGACGTTGGAGCCCTTTGGCTTCGCCTTGTCCGGCTGGGCCCGCAGCGAACATCAGATCGACGGCGTGGCCTGTCATGCCGGATCCGAGCAACTGCCGGCCTTTCTCGGCCAGTGCGATATCGTGCTGTGCGTGCTGCCGCTGACCGAGCAGACCGAAGGCATTCTCAACCGTCGGCTCTTCGAACAACTGCCCAAGGGCGCAGCCTTGATCAACATGGGCCGGGGCGGTCATCTGGTCGAGGCGGATCTGCTCGACGCACTCGCCAGCGGCCAGCTCAGCGCGGCGGTGCTCGACGTGTTGGCGCAGGAACCGGCCGCGCCGGAGCATCCGTTCTGGCAGCACCCGCAAATCCTGCTGACACCCCACATCGCGGCGATGACCCAACCGGAAACAGCCTTTGGCGTCTTGCTGGAAAACATCCGTCGGCATCAACGGGGCGAATCGATGCTGGGACGGGTTGATCGCGAGCGCCGCTACTGACTGTTCATTGTCGCTGGCAAATCGGCTCGGTATTTCCTGCTGGGCGGACGTCTCGTTTGGGCAAGAAATTCGGCCCGCGCCACCGCTGCTTAGCGAACCTGCCGAATTGGTTTTCGGCCCTTGTCAGCCCCGGTGGCAGGTGAGATACAGACAACCACCACGGACGATTGCGTCCGGCTCGACATCAATTTCATGGGGACCCGCCATGTCCATTTCGCAACGCCCTGCTTATCTTTATCGCGCCATGACCGCGGCCGATGTCCCGGCGGCCCACGCCTTGTCCGTGCAGTTGAAATGGCCCCATCGCCTGGAAGACTGGGCGATGCTGCAGCGCGTCGCCCAGGGGTATGTCGTGCTGGACCAGGAGCGGCTGATCGGTACCGCGTTTACCTGTGGCCAAGGCGACTACGCCACCATCGGCCTGGTCATCGTCAGTGACGAGTACCAGGGCCAGGGGATCGGCCGCAAGTTGATGGAGTTGGCTATCGAGGCGTGCGGATCGCGGACCGCCGTTCTCAACGCGACGCTGGCCGGCGCACCGTTGTACGCCAGCCAGGGCTTCGTTGAGTTCGGGTATATCCAGCAACACCAGGGGCAAGCATTGGCGTCTGCCGCGCCGGAGCTGGCCAGTGGGCAACGCTGTCGACCACTGGCATCGGCCGATCACGCCGAGCTGATCAGGCTGGCCAATGCCGGCAGCGGTCTGGACAGGGCGGCGGTGCTGAACGATGTGTTCGCCGATGTTGAACAAGGCGTCGGCATCGAGCGGGACGGCCGCCTATGCGCCTTCGCCCTGATGCGCCCCTTCGGCCGTGGGCGCTGCATCGGCCCGGTCATCGCCCAAGACGCTACACAGGCCCGGCATGTGATCGCAGTGCTGGTGGCCCAGGTGCCGGAGGCGTTCGTGCGCATTGATATTCCCGCTGACTGCGGCCTGGCCCCCTGGCTGGAAGACATCGGGCTCAAGCGCGTGGACACCGTCACCCAAATGGCTCGCGGCGCCCCGCCCCAGGCCACCGGCGGCGTGCGCCAATTCGCGCCGGTGACCCAGGCCATCGGCTGACGCCCTATCCGCAGCACTTCTCTGGAGAAAAAATTGATGCTTGAGCCCACTGCAATGCTGTTGGCACGCGCCGACGGCAGCCCCACCGCCACGCTTTTTCGTCCAGGTTCGCTGGGCGCCAACGACCCGTTCGACCGGCTCGTCGCCCATGCCGGAGCCGACGGCATGACGGCCGGTGTGGTCCAGGCCAGCGGCCGGTACGGCAGCGATGCATACCCTTTCAGCGAAACCGTCGTCGTGCATGCCGGGGCCGTCACGCTGCGCAGCCCGGCGCAGACGCTGCACCTGCAGCCGGGGGAAAGCGCGGTGATCGCCCGGGGCACGGCCCTTGAGATTGAGGCGCAGCCCGCTTCCCTCTGGGCATTCTGTGCCGACACGCAGTCTGTCGCGACCAAGCAACCCGGACTCACCGCCCTGCCCCCGTCTACCTTGCTATCGCCTTCAGCGGCACCCGATGAAGCGATCCTGCTGGGCCCAACACCGCAGTGCCGCTCGCACAACCTGTTTGTCGAGGAAGCGACCGACTTGCGCATCGGCATCTGGGACTCGACGCCCTACACCCGCAAGTCCCGGCCGCACAAGCTGCATGAACTGATGCACCTGCTCGAAGGCAGCGTCACCTTGCAGGCAGCCGACGGAACCGAGCTGGTGGTCAAAACCGGCGATACGGTGTTCGTGCCGTTGGACGCGCCCTGTGCCTGGAAAAGCAGCGTCTATGTGCGCAAGATTTATGTGGTGAGATAGGCCTGCGTCGTCATAGCTACATGGCTCCACGTTTGGCCCTATTGCATGCAAACAGATTGACGCAGTCGCTCTAGTGGCGAGGGAGCTTGCTCCCTCGCCACTAGAGCTTCTAAGCCCCTCCGCCCCCCAACATTCGACTAATGTCTTAGGCCAGTCATCGCATAACTGCGCCCGTTGAAAGCTATCCTGAGGCGAGTTTTGCCCAAACCAGAGCCCTCTCGGCCCGAGTTTTCCTAAGCGGCAAGCATTCTGAATGCCTCAGGCCAAGGCCTATCAGCAAGAAAAAATCGCAGTAATGGCCAGTTGACAATGACGGAGCGGCGCCAAATAATCCCCGTCATGTTGTACGACGACGTATGACAAATAAAAACAACAAAAAAGTAGGGAGCGCCATAGTGAGCACACGTGTCCGTTTTTCGTCCGATCGCAGTCCAAACCGCCGTACTCTTCTCAATACCAGCCCCGCCCTGGTCCTGCTCGGTTGCAGCAGCCTTGCCGCGTTTATGCCAATGAGCGCCAGCGCCGCAGGCTTTGTCGATGATGGCAAAGCCACGCTGAACCTTCGCAACTTCTACATCAACCGCAACTTCACCAACCCGGACAATGCCCAGGGCAAAGCCGAAGAGTGGACCCAGAGTTTCATCCTCGATGCCAAGTCCGGTTTCACCCAAGGCACGGTCGGTTTCGGCCTGGACATCCTGGGCATGTACGCGGTCAAGCTCGACGGTGGCCGTGGCACGGCGAACACGTCCCTGTTGCCGATTCATGACGATGGCCGCCCCGCCGATGACTACGGTCGCCTGGGTGTAGCCCTCAAGGCCAAAGTGTCGAAGACCGAATTGAAAGTCGGCGAATGGATGCCGGTGCTGCCGATCCTGCGTTCCGACGACGGTCGTTCCCTGCCGCAAACCTTCCGTGGCGGCCAGGTTACTTCGACCGAAATCAACGGCCTGAGCCTTTACGGCGGCCAGTTCCGCGGCAACAGCCCGCGCAACGACGCGAGCATGGAAGACATGTCGATGAACGGCCGCGGCGCGTTCACCTCCGACCGCTTCAACTTCGGTGGCGGCGAATACGCCTTCAACGAAAAACGCACCCAGGTGGGCGTCTGGTACGCGGAACTGTCCGACATCTACCAGCAGCAATATTTCAACCTGACCCACAGCCAACCGATGGGCGACTGGACCCTGGGCGCCAACCTTGGCTACTTCATCGGCAAGGAAAACGGCAGTGCCTTGGCCGGCGACCTGGACAACAAAACCGCGTTCGCCATGCTCTCGGCCAAATACGGCGGCAACACCTTCTACGTCGGCCTGCAGAAAGTCGGCGGCGATGATGCCTGGATGCGCGTCAACGGCACCAGCGGCGGCACGCTGGCGAACGACAGCTATAACTCCAGCTACGACAACGCCAAGGAAAAATCCTGGCAAGTGCGCCATGACTACAACTTCGCCGCTGTCGGCGTGCCGGGCCTGACCCTGATGAACCGCTACATCAGCGGCGACAACGTGCACACCGCCACCGTCGACGATGGCAAGGAATGGGGCCGTGAAAGTGAGCTGGCTTATACCGTACAGAGCGGTGTACTGAAGAGCCTCAACGTGAAATGGCGTAACTCGTCGCTTCGTCGTGACTTCAGCACCAACGAATTCGACGAAAACCGAATCATCTTCAACTATCCACTTTCGCTCCTGTAACACCGAGGAACCCTTGCCATGTGCGCCTGCCAGCGCCATGGCAAGCCCCGGCAAGGACGCCGACCTAGAGCGGTTCGTCGATCAAACGTTGACAAGGTAGCGGAAGGATAAGGATATTCCATCTCGGTCGTACGACAACTTATAACAACTGTACCTCTCATTGTTTGCTCAGGTAATGCCATGACCACGACACAGATTCGCCAACCCTTCAATCGCCTGCTGTTGACCGGCGCCGCCGGCGGCCTGGGCAAAGTCTTGCGCGAACGCCTCAAGCCTTACGCCCGCCAGATTCGCCTGTCGGACATCGCCAACATGGCACCTGCCATCGATGAAAGCGAGGAAGTGGTGCCATGCGACCTGTCGGATAAACAGGCCGTGCACCAACTGGTGGAAGGCGTTGATGCCATCCTGCATTTCGGTGGTGTTTCGGTAGAGCGTCCGTTCGAAGAGATCCTTGGCGCCAACATCAGTGGCGTGTTCCACATTTATGAAGCGGCGCGCAAGCACGGCGTCAAGCGCGTGATTTTCGCCAGCTCCAACCATGTCATCGGCTTCTACAAGCAGGACGAGGCCCTCGACGCCCATTGCCTTCGCCGTCCGGATGGCTACTACGGCCTGTCCAAGTCCTACGGCGAAGACATGGCCAGTTTCTATTTCGATCGCTACGGCATCGAGACCGTGAGCATCCGCATCGGCTCGTCGTTCCCGGAGCCGCAGAACCGCCGGATGATGAGCACCTGGCTGAGCTTCGACGACCTCACCCAACTGATCGAATGCTCGCTCTACACCCCTGAAGTCGGCCATACCGTGGTCTACGGCGTCTCCGCCAACCGCGACGTCTGGTGGGACAACAGCCACGCCGCGCACCTGGGCTACCAGCCCAAGGACACCTCGGAAATCTTCCGCGCCAAAGTCGAAGCGCAGCCGATGCCGGCCGCCGATGACCCGGCCATGGTCTACCAGGGCGGCGCTTTTGTAGCGACCGGCCCGTTCGACGACTGATTCGCCTGTTTTTCATGGGATACGAACGAACCAAGGAATCGCCATGCAAGCCGAATTGATTGTCGATGCACGCAACGCCGTCGGGGAAAGCCCGGTATGGGTCCCCGAGGAAAACGCCCTGTATTGGGTAGATATTCCCAGCGGCGGCCTGCAACGCTGGAACGCCAGCAGCGGAAAAATCCAGGGTTGGGAAGCACCGGAGATGCTCGCTTGCATCGCCCGTCACCAGGACGGTGGCTGGGTTGCGGGCATGGAAAGCGGTTTCTTCCGCCTGTACCCCCATGAGGACGGCAGCCTCGATAGCGAGCTGTGCGCGAGCGTCGAACACAGTCGCACTGACATGCGCCTCAACGATGGCCGTTGCGATCGCCAAGGCCGTTTCTGGGCCGGCAGCATGGTGCTGAACATGGGCGCCAATGCCGACGAAGGCCGGATGTACCGCTTCGATGCCGGACAGCGCAGCCCGGTCGAGGCACAATTGAGCGGTTTCATCGTGCCCAATGGCCTGGGTTTCAGCCCGGACGGGCGCACCATGTACCTCTCCGATTCGCACCCGTTGATCCAGCAGATCTGGGCCTTCGACTACGACATCGACAGCGGCACCCCGTCCAACCGACGGCTGTTCGTCGACATGATGCCGTTGGCCGGACGCCCGGACGGCGCGGCGGTGGATGCCGACGGTTGCTATTGGATTTGCGCCAACGACGCTGGGCTGATTCACCGCTTCACCCCGGATGGACGCCTCGACCGCTCGCTGGAAGTGCCGGTGAAGAAACCGACCATGTGCGCCTTCGGCGGCAGCCGGTTGGACACCCTGTATGTGACCTCGATCCGTCCGGGCGACGACAACAATCCACAGTCCTTGGCCGGTGGCGTGTTCGCCCTCGATCCCGGCGTCAAGGGCCTCGCCGAACCTGCTTTCGGAGGACTGAAGCCCTCCGCGACCTGATCTGCTTTACCGCTTCACATCGATAGACATAAAAACAACAACACTGGAGATTGACCATGAATTTTAAACGCACGCTTCTGATCGCGGCCCTGCCCCTGGCCTTCCTGGCGCAGGCGGCACACGCTGAACTCACCCTGAAAATCGCCGACATCCACCCCAAGGGCTACCCGACCGTAGTCGCTGAGGAGTCCATGGGTAAAACCCTGGAAAAAGAAAGCAACGGCGAATTGAAGTTCAAGTACTTCCCGGGTGGCGTACTGGGTTCCGAAAAAGAAGTCATCGAGCAAATGCAAGCCGGCGCGATCCAGATGTCCCGCGTCAGCCTGGGCATTGTCGGCCCTGTGGTGCCGGACGTGAACGTCTTCAACATGCCGTTCATCTTCCGCGACCAGGCGCACATGCGCGCCGTCATCGACGGTGACGTGGGCGATGCGATCCTCGACCGGATCACCAACTCCGAGTTCGGCCTGGTGGCCCTGGCCTGGATGGACGGCGGTACCCGCAACCTCTACACCAAGAAACCGGTGCGCAAGCTTGAAGACCTCAAGGGCATGAAGATCCGTGTCCAAGGCAACCCAATGTTCATCGAAACCTTCAACGCCATGGGCGCCAACGGTATCGCCATGGACACCGGCGAGATCTTCAGCGCCCTGCAGACCGGCGTGATCGACGGCGCGGAAAACAACCCACCGACCATGCTCGAGCACAACCACTACCAGAACGCCAAGTTCTACAGCCTGACCGGCCACCTGATCCTGCCTGAGCCAATCGTGATGTCGAAAATCACCTGGAACAAGCTCACCCCAGAACAACAGGTCATGGTCAAGAAAGCCGCCAAGGCTGCCCAGGCTGAAGAGCGCGATCTGTGGGACAAGAAATCCGCCGCCAGTGAAGAAAAACTCAAGGCCGCTGGCGTCGAGTTCATCACCGTCGACAAAAAACCCTTCTATGACGCCACCGCGCCGATCCGGGCCAAATACGGTGCTCCGTATGCCGACCTGATCAAGCGTATCGAAGCCGTCAAGTAACACCTCTGAATCTGTACTCATGAAAAGGCTGGGCGCGCCGCAGGTGAAGGCGCGCCCGGTTACGGTGGAACCCGATGAAGAATTTGCTGCTGCGTATCAACGACACGATTTACATGACTTGCATCTGGGTGGCCGGCCTTTCTGTCCTCGCCGTTGCGCTGATGATTCCGTGGGGGGTGTTCGCCCGCTACGTACTCGGTACCGGCTCAAGCTGGCCGGAGCCCACCGCCATCTTGCTGATGATCGTATTTACCTTCATTGGTGCTGCTGCCAGCTACCGCTCCGGCTCGCACATGGCCGTGGACATGGTTACCAGCCGCATGCCCCCGCACTGGCAAACCCTGGCTTCGGTTTTCACGCAGCTATTGATGGCGGCGGTGTGCATTTTCATGACCGTCTGGGGCACCAAGCTGTGCATGACCACCTGGAATCAGTTCATGAGCGCCATCCCCACCCTGCGCGTCGGCATCACCTACATGCCGATCCCGATCGGTGGTTTCCTGACCCTGATTTTTGTCCTGGAAAAACTCTTGCTGGGTGACCAAAGCAAGCGTCGGGTCGTGCAGTTCGACCTGGTTGAAGAAAACGAAGGTGCCGCTTAATGGACGCGCTGATTCTGCTGGGCAGTTTTTTGTTGTTGATCCTGATCGGCATGCCGGTCGCCTATGCGCTGGGCGCTGCCGCCCTGATCGGGGCGTGGTGGATCGATATTCCGTTCCAGGCCATGATGATCCAGGTAACGGGCGGGGTGAACAAATTCTCGTTGCTGGCCATTCCGTTCTTCGTGCTGGCCGGTGCGATCATGGCCGAGGGCGGCATGTCCCGCCGACTGGTGGCGTTCGCCAGTGTGCTGGTGGGCTTCGTGCGCGGTGGCCTGTCTTTGGTCAACCTCGTGGCCTCGAGTTTTTTTGGCGCGATCTCCGGCTCCTCGGTGGCCGATACCGCCTCGGTCGGCTCGGTGCTGATCCCGGAAATGACACGCCAGGGCTATCCGCGTGAGTACGCCACCGCCGTCACCGTCAGTGGTTCGGTGCAAGCGCTGCTGACACCGCCCAGCCACAACGCGGTGCTGTACTCCCTCGCCGCTGGCGGTACTGTCTCCATCGGTTCGCTGTTCATGGCCGGTATCGTGCCCGGCATCATGATGAACCTCTGCCTGATGGCGCTGTGCCTGGTCTTCGCGAAAAAGCGCAACTACCCCAAGGGCGAAGTGATTCCCCTCAAGCAAGCGTTGAAGATCTGCCGGGAAGCCATGTGGGGCATGATGACCCTGTTCATCATCCTTGGCGGCATTCTCTCTGGTGTTTTCACCGCCACCGAATCGGCCGCCATTGCCGTGGTGTGGGCATTCTTCGTGACCATGTGCATCTATCGCGACTACAAGTGGAGCGAGTTGCCTAAACTGATGCACCGTACGGTACGCACCATCTCCATCGTGATGATCCTGATCGGCTTCGCCGCCAGCTTCGGCTACATCATGACGCTGATGGAAATCCCGGCGAAAATCACCACCGCGTTCCTGACACTGTCAGACAACCGCTACGTGATCCTGATGTGCATCAACGTGATGTTGCTGCTGTTGGGCACCGTGATGGACATGGCGCCGCTGATCCTGATCCTGACGCCGATTCTGATGCCAGTCATCGTCGGCATCGGCGTGGACCCGGTGCAGTTCGGCATGATCATGCTGGTGAACCTGGGTATAGGGCTGATCACGCCACCGGTGGGCGCGGTGTTGTTCGTCGGTTCCGCCATCGGCAAGGTCAGCATCGAAAGCACCGTCAAGGCGCTGCTGCCGTTCTACGCCATGCTGTTCCTGGTCCTGCTGCTGGTGACTTACGTCCCCGCCATTTCGCTGTGGTTGCCGAATCTGGTGTTGTAACCCTGTAAGCGAGCAAGCCCCCTTGTGGCGAGGGAGCTTGCTCCCGCTGGACTGCGCAGCAGGCCCACCCGGTTTGAACTCGGGCGACTGCTGCGCAGCCGAGCGGGAGCAAGCTCCCTCGCCACAAAAGCTATCTGCCCTTCCCAAAAAAGCTATCTGCCCTTCCTATATCTGCCCTTCCTAATAGACGCGACCACCATGACGCAGCCCCTTCTCCATCTCGAAGACGAACTCACCCGCCTGACCCTGGCCCCGCACCTGGGCGCCAGTCTCGTTGAATGGACATTGCGCAGCACCGACGCCCCGCTGCTGCGTCCGCCCGCCCCGCAAGCGCTGGACAATGGCCTGCCGGGCAAGCTGGGTTGTTTCCCCTTGATCCCCTGGTCGAACCGGATCGCCCAGGGCGGTTTCGACTGCCCCGGTGGCTGGCTGGCACTGGAAGCCAACAGCCCCAACGACCCGTTTCCGATCCACGGCAGCGCCTGGCAACAACCCTGGCAAGTCATCGAACAAAGCGGTCAGGAAGCGTTACTGCAACTCGACAGCCTGCAACCGTTCGCCTACTGCGCCAGCTTGCGGATCCGCCTCAGCGGCGGGCAGTTGCAGATCGCGATGCTTGTCACCCACACGGCCAAACAGCCCGCGTGGCATGGGCTGGGTCTGCATCCGTACTTTCCGCGCACCGCCGGTACGCGCCTGCAAACCCGGGCGAGCGAAGTCTGGAAATGCGACGCCTCGAAGTTGCCGACCGAGCTGAGCGAAGTGCCTGCCGAGTGGGATTTCCAAGAGATTCGCGCCCTGCCCGATACCCTCGTCGACAATGGTTTCGGCGGCTGGGACGGTCAATGCCTGATCCAGCAACCGGACTTGGGCTATGAGTTGGAATGCCGCGCCAGCGGCAGCAAATACTTCCTGCTGTACTGCCCAGTCGGGCTGGACTTTTTCTGCATCGAACCGGTCAGCCATCCGGTCAATGCCCACCATCTGCCAGGACGGCCGGGGTTGCGTTTGCTCGAGCAAGGGCAGTCGGTGGCGTTGGGGTTTTCGATGCAGTGCCGGTTGCTGTAGACACACCACCCCGTGGCGAGGGAGCTTGCTCCCGCTGGCCTGCGCAGCAGGCCCATACAGTCTTGACCCAAGGCGTCTGCTGCGCAGCCGAGCGGGAGCAAGCTCCCTCGCCACAAAGGCAATGTGCAATCCTGATTCGTCGCAGCTACGCCCGCAGCAACATGAACACCGCCACCGCCAGGCATACCCCGGCAAATCCCACCTGCAACGCCCGCGCTGGAACCTTCGCCGAAAACCGTCGCCCGAGCACCATCCCGACAATGCTCGCCGCAATGAATACGCCGCCTACCCGGTCGATGCTGACCCCAGCATGAAACGCCCCCGCCACGCCAATCAGTGAAATCAAGCTGATGACCATCAGCGACGTGGCGACAATGCCGCGCATCTGCACGTCGGTCAGTTGCTTGAACGCCGGCACGATCAAGAAGCCGCCACCAACGCCCAACAATCCCGAGACAATGCCCGTCACGGCGCCCAATGCCGACAATGTGGCGGTGCACCGCGCGGTCCAGGCCAGGCGACCGGTCTGCTGATCAAGCAGGCAATTCTTCTGGCCCCAACTGGCCGCGCCATGATCGCTGGGCCCCGCTTGTGCCGTTTCCCGGCGCAACATGCGCGCCGCCACCAACACCATCAACAGGCTGAACAGGATCATCAGGATTTTTTCCGAAAGCTGGTGGGCGAGGTAGATGCCCAGCGGCGAAAACACCGCGCCCAGCAGCGCAATCAACAGGGCCGCCCGGTATCGCACCAGGCCATGACGCAACCCATCGATGGCGCCCACCGCCGCCGCGCTGCCCACCGCGAACAACGCCACTGGCGCGGCCTGGGTCATGCTCCAACCCAGGCCCAACACCAAGGCCGGCACGGCCAGAATACCGCCGCCCGCGCCCGTCAGGCCAAGGACCAGGCCCATGACCACACCGAAAAGACTTGCCAATAACATTCAGGTTCTCTCAAGCCGCGCACCCCTGTTGTCAGGCGTGATCGCATTTGCAGGACGCGGTGGCCCTCACTTAAGCTGCGGACCTTATGTTGTAAACCTCAAGCGTAGCAACCGCTTCTTCCCGCACAGGTCCGTTGTCATGCCCGCGCAGATCCAGAGCTTTCTCGACCCCTCTTCCAAGACCTATACCTACGTGGTGTATGAACACAACGGTGGGCAATGCGCCGTGGTCGACCCGGTGCTCGACTACGATCCGGCTTCGGGCCGCAGCGGCACCGAACAGGCCGACCGGGTGATCGCTTTCGTGACCGAACATCAACTGACGGTGCAATGGCTGCTGGAAACCCACGCTCATGCCGATCACTTGTCCGCCGCGCCTTACTTGCGAGGCAAACTGGGGGGCAAGATCGCTATCGGCGAATCGATCCATCAGGTTCAGAGTGTCTTCAAGGCGCTGTTCAACCTCGAAGCGCAATTTGCGGTGGATGGCTCACAGTTCGATCACCTGTTCGCGGCCGACGAATCTTTTCTCATCGGCAACCTCAAGGCCACCGCCTTGCACGTGCCCGGCCACACCCCGGCGGACATGGCCTACCTGATCGATGGGGATGTGATCCTGGTGGGTGACACGCTGTTCATGCCCGACGTCGGCACCGCCCGCTGCGACTTCCCGGGCGGCAATGCCCATCAGCTCTACGCTTCGATCCGCAAACTGCTGGCCTTACCCGCCGGCGTGCGGCTTTATGTGTGCCATGACTATCCACCGGAGGAACGCGAGCCTCACTGCGTGAGTACCGTGGGTGAGCAGCGCCAGCACAACATCCATGTTCGCGATGGCATCGACGAGGCCTCGTTCGTTGCGATGCGCACCCAGCGTGACCAGACCCTGGGCATGCCGACACTGCTGTTGCCAGCGATCCAGGTGAATGTGCGGGCCGGACACCTGCCGCCGGCCGAGGGCAATGGCGTGACTTATCTGAAGATTCCAATCAATCAGCTTTAGCAGCTTTCACGTACCCAACGTCAACCCATTCGCCGGCAGCGGCAGCGCGGTCTTGTAGCGCACCTGCTTGAGGGCAAAGCTTGAGCGGATATTCGCCACACCCGGCACCTTGGTCAAAAAATCCATCATGAAGCGCTCCAGCGATTGGATGGTCGGCACCAATACGCGGATCAGGTAGTCCGGGTCGCCCGCCATCAAATAGCATTCCATCACCTCGGGCCGGTCGGAGATCGCCTCTTCGAAATGCTGCAGCGCCTCCTCCACCTGTTTCTCCAGGCTGACATGGATAAACACGTTGACATGCAGGCCCAGCAGGTCGGCATCCAGCAAGGTGACCTGCTCGCGAATCACCCCCAGTTCCTCCATGGCCCGGACCCGATTGAAGCACGGCGTCGGCGACAGGTTGACCGAACGGGCGAGATCAGCATTGGTGATGCGGGCGTTTTCCTGAAGGCTGTTCAAGATGCCAATGTCGGTACGATCCAATTTGCGCATGAGACAAAATTTCCCGTTTCTTATCGTTGTGCAGATTTTTTATCTGCAAATCATCTAAACGGCAAGCCAACAGAGAAAAATATTCTTCTACGTCGAGCCTATGATTGTTGTAGGACAATTTCCCCTACCCGGGGAAATTCGTCAGCTAGCGCGCCCACTACAAGAAATTCACAAGATCGAGCGTAGAAAGCCATGAACCCAGCGTACGAACCGCTACGCCTGCACGTCCCAGAACCCTCGGGCCGTCCCGGCTGCAAGACTGACTTCTCCTACCTGCATCTGACCGATGCCGGCACGGTGCGCAAACCTCCAATCGATGTCGAACCCGCCGACACCGCCGATCTGGCGCGAAGCCTAATCCGCGTGCTCGATGACCAAGGCAATGCCATGGGCGAATGGGCCGCGGACATCCCCGTCGAGATCCTGCGCAAAGGCATGCGCGCCATGCTCAAGACGCGCATCTACGACAACCGCATGGTCGTCGCACAGCGCCAGAAAAAGATGTCGTTCTACATGCAAAGCCTTGGCGAGGAAGCCATCGGCAGCGCCCAGGCCCTGGCGTTGAACATCGACGACATGTGCTTCCCCACCTACCGCCAGCAAAGCATCCTGATGGCCCGCGAAGTGCCGCTGGTGGACTTGATCTGCCAACTGCTGTCCAACGAGCGCGACCCGCTCAAGGGCCGGCAATTGCCGATCATGTATTCGGTCAAGGACGCCGGTTTCTTCACCATTTCCGGCAACCTCGCCACCCAGTTCATCCAAGGCGTGGGCTGGGGCATGGCCTCGGCGATCAAGGGCG
This sequence comes from Pseudomonas sp. Z5-35, assembly GCF_051131945.1. NCBI lineage: Bacteria > Pseudomonadati > Pseudomonadota > Gammaproteobacteria > Pseudomonadales > Pseudomonadaceae > Pseudomonas > Pseudomonas sp. Z5-35. The sequence goes on from NZ_CP071640.1 coordinate 3,327,943, forward strand.
ACACCAAGATCGCCTCGGCCTGGATCGGCGACGGCGCCACCGCCGAATCGGACTTCCACACCGCCCTCACCTTCGCCCACGTCTACCGGGCGCCAGTGATCCTCAATGTGGTCAACAACCAATGGGCGATTTCTACCTTCCAGGCCATTGCCGGCGGTGAAGCCACCACGTTCGCCGGACGCGGCGTCGGCTGTGGCATCGCCTCGCTGCGAGTCGATGGCAACGATTTCATCGCCGTCTACGCCGCTTCGCGTTGGGCCGCCGAACGCGCCCGCCGCAACCTCGGCCCGGCGCTGATCGAATGGGTCACCTACCGCGCCGGTCCTCACTCCACGTCCGACGACCCGTCGAAATACCGCCCCGCCGATGACTGGAGCCACTTCCCGCTGGGCGATCCGATTGCGCGCCTCAAACAACACCTGGTGAAGATCGGCCAGTGGTCCGAAGAGGAACACGCCGCCGTCAGCGCCGAACTTGAAGCCCAGGTAATCGCCGCGCAGAAGGAAGCCGAGCAGTACGGCACCCTTGCCGGCGGACAGATTCCAAGCGCCGCGACCATGTTCGAAGACGTCTACAAAGAGATGCCGGAGCACTTGAAGCGCCAGCGTCAGCAGTTGGGGATCTGACATGAACGATCACAACAACACTATTGCGTTGGACACCGCCATGACGACTACCACCATGACCATGATCCAGGCCCTGCGCTCGGCCATGGACGTGATGCTCGAGCGCGACGACAACGTCGTGGTGTTCGGCCAGGACGTCGGTTACTTCGGCGGCGTGTTCCGCTGCACCGAAGGCCTGCAGAACAAGTACGGCACCTCGCGGGTGTTCGACGCGCCGATTTCCGAAAGCGGCATCGTCGGCGTGGCGGTGGGCATGGGCGCCTACGGGCTGCGGCCAGTGGCCGAGATACAGTTCGCCGACTACGTCTACCCCGCCTCGGACCAGATCATTTCCGAAGCCGCGCGCCTGCGCTATCGCTCGGCCGGCGAGTTCACCGCGCCGATGACCCTGCGCATGCCCTGCGGCGGTGGTATCTATGGCGGCCAGACCCACAGCCAGAGCATCGAGGCGATGTTCACCCAGGTCTGCGGGCTGCGCACCGTCATGCCGTCCAACCCCTACGACGCCAAGGGCTTGCTGATCGCTTCCATCGAAAACGATGACCCGGTGATTTTCCTCGAACCCAAGCGCCTGTATAACGGCCCGTTCGACGGTCACCACGACCGTCCGGTAACGCCGTGGTCCAAGCACCCGCAGGCGCAAGTGCCGGACGGCTACTACACGGTGCCGCTGGACGTCGCCGCCATCACCCGTCCGGGCAAGGACGTGACCGTCCTGACTTACGGCACCACGGTCTACGTCTCTCAAGTAGCCGCCGAAGAGACCGGCATCGACGCTGAAGTCATCGACCTGCGCAGCCTCTGGCCGCTGGACCTGGACACCATCGTCAAATCCGTGAAGAAGACCGGCCGCTGCGTCGTGGTCCATGAGGCCACGCGCACCTGCGGTTTCGGCGCCGAGCTGGTGTCGCTGGTGCAAGAACATTGCTTCCATCACCTGGAAGCGCCCATCGAGCGCGTCACCGGTTGGGACACCCCCTACCCGCACGCACAGGAGTGGGCGTATTTCCCAGGGCCGTCCCGTGTGGGCGCGGCGTTGAAACGGGTCATGGAGGTCTGAATGGGCACGCACGTTATCAAGATGCCGGACATCGGCGAAGGCATCGCGGAAGTTGAACTGTCGGTGTGGCACGTCAAGGTTGGCGACATGGTGGTTGAAGACCAAGTGCTGGCCGACGTGATGACCGACAAGGCGATGGTCGATATTCCTTCGCCGGTGCACGGCCGGGTCATCGCCTTGGGTGGCGAACCCGGTGAGGTCATGGCGGTGGGCAGCGAGCTGATCCGCATTGAAGTGGAAGGTGCCGGCAACCTGAAGGAATCGGCGGCACCGGTGGCCAAGCCTGAGCCTGTCGCGAAGCCTGAACAGGCATCGAAACCAGAACCCGTGGCGGAAAAACCCACCGTCGCACCTCGCCCGGTACAAGCGGCCCAGGCCCCCGTGGCCCGCGACCCCGACGAGCGTCCGCTGGCCTCGCCGGCCGTGCGCAAACACGCGCTGGACCTGGGCATTCAATTGCGCCTGGTCCAAGGCAGCGGCCCCGCCGGACGCGTCCTTCATGAAGACCTCGAAGCCTACCTGGCCCAAGGTCCGTCGACCCAGACCAAGGGCGGCTCGGGCTACGCCGAACGTCACGACGAGCAGCAGATCCCGGTGATCGGCATGCGCCGCAAGATCGCCCAGCGCATGCAGGAAGCCACCCAACGCGCCGCCCACTTCAGCTACGTCGAGGAAATCGACGTCACGGCGCTGGAAGAACTGCGGGTTCACCTGAACGAAAAACACGGCGCCAGTCGCGGCAAGCTCACTTTGTTGCCATTCCTGGTCCGCGCGTTGGTCGTGGCCCTGCGCGACTTTCCGCAGATGAATGCGCGCTACGACGACGAAGCCCAGGTCATCCACCGTTCAGGCGCCGTGCATGTCGGCGTGGCGACCCAGAGCGACGTCGGCCTGATGGTGCCGGTGGTGCGCCACGCCGAAGCTCGCAGCCTGTGGGACAGCGCGACGGAAATCTCGCGCCTGGCCACCGCGGCCCGCAACGGCAAGGCCAGTCGCGACGAACTGTCCGGCTCGACCATCACCCTGACCAGCCTCGGCGCGCTCGGTGGCATCGTCAGCACGCCGGTGCTGAACCTGCCGGAAGTGGCGATTGTCGGCGTGAACAAAATCGTCGAACGCCCGATGGTGATCAAGGGCCAGATCGTGATTCGCAAGATGATGAATCTCTCCAGCTCCTTCGATCACCGGGTGGTCGATGGCATGGACGCGGCGCAATTCATCCAGGCCCTGCGTGGCCTGCTCGAACAACCCGCCACGTTGTTCGTGGACTAATCATCAGTGGAGCAGGCATGCAAACTTTGAACACCAAGCTGCTGATCATCGGCGGCGGCCCTGGCGGTTATGTGGCGGCGATCCGTGCCGGCCAACTGGGCATCGAAACCATCCTGGTGGAAGGGCAGGCACTGGGCGGGACTTGCCTGAACATCGGCTGCATTCCGTCCAAGGCGTTGATCCATGTGGCCGAGCAGTTCCACCAGACCCGGCACCACAGCCAAGGCTCGGCCTTGGGCATTACCGTGGCGGCGCCGAGCCTGGACATCGGCAAGAGCGTGGAATGGAAGGACGGCATCGTCGATCGCCTGACCACCGGCGTCGCCGCGTTGCTGAAAAAGCACAAGGTCCAAGTCATTCACGGCTGGGCCAAGGTCATCGACGGCAAGACTGTGGAAGTCGGCGACAGCCGTATCCAGTGCGAACACCTGTTGCTGGCCACCGGCTCGAAAAGTGTCGAGCTGCCGATGCTACCTATTGGCGGGCCGATCATCTCGTCCACCGAAGCCCTCGCCCCCACCGCGGTGCCCAAGCACCTGGTGGTGGTCGGCGGCGGTTATATCGGTCTGGAATTGGGCATTGCCTATCGCAAGCTCGGCGCCGAGGTCAGCGTGGTCGAGGCCCAGGAGCGGATCCTGCCGGCCTACGACGCCGAGCTGACCCAACCGGTGCACGAAGCGCTCAAGCAGTTGGGCGTGAAGCTGTACCTCAAGCACAGCGTCGAAGGTTTCGATGCCCGGGCCAGCACCTTGCAAGTGCGTGATCCCAACGGCGACACGCTGAACCTCGACACCGACCGGGTGCTGGTAGCAGTCGGACGTAAACCCAACACCCAGGGTTGGAACCTCGAAGCGCTGGACCTGGCGATGAACGGCTCGGCGCTGAAAATCGACAACCGGTGCCAGACCAGCATGCGCAATGTCTGGGCCATCGGTGACCTGAGCGGCGAACCGATGCTCGCCCACCGGGCCATGGCCCAGGGCGAAATGGTTGCCGAGCTGATCGCCGGCCAGCACCGGGAGTTCAACCCGACGGCCATCGCGGCGGTGTGCTTCACCGATCCAGAAGTGGTCGTGGTCGGCAAGACGCCAGACGAGGCCAAGGCCGCCGGGCTTGATTGCATTATGTCGAGCTTCCCGTTCGCGGCCAACGGCCGGGCCATGACGTTGGAATCGAAAAGCGGTTTCGTCCGGGTCGTGGCGCGCCGGGACAATCACCTGATCGTCGGTTGGCAAGCGGTGGGCGTGGGTGTGTCGGAGTTGTCCACGGCGTTCGGCCAATCCCTGGAAATGGGTGCGCGCCTGGAAGACATCGCCGGCACCATCCACGCCCACCCGACGCTGGGCGAGGCCGTGCAGGAAGCGGCGTTGCGGGCATTGGGGCATGCGTTGCATCTCTAGACGTGTAGCGCATCTGTAGGCATGAGTTTCACCTGTGGCGAGGGAGCTTGCTCCCGCTGGGCTGCGAAGCGGCCCCGTTTTTGCGACTGCTGCGCAGTCGAGCGGGAGCAAGCTCCCTCGCCACAGATGTGAAACGCCGGGAAAATATGCCTGCCCCTTATCGAGCGGGCTGCGAAACACCCCCGGAATGAAGTATTGTTGTCCCCATTAAAAAACGTCAGAAGCCTTGAACCGTTTCGACGGTTGTCAGGAAATAGAGGGTGTCATGGGTAACGAGAGCATCAATTGGGACAAACTGGGCTTTGACTACATCAAGACCGACAAGCGCTACCTGTCGCACTGGCGCGATGGCGCCTGGGACACAGGCACCCTGACCGAAGACAACGTGCTGCACATCAGCGAGGGTTCCACCGCCCTGCACTACGGCCAGCAATGCTTCGAAGGCCTGAAGGCCTATCGTTGCAGGGACGGTTCGATCAACCTGTTCCGCCCGGACCAGAACGCCGCCCGCATGCAACGCAGCTGCGCCCGCCTGCTGATGCCGCACGTCGACACCGAGCAGTTCGTCGAAGCCTGCAAGCAAGTGGTCCGTGCCAACGAGCGCTTCATCCCGCCGTACGGCACCGGCGGCGCGCTGTACCTGCGCCCGTTCGTGATCGGCGTGGGTGACAACATCGGCGTGCGCACCGCCCCCGAGTTCATCTTCTCGATCTTCTGCATCCCGGTCGGCGCGTACTTCAAGGGCGGCCTGACCCCACACAATTTCCTGATCTCCAGCTTCGACCGCGCTGCCCCACAAGGCACCGGCGCGGCCAAGGTCGGTGGCAACTACGCCGCCAGCCTGATGCCCGGCTCCCAGGCCAAGAAGGCCAGTTTCGCCGACTGCATCTACCTGGACCCGATGACCCATTCGAAAATCGAGGAAGTCGGCTCGGCCAACTTCTTCGGCATCACCCACGACAACAAATTCATCACCCCCAACTCCCCGTCGGTCCTGCCAGGCATCACCCGCCTGTCGCTGATCGAACTGGCGAAATCGCGCCTGGGCCTGGAAGTGATCGAAGGTGATGTGTTCATCGACAAGCTGGCGGATTTCAAGGAAGCCGGGGCCTGCGGTACCGCCGCAGTGATCACGCCGATTGGCGGCATCAGCTACAAGGACAAGCTGCATGTGTTCCACAGCGAAACCGAAGTCGGCCCGATCACCCAGAAACTCTACAAAGAGCTGACCGGCGTGCAGACCGGCGACGTGGAAGCGCCGGCGGGCTGGATCGTCAAGGTCTGATCTAAGTCCCCCGGTAGCACTGGGGGGCTTTTGTGGCGAGGGAGCTTGCTCCCGCTCGACTGCGCAGCAGTCGCAACCCGCTAAACGCGGTCTACCTGAATGACCGCGTTGCTTGGCTTTGGGGCTGCTGCGCAGCCCAGCGGGAGCAAGCTCCCTCGCCACATGGAGCCGCGCCAGCTCTACCCTCGTCGTAAAACCGACCCTCGTCGCCATCGCTGGCGAAACCAGCCGTAGCCGCTGACCAGCACAATCCCACTCAATACCAAGACCGCCCCAACGATGAAGTTCGGCTCCAGCGGCTCATCCAGCAACCAGACACCAAAACCGATGCCGAACAACGGCGTCATGAACGACAGCACCCCCAATTGCGACGCCAGGTAGCGACGCAGCAGGGAGAACCAGATCAGGAAACTGGCGAAAGACACCAGCAACACCTGGAACGCCATGCTCGCAAAGAGCTGCGGCGTCGGGTTGATCGTCGTTTCCCCGAGCGCCGCCGACACGCCGATCAGCAGTATCCCGGCGCCGACCAGCTGGTAAAGCAGCGTCTGGCTGGCCGGCACGTCGGTCAGTCGCGAACAGCGCACCGTCACCGTGGTTGCGCCCCACAGCACGCCGGCCAGCAAGCCCATCCCGTCACCCAGCAACGAGCTGCCGCTCGCCGCGCCCGAGCCGCCACTGAAGGCCACCACGATCCCACCGAATGCCACCGCGATGCCCAGCCATTGCGCCGGCTTGAGACGTTCGCTCGGCAGTCTCCAGTGCAGGCCGAGGGCGGCGAACATCGGTGCGGTGTAGAGAAAAATCACCATGTGCGAAGCCGTCGTGTGGCGCAGGCCTTCGCCCACCAGCACGAATTCCAAGGCGAACAACAACCCCACCAACAGGCCCGGACGCCAACTTCCATCGGCCAGGGACAAACGTTCGCCGCGCGCCAATACCAACAGCCAGACCAGTGCCGCTGCGATGGCCGAGCGCACCCCCAGTTGCAGCATTGGCGCCATGTCGACCGCGCTGGCCTTGATCGCGACTTGCTGGAATCCCCAGATCGCACAGAGGCCGGTCATCAGGGCGCCGACCTGGCCATCCAGGGCGCGGCGGGTAGTCATGGGAAAACTCCTTGGGCAGAAAATAGATGAAAGGATTGTCTGCCTGACACCTTTGCTGGATATAGTGATTACCCGACAAGCCATCCCGGTAATCCGCCATTGCGATCGATATGCAGCCTCCAGCCCAGCATCTGAAGATTCCTCCGTTCGAAGCGGCCCTGCCCTCGCCGATTTTCTTTCGCAGCGCCTGCATGCCGGCCCATGCCACTTACCCTCGGCACCGGCACGCCTGGGGAGAGTTCGTCTACTCCTACAGCGGCGTGATGGAGATCGAGATCGCCCAGCACCATTACCTGGCGCCACCGCAATACGGCATCTGGCTACCGCCGGACATGGAACACGTTGGGTTCAATCGGCATGAGGCCTGCCATTGTTCGTTATATCTGGCGGCCGAACTGTGCGGTGCGCTGCCCGCCGTGCCCTGCGCGCTGACCTTGAGCCCGCTGATCCGCGCTCTGTTGGAAGAGCTGCGCAGCGACCCGCCGAGCCAGCCACAGACGTCCGAGCAGCAGCGCTTGTTGCAGGTGCTGCTGGACAAGCTGGTCCAGGCGCCCCATGTCGGCAGTTATTTGCCGTCTTCGGATGATCCGCTGTTGGGCCCCGTGCTGCGGGCCTTGGAGGAGAATCCCAGCGACCCGCGTTCCTTGCCGCAACTGGCCCGCGCCGCCAACACCACCGAGCGCACGCTGATGCGTCGGGCCCAGCGGGACCTGGGCATGTCACTGGTGGAATGGCGCCAGCGCCTGAAAGTCATCGAAGCCCTGGCCCTGCTCGAACGTGGCCAGAGCGTGGAAACCATCGGCCTGGACCTGGGCTACAGCAGCGCTTCGGCGTTCATCAGCATGTTCCGCAAAATGATGGGCACCACGCCGGATGAATACCGACGCAGGCATATGGCTTGATTAGCGCAGGTCCGCAGGCGAGACGCGCCTGCTCACGATAGCGGCCGCGGGTTGGGTCTGAGTTTCAGCGCTGATGCCAAACCGCGCCGCCATCTCCCGCTGTCCTGCAGCCGTCAGCCCCAAGGCACGGCTGTCCAGGTCCTGGATCACCCACTTGCGCTTGATCGCCACTTGCAGCAATGCCTTGCCCAAGGCACCTCCCAGATGCGGCCGGCGCATGCTCCAGTCCAGGCACGGGCAGGCGAATCGGCGTCGCTGGAGCATCAGCGCCGGAACGTCAACGCCCAACCCGTTGAACAGCGCCTCGCCGGACTCACTCAGCTGGTAGCCCTCGCCCTCCACGCCCACGAGCCATCCGGCTTCCAGCAGACGGTCATGCAACCTCACCGCCAACGTACCGGCCATGTGGTCGTAGCACGTGCGAGCGAATTGCAGGCGATCCGGAGTGCGCGAGGTGAAGGTCGGGCTGGCGCTCTGGCCGATCACCATCAAGGCTTCGAGGGCCTGGGCCACACGTGGGTCAGCGAGGCTGTAGTAACGATGGCGACCCTGGACATGCAAGCGCACCAGGGCCTGCTCCCTGAGCTTCGCCAGATGTGCACTGGCGGTGGAGGCACTGACTTCGGCGATACTCGCCAGCTCCGTGCTGGTGCGGGCATGACCGTCCATCAACGCGCAGAGCATGCGGGTGCGGGCCGGTTCGGCAATGGCCGCCGCCACCTGGGATACGCCCACGTCATGTTGTCCTGCATCCATATTTCGCTCCCCGCCGAATCAAGCCATGCATCGACTGGAGATAGTAGCAACACTTTCTTCATCACGAACGAGGCAGCGCTTCATGGACCCGATCATCGCCGCGACTCACGCCGATCCTTACCCTTACTACGCGAGCCTGCGGGCCAATGGCGGGTTGACCTTCGATCCTCAATTGAAGCTCTGGATCGCCAGCAGCGCCGAAGCGGTCTGCGCCGTATTGCATCATGCCGATTGCCATGTGCGTCCGGCCGATGAGCCGGTGCCGAGCGCCATTGCCGGTGGGCCTGCCGGCCGGGTCTTCGGGCGCCTGATGCGGATGAACGACGGGGAACGGCAGCGGTGCCCGAAGGCGGCGATTGCGCCCGCGTTGCGGGACATCGATCCCTGGCAAGTCGAAGCGTTGGTCAAGAGGCGCTTTCTCAGGGATGGCGCCGAGGGCCTGCATCAGGCCCAGTTTATCGGACCGGCCAGCGTGGTGGCGGCGTTGCTGGGTTTCGACCCGGCGCAGAGCCGCCTGATCAGCGAATGGACGGGAGATTTCGTCGCCTGCCTGTCGCCCTTGAGCCAGGCAGCGCAACGGGAGGCGGCGCACCGGGCCAGTGAGCGACTGACCGGCGCTTTCCACGAGCGCATCGCGGCGCAAGACAATCCTGTGTTGACGCGCATCTGCCGGGGTTTCCAAGACACCGACAGCCTCGTCGCCAACCTGATCGGCCTGCTCTCGCAAACCTATGAGGCCACGGCTGGCCTCATCGGCAACGCGCTGCTGGCGCTGATCCGTGATCCCGCCTTGCGCGTCTTGCTCCGCGATAATCCTGAACAGGTCGGCCCATTGCTGGCCGAAGTCCAGCGTTTCGACCCTGCGGTACAAAACACCCGGCGCTTCGTCGCCCTGCCCTGCGAAATCCTCGGCACGGCGCTGCAACCCACGGATGCGGTGCTGGTGCTGCTGGCCTCGGCGAATCGCGACCCGCAGCTCAATCCGCAACCGGACGTCCTGCTGCTGGACCGCCCGAACCGGCGAAGTTTCAGCTTCGGCAGCGGGCGCCATGAATGTCCCGGCCAGAGCCTGGCGATGGATATTGCCCGCGCCACGCTGGGTGCGATTCTCGGGGACCAACCACGACTGGAACAGTTGGCTTGGTGCTACCGCCCTTCCGTCAATGGACGGATCCCGCTGTTCAGCGACCAATGATGGACACGAGTCCTCAATCGTGCCGCGTCAGCACTTCCAGCAGCTCGATTTCAAATATGAGATTGTTGTTGAGCTTGATGTGCCCCCCCATGGACCGCTCACCGTAAGCCGCGGGGTTTTCGCAGAATTCGATGCGACTGGCAACCTTTTGCCGCGCAAGGGAACCGCAACGGCCACTGCGGTTCACATGGGTATCGACCCTGCATTTCAGATAAGGACTTTCTGATGATCGACTCTCGCCCGCTCCATAGTTTTATCCCGCCTTATATCCTCAATCGCATCATCGCCCATGGCTCGGAACAGCAACGCTCCAGCGCCCTCGGCACGCTGACCCACGTTAAGAACCTGCGTCACAATCCCGGCCCGCCGAGCAATGCGCCCGCTGCGGCCAAACTGCCCAAGCCTGGCCAGGCCGGCCATCCGCAGCGCAGCATTCATGACGCCCAGAACAACATGGAACTGCCGGGCCAGCCAGTGCGCCTGGAAGGCCAAGCGGCCAGCGGCGACCCGGCGGTGGACGAAGCGTACGACGCACTCGGCGCCACCTATGAGTTTTTCTGGAAAGTGCTGGGGCGCGACTCCATCGACAACAAAGGCTTTGCCCTGGTCGGCACCGTGCATTACGGCCAAGACTATGAAAACGCATTCTGGAATGGCGCGCAGATGGTGTTTGGCGACGGCGATGGCGAAATCTTCCAACGCTTCACCCGCTCCCTCGATGTAGTGGCCCACGAGCTGGCCCACGGCGTCACCGAAAGCGAAGCCGGCTTGATCTACGCCAACCAGTCCGGCGCGCTGAACGAGTCGATTTCCGATGTGTTTGGGGTGCTGGTCAAGCAGTTCGTCCTGGGCCAGACCGCCGACCAGGCCGACTGGCTGATCGGCGCCGACCTGCTCACCGACAAGATCAATGGTGACGGCCTGCGCAGCATGTCCAACCCCGGCACCGCTTACGATGACCCATTGCTGGGCAAGGACCCGCAACCGGCGCACATGCGCGAGTTCGTCATCACCCGTGAAGACAACGGCGGCGTGCACATCAACTCTGGCATTCCCAACCGGGCCTTTTATCTGGTAGCGACGGCACTCGGCGGATTTGCCTGGGAAAAGGCCGGGCGGATCTGGTATGACACTTTGTGCGACCGACAACTGGCCAATGACGCCTCCTTCAGCGCCTTCGCCCGCCTGACCGTCGCGCACGCCCGCCAACGCTTCGGCGAACGGGAAGTGCAAGCGGTGCAGGATGGCTGGGCCCAGGTGGGCGTCGACCTGAACGAGGAGAACGGATGAAAACCCTTCCAGACCTGGACGATAAAGCCGTCGTCAAGCTGTCACGCCAAGGCGGCGTGGCGGCCATCCACGCCCTGACCCGCCCCCGGGAAATCGAGTTCGCCCAGTGCGACCTCGATCAGCGCACGCGCATCTGCTCAGTGTTGGAGGGGTGCCTGCCGCTCACCTCTTCTACGCCGGGCCGGGGCGACCAGCGTTACTTCCAGATCGAGGTGCGTTTCCGCGCCAACGACCAGGACGATGAGATGGTGTTGCAGGTGCCCGAGGACCAGGCACCTGGCGAACTGGTTCATTTGTGGGACAAGGGCGAGGTGCTCTGATTAACGTGTGGCCGGGACGATCTTGACGATCGCGCCGGACACGGTTTCGACCAGCAAATATTTGTCATCGATCTGCACCCATTGTTGCTCTTCTGTAGGTTGCTCGAGTTTCTTCTGCTTCCAATCTTTAATGGCCCGGTCCGAACGCTGATAGTCGGCGGGTACCCGGTCATTCTCCACCAGCCTGCGGCCATTGCTCGGCGAGTGCTCCAAGGCGTCTCCGGTTTTCTCGACCGCTTGCGCAACGGGGCCAAGGGCTCCAAGGCTGGCGATCAGGACCAGGCTGGCGATCAGGGTTGGTTTACGCATAAAAAACTCCAGGTTATCCAAGGTACTGAATCTGGGACTTCATCGACGGCGAATCATTCATTTTACTGGTGCTTCTGAAGGCGCCCATGCCCTTGTGGCGAGGGAGCTTGCTCCCGCTGGGTTGCGCAGCGACCCCAATCCAGGCAACGCGTTCATTCAGTGATACCCCATTCACCGGGTTTACGACTGCTGCGCAGCCGAGCGGGAGCAAGCTCCCTCGCCACGGGTTGCGCCTGGCATGGCATAGTGGCGGCTCCTGGACCACGGACCTCGCCATGACCTCTTCATCCCCCGCCCTGAAGGAAATCTTCAACGCCGAGCGCCTGCAGCACATCGCCACCGAAACGCGCGCGGTGTACCCAGCCTTCGATGCCAAGGCGTTCCTGCACATGGCCACCGACGGACTGGCCCAATTGTCGGTGATGCAGCGCATGGCGCGGGTCAGCGAGTGCCTGCATGAGGTAATGCCGCTGAGTTATGAAGCCTCGCTCGACGTTCTGCGGGCCTTGGCCCCTCGGCTGAACAGCATGTTCGTGAGCATGTTCCTGCCCCACTACGTGGCGTCTTATGGTCGGCATAGTTTTGACCTGTCGATGGATGCACTCAAATATTTCACCCGGTTCGGCTCTGCGGAGTTCGCCGTCCGGCATTTCCTGCGCGACGACTTGGCGCACACCCTCAAGGTCATGCACGACTGGTCACTGGACGCCAACGAGCACGTACGACGCCTCGCCAGCGAGGGCAGTCGGCCGCGCTTGCCGTGGTCGTTTCATCTGGAACCAATCCAGGCCAACCCGGAACTCACCGCCGCGATCCTCGATGCCCTCAAGGCTGACGACAGCCTCTACGTGCGCAAATCCGTCGCCAATCATCTCAACGACGTGACCAAACAGCATCCCGACTGGGTACTGGAGCGGATCGAAGGGTGGCCGTTGCAGGACCGCCACACAGCCTGGATCGCCCGTCACGCGCTGCGCAGCCTGATCAAGCATGGCAATCTTCGGGCGCTGGCCGTGATCGGCGCAGGCGGCAAGGCGCAGGTTGAGATTTCGGATTTGCAGGTGACGCCGCCGGTGATTCGCCTCGGAGAACAGGTAACCCTGTCCTTCAAGGTGAAATCAACCTCTGAACAGGACCAACGCCTGGTGATCGATTACGCCATCGACTACGTGAAAGCGTCAGGTGGCACGTCGGCCAAGGTGTTCAAGCTCAAGACCTTCGACCTGCCCGCCCTTGCTTCTGCCAGCCTCAGGCGCTCCCAACACATCCGCGAACTGACCACCCGCCGGCACTACGCGGGCCGGCATGCGGTGCATTTGCTGGTCAATGGCGAGCGACTGGGCAGCGCCGCATTCGAAATCCTTCCCTGAGCGAATGCCTCAGGCCATCGCCACGCGTTGCGCCTGGCGGATGTCGTGCAAGAAGCGCTCGGCCGGCAGCGGATGACCCAACAGATAGCCTTGCAGCGAATCGCAGCCCAACTGGGTCAGGAAGTCTTGTTGTACGTCGGTTTCCACGCCTTCGGCGACGATCCGCAGGCCCAGGGCCTGGCCAAGGGCGACGATGGCCGAGACGATGGCCGCGTCATCGCTGTCGTGCTCCAGGTCACGCACGAAGCCACGATCGATCTTCAGCTCGTTGGCCGGCAGGCGCTTGAGGTACATCAAGCTCGAGTAACCGGTGCCGAAGTCGTCGATGGACAGGTCCACGCCCATGTCCGACAGTTGCTGCAGCACGGTCATGCTCGCGTCCGCGTCGCTCATGGCCGTGGTTTCGGTGATTTCCAGGGTCAGGCTGTTGGCAGGCAAATGGTGGGTCTCCAGCGCCTTGGCGACACTCTGCACCAAGCCTGTATGGCAGAACTGCAACGCCGAAAGGTTCACCGCGATGCGCCAATCGGTGTAGCCCAGCACGTACCATTCGCGCATCTGCCGGCAGGCTTCGTTCAGCACCCACTCGCCGATGGGAATGATCAACCCGGTCTTTTCTGCCAAGTCGATAAAGGTGTCGGGCATCATCATGCCCTGGGTCGGATGGGTCCAGCGCAGCAGCGCTTCAGCGCCGACCGGACGGCCATTCGCCGCGTCGAACTTGGGTTGGTAATGCAGGCTGAACTGCCGCTGCTCGACGGCGATGCGCAAGTCTTGCAGCAGCTGCAACTGCTTGCGGGCGTTGCTGTTCATCGACGCGTCGAAAAAACTGTAGCCATTCTTGCCGGCGCCCTTGGCGTGGTACATCGCGGCGTCGGCATTCATCAGCAGCTCTTCGGCGCTTTCGCCGTTGCCGGGAAAAAGCGCGATGCCGACACTGGCGGATATCTGCAGGTCATGGTCGGCGACCCGGAACGTGCGCGCGATCAGCGCGACCTGGCGCGCAGCCAGGCGCAAGGCGTCGTCGGGATCGGCCAGTTGCACGAGCAGGACGAACTCATCGCCACCGATCCGCGCGAGGGTGTCCTGGTTGCGCAAGTCCTCGCGCAGACGCAAGGCCACGTCCCGCAACAACAGATCGCCCATGTGGTGCCCGAACGCGTCGTTGACCGGTTTGAAACCGTCGAGGTCGATGAACATCAACGCAAAACAGCCGCCCTGCTCTTGCACCCGGTGCATGGCCTGGCCGATGCGATCCGCCAGCAATACGCGATTGGGCAACCCGGTCAGGGGATCGTGCAGGGCCAGTTGAGTCAGTTCCCGATTGGCCTGGGTCAGCGACTTGGCGAGTTCCGCGGTACGGGCTTCCAGACGCGCGTCCAGAATCGACGTCAGCAAGGCGATCGCCAACACCGCCAACGTGGTGATCAGCACCAGATTGTCCAGGCCCTTGCCGCTCAAGCCATCGAGGGCTCCGCAGAAACTGCCGTCGCTGAACTGCGCCGCGGCCATGCCGGTGTAGTGCATGCCGACAATGGCGATGCCCATCACCACGGCGGCGCCAGCGCGGGCGATTCGTACATGAGGGGAATTCTGGCGCAGGCGCACGGCAATCCATAACGCCGCCGCGCACGCCACGACGGCAATCAGCAGCGAGGCGCCAAACAACGTCGGGGCATAATCAATGCCCGGCTGCATCCGTAACGCCGCCATGCCGGTGTAATGCATGGCGCTGATGCCGATGCCCATGACCAGCGCGCCAAACGCCAACTGCCAGGCCCGAAGTTTCGGCTGATTAACCAGCCACAGGGCAAAGCCGCTGGAAAGAATCGCGATCAGCAGGGACAGCGCGGTGATCGCCACATCGTAGCCAAGCTCCACCGGCAACGTGAACGCGAGCATGCCGATGAAGTGCATGGACCAGATGCCCACCCCCATCGCCAGCGAACCACCCGCCATCCACAAATGAACGGCACGGCCCTGAGCGGTAGCGATACGCCCCGTCAGGTCCAGCGCGGTATAAGACGCCAGGATCGCAACAAACAAAGAGATAGAAACAAGGGCGGGGGAATAACTGCCGATAAGCATGGGTTTTTCTCGTGACAGAAAGCCGAAGTGCCTCCATGCCCGGTTGAAAGTCGGCGATTGTACACAATTGGTACGGCCGTGCACGGACCGAACATCAAAAAGCCATCATCGTTGGGATATTTGCGACGAAAGACATTCCGAGCCTAAGCTCAGTAGGTCAATCTCAAGGAGCAGTCTGCATGCCTACCACGGATAGCAAGTCTACACACACCGCACTACTGGTGATCGACATCCAGAACGACTTCATTCCCGGCGGCCAATTAGCGGTGCCGGGCGGCGACGAAATCGTACCGCTGGTCAACCAACTGGCCCGTACGTTCCGACACGTCGTGTGCGCCCAGGACTGGCACCCCGCCGGACATGCCTCGTTTGCCTCCAGCCACGCAGGCAAACAACCTTTCGACATCATCCAACTGCCCTACGGCGAACAGAAGCTCTGGCCCGACCATTGCGTCGAAGGCACACCGGGCGCCGCGCTGCACCCGGACCTGAACCTGCCCCACGCGCAATTGATCATCCGCAAAGGCTGCAACCCGGCCATCGACAGTTATTCGGCCTTCATGGAAGCCGATCGCCAGACACCTACCGGGCTAACGGGTTACCTCAAGGAACGCGGCATCGACACGGTGTACATGGTCGGGCTGGCCCTGGATTTCTGCGTGATGTATTCGGCGCTGGATGCACGTATGGCCGGTTTCAATGCAATCGTCTTGCTGGACGCTTGCCGAGGCATTGATATCGACGGATCAATGGATACGGCCATCCGCCGCATGCAAGAGGCTGGCGTGAAATTGATCCAATCGAGCGACATTGCCGATCCCGCTTTGGCGTGATGATTCATACTCCGCGCATTCCCGCCTGACAGTGAGCTCCCATGCCGCGCCTCGCCCGCACCCACCCGCGTCTGTCCTGCGCCACGCTTATCGGCCTGACGGCGGGCCTGCTGATTCCCGCGGACTCGATCATCAGCCAAATACTGATCGGCTGGAATGTCGGGGTCTGGACATACCTGGTGCTGATGTTCTGGTTGACCGTGCGGGCCAAGGCACCGGACGTCCAGCGCATCGCCGAACGCGAAGACGAGAACGCGGGGCTGGTCCTGCTGATGGTCTGCATCGCGGCGCTGGCGAGCCTGGCGACCATCACCTTCGAACTGGCGGGCAGCCGTGACCTGCAAACCGCCGCAAAACTGCTGCATTACGGTGTCACCGCGTTGACCGTGATCGGTTCATGGCTGCTGATCGGGGTGATTTTCAGCGTCCACTACGCGCGGTTGTATTACACCTGGGAAGGCAAGGAACCGGCGCTGCGCTTTGCCGAAGGGCTGACCACGCCCAACTATTGGGATTTCCTGTATTTCTCTTTCACCATCGGCGTGGCGGTGCAGACGTCGGACGTGGGTGTTGCGACGCGGCAGTTGCGCAAGATTGTGTTGGCGCAGTCATTGATTGGGTTTGTGTTCAATACGGCGATCCTGGGGTTTTCGATCAATATTGCGGCGGGGTTGTTTGGGTGACGGTATGGGGCCACTTCGTGGCCCAGCGGGAGCAAGCTCCCTCGCCACGGGTTCAGTTAACAGCTTCAGGAGGTGTGGGCAGCCACAGCCGGAATCGTGCCCCGCCCAGTGGCGAGGCCTCGACGGTCAGTGTGCCGCCCTGGGCTTGCAGGGCGCGGCGGCTGATCGCCAGGCCGAGGCCGAAGCCGCCGGTGGCGCGGTCGCGGCTGCGGTCCAGGCGGTAGAACGGCTCGAACACCCGCTCGCGCTCGCTGTCGGGAATGCCGATGCCATCATCGTCGACCCAGATTTCACAGCCTTGCTCGCCGACCAGCACACCGACCTGGATACGCTTCTCGCAATAACGCATGGCATTGCGCAACAGGTTCTGCAACGCCCGTGCGGTGAGGCGTGGGTCCAGCACGAATCGCTCCAGCGCTCCGTGCAGCAACACGTCGATCACCACCTCCGGTGCCGCCAGGTCTTCGTCGAGGCTGCCGAGGATGCTGTCGATGAATTCGTCCAGCGGCACTTCGACCTGCTCCGGCAGGCGCTCGGGGTTCTGCAAACGGCTGTAGGACAGCAGTTCCAGCACCAATTCATCCAACTCGCGAATGTGCGCCACCAACCCTTGCAAACGCTCGCGACTGGCGGGCGGCAGGTCTTCGGACAAGGCCAGCGCCAGGCCGAAATCCAGCCGGGTCAGCGGCGTTCGCAACTCGTGGGACACAGCGTTTAGCAGGTCCCGTTGCTGATTGAGCAGACCCTCGATGTCGCCGGCCATGGTGTCGAACACATGGGCCAGGCTGCCGATGTTGGAACTCGGTGTGATCTGTGTACGCTCGCTCAAGTGGCCCTTGCCGAAACGCTCGGCGGTGCGCTTGAGCCGTTCCAGATCGCGCCAGTGGGGCCGCAGCCAGAGCAGCAGGCAGGCCAGCATCGTTGCGCCGATCAGCACGTTGATGCTCCAGTACAACCAGCTGACATCCGCCGGGTCCGGAGGCACGATCATCTTCACCGCCGTGCGCTCATCCAGCGGCGCAGCCGCCAGGGTTCGCCAGCCCCAATCGCCGATGCGCACAACGTTGTCACCGCGCTTGAGACGCGCCTGCTCGGTGGCGGTGAAACCCGCATCCTCGGTCGCCGCCAGCTCGATGTGCAGCGGCGCGAATTCCTTGTCCATCTGCGCCGCCAGCGCCGGCCATTGCTCACTGGGCACGGCGCGGAACTGCTTGACCATCAAGGTTTGCAGGCCTCGGGAATAGTCGAGATTGTAAGCCTGGAAGCGCTCATGGAACAGGCGGATCACCAGCTCCGGCATCAGGTAGATCGCCGCGCTGTAGGAAACGATGGTGACCAGGTAAAGGCGAATCAGCAGCTTCCACATCGGTCAGCATTCCCACTCGGAACGGCTGAACAGATAGCCCTTGCCCCACACGGTCTTGATCTTGCGCGCTTCGCCGGCGTTGTCGTCGAATTTGCGTCGCAGCTTGGAAATGGCCACGTCTACCGAACGATCAGTGCCGTTGAACTCGATGCCGCGCAGGCGTTGCAGAATCTGGTCGCGGCTCAGTACTTCGCCGGAATGCCGGGCCAGCACCACCAGCAGGTTGTATTCGCCGCTGGACAGCTCGACCGCTTGGCCGCGCCAGGTCACGGTGCGTTCGGACAGGTCGATGCACAGGTTGCCCATGACGATGCGATCATTGACCGTCTGCGGCTCGGTCAGGCTACTGCGCCGCAACAACGTCCGCACTCGGGCGAGCAACACCCGTGGCTCGCAGGGTTTGGTGACATAGTCGTCCGCACCCATCTCAAGGCCCAGCACCTGGTCGTGGCTGTCGTCCCGGGCGGTGAGCATCAGGATTGGTAGAGTCGCCGAATCGGCCCGCAGCAAGCGGCAGACCTGCAAGCCGTCCAGCCCCGGCAGCATCAGATCGAGGATCACCAGGTCCGGCGGATTGACCCGCGCCCGCTCACGTACATGGTCGCCACGGTTGAGCACGCTGACGTGATAGCCGTTGCGCTCCAGGTAGCTGGCGATCAATTCACAGAGGGCGGCGTCGTCTTCGACGAGGAGGATGTTGGGCATGGGTGTATCCAAAGGTACAAGGCGCTGAGAATCTCAAGCCGCCAAGGATATACGCCCTCGTCCGCCGCTGAGCAAAACCCTTACATAATTTCACACAGCCTCAACGTATCTTTATTCCGGATACAGAAATGCCCCGACGTTATCGGGGCATTTCACATTATCCCAAGGCAGGAACCGTCATTTAAAAGAAATAACTCAACCGCAAGCTACCGCTCCAATCCTGACTGACGGTCGTCCCCTTGCTGCCCCCAACCTGGCCCGAAACCTGCCAGTTACGTTGGGCTGGCGTCCACTTCAGGCCTGCACCGTATTCGAACGCGGTACTGGCGCGGTCGTCATCGAAGCTGTCATCGTTAATCCGAACTTCGTTGGTCTTCACGAACTCATGGTTGACGCCGGCCGACAGGCTAGGCTCCAACAGGCTGCCGTTGTCGAGACTGATTACACGTCCGCCCCTTACGCCTACATTTCCTTGTACAGAACGCATAGTGTCGGCTTTGACCTCAAGACCGTTGTCCAGGCGATAACTCTCGCTCTGGGTGACGCCGGTCGAGACCTGCACTTGCGGCTCGATGAAGTAGTTGTCCTGCAGGCGAATATGCTTGCCCACTGCAACCGAACCGCTGGCGCCCAAGGCTTTGTAGTCACCCTTTGAGCGCGTGCCGTCGCTCATGGTGACCTTGGCTTTGTTGTTGAACTGATTGACCTTGGCCATGACATTGACGAACACACCGCTCTGAACATCGAATGTACTGCCGTAAACACCGAGATTTACGCTGTCGACCGTTGCGCTGGATCCATACCGCAGGTCCATGTTGGTGTGACTGGTACCCACGAACCCACCCAGCACCCATGCGCGATCACCAATATCTACCAGCGTATCGGCACCGCCGGTGATTCCGTTCTGGTTCTGTGAGTAACCGTCGCCATAGGCATTTTCGACGCTGTACTGATTACCGTAAGTCCGTATCCAGACACTGTTGCTCAACTTGGTCTCGTTGTCGCTGGCCGAACGCATTGACGCATCGGGCCGTGCGCTGAGCCCCCGATCACCGATCTGATCGTTGAGCATATTCATTTCAGCATTCAATACGCTGCGAGCGCTGCCGGCCAAAGCCAGTGCCGTATTAGTGGACGGGCTGACGGTGTCTCGGTCGGGATTGAGGTACAAACCCTCGCCGTCCTTCTTCAATCGATAGACGAACGTACCGGCGTCGACTGTCTCACGACCGCCCAGCGAGAAACTCGCGTCGCCAGCAGCAATGTTGCCGATCTTGACCGCTTCGGCACTGGTTGGCGTCGTCCCGGTCGCGGAGACCAGCAATTGATGCTGCCCGCTGGCTGTACCGGTGACATTCAGGAAGTCCGTGTTGCCGTTCCCCAGGTCGGTGCCCATGACAAAGGTGCCGTTACCCGACAGCTCGCCAATGTTCAGCTGTTGAAACTGCTCATTAGTGCCCATGCGAACCACACCACTGCTCAGGCCGAGTCGCTGCACGGTGCTGTCGCCGGTCATCACCCATTGCGCCGCATTGTTGATATTCAGGTTGCCCGAATTGGTGATCTGGCCGGTCAGTACAGAGCCGTTATTGAGCAATACGCTGCCGTTGGCATCCGAGAGGACGTCGCCGGTCATCTGGCTGTTGTTGTCCAGCTTAAGGTCGAATACGTTCTCCACATTGCCGTTGATTGCAGAACCGTTATTCAGATTGACCGCGGCCCCCGTACCCGCAACGGCCAGTACGTTGCCGTTCAACGTGCTGTTGGTGTTGAGGTTGACGCTGGTGACGTTCTGCAAATTGCCTTCAAGCGAGGAGGCGTTCTGCATCAACCACGAGACAGTACTGCCGGTCTCGGCAATGACGTCGCCGCGTAGCGCGCTGGCATCGACGTTGACGTTGGCAGTGGAGCGGTTGGTGGCTTGCAACAATGTTCCGTTACCACCGTTCAACTGCGAGCCATTGAGCACGTTGATGGTAGCGACGGCGCCAGCAGCACCAAAGGACCCCACTACGATCGCCGAGCCGGTGTCCCCTGTTACGAGCGTATTGTTCAACGTCACCGTACTGGCGTTGACGCCTGTATTGTCCGCGCCGATTCGCAGGCCGTCCTGCCCACCGGAAATGGTACTGCCGGTCGCCGAAAGCGTTGCGCCTTCAAGCTGGACGCCATAACTGGTGGCGCCGGTGCCACGCAAGGTCGAATCGTTGACCGTCAGGACGCTGAAGCCGGTGGCGTTTGCACCACCGAGGAGGCCGGTAATCGTGCTTCCGCCTGTGACCGTTGCGCTGGAGGCGGTTGGGGTGTTGATATTGCGCCCCAACAGCAGGCCCATACTGTTGCTACTGGTAATAGTGCTGGCATCAATGGTGGCGGAGCTGTCGATCAGCTGAAGACCTCCTCTGTCCACCGCACTATTAACCGTTGCGCCCGAGAGGTTCACGCGAGAAGCGGTGGCATCAATGCGCTGACTCTGGCCTCCGTTGAAAACCACATCGGCATCTTGGGCACTAACGGTCAGCGCTGTACCGTTATCGATTGTGAGTGTCCCCCCTCCCGACACACGCCAGTCTTCAAGAGGGGATGTGTTGTCCACAGTGCCATCCTGCCCCGGCAGGAGAATAGCCGCGAAAGAGTAGGAGGAAACAAAGAAAATCGAACCGAGCAAATAGCGGCCTGCCTTTCCACACTTTGAACCTGATATGCGAGACATTGTATTTTCCTGACAATAGACATAACCGTTAAATGATTTCTCTTAAAAAAACCATCTCTCGAAAGCGCCCGGCAGAATAAAGATTATCGAGCACAACGAATGTAGGAATAATCCTCCGAAGAGCTCAGAATTTTCCGAAACAAAAAAAAAGCAAAGATTACGACCGCAGGGAATCAAGCCAGGAGTTCACACCCCTGGACGTGATTATCTGCTCAGACAACAATATTATGGCGTCGGCGCAGGCGCATCCATCCGATCGCAATACTCAAAACTGGTATTGATGATATCGAACAGCTTAATTACCACCTCGGATGACTGAGTACCGTTTATATCGGTTTCATACCAATATTTCCCGAAGGCAATTGCCCCCCTGAAAGGCTGGTTCAATTTGAACTTATCAGCCGTGCCGACCTGCGCAATATCGACCTGATCCGCCGCCTTGATCACGTAGGGTTGTGAATCTGCCGTGCCTGGCACTTCGGCTGTGCCGGTTATATCCGTGACACCCACAAAATGAACCGTAATATTTTTCCCTGGCGGCAAGTTCGTTGCGTCTTTAGGGATACCCATGGCCATTGTCCAAGCCGTTACAGGGTTGTCCATTGCAAAACAAGAAATCTCGTCACGGGTCCGCATCCTGATGGTTGGAGGCAGCAGGTCAATTTTCTGAGCATTAACAACCACATCCTGCTCAGGCGATTTAATAATATTATTATTACTACCAACGTATTTAATCGTCCAATAAGCTTTAACCGTAGCTGTTGGCAATGCCTTGATGAACGCTGCCGTAACGTTCCCCACTAATTCGCTCTCTCCACCAAAGGGTAGAAACGTGTCAACCAGTGTGCCATTAATATAGAAATCGACTTGCTCACCCCCTACGAGATCAGGCAAACCAAACCAGACTGGAACACTGATGGTACCGGGGCTATTCCTATCGCCAGGAGTAATGATATTAGATGTATTGGAAGCCCCTTTCACTGTAACCAGCTGCAGGTCGGGGTTGATCAGGTCGGGTAAATCGGGGTTGCCGGGGCCCGCATACACAAAATTCAAAAATATGTAAATCACCGGACTATCAAGCGGAGTAGATCCGACGCGGGTGTGCTCGTACCAGACTTTTACCTCCTTGGGTTGTGTCGAATCGTCGAAAAGCCTGGCTAACTTAACGTAATCAAGGGTGAACTCAACATTCGCCGTACCTAGAGGTTTTTTACCAAAACTTTCGAAAACCAGCGAATCAGAAGCATCCTCAATAAACAACTCAATTTCATCCGTGCTGAGACCGTGCAGCGGCTGTTCGACAATAGCCAGCACAGGTGCAGAGCCCGTCACGAAGTCGTCGAGATATAAGGGAACCGTTCGATTCGGGTCGGTCTTTGGAACTTTGGGCTCAAGTAATTCTGGATCTTGTGCCAACCGTAGATCAAACAAAGGTCGAGCATCCGAGCGCGCGCTCAGGTTACCAGGCAAATCTTCCCATTCATAGGCGTGAGAGACCCGAGTCAGGTTAGGTAAATTACGGAGCTCCGCGCTGTCAACGTCGAATGAGCCAGTGGCATCCACTGTGCCCTCAAACACCTTTAGCACGGTGGTACCCGAAGACAGATAATAACTTAAAACATCATCAAGTCGGCGCAGCGGATAACCGACGGGCACGGTGCAAAGCATTTTCGGATTTGTCGTGATCCAGGCTTCATCAAGAACGTAGCCAGGTCCGGCGGGCCGATTGGTCATCGTGACATCAGGTGTCGGTTTGTTTTTCAGTCGCGCAGGAACTTTAACCTCGAACGGTGCGGTACGGTCAATGGCGAACTCTACAATCGTCGAGTCGTCTTTGTTACCGCCACCGCCCTTGTACAACTCATAACGAACTTCGTAACGCGTGGGATCGGCAGGCGTCGGGGCCTCTGGAAACAGACTCGCGTCCACCTCCATTTCGAACGGGTCTGGACGACCTGCGACTAGCTTCATATCAAAGTATCCTGGTACCTTCTGTTCAGTGCCACCCACCACGGTGTAATAAATTTCCAGCTCATCTCCATCCTGAGGATCGGCGAGATTTGTAGCGGTAAAAATTAACAGTCCCGAGTCAAGAACGCTGACAGGAATCGAATCATCAGCCAGCTTATCGTTGATTGCAGCATCGACAGTTACAATGCCTGTAGATACTGCATTTGCACGCGCTTTTGGAGGTTGTAGTTTTGCTCTCATTTCCGTTACTCCTTCGTTCATTGATTTTGTACTCAGACCGGTCGGCCCACTTTCCCCAGGTGTCACTCTGTCTATTCTCACCAATCCTTTTTTCGACATGGCAACCAATCGTCCCCCTCGATAGAGGCGACAAAACACTAGCGCCGAATCATTATCAATGAGCGGTCGGACATAAATTTCAAATGGGACGACCAGCTCATAACCATTATTAACATCATCTGAAGACAGTATCCTGGACCATACTCCTTGCGTTCCTTGAACGGGGTCACCGCTTCCATTTAGCGACCGATATCCCGTCCAATAAACTTCATTGCGATCTCCTGGCAAAGCGATCCCAATGGCAGGAGGGATTCTTACAGTAACGCCGACAATAAGTGGAGGCTCCGTTTTATTGTTCAGATATCCCCACAACGTGGAATGAGGAAAGCTGGGCTCCGCCAGCACTAACAAAGGAGCGTGATCGATGGTTAACTTTCGTGATGGCGAATCGTCAAAATTACCGCCTCCGCGTTTCCAGACGCGGTAGGAAACAAACGCCTCGCCGTCCAACGACATTTGGGCAGGTGTCAAAGGCTCATAAATAAAGGGATCCACAACGATCGCTGGATAAGTTCTATCAACTATTCTAGTTTCGACTCCGCTTTGTAGCCAGAGCACCCAAAGTTGATCATTAGGTCCCGGATCAGCCCACAGAGGAATAACTATCCGCGTGCCGGAGTTCAATATATCAAGAGGCACATAACCTTCTGCGTCATTATCATCCACCCCTTCAACAGACAACGGCTCTGCCAACACTCCCGGTGTAAGCGCAGTTGAAACAGTGGACCGAAGCTTTGTCATGAGCTGTATCACCTTAGCGAGAGCCAAATTATTCTGCTGAAGACAATTAAGCTCCGGCCCCAGATATCTGGCTACTGTCAGGTCTGACAGGTTTGATGACCGTCTGTCGGCTAAATTCGGCGCTCGTTGGGGGGCGGCAAGATGTTGCAACAAGGTTCTACATATGCTCGCGCACGATCCATTTCTGCCCTTTGTTTAACTTGGGACCACTTTGCACAACTCAGCAGCGCACAACGCAATGCTCCGACAAGCGTTACTCAATGCCGTCCGCCCCACCACCAACCCAATCCGAATATGTCCCGCGGCACTCGGCCCAAACGCCTCCCCCGCTAGCACCGACACGCCATACCCGTCCAGCAGCCGCTCGGCAAACGCCTGGGCACCCAGCCCCGTCTCACGCACATCGACCATCACGAACATGCCGCCATCGGGTCGCACCGGTTTGAGGCCCGGGCAATTTTCCAGCGCCGCGCACACCAGGTCCCGCCGCTGGCGGTATTGCTCGCGCATCCGCGCCACTTCAGGCAAATCCTGCTCAAGGGCAACCTGGGCGCCGCGCTGGACGAAATCCGGCAAACCAAACAGCATGCACAGCGACAGGTTCGCCAAGTGGCCGGCCAGCGGTTCGGGTCCGATGGCCCAGCCGATGCGCCAGCCGGTCATGGCGTGGGATTTGGACAGGCTGTTGATAGTGACGGTGCGCTCGGCCATTCCCGGCAGGCCGGCCGGGCTGATGTGTTCGCCTTCGTAGAGCAAGTCGCTGTAGACCTCGTCGCTGATCAGCCACAAGTCATGATCAATGCACAGCTGCGCCAACGCTTGCCAAGTGGGCAGCGGCAGGCTGGCGCCGGAGGGATTGTTGGGGCTGTTGAGCAGCATGGCGTGGGTGCGCGGGGTGATCAGCCGGGCGACGTCGGTCGGCTCGACCCGGAAAGCGTTTTCCGGGCTCACCGGCACCGGCACCACTGTCGCCCCGCAGGCGCCGAACACCGCTTCGTAGGTGACGTACATCGGCTCGGCGACGATGACTTCATCGCCGGGGTTGAGCAAGCATTGCGCGACGGCATACGCGGCGCACTGAGCACCGGGTAACACCGTGACGTGCCCAGCGTCCACCGTTTGGCCGCAACGCGCTTGATGGCGGCGGGCAATGCTGGCCCGCAGGGCGTGCAGACCACGAGTATCCGAGTAATGAGTATCGCCGGCCCGCAGGCTGGCGACGGCGGCTTCGACGATGGCGGACGGAGTGTCGAAATCCGGGTCGCCCACCGACAGCAACAGCACCTCCCTGCCCTGCTCGCGCATGGCCAGCGCCCGATCATGTATCTGCCAGGCGGCGGCGCCGTCGCCGGTGATGCGTTGGGTCAAGGCTGAAAAGCGCATGTGTTTCTCCTGTGAGCGCGGTGTCCAGCCTCAACCCTATCTCAAATCACCAAGCGCGCCAGACACATTGACGCCCACCCCCGCCCATGGTCTCCTGTGCACCTTGTTACGGGTGCCCTTCACAGGGTGAAACGGGAAACCGGTGGATCGTGTGCTTTACTTCAAGGCCACGTCAGTCCGGTGCTGCCCCCGCAACGGTAAGCGAGCGAAGCGTCGAATCCACTGTGCATGCGCATGGGAAGGTGATGCTTGCAGGCAAGGCTAAGGCCCTGCCCCTCGCAAGCCCGGAGACCGGCCCATGACTCAAGCTCAACAAACCCGCGGTGGGCGGGCGCTGTTCGAATCCTGGCGAGCCTTCGCCCAGGTTTTCACTGCGCTCGATTTACCCGCTGAAAAGACCAGAGGGAAGCGCCATGTCGACCATCAGCAGTACCGCCCACACGACCAGCAGCACCGTCACCCTGAGCCAGCGCCTGAGCGCGGCAATCTTCGCCTCGATCCTCGGCGCGGGCCTGGTCTATTTCGCCGGTTTTTCCCACATCGAAGCGGTGCACAACGCGGCCCACGACACACGGCATAGCGCCGCGTTCCCCTGCCACTGAGACCTGCCGACATGATCAAGCGTATCGCCCAGACCGCCGGTTTCAGCGGGTTGCTGGCCGCCCTGCTGCTGACTCTTCTGCAAAGCCTGTGGGTATCGCCGCTGATCCAGCAGGCCGAAACCTACGAAAACGCTCCGGTGGCCGAGGCCCATGAACACGCTTCGGGCGCGGCGCACACCCACGACGCCGAAGCCTGGGCACCGGAAGACGGCTGGCAACGCGTACTCTCCACCACCGGAGGCAACCTGGTGGTCGCGGTGGGTTTCGCCCTGATGCTGGCGGGTTTGTATACCTTGCGCGCGCCGACTCGTACGTCCCAGGGCTTGCTTTGGGGCCTGGCCGGTTACGCCACTTTTGTCCTGGCGCCAACCCTCGGCCTGCCGCCGGAATTGCCTGGCACCGCGGCGGCTGATCTGGCCCAGCGGCAGATGTGGTGGATCGGCACGGCGGCGTCCACGGCAGTCGGCATCGCGCCGATGGTGTTCGGTCGGCATTGGCTGCTCAAGCTGCTGGGTCTGGCAACCTTGCTGGTGCCCCACGTGATCGGCGCGCCGCAACCCGAGGTTCATTCGATGCTGGCGCCCGAAACGCTGGAAAGTCAGTTCAAAATCGCCTCACAGTTGACCAACATTGCGTTCTGGCTCGCCTTGGGGCTGATCAGCGCCTGGCTGTTTCGCCGTGGCGCCCAGGCCCAGCACGAAGCATGAGTACCGGGCCGATCCTGGTGGTCGGCCTGGGCTGCCAACGCGGCTGTCCGGCCAGTGCGCTGCGGGCATTGCTTGACCGGACGCTGCTGGCCCACGGCATTGCGCTCGATGAGGTGCGGGCCCTGGCCAGTATTGATCTGAAGCATGACGAACCGGGACTGTTGGAGCTGGCGGAGCAATTGGCGCTGCCGCTGACGTGTTTCACTGCCGAACAGTTGTCGGGCTATCAAGGGCAGCTCAGCCACCGTTCCCGGATCGCCTTCGAGCGTACCGGCTGCCACGGCATCGCCGAAAGCGCCGCCCTCGCACTGGCCGAGCAATTGGGTTTTTCGCCCGCAACCTTGCGGGTGACCCGTCAGAAAGGCCCGCAGGCCACCTTGGCATTGGTGACGACATCGTAACGCCGGATAATCGCCCGCCGAATCATGAGCGTCGCTCATGCAAGCCTTCATCGTTCAACAGGAACCGGTCATGACCGTTTATTTCATCGGCGCCGGCCCCGGCGACCCGGAGCTGATCACCGTCAAGGGCCAGCGGCTGATTCGCAGTTGCGCCGTGATCATCTACGCCGGCTCCCTGGTGCCCGCCGCCGTGCTGGAAGGCCACCGCGCCGAGCAGGTGGTCAACAGCGCCGAGCTGCATCTGGAACAATTCATCGAGGTAATCAAGGATGCCCATCTCAATGGGCAGGATGTGGCTCGGGTGCATTCTGGCGATCCAGGCCTGTATGGCGCCATCGGCGAGCAGATCCGCTGCCTGCGGGGGCTGGACATCCCTTTCGAGATCATCCCGGGCGTCACCGCCACCTCAGCCTGCGCCGCCCTGTTGGGTGCCGAACTGACGCTGCCCGACGTATCCCAGAGTGTGATCCTGACTCGCTACGCGGGCAAAACCGCCATGCCCGCTGGAGAGGAACTTGCCAGCCTGGCGCAGCATGGAACGACCATGGCGATCCACCTGGGCGTCAATCACCTGGAAAAAATCGTCGGTGAACTGCTGCCTCACTACGGCGCGGATTGTCCGATAGCGGTGGTTCATCGGGCGACGTGGCCGGATCAGGATTGGGTGGTGGGTACGCTGGCGGATATTGCCGAGAAGGTGCAGGCCAAGGGCTTCCGCCGCACGGCGCTGATCCTGGTGGGGCGGGTACTGGGCAACGAGGTGTTCAGCGAGTCTTCGCTGTACCGCGCCGGCCATGCGCATCTCTACAGGCCCTGAAACAATCGATCAGACGGCAAAAACCATGTGGCGAGGGAGCAGGCACCCTCGCCACAGCTCTTGCTGGCAGTGACACCTATCAGTAGTAGGCGTTTTCTTTCTGCGTGTGGTCGGTCACGTCGCGCACGCCCTTGAGCTCCGGGATGCGTTCAAGCAGCGTGCGCTCGATGCCTTCCCTCAAGGTCACGTCCGCCTGGCCGCAGCCCTGGCAGCCGCCGCCGAACTGAAGCACGGCGATGCCGTCTTCGACTACGTCGATCAGCGATACCTGGCCGCCGTGGCTGGCCAGCCCCGGATTGATCTCGGTTTGCAGGTAATAATTGATGCGCTCGTTGACCGGACTGTCGGCATTGACCATCGGCACCTTGGCGTTCGGCGCCTTGATGGTCAATTGGCCGCCCATGCGGTCGGTGGCGTAGTCGACCACCGCATCGTCCAGGAACGCTTCGCTGAACGAGTCGATGTACGCGGTGAAGCTCTTGAGCCCCAGCGCGGTGTCTTCAGGTTTTTCTTCCCCCGGCTTACAGTAGGCAATGCACGTCTCTGCGTACTGGGTGCCGGGCTGGGTGATGAAGATGCGGATCCCGATACCCGGGGTGTTCTGCTTGGACAGCAGGTCAGCCAGGTAATCGTGGGCGGCATCGGTAATGGTAATGGCGGTCATGGAAACTCCTCGCAGGCTTGTCGGCAGTTTACGCCAATCATCGCGCCGGACAAAGTCCTAGTATTTTTGTCAGGAAAGCACCCGACGGCAAGCAGGATGACTGCCGTTTTCGCCGCGCTCAAGCCGTAGGTGACGTGGGCCAGCATGGCCTTGCAAACATGAGCGGTTTTCATGCAAAAGTCACTCATGATCAAATCCCGTGCAGGTTTGCTATTATCCCGCCCTTCGTAATGGTCTTTTTTCCAGGTAGTCCTATGTCCGATCGCAGCGCTCGCCTTTATCTTCTCCAGCAAGCTCTCAAGGAACGCATCCTGATCCTTGACGGCGGCATGGGCACGATGATCCAGAGCTACAAGCTGGAGGAGCAGGACTACCGCGGCAAGCGCTTCGCCGACTGGCCGAGCGACGTCAAGGGCAACAATGACCTGCTCGTGCTCAGCCGTCCCGACGTAATCGGCGCCATTGAAAAAGCCTACCTGGACGCGGGTGCCGACATTCTTGAAACCAATACTTTCAACGCCACCCAAGTGTCCCAGGCCGACTACGGCATGCAGGGCCTGGCCTACGAGCTGAACCTGGAAGGTGCGCGCCTGGCCCGCCAGGTGGCCGACGCCAAGACCCTCGAAACCCCCGACAAGCCGCGCTTCGTCGCCGGCGTGCTCGGCCCGACCAGCCGCACCTGCTCGCTGTCGCCGGACGTGAACAACCCTGGCTACCGCAACGTGACCTTCGACGAGCTGGTGGAGAACTACACCGAGGCCACCAAGGGCCTGATCGAAGGTGGCGCCGACCTGATCCTGATCGAGACCATCTTCGACACGCTGAACGCCAAGGCAGCGATTTTCGCCGTACAAGGCGTTTATGAAGAACTAGGCGTCGAATTGCCGATCATGATTTCCGGCACCATCACCGACGCGTCCGGTCGCACCCTCTCCGGCCAGACCACTGAGGCGTTCTGGAACTCCGTGGCCCACGCCAAGCCCATCTCCGTGGGCCTGAACTGCGCCCTCGGCGCCAGCGAACTGCGCCCGTACCTGGAAGAACTGTCGAACAAGGCCAGCACCCACGTATCGGCCCACCCGAACGCCGGCCTGCCCAACGAATTCGGTGAATACGACGAGCTGCCGGCCGAGACGGCCAAGGTCATCGAGGAGTTCGCCCAAAGTGGTTTCCTGAACATCGTCGGCGGTTGCTGCGGCACCACCCCGGCGCACATCGAAGCCATTGCCAAGGCCGTGGCCGGGTATGCGCCACGACAGATCCCGGAAATTCCTCGGGCGTGCCGCCTATCGGGACTGGAACCGTTCACCATTGATCGCAGCTCGTTGTTCGTCAATGTCGGCGAGCGGACCAACATTACCGGCTCCGCCAAGTTCGCCCGGTTGATCCGCGAGGACAACTACACCGAAGCCCTGGAAGTGGCCCTGCAACAAGTCGAGGCCGGCGCCCAGGTGATCGACATCAACATGGACGAGGGCATGCTCGATTCGAAGAAGGCCATGGTGACCTTCCTCAACCTGATCGCCGGCGAACCGGACATCTCCCGCGTACCTATCATGATCGACTCGTCCAAGTGGGAAGTGATCGAAGCGGGCCTCAAGTGCATCCAGGGCAAGGGCATCGTCAACTCCATCAGCATGAAGGAAGGCGTCGAGCAGTTCATCCAGCACGCCAAGCTGTGCAAGCGCTACGGCGCCGCCGTGGTGGTGATGGCCTTCGACGAAGCCGGCCAGGCCGATACCGAGGCGCGCAAGAAGGAAATCTGCAAGCGCTCCTACGACATCCTGGTCAATGAAGTCGGCTTCCCACCGGAAGACATCATCTTCGATCCGAACATCTTCGCCGTCGCCACCGGCATTGAAGAGCACAACAACTATGCCGTGGACTTCATCAACGCCTGCGCCTACATCCGCGACGAACTGCCGTACGCGCTGACGTCTGGCGGCGTGTCCAACGTGTCGTTCTCGTTCCGCGGCAACAACCCGGTGCGCGAGGCGATCCACTCGGTGTTCCTGCTGTATGCGATCCGGGCGGGCCTGACCATGGGCATCGTCAACGCCGGCCAACTGGAGATCTACGACCAGATCCCGGTGGAACTGCGCGATGCCGTGGAAGACGTGATCCTCAACCGCACCCCCGAAGGCACCGACGCCCTGCTCGCCATCGCCGACAAGTACAAGGGCGATGGCAGCGTCAAGGAAGCGGAAACCGAGGAATGGCGCGGCTGGGAGGTCAACAAGCGCCTGGAGCATGCGCTGGTCAAGGGCATCACCACCCACATCGTCGAAGACACCGAAGAATCGCGTCAGTCCTTCAGCCGTCCGATCGAGGTCATCGAAGGCCCGCTGATGGCCGGCATGAACATCGTTGGCGACCTGTTTGGCGCCGGCAAGATGTTCCTGCCGCAAGTGGTCAAGTCCGCCCGCGTGATGAAACAGGCCGTGGCCCACCTGATCCCGTTCATCGAGGCGGAGAAAGGCGACAAGCCGGAGGCCAAGGGCAAGATCCTGATGGCCACGGTCAAGGGCGACGTCCATGACATTGGCAAGAACATCGTCGGCGTGGTGCTCGGTTGCAACGGCTACGACATTGTCGACCTGGGCGTGATGGTGCCGGCGGAGAAGATCCTGCAGGTGGCCAAGGAGCAGAAATGCGACATCATCGGCCTCTCTGGCCTGATCACCCCGTCCCTGGATGAAATGGTCCACGTGGCCCGCGAGATGCAGCGCCAGGACTTTCACCTGCCGCTGATGATCGGTGGCGCCACCACCTCCAAGGCCCACACGGCGGTGAAGATCGAACCCAAGTACAGCAACGACGCGGTGATCTACGTCACCGACGCCTCCCGCGCCGTGGGCGTGGCGACCCAGTTGCTGTCCAAGGAATTGAAACCGGCGTTCGTCGAGAAAACCCGCCTGGAATACATCGATGTGCGCGAGCGCACGTCCAACCGCAGCGCTCGCACCGAACGCCTGAGCTACCCGGCGGCCGTGGCGAAGAAGCCGCAGTTCGACTGGAGCAGCTACCAGCCGGTCAAGCCGACCTTCACCGGCGCGCGAGTGCTGGACGACATCGACCTGAACGTCCTCGCCGAATACATCGACTGGACGCCGTTCTTCATTTCCTGGGACCTGGCCGGCAAATACCCGCGCATCCTCACCGACGAAGTGGTCGGCGAAGCGGCCACCGCGTTGTACGCCGATGCCCAGGCGATGTTGCGCAAGCTGATCGACGAAAAACTCATCAGCGCCCGCGCCGTGTTCGGCTTCTGGCCGGCCAACCAGGTGCAT
The DNA here is from genome assembly GCF_051131945.1 of Pseudomonas sp. Z5-35. Lineage (NCBI taxonomy): Bacteria > Pseudomonadati > Pseudomonadota > Gammaproteobacteria > Pseudomonadales > Pseudomonadaceae > Pseudomonas > Pseudomonas sp. Z5-35. The sequence goes on from NZ_CP071640.1 coordinate 3,360,143, forward strand.
GACGACGACTTGGAAGTCTACGGCGACGACGGCAAGCCGCTGGCGCGCCTGCATCACCTGCGCCAGCAGATCATCAAGACCGACGGCAAGCCGAACTTCTCCCTGGCCGACTTCGTTGCGCCCAAGGACAGCGGCGTGACCGACTATGTCGGCGGCTTCATCACCACCGCCGGCATCGGCGCCGAAGAAGTCGCCAAGGCCTATCAGGAAGCTGGCGACGATTACAACTCGATCATGGTCAAGGCCCTGGCCGACCGCCTGGCCGAAGCCTGCGCCGAATGGCTGCACCAGCAGGTGCGCAAGGAACATTGGGGTTACGCCAAGGACGAGAGCCTGGACAACGACGCCCTGATCAAAGAGCAATACACCGGCATCCGCCCTGCCCCCGGCTACCCGGCCTGCCCGGATCACACCGAGAAGGCCACGCTGTTCCGCCTGCTCGATCCCGAAGCCAGCGAGCTGAAGGCCGGACGCAGCGGCGTGTTCCTCACCGAGCACTACGCCATGTTCCCGGCGGCAGCGGTCAGCGGTTGGTATTTCGCCCATCCACAGGCGCAATATTTTGCCGTGGGCAAGATCGACAAGGACCAAGTCCAGAGCTACACCGCCCGCAAGGGGCAGGACTTGAGCGTGACCGAGCGTTGGTTGTCGCCGAACCTGGGTTACGACAACTGAGCAAAAAATGCCGACCGTCGATGGCCCCCAACATCGAGAGGTCGGCATTCGTCTGCGCCGCTTAAGCGCAGACTCGGATCAGTTGCGGTGTGACGGCCCAGGTTGAGGTGATCCGTTCCCGGAGATCTCCGTTTCAGCGGCGACGCCCCGCAAGTCATTCAGCTCCCTTCGCGTCAGCTCGACCAGTTTCTGCGTGCGCAGGGTATCCACTGTTCTGCTCAACGCGTTCAGTTGCAGGTTGTACTGCTGCGTATCGACTTCGCCGTCAGCCCGGCGGTCTTCGAGTTCGCTCAGCAGTTGATCACGTCGATGGGCAACGGAATCACTGATGTCGCTCATTTGCTCCGGATATCGCTCGTGTAGGTAGTTCGTCCAGTATTCCCGCGAGACCATGCTCACCAATAGCGCATCGGTCTGCTCTGCCTCAAGAATCGAGGCACGCGTCTGTGCCAGCCGCGCTCCGGTGATCGGGGCGCCGTAGGCCATATGAGAGGGCTGCGCCGGCAAATCGATGCCATCACCCCATCCTGTCGTCAGACCAATGCGATAGCGCAGACGCATTTCTGCCCGGTCAGTGCCCGCGCCTGCTACTTCGGCCAACGTATCGACCCTGTCCAGCCGAAACAATTGCCGCGACAAGCGCAGCAAGGCCTGGCCCCTTAATATCGGGCGGTCCTGGGGAATGTCGCGCAGGGCCTGGTAGACAAATACCCGAACCTCCAGCTCGCTGAACGTCAGAATACGACCGTCGATGCAGGTACCGTGGGTCTCAGCGTTCTGGAACAGCAACTGGCGCAACTCGCTGTTCTCGCCGGCAGCCTCCATGACATTCCACACCCTTCGCGTCAGCTCTGCGCGGCCAAATCTGAAATCGAACGTGTCTTGCAAGAGTGCAATCAACTGGAAGAACCGCTCATGATCGTTTTCTTCGGCCAATTGCGTCCAGATTCTGCTCCGCAGGCTTGTCTGTTCAACATCTGAGCCGACCAACCATGGCTCCAACGCCATGGGCGATGTATCACGCGAAGGATCAAGGAGAGGCTCGACCGGGGCGACGGCGGCGTGAGGATCGTGGCCGTCTCCATGGACTTCGCCCTCGGAGTCGTCAAAATCCGAAGTGCCACCTTCACCCTCTCCCGTCTCTAGCACGGCTATCCAGCTGTCCAGCTCGTCCAGGGAAAAGCCCATCAGGCTCGTGCGATTGTGCTGTTCACTGTAGCTACGAAGTTCCCAGAGGGCGTCGAACGAGAGTTCTTCACAGTGACTCAGATCCGTCCCGGCCACGAGCGCGTCGTGATTGCCGTTCAGCAGTCCCTCTGGAATATCGGTAAGCGCATTGCTGCTGAGGTTCAATACACGCAGATGTTGCGCACTCAATACGTGCTGGGGCCATTCCTCTATCTCGTTGTCGCTTAGATCCAGCGTTTCGAGCTGGCCGAAATCCGCAGGATCGAACGTATCCAGCCCGTTGCTGCGCAGGTTGAGTCCACGCAAGCGACCGTTGGCCAATAGCGGATAAACCGCCTCCGGCGCCAGGTTGTTATAAGCCACCTCCAGGTATTCCAAACGATTCATATGAAGGACAGCGTCTGGCAGCGCGCTCAGTCCATTGCTGCTCAGGTTCAATTGATTCATATGGGGAAAGGACGCTAAAAAACCGTTCGAACCCTGTTCGCTTAACAAGACCCCCGAAAGATCCAGGTCCGTTACACCAGGTAGTCGTTCAACCATCTGAGGCAAGTCGCCCAGCTGTAGACCATGCAGACTCAGTGTCTGCCCTGCCCCATCCAAGCGCGTCAAGCCTTCTTGCCACGCGTCGCGAATGCGTTTCGCCGCAAACACTCGGTTCTGGGAAGACACTATGCTCCTGCCTTGGCGCAGTTGCCGTGTAAAGATCCAACCATTCAACTGACGAGTCAGCGAGTGACGTGCCTGGTGCCACTGACTGATCTGCGCGTCGATTTGCCTGTTGGTCATCCCGTCCCTGCGCCACTGCTCAAGCTTCAGCGCGGTCTGTTCCGACGTCATGCTTGGATCCACACGCTGCAGGCGAAGTTGCAGCCCGGCATCTCCCTCGGCCACTGCCGATTCCTCTGGCAGAGGCAATAAAAGTTGAGCGATCGACCAGCCTGTTTCTGAAGGCGGGAAATGAAGCGGTATCGTTTCCTGGGCAAATCGCGCCAACGCGCCTTGGGGAAGTCCTGTTGCATGCTCGACGCGTTGCTGCGCCGCGCCTAGGGCTGCTTCGCCTTCAGGGCTGAAGGGATTCCCGGTCAAGTTGACTTTCAGCAAAACCTCGTCACTGGACAGCACTGTCGATGGCAGCAACCGCAGCTGGTTGTCACGCAAGTCCAGCCAAGCCAGTTGCGAGAGGTGCTCGGCCCCGGTCGGCCAAGCCTGCAATTGGGTTGCCCTGAGATTCAACGCCCTGAGCTGCGTCAAGGCGCTGACATCGAAGGTGTTGAGCGGGTTGTTTTCCAGGTTCAGCTCTACAAGATTCTTCAAGTCGTTGAATTGTGCTTGCAGAGCAGGTTGGACGAGCAGGTTGTTGTTGCGCATGTCCAGTTGCCTTAAGGCCGGCAAGTCGCCGGCGACAAAAGGCAATTCGGTGAAGCCACTGTCACTGATGTCCATGATCAACGTGCCACTGAAGGCCCTGAAGAAGTTGCGTGCCTGCTCCAGGGAAACGTCCAACGACCCAAGGTTCAATGTTCGAACATGGGAAAAACTGCCGGTGGGCAACACCGGCAGCGTCGTTATTTTTTCAGTGGCAAGACTCGATCCGGATGGAGGCAGCTCAAACCTGGCGCTACCCACCTGCAGACCAAAACGCCGGTGTAGAGCATCGGTCCAGCTGTTTCGCAAGACGCGAAACAAGCGTCCGCCTTCGGGCTGTCTCCAGTGCGCTGAAAGAACAGCATGTGTCAATCCGGCAGGCTCAGTCGGCTCATAAAACTGGGTAAAGATTGCATCGTGTTCAGCCCTGAGTGTTTCCAGCGCATCAAATCGTTCCTGGGGGGTGTTCGAAGCGTTCTTGAATCGCTCGGGCAGGCGTCCCAGGTACTCGCTCCTCCCGACCATGAGCTGCAATTGCTCGTGACAGTACTCGTCCACCATTCGGTCCAGATCAACCAGATGACCGAACTCACCGGAGTAGCTGCTGACATACCGGTAGGCACGCTTGAAGGCGTTGGGAGTCAGTTTTGACCAATCCAGCGACAACCCGCTCCACAGCTTTTCGTGCCCTTCGAATATCGCCTCAGGCAACGTGTGTATAGACGTGTGCGTCAAGTCCAGGCGTTCGAGTTGCGGCAGGCTCTGCACAGAGTCAGGCCATCGCGATAACGCATAGGGCGCCTCGATCTTCAACGTTCGCAAACGGCTCAACGGCGTCAGATCAAGACCTTGGATGATGGCCGAGTCGAAACCTGAGTAGTAGATGTGCAACGCCTCCAGTGAAGTCAACGCTGTGAGTCTCGCCGGGAAATCCGCTGCCAACATGGAAGCGCCGGTGGTGAACCGCAGATTGATGAGCTTTGGCATCTGGCCCACGGCTTGCGGCAATGTGGTCAGCGGTTGTGCTTGGATGGACAGATCGATATAGGCGTTTTCCCGCCCGCCAATCGACAATTTCGTCACGCCGGGAAAATGCGCCAGGAAGGCATCCGCATTGGCGTCGGTCAGGCCGCTGCCCACGATCGACAATTCACGCACGTGTGAAAAGTCGGCGCTGATTGCCGGCGGCGACTCCTCGCAAGAAAGCGCCAAGCGCGCTGCTTCAGGTAGCTCCTGTGCCAGCGGGCCATTGCGCCAGCTGTCCTTGAGCGCCAGCACAAATTGATTTTTGTGAAAGTCGGCCGAAGTGCCCGTCGCCGCTCCCCGCCACTGATCGAGCGCATCACTGAGCGCGTCCCACTCACGCTGGCGCGTTTGCAGTACCGAATAGATCTGCTGATCTGTCTTGCCCCGCTGCTGCCGGATAAAGGCCTGGGCCTGCTGTCCCTCCGGATAAAGCGCCTCCACCCGCGCCTCCAGGGAAGGATTCATCCCCCTGCCACGCCCGCTGGCGTAATAGCCCTTGAGCGTCGCGCTTATTCGAACCGGTGGCTTGAAGCGTTTGGCGTGAGGCTCCAGGAACTCTGTCAGTACCTCGTGATGCGAGTCAGCGTAATCGATGATTTTGCGTTGCAGTTCGCCGCTCGGATCGACACGCGACAACCCCAGTGCGGAACGCGCATCATCAGGCAAGGTTTGCAGGAGCGAGCCGTAGAAGTTGTCACCCTGGCGGGGGATGCTGTCGAGCGTTTCCCCACGCTCATTGAACGCCTGATAACGAGGTCCGTTTTTGATCAGGTACTTTGTTTCACGCGCATATTTGTCGCCGATGCTATCCAGCAGTACACCCTTGGTGCTTTCCTCGCGGACTTCCAGACGCACTGCATCCGGCCATCCCGGCAGCCTTTCCAAGGCACGCAATGCCAGGCGCCGGCTGTCAGCCGAAGTGATATTGTCGCTGCGCAATCGTGCATACGCCCGAAGCTGACGTCCTTGTCGTGCATACCAGCGAGCCTCTTCCAGCAGCTTCAACGGCGTGCGTCGCGTTGCATCCAGACCAGCCAGATCAGCGGAACTGCCATGGGCGATCACCTCCTGCGCGGCAGCCTCGCTAAGGCCGGGACACTCACGTTGCAAGATCCTGATTCGAACGTCCGTCGATTCCGCGTAGTAGAGACTGTCGAAAATCGCCGGCTCATGGGATTGGGCAAAATCCTCCGGTTGCCGGATGGTCACTTTGGAGGGTGTCGCACCGTGCAACCGGCCCGCCACCTGGCCTGCCTCGGCATCCGCCTTGAACAGGCGCATTGCATCCCTCAGCCCAGGCGGGGGAGCCGCACGGTCCATGTGCATTTTGCGCAAGGTGTCGTCGCTGACGCCGCTGATATCGGCGAGCCGGAGCAGCACCTCGTCCGAGAACGCTGCGGTCTCATGCCCGATGCGCCTGAGCAGTGTCAGGCGATCCCACGTCATCGGACGTTCAAGCGAATGTCGCCAGGCGCCAGTACCGTTATGCACGAGGATGGGTTGATACGCCGCGGTGTCCGTCGGATGCTTGACGCGCCATTTGTGAATCGACTCGTCGAAAAACTGCTCGTAGGCCTTACCCCCTTGCCGGATATAGGTCTTGCCATCGACTTCGTATTGCCCCAACGCGTTCGGAGCGCTCCTGCCGTCGAGCGTTACCGCGCTTTCATAGCCGCTCAGATCCGGCCTCCACAGGCGAATTTCGCCATTGGGCAATGTCACGGCCTGAAGGCGCTCGATCACCGGTTCCGGTTTGATAGCGACCAGCTTGCTGAACCCAGCGCCCGCGCCGGCCATGACGCCAATCATCGCCAGGTTTTGCGCGACATCGACCAAGTGCGCCTTGGCGGCTCGTTTATCGCCTTCACCCCACTCGACTGCACCGTCAAGGGTTTCGTACAACAGTTGTCCCGCCATGACCGTCATCATGACCTCACCCAACACCGGAACGAACATGGACAGCATATTCACGGCAAACAGACCCAGCTGCTCCAGATGGGCGAGTTTTGCGGCTCTAGTCTTGACGTCGACGTCATTGGTGGGAACTGCATGACTGCGCGCATCGGCGAGCACCCTTTCACGATGCTGGTCGTAGAGGTAGGTCCACAGATCCAGGTTATCAGCCCACAACGCCCGGCCTTCCTGAGGGCGCGTTGAAGTGGCGATGTACGGGGCAGGATTGCGCTGCATCTTTGGACGTTTAGGAGGAAGCTCATTGGGCTGCGTCAGAAGCGAAAAAGGATCGACGAAAGGCAGCCACTGCACACTTAATGGATCGCTCGATGACCCGGCCACTTCCTGGACAAACTGGCTGAAGAAATAGGGTCGCTTGTCGTAGGGCACGAACTGGCTGAAGAAACGCTGATAGGACGTCGGCTTGGTGTCTTGCGATTTCCCGGTATCGGGAGTGGTCAGCAACTGCTTGAAACGCCTATCCAGTTGGTCGTTGTTGTAGCGTTTCAATGGATGCACGGGGTCATGGGGAACGTAGAGAATCACTTCAGTGCTGTAACGATGCATCTCACAAATCGAGAACGCGATACAGCCCACCAGCCTCTGCTTCATCAGGGTCATGTCTTCGAACCAGACCGGTTTTTCATCGATCCAGGGGTTGTTCTGTCCCTTGATGACCGAGAGGATCATCGCGTAATCCTTGGGTTCGATATCCTTTGCCAGCAGCGCTTGCTCGGCTGCGGCCCTCAGCGCGGTTTTCTGGCTGGCAATGAAGTGCTGGCGAAGCGTCGTGTCGGTCGTCGCGTCAGCCGGGTAGAAAAATGACTTGAGGTAGGCCTGGTACTTCGCACCGATATCCAGCGTGCGGCACAAGGTCAGGAATTGACCGACCGACATGTCCAACGCCACCGACGTGTCAGTGCCGGGCGGGTCCGTTTCAACTACAAATCTGGAGCTTTCGTGGTAGGCGTCCTGGTCACACTCCCAGCGTTCAAAGTTGTGCAGCGCGGCTTGCAGCAGGGGCAACTTGAACAGTTCGAACCAAGTCACTTCGGTATTAAACACACCCAATTTCAGCGGTCGCCTGAGGCTTAGCTGGGTCTTGTCGACGTCCACCTCAATCTTGAACCGATCTTTCAGTGCCTGGCGCAGTAGCGGCCTGGCAAAACTGTCGATGTCCTGGAACGTTGACAGGGTTTTATCCAGCTGGGTCTGTGCTGCGAATTTGTCCTTGAAACAGGCATCCACAACCTTACGCTGCGCTGGCGAAGCGTTCCTATACCAGGCCGGCGCTTGGGTTCCGGCTTGTTTGATTTCCTGTTTGCGGAGTGTCGAAGCCTCGATAAGCCAGGCGGGCATTGCGGTTTCCAAAAAACCTGCGTGCAAACTCTCCGTAGCCCGCGGTCTTGTCTGTTGTGCTTTTTCCGGCGTATGTGTGGAACTGGGTGACATAGGTCGCTCCTTTGAATGAAGCGACAGCAAACCAGCTCGGCGAAGCGCATGTGCGGTACATAGTTATGGAGGGATCGGCACTGTGTAACAGAACGAGGATGAGCAGATTCAATCCACGAATGCGCAGTTTGACTATGCTTTGTCGGGACGACTTTCAGTGAGGGATGTATGGACGATCCAGTCGACAACAAACCGCCAACGCTGTTGCAGATGATGCACAGCGTGCTGGCTGCGGCGCTCGGTGTGCAGAGCAACAAGAACCGCGCCCGGGATTTCACCCACGGCAAGCCGAGTCACTTTGTGATATTGGGAATCGCGTTCACGGTGATCTTTGCCCTGACGCTGTTTGGCATCGTCAAGCTGGTGGTGCATCTGGCGGGTTTGTAGAAACCTCCGGCATCAACCCCTGCGGGAGCTGGCGAACCGGCTCCCGCATTGGCATTGCGTGGGCGGCAGATTATTGATGGCTGACCCAGAACACCGCCGTGCCCACCACCAGGATAATCAGGAACAGAATGGCCCAGGCATCAACGGTACTGTCGCTTTTCCTTGCTTTGGTCGGATTGCTCATTGCATCGCCTCTTGTCGGTTTTGTAGGTGATTGCATAGGGACTCGACCACAGTTAAGACGATGATTGCCCGTACGACAAATGTGGGTTAGGCAATAATCGATCTCATTAGTCGATTTGGTTCTTTACATATACTCAAACATCACTTTTGCGCATAACTCAAAACAGGTATCTTGCACCGGCTCCTCTAGGAGTGCGCGGCCGTGCGCGCAGAATTGCCGAGGCAGAACCCGATTTCAGCGAGCCACCTGCAGCTGTTTCTGATCGGCCCAAGCCTGAGAACGAGACTTATATGTACGTATATGACGAGTACGATCAGCGGATCATCGAGGACCGCGTCAAGCAGTTCCGGGATCAGACCCGACGCTATCTGGCAGGCGAGCTGAGCGAAGAAGAATTCCGCCCTCTGCGCTTGCAGAATGGCCTGTATATCCAGCGCTTCGCCCCGATGCTGCGCGTGGCGGTGCCTTATGGTCAGTTGACTTCGCGCCAGGTGCGCAAGCTGGCCCAGATTGCCCGCGACTATGACAAGGGCTACGCCCACATCAGTACCCGGCAGAACGTCCAGTACAACTGGCCTGCCCTGGAAGACGTGCCGGAAATTCTCGCGGAACTGGCCACGGTGCAGATGCACGCGATCCAGACCAGCGGCAACTGCCTGCGCAACGTCACCACCGACCAGTTTGCCGGTGTTGCGGCCGACGAGGTGATCGACCCGCGCCCATGGTGCGAAATCGTCCGTCAATGGACGACGTTCCATCCGGAATTCGCCTACCTGCCGCGCAAGTTCAAGATCGCCATCAACGGCTCGGGCTCGGACCGCGCCGCTATTGAAGTCCATGACATCGGCCTGGAAACGGTCTACAACGCCGCAGGTGAGCTGGGCTTCCGTGTGCTGGTGGGTGGCGGCCTCGGCCGTACCCCGGTGGTCGGAGCGTTCATCAACGAGTTCCTGCCGTGGCAAGACCTGTTGAGCTACCTCGACGCCATCCTGCGCGTATACAACCGCTACGGTCGTCGCGACAACAAGTACAAGGCGCGGATCAAGATCCTGGTCAAGGCCCTGACGCCTGAAGTGTTCGCCGAGAAGGTCGAAGCCGAGATGGCCCACCTGCGCGGCGGCCAGACCACCCTGACCGAAGCCGAAGTGCAACGCGTCGCCAAGCATTTCGTCGACCCGCAATACAAGGCTTTGGACAATGGGGACGCCGAACTGGCTGCCCTTGACAAGGAACATCCCGGTTTCGCCCGCTGGCGTACCCGCAACACCCTGGCCCACAAAAAGCCGGGCTACGTTGCAGTGACCCTGTCCCTGAAGCCCACCGGCGTTGCGCCGGGCGACATCACCGACAAACAACTGGACGCCGTCGCCGACCTGGCCGACCGCTACAGCTTCGGCCAGCTGCGCACCTCCCACGAGCAGAACATCATCCTCGCGGACGTCGAGCAGAGCCAGTTGTTCACCCTGTGGGGCGAGTTGCGCGAGCAAGGTTTCGCCACGCCGAACATCGGCCTGCTGACCGACATCATCTGCTGCCCCGGCGGTGATTTCTGCTCCCTGGCAAACGCCAAGTCGATCCCGATCGCCGAATCGATCCAGCGCCGCTTCGACGACCTCGATTATCTGTTCGACATCGGCGAGCTGGACCTGAACATTTCAGGTTGCATGAACGCCTGCGGCCACCACCACGTGGGCCACATCGGCATCCTGGGCGTGGACAAGAAAGGCGAAGAGTTCTACCAGGTCTCCCTCGGCGGCAGTGGCAACCGCGACGCCAGCCTGGGCAAGATCCTTGGCCCGTCGTTTGCCCAGGACGCCATGCCTGACGTGATCGAGAAACTGATCGACGTGTACATCGAACAACGTACCGAAGACGAGCGTTTCATCGACACTTATCAACGTATTGGCATCGACCTCTTCAAGGAACGCGTCTATGCAGCGAATCATTAAGAACAACGAGGTCATCGACGAAACCTGGCACCTGCTGCCCAAGGACGCGACCTTCGATGGCATTTCCAACTGCGATGACTTGATCGTGCCCTTGGCCCTGTGGCGCGACCATGCCCACGCCCTCAAGGCCCGCGACGGCGGTCTGGGCGTGTGGCTGGACGCCGACGAGGAAGCCGAAGAAATCGGCGATGACGCCAATCAGTTGCAGGTCATTGCCTTGAACTTCCCGGCCTTCACCGATGGGCGCAGCTACTCCAACGCCCGCCTGTTGCGTGACCGTTATGGCTTCAAAGGCGAATTGCGGGCGATTGGCGACGTGCTGCGCGACCAGCTCTTCTACATGCGCCGCTGCGGTTTCGACGCCTTTGCCCTGCGGGCCGACAAAGACCCCTATGAAGCTCTCGAAAGCCTCAAGGACTTCTCCGTGACCTACCAGGCCGCTACCGACGAGCCGCTGCCGCTGTTTCGTCGTCGCTGATAACGGGAAAACGAAAAAGCCCTGATCCGGGTGCACCGGATCAGGGCTTTCTTATTCACCGGTCAATGACCGCGCGTTACCAGAACCGCTGCTGCGTCAGGCGACTCCACCAGCTCAGCAGCACGCGGTCCACCGAACCGCTGGCGGCCATGCCAATACGCTCTTGCAGGCTTTTACGTTCGGCATAGTGCAGGTGATAAAGCTCAGCGGTCTTGGCCCGTTCGGCCAGGTATTCGTCGCTGGTTTTCAGCTCGTCAACCAGACGCTTGCTCAGTGCGGCAACACCCAGCCAGACTTCACCGGTCGCCACTTCATCGATGGCCAGTTGCGGGCGATAGTTGGCCACGAAGTTCTTGAACAGCTCATGAGTAATGTCCAGGTCTTCCTGGAATTTCTCCCGGCCCTTCTCGGTGTTTTCACCAAACACGGTCAGGGTCCGCTTGTATTCGCCGGCTGTCAGCACTTCGAAATCGATGTCGTGTTTCTTCAGCAGGCGATTGACGTTGGGCAACTGGGCGACGACGCCGATGGAGCCCAGGATGGCGAAGGGGGCGCTGATGATCTTCTCGCCGATGCACGCCATCATGTAGCCGCCGCTCGCCGCGACTTTGTCGATGCACACCGTCAGCGGCACGCCGGCCTGGCGGATCCGCGCCAGTTGCGACGAGGCCAGGCCATAGCTGTGAACCATGCCGCCACCGCTTTCAAGGCGCAGCACCACTTCATCCTTCGGGGTCGCCAGGGTCAGCAGCGCGGTGATTTCGTGGCGCAGGCTTTCGGTGGCGGAAGCCTTGATGTCACCGTCGAAATCCAGCACGAACACCCGAGGCTTGGCGGCCGGCTTGTCTTTTTGTTTCTTCCCGGCTTTTTCAGCCTTGCCTTCGGACTTGCGCAGGGCCTTGAGCTGGTCCTTGTCCAGCAGCGTCTGCTCCAGGCGCTCGCGCAACCCTTTGTAGAAATCGTTGAGCTTGCTGACCTGCAACTGCCCGGCCGACTTGCGTCGCCCCTTGCTGCGCAGCGCAGCAAAACTGGCCATGACCACCAGGATGGCGATCACCAGCGTCACCGTCTTGGCCAGGAAACCGGCGTATTCGACAAAAAACTCCACAGCGACTCCTTAAATGCAATGCGCCACTGAACGCAGGCGCGTAACGCTGCCAGCATACCCATGCGCCTGCCCTGCTGCCAGCCATGAAATCTGTGGTTACCTTAGCGTCCGCCAAGGTGAAGCCAAGCACTCAAGGGGGCAGGCTCCCTCGCTATGGGCTGTAACGACCATTTCAAACAAGCGTATGTTTTTTCATTGACAGGCCAACGCCATCCTCATAACCTCGCCAAACCTTCAACGTACCGGGATGACGCGGACGTGGGCAGCATTTATCTGATTCGACATGGCCAGGCCTCCTTCGGTGCGGACGACTACGATGTCCTTTCGCCCAACGGCATACACCAGGCGCAAGTGCTGGGCAGCCATCTGGCGGAGCTCGGGGTCGTGTTCGATCGCTGCCTCTCGGGCGACCTGCGTCGCCAGCAGGACACCGCCATCGGCGCGCTAGGCCAGATGGCCGCCGCCGGGCTGCCGGTTCCAGAACTGGAAATCGACGCCGCGTTCAATGAATTCGATGCCGACGCAGTGATCCGCGCCCTGTTGCCGGACATGCTGCCCGAAGAGCCCGAGGCCCTGCATATCCTGCGTAATGCTGCGCAGAACCGCGCCGAATTCCAGCGTATCTTTGCCTTGATCGTCGAGCGCTGGCTCGCTGGCCAATACGACCCGCCGGGGCTGGAAAGCTGGCTGGGTTTCGTCGAGCGCGTCCAGGCTGGCCTGCAGCGCCTCCTCGAAAAGGCCGACAAGACCGACAAGATCGCCGTGTTCACCTCCGGCGGAACCATTACCGCCCTGCTCCACCTGATTACCCAGATGCCTGCCCGGCAGGCCTTCGAACTGAACTGGCAGATCGTCAACACCTCGCTCAACCACCTGAAATTCAGGGGCCGCGAGGTGGCCTTGGCTTCCTTCAACAGTCATGCGCACCTGCAACTGCTGAAGACCCCGGACCTCATCACCTTTCGCTGAGTCCGGATTACTTGCAGACCCTTGCTGTACCACCCAAATAAGGACCGAAACCATGACCTCCGTAGCCGACGCCGTAAAAGCCATGCAAGCCAAGTTCAACCCAGCCGCCGCTGCCGGCCTGGACCTGGTGTTTGGTTTCAATATCACTGACGAAGACAAGCAGTACGCGCTGATCGTCAAGGATGGCACTTGCGACATCCAGGAAGGCGAGAACCCCGACGCCAATTGCACACTGATCATGGACAGCGAAACCCTCAAGGGCATCGTCAGCGGCGAAACTGACGGCATGCAAGCCTTCATGGGCGGCAAGCTGCGCGTCGAAGGCGACATGATGCTATCGATGAAGCTGTCCGAGCTGTTCCCTTCCTGAGATCGGCTCGCGCCACCGCTGTAGCCGAATCCCGCCCTTGTGGCGGGATTTTTGTTTCCTCTGCATGGCCACCGCATCGCGAGCGGATCATGGTGGTATCGGACAAAACTGCCAGCTCTTACAATGCCCGCTTCCCCCGCAACGGCCCGACCATGGACATCGACCTCGCCCGCACCTTCCTGGAAATTGTCCGCCACGGCAGCCTCGCCGCCGCGGCTGAAAAGCTGCACGTCACCCAGACTGCAATTACCGCCCGGGTACAGAAGCTTGAGAGCCAGCTCGGCTGTGGGTTGTTCGTGCGCAACCGGGCCGGCGCCCGGTTGACCGCCGATGGCGAAGCCTTCGTGGTCTATGCCAATCAGCTCGTACAAACCTGGGAGGCCGCTCGCCGCGACCTGCCGTTGCCCGAGGGTTATCGCAACGTTCTGCACCTCGGCGGAGAAGTCAGTTTGTGCAACCCCTTGATGCTTGCCTGGGCCGGGGCGCTGCGCCAGGCAATTCCCGGCCACGCCCTGCGCATGGACATCCGTGACGGGGAAAAGCTGTTGCAACAACTGGAGCTGGGGCTGCTGGACGCAGCGGTGGTGTATCAGCCCGAATACTGGCCAAGGCTGCAAGTCGAACAGCTTTTGGAAGAAAAGCTCATCCTCGTGCGCCTGGCTGCTCACCCCGAACCCTACGTGTACATCGATTGGAGCGCCGATTTTCGCCGGCAGCACGATACAGCGCTGCCGGACAAGGCCAAGGCCGCCGTGACCTTCAATCTCGGCCCCCTGGCGTTGCAGTACATCCTGGAAAACGGTGGCAGCGGTTATTTCCGCACGCGGGTCGTGCAGAGCTACCTGGACAGTGGAATCCTCGAGCGGGTGCCCAAGGCGCCGGAGTTCAACTACCCGACCTACCTGGTGTATTCCAGGGATCGGGATTCGGCGGCGTTGCAGCAGGCATTCGAGGTGTTGCGGGGGATCGTCAAGACGGGCAGCGATTGGTCCCAGCGCTGGGATCCGCTGGGCTGATGCCCCGGTATCTGTGGCGAGGGGATTTATCCCTCGCCACAACGGTTCTTAGCTAATCGCCATCCTGCTACCTCTGCACCAACTTGGCGATCTTGTCCTTGGTCTGCAAGCGTTCTTTCTTGAGTGTCTCCAAAGCAGGATCGGAAAGCGTGACGGGCGGCTTCTCGGCGTTCACGACCTCGGCATCGATTCGCGCATACTTCTTGAGCAATTCGTCGAGCGTCGGATCCTCGCTACGTTTTTGCTGGATGTGGTCTGTTGTGCAATCAAGATCCTGGCAAAGATCATGGGACACCGGCATGGAGCACCTCCTTCATGAGTTCGGTGGCACGTGCTTTTCTTGGCACTGCCTGTCATCAGCATGGCCTTGCCGGTCGGCTTCTGTCGACCGCCAATCCGACCAGCGGTGACCGTTCGTCGTCCCGCCATGCGCTGCGATCAAACCTTCACCCGCGTATCGCCCTCCATTGATCAGTGACCACAAGAAACACTTGTACAACCTGTGTGGAGACTTACCTATGGACAGATTTACCCTGCGTCAACTCGGCCTGGCAGTTGCCTTGAGTACCAGCATGGGCATGGCATGGGCCGCGACGTCCAACGACTTCGTCGACAACGCGGCGGCCGGCGGCATTGCGGAAATCGAAACCAGCAAGCTGGCATTGCAAAAAAGCCAATCGGCGGACATCAAGGAGTTCGCCAACAAGATGATTACCGACCACACCAAAGCCAATGAAGAGCTGAAGGCGCTGGCGCAAAAACATGACATCGAAGTCCCTGACGACACCACGTTGATGAAGAAGGCCAAGGCCAAGATTCTTGATGTGCGCGATGAGTCCTTCGATCCGGCCTACGCCAATAACCAGGTGATGGCCCATGAAGAAACCATCGCCCTGTTCAAGAAGGAGGCCGAGACCGTCACCGACGACAAGAAGCCCGGTAATACCGAACTGAAAGCGTTCGCCCAGAAAATGTTGCCGGACCTGCAGCATCATCTCGAAATGGCCAAGAAACTTCAGGCTGCTCATCCAAGCAAGTAACACCGCAAGTCCCGGGGCCGTCCTCACGGAAAGACGGCCCCGCTCCCTTCTCTTTGCCCTGCAATAACTCCCTGCCCCTGCTACCGCCGGTCGGCACTGTCAATTCCTACAGTAGAAACTGTTGCTGTGCTCTCCTAGGGTCCCGCTCAACAGACACCTGTTCATGAGCGTCCAACCTAATGGGGGCTTTGCCGTTGCAGGTTTCGTTTAGCCAGGAGCGAAATCATGAGCGATAAGCTGGTATTGACTCGAAGCGGCAGCGGCATCGCCGTGAAGATTGCAGCACTGTTGGGATGGTTTGCCTTGACTCTCCAACTCTGCCTGATCCTTGTCTCGCGTTGGCAGGGCGGCAAGAGTCTGCTGGGAGGGGTGGACATTTTCTTCAGCTATTTCACTGTGTTGACCAATATTCTCGTCGCACTGGTGTTGAGCTATGCCGCCACCTCAGGGGATTCGGCATTGCGCCGGTTTTTCCTGAACCCCAAGGTCCAGGGCGGTGTGGCCGCTTCGATTGTACTGGTCGGGCTGGCCTACAACTTGCTGCTGCGCCATGTCTGGGATCCGCAAGGTTGGCAATGGGTGGCCGACGAATTGCTGCACGATGTGATGCCAGTGGTGTTTATGCTCTATTGGTGGTTCTGCGTGCCCAAGGCACCGCTGCAATGGCGGGATATCGGACCATGGCTGCTTTATCCGCTGGCTTATTTCATTTATGCGCTGGTGCGGGGCGCCATTGTCGACTCGTATCCTTATCCGTTTATCGAAGTGAACACGTTGGGGCTTACGCAAGTGTTGATCAACGCGGTCATGGTGCTGGTGGGGTTCGTGCTGGTGTCGCTGGTGGTGGTCGCCCTGGATCGCTGTAAGGGCACGCGCTGAGCGGCTGAAGCCAAGGGGTATGATCCATTCCCGGTGTGCACTGCCTTGCCGCACACCGGGGGGAACCTGTCCATCTGGCAATCAACCGCCGTCAGTGTCGATGTCAGCATCCGTGCTGTCATCGGACTTAGGCCGATCAGGATCAGGCTCGAAACCTGGACTGAAGGTGTTGTCATTGTCCTGGTGATGTTGTTTCTGATCGACCTCGCTATCAGCGCTCTGGGCCTCGTCCGCCCCAGGTGGGCTCACCGGTTGGGCGCCCGACGAGTTGGCCTGGGTCTGCGGATCAATGGCCGGGTCGTTGCGCGGGGACGTGGTCTGCGTCTGGCCTTGCTGCTGCGTATTTGCAGGCTTGTCGTTCATAGGCACCTCTCATGACAGGGCCGGCTAATGACCGGCCTTGGTTATTCGAAGGTCGCGAAGGGGCCTGGGTTCCATTTTGTTTACAGTGTCGCGTTCACCCGCCCAGTACTGACCTGACCATCCGGGTCAGCGCCTCCGGGTTATAGGGTTTGCTCAGCAAATAAGTGTCGGGACTCAATTGATGGTTGCGCGAGATGATGTCGCGCGTGTGCCCCGAGGTGAACAACACGGGCACCGGTGGGATCTGGACCTTGGCCCAGGCCGCCAGGTCGGAACTCTTGATCAGGCCGGGCATGACCACGTCAGTGAAAATAAGATCCACCGCGACGCCTTCCAGCAAGAGCTTCATTGCCTCGTCGCCGTTGGCGGCGGTCAAGGTCCGGTAACCGGACAGTTCGAGCAAGTCCACCGAGGCGCTGCGCACTTCATCGTTGTCTTCCACCACCAGGATCGTTTCCTGTCCGCCGGAGGCGAGTGTGCGCTGGTGCGCCGGATCCGAGGCTTCAGGCTGGTGGCTGCGCGGGAAGTACATGTGCACCTGGGTACCTTCCCCCGGGCGGCTGGAGATTTCAATATGACCGCCGCTCTGCTTGACGAACCCGAAGACCATGCTCAACCCGAGCCCGGTGCCCTGGCCGTCGGTCTTGGTGGTAAAGAATGGCTCGAACACTTGGTTCAGGACTTCCGGCGCCATGCCTGCGCCGCTGTCGATCACCGACAGTCGTACGTAATCGCCGGCAGCGACGCCCTTGCCAACGCAGGATGATTCATCCAGCACGATGTTGTCGCCGATCATGCTGATGACGCCTTCGCCGCCCATGGCATCGCGGGCGTTGATCGCCAAGTTCAACAGGGCATTTTCCAACTGGTTGCGATCGACATGGATACACCAAGGCTCAACGGGCAACGAGACCTCGATCCGAATGGTTTCGCCCAAGGCCCGTTGCAGCAACTCGCCCAGGCCATCATAGATGCGCCGTGGGTTGTAGACCGCCGGCGACAATGGCTGGCGTCGGGCAAAAGCCAGCAGTTGCGATGACAACTTGGCGCCCCGCTCCACGGCTTCGATTGAAGCCCCCACCCGCCGCTGCACGTTGGGATTGTCAGGTTCGTGACGAGCCAGCAAGTGCAGGTTGCCGGCGATCACCTGCAACAGATTATTGAAGTCATGGGCCACGCCGCCGGTGAGCCCACCGATGGCCTCGAGTTTCTGCGACTGGCGCAACTGATCTTCAGCCGCCAACCGTGCCTGTACCTCGTCGGCGACGCGTTGCTCCAGATCGCGGGTGAACTTGAGCAATGAGGCTTCGGCGGTCTTGCGCTCGTTGATATCGATCAGCACACCGGGAAAGCGCAGGGGCTTGCCCAACGCATCGAACTCGCATCGACCGCTGGCCAGCACCCAAAGGTAATCGCCCTCGCCACGGCGCAGACGGTATTCAGCGGTGTAGGGTGTGCCCGTGCGCACCGTCAAATCGACCCGTTGCTCAACGTCTTCAAGGTCATCCGGATGGATACGCTGGCGTGCGATTTCGATGGGCAATGCGTCCAGCGGACATTCCGGCGGATAGTCGAACGTACGCGCGAAACGCTCATCGCCAGACAGGGTGTCGGCCTGGATATCCCAGACAAACGAACCCAGCAACGGCCCGGCCGAGAGCGCCAGTTGGATGCGTTCATTCACCGCACGGTAACCGCGCTCAGCCTCTTGCCGGGCCCGCTCGGTCAGTACCAGTTCGGTGGTTTCCACGACGATGGCCAACACGCCCGCCGGTGTGTGATCGTCGTCGGGCACCGGGCTGTAATAGAGGTCCATCCAGACATCTTCGGGCTTGCCATCGCGCAGCAGCACCAGCTCCTTGCTGCGATAGGACAACGTGCCACCGGCCAGGCACACGTCCAGCACGTGGCGATTGAACTCGGCCACTTCCGGCCAGCCCAACTCCACCGCGCGTCCCAACAGATAGGGATGACGGCCGCCCGCAAACTCGGCATAGGCGTCGTTATAAATCATGAAGCCCTGGCGGCCCCACAACATGACCATTGGCAAGGGCGAAGCCAACATCAATTGGACGGCGCTGCGCAGGCTGGCGGACCAGTGCTCGATCGCGCCCAGTTCGGTGCGACCCCAATCGTACGCCCGGATGCGCCGGGCCATTTCGCCGTCCCATCCGGGACACCCGTTATTCTGGGATAAGAACTTCATGGAACGACTCTCACCTCAAACTACCAGCAGGGAAGCGGCATACCACAAGTCCCTTGTGCTAGTGCTTCGAGCGCAAGGTTGGCAATTGGTTTCATGCGGCAGGTGCGCGCCGCTCCCCGTGGCGAGGGAGCTTGCTCCCGCTGGGGGGCGCAGCCGCCCCAAATCGGTTTTCCTGATTCTTCAGACGGACCGCGCCAGCTGTATTGCGACGGCTGCGCCGCCGAGCGGGAGCAAGCTCCCTCGCCACGGGCTGCAGCGCTAACGAAAATCCCGGCTGCGCACATGGATGCCCGCCAGCAGTCCGGTCAGGTCGCTCAAGCGCCCGGCGATCAGGTGGCGGACTTCACCGACACTCTCCCAGCGCCCATCCACCCTGAGCAATTGCGATCCCACCAGGACCTTGCGCTGGCGTTCGGCGAGGTCGCGCCAAACCACTACGTTGAGGTTGCCGAATTCATCTTCCAGGGTGACGAAGGTCACGCCGCTGGCCGTGCCCGGGCGCTGGCGACCGGTGACCAGACCGGCGACGCTGACGTTGCGACCATGTTCAACGTCCTGCAACTCCCGCGAACTGCGGCAGCGCCGGGCGCGCAGTTCGGGACGCAGCAAGGCCAGCGGATGAGGGCCCAACGTCGTGCCCAGCGTGGCGTAGTCAGCGAACAGATTTTCTCCCACGGTGGGTTTTGGCAAATCCACGGGCGACTCTTCCTGACTGGGCAGGCCCGCGAACAGGCCCAGTTGTTTTTGTACCCCGGCAATGTCCCAACGGGCGCGGTGGCGATCGCCGGCCAGACCGCGCAAGGCACTGGCGTCAGCCAGTTGTGCCAAGGCCCGGGCATCAAGTCGAGCACGCTCGCCGAGGTCGGCCACATCGCTGAAAGCCCGCTGCCCGCGAGCTACCTCGATGCGCCTGGCATCGTCCTCGCGAAAACCCTTGATCATGCGCAGGCCCATGCGAATGGCCGGTTGCTGGCCTTCCAAGGGTTCGAGACTGCAGTCCCAATCGCTGGCGCGCACGTCCACCGGACGGATCTGCAACTGATGGCGGCGAGCATCCTGGAGGATCTGGTCCGGGCTGTAGAACCCCATGGGCCAACTGTTGATCAAGGCACAGGCGAACGCCGCCGGTTCGTGGCATTTGAGCCAGCTGCTGGCGTAGGTCAGCAAGGCGAAACTGGCGGCGTGGGATTCAGGGAAACCGTAATTGCCGAAGCCTTTGATCTGCTCGAAGATTTGCGCGGCATATTCAAGGCTGTAACCCCTGGCCTCCATCCCGTCGGCCAGCCGCTTCTTGTGAGGCTCAAGCCCACCGTGGCGTTTCCAGGCAGCCATGGAGCGACGCAGCTGGTCCGCTTCACCCGGACTGTAACCCGCGGCGACGATGGCGATCTGCATGACCTGTTCTTGGAATAGCGGAACACCCAAGGTACGTCCCAATACTTCTTCCAATTCTGGCGAAGGGTAAGTGACAGCCTCCTCCTTGTTTCGCCGACGCAGATACGGATGGACCATGCCGCCCTGGATCGGTCCCGGCCGCACGATCGCCACTTCGATCACCAGGTCGTAATACTCCTTGGGTTTGAGCCGCGGCAACATCGCCATCTGCGCTCGGGATTCGATCTGGAACACGCCGATGGTGTCGGCGCGGCTGATCATATCGAACGTGGCTTTGTCGTCCTTGGCCAGCGACGCCAAGGTATGGCGTATGCCCCGGTAGTGCGCGATCAAATCGAAACATCGGCGAATCGCGCTGAGCATGCCCAAGGCCAGGATGTCCACCTTGAGCAGCCCGATCGCATCGAGGTCGTCCTTGTCCCACTGGATGATGGTGCGCTCGGCCATGGCGGCGTTTTCCACCGGCACCAGGGTGTCCAGGGGCTGCTGGGAAATCACGAAGCCGCCGGGGTGCTGGGACAAGTGCCGGGGAAAGCCGATCAACTGCTGGGTCAGCCCCAGCACCCGACGCAACACCGGGCTGTCCGGGTCGAAACCGCCCTCACGCAAGCGGTTCAATGGCGGTGCCTCGTCACTCCAACGCCCGCAGCAATCGGCCAGGGCATTGACCTGGTCCGGCGGCAGGCCCAGGGCCTTGGCCACGTCGCGCACCGCCCCGGCACCGTGGTAACTGCTGACCACTGCGGTCAACGCCGCGCGATGTCGGCCATAACGCTGGAACACGTACTGCAAGACTTCTTCACGGCGCTCATGTTCGAAATCGACATCGATGTCCGGCGGCTCATTGCGCTCGCGGGACAGGAAACGCTCGAACAGCATCTCGGTACGGCTCGGGTCGATTTCGGTGATGCCCAGGGCAAAGCACACCGCCGAGTTGGCCGCTGACCCGCGTCCCTGACAGAGAATATTGCGGCTGCGGGCAAACCTGACGATATCGTGGACCGTGAGGAAATAACTGTCGTAACCCAGCTCGGCGATCAACTTCAATTCCTTGTCGATCTGCACCCGCACCTTGTCTTCCACGCCGTCCTTCCACCGCTCGCGCATGCCGCGTTCGGCCAGCTCCCGCAGCCAGGATGCCGAGTCGTGGCCCTCAGGCACCAGCTCGCGCGGGTATTCATAGCGCAACTGATCGAGATCGAAGGTACAACGCCGGGCGATCTCCAGGGTTTCATCGAGCAAGGCGCGAGGGTAGAGATCGGCCAGATCCTTGCGGCTGCGCAAATGACGCTCGCCGTTGGGATGCAGACGCTGGCCCGCCTCGGCCACGGTGACGTGGTGGCGGATGGCAGTCATGGTGTCTTGCAAGGCGCGGCGACCGCGAACATGCATGTGCACATCGCCCGTGGCGACAGCAGGAAGATCCAGGCGTGTGGCCAACGCCAGCAAGTCGGCCAGGCGCTTGCGGTCGTCCTGTCCGCAATGCAACTGCACGGCCAGCCACAGGCGCCCGGCAAAAAAACGCTGGAGCCAACGGCCTTGCGCCTCGGGATCCTTGCCGCCGGGAACCCACAACGCCAACAGTCCCGGCAGGGGTTCGTCGAAATCTTCCCGGACGATGCGATAACGGCCCTTCTCGCTGCGACGCCGGGCGCGGGTGATCAGCCGGCACAAGGCTTGATAGCCTTCGAGGTTTTCCACCAGCAGCACCAGCTTGGGGCCATCCTCGACCTGGATTTCGCTGCCCACGATCAGTTGCAGCTCCAGCTCTTTGGCCGCCTGCCAGGCCCGGACGATCCCGGCCAGGGTGCATTCATCAGTAATCGCCAGGGCCCGATAGCCCTGTTGTCTGGCACGGCGACACAGCTCCAGGGCGCTGGAGGCGCCGCGCTGGAAGCTGAAGTTCGACAAGCAATGCAGTTCGGCGTAGTCGATGTTCATGCGAACCAGCCTTGTAGCCATAACGGCCCGCTTTCACCCACCGGTCGATAGGCCCAGGCGCGTTGCCCGGTACGGGTTTCGATCAGGTAGTAATCGCGGCGCACGTCGGCGCCGTCCCACCAGCCGGACTCGATGCGTTCCGGGCCCATGAGGATGCGCGCCTGACTCTCGGGCAACGCCTGGGGCTCGCCAAGCAGCCAGCCGGGACGCTGGATTTCATCGCGCAGAGGACAGGCCTGGCGCCAAGGCTCGGGCGTCAGTTGCCAAGCGCACTCGGGTCGATGATCGTCGCCAAACCCCAGCCCTTGCACGGCATCGTCGCCCAGGCGCGCCCGCAGTCGTTCGCGCAATTGCTCCCAGGGCAAGGACTGCTGGGGACGTTCGTCGAACAACTCCAGGCGCTGGGGCACGAAGCTCGGCAGGTCTTCGGCGCACAACCGAACACCGCGCACGGGTGCCTCGACCTGTACCTGTTCGAGACGGCCACGAGCCAGTTCGAACAGCATTGAAGGGTCCCGCTCGGCGCTGAGCAGGCCGACCTTGATCACCGTGTCGGGCAAACCCGCATGCTCCAGATGCAGGTCGAAGCGCTGCACGCCGCTGTCGCGCCCGGCTAAAAAGGCCGACAGATCACCGGTCAAGCGGCGCAGCGGAAACAGCAACGCTTGGTGCGATTGCACGTCGTAATTGAGCTCGATACGCACATCGAAACGGTCCGCAGGCAAATAGAACGACAGCGCCAGGGGGCGATTGCCCGTCAGCGCGTCGAAGTGCTTGAGCACGTCGGCCTCGAAGCGCCGCGCCAAGGTGTGTCGGGGCAAGGCCTGGACCTGATCCAGGCGGCGCAGCCCCATGCGCGACAACGCCGTGGCCACGTCGGGCGCCAGGCCGATGCGGTCCACGGGCATGTGCCCCAGGTACGCTTGCAGGGTCTCGCCATCGGGCACCACCAGGGCATCATAAGCATTGGCCAGTACCCGCGCTGCCACCGGGTTGGGGGCAGCGACGATGCGATGGCGAAAGCCCAGTTCCGTCAGTTCGTCCCGCAAGCGCGCCTCGAATACCGGCCAGGGCCCGAACAGCCCCAGGCTCGATTCGATTTCGAACACCACCGTGCGCGGGTAATGCACGCTGACCTGGGAACTGAAGCGGTAGGCCCAGGCTGCCAGGAATTGTTGCCAATGCTCGATCTGCGCCGCGTCGTACTCGGCCGTGGCAAACCCTTTGCTCAGGGCCTGGGCGGCGGTCATGGTCTGCCCGGGCCGCAAGCCCAGGGCGCGGGCCGGTTCATTGACCGCTTGCAACACTCGACGCTGGGCCGGACCGGTCAGCAGCGCCAGGGGCTCGTCGGGATCGGGGCGCTGGCGCAACGCGGCGTCCAACGCCAATTGCGGAAAGAGGATACAGACCCAGCGCATCGCAACCTCAATGCTCGGTGTGCGTGGGAAACGCAATCGGTGCCGAACGAGCCAGCCCGCCCCGGGACTTGAGCACTCGCAATTGTGCCGGCCGGGCATCGATGGCAATCCGCAGGGCCGCCGGAGACGGGTTGATGGCTTCCTGGATCGAGCGCCAGGCGAACGCCAGGGTCTGGCCGGTTTCCGCCGCGACTTGCAAACGGCGCAAGGCCCGGTCATCCGCCTGCCGAGGCCAGCACAGCACCGCGCCGCAACTGCCCGAACGCAAGCATTGCTCAGTGGCCCACAAGGCATCGCGTTGATCGGCCTGGATGATCGACAGTTGGCGCAGGTCGACCCCGGCATTTCGCCAAGCCTGGGGATAGGGTACGAACGGCGGCGCCACCAGCACGATCCGCTCCCCCGCCGCCGACAGCCGCGCGAGGGTCGGCCAGACCAGTTGCAACTCGCCCACGCCCGGCGCGCTGATGAGAATTTCCGTCAGTGCCGCTTCCGGCCAGCCGCCATTGGGCAATGCCGCGTCCAGCGCCGCATGACCGGTGGGCTGCGGGCTGGCGGCCGGCGGCGCAGGTCGCCCCTTCCAGACCTGGCCGCCATTGAACAGCGTGTCCAGCGCAACGACAGCGCCCATCAGCCTTGTCTCACCAAGCCACAGAACACGCCTTCGATCGCCAGGTCCTGGTCGGCTGCAACGATGATTGGCTGATAGGCCGGGTTGCGGGGCAACAGGCGCACGCGCTCGCCGACTTGCTCGAAGCGCTTGATAGTCACTTCCCCGTCCAGGCGCGCCACGACGATCTGCCCATTGGCGGCCTGGGGCGTGCGCTGCACACCCACCAGGTCACCGTCGAGAATGCCGTCCTCAATCATCGAATCGCCCTGGACCCGCAACAAATAATCCGGCGCCTTGGTGAAAATCGCCGGGTCCAGCAGCAGGCGGCTGTGAACCTCGGCGTCGGCGCCAATCGGCAGCCCGGCAGCCACCCGCCCCAGCACCGGCACGTCCAGCAACTCGGGGCGTGGCGGTTGGTTCAGCAGCCGAATGCCTCGGGCCTGGTGCGGATTGACCTCGATGAAACCGGCCTCGGTCAACGCCAGCACATGCTTGCGCGCCACGCTGCGAGAGGCGAAACCAAACGCCTCGCTGATTTCAGCGAGGCTCGGAGGCTGGCCCTGCTCGGCGATGCGTTCGCGGATAAAGGTCAGGATAGCGGTGCGGCGAGGAGTGAGAGTCGTCATGGAGTACATTTGTACTCCTGTCGGTTTTTTCTGACAAGCGCCGCCAGTCAGTTCACAGGTGGGCTGTACAAATCATTGTGGCGAGGCCGCTGGCTCCCTCGCCACAGGGTTCTAGACTGACGGAGGATTTGGCAGCGCGGCTAAGGCAGCAGCAGCCCCTGCTCACGCTCGCACAACTGCACCACGTAATCCCACAACACGCGTAACCGGACGGATTTGTGCAGCTCGCGGCGGGTACTGATCCAGTAGCTGCGGCAGATGCTTTCGTCCGGCAGCAAAGGCACCAGCGTCGGATCGCTGCTGGCCATGTAGCACGGCAGCACGGCGATTCCCAGGCCCGAACGCGCGGCCTGCTGCTGGGCGATGACGCTGGTGCTGTGGAAGACGACCCGCGGCTTGCGGCAAAAGCTGTTGAGGAACATCAATTCCTGGCTGAACAACAGGTCGTCGACATAGCCGATCCAGGCGTGACGAGCCAGGTCCTCGCGGCTGTGCAACGGCGGCGAGCGGTCCAGGTAGCCCTGGCTGGCATACAGGGCCAGGCGGTAATCGGTGAGTTTGCGAGTGACCAGCAGGTCGGCCGCCGGCCGTTCAAGGTGAATACTGATTTCCGCCTCGCGGTTGAGGATACTGACGAACCGCGGCACGGCGACCAGCTCCACCTCCAACCCCGGATAACGCTCGAACAACCCATTCATGCGACTGGCCAGGAACATGATGCCCAGCCCTTCCGTCACACCTAACCGGATCTTGCCCAGGGGTGCGCTGGACTGGGTGATGTCTTCCTGGGCGAGCAGCGCGACGTTCTCCATGGCTTCGGCATGCTTGAGCAGTGCTTCACCCGCTGGGGTCAGTTCGTAGCCCTGGGCGTGCTGGACAAACAACGCCGTGCCGAGGCTTTTCTCGATGGCCTCGATGTGCCGCGCCACCGTGGCATGGGTGGTGTTGAGCCGTCGCGCGGCGGTCAACAAGCGGCCGCTGCGTTGCAGTTCCAGGAAGTAGCGCAGGTCATTCCAATCGAACATGAGCCTTCCTTGCAAACGCCTGAAAGTGAGGGCTGTTTATAAACGCACAGCCGCTGCGCAAAAACTAACATTCTTTTGACGAAAACTAACAACTAGGATGAGTCCCACAAGAACAAAAAATGAGGTCGCGAATGCAACCTGTCGTCGATGAATACGATTATGTGATCGTGGGCGCCGGCCCCGCCGGATGCCTTTTGGCCAATCGCCTTTCAGCCAACCCGCAACACCGGGTGCTGCTGCTCGAAGCCGGTGGCCGTGACAATTACCCCTGGATTCATATCCCGGTCGGCTACCTGTTCTGCATCGGTAACCCGCGCACCGACTGGTGCTTCAAGACCGAAGCACAACCGGGCTTGCAAGGTCGCGCGCTGAACTATCCGCGCGGTAAGGTGTTGGGCGGCTGCTCATCGATCAACGGCATGATCTACATGCGCGGCCAGGCCGCGGACTACGACGGCTGGGCCGCCGAGGGTAATCCCGGCTGGGCCTGGAAAGACGTGTTGCCGCTGTTCAGGCAGAGCGAAAACCACTTCGCGGGAGACTCCGATTTTCATGGCGCGAGCGGGGAATGGCGAGTCGAACGCCAGCGCCTGTCATGGCCGATTCTCGATGCCTTCCGCACCGCTGCCGAGCAGAGCGGTATCCCCAGCGTCGACGATTTCAACGGTGGCGACAACGAAGGCTGCGGCTACTTCCAGGTCAACCAGAAAGCCGGGGTGCGCTGGAACGCCGCCAAGGCCTTTCTCAAACCGATTCGCAATCGCCCCAACCTGACGATATTGACCGAGGTCGAGGTGGATCGCGTGTTGTTGCGTGACGATCGTGCCCACGCCGTCAGCGCCCGCTGGCAAGGCGAAAACATGACGTTCAAGGCCCGCAAGGAAATCGTCCTGTGCGCCGGCGCCGTTGGCTCGCCGAGTATTTTGCAGCGCTCCGGGATCGGCCCGCGCAGCCTGTTGCAGCGCCTGGGCATCGGCGTGGTCCACGAGTTGCCCGGCGTTGGTGGCAACTTGCAGGATCACTTGCAGTTGCGGCTGATCTACCAGTTGGAAAACGCCCGTACGCTGAACCAGATCGCCGGCACGCTGTGGGGCAAGATGGGCATGGGCTTGCGCTACCTGTACGACCGCAGCGGCCCGCTTTCCATGGCCCCGAGCCAACTCGGTGCGTTCGCCCGCTCGGGGCCGGAACAGACCTCGGCCAACCTCGAATACCACGTACAACCATTGTCCCTGGAGCGCTTCGGCGAACCGCTGCACAGCTTTGCGGCGTTCACCGCGTCGGTGTGCGACTTGCGTCCGATGAGCCGCGGCCGCGTAGATATCCGCTCAGCCGATCCCCGTGACGCGCCGTTGATCCAGCCCAATTATCTGAGCCATCCCGAAGACCTGCGGGTCGCCGCCGACGCCATCCGCCTGACCCGACGCATCGTCGCCTCCCCGGCCCTGGGCGCCTTCAAGCCGGTGGAATACCTGCCCGGCCCCAGCCTGCAAACCGAAGAAGAATTGCACCAGGCCGCCGCGCGCATCGGCACGACGATTTTCCATCCGGTGGGCACTTGCCGCATGGGCCCGGACGCCGACGCCGTGGTGGATGCGCAATTGCGCGTGCATGGCATCAAGGGCCTGCGCATCGCCGACGCCTCGATCATGCCGCACATCATCTCGGGCAACACCTGCTCGCCGACGCTGATGATTGCCGAGAAGGCGGCGCAGATGATGCTAGCGCCAGCGATCACCAGCATCACGACACAAAAGCAGCCCGCCACGGTCTGAAAAACACCAAGAGCCCCCGTGGCGAGGGAACAAATGTAAACCAAGGAAAATGCGTCAAGTCAGGAGACGCCCCACCCGGCGTTGCAGTGGAACAACAAAAACAATCACTGTGAGGGATACCGCTATGTCTGAGCATGTTCAGCCCCTGGAAGCCACGCGCAGCGCCGGCACCAGTCAGGAAACGCAGAAAGTCATCTTCGCCTCGTCCCTGGGGACGGTGTTCGAGTGGTACGACTTTTTTCTCTACGGCGCCCTGGCGGCGGTGATCAGCAAGCAGTTCTTCGCCGGGGTGAACGACACCACGGCGTTCATTTTTGCCTTGATGGCCTTCGCCGCCGGCTTCATCGTGCGTCCGTTCGGCGCCTTGGTGTTTGGTCGATTGGGCGACATGATCGGGCGCAAATACACCTTCCTGGCGACCATCGTGCTGATGGGCCTGGCCACGTTCTGCGTCGGCCTGCTGCCCAACTACGCCAGCATCGGCATCGCCGCACCGATCATCCTGGTGGTGTTGCGCATGCTCCAGGGCCTGGCCTTGGGCGGGGAGTACGGCGGCGCGGCCACCTATGTCGCCGAGCACGCGCCGATGGGCAAGCGCGGTTTCCACACCAGTTGGATTCAGTCCACCGCCACCCTGGGGCTGTTGCTCTCGCTGCTGGTGGTGCTGGGGTGCCGTTACTTTACCGGTGACCAGTTCGAAGTCTGGGGCTGGCGCATTCCGTTCCTGTTGTCGATCCTGCTGCTGGGCATCTCCACCTGGATCCGCCTGAGCCTGCACGAGTCGCCGGCCTTCCTGAAAATGAAAGAAGAAGGCAAGTGCTGCAAGGCGCCGATCCGCGAATCGTTCGGCAAATGGGAAAACCTGAAGGTGGTGCTGATCGCCCTGTTCAGCATCAACGCCGGGCAAGCGGTGACCTTCTATGCCGCGCAATTCTATGTGCTGTTTTTCCTCACCCAGTTCCTCAAGATGGACCCGGCACTCGCCAATAGCCTGCTGATCGTCAGCGTCATCATCGGCGCACCGTTCTTCATCTTCTTTGGCTGGCTGTCGGACAAGGTCGGACGCAAACCGATACTGATGATCGGCCTGCTGTTGGCGACGGCGTTGTACTTTCCGATCTTCAAGACGCTTGCGCATTACGCCAACCCGGCCATCGACTTGGCAAGCCGCCAGGCACCGATCACCGTGGTCGCCGATCCGGCCACCTGCACCTTCCAGTTCGACCCGGTGGGCAAGGCGCGTTTCGACAGCCCCTGCGACAAGGTCAAGACCTTCCTGGTCAAGCAAGGCCTGCCCTACAGCAGCGTCGCGGCGCCTGCCGGCAGCAGCGTGCAAGTGAGCGTCGGTGACGTGAAACTCGAAGGCTACGACGAAGCCGCCCTGCGCGGCGCAGTGACGCTGGCGGGCTACCCGCAACAGGCCGACGCCCAGCAGATCAACCGGCCGATGATCGTCGCCCTGATCGTGGCGCTGATCATCATCTCGGCGATGTGCTACGGTCCGCTGGCGGCGCTGATGGTGGAACTGTTCCCGACCCGCATTCGCTACACGTCGATGTCCCTTCCGTACCACATCGGCAATGGCTGGTTCGGCGGCTTCCTGCCCACCGTGTCGTTCGCGCTGGTGGTCTATACCGGGGATATTTTCTATGGGCTGTGGTACCCGGTGGTGATCACGGGCGTGAGCCTGGTGGTGGGGATGATCTGCCTGCGGGAAACGAGGAACGTGGATTTGGATACCAACTGAGGATCTGTCCCTTGTGGCGAGGGAGTTTGCTCCCTCGCCACGGGAGCTGCATTACAGCCATCAATGCACCGAGTGATCTTTCACCGTGCTTTCCACCAGATCGAGCATCTGCCCCAGCGCCCACGGCTTGGCGATGAACGAGGCCTGGTGCTTGATCCCCGCGCTTTCCGGCGTCTCGAAGCCCGACATGATCAGCAGTGGTATCTGTGGCCAGCGATCCCCGGTCAGGTTGGCGAGGTCCGCTCCGTCCATCGCCCCAGGCATGGTGATATCGGTCAGCAGCAGGTCCACGTAATCGGCGCTCTCTTCGAGAAAGGTCAGTGCCGAATCAGCGCTCTCCCGGGGCTCGACGACAAACCCCTCTTCCTCGAGGATTTCACACAAAAACTCCAGGATGGTCGGATCATCCTCAACAACGAGAATCAAACGCGTGGTCGCCTGTCCGTTGCCCCTCGGCATCGAATTCATGAAAGTGACTCTCCTTGATTCCATTAACTTGCTCTGCGGTTTCAATCGCTCTGCAAGTTATGAGCGATGCCCTTGCGAGAAATTCATTCTGCTTGCCTATTCAGTCGCCAAGCGACAAGCCAAGCGGGCTGTTGCAACGCAGCGCAACGTTTTATCTGTATATCCATACAGATAAAGCTTGCTCCGGCGCCGATCCCTGACCATGCTAGCGCCCCATGAAACCTGCTTAGGAAGAGGCGTTATGCGGTTGTACCTGTGTGAAAAACCGTCCCAGGCCAAGGACATCGCCACAGTGCTGGGCGCCACGCGGCGCGGCGACGGTTGCTGGTTGGGCGCGAACGTCACGGTCACCTGGTGCATCGGCCATCTGTTGGAAACCGCCCCACCCGACGCCTACGACGCGCGCTACAAGCGCTGGGTGCTGGCCGACCTGCCCATCGTGCCGGCGCGATGGAAAATGACGGTCAAGCCGAAAACCGCCGGGCAGTACAAAGCGGTCAAGCGGCTCCTGGGGGAAGCGACGGAACTGGTCATCGCCACCGATGCCGACCGCGAGGGCGAAATGATCGCCCGGGAGCTGGTCGAGCATTGCCGCTATCGCGGGCCGATCCAGCGACTGTGGTTGTCGGCCCTGGACGACGCGTCGATCCGCAAGGCCCTCGGCGCACTCAAGCCCGGCACGGAAACCTTCAACCTGTACCATTCGGCCCTCGGCCGCTCACGGGCCGATTGGCTGATCGGCATGAACATGAGTCGCCTGTTCACGCTCCTGGGGCGCCAATCCGGTTATCAAGGCGTCTTGCCGGTGGGCCGCGTGCAGACGCCGACCCTGCGACTGGTGGTGGATCGCGACCGCAGCATTGCCGATTTCGTACCGGTCGCCTACTGGGCCATCGACGTGCAACTGAGCGATACCGGCACCGCCTTCACCGCTCAATGGCGCGCCGATCCGGACGCCTGCGACGACCAGGAACGCTGCCTGAACCAGGCCCTGGCCCGCGACGCCGCCCAGGCCATGGGCAACGCTGCCACCGCCCGGGTCATCAAGGTACGCACCGAACGCCTGCGCGAAGCGGCGCCGCTACCGTTCGACCTGGGCACCCTGCAGGAAGTCTGCTCGAAGAAGCTCGGCCTTGGCGCCCAGGAAACCCTGGACGTTGCCCAGTCGCTCTACGAAACCTACAAGCTCATCACTTATCCGCGCAGCGATTGCGGTTTCCTGCCGGTGAGCCAGCACGGCGAAGCGCCCGCCATTCTCGCCGCCCTTGCCCAGGCCGATCCGGGCCTTGCACCGCTGCGCGATCACCTGCAACCCCAACGCAAATCCCGCGCCTGGAACGACGCCAAGGTCAGCGCGCACCACGGCATCATTCCCACGGCTGCGGCGAAGAACCTCGACAAGCTCGCCGGCAAGCAGCGCGCTGTCTACACGCTGATTCGCGCGCGCTACCTGGCGCAGTTCCTGCCCAACCATGAATACGACCGGACCCAGGCCGACTTCGATTGTGCCGGCCAGGCCCTGCGCGCGGTCGGCAAGCAGATCGTCGAACCCGGCTGGAAGCGCGCCCTGCCCGAAGCACTCGCACCGGCACGGGGACGCGAAGCACCCGTGCCACAAACCTTGCCGCCGCTGGCCGAAGGCCGCGACTGCACAGTCGACGAGGTGATTCACAAAGACCTGTGGACCCAGCCACCCAAGCCGTTCACCGAGGGCGACCTGATCAAGGCGATGAAGAACGTCGCCAAGCTGGTGGAGGATCCGTTGCTCAAGCAGAAGCTCAAGGACACCACCGGCATCGGCACCGAAGCGACCCGCGCTTCGATCATCCAGGGCTTGCTCGATCGTGGTTATCTGGTAAAGAACGGCAAGGCCCTGGCCGCCACTCCAGCGGCGTTCAGCCTGATCGACGCGGTGCCTAGGGCGATCGCCGACCCCGGCACCACTGCGATCTGGGAACAAGCGCTGGACATGGTGCAAAGCGGCGAAATGAGCCTGGAAGAATTCGTCACCCGGCAAGCCGCCTGGATGAGCAAGCACGTCGCCCGCTGCCAAGGCATGAGCCTGACCATCAACGGCCCGGCCAGCCCCGCCGGACGTGGGGCCGCGCCGTGGAAGAAAAAACGCAAGCCGGCCAAGCGCAAAACTGACGGCGCACCGCGCAAGGCGAGCACGGCCAAGGCCACCTGAGCCCTGCCGCAGAAGAGCAAGCCAGATGCGATCCCGTGGCGAGGGAGCTTGCTCCCGCTGGGCTGCGTAGCAGCCCCAAGTAACCTCACACAATATGTCTGACACATCGCATGTGCCTTTTTTAGGGCCGCTTCGCGCCCCAGCGGGAGCAAGCTCCCTCGCCACGGGAAACCACCCGCAGTTGTTTTTCCATACCCAAACCATTTTGTCCGACAATATGTAGTGCCAAAAAATAATCACTACAAAACCGTTGACGCCTCCGATTTGCCCTTGCATGATGCAGACGTCTCCCCGATCGGGAGTACAGGCAAATGTTTGAGCAAGCTCGTCTGACCGCCGAGCTGTTTTTTTGGTAAAGGGACTGCCCACAAGGCAGATTGAAGGTGCTGACCTGGCATGACCGTCCGGTGACAAGGACGAGAAACGCTGGCGATCAATCCTCATGACGCATGGGCTCGACCCTCAAAGTCGACACTGGCCTGAAGATTCTTCGCTGTTTTTCTTCGTTGTAGCGCATTTGCGTAGCAGCCCTTCGATAACACTACATAACTGATGCACGACCCCGTCGAAGCTCGACGGATGAACGCTGACGGCCTGGTTTCGGTGACAGGCAAACATCACCGAACAGCGAAGTTTTGCGAACCACCAGACAGATCAACCAAATGGTCAAGGGGCTTACACATGAATCTGAATAATCAACCATCTATTGATGAACTGGCTCGCATGTTCGCAGCACACAAAGACAGCCTGGACAGCCACATCCTGTGGATCAGCAAGACCGGCCAGGTCCATATGGACTGCCTCTCGCCCTTCACCCAGGAAGACGAGTTCGACAAGCACCAGCAAGACCTATGCGCCCGGCTGAAAATGTACCGCCGTGGCCAAGGCTACGTCGGCAAGAAAGCCGCCGCCGACAAGGACTTCATGGGCCGCGTGCTACAAACGCTGACCCAGGCCTGGCCGTCGGTGCAGGACAGCGCTGAGGTTCGGGTCATTGACCGCCTCTGCTGACATTCCTTAGCAAAAGGCCCGCTCCTGAATCAGCAGCGGGCCTTTTTTTTGTCATCAGAAAACCGACCAGCCGATCCGTTGGCTGAGCAGTTCCAGCGCCGCCATGCCGGCGAGGGAATTGCCGGCAACGTTGAGTTCCGGCGACCAGACGCAGACCGTGAACTGCCCCGGCACCACGGCGACAATCCCACCGCCCACGCCGCTCTTGCCCGGCAGGCCAACGCGATAGGCGAAGTTGCCCGCCTCGTCGTACAGGCCGCTGGTGGCCATGATGGAGTTGACCTGCTGAGTCTGGCGAGCGCTGAGGATCTGCTCGCCGCTGTGCTTGCAAAAACCATCGTTGGCCAGGAAGCAGAACGCACGGGCCAGGTCGATGCAGTTCATTCGTAGCGCGCAGTGGCTGAAATAGCTGCGCAAGACCGCTTCCACGTCGTTATGGAAATTGCCGAAAGATTGCATCAGATAGGCCATCGCCGCGTTTCGCGCGCGGTGCTGGTATTCCGACTCGGCGACCTTGCCATCCACCATCACTTGGGGATTGCCCGACAAGCGACGTACGAAATCACGCATCGACAGCGCCGGAGCGGCGAAGCGTGATTGATTGATGTCGCAGATCACCAGGGCCCCGGCGTTGATGAACGGATTACGCGGCCGGCCGCGTTCGAACTCCAGCTGCACCAACGAGTTGAAAGGCTGGCCGGACGGCTCGTGGCCCAAGCGCTCCCAGATGGCTTCGCCGGAATGCTCGATCGCCTGCACCAGGCTGAAGACCTTGGAAATACTCTGTACCGAAAACGGCGTGTCAGCATCGCCTGCGCGATACATCTCACCGTCATTGCTGTACACGGCAATGCCCAGCTGATTGGCCGGCACCGTGCCCAGAGCAGGAATGTAATCGGCTACCTTGCCCTGGCCGATCAGGGGGCGAACCGCGTCGAGGATCTCGTTCAACAGTGCTTGCATGTGCGCATGGGTCCGATCATTCCCCGTTCGAGTGCGGGGATACAGACGCTAGACGCCGTTGGGCGTGGGCAGAGCACACTGAGCTGGATGAAAATCCCGCAGTCTATAGTTCAAAAGACCAACCGGCAGGAGGTAAACGATGCGCCAGATCATGCAAAAAGAACCCTGGTGGGCCGCGCCGCCCCGCCCAGGGCAGGATGAAAACGAGTTGGAATGGGGCTGGCTGGTGATCTACAGCGAAGGCGAGCCGCGTTTCGAATTCATCCTGGAGCGCCCCTCGGACGAACAGATCCGCCATCGCAAGGGCTGCCGCGTGACGCTGGGGTCTGAATGACCCGACTAGGGTGTCGTGAAATGCTCGAATTGCCAGCTATTCGCAGCGCCATCCTCGGACTGTTTATGAACCGCGCCACCCGGCGTCCAGTCGGTGCGCTGGCCCACCAGCGTGCCGAGGTAAGGCCGGGCGACTTCCAGCACACGCTGGTAATCCATTTGCTCGGGCTCGACGATGCCACGGTCCGGATGCTCTACCGCCCAGACGATGCCCGACAGCACCCCCGCCGCCACTTGCAGGCTGGTGGCGTTGTTGAAGGGCACCAGCGCCCGGGCTTCGTCGATGCTCAGCACCGAGCCGAACCAGTAGGCATTCAGCTCATGGCCCATCAGCAAGACACCGAGGGCGTCGGCGCCGCCGCTGTCGATTTCGCCATTGAGGATGCGTTGCCGGGTTTGCGCTTCCCAGCCGCGACCGACCAGCTCATGAATCGACAGCAGCGCGTCATTGCAAGGGTGATAGGCGTAATGCAGCGTCGGTCGATAGACCAATCTGCGTTGCTCCTTGACGGTCAGCAGGTCAGCCGTCGATGCGGTTTCATGATGGGTAATCATCAGCCCCAGGCAGGGGCCGCCCAACGGCGTCCACGTCTTGACCAGCACGCGGGCACTGGGACGCTCGAGATAAATCGTGTTGCGCGTGCCGAAGCGATGACGTCGGGCAGACGTCGGCCAACTGCGCTCATGGCTGCCCCAACCGAGTTCCGCCGGCTGGCTGCCCTCGCTGATGAAGCCTTCCACCGACCAAGTGTTGACGAACTCATCGTCCTCCTTGAGACGCTGCGAACGCTGGGTATCGCGTTCGGCAAAATGGATGACCTTAATACCCATCTCCATGCATAACCGCGCCCAGTCGATGCCTTCGCGGTCTTGGGGCAACGGATGGTCCAACTGCACTGCCAACTCCATCAGTCCAGCTTTGAGCAAATGGGTAATCAAGCCTGGATTGGCGCCATGGGCAACGACTGCCGTCGGGCCTTTGCCCAACTTCTTGCGCAGGTCCAGCACCTGATAGCGCAACGCATAGTTGGTGCGGTGGGGAAGGTCCAGGTGCGGATCGTCATAGCCACCGGCCCAGGGTTCGACGCAGGTGTCCAAGTACAGGGCGTCCTTATCGAAGGCGTACGCCATGACCGCCAATGAGCTGACCTCCACCGACACGTTGACGATGAAGTCACCGGGCTTCACGAAGCGATCCAGCGTCTGTACAAAGGTCTGCTCGGTCAGCGCCTTGCGGACAAAACGAATGCCCCGCTCCTTGAACCAGATCTCCTGCTCAATCACCGGTGCGATGACGGTGATGCGCTCGACCTCGATGTGATCCTGCCTGAGTAGCAAGGGCAACGTGGCTCGCGCAATGGAGCCGAAGCCGATGAAGACCAGATGGCCGCTGAACGGGACCTGATGTTTCATGTGCTGCCTCCTTGGGAACGGTGTACTTCAGATGAAATAACCGCACAACAGCCGAGGCTCTGCCAACCTTGACAGGTACGGCGCGGGAACATCCCGCACCGCCTCTTGCGCTCGCCTACGAGGTACCCAACCCGCCGGACAGATCCGCGCCGGAATGCGCGTGTCCAGGGGCTGGCGTGGCGGCTGGCTGGTCACGATGTTCGGTGGTCTTGCTCACCGTATCGCGCACCGTTTCATAGCCTTCGCGCGCCTTTTGCTTGGCCTTGTCGGCCAGGTCGGCGCTGGTCCTGCCCATCACCCGCTGTTCGGTCGACGTGCTAGGCAACGCAGCCCCCAGCATGGCGCCCAAGGCGATACCCGCAGCCGCCAGCATCAGCGGTTGCTCTTTGAGCAAGCGACTGAACTGCTCGCCCAGGTCCTGGGAACCCTGGCTCATTCGCGCCCCCGTTTCATGGGCGCTGTGGCGGGCATGACGGGCGCCGGCACCGAGACCGTCAGCCAGGTGCGAAGCCTTGTCCTTGAGATGGTGGAAGCCTTCGCGCAACGAATCGGTGGTGTCATGCAAATGATCCTTGGCGCTGCCCAGGCCACCGGCAAGTCCCTCGCTCCAGCCGCTGCCGTCCTGGTCGGGTCCGACGCGATAGCCGACCCGCGGCGGGTGGTTCTGGCCGAGCATCAACCAGCACAAGCCGACCGTGGTCAACACGGTCGGCACCGGGTTATTGCGCACCGTGGTGCCGAGGTTGCCGAAAAATTCCGCGCCATTGCCCTTCACCAGGCCCAGTGCCTGATCGAGCATTTGGCCCGGGGTGAACTTGCTGCCCAAGGCATCGACGATGTGGCTGATATGGGCGCGCTGCTCATCGATCTCGCGCTCGATGGTTTCCGGGCTCTTTTCGGATTCGGTTTTGAATTCATCCTTCATGAGGCTTTCCTCCGCAGGGCTTCCTGGTCTTTGTTCAAGGCATCGAGCGTTCGGTCAGGCTTGAAGTGGGACGGTTCGAACTGCTTCTTGCCCGACTGGACCATGACGAAGCCGATGATCATCGCCACCACACCAACGATCAGCGCGGCCAGCCACGGCGCCATCATCGTACTCAGGCCATACACCACTGCCATCAACAGGATGATAAAACCGGCCAGCAGCACCATCGCGCCGCCGGCCACCCCGGCGATGCCCGCCTTCAGCGAGTTGAGACTGGCTTGGAACTCAGCCTTGGCCAGCGCCAATTCCTTGGTGAACAGCGAAGGGACTTCATGGGTCAGTTGCCTGAGCAAGCCCATGACCGATGCATCGTTGTCGGGCGCCGTGGTCCCGGTGGGACGCTGCAGATCGGGGTCTGGTCGGTTCATCACAATTCTCCTCTGGTATTGGCCGAACCCGGCAGCGAGCCGGTGGCTGAGTCACTGGGATGGTCTTGGACGCTGGGTGAAGTCGGAGTAACGCCAGTGGCCAGGCCACTGCTTGGTGTTGTTGCGGCACCCGGACCGATGGGGTCAGGGGTTGGCTCGAAGGGTCGCTGGGCGCCGAATCCGCCGGCCGGTGGATTCGAATTCCCGGCCGCAGGGTCGTCGACCTCAGTGGCCACCGGCGAGGTGCCGGCCTTGAGGAACCGCGACAGGCCGAAGCCTACGGCGATGCTGCCGGCGAGGAACAGACCGGGATTATCCCGTGCCAGGCGAGAGCCGTCGTGCAGCAACTCTTCGGCGCTCTTGTTGCGCAACTTGCCGGCCAGACCGCTCATGCTATCGGCCATGTCCGCCAAGTAATGCGAGAGGCCAAGGGTGTCGTTGGCTTCGAGTTCCGACATGGCCGACTTGGCGCCACGCGCCAAGGCATCGATCTGGTCCGCCGCGGTATCGCGGTATTGGCCGAAGTGCGCATCGGCCTTTTCGCGGGCGCTGCCGATGGCTTCGTTCACGTCCTCCTTGATGTGGTTAAGGGACTCGTCAGGTCGCCCCTGACTTGAAGTGCCGCTTTGTCGCTCGGGGTTGTTGTCCGGGATAGTCATGTCTGTCCATCGCCTCCGTGATGAAAAACTCAACAACAGGCAAGCGCCGAAACGCTGCCTGGATAAGTGCCTCTCAGAACAAGTGACGGGACGCGCTGGAGCGTAGTTCCAACGATTTTTATTGCCGGACGCTGTGCGGTCGTTGGGGGCGTTTAGCTGGGTTTCGCTTAAAAAAAGGGCATTGGGATGAGCTCCAATGCCCTATTCAACACTGCACCCGTGGCGAGGGACCTCGCCAGTTCGCCTCAAGTCTCCATCGTCGCCGCCTGGTTGCCGCCCTGCTCGGCGATCTTCGAAAGTTTCTCATCGGTGGCCTTCTCTTCCTTGAGCGTGGCCAGCAACAAACCGACCACTTCGTCGCCCAGGTTCAAATGCTTGGCCATGGCGATCAGCGTGCCGTAGCTGGCGATTTCGTAGTGCTCGATCTTTTGTTGCGCAGCGATCAGCCCCGCATCAAGCACCGCGCCCTTCTCGATTTCCTCGAGCAGTTCCTTCGTCTCTTCCACCAGCCCTTCCATGGCAATGCATTTCATGCGCTTGAGCTTGATACCCGCCACTTCGACAAGGGTGTCAATGCGTTCGATCTGGCCTTGGGTTTCTTCAAGGTGATCGTTGAAGGCTTGCGCCAGCAAGGGGTTGGTGGTGGCCCGGGCCATGCGTGGCAAGGCACGAGTGATCTGCTTTTCGGCGCTGTAGACATCGGACAGTTCGTGAATGAACAGGTCCGTCACGGTTTTTCTGGCCATCTCGGCATCCTCCTTCGGGTTGAAGTGGTGAAGCGCCGCTTCACCTGTCATCAACACTGACCCGGAGCAAAATGCGGATGTTCAAGAAAATCCGTGAACGCCTGGACGGAGGGTTCCGGGTGCGTTTTAACCCAGCGCGGTGTCGAGGAACATCATCACCGCGAACCCCATCATCAGGCCCAGGGTCGCGGGGGTCTCGTGACCGTTGCGATGGGTTTCCGGAATGACTTCATGGGAGACCACGAAGATCATCGCCCCCGCCGCCAATCCGAGGCTGATGGGGTAAGCCACGGCCACGCCCGAGGACATGCCCAGGCCGATCACCGCGCCCAGCGGTTCCATCAGTCCCGAACCGACCGCGATAAGCGCGGCCCGCAGAGTGCTGATCCCGGTCACACGCAGCGCCATGGCAATGGCCAGGCCTTCGGGGATGTCCTGGATCGCGATGGCGGTGGTCAGGGGCAGGCCGACCTTGAGGTCGCCATTGGCAAAGCTGACGCCGATGGCCATGCCCTCCGGCAGGTTGTGCAAGGTAATCGCGAGGACGAACAACCACACCCGGTTGATGCGCTTGGCTTCAGGACCGCGGCGCCCACTCAGCTCATGTTCGTGGGGCACGAAGCGGTCGAGCCCGACCATCAGCGCGACGCCCAGCCCCAGGCCGATAACGACCACCAGGGCGGCGAGCAACTGGTTGCCGCAGATGATCTGTGCAGCCTCTATCCCCGGCAGGATAAGCGAAAACGAGCTGGCCGCGAGCATCATCCCGGCAGCGAAACCGAGCATGATGTCCTGGGTCCGCGATGAAATATCGCGCAGCACCACCGCCATCATCGCCCCCAACGCGGTAGCGGCAAAACCGGACACCCCTCCCAACGCCGCATAGCTCAGGTGCTGACGATCGGCCCCCACCAAGGCGTTGTAACCGCTGTACAACAGCAGTACGGCGACCAGCGCCAAACCCAGCCAGAAGCTCACGCCCAGCAGCAGGTTGTTTTGCACAGGATCGAGCCAGGTACGCCAGGGTGATCGGATCCGGGAGGTGGGCTGGTCCATCAAAGGTCCTTGTTGATTTGGCCGTGCGATGCCCGACCGTCAAGCGCAATGGCATAACGATCAGGCGATATTTTCAGGCGGGGGGGCTAAGCCCCCTCGCCGGCTTCTTACAGTTTGTCACCTTGCATCCCCGAACCCAAGTCGGCGCCCGTGGTGGGATTGCTTTCAGGGTTGGACATCGTCCGCGCCTTCATGTCCATCAATAGCGCTTCGTCCTTTTCACTCAACTGCACGCTGGCCAGGCCATCGCCGCCGTCGACCGCTGGCGTTGGGTTTTCAACGTACTCCCAATCGTCACCCTGGTTCCATGGGCCGCGCACGGTAGGTTCACCCTGGGACATGTTGAAGTACACGTTGGTGAACTCCGGCATGCCTGGCAGTTTACCTTGCGGGAAGTTGGGCTGGATGGAGTGCAGGGCTTTTTCGAACGACAGTTGGTGGGCGATTTCACGGGTCATCAAAAAGCCCAGGGCTTCTTTCACACCAGGATCGTCAGTGACATTCATCAGCCGCTCATAAACGATTTTTGCCCGGGCCTCGGCGGCGATGTTCGAACGCATGTCCGCCGTCGGTTCGCCGATTGTATCGATGTAGGCGGCGGTCCATGGCACACCGGCTGAGTTGGTCAACGGCGAGCCGGCGCCATACAGCACACTGGTGATGTGCGAATCATTGCCGGCCCCATTGATTTCCCGGTACAGCTGGCCCTCCTGCTCGACGCCTTCAGCCATCTTGCCCTTGGCGCCCTTGTTCAGCATGACGATGATCGAACCGATCACCTCCAGATGGCTGAGCTCTTCGGTGGCAATGTCCATCAGCAGGTCCTTGCGGCCTGGATCATCTTCGGACAGGGCCTGGGTGAAATAGCGCGACGCCGCCGCCAACTCGCCCTGGGCACCGCCAAACTGTTCAAGCAACAGATTGGCCAGTCCTGGATTGGGCTCAGCGACACGCACGGTATATTGCAGTCGTTTGTTATGTACGAACATGGTAAAACTCCTCGTTCAGGACACAGTTCATGAGAACACTGCCGGCGGCAGGCCCATGAAAGTCAGAAGAAGTTAAACGAATAAAATTTGTTTTTTATTCAAGGCAGAAGACGAATGGTAGTTGCAAGCGACCCAAACTCGTCCAAGCCTTGATATATATGAATCATTCAACGAAGCCGGGCATGACATGACCGACGTTGAATAGAACTGATGGTGAGGCCGGAACAGACCCCATGCCAACGGCATGGGGTCTGCGGATACCACGGGACATTACGATTTACGACCGCCACCGTGGCTGTTTTCACCGCCTTTCTTGCCAGCTTCGGAAGCTTTTTCCCGGTCGTTGGCAAAGTTGCCACCCGACGCCTGGCCACCTTTGCGGCCCGCTTCAGAAGCCCTTTCAGGGTCATTGGCAAAGTTGCCACCCGAGGCTTGACCCCCTTTGCGGCCGGCTTCTGCGGCACGTTCCGGATCGTTGGCAAAATTGCCACCCGACATATGACCGCCCTTACGGCCGGCCTCGGCTGCGCGTTCCGGATCGTTAGCGAAGTTGCCGCCCGATGCCTGGCCGCCTTTCTTGCCGGCTTCCGATGCTTTCTCACGATCGTTAGCGAAATTGCCAGGGTTGTTATTACCTGTATTTGCCATTTCATTCACCTCGTTAGTTGCTATTTGCGAACCCCGTTGGCTCGTACTTATTCGGAAAACCTGAACCGCTCAAGGTTTGAATAAAGTTCTTCAAACGGCGACGAGCGGTCATTCTGTTGTTTATCTACCGCTGCGCTTGTCATGTATTGAAAATCGCTATCGAACAAGCGGCGATCAATTAGCACTATCAAATGCAGAGCCATGTGGGAGCGAGCCTGCTCGCGAATGCAATTTATCAATCGATACTAAATTTTGAACTTTCTATTGCATTCGCGAGCAGGCTCGCTCCCACAAAGTTCTCACCTCAAGCATGTAAAAACAGTGCGTGTCTTTCCACGCTGTCCGCCAAAGGCCGAATGGCGCCGGCACCCCACTGCACCGGTCTCGTCACTCAGGCCGCGCGCCGTTCCAGGAAGCCAAAACTCGCGAGCTGCCGGTGTTGTCTTGCACCACCGCACTGACCGGCTTGCGGTGTCCGGGCACCCTGTCGCCGATGCCCGGATAAAGCGATGTTCAGGGTGAAATCGGATCGCTGGCCGGGAACGTTTCCTCCAGCGCTTCATCCAGTTGGTTATTGGTAATGTCCCGCTCGCCGACCTTGCCACTTTGTTCACAATGACAATCCGCCGCCGGACATGGCTCGCCATTCGGGTGTTGTTCTGCGCAGGCCTGGCTGCAATAGGCCTCGCCGTCGTGATTGAACACCCGCTCGGGATCTACCTCGCAATGGCAGCCGGGGCAGCCACACTGCAGTTCGCTCATGTTTGTCCTCCAAGGGTCCGCGGTTGTCAGGATCCCACCAGTAGCTGAACCTCAAGATTGGCCGCCGCGACGCCGTGCTTCGCTACATACACTTCATCGGTCCAGCCTTTGGTCAGGTTGCGATAAGTCTGTGTGCCCAAGGCCGTTCCGCTGTCCCATTCAATGACGTCGCCGATATCGACGTCATTGGCGGGCCCCAGCTCAAGCACCGTGTGGCCTTCCTCTTCCGCCACGTAGACTCCCACCCTGGCACTCTGTCGATTGATGGCTCTAACCTCACCGGTGGTCTGCTTCATACCTGTCCTCTTTGCGGTTGATGGCAGGTTTGGCGCGGCCGAACCGTGCCGGGCCGCGCCTCGCATTGCACCTCAGCGCTTGGCTTCGGTATGCGGATTGGCCGAACGCTCAAGGAACGCCTGGGTGATTTCCGGCAGATGATCGCGCAGCCATTCAGCCATGGCGATTTCCTGGGGCAGAATCTGCTCGCAGGCCTTTTGCGTTTCTACATCGCCGGCTACTTTCGCCGCTTCGATCAGCACCGTGTACGAAGCGATTTCCAGGTTCTCGAAGACGTAGCCACTCATGGCGCCCTTGACTACTTCGTCACTCATCGCCATGCCGCCCATGGCTTGACCGAACGCCATCAGCTTGCCGGCCATGTCCTTGAGCATCGACGGGCTACCGCCCAGGCGCTGGATGCATTGCTCCACCAGTTTCTGCTGCCCGAGGGTCTCTTCGATGTGCTGTTCGATCCGCGCCTTGAGCACCGGGTAATGTTCCAGGCGCTCGGCCTGGGCCTTGAGCATTTTCTCCGCTTGCTGTTCCATGGCGTGAGCGTCGTTGAGCCAATCCAGCAGGTTGTCTTTAGGGGTTGCCATTGCGTTCTCCTTATTCAGTATCCATAGCGCACCGTTGTGCGAAAAATCTGAAATACCGCACATAAGGTGGATGTTCCTCGCGCCGGGAAAGTTTGAAGAAAGACCCAGGGAGGGCGACGAAAGGCGCACAGCGAGCCCGATGCTAACCTCAGGATTCAAGCCCAGCGGAGAATGCAAATGTCCGACGATCTTCACCGTGACCCTATCGAACAGCTTCAGGCATACATGGCCGGACGCCGCTTCCTGGTGTTGACCGGCGCGGGCATCAGCACCCCCTCCGGCATTCCCGATTACCGCGACACCGACGGCGTGCGACGGGGCCGCCAGCCAATGATGTATCAAGAGTTTCTCGCCCGGCCCGAGGCACGGCGGCGCTACTGGGCGCGGGCGATGCTGGGCTGGCCGCGCATGCGTCAAGCCCGGCCGAACCAGGCCCACGAAGCTTTGGCGGCGTTGCAGGGACAAGAACGCATCAGTGGCCTGATTACCCAGAATGTCGACGCCCTGCACGACCAGGCCGGCAGCCAGCAGGTCATCGAGCTGCACGGCAACCTGCACCGGGTGCTGTGCCTGGATTGCAGCCAGCGGAGCGAGCGGCAGCGGATACAATTATTGATGGAGGCACAAAATCCTTACCTGGCAGGCGTCGATGCGGTGCAGGCACCCGACGGCGACACTTTGTTGGATCCGGCATTCGAAGCGCGCTTCCAGATTCCCCGCTGCCCTCATTGCGACGGCGAGCGCTTGAAACCCGATGTGGTTTTCTTTGGTGAAAACGTCGCCGCCGCCACCGCGACTCGCGCCACCGAGGCAGTCGGCCAAGCAGATGGATTGTTGGTGGTGGGTTCTTCGTTGATGGCGTATTCGGCGTTTCGCCTGTGCCGGGCAATCAAGGAACAAGGCAAGCCGCTGCTGGCGATCAATCGGGGCAAGACCCGCGCCGATGACCTCCTGGACCTCAAGGTCGAGGCGCCGTGTGAGCAACTGTTGCCCTTGCTGATCTGACGACGGCTGGCGATTTATCGCGCCGACAGCCGAACAGCCAAGTCCTGATCCTTGAACGTATCGAACAACGCCTGGGCCGCGGCCGACAGTTCATAC
This sequence comes from Pseudomonas sp. Z5-35, assembly GCF_051131945.1. Taxonomy (NCBI): domain Bacteria; kingdom Pseudomonadati; phylum Pseudomonadota; class Gammaproteobacteria; order Pseudomonadales; family Pseudomonadaceae; genus Pseudomonas; species Pseudomonas sp. Z5-35. Next base: position 3,403,862 of record NZ_CP071640.1, read on the forward strand.
CCCGGCTTGGTCAGCACGCCGATAGCCCGCTCGATCACCGGATCGCTGAGCGTGATGCAGCGCGCGCCCAGCTCGTGCATCTGGCCGACGCACAAGGCCGGCACGGCGCTCACGCCCAGGCCGCTGGCAACCATCCGCCCGACGGTCGCCAACTGATGGCTCTCGAACTCCACCGGCAGTTTCATGCCCCGGGCCTGAAGGTGCTCTTCGAGCATGACTCGCACGGTGGAGGGTCGTTGCAGGGTAATGAACGGATGCTCCAGCAACGCTTGCCAATCGATCTCGGCGAGCTGGGCCAAGGGCGAATCCAACGGCACCACCGCAACGAAACGATCGAGGTACAACGGCGTGAAGACCAGCGACGAACTCTGCAGCGGCTCGAACGCCACGCCCAGTTCCACGTGGCGATCACGAACCATTTCCAGCACCTGCTCGTTGATCACGTCGTTCACCGTGACGTTGACATTCGGGAACCGGGCGCGGAAGGTCTTCAGGATGGGCGGCAGCAGGTTGCCGGCAAAGGACGGCATCGCCGCCAATGTCACGCGACCGCGTTGCAAGGTGAAGCGCTGGCGCATCTCGTCTTCGGCGTTGTCCCAATCGGCGATCAGTCGACGGGCCAAGGGCAGCAGCGATTCGCCTTCCGGCGTCAACGCGACATTACGGGTATTGCGGCTGAACAAACGACCTCCGAGCCCTTCTTCCAGCGCCTTGATGGTCAAGCTCAGGGCCGACTGGGAAAGATGCAACCGCTCGCACGCCACGGCGAAGCTCAGGCTTTGGGCCACGGCTAGGAACGCGCGGATTTGCTTGAGGGTCATGGTGGCTGCGCTCCCAGCGGCAAGCGGTGAGTTTCAAGCTGCAAGTGAATGACAGCAATTATTGAGTTTTATCAATCAATCACACGCAAAAATCAACTTAACAAATATATGACTTGGCGCAACACTGCATTCCATTGCGACCCCACTCAAGAATAAAAGAGGTGTCTATGGCAGGTTTCGACAAACGCGTGAGCTCCTACGAGGAGGCGCTGGAAGGCTTGGAGGACGGCATGACCATCATCGCCGGCGGCTTCGGCCTGTGCGGCATCCCGGAGAACCTGATCGCCGAGATCAAGCGCAAGGGCACCCGAGACCTCACCGTGGTATCCAACAACTGCGGCGTCGACGGTTTCGGCCTCGGCGTGCTGCTCGTAGACCGGCAGATCCGCAAGGTCGTGGCCTCCTATGTGGGCGAGAACGCCTTGTTCGAGCAGCAATTGCTCAGCGGCGAAATCGAAGTGGTGCTCACTCCCCAAGGCACCCTCGCCGAAAAAATGCGCGCGGGCGGCGCGGGCATCCCGGCGTTTTTCACCGCCACCGGCGTCGGCACGCCCGTGGCCGAAGGCAAGGAAGTACGTGAATTCCATGGCCGCCAGTATCTGATGGAAGAATCCATCACCGGCGACTTCGCCATCGTCAAAGGCTGGAAAGCCGACCATTTCGGCAACGTGATCTATCGTCACACCGCCCAGAACTTCAATCCGCTGGCCGCCACGGCGGGCAAGATCACCGTGGTGGAAGTCGAGGAAATCGTCGAACCCGGCGAGCTGGACCCGGCGCAGATCCACACCCCTGGCATCTACGTCGACCGGGTCATTTGCGGCACGTTCGAAAAGCGCATCGAACAGCGCACCGTGCGCAAGTGATCCCCTGCCCCCGGCCCGAATGAAGGAATAACACCATGGCACTTTCCCGCGAACAAATGGCTCAACGCGTCGCCCGCGAAATGCAGGACGGCTACTACGTGAACCTCGGCATCGGCATTCCGACCCTGGTCGCCAACTACATCCCCGAAGGCATGGAAGTCATGCTGCAATCGGAAAACGGCTTGCTCGGCATGGGCGCGTTTCCCACCGATGCCGAAGTCGATGCCGACATGATCAACGCCGGCAAGCAGACCGTCACCGCGCGCATCGGCGCGTCGATCTTCTCTTCCGCCGAGTCCTTCGCGATGATCCGTGGCGGCCACATCGACCTGACCGTGCTCGGCGCGTTCGAGGTGGACGTCGAAGGCAATATTGCCTCGTGGATGATCCCCGGCAAGCTCGTCAAGGGCATGGGCGGCGCGATGGACCTGGTGGCCGGTGCCGAGAACATCATTGTCACCATGACCCACGCGTCCAAGGACGGTGAGTCGAAACTGCTGCCACGCTGCAGCCTGCCGCTGACCGGCGCCGGCTGCATCAAGCGCGTGCTGACTGACCTGGCCTACCTGGAAATCCAGGACGGCGCCTTCATCCTGAAAGAACGTGCGCCAGGCGTCAGCGTCGAGGAAATCGTCGCCAAGACCGCCGGCAAATTGATCGTGCCGGACCACGTGCCTGAAATGCAGTTCGCTGCCCAGTGAGGAGAGATTCGATGCAAGAAGTCGTGATTGTCGCCGCCACCCGCACCGCCATCGGCAGCTTCCAGGGCTCGCTGGCTGCCATTCCCGCGCCGGAACTCGGCGCGGCGGTGATTCGTCGCCTGCTGGAACAGACCGGCCTGTCCGGCGAACAGGTCGATGAAGTGATTCTTGGCCAAGTGCTGACCGCAGGTTCCGGGCAAAACCCGGCACGCCAGGCGTCGATCCTCGCCGGCTTGCCTCACGCGGTGCCGGCCCTGACCCTGAACAAGGTCTGCGGCTCGGGCCTCAAGGCCTTGCACCTCGGCGCCCAGGCGATTCGCTGTGGCGATGCCGAGGTCATCATCGCCGGCGGCATGGAGAACATGAGCCTGGCCCCCTACGTGTTGCCAGCCGCCCGCACCGGTTTGCGCATGGGCCACGCGAAGATGATCGACAGCATGATCACCGACGGCCTGTGGGACGCGTTCAACGATTACCACATGGGCATCACCGCCGAGAACCTGGTGGACAAGTACAGCATCAGCCGCGAGGCGCAGGATGCTTTCGCCGCGGCGTCGCAACAGAAAGCCGTCGCCGCCATCGAAGGCGGGCGTTTCGCCGATGAGATCACGCCGATCCTCATCCCCCAGCGCAAAGGCGACCCGGTGGCGTTCGCCACTGACGAACAACCGCGCGCCGGTACCACCGCCGAAGCCCTGGGCAAACTCAAGCCGGCGTTCAAGAAGGACGGCAGCGTGACTGCGGGCAATGCCTCTTCGCTAAACGATGGTGCCGCCGCCGTGATCCTGATGAGCGCGGAAAAAGCCAAGGCATTGGGCTTGCCGGTGCTGGCGAAAATCAGCGCCTATGCCAACGCTGGCGTCGACCCGGCCATCATGGGCATCGGTCCGGTCTCGGCCACCCGCCGCTGCCTGGACAAGGCCGGCTGGTCGTTGGACCAACTGGACCTGATCGAAGCCAACGAAGCCTTCGCCGCCCAGTCGCTGGCGGTGGCCAAGGAACTGGAATGGGACATGGCCAAGGTCAACGTCAACGGCGGTGCCATCGCCCTGGGCCACCCGATTGGCGCTTCGGGCTGCCGGGTGCTGGTGACGCTGCTGCACGAGATGATCAAGCGCGACGCCAAGAAAGGCCTGGCGACACTGTGCATCGGCGGCGGCCAGGGCGTGGCCCTGGCGTTGGAACGGGGGTAATCGACAACAGGCACAACGGTGGCTGCGCGGACCCACGATATCCGCGTAACCACTGGTGGCAGACCGGCGCAACCTGGGTTGCGCCGGTTTTTTTTTGCCTACACCGAACCCGTGGCGAGGGAGCTTGCTCCCGCTCGGCTGCGCAGCGGTCGCAAAACCGGCTAATGCGATCCGACTGCAGGAATGCAAAGGGCCTGCTGCGCAGGCCAGCGGGAGCAAGCTCCCTCGCCACGGGGGATTCGCCATGGCGCAGAACTCGGCAACCCCTGCGATCGAATGTGAGAGCGAGCCTGCTCGTAATGGCGGTAGTTCAGGCGACGCTGAGACTTCAGGCGCCTGCGCCAAATCGGTCGCGGCTGTTGGTCAGGTGCAGCCACATGGCCGCACGGGCAGCGTCCGGGTCCTGGCGTCTGATCGCGTTGAAAATCGCTTCGTGCTCAAGGTTCGCCAACTGCGCCAGCTTGCCCAGGTCCGCCTGGCCGCGTTCGGCCACATTGACCCGCGTGCGCGGAATCATCGAACTGCCCAAGTGCTGCATGATTTCGACAAAGCAGCTGTTTTCCGTGGCTTCGGCAATCAGCAGATGGAAACGCCGGTCGGCTTCGGCGCAGCTGTCGTTGTTGCTGAGCAAACGCTGATAGTCATCCAGCGCCTGGCGCATCTGCTGCAGTTGCTGCTCGCTGCGACGCTGTGCGGCCAACGCGGCGGCCTGGGTTTCCAAGCCCAGGCGCAATTCCAGAATGCCCCGCACGCCGGCCGCGGTATCGACATTGAGGCGCAGTCCCTGCTCCCCGGTCTGCTCCAACACAAAGGTGCCGATGCCGTGCCGGGTTTCCACCAACCCCGAAGCCTGCAACTTGGAAATCGCCTCGCGCACCACGGTGCGACTCACGCCGTGCTCCCGCACGATGGCGCCTTCGGACGGCAGCTTCTCCCCAGGCTTCAACTGCCCAAGCAAGATGCTCTGGCTCAACTTTGTCACCAAGTCATGGGCCAGGTTGTGGGTGCGTTTGCGCAAGGGCGCTTCGACGTCGTGCTGCATGGTCACTGTTCCTTGAAACGACAGGCTGGTTGCGGAAGCAACCAGCACCACGAACTTGTATGACAAGTGCAACCGTGTCAATCCTCCGGCAGATTCGTCGCTTACGGGGGATTCATACCGACGTTTAATTCGTTAACAAATTTTCTTTTTAAATCAATAAGTAGAAATAATCCTCAAAATAAAACCCTGCCTAAACGCCAAAGCGCTCTTGTCACCAAAAAAAATTGGGTTGTATGATGTCTATCAACATCGTCGCCATGCGACGTCCCGTATAAAAACAATGAGTGGGAACAATGCATACCCAAGACACCCGCAAAGCCCCGATCATCACCAGCATGCAAGTCGTGCCGGTGGCTGGCCACGACGGCATGCTGCTGAACCTCAGCGGTGCCCATGGCCCGTTTTTCACTCGCAATATCGTGATTATCAAGGACAACGCCGGGCACACCGGCGTGGGCGAAGTGCCCGGTGGCGAGCGCATTCGCCAGACCCTCGAAGATGCCCGCTCACTGGTGGTCGGCAGCCCAATCGGCACCTACCAGAAAATCCTCAACAGCGTGCGCCAAGCCTTCGCCGACCGCGATGCCGGTGGCCGTGGCCTGCAGACGTTCGACCTGCGTATCACCATCCACGCGGTCACCGGCCTGGAAGCGGCATTGCTCGATTTGCTCGGTCAACACCTGGACGTACCGGTCGCCGCCCTGCTCGGCGAAGGCCAGCAGCGCGACGAAGTGAAGATGCTCGGCTATCTGTTTTATGTCGGTGATCGCCAGCGGACCGACCTGGCCTACCGCAGCGAGCCGCAGGCTGAAAACGACTGGTTCCGCCTGCGCCACGAAACGGCCCTGGACGCCGATGCGGTGGTGCGCCTGGCCGAAGCGGCCCAAGCGCATTACGGTTTCCAAGACTTCAAGCTCAAGGGCGGCGTGCTCAGGGGCGATGAAGAAATCGAAGCGGTCACGGCCCTGGCTGAGCGTTTTCCCGAAGCGCGTATCACTCTGGACCCGAACGGCGCCTGGTCATTGAAGGAAGCCATCCGCCTGTGCCGTGACCAGCATAAAGTGCTGGCGTACGCCGAAGACCCGTGCGGTGCCGAGAACGGTTACTCGGGCCGCGAGGTCATGGCCGAGTTCCGTCGCGCCACGGGCCTGAAGACCGCCACCAACATGATCGCCACCGATTGGCGTGAAATGGGTCACGCGATTACCTTGCAGTCAGTGGATATTCCACTGGCCGACCCGCATTTTTGGACGATGCAGGGTTCCGTCCGGGTGGCACAGATGTGCAATGAATGGGGCCTGACCTGGGGCTCGCACTCCAACAACCACTTCGATATTTCCTTGGCGATGTTCACCCACGTGGCCGCTGCGGCACCGGGCGATATCACTGCCATCGACACCCACTGGATCTGGCAGGACGGCCAGCGGCTGACCAAGGCGCCCCTGCAGATCAAGGGCGGTTGCGTGCAGGTGCCGAAGAAACCGGGGCTGGGGGTTGAGCTGGACATGGACCAGTTGGCGAAGGCCCATGAGCTCTACAAGGGCATGGGACTCGGGGCGCGGGATGATTCGGTGGCGATGCAGTATCTGATTCCGGGCTGGAGTTTCAACAACAAACAGCCGTGCCTGGTGCGCTGAAGCTCAGAACGCAATCTTTTGTGGCGAGGGGATTTATCCCCTCGCCACAGTCATTATCCACTCAGCAATCTTTGCTGTACTAACCCTCCGGCCGCAAGATCAACACCGCCAACGGCGGCAGGTTCAGTTCCAACGACAGCGCCTGGCCGTGGCTCGGGACTTCCTCGGTGGAGGCACCGCCGCCGTTGCCATAGTTGGAGCCGGCGTAGGTGTCGGCATCGCTGTTGAGCAGCTCTACCCATCGCCCGCCAAACGGCACGCCCACGCGGTAAGCCTCCCGTGGCACTGGCGTGAAGTTGGCGACCACCAGCACCGGCCGGCCATCCTTGCTCCAGCGCAGCCATGCATAGACGCTGTTGACCGCATCGTCGCCAATCAACCACTGGAAGCCCTGCGGCGCATCGTCCTGGTCGTGCAGCGCCGGCTCTTCGCGATAGAGTCGGTTCAGATCACTCACCAGCTTCTGCACCCCGCGGTGCTCGGGGTATTGCATCAGGTACCAGTCCAGCTGCTGGTCGTGGTTCCACTCGCGCCACTGACCAAACTCGCAGCCCATGAACAACAATTTCTTGCCCGGATGGCCCCACATGAAGCTGAGGTAGGCACGCAGGTTGGCGAATTTCTGCCAACGATCGCCTGGCATCTTGTCGATCAGCGAGCGTTTGCCGTGGACCACTTCGTCATGGGAAATCGGCAAGACGAATCGCTCGGACCAGGCGTACACCAGGCCGAAACTCAGCTCGTTGTGATGATGGGCGCGGTACACCGGGTCCTGCTGGATGTAATGCAGCGAGTCGTGCATCCAGCCCATGTTCCATTTGTAGGCGAAACCCAGCCCGCCCTGCTGCGTGCTCTGGCTGACGCCCGGCCACGCCGTGGACTCCTCGGCGATGACCAGCGCGCCGGGGGTTTCCAGCGCGACCACATCGTTGAGGTGGCGCAGGAAATCGATCGCTTCCAGGTTTTCCCGGCCACCGTGGCGGTTGGGCACCCATTCACCGGCCTTGCGCGAATAGTCGCGATACAACATCGAGGCCACGGCATCCACCCGCAGGCCATCAATGTGAAAATGCTTCAGCCAATGCAACGCCGACGCCAGCATGAAGCCGTGCACTTCGGTGCGGCCCAGGTTGTAGATCAGCGTGTCCCAATCCTGGTGAAAGCCTTCCAGAGGGTTGCCATATTCGTACAGCGCAGTGCCGTCGAATTGGGCCAGGCCGTGGGTGTCCGTGGGGAAATGCGCGGGCACCCAGTCGAGGATCACACCGATATTGGCTTGGTGGCAGGCGTTGATGAACGCAGCGAAATCGTCGGGCGAGCCGAACCGCGCCGTCGGCGCAAACTGCGAGAGCGGCTGATAGCCCCATGAGCCGCCGAACGGGTGCTCCATGATCGGCATCAGTTCGATGTGAGTGAAGCCCAGGTCCTTGACGTAGGGGATCAGCCGATCGGCCAACTCGTGCCAGTTGTATTGCCGGGCCACTTCGCCCGCCTCGTCGATCTCGCACTGCCAGGAACCGGCGTGCAATTCGTAGATCGACAACGGCGCGCCTGGCAGCTGGCGCTCACGGCGACTTTGCATCCATTCGTCGTCACGCCATTCGATTTTCAGTGGCGCGGCAACCTTGGACGCCGTGTCCGGCGGCATCTGGGTGGCCAGTGCCACCGGGTCGGCCTTGAGCGGCAGGATGCCGTGGGCGCCGAGGATTTCATATTTGTAGCCCTCCCCCGGACCCAGCCTCGGAATGAAAATTTCCCATACACCGGACGGATAACGGATGCGCATCGGGTGCCGACGGCCATCCCAGACGTTGAAATCCCCCACCACCGATACCCGCCGCGCATTCGGCGCCCAAACGGCGAAACGCACGCCGTCGATGCCATCGACGGTGGTCAGTTGCGCACCGAGGCAGGAACTGAGGTCGCGGTGATTGCCTTCGGCGAACAGGTAAAGGTCCATTTCCCCCAGCAACGGGCCGAAACTGTAGGGGTCTTCGGCGACTTGCTCGCCACCCGCCCACCGGGTGCGCATCAGGTACGGCTGGGCGCGGTCGAAATGGCCGACGAACAGGCCCGGGGTTTCGGTGATCTGCAACTCGCCCAGCTCTTCGTCGCTGTCGCGGGCGAGCACGTGCACGCTCAGTGCACCGGGCAGGTACGCGCGGATGAATTGTCCGCCCGCGCCATCACCATGGGGACCCAGGATCGAAAACGGGTCTTGGTGCTCGGCGCGCACCAGCGCGTCGATGTCATGGGGGGCCGGCAGTAATGACTCTTTGGCCTGCCCCTGGGATTCCTTGTTCGAGACGCTCATGATTCTCTCCACTAAATCGGTCCGGCTAAATCGGAAAAGGGTTGCAACCCACTCAATAACCCGTACAGACCGTGCAACGGCACGGGCAGCCAGGCGGGGCGATTCTCGGCTTCATAAGCCACCTCATAGGCCGCCTTCTCCAGGCCGAACAACGCCAGCGCGGCGTTTTCGCCTTCAGCATCCTTCCACTCATGGGCAAGACTAGCTGCCGCTAGCCGATATGCCTGGACAAATGCCTGGCGGGCCTCAGTCAAATAACGCTCGGCGACCCGTTTGCGCGCCGCATCGGCATCGGCCGTGGTGTCGACGGTGTGCAGTTGGATCGCCATCGCCGCCGCGTAATCGAAGGAACGCAGCACACCGCTGACGTCCTTGTACGGGCTGTGCTTGCCACGTCGCTCATGCAACGGCCGCGCCGGCTCGCCTTCGAAGTCGATCAGGTAGGCATCGCCCTTGATCACCAGCACCTGCCCCAGGTGCAGGTCGCCATGGACGCGGATGCGCAAGCCACCGGCAGCCTTGCCGGCGAGTTCCTGGACATGGGCCAGCACGGTTTTCTTGTGCTCCAGCAAGCGTGCGACCATAGCTTGGTCCGCCGGGTTCAATTGGCCCTGGTTCTGCTTGAGCAGGCGCAAGGCGTTTTCCACCTGGGCGACGACGTCCTTGCCGATCGCCTGGGCTTCCTTGGCGCTGGTGGCCTGCGGCGCAAAGTCCGGGTTGTCGGTGGGCTCGGCGAGTACCCGGTGCATTTCCCCCAGGCGCTGGCCGAGCATGCCGGCGAAATCCTTCAGCTCGCCCAAGGCGTTGTAATGCTGTTCCTGTTCGGACATGGCGTCCGCCAGCTCATCGCGCAAGGCGCGTTCCAGGTTGTTCTGGGTCCATTCCCAGGCGTCGCCCTGATTGCTCAGGTAGCCCTGGGCAATCATCAGCAGCGCATCCTCGCCTTGGGCGTCGCGACGAATCACTGACCCCAGCAGCGGCGAAATATTGCTGAAGCCCGCTGCGGTCAGGTAAGCGCTCATCTCCAGCTCCGGGTGCACGCCGGACGCGACCTTGCGGATCAACTTGAGCACCAGGCTGCCGCCGACCACCACTGAACTGTTGGACTGTTCGGCGGACAGGTAACGCACCTCAGGCTCGGCACCCAGGTTCAGCGCCGCCAGGCCTGCGGTGGGTTCAAAGCGTAATTCGCCATCGGCGCAAGGCAGCACCGTGCTGTCCTGCATCCCTTGCATCACGGCTCGTACGAAGTTTTCCAGGGTGAACGCATCGGTGATCAGCCCGACCTGACGGCCCCGACGGACTCGCGACAAGGCCAGTTGCTGAGGCAGCGCTGGGCCTACTTGGTCATCGGCCAACAGGCCGAAGGGCAACTGATAGCGCAGCGTCTGGCCCGCGCTAGTGACATCGATTTCGCTGAGCAGCACCGGGTGTTGCGGATCGCCGAAGCGCACGCCGTAGACGATGTCGATGTTCTCGATGGCGCTGTCCTTGCCGGCGAACCAGCGGCGGTTCTGCAGCCAGTTCGGCAGGATGCCCTGCTCCAGGGTGGTGCGCGACGGCGCCTCGAGCAATTCTTCCAGGCGTTTTTTCAGTACCACGGTGGTGAAATCCGGCAGGCTCTGGGCAGGTTCCACGTGCCAACTCGGCATCTGGTTTTCCGCCGCCAGGGCGAACCAGTAAAAGCCATACGGCGCCAGGGTCAGGAGGAAATTCAACTGGCCGATGGGCGGGAAGGCATTGCCGCCGAGCATTTCCACCGGGACCATGCCGGCATAGGCCGACAGATCCAGTTCGGCGGCCTGGGAGCTGCGCGATACGTTGGCCACGCACAAGATGATTTCATGCTTGCCGTCCGGCCCGGTGTATTCGCGGGTGTAGGCCAGGATCCTACGGTTGCTCGGCGAGAGCATCTTCAGCGTGCCGCGACCGAAGGCCTTGGATTGCTTGCGCACCGCCAGCATCCGCCGGGTCCAGTTGAGCAACGAATGCGGGTCGCCGGCCTGAGTCTCGACGTTCACCGACAGATAACCGTATTGCGGGTCCATGATCGGCGGCAGCACCAGGCTTGCCGGATCGGCGCGGGAGAAACCGCCGTTGCGGTCGATGGACCACTGCATCGGCGTGCGCACGCCATCGCGGTCGCCCAGGTAGATGTTGTCGCCCATGCCGATCTCATCGCCGTAGTACAAAGTCGGCGTACCGGGCATCGACAGCAGCAGGCTGTTGAGCAATTCCACGCGGCGACGGTCGCGCTCCATCAGCGGCGCCAGGCGACGGCGAATCCCCAGGTTGATCCGCGCGCGACGGTCGGCGGCGTAGTAATTCCACAGGTAATCGCGTTCCTTGTCGGTGACCATCTCCAGGGTCAATTCATCATGGTTGCGCAGGAAAATCGCCCATTGGCAGTTCGCCGGAATCTCAGGGGTCTGGCGCAGGATGTCGGTGATGGGGAAGCGGTCTTCCTGGGCCAGCGCCATGTACATGCGCGGCATCAGCGGGAAGTGGAATGCCATGTGGCACTCGTCACCGTTCAGGCCCTGGGCGTCGACGTCGCCGAAATACAGCTGGGTGTCTTCCGGCCATTGGTTGGCTTCGGCCAGCAACATGCGGTCGGGATAATTGGCGTCGATCTCGGCGCGGATCAGCTTGAGGACGTCGTGGGTCTCGGGCAGGTTTTCATTGTTGGTGCCGTCGCGCTCGATCAGGTACGGAATCGCATCCAGGCGCAGGCCGTCGATGCCCATGTCGAGCCAATAGCGCATCACCGACAGCACGGCCTTGAGCACCTGGGGATTGTCGAAATTGAGGTCCGGCTGGTGCGAATAGAAGCGGTGCCAGAAGTACTGGCCGGCGACCGGATCCCAGGTCCAGTTGGACTTTTCGGTGTCGAGGAAGATGATCCGCGTACCGTCGTATTTGTGATCGTCATCGGACCAGACGTAGAAGTCCCGGGCCTTCGAGCCCGGCTTGGCCTTGCGGGCGCGCTGGAACCAGGGGTGTTGGTCGGAGGTGTGATTGATGACCAGCTCGGTGATCACCCGCAAGTTGCGCTTGTGGGCCTCGGCAATGAAACGCCGCGCGTCGGCCATGGTGCCGTAATCGGGGCTGACGCCACGGTACTCGGCGATGTCGTAGCCGTCATCGCGCCGGGGCGAGGGATAGAACGGCAGCAGCCAGATGGTGTTGACGCCCAGGTCGGCAATGTAATCGAGCTTCTCGATCAGCCCGGGGAAATCACCGATCCCGTCGTTGTTGGAGTCGAAATAGGATTTGACGTGGACCTGATAGATAACCGCGTCCTTGTACCAGAGCGGGTCGTTGATAAAGGCGGCAGACCGGGGTTTCTTGGCCATTTGCAACTCCTGAAGAAATCGATAAAGCCGTTGAGCTGGCTGGCAGGATCCATGTGGCGAGGGAGCTTGCTCCCGCTGGGCTGCGTAGCGGCCCCAAAAAAGGCGATGAGTGCTTCGCACTGGAGCGCCAGCCCGGTCAAGCGGGAGCAAGCTCCCTCGCCACAAAGAGCGATCACTGCAATCGCTTGCGTTTCACGCCACGCTGATCCGCCAAATCCCGAACGGCTGGTACGCCGGGTCGATGCGCATGAATTGGTACTTGCCGTACCAGCTCCAGCGGTGTCCGTTCATCAAATCCTCGCCTTGAGTCTGGGCATCGTCAGGCAGGCCCATCTCCCACAGCGGTAACTCGAAATTGGCTTCCTGGACGTTATGCGGATCAAGGCTCACCGCCACCAGGATGAAATTGCTGCCATCGGGGGTGCGCTTGCCGAAATAAAGGATGTTGTCGTTCCAGGCGTTGTAGATCTTCAGGCCCAGGTGCGTGTGCAATGCCGGATTCTGTCGGCGAATTCGGTTGAGCTGGGCGATCTCGGCAATGATGTTGCCCGGCGCGGTGAAGTCCCGTGGCCGGATCTCGTATTTCTCCGAGTCGAGGTACTCTTCCTTGCCCGGCACCGCCGCCGATTCGCACAGTTCAAAACCCGAGTACATGCCCCACAGGCCCGACCCCATGGTCGCCAGCGCCGCGCGAATCAGGAAACCTGCACGCCCCGCCTCATGGAGAAACGCCGGGTTGATGTCCGGTGTGTTGACGAAGAAATTCGGCCGGTAGCATTCGCGCAGGGGCGATTCATTGAGTTCGGTGAAATAGGTCGCCAGCTCGGCCTTGGTGTTGCGCCAGGTAAAATAAGTGTAGCTCTGGGAATAACCGACCTTGCCCAAACGCGCCATCATCGCCGGCGTGGTGAACGCTTCCGCCAGGAACATTACTTCAGGGTATTGCGATCGCACATCGGCGATCAGCCACTGCCAGAACGGCAAAGGCTTGGTGTGGGGATTATCGACGCGGAATATCTTCACCCCTTCGTTGACCCAGCCCACCACGATGTCGCGCAGCTCCAGCCACAGGCTGGGGATGGCATCGGCGGCGTAGAAATCGACGTTGACGATGTCCTGATACTTCTTCGGCGGGTTTTCCGCGTATTTGATCGTGCCGTCCGGCCGCCAGCTGAACCAGCCCGGGTGCTGCTTGAGCCAAGGGTGGTCCTGCGAACATTGAATGGCGAAGTCGAGGGCGATCTCCAGGCCATGGTCGGCGGCAGCGGCCACCAGGCGGCGGAAATCTTCGCGGGTGCCCAACTGCGGATGAATCGCCTCGTGCCCGCCCTCCTCGCTGCCGATGGCATACGGGCTGCCCGGATCGTCTGGACCCGCGGTAAGGGAGTTGTTCGGCCCTTTGCGGAAGCTGCGGCCGATGGGATGGATCGGCGGGAAATACAACACGTCGAAGCCCATGTCCTGGATCACCGCCAGGCGCGAATGAACGTCATTGAACGTGCCGTGGCGGCTGGCATCATCGGTGATAGAGCGCGGAAACAGCTCATACCAACTGGCGAACTCGGCAAGTTCACGCTCGACGTCCAACGGGTACTCGGGACTGATGCTCAAGTAAGGGCGATGATCGGCCAGGGACATCAGGTCGGCGCTGCGGGGCTCGAGGAACAAGGCGACCTGCTCTTCCGGCAACAGGCCTGAAAGCTCATGGTGCAGCGCGGTCAGCTGTTCCCTCAGTTCGCCATCGCTACGCTCGGCGGCCTGCTGCACGTAATTGCGGCCTTCCTGCAGCTCGAGGCTGATGGGCACCCCGGCGGCGTATTTCTTTTGCAGCTCGTAACAAAAGCTGGCGAATTGATCGAGCCAGGCCTCGATGCAAAACACGTAGCGACCCTGGACCGGCGCATTGAACTGCCCACTCCAGCTGTTATTACCCAGCTCGGCCATGACCTCGCTGTTCCATATCTCATCTTCCAAGGCCCGCCAGCGGATCCGCACGGCCAACTTGTCGTGGCCATCGGCGAACACCTTGCTGGTCACCGTCACATCCCGCCCCGCCAGGGCCTTGGCGGCAAACTGCCCGCCGTCGATCACTGGCATGGTGTTTTCAATTGCAATACGTGGCAACAACAAGGCCTGTGACAACAGCAAATGTGGGTTGTACACCCGGTCGGTCGGCTGTTCGGCAGTCATCGAGCATCGCTCCTTTTACGCCCCATGGACGCGCTTGTGGCGGAAAGGCCCAACGGGTCCCTGATTTAACTCACTTAAGCTCCGAACCGGACCGGCGACCAAAAGTTCAGCGAGATTTACTGGCCGGCTCCGGGGAATCAAATCCGTCGAGTCATGGTCAACCCAACAAGCACGACTCAAGCCACATCCCCTCCGGAGAGCCGCTCCATGAGCATTCCCATCCCAGCCGAAACACCCGATCCGAATATCGACGACCCCAACCTGCCGCCACCGGGTCCTGAACCGGAGCCGATTCCAGAAAAAGACCCACCGCTCGACCCGCAACCGCCTCTGGGAGATCCGCCGAGCGAGGCGCCGCCGGAGCGGGTGTGAAGTAGCCTAGTCGCAACTCAGGAACGACGTGAAACCTGCCGGAGCGTCAAGCCAGGAAGACCTGGCTTACACCTTGTCGTCCTTTTCCAACGCCCGGACAATCATCGGCATCACGCTGAAGATCGCCAGCGCTAACACCGTGCTGAGTACTGCCGTTGCTTCGCGCCCCAACCCGGCAGCGACGCCGATGGCCGCCGTCATCCACAGGCCGGCGGCGGTGGTCAGGCCCTTGACGTGACTTTCGTCGCCATCGGCGTTTTTCAGGATAGTGCCGGCGCCGAGGAAGCCGATGCCGGCCACAACGCCCTGGATCACGCGGCTCATGGCGTCAGCCTGGGAGCCGGACATCTGCGGCACCAGCACGAACAGCGCAGCCCCCAGCGCTACCAGCATATGGGTACGCACGCCCGCGGCCTTGCCCTTGTGTTCACGCTCGAACCCGAGGATGCCCCCTAGCAGTGCAGCCATCACCAGACGCACCGTTACGCGGGTCATTTGCTCGGTATCGGTGATGTCGGCGAATTCCGCTTGCAGGGTTATCCAGACCTCATCCCACCACGATTCCATGGACCTTCCTCTTTCGTGTCGATAAATGATGGACCACAAGCGGGGCCAGACGTGCCCGCCCCCGACCGCTGATCAGCCGCAACGAACCCTGCTGATCCTCAGGCGCCTAACGATCAGGTATCAGAAAGGAGCACCTCCATGACTGTGCATATCGATGAAAACCAGACCTGCCGTTTCGAGACGCCCAACCTCCAGGAACAGCGTCCGGCCAGCGAACTGACCATCATCACCGACCCAGAGAAAGCCATGTCGGCTGTGGAACTCAATAGCGGGCGGTTCTACTTGACCGAAGCGGAGGTAAATGCCTTGACCGTGGCCGGGGCGGCTGACGGTCGCCAGAACTTGAAAGCGACAGACAGTGACTCGGTGATCTGAATCACATCGACGGCTCCGAAGGGCTGGTGCGGCTCGTTCGACAAGCGCCTGGCCCCGGGCTATCGCATCGGCTGGGTCGCCGCCGGGCGCTATGCGCGGAAGATCGAACGGCTCAAGCTCATGACGTCGTTGTGCGCCTCGATGCCAGCCCAGGCCGCCATTGCCGACTACTGCAACACGGTGGCTACGACCGTCACCTGCGCAAATTGCGCTGCACTGGAAGAGCAGCAAAGCGCCATGCTCGCTGCCATTGCCCGCTACTTCCCGGCCAAGACCCGCGTGAGCCAGCCGGGGGGCGGCTATTTCCTGTAGCTGGAACTGCCGGAGCAGATCGATTCGCTGAAACTGTTCCAGGTGGCCCTGGCGCAGGGCATCAGCATTGCGCCGGGACCAATCTTTTCAGCGACCGGCGTTTCAGCAATTGCATTCGCTTGAACTAATGGCAGCCCGTGGACTGAAGTCTCAGAAAAGGCCATGGAGACGTTGTGGCGGATTATTCGCTCGTTTTGAAACAAGTGAAACTGCCGCAGAAAACCGTAACAACCTGTCAACTCTGACAGTAGATGACCTGGCCTTGGCCGAGTAGTTTGGGCTCACTGGCCCACCGATACGGGTTAGGTCCTTACTGTTTGGAGAAGACGATGAACTACTCGCAAAAGTTTGAGAATAACGACCTGGATGGCTGGGATAATCCCCAAGCCTCCCCCAGAATATTAAAGGATGGCCACAACCATTACATTGCCCCAGCCAAACTGGAGGTAGACACCAGCTTGTTCTTTTATAAAACATTCACCCCAGCCGTGCCTCCAGGCACCCTTATTGAGATGAAGTTCAAGATCAAAGTACCGGAGGGGGAAAAAGTCACCCAACTAGCGTGCGGGCTCATGAAAACAACCACCCGCGTTGATTTCCCTAACATGCCGAAGTCAGATGGCAAGTGGCATGAATATAAAGGTGAATTCACTGCCGATGCCTCCGACGCGAATATTTTTTTTATCTCAGCAACTCATGAAAATGCACAAATGAAAGACATTGAGACAGGAGTCGACGAGATCTTCATCACTTCAACATAGGCTTATCGATAGGGCAGTGAGAGGACAGCCTCAGCGCCCGCCGCCCAGGTCCACAAACGTCCCGGTCGCATACGAAGCCTTGTCCGACAGTAACCAGATAATCGCTTCGGCCACTTCATCAGGGCGTCCGCCCCGGGCCATGGGAATCGCCGATTCAAGCTTGCTGACCCGATCCGGATCGCCGCTGAGGGCGTGGAAATCGGTATAGATGTAGCCTGGGCGGACCGCGTTGACGCGAATGC
Source organism: Pseudomonas sp. Z5-35 (assembly GCF_051131945.1). NCBI lineage: Bacteria > Pseudomonadati > Pseudomonadota > Gammaproteobacteria > Pseudomonadales > Pseudomonadaceae > Pseudomonas > Pseudomonas sp. Z5-35. Next base: position 3,420,611 of record NZ_CP071640.1, read on the forward strand.
CTTCGCCGGCCACTTCCTTGGAAAGTCCGACGGTGAAAGTATCCAGCGCCCCTTTGGAGGCCGCGTAATCCACGTATTCCGCCGGCGCGCCGAGGCGGGCGGCGACTGACGAGACGTTGACGATGCTGCCCCCCTGCCCGCCATGCCTGGGCGACATGCGCAGCACCGCATGCTTGGCGCACAGGATCGGCCCCAACACGTTGGTCTTGAGGATCTTGAGAATGCGGAACTCGGACATTTCATCGAGTCGGGATTTGTGCGCAACCGTACCGGCGTTGTTCACCAGTGCGGTGACACGCCCTAACTCGGCGTCAACGCGGTTGAACAGGCCGACCACCTCGTCCTCGATACTCACGTCGGCCCGTACCGCGATGGCCTGCGCGCCCTTGGCCCGGACCTGTTCAAGTACGTCCTGGGCGGCATTTTCGTCGGTTTGGTAATTGATGCAGATCCGGTAGCCAAGGTCGGCAGCCAACAGCGCCGTGGCCGCCCCGATCCCGCGCCCGCCGCCGGTGATGACGATGATTTTATCCACGCTGCCTCTCCGTTCCACGCAAACACGTCGAGCCCAAGAATAACGTTCACCTGCGTTTTTGCACAACGCGGCCCGCTTACCGGGCCGCGGCACCCGCCCTAGCGTACGAGTGCGCGCAGGTCCAGGCGACCGTCCAACAGCGGCGGGCACCAATAATAACCGCCGGTAATCGGTCGGCTCATGCGGTATAAACCGTCGGTGATACCGTCCTCCAGCCCGCTCATGCGACGCAGTTGCGCCTCGAAGGCGTCGAGGGAGAAACCGAACGCGAGGAACATCAGGCCAGCGCGATCGCCTTCGATCCAGGGCATGGAACGGCGCACGACGAAAGCCTCCGGGGCGAAGCTTTCCTGGGCCGTGCGCTTGACGTGGGCGGACTCCGGCGCGTCTTCGATTTCTTCGTTGTCGCTCAGGCGACGGCCCATGATGTTGTCACGCTCATGGGGCTGCATCGCCGCGAAACCATCCAGATCATGTTGCCACTGCTGGATCGCGGCAAAACTGCCACCGCGCAGCCCGTCGTTGCCCTGGGCCAGGGCGGCGGCGATGGCCGCTTCGTCATGGGGGTTTTCGGTGCCATCTTCGTAGCCGGTCAGGTCGTGCCCGGTCATGTGGCGGAAGGTTTCGTTCATCTGCACCAGGCGCAGGGCCGGTGCCAATGCTGCTTCGATGGCGCGACTGCGGTGCAGCAGCTCGCCCCGGTCCTCGCCGTGCAACCAGCACCAGAGCGCATGCTGGGTCGACGGGTTGTCGACGCCCACACCGGCCAGCGCGGGAAACGCCCGCAAGCCTTCGACTTGGCCGCCCAGCGCCTGGACCAGCGACTCGCCAAAGCCAACCACCGCGCGGCCATCCAATTGAAGCAGCAATTTGTCGAGCGCAGCCGGCAGTGCCTCGACCGACTCCAGGGCAAAAAACAGATGACGGGCCTGAGGCGGAACAGGGGTGGCGAGAATGCCGGGCTGGTAGTAACTCATGGGAACTCCTTTGGAAAGAGCCGCGAGTTTACCCGGCGGCCGCCGCTTTGTGTGGTTTGGCTTGAGGCCCGTCACTTTGAGCCATAAAGCTTTTTCCGTAGGAGCATGCCCACCGCGCTGTCGGACCAGTCGGAAACAAGCCCCTGCCCAACCGCTACTATTTGCCGCGTAGCGGAAAACGCCCTAGATTGACCACCCTCAAGGAAGGCCAACGAGAGCGGTCCATGATGCAAATTGCCAAATCGATACTCGCCGGGACGTTTTTTCTCGTCTGCGCAACTGCTCCGGGGTTCGCCCAGGAGCGCATTGAAGAGACGGTCAACGCCGTGATCCAGCCGCTGATGAAACAACAGGACATCGCCGGCATGGCGGTGGCGATCACCCGCAACGGTCAACGCCAGTACTTCAACTATGGCGTTGCTTCCAAGGACACAAAAAAAGCAGTCACCGACCAGACCCTGTTCGAAGTCGGCTCGATCAGCAAGGTCTTCACCGCGACGCTTGGCGCCTACGCCCAGGCCCAAGGCAAACTGTCCCTGACGGACCCCGCCGGCCGCTTCGCCCGCGAGCTGCGTGGCAGTGCCTTGGAAAGCATCCGCCTGCTCGATCTCGCCACCTATACCGCGGGCGGCCTTCCTTTGCAGTTTCCCGACGATGCCGACCGACCCGACCGCATGTTCAGTTACTACCAGAGTTGGAAACCGCTCTACCCGGTCGGCACCCAGCGGCTGTATTCGAACCCGAGCATCGGCTTGTTCGGCCATCTGGCGGCCCGCAGCCTGGGCCGAACGTTTGACGAGGCGATGGAACAAACGTTGATGCCCGGGCTGGGCCTCAAGCATAGCTACGTGCGGGTGCCGCAGGACCAACTGGGCCGATATGCCCAAGGCTACGCAAAGGATGGCAAGCCCGTGCGGGTCGGCCCCGGCGCGATGGATTCGGAGGCCTACGGGGTGAAGACCAGCTCATCGGACCTGATTCGTTTCGTCGAGGCCAACCTGCAACCTGAAAAGCTGGACGCTGACCTCAAGCAAGCCATCGCTACGACACAAACAGGTTTCTACAAGGCCGGCGAAATGACCCAGGGGCTGGGCTGGGAGCTCTACCCCGCCCCGTTCACCCTGGAGAACTTGCTCGCCGGCAACACGCCAGGGATGGCCCTGACCCCGCAAAAAGTCGAACCGCTCGAGCCACCCCGCGCAGCGCCGGACGGGGCCTGGATCAACAAGACCGGGTCTACCAATGGTTTCGGTGCGTACGCGGCGTTCGTGCCCGGGAAGGATGTGGGGATTGTGATGCTGGCGAATAAAAACTACCCGATCGAAGAACGGGTGAAGGCCGCGCATCGGATTCTGATGGCGTTGCAAGAGCAATGAGATCCCCTCACCACAGGGGACCTCGTCGCTCTTGGAATCAATCCTCCAACGCTTTCGGCGCAGCCGCAGGCTTGGCTGCCTTGCCCGGCTTCGCGCCTTTCGCCTCTTTGGCCGGCTCAGGTTCCGGCGCCGGGGGTGGCGCCGGAGGGGTCGCTTCTTTTTCCGCTGCGGGGAGTTTATCGACGGTGTCGAACAGCTCCTTCAATTCGATCGCGCCCGAATGCTCAAGCTTCTTTTCCCCGTCCTTGCCCACCAGGATGATCTTGGTCTGCGCACCGGCCCCCAGTTTGAGAGAACGAATCAGCGCCATGGTGCTCTGCGGATCAAGGTCCTTGCCGTCACGCTGCCCGATGGTATTGAGCACGGTGTAGAGCACCAAGTTGCGCTCGGAAAAACCCTGCTTGCCCGCCGGCTCATCCAAGGCTTTCTTCAGGCTTACCCACGCAGGATCGACGGAGCTGGGCGCGATGACGATCAGCGGGCGAGACTTGCCGACTTCCGCCACCAAGGGTGAATCGCCATCGGCGGCGAACAGGGGGCCGGCGATGGCCAGCAGGGTAGCGAAGGTCAACGACCGAATAAGCATGCGCCTCTCCTTTTGATATTTACGCTGTACTGATTGCACATGGCGGCGATTGTTCCGCGAGAGTCGCCCGATACGCAGCTGCCTGCCCTGAAGCTTAGGCGACCGGACCCATAGCGCAACCGTGACACCAGGCGTTCATAGGCCGAACGGAAAAGTATCTTCCTCGTGTTCCGGCGGGTGAGGCGCTGGTAACGGCGTGACGGCTTCGGTCTGTTCGAACCAGAGCCAGGCATCGAATTGTTCGGCCAGCACTGCCTCGAAATAGTGGCTCTGGCGTTCGGTCTCGGGGCGGTAGATCACACCGATGGCGCGTTCAAGCAGCGGCTCCGACAACGCGTCCAACAAGTCTTCGTCGGGCGCGGTTCGCCAGTCGGTCAGCGATGCACCCACGCCTGCCAGCAAAAACTCCCGCTCCCAACTACCGGCCAGCGCTGGCACGACTTGCTTGATTTTCATCGGCGCGTCCCAGTCATCGGCCGCCGCCACGCTGCCATGGTCGGTGCCCATGCCCAGCAACACTGCGCCGCGACCATAGGCCATGCGGCACAGCTGGCCAATGTTGAACTCACCTTCCCAGCCCATGCGCGTCGCGGCGGCATTGCCGATGTGGGAGTTATGCGCCCAGACCACCGCCTTCGCATCGGGCCCGCGATGGTCCAACAGGCTCTGCAAGGTGTCGAACATATGCTTGTCGCGCAGGTTCCAGGACGATTTGCCGCCACGGTACATGGCGCGGTAGTACTGTTCGGCAGCGCGCACGACGCGGGCGTTCTGGACGGCACTGAAGAATCCTTCGTCATCCTTGATCAACGGGTCGAGGCGCTCGGCCAGCAAGCTGTTGAGCTGCTCGACCACGGCGTCTTCGCACGTCGCCAGGTTGCCGCGTTCGGTGAAATGGCCGTACAAGGCCGGATCGTCGTGCCACGGCGTCAGGCAGCCATAACGGTGTCGGGCGTCACGGGACAGATGTGGATGGCTCTTGTCGAGGTAATCGAGCACCTCGTCGATGGAATGCCGCAGGCTGTAGACGTCCAGGCCGCGGAACTCCACGCGTCGAGCGGCAGGCTGGTCGAGGTTGTGGTCCCGCAGCCAACGAACGAAGGCTTGGACGTCGCTGTTGCGCCACATCCAGCTCGGGAAACGGGCGAAGGCCTGCTGTTTCCAGGCCGAGGGGCCGAGGTCGCGGACGCAACGGTCGACTTGCCCGGCATCGGGCCAGTCGGCTTCGACGGCGACAATGGCGAAGCCGTGATGCTCGATCAGATGTCGGGTGATGGCGGCGCGGGTGCGGTAGAAGTCGTGGGTGCCGTGGCTGGCTTCGCCGATCAGTACGACTTTGGCGTCGGCGAAGCGATCGAACATCTGGCCAAAGGCCGGGCTGTCCTCGGCGGGCAGCGGCTCGGCGTGATGACGCAAGATGTCGGCAATGTCGCTGCGCGGTTCGGCGCGACGACGGCGTAGGCGTTGCAGCAGATCTCTGGCTGGGCTGTTCATGGATCGTGGCCTCATCAGTACCTGGTTTACAGGTATGACTATCGCGACATCCGCATGACTCCGAGCAAATCAGAACGCCAGTTTGACGCCGATCAGCGCCAACATCACCGCCAGGCAAGGGCGCAGGAGTTCGTCGGAAATGCGTCCCGACAAGTGGCTGCCCAGGTAGATGCCCGGCAACGAACCGATCAGCAGAAAGCCCAGGATGTGCCAGTCCATGTTGCCCATGCTGGCATGGCCCAGGCCAGCGACCAGGGTCAGCGGCACGGCATGGGCGATTTCGGTGCCCACCAGGCGCTTGGTGACGAGGAACGGATAAAGGATAAACAACGCGACGGTGCCCAGAGCGCCAGCGCCGATGGAGGTCAATGCGACCATCGTGCCCAACACCAGGCCGGTGATGACGGTGAGTACATTGAGCCGCGAGCCGCTGGGGTTGTAATGGCCGCCGGCGCGGTCATGGGCGAATTGCAGCAGGCGTTTCTTGAACAAAATCGCCAGGGCGGTGGCGAACAGCACAAAGCCCAGGGCTTGCTTGATGACCGCGTTCATCGCGTCGGGCGATCCGTCCAGGCTGCTGAGAAACCACAGGGTCAGCCCGACCGCCGGCACACTGCCAAGGGTCAGCCAACCGGTAATCGCCCAGTCGATATTGCGATTTTTGGCATGGACAAGGACGCCGCCGGATTTGGTGATTGCCGCGTACAGCAGGTCCGTACCCACCGCCGTCGCCGGGTTGATACCAAACCACAACAGGATGGGGGTCATCAGCGATCCGCCACCCACGCCGGTCATCCCGACGATGAAACCGACCACCAGGCCCGCTACGACTAAACCGACATTACCGAAATCCATCAAACCCGTCTCAGCGCGACCGCGTGAAAAATCTGGCCGCGAGCATAGCGATTTTTCTTATAACTCCCTATATCGATGTGATCTATCTTTATTCCATTTTTTTACTGAACCGGCAGGAAATTGAGGAACAGCAAGCTCTGCGCGTAATTGAGCCCTATGCGCCGATAGCGCTCGTCGAGCATCTGCGTCAGCAAGTCCAGCCGCGCAACAATTTTCCCGAATTCGACGGCAAAACTCAGGTTACTGCCCTCCTCCGAAATCTCGTTGGAAAACAGCACTGGCGTGCCGTCCTTGTTCTGCCGCTGGCCCAGCAACCACGTGGCTTTCTCGATATTGCGCGCCGCGTTGCTGACGAAACGCGGGTCGATGGTGTCGGTCATGTAGAACTCGAGGCGATTGCCGTGGGCCGTCACCAGCATGCTCCCGATGGCGTAGATGAACGCACCGACCCGGTCGCCGAGAAACTCCGGGCTCATGGCGTAGCTCAGGGCGGCGAGATCCTTCTTGTTGCCCAAGGTTGGCAAAGGTCGTTGCTGCTCGATGGCCTGGCGCACCTGCTTGACGGCGATACGCGCATCCAGGAAGCCCGATTTACGCAGCTCTTCAGGGTTGCGCAGGTAAAGCTTGTGCATCAGCAGGTACAGACTTTCCAAGTTGTCATGCATCGAGAGCGTGGCCATGCGGTCGACACTGGTCTGCAAGAATTCCTGGGGCCGGGCGTTGCTGAACTGATTGACCATGTCCTGGCCCTGCTGATGACTGCAGCCGCCGCTAAGCAACAACAAAAGCCCTGCCAGCAGCAAGCCGCAGCGCCGTGGCAATACCATTTTGAAAGGGAAAACACCGGCCATTGAATCTCGGTCTGGGCATGGGGAAACGGTGGGGGTCGCCGCTTCCTGGCCATGGATAGAGCGGCAAAAGTCCCAAAAGTGCAGTGGTCGCCAGCAAATCTCACGCTCGGGCCAGGCTCGTCTCGCTCAATTAGTCTTACTTTTTAATTGATAATTCTGTATTTATGGCTATAAATCCCTTCGCAAGCCTCAAATAGAAAGACTACTGAACAGAAAAACCTTCATCGCTGTCCGACCAAGTAACGGACTCGACCCGCGTTAAAACAACAACAAAACAACAGGAAGGAAGGTCACACCATGCTTGAATCCAAATATCTGCTCACGGCCCTCGGAGTCTCTCTGATGATCGCCACCTCATCCCAGGCCGCGGGCCTGACCAACGAACGCGTTGCGTTCGGCAAGACCAACGACGGCACCGCGGTTGAAAAATACATCCTGCGCAACAGCCATGGCATGGAGGCTACCGTCATCACCTATGGCGGGATCCTGCAATCGCTGGTCGTGCCGGACAAAAACGGCATGACCGCCGACATCGTGCTGGGCTTCGACGATGTTCAGGGCTACCAGAAAAACGGCAATGTGTATTTCGGCGCGACCATCGGCCGCTTCGGCAACCGCCTCGCCGGCGGCGCCTTCGAGCTGGACGGCAAGCGCTACCAAGTACCGCAGAACGATAAGGACAACTCCTTGCACGGCGGACCTCAAGGGTTCGACAAGCGGGTATGGAAAGCCGAGCCGAGCAATGACAAGGATTCGGTAGGCGTGACCCTGACGTATGTATCGGCGGACGGCGAAATGGGTTTTCCCGGCAACCTGACGACGGACGTTACCTACAGCCTCAACGACAAGAACGAACTGCGCATCGACTACAAGGCCACCACCGACAAACCGACGGTGCTGAACCTGACCAACCACAGCTATTTCAACCTGGCTGGCGCGGGCAACGGCGACATCCTCAAGCAAGTCGCGACCCTGCACGCGTCCCGTTATACGCCAGTGACGGCCAAGCTCATCCCCACCGGCGAGCTGGCGCCTGTCGCTGGCACGCCGATGGACTTCACCAAGCCCACTGCGATTGGCACGCATATCAAGGCTGATCACCCTCAGCTCAAGTTTGCCGAGCCGAAACAGGGCGGCTTCGATTTCAACTGGGTGCTCGACGCCAAGGGTGACGTGAGCAAACTCGCCGCCGATGTCCAGGATCCGCAATCCGGACGGCGCTTGCAGCTCTATACCACCGAACCCGGCGTGCAGTTCTACACCAGCAATTTCCTCGATGGCACGGTCAAGGGCAAGCAAGGCAAGGTCTATTCGCACTGGGGTGCGTTCACCCTCGAGACCCAGCACTACCCGGACTCGCCCAACCAGCCGTCCTTCCCTTCAACGCGACTTGACCCGGGCCAGGCCTATACCCAGGCCATGGTGCTGAAGTTCTCGGCCGAGTAACTTCCCCACGATTGATCGTTCTCGCCCGTTACGCGGGAACGATCAAGATGGGAACACCTGGTCTATCCTGCTGCCACACGCTTTATCGACCCGCAGAGCAGGAGACGTGCATGAGAACCGTGGAATTGGCCGGCGTTTCGGTACCGGTAATCGGCCAGGGCACTTGGCGCCTGGGTGAAGAACCGTCCCATCACAAGAAGGAAGTGGCCGCCCTGCGCTTGGGCATCGAACTGGGCATGACGCTGATTGATACGGCGGAAATGTACGCCGAGGGCGGCGCCGAACACGTCGTTGGCGAAGCGATCACCGGGCTGCGCGACCAGGTGTTCCTGGTGAGTAAGGTCTATCTGCACAACGCCAGTCGTAAGGGCATTCCGTTGGCCTGCGAGCGCAGCTTGCGACGGCTCGACACCGATTACATCGACCTGTATCTGCTGCACTGGCGCGGCCAGTACCCGTTGGAAGAAACCGTCGAAACGTTTGAACGCTTGCGCGAAGAAGGCAAGATCGGGCGCTGGGGCGTGTCGAACTTTGACGTCGCTGACCTCGAGGTACTGGCCACGCCGGCCTGCGCCACCAATCAAGTGCTGTACAACCTGCATGAACGCGGCATCGAATTCGACCTGCTGCCCTGGTGCCAACAGCAGCGCATGCCGGTCATGGCTTACTGCCCGGTCGGCCAGGGTGGACATTTGCTGAAGGATCACACCTTGCAACAGATCGCCGAGCGCCACCGCGCGACGCCGGCGCAGATCGCCCTGGCCTGGCTCTTGCGCCAGGACAACGTCATCGCCGTCCCCAAGGCCGTGCAACCTGAACATGTGCGCCTGAACGCCGAAGCCGCGAATCTGCAGCTTGAGCCCCAGGATCTGGCGGCGTTGGACCTGATGTTCCCGCAGCCACAGGGCAAGCAGCGGTTGGCGATGGTTTAGTCCTGACGCAATCGGAACTCTTGTGGCGATCAGAACAACCCCATCTGCCCCCCAATCAATGTTGAAAAATCATCGTCCACAAAGGGCAGGATTGCATCCGCCAACGGCTGCAGTTGCTTGGTCACGTAGTGGTCGTAGTCGATCGGCGCACTACGGGTTTCCAGTGGCTCAGGCCCTGCGACGGTGATCACGTAGCTGATCCAGCCACCGTTCTGATACTGCCGTGGACGGCCCTGGCGCTCGTTGAACTCATCGGCGAGCCGCGCTGCCCGAACATGGGGCGGAACGTTGCGTTCGTAGTCATCCAGCGGGCGGCGCAGGCGCTTGCGATAGACCAGTCGATCATCGAACGCCCCGGCCAGCGTCTGCTGCACATAATCGCGCACGTAGTCCTGATAGGGCTTGCGGTGGAAGATCCGCCCGTACAGCTCCTGCTGGAACTGCCGGGCCAGGGGCGACCAGTCGGTGCGCACGGTTTCAAGGCCTTTGTAGATGATTTCGTCGCTGCCGTCGGCGCGGGTCACCAGCCCGGCGTAGCGCTTCTTGCTGCCCTCTTCCGTGCCACGAATCGTGGGCATCAGGAAGCGCTTGAAATGGGTTTCGAACTGCAGCTCCAGCGCACTCTGCAATCCATACTCGTCGCGCACATGATCGCCCCACCATTGGTTGACGTAAGCCACCAGGTCCCGGCCTATCTGTGCGGCCTCTTCCTGGCCGTGAGCCCGGCCCAACCAGACGAATGTCGAGTCCGTATCGCCATAGATCACCACGTGCCCCTGGGCTTCGATCAGCTGCCGGGTGCGCTGCATGATCTGGTGCCCGCGCAGGGTGATGGACGACGCCAGGCGCGTGTCGAAGAAACGACAGCCGCTGGAACCGAGCACGCCGTAAAACGCGTTCATGATGATTTTCAGGGCCTGGGACAGCGGCGCGTTGTGTTCGCGCTTGGCCGTTTCCCGGCCTTCGGCGACCCGCGCCACGATGGCGGGCAGGCAGTGGCGGGTGCGAGAGAACCGCGCCCCGCGAAAACCCGGCACCGACTCGCCATCGTCCGGGTGGCGCAGGCCTTCGATCAAGCCCACCGGGTCGATGAGAAAGGTGCGGATGATCGATGGATAGAGGCTCTTGTAGTCCAGCACCAGCACCGACTCATAGAGCCCCGGCTGGGAGTCCATGACAAACCCGCCAGGGCTGGCCTCGGGGGGACGCTGGCCGAGATTCGGCGCGACGAAACCCTGGCGGTGCATCAGCGGCATGTACAAATGCGTGAACGCCGCCACCGATCCCCCGCTGCGATCCGCCGGCAGGCCGGTGACGCTGGCCCGCTCCAGCAGGAACTTGAGCAGCTCGGTCTTGGCGAAGATCCGCGTGACCAACTCGCAGTCCTTGAGGTTGTAGCGCGCCAGGGCCGGCTTGTCCTCGGCGAACATGCGGTTGATCTCGTCCATGCGCTGGTAGGGGTTGTCGATGGACTTGCCTTCGCCGAGCAGTGTCTGGGCGACGTTTTCCAGGCTGAACGAAGGAAAACTCCAAGTGGCCGAACGCAAGGACTCGATCCCGTCGATGATCAACCGCCCGGCCGCCGAGGCGAAGAAATGGTTGTTGCGCGCGCCGTGCTCGCGCCATTGCATTTCTTCGCCACCACGCCCCAGGCGCAGCGGCACGGCCAGCCGGCGGGCGTGTTCATGCAGCACGCGCAAATCGAACTGCACCAGGTTCCAGCCGATGATCGCGTCGGGGTCGAAGCGAGCAAACCATTCGTTGAGTTTCTTCAGCAGCAGCGTGCGGGATTCGCAGTATTCGAACTGAAAATCCACAGCGCTGGCGTCGCCGTTGGGCGGCCCGAGCATATACACCTGGCGCTCGCCGCAGCCTTCCAGGGCGATGGAATACAGATCACCCTGGGCGGTGGTTTCGATGTCCAGGGACACCAGTCGCAACGGTGGACGGTACTCAGGCGCCGGTTTCATCTGGGCGTCGACCAGCAGGCCATCGGCGGCCGGCGTGCCGCCGAACCAGACCGGCGCGGTGATGAAGCGCTCCATCAGGTAACGCTCCGGCGGCCGGATGTCAGCCTCGAACACCTCGACGCCGGCACGGCGCAACGTGGTGTCCAGGCGCATCAGTTGCGCATGTTGCCGGCAATACAGGCCCAGCACCGGGCGATGCTCGAAATCCAGCAGCTCCAGGGGACGCAACTCGACATCCTTCTCGCCCTGCAGCAGCGCCTCGACCTGGCCGCGCTGGACCTGCGGCACGAACGCCACCGACGGCTGCACCGGCAGCCGCACACGGCGGGGGCCGGCGTCGGTGGCCAGCCAGAACTCGACTTCAGTGCCCGCCGGGGTATCGCGCCAATGCCGGGTCAGGACGAAGCCCTGCTGTAGATCCACCGCTGAAACCTCAGATTTTCCATAAGGGGTGATTCTACCTGCGGCGAGGGAACTTCACCTGCTCAACTGACACGCCATCAACTTGCTGTTGTGGCGAATATTTTACCGGTCATGACGCTTTTGGACGGCTGACTGCCGCTTTATCGCTTGCTCTGCGCCGTTGGGTCTACGATCCTTAAACCACCCGCAAAACGCTACCCGAGGCCACCCATGAAAACCGTCGCGCAGTTGCTCCGGATAAAAGACGAGAAGAACCAGCAAGTGCATACCATTTCACCGGACGACATGGTGCTGCAGGCGCTGATGCGCATGGCCGAAAAAAACGTCGGTGCCCTGCTGGTGGTAAAAAACGACGAAGTGCTAGGCATCATCAGCGAGCGCGACTATGCACGCAAAATGGTCTTGCATGGCCGCTCCTCGGTGGGCACGAAAGTCCGCGACATCATGGTTTCGCCGGTCATCACCATCGATCCGCACCAAACCGTCGAGACTTGCCTGAGCATCATGACCGACAAGCACCTGCGACATTTGCCGGTGGTGGAGGATGGCAAGCTGGTCGGCCTTTTGTCCATCGGTGACCTGGTCAAGGAAGCCATCGCCGAGCAGGCGGACCTGATCAGACAACTGGAGCAATACATTCGCGGCGAATGATCGGCGCGCACGGGTTGCTCATTTCCAACTCACTTCTATATTGAAGGAGTTGTCCCTGCCGAGCATTCCCATGGCCGTTACCGACCGACTGATCATTTGTGAGCATTGCGATGCGGTGTACGAGCCTGTTGCGCTGGTCCCGCATCAAAAAGCCACGTGCGTGCAATGCCACGCGGTGATCCAGCGCTACAACGGCCTGACCATCGAACAGCGCCTGGCCTTGACCATCACGGCAGCGGTGCTGTGGGCCTTCGCCAACGTCTATCCGGTGATGAGCATCCGCCTCCAGGGCCTGAGCAACAGCGCGACCCTGTGGGATTCGGTCGTGGCCCTGAGTCAGGGGCCCATTACCTTTATCGCCCTGGTGGCCGCGGTCGCGATCATCATCGCCCCGGCCTTCCAGTTGACGCTGCTGCTCTGGGTGTTGGGCTACGCCCATTCCAACCGGCGCGCACCGGCGTTCAACCTGTGCATGCGCAGCCTGGAGACCCTGCGACCGTGGAGCATGCTGGAGGTCTGCTTGCTGGGGGCCCTGGTGGCTGTCATCAAGCTTGCCGGGTTGCTGGATGTGCTTCCCGGCATAGGCCTGTTCGCCCTGGCGGCCTTGAGCCTGCTGATGATCCGCATTGCCGGTCGCGATGTCCGCGACCTGTGGAACACCCTGTGAACGTTGCTTCGCCGGGCAACCCTCCCAAGGCCAGCGATCTGAACTTGTGTCTTTGCCACAGCTGCGGCCTGGCTTGCGACATGACCGACGAACCCGAGACCTGCCCGCGCTGCGATGCCGCCCTGCACCGGCGCAAACCCGATACCCTGACCCGCACCTGGGCCTACATGCTGGCGGCGCTGGTGTTCTACATCCCGGCCAACCTGCTTCCGGTCATGAATACCCAAATGCTCGGTGACGGTGCGGACAGCACCATCATCAGCGGCGTACTCGAGTTCTGGCACAGTGGTGCCTGGGACATCGCGCTGATAATCTTCATCGCCAGCATTGCGGTGCCGGGCATCAAGTTCGTCGTGCTGACGTTGCTGCTGGTGACCGTGCAACGGCGCAGTACCTGGGCGCAGGTGCAGCGTGCCAAGCTATACCGGCTGGTCGAAGTCATCGGCTACTGGTCGATGCTTGACGTGCTGGTCGTGGCCCTGGTGGCGGCGCTGGTCAAATTCCAGGCCCTGAGCGACATCGAACCACGACCGGGGATCCTCTTCTTCGGCCTCGTGGTGCTGTTTACCATGCTGTCGGCAATGAGTTTCGACCCACGGCTGATCTGGGATACCCAACCCTCCGAGGAGCTCATGGATGAAGTCGCAAGCCACTGACGGACAGCCCGCACCGGGCCGCGCCCATGTCTCCACCCGACGCTGGACCGTGTCGCTGGTGTGGATCGTGCCGATCATCGCGGTGCTGGTGGGCGTGTCCCTGGTGGTCAACAACTGGCTGCAGGAAGGCCCGACCATCACCATCACCTTCAAGACAGGCGAAGGCCTGACCGCCAACAAGACCCCGGTCAAGTACCGCAACGTGGTCATTGGCCAGGTTACTGACGTGCAGCTGAGCAATGATCAGAAGAACGTCACCGCCACGGTCAAGCTGGCCAAGACAGCCGACACCTTTACCCACGAAGACTCGGTGTTCTGGGTGGTGAGGCCGCGCATCGGCGCGGGGGGGATCTCCGGGATCGACACCTTGCTGTCGGGGGACTTCATCGGTGCCGACGCCGGACATTCGAAAGTGCGCGCCAAATCCTTCACCGGCCTGGAGGCACCGCCACCGATCACCTACGGCGAACCGGGCAAGCGTTTCACCTTGCATTCCCAGGACCTCGGTTCACTGGACATCGGCTCGCCGGTGTACCTGCGCAAGATCCCGGTAGGCCAGGTGGTGTCCTACGCACTGGACGCCGAGGGCAAAGGCGTCAACATCGAAGTGTTCGTCAACGCGCCAAACGATGCGTACGTCACCGAGAACACCCGGTTCTGGAACGTCAGCGGCGTGGACGTCAACGTCGGCGCCAATGGTTTCGCGGTCAAGACCGAGTCCCTTTCCGCCTTGCTGGTTGGCGGCATTGCCTTCCGGGCTCCGGAATACAGCCCCAACGATGTACCCGCTGCCGAAAACAAGAACTTCGAGCTGTTCGCCGATCAACAGAGCGCCCTGGCTCCGCCCAGTGGCAAGGCGCAATACCTGGCCCTGCGCTTCGACCAGGCCTTGCGCGGCTTGCGCGTCGGCGCGCCGGTGGAGTTCCTCGGGATCGAGATTGGCCGGGTGGTCGCCATGAACCTGGACTTCGACGAGAAACAGCGCACATTCCCAGTCAACGTGGGAATCGTGATCTACCCCCAACTGCTCGGCAAGGCCCATGAAAAACTGCTCAAGTCGCTCAACCACGATCCGGAAGACGAAGCCGCCGCCGCGCGCCTGGTCGGCAGTTTCGTTGAACGGGGCCTGCGCGCCCAGGCTCGCAGCGGCAACCTGCTGACTGGGCAGTTGTACATTTCGCTGGATTTTTACCCCAAGGCTGAGAAAGTCGCCTTCGACTCCTCCGCCCGGCCCCTCCGGATCCCGACCATTCCCGGCAGCCTCCAGCAGTTGCAGGAACAACTCCAGACGGTGGTGGAGCGAATCAACAAGCTGCCGCTGGAAAGCATCGCCAGCAACCTGGACGGTAACCTCGTGGAGCTGCGCAAAGGCCTGACGCAATTCAACAGCAAGACCCTTCCGGGCGTGCAAAGCACCTTGCAGGACGTGAGCAAGACCTTGCAATCGGCGAATTCGACCCTGGCAGAGGACTCACCCCAGCGCGAACAACTGACCCAGACCATGGATGACCTGGGCCGGATGTCACGATCGCTGCGCGAGCTGTCCGACTACCTGAGCCGTCACCCTGAATCGCTGCTGCGCGGTCGTCCGAAAGACGCTCCGACGCAGAACCTGACCTTTCCGGCGAAAGAATGATCACAGGAGCACGCTTGATGCCGCTGATGCTGAAATGCTCGTTGATTGCCTTGGCGTTGCTACTCGGTGCCTGCCGTAGCGACCCTATTCACTATCACACCCTGAGCCCGGTCCAACCGGGCGGCCTGGTGCACGCCAGCGAGGACATCCAGATCGAGCATGTCAGCGTTCCTCCTCAGGTGGATCGCACCCAAATGGTCATCCGTCAAGGCGACAGCGGGTTGGCCATCCTCGAAACCGAATGGTGGGGTTCCAGCCTGGCAGACGAGCTGCGCAGCAGCCTTGACGAACAACTGAGCAACCCCGGGGCGCCGAAGCGGCTGTTGCGGGTAGATGTACAACGCTTCGACTCGATCCCCGGGCGCTATGCCCGCATGGACGTGCAATGGCGCTTGCGCAACCTTGGCGACGACGTCCGAACCCTCACCTGCCGCAGCAGCTTGCAGACACCGGCGGCGGGCAGTATTGGCGACTTGGTGAAGGGCCATCAGAACAACGTCCGGCAATTCGTCGCCCTTGTCAGGCAAGCCGCCTCTGGTAACGCATGCCCTTGATCACTGCGGCCAATGCAATGAAAGCACTGGTGCGATCCGCGGATGGTGGTCGATGCGCTCCAGCAAGCCATAGAACTCAGGGCGAGCGCTGAGCATCGCTTGGCGCGTGTCGACCCACTTGGTGATCACCGCCGCCAGGATATCCAACGCACCGGGTTCGGTCCCACAGAGGAAAGGTGTCGCCGGGAACTGGTCGGCAAACAGCGCCCAGTTGCGATACAAGCGTTGTTTCGTGCCCGCCACCAGCCGCTCTTGGGTAGCCTCGTCGCCGTCAGGCAGCCAGCGTTGCGGAAAATCGATGATGCCGATGGGCGTGTAGCAATTGGCGGCGATATACACCAGGCCACGGATAATTTGCGCGCGACGGGCCGGGTCATCCGGGAGCAGTTTCGATTCTGGAAAGGACAAGCCCAGGTGAATCAGAATCGCTGCCGCCTCGGTCAGCACCGAGCCGTCCGCCAGTTGCAGGGTCGGGACCTGCTTCTGCGGATTTAATGCCTCGAGCTCTTTTGCCGCCTCGTTGTCCTCGGTCGAATAGGTATCCACCCGGCGGTAAGGCACGCCGCACAGCGCCAGGGCAATCTCCACGGCCGAGGAACCGGACTGGCTGTGGCCGAATAACTGATACATGTCGTTTGCCTCCTGCGAAGGGATTCTGCCGGTAGAGCCCCGCTTGCCTATTCATGTTCCATCAACCTGACCGACAGCCAGCCAACCAGCTATCACCGCTGTCGATGTTCACCATCACGTCAATGAAGTTCTCACGCTCAGTGCCCGGCGCAACAATGAGCCCACACCCAATAACTGCAACCCCGGAGCACACCACCATGAAACGCCAAATCATTCTCAGCGTCGCTTTCTCGGTTCTGGCAGCCAACGTATTCGCCGCCTCTTCCCACCCGATCGTTGCCGAAGGCGGCTCCGATCGTTTGATCGAAAACCGTGTTGCCGAAGGCGGCGCCGATCGCCTGCTGGAACGCCGCGTCGCTGAAGGTGGCTCCGACCGCCTGATCGAAAACCGTGTTGCCGAAGGCGGCGCCGATCGCCTGCTGGAACGCCGCGTCGCTGAAGGTGGCTCCGATCGCCTGGCTCAGAACCGCGCATGAGTTGCCAGCAAATCTCAGATGTTGTTCATCACCATCCGTGGCGAGGAAAGCCCCTCGCCACGCTGACCCGGCTAGCATTGAAGCCCCACTAAAAGCCCGGCCTTATCCGCCGGGCTTTTTCGTGTTCAGCCTGTTAGCGCCCCGAGGACCGCGCCATGCACCGCTGGTAACGTTCGTCCACTCGCTTGGCAAACCAGGCGGTGGTCAGCTTGCGGGTAATCTTCGGGCTCTTGAGGACGATGCCCGGCAATATCGCCCTGGGCAGCGGCTTACCTTCAGACTTTTCCGCTAATTCGAACACACGCTTGTAGAGTTTGCTGTCCTCGAACGCCAGGCTGTCACCCAACTCCAATTGATTACGAATGGTCGGGTTGCGCATCCCCAACGACTTGCCCAACGTGCGCACCGCCAGTTCCGTGCTGCCGGGCATGATCGAATTGGGGAGGATCAAATCACCGTCCAAGGCCAAGGGAATGCCCGAAGCGCGACTCACGGCGTGCTGGAAAGCTGCGTTGCGGCTGGCGTACCACCCGGCGTTGAAATCAGCGAAGCGGTACAACGGCTCGGTGTAGCTCACGGGATACCCCAGCAGGTGCGCCGTACCGAAATACATTCCGCCACGACGACTGAACACTTCGCGACGAATCGAGCCATACACCGCATAAGGGTAATTGCGGGCATTGGCCTGGGCGAACGCGATGCTGACTTGCATCGGCCCACCCGTGTGAACCGGATTGAAGCCGTCGAAGAGCGTCTTGCCCAGCGGCACCATGCTGATAAAGTCATCAAAAATCGCGCTGAGTTCTTTCTCGCTTCGCGCCGCATTGAGTCGATCGCTGTAGCTTTTGCCATTGGGCGAGCGCACCTGGAGCGCGCCGCTGACCAGCAGTCCGGGAATGTGCACTTTCGCCGCGCGACGGTCGATTTCCTGACGGGCAATCTTGCCGAGCCCCGGCACTGCCGGGTCGGCCTGGAAGGTTGATTCCTGTTCGGTCACGGCAAGCACCGAACAGATATTTTGCGTCGTGGCCGGGATCTGCTGTGCCGAAAGCGCCACATAGATGTCCGTGGCCCAGCCTTCCCGATCAGCCGTCTTGGCCGGCAACAGCCGAACGATCTGCGCCTTGACTTCGGCTGGCTGGCGTTCAGGCTCTTGGGCCTGCCGGCTGCCGCAGCCAGCCAGTGCCAGCAATGCGGTGAGATTGATCATCAATCGAGTGAATGGCATGGTGTTCCGTCAGGTCCAATGTTCGGGAGCAACCATACGATCAAAAGCCAGCAGAAATCCAATGGGAAGCGATGTCGGGTCAGATTCCGCTCAACGCCAGGTCCATCGCAAAATAGGTAAAAATCAGGTCTGCTCCGGCACGCTTGATCGCGCCAAGGCTTTCCCGTACCACGCGGGCCTCGTCGATGGCGTCGGCCTGGGCGGCGAACTTGATCATCGCGTATTCGCCGCTGACCTGATAAGCCGACAACGGCAGGTTCGAGGCCTGGCGAATGTCGCGGATGATATCGAGGTAGGCACCGGCCGGCTTGACCATCAGTGCGTCGGCGCCCTCTTGCTCATCAAGCAACGACTCGCGCAGCGCCTCGCGACGGTTCATCGGGTTCATCTGATAACTTTTGCGGTCGCCTTTCAAAGCGCTGCCGCCTGCTTCGCGAAACGGGCCGTACAACGCCGAGGCGAATTTGGTCGAGTAGGCCATGATTGCCGTCTGGCTGAAGCCCGCGTCATCCAAAGCCTTGCGGATGGCCTGGACTTGCCCGTCCATGACTGCCGACGGCGCGATGACATCGGCACCCGCGCGTGCAGCCGCCACGGCTTGTTTGCCGAGGTTGACCAGGGTCCGATCGTTATCCACTTCATGGCCGTGCAGGACGCCGCAGTGACCATGATCGGTGTATTCACAGAAGCAGGTATCGGACATCACGACCATTTCCGGCACGGCATCCTTGCAGATTCCTGCCATGCGCGAGACCAGGCCACGCTCGCTCCACGTGTCGCTGCCGTCGTTGTCCAAGTGATGGGAAACGCCAAACGTCATCACCGACTTGATGCCAGCGCGGGCGTACCGCTCAATCTCACCGGCCAGCTTGGATTCCGGAATGCGCGCCACGCCCGGCATGCTCTTGATCGGCACGAAGTCATTGATTTCTTCTTCGACAAATATAGGCAGCACCAGGTCGTTCAAGGTGAACTCGGTTTCCTGGAACAGGCTGCGCAAGTTTGCGTTGCGGCGCAGACGGCGTGGACGCGCTTCGGGGAACTGGCTGGACATGGGACTCCTGAGTGGACGATTGATCGCGAGGCAAAGCTTATGCCCTGACCCGGCACGGCACAAACGCTGACAACAGAACAGAGTATTACCCGCGCCGCAATAATCCGCTTACAACGTCAGCGAGCCATTGATGCACGTCACCACCGCGCCACCAATCCTTCATTCAACTGCTTGAGATCGAATCGGCGGGTCATCGGCGGCATCACTCAGGAATCTTCAAGCCGCGCGCCACTGCCGGGCGCGCCAGGAACCGCTCCAACACCCGAGTCACGTTGGGGAAATCGTGGATGCCCACCAGATCACCGGCCTCGTAAAAGCCGATCAGGTTGCGCACCCACGGGAATGTCGCGATATCGGCGATGGTGTAACGCTCGCCCATGATCCAGTCCCGCCCTTGCAGGCGCCCGTCGAGCACCTTGAGCAGGCGCTTGCTTTCCTCGGCGTAACGATCGCGGGGACGCTTATCTTCGTAGTCCTTGCCGGCGAATTTGTTGAAGAAGCCCAACTGGCCGAACATCGGACCGATACCACCCATCTGAAACATCAACCACTGGATCGTCTCGTAGCGCGCCGCCGACTCCTGGGCCAGCAGTTGGCCGCTCTTGTCTGCGAGGTAAATCAGGATCGCCCCCGATTCGAACAACGCCAGCGGCTGGTCCCCCGGCCCATGGGGGTCGAGGATGGCCGGGATCTTGTTGTTGGGGTTCAGGGACAGGAATTCAGGGGACAGCTGGTCGTTGCTGGCAAAGTCGACCTTGTGCGGCTCGTAGGGCAGGCCGGTCTCTTCCAACATGATGGAGACCTTCACCCCGTTGGGGGTCGGCAGCGAGTAGAGCTGGATCCACTCCGGGTATTGGGCGGGCCATTTTTGGGTGATGGGAAACGGGGTCAGGTTGGGCATGAGGTGGATTCCAAGTGTCAGCCAGAAATCTGGAGCATAAATCAGCTGATGGGGTTTTGGTGCCTCAATCATGCCCCCCTGCAAGGGACCGGACTGCCTGTTCTTAAAACCGCAACATCCTGTCGCTAACATTCGCCCCACCTGCCGGAAGGACGCCGCTACAGTGCATGGCGCCGGCCAGGATCGAACCAAAGGGCAGAAAGGGACTCAGATAAGTGCCCCGAGGCATCGAAGCGGCATAACGACATGGAAAACACCCGAGCCACACGCTCTGCGGTGCCGAGGTTTGTCAGCCTGAATCAAGAAGACCGAAGACACCTATATCCATGATGACCCCACAGAGATTCACCGGTTACCTCAAACGCCGTTCGTGGCTGATGCTACCGACGTTGCTTGTGGCCTGTGGCCTGGTGCTGTCGCTGGAGTCCAGCGTGAGCCGCGCCCAGCCCGCCGATGGCGTCCAGACCCTGGTGTTCCTGCGTCACGCCGAAAAACCCGCCGGCGGGCTCGGCCAGCTCAATTGCCAGGGGCTGAACCGGGCCATCGACCTGGCGACCCTGCTGCCGGAAAAATTCGGCAAGGCCGACTATGTGTTCGCGGCCAACCCGACTCGAAACGTCGAAGAGGGTGAGCTGGATAATTCCTACAGCTATATTCGCCCGCTGATGACCATCAGCCCCAGCGCCATCAAGCTCGGGTTGCCGGTGAACATCGAATATTCGGCCAACGATACCAGCGACCTGGCTGACGAGTTGCTGCATGACAAGTACCACAACTCCACCATCTACACCGCCTGGTCCCACGGCTACCTGCCGGAACTGATCAATAAAGTCGCGGGTGAAGCGATGGGCAAGCGCCAGACAATCACCGATGACTGGGCATCGAGTGATTTCGATTCGCTGTATGTGCTGACCCTGACCTGGCACAACGGCAAGGCCAGCCTCACCAGCCAAAGCTACAAGCAAGGGCTGGACAACGGGCAAGAGACTTGCCCGACCTGACCTGATGGCCGTTTCCATGGGCAAAGCACCCGTGGGAACGAGCCCGCCAGCGCCAGCTTCGGCTCGGCGGGATGATGAGCGTCGAGTTCATCCTTGCCGAGCAGCGCGCTCACGCAAATACGCCAATACCGCCGCGTGCTCTCCGGCAAATTCGATTCGCCCGCCCTTCTTCTCCCGCTGGAACACATACATCGGGTCGTAATATTCACGCAGCAGGCCGTCGATCCAGCCGCGATGCAAGTCGACGGCGCCGGTACTGGCCTGCTCGGCCAGGGCTGCTTCCATGATGTCCATCAATCGCCGATGACGATCGCCACCCAGGCGCTTGTGAATATTGTCCAGGCTTGCGAGCAGCCGTTCGGAAAACAGCGAGAACCCTTCATCGCCATGCACCTCGATAAATTCGGCGCACAGGTTGACCACGTAGTCGCGCAGGATCCGCTCGACCCGCCGCTCCAGGCTGTCTTCAAGCCAGACCATCGGCACCTGCTGCATGCGCTGGTACAAGGGCAATGGGACGGCGCAACTGCCCACCATGCGGCTTTCATCTTCCAGCACGAATTGTTCGATGCCGGCGGCACGCTTTTTCAGCACATCCACCGCCAACAGGTTCTCGAAATCGATGTTGGATGGCTGCCCGGTGGCGCGTTTGCCGAAACTTGAACCGCGATGGTTGGCATAGCCTTCCAGGTCAAGGGCATTGTCCAGTCGGGCCAGCACTTCGGTCTTGCCGGTGCCGGTCATGCCGCCCAGCAGGACCAGGTCGCACTGGGCAGCGGCCTGCTCGACCGTTTCAAGCAGGAATGTGCGCATGGCCTTGTAGCCGCCGCCGACCCTGGGATAGTCGATGCCCGCCTCGTCCTTGAGCCATTGCTGGACGATTTGCGAGCGTAAGCCTCCACGGAAGCAATACAACACTCCATCGGGATGGGACCGGGCGAAATCTGCCCAGGCCTGGATGCGCTGGGCCTTGGTTTCACCGGATACCAGTTGGTGGCCCAAGACAATGGCGGCCTGCTGACCCTGCTGTTTGTAACAGGTGCCGACGCGTTGCCGCTCGATGTCGGTCATCAACGGTAGATTGATCACGCCGGGGAACGCGCCCTTGTGAAATTCGATGGGCGCGCGGGTGTCCATCATCGGACGATCGTTGAGAAAGATGTCGCGGTAATCGGTAATGTCGTTGGGCATCAAGACACCTCGACCGCGTAGCTCTGTCGCTCGACCAGCTCACCGATTGGCGCCAACGCAAGGCCCAGTTCGGCAGCAACCGCGAGGAACTGTTCGTTGCCCTCGGGGGTGACGGCGACCAGCAGGCCGCCGCTGGTCTGCGGGTCGCACAGCACGCGCTTGTGCAGTTCCTGGACACGTCCGACCTTGCTGGCGTAGCTGTCGTAGTTGCGCAGCGTGCCACCCGGCACGCAGCCCTGATCGAGATAATACTCAACGCCCGGCAAGCGCGGCACCGCGTCATAGCGAATGCGGGCGGTGAGCTGGCTGCCGTCAGCCATTTCCACCAAATGCCCGAGCAAGCCGAAACCAGTGACATCGGTCATCGCCGTCACGCCGTCGAGCTTGCCGAAACGGCTGCCGGGTTTGTTGAGGGTGCACATCCAGTCCCGGGCCAGGCCAACGTCGGCGGCGCGCAACTTGCCTTTCTTTTCCGCGGTCGTGAGGATGCCGATGCCCAACGGTTTGGTCAGGTACAACAGGCAACCGGCGGTGGCGGTGTCGTTGCGTTTCATGTGGCGCTTTTGCACCAGGCCCGTGACCGCCAGGCCGAACATCGGCTCCGGCGCGTCAATCGAATGTCCACCGGCCAGGGGAATGCCCGCCTCGTCACACACCGACCGACCACCACGAATCACCTCCCTGGCGATTTCCGGGGCCAGGACGTTGACTGGCCAACCAAGAATGGCGATGGCCATCAGCGGATCACCGCCCATGGCATAGATGTCGCTGATGGCATTGGTGGCAGCGATGCGACCGAAATCGAACGGATCGTCGACGATCGGCATGAAGAAATCGGTGGTCGAGACCACGCCGCGCTCATCGTCGATGGCGTAGACCGCCGCATCGTCCCGGGAGGCATTGCCCACCCATAACTTGGGGTCAAGGTTCTGCGCACCGCTGCCGGCCAGAATCACTTCCAGCACCTGGGGCGAGATCTTGCAGCCGCAACCGGCGCCATGGCTGTACTGGGTCAGGCGAATCGGCTCGCTCATGGGCATACCTCTCGTAAGTCAAGGTGGGCGATTCTACCAGCAACGCCAACCGTTCACCGCCCGCGTCGCGATCGATCGCCGGCCATCCAACGGAATTTTTCCGCCGCTGGAGGACTCATTTGATTAGACCCAGACACTCAACTCGGGAGATTGCCGATGCCAACCGCCAGCAACCACCTTGATTACGGTCTCGATACGCTGTTCGGCCGCGAGACCAAAAGCGTCGACTGTCAGTTCGACGTCAAGCGCCTCGATGACGGTGAGCCGCCATGGTTTGCCCTGCATGTGCACCCACCGCTGCCGGAAGACCTGGCAAAAGCCCAGATTGTGGTGTTCAGCGCTGAAGGCCAACGCGTCAGCGGCATTGTCCGACGTACCGAGCGTCTGGCCGATGACAGCCTGCAACTGGACGTCGAACCCAACTGAACCGTTCAGGTGCGCCGCGTATTGCTGCGGTACATGAACACCAGCGCCAGTGCCAGGCAGGCCATGGCCAAGAGGCGGCTGCCGGACAGCTCGATGGCCGGGTTGCCCAGCCAGCCAAAGTTGTCGATCAGCATGCCCATGCCCAGTTGCCCGGTGATGACCGCCACCGTTGCCACGGCCGTGCCAATGCGCGGCACTGCCCCAACCATGACGATCATGTAGACGACGCCGAACAACGCGCCGCCCAGTTGCCATTTGGGCACGTCCAGCAGGCTGACCGCGTGAGCCGGCTCGAAAAAGACGATCAGCAGGCCCGTGACCACAGTGCCCACGACGAAGGTCAGCAGGCTACTGCGCAACACGCCCACCGTCTGGCCCAGGCGGCCATTGACCGCCGCTTGCACACTCAACACCGCACCGGCGGCGACCACCACCAACAATAAAAAGAACACGCTCATATCAACCTCGGGCAATCAGGACAAGGGCCACCACAATCAACGCCAACGCCAGCCAGCGCTCGCCGTTGACCCGTTTTCGGCTCGCGCCGAACCAACCGAAATGGTCAATCAGCACGCTTTTGCCGACTTGGCCGGAGAGGATCGCGATCATGGTCATGGCGACGCCGATATGCGGGGTGGCCAGCGTCAGCACGACCACGTAGATCGGCCCCAACAAGCCGCCGATCAGTTGCCAGCGCGGAAGTTCGTTCAGCGCCGGCCCTTGTTGCGGACCGCTGAACAGCAACAGCAGGAACAACAGCGCCGAGCCGACGCCAAAGATGCTCAGCGTTGCCCATAGATGACCGACCTGGACACCGAGCGGTCCCAACAGCCCGGCCTCTACCGACAAGCCCATGCCCGCAAGGATGACCAGCGGCAGCAATAGCCAGCGCAGGAACGCTCGTGGTTGTGTGGCCGTCGTCATGGACGCGGCCCCGTTGGATGATGTTGATTGCATCGGATGACCTGCCTGGAAACGAGATGACGGCTATTATCGGCTGGCGTCGCTGTGCGATAAATGGGAGCATCCCGATAACACTTTTGCGCAACACGCACAGCGGGACGCTTCTCATGCACGGCCTCAACGAATTGGGTTTCAAGGCGCTACGATTGTTCGTCGCGGTGCTCGATCACGGCAGCTTTTCGGAAGTGGCACGGCGCGAAGGACTGGCCCCCTCCTCGATTTCCCGGCAGATCCAGTTGATGGAACAGGCGCTGAACCAGCAGTTGCTGTATCGCCATACCCGTGCTGTCACGCCCACCGAAGCCGGCCGCCTGCTTGGGCATCATGCGCGCCTGGTGCTGGTCCAATTGGAGGAAGCTGAACAGGCCCTGCAAGAACAGCACAGCGAACCCGCGGGCCTGGTGCGGATCAACGCTCCCGTGGTGTTTGGCCAACGTCACCTGACACCATGGCTGGGCCAATTGTGCGAACGCTACCCCAAGCTGCAATTGGATATCCAACAGACCGACAGTTACATCGACCCACTGCAGGAAGGCGCCGACCTGCTCTTTCGCATCGGCCCGCTGCATGACTCCGGCATGCAGGCGCGGATTGTCGCGCCGCACCGTTTCCAGATTGCCGCCAGCCCCACCTACCTGGCCCGCCACGGCACGCCGCGTAAGCCTCAGGACCTCGCCGCCCACCAATGCCTTGCCTATAAAGGCGTGGCCGGTCAACAACGTTGGTTTTTCCGCAAGCCGGGTCAAGCCTGGACGCCCTACAACGTCAGGGGGCCGATCACTGGCAACCACGCCGACACCTTGACCCAGGCCGCCGAGCAAGGCCTTGGCCTGGTGATGTTTCCGTCGTGGCTGATCGGCGAAGCCGTGCGCAACGGCACGCTGGTGCCGGTCTTGGCAGATTACGAAACGTCCAACAGCCTCGAACCCCAGCAGATCGCCATTCTCTGGCCCGGCAGCCGACGCCTGTCGGTGAAGGTCCGCACGGTGATCGACTTTTTCCTGGAGTGTTTCGGCGAAGTGCCGTATTGGGATCGTCCTTGACGATCGCGTGCGGCGCCATCGACTTGACCCGATTGGAATCGGTCTTGCGCTGGAACCCGAGGTAACGCCCATGGGATGATCGGCCCTCAAGCACGACCATCCGTGGAGAGTTTCAATGTCATCGCTGCGTAAACAAGCCGCCACCCTGTTGCTGACGGCGATCGCCAGCCTGGTCGTATTGCCTGCCCTGGCCGCTCAGCCCAAGGCCGCGGCGCAGGCGCCGGCCCAGAAGGTTTCGATGCTCGGCGGCAAATTCAGCTTCACCTTGCCCAAGGGGTTCATCGCCACCCCCCTTTCCGCCGGTGACGCGGCCCAGGGCACCGCCGGAGCGACCGGTACGATGTACAGCAATGCCACCACCCGAACGGTGGTGATCACCGCCGAGAACGCCCTGATCAATGGCACAACGGTGAAGGATAATGACGGTACGTTCCTCGACACTTCCATGGCCGATTTCGCTGCCCAAAAAAACAAGACGCTGGCCGACGTCAAGATACTGAGCGAAAAAAGCCTGACCCAAAAAACCTCCGGCCTGGGCCTGCGCCAGCTCGACACCCGCGCCACCCAGGGCGGCGGGCCAACCCTCGACACGACCCTGCTGGGCGCCTCCGGTACGCGCATGGCGGTCGTGCAGGTCATTTCCAGGGCCAGCGATAGCGCCGCTCATGAGGCTTTAGTGAAGCAGATCGTCAGCGGCAAGTGACGGGCCTGACGCTCACGGGTTAAGCCGCTCCAGCCAGGCCCGCAAATCCTTCACTTCCAGCGCGCTGATGTTGTGGCCGAGGCCCGGATAGGCGTGAAATTCAGGCTCAAGGGCCAGGGTCTTGAGAAACGTGTCGGCGTCGGTGCCGTCCTGATAGGGAATGATCGGGTCCGCCGTGCCGTGGCCGATGAACACGGCCAGCGCCCGCCGCGATTCGTCTGGCGTCAGTTCGGCCCGCAGCACCGGCAGGACGCGCCCGCCCATCGCGGCGATGCCACCGACAACTTCGGGGTGTCGCAGCGCCACTTCATAACTCATCATCGCGCCCTGGCTGAAACCCACCAGATACACGTTGCTCGCATCGGTCGGGTACTTGGCCCGGGCCTTTTCGATGAAATCCAACAGCATCTTGCCGCTGGCCTTCAGATCTGACGTGTCACCGTCATAGGCGCCCTCGCCTTTTTTGGCAAACCACTGGTAACGCCCAGGGTCCATGGACTTGGGGGCACGCACCGAGAGGTAGTTGTAATGCTTGGGCAACTCGTCCGCGAGCGACAGCAAGTCTTCTTCATTGCTGCCCGAACCGTGCAGGAAAATCACCAGCGGCCGGTTCCTGGCCTGCTCATCGGCGCGAGCCAGGTAATTGAGCGGCAAGTCCGTGTGCAGCGCAGGTTGGGCCTGCACGCCGGCGGATACCAGCAGCATGAACAGGGCGAACGCTTTAAGCATCTGTCTTCCTCCATCGAGTGATAACCGCACGCAAACGACCCGTGCGGTGAGGTAGACAGCACTTCTCAGTCGTTGATCAATTTGCCCGCGCGAATCGGCTCGCGCCCGGCGATTTTTGCCTGCCAGATGCCCGGCTGTGTGTAGCGTCCGCGATCCAGGGCAAACAGTACCCCGCTGGTTCCGGCTCGAACGGTGGTTACCCGGTCGTTCAATGGATCGACCACTTCAAACAGCGGATCTGCGCATTCGACCCACTCCCCCGCCTCGCGCAGAAAACTCACCACGCCGTGATGCGGCGCGAACAAGTACTGGGTGCCCTCGAACGGGAAACCTTCGCAGCATTGTGCTGGCGCGGCCGGCCAGTCGCCGCAAATAAAGCCCTGTTCAGCCAGGAATCCAAGGATGGCTTCGCAATTGGCCTGGGCCTGATCGACTCGGGTGTCGCTCATGCTGCCCAGTTCCAGCGTGGTCGCCAGGTTGGCCGCCGGGATGGTCGCGTTCGGGAACATCCTCGCCAGGCGCAACCAAGGCGTGGAGCAGGACTCGTCGAACGAGCTGCCACCGGAATCTTCGCACAACAACGCCACCCCGGCCTTGAGCCGCGCAGCCAGTGAGCGCCATTGTGGCCATTGTTGCGGCAAGGCATAGAGATGGATCGCGGCCTCGAAATCACAATGAAGGTCCAGCGTGACGTCGGCGTCGCAGGCATGGCGAAGCAACAGCCGATGCAGCCCTTCGAGTTGCGAAGGCGCCGTGGGCAAGCCATCGAGGACCTCGACCATTGTCTGGCGGATCAAGGTGATATTGGCGGCCGGATCGTCCCCCAGACGGTCCCCGATGCGCTCCGCCACCGGGGCGCTGAGTTCCACGAAGGAACGGTTGAAATTCTTGCCGCTGCCCAATTCGAAGCGCCCCATGTGGGCACTTTGCAGATGCTGATCAAGGCCGATAGGATTGGCCACCGGCACGAGCTCGATGACGCCCCTGAGCAGCCCTTGCGCTTCAAGGTCGTTGAGTCGCTGTTTCAACTCCCAGGCCGTGCGCATGCCCGGCAGCTCATCGGCGTGCAGGCTGGCCTGGATATACACCTTGCGCGGGCCATGGCCATAGCGAAACACGCTGAGCCGGCGCTCCGTGCCTAAATGGCTCCACGGCAGGGTATGGTCGATGCGTTGCATAGGCTCTCCCAGATAACGGTTTTCGACAGGCGCAGGGTAAAACAATCGCCCATGAAAAAGGTGGCCGGCCGGGTCAACGGCGGGCCACCTGCTTGCTTCAGCGATTAATGCCCGTAGACGTCAAAAGCGAAGTATTTGTCCTGCACTTTCTTGTAGGTGCCGTTGGCGCGGATTTCGGTGATGGCGGCGTTGAATTTATCGGCCAGGGCCTTATCGCCCTTACGCACCGCAATGCCGGCGCCGCCGCCGAAATATTTGGCATCTTCATAGGTCGGCCCTACGAAGGCAAAGCCCTTGCCGGCGTCGGTTTTCAGGAAACCTTGGTCGAGGTTGACCGAATCGGCCAGCATGGCGTCGAGGCGACCGGCGACCATGTCCAGGTTGGCTTCCTGCTGGGAGCTGTAGCGCACCAGGTTGATCCCTGCCGGCACCAGCACTTCGGTAGCGAAGCGGTCATGGGTACTGGCCCGCAGCACACCGACTTTCTTGCCTTTGAGCTCGGTCAGCGGGTCCTTGACGTCGGTGCCTTCCTTCATCACGAAACGCGCCGGGGTATGGTAGTACTTGATGGTGAAGTCGACATTTTTCTTGCGGTCATCGGTGATAGTCATCGACGACAGGACGGCGTCGATCTTCTTGACCTTCAACGCTGGAATCAACCCGTCGAACTCTTGCTCGACCCAGGTGCATTTGACCTTCATCTGTTCACACAGCGCGTCGCCGATATCCACATCG
The DNA here is from genome assembly GCF_051131945.1 of Pseudomonas sp. Z5-35. NCBI lineage: Bacteria > Pseudomonadati > Pseudomonadota > Gammaproteobacteria > Pseudomonadales > Pseudomonadaceae > Pseudomonas > Pseudomonas sp. Z5-35. The sequence goes on from NZ_CP071640.1 coordinate 3,449,512, forward strand.
AAGCCGGCCAGCTTGCCGTCAGCGGTTTTCATCGAAAAAGGTGGATAGCCGGCCTCGATCCCGAGGCGGATCGGCTTGGCGTCTTCGGCCACGGCCGAAAGGGACAATACGGACAGTGCCAGGGCACCGAACATGACTAGCTTCTTCATTTTTGCTCCTGAGTGCGCAGGTTTTCTTGATGTTATTGGCAGATTCGGAAACAGCGTTCGGTCAGCGAAAAACCGAAGTGGACGGAGTCTAGAGAGGCACTCAGGCGGGGAATTATGTTGAGGCGACAAATAGTTATAAAAATCCTCAGGCTTGACGGAGGACGATGGGATTTGCGAAAAACCTGACAGATAAGCGCCTGTGACGAGGGAGCATGCTCCCTCTCCACAGGATGAACTGCCTTGTAGAAAGTCTCAGCAATCGCAGCTGATGGCCTTCTCCGCCACGCGCTCCACCGAGCCGGTCAGGCGAAACCCTTCATCGAGCCAGCCCATGACGCCACCGATCATTTCCTTGACCGGGTAGCCCAGGGTCGCCAGGCGCACCGCGGCCTTGTTGGCGCCGTTGCAATGCGGCCCGGCGCAATAGACCACGAACAACGTGGCCTTGGAATAAGCGCCTAGCGCCTGGGCGGTGAGCGTACGGGTTGGCAGATTGATCGCCCCTGGCACGTGCCCGCGTTCGTAGGCCAGCGGGCCACGCACATCCACCAGTATAAAATCGGCTTCGCCTGCCGCTTGGCTGGCATGCACGTCGGAACAATCGGTTTCGAACATCAGGCGTCGACTGAAATGCTGGAGGGCAAGATCGGACGGGGCAGCAGGCACTTCGCGCACGGGACTGGTCATCGGTGTTGTCTCCTGGGACAGAAAGGGCTGTAAGAGACTTTATCCCCCTGAGGCGAACCGCTACAGTGGCGCACACGACACTCTGTGGGAATTTTCCGCCAATGCAGTCCACCCCCGGCCTGGTTGCAATCCTCGCTTATGACGGCTTGTGTACCTTCGAGTTTGGCGTCGCCGTGGAAATTTTCGGACTGGCACGGCCCGAGTTCGATTTCCCCTGGTATGAGCACCGCATCGTCGCCGTCGACGACGGGCCGTTGCGCGCCATGGGCGGCTTCCGGGTATTGGCCGATGGCGGCATGGAGCTGCTCGACACGGCCCGGACCATTATCGTGCCGGGCTGGCGCAGCCGCAGCGATCCACCGTCCGATGCCCTGCTCCAGGCCCTGCGCCGAGCCCACGCCCGCGGTGCCCGCTTGCTGTCGATCTGCTCCGGGGCTTTTGTCCTGGCGGCCACCGGACTGCTCGATGGCTTGGGCGCCACGACGCACTGGCGCTACACCGACGAACTCGCCAAACACTACCCTGCCATTGCTGTAGACCCCGATGTGCTTTACGTCGATTCGGGCCAGGTCATCACGTCAGCCGGCAGCGCGGCAGGCATCGATGCCTGCCTGCATCTGGTGGCACGTGATTTCGGAACCCAAGTCGCCAACGCCGTGGCGCGTCGACTGGTCATGGCAACGCAGCGCACGGGCGGCCAGGCGCAATTCATTCCCTCGCCGGTCAGCCGAACACCGCGCAGCGACCTGTCCGGGGTTATGCAGTGGGCTCGCGAACGTCTGCATGAACCGCTGGGCGTGCGCGAACTGGCCAGCCAGGCGGCCATGAGCGAACGGACCTTCCTGCGCCGCTTCACCGAGGCCTGTGGCCTGTCCCCCAAGGCTTGGCTGCAACATGAACGCCTGGCGCGGGCCCGGGCGCTATTGGAAAGCACCGAGGACAACACCGACATCATCGCCCAGCTGTGCGGCTACCGTTCGGTGGAAAGCTTCCGCGTGGCGTTTCGCAGTGTGGTGGGGTTGGCGCCATCGGTGTATCGGGAGCGGTTTGGACGAGGGTGAAGATGGGGATGGCTAAAGCCATACCCCGTGGCGAGTCGCCAACGCTATCAACGCTTGCGCAATAAATAAGTATCCATGATCCAGCCATTGGCCTGCCGCGCCGCCTTGCGGGTGCGTTCGATGTCGTCGGCCACGTCGCCCAACCGGCCGGCGATGAGTCGCTCATCCGACGTTCCGACATAGGCGCCCCAGTAAATATGGGTATCGGGATCGCTCACCTGCCGATACGCATCCTCGGCGTCGAGCATCACCACCACGCTGCCCGCGTCGCCCACCTGCCCCGCCGCCAGCCGTCGGCCCGTGGTGATTTCCAGCGAGCCACCGATGCTGTTCAACGACACTTTGTGGCGAGCCGCAAGGGCCTGGACGCTGGTGATGCCAGGGATCACGTCGTATTCAAAATTACAACGTCCCGAGTCAAGGATCGCCTGGAGGATGCGCAGGGTGCTGTCATACAGCGACGGATCGCCCCACACCAAGAAACCGCCGCGCTGTCCGTCAGACAATTCTTCGTTGATCAGCCTTTCGAAGGTGGCCTGCTTCGCACGATTCAGTTCTTCGACGCTGATCGTATAGTCCAAGTCGTTGCGCCGGCGCTCAGGGCTATGGGCTTCGACGAAACGGTAGGGATGGTCGACGATGTAGCGTTGGCAAATGTCACGCCGCAGGTCCAGCAGCTTGTCCTTGGCAGGCCCCTTATCCATCAGGAAAAACACATCCACCAGGTTCAAGGCCTTCACCGCCTGCATCGTCAGGTGTTCCGGATCGCCGGCGCCGATGCCGATCACCGATAATTTCTTCATTCCAGCACCTCCCTGGCAGGCCCCCGAGCGCGAAAACGCCAGACATTGTTGAACCGCAGGTCGATGACAGAAAGCGGTTCAATGTCGATCCGGTTGACCATGACGGCAGGACACCTGAGGACATTGATCAAGGCCGCACGGATCACGAACGGATGGGTGACGGCCAGCCAGTGGCCCGGTGTATTTTCCAGGGAGGCCAGCCAGTCGCCGACACGGCGACACAAACGGGAGACGGATTCACCACCATGCGGCGCGGCATCCGGATCGTCGCGCCAGGCTTGAAGCTGCTGCGGTTCAGTCTGGAGCAATTCATCGACGGACAACCCGCGCCAGCGACCGAAGTCACAATCGGCCAACGCTTGTACCAACCGCGGCTCGTTGTCCAACAACGCGGCGGTCTGGCGCGTGCGCAGCTCCGGTCCGCACAGCAGACCGCGGACGTTCCGATATTCGCGCCCCATCTCAGCACGCTTCGCCAGCCAGGCGGCATCCAACGGTTCGTCCAGCCCGAAGCGTGCTTGTTTTTGGGCGGCGGTACGCGCATGGCACATCAGGGTCAGGTGGGTTGCTCGCACGCTGGATACTCAGGCATTTGGAAATCGATGGAGGGGAAAGCCCCGTGCTTTCTTGTACAGCACCTTATATGAAATCAATTATTCGAGACAAAAAGGCGCCTTGTCCTACACAGACAGGAGCAATGCCTGACATACCTCGATTATTCGAGCCAAACCCTTGCCCTACAAGGCTTGCGGATAATTTCAGGGGTTTTTAAACGGATCATAAAAACCTCTGGACATGCGGCCCCTGCTAACCAAATACTATTTTCGAAGTTACGGAAGAACTCAGTACCCATCCAGGCAAGGAGCATGGATCCTCTCTCCAGAGACCCGATCACCGATCCGTACCTGGCCTGTTGGTGCAAACCCGTTTAGCCTTGAAGGCCCAGAAGCTGGCCTTGGCCCAGGCACCGTCGCCTGCCAAACTTTGTGAACTCTATGCGTGAATCCATTGAATGTACCGAATGGGGTCTGTACACCAAGCCGGCGTTCCGATTGCTCCGGGAGGAATCCGAGCACCCCGTGCTGCTGGTTTGCGAGCACGCCAGCCGCTTCATCCCAGACGCGCTGAACGACCTGGGCCTGGATGAAACGGCCGCCCAGGAACATATTGCCTGGGACATTGGGGCCTTGGCCCTCGCCGAGCGGCTGTCCGAAACCCTCGGAGCAACCCTGCTGTCCGCTAATTACTCGCGATTGTTGATCGACTTGAACCGCCCACTTCACGTCGCCGACAGCATTCCGGCACAAAGCGAGATCTACCAGGTTCCCGGTAATCAGTCCCTGGACGGCACAACGCGCGAATATCGCCAACAGTGCCTCTTCCATCCATTTCATGATCAATTGCGGGCTTTGATCGACCAACGCCTGGGCGAAAATCGCACCGTGCGAGTGGTGGGTATCCACAGTTTTACACCGGTTTTCTATGGACAACCGCGTGCCCTCGAGGCCGGCGTGCTGTTTGGCGAAGCCAGGGACTACGCCCAGCGCATCGTCGACGGGCTCGGGCGACATTCGCTGCGGGCGGCCGGTAACCAGCCTTACAAAGTCAGTCCCTTGAGCGACATGACAGTTCCGGTACACGGCGACGGCCGTGGCCTGGAATCGGTGCTGATCGAGGTACGCAATGACCAGTTGCGCAGTCCCGAGTCAGTACGGACCTGGAGCGCTTATCTCGCTGCGCTGCTATAACACGACGGTGATGAAATTCCGGCTACAGCTACAACGCGTGGACATCGACAGTGATCGTCAAGCCCGGTACCTATCCGCGGGCTCTTTGAACAGGAGTGCTATCCATGCTGGTTCTACGTCCAGTTCGGTTAACCGATTTGCCGCAAGTGCAACAGCTGGCCCGCGACAGCCTGGTAGGTGTCACTTCTCTGCCTGACGACACCGATCACCTGCGGGACAGAATCCTCGCTTCGTGCGCCTCTTTCGACGCCGATCTGCAGAGCCCTGGCGCAGAGAACTACTTTTTTGTCTTGCAGGACCTTGCGTCAGGCCGTCTGGTGGGCTGCTCCGAAATTGTCGCCGCGACCGGTTGCAACGAACCGTTCTACAGCCTGCGCAACCGGCCGTTTTCCAGCGAGTCCCGGGAGCTGAACATTCAGCATGGCGTACCAGCGCTGTCGTTGTGCCAGGACCTCAACGGCCAGACGCTGCTACGCGGTTTCCACATCGACGCCGCGCGCGTGCGCACGCCTGAGTCGGAGCTGCTCTCCCGGGCCCGGCTGATGTTCATCGGTGCTCATCCCCGGCGCTTTGCCGAGGCGGTAATCACCGAAATCGTCGGTTTCAGCAGTGAAGACGGCCAGTCGCCCTTCTGGGACGCCATCGGCCAGCATTTCTTCGACCTGCCCTATACCGAAGCCGAACGTCTGTGCGGCCTGCAAAGCCGTACCTTTCTCGCCGAACTGATGCCTCAATACCCGATCTATGTCCCCATGCTGCCGCCAGAGGCGCAGGCCTGCATCGGCCGGGTGCATCCCGATGGCCAGGAAGCCTTCGACATTTTGGAGCGCGAGGGTTTCGAAACGAATAACTACGTGGACATCTTTGACGGCGGGCCGACGCTGCATGCCCGGATAACGAACATTCGCTCGATCACCCACAGCCGTTCAACCATCGCGCGACAGAGACGGCAGATCGATGCCCGGGGTCGTTACCTGGTCAGCAATGAGGGCCTTGGAAACTTCCGGGCCATCATCGCCGAGCTGGAGGTCAACGCCGAAGAGCCGGTGTCCCTGCACCCTGACATGCTGGCAGCGCTGGGTATCGCAGAAGGTGATCGGGTCCGGGTGGTCAGCCTATGAAACGCGTTCGATTTCGTACCTTGTGCCGAGACCGTGCCCGGCATGATGAAGGAGCCACGTCATGATAGTTCGCCCGGTCGCCCTGACCGACCTCCCCGCCCTGCTGGAACTGGCCCGTTGCGCCGGCCCGGGGTTTACCAGCCTGCCGGGCAATGAGGAGCGCCTGGCGCACCGCGTGCGCTGGGCCCAACGCACCTTTGCCGGGCAGGTCGAGCGGGCCGACGCTGACTACCTGTTCGTGCTCGAGGACGATGACCGTCGAGTAGTGGGCATCAGCGCACTGACCGGCGCGGTCGGGCTACGCGAGCCCTGGTACAACTATCGCGTCGGTGTAACGGTCAACTCGGCGCCTGAGCTGGGCATCCAACGGCAAATCCCCACGTTGTTCCTCAACAATGAAATGACCGGGCAATCGGAGATCTGCTCGTTATTCCTCCACCCGGAGCTGCGTCGCGGCCACAACGGGCGCTTGTTGTCCCTTGCACGCCTGCTGTTCGTCGCCGAATTTTCCCGGTTGTTTGGAGAAAAGCTGATCGCCGAATTACGAGGCCAAGCGGATGAACAAGGCTGCTCGCCATTTTGGGACAGCCTGGGGCGGCACTTTTTCAAGAAAGACTTCAGCTGCGCCGATCAGTTGTCCGGGATGGGCAACAAGTCGTTCATCGCCGAGTTGATGCCACGTCAACCGTTGTACACCTGCCTGCTCACCAAACAGGCCCAGGCTGTCATTGGCAAGGCGCATCCGGACACCGAACCCGCCCTCAAGATCCTCAACGCCGAAGGTTTCGTCCACAAGGGATACGTTGATATTTTCGATGCCGGCCCGGTGATCGAGGCGCCGGTATCGACGATCCGTAGCGTGCGTGATAGCCGTTCGCTGTCCTTGATGATCGGCACGCCCGACGAACAGGCGCCGATCTGGCTGATTCATAACCGTCGCCTGGAAAACTGCCGCGTCACCAGCGCCCGGGCGCACCAGCACGGTGAAAGCCTGCTCGTCGATCGCGCCACCGCCAAACGCTTGCAAGTGCAACCGGGCGACACGGTTCGCGCCGTGACATTACTCAAGCATGGGCGACATGCCGTGGCGGCCTAGCCTTGGCACAGTTGGATGCGCCGGGAACATGGCCCATGCGCATTCGTCATCATCTTTTCGCCTGCCACGTGATAGCCTTTGGACATTCGGCGTTGACATCTTTGCTCAAGCCCTTCCATTCCCATTGGTGGAACTCACATGTCCAGGCTTTCCCATCAACATTTGCGTCGCAACTTTCGCCAACTGCTGGCTTCCCAAACCTGCTACCACACCGCCTCGGTGTTTGATCCGATGTCGGCGCGCATTGCCGCCGACCTAGGTTTTGAAGTGGGTATCCTGGGCGGCTCCGTCGCGTCATTGCAGGTACTGGGCGCGCCGGACTTTGCCTTGATCACCCTCAGCGAGTTCGCCGAACAGGCCACCCGCATTGGTCGCGTGGCTCAACTGCCGGTGATTGCCGACGCCGACCACGGCTATGGCAACGCGCTGAACGTGATGCGCACCATCATCGAGCTGGAACGTGCGGGCGTAGCTGCGTTGACGATTGAAGACACCCTGCTCCCGGCGCAGTTTGGCCGCAAATCCACTGACCTGATCAGCGTGGCCGAAGGCGTCGGCAAGATCCGCGCGGCACTGGAAGCGAGAGTCGATTCGGAAATGGCGATCATCGCCCGCACCAATGCCGGGATCCTGCCAGTCCAGGAAATCATCAGCCGCACCCAGCAATACGAACGCGCCGGCGCCGACGGGATTTGCATGGTGGGCGTGCAGGACTTCGAACACCTGGAAAAGATCAGCGAGAACCTGAGCGTGCCATTGATGCTGGTCACTTACGGAAACCCGCTGCTGCGCGACGACAAACGCCTGGCCGAGCTGGGCGTACGCATCACCATCGATGGCCACGGCGCCTATTTCGCCGCGATCAAGGCCACCTATGACAGCCTGCGGGAACAGCGGCAGATCTTCACGCAGGCGTCGGACCTCAGCGCCACCGAACTGACCCACACCTACACCCAGCCCGAGGAATACATCCGCTGGGCCGAGGAATACATGAGCGTCAAAGAGTAGGGTTGATCAGTGACCGGTAGGTAAATGCAAGTACGCCATCGCGAGCAGGCTCGTGATGGCGTAGGCAGATTGAAGTAATCCTCACTGCCCGCTGCGGAGCATTTCCTTGGGCACGTACTTGCCGAGCTCGAACTTGCCGATGGCGGCGCGGTGGACTTCATCCGGACCGTCGGCCAGGCGCAGGGTGCGCTGCATGGCGTACATATAGGCCAACGGGAAATCGTTGGAAACCCCAGCGCCGCCGTGGATCTGGATCGCACGGTCGATTACCTTCAGGGCGACGTTCGGCGCAACGACCTTGATCTGGGCGATTTCGCTCTTGGCCACTTTGTTACCTGCAGTGTCCATCATATAAGCCGCCTTCAAGGTCAACAGGCGAGCCATGTCGATCTCCATCCGCGAATCGGCAATCTTGTCGATGTTGCCCCCCAGGCGCGCCAACGGCTTGCCAAACGCGGTGCGGCTGATGGCCCGCTGGCACATCAACTCCAATGCCCGTTCGGCCATGCCGATCGACCGCATGCAGTGATGAATCCGACCCGGGCCCAGGCGACCTTGGGCGATTTCAAAGCCGCGCCCCTCGCCCAACAGGACGTTTTCGTACGGAACCCGCACGTTATCAAACAGCACTTCGGCGTGACCGTGGGGCGCATCGTCATAGCCGAACACCGGCAGCGGCCGGACGATTTTCACCCCAGGGGTATCAACGGGCACCAAAATCATCGAGTGCTGGGCGTGACGCGGCGCGTCGGGATTACTCAAGCCCATGAAGATCAGGATTTTACAGCGCGGATCGCAAGCACCTGACGTCCACCACTTCTTGCCATTGATCACCCACTGATCGCCGTCGCGCTCGGCACGGGCGGCCATGTTGGTGGCGTCAGAAGAGGCGACGTCCGGTTCGGTCATGGCGAAGGCCGACCGAATCTCGCCCCGTAGCAGCGGCTCGAGCCAGCGCTGCTTTTGTTCTTCGTTGGCATAACGCACCAGCACTTCCATGTTGCCGGTGTCCGGCGCCGAACAGTTGAACGGCTCCGGCCCCAGCAACGAACGCCCCATGATTTCTGCCAGCGGCGCGTATTCCAGGTTGGTCAGCCCGGCTCCCAGCTCTGACTCCGGAAGGAAAAGATTCCACAGTCCCTCGGCCCGAGCCTTCGCCTTGAGTTCCTCCATGATCGCGGTGGGCTGCCAACGGTCGCCTTCAGCCACTTGCCGTTCGAACACGGCTTCAGCCGGGTAGACATAGGCGTCCATGAACGCCTTGACGCGTTCACGCAGTTCCTGAACCTTGGGGGAATAGGCAAAATCCATGGGCAGCACCTTCTTGGCAGAGGTTGTTTTTAGGTCATGAAATCGATGCTAGTTCAGCTACGAAAATTTACCTAACCTATTCTCGGCGTGTATTAACATTCATCACCGATATATGTTTCACTGATTCGCATTGCCACCCGGCACCTCATAACAAGCCCAAGAATAAGAGTGCAGCGCCATGAATCTGAGCAAGGTCGACCTTAACCTTTTCATTGTTTTCGATGCGATCTACACCGAAGCCAACCTGACCCGCGCCGGGCAGATCGTTGGCATCACTCAGCCGGCCGTGTCCAATGCCCTGGCGCGTTTGCGCGAGACCTTCAACGACCCGCTGTTCGTGCGCACCGCCCAAGGCATGGTGCCTACCCCGATGGCGCAGAACATTATCGGGCCGGTGCGCAACGCCCTGTCGCTGCTGCGGGTGTCGGTGCAGGAAAGCCGGATATTCAACCCTTTGCAGGCCGTCAAGACTTACCGCATCAGCATGACCGACCTCACCGAAGGCGTGATCCTGCCCCCGTTGTTCCAGCGCCTGCGCCGCCTGGCGCCGACCGTGGCCATCGAAAGTTTCCTCTCCAAGCGCCGTGAAACCACCAAGGAGCTGGCCGCCGGCCGCCTGGACTTCGCGGTCGACGCGCCGCTCAATACCGATCCGCAGGTGCGGCACGTCAAGCTGATGGAAGATCGCTACGTCTGCGCCATGCGCAAGGGGCACCCGTTGGCGGGCAAAGATAAAATCAGCCTCGACGATTACCTGTCCCAAACCCATGTGCACATTTCCAGCCGCCGCAACGGTTTGGGCTATGTCGACCTGGCCTTGGGCAAAATGGGCATCCAGCGCAAGATCGCCCTACGCTCGCAGCATTATCTGATGGCATCCCAGGTGCTTCAGCAGACCGACATGGTCATGACGGTTCCCGAACGCTTTTCTCGCCGTCACGATTTGCATGCCTTCCTGCTTCCGGTCAACGACGTACCGCCGGTGGAAACCCACCTCTACTGGCACGAAAGTACTGACCAGGACCCGGCGAACCGTTGGATGCGCGAGCAGATGATCGAGCTGTGCCAGCAAGTCACGGCCCATGAGAAGAAGCTCGACAACTTGGTGTGAAGCGATAGCCAGGGTAAACGTTTGCGAGCAAGCCCCCGCAGCTTGACGTGAACGTCAAGCTGCCATTAGCTTAGCGCCAACCCCTATCGTTTCGAGCGCTTCCATGAGCAGCCAGACCTACAGCATCTCCGACCTCGCCCGCGAATTGGACATCACCACCCGCGCCATCCGCTTCTATGAAGAACAAGGCCTGTTGAGTCCGGAACGGCGTGGCCAGGAGCGCATCTATTCGCCGCGGGATAAAGTCAGCCTGAAGCTGATTCTGCGGGGCAAGCGCATCGGGTTTTCCTTGGCCGAGTGCCGTGAGTTGATCGAACTCTACGACCCCAGCAGCGGCAATCAGAAGCAGTTGCACAGCATGCTGGCGAAGATCGTCGAGCGCCGGGAACAACTCGAACAACAACTGCTGGACATCGAACAGATGAAGCTGGAACTCGACACCGCCGAAGAACGCTGCATCCAGGCGCTGGAGCAGACGATCAAGGGCGAGGAAACCGTCCAATAACATCGCCAAGCCCGCTGCCGCAGCGAAATATCGCCCTTCACTACAGGTCAATCGCCATGTCCCTTCCCTCCTTTGTACGCCTGATCGAGGTCGGCCCCCGCGACGGGCTGCAGAATGAAGCACAGCCCATCAGCGTCGCCGACAAGGTGCGCCTGGTGGATGCACTGAGCGCTGCCGGCCTTGGTTACATCGAGGCCGGCAGTTTCGTTTCGCCCAAATGGGTGCCGCAGATGGCCGGCTCCGCCGAGGTGTTTGCGCAAATCCAACGCAAGCCCGGTGTCACCTACGGCGCCCTGGCACCGAACCTGCGCGGTTTCGAAGACGCGCTGGCGGCCGGGGTAAAGGAAGTGGCGGTATTCGCCGCAGCGTCCGAAGCGTTCTCCCAGCGCAACATCAATTGCTCCATCAAGGAAAGCCTGGAGCGCTTCACCCCGATCATGGAAGCGGCGAAACGCAGCGACGTCAGCGTGCGCGGCTACGTGTCGTGCGTGCTGGGCTGCCCTTACGAGGGCGAGGTCCAGCCAGGGCAAGTGGCCTGGGTTGCCAGGGAGCTATACGCCATGGGCTGCTACGAAGTGTCCTTGGGTGACACCATCGGCACCGGTACCGCTGGCGCAACGCGCAGGATGTTCGAAGAGGTTTCAGCGCACGTGCCGAGGGAAAAACTGGCGGGACATTTCCACGACACCTATGGCCAGGCGATGGCCAACGTCTACGCCAGCCTTTTGGAGGGCATTGCGGTGTTCGACAGCTCCATTGCCGGCTTGGGGGGCTGCCCCTATGCCAAGGGAGCCAGCGGTAACGTTGCGACGGAAGACGTGCTGTACCTGCTCAATGGCTTGGGCATCGAGACCGGTATCAACCTGGACGCCTTGATTGCCGCGGGCCGACAGATTTGTGAGGTGCTAGGTCGCCCGACCGGTTCGCGCGTCGCCAAGGCTCGACTGGCACAGTGAGGTGTTACCGCCCCGCTTGTAACGGGGATGAAACGAGTAACACGGAAACAATTTGTCAGGTTTGGCGCGCCAGGCTTTACAGCGAAAAACCGTACAACCTTGATTTGTATGGATTTTTAAAAGTTGGCACGGCACCTGCTATATATCTTGCACAACAAAAATAAAAACAAAGCGACACACCCAATAAAAACAAGACGAAACGACTCTGACATAACAAGAACAACACGGCAGAGACGCAGCTAACAGATTTTTTTGGAGAAGATGTGCTTTTCAGGGTGCTTCCAGGAGCAACCCGCAACCGGGCAGAGAACAATAAAACTACCTTCAGGTAGCTCCCGAATCGGTTGGATCGCCAGGCGAAAAAGCAGGTCAGCGCTCAAAAAAATACGTTTGCTCTTGATCCCGGATGGGGATCGCCAGAAACAGCGGTAAAGGGTCACGGCTACCAAAAACAACAACAGGCCGCCCCTCAATAATAAAAAAAGAGCACGCGACGACAAAATTAAAGGGGAGCTTCGGCTCCCCTTTGTGCTGTCTGGCGTTTGGGTCTTCCTTATGGAGCGAGCTTGCTTGCTCCCAAGGAATTTTGCTCAGCCTTCCACATTGCGCAGTTCTTCGATGCTGATTTCGCGCATGCGGAATTTCTGGATCTTGCCGGTCACCGTCATTGGAAACTCGTCCACAAACTTGAAGTGACGCGGCGTCTTGAAGTGAGCAATGCGATCCTTGCACCACGCTTGCAGCTCCTGCTCGGTGGCGCTGTGGCCAGGATGAAACTTGATCCAGGCAACAATCTCCTCGCCGTAGCGTGAGCATGGAATGCCGATCACTTGCACGTCCGCCACCGCTGGGTGGGTGAAGAAGAACTCTTCCAGCTCACGGGGGTAAACATTCTCTCCGCCACGGATGATCATGTCCTTGTTGCGCCCGACGATGCAGACATACCCCTGCTCATCCAGGGTCGCCAGGTCGCCGGTGTGCATCCAGCCATCCTGATCAATCGCCTCGGCAGTGCCCTTTGGGTTGTTCCAGTAACCGAGCATCACGCTGTAGCCGCGGGTACACAGTTCGCCGATGGTGTCACGGGGAACGATGTTTCCTTCTTGATCGATGATTTTACTTTCCAGTTGCGGCTGGGTACGGCCTACGGTGGTGACGCGCAGTTCCAGCTCGTCGGTAGGACTGGTCTGCAATGATACGGGGCTGGTTTCCGTCATGCCGTAGGCAATCTGCACCTCGGCCATGTGCATTTCATTGATGACCCGCCGCATGACTTCGATCGGGCACGTGGCCCCGGCCATGATCCCGGTGCGCAGGCTGGACAGGTCGAATTCGGCCCGCCGCGGGTGATCCAGCATGGCGATGAACATGGTCGGCACGCCGTACAACGCGGTGGCTTTTTCTTCGCACACGCTAGTGAGCGTCAGCAACGGATCGAAGGCATCGTTGGGGTAGACCATCGTGCTGCCATGGGTCATGCAGCCCAGGTTGCCCATGACCATGCCAAAACAGTGGTAGAGCGGCACCGGGATAACCAGGCGATCGTTCTCGCTCAGGCCGAGGCTTTCGCCGACCATATATCCGTTGTTCAAAATGTTGCGATGGCTGAGGGTCGCTCCCTTCGGGAAACCGGTGGTGCCCGAGGTGTACTGGATGTTGACCGCTTGATCGTAGTGCAAGCTGGCCTCGCACTCGGCCAGCTGCTGCGCCGATACCGAAGCGGCCAACGCTTGGAGTTGCGACCACGGCAGGAAACCCGAAGGAGGCTGAGGATCCAGGCTGATCACGCCGCGCAAATCCGGCAACTGCTCGCTGCGTAGTTGACCGATCGGTTGTTCACTCAACTCCGGCGCCAGCGTCTGCACCATCCCGTGATAATCCGACGTCTTGAACGCGCCGGCACACACCAGCCATTGACACCCGGATTGTTTCAGCACGTATTCCAGCTCGGAGGTGCGATAGGCCGGGTTGATGTTGACAAGAATGACGCCGAGCTTGGCGCTGGCGAACTGGCTGATACACCACTGCGCGCAGTTGGGCGACCACACGCCGAGGCGGTCGCCGGCTTTCAGGCCCAACGCCATCAATGCCCGCGCATGCACGTCGACGGTCTCGCCCAGTTGCCGCCAGGTGTAGCGCAGCGATTGGTGGCGAACCACCAACGCCTCGCTATCCTGATACCGAGCCACCGCCTGGTCGAACGCCTGGCCGATGGTCTGCGCCAACAGCGCTTTGTCTTGAGAGCCTCGGGTATAGCTGAGCTGCGATTGCGAACCGGATTGATCCATGACGCCCCCTCTTATCGTTTTTGATAGGTGTGCGGTGCGATTCAAGCGCACTTACTCTGGCCCAAGTTGACGTTAACGTAAAGAGCATTGACAGCTCTTCATCCCACGCTTACGTTAACGTAAAGGTGAGAGTGGTCCTACGGCCTTCCACAACCGATAAAAAAGCTAAAAGGTGCCCCATGAGCTACCCATCCCTGAATTTTGCCCTCGGCGAAACCATCGATATGTTGCGCGATCAAGTGCAATCCTTCGTCAAGGCAGAGCTGGCGCCTCGGGCGGCGCAGATCGATATCGACAACCTGTTTCCCGCCGATATGTGGCGAAAATTCGGTGACATGGGCCTGCTGGGCATCACCGTAGCTGAAGAATACGGTGGCGCCGGCCTGGGCTACCTGGCTCATGTGGTCGCCATGGAAGAAATCAGCCGCGGCTCGGCCTCGGTCGCCCTCTCCTATGGCGCTCACTCCAATCTTTGCGTCAACCAGATCAACCGTAACGGCAACCATGAGCAGAAGAGCAAATACCTGCCCAAGCTCATCAGCGGCGAACACGTCGGCGCATTGGCGATGAGCGAACCGAACGCCGGCTCCGACGTCGTCTCGATGAAACTGCGGGCCGACAAACGCGGCGATCGCTACGTGCTCAACGGCAGCAAGACCTGGATCACCAACGGCCCCGACGCCAACACCTACGTGATCTACGCCAAGACCGACCTGGAGAAAGGCGCCCATGGCATTACAGCCTTCATCGTCGAGCGCGATTGGAAAGGCTTCAGCCGAAGCAACAAGTTCGACAAGCTCGGCATGCGCGGCTCCAACACCTGCGAGCTGTTTTTTGATGACGTCGAGGTGCCGGAGGAAAACATTCTCGGCGTGCTCAACGGCGGTGTGAAAGTCCTCATGAGTGGTCTCGACTACGAACGCGTGGTTCTGTCCGGCGGCCCTACTGGCATCATGCAGGCCTGTATGGACCTGATCGTGCCCTACATTCACGACCGCAAGCAGTTCGGCCAGAGCATTGGCGAATTCCAACTGATCCAAGGCAAAGTCGCCGACATGTACACCCAGCTCAACGCCAGTCGCGCGTATCTCTATGCGGTGGCCCAGGCCTGCGAACGCGGTGAAACGACCCGCAAGGACGCCGCCGGGGTGATCCTCTACAGCGCCGAACGCGCCACGCAAATGGCCCTCGACGCGATCCAGATCCTGGGCGGTAACGGCTATATCAACGAATTCCCGGCCGGGCGTTTGCTGCGGGACGCCAAGCTGTACGAAATCGGTGCCGGCACCAGTGAGATTCGTCGGATGCTGATCGGTCGCGAACTGTTTAACGAGACGAAATGAATTTCGTCAGTTGCAAGCGGCAAGCTACAAGCGGCAAGAAGAATGCGCTCTTGCTTGCAGCTTGTGACTTGAAGCTCAAAGCTGCTACGGAGTAGCCCATGATTCTGCACACTCAGCTCAATCCACGCTCGCCGGAATTCATCGCCAACCGCGATGCCATGCTCGGACAGGTCGAGGCGCTGCGCACCTTGCTCGCGCACGTCCAGCAAGGCGGCGGCCCGAAGGCGCAGCAACGGCATACCTCACGGGGCAAGCTACTGCCGCGCGAACGCATCAACCGCCTGCTGGACCCGGGTTCATCCTTCCTCGAAATCAGTCCGTTGGCGGCCTACGAGGTGTATGGCGAGGACGTCCCGGCTGCTGGCGTGATCGCCGGCATCGGCCGCGTGGAAGGCATCGAATGCATGATTGTCGCCAACGATGCGACGGTCAAAGGTGGCTCCTACTATCCGTTGACGGTGAAAAAACACCTGCGCGCCCAGGCCATCGCCCAGCAAAATCGCCTGCCGTGCATTTACCTGGTCGACTCCGGCGGCGCCAACCTGCCACGCCAGGACGAAGTGTTCCCGGACCGCGAGCATTTTGGCCGGATCTTCTTCAACCAAGCCAACATGAGTGCCCAAGGCATCCCGCAGATTGCCGTGGTCATGGGTTCCTGCACCGCCGGTGGCGCCTACGTGCCGGCGATGGCCGACGAGGCGATCATGGTCCGCCAGCAGGCGACGATCTTTCTTGCCGGCCCACCGTTGGTAAAAGCGGCGACTGGCGAAGTGGTCAGCGCCGAGGACCTGGGCGGTGCCGATGTGCATTGCAAGATTTCCGGCGTCGCCGACCATTACGCCGACAGCGACGAACACGCCCTGGCGCTGGCCCGCCGCAGCGTGGCCAACCTCAATTGGCGCAAGCTTGGCGATGTGCAGCAACGCACGCCCATCGCCCCGCTGTATTCGAGCGACGAGCTGTACGGCGTGGTACCGGCCGACGCCAAGCAGCCGTTCGATGTCCGCGAGGTCATCGCGCGCCTGGTGGACGGTTCGGTGTTCGATGAATTCAAGGCACTGTTCGGAACGACCCTGGTGTGCGGCTTCGCCCACTTGCACGGTTACCCCGTCGCGATCCTGGCCAATAACGGCATCCTGTTCGCCGAGGCTGCGCAGAAAGGCGCGCACTTCATCGAACTGGCCTGTCAGCGCGGGATACCGTTGCTGTTCCTGCAAAACATCACCGGTTTCATGGTCGGCCGGAAATACGAAGCCGGCGGCATCGCCAAGCACGGTGCCAAACTGGTCACCGCCGTGGCCTGTGCCCGGGTACCGAAATTCACCGTGATCGTCGGTGGCAGTTTCGGTGCCGGTAACTACGGCATGTGCGGGCGCGCCTATGATCCGCGCTTCTTGTGGATGTGGCCGAACGCACGAATCGGCGTAATGGGCGCCGAACAGGCGGCCGGCGTGCTGGTACAGGTCAAGCGTGAGCAGGCCGAACGCAGCGGCCAGTCGTTCAGCGCCTCCCAGGAAACCGAGATCAAGCAACCGATTCTCGACCAGTACGAAGAACAAGGGCATCCCTACTATTCCAGCGCGCGGCTGTGGGACGACGGCGTCATCGACCCGGCGCAAACCCGCGATGTGCTGGGCCTGGCCTTGTCCGCGTCGCTGAACGCGCCCATCGAACCGAGCCGCTTCGGCGTGTTCAGGATGTAACCGGGGAAACACCCATGAACCAGTACAACACACTCGAACTGCACACCGACCCGCGCGGATTCGCCACCTTGTGGCTCAGCCGTGAGTCGAAGAACAACGCGTTCAACGCCGAAATGATCCGTGAGTTGATCCTCGCCCTGGACCAGGTCGGCGGCGATTCGAACCTACGCTTCCTGTTGATCCGTGGCCGAGGCAAACACTTCAGCGCCGGCGCTGACCTGGCCTGGATGCAACAGTCCGCCGAACTTGACTACCACACCAATCTCGACGACGCCCGAGAGCTGGCGGAGTTGATGTACAACCTCGCCAAGTTGAAGATCCCGACGCTCGCCGTGGTCCAGGGCGCAGCGTTTGGTGGCGCGTTGGGTCTGATCAGCGCCTGCGACATGGCCATCGGCGCCGACGAAGCGCAGTTCTGCCTGTCCGAAGTGCGCATTGGCTTGGCACCTGCGGTAATCAGCCCGTTCGTGGTGCAAGCCATCGGCGAACGGGCGGCACGGCGTTATGCCCTGACGGCGGAACGCTTCGGCGGACAACGTGCGAGGGAGATCGGTTTATTGTCGGAAAGTTACCCGGCCGAAGCACTGGACGGTCAGCTCGGGCAATGGGTCGACAACCTGCTTCTAAACAGCCCGGCGGCGATGCGCGCCAGCAAGGAACTGTTGCGCGAAGTCGGCAACGGCGCGCTCACTCCGGCATTGCGACGCTACACCGAAAACGCCATCGCCCGGATACGCGTCAGCGCCGAAGGCCAGGAGGGTCTGCGGGCCTTCCTGCAAAAGCGCGCGCCGAACTGGCAACCCGAGTCAAGCAACAAGGAGCCGCGTTGATGAGCGCCCCTGTCCTCACCACGCTACTGGTCGCCAACCGCGGTGAGATCGCTTGCCGCGTCATGCGCACCGCCAAGGCCATGGGCCTGACCACCGTCGCTGTGCACAGCGCCACCGACCGTGACGCACGGCATAGCCGCGAAGCAGACCTGCGCGTCGACCTGGGTGGCAGCAAGGCCGCCGACAGCTACCTGCAAATCGACAAGCTGATCGCCGCGGCCCAGGCCAGTGGCGCCCAGGCGATTCATCCAGGCTATGGTTTTCTTTCGGAAAACGCCGGGTTTGCCAGGGCTATCGAAACAGCCGGGCTGATCTTCCTTGGCCCCCCCGCCTCGGCCATCGACGCCATGGGCAGCAAATCCGCGGCCAAGGCCTTGATGGAAACCGCTGGCGTGCCGCTGGTGCCCGGCTATCACGGTGAAGCCCAGGACCTGGACACGTTCCGTGATGCCGCCGAGCGCATCGGCTACCCGGTACTGCTCAAGGCTACCGCAGGCGGCGGCGGTAAAGGCATGAAGGTCGTCGAGGACGTCAGCCAGCTGGCCGAAGCATTGGCCTCGGCCCAGCGTGAAGCGCAGTCTTCCTTCGGCGATTCGCGGATGCTGGTGGAAAAATACCTGCTCAAGCCGCGTCACGTGGAGATCCAGGTGTTCGCCGACCAACACGGCAACTGCCTATACCTGAACGAACGCGATTGCTCGATCCAGCGTCGGCATCAAAAAGTCGTGGAGGAGGCGCCGGCCCCCGGGCTGAGTGCGCAGACGCGCAGGGCGATGGGCGAAGCCGCCGTGCGGGCCGCCCAGGCAATCGGCTATGTCGGGGCGGGCACGGTGGAGTTCCTGCTGGATTCGCGGGGCGAGTTTTTCTTCATGGAGATGAACACCCGGCTGCAGGTCGAGCACCCCGTCACCGAAGCCATCACCGGGCTGGACCTGGTGGCCTGGCAAATCCGCGTCGCCCTGGGTGAGCCACTGCCCATTACTCAAGAACAAGTGCCGCTGCGCGGCCATGCCATCGAGGTACGGCTGTACGCCGAGGACCCGACCAACGACTTCTTGCCGGCCACCGGGCGCTTGTCGCTGTATCGTGAGTCCGCCGAAGGAGAAGGCCGGCGGGTCGACAGCGGGGTTGAAGAAGGCGACGAGATTTCGCCGTTCTACGACCCCATGCTCGGCAAGCTGATCGCCTGGGGCGAGAACCGCGAACAGGCGCGCTTGCGGCTGCTGGCGATGCTCGACGAGTTCGCTATTGGCGGGCTGAAAACCAATATCGGCTTTCTTCGTCGCATCATCGGTCACCCCGCTTTCGCGGCGGCGGAACTGGACACCGGATTTATCCCACGCTACCAGGCGCAATTACTGCCAGAACCTGGCGAACTGGACGACGACTTCTGGCACGCAGCGGCCCAGGGCTTCGCCTTGAGCCTGACGCCACGTGTCCGAGCCGATGATGTCAATTCCCCCTGGGCCGATACCGCCGGGCTGCGTCTGGGGCTGCCTGGGGAAATCACTCTGCATTTGAGCTGCGACGGCCAGGATCGCGCCGTGACATTGGACGTTACCGCCCGTTGCGTCGAACTCAAAGATGAGCACCTGGTCATCGAGTACAACGGCCTGCGTCGCAGCCATCGCGCCATTCGCCAGGGCGACAGCCTGTACCTGCGGTGGAACGGTGACTTGCATCGAGTCGATGCCTATGACCCATTGGCCGCGGCCGAAGCAAGCCACAGTCAGGGCGGCCTGGTCGCGCCGATGAACGGCAGCATCGTTCGGGTATTGGTGAGTGCCGGCCAGGCGGTGGAAGCCGGCGCGCAACTGGTGGTGCTGGAAGCGATGAAGATGGAGCACAGCATCCGTGCGCCCAAGGCCGGCATCGTCAAAGCGCTGTACTGCCAGGAAGGTGAAATGGTCAGCGAAGGCAGCACGTTGGTGGCGCTCGAGGAATAAGCATCGGCCCGTTCCCGGGCCGATCCAGTCAGAACCTGATGGTGGCTTGCACGACCACGCCGATGATGCGGCATTGCTCGGTGTAGAGGGTTTTCGGGTAAGTAGGATTGAGCGGAACCAGGTAACGCTGCCCGCTCTCTTCGATTAATTTGCGAAAGGTCGCATCGCTGCTGCCGGGCAATTGAGCGACGACCAATTTACCGGGCGCCGCTTCAATGGCCGGGTCGACCAGGATCGACATGCCCTCGGGAATACTCAGCCCGCTCGGCGCGGTCATCGCGTCTCCCACCACCACCAGCCAGAATGCATCGCCTTGGGCATGGTAGTCGGTCAGTTCGTAGCGGGACTGTCCGTAGTCAGCCACATCACCTTCGCGAACGACAGTGATGTCGCGCCAGTCGCTGACTGGGTAGCGGAAGTACGGGTTGTACTTCTGCGCCAGGGCCATGCCCTCATCGGTGGAGGTATCCGGCTCGCGGATGACCATTGCCACCTCAAGGAACTCCAGCCCCAATTCCTGCAGCACCCTGTTCATGTCCTCGAGACTGGGTTGCCGGCGCTTGGTCAGCCAATGGCCGACACCGCCCTGGGACATTCCCAAACGTTCTGCAAGCACCACCTGCGTGATGTGCAGCTCCTTCATCTTGGCCTTGACCAACTCTATCCATTTATCCATGAGCGGCACGATACGTGGATGGCCACGTCCATCAAAACACAGATTGTAGTATTTAAATTATCGTCACAATTACGTGGCGTACTAAGCTGGGCTCAGGATTTCAAACCTGCACGGAGAAACTCGACACCATGGAAACGCCCGACAAAAACGAGCCCACAATACCTACCGACAGCACATTTCCATCTTTCCAGGATTGCCCCGCGGCTCAACGCGCCTTGGATTACTACTTGAAACCGGGTGTTACCGACGCCCAGGCCGAACATCG
Source organism: Pseudomonas sp. Z5-35 (assembly GCF_051131945.1). Classification (NCBI taxonomy): domain Bacteria; kingdom Pseudomonadati; phylum Pseudomonadota; class Gammaproteobacteria; order Pseudomonadales; family Pseudomonadaceae; genus Pseudomonas; species Pseudomonas sp. Z5-35. The sequence continues at coordinate 3,470,119 of NZ_CP071640.1, forward strand.
TTTCTTCGACGTCAACCGTAACATCAGCGGCGAAGAAGCCTTGGTCCACGCTTGCGACCTGCTGCGCTGCGCGGCGGCCACTGCCAACGAATCCGCCCGCCAGCTCACCGGTTCGAACCGTGACCTGGCATTTTCAGTGGTGCATATGATCGATCTGGTCAAGGCCATGCTTGACCGGTCGCTGGACGGTTACCCTACCCGATAGGCACTCGTCAGGAATGGCACCACGAACGTGGCCCACAGAAATTATTTTTCAATCGGAGCGATAAAATCATTTGACTTGCAAATGATAATGATTATTATTGCGTCAACTGGTCGCGAGATCAGTCGATAGGCCAGAGGACCTTAGGTCGGACTTCTGGAATATCTCCTCATCAGGCTAATCACGGTTTTTGACCCGGCTTTTTGCCGGGTCTTTTTTTTGCCGATTTTTCGGCTTAGGTCTTCAGGCTAATGAAGTCTTCAGATGTCGCTAAATTCAATGGCGGCGATGGTAGCAAAGGAACATTCAGTAACAAAGTCCCTGCACGGCAATGAGCGTAACGATCGACAGGCAGCACTTGAGAATCAATCAAGGACGCTCTAATCTGGCTTGGCGTCCAGGGAGGGCGCCCCCTTCATCCCAACGTGCAAATCGTCCCGGTTTTCCTTTCCTAGCGTGTAAAGTAACGGCCATGAACATCCTCTGCAGGAATCGTGACCGTGGCAAAATCCTCCTTTGACATCAGCGCCAATTTCGACAGCGGCAACATTGAGGTCGTGGACATCAGCAACCCGTTGCAATCGCTGCTGAAGATCAGGCCCGACACCCGCAGCGCGCATTTCCAGTGGTTCCACTTCAAGGCCAGCGGCTTGCATGTCGGCCAGGAATATTCCTTTCGCCTGCTCAATGCCAGTCAATCGGCCTACAACCAGGCATGGACCGGCTATCAGGCGGTCGCGTCCTACGATCACGTCAACTGGTTCCGGATTCCTACCCAATTCGAGGGCGACGCCCTGCGCTTCCACCTGGAAGCCGAACAGCCGCACGCCTGGTTTGCCTACTTTGAACCCTACAGCCGCGGACGTCACGACTGGCTGATCGAACAGGCCCTGCACAAGGCCGGCACCGAGCTGTTGGCGACGGATAAAAGCGTCGAAGGTCGGGATATTCAATTACTGCGCAAAGGCAGCGGTACCGAAGGCCGGCTGAAGGTCTGGATCATTGCCCAACAGCATCCCGGCGAGCACATGGCCGAGTGGTTCATGGAGGGCGTCATCGAACGCCTCCAGCATCAGGACGATGCGCAACTGAACCGGTTGCTGGCCAAGGCCGATTTGTACCTGGTGCCGAACATGAACCCGGATGGCGCTTTTCACGGTCATCTGCGCACCAATGCCAAGGGCCAGGACCTAAACCGGGCGTGGCAGAATGCCAATCCGGAAACCAGCCCCGAGGTATTTTTCGTACAGCAGCACATGGAAAAATACGGCGTCGATCTGTTCCTCGACGTCCATGGCGATGAAGAAATCCCCCACGTTTTCACCGCCGGTTGTGAAGGCAACCCGGGCTATACGCCACGCATCGCCGGACTCGAAGAACGCTTTCGCAGCCATCTCAAGCGCCAGACCAAAGACTTCCAGACCACCCACGGCTACACACGCGACGAACCGGGCCAGGCCAACATGACCCTGGCCTGCAACGCTGTCGGTCAGAAATACGATTGCTTGTCCCTGACCTTGGAAATGCCGTTCAAGGACCACGACGATCACCCGAACCCACACACGGGCTGGTCCGGCAAGCGCTCGATGCAACTGGGCAAGGACGTCTTGAGCACGGTTGCGGACATGGTCGACGAATTGCGCTGATTCAATCCCCGTGACGCGGGAGCGGGCCCCCTCGCCACGGATCATGCGTCAGCTCTTGCCGCGCAACATGCTGTCCAACACCTCATCCCGGCGCACCCAGCCGTGAAAAAGCGCCGCCGCCAGATGCACCAGCACCGTCAGGAACAGTAGATACGCCAGGTAACCATGGGCCTTGCGCAACAACGCAAAGGTTTGGGCATCGGCGGGCAGGATGGAAGGCAAGCGAAGCGATTCGCTGAGCATCACCGGATCTCCCGCTGCCGAAATCATGCTCCAGCCCAACAGCGGCAGAATCAGCATCAACGCGTACAGCAAGACATGCGAAGCCTTGGCCGCCAACGCCTGCCAACCCGGCAGATCGGCCGGAAGCGGCGGCGTGCGTGTGGTGAAGCGCACCACCAGACGCACCATCACCAACAGCAGAATCGCGATGCCCAGGGGTTTGTGCAATTGGACCAGCCATTCATGGCGCTCGGACACCGAGGCAACCATGCCTGCGCCGATGAACAACATCGCAATAATCATCAAGGCCATCAGCCAATGCAGCAGCCGGGCCAGCACTGTGAAATGTCGGGGGGCGTTCATTGGCGGGACTCCTGGGCGGCGGGCAGTTGGCCGACTTCGCTGGTACGTCGCAGATAAGAACTGGCATAGGCAGCCGAGCGCGCGGCCAGCAGCGGGTCGTCAGAGCCTTCGATACCCTTGGGCAAGATCAACGGGTCGTAGTTGATGTCGCGGCATTCGCCGTTGTCCTGCGCCTGGGCACGCTCCAGCACCAAGGTGCCGGCATTGATCACCTTGCGGTCATCGGGCCAGACCTTGCTGGCGTCGTTGACCGGATCTCCCGGGTTGGCCAAGGTAACGTTCAACTGCCAGCGCAGTGGTCCGGCCGCCAAGCGTTTCGTCAGGTCCTGGGCCAGGAAATCGGCGCCTTGGGGAGGCGTCGCATCCGCAGCGTCCTGGCTCATCGGCACCACACCCCAGCGCACGGCCTGACGCTCACCTTTCGGGCTGACCAGATAGAACGCGTTGATGCCGTTATAGGTTTCGGTGGCATAGCTGGCCGAGGGTTTCGCGGTCTTGATCCATTGCAGGAACGGCATTGCCTCAGGGTGCGCGGCAAAGAAGGCGGGCACGGCTGCCGGGTCCGGTTTCCCGGTGGCCGGGTCCGGCGATTGAGCCTGTTGCAACTGGTAGAAAGCCTGCGGCGTTCCCACCGGAAACACCGGCATGCTGTTCATACCCGTGCGCCATTGCTGACCGTCGGCCTGGGTAAAACGTAGCGCCAGGCTGCGGATCGGTACGCCGCCGTCCGGTGCGTAAGGATTACCGCTGGGCAATGCAAAACGGCCGACCACCGGCGTGCGCGCATCGTTGAACACCCGTGCGCTGGAGTAAGTGCGCGCCTCGCCGCTGCTTTCAAAATAACCGGCAACACAGACGCCTTTGGAGTGATTGCGCCGAAAGCCCGGATGAACCCCATTGTTCGTTTCCAAGACGTTGACCAACGCCTTGGGCGTCAGGCGTTGTGGGTCGAGGGTGCCATTGACGTAGGCAAACGCCCCGGCCAGCGCGGCAACGACCAGCGCAATGCCCGTCAGACGCAGTGTCAGGCTGGCGCCGCTCAATGGCGGCCGACTCGGTTCGGAGGAAGGGTCAACCATTTGCAGACTCCATGGCACAAGGCCGTTTATGGACAGGACCCGTCAGACGAAAGCCCGACGGCTTTATTCCCACGCTCGGTATTTATTTTTCCTGCGCTGGAATAATCTCGCGGCTGGATCGTCTTTCCAGTCCCCACACAGTGACTGCCCAACGAAGCCGCACGCCCATGAACGAACTCGACGACCAGTTGCGCCTGCTCATCCCACGGCTGAGACGCTTTGCCGTGTCGCTGACGCGCAATCCCAGCAATGCCGACGACCTGGTGCAGGCGTGCCTGGAACGGGCCTTGTCAAAGTGGAACGACAAGCGCCCGGACGGCGACCTGCGAGCCTGGCTGTTTTCGATTCTTTATCGGCAATTCCTCGATGCCCACCGCCGCTCCCGACGTTACGCGCGCATGCTGGAATTCTTCACCGGCCGCGACGATGCGCACCCTTCGGCCGAACGCAGCGTCATCGCCCAATCGTCACTCCAGGCTTTCGATCAACTGCCCACCGAACAGCGTGCGCTGCTGTTGTGGGTGTCGGTGGAAGGCTTGAGCTACCAGCAAGTCGCCGACATTCTCGGCGTGCCGACCGGCACCGTAATGTCGCGCCTGTCCCGCGCCCGCCAGAACTTGCGTCAACTCAGCGAAGGCGAAATTGCCCGCCCTGCCCTGCGGATACTCAAATGATCAGCATGCCCCCCAGCGACAACGACCTGCACGCCTACGTCGATCATCAATTGAGCGAAGACGACCGGCGGCGGGTGGAAACCTACCTGGCCACAAACCCCGCGGCCACCAAGCGCGTGCAGGCCTGGCAACAGGACGCGCAACACTTGCGCGCGACCCTGAGCGCAGCCTTGCAATATCCACCGAATCCCGACTTGGACCCGGCGATCATCCGTCGACGCCTGAAACATCGCGCCCGTCGCCACCTCGCCAGCGCAGCCGTGCTGGTGCTGGCCGTCGGCGTGGGCGGATTCGGTGGCTGGCAGGCACGGCAAATGACCCTGCTGAGCGCCGCCGCGCCTATGGCTGACGCCTTGCAGGCATACCGGTTGATTGCCCAGCAGGGCATCCTCCCAGCCGACTACCAGACGGGCGACGAGCAGAGCATGCAGGGCTGGCTCGACCGTTACTTCACCCAGGCCAATCGCCTGCCGGACCTCTCGGCAGCGGGCTTCAAGCCGGTCAGCGGACGATTGCTCAGCACCGAACAAGGCGCGGCGGCGATGGTGATTTATCAGGACCCGAGCGGCCAGAAGATCAGCTTCTACGTGCGTCCACCGGGCCCGAAAAACTTCCTGCTGCCCCGTGGCAGCCGGCGCGACGGCGAATTGCAGGCGCAATACTGGTCCGGGCCGGGGTACAACTACGCGATAGTCATCCCCAGCGATACGCCCGCCGCGCAGAAGCTCAAGCAGACGCTGGACTTCTGAGTTCAAAACCGCGACTTATCCCTGCCTGAACACCTGCGAAGGCCTGCGCAGCAGTGGGTCGAAGGGATTGATTCGCGGCCCGATCACGGCGGCTTCGCGCTTGAGCATCTCCACCACCGTCGGCAGTCGATCCGGCCCGAGCCGGTCGCTGATCGTCGCCACGCTCAACGCTGCAACGGCCCGGCCTTCACGATCGAGGATGGGCACCGCCACCCCGGCCATCCCCTGCAGCACTCCGGTGTTGCGCCCGGCGTAACCCAGCGTGCGGACGTTCTCGACTTCCGTGCGCAGGAAGACTTCGTCGTACAAATGAAAATCCTTGAGTCGTGGCAAGTTGTAATGGATCACCGTTTCGCGTTCCTCCTCCGGCAGGAACGCCAGGATCGCCAGGCTGCCTTGCCCCACGCCCAAGGCCACTCGACCGCCGATGTCGCCGGTGAAGGTGCGGATCGGAAACGGCCCTTCACTGCGATCCAGGCAAATCGCATCGAAGCCGCAGCGCGCCAGCAGAAACAGCGAATCCCCCAATGACGCCGACAGCCGCAACATGGCAGGCCTGGCCAGTTCGCGCAGGTTGCCGGTGTTGCCCGCACGGGCCGCCAGGGCAAAGAAGTCCAGGCTCAGGCGATAACGTTTGCTGCGCGTATCCTGCTCGACCATGCCTTCGTCCATCAGGCTGCGCAGCAAGCGGTGCGTGGTCGGTTGTGACAGGCCGATGCGCTGGGCCAGCTGCGTCACCCGCTCCCCGCCTTCAACGGTGTCCCCGAGGCTGCGCAGCACGGCAAACAGCCGGGAGACCGAGCCGACTCCGACTTCACCTTTTTCATTATTCCGCTCAGTGGAATCAGACATACATTTTCTCGTTAGATAATTTACTCACCGAATGAAAACGAAAATAGTCATCGCCTCAGTGAAATAGTCCATTGAGCCCATCCTAGTCTTCGTCCTACTCTGCGTCCATACAGGGGCGATTCGAACAACAGCGGCAGCCGACTTGAGGTCGAGCGCCAACGCACCCCGCAGCACCCTTTCGTATCTGCCCATAAAAAAGCGCGCCTTGCGGCGACGCATAACAATCTCAGGTGGAGCGCAGTCATGGCTTTCGTGCAACTTGAAAACTTGAGCAAACGTTATGGCGACCTCGACGCCGTGGTCGCCACCAACCTCTCGGTGGAAAAAGGCGAGTTCGTCTCCCTGCTGGGGCCGTCCGGTTGCGGCAAGACTACGACCTTGCAAATGATCGCCGGCTTCGTTGAAGCCAGCAGCGGTCGTATCCTGCTGGACGGACGCGATATCACCCACGCCAAACCCGCCAGCCGGGGCCTGGGTGTGGTGTTCCAGAGCTACGCGCTGTTTCCCCACATGACCGTCAAGGACAACGTCGCCTTCGGCTTGCGCATGCGCAAAGTGCCCGGTGACCAATTGCAGTCGCGAGTCGATCGGGTGCTCAAGCTGGTGCGCCTGGACCTGCACGCCGAGCGCTACCCACGGGAACTCTCCGGCGGCCAGCGCCAGCGCGTGGCACTGGCCCGGGCGTTGGTGATCGAACCGCCGGTACTGCTGCTCGATGAACCGCTGTCCAACCTTGACGCCAACCTGCGCGAAGAAATGCAGTTCGAGATCCGCCGCATCCAGCGTGAAGTCGGCATCACCACCTTGATGGTGACGCACGACCAGTCCGAGGCGCTGTCGATCAGCGACCGGGTCGTGGTGATGCAGGCTGGGCGCATCACCCAGATCGACGCGCCCTACACCCTTTATGAACACCCTCGCACCGAGTTCATTTCCGGGTTCGTCGGCAAAGCCAACCTCCTGCCCGGTACGCGTGACAATGCCGGGATCGCGCAGGTCAGCAGCATCGGCCAAGGCGAGCTGACCCTGAGCCTGCGTCCGGAAAAAATCGATCTGTGCGCCCCCGGTTCGGGCCGACTGCAAGGCACCCTCAGCAGCCGCTTTTTCCTCGGCAGCCAATGGCTGTACAGCGTTTCCACGCCACTGGGCGAGCTCAGCGTGGTGCGCCGCAACGACGGCTCGGCCCCACTGAGCGAAGGCACCGTGGTTGGCCTGGACTGGGATCCTGCGCTGCTGCGGGTGCTGAGCGTGGACGAGGTGCCGGCATGAGACTGATCGACGCGATGCGCCGGGGCCGCCAAGGCTATTTGATGTCGGCCCCAGCCCTGGCCTTGTACCTGGGCCTGCTGGTGATTCCCCTCGGTTTGACGCTGGTGTTGTCGTTCAATGTCTTCGACTACGGCTCGGGCATCAACAGCGAGGCCTACACCTTCGAGCATTACACCAGCCTGCTGGGCGACCCGTATTTCTATGAAATTTTTCTGCGCACGTTCTGGATCAGCGCGCTGACCACCGTCTTGTGCGTGGTGATCGGCGTACCCGAGGCCTACATTCTCAGCCGCATGGGCGCGCCTTGGCGTTCGATTTTCCTGATCCTGATCCTTACGCCGCTGCTGATATCGGTGGTGGTGCGGGCCTTCGGCTGGAGCCTGCTGCTCGGTGCCGACGGCCTGGTCAACCAGACACTGCAGGCCCTCGGCGGCTCGCCGATGAAACTTCTTTATACACCGTTCGCCGTGGTCATCGCCCTGGTGCACGTGATGCTGCCGTTCATGATCATTCCGGTCTGGACCTCGCTGCAAAAGCTCGACCCGGCTGCCGAACAAGCCGCTCTCTCCCTCGGTGCGAGCCAGTTCACGGTGATCCGCAAAGTGGTGCTCCCGCAGATCATGCCCGGCGTGTTGTCCGGCACGCTGATCGTGTTCGGCCTCGCCGCCAGTTCCTTCGCCATCCCGGGCCTGCTCGGCGGGCGGCGCTTGAAGATGGTCGCCACGCTGATCTACGACCAGTACCTGTCGGAACTCAACTGGCCCATGGGCGCAGCCATTGCCGTCGCGCTGTTGCTGCTCAACCTGCTGATCATGTTGTCGTGGAACCGCATGATCGAAGGCCGCTACAAGAAATCATTGGGGTAATTCACCATGTTCAGGAACGGTCCTTTCGCCCTGTTGTTTCACACCCTGGTGGTGGTATTCATGCTGGCGCCGCTGGTGGTGGTCTGCCTGGTCGCCTTCACCCCGGAAAACACCCTGAGCCTGCCCACCACGGACTTTTCCCTGCGCTGGTTCCGGGCCGTGTTCGAGCGCGCGGATTTCGTCGACGCCTTCTACAACAGCCTGATCCTGGCGTTCTGCGCAGCCTCCCTGGCAACCTTGATCGCGGTGCCGGCAGCGCTGGCAATCACTCGGCTGGAATTTCCTGGCCGGGATTTTTTCAACGGGTTGTTTCTCTCGCCGATCATCATTCCGCACCTGGTGCTGGGAGTGGCGCTGCTGCGGTTGTTCGCACTGATGGGCGTGAACGGCAGTTTCGCCTGGTTGATCTTCGCCCATGTGTTGGTGATCACGCCGTATGTGTTGCGCCTGGTGCTGGCCTCCGCCATCGGCTTGGATCGTAGCGCCGAACAGGCGGCGCAATCGCTGGGGGCCGGACGCTTCACGCTGTTCAGGGAAATCACGTTGCCGATGATCCTGCCGGGCGTGGCTGGCGGCTGGCTGCTGGCGTTCATCAACAGTTTCGATGAAGTCACGCTGTCAATCTTCGTCACCTCGCCGGCCACGCAAACCCTGCCGGTGCGCATGTACGTCTACGCCACCGAATCCATCGACCCGATGATGGCGGCGGTGTCGGCGCTGGTCATCGGGCTCACCGCGCTGACCATGATTCTGCTCGACCGGGTCTACGGCCTGGACCGGGTTCTGGTAGGCAAACAATGAGGGCACCATGGCGCTGCTGAAACGACTGGCCGAAGGCGACCGCCCGGCTCTGGACTTCATCCTTGACGGCGAACCGGCCAGCGGCCTGCTCGGCGATACCGTGTTGACCGCCGTGCTGACCAGCAGCGAACACCTGCGCGGCAGTGATTTCAGCGCCGAGCCCCGGGCCGGTTTCTGCCTGATGGGCGCCTGCCAGGATTGCTGGGTTCGCCTGGGCGACGGCCGCCGCGTGCGCGCCTGCTCGACCCTGCTCGAAGCCGGCCAGCAGATCAGCCGCGAACCGGGACGCCAGGTATGAAACCCATCGCCATCATCGGCGCCGGCCCCGCCGGTATCCGTGCCGCGCACACGCTGGTTGGCCACGGCATCTACCCGGTCCTGCTCGACGAAGCCGCACGCGGCGGCGGGCAGATTTACCGGCGCCAGCCGGCCCACTTCAAGCGCTCGCCGGCCAAGCTCTACGGCTTCGAAGCGCACAAGGCCAGCGCCATTCACCAAGCCGTGGATCAATTGCGCGAACAGATCGACTACCGCCCCGACACCTTGGTGTGGAATGCCGAGGCCGGACAGCTGGACACCTTGCACGCTGGCCGCGCCGCTCGCCTGGCGTACACCAGCGTGATCGTCGCAACGGGCGCCACCGACAGGATCCTGCCGGTCCCTGGCTGGACCCTGCCGGGGGTGTACAGCCTGGGCGCGGCGCAGATCGCCCTGAAATTCCAGGGCTGCGCCATCGGTGAGCGCATCGTGTTCGCCGGCAGCGGGCCGTTGCTGTATCTGGTGGCTTACCAATATGCCAAGGCCGGCGCGAACGTGGTCGCGGTACTCGACAGCTCCCCGTTCAACGCCCAGGCCCGCGCCCTGCCCGGCCTGCTCGCTCAACCGGCGACCCTGGCCAAGGGGATTTACTACCGCGCCTGGCTGACGGCCCATGGCGTCGCCGTGCACCAAGGCGCGAGCCTTTCGCGCATCAACGGCGAACGTCGAGTGCAGTCGTTGCAATGGCAACACAAAAAAGGCCAGCACGTACTCGATTGCGATGCGGTCGCCTTCGCCCATGGCTTGCGCAGCGAAACCCAACTGGCCGATCTGCTGGGCTGCGAATTTTCCTGGAGCCCGCTCAATCGCGCCTGGCTGCCGCAACGCGACAACGCGGGTCGCAGCAGCGCGGCGGGAGTTTACCTGGCCGGTGACGGCGCCGGCATCATGGGCGCAGACGCCGCCGAGATGGCGGGCGAACGGGCGGCCCTGGCGGTGCTCGAAGACATGGGTTACCGGATCGACCCGCAACGTTGCGCGCAATTGGAACAATCGCTCGAACGCATCGGCCATTTCCGTCAAGGCCTGGAGCGCGCGTTTGCTTTTCCCGAGGACTGGGCAAGCGGTGCCGCCGACGATCTGATGATCTGCCGCTGCGAAGAAGTCAGCGTTGGCGACATTCGTCGGGTCGTCGGCGAAGGCCATTGGGAGATCAACCGGGTCAAGGCCCATTGCCGGGTCGGCATGGGCCGTTGCCAGGGACGGATGTGCGGTGCCGCGGCAGCGGAAATCATCGCCCGTGAAAGTGCGCGCACTGTCGATCAGATCGGTCGCCTGCGCGCGCAGGCACCGATCAAGCCAGTGCCGTTTGGCCTGGAGGTCGGGCCATGATCGAAGTGGATGTGGTGATCGTCGGCGGTGGCATCGTCGGCGCCTCGGCGGCACTGTTCCTGAGCAAGGCCGGACGTCGCGTGGCGCTGCTGGAGCGGGATTTCTGTGGCGCGCATTCGAGTGGCGTCAACTACGGCGGCGTGCGACGTCAGGGCCGGCCATTGTCCCAGCTGCCGCTGTCGCAACGCGCCCATGAAATCTGGAGTCAATTGCCGCAACTGATTGGCATCGACGGAGAGTATCAGCGCAGCGGCCATCTGAAGCTCGCCCGCAGCCTCGATGATCTAGGCGCATTGCACGACTATGCCGCCAGCAGCCATGGCTTCGGCCTGGATTTGCAGTTATTGGATCGCGACGAGCTGCGCAGGCGTTTCCCCTGGGTCGGCAGCGTCGCGGTCGGCGCCTCCCTGTGCCCTGGCGACGGACACGCCAACCCACGCCTGGTGTCGCCGGCGTTTGCCCAGGCCGCCCGCCGGCATGGCGCGCAGGTTCACGAACAATGCCCGGTCAGCAGCGTTACGCACGACGGGCAGCGCTTTGCCGTGCGAACCGACGCCGGCCTTGAACTGCGCGCGCCGTGGCTGCTGAACTGCGCCGGGGCCTGGGCGAGCCGGTTCGCCGCGCAGTTCGGCGAAACAGTACCGATGCACGCCGGTCATCCGGCAATGCTGGTCACCGAGCCGCTGCCCGTCGTGATGGACGCCAGCACCGGCGTCGAGGGCGGCGGCATCTATGCGCGCCAGGTCGCCCGGGGCAATTGCGTACTGGGCGGGGGCCAGGGTTTCGCCTTGGACGATGCCCGTGCCCGCCCCGGCCAGAGCGCCGTCGTCGAGATCCTGCGCCAGGCTGTCGAACTCTACCCGTTCCTTGAGGGCGCCCAGGCGATTCGCACCTGGAGCGGCACCGAAGGCTACCTGCCCGATCGCCAACCCGTGATCGGCCCCAGCAGCACCCAACCCGGTCTGTTGCATGCGTTCGGCTTCGCCGGCGCGGGTTTCCAGATCGGCCCCGCGGTGGGCCAGGCGCTCACCGAGATCATCTGCAGCGGCGCCTCAACCACGTCGCTGGATGCGTTTTCCATCACCCGGTTCCACTCCATCTCCGTTGCTTGATAGAGGAAGGTCGCGCCAATGAATAACGTCAAACGCAGTGCACTGTTCGGTTTCTGCTCGCTGGGTTCCGCTTGCCTGGGCGCCCTGCTCCCGGTCACCCAGGCGTTGGCCGAGCCGACGCTCTACCTGGGCATGAACGGCGGCACCATGGAGCGGCTCTATGCCGACAAGGTCTTGCCGGCTTTCGAGAAGGCCAACAATGTCAAAGTGGTGATCGTGCCCGGCACCTCTGCGGACATCCTGGCAAAAGTCCAGGCAAGCAAAGGCAACCCGCAGATGCACGTGATGTTCCTCGACGACGGCATCATGTACCGCGCCATCGCCATGGGCCTGTGCGACAAGCTGGAAGACAGCCCGCCCCTGGCGCAGATCCCGGCCAAGGGACGTATCAAGGACCAGGCCGTTGCGGTAAGCCTTGGGGTCACCGGGCTGGCGTACAACACGCGGCTGTTCAAGGAAAAAGGCTGGAGAGCGCCGACTTCGTGGATGGATTTGGCCGACCCGCGCTTCAAGGACAAAGTGGTCTTTCAATCCGTAGCCTCGTCAACCTTCGGCCTGCACGGTTTCTTGATGTTCAACCGGATCCAGGGCGGCAGCGAAACCGACGTCGAGCCAGGCTTCAAGGCTTGGCCCAACACGATCGGGCGCAATGTGCTGGAGTACATCCCCAGCTCGGCGAAAATTTCCGAAATGCTGCAAACGGACGAAGCGGCGCTGTTCCCGCTGACGCCGACCCAGGTGACCGCGTTGAAACTCAAGGGCATGCCGGTCGAGTACGCGCAACCGAAGGAAGGCGCGGTGGTGCTGAACGTCGCCGAGTGCGCCGTGGCCCAGAACAGCGAACCTGAATTGGCGCAGAAACTCGCCGCTTTCCTGCTCACGCCTGAAGCCCAGGCCATCGCCCTTGAAGAAGGTGACCAGATCCCCTCCAACCCCAACACACCGACCACCGACAAGACCCGTGGCCAAGTGGAGGCAATGAAGCAATACCTGGAAACCGCGATCGCGGTGGACTGGGATCAGGTCAACGAACAGCGTCCGGCCTGGAATGCCCGGTGGAATCGCAGCATCGAACGCTAGGACAACGGGCGCCGATCTTTTTGTTTATCATGCGGGTCAACAACGCCAACGAACTCGGCGCTTGATCCCTGTGGCAAGGGAGCTTGTTCCCTCGCCACGGGTTCGGTGCCGAGTTCGATATTTGTGCTCCCCTCACGGCCCTTATGCGACCCCACCCATGCACACCCTCACCCAATTGCGCACCGGCCAACTGTCGGGCATCACCCGGCTGAAGCTATCCTGCGGCATGACGCAGTTCCCCCGGGAAATTTTCAATCTCGCGGACTCGCTCGAAATCCTCGACCTCAGTGGCAACCAGCTCGATACCCTGCCCGACGACCTATATCGGCTGACGCGCCTGCGGGTGCTGTTCTGTTCGGACAACCGCTTCACCGAACTGCCCGAATGCCTGGGTCGCTGTAGTGCATTGACCATGATCGGCTTCAAGGCCAACCGCATCGAACGCGTGAGCGGCGCTGCCTTGCCGCCCCTGCTGCGCTGGCTGATCCTGACCGACAACCGCATCAGCCGACTGCCGGATGAGCTGGGCCAGCGTCCGCACTTGCAAAAGTTGATGCTGGCGGGCAACCGCCTTCGCCAATTGCCCGAGAGCCTGGCCCAATGTGATCGCCTCGAACTGCTGCGCATCGCCGCCAATCAACTGGCCGAACTGCCGTCGTGGCTGCTGCGGATGCCCAGCCTCAGTTGGCTGGCCTACGCCGGCAATCCATTGGAGGCCCAAGCCGAGGCCGCCGCCTTGCATGGCGCCACACCTGTCGATTGGTCGCAACTGAGCTTGCAATGTTTGTTGGGCGAAGGGGCTTCAGGCGTGATTCATCAAGCGCTGTGGCAACCGCCCGGCCAGGACGCGCGAAACGTCGCCGTCAAGTTGTACAAGGGCCAGATGACCAGTGACGGTTCCCCGTTGCATGAAATGCATGCCTGCATCACAGCCGGTCAACATCCGAACCTGATCGAGGTGCTCGGCCAGATCGACGGCCATCCCGAGCAACAGGCCGGGCTGGTGATGACGCTAATCGGCCCCGATTACTACAACCTCGCCGGACTACCGAGCCTGACGTCCTGTACCCGCGACGTTTATGACGATGAGCTGCGCCTGCATGCCGATGTGGCTTTGCGCATCGTCCGGGGCATTGCTTCGGCGGCGGCTCACTTGCATCGCCAGGGCATTACCCATGGTGATCTGTACGGGCACAATATCCTTTGCAATGACCAGGGCGACTGCCTGCTCGGAGACTTCGGCGCGGCGTCTTTCCATGCCACCACGGACAACGTACAGACCCGCGCACTGCAGCGCATCGAGGTGCGAGCCTTCGGGATTTTGCTGGGAGAATTGCTGGCGCGGATCGAACCGGCGCTCGCTGCCGAGGAGCTGGCAAAGTTGCAGGACCTGCAGGCGCGCTGCTGCCAGCCGCAGGTGCTGGCACGGCCGGGGTTCGATGAGATTGAAGGTTTACTGCGCGAACGTGGCGAGGGAGCAAACTCCCCCACCAGAGAAAAACGCGGGTAGTGCTTAGCCGGCCAAGCCGACAAACATGTCCTGCACATCGTCATGGTTATCGAGGCCTTCGAGGAACGCCTCGACCTCGGCCATCTGCTCGTCGGTCAGGCCGCTGACCGGGTTTTTCGGCTGATAGCCCAGTTTGGCCGACAACACCGTGAAGCCCTGCTCCGGCAGTGCCTTTTGCACGGCATCGAGGTCGGCAGGTTCAGTGATGAACAGCGTCGCGCCGTCGTCACCCGGCTCGAAATCCTGGGCACCGGCCTCGATGGCGGCCATTTCCGGATCGGCGTCGGGGCTGTCCGGGGCGGCCTCGATCATGCCGACGTGGTTGAAGTCCCAGGCGACCGAACCCGACGCGCCGAGCTGCCCCTTACGGAACGCAACGCGAATCTCCGCGACGGTACGGTTGATGTTGTCGGTCACGCACTCGACGATCAGCGGCACCTGATGGGGCGCGAACCCCTCGTAGGTCACGCGATGGTACTGCACGGTTTCGCCGAGCTGGCCGGAGCCTTTCTTGATCGCACGCTCCAGGGTCTCGCGGGGCATCGAGGCTTTTTTCGCCTGTTCGACCACCAATCGCAGGTGCGCATTGGTCGCGACATCAGCGCCGTTGCGCGCGGCAATGGTGATCTCCTTCACCAATTTGCCGAAGATCTTGCCCTTGGCGTTGGCAGCCGCTTCTTTGTGTTTAACCTTCCACTGTGCGCCCATTACTCACTCTCTTGTCTGACGCGCCGAGACATCTGCCGGCCGGCGCTGTGGCGCAAGTTTATACGGCCTATACCGGCTGATCGACCAAAAAATCGCTCCCGTCGCGGCCTGTGTTGAATCGACATTTCCCCGTTGTGCTGTAGGGCGTTTCTGAAACAGCGATTCGGGGACAGCGTTGCACGCTGGGGTTTCGTACCCTTTGCACCTCTCTCTCAGCAAGTATGGGCTGCAATGCGCAACGATACGGAACACCCCTTCAGCCTGACGATCATCGAAAGCGATATGCGCCTGCAAGTCCTCAGGCTCAACGGCCGGGAGGCCTTGAATCGGCCGTACCGCTTCGACCTCGACCTGATTGGCCTGGTGCCGCCGATCAGTCCCGACGCATTGCTTGGACAAGCGGCCTTCCTGCGCCTGAGTGAAGCGTCAGGGGTCCACGGGATTGTGCACAGCGTCAGCCTGGCCGCTGACACTGCACACCACGTCGACTACCGCTTGACGCTGGTTCCCTACCTCCAGCAACTGGACCAGGGCCCGCGGCGACGGGTTTTCCATCGGCTCGGTGTCGTACAGATTTTGCAGCGTCTGCTGGAGGAAAACGCGGTGCCTTCCCATAGCTATCGTTTTGAGCTGCCGCACGGGCGTTACCCGAGTCGCCCCTTCTGTATTCAATATGAGGAAAGCGACCTGACGCTTTTACAGCGGTTGTGCGAGGAAGAAGGCATTCATTATCACTTCGAGCACGACGCCCGAGGCCATGTCGCGGTATTTGCCGAGGACGCCATAAGCTTCCCCGCGCCGGCGGTTGAACTGCTCATGCGCCCGGATGCGGACAGGCACTCGACGCTCAGGCAGCTATACCAACGGCATCGGTCGATAACCTCAGGCCCTCCCGCCGGGTTCCGTGACCGAGCACCTACCGAAGCCGCCCCCCCGCATATGGCCCTGGCCACAGGCGCGGCCGGCGAACGAATACCTGAAGATCCGGCGCAGCTTCATCGTTTCCAGGCCGGTGGCCGTAGCCTGGAGCGGTTGCGCTATCGGCACGGCGAGATACACGGCCATTCCATCGAGCCGGCTCTGCGCAGCGGTCATATCGCACAGATCTGCAATCACCCGCTATCGGCCTTCAATGACCAATGGCTGATTGTCGAGGTCCAGCATCGCGGACGACAGTTTTCCATTCTTGAAACGAACCTGCCGGCCACACCGCCCGAGCGGAACTACCGCAACCGGTTTTCCGCGATACCCTGGTCCACTGTGTTCCGGCCACCCCTGAAGCACCCGAGGCCGCGCATACCCGGTTATCACGTCGCCTACGTGCTCGGCCCGGCCGGCCAGCCGGCCTGGCCCGATGAGCATGGCCAGGTCGAGGTGTGTCTCTGGAGTCCCGCCGAAGAAGCAATCACATTGCCAGTCTCGTGGCAGGCGCCTGACGAGCGTTCCCCGTTGATCGCCGGCAGTGAAGTATTGGTCAGTTTTCTCGAGGGTGATCCCGACCGGCCGGTACTGTGCCCGGCAATGCCCGGTTCGGGATTGAACAGCGATGGCACCTCCCCGGCGCACCCGTCGGAGCCAGGCGGCAAAGATGTCGGCTTGCTGTTCGACTGGCTCATGAACCCACCGGACGCCTCGCCTTGACGACCGGTCACGCAAGTCCCCGGCGGCCTTGCAAGCCGCCGGTATGAACGAAGATCAAGCGGGTGCCGGGTGCAAACATCCCGGCCTCGACCCGAGCCTTGAGCAACATCAACGCCTTGCCGGTGTACAACGGCTCCAGCTCGATAACATGGGTGGTTTCGATGAAGGTGATAAGGTCGGCATCCACCCGGGCAAAACCGCCCCGGCTGCCATCGAGCAGTTCATACAGCGGATCGGCAAGCTCCGCTGCCTCGACGATTCTTTCGACCTGGGGCTTCACCCCATGGTCCTCGGGCACGGCCAGGACACCATAGACGGGACGCTTGCCGGCTTCAGCCAGCACCAGGCCCGCCAGCGACGTTCCGGTGCCGCAGGGCAACCACCAACCGTGGTAATCGTCCCAACCCAACCCTTGCAACTGAGCGCTGACGCTGGTCACCCACGTCATGCAGCCTTTGGCGCCAGGCAACCCATAGCCCCCTTCGGGTATCGGCCATAAACGCGGATATTGCGCCTGCCAGGGCGCCCAGAAATCCGGATCATGCCGTCTTCGGTATCCTTCGTATCCCAACCAATGCAGCGTCATGCCGAACGCTTTCAGGTCGAGCACCGTTGGCGTGTCCTGGGGATGGCCGCGCAGCAGCCCAACGGTCGCAAAACCGAAGCGCTCGCCCGCTGCGGCCAGTGCATGCAAGTGATTGGAATAAGCGCCGCCCAGGCTCATGACGCCTTCGGCACCGGCCTCTTGCGCATCGCGCAAATGATGAAGCAGCTTGAACCACTTGTTGCCGCTGACCAGTGAGTCGATCTGGTCCAGGCGCAACACCGCCACCTCGACATTGGCACGGGCGAGCCAGTCCAGGTGAAGGGGTTCGAGGCGCGGTTCAGGTTGCCAATCAAGGGCGGGGAGAAACATCGCAGCAGGCCGAGGGGGAACAGGCCAGCATCTTAGCAGCTCGATTCAAACACCTGCGGGAGCGAAGCTGTTCGCTACCGCAGGAATCATCGGGACCGAGCGCTACAGCTGCGCCGCCAACCGCGAACCCTGGTTGATCGCACGCTTGGCGTCCAGCTCCGCCGCCACGTCGGCACCGCCGATGAGATGGACGCTCTGGCCAGCGGCTTCCAGGCCTTCCTGCAATTCGCGCAGCGGATCCTGGCCAGCGCAGATCACGACGTTGTCCACCGCCAGCACTTGCGGCTCACCCGTTTCGCCGATGCGGATGTGCAAGCCCTCGTCGTCAATTTTCAGGTACTCGACGCTGTTAAGCATTTGCACCTGCTTGTTTTTCAGGCCCGTGCGGTGAATCCAGCCGGTGGTCTTGCCCAGGCCGTCGCCGACCTTGGAGGTCTTGCGTTGCAGCAGGAATACCTGGCGCGCCGGTGCATGGGGTTCGGCCTTGATCCCAGCGACACCGCCACGAGCCTCGAGGTGGGTGTCGATCCCCCATTCCTTCCAGAACGCTTCACGGTCCTGGCTAGTGGCAACGCCCTGGTGAACCAGGAACTCCGACACGTCGAAGCCAATACCGCCGGCCCCGATCACCGCGACACTGTGGCCCACCGGCTTGCGCTCGAGGATCACGTCCAGATAGCTCAACACCTTGGCATGCTCCACACCTGGAATAGCCGGTGTACGCGGCGCGATGCCGGTGGCGAGGATGATCTCGTCGTAACCGCCGACCAACAGCTGCGCTACATCGACGCGGGTATCGAGGCACAACTCAACATGGGTGGTCTGCAATTTGCGCTTGAAGTAGCGCAGGGTTTCAAAGAATTCTTCCTTGCCCGGCACGCGCTTGGCGATGTTGAACTGACCGCCGATTTCGCTGGCCGAATCGAACAACGTCACTTGGTGCCCACGCTCGGCCGCCACGGTGGCCGCCGACAACCCGGCGGGACCCGCGCCGACCACGGCGATTTTCTTCACCTGGGTCACCGGCAGGTAATTGAGTTCGGTTTCATGGCACGCCCGCGGATTCACCAGGCAACTGGTGAGCTTGCCGCCGAACGTATGGTCCAGGCAGGCCTGGTTGCAACCGATGCAGGTGTTGATTTCATCGCTGCGACCGGCAGCGGCTTTGTTGACGAACTCCGGATCGGCGAGGAAGGGCCGCGCCATGGACACCATGTCGGCGTCGCCTTCGGCCAGGATCCGCTCGGCGACTTCGGGCGTATTGATACGGTTGGTGGTGATCAGTGGAATGCCCACTGAGCCACGCAGATTGGCCGTGACCTTACTGAACGCCGCCCGCGGCACCTTGGTGGCAATGGTCGGGATACGCGCTTCATGCCAACCGATACCGGTGTTGATGATCGTCGCACCGGCCGCTTCGATGGCCTGGGCCAACTGGACAATTTCGTCCCAGGTGCTGCCACCTTCCACCAGATCGAGCATCGACAGGCGGAAGATAATGATGAAGTTCGGGCCAACCGCCTCGCGCACGCGGCGCACGATCTCTACCGGCAGGCGCATGCGGTTCTCGTAGCTGCCGCCCCAACGGTCGGTTCGGTGGTTGGTGTGGGCGGCGAGGAATTGATTAATGAAATAGCCTTCCGAGCCCATGATCTCGACACCGTCGTACTCGGCCTTCTGGGCCAGGACCGAGCAGGTAACGAAATCGCGAATTTGTTTTTCGATGCCCTCTTCGTCCAGTTCCCTGGGCTTGAACGGATTGATCGGTGCCTGGATCGCGCTCGGAGCGACCTGCTTGGGGCTGTAGGCATAGCGACCCGCATGGAGAATCTGCATGCAGATCTTGCCGCCAGCCTCGTGCACGGCCCGGGTGACAATCTGGTGCTTGAGGGCTTCTTCCTCAGTGGTCAGCTTGGCCGCGCCAGAGTAGACACCGCCCTCGTCGTTCGGCCCGATCCCACCGGTGACCATCAGGCCCACCCCACCCCGGGCGCGCTCGGCAAAATACGCTGCCATGCGTTCGAAGCCGCCGGGCTTCTCTTCGAGACCAGTGTGCATCGAGCCCATCAGTGTACGGTTGCGCAGCGTGGTAAAGCCCAGGTCCAGCGGGGCCAGTAGGTGCGGGTAATGGGAGGCGGTCATCGGTAACTCCACAACGGACGATCACGGAAAAAAGCGCAAGCTCTGCGGCTTGCGTCTGTCATGGCCCACAGCGTAAGAGTCCGGATGCGGGCGCTCAATGACCGTAAGTGACAAGTTAATGATCTAAATGCGCAAGGCGCCGACCAGTCGTGCACGACTCCCGACCAGCCTCTCGCCCCGTGAAGCGCTGCTGGGCATGACGCCACCGGTGCTGTTGATCTTGCTGCTGATTCTGATCCGGATCAGGAAGGCCAAAAATCACTAGCGTGCCGTGCCAGCGCAGAGGGTGTTCGAGGTTTTCCCCGACACCCTTACGTCTATTCGCGTTGCTTACAAATCAGTGCCTGCCCTTCGCTAATCCCTTGTTTTACCGTACCCTGCCCCGTAGCTCCTGACGAAAAATCACGAACCTGCACACGGCCGCTGACTGTTCCCCATGCGCAAATTTCTGTACCTGCTGTTTTCACTGGCCTTGATTGCCGCCCTGGTCACCTACGCACTGTGGACGACCGATCGTCCGACGGGTCATTACCTGTCTGACCTTCGGATAAACCTGGCGGTCGACCAAGGCACCCCGGCGGATCGAGGCAATCTGCTGGGCATCCAGCCTGAACTGTTTCCCACCGACTACCAAAGCCCGGAACGCCTGCATCGCAAACTGGCGGCCTATCTGCAGACGGCTCGCGACCAAGGGTTTCTCAACGACAAGACCATCGTGGTCCTGCCGGAGCACATCGGCACCTGGTTAATGGTCAGCGGTGAGAAAGACGAGGTGTACCAAGCCACCACATTCAAGCAAGCCATGCATTGGCTGGCGGTCAGCAATCCGCTGGCTTTCATCCGGGCGTTGGCGGGTGCCAAAGGCGATAGTCGCCTGGACGACGCCTACCTGCGCATGAAAGCAGCCACCATGGCCCATGATTACCAGACGCTGTTCGGCGGGCTGGCCAAGGAATTCGGCGTGACCCTGCTGGCCGGTTCCATCGTGCTACCCGAACCCAGCGTCAGCGAAGGCGAACTGAAGATCGGTCGCGGCGCGCTGTACAACAGCAGCCTGGTGTTCGGTCGCAATGGCCGGCCG
Source organism: Pseudomonas sp. Z5-35 (assembly GCF_051131945.1). Taxonomy (NCBI): domain Bacteria; kingdom Pseudomonadati; phylum Pseudomonadota; class Gammaproteobacteria; order Pseudomonadales; family Pseudomonadaceae; genus Pseudomonas; species Pseudomonas sp. Z5-35. The sequence goes on from NZ_CP071640.1 coordinate 3,490,682, forward strand.
ATCGGCCAACCGCAGCGCCAACGACATCCGGTGTTTGACCAGCAGGAGGTGCTTGAGGCCGAGCACTCGGACGCGAGCCGAGTGATCGAGACCCCCGCGGGTCGGCTGGGCGTACTGATCGGCAGCGACAGTTGGTACCCGCTTCATTATCGGCAGCTCAACGAACAGGGCGCTCAATTGATTGCCGTGCCCGCTTTTGTCATGGGTCGCGACACGTGGGACAAGCCATGGAGCGGCTATAAAGGCCTGTCCACTCCGGACGAAGTGAGCCTCAAGCCCGGCGAATTGACTGAAGGCCAAGCCTGGCTTCGCCTGACATTGATCAGCCAGCGGCCTATCAGCCAGGCGCGGGGCGGCGTCAGCGTGTTCTTGCGCGGGCAATTCTGGGACAACGGCAGCGCCGGCCAGAGCTTCATCAGCCACAACGGCGAGCAATTCTCCGATGGCGAATCCCGTGGCGCCCGCCTGCTGAACCTCTGGCTGTGAACATGAAGCGGCAACCGATGCGCCTGGGCGACCTCTCCGTTGGTTTCGTCCACAGCCTCGCTGATGCAGTGGCCAGCCACGGACAGGAACCCCAGCCTTTGCTCGAACAATACGGCCTCGATGCGGCGCGCCTGGCCGAGCCCGGGGCGCGCTTGTCGATTCCGCGCTACATGCGCCTGGGCCACGCTGCAATCCAATTGACCGAAGATCCCGCCCTGGGATTGCGCATGGGTCAGCTCAGTCGCTTGAGCCAAGCCGGGCTGGCCGGCGTCACTGCGGCCCAGGCGCCGAATGTACGCGAAGCCGCGCGCTGCATGATCCGTTTCGAGCCGCTGTATGGCTCCAACTATCGTGGGCAGTCGAGCTTTCATGAGGACACCCGAGGCGCTTGGCTGCGGTTCTATTCCATCAGCCCTTATAACGCCTACAACCGCTTCGTCGTGGATTCCATTATCGCTGGCTGGCTCCAGCAATTGTCCAGCGTGAGCAATGTCGCGCTGCGCGCCGAACACATCAACATCGAATTCCAGGAACCTGCCTATGCGCAGGCCTATCGGATCTTCGGCGATTGCCACATCCAGTTCGGTGCCGAGCAGAACCAACTGCGCCTTGGCCTGGAAAGTCTTGCCCAGCGCAATCCACAACATTGCCCAAGCACCTGGCGGCACCTGGTCCAATTATGCGAACGGGAACTGGAGCAACTGACTCGCACCCGCACCCTGCGCGAGCGCATCATCCAATTGCTGGGGCCGCTACTCAGCGGCGGACGGGAGCCGGGCCTTGAAGAAGTGGCGACACGCCTGAAGCTGCCGAGCTGGACGTTGCGTCGCAAACTGGCTGAAGAAGGTACGCAATTCAGGGCGATCCTCAACGACACCCGCCGAGACCTCGCCATGACGTACATTCGCGACACGGAACTGGCATTCGGAGAAATCGCTTACTTGCTCGGATTCGCCTCGGCCGAAGCGTTTCAACGCGCCTTCAAGCGCTGGAACAACCAGACGCCGGGAGAGTTTCGCCGCAGTCGCAAGGGAGCGTAGCTGCGCAGCTTGCCGTACGGTCTGCAGTTAACTTGCGCGCCTACAGCTCCGTCGCATCTTCGGCTGGCTCCAATGGGTCCAGCTCATAGGCCTGATATTCCAGCAGCTCTTCCTGATAATCGTCCATTACGAATCCTTCCCATAAATGTTGAAACCGAGGGCTTGATGGCCTCGAATCAGCATAAAGCTGCTTTATGAACAAAACATGAAGCCGAGGCTTCATGAATTAAACGTAGCACAGCGTCAGGAAATTAATGAATGAAGTGTGGCAAGGGATTACAACCCTGCCACCACCACTCAGGACGCCGGAAGTGGCTGGATGGGCTCGGAGGGCGGCGGCAAGGAACTGGCCGGTGGCGGAGTGACGGTTTCCGTCGACGAAGGCGCGTAGGACTCCGGCTCGCCAGGGGCGATCGGCGCTGGCTCGACTGGCGGCGCGACCGGCTCCGACACGGCAGGAGCCGGTTCCATAGGCGCCGGCGCAACTTCTTGGACCGGGGCCAAAGGTACTGGCGCAAGCGCTGGTTGAGGAGCCTGCAGCGCAGCCGGCTCAGGAGCGGGCATCGCCGCGGCCGGCTCGGCCCTTGATTCCGGAATGCCCAGCTCGGTCTTGGGTTTTACGAGGTTTTCAACGGACTTCTTCGTTTCCTTCGCTTCCGGAGGCAGGAACGCCTCCACCAGCGTAAAGAAACGCTCATAGAACTTGTCTGCCGACACCGTTTCGCTGGCGACCTTGACCATCGAATCGTCCGAGGAGCCAATCGGCATCGACACCGATCCCAGTACACCCACGCCCAAGCTGGCGGAGTTGTTGGTTTTCTTCAGGGCGTAGCGGTCCTGCAAGGCGTTGGCAAACAGGGTCGCCCGATGCCCTGGACCGCCATCTTCGGCGCAGACCAGGTTGAAGCTGATCTCCATGTGGGTATCGCCGGTTTGCTGGAAGCTCTTGTGGCCGCTGACCAGTTTCGGGTCGCTGCTGGTGATGATGTAGCCCTGGCTGAGCAACGCACGACGCCCTGCTTCACAGGTCGCCACGTCAGTCACTGAATAAGTTCGCGAAAACGTGCCCGAATCATCGAAGTTTTCATGCTCGTAGATGGCGGCTTTCTTGGAGGAACAACCGGCGGCAACCGCCAGCAGCAAGGCCAGCCCAACGGTGCGCATGTGAAATGATCTGAACATTGAACATCCTGAGGAAAACAATCCGGGGCGTATTGTGCAGCAGAACGCTGCCGGGCAGCGTGGGTAGCTCGCCCAAAGGGATTACAAGTCTACGGGGGGTTGGCTGCGGGAAAAAGACTCAATCTCGATGAATCGATGAACATCCTTGTCGTGGCAATACACGGATACAAAAAAAGACCCCGGCCTTTCGGCCGGGGTCTGGTGGGCAACGCATCAAGAACCGTCAGAAACGCTTGATGTCCGCCTGGTTTTCCAACTGTTTGCGATAGGCCGCGAAGTCTTGCTGGCCGACGCGTGAAGCGAGGTAGCGGCGGTACTCGGCCTTTTCTTCCTCGGTCGGCGCCGCAGCTTCGTTCACACCGTTCAAGCGCAGGACCGTCAGGCTGCCGTCAGGCAGGGTCACGCTGGCGAACGTCGGCTTGTCCTTCGCCTCGGGCTTGGGCATGCGGAACAGCGCCTGCAGCACGGCCGGGTCGATACCGTCCTGACTACGGGTTGCCGCTTCGAAGGTCTTCCAGCTCTGGCCGTTGATCGGCTTGTCCAGTGCTGTCTTGCCATCGCGCAGGCTGGCAATCAACTCATCGGCCTGGGTCTTGGAAGCCGAGCTGGCATGTTCCTTGGTCAACTGGGCGCGAATAGGCCCGGCGACTTTGTCCAGCGGCAGTTGCTCAGGCTTGCGGTGCTCCTTGGCTCGCAGCACCACGACGGTTTCCGGATCCAGCTCGATGGCGGTGCTGTTGGCACCCTCCTCCAGCACTTCCGGGCTGAACGCAGCGGTGACCACGGCACGGTTAGCCGCAATCCCTTCACCGCCTTCACGACCGAACGGTGCCGACGTGTGAACGGTCAGCTTCAAGTCCTGGGCCGGCTGTGCCAAGTCGGAAGCCTCGAACGAGGCATCTTCCAACTGTTTGGTCGCCTCGACAAAACGCTGCTCCACTTGCTGGGTCTTCAGGTCGCGGGTCAGCTTGTCCTTCAGGCTCGCAAAGCTCGGGACCTCAGGTGCTTCGATCCCCAGCAACTTGATCAGGTGCAGGCCGAAATCGGTTCGTACCGGTGCCGATACCTGATCCTTGTTCAAGGCATACAGCGCCTTTTCGAACTCCGGATCGTAAACGCCCGGACCGGCGAAGCCCAGGTCGCCACCGTTGTTGGCTGAACCCGGATCCTGGGAGAATTCCTTCGCCAAGGCTTCAAACGACTCACCCTTGGCCAGTCTAGCCTGGATTTCGTCGATCTTCGCCTTGGCCTGGGCCTCGGTGACCTTGTCGTTCACTTCGATCAGGATGTGCGCAGCCCGACGCTGTTCGGACAGGTTGGCGATTTCTTTCTGATACGCCGATTGCAGCTCCTCGTCCTTGACGGTGACTTGGTCGAAGAAAGAGGATTTTTTCAGCTCTACGTAATCGATGACCACCTGATCAGGCGTCATGAACTCCTTGGCGTGCTGGTCGTAGTAGGCCTTGACCTCATCATCGGTCAGCTTCACAGCCGATGGGTCCGCCTTGATGGATAGCGTCGCAAAGTCGCGGGTCTGCTTCTCCAACCGGGCAAATGCCAACACCTGGGCATCGGTGACAAAGCCACTGCCAGCCAGACCGGCGCGCAGTTGGCCGATCAGCATTTCCTGCGTCAGCATCTGACGGAACTGCAAACGACCGTAACCCAACTGACGGATCACCTGGTCGAAACGCTCAGGGCTGAATTTGCCGCCGACCTGGAACTCAGGCGTCTGCAGGATCACTTGGTCCAGCGCGGCTTCGGAGAAAGCGAATTTAGCATCATGAGCGCCTTGCAGCAGCAGCTTGCGATCGATCAGGCCCTTGAGGGCCGAGTCGCGCAGCATTTTCTCGTCCAGCAAGGAAGCGTCGAAATCCTTGCCCAACTGTTGCATGAGCTGACGGCGTTGCATATCCACTGCTTGGATCAGCTCGTTCTGGCTGATTTCTTCGCCATTGACCTTGGCCGCGTCATTACTGCTGGTGGTGGCTTGAAAAATGGCTTCGAAACCGGTCAACGCCATCAATGCGACGATGATCCCGATGATGGTCTTGGCAATCCAGCCTTGTGAATTGTCCCTGATATTCTGCAGCATGCGTCCCCCAGAAACGGTTGAACTTCAAATTTAGGCAACCGTGGAGCGTGGGTAGAATCCGGATAGAAGAAAGGCGCATCCGAGGATGCGCCTTCTCGTAACTGGCGGAGCGGACCGGGCTCGAACCCGCGAGCCCTGGCGTGACAGCCCGGTTGTTACCGGACGCATTACCGCTCCGCTGCCAAGCCAGGCATGACCCCGACCCGGATAAACTCAGTGAAACCTTAGTTAACGGCTTCTTTCAGTGCTTTACCAGCTTTGAAGCCTGGCTTTTTGGCAGCAGCGATCTGCAGCGTCTTGCCGGTCTGCGGGTTGCGACCAACACGAGCTGGACGATCGGTAACGGAGAACGTACCGAAACCAACCAGAACAACAGAGTCGCCAGCCTTGAGAGCGCCAGTGACGGATTCGATTACAGCGTCCAGCGCACGGCCAGCAGCAGCTTTCGGGATATCAGCGGATGCAGCGATAGCATCAATCAGTTCCGACTTGTTCACTCTAAGTCCCCTTATATCTATTTTGAGATGATTCTAAGTTTTTTTGGTGAAAGCAAAAACGAGTGCTGAATGGCCTGCAGACACTTAAGAGCCGCTTTATAACAAGGGCTCTAAAAAACTGTCAAGGAAGCCCCCCAGGCAAATGCGTATTAATGCGTGCTAATTCTTTCCTTAGAGTCAGACTCTCGCTTTTCTTCCTTCGCGACAATCTCCGGAGCCACATCCGGCAAGGGCTCCGGCGCGTATTGCAGCGCAATTTGCAGGACCTCGTCAATCCATTTAACCGGTTTGATCTGAAGATCCTGCTTGATGTTGTCAGGAATTTCCTTCAAATCACGGACATTCTCTTCCGGAATGATCACGATCTTGATCCCGCCACGGTGAGCCGCCAGCAGTTTTTCCTTCAGGCCACCGATCGCCAACACCTGCCCGCGCAGGGTGATTTCGCCTGTCATGGCAACATCCGCGCGCACCGGAATACCAGTCAACGCAGAAACCAGGGCGGTGCACATACCCACGCCAGCACTCGGTCCGTCCTTGGGTGTCGCCCCCTCCGGCATGTGGATGTGCGTATCGCGTTTCTCGTGGAAATCCAAGGGGATGCCCAGGCTACGCGCGCGGCTGCGGACAACCGTCAACGCCGCGGTGATCGATTCCACCATCACATCACCGAGGGAACCGGTCTTGATCAGTTGTCCTTTGCCCGGCACCACAGCGGCTTCGATGGTGAGCAATTCGCCACCGACTTGCGTCCACGCCAGGCCTGTCACCTGACCTATCTGATCCTGCTGCTCGGCCAGGCCGTAGCGGAATTTACGCACGCCAAGGAAGTGCTCCAGCAAGTCCGCCGTCACCTTGACCGAGAAGCGTTTTTCCAGCGCATGTTCCTTCACCGCCTTGCGGCAGACCTTGGCAATTTGCCGCTCCAGGCCACGCACACCGGCTTCACGGGTGTAGTAACGAATGATGTCGCGAATCGCTTCCTCGTCAAATTCCAGCTCGCCTTTCTTCAAGCCGTTGGCCTGGATCTGCTTGGGCGAAAGGTATTTCACGGCAATGTTGATCTTCTCGTCTTCGGTATAGCCAGGAAGACGAATCACCTCCATCCGGTCCAGCAGCGCTGGCGGGATATTCATGGAGTTGGAGGTGCAGAGGAACATCACATCCGACAAGTCGTAATCGACTTCCAGATAATGGTCGTTGAAATTGTGATTCTGCTCGGGGTCGAGTACTTCCAGCAACGCAGACGCGGGATCGCCGCGCATATCGCTGCCCATCTTGTCGATTTCATCCAAAAGGAACAATGGGTTGCGTACGCCAACCTTTGTCATCTTTTGAATCAATCTTCCCGGCATAGACCCGATGTAGGTACGGCGATGACCACGGATTTCGGCTTCGTCGCGCACGCCACCGAGGGCCATGCGAACGAATTTACGGTTGGTGGCGTGGGCAATCGATTCCGCCAGGGAGGTTTTACCCACCCCCGGAGGACCGACCAGGCACAGGACCGGACCACGGATTTTCTTCACGCGCTTCTGCACGGCGAGGTATTCAAGGATGCGTTCCTTGACCTCTTCCAGGCCGTAATGGTCGGCATCCAGGATGTCTTCGGCACGCGCCAGATCGAGGCGCACCTTGCTCTGGGCTTTCCACGGCACCTGGACCAACCAATCGATGTAGGAGCGCACCACGGTGGCCTCGGCTGACATCGGCGACATTTGCTTGAGCTTGTTCAGCTCGGCCTGGGCCTTGGCAAGGGCATCCTTCGGCAGGCCGGCGGCATCGATGCGCTTCTTGAGCTCTTCGATCTCGTTGTGACCTTCATCGCCATCGCCGAGCTCTTTCTGAATGGCCTTCATCTGCTCGTTCAGGTAGTACTCGCGCTGGCTGCGCTCCATCTGCTTCTTGACGCGACCGCGAATGCGCTTCTCGACCTGCAGCAGGTCGATCTCTCCGTCGAGCAACGCCAGCACGTGCTCGACGCGCGCCGACAGATCGATGATTTCGAGGATTTCCTGTTTCTGCTCGATCTTGAGGGCCATGTGGGCCGCCATCGTATCGACCAGGCGCCCGGGTTCATCGATGCTGTTAAGCGACGACAGCACCTCGGCAGGCACCTTCTTGCCCAACTGCACGTACTGTTCGAACTGCGACAGCAGGCTGCGGACAAACACCTCGGATTCACGCTCCGGCGCATCGACTTCATCGATCAACGAGACTTCGGCACGGCAATGACCGTCCACTTCGCTGAAACGCTCGACCGAGCCACGCTGCTCGCCCTCAACCAGCACCTTGACAGTGCCGTCAGGGAGCTTGAGCAGCTGCAGAACCGTTGCAATCGTACCTACGCGATAAAGTGCGTCTTCGCCGGGATCATCGTCGGCAGGGTTTCTCTGAGCGATCAGAAGAATCTGCTTATCACCGGTCATCGCGGCCTCGAGGGCTTCGATGGACTTCTCGCGCCCCACGAACAGCGGGATAACCATGTGCGGATACACCACGACATCGCGCAATGGCAGGAGAGGCAATTCGATGGTTGTCTTCATGATTTCGCCTCTACGGCGGCCATAAGGCCGTAAACAGATGGAAGTAAGCTTGAAACCAAGATGGGGGCAGCCTTTAAAAAAAACAAGCGCTAAGACACGTCTAAAACGCGCTAATAGCAAAGGGGCCCGAAGGCCCCTTCTTTATTTCGGCAGCTGGACACTCAGACGTCCGGTGCAGCCTTGGCAGTCGGCTCACTGTTTTCGTAGATGTACAGCGGCTTGGACTTGCCTTCGATCACGCTTTCGTCGATCACGACTTTACTCACCTCGGACTGCGAGGGGATTTCGTACATCGTGTCGAGCAGTACGCCTTCCAGAATCGAGCGCAACCCACGGGCACCGGTCTTACGCTCCAGGGCTCGCTTGGCGACGGATTTCAGCGCGTCGGAACGGAACTCCAGGTCTACACCTTCCATTTCGAACAGCTTGGCATACTGCTTGGTCAGGGCGTTCTTCGGCTCGGTCAGAATCTGCATCAATGCCGCTTCATCCAACTCATCCAGCGTCGCCAGGACCGGTAGACGACCGACGAATTCCGGGATCAGACCGAACTTGACCAAATCGTCAGGCTCGACTTCACGCAGGGACTCACCCACCTTCTTACCCTCTTCCTTGCTGCGCACTTCGGCGTTGAAACCAATGCCGCCGCGCGTAGAGCGGTTCTGGATGACCTTTTCGAGGCCAGAGAACGCACCACCGCAGATGAACAGGATGTTACGGGTATCGACCTGCAGGAATTCCTGCTGCGGATGCTTGCGACCACCCTGGGGTGGAACGGAAGCGACCGTGCCTTCGATCAACTTGAGCAAGGCCTGTTGCACGCCCTCGCCGGAAACATCCCGGGTGATGGACGGGTTATCGGACTTGCGGGAAATCTTGTCGATTTCGTCGATGTAGACAATGCCCATCTGGGCCTTTTCAACATCATAGTCGCATTTCTGCAACAGCTTCTGAATGATGTTCTCGACGTCCTCACCTACATAACCCGCCTCGGTGAGGGTGGTTGCGTCGGCGATGGTGAACGGAACGTTCAGCAAGCGCGCCAGGGTTTCGGCAAGCAGGGTCTTACCCGAGCCTGTCGGGCCGATCAGCAGGATGTTGCTCTTGCCGAGTTCGACGTCGTCATTCTTTTTGTCACGCTGGTTCAGGCGCTTGTAGTGGTTGTACACCGCTACGGCCAGTACCTTTTTCGCGCGCTCCTGACCGATTACATACTGGTCGAGGATGCCGCTGATTTCTTTAGGCGAAGGCAACTTATGGGCGCTGCTTTCGGCCTGGGCTTCCTGCACCTCCTCGCGGATGATGTCATTGCACAGGTCGACGCACTCGTCGCAAATGAAGACCGAGGGGCCGGCAATCAATTTGCGTACTTCATGCTGGCTTTTGCCACAGAAGGAGCAATAAAGCAGTTTGCCGTTGTCCTCGCCGTTGCGGGTGTCAGTCATTCGATCGATCCAAATCCGATAGGCTTGCAACACAAGATGAAGGCAAATGCGGGCTTTTTCAAGCCCGCAGGTGATCGGACTTGCCGATCAACCTCATTTTGAGCTGCTTATATTAAGCGGGGCGCTGGCTGATCACTTCATCGATCAGGCCATATTCACGTGCGGCTTCAGCGCTCATGAAATTGTCGCGATTGGTATCGCGCTCGATTTCTTCAAGCGTGTGCCCGCTGTGCTTGGCCATCAAGGTGTTGAGACGCTCGCGGATGAAGAGGATTTCCTTGGCATGGATTTCGATATCCGATGCCTGGCCTTGGAAACCGCCCAGTGGCTGGTGAATCATCACGCGGGAGTTCGGCAGGCAGTAACGCTTGCCCTGGGCGCCGGCGGTCAGCAAAAACGCTCCCATGCTGCACGCTTGACCGATACAGGTCGTCGAAACGTTAGGCTTGATGAACTGCATGGTGTCGTAGATCGACATGCCCGCCGTCACCGAACCGCCTGGCGAGTTGATATAGAGATGGATGTCTTTGTCCGGGTTCTCGGCTTCGAGGAACAACAGCTGCGCGCAGATCAGGTTGGCCATGTAATCCTCTACCGGCCCCACCAAAAAGATCACTCGTTCCTTGAGCAGACGCGAATAGATGTCATAGGCACGTTCGCCACGGGCGGACTGCTCGATAACCATCGGGACCAGGCCGCCAGCGGCTTGGATGTCAGAGCTCTGCTGATAAAAAGAATTGCGGGACATGTCTCGCAGTCACTCCCAAATAGTTATGTCTTGAATACGCATAAGCCAGCGCGAAGGCTGGCTTATGGTGTGTGTTTCTTACTGCGGAACCATCAATCGGCTTGTGGAGCTTCCACCGGCTTGACCGCTTCTTCGTAAGAGACCGCTTTGTCGGTCACGCTAGCTTTCTGCAGAACAGTATCCACAACTTGTTCTTCCAGCACAACCGAACGGACTTCGTTCAGCTGCTGCTCGTTCTTGTAGTACCAGGACACCACTTGCTCAGGCTCTTGATACGCCGAAGCCATTTCCTGGATCAGCTCACGAACGCGCGCTTCGTCAGGCTTGAGCTCGAACTGCTTGACCACTTCAGCGACGATAAGGCCCAGCACGACACGGCGCTTGGCTTGTTCTTCGAACAGCTCGGCCGGCAGCTGGTCAGGCTTGATGTTGCCACCGAACTGCTGAACGGCCTGTACGCGCAGACGGTTCACTTCGTTGTCCAGCAGCGCCTTTGGCACTTCGATCGGGTTGGAGGCCAGCAGACCGTCCATGACTTGGTTCTTGACCTTCGACTTGATGGCCTGACGCAGTTCACGCTCCATGTTCTTGCGAACTTCGGCGCGGAAACCTTCCAGACCGGTTTCCTTGATACCGAACTGGGCGAAGAACTCTTCGTTCAGCTCAGGCAGCTTCGGCTCGGAAACACTGTTGACGGTCACGGTGAACTCGGCGGCCTTGCCGGCCAGGTCCAGGTTCTGGTAGTCCTCGGGGAACGTCAGGTTCAGCACACGCTCTTCGCCGGCCTTGGCGCCAACCAGGCCATCTTCGAAACCAGGAATCATGCGACCGGAGCCCAGCACCAGCTGGGTAGCCTTGGCGGAACCGCCGGCGAACACTTCACCGTCGACCTTGCCGACGAAATCGATGTTCAACTGGTCTTCGTTCTGGGCGGCACGATCGGTCGCCTCGAAACGGGTGTTCTGCTTGCGCAGGATGTCGAGCATCTTGTCCAGGTCGGCGTCTGAAACGTCAGCGCTCAGGCGCTCGACAGCAATGGACTCAAAACCGGCAACAGTGAACTCCGGGAACACTTCGAACGTGGCGACGAACTCGAGGTCCTTGCCTTTTTCCAGCACTTTAGGCTCGACGGAAGGAGCACCAGCCGGATTCAGCTTCTGCTCGACGACAGCTTCGTAGAACGAAGACTGGATCACGTCGCCCACGGCTTCCTGGCGTGCATCAGCTTCGTAGCGCTGGCGGATTACGCTCATTGGCACTTTGCCTGGGCGGAAACCTGGGATTTTGGCCTTTTGGGCAGTCTGCTGCAGACGCTTGTTGACCTGAGTCTCGATGCGCTCAGCCGGCACGGTGATGCTCATGCGGCGCTCAAGAGCAGAAGTATTTTCAACAGAAACTTGCATGGATATTCCTCGTTGCACAGACGTTGGCCGGGCGTTTCCGACCCCAGAATCAAGGGCATGCATTCTAGTAGGTCAAACTCAAGAAGTCACCCTACTGAAAACGCGCAGGAAACAAGCGCCGAATTTAGAAGCGGGACAATGCGTCATGCCCCGCCCAGTTTGCAAATACAGTCGGTCATTGCCAGGGCTCTGGGTAGCACTTCTATATATAGAAGCATCGCTTCCCTTCTACCCCGGCATACGGCTCGCGCTGGAAGGCCGACGGAAAGTCGAGCATCATCACGAAACACATTTGCGACGAATCGGATGCTTCGCAGCCGCGCCCAGAACCAGGCTGAGGCGCATACGCGATCCTTGAAAACAAAAACGGCGCAGCCCTTTTCAGGTTCTGCGCCGTTCTCTGCTAATTAAATAGCGACTTGTATGGTGCGGACGGAGAGACTCGAACTCTCACACCTTGCGGCGCTGGAACCTAAATCCAGTGTGTCTACCAATTCCACCACATCCGCGTATCAAGCTTTTAAAGCAAAGGCGCCAGACTATTAAATCTGGCGCCTTTCTAGAATATGGGGTGGACGATGGGGATCGAACCCACGACAACGGGAGTCACAATCCCGTGCTCTACCAACTGAGCTACGCCCACCATATTGCCTTGTAGCGTTACTTGTGCCAAAGCTGCCTAATTGGCGCACCCGGCAGGACTCGAACCTGCGACCATCCGCTTAGAAGGCGGATGCTCTATCCAGCTGAGCTACGGGCGCCTTTTTAATCTGTATTCTTGGACGATTACAAACTAAGTGCTTTCAGTTTCGCCGAATTGAAACAACCAACTCCGCTCGACCTTCTTAACCAGTGCTAGGCTGTGCCCGACAAGTGCGACGAATGTTATAGACGGCCCGATAGGTCGTCAACTCTTTTTTAAAAAAAATTCATTTAATTAAAGGAGTTAGGGGAATTTGCAGACCAAGCGCCTTTGCCCTCACGCCTCGGCATGCGAGAATGCGTTCTCTTTTTTTCCCCTCTCGATGGTTAACCACGCGCAATGACTGCACAACTTATCGACGGCAAATCGATCGCCGCCAGCCTGCGCCAGCAGATCGCCCAACGAGTCACCGAGCGCCGCCAACAGGGCCTGCGCACGCCCGGCCTTGCGGTAATCCTGGTCGGCAGCGATCCTGCCTCTCAGGTTTATGTCTCGCACAAGCGTAAAGACTGTGAAGAGGTCGGCTTCCTTTCCCAGGCCTACGACCTGCCTTGCGAAACCTCTCAGCAAGCGCTGGCCGAGTTGATCGACCGCCTCAATGACGATCCGAACATCGACGGCGTGCTGCTTCAGTTGCCCCTGCCCGAGCACCTCGATGCCTCGAAACTGCTGGAGCGTATCCGCCCGGACAAAGACGTCGACGGTTTCCATCCTTATAACGTCGGGCGCCTCGCCCAGCGCATTCCCTTGCTGCGCCCCTGCACGCCCAAGGGCATCATGACCTTGCTGGAAAGCACCGGCGTGGACCTTTACGGGCTCGATGCCGTGGTGGTGGGCGCCTCCAATATCGTCGGTCGCCCGATGGCCATGGAGTTGCTGCTGGCCGGTTGCACCGTCACCGTGACCCATCGTTTCACCAAAGACCTGGCGGGCCACGTCGGCCGCGCCGACCTGGTGGTCGTCGCCGCCGGCAAGCCTGGCCTGGTCCGGGGCGAGTGGATCAAGGAAGGTGCCATCGTCATCGACGTGGGCATCAACCGCCAGGACGATGGCAAGCTGGTGGGCGACGTGGTCTATGAGACCGCCCTGCCACGCGCCGGCTGGATCACTCCGGTTCCCGGCGGAGTGGGACCGATGACCCGCGCCTGCCTGCTGGAGAACACCCTTTACGCGGCCGAGACGCTGCATAGCTGACAGACGGGACGACCCGCCCAATCCCGTGGAGCGAGCCTCTTCGCTCCGCGGTGTACCGGTGGCCGGATCCTGCTCCGCCAGACAGCGGATTCCCTATCTCCCCAAACTACAAATTTTTCAGATTCGATTCGCCAGAATCGCCCTCCATTAAACTTTATTCATTCACGAGTCCCGGTGGCACAGGCATATAGCGCTGTCCTCGCCCATACTCATAAAATGCGGCGCTTTTTAACAAGCCGTTGTTCAACGGCATCTTCAACTCTATCGAGTCTACTCGCGTGAAAATTCGTCTTTCGGTCATTAGCCTGCTTTTCGTTTTCACAGGCACTCTCATCACGCAAAACGTCAGCGCGCAGGAAACCATTGCGGTTCCCCGAGACAGCTCGAAATTGCAAGTCGCCTCCGGCAGCGCAATCCTCCTGGATCTACAAACAGACAAAGTCGTCTACTCGAGCAATCCGGACGTCGTGGTGCCGATTGCTTCGGTGACCAAGCTGATGACCGGCCTGATTGTCCTGGACGCCAAGCAGAACCTGAACGAATACATTCCGATGACCATCGCCAACACGCCAGAAATGAAGGGCGTGTTCTCCCGGGTCAAGCTCAACAGTGAACTGTCACGCCGGGACGTGCTGCTGATCGCGCTGATGTCCTCGGAAAACCGCGCCGCCGCCAGTCTCGCCCATCACTATCCCGGCGGTTACGCAGCGTTCATTGCGGCGATGAACGCCAAGGCCAAGGCGTTGGGCATGACCAGCACCCATTATGTCGAGCCCACTGGCCTGTCTACCCAAAACGTATCGACCGCCCGTGACCTGACGAAACTGTTGATCGCGGCGCGCAAATACCCGTTGCTGAGCGAATTGAGCACCACCAAGGAAAAGACCGTGACGTTCCGCAAGCCGGTCTATAGCCTCGGCTTTCGCAACACTGATCACCTGGTCCACAAGGCCAACTGGGACATTCAACTGACCAAGACCGGCTTCACTAACCAGGCTGGTCATTGCCTGGTGCTGGTCACAAAAATGGGTAATCGCCCGATGGCATTGGTCATTCTTGACGCCTTCGGCAAATACACCCATTTTGCCGATGCAAGCCGCATCCGCAGTTGGGTCGAGACAGGCAAAAGCGCCAGCGTCCCGGCCGTGGCCCTTCAATACAAAGCCGCGAAGAATCTCAAGAGCCGCCAAAGCGGTGTGGTTGAAGCATCCAAGTAGACGTGGCGCAACAATCCTATAGCCCCAGACAAATAGCCCCGACCCAATAGCCCCGACGTGTCGGGGCTATTTTCATTCAGGGCTTGAGGTCACCTAAAGGATCGTAAGGCCTGGAAGAAGGTGCATCCTGCGATTCCTTCTCGTCATCCAGGGGCGCCTTCGCCGGCCCTATCGGATCGACCTGCGGATCGTCGAGATCCGGCGAGTCCGGATCGAACCCCAAATCATCATTACCGGACGAATGCTCGGAAGAATGTGGCCCCGAAGGTGTTTTCGACTGTGCCATTGCAGCCTCCTTGAGTCATGGCCCGGAGTTTCCAGGCCCTGACGATAGGAACCCGTTGCATGCCAGGTTGTGCCCGACAGCTGACGAACGGGGATCGCATTCAGTGTGCAGCGTCCAGAGCCTTGGTCGCCCGCGCCCCTGCCTGCTCCTGTCCTGCCCCGGCCAATTCCTCGGCGGCTTTCAACCAGCGTTGCGAATCAACATTGGCAGGAAGTTGCGTAGGCTTTTGGATCAGTACGGCCCAGCCCCCAGCACCTTTGAAAGCCGACTCGAATGCATCGAAGCTCATCAACGAGCGCCGATTCATTCCAGAGCGCAGCAGCACCGTGCGTTTCTGCCGGTTATAACCTGCGAGGATTGCGTAGCGCGGCTCGGACCAGAACGCCGAACCCTTGGTGTAGCGCAGCAATACCGGATAGCCCGCCGCCACCTGTTCGAGCAATGCGGCAAGTTCACCATCGAGGGGGTACACCACCAACCCGTATTCATGCGCCAGGGTTTGCAGGTTCTGCTGCAAACGAGCCTCGCCACCGGGCAGCTGCAGAGGTTTCTCCAGCAGCCCGGGCGTAATTACCGTTCCTTGCAAGGTCAACAGAGCCGCCATCGATTGCGGCGCGCCCTGGTGCATTTCACCGCGAAAGAACGGCACGCTGTTGAGCTCCACCCGCTCGGGCAGGCGCTTGATCTGCGGCGACACGCTGCCGGCGCACCCCATCAGGGCGGCGAGGCAGGACAATGCCAATACCAGTGATCGAAAAGATGAAATTACTGGCGACATGATGACTCTCTTGTTCAGGCAGACCCGGCATTTGAGCCGGGCGTGGGCCGACGATCATAAGGCGCGCGTCGGCCCGGGTATAGCCATAGGCAACAGTTTCACCACTGCGATAGAACGAACCGATCCTTCGCCGCGCACCACTGATCGACTGCTCGTAACACTTGAGCGACTAGACTGTCCATTGCAGAGAGTGTATTGCCCGGTTCCGGGCAGAAGGAGGCCCAGATGAGCCTGATGATGACTGTTCTGATGCTGGTATTCGGCTGGCTGAGCGTAGCGGCGGCCATGTTGTGGGGCGTGCTGCGGATCGCCCGGCGCCACCACCCCGCGCCGCAGCCACAAGCGCAACAGAACCCGAAAACCACCGCCCGCCACGCCACCGCGCACTGACCTTTACGTCGTCCATAAAAAAGCCGCCCGGGACCTTCGATCCCGGGCGGCTTTTGTCTATCTGGCTCAGGCTTGCTCGACGGCCTTCTTTTCCCTGGCCCGACGGGACAGCATGTTCAACACCTCGATCGCTGCCGAGAAGGCCATGGCCGCGTAGATGTAGCCCTTGGGCACGTGGGCACCGAAGCCTTCGGCAATCAGCGTCATGCCGATCATGATCAAGAAGCCCAGGGCAAGCATCACCACGGTAGGGTTGTCGTTGATGAACTTGGCCAGTGGCTCGGCGGCCAGCAGCATCACCAGAACCGAAACCACCACGGCGATGATCATGATCGGCAAGTGTTCGGTCATGCCCACCGCCGTAATGATGCTGTCGATGGAGAACACCAGGTCGAGCATCAGGATCTGACCGATCGCGGCGGCAAACCCAAGGGTCACGCCTGACGTAGCGGACTTCGGATCATTCGGTGCCGGATCCATGCTGTGGTGGATCTCAGTAGTAGCCTTCCACAGCAGGAAGAGGCCGCCCGCGATCAAAATCATGTCCTTCCAGGAAAATGCCTGGCCGAGGATCTCGATGACAGGTTCGGTCAACTGCACGATGAAGGCGATGGTGCTCAACAAGCCCAGGCGCAGGATCAACGCCATGCCGATACCGATCCGCCGAGCCTTGGCCCGATGTTGTTCGGGCAGCTTGTTGGTCAGAATCGAAATGAAGATCAGGTTATCGATGCCGAGCACAATTTCCATGACGACCAGGGTTGCCAGGGCAATCCAGGCGGTTGGGCTGGCGGCGAGCTGTAACAGATAATCCATGGGGCAGTCCTGACTCGATAAGACGGGTTAAAGGGTTTGGGTGGAGGGTTTGGCTGCTTCAGCTTCGTCCTCGGGTTCTTCCTTGG
This sequence comes from Pseudomonas sp. Z5-35, assembly GCF_051131945.1. Classification (NCBI taxonomy): domain Bacteria; kingdom Pseudomonadati; phylum Pseudomonadota; class Gammaproteobacteria; order Pseudomonadales; family Pseudomonadaceae; genus Pseudomonas; species Pseudomonas sp. Z5-35. The sequence goes on from NZ_CP071640.1 coordinate 3,507,594, forward strand.
GGCTGATCAACCCGCCGGAGAGCTCGCTGATGGCCTGTTCGGCAGCCTTGTGAGTATCGTCGATGGCCTGCTTGGCCGTTTCAACCGCTTGTTCCTTCAGCTGCTCTGCCAAGTGCTGGGCGCTTTTTTCGGCTTGTTCGCAACCCACGAGCGCCACCGACGACAACGATAGCAAGGCTACCAGGCCCAAGGATTTATACGTCATGAAGACAGTGCCTCTCAGAGAATGGACGGAGCCTAAAGATGGCTCACCAATGGCCCGGCATTCTAGAGACGCAAATACTTCAGGAAAATTCGTATTTTCAGCGGTTATACTTCGGTTTTTACGAACTGGTGCGCCTCATGCTCAATTACCGCCAGCTGCATTATTTCTGGGTGGTCGCCAAGACCGGCAGCATCGTGCGTGCCTGCGAGCAACTGAACCTGACCCCGCAAACCATCAGCGGGCAGATTTCCCTGTTCGAGCAGACCTACAATATCAAGTTGTTCCGACGCGTCGGGCGCCAGTTGGAGCTGACCGAAGCCGGCCGCCAGACGCTGCCCTACGCCGAACACATGTTCCAGCTGGGCGGCGAACTGGAATTGATGTTGCGCGCCCAGCCCAACGAGCAGCAAACGTTGTTTCGGGTCGGGGTGGCGGATGTGGTGCCCAAGTCCATCGTCTACCGACTGTTGGCACCGACCATGGAGCTGAACGACCCACTGCGCATCACCTGCCGCGAAGACAAGCTCGAGCGGTTACTGGCAGACCTGGCGATTCAACGCCTGGACCTGGTGATTTCGGACAGCCCGATGCCGACGCACCTGGACATCAAGGGCTTCAGCCAGAAACTGGGGGAATGCGGGATCAGTTTTTTCGCCACAGCCGCGTTGGCCGAGCGCCATGGGCAGGATTTTCCCCACAGCTTGCATGACGCCCCGCTACTGATTCCCGGGCCGGAGACGGTGGTGCGCAGCCGCTTGCAACGTTGGTTCGCCGAGCAACAGATCCAACCGCGTATCGTCGGCGAATTTGACGACAGCGCGCTGATGCAGGCGTTTGGTCAGTCAGGCAGCGGGATTTTCATCGGCCCCAGCGTGATTGCCGAAGAGGTGAAGCGGCAGTACGGCGTGCAGGTCATCGGCCAGACCGATGCGGTGAGCGAGTCGTTCTACGCGATTTCCGTGGAGCGCAAGGTCAGCCATCCGGGCATCGTCGCGATCGCCGAAGGGGCACGCCGCGAGCTGTTCAGTGGCTAGCACTGCGCGCAGCTGACGCGGGGTTTGAACGTCATCAGCCATAACGTCAGCAGGATCGACACCAGGATGAACCCGGCCGCGGCGAAACCGACATTGCCCAGCCCCAGGGTATCGATCACCCGTCCGCCGACCATCGCGCCCAGGCCGATTCCCAGGTTGGCGCCGGCGATGTTCAGGGACGCGGCGAACGCCGGCGCCTCAGGCGCAGCCTTCATCAACCGGACATGGCTGACGAGGAACAAAGCCGCCTGGGTCACGCCCCAAATGCCCAGCGCGGCGGCCAGCCCCAGCGTCGAATGAATGCTCGGCACCAGCGCCACCATACCGCCGATCATGAACAGGCAGAACACCATCGACGCGATCAACGGATGTCGGTCCACCGCGCGGCCTCCCATGGAATTGCCCAGCAGGCCCACGGCGCCAAAGCCCATCAGGCACCAGCCTACGAGCGTGCCGTCGAAGCCGGCCAGCCGCTCGAGAATATCCGCCAGGTAGGTGTAGGCGGTGAACATGCCGCTGAATACCAGCACCGACAACAGCACATGCCCCTGCATCAAAGGGCTGCGCAGGATTGTGAGCTGCGAGCGAAAGCTCACCTGGTGCAGGTGCAGCTTGGTTTTTGGCAGGTAGATAAACAGCAGCAGCGCCTTGGCAAACGCGATAACAGCCAGGATTCCAAAAGCGCTGCGCCAGCCAAACGCATCGGCGATCAGCGTGCCCACCGGAATGCCGAATACCGTGGCACAGACGATGCCGAATCCGATCCGGGCAATAGCGCGTCCGGCGAACTGCGGTCCGACAATGTCTACCGCCGTTTCGCTGGCCAACGCCCAGAATACCGGCAGGCCCAGCGCCGGGATCAGCCGGGCAACGGCCATGACCCAGATGTTGGGTGCCAGCGCCGCGAGGGTGTTGGCCAGGCCGAACATCACCAGCACGCTGATAAACAATTTGCGCCGCTCGACACGGGCGAACCAGGCCGTCAGGAACGGCCCGAACGCCGCAACGGTAAACGCGAACAAGGTCACCAGCAGCCCCGCCTGGGGGATGCTGACGTGCAGATCACGGGCAATGGATGGCAGCAGGCCGACGATGATAAATTCCGTGGTCAACACCGTGAAACCAGCGGCGGACAACAGAAAGATTGGCAACAGCATGCAAGACTCCAGAAAAACGACGACACCAGCGCTAGCCCTAGGGCCCGCCGGAGATATTGAAAGGTGAGAAAAGCAGAGCCTAACAGAATGTGCCGGTCAGAAAAATCCACTTAAAGATGCAGGTGACGGATCGTCACAGGTCCGTCAGATTTTTCGTCGGGCTGTGATAAAGTCCGCGCCCTGCAAACGCTCCACCTTCTTTTCGGTCCCGCTCATGTGGCCTGCCCGCTTGTTGCCCTGATTGGCTGACCGTTGCAAACAAAAAATCAGAGATACCGTCATGACAGCTGTCTCCCCTTCTCTTCTGCACCGCCTCAAACACACCGGCCTGGTCACGCAAATCATCATCGGCCTGGTCGCCGGTATCTTTCTGGCATGGCTGGCGCCGGAGCTGGCAACGTCCACGGCATTCATCGGCAAGGTCTTCGTCTCAGCGCTCAAGGCTGTCGCGCCGATCCTGGTGTTCGTGCTGGTCATGGCCTCGATCGCCAACCATAAGCACGGCCAACAGACCCATATCCGGCCGATCCTGTTCCTTTATCTGTTGGGCACTTTCGCAGCGTCTGTGGTCGCGGTCGTTGCCAGCATGCTGTTCCCCTCGAACCTGGTACTCAGCGCGCAAGATGTCGCCGTCACTGCACCAGGTGGCATCGGCGAAGTGCTGCAAAGCCTGGCGCTCAGCGTGGTCGACAATCCGGTCCATGCCTTGATGGAGGGCAACTTCATCGGCATCCTGGCCTGGGCCATCGGCATGGGCGTCGCCATCCGCCACGCCGGGCAAACCACGCGCACCGTGTTGGATGACCTGTCCAACGGCGTGACCGTGATCGTGCGCCTGGTCATCCGCTTCGCGCCGCTGGGGATCTTCGGGCTGGTGGCCTCGACCCTGGCCACTTCCGGCTTTGGCGCCCTGCTCGGTTACTTGCACCTGCTGACCGTGTTGATCGGCTGCATGCTGTTCGTGGCGCTGGTGGTTAACCCGCTCATCGTGCTGTGGAAGCTGCGTCGCAACCCATACCCGTTGGTGTTCACCTGCCTGCGCGAGAGCGGCATCACCGCGTTCTTCACCCGCAGCTCGGCGGCGAACATTCCGGTGAACCTGGAACTGAGCAAACGCCTCGGTTTGCACGAAGACACCTACTCGGTCTCGATCCCGCTGGGCGCGACCATCAACATGGCCGGTGCCGCCATCACCATCACAGTGCTGACGCTGGCGGCCGTGCATACCCTGGGTATCGCGGTGGACTTGCCCACGGCAGTGCTGCTGAGTGTTGTCGCCGCCATCTGCGCCTGCGGTGCGTCCGGTGTCGCCGGCGGTTCACTGCTGCTCATTCCGCTGGCCTGCAGCCTGTTTGGCATCCCCAGCGAAATCGCCATGCAAGTGGTCGCTGTGGGGTTCATCATCGGTGTCCTGCAGGACTCGGCGGAAACTGCGCTGAATTCGTCGACGGACGTGTTGTTCACCGCGGCGGCTTGCCTGGGTGAGGAAGAACGGTCGCAGCGTACTGCCTGACAGACAGACACAAAAAAACCCGGAACGGCCCACACCGTTCCGGGCTTTTTCATGCTTGCGGGTTTAGAACGCGCCCATGTAATCGCGCTTGCCGACTTCCACGCCGTTGTGACGCAACAGGGCGTAGGTGGTGGTGACATGGAAGAAGAATTGCGGCAGACCGTAGGTCAACAGGTAGGTTTGACCGCTGAAGCGCTTCTCCTTCGGCGTGCCCGGACGGGTCACGATTTCAATGCCTTCCTTGCCGTCGATCTGCTCGGGCTTGATGCCATCGATGAACGCCAGCACCTTGGCGATCAACGCTTGCAGCTCAGCGAAAGTGGTCTCGCTGTCGTCATATTTCGGTACTTCAATCTCGGCCAGGCGAGCGGACACGCCCTTGGCGAAATCCACGGCGATCTGCACCTGGCGCACCAACGGGAACATGTCCGGGAACAGGCGCGCTTGCAGGAAAGCGTTCGGGTCGATGCTTTTTGAGGTGGCGTGGGCTTCGGCCTTGTTCAGGACATCGCTCAGGGCATTGAGCATCTGCTTGAAAACCGGGACGGATGCGGCGTATAGGGAAATAGTCATGGTGGTCTCATGCGGGTGGTGAAGAAAGATGAATCGAACGTGGGCGATTATAGCCACGGCTTGTTACGCACCTTGTCTTTTATTGCGCAAGGATTAGGCTAGCGTCCTCCACAGCATAGGGAACGCGCGATGAGCATCGAAGAACAAAGTCAGGCCGAAGAACCACGGCTCAATAGCACGGAAATCCGCATTCTCGGCGCATTGATCGAAAAGCAGGCGACCAATCCCGAAACCTATCCCCTCACGCTCAACGCGCTGGTGCTTGCCTGTAACCAGAAAACCAGTCGTGAACCAGTGACCAACCTCAATCCGGGCCAGGTTGGCCAGAGCCTGCGGGCATTGGAAGGTCGAGGCTTCACCCGACTGGTGATGGGCAGCCGCGCCGACCGCTGGGAACACCGGGTCGACAAAGCGCTGGAGCTGGTGCCGGCCCAGGTGATCCTGATGGGGTTGCTGTTCTTGCGCGGCCCGCAAACGGTCAATGAGCTGCTGACCCGCAGCGGACGCATGCATGACTTCGAAGACGCCGAGCAAGTCGTGCATCAGCTTGAGCGGCTGATTGCCCGAGGCTTGGCGCTGCTGGTGCCACGCCAGGCCGGCCAGCGCGAAGACCGTTATGTGCATGCGATGGGCGACCCAGCGGACATCGAGGCCATCCTCGCCGCCCGCCACAACCAACAGAACGCAGCATTGGCAGCGGCGTATCGCTGGAGCGCATCGAAGAACTCGAAGCGCGGATCGCCGCGTTGGAAGAACGCCTGGCACGACTGGAATAACGAGGCCTACACGGAGCGGGCGAAGGCCACGGCTTTTTCGAACTGTTCCAGATTGGGCCGCACGCCGGTGTACAGCACGAACTGCTCCAAGGCCTGGATTGCGATGACTTCCAGGCCGGTGATCACCCGTTTGCCCTGCGCCCGGCCCTGCACGATCAACGGCGTTTCCGACGGGATCGCCACGACATCGAACACGGTGTCGGCCGCGGCGATTGCCGCGGGGCCGAACGCCAGGTGGTCCGCTTCCGGGCCGCCGCTCATGCCGATTGGCGTTACGTTGATCAGCATCTGCGGGCGTCGGTCAGCCAGTTCAGCTTGCCAGTCGTAACCCAGCGACTCGGCAAGGGCTCGGCCAGTGGTTTCGTTGCGAGCGACGATCAACCCGTTCTTGTAGCCCCCGTCGCGCAAGGCGGCGGCGACGGCCTTGGCCATGCCGCCGCTGCCGCGCAGCGCAAAGGTCGAATCCTTGGGCACGGCATGACTTTGCAGCAACTGAGCGATGGCGATGTAGTCGGTGTTGTAGGCCTTCAAGTGCCCATCGGTATTGACGATGGTGTTGATGGACTGGATCGCTGCGGCGGAAGGGTCCAATTCGTCGACCAAGGCAATGCACGCCTCCTTGAACGGCATCGATACGCCGCAGCCACGAATACCCAAGGCACGAATCCCGCGCACCGCACCGGGCAGGTCCTGGCTGCTGAAGGCCTTGTAATAGAAATTCAGCCCCAGTTGTTCGTACAGATGATTGTGAAAGCGCAGGCCAAAATTGCCTGGGCGCCCCGATAGCGACATGCACAGTTGGGTGTCTTTGTTGGGATTGATCTGCATGCTCGTCTCCTTGATACCACTTTCGGACAGGTGGGATCACCGTCCCGACAGTTTATTTCGATGATCAGACACCGGGCGCAGCGCGGCGACTCGGCAGTCTGTAAAAAAAACCGCCACAAACCTTACACAACATTTACCCAACGACGTTCAAAATCCTGGAAAAATCGCGGTCATAGCCAGTATCCCCGCGCCCCTACTTGGGTCTGTTGCAGACCACAGGCGCCGGGGCCGGAACGAGGAATCGCCATGAAACGCAAGCTCCCCATCATCGCCCTGCTCGTGGGGGCTCTCGCGGTCACCGGCCAGGCATCCGCCCATGGTCGCGGTGGTTGGGAGGGGCCCGCAGTGTTCGGCGCCATCGTCGGCTCGGCCATCGTTGGTTCGGCGCTGATCAGCCGTGACCGGCCGGTGTACGTCCAGCAACCGGTTTACGTGCAGCCGCAGCCGGTCTATGTGCAACAGCCGCCCCCGGTTTATTACCAGCCGCAACCGGTGTACGTGGAACAGCCGATCTACTACCGCCCGGCACCGGTGTATTACGGACCGCCACGGGGCTACTACTACGGTCCACCACGCGGCCACTATGGTCGCTGGTAATCACCGTTCAAGCGAAAAAAAAGCAGCCGGCGATCAGTGATCGCCGGCTGCTTTTTTTGGGCTGATATCAGCTACGAGGTCAGACGTGCTCGCTGCTTTTAAGCCGCACCGGCCCGTGCTCTGGCGCCAGGTGCTCAGGCACCGCTACCACCGGAATCTCGTTGCCGTCGCAGTCGTGCAGCTTGCCGTCGCTGAAGTAATCCCCTTCGCGCAGCGCCGCCAGGTCCTGGTAACGCAACACCCGCTCGGTACCGGCGGCGAAAACGGACTGCTGGTCGGAATTACCCGCGGTGAAGTGGTTGAACGCCAGGTTCAGGATGATCGCCATGATCGCCGAGGAGCTGATGCCCGAGTGAAAGATCGTCGCGAACCAGCTGGGGAAATGATCGTAGAAGTTCGGGGCAGCGATAGGAATCATGCCAAAGCCGATGGACGTGGCGACGATGATCAGATTGACGTTATTACGGTAATCAACCTTCGACAGGGTCCGGATGCCGCTGGCGGCCACGGTGCCGAACAGCACGATACCGGCGCCACCGAGCACCGAGGTGGGCACTGCGGCGATCACCCGCCCCATGAACGGCAACAGGCCGAGCACGACCAGGAACACCCCGCCAGTCGCCACCACGAAACGGCTCTTGATTCCGGTCACCGCCACCAGGCCAACGTTCTGGGCGAAGGCGCTCTGGGTGAAGGAACCGAAAATCGGCGCGATCATGCTCGACAGCATGTCCGCCCGCAGACCGTCACCCAGGCGCCGCGAGTCGACCTTGGTGTCGATGATCTCACCCACTGCCAGGATATCGGCGGAGGTTTCCACCAACGTCACCATGATCACAATGCACATCGACAGGATCGCGGCGATGTGAAAGGTCGGCATTCCAAAATGGAACGGCGTCGGGAAGCCGAACATCGGGCCTTCGCCGACAGAGGAAAAATCTGCCATGCCAAGGAACACCGCGATGACCGTACCGATGACCATCGCCAGCAGAATCGACAGCCGCGAGATGGTCGCGCTGCCCATTTTGCTCAGCAACAACACCAACACCAGGGTCACCGCAGCCAGGCCGATGTTCGCCATGCTGCCGAAATCGGGCGCATGGCTGTTGCCGCCCATTGCCCAGCGCGCCGCCACCGGCATCAATGTCAGGCCGATGGTGGTGATGACGATGCCGGTGACCAATGGTGGGAAGAACCGGGTGATCCGCGAAAACACCGGCGTAATCAGCAGGCCGATCAGGGATGCGGCAATGACCGCGCCGAGGATGGCCTGGAAGCCCCCTTCCCCACCGGTGCCGACAATCGCGACCATGGTGGCGACGCCCGAAAACGAAACGCCTTGGACCAACGGCAACTGACAGCCAAAAAACGGCACGCCGAGCGTCTGCAACAGTGTTGCCAGCCCCCCTGCGAACAATGACGCGGCGATCAGTAGACCGATGTCCGACGGTGACAACCCCGCCGCCTGGCCAATGATCAACGGTACCGCGACGATGCCACCGTACATGGTCAACACATGCTGCAGGCCGTAAGCCATATTCGCGCCGACACCGAGATTTTCATCCTCGGGCCGTGGGAGTGAATCATGGGGCGTTTTCATAGTTCGGGGGTTCCCTGTTTTTTGTTATGGGCACACTGTATTCAAAACTCGGGACAAATGTCCATAGAGTTGTATACAACTTGTTACCCCTGCGTCGTCGACAGGGTTGCAATTCCCGAACCAGAAGGTTCAGCTTCTTACACCAAAAGCCGCTGTACCGCGGGCCGCAGCTCCTCTCGGGGCGGCACATTCAAACCGAACTCCTTTTCCAGCAGATCGATGAGTTCATCGATATCGTTAATGGTGCGTCTCTCGCTGCCGTGTCCAATCCGGTGCACAGCGTAGCTGTTGCCGTTGAGTGTCTTGCGCAGCCCGTCGCCCGTGCGAGCGACCATCAACCGGCCCATGAACGGCGATTGCGGGTGGGAGCAGACGTACCAATTGCCGACGGTGTAGTCGATTTCTTCCTGGCGTTGCAGATCGAACAGGTACATTGGCCGCCATTCATCGGCGACCTCGGCACGCAGCAGATAGCCGTCTTCATTGGCCTCGATGCGGTACGGCTCGTGAGGCGTCGGTTGGATGTCGCAACTGTCCAGCAACAGCGGCGCGGTGGGTACCATGCCGCCGAAGCCGACATCGGTGATATAGCGCACGCCGTCAAGCGTCACCAGGCTCAAGCGATGAGTGCGCGCGGGCCAGGCGCCCTCCGGCGCGTTCATGACGACCCGTCCGGTGATGCCCCGGGCGTCGAAGCCCAGCTCCTGCAAGAGCGCCAGGAACAATTGATTGAGCTCATAGCAATAACCGCCGCGCCCTTGCTCAAAAACCTTGCGTTCGACGGATTCAAGGTCGATGGGCACCGGCTGACGCAGCAGTGACGAGAGGGTCTCGAAAGGAAACTCGGCCGTATGACGCCCTTGGAGCAGGCGCAACGTATCGAGGGTTGGCGGTGGGGCCGTGTTGAAGCCCAGGCGGCGCAAATAACGGCCGGTATCGCTCAGTCGCGGTTCGCTCATGGGGATGTCCTTTCCTGTCAGGTGCAGGGCCTGCGGTAGGGTCGCGGCCATTGCGGCAGGTATAAGGCATTTCCCTCCAGCGGACAAATCTGACTGGTGACTGCCCCCAAATCCTTAACGCTGCTTTCGCGACGACAACCGGATCCAGGTGGGAGCATGATCGCTGGGATGTGGCTGGTTCCTGACCCAGGCGTCCACGCCCGCCTCGCTCAGGTAAGCGCTGGCCGCCGGGTTGAGCAGCAGATGATCGATGCGCAGCCCGGAATTCTTCTGCCAATGCTGACGGAAATAATCCCAGAACGTGTAGATACGCTCGTCTGGATACAGATGACGCAACGAGTCCGTCCAGCCCTGGTCCAGCAAGCGTTGGTAACATTCGCGGCTTTGCGGTTGCAACAGCGCATCCTTGAGCCAGGAGCGCGGGTTGTAGATGTCCATGTCGGTGGGCACCACGTTGTAGTCTCCGGCTAGGACCACCGGATGATCGCTTGCCTGTAGCGCCTGCGCATAATCGATCAGCCGTTCGAACCAGGCCAATTTATAGTCGAACTTGGGGCCTGGCTGCGGGTTGCCGTTGGGCAGGTAAAGGCAGCCCACCAGGACACCGTGCACCGCCGCTTCCAGGTAGCGACTGTGACTGTCGTCGTCGCCCCCCGGCAAGCCGCGCCGGCTCTCCAGCGGTTGCGCATCGCGGGCCAGGATCGCAACCCCATTCCACGAAGCCTGGCCATGCCAGATCGATCCGTACCCTACCGACTCCAGTTCCGCTGCCGGGAAATCCTTGTCCGCCGCCTTGAGTTCCTGCAGGCATACGACGTCGGGTTTCTCCCGTTCTAGCCATTCCAGCAGGTTAGGCAACCGGGCCCGGATGCCGTTGATGTTGAAGGTTGCGATTCGCAGGTTCTTCATGGGCCAAAAACTCTGAATGCCAACACACTGGTTGTGACCGTGAGGAAGCCGCCCAGGTTGCAACCACTGTTCAGGAATTGGTTCGCGCTAACGACTGGCCGCTCTGGAGCAAGTTCGCGAATGCCTGTTTGTCGATTGGCCGACTGAGGAAATAACCCTGGACTTCGTGGCATTCATCCGAGCCCAGCGACCCCAGTTGGGCCAGCGTTTCAACGCCTTCGGCAGTGACGGTCAAGCCCATCGCCTTGCCCAGGTTGATGATCGCCTGGACCACGGCCCGATCGTTACTGCTGTTGCTCATGGAGGCGATGAAGCGCTTGTCGATCTTGATGCCATCGAATGGGTAGGTACGCAAATAACCGAGGGATGAATAACCGGTGCCGAAGTCGTCCATGTTCAAGCGCACGCCCAACTCCTTGAGCGCATTCATGACCTGGAGCGCGCCATTCACATCGTTCAGCATGACGTTTTCGGTAATTTCCAGCTCCAGGCGACTCGCCGGGAAATGGGTTTGGATCAGCACTTGGCGTACATCCTCCACGACATCGCTGCGTTCGAATTGGGCCGGGGAAAGATTGACCGAAACCATCAACGCTCCCGGCCACGTCAACGCGGTCTGGCAGGCCTCACGCAATACCCAGCGTGAAAGCGGGACAATCAGGTCGGTTTGTTCGGCCAGCGGGATAAAAGCGTCGGGGGCCAACAAGCCTTGGGTCGGATGCTGCCAGCGAACCAGCGCCTCGACCGCGACGATTTCCCTGCCATCGACTTTGTAGCGCGGCTGGAAATGCAGGATGAACTCGTTGTTCTTCACCGCCTGGCGCAGGTCGCTTTCCAGCTGGCGACGATGCTGGATCTGGTCGTTCATGTGCGAGACGAAATAGCACCAGGTCTTCTTGCCCTCTGACTTGGCCTGATACAAGGCGATGTCGGCGCAGCGGATCAACTCACTCGGCACATAGCCTTGGCGGCGGCTGACGGCAATGCCGATGCTGGCGCCGATGTGCAGCGAATGGGTCTCGTAGTGAATCGGCTGTTGCAGGCTGTCGATCAATCGCGCGCAGAATCGATCAATTTCAGCGCTGTGCTCCACGCCACTGAGTACCACCACGAACTCATCGCCTCCCAGGCGCGCCACCAGGTCCTGCTCGCGCGTGCTGTCGCGCAGGCGCTGGGCGACTTCCAGCAACACCGCATCGCCGGCCGGGTGGCCAAGCGAATCGTTGATCGGCTTGAAGTTGTCCAGGTCCACCATCAGCAGGGCCAACGGCGCGGCATGCTCCTTGGCGACCAAGGCATCGTCCAGGTGCCTCGCCAACTTGTTGCGGTTCGGCAGGCCGGTCAACGCATCGTGCAGCGAAAGATGCTGGACCTGGGCATGAGCTGCCACCTCGTCGGTGATGTCGCTGGCGGTGCCGCGATACCCCGTAACGACGGTCTTGTCATAGATCGGCCGCGCCGAAACCCGACAGAATCGCAACTGCCCGGAATGATCACGGTAGGAACAGCGCAGGTTGCTGGCGTTCTGATCCTCCACCAGTTTGCCCAGCCACAGCGCGATCGGCGTCGTGTCGCAATACAACAGTTGTTCGATGTCCTGGCCCAGCCACTGCTGGTCGGAAAATCCCGTGACGGTATTGAAGCGACCCGACAGGTAGGTGAGGTGTTGCTGGCTGTCGATTTCCCAGATCCAGTCGGACGCGGCCTCGGCCACGGCGCGAAAGCGCTCTTCGCTGGCTTCAAGCGCTTGTTTCGACTTTTCAAGGCTGTCGTAGCTGGCATCTACCTGTCGAGCCGTGCGCATGGCATAGCGAAAAAAGTAAGCGGTGAGCAACGCCAGGATCAGCAACGCACCACCCAATGGCGGCAGCAGGGACCAGAGCAACTGCTGGCCCGGCCGCTCCAGCCGCGACACCAGGCTATACCCCGTGCTATCCAGCGGCACGGCGGCCTGGCCGGGCTCCAACGCGGTGTCTTTGACGAGGGTCAACTCGGTAAGGCCGTAGCTCTTGCCCAGCTTGCGAAGTTTGACGGGCGTCAGCTGATCGACGAACAGCAAGACCGACGTCCCTTCAGGCGCGACCCGGGGGCGTTCGTCATTGGGAAGAATCACCGAAGCCGTAACCACGGCCGGCCAGCCTTCGAACAAGGTGTAACGGATCGCGGGCGTCGTCAGGTCAGCTTGCGCCTGGAGCTGATCCATGAGGTCCGCCAGCGGCGTATCCATGTAGGCCGTTGCCTCTGCCTGGACATGCTGCCCTCGCACCACGGCGTATTTGGTGCGCTCACGGTCAATGACGAATACCCCTTCATAGTCATCATTGGTGAATAGCGTCTTGCCCATGTTCTGTTCGGCATAGGCCCACTGCACGTTGACTTCACCGTTGAGGTGATCATAGGCCGTGGTCCAGTAGGCGTAGCTGGCGATGTAGTTTTTCGAGGCGGTGATGCGATTATCAAGGGCGCGTTCGATATAGAAATGGGTCTTGCGCACATCCTCCGTATCCAACTTTTGCGCGATGTTGAACAGCGCGACAACGGCCACCAGAACCCCCAGGACAAACAATCCGCCGACGGCCACCACCAGGCGACGGGTAATCGGCGTGTGACGCTTGGCGTCAGAGGGGGTAGCGGCAGTGGTGTCCATTGACGTGCTCCTGTCCTTGCGGCGCTGGATTCGCCGTACAGCTTTACTTCATGAGCGGCGCTCGGCCCTGGCGTTTTCTTAACCTTAGCAGCCACCGCTGTGACAGATGACGAGCCCACGGAATTTGACGAAAGGGCCTACGCATCGCTTGCGCCACGGGTCGAACAATGGACTGTCCTGCGCTACTGATGATTCCAACGAATCTCAACGATCGGAGCGCTCCAAAGCATCGAGCACGCCTTCCCTGGACAAGGCCTCGACACAGTTGCGACCGCTGTGCTTGGCTTGATAGAGCGCCGCATCGGCGCGCTGGATAAACACTTCGGTACTGTCCAGGCTGCTAGGCACGAAGGCATAGCAGCCCAGGCTCACGGTCAGATAACCGGAGGGGGAAGCCGAATGGGTAATATGCTTGTCGATGACACTGCGACGGATCTGCTCGGCCAATGCCATCGCGCCCTGCAGGTTGGTGTCAGGCAGCAGCACAGCGAACTCCTCACCGCCGTAACGCACCGCCAGGTCGGCTTTGCGATGACAGCAATTCTTGAGGACGGTCGCAACTTCCGCCAGGCAGTGGTCCCCGGCAACGTGCCCGTAGGTATCGTTGTAGCGTTTGAAGAAATCGATATCGAGCATGATCAGGCTCAACGGGCTGCGCTGGCGGGCGCCTCGGCCAAATTCGATGTCCAGGGCGCGCTCGAACAAGCGGCGGTTTGCCAGTCCGGTCAGGCTGTCATGGGTGGCGATCAGCTCCAGCGCCTCCTGGGCCCTGCGCAGGTCGGCTTCAATTCGCTCGCTGTTACGCACCTGGCGCACGAATACCCAGCCGAACAGGCAGATGCCCAACACGACCAGGCCCACGATGAGACTGGATTGGAACGCTCTGTCGTACCCGCCCGCGAGGATCGCTTCTTCAGACATCGCGGCGGTGACCACCAATGGATACGCGTGCAAATGCTGATGATCATAAAGCCTGATGACCCCATCGGCGGCGGAGCGGATCACGGCATTGCCCGTGGCGGTCCCTTGCGTCTCATGCTGGAACACCGCTTCCTGGGCCAGGGAGCGGCCGATCCTGGTCTCATCGAAAGGCCGGCGAGCCAGCAAGGTGCCGTCGGCCAGGGCGAGGACCATCTCGCCTTCGTCATCGAGGCTGAAGCTTTTGAAGAACTGATCGAAGTAGGCCATTTTGACCCCGGCCATCAGCACGCCCTGGAAATTGCCGTCCGAATCGTTCAATCGCCTTGAAACGGGGATGATCCACTCACCGCTCTGGCGACTGCGTATCGCCGGCCCGATATGCGCAAGCAGGGAAGCATTCTGTTGATGGAAAGCAAAATATTCGCGATCCGCGACCCCCGCTCCCCTGTGCAGACTGGCGAAGGAGGTGATGACCCAATGTCCGTCCTTGTCAAACAGGAACAGCCCATGCAACTGCTCCAACGACTGCACGCGCCGGGCGAACGTCTGTTGCAGACGCGGTTGTAACGCAGGGCCGAAACCGTCGATCTGCATCCAGTCCGCCAGGCTCGCGAGGACCAGGTCAGTCTGTTGGAACGTGTCCTGGGCCTGCTGGGCCATGGCCCGCGTCAGGTTGGCCGAGGCGACGCGGGCCGACGCCAGGTCGTAGCGACGGGACTGTTCCAACTGCAGGTAGAGCAAGCCACACAGGCACAGGCAGACAGCGGCGATAAACGCAACCGCTGCCTTGAGCAACGGCAGGCGCTTGAGAGCACCACCGGGAGCGTGGAACGGATCAAAAGTGGGGATAGGCAAGCGAATTCCTGAGGGGGGCAATACATGAGCGAATCGCTCAAAGCCCCCAATATTCGTGAGCTTAGCCTGCCGCTTGTAGGGCGGCAATTAGCCATTGGAACGAAGCCGATGGGTGGTTCAATGGATCCAAAAACCCCGCTGCAAATCACCGCGATGCCCTTGGAATCGATATCAGGATTGCACTGTAAAACGTTGCTTCATCGACCGACTCCTTGATGAATATCTTGAAAGACGGCATGAGGACGGGCCCGGATTATTTTTGCGTAGGTTGTCCAGCCCCGTGAAAGTGCGTTTTTTTACAAGCAAAGCTTGTCGGGGGCTATCTAAATTGCGTCACGCGCCATAACGTTGGCAGCCCTTGACTACAAATACCCGACGACCATGAGCAAACCGACCCCGGCCGCCGACGTCCCATTGACCCGCCCCGCGACCGTCAGTCTGCGGGAAGCTTTCTGGTTCTGGCTCAAGTTGGGCTTCATCAGCTTTGGCGGCCCGGCGGGACAGATCTCGATCATGCACCAGGAACTCGTGGAGCGCCGTCGCTGGATCTCCGAACGACGCTTCCTGCATGCGCTCAATTACTGCATGTTGCTGCCAGGGCCGGAGGCGCAGCAGTTGGCCACTTACCTGGGCTGGCTGATGCATCGCAGCTGGGGCGGGGTGATTGCCGGGGCGTTGTTCGTCCTGCCGTCGCTGTTCATCCTGATTGCGTTGTCCTGGCTGTATGTCGCCTTTGGCGAAGTGCCGGCAGTGGCGGGAATTTTCTACGGCATCAAGCCCGCGGTAACGGCAATCGTGGTGCATGCTGCGCATCGGATAGGCTCGCGCGCGCTCAAGAACGGCTGGTTATGGGTCATCGCCGCGGCGTCATTCACGGCCATATTCGCGTTTGATGTTCCCTTTCCCCTTATCGTATTGGGCGCCGCTGTCATCGGCTATTTCGGTGGCCGCTGGGCACCGGAAAAATTCAGCCTGGGTGGCCATGGGGCCAATCATCGATCCTACGGCCCGGCACTGATAGACGACGACACCCCGCCACCGGAACACGCCCGGTTCAGCCCCGCTCGACTCGTTCGCTTGGCGATGATCGGCGCCCTGTTGTGGTCATTGCCGATGGGTCTGCTAACGATGCTTTTCGGCTGGGAAGGCACTCTCACGCAAATGGCCTGGTTCTTCACCAAGGCCGCGTTGCTGACGTTCGGTGGCGCCTATGCGGTGTTGCCCTATCTGTATCAGGGCGCCGTCGAGCACTTTGGCTGGCTGACGCCGACCCAAATGATCGACGGCCTGGCGCTGGGCGAAACCACGCCCGGGCCGCTGATCATGGTGGTGGCATTCGTCGGTTTCGTCGGCGGCTACGTGATGCAAGTGTTCGGTCCCGACCAGGCCTTCATGGCCGGCGCCGTGGCGGCCTCGCTGGTAACCTGGTTCACTTTCCTGCCGTCCTTCCTGTTCATCCTGGCAGGCGGGCCGTTGGTGGAATCGACGCATGATTCCTTGAAGTTCACCGCCCCCCTGACCGCCATTACCGCCGCCGTAGTCGGCGTGATCCTCAACCTGGCGTGCTTCTTTGGCTACCACGTACTCTGGCCCAACGGGTTCGCCGGTGCGCTGGACTGGCCCTCGGCAATCATCGCGACAGCAGCGGCCATTGCGCTATTTCGCTACAAGCGCGGGGTGATCCAGGTGCTGTTGGCATGCGGGCTTGCCGGGTTGGCGGTGCACTTGCTGCGCTAGACGAGGCGTTTGCTCAGGTAGATTGCCTCGCAACCTACGCCGCCGCTACCGGAACCTCCAACAGCTCCGGCAAGAAAATTGAACGGCCCGTGGCCGAGGCGAACTAATCAGGTTCATGGCCCGGCCAAGGCCTTCGCGTCAAATCGGCCTGGGTCCCGACCTGAACAGCAATGGCACAGGTGACCCGTCAATGGATTCAACCTCCCTCGAAATCTTTACCGACACCCAACT
This sequence comes from Pseudomonas sp. Z5-35, assembly GCF_051131945.1. Lineage (NCBI taxonomy): Bacteria > Pseudomonadati > Pseudomonadota > Gammaproteobacteria > Pseudomonadales > Pseudomonadaceae > Pseudomonas > Pseudomonas sp. Z5-35. Next base: position 3,524,136 of record NZ_CP071640.1, read on the forward strand.
GCTGGGCATCTCCATCGCCAACTGGTTACTGGCACTGACCGTGACGGCGGTGAGTTTTATCATCGCCAGGACAGGCGTCGGTTTCCTCCTGAAAAACGTGCGTGCCCGGGCTCAAAAACCTGATGCCTACCTCAGCCACATCGCTGTCGAAGTGCTTTCCAGTACCAGCAATACCTTGTTGTTATTGGCCTCGATTCTGATTGGCATCGGCATATTGGACCTACCGGAACGCTGGTTGGGCCGGGTCAGCAGCCTTTGGTTCGTGGTGGCCGCCTTGCAGGTGGGATTGTGGGCAAACCGGGCGATCGCCCTGGCGTTGCTGCACTATTTCGCCCGTCACAGCCATACCGATATTCATCAGAAAAGTGCCTTGGCCACCCTGAGCCTATGGGGTGCGAAGGTGTTCCTGTGGGCGGTGGTGCTGTTGGCCATGCTGTCCAACCTGGGCGTGAATATTACGGCCTTTATCGCCAGCCTCGGGGTTGGCGGCATCGCCGTGGCGCTCGCCGTGCAGAACATCCTCGGGGATCTGTTCGCCTCGCTGTCGATCGCCGTGGACAAGCCCTTCGAAGTCGGGGACTTCATTGTGGTGGGCTCCCTGGCCGGCACCGTAGAACACGTCGGCCTGAAAACCACTCGGATCCGCAGCCTGGGCGGCGAGCAGATCGTCATGGCCAACGCCGGGATGATCAGCACCACGATCCAGAACTACAAGCGGCTCCAGGAGCGGCGCATCGTTTTCGAATTTGCTCTGCCCCAGCAATGCTCGCCAGAACAACTGCGCCAAGTGCCGGTTATCGTCGAACGCATCATCAAGGCTCAGGAAAAGACCCGCTTCGACCGCGCGCACTTTCGCGGGTTTGGTGAAAGCGCACTGGAATTCGAGACGGTGTATATCGTGCTGGATCCCAGCTACAACGTGTACATGGACATCCAGCAGGCCATCAACCTGGACATGATGGAGGAATTCGCCAAGATCGGCGTGCGCTTCGCCATGCCGTCCCGCGCCGTGCACATCGCTTCGCTGCCGGATACACCCGAGCGAATGTCCACGGATAATGTGCCCGCGCAGGCTGCGGCGTCGTTTGGGGCGCGGCATTGATGCGCTTTATCCCGTGTGAGCTGCCCGAATCCGGCCCTTCGCCAATCGAAATGAAACGACTCATGACCCAGTGCAAATGAACACTCAGCCCCTTCAGCTAAGCTCAACCTATCACCACGACAGGGAATAGACATGAGCAAGGCAGACGAACTCGCGGCCAAATTGAGGCAGGCCCATCGAACCCCGGCCGATACCGACAATTGCGCCGACCTGGCCATTGAACATTGGCCCGGCCAGGTCTATGACTTGTACCGTCAGATCGAAACCTGGCTGGCGCCGGTCTGTGAGGCCGGCCTGGACATCCGACACAATCCGACCCACGTCTTTGAACGCCATTGCAGTGGTTCGACCTACAACTACGCCATCGACCAACTGGTGATCGAAGGCAATCATCGGCGCATCGTGCTCGACCCGATCGCGCGCTTCTCCTCCAGTTCGGACGGCTGCATCGAAATCCACATGACGGGCCTGGAGCGCTGCATCCTGCGCACCGTGGGCGCGCACGGCGAATCGGTCTGGCATCTGCGGCCAACCGGACAGCAGCGCTCAGAACCGCTGACGCTGGATGAAGATGCCTTCCTCTCGGTTGTCGAGGAAGGCCTGGGACTGTGAATGAAAATGGGCGACCTTGAGTCGCCCATTTTCGCGGAGACCGAAGCGTTTAGCCGGCCGCCGATTCAAGTCGGGCGTCAGGCCCTGATTCAAGTTCCCGAGCCCCATGGGTCGCTGTTTGTCTGCCAACCAGAGTTGCCCAGGCATTATCGATCTCGTCGGCGGCGCCTTGTGCATGTTGGGCATCCGCCCAGCTCCAGTAGCGCTCGGACACCAACCCGCCCACTGCCTGAGCGCACAACTCATCGCAACTGATGCCCATCTTGCCCGCAGCCGCGATCACCGCGAGGAGCGCTTGTTCCAATTGGGAAACTCTTTCGGTAGACACAAAACTAACCAACTCGACAGGTAACGAGTCCAAAGCTTAGCAAGATATCAATGTGCCACCAACCGCAGCCGCCCAGCGGTTCATTCAAGCACTTTGTGGCTTTGCACTCGCCGCATCGTCTCTGATCAACCCAGCGCACCGGACGTCGCCGCACTCGAAACGGGCGGAGACTGGCGAGCCGCCAGGAAGGCCAGGACGGCAGCAATGCCCAGTACGCCGGCGCTGGTTTCGAACGTCGCACGATAGTCGCTCGCATCAAACAGGACGCCCCCAACGGTGGCGCCCGTGGCGATGGCAAGCTGGACGATCGCCACCATCAATCCGCCGCCTGCTTCGGCATTCTCGGGCAAGGACCTGGCCAGCCAGGTCCACCAGCCAACTGGGGCCGCTGTCGCCACCAGGCCCCAGAGACCCAGCAGCACGGCGGTGATGATCACCGACTCACCGAACGCAACCAAGGCGAGGGCAATTGCTGCCATCAATAATGGGATGATGACGAGCGTTCGATACAAGCCATTTTCCAGGAATGAGCCGATCAGGAAGGTGCCGAGCAGACCCGCCAAACCCACCACCAACAGCATCAACGACAGCAGCGACACGCTCACCTGCGTCACTGTTTCCAGGAATGGGCGCAGATAAGTGAACAACATGAATTGACCCATGAAGAACGTGCTGACCGCCAGCATGCCCAATGCCACCGGCGCCTGGGCCATCAATTTGAAAGGGTTGCCAGTGCCTCGTTTCGCATTGGCGGGCATCGAAGGCAGGCGCAACAGCAGCCAGACGAGGGCAAGCGCGGCGACAGGCACGATGCAAAAGAACGCGGCCCGCCAACCCATGATCGCCCCGAGAAAACTGCCCAACGGCGCGGCCACCACCGTCGCCAAGGCATTGCCTCCATTGACGATAGCCAAGGCGCGGGGGATTTTGTCCTCCGGTACCAGGCGCATGGCCGTGGCCGCCGACAGCGACCAGAAGCCGCCAATCGCAACGCCAATCAACGCACGGCCGACCATGAATATCGCGTAATTGGGCGCCATGGCAGCCACTGTTCCAGACACGATCATCAGCATTGTCAGCGCCGAGAGTAGCCATTTGCGGTCGACTCGCGCGGCAACCGATGCGATGAACAGGCTGGTGACCAGTGCAAATGCGCCGGAGACGGCAATGCCTTGGCCGGCCTGGCCTTCGCTAATGTGAAGATCCGTCGCCACCGGCGTCAGCAGGCTGACCGGCATGAACTCCGAGGCCACGAGCGCGAAGGCGGCTAGCGCCATGGCGAGCACCGCACCCCACGCAGGCTGGCCCTGCGGTTTGGGCAATGAGGTAGTGGTCATTGATGAAAGCCTTGATTATCGATGGGTTAAACGTCGGGCCTATGCAACGCCCGGAGATGAAACGGCGACTCGCCGCCGTTGATTGGATTCGACCCGCAGTTTCAAGGACCCGCGCCGTTGGCCGGTAGAACGTTTCACTGGAGTTCTTGCCCGATCCTGTGAACGTGTCTGCAGGCCGTAGGCAACGCTTCGCTTGGCGGGTTAAGGTTCTGCCCATAACTATCAACCCGACAGAAGATCGACATGACCACTCCAGGCAGATCGCCACAAGAGCGCCTCGCGAGCCTCATCGGTACCCGGGCGACCGGAACGGGCGACTTCGAGACGTCGATCGCCGGCCTGTGTTTTTTCCGCCGCGACGCCCCTGCCCCGCCCGCGACCTGCATGATCGAACCGAGCGTCGTCCTCGTCGCCCAAGGCATGAAACAGGTCTGGATCGGCGGCCAGGCTTATGGCTATGACACCAGGCGATTCCTCATGACATCGCTGGACATGCCCGCAAATTCCGAAGTGCTGATGGCAAGCCCGGAACAGCCGTGCCTGGGCCTGGTCATGAGGTTGGACTTGGGCATCGTCGCCGATCTGGTCGCCCAGGGCAGCCTGGCGCCACGGGTTGAGCGGCCGGTCGGGATTGGCGCCGGGGTCGGCACGGCTACGCCTGATTTCCTGGCGCCGTTCGCGCGTTTGCTGGCCTTGCTGGATGAGCCCGAAGCGATCCCGGTCCTGGCGCCATTAATCCAGCGTGAAATCCACTACCGACTGTTGATGAGCGACCAGGCAGCGCGACTGAGGCAGATTGCCTCCGTCGACAGCCAGGGGCACCGGATCGCCAAGGCGATCGACTGGCTGAAACTGAACTACACCGGGCCAATCCGCGTCGACGACCTCGCGGCCCGAGTGCAGATGAGCGCGCCGACGTTCCATCATCATTTTCGCCAGCTCACGGCGATGAGCCCGCTGCAATACCAGAAGTGGCTGCGGTTGAACGAGGCAAAGCGCTTGATGCTCAATGAGTACTTGGACGTGGCGAGCGCCGCCTACAGGGTGGGCTATGAGAGCCCCTCGCAGTTCAGCCGTGAATACAGCCGCCTGTTCGGCGAATCCCCCAAGCGCGACATTGCCGCCTTGCGCAGGCCGCCGAGCGTCATCAAAACCGTCTGATTGAACTGAACCCTTGTGGCGACGGAGCCTTGGAGTCGCCCGGCGCCTCATCCAGCTTCCCGGCCAGCGCAATGCATTTCAACGCCAAGATCATCGTCGGGTCTACCAACGCCACGCGATGGCCGTTGAGCTCGTAAGCCGGGCAATGGCCGAGCACCAGCGGCAACTCCGTACACCCGAGGATCAACACCTTCGCGCCCAATTCGCACAAGTGTTCGGCCGCGAGGAGCAATTGCTCCTTGCAGAGCCCTTCGGTGTAGCCGGCCTTGATACCGCGGGGCCCGTAGATCGCCTCCATTACCATGGCTTGATAATCGACACCGGGCGCAACAAGCTCAAGCCCGGCGCGGTTGGCAGCCTGGTGATAGACCTGGCTTTGCAACGTACCCGAGGTCGCCAGCAGGCCGACCGCCTTGCCGGCGCCGTATTCGTCCACAATCCAGTCCACCGTCTCGGTCAGCATATTCACGATCGGCACCGTCAAATGCGCCTGGATACGTTCGACGAACGCGTGGGCGGTGTTGCAGGGGATCGCGATGGCATGGGCGCCCGACGCTTCAAGGCGCTTGCACGCGGCGTATAACGCCATCGTCGGGTCGGTATCGGCGCGCAGCAGATTGGCCGTTCGATCGGGTATTTGCGGGTTTTGCTCGACAACCATCTTGATGTGGTCCTGATCTTTGCGAGCCGGCGTATGGCTGACCACCTTGGCCATGAAATCCACCGTGGCCGCAGGCCCGACACCGCCAACCACACCCAGCTTGAACGCCGGACGGCTCGGCGGCTCGCGGTCCGTCGTCGCGAAATCCACGTAAACCTGATTGATGTCCGGCACGGCGATCCCACGGCGCTGCAAGTCATTGCCGATGAGCGAAAGCTCAGTCATGCCGGGCAGAATCAGGGTGGCGCCCTGGGCTTGAAGCGAAAGGCACGCCTGGAAAACCGCCTCGAACGGTGCGCCTTCAAAGTGACCGCCCTTGATGCCATCGAGGCCGTACATCGCCTCCATCACATTCGATTGTGCTTCGACGGCGGGGTAGACGATGGGGAAGTCCTTGCCGAAGTGATCTTCGAACAAACCGCAATGGCGCACGAAGTCGGAAGCAATCACGCCCAACGTTGCCCCGACCGGTACGCGGCGGCGGACGTGTCGGCTCAGGGCGGCCATCATGTCCAGAACCGCGATACCCAATTCAGCCTGGATCTGCGCGCGGAAAGTCTGGCTCGCGAAGCATGGCAGCATCACTGCATCAAGGCCATTGGCCTCGAATGCCTTGCAGACCTGGAAGACGTAGAACTGGCGCGACGTCATGCTCGCGCTTTCGTCCAAGGGCAGCAGCACGTCTTTGAAGGGGTGCTGCTCAAACAGGAAATGGTAGCGACCCGGCTCCTCCAGCACGGCCCTGGACTTGACCAGTTTATTAAACAAATCAGCGCCAGCCAGCGACCCCAGGCCACCGACGATGCCTAGCTTGCGCACCGCAAGCGCGTTGCGAATCGACTTCCCCTTCGCTCTCATATCCTGGCTCCTCAAACCACCGGAACCGGTTCGACGGCTGACCGGACGGTAGCCTGCTCGCGGCCGTCCTCAGCAGGCTCCTCGTGCGGCTCGGCTTTGGCGACGACTGCCGTTGCAATGCTGTTGCCCACCACATTGGTGGCAGTGCGCGCCATGTCCAGGAACTGATCGATACCAATGATCAGCAACAGCCCCGCCTCCGGGAGGTTGAACATCGGCAACGTTGCCGCGACCACCACGACCGAGGCACGCGCGACGCCGGCCATGCCCTTGCTGGTGATCATCAGCGTCAGGAGAATCAGCACCTGTTGAGTGAAACTCAGGTCGATGTTGTAGGCCTGGGCGATGAACAGGATGGCGAAGGCCTGGTACATCATCGAGCCGTCCAGGTTGAACGAATACCCCAGGGGCAGGACGAAACTGGATACGCGCTTAGGCGCGCCGAACTTCTCCAGCGCCTCGATGGTTTTGGGGTACGCGGATTCGCTGCTGGCGGTGGAAAACGCCAGTAGGATCGGTTCGCGAATAAGCTTGCCAAGGTGGAACACGGAACGTCCGAGGAACACGTACCCGGCACCGAACAACAGTGCCCAGAGAATCAGGATGCCCAAGTAGAATTCGGCGATGAGCTTGCCGTAGTCCACCAGCAAGCCCAGCCCCTGGGTGGTGATGGCAGACGCAATGGCGGCGAACACCCCAATCGGCGCGAAGGCCATGACATAGTCGGTGATCTTGAACATCACTTTCGCCAGCTCCTCGATGGAATCGGTGATACGCATGAAACCGGCGCGTTTGACGCCAGCCAGCGCGAAGCCGAAGAACAGCGAAAAGACCACGATCTGGAGGATTTCGTTATTGGCCATCGCCTCGGCAATGCTGCGAGGAAACACATGACCGATAAACGCCTTGAGACTGAAATCGCCGGTGTTGACCGGCACGGCGGCGGTCGCATGCTGGGCCACTTCCATGTTCAATCCGGCACCGGGTTGAAACAAATTCACCAACCCCATCCCAATCAGCAGCGAGACCACCGACGCCGTCACGAACCAGGCCATTGCCCGGGCGCCAATCCGGCCCACGGAACGGGAATTGCCCATGCTGGCGATGCCCCCCACCAGCGTCGCGAACACCAGCGGCGCGATGATCATCTTGATCATGCGCAGGAAAATATCCGTGACCATCGAGAAATACGCCGCAATCTCCTTGGCGTTTTGCTCGCTCCCTGCGAAATGATGACACGCCCAACCCGTCAGCACGCCTAAGGCAATGCCCATTGCTATTCGACGCGGGAGCTTGTTCTTCTTCACGGTACTGTCCTCAAGTAGTTCTTGGATTTTTTTTACTTGGCGGGGAATACGCTGACCGCACGCTGCTGCGAGTCATCAACGCTACGAGGACGATTCTAGGGAGCGGATTGAGCGACATGATGAGTAATCCGGCTGACGCCATGCGTTTTTGGAATAATTTCGAATTCGCTGCGATAGGCCGGGGCAATGAGTTCTAGAATCTGTCGATCGCAGCGGGAGATTCCAAGATGCAACTCAAATGGCTGGACGATCTTTTGGCGATTGCCGAATGTAAGAACTTCTCTCGGGCAGCCGAAGTCCGGTGTGTGACGCAATCGGCTTTGTCGCGGCGCATTCGTTCGCTTGAGGAATGGGTGGGGGTCAAACTCGTGGACCGTGGCACCTACCCCGTCCAATTGACGGCGGCGGGCATTACCTTCTGCGATGAAAGCAGGGAAGCGCTGGCCGGACTCTTGAGGTTGCGCTCAACCTTGCGCGATGTGGAACGCATGCCGGGACGCTCGATCCAGATCACCGCAGGCCATAGCCTGTCGATGACCTTCCTGCCCAAGTGGCTTTCGCAATTCCAACAACACAACGAGCAGTTCAACGCCCGGGTAGTGGCCGCCAATATCCACGACGCGGTCATTGCCCTGGAAGAAGGCAGTTGCGACTTGATGATGGTCTACCATCACCCACTCGCGCCCATTCTGCTGGACGTCGAGCGTTTTGGCAGCCTGACCCTCGGCCACGACGCATTCATTCCACTCTGTGCGCCCAATCGCAAGGGCGAGCCGCTGTTCCGTCTGCCGGGCCGCTCCGGCAAAGCCGTCCCGTACCTCGCCTACACGGCCACGACGTTTCTCGGCCGTGTCGCCGACATTGTCATCAAGAACGGCCCGGCCCCGGCCGCGCTGGAGCGCTGTTATGAAGCCGACATGGCGATGCTGCTGATGCGCATGGCAATCGAAGGCTACGGCGTGGCCTGGTTGCCACAAAGCGCAGTGATCGATGAGCTGGAGCGAGGGTTGCTGGTCAGGGCCGGTGACGAGCAATGGAGTACGCGGCTGGAGATTCGCTCGTATTGTGCGATTGCCAATCGCAATCCGACGATGCGCAAGTTATGGAAGACCCTGGAAGGGGCTTCGTTGAGCCCGTCGGCTTAGTCCTGGTCAGGCCTTACCCTGGTAGTACTGCGCCATGTAATCGACGAACGCCCGAACCTTGGCTGGCAGATGCCGGGCATGAGGATAAAGCGCGTAGTAGTGCCGCTCCCCGAGGGTGTGCTCAGGCAGGATCCGCACCAGCCTACCCGCCAGCAAGTCATCCTGCACCGTCGCCAAGGTGAACGCGGCGATGCCACCGCCCGCGCGGGCGCAGGCGTGCAGGGCGGTAATGGTGTCCGTATGAAATGTGCCCTGGCAATCCAGCGTGGTCGATTCGCCGCCTTCATTGCCGAGCGTCCACTGAGTGGCTACCCCGTAGGTCAGCAATCGATGGTCGTAGAGTTCGGCCACGCTGCGAGGCAAACCGCACTTGAACACATAGGCCGGCGCCGCCACGAGCACCAGCGGCGAGATGCTGAGCAACCGGGCGACCAAGCTGCTGTCGGCCAACGGTCCGCAAATTCGCAGCGCCACATCGAAGCGATCGGCCACCAGATCGATCAGGGAATCGGAGCACGACAAATCAACCCTGATATCCGGAAAACGTGCCTGGAACGCCGGCAACCAATGCGCGAGCTCCAACGTGCCAATGACCAGCGGCGCGCTGACTCGAAGCAGTCCGGAGGGCCGCTCCTGTTCCAGGGCGGCGGCATGGGACGCAGCGTCCACGCGATCGAGAATATCCACGCAAGCTGCGTAATACCCTTCCCCTGCCGCCGTCAGACTCATGTGCCGGGTATTACGGTTGATCAGACGCACGCCCAGCGCGGATTCCAGTTGCTGCAAATGCCGGGACACCGAGGAGTGCGTGGTGTCCAGTCGCTCGGCGGCGGCTGAAAAACCCTTGGCTTCGGCGATGCAGCGGAACACGCGCATGGCGAGCATCTGATTCATGGGCTTTAGCGCACCGGTAACTTGATGATGTCGGCGGTGTTCATCACATCACCGAACGTGTCCTCGATCTCGGCGAGGGCAGCCTTGTGCAAAGTGTCTTTGTCGACCGAGTCCCCGTTGGCTCGGGTAATCGCGCGGGTGGCCGAGGCATCGGCCGCCACCAGCACCTTGTAGCTCATGGGTGCAGCATCACGGGCAGCCCCCGCCACGCACGCATGGGTCATGAGGCCGGAGACGATCAGGTTCTCGATGCCCGCGGCTTTCAGGCGCTTGTCCAGGTCGGTGCTGCCGAACACGCTCACGGTGGTTTTCTGCAAGATCGGATCCTTGGCTCGGGGCTGCATGTCAGGGTGGAATTTCACGGTTTCACCGTCGAGGGCAAACACTGGCGAACCGGCAGGCGCAATGTGCTGGACATGGTAGACCGGCATTTGATGTTCATCGGCGAACTCGATCAGTTTGCGAGCATTGCCCAGCGCTGCAGGGCCATCGGGGATCGGCATCTTACCGGTGAAGTACTCGTTCTGAAAATCAATAACCAGTAACGCGGTTTTACCGGAAGGCAATTGACTGACCGGCACGGCGCCAGACATGGCGCGGATGGTCGGGTGACTTTCGGCCGAGGCGCCGGCACTGGCGAGAACGCCCGATAAGACACAAGCACTGAGGAAACGGCGGGCGAAACGTTGCATGGGAGATTCCTTCATTCGTGGATTGGACGAGGGAATGCTAGGGGGATGGTCTGCACCGGAACACAGTGTGCGCGGCACAGGACTTGTTTGGGGTTTGCACAGATACGTCGTTCAACGCAGTGCCTCTGCCATGCTGCCAACGATTATCCGCTTACCTTCCCTCTCCCCCACCTCCGACGCTTGCCCATCCCGCTGCTTCCCCTGCCGCGCCTGTCCCACCAGCTGCGGAATCAAGTTCCCTTCCGGCAAATGCTTCCAGAATCGCCCCGGCATGTGCTGTCGCAACGCGGTGGGATTGAGCCTTGCCGGGTTGAAAATGTGGCGATAATAGGTGCGCCACAACTCGGCGCCGGGATCCTCGGCGTGGCGGGCCCATTGTTGCCACTGCTCGGGGCAGCGCCGCTGGTAATCCAGCGATTGGCCATCGAAACGGATACCGTCGCGAGGCGTTGCGATTAGCCAGCGTTGCCGGCCCAGCCGCTCGGCGAAATGACCACTGGCGCTTTCAAGGATGTCGTGGGCCGGCTGGTGGAAAGCCACCAGATCCAGTTCCAGTCGCTCGGCCACGGCTGGCGGCAAGGGAATGAAACGCACAAAGGCATGCAGATGATGGACTTCGCGGCTGACCTGCTTGATGCGCCGTTGCAGTTCGCTGCCCAGTCGATCCCCGGCGAGCATGGCCGTGCGGTCGCCATGGGCGACGCGCCAGAGCACTTCATACAACAGACTCCAGCGCTGCTCACCCTGATAGCGGCTGGCCTGTTCGAGCTGATCCAACAAGGCCGCCGGAACGCGCGTGCGGAACGGTCCCGGACCTTGCGGCAAGGGCGCCGGCACGGCCAATAAATCGGCCGTGGGGCCCTGGGACCATGTCACGTCGCAGGGGTCGATTCCATGTCCGAGCAGTGTTCGGGCCTGGTCACGCCATGTGGCGAATTCATCGTCACAATCCAGCGCGATCATGCCCATAATCCCATTTGCACAGGCCTTTGAGGTTCGCGCAAACGCGCCCGCAGCAAGCCGCTGCGCATTTGAGCGTCGGCGGGTCGATAATCGCTGGTGACGATAAACGGCCGGGCCTTCTCCAGTACGCAGCGCATCTGCACCAGATCGTCGTAGCGAATCCGCCGCTCCCTGCGCAGCGCTACCAGGCGTTGCACACTCCGCAGGCCGATGCCGGGGATACGCGCCAGCAACGCAGGCTCGGCGCGGTTGAGGTCCAGAGGGAAAACCTCGCGGTTGGCCAATGCCCAGGCCAGCTTGGGATCGATGTCCAAGTCCAGGTTGGCGGTTTTTCCCAGCAGCTCGCCGGCCTTGTAGCCGTAGCCGCGCATGAGGAAGTCGGCCTGATACAGACGATGCTCGCGCAGCAATGGCGGCGCGGCCAGCGGAACGCTGGCGGGGCTGTCGGGGATCGGGCTGAAGGCGGAATAGTAGACCCGCCGCAAGCCGTAGCCTTGGTAGAGCGACTCGGCATTGCTCAGGATGGCGTGGTCATCGGTGGCATCAGCCCCCACGATCACTTGGGTGCTTTGCCCGGCCGGGGCAAAACGCGGCGCCCGAGGCTCGCCGGCCACCGCTTGTTGACCCTGATGGATGGTGCCCATGGCCTGGCGGATGGTCGTCAATTGCTTTTCCGGCGCCAGGCGCTTGAGGCTCACCTCGCTGGACAGTTCGATGTTCACGCTCAGGCGGTCCGCCAACCGTCCCGCTTCTTCGATCAACAGCGGATCAGCATCGGGAATGGTCTTGAGATGGATGTAACCGCGGAACTGGTGTTCCTCTCGCAGCAGCCGTGCCACTCGGATCAATTGCTCCATTGTGTAATCCGCCGAGCGAATAATGCCGGAGCTGAGGAACAGGCCGCTGATGCAGTTTCGCCGGTAGAAATCCAGTGTCAGGCGAACCACCTCCTCCGGCGTGAATCGCGCCCTCGGGACATTACTGGAGCGACGGTTGACGCAGTACTGGCAGTCATACAGGCAGAAATTGGTCAGCAACACCTTGAGTAGAGAAACACAGCGGCCGTCCGGCGTGTAACCATGGCAAATGCCCATGCCATCGGTCGCGCCAAGCCCGTCGCGCCCCCGAGAGCTGCGTTTGGGGGCGCCACTGCTGGCGCAAGATGCGTCATATTTGGCGGCGTCGGCAAGAATGCCGAGCTTAGCGATGAGTTGCATGGAAGAATGCCCGGACACTGGATGCATACACAGTATTTTGAGACGCACCGCGATGCAAGCTCCGTTGGTCAATCCAGGCTCCTGAAGGACCGAATCATCTCGGCCACGGCGTAGGCCCTGGCGGCGGGATGGGCTATAATCCGTTCACCCACGCGATTGAGGTTCAGCCCCATGGGCAATGTCAGCCTTGAGACAAAGAAGGCCTACGCGGCCAGGACGCGCCGATCCAATTACGCCGCCAGCCTGCGCCTGGAAGGCTTCAAGGTGTCTCCCGAAGACGGCGAATGCAAGCTGCCCTCCCGTGAACAAGTCCTGAAGACCTTCACCCAGACCCGAACCTGATGCCCGACAAATACGGCGTAGGCGAAGACGCCTACTGCTACGCGGGCTCCACCGTCCTTCGCAATAAACTCGAGATCCGCGACGAATCGACCCTGGACGAAGCCGAACAACAACTGTCGGCCATCGCAGCGGCAAGCGTCGAATTCAACCCTCCCCCCTACAGCCTGAGCTACCTACAGAATATCCATCGAGCATTGTTCTGCGACCTGTTCGAGTGGGCCGGGGAGCTGCGCACCGTTGGCATGGCCAAACAAGCCACGCGCTTTTGCCAACCCGAATACATGGAAAAGGAAGCCGACAAGATCTTCGCCAAACTGGCGACGGCGAACTGGTTCGAGGGCATGGACCGAGCGGAGTTGATCGTGGCTGTGGCAGATGCCTATTGCGACATAAACGTCGTGCACCCCTTCCGCGAAGGCAATGGCCGCGCCCAGCGCATACTGTTTGAGCATCTGATCATGAATGCCGGATTTGAGATCAGTTGGTGGGGGATCGAAAAAGACGAATGGATTTGCGCCAATATCGCGGCCTACAACGGCGTGCTTGGGCCTATGGAAGAAGTGTTTGAGAAATGTATCGGGCAGGCGATCCAACCCTAAGCATAAGCCTCACTCTTGCTCCCCATTTAAGTGCTACATTTCCCACTCCAAATCTGCCAAAAGATAAACCATGTACAGGACCGCCTCCTTCCCCGCGAACAAGCAAGGTCGCGACTTCGTGGTGGGCGACATCCACGGTCATTTCGAGTTACTTGCCACGGCCTTGAACACGCTGAACTTCAATACCGAACTGGACCGTATTTTTTCCGTGGGCGATCTTATCGACCGGGGCCCCGACTCTGAGGGCGTATTGAACTGGCTTGAGAAGCCCTGGTTTCACGCGGTGCGCGGCAATCATGAGCAAATGCTGATCGACGGTATCACCGGCCATGGGGACAGACCCAGGCATATCCGCAACGGTGGCGCTTGGCTCTACACGTTGAAGCCTGCCATCCAGGACAAGCTGTTAAAGGCCTTCGAAAAACTTCCAGTCATGATCGAAATCCATCTATCGCCAAACGAAACGGTCGGGGTCGTACATGCCCAGGCGCCGATGATCGGCCTTAACGATGATTGGCAGAGTGCGAAAGACGCCATTACCGGGAAACTGGGAGAGCAGTGTCAACACCAAGCCTTGGCGCAAGCCCTGTATGCCCGAGAAAAAATAGAACGACAGGACCAGACTTCAATCAAGGGCCTCCACGCGCTCTACGTCGGGCACTCAACCGTCCCCAAGGTCACGCGCCTCGGCAACGTGGTTTATATGGACACCGGCTGCTCCTTTTCCGACGGTGCGTTAAGCCTCGTGGAAATCAACAGCCAAGCCGTTATCAGCGTAGGCACGACACAATGAAATAACGGCCCGTCTCGCGCGCAGGCGCTGGGCCAACCGCAATCGCTGGCGCCCCCATACCTTGTCTAGTCCTGAATAGGTTTACACCTGTTTCAGGACTAGACATTACCGAAACAAAACCAATCAGCAGACAGCAAAAAGCCGCCTCATCGGCGGCTAATTATTTGGGGAATAATATCTGGCGGCTAAGCCTTCAGTTCTTCCGGTGTATGCGTCTTGAGCCAATCGGCCAAGGCGGCGTTCATCCGTGTTTGCCAGCCCGGCCCAGAAGCTCTGAATTTCTCCAGCACGTCAGCATCGAAACGAACATTGACGTGTTCTTTAGTGGCTACCGCCTTTGGCCGACCACGCTTTGGCTTGAGCATTTCCTTTGCCTGAGCTTTGCCGAACAACCCCACAAGCACCTCGCTGGCTGGTTTGGCCTTGGCAAAGTCTTCGGTCGACCATTCGGGGTTCGCCGTATCGACCCTCTCAGGACTGGGTTTCTTGGTCATGATTTTTGACCTCCCGTTTGTTGGCTTTACGAAAGCTGATGACGTGGACTGCGTCACCCCGTGGGGTAAACACTACGACATGCAGCCGATCCCCTATGTACCCCATCGCGCGATAGCGACACTCGCCGTAGTCGAATCGATCATCTTCCAGGATCAATGCTGTAGACCATTCAAAGTCCCGCACGAGGGCAAACGGAAGTCCACGTTCTTCGACGTTGCGAGCGTCTTTGGCTGGGTCATAAGTAATCTGCATGTAATTATCGTAGCCACATTAAATCATGGAGACAAGGTGTGCGTCGAAACGATGACCGAGCCTGCGCTCTGCCTGGTTGTCATTAACGATTGAGTCGCCAGGCTCGAGAGCCCGCCAAGTACCCGACAAGCATCCCTGATAAACTACGCCCATTCGCCCCGATGACTCAGATTCCCAATGCCCCTACAACCTGCTTCGCTGTCCCGCCGTTTTTCCGTTGCGCCGATGATGGATTGGACTGACGCCCATTGCCGCTATTTCCTGCGCATCCTCTCCAAACACGCCCTGCTCTACAGCGAAATGGTCACCACTGGCGCGCTGCTTAACGGTGATCACGAGCGCTTCCTGCGCCACCATGAGACCGAACATCCGCTTGCCTTGCAGCTGGGCGGTAGCGTTCCGAGCGACTTGGCGGCCTGTGCCCGGATGGCCGAGGAACACGGTTACGATGAGGTCAATCTGAATGTCGGTTGTCCCAGCGACCGAGTGCAGAACAACATGATCGGCGCCTGCCTGATGGGGCATCCAGAGCTGGTGGCCGATTGCGTGAAAGCGATGCGTGATGCGGTGTCGATTCCGGTGACGGTCAAGCATCGGATCGGAATCAACGGACGCGACAGTTACGAGCAGTTGTGTGAATTCGTCGGCACGGTGCACGAAGCCGGGTGCACCAGTTTCACTGTGCATGCGCGGATTGCGATCCTGGAAGGGCTTTCGCCGAAGGAGAACCGTGACATTCCGCCGTTGCGGTATGACGTGGTGGCGCGGTTGAAAGCTGATTTCCCTGGACTGGAAATCGTCCTGAACGGCGGGATCAAGACGCTCGAGGCGTGCCACGAACACCTGCAGACGTTCGACGGTGTCATGCTCGGACGCGAGGCCTACCACAACCCGTACCTGCTGGCCGAGGTCGATCAACAGCTGTTCGGCAGTACCGCGCCGATCATCAGCCGCGCCGAAGCCCTGGCACAGTTGCGGCCTTATATCGCCGAACACTTGGCCACAGGTGGCGCCATGCATCACATCACCCGGCATGTATTGGGGCTGGGCACTGGCTTCCCGGGGGCCCGGCGGTTTCGGCAGTTGTTGTCGGTGGACATCCACAAGACGAAGGATCCATTGGCGCTTCTGGACCAGGCGGGACAGCTGCTGGAGGGGCGTTAACGCGCGCCGGTCACGCAAACGATTTAGTTAAAAACTCGCCACTTGCATTTAACTCGATACTCGCTCCAAAGGGCGATTTTTGGATCCACAACACTCGCACCTTGCTCCAACAGTATGTAAAACTGTTATGCCATCACGGATCACAAGGACGATTACCGCCATGCAAGGGCAGCATCCGCTTATTAAAAAGCTTTTTGAATTTGTCCATGCCGAGCGCGATGCAAACCTTCATCAACTCTTGCAAACCTGGCAGCGACCATTACATGAGAAGCTTGAAAAGGGTTTGACCCAGGGTTTCACGCGCCTGGAAAAAGCCGACAAAGCGACGTGTCTTTGGGCCTCTCTCGATGCCAGTGAATCACGTTTTCGTGAAGGGGACATGTTGCGGTTGCACTTGGGCGATCCGTCTACCGGCCTGTTGTGCGCCCGGATGACATTCGAGCGTGAAGAAGATGGCCGATGGTTGCTGAGCGAGAAACTGGCCCATACGGTATGGGACCAGTACCAGGACGGACCTTGCTATGCCGACATGGACGCGCTGGATCTGACGCCGCGCTATGAAAAGGCCCTGGAAGATATTGCCGATTCAGTCCATGCCGACAATATCATTGTCCCGTTGCTCGATACCGCGCCGATCATTACTTTCAACGACGCGGAGCTGGATTATGCCGAGAGTTTCGCTGTTAAGAACAAGTGTAACGAGTTACAGGCGCGCGCTGTCGCCATGGCCTATGCCGCCGAGCAAATGACTTGTATCCAAGGGCCTCCAGGGACAGGCAAGACCCGCGCACTGGCTCTTATTGCACAACTATTGGTTGAGCGTCAGGAACGGGTGTTCGTCACCTCCCATACGCATATGGCTATCAACAACGCCCTTGCCAAGATTGCCGAGCGCAAAATTCCGACCGTGAAGATTGGCGGTCGGCGAGAGGACGTAAGCAAGACGGTCGACTGGGCAAAAACACCCGCCGACTGGGAGAACTTACCCGAGGACGGAAGTGGCTATGTCATTGGCGCAACACCGTTTGCCACCGGCAGCCAGCTAGAGCATTTCAAGTTCGACACGGTGATCTTTGACGAAGCCAGTCAGATTACCCTCCCCCTCGCGCTGATGGCCATGCGAAAAGGTAGGCGATTTATCTTCATTGGAGACCAGAAACAACTGCCACCGGTGCTGTTGTCCCAGTCGATCCTGTCCGGTGAATCGATGTCGATATTTGGCCGTCTCACCTCCCAAACCGCCGACCATACGGTAATGCTCGAAGAAACCTATCGGATGAACCAGTGGTTGACCGAGTGGCCGAGCAACACTTACTACAAAGGCAAGTTACGTGCAGCAGGGCCTAACAAGGCACGACGTTTCGATTACGTTGACGTCAAGTCCCCGATGGACCGCGTCTTTGATCCGGACGCAAGCGCCGTATTTATCCCCACGGCCGACAGAACGGCCAAGACGCGCAACTATCGCGATGCCCAGTACGTAGTAGAACTCTGCAAGGTCGCCCAGACCATGGGCATCGCCCTGTCCGATATCGGCATTGTCACGCCTTACCGAGCCCAAGGCCGGGCGATTCGAACTCTGTTGGCCCGTCATTTCGGGCGCGAAATCGCCAGCGGTATTGTAGCGGATACGGTTGAGCGAATGCAGGGACAGGAACGTGAGCTCATCATTTTTTCAATGGCCAGTGGCGATGAGGTATTCATTGGGGCTGTGGCGGAATTTTTCTTCCAACCTGAGCGATTGAATGTCTCCATTACCCGGGCCATGACGAAATTGATCATCATCGGACCTGAATTAACGCAAGGAATCGAATGCAGCAACAGCATCACGCAGCAATGGGCCAATGATTATTCAAGCCTGATCAGCCGATGCAGCAAAGTGGTGCTCACGCCATGACGCTATTTATTCCTGAATGGCAACGCAGCACCGGCGCGCATGTTCACGTTAAACGCGTGCTGCGCAAATTGGACGATCACCATGTCGTACGTCAGTGCCTTGCTCGGGAAGCTTGGGCACCGGATTTTTTCGTTCAACACGCGCAACATCAATGGCTGGTTATGTTGTTGTGTGAAACCTCCTTTGAAGCACTGGATCCTGATCAACTGTTCGCTGCAACCGAACAGCAGGCCTTCAAGGAGCTGCTATTGCGCCTGGAAGCAACCGAGCCCGACGGGATGCCGACCGGACAGAAGCTCGGCAAGCTGATCGTTATGTGGAACTGCACCCCCGAACAGACCCGGCGCCTGTGGCAGCATTACTCAAGGCCTGATGGCCCGCGGCTGATGTCCAAGAGCACCTTTATTGAACATGGCCATGAACAACTGGCCAAATTGCTTAGCTCACTGAGCCACGAAGCCAGCGACATGCTTATGGGGCACTACTTTCCAGAAGCTGAGATACCTGCAATCTGTACAACTCGCCGCCATTTCTCGCGGAATAACTCGCCAAAAACCACACGTTACTTTCTGGACTCACAACAAGAATGGGCCAGTAAGCTGGATCTGGAGCTGCCTGAAGAACAAACACAAACCTTGCATGACTTCTCAGTGAGGCTGGTCAACGGTGTTGCGGGTAGCGGCAAGACATTGATTGCCGCTAACCGAGCTTTGATCCTGGCAAAGAAGTTTCCCGATCAGAAAATATTGATGCTGATCCATAACGTCCCGGTGGTTAAAGACCTCAAGCACCGCTTGAAAAAGGCAAGCCCGGACGGTTTGCCTCGCAACCTGACAATCATGACGGCATTGGCATGGATACGGCAGCAATGGGTGAATCATTTTGAGTCACAACCGGAGATGGCATCACCCATCAGGGTGACTAGCCAAATCGCCCATTATCGAAAGTCCTTTCCCGAGTTAAAACCCGATGATCAGCAACTCCTGGATGAGTTCGATTTCATCAACGAGTCACTGATCTCCAACGAGCAGGACTATCTGGCCGCGGAACGCGCCGGCCAGGGATTCGCTTTGCGCAAGGAAGAACGAACACAAGTGTGGTCTCTCTACCGGCAAGTCACTGACGCGCTGAGCAAGCAAGGCGCTTGCTTATGGAGTTCGTTGTCCCGTGACTTGTGCCTCAGGACGCTCGATAAACTCGATAAGTACCAGCATATCCTGGTAGACGAAGCTCAGTTCTTCGCCCCGACCTGGTTTCAACTGGTCAAAAGCACATTGACCGAATCCGAAGGCAGCTTGTTTTTATGCGCCGATCCCAACCAGGGCTTTTTG
Organism: Pseudomonas sp. Z5-35; assembly: GCF_051131945.1. Lineage (NCBI taxonomy): Bacteria > Pseudomonadati > Pseudomonadota > Gammaproteobacteria > Pseudomonadales > Pseudomonadaceae > Pseudomonas > Pseudomonas sp. Z5-35. Next base: position 3,543,286 of record NZ_CP071640.1, read on the forward strand.
AAAAGCCGACTCAGTTGGAAGCGTGTAGGCCTGGATGTAGCGGGCAAAACGAAGAAGCTTCACCACTCCTACCGAACCACTCAGGCCATACTTCGGGCTGCCGGTCTTGTCTTGGCCGAATTCACCCAAACCGACCCGGACGATTATCTGCAACCTGATTTCGATGGCATGGATGAAGGTATCGAACCGCTGCTGATCCGATCAGACACTCCCCAGGATGCGGTCATACAGACCTGTAACGAGATAGCCGACTACCTGCAAACCCAGCAGATTAACCTATCGAACATGCTGGTTCTCTATGGACGAGATACCAATAAGAAACTTCTGTTCAAGGCATTGAGTGAGCGATTCGGTTCGCGCAAAGTCTGGGATCTGAACAGCATGGAGTCCGTACACGTCGACGTAGATAATCTGCGTGTTTCCAGCCTGGACACGGCTACCGGGCTTGAAGCCAGTATCGTGTTTCTGTTGGGCCTGGAAAAACTCATGAAAGAAACGGCCCAGGCCGGCGTACTGTCCGCCCAGGAGTGCGAACAGAACTCGCGCAAATTCTACATGGCAATGACTCGGGCCGGTCAGCGGCTGATCCTGATCTCGACGGCACGTCTGCCGGAAGGTATTGCAGGCTTGTTCCTGAACGCACAACAGCCATGACCATCAGGCGGTGGCGTTGAACCTGCAAGCTGTTTTGGCATCGTATCTAGCGATAGTTGCCCCGGCCTTTCAAACTGCCGTTTTCAGGTTGTTGCCGCTGGGGCCATCGATACCTCTTCACACCCTTGAGTGGCTGCCGGCCCTCGGGTAATGTCAACGGACCCATAGGATAGAGCACGCCCATGACTTCCAAGCTGGAACAACTCAAGCAGTTCACCACCGTCGTGGCCGATACCGGCGACTTCGAAGCCATCGCCCGCATCAGACCCGTAGACGCCACCACCAACCCTTCGCTGCTGCTCAAGGCGTCGGCCATTCACGGTTACGCCGAGCTGCTGAACGCCTGCGTGGCGGACTGCAAGGGCGACGTAGGCCTGGCAAGCGACCGTTTTGGCGTCGCGGTGGGCCAAGAGATCCTGAAAGTGATTCCGGGCCGTATTTCCACCGAAGTGGATGCGCGCCTGTCGTTCGACACCGAGGCCATGCTCAAGCGTGCCCATCGCCTGGTCGACCTGTACGAAAAGGCCGGTGTGGGTCGTGAGCGCGTACTGATCAAGATCGCGTCCACCTGGGAGGGTATTCGCGCCGCTGAGAAGCTGGAACGCGAGGGTATCCAATGCAACCTGACGTTGCTGTTCTCCTTCGCCCAGGCCGCCGCCTGCGCCGATGCCGGCGTGTTCCTGATTTCGCCGTTCGTGGGTCGTATCTATGACTGGTACAAGAAAGCCAATGGCAACGACTACACCGGCTCCGATGATCCGGGCGTGCAATCGGTGACGCGCATCTACAACTACTACAAGGCCAATGACTACAAGACCGTGGTCATGGGCGCAAGCTTCCGCAATCTCAACCAGATCGAGCAATTGGCCGGCTGCGACCGCTTGACGGTCAGCCCTGAACTGCTGGAAAAACTGGCCGCCGACGAGGGCAAGCTGGAACGCAAGCTGGCGCCTGGGCAAGCCGGAGAAGCACGCTTGAGCCTCAACGAGGCACAGTTCCGCTGGCTGTCCAACGAGGACGCCATGGCGACCGAGAAACTGGCCGAAGGCATCCGCCAGTTCGCTCGGGACCAGGAGAAGCTGGAAGCGTTGCTGCAAGCCAAGCTCTGAACTGAGTCAGCGACATGCAAAAGGGCGAACCTGAATGGGTTCGCCCTTTTTTGTGCGGCCGTTGTGATGTAGCTGCTGCGCTAAGGCCGCTCAGCCGATAGAGAGAATCAAGGACGCTCCAACGCGTTAACCAAGTCATGGAATGCTTCACGGTTGGAGTCGTTCAGGCCCATCAGGATCTTGTGAGCTTCCAGCACCTTGATCCGCACTTCCTCTTCGGACTGGTCCTGGTCAGGCAGATCGTCCAGGCACTCCGGGCATGGTATCGGGTCGCCGACGATATTGAACACCTGGTCGAAGCCCATCGATTGCAGAAGACGGGTGATGTCGTTGTGGGTGGTGACGACGGTAGGCAGCAGGCCAACCTTTTGCCGCGACAGGATCGACAGCTTGGCCAGCAAGCCCAAGGTGGTGCTGTCGATGCTGCGGGTTTCGGTCAAGTCGATCACGATGGCGCTGAAGTTCAGCGCGGTGAAGATCTTTTCGATTGTCGCATCCAGCGCTGAACACAAGGTCAGGCGCACTTCACCGACAAACTTCAGGACAAATGTGCCGTCCTGCTCGGCGAACTGGATTCTACCGGTACTCATCAAAGGTTCCTGCTCAACACTAACAGGGCGATATCATCCGGCATCTCCCCGAGCGTGGCTAATCCAAACACTTGACGCAAGCCTTCCAGGCTGCCGCCCGCTGCACTCACCCGTTCAGGCAAGGCCGCTTCTTTCTCTTTGAGTGTAGGTTCCGACAAAAGGTCCAGAATGCCATCAGACATCAGCGTCAGGCTGAACGCCGGTGGCAGTTCCAGCACGTGGTCTTCATAGGTCGCCTCGTTGAACAGGCCTACCGGCAAGCCACGCCCTTCCAGGTAACGAACACTGTCGGGTGTATACAACACTGGCAACGGCAGGTGACCGCCGATGCTATACGTCAACAAACCAGTCTCCTCGTCGATGACTCCACCGACCATCGTGACGTGTTTGCCCAGCTTACAACTGATCAGGCCCCGGTTGATATGCCCAAGGACTTCCGAAGGCTTGAATTCCGGCAAGGTACCGTTGCGCTTGGATTCGAACAGCAAGCGCGTGGTCATGAATTTCAGCAGTACCGTCACGAACGCCGACGAAGCGCCATGGCCGGAAACGTCCGCCAGGTAGAACGCCACTCGACGTTCATCGACCCGGAAATAATCAACAAAATCTCCCGACAGGTACAACGACGGGATGATCTGGTGGGCAAAGCGGAAGCCATCGACTGTCCAGGGGCTGACCGGCAGCATGTTCATCTGCACCTGGCGCCCGGCGTTCTGGTCTTCCTGCAACAGGTTCAGGCTGGCTTCCAGCTCACGGTTGGCCGTTTCCAACTTCTCGCGATAGCGCTGGTTTTCCCCCAACAGGCGCGAGCGGTCCAGCGCCCGGCGTACCGAGTGTTCAAGCACGGCGAGGTCTTCGAGGGGCTTGATCAGGTAATCCGCCGCGCCCAGGCGCAAGGCCTCGACCGCGTCGTTCATCACGCCCGCACCCGACACCACGATCACCGGGGTCTGCGACGACAGCTCGGTGACCTGGCGAATGAGTTCGAGTCCGCCCATCTGCGGCATGCGCAGGTCGCAGATGACCAGGTCGGGCTTGTCCTGCTCGAATACCTGGAGACCCTGTTGGCCGTTGCTGGCCTGCAGGACGCTGAAACCACTGTCTTCCAAGTAGGCTGCGAGACTGGCTCGCACCACTTCGTCATCATCGATTATCAGCAGCGTGGCACTGGTTATTGGCATGTGGGCAAACGGCGCCAGAATTAGGTTGGCGTAGCGGGCTGGGCAATCGGGCCTGGCGCGCACTACTGGATTCGCTTTCTAGCCTCTCTGTCGTACAGGTTTCAGGCTTTTGCCCTACACGCATATACATCAGAGGTGCCCTTCTAAGGCGCAGACGGTACTCCCATCCGCGGGGCGTTTCAAGCTCATGCAGATAGCCGCTTGCCGTCTTTATTTGTCAAAGCACGGAGAGTTATAAGAACCGAGCGAAGCGTAACTCAATGGAAGGATGGAACGGTGCCTTGGCGGACGCCAAAGCGAAGAAGGCGGCCTTTCGGCCGCCTTCTTGTTTTACAAATCGAAATCAGAAATCGTCTTCGACCTGGCCATCCTTGACCTTGAATTCGCGGTTTTGCAGGTAGGCATTGCGGATGAACACATATTTGTCGCCGCTGACCATCTTCTCGGCCGACAACAGGCTGGCGCGGGTATCGACGATGTTCAGGCCCCAGATCGAATTGCGCACCGACACATTATCGATATACGGGTACGGCGTGGCATAGCTGTCGACCATCTTCGCCGGCGCATCACGCAACGTGCTGGGCCCGAGCAAGGGCAGCATCAGGTACGGCCCGCTGCCCAGGCCCCAGTACCCCAAGGTCTGGCCAAAATCTTCGTCGTTGCGCTGCAATCCCATCTTGGTGCCTACGTCGAAGAAGCCCAGGAGGCCAAAGGTGGTGTTGAAAATCAGTCGTGCAGTGTCGACCCCGGCGGCGGCCGGTTTGGCCTGCAGCACGTCGTTGGCGAGGTTGCCCACATCACCGATGTTGCGGAACATATTGTGGATGCCGTCCTCAAGGAACTGCGGCGTTACGTATTGATAACCTTGGGCCAGCGGCTTGAGGGCATAGGTGTCAATGGTGTCGTTGAAGGTAAAGATCGGACGGTTGACGCTTTCCCATGGATCTTCTTCCGTGGCGGCCTGGGCGGCGAACGGCACCAGCAGGACACTGGCAGACAGACACAGCTGAGCTAGACGATGGCTCCAGCGCATAGGGAAAAACTCCTTGGATTAATCTGGCAAGGGCGCCGAGCCCAGGCGGTAAGGTGGCTAGTATAAGGCGGAACGCGTGGATAGGCAGCACTGAAAAGAGCATCTGACTGTAGGAACATTCCCCGATCCGCTGCCTTCATTTCATTGTCACCGGAATGTCATAGGACCTCGTTAGGCTGCTTGGTTATTTCAAGGACGTTCTCATGCCCCGCGCCGAAGCCCTGCCCCTCCCCGCTCCCAGCCTCACCGCCGTACTGTTTGGCCTGAGTGGATGCCTGGTGGATTTCGGCGCGCGTGTTCGCCAGCCAGGGGCCACGCCGACGGATCTCGCACAACCGACACCCGGTGCATTGGAAAGCCTGCAACGTTTGCAGCATCTGGATATTCCCTGCGCCTGGCTCGACGAATTGCCGCCTGCTGTCAGCCATAGCCTCGCCGCCTCATTGCCGGCATTCATCAAGGCGCCGCAACTTCCTGCAACAAATCAGCCATGGCCAGCACCGCATGCCTGCTGGCAATCGCTGATGGCGCTGGACGTCCAGCAATTGGACGGCTGCGTGTTGGTCAGTAGCGAACCGAAGTTGTTGCAGTCGGGGCTCAACGCCGGTCTGTGGACCATCGGGCTGGCGTCCTGTGGCTCGTTGTGCGGCCTGGCGCCCGCCGAGTGGCAGGCCTTGAGCCAACAAGCACGGGAGGCCAAACGCGCCAAGGCCACCGTGCAGCTGTTCGGCCTGGGCGTGCATTCGGTGATCGATCATCTGGGCGAACTCGATACCTGCTTGGCCGATATCAGCCTGCGCCGACTTAAAGGCGAGAAGCCCTGACCAGGATCATGCAGGGCGCGTAAGTGTGGATTACTCTTAAGGCAAGCCACGGACTTTTGACGCCGCGTCACGGTCCATGGAAGTGCCTATCAATAAAGGGAGTACGCCAATGCCTGCCCGCCGCGAACTGCAAGACCAACTCGATACCTTGCGCGAGCAATTGGAACAGAACCCGCCGTTGTCCGAGTCGGAGCGAGAAAATCTGCACGAGCTCATGGCTCAACTTGAAGCCGAGATTAAATTGGAAAACGCTCTTCAAAATCCCAGTTTGGCCGATGGCGTAAACTTGGCCGTGGAGCGCTTTGAAGTTGACCACCCGGGTATCGCGGGCACCTTGCGCAACATCATGCTGACGTTGGGCAACATGGGAATCTGAATGACCGGATGCAAAAGCCCCGCTGGCGATAGCGGGGCTTTTTACTGTTGGCTTACATACCCTTGAAGGGATATTTATTGACGAACCAAGCGCTGGTTCGGCAACTGCACCGTTTCAGTACTGCGATACGGATTGATATCCAACCCACCCCGCCGCACATACCGCGCATACACCGTCAATTTCTCCGGCTTGAGCAAGCGCTGCAGGTCCAGGAAGATCCGCTCGACACACTGCTCGTGAAAGTCCGAATGCTGGCGGAAGCTGACGATGTAGGCCAGCAGGCTCGCGTGGTCCAGCGCCGCACCGCGATATTCCACCGCCACGCTGCCCCAGTCCGGCTGGCTGGTCACCGGGCAGTTGGACTTGAGCAAATGGCTATGCAGGCTTTCCTCGACGATACGCGATGCATCGCAACGCAGCAGCTCGGGACGCGGATGCTCGTAGGAGTCGACGCTGATGTCCAGGTCGTCTACGCACACACCAGGCAAGGCGACGACGCCTTCGCTTTCGACATCCTTGAGGCTGCGAATCCGCACGCCTACCGGCTTGCCCGCCGCGGCCGACAGGTCCTGGCGCAGAGTGGCTTGCAGGCTCGCGCTGTCGTTGAACGCCGTCTGGTTCAAGGAGTTCAGGTACAGCTTGAAGGACTTGGATTCGATGATGTTCGGCGAATCCGCCGGGATCGCGAATTCAGCGATAGCCACCACTGGCTTGCCGGACGGCAACAGCCAGGACAGCTCGAAACAGTTCCAGAAATCCACACCCTTGTACGGCAGGGTCTCGGCTGTCAGTCCCAGCTCCGCCCATTTCGCGGTGCGCGGGATCGGGAACAGCAGTGACGGCGTGTACGTGGCGATGTATTCGCTGGATTTGCCCAGCGGCGAGTGTTCGGCTGCGGGATGCATGACGGAAACCTGACTGAAGAATCAGCGGATTCTACCAGTCTTTACGGTTCTCTTGAGCCCTTGCTCCGCCAACTGGCTTGCAGTCGCATTACAACTTTGTCAGCTTGCCCCATGACACCATGCACCACGGTATAACGCCCTCGTTCAAACACAGCCGCGAGCAACCCATGAAACTGCTGATTGTCGAAGACCAACTGAAAACCGGCCAATACCTGCGCCAAGGCTTGAGCGAAGCCGGGTTCAACGCCGACCTGGTGGCCGATGGCATCACCGGCGAGCAACTGGCCCTGAGCGGTGAATACGCGCTGCTGATTCTCGACGTGATGCTGCCCGGTCGCGATGGCTGGCAGATCCTGCAAGCGGTACGCGGTGCTGGGCTGGAAACGCCGGTGCTGTTCCTGACCGCGCGCGATGCGGTGCAGGACCGGGTCCACGGGTTGGAACTGGGTGCCGACGATTACTTGGTCAAGCCCTTTGCCTTTTCCGAACTGCTGGCCCGGGTTCGAAGCCTGCTGCGCCGAGGCAGTTCGGCGGCCCAGGAAACCAGCTTGCAACTGGCCGACTTGCGCCTGGATCTGATCCGCCGCCGCGTCGAACGCAATGGCCGACGCATCGACCTGACCGCCAAGGAGTTTGCCTTGCTGGAAATGTTGCTGCGGCGCCAGGGCGAAGTACTGCCGAAGTCCCTGATCGCCTCGCAGGTCTGGGACATGAATTTCGACAGCGACACCAACGTCATCGAGGTGGCGATCCGGCGTCTGCGGATCAAGGTTGACGATGACTTTCCCAACAAGCTGATCCACACCGTGCGCGGCATGGGCTATGTCCTCGAAGAGCGCAACCTGTGACCCGCCGCTGGTCGCTGAGCAACCGGTTGGCGCTGCTTTTCGCGGCCTGCACCGCCGTCGTGTCATTGTTCGCCGGCGTACTGTTCAGCCGAGGCAGCGAGGCACATTTCATCGAGTTGGACCAGCAAGTGCTCGAAGCCAAGTTGATTGGCGTGCGGCGCGCCTTGCAGGACAGCCATGGCCACGATCCGCGCAAACTTCTGGACGATGAGTTGAGCCGTCAGGCAGACCTGGCCTTGCGCATCAAGGACAACGAAGGCGTCCGCTGGCATGGCGGCTCGATTCGAATTCCAGCGCAAGTGCCGCAGCGGCCCGGCTTGTCCACGCTCAGCGACGCCGACACTGATTATCGGGTGTTGAATGCGCCGCTGTATCTTGATCGCGCGGACTCAGCGCAGCTCACGCTGCTGCTCGACATCACTCATCACCAGCACTTCCTGCAGCGCATGCAGCGCCTGATCTGGTTGACCGTCGGCCTCTCGGCAGTGGCCACCGCCCTGCTCGGCGCCTGGGCTGCCCGGCGTGGCTTGCGCCCCTTGCGACGCATGGGCGCGATTGCCGGCAGCGTCTCGGCCCGCTCGCTCGATGCCCGACTGCCAGAAGAGCATATGCCTGCCGAACTGGCGGAATTGGCCCACAGCATCAACGACATGCTCGGGCGCCTCGATGATGCGTTTCAGCGGCTCTCCGGGTTTTCTGCCGATATCGCCCATGAATTGCGCACGCCGCTGTCGAATTTGCTGACTCATACCCAAGTCACCCTCACCCGTGAGCGCTCGTTGGAAGATTACCGCGAGGCGTTGCACAGCAATCTCGAAGAACTGCAATGGATGGCGCAACTGGTCAACGACATGCTCTACCTGGCCAAGGCTGACCACGGCCTGCTGGCGCTCAATCGCGAACCGCTGCAACTGGCCGAGGAAGTGGACGTGCTGTTGGACTTTTTCGCACCGTTAGCCGAAGACGCCAATGTGCGGCTGGGTCGCGAGGGCGAAAGCTGCATCGAGGGTGACCGCAACATGATGCGTCGGGCCTTTTCCAACCTGCTGGACAACGCCCTGCGCTTCACCCCCGTTGGCGGCGAAGTGCGGGTGCGAATTATCGATGGGGCTCAAGGGGTGAGCGTAAGCGTGGAAAACAGTGGCGAGGGGGTTGCAGCAGATTTGTTGCCGCGCCTGTTCGATCGCTTCTATCGCGCCGATCCGTCCCGCCAGGAAGGCAGCAGCGAACATGCGGGGCTTGGACTGGCCATCACCCGCTCGATCATCCGCGCCCATGGCGGGGAGATACGCTGCGAATCGGCTGATGGCTGGACGCGGTTTGTGATTGAGTTGCCAAAGGCCGGTCAGCCCTGACACAAAACCCTGTGGCGAGGGAGCTTGCTCCCGCTGGAGCGCGAAGCGCTCCCAAAAAATCTGAAAGTCTGCACATCATCCATAATAAGCCCGCCGCTTTTGGGGCTGCTGCGCAGCCCAGCGGGAGCAAGCTCCCTCGCCACGGGGGGCTTCACGGGCTATCAGGAATACCGCAACGCCTGCGCCGGTTCGATCTTCGCTGCGCGCCACGCCGGGTACACGGTGGCAAGAAAGCTCAGGATGAACCCCGCCGAGCAGATCAACACCACGTCGCCACGCTGAAGTTCCGACGGCAAATTGCTGACGAAGTACACATCAGAACTGAAGATGTGTTGGCCGCTGACCCTTTCCAGCCAGCCCACCAGCGCGCTGACATTCAACGCCGCAATCACCCCCAGCACGCCACCGATGAGCGTACCGACGACGCCAATCACTGTGCCCTGGACCATGAAGATCGCCATGATCTGCCGCGGTGTGGCGCCAATCGTGCGCAGGATGGCGATGTCCGCGCCTTTATCGTTCACGACCATGATCAAGGTGGCGATGATGTTGAACGCCGCCACCGCGACGATCATCAACAACAGCAGGCCGATCATGGTCTTTTCCATTTTCATGGCGCTGAACAGGCTGCCCTGGGTGTGGGTCCAGTCGTCGGCCTTGTAGGCCGCGCCAAGGCCGGTGGCGATATCACCGGAGACTTTCGGGGCCGCGTACAAATCCTTCACCGCCAGGCGCACACTCTGCACCTGGTTCGGCTGCCAGTGCTGCATCTGTGCGGCGTCGGCAAGGTGGATCAGCGCCATCGAGCCGTCCAGCTCTGCACCAACCTTGAACACACCCACCACGTTCAACCGCTGCATCCGTGGCGTGATGCCGCCCGGCGCGGTGCTGACTTCCGGCACGATCAAGGTCAGCTTGTCGCCGACGTTGAGGCGGAAACGCCGGGCAGTGATTTCGCCGATGACAACGCCAAACTCGCCCGGCTTCAGGGCATCGAGACGCCCCTGGACGATGTGCTGGGCGACGATCGAGACCTGGCCCTCCTGGGCCGGGTCAACGCCGCTGATCTGGATCGGCTGCATCGAGCCTTTGTGGCTCAACATCCCTTCCATCTCGGTGAACGGCACGGCGGCCGTCACTTCAGGATTTTTCAACGCCGCGGCGGCCACCGGCTGCCAATCGTCGATCGGATTGACGCCGACGATGGTGGCGTGAGGCACCATGCCGAGGATGCGCGAGCTCATTTCGCGCTGGAAGCCGTTCATCACCGACAGCACGACGATCATCGCCAGCACGCCCAAGGCGAGGCCGATCATCGAGGTCATGGAGATGAACGAAACGAAGCGATTGCGGCGCTTGGCGCGGGTATAGCGCGTGCCGATAAAGATCGATAACGGTCTGAACATTCGCGGGGCACCGTATGAAAATAAAAGACCCGACACTTGCAGCAAGTACCGGGTTCTGGCCAGTCAGATGGGCGTCAAGCAACCTTCCTGCAAGTGCAGGACGCGGTCCATCTGCCGGGCCAGGTTCATGTCGTGAGTCACCACAAGAAACGCCGTACGCATCGAGGTGCTGAGCTCCAGCATCAAATCCTGGATGCCTTGTGCGGTGTGGGAATCGAGGTTGCCGGTGGGCTCGTCGAGCATCACCAGCCCCGGCTTGTTGACCAAGGCGCGGGCAATCGCCACACGCTGGCGCTCACCACCGGACAGCTCGGCCGGCTTGTGCTCCAGGCGATGGCCCAGCCCTACCCGCTCCAGCAACGCCGTGGCGCGCTGCCGGGCTTCGGGAATCGCCGTGCGGCCGATCAACAGCGGCATGCAGACGTTTTCCAGGGCGGTGAACTCGGGCAGCAGATGGTGGAACTGGTAGACGAAACCCAGCGACCGGTTGCGCAGCAGGCCCCGGGCCTTCTCGTTCAGCGCCGACAGTTCTTCACCGGCCAGCCAGACACTGCCGGCAGTCGGCGTATCTAGGCCACCGAGCAGGTTCAGCAAAGTACTTTTGCCCGATCCGGAGGTGCCGACAATCGCCACGCGCTCGCCAGGATGCAGCTCCAGTTGCAGGCCCGACAACACCACCACCGACTCCGGTCCTTCCTCGTAGGATTTGCCCAGGTTGCGGCAGCTCAAGATAGCTTTTTCACTCATGCCCGACTCACTCATAACGTAACGCCTCTGCCGGCTGGGTGCGCGCGGCACGCCAGGCTGGGTACAGGGTGGCGAGGAAACTCAGGATCAACGCGGCGCCGCAGACCATCAACACGTCATCGGACTGCAACTGCGATGGCAGGTAGTCTATGAAATACACGTCGGCGTTGAGAAACTTGTGCCCGAGCAGCCCTTCAAGGGCGGCAATCGCGGCGCTGACATTCAATGCGGCGAACATCCCGACCAAGGCTCCCACAAACGTGCCGATCACGCCGATGACCGTGCCCTGGACCATGAAGATGCGCATGATCTGCCCCGGCGTGGCGCCAAGGGTGCGCAAGATGGCGATGTCGCCTTTCTTGTCGTTCACCACCATCACCAGCGTCGAGATGATGTTGAAGGCCGCCACGGCCACGATCAGCAACAGCAGCAGGCCGATCATGGCCTTCTCCATGCGGATCGCCTGGTACAGGTTGCCGTGGGTGCGGGTCCAGTCACGGGCGTAGTAACGGTCTTCGCCGAGCTGCTGGGCAATGCTCCAGGCAACGCGCGGCGCCTGGAACAGGTCGTCGAACTTCAGCCGCAGGCCCTGCACTTGATCCGGCTTCCAGCGATGCAGGCGGGCCAGATCCTGGAGATTGGTCACGCCCAGGTAGCCGTCCAGCTCGCCGGCGCCGACATGGAAAATGCCGACCACGGTAAAGCGCTTCATGCGCGGGAACATCCCGCCCGGCGTCACGGTGACCTCCGGAGCGACAAACGTCAGCTTGTCGCCGATGGCCACGCCGAGCTTGGCCGCAGCCTTGTCGCCGATCACGATGCCGAAGCTGCCCGGCGCCAAGTCGTCGAGTTTGCCCTGTTTCATGAAGTTGTCGATGATCGACACGTTCCGCTCGAGCCCGGGGTCGATGCCGTTGAGCAAGACTTTGGAGACTTTGCCGTCGTTGGTCAGCAGCCCCTGCGTCTGGGTGAAGGGCGCAACGGCCAGCACCTGAGGGTTCTGCTTGACCTTGGCGGCCAGGCTTGGCCAGTCGCTGATGGCTTCCCCGGTTTCGAGGGTCGCGTGGGGCACCATGCCCAGCACGCGGGTGCGCATTTCATGATCGAAGCCGTTCATCACCGACAGCACGACGATCATCACGACCACGCCCAAGGCGAGTCCGATGATGGAAGTCAGGGAAATGAACGATACAAAATGATTGCGACGCTTTGCACGGGTATAACGCGTGCCGATAAATACGAAGAGAGGTCTGAACATGTCGGGGCTTGTTCGGAGGGAAAAGGAACGTCCTTGTGGCGGGGGTCACAAACCAGCTTTACACTCAGACCACCGCCGCTACCATGGGTTCGCCATGTCGACATTAGATGAAGAAGATCGCCGCGAATACTACCGTATCGAGGACACGATCGCACTGGAAATTCGGCCCTTGTCCATTCCTGAAGCTGCCAGCCAGGAAGTGTTGCAGGATGAGTCCCCACTGTTCAATCTGCTCAGCGAACTGCACCTGAGCGAATTCGAGTCACAACACCTGTTGCGCCAGATCAGCGAGCGCGAACGCAGCATCGCGGCCTATCTCAAGGCCATGAACAAGCGCATCGATTTGCTCAGCCAGATCATCGCCGTGACGGTACTCGGCGAAATCGGCGAGCCCCAGCCGGTGATCATCTCCGAAGGCGGCATCGACTTCCAATACCCCACCCCCATCGCCGTCGGCGCCCACCTTTCGATCAAATTGGTGCTGATGCCCCAGGCGTTGGGGTTGTTGCTCCGTGCGCGCGTCACCCATTGCGACCCCAAGGGCGGTGGCTATGACGTAGGCACCGAGTTTGAACACCCGACTGACGCCCAGCGGCAATTGCTGGCCCGCTATATCCTGCAAAAACAGGCTCAGGAACGACGCCTGGCCCGAGAACTGAACGAATCTGGCATCGATAAGGAAGAACCGTGACCCTCATTTATGGCCACCGCGGCGCCAAGGGCGAAGCACCGGAAAACACCCTCATCGGTTTCCAGGAATGTCTCAAGCACGGCGTGCGCCGTTGCGAGCTGGACCTGCACTTGTCAATGGACGGCGAATTGATGGTGATCCACGATCCGACCCTCAAGCGCACCACGGACCGTCGGGGCAAGGTCGTTGAGCACACCGCTGCCGAACTGGTGACCTACGACGCGCGCAAGGGTGGACCGGGTTGGATCAAGCCTTGCCCGATCCCGCGCCTGGAAGAACTGTTCGAACAGTGTGATTTCGAGCACTGGCAACTGGAGGTGAAAAGCGCATCACGCACCCGGGCTGCCGCCACCGTGCTGGGGATCCGCGAGATGGCCCAGCGTTTCGGACTGCTGGACAAGATCACCATTACGTCCAGTTCCCGGGAAGTACTCAAGGCCGCCCTGGACCTGACGCCAGACGTTTCCCGTGGACTGGTGGCCGAATACGCCTGGCTCGACCCGTTGAAGGTCGCCCAAAGCTATGGCTGCGAGATTCTCGCGTTGAACTGGACCCTGTGCACGCCGGAACGCCTGGTCAAGGCGCAGCGCCAGGGGCTGCATGTGTCGGTGTGGACCGTCAACGAGCCCGCGCTCATGCGCAGGCTCGCCGACTTTGGCGCTGACAGCCTGATTACAGACTTTCCCGGTTTGGCCACTGCCACCCTCGAGAATTGCTGAAATCGGTCTCCCCGGCCGGCTCAGGCCACCGGCCGGAGCCGCTCAAAAAAGCCGGTTGAGCCCGTCGTAGGCCGCTACCCGGTAGGCTTCGGCCATGGTCGGGTAGTTGAACGTGGTGTTGACGAAGTACTTCAACGTGTTCAGTTCGCCCGGCTGGTTCATGATCGCCTGGCCGATGTGCACGATCTCCGATGCCTGGTAGCCGAAGCAGTGCACGCCCAGCACTTCCAGGGTCTCACGGTGGAACAGGATCTTCAGCATGCCTTGCGGCTCGCCGGCGATCTGCGCCCGAGCCATGCTCTTGAAGAACGCCTTGCCCACTTCGTATGGCACCTTGGCCTGGGTCAGCTCCTGCTCGTTCTTGCCGATCGAGCTGATCTCCGGGATGGTGTAGATGCCGGTCGGCACATCGTTGACGAAGCGCCAGCTGCCGTTGTCGACAATGCTGCCGGCAGCCGAACGGCCCTGGTCGTGGGCGGCGCTGGCCAGGCTTGGCCAACCGATCACGTCGCCGGCGCCATAAATGTTCGGCACGCAGGTACGATAGTTCTCGTCGACTTCGATCTGGCCGCGGCTGTTGACCTTCACGCCGATATTTTCGAGGCCCAGGGTATCGGTGTTACCGGTACGGCCGTTGCACCAGAGCAAGGCGTCGGCCTTGATCTTCTTGCCCGACTTGAGGTGCAGAATCACGCCGTTGTCGCAACCTTCGACGCGCTCGTAGTCTTCGTTGTGGCGCACGGTGATGTTGTTGTTGCTGAAGTGATAGCTCAGGGCCTGGGAGATTTCCGAGTCGAGGAAGCTCAGCAACTGGCCGCGGTTGTCCACCAGTTCCACCAGCACACCCAGGCCGCTGAAGATCGAGGCGTATTCGCAACCGATCACGCCGGCGCCGTAGACGATCAGCTTACGCGGGGTGTGCCCCAGGCTCAGGATGGTGTCGCTATCGTAGATACGCGCGTGGTTGAAATCGATGTCGGCCGGGCGATACGGACGCGATCCCGTGGCGATGATGATGTGCTTGGCCACCAGTTTCTCGACCACGCCATTGCCGCAGACCACTTCGACCGTCTGCTCGTCGGCAAAGCTGCCGGTGCCGAAGAACACGTCGACCCGATTGCGGGCGTAGTAGCCGGTACGCGAGGCCACTTGCTTGGAGATCACCTTCTCGGCGCTCTTGAGCACGTCCGGGAAGGAGAACCAGCGCGGCTCGCCGATGGCCCGGAACATCGGGTTGGTGTTGAATTGCATGATCTGCCGGACCGAGTGACGCAAGGCCTTGGACGGGATGGTGCCCAAGTGGGTGCAGTTGCCGCCGACCTGCCTACGGCTGTCGACCATCGCCACCTTGCGCCCTGCCTTGGCGGCGTTCATGGCCGCACCCTCTCCCGCCGGGCCGGAACCCAATACCACCACGTCGTAGTTGTAGACAGCCATGCGTACTCCTCAGAACAGGCCGCGGCGCCACACTTGGCTCCGACGGCTAAATCATGCCGGCCGGCGGCATGAAGGAACAATTTTCGGACCGGTTCACGCCACCGGCCACAGTCTATTAGAAGCGTCAACGCCGCGCACATTACCCCTTGGTCGCGTCGTAGGCTAGGGGGCGCTCCCCTTTACCTGCGCTATTTCGCCACAGGTAACCTTTCAGGGCGCTGTCATCATTGGGTTTTTCCGCCGGCCATCCGTTCAAACGCATCGTTTGTGCGAACGACGAAACGGTCATTGCCCCGCAAGACGAAAAATACCCCGATGCCATGCTCCTGGGCATAGTCCCAACCCTGTTCAGGACCGAGAATCAGCAACAACGTCGACAGTCCATCGGCCATCATCGCCGAAGGATGAATCACCGTGACGGACGCCAGGCTGTGTAGGACCGGCGCACCGGTGCGTGCATCAAAGGTGTGGGAATATCGCCTGCCGCCCCGCTCGAAATATCTACGGTAGTCGCCCGAGGTCGAAACGCCATAACCCTTGAGCTCAATGACCCGCTCCGCCACTCGTTTGTCGTCCCGGGGTTCTTCCAGGGCGATACGCCAAGCGGAATCATCCGGCTTGCGCCCGACGGCCTTGAGTTCTCCAGTGACCTCGGCCAGATAACTGTCGATGCCCAATGCCTTGAGCCGGGCGGCGATGCGGTCGACGGCATAGCCCGCCGCGATGCTGTTGAAGTCGACCTCGACCGCGGCGTCTTTGCACAACCGCTCGCCGTCGATGTGCAAATGCCGATAGCCGACACGTTGCCGTACCTGGGCCAAAGCGTCGGCGCTGGGCACCTCTTCGGTACGGGACTGAGGGCCAAACCCCCATAGATTCAGCAAAGGTTCCACGGTCAGGTCGAAAGCGCCATCGCTTTGCGAAGACAGCTGCTCACCGACCCGGATCAATTCGAGAACCGGACCTGGCATGACCGCACAACTGTCGGCTGGCAGCGCGTTGAAACGCTCGATGTCCGAGTCACCGCGATAGGTGGAAAATTGCCGATCGACCTCGGCAAGGATGTTTTCCACCTCGCCGCGCACCTCTTTCAGACCGGGTGTGGCGACATGCCTGACGTACTGGATCGAATAGCGACTACCCATGGTCGGGCCATCGAAGCGTTCAAGGGTGTCGCCGTTGCCGCAACCGGACAACACGCCGGCCAGCATCACAAGCCCAATCCATCGTCCAGTTAACAAATCTTCATCTCCCCTCAAAACCACGCCGGCCATTATGGGCTACAGCGCTCCCGCAGCGAGCAATGCTTCCCTACAAGATTGGCCAGAGTGAGTACCTACACATGCCTTCCCAAACGAGCAACGGCAAGGCGATTTTTCGCGTTGTCAGCGGCAACTTCCTGGAGATGTTCGATTTCATGGTCTATGGCTTCTACGCCACGGCCATCGCCAAGACATTCTTCCCCACCGACAGTGCCTTTGCCTCGCTGATGCTGTCCTTGGCGACATTCGGCGCTGGGTTCCTGATGCGTCCCTTGGGGGCGATTTTTCTCGGCGCCTACATCGACCGCCACGGCCGCCGCAAAGGCCTGATCATCACCCTCGCGATGATGGCCGCCGGCACCGTGCTGATTGCCTGTGTGCCGGGTTACGCCACCCTCGGCGTGGCAGCGCCGTTGCTGGTGCTGCTGGGGCGGTTGTTGCAAGGCTTCTCCGCTGGGGTCGAATTGGGTGGTGTTTCGGTGTACCTGGCGGAGATTTCCACGCCGGGGCGCAAGGGCTTTTTTGTCAGTTGGCAATCCGCCAGCCAACAGGCCGCCGTCGTGTTTGCCGGCTTGCTGGGAGTCGCTCTGAATCATTGGCTCAGCCCCGTGGAAATGGGTGAATGGGGCTGGCGCGTGCCGTTCCTGATCGGTTGCCTGATCGTGCCGGTCATCTTCGTGATTCGCCGTTCGCTGGAAGAAACGCCTGAATTCCAGGCAAGAAAACACCGTCCTACCCTGTCGGAAATCGTCCGTTCCGTCGGCCAGAATTTCGGCATCGTCCTGGCGGGCATGGCGCTGGTGGTGATGACCACTGTGTCGTTCTACCTGATCACTGCCTACACACCAACATTTGGCAAGGCCGAGCTGAACCTGTCAGACCTGGATGCCCTGCTGGTCACGGTGTGTATCGGCTTATCGAATTTTTTCTGGCTGCCAGTCATGGGCGCGTTTTCCGACAAGATCGGGCGCAAACCCTTGCTGCTGGGTGCGACCATTCTCGCAATCTTGACTGCATACCCCGCGCTGTCCTGGCTGGTGGCGAACCCCAGTTTCAGCCATTTGCTGATCGTCGAGTTGTGGTTGTCGTTCCTGTATGGATCGTACAACGGAGCGATGGTGGTCGCCTTGACGGAGATCATGCCCGTCGAAGTGCGCACCACTGGTTTTTCACTGGCCTACAGCCTGGCGACGGCGACGTTCGGTGGGTTTACCCCGGCGGCCTGTACTTATCTGATCCATGTGCTGAATAACAAGGCCGCGCCGGGGATCTGGCTCAGTGGCGCGGCGGTATTGGGTTTGGTTGCGACGCTGGTGCTCTTCAAGGGCAACCGGCACGAACTGCGAACGGCGCAGGCCTCAGTGGTCAGCGGTGCCCGATAAATTCCAGGCGAAAAAAAACGCCCTGACAAGTCAGGGCGTTTTCACAAGCGGTTAAGGCTTAGCGCGGGAACGCAGGCGGATTCACATCAGCCATGTCTTCCATTACGCGAACCACCTGGCAGCTGTAGCCGAACTCGTTGTCGTACCAGACGTACAGAACAACGCGGTTGTCCTGGACGATGGTCGCTTCGGCGTCGACAACACCGGCGTGGCGCGAGCCGACGAAGTCGGTGGAAACGACTTCCTGCGAGTTGACGTAGTCGATTTGCTTGTGCAGATCGGAATGCAGCGCCATGTAGCGCAGGTACTCGTTCATTTCCTCACGGGTGGCGGCTTTCTCAAGGTTCAGGTTGAGAATGGCCATCGACACGTTCGGGGTCGGCACACGGATCGCGTTACCGGTCAGCTTGCCGGCCAGCTCAGGCAGGGCCTTGGCGGCAGCGGTGGCAGCACCGGTCTCGGTGATGACCATGTTCAGCGCGGCGCTGCGACCACGGCGATCACCTTTGTGGAAGTTGTCGATCAGGTTTTGGTCGTTGGTGTACGAGTGAACCGTTTCAACGTGACCGTTGATGATGCCGAATTTGTCGTTCACAGCCTTGAGCACCGGCACGATGGCGTTGGTGGTGCAGGAAGCGGCGGACACGATCTTGTCGTCAGGGGTGATTTCGTTGTGGTTGATGCCATGAACGATGTTCTTCAGCTTGCCCTTGCCAGGCGCAGTCAGAACAACACGGTCGATACCCGGGCAGGCCAGATGCTGGCCGAGGCCGTCGGCGTCACGCCATACACCGGTGTTGTCCACCAGCAGGGCGTCCTTGATGCCGTACTGGGTGTAATCCACCTCGGCCGGGTTCTTCGCGTAGATCACCTGGATCAGGTTACCGTTGGCGGTGATGGTGTTGTTTTCTTCATCGATGGTAATGGTGCCGTTGAACGAACCATGGACCGAATCGCGACGCAGCAGGCTGGCGCGCTTGGTCAGGTCATTCTCGGCGCCCTTGCGCACGACGATGGCCCGCAGGCGCAGGCCGTCGCCACCACCGGTTTTTTCGATCAGGATGCGCGCCAGCAGGCGGCCGATACGACCGAAACCGTACAGCACGACGTCGGTGCCTTTGCGGGCCGAAGCGTTTTGCTGACCGACCACATCAGCCATTTCTTCACGAACGAATTGCTCGGCGCTACGGCCATTGCCTTCGTTGCGGAATTTGAAAGCCAACTTGCCCAGGTCTACCGAAGCCGCGCCGAGCTTGAGCTCACTCATGGCCTTGAGCAGGGGGAAAGTTTCGTGGACGGAGAGTTCGCTGTCATCGGAAGAACGGTGGCGAGCAAAGCGGTGGGCCTTGAGGATCGCGATGACAGACTGGTTGATCAGGCTGCGGCCATAGATCGAGCTCACCACGTTGTTATTGCGGTAGAGCTGACCGATGAGAGGGATCATCGCTTCGGCGAGGGCTTCACGATCAATCCATTCACCAAGACACTGGTCGGGCTTCTGAGTCACGGTAACCTTCCACATGTAGGGGCTGAAAAAAGGGGCTACATTATGACGCCGAGTCCTCTGCGGAGCAATGCGCGCCCGTCGCGCCGTGGTTTTAGGTGCTGCAAGAGTAGTCCGCGACTGACAGCCGGGCACTTCCCCCGCTACAATTGTCGACTTTGTCGCAACGCTTGGAGCTCAACCTTCCGTGCCCGTTCTGCGTCTTCCGCTTCTCCCTGCCGCGGCAGGTAAACAGCACTGGGGCAACCTGCCCGGTGCCGCCCTGAGCCTGGCCATTGCCGAGGCTGCCAGCGCTGCAAAGCGCTTCACCCTGTTATTGACCGCTGACAGCCAGAGCGCCGAGCGGCTCGAACAGGAGCTGGCTTTCTTCGCCCCGGATTTGCCCGTGCTGCATTTCCCGGACTGGGAAACCCTGCCCTACGATCTGTTCTCGCCCCACCAGGACATCATTTCCCAGCGTATCGCCAGCCTTTATCGGCTGCCGGAGCTCAGTCATGGCGTTTTGGTAGTGCCCATCACCACGGCCCTACATCGCCTGGCACCAACCCAATTCCTGCTCGGCAGCAGCCTGGTGCTGGACATCGGCCAGAAGCTCGACGTCGAGCAAATGCGCACCCGGCTCGAGGCCAGCGGCTACCGCTACGTCGATACGGTGTACGAGCACGGTGAGTTCACGGTGCGCGGCGCCTTGATCGATCTGTTCCCGATGGGCAGCAAATTGCCGTATCGCATCGACCTGTTCGACGACGAGATCGAGACGCTGCGTACCTTCGACCCGGAAAACCAGCGTTCCATCGACAAGGTCCAGTCGATCCGCCTGCTGCCGGCCAAGGAATTCCCGTTGCAAAAAGACGCCGTGACCCGTTTCAAGGCACGGTTTCGCGAGCGCTTCGATGTGGATTTCCGCCGCTGCCCGATCTTCCAGGACCTGAGTAGCGGCATCACACCTGCGGGTATCGAGTATTACCTGCCGCTGTTTTTCGAAGAGACGTCCACCCTGTTCGACTACCTGCCCCAGGACACCCAAGTGTTTTCCCTGCCAGGCATCGAGCAGGCGGCGGAAAACTTCTGGAACGACGTGCGCAACCGCTACGAGGAACGCCGCGTCGATCCGGCCCGGCCTTTGTTGCCGCCGGCCGAGTTGTTCCTGCCGGTGGAAGACTGCTTCGCCCGGCTCAAGAGCTGGCCACGCGTGGTGGCGAGCCAGCAGGACGTGGAAGTGGGTGCCGGTCGCGAACGCTTCCCGGCCAAGCCACTGCCGGATCTGGCGATCGAAGCCAAGGCCACGCAACCTTTGGCGGCCCTGGCCGGTTTTCTTGACGAGTTCCCCGGCCGCGTGCTGTTCACCGCTGAGTCCGCGGGACGGCGCGAAGTATTGCTGGAGCTGCTCGAACGCCTGAAACTGCGGCCGAAGACCGTCGACAGCTGGCCGGACTTTGTCGCCGGCAAGGATCGCCTGGCGATCACCATCGCCCCGCTGAACGACGGACTGGTTCTCGAGGATCCGGCCCTGGCATTGGTCGCCGAAAGCCCGCTGTTCGGCCAGCGCGTAATGCAGCGCCGCCGCCGTGAAAAACGCGCCGACGCCGCCAACGACGCGGTCATCAAGAACCTCACGGAACTGCGCGAAGGCGCGCCGGTGGTGCACATCGACCATGGCGTAGGCCGCTACCTGGGCCTGGCAACGCTGGAAATCGATAACCAGGCCGCCGAGTTCCTCACCCTGGAATACGCCGAGGGCGCCAAACTCTACGTGCCGGTGGCGAACCTGCACCTGATCGCCCGCTACACCGGCAGCGACGACGCCCTGGCGCCGCTGCACCGCCTGGGTTCGGAAACCTGGCAGAAAGCCAAGCGCAAGGCCGCCGAACAGGTGCGCGATGTCGCCGCCGAATTGCTCGATATCTATGCCCGCCGGGCCGCGCGGGAGGGTCATGCGTTTGCCGACCCGAAAGCCGACTACGAAACGTTCAGCGCGGGTTTCCCGTTCGAAGAAACCGTCGACCAGCAGACCACCATCGAAGCCGTGCGCGCCGACATGCTCGCGCCCAAGCCGATGGACCGGCTGGTGTGCGGCGACGTCGGTTTCGGCAAGACCGAAGTGGCGATGCGCGCCGCCTTCATTGCCGTGCACGGAGGCAAACAGGTCGCGATCCTGGTACCGACCACCCTGCTCGCCCAGCAGCATTACAACAGTTTCCGCGACCGTTTCGCCGACTGGCCGGTGATCGTGGAAGTGATGAGCCGTTTCAAATCCACCAAGGAAGTGAACGCCGCCATTGCCGACTTGGCCGAGGGCAAGATCGACATCGTCATCGGTACGCACAAGCTGCTGCAGGATGACGTGAAGATCAAGAATCTCGGGCTGGTGATCATCGACGAGGAACACCGCTTCGGTGTACGCCAGAAAGAACAGCTCAAGGCGCTGCGCAGCGAAGTCGACATCCTGACCCTCACCGCCACGCCGATCCCGCGCACGCTGAACATGGCGGTATCGGGCATGCGCGATCTGTCGATCATCGCCACGCCGCCGGCCCGTCGCCTGTCGGTGCGCACGTTCGTCATGGAGCAGAACAAGAGCACGGTCAAGGAAGCCTTGCTGCGTGAGCTGCTGCGCGGCGGCCAGGTCTACTACCTGCACAACGACGTGAAGACCATCGACAAATGCGCCGCCGACCTGGCCGAGCTGGTGCCGGAAGCCCGAATCGGCATCGGCCATGGGCAGATGCGCGAACGCGAACTCGAACAGGTGATGAGCGACTTCTATCACAAGCGCTTCAACGTGCTGATCGCCTCGACCATCATCGAGACCGGCATCGACGTGCCAAGCGCCAACACCATCATCATTGAGCGCGCCGACAAGTTCGGCCTGGCCCAGCTGCACCAGTTGCGCGGCCGGGTTGGGCGCAGTCACCACCAGGCCTATGCCTACCTGCTGACGCCGCCCCGCCAGCAGATCACCCCGGACGCGGAAAAGCGCCTGGAAGCCATTGCCAATACCCAGGACCTCGGTGCCGGTTTTGTGCTGGCCACCAACGACCTGGAAATTCGTGGCGCCGGCGAATTGCTCGGCGATGGTCAGAGCGGCCAGATCCAGGCCGTCGGCTTCACGCTGTACATGGAAATGCTCGAACGCGCAGTCAAGTCGATTCGCAAGGGCGAGCAGCCGAACCTCGACCAGCCCCTGGGCGGCGGGCCGGAGATCAACCTGCGAGTGCCGGCGCTGATCCCGGAAGATTACCTGCCGGACGTCCATGCCCGATTGATCCTGTACAAGCGCATCGCCTCGGCCACCGACGAAGAAGGCCTCAAGGACCTGCAAGTGGAGATGATCGACCGCTTCGGCCTGCTTCCGGAGCCGACCAAGAACCTGGTCCGCACCACGCTGCTCAAGCTCAGGGCCGAGCAACTGGGCATCAAGAAAGTCGACGGCGGCCCCAACGGTGGCCGTATCGAATTCGAAGCCCAGACGCCGGTCGATCCGCTGGTGCTGATCAAGCTGATCCAGGGCCAGCCCAAACGCTACAAGTTCGAAGGCGCCACGATGTTCAAGTTCATGGTGCCCATGGAACGCCCGGAAGAGCGTTTCAATACCGTTGAAGCGCTGTTCGAGCGCCTCACTCCGACCACTGCTTGAAGGACGCCCAATGCGCCTGTTTCGCTCCTTGACGTTGTTGATGACCCTGATCGCTCCCCTGGCGTTTGCCGACGACCTGTACCAGGTTGAAATGATCCTGGTCCGCCAGAATGCTGAACCGGCGATTATCAGCCGCGCCGCGCCGGAAGACTGGGACGCCGGCGCGCAACGCCTTGGCGCGGACAGCCAGCGCACGCCGGCACTGGGCAACATCGTCGAGAAACTCAACGCCAGCGGCCAATACACCGTGCTGGTGCACAAGGCCTGGCAGCAGAACCTGGGCGAACAAGGGCGCAAAATCGCCGTCAGCGACGGCGCCGAACAGTTCGGTCAGTTTCCCATCGAGGGCACCCTCGAACTGAAGCTCGGTCGCTTCACCGACGTCGACGCGGACTTCTGGGTCAATCAAATCGACGCCAACGGCTTAGTCACCGCCAGCGAGCGGCTCAAGCAGCAGAGCCATACCAAGAATGGCCAACTGAACTTCCTCGATAACGGCCATCTAGGCTTGCTGATCAAGATCACCTCGCTGACCGCGCCTGCGCCACGGCAGGCTCCCGACGTGATTCCGGACTGATCGGCGCGCCTATGCCCTCGCCCCTGAGCAAACCCCTGGCTCCTTCCTGGGTCAATCGATTCAAGGAACAAAGCCTGGAGCGTGGGCGCCGCTACGCCCTGGAAAACCGCGTCAGGATCGTCGAGGCCGGTGACAGCACCATTATTGCAAGTTGCGAAGGTTCCGGCGGAAGCGTCTATCGTCAGACCATTCGCCTCAAGGAGTCGGCCAAAGGTGCGTTGATCCTGCTCGAAGCGGCCTGCTCTTGTCCGGTGCGCATCAACTGCAAGCATTGCGCCGCCGTACTGCTGCAAGTCCAGGAAACCCTGGCCTACCCTGCCGCCGAAAAAGATGCGCAGTTGCTGGAAAAACTCCAGACAGTGTTGGACAACCGCAGTCCCAAGGCCGCACCGCAGGTCTTGGTGGACAACGTGCAGCCGGTGCCACGGCTGTGGCTGGCGAGTGTCGAATTCAGCGCCTTCGAGCCGCGCAATGGCAAGATGCAGCGCTACATCCAGCACCGCGCCGCGCTCTCGTTCAGCTATTTGGACGAGTACGTCAGCGGCCAGCGCAACACCGACGTGCTGATTCGCCAGGAAACCCAGACGCTGCGGATAAAACGCCAGACCGATGTCGAACAGTCCTACCGCGAACAGCTGCGAATCCTCGGTTTCAAGGTGGCGACCCGGCAAAGCAAGGCGCTGCCGGAAAGCGCTGGCGAACTGTACGAAATGGTCAATGACAGTGCCTGGCTGACGTTTACCCTCAACGATCTGCCGAAACTGCGAAGCCAGGGTTGGGAATTGCAGATCGACGAAGATTTCGGTTTCGACCTGACGGCGGTGGACGAGTGGTACGCCACGGTCGAGGACACACCGGAGCGTGACTGGTTCGACCTGGAGCTGGGCATCATCGTCAACGGCGAGCGACTGAGCCTGCTGCCGATCCTGTTGAACCTGATGCGCTCGCACATCGAACTGTTCAACCCGGAACGGCTGGCCAGGCGTCGCGATGACGAGCTCATCCTGGTCAATTTGCCCAACCGTCCAAACTCGGAATTCGGTCCGCAGCAGGTGGCCCTGCCCTACGGCCGGCTGAAACCGGTACTGGCGACGCTCGGCGAGTTTTACCTGCAAGAGCCCGGCACCACCAAACTGCGACTCAACAGCGCGGACGCCCTGCGCCTGAACCCGCTGCAGGATATGCCCCTGCGCTGGGAGGGCGGTGAACACATCCGCGGCCTCGCCCAGCGCCTGCGCGACATCAAGGACTACACCGCCACCGCGCCGCAAGGCCTGAACGCAACGCTGCGCCCCTACCAGCTCGAAGGCCTGAGCTGGATGCAATCGCTGCGGCAGCTGGAAGTCGGCGGTATCCTCGCGGATGACATGGGGCTGGGCAAAACCCTACAAACCCTGGCACACATTCTCAGCGAAAAAATCGCCGGTCGCCTCGACCGGCCGTGCATGGTCGTGATGCCGACGAGCCTGATTCCCAACTGGCTCGACGAGGCAAGCCATTTCACCCCGCAGCTCAAGGTACTGGCGTTGTACGGTGCCGGGCGCAAGAAACATTTCGAGCGGTTGGCTGATTACGACCTGATCCTTACCACCTATGCCCTGCTCCCCAAGGATGTCGAACGACTGACAGCGCAGCCCCTCCACGTACTCATCCTCGATGAAGCCCAGTACATCAAGAATCCCACCAGCAAAGCCGCCCAGGCCGCCCGCGAACTCAACGCCCGGCAGCGGCTCTGCCTGTCCGGCACGCCGCTGGAAAACCACCTCGGGGAATTGTGGTCGCTGTTTCACTTCCTGCTGCCGGGATGGCTTGGCGACGTCAAGAGTTTCAACCGCGACTACCGCGTGCCGATCGAAAAACGCCACAGCGACGTACGATTGCAGCACCTCAACGGTAGGATCAAACCTTTCCTGCTGCGCAGGACCAAGGAACAAGTGGCGACCGAACTACCGCCCAAGACCGAGATCATCCATTGGGTCGAGCTCAGCGATACCCAGCGGGACGTCTACGAAACCATGCGCCTGGCCATGGACAAGAAAGTCCGCGATGAGATCACTCGCAAAGGCGTGGCGCGCAGCCAGATCATCATCCTCGAAGCGCTGCTCAAGCTTCGCCAGGTGTGCTGTGACCTGCGCCTGATCAACGACGCAACCCTGCCCGCCCGGGGCAGCACCTCGGGCAAGCTCGACAGCTTGATGGAAATGCTCGAAGAATTGTTTGAAGAAGGCCGGCGGGTGCTGCTGTTTTCGCAGTTCACCTCCATGTTGGCGTTAATTGAAGAGGAACTGAAAAAGCGCGGCGTCGCCTATGCGATCCTGACCGGCCAAACGCGCGACCGGCGCACTCCCGTGAAGGAATTCCAGAGCGGCAAGCGTCAGATTTTTCTCATTAGCCTGAAGGCTGGCGGCGTAGGCTTGAACCTGACCGAAGCCGACACGGTGATCCACTACGACCCGTGGTGGAACCCGGCGACCGAAAACCAAGCCACCGACCGCGCCTACCGCATCGGCCAGGAAAAACCGGTATTTGTCTACAAGCTGATCGCCCGTGGCACCGTGGAGGAGAAGATTCAGCTGCTGCAAAAAGAAAAATCCGACCTGGCGGCGGGTGTACTGGATGGCCGCGTGGCCGGAGATTGGAAACTGCAGAATGAGGACATCGAAGCACTGTTCGCACCGCTGCCGGAGAAGCTGGAAAAACGCTAGGTCATCCCGCCCTGATAAAAGCCGCTTCCGGGGCTTTTAGTGGGAGCCGAAAAGGCTCGGCTCCCTCCGTCGTCCTGCACAAGCTCATCAACCGGCCATCAACACCCGCGCCAGCGTCGACTTCACTTTTCCCATCCCGTCATGCAGCGCCTGCTCGATCTCGGCCATGGTAATCACTGTCGTGGACTTGCCTGCTGCCGGGTTCACCACCAAGGCCAAGCAGGCGTAATCCAGCTCCAGCTCACGGGCCAAGGCCGCTTCCGGCATGCCGGTCATGCCGACAATGTCGCAACCGTCACGCTCCAGGCGGGCGATTTCAGCCACGGTTTCCAGGCGCGGGCCCTGCGTGCAGGCGTAGACACCATGGCTGCTATAGCCACAGCCCTCGGCGGCCAGGGCTGCGATCAACTGCTGGCGTAGCGACTCCGTGTACGGATAACTGAAGTCGATGTGGGTCACCGCTTCCAGGTCGTCCGCAAAATACGTGTGCTGGCGACCGCTGGTGTAATCGATCAACTGGTGGGGCACGCAGAAATGACCGGTGCCCATTGCAGCGTGAATCCCGCCCACGGCATTGACGGCCAGGACAGCCTGGGCGCCGGCCTGCTTCAAGGCCCAGAGATTGGCGCGATAATTCACCTGATGAGGCGGCAGGTGATGGGGATGGCCGTGGCGCGCCAGGAACAAGACCTCGCGTCCGGCATAGTCGCCGATCTGCACGTCGGCCGATGGCGCGCCGTAGGGCGTTTCCACCGAGAGGGACTGGCGAATGGTCAAGCCTTCGAGCTGGGTCAGGCCGGTGCCGCCAATAATTGCGTAAACGGTCATGTAAAACGTCCTTTAATCGATCAGTTGGGCGGCTTTCAACGCGCCGATAGCTGTCAACCAGCGTGGGTCCTGACGATATTCAGTGGTGGCGAACGCCTGGCCACGCATGCGGGCGATCCGGGCCGATGGCGTGACCTTGAGACGCTGAGCAGCGCTCAAGGCCAACTCGGCGGCCGCGCGGTCGTTGCACACCAGGCCCATGTCGCAACCTGCCGACAGCGCAGCCTCGATTCGACTGGCGGCATCGCCGACCACATGGGCGCCAGCCATGGACAAGTCATCACTGAAGATCACGCCATCGAACTGCAACTCGCCTCGCAGAATGTCCTGCAACCAACGCCGGGAGAACCCCGCTGGACTCGCATCCACCTGCGGATAGATGACATGGGCCGGCATCACCGCCGCGAGCTGTTTGCTCAGTTTGGCGAAGGGCACCAAGTCGTTGGCGCGGATCTGTTCGAGGCTGCGCTCGTCGTTGGGAATGGCGACGTGGGAGTCGGCCTCGGCCCAGCCGTGCCCTGGAAAGTGCTTGCCGGTGGCGGCCATTCCCGCGGCGTTCATGCCACGAATGAAAGCACCAGCCAATAGTGCGGCGCGCTCGGGATCGCCGTCAAAGGAACGACTGCCGACGACGGCGCTGCGCTGGTAATCAAGGTCCAGCACCGGGGCGAAACTCAAATCGAGGCCAACCGCCAAGACTTCCATGGCCATGATCCAGCCGCACTGTTCGGCCAAGTATTCGGCATTCGGGTTATCGGCGACGGCTCGCATCGCCGGCAGGCGGACGAAGCCTTGGCGCAGACGCTGGACGCGCCCACCTTCCTGATCGACCGCCAGCAGCAGGTCGGGACGGATGGCCCGGATCGACGCACTCAGTTCGCGCACCTGGCGCGGGTGCTCGATGTTGCGAGCGAAGATGATCAAGCCGCCCACTTCGGGCTGACGCAACAGATGGCGGTCCTCAGCCGTCAGCCAGGTACCGGCGACGTCCACCATCAACGAGCCTTGCAGGCCAGCAGTCATAACAATTCCTTAAAAACGATGAACCCACACAGTGACGCATGCACGACCGCACCGCCGGGCTCCAGGCCTGGCAGGCCGCAATGATGCAATGAACTGTATAACGGGTTCGAAACGAGAGTCGGCATGGGCGGCTAGCTTAGCGGATGTAGGCTGCCGCGCCCACCCGCGCACTCAAGCCTTGGCGAGCGCCGGCGTGGATTTGCTGCGCGGACGCAGCTGCGCCGCGGCCATGGCCTCATCGGTGACACCACTTTCGGCACGCATGCCGGCCGCCAGGAAAGGCACCATCAGCCGCATCACCTGTTCGATGGAAGTGTTTACCCCGAAGTCGGTTTCAGCAATGGCCCGCAATGCCTTGATACCGGACATGCTGAACGCTGCGGCGCCAAGCATGAAGTGCACGCGCCAGAACAGCTCGATCGGCGGGATTCGCGGCGCTGCCTCGTTGACCAGCAGCATGTAGCGGCGAAACACCTTGCCGTACATGTCCTCAAGATAACGCCTCAAGTGGCCTTGGCTCTGGCTGAACGCCAAGCCCAGCAGGCGCATGAAGATGGACAGGTCGTTGCCGCTGCGAGGCTGCACGACAAGGGCTTGCTCGACAAGGATTTCCAGCAGCTCTTCCAGCGTCGGCTTGACGTCGGGCTTGGCCTGGCGCCGCTCCAGCTCGCGATCGAGACTGAGGCAAAAAGGCCCGAGAAATCTTGAGAAGACCGCCTGGATCAGCGCTTTTTTTGAACCGAAGTGATAATTCACCGCTGCCAGGTTGACGCCGGCTTTGCTGGTAATCAGACGCAACGAGGTTTCGGCGAAACCTTTTTCCGCGAACAACTGCTCGGCAGCATCCAGAATGCGTTCTACGGTTTCCGACTGGGCCATGGCTACTCCGCCTGACAAACACTTGTTTGAAACATACGTTTCAGCCTTGGGGTTGTCAAGCCTGACGGGACGTTTTGCGAACGCCCGGTCAGGTATTTAACCACACCTTCCAGAAGGTTTGGCGCAGTCGTTTGCAGCCTTCGGGGCGACCGTCCAGCGGCGCCTGAAAAAAGGAGGATTGCCAAGCGCCGCGCACTGTATATAATCCCAGTCACTGTATAAAAAGACAGAGCGATCATTATGCTAAAGCTGACGCCACGCCAAGCAGAGATTCTGGCCTTCATCAAACGCTGCCTAGAAGACAACGGCTACCCGCCGACCCGTGCGGAAATCGCTCAGGAACTGGGTTTCAAATCGCCCAACGCGGCGGAAGAACACCTTAAGGCACTGGCCCGCAAAGGCGCGATCGAAATGACCCCTGGCGCCTCGCGGGGCATTCGCATCCCAGGCTTCGAAGCCAAGGCTGACGAAACCACCCTCCCGATCATTGGTCGTGTTGCAGCTGGCGCACCGATTCTCGCCCAGCAGCACGTCGAGGAATCCTGCAACATCAACCCTTCGTTCTTCCATCCAAGGGCTGATTACCTACTTCGTGTCCATGGCATGAGCATGAAGGACATCGGCATCTTCGACGGTGATCTCCTGGCTGTCCACACCACGCGTGAGGCCCGCAACGGCCAGATTGTGGTGGCGCGAATCGGCGATGAAGTCACGGTCAAGCGATTCAAGCGCGACGGCAGCAAGGTCTGGCTGATTGCCGAAAATCCAGAGTTCGCCCCCATCGAAGTGGACCTGAAAGATCAGGACCTGGTTATCGAAGGCTTGAGTGTCGGCGTCATTCGCCGCTAAAGGAGGCTTTATGCAATTCCCTCACGCACCACAGCACACACAACTTCCGTTGTTCGAGGCATTCATGGCCCAACCGCTGGTTCCTGTCCTGCAAGAGGTCATCGAATCGCCCTGGGGTATCGAGCCCGAGGCGTTCAGCGAGCTGTCGTTGCGTGGTGCAGCTGGAAATTGCCTGAACCTGCTCGCCCCCATCCTGAGGGAGCTGAGCCAAGACCAGGATGCTCGCTGGCTGACGCTGATTGCGCCGCCTGCGAGCGTGACACAGGCCTGGTTGCGGGACGCCGGTCTCAATCGGGAACGGATCCTGTTACTGCAACCGCGCGGCACCCAAAGTGCCCAGCAATTGACTTGCGAAGCGTTGCGCCTGGGCCGCAGCCATACGGTGGTCAGCTGGCTGAACCCCTTGAGCGCGACCGCGCGTCAACAATTGATCAGCGCCGCCCGCATCGGGGATGCGCAAAGCTTGAATATCCGACTGGGCTAAGACAATCGCAGGGCTTCTCCAGGGCAGAGAAGCCAGCAATATTGACGTAAAAAATCGACAGCCGGGATCAATGAAGAACCCGAGGTCCTTCTTCCTTGTTGAATTCGCCTTCAACCAAGCGGCCTGCCATCTGGACACCCACGCTAAGCATCGCCTTGGCGACCTCGACGTGCTGGCCTTGAAGGAACACCTTGGCGTCCTCGGAGAAGTTCAGGGTAACCAGAGAACCCTCGTCTTCAGCCCTGCGCAACTCGATGCGGCCATCAGGAAGTTCGACAATTTCTAGAAAGGACGTTGGCATATAAGTCTGTTCTCCACGAAAGGCGGGGATTATATAGTCATCAGCCGGGCTTCGCTCAGGATCTTGACCAAGCGTCGTTAGCGAACATTACGGAGCGAATGAAACTCAGCATTCGTTCAGCCCTTCGCGAAAGCGGATAGCCAGGCCTTTGAGATTCTGGCGCCAGCTCTCCAATTCTTCCCGCGTCAGCTCCTGCTCCGGCTCTTGTTCGTCAAGATTGACCGCAACGATCAACGGCTGGGTCACGTCACCCTTGGGTTTACGGGGGGCCCGTGGCGGCTGGAACAAAGCCGTATGGGCTGCCAACAGCCTGGCCAGCCAGGTTTCCGGGTTTTGGGCCAGCTCGACCATTTCGGCCAGCTCTGGAATCGCGTGGGCTTCCAACACTTCGGGAGTCAACATCAACTCGGCCCGTGAAGCATTTGCCTGGGGCAAGCGATAGAAACCGGCAATTTCATGACAAAGCCCCAGCAACGCACCGTACAAATGAAACAGCACTGATTCACGCCCAGCCTGGACCAGCGCCGGGGCATTCATTGCGCGCCCTTCCTCCGCCTTGGTCAGCGCTTCAAGCGACAGGCCGGCGAAATAAATCTTCTGATTGGTGCGGGTGTAGAGTTCGTGGGCCATGTCGGCATTCTCCCCAACGAAATAAAAGCGTCACGCAGGTACGACAGTGTCGTGGATCAACCGAGGCGACTGCAAGGCAAAAACAGAGAGGCCGCATGAAACCGTTGGGTTGTCATGCGGCCTTCTGTTCATCCGTGGCTATTGGGGCGACTGCGCCCGAAACGTCGGACCGGTCCAGCGGGAGCAAGCTCCCTCGCAATAGAGAGCCCACACACCATCAATTAGCGCTTATCTTCAACGGTCCACTTTCCGCCGTCATAGAACGCTTTCCAGCCAGTAGGCTTGCCGTCGACCTCGGTCTGCACGTATTGCTCCTTGGTCTTGCGGCTGTAACGAATCACCGCCGGGCGACCGTCCGGGTCCTTCTGCGGCGCTTCACAGAGGAAATGATACTTCGGATCGATTTCGTCCTTGTGCGGGACGATCTCCATCACCAGTGGCGCACGGGTTTCACGGTTTTTCGGGAACTGGCTGGCCGCCAGGAACAGTCCGGAAGCGCCGTCGCGCAGGATGTAGGTGTCGTTGACCTTCTCGCATTTGAGCTCGGGCATCTTCACCGGGTCCATCTTCGGCGGAGCGGCATCACCACTCTTGAGCAGCTTGCGGGTGTTCTTGCAGGTCGGATTGGTGCAACCGAAGAACTTGCCGAAGCGGCCTGTCTTGAGCTGCATCTCACTGCCGCACTTGTCGCATTCCAGGCTCGGACCTTCGTAGCCCTTGATGCGGTAGGTGCCCTCTTCAATCTCGTAGCCGGCGCAATCCGGGTTGTTACCGCATATGTGCAGCTTGCGCTTTTCATCCAGCAGATAGGCGTCCATCGCGGTGCTGCAGATAGGGCAGCGGTGCTTGCCACGCAACACCAGGGATTCCGATTCGCCTTCGTCGTCTGCGGCGATTTCATCGCCAGGCACCAGGTTGACCGTCGCCTTGCATCGTTCTTTCGGCGGCAAGCTGTAGCCTGAGCAGCCTAGGAATACGCCAGTCGAGGCGGTACGGATTTGCATCGGCCGACCGCAGGTCAGGCACGGGATATCCGTCATCACTGGCTGGTTGGCGCGCATGCCGCTCTCAGGGCTCTCGGCTACTTCAAGTTTTTTCTTGAAGTCGCCGTAGAACTCGTCGAGCACGTTCTTCCAGTCCCGCTCGCCCTGGGCCACGTCATCGAGGTTCTCTTCCATGCCGGCGGTGAAGCCGTAGTCCATCAGGTTCGAGAAGCTCTCGGACAAGCGCTCGGTAACGATGTCACCCATCTTTTCCGAATAGAAACGACGGTTGTGCAGCGCCACGTAACCGCGGTCCTGGATGGTGGAAATGATCGCCGCGTAGGTCGAAGGACGACCGATGCCGCGCTTTTCCATTTCCTTGACCAGGCTGGCCTCGGAATACCGTGCCGGTGGCTTGGTGAAGTGCTGGGTTGGATCGATCTTGACCAGTTTCATCACATCGCCCTGGGCCATGTCCGGCAAGACATCGTCGTCGCCAGGCTTGGTGATTTGCGGCATGACACGAGTGTAACCGTCGAACTTCAGAATGCGGCCCTTGGCGCGCAGCTCGAAGTCGCCAGCACCAACGCTGACCGTGGTCGACAGGTATTGCGCCGGCAGCATCTGGCAGGCCAGGAACTGGCGCCAGATCAGCTCGTAGAGACGCTCGGCATCGCGTTCCATGCCCGACAGCTTGCTTGGCTCGGTATTGGCGTCGGACGGACGAATCGCTTCGTGAGCCTCTTGGGCGCCTGCCTTGCTGCTGTAGACATTCGGCGTCTCAGGCAGATATTTCTTGCCGAACTCGCTTTCTATATAAGTACGCGCCATCGCCACGGCATCCGCCGAGAGGTTGGTCGAGTCGGTACGCATGTACGTGATGTAGCCCGCTTCATACAACCGCTGGGCCATCATCATGGTTTTCTTCACGCCGAAGCCCAGGCGGTTGCTCGCGGCCTGCTGCAGCGTGGACGTAATGAACGGCGCGGACGGCTTGCTGCTGGTCGGCTTGTCTTCACGCTTGACGATGCTGTAGCTCGAAGACTTGAGCTTCTCCAACGCCGCCATGGCCTGGGCTTCGTTGAGTGGCTTGAAGGCCTCGCCTTTCTCACGAGCCACCTCAAAGCGCACGGTAGCGCCCTTGGCGGTTCCAAGATCAGCGTGGATTTCCCAGTACTCTTCAGGGATGAACGCCCGGATTTCGCGCTCGCGCTCCACCACCAGCTTCACCGCAACCGACTGCACGCGACCGGCCGACAGACCACGGGCGATCTTGGCCCACAGCAGCGGCGAGACCATGTAGCCCACCACGCGGTCGAGGAAGCGACGCGCCTGCTGGGCGTTGACCCGATCGATATCCAACTCGCCCGGCTGGGAGAAAGCTTCCTGGATGGCTTTCTTGGTGATCTCGTTGAACACCACGCGCTTGTAGCGGCTGTCATCGCCACCGATGGCTTCGCGCAGGTGCCAGGCAATGGCTTCCCCTTCGCGGTCCAAGTCCGTCGCGAGATAGATGGTGTCGGCGTCCTTGGCAAGCCGGCGCAATTCTTCGATGACCTTTTCCTTGCCCGGGAGGATCTCGTACTTGGCTTTCCAGCCGTGCTCCGGATCAACCCCCATGCGGGAGACCAACTGCTTGCGCGCCTTTTCTTTCGGCGACAGCGCTGGCGCTTCACCGGCAGCTGCCTTGCCGCGCTTGGCGGCCGGCTCTTTGCTGGCGCTAGCCGAACCGCTGGTGGGCAGGTCTCGGATATGGCCGATACTCGACTTCACCACGTATTGGTTGCCCAGATACTTGTTGATGGTCTTGGCCTTAGCCGGGGATTCCACAATGACCAGCGATTTGCCCATGGATCAGAAAATTCCTGAATTCAAAAAAGTGAAAGGCGGTTGGCGCCTGACGCGGCACCGCTATATATAGTGGCTGCAAGGTGAGGTCAAGGGCATGCCCGCCCCCATGTCGGCCTCAAGCCTTG
This sequence comes from Pseudomonas sp. Z5-35, assembly GCF_051131945.1. Classification (NCBI taxonomy): domain Bacteria; kingdom Pseudomonadati; phylum Pseudomonadota; class Gammaproteobacteria; order Pseudomonadales; family Pseudomonadaceae; genus Pseudomonas; species Pseudomonas sp. Z5-35. The sequence goes on from NZ_CP071640.1 coordinate 3,577,439, forward strand.
GAAAAAATGCTCGCCTCGGCCTGCACCAAAGCAAAGCGTGGCACCTGTTCGCCGTCAACCTCGACGGACTCCTGGAACATGCTCAACGGACGCACCCAAAAGCCGTAATCGCCATACAGGGCTTGATAGAAGACCACTTCTTCCTCGGTCTCGGAGTGCCGCGCAATACTGAATACGCGGTACTGCGGACCTTTGTAATGTTGGTAGAGCCCAGGTTGTATCGGCATGCTTTGGCCCCTGCTCAAGTCTTACCAAAATAAAAACAAAATCTTTTTTTTACTAAACCCGGAAAAACAAAAACCGGGGCACTTGGCCCCGGCTTCCATCAACGTAACGCTTAGACGCGTTCGAAGACAGTGGCGATGCCCTGGCCAAGGCCAATGCACATGGTGGACACCCCAAAAGTGCCGCCGTTCTGCTTCATGACGTTGAGCAGCGTGCCGGAGATACGCGCACCGGAACAACCGAAAGGGTGACCCAGGGCGATTGCGCCGCCGTGCAGGTTAACCTTCTCGTTCATCTTGTCGAGCACTTTCAAATCTTTCAGCACTGGCAAGGCCTGTGCGGCGAAAGCTTCGTTGAGCTCGAAGAAGTCGATATCGGCAATGCCCAGGCCCGCACGCTTCAAGGCTTTTTGCGTAGCCGGTACTGGACCATAGCCCATGATCGCAGGATCCACACCAGCGACGGCCATCGAACGAATCACGGCCATCGGCTGTATACCCAGGTCCTGAGCACGCTGGGCCGACATCACGATCATGCACGACGCACCATCGGTGATCTGCGACGAGGTACCGGCTGTCACGGTGCCGCCCTTTGGATTGAAGGCCGGCTTGAGGGTCGCCAGGCTTTCCAGGGTAGTTTCCGGACGAATGGTTTCGTCGTAGTCGAACAGCTTCAGGAAGCCGTTCTCGTCATAGCCCTGCATCGGGATGATTTCGTCCTTGAACTTGCCTTCCACGGTCGCCTTGTGGGCGAGCTGGTGGGAGCGCACGCCAAAAGCGTCCTGCTGTTCGCGGGTAATGCCGTGCATTTTGCCGAGCATTTCCGCAGTCAGGCCCATCATCCCCGAGGCTTTTGCCGCGTATAGCGACATGTGCGGGTTCGGATCGACGCCGTGCATCATGCTCACGTGGCCCATATGCTCCACACCGCCTACGACAAACACATCGCCATTGCCGGTCATGATCGCCTGGGCGGCGGTGTGCAGTGCGCTCATGGACGAACCGCACAGGCGGCTGACGGTCTGGCCGGCCGCGGTGTGAGGAATCTGGGTCATCAGCGAGGCCATGCGGGCGATGTTCCAGCCCTGCTCCAGGGTCTGGTTAACGCAGCCCCAGATCACGTCTTCGACTTCGTTGGGGTCAACCTTGACGTTGCGTTCCAGCAGTTTGCTGATCAGGTGCGCCGACATGTCTTCGGCGCGGGTGTTGCGGTGCATGCCGCCCTTGGAGCGGCCCATCGGCGTACGACCGAAGTCGACGATCACGACGTCTCTAGGATTCAAGCTCATAAATGTTCTCTCGCTCTAGTCGTTGGGCGCTTAACCGAAGAAACGCTGGCCATTTTTGGCCATTTCACGCAGCTTCGCGGTCGGGTGGTACAGCGCGCCCAGATCAGCGTACTGGTCAGCCAGGGCAACGAACTCGGCCACACCGATCGAGTCGATGTAACGCAGCGCACCGCCACGGAATGGAGGGAAACCGATACCGTAGACCAGACCCATGTCGGCTTCGGCGGCAGTTTCAACAATGCCGTCTTCCAGGCAACGCACGGTTTCGAGGCACAGCGGGATCATCATCCAGTTGATGATGTCCTCGTCGGTGACTTCGCGCTGCTCGTAGACGATCGGCTTGAGCACTTCCAGCACCGACGAATCGGCGACTTTCTTCTGTTTGCCGCGCTTGTCGGTCTCATAGGCGTAGAAGCCCTTGCCATTCTTCTGGCCCAGGCGCTTGGCTTCGTAGAGCACGTCGACGGCCGAACGGCGATCGTCTTTCATGCGATCCGGGAAGCCTTCAGCCATCACGTCGCGACCGTGGTGGCCGGTGTCGATGCCGACCACATCCATCAGGTACGCCGGGCCCATCGGCCAGCCGAATTTTTCCATGATCTTGTCGATACGCACGAAGTCGACGCCAGCGCTGACCAGCTTGGCGAAACCGCCGAAGTACGGGAACAGCACGCGGTTGACCAGGAAACCCGGGCAGTCGTTGACGACGATCGGGTTCTTGCCCATTTTCTTGGCGTAGGCAACGGTGGTGGCGATGGCTTGTTCGCTGGACTTCTCGCCACGGATGACTTCCACCAGCGGCATCATGTGCACCGGGTTGAAGAAGTGCATGCCGACGAAGTTCTCCGGACGCTTGAGGGCCTTGGCCAGCAGCGAAATGGAAATGGTCGAGGTGTTCGAGGCGAGGATGGTGTCTTCTTTGACCTTGTCTTCGACTTCGGCCAATACCGCCTGCTTGACCTTCGGGTTCTCGACAACGGCTTCGACCACCAGGTCGACATGGCCGAAATCGCCGTAGGACAGGGTTGGACGAATGCCGTTGAGCACTTCGGCCATCTTCGCGGCGGTCATGCGACCTTTGTCGACGCGACCGACCAGCAGCTTGGCGGCTTCGGCCAGACCCTGCTCGATCCCGTGTTCGTTGATGTCTTTCATCAGGATCGGCGTGCCTTTGGACGCCGACTGGTAGGCGATGCCGCCGCCCATGATGCCGGCGCCGAGTACAGCGGCCTGCTTCACGTCGCGGGCGATTTCGTCGTAGGCCTTGGCCTTTTTCTTCAGTTCCTGGTCGTTGAGGAACAGACCGATCAGGCTTTGTGCAGCCGAGGTCTTGGCCAGCTTGACGAAACCGGCGGCTTCGACTTCCAGAGCCTTGTCGCGACCGAAATTCGCGGCTTTCTGGATGGTCTTGATCGCTTCGACCGGTGCCGGGTAGTTCGGGCCAGCCTGGCCAGCCACGAAACCCTTGGCGGTTTCGAAGGCCATCATTTGTTCGATGGCGTTGAGCTTGAGTTTCTCCAGCTTCGGCTGGCGCTTGGCCTTGTAGTCGAACTCGCCGCTGATGGCGCGCTTGATCGTTTCAAGCGCCGCTTCCTGGAGTTTACCGGGTTCAACCACGGCATCCACAGCGCCTACTTTCAGTGCGTCTTCGGCACGGTTTTCCTTGCCAGCGGCAATCCACTCGATCGCGTTGTCGGCACCGATCAGGCGCGGCAGGCGCACGGTACCGCCAAAGCCAGGGTAGATGCCCAGCTTGACTTCCGGCAGGCCGATCTTGGCCGTGGTGGACATGACGCGGTAATCGGCCGCCAGGCACATTTCCAGGCCACCGCCCAGGGCGATGCCATTGATGGCCGCGACGGTTGGCACGCCGAGGTCTTCGAAATCGCTGAAGATACGGTTCGCTTCGAGGTTGCCAGCGATCAGTTCGGCATCGGGCAGCTTGAAGTTATCGACGAATTCGGTGATGTCGGCGCCGACGATGAACACGTCTTTGCCGCTGCTGACGATCACACCCTTGATCGAAGCATCTGCGTTGATGGTGTCTACGGCCTGCCGCAATTCATTCAGGGTTAGACGGTTGAACTTGTTGACGGACTCACCCTTGAGGTCGAATTTCAGTTCGACGATGCCACTTTCAAGAGCCTTAACCGTGATGGCTTTACCTTCGTAAATCATCAACTGATCTCCACGATATGGAAGCTGAACAGTACACGTTGGACGCTGACTGCTGGCCTGGCATTGACATAACGTCGATGCTACGCCAATCCGCCAGGCACACCCGTCAACGCGATAGTCGGGGTCTGTAGGAACGCTCTGAAAATACAAACGCTCAATTCATACGCCCGTTTGATTTGGGTACGTCACCTTCACGGAATTTCCGACAATTGTCAATCGCCCTAAACAAGCGTTTGAACAGGACTCTACAGTCATTTCCGTACCGCACGGATCCGCAACACGACGCTGCATGGGCAACCATTCATAGAATCAATTATTAGAAAAGTCGCCCTAATTGCAGGCGTGCGGATTTGAACCGGCTAAGCTGGTGACAACACATCTGAGTGCTTGGGAAGGAGGACGTTTCGAAGCACGCCCGGATATAACGGTTTACCGGCCTGCCTGGCCAACCCGCCCGATGACGCTATCGGGCTTTTTATTGCTCAGGCCAACGCCTTGAGCACAGCAGAAATGTCCTGCAGAACACTCGCCTCGCCTTTCTCGCCCCAATACAGGGCGATCATCTGACCGTCAGCCTCGACCTTGTAGACATTGGCCGGCAATGTTCTGAAATGACTGAGCAGCGATTCGTCCTGACAGGGCTCCTGCCATTGGTTGACCCACACGCCCGGCGCCTTTTGCCAGTAACTCCAGCTGACCGGCTGCCGCCCCCGCCGCGGCCGATGATACTGCGCGCAAGGGTTCGGCGGCTGCTGGCCGAGCCAATGGGGCCACTCCTGCTGAGCCAGCTGCATGGCCAGCCCAAGGCGTCGCGCCTCCATGCGCAGGGCCATTCGACCACTCTGGACGCGGGACGGCCGCAACCATGCCAGGGGGCTTAAAACCACCAACAGGATTGACACCACTATCCAGACCGTCATATCTGTACTCCCGAATTTTGATGAGCCATTGACCTGCGTTGCCCTCAATGCGCTTGAAACCAGCCATACTTAACGTATCGCCATTCTCTGGAGTGCTTTTTCATGTACTACGAACACGTCCTGGTCGCCGTCGACCTCACTGAAGAATGCGATCCCGTCGTCAAGCGCGCCCTCGCCCTTTGCGATGGCCGAGACACCAAACTGTCGCTGGTGCACATCGTCGAACCCATGGCCATGGCATTTGGCGGTGACGTTCCAATGGATCTTTCCCAACTGCAGCAGCAACAATTCGATCAGGCCAAGGAACGCCTTGACCGGCTGATCGTGAAATACCCGGCGCTGAAAAAAGAAAACAGCCACCTGACCTACGGCCAGCCTCGCCAGGAGATCCATCATCTGGCCAAGGAGCAAGGCTGCGACCTGATCGTCGTTGGCAGCCACGGGCGCCACGGCCTGGCGCTGTTGCTAGGCTCCACCGCCAACGATGTGTTGCATGGTGCGCCATGCGACGTGCTTGCAGTGCACCTGGTCAAACGCACCTGAACCTTCAGGGGCGGTACCTTGGATGAAAAAAATCCCGGCGCTCAACGCCGGGATTTTTTAGAGCGGTCGATCAGGCGTCCAGTTCGGCCCAGCGCTCGACCAATGCGTCCAGCTCAGCCTGCAACTGCTCCAGATGCGCGATCACCTTGGCGGTTTCACCCGGCGGACGCTGATAAAAACCAGCGTCAGCCATCTCGGCCTCCACCGCGGCGATCTGCTTTTCCTTCGCATCGATATCACCCGGCAAGGCTTCCAGCTCACGCTGCAGCTTGTAGCTGAGTTTTTTCTTCGCAGGCGTCGGTGCGGCCGCGGTGGCAACCGAAGCCGGCTCGGCCTTGACGACCGCTGAATTCAGATCAGCCTTGCCGGACTTGCTCTCGGTCACACCCAGCAGACGCGGCGAGCCGCCCTGGCGCAGCCAGTCCTGATAACCACCGACATATTCGCGAACCAGGCCCTCGCCTTCGAACACCAGTGTGCTGGTGACCACGTTGTCGAGGAATGCCCGGTCGTGACTGACCATCAGTACAGTGCCGTTGAAGGTCAGCAGCACTTCCTCCAGCAACTCCAGGGTTTCCACGTCCAAGTCGTTGGTTGGTTCGTCGAGCACCAGCAGGTTCGCTGGCTTGCTGAACAATTTGGCCAGCAACAGACGGGCACGCTCACCACCCGACAGCGCCTTCACCGGCGTGCGGGCACGCTGGGGGCTGAACAGGAAATCACCCAGGTAGCTCAGCACGTGGCGGCTCTGGCCGTCGATATCGATGAAGTCGCGGCCTTCCGCCACGTTATCGATCACGGTCTTTTCCAGGTCCAGCTGATGACGCAGCTGGTCGAAGTAGGCGACGTCGATCTTCGTGCCCTCTTCCACCTTGCCGTTGGTCGGCACCAGGCCGCCGAGCATCAGCTTGAGCAAGGTGGTCTTGCCGGTGCCGTTGGCGCCCAGCAGGCCGATGCGATCGCCGCGCTGCAGGACCATGGAGAAGTCCTTGATCAGGAACGGGCCGCCAGGGTGGGCGAAACTCACGTTCTCCAGCACCATGACCTGCTTGCCGGACTTGTCGGCGGTATCGAGCTGGATGTTGGCCTTGCCGGTGCGCTCGCGACGCTCGCTGCGTTCCATGCGCAAGGCCTTCAGCGCCCGCACGCGGCCTTCGTTGCGGGTGCGCCGAGCCTTGATGCCCTGGCGAATCCAGACTTCTTCCTGGGCCAGCTTCTTGTCGAACAACGCGTTGGCGGTTTCCTCCGCCGCCAGCGCCGCTTCCTTGTGCACCAGGAAACTGGCGTAATCGCCGTTCCAATCGATCAGGCCACCGCGATCCAGTTCGAGGATGCGCGTCGCCAGGTTCTGCAGGAAAGAACGGTCGTGGGTGATGAACAGCACAGCGCCCTGGAAATCCTTGAGGGCTTCTTCAAGCCAGGCAATGGCGCCGATGTCCAAATGGTTGGTCGGTTCGTCGAGCAGCAGCAGGTCCGGCTCGGAAACCAGAGCCTGGGCCAACAGGACGCGACGACGCCAGCCGCCGGACAGCTCGGCCAGGGTCTTGTCGGCCGGCAACTGCAGGCGACTCAAGGTGCTGTCGACCAGTTGCTGCAGACGCCATCCGTCGCGAGCCTCGAGGTCGTGCTGCACGTGCATCAACTTGTCCAGGTCGGCATCGGTGACGATGTTCTGGCTCAGGTGGTGATATTCGGCCAACAGCGCGCCGACGCCGTCCAGGCCTTCGGCAACCACGTCGAACACGGTTCGCTCGTCGGCCACCGGCAATTCCTGGGGCAGTTCGCCGATTTTCAGGCCTGGCGCACGCCAGACGGAACCGTCGTCAGGCTTCTGGTCGCCCTTGACCAGCTTCATCATGCTGGACTTGCCAGTGCCGTTGCGGCCGATGATGCACACCCGCTCACCACGGGCGATCTGCCAGGACACCTTGTCCAACAACGGCATCGCGCCGAAAGCAAGGGACACATCGCTGAATTTGAGCAGGGTCATGAGCTTCTCCAAAAACCGGGGGCGCATTCTACCTGAGAAGAGCCCTCATAGGTCCGCCAATTTCGTCGCAGAAGCACTCTGCAAAATAAATGGTGCGAACTTGTGCCGACGGCCCTGCAAAGCTTTCGCCGGCTGCTGGCAAAAGGCTAAGCTACAGGCAGTTACCCCGGGTTTTCCCCTGGGCTTGTCATGTTTTTTTCTGCCCGGACGTATCATGCGCAGTCGCCTTTTCAGTGTCTTATCTTGTTTGTTTGTATGTGCTACTGCCGTTCAAACCGCCCAGGCGGTGGATATTTCCACCCAGCGCCAATATTACGATGAAGCCAAGCGCGCCTTGGCCAAAGGCGATTCAGGCCCGTATTCTCGCTACAGCCAGGCCCTGCGCGATTATCCGCTGGAGCCGTACCTGGCCTACGACGAACTGACCGCGCGCCTAAAGAGCGCAAGCAACGCCGAGATCGAGAAGTTCCTCGCCGAGCATGGCGACCTGCCCCAGGCCAACTGGATGAAGCTGCGCTGGTTGCGCTGGCTGGCCGAGCGTGGCGACTGGGCGACCTTCATCAAGTACTACGATCCCAAGCTCAACTTTACCGAGCTTGATTGCCTTAATGCCCAGTATCAGCTGGGTCACGGCTTGAAAGCCGAAGGCTACGCCAACACCGAGAAATTGTGGCTCACCGGCAAATCGCAGCCGGCGGCCTGCGACGCGCTGTTCGGCATGTGGGCGGCCCAGGGCCAGTTGACCGAGCAGAAACGCTGGGAACGCGCCAAGCTGGCCGCTCAGGCCCGCAACTACCCCTTGGCCAATAGTCTGGTCAGCGCCCTCACCACGCTCGCGCCTCGGGGCAAACTGCTGGTTGACGTTGCGCAGAAGCCCGAGCAGCTCAGCCAGCCGTCGCGCTTTGCTCCCGCCGACGAGCCAATGTCCGATATCGTCAGCCTCGGTCTGCGCCGCCTGGCCCGCCAGGATCCAGAAAAAGCCATGGCATTGCTCGACGGCTACGCGAGCACCATGCATTTTTCCCGGGATGAAAAAGTGGCCATCGCCCGGGAAATCGGCCTGACCCTGGCCAAACGCTTCGACAGCCGCGCCCTGGACGTGATGACCAAATACGATCCGGAACTGCGGGACGACACGGTCTCGGAATGGCGCTTGCGCCTGCTGCTGCGCCTGGCCCGTTGGGAAGACGCCTACCAGTTGACCCGCCGCCTGCCTGAGTCGCTCGCCAGTACCAACCGCTGGCGCTACTGGCAAGCACGCAGCCTGGAATTGGCACAGCCGCAGAACCCCGAAGCCGTGACGCTCTACAAGCAATTGGCCCGGGAGCGGGATTTCTACGGTTTCCTGGCGGCCGATCGGTCTCAGTCACCCTACTCGCTCAATAACAAACCCCTGGTCATGAGCCAGGCGTTGATCAACAAAGTACGCAATACGCCGGGCATACGTCGAGCGCTGGAGTTTCATGCGCGAGGGCAGATTGTCGATGGTCGCCGCGAGTGGTATCACGTCAGCCGTCATTTCAACCGGGACGAAATGGTCGCCCAGGCGAAACTGGCCTATGACTTGAAATGGTATTTCCCGGCCATCCGCACCATCAGCCAGGCCAAATACTGGGACGACCTGGACATCCGTTTCCCAATGGCCTACCGCGACACCCTGGTCCGCGAGGCCAAGGTTCGTGGCCTGCATCCGAGCTGGGCGTTCGCCATCACCCGCCAGGAAAGCGCGTTCATGGACGATGCCCGCTCCAGCGTCGGTGCCAGCGGTCTCATGCAATTGATGCCGGGCACTGCCAAGGAAACCGCACGCAAGTTCAACATCCCCCTGGCCTCGCCACAGCAAGTGTTCAACCCGGACAAGAACATCCAGCTAGGCGCGGCTTACCTGAGCCAGGTCCACAGCCAGTTCAATGGCAACCGCGTCCTCGCCTCCGCCGCCTACAACGCTGGCCCCGGCCGTGTGCGCCAGTGGCTGCGCGGCGCCGATCACCTGAGCTTCGACGTCTGGGTCGAAAGCATCCCCTTCGACGAAACCCGCCAATACGTGCAGAACGTGTTGTCGTACTCGGTGATCTACGGCCAGAAACTCAACTCGCCGCAGCCGCTGGTGGACTGGCATGAGCGGTATTTTGATGATCAGTGACTGAGCAGCGGCGAGCGTTGAGCTGCTCGCGGCTCCAAAAAAATGCCCGTATTGAAAGATACGGGCATTTTTTTGGTCGGTTACTTGGTCGGTTGCTGGCGCTGTGGGGCAATTTCTGAATCGATTGCCGCTTCAGGGCCAGCATTGAACTGCAACGCCGCCAACCGCGCATACAGCGCATTGCCAGCAACCAACTGCTGATGCGTACCCACCGCAACCACCTTGCCCTGGTCCATCACCGCGATTCGGTCGGCGTTCTTCACCGTGGCCAGACGGTGGGCAATGACCAGCGTGGTGCGGTTTTTCATCAGGCTGGGCAGGGCTTGCTGGATCAGGTATTCACTTTGCGCATCGAGGCACTCGTCGCTTCGTCCAGCAGCAGGATCGGCGCGTCCACCAACAACGCCCGGGCAATGGCCAATCGTTGGCGCTGGCCTCCGGAAAGTCCGAGGCCGCCATCGCCCAGGTGGGTACCGTAGCCGTCGGGCATTTTTTCAATGAAATCGTGGGCATGGGCAATGCGCGCGGCTTCGCGAACTTGCTCGGCGGTGGCGTCGGGGTTGCCGTAGCGGATGTTTTCTTCAACCGTACCAAAAAACAAAGCAGGGCTTTGCGACACCAAGGCGAAGTGACGGCGCAGGTCCAGCGGATCGAGCTGGGTCAGCGGGACGTCATCGATCAGAATGACTCCCTCGACCGGGTCGTAGAAGCGCAGCAACAAGTCATAAACCGTTGATTTACCGGCCCCGGACGGCCCGACCAGCGCCAGGGTTTCGCCAGCCCTGACGGTCAAGTCCAGCCCATCGACCGCGAAACGCTCCGGTCGGGACGGATAGGAAAACCGTACGCCTTCGAGCCGCAGCTCGCCCCGCACCCTGGATGGCAGTGTAACGAGGCCAGAAGCCGGCGGCTGGATGACATTTTCCGAACGCAGCAACTCGGCAATACGCTCAGCCGCACCGGCCGCTCGCTGCAGCTCGCCGATCACCTCGCTCAGGGTACCGAAGGCACTCCCCACGATCATACTGTAGAACACGAACGCCGCCAGCTCACCGCCGGAGATCCGCCCCGCGATCACGTCCATGCCGCCAACCCAGAGCATCACGCCCACGGCCCCCAACACCAATAAGATCACCAGCGTGATCAACCAGGCCCGCTGGGCAATGCGCTTGCGGGCCGTGTCGAAGGCCTGCTCGACGGTAGTGGCAAAACGACGCTCATCCTGGCCTTGGTGGTTATAAGCCTGCACCGTCTTGATCTGGCCGAGGGTTTCGGAGACGTAGCTACCCACGTCGGCGATGCGGTCCTGGCTTTCACGCGACAGGCTCCGCACGCGACGGCCGAAAATCAGGATCGGCGCCAGTACCAGCGGCAGGGCAATGACCACGATGCTGGTGAGCTTTGGATTGGTGACGAACAACAGCACGATCCCGCCGATCACCATCAACAAGTTGCGCAGGAACAGCGAGAGCGATGAGCCAATCACCGACTGCAACAGCGTTGTGTCAGCCGTCAGGCGTGACTGGATCTCCGAACTGCGGTTGTTTTCATAGAAGCCGGGGTGCAAGTACACCAAATGGTTGAACACCTGCCGCCGGATATCGGCCACCACCCGCTCGCCGATCCAGGACACCAGGTAGAAACGCGAAAACGTACCGATCGCCAGCCCAACCACCAGGACCATGAACAGGCCGATGGACTGGTTGAGCAATTGCGGTGAGCGGGTCATGAAGCCTTGGTCCACCAGCAAGCGGATGCCCTGGCCCATGGACAAGGTAATGGCGGCCGTGGCAATCAGCGCCAGCAAAGCGCCGATGACCTGCTTGCGGTAAGGGGCGATGAAGCCGCTGGCCAAGCGTATGGCACGGCGATGTCGAGAAGAAAGCATGGAGAGCATCCGATAATACAGCAGGAAAAAGGATGGCCAGCGGCAACGAAACGCAGCGGAACCAAATTGAATCGAAATGAGTCAGGTTAAATATGACCCCCGGCACCAATGGCTAGATGTTATCGGTCTAACGTCTGGCTGGAAACGCACCGCCATTTCTGGTTCAGTGGGGTTGTCGTCATGAACCTTCAAGGAGTGTCATGGCTCGGTCACCTGACGACAGTACGATAGGCACGCAACCTGATGAGGAGACAGGCCATGTCCTTGCAACACAGCAGCGACGACAAGATTCAAGTGATTCGCACGCAACCGGACCAATCCCTGGGCTGCTCGTTCATCGATGCCCAAGGGCGCGAAGTCCCGATCACCGAAGACATGATCCAGAACGCGTGTAGCGAACTGGAAAAACGACTGGTCAAGCCTGCCGAACAAAAGTGATGTAACCCGTCTTCAATTGAACCCGACTTTTGTCGGGTTTTTTATGCCCGCCGCTTTTGCAGGCTCTTGTGGCTTAAAGGGTCGTGGCACCCAGCGCGGCCACGATTTGCTGCAGAGCCGCCGATTGTCCTTGGATATGAACCTTCAAGCTGTCGATTTCCCGGCGTGGCGGATAGAATTTGCGCAGGGTGTCGAAGGCGCTGCGTTGTTCATCGACCGTGCCCACCAGGCTGCGGCGAAAATCCGCATCGTCGCGACGCGGGTCGTACACGCTGCGGCACAGCGCCGCAAGGGCCCAGGCCGGGTCGGCTTGGGCATCCAGCGTAACGCCACCCAACCAGGGCCGGGGCAGCAGATCGGCCAGATTGACTTCGACCGGTCGCTCGAGAAAACCACACAGCGCCTGGTAGATCTGCGCTGTGCCGCGCTGGCGACCGTCAAGGCTGTAGCCGGCAATATGCGGAGTGGCGATGACGCACAGGTCGGCCAGGTCAACATCGACTGTCGGCTCCTGTTCCCAGACATCCAGCACCGCTTGCAAGTCCTCGCGCTCCAACAGCACTTCGCGCAGCGCCACGTTGTCAATGACCGGGCCGCGAGCTGCGTTGATCAGCCACGTGCCAGGCCTGAGGCTGTTCAACCGGTGCTCATCGAATAGATGCCAGGTAGGCTGCCCCCCACCCCGGGTCAAGGGTGTGTGCAGGCTGATGACATCGCACTGCTCGACAATTTGCTCCAGGCTCAAGTAATCACCGTCCTCGAGCGCCTGGCGCGGCGGATCGCAGACTTTCACATTCCAACCCAGGCCTTTGAGCACCTCGACCAACCGCCCACCCACTTGCCCCGCGCCGACCACGCCGAAAGTGCGTTGCGCAAGGCTTGCGCCTTCGATTTCCGCCAGGGTCATCAGGCAGCCCAGCACGTAGTCCACCACGCCACGGGCGTTACAGCCCGGCGCGCTGGCCCAGCGAATGCCGCCCTCGGCAAAATAATCCAGGTCCAGGTGATCAGTACCGATGGTGCAGGTACCGACGAAGCGCACCTTGCTGCCGGCCAGCAATGCCCGATTGACCTGGGTGACCGAACGCACCAGCAACACATCAGCCTGCTCGACCAGCGCCCGGTCGATACTCCGTCCCGGCACCCGGCGAATTTCACCGAAGCCTTGGAAAAATGCATCTAGCAGGGGGATGTTTTCGTCGGTGACGATCAGCATGGCAGAGCTCCTTTGGCGGGAGGGGCAGTGTAGGCGTTCCTCGCCTTGATGGGCCAGCCATTGCTTCAGTGAACGCGTATGTGGCGAGGGAGCAAGCTCCTTCACCACGGAAACGACCCAGGCAGACGTTGGCGATTACAAATCCCCAACACAGGTTTTTTCCTGACCATTGCGTCAAGGGGTAGAATGCGCCGCCTCGCGCTTATTCTTTCCGGACGCTTGCCCTGTGAATCCTCTGATCGACACCCTCACCACCCTCACCCGCCCGGCCCGGGTTCGCCTGGAGCTCAAGACGTTGCTGGCCCTGGCACTGCCGATCATGGTGGCGCAACTGGCAACCACCGCCATGGGTTTTGTCGATGCGGTGATGGCCGGCCGAGTCGGGCCGCGGGATCTCGCGGCAGTGGCGCTGGGCAATTCGATCTGGGTCCCGGTGTTCCTGTTGATGACCGGTACGCTGCTGGCCACTACCCCGAAGGTGGCCCAACGATTCGGTGCCGGAACGTTCGACCAGATCGGCCCACTGGTTCGCCAGGCGCTGTGGCTGGCGCTGGTGGTGGGGTTGATCGCAGCGCTGGCGCTGATCAGCGCCGAACCGATCTTGCACATCATGAAGGTCGATCCCGAGCTGATCGGTCCGTGCATGGAATACCTGCGGGGCATCGGCACCGGTCTTCCGGCGGTGGCGTTTTATCATGTGCTGCGCTGTTTCAGCGACGGCTTGGGGCGTACGCGCCCGGCGATGGTGCTGGGCCTGTGCGGCTTGGCGCTGAACATTCCGCTCAACTACATCTTCATTTATGGACACCTGGGCGTTCCCGCCATGGGTGGCGTCGGTTGCGGTTGGGCCACGGCCATCGTGATGTGGTTCATGGCGGCAGGCATGGCGGCGTGGACACGCTGGGCACCGGCCTACCAGTCAAGTCGTTTGTTCGCTCGTTTCGATTGGCCGCAAGGGGCAGTGATCAAGCGTTTGCTGGGCATCGGCCTGCCCATTGGCATTGCAGTGTTTGCTGAATCGAGCATCTTCGCGGTCATCGCGCTGCTGATCGGCAGCCTCGGCGCCACGGTGGTGGCCGGGCATCAGATCGCCCTGAACTTCAGTTCACTGGTGTTCATGATCCCCTACTCCCTGGGCATGGCCGTGACGGTGCGGGTCGGCCAGGCGCTGGGCCGCGGCCAGCCACGGGAAGCGCGCTTCGCCGCCGGTGTCGGCATGGGCACGGCGCTGGCGTACGCCTGCCTGTCGGCGAGCCTGATGTTTGCGCTGCGTGCGCCCATCGCCGCGATCTACACCGCCGACCCCGTGGTGATCCAGGTGGCGTCGATGCTGATCGTCTACGCGGCGCTGTTCCAGTTTTCCGATGCGATACAAGTCACGGCGGCAGGTGCGTTGCGTGGCTATCAGGATACGCGCGTGACGATGATCCTGACGTTGTTCGCTTATTGGGGGATCGGCCTGCCGGTGGGTTACGCATTGGGCCTGACCGACTGGCTCGGCGATGCAAGCGGTCCGAGCGGATTGTGGCAGGGCTTGATCGTAGGCTTGAGTTGCGCGGCGCTGATGCTTTCGATCCGCCTGGCACGCAGTGCACGCAAGCAAATCCGCATCAGCCGCTCGACGGATTAAGCGAGTTTCTTGCGGATCCAGTAGCGGTAGGTGCCATCCACTTCGTCCTGCCCCACCAACTCGTGGTCAAGAAACACGCAAAACTTGGGAATATCGCGGCGGGTCGAAGGGTCGGTGGCGATGACTTTCAACAGCCCTCCGGGAACCAAGTCGCGGATATGCTGGTGCAGCATCATCACCGGTTCCGGGCAATTGAGGCCAGTGGCGTCCAGTGTGCCGTCGACCGGCGTGTCGTTCATTTCACTCATGTTCTACTCCTGAAACTGGCCGGCATTGTCGCGCAATGCCGGCGCCCTTAACAGATGTCCATCTTCCCTGTGGCGAGGGAGCTTGCTCCCGCTCGGCTGCGAAGCAGTCGTCGCTCTTTGGAGCCCAACAAGGCATTGGGGTTGCTTCGCAACCCAGCGGGAGCAAGCTCCCTCGCCACAAAAGCTCGCTACATGTTTCAGTGAGACTTCGGCTTCTTGATATCCAACCGCCGCAGATGGCACGTCACTTCCTCGCGGTCGTGATACAGCTGTTTGCAACCGATCTCGACCTTGATGCCCCGCGCCTTGAATCCATCGGCGATACGCTCGAGCAGACGCTTGACCTCGGCATAGCGCTGTTTCATCGGCAGCTTCAAGTTGACCACCGCCTCGCGGCAATGCCCCTCGCCAATCCATTCTTCCAGCATCGCCGCGTTGCGCGCCGGTTTCTCAACGATGTCGCAGACCATCCAGTCCACCGGCTGCTTGGGCTTGAACGTGAAGCCGTCCGCCATCAAGTGCTGCACCAGGCCGGTGTCCATCAGGCTTTCAGCCATCGGGCCGTTGTCGATGGCCGTCACCAACATGCCGCGGTTGACCAGTTGCCAGGTCCAGCCGCCCGGCGCGGCGCCGAGGTCGACGCCGGTCATATCGCTATGCAGGCGTTCGTCCCACTGGTCGCGGGGGATGAAATGGTGCCAGGCCTCCTCCAGCTTGAGCGTCGAACGGCTCGGTGCTTCCCTAGGGAACTTCAAACGCGGGATGCCCATCGGCCACATCGCCGAATTGTTGGACTCCGCCAGCCCCAGGAAAACCTCCCGGCCACTTTTGAACGTCAGCAGCAGGCGCGGCTTGAGCGGATCGTCCACCAGCTTCCCGGCTCCGCCCAATGCTTTGCGCAACGGACCTTCGAATTTTTTGCAGAAGTTCGACAGTTCCTTGCCGTCATTGGTGTCGACCATCTCCAGCCACAGGCTGCCGCAGGTCGGGAACGCGGTCAGGTGGTCGAGGATGACGCTGATGCGGTCGGTTTCCGGCAAGTCAATGAACGTGCCTCGCGCCCACTGCCGCGGAAAGATCAACTCGGCAAACCGCTGTCCACGCATCAACCGCTCGGCGCCGTCCTGTTCCGTGCAGACAAATTCGGCGCAGGCGCTGGCCGTCTTGGCCTTGGCATAGCCGGCCACGTTGAGCCGCGCGGCGTGTTCGGCGATCTCCGAACAGACCTCGCCCTCGAATCCCGGTCGGCAGTGCATGAAAAGCGTATTCATTGAAACTCCGTAGCAAAGCCTGTCACGAAAACCGCCGCATGATAGCGGAGTTCGGAACCCCCGACCTGCCCGTAGAGTCCAGTGATTAGTCATACGCTCAAAACAGGGCTAGGTTAAAGGCTCTGTCCGTTCCGTCAGTCCGTAGCCGTGCGGACTCAAAGGAGTGATTTCAATGCCGTCCCTCGATAGCCTGAAGACCCTTAAAACATTGCAAGTCGACGCCAGGATTTATCACTATTTCAGCCTGCCAGACGCCGCACGAAGCCTGGGAGACCTGGATAAGCTGCCGATGTCGCTCAAGGTGCTGCTGGAAAACCTGCTGCGCTGGGAAGATGAAAAAACTGTCACCGGGGCCGACCTCAAGGCCTTGGCCGGATGGTTGAAGGAGCGCCGCTCCGACCGCGAGATTCAATACCGCCCGGCACGGGTGCTGATGCAGGACTTTACTGGCGTCCCCGCCGTGGTCGATTTGGCGGCCATGCGCGCCGCCGTGGAAAAGGCCGGCGGCGACCCCCAGCGGATCAACCCGTTGTCACCCGTGGACCTGGTGATCGACCACTCGGTGATGGTGGACAAGTTCGCCAGCAGCCAGGCGTTCGAGCAGAACGTCGACATCGAAATGCAGCGCAACGGCGAGCGCTACGCCTTCCTGCGCTGGGGCCAGAGCGCCTTCGACAATTTCAGCGTAGTGCCGCCGGGCACCGGTATCTGCCATCAGGTCAACCTCGAATACCTGGGCCGCACCGTGTGGACCAAAGAAGAAGACGGCCGCACCTACGCCTTCCCCGACACTCTGGTCGGCACCGACTCCCACACCACCATGATCAACGGCCTCGGCGTACTGGGCTGGGGCGTCGGCGGGATCGAGGCGGAAGCGGCCATGCTCGGCCAACCGGTGTCGATGCTGATTCCCGAGGTTGTCGGTTTCAAACTCATCGGCAAGCTGCGCGAAGGCATCACCGCGACCGACCTGGTGCTGACCGTCACGCAAATGCTGCGCAAGAAGGGCGTGGTGGGCAAATTCGTCGAATTCTATGGTGATGGGCTTGCTGACCTGCCGCTGGCCGACCGCGCGACCATCGCTAATATGGCGCCAGAATACGGCGCCACGTGCGGTTTCTTCCCGGTGGACGACGTGACGCTGGATTATCTGCGCCTGTCCGGCCGCCCGGCCGAAACGGTGAAACTGGTGGAAGCCTATTGCAAAGCCCAAGGACTGTGGCGCCTGCCCGGCCAGGAGCCGGTGTTCACCGATACCCTGGAGCTGGACATGGGCAGCGTCGAGGCCAGCCTCGCCGGGCCCAAACGCCCTCAAGACCGGGTCTCGCTGCCGAATGTCGGCCAGGCTTTCAGCGACTTCCTGGGGCTGCAGGTCAAACCCACCAGTAAAGAAGAAGGTCGCCTGGAAAGTGAAGGCGGCGGTGGTGTCGCGGTGGGCAATGCCGACCAGGTGGGCGAAGCCGAGTACGAATTCGAAGGCCACACCCATCGCCTGAAAAACGGCGCGGTGGTGATCGCCGCCATCACCTCGTGCACCAACACCTCCAACCCCAGCGTGATGATGGCCGCCGGGCTGCTGGCGAAAAAAGCCGTGGAAAAAGGCCTGGTCCGCAAGCCTTGGGTCAAGAGTTCCCTGGCGCCGGGCTCCAAGGTGGTTACCGATTACTACAACGCGGCCGGTCTGACCGAGTACTTGGATAAACTCGGTTTCGACTTGGTGGGCTATGGCTGCACCACCTGCATCGGCAACTCCGGGCCGCTGCCCGACCCCATCGAAAAAGCCATCCAGAAAGCCGACCTGACCGTCGCCTCGGTATTGTCGGGCAACCGCAACTTCGAGGGCCGGGTGCATCCATTGGTGAAGACCAACTGGCTGGCCTCGCCGCCGCTGGTGGTTGCCTATGCCCTGGCCGGCACGGTGCGCATCGACATCAGCAGCGAGCCGCTGGGCAACGACCGGGATGGCAACCCGGTGTACCTGCGTGACATCTGGCCCAGCAGCCAGGAAGTGGCCGCCGCCGTGGCCCAGGTCAACACCAGCATGTTCCACAAGGAATACGCCGCCGTGTTCGCCGGTGACGAACAATGGCAAGCCATCGAGGTGCCGCAAGCGGCGACTTATGTCTGGCAGGACGACTCCACCTACATCCAGCATCCACCGTTCTTCGACGACATTGGCGGGCCACCACCGGCGGTCAGGAACGTCGAGGGTGCCCGGGTCCTGGCCCTGCTGGGAGACTCGGTGACCACCGACCACATCTCCCCCGCGGGCAACATCAAGACGGACAGCCCAGCCGGTCACTACCTGCGCGAACAAGGCGTGGAGCCACGGGACTTCAACTCCTACGGCTCGCGGCGCGGCAATCATCAGGTGATGATGCGCGGCACCTTTGCCAATATCCGCATCCGCAACGAGATGCTCGGCGGCGAAGAAGGCGGCAATACCATCTATATCCCCAACGGTGAAAGAATGCCGATCTACGATGCCGCCATGTTGTATCAGGCGACGGGCACGCCACTGGTGGTGATCGCCGGACAGGAATACGGCACGGGTTCGAGCCGGGACTGGGCTGCCAAGGGTACGAACCTGCTGGGGGTCAAGGCGGTGATCGCCGAGAGCTTCGAGCGTATCCACCGTTCCAACCTGGTGGGCATGGGCGTGCTGCCCTTGCAATTCAAGCTGGATCAGAACCGCAAGAGCCTGAAACTCACGGGCAAGGAGACCCTGGACATTCTCGGTCTGAGCGATGCCGAGCTGACGCCGCGCATGAATCTGCCCGTGGTCATCACCCGCGAAGACGGCAGCCAGGAGCGGATCGAAGTGTTGTGCCGGATCGACACCTTGAACGAAGTGGAATATTTCAAGGCTGGCGGGATCCTGCATTTTGTCCTACGGCAGTTACTTGCAGGATAAAAAAGAAGCGTCCTACGAAAACACCGCCTCTTAAGGGCGGTGTTTTCGTTTGGGTCTGCCTATAATCCCGCCGGCCTGACAGCCCCGAACGTTTCCGCCCGAAAGGACTTCACATGCTCGCCCTACCCTGGCCGTACCTGGCCCTTCTCTCGATCGGTTATGGCCTGGCCCTCGCCTACGGCCACCTGGCCTGGACTGCGATCATCTCGGTCGCGCTGCTGCTGTTTGCCGGGTACGCGGTGCGCCAGCGACAAACGCCGGTCGGGCAGTTTCTTGGGCATTGCCTGTTCATTGTCCTTGCGGTCGCGCTGGCATTGCACTGGATGCCGGGGTTCTTCAACGGCCGGGCGATCGCGGCGCAACGCTTCAGCGATGACGCCGTGCGGTTTGCCATGTATCTGAACCAAGACAAACCCCTGATCGGTTTCTGGCTATTGCTGGCATGCCCCTGGATCGTGGGTCGCCGCTCATTTCGCGGCGCTGTTTACGGCACGGCCCTGGGACTGACCCTGAGCGCGCTATTAGCCTTGGGCGGGGCCATGTTGCTGGGCATGATCCATTGGGCACCGAAATGGCCGGACCAGGCGTGGATCTGGGTGCTCAACAATCTTTTATTGGTGACGTTGGTGGAGGAAGCACTGTTTCGTGGCTACATCCAGGGTGGCCTGAGCCGACGCTTCAAGCATCTGCGCCATGGCGACAATCTCGCGTTGCTGCTCGCCTCGCTGCTGTTCGGCCTGGTCCATGCCGGTGCCGGTTGGCATTGGGTGCTGCTGTCGGGCCTGGCCGGGATCGGTTACGGCCTGGCCTATCGGTTGGGCGGTCTGAGCGCAGCGATTGCCACACATTTTGCCCTCAACCTGCTGCATTTCGCCCTATTTACCTACCCGATGCTGGCGTGATACCGCCGGGCAGAATTTCTTCAACAAAAAGCTGACGGTGCCGACAACCTTTCAAAGCCTTGCGGACTACACCACCATGCGTAACAACCAACCTATTACACAACGCGAAAGGACCTTCCCGGCCCAGCAGAGATTGATTTCCACCACCAATACCAAGGGTGTGATCACTTACTGCAACGACGCATTCGTTGAAATCAGTGGGTTCTCGAAGGAAGAGCTGATCCATTCGCCGCACAACCTGGTACGCCATCCCGACGTTCCGTCGGCCGTGTTCGCCCACATGTGGGACACTCTGAAACAAGGCTTGCCATGGATGGGTATCGTCAAGAACCGCTGCCAGAACGGTGACCATTACTGGGTCAACGCCTACGTCACGCCTGTATTCGAAGGCAATCAGGTGGTCGGCTATGAATCGGTACGGGTCAAACCCAGTGCCGAGCAGATCTCCCGGGCCGAAGCGCTCTATCAACGCATCAACCAGGGCAAGGCCGCAGTCCCGAGCAGCGACAAATGGCTGCCGATCCTGCAGGACTGGCTGCCATTCATCCTGGTCAGCCAGTTGAGTTTCGTCGTCGGCGCGTTCCTCAATTCGTCCTACGGTTTCGCCCTGGCCGCCCTGTTGTCGGTGCCGTTGGGACTGATGGGGCTGCAATGGCAGCAACGCGGCATCAAGCGCCTGCTGCGCTTGGCCGAGCAAACCACTTCCGACCCGTTGATCGCGCGGATGTATACCGACAGCCGCGGCGTCCAGGCGCGCCTGGAAATGTCGATCCTCAGCCAGGAAGCACGTTTGAAAACCTGCCTGACCCGTCTGCAGGATACCGCCGAGCACCTCAACGCCCAGGCGCGCCAGTCCAATGCCCTGGCCAACGACAGCTCCAGTGGCCTGGAGCGTCAGCGCGTGGAGACCGAACAGGTCGCTACAGCCGTCAACCAGATGGCCGCGACCACCCAGGAAGTCGCCAGCCACGTGCAACGCACCGCCGATGCCACCCAGGAGGCCAATCGCCTGACTGGCCGCGGGCGCGATATCGCTGGGGAAACCCGCGAAGCCATCGAACGCCTGTCCGTCGTCGTGGGTGAGACCGGACAGACCGTGACCCAACTGGCCAAGGACAGCGATGAGATCGGTGGCGTGGTCGACGTGATCAAAGGCATCGCCGACCAGACCAACCTGCTGGCCCTCAACGCCGCCATCGAAGCGGCCCGTGCCGGGGAGATGGGTCGCGGCTTTGCCGTGGTGGCCGATGAAGTGCGCCAACTGGCCCAGCGGACCAGTGAATCCACCGGGCAGATCCATGCCCTGATCGCCAAGCTCCAGCAGACCGCCAACAATGCGGTACAGACCATGGAGGCCGGCCATCGCCAGGCCGAAGAAGGCGTGGCGCGTGTGATGGAAGCGGACCAGGCGCTGGTGGGGATCAGCGAGGCGGTGGCCCACATCACCGACATGACCACCCAGATCGCTGCTGCGACCGAGGAACAGAGTTCGGTCGCCGAGGAGATCAGCCGCAACATCAGCAACATCTCGCAACTGGCCGACCAGACCTCCGGCCAGGCCCACAGCTCGGCGCTGCTCAGCGAAGAACTGACTCGCACGGCCAATACCCAGTATTCGTTGGTGGAGCGGTTCAACCGCTGACTTCCATGGGCAAATCAAAAACCCGGACAGCGAGAGCTTCCGGGTTTTTAGCGGCTATGCCAAAGCGCCAGAATATCTACTAAAAACACTCTGACACCCTATTCGCCCCTCTCTACCTGTCAACTCTGACAGTAGAACCGGAATTGCAGGCGCCCTAATCTTGAACAGCAAGAAAAAACGGCGATTTCAATAGGGATTTCGAATGAACAGTCAGATCTTCTACATTCCGGAAAAAGAACCCCGCTTGATTGAGGGAAATTCATTTACTTGGGACGTGGGCGCAGGGCTCGTCACTGCCGAACATACCAAGCTCATCCTGCATAACCATCCATTGGATAGAGGCTGGACTTTTTATGGCCGCACCGGTTCTGGAAGCGAATGTACTCATTTCAGTTTCAAACTTTTTATTCCTTATGCCGGCGATGAAGTTCTAGACGCCACCTATACACATGAAGGCGGACTCAGCTTCAGTCATCTCTATTCCGGTACGTTGCCCGATTTTTATAGGTTGGCCACTACTAAAAGCGCCGAATTGACCATCAAGCTTGATCCCAGGAGAGGGACGGCAACGGGGAACTTCACCGCTCTTATAGAAAAAGAGGGGCAGGAAATGCGCCCGACGGGGGCATTCGAATTAATCCGCGACCAATGAGCAATTCATTGCGGTTCGAATGATTTAATCGCGAGCAGGCTCAATTCCAGGAAGTAAAAATTGCAGCGAGCCTGTTCGCGACAAGGCAGTGACAGTCAGGCAAAGAGTTATTTAAGAAATTCTGTCACCCTCCGTGCCGCCGCTCCCAAATGCTGCTCATGACTGAACCCCGAAGCCTTCAACGGCTTGAGGTCATGATCCCCCGCCACCAACCACAACACCTCGATGTTCGGTGACAAGGTGTAGCCCTGCACCGCCGCCCGATTACCCAACGCATCGCGCTCGCCCTGGACGATCAAGGTCCGGGTCTTCAACCCCGCCAAATGCTCGACCCGCGGTTTCTCCGGCTTGCCCACCGCGTAGAAGGGATAACCCAGGCACACCAGTGCATCGGCACCCAACTCATCGGCCAGCAGGCTCGCCATGCGCCCGCCCATGGACTTGCCGCCAACGGCCAGGCGCCCAGCGACATAAGGCCGCACCGTGACGTACACCTCCCGCCAGCATTCGAGCAGCTTAGGGGCCGGGTTCGGTGGACGCTTGCCCCCGTCCAAGCGCCGTTGAGCCATGTAGGGAAACTCGAAGCGCAGCACGTTGACGCCTTGTGCGGCAAGGCGCGCGGCCATTTCGTTCATGAAGCCGCTGTCCATCGGCGCACCGGCACCATGGGCCAGGATCAAGGTCGGCGACTCGGCGCCGGTACTGGGCTGCGCGGCTGTCCACAACCAACCATGTTCCGCCACGCATCGCGCCCATTGATCCCCGTCAATACTGGCCTTGTGCTG
Organism: Pseudomonas sp. Z5-35; assembly: GCF_051131945.1. Classification (NCBI taxonomy): domain Bacteria; kingdom Pseudomonadati; phylum Pseudomonadota; class Gammaproteobacteria; order Pseudomonadales; family Pseudomonadaceae; genus Pseudomonas; species Pseudomonas sp. Z5-35. Next base: position 3,600,312 of record NZ_CP071640.1, read on the forward strand.
TTTGTCCATGCTTGCCTCGCTTTTAGTCTGCCTATAACTCCAGGCGAAGAACGCCGCACTGCCTTGCGCAGGCGCTCACTTCGGCTGAACCGTGGATGGGGAACCATGAACACTTCTATCAGTACCGCCTACAACTACAAGGTGGTCCGCCAATTCGCCATTATGACGGTGGTGTGGGGCATCGTCGGCATGGGGCTCGGGGTTTTTCTCGCGGCCCAATTGGTCTGGCCGCAGCTCAACTTCGATTTGCCCTGGACCAGCTTCGGTCGCCTGCGCCCGCTGCACACCAACGCGGTGATTTTCGCCTTCGGTGGCTGCGCCCTGTTCGCCAGTTCGTTCTACTCGGTGCAACGCACCTGCCAGACCCAGCTGTTTGCGCAGAAACTCGCCGCGTTCTGCTTTTGGGGTTGGCAGTTGGTGATCCTGCTGGCGGCCATCAGCCTGCCACTGGGTTACACCAGCTCCAAGGAATACGCCGAGCTCGAATGGCCGATCGACATCCTGATCACCATCGTCTGGGTCGCCTACGCCATCGTGTTCTTCGGCACCGTGGCCAAGCGCAACACCAAGCACATCTACGTCGGTAACTGGTTCTTCGGCGGGTTCATCTTGACCGTGGCGCTCCTGCACATCGTCAATAACCTGGAATTGCCGGTGAGCTGGACCAAGTCCTACTCGGTCTATGCCGGGGCCACCGATGCGATGGTGCAATGGTGGTATGGCCACAACGCCGTGGGCTTTTTCCTCACCGCGGGCTTCCTGGGGATGATGTACTACTTCGTGCCGAAACAGGCCGAGCGCCCGGTGTATTCCTATCGCTTGTCCATCGTGCACTTCTGGGCACTGATCACCCTGTACATCTGGGCCGGCCCACACCATCTGCACTACACCGCGCTGCCGGATTGGGCGCAGTCGCTGGGCATGGTGATGTCGCTGATCCTGCTGGCGCCCAGCTGGGGCGGCATGATCAACGGCATGATGACCCTCTCGGGCGCCTGGCATAAGTTGCGCAGCGACCCGATCCTGCGCTTTTTGGTGGTGTCCCTGGCGTTCTATGGCATGTCGACCTTCGAAGGCCCGATGATGGCGATCAAGACCGTCAACGCCCTCTCCCACTACACCGACTGGACCATCGGCCACGTACACGCCGGTGCACTCGGCTGGGTGGCGATGATTTCCATCGGTGCGCTGTACCACATGATTCCGAAAGTCTTTGGCCGGGCGCAGATGCACAGCATCGGCCTGATCAACGCGCACTTCTGGCTCGCCACTATCGGCACCGTGCTCTACATCGCTTCGATGTGGGTCAACGGCATTGCCCAGGGCCTGATGTGGCGCGCGGTGAACGAGGACGGCACGCTCACCTATTCCTTCGTAGAAACCCTGGTGGCCAGCCACCCCGGCTTCATCGTGCGGCTGGTAGGCGGGGCAATCTTCCTCAGCGGCATGCTGCTGATGGCCTACAACACCTGGCGCACCGTGCGGGCCTACCAGCCTGCCGAAGCTGCCGCTGCCGCGCAGATGGCTTGAGGAGTCCGCCATGAAACACGAGACAATCGAAAAAAACGTCGGCCTGCTGATGCTGCTGATGGTCCTGGCCGTGAGTATCGGCGGCCTGACCCAGATCGTGCCGCTGTTCTTCCAGGACGTGACCAATAAACCGGTGGACGGCATGAAGCCCTACACCGCCCTGCAACTGGAAGGCCGCGACATCTACATCCGCGAAGGCTGCGTCGGCTGCCACTCGCAGATGATCCGTCCATTCCGCGCCGAGACCGAGCGCTACGGCCACTACTCCGTCGCCGGCGAAAGCGTCTGGGACCACCCGTTCCTGTGGGGCTCCAAGCGCACCGGACCGGACCTGGCCCGAGTCGGCGCGCGCTACTCCGATGACTGGCACCGCGCCCACTTGTACAACCCGCGCAACGTCGTACCCGAGTCGAAAATGCCGGCCTATCCATGGCTGGTCACCCAAGCGGTCGACAGCAGCCACACCGAAGGCAAGCTGCGCGCCATGCGCACCCTCGGCGTGCCCTACACCGATGATGACATCGCCACCAGCGTGGCCTCGCTCAAGGGCAAGACTGAAATGGACGCGCTGGTCGCCTACCTGCAAGTGCTCGGCACTGCCATCAAGAGCAAGAGGTGAGCCCATGTTCCTTGAAATGAGCACTGGAATGATCCGCGGCCTGGGCACGGTCGTGGTGTTCATCGCCTTCATCGGCCTGACCCTGTGGGTGTTCAGCAGCAAGCGCGGCCCGGAATTCGCCCAGGCGCGCCTGCTGCCATTCGCCGACGAGCCGCCCGCCGAAACCGCCCTTCCCCAAGACCCTGCAACAAGGAGCACCCGGCCATGACCACCTTCTGGAGTACGTGGATCTGCGTACTGACCCTCGGCAGCCTGATCGGCCTGACCTGGCTGCTGATCGGCACCCGCAAGGGCGAGACCAAGGGCAGCGTCGACCAGACCATGGGCCACAGCTTCGACGGCATCGAGGAGTACGACAACCCGTTGCCGCAATGGTGGTTCCTGTTGTTCGCCGGCACGTTGGTATTTTCCGTGGGCTATCTGATTCTGTATCCAGGCCTGGGCAACTGGAAAGGCATCCTGCCCGGCTACGAGAATGGCTGGACCGGCGCGCATGAATGGGAAAAGGAAATGGCCAAGGCCGACGCCAAGTTCGGGCCGATCTTCGCCAAATTCGCCGCCATGCCGGTGGAAGAAGTTGCCAAGGACCCGCAGGCCCTGAAAATGGGCGGTCGCCTGTTCGCCTCCAACTGCTCGGTCTGCCATGGGTCGGACGCCAAGGGCGCCTTCGGCTTCCCGAACCTGGCCGACAGCCATTGGCGCTGGGGCGGCAATGCCGAAACCATCAAGGCGACGATCCTGGGCGGTCGCATGGCGGCGATGCCGGCCTGGGGCGAAGTGCTGGGAGACGCCGGGGTGAAGAACGTGGCCGCGTATGTTCGCCACGACTTGGCTGGCCTGCCGCTGCCGGCCGACAGCGGTGCCGACCTGCAAGCCGGCCAGCAGGCCTTCAACAGCACCTGCGTCGCCTGTCACGGCGCCAACGGCCAAGGGACCGAAGCGATGGGCGCGCCGAACCTGACGCAACCGGCCGGTTTCATCTACGGCACCAGCCTGGCTCAATTGCAGCAGACCATCCGCCACGGCCGCCAAGGCCATATGCCGGCGCAGAATGAATTGCTCGGCAATGACAAGGTGCAACTGCTCGCGGCTTATGTCTACAGCCTTTCGAAGAGTGGGGAGCAGTTGAGCGGCGAGCGTCAAGCTGCAAGCTTCAAGTAAAAGCAAAAGCAAAAGCAAAAGCAAAAGCAAAACCTGCAAGCGACGAGCACCCCACTTGAAGCTTGCAGCTTACAACTTGCAGGTGCTTCTTTTTGTCACACCCCTCCCATCGTCTCCTTTCGGTTCCCCGCAATCGCGTCTAAGCTTGCCTTTACGTGCACTGGCGACTGCCGGTTTCAGGTCGACCCGACCCGATGCGTTCGACATTCGTTCGTTGAAAAAAGCCGCAAAGGCAGGTGGATACCGGCTATTGCGTCAGTTGCCTGGCATCACCCGAACGCCGTGCTCGAACACACCCCGTTACAACCGACCCGACCCCCTCGCCTCTTTCCTGCGTTGCGACATTTTGCCAAGGGCCAATTTTGTCCCTACACAGAACATGGAAAGGCCGCAGAATCAGCTTTGGAAAGCATTGACCCAGGTCATGGCGCGTTGCAATGACCCCCCGCTTTCTCCATACTTGCGACCGATTTTTATCCTAATAAAACACCCAAACCGTGGAACCTTAGAATGAGCACAGCAATCAGTCCGACTGCTTATAACTATAAGGTAGTCCGCCAGTTCGCCATCATGACGGTGGTCTGGGGGATCCTTGGCATGGGGCTTGGTGTCTTCATCGCCTCGCAACTGGTCTGGCCGGAGTTGAACTTCGATCTGCCATGGACGACTTTTGGACGCCTGCGCCCACTGCACACCAACCTGGTGATCTTCGCCTTCGGTGGTTGTGCCTTGTTTGCCACTTCTTACTATGTCGTGCAGCGAACCTGCCAGACGCGACTGATCTCCGACAGCCTCGCCGCCTTCACCTTCTGGGGTTGGCAAGCGGTGATCGTCGGCGCGATCGTGACCTTGCCAATGGGTTTCACTACCACCAAGGAATACGCGGAACTGGAATGGCCCCTGGCTATTCTGCTGGCCATCGTCTGGGTGACCTACGGTTTGGTGTTCTTCGGCACCATCGTCAAGCGCAAGACCAAGCACATCTATGTTGGCAACTGGTTCTACGGTGCCTTCATCGTCGTGACCGCCATGCTGCATATCGTCAACCACGCGTCCTTGCCGGTCAGCTTCTTCAAGTCGTATTCGGCCTACTCGGGGGCGACCGACGCGATGATCCAGTGGTGGTACGGCCACAACGCCGTGGGCTTCTTCCTGACCACCGGTTTCCTCGGGATGATGTATTACTTCGTGCCGAAACAGGCCGAGCGTCCGATCTACTCCTATCGCCTGTCCATCGTGCACTTCTGGGCACTGATCACCCTGTACATCTGGGCCGGCCCGCACCACCTGCACTACACCGCGCTGCCGGACTGGGCGCAGTCGCTGGGCATGGCAATGTCGATCATCCTGCTGGCGCCAAGCTGGGGCGGCATGATCAACGGCATGATGACCCTCTCGGGCGCCTGGCATAAGCTGCGCACCGACCCGATCCTGCGGTTCCTGGTGGTATCCCTGGCGTTCTACGGCATGTCGACCTTCGAAGGCCCGATGATGGCGATCAAGACCGTCAACTCGCTGAGCCACTACACCGACTGGACCATCGGCCACGTACATGCCGGTGCACTCGGCTGGGTGGCGATGATTTCCATCGGCGCCATCTACCACATGATCCCGAAACTGTTCGGTCGTGCGCAGATGCACAGCACCGGCCTGATCAACGCGCACTTCTGGCTCGCCACCATTGGCACCGTGCTCTATATCGCCTCGATGTGGGTCAACGGCATTACCCAAGGCCTGATGTGGCGTGCGATCAACGACGACGGCACCCTGACGTACTCGTTCGTCGAAGCCCTGCAAGCCAGCCACCCTGGCTTCATCGTGCGTGCCCTGGGCGGCGCGTTCTTCGCCAGCGGCATGCTGCTGATGGCCTACAACGTGTATCGCACCGTTCGTGCCTCTGACCCGGTTGAAGCAGAAGCCGCCGCCAAGATCGCCGTAGTTGGAGCTCACTGATGAAGCACGAAGCAGTAGAGAAGAATATCGGCCTGCTGGCCTTCTTCATGGTCATCGCCGTCAGCATCGGCGGCTTGACCCAGATCGTTCCGCTGTTTTTCCAGGACGTGACCAACAAGCCGGTCGAAGGCATGAAGCCGCGTACCGCCCTCGAACTGGAAGGCCGCGACGTCTACATCGCCAACGGCTGTGTCGGCTGCCACTCGCAGATGATCCGTCCGTTCCGCGCCGAAACCGAACGTTACGGCCACTATTCCGTTGCCGGTGAAAGCGTCTGGGACCACCCGTTCCTGTGGGGCTCCAAGCGTACCGGCCCGGACCTGGCCCGCGTTGGCGGCCGTTACTCCGATGACTGGCAGCGTGCGCATTTGTACAACCCGCGCAACGTAGTGCCGGAATCAAAGATGCCGGCCTACCCGTTCCTCGTAGAAAACAAGCTCGACGGCAAAGACACTGCCAAGAAAATGGAAGTCTTGCGCACCTTGGGCGTGCCTTACACCGATGAAGACATCGCCGGTGCCAGGGATGCCGTGAAGGGCAAGACCGAAATGGACGCGCTGGTGGCCTATCTGCAAGGCCTGGGCACCATCATCAAAAGCAAACGGTGATTTAGATGGATATCGGGATGATTCGTGGCCTGGGCACCGTCGTCGTGATGGTGGCCTTTATCGGCCTGGCCCTGTGGGTGTTCAGCCCCAAGCGCAAGTCGGAGTTTGAAGACGCGACCTTGCTGCCGTTCGCGGATGATCCCGAAGCCATCAAGCACGTCGAGCAAGCTTCTAGGAGTAACAAAGAATGACAACATTCTGGAGTCTGTACGTCACAGTCCTCAGCCTGGGAACGATTTTCGCCCTGACCTGGCTGTTGCTGTCGACCCGCAAGGGCCAGCGCAGCGAAGCCACCGAGGAGACGGTCGGCCACTCCTTCGACGGGATCGAGGAGTATGACAACCCACTGCCAAAGTGGTGGTTCATGCTGTTCGTGGGCACCATCATTTTCGCCCTCGGTTACCTGGTCCTCTATCCGGGCCTGGGCAATTGGAAAGGCCTGCTGCCAGGCTACAACTACCTGGACAATGAAAAGCAGACCGCTTTCGCCAACGGCCAGACCGGCTGGACCGGGGTGCACGAATGGGAAAAGGAAATGGCCCGCTCGGACGCCAAGTTCGGTCCGATCTTTGCCAAGTTCGCTTCCATGCCGATCGAAGAAGTCGCCAAGGACCCTCAAGCCCTGAAGATGGGTGGCCGCCTGTTCGCCTCCAACTGCTCGGTCTGCCATGGTTCCGACGCCAAGGGCGCCTACGGCTTCCCTAACCTGACCGACGCCGACTGGCGCTGGGGCGGCGAGCCGGAAACCATCAAGACCACCATCATGGGCGGTCGTCATGCCGTCATGCCGGGATGGGCTGCCGTGGTTGGCGAGCAAGGCGTTGCCGACGTGTCGGCCTATGTGGTGACCAGCCTGCACGGTCGTAAATTGCCGGAAGGTGCCAAGGCCGATCCGGCCAACGGCCAGAAACTGTTCGCAGCCAACTGCGTGGCCTGCCACGGTCCTGCCGGCAAAGGCACGCCCGCCATGGGCGCACCCGACCTGACGCATCCGGCCGGCTTCATCTACGGTTCGAGCTTCGCTCAGTTGCAGCAGACCATCCGTTACGGTCGCCAGGGCCAGATGCCGGCCCAGGCCGATCTGCAAGGCAACGACAAGGTTCACCTGCTGGCCGCTTACGTCTACAGCCTGTCTCACGACGAAAAGGCTCCGGCCGCTGACGCGCAATAAGACAACCGCTTGAGACATCAAAGGCCCCGCCAATCAGATTGGCGGGGCCTTTTGTTTACCGGCTCGAAACAGGGGTAAAACTGTTCGTGGCGAGGGAGCTTGCTCCCGCTGGGTGGCGAAGCCGCCCCAGAAAATCGCCACGCTTTTCCAGGTCAGCCCGCACCAGCCTGATTTACGACGGCTGCGCCGCCGAGCGGGAGCAAGCTCCCTCGCCACAAAAGGCCTCCTCGCCACGAACAGGGGAGCCCTCAGAACGCGGCCTTCGTTTCGCCAACGCCATGCACTGTCTATAGTCAATTGATCTGGGTCATGACTTGTTACATCCGCTACACCATTCGGCCCCCGCTCCCAACGCGACCAAAGGTCGCACCCTTGCACTAGAGCGACAGGCGTATCATTGCGCCACTGCAATACCCTTTCTGACCGTGGTCGGCACGTACTGGCCTCGGCACTTTTCCACTGCCGTGGGATGCAATTGATGAGCAACCAGATTCCTGTACATGACGTTACCCCGCCTGCCAAGGACGCCAACAAAAGCGTCGACCTGTATGCCTCTCGGGAAAAAATCTACACCCGCGCCTTCACGGGCCTGTTCCGTAACCTGCGAATGGTTGGCGGGGCGTTATTGTTCCTGCTGTATTTCGGTACGGTCTGGCTGAGCTGGGGTGGCCACCAGGCTGTCTGGTGGAACTTGCCGGAACGCAAATTCTTTATTTTTGGCGCCACCTTCTGGCCCCAGGATTTTATCCTGCTGTCCGGGCTGCTGATCATCGCCGCCTTCGGCCTTTTTTTCATTACCGTGTATGCCGGACGGGTCTGGTGTGGCTATACCTGCCCACAGAGCGTATGGACCTGGATCTTTATGTGGTGCGAAAAAGTCACCGAAGGCGACCGAAACCAGCGCATCAAGCTCGACAAGGCGCCCATGAGCGCCAACAAAATCTCACGCAAGTTCGCCAAGCACAGCCTGTGGCTGCTAATCGGTTTCGCCACCGGCATGACCTTCGTCGGTTACTTCACACCCATCCGCGAACTGGTGTTCCAGTTCTTTACCGGCGAGGCCGATGGTTGGTCGTACTTCTGGGTCGGCTTCTTCACCCTCGCCACTTATGGCAATGCCGGCTGGCTGCGCGAACAAGTGTGCATCTACATGTGTCCCTACGCCCGCTTCCAAAGCGTGATGTTCGACAAGGACACCCTCATCGTTTCCTATGACCCGCGTCGCGGTGAAAGCCGCGGCCCGCGCAAAAAAGGCATCGACTACAAGGCGCTGGGCCTGGGGGACTGCATCGATTGCACCATGTGTGTCCAGGTCTGCCCCACCGGTATCGATATCCGCGACGGCTTGCAGGTCGAGTGCATCGGCTGCGCGGCCTGCATCGATGCTTGCGACAACATCATGGACAAGATGGAGTATCCCCGCGGCCTGATCAGCTACACCACCGAACACAACCTCTCGGGCCAGAAAACCAATAAACTTCGCCCGCGCCTGATCGGTTATGCCTTGGTGCTACTGGCCATGATCAGCCTGCTGGTGACGGCGTTCTTCATGCGCTCGCTGGTGGGTTTCGACGTCAGCAAGGACCGCGTGCTGTATCGCGAAAACGCCGAAGGCCGGATCGAGAACGTCTACAGCCTGAAAATCATGAACAAGGACCAACGCGACCATACGTACATTCTGGAAGCCGCCGGCCTGCCCGATCTCAAGCTGCAAGGGCGCCGGGAAATCAAGGTGGCCGCCGGCGAGATCTTCAGCCAGCCGGTTGAATTGTCCAGCGCACCGGAACAACTGCCATCGAGCACCAACGAGGTGACATTCATCCTCAAGGATGCCGATGACGACAGCGTCCATGTTGAAGCCAAGAGCCGGTTCATCGGCCCACAGACTCGTTGAGAGAAATGAACATGCCTGCAGCAACCGCCACCAGCCCTTGGTACAAGCACCTCTGGCCGTGGATCATCATTGCGATCCTGACCTGTTCGGTGACACTGAGCCTGACCATGGTGACCATCGCCGTGAAGAACCCGGACAACCTGGTCAACGACAATTATTACGAAGCCGGCAAGGGCATCAACCGCTCGCTGGAGCGAGAGTTGCTGGCCCAGACACTGCAACTGCATGCCAATGTGCAACTGGATGATGTGACCGGCGAAGTGAACCTGCGCCTGAACGGCAACAGTCGCCCCCAGGCCCTGGAACTGAGCCTGATCTCGCCAACCCAGCCGGAGAAGGATCGCAAGGTCGTCCTGACCCGCAACGACAGCGAGCCGGGGCGCTACGTCGGCCAGTTGACGGACAGGATCGAAGGCCGGCGTTTTGTCGAATTGCTAGGCGTGGAGAGCGACCAGACCTGGCGCCTGTTCGAAGAAGAACAGATCAACCACGACCAGGCCATCCTGCTTGGCGATGAGCCATTGCAAGGCGCTGAAGACCTGAAGAAATAAGCTGCCTTTGTGGCGACAACCATGACCACCCCACAGCCCTGCTACCACTGCGCCCTGCCCGTCCCTGCTGGCAGTCGCTTCACCGCCGTTGTCCTCGGCGAGACTCGCGAGCTGTGCTGCCCGGGCTGCCAGGCCGTGGCCGAGGCGATCGTCGCCGGCGGCCTGGAAAGTTACTACCAACATCGCAGCGAAGCGTCGGCCAATCCCCAGACCCTGCCGGTGCAACTGACCGAAGAACTGGCGCTGTATGATCGCCCCGATGTGCAGCAGTCGTTCATTCGCCATGAAGGCGAGCTGGCCGAGACTACCCTGCTCATGGAAGGCATCAGCTGCGCCGCCTGCGGCTGGTTGATCGAAAAACAACTGCGCAGCCTGCCGGCCGTGGCCGAGGCGCGATTGAACCTGTCCAACCATCGCTTGCACGTCCGCTGGGCCGACGGGCAACTGCCGCTGAGCACGCTGCTCGCCGAGCTGCGCCAGATCGGCTACGCCGCCCATCCGTACCAGGCCGACCAAGCCTGCGAACAGCTCGCCGCGCAGAACCGCCTGGCCCTGCGCCAGTTGGGCGTGGCCGGGTTGCTGTGGTTCCAGGCCATGATGGCGACCATGGCCACCTGGCCGGAATTCAACATCGACCTGAGCCCGGAGATGCACACCATCCTGCGCTGGGTTGCGCTGTTCCTCACCACCCCCATCGTCTTCTACAGCTGCGCGCCGTTTTTCAAAGGTGCCATGCGCGACCTGCGCACCCGCCACCTGACCATGGACGTTTCGGTATCCCTGGCCATTGGCGGCGCCTACATCGCCGGGATCTGGACCGCCATCACCGGGACCGGCGAGCTGTATTTCGATGCCGTCGGCATGTTCGCCTTGTTCCTGCTCGCCGGCCGCTACCTGGAGCGCCGCGCCCGCGAACGCACCGCTGCCGCCACCGCCCAATTGGTCAACCTGCTGCCGGCCTCGTGCCTGCGCCTGGACGACCAGGGCCAGAGTGAGCGCGTCCTGCTCAGCGAGCTGCGCATGGGCGACCGCGTGCTGGTCCAGCCTGGGGCGATCCTGCCCGCCGACGGTCGGATTCTCGACGGCCAGTCCAGCGTCGACGAATCACTGCTGACCGGCGAATACCTCCCGCAACCTCGTCAGGCGGGCGACGCGGTGACGGCGGGTACGCTTAACGTCGAGGGTGCGCTCACCGTCGAAGTGCAGGCCTTGGGGCTCGACACCCGATTGTCCGCCATCGTGCGCCTGCTCGAACGTGCCCAGGCCGAGAAGCCACGACTGGCGCAAGTCGCCGACCGCGCCGCCCAGTGGTTCTTGCTGTTCTCTCTGGTCGCCGCTGCCGTCATCGGGTTGGTGTGGTGGCAACTGGATGCCTCACGGGCATTCTGGATTGTCCTCGCGATGCTGGTCGCGACCTGCCCTTGCGCGCTGTCCCTGGCGACGCCGACCGCCCTGACCGCCGCCACCGGCACCCTGCACAAACTCGGGCTATTGCTGACGCGCGGTCATGTGTTGGAAGGCCTGAACCAGATCGACACGGTGATTTTCGACAAGACCGGCACCCTCACCGAAGGTCGCCTGGCGTTGCGCGCGATCCGAACACTGGGGGCACTCGACAGCGACCAATGCCTGGCCCTGGCCGCCGCCTTGGAAAACCGCTCCGAACACCCTATCGCCAGGGCTTTCGGCCGTGCGCCATTGGCCGCCGAGCATGTACAAAGCACTCCTGGGTTGGGACTCGGAGGCGTGGTAGGCGAACAATCCCTGCGCATCGGCCATCCCGGCTTTGTCTGCGAACTGAGTGGCGCAGCAGCGCCGGTGATGCCGGATGAACCTGGACAATGGCTGTTGCTGGGCGATCAGCTGGGGCCGCTGGCCTGGTTTGTGCTCGACGATCGCTTGCGCGTCGATGCGCCGGCCCTGCTCGCGGCGTGCAAGGCCCGGGGCTGGCGAACCTTGCTGCTGTCGGGCGACAGCTCGCCAATGGTTGTCAGCGTCGCCGCCGAACTGGGCATCGATGAAGCCCGCGGCGGCCTGCGCCCGGATGACAAGTTGGCCGTGCTCCGGCAACTGCACCAGCAAGGCCATAAAGTGCTGATGCTTGGCGACGGCGTGAACGACGTCCCGGTGCTGGCGGCGGCGGATATCAGCGTCGCGATGGGCTCGGCCACCGACCTGGCCAAGACCAGCGCCGACGCAGTCCTGTTGTCCAACCGCCTCGGCGCCCTCATTCACGCCTTCAGCCTGGCCCGGCGCACCCGCCGGGTGATCATCGAGAACCTGGTCTGGGCCGGGTTGTACAATGGCCTCATGTTGCCGTTCGCCGCCCTCGGTTGGATTACGCCGGTGTGGGCCGCGGTCGGCATGTCCATCAGCTCGTTGACGGTGGTGTTGAATGCGCTGAGGCTGACCCGTCAACCCAAGGCGCAGGTGTTCGACGCCACCCCCGATACCCGTCCGCTGCCGGCCTGAGCCGCGCGGGCATGGAGTTCCGACATGCCAGCTCTCTACCTGATGATCCCTGCCGCGCTGCTGATCGTAGCCATCGCCGTCTACATTTTCTTCTGGGCCGTGGACAGCGGCCAATACGATGACCTCGACGGTCCCGCCCATAGCATTCTGTTCGACGACCAGGACCCGAACCACAAGGCCGCCGTGGACGAGGCCAGCGGCGACGAGCGCAAACCGGACGACAAGGCCCCGCCCCATGCTTGATCTGGCGCCCTTGCTGGTTTCGGCCGTCATCCTTGGCCTGTTGGGTGGTGGACATTGCCTGGGCATGTGCGGCGGGTTGATGGGCGCCCTGACCCTGGCAATTCCCAAGGAACAGCGCAGCCGGCGCTTTCGATTGTTGCTGGCGTACAACCTCGGACGAATCCTCAGCTACGCCACGGCCGGCTTGCTGATCGGCCTGGCCGGCTGGGCCGTGGCAAACAGCCCGGCGGCAATGGTCATGCGGGTGCTGGCCGGTCTGTTGCTGATCGCCATGGGCCTGTATCTGGCAGGTTGGTGGAGTGGCCTGACACGGATCGAAAGCGTCGGGCGTGGCCTGTGGCGGCATATCCAACCCGTCGCCAATCGCCTGCTGCCGGTGTCGAGCCTGCCCCGGGCCCTGCTGCTCGGCGCGCTGTGGGGTTGGTTGCCGTGCGGGTTGGTCTACAGCACCCTGCTGTGGTCCGCCAGCCAAGGCAATGCGCTGGACAGTGCTTTACTGATGCTCGCCTTTGGCCTGGGCACCTGGCCGGTGCTGCTCGCCACCGGCCTCGCCGCCGAACGCGTCACGGCATTGTTACGCAAACGCAGCGTGCGCATGGCTGGCGGCTTGTTGGTGATTGTCTTCGGAATCTGGACTTTGCCAGGGCCGCATCAGCATTGGCTCATGGGGCATTGAGCCGGTTACACAGGGATACGTTGGCAGCGGGCTTGCCCTGTTGACGTAAATCAACACGCTCCTTCCACCGCCCCGATAAACTTTCAAGCATGCCAGCCTATCCGGGGAACGCCCGCATGCTCGACGCCATTCGTTGGGACTCAGACCTGATCCGCCGCTACGACCTGGCGGGCCCACGCTACACCTCGTACCCGACCGCGGCGCAGTTTGCCGGCCAAGTGGGCAGTTTCGATTTGCTCCACGCCCTGCGCGATAGCCGCAAAGCGCTCAAGCCGCTGTCGCTGTATGTACACGTGCCGTTCTGCGCCAATATTTGCTACTACTGCGCCTGCAACAAAGTCATCACCAAGGATCGCGGCCGGGCCCATGTCTATCTGCAACGCCTGGAGCAGGAAATCCAACTGATCGGTTGCCACCTGGACCCGGCCCAGCGCGTGGAACAGCTGCACCTTGGCGGCGGTACGCCGACCTTTCTCAGCCATGCCGAGTTGCGTCAGTTGATGGCCAAGCTGCGCAAACACTTGAACTTGGTGGACGACGATTCCGGCGACTACGGCATTGAAATAGACCCTCGGGAAGCCGACTGGTCGACCATGGGACTGCTGCGGGAGCTGGGCTTCAACCGGGTCAGCATCGGCCTGCAGGATCTTGACCCGGCCGTGCAGCGCGCCATCAATCGCCTGCAAAGCCTGGAAGAAACCCGCGCCGTGGTCGAAGCCGCCCGGACCCTGCAGTTTCGTTCGATCAACATCGATTTGATTTACGGCTTGCCCAAGCAAACCCCGGAAAGCTTTGCCCGCACTGTCGAGGAAGTTATCAGCCTGCAACCGGACCGCCTGTCGGTGTTCAACTATGCCCACCTGCCGGAACGCTTCATGCCCCAGCGGCGCATCAACAGCCAGGACCTGCCGAACCCGCCCCAGAAACTGGCGATGCTGCAAGGCACCCTCGAACAGCTGACCGCCGCCGGTTATCGCTACATCGGCATGGATCACTTCGCCCTGCCCGACGACGAACTGGCAATCGCCCAGGAAGAAGCGACCTTGCAGCGCAACTTCCAGGGCTATACCACCCATGGTCATTGCGACCTGGTCGGTCTGGGCGTGTCGGCCATCAGCCAGATCGGCGACCTCTACTGCCAGAACAGCAGCGATTTGAGCCACTACCAGAACACCCTGTCCGACGGGCAACTGACGACCAATCGCGGGCTGGTGTGCAACGCTGACGACCGGGTGCGACGGGCGGTAATCCAACAACTGACCTGCCAGTTCACGTTGGCGTTCGCCGAGATCGAGCAGGCCTTCAATATCGATTTTTGCGAGTATTTCGCCTCGATATGGCCGCAACTACAGGCAATGGCCGACGACGGGCTGATCGAATTGACGAATACGCACATCAAGGTATTACCCGCCGGGCGGTTGCTGGTGCGCTCGGTCTGCATGGTGTTCGACGTGTATCTGGAGCATCAGGACCGACAGCGTTTTTCCCGCGTCATCTGAGCGCGACAATTTGACGGTGATACCGCGCTGGCCGGAGTTAGTATGCTGGGTTACCCTTACGGCTTATGTGTGTTTTCCCACAAGGATTTAAGAAATGTCCGAGCCAGTCAAATCGCGCGCTCATAACCAGGCACACTGCAAGGACTGCAGCCTGGCCCCCCTGTGCCTGCCACTTTCATTGAATCTGGAGGACATGGACGCGCTGGACGACATCGTCAAACGCGGACGTCCATTGAAGAAAGGCGAGTTTCTGTTTCGCCAGGGCGATGCCTTCAATTCGGTCTATGCCGTACGCTCGGGCGCCTTGAAGACCTTCAATCTGAGCGACGGCGGCGAAGAGCAGCTCACGGGTTTCCACTTGCCCAGCGAACTGGTGGGCCTGTCGGGCATGGACACCGAGAGCCACCCGGTCTCGGCCCAAGCGCTGGAAACCACCTCGGTCTGCGAAATTCCTTTTGATCGTCTCGACGAGCTGTCCGTGCAGTTACCGCAACTGCGCCGTCAATTGATGCGGGTGATGAGTCGGGAAATCCGTGACGACCAGCAGATGATGCTGTTGCTCTCGAAGAAAACCGCCGACGAACGCATCGCCACGTTCCTCGTCAACCTCTCGGCACGCTTTCGTGCCCGTGGGTTTTCCGCCAATCAGTTTCGCCTGAGCATGTCGCGCAACGAAATCGGCAACTACCTGGGCCTGGCGGTGGAAACCGTGTCTCGGGTGGTTACCCGTTTCCAGCAGAATGAATTGATCGCCGCCGAAGGCAAGGAAATCCACATCCTCGACCCGATCCAGCTTTGCGCCCTGGCTGGCGGCTCGGTAGAAGGCTGATACGCCTGCGCGGCTGAGGCTTTCGCCCCGCCGCGCTATACTGCGGCGTTTGCAGCCAGCCAGGACACTTCGACGATGGTCTTCGACTCCTTCGACATCAAATCCCTGATCCGCCCCGTTATTGACTTCCCCAAGCCCGGCGTGATCTTTCGCGACATTACTCCGTTGTTCCAGTCGCCCACCGCGCTGCGGCTGGTGATGGACAGCTTTGCCCATCGCTATGTCGAGGCCGGGTTCACGCATATCGGCGCGATGGATGCGCGAGGTTTCCTGATTGGCTCGATCCTGGCCTATCAACTGAACAAGCCGCTGGTGCTGTTCCGCAAGCAAGGCAAGCTGCCGGCCGACGTATTGGCCGAGGGCTACCAGACCGAATACGGCGAGGCCTTCCTGGAAGTTCACGCCGACAGCCTGTGCGAGGGTGATTCGGTGGTGATGTTCGATGACCTGATCGCCACGGGCGGCACGCTGATCGCCGCGGCCAACCTGATCCACCGCATGGGCGCGAAGGTCCATGAAGCGGCGGCGATAATCGATTTGCCAGAACTGCTCGGCTCCCAGCGCCTGGAAGACATGGGGATACCGACGTTTTGCCTGACGCAGTTTTCGCTCAGCGAACGATAATCGGCGCCCGACGGTAGAACGTGTGGAAGCGAGCCTGCTCGCTTCACACGTTACAACGCGATCGGCTTGCGCCCGGCAAACGAATGCGCCAATGTCCCACCATCCACTAACTCCAACTCGCCGCCCAGGGGCACGCCGTGGGCGATGCGGGAGGCGACCAGGCCTTTGTTGCTCAGCAGTTGGGCAATGTAGTGGGCGGTGGCTTCGCCTTCGACCGTCGGGTTCGTGGCAAGGATGACTTCGGTAAACGTACCCGCCTCCTCGACCCGCGCCATCAGTTGCGGAATGCCAATGGCCTCCGGCCCTAGCCCGTCGAGCGGCGATAAATGGCCCTTGAGCACGAAGTAGCGACCACGGAAACCGGTCTGCTCCACCGCGTACACGTCCATCGGCCCCTCCACCACGCAGAGCAGGCTGTCGTCCCGACGCGGGTCGGCGCATTGCGGACAAAGGTCGTCTTCCGTCAGGGTGCGGCACAAGCGGCAATGCCCTACCCCTTCCATCGCCTGGCTCAAGGCCTGGGCCAGGCGTGAGCCGCCACTGCGATCACGCTCAAGCAATTGCAACGCCATGCGCTGGGCGGTTTTCTGACCGACACCCGGCAAAGTTCGCAGGGCATCGATCAGTTGACGGATCAAAGGGCTGAAGCTCATGGAGGAAACGTCCGACATAACAACGAGACGCGGTTTATACCCGCGCCTCCGATTAGCGTCAAATACTCAATCGCGCGCCACCCGCACGACCAACTTGCCGAAGTTGCGCCCTTCCAGCAGACCGATAAATGCCTGTGGCGCGTTCTCGAGACCGTCGACAAGGTCTTCGCGGAACTTGACCCTGCCGTCGCGCACCCAGGGCGCCATGGCGCTGATGAATTCCGGCTGGCGATCACCGTAGTCATCAAACACGATGAAGCCCTGGATACGCACGCGCTTGGTCAGCAGCGTGCGCTGCAACTGCGGCAGACGATCCGGGCCACTCGACGGCTGACGATCGTTGTAGGAGGCGATCAATCCGCAGAGCGGGATGCGGGCCTTGGCATTGAGCAGCGGCACCACCGCGTCGAAGACTTTGCCACCGACATTTTCGTAATAGATGTCGATGCCCTGGTCGCAGGCCCGGGCCAGTTCTTGCGCAAAATTTTCGCTTCGATGATCGACGCAGGCGTCGAACCCCAGCTCGTCGACCACGTATTTGCACTTCTCGCTTCCGCCGGCCACGCCCACCACGCGCAGGCCCTTGATCTTCGCCACCTGGCCGACCACTGAACCGACCGCTCCCGACGCCGCGGCAACCACCAGGGTTTCCCCTGCCTTGGGTTGGCCGATGTCCATCAGACCCATGTAGGCGGTCATGCCCGGCATCCCCAGAACCCCCAGGGCCATTGAAGGGCTAGGCAATCCCGAGGGGATGGGAATGACATTGCGGCCGTCACTGATGCAGTGGCTTTGCCAACCCGTTGCACCCACCACCAGATCGCCTTCCTGGAACTTGGGATGCATCGAGCGCTCCACGCGGCTGACGGCGCCACCGGTCATCACCTCGTCGATTTGCACCGGCGCGGCGTAGGAAGGTGCGTCGCTCATGCGTCCGCGCATGTAGGGATCCAACGACAGGAACAGCGTCTTGAGCAGGATCTGTCCCTGCGCCAGGTCCGGCAGCGTGACGTGTTCGAGACGAAAGTTTTCAGGGATGGGCGCACCTTCCGGGCGGGAAGCCAGGACGATGCGCTGGTTGGAAATCGACATGCAAGCGTCTCCTTGTTCGTTACGGGCACGTATAGGGAGCAGACCATTGCCGAAGGGGCGGCGTTCGATGTTTGTTCAGCCGAACGGCGCCAGTGACCGGCTGCATAGCGCAAACAAAAATGCCAGGCGCGATGCCTGGCATTGTGTGTAGCCCATCCCGATCGGGATGGCGAATCAGAACGGCAGTTTCATGCCCGGCGGCAACTGCATGCCAGCGGTCATGCCGGACATCTTGTCCTGGCTGTTGGCTTCGATCTTGCGCACGGCGTCGTTGACGGCGGCGGCGAACAGGGCTTCGAGCATTTCCTTGTCATCTTCGCTCAAGCCTTCGACCACGCTTGGGTCGATGCTGACGCGCTTGATGTCGTGGCGCCCGGTCATGACCACGGTCACCATGTCGCCGCCGGACTTGCCGGTGACTTCAGCGTTGGCCAGCTCTTCCTGCATCTTGGCCATTTTTTCCTGCATCTGCTGCGCCTGCTTCATCAGGCCGGCCATGCCACCTTTCATCATGGGAATCACCTCGAAAGTACGTGAATAAACACAGCGCCCGGCGTTCGGCCCGGCGCTTTCAGTTATGAGCCCTGGGTGACCGGGGCCTCGACAGGTTCGATAGTATCGTGACGGACCACGGCGCCGAACTGTTGCATCATCTGCTGGATGAACGGATCGCCGTGGATCGACTCCTCCGCCTCGCGCTGACGGTCGGCACGGCGGCGGGAAGCAGCCTGTGCCGGGGTTTCCTGCTCGGGCTTGATCAGCTCGATGGTCAACGTCAGGGGGCGCTGGTGGTATTGGTTCAGCGCATCGTTGAGACGACGCTGTTGGGTCGCATTGAACAGCGCGCTGTGGGCCGGGTCCAGGTGCAACAGCCAGTGGTCGCCTTCCACGGAAATCAACGTGCAGTTGGCAGCGATGCTGCCTGTCATGCCGCTGATCGGCAGTTTCGGGAAAAGCTCCAGCCATTGCAAGGCCAGCCCTGTGGCTGGCATCGCCGCGGGTTCCGGCTCGGGCTCCGGTGCTGGCTCGGCGGCATGCTCGCTGGCCAGGTCGTCCAGGTAGCTGTAGGCCGAATCCATGTCCGGCTCGATGTAATCCTCGTCCAACGGCGGCTCGTCATCCAGGTCGCTGCCCGGCGTGGCGACATCGACGTCCGCCACCGTCGGCTCGGGCACCGGCGCGGCGACCCACTCGGGCGCGTCGGGCACCACGCTGTCCGGCGTCGGCATGGGCATGGGCGGCAATTCGGGCTGCTCGGCGACCGTTTCCAGCACCGGTTCCACAGCAGGCTGCAGGACGACCTCCGGCTCGACCGGGTCGTTCCAGGGCAGATCGATGACTTCTTCGACGACAGGCTGGGGCAACGCCTCAACGACCGGCTCCGGTTCGGGCTCCGGTTCAGGCATGGTATCGACAGGATTCGGGGCCGGTTGGGCGACAGGCGCCACTGCGGCCGGAGCAGAAGCCGCTGCCGACGCGACATTGGGCGTGGCAGCCACTGGCTTGGCGGAATCAGCTGTGGCCTG
This sequence comes from Pseudomonas sp. Z5-35, assembly GCF_051131945.1. Classification (NCBI taxonomy): domain Bacteria; kingdom Pseudomonadati; phylum Pseudomonadota; class Gammaproteobacteria; order Pseudomonadales; family Pseudomonadaceae; genus Pseudomonas; species Pseudomonas sp. Z5-35. Next base: position 3,619,413 of record NZ_CP071640.1, read on the forward strand.
GCTGATCCCCACTGGCTTTAGCACCTGTCTCGGCGCTTCCGACGTATCGGCGGGCCGGAACGCGAGCATTCGCAGCAGCACCATTTCGAAGCCGCCTCGCGGGTCCGGTGCCAAAGGCAGGTCGCGGCGGCCGATCAAGCCCATCTGGTAATAGAACTGCACGTCTTCGGCCGGCAGCACCTGGGCCAGGGCCAATACGCGATCGCGGTCGCCATGACCGTTGTCAACGCCGTCCGGCAACGCCTGGGCGATGGCGACACGGTGCAGCACATTGAGGATTTCCGAGAGCACGCCATTCCAGTCCGGCCCCTGCTCGGCCAGGTGACGCACCGCTTCGAGGAGCGCCTTCGCGTCGCCTTCGATCAGCGCATGCAGCACGTCGTAGACCTGGCCGTGATCGAGAGTGCCGAGCATGGCGCGCACATCGGCGGACATGACCTTGCCTTCACCGAAAGCGATGGCCTGGTCGGTCAAGCTCATGGCGTCGCGCATCGAACCGTCGGCGGCGCGGCCCAGCAGCCACAGCGCGTCGTCTTCGAACGGCACGTTCTCGACGCCCAGGACGTGGGTCAAATGCTCGACGACCCGTTCCGGCGTCATGTTCTTCAGGGAGAACTGCAGGCACCGCGAGAGAATCGTTGCAGGAAGTTTCTGCGGATCGGTGGTCGCCAGGATGAACTTGACGTAGGGCGGCGGTTCTTCGAGGGTCTTGAGCAACGCATTGAAGGAATGGCTGGAGAGCATGTGCACTTCGTCGATCAGGTAGACCTTGAAGCGCCCACGGCTCGGCGCGTACTGGACGTTGTCGAGCAACTCACGGGTGTCTTCGACCTTGGTGCGGCTGGCGGCGTCGATCTCGATCAGGTCGACGAAACGACCTTCGTCGATTTCCCGGCAAACCGAGCATTCGCCGCAGGGGGTCGAAGTGATGCCGGTTTCACAGTTCAGGCACTTGGCGATGATCCGCGCAATGGTGGTCTTGCCCACGCCCCGGGTGCCGGTGAACAGGTAGGCATGGTGCAGCCGCTGGCTGTCCAAGGCATTGATCAGAGCCTTGAGCACATGGGTCTGGCCGACCATTTCGCGGAACGAGCGCGGACGCCATTTACGTGCAAGAACCTGATAACTCATCGAAAACCGTCGCAACGAAGGAACATAAGCGGCTAATGCTAGCGGAGCAGGGGCGAAATTGCATCCGGTGTGCTCGTCTAATGTGGCTAAGCTTGGACCTGAAGGCTCGGTTGTCGACACGGTTGGGCACTGTCAGGAGAGTTTATGCGTTCGGCCATGGGGGCTTTGCTGCTGTTGACTACGGGATGTTTCGCCGACGAGGTCCCCTTGCGTTTCGCCATTACCGACGGCTGGGCCATGCCCATGGTGCAGATCGAGCGAGGCCACCCGACCCAAGGCATCCTGCCGGACATCATGACCAGCCTGGCAACCCGGGTGGGCATGCCTGCGCAATTTCATGTCCTGGCTCGCGCACGACTGGACAGCGCCATGGAACATGGCGAAATAGACATGCGCTGTTACGTCTCGCCTGATTGGGTGAAGGACAAAGGCCCCGACTACCTTTGGAGCGTTCCGCTGTTCTTTCAGCGCGACGTGCTCGTCAGCGCGACCGGCACCGGCGAAAAAATCGCCCCGGCGGCGCTGGCGCAGCAATCGATCGGCACCGTGCTCAGCTACCGCTACCCTACCTTGCAACCTTTGTTCGACAGCGGCCATCTGCGGCGCGACGATGCGCGCAGCCAGGATCAGGTGTTGGCGAAACTGTTGGCCGGGCGCTATCGTTATGCGGTCAGCAATCAATGGGCGCTGGATTGGTTCAACCAACGGCATGGCGCCGACCGACAGCTGCATGAGGTTGCGGTCCTCCAGGAACAGCAACTGAGCTGCTATGTGCGCAATGACCCGGAAATTCCAGCGCAACGCATTCTGCGCACCTTGCTGAAAATGAAAATGTCCGGGGAAATCGACGCGATCATCCAGCTCTACACCGGTCGCAGCGAGGGGTCTCAGAGCGGCGCCGTATCGCCCTGAGCACCCGGCCGACTCTGCCACTGCGGCGGCGGGACGAAGCTTCTTACCCAGCCCGGCACCCGGTTGGCGGGCATGGGCCGGGCGATGAAGTAGCCTTGCGCCACTTCACATCCCAGGCGCAGCAGCACCTGTCCGTGCTCAAGACTGTCGAGGCCCTCCGCGACCACCTGCCGGCCAAACGCCCGAGCCAGACCGATCACGGCTTCGGTCAGCGCAAGATCGTCCCGGTCATCTAGCATATCGCGCACGAAGGTCTTGTCGATCTTGATGGTTTGCGTATGTAGGTGCTTGAGGTCATTGAGCGAACAATAGCCCGTACCGAAACCGCCCAATGAAAACCCCACGCCCAAGGCCTGGCACGCCTGTAGACAGGCGCTGACGTGCGCGAGGTTTTCCACGGCGACCGACTCCACGATCTGCAGGTCGAGCATGCGCGGCAACACCGCTGGGTGCTGCTCCAACTTCCGTTGCAGCCGCTCGACGAAATCCGCTCGCTGGAAATGGCGGGCCGATATATTGATGCTCACCGGCCAGCCCTGCCCCACCTGTTGCCATCGTTGTAGCTGAGTCAGCACTTGTCCCATGACCCATTCGCCGATCTCGACAATCAGGTCCGTCTCTTCTACCAGCGGCAGGAATTCGCGTGGCGGCACCAGGCCACGCTGCGGATGCTTCCAGCGCAACAAAGCTTCCAGACCGACCACGGTGCCATTGCGCATATTGACCTTGGGCTGGAAATACAATCGCAATTCATTGCTGGCCAAGGCCTGTCGGACCCGTTCGACGGTCTGGTAAGTTGCACGCACCTCTTTGTCCCGGGACACGTCGAACAGGTGAAACCGATTGCGACCGCTCTGCTTGGCCACGTACATCGCCTGGTCGGCGTGGCGCAGCAACGTGTCGGCGTCTTCGTTATCCCAGGGAGACAGCGTCACACCGATGCTGGCAAAAACGTTAATGCTCTTGCCATCAATGGCATAGGGCATGGACACGGCGATCAACACCCGATTCAACGCGGCATGCAATTCGTCCATGCCACACACATGTCGCAGCACCAACACGAACTCATCCCCGGCCAGGCGCGCCACGACGTCGTCGCCGCGCACAATGCTGCGCAACCGCCTGGCGACTTCCACGAGCAAGCGATCACCGCTGGCGTGGCCATAACCGTCGTTGACTGCCTTGAAGCCATCCAGATCGAGCATGCAAACCGCCAGGGGTAGATTCTCTCCCCGGGAAAATTCCAAGGCCTGGTCCAGCAGTTCGGACAAGTAGGTACGATTGGGCAGTCCAGTCAGCACATCGTGCCCGACCCGCCATTGCAGGGAATGCAGCAGCCGGCGCTTTTCGCTGACATCGAAGCGAATCGCCAGGTATCGCTCGACGAGCCCTGTCGCTTCGTCAGTCATCGGTACCAGGGTGGTGTCGACCCAGTGCAGCGTACCGTCCTTGGATCGATTGCAGATCTCGCCCTTCCAGATCTCCCCCAACGCGATGGTGCGCCACATCGCGCTGAAGAACTCGCTGGGGTGCTGGCCGGAATTGAGCAACCTGTGGTTCGCCCCCAGCAGCTCATCGCGCCGGAAGCCAAACAGATCGCAGAATTGATCGTTGACGTAAGTGATGCGACCGCTCAAATCGGTTTCGGAAAAGATCGCGGCGGCGTCAACGGCCCTGCGGTACTTCTTATCCATCGAAGCAGTCATCCATGAGTCAGGCTCGTTTGGCGCGCGCGGTTGCACCGCCCCCGGACGGGCGAAAATCAACCAGGCTCAAATACCTTGATAAAGCTGGAGCACGGACGCTGGCGGTGCGACCTGAATGCTCCAGGCCCCGCCTTGTGTCGCTGCAAGAAGCGCGAGCCCCGGTCCTTTTACTCGCCCGGCTTCAGAAGCAGATCACCAAATTCACGTGCCAAAGACCGATTCTACGAAACGCATCACATTTTGCAAAGCAAGGTGATGGAACAAGCGGTTGCCTAATGCGAAAATCTATCGTTAAGTTCTTGATTCTGAATGGGAATTAAGCGATGCAAATTTCAAGTCTGGGCTCAGCCATCAGACGCTACCGCAAAGTAGCGGGGCTTACTCAGGCTGAACTTGGCGAAAAGACCGGTTTTGACCCGAAAACCATCAGCCGCTTCGAAACCGGCACCTACACCCCCAGCGTCGAAGCCTTGCTCCTGCTTGCCAACGTATTGGACGTCCAGCCTAAAGCGTTTTTTGCCGACATGGCCGATGAAGACGAGCAACGGGCCTACTTGTTCAATGTCATACACAAGGCCACGCCGAAGGACCTGGGGAAGCTGATTGCGGCGGTCGACCAGGCGCTTTCGATAAAGTGAGAAAGTGAGCCTCCGTTGCAGGTAACTTAAAAGAAAACCTTCCCGTTAAAATTGGCTCCTCATGGAGTCTTGAGGAAGACAGCGTGAGTTTATTGGATGCGGATGCCCGCCGACTGCCGGGGAAGGATCGTGAGCAGAGTTCGGCAGCCGATGCACACCGGCCAATTGAAAGGAATTGATACCGGATCAGGCTGAGACGCGTACGACCTCTGGCTACCGAGACAGTGAATTCTTTTTTGTATAAAAACGATTCTTTCGGCAAACCGTGCAAAACCTAAAACTACCACTCGTCCGGACTGTCAGTTCTGACAGTAGACAAAAAATACGGCAAAAAAAACAATCACAGGACAAGAAAACCGCTATTTCTTGCAACTCTGTACAAACTCAAGCCATATTTACAGGACAACCAAGATGAAAACTGAATCAGTGACCGCATCAAACAAGACGCCAATGACAATCTTTTCTTCGAAGGCGCTTCTATTATCGAAGAGCTTGTATACCCGCACCAGCCTTACAAATCCTGAGTGGAGACTAGTTGAAACCTGGCGACCTGAGCCAATGCTCTTCCCTACAACAACAGATATACGCCCCAACCATTACGGCTTAATAGCCGCCTACATCCCTGACTCAATTACTATCAAAATGAGCGACCCCGAAACAGAGGCTATATTCGAAATAAAAAAAACGGGCGGCCAAGTTACTTATACCTCAATGAACACACAGGGATCGATCTCAACGAGTGATTACTGGGGCATCATTGCATCCGTAAACCTTACCATTGATGGGCAAAGCCATTCATCTCACAGCAAGAAAAGCAAGTTTCACGAAGAGAATGGCGTCCGACACCTTATAGCAATTGGCGAAGAACAAGACTCCCCTCCCGGCGAAGGGAAAGAGTCAGTTGTAGTTCCGGACACGACATACTTTACATTTACAACAAATACCAGCTTGTATTTCTCAGCAGAAGAAAACCAAGCGAGCTCCATCCATCAAATGATTAATGAAAAATTAGTAAAAGTAGAAAGCCGCATCCTCCAAGGCTATGCATCTTCGGGAGGAAGATATGCCCTAACTGACAACAAGGATAAGCTTTACCCTGACGGCATCTCAATTTTGAATATAGATGATGGATTTGCGGAGAGTGTTGCTAAAATCGAATTCAATCATAACATCACCGACAGAACCGTTAAAATATCGGTACTATCGAATACAGTTAGAGTTTGCGAACTAAGAGAATCAGAGATTGTATTTGCACTATAACTTCACGGGTGGAACGCTTCGTCAAAGCACGGAGTGTTTCACCCGTAACAAATTGCACTATCTCGGCAAAACTTAAAGCGAAAGGACCACTTCGCTTCAGACTGACCTAAAGTCATCTCATAAGCCTTGCGAACGAAGGCCTGGGCGTTATGGAGGCAACCCCACCAGCCACACCCCGGCACACAATGTTCCCGCTGTGGCTGCTTCCTTCCGGATCTGACCAGGTTCACGGGTAATCGTTGCGGGGGGACCGATGGGGTCACCATAACGACACTCACCTGGGGCTTCCAGAGGGTGTCACACGATTCTTCACCATCACGCGGATGTGAATTTGGGTTCATTGTACGGCGGGTATAGGGATGCCTGGCAAGGCGTTTTGTACCACCCGACTGCCCCCCTTTTGTACCACCGACGGAATGAATGAAGTCTCAACTCTCACAGCTCCCAAGGTAACGGGCTGTTCGCTTGCTCAGGCGCGACTGCCCCTATGGGCATATGGCAAAGTAGCGTTAGAGGCTTGCTGGTATCGTTCCAGTAAAGGTTTTTGGTACGAACGCTTCACTGCATTGAGCCGAGCTTTGAAAGCTTCACCGTCTGGATGTCGGCAAGCAAGCAAACGCCCAACCCGCCCCATTGCCCGATGATACATTGGTTCAAGGACCTTCCAATCAGGAACAGACTCGCTCGCGACCTCCAACTGCCTGACTGCCGACCGTATACGTTTACGCTCCAGCTTGGTCAAGCCGGGAACACTGTTGTAGACGCTCAACCCAGTTACCGTGAGCGGTTTGAAGGTTTGGTCATCCTCCTTAATTCCCTGCCCTCGTACTCGCATGTGAAGCTTAGCCCGCTTCTGATGGCACCCTTTAGCGGCCAGCATCCCTGTGACGGTGGAAACAATGAACGAAAGCTCGTCCGACGAAGGCTGCCGACTAGATGAGATGGTTATGTCGTCAGCGAATCGAGAGTATTGGAAACCGTTGTCGAGAAGCCCCCTAACTATTTTCGGCTCAACATCCCAAAATATCAGATTGGCGATGTAGCCACTTGTACTCGCCCCTTGAGGAGTGCTTCCCTCGCGAGTGCATATAGATGACAGCAGAGCGGATACGGTTACACCAAACCCGAACAGTCCGCGATATAAGGCGTGGACCTGATCCATCAATATTGAAGGGTAAAAGTTCTTAATATCCTGAAGAATGACGTACTTTGCGCCAGCATGGACTACGGCATTACTAAGAATACTTCTAGGGGATGTGGTATCCCTGATGCCCCCGTGCAGGTACTTGGGGAAGATTACTCTTGCGAGGATTCTATCAACGATCTTTCGTTGGACCCGTTTAAGCGACTCATGAGCGTCATAAGTATCCCGTTTTTTCCCTTTTTTCTCTTGAGGAACGTGGCGGTACATCCGGTCAGCGCGAGCTGCAAGACGCTCTAATAGACGTTCGCTCTCACCCAGCGCCAAAGCTAGCGCCTGAATGCTATGGATAGGTTTGAGAGGGTACGTTGGGGCATCCATGTTCCGGTCCTAAAACGAAGAAAGGCCGATACTCAGATCGGCCCTTCAGAATTCGAATGATGTGATTTGTTGCGTCATGAGGACATAGCCTCAAGGAGTTTGCCTACAGCATCACAGGCTCGATCCCAGTACTCCAGCTTACGTTCCCAAATCTCCAAAAGTGCTTGGCGAATCAGTAGCCCCTCCACCGCTTGGCGGATTCGTTTCAACCGACTGCCTTTTCCTTCGTTGCTATGAGAACGTTCACTATCAACTGTAACGCGGGTGTCTTGGATATTGTGCTTTTTCAGAGTAGTCCGAGAACGGACTGGCTTCATCTTACGCATGGTTGTAGCTCCTTCGCCGGCGAAATTGCCGCCGCCAAAGCATTCCGGGCCGAATGGAACTTCCAAGACACCACTACAAACCACAGTTCTGCTTATTGATATTGATTTATCAATGTCGATAAGCCGTCGCCGCCGCCAACTTCGTCACCGTAGAATTCATCCGTCAACATATGCCAATTGCGTAAACCGAACAGCTTTACGTAAACGAGGAACAATTAGCCAGCGCATAGAGCAAACGCTAACGCAGAACACCTCGATGACGCGCGGCCCAAGCACAGAACACACACGTAGGACGAACTAGGGGACTGAGTCGTTGCGGAGAGGTAGCTTTGAAGAACACCAAAGCCGGTCAGTTTCCCAACCACCAACTGCAAGCCCAGAGAATATTCACCATGTTTAAAGAGCACCTGGACGGTACGTCCAGCAACTTGTTTATACCCCTCGCTCAACGCGATTGCAAAGAAAAACGGCACATTGCCACTAGGGAATTGACGAAACATGTAACAAGCGATGTCAGGGAACGGCCGTCCCTCGCCACCACCCGCAACCAAGCCTAACACCCGCTCATCGAGGCAGACGCTCCCCCTGCGATCCCCACCAATCCTATATAACCATATGATTGAACCGGAACCGGTCATATTCCTTTTTTTGACTATTTGAGTAGGCGACGATATAAGGTACGTAACGGTTTCTGGAGAATCACCATGTCCAAGGATACTCGGATAGACAGGACTTACGTTGCCGCGACGGGTAGTCCTTTGATTGCCGAACTGCAAAAAATGGTTGCCGTGGGCGATGGGCAGTTTCCTTGGTCCCAGATGCTAAATGCCAAAGAGGTGCGCTTTGTCTATGACATGCTCGCCTGGGCCGAGGCGCGAAGTGACTTCATGCCCAATACATTACAAGGACGATGGGGAGTACAGATTCTCTGGAAGCTGACAGGGTCTGCTAAGGAATGGCAAGCCGCTCAAACAACCCAGCTCAAAAAGGTCGCTAAAACCAAACGCGCTCAAGCGAAGAAGGGGTCAACCCGACCCGACCTCGTCGCGAGGCGGGATGCCATAGCCTTGCTAAAAAGACACAAGGTTAGATTCGACAAGAGCAGCCCCTCCAACGTTGAGCTGGCACACGCACTGCATTCCCTGGGACTTATAAAAGAGTCACCGGGGAACGCCACAGCAAAACAGTTACTGATTGAATGGAGCGGGAGTAGCCGCTATTGGCTAAGTTGCTTGCCGGGGATTTGACCCATTATGCTTTGGAGTTCATGCCATGGGTACGTGCAGCACTGGCCAGCTAAACAACCCGGCGCATGAGTAAACTGCTGGTCTGCCATATCAATAGGCTGGGCGGCTAGGCACTGGCCACAAACCACGAAATCCCCCATTAAAGTCCAGCGACCTGACCAACCGATTTGCTGCTCATTCAGAACGCGGCTAGCGCTTAACGCCATGCATCTTTCAAACAGGGCCTGCTTATCCATCACACATCTCCTTATGCTCTCTGGTAGGAAGCATCCAGCTCTCCCGCGTCTGAAGTTTAGGCCGCCCTGCGGCCGATGCAAGCGACATCGACAGCAGTATTGTCAGAGCTGAATGACAAGCCTACAGCCCATAAGTACCGGCAAGCTTGTCCACACGTGCGGGCTCTGCGGCTGCAGCATCCCATACCGACTTTTTTTGGCCCAGATTTCTGAACGCTTTAGATATGTATGGTGACGAATCTATTCCCCCCTCCCCCACCTCGGCTCCAACGATTTACCTAGCGAAGATTGTACGCTTGAGGTTCTATGCACCTACACATACAACTACACTCAGCCCATTGAGACCACCGCCATGACATTGAGATATGTAGCAATCACACTACTGATGCTAACTGCCGCCCCTTGCATCGCTTTAGCTGGCGAAGGACACGACGCTGGGTATGCCTGGGCGGAAGAGAACGATATTGACGACGCATCGTCCTGTAGCACCCCGTCATCTTCATTCAACAATGGCTGTGAAGAATACGTGGATGAAAACCAGCCGACTCTGAGTGCGGACGACGAGGATGACGACGAGGAATAACAAGCTTTATCTGCATCCATCCGGGGCCTTGACGCCGCCCGTACTTACTACCTTCCAAGACCAAGGAGAAGTAGGCCCGTCATAATCCAGTGTTGACTGTGCGTCTCTATACCACTTGCAACGGCATGCGACATTGAGGAATCGTCTTGTGCATCGTCGCCCGACATCGTGGTCGTAAGGGTATACAACAGCGAGCACGGAAAACCTTGAACAGATCGTGCTCATATAAAATCTATTGACTACCTATACGAATACACTATTATCGACCACACTTATACGACCACAAGGACCGTCGACCCATGTTTATCCGCGCTTACCTTCGTGCCTCTACTGCCGAACAGGATGCCAACCGCGCCAGGGGCCAGCTCACTGAGTTCGCAGCAAGCCAGGGCCACAAGATTGCCCACTATTACGTTGAGAACGAAAGTGGTGCCTCCCTGCAGCGACCTGAGCTGTTTAAGCTGCTGGACAACACACAGCCGGGTGACATCCTCCTGGTAGAGCAGGTTGACCGGCTATCCCGTTTAACCGAGGCCGACTGGCAGAAGCTCCGTGCAATCATCAAGGACAAGGAGGTCAAAGTCGTTGCGCTTGACCTACCTACGTCTCACCAGTTCATGGCGAAGACTACGACATCCGCTGACGCCTTCACGTCTAGAATGCTTGCGGCTATTAACGACATGTTGCTGGACATGCTGACCGCAGTGGCCCGGAAGGATTACGAAGACCGTCGACGTCGTCAGGCTGAAGGCATCAAGAAGGCAGTAGACAGGAAGGCGTACAAAGGGCGTGGCATCGACAAGGAGAAGCACGACCGCATCCTCAAATGCCTGGCCAGCGGTATGAGCGTCCGGGACGCAGCAGAGGCCACAGGGGCTAGTACAGCCACCGTGCAGCGCGCCAAGAAGATGGCCTCTGGTTGATCCGGTAAGCCTGCAATGGGCTTGCTTCCCTATTTACAGCCAGTCATTGATAAACTGACAGCCCTTCCAGCCGCGTATGCGACGTCCACGGCTATTTACCACCAGTCATTGTATAAACGGCCTTTAACTTCCTGACATCTCGGGAATTGGTCGTTCGCGTCGCAACTGGCGAATTGTCACCAGTCCTAGCAGAAACCCACCGTTTGCCCACCCTGCCTGGTCCCTCCAGCGCGGGGCGTTGGCACGTTCATCGCAACAGGAAACTAATCCATGAAACATCAACAGCAGACACCCTCGTCCGCTTAAACGTATACCTACTCCGCGACCACATTGCCCACTTGATCGTGATTGCCGACCACCTGGCGAAGACCAAGCGCCGGGATACCCGCCCAGGGAAAACCCTAGAGGTGGCCCGGACTGCGGGGCTGAGGACAAACCTGTAATTAGAGCCAGTCAGGGAGAAAGGCACCCGCCGCTCTATCTTCAGACAGCGCCACGGCTATTAGGGCCAATCCTTGTGTAAACACACCGATATCCCGTCCGGCTGCACGTCAACCAAATCATGCAAACCATCGAACCTGCCTGGAAAGCCACGGCGGGGGCGTTTGCGTTTGCTATCACAGGACCTCCATCCCTATGAAACACCCATCCCCTCTGGTGCGGCTCAACCTGCACCTGCACAAAGACCACCTCAACCGGCTGACCCACCTGGCTAGCGCCATCAGCAAACGGAAAGGGCGTGATACGCGGCTCGCAGAAGCCTTGGAACTGGCCCTGGTTAGCGGCCTGACTTGGACCGACGCTGACATGCTGGACCTGGTTCTGCCCGACCGGGAGGCTCCTTACTGGCGCTCCATGGGCCCCATTGTGCGGACGCGTTGAATGGAATCAACAAACCTAAAATCCGACAGTGCTGCGCCTAGTGGTGAACTGCGCCTCCCCAAGGCCATCAGACCTATAAACGGTCGAGCAACTGTCACTATTACTGACAAGGGGCACATGTACTTCGCAGACCAAAGTACAGGAGAAATTATCCATGCGACCCGTAAGCTCCCGCGCCGTCGAGTAGAACGACAAGTGGACCTCTACGTCGGAAAGGACACCAAGTTCCCTTCCCTAGCAAGGAACAGCGAGGAATTACTAGAGGCGCTCACACCGTTCGACACTTGGCTCGACAAGCAATATTTCAGTGCCACGAAGGCTCTTGAACTGCTAGGGGCAGGTGCTTCGGGAAGCGCGGTCCACACGCTGGGATACTTGTCGCAAAACCTAACCGGAAGAAACTACTGGTTCGGTCGTATTCAGGACATAGTCAAGGCGCTGGATACCCCCCAACGAACGGTCGAACGTGCGCTCCAAGACCTCGAAAGCATGAACGTTATAAAGCGTAAAACTCAGGGGCGCACCTGGCCTATGCGCATCACAATCCACCCATGGTATGCCTGGCGAGGGGACATCCAAGGGCGCGATGACGCTTATTCAGAATGGATTCCCAAACCCGCCGAACTTGGCGGTTAAACGTGGCTGCAGCCCTTGTTTTCCAGGGCCTATGTTCCTGGACAGATATTATATAGAAGACCACCAAGGGCAGGCGGCGGCCAGGCAGTAGCGAAGCTGCTGAATGGACTCATAGAGCCTGACCAGCAATTAAGACTCTGAAAGGGGCCAAGGTTAATAGTCCCCTGTCAAAGTCTGAATCCGGTTTCCATATTAAGGGCCTAACCCCGCGCCCCTCCCCTTGAGTCTCCCTTCGTGTTGGTCGTCCTCGCTGGGCAGCCGACAGCAGCTTCGCTACTGCCAGCTACCACGGCCGCCCTAGTAATCGGAGGCACGGTCACTAGCCGACCCCAGTCCTCTCCTCACCCTAAAGCCCCACCCGTGTCGCTGTCGTCCGCCCACCAAAACACGGACTTGGGCACGATTGCTATCACGCCCTAGCCACACTCCGCCGACACCTTTCGGTCATCGGCACCAAAACCCCAACCTACACGCCAGCGCACCCACAGACTTAACGTCGGGGCGGTGTATTCGCGTGGGCGTTGGTTTCTCCCAACGGCCTCCCGGCCAATAGACAACAAACATACCAATGACTTACAAAACAACTCACTTCAACGGCACCCCAGTCACCTACAAACTGGTTAATGACGGCACTCAGGCTATCGCCGAATTCGTCTATGAGGGCGTACGAGCGCGCATATTGCCGATGTTCCCTGGATACGCTTTTACTCAGGATGGCTGGGTCCTCAGTTTTAGGAGGAATACTCCAATATTCCTTAGCCCTGGCAACACGGGCTCTGGATGCTACTGCAACGTCAATATCGGCAGCGGACCAATGGCAAAATCGCAGTTGGTACATATCCAGATTTGCAAAGCTTTCCACGTGAATCAAAGCCCGAATGAACGGACCCAGGTAAATCACATCGACGGAAACACTAGGAACAATGCGGCCAGCAACTTGGAGTGGGTCACCCCCACGGAGAACCGGCTACATGCGAATACACTGCGGAAAGCCGAGGGCCGAAAGCTGATTGTCTTGACCAAGTGGCACAAGCGGATAATTTCATCGCTTTACGCGGCTGACCCAAACATGCACGCAATATCCACCCTGCTAAAACTTCCGTACGACAGCGTTCGTCGCTTCATCAACAACTCTAAACGGATAGCCGCCAAAGCCGCATAACACGCACTATCAGCCCGCCCCCTTGTAGCGCATTGCTTACGATGTCGAACCGACTAAATCAAGGGGGCGCGGGGGCGTTGGGTGAATAGCTGGAAATTCTGTTTTGCGGGGAGACGATCTAAGGATTGACGCTCACGCAGAAGCATTACCGTGTAACAGGGGGTCCTGCATTCGAGCCCCCCTGTAGTTTTCCTCTTGAAGGCATGCCCCCCCATTTGACAGCCATCCGTATAGCGTCAATTGAAACAACACATGGCCAATACGGCGCAAACCTAGCTGGACCCGAAGTTGGCCGCGTCTGTCGCTGCCGTGGAGTAGTTGAAGCAACAGAATGACCTCCTGCAGCACGACAACGAAGCAATGCAACCAGCGGCCGCTATCGGGTAGGCAGTCGGCCCCTTCGAAGCATCACTGTTATGGACCTCGCCAGGAAACCGAACGGCGTTGACCTGCAGCAAATCCAGAAGTCCCGAGTAACCATGAACGACCTGTACCGCCTTCCCTGGAGCAACCTCAGGAACGAATCAAAACAGCGCATTCAGCCTTCATATAAGCGTCAAATGACATGTCTGCAGGCCAGTGCGCAAGATTGACAACAACGCCGCCGTACTTTTTGGCAACCCTCCCCAGTACTTTCTTAACGTCGGATGTCAGTATTGCCGAATGGACTGACCTGGCAGCTAGTGAGACATCAGCTTCATTTTTGTAAAGACCTGTTGGCCTAGTGGTCTCTTTGATAACCCCACGCTCTGCGGTCAGTATTTCGCTCTCCGCAAGGTCGATGAACCGTCCGCTGCCAAAGCCGCCCACCCGCGACTCACCGGCAGAGCCCATTTCAGCAAACCCAAAGTATGTGTCAGTACCCACAATGCCGCCTTCGATCCACTTGGAAACGTAAGCCTTCAGGTCCTCAGGCAAGGTTCGTATCTCGAACTCCGCCTCGCGGGTAATCGCGAATTTGAAGTCATCCGCAGATACGTCGATAGCAAGATCCACGCTTCTGGCAAAAAGATAATCCCAGGCATTGTTGTCCACGAAAACACTTACGGCCATCTAGTTATTCCCTTTAGGTCTGTTCGCAGTGTCACGCTCATTGTGTTTCTAGATTAGGGATTCCAAGGTCACCAACTCCATTACGGGGGCCAGCACATCCGGTCTGAAATCCTTACCATAGCGGCCGAACGTAATGCCTCCCGTTTGATGTCCCAGTAAACCACCAACTAATGCTTCAGAGACACCTTTCTGCTTCAGGTGGTCGGCCAATGTATGGCGGAAGCTGTGGAAGTCTTTCCTGACTGCGTCATCACGAAAACCTAGCTGCTCACGCACCCGTGTAAACCACTTGGACGGTGCCGCGCTGTAGCCGTGCTTTCTATGACAGGTCAACTCAGGGAATACGCGCTCACCTCCTGCTCCCCGAATCTTGTCCACATACGCCAAGAAACCCAACGCGAGAAGCTTGGAGTGTATCGGGACAAGGCGTTCGGAAGAGGCCGTCTTGAGCTTCTGGTCTGGCCTTGTAGCCCGAATATGCAGGCAAGGGATGCCATCGATGATTACCACGTCGTCAGCGTAAAGCTGGCACAGTTCGTTCAGCCTAGCCCCCGTATAAAGCCCCAGCAGGGGTAGCCAGTATTGATTTGGCTTCCGCCCATGCTCTGGTGCATACGTCACTCTGCTGAATAGTAGCTTGAGGTCATCCGCGCTGAACGCACTGCGCTCCTCGCTCACCTTTCGACGCTGGCGAACACGAAGACCTTCGAACGGATTGCGATTGCAATAGCCCTCCCTGACGGCGTACGAAAAGAACGTCGTAAGGTTCTTCACGTAGTTGTTGAACGTCGTCACGCTGATGGTCGTGGTCGCCTCCGCTATCGACTGCGCCAAGGGCTGGTCGGGCAACTGATTCAGGCGCGGGGGAAGCCTCAGCGCAGTTTCCCGGAACAGGTGCGCGTCCTTCCGCGTTATCTGGTCGATGGGCATGTCGCCAATAATGCGAGTCAACAGCACAGCTACAGCACGCTTGTCGTCAAGCGATTTGACTGTGACACCTTCACGGCGCTGCTGGGTTAGTTGTTCATCGACCACCGCAAGGAAGCCAGGCGACTGCTGAACATCCACCGTCGCTATCACGGAAGGTGCTGCTGGAACGGCCTGAGCGCCTACTGTGGGTCGTTCCGGCGGGACATGCGGCAAGGTGCCAAGCAATTGCTGCTGACGCAGCCATGAAGCCCAGCAGGCAAGGCGCTTGCCCCCTGCTTCCCACGCGCCACGTAAGCCCTCCAGTGACGGTCTGACGCCTTGGAACGCCTGCGTAAACAGCCCCTGCACCTGAGCCAGAATGTCACGCCCACGAATCAACGCCTCCCGCTTGCAGCGAGTCTGCAGGGAGCGACGGATTTCTCTTTGGGGGAACCACGGACGAATGACGTCAGGCACCACGATTCGGAAGTAATAGACCGAGTGGCGGGACAGCATTAGGTAGGACGGGATGTTCGACACGGATGTATCACTCCTTGTACCACCGCGTGGTAGAAGAGCGAAAAACCGTTATATATCAGAGAGTTATCTGATTAGGTGGTGCCCCCACCAGCCACACCCCGGCACACAATGTTCCCGCTGTGGCTGCTTCCTTCCGGATCTGACCAGGTTCACGGGTAATCGTTGCGGGGGGACCGATGGGGTCACCATAACGACGCCCGCCTGACGGCGAGCCGCGCCATTGTACCTATCTGGCGGGAAGTTACAACCGTTGGCACGGGATTAAAAACTCATGGCCTTCAAGCACTTGTAGCTGCGCGCTGCTACAACAGCACCGCATCCGCCCGACCACCCTCCTCTTGGATCACCAGATGGATGAAATGCAGCTTGGTGATGACCGCCGCCGGTACGACGAACGGGTAGAAATCCGGCTGGCCCATGCTGCGCGAGAGTTCGTTGAGCATCCCAGCCAACTCGATCCAGGCGTTGACGAACGATAGGAACGCCGTGCCGCCTGTGTGTTCCGGGTCGAACAAAGCCTCGGGCAGAAATGGCTGGTAGTCCAAATCCATTTCCCGCGCGCTCATGCCGAAGCCCAGCGCCGTGTCGACGGCGTCCATCATGTGCAGGTAATGGGCCCATGTCTCGGCCCAGTCTTCCCAAGGGTGCATGGTGGCGTAGGCGCTGACGTACCGGGTTTGCCAGTCCAGCGGCGCGCCTTGCTGATAGTGGCGCTCCAGGGCTTCGGAATAGCTGGCGCGCTCATCGCCGAACAAGGCGCGAAATGGCTCCAGCCAATGACTGTCGGCCACCAATCGATCCCAGTAGTAATGCCCCACCTCGTGGCGAAAGTGCCCGAGCAAGGTGCGATAAGGCTCGCGCATTTGTTGGCGCACGTGCTCGCGATGGGCATCGTCGGCCTCTTTGATATCGAGGGTGATCAACCCGCTGGCGTGCCCAGTGGTCGGCGGCTTGCCGTCGAGGTCGGCACCGATGAAGTCGAAGGCCAGGCCGATATTTTCATCGGCAGTCTTGGGGATCACCGGCAAGCCCAGGGTAATCAGCTGGGCCACCAGCCGCCGCTTGGCGGTTTCAACCTTGCGCCAGCGCTCAGTATTTTCCGCAACCGACAAGTCTGGAATGGTGCGATTCAAGCTGCAGGCGATGCACAAGGTGTCATGCCCGTTCGCCGGCAACAGCCAGTTGCAGGCCGCTGGTGTATCAAGATTGGCGCAACGCCTGAACAGCCCGGCCTGCGGATCGACATCCAAGGTCCAGGTGCCCGGTTGCTCGCCGGGTTGCAGAGACGACAGGCGGCTCTGCTCCGGCTGATAGCCCAGCGCCGCCAGGCATGCCAGGCACTGGCTGTTGCGAAAGAACAAGGACTGGCCGCAACGACACGGCCAGATCTTGCTGTTCCGTGACCGATCGCCCAGGAACGGTGCGGCGATGCGTGAGCTCAGTTGTTCGAAGAAGCGGTACATGGCGGTCTCTCCCTTGAGCCTGCAAGACTAGATCATCCACTACCCTTGATCGTTCCATGCTCTGCGCCACCCATGCTCGTCGAACAACAGCTCAAAGATCAAAGCACTTCGGAACAGAACACGCCGGGCGTCACTATCCGGGTACGCTCTATGTGCCCACGCTGCAATAGACCAGCGCGGCGATCCCCAGTCACTAGATAATCAGCACCGCCAGCCAAAGCCATGGCGAGCAAAAACGAGTCATCCGGATCATCGGCTTCATCCACAATGGTCAGACGCTCCAACACGAGCGCCCGCTGCAGGTTATTGATCATGGCACCCACTTTAGCGGGTTGAAGGATGGCTTGAAGCTTGGGATAGCGGCTAGCTCTGCGGATTTCATCGAGCTGCATCCGCGAAGTCACCACTTCGAAACGTGCCGCCCGCCAGGCACGGTAAATCGCATCGGGTGCACCGTGTGGCGAGATCAGCGCGCTAAATAAAATGTTGGTATCCAACACGACCCGCATCAGCGCTTACGGGCCCAGTCGAGCGCCTCATCAACCATTGAGGTAAGTTCTGCTTCACTCACGCTCGCTGTGGCCGCCTTGGCCTGCTCTGCCGTCAGTTCCAGGATATGTGCCTGCACCGCTTCTTCAATGAAGCGTGACAGGTCTCCCTTGCGGCCGCCTCCTTGGCTGGCCAGGAACATCCGAAGCGCCTGGTCAGTATCGGATGAGACGGCGACGTTCCAGCGAACCGTATTCATGGCGTTTCCTCTCCTGATAGGTGTTTGTGTGTTTATACACCTATCAACCGCTTCGAGACAACGCTCGCCGTGAACCAACGCACTCAAACAGTCATGCCATGCTTGCTCAGGAAATCGACAAACGCTTGTTCATCGAGCACCTTGAGCCCCAGCTCATTGGCCTTGGTCAGCTTCGAGCCTGCCCCAGGCCCTGCCACGACGCAGTGGGTTTTCGCCGAGACGGAACCGGCCACCTTGGCCCCCAGGCTTTCCAATTTGTCCTTGGCAACGTCGCGACTCATCAGTTCCAGCGAACCGGTCAGTACCCAGGTGTGCCCGGCCTCGGGCAAGCCTTCGACGACTTTTTTCTCGCTCCGCCAGTGCATGCCGAAGTCCCGCAGCTGCTGCTCCGCGGCCATGGCCTGCTCGCGGTTGGCGGCAATAGCGAAGAATTCGCGCACAGCATTGGCCTGCTTTTCCGGCAGTGCCTGGCGCATGTCCAGCCAGTCGGCGTCCATGACAGCTTCGAGTGAGCCGAACTTGTCCGCGAGTTTTTGTGCACCGCCCGGCCCTACCGAAGGAATGTGCAGCTTGTCCAGGAAACCGCCAAGGGTGGTGCTGGCGGAAAACTCGGCGCCCAGCTCGCCCTGGTCCTGGATCTCGAGCCCATGGCGCAGCAAGTCCTTGATGACCTGGCGATTGTGCGAGTCTTCAAAGAAACTGTGAATCTCGTGGGCGACTTCCAGGCCGACGTCCGGCAAGTACGTGAGCACTTGAGGCAAGGCGGCTTGCACGCGCTCCAGCGAACCGAGGGAGCGGGCCAGGACCTTGGCGGTTTCCTCGCCGACGTCCGGTATGCCGAGCGCATAGATGAATCGCGCCAGACTCGGCTTCTTGCTGTCGACGATGGCCGCCAGCAGGTTCTTGCTCGACAGCTCGGCGAAACCTTCCAGGTCGACGACTTGCTCGAACGTCAGCGCGTACAGGTCGGCGGGTGAGCCCACCAAGCCTTCATCCACCAACTGCTCGACACTCTTTTCGCCCAGGCCCTCGATGTCCATGGCCCGGCGCGAGACAAAGTGGATGATCGCCTGCTTGAGCTGCGCGCCACAGGCCAGGCGACCGACGCAGCGATACACCGCGCCTTCGCTGACGGTCTCACGGCCCTTGCTGCGCTTGATCAGTTGTGTGCGCTCGACGTGAGAGCCGCAGACCGGACATTGCCTGGGCACCTCCACCGCACGGGCGTTGTCCGGACGGCGCTCGGTGACGACTTGCACCACTTGCGGGATCACGTCGCCGGCGCGGCGGATGATCACCGTGTCACCGATCATCAGACCCAGGCGCGCCACTTCGTCCATGTTATGCAGCGTGGCGTTGGCCACGGTCACGCCGGCGACCTTGACCGGCTTGAGCCGGGCCACAGGCGTGACGGCGCCGGTGCGACCGACTTGGAATTCCACGTCCAGCAACTCGGTGAGTTCTTCGCTGGCGGGGAATTTATGGGCGATGGCCCAGCGCGGCTCCCGGGCGCGGAAACCCAGTTCGCGCTGCGAGGCGATGCTGTTGACCTTGAACACGACGCCGTCGATTTCGTAGGGCAGCCCATTACGCCGCTCGCCGATGTCATGGTAGTAGTCCAGGCATTCGTCGATGCCGTGGGCCAACTTCAATTCGCGACTGATGGGCAGGCCCCAGGCTTTCAGTTGCTTGAGATTGCCGATGTGGGTGTCGGCGATGTCCGAGGACACCTGGCCGATGCCATAGCAACAGAACTCCAGGGGACGGTTGGCGGTGATCTTGGAATCCAACTGGCGCAGGCTGCCCGCCGCCGCGTTGCGCGGATTGGCGAAGGTCTTGCCGCCCGCCTCCAGTTGCGTGGCGTTGAGCCGCTCGAAACCGGCCTTGGACATGTAGACCTCGCCACGCACTTCCAACACCGGCGGCCAGCCAGTGCCCTGCAACTTGAGTGGAATATTACGCACGGTGCGGACGTTGACGCTGATGTCCTCGCCCGTTGTCCCGTCACCACGCGTCGCCCCGCGTACCAGCATGCCGTCCTGATACAACAGGCTGACCGCCAGGCCATCGAGCTTCGGCTCGCAGCTATATTCCACCGCCGCGCCACCGCCCAGCAGATCGCCCATGGGCAGGTCGAGGCCTTCGGTTACCCGCCGGTCGAATTCGCGCATGGTGGTTTCGTCGAAGGCGTTGCCCAGGCTCAGCATTGGTATTTCATGGCGCACCTGACTGAACGCCGAGAGCGCCACACTGCCGACCCGCTGGGTGGGAGAGTCGCTGGTTACAAGCTCCGGGTGCTGCTCCTCCAAGGCCTTGAGCTCGTGGAACAGTCGGTCGTACTCGGCGTCCGGGATGCTGGGTTCATCGAGGACGTGGTAGCGATAGTTATGCTGGTCCAGCTCGGTACGCAGCTGTTGAATACGGGTTTCGACGGCGTTCATGGTGTTCTCTCATAAAGCAAAAGAGCAGCCGAGGCTGCTCATTTTTTCAAGACTTTTTTGGGAGGGCTTCGCCTGGAGCGCCAGCCCGGCCCAGCGGGAGCAAGCTCCCTCGCCACAAAAAGCCTTAGCCACAACGACTCTGGCGACTTCAGCGCTTTTGGGTCAGCGCCCGGCGCTCGAATTCAACGATGCGCTGGCGGTAATGCTCGATGGTCTGGGCGGTCAGCACGCTGCGCTGGTCATCCTTCAGTTCGCCGTTGAGCTCCTGGGACAGCTTGCGAGCCGCGGCCACCATTACGTCAAAAGCCTGCTTGGGATGGCGCGGACCTGGCAGCCCCAGGAAGAAGCTCACCGCAGGGGTGCTGAAATGGTCGATGTCGTCCAGGTCGAAGACGCCAGGCTTGACGGCGTTGGCCATGGAGAACAGCACCTCGCCATTGCCGGCCATGCTTTCGTGACGGTGGAAAATATCCATCTCGCCGAAACGCAGGCCACTTTCCAGAATGTTCTGCAGCAGTGCCGGGCCCTTGAAGCCGGCCGGATCGCGGCAGATCACGCTGATCACCAGCACTTCTTCGGCCTGGGCCTGTTCCTTGTCGCTGCTCGATGGCTTGCTCTCGTCCGGGAAGTCGCCGTCGCGGCTGCTGAAGCTCGGGCCGCCATCGAGGTCGAGATTGAGGTTCAAATCCCCCTGGGACGGCTCGCTGTTGCGCTTGCCACGCTTGGAACCCGACTCCTTCGGCTCACGCGCAGGCGCGCTCATCGACGGCAGGTCGTGCTCGTCCAACTGCGGCTCCTTGTGGGTGTCCAGCACCCGGGGCGGGCCCAGCAGCTCGGCGCTATCATCCTCATCGGGCAGGTTCGACAGGCTGCGGTCCAGGCGAAACTTGAGTTTCCCCTTGCCGCCGCGCATGCGACGCCAGCCGTCAAAAAGAATACCGGCAATGACTATGATGCCGATGACGATCAGCCACTCGCGCAGACCGATTTCCATGTAATCCCGTGCCTCTATAAAAATGCTGAAAAATAAGGGGCTTAGCTATTTGCAAACCGCTTTAAAACGTGGCGCCAACTCTATGTTCTGAATGGCGTTTTGCCCACGCATACGAAAAATTGACATTAAACTAGCATGACCTGCAGATACAAGCTACAAGCCGGAAGCCACAAGCCGCCTCACTTGCAGCTTGCCGCTTGAAGCTCGCAGCTAACTGTCCACCATCGCCATGGCTTCTTCCACATCCACCGCCACCAGCCGCGAACAACCCGGCTCATGCATGGTCACGCCCATCAACTGATCGGCTATCTCCATGGCGATCTTGTTGTGGGTGATATAGATGAACTGCACCGTCTCGGACATTTCCTTCACCAACCGCGCGTAACGGCCAACGTTGGCGTCGTCCAGCGGTGCGTCGACTTCGTCGAGCATGCAGAACGGCGCTGGGTTCAATTTGAAAATGGCAAATACCAGGGCCAAGGCCGTCAGGGCTTTTTCGCCACCGGAGAGCAAATGGATGGTGCTGTTCTTCTTGCCAGGAGGACGCGCCATGATTGTCACCCCAGTATCGAGTAGATCTTCGCCCGTCAGTTCCAAATAGGCGCTGCCGCCGCCGAATACTTTTGGGAAAAGCGCCTGCAATCCAGCGTTGATCTGATCAAAGGTATCCTTGAAGCGATTGCGGGTTTCCTTGTCGATCTTGCGAATGACGTTCTCCAGCGTCTCCAGCGCTTCCACCAGATCATCGTTCTGGGCGTCCAGGTAACGCTTGCGCTCGGACTGCTGCTGGTACTCGTCGATGGCGGCCAGGTTGATCGCGCCCAGGCGCTGGATGCGCTGGGCAATGCGCTCGAGCTCTTCCTCGGCGTCTTTCTCGTTGGCACCCGCGACCAAGGTGGCGAGCACGCCGTTGAGGTCGTAGCCGTCCTCCAGCAACTGATCCTGCAAAGCCTTGCGGCGCACGGTCAGGGCTTGCCATTCCATGCGCTGCTGTTCCATCTGGCCGCGTATCAGCTGGGATTGCTGCTCGGCCTGGCTGCGGCGCTTCTCGGCATCGCGCAGTTCGCGGTCGGCATCCTCCAAGGCGATCTGCGCGGTCTTGAGTTCCTCGTCGACGCTCATGCGCTTGTCGAGCAACTCTTCGAGCTTGAGGCGCAGCTCTTCCAGCGGCGCCTCGCCCTCCTCCAGGTTGAGGCTCAGCTGCTCGCGTTTTTCCGTCAGGCGTTCGGACTGCATTTCCAGGCGTTCCAAGGCCTGGCGCGTGGAATCGTATTGCGCCCTCAGCGAGCCAAGACGCACCGCCAATTGATGGGCATGGTCCTTGTGCTGACGCGCTTCCTGGCGCACCCGATCGAGGCGCTCGCGCAGGCTGTCGCGCTGGGCCAACAGCAATTCACGCTGCTCGGTGTCCAGCGCCATCGCATCGAGGGCGTCTTGCAGTTGCAATCGCGCTTCGCCGATCTGCTCATATTCCAACGCCCGTTGCTCGCCCAGCTCGGCGATTTCTTCATCGAGACGGGTGCGACGCAGGGCCAATTGCTCGACCTTGGCCTTGCCGGCGGACAGCTGCGCCTTGAGCTCGCCTTGCTGGCGCGCTTCGTCCTGCAACAACCGACGCAAGTGTTCACGGCCATTCTCCTGCTGACGCTGTTGTGCGCGCAGGTTCTGCAATTCGGTTTCCAGGGCTTCGACGCTGGCTTCGCGCTCTTCACGCTCGGCGCCCAGTTGCTGGATTTCCTGGCCGCGGGCGAGCATGCCGCTCTCGGCTTCGCCGGCCCGCCGCACCCTGAGGAAATGCCGACCCACCCAATATCCGTCAGGGCTGATCAGGCTTTCGCCGGGAGCCAGTTGCCCGCGCAGGACCAACGCCTGTTCAAGGCTGTCCACCGGCTTGACCTGCCCCAGCCAGGGCGACAGGTCCACCTGGGCCTCGACTTTGTCGAGCAGGCTGCCAGGCACTCGGACGCCGTCGCCGGCCGGACTGAGCAGGCGCAGATCACCCTGTGCAAAACCGGAAAGATCGAAGCCAGCGAAATCATCCACCAGCACCGCTTGCAGGTCGGCTCCCAACACGGTTTCCACCGCCAGCTCCCAGCCAGCGTCGACCTTCAGCCCTTCGGCCAAGCGCGGGCGTTCGGCCAGGTGCTGGTCGCGCAGCCATTCGGCCGTCCCGGTGCCAGGGTCGAGCGCGGCTTGCTGCAAGGCTTCAAGCGAGGCGAGGCGCCCGTTGAGCCGCTGCAATTCGCCCTGGGCTTGCTGCTGGTTCTGCAACGCCAGTTGCAAGGCCTGGCGCAGTTGCTCAAGGCGTTCGACCTGGGCGTCTTCGCTGGCTTGCAAATCCTCGAGGGTGGCTTCGCTGGCGGCCAGTTGTTCGCCCAGCTCCAGAATCGCTGCGTCTTCCGGGTCAGCAGCGAGCAATGCCCGTTCTTCAGTCAGGCGGCGCTGCCGTTCGGCCAGGCGCTCCATGCTGGTTTCCAGCTGCTGGATGCGTGACTGCTGGACTTCAGCCTGGCGCCGTGGTTCGGCGGAGGTGAGGTTGAAGCTGTCCCACTGCTCTTGCCAGCCGTGCATGGTCAGCTCGGCTTCCTCCAGGGCAGCGGCGGCTTCTTCGGCGGCGGCGCTGGTGATTTCTTGCTCCGGTGTGAGCCGGTCCAGTTCCTCGCCCAGGGTCAGCAACAAGGTGCGGTCATGCCCGAGGTGGGATTCGGTTTCCAGGCGCGCGCGCTCGGCCTCCTTTAAATCGTCCTGCAACTGACGCAGGCGTTGCTGGCCATGCTGGATGCTCTGTTCAACCCGGGCGATGTCGCCGCCCACCGAATAGAAGCGCCCTTGCACCAGATTGAAGCGCTCGGAGAGTTCATGGTGCCCGTCGCGCAAGCGCTCGATGGCCGCATCGGCGTTGCGCTGTTCGGCCACCAACGCTTCGAAGCTGACTTCCTGGTTGCCGATGATCGCCTCGCGCTGGCCGACCTGTTCGTTCAACGCTTGCCAGCGCAGGGCCGACAGCTGGGCCTTGAGCTGGCGCTCTTCGCCCTTGTATTCCTGGTACTTCTTCGCGGCTTCGGCTTGACGGTGCAGACGTTCAAGCTGGCGCTCGAGTTCTTCGCGCAAGTCGGTCAGGCGCGCCAGATTTTCATGGGTACGGCGGATACGGTTTTCGGTCTCGCGACGCCGTTCCTTGTACTTGGAAATGCCGGCTGCTTCTTCGATGAAATTACGCAAATCTTCCGGCTTGGCCTCGATCAGCTTGGAGATCATGCCCTGCTCGATGATCGAATAGCTGCGCGGCCCGAGACCGGTGCCGAGGAAGATGTCGGTGATATCGCGGCGACGGCATTTGGTGCCGTTGAGGAAATAACTGTTCTGGCTGTCGCGGGTCACTTTGCGGCGGATGGAGATCTCCGCGTAGGCAGCGTATTCGCCAATCAGGGTGCCGTCCGAGTTATCGAACACCAGCTCGATACTGGCCTGGCTCACCGGTTTACGGCTGGTGGAGCCGTTGAAGATGACGTCGGTCATCGACTCGCCGCGCAAATTCTTGGCCGAGCTCTCGCCCATCACCCAGCGCACGGCGTCGATGATGTTCGACTTGCCGCAACCATTGGGTCCGACCACCGCCGCCATGTTGCTGGGGAAGTTCACCGTGGTCGGGTCGACGAAAGACTTGAACCCCGCCAGCTTGATGCACTTGAGTCGCACGTCAGGCCGCCGTCAAGGCAGAAACCACCAGATCGCAACTGCGCTGGGCGTAGGCCGCCAGCACGATGCGGATCTGCGGCAAATCACGCGCCAGCACGGCGGCGAGCAGGCGCTGGAACAGGTCGAGGAATTCGCTCATCTCCGCCTTGCGCTGTTCAAGGGCGAGGAAATAAGCCCGGCTCATCGCCGGCTGCAGGTTTTCGACGGTTTCCTGCAAATACGGATTGTTGGCGAATGGATAAGCGGCGCGCATCACGCTGAAGCTTTCATCGACGAAGGTGCGAATGTCCTGGCGCTCGAAAGCCTCCCGGAGGCGCTGTTGGATCGCGACGAACGGCGCCATGTCGGCCTGTTCCTCCCAGCCATTGGCCACGGCGTTGCCGAGCAGGATGTACAGCTCGCTCATCAACGCGCATAGGCTGCGTACTTTGTGCTCGGTGAGTTCGGTCACGTGGGCGCCACGGCGCGGCAGGATGGCGATCAGATGACGCCTCTCCAGAATCAGCAACGCCTCGCGGACCGAGCCGCGGCTGACGTTGAGCGCCAGCGTGACCTTCTGTTCCTGGATGCGCTCCCCCGGCTTCATTTCGCCGCGAATGATCCGCTCGGCGAGGTGGTGGGCGATTTGCTCGGCGAGGCTGTCCGGGGCCTTGAACGTCATGGTTGTCCTTCAAACTCTTCGATTTGCACAAGCGGCGCAGTGTAGCGCACTCAATACGTCATGGCGCAGGGCCTGCACCGGGTTTTTGGCACGATATAAGCAAAAAATCAGCTGCAAGCTTCAAGCTTTGAGCTTCAAGCTTTTGACTTGCAGCTCGTAGCTTGTAACCCGCAGCTGATTTCTGACCTTTGAGTCAGAAAATCATTGACCGAAAAGTCAGACCTGCTAAATTCGGTCCACGTCGATACAACAATAATGAATCTGCGAGGCCTTCCGTGATCCAGTTTTTACTCAACCAGGAACTCCGTAGCGAGCATGCCCTGGACCCGAACCTGACCGTGCTCAACTATCTGCGAGAGCACGTCGGCAAATCCGGCACCAAGGAAGGCTGCGCCAGCGGCGACTGCGGTGCCTGCACGGTGGTAGTGGGCGAATTGGACACGGACCAAAGCGGTCTCGAACGCATTCGCTACCGCAGCCTCAATTCATGCCTGACCTTTGTCTCCTCGCTGCACGGCAAGCAACTGATCAGTGTCGAGGATCTCAAGCACAAGGGCCAACTGCACAGCGTCCAACAGGCGATGGTCGATTGCCACGGCTCGCAGTGCGGTTTCTGCACGCCGGGCTTTGTCATGTCGTTGTTCGCCCTGCAGAAAAACAGCGAGCAACCCGACGCCCACAAAGCCCATGAAGCGCTCGCGGGCAATCTGTGCCGCTGCACGGGCTATCGGCCGATCCTGGCCGCCGCCGACCAGGCCTGCCGCGCTAGACAGCCAGACCAGTTCGACGCCAGCGAGGCCGAGACCATTTCGCGCCTCAAAGCCATCGCTCCGACCCAAACCGGCGAACTCAATAGCGGCGACAAGCGCTGCCTGGTGCCGCTGACCGTGGCCGACCTCGCCGACCTCTACGACGCCTATCCCCAGGCGCGCCTGCTGGCCGGCGGCACTGACCTGGCGTTGGAAGTCACCCAGTTCCACCGCCCCCTGCCGGTGATGATCTATGTCGGCAACGTCGCCGAGCTCAAGCGCATCGAGCATTTCGATGATCGCCTCGAGATCGGCGCCGCGACCGCGCTCTCCGATTGCTATGAGGCGCTGAACGCCGAATACCCGGACTTCGGCGAACTGCTGCAACGCTTCGCCTCGTTGCAGATCCGCAACCAGGGCACCCTGGGTGGCAACATTGGCAACGCCTCGCCCATCGGCGACTCGCCGCCCCTGCTGATCGCGCTCGGGGCGCAGATCGTGCTCTGCAAAGGCCAGGTCCGCCGCACCCTGGCCCTGGAGGACTATTTCATCGATTACCGGGTCACCGCCCGCCAGGAAAGCGAATTCATCGAGAAGATCATCGTGCCGCGGGCCAGCGCCGAACAGGCATTTCGCGCCTACAAGGTTTCCAAGCGCCTGGACGACGATATTTCAGCCGTGTGCGCGGCATTCAACCTGCGCATCGACAACGGCGTGGTCCGTGACGCCCGCGTCGCCTTTGGCGGCATGGCCGCCACACCCAAGCGCGCCAAACATTGCGAAGCGGTCCTGACCGGTGCGCCTTGGACCAACAGCACCGTCGAACGCGCCTGCATTGCCCTGGCCGAGGACTTCACGCCGCTGTCGGATTTCCGCGCCAGCAAGGAATACCGCCTGCTCAGCGCGCAAAACCTGTTGCGCAAATACTTCATCGAACTGCAAACGCCGCACATCGAGACTCGGGTGACCGCTTATGTCTAACCATCACGCCGTAGAGAAGACCCAAGCCGAACTGGCCGAACTGTTCGCCCGTGACCTCACCACCGGCGTGGGTCGCAGCGTCAAGCATGACAGCGCCACCAAGCACGTGTCCGGCGAAGCCCAGTACATCGATGATCGCCTGGAATTTCCCAACCAGCTGCACGTGTATGCCCGGCTGTCGGACCGCGCCCACGCCCGGATCATCCGCATCGACACCACGCCTTGCTACGCCTTCGAGGGCGTGCGCATCGCCATTACCCATGCAGACATTCCAGGCCTGAAGGACATCGGCCCGCTGCTGCCCGGTGACCCGTTGCTGGCGATTGATGATGTGCAGTTCGTCGGGCAACCGGTACTGGCGGTCGCGGCCAAGGACCTCGAGGCTGCACGCAAGGCGGCCATGGCCGCGATCATTGAATACGAAGACCTCGAACCCGTGCTGGATGTGGTCGAGGCGCTGCGCAAACGGCACTTCGTGCTGGACAGCCATACCCACCAGCGCGGCGATTCGGCCACCGCGCTGGCGAGCGCCGAGCACCGCATCCAGGGCTCGCTGCACATCGGCGGCCAGGAGCACTTTTACCTGGAAACCCAGATCTCCTCGGTAATGCCCACTGAAGACGGCGGGATGATCGTCTACTGCTCGACCCAGAATCCCACCGAAGTACAGAAACTGGTGGCCGAGGTGCTCGGTGTATCGATGAACAAAGTCGTGGTGGACATGCGTCGCATGGGCGGTGGCTTCGGCGGCAAGGAAACCCAGGCCGCCAGCCCGGCGTGCCTGTGCGCCGTCATCGCGCACCTCACCGGCCAGCCGACCAAGATGCGCCTGCCCCGGGTGGAAGACATGCTGATGACCGGCAAGCGCCACCCGTTCTATATCGAGTACGACGTCGGCTTCGACAGCAACGGACGGCTGCACGGCATCGCCCTGGAACTGGCCGGCAACTGCGGGTGCTCGCCGGACCTGTCGGCGTCGATTGTCGACCGGGCGATGTTCCATGCCGACAACGCCTATTACTTGGGCGATGCGACCATCAATGGTCATCGCTGCAAGACCAACACCGCGTCGAACACCGCCTACCGGGGTTTCGGCGGACCGCAGGGCATGGTGGCCATCGAAGAAGTGATGGATGCGATTGCGCGGCATCTGGAGCTCGATCCGCTGGCCGTGCGCAAGGCCAACTACTACGGCAAGACCGAGCGCAACGTCACGCATTACTACCAGACCGTCGAGCACAACATGCTCGAGGAAATGACCGCCGAGCTTGAGCAAAGCAGCCAGTACGCCGAGCGCCGCGAAGCGATCCGCCGCTACAACGCGGGCAGCCCGATCCTGAAAAAAGGCCTGGCGCTGACGCCCGTGAAGTTCGGTATCTCGTTCACCGCCAGCTTCCTAAACCAGGCCGGGGCGCTGATTCACGTCTACACCGACGGCAGCATCCACCTGAACCATGGCGGCACGGAAATGGGCCAAGGGCTCAACACCAAGGTCGCTCAAGTCGTGGCGCAGGTGTTCCAGGTAGAAATGGACCGCGTGCAGATCACCGCGACCAACACCGACAAAGTGCCGAACACCTCGCCCACCGCCGCCTCCAGCGGGGCCGACCTGAACGGCAAGGCCGCGCAAAACGCTGCTGAAACCATCAAGCAACGCCTGGTGGAGTTCGCCGCGCGGCAGTACAAGGTCAGCGAAGAAGATGTCGAATTCCACAACGGCCATGTGCGGGTTCGCGATCACATCCTGAGCTTCGAGGCGCTGGTGCAGCAGGCGTATTTCGCCCAGGTCTCGCTGTCGAGCACCGGCTTCTACAAGACCCCGAAAATCTACTACGACCGCAGCCAGGCCCGTGGCCGGCCATTCTACTATTACGCCTATGGCGCGGCGTGTGCCGAGGTAATCGTCGATACGCTCACCGGCGAGTACAAGATGCTGCGTACCGACATCCTCCACGATGTCGGCGCCTCGCTGAACCCGGCCATCGACATTGGCCAGGTCGAAGGCGGTTTCATCCAGGGCATGGGCTGGCTGACCATGGAAGAGCTGGTGTGGAACGACAAGGGCAAGCTGATGACCAATGGCCCGGCCAGCTACAAGATCCCGGCGGTGGCCGACATGCCGCTGGACCTGCGGGTCAAGTTGGTGGAAAACCGCAGGAACCCTGAAGACACGGTGTTCCACTCCAAAGCCGTGGGCGAGCCGCCGTTCATGCTCGGCATCGCCGCGTGGTGCGCCATCAAGGACGCCGTGGCGAGCCTGGGCGACTACAGGCATCAGCCGAAAATCGACGCCCCGGCGACACCGGAGCGGGTGTTGTGGGGGTGTGAGCAGATGCGCGGATTGAAGGTTGCCAGCGTTGAGAAAGTTGAAGCCGAAATCGTCTGATCAGTCGAGGTGAACATGTACAACTGGATCTGCGCCCTCGCGGACCTGCAAGATCGCGGCGAACCCTGCGTGCTGGTGACGATCATCGAAGAGCTCGGCTCCACGCCGCGCAACGCTGGTTCGAAGATGGTCATCAGCGCCGACCAGGCATTCGACACCATTGGCGGCGGGCATCTGGAATACAAGGCCATGGAGCTCGCCAGGCAGATGCTTGCCAGTGGGCAACAAAACACCCATCTGCAGCGCTTCAGCCTCGGTGCCAGCCTGGGCCAATGCTGCGGCGGCGTCACCGTGCTGCTGTTCGAACCGATGGGCCAGGTACAGGCGCAGATCGCCGTGTTCGGCGCCGGCCACGTCGGTCGCGCCCTGGTACCGTTGCTGGCGAGCCTGCCTTGCCGGGTGCGCTGGATCGACTCACGGCAAGCGGAGTTCCCCGA
This sequence comes from Pseudomonas sp. Z5-35, assembly GCF_051131945.1. Classification (NCBI taxonomy): domain Bacteria; kingdom Pseudomonadati; phylum Pseudomonadota; class Gammaproteobacteria; order Pseudomonadales; family Pseudomonadaceae; genus Pseudomonas; species Pseudomonas sp. Z5-35. The sequence continues at coordinate 3,649,638 of NZ_CP071640.1, forward strand.
GCACCTGCCCCACGGCGTGCGCAAGATCGTCACCGACGAGCCGCTGGATGAAGTCGACGAGTTGCCCGCCGGCAGCTACTGCATCGTCATGACCCACAATCATCAGCTCGACCTTGAACTGAGCGCCGCGATCCTCAAGCGCAACGACTTCGCCTACTTCGGCCTGATTGGTTCGAAGACCAAGCGGGTCAAGTTCGAGCATCGCCTGCGCGACCGCGGCTTCGACAGCAGCACCCTGCAACGCATGCGTTGCCCGATGGGCATCGGCGAAGTCAAAGGCAAGTTGCCTGTGGAAATTGCCATCTCCATCGCCGGCGAAATCATCGCCACCTATAACGCGGATTTCGGCCAGCACACCTCGCGCGCCGAACCCATTGCCAAGTTGCTGCCGGTTTCACGCCGCAGCCAGCGTTGATTCATTATCGAGAAACTTCCATGCCCCTGACACGCAAAGCCTACCGTGCCGCCCTGCTCCACAGTCTCGCCGACCCGGCCGAAGTGGGAATAGAGGCGTCTTATGAATATTTCGAAGACGGTCTGTTGGTGGTAGAAAACGGCCAAATCAGCGCCATCGGTCACGCCAACGACCTGCTGCCGACCCTGGCGGCGGATATCGAGATTACGCATTACCAAGACACACTGATCACACCTGGTTTCATCGACACCCACATTCATTTTCCGCAGACCGGCATGGTGGGCGCCTATGGCGAGCAACTGCTGGATTGGCTCAACACCTACACCTTCCCGTGTGAAAGCCAGTTCGCCGATCAGGCCCATGCCGACGCCGTGGCGGATATTTTCGTCAAGGAACTGCTGCGCAACGGCACCACCACCGCCCTGGTATTCGGTAGTGTGCACCCGCAATCGGTGAACGCGTTTTTCGAGGTCGCCGAGAAGCTCGACCTGCGGATGATCGCCGGCAAGGTCATGATGGACCGCAACGCCCCGGACTATCTCGTCGATACCGCCGAGTCCAGCTACAACGAGAGCAAGGCACTGATCGAACGCTGGCACGGCAAGGGCCGCCTGCATTACGCCGTGACCCCGCGTTTCGCGCCGACCAGCACACCCGAACAGTTGACCCTGGCCGGCCAATTGCTCAGTGAATACCCGGACCTGTACATGCAGACTCACATCAGTGAAAACCTGCAGGAGGTCCAATGGGTCAAGGAGCTGTTTCCTGAGCGCAAGGGCTACCTGGACGTCTACGACCACTACCAATTGCTCGGCGAGCGTTCGGTGTTCGCCCACGGCGTGCACCTGTGCGATGACGAATGCGCGCGACTGGCGCAGACCGGTTCGGCGATCGCGTTCTGCCCGACCTCGAACCTGTTCCTGGGCAGCGGCCTGTTCGACCTGCCGATGGCCGAGAAGCACAAGGTGAATGTCGGCTTGGGCACCGACGTGGGCGGCGGCACCAGTTTTTCACTGCTGCAAACCCTGAACGAAGCCTACAAAGTGATGCAACTGCAAGGCGCGCGACTGAGCCCATTCAAGTCGTTATACCTGGCCACGCTCGGCGGCGCCCGGGCCTTGCGCCTGGAAAACAATATCGGCACCTTGCAACCGGGCACCGATGCGGATTTCCTGGTGTTGGACTACAACGCCACGCCGTTGTCGAGCTATCGCCTGAAGCAGGCCAAGGACATTGCCGAGCGGTTGTTTGTCTTGATGACGCTGGGGGATGACCGGACGGTGGCGCGCACTTATGCGGCCGGCAAATTGGTGCATCAGCGCTAGTTTTTTTGATCGTTGATGATCGTTCCCACGCTCTGCGTGGGAACGATCCGAGTCGGGGTTACAGCTTGGCCGTCGAACGTCCGGGCTTCTTGCTTTGCAGCAGATGCGAGAACACCGCATGCAAGTCATCCGACGCGCTTTCTTCGTCGAGGTTGAGCTTGCTGTCGATGTGGTCCATGTGATGCATCATCAAGTTCACCGCCAGGGCGGCGTCGCGGGCCTCGATGGCGTCGATCAACTGGGTATGTTCGTCATAGGAACAGTGGGAACGGTTGCCGCTCTCGTACTGGGCGATGATCAATGAAGTCTGGGAAACCAGGCTGCGCTGGAAGCTGATCAGCGGCGCATTTCTTGCCGCCTCGGCCAGCTTGAGGTGGAATTCGCCCGACAAGCGGATGCCGGCGCCGCGATCGCCGCGCGAAAAGCTGTCGCGCTCATCGCTGACCATTTGCCGCAGCTCGGCAAGCTGCTCGGCGTTGGCGTGCTGCACCGCCAGTTCGGTGATCGCCTTCTCCACCATGCGCCGGGCAAAGAACACCTGGCGAGCCTCTTCAACACTCGGGCTGGCCACCACCGCGCCGCGGTTGGGTCGCAACAACACCACGCCTTCGTGGGCCAGGCGTGACAGTGCACGGCGAATGATGGTGCGGCTGACCCCGAAAATCTCCCCCAGCGCCTCTTCGCTCAATTTTGTGCCGGGCGCCAGGCGCTGTTCGAGGATGGCCTCGAAAATATGCGCATAGACAATATCGTCCTGGGTTCCGCTGCGGCCGGCTTTGCCTGCTCGCGGTTGTTTCTTGAGGGGCTGCAACTGTTCGTTCATGGGCACTCGAGTCGGGAGAACTGCGGCGATTTAACCGTGACTGTAATACGGCACAGCGGGTCGCTGGCAAGTATTGCGTAAAAAACACGGCGATTGTACACAACCTCTGATGGCAACACGACTGTACGGCTGTTTGCGGGCATGGCTGTATCGCAATCGGCAACTGTCTTGAGTTTAGGCTTAAACCCGAAACCCGGGGCCCTCAAGGCCAGTCAATCTACAACAAGGACCACCGCCCACCATGACCGAAGTCACGACCACGCCACTTCGTCCATTGGCCGATACGTCGCCCTCGGCCATCGTTGCCGGGTTCATCGCCATGATGACCGGCTATACCAGTTCCCTGGTGCTGATGTTCCAGGCCGGCCAGGCGGCAGGGCTGACCAACGGGCAGATTTCCTCGTGGATCTGGGCAATTTCCATCGGCATGGCGGTGTGTTCCATCGGCCTGTCGCTGCGCTATGGCACGCCGATTACCATCGCCTGGTCGACGCCCGGCGCGGCACTGCTGATTACCAGTCTGGGCGGGGTGAGTTATGGCGAGGCCATCGGTGCCTATATCACCTGCGCGATCCTAGTAACGATCTGTGGCCTGACCGGCAGCTTCGAACGCCTGGTCAAGCGCATTCCGGCCTCGCTGGCGGCGGCGTTGCTGGCCGGTATCCTGTTCAAGATCGGCAGCGAAATCTTCGTCGCCGCCCAGCATCGCACCGGCCTGGTGCTGGGCATGTTTTTCACCTACCTGATCGTCAAGCGCCTGTCTCCACGCTATGCGGTGCTCGCGGCGTTGCTGGTCGGCACTGCGCTGTCGGGTTTCCTGGGGCTGTTGGATTTCAGCAGCTTCGCCCTTGAAGTCGCCACGCCTGTCTGGACCACGCCGCAGTTTTCCCTGGCAGCGACCATCAGCATCGGCATTCCGCTGTTTGTGGTGGCGATGACCTCGCAGAACATGCCCGGCATCGCCGTGCTGCGCGCCGACGGCTACAACGTGCCAGCATCGCCATTGATCACCAGCACCGGCATCGCCTCGCTGCTGCTGGCACCGTTCGGTTCCCACGGGATCAACCTGGCGGCCATCAGCGCAGCGATCTGCACCGGGCCACATGCCCACGAAGATCGCGACAAGCGCTACACGGCGGCGGTCTGGTGCGGGGTTTTCTACGGGATCGCCGGGGTGTTTGGCGCAACACTGGCGGCACTATTCGCGGCGCTGCCCAAGGAATTGGTGCTGTCGATCGCGGCCCTGGCACTGTTCGGATCGATCATCAATGGCCTGAGTATCGCCATGAGCGAAGCGAAAGAGCGGGAGGCGGCGCTGATCACTTTCATGGTTACGGCGTCGGGGCTGACGCTGTTTTCCATCGGTTCGGCGTTCTGGGGAATTGTGGCGGGGGTATTGACGCTGTTGGTGCTGAATTGGAGGAAATGAGCTTCAAGCTTCAAGCTTCAAGCACTGAGACTTGCGGCTTGAAGCTTGCAGCTTGCAGCTTGCAGCTTGCAGCTTGCAGCTTGCAGCTTGCAGCTTGCAGCTTATTTCTGATTAATCGGCTTTTCCGGGTACCAGACGTCCATCAACGGGCTGACAGTAACTTCGGTCAGTTCGCTACGGCCCTTGAGCCAGGCTTCAACGGCTGCGCGCTGCTCTTCGGTCACCGAGCCACGCTTCTGCAGGCAAACCAGACCGTAGTCGTCGCCGCCGACGTAGCCAAGGCCGTTGGCTTCCATGGCTTCTTTCAAGAAAGCATCGAGGAAAGCGTCAATAGCCTCATCGGCCAGATCTTCTTTGAAATCCAGGTTCAGTTCGAAACCCAGCTCTTGAAATTCATCCACGCACAGTTTTTTGCGCAGACGCTGGGAACGGTTAGTCGCCATTGGAACAATCCTCATAAGTAATAACGGCCGGCACTTTACCAGTTTGGTGCGTCGTTTGCCCGACTCATCGGGCACGTCCGTCTACCGTCGGTAAAAAAATACCGCTTCGATGGGCTTGGGCACGGCACAAGCCGTTGCGCCTTGGGGCATAATGCCGACACTTTCATGACCGTTGAGGGCGTTCATTTCCATGTCCTCGTCTTTTTCCCCTCGCCTGTAGGGTTTTATTTCAAATGATCAAATCTTTGCGCCCACTGCTTCTGGCCAGCCTTCTTTTTCCTTTGGCCCTTCCCGTCAATACCCACGCTGCCACCATCAACACCGCCCTTTCGCCCAATGTGCAAAAGGCCCTCAAGAACAGCAAGCTGCAAGACAACGCCCTGTCACTGGTGCTGGTGCCGCTCAACGGCCCGGGCACCCCGACGTTGTACAACGCCGATGTCTCGGTGAATCCGGCGTCCACCATGAAACTGGTGACGACTTACGCCGCCCTGGAGATGCTCGGCCCCAATCATCAATGGAAGACCGAGTTCTACACCGACGGCACCCTCAGCGGCGGGATCCTCAACGGCAACCTGTACCTCAAGGGCGGCGGCGATCCCAAGCTGAACATGGAAAAGCTCTGGCTGCTGATGCGCGACCTGCGGGCCAACGGCGTGCAGCAAATTACCGGCGACCTGGTGCTGGACCGCAGCTTTTTCATCCAACCGCAGTTGCCCGAGTTCAACGACGACGGCAATGACGAAAACAAACCCTTCCTGGTCAAGCCCGATTCGCTGCTGGTCAACCTCAAGGCGCTGCGCTTCGTCGCCCGCAACGACGGTGGCCGGGTGCTGGTCTCGGTCGAGCCGCCAATCGCCAGTATTCGTATCGAAAACGTGGTCAAGGCCGCCAATTCCAAACAATGCACCGGCGGCGTGCGCTACAACCCGGTGCCCCAGGCGGACGGCAGCATGACGGTGACCGTCAGCGGTCAACTCGGCGAGGGCTGCAGCTCCCAGACCTACCTCTCGTTGCTCGACCATGCCACCTACACCGCTGGCGCCGTGCGGGCGATCTGGAAAGAGTTGGGCGGCAGCATCCAAGGCAAGGACCGCCTGGCCGCGACCCCGAATAGCGCCAAGCTGCTGGCCCGGGCATTTTCGCCGGACCTGGCGGAGATCATCCGCGACATCAACAAATACAGTAACAACACCATGGCCCAGCAACTGTTCCTGAGCCTGGGCGCGCAGTATCGCAACGAGGCCGACGGTGACGACGCCAAGGCCGCGCAACGGGTGGTGCGCCAGTGGCTGGCGAAGAAAGGCATCACCGCGCCACACCTGGTGATGGAAAACGGCTCGGGCCTGTCCCGTGCCGAACGGGTCAGCGCCCGGGAAATGGCGGCGATGCTGCAAGCCGCCTGGCGCAGTCCGTATTCGGCGGAGTTCATCAGTTCGATGCCGATTGCCGGCACCGACGGCACCATGCGCAAACGCCTGAAGACCACCGCCATGGCCGGCGAAGCCCACGTCAAGACCGGCACGCTGAACACCGTCCGCGCCATCGCCGGCTACAGCCGCGACATCAACGGCAATACCTGGGCAGTGGTTGCGATCCTCAACGATCCGAAACCCTGGGGCGCTTCATCGGTTTTGGACCAGGTGCTGCTGGACCTGTACCGCCAGCCGAAACTGCCGCAGACGGCTTCGGTGCTCTGATCGCATAAAATCAAGCTGGGAGTGGGCTTGCTCACTCCCACCGTAATCGACTTTATCCAGGCTAATGGCTACCCCAGCTGCGCCTCGACTCGATCCCGTCCAGCCTGCTTCGCCGCGTACACTCCTGAGTCGGCCCGCAACAGCAGCGCATCGGCGCCTTCGCCGGCGCGCCAGCTGGCAATGCCGAAACTGGCGGTGACCACCCCCACGCCGTCGATCGGCGCCCCGCGAAGGCCGTCCCATAATCCCAGCGCCAGGGTGTAGGCGTCTTCGGCGTCGGTGTCGGGGCACAGCACCACGAACTCTTCCCCACCCAAGCGACAGAACACATCGGTGCGGCGCAGTCGCTGGATGATTCGCTGGCAGACCGCTTGCAGCACCCGATCGCCCACCGCATGGCCATACTGATCATTGACGCGCTTGAAGTGGTCGATGTCGAGCATGATGACCGTGAGTTCTCCGGAACCGCGCTCAACCCGGACCATCTCCGAGGTCAGGCGCTCCTGGAAATAACGCCGGTTGCGAATACCGGTCAAGGCATCGGTGACGGACAGCGCCCGCAGCTCTTCCTCCACGCGCTTGAGGTCGGAAATATCCGAAACATAGCCGTGCCACAACACCCCGCCGCCGGGCAACTGTTCGGGTGTTGCCTCGCCGCGCACCCAGCGCAAGCCGCGCTGTGGCAGTAGCACCCGGTACTCTTCACGCCAAGGGCTCAGGGTATCGGCCGAAATGCGGATAGAAGCGCGCACCCGTGCGCTGTCCAACGAATGGATTCGCGAGAAAATCGCTTCGGCGTTTCGCACCAACACGTCAGGTTCCAGTTCATAGATGTCGCGAATGCCATCGCTGGCGTAGATCACGCTGAATCCGCCGTTGAAATCCATTTTGAATTGGTAGATGCCGCCGGGAACGTGGGCGCTGAGCTTCTTCAGCAAGATATCCCGCGCGGCCAATGCCTCATGGACACGCTTGCGTTCGGTGACGTCGATGCAGATCGCCAGGTGCCCGACCCAAAGCCCTTGGTCGTCGAGCACTGGCGTGGCCAGCATGTTGACCGTCAAGTGGCTGCCGTCGCGGCGCACCAGAGTCCATTCCCGCGCCTGTTGGCCGCCCTGCTCGCCGCCCTCGAGCAGCATCGCATGGCACGTGGGGATCGGTTTGCCGAAGCGGGCCGCCAACTGTGCGGACCGCTCCTGCAATTCGCGGGGAACGTGGAGGCCTTCCAGGGTCATGCTTTGCAAAACGTCGCAGCCCTGGTAACCGAGCATCTGCTCGGCGCCTGCGTTGAATGTGGTGATAATGCCCCGCAGGTCGGTGGCGATGATCGCGACTTGGGTCGCGGCATCGAGCACGCCCTTCAATTGGCCGTGAGTGCCACGTAGTTCCGATTCCCGGGCATGCAGTTCCCGGGTGCGCTGGTCCACCAACGCCAGGGCCCGCTGCCGCTGGCTGACCAACGTGTAGAGCAAGGCGCTGAGCATCAGGCTGAGCAGTCCGCCCAGCACCGTCAGGCTCACCACGCTGGAGTGATTGCTCGACAGGAACAGACGACTGGGGCGCAGCTCTACGTGAAAGTCATGGTCGCCGAGGCGCAACGGCCGTGCTGCCGACAAATCGCTTTTGCCCGGACGGTTCGAGGTTTCGAACAGAACTTCTTGAGGATCGCCGTGGGCGGCGTCAAGCACCCGCATCGACAGGTTGTCATCGCCAGCCTCCGGCAGGCCATCGGCGACCAACTGGCGCATGCTGATGGCCGCTACCACGTAACCGAACGGCTCGCTGGCCGATGGGCCAAGGACGGGCGCTGCCAACATGACACCCCGGGAAAAGGCCGGATCGACGCCTATCAGGTCGATAGGCTCGGAAACCACCAAGGCGTTACGCTGGCGGGCCCGTTCGAGCGTGACGCGGCGCAGAGGATGCGACAGCAAATCCAAGCCTAGCGGCGCGCCATAGGATGGCTGGCTCTGGACGTACAGCACCGGCACGTATTCGTCCCGTTCGGCGGACTCGCGCAGGATCCCGGCCTCGTCCCGCTCACGAACGGTAAAGGTGCTCGACACTTCGGCCCGCGCTCGTTGTTCAAACGCTTGGCGCTCCTCCCGCGCCACCCGAGGCGCCCAGGCGAAGGCCCGGGTGCGCCGCAGCAACGCTTCGGTGTAGCCGTGGAACTCAGTGCTGGAAACCCCGGCGGAGTTGGCGAAGAAGCGCCTCAGACTGTCGAGGCGTTGTTCCTGATCCTGGAAACGTTCTTCGAGGCGGCTATAGCGCTCCTCGACCAACAGTTCAAAGCGCTGGCGCAACTGGCGATTGAACTGGCTCAGCGTGTCCCAGGCCAGCAAGCCGGTCAGCAGTGAGCCCGCCATCAGGACCACCGCAGCCACGAGCCATGCTGAAACATCTTCGTTGATAAAACCCAGGATCCTGGGACGCACTTGATGTAATGCCATACACATAACTCAGAAAGGACCGGGCTTGTGTACAGCCCCGGCCACATTCTCAGTTATAGCTATTTGCCACTATTTTAGCCAGCCCAAAAAACGACCCAAGAACCTTGAATTTCAAGGCCTGCATGGATCCAATCAGCCGAACATCAGCGAGCCATGATCTTCCACGCGCGGTGAATCTTGCTGTTGCGGGCAAAATCCGGATCGATGGTCTTGGCGGTAATTTCCTCAACCGCGTAACGCTCGCCCAGATTGTCCTCGAGCTGGAACTTGCGGAAGTTGTTGGAGAAATACAGCACGCCGCCCGGCGCCAGGCGCGCCATGGCGAGGTCCAGCAGCTGGACGTGGTCGCGCTGCACGTCAAACACACCTTCCATGCGCTTGGAATTGGAGAAGGTCGGCGGGTCGATGAAGATCAGGTCGTACTCGTCGCGACTGGCTTCCAGCCAAGCCATGACATCGCCCTGTTCCAGGCGATTTTTGTCCGAGAAGCCATTGAGCGACAGGTTGCGTCGCGCCCAGTCCAGGTAGGTTTTCGACAAGTCGACGCTGGTGGTGCTGCGAGCACCGCCCTTGGCGGCGTGGACACTGGCGGTCGCGGTGTAGCAGAACAAGTTGAGGAAGCGCTTGCCGGCCGCCTCTTTCTGGATCCGCAGGCGCATCGACCGATGATCGAGAAACAGCCCGGTATCCAGGTAGTCGGTGAGGTTGACCAACAGCTTCACGCCGCCTTCGTTGACCTCGGTGAATTTGCCCTGGGCACTCTGGCGCTCGTACTGCTTGGTGCCGCTCTGACGCTCGCGGCGCTTGATAACGACGCGGTTCTTGTCGACATTCAAGGCTTGGGGAATGGCCGCCAAGGCATCGAACAATCGGGCCGAGGCCTTTTCCGGATCGATGGACTTCGGCGCGACGTATTCCTGGACGTGCACCCAGTCGTGGTACAGATCGATCGCCATGGAGTATTCCGGCATGTCGGCATCATAGACCCGGTAGCAATCCACACCTTCACGCTTGGCCCATTTGCTCAGCAACTTGAGATTTTTCTGCAGGCGATTGGCGAACATCTGCCCGCCTTCGCTCAACCGCGCCTGCTCGACCACAGGGGCCGGCGCCGGAGCCGGTTTGATCGGGTTGCCGTTTTTGTTGTACTGGCGTTCTTGCGGCACTTCGGGGGCTTGATCGTAGACGGCCTGCTCGCGCTCGGCCTGGCGTTGCTCCGGGGTGCGACGCTCGCCGGTGACGAACTGATCCGGCAACACCTTGATCAGCAGCAATTTGCACGGCAAGGCGCCGTTCCAGAACGAATACTGTTTGTGGCTGCGAATGCCCATGCGCTTGCCCAGGTCGGGGGCGCCAGTGAACACTGCCGCTTCCCAGTTCAGACAGGCCTGGCGCAGGCGCTCGCCGAGGTTCTGGTAGAGATAAAGCAGGCTGGCTTCGTCGCCCAGGCGCTCGCCGTACGGCGGGTTGCAGATAACCAGGCCCTTCTGGTTCTGGTCCGGACGCGGTTCAAAGGTGGCGACTTCGCCCTGATAGATCTTGATCCACTCGCTCAGGCCTGCGCGCTCGACGTTGTTGCGGCCCGGCTGGATCAACCGTGGGTCGGCTTCGTAGCCGCGAATCCACAGCGGCGGCTTGGCAAGCCCGGCAGCAGCGCGTTCGGTGGCCTCTTCATGAAGCTTCTTCCACAGCGCCGGCACGTGGCCGAGCCAAGCACTAAACCCCCACTGCTGGCGACGCAAGTTCGGCGCCATGTCGGCGGCGATCATGCCGGCTTCCACCAGGAACGTGCCGACACCGCACATCGGGTCGGCCAGCGCCCCGCCCTCGGCGGCAATGCGCGGCCAACCGGCGCGAATCAGGATCGCGGCGGCGAGGTTTTCCTTCAGCGGCGCGGCACCTTGCTGCAAGCGATAACCACGCTGGTGCAGGCTGTGGCCGGAAAGGTCGAGGGAGAGGATCGCTTCGCCACGGTCCAGGCGCAGGTGGATGCGCAGGTCCGGGTTGAGCTTGTCGATGGACGGACGCTCGCCCGATGGTGTGCGCAGCTTGTCGACGATGGCGTCCTTGACCTTCAAGGCGCCGAAGTGAGTGTTGTCGATGCCCGAGCCGTGTCCGCTGAACTCTACCGCCAGGGTGCCGTCGGCCAGCATATGATCTTGCCAATCGACGTCCAGCACGCCGTGGTACAGGTCTTCGGCGTCTTTCATCGGGAAGCGCTTGAGGACCAGCAACACGCGGTTGGCCAGGCGCGACCACAGGCACAGGCGATAGGCCGTTTCCATGTCGGCCATGCCGCGCACGGCCGAGGTGTGCTCGCGCGCCTCTTCAAGGCCAAGCCCGACGGCTTCCTCGATCAGCAGGCCTTCGAGGCCCTTGGGGCAGGTGAGGAAGAGTTCGAAACGGTCGGACATGGGGATTTCCAGAGCCTTTGGCTAAGTGGACCGGGCAACGCATTGCCGGGCCGGGTTCAATCAGGTGCTTTTCTCAAGAGCACCCGCGTGGCACGAACGTGTGCCGTTCCGCCCCCGCCGCTCAGGTTTAAAAAGCTTAGATGCGAAGGCAGATAAAAAATTCTGTGCAACAAATGGTGAAAACGCGTCCCTTTCGTCGAATAGTACCTGAGTGCAACAGGGGGACATTCTCATTCGACCTCGGGGACCGCCCTTCGGCGCAGGGCTGATCATACAGGGGTCTTGCGCAAAAGCGGGCACTGAACATCATGTTACTTATCGCACTAGCATCTTTATTGTTACGTGCTTATGACAAAACGATCATTCCATCCGTGTGACGCTTTGGTTAGAACTCACCACAGGTTGGCGTCGCAACGGCGCCGACACCTTGGCTCGTCACGCCGGCAACGAGCCACCAACGGCAGAATGATTCTGCCCCGACCTCGATTGAGGTCGACGCTAAGCAACAGTCAACAAGTGAGGGCAACACCCTATGAGAAGACTTAAGCGTGATCCGTTGGAAAGAGCATTTTTACGCGGTTACCAATATGGCGTTGGTGGTAAATCCCGTGAGCTTTGCCCCTTTACTCTACCGTCAGTACGTCAAGCCTGGATCAATGGCTGGCGAGAAGGACGCGGCGACAACTGGGACGGTATGACCGGCACTGCGGGTATCCACAGACTCAACGAACTTCACGCCGTCGGCTGACACAGGGCTCAATACTCAAGAACTCGACAATTTGAAACCCATATCGATTTAACCACGCACGTCCCATCCGGGCGGCGGGCTACGGCCCAAGGGGCTCCTTCGAGGAGCCCTTTTTAATGGACATGCCAAAGACAACATCATCCTGTGGCGAGGGAGCTTGCTCCCGCTGGGCTGCGCAGCAGCCCCAAAAACCATGACACGCGGTGATTCAGACATATCGCCTCCATCAGGCTTCAGGACTGCTTCGCAGTCCAGCGGGAGCAAGCTCCCTCGCCACAGGGGGTCTGCTTCGCCTTCAAGAAAGGGTTGATCAACCCAACGCCGCAATCGCATCCACCGACTCACGAATCAACGCAGGCCCTTTGTAGATAAAGCCCGAATAGATCTGCACCAAGCTCGCCCCGGCGGTGATCTTCTCGGCGGCATGCCGGCCTTCGGTGATCCCGCCCGCCGCGATAATCGGCAAGCGTCCCGCCAGCTCACCCGCCAGTACTTTCACGGTGTGGGTGCTCTTGTCACGCACCGGCGCGCCAGACAAGCCGCCCGCCTCGTCACCGTGTTCCAGCCCTTCGACGCCTTCGCGAGCCAGCGTGGTGTTGGTGGCGATCACCGCGTCCATGCCGGTCTCGATCAAGGCCTGGGCCACTTGGACGGTTTCCTCGTCAGTCATGTCCGGCGCGATCTTGATCGCCAGTGGCACATGCCGACCGTGGGTCAACGCCAGTTCCGCGCGACGCCGGGCCAGGTCGGCCAACAGTTGCTTGAGGGAATCGCCGAATTGCAGGCTGCGCAGCCCCGGTGTGTTGGGCGAGCTGACATTGACGGTCACATAGCTGGCGTGGGCGTAGACCTTTTCCAGGCAGATCAGGTAATCGTCCACGGCGCGTTCCACCGGGGTATCGAAATTCTTGCCGATGTTGATGCCCAGCACGCCCTGGTATTTGGCAGCGGCAACGCGGGCCAGCAGATGATCGACGCCGAGGTTGTTGAACCCCATGCGATTGATGATCGCCTCGGCCTGGGGCAGACGGAACAGCCGTGGCTTCGGATTGCCCGGCTGCGGCCGCGGGGTCACGGTGCCGATTTCAACGAAGCCGAAACCCAGTTGCGCAAAGCCGTCGATGGCCGCGCCATTCTTGTCCAGGCCCGCCGCCAATCCGACCGGATTGGGGAATTCCAGGCCCATGACCGTCACCGGCAATTTTGCCGGGGCTTTGCACAGCAGCCCATTGAGGCCCAGGCGTCCGCCCGCGCCGATCAAGTCCAGGGACAAGTCATGGGAGGTTTCCGGGGAGAGTTTGAACAGCAGTTCACGGGCCAGGGTGTACATGGGCGGCTTTGACTCGGGCGACGAAATGAGGCGGCGATTATAGCCGGGCAACGGCGACGCAAGCGAGGCGTGCGCACAATCCGGCAGCACTGGCATATGCCTTGCACCCTTTTGGTCATCAGCGCCCCATGCCAACGCCGGAATGAGTGGCGCACTGTTTCAAAGGACAGCGGCGGCGTCGTTCGGCCTTCTTGGCCAGGACACGGCGCTTATTGGATGTGGAAGGTGATACCGATGAATGAAATTCCAGCCACCCCCCTGGCCTGGGTCAATGGCAGCGACGCCCCGGAAAAGAGCGCGGTCAACCTCGGCTTCATGGCCCTGAGTGACTGCGCACCGCTGGTCGTGGCCGCCACCCAGGGCTTCGCCCAACCCTACGGCCTGACGCTGAATCTCAAGCGCCAGGCGTCCTGGGCCAACCTGCGGGACAAGCTGGTCAGCGGCGAAATCGATGCCGCCCACAGCCTTTACGGCCTGATCTACGCCGTGCACCTGGGCATCGGCGGCGTCGCCCCAACGGAGATGGCCGTGCTGATGGGTCTCAACCAGAATGGCCAGAGCATTAACCTCTCCCATGGCCTCCAGGCCCAGGGCGTGACCAGTCCTGAGGCACTGGAACTGCACGTGCACCAAACTCGCCCGAAACTGACCTTCGCCCAGACCTTCCCCACCGGCACCCATGCCATGTGGCTCTACTATTGGCTCGCCGCCCAGGGCATTCATCCACTGTCGGATGTCGACAGCGTGGTCGTACCGCCTCCGCAGATGATCGCGCACCTGCAAGCCGGACGCATCGACGGGTTCTGCGTCGGTGAGCCCTGGTGCGCCAGCGCCGTGAAGCAGAACCTCGGCTTCACGTTGGCGACCACCCAGACCATCTGGCCCGATCATCCGGAAAAAGTCCTCGGCTGCACCCGTGCGTTCGTCGAGCAATACCCCAATACCGCCCGTGCCCTGGTGATGGCGATCCTCGAAGCCAGCCGTTTCATCGAACAAAGCACTGAAAACCGCCGCAGCACCGCGCAGTTGTTGAGCGCCCCCGAATACCTCGACGCGCCACTGGACTGCATCGAGCCGCGCCTGCTGGGCATCTATGCCGACGGCCTGGGCAACAGCTGGCAGGATCCCCATGCGATGCGTTTTCATGGCGGCGGCGAGGTGAACCTGCCGTACCTGTCCGACGGCATGTGGTTCATGACCCAGTTCCGTCGCTGGGGCCTGTTGCGCGAAGACCCGGACTACCTGGCCGTGGCCCGGCAAGTCCAGCAGCTCGGGTTGTATCGGGAAGCCGCCGAGGCGCTGGGGGTTTCATCGCCGCGCCAGGACATGCGCAGCAGTCAACTGATCGACGGCACCACCTGGGACGGTTCCGACCCGGCCGGGTATGCCCGCAGCTTCAAACTGCACGCCTTGAGCGATGCGGCTCCCCTTCTCGCCAGCCGCTGACAGGAGCCACGACCATGCTGCGTATCCTGCTGATCAACGACACTGCGAAAAAAGTCGGCCGCCTCAAGGCTGCCTTGATTGAAGCCGGGTTCGAAGTGATCGACGAATCCGGGTTGACCATCGACCTGCCCGCGCGCGTCGAAACAGTGCGTCCGGACGTCATCCTGATCGATACCGAGTCACCCGGCCGCGATGTGATGGAGCAAGTGGTGCTGGTCAGCCGCGACCAACCGCGACCGATCGTCATGTTTACCGATGAGCACGACCCGGACGTGATGCGCCAGGCGATCAAGTCGGGCGTCAGCGCCTACATCGTCGAAGGCATCCATGCCGCGCGCCTGCAACCGATCCTCGACGTCGCCATGGCCCGCTTCGAAAGCGACCAGGCCCTGCGCGCCCAGCTCCTGGCCCGGGACCAGCAACTGGCCGAACGCAAACGCATCGAACTGGCCAAGGGCATGCTGATGAAGATGAAGGACTGCAACGAGGAACAGGCCTACACCCTGATGCGCCGCCAAGCCATGAGCCGCCAACAGAAACTCATCCAGGTAGCGGAGCAAATCATTGCAATGAACGAGTTGCTGGGCTGAAGGTGATGTAGCACCTGCCCTGTTGGCACAGATCTCGCTTAAGCAACTCCATAGGTAACCAACGGCGGTTGCCCCACCTACGACAAAGACGTCGCACATCCTCTTCGCCTCCGGGTGCTCAGGGTTGCGGCGTTTTTTTGTTTTGGTCCTTCGGGACCGGTGGTGCGACCACAGGCGGCGCACTGCTCAAAGCACTGACTCATTTCTCGAGACTTTTACAGCTGAGGTGCGCGATGAATTCAAGCTTCTGGAAATCCGGCCACACCCCGACATTGTTCGCGGCCTTCCTCTATTTCGACCTGAGCTTCATGGTCTGGTACCTGCTCGGTCCACTGGCGGTACAGATCTCCGCCGACCTGCACCTGACCACTCAACAGCGCGGCCTGATGGTCGCAACGCCGATCCTGGCCGGGGCCGTGCTGCGCCTGTTCATGGGCCTGCTTGCCGACCGAATTTCACCCAAGACCGCCGGCATGGTCGGCCAAGTGATTGTGATCGGTGCGCTGTTCTGCGCCTGGAAACTGGGCATCCACAGCTACGAACAAGCGTTGCTGCTGGGCCTGTTCCTGGGTGTCGCTGGCGCTTCATTCGCCGTTGCCCTGCCACTGGCGTCCCAGTGGTATCCGCCGCAGCATCAAGGCAAGGCCATGGGCATCGCCGGTGCGGGTAATTCAGGCACCGTGCTCGCCGCGTTGATCGCACCGGTCATGGCCGTGGCCTTCGGCTGGACCAACGTCTTCGGCTTCGCGGTGATCCCACTGGTGATCACCCTGGTGCTCTTTGCCTGGCTGGCCAAGAACGCTCCGGAGCGGCCGAAAGCCAAATCCATGGCCGACTACCTCAAGGCCCTGGGCGACCGCGACAGCTGGTGGTTCATGTTCTTCTACAGCGTGACCTTTGGCGGGTTCATCGGCCTGGCCAGCGCCCTGCCCGGCTACTTCAACGACCAATATGGCCTGAGCCCGGTCACCGCCGGCTACTACACCGCGGCCTGCGTGTTCGGTGGCAGCCTGATGCGTCCATTGGGCGGCGCGCTGGCGGACCGTTTCGGCGGCATCCGCACCTTGCTCGGCATGTACACCGTCGCGGCTGTCTGCATTGCCGCCGTCGGCTTCAACCTGCCGAGCTCCTATGCGGCGCTGGCACTGTTCGTCTGCACCATGCTCGGCTTGGGTGCGGGCAACGGCGCAGTGTTCCAACTGGTGCCACAACGCTTCCGCCGCGAGATCGGCGTGATGACCGGCCTGATCGGTATGGCCGGCGGCATCGGCGGCTTCGCCCTGGCGGCGGGCATGGGCGCGATCAAGCAAAGCACCGGCAGCTATCAACTGGCGCTGTGGTTGTTCGCCAGCCTCGGAGTGCTGGCCTGGTTCGGCCTGTATGGCGTGAAACGTCGCTGGAGAACCACTTGGGGTTCGGCAGCTGTCACCGCCGCTCGGGTATAACCGGTCACCATGAGCCTGCAACTGAGTTTTGCCGAAGCCAGCGCTATCGGCCCGCGGGAGGAAAACCAGGACGCCCTGCGCCTGGTCACCCCGGCCCCGGCCCTGGCCGCCAGCAAAGGTTACCTATTCGCCATCGCCGACGGTGTGAGCCAATGCGCCGACGGCGGTTTGGCCGCCCGTTCGACCTTGCAGGCGCTGGCCCTGGACTACTATTCCACCCCGCAAACCTGGGGCGTGGCCCAAGCGCTCGACCGGCTGCTGCTGGCGCAAAATCGCTGGCTGCAGGCCAACGGTGGCGGGCAACCGCTGCTCACCACTGTCAGCGCCCTGGTCCTGCGGGGCCGACGCTTCACCCTCGCCCATGTCGGTGATTGCCGGGTCTATCGCTGGCATGCCGATCATTTGCAACGGGTCAGCGAAGACCATGTCTGGGAACAACAGGGCATGCAACATGTGCTCAAGCGTGCCCTGGGCTTGGATCAGCATCTGATCCTGGACTTCCTCGACGGTGAATTGCGCACCGACGAAACCTTCGTACTGCTTAGCGATGGCGTCTGGGCGGTACTGGGGGACACGGCCATCGCCGGCATCCTGCGCGACCAACCGGACCTCGACCTCGCCGCGCAGACGCTGGTCAACGCCGCGCACTTGGCCGGGAGCCAGGACAATGCCAGCGCCTTGCTGGTACGCGTCGATGCCTTGGGCGAAGCCAGCATCGGCGATGCACTGATCCAGTTGCAGCAATGGCCCCTGCCGCCTGCGTTGAAACCGGGGCAGGTGTTCGAGGGTTGGCAGATCGAAGGCCTGCTCGGCCAGAGCCAGCAATCGTTGCTCTATCGGGTCCACGACGGCCAGGGCCAACCTTGGCTGCTGAAGACCCTGCCCGTGCAGCTACGGGACGATAGCCGGGCCGGTCAGGCGTTGCTCTCGGAGGAGTGGTTTCTCAAGCGCGTCGCCGGGCGGCAGTTTCCCGAAGTCCATGGCGTTCCCCAGCGTCAGCATTTGTACTACGTGATGCGCGAATATTCGGGCGAGACCTTGGCCGAGCTGCTCAACCAGGGCGGGCCGTTACCGCTGGCCCAATGGTTGGACCTGGCGCAACGGCTGGTGCGGGCGGTCGGCCTGCTGCATCGACGGCAGATCTATCACCGCGACATCAAGCCGGAAAACCTGCACCTGGGCGACGACGGGGAATTGCGCCTGCTGGATTTCGGCCTGGCATACTGCCCGGGCCTGTCCGAAGACCAGGCCAACGTCTTGCCCGGCACGCCCAGCTACATCGCTCCGGAGGCATTCGGCGGCACATTGCCTACGGCGCAGCAGGATTTGTACGCCGTCGGCGTGACGCTGTATTACCTGCTGACCGGGCATTATCCCTACGGCGAAATCGAAGCCTTCCAACGTCCGCGCTTTGGCGTGCCGGTGAGTGCCCATCGTTATCGGCCCGACCTGCCGGAGTGGCTTGGGCTAAGCCTGGATCGCGCGGTGGCGGCGGATCCGGCCCAGCGCTTTGAAACGGCCGAAGAATGGTTATTGCTGCTGGAACAAGGCGAGCGCCGCAGCTTGAGCGTAAGGCCCCGGCCCTTGCTGGAGCGTGAACCGCTGAAGGTCTGGCGGACGTTGGCGCTGGGATCGTTGTTGGTGAATGTGGTGCTGTTGTTCTTGGTATTTCACTCATGACCCGTGGCGAGGGAGCTTGCTCCCGCTGGGCTGCGAAGCAGTCCCAAAAAACAGGCAACCGCTGCGCGCTTGAGCGGGAGCAAGCTCCCTCGCCACAAAAGCCTTCTCGCCAGCCCTGCCACGCTCCATTACCGGGCAACACGCTTTGATTCGGTGCAATAAACGCCCCTTCATCTCACCCACCCCCGCCCTCAGCCGGTAAATTCGCGGCCCCGAGCCACTTGGCACAACCACTGCATAACCTCTCTCACCATACATAAAGCAACGCCTCCAACGATGAAGGCGGTGCTTCCCGAGAGAACGGGACCAGGACAAAGGCGTCCTCGCTAGGCCACTAGCGAGACGCCTTTTTTTGTTTTCGTAAAAATGTCGAGCCAGTCCGATCGCCGTGATGAAACTGGACCTGAGCTTGCGGAGAACCCTGATGAAAAAACTCAAACTGGTAATGATCGGCAACGGCATGGCCGGGGTTCGCACCCTCGAGGAACTGCTCAAGCTGAGCAACGAGCTCTACGACATCACGGTATTCGGTGCCGAGCCTCACACTAATTACAACCGCATCCTGCTGTCGCCGGTGCTGGCCGGGGAGCAAACGTTCGAAGACATCGTGCTCAACGACCTGAGCTGGTACTTGGAAAACAACATCAAGTTGCTGCTCAACCGCAAAGTCGTGGAGATCGACCGCATCAAGCGCCGGGTCATCGCCCAAGACGGTAGCGAAGCCGAATACGACCGCCTGCTGATCGCCACCGGCTCCACGCCGTTCATCCTGCCAATCCCGGGCAACACCTTGGACGGCGTGATTGGCTACCGCGACATCGCCGACACCCAAGCGATGATCGACACCGCCAAGACCCACAAGCACGCCGTGGTTATCGGCGGTGGCCTGTTGGGCCTGGAGGCTGCCAATGGCCTGAAACTGCGCGGCATGGACGTGACCGTGGTGCACATCGGCGAGTGGCTGCTGGAGCGCCAACTGGACAAGACCAGTGGCCAACTGTTGCAAACCGCCCTGGAAAACCGCGGGCTCAAGTTCCGCCTGTGTGAACAGACCCAGGCCTTGCACGACGCCGGCCATGGCCGGGTCGGCTCGGTACAGTTCAAGAACGGCGACATCATCCCTGCCGACCTGGTAGTGATGGCCGCTGGTATCCGCCCCAACACCGAACTGGCGGAAAAATCCGGCATCCCGTGCAACCGAGGGATCCTGGTCAACGACACGATGCAAACCTACGATCCGCGCATCTACGCCATCGGTGAATGCGCCAGCCACCGTGGGACGGCTTATGGCTTGGTGGCCCCGTTGTTCGAACAGGCCAAGGTCTGCGCCAACCACCTCGCGCAACTGGGCTTCGCCACTTACAAGGGTTCGGTCACCTCGACCAAGTTGAAAGTCACCGGCATCGACCTGTTCTCCGCCGGCGACTTCATGGGCGGCGACGGCACCGAGACCATCACCCTCTCCGACCCCATCGGCGGCGTCTACAAAAAACTGGTGATCAAGGATGACGTGCTGGTCGGTGCCTGCCTGTACGGCGATACCGCGGACGGTGGTTGGTATTTCCGCCAGATCCGTGAGAACCATGGCATCAGTGAGATCCGCGATCACCTGATGTTTGGGGAAAACGCACTGGGTGATGTAGGACATCAAGGCCAGGACAAAGCCATGAGCATGGCCGACACCGCCGAAGTCTGCGGCTGCAACGGCGTGTGCAAGGGCACCATCGTCAAGGCGATCCAGGAACACGGGCTGTTCAGCGTCGATGACGTGAAAAAACACACCAAGGCCGCCAGCTCCTGCGGCTCCTGCGCCGGCCTGGTGGAGCAGATCCTGATCAATACCGTGGGCGGTGCGGCGGACGTCAAGCCGAAAAGTGAAAAAGCCATCTGCGGCTGCAGCGACCTCAACCACGGCCAGATTCGCCAGGCGATCCGCGACCAGCACCTGCTGACCATCGCCGGAACCATGAGCTACCTGAACTGGCGCACTCCCAACGGTTGCGCCACGTGCCGTCCGGCCTTGAACTATTACCTGATCTCCACCTGGCCCGGCGAAGCCCAGGACGATCCGCAGTCGCGCCTGATCAACGAGCGAGCCCACGCCAACATCCAGAAAGACGGCACCTACTCCGTTGTCCCACGGATGTGGGGCGGCGTCACCAATCCCTCGGAACTGCGGCGTATCGCCGACGTTGCCGACAAATACAACGTGCCGATGGTCAAGGTCACCGGCGGGCAACGAATCGATCTGCTAGGCATCAAGAAGCAGGACTTGCCCGGCGTGTGGAAAGACCTCGACATGCCCTCCGGCCACGCCTACGGCAAATCCATCCGCACCGTGAAGACCTGCGTCGGCAGCGAGTTCTGCCGCTTCGGCACGCAGAACTCCACCCAGCTTGGCATCGAGCTCGAGCACGACCTGTTCAACATGTGGTCGCCGCACAAGGTGAAGTTGGCTGTCTCCGGTTGCCCACGCAACTGCTCGGAAGCCGGCATCAAGGACGTGGGAATTATCGGCGTCGATTCGGGCTGGGAGATGTACATCGGCGGCAACGGCGGGATCAAGACCGAGGTCGCCGAGTTCTTCGTCAAGCTCAAGACCGCCGAAGAAGTCCGTGAATACAACGGTGCTTTCCTGCAGCTGTACCGCGAGGAAGCCTTCTACCTCGAACGCACCGTGCATTACATGCAACGGGTCGGCATGGAACACATCAAGAAAGCCGTGCTGGAAGACCCGGAGCGGCGCAAGGCCCTTCATGAACGCCTGAAGTTTTCCTTGTCGCTGGAACAAGACCCGTGGAAGCAACGCCTGGAACAACCTCAGTTGAAAAAAGAGTTCGAAGTCATCCCCGTGAAGACCTTGGAGGTGCCGGCATGAACTGGCTGGATATCTGCGCGCTGGAAGAAATCAATACCCTCGGTTCGCGCATCATCAATGGCCCGAAAGGCGACATCGCGATTTTCCGCACCAGCGACGACGAAGTGTTCGCCCTTGATGACCGTTGCCCGCACAAGGGTGGCCCGTTGTCCCAAGGATTGGTCTATGGCAAGCGCGTGGCCTGCCCGTTGCACAACTGGCAGATCGACCTGGAGAGCGGCCAGGCCCAGGCCCCTGACGTGGGCTGCGCCCATCATCATTCGGCGCGGGTCGAGAACGGCCGCGTGCAGTTGGCCCTGCGGGACGCAAGCTGATGAACCGCCAGACCACTGCCTCGACCTGCTGTTATTGCGGGGTCGGTTGCGGCGTCCTGATCGAGCATGACGGCGAGCGCATCCTCGGCGTCAGCGGCGATCCCGCCCATCCGGCCAACTTCGGCAAACTGTGCAGCAAGGGCTCGACCCTGCACCTGACTGGCGACCTCGCCGCGCGCGCCTTGTATCCCGAGCTACGCCTCGGTAAAAGCCTGGCACGGGCACGCACCGACTGGAACAGCGCCCTGGATCACGCCGCCAGCGTCTTCGCCGACACGATCGCCGAGCACGGCCCGGACAGCGTGGCGTTCTACATCTCCGGCCAATTGCTGACCGAGGATTACTACGCCTTCAACAAACTTGCCCGGGCATTGGTGGGCACCAACAACATCGACAGCAATTCGCGGCTGTGCATGTCCTCCGCCGTGGTGGGCTACAAGCGCAGCCTCGGTGCCGACGCCCCACCCTGCAGCTACGAAGACCTGGAACTGAGCGACTGCGTGATGATCGTTGGCAGTAACATGGCCTACGCCCATCCCATCCTGTTTCGTCGTCTCGAAGAGGCAAAATCCCGCCGGCCGCAGATGAAAATCATCGTCATCGATCCCCGGCGCACCGACACCTGTGATCTGGCGGACCTGCACCTGGCGATTCTGCCGGGCACCGACGTGGCCTTGTTCCATGGGATTTTGCACCTGCTGCTGTGGGAAGACTGGGTCGACCGCAGTTTCATCAAGGCCCACACCGAAGGCCTGGCGGACCTGAAGAATATGGTACGCGACTACACGCCGACCATGGTTGCTCAACTGTGCGGCATCAGCGTCGAGCACCTGCACCAATGCGCCGAATGGGTCGGCACTTCGCCGAGTTTCCTGTCGTTGTGGTGCATGGGCTTGAACCAGTCCACCGCTGGTAGCGCAAAAAACAGCGCGCTGATCAATCTGCACCTGGCCACCGGCCAAATTGGCCGGCCGGGTGCGGGACCCTTCTCGTTGACTGGCCAGCCTAACGCAATGGGCGGCAGGGAAACCGGCAGCCTGTCCAACCTGCTGCCGGGCCATCGCGAAGCCGGCAATCCTGAGCATCGCGCCGAGGTCGCCAGATATTGGGACGTGGAACAACTGCCCAGCACTCCGGGGCTGAGCGCCATCGAGCTTTTCGAACAGGTGCGCAGCGGCAAGATCAAGGCCCTATGGATCGCCTGCACCAACCCGGCCCAGTCGATGCCGGACCAGACCGCCGTGCGCGAAGCCCTGCAAACCTGCCCGTTTGTAGTGTTGCAGGAAGCCTTCCGAACCACCGAGACCGCCGCGTTTGCCGACCTGTTGCTGCCGGCGGCCAGTTGGGGCGAGAAAGAAGGTTCGGTCACCAATTCCGAACGACGCATGTCCCACGTTCGCCGGGCAATAAACGCACCGGGCGAAGCACGACCGGACTGGGCCATCACCGTAGATTTCGCACAACGACTGGAGAAGCGTCTGCGCCCAGGCTCACCCAGCCTGTTCGCTTTCGATGCTCCGGCCCAACTGTTCGACGAATACAAACAACTGACCCGCGGCCGCGACCTGGACCTGTCCGGCATCAGCCACGCGCTGATCGATAAACTCGGCCCCCAGCAATGGCCTTTCCCCGAAGGCGCCACGGTTGGAACGGCGCGTTTGTACGTGGACGGGATTTTTCCTACCGACAGTGGCCGTGCCCGGTTTGTGGCCGAACCCTATCGCGCCGCCAAGGAGCTACGTGACGCACGCTACCCGCTGACCCTGAACACCGGTCGTCTGCGGGACCAATGGCACGGCATGAGCCGCACCGGCACCGCTGCGCAATTGTTTGGTCATGTGAACGAAGCCGTGCTCAGCCTGCATCCGGACGAACTGAATCGCCATCGCCTGCAAGCCGGCGATCTGGTCAGCCTGAAAAGCCGTCGCGGCAGCGTGATCGTGGCGGTGGACAGTGACGAGAGTGTTCGCCCTGGCCAAGCCTTCCTGCCCATGCATTGGGGCGACCGGTTTCTCAAGGGCGGCGTGAATACCCTGACTCAACCGGCTTTCGACCCGTTGTCGAAACAGCCGGAACTCAAGCACAGCGGTGTGCGCCTGGAACCGGTGAACCTGCCTTGGCAGCTTTTCGCCTTGGTCGAGGGCGATGTTCAACGACATTTGGAGACGCTGCGTCCGCTGTGTGAGGCGTTTGCCTACGTCAGCCTGAGCCTGACCGGACGTGAGCGTCCCGCGCTGCTGATACGCGCTGCCAGCACCGCCGCACCCGATCCGCAACTGCTACAGGCGATCGACGAACAGCTGGGGCTGATCGATGGGCCGGTGCTGGCCTATGACGATCCGCGTCGCTCCATTGGCAAACGGGTGCGGATCGAAAATGGTCGTATCACTGCCATTCGCCTGGCCGGCGAAACCCTGGCCCGGCACTGGCTGCAGAACCTGTGGCTGGAAGGCCGTGCCGATGAGCAACTGCGCCGTTGGTTATTGGCACCGCTGAGCGCGCCGCCAGGGAACATCGGCGCTGCCGTGGGCGGTGGCAAGACGCTGTGCAATTGCATGAACGTCAGCCAACGCGCCATCTGCGCCGGCATCGAGCGTGGCTTGGACTTGCAGGGGCTGAAAAAGGAACTGGGTTGCGGCACGCAATGCGGTTCCTGCGTACCTGAAATCAAGCGTCTGCTGGTTGCCACCGCGCAACCGGTGGCCGCTATCTCGTGAGGAAGACACTATGAACGCAAAAGTCTGGCTGGTGGGCGCAGGTCCTGGCGACCCTGAATTGCTGACCCTCAAAGCCGTGCGCGCCTTGGGCGAAGCCGACGTGGTGCTGATCGACGATTTGGTCAACGACGCGGTGCTGGAACATTGCCCAGGGGCACGCATCATTGCCGTGGGCAAGCGCGGCGGCTGCCGTTCCACGCCGCAAGCCTTCATCCATCGGTTGATGCTGCGTTATGCCCGCCAGGGCAAATGCGTGGTGCGTCTCAAGGGCGGCGATCCGTGCATCTTCGGTCGCGGCGGTGAAGAGGCGCAGTGGTTGCGCGAGCATGGCGTCGAAGTGGAATTGGTCAACGGCATCACCGCCGGTCTTGCCGGGGCAACCCAATGCGCTATCCCGCTGACCTTACGCGGTGTTGCGCGCGGCGTGACGCTGGTCACCGCCCATACCCAGGATGGCAGCAGCCTGAACTGGCAAGCCTTGGCCCAAGGTGGGACCACCTTGGTGGTGTACATGGGCGTGGCGAAACTGAGCGAGATCCGCGAGCAGTTGCTGGCCGGTGGCTTGGCGGCGGACACGCCCGTGGCCATGATCGAAAATGCCTCCTTGCCCCACCAGCGCGACTGCCGCAGCGACCTGGCTTCGATGGAATCCGATGCCAGCGCCTTCCAGCTCAAGAGCCCGGCCATCCTGGTGATTGGTGCGGTGGCGCGCGCTGCCGAACTGGCCGCCTCGCAGCCGGCCTTCGCGCAGGCTTCAGCCCTGTATTCATAAATCGCACGCAAAGAAAAACCCGGCCTAGGCCGGGTTTTTCCAAAGCTGTGGGCTAATTACTTAGCTTGGGCTTCAACCTGCGCTTCTACGCGACGGTTAACTGCACGACCAGCGTCAGTAGCGTTATCGGCAACTGGGCGGGATTCGCCGTAGCCAACAGACTGAACGCGGGACGATTCAACACCGTACTGGTTGGTCAGAACTTGCTTAACGGCGTTTGCACGACGCTCAGACAGCTTCTGGTTGTAAGCGTCAGGACCGACGGAGTCAGTGTGACCTTCAACAGTGGTGCTGGTGGATGGGTACTGCTTCATGAAATCAGCCAGGTTCTTGATGTCGCCGTAGCTGTTTTCTTTAACGACCGACTTGTCGAAGTCGAACTTGACGTCCAGCTCAACACGTACGACTTCAGCAACAGCTGGGCAGCCATCAGCGTCAACGGTTACGTTGGCTGGGGTGTCAGGGCACTTGTCGACGTTGTCGCACACGCCATCGTTGTCGCTGTCGGAGCAGACTTCAGCTGGCGCTGGAACTGGAGCAGCAGCAGGCTTGGAGCCGCCACCGAAGTTCACACCGATACCGACGCTTGGCGCCCACTCGGTGTCGCCCTGGTCGATGTTGTACTGAGCTTCAACGCCGGCACGGGCGTAGAAGTTGTCAGTGAAATACAGCTTGGCGCCGCCACCAACGTTAGCGAAGGTAGAACGGTTACGACCGTTGCTGCCATTCTGGTCGATGCTCTGATCCGAGAAACCGGCAGAAACATAAGGACGCAGCATGTCGCCTGGGTTGTTGAAGTGGTACAGAGCGTCCAGAGCGGTGTTGGCGCCCTTGACGTTAGTGCCGTCTTCGGTACGTGCGTTGTGCACTTCGTCGTAGGCCAGACGCAGTTCAACGTCGTCGGTCAGGAAGTAACCGACCGAACCGCCGAACAGGTTGCCGTTGTTCTTGAAATCACGAGCGCTGTCGAACATTTCTTTCTTGGCGAAGCCTTCGATTTCAACTGCGCCTTGGCCTTGTGCCAGAGCGCCGAACGAAGTGGCAGCAATCAAAGAACCAATGGCAAAGCCCAAGGTGTTTTTCAGTTTCATCCGTTAAATCCCCATCTGGTGATTGTGAAGCAGTCCCGCAAACCGGGGGACAACTCGGCGGCAAGTCTATCAGAACTTGCCTACACGTAAGAGATATTTGCGCCGAACTAAGTTTCAGCAATGCCCGCAAATTTCTCACGTAGCTTATCGAGCGCGCGCTTGTAGCGCATTTTTGTCGCACTCAAACCCATATGCATTATGTCTGCGATCTCCTGGAATTCCAGTTCTGCGACAAATCGTAGCACCAGAATCTCCCGATCGATCGGGTTCACATAAACCAGCCAGCGATCGAGCCCACCCTTTTCCTCGGGTTTGGGCGCCTTTTCTTCGGACGCTTCCTCGAGAGGGTCAAGGCTCAATGCGTCCATCAAGCGACGCTTTCGCCGCTCCTTGCGATACTGCGTGATGCATTCGTTGTAAGTGATGCTGTACAGCCAAGTCTTGAACTTCGATTTCCCCTCGAAGTTCTTCAGGCCGTACAGCACCTTCAACATCACCTCCTGACAGACATCGTCAGCGTCGCGATCGTTCCCAAGATACCGTGCACAAACGTTAAATAATGTGCGCTGGTAGCGGCGCATCAACTCTTCGTAGGCCCGCGTAACGTGAAACAGCTCCGTATGCGCGCGCGCGACCAACTCCTCATCAGAGAGATCACGGGGGTCGTAGCGCGTGGATAGCGATTGGGGTTTGTTCAAAACAAGTCGGGCCGACAGTCTAGGTCAATGTGCGCCGCACCCTGCGGTGGCAGGCATTTCGCGGCGGCATACATTAGCAGGGTTTGCCGGGTTAGCGGCTACTCACATGCTGTTCCAGCAGGATCCGATTGGAAAGCGACACCAGCTCGCCCTCTTCAGTCAGCAATGTGGTTTTCACCGTGCCGATCTCTTCGATCTGCCCTTCGACCTCGCCAACACGCACTTGTTGTCCAACCTCATACAGCTCACGCACATAGATTCCCGCAAGAATCTGACCGGCGATTTCCCGGCTTCCCAAGCCCATTGCCAGCGCAACCGCCAGACCAACGGTAATCAAGACAATCACGATCACATGGTTGAGCAGGTCAGTCTTGACCTCCAACTGGCTGATCGCGACCGAAATACTGATGATAATGACAAGCCCTTGGGCGATTCGCCCAAGACCCGAAGCGTAGTCCAGTCCAACGCCCTCTGCTGCGCCGCGTACCAGCCCGTTGGCCAGTTGCGCCAACAGGACGCCCACCAGCAACACCAAGGCCGCGCCGAACACCTTCGGCAAATACAGCGCAAGCATGTCGAGCGTAGCTGAAACGCGCTCCAGGCCCAGGGATTCAGCCGCTGACACGAGGAATATAAGCAGCACGAACCAATAGACGATCTTGCCCACCAGAGTCGAGATCGGCACCTGGATGCCGCCGCGGGACAGCAGCTTGGTCAGGCCGGTGCCGCCCATCAGGCGGTCGAGGCCCAATTTGGCGAGCAGCTTGGAAAGCAGCGTGTCCAGCAGCTTGGCCACGACAAACCCCAGCAACAGCACCACCAGGGCGCCAAAAAGGTTGGGGATAAAATTAGCTATCTTGGTCCACAACGCAGTCATTGCCGTGACGAGGCTCTGGGTCCAGAGATCAAGTTCCATATTCAATCAGCCTTATCAGCGGTGCGAGTAACAGGTTTGCGACGGGAAACCGGCGAGACATGGGCCGACCCGTTGTTCAACGCGATCATCAGCGCGGGCAACCAACGGCCCAGCAGGCTGAACAGATCGCCGGCGCCGACCTGGCGGTTGGCGGTTTTCAGTACACGCCCCAGGCATGCATCGTCGTCCCGGCTGGACGGCGAGGCCTTGAGCATGTCGCGCAGAGACTGTTCGAACGGATCGTGCATACGCACCTCTCGTGATGTCTGTGGAAGACGCGATCAGATTTCGCCGGGTCACATGAAAGCCCATCACACCCAACGCAAACGGCGGAACAACCACCATTGCCCCAAGGCCACGCACGCCATCAGCAGGCAGGCGACCAGGAATCCATAAGGGCTTTCGGACAAGGGAATGCCACCGACATTGATACCCAGCAGGCCGGTGAGAAAACTCATCGGCAGGAAGATTCCGGTAATGATGCCGAAGCGGTACATGGTGCGGTTCATGCGCACCGAAAGACGCCGGTCCTCGGCCTCCAGCACAAGCCCCACGCGCTCTCGGGTCAATTCCAGCTCTTCGAGGTAGCGCGTCAGGCTGTTATTCAATTCATTCCAGTAGTCGCCATCGTCCTCGACGAACCAGGGCAACTTGATCCGCGACATCTGGCCGAAGATGTCCCGCTGTGGCGCCAGGAATCGCTTCAGTCCGGCGGCCCTGCGACGGATGTGCAAAATGGCGTCGTGTTCGGGTGTATACCGTTCGTCGGTATCGAGTTTTTCTTCCTCGCTGTCGACGATTTCAGACAGGCACGTCACCAGGTCCTGCACTTTATTGGTCAGGTATTGCGCCATATAAAGGATGAGTTCCGACGCGGTCTTCGGTCCCTTGCCTTCAACCAGCTCCGCCAGCAGCTCATCGGTGGCGCGCAAGGGACGCAACCGCAGGGAGATCACACGCTGGGCCGAGGCGAAGATGCGCACCGACACCATGTCTTCCGGTTCGGCCCCTGGATTGAGGTTGATCCCGCGAAGAAACAGCAGCAATTCGGCGTTGGGCAGGGGCAACAAGCGTGGCCGGGTGTTCTCTTCCAGCAACAGGTCGCAGTTGAATTCACTCAAGCCGCTGGATTTGCGCAACCACGTATGGGTTTGCGGATGACTGCGATCCCAGTGCAGCCACAGGCTTTCATGGGCCTGCAACTGCAAATCGTCAAGTTCGGTCCGGGCTATCGAACGCGCGCCGCCTTTACCATCCAGCACCAGGGCATGAACCAGCCCCCATTGCGCGTTTTCTTCCTCGAACATCCTCATCCCTTATGGCTGTAGCGCTTCATTCAGGCATTTTCAGCGGGCTCGGCGAAACAATCACGCCGTTGTTGTCCGCATAGACATACTCGCCCGGACGAAAGGTCACGCCGGCGAAGGTCACGGCAACATTGAGATCGCCGATGCCGCGCTTGTCGGTTTTCATCGGATGACTGGCCAGCGCCTGGACGCCGAGGTCGGTCTGGGCAATGACGTCGACGTCGCGGATGCAGCCGTAGATCACCAGCCCTTCCCAGCCATTCTTCGCCGCCTTCTCGGCCAGCATGTCACCCAGCAGGGCCCGGCGCAGCGACCCGCCGCCGTCGACAACCAGCACTTTGCCCTTGCCCTCGAGTTCAACCTGCTCCTTGACCAGCGAGTTGTCCTCGAAGCACTTGATGGTCACGATTTCACCACCAAAGGAGTCGCGGCCACCGAAATTGCTGAACATCGGTTCCAACACCTGCACCAGGTCCGGGTAGGTATCGCACAGGTCGGGCGTGAGGTAATGGTTCATCGGGCAGCTCCTGCAAGGGTTGGACGTCTGGCTGAATGAATAACCGTTTGTGACCGAAACAACGTAGCGCGTCATATCTTAGCCGCTAGCCGACCAGAGCGGAATGCCCTTGTCAGAGCCTTCCCCTCAAACTGCTTCGGCCAATCCGGACGGTGCCGCCAACAGCGGCGCACATTGATTTTCCAACCAGCGCGCCACCAGCGGCCAGACCTCGGCATGCGCGGCCTTGCTGACGAGCATCTCAACATGGCCGAAATCGGCGCTGAAGCCCTGCTTTCGGCCGAGACAGACGAACTGCTTGTACTCGGAACCGATCTGCTCGAACAATTTGCGACAGGCCCAGGTTGGATCCTGCTGATCACCGGCGGCACTCACCGCCAACACCGGCACTTGCACGTCCGCAAGGCCCGCCCACCAATTCTTTTCGGCATCGCCGAAGCGCCCAAACAGGCCATACCAGCGCATGCTCTCCAAGGCCAGGCCGATGGGTTCATCCTCCGGGCCGCGCTTGAGCCTTGAGCCAGACAATTGCGCAAACCGCTTGAGGATGAATCGCCCGCTCCACTCCACCGGCGGAATTTTCAGCGGCCAGTAGGTGCGGCTGACCTGGGTACCGAAAAAGGCCGCCGACGCCACGCCGGGCTCGCCCAGGTAATGCCCGCCCAAGGCTGCCGCCAAGGTAATGCCACCCAGGGAATGACCGATCCAATGGGGCACCTGGCCGCTTTGCTCACGCACAAAGGCGCCGATGGCCGGCAAGTCGTAACGGGCATAGTCGGCCACGCGGTTGTTGCGGTAGCCCTGGTTGCGTTGCGACAGCCCATGACCGCGCATCTCGGGAATCCAGACATCGAACCCACGCCGCACCAGATATGCCCCGAGCCCAAGGCCCTTGGGCGAATACCAGAAGCGCCGGTTGGAAAAGCTGCCGTGCAGCAGGATCACCGGGACGCCACGGACTTCGCCGGCATCCGCCATGCCCAGCCGGGTGACGGCCAGTTCGACGCTGTAGTCCGGGCTGTTGCCGGGTTTCAAGCGATAGACATCTTCGCTCAAATCACCACGCCGCTCGGCGCTGATCAGGGCGACAGGAAATAAGTTGCTGCTGCTTTGCATGATCTTCTTGCACAAAAAAGGCGGATTCCGTGCGGAGCCCGCCCTGCTTCAATCAAAAGGGGCCAACGGGGGCCCCTTCACTCAATCAGACCGCAGCCTGACCCTCAGCCAGGAAGAACCAGGTTTCCAGTACGGAGTCCGGGTTCAGCGAAACGCTTTCGATGCCCTGCTCCATCAGCCACTTGGCCAGGTCAGGGTGGTCCGAAGGGCCCTGGCCGCAGATGCCGATGTACTTGCCGGCCTTGTTGCAGGCGGCGATGGCATTGGCCAGCAGCTTCTTCACCGCCGGATTCCGCTCGTCGAACAGGTGGGCAATGATCCCGGAGTCGCGGTCCAGGCCCAGGGTCAACTGGGTCAGGTCGTTGGAGCCGATGGAGAAACCGTCGAAGAATTCGAGGAATTCTTCAGCCAGGATCGCGTTGGACGGCAGTTCGCACATCATGATTACGCGAAGGCCGTTTTCGCCACGGGCCAGGCCGTTTTCCGCCAGCAGGTCGACCACTTGGCTCGCTTCGCCGAGGGTGCGCACGAACGGCACCATGATCTCGACGTTGGTCAGGCCCATCTCGTTGCGCACGCGCTTGAGGGCGCGGCACTCGAGCTCGAAGCAGTCACGGAACGATTCGCTGATATAGCGCGAAGCGCCACGGAAGCCCAGCATCGGGTTTTCTTCTTCCGGCTCGTAGAGCTTGCCGCCGATCAGGTTGGCGTACTCGTTGGACTTGAAGTCCGACAGGCGCACGATGACCTTTTTCGGGTAGAACGCCGCCGCCAGGGTACTGATGCCTTCCACCAGCTTCTCGACGTAGAAACCGACCGGGTCGTTGTAGCCGGCGATACGCTTGTCGACGCTGTCCTTGATTTCCTGAGGCAAGCCGTCGTAGTTCAGCAGTGCCTTGGGGTGCACGCCGATCATGCGGTTGATGATGAATTCGAGACGGGCCAGGCCCACGCCGGCATTCGGCAATTGCGCGAAGTCGAAGGCGCGGTCCGGGTTGCCGACGTTCATCATGATCTTGAATGGCAGCTCCGGCATGGCGTCCACGGAGTTCTTCTTGATGTCGAAGCCCAGCTCGCCTTCGAAGATGTAGCCGGTATCGCCTTCGGCGCAGGAAACGGTGACGCCCTGGCCGTCCTTGAGCAATTGAGTGGCGTTGCCGCAACCAACAACCGCCGGGATCCCCAGTTCACGGGCAATGATCGCCGCGTGGCAGGTACGCCCACCACGGTTGGTGACGATAGCGCTGGCGCGCTTCATGACAGGTTCCCAATCCGGGTCGGTCATGTCGGAAACCAGTACGTCGCCGGCCTGGACCTTGTCCATCTCCGAGACGTCCTTGATGATCCGCACCTTGCCGGCGCCGATGCGCTGGCCGATGGCACGACCTTCCACCAGCACGGTGCCGGTTTCCTTGAGCAGGTAGCGCTCCATGACGTTGGCGCTAGTGCGGCTCTTCACGGTTTCCGGACGGGCCTGCACGATGTACAGCTTGCCGTCGTCGCCGTCCTTGGCCCATTCGATGTCCATCGGGCACTTGTAGTGCTTCTCGATGGTCATGGCCTGCTTGGCCAGCTCGCTGACTTCGGCATCGGTCAGGCAGAAACGCGCGCGCTCGGCCTTGTCGACGTCGACGGTTTTCACTGAGCGACCGGCCTTGGCTTCGTCGCCGTAGATCATCTTGATGGCCTTGCTGCCCAGGTTGCGACGCAGGATCGCCGGGCGACCGGCTTCCAGCGTGCCCTTGTGGACATAGAATTCGTCCGGGTTCACCGCGCCTTGTACGACGGTCTCACCCAGGCCGTAGGCACCGGTGATGAACACCACGTCACGGAAACCCGACTCGGTGTCGAGGGTGAACATTACGCCGGCGGTGCCGGTTTCGGAGCGGACCATGCGCTGCACACCGGCGGACAGGGCGACCAGCTTGTGGTCAAAGCCCTGGTGCACGCGGTAGGAAATGGCACGGTCGTTGAAAAGGGAGGCGAAGACTTCCTTGGCGGCCCGGATGACGTTTTCAACGCCACGGATGTTCAGGAAGGTTTCCTGCTGACCGGCAAAGGACGCGTCCGGCAGGTCTTCGGCAGTGGCCGATGAACGTACGGCGACGGCAATATCGGGGTTGCCTTCGGAGAGCTTGGCAAAGGCCGTGCGGATTTCGGCGTTCAGCTTCTCGGGGAATTCGGCTTCCATGATCCATTGGCGGATCTGGGCGCCGGTCTTGGCCAGGGCATTGACGTCATCGACGTCGAGGGCGTCGAGCGCATCGTGGATCTGCTGGTTCAGGCCGCTCAGTTCCAGGAAATCACGATAAGCCTGGGCGGTCGTGGCGAAGCCACCTGGCACCGATACACCGGCGCCGGCGAGGTTACTGATCATCTCGCCCAGGGATGCGTTCTTGCCCCCCACATGCTCTACATCATGGACGCCGAGCTTATCGAGGGAAACTACGTACTCTACCAAGGTGATCTCTCCACTAACTGTGTTGGAAAAGCTCGAGAACCGGTAGCTCCAGGGGAGCGAGTCACCGGCGATATGGCCTGGACCTGGAAAATAAGTGAGAATGCGGACCACGGGCGGCCGGCAAATCGCGCCTATCATATCCAAGAATCGTTACTAGCTCACTAGCTTAAGGCCCAAGGCGCAAATGAAACGATCTGCTTTCTTTATTTCCGACGGCACCGGCATCACGGCCGAAACGCTGGGCCAGAGCTTGTTGGCGCAGTTCGAAAACATTACCTTCACCAAGCTGACACGTCCCTACATAGACAGCGTCGACAAGGCGCGGGCCATGGTACAGCAAATCAATAAAGCCGCCGAAACCGACGGTTTTCGCCCGATCATCTTCGATACCATCGTCAATCAGGACATCCGTGAGATTCTCGCAACGTCCAATGGTTTCATGATCGACATTTTTTCCACGTTTCTTGCGCCACTCGAGCAGGAACTGAGCGAGCATTCCTCCTACTCGGTCGGCAAGTCCCATTCCATTGGCCACAACTCCAACTACATGGAGCGGATCGAAGCGGTCAACTTCGCGTTGGACAACGACGATGGCGCCCGCACGCATTATTACGACAAGGCCGACCTGATCCTAGTGGGGGTGTCGCGATGTGGTAAGACGCCGACGTGCCTGTACATGGCGATGCAATTTGGCATCCGCGCGGCCAACTATCCGCTGACCGAAGACGACATGGAGCGCCTGCAACTGCCGAGCGCCCTGCGCGCCCACCAGCACAAGCTGTTTGGCCTGACCATCGACCCGGACCGCCTTACCGCGATCCGCAACGAACGCAAGCCCAACAGCCGCTATTCGAGCTACGCGCAATGCGAGTTCGAGGTGCGCGAGGTGGAAAACCTGTTCCGGCGGGAGAATATTCCCCACATCAACTCCACGCATTTTTCCGTGGAGGAGATTTCGGCGAAGATCCTGGTGGAGAAAGGGGTGGAGCGACGGTTCAAATAGAGCAGCGATGAGTTTCAAGCGGCAAGCTTCAAGATAAAGCAGTCGGCGGCGCCCCAATTGTAGGTCCAGCCAACGGAACCTGATATGGGAGCGGGCTTGCCCCGCTCCCATAAAAGCGGATCGCGTTCAGTGAGCCGCAGCCGCCTGTTCTTCCATCTTCTTGCGCAGGCTCAACGGTCGCATATCGGTCCAGACCTCTTCGATATAAGCCAGGCATTCCTTTTTGAAACCGCTTTTGCCAACGGTGCGCCAGCCTTCCGGAACGGCCTTGTAGTCCGGCCAGATCGAATACTGCTCTTCGTGGTTGACCACGACCTGGAAGAGGATGTCCTCGCGGTCGAATACTGAAGTCATGGGTGGTTCTCCATCGTTGCTCAAGGGTCGCCGCGCGCAGGCGCAGCCAAGGTATGAAAAGGAACGTACCGGACCGGATGAAAATTAGGCGTCGGCCACGGCGACTTCCAGGGCACGCCGGAAAATCTCCGCAACCCGGTCGATCTCCGCTGCGGTAATGATCAGCGGCGGCAGGAAACGCACCACGCCGCCCTGTCGACCACCCAACTCCAGGATCAGCCCACGCTTGAGGCATTCACGCTGCAGCCGTGGCGCCAGCCGTGCATCCACCGGTGGGTGGCCCAAGGCGTCCGGCTTGCCGGCCGGGTCTACCAGCTCGACGCCGAGCATCAGCCCGCGACCACGAATGTCGCCCAATTGCGGGAAGTCCCTCTGCAGGATATGCAAATGTTCGCTCAGGCGTTCGCCCATGGCGGCGGCATGAGCCGGCACGTTGTGTTCGGCCAGGTAGCGCATGACGGCGCTACCCGCCGCCATGGCCATCTGGTTACCCCGAAAAGTCCCGGCATGGGCGCCCGGCAGCCAAGTGTCGAGCCAGTCGCGATACACCACCACCGCCAGCGGCAGGCTGCCGCCGATGGCCTTGGACAGCACGACCACGTCCGGAATGATCCCGGCGTGCTCGAACGCAAACATCTTGCCGGTTCGGCCAAAGCCGCTCTGGATCTCATCGACGATCAGCGCTACGCCGGCCCGCTCGGTGATCCGCCGCAACCCGCGCAGCCAGTCAAGATCGGCGGGTATCACACCACCTTCGCCCTGCACCACTTCGACGATTACCGCCGCGGGCAACTGCACGCCGGCCTCGGGGTCGGTCAGCAGGTTTTCCAGGTAATGCAGATTGGCCTTGACGCCTTCAGCCCCCCCGAGCCCGAACGGACACCGATAATCGTAGGGATACGGCATGAACTGCACGCCACTGCTGAGCAAGGCCTCTAACGGCTTTTTAGGGCCCAGACTGCCCATCAGGCTCAACGCGCCTTGGCTCATGCCGTGATAACCGCCCTGGAACGACAGCACGGTGCTTCGCCCCGTGGCGGTGCGCACCAACTTGAGCGCCGCTTCCACAGCGTCTGTCCCCGTGGGTCCGCAAAATTGAATTTTCGCTTCGGCGGCAAGGGCCGCTGGCAACAGGCCGAACAGGTCCTGGACAAAGCGATCCTTGACCGGCGTGGTCAGGTCCAGGGTATGCAACGGCAGCTCATCGGCAAGTACCTGCTGGATCGCCTCGATCACTACCGGGTGATTGTGCCCAAGGGCCAGCGTGCCCGCGCCGGCCAGGCAGTCGATGAAGGTGCGGCCCTCGACATCTTCGACGTACAGGCCCTTGGCGCGCTTAAGGGCCAGGGGGATCCGTCGTGGGTAACTGCGGGCATTGGATTCCTGCCGGTTCTGGCGGGCCAGCAGCGGCGATTCGTTGAATTGATAGAGCGTCTCGACCGGTGTCGGACTGACCCGGACAGGCAATGCTTGGATAGGACTGTGAGCGACTGACATTTTTCGACCCCGCAATGAGTGACCAAACGGCGCACCGGGCAGGTGCGCATTCGGCGCGCACGTGCAGGCTACTGTTGGAGACGCATCAGCGAGGCAAGGATTTACCCACAGGAACCCGTCACTGGACAGGCGACACTTGTACCGGCACGGTGAACTCAACTCGCAGCCCATCCGGGCGGCTGTCGAAGTGCAAGCCACAGCCGCAACGCTGGACGATAGCCTGGACAATCGCCAGTCCCAACCCGCAGCCATTGCTCTGGCCGTTGCGCCAGAAGCGCTGGGTCAGGTGCTGGATATCTTCGGCGGCGATGCCGGGGCCTTGGTCGCGCACTTGGAAACGCACACGTTGGCCGATCATCTCCAGGTTCAGCTCGACCTCGGTATCGTCCGGCGTATGGCGCAGGGCGTTTTCCAGCAGATTGCGCAACGCGGCGATGGCCAGTACCGCTGGCATCTGCACTGGCGCGTCGGACAGTGGCGGCGATAGATGCAGCCTGATCCGCTGGGGCGCGCCACCGGCCGCATCCTGGATGGCCAGCCGTGCGACCTGCTCGGCATTGCATTGCACGCCGTCATCGAACGACAGGCTGCCCTCGACCCGGGCCAGCAACAACAGTTGTTCAAGCGTGCGGTGCAGCCGGTCGGCGCCCTCTTCCGCCCGGGCCAGGGACTGGTCGCGCGCGGCGCCCTCAGTCATGCGCGCTACTTGCAGGTGCGTCTTGATGGCCGTCAGCGGGCTGCGCAGTTCATGAGCGGCATCGCCGGTCAGGCGCCGCTCGCGCTCGATGGTCTTGCCGATGCGCTGGAGCAACTGGTTCTGGGTTTCCAGCAAGGGACGCAGCTCGCTGGGCAGCGGATGAATCTGCAACGGCTCCAGGGAATCGGCGTTGCGCCGCATCAACGCATCGCGCATGCGGTTGAGCGGCGCCAGCCCCTGGCCGATGCCGAGCCACAACAGGCACAGGCAACCGAGCAGCGCCACGCCGACCGGCACCGACGCCGCCAGCAACACCGACATGTTCAACGCTTCGCGCTCGATCTGGCGGTCGGCAGTGGTAATACGCAAATCGCCCCGGGCCAAGGTGAAGCTGCGCCACGGCGCGCCGTCGATCATCTGGTCATGAAAGCCCATTTTCTCGGCTTCAAGAGCTTGCTCCGGGGTGCCGTGGCTGCGCGCCAGGATCTCCCCGCGCAAGGAACTGACCTGGCAGGCCATGCCGCCCGGAATGCTCAGCTGTTCAGCACTGAAATGCGTGCCCTCACCTTTGCTGGGCATGGGCGGCAGTTGCTCCAGCAACCCGGCGACCATCCGCGCCGAAGCCACCAGGCGCTGGTCGAGGGAAAACATCATCTGGTTGCGCAGGTCGCTGAGCATCCAGGCGGCGGCGAGGGCCCAGATCAGCGCGAAGGCCGCGCCAAGGGTCAGGCTCAGCCGTAGTCGCAAGCTCATCACTTGGAGGATTCCCCGCCATCGGCCGGCCCCAGCCGATAACCCAGGCCGCGCACCGTCTCGACAATCCCGTTGCCCAGCTTGCGCCGAAGATGATGGATATGCACGTTGAGGGCATTGCTTTCCAGTTCGTCGTTGAATCCGTAGACGCTGTCCTTGAGCTGCTCGGTGGACAACACCCGTCCGCGGCTGTGAAGCAGGGCCTGCAACAGCGACTGCTCGCGGCGGGACAGGTCCACCGATTGACCGTCCAGGGTGGTTTCGCGGCTGCTGGGGTCATACGTCAGGCGGCCGTGCTCGATCAGATTGACGCTGCGCCCGGCCACGCGTCGCAACAAGGTGTGCAGGCGCGCCGCCAGCTCGCGCAGGTCGAACGGCTTGAGCAAATAATCATCGGCGCCGGCCTGGAGGCCTTCGACCCGGTCGGTCACCGAATCACGGGCGGTGAGGATCAGCACCGGAATCTCCAGGCCTTGCTGGCGCAACTGCCGGAGCAGCTTGAGGCCGTCCTCATCGGGCAGGCCAAGGTCGAGCACCATGACATCGAACTCGGCCACGCCAATCATCGCTCGCGCCGCCGATGCGGTGGAGACGTGTTCGACCGTCAGGCCTTGGGCCGTCAGCCCGGCGACTATGCCGCTGGCGATCAACTCATCGTCTTCGCAGACCAGTACGCGCATGGGGGGCCCCGTTGAAAAAGGTACATTAGGCCGTCGGCCGATTAAGCCGACATTATGCGACGAGTACGCCCGATATGGGCGATCATTACTGCAAACCGGTTGTCGACCGGGTTAATCGACGGTTAATCGCCAGCCACCATTGTGCGTTCCACTTGCTTCGCTCTAAGGCTTTACCCATGCGTCGATTGTTTTTGCTGTGGCTGATCCTGCTCTCGGGCCTGGCCCAGGCTGCCAATCCCTTCGAGACCAAACCCGACTTCCTGCCGGTGGAAAAGGCGTTCGTCTTTTCCTCGCAACGCCTGGATTCCGGTGAGACCCAGTTGTTCTGGCAGATCGCGGACGGATACTACCTTTATCAGCAGCGGCTCAAATTCGACGGTTTGGCCGAAGCGCAAAAGCCGAAGTTGCCCGAAGGCGAAGCTCACAGCGACGAGTTTTTCGGCGACCAGCAAGTCTATCGCCAGGCACTGGAACTGAAGATTCCCGCCGGGGCTACGGGAAAGATCAAGGTCGGCTTCCAAGGCTGTGCCGACGCGGGCCTGTGCTATCCGCCCCAAACCCAAGTGGTCGACCTGGGTGGCGGCGCAGCGATAACGGCCAACGGCGAGGCGCAGGATCAGGCCTTGGCCAGCGGTCTGCAACAACGCACGTTGGGCTGGAGCCTGCTGGTGTTCTTCGGCCTGGGGCTGTTGCTGGCATTTACGCCGTGTTCGTTGCCAATGCTGCCGATTCTGGCCGGGTTGGTGGTGGGCAGCGGCGCCGGCCCCCGGCGCGGTCTGGCATTGGCCGGCAGCTACGTGATCAGCATGGCCTTGGTGTATGCCGCCATGGGCGTGCTCGCGGCGCTGCTCGGGGCCAACCTGCAGGCATGGTTGCAACAACCCTGGCTGTTGGGCACTTTCGCGGCGGTGTTCGTGGTGTTGGCGTTGCCGATGTTCGGCTTCTTCGAACTGCAACTGCCGGCCGCCCTGCGTGATCGCCTGGAAAACGCCGGCCGCCAACGCCGCGGAGGCAGCCTGGTGGGCGCCGGCATTCTCGGGGCGCTGTCCGGTCTATTGGTGGGCCCCTGCATGACCGCGCCGCTGGCCGGCGCGCTGCTATACATCGCCCAGAGCGGCAACGCGCTGCACGGCGGCTTGATCTTGTTCACCATGGGCGTCGGCATGGGCCTGCCGCTGTTGCTGCTGGTCACCGTGGGCAATCGCTTCCTGCCCAAGCCCGGCGCCTGGATGACCCTGCTCAAGGGTGTATTCGGCTTTTTGTTCCTCGGCACCGCGCTGCTGATGATTCGCCCGATCATCGATGGCTCGCTGTGGATCGGACTATGGGGCGCACTGCTGGTAATTGCCGCTTATTGCGCTTGGCGCCAAACTCAAGGATTTGGTCGCGCCGCCTACCTGTGGGGCAGCGTGTCGCTGTTGTTCGGCCTGTGGGGCAGCCTGCTGGTGATCGGGGCGTCGGGCGGCAGCGACGACCTGTTCAGGCCGTTGGAGGTCTACACCGGCGGACAAGGCAACGCGACCCTCAGCACCGACGATGCCTTCGTTACGGTCAGCGAGCCTGCCGCCCTGCAACGGGAACTGGACGCCGCCAAGGCGCAGGGCCAGTGGGTGTTGCTGGATTACTACGCGGACTGGTGCGTGTCCTGCAAGATCATGGAGAAACAGGTGTTCGGCCGCGCCGAAGTGCTCGATGCCCTCAAGGACGTGCGGCTGCTGCGCCTGGATGTCACCGCCGACAGCGCCGCCAGCCGAGAGCTGCTAAACCGTTACCAGGTGCCTGGGCCACCGAGCCTGCTGTGGATCGGCGCGGACGGCGCGGAACGCCGCAGCCAACGGATCACGGGCGAAATCGACGCCAAGGGCTTCCTGGAGCGCTGGAACATCACCCGGAACGCGCCCTGATGCTGACGTTTACCTTGGGCACCTTTGCCATCGCCCTTAACCATCTGTTGCTGATCAGCGCATTGGCCCTGGCGACCTTCGTCGGTTGGCGCGTGGCCAAGCGCGGCGGCGAAAACCCCGAATCAGTGCTGTTCGGGTTGTTCCTGCTGGGGCTGCTTGCCGCGAGAGTCGGCTTTGTCGCTGCGTACTGGAACCATTACCAGGACGATCCGTGGCAGATTGTCGACTTGCGCGACGGCGGTTTCCTGGCCTGGCCGGGCATCGTTGCGCTGTTGATCGCTGCGCTGCTATGGGCACGTCGCCGACCGGGCCTGCGCCGCCCGCTGGGTTTCAGTGTCGGCAGCGGGCTGCTGTTCTGGCTGGTGGCAACCCTGTCGTTGACGATTTATGAGCAGGGTACTCGCTTGCCGGCGATCGATCTGCGCAACGCCCAAGGCGAAACCGTGAACCTCGCCGACTACCAGGGCGGCCCCTTGGTGATCAATCTCTGGGCCACGTGGTGCCCACCCTGCCGGCGTGAAATGCCGGTACTGGAAGAAGCGCAAAAGCAGCGCCCGGACCTGACCTTCCTGTTCGTCAATCAAGCCGAAAGCATGCAAAGCGTCAGCACCTACCTCGCGACCCAGGGCCTTAGCCTGACTAACGTGCTGTTCGATGGCAGCGGGCGTCTTGGTCAAGCCGTCGGCTCGATGGCATTACCGACAACCTTGTTCTACAGCGCCGACGGCCGCTTGCTGGGCAGTCATCTGGGCGAATTGTCGGAAGCGAGCCTGGCCCGCGCACTGGAAAATTTCGAAACGCCGGGCTCGACCATGGCGGCCCACCCCGCGACAAGGACACTGCCATGCCCCGCCTCAACCACCTGCTGACCCTGGCCTTTGCCGGCGCACTCTTGCAAACCCCACTGCTTCACGCCGAAGAGTTACCGGCGGCGATCAAGAAGATCGAAGCCAAGGGCGCGAAAATCGTCGGCACCTTCGACGCACCGGATGGCTTGCGCGGTTATGCGGCGCAATACCAGAACCGTGGCATGGCCCTGTACCTGACGCCGGATGGCAAACACGTTCTGCTGGGCAACCTGTACGACGCCGAGGGCAAGGACCTGAGCGCCGAGCCGCTGCAAAAACTGGTCTACGCGCCGATGGCCAAGGAAATCTGGGCAAAAATGGAAGCGAGCAATTGGATCGCCGATGGCAACAAGGACGCACCACGCACTGTGTACCTGTTCAGCGACCCCAATTGCCCATACTGCAACATGTTCTGGGAACAGGCCCGACCGTGGGTCAAGGCCGGCAAGGTGCAGTTGCGCCACATCATGGTGGGCATCATCCGCGAGGACAGCCCGGGTAAATCCGCTGCATTGCTGGCCGCCAAGGAACCGGAGAAAGCCCTGGCCGAGCATGAAAAGGCCGGCAAAGGCAGCTCGCTCAAACCGCTCAAGGACATACCGTCGGCCATCCAGGCCAAGCTCGACGCCAACCTGCAACTGATGGAAGAACTGGAACTGTCAGCCACCCCGGCGATTTTCTACCTCGATGAGAAAGGCGAACTGCAACAACAGCAAGGCGCGCCATCGCCGGACAAGCTGGTGAAGATTCTCGGGCCGAAGTAAAGCCCAAAAAACCTGACGCGCCGCCGACTGCTTTTGTGGCGAGGGAGCTTGCTCCCGCTGGGTTGCGAAGCAGCCCCTGGCTGTCTTGCTGTGGTTCGTCAGGTTAAACGCATGCGCTTTTTGGGGCTGCTGCGCAGCCCAGCGGGAGCAAGCTCCCTCGCCACGGTTGGGCAACAGTCAGTGCTTGCGCGTCAGAAGCGCCAGCAACACCTCGGTCACAAACTCCGGGTTCTCCAGATTCGAGATATGCCCCGCCTCCGGGACCAGCATATGCCGACAGCCAATCAGCTCGGCCATTTCCAACGCCTCGGCCGGTGGCCGTGGCTTGTCCTGGTCGCCGCACATCACTAGCGTGCGCTCGGCGTCCAGTCCAGGCAGGCGCGGCAGGATATCGTCCCGACCGAAAATGATCCGCCCCAGCGGTACGACACTGTCGCGCAGGCGATCGGCGGGTAGCGCCGCGAGCGAGGCGCGGAACTGTTGGTAGAGCGCCGACTGCGGATCGATGCCTGGCCGGAAGAAGATTGGCACGATGATGTCCAGCAACGGTTCAGGGATGCCGCCGCAGGCCTCGATCTTGTCGAACAGCGAGAAGTAATACAGGCGGGTCGGTTCCGGCTCGACGCCGACGTAGGTGTCCATCAACACCAGCGACTCCACACGTCCAGGCGCCGCCAACGCCAGTCGCGCACCCCACATCCCGCCCACCGAGAGCCCTACCAGGCTGAAGCAATCGATCTCCAGTTGGTCCATCAACGCCAGCGCCTGGCACGCCAGGTCATCCAGGGAAGTCGTGTCCTCCGGCAAGCGCCCGGACTGGCCATGGCCCCACAGCTCAGGAACGATCACCCGACAGTGCTTCGACAGGGCGTCAATCTGCGGCGTCCACATGCTGCTGTCCCACAAATAGCTGCTGCCCAGCAGCACCACCGGCCCCCGGCCTTGGTCAAGGTAATGGAGCGGTTGTCCGGCAATCGTTACAAAAGGCATCGGTGACCTCCTTGTTGAGTCAGGGAAAACCTTCGGGAGACTGAGCCGCGACAAGCGAGGCGTCAACCACGGGGTTGCCCTGCTTGTGCCGCCAGCTCGCGATGGGGTCCTTATAGACGCCGCAAAACTACAATCCTTCCAACTGCGCCATCAGATCATTCAACCGATCCGCCTTCTCCTCGGTGATTTCGCTGGCCGCCAGCCCTTCGATGTATTCGGCCAGCTCCTGCACCGTGCTGCACTCGAACATGGCCCGGAGCGGCACGTTGCGTTGCAGGGCTTTTTGCACACGCGAGGCGATTTGCGTCGCCAGCAACGAATGCCCGCCCAGCTCGAAGAAGTTATCGCGTATCCCCACCCGCTCGACCTTCAGCACCTCGGCCCAGATGTCCGCCAGGGTCCGTTCCAGATCGCTGCCAGGGGCTTGATAAGCCTCGCTTTGCAGCTGGCCAATCTCCAAGGCCGGCAAGGCCTTGCGATCCAGCTTGCCGTTAGCGTTGAGAGGCAACCGGTCGAGCCACAGCCAGTGCAGCGGCACCATATATTCCGGCAGCTCGGCGCGTAGCCGTTGTTTGATGCGCTCCAGCCGTTCGGTCGGGTTCAGCGTCGAGTCGGCGGCAACCAGGTAGCCCACCAGATGCTTGCCATGGGCGCCGTCCTGCACGCTCACCGCGCCGTCGCGGATCTCGGGCTGTTCGTGCAGCCGCGCTTCGATTTCCCCCAGCTCGATACGATAGCCACGAATCTTCACCTGATGGTCGATGCGCCCGACATATTCCAACACGCCGTCGCTGCGGCGTCGCGCCAGGTCGCCGGTGCGATACAGGCGTTCCCCGGCTGCGCCGAACGGATTGGGCACGAACACCGGCGCGGTGCGCAGCGGATCGCCGACATAACCGCGTCCGACCCCGGTGCCGGCGACACACAACTCCCCCACCGCGCCCAGTGGCACCAGGTCCAGCGCGCCGTCGAGCAGGTACAAACGGTTGTTGTCGGTGGGCGTGCCGATGGGCAGGTAGGTGCCGCGGGTCGAAGTCATGTCGACCCGGAAGAACGCCACGTCATCGGAACATTC
This sequence comes from Pseudomonas sp. Z5-35, assembly GCF_051131945.1. Classification (NCBI taxonomy): domain Bacteria; kingdom Pseudomonadati; phylum Pseudomonadota; class Gammaproteobacteria; order Pseudomonadales; family Pseudomonadaceae; genus Pseudomonas; species Pseudomonas sp. Z5-35. The sequence goes on from NZ_CP071640.1 coordinate 3,693,231, forward strand.
GGCCGGACCGTAGGCATTCACCAGGCCGATATCCGGGTAACGCAACAGCCATTGATGGGCGAGCTCCGGCGGCATCGCCTCGCCGGTTGGCAACATCCAGCGCAGGCCATCGAGGCCGATGCGCTCCTGGGCAAGCATGCCCTGGATCAGTGACGGCACGCTTTCCAAGACGGTGATGCCCTGGCGTTGCACATGGTCCAGCAGTCCTTGCGGGTCATGGGCGATGGCATTCGGCACGATGTCCACCCGAGCGCCGAACAACGGCGCGGCGAGGAACTGCCACACCGAAATGTCGAAACTCTGGGACGCCGTCTGGGCAATCACGTCCGTCTCGTCCAGCGCCAGGTACGGCACTTTGCTGAGCTGGTTATTGAGCATGCCGCGCTGTTGCACCATGACGCCTTTGGGCAACCCCGTGGAACCCGAGGTGTAGATCACGTAAGCCAGGTTGTCCGGTCCGCTGTGGACGCCAGGATTGTCCAGCGACACATCGCCGGCCTGGACGTTCTCCCAGACCAGCAGCTTCGGCCGACCGGCACAGGCGAACGCTTCCAGCAACGCCAGCGCCTGCTCCTCACAGGCGCGAGTGCAGACCAACAATGGCGTACGGCTCAGTTCGATGATGCGGCTCAGGCGCTGGCTCGGCAGGCCAGGATCAAGCGGCAGGTAACCGCCACCGGCCTTGAAACTGCCGATGATCATGCCCAACAGGTCCAGGTTCCGTTCGGCCAACAGCGCCACGGGCTGATCGAGACCGACGCCGGCCGCGATCAGCGCATGACCGAGACGGTTGCTGCGTTCATTCAGTTGCGCGTAGGTGCAACTGTCCTCCAGGCAGGTGGCGGCGACGCGTTGCGGATGGGCCGCCACTTGGGCCTCGAACAGCTCGACGTAACTGCGCTCCAGCGGATAGTCGCGCGCGCTCTGGTTACAGCCTTCGACGAGCAAATCCCGCTCTTGGGCGCCGATCAGCGGCAGTTCAGCCATGTCGCCATGGAAACCGTCCATCAACGCCAGCAGCAATCGCTGGAACTCGCCGAGCAGTCCCTGGACGGTGGACTCGTCGAAATAACGTTGGTCGTAGGACAGGTGCAGCCCCAAGTCATCGCCCGGATAGCAGACCGCCGTCAGCGGGAAATTGGTGTGGGTGCGGCCCGAGTCCGATGTAGCGTTGAGGCTTTGGGCGCGGTCCAGCACCGAGACTTCCACCGGCGCGTTTTCGAACACGAAGAGGCTGTCGAACAGCGGCTGGCCCTTGGGCAGTTCACTGGCTTCCTGGATGCTCACCAGCGGCAGGTATTCGTACTCGCGCAATTGCATGTTGCTGTCCAGCAACCCGTTGAGCCACTGGCGCACGCTGCAGCGCTGGTCGTCGCCCGGGATCTGCACCCGCAAGGCCACGCTGTTGATGAACAGCCCCACCGTGCGCTGCATCTGCGGCATCTCCACCGGGCGCCCGGCCACGGTCACGCCGAACAATACGTCGCGATCACCACTGACCCGGCGCAGCACCAGGGCCCACGCCGCCTGGGCGAAGGTGTTCACAGTCAACTGATGGGCCTGGGCCAGCTCGCGCAATCGCGCGCCATCCCGGGCGTCGAGCCGCGTGTAGCAGTCGCCGACCACCATGCCGCCGCTATCACCGGCGTGCTCGCGCAGGAACGGCCGGTCGCCGGGGATCGGCGTGGTCCGTTCAAAGCCTTGCAGGTTGCGCTGCCACCACTGCCGGGCTTCGGCCAGGCTCTGGCGTTGCAACCAGCCGATGTAGTCGCGATAGCGCGGCGGCACGGCCAGTTGAGGCTGGCGATGTTCACCGAGGGCGGTGTAGATCTCGAAGAAATCGTCCATCAGCAGTGAACGGCACCAGGCATCGATCAGGATGTGGTGATTGCTCATCATGAACCAGTAGCGCGCCGCGCCGACCCGGATCAATCGCAGGTGGAACGGTGCCTCGTTCAACAAATCGAAACCGGCCTCGCGCTCCTGCTTGAGCAACGCCTGGAGCTTGGGCTCCTGCTCATCCTCGGGCACCTGCGTCCAATCGAGACAGTCCACCGGCGTGCGGCCGGGCTTGTGGATGACTTGCAGCATGTCTTCGCCGACGTTCCAGCAGAACGAAGCGCGCAAGGCTTCGTGGCGGGCGATGACCGCCTGCCAGGCCTGGGCGAAACGCTGTGGGTCCAACGCGCTGTTGATGCGATAACGGTCCTGCATGTAATACAGGCCCGTGCCCGGCTCCAGCAACGTGTGCAGCAACATGCCTTCCTGCATCGGCGTCAGCGGATAAACGTCTTCGATCTGCCCGGCCGGCACCGGCAGGTTGTCGAGTTGTGCCTGGGTCAGTTTCGCCAGCGGGAAATCCGACGGCGTCAGGCCGCCCGCCTCGTCCGCGAGGCAATGTTCGATCAGGCGCTGCAACTCCTCGAGATAGGCATCGGCCAGCGCGGCGATGGCCTCGCGGTCATGGCGCTCGGCACTGAAGGTCCAGCGCAGCACCAGTTCACCGCCGCTGACTTGGCCGTCGACACCCAATTCGTTAGGCAGTGGCGCGTCAGGGTCGTGGATCGGGCCCAGCGGTGCGTCGAGTGGCCGGAACAGCGCGTCGTGGCCGAGGGTCTGGTCGAGCTGGCCAAGGTAATTGAAGGTGATCGTGGCGCGGGGCAAAGCGGCCATGGCTTCACGCGCGGTCGTGTCGGCCAGGTAACGCAGCACGCCATAGCCGAGGCCCTTGTGGGGCACGGCGCGCAGTTGTTCCTTGATGGCTTTGATCGAGGTGCCGAGATCGTCCCCCGCGGGGCTCAGCCGTAGCGGATAGACACTGGTGAACCAGCCCACGGTGCGCGTCAGGTCGATGTCATCGAACAGCGCCTCACGACCGTGGCCTTCGAGCTGGATCAGCGCCGATGCATGACCGGTGCGGCGACACAGCACCCGAGCCAGCGCCGTGAGCAGCAAGTCGTTGACCTGGGTGCGGTAGGCGCTCGGCGCCTGTTGCAACAGCTGGCGGGTGCGCTCCGCGTCCAGGCGCACGCTGACGCTTTCAGCGTACCGCTCTTGCCGGCCACCGTCGGGATTCGCACAAGGCAACGCCACGTCCGGGCCGCTCAATTGGCCTTGCCACCAGCCCAACTCCTCACGCAAGGACTCGCTGCCAGCGTAGGCCTGCAACCGCGCCGCCCAATCCCGGAACGGGCTGGTCTTGGCCGGTAACTGCGGCGCTTGCCCGTTCACGGCTTGGCGGTAGGCGGTTTGCAGATCGTCCATCAACACCCGCCACGACACGCCATCCACCACCAAGTGATGGACAGCGATCAGCAACCGTTGCCGACCGTCGGGCATGTCTGCCAGCACGGCGCGCAGAAGAGGCCCAGTCGCCAGGTCAAAGCTGCGCTGCGCCTGGGCAAATACCCCTTCGCAGGCGTGTGGCGAATCCACGGCCAGGTGCTGCAACAGCACGCCGTCGAACAACGGCTGATGCTCGGCACGCCAATGCCCGGCCGTGTTGCCAAAGCCCAGGCGCAAGGCATCATGCTGCTCGAAAACAGCGCGCAATGCCTGCGCCAGGTTATGCGCTTGCAGGGGCATCGCCGGCTCCAGCAGCAACGCCTGGTTCCAGTGATGACGGTTGGGTATCGCGCTGTCGAAGAACCAATGCTGGACTGGCGTCAGCCCCGACTCACCGCTCAACAAGCCTTGCTCGGCGCTCACCTGCTCGCTGCGGGTGGCTATGGCGGCCAAGGCTTGCACGGTCTGGTGCTGGAACAGATCACGTGGGGTGAAGTGGATGCCCTGCTGCCGGGCACGGCTGACGACCTGGATCGAGAGAATCGAGTCGCCCCCCAGCTCGAAGAAGTTGTCGTTGAGGCCCACCTGTTTCACGTTCAACACATCACACCAGATCGCGGCCAGCGCTTGTTCCAGGACATTGCCTGGCGCCACGTACTGTTGGCGATTGAGCTCCGGATCGGGCATCGGCAAGGCACGGCGATCAAGCTTGCCGTTAGCGGTCAGCGGCATGCTCGCCAGCACGATCAAGTGAGTCGGCACCATGTAGTCCGGCAACTGCGCCTTGAGGTGGTTTTTCAGGGATTCACGCAAGGTCGCCTGCTCGGCGGCGCCCTGCTCCGCGACGTCGGTGGCGAGATAGCCGACCAACTGCTTGCCACCCGGCAGATCGAGGGCCAACACCACGGCTTCGCGCACGGCGTCATGTTCCAGCAGACGGTTTTCGATTTCCCCCAGCTCAATGCGGAAGCCGCGGATTTTCACTTGGTGGTCGATTCGGCCCAGGTATTCCACCTGGCCGTCGGCACGCTGGCGCACCAGGTCGCCGGTGCGGTACAGCCGTCCGCCAGCGGCGGCAAACGGGTCGGCGACAAAACGCTCGGCGGTCATGCCCGGGCGTTGGTGATAACCCTGGGCCAGGCCGGCGCCACCGACATACAGCTCACCCGTGGCGCCTTGCGGCACCAGTGCCAGGTCGGCATCGAGAATGTAGGCCACCCGAGCGCCGATCACGCTGCCAATCGGCACGCTGCCCGCGCCCTCCTCCAGCCGTTGCGGGGCCAGGCTCGCCAGCGGCATTACCACGGTTTCGGTCGGCCCATAGGCGTTGAAAAACAGGCGCGGATTGAAGGCGGCGCGGATGCGTTGCAGATGCTCGCCGGTCAGGGCTTCGCCACCGGTGATGCACATGCGCACCGGCAACGTTTGCCCCTGGCCCGCCAGCCATTGCGCCAACTGGCTGCCGTAGCTGGGCGTGAAGCCGAGGATGTTGATGCGGTGCTGGCGAATCAACCCGCAGATCTCCTGGGCGTCCCACTGGCCCTGGGCGCGCAGCACCACATGGGCGCCACTGAGCAACGGCACCAGCAGGCGCTCGGTAGCGGCATCGAAGTTGATGGAATAGAAGTGCAGTTCGCAATCGTCCGGGCGCATGCCGAAGCGCTGGATCACCGCTCGGCAATGCATGGCGATTTCACCGTGGGATACCACCACGCCCTTGGGCTTGCCGGTGGAACCGGAGGTGTAGATCAAGTAGGCCTGGTGCTGCGGCAGGTTGATCAGCGCCGGCGCATGATCCGCGTATTGCGCCAGGGCCGCCGAATCGTCTTCCAGGCACCAGCGCTGCACGCCCTCCGGCAATGGACCAAGGACCTCGAACATGGCCCGGTCGCTGAGCAACAGGCCGACGCCGCTGTCTTCGATCATGTAGTGCAAGCGGTCCAGCGGATATTCAGGATCCAGCGGCACGTAGGCGCCGCCCGCCTTGAGGATCGCCAGCAGGCCGACGACCATTTCCAGCGAGCGCTCCAGCGCCAGGCCCACCCGCACCTGCGGCCCGACGCCCCGTTCGCGCAACATCCAGGCCAGGCGATTGGCCCGGCCATCGAGTTCGGCGTAAGTCAGGGTCTGGCCGGCGAAGCTCAGGGCCGGCGCGTCGGGGCGCGCCTGGGCCTGCTCAGCGAACAGCGGGTGGATGCATTGATCCAGGCGATGCTCACCCGGCTCCTCGCCGAGGCTGTCGAAAAGCTGCCGTTGCTCGCTCGCGTCCAGCAGCGGCAGTTCACTCAGTCGCCGGGACGGATCGACCAGCAACGCTTCCAGCAGATTGCGCCAGTGCCCGGCCATGCGGGCGATGCGCGGTTCGTCGAACAGGTCAGTGCTGTAAGTCAGGCAGCAACCCAGCCGATGGTCGAGGTCGGTGACTTCCAGGTTCAGGTCGAACTTGGTCGCGCGGGCGTCGTTGACCAAGTAGTCGACGCTCATGCCGGCCAACGTGCGGCTCTGCTGGAATTCCCAGCGCTGCACGTTGCACATCACTTGGAACAGCGGGTTGTACGCCGCACTGCGCGGCGGTTGCAGGGCTTCTACCAGATGGTCGAACGGCAAGTCCTGGTGGGACTGGCCTTCGATCACGGTATGGCGTACCTGCTCGAACAATTCGCCCACCGACATCTGCCCATCGAGCTGGCAACGCAGCACCTGCGTATTGAGAAAGGCGCCGATCAAGCCTTCGCTTTCCGGACGGATGCGGTTGGCCACCGGCGCGCCGATGCGCAAGTCGGTCTGGCCGCTGTAGCGATAGAGCAACACCGCCAGGGCGGCGGTCATGGTCATGAACAGCGTCAAGCCCCGTTCGGCGTTGAAGGCACGGACCCGGGCGGCCAGCTCATCGCTGAGATCAAAGCGGAACAACTCGCCGCGATGGCTTTGCACCGGCGGACGCGGGCGGTCGGCCGGCAGTTCCAGCAATGGATGTTCGCGGCCCAGTTGCGCGGTCCAATAGTCCAATTGTCGCTGGCGCTCGCCGGATTCCAGCCATTGGCGCTGCCAGACGCTGTAGTCCAGGTATTGCACCGGCAACGGCTCCAGCGGCGATTCGCGGTCATCGATAAAGGCTTCGTACAGCGCGCTCAGTTCTCGGGCAAAGATGTCCATCGCCCAACCTTCGGTGACGATGTGGTGCAGCGTCAGCACAAAGTAATGCTCATGCTCGGCGGTCTTGACCAGGCAGGCCCGCAGCAGTGGCCCGGTTTCCAGGTCGAAGGGCTCGTGGGCCTCGCTGTCCGCCAGTTGCTGCACGCGCTGCTGGCGAACATCGGCGTCGAGCATCGAGAAGTCCTTCCAGTCCATGCGCAGGCCTGTTTCGCCGTGCACCTGCTGGCGGGCCACGCCGTCGATGCTCGGGAACGTGGTGCGCAGGGTTTCGTGGCGCAGGATCAAGGCTTGCAAGGCTGCTTCGAAACGCCCGACGTCCAGCACCCCGCGCAACCGCGCCATGCCGCCGACATTGTAGGCCGGGCTGTCCGGCTCCATCTGCCAGAGGAACCACATGCGCTGCTGGGAATACGACAACGGTACCGGTTGGCTGCGATCGGCTGTCTCGATCGGCGGCTGGCCGTTGGTCCGACCGCTGGCCTGGATCAGCCGCACCTGCTCAGCGAAGGCGCCCAGCTCGCTGTTCTCGAACAACGTGCGCAACGGCAGCTCGACATCGCAGGCCTGGCGAGTGCGGGAAATGATCTGGGTCGCCAGCAACGAATGGCCGCCCAGGGCAAAAAAATCGTCCCGCAGGCCAATGCGCGCAAGCCCCAGCACATCGCGCCAGATGCCGGCGATCTGCTGTTCGAGTGTGCTGGTCGGCTCGACGTGCTCGCGCACCTGCCATTGCGGCTCGGGCAAGGCGCGGCGGTCGAGCTTGCCGCTTGGGCTCAGCGGCATGGCGTCCAGGCGCAGCAGTTGCGCAGGCACCATGTACTCCGGAAGCTCGACGGCCAGGGCGGTTTTCAGACGCGTGGCCTGGGCGCTTTCGTCTTCATGGACCGCGTCGGTCGTGTAGTAGCCGATCAACTGCGGGCCGGCCGCCGTGTCCCGTACCAGCACCGCCGCTTGGGCGACGCCGTCCTGGGCCAGCAGTCGGGCTTCGATCTCTTGTGGCTCGACCCGGAAACCGCGCAGCTTGACCTGCTGGTCGAGACGGCCAAGGTATTCGATCACGCCGTCCGCCCCCCACCGCGCCCGGTCGCCAGTGCGGTACAGCCGTGCGCCCGCCGATCCTTGCGGGTCGACGATGAAGCGCTCGGCCGTCAGGCCCGGACGCCCCAGGTAACCCCGGGCCAGGCCCAGGCCACCGATGCACAGCTCGCCGGGCACGCCGATCGGCAGAGGATTGAGATCATTGTCGAGCACCCGGCACAGCACATTGGCTAACGGCCGGCCAATCGGCGAGCGCTCGCCATCGGCTTCGGTGCAGTGCCAATGGGTGACGTTGATGGCGGTTTCGGTCGGGCCGTAGCGGTTGTGCAGTTGCACCGCAGGCAACCGCGCCAGTACCCGGCTACGCAGCTCGGCCGGCAGGGCTTCGCCACCGGAAAAGATTCGGCGCAGGCTGGTGCAGCGGGCGCTCGACGGTTCGTCGACGAACAGGCTGAGCAGCGGCGGCACGAAATGCAGCGTGGTTACGCCAAACTGCTCGACCAACTGCGCAATGCGGTGCGGGTCGCGGTGTTCGCCTGGGCCGGCCAGTACCAATTGGCTGCCGGCGACCAGCGGCCAGAAGCACTCCCACACCGACACGTCGAAACTGATCGGCGCTTTTTGCATCAGCACGTCGCTTTCATCCAACCCATAGGCGGCTTGCATCCATTGCAAGCGCTCAGCCAGGGCCGCGTGGGTATTGTCGACGCCCTTGGGTTGACCGGTCGAACCGGAGGTATAAATCACGTAGGCCAAGTGATCGCCATGCAAGTGCAGGCCCGGCGGATTGCTTGGCCATTGCTCCAAGTGCAGGGCGTCCATGGCGATGACGCTGACGCCCTCGCAGGCCGGCAAGCGTTCGAGCAATGCGGTCTGGGTCAGCAGCAAATCGACGCCGCTGTCATGGAGCATGTAGGCCAGGCGTTCGCTCGGGTAATCGACATCCAGCGGCACATAAGCGCCGCCGGCCTTGATGATCGCCAGCACGCCGATGAGCAACGGCGCCGAACGCTCGGCGGCGATCGCCACGCACACGTCCGGGCCGACGCCTTTGTCCCGCAGGTAATGCGCCAGCCGATTGGCCTGGGCGTGCAGCTCGGCGTAGTCCAGCGAACCACCGTCCCACTGCAGCGCGGTGCGTTGCGGGCTGCGGCGGGCTTGTTCATTCAACAGTTCCGGCAGCCATTGCGCGGCGGGTTCACAGGGCGCAGCCCCCCAACGCCGCTGCTGGGCGAGTTCCTCGGCACTCAACAACGGCACGTCCCCGATGGCCTGGTGCGGGTCGCTGCAGACGGATCGCAACAGGTTGCAGAAATGCTCGGCCAAGCGCGCGATGGTCGCCGCCTCGAACAGTTCGTCTGCGTAATCGAACGACAACATCAGACGACCGTTGCGGTCTTCTTCGCTGTGCAATTGCAGGTCGAACTTGGCTTCACGGCTGTGCCACGGCAACTCGTCGGCCAGCAGTCCGGGCAGACGCCGCAACGCGCCCAGGTCCCGCTGCTGGTGATTGAACATCACTTGGAACAGACCCTGCTCGCGGGCCTGGGGATACGCTTCGAGCAGCTGTTCGAAAGGCAGGTCCTGATGAGCCTGGGCACCCAGCGTAGCCGCTCGGGCCTGGGCGAGCAGCGCGGCGAACGGCTGGCGCGCATCGGTTTGTGCGCGCAGCACTTGGGTGTTGATGAAGAAGCCGATCAGCCCTTGGGTTTCCAGGCGCGGGCGATTGGCGTTGGGCACGCCGATGCGGATGTCGGATTGGCCGGTGTAGCGCTGCAATAATGCTTGCAAGCCCGCCAGCAGCAGCATGAACAGCGTCGCGTCATGCGCTTGGGCGACTTGGCGCAGGGCCTCGCCGAGGTCCCTGTCCAGACGCACGCTGTGGCGCGCGGCGCTGCGACGCTGCTGGGCATTGCGTGGATGATCGGTGCTCAGCGCCAGGGGCGGATGCTCATCACCCAACTGCTGTTTCCAGTATTCCAATTGGCGTTCGGCTTCGCCTTGGGCGAGCCATTGCCGCTGCCAACTGCCGTAGTCGGCGTATTGCAACGGCAACGGTGCCAGTTCCGCCACCTGTCCCCGGGATGCAGCGGCGTATAGACGCGAGAATTCATCGATCAACACGTTCATCGACCAGCCGTCGGCGATGATGTGGTGCAGCGTCACCAGCAACTGATGCTCGTCTTCATCCAGGCGCAACAAAGTGACCTTCAGCAGCGGTCCCTTTTCCAGATCGAATCGGCTGGCTGCTTCGTCTTCACGGATCTGCCGCGCACGGGCTTCGCGCTGGTCGGCGGGCACGTCGCTGAGGTCGATCACCTGAAGGTTGAATTCACCGGCCGGGTCAATCTGTTGCAAGGCTATGCCGTCACGTTCCAGAAACCGCGTGCGCAGGGATTCGTGGCGTTCGATAAGTTGCTGGAAGCTGGCGCGCAAGGCGTTTTCCTCCAGCTCACCGCGCAAGCGCACGGCGCCGGGGATGTTGTAGGCGCGGCTCGAAGGGTCCAACTGCCAGGTCAGCCACAAGCGGTTCTGGGCCAGGGATTGGGGCAACGCTTCGGCGCGGGACAGTGGATTGATCAGGCCTTGAGCCCGACCGCCGTCACGCTGCAGGTTGACCACTGCTGCGGCGAAAGCATCCAGGGTCGGGGCCTCGAAAAGCAGGCGCAAGTTGAGTTCCAGGCCCAGGATTTCGCGCAGCCGAGCGATGACTTGGGTAGCGACGATCGAATTGCCGCCCAACAGGAAGAAATGGTCGTCGCCGCGCACCTGGTCGACCTGTAATTGCTCGCACCAGAGCTGGCCAATCAAGGCCTGGAGCTCGGATGAAGACCCAGGCTCATCGACCCTTTGCACTTCGGTCGAGGGGAACAGCGCATAGCTGTCGAGGCTGCCATCCGCCAACTGGGCGCGACACGCCGAACGCTGCAGTTTCCCGCTGGAGGTCTTCGGCAACGCGCCAGGGTTGAGCAGCACCACGACGCTGGGCGCTTGTTGGCAGCTGTCGGCCACGGCCTGGCGAATCGCTTTGATCAGGGCTTCGGGCGGGAGAATCTTCTGCACGCTGCGGCTGATTTCCGCGGCGATGCCGATGCCTTCTTCGCCGTCGTCGTCGACTGCAAAAGCTGCGACTCGTCCTTTGCGCACTACTTCCACTTCGCGCTCGATGGCTTGTTCGATGTCCTGTGGATAAAGGTTATGGCCACGCACGATCAGCATGTCCTTCAGGCGGCCGGTAATAAACAGCTCGCCGCCACGTACAAAACCCAAGTCGCCGGTGCGCAGCCACGTGCGACCATCATGCTGGACAAACGCCTTGGCGCTGGCTTCGCGATTGCGCCAGTAACCGTGGGCGATGCTCGGCCCGGCGGCCCAGACTTCGCCAACCTGACTGTCAGCCAACGGCTGCAACGTGGAGGGCTCGACGATCAGCACCGCATGACCCGGCTGGCTCACGCCACAACTCATCACCGCGCTGCCCTGCCCCGGTTCGGCGCGGTTTTGCGCCAATGACGCATCGTCCATCCGCATCGCAGGAATGCCTCGACCGCGCGGCGTGCCGGCGACGAACAAGGTCGCTTCGGCCAGCCCGTAGGACGCCATGAAGCTGTCGGAGGTAAACCCGCACGGGGCGAACTTTTCGGCGAAGCGCTCCAGGCTGTCGAGGCGGATCGGTTCGGAGCCGGAATAGGCCACGCGCCAGCCGCTCAGGTCGAGGCGGCCCAAGGCTGACTCGCTGACCCGTTCGCAGCACAGCCGATAGGCGAAGTCCGGGCCACCGCTGATGGTGCCGCCGTACTCGCTGATCGCTTCGAGCCAACGCAACGGTCGAGCGAGGAAATAAGCCGGTGACATCAGCACGCAGGGCACGCCACTGAAGATCGGCTGCAGCAAACCGCCGATCAGGCCCATGTCGTGATACAGCGGCAGCCAACTGACAATGACGTCGTCGGGATTCACATCAATGCCGAAGCCGTGACGAATCAATAATTCATTGGCTACCAGGTTGCCATGGCTGACTTGCACACCCTTGGGCAAGGCGGTGGAGCCGGAAGTGTATTGCAGGAACGCGATAGCATCGTCTTGCAGGTCCGGCGCCAGCCATTGTCCGGCACGGGCCGGATCGAGGGCATCGACGCACAACACCGGCGGTGCCGATTCGATGGCCTGCAAGGTGTCACGCAAGTCAGCGCTGGTCAGCAATAACCGTGGCTCGGCGTCAGCGATGATCGACAGCAGCCGCTCCTGGTGATGGCGACGCGTGGACTCCGGCGGATAGGCCGGCACGGCGATCACGCCGGCGTACAGGCAACCAAAGAACGCCGCGACGTAATCCGGGCCGCTGGGGAACAGCAGCACCGCTCGATCACCGGGCTCGGCGTCGGCCTGCAAGGCGGCGGCGATGGTCCGGGCGCGCAGATCCAGGTCGCGATAACTCAGTACCACGCTCTGCTGCGCGGTGTCGGCGAGGAAGCGCAAGGCCACCCGGTCCGGCGTCAACGCGGCGCGGCGCTGGAGGGCATGAGCCAGGGTGCTGGGGAGTTCGAACGCTTCGGTCATGGGGGGTTCCTGCCTGAATTCGGCTTGCAAGTTGTCCCCCATGGAACGGATAGCGCCGGCAAATAATTAGTCGCCGGCCCTGCGTAACAGACCGCTTGACCGTCGCGCAGAGCGACAAAGAGTCGCAGCGCTCAAGCTGGACTTCCTTTCATCAATAATTCTTCTTCTCAATTGACAATAATTATCATTAAGCCTAATTTGGCCGTCGATGTGTAGGACAGGTCCGATGGACAGGTCGTCCTGCTAACTAATTGCAGCAAGGTGAATTCCATGACGGAACAAGTATCCACAAGCAGGTGCGACTCACCGCTACTCCAAGCATTTGTCGATAACCGAACCATTCTGGTCAAGATCGCGGCGCGTATCACCGGTTGCCGGTCCCGCGCCGAAGACGTCGTCCAGGATGCGTTTTTCCGGTTGCAATCGGCACCACAGATCACCTCGTCTTTCAAGGCCCAGCTCAGCTACCTGTTCCAGATCGTGCGCAACCTGGCGATCGATCATTACCGCAAGCAGGCGCTGGAACAGAAATACTCGGGGCCGGAAGAGGAAGGATTGAACGTGGTCATCCAGGGTGCTTCGCCGGAGACGTCTCACATCAATTTTTCCACGCTGGAGCACATTGCCGAGGCGCTGACCGAGTTGCCCAGCCGTACCCGCTACGCCTTCGAGATGTACCGTTTGCACGGCGTGCCGCAGAAGGACATCGCCAAGGAACTGGGGGTCTCGCCGACCTTGGTCAACTTCATGATCCGCGACGCCCTGGTGCATTGCCGCAAGGTCTCAGGGGTTCGTGCGGACACCTTCGCCCGACGCTGATATCGGTAGTTGTCCAGCTTCATCGCGAGCAAGCTCGCGATGAAGTTTCAAGGCCTACACCAACGAACACCGCTCGAAAAACCGCTCGCGCCCCAGGATCATCAGGGCCGCTCGCTTGTGCGGGAAATCGAATTCTTTCTCGCAATGAAAGCACTGGTTATGCAGATGCCCGATCATCCGCGCGTTATCGGCGCGGGGCTCGGCCACCACGCGTTGAGTGCGCGGGTCATCGAGAAACAGGTAATGGACCAGCGCCGACAGCCAGCTCGCCACCTTGTGCGGGCCGCGGTGCTGTTCCTCGCCGACCAGCATATGGATGCCGCGATCGTAGTCGCTCGCTGCATAAAACGGCGCGATTCGATCTTCCTTGGCCCAATAGGCTTCGAAATAGGCAAAGGGCTGCTCATCGAAACAGCCGACCAGCGTCAAGACCCTAGGGTCGTGCTGCAGTTTGGTCAGGTATTGGCGATGCTGCTCCAGGCTGCCCTCTTCCTGCCAGAAACTGGCCACTCGCGGACTGTTCTGCCAGCGGTTGAAGCGCGTCAGGTCATGCTCGATTTCCAGGGTTCGCAAGGACACCCACGCCCCCAGACGCGCGTCGAAGCGCCGATACACCTCGCCTCGTGGCTTGACGGGTCGGCGAGGATGGCGCTTGCCATCGGTGATGATCATCTGCTGCGGATAACTGCCGCTGAACGACTCGCCCAGCCAAGGCTGCGGCAATTGCCAGAACAGCGTGCGCTCGCACAGGTATTCGTTGGGTTGCAAGGTGTCCACCAGCAAGCCGCTGAGCAGTGCCTCGCCTGGACGTTCATCGAGGTGCCAGACCAGTTGCTGGCAGCCCGGGTCCCTGGCAAACAACCAATAGCAAGCCGCCCAGAGCGCCGGACCCACAGGCCGATCATTGGGCTCCTGCAAATGCACATGCAACTGGGGACCGCGCTCCAGGCGCAACCGGACCAGCGGCGCGTCCTCGAGCATCAGGCTCAGGTGGCGTTCTGTTTCATCGGCGCCGAGACTACGGCCGCCAGGCAAGGGAAGCGTCGCCGCAGGATTGAAGTGAGACATTGAAGGGGCTCGCGTATTCGTCGGTAGTCAACGTGTGACGTGAGCCGGGAGGGGAAATTTAGTCGCGCACTTGGTGGGCGTGGGTCGGCACCAGCTCGATCTGGTAGGGTTTGAAAATCGCCAGAAGCTGGCCATCGTCCCGCAGTTTCTGCAGCAATCGACCAAACGCCTCCGCAGAAATGGGCGCCTGCGGTCGGATCAACGCGTAATGATGATAAATCTGATCGATACGCTCGGAGACCAGCAACTGGGAAGCGAGCTGGGGATTGCGCAACAGATAATCGCTGAGGTACGAACGGGTCACCAACGCAATGTCCGCACGCCTGCGCAACATCATTTGCATATTGCTGTCATGGGAATAGGTCAACGTGGCGTTGAACTGGCCGATGAGGAATTTGGGGTCTGAGTTGAACTGCGCAAAGGCGTAGTGATAACCGCTGAACAAGGCCAGCCGCTTGCCTCGAAGGTCCGCGAAATAGCTCTGCTGGCGATCCGGCAGTTTCTGCGCTACGAAGACCTCAGCGTCTTCCAGCCCCATGTCCACCAGCGTATGGGGCACATCCTGCCAGCCCCAGTCTGGATTCTCGAAAATGGCCATGTCGACCCGGCCTTGCTTGAAGTCGTTGAAACGGCGTGGGATCGAGGTGGGCACCAGGACGAACTCGTAATCGGCCTGGGATCGATTCAACGCCTCCACCAGTTGCGGCAGCAGCCCGGTGTCGGCACCATTCTCGGGACGAACGGTATAAGGCGGAAAATGTGCCGCGCCGATCCGGACCTCTTGCGCCGCCTCGACAGGCAGCATCAACAAAAGGCTCAGAGCGGCCAGCAGAGCGCGCGAGGTCATCCCCATCGGCGAAAAAATCAAGATAACCCACTCCCCAAGAAATTCCCATCAACACAATGACGCTTATTGTTCTTCTTTCAGCACCAGGATCAGCGCCTGCTCGGCCAATTCATCAAGACTCAGGCTGCCTTCGGCGCGAAACCAGGTGGAGGTCCAGGACAACGCCCCGGTAAGGAGACGCCGCATGATGGACACGTCCCCGCGAATATACCCGGCATCCCGGGCCTGGCCCAAGACTTCGAGCCACACAGCTTCGTAGATATCACGCAGGGCCAACACTTGTCTCTGCCCTTCTTCGGATAAGGAGCGCCATTCATAGACCAGCACCGCCATCGCCTCGCCGGTACCGCCCATGATCGATTGCAGTTCGCAGCGGATCAGCGCCAACACGCGCTCGCGCACGCTGCCACCTTCGGCAAGCGCCGCGCGCATCAACGCGGTGTTGTAGCGGATGGTTTCCTCCATCACCGCCCGCAGGATCTCGTCCTTGCTTTTGAAGTGATGGAAAATGCTTCCCGACTGGATGCCAACGGCGCTCGCGAGGTCGCGCACGGTGGTGCGTTCAAAGCCTTTGTTGCGAAACAGGTGAGCGGCGGTCTGGAGCAATTTTCCGCGTGCGCTGTCCGGATCGGTCAGTTGCCCGTTGTCGACCAGCTCACGCATCACGCGCAGGGCTTTTTGCTCGTCCACCCACTCTCTCCTACTGTTGATCGGCCAACGCGGGCCACTCAAGCAAATCCAGGTGGCGCGGGCAATTTAAGCTGACCGGGGCAGCCAAGCAAGCGCTCGGGCGCGGTCGTTCAAATCGAGCATGCCTGCCGATCGTCGAATATTGCAGAACGAGACAGGACTAGGCGGATATGCCGGGTTTGGCTACGCTCAAACCCATCGACACGCCGATACCAGGAACCTTGCAATGCCTCAATGGCTGGTGATTGATCTGGAGGCCACCACCGATGAAGGTGGCTGGCCGGTAACCGAAATGGAAATTATCGAAATCGGCGCCACCCTGGTGAATCGAGATGGCCGCGAAGTGGATCATTTCCAGAGGTTTGTTCGGCCTTTGAGGCGGCCACTGCTCACGTCTTTTTGTCGCCAGTTGACGCACATCAGCCAGGCCAATGTCGACAGTGCGGCACCGCTTGCCGAAGTCTGGCCGGCGTTCGAGCATTGGCTGGCGCCCTATCACGCACGCCTGGAAGGCTGGGTCAGCTGGGGCGACTACGATCGCAAGCAATTGCTTCAGGAATGGCAGCAGCAACAATTGCACAGCGTTCTCGACCAGGTACCGCATATGAATCTCAAGCAACGCTTCGCCAAGGCCCGTCGGCTGGAGCGCCCCTTGGGGCTCAACGGGGCGCTCCAGCTGGCCGGAATGCAATTCTGTGGGCAACAGCACCGCGCGCTAGAGGACGCCCGCAACACGGCGAGACTATTGCCCCTGGTGCTCACAGGCTGACCGTAAGGTCCGGCGCGGCAGATGACGACCGTTGTGGCCTTGTGCATACTGGCCGGCCTTTTTCAGCCCTTTCTCGAGGAATCGCCCATGTTCAAAGTCAACGAGTACTTCGACGGCACCGTCAAGTCGATCGCCTTCGGCACTGCCGAAGGTCCCGCGACCATCGGCGTCATGGCACCGGGCGAATACGAATTCGGCACCGCCCAACGGGAAATCATGCACGTCGTTTCCGGCGCCCTGACGGTTAAACTGCCCGACAGCACTGACTGGGAAACCTTTGCCGCTGGCAGCCAGTTCAACGTCCCGGCCAACAGCAAATTCCAGCTCAAGGTGACCGTCGACACGGCTTACCTGTGTGAGTATCGCGGCTGAACCTGCCTCGCCACAGAGCGGTTACGTCATAAACAAAAATGCCCGTGTCCAATGGCACGGGCATTTCTATTCATGGGTCTTATTCCAGCACTTCGACCGGCATGCCGACTTCAAGGCTGCCGTCGCCGTCGTTGACCAGATTCTGGCCGAACATCGCGCCATCCGGGGTCGAACGATACTGCTGCAATGTCGCGAAAGGCTCACGCTTCGGATCACGTTCGCCCGTATGCGGATCGACCGTTGTCATGATGCAGCGCGAGCACGGCTTGACCACCCGGAACTCCACCTCGCCGATGCGAATGCGCTTCCAGCCATCCTCGGCGAACGCCTCGCTGCCTTCGATCACCAGGTTGGGACGAAAGCGCAGCATTTCCAGCGGGCGACCGACCTTGCTCGATAAATCCTGCAAGGAGGCCTGGCCAATCAGCAGCAGGGGGAATCCATCGGCGAAGGCGACCTTGTCGTCGTCCTTGCCGTAGCCGGCTGCCGTGGTGCGAGCCAGCTCCACCGGCACATGGACCAACCGGGTGGGATTGCCGATGAATTCACTGACCCAGGCCGCCGCCTCGTCGCCTGCATCCGGCACGCGCAAGGTGTCACGCCAGATGATCACGCCGCGCCGTTGTTCTTCGCGGGCGGACGGCAGCGGCACCTCGATGGCGCCGTGGCCCGGCGCGCTGAGGGTCAGGCCACCCGCCTCGCTCCACACAGCCGAGAGCTGGCTCATTTTCGCCACGGCTCGCTGGGTCAGGAATCGTCCACTGGCCTCATCCACCAACATCCAGCGCCGATCACCGTCGAGCCCGAGCTTGTCCAGGCCAATCCCCTGCAGCAGCTGGCCCTTGCCGGACTTCAACGGATAACGATACAGCGCGCTCAGCCGCAACATGGTCGACTTCCCTGGTGGCTAAAAAACGCAACCTTATACGAGCCGACCGGTGAAGCAAACCTCGATCAGCCGTGGTCGAGCATCAACCGTTGGCGCACCACATCGACCAGCTTGTCCGGCTGGAATTTGGAGAGGAAATTGTCACAGCCGACCTTCTTCACCATCGAGTCGTTGAAGCTGCCGGACAGTGAGGTATGCAATACCACGTAGAGCGCGCGCAAGCGCGGGTCGTTACGGATTTCAGTGGTCAGTCGATAGCCGTCCATCTCCGGCATTTCCGCGTCGGTGAAAATCATCAGCAACTTGTCGGTCATGACCTCGCCGGTATCCGCCCACGCCTTGAGCATGTTCAACGCCTTCAAGCCGTCACTGGCAATGTGCATCTTCACGCCCAACTGGCCCAGGGTGTCACGCAACTGGGAAAGCGCGACATTGGAGTCGTCTACCAGCAATACTTCACGACCGCGGGCGCGCTCCAATACCGGATCCTCGAGTTTGTCCCGGGAAACCTTGGCGTTGTAAGGCACGATTTCGGCGAGGACTTTTTCCACGTCGATGATCTCCACCAACTGGTCGTCCACCTTGCTGATGGCCGTCAGGTAATGCTCTCGGCCGGCGCTGGTCGGAGGCGGCAGGATGGCTTCCCAGTTCATGTTGACGATGCGGTCCACGCCACCCACCAAAAACGCCTGGACCGAGCGGTTGTACTCGGTGACGATGATGGTGCTGTTCGGTCCCGGCACCAGTGGACGCATGCCGATGGCCTGGGACAGGTCGATGACCGGCAACGTCTGGCCCCGCAGGTTGACCACGCCACAGACGAACGGATGGCGCTGGGGCATCAACGTCAGCTTCGGCAGCTGCAACACTTCCTGGACCTTGAAAACGTTGATGGCGAACAACTGCCGCCCCGCCAGGCGAAACATGAGAATTTCCAGGCGATTCTCACCCACCAGTTGGGTTCGTTGATCTACTGTGTCGAGAATGCCGGCCATCGATGACTCCTGGGCTTGTTCGGATGAATCCTGTAAAGGCTTTATCGGCTGCATGAGCCGTTTCTTGACCCCGACATGAAATAGCTGTGCGGGGCATTGATGTCACATTAACATCATGCTTTACTGGCTTCCCATCTGTACACCGTCATTTTTCTCGCCGCGCGACTTCGGTTTGCGTGCAAAGTTCCCATGTCTAAGGGATTCCCCTAGGCACAATCAGGTCCAACCTGATATTCCCGCTATCCAATAGCCATTAATGTGACGCCATTCTCATTGTTGAATGGAGTCAGGCCTTTGTGCGCGACCGTAGGACATCGGACTTCCAGTCGTTCGGCCGCTCTCGCCGGTTCAATCGTCTGCGCACCGGCGTTTGCCGAGCGGCAAAGGCTGGCGACGCGCTGCCGTTCGTTGTCGGCCATGAGATCCAGCCGTTCGTCACACGCGATCACTTTCGCCTGACATGATGTTGTGGAGATAAGCATGCCGAACGATCGCAAGAACTGGAGCCAGCGCCTTCCCGAGTTCCTGATTGAAGCCGAGACGCTCTTGGCCAAGTCAGAGGAATGCCTGAGCCACCTGCAATTGATCAACAACGACAAGGACGCCATTGATTGCATGCTCAGCACCTTGCTGAAGCTGGCAAACAAGGCCGATGCCTTGGCGTTGGAGGCCGTTTCGGAGTTTTCGCTGCACATCCATGGCTTGCTCACTCACGCGCAACATCACATGGAGCTGCACGATCAAGCGCTGGACGCGCTGAAAGATTGTTTCACACTGATGGCCTGGCAACTGGAACTGGTCGATCACACCACCGGCAAGCTGGGCCTGGACAACAGCGAACAGACCTCTCTGATCGAAGCATTTGCTTTTCAGGTAGGCCAGAGTCCTTGCGAGGTATTACAACCATCGCGCTCCTTGGCATTGGTCCCCTTCGCTCAGAAACAAGCCTGAAATCGCTCGTTGCGACTCGTGTTCATGTACCCGGCTCGCTGGGCGTTGCGGCCGCCAAGCCGAACGCGACCAACGATATTCGAAGTGGTACTATGTCTCGCGTCAGTCGCTTCGAACAGCCGCCGCCAACTGAAGCCGTCCCCGACCTGAAACGTTTACCCGACCCGGCCCGTCAGATGCGCTGACCGGCCTGCCCGCAGCGAACATCCATTGGCTCCATCCGCTATGTACGCCAGCTTCAAGTCACTTATATCCTGGCCACCCTCCCGAGAAAACGCCCGCCGGTTCACGTTGCTGCTGTGCATCTGCTCGACCCTCGGCTGCCTGCTGGCCTACCTGACGGCCGTTACCGTACCGCTGAGCTTGCTGGCGTTGAATGTAGCGGCCCTTGCCTGTGTCTGGATCCGGTATCGACTGTCGCGAAAGTCCATCAAGTTCCAACCGCAGGAACTGGCGGATCGGCTGCTCGAAGTCCAGGAAAACGAGCGCCATCGACTCAGCCGGGAACTGCACGACGATATTGGGCAATTACTGACCGCGGCAAAGCTGCAAAGCGAATGGCTCAAACGCCGCATGCCGGACGATTTGCAAAGCCAATGTTCCGTGCTCTGCGAGACGCTGGACGAAACCCTGAATAAAGTGCGGGACGTGTCGGCCATCCTCAACCCGAGACAGCTGACCAGCCTGGGACTCGAAGCCAGCCTGCGCGCGCACCTGCTCAAGACCCTGGCCAATACACCGGTGAAATGGAGCCTGGACTGTCAGCAGCGCATGGCCGGCATACCGGAAGAAATGACGGTCGCCGCCTTTCGCATCACCCAGGAAGCGGTCACCAATATCCTGCGCCATGCCCAGGCGACGAATCTCCTGGTACGCCTGCAACGCCTGCCCGAAGGCCTGACGTTGTTGATCAGTGATGACGGCCGGGGATTCGTCCCGGCCACCCATCCCGCCCGCGAAGGGCAACGCGGCATGGCCGGCATGGCGGAGCGGGTCGAACAACTGGGCGGCACCCTCAAGGTTACCAGCGAGGCCGGAAAAGGCACGCATATCGAAGCTCGCATTCCCTGGGCGCCTCGCACCCTGGAACGGGCCAGCAAGAATAAGGTTCTCCATTGACTTGTAATTTGCTTTTGGTAGATGACCACTCGCTGATCCGGGCCGGTGTGCGCGCCCTGGTCCTGGATCTGCCTGGCTACGCCGTCGTCGGCGAAGCCAACGACGGCGCACAGCTATTGGAACTGGTGGAGCGGCTCGATCCGGATATCGTGCTGCTGGATATTTCGATGAAAGACACCAGCGGCCTCCAAGCCTTGCAGCAGCTCAAGCAAGCGCGTCCCCACAGCAAGGTGTTGATCCTGTCCATGCACACCGATCCCGCACTGATCATGCAGGCGCTGGAATCCGGAGCCCATGGTTATCTGCTCAAAGACACCACTGCCACCGAGCTGGAACACGCCCTGGATGCACTGCGCAATAATGAGCGCTACCTTAGCCCGGCCATTGCCCACACCGTGATCAACCAAGCATTGACCCGTGTCCAAAAACACCAACCCGATCCAGCCCAGACCCATAACCTGACCGCTCGCCAGTTGGAGATCCTGCGGCTGATCGTTCGCGGCAAATCCACCCGGGAAATCGCCAACGGCCTGAGCCTGAGCATCAAGACCGTAGAAACCCACCGAGCCCAGATCATGAAGCGCCTGCAAATCCATGATGTCGCGGGGTTGGTGCTATTTGCAGTACGCGAGCAGATTATCAGCCTGGACGACTGAGCAGGCCCGAAGACCCCAATAGAGGCGAATCCGCTGGCAAGTGCACGCGCAACGCCTTGGGCCGCACAGTGAAACGCAGATCATTGACCTCCAAGGGTTCGCCATCCAGATTGATATCCAGGCCTTGGGCTACCTTGATTTCCACCCATGGCAAGCGCGCCCGTACGAACATGTTGTCGATACCCAGGCCGCCGGACAGCAGATCCTTGAGTGTACTGACTACTTCCTGCGGTGCAGGCAGGATGCTTATATCGAGCAACCCATCGTCGGCCAGCGCCTCAGGGCACAGCACATGCCCTCCTCCGGCCTGCCGAGCATTGCCTATACCCAGCGCCAACAGATCACCACGCCAATGAAAACCGGGGCCCTGCAGCTCGCCATAGGCAGCACTCAGCTCACTGAATCTTGAAAGGCCGGTAAACAGGTAAGCGGCACCGCCAAGGACCTTTTTAAGGTCCTCGGAAGTATTCGCAGTGACCTGGCTGCCGAAACCACCGGTGGCCATGTTGAGGAAAATCCGTCCACCGACCTCACCCAGATCAACCGCCCGGGGCGCAACGTCGAGTAGATCCAGGGCCTGCTCCGGGTCCAACGGAATCCCCGCCGCCCGAGAAAAGTCATTGGCAGTGCCCAGCGGCAACAACACCAGGCTGGCTCCACCAGCCTGCAGGGCGATGGCCTCGGCGATGTCGCGCAAGGTTCCGTCGCCCCCACCTGCGATCAGTTGCGTGTAACCGGCGTCCAGTGCTTCCTCGACACATCGCTGGGCATCGCCGGCTTCCCAAGTCAGCCGAACCGCCAGATCCCAGCCTTGTTTGCGCTTTAGCGTCACTGCCGCGCGAACCTCTTCGTTGAGCGCCTGCTTGCCGTGCAGGATCAATAGCGCCTTGCCTTTGCTCATCGTTGTCTCCGTCATTGGAAAGGTTCAGGAATGAGACCGCCCGCGCAGCCGAAAAAGCCCGGACTCGCTCAATCTTTTAAAAAAAACACACGACTTGCCTTTCGCTGTCACAAAAGACCGGACGGCCTCACTCAGAGATTTCCTTATTCAAGGAATTTTCTTACAAGTCTTGGCGAATCAGTTCAATTGACCCTCTTGTCATATTGAGACACCTTGGCATCAGCTTACGTTGAAACGGTAAATCGATCATTTAGAAGGATGTGTTGCCCATGGACGGATATGCCACGGCCCGTAGAGGTCCGCTTGATCGCTGGAAAAATCATGTTTGCCGGGGAGAAACGCCCCATGCATAGCCATGAATACAAGGTATCGCCCCGGCAGTTCGTACCCTTCGGGGGTGAACGAGCCGATGGGCAAGACGAAGGAAAAAGCTGCAGTAAGCCTACTGGAGGAACTGATTTGGAACCGCGCTTCGTTGAACTGGAAACCCACCTCAAGTACATCCGCAGGGACATGGATGAAATCCGTACCGACGTCAAGGCGGTTCGACACCGACTTGCCTATCTGGCCGGTGCGGCGGCGGTGGTGATCGGATTGCTGGGCTGGGTCGCGAACAACCGATTCGACCAACTGGTGACGTTACTGTCGCGCTAAGGATTACAAGTAGAGGCCCGAGTACCTACTCGGGCCTGAACATGTTGAATCAGAGCTAACCCAAGACTTCGCTCAAGGGAATAAAGCTCACTTCATCGCCCTCCACCAGCGTTCGCTCTTCGAGGACCTCGACCAGCCCGTCGGCCCAGGCTGCGCTTCGCAAGACGCCCGAACTCTGGTTGCGGTAAATAACTGCGCGGCCATTTTCAATACGCCCTCGCAAGTACTCTCTCCGACTGCCCGCCTTCGGCCAGACGAAACCGGCGGGCACCTTGAACTTGAGCGGTTCCACAGACTGAACGCCCTGGCGTCTCAGTAGATATGGCCGAGCCAACAGTGCAAAAGTCACCAGCGTAGAAGCGGGATTTCCGGGCAGACCTATTACCGGCACGCCACGGAAATGTCCGACTGTCAGCGGTTTTCCAGGCTTGATGGCGAGCTTCCAAAGCGTCAGCTCACCCTCTTCACGTAACGCGATGCCCAGAAAGTCGGCCTCACCCACCGAGACCCCACCCGTGGAAAGGATCAGGTCGACATCTGCCAGCCCGGCCAGGCACCGGCGGGTAGCGGACAAATCGTCAGGCAGGATGCCCGCATCCACGACCTCGCAACCCAGACGCTGCAGCCACCCACAAAGCAACACACGGTTGCTGTTGTAGATCTGCCCCGGCCCCAGGGGCTGGCCAGGTTCCACCAGTTCATCGCCCGTGGACAGGACTGCAACGCGCACTTTGCGCACCACCTCCAGCGATGCACAACCCAGGGATGCCGCGAGTCCCAGCTCGATCGGACCCAGGCGAGTACCGGTGCACAGAACCTGTTCGCCGACGGTTGTTTCCTGCCCTTGGGGACGGATATTTTGCCCGCTCGCCAGCGGCTGGGTGAACCGTACCCGCTGGTCATCTTCGACCACGACGTTTTCCTGCATCTCGACGCAATCGGCGCCGACCGGAACGGGCGCCCCCGTAAAGATTCGTGCGCAGGTTCCCGCGGCCAAGGGCTCTGGAGCCTGCCCGGCGAAAATCCGCTGACTGACCACCAGCGCCTCGCCATGCCAGTCGGCCAGGCGCAAGGCGTAGCCGTCCATGGCGCTGTTGGGCCAAGGCGGCAGATCGAGCGTCGCCACCAGGTTCTCGGCCAGCACCCGGCCCTCCGCCTGCGCCAGGGGCACCCGCTCGCGCTGGATGATCGGTGAAGACGCCGCCATCTCAAGCAACCGCTCCAACGCGACCTCGACCGCCATCAAGGCGCCAGTCTTGCCCGGTTTACCCACGGGATTCACAAGGCGCCGCCTGTTTCAAATGGGCCACGAAGTTACACGGCCGATGCCGCGCATCCAATTGCTCCGCCAGGATCCCGTCCCATCCGGTGCGCACCGCATTGGTTGAACCCGGCAGGCAACACACCAGCGTACCGTTGGCCAGGCCGGCCAGGGCTCGCGATTGCACCGTTGAGGTGCCAATGTCCGCCACGGATATCTGCCGGAACAATTCGCCGAACCCGTCGACCTGTTTGTCCAACAGGCACGCAACGGCCTCGGGTGTACTGTCACGACCGGTGAAGCCGGTACCACCAGTGATCAGCACCACCTGTACGACCTCGTCGGCAATCCAGGTAGCGACTTGCGCGCGGATCTTGTACAGATCATCTTTTAGCAACACCCGCGCAGCGAGGTTGTGCCCTGCCTCCGCGAGCCGGTCGACAAAGACCTGCCCCGATGTGTCGGTTTCCAGGGTACGGCTATCACTGACAGTCAGTACCGCGATATTGAGCGGCACGAAAGGTACATCAGCCTTGGCTTTCATAGGCTCTTCCAGTTGTAGAGGAAACAGCCTGGTGTTATATCACAGCGCCTGATTTTTTCGCCCGTGCGGAGACACGCGATGACCTCGAACAATCCCCTGCCTTCCTGTTCCGTCCTGCTCCTGGCAGGCGGGCGCGGGCAAAGGATGGGCGGGCAAGACAAAGGTTTGCTGCAATGGCATGGAGAACCGTTGATTGCCCACCTGCATCGGCATACCCGGGCCTTGAGCGATGACCTGATCATCTCCTGCAACCGCAACCCGGAACGTTACGCCCTGTACGCAGACCAGCTGGTTCATGACGAGGAAGGGGATTTTCCCGGCCCATTGGCAGGCATCCGTGCGGGCCTCAGGGTGGCGCGGCATCCTTATCTGCTGGTCCTGCCGTGCGACGTACCGCAGATTGATGCAAGCCTGCTCGACAGCATGCGCGAGACGGCAAGCCAACACCCCGACAAGCCGTTGATGGTGCGTCATGGCGAACATTGGGAGCCGCTGCTGTGCGTCATCCCGGTCGCCCTGGCAGCAGCGTTTGAACAGGCGTGGCACGAAGGCGAACGCAGCCCTGGCCGCATCATGCGCACGCTACATGCCATGGCCTTGCAGTGCCCCGCCAATGATCCCCGGCTGGCTAATCTCAATACACCGGAGCTCCTCGCCCATCACGCAGGCGTGTCAGATTGACACTAGCCAGGAACTTGCTCGCGATGTATACGTCTGAAGGTCAGTCACTTGAAGAATTCATTTCGGAGAAACACCATGACTCAACGGACCCTCGCTACTTTCATGCTCGCGCTGGGCCTCGCCACTCTCGCCGGGTGCGCATCGCCAACAGTGATCACCTTGAATGACGGTCGCGAAATCCAGGCCGTCGACACGCCACATTACGATGAAGACAGTGGCTTCTACGAATTCGAGCAACTGGATGGCAAGCAGACTCGCGTGAACAAGGATCAGGTTCGTACCGTTAAAGACCTGTAATCTTTGACGTCGCAGCCAGATGAGGAAAAGCCCGCATTATTGCGGGCTTTTTATTGCCTGTCCTAAAGCGGCGCCATTACCAACGCAGCGTTATCGCGCTTTCAAAGGAGCGCACCACGCCCGTGATCGGATCGATGAAACGCAACCCCCGCGCCAGTAACTTGAGCGGATTGGAATAATCATCCTCGGCATCTCGAACCACGTCGGGGTAGAAGGGATCGTTGCAGATGCCCGCCCCCAACGCGTTCATATGAACCCGTAACTGATGTTTCTTGCCGGTGACCGGATACAGGCCGTAGCGCCACAGGTCGCCATTCCTTTCAAGCACTTCAATGGCCGTTTCGGTATTGGGCTCGCCCGGTCCTTCTTGCATTCGAAAGAACGGCTCCCCGTTGATCATCCGGCTCTTGTGCACGCGCGGAAAAACCAATCCAGGCAATGCGGGGGCAATGGCTTGGTAGTGTTTTTCGATCCGTCGCGTCGGAAACAACGATTGATACGCTGAACGAGTCAGCGGATTGGCTGAAAACAGCACCAGTCCGGCCGTGTGGCGATCGATGCGGTGCAAGGGCACTAGATGGGGATTGTCCAGCCGACGAATCAGTCGCCGCAACAACGTCTGTTCAACGTATTCCCCCGCTGGGGTGACAGGCAGGAAATGCGGCTTGTCGGCCACCACCAGGTGCTCGTCGACATGGAGAATCGACTCCACTACCGGGATCGGCTTTTCGTCGGGGACTTCCCGAAAGTAATGGATGCGCAGACCTTCACGGTATGGCAAGTCGGCACGAATCGACCTGCCCTCCTCGTCCAATACTCGTCCCCGGGCGATCCGATCCAGCCATTGCTCGCGGCTGATCGCGCTGAAATGCTCGCAGAGACAATCGAGCACTGTCTGCCAGGCGCCGGGCGGCAAATACAGCGTGCTCGCCTGATGGTGAGCCGCGGAAAACGATGAACCAGACATTAAGGACTCTTTAACCTTTACGGGGCCGACATTATCCGATAGTCACGCAAACCAGCCCAGCAATGATTGGCTCAGGCGCGGATTGGCGTCGGTCTCGCTGCTGCTTCGGTGAACTCTTTCAACCAGCGCAGCACGTCGACCGCCTCCCAGCGCCCCGGGTCGTACAGCGCATACAACAACCCCTGGTAACCCACCACATCGAGCTGCTTGTGATAACCGGCGCGCTGGAACAATGCTTCGATCTCGGCGAAACAGGTGTTGAAGTGCAGTTTATTGAAGGGCGTCTTCCCTTCGGTCACCAGACCATCCAGGCGCAACTCCAGGACCGCCTCACGCACAACGTCCGCGGACATCCTGTTCACGCTGTTTTTCAATTGCTCGACATTGACCAAGGCACGCACTCCGGATAGCTGTATAGGCATACAGTAACCGAAGAATAGCATTTCGCCAATGATGGCGTGTGGGCTCAGGCGATGGAAGGTATCAACCGAGAAAGGCGGCAACGCAATCGGGATCATCGAAGGGCCAATCCAACTCAGCCCCCGTATCGACTCTGCGTAATACCGGAATGCGCAAACCATAGGTCTCGGCCAAGGCCTCGCTTTCGGCGATATCCACGAGTTCCACCAACAGGCCATGTTCGACGAAGGGCATCAGCACGCCCTCGGCAACTTCACACAAATGGCATCCCAGGGTGCCGAACAACTGGCATTCAGGCGGCATGGCAGGTAGGCCCAAAAAAGATAGATGGCCATTCTAGGCCTGCCTTGGGAAGCCGTCGAGGCGGGTGCCGCGATTCAGAATGTTTCGGTAAAGCGCTGATGCAAATCATTGAGCACCAAAGTATTTTCGGCGATGCTCGGTTCATTTCTCCTCTACGCTGAGTGTCAGAACCTGAAACGGAGTATCCCTTGTTTGCCAACCTGCTGATCATCCTCGCCTCGTCCCTGGTGGTCATTGCCCTGTTCAGGCGGCTGCGCCTGCCACCTGTGCTTGGCTATCTCTGTGTCGGGTTGGCCGTCGGTCCCACCGCGCTGGACTGGGTGAACGACAGCGAAGAACTGCCGGACCTTGCCGAACTTGGCGTGGTCTTCCTGCTGTTCTCGCTGGGCCTGGAATTCTCGCTCTCGAAGATGCTCGAATTGCGCCGGGTGGTGTTCGGCCTCGGCAGCTTGCAGGTGGTGATTTCGGGAGCGCTGCTGGGCGCCCTGCTGGTGGGCTGCGGCGCTCCGGCGATGGCGGCACTGTTGCTCGGCGCCGGGCTGGCCTTGTCCTCCACCGCCATCGTCAGCAAGGAGCTGACCAGCCTGGGGGAGATTTTCACCAGTCACGGCCAGAACGCCATCGGCGTGCTGCTGTTCCAGGACGTCGTCGCGGTATTGCTCCTGACCCTGGTGCCGGTGTTTGCCGGGAGCAGCGAGCACGCCTGGTATTGGGCGCTGCCCCTGACGCTGGGCAAGACGCTGGTGCTGTTCGGCGGCTTGCTGTTGGCCAGCCGCTTGCTGCTGCCGCGACTGTTCCACGAAGTAGCGGCGTCCCGGTCCGCCGAGCTTTTTGTGTTGCTGGCCCTGGTGATCGTGCTGCTGACCGCATGGCTTACCCACCTGCTTGGCCTGTCACCGGCGCTCGGGGCATTCCTCGCCGGCATGTTGCTCGGCGAAAGCCACTATCGGCATCAGATCGAGGCCGATATACGGCCGTTCCGCGATATCCTGCTGGGACTGTTCTTCGTCAGCATCGGCATGCTGATCGACTTGCAACTGTTCGTCGACGATGGCCTGCTGATCCTGGGACTGACGCTGGGATTGATGATCATCAAGGGCAGCGTGGTCGCCGCGCTGGTGAAGTGGCGCGGCAGCGATGGCGAAACCGCCTGGCGCAGCGGCTTGGCCCTGGCCCAGGGCGGCGAATTCTGTTTCGCCCTCATGGCATTGATGCAACAGAACCGCCTCATGCCCGCCGACATCGGCGGGCTGTTATTGGCCGCCACGTTCTGCTCGATGCTGCTGACGCCACTGTTGCTGCGCGCCGCGCCAGCCATAGCCGCCCGGCTCCATCGCAAGCCCAACGAAGAAGCGCAGCTGGACCAGATCAGCGAGCTCAACGCAGGCTTGTCGGGTCATGTAGTCATTTGCGGGTATGGGCGCGTAGGACAGTCGATCGGGCGCTTTCTACGCCGCGAGGGGCTGGGGTTCGTTGCCCTGGATGACGACCCGGTCATCATCCGTGAAGCCTCGGTCGGCGAGAAATGCGTGCACTATGGCGACTCACGCCGGGCAGACCTGCTCGCCGCCGTCGGGCTGGGTCGCGCAAGATTGCTGGTCATCGCGGTAGACAAGACGGACATTGCAATGTCCGTACTCAAGGAGGCCCGGCGGGTCAATCAGCAGGTGCCGATCCTGGTGCGTACCCGCGACGACAGCCAACTGGCCGAGTTGCAGGCTGCCGGGGCCACCGAAGTAGTCCCGGAGTTACTGGAGTCGAGCCTGATGCTGGCGTCTCACGCGCTGATCATGCTTGGGCTGCCGGAGCAGCGGGTCCGGCATCATGTGGATCAAGTCCGTCACGAGCGCTATGGCCTGCTGCACGGTTTTTATCCGGGCAACCAGGACAAGGAACCGTAGCGCAATGTTCAGTCCTGGATTATTTGAGTTAAGGTTTCCAGAGGCTTTCGCCCAGCTTCAGCGCACTGGCGCAGGTGGATGCACCAGTACATCGCAAACTCCAGAGCAAAAGATGTACTACTCAGTTTCACTGAACCTTCCGGCAAGGCTCATACTCGAACGCTTCAGACGTCACTTACGGAGATGCACCCATGGCCAGAACCCAGGCAAAGACTGCTCAAGAAACCCTGATGGAAGACTTCCAGACGCTGGTCCAGGACACTGAACGATTGCTCGATCACACCGCGACCTTGGCGGGCGATCAGGCTGACGAATTGCGCAGCCAGATCCATGAAACCCTGTTGCGCGCCCGCGACACCCTCAAGTTGACTGAAGACTCTGTGCGTGAGCGCGGCCAGGCGGCGGTGATCGCCACCGAAGAGTACGTACAAGCCAATCCTTGGCAATCGGTCGGCATCGCGGCGGGCGTGGGCTTCTTGATCGGACTGCTGGCGACTCGGCGCTGATGATGGGCATCGACGAATCCGGCTCGCCCGAATCGGGCACGAGACCCACAGCGCGTCGCCTGGGCGCGGCATTCCTCGGGTTGCTGCACAGCCATGTCGAATTGTTCGGCATTGAACTGCAGGAACAGAAGGCGCGTACCGTCAGCCTGTTGTTGTTTGCAGGTCTTGCGCTGGTTTTTGGTTTGCTGCTGTTGGTTGGGCTGTCGGCGCTGGTGCTGATCCTGGTATGGGACACCTATCGCCTGGCGGGGATTATCGGCCTGTGCCTGTTCTATCTGTTGGCGGCGTTGTTCTGTGGGCTTCGACTCAAGGCAGCGATCTACGATGAGTCCTCCCCTTTCCATGCCACCCTGGAAGAATTGGCCAACGATCGGGAGCGCCTGTTGCCATGAGTCTGCCTGACATTCCCCAAGCCCGTACCCGACAGGAAATGCGCAAGGCGCTGGTGCGCCTGCGCATGGAAATGCATCGCCAGGAAATTCGCCAGGAAACGCGCCAACTGCTGCATCCGCTGCAACGGGTACGCGGCTTCACGAAAAGTTGGCACGAGGGCTTCGGCCTCAAGCACGCGTCCCTTTGGGGCGTAGCCGCGGTTTCCTTGCTCGGTTTCCTTGGAGGCAAACGAACCCGAAGCGGGCGCTCTGGCGGCTTGTCGCGCCTGGTCCGACTGGCAACAGCAGTGCTTCCGCTGATCAAGCTGGCCAAGAGCGCGCGCAAACCCTGACACCTTCAAGCCCGGGAAAACCCGATTCGGTGGTGGACGCAACACCTGGGCACAACTGATCGAGGCTCTGGGGCCTTGCGGGACACCGCTCGAACCGGGAAGCTAAGGCATCGACTCATCAAACGGAGCACCGGCCTTGGATTGGCACACCCTGCTGACTCGCGAACGCTTGGGAAAACCGCTGCATAGCCCGGAAGAGCTGGGCCGCAGCCCATTTCACAAAGACCACGACCGCATCATCTTCTCCGGAGCCTTCCGGCGCCTTGGGCGCAAGACGCAAGTGCACCCGGTGTCCAGCAACGACCATATCCACACACGCTTGACCCATTCGCTGGAAGTCAGTTGCGTCGGACGATCACTGGGCATGCGTGTCGGGGAAACCATCCGCAACGCCCTGCCCGACTGGTGCGAGCCAAGTGACTTGGGCATGGTGGTCCAATCGGCTTGCCTGGCCCATGACATCGGTAACCCGCCGTTCGGCCATTCTGGCGAGGACGCGATCCGCTACTGGTTTCAACAAGCGGCGGGACGCGGTTGGCTTGACGCCATGAGCGATGCCGAGCGCAACGATTTCCTTAATTTCGAAGGCAATGCCCAGGGGTTCCGGGTACTCACACAGCTCGAATACCATCAGTTCGACGGTGGCACACGGCTGACCTACGCGACCCTGGGTACCTACTTGAAATACCCCTGGACCGCTCGTCACGCCGACTCCCTGGGCTACAAGAAACACAAGTTCGGCTGTTACCAGAGCGAGCTGCCGCTGCTGGAGCAAATCGCCCATAAGCTCGGCCTGCCGCAACTCGAGGACCAGCGCTGGGCAAGGCATCCGCTGGTCTACCTGATGGAAGCGGCCGATGACATCTGCTACGCGTTGATTGACCTGGAGGATGGTGTCGAGATGGACCTGCTGGAATACCCGCAGGTGGAATCGCTACTCCTGGACCTGGTCGGAGACGACTTGCCGGAAACTTATCGTCAGCTCGGCCCGCAGGATTCGCGGCGAAGAAAACTGGCGATCCTGCGTGGCAAGGCCATCGAACACCTCACCAACGCCGCCGCCCGGGCATTCGTCGAGCAACAGGACGCCTTGCTGGCGGGCACGCTGCAGGGCGACCTGGTGGAGCACATGCACGGACCCGCCAAGCGCTGCGTATTGAATGCCAAGGACATGGCCCGCAAGAAGATATTCCAGGACAAGCGAAAAACCCTGAATGAAATCGGCGCCTACACCACGCTGGAGATCTTGCTCAATGGATTCTGCGGAGCTGCCCTGGAACAACACGGCGGCCGTACCCCTTCGTTCAAGAACCGTCGCATCCTCGACCTTCTAGGCAATAACGCACCCGATCCTGACGGCTCGCTGCACAGTGCATTCCTGCGGATGATCGATTTTATCGCCGGCATGACCGACAGCTATGCCAGCGAAATGGCCCAGGAAATGACCGGTCGCACGCGTCAGTGAGGCAACTTCGTCCAGCAACCGCCTCCTGAGCGAACGGGAGCCGGTTGCTGGCCTGCGCCTGTCAACAATGACGATAGTCGTTTATTAACTACCTGATTAATTATTAGAACTAACCCCCTCAAGCTGAACATAAAACACCCCCCTCACGCCAATTGCCTACCAACCCACTAAATACATCGTGGTACCTCGCCTCTTTTTTTGTAGGAAACTTCTGAAATTGATGATGCATGCCTGTCTCCTCGCGCGACTTGACCTTAACTGGGCTAAGGTGCGCGCTTTATTAAGCTCGTAGGGGACTTATTCATGAACTCCGTTTTCATAGTTGACGATCATCCGGTCATCCGCCTCGCCGTTCGAATGCTCCTTGAGCACGAAGGCTATAAAGTCGTAGGGGAAACCGACAATGGCGTCGACGCGATGCAAATGGTGCGTGAGTGCATGCCGGACCTGGTCATCCTGGACATCAGCATCCCCAAACTTGACGGACTGGAAATACTGTCTCGCTTCAATGCCATGGGCACGCCGCTCAAGACGCTGGTGCTGACAGCACAATCCCCGACACTTTTCGGTATTCGATGCATGCAGTCCGGCGCATCCGGTTATGTTTGCAAACAAGAAGACCTCAGTGAACTTGTCAGCGCAATCAAAGCCGTACTGTCCGGTTACAACTACTTTCCCAGTCAAGCGCTCACCCCCGTACGTGACGATGACCCGCGCAGTGTCGAGCTGGATCTTTTCAAAAGCGTCAACGACCGAGAGTTGATGGTGTTGCAACTTTTTGCCCAAGGCCGCACCAACAAGGAAATAGCCAAAGGCATGTTCCTAAGTAATAAAACGGTCAGCACCTATAAAAAACGGCTCATGCAGAAACTCAAAGTGAAGTCGCTGGTGGATTTGATCGAAATGGCAAAGCGCAACGCACTGGTGTGAGAAATAACAGGATGCTCAAATGCATAAGCAAGTACCTGCTGCTATTAAGTTCAGGGCTTTATGCGGTGTTTCTCGTGGCTGCGCCGAATGTGCCTGAGCACTATGCCCTGCTGAGCCGTGCGAGCGTCGATCATATCGAGATCAAGCTTGATGATACCCACCGTGCCTGGTTGCAAAGTCGTCAGGAACTGGTCCTGGGGACCTCTGCGCCGGACTATCCGCCCTTCGACCTTTCCGGCAGCGGTCGCGATTACGAAGGCATGACCGCCGATTATGCCGGGGTCATCGCCAAGGCCAGCGGCCTGCCCATGAGAGTCCTGCGCTTCGATTCCCGCGAAGCAGCCATTACCGCGCTCAAGACCGGGCAAATAGACCTGCTCGGCACCGCCAACGGCTTCGAAGCCCAAGATCCGGGCGTCGTTCTATCGGCTCCCTATGCCGTGGATCAACCTGTCCTGGTCACCCGGACGAATGAAAACCGCCCCCTGACCGATGATCTGGACGGGCTGCGGCTGAGCATGGTCTATCACTATCTGCCGCCCCGTGAGATCGAAAAGCTGTACCCCAAGGCACTTATTACCACGTACCCCTCCTACCAGAACGCTATCAACGCCGTTGCCTTCGGCCAAGCCGATGTGTTTCTCGGCGATACCATTTCCACCCACTACATGATCAGCAAGGGTTACTTGAGCAACATCCGCATGGCCAGCTTCGGCAAACATGAATCCCACGGATTCGGTTTCGCGGTGCGACGCAACGAGACCCGGTTGCTGGAAGTCGTCAACGCTACGTTGAACCAGATCTCCATCGCCGAGCAAGCGGCTATCGCCAAGCGTTGGAGTGCCGGCAGCGACCTGTACCTCACAGAGCACAAGATACAACTGACCGACCGGGAAGAGCGCTGGCTGGCACGGCATCCGGTGGTTCGAGTGGCGGTGAACGAAACCGCGGCCCCGTTCACTTTCTTTGATTCGGACGGCGATTTTCGCGGAATCAGTGCCGACCTGCTGGAGCTGATCCGGTTGCGTACCGGCATGCGCCTGGACGTCCAACGCCACCAGAACGACAACGACATGATTGCCGCGGTCCTGGAAGGTCACGCCGACGTGATTGCGGCACTTTTACCCAGCAGCGAACGGCAACAGCAGATGAAGTTAAGCCGCCCTTACCTCGATAGCTCATTCGTTCTGCTGACCCGTAAACACTCCGATACACCCACCACCCTCGACCAGTTCGGGGACAAAAGCCTGGCAATCGCCAAAAGCAATCCGATCATAGAATTTCTACGCAACCAGTACCCGAGCATCAAAATAATCGAAACCGTCGGTTCCTTGCACGCCGCTGAAATGATCGCCCAAGGCCAGGCCGACGGTGGTGTGAACTCGCTGGTCATGGCCAACTACTTCATCTCGTCCCACTCGCTCAAAGACAAGTTGCAAATCAGCAGCACCGTAGGGACTCAGCAGGCAATGTTCTCGCTGGCCACCGCAAGAACCGCCACGGAGCTGAGCTCCATCCTCGACAAGGCCTTGACCAGCATCGATCCCGACGAACTGGGCGTGATCAACAACCGCTGGCGCGGCTACGTCTCGGCCTCGGAACACACATGGCGCACCTATAACCGGGTGTTTTTCCAAATCGTCGCCGGCGTCGGCCTGCTACTGCTGCTTTCGCTGGCATGGAATGCCTACATGCAGCGACAGATCAGGCAACGCCAGCGGGCAGAACTGGCGCTCAATGACCAACTTGAGTTCATGCACGCCCTGCTCAACGGCACACCCCATCCGATCTATGTGCGAGACCGCGATGGCGTGCTGCAAAGCTGCAACGACAGTTACTTGGAAACGTTCAACGCGAAGCGTGAGGAGGTCATTGGCAAGAACATCATGCCCGGTGCCATGAGCAATGCTTTCGAAGCCCGGGAATACCAGGCGGACTATCAACGCGTCATGGCTGAAGGCACCGCGCTGATCACTGACCGGCCACTGCACATTGGCAACAGGAAACTGACGATCTATCACTGGATCCTTCCGTACCGTAACTCTGCGGCACAGGTGCAGGGGATAATCGGCGGCTGGATTGATATCAGCGAGCGGCGTCAGCTCGTCGAGCAACTGCGCGCCGCGAAAGAACAGGCCGACGACGCCAACCGGGCCAAGAGCACTTTCCTGGCGACCATGAGCCATGAAATCCGTACGCCCATGAACGCAGTGATCGGCATGCTCGAACTGGCCCTGAAACACGCCGACAAGGGTCACATTGACCGCTCGGCGATTGAGGTCGCGTACGAGTCGGCGTCCGGCATGTTGGAGCTGATAGGCGATATCCTCGACATCGCCCGTATCGAAACAGGCCATCTTAGCCTGGCGCCCGAACGGGTTGACCTGAAGGCCCTGGTGCAATCGGTCATGCGGGTTTTCGACGGGCTGGCCCGGCAAAAGAACATTGGATTGTCCTTGCAATTCGAGCCTGCTGGAATCAACCCGGACGTGCGAATGGACCCATTGCGCTTCAAGCAGGTGCTTTCGAACCTGATCAGCAATGCCTTGAAATTTACCGAGCAAGGCGAAGTGAAGGTCAGCGTGAAGCTGTCCCAGGCCGCCCGGGA
The DNA here is from genome assembly GCF_051131945.1 of Pseudomonas sp. Z5-35. NCBI lineage: Bacteria > Pseudomonadati > Pseudomonadota > Gammaproteobacteria > Pseudomonadales > Pseudomonadaceae > Pseudomonas > Pseudomonas sp. Z5-35. The sequence continues at coordinate 3,728,607 of NZ_CP071640.1, forward strand.
CAAGACGCTGCAATTGCAGATGGAAGTCAGTGACAGCGGCATCGGTATCAGTCCGGCAGACCTCGGACGTCTGTTCGAGCCATTTGCCCAAGCCGATAACGGCAGCCGGATGGCCCGCAAGGGGGCGGGGCTTGGCCTGGTAATCAGTCGTCACCTGTGCGAGGCCATGGGCGGCGAATTGCAAATGAACAGCCAGCCGGGCCTTGGAACCCAGGTGCGGATTTCCTTGCCGCTCACTATCCTGCCGAAGGCAGAAGCCAGCGTTCCTGTTACGCCTGTGACTGAAACAGCGACGTGCACGCTGAACGTCCTGGTCGTGGACGACCATCCGGCCAATCGTCTGCTGATGTCCCAGCAGCTGAATTATCTCGGTCATCCCCACCATGTCAGCCACGACGGCGAGCAAGGTCTAAAGGCCTGGCTTGACGGAGATTTCGACCTGATCATCGCCGACTGCAACATGCCCATCATGAGCGGCTACGAACTGGCCCGGGCGGTTCGCCGACACGAGGCCGAGCAGCAACAGCCGCCCTGCACCATCCTGGGATTCACCGCCAACGCGCAGCCCGAGGAAAAACAACGATGCAAGGATGCCGGCATGGACGACTGCCTGTTCAAGCCGATCAGTCTGAGCGCACTCAATCAATGGATGAACGCCATCAAACCCATCAATGCTTCCCGGGCTTTCAATTTGCAAAGCCTGCACACGCTGACCGGCGGCGACCCGGTGTCCACCCACCGCTTGCTCGCAGAACTGCTCAGCAGCAACCGCGCTGACCGCCAGGAACTGCTTGACGTCGCCCGCGGCGCAAACCGGCAGGCGATTACCGAGACGGCGCACAAGATAAAAGGTGTCGCCCGCATCGTGCAGGCCACTGCGCTGATTCAACTGTGCGAGGCGTTGGAACAGGCCTGCCATCAAGCACAGTCCCCCGAACGAATCGATGGCTGCGTCAACGCACTGAGCCAGGCGATGATTGAACTGGGGCGCAGCCTGGAAACAGCGATCGTCAAGGCAAAATAATCCAGTGTTTACTATGCTGTTCGCTCAGCAGTGCGTAGCGGGGGGCGATTTCCCCCAACACTTGGAGTGACGGAAATGCCCAGCGCACCGCGTCCGGAAAAACGCAGGTTTCCCCTGCACGTCCATATCAGCGTGATGTTCACGCTGCTCCTGCTGCTGACCGGCGTGGTATTGGGCGTCTTCAACTATCGACAGACCACGCAGATCATCCTGTCCAGCAGTGAAAAGCTGTTCAATCGAATCGAACAGACCGTGCGCCTGGATCTATACGATACTTACGAACCGATCCGCCATTTGCTCGGCCTGCTGGCCGATTACCCAGCAACACGCATGCCCCAGATGTCGCAACGACTGGCCCTGCTCGGTCCTTTCAGCCAGGCACTGCGGGACAATCCGAACCTGGCATCGCTCTACCTGGGCGATCGCGACGGCAATTTCCTGATGGTTCGATCTTTGCGCACCGAAGCCTCTAAAAGCGCCCTGAGAGCACCGGCCAACGCGTTCTACGAGGTGTGGACCGTCGAGCGCCCAGGCGACGCAGGTTCGGTTCACTCCCAGTCGCTGTTCTATGATCAGGCACTGACACTGATCAGCCGCCAGGATCACCTCGACGAAGACTACGATCCACGCAGTCGGGGCTGGTTTCGCAGCGCAATGGACACCACGGAGCAGATCACCACCGAACCCTACGTGTTTTTTTCCAGCCGTAATATCGGCACGACCCTCGCCCGACGCAGCGGCGAGCGAGCGGTCATCGGCGCTGACCTGACCCTGGCCGCGTTGTCCCAGACGCTGGCCAAGCACAAGGTAACGACCGGCACCGAGATCGCCCTGATAGACCCTCAAGGCAACGCCGTGGGATACCCCGACAGCGAGCGACTGGTCACTGACAGCCAGTCGGCACATCTGATCAAGGCGCGTGACTTGCACCCGGCGATCGCCGCCGCGCTCGACAACGACAGTGACATGCCCCGCCTGGAGGCGGCCGGCCGCCAGTGGATCGTCTCCCGCAGCCACATGCAGGAGGGTGGGCCAGAGGGGCTGCAACTGGCTTTGCTGGTGCCGGAGGACGAGTTGCTGGCCGATGCCTATCGCCTGCGCTGGCAAGGCGCGCTGATTACCCTGGCCACCTTGCTGTTGTGCCTGCCTTTGGGCTGGCTGACATCGCGGATTTTGGTCAAGCCGTTGCGCGGGTTGGTAAGGGAAGCCGACGCCATCCGCAGCTTCAACTTCAGTTACCCGGTGTCCCGTCGCTCCCCTGTGCTGGAGGTCGACCAACTGGGCGTTTCGATGGCCCGCATGAAAGAAACCCTGGCGAGTTTTTTCGAGATCACCGCCAGCCTGCGCGCCGAAACCCGTTTCGCCCCACTGCTGGAGCGGGTGCTGTTCGAGACCGTGAAAATCGCCCAGGCCCAGGCCGGCCTGATCTACCTGCGCGAAAACGACGGCGAGCAGATCAAGCCGTACGGAATGGTCATCAATGGAGCGCCTCGGGATCTTCAGGCCTTCGCGCTACAAGGTTATGCATTGGATGCCTCGGACAGCCCGCAGTGGTTCCGGGAACTGGGTGCCGCGCAAACCCTGGTGTCTTCCTTGGGCTTCGAGCAGGCCGCCGACTTGCGTAGCGTGCTGTTGGCACTGGACGCCCCCCGTGTGCACTTGATCGGCATACGCCTGTGCAACCGTCATCAGGAAACCGTCGGCGCGCTAGTGCTATTGATCACTGACACCGGCACCGAAGCCGACCTGGAAAAGCTCCAGCCAGACCGCATCGCTTTCTTGCAGGCGGTCTCGGGCACCGCAACGGTGAGCATCGAAAGCCAGCGCCTGCAAGCCAGGCAAAAGCAATTGCTGGACTCGTTCATCCAACTGCTCGCCGGCGCGATCGATGCCAAAAGCCCCTACACCGGCGGCCACTGCCAGCGAGTACCGGCCCTGACGCTCATGCTCGCCCAGGCGGCTGCCGCCAGCCAGGCACCGGCATTCGAAGGCTACAAGCCGACGGAAGATGAATGGGAGGCGCTGCACATCGCAGCCTGGTTGCACGACTGTGGCAAGGTCACCACGCCCGAGTATGTGGTGGACAAAGCCACCAAGCTGGAAACCTTGAACGATCGTATCCACGAAATTCGCACCCGCTTCGAAGTCCTCAAGCGCGACGCCTGGGTCGACTATTGGCAGGCCCTGGCAACCGGTGGCGAAGCCTCTCTCCTGGCCCAACGACGTGACACCGCCCTAGCCGTCCTCGATGATGACTTCGCCTTCGTTGCACGCTGCAACCTGGGCTCCGAAGCCATGGCGGACGCCGACTTGCAACGCCTGCAACGCATCGCCAAACGCACCTGGACCCGAACCCTGGACGATCGCCTGGGCGTGTCCTGGGAGGAAAACCGGCGCCAGGCCCGCGTGCCGACGCCGACGCTGCCCGTCGCTGAACCGCTGCTGGCGGACAAGCCCGAACATCTGTTCGAACGGCATCCGGCCGAGCTGATTCCGGCCGACAATCCGTGGGGTTTCCAACTCGATGTGCCGACCTGGAAATACAACCGCGGCGAACTCTATAACCTCAGCATTACCCGCGGCACGCTGACACGCGAGGAGCGCTACGTGATCAACCATCACATGGTCCAGACGATCCTGATGCTCAGCCAGTTGCCCTTCCCCAGCCACCTGGAAAATGTCGCGGAAATCGCCGGGGGGCACCACGAGAAGATGGACGGCACCGGCTATCCCAAGCGACTCAAGCGCGAGCAGATGAGCCTGCCGGCTCGAATGATGGCCATCGCCGATATTTTCGAAGCGCTGACGGCAGCCGATCGGCCCTACAAAAAGGCCAAGAAACTGAGTGAAGCCTTGGGCATCATGGCCACGATGTGCCGCGATGCCCATATCGATCCCGAGCTGTTCGGGCTGTTCATCGACGAGCGGATCTACCTGCATTACGCCGAGGCGTTCCTCGACCCACGCCAGATCGACGAAATCGACCCGGACAGTCTGCTGGCCAAGGCAGGATTGAAAAAGTGATCAGCAATCGGTCAAGCGCAGGAATATCGCGGCCAATTGTTCAATGCCGGCCTGGTCATGCTCGGTAAAGCGCGCCAGTTTCGGACTGTCCAGGTCCAGCACGCCGATCAGGCGCCCGTCCTTGACCAGCGGCACCACCAGTTCGCTGTTCGATGCGCTGTCGCAGGCGATGTGCCCGGCGAACGCATGGACATCTTCAACGCGCTGGGTCTGGCGCGTCGCCGCGGCAGTACCGCACACGCCACGGCCAAACGGGATCCGCACGCAGGCAATCTGGCCCTGGAATGGGCCCAGCACCAATTCGTCATTACGATTGAGGTAAAAACCGGCCCAATTCAGATCGTCCAGCTGACTGGACAGGAACGCCGAAAATTGCGCGGCATTGGCAATGAAGTCCCGCTCATCGGCCAGCAGCGATTGCAATTGTGCCGATAACAGCCCGTAGCCTTCGAGACCTTCCCCGCTGCTCGTCAAATCGATCATGCCTTGTGCTCCAGAAGTTTAAGGCCCACCCAATAGCGGGCAAACTGATAGGCGCAACGTCCGTTGCGGTTGCCGCGTCCGGTCGCCCAGCGCACCGCCTGTATATCCAGCGCTTCGTCACGTTGCCAGGCCAGCCCGGCCTTGGCGGCCAGCACACCGATCCAATGCTCTACCACGTCGAGAAAATGTTCCTGGGTAAACGGATAGAACGACAACCACAACCCGAAACGGTCGGACAAGGCGATCTTGTCTTCCACGGCTTCGCTGGGGTGAAGCTCGCCGTCGACCCGCTTCCAGTTCTCGTTGTCGCTTTCCTTTTCGGGCACCAGATGGCGGCGGTTCGAAGTGGCATACAGCAGCACGTTGTCCGGCGCCTGCTCGAGGGAACCGTCAAGCACGCTCTTGAGCACGCGGTAGTCGCCCTCGCCGGATTCGAACGACAGGTCATCGCAGAACAACACGAAGCGCTGCGGCAGTTTCGCCACCTGCTCGACCACCCGGGGCAGATCGGCCAGGTGATCGCGCTCGATCTCGATCAAGCGCAGGCCATGCCCGGCATGTTCGGCCAGCAAGGCGCGCACCAGCGACGATTTGCCGGTGCCACGCGAGCCCCAGAGCAACGCATGGTTGGCCGGCATGCCATCGAGGAACTGTTGGGTGTTGCGGCCCAACTGCTCCACCTGGCGATCCACGCCGATCAGGTCCGACAAACCAATATCGAGACTGACTTCAAGCGGCAGCAGGAAACCGCTGCGCCCGTCGCGTTGCCAACGGGCAGCCAAGGTCTGGGACCAGTCGATGGCGGGTCGTGGAGCGGGCAACAGGGGCTCGATACGGGCCAGCACCGCATCGGCGCGCTCAAGAAAAGCATTCAATCGGACGTCCACGTCTTCTCCTCGGACAAGTTCACGGTAATGATGACGCTTCAGCGACGAAACGACGACGTCAATGGCGGGTCTGTTCAAACACTACACACCCGCGACACCGACATTCAGAGATGATCAGCTATGCTTGACCGGCGAAGGGAAACGTAAGTGGTTCACCATTCAATGGACATCAGGTTCACCCAACGGCTGTCGTACAAGCAGGCCCGACTGACCGTCCTGGTGGGTTTCGTGCTGGGCACCTTGCTGAGCCTGGTGCAGATCGGCATCGATTATGCCAGCGAAGACGCGTCGATCAACCGGGAAATCCTTTCGTTGCTGGAAATCAGCCACAACCCGGCCTCGCGCATCGCCTATAACATCGATGCCGAACTCGCCCAGGAGCTGGCCCTGGGCCTGTTGCGCTCGCCGGCCATCATCGGCGCCGAACTGATCGATAACACCAACACCGTACTGGCAAGCGTCAAACGCCCCGAATTGCAAAGCAGCTACCGGTTCATCAGCGACTTTCTGTTCGGCGCCCAACGCCAGTTCGAGGACCGGCTGTACTTGAGTCATCTGCCCGGCGAGTCCCTGGGTGTGTTGCGACTTGACGTCGACACCTATTCGTTCGGCAGTCGCTTCCTGCGCCGGGCCGAAATCACCTTGCTCAATGGTTTCGCCCGCAGCCTGATCCTGACCGGGCTGTTGCTGGCCCTGTTCTACGTCATGCTGACCAAGCCGCTGGTGCGGGTCATCCGCGAGCTGAGCAGCCGAGACCCCAGCAGCAGCGAACAGACTCCGCTGGAGTGTCCTTCCGGCCACCAGTACGACGAGATCGGCGTACTGGTGTCAGTCGCCAACCAGCAGTTCGAAAACATCTCCACCGAAATCCAGCAGCGGCGCACGGCTGAAAACCGCCTCACCGACTACCTGGCGCAACTGGAAACCATTGTTTCGGCGCGCACCGCCGAACTCAAGGCCATCAATGCCCGCCTCAGCCAGTCCAACGAGGAACTGGAGGTTGCCCGGCGTACCGCCCTGGACATGGCCGACGCGCGCTCGGCGTTCCTGGCCAACATGAGCCACGAGATCCGCACGCCGCTCAACGGCCTGCTGGGAATGATTGCCCTGTCCCTGGACGGCCCGCTTACGGCCGAACAACAGCAACAGCTGTCGATTGCCCATGACTCGGGCAAGGTCCTGGTGGAATTGCTCAACGACATCCTCGACCTGTCCAAATTCGACGCAGGCCAATTGGAGCTCGAGCGCATCCCGTTCGACCTGGGCGCCCTGGTCGAAGACACGGCCAACCTGCTTTCCCAGAATGCCGCCCCGAGCGTCGAGCTGGCGTGCCTGATCGAACCGCAGTTCCCCGCGCAAGTATTAGGTGACCCGACCCGCGTTCGCCAGATCGTCAGCAACCTGCTGTCCAACGCGTTGAAGTTCACTCGGTTCGGCCGGGTAGATGTGCGCTTGAGCCATTACGACGGTGGCGTGCGAATTGAGATCTGCGACACGGGTATCGGCATTCCACAGGAAGCCCAGGCTCGCATCCTGCAGCCGTTCACCCAGGCCGGAGCCGGCATTACCCGTCAATTTGGCGGCACCGGGCTGGGACTGGCACTGACCTACAATCTCTGCGAAGCCATGCAGGGCCGGTTGACGATCAGTTCCGAGGCAGGCTTCGGCAGCCAGTTCTGCGCCGAGCTGCCGCTGCCCTGCCACACCCCTGCGCCTCCCGTCGAATCCTTGCGTGGCAACGTCGTCGCGATTACTACCGCCAGCAGCGGCTTGGCCGAATTGTTGGGCATGCTGTTGCCCGGCTGGGGCTTGGATTATGTACAACGCACGGTGGATGACGGGCTGCTCGGCCTCAATCCGGACATCCTGATCACCGACTGTCCGGAATGCCTGTTCAACTTGCGGCCCACCTTCGACGCCCCTATCCTGCTGGTTACCGCCTACGGCAGCTTCATGCCCAGCGAAGAAGCAACCGCCCTCGCCCCCTTGCTGCAGCAGGCCCGGCCTTTGGCGCGCCATGCGCTTTATCAGATCCTGCGCCGCTCCCTGCAAAGCGAGGCGACCACGATCGATGACGCACAAATCGAGGCGCAGACCCCCTCCCGGCGTGGACGGGTGCTTTTGGTGGAAGACAACCCCGTCAACCAGCTGGTGGCAAAGGGCATGCTGGTGAAGCTGGGGTGCGAAGTGGTCGTCGCGGCCCACGGCGCCGAAGGCCTGGACCAGCTCGAACAGCAGGATTTCGACCTGGTGCTAATGGATTGCAACATGCCGGTCATGGACGGCTACGAAGCCAGCCGGCAGATTCGCCGCAGCGGGCGCTGGCCGAACCTGCCGATTGTCGCCCTGACCGCCAATGCGATGCCTGAAGAGCGCGAACGCTGCCGGGCCGCAGGCATGAGCGATTATTTGTCCAAGCCGTTCCGTCGCGAAGAGTTGGCGGCACTGCTGGATCAGTGGGTGCCCACTACGTCAGCACTTTGATCTGCGCCAGCAGATGGTCCAGGCCGTCGCGCAGCTCACCCACTCGAGCCAGGTCGATCCCGCTATCGCACAGCAAACGGGCCTTGAGCGGACCGACCTGCTCGCGCAGGGCCTTTGCACTCTGGGCCAGGCTCAGATGCATCTCCCGTTCATCACGGGCCGAGCGCTGGCGCTGGACCAGCTTCAGCTGTTCCAAACGCTTGAGCAGCGGCGTCAGCGTGCCGGAATCGAGCAGCAAACGTTCCCCCAACGCCTTCACCGTCGGTTGCTCCGGCGGGTTGTCCTGCCATTCCCACAGCACCAGCATCACCAGGTATTGGGGGTAGGTCAGGCCGAGTTGGTCAAGCATCGGCTTGTAGCTTCGAATCACTGCCCGCGATGCGGCGTACAGCTTGAAGCACAACTGGCTGTCGAGCTTCAGCGAATCGACTGGCAGCGGGTTCATTTGAGCAGGGTTTCGATCTCAGCGGTGAGATCCTGAGGCTTGGTGGTCGGGGCAAAGCGCTTGACCACCTGACCGTCCTTGCCAATCAGGAACTTGGTGAAATTCCACTTGATGCCCTTGGACCCCAGCAGACCCGGCGCCCGCTGCTTGAGCTGGACGAACAGCGGATGAGCGTTGGCACCGTTGACTTCGACCTTCTTGAACAAGGGGAAACTCACGCCGAAGTTGAGCTCGCAAAATTCGGAAATCGCCCCCTCGTTACCCGGTTCCTGCTTGCCGAATTGGTTGCAGGGAAAGCCCAGCACCACCAGCCCTTGGTCCTTGTAGGACTGCCACAACGTCTCAAGGCCCTTGTACTGCGGGGTGAAGCCGCACTGGCTGGCGGTATTGACCACCAGTACCGCCTTGCCGGCGAAATCGGCGAGGGTCTTTTGTTCGCCCTGGATGGTCGTGCAAGGGATGCTCAACAGGTTGTCGGTCATGGGGTGGCTCCAGAAAGAAGTGGGAATCAGGAAGATAGCGAGCAATTAAATTGTGTGCAATTTAATTGCTCCAACCTCTGCTAATGCCCTTCTGGCGAAGGACTGAGCCATTCTTATTCGCGTGGCACGAGATCCAGGCACACCGAGTTGATGCAATACCGCAGGCCGGTAGGCGGCGGACCGTCCGGAAAGACGTGGCCCAGGTGCGCATCGCATTTGGCGCAGACCACTTCGGTGCGGATCATGCCGTGGCTGACATCGCGCACCTCTACCACCGCGCTGCCTTCGAGCGGCGCGTAAAAGCTCGGCCACCCGCAGCCGGAATCGAATTTGGTCTGGGAATCGAACAGCGGTTCGTTGCAGCAAATGCAGTGGTACACACCGTCGGTCTTGGTCGCGTTGTATTTACCGGAGAACGGCCGCTCGGTGCCTTTCAACCGGCAGACGTTGTACTGCTCCGGATCGAGCATCGCACGCCATTCCTCAAGGGTTTTCTGCAACTTTTCCATCGTCCTACCTCGGCAATTGAAAAAGCCCGATCCGACGCTTTTCCGCAGATCGGGCGGCACGTATGATTGCGCCTCGTCAGATGCCAGTCTGGCAGTCACGCCATGCGCATTCAAACGGATTGTGGCGCATCTATCGCGTCAGGCCTGGGCACAGACGCAGGATCCCCAGTACGGTAGTTCATACGCCGCCTGGATCGTTCATTTTCGGGAACACATCGCCATGCAGGTCAGCAAATCGAACAAGCTCGCCAACGTCTGCTACGACATTCGCGGCCCGGTGCTCAAGCACGCCAAGCGCCTGGAAGAGGAAGGCCACCGCATCCTCAAGCTGAACATCGGCAACCCGGCGCCCTTTGGTTTCGAAGCGCCCGATGAGATCCTCCAGGACGTCATCCGCAACCTGCCGACCGCCCAGGGCTACAGCGATTCCAAGGGCTTGTTCAGCGCGCGCAAGGCGGTGATGCAGTACTACCAGCAAAAGCAGGTCGAAGGCATCGGCATCGAGGATATCTACCTGGGCAACGGCGTGTCCGAGCTGATCGTCATGTCCATGCAGGCCCTGCTCAACAACGGCGACGAAGTGCTGGTGCCAGCCCCCGACTACCCGTTGTGGACCGCCGCCGTGAGCCTGTCCGGCGGTAACCCGGTGCATTACCTGTGCGACGAGCAGGCGAACTGGTTCCCTGACCTGGCGGACATCAAGGCCAAGATCACGCCAAACACCAAGGCGCTGGTGATCATCAACCCGAACAACCCGACCGGCGCCGTGTATTCTCGAGAGGTGCTGCTGGGCATGCTGGAGCTGGCCCGCCAGCACAACCTGGTGGTGTTTTCCGACGAGATCTACGACAAGATCCTCTACGACGACGCCGTGCACGTGTGCACCGCCTCCCTGGCGCCGGACCTGCTATGCCTGACCTTCAACGGCTTGTCCAAGTCCTATCGCGTCGCCGGCTTCCGCTCCGGCTGGATCGCCATCTCCGGTCCCAAGCATCACGCCCAGAGCTACATCGAAGGCATCGACATGCTGGCCAACATGCGCTTGTGCGCCAACGTGCCGAGCCAGCACGCGATCCAGACGGCGCTGGGTGGCTACCAGAGCATCAACGACCTGGTCCTGCCCCAGGGCCGGTTGCTGGAACAGCGCAATCGCACCTGGGAACTGCTCAACAACATTCCTGGCGTCAGCTGCGTCAAGCCGATGGGCGCCTTGTATGCGTTCCCACGGATCGACCCGAAGGTCTGCCCGATCCATAACGATGAAAAGTTTGTCCTCGACCTGCTGCTGTCCGAGAAGCTGCTGGTCGTCCAGGGTACGGCGTTCAATTGGCCATGGCCGGATCATTTCCGCGTGGTGACCCTGCCGCGGGTCGATGACCTGGACCAGGCCATTGGCCGCATCGGCAACTTCCTCAAGTCCTACCGCCAGTGACCCGGAGCGCGTGCGAGCGGCCTCGCTCGCACGCTGTTTGATTCAGCAACATATCCGTTCCGCTGGCTTCGGCAGCCCTTCTACACTCAGAGATGCAGAACGGATGGTCGGCCAGGGCCAACGTTCACAGGGCAGCGGCGCCGCATTCCTTTTCCGTAATCACTTTCGGAAAAGTCTTTCAAGCATTTAGGACGCCTGTAGGACACAGTTTGAAATAGTAGGCGAGTTGAATAGCCTGAGGCAGCACCTTATATACCCCGCATAACGCTACATCTTTAGCATGAGGAGATTTCCACCACCATGATGCGCATCCTGCTGTTCTTGGCCACTAACCTGGCGGTCGTGCTGATTGCCAGCATCACCCTGAGCCTTTTCGGCTTCAACGGGTTCATGGCGGCCAACGGGGTTGATCTCAACCTCAATCAGCTGCTGATCTTCTGTGCGGTGTTCGGTTTCGCCGGTTCCCTGTTCTCGCTGTTCATCTCCAAGTGGATGGCGAAGATGAGCACCAGCACCCAGATCATCAGCCAGCCGCGCACTCGCCACGAACAATGGCTGCTGCAAACCGTCGAGCAGCTGTCGCGCGAAGCCGGGATCAAGATGCCGGAAGTCGGGATTTTCCCAGCCTACGAGGCCAACGCCTTCGCCACCGGCTGGAACAAGAACGACGCACTGGTCGCCGTCAGCCAGGGCTTGCTTGAGCGATTCTCGCCCGATGAAGTCAAGGCCGTGCTGGCCCACGAGATCGGCCACGTTGCCAACGGCGACATGGTGACCCTGGCGCTGATCCAGGGCGTGGTAAACACCTTCGTGATGTTCTTCGCCCGCATCATCGGCAACTTCGTCGACAAAGTGATCTTCAAGAACGAAGAAGGCCAGGGTATCGCCTATTACGTGGCGACCATTTTCGCCGAGCTGGTCCTGGGCATCCTCGCCAGCGCCATCGTCATGTGGTTCTCGCGCAAACGCGAATTCCGCGCCGACGACGCCGGAGCACGCCTGGCCGGCACCAGCGCCATGATTGGCGCCCTGCAGCGCCTGCGCGCCGAGCAAGGTCTGCCGGTGCACATGCCCGACACCCTGAATGCCTTTGGTATCAACGGTGGCATCAAGCAGGGCCTGGCTCGCATGTTCATGAGCCACCCGCCGCTGGAAGAGCGTATCGACGCGCTGCGTCGCCGCGGCTGATAGCCAGAGCCTCAAACGAAAGCCCGCAGCGATGCGGGCTTTTTTTTGCTGCTGGTCAGGCGTTGCGAGCAAAGATCCTCATCAGCGACGGGATATGAGATATACCCGCTCCTCCAGACGTTTCACCCCCGCCTGCAAGAACTTCCAGCTTTCTCCCAGCACATCCTGTTCCTGCAAGATCTCCAATTGCCAGGCTGCACCCAGCAACCGCTGTACCTCGTCATGCCCAACGGAAAACGGCGGTCCAGGCATTTCGTCCTGGTTGTAATCAAGCGTAATCAACAGCCCGACGCAGTCCGGCAAAATGCTCTGCAGATGGGCCACGTACCGCTCGCGCATTGGCGCGGGCAAGGCGATCAACGCAGCGCGGTCATACAGCGTCGCGCAATCCGCCACATCCGCCGACGTCAGCGCAAAAAAATCCCCACAGCGAATTTCAATGTCTGCGGCTCGAAACACCTTGAACGCGCCCTCTTCCGTCACGCTCGGCTCAAGCTGCTGCTCGAGGAAAAAATCGCAGACGGCTTTCTCCGAAAGCTCCACGCCCAGCACCGAGCACCCTTGCTGCACCAACCACGGCAAATCCAAGGTCTTGCCGCACAGAGGCACCAGCACCCGAGTTCCCAAGGGCAATCCCAGTTGCGGCCAGAAGCGCTGCAAATAAGGGTTTACTTGCGGCAGGTGAAAACCGATCTGGTTCGCTGACCAACGCTTGTGCCAAAACTCCGGCTCCATGGTATTCGCTCCAAAATATCGATCAAAACAGGTTAAAACTTATATTAGATCTGGATCATCGACCTGACAGAAGATGGCATATCTTAACGCTCAGGAGCACGCCCATGCTGCCCAGCCTGTTTATCTCCCATGGCTCACCCATGCTTGCTCTGGAACCCGGTGAAAGCGGCCCGGCATTGGCTCGCCTGGCCGCGCAACTGCCCAGGCCCAAAGCCATTGTGATTGTCTCGGCGCATTGGGAGAGCGATGAACTGCGGGTCAACGCCAACCCACAGCCGCGCACCTGGCATGATTTCGGTGGGTTTGCGCCAGCCTTGTACGCGGTGCAATATCCTGCGCCCGGAGACCCGGAACTGGCTGCACGCGTGGCCGGCCTGCTTGTTACAGCGCACTTGCCGGCGCGTCTCGACTCGGCGCGGCCATTCGATCACGGCGTCTGGGTGCCGCTCTCCTTGATGTACCCCGCGGCAGATATTCCGGTGATACAGATTTCCCTGCCCAGCCGCCAGGGCCCGATGTTACAAACGCAGGTTGGCCGGGCCCTGGCAAGCCTAAGGGCGCAGGGCATCCTGCTGATCGGCTCCGGTAGCATCACGCATAACCTGCGCGACCTGGACTGGAACGCCGGTTCTGACAGCGTCGAGCCGTGGGCCAAGGCCTTCCGCGATTGGGTGGTCGGACAACTGACGGTCGACGACGAGCCGGTGCTGCACGACTACCGTCGCCAAGCCCCCCACGCCGTACGCAGCCACCCCAGCGACGAACACTTGCTGCCGCTGTATTTTGCCCGAGGGGCCGGTGGAAAGTTCGACGTCGCCCATGAGGGATTCACGATGGGAGCGCTGGGGATGGACATTTATCGGTTCGATTGACCAATAGCCCTGAAGAAACACCAAACGACAGGCAAAAAAATCCCCGAACCAGTCGGGGATTTTTATGCTCGATCAATCAACCCGCAGGCTGATCAATCCTCGCGGTAACGGCGCAGCTTGAGCTGCTTGCCGGCGACACGAGTGTCCTTGAGCTTGGTCAGCAACTTCTCCAGGCCATCTTCCGGCAATTCCACCAGGCTGAAGCTGTCACGCACCTGGATGCGACCGATGGCTTCGCGGGCCAGGCCGCCTTCGTTGAGAATGGCGCCCAGCAGGTTCTTGGCGGCAATGCCGTCACGAGCACCCAGCGCGGTACGGCAGCGAGCACGACCTTCGGCCAGCGGGATCGGCGCGCGACGCTCGCGATCACCACGGTCCGGACGATCACCGGTACGCTCTGGACGATCGCCACGCGGTGCGTTGTTCGGCACCAGCGGACGTTCCTTCTCGATCGCGGCCAGGGTCAGCGCCTGACCATTGGTAGCCTTGCGCAGCAGGGCAGCGGCCAGGGCACGTGGGGTGCAACCGATGTCGGCGGTCAGGCGATCGAGCAGATCACCGTGGGTCGACTCGGCGTCAGCCACCAGCGGCGACAGGCTGTTGGTCAGCTTCTTGATGCGGGCATCGAGAACGGCCTGGGCGTCCGGCAGGCGAACTTCAGCCACCTTCTGCCCGGTGACACGCTCGATCACTTGCAACATGCGGCGTTCACGCGGGGTGACCAGCAGCAGCGCACGGCCTTCGCGACCAGCACGGCCAGTACGGCCGATACGGTGCACGTAGGATTCCGGATCGTACGGCATGTCCACGTTGAACACGTGGGTGATGCGCGGAACGTCCAGGCCACGGGCAGCAACGTCGGTCGCCACAACGATGTCCAGACGGCCATCCTTGAGGGAGTCGATCACGCGCTCACGCTGGTTCTGGGCAATGTCGCCGTTCAGCGCAGCGGCTTTGTAGCCTTTGGCTTCCAAGGCGCTGGCCAGGTCCAGGGTCGCTTGCTTGGTGCGCACGAACATGATCAGGGCGTCGAAGTCTTCCACTTCCAGCAAGCTGAGAACGGCGGAAGTCTTCTGGTCAGCGTGAACCAGCAGGTGAGCCTGTTCGATCGCGGTGACGGTCTGGGTCTTGGTCTGGATCTTCACGTGTTGCGGATCGCGCAGGTGGCGCTCGGCAATGGCACGGATCGATTGCGGCAGGGTGGCCGAGAACAATACCGTCTGGCGAGTTGCCGGCAGGGCCTTGAAGATGACTTCCAGGTCATCCATGAAGCCCAGCTTGAGCATTTCGTCGGCTTCGTCGAGAACCAGGTGGTTCACGGTAGCCAGGACTTTCTCGTCACGACGCAGGTGGTCGCACAGACGACCCGGGGTGGCGACAACGATCTGCGCGCCATTACGGATGGCTTTCAGTTGTGGGCCCATCGGGGCGCCGCCGTAAACGGCCACAACGGTAACGCCAGGCATTTGCTTGGAGTAGGTTTCGAAAGCGGTGGCTACTTGCAGCGCCAACTCACGGGTTGGCGCCAGGATCAGGGCTTGCGGCTCGCGCTTGGCAGGATCGATGCGATGCAGGATCGGCAGGGCGAACGCAGCGGTTTTACCTGTACCGGTTTGCGCCTGGCCAATCATGTCATGGCCGGCCATGATGATCGGGATCGATTGCTGCTGAATCGCCGAAGGTTCTTCGTAGCCGGTCGCAATGACGGCTGCCAGAATGTTCGGGTTGAGATTAAAAGCGGCGAAGCCGCCGGTTTCCTGGGTCATGGGTCTGCCTCTAAGTGCATCCGCAAAGACCCATGCTCCAAAGCTGCGCATGCCGTGTTGAGACTCAAGAGTCGCCCTGGCTGCTTTGTCGGCGGGGATTTGCGAAAACGAATGAATGAATAAAGAACGTCTTGGAAGCATCCGTTGTGCGGACATGCAACCGAAGCTGACTTCGGAGAATTGCGCTACCTTGACGCGGCCCGGCTAAAGGCCGGCGCGCACTATACCGGAATTTGCCCAAAAAGGGAGCTTTTTTTATCGGCAAACCCCGTTATGGGGCTCTCTGCCAAAAGGCCTTGGGCCGCCAGCTAAAACGGTTCATCTCCAGACGGCTTGGCCCTTGTGGCGAGGGAGCTTGCTCCCGCTCGGCTGCGAAGCAGACGCTTGGGTTGATATCTGAAATCGAAGGGGGCCGCTTCGCGACCCAGCGGGAGCAAGCTCCCTCGCCACAGGGGAACTGCTTTGCCTGATCAGGTCGCCGGGCGAATGGCCTTGATCAATGAATGCAATGAATAACCCAATCGCGGCGCCAGCCCTTCGGCTCGGGATATCAGTGCGTCCATATCCAGTTCCTGATCCAGATCCGCCGGGACGATCAGGATCACGTTGCCCTCCTTCACCGGTAATTCCCAATAGTGCCGATGGTACAGGCCGCGCAACAGCGCCGCGCCCAGAGGCTTGCCATCGTCGGTGGCCCATTGGTTGATCACCAGCCAGCCGCCCGGATTGAGGCGTTTTTGACAGTTTTCCAGGAAACCCCACGCCAGGTGCCCGACACCGGGACCGACATCGGTATAGAGGTCGACGAAGATCAAGTCCGCCGGCTCCGCTGTTTCGAGCAGCTCCAAGGCATCGCCGACGCGGATGTACAACCGCGGATCGTCATCCAACCCCAGGTATTCGATAGCCAGGCGCGGCACATCGGGCCGCAGCTCGATGGCCTCGACGTCTTCCAATGGCAGGAACTTGAGACACGCCTGGGTCAGCGTACCGGCGCCCAAGCCCAGGAACAGCGCACTCTCCGGCTGCTCGTGACACAACGCACCGATGAGCATGGCGCGGGTGTAGTCATATTCGAGCCAGCTCGGATCGGCCGTGAACACGCAGCTCTGCTCGATGGCATCGCCGAATTCGAGAAACCGGTAGTCGGCCACCTCGAACACGCGAATCATGCCGAACTGGTCATGCACCTCGGCGAGCAAATGCTCGACGCGCTCCTCTGTCATTTCATCTCCTGTGGTTGCCGGGCCGGCTTGAGCCCACGCATACGGGGCAAAAGCGCGATTGTCGGCGAAGCAAGCGGAACAGGTCACGCACTAATTTGCTGATAACATGAGCGTCCGAGCGTAAACCACCTAGAGATCACGATGAGCCAACCCTGGAGCCCTGACAGCTGGCGCGCCCTGCCGATCCAGCAACAACCCCAATACCCTGATGCGGCGCATTTGCTGCGGGTCGAGCAGACCCTGGCCAGCTATCCGCCGCTGGTGTTTGCGGGTGAAGCCCGGGAGTTGCGCCGCCAGTTTGCCGAGGTCACCCAGGGTCGGGCCTTTTTGTTGCAGGGCGGCGACTGCGCCGAAAGCTTCGTCGAGTTCTCGGCAGCCAAGATTCGCGACACCTTCAAGGTGTTGCTGCAAATGGCGATCGTCATGACGTTTGCCGCCGGCTGCCCGGTGGTCAAGGTCGGGCGCATGGCCGGGCAATTCGCCAAGCCGCGCTCGGCCAACGATGAAACGATCGATGGCGTGACACTGCCTGCCTACCGGGGCGACATCGCCAACGGCATCGGCTTCGATGAAAAAAGCCGGGTTCCAGATCCGGAGCGGTTGCTGCAGTCCTACCACCAGTCCACCGCCACCTTGAACCTGCTGCGGGCCTTTGCCCAAGGCGGTTTTGCCGATCTGCACCAGGTGCACAAATGGAACCTGGACTTCATCGCCAACTCGGCCCTGGCGGAAAAATACAGCCACCTGGCCGACCGCATCGATGAAACCCTGGCGTTCATGCGCGCCTGCGGCATGGACAGCTCGCCGCAATTGCGCGAAACCAGTTTCTTCACCGCCCACGAAGCGCTGCTGCTCAATTACGAAGAGGCCTTCGTGCGCCGTGACAGCCTGACCAATGACTATTACGACTGCTCGGCCCACATGTTGTGGATCGGCGACCGTACCCGTCAATTGGACGGCGCCCACGTCGAATTCCTGCGCGGGGTGAACAACCCGATCGGGGTCAAGGTTGGCCCAAGCATGAACCCTGACGACCTGATCCGCCTGATCGATGTGCTCAACCCGGACAACGACCCCGGTCGCTTGAACCTCATCGCGCGGATGGGCGCCAACAAGGTGGCTGAGCACCTGCCACCGCTGTTGCGCGCCGTGCAGCGTGAGGGCAAGCAAGTGCTGTGGAGCTCCGACCCGATGCATGGCAACACCATCAAGGCCAGCAGCGGCTACAAGACCCGGGACTTCGCGCAGATTCTTGGCGAAGTGAAGCAGTTCTTCCAGGTCCATGAAGCCGAAGGCACCTATGCCGGCGGCATTCATATCGAAATGACCGGGCAGAATGTCACCGAATGCATCGGCGGCGCGCGACCGATTACCGAGGACGGCCTGTCGGACCGCTACCACACTCACTGCGATCCACGGATGAACGCCGACCAGTCGCTGGAGTTGGCCTTCTTGATCGCCGAGACGTTGAAGCAGGTCAAGCGCTAGGCGCTTCATTGCCTGTCAAACCGCTATCGCGAGCACGTTCGCGATAGCGCCCGCTCAAGCGCCGCCGACCTGCGTCAAGGCGCTGGCCAATCGAACGCCCTCGTCCCGCCGGCAATTGAGCTGAACCCTCTCCAACCCCAACCAATCGGCCATGCGCCGCACATTCAGCGCCAGCGCCTGCAAGGCCTCTTCGTCCAGCCCAGGCGCTTGCTCGTGCACGGCATGCACCGCGAGGCGACTCAAGGCCCGCTCTGCCCGCAGGTCCAGCCGAGCGGCGATCCGTTCGTTGTGCAGGAACGGCAGTACGTAATAGCCATACACTCGCTTGTGCTCTGGCGTGTAGATTTCCAGGCGATAACGGAAGTCGAACAAGCGCTCGGTGCGGCTGCGCTCCCAGACCAACGAATCGAACGGCGAGAGCAGCGCACTGGATGCCACTTTGCGAGGGATTGTCGCAGTCGGTCGACACCAGGCCGGCTGCTTCCAGTCCTGGACCTGGCAACGCACCAGCTCACCGGTCTCTTCCAGTTCGGCCAGCCGGGCACGGCTCTCGGCCGGACCGAGGCGGAAGTAGTCGCGCAAATCTTTTTCGCTGCCGATGCCCAAGGCATCCACCGCGTGCAGCAGCAAAGCGCGTTGCGCCTGGGCTTCGTCCGGCTGCGGCAACTGCAAAATCGAATCCGGCAGCACCCGCTCCGGCAAGTCATACAGCCGCTCGAAGCCACGCCGCCCCGCCACTGTCACTTCACCTGCCGCAAAGAGCCACTCCAGCGCGTGTTTCTCGGCGCTCCAATCCCACCAGGGACCGGCCTTTTCCTGGCGCGTGGACAAGCTGCCCGCGCCGACCGCACCTTGTTCACGAACCGATTGCAGCACTCGGCGAATCACGTCCTGGCGCTCCTGGCCGAAACGCGCCAGCTGCTGATAAATCCCTTCGCCACGGGCCGCTCGCTCCATGCGCCAGCGCATCAGCGGGTACATCGACATCGGCAGCAGCGACGCTTCGTGACCCCAGTATTCAAATAGCGTGCGGCGACGTCCCTGGCTCCAGGCGGCCTGGTCGAGCAAATCGCGTGGGTAGGGACCAAGGCGTGAGAACAGCGGGAGGTAGTGCGAGCGCACCAGTGCATTGACTGAATCGATTTGCAGCACGCCGAGGCGTTCGATCAAGCGATTGACGTGCGAGGCTTGCACCGAAGCTGGCGGTAACCGCCCATTGAATCCTTGGGCGGCCAACGCCAGACGCCGGGCCTGTTTGAGGGTAAAGGACAGAGTCGCGGGCATGGAGATCTCCTTCTCTGCTCGCAACCTACCTCACCATTAAGCGGTTTGTGTAGGGAAGGATGGCTCATTTGTGCATCGGGTCATCCCAGAATGGCCGAACCACTTCCTTTTCTACATCTGCACGGCTGACGCCGATGTCCTTGAGCGCCTCGTCGCTCATCGAAGCCAGCAATTCGCGCTCGTGGTGCAATTCGTACCAGCGGCTAAACTTGTGCAACAGCGCGCCGAGCGAAAAACCGTGGGACGAGAATTTATCGATCAGTAGATAACCTTTTTGACCTTTCATCGTGATGTCCTCCGTTGGGTATGGCTCTAGTCTCGCGCCAAGGCTAAGATCAATCCAACGAATGTTTCTTATGCAATACATCTCGGAGATTGATCAATTGTCGAGTTACCCGAGCATCGACACGGAAGTGCTGCGTACCTTCGTCGCCATCGCCGACCAGGGCGGCTTTACCCGCGCCGGTGAGCTGGTCAACCGCACGCAGTCCGCCGTCAGCATGCAGATGAAGCGCCTGGAGGAAGACGTGTTGCAGCGCCGCCTGTTCGAGCGCGACGGGCGCCAGGTCAAGCTCACCGCTGAAGGCCAGGTCTTGTTGGGTTATGCCCGGCGGATCCTCAAGCTGCACAGCGAAGTGTTCAATACCCTGCGCGAACCGCACATGGTTGGTACCGTGCGCATCGGCACGCCGGACGATTACGTCATGCGCTTCCTGCCCGGGATCCTGCAACGCTTCGCCCAGTTCTATCCGCTGATCGAGATCGAAGTGCACTGCGAATCGTCCAAGCAGTTGTTGCTGCGCCAGGACCTCGACCTGTCCATCGTCACCCGCAAGCCAGGCGATGAAATTGGCCAGTTGCTGCGCAAGGAGCGTTTTGTCTGGGCCGAAGCCGCTTGCTTCAATGTCCATGAACAAACACCGCTGCCGCTGGCGATGTTCAACAGTGATTGTTTCTGTCGACAATGGGCCTGCAACGCGCTGGATGCCATGGGCCGCGATTATCGCGTGGCTTACAACAGCTCGAGCCTTTCCGCGCTCATGGCGGTGGTCGGCGCGGGCCTGGCGATCACCGCGCAATTGGAAAGCCTGCTGACACCTGACATGCGGGTCCTCGGCGAGGCCGAAAACCTGCCGGAGCTGCCCGAAGCCAGCATCATGCTGATCCGCAACCTGCACAATCCGTCGCCGATCACTGAATGCCTGGCCGAGCACATCGTCGAAGGCTTCAAACTTTAAACAAGAGCAACACCGCGCACAGCACCAGGAAACCGCAGAACAGCCCACGCAGCAATCGCTCTGGCAAGGCGTGGGCGACCTTGACGCCCCAACTGATGCTCATCAACCCGCCGACTGCCAGCGGCAGGCCGATCGACCAGTCCACCTCATGGTGAAACGCATAGGTGGCGAGCGTCACGCCCGTGCTCGGCAGCGCCAGAGACAAGGACAAGCCCTGGGCGACCACTTGGCTTGTACCGAATACGCTGGTAAGAATCGGCGTGGCGACAACGGCCCCGCCAACGCCGAACAGCCCGCCCATTGTCCCCGACGCTGCTCCTAGCACACCAAGCCATGGCCAGCCATGACGCATCTGTGCCGAAGCCGGCGCCGTCGCGGCGAACATTCGGATAAGGTTGTAGGCTGCCAGAACAATCAGGAACACCACGAAGCCAATCCGCATGCTTTCTGCATCAACGCCTACGGCCCAGAGGGAACCGAGCCACGCGAAGCAGAACCCCATGGAGGCCAACGGCAAGACATGGCGCAATTCGATGCGATTGCGTTGGTGGTAACGCCACAGCGCCAGCATCACGTTCGGGACCACCATCACCAATGCCGTGCCTTGGGCGATCTGCTGGTCCAGGCCGAACCATACCCCCAACACCGGAATCGCGATCAAGCCGCCACCAATGCCGAATAATCCTCCCAAGGTGCCCAGCGCAGCGCCCAGCAGCAAATACAGCACGACCTCGATCACAGACGATTCCCCCTTTAATCAGGGCGCCTATCCTACGCAGTTGGCGACAACGAGGAAACGCAGCGCCTGCTCGGCACGTCAGAATTATCTGGCGCATTAAAGGTTTGGCCGCTAGATTTGTAACGATCATTGATGAAAGGTTTTGCCATGAGCACCCAACGCGATACCCCCGACCCTTGCGAAGCCCTGCTCCTGGATAATCAGGTTTGTTTCGCCCTGCATTCAACCTCACTGTTGATGACCAAGGTCTACAAGCCGCTGCTCCAGGCATTGGGCCTGACTTATCCGCAATACCTGGCGATGATGGTGTTGTGGGAAAAAGACGGTTTGACCGTCGGTGAAATCAGCACGCGCCTGCTCACCGACCCAGGCTCGCTGACGCCGCTGCTCAAACGCCTGGAGGCCGAAGGCCTGTTGAGTCGCACCCGCAGCCGCGAAGACGAACGCGTGGTCATTGTCGAACTCACCGAACAAGGCCGCGCCCTGCAGAAGAAGGCCTTGGACATTCCGCAATGCATCCTCGCCGCCAGTGGCCAGACGCTGGAGCAATTGAAAAAGCTGCAACGTGACCTGCAAGAACTGCGCGGGCATCTGCAAGACAGTCTCTGATCAAAGGCACACCACCAGCCCTCCGCAGAGCGAGCATGCTTGCGGAGGCGCCTGCACCTACCTTCCCGGATTCATGATCCGCCTGCTCAAACACCGCCTTCAAAAAAATTTACCCCGCCTGAACCGCTCTAGATCAAGGCCTCCAAGCCTTTTCAGGTGATGCAATCAGCATTGCTCCGGAAATATATCTTGCGCGCAAATTATTTGCGCATTACATTCTCTTCACACCTGCTTAGCGCGCAAACATTTAGCGCAAAACATGTCGATGCGACTCAGGTTCGCCCTCACTCCAACGCTACTCGCGGCAACGTACTTTTCAACTTAAGGAGATACCCATGAACACGATCAGCAAAGCATTGACCGGCACCCTTCTCGCCCTGAGCGTCAGCAGCGCCTTCGCCGACGGCATCGTCGAACACAACACCCAGGCGTTTCTCGATGCGCTGAATGCCGGGACTGGCAAGCCGCTGGAACAACTGTCGCCCAAGGACGCCCGCGCCGTACTGGTCGGCGCCCAGGCCGGGGTCAAATTGACCCTGCCCAAGGCCGACGTCAGCGAGAAAACCATCCAGGTCGATGGCCAGTCGATCAGCCTGACGATCGTTCGTCCGGCCGGGGTCAAGGGCGAGCTGCCCGTGTTCATGTTCTTCCACGGCGGCGGCTGGGTACTGGGCGACTTCCCGACCCACGAACGGCTGGTCCGTGACTTGGTGGCGGGCTCAGGGGCCGTCGCCGTGTTCGTCAACTACACGCCGTCACCCGAGGCGCATTACCCGGTGGCTATCAACCAGGCCTACGCCGCGACGAAATGGGTGGCTGAGCATGGCAAGGAAATCAACGTCGATGGCAAGCGCCTGGCTGTAGCGGGTAACAGCGTCGGCGGTAACATGGCCGCGGTCGTGGCGCTGATGGCCAAGGACAAGGGTACGCCAGCGATTCGCTTCCAGGCCCTGTTGTGGCCGGTGACCGACGCGAGCTTCGAGACGGCGTCCTACAACCAGTTCGCCGAAGGGCACTTCCTCAGCAAGAACATGATGAAGTGGTTCTGGGACAACTACACCACCGATGCTGGGCAACGCAACGAGATCTACGCCTCGCCGTTGCGGGCGACCACCGCGCAACTCAAGGGCCTGCCGCCGGCGCTGGTACAGACCGCCGAAGCCGACGTGCTGCGCGACGAAGGCGAAGCCTACGCCCGCAAACTGGACGCGGCCGGCGTGCCGGTCACAGCGGTGCGCTACAACGGAATGATTCACGACTATGGTTTGCTCAACGTGGTGAGCCAGGTGCCAGCGGTGCGTTCGGCGATGTTGCAGGCATCCCAGGAGCTCAAGCAGCACCTGAAGTAACAGGAATCAGGTAGAAAGCAGAAATAAAAAAGCCCGACTCAATGGTCGGGCTTTTTCGTACAAAAGACTTCGCTTACTTAGCGCGGCCTTTGTAGGAACCGCCTTCGCGGGTATCGATCTCGATCATGTCGCCGATCTCGATGAAGTCAGCAACCGACAGCTCGGTACCGTTCTTCAGTTTGGCAGGCTTCATCACCTTGCCGGAAGTGTCACCGCGAGCGGAGCCTTCGGTGTAGTCAACCTGACGCACGATGGTGGTCGGCAGTTCTACGGAAACCAGGCGCTCTTCGAAGAACACCGCTTCGCAGACGTCGGTCATGCCTTCTTCGATGAACGGCAGAACGCTTTCGATGTCTTCGGCGTTCAGCTCGTACATGGTGTAGTCAGTGGTGTCCATGAACGTGTAGGTGTCGCCGCTGATGAAGGACAGGGTCGCTTCTTTGCGGTCGAGGATCACATCGTCCAGTTTGTCGTCGGCGCTGTAGACGATCTCGGTCTTGTAACCGGTCAGCAGGTTCTTCAGCTTAGTCTTCATGATCGCGCTGTTACGACCCGACTTGGTGAACTCAGCTTTCTGAACCAGCCAAGGATCGTTTTCGAGACGGATCACGGTCCCGGGTTTCAGTTCTTTACCAGTTTTCATTGCGAATATCCGAATTTGGATGGGATTTACAAAAATCTAGGCCGCGTATCATATCCAATTTCGGTAAAACTTCACCAGCGCCGTGGCAAGATCGGGTCGCGAGGCCTGTTCCAGACACCACGCCTGGGCGTGTTCGGCCAGTTCCTGGCGTTGTTCGCAGAACAATTTCCAATGTTCAGTCATATCCTGGCCGGCATTCCACGCCCGCCAGAGACCGCTGATCGCTTTTTTCGCAGGCCCGCAGAGCCCCTCGGTATACAACCGGAGAAATGCCTCGAGCTTTTCCAGATGGACGTCTTCTTCCTGCTGGTAGATGTGCCAGAGCATTGGCCGGGCGGCCCATTGGGCGCGCACGAAGGAGTCTTCGCCGCGCACGGCGTTGAAGTCGCAACACCATAGCAACTGATCGTACTGATCCTGCCGCATGAATGGCAGAACCTGTACCGTCAGGGCTCCGCGCCGATGCACCGAACCGACCTCAATGCCCTCGTCACCCAGCCAGCGCCGGACATCCGCCAGCACCCGCCCTTCCGGGACCAGCACGTGAAACGCCTCGGGCCCGGCCGCCATTGTGTCGAACCAACTCGCCAGGCCGGTGTTTTCATAGGCAAACAACGAGATCAGGCGCGTATCCGGCGCCCGGTCGACGCCCAACCCTTGCAGGAAAATTCCCTGCGCCGCGTCGTCCTGCTGAAATTGCCGACGACGCTCCAGCAAGCCGGCCTCACGCAGCAGGCCACCGGTGCCCTCTTGGAAGCCGGGAAAAAAGAAATATTTCTGCACGTGCTTGTACTTGACCGACGGCAGGCCGTGACAACCGATCACCCAGTCCTCGGCGCTCAGATAATCCAGATTCATCCACAGCGGCGTTACCTGCCGCTCGGCCATCGCATCCATATAGGCGCTGGGCAACTGGCAGGCGAACGCGGCGATCACCACCTCGGCGGCCTCGGTATCGAGCCAGTCCTTGGGCCAGTGGCGCACCTGCACGCCCTGCTGCCATTGCTCGGAAAGCGTGATGTCAATGGCCGGGCACAGGCGCTCGAAGGCACGTAAGTCATCAACCCATAGGCGCACCGCGCATTGGTGCTCGGCCACCAATTGCCGCGCCAGGCGCCAAGTGACGCCGATGTCGCCAAAGTTATCGACGACGGTGCAAAAAATATCCCAACGCACGGTCATTCCCGACTCCCTGTGGCAAAACCCGATTGTCCCGCATTGCAACGTCGATGCAGAAGAGCCGACGGCGATTAATCTTCATGCGACAATTGCCGCCTATCCCGTGTTCAGCCAGGAAGCAGACATGCCCAATCATTCCTCGTCGCGCCTTACCGCCTTGCAATTGACCGTCAGTATCGCCTTGGGCCTGTGGCTGGGCTTCCTTGCTATCGTGTTGACGGGATGGCTGATGTCGAAGTTTCTGTTCGATGAGCAACTCGCCCCGGTGGCGGCCGCTGTGCAGCAGCTGGCGCAACCACCGGCCGTGCCGCCGGCTGCCGAGCCGCCTGCGCCGATGTTCGAGCAGTACCAGCAGAACCTGCAAAGGAACGAGCAACGCCAGGCGCTCGATCAGGCCCGCAACAATCCGCGCAACCTGTCCAATCCCAAATGCCAGTTCTGGCTGCAGCAGGACCAGAACGCGCCGAGCGAGAAAAGCCGCGCTAACGTCCTGCAATTTTGCGAATGATCATGAACAAACAAACCGTCCACCAATTGATTCTCGACAAGCTCAAGATTGACCTCGACATCGCCGAGCGCGCCGCGCAAACCGCCTACGAAACCGCGACCCACGAAGAAAACATCGCCGAAAACAAATACGACACCCTGGGCCTCGAAGCGTCTTATCTTGCCGCAGGCCAAGCCAGGCGCGTCGAGGAGATCCGCCAGTCGCTCAGCCTCTGCCAGAATCTGGCGTTGAGGCCGTACGACGAACAACGTGGAATCGAGGTCGGCACATTGATCGGCTTGAAGGATGACGAGGGCCGCCAGCAATGGCTGTTCCTGGGACCTGACGCGGCGGGGCTGAAGGTCTCGCTGGTGGGGCAACCGATCACCGTCATCACCCCTCGCTCGCCGCTGGGGCGCAGCCTGCTGGGCAAATTCGAAGGGGATGAAGTGGAGATCGTCGTGGCGGGCGCCCGGCAACAGTTCGCTGTCACCGAGGCTATTTAGACGTTGCTCAATGCACCGGCAGCTCGACGCCGTCGAACAGCTCTTCAAGTTCCTGCTTGTTGTGGCACTGGATGGCCTTGGCCATGACTTCACGGGTCAGGTGCGGGGCGAACTTCTCGATGAAGTCGCACATGAACCCCCGCAGGAACGTGCCACGGCGGAAGCCGATCTTGGTCACGCTGGATTCGAACAATTCGCTGGCATCCAATACCACCAGGTCATTATCGAGCTTGGTGTCGACGGCCATTTTCGCCACGATGCCCACGCCCAGGCCGAGGCGCACATAGGTCTTGATGACGTCGGCGTCGGCGGCGGTAAACACCACTTTCGGCGTCAGGCCGCGATGGCTGAAAGCCTCGTCGAGCTTGGAACGACCGGTGAAACCGAATACATACGTAACGATCGGGTATTCGGCCAAGGCCTCGAGGGTCAGCTTCGGCAGTTTGGTCAACGGATGGCCGTGGGGCACGACCACGCAGCGGTTCCAGCGATAGCACGGCATCATCACCAGATCGCCGAACAACTCCAGGGCCTCGGTGGCGATGGCGAAATCCACGGTGCCGTCGGCGGCCATTTCGGCGATCTGCATCGGCGAACCCTGGTGCATGTGCAGCGCCACGTCCGGGTATTGCTTGATGAAATTGCTGATCACCGGCGGCAGGGCATAACGGGCCTGGGTATGGGTGGTCGCGATCGACAGGGTGCCTTTTTTCTCGTTGGAGAACTCCTGGGCGATCTGCTTGATGCTCTCGACCTTGCGCAGGATTTCGCCAGCCGTGGTGATGATGCGCTCACCGGCCGGGGTCACGCGGGTCAGGTGCTTGCCGCTGCGGGCGAAGACTTCGACGCCCAGTTCGTCTTCCAACAGGCGGATCTGTTTGCTGATGCCAGGTTGCGACGTGTAGAGGCTTTGGGCGGTAGCGGAAACGTTGAGGTCGTGGTGCGCCACTTCCCAGATGTAGCGCAGTTGTTGAAGCTTCATATGTATCCCTCAAAGCAGTTGGATGCGACGGGCATCAGCGACGGCATATAACTATATGAATGGTTGCATGAAGAAATCTAGAACTTTTTTATAAAAAGCCATCATTTAGCCTCGAGCCTCTCCCTGACGCCGATGCTGCACCAGCGGCACCAGGTACACCGGCACACGGGATAACTGCAAAACCCGTGCGGCGGTCCTGCCCAAAGGGGTTTCGCCGCTTGCCCCCTGACAATGGCTGCCGACGATGAGCAAATCAACGGAGAGTTTTGCCGCCTGTTCGAGAATGACCTGGGAAGGATCACCCTGGAACACCCGGACCGATTTGATCAGCTGCAAGTCTTGCTGGCCCTCCCCCAGTTCTTCTCGAAAACTGTCGAGCACCTGCTGCTCGATATTGGCCATCACCGTACTCAGACCCTGACGATGGAATTCGTTCAACGCCTGCTCGTCCAGATAGCTCTGCAACACCGACTCGGCGAACAGCCCCATCGGTTCCACCGCATGCACTACATACAACTCGGCTGCAAACGTCCGTGCCAACGCCAAGGCATGCTGCATCACATAGGGGGCATAAAGGCCCAGGTCTGTGGCGTACAGCATCGAACGAATCATGTGACCTCCTCGAGTGCCAGGATGGCGGAGATTGATTCAGCTTAGCAGCGCCCCGAGGAGTTCGACGTGCGACGTAACGCCCGAACAGCAGGCAGTCAAAGCTTCACTTCGTTACTGATGCCATGGGGCACATGCCCAGTGGCGACCACTTCCCGGGCCAGTTCGCAATGACCGGTCTGGTCGTCGAAAAACACGTCGGCAGCAAAGGCTTCGAGGAACGCGGATTTGGTCAGCCCCCCGAGGAACAGCGACTCATCCAGGCGAATATCCCACTCACGCAAGGTCCGGATCACCCGTTCGTGGGCCGGTGCCGAACGGGCGGTAACCAGCGCCGTGCGGATCGGGCAGGCGTCTTCGGGAAATTCGCGCTGCAACGCGTTGAGCGCCGCCAGGAACCCCTTGAACGGTCCACCTCGCAGCGGTTCGCGCGCAGCCTGCCGTTCACTGGCCTGGAATGCCTCCAGGCCGCCAGCCTGATAGACGCGTTCCGACTCATCGGAAAACAGCACCGCATCGCCGTCGAAGGCGATGCGCAGTTCCTCGCTGGCGGCACGGCTGGCACCGCCCGACAGGATGGTCGCCGCCGCGAATCCTGCCTCGAGGGCGCTGCGCACGTCTTCGGCGTGAGTGGACAGGAACAGGTCGCAGCCGAACGCCTTCAGATAAGGGTAAGGGCTGCGACCGCCGACGAATGCTGCGCGAGAAATTGCCAGGCCATAGTGATGAATCGAATTGAACACACGCAGGCCAGTGTCGGCGCTGTTGCGCGAAACCAGGATGACTTCGACCCGGGCACGCCCGAGGTGCTGGTTGAGGTTCAGCAATTTCTGCACCAGGGCGAACGCGTCGCCAGGTGCCAGGACTTCGTCTTCATGCTCGATCTGGTATTGCCGATAGGCCTCGACGCCACTCGCCAGATAGACCTTGTGGCTTTCGCTCAAGTCGAACAAGGCCCGCGAGGAGATTGCCAGCACCAGCTTGTCATCAATGTTATTGGCCATGTTTCCCTCTTTCGCCATCAGCGGTTGTGGCGATCCAAAAACGCCAGCGCCTGATACAAGGCTTCGATTTTCGGCAGTTCGCATCCTGCCGCCTTGGCCGCAGCCAATGGCCGGCCATGGATCGCATCGAACTCCAGCGGTCGCTTGTGGGAATAGTCGTGATACATGCTCGGCCAGTAGTCGGGCATCTTCTCGGTCATGGTGAACAGGTATTCGGCGTAACCCGGCGCAATAGGATGACCACAGGCCTGCGCACCGCGTACCACCTCCTCCATCAGCGCCTGGATCAGCCCGCGGCTGTGGTCGTCAGCCATCAACGGCGTGGTGCTGGCGCCCAGCAGCACCGAAAGACCGTTGTACGGTACGTTCCACACCAACTTCTGCCAACGGGCCTGTTGCAGGTTGGGCATGGCTTGGGAGTCGATACCGGCGGTACGGAACAGCTCCGCGCCCTCTTCGACAATAGCCATGCGTTCGGCCTGATCCCGGCCAGGACCGCTGTGGTAACCGATATTGACCGCGCCAAGGGCCTGGTGGGCGACGACGCCTGGGCCGACGCGATGCACGCAGACCAGGCACAGGCCGCCCAACAAATGCAGTGAATCGGGCAATAGCGGTCGCAGTTCGTCCTCGACATCGAGGCCGTTCTGCAGCAACAGGACTTTTGCCCCGGCAGCGGCAGCCTCAATGATGGCCGGGGCCAGGTCGGCATTGCTGGTGGTCTTGGCACCGACCAGCAGCCAGTCGCAAGGCGGCATATCGGCTGCCGAGCGATACGCCTGGACCGGATTGAGGGTCAGCGCCCCATGAACTTCACTGGCGACCTGCAAGCCGCGTTCGGCCACGGCGGCAAACTCGCTGCGCAATAAAAAGTGCACGTCGTAACCGGCCCGCGCCAGCATGACGCCATAGAACCCGCCAATCGCCCCGGTGCCGATCATGCCGATCCTGGTTGTAGCGCCTGCCTGCATCATGCAAATCCCCCGTTGAACAATCCCTGCGCATCATTACACAAGACCTGACGCCCGTGGCCAGGGAGCTTGCCTGCCGCAATTAAACCGGCCCCTGCCCATTGTCGAGCCACCTCCTAACGCGCTAAGGTTCGGCTCCCCGACGCGCTTAAATCCGCTGTGCACCGCCGCGCGGGGAATCGCTGGCGGCCGGCACCCGTGACCTGACGAGTAACACGATGGCTGATTTACCGATCAATGACCTTAACGTCGCCTCCAACGAGACCCTCATCACGCCTGACCAGCTCAAGCGCGATATCCCCCTGAGCGACACTGCCCTGCGCACCGTGACCAAGGGCCGGGAAGTCATCCGCAACATTCTCGACGGCACCGACCACCGCCTGTTCGTCGTCATCGGGCCCTGTTCGATCCATGACATCAAGGCTGCCCACGAATATGCCGAGCGCCTGAAAGTGCTCGCGGCGGAAGTTTCCGACACCTTGTACCTGGTGATGCGCGTGTATTTCGAGAAGCCTCGGACTACCGTCGGCTGGAAAGGCCTGATCAACGACCCGTACCTGGACGACTCCTTCAAGATCCAAGACGGCCTGCACATTGGTCGCCAGCTGCTGCTGGACCTGGCGGAAATGGGCTTGCCCACCGCGACCGAGGCCCTCGACCCGATCTCGCCGCAATATTTGCAGGACCTGATCAGTTGGTCCGCCATTGGCGCGCGCACCACCGAATCCCAGACCCACCGCGAAATGGCCTCCGGCCTGTCGTCGGCCGTAGGCTTCAAGAACGGCACCGACGGCGGCCTCACCGTCGCCATCAACGCCTTGCAGTCGGTTTCCAGCCCGCATCGTTTCCTGGGCATCAACCAGGAAGGCGGCGTATCGATCGTGACGACCAAGGGCAACGCCTACGGCCACGTGGTGCTGCGCGGCGGGAACGGCAAGCCGAACTATGACTCGGTCAGCGTCGCGCTGTGCGAACAGGCCCTGAACAAGGCGAAGATCAAGCCGAACATCATGGTCGATTGCAGCCACGCCAACTCCAACAAGGATCCGGCGCTGCAACCGCTGGTCATGGAGAACGTCGCCAACCAGATCCTGGAAGGCAACCAGTCGATCATCGGCTTGATGGTCGAAAGTCATCTGAACTGGGGCTGCCAGGCAATCCCGAAGGACCTCGCCGACTTGCAGTATGGCGTCTCCATCACCGATGCCTGCATCGACTGGAGCGCGACCGAGAAGACCTTGCGCGGCATGCACGCCAAGCTAAAGGACGTGCTGCCAAAGCGTCAGCGCAGCTGATCGGCCTGCTTCGCCTATAAAAAGTCAACGCAATAAAAAACGCCGGGCTTCGCAGTCCGGCGTTTTTTATTGAAATCTTCATGCGTCAGAGTTTCGCCGCGTGCCGCTGGTGACGCTCCATGTAGCGCTCCACATACGAGCAGGACGGGATCACGGTGTAGCCCATTTCTTCAGCGTAGTGGAGCGCCGCCTCGGTCAACTTCGCGGCAATGCCCCTGCCACGCAGCGCGTTGGGCACGAACGTGCGATAGATGTCCAGGGTCTGCTTGCCCAGGTCCATGTAGGTCAGATAGGCACGATGACCGTCCACATTGGTCTCGAACTGATGACCAGCCTGGTCATGGTGGATGGAAACCGCCTCGCTCATCACTACTCCTCGCGGGTCTGAATGCTGACCCTACCTTACCGATGTTTTTCCGGCGAAGGAACATCTACGCCACCCCGTGCCTGTCTGGTCACCGAGCGCAAAAAAACCAATCGCTCAAACCCGAGCACGTCGTGAATAGTAGGCACCAATGACGCAAATGCTCAAGGCACGCCTGTCACTGAAGGGATAAACCCGACGGGTTTATCGATTGAGCGTCACTTTCACGCGGTAGTCGGTCACGGCGCAATAGCTGAACATCGCCAGTTGTTGAGTCTTGAGACGAGCGCCGGTTGTTAAAGTCACCGTCTGCAGCAATAAAAGATACCTTGGACGGCTGTGCAAAAAATGAGCAAAAGTCTAGGCGAATCAATAAGCAGCGACTTTAGTGTGCTCGGGTGAGTTAGCGCGTCAACGGAACTTTTCTTCAACCACGCGCTCCATTCCGACGGTGGCGGCTGTGTGTTTTTTAAACAGCACTCAGAAAAGTTGCCTGAAAAAGAATCACCGCCTACAATTTTTTTGCTTCTTGCGCTACGTCAGTTTACTTACTACAAGTAATGAGTAGTATGTACGCCGGCTAACTCCTCACTCTGGGGAGACAGTCACTAAATAGAAAGTCCTTGAAGGGGAACACGATGAACAACGTTCTGAAATTCTCTGCTCTGGCCTTGGCCGCAGTTCTGGCTACCGGTTGCAGCAGCGCATCGAAAGAAACCGAAGCACGTCTGACTGCTACCGAAGACGCAGCAGCTCGCTCCCAAGCTCGTGCAGACGAAGCTTACCGTAAAGCTGATGAAGCTCTGGCTGCTGCTCAAAAAGCACAACAGACTGCTGACGAAGCTAACGAGCGTGCTCTGCGCATGCTGGAAAAAGCTAGCCGCAAGTAATAGTCCTTCGGGATTGTTATCGAGCCGACCCATCACTGGGTCGGCTTTTTTATTGCCCGGCGTTTTACAGGCGATAAAAAACCCGCCGACCTCGTGAGACGTCGGCGGGTTGCTTTCGGACAGGCTATTGCGTGAGGTCAATCGGCGCGCTGGAGACCATCGGGGCCGACGTGTTGGGAACAGCGACCTCCACCGGCAAGCCGTCTTCGGCAGCCACTACGTCACGCACCACGTCCCAGTTCATGCGCAGGTTGCTGGTGATGTCTTCACGCTTGAGCATCGCATTGATGACCGCCGTGTGCTTGTCCACCACGGACGGGTTGCCCTTGTCGTCCAGCGGCGTATGCGCTTCCAGATACACCTTGCCGCCGCTCAGGCCCAACTTGTACGGGTCGTTGATGATTCGTACCGACGTACCCACCGGCACCATGCCGGCCATCTCCAGCACGTTGTTATTGAACATCCGGAAGCAGCCGTGGCTGGTGCGCATGCCAATGCCGAACTTCTTGTTCGAACCGTGGATCAGGTAACCCGGCGTCCCCAGGGTGAACTTGAACGGGCCCAGCGGGTTATCGGGACCGGCCGGCACGACATTGGGCAACGGGTCGCCATCGGCGGCATGCTCGGCCTTGATCGACGCCGGAGGAGTCCAGGTCGGGTTCGGCGTCTTGGCGATGATGCTGGTGTGGGCAATGGGCGAGCCCCAACCTTCACGACCGATCCCCAATGGGAAGGTGTAGACGACGTTCCGCCCCTTGGGGAAATAGTAGAGGCGGTATTCGGCGAGGTTGATCACGATGCCTTCGCGCGGGCCCGGCGGCAGGATGAAACGGGTCGGCAAGACAATTTCAGTGCCAGCGCCCGGCAACCACGGATCGACCCCGGGGTTGGCGGCGACCATCTCGGTGTAGCCCAGGTCGTAGGTGGTGCCCAGGTCCGCGAAGGTGTCTTCGTATTTGGCCTTGATGACTTGCACCTGTCCGACAATGTCTTCACCCGGTGGTGGCAGGGGCAACTCCAATGCGGCAACGGGCCCAGCCATACACAGGGCGGCAAGAGACAGGCAGCGGGCGACGGCAGGCAAGCGCGGCAACATCCGGGAAATCCTTCGCAGATCGAACAGAGGGGTCAAGCGGCGATTGTACACTGCCGTCGGTTAGTTCGGGGAGAGCGGCGCTGAGGCGTCCGATGCGCAGCAGGTCTGGGAACTGAAATGAAATCCTATGGAAGCGAGCGGGTTACAACTCGAACCGCAGCTCCGGCCAGATCGGCGAAGTGCCACGCTTCTGTGATTCGAGGATCGCCCGGCACAACGAACAGAGGCGATGGTCCTGGAATATCTTGCGATCGACCGCCGACCAGCGTGGCTGGGCCGGCAAAAGACTGCCGCAAAGGGTCCGGTCGGCCGAGCCGCCAAGTTCCAACTGCCGGGTCACCAGATGAACCCGCACTTCCTGGCAGGCGAACAGGTCCAACTGCTCGTCAGGCTCGATCAGTTGGTAGGCAAACAGGGACCAGGCGGGACGCGGCATCGGGGGCTCCAAATCGGGGGCGCCACATTAGCCGAAACACCGCCTGTAGAAAAGCGTCAAAGCAGCGGTTTCAGCGCCGGCCAGACATTTTCCAGCAACTTGCCCTGGGCCGCGACGGACGGGTGCAATCCGTCGCCTTGCATCATCCCGGGTACGCCGCCGACGTCCTTGAGGAAAAACGGCACCAGGGGCACGTTCTTCTCTTCGGCCAAGGTGCTGTAGACCCGCGCGAAGGCATCGGTGTAGCGCCGCCCATAGTTGGGAGGCAACTGCATGCCCAGCAAAAGCACCTTGGCACCGCTGGCACGGGAGCTGTCGATCATCGCTGCAAGGTTTTGTTGCAATTGTGTTGGCGGCTGTCCGCGCAAGCCATCGTTGCCCCCCAGCTCCAGGATCACCAGGTCCGGCTTATGGGCTGCAAGCAGCGTCGGCAGGCGCGCCAGGCCTCCCGCACTGGTGTCGCCACTGATAGACGCATTAACCACTTTATCGTCGAAACCCTCGGCCTTGAGCCGTTGGTCAAGCAACGACACCCAGCCTTGGCGGGTATCCAGGCCGAAAGCCGCGCTGATACTATCGCCAACGATCAGGACAGTACCCGCCGCTGCGTTCTGGACCATGCACATCAAGGCCAGGCCGGCACTCAAAAACCACACACGCATCGGATTCTCCATGGGCTCAAGCATTCTCACCGCGACGGACCTTAGCAAAGTGGTACCCAGCGCGGAAGGTGAACTGACCATCCTGCACGAACTCAGCCTGGAACTGAACCAGGGCGACAGCCTGGCCATCGTCGGCGCGTCCGGTTCCGGCAAATCCACGCTCCTTGGCCTGTTGGCCGGCCTCGACCTGCCCAGCAGCGGTGAAGTGATACTTGCCGGCCAGGCCCTCAGCGCACTGGACGAGGACCAGCGAGCCCGGATCCGCGCTGAACATGTCGGTTTTGTCTTCCAGTCGTTCCAATTGCTCGACAGCCTCAATGCACTGGAAAACGTCATGCTCCCGCTGGAGCTGGACGGTCGCAAGGACGCCCGGGAACGCGCCACGCAACTGTTGCAACGAGTCGGACTCGGGCAGCGGCTGACCCACTCGCCACGCCAGCTCTCCGGCGGCGAACAACAGCGCGTTGCCATCGCCCGCGCCTTTGCCGCCGAACCCGACGTGCTGTTTGCCGACGAACCGACCGG
This sequence comes from Pseudomonas sp. Z5-35, assembly GCF_051131945.1. NCBI lineage: Bacteria > Pseudomonadati > Pseudomonadota > Gammaproteobacteria > Pseudomonadales > Pseudomonadaceae > Pseudomonas > Pseudomonas sp. Z5-35. The sequence goes on from NZ_CP071640.1 coordinate 3,763,520, forward strand.
CAATCTCGACAGCCACACCGGCGAACGCATCAGCGACCTTCTGTTCGAGCTGAACAAGGAACGCGGCACGACGCTGGTGCTGGTGACCCACGACGAACGCCTGGCCCATCGCTGCCGGCGCCTGATCCGACTTGAAGCCGGCCAGATGGTCGCGCCCCTGGAGCCTTGATGGCACGCTTGCCCCTGTTGCGTCTGTTCAGTCTTGCCGTCCGCCAGTTGCTGCGCGATGCCCGCGCCGGCGAGCTGCGCGTGCTGTTCTTCGCCCTGTTGGTGGCGGTCGCGGCGAGCACCGCAATCGGTTACTTCGGCGCCCGGCTCAACGGCGCGATGATGATGCGCGCTACCGAATTCCTGGGCGCCGACCTGCTGCTCGAAGGCAGTTCCCCTGCCCGCCCGGAACAGATCCGCAGCGGCATTGAGCTGGGCCTGGAACACGCCCGCGTGGTGGAGTTCTCCAGCGTTATCGCTACCGACAACGGCATCCAGCTGTCCAGCGTCAAGGCGGCCGATGACATCTATCCCCTGCGTGGCGAGCTGAAAAGCGCCCCGGCGCCCTTCGGCCAGGAAGAAACCGGCGGGCGCCCCGCTCCGGGAGAGGCCTGGGTCGAAGCTCGACTGCTGACGGCGTTGGAGCTGAAGATCGGCGACAGCATCGATGTCGGCAACCAGACGCTTCGCCTGAGCCGGGTGCTGACTTATGAACCGGATCGCGCCGGCAACTTCTACAGCCTGACCCCCCGCGTGCTGATCAACCTCAAGGACCTGGATGCCACGGGCGTGGTGCAACCCGGCAGCCGCGTCAGCTATCGCGACCTGTGGCGAGGCCCGGCGCCGGCACTGCAGACCTATCGCGACCTGATCAAGCCTGGCCTTGAGCCCAACCAGCGCCTGCAGGATGCCCGCGACGGCAACCGCCAAATCGGCGGCGCCTTGGGCAAGGCCGAGCGCTACCTGAACATGGCCAGCCTGGTAGCCGTGTTGCTGTCCGGTGTAGCCGTCGCCCTCTCCGCCAACCGTTTCGCCACGCGGCGCTTCGACGCCAGTGCGCTGCTGCGCTGCCTTGGCCTGTCGCGCCGCGAAACCATGGTGCTGTTCAGCCTGCAACTGACCGTGCTGGGCCTGCTAGCCAGTATCAGCGGCGCGCTGCTCGGCTGGATCGCGCAGTTGGGGCTGTTCGCCTTGCTGCATGACCTGTTGCCCACCACCGTGCCGCCGGGCGGCCTGTTGCCGGCGGTCGCCGGGATCGGCACCGGGCTGGTGGCATTGGCGGGTTTCGCCTTGCCACCGCTGGCCGCACTGGGTCGGGTACCGCCGTTGCGGGTGCTGCGCCGGGACATGCTGCCGATCCCCTCGAGTACCTGGGTCGTCTACGGTGCCGCATTGGGTGCGCTCGGGCTGATCATGTGGCGCTTGAGCCTGGACCTGGTGCTGACGTTCGCCCTGCTCGGCGGCGGCGTGATTGCGGCGCTGGTGCTTGGCGGGCTGCTGCTATTGCTGCTGCAAAGCCTGCGCCGGATGTTGGCTCGCGCCTCGTTGCCCTGGCGGCTGGGATTGGGCCAGTTGCTGCGTCATCCCTTGGCGGCGGCTGGCCAGGCCCTGGCGTTCGGCCTGATCCTTTTGTCGATGGCACTGATCGCGCTGCTGCGCGGCGAATTGCTGGATACCTGGCAGAACCAGCTGCCAAAAAACGCCCCGAATTACTTCGCCTTGAACATCCTGCCCAATGACAAGCAGGCGTTCAGCGACAAGTTGATGCAATTGTCGGCGCAGTCAGCTCCACTGTACCCCGTGGTACCGGGACGGCTCATCAGCATCAATGGCGAGCCGGCCAAGGAATTCGTCACCAAGGACTCGGCCGGCGACCGCGCATTGCAGCGTGACCTGAGCCTGACCTGGGCGGCGGACCTGCCCGCGGGCAACGTCGTCACGGCTGGGAGCTGGTGGCCTCAGCAGCCGCCGGACGATATTCCAGGGGTCTCGGTGGAAGGCAAGGTCGCCGACAATCTCAAGATCAAGCTGGGCGACCGCCTGGTGTTCAGTGTCGGTGGCCTGAATCGGGAAGCGAAGGTCACCAGCCTGCGGGAGATCAACTGGGACAACTTCCAGCCAAACTTCTTCATGATCTTCCAGCCGGGAACGTTGAAGGACCTGCCCGCCACTTACCTCACCAGTTTTTACCTGGCAGCCGGCCACGACCAGCAGATTGTCGACCTGTCCCGGGCCTTCCCGGCCGTGACAATCCTGCAGGTTGAAGCTCTGCTCGAACAACTGCGCAGCATCCTCGCCCAAGTAACGCTGGCGGTGGAATATGTATTGCTGTTCGTACTGGCGGCGGGAATGGCCGTGCTGTTCTCGGGCTTGCAGGCCACGCTCGACGAGAGGATTCGCCAAGGCGCGCTGCTACGTGCCCTGGGCGCCGAGCGGAAGTTGCTGATCAAGGCCCGGCGCATCGAATTCGGCCTGCTCGGGGCGGTCAGCGGTTTGCTCGCGGCACTGGGGTCGGAACTGGTGAGCCTCGTGCTTTACCGGTATGCCTTCGATCTGCCCTGGCATCCGCATCCGTGGCTGTTGATCCTGCCTCTGGTAGGGGCATTGCTGATTGGTGCTGCAGGCGTGTTCGGGACCCGCCGAGCGCTCAACGCCAGCCCCCTGACAGTGTTACGCGAGGGTTGATAGACTGGCGGCTTTGCCCTGACAAGAAGTTGCCATGAGCCGCTACCGCCCTCCCCGCACCGCCGGCACCGCGCTGATTACTCCCGAAGGGGAAGCGCGGATGCGCGCTGAACTGCATGAGCTATGGCATGTACGCCGCCCCCAGGTGACCCAGTCGGTCAGTGAAGCGGCGGCCCAAGGCGATCGTTCGGAAAATGCCGAATACACCTATGGCAAGAAAATGCTTCGAGAAATCGACAGCCGCGTGCGCTTTCTCACCAAGCGCCTCGAAGCGCTCAAGATTGTCAGTGAAAGGCCCAGCGACCCAAACAAAGTCTATTTTGGTGCCTGGGTGACCGTGGAAGATGTGGAAGGCAAAGAATCGCGCTATCGCATCGTCGGGCCCGATGAGTTGGATCTGAAACTGGGCCTGATCAGTATCGATTCACCGCTGGCGCGGGCATTGATTGGAAAAGCGCTAGATGCAGAAGTCAAGGTTCATACCCCTGCCGGAGAGCAGCTAATATATATAACTTGCATCGAGTACTTATGAGCACTGCACGCTCACCCAACAATGAAACAACGCGGCACAATACAACCCGCTTTTGCATTTGACATCAATTCGTTCATGCAAGAAACGACGCGAAGCGACATCGTGCTCAATTGCATGCACGCCAACCAGTTCAGGGCGGCAGCCAAGGCTAACGACGCTAGCGGCGGGTAATCAGCCCTTGCCTGGCTACGCGGGTCAGTTGCCGGATCATTTCGGGGGCATCCGCCTTCCCTGGCGACTGGATAACCGCCAGGTCGAAACTGTCATTGGCAAAACGCGCCAGCGATTCACCGTCTTCGACAAACTGGATCAGGAAGGCCGCGGGTCCATGACTGCGCCGCGGCCAGCCGTCCAGATAACGCAACAGCGTCGGCTGATGGCTACCGCCCAGGAGAATTTTCGGATTGCGTTGGACAAGGTTCGCCGTGATTGGCGCAAGACGTACGAGGGGGCTGGGTGCGTTCATTGTGTCGTGTCTCTGCCTCAAAAGTCTGCATGGCAGGTGAGAGGCAACACCGAACCAGCGCTTTAGCGGTATTTCGAAGCCTGGATTACCGGCTTCTGACGGCAACTGAAATGAGTCGCCTGGCGCCCCGCAAGTAGCTGTTTAAATCGGCGCATGAGCAGCATCCTAGAGAAGCTGACTGGCCAGTGTCAAGAATTGGCCTCCATCAAAAAGGCCCGTACAAGACGGGCCTTCGATGATTCAAGCAGGTAATCAGTGGGCGATGGCGTTATCGACGGACAGCTTGCCCGCACCCTCGATCAGCACCGCGATGCTACCGGCCAGCAAAGCCAAGGCAAACTCATAACCGTTGTTGGCCATGAACAACCCATTGCCGATGTGCACGGAGAAAATCGCCACCAGCGACAGAATCGCCAGACCCAGTGCCGCCGGACGCGTCAGCAGGCCGATGATCAGTGCAAGTCCGGCAAAGAATTCGGTGCCGCCGGCCAGTGTCGCCATCAGATACCCCGGCGTCAGGCCGATGCTTTCCATCCACTGTGCCGTACCCGCCAAGCCATAGCCACCAAACAGGCCGAACAGTTTCTGCGAACCGTGGGCGGCAAAAATGATCCCGACAACGATGCGCAGGATCGTCAGGCCGTAGCCAGCGCGGGAAAAGAAAACTTTGTTGACGAAGGTGCTCATGGTGCATTCCTTGGTAAGGTGGGGTTGGACGCCATATTAATCAAATAATCCAATTTGAAAAGCGTGAATATTCCGCCATAACAATCGGTTTATTTGATTATTTGCGCACGACCACCGCTTGGCCCTGGGGCTCCAGCGATTCCCGCTCGCGATCAAACGCCAGATAGTACTTGTTCACGCTATTAACGTAGCTGACCGCGCCCATTCCCACCTGCTCCATGGCGATGCGTTCGACCTGGAAAAACCACTGGTTGGGGTTCAAGCCCCGTCGCCGGGCCTCGGCGCGCATACCCTGGACCCGCTCGGGCCCCATGTTGTAGGCAGCCAGGACAAACGCCATGCGTTCGCGCTCGTTGAGCTTGGGGCTGGCGAAAAACTTGCGGCGGATCATCGCCAGGTACTTGGCGCCGGCCTGCACATTGGCGTCGAGGTTATGGATATCATTGACCCCGACCCGCTGCGCCGCGGACGGCGTGATCTGCATCAGGCCCGTCGGGCCGCTGCCGCTGCGCGCATTGGGTTGCAGGGCCGATTCCTTGAACGCCAGCGCCGCCAGGTTGAGCCAGTCCATGCCCTGGGCCTGGGCATGCTTTTGCAGCACCGGGCGGAGTTTCTCCAGGCGCTGGCGATTGGCCCGGGCCAGCGGATAGTGAACTTGATACAAGCGGCGGTAGATACGCAGGAACGCGGCATCCGGGTTGGACGGGGCCTTATAGTCGGCAAGGAATCGATCGATACTCGCCCGCAGCATCGCGGCGTCGCGGTGTACGAACCAATACTCGTCGCTTGGCTCGCCAATCAGCAATTGCCGGTCGAAACGCAGCTTGGGAAGAATCTTGCCCCAGCGTTCGGCGATGGGCTGCTCGACGATGGTCAGGTGAAAGATTCCGCCCTGGACCATCTCCAACACATCCTCGACCGCCAGGGTTGGATCGACCCACTCGATCTTGACGGGCTGCAGCTTGAGCAGCGCCAGCTTCTGGTTGATCTGGCTGACGGCGTCGCCCGCCGCGCTGCCGTTGGGCAAGGCCAATGTCTTGCCGGACAATTGTTCCACGCGCGTGTAGCGCTTCTCGCCCTTGATACCCACCAACAGCAAGGGCACATCGGTGCGGATCGGATCACTGGCGCTCACCGCATGGCCAGGTTGCGGCTCAAGCAACTCGCCTGGCGCCACCAGGTCCCCTTCCCCACGCTGCAAGGCGCCAAGCAGCTGATCCTTGGCCTTGGGAATGATCTTGAGGGTGATTTCCTGGCCATCCCGGGCATGCCCGTTGAGGTATTGTTCGAAAGCCCGCAATCGATGATATTCGACGCCGATGGGTTGGCCCTGGACTTCACCGGAACTGTTGCGGCTCTGGTTGACCAATACTTTCAAGACCCGACTGCTGCGGATTTGCGCCAGGTCGCGCACCGTGCCCGGCGCCACCACCTGCACCGGGCCGGGCAGCCGCGCCTCGGCCGGCATCGGCAACAGCAACGAACCACACAGCAAAAGCAACACCTGGGGACGTGTCATCCACTCTCCGAATGGGTATTGCCGAGCCATCCTGTGGAAACCGAGGCTGGACCGGACAAAACAGAGCACCTTGGGCGCTGAAAAGTGCGAAAGACTGGCACAACGATGGCAACGACACCACCCCAACCTGTCTCGTGGCCTCAACAGACAGCCGCAACTCATTGTAGTTCTTGGCTTTTCTTATAAATCTACAGCTCTGATATGCTGGGCGGCCTTTGGGCCGAGGTAGCACCATGCAACTCATCGATATCGGCGTCAACCTGACCAACCCCAGTTTCGCCGACAAACACCAGGCGGTGCTCGAGCGCGCCTATGAAGCCGGGATCTGCCAACTGGTATTGACCGGCACCAGCATCGAGGGCAGCGAACAGGCCCTTGAACTCTGCCAGCAGCTTGACGAGGACGGCAATCGACTATTTTCCACGGCCGGCATTCATCCCCACAGCGCAAGCGATTGGACGGCCGACAGCGCCAGGCATTTGAAAGACCTGCTCAAGCAAAATCGTGTCCGCGCGGTGGGTGAATGCGGGTTGGATTTCAATCGCGATTTCTCCCCGCGCCCGCAGCAGGAAAAAGTCCTGGAAGAACACCTTGCCCTCGCGGTGGAGTTGCAATTGCCGGTCTTTCTCCACGAGCGCGACGCCGATCAACGCTTGCTGGAGATACTCCGGGATTTTCGTGACCAGTTGCCTGCCGCCGTGGTGCATTGCTTTACCGGTGAGAAGAAAGCGCTGTTCAGCTATCTCGATCTGGACTTGCATATCGGGATCACCGGCTGGATCTGTGACGAACGCCGAGGCACGCACCTGCACCCATTGGTGCGAGAAATCCGCCGAGGCCGGCTCATGCTCGAAAGCGACGCGCCCTACCTGTTGCCGCGCACGCTACGGCCCAAACCCAAGCACGGTCGCAACGAGCCAGCCTACCTGACGGAAGTCTTGCGTGAAGTGGCCCTGCACCGGGGCGAAACCCAGGAAGACCTGGCGGCCCACAGCACAGCATGCGCCCGGGCGTTTTTCGGCTTGCCCGTCCTTAGCGAATAAACCGAATCCCTTGTCCGTTGACCCACATCAAAACCCCGGCACCTGGATAGCTGCACAATACTGGCACCTTGCCAATGCTGTTTCCGCTATCAGAGAAAACCTTCCATGGGTGCCTGGCTTAGCAATATCTCGCTGAAGTATAAATTCTGGGCGGTCAATGCGGTCGCCTTTGTCACCACGTTGCTGTTAGTGCTCTATGCCATGCACCTTGAACAGCAGGTCCGAGGCGTGAGCCTGGGCCAAGTGTTCGGCGAACGCTTCAGTCAATATGCAGTGGCGGTGTTTGTGCTGATGCTGGCGATGCTCGGTGCGTCGCAATTACTCATCCGCTTTCTGCTCAGTCAGCTCAACACCTTGAAAGACGTGATGCTGCATGTGGAAAGGACCGGCGACCTGTCCGCCCGCGTGCCTTTGGCCTGCCGGGACGAAGTGGGCCAGATGGCCGCCGCGTTCAACGCCATGCAGGCCGGGTATCAGCGCGTGGTCGACACCGTTGCCAGCACCGCTCGGCAACTGGACAGCGGCGCGGCGCGCCTGGCGTCGAGCATGAACGAAGTGCGCCAAGGCATGCTTGGTCAGCAGAGCGAGACCGACCAGGCCGCCACTGCGATCAACGAGATGTCCGCCACGGTTTATCACATCGCCCAGCACGCCGGCGCCACCCGCGACCTGTCGAAAACCACCGACACGCTGGCCGGCAACGGGCGCGAAGTCGTCAGCCGCGTACAGCAGTCAATCACCGGATTGTCCACCGGCGTGCAGCAGACCGCCGAGATGATCCAGCGGCTGGCCGAAGACAGCCAGAAGATCAACAGTGTGGTCAACGTGATCCACAGCATCGCCGAGCAAACCAACCTGCTGGCCCTCAATGCCGCCATCGAAGCGGCGCGGGCCGGGGAAATGGGCCGGGGCTTTGCCGTGGTGGCCGATGAGGTCCGCAACCTGGCCAAGCGGGTCCAAGCCTCGACCGATGAAATCACCACGATGGTGTCGGCGTTGCAGGCAGGAACCCGCGACGCGGTGGATTTCATGCAAGAGAGTTCGCTCAAGGCCGACGATTGCGTGCAACAGGCGTGTGAAGCCGGCGACGCGTTGGCGCAGATCACCGAGGCGGTGGCGCAGATGCGCGAGAGCAACACGCAGATTGCCGTCGCAGCCGAGCAGCAAAGCCATGTCGCCGAAGAAATGAACCGAGTGGTGGTGAGTATTCGCGACGTGACCGAAAACACCGTGCGCCAGACCGTGGACTCGGCCACCACCAGCCATGAACTGGCGACGCTGGCGGGGGCGTTGAACAAGGCGATTGGGCAGTTGAAGCTTTAGCTATTGGCGACTCGGTTTGCTTTCCGTGGCGAGGGAGCTTGCTCCCGCTGGGCTGCGCAGCAGCCCCTCTGAAGCCCTCTCCATCCGCCTGATAAACCGCGCTAGCCGTTTGGGGCCGCAGCCCAGCGGGCGCAAGCTCCCTCGCCACAAAAGCAGTCAACATAGCCACAAAGGCAGTTGTCGACATAAATACGCTATAGCCGCCTATCGTTGCGATAGTCAACCGCGATTCGCCGCCCTGCCCGGCCGGGCCTATTCTTGGGTTATTCGGACTTCACAGACTCAAGGAACAGCATCATGGGCAAACGTCACCCCAACCTTCCGGCCTGGCAATGGCGCGCCTACCCCGACAATCATCGCCACCCGACCAACCTGGTCCTGCACTTGATCGCGGTGCCGCTGTTCATCATCGCCTTTCTATTGATCGTATCGGGCGTCTTCAGCCTGAGCCTGGGCGATGTCGCCATCGGCGTGATCGGGCTGCTCGCTGCACTGGGGTTGCAGCGCCACGGCCATAGCCTGGAAAAGCAAGCATCCGAGCCGTTCAGCGACCGCAAAGACGCAATGTCGCGCCTGCTGGTGGAACAATTCCTGACCTTTCCTCGATTTTTCCTCAGCGGTGGCTGGTGGCGCGCCTGGCGGGAACGCCACCGTCACTGAATCGCCGAACCGCCTCAGCCGAAAATCGTGACTGTCTGCCGGCTCATGGCAATCAGACGACCGTCGGCACTCCAGAATTTCGCCGCGACATGGCCATAACCGTCCTGGGCGTGTTCGATCTCGGCCAGGTACTGGCACCAATCCAGCGTGGTGAGTTCCAGCAGCGGCTGGACGAACTCGATGGTCCAGGTGAGCGTGCTGCCCGGCGCCATTTGCGTGAGGTGCGGCAACAACGCCGGCGGCCAGGCGTCGACCAGCGCCAGAATGTGGCCTTCGTCCAGCGGCTCCTCTTTCACATCGCCGCGCAGGCGCACCCAGCCGCCCATGCTCCGGGATTTATTGCCGGTGAAGGGCAATCCGCCGACACTCCAGCGCATCGCCAGGTGCCGCATGAACTCAGGCGTGGCGCCTTTGACATAGGGCAACTCCTGGCACTGCTCGACAGCCTTGAATGCCGGCGCAGGATCAGCCTGCACCGCCACGACCGAGGATCGTGACGCGCCGAAACTGCCCTGGACGATCGTCACCACCTGCCCACCCTGCACGGCGCGCCCCAACACTTGGCTGACGGCCTTGCCTTCACGCAATACGTCGACTTGGAAACTCACCGGCACGTCGGGCGCGACCGGGCCGACAAAGGTAATCGCCAGCGAGCGAACCGGGCGATCCGCCGGAACCCGCGCACGCATCGCCTCGTATTGCAACGCCGCCACCAGGCCGCCAAAACTGGCACGCCCCTGGCCCCATTCAGGCGGGATCGTCACGGCCTCTGGCTGATGACGCACCGCATCGATCAAATCGGAAAAGCGCATGGCAACCTCGAAGACAGGGAAAACGATGAAGGATCTTAACTATCCCGAGCGGGCAGTACAGCGCTCATTCCGGCCAAAGAGACTGACAGAAAAGCCGTAACCCCCCAATCCACCCTCAGTCCTTGCGAGCGCAGGGTTGTTTTTGCCAGGGTTCAGGATTTATCGAAGCAACTGGCGATGAGTTTATCGAGCACCCGATCGGACTTGGCCTCAGCCTTTTCCATGGTGATCCGCCAGCCTGGTATGAGGGATCGCAGGTCGTGCTCCTGCTCGGCCCGCGCCAGCCATTGCCAGCAATCGTGCCAGTCGCCCAGCGCGCCTTGGGCGGATTTGAGTCGGGGCATGGCCGCTTTCGGCAAGCGGTCGAGTTCGGGATAGGCTTCGATGGCGTAGCGCACGCGCTTGATCAGCAGGCGCAATCGGTGGCGATCATGGGCGGGGTCGCGCAAGGCCTCGCCGAGTTTCTTCCATTGTTTGTCCAGGCGTTTTTCGATGCGTTTGCGCAACCCCGCGAGCAAGCCCTGGCGCTGGGCGGCGCGGATGAAGCGCGGGAACGCGTCGAGAATCATCAGCAAGCGCGCCAACTCCTGGCTGCTGGCTACGGCGGGATAGGCTTCGGCCATTTGCACCTGGCGCCGCTGCGCCGCCTCGACCTTGCCGTGCTGCTCAAGGTAGGCGGCCAGTACTTCGCGATCGCGCAACGGCGTGGTCAGGGTACCGACCGCCGACGCGGCTTTTTCCAGCTGTTCAACACCGGGCAAACCGCGCAACGGGCGAAGCAGGCTGCGCAACCGCCGGACCGTGGTCCGCAGGTCGTGCAATGCTTCGCTGTCGGTTTGGGCATTCAAGCGGGCCTGACAGGCCAACAAGCGAACTTCCAGGCCCACTATCCGGGCCACCAGGCGATCGATCATGGAACTTACTCCGTGCGCAGCTTCGAGTTGCAAGCTTCAAGCTTCAAGCGAGAGGCGGCGTGGGTCGTCCTCTTGCAGCTTGAAGCTTAAAGCTTGCAGCTGCCTTTATCACCTTCCCGCGCGGGATTCGCGGATGTAGAAGCGCGCCTTCTCGGCTTTATTGGCACAGCCTTCGAACGCTTCGAATTGCTGCTGGGTCTTGGCGCCGGTCAGCAACGACAGGGCCTTGGAATAGCTGACAGTACCGGCAAAACCTTCGGCCTTGGCCAGGTCCAATTCCCGCCAGGCGCTGTCGAGCTGGCTGCCGCAACTGTCGCGGTAAGCGGTCTTGCCGGCACAACCGGCCAAGGCCAGAACCATCAGGGATGCCACCAAGGGCAGGCAGATCCGGGCTTTCATCGATAACACCTCAAGTCAGGTCAACAGTTGTGCTGGTAAGACGGTTTCGCCGGCAAAAAGTGCCTCGGTTCGGCCGCCATATTCAAGTGTGGACGGAGCATACGCATATGCCGTCGCGGCGTGTCAAAAAACGACGTCCGCGCCACAACGATTGAGCCTGGCCTTCGATACGTGCATTGTTGGTGTCTGTTCGACAAGAGGCCAGCTCATGACAAAACGTGTTGCATTGGTATTGGGCTCGGGCGGCGCCCGGGGCTATGCCCATATCGGAGTGATCGAGGAAATCGAGCGACGCGGCTACGACATTGCCTGCATCGCGGGTTGCTCCATGGGCGCCGTCGTGGGCGGGATCTACGCCGCGGGCAAGCTCAAGGATTACCGTGACTGGATCGAGAGCCTCGATTACCTGGACGTGCTCCGGCTGGTGGACGTCAGTTTCCGCCTCGGGGCAATTCGCGGTGAAAAAGTCTTCGGGCAGATCCGCAAGATTGTCGGCGAACTCAATATCGAAGACCTGCGCATTCCCTACACGGCGGTCGCCACCGACCTCACCAACCAGCAGGAGATCTGGTTCCAGGAAGGCTGCCTGCACCAGGCGATGCGTGCCTCGGCGGCGATTCCCAGCCTGTTCACCCCCGTCATGCAAGGCAATCGCATGCTGGTGGATGGCGGCCTGCTCAATCCGCTGCCGATCGTGCCGGTGGTGTCGAGCCATTGCGACCTGATCATTGCGGTCAACCTCAATGCCACCAACCAGAAACAATACAAGCTGCCCGTGATCCAGCGCCCCGCCGCGTTCCGACGGCGCTTCGACACCCTGGTCAATTCCCTGGGTTCACGGCTGCCGTTTCGCCGCAAACAAGCCGAGCAATTGTTGTTGTTGGAGCAGGAAGCCCTCAAGGCCGAGGCCGCCGACATCAACCCGTGGATCGAATCCGCCGAGCCCGAAGGCCAGCAACCGGCCGCCGCGCCGCAGACCGAAGGTGCGCCAAGATCCGCCACCGGCTCGTTCATCATCGATAACGTCGGGCCGGCCTCGTTGCTGGACTTGATCAACCAGAGCTTCGAGGTGATGCAGACTTCGCTGGCGCAATACAAGATTGCCGGTTACCCGCCGGATGTGTTGATCAACGTGCCAAAACGGGTGTGTCGGTTCTTCGAGTTCTACAAGGCGCCGGAGCTGATCGCGTTGGGGCGGGAGATTGCCAGCGATACCTTGGATCGGTATGAGCGCGAGCAGAACCAGAGTTGAGCAGGCTTGCTGTGGCTGACCTGAGAGCTTGGGTTAAGCACCCGCCTCTTCCAACAACCGATACCCCACCCCCGGCTCGGTCACGATGAACCGCGGCCGGGTCGGATCGTCGGCCAGTTTCTGGCGCAGGTGACCGACAACGATGCGCAGGTAGTGGCTGTCTTCGACATGGGTCGGTCCCCAGATGTCCTTGAGCAGTTGCTGCTGGGTAATGACCCGTCCCGGATGCCGGGCCAGTTGCGCCAGCACCGCGTACTCCTTGCGGGTCAGGGCCACTTCGGTGCCGTCCAGCAACACCCGGCGATAGGCCAGGTCAACGGTCAGCGCGCCGAACGTCAGCGCCGCTTCCTGAGCCTCGCCTGCCGGTGCCTGGCGCAGCAGCGCGCGCACGCGGGCCAGGAATTCCTGGATGCCGAACGGCTTGGTCACGTAGTCATTCGCGCCGTTGTCCAGCGCCTCGACTTTCTGCGCCTCGCTGGCGCGCACCGAGAGCACCAGGACGGGCGCCGTCGACCATTGACGAAACTCACGCAGCACTTGCTGGCCGTCCATGTCCGGCAGGCCCAGGTCGAGCACCAACAGGTCGGGTTTGTTCAGCGCCGCCTGGGCCAGGCCCGCGGCGCCGGTGTCGGCTTCGAGCACCTTGTAGCCTTGTGAGGCCAGGCTGATGCGCAGGAATTTGCGGATCTGCGGTTCGTCATCGATGACCAAAAGGGTCGCGCTCTGGCTCATGGGGTCCGTTCATCACAGTCAAGTGGCGAGAGCATAACGCAGCGCCGTTCAGGCTTCATCGTCCATCCCCGGTTGTGCCTGCAAGGGCAGGTGCAAAGTGATGCAGGTGCCGCGGCCGTCGAGGCCGTCAGCCACGCTGATCCGCCCGCCATGGGCTCCGACCATGCCCTGGCAAATCGCCAAGCCCAGCCCTGTGCCCTGCCCGCCTCGATCACCGCGCGCAGCGGTGTAGAACATGTCGAAGATTTTCTCGCGCTCTGGCTCGGGAATGCCTGGACCTTCGTCGGCCACGGCAAAAAAAACCTCATCCTCCTTCGCCCCAGCGGTGAGCAGTAGCCGTCCGTGAGCGGGGGAAAATCGCGCGGCATTTTCCAGCACATTGACCAGGGCCTGTTCGATCAGCGCCGCATGGACATGCAGCAACGGCAAGTCGGACGGCACTTCAACGCCCACCGCCAGCGGCGCCAACACCGCCCGAAGCCGGTGCAAGGCACTGGCGACGATGTCGGCCGGGGACACCCAATCGCGGGCAAGTTTCAGCGCGCCATGGCCGAGGCGGGTCATGTCGAGCAGGTTCTGGATATAACGATCCAGGCGCTCGGCCTCGTCGCGGGTGCCTTCGAGCAGTTCACGCCGATCCTCCAGCGGGATCGCTTCGCCCAGCGCCAATAGGCTGTCGATGCTGCCGCGCATGGACGTCAGCGGTGTGCGCAGGTCATGGGAGACGGAGGCCAGCAAGGCACTGCGCAGTTGTTCGGTTTCGCCATGCAGGCGCGCCGCTTCCAGGTCCTGTGCCAATTGCGCCCGCGCCAGGGCCTGGGCGAGCGGCTGGCTGAGGGCCGCCAGCAAACGTCGGCGTTGACCACTCAACGGCTTGCCGTCCTTGGGGCAAATGCCCAACAGGCCCAGCGGACCGCCCTCGGTCGACAACGGCCACCACCACCAACGCCCGGACGGCAACGTGGCGGTGCCGGCGCCGGCCGGTTGATCGTGTTGCCAGGACCAGTCGGCGGCGGCGCGCTCGGCCTCGGTGAACGTCAACGGCTCGGCGGTCTCGACGTTCCAACCGTGCTGGCCGTCGCGGTTGAGCAGGCACAGTTGCACATCGTCCTCGCTGTTGAGGTGCAGCACGGCGGCGCTGATCACGGCTTGGCGATCAGTGGCGGCGGTCAGTTTGCGCGACAGGTCGAGCAGCTCACCGGTTTCCTGCTGGGTGTCGCGCAGGGCCTGCAATTGACGACGCTGACGAGCCGCGAGATTACCGGTCAGGGCGGCCATCAGCAGGAAGAACACCAGCGTCAGCACGTCTTCTTCGCGTTGGATCGTCAGGGAAAAATTCGGCGGGATGAACAAAAAGTCATAAGCAAGGAACGACAGTGCCGCGCAAGCCAATGCCGGGCCGAGGCTGCTGCGTACCGCCACCAACAGCACCGCCATCAGAAACACCAAAGAGATGTTGGGCAGCGCCAGCCACCCGGAGATTCCCCAGGCCAGCGCGCTGGCAGTCGCCGTCGCCACCAGCGCCAGCGCGTAGTCGAATCCACTCTGGGCGGTGCTCGGGCGCAGGCGAGCGGGCGCCGGCGTTTCTTCGCTGTCCAGCACGTTGATTTCCAAGCCACGGGCATCGCGCAACAACCGCGAGGCCAGGCCGCCGCCAAACAGGCGCCTGCGCAAACGCCGCCGGGACTGGCCGACCAGCACTAACGTCGCACGACGTTGTGCAGCGTGTTGGATCAAGGTCTTGGCGACCTCCCCGGCGCGCAGCGACACCACCTCGCCGCCGAGGCGTTCGGCCAGTTGCTGGGCGCTTTGCAGACGCTGGCGGGATGATTCGTCCTGGGCGTCGCCGTTGTCCACGTGCACCACGCTCCAGGGCAAATGCCGACGCTGGGCGACGCGGCTGGCGTGGCGCACCAGCCGTTCGGCCTGGAGGTCGCCGTCCACGCCCACCAACAACCGGCCCCGCACCGCCGGAGCCGACTGGCCCAATTGTCGATAGCCCTGGGCCAAGTCGTTGTCCACCTGCGCGGCGGCGGTCTGCATGGCCAGTTCGCGCAACGCGGTGAGATTGGTCTGCGTGAAAAACGCATCGATCGCGGCGCGGGCCTGCTCCGGCACGTAGACCTTGCCATCGCGCAGACGCTCGAGCAGCTCGCGCGGCGGCAGGTCGATCAGCAACAACTCATCGGCCTCCTGCAAGACCCAGTCCGGCAGCGTTTCGCGCACCTGCACGCCGGTGATGCCGCGCACCTGATCGTTGAGGCTTTCCAAGTGCTGGACGTTGACGGTGGTGTAGACATCGATGCCGGCGGCGAGCAACTCCTGGATATCCTGCCAACGCTTGGCATGGCGACTGCCCGGTGCGTTGCTGTGGGCCAGTTCATCCACCAGGACCAGGCTCGGGTGGGCCGCGAGCAGGCCGTCGAGGTCCATTTCCTCGAGCATCACCCCGCGATATTCCGAACGCAGCAGCGGCTGCTGTGCCAGGCCATTCAACAGGGCTTCGGTCTCGGCACGCCCGTGGGTCTCGACGACGCCGGCAAGGACCTCCGTGCCCTGACGCAACCGGGCGTGGGCCGCTTGCAGCATGGCGTAGGTCTTGCCGACGCCCGGGGCGGCGCCGAGGAAGACCTTGAGGCGACCACGGTCGTGGCGCGGCAGGTTGGCTAACAGTGCATCGGCACGGCCGGAGTCACTCATGCTGCGGGTCTCTTCCAGATTTGATCAAAACACCCTGACATCGGGTCAGAGCTTTTCCAGCGCCAGGTTCAGCGCCAGCACATTCACCACGGGCGGCCCGACCAGGGGCCGCTCGATGTGGCTATCGAGCAACTGCTGCAACGTCGAGACCGGCAGGTTCCTGGCCGCCGCGACACGCGCCAGTTGATAGGCAATCGCGGCTGGAGGCAAGTGCGGATCCAGCCCGCTGCCGGAGGTGGTGAGCAGCGCCAGCGGCACCGGTCCCTGGCCGGGCACTTGCAGCGCTTGGGCGTCAGCGCTCACCCGCGCGGCCAACGCCGGATTGCTCGGCGAAAAGTTGCTCGCGCCGCTGGCCACCGTGGCGAAGGCGCCCGCCGAGGGACGCGGATGAAACCAGCGATCGCCGACAAAATCCTGGGCGATCAACCGAGAGCCGCGAACCTTGCCGTCAGCGTCATGGACCAGGCTGCCGTTGGCCTGGTCCGGGAAGGCGAGTTGCGCCACGCCGGTGACCAGCAAGGGGTAGGCGACGCCGGTGATAAGGGTCATGAGCAGTAACAGGCTCAGGGCCGGACGAACGAAAGTGAACATTTTTCCAGATCCTCAGGGTGTACACACCGTGGCGAGGGAGCTTGCTCCCTCGCCACGAAAACAGTCGTGTCTGAAATTTCCTCGGGGCTCAAACCAGCCCCAACCCCGTCAGCAGCAGGTCAATTGCCTTGATCCCCACGAACGGTACGGCGATTCCGCCCAGGCCATAGATCAACAGATTGCGTCGCAGCAACGCCGCCGCGCTTGCCGCCTGCACCCGCACGCCGCGCAGGGCCAGGGGGATCAGCACGACGATGATCAAGGCGTTGAAGACGATGGCCGAGAGGATTGCGCTCTGCGGGCTGGCCAGGTGCATGACATTGAGCACGCCGAGCTGTGGATAAATCGAGGCGAACAGCGCCGGCAGGATCGCGAAATACTTGGCGATGTCGTTGGCAATGGAAAACGTTGTCAGCGCCCCGCGCGTCACCAGCAATTGCTTGCCGATCTGCACCACGTCCAGCAGTTTGGTCGGATCGCTGTCGAGATCGACCATGTTGGCCGCTTCGCGCGCCGCCTGGGTGCCGTCGTTCATTGCCATGCCAACATCGGCCTGGGCCAGGGCCGGAGCGTCGTTGGCGCCGTCGCCGCACATGGCGACCAGCCGGCCATCGTTTTGCTCATGGCGAATGCGCGCCAGTTTTTTCTCCGGCGTGGCCTCGGCCAGCACGTCGTCGACACCCGCCTCGGCGGCGATGGCGGCGGCGGTCAGCGGGTTGTCGCCGGTGACCATGACGGTGCGGATCCCCAGCTTGCGCAACTCGGCAAAGCGTTCGCGTATGCCGGGCTTGACCACGTCCTTGAGATGGATGGCACCGAGCAGTTTGCCGTCGACACAAACCAGCAAGGGAGTGCCGCCGCTCTGGGCGATCTTGTCGATTTCCCGCGCCAGCGCCGCCGGCAATTCAGCGCGAGGCAGGCCGATGAAACTCAACAGTGAATCCACCGCACCCTTGCGATAGACACGGCCCTGGTAATCGACACCGGACAACCGAGTCTCGGCGCTGAACGGCACGGTGGTGAGCAACTGCGCCGCTGGCTCGGGCTGCGAATGCAAGCCGCGCAAGAATTCGACGATGGATTTGCCCTCGGCCGTGTCATCGGCCAGCGAGGCGAACAGCGCGCCTTCGGCCAACTCTTTCGCGCTCACCCCTGGCGCTGCATAAACCGCCGAGCACCGACGGTTGCCAAAAGTAATGGTGCCGGTCTTGTCCAGCATCAGCACGTGCACATCCCCCGCCGCCTCGACCGCGCGGCCGGACTTGGCGATGACGTTCAGGCGCACCAGCCGATCCATCCCGGCGATGCCGATGGCCGAGAGCAGGCCGCCTATGGTGGTCGGAATCAACGTCACCAACAGCGCCACGAGAAACACCAACGGCAAGCTGCCGTTGGCGAAATGTGCGAACGGTTGCAGCGTCACCACCACCAGCAGGAAGATCAGCGTCAAGCCGATCAGCAGGATATCCAGCGCCACTTCGTTCGGCGTCTTCTGGCGCTTGGCCCCTTCGACCAGGGCGATCATGCGATCCAGGGTGGACTCGCCGGGGTTACTGGTGATGCGCACCAGGAGCCAGTCCGACACCAGCCGCGTATTGCCGGTGACGGCCGAGCGATCGCCGCCGGACTCACGAATGACCGGCGCCGACTCCCCGGTGATCGCCGCCTCATTGACCGCCGCGATGCCTTCGATCACTTCACCGTCGCCGGGAATCATCTCCCCCGCCGCGACGCGCACCACATCACCTTTGCGCAGGCGGGTGGCGGGTATCACTTCAAATCCCTGCGCAACCTGACGGCGGGCGCTCAAGCCTTCGCTGCCGGCCTTGAGGCTGTCGGCACGGGCCTTGCCGCGCCCTTCGGCCAAGGCTTCGGCGAAGTTGGCAAACAGCACGGTGAACCACAGCCACAGGGCGATTTGCGCGGCGACGAAGGTTGGCACGGCGTTGTCGGGAATAAAGCAGAGCACGGTGGTGAGAATGGCGGTCAGTTCCACCACCAGCATCACCGGCGCGCGGTGCAATTGGCGCGGGTCGAGCTTGACGAAGGCTTGCACCAACGCCGGACGCCACAGCGCCGACAGATTGGTTTTCGGTTGCTCCGGCGCCTTGGCGACGACGGTCTTGCTCATCGGCATGTTCATCATCAATTCCTCAGAAACCCAAGCTCAGGTGTTCGGCAATCGGGCCCAGGGCCAGGGTCGGCAGAAAGGTCAGGCCGCCCACCAACAGGATGGTCACGGTCAGCAGGGTCACGAACAGCGGGCCGTGGGTGGGAAAGCTGTCCTGGCCGATGGGTGCGGTTTTCTTCAGCGCCAGGCTGCCGGCCAACGCCAGCACCGGCAGGATGTAGCCGAACCGGCCGATCAACATGCCCAGGCCCAGCATCAAGTTATGAAACGGCGTATTGGCGCCGAAACCGGCGAATGCCGAACCGTTGTTCGCCCCCGCCGAGGTGTAGGCGTAGATCAATTGGCTGAAACCGTGGGCACCGGGATTGCTCACCGCGGCGGCAGGCCCGGGCAGGCTCGCAGCAATGGCACTCAACACCAGCACACTCACCGGCATCACCAACAACGTCGCCACCAGCAACTGCACCTCTCGGGCACCGAGCTTCTTGCCCAGGTATTCCGGGGTGCGACCGATCATCAACCCAGCGAGGAACACCGCGATCAGCACATTCAGCAGCATCCCGTAGAGCCCGGCGCCGACGCCGCCGAAGATCACTTCGCCGACCATCATGTTCATCAACGCCACCATGCCGCTCAACGGGTTGAGGCTGTCGTGCATGGCGTTGACCGAGCCATTGGACGCCGCCGTGGTGGTCACCGACCAGAGCACCGTGGCGGTGGTGCCGAAACGCGCTTCCTTACCTTCCAGCGGTGCGGCTTGTTCAACGGCCGCGATGTCGAGGGTCGGATTAGGCTGCAACTCGGCCCATAGCGAAGTCGCACCGCCGATGAGGAACAGCGCGAGCATGCAGGCGATGATCGCCCGGCTCTGGCGCAGGTCCTTGACGTAATGCCCGAAGGTGAACACCAGCGCTGCCGGGATCAGGATGATCGAAGCCACTTCGAACAGATTGCTCCAGGCCGTCGGGTTCTCGAACGGATGCGCCGAATTGACACCGAAGAAACCGCCGCCATTGGTGCCCAGTTGCTTGATCGCGATCTGACTGGCCGCCGGGCCGAGGGGAATCACTTGATCCACGCCCTGCATCGTCACCCCGTGCACGTAATGCGCGAAGGTTTGCGGCACGCCCTGCCAGACCAAAACCAGCGCCAGCAACAGGCACAGCGGCAGCAATCCATAGAGCGTCGCGCGGGTCATGTCGACCCAGAAGTTGCCCAGGGTCGTGGCGGACTTGCGCCCGATTCCGCGACACAGCGCCACCAGCACGGCCAGGCCGGTGGCGGCGCTGACGAAGTTCTGCACCGTCAGGCCGACCATCTGGCTCAAGTAACTGAGCGACGCTTCGCCGCTGTAGGACTGCCAATTGGTGTTGGTCATGAAACTGACGGCGGTGTTGAAGGCCTGGGTCCACTCCATGCCGGGCAGGTGCTGGGTATTGAGGGGCAAATGTTCTTGCAGCAACAGGATCGCAAACAACAACACGAACCCCGCCAAGTTGAAGGCGAGCAAGGCCAAGGTGTATTTCTGCCAACTCTGCTCTGCGCTGGCGTCGACGCCCGACACGCGATAACAGCCGCGCTCCACCGGGCCAAGGATCGGTGAAAGCCAGGTGCGCTGACCTTCCATCACGCGATAGTAAAAACGCCCCAGAAACGGTGCCGGAATCAGCACCAGCGCGAAAAAGCCAAGGATCAGCCCGAAGTCATAACCGTGCATAGCCGCTCCTAACTCCGGTCCGCGCGCAACAGCGCAACCAGCAGATAAATGAACAGCGCCACTGCCAGCAGCAGCGACACCCCGTCCAGAACACTCATGGGATTTCTCCGTGGTACGGCGTCTTGCCGCGTGTGGTGATTGTCGGCAGGAAGGGTGTAAAGGGACGAGATCGAGAGTGGGAGTTGAGGATAAAGAATGTGTAAAGAAGACGGTTGATCGGAGTCGGCTTGAGAGCCCGTCCGACGGCGTCAGTTATTTTCCCATGCGCTAGGCTCTACAAATCCAGAATTGGGCCGACACTTCTATTGCACTACCCGACTCATGCCGACAAGCTACGGTTCATGCGTCATCGACTTATTGGGAAAAGGCTGGACTCATATGCGTATCCTCATCACCGGCGGGGCCGGTTTCATAGGCTCTGCCCTGATTCGCGAGCTGATTGAGCACTCGGGTCATGAAGTCCTTAACCTGGACAAACTGACTTACGCTGGCAACCTCGAATCGCTTGTCAGCGTCGCCAGTAACAGTCGCTACGAATTCGTTCAAGCCGATATCGTCGACCAGACGACTGTCAGCGCGGTGCTGGCGCGCTTCCAGCCCCATGCGGTCATGCATCTCGCTGCGGAGTCCCATGTCGATCGCTCGATTGACGGACCATCGGACTTCATCCAGACCAACATCGTCGGCACCTACAGTTTGCTGGAGGCCATCCGCGCCTACTGGCAAACCCTTGCCGAGCCGGAGAAAAGCGCCTTTCGCTTTCATCACATTTCCACCGACGAGGTCTACGGCGACCTGCACGGCGTCGATGACTTATTCACGGAGACCACCCCCTACGCGCCAAGCTCGCCCTATTCGGCCAGCAAAGCAGCCTCCGACCACCTGGTCCGCGCCTGGCATCGCACATACGGCCTGCCGGTCCTGTTGACCAATTGTTCAAACAACTATGGTCCGTTCCACTTCCCCGAAAAGCTCATTCCGCTTGTCATCCTTAACGCGTTGGCTGGCAAGCCCTTACCGGTATACGGCAACGGCATGCAGGTTCGTGACTGGCTGTTCGTTGAAGACCACGCCCGAGCGTTACTCAAAGTGGTCACCACGGGCAAGATTGGCGAGACATACAACATTGGCGGGCACAACGAGCAAAAGAATATCGATGTGGTTCGCGGGATCTGCCAGTTGCTGGAAGAGCTCGCACCGCAAAAGCCTGAAGGCGTCGCCCACTATGCCGACCTGATAACTTTTGTGCAGGACCGCCCGGGTCACGATCAGCGATACGCCATCGACGCCGGGAAAATCGAGCAGGAGCTGGGCTGGGTACCCCAAGAAACGTTCGAGTCCGGGCTGCGCAAAACGGTCGAATGGTATCTGGACAACCTGGAATGGTGCCGTCGCGTTCAGGACGGCAGTTATCAAGGCGAACGCCTTGGCTTCATCAATAAAAAGGAACTCCTCGCATAATGAAAGGCATCGTATTAGCGGGTGGCTCCGGCACGCGTCTGCATCCCATTACTCTTGGTGTTTCGAAACAGTTGCTGCCGGTTTATGACAAACCGATGATCTATTACCCAATATCGGTACTGATGTTGGCTGGCATCAAGGAAATATTGATTATTTCCACTCCGCAGGATCTACCGCAATACCGGAATCTGCTGCACGACGGTAGCCAGTTCGGCGTTAAGTTCAGCTACGCAATCCAACCCTCACCGGATGGCCTGGCCCAAGCTTTTCTGATTGGCGAAGAGTTTATCGGCACGGATCCGGTGTGCCTGATTCTTGGCGACAATATCTTCCATGGGGCTTATTTCGGTGCACAGTTGCAACGGGCAGCCGAACGCCCTTCAGGCGCCACTGTATTTGGTTATTGGGTGAAGGACCCGGAGCGTTTCGGGGTGATCGACTTCGACAGCAACAATTGCGCCATATCAATCGAAGAAAAACCTGCGAAGCCCAAATCCAATTACGCAGTTACAGGTTTGTATTTCTACGATAACGACGTGATCGAAATTGCCAAGGCAGTCAAGCCTTCGGCCCGTGGCGAGCTGGAAATCACTGATATCAATAATGCCTACCTTGAGCGAGGTGACTTGCAGGTCGAGCGCTTCGGTCGAGGCTTTGCCTGGCTGGACACTGGGACCCACGACAGCCTGCTCGACGCTTCACAATACGTGCAGACAATCGAACATCGCCAGGGCCTCAAGGTGGCCTGTCTGGAAGAAATTGCTTATCACAACGGCTGGATCAGCCGCGAACAGCTGCTTGAGCGCGCACGTTATTTCGGCAAGATTGGGTACGGTCAATATCTCGCCCAGATCGCCGGAGAGGAAATCAATCCCGTCGGTCTGCGACCATGAGAGTTCTCCTCAATGGCCGGCATGGCCAGCTATCCCTTGAGCTACAGCAGCGACTACGCAATGTTGGTGAGTTGATCGTCATGGGGCGGGATCAACTCGATCTGACAAAGCCAGACCTGATCCGCAAAACGGTACGAAACATTCGTCCCGATCTCATCATCAACGCTGCCGGCCACACAGGCGTCGACCAAGCGGAAAGCGAGCCAGAGGCAGCGTTTGCCCTGAATGCCGTGGCGCCTGGCATTCTTGCGGAAGAAGCGCTCGCGCTCGATATACCGCTGATTCACTACTCCACCGACTATGTATTCGACGGAAATAAAAGCGAGCCCTACAACGAAGCCGACACACCCAATCCACAGGGGATCTATGGCAAGAGCAAACTGGCAGGTGAGCAAGCCGTCTCTGCGGTTAATGGCAAGCATCTGATTCTTCGCACCAGCTGGGTGTATTCAACCCATGGACGTAATTTCCTCTTGACCATGCAGCGGCTTCTCCAGGAAAGATCAGAGCTACGAGTCGTCGATGATCAGATAGGAGCGCCGACTTGGGCGGGCTCCGTCGCCAACAGTACGCTGGCGATCATTGAGCGGTGGCAAGGTGGAGAGGAGACGTGGGGAACCTATCATCTGACGGCTCAAGGCGAGATTTCCTGGTTTGGGTTCGCCCAAGCTATCGTCGATGTGTTGCATCAACAGGGCAAGCCTTGTGCAACGTTACTGCCTATTTCCTCCAGCGAATATCAGGCAGCAGCGGTACGTCCGCTCAATTCAAGGCTTGACTGCAGCCGGTTGGAACGGGATTGGGGAATCAGCCAGCCTTATTGGAAATCGGCGCTGCTTGAATGCCTTGATGAACAAACTGAGCTTCTTTCGTAGGGCGTCCATCTGGAGAAGTCAGCGGTGCCACACGTCTGCACGAGATCACGGCAAGCCATGAATCCGTGGCGCTGAACTGGGGCATCGAACACCACAATTCGGGGTGAAACATCCCCGATACGACCTGATTTCATCCATAACGACCGCAACGGCCTTCCTGGCACGCCCGCTGCACTGCCCCTCCCCAGCGCTTTTTGCTATTGATCGAGGGGAGCCACTGATGAACACACAACTCAAACCCACCCTGGGCACCCTGCATTTGTGGGGCATCGCCGTCGGGCTGGTGATTTCCGGGGAATACTTCGGCTGGAGCTACGGCTGGGGCGTGGCCGGGACACTGGGCTTCCTGGTGACGTCGTTCATGGTCGCGGCCATGTACACCTGTTTCATCTTCAGCTTCACCGAGCTGACCACCGCGATTCCCCACGCCGGCGGGCCGTTCGCCTACAGCCGTCGAGCCTTCGGTGAAAAAGGTGGCTTGATTGCCGGGCTGGCCACCCTGATCGAATTCGTCTTCGCCCCACCAGCAATTGCACTGGCGATCGGCGCCTACCTGAACGTGCAATTCCCGGCGCTCGACCCGAAACACGCCGCCGTCGGTGCCTACATCGTGTTCATGGGCCTGAACATCCTCGGGGTGAAACTGGCGGCGACCTTCGAGTTGGTCGTCTGCGTGCTTGCGGTGGCCGAATTGCTGGTGTTCATGGGCGTCGTCGCGCCGGCGTTCAGTTTCAGCAGCTTCGCCCTGAACGGCTGGGCCGGTTCCGACGTATTCGGCGCACCGGCCATCGCCGGGATGTTCGCGGCGATCCCCTTCGCGATCTGGTTCTTCCTCGCCATCGAAGGCGCGGCCATGGCCGCTGAAGAAGCCAAGGACCCGAAACGCACGATCCCCAAGGCCTACATCAGCGGCATCCTGACCTTGGTATTCCTGGCCATGGGCGTAATGTTCTTTGCCGGCGGCGTCGGTGATTGGCGCACCCTGTCCAACATCAACGACCCGCTGCCCCAAGCCATGAAAACCGTGGTCGGCGAAAGCTCCGGCTGGTTGCACATGCTGGTGTGGATTGGCCTGTTCGGCCTGGTGGCGAGCTTCCACGGCATCATCCTCGGCTACTCGCGCCAGTTCTTCGCCCTGGCCCGCGCCGGCTACCTGCCTGCCTCCCTCGCCAAACTGTCACGCTTCCAGACCCCGCACCGCGCCATCATCGCCGGCGGCCTGATCGGCATCGCCGCGATCTACAGCGACGGCCTGATCAACCTCGGCGGCATGACCCTGACCGCGGCGATGATCACCATGGCCGTGTTCGGCGCCATCGTCATGTACATCATGAGCATGCTCAGCCTGTTCAAACTGCGCAAAACCGAACCCAACCTCGAGCGCACCTTCCGCGCCCCCGGCTACCCCATCGTGCCGGGCATCGCCTTGGTCCTCGCCGTGGTCTGCCTGGTAGCGATGGCTTGGTTCAACGCCCTGATCGGCTTGATCTTCCTCGGCTTCATGGCCGTCGGTTTCGTCTATTTCGTCCTGACCGCCCAGTTGCGCGCAGACGCTCCGGCCGATGCGATGTTGACCGGGCTATAAGGTGAAGCCGGCATAACGGGCGTAGTATGGAACCACTGCGAACAGCGTTCGCTCATAAGTGGTAAGTGCAAGGGTCAGCGAATGTTCGACTGACCGTTGCACTCTCAAGGAGAGCCCTATGCCCTGGTATGCCTGGTTAATCCTGATCGTCGCCATCGGCTCGATCGTGGGTGGTTTGATGATGCTGCGCGATACTGCCAACAAGGTGGAACTGACGGACGAACAGCGCAAACGCGTAGCCGAACGGAACGCGGAAATGGATGCGAAAGAGGCTAAGGACCGCTGATCGCCTAGCTGACTCAGCACCTTTGTGGCGAGGGGATTTATCCCCGCTGGGCTGCGCAGCGGCCCCTTTTCACAAACTCACCCAGTTGGTCAGGCACGCCGGGGCAGAGTTTGGGGCTGCTACGCAGCCCAGCGGGGATAAATCCCCTCGCCACAGAAGGCCGAGCCCTGCCCGCCAACCGCGTTACTTCTCCCAATCCGCCTTGGCAATATGCAACCCATGCTGCCCCTTGTAAGCCGCCCGCTCCGGCTGACTCCAGCCTTGCAGCAATGAATCCTCCAACCGATAAATCTCCACCCCCAGCGGACGACAAACGCTAAGCGGATCCTGCGCATCCGGCCCCCACATCGCCAACGACAAATCCCCGCCTGGGCAAGTCGATAACGCGCAGAGCAAATCAATCTCGGCAAAAAACTCCAGGTAATCGCCCTTCTGCGCCGGGCAAGCCTTCATGAAATACATGTCGTCATGATTCAGCCCAGTGCACTGGAAGATATTCAGCACGTCGTGCACATCAAACTCAGTCAAACCATGAGGCAACACCGCACGGGTCAGGTTCGAGTGACAATGATGATGGAAATCCTCGCCAGTCAGCATCTTGTTCACATACGGATCACACCGCGTCCCCAACAAATCATGCAAACGCCCGCCATGCTCATCGATCCCATAACCGGCCAAACTGTCATCGGTGATCGTCACCAACGGTCGCAGAAATGGCAGGTTCGACCACAACCGATCGTGGGTGCTGACATGCGCGCCCTGAAGCTGCCGCGTACGCGCCGCCCACAACCGCTCCCGCGGATCGTGAGCGTTCCAGACGTTGAAGTCGCCCACCTGCGGGCCTACCGGCGTGGTCACGCGGAAGACATGCCCAGCCGGTACATGCCAGGCCCGGCCGGTGCGGATGGGAACCTCGAACTGCTCGATCAGCGTGCGCTTGTCTTGAGCGGTGCGGATGCGGTCGTAGAAGGGTTTGTCCACTTGAAGGGCGGAACCTTTGCTGACCTGGTAGGCGGCTGGGTAGTCTTTGTACATGGCGGCGGGTCCTTTGATCAGTGGGCGTTAGCGGAAGTCAGCAAGTGCAAAAGCAACTGCTCGGAATCGTCGAGATAAAGGCTCATGCCCTCATGGGCCGCAAGCTTGTCGCCTTCGGCCAGCCAGTCGTGGATCTGCCGGTCACGGGCAAGCCACGGCGCCTGGAAGCGCGCCTCATCGGGAGCGGAACAAAACACCAAGCGTAGCTGCGCGACCACGTTGGTGAAAAACTCATCGAGCAAAGGACTGCGCATCAAACCAACGACATGCTGATGAAACGCCAAGCCATGGGTGCCGACCGCACGCCAGTCCTCACGCTCCCGAGCCAGATCCGCAGCCTCCAAGGCTTCGAGCATCCGGTCGGACTGGTACTCGCTCAGCGGCTTGCTCGTAAGAATGGCCTGTAGCTCCAACGTGCGACGGACCTTGAACAAATCCTTTACGTCATCGACATCCAACCTGCGAACCATCACCCCTTTGTTACGCACGTAACGGGTGAGCCCTTCCTGACCCAGACGGTGCAATGCCTCGCGGATGGTGTTGCGGGATGCGTTGTAGGCGCAGACCAGGTTGTTTTCGATCAGCGCCATGCCTGGAATGAGGCGACCGCCGATGATGTCGGCGCGGAGCTCGAGGGTGATTTGGTCGGCGAGGCCAAGTCCATCGTTCATGCTCGACACCTCGAATGTTCAGCAATCGATGGTTATCGAATGCTCACTTTTCATGCCAAGTTCAATCACGCCTGCATTTTGCAGAGCTTGCTCACGTCACCCCGCCGAAGTCAAACCCGCCGGAAAGCGCGGAGCCGGTCATTGCGACCGGCCTCTTTTCCCACCAGCGACTTCCGGGCGACCGTAATCAAGACCAGTACGAGTCAGAGCTTACCAAAATTGACACAGCAATAACCTTTATCATCTTTTTCCTGCGCTTCCCTGAATGGATACGGTACCCATTCGCACCGGGTGATTAGCCCCGGACTGTTCAGTCCTTTGAGAAACGGCAACAACTTTCCGTTGCTCAAGTCGCCGCCATAACCAGTTTCGGACACATAAAGCACGTGGATCGGTTGCTTATCGCGCAGATAGGCAAAGTATGTCATGTGATCGACGACAACATTCTCTGCTGACTGCGTAGGAATATTGCATGAAGCCCCCAACTTTATAATTGAATCCAAATGAGGTTGTACACCAAGCACCGGAATCGACAGTGGTTGCCCAGGTAAGCTTGACTGGGTAAAGGCTGCATTACCAACGAGACCTGGCGTAACGAGTGCCGATAATGTTATCAGCGACGCCGTCGCCAGGATCAATAGAAGTGAATAAGCTGCCAATACAGATGCGTTGTTCAGCTTCGCTGCGCGCCGGGTATGCATCAATAAAGCCGCGATAATGATGGAGACAGGCACGAATTGGACGCCCGCGTAGAAATTTTGGATATTGTAAAAGAATGCGTTAATCACATTGGCGCCAGCCAACAATAGCGCCAACACCACCGAAACAGTGATTCGTCGGCGAAATACTTGTAACAAAAATACCAAAATACTTAGAACGTGAGTTGCGACTATAAATGCGTACAGGACGTATTCAATGGCCAAATTAAGGTATGGCAACGCTCCAAAGCTGCCCGCCATCGGAGGCAGCCAACCGGATTGGTACGTGGCATTAAATGTCAGATGTGGCAACATCCGCTCAGGAAAGCTTATTAAATTGTTATAGGCAGCACTGATGAACTCAAAGGGGGCATTGAACAACATGCCCGGCAATAGGGTGTTAGCCGCTAACATCTGTTGAATATAGGGAGCGTCCTGGCAGCCCCCCAGTGCGCTGAAATACAGAAAGACTTGAACGCATAGGGCAAGGACGAATAGCAGCAGGCCATAGCGAACCACTTTATGGTAGGTAGCCGTCGCCGACCAGATGGCCGCCAGCGCGAACGGCATGTAAAACAGACTTTTGGGATGAGCATAGAAGAAGAGAGACAGCAAAAAGGCTAACCCTACCGCCATTGCCGCTTGGGCACGTGGAGACTTTCCTTTCTTCAAGAACAGCGCAGACAAACACAGCAGCAGAATCGCCAGCACCAAAAGATGCTCCGGACGCGACATCACCCACAAAAAAGGCAAGACACCCAGTGACGCCACTGCGACTAATCCAGTAAAACGCTGGAGCCCTGCTCCCAAGTCGTGCGCTTGTCGCAAACACCAATAAGCCAGCAAAGCGAACCAGATCAGCGCTAAAATAATACCGCTTACCCTAAGGCCAAGCGGCCCCAGTTGGGCATACACGGCCGACAGCAACATCGCAGCTGGATAAAATATCCAAGCGACCGCTCGCCCGGCGGTGGCCGTGCATTGTGGATACAAGGTAACGGCATTGCCTTCCTCAAGAAAAAGCCGCGCAACTCTGAACTTTGTCACCACTTCATCGGAATAAATCGGGAGAAATATACCACCCAGTAATACTGTAAAAAATAATATCAGGTGAAGGAGCTGGAATTTTCTTATTACCACTTCTCTCATTAATCAACATCCGGTCGAATCAAGATGGGCTGTCCATCTTAGTCAATAGAGGCTTACTCGTCGGTGCCGATGATAGCCGAATCCCGACACCGAACCTATCACGTATCCGTCGAGCCCCACTGTTCGGCGTGATATCCATTCGAGGTAACGCTTCGAACACCAACCTGGCCCTCCCCCATTGAAGAAACATCAGGCTCCCCGTGCCGTGACACCGTCTCTTCAATGGCTTAAAATCTTTCCCTTTTTTACCGAGGATCCACTGAGGCTCCATCAAAGCCTGCTTGAAGTCGAGCGACACCGATGACCCGTAAAGCTTGATACCCCACCCAATCGGTTGCAGCATGGCGTGCACGACCAAGCGGAAAGCAACGAATCTACAAGCCCGTAACATCCATGCAGGACGCGTCGGCAGCCTGTGTCATCGTTCAATCCAATGGTCAGGATGAAGCTCAAGGTGATCGATAGAACCGTTTCAGTTAGCTTGGTTGTACCCGTTTACAAGAGCATGAATACGCTCCCGGAGTTTTACGCACGCGCACGAGCAGCCCTTGGGCAGATTTGCGACGACTGGGAAATTATTCTTGTGGACGATGCGAGCCCGGATCAGACGTGGTTTGCCGCACTCGCGCTCCACGAACAGGATCCGCGGGTCAAAGCCATTCGCTTCGCAAGGAACAAAGGGCAACAACATGCCACCCTGTGTGGTATCAGCTACGCGTGCAAACGCTATGTTGTGACGATCGACGATGACCTGCAGTGTTTCCCTGAAGACCTGTCACTCTTCATCGACCAGCTTCAGGCGGGCAAGCATGTCGTAATCGGCAAGATACCGATGGCCGAAAAACAACACAGTGCCTGGCGTAACCTGGCCTCCTGGCTTAACCATAAACTAGTCAGCAAAGTGTTGGGCAAACCGACCGATTTCGGCCTTTCGAGCTACAGGGCGATGAGCCAGCAAGTGGCGAAACA
The DNA here is from genome assembly GCF_051131945.1 of Pseudomonas sp. Z5-35. Taxonomy (NCBI): domain Bacteria; kingdom Pseudomonadati; phylum Pseudomonadota; class Gammaproteobacteria; order Pseudomonadales; family Pseudomonadaceae; genus Pseudomonas; species Pseudomonas sp. Z5-35. Next base: position 3,793,293 of record NZ_CP071640.1, read on the forward strand.
GCTGGCCAGGTATCAAGGATCACATCCCCATATCGCCGCAATGCTGTTCAACTCGGTACCCATCAGCATGATGGCAAATGTGACCATCCGTCACGCACCGCGCGCCGACGGCGGTCCAAGCACCTACACTTTGGGCAAGATGTTCAAAACGCTGTCGTTTCTTATCATCAATTATTCGCTCCTGCCATTGCGCTATGTGGTGATCTGGGGCTTCATGGTCAGTGCGTCGAGCATTCTCTTCGCCGTATATGTGCTGCTGCGTACCCTCCTGACTGATCATATCGTGCCCGGCTGGGCGTCACTGGCTATCCTCGTGTCCTTTCTCGCCGGCAACATACTCCTGGCTTTGGGCGTACAAGGAGAGTACCTCGGGAGGCTGGTAGAAAATGCAACTCATCTTAGCCAGTTCCCCATTATCGAAGAGCGCGTGGATTAATAATGACCTCCAGCTACCGAGTCATGAATTATTTTCCGGCCGAAAATATTCTGAATAGCGGCTCCTTTACGCACCTCGACGAAATTGAAGCACAGGCGCCGGGCGCACTAGTGTACTGTCAGAACATTCATTACCTGCATAAAGCGCTGGCCGTCGTTAACGTGGCCTGTATCCTGTGCCCCGAAAATCTGAAAGATGAAGTACTGCAGACAGAAAAAACAGTTGTATTCTGCGTCGACCCTCGCACCTCCTTTTTCCGTCTCTACAATAGTTTCAACCAAGATACTGGATGCGGAACTTTGCCTACCCCCATCATCGGAGACAACTGCAGGCTACATCCCAGCGCCGTTATCTCGCCATTGGCCAGACTGGGCAACAACGTCGAAGTTTCGGCGAATGTTGTCATTGAAGGCCCTGTCGAGATCGGAAACAACGTTTTCATCGGTTCGAATGCAGTGGTGGGCGCTGAGGGCCTCATCACTCTGCGCAACAGCGACGGCACACTGATGATGGTCAAGCATCAAGGTGGTGTACGCATCGGATCGGGCTGCCAAATACTCGCTGGCGCGGTGATCGCGCGTTCGTTGTTCCAGCAACCGACCACCATCCACAATAATTGCCAGATTGGCATCATGAGCAATATTGGTCACGGCGCGGTGATTGGCGAAAATTGCGTGGTATCTGGCAACTCCGTGGTCGCCGGGCGCTCTCGCTTGGGCGCAGGCGTATGGATCGGTGCCTCCTGCTCTATCGCCCAGGGTCTGGTGATCGGGGACGCGGTACAAATAAAAATGGGCTCAGTGGTCATTAGCGACATTGCACCACATAGCGTTGTGTCCGGAAACTTCGCGATCAATCATAGGGCGAACATGACGGCCCATCTGGGGAAATTGAAGTAATGCATTCCACCGAGCTTTCACTGGGCTTCAAGGGCGAACGGACTTACATACAGGGAGCCGACATGCTCTTTGCCACGATGCAATCCATCATGGATCATGCGCCGGACGCAAGGATCGAAAAGCTCGACTTCAAAATAGGCACAATGACCAGCCATTTGCTTAGCTGTCACTGGTGGCCCAGGTCCACTCCCCGGGCGCTGGCGGGTAAAGATATTGCCAGCTTCACTTTTCACCTCGACGGCGTTGAACATGAAGGCAAATTGATTCAAGCCGAAGGACTTGCCGAAGCTCGACGCGTCTATGACGAGTCGCTGATCAACAGCAACAGCCATTATTCCCCCGCCGAGCATTCGATTGGCTTGAGGAACATGCCAGAGGACTTTTCTTCGATAGAGGTACTGGTATCGCTGAACAAGGCGTTGCATCTAAAAGAACTGTGCCTACCCAGTGGCAGCCAATGGGTTTTCTGTCGCTGGGAAAGCCCCAAGTGGCCGCTGAGCCATGACTTGGCCGGAGTAAAGCTGACGATCGAACAAACGCTGGGCACCCGATTGAGCCGTACTCGCATCGAACTGGGTGCGGAACAGGTCGGCACCATTTACTTTAGCGCCCTCAACGTCGATTGACGGCCACCTGAGATAAGGTCGTGAACTACATTCAGGACGCCCCCCTCTGTTACGCGGATTGTGGCAAAATCCTCGGCCTTGAGCTTCGCGCTCGTCGCGAACTCACCTGTCACCCGTTGCGCCATTCAATCCCGGCAGAAAAACTCCTGACCGGAATGACACCAGAAACCAGTATAAGGAAGCACCCACCGTGCCCACTACAAAAGAAACGATCATCGAACTCATCGGCAAGGCTAATGTTGTGGCTGACGCTTCGTCATTACGTGACAACCTGAAGTTGACCGACCAAGGAATTGACTCCATGGATATTTTCGCCATCATGCTTGCTGTTCAGGATCATTACCAGATCCAGATACCTGACGTCGATATTGAAAGCCTTCAAACAGTAAACGACTTGGTCAACTATATAGACACGAAACAATCATAAGCGATATTTTTATCACTCAAGGTGAAGCATCGTGCAAACGATCATCCTGCACTTTCACCCATTGCACAGGCAACCTCATCTGTGTCTAGCAACGTGTTCGTCTTCTTCAACCATTGAGCAGCCCGCATGCCAGCAACGCTCTTAAAGTTGATTTTTGCCATTTTAATCTGTGTCTTCCTGGCAAAAACACTTGATATCCAGCCAATATCATTAATCGATGATATTGAAGCATGGCATTATCTTGCGCTGGCTGCGGGAATTCCCCTGACGCTAAGCTCGTTTTTTTCCATCAGCCGCTGGCAGGTATTTTTACGATTTAACTCAATTGACGAGGCGCTACCAAGTCTATGGAAGATAAGCTTGGTCTCTCAGTTTCAAGGTTTGATCTTTCCATCGTCGCAAGGCGGAGACGTTTTTCGTATGTTTCACATCGAACAGCGTCATCCGGATAAGCGGGGAACTGCCGGCAGTACCGTCATCATCGAAAGGATGATCGGCCTATTGGTGCTATGCACTTTTACGCTTTGCGCTCTACCTTTCCTGCCTAGCTCAGACGACTATACTTCTCTCATCATTACCGTCCTCGTTATCAGTTGCATAGCGATAGGCGCCCAACTTCTATTCAGCAGTAGAAAAATCCATGCGTTCTACAGCCATCTCGTCCTCCGACGCTCCCTGCTGTCTCGCTTACTAGGGTATCTAGAAAAACTTCACGCCAGCACGGTTATCTTTCCTTATCGAAGAGCACTTAAGAGCTCTTTGCCTTATATTGTTTGCTACCAAATATCGATAATATCGGTGGTCTATCTAGTATTTCGAGCGTATGGTTACGATATCCCGTTCATCCAACACTTCGCGCTGTATCCGGTCATCGCTATCCTGACCATGGTTCCATTAACCATTGGCGGGCTCGGCGTACGAGAAGGATTTTTTGTATATTTTTATGGTTTGCTGGATGTACCCGCCAACGTAGCCGTAGGAGCCTCCCTTGCAAATTACACGCTGATGGTACTGATCCCCGCCGCTTTCGGCGGATTTATTTATTTGTGGGATACCCTCAGGAACAATCGCCTAAAGCGCACTCATTAACAGAGAGCCTGGTCAATGAACTCAGATCGCACCCCGTTTCCCAAGTCTGCCTTCGAAGTCGGCTGACCAGCAACGTCCAGGAAAAAGGATGCAGAAGTGAGCAGCGAATTCAATGTTTCTGAGCGACCCAATCGGATCTTGGAATTCCACATGAAGATAGAGCTTGGTTCTTTGAAGGCAGGTATCACGTTCCCCTTTGGCGGGCTCGTCCTGTTGTTACCTGAAAACAATAATCCGGAGAGATACAGTGAGCGACTTTAAAATCCCCTTTAATCGCCCTTACATGACGGGTAAAGAGCTTTACTATATCGCCGAAGCAAAGTTCCTCAATAAACTCTCTGGTGACGGCCCCTTCACTCGGCGTTGCCATCAGTGGCTGGAGCAGTATAGCCACAGTGATAAAGCATTATTAACACACTCATGCACTGCGGCCTTGGAAATGTCAGCGCTACTGCTGGATATTCAACCTGGGGACGAAGTCATCATGCCGTCTTACACATTCGTCTCCACCGCTAATGCATTTGTGTTGCGCGGCGGGATACCCGTATTTGTGGATATCAGAGAAGATACCTTAAACTTGGACGAAAGGTTAATTGAAGCCGCGATTACATCTCGCACCAAGGCAATCGTTCCGGTTCACTACGCTGGCATTGCGTGCGAAATGGACACGATAATGGAGATCGCCCGTCGGCACGGCCTCTATGTGGTGGAGGATGCTGCTCAAGGGGTCATGGCCTCGTATAAAGGAAGAGCGTTAGGCAGTATTGGTGATTTAGGTGCGTATAGCTTCCATGAAACCAAGAACGTCATCTCCGGTGAAGGCGGCGCGCTATTAATCAACGACCCCACCATGTCATTGCGCGCCGAAATTATTCGCGAGAAAGGTACGGACCGAAGCCGATTCTTCAGAGGGGAAGTCGACAAGTACACTTGGCAGGAAGTCGGATCATCCTATCTACCAGGGGAATTGACCGCCGCGTTTCTTTGGGCACAGCTGGAAGAGGCACAATCGATTACACAAAATCGCCTTAATAGCTGGAACCGCTATCATCAGGCGCTCGAGGGGCTCGAGCTGACTGGCGCGGTGCGCCGTCCGATCATCCCGGCGAATTGCACACACAATGCGCACATGTATTATGTTTTGCTCGCTCCCGGCACCGACCGCCAGCGCACGCTAGATAAACTCAAGCTCGACCATATTTATTCGGTGTTCCACTACGTACCGCTGCATTCCTCGCCAGCAGGGCTACGTTACGGTCGTACCCATGGCGCGATGACAAATACAGTTACCTTGTCGGAGCGCTTGATCCGCCTGCCACTCTGGATGGGACTGAGTGAGGACCAACTCACCCATATCGTCGACTCGCTACAGCGCGCCGTTTCCTGAAAAGAAACGCGTGCGCGATGAGTTCGAATGTTTTGTGTAGCGCTAGAACTATGGTGCGGAATGCAAAAAAGGCCGGACATCGAGACCGGCCTTTTTCGTTTACTTAACCCTTACTTCACTTCCAGTTTGTCACGATTCTTATCCACGATAGCCTTGCCAATTCCCTTGACCTCCAACAGCTCCTCAACCGAGGAAAACGCCCCATTACTCTCCCGATAAGCGACAATCGCTTTGGCCTTGGCCTCTCCTACCCCCAGCAGCTCTCGTTGCAAAGTCGTGGCATCGGCACCATTAAGATCGATCTTTGCGCGTTGAGATGCTCCCACCTCAATGGCCTGCTGCGAGGCTACGGTTTCCAATTTGGCGGTGGGTGCAGCGACAGCAGCTATCGAGCCGCCTGTCAGAAGGGCAAAAACCAAGGAACAAAAATAGCGTGTACGCATCAGTGAAGCTCCATGACATCGTTAAGAAAGAAACAGCTTTTCCAAGCTGCCTCTCAAACTTAGGCGATGATGCATCGCTGTCAAAAATGTATACGTTACTGGTTGTGTGACAATCAGGGCTCAAGACGCCGCTGCTGATGGATCCAGTCGACAATCTCTCCATCCGGGGCATAACCACTGACAGTATCCCGTAGAAGCTGGCGGATCTTGGTATAGTCATCGTGCCCAATCGCGGCCAGCAACTCAGCCAGCTTGCTCTTAAGGACGTCCCAAGGCAGGTAGTCTTCGTTGGCACTCATGATCATCGGGTGCTGGGTCGCGACGACGTTGTCACCAATCAACAACTCTTCGTAAAGCTTCTCGCCCGGGCGCAGGCCTGTGAACTGGATTGCAATGTCGCCATGGGGGTTCTTTTCCGATCGAACGCTCAGGCCGGACAGATGAATCATTTTTTCTGCCAGCTCGACAATCTTCACTGGTTCTCCCATGTCCAGTACAAACACATCTCCGCCCAACCCCATGGAGCCCGCCTGGATCACCAACTGTGCGGCCTCGGGAATGGTCATGAAATAGCGGGTGATCTTTGGATGGGTAACCGTCAACGGCCCGCCGGCTTTGATTTGCTTATGGAACAAGGGAATAACCGAACCGGACGAGCCCAATACATTGCCGAACCTGACCATGGTGAAACGCGTCTTGTTGACCCGCGAGACGTTGCCCTTGTCGCCGAACAACACTGGGGCTAGCTCACGACTGAGGGCTTGCAATGTCAGCTCCGCGAGCCGCTTGGTGCTGCCCATTACATTGGTCGGGCGCACAGCTTTATCGGTGGAGATCAGGACGAAATTCGATACCCCCGCCTGTAACGCAGCCTGTGCTGTGTTCAATGTGCCAATCACGTTGTTCAGGATGCCTTCGGCGATGTTGTGCTCGACCATCGGGACGTGTTTATAAGCGGCGGCGTGATAGACCGTATCGACACTCCAGGTCTTCATCACGTCCAGCAATTTGGTCTGGTCTCGTACCGATCCAAGGATAGGCAACAGCCGAACCGACAACGACTCTCGAATGACTCGCGGTTCGAGTTCAGACAGAATGCTATATAGATTGAATTCGCTATGCTCATACAGCAGCAACGTAGTCGGCTTCAGTGCGAGGATCTGCCGACAAAGCTCGGAACCAATCGAACCACCTGCCCCTGTGACCATGACCGACTGCCCAGCGATGCAGTGCTCAAGCAGGTCAGCTTGGGCAGGTACCGAATCGCGCCCGAGAAGGTCCGCGATGTCCACTTCCTGAATGTCATCGACCTTGACCCGACCGCTGGCCAGGTCCATAAAGCCCGGGACGCTGCGCACATGCAGTGGGAAACCTTCAAGCAGCGCCAATATCTCCCGACGACGGCCACGTGATGAGGAAGGCACCGCCAGCAGAACTTCTTCTGCGCCGGTTGTATCGATCATCTTTTGAATATTTCTGGGCGCGTAGACCTGCAACCCAGCGATCACGCGGTCTGTGATATTGCTGTCATCATCGATAAATGCAACCGGTCGCATCACCCGCCCCATGCGTAGCGCGGCCACTAATTGATTACCAGCGGCTCCGGCCCCGTAGATAGCAACCTTGGGCAGGCCATCGTCACGATTGGTGAATGGAACATGTTGAACTGCGGCGAACCAGTCGCCCAAGAAATACTGCCGCATCATCAGGCGTAAACCGCCGATCATGATCAGACTCAACCACCAATAATTGAAAATAATGGAGCGTGGCACCACGGTTTTATGATTGCTGTACCAATACACCACAAGGGCCAGCAACAAGGCCGAAAGGCTGACCGCCTTGCAAATCGTGATCAACGCATCATTACCGAAATAACGCATGACAGCGCGATACATGCCAAAACGGATGAAGATCGGGATGGCAACCAGCGGGGCGGAGCCGAAAAGCCATAAATGCGTTGCAATCGGGCTGGCCATTGCTTCAACGCCCAGACGAACGACGAACGCCAGCCAGAGCGCGATCCAGACAAGAAGAATGTCTGTTGCCACTTGTAACGCCCGCTTGTGGCGTCGCGGCAATCCCAGCAGGGCGATTCTTAACTTATCCATAAATCCCTTACCCATCTTGACCTGCCTCTGGCGCAATTCCGTTTTTATTGAACCGGTCGACGTCACGCATCACTGATAAACACTCTTCAAAAAAGATTACCTGTATCAGTTTCAAAGATTAGACCTTCTCTGGTCATCCTAGCGTGAGCTGAAGCCATGGCAGAGGGTGCCCGTATGTTGATGGCTGAGGCGGGCAACCTACCATAGTCGCGGATCGTGAAGAAACTTTCATGCATCAGCAGCATTGCCCGGGGACGCAGTGGCATTGCGCAATCAGTCGAAATCCGTGTACTGCTTGATGAATCAAAGTGCCCGGACGAACCCTCAACGCCGCCGCCTCTTTTCGGGACTTTTGATCGCCTGTAGCAAAACGCCATCGCGCGTCAGCAAGGCCCGTCATGTAATGGAGCATGCCCATAATGACGTCCTCAGGCCAACAGAAAATTAAAGAAGTTTTTTATCCCTGACAACACGATATCCAAAGCCCAATCCTAAAGTTAGATCCTCAACCCAAACGAACTATTTTGCGGGTTGCAGTTGTTCGCTGTTGAACCGCATACCGATCCTCCTGGCAACCGCCAACATGCTCCCTTAACGATCCTTGTGTTTCGGAATCAAGCGTCGTTGCTGGAATATCCAATCGACGATCTCGCCTTCGGGCGCGTAACCGCTTACGGTTTCGCGTAGCAGCATTCGGACCCGTGAATACTCATCCTCGGAAACGGCGACCATCAGCTCATCCAGTTTCAGCTTGAGTTGTTCCCATGGCAAATGGTCTTCATTGGCGCTCATGATCATCGGGTGCTGGGTCGCGACCACGTTGTCACCGATCAGCAACTCTTCATAAAGCTTCTCGCCGGGCCGCAAACCGGTGAATTCAATCGCAATATCACCATACAAGTTCTTCTCGGAGCACACATTCAAGCCAGACAGGTGGACCATTCTCTCGGCCAGCTCGGCGATTTTCACCGGTTCCCCCATGTCCAGCACAAACACATCACCGCCTCGCCCCATGGAACCCGCCTGGATCACCAACTGGGCCGCTTCTGGAATCGTCATGAAATAACGGGTGATATTGGGATGGGTGACGGTGATGGGACCGCCGGATTTGATCTGCTGGCGGAAACGCGGAATAACCGAGCCGGACGACCCAAGCACATTACCGAAGCGCACTATGACGAAACGGGTCTTATTGACCCGGGCCACATTACCGCTGTCCGCAAAGAGCACCGGCGCGAGCTCTTGACTCAATGCCTGCAAGACCATTTCTGCCAGGCGCTTGGTACTGCCCATGAGATTGGTAGGGCGCACGGCCTTATCCGTGGAAATGAGCACGAAGTTCTCGACCCGGGCCTTCAACGCCGCTTGCGCGGTATTCAACGTACCAACGACGTTGTTAAGCATACCTTCGGCAATATTGTGCTCCACCAAGGGCACATGCTTATAGGCTGCTGCGTGATACACCGTCTCGACGTTCCAGGAAGTCATGACGTCAAACAATTTAGCCGCACTACGCACCGAGCCCAGGATTGGCAATAAGTTCACCGGAATCGATTGTCGGGCAATGGCCTCTTCCAGTTCACTCAAGATACTGTAGAGGTTGAACTCACTATGATCAAACAACAGCAAAGTAGACGGTTGCAAGGCGAGAATCTGACGGCAGAGTTCAGAACCGATCGACCCACCCGCTCCAGTGACCAGAACGACCTTTCCGCTGATACAACGGGCCAGAAGCTCGGGTTGTGCAGGCACCGCATCGCGTCCCAACAAGTCGGCAATATCGACCTCTTGGATGTCGTCAACTTTCACACGGCCACTGGCCAGATCCATGAAACCCGGCACACTACGTACGTGCAGTGGATAGCCTTCCAGATACCCAAGGATTTCACGCCTTCGCGCACGACTCGCCGAAGGAACGGCCAACAGCACTTCTTGAGCGCCAGTGAGTTCAATCATCTTCTGGATATGCTTGGGCTTGAACACCTGCAATCCAGAGATCATTCGATTCGCAATACCGGTGTCGTCATCGATGAAAGCTACCGGCTGCATGTCCCGACCAATACGCAAGGCCGCTACAAGCTGATTACCGGCGGCTCCGGCTCCGTAGATCGCCACTTTGGTAAGACCGGCACCACGGTTGACGAAGGGCACTTGACCGGAGGGAGCGAACCAATCGCCCATGAAATACTGGCGCATGAGCAATCTAAGTCCGCCGACCATCACCAGGCTGAGCCACCAGTAATTGAAAATAACCGAACGCGGCACAGGCGCCATATAAGAGGCACCCCAGTACACAACGAGCGCCAATACCAACGCGCTCAGGCTGACGGCCTTGACGATCGCGATCAAGGCATCATTACCCAGGTAACGCATGACGGCACGGTACATACCAAAACGAACAAACAGTGGAATAGCAATTAAAGAAGCACTGACAAGGAGCCACGGATGACTGCTAAACGGATTGATCATCTCGTCGAAGCCGAGGCGCACTGCGAACGACAACCACAGAGCGGTCCAGACCAGCAACACATCGGTCATGACCTGAAGCAGGCGCTTCTGCCGACGTGGCAGGCCCAGCAATGCAACGCGAAGTCTATCCATGAATGTTTCCAGCACCTTTGCTCGTACCCATTGTCTTTATGTCCAGCTTCCCAACAGCCGTCCATGACCCATTTGACATCTTTGCCCGGAATATTCAGCCGACCTCCAACTGGCCGGCCTTGAACTTGAAAGCCAATAACACCAGGGGCGCATAGGCCAGCAAAACACCCGTCAACCCATCCAGCTTCAGGACCACGACACACCACGCCAGGGGGAACAACCACAGCACGTTGATCGTCGCCACTGCCAACGTGACAGGACGATGGCGCCCATAATAGCGCGAGGCAAACTGATAGGCATGGCTACGATGGGCCTCGTAGACTTTATCACCTCGCAAAAACCGCCGGATCAGGGTGACAGTCGCGTCGACGATGAACACTCCCAGCAGGATCAGCCACGCCCAGAACAAGGCCGGGGAAACCCAGGCGGCTTGCAGGGACATGATCCCGAGTGCGATGCCCAGAAAGCCACTGCCCGCGTCTCCCATGAAGATTTTCGCGGGTGGAAAATTCCAGAACAGAAAGCCCAGAACGGCAGCGGCCAAGACCAGCGGAGGCCAGATCAGGTCGGTGAAACCCGACAGTGCGTAGAGTGCGCTCGCCCCCAGGCAGGCCAGCACAGCCTCTATACTGGCGATACCGTCAATACCGTCCATGAAGTTATACAGATTGAGAATCCAGACAAGATAAAGCGCAGCCAGGGCATGTCCTATCCAGGATAGATCAACACTGACCCCAAATAGGTTCAGGGGCGCCAAGCCTTCAAGCCATGCCAAGGCCCAGACAGCTGCACTGAAATGCCCAAGCAATCGCCACCGCGCCGCAATATGTCCATGGTCATCCATGAAACCCACGATAGCGACCAACGCACCTGCCCCACCCAACGCGACCAGATAGTGAAGCTGTACCAAACCCAGTTGGCCCAACACGGGCAGTGTCAGCAGAAACGCCACGACGATGGCGACGCCCCCACCCCGTGGCGTTGGAATCGAGTGTGAGCTTCGACTGTTCGGCACATCTATCAAACTGTGTTTCAGTGCGTAACGACGGAGTCCACCTGTCATGCAAAAAGAAAAAAACACCACAACTGGCAGGGTGAACCAAAAGAAACCATCAGAAACAAATCCAGTCAACATTGTATTAATACCGAAAATAATTAAAGCATTATAAATTGCTGACCAGCCTTCAATAGAGCCTGTTGAGAGCTGATTACAGGAACCCAATTTAAAAAGGACCGTGATTTAGAGGAATCAACAAGCAAGGATCCGCAAAGTTGTGTATAAGTAGATTTTCGCCCTATCAGCAATGCACCAAAAAGTAGGCAAACCGCAGGCATTGCAAAGAGCCTTGCTTTTTTATTCATTCCAGTAGCAAGCAATGAAACTATTTCACCTATTGACAAGTCCGACCCATCCGATATCAGAAACAAATTATTGGCCGCTTGAGGATGAGTCACGCAAAGCTTAATAAAATCGGCCAAATTTTCTAACGCGATCATACTACGACGATTACTGATGCTGGCAAAGGGCAACGGACAGCCTGACGAAACCAGTTTTAGTAAACGCTTAAAATTGCCAGGGGCATGTGCTGCATAAACCAAAGGAGGTCGGATGACAACTAGCTCCATAGACGTACCGGAAGTCAGCTTTTCAAGCCCCTGCTCGGCCTCGTATTTAGACTTAGCATAATCAGCGTGTGGCGCCGCCGGACTAGACTCACTAAATGCTTCTCCGGCAGATGACAAACCGTTGACGCCGACAGAGCTTATAAAAATAAATCTCTTTACATTTGCCGCAAGCGCCTGCTGGGCCAAGCGAAGTGTGCCATCAACATTCGCTTGCCTGAAGCCACGCGCTGCAACTTTCTTCGACTCATAAAGATTATGGGCCTTACCGGCAAGATGAATTACCACATCAATTTGTTGTAACAAGGATGCCCAGTCCGCAGTACCGCTTAAGGAAGGACAAATAACAAAATTTGGAGCATCATCAGCTTTACGCGAGCAGCAGACTACTTTTTCGTGCTCGGATTGTAGTACCTGTGCTAGCTGTCTACCAATAAAACCGTTGGCGCCGGTTATGAGAACCCTCATTTTTTCAACCTGATAAGTTTGGAAACAGCAATATAGAATTTGTTCAATACGACGTATTCAGAATAACTTTCGCGGAAAGCAGCAATAGAGCGACCGCGTAGTGCGCCTAGATCCGTATTACATATCGAAAGTATTAACTCGGCTAAAGCTCGCGGATCGCCTGGTTTGCACTGCCATCCCACCCCAGTCTCCTGAATCATTCTAGCGATCTCAGCGTTCTCATCCATCACGGCTAAAAGCGGTTTATCTGCCGCTAGAGAAAAATACGCTTTACTGGGCACACCTAATCCAAGCATCCCCTCCTCCAGCGTAATCAATGCAACGTCCCCTGCGGCAAGCCCTAAGTTCTTGTCCTTAAGCGGAATCGCACCGGCGTATGCAACATTTTTTTCAGGATGATTAACAATGAATTCATTGACCTTCGCGACAAAAGCACCATCCCCCATAAACAGGAACGCAGCGCGCTCATTCTCAACCAAAGCAATAGCATCCAATATATTTCCTACGCCCTGAAGTCGTCCGATATTGCCGAAGAACTGGAAAACGAGCTTATCCTGCCATCCCAGTTCCTCAATAAACGGCGCCTGATGACGCGCTAAGGGGTATACCTCAAGTTCATCCGCCCAATTGGGCACGAACACAATTTTGGATGGATTTTTTATCTTAGAGTTCATCAACTCCTGCATATCGCGACCAATAACAATTAACAATTCAGCTGTATCATAAATTTTGGAAAACAATCTACTAATAGCTGGGTACAATCGATTGGAGCTGCTTATAATTTGCGCAGGAACCAGATTTTCAGGGAATACATCGTGAACTAGCACCCCCCATCTAAAACCCAGAAACAATTTCAACACGGGAATTGCCATTAACAGAAATGCTGGATTTGTGCCACTTAACAAGACATCTCCTTTTCGGACATGTTTGATGATATACCAGCAGAAACCTAGCACCTGTAACAATTGGCTTAGCATTCTAAGAAGTAAAATGTTCTTATTGAACCTCAAAGAAGTGAATGGCATCTCCACCACAGCGGGATGCTCAAAATTTCCTGAAGCACCGCCTGTCCGTGGATAGATAACCGCAACTCTACCTAGTTCGTCGCCAATTTTCTTGACAATTTTCGACCAGAAGAAACCCGTAGAGTTTTGTGTTGCACTCACGTACTCTGTAACAATAAAAACATTCGACATCTCGTATCACGCCTAGATTAATATTGTCTCCAAACAACCCGCATAACATAATCGCGATAGCTGTGGATAATCCTTACAACCTTCTCGGAAACATTGGGCATACTGTAATCATTCACCAAGCGCAAGGTTCTCTCTTCGCCGCGACCTTGTACTTGTAGTATATGCAAACCTTGCCTCACCCTATCCACATCCAGCCCCACCATCATCACAGCACCTTCTTCCATACCCTCAGGGCGTTCATGCGCTTCTCTGATATTCAAAGCGGGAAAATTTAGAATAGAAGACTCTTCATTGATTGTACCGCTATCGGACAGAACCGCACGCGACTCGAGCTGCAGCTTGTTGTAGTCCATGAATCCCAAGGGCTTGAGCAATCGGACATTTTCATGAAACACGATGCCCATGGCATCAACACGCTTTTGAGTGCGCGGATGGGTAGAGACGATAACGGGCTGGCCAAACGTACTGGCAACGGTATTGAGTACCTCGACCAATTTGAGGAAGTTCTTATCCGAGTCGACGTTCTCTTCGCGGTGAGCACTGACCACAAAGAACTTACCCGGCTCCAAGCCAAGTCGCTCCAGGACACTTGAAGCCTCGATGTTGTCGCGATAATGGTTAAGCACCTCAAACATAGGACTGCCCGTCTTGATGACACGATCGGCAGGCAAACCTTCGCTTAGCAAATAATCTCGGGCGATAGTACTATAGGTCAGGTTGATGTCTGCCGTATGGTCAACGATGCGTCGATTGATTTCCTCGGGGACGCGCATATCAAAGCAACGGTTTCCCGCTTCCATATGGAACGTGGGAATCTTGCGCCGCTTGGCGGGAATAACCGCCATGCAACTGTTTGTATCGCCCAGTACCAGCACGGCTTCAGGCTCGATGGAAGCCAGCACCCGGTCAACCGCGATGATTACATTGCCGATGGTTTCCGCGCCGGTGCTCCCGGCTGCATTCAAGAAGTGGTCAGGCTTTCGGATGCCTAAGTCCTGAAAGAAAATTTCGTTCAACTCGTAGTCGTAATTCTGCCCAGTATGAACAAGGATATGCTCACAATACTGGTCCAGCGCGGCCATGACGCGCGACAAGCGAATGATTTCCGGACGAGTCCCGACAACTGTTACGACTTTTAGTTTTTTCATTTGCTAAGGCCATTTTTGAATAAATTAAACTTGCTTAACATATCAGCCGGGTTTCCACCGCGTTGCAAAGTCAACGATGGCCACCCAAGGTCTCGGTATGAGCTGAAATATTCTGAGACTTCATTTAGCGCGTCTATTGACGCGCCATCTCTGAACATTCGATGCTAAGCCTCTGTACCAACTGGCAGTGCGTAAGTGTCCGGTGCAGCACGATCAAAAATCTCGTTAGCCCAAAGCATCACAATCATTTCATCGGTGCCAATATTCGTGATGTCATGTGTCCACCCTGGCACAGTTTCAACTATTTCCGAACGCTCACCTGTTGTGGTCAACTCAGAAAACTCACCTGACACTATATGACGGAATCGAAAATACGCAGTGCCTTTGATAACAAGAAATTTTTCCGTTTTCGAATGATGATAGTGTCCGCCACGAGTAACGCCCGGGTGTGCCGTAAAATAAGAAAACTGGCCAGAATCCTTAGTCTTTAACATCTCAACAAAAGCGCCCCGAGGATCAACGTGCCTTGGAACTTCGTAAACAAATTGATCTGGGGACAGATAGCTGAGGTACGTAGAGTACAAGGCCCGACACAATCCCGTTCCAACACGTTCGGAGATCATCGTATCGCGACTGTCACGGAAGGATTTCAGCTGCTCAGCAAGGGCTCCTACAGTGGTATCGTACTGAGGTACCTCTACAAAAGGCGTTCCTTCCTTCCTTCCCTCTAGAACATCCATAAAGCATTGTACGACATCATCGATATACGTAAGATTCAGAGGTGCATTTGAATCATTTATTGTAATCGGCAATCCATGAGCAATGTTATGGCAAAATGTAGCTACGGCTGAATTGTAGTTAGGCCGCGCCCATTTGCCGAAGACATTAGGCAAACGAAATATATGTACCGGTGACCCGGTTTCATTTTGCAAATCGACTAATAATTGCTCAGCCCCAAGCTTACTGCTTCCATAGGAGTTATCCAGGGGCGCTTGAATAGACGAGGTATAGACCACAGGTACCGAACGACCACATTTTCGGATCGCATTGCAAAGAGCACCAGTAAGATCAGTGTTACCCTTTCGAAAATCCAGAGGATCTTGAGGGCGATTGATCCCAGCCAAATGAAAAATAAAATCCACTTGATCAATTAAAGCTGGGAGGCTCGCGATAGAATCATTACGTGTGAATGATAATACCTCAATATCTGATTTAACATTAAAGTGCGATACGAGATTACGGCCAATAAAGCCGTTAGCACCTGTGATCAGAATTCTCATTGATTACTCCTCAGGCATCGCGTGCTCACCGCGCTGAATCGCACGCATGAAGTCCAATTTGAGCAACAGTTCTTGCATACCTTTTACATCGAGACGCTCAGTATTATGGGAGTTATAATCTTCGGTACGAGAAATTTTTGTTTCACCTTGCTCTACGAACTTAGCATAGTTCAGATCTCGTAGATCAGGAGGCACACGGAAATAATTACCACGGTCCTCAGCACATGCCATTTCCTCGCGACTAAGCAAAGCTTCAAACAGTTTCTCGCCGTGCCGCGTACCAATAACCTGAATAGGGTAATTTGGCACATCAAGCATGCTAGTCAATGCTTGTGCTAAGACTTCAACCGTAGCTGCCGGAGCTTTCTGAACGAACATGTCGCCATTCGAGCCATGCTCAAACGCATACAATACCAGATCAACAGCGTCCGCAAGGGTCATCATGAATCGAGTCATATTAGGATCAGTCAGACTCAGAGGGGTGCCTGATCTAATTTGACCAATAAACAAAGGAATCACCGACCCTCTTGAGGCCATTACATTCCCATAACGCGTACCACAAATCACGGTATTGTTATCATTACGCGACTTGGCAACCATCACCTTTTCCATCATCGCTTTGGAGATCCCCATTGCGTTGATTGGATAAACGGCTTTATCAGTACTGAGGCAAACGACGCGCTTCACGTTGTTTTGGATTGCTGCTTCAAGCACATTATCCGTGCCCAGTACGTTCGTCTTAACGGCTTCCATAGGATGGAATTCGCAAGAGGGCACTTGTTTCAAGGCAGCCGCATGAAATATGTAGTCTACGCCGCGTGTAGCGTTCAGAACGCTTTGAAAATCTCTGACATCACCAATATAAAATTTTAACTTACTACTGGCATATTTTTTACGCATATCATCTTGCTTTTTTTCATCCCGGCTAAATACTCGTATTTCTTTGATATCGGTATCCAGGAATCGCTTGAGCACTGCGTTTCCGAAGGAACCTGTTCCCCCGGTAATTAAAAGCGTAGAATCCTTGAACGAAATAGGCATAAAAACCTCCTTTACAATAATGAAATAATGATACTTCTCGCGTTTTCTACGCTCAAGTTTTTTTCATAATAATGTCGACCATTTCTGCCCAGCTCAGCGCAGAGCGCTGAATCCTCAATCAGCAAATCCAGCTTTGCCTTCAGCGCCGCCGCATCACCAGCCACCACAGCATAACCACCACGAACGTCGTTTTCCAATATATTGCCAAAATCCGTAACCGAATCCAGCGACGCCAGAATCGGCAATGAGACTTTAAAGTAATCAAGAGATTTAGAAGGAAAACTGGGCACTGTTAACTTCCTAGACAGCGATATCAGACCAACATCACACGACTGAACAACGTGCTCATATTCTTCGCGAGGAACATAATCAATAAATATAATATTCTGCAACCCACGGGTCGCAACCGCTTTTTGCAAGTTTTCTTTTTCAGTGCCTTTACCAATAAAAACGAAAGTCACTTCATCTTTCGAATACATCGCTGCCAGATCAAGAATATTTTCCAACTCTTGTACGATTGACATCGCACCACCGTATATCGCAATAAACCCCTCAGGTGGCAAATTATACTTTTTCCTAACTTCAATTTTATCGATCGGCTCAATCTTTTTGATTTTTGCCCAGATCGGCAAAAGTTCTACTTTTTCCTTTGAAATGGAGGAAAAATTGTCGAAAAGAAACCGAGCGTTTCCTTCAGTCATACAGCCAATTCGATCAAAACTGGTATACATTAGTTCTTCCAGGTACCGAAAAAAACCGAAGAATAGTTTATTCCTGATCGCACCGAGATCTTTTAAATAGAAAGGAAAAAAATCCCACAACACAAGAAAACTTTTAGAGTCATATCGTTTTCTAAAGAATCGGGACATTCCTAAAATTGTGACGCAAGGCGTGTTCGCTATGAGCAAATCACAGCGTTTTATCTCTTTGGCAATTTTGTATCTTGCCAGAAAGGGAAATATGAATACTTTCAAAGCCGTCCCTATGGCGCCGGAATTATAAAATATGGCGGGGAGCTTGATCCGTATTACTTTAATTCCATCGATAACTTTCGTGACTGATTCTGGATCGTTTTTCAGCCAAGAGAATACGACGACCGCAACCTCACTTCCCTCCTCGCTCATAGAATAGGCCAGCTCATTAGTGAGCCAAGCGTCTTTTTTGTCGTCAGCATACTTCGTGGTAAGCAGTACAATATCTTTACGCAAGCTCATCATTTGGACCACAGTTCGTCAAGTTGATTGAGTAGGTTACTTGTCCGCTCCTGCCCTGTCGAATTGTGCACATCATAAAACATCTGACTCTGGTAAGGAATATAAACGATGGAAAGCGGACTCGAAAGGAATCGATAGAATGGCAAATACGCGACTATTGCAATTGCAAAAACCGTAAGCAGTCGGCTTGTATAATTCAAACGCAACAATGTATTCATTGCCGCGCCGATTAAAAAGACTGCAAAAAAATACTGGTATCTAGTAGACAGCGTGGGGAAGCCAAATATTATCAGAGGGATAAGCAGGCCTACAAATGCCAGGCGATAGAGCATTGGAGTTGCTAACTGATCTGTATGGCTTTGGGCGCCACGACTACCCCATGCTAAATAAATACTTGAAAAAATCACAATTGACACAAGGGTATAGGCTGCACGGTAGGCAAAAGAAGCGTTAAACACATCCCTATCCAGATAAATCATGTATTTGGGATTCACATACACCATAAGTATTTCTACACCGGCACGGACAACATCCATCGAAGTCAAGTACAGTGCCATCGAGGCCAGGAAGACGATTAAGAACGTCGTTCGACTTAAGGGGAGCCAATAAACTAGTAGCACCAGCAGCACCCCACCCAATACTGAGTAGTGAATAGAGGCAGCGACGACAAACAGTGCAAAAGCGAGCCCTCCCCTTCCCGACAAAAATTTATGCACCCCAAGCAAAAAAATACTAACCGCCAATCCCTGCCTAAGTAATGAAAATGTAGGAATCAGATAAAAATCCGGGACAGAGTACATTACAGCCAACACCAGCAAACAATGCTTAGGAAAAAAATTCCTCACTACGGTCGAAATGAATACAATCTCTATAATAGAAATAAATGTGGAGAAATGCTCAAACGTCAGATCAAGAAACGATGAAATATGAACAAGCCATTCGTATCCAAATTCAAACCTCAGATAAAACTCTTCACCACTTCTTATTGCGTTGTAATGTGATTCGTAGATTGGCCAGTCGTAGCCGGTCTGAAATTTCAGACCAGCAAACAAGGACAGAAGCGCCACTTGGAGTGCGTATATTGCCGTCGATGGCGAAGTTGTCCTTTTCAAGGACAAGAGAGCCAACATCCAAATCAATGCATATATAACGTTATATTGCATCATGACGCGACCTCCTCTACAGACATCGCTCTATTTCGGCTAATTAAAAACCACAGCAGCACTAACAACAGCGAAATCAAGCCTTGCAGAACGTAGCCGTAAGCCATACCTTCAAGCCCATACAGCCTGTAGAAAAAAATGCACGATACCAAATACAAAAATGCCGTAGTCACTTCATAAACGAGATAAGCTCGAACGCGCTGCTTGGCGAGCATCACATAAAGGAATACCCAGCCCAAACATTTCAGCCCATCCCCTATGACATATATCTCCAGCACTTCTGAAGAGACTGCGAAAGCCTCACCATAAATCAGCCAAACAATAAACCCTGCCAACTGGCCAACCATAAGAACCAGAACAACGCCAGAAACTAACGCAACTACTGCCATTCGCCAAACAAAACCGTCCAGACTTTGTCCTTCCATTGCACTATACCTTGGCAATAAAAGAGTAGAAAACAACACACTACAGATACCCATATAAATATCTGACAGACGTGTTGCCGCGTACCACAGACCGGACTCAGCCATTGTGCTATTCGTTGCAATATAGTTCCTCAGGAAGATTTGCCCTCCATACACGACCACTGCGGACCCCAACGCCATGAAGGAATAAGAAACCAATATCCTTAGTATTCCACCATCAATTTTTTTAAAGACACTTCGAATTCGCGGCAGACGAAATCTTTCTGGCAAAAACAAAATGCATATCCCAGCAACAGCTGGTGCCACTACTACAGAATAAACCGCCCCAACCTTTCCAAAGTAAAATGAAATAACGCAAATTGAAAGCGCCGTTATAAAAGCGGTGATCATTGAGTACCAAAAATATTCGCTATATTTCTGCATACCATTAAAATAGGACACAAATAAATTATTCAGCCCTATAAAAAAACTTCCCAGCGGCAGCAGCAGCAGTACTACGACCCAACCCCCTTGCAGAAAGTAGTTTGCTATCTCCCTACTTGAAAGAAGCAGAACAACAAAGCAAATCAAACTCAAGAAAACCAACAAAAATGCAGAAGCCCGCACTATACTTTCTTTAGAGTGCTTATCTTCTGCAATCAGCTTTACCACACCAGTTGTAGTAACCGATGAAACGCCGGCACTTAATATTTGAAGAAAGGATTGAATTTGCCCAACCACAGCCATTCCACTAGGCCCAACATAAAATGCAACTACCTTTAGCGAGGCGATAGAAAACATCAATTTAAATACAGCCTGAACGGCAATATTTATGATCGGCCGAAGCATTCCCTTTCTTATTGCCGTACTGCCAACCATAGCGCAACACCTAACACGAGCGACACAAAAAAACTATAACGACATCAATTTCGAAACTAGAAATAATTTTCTATGTCGCCAGAGCCGGTCGGACCTAAAACCTGGTGGGATCCATATCCAAAATACCACTTCATCTAAATTGATGACCCGCACATTTATGACTTAACACCCACCCTGTCAAAATATCTGCTGCCGTTACAAGCCCACCAGTCTTGCTTCCATGAAGAGATAGGAATCGCTTGCATATGCCTGGAACCTATCGATACGGACCTGAAGCAATGTATCGATTATTTTTCAACACGTACTTGAACTATCTGCCTCATCAGCGCGGCCCCTAACCCCAAAATAAGGCCCAAGATCATTCCTTTCAATAAGATCGCCAGCTTATCTGGCTTAATTGGGGTTTGTGGCACCTCTACGTTACCATCTTGTCTGTAAACCGACACCTGATCAGGTTCGACCTTAAGCATACGGTAGAAATTGTAACGCATCTGTAGCGTACGTAGGTCTGGAATAAATGCATCATCAGAAGCTCTTGCCTCCAAAACGGACACCTCCGCTGCCAAGGCTAGGCTTCCTCGCTGATAATCCATCTTACTGCCTGTATCGACAGTGATATCAACTGCAGCGGAGGAGTTTATCACAGGCGTCTTCAAACCAATTGTTTCAGCAACTTTCAAGGCTTCGCGAAGCTGCTGGATACGGTCTTCACGAATCCTTTGAGCATTGTCCCGCAAGCTTACGATTCGCTGCTCTAGATTCCTGGCCCGAACCGCGGCCTCGCTTGTAACGTTTTTGATCAGCTCTGCTTTGGAGATTTCACTGGCACGCTGAACGTAAACTCTGACCCACTCTGTCGCCTCTGCCGCGTCGTCACTCTGGACGATGACCGAGAATCTTTCGGGAGTGTCCTTACCCGGACCTCCGACCATAAATACGCGAGAAAAATTCTCATATAAACGGTCAAGCGGTCCCTTGCGCTGGGACTCTTCAAGCGAAGGCAAATAGACATCACGGAAAAAAGTTTGACGAAGGGTTTCACTCTGAAGATTGCGAGCAAACAGATCGTAAACTTGTTTGATTGAATAGGGCTCCAACTCAGTGCTTGAGTCACGACCATAATTTAACTCAGCTATACCATTTTGAGTTGGAGGGCTAATATAAAATCTAGCCTCATAGATTGGTTTGGTAAGATAGGCAAACGCTCCAGCTCCAACCGTTACGACGAACATAACTCCCACAACCAACCACTTTTGAATCCAAAAATTGCGGAGGAGCGCAATCAAGTCAATTTCCTGAGCGTCATGTGCATCTACACGATTATTATGCATACGAGCTCTCAATTGCGGCTGGCGAAAAATTTCCCTTCAACGTACAGAATGCACTAAAGGCTAAGGCTTGAGAGGCCCCTAAAGAAACCTCGGTAGACCGTGGGGATTTTGACATGGAAAAGCACATCCAAAGTAAAAACAATTGCTAACGGCGATCCCCTCACCGAGGTGACTGGAAATCATGTAACCTTATTCTCGCCGTACACCTACCCTCAAGAACCAAGCGAGTGACGGGCCGATAACCAACCCTGCGAGAAGCGCAAGAAGTATCAAAACCGAAACAGGAAGCTGAGGTGCTGACCAGCCGGCGAACGCCAAGGATACAGGTTGTGTATTTTCAATTACAAACAGAATAATCGTCAAAGCCACCAACAGCGCGGCTACGAAAAAAGCTACCCGTTTAAAACCCCTCATAAATGGCTTCCTCTGCGGCCTTTTCCTCAGAGCTCATCCCCCTCCTCCTCATTCACACGATCTCTAAGTTCTTTGCCTGGCTTAAAATGCGGAACGAATTTGCCGTCGAGGCTGACAGACTGACCGGTCTTTGGATTGCGCCCTACTCGCGGCGCACGGTAATGAAGTGAGAAGCTGCCGAAACCACGGATCTCGATACGGTCCCCCGTAGCCAGGCACTGGGACATTTGCTCAAGCATGGTCTTGATAGCCAGCTCTACATCCTTGGATGAGAGTAGCCCTTGATGGGTGACAATACGTTCGATCAACTCCGACTTCGTCATATTTTTCCCTTCTTTTTCAAGCAGCTAGGAAAATCGCTTGAAAAGGTTTTAGCATGGTCGAAGGGTTTTGAACAGCCCAAGTATTGACATTCTTCTTCATTCCCCCTGCTGTTCTTCCCATGCAGATAGCGTGACTTCCTCAAGCTATCGACAGATGACCAACATTGTTCGGGTCAGATAACCCGCGGGGTTGAAACCAAAGGGGTATTGATCTTCATCCTTCGCGTCGTCGGATCGGGTAATGACCTTGTAGCCCGCGCCCTTGCACTCCCTCGCAGCCCGCTTTTGGCACTTCTCCCAACCAGAACCCAACCCAGAACAGTCGACCTCGATACCGCTGACACCACGCACTGCATGGGTCTTGGCGCTTGTAGAACACGCTGTCAGAACCAAGACGATCAATACAAGAAAGAGCTTGTTCATTCAGATCCTTTAGGTAGAGCCTCAACCCAACCGGCACAGGCCGACGCCCCCGGATAGATTATTGATCTTCTTCATTAAAGAGACAGCCAGGCTGAGGGGTTGGTTTCGTAGCCTTCCGAATGATCGCAGTTCCGCAGCACTTATGGGAGTCGGAAAATTCTGAAATCACACCCACAAAAAAGGGCGACCGAAGTCGCCCTTTTTAATGATCAAACAGAACTCAGTTCTGTTTGGCCATTGCTTGACGCAGCAGTGCCGCCATAGTGGTGTCAGCTGCTTCGCCTTCCGGAGCTGCTTTCAGGCTCTGGATGGCTTCTTTCTCTTCAGCATCGTCTTTCGACTTGATCGAGAGCTGGATTACGCGGCTCTTGCGATCAACGCTGATGATCTTGGCTTCAACTTCCTGGCCTTCTTTCAGAACGTTGCGCGCGTCTTCAACGCGGTCACGGCTGATTTCGGAGGCTTTCAGGGTAGCTTCGATGTCGTCGGCCAGAACGATGATGGCGCCTTTGGCGTCAACTTCTTTCACGGTACCGGTCACGATAGCGCCCTTGTCGTTAACCGAGACGTACTCGGAGAACGGATCGCTTTCCAGTTGCTTGATGCCCAGGGAGATGCGCTCGCGCTCTGGGTCAACCGACAGGATAACGGTGTCCAGCTCGTCGCCCTTCTTGAAACGGCGTACGGCTTCTTCGCCCACTTCGTTCCAGGAGATGTCGGACAGGTGAACCAGGCCGTCGATACCGCCGTCCAGACCAATGAAGATACCGAAATCGGTGATCGACTTGATGGTGCCGGAGATTTTATCGCCCTTGTTGAACTGGCCAGAGAAGTCTTCCCATGGGTTGGACTTGCACTGCTTGATGCCGAGGGAGATACGACGACGCTCTTCGTCGATGTCCAGAACCATGACTTCCACTTCGTCGCCGACTTGTACGACTTTCGAAGGGTGGATGTTCTTGTTGGTCCAGTCCATTTCGGAAACGTGTACCAGGCCTTCAACGCCTTCTTCCAGCTCAGCGAAGCAGCCGTAGTCGGTGAGGTTGGTAACACGAGCGGTGACGCGGGTGCCTTCTGGGTAACGGGCTTTGATAGCGACCCATGGATCTTCACCCAGTTGCTTGAGGCCCAGGGAAACACGATTGCGTTCGCGATCGTACTTCAGAACCT
The DNA here is from genome assembly GCF_051131945.1 of Pseudomonas sp. Z5-35. Taxonomy (NCBI): domain Bacteria; kingdom Pseudomonadati; phylum Pseudomonadota; class Gammaproteobacteria; order Pseudomonadales; family Pseudomonadaceae; genus Pseudomonas; species Pseudomonas sp. Z5-35. The sequence continues at coordinate 3,817,386 of NZ_CP071640.1, forward strand.
TGACATCGATCTCGTCGCCAACGTTGACGATTTCCGAAGGATGCTTGATACGCTTCCAGGCCATGTCGGTGATGTGCAGCAGGCCATCGACGCCACCCAGATCGACGAATGCGCCGTAATCGGTGAGGTTCTTGACGATACCCTTGACCTGCTGGCCTTCCTGCAGCGATTCCAGCAGAGCTTCACGCTCGGCGGAGTTCTCGGCTTCCAGGACACTGCGACGGGAAACGACAACGTTGTTGCGCTTCTGGTCCAGCTTGATGACCTTGAATTCCAGCTCTTTGCCTTCCAGGTGCGTGGTGTCGCGCACTGGACGGACGTCAACCAGGGAACCTGGCAGGAACGCACGGATGCCGTTAACGTCGACAGTGAAGCCGCCTTTAACCTTACCGTTGATAACGCCCTTGACCACTTCCTCAGCTGCGAAGGCCGCTTCCAGAACGATCCAGCACTCGGCACGCTTGGCTTTTTCACGGGACAGCTTGGTTTCACCAAAGCCGTCTTCAACCGAGTCCAGCGCCACGTGAACTTCGTCACCGACGTTGATGTTCAGTTCGCCAGCGTCGTTGTAGAACTGCTCAAGCGGGATCAGCGCTTCAGACTTCAGACCAGCGTGGACGGTTACCCAGCGAGCTTGGTAATCGATATCAACGATGACGCCGGTGATGATGGAGCCTGCCTGAAGGTTCAGGGTTTTCAAGCTTTCTTCAAAGAGTTCCGCAAAGCTTTCGCTCATTTTAATTCCTGTTGATTAGGGCGAAGTAAACGCCCATCTCCACACCCCAGACAATGTGGGTTAGTTTCATATAAAAGAAGCGCCGCAGGACTATGACTGGTCCCCTGCGAAGCTTCCTGTCACCCGGCGATATCGCGAAGCGCGATCTCGCTCATGATGCGTTGCAGCACCTGATCGATGGACAACTCCGTGGAATCCAGCTGTATCGCATCGGCCGCCGGCTTTAGCGGGGCTACTGCGCGCTGGGTATCACGCTCGTCGCGTGCACGGATCTCATCTAGCAGACTCGACAGACTAACATCCTCGCCTTTGCCCTTCAACTGCAAATAACGGCGGCGAGCCCGCTCCTCGGCACTGGCCGTGAGGAAAATCTTCAGCGGCGCATCGGTGAACACCACCGTGCCCATGTCCCGGCCGTCGGCCACCAGCCCCGGCGGTTCCTGGAACGCCCGCTGGCGCTGCAGCAGCGCTTCGCGCACCGCCGGCAGCGCGGCAACCTGGGAAGCCCCGGCGCCGACGCTTTCGGTGCGGATGACGTCGCTGACTTCGTCACCCTCCAGGATAATCCTTTGCAACTGCCCATCAGTCGCCGCGATGAACTGCACGTCCAGGTGCGCGGCCAGTGCCTTGAGCAATTCCTCGTTGGTCAAGTCGACGCCATGGTTGGCGGCAGCGAAGGCCAGCAAACGGTACAGGGCACCGGAATCGAGCAGATTCCAGCCCAATTGCTTGGCCAGCATGCCGGCGATGGTGCCTTTGCCCGAGCCGCTTGGGCCATCGATGGTGATGACCGGTGCCTTGATGTTCACGACTGTGCCTCTTGTGCTACTCGAATACCAACCTGCGCGCAGAGCGCCAGGAAGTTCGGGAACGACGTGGCGACGTTGGCGCAATCATGGATGCGGATCGGCGCATTGGCGCGCAGGGACGCAACACTGAATGCCATGGCGATGCGATGGTCGCCGTGCCCATGTACTTCGCCGCCGCCAATCTGGCCGCCGTCGATGATGATGCCGTCCGGCGTCGGTTCACATTTGACGCCAAGCGCCAGCAGGCCGTCCGCCATCACCTGGATGCGATCCGATTCCTTGACCCGTAGCTCTTCGGCGCCAGTCAGTACGGTGCGGCCTTGCGCGCACGCAGCCGCCACGAACAGCACCGGGAATTCGTCGATGGCCAGCGGAACCAGCGCCTCGGGAATCTCGATACCCTTGAGTTTAGCCGCTCTTACGCGCAAGTCAGCCACCGGCTCGCCGCCGACTTCCCGCTGGTTTTCCAGGGTGATGTCAGCGCCCATCAGGCGCAGGATGTCGATCACGCCGGTACGGGTCGGGTTGATGCCAACGTGTTCAAGTACCAGGTCGGAGCCTTCGGCAATCGACGCCGCCACCAGGAAGAACGCCGAGGATGAGATATCACCCGGCACTTCGATGTGGGTCGCGGTCAGCTTATTACCAGACTCGACGGACGCCGTGGCGCCTTCGACCGTGACCGGGTAGCCGAAGCCACGCAGCATGCGTTCGGTATGGTCGCGGGTCGGGGCCGGCTCGGTGACGGTGGTCTTGCCTTCGGCATAGAGACCGGCCAGCAGCAGGCAGGATTTCACCTGGGCGCTGGCCATCGGCATGGTGTAGGTCAGGCCCTTGAGCTTGTTGCCACCGCGAATGGTCATCGGTGGACGACCCTCGGCGGCCGTCTCGATCACCGCGCCCATTTCCCGCAACGGGTTGGCCACGCGGTTCATCGGACGCTTGGACAACGAGGCATCACCGGTCAGGGTGCTGTCGAAATCCTGGGCGGCCAGCAGGCCGGACAACAGGCGCATCGAGGTGCCGGAGTTGCCCAGGTAGATCGGGCCCGGCGCGGGCTTGAGGCCGTGCAGGCCGACACCATGGATGGTGACGCGACCGTGGTGCGGGCCTTCGATGACCACGCCCATGTCGCGGAACGCTTGCAGCGTCGCCAGGGCATCTTCGCCCTCGAGGAAACCTTCCACCTCGGTCACGCCTTCGGCCAGGGAGCCGAGCATGATCGAGCGGTGGGAAATCGATTTATCGCCCGGTACACGAATCCGCCCACTCAAGGAGCCACCAGGTTGTGCCAGGAAAATCAGATCGTTGGAGTTCATAGCGTCCACATAGGCCCGACGGGCCAGGATTTTACTGAAATGCTCGCGGGCCACCCTGGCGCGTGTAAAAACGCCCAGCAATTGGTGCCCGTCCCCTGCATCGACCGCGTCGCGCAAGGCGTCGAGATCGCTGCGAAATGTATCAAGTGTGCGCAGGACAGCTTCGCGGTTGGCGAGGAAGATGTCGTGCCACATGACCGGGTCGCTACCCGCGATTCTCGTGAAATCGCGGAAACCGCCGGCAGCGTAACGGAAGATCTCAAGATTTTCATTGCGTTTGGCCAATGAATCCACCAGACCGAACGCCAACAGGTGCGGCAAATGGCTGGTGGCGGCCAATACTTCATCGTGACGCTCGACCTGCATGTGCTCGACATCGGCCCCCAATTCGCGCCACAAGCGATCCACCACCGCAAGCGCCGCCGGATCGGTCTGCTCCAGCGGCGTCAGGATGACTTTGTGACGACGAAACAGCTCGGCATTGGACGCTTCCACCCCGCTCTGCTCGGAACCGGCAATCGGATGACCGGGCACGAAGCGCGCCGGCATGCCGCCAAATGCCTCGGTGGCCGCGCGCACGACATTGCCCTTGGCGCTGCCGACATCGGTGAGAATCGCCTGCCCCAGGTCCATGCTAGCCAAGCGGGCGAGCAATTTCTCCATGGCCAGGATCGGCACCGCCAGCTGGATCACGTCCGCGCCTTGGCAAGCGCTCAGCAAATCGTCTTCACAGCGGTCGACCACGCCCAACTCTACCGCCAGCTTGCGCGAGTGCGGATCAAGGTCGACGCCGACGACTTCACGGCACAGCCCGCTTTCACGCAGGCCCTTGGCGAACGAACCGCCGATCAATCCCAGGCCGACCACCACCAGGCGACCGATCATAGGTCCCGCAGGTTGCAGCGAGGTGACATCAACCACGAGCCAGGACCTTGCTCAACGCCTCGAGGAAACGGCTGTTTTCCGCTGGCAGGCCAATGGTGATACGCAGGTGGTTCGGCATGCCGTAATTGGCCACCGGACGCACAATCACGCCCTCGCGCAGCAAGCCCTGGAAGATTGGCGCCGCGACACGGCCCAGATCGACGCAGATGAAGTTGCCCTTGGAGGGGATCCAGCTCAGGCCCAGTTCACGGAACCCGGCTTCCAGTTGTTGCATGCCGGCCTCGTTCAAGCGGCGACTTTCAGCCAGGTAGACCTCGTCCTGCATTGCCGCACAAGCGGCGGCCAGGGCGAAGCTGTTGACGTTGAACGGTTGGCGCACACGATTCAGCACATCGGCCACCACCGCAGTGGACAAGCCATAGCCGACCCGCAGCGAGGCCAGGCCGTAAGCTTTCGAGAACGTGCGCGAGACCAGCAGGTTCGGGTAGGCCGCGAGGAAATCCAGGCCATCGGGCAAGTCGCTGCCTTCGGCATATTCGATGTAGGCCTCGTCCAGCACGACCAGCACGTGCTCGGGCACGTCTTGCAGGAAGTCGTCCAGCGCTTGGGCGTCGAACCAGGTGCCGGTTGGATTGTTCGGGTTAGCGATGAAGACCACGCGGGTGCTGGCGTCGATGGCCGCCAACATGGCCGGCAGATCGTGCCCCCAATCCTTGGCTGGAACCACATGGGCGTCGGCACCGACAGCCTGGGTGGCAATCGGATAGACGGCAAACGCGTGCTCGCTGAACACGGCGTTGAGGCCCGGCGCCAGGTAGGCACGGGCGACCAGCTCAAGAATGTCGTTGGAACCGTTGCCCAGGGTTACCTGGTTCAGCTCGACGCCGCAGCGCTCGGCCAGCAGGCTTTTCAGCGCAAAACCGTTACCGTCGGGATAACGAGTCAGCTCGGCCAACTCGTCGCGGATCGCCGCGAGCGCCTTGGGGCTCGCCCCCAGCGGATTTTCGTTGCTCGCCAACTTGACGATGCTGGCCGGGTCGAGGTCCAGTTCTCGGGCCAGTTCGTCCACAGGCTTGCCTGGAACGTAAGGCGAGAGTTGTTGCACGCCTGGCTGCGCCAGTGCGAGGAAGTTGCCACTCATTAGCTATCCGCCCTTAAAGAACTGCCTTGGGGTAGGAACCCAGCACCTTGAGTGCCACTGCTTCCTGACTGATTTTCTCCAGCACACCTTTTACCAGCGGATCTCGGTGGTGGCCGACGAAATCGATGAAGAACACGTAGGTCCATTTACCGCTGCGCGACGGACGGGTCTCGATCCGCGTCAGGTCGATGCCGTTGTCGTGGAACGGCACCAGCAGCTCATGAAGCGCGCCGGGCTTGTTGCTCATGGAGACGATGATCGAGGTCTTGTCGTCGCCGGTTGGCGGCACTTCCTGGCTGCCGATCATCAGGAACCGCGTGGAGTTGTCCGGGCGGTCCTCGATTTTCTCGGCCAGGCGCGTCAGCCCGTAAAGGCCGGCCGCCATGTCGCCGGCAATCGCCGCCGAGTTCCACTCGCCCTTGACCCGCTTGGCCGCTTCGGCGTTGCTCGAAACCGCCACGCGCTCGACGTTCGGGTAATGGGCGTCCAGCCACTTGCGGCACTGGGCCAGGGACTGGGCGTGGGAATAGATGCGGCTGATGCTGTCGGTCTTGGTGTTCTCGCCCACCAGCAAGTGATGGTGGATGCGCAGCTCGACTTCGCCACAAATCACCATGTCGTGCTCAAGGAAGCTGTCCAGCGTGTGGTTGACCGCGCCTTCGGTGGAGTTTTCCACCGGCACCACGCCAAAATTCACCGCGCCTGCCGCCACTTCGCGGAAGACTTCGTCGATGGCGGCCATCGGCTTGCTGATCACCGCATGACCGAAATGCTTCATGGCGGCGGCCTGGGTGAAGGTGCCTTCCGGCCCCAGGTAGGCGACTTTCAGCGGCTGTTCAAGGGCCAGGCACGAGGACATGATTTCGCGGAACAGCCGCGCCATCTCTTCGTTGCCCAGCGGTCCCTTGTTGCGCTCCATGACGCGCTTGAGCACCTGGGCCTCGCGCTCAGGGCGATAGAACACCGGTACTTCGCCTTCGGCCAACGAAGCCATTTTTACCCGGGCCACTTCCTGGGCGCAGCGTGCGCGCTCGCTGATCAACTCCAGGACTTTCTCGTCCAGGGCGTCGATGCGCAGGCGCAGCGCCTTGAGTTCTTGCTCAGACATCAGCCATGTTCCTTCTCGAACTCTGTCATGTAGGCAATCAGCGCATTGACGGCGTTGATGTCGACGGCGTTGTAGATGGAGGCGCGCATGCCGCCGACGGAGCGGTGGCCCTTGAGGTTCAGCAGCCCACGCTCATCGGCGCCCGCCAGGAACGGCTTGTCGAGACGGTCGTCCGCCAGGCGGAACGGCACGTTCATCCACGAGCGGTCGGATTTGTTGATCGGGTTGCTGTAGAGGTCGCTGGCGTCAATGAAGTCATACAGCGTGCGCTGCTTCACTTCGTTGAGCTTGCCGATGGCCTCGACACCGCCCTGCTCTTTCAGCCATTCGAACACCAGGCCAGACAGGTACCACGCCAGGGTCGGCGGCGTGTTGTACATCGAGCCGTTGTCGGCCGCGACCTTGTAGTTGAGCATGGTCGGGCACAGGGAACGGGCGCGACCGAGCAGGTCTTCACGGATGATGCTGACCAGGATGCCGCTCGGGCCGATGTTCTTCTGCGCACCGGCGTAGATCATGCCGAAACGGGAGACATCCACAGGGCGCGACAGAATGTCCGAAGACATGTCGGCCACCAATGGCACGTCACCGGTTTCCGGGATCCAGTTGAATTCCAGGCCGCCGATGGTTTCGTTCGGCGCGTAATGAACGTAGGCCGCATCCTTGGACAGGCTCCACTCGTTCTGGCCGGGAATCGCGAAGTAATCGTAGGCCTTGGCGCTGGCGGCAACGTTGACGTGGCCGTAGCGCGAGGCTTCCTCGATGGCTTTCTGCGACCAGATACCGGTGTCGATGTAGTCGGCCTTGCCGCTTTCCGGCAGCAGGTTCAGCGGAATCTGGGCGAACTGCTGGCTGGCGCCGCCCTGGAGGAACAGCACTTTGTAATTGGACGGAATATTCAGCAGATCACGCAGGTCCTGCTCGGCCTTGGTGGCGATGGACACGAACTCATCGCTGCGATGGCTCATCTCCATGACGGACAGGCCCTTGCCATGCCAGTCGAGAAGTTCACCCTGGGCACGCTTCAGGACCGCTTCAGGAAGCGCCGCCGGGCCGGCACAGAAGTTATAGGCTCTCTTGCTCACATCCAATCTCGCTCTGATCTGGTGGTCACTTAAATCTTTGGGTCTGCACTGTGGGAGCCAGCAAGCTCGCCCCCACAGGGTTACCATTCACTTCAGGCATGGATGAATCCGTGGCGAGGGAGCTTGCTCCCGCTTGACCGGGCTGGCGCTCCAGTGCGAAGCGCTCACAAAAAACAGGGGCCGCTGCGCAGCCCAGCGGGAGCAAGCTCCCTCGCCACAATGAATCAAACAAACCTTAAGAGAGCAGCATTACCCCTCAGGAGATGTGCAGTGTCGCAAATTTTCAAACGGGACAAACAACAAGGGGGCGAATCTTCATCCGCCCCCTGCATGTCCGCTTAGTCCTGCGGTTCTTCTTCGTCTGCGGCAGCGTCGAGCGGTTGGTCGCCGGTCATGTCGTCAACATCGGTAGCAAGAGTACCGTCGAACTCCTCGCCTTCCAGCGCTTCGCCTTCGACTTCCGAAGGCTCCTGGACCCGCTCAAGCCCGACCAGCGTTTCGTCGCTGGCGAGTTTGATCAGCGTCACGCCCTGGGTGTTACGCCCCAGGCTCGACACTTCGGCCACACGCGTACGCACCAGGGTGCCCTGGTCGGAAATCAGCATGATTTCCTCGCCATCAAGCACCTGGACAGCACCGACCAAGCGGCCGTTACGGTCGTTGCTGACCATTGCAATCACGCCTTGGCCGCCACGCTTGTACTCAGGGAACTCGCTGATGGCCGTGCGTTTGCCATAACCACGCGCCGAAGCGGTGAGGATCTGGCTGCCTTCTTCCGGGATCAGCATGGAAATCAGCTTCTGCCCTTCCGGCAGGCGCATGCCACGCACACCACGAGCGGTACGGCCCATGGCACGAACGTCGGACTCCTTGAAGCGCGTGACCTTGCCGCCGTCGGAGAACAGCATGACTTCGCGTTCGCCATCGGTGATGGCAGCGGAAATCAGCACGTCGCCTTCGTCCAGTTCCAGGGCGATCAGGCCAACACTGCGCTGGCGGCTGAAGGATTCCAGCGGGGTCTTCTTCACGGTGCCCTTGGCGGTGGCCATGAAGATGAAGTGACCCTCGGTGTATTCCTCCACCGGCAGCATGGTGGTGATGTATTCGTCACTGTCCAGCGGCAGCAGGTTGACCAACGGACGACCACGGGCGGCGCGGGACGCTTCCGGGATCTCGTAGGTCTTCAGCCAGTACACCTTGCCCTTGCTGGAGAACAGCAACAGCGTGGTGTGGCTGTTGGCGACCAGCAGGTGGGCGATGTAGTCCTCGTCCTTGACGCCGGTCGCCGACTTGCCTTTGCCACCGCGGCGCTGGGCCTGGTAGGCCGCCAGCGGCTGGGTCTTGGCGTAGCCGCCGTGGGAAATGGTCACCACGCGCTCTTCTTCCGGGATCATGTCGCCGAGGGTCAGGTCCAGGCGCGCATCGAGAATCTCGGTGCGGCGCACATCGCCGTATTCGGCGCGGATCACTTCCAACTCTTCGCGGATCACTTCCATCAGGCGCGTGGCGCTGTTGAGGATGCGGATCAGCTCGCCGATCTGGTTGAGGATCTCCTGGTACTCGGCCAGCAGCTTCTCGTGCTCCAGGCCGGTCAAACGGTGCAGGCGCAGTTCAAGAATGGCTTGCGCCTGTTCCGGCGACAGGAAGTACTTGCCTTCGCGCAGGCCGTATTGCGGATCGAGGTTCTCGGGCCGGCACGAATCGGCGCCGGCACGTTCGACCATCGCCACCACTGCCGAGGATTCCCAAGGCGTGCTGATCAGCGCTTCCTTGGCTTCCGACGGCGTTGGCGAGGCCTTGATCAGGGCGATCACCGGGTCGATGTTCGACAGGGCAACGGCCTGGCCTTCGAGAATGTGGCCTCGCTCGCGGGCCTTGCGCAGCTCGAACACCGTGCGACGGGTCACCACTTCGCGACGGTGACGCACGAAGGCCTCCAGCAGGTCCTTGAGGTTCAGGATCCGCGGACGACCGTCGATCAGCGCGACGATGTTGATACCAAACACCGCTTGCAACTGGGTCTGGGCGTAGAGGTTGTTGAGGATCACTTCCGGCACTTCGCCACGACGCAGCTCGATCACGACGCGCATGCCGTCCTTGTCGGACTCGTCACGCAGCTCGGTGATGCCTTCAAGCTTCTTCTCTTTCACCAGCTCGGCGATCTTCTCGATCAGGCGGGCCTTGTTCAGCTGGTACGGCAGTTCGGTGATGACGATCTGCTGGCGGCCACCGACCTTGTCGATGTCTTCGATGGTCGAGCGGGCACGCATGTAGATGCGACCGCGACCGGTGCGATAGGCCTCGATGATGCCGGCGCGACCGTTGATGATCGCGGCCGTCGGGAAATCGGGGCCGGGGATGTATTGCATCAGCTCATCGATGGACAGCTCGGGATTATCGATGAGGGCCAGGCAACCGTCGATGACTTCACCGAGGTTGTGCGGCGGGATGTTGGTCGCCATGCCCACGGCGATACCGCTGGAGCCGTTGACGAGCAGGTTCGGGATACGCGTCGGCATGACCGCCGGGATCATCTCGGTGCCGTCGTAGTTCGGCACCCAGTCCACGGTTTCCTTGTGCAGGTCGGCCAGCAGCTCGTGGGCCAGCTTGGTCATGCGCACTTCGGTGTATCGCATGGCCGCGGCGTTGTCACCGTCCACCGAACCGAAGTTGCCCTGGCCGTCGACCAGCAGGTAGCGCAGGGAGAACGGCTGCGCCATCCGGACGATGGTGTCGTACACGGCAGTGTCGCCGTGGGGGTGATACTTACCGATCACGTCGCCGACGACACGGGCGGATTTCTTGTACGGCTTGTTGAAGTCGTTGCCCAGCTCGCTCATCGCGAACAGCACGCGCCGGTGCACGGGCTTCAAGCCATCGCGCGCATCCGGCAGCGCCCGCCCGACGATTACGCTCATTGCGTAGTCGAGGTAGGACTGTTTCAGCTCGTCTTCGATATTGACCGGGAGGATTTCTTTGGCCAGTTCGCCCATGAGAAGCCTGATTCCTTTTTCTGGTGAAACCTCGTCACGTCCAGATGGGACGAACGAAGCTCGCCGCTGCAGGACAAGTGCCGTGCAGCGACTTACGACAAATCAACGAGTTATGCCATGGATCTGCGCAGTAAAGGCCACCTCGCGAGGCAGCCCTGGAAACCGCCGGATGTTATCACAAGAGCCGCCACGCACCTATCCCCCAGATGCGCATGGTGCGTAGTTAGTTGACCGATGACAGGCTGATATTGGACGAGAGAGGCTTAGAAGCGCTGCGAATGCAGTTTCGTGGCTCGATTTCAGCTCATTTGCGGCCTTTGCGAGCACCCTCGCGAGCCTGTTCGCGACGATGCTGCGGCGGGTAACGCAAATGCCTCAATGCAAGCGCTTGCGACACATGAGTTGTGCCATTTTCGCGGTGTCCGGCCGCTCGACGATACCCTTCTCCGTCACGATCGCATCGATCAGGTCCGCCGGGGTCACGTCGAACACCGGATTGAAGGCGTCGGCATCCGCCCCGACTCGCTTGCCGCCGACTTCCAGCAGCTCGCGGCCGTCACGCTCTTCGATGGGGATATCGTCACCGCTGGCCAGGCTCATGTCGATGGTCGAGCTCGGCGCCACCACCATGAAGCGCACGCCGTGGTGCATGGCGCAGACCGCCAACTGGTAGGTGCCGATCTTGTTTGCCACGTCGCCATTGGCGGTGATGCGGTCGGCACCGACGATGACCCAGGTCACACCCTTGGTTTTCATGATGTGGGCGGCGGCGGAGTCGGCATTGAGCGTCACCGGAATGCCTTCGTTGGCCAGCTCCCACGCCGTAAGGCGCGAGCCTTGCAGCCACGGGCGGGTTTCGTCGGCGTAGACACGCTCGACCATGCCTTCGAGGAACGCCCCGCGAATCACCCCGAGGGCGGTACCAAAGCCGCCGGTCGCCAGGGCGCCGGTGTTGCAATGGGTCAGGATGGCCTGGGCGTTGCCCTGGTGCTTGCGGATCAGGTCGACGCCCAGCTGCGCCATCGTCAGATTGGCCTCGCGGTCGCTTTCGTGGATCGCGATGGCTTCGGCTTCAAGGGCTGCCAGCGGTTCGGCGTGCTCTTTGAGACGCGCCAAGCGATCGCGCATCCGGTCCAGCGCCCAGAACAGGTTCACCGCCGTCGGCCGCGAGTCGGCCAGCAAGGCAAAATCGCTCTCCAGCGCCGCCTGCCAGTCGCCACCCTCGGCCACTCGCGCCCGCGCCGCCAGCACCACGCCATAGGCGGCGCTGATGCCGATGGCCGGCGCGCCGCGCACCACCATCGAACGAATGGCCTCGGCCACGCCGGTCGCACTGGTGTAGGCGATCCAGTTTTCCTCGAACGGCAAAACACGCTGATCCAGCAGATAAAGAGCGCCATCACGCCAATCGATGGCCTTCACCTTCTCCGCAGCCAACAGTCGATCGCGCATCCTTCACCCCGCACTCATGAACAAAAGCCGCCGATTATAGCGATCCCTCCGCGAAGACGCTCGGGTATACTTCGCCATCCTTTATAACCCATGGAACCGTTCCACGATGCCCAAGCCTGCCGTTGCGCTCGACTTATTATTGCTGCCGACCTGGTTGGTGCCTGTCGAACCCGCCGGTGTGGTGCTCAAGGATCATGGCCTGGGCATTCGCGACGGATGCATCGTGTTCATCGGCCCACGGGCCGAAGCCATGCAATGCGCTGCCAAGGAGGTTCGCGAACTGCCCGGCATGCTGCTCAGCCCGGGCTTGGTCAATGCCCACGGTCACGCGGCGATGACGTTGTTCCGTGGCCTGGCCGACGACCTGCCGCTGATGACCTGGCTGGAACAGCATATCTGGCCCGCCGAGGGTAAATGGGTCGACGAGGACTTCGTCCGCGACGGCACCGACCTGGCGATCGCCGAGCAGATCCAGGGCGGCATCACCTGTTTCTCCGACATGTACTTCTATCCCAAGGTTGCCAGCGAGCGCGTGCACAACAGCGGCATTCGCGCACAAATCGCCATCCCGATCCTCGATTTCCCGATTCCGGGCGCCGCCAGCGCCGACGAAGCCATTCGTCAGGGCATCGAGTTATTTGGCGACCTCAAGCATCATCCGCGGATCAAAGTCGCATTCGGTCCTCACGCCCCGTACACCGTGGGCGACGAGAACCTGGAGAAGATTCGCGTGATCGCCGAGGAGTTGGATGCGGCCATTCACATGCACGTTCACGAAACCGCCTTCGAAGTGCAGCAGGCTGTGGATAACACCGGCGAGCGGCCGATGGCCCGGTTGGCGCGACTGGGCCTGCTGGGACCGCGCTTCCAGGCTGTGCACATGACCCAGGTCAGCGACGAGGACCAGGCGCTGCTGGTAGAAAACAACTGCAGCGTGATCCATTGTCCGGAATCGAATCTGAAGCTGGCCAGCGGTTTCTGCCCGGTGGAACGCCTGTGGCAGGCCGGCGTCAACGTGGCGGTCGGCACCGACGGCGCGGCAAGCAACAATGACCTGGACCTGCTCGGCGAAACCCGCACCGCCGCCCTGTTGGCGAAAGCGGTCGCCGGTTCGGCCACGGCCCTGGACGCCCATCGGGCGCTGCGCATGGCCACGCTCAATGGCGCCCGGGCGCTGGGCATCGAAGCGACGGTCGGTTCGCTGGAAGTCGGCAAGGCCGCCGACCTGGTGGCCTTCGACCTGTCCGGCCTGGCCCAGCAACCGATCTACGACCCGGTTTCGCAGTTGATCTATGCCACGGGCCGCCATTGCGTGAAACACCTGTGGGTGGCCGGCAAGCCGCTGCTGGAGGATGGCCGCCTGACGCGCATGGACGAGTCGCAACTGATCGCCACGGCCCAGGCCTGGGGACGCCGCGTCAGCGGCCAGAACGAATGACACACCCTTGAGCCACGGCTCGGGTACCCGATTTTTCAAGTTTTTCGAGGATCTGCACATGAGCAACGTCGACCACGCTGAAATTGCCAAGTTCGAAGCCCTGGCCCATCGCTGGTGGGACCGCGAGAGCGAATTCAAACCGCTGCACGACATCAACCCGCTGCGGGTCAACTGGATTGACGAACGGGTCAGCCTGGCCGGCAAGAAAGTCCTCGACGTCGGCTGTGGTGGCGGGATCCTCAGCGAAGCCATGGCCTTGCGCGGCGCTACCGTGATGGGCATCGACATGGGCGAGGCGCCGCTGGCGGTTGCGCAACTGCATCAATTGGAATCCGGCGTCAGCGTCGAATACCGGCAGACCACCGCCGAAGCCCTCGCCGAAGAAATGCCCGGGCAATTCGACGTGGTCACGTGCCTGGAGATGCTCGAACACGTGCCGGACCCCTCCTCGGTGATCCGCGCCTGCTTCCAGATGGTCAAGCCCGGTGGCCAGGTGTTTTTTTCCACCATCAACCGCAACCCGAAAGCGTACCTGTTCGCAATCATCGGCGCCGAATACATCATGAAGCTGCTGCCGCGCGGCACCCATGACTTCAAGAAATTCATCCGTCCTTCCGAACTGGGCGCCTGGAGCCGCATGGCCGGGCTGACCGTCAAGGACATCATCGGCCTGACCTACAACCCGCTGACCAAGCACTACAAGCTGGCCGCCGACGTTGACGTCAACTACATGATCCAGACCCTGCGCGAGGAATGACTCGATGCGTCTCAAAGCGGTTCTCTTCGACATGGACGGCACGCTGCTCGACACCGCGCCAGATTTCATCGCCATCTGCCAGGCCATGCGCGCCGACCGTGGCCTTCCCCCCATGAACACGCAGCACATCCGCGACGAGATCTCCGGCGGGGCCCGGGCGATGGTCGCGGTGACCTTCTCCATGGACCCGGAGTCCCCGGGGTTCGAGGCGCTGCGCCAGGAATTCCTCGACCGTTACCTCAAGGGTTGCGCGGTTCACAGCCACCTGTTCGACGGCATGGCGCAAGTGCTCGCCGATATCGAGGCGGCCAACCTGATCTGGGGCGTGGTCACCAACAAGCCGGTGCGTTTCGCCGAACCGATCATGCAGCAACTGGGCTTGGCCGAGCGCTCGAAAGTGCTGGTCTGTCCCGACCATGTGAAAAACAGCAAGCCAGATCCCGAGCCGCTGATCCTTGCGTGCAAACTGCTCGACCTGGACCCGGCCAGCGTGCTGTTCGTCGGTGATGACCTGCGCGACATCGAGTCCGGTCGCAGCGCCGGCACCAAGACCTGTGCGGTGACCTACGGTTACATCCACCCGGACGATAACCCCGAGCACTGGGGCGCGGATGTGGTGATCGACCATCCTTTGGCGCTGCGCGAAGTGCTGGATAACGCGTTGTGCAGTTGCTGACCTGATTCACGTGCGGCTTTCATTTGTTGAGGTTTTTTATGTTTGACTACTCCGCCCGTCCCGACCTGCTCGAAGGCCGGATCATCCTGGTCACCGGCGCCGGTCGCGGTATCGGGGCAGCTGCCGCCAAGGCTTACGCAGCCCACGGCGCTACCGTGCTGTTGCTGGGTAAGACCGAGGCCAACCTGACCCAGGTCTACGATGAAATCGAGGCGGCCGGTCATCCGCAGCCGGCGGTGATCCCCTTCAATCTCGAAACTGCCCTGCCCCATCAGTACGATGAACTGGCCGCGATGATCGAGACCGAATTCGGACACCTCGACGGCCTGCTGCACAACGCCTCGATCATCGGCCCGCGCACGCCGCTGGAGCAATTGTCCGGTGAGAATTTCATGCGGGTGATGCAAGTCAACGTGAACGCCATGTTCATGCTCACCAGTACCTTGTTGCCATTGCTCAAGCTGTCCAAGGATGCGTCCGTGGTGTTCACCTCCAGCAGCGTTGGGCGCAAGGGCCGGGCTTACTGGGGCGCTTATGGCGTGTCCAAGTTCGCCACCGAGGGGCTGATGCAAACCCTGGCCGACGAAGTCGACACGGTCGCGCCGGTGCGCTCCAACAGCATCAACCCCGGCGCTACCCGCACCAGCATGCGCGCCCAGGCCTATCCGGGGGAGAATCCACTCAACAACCCGACGCCTGAGGACATCATGCCGGTGTACCTGTACCTGATGGGCCCGGACAGCCTCGGCGTCAACGGCCAGGCTTTCAACGCGCAATAACCGCCTGCCCCGCGTCGCGGCGATTTACCGTCGCGACGCGCCCTTCTGCGCTGCGGCACCCAGGCGAAACGCCAAGCCCCCGCCGCCCTCCGCCCGTCTGAAGCCCGCCTGCCGATCGCAACTTATTGATTCGTCGCCCGATTTTTTCAATATGAACCGAATGGCACGACTTTCGCTCTAACTCTTCCATACACGCCATGTCCGGCGAGTTGTGGACATCGATGGGAAACGCCCGCCGAGTAAGCGGACTAAACTCAGAGCGATGCCCAACGGGACTGATGGATCAGTACGACGCGCAGCCTAGAGCCGCTTCACCCCGCCGGCCAGGATCGATTCAGCTCAGGGGCTCACGCCAATATGAAAACGCCCACACAGACCAACGCGATCGACTTCGACAGCGCAAAGTTGCAACGCCTGGGTTTGGCCCTGCCGTCGCCGCTCATGGCGCGGCCCGTCAGCCTTTCCCAATTGCGCCAGCAATTGAGCCAGCAGTTGCAGACCAGCCTGGAGCCGCAGAGGATCCTCGGCCTGTTCTTTCGCGAAGTTCAACGACTGGTGCCTCTGGACGCGTTGACCTATCAGCATAAGCCCAGTGACCTGCGCCTGGAGTTTGGCCAGCGCGGCCATCACCAGCTCACTTACCACCTCAGCCATGAAGGCGAGCACTTGGGTGAACTGGTGTTCCGCCGCAATCAACGCTTCGCCGACTCGGAACAGACCGAGCTCGAGTCGATACTGTCCTCGCTGTTCTTTCCGCTGCGCAACGCCTTGCTTTACCGCGCCGCCACGCAAAGTGCCCTGCGCGATCCGCTGACCGGCACCGGCAACCGCATCGCCATGGACCAGACGCTGGAACGCGAAATCGACATGGCCAGGCGTCACATGCAACCGCTGTCGCTGTTGATGCTGGACATCGACCACTTCAAGCGTATCAATGACAGCCATGGGCATGGCGTCGGCGACGAAGTGCTCAAGGCCGTGGCCGACTCGATCAAGCATCAATTGCGCAACGTGGACATGGTGTTCAGGTTTGGTGGCGAAGAGTTCTTGATCCTGCTGTCCAACACCAGCCGGGATGCCGCGGCTTTGGTCGGTGAGCGGCTGCGTTATGCGGCGCAGGCGCAGGATTACTTTGCTGCTGGCACGAGGATCGAATTGACGGTCAGCCTGGGATGCGCGACGTTGCTGCCGGCCGAGTCAGCCGAAAGCCTGTTGCGTCGGGCTGACAGTGCGCTGTATGTGGCAAAGCGTGAGGGGCGGAACCGGCTGGCGATGGCGGGCTGACAGCCGAGCTGGTTTGATGGGAGCGCGTTTCCCCTGCGCAAGCGGGTTGCTCGCTTCCGCAGGGGTGACGCTATTGGGGATCAGCTTCCGGCTAATGCCAGACGCTCACGGGCGGCCGAAGGTTTTCCGGCGGCTTCCGATTGCTCCAGCTGCATGCAGCGTTCCAGGAACAGGTACATGTAGTCGTAGCTTTTGCACACAGCCTGGCGCAGTTCCATTTGCAGCGCCTTGCTCGGGTTCATGCCCGCCAGCGTGCAGATGATTTCCAGCGCTTCCCACGGATGAGCGTCGTCATATTGGGCGTGCATCTTCAGCCACTTCATGGCGCGCTTGCGGTCTTCCTCGGCGAATGCCGACGCATAGACGCCGTTGGAACACACCAGCGCCGACCACTCCCCGGTCGCGCCCTCGATGGCATAGTTGGTCGCGGCGATGGCCACGATCAACGCGTCCGCCGAGCTGGTGTGCCAGCACCAATGGCTCAGTGCGTGCAGTTCGGGCGGCACCTGCTGTGCTTGCAGGTCCTCGAGCGTCACGCCATGGGCGGCGCTCCAGTTCACCCAGTAGTCGGCGTGATTGAGTTCGACACGAATGTTGCGCATCAGCCAGCGACGCGCCATGTCCTCGCCGGGATGGCGGGCGAAGCGTGTCTTGGTGAGGTTCTGTGCCATGTATAAGGCGAACTGTTCAACGACCGGCCAACCACCGATAAGATAGTGGCGCATGGTCTTGGCGCTGAGCTTGTTATCGCGCATGCGTTGATACAGTTCGTGTTCGACAACCCGGCGCTTGCTCTCGCTGCAATCGGCAATGAGCTGTTGTGCCCATTTTGGATAGCTTTCAGCGTCCATGAGCGGGCCTGTTCGGTTGAATGTCTCGATCACTGTCGGGCTCCTTTTGATTGTGATTTTCTGCGGACTAACGAGAGTTTCAGCGGAACGTGCCGGGGGCCTTGAATAACAACGGTTGAGGCCTGGCCGGCCGGCATTGCAAGGTGTCACAGGTAAACAACTGTGGACGCTCGATGACATACCCCTGAGCGAAATCCACGCCGATCTCCAACAGCGCCTGTTCGATCTGTGCCGTTTCTACAAACTCGGCGATCGTACGCTTACCCATGACGTGGCCGATGTGATTGATCACTTCGACCATTGCCCGGTTAATCGGGTCGTCCAGCATATCCTTTACGAAACTCCCATCGATCTTCAAGAAGTCTACAGGTAAATGTTTCAGGTAAGCGAACGAAGACATTCCGGCGCAAAAGTCATCCAGCGAAAAATAACAACCCAAACCTTTGAGTTCATTGATAAATCGAATCGCGCTGCCCAAATTCGAAATTGCGCTGGTCTCGGTAATTTCAAAACAAATCATTTCTGGGGGGATCGAGTATGCCGCGAACTGTTTACGCAGGAAGTCCAGGAACGCCTGATCTCCTATAGTTGTGCCTGACAGATTAATCGCACACATGGCCAACGGCCCCTGGCGCGATTCATTCAGGCATTGGCGAATGATCTTGAAGACATTCTCCACCACCCAACGGTCCAGCGACGTCATCAGGCCATAACGCTCCGCGGCTGGAATGAAACTGTCCGGCAGGATCATCCGGCCCGCCTCGTCATGCAGGCGCAGCAGGATCTCGATGTGTCCGCCGCCATGGTCACCCGGGCCCAACGCGGCAATTTCCTGGGCGTAGAGACAGAAACGATTTTCTTCCAACGCCATGTGCAGGCGTTGGACCCAAGCCATTTCGCCGAACCGCAGGGACAGTTCCGAATCGTCGGCATGGTAGACCTGGACCCGGTTCCGGCCCTTCTCCTTGGCCATGTAGCACGCCATGTCCGCAGCGCGCAGGGATGCCTCCAGCGTCGTCGGGCTCTGGGAGATGTGCACCAGGCCGATGCTGACGGTGGTCACGAACGGCCGGCCTTTCCAGACAAAATGCAGGTTCTGCACGGTCTGGCGCAGGCCTTCGGCGATTTTCTCCGCAGCCTCCGGTGCGCAGTTCTCCAGCAAGATGCCGAATTCATCGCCACCCAGTCGGGCCAACGTGTCGTTTTCCCTCAGCCCCGATTGCAGCAAGGCACAAATATGCCGCAACAGTTCATCACCCGCCGCGTGGCCACAGGTGTCGTTGACCAACTTGAACTGGTCTAGGTCGAGGAACATCAAGGCGTGGCGCCCGACTTGGCGCGTCAGGTTATGCAGGGCTTGTTCGAGGCGGTATTCGAATTCGCGGCGGTTTGCCAGGCCGGTCAGGGCATCGTGAGTGGCCTGCCACGACAGGTTGGCGATGTACTGGCGCTCCTGGGTCATGTCGTGCAGCACCAGCACCGCGCCGCTGACCTTGCCGGCATGGCGGATCGGCGCGCCCACCAGCGTGACCGAGACGGTGCTGCCGTCCAGCCTCTGGATCAGCTTGGAATGTTCGCTGCCGCCGCCCAGTCGCCCGCTGAGGATGTGTTCGATCAGCGTCAGCCCCTCGGTCTGGGCGTTGTCGTCGAGCAGATTGAACAGCGCCGCCAGGGGTAGGCCCGCCGCATGCTCGGCTTTCCAATGGGTCATCGCTTCGGCGGCGGGGTTCATGTAGGCGATGGCGCCATCAACGTCCGTGGTGATTACGCCGTCGCCGATCGATTGCAGGGTGATTTGCGCCCGCTCCTTCTCCAATTGCAACGCATTGGCGAAGACCTGCCGCTGGGCCAACAGTTTGTGCGTGCGCAACAGGGCCAGGACGATCAGCCCCAGGGCCGTGGCGAAGTTGGTCACCAGCAGCAGGCGCAGGATGAACCGCGACCCTTCGCCCAACGCATCGCTGAACGCCTTGGCGGCCGGGGTGACGGAATCGTTGATCGCGAAAATCTGCGCTTTCCAGCCGCGGACATCAGCGTCCGAGACCTCTCCCGCCGTGATGCTGCGGTGCATCTGCCGGGCGACATTATCCAGTTCGGTCAAGTAGCCATCGCCGACTGTCCAGAGATCGATGGCTTCTTCCAGGTAACTGAAATGGCGAAAATTGAGGTACAGCCAGATCAGGCTGGACACGTCGTCCGGGTGATTGCCACCTTGAAGAATCCCGGTCCGTGCCGCCTCAAGATCCGGCGGCTCGCGGTCCAGGGCCACGCGCAAATCATGCCCGCCCTCGGGTACGGCGATGGCTTGTTGATACTTGCGAAAAATCGCCTCGTCACGGCTGTCGGCGTAGAGATTGAGATAATAGATGGCGTCTTTCTGGCCCTTGGACCAAAGGCTCTCCCCCGCCACGTAACCGCGAACTGCAGACAATACGTAAAGGCTGACCCCCCCAAGCAATGCTTGAAATAGCACAACAGCAATAAAGGGCCAGACGATGCCCAACAACCGTGGCGTTCCGAGAGTCCGCTTTTGCTTCATGAGGTCCCTTGCACAAGTAGCAGCGATCGGCGTTGACGCCGGTCATCCCCGCAAGACTAGGAGGCGCAGCGGTTCCCCGCAAGAGGCGGCACATTTATTTGATCCCCTGCAGCCCCACGGACCGGGCGCAAGAGAAGGGCGAGCAGCGCCTTTGGACACTCGCGCCCCGATAGTTTTGTCGCGATATACATATGTACCACAACCCTCTTTTTCGGAGTGTTTTGATACGCCCCCTGACATTGCGAATTATCACGCTAGCGGGGACCCGTATTAACCACCGAGAACCATGGATATGTCATCACTGCTCACGCCCGAACCGCCAACGGCCTCATCACTGAGCCCAGTCCCATCCCCTGCCGAAAAACATGAAGGCTTATTGGGCGACTACGATTCTTTGCTCTCGCTGATCCGAAACACATCTCCCGAGAAGCTTGCCAGTACCTTGATTAAACCGACGCGTTGCTCTCCCATGTACTTGGAGGACGAGACCGGACAGCGCTCGCTACAGGCGTTGGCGCAACATGAAGACTACCGGGCATTGTGCAAAACAGTAGGAGCCTCCCCGTACAATTTAACCGTCACATTGAAAGACGGAAAAGCCGTCTACGAAACACGTCCGAGTAACAGCGAAGTCACCCTTCCAATTCCACTTGGCAAGCATCCCGTATGGGACGGGTGGCTTTCAAATATTGAAAGAACCGTACGAAAACTTGGCGGCCAGATTCGTCAGAATGGCGAGGTTACGTTCGCAAGAATGGCCTGGTTTTACGGGATCCCGCTCGCCGATCCGCTGGATGATAAACAACGCGAAGCCGCGATCTTGGCACTGGAAGAAAAGCGCGCCCGTCATTCATTGGGACTGGGCAACGCAATCCGTCTCGACGAACTGGGTCACGGCTCCGCCGTCAAGAACAAGTCCGTAGACGATCTGATTATGGAGACGATGGGTGAACACCTTCCGCAACTTCGTACATCGTTACTGGCGCACCTTAGCCCGATAGACATAGCCAGCCTGACGATCGAGGAGTTACGAGCTAAACCATCGTTTTATCTCGAAAAA
Organism: Pseudomonas sp. Z5-35; assembly: GCF_051131945.1. Lineage (NCBI taxonomy): Bacteria > Pseudomonadati > Pseudomonadota > Gammaproteobacteria > Pseudomonadales > Pseudomonadaceae > Pseudomonas > Pseudomonas sp. Z5-35. The sequence goes on from NZ_CP071640.1 coordinate 3,838,298, forward strand.
ATCCTGCTGTCGGAAAAGGCTGAGGCGTTGACGGAGGCGCTGTTGCGAGCCTTGGAATGGTACGGCGGTCATCACGGCGAAGACAGTGCTCCAAGCGTACGAATCAAATTGCTGGTCAAAGCCATTGATCTTTGGTTATTGGCCGGGAAAAACGAGCCAGAGGGTGCTATCGCCGGCTATCAATGGCAGGCGCCCTCCAATTGGGGCAAGAGCTACGAAGCGATATGGCTGGCGTTCGAGTCATATCTACGTACCTCGGAACGCGCTTCATCGGTGAATGAGTCGGTCTTGCTGGCCTGCTTGTATCGCTCATCGTTTCCCCTGGAATTGCAGATCCCCGACATTCCCGCGGAACTGCCCTACCGGAGCTCGACTGTTTGGGTCAACTTTGTCCATGGCGTCCAGCTTGCCAATGCCATTGATCCAACGCTGCTGCTGCGACTGAGCGTCCAGCAACTGATGGACCTGCCCAACGAATACATTGATGAAGGCAACGCCGAAGATCTTAAACTCGCTTCAATCACAAGACTCCAACCCGCTCTGGACTGGGCGGTTACCAACGGCTTCGTTCCTGAACGTACCGATGCAGACTACTCGGTGCAGACCATCGAAAAGGCCATGCGAAAACTCGATGAGGCCATCGCCCATTTAAGTCGTGCTGTCACCGATCTCGACAAAAGGCCGCCCGACAGACTGAAGATCGCGACACTAGAGCTGACAAAGCTATTTGGGCATAGCCGTTTCTTGACGGGATGGAAAATGGAGAGAGAGGCGTCCGCTTTCTCCATCGGGAGTGGTACATGGAAAACCGGTCCGTCATTCCACTCCCGATATTCGCTTGTTGATGTGTATGCATCTGGAGAGTTGAGCAAGGCAAAGTGGTTCATCAACCCGCCACAGACGGCGTGGTTGACCCTATCCGAAGAGGGCATAGTAGATACCAATCTTTTCGGTCGCCAGCTCAAAGGAAAGACACTGCCAAACATAGAAAACCTATTCGACACCCAACTCAAAAATTATATCAAGCTCATTAGCAGCGCCTACCAGCAATTGATCATTCACCAAATCGCCTCGCTTCCTTTGATTGATCGGCGGGCATTGGAATACGGCACCATCAAGCTCTACAGCCTCAGACAACCAACCGGTGATATGGGCGGCGTCATAGGAGTCGAAGAAGAAACACTACCCCTGCGCGCCCGCTGCGGTTTTATTTTAGAAGCCACTTACGATGGCAAGGTAACTTACTACGAACTTGTGCCGCGAGCGGGCGTCATTCGTCCCCGCCCGGATATCGCGCCGCACCATATCGGCGCAACGACAACGTTCGGACCACAGATGAACCCTGCCGAGCAAATAGCTCCCGGCATTTTTTGGTCGTTCCAAGATAAAAATAAACACTTGCCTTTTGATTGGAACGCTCACATCAACGGAACAGTTCCCGAAAAAAACATGCAATGCCAAGCTATCATGGATCAAATTGGCGGCACGCTGGGTAAATTAATGAATAGCGATCCCCCCGACATTTCACCTGCCACTTTGGAATCAACGTCCATCCAGTCGATCGCCAATCACATTGCCGACCGGCTCCTTTTTATTGACGAAGCGGAGTTGCGCCGCGCCTGTTACGGCCAAACCGAATTTGACCGCCAACAGGCGAATCTTGACAAGCTAATAAGCGTAATAAAGTCATTCATTCCATTCTGGGAAAGCATAGAGAACCTGAGCTCAGGTCAAAGAAAGAAAATAAATGAGGGTTTGTTGGGTTTAACCCTTGACCTCGCAGCCTTCGTATTTCCCTTTGGGAAATTTGCGTCCGGTTCCATGAAGATAATCAGAGTGGGGGGCAAACTTACCTTCACTAAAAAACTGCCTTTACTTGCAAAAAACGTAGGCGTTCTCCTCAATTCCACCTTGAATCCACTTGATGGCATTCCCTCGCTGCTTAAGGCGGGTGGCCTGAGCCTGTTCAGACTCAGCAAAAAAGGTTATCTAAGCCTCAAGACATTAAGCGGCCGAGCAGGTCGCTACGACTTTTTGCAAGGCGTGCCGCAAGCGACCGATCCGGGCCGATGGCGTCCTCTGTCGACAAAAGATCGACTGGCCACGGTCTATGAAATTGAAGATGCCCCGGTGCGTAATATCGCCTCCCACGGCAAATCCGACTTTCGCTTGGTCGACCCTTTGTCCACCAAACCCTACGGGCCTGCCCTGACGACTGAACATTCCGGATTGTCGTTGGGCCCTTCCCGATACGACCTGTTGGGCAAAACCGAATCCAATAGTCTCTTCAAGATTCCTGGCAATACCCAGGTGAAAGAAGTGCTGGAAGTCGACGGTAGCCGGACCTTCTATTTGGATGACGTTCCTTATCGATTGGAAGACGGCGCCCTGCGCAGGGTCGACACCTTGGACATCACTAAAAACTTTAGGAAATTGCCATGCCGCTAAATAAAATTTGCAGTTCTTACTCGCTGACCGGCGATATTTTCGAGCGCCCTGTCTTGGGAACAGTCAGTTCAGAAAAGAGCTGGGCACCCTGGTTTGGCGACGTTCTCGTCGAACCAGCGAGCATTAGAGATAGAGCCATATTCGATTATCAAGGAAAGATATATGAATTCAAAAATGGCACGCACATCAGATATACAGGTAAACCAGAATGGATCTACCTGCCTACCAGAACCCCCAAACCTAAGCTAACAATAGACGTAACGATAGAATTTCAGACGGGTATATATGCCGGCATCAGGGTCACCGGCACCGCAGAGGGTATCAACGACGTCCATCGAATCGGGGCAATCATCGTGCCCTCTCTCGATGAGAAATTCAATTACATCTTCACCCGACTAAATGACAACTACTACGCATTTAGACTCTCGGCCACGAATGATACCAAAACATTGAAACTGCTAAAACAGGAGCCCAGTGCGTGGAAAGAAGGATACGGAGAGGAGTTGAAACGAATTTATGATGGTTCACTCAATGCAAACAACATGGCTCGGGTACACGGTATAGAAAAAGTTGAACAAGCGCTGAAAAACATGGACGATTTCTCGATCCCTATCGGCGTCACCCCAGCCCCGCCCAAAAACATGAAATGGATAACAGTCGACACCTCCCCTGCCGAAGCACTTCTATTTGATCATCGCACGAGAATGATGGTCGTCGAACTGCCCAACGGCACCTCCTTATGGAAACCCGCCACGTCCGCCCCAAGGCAGGCGACGAACATGACCACTTCCGTTTTCGGCGCACTCTTCAAAAAAGAATCCCTCCCTATAAACGAGGCCATGACAGCGCTGCAGAATATCCTTCCAAGGTATAAAAAAAATATAGCATTCGCCCACCTTGTCCTTGCTTCAGGAAAAACCGAAGTCTATGTCAGCGTCTCCGGCGTCAACGATTTTACTCGGCATTTACCCTTGTTCAATTCCAATCCCAGACAAGTAGAAGTCAATGGAACCAACTACTTTAACATGGATGAGATTGCGGGCCCTGTTGTGCCCACCTCCCTTTCAATTGGCCCAGATAACAGGGTGCTATCGATACCACACTCGAGTCGTTCGGACGTACAGGGTCAAGTGACCTCCGCTGACAGCGAAAGCAAACTGGTCGGTTTCATCCGTGAAAAATATCCCAATAACGCAGATATCCGTTCAATGACCATTGCCACGACGCTGCCTCCGTGCGATTCCTGTGCGATCGTCATGAAGGAATTCGGTCATTCGCGTGGAGCAGATTCGTTGAACGTTATATGGGGTGAACGCCGTCAACCTTGAGAGCTGAGCCAGCGCTTCACCCGAATCACATTCCAGGCATTCAATGCCGTTGCAAATGCCCATAAAGCCTGGCGTACAAACCACCATCGGCAATCAGCTGCTGGTGGTCGCCGTCTTCGGCGATTTGTCCGCCGTCGAACACCAACACACGGTCAGCCTGTTTTACCGCGGACAACCGGTGCGCAATGATCAACGTCGTGCGTCCACTCAGGAACCGCGCCAGTGCCTGATGAAGGTTGTATTCCGTGGCGGCGTCCAGCGCCGAGGTGGCTTCGTCGAGGATTACCACCTTGGGTTCCGCCAGCACCATCCTGGCAATCGCGAGACGCTGGCGCTGCCCACCGGATAAACGAACACCGGAACGCCCGACGACGCTGTCCAGGCCGTTGGGCAATTCCCGGATCGTGCTGTGCAGCTGGGCAATTTCCAGCGCCCGCCAACAGGCCTCGTCACTGCGTTCACGGCCCATGGTCAAGTTAGCCCGCACCGTGTCGTTGAACAACGCCGGATGCTGCAGCACCACCGCGACATTTTCCCGGATGGTTTCCAGGCCGATTTCCTGCTGGGTCGCGCCGCCGAACCGGATGCTGCCGGCCTGCGGCGTGTACAGGCCCAGCAACAGTTGCACCAAGGTACTCTTGCCGCCGCCGCTGGCGCCAACGATCGCGACCTTCTCCCCCGGCGAAATGGACAGGTTCAGTTGATCGAGCACCATTTCCTCGCCATAGCCGAACCTGAGCCCTTGGATGTCGATGCCGACGGTGTCGCGCCCCTTGAACGGGTTGGCGCCGCCGCGGTACTGCGGCTCGTCGGCCCGGGCCAGCAATTCATTGATGCGGTTCAAGGCGCCTGATGCCGCGTAGTAGGCGTATTGCAGGTTCAGCAGTTGCTCCACCGGGCCGATCATGAACCACAGGTAGCTGAACACCGCGAGCATCTGGCCGACGGACAGGTCGGAAAACAGCACGGTGAGCATGGCCGCGGCGCGGAAAATATCGATACCAAACTGAAACAGCAAACCGCTGGCACGGTTCGAGGCATCGGTTTTCCACTGCGAATTCACCGCGTAGTCGCGCACTTCCCGGGCACGCATCCCCAGTCGGCCGATGAAGAACCCCTGGCGGTTGCCGGCCCGCACTTCCTGGATAGCGTCCAGGGTTTCGGTCAGGGCCTGGGTAAAGCGCGAGGTGCTGTCATTTTCCAGTTTCTTCAGGTGCTTGACCCGTTTGCCCAGCTGCACCGTGGCATAGATCACCAAGGGATTGAACAACAGGATCAGCAGCGCCAGCTTCCAATGCATCCACATCAGGATGCCGGCGGTGCCCACCAAGGTCAGCATGGCGACCAGGAACCGACTGAGGGTTTCGCCGACGAACTTGTCGAGGGTGTCCAGGTCGGTGACCAAGTGCGTGGTCACCGTACCGCTGCCGAGGCTTTCATATTCACCGAGGGAAATACGCTTGAGGCGCTCGATCAGCCGGATACGGATGCGATAGACAATATCCTTGGCCAAGCTGGCGAACAGTCGCGCCTGCAAGACGTTGAAGAGCAACGCGCCGCACCGCAGCATCAACGTCACCAGCAGCATCAGCCCGATGTAACCGGCCGCGCTTTGCCAGGCTGTCGGCAGCGCATTGTTCATGATTTTCAATGCCGCATCGCCGTGGCCCAGCAGCACTTCGTCTACCAGCAGCGGTAACAGCAGCGGGATCGGTACGCTGCATAAGGTCGCCAGCACGGCGACGCCGTTGGCGATCCACAGGGCTTTCTTGTGCGTGAGGGCCAGGCGACGAATTTCCGCCCAGCTCAAGCGATCGATGCGGCGCGTGGCGGGTGCGCCATCATCGGGCAGGTCAGGCACAGGCCGCGCGCTCCAGCCAGCGCCCGAGCAACGGCGACAATTGCTCCAGGGGTTGGTAGCCGTTGGTCAGTAAGGCCAACTGGCCGTCGCGCTCGGCCAGCAGCGTGGGAAACCCGGCAATGCCCAAATCTTGTACCCAGGTGAAATCAGCGGCCGTGGCTGCATGTTGTTCGGCGCGGTCGAATGCTGCGGCGAACTCAATGCGGGGCAACCCGGCCTGCTCGGCCAGTTCCACCAGGACGCTGGCGTGGGTCACGTCGCGACCTTGCACATAAAACGCCTGCTGGATCAGCTTCAGCAGCTTCCAGGCCAGGTCCGGCGCCAGGCTGCGCGCTGTCACCAGCGCCCGACACGCGGGTTCGGTGTCGTAGACGAAACCGTCCGGCAGCGCGCCTTCAAGCTTGAACGGCTGGCCGGTGGCCTCGGTGACCGCCTGCCAATGTTCAAGAATATAGCGCCGGGTCGTCGGCTCCAGGGCCGAACCGCTGCCGGTGCGCAAGCCGCCCACGACCAAGTGCAACTCCACGCCCGCGGCCTGGGCCTGCTCGGCCAACGCCTCGGCCACTGGCGCGAAGCCCCAGCACCAGGAACACATCGGGTCCATTACATACAGCAGGCGCGACGCCATGGCTCAAGCCTCGGAAGATGATTGCTTGTAGTTGTAGCCGATTGGATGGGGCATGTTGCGTGCCTTGGCCAATTCGATCTGCTTTTGCCGGTCGATGGCGCTACGACGGGTCTTCTCGCTCAGCTTATCCCAGCAATGCGGGCAGCTGATGCCCGGCACATAGTGTTGCGACGCGCGATCTTCCACGCTCACCGGGGTACGGCAGGCATGGCATTGATCGTAGTCGCCTTCGCTGAGGTCATGGCGCACGGTCACGCGGTTGTCGAACACAAAGCAGTCACCGCGCCATTTGGTTTCTTCCTGGGGCACCTCTTCGAGGTACTTCAGGATGCCGCCCTTGAGGTGATAGACCTCGTCGAATCCTTGGCCAAGCATATAGCTCGAAGCCTTCTCGCAACGAATGCCACCGGTGCAGAACATGGCGACTTTCTTGTGCTTGGCGGGGTCGAAGTTGGCTTTGATGTACTCGGGGAATTCGCGGAAGCTGGTGGTCTTCGGATCGACGGCACCTTCAAAGGTGCCGATCGCGACTTCGTAATCGTTGCGCGTGTCGATCAGCAAGACTTCCGGATCGTTGATCAGCGCGTTCCAGTCCTGTGGCTCGACATAGGTGCCGACCTGCTTGTTCGGGTCCACGCCTTCCACGCCGAGGGTGACGATTTCTTTCTTGAGCTTGACCTTGGTGCGGTAGAACGGCTGTTCGTCGCAATACGACTCTTTGTGGTCGATGTCGTCCATGCGCGGATCGTTCTTGAGCCAGGCCATCAAGCCGTCGATCCCCTCGCGGGTGCCGGAAACGGTGCCGTTGATGCCTTCTTCGGCAATCAGCAGGGTGCCCTTGATGCCGTTGTCGAGCATCGCCTTGAGCAGGGGCTCGCGCAGCTCGACGTAATCTTCCAGGGTGACGAACTTATACAGTGCCGCCACGACAATCGGTGGTGTCATGGGTATTTCTCCAGGTGGCTACCCTCGCAAAGGGTGAACCGGATATAGAAAGCAGCGGCAAGCTACAAGCTTCAAGCGACAAGCTCAAGCCCTACGCATAGCTTGTCGCTTGAAGCTTGTCGCTGGCTACTGCCGATTGCCGGCACAGGTCGGCGAAGCCGGCGCCGCGTCGATTTGCGCCCATTCCCCGGGCGTGTAGGTGTGCAGCGCCAACGCATGAAACTCGCCCATCAGCTCGCCGAGCGTGCCGTAGACCTTCTGGTGACGCTTGACCCGGTTGAGCCCTTCGAACTGCTGGCTGACCACCACGGCCTTGAAGTGGGTTTCTTGGCCACGGCTGTGCATGTGGCTTTCGTCCAACACTTGCAGGTGCTCGGGCTGCAGCAGCCCGAGGGTCGATTCGATGCGTTGTTGCATGCTCATGCCAGGGCTCCGCTTATGGCTTTTTCTTGGCCGGGGCGGCGGCTTTTGGCTCGAGCTCGGCGGTCATGTCCGCCAGCAGCTTGTTGACCACCGGTACCGCGCTTTCCAGCTTGGCCTGGGTCAGTTGGGCCGATTGCTGGGTCAGCTGGGGCATTTTTTCCAAGACTTTCTTGCCCAGGGGCGACTGGTAGAAGGACACCAGGTCCTTGAGCTCGGACTCGCTGAAGTTGCTGGTGTAGAGCTTGACCATGTCCGGCTTGAGCTTGTTCCAGCCGATGGCTTGGTCCAGCGCGGCGTTGGCCTTGGCCTGGTAAGTCTCGAGGGTGGCTTTTTTCGACTCAGGTGCCTTGGTCTGTTCAAAGCGCTGGGCGAACATCTGCTGGACTTGCATGTAGACCGGGGTACCCAGCTTGTCGGCATGCGCCAGGGTCAGGAACGCTTCGGCACTGGCGTTGTGGCTGGCGGTATCGGCAAGAACAGGGCCGCTGGCACACACCAGAGCAACTGCGGTACAGATGGCACGAAGACGGGTCATCGAGTTTCCTTATCTAACAGGCGAGGCAAAACCCCAAGGGCGACCATTCTGCGCCTAAAAAACGCCAGGGCTCAACCCCGTTCCTCGCAGGGTCCGATTGACGGACCGAACCGTCCCTTCCTAGATTGAGGGAACCCATGTCGCCCGTCTGGGCCTAAACTGCGCATTCAGACCAACAGGAGTTTGACCCGATGAGCCGTATCGAAACCGACAGCCTTGGCCAGGTTGAAGTCCCGGATGAAGCCTATTGGGGCGCCCAGACACAGCGCTCCATGATCAATTTTGCCATCGGCGATGAACGCATGCCGCTGTCGGTGCTGCATGCCCTGGCGCTGGTCAAGAAAGCCGCCGCCAGGGTCAACGACCGCAATGGCGACGTGCCCGCCGACATCGCCCGCTTGATCGAACAGGCAGCCGACGAGGTGTTGGCCGGCCAGCATGACGACCAGTTCCCGCTGGTGGTCTGGCAGACCGGTAGCGGGACCCAGAGCAACATGAACGTCAACGAGGTGATCGCCGGACGCGCCAACGAGCTGGCGGGCAACCCGCGCGGCGGCAAGAGCCCGGTGCACCCCAACGACCACGTCAACCGCTCGCAGAGCTCCAATGATTGTTTCCCCACCGCCATGCACATCGCCGCTGCCCAGGCCGTGCACCAGCAGTTGTTGCCGGCCATCAGCGAATTGTCGGGCGGCCTCGCGGAACTGGCGGCGCGCCATATGAAGCTGGTCAAGACCGGTCGCACCCACATGATGGATGCCACGCCAATCACCTTTGGCCAGGAGCTGTCGGCCTTCATTGCCCAGCTTGACTACGCCGAACGGGCGATCCGCGCGGCATTGCCGGCGGTCTGCGAGCTGGCACAGGGCGGCACCGCAGTGGGCACCGGGCTCAACTCGCCCCATGGCTTCGGCGAAGCGATTGCCGCTGAATTGGCAGCGTTGTCCGGCTTGCCGTTCGTCACCGCGCCGAACAAGTTCGCCGCGCTGGCCGGCCATGAGCCGCTGACAACACTGTCCGGCGCACTGAAAACCCTGGCCGTGACCTTGATGAAAATCGCCAACGACCTGCGCCTGCTGGGCTCCGGGCCACGGGCCGGGTTTGCCGAGGTGAAACTGCCTGCCAACGAGCCAGGCAGCTCGATCATGCCCGGCAAGGTCAATCCGACCCAGTGCGAAGCCTTGTCGATGCTGGCGTGCCAGGTACTGGGCAACGACGTGACAATCGGTTTTGCCGCCAGCCAGGGGCACTTGCAATTGAACGTGTTCAAGCCGGTGATCATCCACAACCTGCTGCAATCGATCCGCCTGCTGGCCGACGGCTGCAGCAACTTCCAGCAGCACTGCATTGCCGGCCTCGAACCGGATGCCGAGCAGATGGCGGCGCACCTGGAGCGTGGGTTGATGCTAGTGACGGCACTGAACCCGCACATCGGCTACGACAAATCCGCCGAAATCGCCAAGAAAGCCTACGGCGAAGGGCTGACCCTACGCGAAGCTGCGTTGCAGCTGGGGTATCTGACCGATGAGGAATTCGATGCCTGGGTCAGGCCGGAGAACATGCTGGAGGCCGGTAGCCAGGGCTGAGTCCTACTGACCAGTGAGTTCGTTCCCGCGCCCCGCGTGGGAACGATCATCAGGCGCTCTATCGTCCTGCAACCATCCGCTCGCGCCGAGCCCTGAGCCCGGCGATCAGCGATGGACCCAGCGCAACCAGCGCCGAGCCCAACACCACCAATACCGCCCCGCCATACCCCAGCAGATTTATCTGCTCGGCATGCACGTAGTCCGGCCACCACCAGGCAGCCATTGCCACGGCGGCGAACGTCACCAGCGGCGTAATCGCCAGGGTCGCGCTGACTCGCGAGGCTTCCCAATGGGCCAGCGCCTCGGCAAACGCGCCATAAGCGATCAGGGTGTTGAGGCAGCAGGCGAGCAACAGCCAGCCTTGCAAGGGGCTCAGTTGCAACGCCTCCAACGGGTGCACCCAAGGCGTGAGCAACAGCGCGCAAAACAGGTAGATCACCATCATCACCTGCAACGAATTCCAGACCGTCAGCAATTGCTTCTGGCCCAGGGCATAGAACGTCCAGACAGTCGAGGCCAGCAATACCAACAGAACGCCGGCGGTGTACTCGCTCAAGGACGTCAACAGCTCAACAAGGCGCTGGTTGAAAAACAGCGCGAAACCGATCAGCAGCACCAGCAAGCCGATGCCCTGCCCCACGCTGAAACGCTCCTTGAACACAAACAGGCTGGCGACCAACAACATGATCGGCCCCATTTGCACCACCAGTTGCGCGGTGCCTGGGCTCAAGCGGTTCAGGCCCATCAGGTACAACACATAATTGCCTACCAGCCCCAGCACCGCCATGCCCACCAGCCAGCCGCCACGCGGGCCGAGCACCTTGCGGCTGGGCAGGCGTCGGGTAGCCGCCAGGTAGGCGAAAAGCAGGCCGCCGGACACCGACAGCCGAAACCAGGTGACCGTGACCGGATCCATCACTTGCAGCACTTGCTTGAGCTTGATCGGCAGGATTCCCCACAACAAAGCGGTCAGCAGGGCGAGGAACAGGCCATAGACCCAGCGACCGGACGAAATGTGCATGCAACCCTCGAAGCCAAGACATGAACGCCCATTCTAGGCTCGGATCGCTCGGCGACACAGGGACAATTAGATCTGCGCCGCTACCGGGATTGTACGGGTCGCAGCCGTCGATCGGCTGGGCAGGCGCAAATCAATGCCAACACATATGCTCAGTTGAGACGACCCAGCAGGCCCTATGGAGACCCGAAATGCCAGGAACGCGCGCGCAGGATACCGACGCCCCAAAGACGATTTTCCGCAGCGACCGGATCTGCCGGATCAATGGCGAGTTTTACTTCAGTACCCGCGAAGGCACACAGGAGGGTCCGTTCAACAGCCGCGAGGAGGCGGAACAGGAAATAGCGTCGTATATCCAGCGGATGATGCAACTGGCCAAGGTCACTGAGAACCCCGTGGCGAGGGAGCCTGCTCCCGCGGGGCCGCAAAGCGGCCCCTCTGCTGTCCATCCGTAACTATCGACCCATTGACGACTGCTTCGCAGCCGAGCGGGAGCAAGCTCCCTCGCCACAAGAGCCGTTGGAAGCAGCGGCTATCGAACCGCCTCGAACAACCCCGTCGCCCCCATCCCGCCGCCCACGCACATGGTCACGACGCCGTAGCGCAGGTTGCGTCGTTGCAGCTCACGCACCAGATGCCCGACTTGTCGCGAGCCGGTCATGCCGAACGGGTGGCCGATGGAGATCGAGCCGCCGTTGACGTTGTATTTCTCGTTGTCGATCTCCAGCCGATTGCGGCTGTACAGGCACTGGGACGCAAACGCCTCGTTGAGCTCCCACAAATCGATATCGCCGATCTGCAAACCCTTGGCCTGGAGCAATTTGGGCACCGAGAACACCGGGCCGATGCCCATCTCGTCCGGCGCGCAGCCAGCCACGGTAAAGCCGCGGAAAAATGCCTTGGGCTTGAGCCCCAACGCCAGGGCTTTTTCCAGGCTCATCACCAGAGTCATCGAGGCGCCGTCGGATAACTGCGACGAGTTGCCCGCCGTCACCGAGCCGTCTTCGGCGAACACCGGTTTTAGCCCGGCCAGGCTTTCGTAGGTGGTATCGGGGCGGTTGCAATCATCGCGCTCAACCACGCCTTCAACGATCTGCACCGCACCGGTGTTCTTGTCCTCGACCCGGTATCTCACCGTCATCGGCACGATTTCATCGTCAAACAACCCGGCGGCCTGGGCCCGGGCCGTGCGCTGCTGGCTCTGCAAGGCGTAGCGGTCCTGCTCCTCACGGCTGACCTGGTAACGGCGCGCGACGATCTCGGCGGTCTGGCCCATCGGAAAATAGATCCCCGGCACCTGTTCCTTGAGCAGCGGGTTGATCAGGTTGTCGGTATTGACGCTTTTCATCGTCAGGCTGATCGATTCCACGCCACCGGCGACAATGATCTCGCTGCAGCCGGAGGCGATCTGGTTGGCGGCAATCGCGATCGCTTGCAGGCCGGAGGAACAGAAGCGGTTCAGCGTCATACCGGCCGTGCCGATGCCCAACTGCGAGAGCACCGCCACGTTGCGTCCGATGTTGTAGCCTTGGGCGCCTTCGTTGGAGCCGGCGCCGACAATGCAGTCCTCGACGCTGGCCGGGTCGATCCCGTTACGCGCCAACAGCGCGTTGACACAATGCGCCGCCATGTCGTCCGGACGGGTCATGTTGAACTTGCCGCGAAAGGACTTGGCCAAACCCGTTCGTACACTGTCGACGATCACCACTTCACGCATGGCGGCACCTCATTGTTGTTATCGGTTAAGAGTGGATTCGAGGATAGATCCACTGCATAACCGAACGCGACAATCATTCACCCCGCGTATGCGAGCCCATCGTGCTACTTCTTTTTGTGCGCCTGCTTGGCCGATCGCTCGAAGGCCTGTTCCAGTGCTTCATTGATCGTGCGCAACACCTTGACCCGAGCCCAGCGCTTATCGTTGGCCTCCACCAGGGTCCAGGGAGCGATTTCAGTGCTGGTGCGATCGACCATGTCGCAGACCGCCGACCGATAGGCGTCCCACTTGTCGCGGTTGCGCCAGTCGTCCTCGGTGATCTTGAAGCGCTTGAAAGGGATTTCCTCGCGCTCCTGGAAACGCGCCAACTGGGTTTCCTTGTCGATGGCCAACCAGAATTTGACCACCACCACGCCGGCGTCGGCCAGTTGTTCCTCGAAATCGTTGATCTCACCGTAGGCTCGCAGCCAATCGGCGCGGCTGCAGAAGCCCTCGACCCGCTCCACCAGCACCCGGCCATACCAGGAGCGGTCGAACATGGTGAACTTGCCCCGTGCCGGGATATGTCGCCAGAAGCGCCACATGTAGGGGTGGGCTCGCTCCTCCTCGGTGGGCGCGGCAATCGGCACGATGCTGTACTGGCGCGGATCGAGCGCCGCCGCGACCCGACGGATCGCCCCGCCCTTGCCCGCCGCATCGTTGCCTTCGAACACCGCCAGCAGGGCGTGCCGGCGCATGCGTTTGTCGCGCAGCAAACCGGCGAACCGCGCCTGCTCGGTGATCAATTGTTCTTCGTAATCGGGTTTATCCAGGCGCAGCGTCATGTCCAGGCTGTCAATCAACGTGACCTGGCCATCCAGCGCCGGCAGTGGCGCCACGTTGCCTTTTTCCGGCTTGACCTTGGGCCGGTCCAGGGCCTGGCGCAGCCCTTCGAGCAGGATGCGACCGACAGCGAGGCTGCGATAACAGGCATCGGCGCCTGCGATCACGTGCCATGGCGCATAGTCGCGACTGGTGCGGCGCAGCACGCGCTCACCGTATTTGACGAACTTGTCGTAGGTCTGGGATTGCTGCCAGTCGAGCGGACTGATGCGCCAGCTGTGCAAGGGGTCGTCCTTTAGACTTTTCAGGCGGGCCTTCATCTGTTTCTTGGACAGGTGGAACCAGAACTTGAAGATCAACGCGCCTTCATCGCAGAGCATCTTCTCCAGGCGTTCGGCACCGTTGATCGCCTGGTCGAGTCGCGGGTCCTTGAACTCGCCGTGCACCCGCCCTTGCAGCATCTGGCTGTACCAATTGCCGAAGAAAATTCCCATGCGCCCCTTGGCGGGCAGCATCCGCCAGTAGCGCCACGCCGGCGGCCGCGCCAGTTCCTCATCGGTCTGCTGGTCGAAGGTACGCACTTCGATCAACCGTGGATCCATCCACTCATTGAGCAACTTCACTGTCTCGCCCTTGCCCGCGCCTTCGATGCCGTTGATCAGGATGATGACCGGGAAGCGGCCTTGCTGGTGCAGCTCGAATTGGGCTTCGAGCAGCGCCTCGCGCAGCGCCGGCTCTTCGGCTTCAAAGGTTTCTTTATCAACGACGTGACCGATTTCAGCGGACTCGAACATGGGCAGCTCCTTCCAGGAATGGGGCAAGACTAGCGGATTGGATTCGCCCCTGCGCAGCAGATTCCCTTCAGACCTGCCCACGCTTGCCGTGGATCAAGCATTGCCCCGCCGATCGGCTAGAATGGCGACCTTGTTTTGACCGAGCCCACCATGACGCCCATCCAGCACCACGCCCAACTCGACTGGGATGACCAGGGTCTTCCACGTTCGCGGCTGTTCGACGATGTGTATTTCTCCGACCGGTCGGGCCTGGAAGAAACCCGCTACGTGTTCCTTGCGCAGAACAACCTGGCCGAGCGTTTTGCCGCGCTGGCGGACGATGGGCGCCTGGTGATCGGCGAAACCGGGTTTGGCACCGGGCTGAATTTTCTCTGCGCCTGGCAACTGTTCGAGCAATGCGCACCGGCCGGGGCGCGACTGCATTTTGTCAGCGTCGAGAAATTCCCCCTGGGCCCCGAGGATTTGCGCCGGGCCTTGGCCTTGTGGCCTGAGCTAAAGTTTCAGGCTGACCAACTGCTGGGGCAGTACGTCGCGATCCACCAGGGTTTCCAGCGCATGACCCTGGCCGATGGCCGAGTGACGCTGACCTTGTTGATTGGCGATGCCCTGGAACAACTGCCGCAACTGGACGGGCCCATCGACGCCTGGTTCCTCGACGGCTTCGCGCCAGCGAAAAACCCCGAGATGTGGACCGCCGAGCTGTTCGCCGAATTGGCGCGGCTCGCGGCGCCCGGCGCCACCCTCAGCACCTTTACCAGCACCGGCTGGGTGCGGCGGCGGCTCAACGCGGCGGGCTTCAAGATGAAGCGCACGCCGGGCATCGGTCATAAATGGGAGATTCTTCGCGGCGTGTTTCTCGGCTGGCCGGAGCAAGCACCAGCGCCAGCGCTGGCCAAACCCTGGTACGCCCGCCCCGCTCCCCACAGCGGCGAACGCCGGGCCTTGGTGATCGGCGGCGGCCTGGCCGGTTGCGCCAGCGCGGCGAGTCTCGCGGCCCGAGGCTGGCAAGTGACGTTGTTGGAACGCCACGCCGGATTGGCCGAGGAAGCGTCCGGCAATCCCCAGGGCGTGCTGTACCTCAAGCTGTCGGCCCACGGCACAGCGTTGTCGCAGATGATCCTCAGCGGTTTCGGCTACACCCGTCGATTGCTGGAACACTTGCAGCGAGGCATTGACTGGGACAGTTGCGGCGTCCTGCAATTGGCCTTCAACGACAAGGAAGCCGAGCGCCAGGCGCGACTGGCCGACGCGTTCCCAACCAACCTGCTGAAGGTCCTCGATCGCACCGAGGCGCAGGCGCAGGCGGGGATCGGCCTGGCCTGTGGCGGCCTGTTTTATCCCGAGGGCGGCTGGGTCCATCCGCCAGCCTTGTGTCGCTGGCAAGCCTCGGACTCGGCAATTGCATTGCTACCACACCATGAGGTACTGGAACTGCGGCGTGTCGACGACCAGTGGCAGGCCTGGGATGGGCAACGTTGCGTGGCCAGCGCCCCGGTGGTGATCCTCGCCAGTGCCGCCGAAATCAAACGCTTCGCACCGGCCGCCGAACTTCCTCTCAAGCGCATTCGCGGACAAATCAGCCGCCTGCCCCAAACCCCCCGCAGTCAAAGCCTGGCGACAGTGGTCTGCGCCGAAGGCTACGTGGCCCCGCCGCGCATGGGCGAGCACACCCTCGGCGCCAGCTTCGACTTCAAGAATGACGACCTGACCCCCACCGCCGCCGAGCACGCCGGCAATCTGCAGATGCTCGAAGAGATCTCCCTCGACCTGGTGGATCGCCTGGAAGCCAGCGCCCTGGATCCTGAGCACCTCGAAGGCCGTGCGGCGTTTCGCTGCACCAGTCCGGACTACCTGCCGATTGTCGGGCCGCTGGCCGATCTGGGGGAGTTCACCGAAACGTATTGCGCCCTGGCCAAGGATGCCCGCCAAGTGCCGGACCATCCATGCCCTTGGCTCGATGGCCTGTACGTCAACAGCGGCCACGGCTCACGGGGCTTGATCAGCGCACCGCTGTCGGGCGAACTGATCGCCGCCTGGCTGGACAACGAACCGCTGCCATTGCCACGAAGCGTGGCCGAAGCCTGCCATCCGAACCGATTTGCGCTACGGGCGTTGATTCGGGGCAAGGCTTGACGCAAACCTGTCCCACCCGTCGGCTTATAACGCATTGATATAAAACTCACAGCAATCCCACCGGTCAGTTTCAGAGTACCCGCCCTTCTGGCGCGTATGGCTTGACCCCTCCCCAACGGAAAAACCGGTAAGGACTTATGTGCGGATTAGCTGGAGAGTTACGTTTCGATCAACAACCTGCGGACCTTGCGGCCGTAGAGCGAATTACCCATCACCTGGCCCCTCGCGGTCCTGACGCGTGGGGGTTCCATAGCCAGGGACCGATTGCCCTCGGCCATCGTCGCCTGAAGATCATGGACCTCTCCGACGGCTCGGCGCAGCCGATGACCGACAATCAATCGGGCCTGGCACTGGCATTCAACGGTGCGATCTACAACTACCCGGAACTGCGCGCCGAACTCGAAGGCCTGGGCTACACCTTCCATTCCGGCGGCGACACCGAAGTGCTGCTCAAGGGTTATCACGCCTGGGGCGAAGCCCTGCTGCCCAAGCTCAACGGCATGTTCGCCTTCGCCATCTGGGAACGCGACGCCAAGCGGCTGTTCATCGCCCGCGACCGCCTCGGCGTGAAGCCGCTGTACCTGTCGCGTACCGGCCAGCGCCTGCGCTTTGCCTCGGCGTTGCCAGCGCTGCTCAAGGGCGGTGACATCAACCCGGTGCTCGACCCGGTGGCGCTCAATCATTATCTGAATTTCCACGCCGTCGTCCCTGCGCCGCGTACCCTGTTGGCGGGCATCGAGAAACTGCCGCCCGCGACCTGGATGCGCATCGAGGCGGATGGCACCACCGAGCAGAAAACCTGGTGGACGCTGCCCTACGGCCCACGGGCCGATGAGCAGAATCTGAAGCTGGAAGACTGGATCGACCGCGTGCTCGACAGCACCCGCGAAGCCGTCGCCATTCGCCAGCGCGCCGCCGTCGATGTCGGCGTGTTGCTCTCGGGCGGTGTGGATTCGAGCATGCTTGTGGGCTTGTTGCGCGAAGTGGGCGTCGAGGACCTGTCGACCTTCTCCATCGGCTTCCAGGACGCCGGCGGCGAGCGCGGTGACGAGTTCCAGTATTCGGACCTGATCGCCAAGCACTACGGCACCCGGCATCACCAGTTGCGCATCGATGAAAAAGAAATCATCGAACAACTGCCCGCGGCATTCCGCGCCATGAGCGAGCCGATGGTCAGCCACGACTGCATCGCTTTTTACCTGTTGTCGCGGGAAGTGGCCAAGCATTGCAAAGTGGTGCAAAGCGGCCAGGGCGCCGACGAACTGTTCGCCGGTTATCACTGGTATCCCCAAGTGGACGGCGCCAGCGACCCGTACGCCGCCTATCGCGCGGCCTTCTTCGACCGCAGCTACGAAGAGTATGCCGCTACCGTGCAGCCCAAATGGCTGACGGCCAACGACGCGGCCGGTGACTTCGTCAAGGAACATTTCGCCCAACCGGGCGCCGATGCCGCAGTCGACAAGGCCCTGCGCCTGGACAGCACCGTGATGCTGGTGGACGACCCGGTCAAACGCGTGGACAACATGACCATGGCCTGGGGCCTGGAAGCGCGCACGCCGTTCCTCGACTACCGGCTGGTGGAACTTTCAGCCCGAGTGCCAGCTGAATTCAAGCTGCCCGATGGCGGCAAGCACGTGCTCAAGGAAGCCGCTCGCCGGGTGATCCCGAGCGAGGTCATCGACCGCAAGAAAGGCTATTTCCCGGTGCCGGGCCTCAAACATCTGGAAGGCAACACGCTGGCCTGGGTTCGTGAATTGCTGCTGGATCCGAGCCAGGATCGTGGCTTGTTCAACCCGACCATGCTCGACCGTTTGTTGACCGACCCCAATGGCCAGCTGACGCCCCTGCGCGGTTCGAGGCTGTGGCAATTGGCGGCGCTGAACCTGTGGCTCAGCGAGCAAGGAATCTGAAATCATGAAACCCCACCCGACCCTTCACAACCAACGACTGTTGCGCGGCCAGCCACCGTCCTATGAACGCCTGCAAGCACGCCTGGCCGAAGACGGCAGCGAGCTGGGCGCCGCCCCGATCGCGGTGCACTGTGGCTGGGGCCGATTGCTGATCGGCCATACCTTCCCGGACCCGGCGAGCCTGGCCCAGGAACTGCTCAACGAACAACCCGGCGAACGCGACATCGCCTTGTACGTCGCCGCGCCCCAGCAAGTGCTTGGGCTAGAACCGGCGCATCTGTTCCTCGATCCTTCGGACACCCTGCGCCTGTGGTTCAGTGACTACCGACAAGCCACGCGGGTGTTTCGCGGTTTTCGGATTCGCCGAGCCCAAGGCGATTCCGACTGGCAAGCCATCAATCAGCTTTACCAGGCCCGCGGTATGCTGCCCATCGATCCCCAGCGATTGACCCCGCGCCATCAGGGCGGCCCGGTGTACTGGCTGGCCGAAGACGACGACAGCGGCGCGGTGATCGGCAGCGTCATGGGCCTCAATCACCAGAAGGCCTTCAACGACCCGGAAAACGGCAGCAGCCTCTGGTGCCTGGCGGTGGACCCGCAGTGCTCGCGCCCCGGCGTTGGCGAGGTGCTGGTGCGTCATCTTATCGAGCACTTCATGAGCCGTGGCTTGAGCTACCTCGACCTGTCAGTGCTGCACAACAATCGCTTGGCGAAGAACCTCTACGCCAAACTTGGCTTTCGCAACCTCTCGACCTTCGCCATCAAGCGCAAGAACGGCATCAATCAACCGCTGTTCCTGGGGCCTGGCCCGGAGGCGGAATTCAACCCGTATGCGCGAATCATTGTCGATGAGGCGCACCGTCGCGGCATCGAAGTGCAGGTGGATGATGCCGAGGCCGGGCTGTTCACCCTGGTACATGGCAGCCGGCGCATCCGCTGCCGGGAATCGCTGAGCGACCTGACCAGCGCCATCAGCATGACCTTGTGCCAGAACAAGAGCCTGACCCACAAAGTGTTGAAGAACGCTGGCCTGAATTTGCCGGCCCAACAACTGGCGGGCAATGCCGACGACAACCTGGCGTTTCTCGATGAGCACGCGCGCGTGGTGGTCAAGCCGCTGGACGGTGAACAAGGCCAGGGCGTGGCGGTGGATCTTCAGACGATCGAAGAAGTACAGGGCGCCATCGAAGCGGCGCGCAAATTCGACAGCCGCGTGCTCCTGGAAAGCTTCCATGAGGGGCTGGACCTGCGAATCGTGGTGATCGGCTTTGAAGTGGTGGCAGCGGCCATCCGGCGACCGGCGGAAGTGATCGGTGACGGCCAACACAGCATCGGCGCGCTGATCGAAGCCCAGAGCCGCCGACGCCAGGCTGCCACAGGAGGCGAAAGCAAGATTCCGATGGACGCCGAGACCGAACGCACGTTGCGTGCGGCCGGCTACGACTATGACAGCGTGTTGCCCGCAGGCGAGCATCTGTTCGTGCGTCGTACAGCGAACCTTCACACCGGCGGCGTGCTGGAAGACGTGACCGGCATTCTTCACCCGACCCTGAACGATGCCGCCGTACGTGCCGCGCGGGCGCTGGACATTCCCATGGTCGGTCTGGACCTGCTCGTGCCTGCGGCCGATCAGCCGGAGTACGTGTTCATCGAAGCCAACGAGCGCGCCGGCCTGGCCAACCACGAACCGCAACCTACCGCAGAACGCTTTGTGGATATGTTGTTTCCCCATAGCCAGGCGGCGGTCTGAAATATCTTTCCGTGGCGAGGGAGCTTGCTCCCGCCGGGGCGCGAAGCGGCCCTTCTCCGTAGTACTCCGGGTTCGTGCATCAACCTGGAACTCAGAGGGACCGTTTCGCGGTCCAGCGGGAGCAAGCTCCCTCGCCACAAGGTTTGCTATCCCCACTTAACGTTCCGTGAGGAGTTTCCATGATCAGTAAAATTCCCGAACCGGATCTCGCATACCTGCAGAAAGTCTTGCTGGAAATGCTCGCCATTCCCAGCCCGACCGGTTTCACCGACACCATTGTGCGGTATGTCGCCGAGCGACTCGAAGAGCTGGGCATTCCGTTCGAAATGACCCGGCGCGGGACGATTCGCGCCACCCTCAAGGGCCGCCAGAACAGCCCTGACCGAGCCGTCTCGGCGCACTTGGACACCATCGGCGCCTCGGTTCGAGCCATCAAGGACAACGGCCGCCTGACGCTGGCCCCGGTAGGTTGCTGGTCCAGTCGGTTTGCCGAAGGCAGCCGGGTCAGCCTGTTTACCGACACAGGCGTCATCCGCGGCAGTGTGTTGCCGTTGATGGCGTCCGGGCACGCGTTCAACACCGCGGTGGATGAAATGCCCATCAGTTGGGACCACATCGAACTGCGCCTGGACGCCTACTGCACCACCCGCGCCGATTGCGAAACACTGGGGGTCGGTATCGGCGATTACGTCGCCTTCGACCCGTTGCCCGAATTCACCGAAAGTGGCCACATCAGCGCCCGGCACCTGGATGACAAGGCTGGCGTTGCCGCGTTGCTGGCAGCGCTCAAGGCCATTGTCGACAGCGGCGAAGAGTTGCTGATCGACTGCCACCCACTCTTCACCATCACGGAGGAAACCGGCAGCGGCGCGGCGGCGGCATTGCCCTGGGACGTCAGTGAGTTCGTCGGGATCGACATCGCTCCGGTCGCACCTGGCCAGCATTCCAGCGAACATGCGGTGAGCGTGGCGATGCAGGATTCCGGAGGCCCCTACGACTATCATCTGTCGCGCCACCTGTTGAAGCTGGCCCGCGAGAACGAGTTGCCGGCGCGCCGCGACCTGTTCCGCTACTACTTCAGCGACGCCCACTCGGCCATCACCGCCGGCCACGACATCCGCACCGCCCTGCTCGCTTTCGGCTGCGACGCCACCCATGGCTATGAGCGCACCCACATCGACAGCCTGGCCGCACTGAGCCGCTTGCTTGGCGCGTATATCCTCAGCCCACCGGTGTTTGCCAGCGACGCGCAACCCGCCCAGGGGTCGCTGGACCGCTTCAGCCACCAGATCGAACACGATGCGCAGATGGAAAGCGATACCCGCGTGCCGTCAGTCGACAGCCTGATCGGGCAGCGTTCGGATCAGTGATCCGGATTCAAGCATTGGGGGATAACGCTGGAGCAGCCGTCGCGAAGCCCAGGCTAGCCGCGACGGCCTATCCACCGTAGCATCCGCTTCATTGTTTAGCGGAGCCCTATGATGCTGATCCCCTACGACCAACTCGAAGTCGACACGCTCACCCGCCTGATCGAGGATTTCGTCACCCGCGATGGGACTGACAATGGCGACGATACGCCTTTGGAGACGCGAGTTCTGCGGGTCAGGCAGGCCCTGACCAAAGGCCAGGCCATGATTGTCTTCGACCCCGAAAGCGAACAGTGCCAACTGATGCTCAAGCATGACGTGCCCAAGCACCTATTCGACTGAACAGGCCTTGCGTGCGGCCTGGGCCTTTTTTCTCTGGATCTTGTCGTAGATTTCCGAGCGATGGACGTCGACGTGCCGGGGCGCCTCCACGCCGAAACGCACGGTGCTGCCGCTGATCGACAGGACGCGGACGGAAATGTCGTCACCGATGGAAATCAACTCACCTACAGCGCGGCTTAGTACGAGCATGGCTCTTGTCCTTAAGAATGTCTGGACCTCGACCATGCCCGGGCTGTTTTCTGTGCACAAGGTGCCGGAGGGAATTCAGTAACCCCCTACAAACAAAACTCCGGCAGCTGAAGGAAACGTCCTGCAAAACCCGGTCAGGCACTGGGTCAATTCAAGGACCGGAGAACCGCGGCCCAAACAAAATCACACCCGCGCCCAACACGCAGAGCGCCACGCCAATCCAGTCGGAACCCAGCGGCCGTACTCGCTCTACAACGGCCAGCCAGCCAATGGAAGCGATGATATAAATTCCCCCGTAGGCGGCATAGGCACGACCGGCGTAGGTCGCTTCGATGCGGGTCAGCAAGAGGGCGAACAGCGTCAGGCTGAGCAGCGCCGGCGCGATCCACCAGGCGCTCTTGCCTTGGCGCAACCACATCCAGAAGGCGTAGCAGCCAGCGATTTCAAAGAGTGCGGCGAGAAAAAACCACAAATAGTTGAGCATGGAGCAGTCCATCAGGAAGGCACGAGCGCGCCATCCTGAGGACATTGGAACCTGGGGTCAACCCTGGTTCTGACGGGCCTTGGCGCGCATCTTGTCGGCCATGGCCGTCATTTCGTCATACAACAGCTTGGGATTCTTTTGTTTGGTGGCCCAGGCCATGCGCCCCTGCTCATGGGGCAGGATCATGAATTCGCCCTGGGCGACGTGCTGGTACATGTAATCGGCGATGTCGGCGGCGCTGATCGGCGAGCTTTCCAGCAATTTGCCGACTTGGGCTTTCATGGCCGGGGTCGGGCCGCGGAACGAGTCCAGCAGGTTGGTCTGGAAGAACGACGGGCAGACCACATGCACCCCAATCTCCTGCTGCGCCAGCTCGATCAGCAGGCTCTCCGACAGCGCCACCACACCGGCCTTGGCCACGTTGTAGTTGCTCATGGCGGGGCCCTGCATCAGCGCAGCCATGGAAGCGATGTTGATGATCTTCCCACGGCTTTTTTCCAGCAGCGGCAGGAACGCCTTGCAGCCCTTGACCACGCCCATCAGGTTGATCGCGATTTGCCAGTCCCAATCCTCCAGGGACAATTCGCTGAAGAACCCGCCTGAAGCTACGCCGGCGTTGTTGACGATGATGTCGATGCCGCCGAGTTTTTCCTCGCAGGCCTGGGCAAACGCCGTGAGCTGGCTGTAGTCGCGCACATCGCAGCGCTGGACGAAGCCGTCGCCGCCTGCGGCGCGTACCAGCTTGAGGGTTTCCAGCAGGCCAGGCTCGCTGACATCGGACAAGGCCAGGCGCCAGCCTTCGCGGGCCCAGCGCAGCGCGATTTCGCGACCCAGGCCAGAGCCGGCACCAGTGATCATCATGCGATTTTGCATAGGGAAACAGCCTTGTTGTTCCGGGAGAGATGGGCCGAGTGTAGCGAAGGCGCCGGCCGGACCCACGCTCCATCAGATTGCTGAATGGCGGGGGCAAACCGCAGGCGGTTTTGAAGTCTTGGCCTGGAACCTGCGAACGCCAAAGTCATGCGTTATGGCAACAGCAAAAAACATTGAATTTTTTACTGGGCGTTACGGTCGGACTTATTAAGCCGCCCGGATTTAATGCATGCGCGCTGGCAGTTGAAAGTTACATCACTCCAGAACTGACCAATAAGGAAATCAACAATGGGCACTATTCTAATCATCATCCTGATCCTCCTGCTGATCGGTGGCCTGCCGGTCTTCCCGCACTCCAGAAGTTGGGGTTATGGCCCGTCCGGTATCATCGGCGTCGTACTGGTGGTGCTGTTGGTCCTGCTGTTACTCGGCAAGATATAAATACCAAGCGCAAAAAAAAAGAGGCCCTTCGGGCCTCTTTTTTTATGGGTCGCCGATATCAGTCCGGCTTGCCGTCTATAACGCCTGCGGTGTTATCCATCAGGCTCTTGGTCGCGGTTTGCAGGAACGCTTCGAGCTTGAGTTTCAACTCGGCAGCCTCCGGTGCATCCGGGAGAATTTGCGCACGGGGGGTGGCGCCCAGTTCGTATCGGTACATCTTCGGCGGCATATCCTTTGGCAGCATCAGAACCGTATCGCCACGGATGATCGCGGTAGTCTGATCGCTACCCGACGGCTTGATCACGCCAAAACCGGTGTCGCCTTCCGACAAGTTCAACAAGTCACGGCCCCAGCACTGGTGACGCACTTGCCCACCGAGCCGGCCCATGATGGTCGGCACGATGTCGACCTGGGTACCCACGGTGTGGCTGCGCTGGCCGAATTTTTCCTGGACGCCCGGGCCGATCAACAGCATCGGCACGTTGAAACGACCCAGGTCCATTTCGCTGATCTGACGCTCGTTGCCGAAGCCATGGTCGCCGACCACGACAAACAGCGTTTCCTTGAAGTAAGGCTCCTTGCGCGCCTTCTCGAAGAACTGCCCCAGCGCCCAATCGGAGTAACGCATGGCGGTCAGGTGTTCGTTCAGGCTGCCACGGTCAGTGACCGGCTCGACTGGCAACGGTGTCGGCAGCGCGTACGGCGTGTGGTTGGACAGAGTTTGCAGCAAGGCATAGAAAGGCTTGCCGTTTTCCCGCGCCTTGAGCTCGATCAGGCCACGGTCGAACATGTCCTGGTCGGAAACGCCCCAGGTCGGGTCGGAGAATACCGGGTTCACATAGTCATTGCGCCCGATGAAGTGGGTCATGCCCTGGCTGCTGAAGAAGCCTGACTGGTTGTCCCAGGCAAAATCGCCGTTGTAGACATACACGTCGTCGTATTCACGCGCGCTGAGCAACTGTGGCAGGCCCGACAGCTTATGGCTGCCTTCCGGCGTCTGCATCAGGTATTCGAAGCCCGGCAGGTTCGGGAAACACGCCATGGTGGCGAACATGCCCTGGTGGGTGTGGGTGCCGTTGGAGAAGAAACGGTCGAACAGCAGGCCTTCCTTGGACAGTTTGTCCAGGTAAGGCGTGATGTTGCCCGGCGCGCCCAAGGCGCCCACCGAGTGACCGGCCATGCTTTCCATGAGGATCACCACGACGTTCTTGATCGGCAGCGTCTTGTCGGCCGGCGGCGTGTAGTCGCGGCGCACGGCGGCCGTCTCGGTATCCACCAGTTTGTCGTCGGGCATCACCAGCATGTCACGGACGGTCTGTTGCGCCAGCGGTTGCTCGAGGGTGGCTTTCCAGATGTTGTCGCGGTGTTCGGACATGCGGCTCTTGGCCGCCGCCACCAACGACAACGTGCCGTTGAGGCCCAATTGGTTGGCGAAGTTCGAATCAGTGGTGTAGACGTCGCCCCAACGCAGCGGCGGGCCTTGGCGCAGGGTGCCACGCGCAGCGGCCACCGCCACCACCAGGCAGATCATGAACACCGCGACACGTCCGTACCACGGGGCGATCTGGCGTGTGCCGATGCTGCCGCCGCTGAAAGGCCCGCGCGGCCGGGTGGCGCGATCGGCGCCCTTGAACGCCAGGCTCATGAGCAGGGTGCCGCCGACCCAGGCCAGCAGGTAACGCACCACCGGAAAACCGTACCAAAGCATGCTCGCCACGGTTTTCGGGTCTTCCTTCACATACTGGAAGACCAAGCCGTTGAGGCGCTGGTGGAATTCACGGTAGAAGTCCATTTCCATCAGGCCCAAGAACAGCGCAATACTGGAAGTGACGGTCAGCCAGAAACGAAAGAATCCACGTGCCGCCATCGCTCGCGCGCTGAACAATGCCAGCAGCAGCGGAATGCAGAGATAGACGACCAGGCGCAAGTCAAAACGCAGGCCGTTGGCAAATGCTTCAACGAAGGTGGAGGCTGGGGTGTCGAGGATCATTTCGCGGTTATAGACCAGCAGCGCAACGCGCAACAGGCTCAGCATGACCATCATCACCAAGGCACAGAGCAACGTATAGGCCAGGTGCGATTTGACGGTCGGTTGCAGCAGGCGATGCGTGGTGCGCTGCTGACTCAGGGCGTCCGGGATTGCCATGTCGTTTAGGGACCTATTGGAATTGGAGGAACAAAAAAGAACAACGGCGCGCCCTCTGTTGGCCAATAACAGGCCCGGGGCTTTCGCGAAGGCGCAAATCTTGCACCAACGGCCATGGCATTGCCATTAAATAACCGCGGCAATAAAAGCGCGTGGGATTGTCCGCAAGGTTTGGTGAAAATTTCGTTCAATGAATATCTGGAAACACAAAAGCGCCCGAGCGCTCTTGTGGCGAGGGAGCTTGCTCCCGCTGGGCTGCGGCCCCCAACACACGCAGAGGCAACTGGGTGTGTCAGGTAGATCCAGGAGGGCCGCTTCGCGCCCCAGCGGGAGCAAGCTCCCTCGCCACAGAAGCATCTCGCCTCAATTGCCGGGGCCTCAGTCGTTGCTCGGCTTGTTGATTGCCTGCAACACATATTGCGGCATGGCAAAGGCGCCGATGTGGATCTCGGGGTTGTAGTAACGGGTGACGATGCCGCTGCCGATGAAACGCTCGCGCAGGGTTTCACACGACAACTTGCGATAGGCAGGTTCAGTCGCGCCCCAAGCAAAGGTCATGGCGCCGCCAATGTAGGTCGGCACGGCTGCCTGGTAGAAATGCCAGTCGGCGAACAAACCGCGCAGGCGCCCGGCAGTGGTCTGCACTTCACCCAGTTGCATGAATGGCGTGCCGTTCTGGGTTACCAGGATGCCGCCTTCGTTCAGGCAACGATGGCAAGCCTGGTAGAAGTTCTCCGAGAACAACACTTCACCCGGGCCGATCGGGTCGGTGGAATCGGAAATGATGACGTCGAATTTCTCCTGGGTGGTGGCGACAAAACGCATGCCGTCGTCGATCACCAGATTCAGGCGCGGGTCATCGTAGGCCCCCTTGGAGTGGTTGGGCAGGAATTCCTTGCACATGTCCACCACCGTGCCATCGATCTCGACCATGGTGATGTGCTCGATGCCGATGTGCTTGGTCACTTCGCGCAGCATGCCGCCGTCGCCACCACCGATGATCAGCACGCGCTTGACCGCGCCATGGGCCAGGATAGGCACGTGGGTCAGCATTTCGTGGTAGATGAATTCATCGGCTTCGGTGGTCTGGATCACGCCGTCCAGGGCCATGACCCGGCCCATGCGCGGATTTTCAAAGATCACCAGGTGCTGGTGCTCGGTGCGCACCTCATGCAGCAGCTTGTCCATCCGAAAACGCTGGCCGTAGCCTTCGTAGAGGGTTTCCAGGTAATCGCCGGTCGGGGTGGTCGTCATGGTCAGGTGCTCCGATAAATACGCGGTTGGCCAATGAGGCTCGCAAAGGCGCGCATTCTACGACGCTGGGGATGACAGGTCGAACCTTGGCGCTCCAAAGTCCGATCGTTCCCACGCCTGCGTGGGAACGCATCCAGTAACGCTCTGCGTCACAGAGGACGCTCTGCGTCCCGGGGCGGCATTCCCACGCGGAGCGTGAGAACGATCACAGTCGTTAGTTGAATTTGCGTCCGAGCCCCGCCGGCACGCCCTCGATGGTGGTCTCTTCCCACGGTCCGTTCGGGCTGACGGAGCGGCTCCAGCCGTTGTTCCAGCGGTAATAGGTGCGCTGGCGGTAGAAGGTATTGGTCTGGTTATCGAGGACATAAACCCCAAGCTTGGCATCCCAGTGACTGTTGCCACCCGGTGGCGGAGCGAAGCTGGCGGAGGTGCGCGGCACGGGTTTGGCCGGTTTGTTCGGGGTTACTGGTTTGCCGGGCGCGGTCGACGGCACCGGCTTGGTGGTCGGTGTCGAAGGCGGAATGGGCGGCAACGGCGTCGGAGGCTCCGGTGGGCGCTGGACCGCACAAGCACTCAGGCCCAGGACGAGCGTGAGCAGGGTCATACGAGCGATGGCGGTCATGGTGCGATTTCCTGTCATTGGTCCGGACTGTCGATGGTCAATTGTTGCAGCGCGGTGGTACTGCTCGCCAAGGGCTGGCTGCGACCGATCCACTCGCCGGCGGTCGGTTGACCGGCCCGGGAGATGCGCGCCACCAGTTGGACTTCGGGGAAGTTGGACAGTTTCAGTTGCGGCATCATCGCATCGGCGTCGCCCAGCTCGACGCTGGCCGGCAGGTCGGCGACGGTCAGGCGCTTGGCCGCCAGCGGCGCCGGCGGACCGGAAACGGCGCGGGCGAAGATGAACACGCTGTCGCCCGGTTGCACCTTGGCCTTGAGCGCCGGATCCAGGTCGACGCGCACCTTGAGCAGCGCCGCAGCCTTGGTCGCCGGCGCCTGAGCGACCTTGCCGCCACTGGCCTGGAGCTTCTCGCTGGCGCGGGTAATGCCGCCCTGCAATGCTTCACGGGACTTGTCACCTTCAGGCAGTTGCGCCAGCAGGCGTCCCCAATAATCGATCGCTTCCTGATAGCGCTCGCCTTCGAACGCGGCAATCCCCAACAGGCCGAGGCTGGTGACTTCCTTCGGATCGAGCTTCAGCGCCTCGTCGGTCAGGGCCTGGACCTTGTCCGACCATTTTTTGCCGTCGGCGAAATACTGCGCCTGGGCCCACTGTCCCAGCAGCTCGGGTTGGCGACCGGCCACCGCCACGGTGCGCTCGAAGATCTTCGCCGCGTCCGCCGGCCGGTCCTGCGCCATGTAGGTCCGACCGAGGAAATACAGGCCCTCGGCGGAGTCCGGTTGTGCCGCCACTGCGCGCTCCAGGCGCAAGGTCATTTCTTCCATCGACTGCGGCGCCTGGGCGAATTCACGGGTCAGCTCGACCTTGTCGCTGGCGCCAAAATGCAGGTACAGCGCCAGGCCCAATATCGGCACCAGCACAGCAGCGAGCAGTGGCAACGGCTTGCCCAAGCGGGATTCACGCGGTGCATCGGCGCCTTCGGTGTCGGCGAGCAGTTCCCGCGCGGCCTCGGCGCGGCCTGTGTCCAGTTGCGCGGCATTGAGCACGCCCTCCTCCCGCTCGGCCTGCAGCTCGGCGACGCGCTCTTGGTACAGCGCCACGTTCAGCGCGGTGCGGTCTTCTTCCAACTGGGCGCGGCGACCGCGCAGCACAGGAATCAACAGGAAACTCAGGGCAACCAGGAGGAGCAGACCTGCAGCGAGCCAGAAATCAATCATGCTTGGTTTTTTCCAACAGTTGGTCGAGGCGCTGGCGCTCTTCGACAGAAAGCGTGTCCGGGGCAGCGCTGCGCTGGACCCGGCGGCGACGCACGATCACCGCAATGACGACGAAACCACCCAGCAGCAGCCCGGCTGGGCCGAACCAGAGCAGCGCGGTCTTGGAGGATAGGGCCGGGTTGTAGCGCACGAACTCACCGTAGCGATCAACCATGAAATCGATGATCTGCTGGTTGTCCTTGCCCTCGCCGAGCATGCGGAATATCTCCCTGCGCAGGTCGGTGGCAATTGGAGCATTGGAGTCGGCGATGTCCTGGTTCTGGCATTTGGGGCAGCGCAGTTCCTTGGTCAGTTCGCGAAACCGCTCGCGCTCACCCTCGTTAGCGAATTCATAGGTGTCGATGGCGGCGTGAGCCACGCCGGCCAGGCTCAAGCCAAGAACGACGGCGGCTAACCAGCGCTTCATGGCTTGGCCTCATCCACCAGGGCCTGATACTTGGCCGCCAGTTTCTCACGCCAGACCTGTTCGTCGATCACGCCGACAAACTTGTCGCGAATGATGCCCTTGGCGTCGATGAAGAAGGTTTCCGGCGCGCCATAGACGCCCAGGTTCAGGCCGAGGGTGCCTTCTTCGTCGCGGATGTCCAATTGATAAGGGTTGTGGAACTCGGCCAGCCACTTGAGGGCATCGGCGTTGACGTCCTTGTAGTTGACGCCGTAGATCACCACGCCGTTCTGGGCCAGCTTGTTCAGCACCGGGTGCTCGACCCGGCAGGAAATGCACCAGGTGCCCCAGACATTGACCAGCGCCGGCTTGCCCAGCAGGTCGGCGCGGGTCAGGGTCTTGTCACCTTGCACGGAGGGCAAGGAAAACGCCGGGAACGGCTTGCCGATCATCGCCGAGGGCAACTCGCTCGGATTCAGGTACAGCCCACGGTACAAAAACACCGCCATCAACAGGAACAGCGCCAGCGGCAACACCATCAACCAACGTTTCATGCAGTGGCTCCATTCACACCCAGGGCTTCACGCACCCGGGCTTTCACCTTGACTCGATAACGCCGGTCCAGCGCCGCCAGCACCCCACCCAGGCCGGTGAGCAAGCCACCGAACCATATCCAACGCACGAACGGCTTGACATGGACCCGCACCGCCCAGGCGCCATCACCCAGGGACTCGCCCAGTGCCACGTAAAGGTCGCGGGTGAAACCGGCATCGATCCCGGCCTCGGTCATGACCGAGTTCTGCACGGTGTAGAGGCGTTTTTCCGGGTGCAGGACGGTGATTTCCTGGCCGTTGCGAATGACCCGCACGGTGGCTTTGTCGGAGGTGAAGTTCGGCCCTTCGAAATGCTTGGCGCCCTCGAAGACGAACTGATAACCGCCCAGGTCCATGGACTCGCCCGGCGCCAGGCGCAGGTCGCGCTCGGCGCTGTTCTGGCTGGACAACACCACGCCCAGGGCACAGACGGCGATGCCCAAGTGAGCGATCTGCATGCCCCAGTAACTGCGGGTCAGCGTCGGCAGCCCCTTGATCAGGCCTTTGTGGCGGGTCTTGTCGAAGATGTCCCGCACACCGGCCAGCAACACCCAGGCCGCCAGCGCAAATGTCGCCAGCACCGCCCAGTTGAAGTCGCCATAGGCAACGCCCGCCACCACGGCCAGGGCAGCCGTGCCCAGCAGCACCGGTGTCAACATGCCTACCAGCCATTTCACCGGCGTGTCTTTCCAACGCACCAGCATGCCGACCGCCATCACCACCATCAGGATCGCCATCAGCGGAATGAACAACGCGTTGAAGTACGGCGGGCCGACCGACAGCTTGGCCCCGGACAATGCATCGAGCACCAGCGGGTACAACGTCCCCAGCAGGATCATCGACGCCGCCACCACCAACACCAGGTTGTTGCCCAGCAGCAAGGTTTCCCGCGACCAGAGGTTAAAGCCAACCTGACTCTTCACCACCGGGGCACGCAGGGCGAACAGGGTCAGCGAACCACCGACCACGAACAGCAGGAATATCAGGATGAACACACCGCGCTCAGGATCCGAGGCAAAGGCATGCACCGACGTCAGCACGCCGGAACGCACCAGGAACGTGCCCAACAGGCTCAAGGAGAAGGCCGCGATGGCCAGCAGCACGGTCCAGCTCTTGAATACGCCGCGCTTTTCCGTGACGGCCAAGGAGTGGATCAACGCCGTACCCACCAGCCATGGCATGAACGAGGCGTTTTCCACCGGGTCCCAGAACCACCAGCCGCCCCAGCCGAGCTCGTAATAGGCCCACCACGAACCGAGGGTGATACCGATGCCGAGGAAGGCCCAGGCAACGATGGTCCACGGGCGCGACCAGCGAGCCCAGGCCGCATCGAGACGACCACCGAGCAACGCGGCGATGGCGAAGGCGAAGGCCACGGAAAAGCCGACGTAGCCCATGTAGAGCATCGGCGGATGGACGATCAGGCCGATGTCCTGGAGCAGCGGGTTGAGGTCGCGGCCGTCCATCGGCACTTGCGGCAGGATGCGCTCGAACGGGTTCGACGTGAGGATCAGGAACAGCAGGAAACCGATGCTGATCATGCCCATGATCGCCAGCACGCGGGCGAGCATCACTTGCGGCAATTGCCGGGAGAACACCGAGACCGCGAAGGTCCAGCCGGCGAGAATCAAAGCCCAGAGCAACAGCGACCCTTCATGGGCGCCCCACACCGCACTGAACTTGTAGTACCAGGGCAAGGCAGTGTTGGAGTTGCTGGCGACATAGGCCACGGAAAAATCATCGGCCATGAACGCGTAGGTCAGGCAACCGAAGGAAAACAGCATGAAGGCGAACTGCCCCCATGCCGCTGGCTGGGCCAGGCTCATCCACAAACGGTCGCCACGCCAGGCACCGAGCAACGGCACCACCGCCTGCACCACCGAAAAACACAAGGCCAGAATCATTGCCAGATGGCCCAACTCAGGAACGTAGAGACTCGTCATCGATCAGCCCTCCTTCACGGGAGCGGGCGCCGACTGGCCGCTGTCTTTCAAGGCCTTGGTCACTTCCGGCGGCATGTATTTCTCGTCGTGCTTGGCCAGCACTTCATCGGCCACTACCACGCCGTCGGCGTTGATCTTGCCCAGGGCGACGATGCCCTGCCCTTCGCGGAACAGGTCCGGCAGGATCCCGCGATAGGTGATGGTCACGGTCTTGTTGAAGTCGGTGACGTTGAACTTCACGTCCAGCGAATCGCCGGAGCGCACCAACGAGCCCTGTTCCACCATGCCGCCGGCGCGGATACGGGTGTCCTCGGGCGCTTCGCCGTTGGCAATCTGGGTCGGCGTGTAGAACAGGTTGATGTTTTGCTGCAAAGCGCTCAAGGCCAGGCCGACCGCTGCGCCGACCCCGACGAGGATCGCAAGAATGATGACAAGACGTTTTTTGCGCAGCGGATTCACTGACCGTTCTCCCGGCGCAGACGACGCGCCTCTTGTTGCAGATACCGCTTGCGGGCCAGGATCGGCGCCGCCACGTTGAGGGCCAGCACCGCCAGGCAGATGCCATAGGCTGACCAGACATACAGGCCATGATGGCCCATGGCGAGGAAATCGCCGAATGACGCGAAACTCATCGAGCGGCCTCCAGGCTGTTCCGTACTTCGGCCTTCACCCAACTGGCCCGGGCTTCGCGCTTGAGCACTTCGAGGCGCATGCGCAGCAGCAGCACAGCGCCGAAGAAGCAGTAGAAACCCAGCACGGTCAGCAGCAGCGGCAGCCACATCTCGACCGGCATCGCCGGTTTTTCGGTGAGGGTGAACGTCGCGCCCTGGTGCAGGGTGTTCCACCATTGCACCGAGTATTTGATGATCGGGATGTTGATCACGCCGACAATCGCCAGCACCGCGCAGGCCTTGGCGGCGCTGTCACGATTGCTGATGGCGTTGCCCAGCGCAATAAGACCGAAGTACAGGAACAGCAGGATCAGCATCGACGTCAGTCGTGCATCCCAGACCCACCACGAACCCCAGGTCGGCTTGCCCCAGATCGCCCCGGTGACCAGCGCCACGGCAGTCATCCAGGCGCCGATGGGCGCGGCGCATTGCAAGGCGACGTCGGCCAGTTTCATCTTCCACACCAGCCCGACCACCCCGCAGATCGCCAGCATCACGTAGATGGACTGGGCCAGCATCGCCGTCGGAACATGGATATAAATGATGCGAAAGCTGTTGCCTTGCTGGTAGTCCGGCGGCGCGAAGGCCAGGCCCCAGACCAGGCCGATACCGATCAGCAACAGCGCGGCGACGCTCAGCCAAGGCAGCATTTTGCCGCTGATGCCGTAGAACCACTTGGGTGAGCCGAGCTTATGAAACCAGGTCCAGTTCATTGCAGTTTCCATCACGGTCGCGGCTCGCCATCACGAGTCGCCAGGTCGGCCTTTACTTCAAAAGAAGTGGTCAGTTCTTGACCAGGCCTCATTATTATTCGCCGACGCTGATCTTCAGGCCAGCGGCTATTGCAAAGGGTGTCAGGGTTATCGCCAGGGCGGTCAGGCTTCCAAGCCACAGCAGATAACCGGTTGCCGGCATGCCTTGCAACGCCGCCTGCAAAGCGCCGCTGCCCAGGATCAACACCGGGATGTACAACGGCAGGATCAGCAAGGCCAGCAACAGGCCGCCACGCTTGAGTCCCACCGTCAGCGCCGCACCCACCGCACCGAGCAGGCTCAGCACCGGCGTACCCAGCAGCAGCGACAACAGCAACACCGGCATGCATTCAGCGGGCAACCCCAGCATCATCGCCAGCAGTGGTGAAAGCAACACCAACGCCAGGCCGGAAAAAACCCAGTGTGCCAGTACCTTGGCCAAAACCAGAAGGGCCAGGGGGTGCGACGAAAGGACCCACTGTTCCAGGGAACCGTCCTCGAAATCGCTGCGGAAGAGCCCGTCCAGCGAGAGCAGGACCGACAAAAGCGCTGCCACCCAGACCAGCCCGGGCGACAAGGTTTGCAACAATTGAGTCTCCGGACCGACCGCCAACGGGAACAGCGCGATGACGATCGCAAAGAACACCAACGGGTTGGCCAGTTCGGCCGGACGGCGAAACAGCAGGCGCGCCTCACGGGTAAGCAACAGGCCAAACACACTCATACCGCCCAGTTCCCCAGATCGATGTTGCGATAACCGGACGGCATCCGGGCCAGTGTGTGGTGAGTAGTCAAGAGCACCATCCCACCGTTCTCGCAATGCCGGGCCAGATGTTCTTCAAGTTGCGCGACGCCCTGCTTGTCCAGGGCAGTGTAAGGTTCGTCGAGAATCCACAGCGGCGGGCAGTCGAGGTACAACCGGGCCAGGGCCACGCGGCGTTGTTGCCCGGCGGACAAGGTGTGGCTCGGCACATCTTCGAAGCCGCGCAAGCCTACCGCCGCCAAGGCCTGCCAGATCGCCTCGCGCCCGGCCGGCCGATGCAGCGCGCAGAGCCAGCTGAGGTTTTCTTCGGGGGTCAGCAGATCCTTGATACCGGCGGCATGGCCGATCCATAGCAGGTTGCGGGCCAGCTCGCTGCGCTGGCTGTGCAAAGGATTGCCATTGAGCAGCACCTGGCCGGCGGTGGGTTGCATCAACCCGGCCAGCAGGCGCAACAGGCTGGTCTTGCCACTGCCGTTGGGTCCACTGATCTGCACCATATCGCCACGCGAGAGTCTCAGTTCGAGATTTTCGAAAAGCAGTCGCAGGTCTCGCTCACAGGCGAGGCCAACGGTTTGCAAGAGAGGACTGGTCAAGGGATCACGGGCCTTATACGGTTCAAGTCGGCAATGCAGCGGCCGTTAAAGTGGTGCAGCATAGATGCATTGATGGCCTGTTCCACAGAGCTGCGTCAACAAAAGCGAGGTTTTTGCCACTCCCTGGAAGGCGGGCGGCATTATACATGTGAAGCCTTACGCCCAAGAGGGCTTATTTCCCCAAGGTAAGACCGCAGATGACAGGCGACATGAACATCCCGCCGCTGCCTCAGCCCACGGCAACCACGCGTATGCCAGCGGTGACTGGCGAGCTGCTCAAGCTGCTGGCGCCGGCTGAAGGCCTGATCGGGCCCGGCCAGACCGCCAAGGCCGAGGTGCTGTCGCTCAAACAGGCGGACCAGGCGTTTCAGTTGCTGCTCAAGGTCACCCTGGAAAGCGGTCGCCAGGCCACCGTGCAGGCCACCAGCACCCAGCCGCTGCCGCAAGGCACCAGCCTGGCCGTGACCCAGCCGTCCGCCAGCAACCTGGCGATTACCGTGCAGCAGGCACTGGCTTCCAGCGTCGCCACCCTGACCCGCATCGACACGACGCAGCTGCCCGTGGGTACGCTGCTGCAGGGCAAAGTGCTGACCAGCCAGGCGTTGCCGCAATTGCCCGGGCAACCGGCGGTGTATCGCTCGCTGGTGAGCCTGCTCAACACCGCCCAGGCCGGCAGCACCCTGGACATCGACAGCCCCCAGCCATTGCGCATCGGCACATTGTTGAGTGCCCAGGTGCAAGATGCCCAGACGTTGAAGTTCATTCCCCTGAGCAATCGCCAAGAGCAATTGGCGGTGAGCCAGCAACTGGTGACGCAGGTGAGCCGCCAGGGTTCGCTGGACGGCTTGCTCACCGCCCTGCAAAACCTTCCCGCTGCCGACGATGCCGGGCCCGAGCTGCGCGCCGCCGTCACACGCCTGTTAGCCTCTCTGCCCGACATACAGCAACTGAGCACCCCCAAGGGCCTGGCCCAGGCCATGGTCGCCAGCGGCGTGTTCCTGGAAAGCAAACTGCTGGCCGGCCAGCCGCCGAGCGTGGCACCGGACATGAAAGGCGACCTGTTGAAGCTGATCGCCCAACTGACACCGGCCCTGCCCGCCTCCACCAACCTCACCGCCGTCATTGCCGCCAACACCCTGGCCCAAGCCCTGCCCAGCTTCGTGCGCAGCGCCTTGGGGATGCTCGGCCAAGTCAGCGCCAAGCCACAACCCACGAGTTTTCCGCTGCCCTCGCGGCTGTTGAAAGGCCAGGATGATGAAGGCGATCTGGAACATCTGCTGCGCCTGGCGGCAGCCGCCGTGTCGCGCCTGCAAAGCCATCAATTGTCGAGCCTGGAGCAAACCGGGCTGACTGACGACGGCCGGTTGATGAGCACTTGGCAATTGGAGATACCGATGCGCAACCTGCAGGACATCGTGCCATTGCAGGTCAAATTCCAACGCGAGGAAACCCCGCCCCGGGAACAACCGGACGAACGTCGAGAGCCACGAGAACAGAAGCAGCAATTGTGGAGGGTCGAGCTGTCGTTCGACATGGAGCCGCTGGGGCCATTGCAGATTCAGGCGCAATTGCTCAGCGGTAGCCTGTCCAGCCAGCTCTGGGCACAACGGCCGTACACCGCGAGCCTGATCGAGAGCAACCTGGCCGCGTTGCGTGAGCGCCTGGTGACGTGCGGGCTCAATGTTGGTGACCTGGATTGCCACCTCGGCACCCCGCCCCAAGGGCCGAAGACCCAACTGGAACAACGCTGGGTGGACGAAACCGCATGACAACCCACACCGAACCCCGCCAGGCCATCGCCCTCAAGTACGACGGCCACCACGCCCCGACCCTCACCGCCAAGGGCGACGAAGCCCTGGCCGAGGAAATCCTGCGCATCGCCCGGGAAAGCGAAGTGCCGATTTATGAGAATGCCGAGCTGGTAAAGCTTCTGGCACGGATGGAGTTAGGCGACAGCATTCCGGAAGAGCTGTACCGCACGATTGCCGAGATCATTGCGTTCGCCTGGAACCTGAAGGGCAAGTTTCCCCAGGGCTTTGACCCGCATGCGCAGCCTGTCGAGAAGGATGTGACAGATCGCGGTGATGATTACTGACCAGAGACGACGCTGCTCCTGTGGCGAGGGAGCTTGCTCCCGCTGGGTGGCGCAGCCGCCCCAAGTATGCAGCGACCGCCAAAAAACTTAGGGCCGCTGCGCGCCCCAGCGGGAGCAAGCTCCCTCGCCACGGGGAATGCGTTTCAAAGGCTACGGGTCGAAAACAAAAAATCGCAACCTCCGGCAGTTCCTATAGAGGTATGTGAACCTCTATAGGCGCCGCCAAAGGCTGCGATCTCTTGCAGCTTGCTGCTCAAAGCAATCAACCGCCCTTGTGCAACTTGCTCATCAACTCCGCCTCGGCATGGGTCAGGCCGCAAGCTTGGGTCAGTTCGTCGACGCTGGCGCCCATGCCGACCAGTCGGGCGGCTTGGGCGAAGGACAGGCTGGAGGGGTCGCGTTGTTCCAGTTGCGCCAACTTGTCCGGCAACGGCGCGACGACGGCACGCAGCTCATGGAGCGCTTCGCCCATGCGCACGGTGCCGTTCTGGTAATCGTCGACGCGCTTGGCCAGGTCCCGGATGCGCTGGTCGCGCAGCGCATCGCCCTGGGCTTGCTCAGCGGCGATCTGCCGCTGGGCGCGGATGTACGCCACGAACATCGCCAGCGTGCCTGCCCAGAAAAGGAACAGGACAATGACTGCTACCTCAAGAATCAAATCAGATACTCTCCAGTTCCGACCACTCTTCTTCGCTCATCATCTTGTCCAGTTCGACCAGAATCAGCAACTCATTGTTCTTGTTGCAAACGCCTTGGATGAACTTGGCGGACTCTTCGTTACCCACGTTCGGCGCGGTCTCGATTTCCGACTGACGCAGGTAAACCACTTCGGCAACGCTGTCGACCATGATGCCAACCACTTGCTTGTCGGCTTCGATGATGACGATCCGGGTGTTGTCGCTGATCTCGGCGTTCATCAGGCCGAAGCGCTGACGGGTATCGATCACCGTGACCACGTTGCCGCGCAAGTTGATGATGCCCAACACATAGCTCGGTGCACCTGGAACCGGGGCGATCTCGGTATAGCGCAGCACTTCCTGAACGCGCATCACGTTAATGCCGTAGGTTTCGTTATCGAGCTTGAAGGTCACCCATTGCAGAATCGGATCTTCAGAACCCTTTTGAGACGACGCCTTATCATTCATACCCTGACCCCTCGAAAAACCGCCTGTGGCGGTGTGTGTTCTGTCCGGCGGCGCCCTGCGCCACCGGTTGTCTTATATCGGTTTGCGGACCGGCTTTGCGCCGTCCAGGTGTTTTGCCCCGCCGCTGGCGATCAGCTCCGCCAGTTCGGAAACGTCCAGCAAGGCGCACATGTGTTCGATCACCGTACCGGCCAGCCATGGCCGTTGCCCTCGATGGCTGCGCCATTTGATTTCGTTCGGGTCCAGGCGCAGCGAACGGCTGACCTGGTGCACCGCCAATCCCCATTCGTAACCCTGCACCGAAATCACGTACTGCAGGCCCTGGCGAAAATCATCGCGATAACGGTCCGGCATGACCCAACGCGCGGTATCCAGCACTTTCAAGTTGCCGGCCTGGCTTGGCAGGATCCCGAGGAACCACTCCGGCTGGCCGAACAACGGTGTCAATTCCTGGCCAGCCAAGGAATAAATCGATCCCAGGCAGACCAACGGCACCGCCAGGGTCAACCCGGCGACATCGAACAACAGGCACTCGAACGGCTCGGCGGCCCACGCCGGACGATCATCGCCCGGCACCGGCGGCGGTGGACTGCTCGGCGGCAGGTGGATTTCCACCACCGGCGTCGCCAGGCCTTGCAACAACGGTGCGACGGTCGAAACCGGCGCCAGGATCGGCGCGGGCGCTTCCTTCACCGCCACCTGCGGCTTGCTGACCGGTGCCTCGACTGCTGCGGCAGCCACTGGCAACCGCGCATCACGGGCCTGCTCCTCGAGTACCGCCGCCTGGAACTCATCCAGCACCGCTTCAGGCTCGGCTTCGACCGGCTCGGGCAACGCCTCGACCGTACTCGGCTGCGCCGGTATTTCTTCAGTCGCTTCCTGCAATAGCCCGTCCAGGTAGGACTGCAAGGCCATTTGCGGACGCGAGGTTGTCTTGATCGGGCGGTTCATAGGAACTGTGCGCCACTTGAATAGGTTATCGGCATGGATACGGCAGGACTTGAGCGCCCGCATGCAAGCGCAACGTCTGTGGAAAACCTCATCACCTTAAGCCACCTGCTGCGGAACGAGCTGCTGGGCCAGCAGGTGTTTGAGAAGCGCGCGATAGGCCAGTACGCCACGGCTCTTGCCGTCGAATTGCGACGGTGTGACGCCTGCGCGGCTGGCGTCGCGCAGACGGGTATCGACCGGGATGTAACCTTGCCAGATGTCGTCTGGGTACATATCGCGCAACACACGCAGGGTGCCCAAGGACGCCTGGGTGCGACGGTCGAACAAGGTCGGCACGATGCTGAAAGCCAACGATTGCTTGCGCGAGCGGTTGATCATCGCCAGGGTGTTGACCATGCGCTCCAGGCCTTTCACTGCCAGGTGTTCAGTCTGTACTGGAATCACCAATTGCTGGCTGGCCGCCAACGCATTGACCATCAACAGCCCGAGCAACGGTGGGCTGTCGATGATTGCATAATCGAAATCCTGCCACAGCTGCGCCAGACTCTTGGCGATCACCAGGCCCAGGCCGCTCTGGCCGGGCGACTGACGCTCCAGGGTCGCCAGCGCCGTGCTCGACGGCAACAATGAAATTCGCTCATCGCTGGTGGAGAGCAGCAGTTGCCCTGGCAAGCCTTCGGGCACAACGCCCTTATGCAGGAAAAGGTCGTAGTTGCTGTGCTCCAGGCTGTCGGGATCGTAGCCAAAATAACTGGTCATCGAGCCGTGGGGGTCCAGATCGACGATGACCACGC
Organism: Pseudomonas sp. Z5-35; assembly: GCF_051131945.1. Classification (NCBI taxonomy): domain Bacteria; kingdom Pseudomonadati; phylum Pseudomonadota; class Gammaproteobacteria; order Pseudomonadales; family Pseudomonadaceae; genus Pseudomonas; species Pseudomonas sp. Z5-35. The sequence goes on from NZ_CP071640.1 coordinate 3,877,876, forward strand.
GCTTGCCCGCCTCGGCCAGCAAACCGGCTAAAGCGATGGAGGATGTGGTTTTGCCCACACCACCTTTTTGATTGGCGACTGCCCAGACTCTCATTCGGATCGTTCCTCCCGATCAAGACGCGCTCGATCGAGAAATAGCTCGGTTATAAAGCCGGTGACGGAGAATTGACGGCGTTCTGTCTTACCGGCGACTTGACCGGGGGCGGTGCAGTTTGTGTGCCAGCCCGCTTCAATGCCGCATCCGGTTTTGCGTTCGCAGTGCCCGTACCGGTCAGGCTGCGACGGACATCGAGGTTGCGCGAGACCACCAGCATCACCCGCCGGTTGCGCGCACGCCCTTCGGCGGTGGCGTTGTTCGCCACCGGCTGGAATTCGCCATAGCCCACCGATGCCAGCCGACCGGGATTGACGCCCTGCATGGCCAGCATGCGCACGATGCTCGCCGAACGGGCCGAGGACAATTCCCAGTTGGTCGGGTACTGCGCGGTGCGGATCGGCTGGTCATCGGTGAAACCTTCGACGTGGATCGGGTTGTCGAACGGTTTCAGGATCGTCGCGACCTTATCGATGATCGTAAACGCCATGTCGCTGGGCATCGCGTCGCCGCTGCCGAATAACAGGCTGGAATTGAGTTCGATCTCGACCCACAACTCATTGCCGCGCACGGTCATCTGGTTGGAGCTGATCAGGTCGCCGAACGCCGCGCTGATGTCATCGGCGATACTCTTCAGCGGATCGCTGCCACCGGCAATACCGGCATCGACCTGCTCGGCGTCCCTGACCAGAGGCTTGGCCGGGGTCGTCGTCTTCGGACGCTCGTCACCGATGGGAATGGGCTTGAGGGCGCGATCGGAGTCGGTAAAAACCCCGATCAACGCCTCGGAGATCACTTTGTACTTACCTTCGTTGACCGACGAGATCGAATACATGACCACGAAAAAGGCGAACAGCAGCGTGATGAAGTCGGCATAGGAAACCAGCCAGCGTTCATGGTTGACGTGTTCTTCACGATGCCTGCGACGTGCCATTTTCCATATCCTCCATCAGTCCATGAAGCCCTGGAGCTTCAACTCAATGGAGCGCGGGTTTTCACCTTCGGCGATCGACAGGATCCCTTCCAGCAGCATTTCGCGGTAGCGCGACTGGCGCAACGCAATGGACTTGAGCTTGGCGGCAATCGGCAACAACACCAGGTTGGCACTCGCCACGCCGTAGATCGTGGCAACGAAGGCCACGGCGATACCGCTGCCCAGCTGCGACGGATCGGCCAGGTTGCCCATCACGTGGATCAAGCCCATGACCGCGCCGATGATGCCGATGGTCGGCGCGTAGCCGCCCATGCTTTCGAAGACTTTCGCCGCTTCGATGTCGCGGCTTTCCTGGGTGTAGAAATCCACTTCCAGGATGCTGCGGATCGCTTCCGGTTCGGCGCCGTCCACCAGCAATTGCAGGCCTTTGCGCGAGTAGCTGTCGGGTTCGGCATCGGCCACCCCTTCCAGACCCAGCAAGCCTTCCTTGCGCGCGGTGAGGCTCCAGTTGACGACGCGGTCGATGCCACCGGCCAGATCGACCCGCGGCGGGAACAAAATCCAGACCAGTACCTGCATGGCGCGCTTGAACGCGCTCATCGGCGATTGCAACAGCGCGGCGCCGACGGTGCCACCGATCACGATCAATGCGGCCGGGCCGTTGGCCAGCGCGCCCAGGTGACCGCCTTCCAGATAATTGCCACCAATGATGGCGACGAACGCCATGATGATGCCGATCAGGCTGAGCACATCCATTACAGGCACGCCTCGACCAGGTGTCTACCGATATCGTCCAGGCTGTAGACCGCGTCGGCCAGGTCCGCCTTGACGATCGCCATCGGCATGCCATAGATCACGCAACTGGCTTCGTCCTGGGCCCAGATCGCACTGCCGCCCTGCTTGAGCAGGCGTGCGCCTTCGCGACCGTCGGCGCCCATGCCGGTGAGCACCACTGCCAGAACTTTGTCGCCGTAGGATTTCGCGGCGGAACCGAAGGTAATGTCGACGCATGGCTTGTAGTTCAAACGCTCATCGCCCGGCAGGATTTTCACCGCGCCACGGCCGTCGATCATCATCTGCTTGCCACCCGGCGCCAGCAGTGCCAGGCCTGGGCGCAGGATGTCGCCGTCTTCGGCTTCCTTGACGCTGATGTTGCACAGCTTGTCCAGGCGCTCGGCGAAAGCCTTGGTGAACGCGGCAGGCATATGCTGGATCAGCACGATGGGGGCCGGAAAATTGGCCGGCAACTGGGTCAGGACCCGCTGCAGCGCGACCGGGCCGCCCGTGGACGTGCCGATGGCGACGAGCTTGTAAGCCTTGCGCTTGGGCGCCGGCGACGAAGCGCTGGCAGGCGCCGAACGAGCGGGAGCAGGTGCCGGGGCACTGCGAACCGGTGCCGGGTTGAAACCGCTGGACGACGCTGGCGTTGGCGCAGGCGTCGGCGCGACAGTAGGTGCAGGTGCAGGTGCGCTGTAGGCACTGACACGCCGATTACTGCGGGAGATGCTGTGGACTTTCTCGCACAGCATCTGCCGGACCTTGTCCGGGTTGCGCGAAATGTCTTCGAAATTCTTTGGCAGGAAATCCACCGCCCCGGCGTCCAGCGCATCGAGGGTGACACGAGCGCCTTCGTGGGTCAGGGAGGAAAACATCAATACCGGGGTCGGGCAGCGCTGCATGATATGCCGCACCGCCGTGATGCCATCCATCATCGGCATCTCGTAGTCCATGGTGATCACGTCCGGCTTGAGTGCCAGGGCTTGATCGATCGCCTCTTTACCATTGGTCGCCGTGCCGACGACCTGAATGCTCGTGTCCGCTGAAAGAATTTCCGAGACGCGGCGGCGGAAGAACCCCGAATCGTCCACCACCAGGACTTTAACTACCATAAACACTCCGTTAGACGAGGCGCGGCGCTGGGCCATGCCCCTCCAGAATCAAATACGCCGAGCGGCGTAGCGCTTGAGCATGCTAGGCACATCGAGAATCAACGCGATGCGGCCGTCGCCGGTGATGGTGGCGCCGGACATGCCCGGTGTGCCCTGGAGCATCTTGCCCAATGGCTTGATGACCACTTCTTCCTGGCCAACCAACTGATCGACAACGAAGCCGATCCGCTGGGTGCCCACCGAAAGGATCACCACATGGCCTTCGCCCTGCTCGACATGAGCGGCGGAGCTGACCAACCAGCGCTTGAGGTAGAACAGCGGCAGCGCCTTGTCCCGGACGATGACCACTTCCTGGCCGTCCACCACGTTGGTGCGCGACAGGTCGAGGTGGAAAATCTCGTTGACGTTGACCAGCGGGAAGGCGAAGGCCTGGTTGCCCAGCATCACCATCAGGGTCGGCATGATCGCCAGGGTCAACGGGACCTTGATGACGATCTTGGAGCCCTGGCCCTTGGTCGAGTAGATGTTGATCGAGCCGTTGAGCTGGGAAATCTTGGTCTTCACCACGTCCATGCCCACGCCACGACCCGACACGTCGGAAATCTCGGTCTTGGTCGAGAAGCCCGGGGCGAAGATCAGGTTGTAGCACTCGGATTCGCTCAGGCGATCGGCCGCGTCCTTGTCCATCACGCCGCGTTTCACCGCGATGGCGCGCAACACATTCGGGTCCATGCCCTTGCCGTCGTCGGAGATCGACAACAGGATGTGGTCACCCTCCTGCTCGGCAGCCAGGATCACCTTGCCGCCGCGAACCTTTCCGGAGGCCTCGCGTTCTTCCGGCGACTCGATGCCGTGGTCGACCGCGTTGCGCACCAAGTGGACCAGCGGGTCGGCCAGGGCCTCGACAAGGTTCTTGTCGAGGTCGGTCTCTTCACCCACCAGTTCCAGGTTGATTTCTTTCTTGAGCTGGCGAGCCAGGTCTCGAACCAGGCGCGGGAAGCGCCCGAAGACTTTCTTGATCGGCTGCATCCGGGTCTTCATGACCGCGGTCTGCAAGTCGGCCGTGACCACGTCGAGGTTCGACACGGCCTTGGACATGGCTTCGTCCTGGCTGTTGAGGCCCAGGCGCACCAGGCGGTTACGCACCAGCACCAATTCGCCGACCATGTTCATGATCTCGTCCAGGCGCGCGGTGTCGACCCGAACGGTAGTCTCGGCTTCGCTGGCCGGTTTTTCGGCGGGCGGTGCAGCCGGCGCACGGGCAGGCGCCGGTGCAGCAGCGGCGGGCTTGGGTGTCTCGGCCTTGGGCTCGGGTGCCTTGGCGGCCGGTTTTGGCGCGGCCTTGGCGACAGCCGCAGCGGTAGCCGCCGGCGCAGCAGAGGCCGTACCGACTTCGCTGAACTTGCCCTTGCCGTGCAACTCGTCGAGCAGTGATTCAAATTCGTGATCGCTGATCAGGTCGCTGCCAGCTGCCGCGGCGGCTGGCTTGGCCGGGGTCGGCGCGGAAGCGATGGCCGAATCCAGCGCATCGACGGCAAAGGTTCCCTTGCCATGCAGTTGATCGAGCAACGCCTCGAATTCATCATCGGTAATGTCGGAATTATCGCCAGCCGCCTTTGGCGCGGCCGGGGCCGGGGTCGCCGGGGCTGCGACGGCATCGGCAGCAAACTGACCCTTGCCGTGAAGCTGGTCGAGCAGCGACTCGAACTCGGCGTCGGTAATTTCATCGCTGGCAGCTGCGCCGGTGGCTGGCGCAGCAGGCGCGGCCGGAGCCTCGGCCTGGGCCTTGACGGCGCTCAGCGAGTCCAGCAGCGATTCGAATTCATGATCGGTGATGTCACCCGATGCCTCGGCAACCGGCTCTTGAGCCACAGGTTCGGCAGGCGCGGCTTCGTCAGCCGATTGCGGCTCGGCCAGGCGTGCCAGCGCGGCGAGCAACTCAGGGGTGGCAGCGGTGACCGGCGAGCGCTCACGCACTTCGCTGAACATGCTATTGACCGCATCCAGCGCTTCGAGCACCACGTCCATCAGTTCCGAATCAACGCGACGCTCACCCTTGCGCAGGATGTCGAACACGTTCTCGGCAATGTGGCAGCACTCCACCAGCTCGTTGAGCTGGAGGAAGCCGGCGCCTCCTTTTACAGTGTGGAAACCGCGAAAAATTGCATTGAGCAGGTCCGCATCATCAGGTCGGCTTTCCAGCTCGACCAGTTGTTCGGAAAGTTGCTCTAGAATCTCGCCGGCCTCAACCAGGAAATCCTGAAGGATCTCTTCATCGGCGCCGAAGCTCATTAATGGCTGCTCCTAAAATAGGGCTAAAACTCAAAATCCAAGGCTGGACAGCAAATCGTCCACATCGTCCTGACCGGACACAACGTCTTCTCTTTTATCGGCATGAATCTGCGGACCTTCACCCTGAGAGAGATGTTTTTGTGGATCTTTTTCAGCAAGCATCGCTTCACGGTCGTGTTCGATGCCCGCAAAGCGGTCGACTTGGCTGGCCATCAACACCAGCTTGAGCAAATTGCTTTCCACTTCGGTGACCAGTTGGGTCACGCGCTTGATTACCTGACCGGTCAGGTCCTGGTAATCCTGGGCCAACAGAATGTCGTTGAGGTTGCTCGCCACGGCACGGTTCTCGGTGCTGCTGCGCGTCAGGAAACCGTCGACCCGACGGGCCAGCTCGCGAAACTCTTCGGCGCCGACTTCGCGACGCATGAACCGACCCCAATCGGTGCTCAACGCCTGGGCTTCATCACTCAGGCCGTTGACCAGGGGGGTTGCGCTTTCCACCAGGTCCATGGTGCGGTTGGCCGCGGCCTCGGTCAGCTTGACCACATAACCCAGGCGCTCGGTGGCGTCGGTGATCTGCGAGACTTCCTCGGCCTGTGGCATGTTCGGGTCGATCTGGAAATTGACGATCGCACTGTGCAGTTCACGGGTGAGCTTGCCGACTTCCTGGTACAGACCTCGGTCACGGGTCTGGTTGAGCTCATGAATCATTTGAACCGCATCACCGAAGCGGCCCTTTTCAAGGCTGTCGACCAGTTCGCGGGCATGTTTTTTCAGGGTCGATTCGAAATCGCCCATTGAAGATTCGTTGTCCATAGCTCCCCCGTGGCGCCGTTAACCGATGCGTTCGAAGATTTTTTCGATCTTCTCTTTCAACGCCTGGGCCGTGAAGGGTTTGACCACATAGCCGTTTACACCGGCCTGGGCCGCTTCGATGATCTGCTCGCGCTTGGCTTCGGCAGTCACCATCAGCACCGGAAGGTGCTTGAGTTTTTCGTCGGCGCGCACGTGGCGCAGCAAGTCGATACCGGTCATGCCAGGCATGTTCCAGTCAGTCACCAGAAAGTCGATGCTCCCGCTGTTGAGGACGGGAATGGCAGTGATGCCATCGTCGGCCTCGACCGTGTTGGTGAACCCGAGGTCACGCAACAGGTTTTTTATGATCCGCCGCATCGTTGAGAAGTCATCAACGATGAGGATTTTCATGTTCTTGTCCAATTCGACCTCCAAGCAGTCTTAAACGCGTCCAGCACCTGGACGCGCCATTTCAATCAATTCTGGCATAACACTCGACAACGGTCTGGAGCACAACGGATGAGACTGGCCCGGCACACATATGCCGGGCCAGCCCCGCTCGCAGCGTCCCCACACTGCCCGTCAGCGCGCTCGCCACTCCCCCAAACGCCCCCGCAAGCGGGCCGCGCACTGGCTGTGTAACTGGCTGACCCGTGATTCGCTGACCCCCAGGACCTCACCGATTTCCTTGAGGTTCAGCTCTTCGTCGTAGTACAGCGCCAAGACCAGTCGCTCACGTTCCGGCAAATTGGCAATCGCTTCCGCCAGCGCGCTCTGGAAACGTTCATCTTCCAGGTCACGCGACGGCTCCATGTGAGCACTCGCGTTATCCTCATGCAGCCCTTCGTGTTCGCCGTCCTGCAACAGGTCGTCGAAACTGAACAAGCGACTGCCCAAGGTATCGTTCAAAATCCCGTAATAATCATCGAGACTCAACTGGAGTTCGGCCGCAACCTCGTGATCTTTAGCGTCACGTCCGGTTTTAGCTTCGATAGCGCGGATCGCGTCACTGACCATGCGGGTGTTGCGATGCACCGAACGGGGTGCCCAGTCGCCCTTGCGGACTTCATCGAGCATCGCTCCGCGAATACGGATACCGGCATACGTCTCGAAACTGGCGCCCTTGCTCGCGTCGTATTTATTCGACACTTCGAGCAAGCCGATCATGCCCGCCTGGATCAAGTCTTCGACCTGGACACTGGCCGGCAGGCGCGCCAGCAAGTGATAGGCGATACGCTTGACCAGGGGCGCGTAACGCTCGATCAATTCGTATTGGGCGTCCCGTGCCGATTTTTTGTAGAGATGGTTGTAACCGCTGGCTGTCATAACACGGGCCCTGCTGTTTGTTGCACGAGACGCTCGACGAAAAATTCCAGATGCCCGCGTGGGTTGGCCGGCAAGGGCCAGGTATCGACTTTCTGGGCGATTGCCTTGAACGCCAGCGCGCATTTGGAACGTGGAAAGGCTTCATAAACGGCACGTTGCTTCTGGACGGCCTTGCGTACGCTTTCGTCGTAAGGCACTGCGCCGACGTATTGTAGGGCGACGTCCAGGAAGCGATCCGTGACCTTTGTCAACTTGGCGAACAGGTTGCGTCCTTCCTGCGGGCTCTGGGCCATGTTGGCCAGGACGCGAAAGCGGTTCATGCCATAGTCGCGGTTAAGCAATTTGATCAGGGCGTAGGCATCGGTGATGGACGTCGGTTCGTCGCACACCACCAGCAGGACTTCCTGGGCGGCGCGCACGAAACTGACGACCGAGTCACCGATACCGGCGGCCGTGTCGATCACCAGCACATCGAGGTTGTCGCCGATGTCGCTGAAAGCCTGGATCAGGCCCGCGTGCTGCGCCGGTGTCAGGTGAACCATGCTCTGGGTGCCGGAGGCCGCCGGCACGATGCGAATCCCGCCCGGCCCCTGCAAGAGCACGTCGCGCAGTTCACAGCGACCTTCGATCACGTCCGCCAGCGTGCGCTTGGGTGTAAGCCCCAGCAACACGTCGACGTTCGCCAGGCCCAGGTCGGCGTCCAGCAGCATGACCCGTCGGCCAAGCTCTGCCAGAGCCAGGGACAAGTTCACTGACACGTTAGTCTTCCCGACGCCACCTTTGCCGCCGGTCACCGCGATCACCTGTACGGGATGCATGCTGCCCATGTTCGTTCTTTACCTTGTCTTACTTAGACGGAGGCCACATTACTGGCTGCGCGTTCACATATGGAACAATGCATGGCAGACCATCGATGTAGGTACAAAAAATATTCATGATTACCTCAGCCGACCTGCTTGGTCGGGCTGTGGTAGATATCAGCGAACATGTCAGCCATGGCTTCTTCGCTGGGTTCTTCCTGCATTTGCACACTCACGGCACGACTGACCAGTTGATGACGGCGCGGCAGATGCAAATCATCCGGGATCCGCGGCCCGTCGGTCAGGTAGGCCACCGGTAGTTCATGACCGATTGCCAGGCTCAACACCTCGCCCAGGCTTGCCGTTTCGTCCAGCTTAGTCAGGATGCAGCCGGCCAGCCCGCAGCGTTTGTAGCTGTGGTATGCGGCGGTTAGAACCTGTTTCTGGCTGGTGGTTGCCAACACGAGATAATTCTTTGACTTGATGCCACGCCCGGCCAGGCTTTCGAGCTGCATGCGCAGGGCCGGATCGCTGGCTTGCAGGCCGGCGGTGTCGATCAGTACGACGCGCTTGCGCATCAAAGGCTCCAGCGCCTGGGCCAGGGATTGGCCCGGATCCACATGGGTCACCGACACATTGAGGATCCGGCCCAGGGTCTTGAGTTGTTCCTGGGCGCCGATGCGGAAACTGTCCATGCTCACCAGGGCGATGCTCTGAGCGCCGTACTTGAGAACATAGCGAGCCGCGAGCTTGGCCAAGGTGGTGGTCTTGCCCATGCCGGCTGGGCCGACCATGGCGATGACACCGCCCTCTTCCAATGGCTCTACTTCCGGCGTGGCGATCATCCGCGCCAAGTGGGCGAGCAACATGCGCCAGGCCTGGCGAGGCTCTTCGATGCCATTGATCAGCGCCAGCAGGTCCCGCGACAACGGGCCGGACAGGCCAATGCGTTGCAGGCGACGCCACAGGTTGGCCTGGGCCGGACGGCTGCCTTGCAGTTGGTTCCAGGCCAGCGAGCCGAGCTGGACTTCCATCAGCTCGCGCAAACTGTTGAGTTCGAAACGCATCGAGTCCAAGGCGCGTGGGTCAACGCCCGCCGCTGGCGCTGCCTGCATCGGTGCCGGACGACGCGGCTCGGCCAAGGCTGGCTCGATCAGCGGTTCGGCAGCGGTCAACGGCAGGCCGGCAGTCAATGGCTGACCGGCGAACAATTGGCGATTGGTGCCCGCGCTGCCGTCGCCTTCGCTGCTGCGCAGGCTCAGTTCGGCCTGGGCGCTGGCGATGCGCGACTGGGTCTTGCGCAGCTCATCCTCGAGTTCCATGTTCGGAACCCGTGGGGCCAGCGCCGACAGTTTGTAATCCAGAGCTGCCGTCAGCTCGACACCGCCGGCGATACGACGGTTACCGATGATGGCTGCTTCAGCGCCCAGTTCGTCACGAACCAGTTTCATGGCCTGACGCATATCGGCGGCGAAAAAACGCTTCACTTGCATAAACCACTACCTCAGCCGTTGGGCCCTACTGTCGCAACGATGGTCACTTGCTTGTTGTCCGGTATTTCCTGGTACGCCAGCACATGCAGCCCCGGGACCGCGAGGCGCCCGAATCGCGAGAGCATCGCGCGAATCGGACCGGCCACCAGCAGGATCACTGGTTGGCCTTGCATCTCTTGCCGTTGGGCCGCATCAATCAACGAACGTTGCAGCTTCTCGGCCATGCTTGGCTCCAGCAGAACACCCTCTTCCGAGCCTTGTCCTGCCTTCTGCAAACTATTGAGCAATATCTGTTCCAACCTTGGCTCCAGAGTGATCACAGGCAGCTCGGACTCAGTGCCTACAATGCTTTGGACGATTGCGCGGGATACGCCGACCCGCACCGCAGCCACCAAGGCGGCGGTATCTTGACTCTTCGAAGCGTTGTTGGCGATCGCTTCGGCGATGCTGCGAATGTCGCGAACCGGGACTTGTTCGGCCAGCAGCGCTTGCAACACCTTGAGCAATTGCGAAAGTGAAACCACGCCCGGCACCAATTCTTCTGCCAGCTTCGGCGAGCCCTTGGCCAGTACTTGCAGCAATTGCTGGACTTCCTCGTGGCCGATCAGCTCGCTGGAGTGCTTGTACAAAATCTGGTTCAAGTGAGTCGCGACCACGGTGCTGGCGTCCACCACGGTGTAACCGAGGGACTGGGCCTGGGCTCGCTGGCTGATTTCGATCCACACCGCTTCCAGGCCGAAAGCCGGATCCTTGGCGGTAATGCCGTTGAGCGAACCGTAGACCTGCCCCGGGTTGATCGCCAGCTCGCGGTCCGGGTAGATCTCGGCTTCGGCCAGGATCACGCCCATGAGCGTCAGGCGATAGGCGCTGGGTGCCAAGTCGAGGTTGTCGCGGATGTGCACGGTGGGCATCAGGAAGCCCAGGTCCTGGGACAGCTTCTTGCGCACGCCCTTGATCCGCGCCAGCAGTTGACCACCCTGATTGCGATCAACCAATGGAATCAGGCGGTAGCCGACTTCCAGGCCGATCATGTCGATCGGCGTCACATCGTCCCAGCCCAGTTCCTTGGTTTCCATGGCGCGGGCCGGCGACGGCAGCAGTTCCTGCTGACGCTTGACCTCATCCAACGCTTGGACTTTCTGCACGTTCTGCTTCTTCCAGAACAGGTAGGCGCCACCGGCAGCCAGGGCAGCCATGCTCAGGAAGGAAAAGTGCGGCATTCCCGGCACGATACCCATCACCGCCATCAAGCCGGCGGCCACGGCCAAGGCCTTGGGCGACGCGAACATCTGACGGCCAATCTGCTTGCCCATGTCTTCGGAGCCCGAAGCACGGGTCACCATGATCGCGGCAGCTGTGGATAACAACAGTGATGGCAATTGCGCCACCAAACCGTCACCGATGGTCAGCAAGGCGTACACCTTGCCGGCGTCACCGAAGGTCATGCCATGTTGGAAGATACCGACGGCCATGCCGCCGATCAGGTTGATGAACAGAATCAGCAGGCCGGCGATGGCGTCGCCGCGCACGAACTTGCTGGCACCGTCCATGGAACCGTAGAACTCGGCTTCCTGGGCGACTTCAAGACGACGGGCCTTGGCCTGGCCCTGGTCGATCAGGCCGGCGTTGAGGTCAGCATCGATTGCCATTTGTTTGCCGGGCATCGCGTCGAGGGTAAAACGTGCGCTCACCTCGGAAATCCGCCCGGCACCCTTGGTCACCACGACGAAGTTGATGATCATCAAAATCGCGAACACCACGATACCGACCACGTAGTTACCGCCGATTACCACCTCGCCGAAGGCCTGGATCACCTTACCAGCGGCTTCGTGACCTTCGTGACCGTGGATCATGACAACCCGTGTCGACGCTACGTTCAGCGCCAGCCGCATCAGCGTAGCTACCAGCAGAATGGTCGGAAACACTGCAAAATCCAGCGGCCGCAAGGCGTATACGCAGACCAGCAACACGACAATCGACAAGGCGATGTTGAACGTGAAGAACACGTCCAGCAAGAACGGCGGCACAGGCAGCATCATCATGGCGAGCATGACCAGCAGCAACAGCGGCACGCCCAGATTACCCCGGCTGAGGTCTGCTACGTTGCTGCGCGCATTGCTGAGTAACTGAGAGCGATCCACCAAAATTCCCCGTTCCTGTGAAGCAAACTTTTGACGCCCTGAAGGGGCTCAGGCGGGGTATTGCAAGAAGCCTTCCAACTTTTGTAGGAGGCTAAAATAGAAAGGTTTGAAGGGTGCCGACCGACTCAGGAATCGCGCCGCAGATCCGGCGGAATCGGCAAATCCTTGAGCGGATCGGGGCGCTTGCCCTTGCCGGCGCGGTGCTGGCGAATCTGGTAGACGTAGGCCAACACCTGGGCGACGGCCAGATACAGGCCACCCGGGATTTCCTGGTCGAGCTCAGTGGAATAGTAAATCGACCGCGCCAACGCCGGGGATTCGAGCAGCATCACTTCATTGGCCACGGCTATCTCACGGATCTTCAGCGCCAGGAAATCGCTGCCCTTGGCCAGCAACACCGGTGCGTTGCCTTTTTCGGGGTCGTACTTGAGCGCCACGGCGAAATGGGTCGGGTTGGTGATGACCACGTCGGCGTCGGGGATGGCCGCCATCATTCGTCGCTGGGACACTTCGCGCTGCAACTGACGGATCCGCTGCTTGACTTCGGGCTTGCCTTCTTGCTCCTTGTACTCGTCGCGAATTTCCTGCTTGGTCATCATCAGCTTTTGCTTGCTTTGATAAAGCTGGATCGGCACGTCGATGGCGGCAATCAGAATCAGCCCGCAGGCCATCCACAAGGTGCTCCAGCCAACCAGCTGAACGCTGTGGATAATGGCTTGTTCCAGCGGCTCATGGGCGATACGCAGCAAGTCGTCGATGTCGGCCTGCAGCACCGTCAGCGCAACGAACAGGATCAGCAGAAACTTCCCAAGCGCCTTCAGCAGCTCCATCACCGCCGTGGTTGAGAACATGCGCTTGAGGCCCGCAGCAGGGTTCATCCGACTGAATTTCGGGGCCATGGTCTTGCCGGAAAACAGCCATCCGCCCAAGGAAATGGGCCCCAGAAACGCCGCCAGCAGCAAGAAAATCAGGATCGGCTGCATCGAAATGATTGCGATCTTGCCCGAATGCAACAGGTACTGCGTCATCGCGCCAGGACTCAGTAGCACTTCTCGAGGCAGAGAGAAATTCAGGCGCATGATTTCCAGCAAATCCAAAGCCAGCCCACCGCCATAAATCAGCAAGCCGCCAGCGCCGGCGAGCATGATCGCAAGTGTATTGAGCTCTTTGGAACGTGCGACCTCGCCTTTGTCCCTGGACTCTTTCTTGCGTTTCTCCGTGGGGTCTTCTGTCTTGTCCTGGCCACTCTCGCTTTCAGCCATGGTTCAGCGCGCCTGTGCCATATCGCGTAGCAGCTGCAAGGCCTGGGTGGCCAGCGGCTGATACTGGTTGAGAATATCCCCCAGGGTGACCCAGAAAATCACCATGCCCAGCACGAGGGTCAGCGGAAAACCAATGGAAAAGATGTTCAATTGCGGCGCCGCCCGGGTCATTACGCCAAAGGCTATGTTGACCACCAGCAGCGCGGTGATCGCCGGCAACACCAGCAGCATCGCCGCGCCGAGGACCCAGCCGAGCTTGCCGGCAATGTCCCAGAAATGATTGACCAGCATCGCGCTGCCCACCGGCATCGTCGTGAAGCTCTCGGTCAGCACTTCGAACACCACCAGATGTCCGTTCATGGCGAGGAACAACAGCGTCACCAGCATCGTCAGGAACTGCCCGATGACCGCGGTGTTTACGCCGTTGGTGGGGTCGATCATGGAGGCGAACGCCATACCCATCTGGATCGAGATGATTTGTCCAGCGACCACGAATGCCTGGAAGAACAGCTGCAATGAGAAGCCCATCAAGGCACCGATGAGAATCTGTTCGGCCACCAGCATCAGCGCACTGAGGTCCAGGGCGTTGACGGGCGGCATCGGCGGCAGTCCCGGGGCGATGACCACCGTGATCGCCAGGGCCAGGTACAGGCGCACCCGAGTCGGGACCAGGGTAGTGCCAAAGACCGGCATGCTCATCAGCACCGCGGCGACGCGAAACAGCGGCAGGATGAACGACGCCACCCAGGTACTGATCTGGGTGTCCGTCAGCTCGAGCATCGACATCGGCTCAGCCGATCAACTGCGGAATACTGCCGTACAACTGCAGGATGTATTCCATGAAGGTTTGCACCAGCCAAGGGCCGGCGACAATCAGCGTCACCAGCATTACCAGCAGGCGCGGCAGGAAGCTCAGGGTCTGTTCGTTGATCTGCGTGGCGGCCTGGAACATCGCCACCATCAAGCCCACCAGCAGGCTCGGAATTACCAGGATGGCAACCATCACAGTGGTCAGCCAGAGCGCTTCGCGGAACAGGTCTACCGCTACTTCAGGCGTCATAATGTCCTATCCACGCAAAGGGCCTAAACACCGCCGAAACTGCCCGCCAGAGTGCCGATGATCAAGGCCCAGCCGTCCACCAGCACGAACAGCATGATCTTGAACGGCAGCGAAATAATCAGCGGCGACAACATCATCATACCCATGGCCATCAAGATACTGGCGACCACCAGGTCGATGATCAGGAACGGGATGAAAATCATGAAGCCGATCTGGAACGCCGTCTTGAGTTCGGACGTGACGAACGCCGGCACCAGGATCGTCAGGGGCGCCTGGTCGGGACTGAGGATGTCGGTGCGCTTGGACAGACGCATGAACAGCTCCAGGTCGCTGCTGCGAGTCTGGGCGAGCATGAAGTCCTTGATGGGCACCTCGGCCCTTGCCACGGCGTCCTGGGCACTGAGCGTTTCCGCCAGATAGGGTTGCAGCGCGTCCTTGTTCACTCGGTCGAACACCGGCGCCATGATGAACATGGTCAGGAACAACGCCATGCCGGTGAGGATCTGGTTCGACGGCGTCTGCTGCAGGCCCAGGGCCTGACGCAGGATCGAGAAGACAATGATGATCCGGGTGAAACTGGTCATCAGCATGACGAACGCCGGGATGAAACTCAGCGCGGTCATGATCAGCAGGATCTGCAGGCTGACCGAGTATTCCTGCGCGCCTTCGGCGTTGGTACCCAAGGTAATCGCCGGGATCGACAGCGGGTCGGCGGCAAACACCAACGGCGCGGCCAGCATCAGGGCCAACGCCAACAGAATGCGCAACGGCATTACTTCTTATCCTTCTGGTCTTTACCCAGCAATTCCATGAGCCGCTGGGCAAATTCGGGGGTAGCCTGCTCAGTGGTGGGCACCTGCACCGGCTCCTTGAGGACATGCAAGGCGGTAATCGTGCCGGGACTCAGGCCGAGCAGGATCTGCTCGTTGCCAACCTGCACCAGCACCAGTCGGTCCCGCGGGCCGAGCGCGCGGGAACTGACGATGTCGATCACCTGCCCTTTGCCGGCAGGCCCCGCCTGTTGCACGCGCCGCAACATCCAGGCCAGGAAGAAAATCAATCCGAGCACCAGCAGCAGGCCCAACACCAATTGCGCCAATTGTCCGGCGATACCACTGCCACCCGCCGGCGCAGCGGCCGCCGAGGCCACCGGTTCGGCCGCCAGCACGCTGAACGGCAGCATCAAGGCTGCGGCGAGAAAGCCTTTCATTCAGCGCAGCTTCTTGATGCGTTCGCTCGGGCTGATCACGTCCGTCAGGCGAATGCCAAACTTCTCGTTGACCACCACCACTTCGCCATGGGCGATGAGCGTCCCATTGACCAGCACGTCCAACGGCTCACCGGCCAGGCGGTCCAGTTCGATCACGGAGCCCTGGTTGAGCTGCAACAGGTTGCGAATGTTGATATCGGTGCTGCCCACTTCCATGGAAATCGACACCGGGATGTCGAGAATGACGTCCAGGTTCGGCCCGTCGAGGGTCACTTGCTCGTTGCTTTTTGGCACGCTGCCAAACTCTTCCATCTGCAGACGGTTGGAAGCGTTACCGGTATCGGCGGCCAGCAGCGCGTCAATATCGGCCTGCCCGGCATCTCCGGTTTCTTCCAGGGCGGCAGCCCATTCGTCGGCCAGCGCCTGGTCATCCTGGGTATTCATATCGTCAGCCATCATGTGTCCTCGGCGGGCAAAAATCGGTTAAAAACCTAAAAATTCGTTACAAACTTAAGCGATTGACAGCGCTCAGCGGCGTTCGATCGGCTCGATCACCTGCAACGCGAGGTTGCCTTTGTGAGCGCCCATCTTGACCTTGAAGGCCGGTACGCCGTTGGCGCGCATGATCATCTCTTCAGGCATTTCGACGGGAATGATGTCCCCCGGCTGCATGTGCAGGATGTCTCGCAGGCGCAGCTGGCGCCGGGCAACGGTTGCGCCGATTGGCACGTCGACGTCCAGCACGTCCTGGCGTAAGGCGTTGATCCAGCGCTCGTCCTGGTCATCGAGATCCGATTGGAAACCGGCATCGAGCATTTCACGCACCGGCTCGATCATCGAATACGGCATGGTCACGTGCAGGTCGCCGCCACCACCGTCGAGTTCAATATGGAAAGTCGAGACGACAATCGCTTCGCTTGGCCCGACGATGTTGGCCATGGCCGGGTTCACTTCCGAGTTGATGTACTCGAAGTTCACCTCCATGATCGCCTGCCAGGCTTCTTTCAAGTCGACGAAAGCCTGTTCCAGGACCATGCGCACCACGCGCAACTCGGTCGGGGTGAACTCACGCCCTTCGATCTTCGCGTGACGACCGTCACCGCCGAAGAAGTTGTCCACCAGCTTGAACACCAGCTTGGCGTCGAGGATGAACAGCGCAGTGCCGCGCAGCGGCTTGATCTTGACCAGGTTGAGGCTGGTGGGCACGTACAGCGAGTGCACGTATTCACCAAACTTCATCACCTGCACGCCCCCAACGGCCACGTCGGCCGAACGGCGCAGCATGTTGAACATGCTGATGCGGGTGTATCGGGCAAAACGCTCGTTGATCATTTCCAGGGTCGGCATGCGTCCGCGAACGATGCGATCCTGGCTGGTCAGGTCGTAGCTTTTGACGCTGCCCGGTTCAGCAGCGTTTTCGGTCTGCACCAGGCCGTCGTCGACACCATGCAACAGCGCGTCGATTTCGTCCTGGGACAACAGGTCCTGCACGGCCATGTCGGGTTCCTACTGCAATACGAAGTTAGTGAAGAGCAACTGTTCGATCACCACTTTGCCGAGCTCTTTCTGAGCCACTTCCTGAACGCTGGCCGTGGCTTTCTGACGCAGCATTTCCTGGCCGACCGGAGTGGCCAGGGTGTCGAAACTCTGTCCTGAAAATAACATGACCAGATTATTGCGAATCAGCGGCATGTGCACCCGCAACGCTTCCAGGTCAGCCTGGTTGCGTCCCAACAGGGTAATGCTCACCTGCATGTAGCGTTGGCGACCGTTCTGGGTGTAGTTGGCCACGAAGGCCGGGGCCATGGGCTCGAAAATCGCCGGCTGCTTGCCTACTGGAGCGGCTTCGACTGCCGGCGCCGGCTTGCTCTGAGCGCTGTGCATGAAATACCAGGTCGCCCCCACGGAAACACCCACCGCCAGGAGCAAGCCCACCACGATCATGATGATCATTTTGAGTTTGCCTTTGGTTGCAGGGTCTTTTACTGCTGCTGCTTCGCTCTTCGCCATGCCAATAATCCGTCACTAATCGGGGGTTTCACTGTTGCACGGCTAGGCAGGAGCAAGTGTTATGCCAGAAGTGTGTAGCTCATGTGGTTTGCGCCGCCCACAAACAAAGCGGGAGCGGGCCTGCTCGCGATAGGGTGGATTCCGGCCAGAACAACGCTGGCTGAAAATCCGCTATCGCGAGCAAACGCGCTCCCGCAGGTTTATTGCAGTGAATCAGGCGTAGTAATCGACCGCACTGGTGCCAATCACGCTGACGGTGTTGACCGCTACCTCGGCCACGCTGGCCGGCAGATCTTCATTCCCCGAATCCACTCGACCACCGGAGGAAGTCGTGCGTCCCGCCTGGGCCTGCTGCTGGGCTTGCTGATCCTGGCCCTGCGAGCCACGCGACTGATCCGATACGTTGACGTCGACCTGCCCCATGCCCTGCTGGGCAAAACTGTCGCGCAGGCGATGCATCTGGCCTTCGAGGGCTTCGCGAACGCCTGAGTGTGCGCTCATGAAAGTGATCTGGGTCTGCTGGTCCGGAACCATGTTCACCCGGATATCCAGGCGACCGAGTTCGGCCGGTTGCAATTGGATGTCGGCCGCCTTGAGATTGGCGCTCGACAAGTACATCACCCGATTGACCACTTCCTCGGTCCAACCGCTCTGGTTCATGGCGATAGGCTGGTTGACCGGCACCGCGTTGGCGGTTTTTGGCGTGGCCGCCTGGGTCAGCGCTGCCAGGCGGTTGGCGAAGTCGTCCACGCGCGTATCGCTGGACGCCGCGGTCAGGTCCTTGAGGCCTTCGCTGATCAAGCCGCTGAACGCTTTCTCGCCGCCCTGGCTACCGGCGCCGGTACTGTCTTGGTCGGCTTGCACGGTGAGCATGCTCGCCATGCCGGCAGTGAAGGTCTGGGCCGATGTCGGCTCGCCATCAAGAGACGCCGATGCCGCTGCCTTGGGCTGTGCCTGGCTGGCAGCGGACACGTGGCCGCCCTGCTCCATCGCCAGGCGCAGGGCTGGAAGCGCATCGAGTGGATCGGCCTGCGGGTCGAACTCCGGATCGATCGCCGGGTCCGTTGCCTTGGCTGGCGTGGCTAAGGCAACGACGGGAGCCGCTACCGCCGCAGTGACGGGAGCCTCGGTCGGGATCACGACAGGCGTACGCTGAGCCTCGACGGCGGCCACCAGAGCAACGGCGTCCGGCAGCAAGGTCGGATCAAGCGTCGGATCGGAAGGCGCCGCATCCACTACCGGCGCTTCAGCCGTATCGGCGGCGGCATCTTCCGTTGCCTTGCCGTCGGCAGTCGCCGGCTTGTCGGCGGGCAAGGGTTTGCCGCTATCGGCAACCGCCGGCTCAGGAGCGGCAGCCGTGTCGCTGCCTGCATCCTTCTTGACGGTATTATCGGCCGTCTTGTCGCGCAGCGGTTTTGTCGGCGGCTCAGGTACCGCCGGTGATTTGACGGGCGCCTGCTTGGCGAAGACCTGGGCGAAGCTGGAGGCTTTATTCCCGGCGTCCGGGCCTGCTGCCAGCGGATTGACAGCGGCCTGCGGCTTGGCCTGGGCAGTGGCCTGGATGAGTGTATTAGGCGTAACGGGCATAAAATGGTCTCCGCTGCACTGGGATCTTTGATGCAGTCGAGACAGGACAATGCAAGGGATGGGCCAACGCGCCGAACAACAACGACTTTAACAGTGGAAGCCTTCGCGCTCTTCCTTGCAAAGCTCGCGAACATAGGTGAATTCGCTGTTGATCTCGCTGACCAGTTTCTCGATACCCCCCAGCGAGGGCTGCTTGGCGCGCTGTTCGAGCTCGCCGCACAGTTCAGCCAGGCGCAGGGCGCCCATATTGCTGCTACTGCCCTTGAAACTGTGGGCGGTGGCGCTCAATTGTTCGGCATCCCTGGCCTCAAGCAATACACGCAGGCGTGCTTCGGAATCGTTGAGAAACGTATCCAGCAATTCCGGATACCCGTCCTCCATGACTTCCCTCAACGTGCTGAGCACGTCCCGATCCAGATGAATCTCGCTCACTTGTTCGCTCCTTGATCAAGAATGGCCCTAATTATGCCAGAGCCTCCCAGAAAAACTCCACGCGCGCACTACGACCATCGTCGGACCAACTGGCCTCATGGCATAGCTGGCGCACCAGGCTTACACCACGTCCGGATAACCGGTCACGGTCCACTGGCCGGGCCAGCACTCGGCTGACATCGAACCCCTCGCCGCTGTCTTCGACCTCAATGACCAGGCGCCCACCATCCCCTTGGGGAGTGACGTGCAGATGCACGCGGATATGGCCACTGTCCAGCTCGTCCAGACGGGTGCTGCGCTCCGTGTAATAGCGGGCGAAACCCGCCGCATCACGCTTGAGACTCGAATCGAGCCCCAGTACGCCATGCTCCAGTGCGTTGGAGTAAAGCTCCGTCAGGACACTATACAAGGCGCCACTCTGACCCCTGAGCCCATGGACCTCAAGCAATAACTGCAACAGGTAAGGCATCGGGTTGAAACGCTTGAGCGTCTGGGCGCGGAACTCGAAGCTCACCGACCAATCCAGAGGGCTCGACTGGCCGCTATCGGAATAGACCGGTGGCGGCGGGCTGAGTTGCGTCGGCGCGACCAGCCGCACTTCGACCATGCTGAAGTCGTCGCGGGCCTCGCCGCGAAAATCGCCGAGGGCCTGCTGGATATCTTCGAACAGGCGGTCGGGCTCTCGGTTGGCCGCAAACACCTGCTGCAACCTCTCTACGCCGAACGGCTGATCATCGCGGTCGCTGGCTTCGATGACACCGTCAGACAACAGGAATACACGGTCACCCACCGACATCGGGTGCACTTCAGTTCGGTCATCGAATAACTGCGGCGTCAGCACGCCCAGCGGCAAATGCCGGGCCGGCAAGGGCGTGCGCGCGCCACTCAGGCTGTCATGCAAGTAGCCATCGGGCATGCCGCCGTTCCAGACTTCGACGGTGCAGCGCTGGAAACTCAGGCACAACAGCGTCGCACAGCAGAACATGTCCACCGGCAGGATGCGCTTGAGCTTGGCATTCATCTCCCGCAGGATTTGCGCCAGGCCGTAGCCTTTGGCGGTCATCCCGTAGAACACCTCCGCCAGCGGCATCGCCCCGACCGCCGCTGGCAAGCCGTGGCCAGTAAAATCCCCGAGCAGGATGTGCATGTCGCCAGCCGGGTTGAACGCAGCCAGCAGCAAGTCACCGTTGAACAAGGCATAGGGCGATTGAAGGTAACGGATGTTCGGCGCGCTGAGGCAACCGGAGTGGGCGATCTTGTCGAATACGGCCTTGGCGACCCGCTGCTCGTTAAGCAGGTAGTCGTGGTGCCGGGCGATCTGGTCACGTTGTTCGACCACCGTGGCCTGTAACCGACGCAAGCGGTCCATGGCCTTGATCTTGGCAGCCAGGATCACTTGGTTATAGGGCTTGGCGAGGAAATCGTCACCGCCAGCCTCCAGGCAACGGGCCAGCCCTTCGCTTTCAGTCAACGAGGTGAGGAAAATGATCGGAACCAGCTGGTCCCCGGCCAGATGCTTGATCTGCTGCGCGGCTTCGAAGCCATCCATGACCGGCATCATCGCGTCCATCAGCACCAGGTGCGGACGCTGCTCCCGGTAGACTTCGACCGCCTCGGCGCCATCCGCTGCGGTGAGCACCTGATGGCCTTGACGGCGGACGATGGTCGACAACAGCAGTCGGTCAGCAGCACTGTCTTCGGCAATCAGGATCGTCAGCGGCTCCGGCGACGATTGCATGGTAATCAACTGATATCGAACAACTTGTCGAAATTGGAAATCGCGAGGATTTTCTTGACGTCGCTGCTGCTGTTGACCACACGGATATCCGACTCGTCGCCACCGGCATGATCGCGCAACAGCAGGAGCATGCCCAAGGCAGAGCTGTCGAGGTAAGTGGCTTCTTTCAAATCCACCACGATGGACTCAGGCTTCGTATTGAGCTTTTCGTAAGACTCACGAAATTCCTGGTGTCGGCCAAAATCGAATCGACCTTTGATCGAGATCGTCAGCTTTTGTCCATCTGGGGACACTTCAGTTACGACAGACATATTCACTTCCTTGTCGTGGACATATGTGTACAAGGTGTAGCATCAGGTAGAGGTCTGAGCAAGGAATCAAACCCTCCAACCGACAGAATTCCGCTTTCATGATCAATACGGATCATGGCGCGGCAGACGCTGAGACAGTTCATCGAGCAATTTCTGCTCGCGCTTGTCTTCCAGCTGCCGAGCCTCATCGATATAGCGCTGTACAAGTTTGCGCAGCCCTTCGACCCGGGCGAAGGCTTCCTGCCAGCTCTGGCGAGCCTTTTCCAGGTTGTTCTGGTGCCAGACGAGGCTTTGGCGCTGCTGATCGATCGCGGTGCCCAGCTGTGCGAGGAACCCCTGGTAGCCCAACAGCCATTGCCCGGAAACGCCATGGCTGCCGCGGGCGATCCACTGCTCTTGGTATTCGAGACGAAAATTCTCCAGGTCGGCCAGCTTGCTCTCGGCCACGGCCACTTGTCCCTGGAAATAAGCCAGCCGCTGGACGGCGGTCTTCTCGGCTTTTTCCGCCATGTCCACCACTGGCGCCAGGCGTGCAGCACGACTCGTGGCCATGACCGGTTACGCGCCAGCGACGGGGGTGAAGATGGTCTGCAGGTGCGCTTCGCTGGCGCCCATGCCGATGTTGTCGTTCAGGCTCTGGCGTAGATAAACCGCCATGGCCGGATAGAGATTGATGGCCATGTCCGTCTCGCGGTCACCACCCGGCACGTAGGCACCGACGCTGATAAGGTCGCGGCTCTGCTGATAGCGCGACCAGTACTGCTTGAATTGCTGCGCGCGTTTCATGTGCTCGGCACTGATGACCGACGGCATGACCCGGCTGATCGACGCTTCGATATCAATGGCCGGGTAGTGCCCTTCTTCGGCCAAGCGCCGAGACAAGACAATGTGGCCATCGAGCACACCCCGCGCCGAGTCGGCGATCGGATCTTGTTGATCATCGCCTTCGGACAACACGGTATAAAACGCGGTGATCGAACCGCCACCCTTCTCGGCATTACCGGCTCGCTCTACCAACTTGGGCAGCTTGGCAAATACTGAAGGCGGATAACCCTTGGTGGCCGGAGGCTCGCCGATGGCCAGGGCGATTTCCCGCTGGGCCTGGGCGAAACGAGTGAGCGAGTCCATCAACAACAGGACGTTCTTGCCCTTGTCGCGAAAATATTCGGCGATGCGCGTGCAGTACATGGCGGCGCGCAAGCGCATCAGCGGCGCATCGTCCGCTGGCGACGCCACCACCACGGAACGCTTGAGCCCTTCTTCGCCGAGGATGTGCTCGATGAATTCCTTCACCTCGCGGCCCCGCTCACCGATCAGCCCCACCACGATAATGTCGGCTTCAGTGAAGCGGGTCATCATGCCCAGCAGCACACTCTTGCCCACCCCGGTACCGGCGAACAGGCCCAGACGCTGGCCGCGTCCTACCGTCAATAATCCGTTGATGCAGCGAATGCCCACGTCAAGCGGCACGCTGATCGGGTCACGCTTGAGGGGGTTGATTGTCGGGCCGTCCATCGGCACCCAGTCTTCGGCCTTCATGCCGCCCTTGCCGTCGAGGGCACGCCCGGCTCCGTCCAGCACTCGTCCGAGCATGCTCATGCCCATGGGCAACCGACCGGTATCGGCCAGGGGCACCACGCGGGCGCCGGGGGCGATGCCGGCGACACTGCCCACCGGCATCAAAAATACTTTGTTGCCGGAAAAGCCCATGACCTCGGCTTCGACTTGCACCGGATGATAGCTGTCGTCGTTGATCACCATGCACCGGCTGCCCATGGCGGCACGCAGGCCCTCGGCTTCGAGGGTCAGGCCGACCATGCGCAGCAGGCGCCCTTCCAGGATCGGCTGGCCGGCCAGTTCGGTGGCTTCGGCGTAGCTGCCCAGGCGCTTGCCGAAGCTGGTTCGATCAAGGCGCATCGCGGCCGTCCAGTTCATGGGCTATCACATCGGCACCGTTCGGATCGACGATGACGGCGGCCTTGGATTCGTCCGGCAACTCCAGGCTCAGGTCGGCGGGGGCCGGGTGCAAGGCCTGTTCGTGCAGTTGGTCAAACAGCTTGGCCATGATCTGGCTGATGCGGGTTTCGACCGTCGCATCGATACGGCTGTGCTCGGTTTCGACCCGGCATCCGCCCGGCAGCAAGGTTTCGTCTTCGACTATTCGCCAGGTTTCTTCATGGCGCTCGCGCAGCGCCTTGACCAGTTCGAAGTCCTGCGGGTTGATGTACAACCGCACGTTGCCCACGCCCAGCGGCAACAACTTGAGGGCTTCACGCATGACGTGTTCGATCTGGCTCGAATCAATCGCCAGCTCGCGCTGGATTACCTGCCGGGTGATGTGTTGCACCAGCCCGACCAACGATTTTTCGATCTGGGTGTCTTGTTCGGCGATGGGCTCGAATAAATTGAGCATCAGCGCTTCCAGCGCCCGCAACTTGGCCGTCAGCGCCACGTCGGCTTCCTGGCGGACCTTGAGCGTGGTGCTGTGGAAACCTTCTTTTTCGCCGATGGCGAACCCTTCGTTATAGGCTTCCTGGCGAATGCTCTCGACTTCTTCGAGGGTCAGCGGCTGCACTTCCTCCAGCGGCACCTCTTCCATCTCCGGCAGTTCTTCCACCGGTGCAGGCTCAGGCTCGGGCACGTGGGGATCGAAGCTGGGCAGCGACCAGACGTCGAAGCCACCGACGTCCCGGGCGCGGATCAGGTCGCTGGGTGAATCATCACTCTTGGCAGACATAACGACCTTAGATCATCTCTTCGCCGCCCTTGCCACCGAGGACGATTTCTCCGGCTTCGGCCATACGGCGGGCGATGGTGAGGATTTCCTTCTGTGCGGTTTCCACGTCGCTGACGCGCACTGGGCCTTTGGCCTCGAGATCGTCACGCAACAGTTCGGCCGCTCGTTTGGACATGTTCTTGAAGATCTTCTCCTTGACGCCTTCGTCCGAACCCTTGAGGGCCAGGACGAGCACATCGGAGGACACTTCGCGCAACAGTGCCTGGATGCCACGATCGTCGACATCGGCCAGGTTGTTGAACACGAACATGAGGTCTTCGATCTGACCGGACAGGTCTTCGTCGACTTCGCGGATCGAGTCCATCAGTTGACCTTCGATCGAACTGTCGAGGAAGTTCATGATGTCTGCCGCGCGCTTGATACCACCCAGGGTGGTGCGCGAAGCATTGGAGTTGCCCGAGAACTGCTTCTCGAGAATCTGGTTCAATTCTTTCAGGGCCGCCGGCTGCACGGTGTTCAACGACGATACCCGCAGGATGATGTCGAGACGCACTTTATGGTCGAAGTTGCCCAGCACCTCACCAGCCTGGTCCGGGTCGAGATACGCCACGACGATCGCCTGGATCTGCGGGTGCTCGTAACGGATCACGTCGGCGACCGCGCGCGGTTCCATCCACTTGAGGCTGTCCAGGCCGCTGGTGTTGCCACCGAGCAGGATCCGGTCGATCAGGCCGTTGGCCTTGTCCTCGCCCAGGGCTTGGGTGAGCATCTTGCGTACGTAGTCGTCGGAACCGACGCCCAGACTGGTCTGATCGCCGACGATGTCAACGAACTCGCTCATGACCTGCTCGACCTGTTCACGGTGCACGTTGCCCATCTGCGCCATGGCCACGCCGACGCGTTGGACTTCCTTGGGGCCCATGTGGCGCAGCACCTGGGCGGCGTCGGTCGAACCCAGGGACAGCAGCAAGATCGCGGCTTTGTCGACCCGGGACAATTTGGCAACAGCGGCTCGATTATCACTCATCTGCGTTAATCCACTCTTTCACGACCTGGGCCACACGACCCGGATCCTCTGCCACCAGACTCTTGATGGCGTTCAACTGTGCGTCATAGCCTTCGCTCGGACTTGGCAGCAGGATGCTCTGCGGCCCGCCGAGGCTGACGCGATCGTTGGCCAATTCGCCATCCAGGCCGCCCATGCCTCCCAGCTCTACATCGCCCAAGCCTGCCAGCTGCTTGTTCTTGCCGCCACCGGTGATGTTGTTGAGCACCGGACGCAGCACGCCGAACACCAGTATCAGGATGAACAGCACACCCAATACTTGCTTGACCACATCCCAGAACCAGGGTTGCGAATAAAACGGGATGTCGGCAATTTCTTCTCCGCGCTCCAGGGAGAACGGCACGTTGATCACGCTGACGCTGTCGCCACGGCTGGCGTCGAAACCGACGGCGTCCTGCACCAGGCGAGTGAAGCGCGCCAATTCGTCGGCAGTCCATGGCGCACGGCTGGTTTCGCCGTTGGCCGCGTTGATCTTGACCTGATCGTCCACCACCACGGCAACTGACAGGCGATTCAAACGGCCCTGCTGCTGCTTGGTGTGGCTGATGGAACGGTCGAGTTCGAAGTTCTTGGTCGATTGTTGACGCTTGTCGGCCGGGTATGGCGCCAACATTGGCTGGCCGGTGGCCGGGTCCATGATCTGCTGGCCGTTGGCATCGATCAGCGGCTGGCCTGGCTGCACCATGCCTGCGGCCGCAGTGGCGCCACCGGTGGTTTGCGGCGCGCTGGCTGCCGATGGCGGTTGGTTGCTCAGGGCACCCGGCACACCTTGCGGGCCATTGCTGGCGGTACGCTGCTCGTTCACCGATTGTTCGCTGCGCAACGCCGGTTGATCCGGATTGAACTGTTCGGACGTCGACTCGACGGCGCTGAAATCTACGTCAGCCGAGACTTCAGCTTTATAACGACCATTACCCAGTATAGGTTGCAGGATGTTGTGCACCCGCTGGGTCAGCATGCCTTCCATGCGACGGCTGTAGTCGAATTGCTTGCCGGCCATGGTCAGTTCGGAATTTTCCGCCTGGTCGGACAGCAGGTTGCCCTTCTGGTCGACGACGGTGATTTGCGACTTGCTCAGTTCAGGAACACTGGTCGCCACCAGATTGATAATGGCAACGACTTGGCCTGGCTCCAGGGAGCGGCCGGAATACAGTTCGACCAGGACCGAAGCACTCGGCTTGCGCTCATCGCGCACGAATACCGAGCTTTTCGGAATCGCCAGGTGCACGCGGGCACCCTTGACGTTGTTGAGGCTGGAAATGGTCCGCGCCAGTTCGCCTTCCAGGCCGCGACGATAACGCGTCGCTTCCATGAACTGGCTGGTGCCCAGGCCCTGGTCCTTGTCGAGAATCTCGAACCCGATGTTGCCATCGGTCGGCGTTACGCCAGCCGCGGCGAGCTTGAGGCGCGCACGCGCCACATCGTCGGCCTTGACCAACAAGGCGCCAGAGTTAGGTTCGACGGTGTAAGGAATGTCGGCAGAAGCCAGGGTTTCCATGACTTGCTTGGCATCCATGCCTTCCAGGCTGCCGTACAAAGGACGGTAGTCTGGCTGCTGGGACCACAACACCACGGCGAAACCAATCGCCACGCTGGCAGCCAGGCCGACCAACAGGCCTACCTGACGCAGCATGGTCATCTCGGAGAGGTTTTCCAGGAAAGACAGACCGAACAACGGCGGCTTGCCGTCTACCGGTGTGGTCTTGGCTGGAACGTTATCAGCGGCTGCTTCTGCCATGACTCAATAATTTCCTTAGACCGGCATCTGCATGATGTCTTGGTAGGCTTGAACCAGTTTGTTGCGTACCTGGGTCAACGCCTGAAACGAGACACTGGCTTTCTGCGAAGAGATCATTACGTCCGTCAGGTCGACGCCACTTTTGCCAATCTCGAAAGCACTGGCCAACTGGTTCGAAGCCTGCTGGGTATCGTTCACTTTATTGACGGCCTGACCGAGCATGTCGGAAAAACTGCTGCCGGCCACTTGTGGCACCGCGACCGATTTAGGCTGGGCCATGGCGTCCATCTGCATGGACCGCATGTCCAACATCAACCGATTAAATTCAATACCTTGGCTCATGATCTATTCTCTCTGGCGGCCCGCATTTTTTTGACACTTACTCAGCGGGTATACAGGTGTTAGCAACAAGGGTGCCAGCTCCATGGCCGTCAGAAACAAATGCGCGCGCGAGCGCATCCGGCGCTACACGGTTCAACCGTTACATGCATGAGCGCTTCGCACTGATGCTTGGCCAGCCCCTGGCGACAGGCATCAACTGGCGAAGAGATAAGCCTCCACGTCCATCCCGGCATCGCGCATCTGCGCCAGCTTGTAGCGCAAGGTACGCGGGCTGATGCCCAGGCGTTCAGCGGCCTCCTTGCGCCGGCCGCGCTCGGCGCGCAGGGTGTCGAT
Source organism: Pseudomonas sp. Z5-35 (assembly GCF_051131945.1). Taxonomy (NCBI): domain Bacteria; kingdom Pseudomonadati; phylum Pseudomonadota; class Gammaproteobacteria; order Pseudomonadales; family Pseudomonadaceae; genus Pseudomonas; species Pseudomonas sp. Z5-35. Next base: position 3,905,466 of record NZ_CP071640.1, read on the forward strand.
GATCATCTGGAATTCGCGACGACGCAGGTCGTCTTCCAGGGCTCCAGCCGATTCCCCCGTCACTTCGACCGGCTGGACCTGCGTTGGCACAGGCTTGAGCGCTGGCAATGGCGCGCAGGCCACCGGACCCGCCAGGCAAAAATCCTCGGGCTGGATCAAGCCGCCCTGCTGAAGAATCAATGCCCGCTGAATGGCATTGTCCAGCTCACGGACATTGCCGGGCCAGGGATACGCAATCAAGCAAGCCTGCGCCTCGGCAGACAGCCGGGCCGTTGCGTGCTTCATTTTATTGACGTGTTTGGCCAGCAGGCGCTCGGCCAGCGGCAGGATATCGGCGGTGCGCTCGCGTAATGGACGCCAGGCCAGGGGGAAAACCGACAGTCGGTAATAAAGGTCTTCACGAAAGCGCCCCGCTGCCACTTCCCCTGCCAGGTCGCGGTTGGTCGTTGCCACCACGCGGATGTCCAGGCTGATGGGCTTGCGCGCGCCGACCCGCTCCACTTCCCGTTCCTGCAATACACGCAGCAACTTGGCTTGCAGGCCCAGCGGCATTTCGGAAATTTCATCGAGGAGGATCGTCCCGCCGTCGGCCTGCTCGAACTTGCCGGGCTGGGCCGCGATAGCGCCAGTAAACGAGCCTTTTTCGTGCCCGAACAACGTTGCCTCGAGCATGTTGTCAGGAATCGCCGCACAATTGATGGCGATGAACGGTTCGCTGGCGCGCCGGGATTGCTGGTGGATATAGCGAGCCAACACTTCCTTGCCCGTACCGGACTCGCCGGAAATCAACACCGTCGAATCGCTGCGGGCTACCCGCGCGGCCAATTCCAGCAATTGCGCGCTGGCGGGCTCGAACGCCACCGGCCCCTCACCCTCGACAGCGACGCTGCCCAAGGCATGCCGCGCGACCAGATCCAGGAGCGCCTTGGGCTCGAACGGCTTGACCAGATAATCCGCGGCGCCCTGGCGCATGGCATCCACCGCGCGCTCGACGGCGCCATGGGCGGTCATCAACAAGACGGGCAATTGCGGCTGGCGCGCCCGCAGCAAACCAAGCAACTGATGGCCGTCCATGCCTGGCATGTTGACGTCGCTGACCACCAGGCTGAACGGTTCACGGGCCACGGCGAGCAATGCGTCTTCTGCCGAACCGACGGCGGCATAATCATGCCCGGCCAACAGCAGCGTATCGGCCAGCGCTTCGCGCAGGGCGCGGTCGTCCTCGACCAGCAGAACCTTGATCGCCATAACCTTCACTCCAACCCTGGCGCACTGGAAAACAGCGGCAGGAGCACCAGCGCGCACGTGCCGCGCCCCGGCCGCGAGTGCAACTGCAATTCTCCCTGATGGGCACGGGCCACCGCCTTGACCACGGTCAGGCCGAGGCCCGTCCCGGTGGTCTTGGTGGTGAAGAATGGCTCGCCCAGACGCGTCAACACGGCCGGCTCGATACCGCTGCCGCTGTCACTGACGCACAGGCGCAAGGTGTTGTCGCGTGTGTATAGATGGACCTTGAGCCGCACGTCGCCGTCGCTGGCCTGGATCGCATTTTCAATAAGATTCAACACTGCCCCCACCAACGTGTCGCGGTTGCACAGCACCTCACCGACGTGACTGTCGCACTGCCAGCGGATCGGCAAGCCCTGCACGTGAGTCAGCGCCGCAGCCTGCAAGGATTGCAGCAGCGCCCTGGGCGTTACGCGGTCGGTCAGGGGCAGCTCGCCACGGGCGAACACGAGCATGTCGCGCACTTGGTGTTCGAGTTCGTGAAGGCGCTCTTTCAGGCGACCGGCGAAGCGTTGCTGGGTCTCCATCGGCAATTGCTGCTCGGTCAAATGACTGGCGTACAGCAACGCAGCGGACAGCGGCGTACGGATCTGGTGAGCCAGCGACGCCACCATCCGCCCAAGGGAGGACAAGCGCTCGTGACGGGCCAGTTGATCTTGCAGGTGACGGGTTTCAGTCAGATCGTTGAGCAACACCAGTTGACCGGGCTCGGCGTCCAGTGATCGAGTCGAGATGGACAGGCGACGGCCGTCCTTGAGGGAGACTTCGTGACCGTCATCCTCGCGCGGAGCGAAGCAACGGGCGATGACGTGTCGCCACAACTCGCCTTCCAGCGGCAAGCCCAGCAGCTCGCAGGCCGCCGGGTTGGCTTCGCGCACGAAGCCGAGGGCATCGATGACGATGACGCCGCCAGGCAAGAGGTCGAGGAGGTTTTGCAGCCGATTGGCCAGGCGCTCTTTTTCCGCCAGCTCCTGCATGCGCTGAGCGCTGACCACTGCCAGCTCACCCTTGAGCTCGGTGACCCGGGCTTCAAGCAGGCTGTAGGAGTCGGTCAGCTGGCTGGACATCTGGTTAAACAGCGAAAACGCCTGCTCAAGTCCAAGACGACTAGCCTGTTCGGCGGACGGCATGTGTCCCGACTCTGGGACAGGAGACATCAGGGCGGCTTGGGTCATCGTGCTCTCTCGCTTGGCTGACCGTCAGTTAAACGGAACGTTGCGAGGGCTATAGCAATACCCGTGCCGAAAAAAAAACCGCCTGAAAATCAGTCGGTTGCAAAACAGGCGTCAATCATCCGCCTGTTCATCTCCTTCGCGACGGCTCATGCCGTACTTGCGCATCTTTTCCACCAGGGTGGTACGACGGATGCGCAGGCGTTCTGCGGCACGAGCCACGATGCCGTTGGCGTCGTCCAAGGCTTGCTGGATCAGCCCTTGCTCCAGGCCGCCCAAATAGTCCTTGAGGTCCAGGCCTTCCGGCGGCAGCAAAGCATTACTGGTGAAATCCGGCGTATGGCCGTTGATCGCCACGCGCTCTTCCAGGTCGCTGCGCAGGCTGTCGACCATCTGCTCGTCTTCGTCGTCGACGTAGCGGAATTTCTTTGGCAACTCCGCGACGCCGATCACACCGTAGGGGTGCATGATCGCCATGCGCTCGACCAGGTTCGCCAGCTCCCGGACGTTGCCTGGCCAGCCGTGGCGGCAGAGAGACATGATCGCCGCCGAGTTGAAGCGGATCGAACCACGCTTCTCATGCTCCATGCGCGAGATCAGTTCGTTCATCAGCAACGGAATGTCTTCGACCCGCTCGCGCAGCGGCGCCATTTCGATTGGGAAAACGTTGAGGCGGTAATAGAGGTCTTCGCGGAAGCTGCCGATCTCGATCATGGTCTCGAGATTCTTGTGGGTCGCGGCGATGATCCGTACGTCAACGCTCTGGGTCTTGTTGCTGCCCACGCGCTCGAACGTACGTTCCTGCAGGACCCGCAGCAGCTTGACCTGCATCGGCAGCGGCATGTCGCCGATTTCGTCGAGGAACAGCGTGCCGCCGTTGGCCAATTCGAAACGCCCGGCGCGACTGGTGATAGCACCGGTGAAGGCGCCCTTTTCGTGGCCGAACAATTCGCTTTCCAACAGCTCGGCGGGAATCGCACCGCAGTTGACCGGCACGAACGGCGCTTCGCGACGCTTGGAATGGTAATGCAAGTTGCGCGCAACCACTTCCTTGCCGGTGCCGGACTCACCCAGGATCAGCACACTGGCATCGGTGTCGGCCACTTGCTGCATCATCTGGCGCACGTGCTGGATCGCACGGCTGGTCCCGACGAGGCTGCGAAACAGATTGGGCTCGCGATGCCGACCGCGCTCTCGGGCCTGGTCGTACATCTCGCGATAAACCTGGGCGCGGTGCAGCGAATCCAGCAGCTTGCTGTAGCTGGGCGGCATTTCCAGGGTGGAAAGTACCCGGCGGCGCTGATCTTCCGGCAGGTCGAGAGAAGAATTTTCGCCCATCAGCAAAACTGGAAGGAACTCATCCCAGGTTGAGAGTGTCTTTAGCAAGCCCAAAAGCGACGCGGGAGCATTTACGGTCCCAATCAGGACGCAAATGACTTCACGACTGGAGGACAGAGAGCCGACAGCCTGCTGCCAATCATGGCTACCGCAGGGCAGATTTTCTTCGCCAAGAAAATTGAGGATCACCGCCAAGTCGCGGCGGCGGACGCTATCGTCATCGATCAGGAGAATTTTGGTTTCACGCCACATGCAATAGCAACTTCCCTAGTCAACTCAGTGCCCGAATTTGGGGGCAAGCTAGACGCTTGCAGACCTGTCATGCCTGTAGACGCCTGAAATCTGTAAACAGCCACTAGTTAAGTCAAAAAATCGTGCACAGTCAAATTTATGGCGCAGTTTGTTCGGGTTAACTGAAAATTAAATCAGCCGAACAGGTGATAAACCTTCGCCGCGTTCTGTGCCTGATGAATCTGCGCCATCTCATTCACGATTGCCTGACGCTCTCCGGTCGCCGCTTCCAGCAAGTTGCGGTAAACCCCTAGCAACTCTTCCAGATTATTACGCAACGCCGCCTCGTCCACCTCGGACTCGCTCATGACGTCTTCCATGCAGGTACGGCACGCCAGGTCCAATTGACCAATGGCTTCCCAATTTCGCTCGGCCAGGGCATCAACCAGGGCGTCACGGGTTTGTTCGATTCGCTGCAGGACAAGACTCATGAGCGTGCTCCTCAGAATTGCGGGCCAGGCGCCGCGATGCCATCCCATCCTTCCTTGACCGTGCGAAGCAGATCTGCAACTTCGTCGAGGATCTTCGGATCGGTCTTGGCGTTGGCTTCGGCCAGGCGCTTCATCATGTAGGCATAAAGGGCATCGAGCTCTGCGACCGACCCAGCCTGGTTTTCCAGGTCCAGGCCTTCGCGCAGGCCGCCAACAATGCCGATGGCCTTGCTGATCAGAACGCCTTTGTTCGGGATATCCTTACGCTCCATCGCGCCCTTGGCCTGGGCGATACGGTCCAGCCCGCCTTCCATGAGCATCTGCACAAGACGATGGGGACTTGCTTCGGAGGTTTGCGCCTGGGCACCAATCTTCTGGTATTGGCGAAGGGCTAACATCGGATTCATGTTCTACCTCATCAAAAAAACTTCGGTTCGTATAAACAGCGTATCGACGCCGGGTCAAAAAACTTTAGTCCGAAAAGCCGAAAGCCCGGAGCGTTGTCAAACGCTGCCGGGCTTTTGCATCGGTCGAAATCAGCTGTTCTTCTGTTGAGCCGTCATCGCTTCAAACATGGAGGTGATGTTGTTGGCGGTGGCTTTCAGCTTGCCGACCAAGGTGTCCATGTCGTTGTACTTTTTAGTCAGCACTGCGGTAAGGGTTTCGATCCGGCGGTCCAGCGCCTGCTGATCTTCGAACAGCTTCGTCTTGATGATGTCGAGGTTCTTGGAGCGAGTGGTCAGGATGGCCTCTGAGCCGCCAACGCCCCCCACACCCGTTTTGCCTTCAGTGTACGGCTTAATGGCGTTATCCATGCGCTCAAGCAGACCATTCTCACCGGCGAACAGTGTCTGGACCTCCCCGCCCAACTGCTTGTCATTCAACGCAGTGGTGAATTTGCCACTGTCGAAATCCAGAGTTCCGGTCGTCTGGTTGGTGGTGATACCCAACTGAGAAAGAACAGTCAGCTTGTCACCTGTACCGACCTCAGACAAAGGCGCGCGAATGGCCGCCAACAGCGAGCGAGGCAAGGAGTCACCGGTCAAGGCCGCCGGGACCGAATTCCCCTCCGCGTCTGTCGTCGGCTTGGTCAGGGAGGTCACAGCCCTTGCAACGGCGTTATAGGCATCGACGAATTTCTGGATCGAAGCCTTCAGGCCGTCAGCGTTAGTAGCGACGGTAACGATTGTCGGGCCTGTGTCCTCAACCAGTAACGTCATGCTCAAGCCCGAGACCACGTTATCCAGCTTGTTGGTCTTGCTGCTCATCTCCAGGCCGTCAACCTTGAATATGGCGTCCTGGGCGAGCCCCAGGGACCCTGAAGAATTCGCGGTCGGTGGCGAGACCATTTTAACGGAACCGTCAGCCGTCAGGCTGGCAATACCGCTGAGGGAAATATCGTTACCCGCACCGGTTTTAGTCGAGCCGACCACCAGGCGTGAACCGAAGCTGTCGGTCACAATGTTGGCGGTCAGGCCGCTGGAGGAGTACTTGCTGTTGATGGCATCCCGAACTGACTGCAGCGTCGAATCAGCCGGGATATCAAGGGCGTAATCCGTACCGCCCTGGCTGATAGTCAGCGTACCGGTCGCCACAGCGCTGGAAGCCCCACCGGCGAAAGCAGCCGTCGCAACTTTTGAAGAAGTGGCCAGTTGAGCGACGTCTACCGTGTAGGTACCACTTACCGCCGAGTTGCCCGCTGTCACCGTCAACGCACTGGTGTTGGCCGAAGTGGCGGCAACGCCGGTGAATTGAGGCGTGCTCGTGCTGCCTAAGGCTTTCAGCGTGGACTGGAAGGTAGCCAACAAGGATTTCAGGGTGCCAATCCCGGAAATATTGGAGGTGTTAGTCTTGGTGGCACGGTCAATCTGACCTTGCTTGGCTGCTTTGTCAGAATCCACCAATGCCTTGACGATAGCACCGGTGTCCAGGCCAGAGCCTAAACCCAAGCCAGGTAGAATTGGACTTGCCATGTGGGACTCCCTTCAGTGTGTCGGCGATCTTTTGGCGATTGCGACGCTAAAGAACCGATCAACAAAATTCGTACCAGCTGTCAGGCTTGCGCGCTGAACAACAGGCTGTTTGCATCATTCAAGCTATTGGCCAGCTTCAAAACTTCTTCATTAGGGATCTGACGAATCACTTCGCCGGAACCACTGGCAATCACTTTGACTACTACTTTGCCTGAAGGCTCATCAATAGAAAACTCCAGGTTACGCTTGACCGACTGCACAAACTTTTCAATTTCCTGAACCGCTTGTTTGAGCTTGTCTTTTTCGGCCATTGCATCTTTAGGCGCGTCTTTGACGGATGCCAGGCTGGTGACCTCGGTTCGAGGCTTCTCCACTGGCTTGTCGGCAACTGTCGGAGCCGGTTTCGCCGCCGGATAAGACAAGTTCAGCTTCACGCTCATATCCATGTCCATCACCTCTTGAACGAAAAAAGCGAGAGAGTACGCAAGCGCACTCCCCCGCTAAAACTCATCCGGCTATTACTGAAGCAGCTTCAGTACAGCGGACGGCAGTTGGTTGGCCTGGGCCAGAACCGAAGTGGAAGCCTGTTGCAGAGTCTGCTGCTTGGTCAGCTGGGCAGTTTCAGCAGCGAAGTCGGTGTCTTGTACGCGACCCAGTGCAGCAGCGGCGTTTTCGTTGACGTTCTGCAGGTTGGAGATGGTGCTGGTCAGACGGTTTTGCGAAGCACCGAGGTCAGCACGGGCGGCGTTGATAGTCGCCAGAGCAGCGTCGATTGCATCGATCGCGGCGCTGGAGTTAGTTTCAGACATGGCGCTATCGGTAGCGCTCAGGCTGAGAGTAGCCGAGTCCACGCTCAGGGTCGCTGCGTCGAAGCCGCTGTCCAGGGTCAGAGTGATCTGGTTGTCAGCACCGGTGTTGGAACCGACCTGGAAGGTCATGGTGCCAGCGGTACCATCGATCAGGTTCTTGCCGTTCAGGTTTGTCGAGTTGGCGATACGAGTCAGTTCGTCCGACATCTGAGCAAATTCTTTGTCCAGAGCGGCACGGTCTGCGGTACCGTTAGAGTCGTTTCGCGACTGTACTGCCAGTTCACGCATACGCTGCAGAATGTTGGTGGATTCCTGCAGAGCGCCTTCAGCGGTCTGAGCGATGGAGATACCGTCGTTGGCGTTTTTGATCGCAACAGTCTGACCGCGGATTTGCGAGGTCATACGAGTGGAGATCTGCAGGCCGGCGGCGTCATCTTTGGCGCTGTTGATTTTCAGGCCGGAAGACAGGCGGGTCATCGAAGTGGAGAGAGCATCGGAAGCCTTGTTCAGGTTCTTCTGAACATTCAACGATGTGACGTTAGTGTTTACTGTTAAAGCCATGACGAATTCCTCGTTGGTTGGGTACTGCGGCTTCCGGCCCTGGCAACCGCCGGGTGTGGCCTAGAGAACCTTCGTAATAGTTATCGTCGTAATCGGAACTTGCTTTAGCAGAATTTTCAAAAATTTTGCCATCAGGATGCCACCCCTCGTAAATCAAGGACTTGGCTGCGCCTGGAGGGTGAAAAAATGGCGCCAGGGAAACGCCGGCGACGGCGCTGGAGGCACGAGACAGCGTTGAATGGCGTCGAGGAAGTTATTTGCGCCGACCAGCGGTCAACAATTGGGCCCAGTCATACTCGAGGTAATCGGCCAACGAGATCCAGTTCTGCGCCTGCTGGTCATCCAGCATCAAGGCAAGCAGCTTGTTCCACGACGCGGGGACATCGCCTGGCATCAGCTCGACCAGAGGCTGCGCCGATTCGATCAGCGCGACCATTGCCAGCCCCGCCTCGACATCTCGCCCAAGACGAAACAGGCGCGCGCATTCGCGGGCATCATCGATCACTACTTCAAGCTTGGTCATTGCGCATATTCCGGGTGGAAATCGGTGCCCACAATCAATGCCCCGTCTCGACTGCTGTTATAGAACCGCACCTGGGGATGCCTGGCGATAAAACGCTCCAGCTCGCATAGGTAGCTACGGAAGTTGAGCTGGGTCTTGACCCGTCGGCCATGCCCATCAAGCACCCAGTGCCTGGACGCCCCTAGCTGCGGTCCCAAGTCGCCATCGCCCCATCCTGCATGGGTCTTGTCGTTGGGAAAGGCAAAATCAGCACCAAAAAGCGTGATGTGCGCAGCGCCCATTTGCACCGCCAGATCGACCGCCGGATGAATCACGCTCCCGCCTACGTGGAGTTCGGCCCGGTGCAGTTGCTCACGCATCTGGCGATAGACTGGGCTGGAGGAGTAACCGACGTAGCGCGGCCCTTGCCACGCCTCGATCACCGAGGGGTCAGCCATCGGAAGATAGACCAGCGCGATGCCGTCGGTGTTTTCCGGGGGAAGATGACGCGCCGAGATACGCTGGTCGATGCTGACCACGATGTCGGGACGAATGCCGTGATTGATCAACGGCCGGTAGGCCGTATCGACACAAATCAACAAGGGTCGCTCGGCTTGCTCGCTCAGGTGGCGCAGCCTTTCGAAATGTTGCTCAAGGCTGGGGCCGGTAGCCACGACGAACGCCTCACGCCCCTTGAGCGCGCCGAACAGCTCGGCAACATCGCGATCTTCGCGCACCAGGCTGAAGGTGGATTGCAGGCGTTCAACAATCTCAGGGGACCTGGGGTCAAACTCTCGGTTGGTGAAAGCCAGATGGACTTCACTGATCAATCGATCACGAATCTTGGCGTTGTAATCGTCGGCCAGCACCAGCTCGGCGGGCAGTGCAAAAAATGGCAACTGGATTTCCGCCAGATCACCGGCATAAAGCAATACCACTCTCGGGTCGTCGAGCCATGACAATTGATCCAGCACCTGCAACACCAAGGCGAACACCGAACCGTTGAGGATATGCACACATAACCTTTCGAGCCCCGCCCGCTCCAGCAAGCGGTTCTGCAGATCGCCCAGCCCGGTTCCATAGACATGCACAACGGGCGCGTCCAAGGGAAAACTGGCGGCTTGCAGGTCGGCCTCGGCAAGACGGTCATGTCGGCTGCTCAGTTGAATGCCGTTGATACTCAAAGTTGACCCGAGGCCTTCCACCAGATCAGCCTGCAACCCACCGATATCCTCAAGCGACAAGCGCTCGGCCATGGCCGGCCAACGCTGCTGGATCGTCTGAAGATTGCGCTCGAAGAATTCGCTCATGGCGTCTCGCTTTTGCATCAGGCAAAAAAAATAGCGTTCAAGGTTACACCTTGGACGCCATTTTTGTGCCTGGGTTTAAACGACTCAGGGACGATAGATAATCGCCGACCCCCAAGACAACCCAACACCAAAACCACTCAACGCCACGCGCTTCCAGTTGGAATCAAGCACGTGCTTTTCCAGCAACAACGGGATGCTCGACGACACGGTATTGCCGGTCTCGACCATGTCCTTGATGAACTTCTCCGGCTCGCCTTCAAAACGACGCGCCACGGCGTCGACAATCGCGGCACTGCCCTGGTGGATGCAGAAGGCATCGATATCACTGGGTTGCAGGTTGGAATCGGCAAGCAACTCATGAAGATGGGCCGGCACCTTGAGTAAGGCGAAGTTGAATACCTGCCGGCCGTTCATGAAGAACACGCCATCGCTGACCTTCAGGTGCGGCGCACCGGAACCGTCGGTGCCGAACTTGGCCTTGCCCAATTGCCACGGCGCGTCCTCGCCCATCCATGTAGCGGTGGCGGCGTCGCCGAACAGCATCGTAGTGTTGCGGTCTTCCGGATCGACAATCTTCGAATAAGGGTCGGCGGTCACCAGCAGGCCATTCTTCAGGCCGGCGGCTTCCATGAAGCCCTTGATGGCATAGATGCCGTAGACATAACCCGAGCAGCCGAGGGAAATATCAAACGCTGCCACTGTGGTGGGCAGGCCGAGCTTGTCCTGGACGATAGCCGCTGTATGAGGCAAACCTTCTTCATCGCCGTTCTGAGTGACAACGATCAGTACCTCAACGGATTCGCGCTTCAGATCGGGATTATTGGCAAATAGCGCATTAGCTGCTTCGACGCACAGATCCGAGGTTTCCTGCCCGTCATCCTTGCGTGGCAAGAAGGCGGAACCAATCTTGCCAAGGATGAATTCTTCATCCTTTTCAAACTTTGCACCTTGTGCGTAATTGTCCACGCCGGCTACAGGAACGTAGCTCGCAATGCTTTTTATGCCAATCATTACGGCTTCCCAATCAAAAACAGCCCAATACCACCGCTCGCAAGGAATCGAGGGGCGCCGACAAATGGGAAGTGTAAAGGGCTATCACTGGTCCTGATAAGGGCCAGGCGCCATCTTCCCGGTCAATACAATACAGTGAAGATGCGCGTTATGACTCGCAGGTCACGCTAAATTGCTGAATAGGCCCCATCAAAAAGCTATTCAACTAACGACCAGGACAGCGGGGTGCCACGCTTGATAGCCTGGCGAGCGCGACGGCCCATCAACGAATCCTGGTGTTTGGGCGCCAGGCCGAGGCCCGGGCGGATGGCGCGGACATTCTGCGATGTAAATGCTTCTCCGGGGCCAATGTCTTGCGTTACGTACAACGAACGACGGTAGACCAACGACTTGCGCTCGGCCTCGGTCGCGCCGTAATGCACCTGCCCCATCGCCTGCCAGGCGCGCTCGGTTTCGATCACTAACGCTGCCAGTTCCGCCGGTTCGAGGGAAAAACTGGCGTCCACGCCGCCAGCGGCGCGATCGAGGGTGAAATGCTTTTCAACCACAGTCGCCCCCAACGCCACCGCTGCCACGGCCACGCCGACTCCCATCGAATGATCCGACAAACCCACCTCGCAACCGAACAACTCGCGAAGATGAGGGATGGTGCGCACGTTGCTGTTGGCCGGTGTGGCTGGATACGTGCTGGTGCACTTGAGCAATATTAGATCCTTGCAACCGGCCTCACGGGCGGCACACACGGTTTCATCGAGTTCCGCGATGCTAGCCATGCCGGTGGAGATGATCAGCGGTTTGCCGGTGGCGGCGACCCGACGAATCAGCGGCAAGTCCGTGTTTTCAAAACTGGCGATCTTATAGGCGGGCACGTCCAGGCTTTCGAGGAAGCCCACGGCTGTTTCGTCGAACGGCGTCGAGAACGCGAGCATCCCCAGCGCCTTGGCCCGGGCGAAAATCGGAGCGTGCCATTCCCAGGGCGTATGGGCTTTTTCGTATAAATCGTAGAGCGATGTGCCAGCCCAAAGGCTGCTGGGGTCCTTGATGAAGAACTCCCCTTCGCTCAGATCCAGCGTCATGGTGTCGGCGGTGTAAGTCTGTAGCTTTAACGCATGAGCACCGGCCCGGGCGGCGGCTTCGACGATCTGCAACGCCACCTCCAGAGACTGGTTATGGTTGCCGCTCATCTCGGCAATGATGAAAGGCGGCGCGTCAGCCCCGATGCTGCGCTGACCGATCTTGAAACTACTCATGGGGAATATCCTTCAATACGCGCGTGAACACGCATGTGTCCTGAGTGAATCCGGCTTGGCGGAACAGCTCCAGAGACGCTTGATTGCCAGGCAAAACCTGAGCGGTGAAGCTGCGCAATTGCGGCCAATGGGCGCTCGAAAACGCCTCGCCACGGGTCAGCAACGCCCTGCCCCACCCCAAACCAAGGCGGGTTTCAAACAGATAAATCGATACGATTGCTTCACTGCCTTGCAGGTCGTAGCGCAACGCGCCGACGGGTCCGTCTGACGTTTCACCCACCAGCAATAGACGTTGTGGATTGACCAGGCTGGCTTGCAGCCATTGGCAATGTGGGTCCCAGTCAATAAACGAATCATCCAGCGACACGCGGCGCACGGCCTCGGCGTTACGGCCCTCGAAAAGCAACCGGGCGTCAGCTTGCGTGGCCGGACGAACCTGCAGCAAGGCGCCAGCCAGTGCTACGGCGACGCGTGAGGCGCCCGAGCCATCGACCAGTCGCCGGGAGTGTCGGGCCAAGCTCTGGCGCAGCCCTTGATTGCCCATGACAAACCCGACGGCATCGCGCAACTGTTCGACGGTAACTGTCTCTCGGGGGCCCAGGTAAATATGTGCGCCGACGGTTGCTATCACTTCACTGTTGGCCTGCTGATTGTTCGATACCGCGATACAAATCGTTGGCAGGCCCATGGCGGCACGTTCCCAACTGGTTCCGCCACCGGCACCAATGAACAGATCGGTTTCCATCATGAGTTGATGAAAATGACTGACGAAACTGTGCAGTCGCCAGTGCGGTCGACCCGCCACCATCAATTGCATCCGAGCCCAGGCCGGATTGTCCGCACCGGCAACGAAATCCACTTCCAGATCGTGGTAATCCGCCAACGCCAACATCGCGTGGTGGGTCTGCATTGCCGCATCAAAACCGCCGAAGTTGACGAGGACCCGCCTGGCCTTCGGTTTTATTTCAATCGCCCCGCAACGAAACTCATCGCGCAACAACGCATAACGCGGTCCCAGCAGCGTGCGGCAATGATCGGGCAGCAACCCTTCATACGCCGTTGGAGTTGCGGACAGATTCTGATTGAGCAGGAGGTCAACGTTATAGGTCCGGGTCGCCAGGTCATCCACCGCCATGATCCTTGGCGCAAGGCGCCGGGCAGCGGTCTGCCAGTGATGATCCAGGCCATAGTGGTCAACGATGATCCAATCGAAACCCGAGCAATCGACCAGCGCTTGTTCCAACGCTTCGATGTCCGCTTGCCAAGGCAGCAACGATTCGATGGCTTGTTGCGGGTCCTCCCCGGAATAAAAGTTCGGCAGGGCGAACGTTTCGAAGCCCTCGGTTTCCAGGGCATGCAGACGGTGCCCGGCGAGCGCCCGACAGGCAAACGCGACATGCGCGCCCTGCCCGCGCAACGCGCGCGCCAGGGTCAGGCAACGGGCGATGTGCCCGCTGCCGATGCTGGGCGAAGCGTCGGCGCGGATCAGCACTCTCATTGCAATTCACCGCCTGCTTTCAAAGCGGCGTAGAGATACTCGGCGCGCTTCCAGTCTTCGGCTGTATCGATGTCTTGCACCAGATGACGAGGCAGCACTACCGGCAGGCTTTTCGGCGAAAACAATGCATCGCCACGCAACCAGGCGTCCCGGCGCCCCCAATAGAATTGGCCGGCATCCTGAAAAGCTTCGGCCAGGTCCTGGGAACGGGTGTCGCGAAACTGTGGATAAAGCGGGGTCAGAGCCCCCTGCTCGTCCAGTGTCAATGCACGTTGCACCGGAAAGCCGAAACCGGTCACCGAAAATGCGAACGACTTGTCAGGATACTCGCGCAACAGTTCCAATCCCCGCTGCAGAAACCGAGCCTGCAGCAGCGGTGCGGTGGCATAGATGCAACAGGCAAAATCGAACGAGCGCTCATGCAATTCGCCCAAGACATGGGCAATCACCGCTGCCGTTCCCGTGAAATCATCGGCCAACATCGCTGGCCGCATGAACGGCACCTGTGCACCATGGGCCTGTGCCACCTTGGCGATCTCTTCGTCGTCGGTGCTGACGATCACGTCATCGAACAACCGTGATGCCAAGGCAATACGAATCGAGCGGATGATCATTGGGACCCCATCGAACAGCTTCAGGTTCTTGCGCGGGATACGTTTGCTGCCTCCACGGGCAGGAATGATCGCGATGGCGCTCAAGAGTGTTTTCTCAACGACGTTCTTCGCCATAAAAGCTCCGCCGCCGGCCTCTAGAATGCATTTCTTTAGATCTCTCAGGTCTTATATTCGTTTCAATGTCTGTCGCAATATCTCCACCACTTCAATCTGATTCTCATCTGTCAGATCAGGATAAAGCGGCAGGCTGATCGCCTCACCGAAATAGCGCTCTGCTTCGGGGAAATCGCCATCCTTGAAGCCTAACTCTTGATAATACGGCTGCAGATGCACAGGAATGTAGTGCAAGTTCACACCCAGCCCGGCAGCTCTCAAGGCGTCAAAGACTTGTGTTTGGCTCAATTTGGTATGAGCCAACTTCAATCGCACAACATAAAGATGCCACGCAGATTCAGCCCCGGGCTGCGCGACAGGCAAAGTGACCGCCAGATCTACTAACAAATCGTTATAGCGTGCAGCCAGTTGACGACGCCTGGCAACGAAACCATCCAGGCGCGCCAATTGAGACAAACCCAACGCGGCATGAAGGTCGGTCATACGGTAATTGAAGCCCAGCTCCAACTGTTGGTAATACCAAAGACCTGTGTCGGGTATGCTCATCTGCCCAGGGTCACCTGTAATCCCGTGGCTTCGTAACCGCCGAAGACGGTCGGCAAACTCCGTATGATTGGTCAGCACCATGCCACCCTCGGCACTGGTGATGATTTTGACAGGATGAAAACTGAAGATGGTCATTGCCGCGTATTGACCGCAACCTACCGGGCGCCCTAGGTAGGACGCACCTACTCCGTGGGCAGCATCCTCGATCAACGTAAAGCCATAACGCATGGACAACTGCGAAATGGCCAGCATGTCGCAGCTCTGTCCCGCAAAAGCAACCGCCACCACAACTTTGGGTAGCTTTCCAGCCACCTCAGCCGCTGCAAGCTTGTCCGCCAACAATTTCGCATCCAGATTCAGCGTGCCCGGATCAATGTCAACGAAGTCGACTTCAGCCCCGCAGTAGCGCCCGCAGTTTGCCGACGCTACAAAAGTGTTCGGGCTGGTCCAAAGGCGGTCTCCAGGTCCCAGCCCCGCGGCGAGACAGGCTATATGTAAGGCCGCTGTGGCATTGCAAACGGCAATAGCATACTTAGCCTGGCAACGCTCAGCCAAAGCTTTCTCAAAACGTTCGATAGTAGGACCCTGGGTCAGCCAAGGCGAAGTAAGCACCTCCATGACTGCGTCAATATCTGCCTGATTAATGCTTTGCCTGCCATAAGGAATTCGATATGGCATCATAGTTGAGACTCAACGCATGGAGTAGGCAACCAGGGCAAGCACACTTTTTTAAAATCAGGTTTATCGTTAACCATGCAATGAGTCCTTTTTAAGGGGCCGGGCTTATGGAAGCAACCGCGCCCAATCCACCGCCTTGGCGGTACCCAGCGCGAAGCCGTTGCCCGTCAAGGCAAGATTGGGATTACGGGCCGCGTCATGTTCGAAGCGCGCCTGCCACTTGTCGCGCAAGGCATCGGCCGCCTCCGGCGCATCGGGGGACCTACCGGCGTGCAGCATCTGGGCCTGGGGCGTCCAGACCGTGAGGTAGCCTGCGTCTGCGGCTTTCAAGCAAAGGTCGACGTCGGCAAAGGATTCGGCGAAATGTTGCTCATCCATGCCGCCTACAGCGTCGAACAGGTCCTTGCGAATCATCAGGCAGACGCCGGAGACCGCTGAGTAGTTCTGTTCAACCTGATGGCCGTTGAGGTAACCCTTGGCGTCCTTGCGCTCGCCAACAAACACCGAGGCCACCTGTCCGTCGGGCTTGAGCACCAGGCCAGCCTCGGTAGTGATACCGCGAATGTCCATCTGCTTGCTGCCAACGATCCCCACTTCAGGCCGCTGGGCTTGATTGAGCAGGCTGTCGAGCCAGTTGGCATTGATCACTTGCGCCTCGGCCGACAGCACCACCAGGTATTCGCCCTTGGCCTGGGCACTGGCCCAGTTATACAGCGCCGATGTGCTCAAGCGTTGGTCGCTGCGCAGGATGCGGATCCGGTCGCCCTTGCCTTCCAGGCTGTCGAGCCATTGGGCCAACGCTTCGGACTGGCTATGATTGTCCGCGATCAGAATTTCATGACGATAGTAACGGGTGCGCTGCAGCACGCTGATCAGCGCCTGCTGTACTTGTTCAAAGTTGTCCAGGCTTTCGAGAATGATCGATACCAAGGGCCGTTCAGCATGTTGGTAGTCGATCTGATAGGTCAGCGGTTGCGCCGAAGTGATCTGGACCCGGTAACCGCGGGCTGCCAGGTGGCGTGTCAGTACTTGGCGCTCCTGAGGATTTTCCTCTTGTGCCGGTGCGTTGCAGATCAGCAACGGCTCGGCCAGGTGCGCCAGACCGGCAAGCCCAGCGTCCTCGATCAGGCGCAACAACACGTCCAACTCCAAGGCCTGGGTGTATTCAGCCGTAAAGCCGCGAGCCTGGGCCAGCACATCACGACGAATCAGCCAGTGACGCGCCATCAACGAGGGCACCGATTGCAGCAGATCGAGGTTGACGCCCGGGCGGAATACGTCGGTGAGACTGCCATCGGCTTTGCGTTGGATTTCGTCCATGGCCACGGCGCGTACGCCTTCGGCACCGATCAGCTCGAGACTCGCGCGCAGCAGGCCGCTCTGGGTGAATCGGTCGCCCGCCTCGGCCAGCATCATCCAGTCAGCGCTAGACTGCCCGATGATCTGGTTGATGCGCTCGACATAGTTGGTCGCGCTGACTTTGACGAAATGCACGGTGTCGCGCACGGTAGTGGTCGCCGGCAAGTCGCCGGTGGTGAAGACTACGACGTTGAAGGTCCTGCAGTGGCCATTGACCAGGCTGTCGAAGGTCGCCTGCAGCTTGGCCATGTCGGCGTCCAGGTCCAGCAACAGGATGCCGAACCGCGGGCCGCCTTGATGCTTGGCTAGATGGGCAGCGATCGACTGGAGCTGTTTTTCGTCCGGGTTGCGCGCTTCGAGCCAGCTCAACAGGCGACCGGAAGGCATGTTCTCCAGCAACTGGCGATTCTGCTGCCCAGGCACTGAATCCAGGCGCTCGGCCCAGGCTTGCAAGTTCAAGGCTTCCTCGGGCTCGTCGCTGGTTTTCAAGGATGCTGCAAGGCGCTTGACCACGGTACGGTTGAACGCATAGAGGCCTTGGGCTTCCCACAAGCGGCTGCGTATCGTGCGTTCGTTGTCGTTGGGTTGCACCTGCATCAGTTCGTGTTGGCGTAGCAGGATGCCTTCCAACTGCTGGAGCTGAAGGCGACCGGCCGGCATTGCATGCAGCAGGAATTCAAACTGGGTCAGCAGATCGAAGACCGGCTGGTTGTAGAAAGGCATTTCGACAAATTGCTGCGGGCCAAACGAACGAATCGGCTCGCCCCCCGCCTCCAACCAGGTCGAACGGATGATCTGCGTCCCCTTGAGCGAGCGCCCCTGTTGCAGACAGTCGGCCATGGCCGCAAAACTGTCCAAAGCAATTTGTTTGATGCGCTCCGGTGCCTGCTCGCTGAGCTGGGTTGGGACTGATGCCAGGAACTCGGCGAATTGCTCTCGTTCGGCAACGCTTTTGGCGTCCTTGTAACTCAGCACCGTCAGTACGTTGGTGTTGTGTTCGGAACCGCCATAGTTGAGTTCGCGCACAGCGAACGGAATCGGCAGGATCCGCGCCTTGGCACACGCCAGCAGGTAAAATGTATGGCCAATTTCCTGCCATTCGAAACTGGTGCCTGGCGGCAGCATGCCGTACCACTGCTGCAGCAGGTCGGTTCGGGTCACGGCGTAGAACGGCGGCAGGAACTGATCCATGAAGCGGATCACCCGGTCCTCGGCCAACTCACTGTTGTAGTCTTCGTGCACCTTGCGGTCGCGACGGAAATAACAGACTTCTGTCGCGCAAGACAGATACATGATGCCGTAGCCGTGGCAAAGGCCATAGTCGGGATTGGCTTCGAGAAACTCCACCGACTCGGTCAAGGCATCGTGCAACAGGAAATCATCGTCAGCAGCGAACACCATGTAAGGCGTCTTGACCTGACCGGCGCCATAGGTGAGTTTTTCCTGAAGCCCCTTGTAGGTGAACTGAGGCAAATGGCGGTAATCGACCGATGGGAAATCCCGGACAATCTGTTCGTCCTTTTCCACCGACGAATCAAGCACCAGCACTGAACAAGGGTAGCTGTTGTAGTAGTGCAGCGTGCGGCGCAGGAAGGCGCTGCGGTTGTGGGAGATGACCACCACGGTGAACCGCTCGCTCAGCGGTGCCACGTTGTCTTGAAGCCTATTTCGAACCTGCATATTTCCTGATCCCCACAACCTGCCAGACACCAATGACTTGAAACGAATGAATTAACGAACCCGGCGCAGATAGCCATCCGGTGCGACGGTGATCAGCAGCTTGTTCTGCAGTTGCTGGTCGATTTCGAAGCTGTCGTTTTCCTCGAGGTATTTCCACACGGCAGTTTTCGGATTGTCGCCCGGGCCCCATGGGCGATCGGGGAAGAAATCCGCCGGCATGTCTTCCACCACCGTGTCCATCACCACGCAATAGCTGCCCACCGAAACCAGCGGTGCGTACAGACGCAGCTCTTGGAGTACATGGTCATGAGTGTGATTGGAATCGAGAACCAGAATGACTTTTTTGCCTGCGGCCGCCGCATGCACCTGCTGGGCGATAGCCGGATCGATGCTCGAACCTTCAATCATCGAGATGCGCTTGCTCATCGGATGGCTCTCGATGGCTTCGCGATTGTGCGGGCGAATATCCAGGTCGATACCGAGTACTTCGCCTTGGCCTTGTAACTCCAGCAACGAAGCGTAATAAATGATCGAACCGCCGTGGGCAATACCGCATTCGATGATCAGGTCAGGCTTGATCTGCCAGATCAGCTCCTGCATTGCCATCATGTCCTGCGGCAACTGAATGATGGGGCGGCCCATCCATGAAAAATGGTAGCTGTACTTATGCTTGGCCGATTCGTTGAAAAAATCCTTGGCCAGGCCAACCAGTTTTTGATCTTGCCCTTGACCGGCGATTTCGGTCTGGCATTGGGCTTCGAAAGCTTGATGAATAGTATTGTCGGTCATGTTCGAATCTCGCGGTTATTGGAACGAAGCGCTGTCAACGGCGTGGTAGACGTAGCGCCCACCGGTCATCCGCTTGATTTCTTCGAGGTAATTGGAATTCATCACAAACAGGTTGGCGCCTTCGGGCAGCGTATTCATCGCTTCTTGCGGCGAAGACACCCGGGCGCCCGACAGCGGCAGATATCGACCCTGCTTGGCCGGATTGATATCCACAACACAATCCACCGTCACGCCGGCCCGTTGCAGGAACAGCGAATAAATCACCCCTTTTGAAGAGGCGCCCCAGATCGCCGAGCCTTGTTGCGGCGCGGCCTGGATGATCTGCACGGCGCGACCGAGGCTTGCGGTAAATCCGTTGGGCAGCGCCAGCTTTGGCACCGGTTGCGCAGGAGCCATGCGCAACGTGGCCAGGTCGGCGACGACGTACAAATATTGGCCACCGAACAGATGCCCCGCTTCGTGCACCGTGCCGAACATTCGTCGCAGGTCGTCGAGGCGGAAATAATTGACGTGTTCGTAGAACAGATCGAACCAGGCACGATGCTCCAGAATCCAGTCCAGGCACGGTACTTCGATGTAGATCTGACCACCTTGGTTTGCGGCTGCGATTTGAGCCAGGAAGCCCACCGGATCCTGGATATGCTCCAGCACGTGACGCAGCACGACTGCATCGGCCGATAGGCCCAGGTCACGAGTAAACGGGGCCTTGATGACATCGATGCTGTCGCCCTCATAGGCCGGATCGATGCCGGTGATCGCGTAACCGCGCTCCTTGAGCAGTTCCAGGAAATAGCCTTTGCCGCAACCGACCTCAATCAGTTCCTGGCCGTTGAAATGTCGGGCGATGATGCTTTCCACGTCAGCAAGATGCTTCTGGAACTGACCGGAGTGGGCCTGTTCGTTCTGGTAGTCACTGTCATAGCTGAGCTTGTCGGCATCGAATGCCTGATTGAAGATCAACCCGCTCACTTCGTCCTGGACCAACACCATGTCGGCACTCGCCGAGGCTCTGGCCGACTGTTCATCGACGAACGTACGGTTCTGCAAAACCGGAAGGCCGGAGGCCCGGTATAGCTCACGCGTCATGTGTGGCTCCCAGCAAGGTGTGCAAACGGTCAGCCACGCCCCAGAACGCCATCGGTTCGTGGGTCGGGTAAGGGTAATGGCCCAGGTTCAAGCGAATGTCGGCTCCTCGCTCGCGCAGGCGTGCTTCAACCAGCGCCCGCACCGACACCGGTTGACCGCTGGAACAGTTGACGACGCCATTGAATTCGCGCCGCTGCATCAGGCCCGCCAGATAAGCGGCGGCCCTTTCAATGGGCAGGTAATCGCGCAACTGCTCGCCGCTGGACATATTGAAATCGGTCTCCCTCGCATCAATCGCCCGATCCAGCGCTGCCAACAGGCTGCTGGGGTTCTGGCCGGCGCCGTACAGGTAGAACAGGCGCGCCCACTGCAAGGTGAACGGCTGCTCGCGTTGCAACTGCTCGAGGAACAGCCGCAAGGTGTTTTTCGCCAAACCATAAGGATTGGCCGGTTGCGGCGTCGTCAGTTCGTCGAGCGGTCCGCTTTGCAACCCATATTCAAAACAAGTGCCGGTGACCAGGACCTGAGGAACCCCAGCAGCGATAGCCAATTTGATAAAACGATAGTCAGCCATCAGGTTGTTTTCATAATGAAACAACGCCTGATAATTCGGCAGGCCGGGCCATGCCAGGTGCGCCAACGCATCGATGCCCTCGACCACTGCTGCGACATCCAGCCCTTCGCCATGAATATCGACCGCAACGAATTCAACCCGGTCGAACCAGGGCAGCTCCCTTGCCGGCTCGGCCCGACGGGCAACAGCGCGGACTTGACAGCCACGGGCCAGCAAGGCCTCAACCAAATGACGCCCCACAAACCCGGTGGCCCCCGTCACCAGAACCTTCATAAGACCGTCAACTCAGGTACAGCGATGACAAACCGGCCGTCCCACTGACGGACCTCGTCCAATTGCTGGCTGACTTCGCTCAGCAGGTTCCAGGGCAGGACGAGGATGTAATCAGGCTTCTCGACCGCGATGCGCTCAGGCGACACGATGGGAATTCGGCTACCGGGCAAGTACTTGCCCTGCTTGTGCGGGTTGGCATCGGCCACCCACGCCAACAGGTCAGGCTTGACCCCGGCGTAGTTGAGCAAGGTGTTGCCCTTGGCCGCAGCGCCATAGCCGACCACACGCTTGCCATCGTCCTTGGCCTGCAACAAAAAGCGCAACAGGCCATGCTTGATCGCCTCGGCAGCCGGTGCCAGGGTGCTGTAATACGCCGCGGTTTTAACGCCAGCATCCAGTTCGGCCTGTAATTGTTGTTGCACGGAGGGCTCGATCGACCGCCGAATGCCGTCGGCACGCTGGACGAAGACTCGCAACGAACCGCCGTGGGTCGACAGTTGGCTGACATCAAATACTTCCAGTCCATTGCGCTCGCACAGGGTCTGCACGGACGTCAGCGACAAGTAGGAAAAGTGTTCGTGGTACAGCGTGTCGAACTGCTGCCCGGCCATCAATGTGAGCAGTTGCGGAAACTCGAACGTGGTGACACCGGTCGGCTTGAGCAGGGTGGCAAAACCGACGAGGAAATCGTTGATGTCCGGCACGTGGGCCAGCACGTTATTGGCTGCCATCAAATCCGCCGCCCAGCCCTCGCTTTTGAGCTGCATGGCTGTTTCGCGGCCAAAGAACAACTCGCGAATCTCCAGGCCCTTGCCGCGGGCCGCCTCGGCGGTGCTGCGGGTCGGCTCGACGCCCAGGCAGGGGATACCGCGCTTGGCCACGTACTGCAACAGGTAGCCGTCGTTGGCGGCAATTTCCACCACGCGACTGTCAGCGCTCAGGTCGAAGCGCTCGACCATCTCGGCAACATAACGCTCGGCGTGGGCTAGCCAGGTGCTGGAGAAAGAACTGAAGTAGGCGTACTCGGCGTCAAACAACGTGTCTGCGCGGGTGTAATCTTCGGTCTGAACCAGCCAGCATTGCTGGCACACCGCGACCTTGAGCGGTACCCACTGCTCAGCCTGATCCAACTGGTCGGCTCGCACATAGGCATTGGACGGCGGCGACGTGCCGAGGTCAATCAATGGCAACGCCAGGGCAGTCCCGCAACCTCGGCAGTTCATAGACGCACTCCAGCGAAACGCTCGTCGAGCAAGGGATGGTTGCTGTCCCGGCTCGACAGATTATTGACAGGCAACGGCCAGGCAATCGCCAGCCGCGGATCATTCACCGACAAACCGCCCTCATGCTCCGGGGCGTAGTCGGCGCTGTGCAAGTAAAGCAGTTCGGCATCGTCGGTCAGGGTTTGGAAGCCGTGGGCGAACCCGGCCGGGATCAATAGGCTGCGACCATCCCCAGCCTTCAGGTGCTCGGCATGCCATTGCAGGAAAGTCTCGGACTCGGGGCGCAGGTCCACCGCCACATCCCAGACTTCGCCACGCAGGCAAGTAATCAGCTTGGCTTCCGGCTGCGCCGCGTTCTGATAATGCAAACCGCGCACGCTACCGCGCTCATGGGTGCAGGAATGATTGATCTGGCGGATATGAAACGGCTGGCCGAACGCATTCAGACTGCCTTCGCAGAACAGCCGGGCGAAATGCCCGCGCTGGTCTGCGAAGCGTTTGTGCTGGACGCTGAACAGGCCGTCCAGCGGCAATGCCGTCAAGGAGAACTCGCTCACAACGCGCCTCGGTACAGGTTCAATTGGCCGAGGGTGACCTGACGCATCTCGTCACCGTTCTGCCATGCCAAATGCCAATCCAGGGTCTGGGCCAAGCACTGTTGCAACGACCAGCGCGGCTGCCAGCCGAGCAGTTGCCGGGCGCGGCTGCTGTCCAGGCGCAACAGGCCGGCTTCATGCAAATCGCTCGGCTCAATGCGCAGGCCCGGCGCTTGTGGCCAGCGCTCGGCCAGCAACTGGACGACTTCGCCAACGCTGCACATGTCAGCCTCACCCGGGCCGAAGTTCCAGGCCCCGGCGAACTCTGGTCCCTGCTGATACAGGCACTCAGCCAATTGCAGGTAACCGGCCAATGGTTCAAGCGCGTGCTGCCATGGGCGCACGGCTTGTGGATAACGCAGCGTCACCGGCTCGTCGGCCGACCAGGCTTTAAGTACATCGGGGATCAGGCGCTCGGGGGCGAAGTCACCGCCGCCCAAGACATTACCAGCCCGCGCCGTGGCCAGGGCCAGGCCGTGTTCGGCATAACGTTCAGCCGAAAAGAATGAGGCGGCATAAGACTGCGCCAGCAATTCGCAGCAGGCCTTGCTGCTGCTGTAAGGATCGTGACCGCCCAAGGGCTCGTTTTCGCGATACGGCCATAACCATTCCTGGTTGGCGTAGACCTTGTCGGTAGTGACCAGTACGCATGCCTTGACACCGCCCACCTGGCGAACCGCTTCCAGCAGGTTGAGGGTTCCCATGACGTTGCTGGAATAGGTGCCCAGCGGATCGCGATAACCTTCACGTACCAACGGCTGGGCCGCCAGGTGCAGGACTATTTCCGGCTGCGCGTCCGCCAGGATTTCCAGCAAGGCACCGAGGTCGCGCAAGTCGCCGCGCCGGTCATCGATGCCCTCGCCTACGCGAGCCAGTTCGAACAGGTTCGGGTGGGTGGCCGGGTCAAGGGAAAAACCACTGACGTTGGCCCCCAGGCTCTGCAGCCACAGCGTCAGCCAACTGCCCTTGAAGCCGGTATGGCCGGTGACCAGTACGCGCTTGCCACGCCAGAATTCCGGGCTCATCCCCATTGCTTCCATGGAGCCTCCCCGCTTAGCCATAGGGCCTCAAGGTGGTTCTTATCCCGCAACGTGTCCATCGGATGCCAGAAGCCGTCGTGCTGGAAGGCATTGAGTTGTTCCTCAGCCGCAAGCGTCGCCAGAGGCTCGGCTTCCCAGGAGGTCTGGTCATCTGCGATATAAGGCAAGACCTTCGGTGAGAGCACAAAGAACCCGCCGTTGATCCAACCGCCATCGCCACGAGGTTTTTCGGTAAACCCCAGGACCGAATCACCGTCGCGCTCCAACGCACCGTAACGTCCCGGCGGTTGAACCGCCGTCACGGTGGCGAGCTTGCCGTGGGACAAGTGAAAATCCACCAGCGCGCCGATATTGAGATCAGAGACGCCATCGCCATAGGTGAAGCAGAACGCTTCTTCGTTTTCCAGGTAACGTGCCGCCCGACGCAGGCGTCCGCCGGTCATGGTGTCCTCGCCGGTATCGATCAGGGTCACGCGCCACGGCTCGCTGTAGTTCTGGTGGACGTCCATCCGGTTGTTGCACATGTCGAACGTGACGTCGGAGGTGTGCAGGAAATAGTTGGCGAAGAAATCCTTGATGGCGTAGCCCTTGTAGCCCAGGCAAATCACGAAGTCATGAATTCCATGGGCGGAATACTGCTTCATGATGTGCCAAAGAATTGGCTTGCCACCGATCTCGATCATCGGCTTGGGCTTGAGGTGCGACTCTTCGCTGATCCGCGTACCGAGACCACCTGCCAAGATAACTGCCTTCATCGTCTCCCCTCTTGTTCATCCCCGGGCTCGGCAAGCGTTGTTTCGCTTTGCGGGCGCAGGGGATTACACCTTCGATGCCGATCCGAGCGCTGCGATGAGCCGCGAGCGCTCGTTTTATGGCGATATGAGGGGGTCTTGCAGGAAACGCGCCAGCTGTGGCGGCGGATTATTCGAAGAGAAAAACATCAGGTGGATGGCCAGGCGCCGTGATCCTGGCGAGGAAGTGCCCCCTCGCCGTAACAGCGCTGCACCAGGCAACGATCAATCGGGCAACCACCCCCACAACCAATGCTGCAGGTTCTTGCCGCTGAGCATGTAGTCACGCAGCACCGCTTCGCGCAGCTCGTCACCCATTCGGTAACTGGCGTCCGGGTCGGCCAGGTGCATGCGGATGGCCGCGATCCATTCCTCGGTGCTGTTGCTGCGCACCTTGGTACAGGGTAGGAAACCGTCGTAGGCCTTGGTGTCGGTGCAGATCACCGGATAGCCGCAGGCACCGTATTCCAGCAAGCGCAAGTTGCTCTTGCAGTCGTTGAAGATGTGGAATTCCAGCGGTGCCAGGGCCAGGTCAAGGTTCAGGCTGGCCAGCTTGAACGGGTAGGTGTGGAGACCGACCGAGCCGTGGAACTCATGGATGTATGGCCGCAGTGCATCCGGGCACATGCCGAAGAACACCCACTCCACTTCGTTGGCGAGCTGTTTAACCACGTCGGCGATGATCTCCAGGTCGCCGCTGTGGCTGGTCCCGCCTCCCCAACCCACCCGGGGTTTGGAGGATGTACCACGTCGACTGGTCAACCGACTCCAAGGCTCGGGCGGCAGCATGTTGGGCACGATACGGATTTCATTGTGCATCCTGGACAAGGCATCAGCGAGCGACGGGGTCGTTACCACGACGCGATCACACAACCCGATCCCTTCACGCAGCATCTGCTCGATATTGGACGGTTTGTTGCGCGCATGGGTGTTCTTCTTGGGAGCACTGACAACGTAGTCGTCGAGTTCGAAGATGCGCAAGGCGTTGGAGTATTTTTTCATCCTCAGGATGTCACCCGCGGAACCTTCGCTGTAGCGCCCCTGCAGTACGATTGCATCCGGCGACAAGCGCTCGATTTCAACGGTAGAAGGAGACTCATAGGCGACCCGGGCGATCACTCGCCCGGCGGCCTCCAACTCGGCCAGCGGGGCCGTAACACGATAATGGCCGACGGCGGTAGCGTTGACCGGTAAACCGAGTACGAGTGGCAGCGCTCTACTGCAGAACGGATTCCAGTTGTTGCGCAACGACGGTTCCAGGCTGAAGCTCGACGCCCCCAAACTCAGCGCGGGGCTGTAGGCCGGATCCCGGGCGATCTGCGGCAGCCATTTGCGATAGAAAATCTCGCGTTCGCGCTCTGCCACTGTGGTTTCTTCAGGCTGGGCAGAGGCCGTTTGCGGGACGACTTTCATCACCGTGGCATAGGGCGTCCAGACCACGAGATAGCCGTTTATACCTGCGCGCAGGCATAGGTCGACGTCGCTGAGGTCGACAGTGAATGAAGCGTCGTCCAGGCAGCCGAGCTCATCAAAAACCTGCTTGCGGATCATCAGGCAATCGCTGCTGACCGAACTCCAGTTCTGGGTGGTATGCAGACGTTGCATGTAGCCGCGCGAAGCCGCTGATTCCCCGTAGAACGGTGTCCCCACCGGCCCGGCCAAACCGAGAACCTGTCCGCCGCCGACAATCGCACCCTGGGGGCTGAGTATCCTGGCCCCCACCACCGCGACCTCAGGGCGCTGGGCGTGATTGATCATCTCGCCCAGCCAGTCGTTTTCGCAAATAACCATGTGTGGACTGAGCAACAGCAAGTATTGGCCCCGAGCCTGGCCAGCAGCAAAGTTGCGCACCGAAGCGTCATTGTCCTCACCGCCATGACGCAGCACCCGCAACATGCTGGCGCCCAGCTGCGACATGTTTTCCAACCAGCCGAGCATGGCTGGGTCCCGGACGCCGCTGTCGACGATCAGAATTTCGTATTGGGTGTAAGCGGTGCGTTCGATCAAGCTCTCGGCGCAACGTTGCAAGGCTGCGAGCGAGTCACCGGTACGCACGATAATCGACACCAGCGGGTGTCCACCGTGTCGATAGTTGATGCGGTTGATCAACGGCAACGTATCCGATGAGATCTCGTGTGCGATGCCGATACGATCCAGGTGTGCGCCAACCAACCGGGCATTACCTTCGATGACCTCGGGCAGCGACAACCATTGGGCGAAGCTGCGGGCCGACTCTACCTGGATTTCCGCGATGTGTTCGATGGTCTGGGGGCCCGCCTCTTCCACCAGGCGCCAGAGCAGGTCGTGGGGTGCCAGTTCACCCTGGGCAGGTTCAAAACCACCCAACGTCATGAACCGCTCACGCTCGAAAGCCAGGGTCCGACCGACATAGGGATAGGCGCGTATCAGGTCCAGGTTGAAGTCCGGTTTGAATACCGGCTCGAACGATTCTCCGTCCACCAGCGCGCCTTCGTCACTATAGATACAGAGAACACCGTCCTTTCCAGCAATGCGCTCGGCCAGGATCAGCAACGCCGAATCGCGCAAGGCGTCGCCCGCTTGCAACAGGTAGAACCAATGCGCACCTTCGAGCTGTGGAACGATGTCATTGAGCTGGCGCGGCCAATCAGCTTGATAAGGCAGCTGCAGCACTCGCTGGTCGACCTCGCACTGCGCATCGGAAAGCACTACCACGGCCTGGGATGGATATAACTGGCCCTGGATGCTACGCAAGGTCTTCGCGAGCGATGTCGCGTCGCCGAGGCTGTCGAGGATCACGGGCACGATGTTCGGCCGAAACGGCCAGCTATCGATGCGCGCCGGCATTACACGCTGCTCCACCTCGCTGAACTGGCGGACGGCCAGCCACTCGCGGTAGAAATCGGCGTAGCTCTCACTTTGCGCCCCCACCCGACCATTGACGACGGTATTGCGGTTGCCCAGCACGCGGGTTACGCAGAGCTCCTGCCACGCATGGGGCTGATCGGTGATTTTGTCCAGATCAATGCAGCGCACCCACCCCGAGGCCGGGGCCGCTTCGCCGCTGCGCGCCACAAGCATCTGCGAAAGCCAGCCCCACTCTGCCTTGGCGGTCTTCAGCATCTCCGGGGTCTTGCTCAAACGCTCCGGGTACAGTCGCTCGATACTCAATACAGTGTTCAAGGCAATCACGTTGCCGCGACGCATCAGGCACACAAACAAAGCAAAATCGAGCAAAGCGAGAAAACCGACGCCGTCCTGAATCAGCGCAGGCAACAACTCCAGCACATCGGCCCTACGCATCAGGGTCGAGCTGAAATTGCCAATGAAGTTGGTCGGCGTGCTCTCGAAAATCGCCAGCATGTCGTCGCCCTTGAGCAGAGCGTCATTGGGCGAGAAGCGGCAATTGTCCACGCGCGGCGGCAAGATGAAGTTACCTGCGTCACACAACAACCGTAGCGCAAACACCACGCTGACATCAGCATGATCCATCAACGCCTGGGCCTGCATCGCAATGCTCGGCGCGAATAGACGGTCGTCATCGCACAACACCTTGATGAATTCGCCCTGCGCCTCTTCGACGCAGCGCAACAGGTTGCCCTGAAGCCCCAGCCGTTGTGGGTTTTTCAGATAACGGACCGGATGGGCCGGTTCCGTGAAGGATGTGACGATATGGCGAATTTCTTCGCCAGGCGAATCGTCACAAACGATGATCTCAATGTTTTCGTAAGTCTGCGCCAGCGCACTGAGCAGTGCCTGGTCAAAAAACCTGGGGTTGTAGGCGGGAATGACGATGCTGACGAGGGGAAGTGGCTTCACGGTTAAAACTCTCGAGCGGCGGGCTCCGACCTTTTCAGGTCGGGGCCCCGGAACCGCTTAAAAAAAGACGGTTGGCGGCTCGGTCGATACCGGCTCAGATCTTATTGAACAGGCCCAACTGGGCGATTTTGCTGAACGCCAGTTGCGAGGCTTGCAGCATGGTCTGTTGCAACGTCAGGCGGGTCATTACTTCGGCCGCATCGGAATCGCGGATCGACGACTGAGTCTGGCTGTTGGCCAGGATCAGGCTCTGATTGGTATCACTTTGGGTATCGAGGGCCTGACCGCGCCCACCCACCGAACTCAAGCCACTGGACAATTGATCGGTGCCGCTGGCCAGGTTGCCGATACCGGAAGCCAGCGAAGCCTGCAGCTTCTGCAACGCGATCGGATCGTTGTTGGTAGGCGTGCTCAACGCCGCCTTCAGTTGGCTCACGGTGTCCAGGACGTTCTGGGTTTCGTGGGTGTTGACCGCGATGCTGAATTGATCGTCTGCGCCAGGCGCACCGTTCAGGGTAAAGCTCACGCCCGATGCAGTGGCTACGTTGCCGGCCAGCGTACCGCTGGAGACAGGCTGGCTGTCGGCCGTCAACGGTGCAGCGTAAAGGTCGAAATCGGTGGCGCTGGTAAATTTCAACACGGCCGAGCCCGTAGGGAAACTGGCGTGATAAGCCACCGGGTCGGTGATTTCGCTGCCAGTGATCTGTACTGCGGTCGGGTTACCAGGGCTACGTGTCGGAACAAAGCTGTCCGGCTTGGCGGCGAGGGTGAAGGTATGGCCTGGCAATACAGCACCGGGAGCATCACCCGTTTGCAGATTGATGTTCAGGGTCAGTTCCACACCTCGGAACTGCACGGCCTGCCCGCTCTTGCTGTTAGGGTCGAATGCGCCGCCCCGGCTGGCTTCGGCGGTCACGTCGTTGCCGAGCGAGTCGGTGATCCGCAGTTGCGTGCCACTGGTGAAATCCACGGTGTACGGCTCGCCACTACGGAACTTGCTGTTGTAGCTGACACTGGACGACACCTGGCCGTTGGACAACACCACGCGCCCATCGTCCACCGCTGGAGCGGTCCGGGTGACCTGGCTGCGGCTGGTGTTGACGGCCTGCTGGAACACTTCCCAGCCGGTGCTGTTGGTGGCCATCGACATGGTATCGCCAACCGGCAGGTCGAGGGTCACCTGGTCGCCGTTGTAGCTGTAGGAGCCATCGGTATTGCGCGTGAACGGAATGGTGTCGCCTTTGGAACCGGAGAAAATGTACTTGCCATTTTCATCCTTGCTGTTCATCAGGCTCAGCAACTGTTCTTCAATCTGCGCCAACTCCGACGCGTTGGCCTGGCGGTCGGCATCGGTATAACCGGCGTTGCCGGCACCGACAGCCAATTCCTTGGCGCGCTGCAGCACGTTGCCGATGCTGGTCATCACCGCCTCGGTGGTGCCCAGGGTGGCCTTGATCGTGTTGGCGTTGGTTTCGTACTGGGACAGCATCGAGGCCTGAGTACCCAGTTGCAATAGACGCGAAGCCCCCACCGGATCATCGGCGGCGGTGTTTATGCGCACCAGGCTACTGGCTTCTTCGCTGGTCTTGACCACATTGGCGAAGTTTTTCTGGTAGTTCGCAGCCGTGCTTTCGTAAAACTGAGAGGTAGAAATGCGCATGGGCTACGGCTCCTTAAAGACTGTTGATCAACGTGCTGAAAATTTCCTGCGCAGCCTTGATGATCTGCGAAGACGCGGTGTAGTACTGCTGGAACTTGACCAGATTGCCGGTTTCTTCATCCAGGTCCACCCCCGAAAGCGAGTCGCGGGCATTCTTGGCGTTGTCCAGGATCGCGCCGGTGGCGGCGCTGTCGAGCTTGCCTTGGGCGGCCTTGGCGCCGACGCCTTCCACCAGCTTGCCATAGGCATCGTTCAGCGAAATACCTTTGCTGGCGGTGTTGGTGTCCACGGTCTTGGCGGTCTGCAAGCCGGCCAGGACAGTACCATTACGGTTGTCCAGGCTGCCGGGCTGGCTGAGGCTGATGTCGATGCCGGCACCTTGGGAAGGCGCGCCAGCGATGGACATGTCGAACGTGACGGTGCGCTGCACCGGCGGTACGGACGAATCCATGATTGGGGCACCCGTCGCATCCTTGAGCGGAACACTCAGGCTCAGGGTGTTGCTCTGGCCGGGCTTGATCGTGCCGCTGCTGATCGTACCGCCTTTGGCATCGAGTAACTGATAAGCCTGGCTGGTGCCGTCGGTCGAGGTCGCGCCGAACACCACTTTGACCGGCATGGAATTCTTGATGCCGTTCTGGATGATGCTGGTGGTGGCTTCGTCGTAGATGTCCAGCTTCGTGGTCATCGTCGGCTGGCCGCTGGCCGGGATGGTCAGCGTACCGCTGCCGCCCGGCGTGATGGCAGCGCCCAACGGCGCGGCAATCGCCAGCCGCTTGGAGTCGGTCATCTCGGTCTTGATGCTGCCCGCCGCGTTGCGGGTGGGGGTGATCTTGAACGAATCACCGGCCACCGCCGGGCCACTGCCGAACGTCAGGGCGAAACCATCGACCACCGGTGGCGGCGTGGTCGTGGTGCTGAACGTGCCCATCGGCGTGTTATCGGGCAAGCGCTGTACGGTGTAGTTGGTACCGCTGGTGAACGTGATCTTGTAGTCGTTGGTGGTCAGCTTGCCGGTGTCTTCGATCGACACGTTGAAGTTGCCGGACCCGGCGCTGTTGCTCAGCGAGGCGACACTGCGCTGGCTCATCTGCGCGGCGCTGTTGATGCTGCTGAACAGGTTGGAACCGAAGGCGCCGTTCTTGTCGATACCCGAGGCCTGGATGCTGTTCATCTGGTCGGCGACGACCAGCGCCACGCGGCCCAGCTCGTTCATGGCCGGGTCCAGCACGGTGCTGCGGTAGCGCATCAGGCCGCCGATTTCGCCGCCGGTGAGCACCTGGGTGAGGTCCATGACGCTGGAGCCGCTGTTGAGCTGGATGCCTATGCGCCCCGGATCGTTCCTGTCCGGCACCGCTTCCAATTTATTGGTGATGTTGCCCATGACCAGCGGCTGGCCGGAACCAAGGTAGATGTCCAGGCTGCTGCCGTTCTCGACGACTTGAGTGCCGGTGAAGGTCGACAGTTGGCGAATGGTCTCGCTGCGGGCGTCGAGCAGGTCGTTGGGGGCGCCGCCGGCGTTGGAGACTTCGGCGATTTTCTTGTTCAACTGGGCGACGGTGGTGGCCAGGCTGTTGATCTGGTCGACCATGTTCGACAGGTTGCCGTTGATGTTCTGGCTCTGCTCCGTCAACTGGCTGGCGACCGAATTGAAACGGTTGCTCAGGGCCTGGGCATCGCTGAGCAGCAACTGGCGGGATGCATCGTCACCTGGCTTGGCGTTGACGTTCTGCACCGAGGCGAAAAACTTGGTCAACGCGCCGTTGAGGCCGGTGCCGCTGTCCGACAACAGGGAATCGAGCGGGGTAATCTGCCCTTGGTAAGCCGCCGCGTCGCTGTTGAGCGAGGTGGTGGTTTTCAACTGCGCTTCAAGATACGAGTTATACACCCGGCGAACGTCCGCCAGGGTGGTGCCGGAGCCGATGAACACGTTGCCGTACTGGTTCGACGCCTTGGTGGTCTGCACGGTCTGCTGACGCGAATACCCAGCGGTATCGACGTTGGCAATGTTGTTACCCGTGGTCACCAGTGCGGTCTGGCTTGCGGACAGACCCGACATCCCGATATTGAGCAAACTCATGGTTCAGACCTTATAAAGTCGTGGTGGCACCAGCCGAAGCGTAGTTTTGGTAACTCGTCATCTGCCGGGCTATGTTCGAAATCTTGCTGGCGTAGTTCGGGTCGGTGGCGTAACCGGCCTTCTGCAACTCGCGTACAAACTGTTCCGGGTTATCGGCAGACTTCAGGACATCTTGATAGCGACTGTTGCTTTGCAGCAGGTTGACCAAGTCATGGAAGCTGTCGCGATAGGAGGCGTAGGAACGGAACTCGGCCGTCTCCTTGACCATCGCGCCATTGCGGAATTCGCTGGTGATGGCACGCGCCGAATCGCCCGTCCAGTTCTTGCTGGCCTTGATGCCAAACAGGTTGTGGCTGCTGCTGCCATCGGGCTGGCGCATGACCGATTTGCCCCAACCGGTTTCCAGGGCAGCCTGGGCCACCAGGTAGCGCGGGTCGACACCGATGCGGTCGGCAGCTTCCTTGGCCATCGGCAGCATGGCGTCGACGAATTCATCGGCATCGCGGAAGGCCTTGCGCGCGGGTGCCAGCGGTGGCTGGGCCACGGCGCGACCGTAAACCTGCAGGTCGCCTTTGGGCTCGGCAGCCTTGAGCGCAGCCAGCCAGTCGCCATTGGCCAGTTCACCGGTGGCGGGCTTGACGGCGGTCACGGCGCGATCCGGCAAGACGTTATGGGCGACGGCTTCGGCGTTGACCGCGGCTGGCGGCACCAAGCCGGCGAGCAAGCGATCAGCGAGCTTCGGCGGCAGGGCCAGGCGACGCTGGTTGATCAGCTCCATGTCGTTGCGATGAATACCCTCGGCCCCTTGCGGCGCGCTCACGGCCCGCGAAGCCCAGAGCGGACGCTGGCCGTTGCTGCGCGACAAAGGTCCATCGGGCAGCGTTCCGGCGGCCACTGGCGTAGGCACCGGTGCCTTGACGACTTTTTCCAGCGCCTCTTGCTGCTTGGCGGCCGACAACGTGGCTGCCTCGCCGGAGGCCAGCGGCTTGTTCTTGGACATCTGGCGCAGCAGCACATCGGCCAGGCCGATGCCGCCGCCTTCGCGGGACATGGAAACAGCCAACTGCTGGTCGTACATTTCCTGGTACTGCTTGGCTTCCGGCGTATTCATCGGGTTGTCCTTGCCCAAGGCCTCGGTGGCCGAGCGCATGGACTTGAGCATTTCGCCGAGGAACAGCGACTCGAATTCCTGCGCCACTTTGCGCAGGTTGCCTTCGCTGTTCTTGTCGCCGACCTTGAGCTGGTTAAGACGATTCAGGTCCGAATAGGAGGCTGAATCCCCGCTGGTCAAAGCGCCTTTGCGCATATCCACCATGGCCCGTTTTCCTTAAATCACGATCAGGTCGGCTTGCAACGCGCCGGCCTGCTTCAAGGCTTCGAGAATCGCCATCAGGTCGCCCGGCGCCGCGCCGACCTGGTTCACCGCCCGGACGATTTCATCCAGGGTAGTGCCCGGGCCGAACTTGAACATCGGCTTCATTTCCTGCTCGGCGTTGACCCGCGAACGCGGTACCACGGCAGTCTGGCCGTTGGACAGCGGTCCGGGCTGGCTGACGATCGGGTCTTCGGTAATGGTCACGGTCAAGCTGCCATGGGTCACGGCGGCCGGCGACACTTTGACGTTCTGGCCGATCACGATGGTGCCGGTGCGCGAATTGATGATGACTTTCGCCACCGCCTGGCCTGGATCGACCTCGAGGTTTTCCAGGATCGACAGGTAGTCGACGCGCTGGCTCGGATCCAGTGGCGCGGTGACGCGGATCGAGCCGCCGTCGATGGCCTGGGCCACCCCTGGGCCGAGCAGGTCGTTGATCTTGTCGACGATGCGCTTGGCCGTGGTGAAGTCGGAACGGTTGAGGTTCAAGGTCAGGCTGTTGCCCTGGTTGAAACCGCTCGGCACCGCACGTTCCACCGACGCACCACCGGGGATGCGACCGGCCGACGGAACGTTGACGGTGATCTTCGAACCGTCGCGCCCTTCGGCATCGAAACCGCCTACCACCAGGTTGCCCTGGGCGATGGCATAGACGTTGCCGTCGATACCCTTGAGCGGAGTCATCAACAAGGTGCCGCCGCGCAAGCTCTTGGAGTTACCGATGGAGGCAACGGTGATATCCACTTGCTGGCCGGGCTTGGCAAACGCCGGCAGATCGGCGCTGATCGACACCGCCGCGACGTTCTTCAATTGCACGTTGCCGGAGCCGGCCGGCACCTTGATGCCGAACTGCGACAACATGTTGTTGAAGGTCTGCAGGGTGAACGGGGTCTGGGTAGTCTGGTCACCGGTGCCGTTAAGGCCCACGACCAGGCCGTAGCCGATCAACTGGTTGGAGCGCACACCGGAAATACTGGCGATGTCTTTCAGGCGCTCGGCGTGAGCGCTGAAGGCTGCCGTCATTGCCAGGGCGCCGATCAACAGCTGCTTGAGGTTCAACCGCTTAAGATTCAACTGGGCCACCTAGAAAGGGAACTTCGGGCTGAGGAAGAAACGGTCGAACCAACCTGGCTGACTTGCATCGGCAAAGGCACCAGTGCCCGAATAGGTGATGCGTGCATCGGCCACGCGAGTGGACGAAACGGTGTTATCGGTGGCGATGTCATCGGCGCGGACCATGCCGGCGATGCGCACCAGTTCATCACCGGTGTTGAGGGTCAGCCATTTCTCGCCCCGCACGACGATGATGCCGTTAGGCAGCACATCGGAAACGGTCACGGTGATCGAGCCGGTCAGGCTGTTGCTCTGGCCCGACTTGCTGTCGCCCTTGGTGGCACGGTCGGCGCCATAACCGGCACTGAGGCTCAGGTCGTTGCTGCCGATCGGGTTGTTGGTGGTCAGGCTCGAGCCGAACAACGACGTCAGGCCGACGCTGGTCTCGCTGGTCTTGTCGACCTGCGAGTTAGCGTTCTTGCTGGCCTGGGTCCGCTCGTTCAGGGTGATGGTGATAAGGTCACCGACCCGGAAAGCCTTGCGGTCGCTGTACAGGTTCTGCTCGAAACCGGCCTGGTAGATCGAGCCATTGTTGGCGGCTGCCGGCAACGGCGTGCGCGGCAACACCGGAGCGTAGTACGGGTCATTGGGCCGTGGCGTTGGCGCGACACAGCCCGCGAGTGCGGTAATCCCACTCAGTGCCAGAACAGATACGAAGCGTTTCATGACCCTACCTCTTGGTGTTGCAGGCGACCCTGGGGCCGCCCTGTCTACGTAATGACGGACGACGCGGTTAAAGATTCTGCGTAACGAACGAGAGCATCTGGTCGGCGGTGGAAATCACCTTGGAGTTCATCTCGTAGGCGCGCTGGGTGGTGATCATGTTGACCATCTCCTCAACGGTGCTCACGTTGGAGGTTTCCAGGGTGTTCTGCAGCGTGGTGCCGAAACCGTTCAGGCCCGGAGTGCCGACTTGCGGCGCGCCGCTGGCGGCGGTTTCCATGAACAGGTTGTTACCCACCGCTTGCAGGCCGGCCGGGTTGATGAAGTCAGCGGTCTGCAGGTTGCCGATCACCTGGGAGGCCGGGTTGCCTGCAATGGTGATGGACACGGTGCCGTCACGACCGACGGTGAAGGTCTGGGCATCGTTCGGGATGATGATGGCCGGCTCCAGGGCGAAACCGCTGGCATTGACAATCTGGCCATTGGAATCGAGGTGGAACGTACCGTCACGGGTGTAGGACGTGGTGCCGTCCGGTTGCAGGATCTGGAAGAAACCGCGACCGTCGATGGCCATGTCCAGCGGCTGCTCGGTGGTTTGCAGGCTGCCGGCGTTGAAGTTTTTCTGGGTGCCGACGATGCGCACACCGGTACCCACTTGCAGGCCCGACGGCAGTTCGCTGTCCTGGGTCGACTGGGCGCCTGGCTGGCGTTTTACCTGGTACAGCAAGTCCTGGAACTCGGCGCGGTCACGTTTGAAACCCGTGGTCGACACGTTCGCCAGGTTGTTGGAAATAGTGGAAAGGTTGGTGTCCTGGGCGGACAGACCTGTTTTGGCAACCCAAAGAGCCGGAAGCATTCGATTCTCCTCGTACGCCTGTTTTTCGGCGCAACGCTGTAATTAATAGTTAGATCTGCAAGACCCGAGCCATGGCTTCATCGCCTTCTTTGGCGGTGGTCATCATCTTGACGTGGAGCTCGAACTGCTTGGCCAGGGCCAGCACCGAAGTCATCTCATCCACGGCGTTGACGTTGCTCGCCTCCTGGAACCCCGACACCAACTGTACGTTGGCATCGATGGGCGCCGCCTGGCCGTCTTTTGAACGGATCGAACCGTCCAAGCCCTTGGTCATGGTCTTGAGGTCCGGGTTGACCAGCTTGATGCGGTCCACTTCAGCCATCACACGCGGGCCTTCGCCCATGGCGCGGATGCTGATGGTGCCGTCCTGGCCGATCTCGATTTTCTGCTCTGGCGGCACGGCGATCGGACCACCGTTGCCCATCACCGGCATGCCGTTGCCGGCCCGCAAGACACCCAATGCATCGACATTGAGGCTGCCGGTGCGCACGTAGCTTTCTCCGCCGTCGGGGTTCTGCACCGCCATCCAGCCCGGCCCGCTGACCGCCACGTCGAGGTCGCGACCGGTTTCAATCAGCGCACCCGGAGTGAAGTCGGTGGCGGGACGCTCGGACATCGCAAACGCCCGCGCCGGAAAGCTGTCGCCGAACACCGGCATCGAACGTGCTTGCTCCAGGTCTTTCTGAAAACCATTGGTGGAGATGTTCGCCAGGTTGTTGGCATGGGCCCGTTGCGCCAGCGCGTTTTGGCTGGCGCCGGTCATTGCCACATAAAGGTACTTGTCCACTGTCGTTCCTCTGCATGCCGGACGTTTGCCGTCCACTGCTGTGTTGCACAGCCTTAAGCAATTTGCAGACCAACTTTTTTCTGGCGCTGATAGACCCGGTAAACAAAGGGCTTGGGACTACCTGAAGGGATATTGCAGATGTATCGAAGACGAAAAACCGGCGGTGTCGTGCCGCTGCAAGGCAAAGGTTTACCTATCCGGCAGCGGCACCCTATTTCTGTGCCAAGCTGATCTAGCCCGGTCCGGGCTCCTTGCCAACTTCATATTCGCGCAATTTGTTGGCAATGGTCGTATGGGAAACCCCCAGGCGCTTGCCCAGTTGCCGACTGCTGGGGTGCTCGGAATACAAGCGCTCCAGCACGGCTTTCTCGAACCGTCCGACGATATCCTCCAACCCACCATCAAGTGAGAAATCGCCAAGGGGTTGGCGCACGCCGTAGTCCGGCAGGCGGATGTGCTCGGCCTTGACCGTTCCGCCGTCACACAGGGAAACGGCCTGGAACAATACGTTTTCCAACTGCCGGACGTTGCCCGGCCAATGGTAGTGGCTGAGACGGTCCATGGCCGCTGGGGCCAGCTTGGGCAGCGGGCAGTCGATCTGGCGACTGGCCTGGTCGAGGAAATGTTCCACCAGCGGCGCGAGGCCGTCGAGGCATTCGCGCAGCGGTGGAATGTGCAGGGAAAGGACATTCAAGCGGTGATACAGATCCTGGCGAAATTCTCCCCGTGCGCAGAGCTCCGACAAATCGACCTGGGTCGCGCAGATCACCCTGACATCCAGATAAACCTCTTCGTCACTGCCTACGCGACGGAAGCATCCGTCCTGCAGGAAGCGCAGCAATTTCACTTGTAGGCGCGGGCTCATCTCCCCTACCCCGTCGAGGAACAGCGTTCCCCCAGCGGTCAATTCCAGCAGGCCAAGCTTGCCTTCGGCCCGGGCGCCTTCGAAGGCACCGGGACCGTAGCCAAACAGCTCGGTCTCGGCCATTGACTCGGGCAGCCCGGCACAGTTGAGCGCCATCAGTGGCGACTGCCCACGCGGGCTCGCCAGGTGACAGGCGCGGGCCAACAATTCCTTGCCGGTGCCGGTTTCGCCTTCTATCAACAGCGGCGCGTCCAACGGCGCCATGCGCCGGGCCTCACGGACCACCGCCGCCATCACTTTCGAACTCTGGAAAATACTGTCGAAACCGCGCAGCTCCTGCTTGCGCACGTTATAGATACGTTCGCCCACCCGATCGGCGCGGTGCAGGGTCAGCACCGCGCCGGCCATGGCCTCGCTGTCGTCGTGTTCCGACTGTAGCGGGGCGATATCCGCCAGGAACACGTCGCCCTTGACCTTGACCCGCAAGCCATTGATGCGCGACTGGTTGGCGCGCACCAGCTCAGGCAGGTCAAAGTCCTCGGCATACCGGGACAGGGGAATTCCTGGTACCTCGTCCACTCGCACCCCAAGCAACTGCGCTGCAGCCCGGTTGGCCGCGACGATGGAGCCGCCCATGTCGATGGACAACACCGGAAACTCGAGGGCGCCAAGCAAGGCGTTGAGCTCCATGTGCCGACGCTCGCTGGGCATCAGTCCTACGCGCTTGACGCCGAATACCCCGGCGATGCTTTCGAATTTCGGACGCAGCGCCTGGAACTGGATGTTGATCAGGTTCGGGCAGTGCAGGTAGATCGCGTTGCCATGCTCACCACCGACCTCGCCACGGGCGACGTTGACGCCGTACTCCACCAGCAGGTTGAGAATGTCCCGCAGGATGCCGATGCGATTCTGACAATGGACTTTGATGCGCATAAGAGGCCCGATGTGTTTGCAAGCATGAATATAGGGACCGCCTCGCAGTCCAGCGGGGAGCAAGCTCCCCTTGCCACAGCTTTCTGCCCTGTGGTGTAAATAGCCGTCAAGATTATGTGACAGCTGTAGGATATTTCACAGCCAAAAATCCCCACGACGCCGAGCACGGCGGAAAAACGTAACGAAAACTTTACATATTTCGGGTTGGCAAGCTGTTCCTGCCTGGATTTACCTGCTGCACACGCCCTCGCTTCGGGTTATCTCTAATGCATCGCTGGACATAAAAACAAACAGCCTTTCCGCCGGCTCGAAACGCCGGAGGAAAACAGCAGGAGAGCAGCATGAAGCAGACGCAATACGTGGCTCGCGAGCCCGATGCGCAAGGTTTTATCCACTACCCCGCCGAAGAACACTCGGTGTGGAACACGCTGATCACCCGCCAACTGAAAGTCATCGAAGGCCGCGCGTGCCAGGAATACCTCGACGGCATCGACAAGCTTGGCTTGCCCCACGACCGCATCCCGCAACTGGGGGAAATCAACAACGTGCTGGGCGAGACCACGGGCTGGCAAGTCGCCCGGGTGCCGGCGCTGATTCCGTTCCAGACGTTCTTCGAATTGCTCGCCAACAAACAGTTTCCGGTCGCGACGTTTATCCGCACCCGCGAAGAGCTGGATTACCTGCAAGAGCCGGACATTTTCCATGAGATCTTCGGCCACTGCCCACTGCTAACCAATCCTTGGTTCGCCGAATTTACCCACACCTACGGCAAACTCGGGCTACAGGCGTCCAAGGAAGAGCGCGTCTACCTTGCTCGCTTGTACTGGATGACCATCGAATTCGGCCTGGTCCAGACTCCGCAAGGCCGGCGCATCTACGGCGGCGGCATCCTGTCTTCCCCGAAGGAAACCGTGTACTGCCTGTCGGACGAGCCGGAACACCAGGCCTTCGACCCACTGGAAGCCATGCGCACGCCGTATCGCATCGACATCCTGCAGCCCTTGTATTTCGTCCTGCCCGAGCTCAAGCGCCTGTTCGACCTCGCTCATGAAGACATCATGGGCATGGTCCAGCGTGGCCGGGAGCTGGGCCTGCACGCGCCAAAATTTCCACCGAAAGCGGCGTGAACCGCTACTTTTGATTTCAATTGAGTCTGTTGCGCCACGCCCCTTTGCTTTAGCGTGGCTGCATCGACGTTTTCCAATATTCGATTCGGGAACACACCATGACCACTCTGAACCAAGCCCATTGCGAAGCCTGCCGCGCCGACGCCCCGCAAGTCAGCGACGCAGAACTGCCGATCCTGATCAAGCAGATCCCGGACTGGAACATCGAAGTGCGCGACGGCGTGATGCAGCTGGAAAAAGTTTTCCTGTTCAAGAATTTCAAGCATGCCCTGGCGTTCACCAACGCGGTTGGTGAAATCTCCGAGGCCGAAGGCCACCACCCAGGCCTGCTCACCGAATGGGGCAAGGTCACCGTGACCTGGTGGAGTCATTCCATCAAGGGCTTGCACCGCAACGACTTCATCATGGCCGCCCGCACCGATGACGTAGCCATGACCGCCGAGGGCCGCAAGTAATGCATTTCGATGCCATCGGCCGTGTGCCCGGCGACCCGATCCTCGGCCTGATGGAGGCCTACGGGGCGGACAGCAATCCCGGCAAGTTCGACCTCGGCGTCGGTGTGTACAAGGATGCCCAAGGCCTGACGCCGATTCTTCAATCGGTGAAACAGGCTGAACAGAAACTGGTTGATCGCCAGGTCACCAAGACCTACATCGGCGGTCACGGTGATGTCACGTTCGGCCAATTGATTAATGAACTGGTGCTGGGGGCCGACTCGCCGCTGCTTGCCGACAAACGCGCCGGCGCCACCCAGACCCCGGGCGGCACTGGCGCGCTGCGCTTGAGCGCCGACTTCATCGCCCAGTGCCTGCCGGGCCGAGGCGTGTGGCTGAGCAACCCGACCTGGCCGATCCACGAGACCATTTTCGCCGCCGCCGGCGTCAAGGCCAGTCATTATCCCTACGTGGGCGCCGACAACCGCCTCGACTTCGAGGCGATGCTGGCGAGTCTGAACCAGGCGCCCAAAGGCGATGTGGTGCTGCTGCATGCCTGCTGCCACAACCCCACCGGCTTCGACCTGACCCACGAGCAATGGCGCCAGGTGCTGGATGTGGTTCGCAGCCGCGGCCTGCTACCGTTGATCGACTTCGCTTACCAGGGCTTTGGCGACGGGCTGGAACAGGACGCATGGGCCGTGCGATTGTTTGCCGAAGCGTTGCCGGAAGTGGTGATCACCAGTTCATGCTCGAAGAACTTCGGTCTTTATCGCGACCGCACCGGTGCGCTGATCGTCTGTGCCCGCGACGCAGACAAACTGCTCGACATTCGCAGTCAACTGGCCAACATCGCCCGCAACCTGTGGTCGACGCCACCGGATCACGGCGCGGCGGTGGTGACGACGATCCTCGGCAACCCCGAGCTCAAAAATGTATGGGCCGATGAAGTGGAAGCCATGCGCCAACGCATCGCTCAGTTGCGCAGCGGCCTGCTGGAAGCGCTCGAACCCCATGGCTTGCGTGAACGCTTCGCCCATATCGGCGTACAACGCGGGATGTTCTCCTACACCGGCCTCTCGCCGGAGCACGTCAGGCAGTTGCGCGAGCGCCACAGCGTCTACATGGTCGGCACCGGCCGGGCCAATGTGGCGGGCATCGATGCGACGCGCCTGGATGCGCTGGCCGAGGCGATTGCCGAGGTTTGCAAATAACACCACCGTCGGCCGTTGATTTTGTGGCGAGGGAGCTTGCTCCCGCTCGGCTGCGCAGCAGTCGTAAACAGGCCTGGCGCGGTGTGCCAGGCAGATAGCGTTGTTCCATTTGGGGCGGCTTCGCCGCCCAGCGGGAGCAAGCTCCCTCGCCACAATGGATAAAACCAGCCTCAAATAATCCGCTGCCCTTGCGGGGCTACTGGCCTGTCCACTCGCTGACAAATTCTGCGGTTTCCACCTTCGGCGCCGTGCGCGCTTCTTTCTGCGGCGTGCCCAGGTAGAGGAAACCGATCACCTCTTCCCCGTCTTCAAGGCCCAGCCCCCTCGCCACATGCGGCGAATACGCCAACTCACCGGTACGCCACACGCCACCTACCCCTTGGGCATAAGCGGCCAGCAGGATGCCGTGGGCCGCGCAGCCGGCCGCCAGCAATTGTTCGGCTTTCGGAATCTTGAAATGGTCCTGCAGACGCGCAACCACCACCACGACCAGTGGCGCGCGCAGCGGGCCATTAAGGGCTTTTTCCACAACCGCTTCGGGCACCAGCGGGTCATTGAAGCGGGCCGCTTCGGCCAGCAACTCACCCATGCGGTTTCGCGCCTGCCCTTCGACGGTGAGGAAACGCCATGGGCGCAACTGGCCGTGATCGGGCGCGCGCATCGCAGCGGCGAACATCACCTCGCGCTGTTCGAGAGTCGGTGCCGGGTCCACCAGGCGCGGGACGGAAACACGGTTGAGCAAAGCGTCG
Organism: Pseudomonas sp. Z5-35; assembly: GCF_051131945.1. Classification (NCBI taxonomy): domain Bacteria; kingdom Pseudomonadati; phylum Pseudomonadota; class Gammaproteobacteria; order Pseudomonadales; family Pseudomonadaceae; genus Pseudomonas; species Pseudomonas sp. Z5-35. Next base: position 3,947,916 of record NZ_CP071640.1, read on the forward strand.
AGAGCCTGCATCGGCCACCTCCTGGAAAAAATGTTCGGCTATTCTAGTGGCTTGTACCGTCAGTTGGTTAGTTCAAATTCCGATACACGCGGCAGCGGGCGCCGGTTTACATGCCGCCTGTCGCAGGTAGAATGGCGCCCCTTCCCTTTCAGCCCGAGCGGACTCCATGGCGTTGCCGACCCTGCGGATCATTGGTTTTATCATCGGCATCTTCCTGATCACCCTGGCGATCTTCATGGTCGTGCCGATGGCCACGTTGCTAGTCTACGAGCGCACCAGCGACCTGCCGTCGTTCCTCTGGTCGAGCATGATCACTTTTGTCGCCGGCCTGGCCCTGGTGCTTCCCGGGCGCCCGGAGCATATTCACCTGCGCCCGCGCGACATGTACCTGCTGACCGTCAGCAGCTGGTTGGTGGTGTGCGTCTTCGCCGCGCTGCCCTTTTTGCTGACCCAGCACATCAGCTACACCGATTCGTTCTTTGAAAGCATGTCGGGCATCACCGCCACCGGCGCCACGGTGTTGAGCGGCCTGGACACGATGTCGCCGGGAATCCTGATGTGGCGCTCGCTGTTGCACTGGCTCGGTGGCATCGGTTTTATCGGCATGGCGGTGGCGATCCTGCCGCTGTTGCGAATCGGTGGCATGCGGCTGTTCCAGACCGAATCGTCTGACCGTTCGGAAAAGGTCATGCCCCGCTCGCACATGGTGGCGCGGCTGATCGTGGCGTCCTACGTGGGCATCACCATCCTCGGCACCCTGGCCCTGTGGTGGGCCGGGATGAGCCTGTTCGATGCAATCAACCACTCGATGTCGGCCATTTCCACCGGCGGTTTTTCCACCTCGGACCTGTCCCTGGCCAAATGGACCCAACCGGCCGTGCATTGGGTGACCATTGTCATCATGATCCTCGGCAGCCTGCCGTTTGCCCTGTACGTCTCGACGCTGCGCGGCAACCGTCGGGCGCTGATCAAGGACCAGCAAGTCCAAGGGCTTCTAGGCGTGCTGCTGGTCACCTGGCTGGTGCTCGGCACCTGGTATTGGATCACTACCGACCTGCATTGGCTCGAGGCGCTGCGACACGTGGCGCTGAACGTAACGTCGATCGTCACCACTACCGGTTTCGCCCTGGGGGACTACAGCCTGTGGGGCAATTTCTCGCTGATGCTGTTTTTCTACCTGGGCTTTGTCGGTGGCTGCTCGGGCTCGACCGCCGGCGGGATCAAGATTTTCCGCTTCCAGGTCGCCTACATCCTGCTGCGGGCCAACCTTAACCAACTGATCCACCCACGCGCGGTGATCAAGCAGAAGTACAACGGTCATCGCCTGGATGAAGAAATCGTGCGTTCGATCCTGACGTTTTCGTTCTTCTTCGCCATCACCATCTGCGTGATCGCCCTGCTGCTGTCGCTGTTGGGCGTGGAATGGATGACGGCGCTGACCGGCGCAGCCAGCACCGTATCCGGCGTCGGCCCGGGCCTTGGCGAGACCATCGGCCCGGCCGGCAACTTCGCGCCGCTGCCGGACGCGGCCAAATGGATTCTTTCGGGCGGCATGCTGTTGGGCCGACTGGAGATCATTACGGTGTTCGTATTGTGTATTCCGGCGTTCTGGCGTCACTGAGCGGAGTCGCGCTGCGCGCCCGGTATTCGCCGGGCGTGGTCCCGAACCAGCGACGAAAAGCGCGGAAAAAATTGCTCGGGTCGGCAAAGCCCAATAGATAGGCGACTTCCAACAAAGTCATGCCCGGCTGCGCCAGGTATTGCTCGGCCAGCTCGCGACGGGTGTCGTCCAGCAGACTCTGGAAACTGGTGCCCTCTTCCTGCAAGCGCCGCTGCAAGGTGCGCTGCGACAGGTGCAGCGTCTGCGCCACGGCGTCACGCTTGGGCTCGCCCTGGGGCAGCAGCCGGCAAAGCACTTGCCGCGCCTGGTGTGTCACGCGGCTTTCGGAGAAACGCGCCAAGTACTCCCCGGCAAACCGATCGTGAAGCAGCGCCATCGCCTCGTTCGCCGTGGGCAGCGGCGCTTCGATGTCGACCTGCTGGAAAATCAGCGCGTCATAGGGCGCATCGAACACCAGCGACGCGCCGAAAACCTGTTGATAAGGCGTAACGTCAACGGGCTCTGCGCCTTGGAAAAGCGCCTTCACCGGGTGCAAGGTGCGTCCGGTCAACCAGTTGCACAAGGCCAGCGCACAAGCCATGGACGCTTCGGCACTTTGGCGGGTGGGCGCAAGGTGGTCGCCGTGCACCGTCAGGATCAGCCCGTAGCCTTCTTCCAGGCGACGAAAAGTCAGCTCGGCACTTTCGGCGATGATTCGCTGATAACGCACCAGGCGCTGGAACCCTTCGACCAACGTTCGACTGGACATCAAGGCGTAACCGACCACATGGAACGATGCCGGGCGCACCACCTTGCCCATGTTCAGGCCTATGGCGGGGTTACCCGACAGCGTCACCGCCAACTGCCAGAGCCGCGTCATCGAGTCCTGGGGAAAACGCGCGTCCGGATCCTCCAACGCGGCATAATCCAACCCCAACTGCTTGAACAGCGCCCGACAGTCCAGGCCATCCATTTCCAACGCTTTGACAATCCCCATCGCCCAGCTCGAAGAAGTCGTTCGTTCGCTCATGACGTTTACTTGCATGACGAGCCGCGGGGTACGGCCGGATTTGCGAAGGATATCAGTGTCCTGTCTTATGAATACGTTCCTTTTGGACGAGTGGCTGTTGTCGTCAGGCAAGGCGCCGCGACGAGTCATAGCCAGCTATGGCGAGGAGCGGCAACGCAGCATGATGGCAACAGACGCCGTCCAGAAGGAACAGTATTTGTAAGACAGGACACTAGACTGGCGCTGATTGTCACTGGTTGTGGCAAGTGGACGCTCTAGACTCAACGTTAGCGGCTGGACACATCAGCCGCCAAAAATAATAACCAAAGAGCCTGCAGTCTTGGAAAACACCAAACGATTCACTACGTTCACCGAGTTCTACCCGTATTACCTCGGCGAACACAGCAACAGCACCTGCCGACGCTTGCATTTCATCGGCACCTCCCTGGTCATCCTGATTTTCGCCATGGCCCTTGTCGTCGGCGCCTGGTGGCTGTGGGTCGCCCTGCCGGTGGCTGGCTACGGATTTGCCTGGGTCGGGCACTTCTTCTTCGAAAAAAACCGCCCCGCCACCTTCCAGCATCCGCTCTATAGCTTGCTTGGCGATTTCGTCATGTACCGCGACATGTTGCTGGGCAAGGTTGCGTTCTAGCCCACTACAAGGGCCTAGGCAGGCTCGGTCACCTTCAGCTCAGCCTTGACCAGCGCCTCGCGCGCCTGGGCGTCGGCCAGTCGATACAGCTCGATCGTCCCGTCCCAATGCTCGATCAGTGCCGTGCACGACTCGACCCAGTCGCCGCAGTTGAGGTATTCCACTTCGCCCACCTTGCGCATCTCGGCGTGGTGGATGTGCCCGCACACTACACCGTGCAACTCGCGCTTGACGCATTCATGGGCGATGGCTTCTTCAAAATCGCTGATGAAACTGACGGCGGTCTTGACCTTGTGCTTGAGGTACGCCGACAGCGACCAGTAGCCGTAGCCATAACGGGCCCGCCAATGGTTGAGCCAGCGGTTCAGCGTGAGGGTGAACTCGTAGGCCGAATCCCCGAGGAACGCCAGCCAACGGTGATAGCGGGTGATGACGTCAAACTGATCGCCATGGATCACCAACAAGTGCCGGCCATCGGCGGTCACGTGCACCGCTTCGTCCACCAACTGGATATTGCCCAGGATCAGCTTTGAATAGCGTCGCAGGAATTCGTCGTGATTACCGGTGACGTAGATCACTTCGGTGCCGCGCTTGCTCATGGTCAACAAGCGGCGAATGACGTTGGTGTGGGCTTGAGGCCAATACATGCCACCGCGCAGCTTCCAACCGTCGATGATGTCTCCTACCAAGTAAATCTTGTCGGTGTGGTAGCCCTTGAGAAACTGCGACAGGTGCTCGGCCTGGCAGTCCCGGGTGCCCAGGTGGACGTCGGAAATCCACAGGGTGCGAACACGCTGCTTGCGGCTGGGTCTGGCGAGCTCGGCGCTGGTCATGGGCAACCCTCTGATCGTTTTCACCACAGTGCACGCCAGCGGTTAATGCGTCATGACAGCAATAAGTCGATTACATGACAGCGCGAGACGCCGCGCCCCAGGTGTAGACTGGCCGTCAGCCCCTGGAGACCGCGATGAGACCGATCCTCACGCTACGCCATTACAGCCACGACTTGATTGTCCACAGCCACGACCATGCACAGCTGGTGTTCGGGTTGTCGGGCGCGCTGGACTTCGAAGTCGAAGGTTGCGGCAGCCAAGTGGTGCAGCAGAGTTTCGTGGTGGTGCCGGCCGGCGCCCATCACGCCTGTGGCAGTCCCCTGGGCAGTCGCTGCCTGGTGCTGGATGTGCCTGACGATGACTGGGTGGGGCAATGCCTGGGCAATCACGCCGATGCCAGTCGCAGATTGCTCGACAACACCGCCCGCCTGCTCTTGGATGCGGGGCAAAGCCAGTTGGTCAGCTGGCTCGCGGGCAGCCCGGTGGACGATCCGCTGATCGCTCAGCAAGGCGCGGTGTTGCTGCTGGCCAGCCTCAATGGCGCCCGTCACGAAACGACCGGCGGCCGGCGCCTGCCCTATGCCGCGCTCGATGCTCACATCGACCAATATGCCGCTTATCCGCTGCAGGTCGCGGACTTGGCCCGGGTCGCCGGGCTTTCGAGCGCTCGCCTGCATGCCCGTTTCGTCGTCGAACGTGGGCAGACGCCGATGGGGTACATCCGCAGCCGTCGTTTGCACAAGGCCGTGGCGCTGTTGCGCGAGACAGACCTGCCCATCGGGGAGATCGCCCACCGGGTCGGCTACAGCTCCCAGAGTGCCTTCGCCGCGGCGGTACTGCGCGAGTTCGGCGCCCCGCCGGGCAAACTCCGACGCCAACACTAGATCCGCGTTAAAAATCGCTAGGATCGCGACAGACAAAAACGCTCGGCACCGGGTTCAATACCCGCACGTCCAACCGCTCAACAAGGATTGCAATGACACCCCGTACCGCCCTCGGCGCCCTGCACATTGGCGCACTCATGTTTGGCCTGACCGGTGTATTCGGCAAACTCGCCGCCGCCTCGCCGGCCGTCATTGTGTTTGGCCGCGCGGTGTTCGCCGTGTTGGCCCTGGCGATTTTCGCCCGGTTCGCCAGCAGCACCCGCTGGCAGAAACTTCGGGCCCTGGACGCTCGCCGCTTGCTGCTTGGCGGACTGCTGCTGGCCGCACACTGGGTGAGTTTTTTCATCTCGGTGAAAATTGCCGGCGTGGCGATCGCCACACTGGGGTTCGCCAGTTTCCCCGCGTTCACGGTGCTGCTCGAAGGGCTGATCTTCCGCGAACGGATCCGCGCCAACGAATTCCTCCTGGTGGTCCTGGTGAGCATCGGCCTGGTGTTGGTCACGCCGGACTTCGACCTGGCCAGCGGCGCCACCACCGGCCTGCTGTGGGCGGTGGCGTCGGGGCTGCTGTTCTCACTGCTGTCGCTGACCAACCGCGCCGGCTCCGGGCATGTCCCACCGGTACAGGCCGCGCTCTGCCAGAACCTGGTGGTCGGGCTGTGCCTGCTGCCGATGGCCGCGCCGCAATTGAGCGAAGTGCGCCCCATCGACTGGCTGTGGATCGGCCTGCTCGGCGTGTTCTGCACCGGCCTGGCCCACAGCCTGTTCGTCGCCAGCCTGGCGGTGATCAAGGCCCGCACCGCAGCGGTGGTGTTCGCCATGGAGCCGGTCTATGGCATCACCATCGCCTGGCTGCTGTTCGATGAGAATCCGACGTTGCGCATGCTGCTGGGAGGCATGCTGATCATCGTCGCGATTGTGGTATCGAGCCAACTCAGTGGTACGAAAAAATCCAGCGTCAGCGCTCAAGCGCCGTCTCACTGAGTCCGGTCGTTGTGCCCCAGGTCGCGCTCCGGATCGATCCGGTCGCGGACCCGCTGCTTGAGGACCTTGGCCTCGGGAAAGCCGCCGTCGGCCTTGCGCTCCCACAGCTGCGTGCCGTCGCAACTGATGTGAAACACCCCACCGGTGCCCGGCACCAGCGACACCTTGCCCAAGTCGTCAGCGAACGTGCTGAGCAGCTCCTGGGCCAGCCACGCGGCGCGCAGCAGCCATTGGCACTGGGTGCAATAGGTGATGACGACTTCTGGTTTTGGCTTGGTCATGGCGGATGAACTCCTGGTTTCAAAGGCGTCGTTATACTACTCGCCTTTGATTGCCTGCCTCGAGATTGACGATGCGCCGCCTGCTGCCTTGCCTGCTTCTGTTACTGCTGCCCTTGTTTGCCGACGCGGTCGAACCGCCGCGCCCGAAAATCGGCCTGGTATTGTCCGGCGGCGCGGCCCGTGGCCTGGCCCACATCGGCGTGCTCAAGGCCCTGGAAGAACAAGGCATCAAGATCGACGCCATCGCCGGCACCAGCATGGGCGCGGTGATCGGCGGGCTTTATGCCTCGGGCTACAAGATCGACGAACTGGAAAAACTCGCCCTGGGCATCGACTGGCAACAGGCCTTGTCCGATGCGCCGCCGCGCAAGGACGTGCCCTTCCGGCGCAAGCAGGATGATCGGGATTTCCTGGTAAAACAGAAACTCAGCTTTCGCGATGACGGAAGTCTGGGCCTGCCGCTGGGGGTCATCCAGGGACAGAACCTGGCCTTGCTGCTCGAAAGCCTGCTGGCCCATGCCAGCGATACCCGGGATTTCGACAAGTTGCCAATCCCTTTCCGGGCCGTGGCGACCGACATCGCCACGGGCGAAAAAGTCGTGTTCCGCAAGGGCCACCTGCCCAAGGTGATCCGGGCCAGCATGTCGATTCCGGCGGTATTCGCCCCGGTGGAATTGGACGGCAGGCTGCTGGTGGACGGCGGCATGGCCGATAACATACCGCTGGATGTGGCACGGGAAATGGGCGTGGACATGGCCATCGTCGTCGACATCGGCACACCGTTGCGCAATCGCAAGCAATTGGTCACGGTGGTGGACGTCTTGAATCAGTCGACCACCCTGATGACCCGACGCAACTCCGAAGAACAATTGGCGACGCTGAGAAAAGACGACGTATTGATTCAACCGGCGCTGGCGAGCTACGGCTCGACCGATTTTGGCCGGGCCCAGGAGATGATCGATGCCGGCTATCGCGCCACCCGCATACTCGAGGCGCGCCTGGCGCACCTGCTCCCCGTCAAACAAGTCGATGCCGACCTGATGGCGGCGCGCACGCCCAGCGAGCGTACCCCGGTCATCACCGGGATCCGCGTGGAAAACGATTCGAAAGTCGGCGACGACGTGATCCGCTACTACATCCGCCAGCAGATCGGCGAGCCGCTGGACCTGGGTCGCCTGCAGACCGACATGGGCACGCTGTACGGCCTGGATTATTTCGAGCAGGTGCAATACCGCGTGGTGCACAAAGGCGCTGACAATACCTTGGTGATCAGCGCCCGCGGCAGGCGCACCGGCACCGACTACCTGCGTCTGGGCCTGAGCCTGTCGGACGACATGCGCGGCGACAGCGCCTTCAACCTCGGCGCCAGCTACCGGGTCAATGGCATCAATCGCCTCGGCGCGGAATGGCTGACCCGGGCGCAGATCGGCGACAAGCAGGAGCTGTACAGCGAGTTCTATCAGCCGCTGGACGTCGGTTCGCGCTACTTCATCGCGCCCTATGGGCAATTCGAATCGCGCAACGTCGAGTCGATCCTCGATAACGATCCGGTCGCTCAATACCGGGTCGAGCGCTATGGATTCGGCTTGAACCTGGGCCGTCAGATTGGCAACAGCGGGGAGATCCGCTTCGGCGTCGGCCAGGCCTGGGGCAAGGCAGATGTGCGCATCGGCGATCATGACCAACCCAGCGAAAACTTCAACGAAGGCTTCTACGAGCTCAAATATTCGTTCGACTCCCTCGACAGCGTGTACTTCCCTCACGAAGGCGAGGACATCGGCCTGTCGTGGCGCCAATACGAACCGGGCCTGGGTTCCGACCAGCGTTACCGTCAGTGGGAGTTCAAGCTGGACAAGGCCCTGAGCAGCGGCCCGGACACCTTCATCCTGGGCGGCCGCTACGGCCGGACTCTGGACACCGCCGAGGTGGTGACCTCAAGTTTCGTACTGGGCGGTGCGCGGCAGTTGTCGGGCTTTCGCGAGGATGGGATATCCGGACAGAACATGAGCCTGATGCGCGCCGTGTATTACCGCAGGCTCACCCCACGCGCCTATTTGCCGCTGGACTTTCCGTTGTACATCGGCGGATCGCTGGAGCGCGGTCGGGCCTGGAACAACGACAACGAATTCGACAGCGGCTACATCAACGCCGCCAGTGTCTTCCTCGGGTTCGATACGCCGCTGGGGCCGCTGAATTTCAGCTATGGATTTAACGATGACGACGAGCAGGCGGTATATTTGAATCTTGGGCAGACGTTCTAGACCCGTTCATTGATCACGTCCGCCCCAAGACCCACTCAACGAATCCCGGCCAACAACACCCGGGCGGTCTCTTTGAGCGGTTCATCGCCCTCTTCCAGCAACTCTTCGAGCAAGGTGATGGCGCTCTTCAGGTCGCCCTCATCGATACAATTCTGCGCTTCTTCCAATTTGAGCGAGTGTTCCGGCGGCGGTTCGAAGGAGACCGGTTCGAGCGACAACGGCTCAAGCCTCATCGGTTCCAGCTCCAGCGACTGTTCTTCATCGGCAAATCCGTCGAGGAAATCATCGTCCAGCGATTCGGTTTCCAGCGGCGCGCCCCATTGCAGGTCGGGCTCGTCGAATCCCGAGAGCGACAACGTCTCGGTCCTGGCGGACGGCGGCGTCTGTGGCCCGGCGGACATCGGTTGGGCATCGCCCAGGTCCCAGCTGTTTTCCAGGGCGAGCCCGTCGAGCTTCAGTTCGAATTCGTCGCCGGCTTCGGGGGCTGGTTCAGGTGTCGGTGGAGGCTCCGGTGCCTGGATCTCTGCCGGCGCCTCGATCGGCGCGTTGATCACCGCAACCTTGGGATAGCGCTTGCGGATCTCTTCCAGCGCTTCGTGATCGACGCCCTGGGCCAACAGGTGATTCTCCTGCGCCTGGAAGCCGATGACATCACCTTGCTTACCCAGTACCTCCAACAACTTCAGGCCGAGGTCGGTGCGCCCCGGCTCCGCCAGCAATGCAGCGCGCAGCAGCCCAGCGGCTTCGGTGAAACGGCCATAGGTCAGGTAGATGCCCACGCCTTCGAGCACATCGCCCAACGGAGCATCGCCGTTATGGAACGACGCGGCGCCCTCGGGTCGCTCGGCGTCGGCGGCTTCTGCATAGGTCTCGGTGTCATCGTCCACCGTCAGGTCGGGACGACCCTGCATCGGCTCGGGGCTGGCCAGTTCCTGCTGTTGCCGGCGACGGAGAAAAAGCAACAGCGTAAGCAGCCCTAGCAGCCCCACCAGTCCCGTCATCCACAACCAGTCGATGCCCTCGCCTTGCGCGACCGGCACTGCGTCGACGAATGGCTCTGCCTCAACCGCCGGAGCGAATTCGTCGGGTTCCGAGGCTGACGATGGTGACGCATCGGCCGGCGGCGTGGCTTGGGTCAGTTGCGCTTGCAGATCGCTGATCTGCTGCCGCTGGGCAGCAATTTCCTCATCCTGGGCCTGGATCCGGGCCTGCAGTTGCTCGATGGTCTGCTGTTGCTGCTGGCTTTGCAGCACGCTGGTCGCCAATTGCTCGGCGTTGTTGTCAGGCGCGACGGAGGCCGCGGCCGGGCTGCGTTCGGCGGGCGGCAATATCGCAGAATCCGGTAACAACAAGCGCTGGCCGATTGAGAGCCGCTCGCTACCGGGATTGAGCGCCTGGATCCCCTGCATCAGCTCGTTGACCGACGCATTGCTGCCGGCATCATGCAGGCGCTTGGCGATGATCCACGGGTTATCGCCCTGCACGACGGTGTAGCGCTTGCCTTGTGTCGCTGGCGGCGGCTTGCTGGCAGGCTTTGCCTCGGCGGGGGTGGACGGCTCGTCGCGGAGGGGCACGATACCCGGCGTTCCCGGCGGATCGATCAGCACGGTGTATTCGCGCAGCAGGCGTCCGTTGGGCTGGTTGAGCTGCACGAGGAAATTGAGGAAGGGTTCTTCGACCGGTTTGCTGGAAGTGACCCGAATGAAACTGCGCCCGCCGCGCAGCACCGGCGTGAAGCGCAGGTTACTGAGAAAGAACACCCGCTCTACGCCAGCACGACTGAAATCGTCCGGACCCGCCAGGCTCGCGGACAAGTCACCTTCACTGAGGCCGGCCGCGTCGACCAGGGCGATATCGGCGCGCAACGGCTGGTTGAGCGCGGAATGAAGCGTAATCTCACCCAGGCCCAGCGCCGACGCCAAGGCCGGAAAACCGAGGGCACCCACGACGATCGACACGTTGATCCAACTGCGCAACGTGGACTTCAGACTTTCAAGCATGGGCATCCTTTTGATTCACTAACCAGTACGAAACGCTTCCAATACGAACGCTCCCTACTGGTTATAGTTCGCTAACGGCCGAATCTCAAAAGTCTGGCGCCGGGGATATGCCTCAGGATTTTTCCAGGTTGGCCAGGATCGTGCCGTGGACGCGCATGCATACCCGCATGTCCTCCTCATCGACGCCTTCGAACAATTCCCGGCGCAACTGGGTGGCAATGGTTTCGATTTGCTCGATCAACGGCAGCGCCGGTGCGCAGAGTACGATTTTCTTGGCCCGACGGTCCTCAGCGACCGCTTGGCGCTGCACCAGTCCCTGGGTTTCCAGACTGTCGAGCAAACGGGCCAGGGTCGGGCCTTCTACGGCAACGCTCTGGGCCAGTTCGCGCTGGGTCGGCGCCTGTTCGAACCGGGCCAGGTGCAGCAGCACCAGCCAGCGTGCCTGGGACAGGCCCAGCCCGGCCAGGCGGCGGTCCAGCTCGGCGCGCCAGCCGCGGGACATCTGTGCCAGCTGCATGCCAAAACGGTGTTGATCGGTCAAGGGCATAAAAAACTCATCGGATCTGAAATAGAGAAAAACTAATTATTAGTCAGCTAAGCATGAGCTTTGGATTCAGGCAAGGCTGGCACTGTAGTGAATCGTTAAAGGAATGTAACTGACTGATCAGACTTCGAATTCCGATTGCAGTGCGGCCCTGACGCAATACAAGACGCCTTCCGGGACCCGACCGGTAAACAGCGCGGCCACTTCCGATACCGGCGGCAGTTCGCCTTCGCCATCGAGAAAAGCGTCCTGCACTTCGCCCATCAGTTCCTCGGGCAGGTCCAGCGCCTGCTCCAACGACAGCTGTTGTTGGCCAATGGCCTCGGCCAGCATCGTGTAGACGTTTTTTTCCGAACATTGCAATTGCCCCGCGATCTGCATCGGGGTCATGCCAGCCCTGGCCAGCGTGATGAGTTCGTGACGTACATCGGCGACTGCCGGGGGTGCCTCGACTTCGCCGCCGAGCACCTGCAGGAAGGCCTCGCCATAACGCTCCAGCTTGCGTGCGCCGACGCCGCTGACCCGGGCCATCTCCGCCAGGGAAGTCGGTTGGCTGCGGAGCATTTCGAGCAACGTGGAATCGGGGAAAATGACATACGGCGGCACACCGTGTTCCTCGGCCAGCTTGCGGCGCAGGGCACGCAAGGCTTCCCACTGATCGCGCTCCTCGCCGCGCACCAGTTGGCTGGCCTGGCTCTTGCTGCTCTTGACCGCCGTGGCGGGCTTGAGGTCACGGCGCAACTCGAGGGTGACCTCGCCTTTGAGCAACGGCCGGCAGCTCGCGCTCAAGCGCAGGCCGCCGTAGCCTTCCAGGTCGATGTCCGCCAGGCCACGTGCAACGAGCTGTCGGAACAACGACCGCCACTCGCTCTCGCTGCGGGCCTTGCCCACGCCGAATACCGAAAGGTGCTGGTGGCCGAAGCTGCGCACTTTTTCGTTGTCCTTGCCCAGCAGCACGTCCACCAGGTGCCCCACGCCATAACGCTGGCCGGTGCGATAAATCGCCGACAGGGCCTGGCGCGCCGGTTCGGTGGCGTCCCAGGTTTCCACGCCATCGACGCAGTTGTCGCAATGCCCGCAAGGTTGCGGCATGTCTTCATCGAAATAGGCCAGCAAGGTCTGGCGACGGCAGCGGGTTTCTTCGCAGAGCGAAAGCATCGCGTCGAGCTTGTGTTGCTCCAGCCGTTTGTGGCGCTCATCGCCTTCAGAGTTCTGCAACATCTGCTTGAGCATCACCACGTCTTGCAGGCCGTAGGCCATCCAGGCATCGGCCGGCAGCCCATCGCGGCCGCCACGCCCGGTTTCCTGATAGTACGCCTCGAGGGACTTGGGCAAGTCCAGGTGTGCGACAAACCGCACGTTGGGCTTGTCGATGCCCATGCCGAACGCCACGGTGGCGACCATGATCAGGCCTTCCTCATTGAGGAAGCGCTTCTGGTGATAGGCGCGCAGGTCGTTGGGCAGGCCGGCGTGGTAAGGCAATGCGGGAAAACCCTGTGCGCTCAGGAACGCTGCTACTTCCTCGACCTTCTTGCGCGACAGGCAGTAGACGATGCCGGCGTCGCTGCGCCGCTCGGCAAGGAACGCCAGCAACTGCTTGCGCGGCTGCTCCTTGGGCACGATGCGGTAGAAAATGTTCGGCCGGTCGAAACTCGAGAGGAACCGCTCGGCGTTCTGCAGATGCAGTCGTTCGACGATTTCTTCACGGGTACGCTTGTCGGCGGTGGCGGTCAGGGCGATGCGCGGCACATCGGGAAACAGTTCGGCCAGTTGCCCCAGCTGCAAGTACTCGCGGCGGAAATCATGACCCCATTGCGACACACAGTGCGCTTCGTCGATGGCGAACAGGGCGATTTCCAGGCTTTGCAAAAACGCCAGCATGCGCGGTTGCACCAGGCGCTCCGGCGCCAGGTAGAGCATTTTCACTTCGCCGCGCTTGATCCGCGCCGCCAGGTCCCGCTGCTGTTCGGCACTGAGGGTGGAGTTCAGCGCAGCGGCAGCGACACCGAGTTCTTCAAGGGTAGCCACCTGGTCATCCATCAAGGCGATCAGCGGCGAAACCACCACCGCCAGGCCATCGCGCAACAGCGCCGGGACTTGGAAGCACAAGGACTTGCCGCCGCCGGTGGGCATGAGCACCAACGCATCGCCACCGCTGGCAACGCGCTCAATAATGGCACCTTGGCGGCCACGGAAACTGTCGTAGCCGAAGATGTCCTTGAGGACGCGTTGAGCCTGTTCGAGCATAGAAACTCCAAAATCACCGAATCATCCCTGCAAGGCTGGTTCAGAATCCAAAAAACGCACCGACAAATCGTAAGTGTGCGTTTCGAACCGGCCGGGCACCGCAGGGCATCACAAAACGCGGCAGTATACCCGAGCCCTTCGTTGCAAAGGGGGCCGCTGACAAGAGGTGTGGAGTTCGGTCATGCCCGTGGCATCAAGCGGCCGCCCCGGCGTCGGCCCGTAGCTGCAATGCCTCTACTGCCCTGATCGCGACCTGTTCGTCGACATCCGACACATCGCCACTGATCCCAATGGCGCCCAACACCTTCCCGTCCTGATCTCGAATCAACACCCCGCCGGGTGCCGGCACGATATTGCCCTGCCCCAGCCCGTTCAGTGCAGCAAAAAATGCCGGGCGCTGCTGGGCGTCCTGGGCCAGAAGGCGTGAGCCTTTGCCCAACGCGATGGCGCCCCAGGCCTTGCCGATGGCGATTTGTGGGCGCAGCAGGCTGGCGCCGTCTTCCCGTTGCAGGGCAATCAGGTGCCCGCCACTGTCCAGAACCGCGACGGTCAGGGGCGCGGCGCTGATTTCACGACCTGCGGCAAGGGCTTGCACCGTCAGGTTGACGGCGACTTTCAGGGTCAGAGCGTTCATGGATGCGATCCTTCTCGGTTATGTAAAGAACCAAATAGAACACAACAAACAGCTATTTTGTATACAATAATTTCGATAGAACGTAGATTACTTCGGAAAACCTGGCTATATGGCGTCTTTCGATGAATGAAACAGCTGCTTGAGGAAATGCATTGACCTGCGCCGCTCGCTCTGAATACACTTCGACCAGAAGCCACTTGTATACAATTACAAAACGTAAGAGGCACAAAACCATGAGCAAAATGAGAGCAATCGAAGCCGCCGTCCTGGTGATGCGTCGTGAAGGCGTGGACACCGCCTTCGGCATCCCGGGTGCTGCGATCAACCCGCTGTACTCTGCCCTGCAAAAGGTTGGCGGCATCGATCATGTCCTCGCTCGCCACGTTGAAGGCGCCTCGCACATGGCCGAGGGTTACACCCGGACCAAGGCTGGCAATATCGGCGTCTGCATCGGCACTTCCGGGCCGGCCGGCACCGACATGGTCACCGGGCTCTACAGCGCTTCGGCCGACTCGATCCCGATCCTGTGCATCACCGGGCAAGCACCCCGCGCCCGCATGCACAAGGAAGATTTCCAGGCTGTGGATATCACCAGCATCGTCAAGCCAGTGACCAAGTGGGCGACCACCGTCCTGGAGCCGGGCCAGGTGCCCTACGCATTCCAGAAGGCGTTCTTTGAAATGCGCTCAGGCCGTCCGGGCCCGGTGCTGATCGACTTGCCGTTCGATGTGCAGATGGCCGAGATCGAATTCGACATCGACGCCTACCAGCCGCTGCCCCTGGCCAAACCTTCGGCCAACCGCGTGCAGATCGAGAAAGCCCTGGCGATGCTGGATCAGGCCGAGCGCCCATTGCTGGTCGCCGGTGGCGGCATCATCAACGCCGATGCCAGTGACCTGCTGGTGGAATTCGCCGAACTGACCGGCATCCCGGTCATCCCGACATTGATGGGCTGGGGCACGATCCCCGACGATCACCCGCTGATGGTCGGCATGGTCGGCCTGCAAACCTCGCACCGCTACGGCAACGCAACGTTGCTCAAGTCGGACGTGGTGCTGGGCGTAGGCAACCGCTGGGCCAACCGTCATACCGGCTCGGTGGATGTCTACACCGAAGGCCGTACGTTCATTCATGTGGACATCGAACCGACCCAGATCGGCCGGGTATTCACCCCCGACCTCGGCATCGTTTCCGACGCCGCCTCGGCCCTGACCGTGTTCCTCGAAGTAGCCCGCGAGTGGCAAGCCGCCGGCAAGCTGAAGGACCGCAGCGCCTGGCTCCAGGATTGCCAGCAACGCAAGGCCAGCCTGCAGCGCAAGACCCATTTCGACAACGTGCCGGTCAAGCCGCAACGCGTCTACGAGGAAATGAACCAGGTGTTCGGCAAGGACACTTGCTACGTCAGCACCATCGGCCTCTCGCAGATCGCCGGGGCGCAGTTCCTCCACGTCTACAAGCCGCGCCACTGGATCAACTGCGGCCAGGCCGGCCCCCTGGGCTGGACCATCCCGGCCGCGCTGGGGGTGGTCAAGGCCGACCCAAGCCGCAAGGTCGTGGCGCTGTCGGGCGACTATGATTTCCAGTTCATGATCGAAGAACTGGCGGTGGGCGCGCAGTTCAAGCTGCCGTACATCCACGTCGTGGTGAACAACTCCTACCTGGGCTTGATCCGCCAGGCCCAGCGCGGTTTCGACATGGATTATTGTGTGCAACTATCGTTCGACAACCTCAACGCGCCGGAACTCAACGGTTATGGCGTGGACCACGTCGCCGTGGCAGAGGGCCTGGGCTGCAAGGCGTTGCGGGTATTCGAACCCTCTGGCATCCAGCCTGCACTGCGCAGGGCACAGGAAATGATCGAGGAATTCAAGGTACCGGTGATCGTCGAGATCATCCTGGAGCGGGTGACCAATATCTCCATGGGCACCGAGATCAACGCCGTCAATGAGTTTGAAGACCTGGCGCTGGTGGGCAACGATGCACCGACCGCCATTTCGTTGCTCGATTAGCCAGTTGATCGTTCCTGCGCCCGCGTGGGAACGATCAGAAACAACCTTACTTACAGGAGACCACCATGCCGCGTTTCGCCGCCAACCTGTCCATGCTGTTCACCGAGCAGGATTTCCTCGCCCGTTTCGAAGCGGCCGCCAAGGCCGGTTTCAGTGGTGTCGAGTACCTGTTCCCCTACGACTACAGCTCCGCCGAACTCAAGGCCCTGCTCGACGCCAATGGCCTGACCCAGGTGCTGTTCAACCTGCCGGCCGGCGACTGGGCCAACGGTGAGCGCGGCATCGCGTGCCTGCCGGACCGGGTCGAGGAGTTTCGCGCCGGCGTCGACCTGGCGATTGCCTATGCCAAGGTGCTGGGCAATACCCAGGTCAATTGCCTGGCCGGGATTCGTTCGCAGAAGTGCGACGCAGCGCTGGCGGAAAAAACCTTCGTCGCCAACCTGAAACATGCCGCCGAGAAGCTCCAGGGCGCCGGCATCAAGCTGGTGATGGAAGCCATCAACACCCGCGACATCCCGGGTTTCTTCCTGAACAACACCGCCCAGGCCCTGTCGATCCGTGAACAGGTGGGCAGCGCCAACCTATTCCTGCAGTACGACATCTATCACATGCAGATCATGGAAGGCGACCTGGCCCGGACGCTGTCGGCGCACCTGGGCGGAATCAACCATGTGCAGCTGGCAGACAACCCAGGCCGCAACGAGCCGGGCACGGGCGAAATCAACTACCGCTTCCTGTTCGAACACCTGGACCGCATCGGCTACCAGGGTTGGGTCGGCTGCGAATACAAGCCACTGACCACCACCGAAGCGGGATTGGGCTGGCTGAAAACCCACAACGCGATCTGACCCGACAGCGCTCTTGTGAGACCCGGGACATTTAAATAAGAGAGGATTTCACCATGGCTAAAATCGGATTCATCGGCACCGGCATCATGGGCCACCCCATGGCCCTGAACCTGCAAAAGGCCGGTCACAGCCTGTTCCTGTCCCAGCACCACGACGCCGCCCCCGCCGACCTGGTGGCCGGTGGCGCGGTGGCGTTGGCCAACCCGAAGGAAGTCGCCCAGGAAGCCGAGTTCATCATTGTGATGGTCCCGGATACCCCGCAGGTCGAAGACGTGCTGTTGCGCGCCGACGGCGTGGCGGCCGGCGTGGGCGCGGGCAAAGTGGTGATCGACATGAGTTCGATCTCGCCCACCGCCACCAAGGCGTTTGCGGCGAAGATCAACGAGAAAGGCGCGCAGTACCTCGACGCCCCGGTGTCCGGCGGTGAAGTCGGCGCCAAGGCCGCGACCCTGAGCATCATGGTCGGTGGCGACAGCGCCGCCTTCGAGCGCGCCCTGCCGCTGTTCCAGGCCATGGGCAAGAACATCACCCTGGTCGGCGGCAACGGCGATGGCCAGACCGCCAAAGTGGCGAACCAGATCATCGTTGCGCTGAACATCCAGGCAGTGGCCGAAGCCCTGCTGTTCGCCTCGAAGAACGGCGCCGATCCGGCCAAGGTCCGCGAAGCGCTGATGGGCGGTTTCGCCTCGTCGAAGATCCTCGAAGTACACGGCGAGCGCATGATCAAGGGCACCTTCGACCCGGGCTTCCGTATCAGCCTGCACCAGAAGGACCTGAACCTCGCGCTGCAAGGCGCCAAGGAACTGAACATCAACCTGCCCAACACCGCCAACGCCCAACAAGTGTTCAGCACCTGCGCGGCCATCGGCGGCAGCAACTGGGACCATTCGGCGCTGATCAAGGGCCTGGAACACATGGCCAACTTCTCGATCCGAGAAAAATAAGCCCTGCCGCGCCACCCGCGGGGGCGGGTTCGCTCGCTCCCCACGGGCCTGCATCACACCCATAATAAAAATCGGGAGCCCGCCATGTCGGTCGATCCGCAACAATTGCTCCGCGAGCTGTTCGCCACAGCCATCGACGCGGCCCATCCGCAGCAAGTCCTCGAACAATACCTGCCCGCTGACCGCAGCGGCCGGGTGATCGTCATCGGTGCTGGCAAAGCTGCGGCGGCCATGGCGCAGGTGGTTGAGCGTTGCTGGCAGGGCGAAGTCACCGGCCTGGTGGTGACCCGCTATGGCCACGGCGCGCCCTGTCAGAAAATCGAAGTGGTCGAAGCCGCCCATCCGGTGCCGGACGCCGCAGGCCTGGAAGTGGCCGGACGGGTACTCGAACTCGTGAGTAACCTGAACGAAGACGACCGGGTGATTTTCCTGTTGTCCGGGGGCGGCTCCGCGTTGCTGGCGTTGCCCGCTGCCGGCATCACCTTGGCTGACAAGCAATCGATCAACAAAGCCCTGCTCAAATCCGGCGCCACCATTGGCGAGATGAACTGCGTGCGCAAGCATCTGTCGGCGATCAAGGGTGGGCGGCTGGGCAAAGCCTGCTGGCCGGCGACGGTCTACACCTACGCAATTTCCGATGTGCCGGGCGACTTGGCCACCGTCATCGCCTCCGGCCCCACCGTGGCCGACCCCAGCACGTCGGCCGACGCCCTGGCGATCCTCAAGCGCTACGACATCGACGTACCGGCCTCGGTGCGCGCCTGGCTGGAAAGCCCCGAGTCGGAGACCGTCAAGCCCGGCGACCCAAGCCTGGCCCGCAGTCATTTCCAACTGATCGCCCGCCCGCAACAATCGCTGGAAGCCGCCGCGGTGAAAGCCCGCCAGGCCGGTTTCAGTCCGCTGATTCTGGGCGACCTGGAAGGCGAATCCCGGGAGGTGGCGAAAGTCCACGCCGGCATCGCCCGACAAATCGCCCAACACGGCCAGCCCTTGGCAGCGCCGTGCGTGATCCTGTCCGGCGGCGAAACCACGGTCACCGTTCGTGGCAATGGCCGTGGCGGACGTAACGCCGAATTTCTCCTGAGCCTGACCGACAGCCTCAAGGGCTACCCCGGCATCTATGCGCTGGCGGGCGACACCGACGGCATCGACGGGTCCGAAGACAACGCCGGCGCGCTCATGACCCCGGACAGCTATCGCCGCGCCGCCGAACTGGGCCTGAGCGCCAGCGACGAATTGGATAACAACAACGGCTACGGCTACTTCGCCGCCCTGGATGCGTTGATCATCACCGAGCCGACCCGCACCAACGTCAACGACTTCCGCGCCATCCTGATCCTCGAGAACCCAAAAAATGACGCCTGACAAGAAGGTCAAGATCCTCGCGACACTAGGCCCCGCCACCCGCGGGATCGATGACATTCGTGAACTGGTGCAGGCCGGCGTGAACATCTTTCGCCTGAACTTCAGCCACGGCGACCACGCCGACCACGCCCAGCGCTACCAGTGGATCCGCGAAGTCGAGCGGCAGCTCAATTATCCACTGGGCATCCTGATGGACTTGCAAGGGCCGAAACTGCGGGTCGGCAAATTTGCCGACGGCAAGGTGCTGCTGCAACGAGGCCAGGCCTTGCGCCTGGACCTGGATCCAACGCCGGGGGATCAACGTCGGGTGAACCTGCCCCATCCGCAAATCATTGCGGCGCTGGAGCCCGGCATGGACCTGCTGCTGGACGACGGCAAGCTGCGCCTGCGGGTGGTCGCCCGACACGCCGACGCCATCGACACCGAAGTGCTCAATGGCGGCGAATTGTCGGACCACAAAGGCGTGAACGTGCCACAAGCCGTGCTGGACCTGAGCCCGCTGACCGCCAAGGATCGCCGCGACTTGAGCTTCGGCCTGGAGCTGGGCGTGGACTGGGTGGCGCTGTCGTTCGTGCAGCGCCCCGAGGATATTCGCGAAGCGCGCGCCCTGATCGGCAACCAGGCGTTCTTGATGGCCAAGATCGAGAAACCCTCGGCCGTCGCCCAGTTGCGGGAAATTGCCGAGTTGAGCGACGCAATCATGGTTGCCCGCGGTGACCTGGGTGTCGAGGTGCCGGCCGAGAGCGTGCCGCAGATTCAGAAAAACATCATCGGCACCTGCCGCGCCCTCGGCAAACCGGTGGTTGTCGCAACGCAGATGCTTGAGTCGATGCGTTTTTCCCCGGCGCCGACCCGCGCCGAGGTCACCGACGTCGCCAACGCCGTGGCCGAAGGCGCCGATGCGGTGATGCTGTCGGCGGAAACGGCTTCGGGCGACTATCCCCTCGAAGCCGTGCAGATGATGAGCAAGATCATTCGCCAGGTGGAAAGCGGCCCGGACTACCAGGCGCAGTTGGATGTCAGCCGGCCGAAAGCCGAGGCCACGGTGTCGGACGCGATCAGTTGCGCGATCCGTCGGATCAGCAACGTGCTGCCGGTGGCGGTGCTGGTGAATTACAGCGAATCGGGCAGTTCCAGCTTGCGGGCGGCGCGGGAACGGCCAACGGTGCCGATCCTCAATCTGACGCCGAATCTGCAGGCAGCGCGCCGCCTGACCGTGGCGTGGGGTGTGCACTCGGTGGTCAACGACCGGTTGAAACAAGTGGACGAAGTCTGTTCCACCGCCTTGGAAATCGCCCAGGCCCAAGGCATGGCCCAGCGCGGCGACACCTTGCTGATCACCGCGGGCGTGCCGTTTGGACAGCCGGGGTCGACCAATTCGCTGCGTATCGAGACATTGATCTGATTTTCCGTGGCGACTGGGCCACGGCCCTGCTCAACGGCTTCAGTCAGATTTTCCTCCAGCGTCATCCGCTGTGCGGCTTGCTGTGCCTGCTGGCCATTCTGCTGACCGCGCCCGCCTTGCTCGGCGGTGCGCTGCTGGGCGGCGTGGCGGGTTTGTTGACTGCGCAGCGACGCGGTTATGCCAAGGAACATCGGCAGGCCGGGCTGTTCAGCTACAACGGCATCCTGTTGGGATTACTGCTGAGCCTGATATTTCCCTGGTCGGTTTTGCTGCCACTGTTGATCATCGCCAGCGCAGGTCTCAGCGCGATGTTGACCCAACAATGGCTCAAGCGAACCCCAGGCCCACGCTGCCTGCCGGCCTATACTGCGCCTTTCGTCGGGTTTGGCTGGCTGCTGCTGGGTTTTGCCCCGCAGGCGCCCGCGCCCACGTCGCTGGAAATGACCTCCCTCTCTTTGCTGGCCGCCCCTTTGAACGGTCTCGGACAGGTGATGTTTCTCGACCATCCGCTCGCCGGTGCGCTGATCGCCATCGGTTTGCTGATTGCCAACCGTCGCGCCGCTGCCTGGGCGCTGTCCGGTTCGGTCGCGGGCCTGGTTTTCACCGGGTTGCATCAAGACTCTCTGCAAGCCCTGTCCGGACTGGGCGGCTACAACCCGGCGCTGGTCGCCGTGGCGCTGAGCCAACAGCGCGGTCAGCCATGGAAGCCGCTGGCAGGCATCCTGCTGGCGGTCCTCCTCACGCCGGGTTTCGCGGCGCTGGGCCTGGCACCGCTGACAGCGCCCTTCATCCTCGCGTGCTGGCTGGTGCAGGCGACCGGGCGGCTGTGGCATCAGGCCAGCCTCGACACTGCGCCTTGCACTCTGCGGGGCAATCACCCTAGGCTTCGCTGAATATCGATCAGGCGAAGGTTATGGACAGCAGCAACAATTGGCGTGAACGCCTCTACGTGATCATTTTCCAGACCGACACCGTGGCCGGCCGGCGCTTCGACAGCGCGCTGCTGCTGATCATCCTCGCCAGCCTGGTGATCGTGATGCTCGACAGCATCGACAGCGTGCACAAGAACTACGCCACGCTGCTGGCCGCCATCGAATGGGGCTTCACGTTCATCTTCATCGTCGAATACGGCTTGCGCCTGTACTGCTCGCCAAAGCCGCTGCGCTACGCGTTCAGTTTCTACGGGCTGGTGGATTTGCTGGCGATCGTGCCGGGCATCCTCGCGCTGTACTACAGCGATGCCCAATATCTGTTGATCGTGCGGATCATCCGCATGCTGCGGATTTTCCGGGTGCTCAAGCTCAGCCCGTACCTCAAGCAGGCCAACTACCTGTTGGCCGCGCTACGGGGCAGCAAGCAGAAAATCATCGTGTTCCTGGTCAGCGTATCGACTCTGGTCACGGTGTTTGGCACGCTGATGTACGTCATCGAAGGCCCCGAGCACGGCTTCACCAGCATTCCCAAGGGAATCTATTGGGCTATCGTGACATTGACCACGGTGGGCTTCGGCGACATCGTGCCGAAAACCCCGTTGGGCCAAGTGGTTTCATCCTTGGTGATGATCACCGGTTACTCGATCATCGCCGTGCCCACGGGGATTTTCACCGCCGAGCTGGCCAACGCCATGCGCGGCGACCAGCTCCAGCACAACTGCCCGGTGTGCAGTAAAAACAACCACGAACATGGCGCCGCCTTCTGCTCCCGTTGTGGCAACGCGCTGTTCAAGAAATTGGAATAAGTAAAGCACTTTTAAATACTTGAAGGCCTATAAGCCAATCGCTAGTGTGCTGGCTTATCGCCCTACCTCTTTCAAAAAGGAATTCGCAGTGAAGAAATTCTTTGGCGCCACCCTTCTCGCCGCTGGCCTGGCGTTCGGCAGCCTGGCTCACGCCGCCCCGACGCTGCTCAATGTTTCCTACGACGTGATGCGTGATTTCTACAAGGACTACAACGCTGCGTTCCAGAAACACTGGCAGGCCGAGCACAACGAGAACATCACCGTGCAGATGTCCTTCGGCGGTTCCAGCAAACAGGCGCGCTCGGTGATCGACGGTTTGCCGGCGGATGTCATCACCATGAACATGGCCACCGACATCAATGCCCTGGCGGACAACGGCAAGCTGGTCCCAGAGAACTGGGTCACCCGCCTGCCGAACAACAGCGCGCCGTTCACCTCGGCCACGGTGTTTATCGTGCGCAAGGGCAACCCGAAGGCACTGAAGGACTGGCCCGACCTGCTCAAGGACGGCGTGCAAGTGATCGTGCCCAACCCGAAAACTTCCGGCAATGGCCGCTACACTTATCTGTCGGCTTGGGGTTACGTGCTGAAGAATGGCGGCGACGAAAACAAGGCCAAGGACTTCGTTGGCAAGTTGTTCAAGCAAGCGCCCGTGCTGGACACCGGCGGCCGCGCTGCTACAACGACTTTCATGACCAATCAGATCGGCGACGTGTTGGTGACCTTTGAAAACGAAGCGGAAATGATCGCCCGTGAATTTGGCCGCGACCAGTTCGAAGTGGTCTACCCAAGCGTGTCCGCTGAAGCCGAGCCACCGGTCAGCGTCGTGGATAAAGTCGTCGAGAAAAAAGGCTCGCGTGCCGCCGCCGAGGCGTACCTGAAATATCTGTGGTCGCCAGAAGGCCAGGAAATCGCTGCGGCCAATTACCTGCGCCCTCGGGACCCGGCGGTGTTGGCGAAATACACCGACCGCTTCCCGAAAGTCGACTTCCTCTCGGTGGAAAAAACCTTTGGCGACTGGCGCACCGTGCAGAAGACCCACTTCAACGACGGTGGGATTTTTGACCAGATCTATAGCGGGCAGTGAGGCGCTGATTCGCCTAGGATTGCAATCAAGCTTTTGTGGCGAGGGAGCTTGCTCCCTCGCCACATAAGCGTTCATCGCAGCAATCATCATCAACCGCAAGCATGACTGCTATCAACCCCAAGCCCTGTTCCAGGGCCCCGTAAGTCTTTAGCCTCTCGCCGTCCCTTCCAATCGATCGATGAGATTGCCATGAGTGCCCATTTACCCGCCTCGCCCGCTGCCCTGACCCGGGGCATGGTCCTGTTGTTCGCCTTCTGCTGCGGCGCCATCGTCGCCAATATCTACTACGCGCAACCTATCATCGAACTGATTGCGCCCGACGTCGGACTGTCCAGCACCATGGCCAGCTTGATCGTCTCGCTCACCCAGATCGGTTATGCGCTGGGGCTGTTTTTCCTGGTGCCGCTGGGCGACTTGCTGGAAAACCGCCGCCTGATGATCCTCACCACCGTGGTGGCGATTGCCAGCCTGCTGGGCGCGGCGTTCACCGAGCAACCGAACGTATTCCTGCTGGTTTCGTTGTTGGTCGGGTTCAGTTCGGTCTCGGTCCAGGTGCTGATCCCGCTTGCCGCGCACTTGGCGCCGGAAGAATCGCGCGGTCGCGTCGTGGGCGGGATCATGGGCGGGCTGTTGCTCGGAATTCTGTTGGCACGGCCGGTGTCCAGCCTCGTGGCGGATCACTTCGGTTGGCGGGCGATGTTCATGATCGCCGCCGGGCTGATGGCCGCGATCAGTATTGTCCTGGCGGTCACCGTGCCCAAGCGCCAGCCCGACCACCGCGCATCCTACTGGCAACTGCTGGGCTCGCTCGGCACGCTGCTGCGCCAGCAACCGCAGTTGCGTCAGCGAGCTTTCTATCAGGCTTGCATGTTCGCCACGTTCAGCCTGTTCTGGACCGCCGTGCCCCTGGAGCTGTCGCGCAACCACGGCCTGTCCCAGACAGAGATCGCGCTGTTCGCCCTGGTGGGTGCCATCGGCGCCATCGCTGCGCCCATTGCTGGCCGCCTCGCCGATGCCGGTCACACACGCATCGCCTCGCTGTTGGCCATGCTGTTCGCCGCCCTGAGTTTCCTGCCCGCGTTCATTCATCCGCTGTACAGCGTCATCGGCCTGGCAGTCACCGGTGTGGTGCTGGACTTCTGCGTGCAGATGAACATGGTCCTGGGCCAACGGACTATTTATGCCCTGGATGCGAAAAGTCGCAGCCGGCTGAACGCGCTGTACATGACCAGCATTTTTGTCGGCGGCGCGTTCGGCTCGTCGATCGCCAGTGCGGTCTATGAACATGGCGGCTGGCTGTGGGTGGTGATCGTCGGCAGCGCCTTCCCGTTGCTGGCATTGCTGCGCTTCTTGAGAGCTTCGCAGAAATCCACGCTGGCAACGGCCTGAAACTTTGCTGCTATAAAAATCGTGCCCAAAAAAATGCCCGACAGGTCAGTACCTGTCGGGCATTTTTGCTGGAGCGGTCAGATCCGCACGTTGCCACGCGGCCCGGCAATCGCCCAGATAATCAAGCCCAACACCGGCAGCAGGAGGATCAGCAATACCCACAGGACCTTCGCCCCGGTGCCCGCGCCGCTCTTGAGCACGTTGATGATGGCCCAGATATCGAGCGCCAGGATGATCAGGCCAATCAGGCCGTTGAAAGTGGAACCCATGGTGTCGCTCCCAAATGGTGATATGCACACTTAGGATAGCGGCGCCGGGGCAAGGGTTCCGTATTATTGTTTCAGACGTGAACCGCGACCTTGAGCGCTTCCAGGGCGGGCGCAGCGGCGATGCCGACTTCGGCACACAGCGCCAGCACGCGCGGCAGGTCATTGCCGTACACCAGCACCATTTGCAACTCATCGTCGAGCAACTGACTGAAGTTCATCAGCACGTAGCCGCCGTTTTCCTTGTTCAGGCTGCTCATCTGGATCTGGATGCGGTTGAGTGCGGTCAGCGCTTCGGTCTTGGCCAGTTGCTTGGGCTTGAGGTTGAAGGCGACACCGGGGCCGAACGAGGCGACAATCTGCTCGAACAACTCGACGTAGGCGTCTGCCTGGAACAACACCGTGTCTGGCAGGCTGCCCACCACCACCCATTCGCCCAACGGGATGGGAAAGGTGTCGTCGTAGTTGATGTCCGGATTTGCCGCCAGGAACGCCACCGGATCGGCGTAGGCCTGGGCCGCTTCGTCGGCGATTTTCTCAATGTCCGCTTCGTCGAGGCAGCCGGAGCTGATTTTACTGATGAGTTCGGCGAGTGCGGCTTTCATTGGGCGAATCCTGTGGCTGAATTTTCAGGCGCGCAGGATAGCGCATCACCTCGGCTGATGTCAGGGCACATCCGGTGGCGGTGGCGGTGGCGCTGGCTCTCAGCCCAGCAACTTCTCCAACTGCGCCGTGGTGTCCACCGCGCCCATGGTCTTGGCCGCGTCCAGTGCCGAAACGCCGTTGGCATCCCTGGCCTTGGGATCGGCGCCTTTGCTGATCAGGTAATCGACGATTTCCACCCGGTTGAACATCGCCGCCATCATCAAGGCCGTGCGCCCATCAAATGAGGAACCTTCCACTTGCGCGCCGCCGTCTACCAAGGCCGAGACCACCGCCAGGTCGCCCTTGAACGCCGCGCCGGCAATCGGACTCTGGCCGTTGTCATTGCGAATTTCCGGATCGGCCTGGTTTTCCAGCAACACTTTCACGGTTTCTACATGCCCGTGGTACGCGGCGAGCATCAGCAAGGTGTCGCCCTTGTGGTTACGCAGGTTCGGCGGCAGGCCTTTGCTCAGCAGCGCAGCCATCATCGCGGCATCGCCCTGGCGAGCGACGTTGAACACCTGCTCGGCAAATTCCGCAGCCTCTTCCGGGGTCATCTGGCGGCTTGTATCGGACATGGGAAAACTCCAGTTGGCTCTTCGCAAAGCCGCTAGTTTCCCGAGGGACTTAGGCGCTGTCATCCCTTTTTTCCCTGCAACAGCCATAGCCAGAATCAATAGCGGTACTGCCCGCCCTGGATCCGCGTCGCCAGTTGCCGGTCTACTCGCACGTAGGTCGCGGTATCGGGCAGCCAAGCGAAGACCGGTTCGTCGCCGGCGAGGCAAGGGTCGAAGCCTTCAGCCTTGAGCCGGGTCTTCTGGTATTTGAAGGTGCCCGTGGTGTCCATCTTCACTTTGATGCGCAGGAACAGCGGCACGGCGTAGCCAGGCAACTCGCCCTGGAGAAACTGCAATAGTTCACTGAAGTCCAGCGTCGCAAGGGATTCGGACGGCGTGATCGCGGCCATGCCGGCACGGCCATTGGTGCCGTTGACTTCCACGCCATAAGCCACCGCCTCGCAGATCTGCGGGTGTTGCAGCAGCACGTTCTCGACTTCCGTGGTCGAGACGTTCTCGCCCTTCCAACGATAGGTGTCGCCGAGGCGATCGACGAACTGCCCATGGCCGAACCCGATGTTGCGCAGCAGGTCGCCAGTGTTGAAATAGCGGTCGCCGGGGACAAAGACATCCCGGCAGATGGTCTTTTCGGTTTTCGCCGCATCGGTGTAGCCGTCCAGCGGCGCCTTGTCGTCGATGCGCGCCAAGAGCAAGCCCGGCTCGCCCTTGGGAACCTTCTGCATGCGCCCTTGCAGATTTCGCAAAGGCGCGCCGCTGTCATGGTCGTACTGCACCAGCTCCCAGCCCATCAGGGAAAACCCCACCGTGTTATCGAAATTGAGGATATTGGTGAAGCCGATATTGCCGTCGCTGGCCGCATACAGCTCGCAGATGTGGCCAACGCCAAAGCGGGTCTTGAAGGCCGACCAGGCGCCTGGGCGCAGGCCATTGCCGATCATTTTCGTCACGGCATGCTGCCGGTCCGTGCCGTTCTCGGGCTGGTCGACCAGATAGCGGCACAGCTCGCCGACATAACCCAAGGTGGTCGCCCGATAGCGGCGGACGTCGTTCCAGAACTGACTGGCGCTGAACTTGCGGCGGATCGCGAATCCCGACGCACCACAAACCGCCGCGCCCCAACACACACACAGTCCGGTGGCGTGATACAGCGGCAGCGTGCAATAGACGATGTCCTCGGGCTGCATGTCCAGGGCGATCAGGCCGAAACTGGTGGCGGTGCGCATCCAACGGCCATGGCGGAAAACGCCGGCCTTGGGCAGTCCGGTAGTCCCTGAGGTGTAGAGGTAGAAGCACGGGTCGTTGAAGAAGACCTGCTGGCTGCTGGCCGGATTATCCCCCGGGTATTGCTCGCTGTTGCTGATGAGGTCGACGAATCCGCACGGAGCCGCAGCGCTCGCCTGATCAGCCACCCACCAGATCCGAGCCTGCGACAGCGCGGTTCGACCACGCACGTCGTTGTACACCGCGACTCGTTCATCCCCGACCACTACGGCAACGGGCGCGACCAGCGCCAGGCTATGGACCAGGGCATCACCGGTCTGCGACGTATTGATCATCGCGCTGACCGCGCCGACCTTTGCCACCGCCAGCACGGTGATCAACAGTTGGGGACGGTTTTCCAGGAAAACCGCCACGCAGTCGCCTTTGCCGATGCCTTGCACCTGGAGGTAATGGGCGATGCGGTTGGCCTGCGCGTTGACCTGTGCATAACTCAACACTGCGTCGCCGTACAGCAACGCCGGGCCTTGGGGATTACGTCGCGTGGCCTGTTCGAAACACCAGCCCAGGCCGCAGGGCTGGGTAGGGTTTTGGACGTTGGCGAGCTTCGTGCCTTTGACAATGCGGGGAACAGCCCTGGCGATGGCCGGCAGTTTGCGCAGCATCATGCCCCAGGTAATAGCGTCGCTGGGTGTACGACTCATGGATGATCCTTCCCCGTCCGGCCTTGTGGGCCGCGGTTCTTGTTATAGGTTGTGCGAAATCTGGATTCGAAAGTACGCCAGCGATTCGGCGGCTGTACACGCGGTTTTTGCAATGTTTTGTATCCGCAACCCGAGGCCAGGCGAAGCGTGAGCGTGCGGGCCTGGTTTGGTTCCAAAAATCTGCTCCAACCACGCAAAATGCAGGATGCACGATGGCCGTTCATGCAAGATGCACGAAAGCAGAAAAACGATAAAAATATAACCTGTTGTTTTGGAAGGATTTTTCTTCGCATCAAAGGCTGGCACAGACACTGCAACTACCCCTCCACGGTTTGCCATACCATGGAGCAGTCAACTATGAACATGATTCAAGAGAAATTTGCATCGCTGTTTTCGAACTACGACGTCACCACCCAGGCTCGCCCGGATGGCGGCATCCTGCTGACCTTGCGCAACAGCGACGGCAAACTGTTCAAACGCACGATTTCCTACGCTCAGTTGCACGCTGGGGACCAATTGTCCTGGGCAATCAGCGCCATTCGCCGTGACCTGGCTGAACAGGCCAGCGAGCTACCGCCGGTCGCCATGTTGCAGAGCCAGCATCGCTTTGCGCTGCCGACTTATCACAGCGCCTGATAGCAACGTCCCTGATCGGGCCATGGCACTTTGCGGCGCCATGGCCCGATTTCGTTTGAGCGGCAG
Organism: Pseudomonas sp. Z5-35; assembly: GCF_051131945.1. NCBI lineage: Bacteria > Pseudomonadati > Pseudomonadota > Gammaproteobacteria > Pseudomonadales > Pseudomonadaceae > Pseudomonas > Pseudomonas sp. Z5-35. Next base: position 3,976,742 of record NZ_CP071640.1, read on the forward strand.
TGCTGCGATTCAGAAACCAGCCGGATCGATCCGTGTAAAGCTTTCCACGGTTTCGTGGCCGACCAGCTCACCGCCGTCCCGCGCCAAGCCACAGGTCGCCATGCCCGCACCGCGAGCCGCATCCAGTTCCTCGACGATATCCGACAGGAACAGGATTTCCCCCGGCGCAACACCCACCGCCTCGCTGATCCGCTGGTAGGACTGCACGTCCCGCTTGGGCCCCGACGTGGTGTCGAAATAGCCGCTGAACAGCGGCGACAAGTCGCCCGCTTCGGAACAGCCGAAAATCAGTTTCTGCGCCTGGATCGAACCCGAGGAATAGACAAATAGGCGATAGCCTTGCTGGTGCCAGTTCTTGAGCGCCTGTACCGCGTCCGGATAAACATGACCTTTCAACTGTCCGGCCTGGTAGCCCTGCTCCCAGACCATTCCCTGCAACGCCTTGAGCGGCGTAGCCTTGCGGTCCTCGGCGATCCAGCCCAAGAGGATCGCGATGACCCGCTCGGTATCGGCGTCGGCTTCACCACTGTCGCGGCGCACCGCATCCAATTGCTCGGCTACATCAACGCGCGCGGCGTTGTGCCGGACAAAATCCGGCAGGTGTTCAGCGGCGTAGGGAAACAGCACGTCGAATACAAAGCTCACCGCGCTGGTGGTGCCTTCGATGTCAGTGAGGATGGCTTTGATCGTCATGAGCTCAGTCCTCCAGCCGCGGGAAACGGCCGGCGATGTCGTCGCCGGTAAACTTCGCGACCCAACCTTCGGGATTGTTGAACAGGCGAATGGCAACGAAATGCGGGTGTTCGCCCATGTCGAACCAATGCGGCGTACCGGCGGGCACCGAGATCAGGTCGTTCTTTTCACAGAGGACTGCGTAGACATAATCGTCGATGTGCAAGGTAAACAAGCCACGACCGGCGACGAAAAATCGTACCTCGTCCTCCCCATGGCGGTGTTCATCGAGGAACTTGGCGCGCAGGTCGGCTTTCTGCGGGTGATCGCTGTTGAGGCTGATGACATCGACGGTGACGTAGCCGCGTTCGGTCATCAGCTTGTCGATCTGGGTCCGGTAGGCGGCGATCACTGCCTCCTGGCTGGCGCCGGGCTGGATCTTGGCCGCAGCTTCCCATCGGTCGAACCGCACGCCTTTCTCGGCCAGGGTCGAGGCAATGTCTTCAAAGTGGGTCAGCACCTTGTTCGGAATCTCGGGACTCGATACGTGGTAGACGGACAGGCTGCTCATGGCAATGGCTCCAGCAAATTAACGGTTCAGGAGTGCGCGGGTCTTGAGTTCGCACTCGAACAGGAATTCGAACGCTTCGATCTGCCGCAGCGCATCGTTCATCCGCGCCCCCCAGGTATACAGGCCGTGGCCACGAATCAGGTAGCCGACGCAATCGGGGTGGGCCTCCAGCCATGGCTGGACCTTGGCGGCCAGGCGCACGATGTCCTGGTCGTTGTCGAAAATCGGCACGCGGACCTGGGATTCGTGCGTGGTGATCCCACTGAAGGCTTTTTGCAGTTCGTAGTCTTCAAAGTCAATGAAGGCTTCGCTCGTCAGGCGCGACAGTACGGTGGCGTTCACTGAGTGGGTATGCAGCACCGCGCCGATCTGCGGGCGCCAGCGATACAACTGAGTGTGCAGCAGGGTTTCAGCGGACGGTTTCTTGCCAGGTTCCAGGCTGTTGCCGTCGAGGTCGGTGGCGAGCACGTCGTCGATGCTTAACTGTCCCTTGTGTTTTCCCGACACGGTGAGCAAGGCCTGGTCAGGCGATAACCGCGCCGAATAATTGCTGCTGGTGGCCGGGGACCAGCCGCGACCATACAAAAAACGCCCGGCGTCGATGATTTCCTGGGCGAGCTGTTCATGGGTAAGGCTCATGGCCTGTCCTCTTGCATGCGTGTGGCAATGATAACGGCTGCAGCCAAGGCTGCGAGGCTGGCGATGTTGAACGTCCATCCGGCGCCCAACGCATTCCAGCTATAGCCGGAATACAACGCGCCCAGCGCCCCGCCAGTACCGGCCAGCGCGGCGTATAGCGCCTGGCCCTGGCCCTGTTGGCGAGGGCCGAAGCTACGTTGCACGAAATGAATGGCAGCGGCGTGAAAGCTGCCGAACGTCGCCGCGTGCAGCACCTGGGCAAACAACAGTACCCAGAGAAACTCAGCCAGCGACCCGAGCAGCAACCAGCGCAGCGCCGCCAGCAGGAAGCTGGCCATCAGCACCCGGCGCACGGAAAACCGCGCCAGGATCCGGCTCATCAGCAGGAACACCAGCACCTCGGCGACCACGCCAACGGCCCAGAGCACGCCGATCAATCCACGGCTGTAACCCAGGCGCTCGAGGTGCAAGGTCAGAAAAGTGTAGTAGGGCCCGTGGCTCAGTTGCATCAAACCGACGCAGGCATAAAACGCCAGCACACCCGGATTGCGCAATTGCCGCAGAAAACCGTCCCCAGCCACTCGCGGCCCCTGCACGGGCTGGGCGTTGGGCACCCAGAAACTGCTGAGCACGATACCGGCCATGATCAGGGCCAGGGCCACCGGATAGACGTCCAGGCTCAGCCACTGGAACAACCGCCCCAGCACGACCACGGTGATGATGAAACCGATGGAGCCCCACAGGCGGACCTGGCTGTAGCGCGACGCCTGCCCGCTCAGGTGGGCCAGGGTGATGACCTCGAATTGCGGCAGCACCGCATGCCAGAAGAACGCATGCAGCGCCATGACCATCGCCAGCCAGGCGTAGCTTTTATCAATGAAAATCAGCGAGAAGCTCAGCAGCGTACAGACCGCGCCGAAGCGCACGATCGCCAGGCGCCGGCCGGTGTAGTCCCCCAGCCAGCCCCAGAGATTCGGCGCCACGCAGCGCATCAGCATGGGAATCGCCACCAGCTCGCCGATACGCGCCGCGTTGAAACCCAGGTGATCGAAGTACAGCGCCAGGAACGGCGCAGTCGAACCGAGCAAGGCGAAATAGAACAGGTAGAAACTGGAAAGCCGCCAGTACGGCAACGCCGCCATGGTCGTCAGGCCACGGCGTTCGGCAGGCCAGTCATCAAAGCTGACCCAACACCGGCGTGCTGACCTGAACGTCGGCGTTCTGGCCACGATGACGCAGCAGATGATCCATCAACACAATCGCCATCATCGCTTCGGCAATCGGCGTCGCGCGGATGCCCACGCAAGGGTCGTGGCGGCCCTTGGTGATGACGTCCGCCGGGTTGCCATGAACGTCGATGGAACGTCCGGGCGTGGTGATGCTGGACGTCGGCTTCAGGGCCAGGTGCGCGACAATCGGCTGGCCCGAGGAAATGCCGCCAAGGATGCCGCCGGCGTTGTTGCTGAGGAAACCTTGCGGGGTCAGTTCGTCGCGGTGCTCGGTGCCACGCTGGGCGACACAGGCGAAACCGGCGCCGATCTCCACGCCCTTGACCGCGTTGATGCTCATCAGCGCGTGGGCCAGTTCAGCGTCGAGACGGTCGAAGATCGGCTCGCCGAGGCCAGGCATGACACCTTCGGCGACCACGGTGATTTTCGCGCCGACCGAATCCTGGTCGCGGCGCAGCTGGTCCATGTAGGCCTCGAGTTCCGGCACCTTGTCCGGGTCGGGACAGAAGAAGGCGTTCTGTTCCACCGAATCCCAGGTCTTGAAGGGGATTTCGATCGGGCCCAACTGGCTCATGTAGCCACGGATGACGATGCCCTGGCTGGCCAGGTATTTCTTGGCAATCGCCCCGGCCGCCACGCGCATGGCGGTTTCCCGGGCTGAGCTGCGGCCGCCGCCACGGTAGTCGCGCTCGCCGTATTTGTGGTGATAGGTGTAGTCGGCATGGGCCGGGCGGAACAGGTCCTTGATGGCCGAATAGTCCTTGGATTTCTGGTCGGTGTTGCGAATCAGCAGGCCGATGGCGCAACCGGTGGTGCGCCCTTCGAACACACCGGAGAGGATTTCGACTTGATCGGCTTCCTGGCGCTGGGTGGTGTGGCGGCTGGTGCCAGGCTTGCGTCGATCGAGGTCACGCTGCAGGTCCTCCAGGGAAATCTCCAGGCCCGGCGGGCAGCCGTCGACAATGGCGACCAACGCCGGGCCATGGCTTTCGCCCGCGGTGGTGACGGTGAACAGCTTGCCGTAGGTATTGCCGGACATGCAGGGTGCTCCGTGAAATCGCTGAGAGACTCAACCTTGGATTCGTAGTGGGCGCCAGTATACGCAGGCTCCCCAAGTAGTTCATCCTCGAACCTTATCGGTGCCCGCCAGTCCAACCGGCACCTTCGCAACTAATGGCATCATGATGTTAAGAGCGTTTGCCTTGAGCCTTACCCTGTTGACCGGCCTGCTTCCTGGCTTCGCCCAGGCCACCGTGCTGCAACGTCCCATCAGCCTCGACACCGGTAGCGGTGAGCTTTTCGGCTCGATGCTGCTGCCCAAGTCCGACACGCCGGTGCCGGTTGTCCTGATCATTTCAGGGTCAGGTCCTACGGATCGTGACGGAAACAACCCCGAGGGCGGGCGCAATGACAGCCTCAAGCGACTGGCCTGGGTGTTGGCCAGGCATAACATCGCCAGTGTGCGCTACGACAAGCGCGGCGTGGCGGCCAGCCTCGCGGCCACGCCCGACGAACGCAACCTGAGCGTCGAAGCCTATGTCGCCGATGCCGTGGCCTGGAGCCACAAACTGGCCGCTGATCCTCGGCTGGGCCCGTTGATTCTGCTCGGTCACAGCGAAGGCGCGCTGATCGCCAGCCTCGCCGCGCCCCAGGCCAACGCGGCGGCTGTCATCTCGGTGTCCGGCAGCGCTCGTCCGATTGACCAAGTGCTGCGCCAACAGCTCAGCAATCGCCTGCCTCCGGCGCTGATGTTGCGCAGCAACGAATTGCTCGACAGCCTCAAGGCCGGCCGCCCCGACGCTGACGTGCCGCCGCAACTGCACGTCATCTTCCGCCCCAGCGTGCAGCCGTACCTCATTTCCTTGTTCCGCCAGGACCCGGCCCACGCCTTCGCCGCGCTGAAGATGCCGGCATTGATTATCCAGGGCAGCAACGATATCCAGGTCAGCGTCGACGACGCCAAGCGGTTAAAAGCCGCCAAGCCGGATGCACAACTGGCGCTGATCGAGGGCATGAACCACGTGATGCGCATTGTGCCCAACGATGTGAAGCGGCAATTGGCTTCCTACAAGGACCCCAACCTGCCCCTGGCCGCCGAGCTTGGCGCGCACATCCTGAACTTTATTGGTGCGTTGGCCGCCCGTTGAGCGGGATTAGTGGCCTATAGCTCTCCAGTCTTGGCAAAAACGGCCGATAAACCGGTGTCGGACAGCGCATTGGCTGCCGAGGAGCCGGCCTGGACAGGATTTTGCCGTTATGACTGAGACTGAAACTTCACCCGACACCGTCGCCGAAACGGCCGCCCCACCTGCGGCGGACCTGCCTTGGGCGGACGTGCACGCCGAGCATCACAAAATGCTCCGGCTGGCCCCGCTCAAGACCGATCGCACCACCGGCGTGCGACCGCTGCGGTTTGTCGAGTTCAGCTATGCCGAGCGCCATAGCAAGGAGCGCAGCTTGCTGCGCATGAGCGTCCAGCTGCCGGGCCAGCGGGTGCGCAAGGAACAGAACCATCTGGATGTCTGGGCCGACCACGTCGAAAAACGCCTGTACTTCTCTCCCGACAGTTTGCAAGTCGAGCCGTTGAACCGAGGCATTGGTCGCTTCCTCGCTGCCCAAGGCATTACCTGGGCCAAGAAGCGCTGGTCGGGCTACCGGGTCGACGGTACCGATCTGAATAACAAGGACGCGCTGAACGAAGACACGCGTCTGCGCCGCGACCACTTCCTCAAGGCCCACGGCTTTGAAGTGGTCTACGCCGACGCCCAACACCTCAAGGGCAGCGTCAAGCCAGCCCAGGTCGGCGATCTGCTGGGTGACTGGAACACCGAGAAACTGCAATTCGTCGAGATCCTCGAAGCCGCGCAAATGCTCCAACAAGCCGAGCAGAACCTGGCGGAACAGGAAGTCAAACTCAAGAAGCAGGAAGAAAAGGTCAACAAGTTCAAACGCGAAGACACCGGTCTGCGCTTCACCATTACCTGCCTGGTGGCGTTTGCGATGTTCCAGGCCGGGTTGCTGATCTGGATTGCGACGCGGCATTGATCACCGTTGTACGGGAGAGCCGCACCCGATCCCGTGGCGAGGGAGCTTGCTCCCGCTCGGCTGCGCAGCAGTCGTAAATCTGGCGACTGTTATTCCGAGACCTTAAAACGGGGGCTGCTGCGCAGCCCAGCGGGAGCAAGCTCCCTCGCCACAAAGGCAGTCCGTCGTAACCAGAATCAAACCCGCGAAGCAAACAACGCCTGGTGCTGACGGCACTGTTCGGCGCTGAGCATGAACACGCCATGGCCGCCGCGCTCGAAATCCAGCCAGGCGAAGTCGACTTCCGGGTACAGTGCTTCGACGTGCACCTGGCTGTTGCCCACTTCGACAATCAGCAATCCTTTGTTGGTCAGATGATCGGCCGCCTCGGCAAGCATCCGGCGAACCAGGTTCAAGCCGTCATCGCCGCAGGCCAGGCCCAGTTCAGGCTCATGCTGGTACTCCTGGGGCATGTCGGCGAAATCCTCCGCATCGACATAGGGTGGGTTCGACACGATCAGATCGAAACGTTGCCCAGGCAATCCATCGAAGCCATCGCCCTGGACAGTAAACACCCGCTCGTCGACACCGTGGCGCTCGATGTTCTGGTTGGCCACCTCCAGCGCTTCGAACGACAGGTCGGCCAGCACCACTTCGGCCTCGGGAAACTCATAGGCACACGCGATGCCGATGCAGCCGGAACCGGTGCAGAGGTCGAGGATCCGTGCCGGCTCCTGCCCCAACCAGGGTTCGAAGCGTTTTTCAATCAGCTCGCCGATGGGTGAGCGCGGGATAAGCACGCGCTCGTCAACGATGAAAGACATGCCGCAGAACCAGGCCTCACCCAGCAAATAGGCAGTGGGGATGCGCTCGTCAATGCGTCGGCGCAGCAAGCGCTGGACGTGCACCAGCTCTTCGTCTTCGAGGCGGCAATCCAGGTAACTGTCGGCAATTTCCCAAGGCAGGTGCAGCGCGCCAAGGACCAACTGGCGAGCTTCATCCCAGGCGTTATCGGTGCCATGGCCGAAAAACAGATCCTCCCCATGGAAACGGCTGACGGCCCAACGGATGTGGTCGCGCAGGGTACGAAGGCGGGAAGTGATCACGGCGGCAAACTCCAGAAAAATCGACGGGCGAGTCTAACAGCCAAACGCATGCCCACCCAAACACGCGCCAAGGACGAACGAAAAGTGCCGGCTTAGCTGTAAGAAACCTCCCTTTTTTGCACGTCCTATTGAACAAGATGCCAATCTTGACAAGGCTGTAGGCCAGCAACGGCGGCCCCTGCGATGGAAGCGATTCACAGAACCGCTCAGCCGGAGGACAATGTCACAAAAGCCCCACCCGAAGGAGCCCCAGAATGTCCGTTCCAAAAACGATGTTTCAACTCAGCGGCCGTGGCTATGCGGCGGCCAACCTGAGTCAAGCGACCCTAATCATCATCGATGCCCAGAAAGAATACCTCGCCGGCCCCTTGGCCCTGAGCGGCATGGACGCGGCGGTCGCGAACATCAAGCAATTGCTCGGCGCGGCCCGAGCCGCCGGTCGCCCGATCGTGCATGTGCGCCATCTCGGCACCCATGGCGGGCTGTTCGATCCGCAAGGCGAACGCGGCGAGTTCATTCCGGGCCTCGAACCCCAGGGCGACGAAACCGTGATCGAAAAATTGCTGCCCAGCGCATTCCACGGCACAGAGCTGAAGAAGCGCCTCGAAGACTTCGGCCCCCTGGACCTGATTGTCTGCGGCTTCATGAGCCATTCCAGCGTCAGCACCACCGTGCGCGCCGCCAAGAACCTGGGGTTCCGGTGCACCCTCGTCGAAGACGCCTGCACCACGCGCGACCTGCCGCACAAAGGCGGCGTGCTGAGCGCCGAACAGGTGCACCAGACCGAAATGGCGATCATGGCGGACAATTTTGCCACCTTGGCCCTGACCCGCGACTTCACCTGATGCCCTCGATGAGCGGCCCGTTCCGCCGCTCATCCGCAAAAGCCTCTCATTTCCTTCAAATACCCTAGCCTCAGGAACAACCCGAACATCTTCCGGTCGAAGGGCCGATACCCATTGAGGAAGGTCGGAATGAAGATATCCGATGGTTTTGACGCCCGTCGCTTGCGGCCCAAGGGCCCGAGCAACTGGCGATTTCGTTTCGGCGCGGCGATTGCCGCGCTGCTCGCAACGCTCGGTGTCCTGCTGGCCATGGCCGGCGCCGCCAGCCTGCTTGGCCGCCCACCGGCACTGGGTGAATTGAATGCCACCCCGCTCGGCTCGGCGCTGATCCTGGCGATCGGCTTGCTGGTCTTGCTGTTGGGCGTCTGGCTTTGGCGCCGTTGCCGCCGTCGCGCCCGCCAATCCCTGGAGCTGGCCATGTCTCCGCACCTGATGAAAAAACACGACTGACCCGCCATCCGACGTTTTCTTGCGCCTGATCCCGTAGGAGTTCGGTAAACTGGCCGGCCTTCGCGGAGGCTGACATGCAAGACGACGACTTTTCCCTGTTCAAAAGTGCCATCCAAGGCGTAAAACCGATCAAGCACGATCGCGCTGAAACCGGCAAACCCAAAGCCGATCGCGCGCAGATCGCCAAGTTGCGCCAAGCCGCCACCGTGCGTACCGATGCCACCACCGTGGACGGTTTGTCCGATCAGTTTGTGATCGATGTCGGCCCTGAAGATGAGCTGATGTGGGCTCGCGACGGCGTGCAGGAAAGCCAGATGCGCAAGCTCAAGGTCGGCCAGATCCCCTTCGAAGGCAGCCTCGACCTGCACGGCATGACCGTCGAAAAAGCCCGGGAAACCCTCTGGGCCTTCCTGGCTGAAGCCACCAAATTCGAAATCCGCTGCGTGCGCGTCACCCACGGCAAAGCCGTGCGACTGGACGGCAAGCGGCCGATGATCAAGAGTCACGTCAACACTTGGCTGCGCCAGCATCCGCAGGTGCTGGGCTTCACTTCCTGCCAGGCCAGACACGGCGGCGCCGGGGCGGTGTACGTGATGCTCAAGCGCACCATGATGGAAGGCCGCGACGAGTAGCCCTCGATTGCCGAGCTTGCAGCGCCGTGTCCGCCACCGTACCCTTGCCCTTTGCGTAAAATCCCACAGGTAGTTTCATGTCTCTGGAACAGAATTACACCGCTATGTGGGGTGGGTTCTGCTTGGTGTTCAGAGGTAATGAAATCGGGGGTTTTGTGCTCAGAGCCACCTGATTTTTCTCGCCGAAACGCAACGACTGGTACGGAAATTGGTACGAGATCTACCCGACCCATTCCTTGAAAGTCCTGCGTCGGGTTGCGACGACGCCTTTTCATAGCCGAACCCAATCCATCACACTTATGCATCTCAGCGTGCGTTCAAGTGCAGGTAGGAACAGACATCTGCTCATTGCCCTAAACGACAAGTCGGGTCTAAAAAATGGACATTAAAGAGTTTTGCCTCGCTCATGGATTCGATATGAGCAAATGTGCAGTCGCGTTAGGTGGCGGGAGCTTCGTATTGGTGGAGCTTAAAACCTCGCCTGTGGAATTTTTGAGCTTAGCGGAAGACGATTTTGAACGAGGCGGACTGTCGGCCCTTATCAATGCAACAACTAATGTGAAGCGCGCAATTGTCTCTCAGCTTGACCAACTGCTGATCTCGTTTGGGTATCAATCACTCAGATTGGATGTACCGGAAAAGATAAGGCGATTGAGAGCGCTTGGCTTACTGGCTCCGAGCCTTTTGCGTAAAGTGGTCAAAATGCGAAATATTCTTGAGCACGAATATGGACGCCCTGAGCTTAAATCAGTTGAGGAAGCGCTAGACATCGCAAGTCTGTTTGTAACGTCCGCTTCAGCTATGTTCATTCCTTTTGATGATGTCTTAGAATTTACGCTTCCTGACGGTTCAAACGGGGATAGCCCTGTAACGCATATCACTGCCGGTTTAAACCGAGACTCTCGTGGTGTTTTCTATACTGTCTACGCATATGAGCCCGGCGGATATGGTGGGCGATGCGTTGGTCAATGTGAGATTAAATCAGGGCACGTGCTTTTCGAAGCGATGGTTAAGCTTTCTGCATCGTTGATGCTTCGCTACAAAGTCGAACAGGCTTTCAGTGATTTCGACAAGGCGTACTCGATGATATGAGCCAGGGCAACGTTAGGGGTAGAATTTGCCCCATTTTTGCCCCAAGTTCTATCAAAGCCCGTGTCCCTATTGGTGGAACTCCCAGAATTGGGATGCTCCAAGCTAGCGCAATAGCGCATAGCTAAACGTCTGCGGGTTAGACTAAGTCGATGGATGGTTCCGCTATACCATTAGCGTTTTTCTGCAACCCATACAGAAGGGAGTTGTTCTGATGTTCCGTATATTTTTTACTGGTTGCCTGTTGGGCATACTTAGCTTGCTGCAAGGTTGCTCTAGCGGTCCATCATTAGACCACCGGCCTTATTATCAAGGGCCGGCAGAAGCAAACGCCAATAGCGCTACAGTCTACGTTTATCGTCCAGTACACAGGGCCGCTCGCCGAGTGAACCTATATATTGAACTCGATGATCAGCAGGTGGCAGAGCTACCATCTGGTGGCTATCTGAAACTCCAGCTGCCTGAAGGCTCACACGTCTTTGAGGCCAACACGCCGCCGCTTGGGGGCTCTTTCATCGGAGACCGCTTCAATCTCACTGTAAAAAAAGGGAACGTATATTTCATCGCTGGTCAAATCCTTGAAACGCGCCCTACTGACGATCAGACTCTGGGCACTGTTAAAGATGGACTGTTCGGTGGTGAGCGGCTTTTTTTCCGTTGGGCTATGGTGCCTCAAGAAATGGCTGAGGAGAGAATGAGTTTTTGCCGCCTCGTGCCCCCCACGCCGATCTAGTACTCTATCGAAATTGCCAGCTTACTCGACCAAGCTCCTCGTAAGATCCCTATCCCAACGCGGATAGGGATCCGCGTCCTTCAAGCCTACCGATGATGGATTGGATAGATCCAGCCCCATGGCTACCGCTCTACTTGCTATACGCGGGATGATCAACCCGTCTGTAGCAAATATTTAGCAACCGCGGGCTGGCTTCGCTACACCAGAGGTCGTTGGCTGAGAGTAATATCGCTATGGTTGAGAGACGTTCCGCCTGAGTTCGGGATCAGAACGCCGTAGGCTTTTGAATTTAGGGAACTTTACTCATCGCGAATCCGACGTCACCTACGCTTCTCGCTAAGTGTCGTTGGCTAAAGAGGTCATCCATTGACGACTACGTAATCACCGCTCGTACCCTCATAGCGAATTTAAGTATTTTCTAATGGCAGTGGACTTACACTGTGAAGCTTCGATCTCTTCAAGAAACTCGTGCTGATTCCTCTGCATAACAGCTACAACCTGCATACCTAATGCCTCGTCATCCACTGAGATTATCATTGAAACACAGGTGTTCATGGCCGCAAATCTATTCATCCGATAGGCGCTTTCAACGGCAAGTTCAAGTGCCTTAGCCTTATCTCGATTAGACACATCTTCACCCTCGAAGATGACCTTCATATTTCTTGCTATGTCTTCAGCAAAAGCCCAACTATAACGAGCATCCTCTACCATCAACCTATAAATCTTCAAAAAATCTGAGACATGCGACACCAGTCGCGGCAACACTAAAAGCGATATGAAGGAACTCTTTAACTCCAAACAAAGACGTATTTTGTCTTCATCGTCCAACATCCCCAAGCCGTCAATAAAATCTATCACCTGAAGCGAACTAAACTTATTTTCATTTTCCAATCGATCAGTTATGGTTGATATTAACTGGTTCACTTCACCAAGTCGCCCCCCACGGCCTATGATAACGTCATATGCCATTTGGAGCGCCTGCTTCATCTCAGCAAGACTTTGATATCTCCGCCTCTTATCCAGCTCACAAGCCCTTTCGATGACATAAAATATCGCCGGATGCATTCCGCCATCCATTAAATATGTTGGATTTTGCTTAGTGAGCAGGACGTAGATACTCTTACCGAGCATAAATATATCACCAGCCGCATCAGCAGCTTTAAACCCGCCACTTTCAAATTCGGGTGGCAAATAACCTTGGGTTCCCCAAAACATCGAGCTGCTTGTAAATCGAGACGACGAATCCGGTTCCATTCCTAAGCCAAAATCCGATACAACAATGCCCCGCCTTCCAATCAAAAAATTTTGCGGCTTGATATCCCTATGAAAAACCCCCTTAGAATGTAGCTCTGCAACGCAATCAATCATCTGGTTGAAAATTGACTCTTGCCTACCAGGGTCATCCACCAGCTCATCGATCAACGTTGTTAGATCCCCATCAGAATAGTGTTCCATAACAAAATATGGAGGCTCATGGTATACATTACTATCCACAACACTTACAACTTTTGAATTACCAGCAAAACTCTCTAAAAGCCTAACCTCTCTACGAAAGCGCTTAATATATTCCTCACCCTCTTCGCGACAATATTTCAAAACCAGATTATCATGACCTTGCTCGGTATCCTCTACAAATAGAATCTGCCCCATCCCTCCGCTATCACTGCAGAGCCCTCTTACCTTATATCGATCATCAATCAAATCTCCCGTTTCAAATTCAAAGCTCATATTTACCCCAGCGACGATCAAGTTAGATACTTATCCATTTTTTTGTGCCATTCATTAGCCCCGACACTCCCTTATACTAACCCTGAAGCGAGAAATATCTACAACCCAGCCTGTCATTTGCAGTAAATTTTCCATAATTCCTCCAACCTTGTTGTGTAGTGTTCACTCATCATAACGCGACGCATGTCCCAGTCAGGGTTGGTGGGCACGCTTGCTGATCGAAGCGTTCCCCTACCCCAACGACCATTGATCTGGTCCAATACCAGCATTAATTTGGTGGCGTCGGCTGGCTGAGAAGCGGCAAACAAATCGTCGGTGTACTCCCCTTGCTGACAGAGGTTCATCAACAGCACCTCAGCCTTGCTGTACTTGAAGCCTGGCCGGAAGACCCGTTCGAGCGCGTCCACCGCTGCCTTGGTCAGCAACCGCACATCATCAGTGGGATACGGCAGGTCAATCAACACGCCATTGGCATACTTCGCTTCTTCCGGATTGAACATGCCGGTGCGGATGCTGACGCGGACCTTCTTGCACAGCGACTTCTGCGCCCTGAGCTTTTCCGAGGCGCGCATTATGTAGGTGGCCACTGCCTCCTTGATCGGTGCCAACTCCGTGAGCCGCTTCCCGAACATCCGGCTACAGCAGATTTCCTGCTTCGGGGGGTCCGGCTCGTCCAGCTCCAGGCACGGCGTGCCGGCCAGCTCGCGGGCTGTCTTCTCGATCACCACGCTGAACTTCTTGCGCAGTGTCCACGGGTCGGCCTTCGCCAGATCCATCGCGGTCTTGATGCCCATGGCGTCCAGGTGAAGTTTCATCTTGCGACCGACACCCCAGACTTCGGACACGTCGGTGTTGCGCAGCACCCAGTCGCGCTTGAACGGGTCGCAGATATCGACCACACCGCCCGTTTGCACCTGGAGCCGCTTGGCCGTGTGATTCGCCAGCTTTGCCAGGGTTTTCGTGTGAGCGATCCCTACCCCAACCGGAATGCCGGTGCAGCGCAACACATGGCTGCGGATCTTGCGGCCGAGGGCGTCCCGGCCGTCAATGCCGGTCAGATCCGCGAAGGCTTCGTCGATGCTATAGACCTCGACGGCCGGCACCATCGATTCAATTAGCGTCATCACGCGCTCGCTCATGTCGCCGTAAAGCGCGTAGTTCGACGAGAACGGGACGATGCCGTGCTTCTGCAGCTTGTGCTTGATCTGGAAATACGGCTCGCCCATTTTCACGTAGGGCTTGGCGTCGTAGCTGCGAGCGATCACGCAGCCGTCGTTGTTGCTCAACACTACGATGGGGACGCGGGCCAGATCCGGGCGAAACACTCTTTCGCAGCTGGCATAGAAGCTGTTGCAGTCGATTAGGGCGAAAACTGGTTGGGCTTTAGACATGGCTGCGCACGCTGCAGGTGATGACGCCCCAGATAACCAGTTCGTCGCCTTCGAGCACGTACCTCGGTGGGTACTTTGGGTTCTCCGACAGGAGAATCACTTCCTTCCCACGGATGCAAAGGCGTTTGCATACAGGTTCGTTGTTTAGCAGCGCCACGACGATGTGGCCATGCGCAGGTTCCATCGCACGATCCACAACGGCTAGGTCCCCTTCAAAGATCCCAGCGCCCTGCATGCTCTCCCCGGCGATGGAAACCAGGTAGACATGCGGGGCGCGAATGTTCAGAACCTCATCCAATGAGATGTGCGCTTCGATGTGGTCCGCCGCCGGGGACGGAAACCCGGCAGGCACTCGAAACGAACACAAGGGCAGCTTCAAGCCACCCTCGGCGATAGGGCCTAGGATTGTAAAGTTCATGACGCACGACTTCCAAAAAACCTGTACGGATATACAGTTAACTTTGTACAAGTTTTCTGGTCAATTTGTATAGGAAAATTCTGACAGACGGGACGGCCTCTGTGTGGGAGATTCGGCGATACGAGGAACGGTGGCACCGGAGAGCTACGTCCTCAGCGACCTTTGGAGGAAATGAGTACGTCTGGATCCGATCAATAACCGAGGATCGAGACCGTTACGACGGGGAAGCCTCTACAAACAGCTTTTGCCGGCCGGCGTAGGCTGGTACCCAGCAAGCTATACCGGTGCTGACCAGGGCTTGCCTGTTTGGTCGAACCACCCTATCTGACGACAGAGTGGTCCGCACCTAATTAAAATATGCTTCTAATAAATGCCGCGATTTTTGCAAAGGTTTGTTTAATAGCATCAAATGCGTGCGCAATCCAATTCGGCAAAGTTCTTACTGCATTAGTTATGAATTCAACAATTTCATTAAGAACGGCTGAAACCCCCTTCTCAACGACATTTGACATGAAGCTGATTAATGCATTTTGCTCGGACGGGTTAAGGTTTTGACCAAGATTTTCTGCCTTATCGTAGGCTTTATCAATCGCATTATTCGCGTTACTTTTGGCGTGCCCAATGCATTGCTCCATTTGCTCTCTAAAAAGCGAACTTGCATTTCCATCTTTTGCACTATTGATATAAGTATTTGTGATGGTCGTAATCTCATGTTGCGCTTGATCAGCGACAGCGGTGGCGCCTAAATTTGCCACGGCCTTTATTTGCTGGAAAGCATCATCAAGAGCATCGCTGTTGGATACTGGAAGCGATCCCAACTGCTCCTGTAAAGCCTGTATCCCCGCCATAGGTACCAAGGCACCGGTGGAGAGGCTTGCGATGCTTTTGTTTGCCTGTGCGCGCTGTTCTTTCATGACAGCCGGAAAATCATTTGAAGCGACCGTTGCAGAAGTCATGTCCATTTTTCCCTTGTGTAATTTAAGTTTCCAAGCTTTCCCTTTCCGCGTCTTCACTGTAGCAGAACAAAAATGAATGGTTGGACAGTCCGCCCAAGGTTGCTGGCTCCCAGTTCATGATCACCCGCTCACCGCTCACCGCTGACCTCAGCCTTGCCCTGACGCTGATTCGTGTTGCTATGGCGAATGTCCAACGTCTCGAAGCGAAAGCCCTCGAATACACGGCGGATGTCCGGGTGATCGGTGATGCTGGCCTTGCCCTTGCAGCGACGCATGAAGTCAGCCATCCGCTCGTAATTCTCGAACGGGAAGTCCACGCCATATCCAGCGGTCTGCAAACAAGTGATAGGCTCACCGGGCTTTGTGCACAAGGCGGGGGCCACGGCTGGACTTGCAGGAAAGGTCTGCGGTTCGACGAGCAGGGCTAGATGTTGACGCATCGGCCCGGCTCGCTCCTTTTAAAGGTCAAATCAATGTGAGCCCCTCAAGGAAAGCCAATGAAAAAAAAGCCTAATAACTTCAAAAAAGACACGCTTGCGTTAATTAGCAAAATACCTAGTGAATGGGCCATAGCATTTCTACTGGGCACTGTACCGCTCTGGTTCTTCAGCTCCACGCAAAAAGACGTTGAAGACATCATTCAAGGTCTACTTGCTATTGGCCCATTAATTGAATATTCCGCTTATTTGATTGCGCCTTACGCCCTGGTATTTATCATTAAGTATGGAATACGGTTCAGCTCGGAAAAAAGCATATGGATATTTGATTTCGTCCATAGCATCATCGCAGAAGTTGGGACCGGCTTCCTCACCATCACACGTACGGGCTTAGGAGCGATCTTCGGCATATTATCGTTAGGGCTAGCCACTCATATCGTCACCGTTACACCTCAACAAATCCTTTCACTGTCGGTGATGATATTTACGCTCACTGTTGTCAATTGCGCGCTGGCCTTGGGAAGAGATACGCTGATCGAACATACGAGCAGGCCCTCCAACAACAATCCTATTAAGTTCGGACCGGAGCTTAAATAATGATTGAATGGTGTGCCGAGTTATTCCCGACACATCAGCAGTAGCGAGGCGACCACCCAGGCGATCCTGATCACGTTGGGCATCGGTAATAGCGGCCCTGCTCCGGGACGAGGTAGACAAGCAGAAACGCCTAGCCAACGTGTGTCGGATCGTCGCGGACTATAAGATCGAGGAGCACACCAAAACCCGCAATGAATGGCAGGTCATGCTCAACAGCCGTGCGATGCATGCCATTGAGGCGGCGGAGCGAACTGCCGGACAACCTGCGAAACAGAGCCTTAGGAAGCAGCCGATGTCGCCCTATGTGTTCCCACCCACGAAGAATTTCGAGTTCATCCAGCCGTCCAGCGTCACCGACAAACACTTCCAGGCGGCACTGACCGAATTGGAGATTCGCGCCCGTCGGCAATACAACTGCCGACACACATACGCTACCATGTGCCTCATGGCGGGTATGAACCCTGCGTTTATTGCCACTCAGCTGGGTCACAGCGTTCAGATGTTGCTCTCGACCTATGCCCGATGGATCAACTCCAGCACCGACTGGGGCGAACTCGGGAAACTCGAAAACAGCTTGAGTGGTACAAAATTGGTACCGACAGAACAAGTACCCTCCTGAAACCCTTATGGAATCAGCCTCTGTGACACTGGAACAGAATTACACCGCGATTCTCGGCCAATTGGGCGAGGACGTTTCCCGCGAGGGCCTGCTCGACACGCCCAAGCGCGCTGCCAAGGCCATGCAGTACCTTTGCCGCGGTTATGAACAGACCCTGGAAGAAGTCACCAACGGTGCCTTGTTCAGCTCCGACAACAGCGAGATGGTGCTGGTCAAGGACATCGAGTTGTACTCGCTGTGCGAGCATCACCTGCTCCCGTTTATCGGCAAGGCCCATGTCGCCTATATCCCGAGCGGCAAGGTCCTGGGCCTGTCAAAAGTTGCGCGCATCGTCGACATGTACGCGCGTCGCTTGCAGATCCAGGAAAACCTCAGCCGCCAGATCGCCGATGCGGTCCTGCAGGTGACCGGTGCACTCGGCGTGGCGGTCGTCATCGAGGCCAAGCACATGTGCATGATGATGCGCGGTGTGGAAAAGCAGAACTCCTCGATGATCACTTCGGTGATGCTTGGCGAATTCCGCGAAAATGCGGCGACGCGCATGGAATTCCTCAGCCTCATCAAGTAATCCGTCGCGTAAAAAAACCGGCATTGATCGCCGGTTTTTTTTCGCCCACGAAAAATCAGGTAAGCTGCGCGCCCTGTTCTTCCCGCGAGGCTTGTACCGTGATCGTCAAAGCGCTTCGAGTTGGCCTGGGCCAGCTCATCATCTTCCTCGATTTCATCGCCCGGCCCGCCAAGAAACAGCGCACGGCGCAAGCCCAGGCGCAAGTTGACCAGGCAGCCAGCGGCCTGACGCTGTTTCAATTCCACGCCTGTCCTTTTTGCGTGAAGACCCGCCGCGCCCTGCGTCGCCTCAACATGCCGGTGGCCCTGCGCGACGCGAAGAACAACGAGCAGGATCGCCAAACGCTGCTGGAGCAAGGCGGCAGGATCAAAGTGCCGTGCCTGCGAATTGAAGAAAATGGCGAGACCACGTGGTTGTATGAGTCGAAAGCGATCATCGATTATCTGGATAAGCGCTTTTCGGCGGCCTAAGGATTTTCAAGGCCGTGGATGGCCTTATCGCGCGCAAGCGTCGCAAGCCATCCGCCCTGAAGACTTCACGAGGCACCTTCCAGTCCGCCAGGTCGGAAAAATGCCGTTGCAGCGCGGCTTGGAACCCGTCGCGACGCTCCCGGTAGAAATCCCTCAACTTGCTCAGATGGCTGCGGCACTGCTCGGTGCCGATCCATTGCCACGCCTGCCAATGGCCGATGCGGTTGGTATGCAAATCCGCCGATTGCTTGAGCCGCAGCAGGTACGGGAACAGGAAAATCTGCAGCGCCGCCAAGTAAGTCGGTGCTTCGAGCGTGATCTCGGTGCCGACGTCGATGTGCAACTTCGCCGCCAGGTCGAGGGTTTGCTGGGAACCGCTGACCACCAGTACCTGGCTTGCCGCACATGGCAGGCCTAAGGATCGCGCCTGCGCTGCCAACGCTTCACGCAGGGCCGGCTCGCCTTCGCTCATGCCGTATTGGCCCATGGATCGCGGCGGGGCGTTGCGGCGCGAGCAGGTGAAATTGCTCGAACGAGTGTTTGCCGAGGCAGGCGAAGCAGCTGTCGATGGCTGGTTGGCGGTGAATCTGGGGTTAGGGAAGGCTAGCGACTGACAGCTTGCGCGTCCGATCCCAAGGCATTCTCATGGCGATATATCCCTATCGCCATAAATTTCGTCGACAAAACAGAAAACATTATTTGCTTTATTTGTATACAAAAGCATAATTCGCTTCGTGCGAGTTCCTGACCAAGCAGTCAACAACTTCGCCAGCCTTACCTGCCTCAATGCCTCGCAGCCTTCCTCAGGGAACACGCGGTGCTGGAATAACAATAAAACTCTTGAGGAGTACTCGCTGTGGAAAGCCGCAAACCCGAAGCCCAGACGCTGGATCTCTCGCCGCCATTACGCAGTGGCTGGCTGGAACGCCTCTTCAAACTCAGCTTGCATGGCACCACGGTGAAGACCGAGCTTATCGCCGGTGTCACGACCTTTATCACCATGGCCTACATCATCTTCGTCAACCCCAACATCATGGCCGATGCCGGCATCGATCACGGCGCCGCGTTTGTCGCCACCTGCATCGCCGCAGCCCTCGGTTGCCTGTTGATGGGCCTGTATGCCAACTGGCCGGTAGGCCTGGCACCCGGCATGGGCCTGAACGCTTTTTTTACCTACACCGTAGTCGGCACGATGGGCTACAACTGGGAAACCGCGCTGGGCGCAGTGTTTGTTTCCGGTGTGTTGTTCATGGTCCTGACCCTGTCGCGGATCCGTGAGTGGTTGCTCAACAGTATCCCGGTCAGCCTCCGCTACGCGATGGGCGCCGGGGTCGGGCTGTTCCTTGGACTGATCGGCCTGAAAACCGCCGGCATCGTCGTCGACAGCCCCGCCACGCTGATCAAGCTGGGCTCCCTGCACGAGCCCGGACCGCTGCTGGCCGCGGTGTGCTTTCTGATGATCGCTGTGCTCAGTTACCACCGCGTGTTCGGCGCGATCCTGATCAGCATCATTGCCGTGACCCTGGCCGGATGGGGCCTTGGGCTGGTGCAATACAACGGTGTGATGTCCACGCCGCCAAGCCTCGCACCCACCTGGATGGCGATGGACGTGGCCGGCGTATTCAATGTCAGCATGATCAGCGTGGTGCTGGCCTTCCTCTTCGTCCATATGTTCGACACCGCCGGCACCCTGATGGGCGTGGCCCAGCGCGCCGGCCTGGTGAAGCCCGATGGCAAGATCGAAAACCTGTCCAAGGCCCTGAAGGCCGACAGCGCTTCCAGCGTATTCGGCGCCATGGTCGGTGTGCCACCCGTCACCAGTTATGTGGAAAGCGCCGCCGGTGTCGCCGCCGGTGGCCGCACCGGGCTTACCGCCGTGACAGTCGGCGTGTTATTTATTGCCGCCATGTTCTTCGCACCGTTGGCGGGGATGATCCCCGCCTACGCCACGGCCGGTGCGCTGATTTATGTCGCCATGCTGATGATGGGCGGCATGGCCCACATCGAGTGGGACGAAGCGACTGACAGCATCCCGGCAATCGTTACAGCCATCATGATGCCGCTGACCTTTTCGGTCGCCGATGGCATTGCCCTGGGTTTCATCACCTACGTGGTGCTAAAGGCTGGCACCGGTAAATACAAGGAAATATCCGTCAGCTTGTGGGCGCTCTGCGCGATCTTTATCGCCAAGTTCATCTTCTTGTAGACGGTACACATCTTCATCCGCCTCACCCCGTTGGTGGGGCTATTGTGCATCAGGAGCAAAGCAATGAATCTGGAAACCTGGTTGTTGTTCAGCGGCGCCGCGTTAGTGGTGATCCTCATCCCCGGCCCGTTATCCTTGTTGATGATCAGCAACAGTTTGAACTACGGCCTGCGCCGCTCCTATCCGGCATTCCTCGGCGGGGTCATTGCTTCGATCTGCTTGCTTAGTGCCTCGGCGCTCGGGCTGGGGGCACTGTTGATGGCGTCCGAACAACTGTTCAGCGTGCTGAAGATAGTCGGAGCACTGTACCTGTTCTATCTCGCTTGGCAGAGCTGGAAGCAGTCGCGCCAGCCCTCGATTGCCACTGACCTGCCCCACGCTGTTGCGACTCCACGCTTTGCTGCATTGTTTGGCCGTGCGTTCGTGTTAGGCGCGAGTAATCCAAAGGATATTTTGTTTTTTGCCGCGTTCCTGCCGCAATTCCTGAGCGCGGAACACCCCTTTCTCCCGCAGTTGCTGGTCATGATCGCCACCTGGACGGTGCTCGATCTTGGCTGCAAGTTGATGTACGGGTTGAGCGCCCACGGAGCGGCGCGCTACTTACGGAGCGGCAAGGGTCAGAGTTGGTTCAACCGTATCAGTGCGGGGCTGTTCGGCAGCGCCGGCGCCGCTTCGTTGTTATCAACTCACTGATACACCAGGGCCAGGCAAAATATCGCAACAACCCTTTGATGTACACGCCTCGCAAAACTCACTACATCTAGCGCTCCCATCATTTCCGAACATGGACGTTCTCAATGGTTACCGACGCCCCTCTTTCCTCTCTGGACGATCATGCTGTCGTCATTACCGACATAGGTCTTCATGCCAACGAGTTTACCAGCGAGACGATCGATTTCAGCTTGGCCGAAAACGAGAAAATCGACCTCGAACGTAAGCTCAGGCGCGTTCAACTGGACGTTGTCGACAAGTTATATGGTCCGCTGAACATTGCGTCGCTGACCGTGACCCGCTCAGCACTGGATACACTAGGTGCAACCATCGATGGACAACCATTGAATGGCCAGAATTGCTTTTTCCGCACACCCAATCGGTTTTTCATCAATGCGCTGCAGTTCAGCTCGATTGATATCGAAGCGCGGATGAAAACAATCGCTGCCGTCGAAGATTATCGGCTGCCGACGTTACTGTTTGAAATGGCAAGTCAACGATCACCCAGCGCCGTCCCGTTGTTAAGCGTTCCGTCAGTACAACCGAAAACGTTGAACAGTTATCGGAGCAAACTGGAAAAGCTATTGATATACGCCCAACGACTGGAATTTCGCCAATCCCTCCAATTCAGCACACTACCCTGGGTCAACCAGGCGAAGAGCATAGCCATGACCCATACCGGCCTGGGACTTCAGGGCTTCGGTATTTACAGTGGCTTACGAGGGCTACAAGACGCCATTCGAAACAAGGACAGCTATAACACGATATTCAATAGCGCCAGCCTCGGCGCCGAGGTAAGTTCAATTGCCATTGAGGCCGCGCTGACCAGGCAGGCCACTCACATGCTCAAGGCGAGCCAGGGCGCTTTGAAAGACTTCACCAGAACGACATTTGCCGTCAGATTGGGCCGCGGTGCCGGCTTGATTGCAGGTGCATTAACACTGCCCATCGACATTATCTCCGCGATCAATGCCTTCAAGGATGCAGCGAAAAGTACCGGTAAGGACGCCATCGATCATTACGTCAGCGCAGCCTTGAGCATTACCAGTGCGGTGATGACAGTGTCGCTCGGTATTGCGGCGTTGGCAGGCTTTTCTGCAGCCGGCCCCGTGGGGCTTGTCGCTGGACTTATCCTAGCGCTAGGCGCGCAAATATGGGGAGCAGTACGCCAAGTGGATGAGATCGCCGACTATATTGAGCTCACCGCCCTTGAACGCCTGCGTACTGGATGGTTCGCTTTCTGGCTCATCGACCCGGACCGAGACATCAACGACCGATACCTTATTGCCAAAGCGACAGCCGAGCACACGAAAAAGCTCGAGGCTGAAGCCCTGTACTTATTGCAGGGGCCCCTCAAAGACACCACGGAAGCGATCGTAAACGGTGCGTTCAACGTAGAACTCGAAGACGTGCCCTTCAACGCAACGCATTGGCTGACCGGCAACAAATACGTTGATTACCTACAGCGACCAAAGATTACAGGTGGAGACGATACGATCGATGCCCGTGGGGGCGTTACCGTCGATACGCCAGGCGCAGTATTGGGCACTTCGGCCGAGGATAAAAACGTCCATTGGTATATCGGCGGCGGTAGCGACACTGTCTGGGGCGATGAAAAAAAACAGAATATCTTTCGCTACGGCGAGGGCATCAAAAACCTCACCGGAGGCGAAAAGGACGACGTGTTCATTTTCGAGGGGATCAATGCGCTGCCCAACGAGACGGACGACGATTTCGTGCCGGGCACGCTGGATGGTGGCCAAGGCAACGACACCTTGATTCTCGCAGGCAGGTCTAAAGATCACCAGGTCTGGAAGCTGGGTTACCGTGTCGACCTCTCCCGCAACCAGGTTCTGGTGACCAAAGCCGATAACACAAGCCACCTGCAGACGGTGCTGAAAAACATCGAAAACATAGAGATCCATGAAGGCGGCACTCATACCATCAAGGGCTCGGACGCGGTGAACATTATCAAGTCCTACGGCTGCGATACTGTCGAAGCGGGTGGAGGCGACGACCGTATTTATCTGCTAGGGAAAAACAATCTCGACGCAAAAGGCGGGGCCGGAAACGATTCGTACGTCATCGCCCATAGACCCGGTCGCATCACCCTTACAGAAGACGGCCTGGACGGCAGCATCATCTTGCTGGACTGGAGAGCCGACCTGATTGAAAACTGGCAAATCACCCAAAACGACTTGGTGCTCACATCACACTTCGACGCGAATGACCTGGACGTTCGCCAAGTGGTCATCAGGGACGTTTATAAGCGTATCGACGGACGTCGTAGCATTAATAATAAAGAAATGAATTTCCTGACGAAGGATGGTTACCAGCTGACCCCAGATCTGCCTGAGTTTCTTGAAGTTGACGGCCCTTTCCAGATAACCATTGCGATGACCAAACAGGGAACGCTACGAAATCCGTGGATATTGAAAGATTGGGTCATACAGACAGTCCCGCACGATAAAGACACGCACTATTACTTCTCACGCTTCACCAACGAGACCACGCTCAATATCAAACAACGCAGCGCCTTCACCACGACGCTCCACCTGGATTATGCCAGCGCCGAACTGACGCGCATCGAAGCCGACTACAGCATTTACTTCGCCGGCACGGATGAAGATGAAATCGATAACATTAAATATGGAAAGTGCGGCCTGACTTTATCTCTTGGCAAAAAACGGGTAAAGCTGCTCAATCTGGAAAGCGCCGACGAACGCTTCACCGCCCTAGCCCCTGGACGACGGATGTTTTCCAAGCTACGCCCGCAGCACACTTTTATCCTCGTCATGAACGATGGAAAATCCTATCGGCTTACCCTCCCCGATCCCAACCCCGCGCTTTTCCTCAACCGTGAAATTACAAAAGATAATCCACTGCAATGGAAGACGGATGTACGGCTGCCACTCAAACCTACGAAACACCTATATCCCTCTCTGCCACCGCTGGAAAAAGAACCCTTCCACATGCGCAACAGAGCGACTTGCGCTCGATTGAATCCGCCATCTGATGCATCGGGAGTTGAAGTCTTGATTGGCGAGGGCTCTACCTACCTTATCCACTTGAAGCCGGAAACGACGCTACGCCTTTCGACGCCAGGCGCACTGGCCAACGCCAATCCTCGCCTGCCTGCTGCTTCCACCTGGGAGCTCGACGCCACTCAATTGGGCCGGGTGGAAATAACCTTGCTTCCCAATCGGTTGAAAGTTGGCAGCGTGCTTATTCATCTACCTGAGTATGGCCCCGAAGACCTTATCGACCCAATACGGGTCATCACCGCAGAGGGCATTGTCCATGCCGTCGATGTTCTGTTTGAAGAAGTCTATATAGACGCTCTTGACGCCCGCTACTTCCGCCCACCAAAAAACGCGGACGATACACTTGCAAAAGAACTGTCCAGCCTGACGTCGGAGGATATAAAGGTCCTCAATGTCGCCGTCAGGGATGGTTCAGCCGGGACGGTGAGCTACAACTGGAAGAAACGAAACTGGTACCTGCGCGCGGACAGTCTCCGTGTGTTGGACGCGAGCGACCTGCGAAAAACCAATATGTGTGAGCATCAGATCGCGCGTTATCAAGACTTTGTTCAGCATACACTCAATGAAAACGCCGACTTCACCGTTGATATCTTGCAAGTTATTCGCACCGTGTGCATCACGCTGTCTGATAGCGTGATACCAAACGTCGTTGACGATGCAGCGTTTTCAGCGGCGTTGCAAAAGGCCTTCGGGACAACCGAGCTCCAATACGGAATATATTACGGACAGGATATCGAACCGAGATCACCCGCCGCCTCGATAATATTCCAGCTATGAAACACATCGTGTAACACGCAACGACTCCGCTAGACGTATATACCGCATTTTTCGTTTGATTCGCGCCGAAAATCAGCGCTCGTATGCTGACGCAGGCGCGAACCTCCTCGACCATTTCATTGAGACGAACAGATGCTTTCTCCAAAAAGACCGCGACCCAATACAAACACGCCGCCCAACCCTCATGCTACTGCGCACGAGGCGATGCCGGATACGGAACCCGAAAGGCCGCCCAGGCCAACAAGACCCTGGAATCCCGACACGACCCACGACACGGCGGCAGGGCCCTCATCCCGGCCCGATGCCGTCCAACACCCGACCGTCGCGATAGCGGACATCCCCGCATCAATTCTAGGCGCCGGTCCAACTACCTCGGCCCCGTTGAGCAACTACCGCTTGGCACCCTCCGTGGTTGAGAGGTTGCCGGCGCCAGATTTAGAGTCAGGCATTCGCACCTTCAAATCGCGCGCCTATGTCGATCTCGTGGGAGGGGGAACGGTCCGGATTGCCCAGGACGCGAACAGCCATTACCGAGCGAGACTGGACAGTGAACTCGAACCCTCCGGGCCATATCTCGAACGTATCGAAGCAAGCCTGCTATGGCGTGAGGCCCGGCAGCAAGCAGCGGCCCCGAACCCAGCAGCACAGGACGCAGCCATAATCAGCCGTTGGCGCGTCCAATCGGCATTCGCTGCACCTAACCGCATCACCATAGGCGGTCATCACTACTGGACAGTGGTTAACGACAATGCCAGGGCACACCCCATCGCCTATATCAAGGATCCTGCGCATTTAAGCTATGACTTCGACACCCTGGAGAACATCCTCCTGGATAATCCCAACTCCCAGCCTAGAGGCGCCATTCGGGTGCCGCCTCACAATCAATGGGAAATTGATCCAGGGCGTCCCTTCGAGATGCCGTTGATCGCTTCTTCAATTAAATCGTTCCCTGAACTACGGCCTTACATTCACGATAGATTTTCCAGAAGGCAATTTGAGCTGGCCAACGACGGGAAATTTGCCGATGCCCAAGGATTGACCACGTTGAGGCAGGTATTCCACAGCTGGCGAAGCGAGACACGTTCTCTTCATCCCGAGTTGAGTGATCCACTATTGATGTTACCGACCTTACCGGTCATTTCAGTCGTTCCGGACACAGTTCGCTCCCTGGAACTGCCGCACCCTGCGATGGTGCTCGGTCCCTTCGCACGATTGGACTTCGATCCAAATGTGTTCCCGAAACGAAAAAATTGGAGTGAATTGGCTGATGACGTACGTCTTAATGAATTCATGACCGAGCGTCTTGAACGTAACGGTTACACAGTTCGTCCGATTCCCTGGCTCCCTACCGCATTGATATTTCAACGACCACAACATGATTATGTCTATTTCATGACCCTGCACCGCACAGCAGATAGCACGATCTCCATACCTGCCCTGAACCCAAGAGGCAACGAGCTTGCATTGCGCCTTCAGTTCGATGACAGCGCAGCAGACGTTTTGCAAAATGCACACGCAAACAACAAGCTCATTTGTCTGCGCGGAGGCATACAGCGCTATACAAACCTGGGGACTCAGGAAACGCGAGAGACCGTCTTCATCGTCAGGGATGACACCTAAAACACAGGACCGCGACACCCATGAAAAAAAGCCCGCAGTGTGAGCGGGCTAAAAACCAAAGAAGCTATGCGCAGTCGCTTCCAGGGCAAGGCAGCTGCTTGGGGGCTCAGCTGCCTCGATACGTTGAATAGGCGTAAGGCGAAATCAGCAAGGGCACATGGTAGTGCTCTTGCTCGTTAGAAATACCAAAGCGCAGCACCACCACATCCAGGAACGCCGGTTCGGACAGCTGGACGCCACGGGCGCGGTAGTAATCGCCGGCATGGAATTGAATCTGATAGACGCCGCTGCGGTAGTCATCCCCTTGCAACAGCGGTGTATCGCAACGGCCGTCGCTGTTGGTCGATGCACTGGCAACCAAGAGCAATTGCGAACCTTCCACGCGGTATAGCTCGATCCTGATGGAGCTGCCCGGGCAGCCGTGTGCGGCATCCAAAACGTGTGTAGTCAGACGTCCCATTGATTGTGCGTGCCTCGCTGCTGAGCAGCCCGGCACGGCGCCTCCTGAGTCAGTTGAAAAGACAGGCTGCACCGTTTCGAAGCATGAAACGGTGCGGCAGTGGGCGAATTAAGACACTTCAAACATAAATTGTACACAATAAAAAACAAAAATTTGCGTCATGTGGTTGATGATGCGCGCAGCGCCTCGATCTGTGCGCGATCCAGCGCACCCGCCAGCTGTCGGGGTATAAATTGACCAAGTGGGCAGATTTCTTGCAGTGTAGACAAACTGCCGCCTGCGGTAAAAAATGCAAAAAACGGGCTTACAAGTCGCTAGCGAAGTTGTATACAATCAGTCCATCGTCGTGACGCCAGCCAGATATTCAAGCCCGGGCGCCACCCACATGGTTCGAACAAGAAGGAAGACTGCAGTGAGCGCTGACTACCCACGCGACCTGATCGGTTACGGCAGTAACCCTCCCCATCCTCATTGGCCGGGCAATGCCCGCATCGCCCTGTCGTTCGTGCTCAACTACGAAGAAGGCGGCGAGCGCAACATCCTGCATGGCGACCGTGAGTCCGAAGCGTTCCTCTCCGAAATGGTGTCGGCGCAACCGCTGCTGGGCGAGCGCAACATGAGCATGGAGTCGCTGTATGAGTATGGCAGCCGCGCCGGTGTCTGGCGGGTCCTCAAGTTGTTCAAAGAGTTCGACATCCCGCTGACCATCTTCGCCGTCGCCATGGCCGCCCAGCGCCACCCCGACGTGATCCGCGCCATGGTCGCCGCCGGTCATGAAATCTGTAGCCACGGCTATCGCTGGATCGACTACCAGTACATGGATGAAGCCCAGGAACGCGAGCATATGCTCGAGGCGATCCGCATCCTCACCGAAATTACCGGCGAACGCCCGCTGGGTTGGTACACCGGCCGCACCGGTCCCAACACCCGTCGACTGGTGATGGAAGAAGGCGGTTTTCTCTATGACAGCGACACTTACGACGACGACCTGCCCTACTGGGAACCGAACAACCCCACCGGCAAGCCGCACCTGGTGATCCCGTACACCCTGGACACCAACGATATGCGCTTCACTCAGGTGCAGGGTTTCAACAAGGGTGACGATTTTTTCCAGTACCTCAAGGACGCCTTCGACGTGTTGTATGCCGAAGGCGCTGAGGCACCGAAGATGCTTTCCATTGGGTTGCATTGCCGCTTGATCGGCCGCCCTGCGCGCCTGGCATCACTCAAGCGTTTCCTTGAATATGTAAAAGGCCATGAGCGCGTGTGGTTCAGCCGTCGCGTCGACATTGCCCGCCATTGGCAGCAGACCCACCCGTATCAGGGAGCTGCCAAATGAGTGCCTTCCAGACCCTCAAGCCTTCCACCTTGAGCCGCGAAGCCTTCGTCAAGGCCTTCGCCGACATCTACGAACATTCGCCATGGGTTGCCGAAAAGGCCTTTGACCTGGGCCAGGATCCCTCGATCGACGAGATCGAAACCCTGCACCAGCGCATGAGCGACATCCTGTTGAGTGCCGATCACCCCAGCCAGCTGGCGCTGATCAACGCTCACCCGGACCTGGCAGGCAAAGCTGCCGTTCAGGGCCAACTGACCGAAGCCAGCACCAACGAACAGGCTGGCGCCGGTATCCACCAATGCACGGCCGAAGAGTTCCAGCGCTTCACCGAGCTGAACGAGGCCTACAAAGCCAAGTTCAAGTTTCCCTTCATCATGGCGGTAAAAGGCAGCAACCGGCACCAGATCCTCGCCGCGTTCGAAACGCGCATCCACAACTCGACAGACGTCGAATTCAAATGCGCGCTGGCGGAGATCAACAAGATCGCGTTGTTCCGATTACTGACCCTTTAGCAAGCAGGCCCCGGGAACCGGGGGACTGCAAGCATCCCCAGCCAACTTATCAAAGGCAGACAAGAAGAATGAAAGCTTACGCCGTACCGTTCGAGAAGTTCGTCAACCTGGCCGATGCCCGCCTGGGCACCAAAATCATTTCGGTGACCGATGACTGGTTCGCCGACGCCAACCGGCTGTTCCAGCCGACCCCGGCCGTGTGGAAGGAGGGCGTGTTCGATGACAACGGCAAATGGATGGACGGCTGGGAGTCGCGCCGCAAGCGCTTTGAAGGCTACGACAGCGCGGTGATTCGCCTCGGTGTACCCGGCTCGATCAAGGGCGTGGACATCGACACCTCATTCTTCACCGGCAACTACCCACCGTCGGCCTCCCTGGAAGCCTGCTTCGTGGCGCAAGGCGAGCCGGACGAACACACCCAGTGGACCGAAGTGCTGTCAGCCGTCGAGCTCAAAGGCGACAGCCATCACTACCATGAAATCGGCAACGACCAGGCCTTCAGCCACCTGCGCTTCAACATTTATCCGGATGGCGGCGTGGCCCGATTGCGGGTGTACGGCATTCCGTACCGCGACTGGTCCGCCGTCGGCGACAACGAACAGATCGACTTGGCCGCTGCCCTCAACGGTGGCCGCGCCCTGGCCTGCTCCGACGAACACTTCGGCCGCATGAGCAACATCCTCAACCCGGGCCGTGGCATCAACATGGGCGACGGCTGGGAAACCGCCCGTCGTCGCACCCCGGGCAATGACTGGGTGATCGTCGCCCTGGGCCACGCCGGCATCGTTGAAAAAGTCGTCGTCGACACGCTGCACTTCAAGGGCAACTACCCCGACAGTTGCTCGATCCAGGGCGCGTTCGTCAAGGGCGGCACCGACAGCCAGATCGAGACCCAGTCGCTGTTCTGGCGCGAACTGTTGCCAAGCCAGAAGCTGGAAATGCATGCCGAACACGCCTTCGCCGAACAGATCAAGGCGCTGGGACCGATCACCCACATTCGCCTGAATGTGTTCCCGGACGGTGGTGTGAGTCGCCTCCGGGTGCTGGGTAAAGTTGCGAAATAAACGATCACACTCAAAAGATAAAGAAGACCAGCATGCGCACACTCAAGATCGAACCGCTGACCAAAGAAGCCTTCGCCCCGTTCGGTGACGTGATCGAAACCTCTGGCCGCGATCACTTCATGATCAATAACGGTTCGACCCTGCGCTTCCATCGCCTGGCAACGGTTGAAACCGCTACGCCGGACGACCAGGCGATCATCAGCATTTTCCGCGCCGACGCGCAGGACATGCCGCTGACCGTGCGCATGCTGGAGCGTCATCCGCTGGGCAGCCAGGCTTTCATCCCGCTGCTCGGCAACCCCTTTCTGATTGTGGTCGCGCCACTTGGCGATGCACCTGTATCAGGCTTGGTCCGCGCCTTCGTCACCAACGGCAGGCAGGGCATCAATTACCATCGCGGCGTCTGGCACCACCCGGTGCTGACGATCGAAAAGCGGGATGACTTCCTGGTGGTTGATCGCAGTGGCACAGGCAATAACTGCGATGAGCATTTTTTCAAAGAGGATGAGTATTTGATCCTCGCCCCCCACCAATAAGAGAAGGTCCGATCACCCGAAACAAGGGTGACGGGCGAGAGGTAAAGACTGTGGAAGCACATTTGCTGGAATGGCTGAACCTGAGCGTTCGCTGGGTTCATATGATCACTGGCGTGGCCTGGATCGGCGCGTCGTTCTACTTCGTCTGGCTGGAAAACAACCTCAATCGCGTCAACCCCAGGAGCGGCTTGGCTGGCGACCTGTGGGCCATCCACGGTGGCGGTATCTATCACCTGGAAAAATACAAACTCGCGCCACCGTCCATGCCGGACAACCTGCACTGGTTCAAATGGGAAGCCTACTTCACCTGGATGTCGGGCATCGCCCTGCTGTGCGTGGTGTTCTATTGGAACCCGACTGTCTACCTGCTGGCTCCCGGCAGCAACTTGAGTGGCACCGAGGGCGTGGCCCTGGGCATCGGTTCTTTGTTCGTCGGCTGGTTCGTCTACTCCTTTCTTTGCGATTCCGCGCTGGGCAAGCGCCCTGCCCTGCTCGGCCTGATCCTGTTCGTGCTGTTGATCGCCGCGGCATACGGGTTCAGCAAGGTGTTCAGCGGTCGTGGTGCTTACCTGCACGTGGGCGCGGTCATCGGTACGATCATGGTCGGTAACGTGTTCCGCATCATCATGCCGGCCCAACGCGCGCTGGTCGCGGCCATCGCCGAAAATCGCACGCCTGACCCGGCATTGCCGGCCAAGGGCTTGTTACGCTCGCGCCACAACAACTACTTCACCCTGCCGGTGCTGTTCATCATGATCAGCAACCACTTCCCGAGCACCTACGGCAGCCAATACAACTGGCTGATCCTGGCCGGGATCGCCGTGGCGGCGGTGTTGGTGCGGCACTACTTCAACACGCGGCATGACAGCAACAAATTCGCCTGGACCTTGCCGGTAGGTGCCCTGGCGATGATCTGCCTGGCGTATGTCACCGGTCCCAAGCCCATGTCCACCGCACCGGAAGTGGCCAAGAACCCGAGCGTCATCGAGTACCAGCCATTGCCGGAGACTGCAGTGGGCGGCGGAGCCAAACCGGCGACGGCGGCGACCGCCCCGGCAGCGGCGCCCGCCCAGGCTTCCAACGCCCGAGGCCCTTCGTTCGAGAAAGTCCATAGCGTGATCCAGGAACGCTGCTCGGTCTGCCATTCGGCCAAACCCACCAGCCCGCTGTTCAGCGCGGCGCCGGGCGGAGTGATGTTCGACACGCCGCAGCAGATCCAGCAAGAGGCCGCGCGCATCCAGGCCCAGGCGGTGACCACCCAGATCATGCCGTTGGGCAACATCACGCAGATGACCCAGCAGGAACGCGACCTGATCGGCGCCTGGATCACCCAAGGCGCGCGCACCCACTAGTCCCGTTACAAACGCAATACCGCAGACAGGCAGACCGGCACCCGACCGGTCGCCTGTCTGCGGCTGCCTGCGCCTCAACAATAACAACAAGACCACTTACCTTTGGGAGCAAACCGAATGAAGCGTACGTGCACCAACCTGATACTCGCGGGAGCGTTGTTGGCCGGGGGCCAGGCGATGGCAGGCGATCTCCTCCAGTGGCAGAACAACAGCCTAAGCTACCTCTATGGCAAGGATTTCCAGATCAACCCGCGCATCCAGCAGACCGTGACGTTCGAGCACGCCGATGCCTGGCAATATGGCGACAACTTCTTCTTCCTTGACCGGATCTTCTACAACGGCCAGGACGACAGCAATTCCGGCCCGAACACTTATTACGGCGAATTCAGCCCACGCTTGTCGTTCGGCAAGATCTTCGACCAGAAGCTCGCACTGGGTCCGGTCAAAGACGTCCTGCTGGCCATGACGTACGAGTTCGGTGAAGGCGACAACGAGTCGTACCTGATCGGTCCAGGTTTTGACCTGGCGATTCCTGGGTTCGATTACTTCCAACTGAATTTTTACAATCGCCAGACCGAAGGCCCGCGTGCCGGCGACAACGTCTGGCAGATAACCCCGGTCTGGGCCATTACCGTGCCCGTGGGTTCATCCGACATCCTGTTCGACGGGTTCATCGATTGGGTCGTGGACAACGACACCCACTCCAAGGGCACGTACCACGCCAACCTGCACATCGTCCCGCAGATCAAATATGACTTGGGCAAAGCCCTGAAGTTGGGCGCCAAGCAGTTGTATGTGGGAGTGGAATATGACTACTGGAAGAACAAATACGCGATTGAAGACAGCGACGGGTTCAAGACCAACCAGAGCAATACCAGCTTCTTGTTGAAGTACCACTTCTGATCGAAACGAGCGCTCCCAGCAGGTCCATTGTCGGCGCGAGCCGGCTCACGATAGCGGTGGACCTGCTTGTAGCCCCAGGAACCGGCACAACGCCTCACGTTGCGCCAACGCATCCTGACGTCCCAGCTCGATCAACTCGCCGCAATACCCCGCCTCGAACAGCAGATAACTCAGCACCCCGGCGCCGCTGGTCTTGGTCGCGCCCGGCCCGCGCAAGAACACCCGCAGTGCACGGGGCAATTCCTGGCGATGACGGGCAGCGATCTCGTCGATTGGCTGGCTCGGCGAAATCACCAGCACCTCCACCGGAGCTGCGCCGAGGGCGTGGGCCGGTACGTCGTCGGGTAGCATGTGACTGAACTGGTTCAGACGCTCGAGCAGCTCGATGTCGCTTTCCAGGCTGTCGATGAACGTACTGTTGAGCATATGGCCGCCGATCTGTGCGAGGGTCGGTTGCTGCCCGGTGTAGGTGCGCTCCGTCGGAGTCAGCCCACCCGCGCCACGGGGGTTGCCGCTCACACCGATGACCAGTACTCGATTCGCCCCCAAGTGCAGGGCCGGGCTGATCGGCGCCGATTGGCGCACCGCGCCGTCGCCGAAATATTGTGGGCCGATCTTGACCGGAGCAAACAACAAGGGGATCGCCGAGCTGGCCAGCAGGTGCTCCACCGTCAACTGCGTGGGCACACCGATGCGTCGATGCCGCAGCCAGGCGCCAATGGTGCCGCGACCTTGATAGAACGTCACTGCCTGTCCGGATTCGTAGCCGAACGCTGTCACCGCCACTGCGCGCAATTGATGCTCGGCGATCGCCTGTTCGATGCCCGATGCGTGGAACTGTGCCTGGAGCAGCTCGCGCAAGGGCGAACTGTCGATCAGCGCCACCGGCAGCTTGGCGCCCAGGCCGAGCAGGCTATGACTGAAAAAACGCGTCGCCTGGCCCATCACGCCACGCCAGTCGCTGCGCATGACCTGATGGCTGCGCACCGCCTGCCAGAAGGCCGTCAGGCGTTCGATGGCAGTCTTGAAGTCCATCGCCCCACTCGCCAGGCTGACCGCGTTGATCGCACCGGCCGACGTCCCGACGATCACCGGGAAAGGATTTCGCGCCCCGTCCGGCAACAACTCGGCGATGGCCGCCAGTACGCCTACCTGATACGCCGCCCGAGCCCCGCCGCCGGAAAGAATCAAACCTGTTACCGGTTCAGCTGGGGTCATCGCAAAACTCCGTCGTCAGTCAATTAGGCTACACGCTCAACCGCGCTTTTCGTACAGCTTCGGCTCGCCCGGTGGACGGGTCTTGAACCGCCGGTGGGCCCATAGGTATTGCGCGGGACACTGGCTGACCGAACGCTCTACCCATTGGTTGATCCGCAGGCAATCGGCCTCTTCGGTCTCGCCCGGAAAATCTTCCAGCGGCGCCTGGATCACCAGACGATAGCCGCTGCCATCGGCCAGGCGTTCCTGGACGAACGGCACGACCAGCGCCTTGCCCAAGCGGGCGAATTTACTGGTTGCGGTCACTGTCGCCGCCTGGATACCGAACAGCGGCACGAACACACTTTGCTTGGCGCCGTAGTCCTGGTCCGGCGCATACCAGATCGCCCGGCCGGCGCGCAGCAACTTGAGCATGCCGCGCACGTCATCACGCTCCACCGCCAGGGAATCGAGGTTATGGCGTTCACGACCCCGGCGCTGAATGTAGTCGAACAGCGGGTTCTTGTGCTCGCGGTACATGCCATCAATGGTGTGCTGCTGCCCCAGCAACGCCGCGCCGATTTCCAGCGTGGTGAAATGCAGCGCCATCAGGATCACACCCTTGCCGTCGCGCTGGGCCTGCTTGAGATGCTCGAGCCCTTCGACATGGGCGAGCTTCGCCAGGCGCGAACGTGACCACCACCAGCTCATGGCCATTTCGAAGAAGGCGATGCCGGTGGAGGCAAAGTTTTCCTTGAGCAAGCGCTTGCGTTCGGCAGCGGACTTCTCGGGGAAGCACAACGCCAGGTTGCGACTGGCGATGCGCCGCCGGTCGCCGGCCACACGGTACATCAGCGCGCCCAACGCACGGCCGACCCGCAGCAACAGTGGATAGGGCAACTGAACGATCAGCCACAACAATCCCAGGCCACACCACAGTAGCCAGAAACGCGGGTGAAAAAACGCAGCTCGAAAACGCGGGCGATCCATTACAGCTTCCATCAAGACCTGGGCCGCGCATTCTACATTGTTCGACTCGGCTTGCGGCTCGCGGGCGATCTCGTTATAAGTCTCGGCACTTTTAGTGACAAGTCGTTGTACGCCGACCATGAGCCAAACCGAACCGCTAGACCAAGATCCCGTGTTCCAGCTGAAGGGCAGCATGCTCGCCATTACGGTGCTGGAACTGGCCCGTAACGACCTGGAAGGACTTGACCGGCAGTTGGCGGCGAAAGTCGCCCAGGCGCCGAACTTTTTCAGCAACGCCCCGCTGGTACTGGCGCTGGACAAGCTGCCGGCTGGCGAAGGCTCGGTGGATTTGCCAGGGCTGATGCGCGTTTGCCGCCAGCATGGACTGCGCACCCTGGCGATCCGCGCCAGCCGCATTGAAGACATCGCCGCCGCCATCGCCGTGGACATTCCGGTGCTGCCGCCCTCCGGCGCCCGCGAACGCGTGCTGGAGCTGAGCCCGGCCGAAACGAAAAAGCCGGAAAAACCGCCAGAGCCCACCGTCAAGCCCACCCGAATCATCACCTCGCCGGTGCGCGGCGGGCAGCAGATCTATGCCCAAGGTGGCGATCTGGTCATCATCTCTTCGGTCAGCCCCGGCGCGGAACTTCTCGCCGATGGCAACATCCATGTATACGGCCCGATGCGCGGCCGAGCGCTGGCCGGTGTCAAGGGCGACACCAAGGCAAGGATTTTCTGTCAGCAGTTGAGCGCGGAACTGATCTCCATCGCCGGGCATTACAAGGTTTCCGAGGATTTGCGGCGCGACCCGTTGTGGGGGGCCGGCGTCCAGGTCAGCCTTTCGGGCGACGTGTTGAACATCATTCGGCTTTAACGGATACTGCCGCATTTTCCAAGCATCTCTAAAACGTAGCGAAAACGGCTTGAACGACGTAGGAAAAAGATCAGGCAGTGTTTACCGGAGGTAGACCCCGCCGCACATCCGATTCCAGCCAAGCCTGTCCAATTGCAGCAGTTTTCCAGAGATGTTTTTCAGGGGCTGACAAAGTCCTTTTTCCTTAGGGGTGAAACACCTTGGCCAAGATTCTCGTGGTTACATCCGGCAAGGGTGGTGTGGGTAAGACCACCACCAGCGCCGCTATCGGTACCGGCCTCGCCTTGCGCGGCCACAAAACAGTCATCGTCGACTTCGACGTCGGCCTGCGTAACCTCGACCTGATCATGGGTTGCGAGCGTCGCGTGGTCTATGACTTCGTCAACGTGGTCAACGGCGAAGCGAACCTGCAGCAGGCCCTGATCAAGGACAAGCGCCTTGAAAACCTCTACGTGCTGGCCGCCAGCCAGACCCGCGACAAAGACGCGCTGACCCAGGAAGGCGTGGAAAAAGTCCTGATGCAACTCAAGGAAGACTTCGAGTTCGTGGTCTGCGACTCCCCGGCCGGTATCGAGAAGGGTGCCCACCTGGCCATGTACTTCGCGGACGAAGCGATTGTCGTGACCAACCCGGAAGTCTCGTCGGTGCGTGACTCGGACCGCATGCTGGGCCTGTTGGCGAGCAAATCCCGGCGTGCCGAGAAAGGCGAAGAGCCGATCAAGGAACACTTGCTGCTGACCCGCTACAATCCCCAACGCGTCAGCGACGGCGAAATGCTCGGCGTCGAAGACGTCAAGGAAATCCTCGCGGTGACCCTGCTGGGCGTGATCCCGGAATCCCAAGCCGTACTCAAGGCCTCGAACTCCGGCGTGCCGGTCATCCTTGACGACCAGAGCGACGCCGGCCAGGCGTACAGCGATGCAGTCGATCGTCTGCTGGGCAAAACCGTCGAGCATCGATTCCTCGATGTCACGAAGAAAGGTTTCTTCGAGCGCCTGTTTGGAGGTAGGTAATGAACCTTTTTGACTTCTTTCGTGCCAACAAAAAGCCAAGTACCGCCTCGGTAGCGAAAGAGCGTCTACAGATCATCGTGGCGCACGAACGCGGCCAACGCAGCACCCCGGATTACCTGCCTGCGTTGCAGAAGGAACTGGTGGAGGTGATCCGCAAGTACGTCAATATCGGCAACGATGACGTACATGTCGCGCTGGAAAGCCAGGGCAGCTGCTCGATCCTGGAACTCAATATCACCCTGCCGGATCGCTGATCGCACCGGCGGGAGCCACGGCGGCTCGGGCTCTTCTGCTCTTCCTTTGGGAATTGAGAAAGGCCCGGGCCGCCGTTGGCGTTTGTAACGAGACCGTTTAATGCCCCTGTCCAACATCCGCATCATCCACCAGGACGCCGCCGTGCTCGTGGTCGACAAGCCGACCCTGCTGCTCTCCGTGCCTGGCCGGGCGGACGACAACAAAGACTGCCTGATCACCCGCCTGCAGGAAAACGGCTATCCGGAAGCACGAATCGTGCACCGGCTGGACTGGGAAACGTCCGGCATCATCCTGTTGGCCCGCGACCCGGATACGCATCGCGAACTGTCTCGGCAGTTTCATGACCGTGAAACCGAAAAAGCCTACACGGCATTGTGCTGGGGCCAACCGGAGCTGGACAGCGGCAGCATCGACCTGCCCTTGCGCTACGACCCGCCGACCAAACCTCGTCACGTGGTGGACCATGAACAGGGCAAACACGCCCTGACGTTCTGGCGTGTACTGGAACGTTGCGGCGACTGGTGTCGGGTCGAACTGACGCCGATCACTGGACGCTCGCACCAGTTGCGGGTGCACATGCTTTCCATCGGCCATCCGTTGCTAGGCGACGGACTCTACGCCCACCCGCAGGCCTTGGCCGCCTGGCCACGCTTGTGCCTGCACGCCAGCATGCTCAGCTTCACCCACCCGCAAAGCGGCGAGCGCCTGCGCTTCGAGTGCCCGGCGCCGTTCTAGACGTTGACGTTTATATTAAGTCGAGCCATGCAGTCCCGGACTTACAGGCTTCGGCTTCGGCGACCGTCCTGTTTGTAAAAAAAAATTCACATTAAACGAAATGTGTCTAAGATAATGGCCTTTCGCCAAGGCAGGACGCCCGTGCCAGACCCCTCGACACTCCATAGGGACTATCCCTACACTTTTCGCTTCTTGAACACCGATTTGCATTTGCGGGACGTACCTTGTCATCGCACTGAGCACGCGCTGCGACAGTTGATCGTCAATCGCCGCAAGCGCACGGTGACGCGCGCGACAGCGATTATCCTCGGCAGCAAACAGTCTCTGTTCGCGAAGGTCCAGCGCCTGGACAGCTTTCAAAGCAAAGTCCGCGTAACCTTCGGCACGCCCCGGCGCAACGGGCGCTTCGATTGGCCACTGGAAGAATTGCAGAACATGCTGCAGGCCCAGCATCGAGGTGTTCAGATGCCTGCGCTCCAGGGGTTCGGCTACACCCGCGGCGGATTAGGCCTGGCCCAGGATTATTTCCTTATCACCCAGTTGCTGGAAGGTTACACCGACGGCGCAAGATGGTTGGTCGAGCATCCTGGGCAAATCGAAGCATTCATCCGAAAATCGTTCGATCTGTTGGATTCCCTCACCAGTAGAAACATTAGTCACATGGATTTATGGGCGGGCAATCTCATGCAACCTGCTGATGGGCAATGCCCGCTCATGGCGATCGATTTCGAAAACTGTTTCTCCCGGCCAACGCTGTATCCCAGCGAAACACTCGGCTTTCAGCTCGGCTTTTTCTATCACCGGCAGATTTATCGATTCATCACCGAAGCCCGATACGACAGCCTGGTTGAGGACTACCTCAAACAGAACCCGACGGTTTCGATGACGGATTTCGACAAGGTTTACCAAGTCAGCAAGCACACCCACCTAGGTCGCAAGGAGCGCCGCGAGGTGTTTTTGCAGGGCCGGTTGATCCTCGGCTGACCCGCCCGGGGCGAGGCATTGGCCCTGCAATGTCGCGACCCGATGGGGTAAACTCCCGCCCATTGCTGTCTGGAGTTATTTATGCGCGCAGAGTTGAACCGGGGCCTCATCGACTTCCTCAAGGCCTCCCCCACCCCGTTCCATGCCACCGCCAGCCTTGTCCAGCGCCTGGAGACGGCGGGTTACCAGCGTCTTGACGAACGCGAAACCTGGGCCACCGAGGCCAACGGTCGTTATTACGTCACGCGCAACGATTCCTCGATCATCGCCTTCAAGCTCGGTCGCAACTCACCGCTGCACGACGGCATCCGCCTGGTCGGCGCCCATACCGACAGCCCTTGCCTGCGGGTCAAGCCGCAGCCTGAACTGCAACGCCATGGGTTCTGGCAACTGGGCGTCGAAGTCTACGGTGGCGCGCTGCTGGCGCCGTGGTTCGACCGCGACCTGTCGCTGGCCGGGCGCGTGACCTTGCGCCGCGACGGCAAGGTCGAGAGCCAGTTGATCGACTTCAAGGTCCCCATCGCCACGATCCCGAACCTGGCGATCCATCTCAATCGTGAAGCCAACCAAGGCTGGGCGATCAACCCACAGAATGAACTGCCGCCGATCCTCGCCCAATTCGCCGGCGACGAGCGCGTTGATTTCCGCGCCGTGCTCACCGACCAACTGGCGCGCGAACATGGCCTGAACGCCGACGTGGTGCTCGATTACGAGCTGAGTTTCTACGACACCCAAAGCGCCGCGGTCATCGGCCTGCATGGCGATTTCATCGCCGGCGCGCGCCTGGATAATCTGCTGTCGTGCTATGCCGGGCTGCAAGCCCTGCTGACCGCCGACACCGAAGAAACCTGCGTGCTGGTGTGCAACGATCACGAGGAGGTGGGTTCCACTTCGGCCTGCGGCGCCGACGGCCCGATGCTCGAACAGACCCTGCGCCGACTGCTGCCCGAAGGTGAGGAATTCGTACGCACCATTCAGAAATCCCTGTTGGTTTCTGCCGACAATGCCCACGGCGTACACCCCAACTATGCCGACAAGCACGACGCCAATCACGGGCCCAAGCTCAATGCCGGGCCGGTGATCAAGGTCAACAGCAACCAGCGCTACGCCACCAACAGCGAAACCGCCGGATTCTTCCGCCATCTGTGCATGGCCGAAGAAGTACCGGTGCAGAGCTTCGTGGTGCGCAGCGACATGGGCTGCGGCTCGACCATCGGCCCGATCACCGCCAGCCAACTGGGCGTACGCACCGTGGACATAGGCCTGCCGACGTTCGCCATGCATTCGATTCGCGAACTGTGTGGCAGCCATGACTTGGCGCACCTGGTGAAAGTCCTGAGCGCGTTCTACGCCTGTCGCGAGTTGCCGTAAGCCTTCGTGGCGAGGGAGCTTGTTCCCGCTGGGTGGCGCAGCCGCCCCAAATTTGCAACTGAATGCAGATATGCCAGTGCTGCGCACTGGAGCGGGAGCAAGCTCCCTCGCCACAAGAGCGTCCGCTTCGAAATGTGCGGATGCTAATGATCTGCCCGCCAAACCCCAACTAGACTGACCTTATCGCTCCCGACAAGGCTGTCGCCATGATTTCCATGTCCTCGTTCAACGCCATGCTGGTGCCCATCATCGCCGGCATGATCCTGCTCGCCATCGGCTTCAACTTCCGCGATAAAAACGTCGGGGTGTTTGCCATGTGGATTGGCATGCTGCTTATCCTTTTGACCGTGCTGTTCAGGATCATGGCCAAGCTCAACGAATCGTCCTGAGCTCGTCACAAACTGGCTGTTCCGGGACGTCGACGCCGACATGAATCGCATCGTGCCGCCAGAACTCCAGGTCGCAATCGATCAGGCGCTGATGCTGGTCATAATTGACCCGGGCAATCCGCAGCCCAGGGCTACCGACCGAGACTTTCAGCGCCGCCGCCGCTTCGGGCTGTAACGACGTCGGCACGATCTCGAATCTCACCCGGCCGTAGTGCAGGTCGTAATGGCTCGCGTACAACTCAGTCATCGACTGGTTGAGGTCGAACTCGAGAATGTCCGGAAAATACAGCGGGTTCAGGTAATGCTCGACGTACAGCACCAGGCGTTCGTCGATACGACGGGTGCGGCAGATCTGGATGACGCTGGACAGCGCCGGTAATTGGAGCCAGGCGCATACCGCCGCCGAGGCAGGTTGCAGGCGCGCCGAGATCACTTCGGTGGACGGCACTCGTCCCTGGGCAGCGACCATGGCGTGAAAATGACTGCGCTGCATCAAGTTGTAGGCCAGCCGTGGCGGCGAGACAAACCAGCCTCGGCGCTCCTCCCGGTAGATCTGTCCCTGGGCTTCGAGCTGCAACAGCGCCTCGCGAACGGTGATCCGGGTGGTGCCGAACAATTCGCTGAGCTTGCGCTCGGCCGGCAACTTGCAACCGGGCGCCAGCAAGCCGTGGTCGATCTGCTCTTGCAGGACCTGCCCAATGGTTGTCACCGCCTTGGTTGCCTCAACGCGCATCAACGTTACCTATCTGGACTAGACCAGCACTGTTTCGGGGCAGGATCTTCACCGCGTCGATCCGCAATTCACGCCTGCAAGCCTAGGCCTTGACCATGACTGACAGATGACACAACCGCTGAACGGTCTACACATCGGCTTGCAATTAAGCGGCCAAGCCCTTGCAGATCAGTTATTTACTCATGGTCTACGC
Source organism: Pseudomonas sp. Z5-35 (assembly GCF_051131945.1). NCBI lineage: Bacteria > Pseudomonadati > Pseudomonadota > Gammaproteobacteria > Pseudomonadales > Pseudomonadaceae > Pseudomonas > Pseudomonas sp. Z5-35. Next base: position 4,018,153 of record NZ_CP071640.1, read on the forward strand.
TTATGACGCAGCGACCCTCCATGAGCCTGACGACTGCTGGCGAACTTCCCATCGACATCAAAATGTCATGGGGCGCGCCTACATTGGCTCAGGTATTGCTGACCTAGACCAACACAACCGCAATCGCAGCGTTGAAAACGCCCATAGGAGCTTCGGATGAAACGGCTTTTCCTGGCATCACTGTTAGGCTCGACCATTGCCATGTGCACCGCCGCCATGGCCGCTGATACCGATCTGAAAACATTGGAAGCCGCTGCGAAAGCGGAAGGCGCCGTCAACAGCGTCGGCATGCCCGACGACTGGGCGAACTGGAAAGGCACCTGGGACGACCTGGCCAAGCTCTACGGTTTGAAACACATCGACACCGACATGAGCTCGGCCCAGGAAATCGCCAAGTTCGCCGCCGAAAAAGACAACGCCAGCGCAGATATCGGTGACGTTGGCGCGGCCTTCGGCCCGATCGCAGTCAAGCAAGGCGTGGTGCAACCCTACAAACCAAGCACCTGGGAACAGATCCCGGACTGGGCCAAGGACAAGGACGGCAACTGGGCACTCGCCTACACCGGCACCATCGCCTTCATCGTCAATAAGAAACTGCTGCACGGCTCCGATGTACCGACCAAATGGGCCGATCTGAAAACCGGTAAATACAAGGTCTCGATTGGCGACGTGAGCACCGCCGCCCAGGCCGCCAACGGCGTTCTGGCAGCCGCCCTGGCCAACGGTGGCAACGAGAAAAACGTTCAACCGGCCTTGTTGATGTTTGCTGAAATCGCCAAGCAGGGACGGCTGTCCATGGCCAACCCGACCATCGCCACGATGGAGAAAGGTGAAGTGGAAGTCGGTGTGGTCTGGGATTTCAACGGCCTGAGCTACAAAGCCAAGATGGCCAACCCGGATGACTACGTCGTGCTGATTCCGTCCGACGGCTCGGTCATCTCCGGCTACACCACCATCATCAACAAATACGCCAAGCACCCGAACGCCGCCAAGCTGACCCGCGAATACATCTTCAGCGACGCCGGGCAGATCAACCTGGCCAAAGGCAACGCCCGCCCCATCCGCGCCGAGCACTTGAAACTGCCGGAAGAGGTCCAGGCCAAGCTGCTGCCGAACGAGCAGTACAAAGGCGTGACCCCGATCAAGGATGCGGATGCGTGGGAGAAGACTTCCAAGGCACTGCCGCAGGCGTGGAATGAACAAGTCATCGTCGAGATGAAGTGAGGCGCTAGTCGCTCCGCTCGGAAAAGCAACAGAGAACCTGACGCGGGAGAAAGCCTGCTTGTTCCCGCGTCAGGTGCCTGGGTAAATCCGAGTTTTCTGGTATCTGTCCGGAGTCCCGGTCCCCATGAAGCACAACGTCATCCTGGTGCTGCTCGACGGCCTCAACTATGAAGTCGCCCGGCACGCCATGGGACATTTGCAGGCGTATGTTGGCGCAGGACGCGCGGCGCTCTACAAGTTGGAATGTGAACTGCCCGCCCTGTCCCGCCCACTCTACGAATGCATCCTCACCGGCGTCGTGCCCATCGACAGCGGGATCGTGCACAACGATGTCTCGCGCCTGTCCAACCAGCGGAGCATTTTTCATTACGCCACCGACGCCAACTTGAGCACGGCAGCCGCTGCGTATCATTGGGTCAGTGAGCTGTACAACGTGTCACCCTTCGTGGCCGGTCGGGACCGTCATACCGAAAACCCCGACCTGCCGATTCAATACGGGCATTTCTACTGGAATGACCACTACCCCGATTCCCATCTGTTCGCCGACGCCGAACACTTGCGCCAGCGCTACCTGCCGAACTTCTTGCTGGTGCACCCGATGAACATCGACGATGCCGGCCACAAGCACGGCCTCGACACCCCGCAATACCGCAACAGCGCCCGCTCGGCCGACATCAACCTGGCGGCCTACCTGCAAGCCTGGCTCGACGCCGGTTACCAGGTGTTGGTGACGTCGGACCATGGCATGAACAACGATCGCTCCCACAACGGCCTGCTGGCTGAGGAACGGGAGGTGCCGCTGTTTGTCCTCGGTGATGGCTTTAGTCTCAAGGCCGATGCGGCCCCTCGGCAGACCGAACTGTGCGGCACCATTTGCCGATTGCTCGGTGTCGCCCACGACAAACCTTATTGCCAGGAGTTGCTCAAGTGAACGCCATGACGCGCGGCAAATGGCTGGCAGCGTTGTGCCTGGTGCCCTTCGCGATTTTCTTCATCGTGTTCCAGATCGCCCCGCTGCTTTGGGTGCTGGTCAACAGCCTGGAATCGGAAGAGTTCGGCTGGGGCCTGGCCAACTTCAGCAAGATCTTCAGCTCAAAGTTTTACCGGCAGGCGATCCAGCACAGCCTGGAGATCAGCTTCTGGTCCAGCGTCTTCGGCATCATCATCGCCGTTCTCGGCAGCTACTCCCTGCGCCGTGTCGATTCGCGATTACGCAACTTCGTCAATGCGTTCGCCAACATGACCAGCAACTTCGCCGGCGTGCCCCTGGCCTTCGCCTTCATCATTTTGCTGGGGTTCAACGGCAGCATCACGATCATGCTCAAGCAGGCGGGGATCATCGAGGATTTCAACCTGTATTCGAAAACCGGGCTGATCATCCTCTACACCTATTTCCAGATTCCCCTCGGCGTGCTGCTGCTCTACCCAGCCTTTGATGCGTTGCGCGAAGACTGGCGCGAATCGGCCGCCCTGCTCGGCGCCAACGGCTGGCAATTCTGGCGACACATCGGTTTGCCGGTCCTGACCCCGGCGCTGCTGGGTACTTTCGTGATCCTGCTGGCCAATGCCCTCGGTGCCTACGCGACGGTCTATGCGCTGACCACTGGCAATTTCAACGTCCTGCCGATTCGCATCGCAGCCATGGTTTCCGGTGATATTTCCCTCGACCCGAACATGGCCAGCGCCTTGGCCGTAGTGCTGGTGGCGTTGATGACCCTGGTAACCATCGTCCATCAATTGCTGCTCAAGAGGAGCTATCATGTCTCGCGCTGAATCGAGCTCCGTCGGGCTCTATCATCGGGTGGTGGTATACCTGCTGTTCGCCATCCTGCTGCTGCCCTTGGTCGGCACGCTGGTCTACTCCATTGCCAGCAGTTGGTCGGCCACCGTGTTGCCCAGCGGCTTTACCTTTAAATGGTACGTGCAGCTGTGGAGCGATCCGCGCTTTCTCAATGCGTTCGGCCAATCGCTGATCGTCTGCGTCGGGGCGCTGGTGCTCTCGGTGGTGCTGATCCTGCCGCTGCTGTTCGTGGTGCATTACCACTTTCCCAAGCTCGACGCGCTGATGAACGTCCTCATCCTGCTGCCCTTCGCGGTGCCGCCCGTGGTGTCTTCGGTGGGGTTGTTGCAGCTCTATGGCTCCGGGCCACTGGCGATGGTCGGTACACCGTGGATTCTGATCGGCTGCTACTTCACCGTTGCCCTGCCGTTCATGTACCGGGCGATCACCAACAACCTGCAAGCCATCAACCTGCGCGACCTGATGGACGCCGCCCAACTGCTTGGCGCCAGCACTTTCCAGGCGGCGTTGCTGGTGGTGCTGCCGAACCTGCGCAAGGGCTTGATGGTCGCACTGTTGCTGTCCTTCTCGTTCCTGTTCGGCGAGTTCGTGTTCGCCAACATCCTCGTCGGTACCCGCTATGAAACCCTGCAGGTGTACCTGAACAACATGCGCAACAGCAGCGGTCACTTCACCAGTGCGCTGGTGATTTCCTACTTCTTCTTCGTACTGGTCCTGACCTGGGCGGCCAACATCTTGAACAAGGACAAAAGCCAATGAGCTACGTCAGCGTCCAACACCTGCAAAAAAGCTACGCGGGCACACCGGTGTTCAGCGACATCAATTGCGAAATCCACAAGGGCGAATTCGTCACCCTCCTCGGCCCTTCGGGCTGCGGCAAATCCACGCTGCTGCGCTGCATCGCCGGCCTGACCGCAGTGGACGCGGGCCAGATCCTGCTGGACGGCCAGGACATCGTGCCGTTGAGCCCGCAAAAACGCGGGATCGGCATGGTCTTCCAGAGCTACGCCTTGTTCCCCAACATGACCGTGGAGCAGAACGTCGCTTTCGGCCTGCGCATGCAAAAAGTCGCGGCCGACGACAGCCGCCAGCGCGTGCTGGAGATCCTGCGCCTGGTGGAGCTGCATGATTTTGCCGCCCGCTATCCCCATCAACTGTCCGGTGGTCAATGCCAGCGGGTGGCTTTGGCCCGTTCGTTGGTGACCCGGCCCCGCCTGCTGTTGCTGGACGAACCGCTGTCGGCCCTGGATGCGCGGATTCGCAAGCATCTGCGCGAACAGATCCGCCAGATCCAGCGCGAGTTGGGCCTGACGACGATTTTCGTCACGCACGACCAGGAAGAAGCCCTGACCATGTCTGACCGGATATTCCTGATGAACCAGGGAAAGATCGTCCAAAGCGGCGATGCCGAAACCCTTTACACTGCGCCCGTCGATGCCTTTGCCGCCGGCTTCATCGGCAACTACAACCTGCTCGACGCCGACACCGCCACCCGCCTGCTGCAACGCCCGGTGAACAGCCGCATCGCGATTCGCCCGGAAGCCATCGAGCTGAGCCGCAACGGCCAGGCCGATGCACTGATCCGCAGCCACAGCCTGCTGGGCAACGTCATCCGTTACCGGGTCGAGGCCCGTGGCGTGGAGTTGGTGGTGGATGTGCTCAACCGCTCGGCCGCCGACCTGCACCCGGATGGCGCACGATTGGCACTTTCCATCGATCCGTCGGCGCTGTGTGAGGTAGCCTGACGGCTCCATTGATTTTGAAGATGATTCTGAAAAGGGAAACGCGCTGATGGCCCTGGCAATATTTGATCTGGACGAAACCCTCATCCACGGCGACTGCGCCACGCTCTGGAGCGAACAGATGGGGCGCCTGGGCTGGGTCGACCCTGAGTCGTTCATGCGGCGCAACAACGAGCTGATGGATGCCTACAGCCACGGCAAGCTGCGCATGGAAGAGTACATGGACTTCAGCCTGGAACCGATGATCGGTCGTACGCCGGAAGAAATCGAGCACCTGGTGGCGCCCTGGGTGGAAGATTTCATCGAACCGATCATTTTCAGCGACGCTACCAAGGCCATCGCCGAACACCGCAAGGCCGGTGACCGGATCCTGGTGATCTCGGCCTCGGGCACGCATCTGGTCAAGCCGATTGCCGAACGCCTGGGCATCGACGAGATCCTGGCGATCGAGCTGGAGCTGGCCCATGGCGTCTACAGCGGCAAGACCGTGGGCACCCTGACCTACCGCGAAGGCAAGATCGAGCGACTGCTGGATTGGCTGGATGCCGAGGAAGAGAACCTCGAAGGCGCGAGTTTCTATTCCGATTCGCGCAACGATTTGCCGTTGTTGCTCAAGGTCGATTACCCGCACGTCGTGAACCCGGACCCAGTGCTGAAGGCCCATGCCGAATCGGCTGGGTGGCCGATTCATACCTGGAAATAGACAGGCGGGAAGAACACCCTGGCTCTTGTGGCGAGGGAGCTTGCTCCCGCTCGGCTGCGAAGCAGTCGTAAAACCAGCTGGCGCGGTCTACCTGGACGGTTGAGTCGCCCCTATTTGGTTGGGGGCGGCTGCGCCACCCAGCGGGAGCAAGCTCCCTCGCCACGGGGGCGATCCATACTGCTCCCACAGGTCTACGCAAAAATCAGCTCAGGCTCTCATCTATCACCAGCACCAATTTCCCAGACACCTGATTGGTCGCCAGCTCCGCGAACGCCGCTTCGGCATCCTTGATCGCAAACGTCTTGGCCAATTGCGGGCTCAGGCGTTTGTCGGCGAACAATGGCCATACGTTCTGGCCCAGGTCGCTGATCAGGTCGGCCTTGAACGGGTCGTTGCGGCTGCGCAGGGTCGAGCCGAGCAATTGGATGCGCTTGCCCAGCACCTGGGCCAGGTCGAATTCGGTCGTGCGCCCGCCCATGAGCCCGATCAGCACCCAGCGCCCGTCAACTGACAAAAGTTTCACGTTGAGCGAGGCGTAGTTGGCGCCGACTGGATCGAGGATCACGTCGAACGGCCCGAAGTCGTTCAGGCTGTTGATGTCGTCGGTGCGCACCACGCCGCCCTGGGCGCCCAGCGCTTCGCAATAGGCCAGCCGATCCGCCGAACCGACGCTGACCCAGCACGGGTTGCCGAAAGCTTTGCACAGCTGGATTGCGGCCGAACCGACACCACTGGCCCCGGCGTGCAACAGCACTTTCTCGCCCGGTGTGAGGCCGGCGAGCTGGAACAGATTCAACCAAGCGGTGCTGTAAACCTCCGGCAGTGCGGCGGCTTCGGCCATCGACAAGCCTTCGGGCACCGGCAGGACATGGCGGCCATCGACCACCACTTCCTCGGCCATTGCACCGCCGGCCAGTAATGCGCAAACCCGGTCGCCGACCTGCCAGGAAGAGCCTGGCCCGACCTCGCTGATCACCCCGGAACATTCCAGCCCCAACACCTCGCTCGCGCCGGGTGGCGGGGGATAATGCCCGGCCTTTTGCAACAAATCCGCCCGATTCAGGCCAGCGGCCGCCACGCGGATGCGAACTTGCCCCGCATCACAGGCCGGACTCGGCTCATCTGCCCATACCACTTGGCCTTCAACGCCTTGCAATGCTTTCACGGTGCCTCCATAGTGAGTCTCGACTGGGCCCGCTGCTGTAACAACGCCGGGCTTTCTTGCATTATGCGCCCGGGCCACATGGAACCGGCGACTTCAAAGACGGCCTAATATGCGTGATCAATTGTCCCTGCGTCGAATCAGCATGAAGCACTTTTTTCCCAGCACCGCACTTGCCCTCCTCATTGGCCTTGGCGCTTCAACGCTTTCGAACCCTGTGTTCGCGGCCAACAGCTGGGACAAGCTTCAGCCCGATCGCGACGAGGTGATTGCCAGCCTCAACGTGGTTGAGTTGCTCAAGCGGCATCACTACAGCAAGCCGCCACTTGATGACGCACGTTCCGTCATCATCTACGACAGCTATTTGAAGCTGCTTGATCCGTCGCGCAGTTATTTCCTGGCCAGCGACATCGCCGAATTCGACAAGTGGAAAACCCAGTTCGACGACTTCCTCAAGAGCGGCGACCTGAACGCCGGGTTCACCATCTACAAGCGCTACCTGGACCGCGTGAAGGCGCGTCTGGACTACGCCCTTGCCGAGCTGAACAAAGGCGTCGACAAGATCGACTTCAATGCCAAGGAAACCTTGCTGGTCGATCGCAAGGACGCCCCTTGGCTCAAGAGCACAGCCGAACTCGACGACCTGTGGCGCAAGCGCGTCAAGGACGAGGTGCTGCGCATGAAGATCGCCGGCAAGGATCCCAAGCAGATCCAGGAAACCCTGACCAAGCGCTACAAGAACCAATTGGCGCGCCTGGACCAGACCCGTGCCGAAGATGTCTTCCAGGCCTACATCAACACCTTCGCCATGTCCTACGACCCGCACACCAATTATCTGTCGCCGGATAACGCGGAAAACTTCGACATCAACATGAGCTTGTCGCTGGAAGGCATCGGCGCGGTGCTGCAGAGCGACAACGACCAGGTCAAGATCGTGCGCCTGGTGCCGGCGGGACCCGCCGACAAGACCAAGCAAGTCAGCCCGGCGGACAAGATCATTGGCGTCGCCCAGGGCAACAAGGAAATGGTCGATGTCGTCGGCTGGCGCCTGGACGAAGTGGTCAAGCTGATCCGCGGCCCGAAAGGCTCGGTGGTGCGCCTGGAAGTCATTCCGGCCAGTAATGCGCCGAACGACCAGACCAGCAAAGTCGTGTCCATCACCCGCGAAGCGGTGAAGCTGGAAGAACAGGCAGCGAAGAAGTCGGTCCTCAAACTGAAACAGGATGGCAAGGACTACAAGCTCGGCATCATCGAGATTCCCGCGTTCTACCTGGACTTCAAGGCTTTCCGCGCCGGAGACCCGGACTACAAGAGCACCACGCGCGACGTGAAGAAACTGCTGACCGAATTGCAGAAGGAAAAGGTCGACGGCGTGGTCATCGACTTGCGCAACAACGGCGGCGGCTCGCTGCAGGAAGCCACCGAGCTGACCAGCCTGTTCATCGACAAGGGCCCGACCGTGCTCGTGCGTAACGCCGATGGCCGCGTCGATGTCCTCGAAGATGAAAATCCTGGCGCGTTCTACAAGGGCCCGATGGCGTTGCTGGTCAATCGCCTGTCGGCCTCGGCCTCGGAAATTTTCGCCGGCGCCATGCAAGACTATCACCGGGCGCTGATCATCGGCGGCCAGACCTTCGGCAAAGGCACCGTGCAGACTATCCAGCCGCTGAACCATGGGGAACTGAAACTGACCCTGGCGAAGTTCTACCGGGTTTCCGGCCAAAGTACCCAGCACCAGGGCGTACTGCCTGACATCGATTACCCGTCGATCATCGACACCAAGGAAATCGGTGAAAGTGCCCTGCCCGAAGCCATGCCGTGGGACACCATCCGCCCTGCGATCAAGCCGGCCGTGGACCCGTTCAAACCGTTCCTGGCCCAGCTCAAATCCGAGCATGACGCCCGCTCGGCCCAGGACGCGGAGTTTGTATTCATTCGCGACAAGCTGGCCTTGGCACAAAAGCTGATGACCGAGAAAACCGTCACCCTCAACGAAACCGACCGCCGCGCACAGCACGCCGATATCGAAGCCAAGCAATTGGCGATGGAGAACCTGCGCCGCAAGGCCAAGGGCGAAGAGCCGCTCAAAGAGCTGAAGAAAGAAGACGAAGACTTGATCACCGAACCGGAGAAGACCAAGCCGGAAGACGATGCCTACCTGAGCGAAACCGGGCGGATCCTGCTGGACTACCTGAAACTTAATACGACGGTCGCCACGCATTGAGATGATGGCCATTTAATGGTGATGCTCGTCGGAGTGTCATCAAACTGACATCAGTCTGTCGTGAAATACAGGACCGGGCGCACCCCAGCAGGGGTTGCGCCCAGTCCTTTTTTTATCGCCAGAGATCGCCATGACCACGACAGAACAGCTGGGTGCCTTGAACTCAATCCTGAGTCAAAGCGGATTGCACAGCCTGTTCCAACCAATCATTTGCCTCTCCGAACGACGTATCCTGGGCTACGAAGCCTTGACTCGTGGCCCGTCCAACAGCCCATTGCATTCCCCCATCGCTTTATTGTCCGTGGCCCGCCAGGCCGGAAGGCTGAGCGAGCTGGAGCTGGCCTGCCGACGCAGCGCCTGCCAACGTTTCAACGAGCAGAAGCTGCCCGGCAAACTGTTCCTCAACGTTTCGCCCGAGTCGCTGCTGGAATCGGCGCACCAGACCGGCCGCACGTTGCAACTGCTACAAGACTTTGGCATCCCGCCCAGCCAGGTCGTCATCGAATTGACCGAACAAACCCCCATCGATGATTTCCAGCTCTTGCAGACCGCCCTTCACCACTACCGCGCCATGGGCTTTTCCATCGCACTGGATGATCTGGGCGCTGGGTATTCAAGCCTGCGTCTCTGGTCTGAACTGCGGCCGGATTATGTGAAGATCGACCGGCATTTCATCGACGGCATCCACCAGGACGCGCTCAAGCGCGAGTTCGTCGGTTCCATCCTTAAAATCGCCCAGGCGTCACGGGCCCAGGTAATTGCCGAGGGCATAGAACTGCCAGAAGAATTGGCGGTGTTGATTGAAATGGGGGTCGATCTGGTCCAAGGGTATCTGCTCGCCCGCCCCCAGGAACATCCTTCCCAGGACGCCAGGGCCCTGATGCCCCGACAGGACAGCGGCGTGGTGCCATTGACCGAGGAAGTCAATGACCTCGGCGCCCTGCTCAACGAACAACCGGCCGTGGCGCACCGCACGCCAACGGCCACCGTGCTGGAAGCGTTCCGGCGCCAGGCCAACCTCAATTCCCTGGCGGTGCTGGACGATCAGGGCCAACCGTGCGGCATCGTGCATCGCCACTCGCTCTCGGACGCCCTGCTCAAGCCCTTCGCCACCGACCTGTTCGCCCGCAAACCGATCAGTCGGCTGATGAGCGACGATTTCCTCGCGGTGGAATTGAGCCAGTCGCTGCAACAAGTCAGCCGCCTCATCACCAGCCGCGCCCGGCAGCGCATTGAAGAAGACTTCATCATCACCCTCAACGGCAGCTACATGGGATTGGGCCGGGTCATCGACGTGCTCAAGCTGATCACTGAACTGAAAATCCAACAGGCCCGCTACGCCAACCCGCTGACCTTGCTGCCGGGCAACGTACCAATCCAACAATGCCTCACGCGCCTGTTGCAGCAACGCCAGGAGTCGGTGATCTGCTACGTCGACATCGACAGCTTCAAACCCTTCAACGATATCTATGGCTACGGCCGCGGCGACGAAGTCCTGCTGTGCCTGGCCCAGTGCCTGAACGAACGCATCGACCCCAGCCGCGACTTCGTCGGCCACATCGGCGGCGACGACTTCCTATTGGTCCTCGGCCCGGACGACTGGCGCAAACGCCTGAACCTGCTGCTGACCGACTTCCAAACCCACTGCCGCCGCTTCTACCGCCCTGAACACCTGGAAGCTGGATGTTTTACCGCGTTGAATCGCCAAGGCGTGCGACAGGAGTTTGCGTTGCTATCGCTGTCGATTGGGGTGGTGCATTTGCGTTCGGAGGCCTGTGCTGGATTGGATGCCAGTCAGTTGGCGGAGATGGCTTCCCAGGCGAAGCATCATGCAAAGGAGATCGTAGGGGGGAGTTTGTATTTGATTGATGGGGGGGTTGGGCGGGTGCCGGCCTTGGAGTTGGGTTTGTCGGTGTGAAGGTGGGTTGCCTTCACGCCAACGGAATGGCAGCTACAAATCCTGTGGCGAGGGAGCTTGCTCCCTCGCCACGGAAAAGCGATTTGGTAATCAGCTCGATTCATCTATCTCGGACATCAAAGAGGCTTTGTTTGCAAGGTAGCTTCACTATCAAATATTGTCTTATACGGATTACCAGGTTGCAGGGTCTTCCTGGTTGGCCTTATCAAGATCCCCGCCCCACTCTTCCGCCAGATACTTATAGATATCCTCAAAGAAAATTCTGAAATCTTGCATTTCATCCCACTCCGGTGGAAGGGCTGAATGTGAAACCACGTCGTGTTCGAACAGAGCATTGAAATCATAGTCCGGGTCATCAAGCGCAATTGCGAGCACACAAAAAAACAAGAACTTGTGTCGATAGCTTAGATTCCTAAAGCGATGCACTACATACTTACAAATCAAGTCCTTCCGATCTTCAGCACTATTGAGATCGAACTGCGACAGCTCCTCACCCAAGGTCTCTTCGCGATCATATACCTCGAAGCCGCCGAGAAAATGACCAATCTGAGGGTCATAGGGACGATCAAGAAACGGATGCATCAACATCAAAACCTCCTACGGGATAATAAGCGACCGGACGTAGCGTTTCGTAATCGAATCGGACTTCGAATATATTTATTTCGCTTTGAAATATTGGATTCTCTCTATCATTTACGTTGGGTATGTATCCCTGCCCAACCTTGGGCATATACATGCGCACGATTGGATTGCCTCTCTTGTCTTCGCCCGTAAAGCGTGGCAGGCCTCGTGCTTCCCGGGTTAGCGCTTCATTTATGGCTTGATGCTGTAGTCGAAAACTATTGAATTTGGTGCTGCAGTTAGCTCTCCACTGCCTGTGCCTTGGGGACTGTACGTTTTCAGTGCGGTTTTCCAATGAGATTTCGCCAGGCATGTACGAACCATATTTTTTTGACTTCCTCAAACAAAACCCCCTCTAAATCATAATTACTGAATTACTTCTAAATGATATCGAATCAAGCAATCCAATAATATCCCCATAAAGCGACGCTGATCCTTAACATCATCATCGAAATATGTCGTTATCTTCGAAAACACCTCATCAAAATTTTCCCCCTTCGCCAGATAAAACGTGATTTTTTCGATAAACCATTCGCGCTCATGAGATTTAAATATCAAAAAGTCCGGTTTGAGCAAGGAATCAAATAATTCTACCAATTCAGAATCAGAGTTAACATCCTTCGAAACAATGGCCTCCTCTCTAGCCTCATCTATCGTATTCTCTATATCAAATACAAATAGAAGACTTCTTAGCACAACCATATCAGACGACATTGTCATTACTCAAATTCCGTATAGCTAGTTATTGGAAGACCGGCATCATTCAATATCACCACTGCTTTCGTTTGACGCCCATATTGTAATCCGTCTTTTTCATACCCCTCTCCTATCACTCTTCCAAACTCAATTGGCTCGCGGGATTGCCTAAGACCACTTCGCCTAAAAATTAGTTTCGCCCTATGTATGGCGTTCCATTGATCTCGATGACTTACGAAGCGTGTCGCCGCTGAAGGAATTTTCGGCTGACCTTCCCTACGGCCCCTCGTATGAACTTCAATCTCCCCCGTCCCGGGGTTCCGGCCGGTCGTAACGCGTTCTAACTGAGCGTCCGCCGTAGTCTGGGCACCATGTTTCTCTAGGAAATGCGCGCCCTCAATCGATCTTTCCATTTCATCCAAACGTCGATGAGCATTCGCCTCCCCCAACTCATCAATCCGCGCCCGCCGCTGCTCCGCCGTCATCGGCAGCGTCGGCTCGCCTTCATCCATCCCAACCTTAGCCGCCGGATCGTGCTCGCCAACTGCCGGCTTCTTGCACCCGTCACCCGGACAGCCTTCCAACCCCAACGGATCCACCCACCCCGTCGGGTTCAGGGTATACCGATACCCGTTAAGCCCACCCTTGAGCTTGCTCGGATCCGCCGTCAGGTACCGCCCTGTCTCCGGATTGTAGTAGCGATGGCGGTTGTAGTGCAGGCCGCTTTCCCGGTCGTGGTATTGCCCTTGGAAACGTAGCGGTTGATGTATTCGGGGACCGTCGCCGTGACGCAGTTCGGTGAGTTTGCCGTAGCCGCTGTAGCGCGCTGCCCAAACCACTTCGCCTTGGTGGCTGGTCAGTTCCTGCGGCGTGCCGAGATGGTCGAGGTGGTAGTAGAACGGCGTGGCTTTTTCTGGGCCTTCGCCTTCGAGCAGGGCGAGGGGACGGAAGGTGCCGGGTTCGTAGATGTAGCTTTGGTAGTGCTGGTCGCTGCTTTCGGCGATGACCTGGTCGCCTTGCCAGATAAATTCGCTGGTCTGGTCGTCCACGGTCTTGCTGATGCGTCGGCCGAAGGCGTCGTAGCGGTAGGACGTTTCGTTGCCGTCCGGGCTGGTGACGCCGATGAGGCGGTGTTGGCTGTCGTAGCGGTATTCGGTGACCAGGCATTGGGCCGTGCCGCGGCGTTCGCGGACGAGGTTGCCGTAGGCGTCGTAGTCGTAATGGCGGTCGCCCTCCATTAATAGGCGGTTGCCCTTGAGGGTGGTCGGGCCGGGGCGGTCCTGCATCAGCAGGTTGCCGGCCGGGTCGTGGGCGAAGCGTTCCGGGGCTTGGCTGTGGGCGTAGTCGATGCGCAGCAGGCGATCTTGCTTATCGTATTGGTAGCTGCGGCGGTTTCGTGTGTCGGACAGCGCGGCGAGGTTGCCGCCCGCGTCGTAGGAATAGTCGCGCCAGAACAATTGCTGTTGCTGGGTCTGCCACACGGTCTGGGCCTTGAGGCGGCCTTGTTCGTCGTAACTGTAGTCGCTGAGCAGCCGGCCCTGCTGGCGTTGGGTCTCGCGTCCGCCTTTGAAGCGGTGTTCGGTCAGGCACGTGCCGTTGAGGTCGATGGCAATCAGCGCGCCGCCCGGGAGGTGGCGGTAGTCGAGGGTGCTGCGATCGGGCAGACGGCAATGGATCAGCCGGCCCGCGCTGTCGTATCGATAACGCAGGGTGGCCCAGCCTTGGTGTTCGGCGACGAGGCGGTCTTGCGCGTCGTATTCGTAGGCCAGCGGCCAATGACCGTCGTCGACACTGACCAGACGCCCAAGGCCGTCGTAGCGGTACTCGACCGTTTCGCCGTCGGGCAAGGTCTTGCGCAGCAGGCGTCCTGCAGAATCCCTTTGGTAAGCGGTGACCCGTTGATTACCGTCGGAACCAAACTCGGTCTTTTCCAGCAGGTGACCGTTGAGGTCGTAGGCGTAGCCGGTGCGCTGGCCGTCGAAGCCGGTTTCCTGTCGGATCAGTCCGTTGGGCGTGTAGTCCAGCTGATATTTTTCACCGGATTCGTTCTCGATTTCCGTCAGCAACAGCCGCGCCGAGTCATAGCGGTATTTCAGCTCGCTGCCGTCGGGGTTGAGGCGGCGGCTGATCAGGTGCAGGTCGTCGGCGTATTCGTAGCGGGTGATGCGCCCCAGTTCGTCGCGTTCGGCGCTGACCTTGCCGTAGGCGTTGTAGCTCCAGGCGCGGGTTGCGCCGGTGGGCAAGGTGGTTTGCAGCAAACGGCCCACGGCGTCCCATTGGCAATGGGTGATGGCGCCATGTTCGTCCTGGCGGGTCAGCAAACGCCCGAGGGCGTCGTAGGAAAAGATCCGCTGGCTGTCGTCGGGCAGGATTTCTTCGGTCAACTGGCCTAGGCGATTACGGACAAAAGTGTGCTGGCTGCCGTCCGGGTAGCGGATGGAGATCAGCTGGCCTTGGGTGTCGTAGGAGTACCAGGTGCTGTGGCGATCCGGGTCGATCGCCTCGATCACATCGCCCTGTTCATTGCGCCGGTAGGTCCACACCGCGTTGCCGCGATGCCGGGCGTGCAGGAAACCGTTGCGGTACTCGTAGGACGTGGGCTCGCCTTCGGGCGGAATCAGCGCCGCCAGCCGTCCGACTTCGTCGTAGCGGTATTCGGTCACCGCGCCGAGTGGATCCTGCTCAGCGACCAGCCGACCCTGTTCGTCATAGGCCTTGAGGTGTTCGCCGCCATCAGGATCGACTTGGCGCACCAGCCGCGCGCGGTCGTCATGGACGTACACTTCCCGGCTGCCATCGAGGTTCTGGACCGTGACGCTACCGTCCTCGCCCCAGCTGTAGCGGCTGTCCATCTGCGCGAACGAGGCCCAGTGCCGCACGCAGCGGGCCGCCGGGCCGAGGCCTTGCCATTCCCAATAAAAACTCGCCCCGCCGGCCAGTTGCCGTTGGAGGATGACGTGCTGGTCGTCGTAGTCGTAGCGTTCACTTTCGCCGGCGGCGTTGGTCGCTTCGATGAGTCGCCAACGCGCGTCGTAGCGGTAGCTCACCAGCGTCTGTTCGGTGCGCCAGGCTTCGTCCGGCAGCAGTTCCAGGTGAAAACTCTGGTAGTCGATGGCGACCAGGTGGCGGTGTTCATAACGCAGGCGCAGGCAGCGCCGGGCACCGTTGTCCAGGCGGCTGATGTCGCCGTAGATGTTGCGCTGGATCGTCAGGCGGTTGTCGTACCGATCGCTCAGGGCAATCAGATGACCGTCGCGAAAGTGTAGGAAAGGCGCACCGTCGCCGGGTTGGGCGATGATCAGTTCGTCCGGCTCGCTGCTCATATAAATGGCGGCGCGGGCCAGGCTGTTGTGGATTGCTGGACGTTGGATATTAGGTCGCGGAAAGGTCGTGCGACGGTTTTCCTGATCGATCCAGATGACCTGCTCGCCTTCAATCAAAAGGCGATGGGCCAGGGCATGGCTCCAGCCACGGCCGAGGCCAATGTCCAGGTCGGCGGCGCTGGTGCGATAAAGGCGGGTGAAGACGAAGGGCAAACGCCCGTCGAGGGTGCCGTCTTCCAGGGTCAGCAGTTCTTCGCCGGTGACCATCGACACCGGACAGCCGTGGGTGCGGGTCTGGTCGGCGCTGTCGGCGGGGTCGCCGTTGGGGTTTTTCGATTGGGCGGGGGCGTCGTCGTGGGGTTGGTCTTGTTTCAGCGTGGTATTGCGCTTAGCGTCCCAGCGCAGTTGCATCCGGCCCTTTTTCACAGCGGCGGTGATGCCTCGCGCCGCCACGGTTTTGTAGCGGTCCACGTAGGCCATGAAACCGTTCACCACTGCGAAGATGGCACGAATGAAACGCTTCGCGGCCTCCAGCAGGCGAGCGCTGTGCCGAACCAGGCGCATCGACAGATAAGCAATGCCGGCTCCCGCCGCGGCGAAGGTCAGGACCACGCCGATCAGCAGGTCGATCACCAACTGCACGAGCATTGTGGATAACGCTTGGGCCGTGCTGCCGGCGAGCTCACTGGGCGGCAGCATGTCCAGCCAGAGACTGGCGGTGCGCACCAGCAGGCACAGCGCCGCTTCGTCACTGGCCAGCAGCTGCAGCTTCGCCATGACCTGCGGTGCCGACTGTGCAAGCTTGGCTAGATCGGCCGCTCCGCTGCCCAACTCCGCGCCGAACCGAGCGGGGTCCTTGAGGATGTCCGAGATCAGGCCGATGCTGTCCCACACCCCTTCGATCGCTGCCCAACCGCCGGCGAGCAGGCCATTGCCCACCGCAGCCGCCGACGTAGCCAGGGATTGCTGCGCCCACTGCGGCTTGAAACCCTGCCACTCGCCGCGCAGCCAGTCCGTCAGATCGGAGGTCAGGCCGTCGTAGGAAGAAAACAGTTCTTCGATTTGCTTGGGAGATACCTCGCCTTGGACGTGTACCTGATAGTAGCGACCCGCTTCGCCTTTGAAGGTCCCCACGCCTTGGGCATCCAGCGTGACCGGCGTGATCTTTCCAGTGCCGACCTCCACCACATCTACAACGATGCCGCCCAGCGGAATGTCGTACACCGACTCGAGCTTGCTCTCGATCGTCAAGACGCCGCCCTTGGGGCACCGGGCGACGGTGGAGAGAAAATCCGTGTCCTGAATGCTGACCGCCGTGGTGCTGTCACCGAAGCGGATCACCCGCTCCATGCCCATCAATGAAGGCAGGTCGGCTAGCTGGCTAGCGCCGTCCACAGCGCGGCTGTACCAACTCTCGAGCTGCTCGCGGTAAAGGGGAAGGGTCTCTTTGAAACTGTCGAGTGCGTCCTCGATGCGGCGCACCTGATCCATCAAGGCACCGCTCGATCAGAGGCCAACAGGAAAAATCGATCAGGCATGGGCAGGCGTCTCGCGAGGGAATCGGGAAGCGCGAGACTGTGCCGGGGAAGGCCGGAGAATTAAGTCAGATAAGGAGACGGACAGCGTAGGACTATTCTGAGATTTGCCCTAAAGGACATGCCCCATTAGCGAAGAAAAGAAATACCGCCTGTGGATAACAGCTAAGGGGACTGGTCTTCGAGCGCCTTGAGCTTGATCTCGGCCAGCGGATGCCCGGCCTTTGCGGCCAGGGTCCACCAGCGCGCCGCTTCGGCCGGATCCGGCGCTTTAGTGGCAGTGCCGGCGAGGCTGATGACGCCGACCTGATAGGCGGCCTTGCCATCCCCGGCCAGTGCGGCCAATCGCAGCAGGCGAATGCCCTCCTCCCGCGCGCCCAGCCCCTGGCCGCGAAACGTCAGGATATGCCCGTAGAAACTCTGGGCGCCGACATCACCCAGGTTCGCCATGCGTGCAAACTGACCTTCGAGCCAGGCCCAGCCACGCGGCTGTCGGACGAACCATGACCAATGAAACAACCGCCGCGCCAGCCAATAGCCGGCCCGCGCCTTGATGCGCCAGAGCACTCAGGCTTCCGCCGATTCGGGGTACTCGTATTCGAACACCCGAACCACTTCCGAAGCATGCCAGGACGCAGCGGCGACGCCGTCGGAAGGACCGGAAAAACGGCCGAGGCGTTCGACACATTCGAAGAAACCGGTGCGCGGCAATCGGCTGGCACCCTGGCTGATAACCAGCGAACTGCGCAGCGGCTGTTCAGCCCGGGCGTCCAGCGCGGCCAGGTGCTCGAGCGCGGCGGTCAAGGTCTGCATCGCCGGGCTTGGAAGCTGCAAGCGTTCCAGCAAGGCGCGGTATGTCAGCAAATGGCGCTGGCGACGTGCCTGGTCCAACTCCCCCAACAACCCATCCCAATGTTGTCGACTGATGCGTACACTCACGATTCATCCCTCCAACCCGGCACCGTCAGTTCCCAGGCCAGGCTGCGCTTGATCGCGGCATCGGGTTGACGCTCGCCGCTTTCGATCATGGCCAGATAAGACGGGCTGATGCCTACCGTGCGGGCCAGCGCCTCGATGGCAATGCCCTTCCCTTCGCGCAAGCTGCGCAACTGATCCAGACCAGGAAGGACCTGATCGGGTGCCGCCGTATCCTGGGCTTTTGCCTGCCGCGGCGGAGCTTGATTGAGACCTGCTGCCTTCAATAACGACTGGTACTGATCCCACGGCAAAACCGCGTACTCGGGCTCTCCGTCGCGTGTGATTATTTGAATATCCATGTTTACCCCGTAGGACAACAACACTTAGCGAGTCAGCTTTTTTCCTTGGAAGTGTAATCCTAAATAGCAGCCGAGGTCGCGGGGCGATGATGTTCTGGGATAAACAGGCGGGATCAGGTCTTTTTCGGACCTTGGAGCTGGAGTTGTTCCGGGGTGTCGGGAAGTCTTTCGACCAGCGCGAGCTTCTCGGGTGACTGCTGGTCACGCCAGGCGCGGAAGGCACTGAGTTCGTCGTCGAGTGTTTTCATGATCCAGGCTAGCACGGCGATGTCGTCGAACATGCCAAACATCGGCAGCAAGTCTGGAATCGCGTCCAGGGGGCTGAGGAAATACATGAGCCCCGCCACGACCGACAATAACGACTTGGCACTGACCGCCCGGTACTCGCCACGCCAGTAGGCCAGGCACAACGCCTGCAACAAGCGCAGGTCTTCCTTGAGCTTGCCCAGCCGGCCGCCCTCGCGCGCGCCTTTGCTGGCAACGGCGAACAGCAACGTCGGCAGTCTACCGCGGGCCAGCAGCCGTCCCGCCAGAGGTAGAAACCGAGTGAAATTCCACGGGGCCTTCATTTTTTCTCCCACTGAAATGTTATCCACACAAATTGTGGATAACCTTGTGAACAGAGCTGCATTTCACCGCTGAAGCCCCCGTTTAATAAGGGCCCGGCTTAGATCGGGCGTTTTTTACTCACATAAAAAAACCCAATATTTCATTGACTTGATCGGCCAACTGCGTCTAGCGCAGCGCCTGTATTGCCTATGACTGTAGCCCGCCGGGAGCGTTCGGTTTTTTTGTCATTCACCGAACGCCAGATGCAACAACGCCCCGCATAAGCGAGGCGTTGTCGTTATAGCAGACGCGATTACTTGGCTGCGCCTTCTTTTGCCGGATCCTTGATTGC
The DNA here is from genome assembly GCF_051131945.1 of Pseudomonas sp. Z5-35. Lineage (NCBI taxonomy): Bacteria > Pseudomonadati > Pseudomonadota > Gammaproteobacteria > Pseudomonadales > Pseudomonadaceae > Pseudomonas > Pseudomonas sp. Z5-35. The sequence goes on from NZ_CP071640.1 coordinate 4,037,280, forward strand.
CAGCAGCTCCAGGTCGAACACCAGGACCGAATTGGCAGGGATAGCCGGGCTCGGGCTCTGGGCACCGTAGGCCAGGTCGCTCGGGATGTACAGCTTGTACTTCTCGCCGACGTGCATCAGTTGCAGGCCTTCGACCCAACCCGGGATCACGCCGCTGACCGGCAGGTCAATCGGGCTGCCACGCTCCACGGAGCTGTCAAACACAGTGCCGTTGGTCAACTTGCCGGTGTAGTGAACGGTCACCACGTCGGTCGGCTTGGGCTGTGCGCCGTCGGCTTTCTTGACCACTTCATACTGCAGGCCGGAAGCGGTGGTGGTAACACCCGCCTTCTTGCCATTTTCTTCGAGGAATTTCTTGCCGGCCGCTGCCGACTCTTCACTCATCTTGGCCATGCGTTCTTCGGCACGCTTTTGCAGGGCGGCGAAGGCTTCGACCAGTTCTTCGTCTTTCAGCTTCTGTTCTTTCTTGCCGACGGCATCTTCGATGCCCTGGGCGACTGCTTTGGAGTCCAGGTCATCCATACCTTCCTGAGCCAGGCTCTTGCCCATGTTCAGGCCAATGCCGTAGGAAGCTTTTTGCGCCGGGGTTTTCAGCTCTACGCTGGTCTGCGAGTCACAACCCGCGAGTACCAGGCCAACCAGGGCTACCGCCGCCGCCAACCGATGCTGTTTCATGCTATTTCCTTGTTCATGCGCCTAAAGGGCAATCGAGTAAAGCCGCGAGCTTATCAGGCGGCCACGACCAATGGCTACCGGCATGTGAGCCACAAAGCGATGATAAGTTCAGGCCGGCAAACGCTTTTTGAACCTGGGCAGATGAAGCATCTGTCATCTATTACGTACAGAGACAACTTGCCACCCCCTACGGCCCGAGATAATGGCCACTTGCCGGCCGGGCGGCGCTGAGGCATAAGGGCATATCAGAAAAACAAGGACGTTACCGTGCGCCTCCTCTCTCGCATTCTCTTGCTCATCCTCGCATTGCTTGTCGTCGTCGTGGCCGTGGTGCTTTATTACGTCGCCAACCCGCGATTGCCGGCCTATACGCCTGTCGAGCAAGTGCACTACCTGGATCAGTGGAGCGCCGCCGAGCGCCAGACGTACTATTTCACCCCGCAGGGTACTCAGGTCAAAGGCCTGCGCTACGAGTGGTTCACGGCATTGGAGCTGCCGTTCTCGCAACAGCGCTTCGCGTCGCCCGAATACCTCGCGCGCTTCGGCTTCCTGGTCGATCCAGCGCAAAAAGCCACGCCGGACAATCCCGGTAATTTGCCGGTGGGCTTCACGCGGCATCAGAATGCGGGCAGCCGCGAGCAATATCTGGACATCACTTGTGCTGCTTGCCACACGGGCGAACTGCACTTCAAGGGCCAAGCGATACGGATCGATGGCGGCTCGGCCCAACACGTGTTGCCGTCGACTGTTCCGACATTACGCGGGGGCAGCTTCGGACAAGCCTTGGTCGCAAGTCTAGCTTCGACCTACTACAACCCCTGGAAATTCGAACGCTTCGCCCGCCAGGTGCTGGGCAAGGACTATGACGCCCGTCATGAACAGCTGCGCAAGACATTCAAGGTTTCCCTGGATACCTTTCTGCGCACGGCCTGGAACGACACCCATCGCGGTCTTTACCCCACCGAGGAAGGTCCGGGACGTACCGACGCCTTTGGCCGTATCGCCAACGCCAGCTTTGGCGATGCCATTTCAGCGGAAAACTACCGGGTCGCCAACGCGCCGGTGGATTACCCTCAGCTGTGGGAAATGTGGACATTTGACTGGGTGCAGTGGAACGGCTCGGCCCAGCAACCGATGGCGCGCAATGTCGGCGAAGCCTTGGGAGTCGGCGCCACGTTGAATTTCTTCGACGCCCAGGGCAAGCCGCTGCAGGGCGATGCGCGCTATCCTTCCAGCGTGCGCGTGCGCGACCTGAACAAGATTGAAGAAACCTTGCAACTGCTCAAGCCTCCGACATGGCCTGAGGCGCTGCTAGGCTCGATCGACAAGCCTTTGGCGGCCAAAGGCCGGACGCTGTTCACCGAGAACTGCGCCGGCTGCCATGTCCCGGAAGTGGTTCAGGGGCCTGACAGGCCTGTTCAACAATTGCGCATGTTGCCGGTGAAAGTGATCGGTACCGACCCCGGCACCGCCAATAATATCGCCGACCATCGCTTCAACCTGACCAGTCTGCAATGGGACCCGGCCGAGCTGGCGAAGCTGGAGGTGCACCTGCACCCGACGCCGACAGAGCCGTTGGATCTCAGCCAGGTTTCGGTTGCCAAGGGCCTGGCCTATGTCACAGCGTTTGTCGAAAACCGCGCTTATCGCGACGCCGGCGTGACGCCGGTCGAGCGCCCGGCCCTGGATGGTTTCGGGCTGCCCATCGGCGTGCGCGAATTGCGCGCTTATAAAGCCCGGCCGCTGGCAGGTGTCTGGGCCACGCCGCCATTCCTGCACAACGGCTCGGTGCCGACGATTTATCAACTGCTGTCTCCCCAGGCCGAGCGGGCGACGACCTTCTATAAAGGCAGCTTCGAATATGACCCGCGACATCTGGGCTATCGCACCGAAGCCTTTGCCAACGGTTTTCTCTTCGATACCAAGATTACCGGCAACCACAACAGCGGCCATGAATTCCGCTCAGGCGAGCGAGGCAACGGCGTCATTGGCCGCTTGCTGCAACCGCAGGAACGCTGGGCCTTGCTGGAATATTTGAAAGTGTTGGGCGGGTCGCTGGAGTCGCAACTGTAATGATGAATCCCACAGGTAAAAGGATGTTTGCATGTTGATCACGCTCTGGCTGCGCCTCGGCGCCTTTTTGGGCAAGACGCTCTTGTGGCTGCTGGGCATCGGGCTGCTCGGCTGGGCCTTGTCCACCGCTTGGTTTGCCTGGCAACACAGCGGCTCGGTCTCGAACAAGGAGCAGATCCCCCCGGGCGAAAGCGCCATGACCCAGGACATCATCCAGACCGCCATCCGCATCGTCGATCAGCACCGCGAAGGCACCCGCTACCTGCGCGATGCCCACGCCAAGGCACACGGTTGTGTCATGGCCGAAGTCCAGGTGCCGAGCGATCTGCCAGCGCCTTTGCGCCAAGGGGTATTTGCCGAGCCGGGCAAGACCTGGCAGGCAACGATCCGCCTGTCCAACGGTAACGCCTATCCGCAATTCGACAGCTTGCGCGACGCGCGGGGGATGGCGATCAAGTTGCTGGAGGTGCCCGGCAAGCAACTGCTCGCTGGTCGGCAATCACAAGGCGAGCAGGACTTCGTGATGTTCAATCATCCGAACTTCTTTGTCAGTGATGTCGCCGAGTATCGTCAGAATGTGGCCGCTCAGGCTGACGGGAAGAAGGCGATGGCATTCTTCCCGAGCCTGGATCCGCGCACTTGGCAGATCCGTCATTTATTCATCGCCCTGGCGACCCTTTCGCCGCCCCCGACCAGCCCGACCCAGACCACCTACTTCTCGGTATCGCCTTACAAATTCGGCGCGGCCAATGCCAAGTTTCGCGTCGCACCGGACCCGGACAGCTGTCCAAGCTACACCTTGCCTGCGCAGAACCAGGACCTGCCGAATTTCTTGCGCAGCGCATTGAATCAGCAGTTATCCACAGATCGCGTGCCGGCCTGTTTTGTCTTGCAGATCCAGCGTCAGGATCCGAGCAGGTACATGCCCATCGAAGACACCAGCATTGAATGGCAGGAAGACGATGCACCGTTCGAGACGGTGGCGCGAATCAAGGTGCCGGCTCAGGATTTCGACACGCCCAAGCTGAACCTCGCTTGTGATAACCAGTCCTTCAACCCTTGGTTCGGCATCGAGGATCATCGGCCTATTGGCGGTATCAACCGTTTGCGCAAGGCCGTGTATGAGGCGGTCAGTGATTATCGTCACAGCCGGAACGCCGAGCAGTAGATAAAGTGCCGGACAACAAAAAGCCCGCTCAAATGAGCGGGCTTTTTGTTGGCAACCTGGCGTTCAGCATTCCAGATGACCGAATATGGCGCAGCGGACGGGACTCGAACCCGCGACCCCCGGCGTGACAGGCCGGTATTCTAACCGACTGAACTACCGCTGCGCGTAACATTGAAAGCTTGGTGGGTGATGACGGGATCGAACCGCCGACATTCTGCTTGTAAGGCAGACGCTCTCCCAGCTGAGCTAATCACCCTTCACTTTCGATGCGGTGCGCATTCTCTCACAGTTTTTTATAACGTGCTGATTTAATTGAAAAAGTCAGCAAAACAAATGATTCATGCGTACCGCGGAGAAACTGCAAACAGCAAAAAGCCCGCGTTAGCGGGCTTCTTGTGGTGACCTGGCGTTCAGTGTTCCAGGTTACCGAATATGGCGCAGCGGACGGGACTCGAACCCGCGACCCCCGGCGTGACAGGCCGGTATTCTAACCGACTGAACTACCGCTGCGCGTAACACTTGAAACGAATGGTGGGTGATGACGGGATCGAACCGCCGACATTCTGCTTGTAAGGCAGACGCTCTCCCAGCTGAGCTAATCACCCTTCGCTTTCGGTGTGGCGCGCATTCTACGGAGCACTCCCTAAGCTGGCAAGCACTTTTTACATTAATTTTCTCAGGCCTTCCAAAGGCTTAGCTAAGGGTTGGCCTATGGCGCCGCGAAGAGAATAATGCCCCCCTTTGTATAAAGGAGAGACTCACCCCATGTGGTTCAAGAACCTGCTTATCTATCGCCTGACCCAAGATCTGCCTGTTGATGCCGAGGCGTTGGAAACTGCACTGGCGACCAAACTGGCACGCCCATGTGCAAGCCAGGAGTTGACCACTTACGGTTTCGTCGCGCCCTTCGGCAAAGGCGAAGACGCGCCCTTGGTGCATGTCAGCCAGGATTTCCTGCTGATCGCCGCCCGCAAGGAAGAACGCATCCTGCCCGGCAGCGTCGTGCGTGACGCCGTGAAGGAAAAGGTCGAAGAGATCGAAGCCGAACAGATGCGCAAGGTCTATAAAAAGGAGCGGGACCAGATCAAGGATGAAATCATCCAGGCGTTCCTGCCTCGCGCATTCATCCGTCGCTCGTCCACGTTCGCCGCCATCGCGCCGAAACAGGGCCTGATCCTGGTCAACTCCGCCAGCCCGAAACGCGCCGAAGACCTGCTTTCCACCCTGCGCGAAGTCATCGGCACGCTGCCGGTACGTCCGCTCACCGTGAAGACGGCCCCAACCGCGATCATGACCGACTGGGTCAAGACTCAGAAAGCCGCAGACGATTTCTTCGTGCTGGACGAATGTGAATTGCGCGACACCCATGAAGACGGCGGCATCGTTCGTTGCAAGCGCCAGGACCTGACCAGCGACGAAATCCAACTGCACCTGAGCACCGGCAAGGTCGTGACGCAGCTGTCGCTGGCCTGGCAGGACAAGTTGTCCTTCGTGCTCGACGATAAAATGGTAGTCAAGCGCCTGAAGTTCGAGGACTTGCTGCAGGACCAGGCGGAACAGGACGGCGGCGACGAAGCCTTGGGCCAGTTGGACGCCAGCTTCACCCTGATGATGCTGACATTCGGTGAGTTCCTGCCGGCGCTGGTTGAAGCGTTGGGTGGTGAAGAGCTTCCGCAGGGAATCTAATGGCAGAAGTTGTCCTTTGGAAGCAAGCCCGCTCGCGATGACGGTCGATCACCCACAGTAATGTGGGTCGATAATCCGTTATCTTAAGCAGGCTCGCTTTCATGTCGGGCTGTGCTGCAACTAATAATAAGGATCAGGTCATGCGCGCACTGGTTGCATTGAGTCGTTTTGTCGGCAACACCTTCGCTTACTGGGTACTGTTGTTTGCGGTAGTAGCGTTTCTATTTCCCCAATGGTTTGTCGATCTGAAAGTGGCCATTGTGCCGTTGCTTGGCCTGGTGATGTTCGGCATGGGCCTGGCCCTGAAGACCGAGGATTTTGCCGAAGTGGCCCGCCATCCGGGACGCGTCGCCCTGGGAGTTGCTGCTCAATTCGTGATCATGCCAGGCACCGCGTGGCTGCTTTGCCAGATATTCAGCCTGCCGCCGGAAATTGCCGTGGGGGTGATCCTCGTAGGCTGCTGCCCGAGCGGCACATCCTCCAACGTCATGACCTGGCTGGGTCGTGGTGACCTGGCCTTGGCTGTGTCGATTTCGGCCATCACGACCCTGATCGCCCCGGTGATTACCCCGGCGCTGATCTGGCTGTTGGCCTCGGCCTGGTTGCCGGTGTCGTTCTCGGCGCTGTTCTGGTCGATCCTGCAAATAGTCCTGTTGCCGATCTTCCTTGGCGTCGTCGCCCAACGTCTACTGGGTGAACGGGTTCGTCTCGCGGTCGATGTGTTGCCGTTGGTGTCGGTGGTGAGCATCGTGATCATCGTCGCGGCAGTGGTCGCGGCCAGTCAGGCGAAAATCGCCGAATCCGGCCTGTTGATCATGGCAGTAGTGATGCTGCACAACAGCTTCGGCTACCTGCTGGGATATTTCACCGGGGGCCTGTTCGGATTGCCACTGGCCCAGCGCAAAACCTTGTCGCTGGAGGTGGGCATGCAGAACTCCGGCCTGGGCGCGGCCCTGGCCAGTGCGCATTTTTCGCCGCTGGCGGCGGTGCCCAGTGCACTGTTCAGCGTCTGGCACAATATTTCCGGCGCGTTGCTGGCAACCCACTTCCGGCGCATGAGTGAAAAGCAAGACCGTGAGCAGCTTGCCCGTCAAGCGGCGGACTGACCGGGCGCCTTGACCGAATAGTCAGCATTGGGCATCCTTTTGCCCAATGCGGGGACGACCTCGCGACTCCAAAGAGTTTTATCCGGGGACGACCCCATCCATCGATGAGGTGTGTGATGTCCTGGATCATTCTGTTTTTCGCTGGCCTGTTTGAAGTCGGCTGGGCTGTCGGCCTGAAATACACCGACGGCTTTTCCCGCCCTCTTCCCACTGCATTGACCGTTGCGGCCATGGCGATCAGCCTTGGCCTGCTGGGCCTTGCCATGAAAGAGCTGCCGTTGGGCACCGCCTATGCAATCTGGACCGGTGTCGGTGCCGTAGGCACGGTGATCGCCGGGATCATTCTGTTTGGCGAGTCGATGGCGCTGATTCGGTTGGTCAGCGTGGCGTTGATCATTGCCGGGTTGATCGGCCTCAAGGTCAGCAACTGAACCGAATGCAGGAGCCGGACTTCCCGGTTCCTGCATCGTTTTGCGTTATCGGACCGCGCCGCGAAGCTCTCCCACCATCGCCTGCAACTTCGCAGGCTCAGCCGTCTCGACCGCAACCGCCGAACCCGCCACCAGGGTCACTCGCGACCAGAACCGGCGAAAAAGCCCCTTGTCCGGATCGCGACTGAAGAAGCTGCCCCACAAGCCCTGCAACGCCAAGGGAATCACTGGCACCGGGGTTTCCTGGAGGATGCGTGTCAGTCCGCTCTTGAACTCATTGATCTCACCGTCGGCAGTCAATTTTCCTTCAGGAAAGATGCACACCAGCTCGCCGTCCTTCAGGTACTGGGCGATTCGGCTGAAGGCCTTTTCGTAGATCTGGATATCTTCCTGGCGCCCGGCGATCGGAATTGTGCCCGCGGTGCGAAAGATAAAGTTCAGGACTGGCAGGTTGTAGATCTTGTAATACATCACAAAACGAATCGGCCGACGCACCGCTCCGCCGATCAGTAAGGCATCGACAAACGACACGTGATTGCACACCAACAGCGCCGCGCTCTCATCAGGAATCGCTTCGAGGTTGCGATGCTCCACCCGGTACATGGAATGGCTTAGCAGCCAGATCATGAAACGCATGCTGAACTCTGGAACGATCTTGAAGATGTAGGCATTGACGCCGATGTTCAGCAGCGACACCACCAGGAACAGTTGCGGGATCGACAGTTTGGCCAGGCTCAGCAAGACGATGGAAACGACCGCCGAGACCACCATGAACAGTGCGTTGAGAATATTGTTGGCGGCAATCACCCGCGCCCGCTCGTTCTCCACGGTACGCGACTGAATGAGGGCGTAGAGCGGCACGATGTAGAAACCGCCAAAAATCCCTAGGCCAAGAATGTCGATCAGCACCAGCCAGGCATGCCCGAACCCCAGGATCTGCAGCCAGCCGTGGCCGTCGACACTGTCTGGGATTGCGCCGGAATGCCACCACAAGAGCAGCCCGAACACGGTCAAGCCGAAGGAACCGAATGGCACCAGGCCGATCTCCACTTTGCGCCCCGAGAGTTTTTCACAGAGCATCGAACCCAGGGCGATCCCCACCGAAAACACCGTAAGGATCAACGTCACCACGGTTTCGTCGCCGTGCATCCACTCCTTGGCATACGCGGGAATCTGCGTGAGGTAGATCGCCCCGACGAACCAGAACCACGAGTTGCCGACAATGGAGCGGGAAACCGCCGGGGTCTGTCCCAGGCCGAGCTTCAACGTGGCCCAGGACTGGCTGAAGATGTTCCAGTTCAAGCGCATCTGCGGCGAGGCCGCCGCCGCCCGTGGAATGCCACGGCTGGCCAGGTAACCGGCCACGGCGATGGCGACGATGGCCACCGACACCACCGGCGCGTAGTGCGCCGACGACATCATGATCCCCGCGCCGATGGTGCCGGCAAGAATCGCCAGGAACGTGCCCATTTCCACCAGGCCATTGCCGCCGACCAGTTCATCCTCGCGCAATGCCTGCGGCAGGATCGAATATTTCACCGGCCCAAACAGCGCCGAATGCGTGCCCATGGCAAACAGCGCCACCAGCATCAGCCACAAATGATCGAACAGGAAACCCAGCGCGCCGACCGCCATGATCGCGATTTCGCCGAGCTTGATCAGGCGAATCAGCGCGTCCTTGGCGAACTTTTCTCCGAATTGACCCGCCAACGCCGAAAACAGGAAGAACGGCAGGATGAACAGCAGCGCGCAGAGGTTGACCCAGATCGAGCGGTCACCCTCGATGGTCAGCTTGTAGAGAATGGCGAGGATCAGCGACTGCTTGAAAATGTTGTCGTTGAACGCCCCGAGGGACTGCGTGATGAAAAACGGCAGGAAGCGCCGCGTGCGAAGCAAGGTGAACTGCGAAGGGTGACTCATCTTCCATGTTCCTGAGTGGCGTGGACGCTTGTTTGGAATGACGCTTTTTCGATCCAGGCCACACATTACCTGTCTTTAACGATTATTTCGCCAGCCCCGCAATGCAGGGCGACACAAACAACTCACCGTGCCAGGCGCCCAGTAACGTGCGCCAGCCCACGATCAGCCACATCACCGCCAGCATCGCCACCAGCGCGCAACCGAACACATTGAAAAAAACCAGGCCCAGCAGGCTCGCCAGCTTCAGCGTCGTCAGGGCGAACACACCCAGCGGAAAGGTGAAGCCCCACCAGCCGAGATTGAACGGGATGCCTTCGCGCAAGTAGCGCGCGGTGATCAGCAGTGCCATCAACATCCACCAGAAACCGAAGCCCCACAGGGTGACGCCGGCAACCAATCCCAGCCCGGAGGCGACCTCGCCCACGCCCGACAGGCCATTGGCGGCAAAGATAATCGGCGCGTCACCCCCCAGCAGCAACATGCCCAGGGCGCCGGTCCCGATGGGGCCGAGGGCCAGCCAGCTCGAAGCGGCCATGTTCTCGTGCGGCAGTTTGTGCAAGGCCATGCGCAACAGCAGAATGGTCAGGATGCTGAACGCCACCGGCAGGGAAAAGGCCCAGAGCACGTAACTGGTCACCAGCATGACCAGTTGTGAATGGGCATCGGCAAGGTGCGGCGCCAACAGCCCGCCGCTGACAGCAGCCACTTCGGCGGCGACTACGGGCAGCAGCCACACGGCAGTCATCTGGTCGATGCGGTGTTCCTGGCGGGTAAACATCAGGAACGGAATCAGCACGCCGCAGGCCAGCGACATCGCCACGTCGACCCACCACAACAGCTCGATCAACGGCAACACCCCCTCGCCCCAGCGCGGCACGCCGAACACCAGGAAACCATTGATGATCGTCGCCAACCCCATGGGAATGGTGCCGAAGAACATCGACACGGTTGAATGTCCGAAAATCCGCCGGGCCTCGTCGAAGAAAAGCACCCAGCGAGCGGCGTAAAGTCCCGTGAACAAACCGAAGAGGAGAATGTTGAACAACCACAGCCCTTCGGCCAGCGCGTGCAAACCGGGGTAGGACCCTGGCAGTTGCGCCAGGGCCAGGGCCAGCACGCCGGTGCCCATGGTCGCGGCAAACCAGTTCGGGGTGAATTGTCGAATCACCTCCAACGGCCTTGGCAGGTGGCTAAGCGGTCGCAAGGGATATTTTTCGGCAAGGCACGTCACGGTGATTTCCTCTCCTCGAATGAGGTGAGGCCATGCTAGAGCCGAACAGAATATCTATATAACGGGTAATTTCTCTATGGGTTATCTATTCACCAGATACACCTCAAACGCTGCCCTCAGTCTCGATCACCAGGATTCTCGCTTCGCCTATAGGTCTGGCCACGTGCTCGGTGCCTACGGATGCGTAGAAAATGTCCCCGGTCTCCAACAAGGTATCTTTTTCGCTACCCTCTTCCCGGTAGCACATCTGCACTTGCCCATCGAGCACTACGAATACTTCCTGCCCATCATTGATGTGCCATTTGTACGGCTGATCAGTCCAGTGCAAGCGCGTGGTGATCCCGTTCATATTGGCGATATCCAGCGCCGCCCAGGCGCGGTCGCCAACGAAGGATTTACTGCGGATAATTTTCAAGAGGATGTCCGAAAAAAGGCTTGGGCACCAAGACTACCCCCATGCCTCGACCTTGGTCGACACTGACGAACCCGAGCGGGCATGCGAGACTGTCGTGCCGGGCTCAAGCCCGGAAGGATTTGTCTGGGAGTATCCATGTCGCTGTCCAGCGGGCTGATCGCCGTTGTTGCCCTGGCCTATATGGCCATCATGTTTGCCATCGCCTTCTACGGTGATCGGCGCAGCACGCCGTTGCCGCCGCGCGTGCGGGCCTGGGTCTATAGCTTGTCGCTGGCGGTGTATTGCACCAGCTGGACGTTTTTTGGCGCCGTGGGCCAGGCCGCCGAACAGCTCTGGTCATTCCTGCCGATCTACCTCGGGCCGATCCTGCTGCTGGTGTTTGCGCCGTGGGTCCTGCAGAAAATGGTGATGATCAGCAAGCAGGAGAACATCACCTCCATCGCCGACTTCATCGCCGCCCGCTATGGCAAGTCCCAGTCCCTGGCGATCGTGGTCGCGTTGATCTGCCTGGTCGGCGTGTTGCCCTACATTGCCTTGCAACTCAAGGGCATCGTGCTGGGAGTGAACCTGCTGATCGGCGCGGGTGCCGATGCAATGGGCACCCGCGCCCAGGACACGGCGCTGATTGTCTCGCTGATCCTGGCGCTGTTCACGATCGTGTTCGGCACGCGCAACCTGGATGCCACCGAACACCACCGCGGCATGGTGCTGGCGATTGCCTTCGAATCGCTGGTCAAGCTGTTCGCCTTCCTGGCGGTTGGCGCGTTCGTCACGTATGGCCTCTATGACGGCTTTGACGATCTGTTCAACCAGGCGATGCTCGCGCCTCGCCTGGAGCAATACTGGAAGGAAACCATCAACTGGCCATCCATGGTGGTGCAAACCGGGGTGGCGATGATGGCGATCATTTGCCTGCCCCGGCAATTCCACGTCACCGTGGTAGAAAACATCGACCCTCAGGACCTGCGCCTGGCCAAGTGGGTGTTTCCCGCCTACCTGGCCCTGGCCGCGCTGTTCGTGGTGCCGATCGCACTTGCCGGGCAAATGCTGCTGCCCACCTCCGTGCTGCCGGATTCGTTCGTCATCAGCCTGCCACTGGCCCAGGCTCATCCAGCCCTGGCGGTGCTGGCATTCATTGGCGGCGCCTCGGCCGCCACCGGCATGGTCATCGTCGCGAGCGTCGCCTTGTCGACCATGGTTTCCAACGACATGCTGCTGCCCTGGCTGTTGCGCCGCAACAACGCCGAGCGGCCCTTCGAAGTGTTCCGCCAGTGGATGCTGTCGGTACGTCGGGTAAGCATTGTCGTGATCCTGCTACTGGCCTACGTCAGCTATCGACTGCTCGGTTCGACGGCGAGCCTGGCGACCATCGGCCAGATCGCCTTCGCCGCCGTGACGCAACTGGCGCCCGCCATGCTCGGTGCGCTGTATTGGAAGCAGGCGAACCGACGCGGTGTGTTCGCCGGCCTCGCCACAGGGATTTTCCTCTGGTTCTACACGCTGGTGCTGCCGATCGCCGCCCACAGCCTGGGTTGGTCGTTGAGCAGTTTCCCCGGCCTGGCCTGGCTGCACGGCAATCCACTGGACCTGCCGATCACCCCATTGACGCAAGGCGTAGTCCTGTCGCTGGCCGGCAACTTCATTCTGTTCGCCTGGGTCTCGGTGTTGTCGCGCACGCGTGTGTCGGAACATTGGCAGGCCGGACGGTTTATCGGCCAGGAGATCAATGCTCGCCCCAACCCGCGCTCGATGCTGGCGGTGCAAATCGACGACCTGTTGCAACTGGCCGCCCGCTTCGTCGGCGAAGAACGGGCGCGCCAGAGCTTTATCCGGTTCGCCTATCGCCAAGGCAAAGGCTTCAACCCGAGCCAGAACGCCGACAGCGAATGGATCGCCCACACCGAGCGCCTGCTGGCCGGTGTGCTCGGGGCTTCTTCGACGCGGGCGGTGGTGAAAGCGGCGATCGAAGGCCGGGAGATGCAACTGGAAGACGTCGTGCGGATCGCCGACGAAGCGTCCGAGGTGTTGCAGTTCAACCGCGCGCTGCTGCAAGGCGCGATCGAAAACATCACCCAGGGCATCAGCGTGGTGGACCAGTCCCTCAGGCTGGTGGCGTGGAACCGCCGTTACCTGGAACTGTTCAATTATCCCGACGGCCTTATCAGTGTCGGCCGACCGATTGCCGACATCATCCGCTACAACGCCGAGCGCGGCCTTTGCGGTCCTGGCGAGGCTGAAGTCCATGTCGCCCGGCGCCTGCACTGGATGCGCCAGGGGCGCGCGCACACCTCGGAACGGCTGTTCCCCAACGGCCGGGTGATCGAGTTGATCGGCAACCCGATGCCCGGAGGCGGATTTGTCATGAGTTTTACTGACATCACCGCGTTCCGCGAAGCTGAAAAAGCCTTGACCGACGCCAACGAAGGGCTCGAGCAGCGGGTCGCCGAACGCACCCGCGAGCTGTCGCAACTGAACCTGGCGCTGACCGACGCCAAAGGCACGGCCGAAGCGGCCTATCAATCCAAAACCCGCTTCCTCGCCGCAGTCAGCCATGACCTGATGCAACCCCTCAATGCCGCGCGCCTGTTCTCCGCGGCGCTGTCCCATCAGCACGAAGGCTTGCCGAGCGAAGCCCAGCAATTGGTGCAGCATTTGGACAGTTCGTTGCGCTCGGCCGAAGATCTGATCACCGACCTGCTGGACATCTCCCGGCTGGAAAACGGCAAGATCAACCCTGATCGCAAACCGTTCGCCCTCAGCGACCTGTTTGACACGCTCGGCGCGGAGTTCACGGTGCTGGCGCGCGAGCAAGGCCTTAAATTCCGGGTTCGCGGTTCACGGCTGCGGGTAGACAGCGACATCAAGTTGCTACGCCGCGTCCTGCAGAACTTCCTTACCAATGCCTTTCGCTACGCCAAGGGACCGGTGCTGCTGGGCGTACGCCGCCGCGACGGCGAGCTGTGCCTGGAGGTCTGGGATCGCGGGCCGGGCATTGCCGAAGACAAACTGCAGGTCATCTTCGAAGAATTCAAACGCCTCGACAGCCATCAGACCCGCGCCGAGAAAGGACTGGGCCTGGGCCTGGCGATTGCCGACGGGCTGTGCCGCGTGCTCAGCCACACGTTACGGGTCCGCTCTTGGCCGGGGTGCGGCAGTGTCTTCAGCGTCAGCGTGCCGTTAGCCCGAACCCAAGCCGTCGAGCCCCAGATCGCGCCCGAACCCAACGGCCAGTTGCCCAGCGGCGCACAGGTGCTGTGTGTCGATAACGAAGACAGCATCCTGGTCGGCATGAACAGTCTGCTGACCCGCTGGGGTTGCCAGGTACGGACGGCGCGCAACCGTGAAGAATGCGAGCGCTGGCTCGCCCAAGGGGTCCGCCCGCAATTGGCGCTGGTGGATTTTCATCTGGACGACGGCGAGACCGGTACCGAGCTGATGACCTGGCTGCGCACGCGCATGGGCGAACCGGTGCCGGGGGTGGTGATCAGTGCCGACGGCCGGCCCGAGACGGTGGCGCAGGTGCATGCGGCGGGCCTGGATTACCTGGCCAAACCGGTCAAGCCTGCGGCGTTGAGGGCTTTGTTGAGCCGGCATTTGCCGCTTTAGAGAGCAACTGCATTCTATCGTGGCGAGGGAGCTTGCTCCCGCTGGATGCGCAGCGTCCCCTTGCGGTGTGTCAGGCAAATCCAGAGGGCCGCTGCGCAGCCCAGCGGGAGCAAGCTCCCTCGCCACGGGGGGTCAACCTTGAGAGGGCTCGGCTTCTTCCGGCAACTCAGGCAACCCATCCACATCCGCCATCGCTCTCTCAAGCAACTCGGGCGGTAGGCTCTTGCTGGCCCGGGCACCGAGTAATTTCAGCTGTTCGCTGCGGCTGATCAGGTTGCCGCGCCCTTCTGTCAGCTTGTTGCGTGCGGCGCTGTAGGCTTTGTCCAGCTGTTGCAAGCGGCTGCCGATTTCGTCCAGGTCTTGAATGAACAGGACGAATTTGTCGTATAGCCACCCCGCCCGCTCGGCGATTTCCCGGGCGTTCTGGCTCTGGCGCTCTTGCTTCCACAAGCTGTCGATCACCCGCAACGTCGCCAGCAAGGTGGTCGGGCTGACAATCACGATGTTGCGATCGAACGCCTCCTGGAACAGGTTCGGCTCGGCTTGCAGCGCGGCGGAGAATGCCGCTTCGATCGGCACGAACAGCAACACGAAATCCAGGCTGTGCAGCCCGTCCAGGCGTTTGTAATCCTTGCCGGCCAAGCCTTTGACGTGAGCGCGCAACGATACGACATGTTGCTTGAGGGCAAGCTGGCCGATGGCGTCGTCTTCGGCGGCGACGTATTGCTGATAGGCCGTCAGGCTGACCTTGGAGTCGACCACTACTTGCTTGTCGCCGGGCAGGTAAATTAGCACGTCGGGCTGGAAACGTTCACCGTCCGGGCCTTTGAGACTGACCTGAGTCTGGTATTCGCGGCCCTTTTCCAAACCGGCATGTTCGAGCACTCGCTCGAGGATCAGCTCCCCCCAGTTGCCCTGGGTCTTTTGTCCCTTGAGGGCACGGGTCAGGTTGGTGGCTTCATCGCTCAGGCGCAGGTTCAGCTGTTGCAGCCGCTCCAGTTCTTTGCCCAAGGAGAACCGTTCGCGCGCCTCGGCCTGATAACTTTCCTCGACGCGTTTTTCGAAGGACTGGATGCGTTCCTTCAGCGGATCGAGCAATTGCCCCAGGCGCTGCTGGCTGGTTTCGGCGAAACGCTGTTCACGCTCATCGAAGATTTTCCCGGCCAGCTCGGCGAACTGGGCCCGCAACGCATCTCGCGAACCTTGCAAGTCGTCCAGGCGCTGCTGATGGCTTTCCTGCTGCTCGCGCAATTCGGCCTGCAACGAAGCCGCGTGGGCATCGAGGCGTCGCAGTTCCGCTTCTTTATTGGCGCGCTCCAGGTTCCAGGCATGGGCTGCGTCCCTGGCGTTGTCGCGCTCGACCTGCAGCAACTCGACCTCGCGACACGCGGCGGCAAGTTCAGCTTGCTTGGCGGCATTGGCCTGGCTCAGGTCACTGATTTCGTCGCGACAGGCATCGAGTTGGGCGTTCAGCCCATCGTGGGCCATGTGGGCCGTGCTCAGGCGCTCTTCGAGCAATGCCAGCTCAGTCTGCGCGGCAGTGGCCCGGCGTTGCAGGTGCCAGGCCAGCGCCAGCAACGGCACTGCTGCGCCCGCCAGGCCCAGCAACAGGCTGGTCAAATCCAAAGCCATGACAGTTCCTGCCGATCAAATAAAGCCCGAAGGTTAACCAAGCAGCCAAGCGTTGCCCAGCTCAGTCTTCGATTTCACCCAGCGCCAGGCGGGCGCGGTGATCGCCGGCCCGGGCGGCTTGGCGTAACAAGTCGTGGCCGATGCGCCGGTCCCGCGCATTACCGCATTCGCGACACATCAGTTGCCCGAGGCGACTTTGTGCAGCCACCACCCCTTCTCGGGCCGGTTGCTTGAGCAAACGGCCGGCCAGATGCTTGACGCTGGGGCGTTCTCCCAGGCGTGGGCTATCCAATAGCCACTCGGCGACGCGCATCGACATGCGCTTGGGCGGGGTAACACCCGGGGGTACCGAGGTAACAGGATTTGATACTGAGCGAAACTTCATGACGCACTACGGGACAGATCGGAAGGCGCGCCACTCTACTCCTTTTTTCGTGCGGGTAAAGTCGAAAAAACCAGCACCCCCCGTGCTAGAGCAAGCGCTTGGGACAATCCACAGAAGCTGTGGATAACTCAGTGGACAACCTACCCTGAACTGTCCGCAAGCCCTGTGGAACGGGGCCTGCGCTCAAACTGACGATTTTTTCACCAGTCAAAAAAAGCGATGTTTTTCATTGACTTAAATTTTGGATGCAGGCACCCACCCCCGATTGTTCCAACATGACAATACCGTGACAGTCCGCACCGGGAGTGTGTACAAGTAACAGCCGAAGTGGTTATATCGCCGCGCTTTGTTGGCACCTACGGCGCAGAAAACCCTGTGGACAAGCGCAGATCTATGGCATCAGGCCATTATTTTCGCCGTGCCTGGGCCGGATCGAATCTTTTTTGACAAGAGCCCTTCCCTTCCACTATTCGATCCGTTAGTATCCGCGGCGTTAGTACCAAGCTGAAAGTCAATTCCGGGTCGGAAACATCTCTACGGTCAGCCATCCTAAAAAGGACGCCTTACTGAAAAAAGAGACCGCCCCCCTCGATGGTTTCCAGGTAACCCTTGCGCCAATACACTTCGAACGAATGCGAAGCGTGCTGCCAGGCTCACTACTCTGACCGAACCAACCTGCAAAATTGATCAGGATCTTCACCCCGGGCCCAGAACCTTTGCCCTTGATGTGCTGCCTGCCCTCCTAAGTACCTACCTGCCAGCCCAAGCGCGCACTCATATAGCGCTCAAACTGGCTGCTTTGTTCCAGTCAGGCTCTTCGTTCGACCAACGGTGGTCGACGTTACTGGAACGTTTTAACGTTGCACGGTTCTTAACCGTGTCATTTGTAGGAACACCCATAACATGTCTACTCAAATCCACACGCAGGATGCGATCCGCACCCTAACCAACGCTTTTGCCCCAATGAACTGCCTGATCATGGCCGCTCGCAAAGGCTGCTTCAGCTTCACGCTGGTCAACGAACACGGCATCGCTCGTCACAGCGAACGCTTGTATCCCGACCAGTACTCCAGCGCAGAACCGCTGCAGGCCGTGATCGAGCGTACCCGTCAGGCACTGGTTGCCTGAGACCCGAGACAACTGAAAACCCCAAAGGCCCCGCCCAAAACGCGGGGCTTTTTATTGCCCAAGGTTTCTCGATAAAGCGCAACGGCTTAAGCACAAACCGCTATAACAGTCATAACCGTTCGACGAACTTGGTTTAAAAACAGTCCTTTACAGCACAGATATGACACTACACTTCAACTCGAGCGGCATGATCCGCTTTCGGCGAAGCCTGATCCGATCCACTCGCTGCCAAGCCCTTACCGTCAGGCTTCGCCCATTTCCCATCTCGAGGGTTTTATGGGTATCGCCGCCAGCGAACTGTGTAGATACGTGATCCGCCCGACGCTCCTTTACCTGGGGCGTCACAGCACCACGGCGGAGACCTTGTTGCTGGGTATTGCCGCCAGCCAGTCCGGTCTGGGCGCTGCCTTGCATGATCGCCGCGGACACGGTTTGTACCGCATTACCGAACCTCGCCACCAAGCGCTGTGGGACGATTATCTGGCGCTGGATCCGGAACGTGCCAGCCTGGTTCGCGGCCTGGCAAGCCAACATGCCTTCCTGAGCAGCCCCCATCTGGAATTGACCGTCAACCTGCGCTACGCCACCGCCATCGCCTGGTTGCTGGTCGAAGAACAAGCCTCCCCATTGCCCAGTGCCGACGACTTGCTGGGTATGGCCCGGATCTGGCGACAGACTTTTCACCCTCAAGGTCGCCTGCGAGATTTCACTTGCGCCTGGCAAAACTGTGTTTCGCCGCTGAATCAGGTGGCTTGCTGAACGGAAAAAAGGAAAGTTCCTACAAAAGCGGCGATTTTGGTCAGATTGTCCTACAAAACCCCTCTAAATCAAGCCATACAAGCTATAGCGCTAGACCGAAAATGTTGGTAATTTTCGCCTCGGTGATCACCTGGAGTTCTAACAATGAAAAAAATGATGCTCAAAACCACCCTTGGCCTTGCCGTTACCTTGGCATCCACCCAAATTTTTGCCAGTGGCTTTGCCTTGAACGAACAAAGCATCAGTGGCATGGGCACTGGCTTCGCGGGTCGTTCTTCTTCTGCCGATGATGCGAGCACCGTGTTCGGCAACCCTGCCGGCATGTCGCGCCTCAAGCGCCAACAAGTTACCGGTGGTTTCGCTGTCATCGACGCGTCCACTGATCTCAACGACACCAGCGGCACCCAGTCCGGCACCAACGATGGCGACATGGTCCCGTTCACTGGCGTTCCGATGGGCTACTACGTCAAGCCTATCGATGATCAATGGGCTTTCGGCCTGGGCGTCTACGCCCCGTTTGGCCTGATCACCGACTATGAAAACAGCTTCCAGGGCCGCAATTTCGGCAGCAAGAGCGAAGTGAAGGTCGTCACCTTCCAGCCAACTATCAGCTACGCCTTCAACGACAAGGTGTCGATTGGTTTTGGCCCGACCATCAACCGGCTATCGGGTTCGTTGGAGTCGGCGTTGAACGTGCCGGTACCAGGCGTGCCCGAAGGCAACGTGAAGATCAAGGGTGATGACATTGGCTATGGCTACAATATCGGCGTACTGATCTTGCCAACCGATACCACCCGTGTCGGCCTGACTTATCACTCCAAGGTCAAATACAAGCTTGAGGGTCACACCGAAGTTAACCCCGGGGCTGGCACACCTCCTCCTCTGCTGAGTGCCGAGCGCTACGACGCCTCGCTGGACATCACAACACCTGAGTCCGTGGACTTCTCGGTTACTCAACAAATTAACGACGCCTGGACCGTTTATGCCGGTAGTACCTGGACTCGTTGGAGCCGCCTGAAAGACATCACAGTGAACAACGATGTAGGCACAAGTGGCGGCGGCTTTAATCCACTGCTTTTTGGCACCATTACCGAAGAACAGAACTGGCACGACACCTGGGCCTACGCCATCGGTACCTCCTACCAGTTGAACAAACAGTGGGTACTGCGCACCGGCCTGACCTTCGACCAGTCACCAACCAACAACACCGACCGCTCGCCACGCATTCCTACCGGCGACCGGACCATCTTCAGCCTGGGTGCCGGCTGGAGCCCAACCGAAGACCTGACCATCGACGTGGCTTATTCCTACCTCAAGGAAGAAAAAGTCAGCGTCAACAGCAGCAACGCTCTGGGCCAGGCCTACAACGCTGAATACGAAAACAGCGCCAACGGCTTCGGTGTCGGTGCAACCTACCGCTTCTGATAATTCACGGCGAGGCTGACTGTAACCAGGCAGCCGCTCGTCACTTGAAGCGATA
The DNA here is from genome assembly GCF_051131945.1 of Pseudomonas sp. Z5-35. Classification (NCBI taxonomy): domain Bacteria; kingdom Pseudomonadati; phylum Pseudomonadota; class Gammaproteobacteria; order Pseudomonadales; family Pseudomonadaceae; genus Pseudomonas; species Pseudomonas sp. Z5-35. The sequence goes on from NZ_CP071640.1 coordinate 4,056,975, forward strand.
AAAAGCCCCGCTCCCTGCAAAGAGGGCGGGGCTTTTTCGTGGCTGGCGGTCAGGGTTTGGAAGCGATGGCCGTTTCCACTGCCTTGATGAAATCAGGATCGTCTGGCTTGACCCGGCTGGAAAAACTGCCGACCACGTTGCCCTGGCGGTCCACGACGTACTTGTAGAAATTCCATTTCGGCGCGCTGGATTGTTCGGCCAAGTGCCTGAACAACGGAATCGCGTCCGAGCCCCGTACCGGTTGCGGCTCGGTCATGGTGAAGGTTACGCCATAGTTGACGTAGCAGACCTTGGCCGTCTCCGCGCCATCCTTGGACTCCTGTTTGAAATCATTGGACGGTACGCCCAGCACCTCCAGCCCTTCGCCCTTGTAGCGCTGGTTCAGCGCTTCCAGTCCCTTGAACTGTGGAGCGAACCCACAGAAGCTGGCGGTGTTGACCACCACCAAGGGCTTGCCGGCGAAACGCTGGCACAGATCGACGGTTTCCTTGGCCCTCAACTTCGGCAATGAGCCTTCCAGCAACGGCGGGCAATCAGCCGCCCATACGTGCCCGGACACAGCCAGCAGCAGGGCGGGAACAGCAAGCCAACGCATCAGCATGTCGGATTTTCCTTGTAAGCCTGTCAGACCAAGACGTTACTCCGCCGCGACAGGTGCCGTCCATCAATCAGCAGCTACCCATGCCCAGTTGCATCAAGGCCAGCCCGCCCTGGTGCCAGCCCCACCAGGCGAACGCCAGCAGCAGAGCCGCACCGGCCGCGAGCAACCATGGGCCGACGCGACTCATGCCGCACCGGCCTGGACTTGCAGACGCGCCACCGGACGTTCACGCACCGGCCAGTTCAGCGCCGCCGCCAGCAGGCTGAGCAAGATCGACACTTGCCAGATCAAATCGTAGCTGCCGGTGCGGTCGTACACCACGCCGCCCAGCCAGCCGCCGAGGAATGATCCCAACTGGTGAAACAGGAACACGATCCCACCCAGCATCGACAGATTTCGGACGCCAAATAGGGTCGCCACCGTGCCATTGGTCAACGGCACCGTCGACAACCACAAGAAGCCCATCGCCATTCCGAACACGTAGGCCGTGGTGGTCGTCACCGGCAGCCAAAGGAACAGGCCGATCACCACCGCTCGCGCCAAATAAAGCCCGGTCAGCAAGCGCGGCTTGGACATGCGCCCGCCCAGCCACCCGGCGGTGTAGGTACCAAAGATATTGAACAGCCCGACCAGGGCCAACACAGTGGTGCCGACGCTGGCGGGCAGGTGTTGGTCCACCAGATAGGCCGGCAGGTGTATGCCGATGAACACCACCTGGAAGCCGCAGACAAAAAAGCCCACGGCCAACAGCCAGAACCCCGAATGACCGCACGCCTCGCGCAACGCTTCGGAGAGGGTTTGTTCGTTGCCGCTCAGTGGCGCCGGCGCATCCTTCAACATGCTCACCAACGGCACGATCAACGCCACCAGCAGCCCCAGCGCCAGCAGCGCGGCGGACCAGCCGAGCCAACCGATCAAACCCAGCGTGCCCGGCAACATGGCGAACTGGCCAAACGAGCCGGCGGCACTGGCGATGCCCATGCCCATGCTGCGTTTTTCCGGCGGCACCGCCCGCCCGACCACGCCGAGGATTACCGAGAACGACGTGCCAGACAGGCCGATGCCAATCAACAAGCCAGCGCTCAACGACAGCGACCATGGCGAATCGGCCATGCCCATCAACACCAGCCCGAGTGCGTAGAGAACGCCACCGATCAATACCACTTTCGCCGCACCGAAGCGATCGGCCAGCGCGCCGGTGAACGGTTGCGCCAAGCCCCAGATCAGGTTTTGCAAGGCAATGGCAAAGGCAAACACCTCGCGACCCCAACCGAACTCGGCGCTCATGGGCGCGAGGAACAGGCCGAAGCCATGCCGCACACCCAACGACAACGCCAGGATCAGCGCACTGCCGACCAGGACCCAACCACAGGTACGCCACATCGATGTCATTGTTATTCTCCGGTCGCGGGTATATACCCACTTATCATCGGACGAACCAGCGTCACGCCAGTTCATCCAGCAAGGCCAGCAAGGTCGCGCGTTTCTCGGCGCCAAGCTTGTCGATCAGTTTCTGTTGCGCCGCTTCCCAGGCCGGCAACGCCGCCGCCAACCGCGCATGCCCTGTCTCGGTGAGCACGACGATACGGTTGCGCAGGTCGTCGCCCTCGGCCAGGGTCACCAACCCCTCGCCTTCCAGCACCCGCAGGTTGCGCCCCAGGGTGCTGCGGTCCAGGCCCATGGCCTCGGCCAACGAGGAAATGCTCGGCTGGTCCAGGCGCGCCAGGTTATTGAGCAAAGAATACTGGGCGACGTTGATCCCGAAGCCGTCGAGAGCGCCGTCGTAATACCTGCTGACGCCTCGAGCGGCACGACGCAGGTTGATGCACAGACATTGGGAAGGAAGCATGATGCGTGTATATACCCGCGACTGAATGAATGCAAATTTAAATCAACGGTTGCGTGCCGGCGAGGACCGGATTCAGCCCAACGCCAGGGTCACCAGAACGACCATTTCCAACAGTTCCAGCAGGGCGCCGGCGGTATCGCCGGTGCATCCCTGCAGCCTGCGCAGCATCAGCTGTCGCAACCCGAAAAATGCCAGCGCGGCGACCGCCAGCGACCATAGCCCTGCCCAACCCGCCAGCCATACACAACCCAGCGCACAGGCGGCCAACACCTGCCAGCCCAGGCGCCGCGGAAGATGATCGGCAAGCGCTTGGCCCAGCCCACCGGCGCGCACATAGCGCGTCGTCAGGAACAACCCCAGCAATGCGCCGCGCCCTACCATCGGCACGACAAGCAGCGCCAACGTCTGCTCCTGCTCGATCAGCGCCGCCAGCGCGGCCCATTTGAGCAGCAACACCAGCACCAGCGTAACGACAGCGATCGGCCCGCTGCGAGGATCCTTCATGATCAGCAACGTGCGCTCACGATCGCCGAAACCGCCAACCCAGGCATCGGCGCTGTCGGCCAGGCCATCCAAATGCAGCCCGCCGCTGAGCAGCACCCACGCCGCCAGCAACAGCGCGGCATGCAGCAGCGAGGGCGTGCCGAGCAACAGCGCATCGAGCGACCACAGCACGCCACCGAACAACAGCCCCACCAAAGGGTAAAACAGCAGTGAACGGCCCAGTTGTTCAGGCTCGGGCATGCCGGGCAGACGAATCGGCACGCTGCTCAGAAATTGCAAGGCGATCCAGAAGGGCAGCATCGTCAATTCGCCTCTTCAAGCACGGAGCCGGCCGACACTGAAAGGGAAAACAGCGCGCCGTGGCCGACTTCGACATTGAGCAACTGCTCGCGCGGCAGGCCACGGGCCCGGGCCAGCAACAGGCGCATCACGCCACCGTGGCTGACCAGCAAGACACGCTGCCCGGCGTAGGCCTGGTGCAAGCGTTCGATCGCCCTCAAGACACGCGACGAAAATTCGAGCACCGGCTCGCCTTCGGGCGGCGTGAAGGCATAAGGATCGGCCCAGAAGCGGCCGAGGGCTTCGGCGTCGTTCTCCATCAAAGCCGCCGCGCTGCGGCCTTCCCAGGCGCCGAAATGCAGCTCCTGCAGGTCTTTGTCCACTTGCACCGGCACGCCGAGTCGACTGCCGAGCTGCTCAGCGAAACGAGCGCAGCGCTGCAAAGGCGAACTGACCAAGCGATCCCACGGTCCGCCTCGTGCGACCGCCGCGTGCATCTGCTCCCAGCCCTTGGCCGTCAACGCATCGTCGAGGCTGCCGCGCAAGCCGCCGCCCAGTTCGGTTTCGCCGTGACGCAGCAGGTCCAGGCGCAAGGTCATGCCGGACGATCCGCCACGGCCGCTTCGGCAAACGTCGCCATTTGCCCGTGAAGGTCACAAGCCAGGCGTAACAGTGGCACCGCCAACGCCGCACCACTGCCCTCGCCCAGGCGCAAACCGAGGTCTAGCAGCGGTTCAGCGCCGAGGGTTTCCAGCACATGGCGATGACCTGGTTCGCCACCGCGATGAGCGAACAGCAACCACGGCCGGCATGCGGGATTGAGCCGCACCGCCACCAGGGCCGCGACGCTGCAGATGAACCCATCCACCAGCACGGCGATGCCCTGCTGGGCACAGGCCAGATACGCACCGACCAATGCTGCGATCTCAAATCCGCCGAGGTTGAACAAGGTCTGCAACGGATCCTCGCTCTGGGCCTTGTGCAGCGCCAGCGCCCGTTCGATCACCTGAGTCTTGCGGCTGATACCCGCCGCATCCAACCCTGTGCCCGGCCCGACCAGATGTGCTACCGGGCATTCGAGCAGGGCACAGGCCAGGGCGCTGGCCGCCGTGGTGTTGCCGATGCCCATCTCGCCGCCGATGAACAATTGCGTCCCGGTCGCCAAGGCGCGCATTGCGCTGTCACGCCCGGCTTGCAAGGCCTGCTCGCCTTGGGCAACGGTCATGGCCGGACGCTGGACGAAATTGGCGGTGCCAGGCCCCACGTTCAAATGGCGCACGCCGGGCAGGTCCAACGAGGGCGTGACAGTACCTAAGTCGACCACTTCCAGCGAGGCGCCCAATTGCCGAGCCAGGACACTGATGGCCGCGCCGCCGCTGACGAAATTGAGCAGCATCTGCCCGGTCACTTCCTGGGGAAAGGCCGATACGCCCTCAGCCACCACACCGTGGTCACCGGCGAAAATCGCGATCCACAGCCGGTCCAGGCTCGGCTTGACTTGCCCCTGCAGGCCCGCCAGTTGCACCGCCACCGACTCCAGTCGTCCCAGGGAGCCGGCCGGCTTGGTCAGTTGTTGCTGACGGGCCGCGGCCTGTTCCAGCGCTTGGAGATCAACAGGCTTGCACGGTTCCAGCCACCACCGGTGATTCATAACGCAGTACCTTTGAGAGTCAGGGGCAGGCCAGCAACGGTCAGCACGACGCGCTGACAACATTCGGCCAGGGCTTGATGCAGCCAACCGGCTTCATCGACGTAACGGCGAGTCAACTCGCCCAGCGGCACAACACCCATTCCGGTTTCGTTGCTGACAAAAATGATTTCACCGGGCAGCGAGTCGAGGCAGTTCAACAGTGCTTCGCGCTCGGCGTTCAGTTGCCCGAGATCGTCGAGCATCAATAGATTGGTCAGCCAAAGGGTCAGGCAATCCACCAGCAGGCATCGATCGCTGGCGGCGTTATCGCGTAGCACCCGCGCCAGCACCAACGGCTCTTCCAGCAACGCCCATTCCACCGGACGCCGGGCGCGGTGCTGGGCGACACGCTCGTTCATCTCGCCGTCCAGCGGTTGGCTGGTGGCGATGTAAGTCACCGGCAATCCTGTGTCCGTGGCGAGTTTTTCAGCCAGGCGACTCTTGCCGGAACGGGCGCCGCCGAGGATCAGTTGCAGCATGTTTTTTTCCTTCAAATAGGCGAAGTGGCTGCCGGCTCGCCATGGATCCCACAAAGCTCACGCAACAGCCCAGTATCCAGATGCCGCTCGACCAGATCCGCCAACCGCTCGATATCCCGCTCGCGCAACCCGTGGTAATCCACCGTTTGCACATCCTGCATCCCGGCCCAGCGCAACAAGGCGCTGCTGGCCGCCGGTGATTCGAACAGCCCGTGCAGATACGTACCAAAAACCTGTCCATCGAGGCTCTGCGCGCCATCGCAGCGGCCGTCATCCAGATAGACAGCGGCGTTTTCCAGCGCGGCGCCGGTGGTCACGCCGGCATGGATTTCGTACCCGCTGACCTCGGCATCCTCCAAGGCCAGTCGCCCACGTACATTGCGCAGTTGCTTCTCGCGCTCGAGCGTCGTTGCGAAATCCAACAGCCCCAGCCCGGGGCTGGAGCCCGCCGCGCCCTCGAGCCCGAGCGGATCGTGGACGTGCTGGCCGAGCATCTGCAGACCACCGCAGATGCCCAGTAATTTGCCGCCGTAACGCAAGTGGCGATGGATTGCCGTTTCCCAACCGTTGGCCCGCAGGTAGGCCAAGTCGCTGCGCACGCTTTTCGAACCGGGCAGGATGACCAGATCCGCTGGCGGGATGGCTTGGCCGGGGCCGATAAATTGCAGGTCGACTTGCGGATGCAGGCGCAGCGGATCGAAATCCGTGTGGTTGCTGATACGCGGCAAGACCGGCACCACCACCTTGAGCACCTGTTCGGCTTTGTCGGTTTGGCGCTGGTCGAGACCGTCCTCCGCTTCCAGATGCAAATCCATCACGTAGGGCAATACGCCGATCACCGGTTTGCCGGTGCGCGCTTGCAACCAATCCAGGCCAGGTTGCAGCAAGGCCAGATCACCGCGAAAGCGGTTGATGACAAAGCCCTTGACCCGCGCCTGTTCGCTGGGCGAAAGCAGTTCCAAGGTACCGACCAGATGAGCGAATACCCCGCCGCGATTGATGTCGGCAATCAGCAACACCGGGCAATCCACCGCCTCGGCGAAGCCCATGTTGGCGATGTCGCCGGCCCGCAGATTGATCTCGGCCGGCGACCCGGCGCCCTCCACCATGACGACGGGATACGCGGCGCTCAAGCGTTCATGGGAAGCCAGCACCGCTTGCATCGCGATGGCCTTGTAATCGTGATAGGCCACGGCGTTCATGGTGGTCACGGCGCGGCCATGGATGATGACCTGGGCGCCGGTATCGCTGTTGGGCTTGAGCAGCACCGGGTTCATGTCGGTATGCGGTTCGAGGCCGCAGGCCTGGGCTTGGACGGCCTGGGCCCGGCCGATTTCGCCACCATCGGCGGTCACCGCGCTGTTGAGGGCCATGTTCTGCGGCTTGAAGGGCACCACACTCACCCCTTGACGCCTGACCCAGCGGCACAGCGCCGTGACCAAGGTACTTTTGCCGGCATCGGAGGTGGTGCCCTGCACCATCAAGGTGGTCATCGAATGTCCTTGGCGTAGGCCTCGAACGCCTGTTCGAGGCGCGAGAATTCAGCGTCATCGGCAGGGAGCCCGAAGCGCAGGCTGCTGGTGTGGATGAACAACCGCAGGAGAATGCCGCGATGGGCCATGAAGTCGTGAAGCGCCTGGGCATGCTCGGTGATCAGCCACTGGAACAACCCACAGCCGCCCTGCGGCTTGAAGCCATGGCGCTCCAGCACCAGTGCCAAGCGTTGACTGGTCTGTTCGCAGCGCAGTCGTTGACGCGCGTGCGCCTCAGTGTCCAGCAGGCACGCCTGGCCCAGCACCCGGGTCGGTCCGCTGATGGCCCACGGCCCGACCTGTTCGGCGAGCAGCTTGAGCAAGTGCCGCTCGGCCAGGACAAACCCCAGGCGAACCCCGGCCAGGCCGAAAAACTTGCCGAACGAGCGCAACACGATCAACCCGACCTGATGCGCATGGGCGGCAAGGCTCAGCTGCGGAGTGACGTCCATGAACGCTTCATCCACCACCAGCCAGCCGCCGCGCTGGGCCAGCCGGGCATGCCAGTCCAGCAGGCGTTCGGGGCTCAGGCTCAGGCCCGTGGGGTTGTTGGGGTTGACGACCACCAGCACGTCGAGGCTGTCGAGAAAGAAGTCCACTTCCGCTTCCAGTACTTCACGCACGATGTAGCCACTGCGGCGCCAGGCTTCGGCGTGCTCGGCGTAACAGGGCGACAAGACGCCGACCTTGCCGACCCGGCGCAGGCGCGGCAGCAGTTGGATAGCCATTTGCGAACCCGCCACCGGCAGCACATGCGCTGCCTCGTAGTAATCGCAAGCAGCCTGCTCCAAGCCATCGTCGATTTCGGGCAGGCGCGCCCAGGCGCGCAGTGGAATAGTCGGAATGTCGAACGGCCAGGGCGCCAGGCCGCTGGACAGGTCGAGCCAGTCGGCCTCGGCAATGCCGTATTGCCGGGCCGCGTTGCGCAGTCGCCCACCGTGTTCAAGCATAAAACTCGGCTCCGAGGCAGAGAATCAGCAGCCATAACCATACGCCGCGCTGGACCAATTGCCAGCCGCGATCGATAGAATCGGCGCTCGCCGGCACGCCTTCGCCCAATGGTGGGCGTTGATGCAGTTCGCCGTGATACACCGCCGCGCCCCCCAGTTCCACGCCCAACGCTCCGGCACCGGCGGCCATCACCGGCCCGGCATTGGGGCTGTCCCAGGTCGGTCCCTGGGTACGCCAGCACTTGAGCGCCAAACGGGTCTTGCCGAGCACGGCGTAGGTCAACGCCACCAGGCGCGCGGGAATATAGTTCAGCACGTCATCGATCTTCGCCGCCGCCCAGCCGAAACGCTCGAAACGCGCGTTGCGATAACCCCACATGGCGTCGAGGGTATTGCTCAACCGGTACAACACCACTCCGGGCGCACCGGCCACGGCGAACCAGAACAGCGCGGCGAATACCGCGTCGCTGCCGTTTTCCAGTACCGACTCAGTCGCGGCGCGGGCCACGGCGGTTTCATCCAGCTCAGCGGTTTCGCGGCTGACCAGATAGCCGACACGCTGGCGCGCTTCATCCAGATCGCCCTTGCGCAGCGCCCGCGCCACCGGCTCGACGTGCTCGCCGAGGCTACGCAGGCCAAGGGCGCAGTACAGCGCCAGAATATCCACCAACCAGCCCACCAGCGGTGCCCAGGACAGTGCCGTGGCCAGCAGGGTCAGTGGCAGGACGGCAATGATCCACGCCGTGACGCCATGACTGCGCCAGCCGCGCCCGCCGGAATTGAACCGTTGTTCGATACGGTTGGCGAAACGGCCGAAAGCGACCAGCGGATGCCCGCGCCGAGGCTCGCCCAACAGCGCATCCAGCGCGACCGCGGCGGCACTGAGCAACGCCACGCTCATGGCCGCACGCCCCAACGATTTTCATACAGCAATTCGTCGAGCGGACGCGGTTGCGCCCAGCCTTCCAGGGCGAGCATCGGCGCCGGGTAAAAACCTTCTACCGGGCCCAGGCAAAGTATGGCAAACGGCTTGGCCCCGGAGGGCAGGCCCAGCAGGTCTGCCAGCGCCTGGGGCTCGAACAGCGACACCCAGCCCATTCCCAGCCCTTCGACGCGGGCCGCCAGCCACAGATTCTGGATCGCGCAGGACAGCGAGGCCAAGTCCATTTCCGGCAACGTCCGACGGCCGAAGATGTGCCGCTCGCGATCGTCCATCAAGGCCGCCACCAGCACCTCGGCACTGTCGTTGATGCCTTCGACCTTGAGTTTCATGAATTCATCGCTGCGCTCGCCCAAGGCCTCGGCGGTGCGGATGCGTTCCTGCTCCACCAGCTCGCGGATCTGCCCCCGCACGGCGCGGTCACTGATGCGAATGAACCGCCAAGGTTGCATCAGCCCGACGCTGGGCGCCCGATGCGCCGCTTCCAGCAGTCGGCGCAGTAACGCCGGTTCGACCGTGCCGCCGGTGAAGTGGCGCATGTCACGGCGTTCGGCGATAGCGCGGTAGACGGCTTCGCGTTCGGCCTCGGAGAAGGCGTTATCGGTCATTGCCTGCTCGCGCCAATGGGCTCAAGATCCGGCGCAAACAGCGCGGCAACGGCCCTCGGGTTGGACGGGAAATAAAAATGCACGTAGGAAGCCGTCATCCGTCCTTGGCGAAAAACCGCTTCAGCCCCGCGCCCACCGTTAGGGCTGTGACCACGGGCAATCGGCGCCAGCTCAGTGCTGGTCAGGGAGTGATGATAGGTATGCCCGCGCAGGGTGCCTTCCGGCAGTTCAACCGACTGCAACGCCAAGGCCGCCAGACGTGTCTGCATCTGCGCATCACCGTGCAACAGGCCGAGCAGGTCGGCGCGAGCGCCTTCGAGGTCGGTCAATGAATCGAGCAGATACAGCATGCCGCCGCATTCGGCGAGCAGCGGTTTGCCGGCCTCATGGTGCGCACGGATCGCCGCGAGCATCGGCGCGTTGCCGGCCAGGGCAACGTGATGCAGTTCCGGGTAACCGCCGGGCAGGTAAAGACTGTCCGTCTCAGGCAGGGAGGTGTCATGAATCGGCGAAAAGAAGCGCAGCTCGGCGCCCATGGCCCGCAGCAGATCCAGGCTTGCGCCGTAGGTGAAGGCAAACGCTTCATCCCGGGCCACGGCAATGCGCACGCCGTCGAGCCACGGCTCAACGGCGGCCGGTTCGGGCGCCGCGAATTCGACCATGGGCGGCAGCGCGACTTCACAACTGCTGGCCAACGCCTCGGCGGCGGCGTCGAGGCGAACATCCAGGTCGTTCAACTCGCTGGCCTGGACAAGGCCCAGGTGGCGGCTGGGCAATTCGATGCCGGTTTCCCGCGAGAGCCCGCCGTACCAGCGCAGGCCTTCGGTGAGGCTGCCTTCGAGCAACTGCGCATGACGCAAGGTGCCGACCCGATTGGCCAGCACGCCGGCAAAAGGCAAGTCCGGTTGATAGCGGGCCAGGCCCAAGGCCAGGGCGCCGAAGGTCTGGGCCATGGCGGTGCCATCGATCACGGCCAGCACCGGCACGCCGAAATGCCGCGCCAGGTCGGCGCTGGACGGGGTGCCGTCGAATAATCCCATGACGCCTTCGATCAGGATCAGGTCCGCTTCGGCGGCGGCTTCCCACAGCAGTCGCCGGCTTTCCTGCTCGCCGACCATCCACATATCCAACTGATAGACCGCCGCGCCACTCGCACGCTCGAGAATCATCGGGTCGAGAAAATCCGGGCCACATTTGAATACGCGCACCTTGCGTCCCTGGTTGCGATGCAAGCGGGCCAGGGCGGCGGTGACGGTGGTCTTGCCCTGGCCCGAAGCCGGGGCGGCGATCAACACCGCCGGGCAGTGGCGGCTGGTCATCGAAGCATTGCTCACAGTTCGACGCCCCTCTGCGCCTTGATGCCTGCTTGAAACGCGTGCTTGATCATGCCCATTTCGGTGACGGTGTCGGCCAGCTCGATCATCTCGGGCTTGGCGCCACGGCCGGTCACGACTACATGCTGCATCGGCGGGCGGGCCTGCAGATCGCCAAGGACTTGATCGAGGTCGAGGTAGCCGTGCTTGAGAGCGATGTTCAGCTCATCAAGCACCACCAGGCCAATCGATGGATCGCCGAGCAGTTGGCGCGATACGGCCCAGGCCGCTTCGGCTGCGGCGATGTCACGCTGGCGATCCTGGGTTTCCCAGGTAAAGCCCTCGCCCATCACGTGGAAGCGCACCTGCTCCGGGAAGCGGCGGAAAAACAGCTCCTCGCCGGTGCTGTTGCGCCCTTTGATGAACTGCACCACGCCGCACTGCATGCCATGTCCCATGGCCCGGGCCAACATACCGAACGCCGAGCTGCTCTTGCCCTTGCCGTTGCCGGTCAGCACCAACAGCAGGCCGCACTCGTTCGGTGAATTGGCAATGCGCTCATCGATCACGGCTTTTTTGCGCAGCATGCGCGCCAAGTGGCGTTCGTCGCGATCAGGCGTGTCGGTCATGGGGAGCTCTCCGTTTGGGACTGGATAACGGCGGGCGGGCACAAAAAAAGACGGCAAGGAGCCTGGCATCGCCCACCGTGATGCCGTTGGATGAATCAGGCCGGTCTCCGGGCTCATGAGCGGCGTGGTGCCGGGCTGCGCGCCTTCCCATGTCTTGCGACACAGTGGCCCTGTACACAGCGTTTACTCATTTACCGTTGCGGGGGCAGCGCCGGGTTCGTGTGCACTCACCGGCTTCCCTGTTTCACCCTATCGGCCACGGCCATAGAGCACCTGAAACAAGCCGCGAAGGTTAGAGGGTTGGGGGTGGAGCGTCAATTAAAGCCGCCAGCTGTTTCGGTTCGCTACTCGGCCCTGATCAATAAACTGACGCCTATCTTGTGTGAATCTGCGGCAAGTGATATCAAAGAGACACTACGACCCGATATCACAAGAACAAGAGGGCAAATACATGCAAGGCATGATCATCAGCAATCCAAAACTGGAATTCCTGCGCCCGGTGCTGGAACGCTGGTTCGACTGCATCGACCGTTACAACGCCGTGCGCGGCGATAACGACACACCCTACTGGCACGATGAGAAAGCCAACCTCGGACTGCTGGCAGCAGCAGCCTGGATGGCTGAAATGGTCACGCTGCAAAATGCCCCGACCCGCAAACAGAATGAAGAAGGCGAGCGTAACGCCAGCGCCGACCTGCTGATCGCCAGCAGCGACGAACGCGTGTTCATCCAGGCCACGCAACGCTGGCCCAAGGTCAACAACCTGAACCTGACCCAACCGTTGCAAGAAGCCGCCAGCGACGCCAAACGTATCAGCTATGCCAGCGACTTGAAGGTGGGCTGCTTGTTCGTCGCCCCGCAAAAAGTCCAGCAAAGCGCCACGCCCGAAGAGCTGCAGGACATGATCGATGACTTGCAGAAAGAAAACACCTGCGCCGTGGCCTGGTACTTCCCCTACGCCTACCGCAAGTTGCGCAACGAGGCCGGCCATTATCACCCCGGCATCGCCGTGCTACTGAAACAGGCTCATAGCTGACGGTTGAACCATCCCACGGCTACGCTTCTCTATGAATAACCACATGCATTCATAGGGAAGCGCGCATGCTCAAGCCACCGCATCTTTTTATCATCGCCCTTGCTACTGGGCTTGCTGCTTGTGGCGAGTCTTCCACGTTGCAGGTGTCCGACGGTTTCGGCCCGTCGCCGAAACTGCCCGAACCGAACAAGACCCTGATTCCCACGGTGAACATCGCCGAAGCCGTCGGCTGGCCGGATGGCGCCAAGCCAACCCCGGCCCAGGGCCTGCAAGTGGTCGCGTTCGCCGAGGGACTGGACCATCCGCGCTGGCTGTTCGTCTTGCCCAATGGCGATGTGTTGGTGGCGGAAACCAACGCGCCACCCAAGCCCGACGACGCCAAGGGCATTCGGGGCTGGGTGATGAAAAAAGTCATGGGGCGTGCCGGCGCTGGCGTGCCCAGTCCCAACCGCATTACATTGCTGCGAGACGCCAATCACGACGGCATCGCCGAAACCCGGACGATCTTCCTGGAAAATCTCAATTCGCCGTTCGGCATGACCTTGGTGGGGAATGACCTGTACATCGCCGACACCGACCGGTTGATCCGCTTCCCTTACAAGGAGGGTGATACGCAGATCAAGGCGCAACCCACCAAAGTCGTCGATTTGCCGGGCGGCACCCTCAACCACCACTGGACCAAAAACGTGATCGCCAGCCGGGACGGCAGCAAGCTGTATGTCACTACCGGCTCCAACAGCAACGTCGCGGAAAATGGCATGGAGGTTGAGCAAGGGCGCGCGGCGATTTGGGAAGTGGACCGGGCCACGGGCAAGCACCGCATCTTCGCCTCGGGTCTGCGCAACCCCAACGGCCTGGCGTGGGAACCCAGCAGCGGGGCGTTGTGGACGGCGGTCAACGAACGGGACGAGATCGGCAGCGACCTGGTACCGGACTACATCACTTCGGTGAAAGACAGAGGCTTTTATGGCTGGCCCTACAGTTATTACGGGCAGAACATCGACGTCCGGGTCGAGCCGCAGAACCCGGACCTGGTGGCCAAGGCTATCGCTCCGGACTATGCCGTCGGCCCTCACACCGCCTCTTTGGGGCTGACTTTCGCCGAGGGCAGCAAGTTGCCCGCACCCTTTACCCAAGGTGCATTCATCGGGCAGCACGGCTCCTGGAACCGCAAACCCCACAGTGGCTACAAAGTGATCTTCGTCCCGTTCAATGGCGGCAAGCCGGTGGGACAGCCTGTGGACGTGCTGACTGGCTTCCTCAGCACAGACGAAAAGGCCCAGGGCCGGCCGGTGGGTGTGGTGATCGATAAGCAGGGAGGGTTGTTGGTGGCTGACGATGTGGGGAACAAGATTTGGCGGGTGTCGGCAAAGTAAGCTGATGCTTGTGGCGAGGGGATTTAGCGAAACGTCGCACCGCCCCGCTGGGCTGCGCAGCAGCCCCTAGCTTTTCAGCGGTTGCTACGCAACCGAGCGGGAGCAAGCTCCCTCGCCACAGAAGCCTCATCAGCCAAGTTGCTATATCTCAGGGATTACGCGCCAGGTGTTCCGGCTGCAGCACACGCTTGGCGCCCAGGTAGGCTTTTTGCCAATACGCCTTGGAAAGACTGTCGAGCTTGACCGTCCCGCCGGTGGCCGGCGCATGGACGAAACGCCCTTCCCCTACGTAAATCCCAGCATGGCTGACCTGGGAGCCGCCATTGGTGGCGAAGAACACCAGGTCACCGCTCTGCAACGCCTCCTTGCCAACAGCTGGCGCGCGCATGCTGATCATTTCCCGCGTGGAACGTGGCAGGGCAATACCGGCAGCGTCACGGTACACGTAGCCGATCAAACCACTGCAATCGAAACCTGAATCGGGCGTGTTGCCGCCCCAGCGATAGGGTGTGCCAACCAGGCCCAGCGCTCGAAAAAGCACGTCTTCGGCGGCAGGAGAAAAAGTTTGGGAAGGCGCAAAAACCACTGGGGCCCGCACCGGCGCAGGCGGTGGGGTGCGGCTTGCGCATGCGCTGAGCAGCGCGGCGAGAAACATGAGAGCGAGGCGGGCCGACGTCGACATAAGCAGAACAATCCTGATCTGGATGCGGCTTTTCTGCCGTGGTGATGGAAACAAAGCCGCCTGCGCAGAGCGCAGGCGGATTGCCATCAATCAATGATCATGGATTCTAGCGCCTATCGGGCAAACTTCAAGTAAGACTTTAAGTTTGCCCCACAAACTGTGTGCTTACTTGCGAGCGGTGACCACAGTCGGTGCCATGGCGAGGGCGCGCTTGGCTTCGATGAAGGTCTTGCTCCAGTAGCTGTCGCCCAGGCTGTCGATTCGCACCCCACCGCTGCGGCGGCTGCTGGAGTGGATGAACTGGTTGTCGCCCAGGTAGATACCGGCGTGGCTGACGCGACCGCGACGACCGTTGGTGCTGAAGAACAACAAGTCACCGGGTTCAAGTTGATTGCGGGCAACCAGCGGGGCTTTTACGTTGATCATTTCGCGAGTGGAGCGCGGCAGGTTCATGCCCGCCTCTTCACGAAACAAATAACCGATGAAACCGCTGCAGTCGAAGCCTGCTTCGGAGGTGCCACCAAAACGATAACGCGTGCCGATCAAGGACATGCCGCGTTCCAGGATGCTGTCTGCCAGAACTGGAAGCTGATAAGGCTTGCTGCCGGCAAAGTCCGCCAGCTCTTTATCGGAGGCCATTTCTTCCTGGAACGCAACGGAGGAAGACTGGGCGATAACGGAATTCTTGACCTGTGGTTGAGGCGCTTGCTGGGTCACTGGAGAGTGGGCAGCGCAACCAAACAACAGGGTAACGAGTGCGAGAGGCACGAGGGGTGCGAAGCGACTTAGCATGGGCACGACCGTGGCTGAAGTAGTAAAGATGGCGAGACTATGCCTTCTATCAATCTCATTTGCAAATTCAATCGATGCAAATGTGACTTCTTGATTTCTCGTTACCATCTAAGCGCTTAGCCCCGTCCTGAACGGGATACAGGCCTTCGACCCAGTAAAACCGCGGGCTTCGCCGGGTTCAGAAGAGGCTTTAAGCCATCATCTGACGACAGTTTTACCAGCCTAAAGTTTCTTTCAAAAAAGGAATGGTCAGCTTGCGCTGGGCCTGGAGTGAGGCCTGGTCGAGACGCTCGAGCAATTCGAACAACGCGCTCATGCTGCGGGTGCCCCGGGTGAGGATGAAATGCCCGACTTCGTCGGTCAGGTGCAGGCCACGGCGCGAAGCCCGCAATTGCAATGCACGCAACTTGTCTTCATCGGAAAGAGGGCGCATCTGGAAAATCAGCGCCAGGGTGAGACGAGACTTGAGGTCCGCCAGTTTCACTGGCAGCTCTCGCGGCGATGTCGAGGCGGCGATCAGCAAGCGCCGACCACTGTCGCGAAGCCGATTGAACAAGTGAAACAACGCCTCTTCCCAATCGGTCTTGCCGGCCACGGCCTGGAGGTCATCCAGGCAGACCAGTTCGTACTGCTCGAGGTTGTCAAGGATTTCAACGCCGCGATCCAGCAACTCGGCCAAGGGCAGATACACCGCCGGCTCGCCCAATTGCTCGAACCGCAAGCAAGCGGCCTGTAACAGATGCGTGCGCCCTACCCCATCCTTGCCCCACAGATAGATCAGGCTCTCGGTCCAGCCAGCGTCGGCTTCGCAAAGCCGCTCGACATAGCCGAGTGCAGCGGCATTGGCGCCTGGGTAGTAGTTGATAAAGGTGGCGTCATCACGCAGACGCACACCTAGGGGCAGCTGAATCGGTTTCATGCTGACTGAACAGTTCCACGGGAACCGTTAGTGGCCTCTGTGTAAAGTGCGCAAAGTTTATACCCGTGACGCGGACCGCACAATGCGCCGGACCACGAGCAAAATCAAAGGTTTGCAGCGGCAAGGGTGCGGAGCATCAGTTTCCCTGACACTCCACCGATCATTCGCCTTACAGATCAGGGTCTTCGACGCCGCTATAGATGTCCGAATCCTTGTACAGATCGTGCACATGGCGCACCAGCACCATGATCACCGCCGCCACCGGCAGTGCCAGCAGGATTCCGGTAAAGCCGAACAACTCGCC
Source organism: Pseudomonas sp. Z5-35 (assembly GCF_051131945.1). Lineage (NCBI taxonomy): Bacteria > Pseudomonadati > Pseudomonadota > Gammaproteobacteria > Pseudomonadales > Pseudomonadaceae > Pseudomonas > Pseudomonas sp. Z5-35. Next base: position 4,073,458 of record NZ_CP071640.1, read on the forward strand.
GCCTGCCAGGATCGCGAAGATCACCGCAACCGGATGCAGGCCGATACGGTCGCCCACCAGCAGCGGCGTCAGCACCATGCCCTCCAGCGCCTGCCCAACCATGAACACCGCGACGATGCCGACCATGGGATACAAATCCCCACCGAACTGGAACAGCCCGGCGACCAAGGCCGCACCAATCCCGATGACAAACCCCATGTAAGGCACAATGGCCGCCAGCCCGGCGATCAGGCCGATCAACAACCCCAGCTCCAGCCCGACCAGCATCAGCCCTGCGGCATAAATGAAACCCAACGCGACCATCACCAGCAATTGGCCCCGGACGAATGCCCCGAGTACTTCATGGCATTCACCAGTCAACGTCATGATGCGTTCTTCGCGATGACGCGGCAGGAGGCTGCGGATCTTGGCCATCATCAGATCCCAGTCACGCAGCAGATAGAAGGCCACCACCGGAATCAACACCAGGTTCGCCAGCCAGCCGATCAGCGCCAGGCTCGACGCCGTGGCCTGGCTCAAGACCACGCCGACGATATCGGTGGTCTGGCCCATGTGCTCGCTGATCGCAGCCTTGACCTTGTCGAACTTCCAGAAACCGTCGGACAACCCCAGCTTCGACTGCACCCATGGCACCGCGCTGTGCTGCAACCAATCGAGCATCTGCGGCGCCAGTTCGTACAGGCGCACCAGTTGCTTGGCGAGCATCGGTATCAGCACCAGCAACAGAGCGCTCACGATCAGCGTGAACAGCGCGAACACCGCTACCACGCCCCAGGTCCTGGACAGACCGAGTTTTTCCAGGCGATCCACGACCGGATCGAACAGGTAGGCCAGCAACAGCGCAACCAGGAAGGGCGTGAGGATCGGGTGCAACAACCAGATGAACGCAATCAGCAGGGCGACCCCACCCAACCAGAACCAACGCCGCGTGTCGCCCATGAACCACTCCTGACTCTTTATATAGAAAGAAAAACTACCAGCGGAACCGCAGGTTGGCTGCCGGCGCTGGCGTTGGCTGCGCAGGCGCAATCGCTCCATCAGCAGCGGGCTGGACCGCAGGCGTCGGCGCGATGGCCTCTCCGGCGGGTATCTCCTGCAGCTTCGCCAGGGCCAACTGTGCCTTCAACTGCTCTGCGCTTGCGCTGACCTTGTAGACGATCACGTCGCCTTCGACCCGTTGCACTTGCCCACCGAACGGTTCAAGCAACCGCCCCAACGCCGCGTAACGCTCAAGGTTCGTACCTTGCACTTCCAGCAATTGTTCGGTGGCGACACCCGGCTTGGCCACAAAACGCGGCGCCAGGCGTTGGCTCACCGCCAGCATCACGGCATCAGCCAATGCGGCGGGATCGGCGCCCTGGGCGCTGCCCTGTTCGCGCTGGTCGCCCAGCCACAGGCGCCAGCTCGCTTGCCATTGGCCGCCCTCTTCCTTGGCATGGACCGCCAGTAACGCGTCGGAACCATAACGCTGCGACACCTCGCGCAATGGCGCCGGGTCGTTGCCTTGCAAGTTCGGCGCCGTGGCGACAATCTGCTCGCTCAAGTCCGCCAGGGGCAGATGCAGCGGCAAACCCCGGTGCTGGGCAGCCCGGCGCAACGGCGTGGCGCTGGCCTGGCCATCGCCGACCAGGCTGGAACCCTCCACTGAATCGTTCAGCCACCAACCCAGGATCGATGGACGATTCGCCCCCCAAAGCGACAGCCCCGCCGAACGCAACGCCCGGTCGGTGCTGGCTGGATCGAAGTCCACCTGCAGGCTTTCCGGAGGGCCGGCCTCGTAGCCATATTGAAGAATGATCTGTTGCGGGTCCTTGCGGATCGCCGCCAGGCCGGGGCTCTGGGCGGCCTTGGCGTCGCCGGTCAGGCGCAACACCAAGGTATCCAGGGCGCGCAACGTCGCCTGGTTACGCTCATCCGGCGCCTGACTGCTGACCGGTTCACGCACTTGATAAAGGCTATTGAGGGTTTCGGCATGGCTCGCCAGGCTGATCAGCGACAAGCAGCCCACAGACAAGAATTTGAACAAACGCATGGAGAATTCCCGGACAAAACGGCTGGCAGCGGCCGTGTGGAGAAGATTGAGCATGGCTGTGACACGGCACCGGGCAAAACATTCAGCCGCCCGATGCAAGTTTCCCACGGTCATCGCCATAGTCGCTTACCGCTACACCTTATACAGACGCGCCGTGCAGTGCCATCACCACATATATCGGTTTTTTTTGGCGGATATGTCCCTGCCGTCGGCACGAGGATGGCCGCTGCTGCACAAGCCTGATAAAATCGCGCGCCTTCGCAGACCGGCAATGGCTGGGCACCCGGGATAATTCGTACAACGGTTATTCCACGGCCCCGGCGATCGGTCGTTACCCAGAAATCCCCCCTTTAAAGGCCTGGATCATGAGCAAGCAACCCTCCCTGAGCTACAAGGACGCCGGTGTAGACATCGACGCCGGTGAAGCATTGGTCGAACGCATCAAGAGCGTCGCCAAGCGCACCGCGCGCCCGGAAGTCATGGGCGGCCTGGGCGGTTTCGGCGCCCTCTGCGAAATCCCGGCCGGCTACAAGCAACCGGTACTGGTCTCCGGCACTGACGGCGTGGGCACCAAGCTGCGCCTGGCCCTGAACCTGAACAAGCACGACACCATAGGCATCGACCTGGTGGCCATGTGCGTGAACGACCTGGTGGTCTGCGGCGCAGAGCCGCTGTTCTTCCTCGACTACTACGCCACCGGCAAACTGAACGTCGACACCGCCGCCCAGGTCGTGACCGGCATCGGCGCCGGCTGTGAGCTGTCCGGCTGCTCGCTGGTTGGCGGCGAAACCGCTGAAATGCCAGGCATGTACGAAGGCGAAGACTACGACCTGGCCGGTTTCTGCGTCGGTGTCGTGGAAAAAGCCGAAATCATCGACGGTTCGAAAGTCGCCGCCGGCGATGCCCTGCTCGCCCTGCCGTCTTCCGGCCCGCACTCCAACGGCTACTCGCTGATCCGCAAGATCATCGAAGTCTCGGGCGCCGACATCGAGAACACCCAGCTCGACGGCAAGCCGCTGGCCGACCTGCTGATGGCGCCGACGCGCATCTACGTCAAGCCACTGCTCAAGCTGATCAAGGACACCGGCGCCGTCAAGGCCATGGCCCACATCACTGGCGGCGGGCTGCTGGATAACATCCCGCGCGTGCTGCCAAAAGGTGCCCAGGCGGTGGTCGACGTGGCGAGCTGGACCCGCCCGGCGGTGTTCGACTGGCTACAAGAGAAAGGCAACGTCGACGAATCCGAAATGCACCGGGTGCTGAACTGCGGCGTAGGCATGGTCATCTGCGTGGCCCAGGAGCACGTCGAGACCGCCCTGAACGTACTGCGTGACGCTGGCGAACAGCCTTGGGTCATCGGCCAGATCGCCACCGCCGCCGAAGGCGCTGCGCAAGTCGAGCTGAAAAACCTTAAGGCACATTGATGCACGAGCAGCCGCCTGCCACCTGTAACGTCGTGGTGTTGTTGTCCGGCACCGGCAGTAACCTGCAGGCCCTGATCGACAGTACGCAGACCGGCAACAGCCCGGTCCGTATCCGCGCGGTGATTTCCAACCGCGCCGATGCCTACGGCCTGCAACGTGCCAAGGAAGCGGGTATCGATACCCGCGTCCTGGACCACAAGGCGTTCGACGGTCGCGAAGCCTTCGACGCCGCGCTGATCGAACAGATCGACGCGTTCGATCCGCAACTGGTGGTACTCGCTGGCTTCATGCGCATCCTCAGCGCCGGCTTCGTGCGTCATTACCAAGGCCGCCTGTTCAATATCCACCCCTCGCTGCTGCCCAAATACAAAGGGTTACACACTCACCAGCGCGCGCTGGAGGCCGGCGACACGGAGCACGGCTGCTCCGTGCACTTCGTCACCGAGGAACTCGATGGCGGACCACTGGTCGTACAGGCAGTAATACCGGTAGAGTTGCACGACACGCCGCAAAGCCTGGCGCAACGGGTCCACGCCCGCGAGCACCAGATCTACCCGATGGCCGTGCGTTGGTTTGCCGAAGGCCGGCTGACCCTCGACGATCGCGGGGCCTCACTGGACGGCCAGTTGCTCGCCGCCAGCGGCCATTTGATTCGATACTAGGAGATTTTATGCGTCGCGCCCTGCTCTTCGCTTGCGCTCTGCTCGCCTTGCCCCTGGCACAGGCCGCAGACCTTCAACCGTTCTCCGCCAGCTACACCGCTGATTGGAAACAGCTGCCCATGAGCGGCACCGCCGAGCGCAGCCTGACCAAAGAGGCCAACGGCACCTGGAAGCTGAGCTTCAAGGCGTCGATGATGATCGCCAGCCTGACCGAAGAAAGCACCCTGACCGTGGACAAGGACACCTTGTTGCCACAGTCCTACCATTTCGAACGCGGCGGCCTGGGCAAAGCCAAGAAGGCTGACCTGGACTTCGACTGGAACGCCAAGATGGTCACCGGCACGGATCGCGGCGACCCGGTCAAGCTGACGCTGAACCGGGGCATGGTCGATAAGTCGACTTATCAGCTCGCCCTGCAGCACGACGTGGCGGCCGGCAAGAAAAGCATGAGCTACCAGGTTGTCGATGACGGTGAGATCGACACCTACGATTTCCGCGTGCTGGGCTCGGAAAAGGTCGCCACCAAGGCCGGCCAGATCGAAGCCATCAAGGTCGAGCGCGTGCGTGACCCGACTCAAAGCAAGCGCATCACCGTGCTCTGGTTCGCCAAGGATTGGGATTATCTGCTGGTGCGCCTGCAACAGGTCGAGACTGACGGCAAGGAGTACAACATCATGCTCCAGGACGGTACGGTCAACGGCAAGGCTGTGAAAGGCAGCTGATTAACCCGATAAGAAGCCCCGCCATGCGGGGCTTTTTGTTGCCCGCAAATTGCTCATCCCATGTCCGCTGACGTGCGCATGCGTCATCACTGCAACATGAAACCTTCTTCATGAACCCCACCCGACTGCGACCGAATGCCGCGCCCTGGCTGGCCCGCGGGATTGTCGCGATTTTCATGAAAGTTTCTTAACGCGCCGAAGCATTTACTTAGCTGGCTACCAAAATCTATAACAAAGCCCTGCACACGCCTTGCTGCAGATAACAGAGATTGGAGCTTGCAAGATGACTGTGAAAGTAACTGAACGCGACGACGCCCATATGTCCCATGAAGGCATTGCTGCCGGCATCCGGATCTGGGATGTGCATCAACAAGACTTACTGGTGGGGATGTTCCATTCCGAGACGGACGCTCAGAACTACCGGGCCGAGCTGGAGCGCGAAGAACGGTTGCGCTCGCGTGAAACGGCAGAATCCTGAAGACAGAAACACCTGTGGGAGCGGGTTTTCCCGCCCCACATTGAGCCTGTGCTTAGCTTGCCGCCCTGCTTACCACATCAGATCGTCAGGAATCTGATACGCCGCGTACGGATCATCGGCGTCCACTTCTTCCGTCTGGGTATTGAGCTGGACGATGCGCTTGGGATCACGCTCCTGGATCTTCAAGGCCGCTTCACGGGGAATCACTTCATAGCCACCGCCATGATGGACGATCGCCAGGGAACCGCTGCTCAGCTTATTGCGCATCAGGGCGTTGACCGAGATACGCTTGACCTTCTTGTCGTCGACAAAGTTGTAATAGTCGTCGGTGGTCAGCTTCGGCAGGCGCGAGACTTCGATCAGTTGCTTGATTTGCGCGGCCCGGGCCTTCTGCTCGGCCTTTTCCTGCTGCTGCCGGTTGAGTTCCTGGTCGCGCTTGACCTTCTCGGCCATGGCTTCCTGGGCCGCGCGCTGCTGGGTGTCATCCAGTTCGATCTGGCCTTTATGGGCCAGGCGCTGCTGCTTCTGTTTATCTTTGCCGACCTGCTTGGCCTGCTTTTGGTTGACCAGCCCTGCTTTGAGCAACTGGTCGCGAAGGGAAAGGCTCATGGTGCTTACTCACTTAGGCAACGGCCTCAGCCACAGCTGGGCAAATTCTTTTCCTGACGTTTGGCTTCGCCCCACAAGGCGTCCAACTCTTCGAGGGTGCAATCTTCCATGGGACGGTGGGTGTCGCGCAATGCCTGTTCGATAAATCGGAAACGTCGCTCGAACTTTGCATTGGCGCCACGCAGGGCGGCTTCGGGGTCGACCTTGAGGTGCCGGGCCAGATTGACCACGCTGAACAGCAAGTCGCCGACCTCATCGCTGATGGCCGCCGGGTCGTTATCCGCCATCGCCTCGAGCACTTCGTCCAGTTCCTCGCGGACCTTGTCGAGCACCGGCAACGGGCCCGGCCAGTCGAAACCGACCTGACCGGCACGCTTCTGCAACTTCGCCGAACGGGACAACGCCGGCAGGGTCGCCGGAACATCGTCGAGCAGCGACAGTTGCTCGGGCGCCGAGGCTTTCTCGGCCCGCTCCTCGGCCTTGATTTGCTCCCAGCGCTGCTTGACCTGTTCTTCGCTCAGGCGCGGGATATCCACGGGTGCATAGAGGTCGCCGGTAGGAAACACATGGGGATGGCGGCGGATGAGCTTGCGGGTGATGCTGTCGACCACACCGGCGAATTCGAAGCGGTTCTCCTCCCGGGCCAACTGGCTGTAATACACCACCTGGAACAGCAGGTCGCCCAATTCGCCCTGCAGGTGATCAAAATCGCCACGCTCGATCGCATCAGCGACCTCGTAGGCTTCTTCAAGCGTATGCGGGACGATGGTGGCGTAGGTTTGCTTGATGTCCCAAGGGCAACCGTACTGCGGGTCCCGCAGGCGATTCATCAGGTGGAGCAGGTCTTCGAGGCTATACATTAATCCGTCTCATCACACGAAACTCTGGGAGCGAGATTGCCCGCTCCCACAATTGGCTCACGGATCATCCCGGCGTACGGTTACGCCGGGTCTCGATGATGTTCGGCAGCTGGGAAATCCGCCCCAGCAGCCGCCCCAGCGCGTCCAACCCGGGGATCTCGATGGTCAGGGACATCAACGCCGTGTTGTCCTCCTTGTTCGAGCGGGTGTTGACCGCCAATACGTTGATCCGCTCGTTGAGCAATACCTGGGAGACATCACGCAACAAGCCGGAGCGGTCGTAGGCACGGATGATGATGTCCACCGGGTAAGTAAGCACCGGCACCGGGCCCCAGCTGACCTGGATGATGCGTTCCGGCTCGCGACCGGCCAGTTGCAGCACCGAGGCGCAATCCTGGCGGTGAATGCTCACGCCACGGCCTTGGGTGATGTAGCCGACGATTGCATCGCCCGGCAGCGGCTGGCAGCAGCCGGCCATCTGCGTCATCAGGTTGCCCACGCCCTGGATCTGGATGTCGCCGCGCTTGCCGGGCTTGTAGCCGGTGGCCTTGCGCGGGATCAGCTCCAGTTGCTCGTTGCCACGCTCCGGCTCCACCAGTTGCTGGGCCAGGTTGACCAGTTGCGCCAGGCGCAAATCACCGGCGCCGAGGGCGGCGAACATGTCCTCGGCGGTCTTCATGTTGGCTTTTTCGGCCAACTTGTCGAAGTCCACCTGCGGCAGGCCCAGGCGACTGAGCTCGCGTTCGAGCAAGGTCTTGCCGGCCGCGACGTTCTGGTCGCGGGCTTGCAACTTGAACCAGTGGACGATCTTCGCCCGCGCCCGTGAAGTGGTGATGTAGCCCAGGTTCGGGTTCAGCCAGTCGCGGCTCGGCGTGCCGTGCTTGCTGGTGATGATCTCGACCTGCTCGCCGGTTTGCAGGCTGTAGTTGAGCGGCACGATCCGCCCGTTGATCTTCGCGCCACGGCAGTTGTGGCCGATCTCGGTATGCACCCGATAGGCGAAGTCCAGCGGCGTCGCGCCCTTGGGCAGGTCGATGGCATGGCCATCGGGGGTGAAGATATAGACCCGGTCCGGTTCGATGTCGACGCGCAGCTGTTCGGCCAGGCCGCCGATGTCACCCAGTTCCTCGTGCCATTCGAGCACCTGGCGCAACCAGGAGATTTTCTCTTCGTAGTGGTTGGACCCGGACTTGACGTCGGTGCCCTTGTATTTCCAGTGGGCGCAGACGCCCAGCTCGGCTTCCTCGTGCATGGCGTGGGTGCGGATCTGCACTTCCAGCACCTTGCCTTCGGGGCCGATAACCGCGGTGTGCAGTGAGCGGTAGCCGTTTTCCTTCGGGTTGGCGATGTAGTCGTCGAACTCCTTCGGAATGTGCCGCCACAGGGTATGGACGATGCCGAGCGCGGTGTAGCAATCGCGCATTTCCGGAACCAGCACGCGAACGGCGCGAACGTCGTAGATCTGGCTGAATTCCAGGCCCTTGCGCTGCATCTTTCGCCAGATCGAATAGATGTGCTTGGCCCGGCCACTGATGTCGGCTTCGACGCCCGTGGCCTGCAACTCTTCGCGCAACTGGGTCATGACGTCAGTGATGAAGCGCTCGCGATCCAGCCGTCGTTCGTGCAACAGCTTGGCGATCTGCTTGTACTGGTCAGGCTCCAGGTAGCGGAAGGACAAGTCCTCCAGCTCCCACTTGATATGACCGATACCGAGACGGTGGGCCAGTGGCGCGTAGATATCGAACACCTCGCGGGCGACGCGATTGCGCTTTTCATCGTCAGCGGACTTCACGGCGCGGATCGCGCAGGTGCGCTCAGCCAGCTTGATCAGCGCGACGCGCACGTCGTCGACCATCGCCACGAGCATCTTGCGCAGGTTTTCCACCTGCCCCTGGGTGCCCAAGACCATGGACTGGCGCGGGCTGAGGCTGGCGCTGATGGCCGCCATGCGCAGCACGCCGTCGATCAGCTTGGCGACCACAGTGCCGAAACGCTGGTGGACCATCGGCAGCTGGATCTGCCCTTCGCGCACGCCGCGGTACAGCACCGCAGCGACCAGCGAGTCCTGGTCAAGCTTGAGGTCGGCGAGGATTTCGGCGATCTCAAGGCCCGTCTGGAAACTCGAGGTGCCTTCGGACCAGAGGTTCTTCGCCGCATTGTGTTGCTGTTCCGCCTCGCGAGCGAACTCGCAGGCGGCCTTCAAGGCTTCGCGATCCAGTGCCGTGTCGATACTGACCGCGTGATCGAGCCAAGCCTCGAGATTGATACTGCCGTCGGTGTTGATCGGCTGGTGTGCTCTCACCTGTACCATCTTTACTTACCTTCCCTACGACGCAGATTCAATGCGTCAACAGCGCTGACCTTCGTGCCCGTGTTTGCGCCCAGGGCAGTGGCGGGTTGGCACGGACGGGTCAGTCGGACAAGCCATCCTGGCTCGCTTCAAATAACGCCATGGCCTCGACATGCGCCGTCTGAGGAAACATATCGAGAATCCCGGCACGTTTTAACCGGTAGCCCTGCTTGATCAATTCGACCGTGTCCCGAGCCAAAGTTGCCGGGTTGCACGAGACATAAACCAACCGTCCGGCTCCGAGGGACGCCAGCTTGCGTACCACCTCGAAAGCACCGTCACGGGGTGGGTCCAAGAGTACCGCAGAAAAGCCTTCGCCGATCCATTCGGCATCCGCCAATGGCTGGGATAAATCGGCCTGAAAAAAAGTAGTGTTATTCAAATTGTTGCTGACGGCGTTAGCGGACGCGCGGTCCACCATGGTTTGTACGCCTTCCACGGCCACCACCTCGCGCACGCTCCTGGCCAGCGGCAAGGCAAAGTTGCCCAGGCCGCAGAACAGGTCCAGCACTCGCTCATTCGATTGAGGCGCCAGCCATTGCAGGGCCTGGGCGATCATCGCTTCGTTGACGGTGGCGTTGACCTGGATGAAATCCCCTGGCCGGTAAGCCAGTTCCAGATCCCAGCTATCCAGGCGATAACCCAAGGCCTGCTCCGGATCGACCGGTTGTGGCTCGCCTTCACCCTGCAACCACAACTGCGCTTCATGGAAGGCGCAGAAATCCTTGAGGATCGTCAGGTCGGCTTCCGACAGCGGCGCCATGTGCCGCAACAGCAAAGCCAAGGAAGAACCGGCGAACAGTTCCACATGACCCAACGCCTGGGGTTTGCCCAGGCGACGGAGCATTTCCGGCAAGCGGCTCATGATCGGCTGCAAGGGCTGTACCAGCACCGGGCACTGGTCGATGGCAACGATGTCCTGGCTGCCGACCGCACGGAAACCTACTTCGAGTTTTTTTGCTTTCTGGTCCCAACGCACCGCCACGCGGGCGCGACGTCGGTAGCCCAATTCCGGCCCGCTCAAAGGCGCGGCCCATTCGTCCGGCTCTATGCCGGCCACTCGGGAAAACTGCTCGGCAAGCATGCGCTGTTTCAGGGCAAGCTGCTCGGCGTGGGGCAAGTGCTGGACGCTGCAACCACCGCAACGACCAGCATGGATGCACGGCGCCGGACGACGCAGTTCACTGGGCAGGAAAACCCGTTCGGTACGCGCCTCGACCACTTTGCCATGGGCACCGAGCACGCGCGCCTCGACCTCTTCACCGGCCAGGGCACCGATAACGAACCAGGTCCGGCCGTCGATAAACGCGATGCCACGGCCATCATTGGCCAGGCGTTCAATGGTCAAGCGCTGCTTTTTACCGGTGGGCACCTGCGGGGCCCGGCTTCCGCCGCTGGGCTGGAAGCGCAAGCCTCTTTCATGCTTGGCCATCAGTTGGGCGCGTCGAAAATGCCGGTCGACAGATAACGGTCGCCACGGTCACAGATGATCGCGACGATCACCGAGTTTTCGACTTCCTTCGACAAGCGCAGCATCCCCGCCACGGCACCGCCCGACGACACGCCGCAGAAAATGCCTTCCTCACGCGCCAGGCGACGGGTCACGTCCTCGGCTTCGCTCTGGGCCATGTCGATGATGCGGTCGACGCGGTCGGCCTGGTAGATCTTCGGCAGATACTCTTCAGGCCAGCGGCGGATGCCGGGGATGGCTGAACCTTCCATCGGTTGCAGGCCGATGATCTGCACGTTGGGATTCTGTTCTTTCAGATAGCGCGAAGTGCCCATGATGGTGCCGGTGGTGCCCATCGAGCTGACGAAATGGGTGATCGTGCCGTCGGTCTGGCGCCAGATCTCAGGGCCCGTGGTGGTGTAGTGGGCCTCGGGATTATCGCCGTTGGCGAACTGATCGAGCACCTTGCCACGCCCCTCGGCCTGCATGCGCTCGGCCAGGTCCCGGGCGCCCTCCATACCCTCTTCCTGAGTCACCAGGATCAGCTCGGCGCCATAGGCAGTCATCGCCGCCTTGCGCTCGGCGCTGGAGTTGTCGGGCATGATCAGGATCATCTTGTAGCCCTTGATCGCCGCCGCCATCGCCAGAGCAATACCGGTGTTGCCGGACGTCGCCTCGATCAGCGTATCGCCGGGCCGGATCTGCCCGCGCAATTCGCCACGGGTGATCATCGACAACGCCGGCCGGTCCTTGACCGAACCCGCCGGGTTGTTCCCTTCGAGCTTGAGCAAAAGCGTATTGGTGGTCTCGCCGGGCAAGCGCTGCAAGCGGACCAGCGGAGTGTTGCCGACGCAATCGGCGATGGTTGGGTACTGCAGAGTCATGGCGTATTCGCAATCCGGACTGCGGGGGCGCCTATCATACCGGCAAACCCGGCGAGGCCATATCACGCAAAGTAAGGGGGTTATGGCTTATGGGAATAAGTGAGGCGAACGTTGCGGCCCCGCCTCTCAGAATCTCATCGACCAAATGCTGCCAAAATGTAGCTGTGCCCCGCTGGTTGCATCTTGACACCTTCGCCGAGCTTGACCGCACTGCGCCGAGCGTCTTGGAATCTATCTCGGCAATTGAGACTCCCTATAGATAACAAGCAAAACTCCTTAATTGTTAGGCCTTATAGAAAGCGACATGTCGAACATCTTGTAGGAGTTTCTACCGCCGACTGAAAGCTTTTTCCTAAGAAACATCCAAAATTTGTAGGATTAACAGCAAACCACAGATATTTCACGCAGCTTTTCGAGACGCTTCCAACTTCCAAAAAATCGATAACATCTATAATGTTATTACCAAGCAATTCCGATGTAGACCATCAACTGAACCGTCGTTCAAAAATGCGGAGTAATAAATTGAAGCAAGACGACAAAAGCCTCACTCTACGAGAGCATGAAATTTTTAAACTACTACTTAAAGGCGATACAAATAAGACAATCGCCCTAGCCCTTGGCATTAGCGACTTCACCGTGCGAGATCATGTATCCTCAATTTTGCGTAAAAAAAAGGCGAGTACCAGAGCAGCGTTACTAGCACAAAAAATTATTAACTCCTGACGCGTGCTACACAACCGAAGAAACATTCCATTATCAACAGAATCGCCCTCCCCACTCAACTCACACCAATATCGGCGCAAGCGAAATCTGTATGACCACGATCACCGAAAGCAAGAACAAATTTGAATATTTTTCAGGAAGCAACAAGCGACATATATTCACCCATAAAAACAGCGCCCCCCCCCTAAACGAAAACACTGCGAATAATTTTTTGAACGTAGCTGACCTGGCATCACGGTCAGCGTTGATCACCAGAGTCTAACCTCCTACCATAATAAGCGCCCCCATACCTATTAACACCCCTTCATAAGAGCACTATTTAGAATAGCTCACCACAAACACGGACCCCAGACAAACCTGACTTTCATACAATCGCTCAACACGAACAAAACTACAATTCAAAATAACCATTAAATATCGGCATTAAAAAAACAACCACAAAAATAATCACAATATATACAAAACCAACAAAATATTTTACCGGCAAAACGTACCCACACCACCTTCGCAACAACATAAGGACCACCTTTAGAAAGAATATAATAAATAGACTTAACCCTGCCCCAACCGTGAGTGAGAACAATATAGACTCCATCCACCCTCCCATTCCAAAGCACCAGGTAGCGCACTTCGCATCTGGATGTTAAGTGCGCCCCCCTTTTTTCGGTGTACTTAAGCTGCCCGCATTTCGTGGCTGACGCCTCCACCTATAATTCCCGCACCATAAGCCCCCCCGCTAAACCCTAACGTTCTACCTATTCCTACAGGCCCAGCCAGGGCGCCTGAAACAGCCCCAGTAATAGTTGCGCCTGCAAAATCAATCGAATCAAATTTTCCCCCACCGCCGACCACAGTTCCTACGTAGGCAGCAGCTCCAGCCGCCGCACCAGCTACAGCGCCAGGCACACCGACACCGCCGCTAATTAAGTCAATTTCATCCATCGTTATTTCTCGCATCATTTATTCCTCTGCATGATTAGATAAATCTAAGGCTCATTCAAAATAGAGCCTCTAGTTATTTAAAACCTCTTCCCAACCCATTCACATGTCAATTACCCCCTCACTTTATAGCTGCTCACCTTCCGCATGTCGGCGCGGGCATCTTGCCGAGCCCAAGACACCTGCGCCACGCCCTTATTACGAAAATGACTCTTTAATAAACTTACGGCGCTCAAAACTCCCCCTGAGGGAAAACAAAAATCGATAACCCAAACATTTCCTCCCTCATTCCACTCCGAAACGTCTAATAAGAAGCGAGGATCATTAAGCAAACGCAACTCACTATCAGGCGCCAAAAAAGCCCACGTAACATAACCGACCGTGCTGCCTGCTCGATCAAAAAAGAAAACAATTTGATCATGATCAATCGCTGGCTCTAACCAAGCTTTCAAATTTACCAATTGAAAGCTCAGATAGCGGCGACAGCTCAACATAACCATGCAACCGTACCCCAACATCTGAGCTTTACTGAGCATTTCTGTCTGCCTAGAGACGATACGCAGGTCATAAGTCTTCTTCATAAAAAAAATTTCATATTGGCTTGTAATACAATCGTGCTCTCATAGTTTCTTCACAAACATTCACAACATCGCAAAAACTTGAGACGATGAAAAATTCCGCACCTTCAAGTGCCACTTGAAAACAATCATGTCTTATGTCGTAAAACACTCTTACTGATGCTCCCTCCCAAAAGGGAACGAGACATTCCTCCTCATGGCCATAATTAATAGCAGCTGCAAATACGGATTCGCTAGTTAGCTCGTCGATAGTAGCAAAGGAACACGACTTCTCTTTGTTCCCCCACAAATCGGAAACCCTCGCCTTTAGATCAAGCAACGATTGACCCCTTCGATTGAGTCTGATTAGGTTAATGGCCATACCGCGAACCAGCCCTGCACGTTCTATCCCATCCAATGTTGCCTGACTGGTTACTAAATCAAAAAGAGCGGAATATGTAGATCTTAATCGTTCCAACTTAACAGAGCTGATAAGAGGCCATGATGACTCCCTAGACAGGTCAAAAACCTCATTCCACAATAAAGACTCGTACAACCCTAGCGCCCAGAAGCCAGAGCCGCACTTTCCCTTTTCACCAGAAACCGAAAACACACTGAATTCATCTGCTAACAGCACGCTCTTCAAGGCTGCCGAAAACGCCAAAAATTGCGCGCTCCCCATACATGCCCTTAAAAGAAAGGGGCTGAACCCCACTTGCAAGGCAAGATAATAACCAAACTGAAGCTCATATTCCGACTCAAACTGAGCCAATACACACTCAAAGAGGCTTTCTGCAAAGTGACGATCAATCACTCTATATTTACCCAGGTTATAGCATATACATCGAATAGCGTTCAGCGCAGGCAGGTATTCATTCAAGAAACGGTCAATATCCGTTTTGTCGCCCAAAATTAATTGGGAGAAAACTCCGGCACCACTCAAATCCATCCACCCACCGTCTATCGATAGATTAGACGCACTTACATTATAATGAATTATTCGTTTTGCCCTTGCGGCGGCAAACTGGCGCGCATAACGCTTAGTCAGCTCAACCAAGCCGCGATGTAGGCGGATATCAAGCCTGCGCTCCGAGGCCCAGCCCGGATCAAAAGGGAGGAATTCCGCCAGCCTCTGTACCGTAGACCGCACACGCTTCGCGTCACTGCTCAATAAACTGGTAAAGCGTTCTTTAAAATATAGCGCCCTGATAAAATGTGCGGGACGCACAGCAGGTTCTCTAACTAAAAGCCCTCGCCAATATTTCACTCCATGTTGCTCAAACTTCGTCCACGTATTGATTACCGCGACAGTTCTAACAGCGCCGTAAGGCAGTGCAATATTTATTATTTCCGCCCATATTGACTCGTAGATTGCACTTTCAAGACTCAGGAAACCGTTGCCATGCGCGTCGCCTGCATCCTCACTCACCAACTCATTGGGCCCTATCCCTTTTAGCTGGTACTCACCGTCAAAGCCGCAGCGTCCGCCTCCACCATTTCGTAAAATTCCGTCGCCGCCGTATCGTTCTGCCTGGAAGATTTTTTGCGATCCTCTTCCTTCTGATGAGCCTGCATCGCCTACGACATAACTGTATTTAAAAAGGACCTCTTCTTTAGTAAGACCAGAAACTAAACGCCCGTTGTAGAATTCAAGAGAAGCACCTTCAATTCGCCGAGCATTGAAGCCTACGAATACTTCGTGTAGATCCGCTAGTTTCTTCATAGAATTCTCTCTCACTGTCAGCCATTACAGTAGCAACAGAAAATAGATGCCGGAACCCTACACATGTAGGGGAAGACCCGAACAAAGAATTGTGCGACCTTTGAAGCTTGATCAGGAACGCACTACCAGACTTAACGACTTGTTTGCGGAAAAACCTAATTACCAGGAAGCTCACTTTGAACGGGAATACACCGCTATTCAGACCAGAGGCGCTGGATAACAATCGTACACAGTGGCTGGGCAACATCGTGCTGATTAACCCAGTCTCTTTTACAATCCTTACCCTCTTCTCTGTGAGCATGGCGTTACTCGTAACAGTTTTTTTGATATTGGGAAGCTATACCAAACGAAACACAGTGTCGGGGCAGCTAATACCAGCTTCAGGTCAAATAAAGATATTTCCATCGCAATCTGGACGAGTTCTTGAGCGATTCGTTCAAGAGGGGCAATACGTAACAAAGGGAGCACAATTGATGAGCATATCTGGGGAAAGGTATGGTGAGAACTCAGACCCAGTCCAAGCAAGCATCAGCAAGAGTCTCCTAAACAGAAAAATGTCTTTACAAGAAGAACTCGACAAGCAGCATTCGCTCCAGCAAGACGAACGCAATAACATTGTAAGTCACCTAGAAAGTCTAAAAAAAGAACGTATGACCTTGGGGCAGCAAATTGAAAGCCAAAAACGGCTGATCTCATTAGCATCGAATGCAAAACAACGCTACGCTACTTTGATAACCAATGGCTATGTATCGATGGATCAGTTTCAACAGCGCGAAGCTGCGCTACTGCAGCAACAGCAAGAGCTACAGCTTTTGGAACGGGAGCTGGCTTCAATCCAACATCGTATAAGCGAACGCCGCAATGATCTTTCAGGGCTACCGGCCCGACATGAGAACCAGCTCGCCCTTATCAAGCGGGCATTATCCGGGCTTGAGCAGCAGGTTGTGGAAAGTGAGGCTAAGCGGCTGGTGGTTATCACCGCCTCCCAAGAAGGTGTCGTCACGGCCATCTCTGCGGAACCAGGCCAGACTATAGATCAAGTACGCCCACTCTTAAGCATAGTCCCAGCAAATTCCTTGCTTCAAGCTGAGCTCTACGCGCCAAGTAACACAGTTGGCTTTATTGATATAGGAGATAAAGTACGTATTCGCTATCAAGCCTTTCCGTACCAAAAATTTGGACAACACAACGGAACGATCCGGTCTATTTCAAAAGCTTCTGTTTCTGCATCAGACTTAACTGGAACGGTGGGTGAGATACCCAGACTTCTTATAGGTGAACAACGTTTCTATCGAATTCGCGTCGAACTGGAAAATCAAAGCGTTCCAGCTTATGGCAAGCAGCGCGCATTAACAACGGGGATGCTGCTTGAGGCCGACATACTTCAAGAGACCCGACACCTCTACGAATGGGTGTTGGAACCGCTGTATAGCTTGACCGGCAAACTTTAGGAGCTGCATCGTTGAACAATCTGAACTCAATAGCACTCCGCATGGGGCGCGAACTGCCTCTTCGACTACAGACCGAGGCGACAGAGTGCGGTTTGGCATGTCTGGCAATGCTGCTCGGCTATTATGGGCATCACACCAAATTATCGGATTTACGCGGCCGCTTCCATATTTCCTTAAAAGGCCTAACGCTTAAGCAACTCATATCGATTGCCGACCAGTTAAAACTGGGCACCCGACCTGTCAGGTTGGAGATGAGAGACCTCACCGGCCTCAAACTGCCTTGCATACTTCATTGGAATTTCAATCACTTTGTGGTCCTGAAATCGGTACGTATGAACCACTTAGTACTGCATGATCCGGCCGTAGGAATTCGCCACTTGACATTCAACGACGCCAGTAAATTATTTACTGGCGTCGCATTGGAACTATGGCCCAATGCCGACTTCGAGAAACATGAAGCAAAACCGAGAATAAAACTTGTAAATATGTTGGGCAAGACAAGCGGTCTGTATCGTTCGCTTGCGCAGATATTATTGCTGGCTTTCGCGCTGGAAATATTCTCGCTAGTTAGTCCACTCCTCCTCCAATGGACGATTGACAATGTACTTCTGAGCGAGGACAAGGATCTACTTAAGAGCCTGATGATCGGCTTCGGCTTGTTGATGCTTATTCAGCAAACAGTGACAGCAATCCGCTCATGGATAACGCTTCATATGAATACAATGGTCAGTGTGCAATGGCAGAGCAACGTATTCACTCATTTATTGAAACTGCCAATACAGTACTTCGCTAGACGGCACTTGGCAGATATTGTGTCGCGTTTCGGGGCAGCTACTCATATCCAGCAAACCTTGACCGCTGCATTTTTCTCTAGTGTTCTCGACGGCATTATGACTTTCGCCACATTGGCGCTAATGTTTATGTTTAGTCCAGTTCTGGCCTCCATTTCTCTCTGTACCATGGTTCTATACATTTTCGGTCGTTGGGTCTGGTATAGCCCACTCAGAGAAGCCACTGAAGAGCAGATTATCCATGCCACCCAGCAAGAGAGCCACTTCCTCGAAACAATCAGGGGCATTCGTGCAATAAAATCGTTTGGAAGAAACTATGAGCGCAGAGCTACATGGCTAATGCTATTAATTCAGCAAATTAATGCGAATCTACGCACCCAAAAAATGCAACTTTGTTATACGCAGCTAAATGGACTACTGTTCGGCTTAGAAAATCTTCTCGCCGTTTGGTTCGGTGCTGGTTTTGTAATGACTGGTCATTTCAGCATTGGCGTTCTGATGGCATTTATCGCCTATAAAACACAATTTGTGAACAGGGTCACCAGTCTTATAGATCATTTGTTCGAACTGCATATGCTTCAGCTACAAGGGGAGCGCTTGGCAGATATCATTCTTCACCCAGTTGAAAGCACCCCCACTCTTGCCAACATACATATCTCTCGAGAACACCACGCGAACATTGAAATCAGCGAGCTAACGTACCGCCATGCTGATAACGAACCTTACATTGTTATTAACCTGAATTTTTCGGTTATGGAGGGAGAATACATAGCTATTATCGGTCCCTCGGGTTGTGGAAAAAGTACATTGATTAACCTGCTGTTGGGAATTGTAACCCCAACGGGTGGGAAAATTAGCATAGCGGGACACGATATCAAAAAAATAGGTGCGGACGCGATTCGCGCCATAGTCGGGACGGTCATGCAGGACGATACTCTATTTGCTGGATCGCTGGCAGACAACATTTCGTTCTTTGACCCTAATGCGGAGTTACCCTGGATCATAGAATGTGCGCAGATGGCGGCCATACATGATGATATTCAATCTATGCCGATGGGATACAACACGCTTATAGGAGACATGGGCTCAGTCTTGTCAGGCGGACAGAGACAACGCGTGCTGTTAGCAAGAGCCCTATACAAAAAACCCAGAATCTTGGTCCTAGACGAGGCCACGAGCCATCTTGACTTGGTCTGCGAACGAAAGGTAAACGAAGCGATACGCTCATTAAAAATAACTAGGATTATTGTTGCCCACAGACCCGAGACAATAAATTCCGCGGATCGAGTTTTCCTAATGCAGGCAGGGGAATTAAAGCTCGCCTCTGAATGGTTAAATTGTGGATCGGCACGATGAATAAAAAGATAAGCCCAAGACATATATTTCCAATATTCTTTTTCATTAGTTTTTCGGCTAATGGGACGGAACGTAACTTTATTGATACCCTTACAGAAGCTCATCCAAATTCAGATATAGACGCCCACTTATCACCGTGTGTTTTCGGTAATTTACCGCGAGGGGTTTCATTACAACAAACGATTGAACGCATACTCTGCCATGATCCAAGAACGCGCTCGACCTGGACCCAAGTCAAAATCCAAGCGGCATTGGTAGACGTCGCTAGGGCGGCTTATTATCCCACAATCAAAGGAACTGCTCGTCTGGTGAATGGACGCAACACAACGAACTACGACGAACGTAACGAACTCTCTAGCGATGGTCGTCTAAGAAAACTATCCAACCAACTGAACCTGAGTTGGACGCTTTTCGACTTCGGTCAGCGAGAAGCGGCTCTACGTGAGAATTTGCAGTTATTGGCAGCGGCCAACGCCAACCAAGACGCTCTACTGCAAATGTATTTTTTCTCCGCGGCTCAACTCTACTACAGCGCTTTGGCTGCGCAGCACGACTTGAAGATCTCAAAAAAAATTACAGCTCTCACGGCAAACAACCTTGAAGCGGCCGCAGCCAGATATAAATCTGGCGCCGCAGCGCTTTCAGACTGGCTCCAAGCTCAAACAGCTTACTCCCAAGCGAATGTGAATCAGATTTACGATGCGGGAAAGTTTCGCGAGGCCGTCGGGGTAATCGCACTACGCATGGGTTTTCCACCGGATATTCCGCTCAACCTTGAAGATGATCGGGCACCCCTGCCCAGCGCGGAGCTTGTTAATGACTTCGCGGCACTACTTCGGCAAGCTCAGCAGGACCACCCGGCCCTAGCGGCAATCCGCGCAGAAATCAGAGCAAAGGAAGCGAAACTCGATGGAAATCGCGCGCTTGGAAAACCCATCCTATCACTGACAGCAGATTTTTCTTATGCCCAGTTCAATCAATCCCAGATGGGTAACCAAGACAGAAGTGAGCGAGATAGGGCGATCGGCCTTCAGTTAAGCGTGCCTTTATTTGACGGGTTCAGACAACGCTCTCTTGTGAGTCACGACCTTGCTCGCCTTGAGGAAAGCAAAGATAAACTCTTCAAAGAGGAGCAACGCTTGTCATTGGAACTATGGGAAGGTTACCGAACGCTAGACACTGAAACACAACGCTTAATTCAGATTAACAAACTAGTAACGCAGTCACACCAGGCGTTAAAGGTAGTTCAGGGCCGTTATAACTCTGGAATTGGAGACATGACCGAGTTACTTTCCGCCCTAAGCATCTATGCAAATGCAGAACGGCAGAAAGCCGCTACCATGAACGTTTGGCAAATCACCCGATTAAAAGTCTGCCAACATCTTGGCACATTAGGCTATTGGAATTTAAATTGATACGGAATCTACCCATCCCATACATCCAACATCACAAAATTCCGCATGGAGCGCATAACCGTGACAAACAAAAATTTACAAACGAAACCAACTTTTTCGAACAGCCTCCTTACCATCATGCATCTTTACTGGGGAAGTGACGAGAAATTATTCGCATGGACTGGCGTCGCCACCCTAGTAATTTTATCTTTATTAGGAGTCGCAACCGCGCTCGCGATCAACGACTGGTATAGATACTTTTACAATGCAATCCAAAACACTGACATCGAGCTGTTTTACAATCTGATATTTATTTTTTTTGGAATTGTATCGTTTTCTGTTCTTCGGTCTGTATCCATTTCTTATCTAGTTGATCTGCTAGCCCTGAGATGGCGTCGTTGGCTGACCAAGCATTATCTAGCCCATTGGACGCTAGTCCCAATCAATACGATCCAGGCTGACCACTCGATAGACAATCCTGATCAGCGCATTGCGGAAGACATCAACAAATTTACATTTGAGACAATTGATCTAGGGTGTGGATTAATATTCACCATAGCCAGCATCATATCATTCAGCGTGGTACTCATAGAAATATCCGGCGAGATCAAACTCACCGGGATAACAGTACCTTGCTACATGTTTTTTTCTGCCATAACCTACGCCACGGCGGGAACTTATATTAGTCAAAAAATAGGTTTCAAGCTCGTCTCACTGAGCAACCACCAACAACGATCAGAAGCGGACCTTCGGTATAGCCTTATAAAATTACAAGAAAACGATAAGAATTTCCGGACACCACCAATACAAAACGACCGACAGAACACTGTCAAACTTAGACTGGATGCAACCCAACTAAACATGAGAAAAATAATAAATTTAAAGATGCGACTCTCATTATTTACTGAAACATATAGTCAGCTGGCGCTAGTTTTAAGCAGCTTATTGGCCGCCCCACGATTATTCTCTGGCAGCATTACGTTTGGAGACTTCATGCAAATCAACTCAGCGTTCGGAAACCTGAGTGGAAATTTAAGTTGGTTTATCAACGCCTATCACAGGCTCGCCGATTGGAAAGCGACTACGGATCGCTTGATCGCTTTTCACAACACCGTGGTAACCGCCAGTGCGGTCACTTAAAGCACTTTTCGAAGACGTATTGCATCAACTTCCCTAAGATGAGGGTCGGCAGACATCGGGCAGATTGCAGGGGACCGCTTCGCGCCCCAACGAGAGCAAGCTCGCCACAACGGTCCTCGGCTTATTGGCCAATAAACGCAAGTTCAAGCGCAAGCCTTTTCAACCGTTCTGCGCCCACAGTCATCCACCCTGACGCGCCACCGCATAGCGGGTGATACTCAACCCCAGCCCAAAACCACCGTTCCTCTGGTGGGAACCATCGAGACGGATCAAAGGATCAAAGATCCGCTCCAGCTCCTGTTCGGCCACGCCACCACCTTCATCTTCCAGCCACAGATGCCAAAAACTACCGTCGCGACGGCCATCCAAGCGAACGACGCCGCCGATCGGTGAATGTCGGATTGCGTTGCGCAGGATACTTTCTAAAGCCTGGGCCAGGGTGTTGAGGTTGCCCTAGACCCAGCAGTCCACTTCGACGGCGCATTGCAGTTGACCAGCGGAGTGTTGCCGACGCAATCGGCGATGGTTGGGTACTGCAGAGTCATGGCGTATTCGCAATCCGGACTGCGGGGGCGCCTATCATACCGGCAAACCCGGCGAGGCCATATCACGCAAAGTAAGGGGGTTATGGCTTATGGGAATAAGAGAGCAGCGCGCTGCTGTGTGGGGAGCTTGTTCACTTGCCACCGGATCCACGCTCGCGCACGTGATGCTCAGGCTCATGTAGTTAATCTGCACTCCACACAATCCTTTTCCTACAGATTTGAGCGCTCGAATCGTGCATGTATAGCTGTTGTAAGCACCGTCTGTAGGCACTCTTCCTGCCTGTTTGTGGGTTCGTTCCTTCTGTATTGATGGTCAAGCAGCCAAGGCTATCTGGCTTTGCACCGGGTTCTTTACAGTTGTACCGCCAAACGTATTAGTAGGTATCGAGCGATAACGATGGTCGACGCAAAACAAAAAGATCAGCAGCCCTGCGCCCAGCGCACTTGCGGGCAACGCCTGCGCACCCTATTGGAAGAGTACGGCATCTCTCCCTCGGCGTTTGCCGAGGTGCTCGGTATCAGCCCTCAATGCCTGACGAACTGGAGCGCGCGGGGGATACCTCGGCTGCGGGTGGAGCAATTGGCACGGTTGCTGAGTGTTAGTGACGTGTGGCTGGTGACTGGGGTGGGTGAGCGGGCCCGTGACATATCGGGAGCTAGAACAGAAGAGATTGGGCCTCAAACACATCCCTGATGAAAGCATCATCCCATTCCGATCTGGGGGACATACGCCTGTTACTGAGGAAATGGCTGCCGCAAGGTGTCCGCGAAAAAATGCAAACAAACGGATGACCTGATGCCGCTTTTGACATCGAGGGGGCTGAAGCCAGACGCAAATGGATGCATTGAATCGAGCGCTTTCGTAAGAGGTGAGGATTGAGCGTTTCGCCCATCTACGTGCAAGTGGGTTGTTACTGCCCACTTGCATATTTGCTCAACTCAGGCGCCGATTTACCCTCTATTAGTTTGCATCGCATGCAGCTGGCTTTCATCAGCATCAAATTATAGGAAGAATCATGGCAAATCCCTACCGCGAACTTTTCACCACCCCAGGCGTCATGGGGTTAGTGATCGCGAGCTCCATTGCCCGGCTACCACAGGCAATGATCGGCATCGGCATCATCACCATGTTGGTGCAGCAGACGGGCCTTTATTGGCTGGCGGGCGCGCTCGCCGGTACTTTTACCTTGGCGAATGCGCTTATCGGTCCGCAAGTATCGAAACTTGTTGATCAGCGGGGGCAACGTCGGGTTCTGCCCTTTGTGACGGCCTTCAGCATTGGTATGTTGCTCGCGCTGATCATTGCCGTCTACATGAGCGCTCCAGCCACACTGCTGTTTATTCTTGCGGCATTGGCGGGCACGATGCCGAGCATGCCCGCCATGATAAGAGCGCGCTGGACGCAGCTTTTCCGTGGCAAGCCAGAGTTACACACGGCGTTCTCCTTGGACACGGTTCTAACTGAACTCGCCTTTATCATCGGCCCACCACTTGCCATTGGTTTGAGTGTCAGCTTTTTCGCGGAAGCCGGGCCTCTTGTAGCCGTTTTGCTGCTGGTTGTCGGCGTGACGGCTTTTCTTATGCAGCGGCAGACAGAGCCGAAGGTGATCGTGGGCATTGGAAGGAGCGCAAGCTCGACCCTGCTTATCCCCGGCGTTCGTACCATCGTGCTAGCGCTCCTGGCAATGGGTGTGATTGGCGGATCAATCGACGTGGCGGTTGTGGCCTTCGCCAACGTACAAGGCTGGCCGGCGTCTGCCAGTTTCATCCTGGCAGCCTATGCACTTGGTTCAATGATCGCGGGTCTGACGTTCGGCGCTTTAAGAATTTCCTTGCCGATTGAAAAGCAGTTCTTTATCGGGGTACTGATAACGGCGGTCACTGCCGTGTTGCCCATTCTTTCACCGAACGTCTACATCCTTTCCGGGATGTTATTTGTTGCAGGTATGTCATTTGCGCCAACGATGGTCGTCGTCATGAATCTCGGGTCGATCATTGTTCCACCGTCAAGGATCACCGAAGGACTTACGTGGATGACTACAGGCATCAGCATCGGCGTAGCGCTCGGTGGCGTATTGGCAGGACTGGTCATCGACGTCTATGGCGCGCAGGCAGGGTTCGGCGTCGCGATTGTCGCGGGCCTGGCCATGGTGGTGATCGTGCTTTTGGGGCTGCGTACACTTCGTGCCACGTCTGCGGTTTGTACGGAGCTAAACTTCCAGTGATCAGCACTCTGGGCTTCGTCGGGGCATCGATCTGCTGGCAACGGGTGCGCCCCCCCCACGAACGACCTTGATCAGGGGCTGATTACTTACATCGGCACATGGTGATCCTGAAGCCAGGGGTAATTGCATCCGCTTAAAATACGCGGACACAGTCGCCCTTATCGGCCGGGCGAGGAAGATGTGTTCCCCCGGTCCCCTTTCGATAGTAGTGAATTAATCCTGCGTCGCTGCCTGCCTTAAGGAGATCTGAAGTACCCACCGATCTTTGTTGCCCTCGGTCGACACGATTTTTACAAAGATCCCCCGCCCGCAAATCGCTACACTGCGCAGGTATTGCGTGCCGGATGCGCGCAAAGCTAACCAAGACCGCTGGATGCAGGAGACAAGCGTGCTCAAGAAACTGGGAATCAAAGGCCGTGTGTTGTTGCTGACGCTGTTGCCGACCAGCCTGATGGCATTGGTCCTGGGTGGTTATTTCACCTGGATGCAGCAATCGGACCTGCACGCCCAGTTGCTGCAGCGCGGTGAGATGATCGCCGAACAGCTGGCCCCGCTGGTCGCGCCGGCCATGAGCCGCCAGGACACCGAACTGCTGGAGCGCGTCGCCACCCAATCCCTTGAACAGACGGACGTACGCGCCGTGACCTTCCTGGCGCCCGACCGCACGCCCATGGCCCATGCCGGCCCGACCATGCTCAACCGCGCGCCTGAGGGCAACAGCAGCCAATTGCTGCAACGCACTGGCAACGATGCCACCCGCTACTTGCTGCCGGTGTTCGGCAAGCACCGCAACCTGGCCGGTGAATTGATTCCCGAAGAAGCCGACCGCCTGCTGGGCTGGGTCGAGTTGGAGTTGTCCCACAGCGGCATGTTGCTGCGCGGTTATCGCAGCCTGTTCGCCAGCCTGCTGCTGATCGCCGCTGGCCTGGGCTGCACCGCGCTGTTGGCCTTGCGCATGGGTCGCACGATCAATCGCCCGCTGAGCCAGATCAAGCAAGCCGTGGCGCAACTCAAGGACGGTCACCTGGAAACCCGCCTGCCGCCGCTGGGCAGCCAGGAACTGGATGAATTGGCCTCGGGTGTCAACCGCATGGCCGGCACTTTGCAAAATGCCCAGGAAGAGTTGCAGCACAGCATCGACCAAGCCACCGAAGACGTGCGCCAGAACCTCGAAACTATCGAGATCCAGAACATCGAGCTGGACCTGGCCCGCAAGGAAGCGCTGGAAGCGAGCCGGATCAAATCCGAATTCCTGGCGAACATGAGCCATGAAATCCGCACGCCGCTCAACGGCATCCTCGGCTTCACGCATTTATTGCAAAAAAGCGAACTGACCCCGCGCCAGCTCGACTACCTGGGCACCATTGAAAAATCCGCCGACAGCCTGCTGGGCATCATCAACGAAATCCTCGATTTTTCGAAGATCGAGGCCGGCAAGCTGGTGCTCGACAGCATTCCGTTCAACCTGCGGGACCTGTTGCAGGACACCCTGACCATCCTCGCCCCCGCCGCCCACGCCAAGCAATTGGAGCTGGTGAGCCTGGTCTACCGGGACACGCCGCTGTCACTGGTGGGCGACCCGCTGCGTCTCAAGCAGATCCTCACCAACCTGGTGAGCAACGCCATCAAGTTCACCCGAGAAGGCACCATCGTCGCCCGGGCCATGCTCGAGGACGAACACGAAGACAGCGTTCAGCTACGCATCAGCATCCAGGACACCGGCATCGGCCTCTCCAACCAGGACGTGCGAGCGCTGTTCCAGGCCTTCAGCCAGGCTGACAATTCCTTGTCCCGGCAACCCGGCGGCACCGGGCTGGGCCTGGTGATTTCCAAGCGGCTGGTGGAACAGATGGGCGGGGAAATCGGTGTCGACAGCACACCGGGCGAAGGTTCCGAATTCTGGATCAGCCTGCGTCTGCCCAAGGCTCGTGACGACGTCGAAGACTTGCCCGGTCCACCGTTGCTGGGCCGACGCGTGGCCGTTGTGGAAAATCACGAGCTGGCCCGCCAGGCCTTGCAACATCAGCTCGAGGATTGCGGACTGCAAGTCACGCCATTCAACACGCTGGAGAACCTGGCCAACGGCGTCACGGTCGCCCACCAGACCGATCAGGCGATCGACTTGGCCGTGCTCGGCATCACCAGCAACGACATGCCACCGGAACGTCTGAACCAGCACATCTGGGACCTGGAACATTTGGGCTGCAAAGTGCTCGTGCTGTGCCCGACCACGGAACAGACGCTGTACCACCTCTCGGTACCCAATCCTCATAGCCAGCTGCAAGCCAAGCCGGCCTGCACCCGCAAGCTGCGCCGAGCGCTGTCCGACCTGGTCAACCCGCGCCCGCAACGCAACGAGCCCAACGAACCGGTGGCCAGCCGCGCGCCGAAAGTGTTGTGCGTAGACGACAACCCGGCCAACCTGCTGCTGGTGCAGACGCTGCTCGAAGACATGGGCGCCCGGGTGCTGGCGGTGGAAAGCGGTTACTCGGCGGTCCAGGCTGTGCAGAAGGAAACCTTCGACCTTGTCTTGATGGACGTGCAGATGCCCGGCATGGACGGTCGCCAGAGCACCGAGACGATCCGCCAGTGGGAAAGCGAACGCCATTGCACGCCGCTGCCCATCGTCGCCCTCACCGCCCATGCCATGGCCAACGAGAAGCGCGCGTTGCTGCAAAGCGGCATGGATGACTACCTGACCAAACCCATCAGCGAGCGCCAACTGGCCCAAGTGGTGCTCAAATGGACTGGCCTGGCGTTGCGTAACCAGGCGCCGGATCGGGCCGTCGACGCCCATGGCGGCAGTGAGCTGCTGGTCCTCGATCATGAGGAAGGCCTGCGCCTGGCCGCTGGCAAGGCCGATCTGGCGGCAGACATGCTGGCGATGCTGTTGGCCTCCTTGGAGGCTGACCGTGAAGCGATTCGCGAGGCCAGCGAGGCCAACGATCACAACGCCCTGATTGAACGCGTCCATCGCCTGCACGGTGCCACACGCTACTGCGGCGTGCCGCAACTGCGCGCGGCCTGCCAGCGCAGCGAAACCCTGCTCAAGCAGCAGGACCCGAAAGCCGCAGCCGCCTTGCAAGAGCTGGAACACGCCATCAATCGCCTGGCCAACGAGGCACGCATCAGCGCCTGACCCAGCGCAATGGTCATCGGCGCGAGGGCTGCTAGGCTGGGCTCATCCCAATGCCAGGAGGCCGTCGTGCGCGCCATTCTTTTCAGCAGCCAGAGCTACGACCGCGACAGTTTTAGCAAGGCCCCTTTACCGGCTGGCCTTGAATTGCAGTTCCAGCCGGCGCGGCTGAACCTGGACACCGTGGCCCTGGCCGAACGGCACGAGGTGGTCTGCGCGTTCATCAACGACGACCTGAGCGCCCCGGTACTGGAACGGTTGGCCGAGGGCGGCACGCGGCTGATCGCCCTGCGCTCGGCCGGCTACAACCATGTCGACCTGCCCGCGGCCAAACGCCTGGGGTTGAGCATCGTCCGGGTGCCGGCCTATTCGCCCCACGCCGTCGCCGAACATGCCGTGGCGTTGATCATGGCGCTCAACCGGTGCCTGCACCGCGCCTACAACCGCACCCGGGACGGCAATTTCAGCCTTCACGGGCTGACGGGGTTCGACCTGGTGGGCAAGACCGTCGGCGTGATCGGCACCGGCCAGATCGGCGCGACCTTCGCCCGGATCATGGCCGGCTTCGGCTGCCAATTGCTGGCATACGACCCTTACCCCAATCCACGGGTCGAGGCCTTGGGTGCCCGCTATTTGCCCTTGGCCGATTTGTTGGCCCAAGCGCAGATCATCAGCCTGCACTGCCCACTCAACGAACAGAGCCGGCACCTTATCAACGCTGATTCCCTGAGCTCGATGCAGCGCGGCGCCATGCTGATCAACACCGGGCGCGGCGGTCTGGTGGACACGCCGGCGCTGATCGACGCGTTGAAAAGCGGCCAACTGGGCTACTTGGGCCTCGACGTCTACGAGGAAGAGGCCCAGCTGTTCTTCGAAGACCGTTCCGACCTGCCCTTGCAGGACGACGTATTGGCGCGGCTGCTGACCTTTCCCAACGTGATGGTCACGGCGCACCAGGCGTTTTTGACCCGGGAAGCCTTGGCAGCGATCGCCGCTACCACATTGGACAATATCGCGGCCTGGGCCGAGGGTGCGCCACGCAATCTCGTGGAAGGCTGAACGCCTTCGCCATCCTGGCAGCGGAAGTTCGTCGCCTGCGGGCCATGGGCAACCCTGCCCCGTGCTAGCATGTCGCGCCTATTTGGAGGACCCATGGCCGAACACGATTTCCGCTACACCCTGATGAACCCACAGCACACCTTGACCGAGGTCCGCGCCCTGGCGCCGGGCCGTTACCAAGTCACCGGCAACGGCGGTTCGATCCAGGCCAACGATGTGTTGCTCGTGACCCTCAAGGGCAGCAAGGACCTGTCCATGCGACTGACCGTGGACACCGTTAGGCACCTGCTCAAGCCGATGGGGCAATGGACCGCCATGACCACCGGCCCGGTGTTCGGCGAACTGGCGATACACACCTGGCAGGTCAATTGCGACCGCTGCGCCAAGGCGCTGAGCTTCGAATTCGCCGTCGATGCCAAGCTTGGCAGCAAGGCCCAGAAACCGGCCGCCACCGCGCGCATCGCCGAGTTGGGCTGGACGACTGTCGGTGAAAAGCACGTGTGCCCTCAATGTCAGGAAGCCGCCTGATGAAACGCCTGGTCCTGGCCGCGCTGATCGGCGCCGGCCTGATGGGTTGCGCCGCCGAGCCGGTGCAACTGCAACAGAACCGCAGCTACATCCTTGAATGGATCGGTGAACGGCCGTTGATGGATTACAGCCACCTGACCATCACCCTCGGCGATGACGGTCGCGCCTATGGCAACGCGGGCTGCAACCATTGGTTCGCGCCGTACACCCTGGAAGGCGACCGACTGAGTTTCGGCAAGATCGGCAGCACCCGCAAACTCTGCGCCCCGGCGCTGATGGAGCAGGAAACGCGCTTTTTTCAGGCACTGGAGAAGGTCGAGCGGTGGGACATCTCGCCGATCGAACAGACGCGCTTCTGGCCAGCCCAGGGCAAGCCGCTGCGTTGGTGGTTGGAGGAAGGCTGAGGCCTGAGCCTCCAGACAACCCCAGTTTGGACCAGGGACATGGTTGACCCTGTGGCGAGGGAGCTTGCTCCCGCTGGGCTGCGCAGCGGCCCCCTCCATTCTGTCTGACACATCAAAGTGACAGGTACATCTGGGGCCGCTTCGCGGCCCAGCGGGAGCAAGCTCCCTCGCCACAAAAGCTCCCTGTCACAAAGAACCTATATAACCAAACGCCCTATGTCAGTTGGGGGATCACTTGAGCGCCTGCAATGCCTCGAGCTTGGCCATCACCCCCGCCGCCGTCTGCTCCCCCAGCAGTTGTTCGCGGACCTTGCCTTCGGTATCGATGATGTAAGTGACGGGCAGCCCTTCACTGCGCGGGATATCGAAGAACTCAGCCGGGTCCTGGGCCATGACGGTGAAACGAATGCCCATCTTCTCGCTGGCGCTCTTGAGCTCCTCGCCCTGCACCTGGTCGAAATTGACCCCGAACACGCCGACGTTTCGCTCCTTGAGCTGGTCGGCCAAAGCATTGAACTCGGGGATTTCCGTACGGCATGGCGCGCACCATTCGGCCCAGTAATTGAGTACCACCCAGTGTTTGTCCAACCGCTGCGAGGCAATCGGCTGGCCGTTCTGGTCCACTCCGTAATCGTTTCCGCAGCCGGCGAGCATCAAAATACCGATGAAAGTCAGTGCCGCCACCAATCGCCTTGCCATGTGTCGATCCTTGTCTGAGGTGCTAGGGACTTCGCAGCACAGTAGAATAGCCGCCACCTTACGCAAGATGCGACCCGCCCATGACTGATCTGACGCTTTATCACAACCCGCGTTGCTCAAAATCCCGCGGCGCGCTGGAACTGTTGGAGGCCCGCGGCCTGTCACCAACGGTGGTCCGCTACCTCGAAACCCCGCTGGATGCCGCGCAACTTGAACGCCTGCTGGGCAAGCTCGGCATCCAGGCGCGGCAATTGCTGCGCACTGGCGAAGATGAGTACAAGACCTTGAACCTGGCAGCCCAAGGCCTGAGCCAGGCGCAGTTGATCGCAGCGATCGCCGACCACCCGAAACTCATGGAGCGACCGATCCTTGAGGCCGGCGACAAGGCCGCGATCGGCCGCCCACCGGAAAAGATCCTGGAGATCCTGCCGTGAGTACGCCGTACATCCTGGTGTTGTATTACAGCCGCAGTGGCTCCACCAACGAAATGGCCCGGCAGATCGCCCGAGGCGTCGAGCAGGCCGGCCTGGAAGCCAGGCTGCGCACCGTGCCGGCGATTTCCACCGAGTGCGAGGCCGTGTCGCCAGACATCCCGGAGCAAGGTCCGCTCTACGCCAGCCTTGATGACCTGAAAAATTGCGCCGGCCTGGCCCTCGGCAGCCCGACCCGCTTCGGCAACATGGCCGCACCGCTCAAATACTTCCTCGACGGCACCAGCAACCTCTGGTTGACCGGCGCGCTGGTGGGCAAGCCGGCCGGCGTGTTCACCTCCACCGCGAGCCTGCATGGCGGCCAGGAAACCACCTTGCTGTCGATGATGCTGCCCTTGCTGCATCACGGCATGTTGATTACCGGCCTGCCCTACAGCGAATCGGCCCTGATCGACACCCAAGGTGGCGGTACGCCCTACGGCCCGAGCCACCATGCTGGCGCCGACGGCAAGAGCGGCCTGAACGAACATGAAGTCGCCCTGTGCCGTGCCTTGGGCTTGCGCCTGGCAAAAACCGCTCTGTTGCTGGAGAACGGCCGTGGCTAAGAAGCCGAAGATCCTGCCGCCGATCCAATGGCTGGAGCCGCGTGTACGCATCGCTCGCAACCTGAGCCTGTTGTGCTTTTTCGGCCTGGTGGGGCTGCTCAGCGCGTATTACCTGCTGATCGCCGATCTGCATGGCGCGCGTCCCTGGGTGATCCTGTCGATCGAGCTGGTGCCGCTGTTGATCCTGGCGCCGGGCATGCTCAGCGGCAGCGCGCGCGGGCATTCGTGGATGTGCTTCGTGGTGAACCTGTATTTCATCAAGGGCGCGCTGGCGGCCTACGACCCGAACCGGCAGCTGTTCGGCATGCTGGAAATGGCCGCGAGTGTGGCGCTGTTCTGCTCGGCCTTGCTGTATGTGCGATGGCGGTTCCAGTTGAACCGGCGGCTGGCTGGCGAGGGTGAGCCTTCGGCTGCCTGAAACAACGCCCTCGCAACGCAGGTCAATGGTTGACGGTGTAAGCCAGCATCATGGAGATCTGGCTCATCGGCCGCCCGCCGCTTTCTTCATGCCACTGGTTGAACGCGTTCTGCACCGTCGCCAGGTCCCGCAGGCTGGTCGGGACTTTATCGACGATTTCCTGGGCGTTGAGCGCCGCCACCACGTCATAGCTCGGCACGAAGGTGTCCTTGCCCATCATTCGCAGGAAACGCGGCGCCGACAGACCGCCGAGTTGATGGCCGTGTTTTTTCAGGTAGGTCCACAGGCCGACAATGTCGGTCACTGGCCAGTCGGCGATCAACGCGCCGAAACTGCCTTTTTCATGGGCCACATCCAATACGAGCTGCGCATTGCGCGGCACGCTCTTGAGCTTGCCCAGGTGGCGAATGATTCGCGCGTCCTGCATCAGCCGTTCCAGGTGCTCGGCGCTCATCAACACGACTTTTTCCGGGTCAAACTTGAAAAACACCTCTTCGAATGCCGGCCATTTAGCGTCCACCGGGCTGTGCTTGAGCCCGGCACGAAACACCCGCAGCGCCATGGTCGAGAGGTAGCGGTCGTCGCTGATTTTGCGCAGTTGCGCCGGGGTCTTGGGAATCGGCAGGTGGGCTTCCAGTTCAGCCGCTGAACCGAAGCGGTTCAGACAATACTCGTGCAGCCACTTGTAATCGCGCATGCCCTCTCCTGGTTTAAAAATGAAAACGGCGCTCGCGAGCGCCGTGAATAAAAGCCGTTGGGACCGTCAGAGGTTCACCACATTGACGAACCGCGGCGTGGCGCTTTCGTCGATACGCAGGTTGGTGAAGTCGAACAGGTTGCGGTCCGCCAGTTGCGACGGAATGACGTTCTGCAAACCGCGGAAGATGCTCTCGGTACGGCCCGGGGTCTTGCGTTCCCATTCCTGGAGCATCTCCTTGACCACTTGGCGCTGCAGGTTTTCCTGGGAGCCGCACAGGTTGCAGGGAATGATCGGGAATTGCTTGAAATCCGAATAGGCCTGGATGTCTTTCTCGTTGCAATAAGCCAGCGGGCGAATGACCACGTTGCGTCCGTCATCGGCGCGCAGCTTGGGCGGCATGGCCTTTAGCGAGCCGTTGTAGAACATGTTCAGGAAGAAGGTCTCGACGATGTCGTCGCGGTGATGCCCCAGGGCCATCTTGGTCGCGCCGATCTGGTCGGCAAAGGTGTAGAGCGTGCCACGGCGCAGGCGCGAACACAGCGAACAAGTGGTCTTGCCCTCGGGAATCAGCTCCTTGACCACCGAATAGGTGTCTTTCTCGACGATGTGGTATTCAACGCCGAGAGACTCGAGGTAGGCCGGCAGCACATGCTCGGGAAAACCGGGCTGCTTCTGGTCCATGTTCACGGCAACGATGTCGAACTTGATCGGGGCAACCTTCTGCAAATGCATCAGCACGTCGAGCAAAGTGTAGCTGTCCTTGCCGCCGGACAGGCAGACCATGACCTTGTCGCCATCCTCGATCATGTTGAAATCGGCGACCGCCTCACCGGCCAGGCGGCGCAGGCGCTTTTGCAGTTTGTTCTGATTGACCGTAAGAGTGCCCATGACGCGAAATCCGTGAGGTGTGACGAAAGGCCGGCATTTTAGCTTTTCAAGCAGCTGCAAGCTACAAGCCACAAGCGGCAAGCCAGGCGAGGTGCTTTATCTTGCAGCTTATGGCTTGCAGCTTTTAGCTATCAGCAGCCTCCCCTACAGCGCGATTTGCTCTAAGCCGCCCATCCCCCTCGCGGCGACTCCTTTCTATACTGCGACATAAGGTCGCACACACTTACAGACCTTCACTTACCCGGCCATTTGGCCCGTAGGCGCTCCGTTGGGGGGCGATGGCAACAACAAAGGAGTGACTGACTATGATCCATCATGTCGTGGGGCTCT
The DNA here is from genome assembly GCF_051131945.1 of Pseudomonas sp. Z5-35. Taxonomy (NCBI): domain Bacteria; kingdom Pseudomonadati; phylum Pseudomonadota; class Gammaproteobacteria; order Pseudomonadales; family Pseudomonadaceae; genus Pseudomonas; species Pseudomonas sp. Z5-35. Next base: position 4,106,971 of record NZ_CP071640.1, read on the forward strand.
TTACCCACCCTGATCAAGAATGGAAGGAAATCCGTGGCGATCAGGAGGAAAGCATCAGCCACATGTACCTCACCCACACGCTGATCCTGGCGGCGATCCCCGCCATATCCGCGTTCATCGGCACCACGCAGGTGGGATGGGTCATCGGCAATCGTCCACCGGTCATGCTTACCCAGGAAAGCGCGCTGTGGATGACCGTCATGTCGTACTTGGCCATGTTGGGCGGCGTGGCAGTGATGGGCGCCTTCATCCATTGGATGGCCCGCACCTATGACGCCAACCCGAGCCTGGCTCGTTGCGTCGCGTTCGCTACCTACACTGCGACCCCGCTGTTCATCGGCGGCCTGGCGGCACTCTATCCGCATATGTGGCTGGGGATGATCGTCGGCACCGCGGCGATCTGCTACACGGTCTACCTGTTGTACGTGGGCTTGCCGACGTTCATGAACATTCCCCAGGATGAAGGCTTCCTGTTTTCCAGCTCGGTGCTCGCCGTCGGCCTGGTCGTGCTGGTAGCCATCATGGCGTTCACGGTGATTGTCTGGGGGCTGGGCGTTGGTCCGGTCTATACCAACTGAAGATTTGAAGCTCTCCAACAAAAAAGAACCTGCCAACACAGGCCGCCGCAAGGCGGCCTTCCTGCGCCTGGAACTGCCGAAACGACCATTGGGCGCCTGGGCGATTCGCAACGGCCGGCGCTTGCGGCATACTCGGCTTTCTGGAGACCCGTAAAGCATGCTCGAGCAACTCAATACCCGCGTCGAAGAGTGTTACCAACAAGCCGAATCCTTTTTCAAACGTCCTTTCAAACGCCCGGTCGTCAGCCTCAAATTGCGCGGCCAGAAGGCCGGTGTCGCACACCTGCATGAAAACCTGCTGCGCTTCAATCCACAGTTGTACCGGGAAAACGCCGAGGACTTCCTCAAACAGACGGTCGCCCATGAAGTCGCGCACCTGATCGCCCACCAATTGTTCGGCGACCGCATCCAGGCCCACGGCGAAGAATGGCAATTGATCATGCGCGGGGTCTACGAACTGCCGCCCAACCGCTGCCACACCTATGAGATCAAGCGCCGCACCGCCACCCGCTACATCTACAAATGCCCTTGCGACGGCAGCGACTTTTCGTTCACAGCCCAGCGCCACAGCCTGGTGCGCCAGGGGCGACGATATTTATGCCGCAGTTGCCGCAATACCTTGGTGTTCAGTGGAGAAACGCGGGTCGAATAGCTGGAGTTGGTTATGCGCCGGCTAGCGATAGGGCCCTGATGACACTACCCAACGACCCTGTCGCCGCGCAGTTGGGCAATCCGTTCGTCACTGAACCCCAATTCTTCCAGTACCTGGTCGGTATGCTCGCCCAGCATCGCACCAACGTGCCGGGGCTCGGGCAGCCCTTGGGAAAACTTCAACGGACAGGCCAGCTGCGCCTGGCTCGAACCGTCGCTGCGAGGCACTGTGGTCACCAACTCCCTGGCTTGCAATTGTGGATGCTCAAGTGCTTCTTCCAGGCTCAGCACCGGCTCGACGCACGCATCGACCCGGGCGAATAACGCGCAAATGTCAGCGAAGTCATGCTTCTCGAACTCGGCTTGAAGTTGCTGCTTGAGGGTCTGCTGCTGCCCAGGTTCAGGCGCCAGTCCCAAGGCCGCCAGCTCCGGCCGTCCCAAGACGTCGCACAGCGCCTGCATGAAGGACGGCTCAAGGCTGCCCACCGACATCCAGCGACCATCGCGGGTGCGGTAATAGTCATAGAAACTGCCGCCGTTGAGCATCTGGCGCTCCCAGCCCGGCTCCACACCGCAGGCCAGATAACCTGCACCGGCCATGGCGTGCAGGCTGAAGACACAGTCGGTCATGCTCACGTCCAGGTGCTGGCCCAGCCCAGTGTGCTGGCGAGCGATCACCGCCGCCAACAACCCGATCACGCCATGCAACGAACCACCGGCGATGTCCGCCGCTTGGATGCCCAGCGGCAACGGGCCGCTGTCGACACGACCGGTCTGGCTCGCCAAACCGGCCAGGGCCAGATAGTTGATGTCATGGCCGGCGCGATCCTTGTAGGGCCCGGTCTGGCCATAGCCGGTGATCGACACGTAGATCAGCCGGGGGTTGATCACCTTCAGAGCTTCGTACCCCAGGCCCAGCCGCTCCATCACCCCGGGGCGGAACTGTTCCAGCAGGATATCGTGGTCACCCAGCAACCGTTTGATGATCTCCAGCGCCGCCGGCTGCTTGAGGTCCAAGGCCAGGCTGCGCTTGTTGCGATTGAGGTAGGCATGGCTGGCCGAGATGCCTTGGTCGTGCGGCGGCAAGGCCCGCAGCAGATCCGGACGATCCGGTGATTCGATGCGCAGCACCTCGGCGCCCATGTCCGCCAGCAGCAGCGAGGCGAACGGGCCCGGCAGCAGGGTCGAGAAATCCAGAACCTTGAGCGATGCCAGTGGGCCTTGCATGGACGACCTCCGCTTGAATGATGCATTCAAGACTAGGCAGGGACTGGCGCTGGGGCAATTACCAAGGGTGTCGTTCGGGCTGACAAATCTGCTCAGTGCGAGGGCTGTTGTGGCGAGGGAGCTTGCTCCCGCTGGACTGCGCAGCAGTCCCCTACGTATGACCTGAAGCCATGCGGTGGCAGATATATCCTGGGGCTGCTGCGCAACCCAGCGGGAGCAAGCTCCCTCGCCACAAAAGCAGCTCACCTGGAAAATGCGGCGCAATAAAAAACCCGCCGAAGCGGGTTTTTCATTGCAGCCTTAAGATTACCTTACAGTGCCTGGGGCAGAGGATTCAGCCGCTACAATCTGCGCTTGCGCGATCTGCTCGTCGTCTTCACGAACGTCGGAAATACCGCGACCACCGGAAGTCAGCTCGGTCTGCAACTGGTCTTCGTCCAGCTCCTTGACCCACTTGGCAACCACGATCGTCGCAACGGCGTTACCCACCAGGTTGGTCAGGGCGCGGGCTTCGGACATGAAGCGGTCGATACCCAGGATCAGCGCGAGGCCGGCGACCGGCAGGTGGCCTACGGCCGACAGGGTGGCTGCCAGCACGATGAAGCCGCTACCGGTGACGCCGGCAGCGCCTTTGGACGACAGCAGCAGCACCAACAACAGGGTGATCTGGTGCGTGATGTCCATCGGGGTGTCGGTGGCCTGGGCGATGAACACCGCAGCCATGGTCAAGTAGATCGAAGTACCGTCGAGGTTGAACGAGTAGCCAGTCGGGATGACCAGGCCTACTACAGACTTCTTGGCACCCAGGCGCTCCATCTTGATCAGCATGCGCGGCAGGGCCGATTCCGACGAGGAAGTGCCCAGCACGATCAGCAGTTCTTCACGGATGTAGCGGATCAGCTTGATCACGCTGAAGCCGTGGGCGCGGCAGATGGCGCCCAGCACCACCAGCACGAACACCACGCAGGTGATGTAGAAGCAGATCATCAACTGGCCCAGTTGCACCAGCGAACCGACACCGTAGGCGCCGATGGTGAAGGCCATGGCACCGAACGCACCGATTGGCGCCAGCTTCATGATCATGTTGATAATGATGAACATGACGTGGGCGAAGCGGTCGATGAAGTCCAGCACCGGCTTGCCGTAGGCACCCAGGCGATGCAGGGCGAAACCGAAGAGCACCGAGAACATCAGCACTTGCAGGATGTCGCCGTTGGCGAACGCGCCGACGATGGTGTTCGGGATCACGTTGAGGATGAAGGCAATGATGCTTTGATCTTTACCGGCCGAGATGAAACCGGCGATCTTGCTGGTGTCCAGGGTCGATACGTCGATGTGCATGCCGGCGCCCGGTTGCACGACGTTGACCACGACCAGGCCGATCAGCAGGGCGATGGTGGAGACGATCTCGAAATACAGCAGCGCGTAGCCGCCGGTCTTGCCCACCGATTTCATGTTCTGCATGCCGCCGATGCCACTGACGACGGTACAGAAGATGATCGGGGCGATGACCATCTTGATCAATTTGATGAACCCGTCACCGAAGGGCTTGAGGGCAACGCCGGTCTGCGGGTAGAAGTGGCCGAGCAAAATGCCGATGGCAATGGCTACGATTACCTGGAAATACAGGGATTTGTACAGGGGCTGACGAGTCGTCATGGCAAAACCTTCCTCAAGAGTCCCGTGTGACAACATCCGCCTGTTGTCCACGACACCTCAATTGCGAACCCTCCTGCACTGGAGGGATTTGTTTTTTGTCGGCTGCACGCTGCAGACCTGCAAACTGCATCGCAAGGCGCGTGCCATTTTTGCGAAACGCCCTACAAGCGCCATCGCAGGCGGTATTTGTGTATTTCTGAAGGATTAAACACAAGGCTAAACGTGGCGGATATCCGCCAACCTACCGCTTACCACTCCATGATTTGGCGGATATCCGCCTTGTCGAGCCTGAAGTCCCTGCTAACATCGCCTCGCTTAACGGACGGATCAGTGCCCATGCGCCAACGCACCATCGCCAGTCACTTCGCCCGTGCAGCCCTCGGTGGCGCGCGCCGGCAAGGGTTCGACTGCCTTCCCCTGCTGCAACAGCTGGGCATCAGCCCCGAGCTGCTCGACGAACCGCGTGCGCGCATCGCGCCAGAGCAATTCGCCCGCCTGTTGCGGGCGCTGTGGTCGGCGCTGGAGGATGAATATCTGGGATTCGGCCGGGTGACGAGTAAACCCGGGACGTTTGCCATGATGTGTCACACGTTGATCCACTGTCGGACGCTGGGCAAGGCCCTGCAACGCGGTTTGTTGTTCTACAGCCTGTTTGCCGACGCACCGCGCCTGACGCTGGAGGCTGAAGGAGACCGGGTACGGTTGAGCCTGGATGAGTCGACGCTGCGTGACCCCGAGAATTTCCTGGCCGAAAGCCTGCTGGTCATCTGGCATCGCCTCGGCAGTTGGCTGATCGGCCAGCGGATCGGCCTGGAACAAGCGACGTTCAGCTATGCCAAGCCGCCCCACGGCGCAGAATACGACCTGCTGTTCCCCTGCCCGCTGCTGTTCGAGGCGCAACGCAACAGCCTGTTGTTTCATGGCCGCTATCTGGAGATGCCGCTGCTGCAGGACGAGCGAACCCTCAAGCGTTTTCTCGAACGCTCCCCCGCTGACCTGCTATCACGACCGGACGATGGCCGCAGCCTGACCAGCCAGTTGCGCCGCCTGCTCAGCCGTGACACGGCGCGCTGGCCGGACCTGGACAACGTCGCCGCGCATTTGCACATCAGCGCCCAGACGTTGCGCCGGCACCTTCGCGAGGAAGGCACGAGTTTCCAGGAGCTCAAGGATCAGCTGCGGCGGGATATCGCCATCTACCATTTGGGAAGGGCCGATCTGTCATTGCAGCAGATCGCCGAACAGCTCGGGTTCTCCGAGCCATCGGCGTTTCACCGGGCGTTCAAGAAGTGGACGGGGGTGACGCCGGGGGCTTATCGGGAGCAGGAAAACTGATTTTGGTTTCAAACCATCGAAAAATGAATCCGAAACGCCGCCCCGCCCAGCTCCGAATCCCCTAGGGCCAATTTCGCCCCATAGCTTTCAATGATGTCCTTGACTACCGCCAGGCCAATTCCCTGTCCCGGATGCTGGCGATCCAGCCTTTCGCCACGCTCAAGGATCCGCGCACGCTGGTCTGGCGGCACGCCCGGACCATCGTCTTCAATGCTCAACTCCGTACCGCCGAGGGTCTGGTGCACGCTGACCCGCACTTCCCCCAGGCACAGCCGATAGGCGTTTTCCAACAGGTTGCCGAGCATTTCCAGCAGCGCGCCCTGTTCGATCGGCACCTGGCAGTGCTCCGGCAGGTCGAATACGACCTGCACGCGCTTGTCGCGGTACACCTTGTCGAGTGTGTCGCACAGGCTTTGCAGGACGGGGCGCAAGCGCACCTGATGGCGCACCAGGCCGCTTTTGCGCAGGCTGGCACGCTGCAACTGATAGCCGATCTGTTGGCTCATGCGTTCGATCTGGGTTTGCAGCACCCAGGCCTGGCCACGGTCCTCGGGGCGCCGGGCCATGTCCTCACTGACGCTTTGCAATACCGCCAGCGGAGTTTTCAGGCTGTGGGCCAGATCATCGAGGGAATCGCGATAACGGCTGCGCTGCTCGCGCTCGCTGTACAGCAGGCGATTGAGGGAGCCGGTCAACCGCAACAGCTCCCGAGGGTGCGCGGTGCTGAGGCTTTCGCGGGTGCCGGCTTCGATTTCATCCAATTCCTGGCTCAGGCGCCGCAGGGCTCGCAAGCCCCAGGTCAGGCCGATCCACAAAAGTGCCAACAACACCGCCAGCGCGGCGCCGAACCCCAGGTAGAGGTTTTCCCGCAGGCCTTGCAGGGTCAGCTCATAATCATGCACCGGCTGCAGGGTGACGATACTGAACGCGGCGCTCTGGCCGCCCAGCAACTTGACCTCGACGTCGTAGACGAAGAATTCCTGGCCGTTGTCCTCGCGGATACGCGCGAACTGGTTGCCCTGTCCGTCATAGCGCGGGGTGTAATTGATGTGTTCTTCCCGGGTCGCCTTCGAACGCCAGACCAACCGCCCCTCGCGATCATAGATGTAGCCCAGCAGGCGAGCATCGGCAAGGTTGAATCGCTCGTCGGGCAACTGCGCGGGCATCTTCAAACGATTGTTTTCCACCCGGGCGGCGGAAATCAGCGTGGTCACATCCGAGGCCAGGCGTTGTTCGATCGACTCCTGCAAGGCCAGGCTGAACGCGCCTTGCATCGCCGGCAGCAGCGCCAGCATGAACAGCACCGCCAGGGTCATGGCGGCCAGCATCAGCCGCAGCCGCAGCGAACGAATCACTGGCAGCGCTCGTTGAACAAATAACCCAGGCCACGCACGGTATCGATCGGTTTAAAGCCGGCCGGCGCTTCGAGTTTGCGACGCAGGCGTCCTACCAATACTTCGATGACATTCGGGTCGCGCTCATCGTCGTCCGGGTAGAGTTGCTCCATCAGGCGGTCCTTGGCGACGACTTGCTGGTGATGGCGCATCAGGTATTCAAGGATGCGGTACTCATAGGCCGTCAAGGCCAACGGCTCGTCGCCCAGGGACGCCTGCTTGCGGTTGAGGTCCAGCAACAGCGGACCGGCGATGATGGTCGACTGGGTGAAGCCGCTGGAGCGACGCAGCAGGGCATTGAGCCGCGCTTCCAACTCTTCGAATTGAAACGGCTTGACCACGTAATCATCGGCCCCGGCGGCCAGGCCTTCGACTTTGTCCTGCCAATTGCCGCGGGCGGTCAGGATCAGGATCGGGAAAGTCTTGTCCTGTGAGCGTAATCGGCGGATCAGTTCCAGGCCACTGATGCCCGGCAGGCCCAGGTCGATCACCGCCAGGTCATGATTGAACTCGCGCACCTGGTACAAGGCTTCTTCGGCATTGGCCACGGCCTGCACCACATGGCCGCTGTCGGTGAGACGGGTTTGCAAGTGATGACGCAACAACGCTTCGTCTTCGACAACCAATAGTTTCATGAACCGCTCCCAGGCCAATCAAAAAGCCGATTTCAAACAAAAGGCGCCGGATCGCCTCGGGCCGATCCGGCTGGACATGCTCATCCCCAGGTTGCCTAGAACGTGTAGTTGGCGGACAGGTAGGTCTGGGCGCTGCTGGTCAAGTCCAGCGAACCGACTTTGTCACCGCCGTGCGGGCTCATCTCGGTGCTCGCATTGCTGCGCAAGTAACGGTACCCGAGTTCCACCGAGGTGTTTTGCGAAATCTGTTGCAACACGCCCCCTTGCAGGCCAACGGCGTAGCCGATGTCGGTGTCGCGGCTAAAGCCTGGGGAATCCTGGGTCAGCTTGGTCAGGCCCGCCGTGCCACCACCGAACAGTTTAGTGCTGCTGGTGACCGGATAGAACAGGTCGTAACTGCCCAGCAGGTTTTCCTGGCGCAACTTGATGCCGTTGTGGCTGCCCGAGACGTTATCGTAGGTGGCGTAGTAGCGACCCTGGTCGTTTTGCCGGCCCAGGCGCAGGCCATAGGTGCTGTCCTTGGCGATGATGCCGTCGGCGTTCGGGTTGTTCAGCGCGCTGTTCAAGGCATTGGACTTCTTGACCTTGTCGCTGGTCTGGCCGAGCGTCAGGCTGGCAAAGTTATCGTCGGCGTGAGCCAGGGCGCTGGCGCCCAGCACGGTGAAGGCCAACAGCAGTTTTTTCATATGAGTCATGATCAGGTTCCTTTTGAAGCCGTGGTTGTGTGAAGTCGCAGCCACGTTATCCAACGGTCCCTGAACCCCTCTTGAACGTTCTCTGAACCTGGGCTGAATGAATCGGCTAGTCTGTCCGAACAACTTTTCAAGGAGATTCAATCATGCGCAGGTTGTTTGCTGTTGTACTTCTGGCCTTGAGCGGCGCAAGCCACGCCGCCATCCAGACCCAGGAGATCCCCTACACCAGTGCCGACGGCACGAAGCTGATCGGTTATTACGCCTATGACGACGCGGTCAAAGGCCCGCGCCCCGGCGTGGTGGTGGTGCATGAATGGTGGGGGCTGAACGATTACGCCAAGCGCCGCGCCCGCGACCTCGCCGGGCTTGGCTACAGCGCCCTGGCCATCGACATGTACGGAGACGGCAAGAACACCGAGCATCCCAAGGACGCCATGGCTTTCATGCAGGCGGCGCTCAAGGACGGCAAGGCGGCCAGTGCGCGCTTCCAGGCCGGGCTCGATCTGTTGAAGAAGCAACCCCAGACCGACCCGGACAAAATCGCCGCCATCGGTTACTGCTTCGGCGGCAAGGTCGTGCTGGACGCAGCGCGCCAGGGCCTGCCGCTGGCTGGCGTCGTGAGTTTCCACGGTGCCCTGGTCACCAATACCCCGGCGACTCCAGGCAGCGTCAAGGCAAAGATCCTGGTGGAACACGGCGCGCTGGACAGCATGGTCACCGGCGACAACGTGACCGCGTTCAAGAGCGAAATGGACAAGGCTGGCGCCGACTATAAATTCGTCAGCCTCGACGGCGCCAAGCACGGCTTCAGCAACCCGGACGCCGACCGCCTGAGCCATGGCGAACATGGCGGGCCGGACATCGGCTACAACAAGGCAGCCGATGAGAAATCGTGGGCGGATATGCAGAAGTTCTTCAAAAAGATCTTTGGCTGATACCGATTCCTTCAAGCTGAAACAAATACCTGTGGCGAGGGAGCTTGCTCCCGCTGGGCCGCAAAGCGGTCCCAAGATTACCGGCGACTGCTGCGCAGTCGAGCGGGAGCAAGCTCCCTCGCCACAGAAGCATCTTCGCGTACTGCTCTTTCCACTACCCAGCCTCAAGCCAACCCGGCAAAATGCCCGGCATGAACCGACTCCCCGCCCTGCCCGCCTGCTGTTCGCCTCTGGATGAACACTGGCTGCTGCCCGACGCCTTGCCCGATACGGTGCTGGTCAGCACTCGCTTCGATCCACTGTTGCTCGTCGCTGACGATTTCCCCAACAGCGCCATCAAGCCGCCGGCGAGCATCCAGCGCTCGGTGGCCAAGCGGCAGGCGGAGTTCCTCGCCGGGAGAATCTGCGCCCGGGCGGCCTTGCTGCGCCTTGACGGCCAAGCCTGCGTGCCGCCCATCGGCGAAGATCGCGCGCCCGTGTGGCCGGCACATGTCAGCGGCTCGATCACCCACAGCACAGGCCGGGCGGCGGCGATTGTCGCGCAAAAACAGCACTGGCAAGGGCTGGGCATGGATCTGGAAAACCTGCTCGACCCTGAGCGCGCCGAGCGCCTGGCCGGTGAAATCCTCACGCCACCCGAGCTGCTGCGCCTGGCCACTGTCTCGCGAGATGATCGGGCGCTGCTGGTGACCCTGACCTTTTCCATGAAGGAAAGCCTGTTCAAAGCGCTGTACCCGATCGTCGGGCAGCGTTTTTACTTCGAACACGCTGAGGTGCTGGAGTGGGCGCACGATGGGCACGTGCGATTGCGCTTGTTGATTGACCTGTCGCCCGAGTGGCGTCATGGCAGTGAACTGCACGGACAATTTGCTGTGAAGAACGGGCAATTGCTGAGTCTGATGGGGATCAAGGCCTGAGATTTGGGCCCCATCCCTCAAGACCGGTCCTGGTGCCTCGGCCAACTCAAGCTGAAACAGGCTCCTCCGAGGCTTTTGCTCCTGCTGATCAACGCCCGGCCGTCATGCCAGTGGATGATCCGCCGCACGATCGACAGCCCCAACCCGTGGCCGCCCGACGCCCGCGCGCGACTGTCATCCAGGCGCAGGAACGGTTTGAACACCCGCTCCCATGCGGCCTCGGGCACACCGGGTCCGTCATCCTCGACATCGACCCGGCAACGCAACTGCCCAACTTGGTAACTCACCGTGACCCGGGATCTGGCGTGGCGCATGGCATTGCCCACCAGGTTCTGCAGGGCACGGTGCAAAAACCGCGGCTCGGCCTCGACCCAGGCGTCGTCACAATCGGCGGCGGACAGGCAGAGGCCACGCTCTACGGTAACCCCGGCGCGCAAAGGCCCGAGTTCCTCGATGACCTGATTGACCAGCGCATCCAGGTCCACCCGCTGAAAATTCAACGCCGGCGACCCTTGTTCCAGTCGGGCGTAGGTCAGCATTTCATCCACCAGCCGGTCCAGGTCTTCAATATCGTGGTCCATGCCCGCCAGGTATTTGTCCCGGGCATCGGGCGTGCTGGCGCTGCCGAGCATTTCCAGGCCGAAACGCAGACGCGCCACCGGCGTGCGCAACTCGTGGGAGACCGCGCGCACCAATTCTCGTTGGATCGCCAGCAACTGCTGCAAATGCTCCGCCATGCCGTTGAACGCAGCGGCCAGGCGCCCCACCGAGTCGGCGCCTCGGGCGGGGACGCGGGTCTCCAGGCTGCCTTGGGCGATTTGAGTGGCGGCCGACTCAAGGCCGCGCAGGCGTCGCTCCAACTGGCGCACCAATAGATAGACGATCAAACCGATCAGGCTCAACCCCAACGCGGCGATCAGCACCAGCCATTCGGGTGGGTACGGATTCATTTGGTACAACGGACCGATCTCCAGGACCCACGGCGTGCCGACCATCCCGGCAAAGACCCGGATCGAGTCACCGCCCTTGCCCAGCGCCATCACCGTATCGCCCTCCGATACTCGCCGACGCTGATCGTCGTCCATGTCCGCCTGCTCGACCTTCATCAGCCGCAGGTCGAAGCCGAAACCTTTTTCCTGCTTCAGTTGCGCGAGCCGTCCGGGCTGCTCGGCCACCGGGTAACGCACCAGCTCATCGGCCAGCAGATAGATAGTCGCCCGGGCCAGTTGCTCGCTGATCTGGCGAACCTCGCCCACCAGCGTCAACTGTTCACCATCGCTGACCAGCCGATAGACCTTCGCCGCATGGGGGCCGGTCTGCTCCACCAGGACTTGACCGCGCAGCACGCGGGTGCGCTGCCCCAGGTCGAGGTCGGTCTGATTGAAAGTCCTCAGCTGCAGCGGAATCCCCAGCAGGCGTTCCCACACCGCCAGCGCCCGTCGACGCTCGGTGTCGTTCATCGGCCGCAGGTTATCGGCCATCAGGGAAAACGTGCCATGGGCCAAGCGCTCGCGGTATTGCTCGCCACGCGTCTGGTTGAGCAGATGCAGGGCCAGCACGCCAAGCACCGCCACTAGCACCAGTGCCGCGCACATGCCGCCGTAGATGCGCAGGAAGATCGAGTTCACGAAGCCGCGTCTACGCAGGCTTCGGGGACGAACAGGTAGCCTTTGCTGCGAATGGTCTTGATCAATCGCGGATGGTCGGGGTCGTCGCCGATCTTGGGGCGGATGCGCGAGATACGCACATCGATCGAGCGGTCCTGGCCGTCGTAGCCGATGCCGCGCAGGGCGGTGAAGATCTCCTCACGGGACAGGATGCGCCCGGCGTTGGACACCAGCAGCCACAGCAAGTCGAATTCGGCGCTGGTCAGCTCGATACCGTTGCCCTGCAGCCAGGCTTCGCGCAAGGCGTTGTCCACCACCAGCGGACCGAACTCCAGGCGCCGCTGTTTCTGCGGCACGGACGGCTCCGGTTCGCTGCGGCGCAACAGCGCCTGGATGCGCGCCAATAGCAGACGCGGGCGCACCGGCTTGCAGACGTAGTCGTCGGCGCCCAGGTCCAGGCCCTGGATCTGATCGGTGTCATCGGAACGGGCGGTGAGCATCAGGATCGGTCCGTCAAATTGCTCGCGCACTTTGCGGCAGATACTCAAGCCATCTTCGCCGGGCAACATGAGGTCGAGGATCACCAAGTCTGGCTGTTCGCTGATAATCCGCTGCGCCGCCACCGCGCCGTTGCCTTCGATGGCGACGCGCAGGCCGTTGCTTTCCAGGTATTCGCGGGTCAGTTCGGCCAGACGCTGGTCATCCTCGACGATCAATATCTGCCAGGCTTCTTGTTCCACGTGGGGGCCTCGTCTTGTTGTAGGTATAAAAAGAAAGGATGAACACTCACCCTGTGGCCGCTTGAAACCCGGATCCTCCCGTCTGTTTGTCATATCAAAGGAGGATAAACACGCCCATGCGCCGGCCGATTGTATAAACGCCGGCTGTACAGAAAACAAGCGGACAAATGCGTTCGGTCGGGCTGGATTTGTGTGGTAACGTCCGCGCCCGAAAAAACCCCGGGCTGTTTTCAAGTCGTCAAAATCGATGAAAAAAGCCGCGCTCCAGCAAGGTCGCGGCCTACAGAGCAGTTCCACGTTTCGCACACAAATTACGCACAGGCTTATCCACAGGTAGCACGTTGATTCATGCCCCAAAACGCATTATCTTGTAGCCCGCCGCGTAAAAAACCCTACATGTAGGGTTTCAGGCCAAAAACCAAACACAAGTTGGATAGAGAATTCAAGCGATTTTCTTGCCTCTGCCCTCCTGCAACACGACAGTTTTTCCAAGTCCAGACCGCCCCCTGCGGATGGCGACTGTTTCAGGGTCTGGAACGACCGAAACGGTACGGGTGTTGCAGTCCTTTGCTGCCACCCCTGCAAACCCGGTTTCGAGCCCAGGCTCGCGACCCGAGAACTTCGGATGGAAGCGGCGCCACTGGCTCGCTTCCTACTGTCCCGAAGTTGTTATACCCGGCGCCAGTCGGTTGTAGTGCTTCAGGACGGAACGGTGGGCACCGTGATGGTGCCCAAATAAACATAGAGAACGTGGAGACACCCATGCACACCGACACAACTCGCGAGAACCCGCAGGGCACCGCGCCGCTGGCCGCTGATTCGAACCCGGATCTGTCCGCCACCGCGCCTGGCCAGCTGCGCGTGATCAAGCGTAACGGGACTGTCGTTCCTTACACCGATGACAAGATCACCGTCGCCATCACCAAAGCGTTTCTCGCAGTTGAAGGCGGCACCGCTGCCGCTTCGTCGCGAATCCACGACACCGTGGCCCGCCTGACCGAGCAAGTCACTGCGACCTTCAAGCGTCGCATGCCCTCGGGCGGCACCATCCACATCGAAGAAATCCAGGACCAGGTCGAACTGGCCCTGATGCGTGCTGGCGAGCAGAAAGTCGCTCGCGACTACGTGATCTACCGTGATTCGCGCGCCAAGGAGCGCGCCATCCGCACCCCGGCCGACGCACCGGTCCAGGCTCACCCTTCGATCCGCATCGCCCGCGCCGACGGCAGCCTGGCGCCGCTGGACATGGGCCGCCTGAACACCATCGTCACCGAAGCCTGCGAAGGCCTGGAAGAAGTCGACGGCGACCTGATCCAGCGCGAAACCCTGAAGAACCTCTATGACGGCGTCGCGCTCAAGGACGTCAACACCGCCCTGGTGATGACCGCACGGACCCTGGTGGAACGCGAGCCGAACTACTCGTTCGTCACCGCCCGCCTGCTGATGGACACCTTGCGCGCCGAAGGCCTGAGCTTCCTGGAAGTCGCCGAGAGCGCGACCCACCACGAAATGGTCGACCTCTACGCCAAGGCCCTGCCGGCCTACGTCGCCAAGGGTATCGAGTTCGAATTGCTGAACCCTGTCCTGGCCGAATTCGACCTGGAAAAACTCGGCAAGGCGATCAACCACGAGCGCGACCAGCAGTTCACTTACCTGGGCCTGCAAACCCTGTATGACCGTTACTTCATCCACAAGGATGGCGTGCGTTTCGAACTGCCGCAGATCTTCTTCATGCGCGTGGCCATGGGCCTGGCGATCGAAGAGAAGCAACGCGAAGACCGTGCGATCGAGTTCTACAACCTGTTGTCGTCCTTCGACTACATGGCGTCGACCCCGACCCTGTTCAACGCCGGCACCCTGCGTCCGCAACTGTCCAGCTGCTACCTGACCACCGTGCCAGACGACTTGTCGGGCATCTACGGCGCGATCCACGACAACGCCATGCTGTCGAAATTCGCTGGCGGCCTGGGCAACGATTGGACTCCGGTTCGCGCATTGGGCTCGTACATCAAGGGCACCAACGGCAAATCCCAAGGCGTCGTGCCGTTCCTCAAAGTGGTCAACGACACCGCGGTCGCGGTCAACCAGGGCGGCAAGCGCAAGGGCGCGGTCTGTGCCTACCTGGAAACCTGGCACATGGACATCGAAGAGTTCATCGAGCTGCGCAAGAACACCGGTGATGATCGTCGTCGTACCCACGACATGAACACCGCCAACTGGATCCCGGACCTGTTCATGAAGCGCGTCTTCGACGACGGCAAGTGGACCCTGTTCTCGCCATCCGAAGTACCGGACCTGCACGACCTGACCGGCAAGGCCTTCGAAGAGCGCTACGAGTACTACGAAGCCCTGACCGAGTACAACAAGATCAAGCTGTTCAAAGTCGTCCAGGCCAAAGACCTGTGGCGCAAGATGCTCTCGATGCTGTTCGAAACCGGCCACCCATGGCTGACCTTCAAGGACCCGTGCAACCTGCGCAGCCCGCAGCAGCACGTGGGCGTGGTCCACAGCTCGAACCTGTGCACCGAGATCACCCTGAACACCAACAAGGACGAGATCGCAGTCTGCAACCTGGGCTCGATCAACCTGCCGAATCACATCAATGACGGCAAGCTGGACACCGCCAAGCTGCAACGCACCGTGAACACGGCCGTGCGCATGCTCGACAACGTGATCGACATCAACTACTACTCGGTGCCGCAAGCGAAGAACTCCAACTTCAAGCACCGTCCGGTCGGCCTGGGCATCATGGGCTTCCAGGACGCGCTGTACCTGCAGCACATCCCGTACGGTTCGGACGCTGCGGTCGAGTTCGCCGACAAGTCCATGGAAGCGGTCAGCTACTACGCGATCCAGGCTTCCTGCGACCTGGCCGACGAGCGCGGTGCCTACGAGACATTCCAGGGTTCGCTGTGGTCCCAGGGCATCCTGCCGCTGGACTCGCAACAGATCCTGATCGCCCAGCGCGGCCAGAAGTACATTGACGTTGACCTGAACGAATCCCTGGACTGGGCACCGGTTCGCGCCCGTGTACAGAAAGGCATCCGTAACTCCAACATCATGGCCATCGCGCCGACCGCGACCATCGCCAACATCACCGGCGTGTCGCAGTCGATCGAACCGACCTATCAGAACCTGTATGTGAAATCGAACCTGTCGGGCGAATTCACCGTGATCAACCCGTACCTGGTTCGCGACCTCAAGGCTCGCGGCCTGTGGGACTCGGTCATGATCAACGACCTGAAGTACTACGACGGTTCCGTGCAGCAGATCGAACGCATCCCGCAAGAGCTCAAGGAGCTTTACGCAACCGCGTTCGAAGTGGACACCAAGTGGATCGTCGACGCTGCCAGCCGTCGCCAGAAGTGGATCGACCAGGCTCAGTCGCTGAACCTGTACATTGCCGGCGCCTCGGGCAAGAAGCTCGACGTGACCTACCGCATGGCTTGGTACCGTGGTCTGAAAACCACTTACTACCTTCGTGCCCTGGCCGCCACCAGCACCGAGAAGTCGACCATCAACACCGGCAAGCTGAACGCGGTTTCCAGCGGCGGCAACCACGGTGACGACTCGGTCCTGGCTGCTCCAGCAGGACCTGCGCCAGTGCCAAAGGCCTGCGCGATCGACGAGCCGGATTGCGAAGCTTGCCAATAAGCTGAGCGGGTAGGCGCTGCAAGGCGCCTGCTGAAGAAACCCCCGATAGACCGCTGGTTTATCGGGGGTTTTCTTTTGCCTGGAGAAAGCCGGGGCCTGGAGTGGCCCGGGACAAGCACCACAAAAAGAGCCGCCACAAAAAAGCCCCTCTTGCGAGGGGCTCTTCGTGCAGCCTTCAAGCAACCAACGTTATCAAGCCATCTGAATGATGGTCTGCATGATGGTGCTCTGGGTGGAGATGGTCTTGGCGTTCGCCTGGTAGTTGCTCTGCGCCTTGATCAGCTCGACCAGTTCGTTGGTCAGGTTGACGTTGGACTCTTCCAGCGAGTTGGAGACGATCGAACCCAGGGTGCCGGTTTGCGGAGCATCGTAGCCCGGGATACCCGAAGCGAAGGTTTCTTTCCAGCTGGTGCCGCCTACCGGCTGCAGGCCTTGCTCATTGGTGAAGCTGGCGAGCGCGAGCTGGCCGATCGGCTTGGTCTGGTTGTTGCTGAAGTTGGCCAGCAATACACCGCTGCCGTCGATGGTCAGGTTGGTGATCTGGCCAGTGGCGTAGCCGTTCTGGGCCGGGATCGAACGAGCGGTGTCGGCGTTGAACTGGGTGGTGGTGCCCATGGAGATCGTGATTGTCGGTGCACTCGCGGCGCCGTTGGCGGTCCATGTTCCGTTGGTCACGGTGCCAGGAACCCAGCCAGTCAATACCAGATCGCTATTGACCGTCGCGGGCGGAGTGGTGACCGTCGTCAACTTGCCGTTCGCATCGAAGTTCATGGTCGACGGAACAGGCGCGGTCGCACCGGTCGTGGTTGGCAAGCTACCGGTGAGGTTGCGACCGTCGATCAAGGTATAGACGTTCCAGGTGTTGGAGCCCGTCTTGACCATGTACTGGTCCATGGAGTGCTGGTTACCCTGGCTATCATAGACCGGGGTGGTGAACTGCTTGGTGAACGTGGCCGTGTCGGTCGGATTGAACGCGGCGGTGATCGGCGTCGCCGTGGAGTTCAGGTTGATCGTCGACGAAACCAGGCTGGTGGCGCTCGGCGGCAGGTTCGAGGTGTCGATGCGCAGGTCGGTCAGGATACCGTTCTGGATCTTGCCGTTGGCATCCACGCCATAACCCTGCAGGCGTGCAGTGCCATCGCTGTTGGTGACGTAGCCTTCCTTGTCGGTCTTGAAAGTACCGGCACGGGTGTAGCTCAGGGAACCGTCGTTGCTCAGGACAAAGAAGCCCTGGCCCTGGATACCCATGTCCAATACGTTACCGGTGTTGTTCACGTCACCCTGGCCAAACTGCTGGGAAACGTTGGCCAGGCGCACGCCGTTGCCGACGGTCTTGGAGCCCGAACCCAGCTTGGTGGCCGAGTAGACGTCTTCGAATTCCGCGCGGGACGATTTGAAACCGGTGGTCGCCACGTTGGCGATGTTGTTGCCGGTCACGTCCAGCTGTTTGTTGGCAGCATAGAGACCGCTAAGGCCGATGTTGAAAGACATGTTGACTCCTTTTGCCGGTTAGTCGGCTCTACATACCAATAGTTTGTACTTTGGACAGGGCAATGCTGCCCAGCCCGGCCAGGTTGAGCATCAGCTCACCGCCCGTCTGGCTGATCGTCACGCTGCTGACCGTGGCCGGCAGGTGGGTGATCAGCGACGTGGCCTTGCCATCGATGGTGGTCGAGGCCGCGAAGGTGTACGTGCCCGACTCGACCGTCGCGCCCGCATCGTTCTTGCCGTCCCAGATGAATGCCGATTTGCCGGCGTTCTGGCTGCCCAGGTCGATGGTGCGAACGGTCTTGCCGTCCTTGTCCACGATCTTGACGGCGACAGAGGACACCGATGCCGGCACCACCACCGTGCCGTTGAGGCTCTTGGAGGTATCGACCACCGCCTTGTCACCAGGCGCGATGACCGAACGACCCACCAGCGACGAAGCCTGCAAGGCCTGGGACGAGTTGTAGTTGCCAGCGATGCCGCTCACGGTCTGGTTGAGCGTGGTGATGCCTTCCAGGCTGCTGAATTGCGCCAGCTGGGCAACGAACTCACCGTTGTCCTGAGGCTCCAGCGGGTTCTGGTTTTTCAGCTGGGTCACGAGCAGTTGCAGGAACGCATCCTTGCCCAATTCCTTCTTGCCGGTCGCCGTGCCGGTCACCGTACCCAGGGTATCGGTGGCGGTGTTGGTCTTGACCGAGGAGTTGGCCAGAATCTCGTTGAGGCTCAAACCGCTGGTGGTGTTGGTGACGCTCATGTGACTCGCCCCTTATCACTGACCGAGGGTCAGGACCTTCTGCATCATGGTTTTGGCGGTGTTCATCATTTCGACGTTGGTCTGGAACGAACGGCTGGCGGAAATCATGTCGGCCATTTCTTCGACGACGTTGACGTTCGGGTAATAGACATAACCCTTGGCGTCCGCGGCCGGATGGTTTGGTTCATAACGGGCGTCGAGGTTGCTCTGGTCTTCGACCACGCCAAGCACCTGAACGCCCTGCCCGGCGGCGTCCTGGTCCTGGAACAGCGAGTCGCTGCCGCCGGACTGGCCGCCCTGGAACATGGTGGCGAAGACCGGATGACGGGCGCGGTAGGTCTGGTCGATGCTCGACGAAACAGTCTCGGCGTTGGCGATGTTACTGGCGACGGTGTTCAGGCGAGTGGTCTGGGCACTCATGGCACTGCCGGCGATGTGGAATACGCTCGCGATCGACATGGCTTACTCTCCACGCAGGGCTGATACCAGCCCTTTGAATTTACTGTTGAGCAGGGTGAAGCTGGCCTGGAAGTTCACGGAGTTTTCCGCGTAGTTGGACTGTTCCAGTTGGGCGTCCACGGTGTTCTGGTCGATCGACGGCTGCATCGGCGTGCGGTACATCAGCGATTCGTCGCCGCTGCCCAGGCCTTCTGCTTCGATATGACGGTTGTTGGTCATGTTCAAGGCGAAGTGGCCGTTCTTGGTCTTTTCGTTCTGCTCGGCGAGCACCTTGGAGAAGTCCAGGTCGCGCGCCTTGTAGTTCGGGGTGTCGGCGTTGGCAATGTTGTTGGCCAGGACTTCGGCACGCTGGGCGCGGAAGCTCAGGGCCTGTTCGTGGATACCGAGCGCTTTATCGAAGCTGATGCTCATGTCGGAAACCTTTGGGTGACCAGAAATGTACTTACGATGGCTTTAGCAAGCGGCGTGCCACTTGCAGAAAGCCCCGTAAACCGGCGCTTTGCGGGATATTGGCACGGCGGCAATGCCAGAAAAGCGGCAATCGGCTTCCGCTGGATGCCGCTTTTCTGCCGCTTTTGGCCAGTAGTCATCGAACAATGGGCGAGCGGCAATAGAGGAAGCGATACCTGGGATCCGTATAAAAAGTGCACGCATAAAAAAAGCGGCGCTCAATGCGCCGCTTTTTGCTGCCACTCTGTCAGCGATGGCCGCCTCGTCCATCATGACCGCCGCGTCCCCGGTGATCGTGTCCGCGATCACGACCGCCTCGACGACCGCGATCGTCGTTCCAGCCGCCCCGATCACGGCCATCCCAGCCGCCCCGGTGTGGATAAGGCCGGTACGCTGCTCGCGGGGGCGAGTAATAACGAGGCCCATGCTGGTAATAACGCGGTGCCGAGTAATAACGTGGGGCCGGCTGATAGTACCGTGGCGCGTAGTAGCCACGTGGGGCCGAATAATAACTCCCGCCACCGTAATAGACCGGCGCTGGTGAGGTGTAGACCTCGGAACGGTAATAGTTCGAACCTCCTCCCTCGTAAGGCACGCAGGCTGAAAGAGTCAAACCGAGAAACGCAATGAACAGCAGTCGTCGATACATGGCGGCCTCCTGGACCGCGGGTGGGCCACATCAGCGACGCTGACGGGCGGCAGTCATCTATTGAGGTGACTGACGATTAATCTGACAGTGAAATCGGAATCTGGTGCGACGTGGCAATAACTCGAAACATGTAGCCTTTTGCTTTATTCCGGCGAGGGGGCTGCTCCCTCTCCACCGCTTCACGAACTACAAATCCAGGCACCTTTTCCCACAAGGCCACTAAACTGATTCCATCGGATCACTCCAAGGGAATCGCCATGTCGCTTCGTTCGCCGTTGTATTCCCCGCGCTCGCCAATGCTGGTACTGACCATTTTGTTGAGTGCCGGCTTCCTGGTGACCTCGCTGCTGGGGTACTACGCTGCCGGCACCTTGCTGCGGGACACGATTCTCAAGGCGTTGTACCTCAATCTGCTGATCGGCCTGCTGGTGACGGTGGCCGTACTTGCGATGCTTTATCGGCTGGTGGTCAGCTATCAACGTCGGATCGATGCCCAAGCCATTCTTGACGGCCTCACCGAACTGCCCAACCGACGGGGCTTCGACCTGCTGGCGGTGCAGGCCCTGCACGAAGCCCAACGTGAACCCAAGCCGTTGAGTGCGCTGCTGCTGGAAGTGGACAATTTCAAGCAACTGGATTCCACCCATGGCCACATCGCCAGCGATCAATTGTTGAGCGGATTCGCGCGCGACTTGACCAATAACGTGCGCCATTCGGACATTGTCTGCCGCTGGAGTGCTGACGCTTTCGCCTTGCTTCTCAAGGACACCGATGGACAGAACGGTCTGAAGATCGCCGAGAAAATTCGCCAGCGCATTGAGCAACAGCGCTACTTTTGCAGCGGGAAACAATTGCGCGTCACCATCAACATCGGCCTGACCACCTTGCAGGACGAGGACACCTTGCACAGCCTGCTGTCCCGGGCCGATCATGCCCTGCAACGCGCCCGACAAACCGGAACCAACAGAACCTGCGTGGAGATGCCTCATTCGAGTTATGAATAAACCTGACCTCTGCCCCGCCTGCGGCGCCGCCAACGACTGCACCCTGGCCAACCCGAAAACCGCCGACCGCGCCTGCTGGTGCTATGGCGTGAGTATCGACCCGGCCGTGCTCGAGGCCCTGCCAGCGCAATTGCGCGATAAATCCTGCCTGTGCCCGCAATGCGCGCGAGTGGACGACCAGTTGCGCGCCAAGCCCCAACCGTTGGCGTAAGATGCCCGCCCTCCGCCTCCTTGCCCGAATTGCCCATGCGCGTTGACCGTTTCCTCAGTAATCTGCCGCGTTTCAATCGCCAACAGGTCCGACTGCTATTGGCGGAGCGCCGAGTGCGGATCGATGGCCAGACCGTCAACGATCCGCACGCGCAAGTGCGCGAATTCAGCCACGTCGAAGTAGATGGCGAGGTGTTGCAGGCAGGCCGAATGGCGCGGTACTTCATGCTGCACAAACCGCAAGGCTGCGTCAGTGCCACGCACGACCCGCAGCACCGCACCGTGCTCGACTTGCTCGACGAACCGGACAAGGACGACCTGCACATCGCCGGCCGCCTGGATTTCAACACCACCGGACTGATGCTGATCACCAATGATGGCAGCTGGTCGCGGCGCCTGACCCAGCCGCAGACCAAGCTGCCCAAGGTCTACTACGTCGAGACCGAACAGACCATCACCGCCGAATACGCCGCCACGTTCGCCCAAGGCCTGTACTTCGCTTTCGAAGACCTCACCACTCAACCGGCGGAGCTGACGTTGCTTGGGCCGTCTTCGGCGCGATTGAGCATCGTTGAAGGACGCTATCACCAGGTCAAGCGCATGTTCGGGCACTTCAATAACAAGGTGTTGCGCCTGCACCGCGAGCGCATGGGGCCGCTGGTGCTGGACGTCGATCTGGAACCGGGCCGATACCGCGCCCTGAGCCCCGATGAAATCCGCCTGATCTGAGCCAGATGACCGCTGGGCAGAAGTGTCGAGCAATTTTCAAAGAGCACTTGCGCAACGGTCGACCCCCTGCTTGAATCAAACCGTCGGCCGAAATGTGACCGACTGGTCACTTCATACCTCTAAGAAACTTTTTGCCGGCTGGAACCCTCAGGTTCCGCCATATCCGCCGGCAAGCTGCCCGCCATAACAATACCCGTCGACCGGCTTTCCTGGATCGA
The DNA here is from genome assembly GCF_051131945.1 of Pseudomonas sp. Z5-35. NCBI lineage: Bacteria > Pseudomonadati > Pseudomonadota > Gammaproteobacteria > Pseudomonadales > Pseudomonadaceae > Pseudomonas > Pseudomonas sp. Z5-35. The sequence continues at coordinate 4,128,959 of NZ_CP071640.1, forward strand.
CATGGGCCTTATCTTCCAGGCGTATGCCTACCTGTCACATTGCCCGTGCAATCTCATTGCGCGCATACCCGCTTGCCAGGAGTCTTATGACATGAGGCCAGAAATCGCTGTGCTGGATATACAGGGTCAGTATCGGGTTTACACGGAGTTCTATCGCGCAGACGCCGCACAAAAGACCATCATCTTGGTCAACGGCTCGATGGCCACCACCGCGTCGTTTGCACAGACCGCCAAAAACCTCTATCCGCAATTCAACGTCGTGTTGTACGACCAGCCCTACGCGGGCAAATCCAAGCCCCACAACCTCCACGAGCAAATGCTGACGAAGGAAATCGAAGGACAGATCCTGCTGGAGCTGATCGACCACTTCGCTGCCGAGCACGTATTGTCATTCTCGTGGGGCGGCGCCGCGGCACTGACGGCACTGGCCCAGCGCCCGCGTCGTATCGAAAAGGCCGTGATCAGCTCGTTCTCACCGGTGCTCAACGCGCCGATGCGCGACTATCTCGAACGCGGCGTGGACTACCTGGGCAGCCTGGACGGTCACCGTGTGGGGCACTTGGTCAACAGCACCATTGGCAAACACCTGCCGCCGCTGTTCAAGCGCTTCAATTATCGCCACGTCAGCAACCTGGCCGAGCATGAATATGGGCAGATGCACTTTCACATCCATGACATCCTCCACAGCGACCAGCAGTGCTACGTCAACGCGGCGAGAAAAATCAACGTGCCGGTACTGTTCCTGAACGGCGAATGGGACGAGTACACCTCGGCCACCGACGCCAGGCTCTTCGGCAACCATGTCCAGCACAGCACCTTCACCACGCTGCAAGCCACCGGGCATTTCCTGGACATGGAACACAAGGCCGCCTGCCGCGACAGCCGCGACGCGTTGCTGAGCTTCTTGAAACCGACCCACCACGAAAGCCGACCGCGGTACAGCTACGTGCAGGATTACCATGCGCTGGCCATTTGAAAAAAGTCGTCGCGAGCAAGCCTCCGGCAACGGGGCTCGCCCGCGAACGACCGCTCTGGTTTGAGGCTTGCGTGGACGGATGACCTCACCGTCCGGAAAGAAAAACTTCAAATCCCAAGCGACATCTGGTACAAAGTCAGCCGCTCTGAGCGGGTGTCGTATAATGGCATTACTCCAGCTTCCCAAGCTGATAACGAGGGTTCGATTCCCTTCACCCGCTCCAATCAAATTCTGGTCCTGCGTCGTGTGGTTTTGACGGGGGATAAAAAAAAAACCGGCTCTTGGTGGCCGGTTTTTTTTGGTCTGGGGTTTTTGGGGTTGGCGTCCCTGACGGTCGCGCAGGAGGATCAAACATGCTTTGCGACAAAAGCCACGATGGTGAACAAGGTCAGGGCGAACGCAGCGCCGATGCTGAACGGCAGCAGCGTAACGCGAACCGTAGTTGGAGTCGGGCGTCTCATTTCTTCAGCTAACGCCTCTACCTCTTGATGCAATTGCTCGATGCTTGCTTGATAACTACGAGGTGTAGGCATGTCTCCTTTCTCCTCCGCGGCCGGAGGCCGTGCTGAGTCTGTGAACCATCTGGAACAATGTGAGCCGTGTGCTTGAAAGCTCAATTACCGTATTAGGATACATTGACCATCCCTCCAAGGTTTGCCCCACTGCCCCAAGCATCGCGCTCTGCGAAGCCGGCAGAATCTGTCGGACGTCAATTGTTCGTTGCCAGTCGCATAGTCCGTTTGCGGAACACTATTTCCTATTTGTGCAATTGTGGGTAGCGGGCGACTCCCGCTTAGTTTGTAGGCAAAATCAGAGAATGGTGTGCGACAGAGAATTGCCAGTGCTTCACCCTCCAGCCAAATGCCCCAACGGCAACGGCACCGGCGCTTTCACAGTGTTAATCGCGAAATTGCTGCGGATATCCCTGATCCCCGGCAGTTTCAGCAGATGCCCTGAGACAAAACGGTCATAGGCCCGCAGGTCCGGCACCACCACTTGCAGCAAAAAATCCGACTCGCCTGACACCAGGAACGCCGAGATCACCTCAGGCAAAGCCATTACCGCCTGACGAAACGCCTCGGCTCGTTCGTCGGTGTGCCGCTCGACCTTGACGCCGACGAAGATCGTCATCCCGAGGCCCACTTCATCACGGTCGAGGATGGCCTGGTAGCCGCGAATCACTCCGGCGTCCTCAAGCATCCGCACGCGACGCAGGCACGGCGAGGGAGACAAGCCTATTTCTTCGGCCAGTTGCACGTTGCTCAGGCGGCCGTCCCGTTGCAGTGCGGCGAGGATTTTGCGGTCGAAGGCGTCCAGCTTCATGAATTGGCATCTTCCGATTGAGTAGTTCGAGTGCTTGGCAGGTTATGCCAATTTACGAATCATTAGAAGCCGACTACGCAACCACCTGCCCTGCTGTTCGGCCATAGACTGACAGCACTGATTCGTCGAATAAGGGGTGTAGGGATGACAGGGCTCTGGTTGTTTTTCACGGCGTTGACGGTGGCGTATCTGCTGCCCGGGCCGGATATGATCCTGGTGTTGCAAACCGGCGCCCGCGAGGGTAAGGGCGCGGCGTTAGCCACGGCGGTGGGCTTGGGGATCGCCCGGGCATGTCATGTCGCGCTGGCAGCGATGGGACTCTCGGTGCTATTCAAGTCGGCGCCTTGGACCTTTGATGTGGTGCGCCTGGCCGGGGCTGCTTATTTGGCCTGGATCGGGCTTCAGTGTTTGCGGACCACGTTGTTGCCGAACCTTCAAGACCACAGCCTTGCAACCGAAGGGCAACGCTGGCAAGCGGTGCAGCGCGGCCTGCTGACCAATCTGCTTAATCCCAAGGCACTATTGTTTTGCTCGGTGTTGATGCCGCAATTCATCGCCCCCCAGAACGGACCGGTGCTGGCGCAGTTTGCAACGTTGGGGGTGATATTGGTCTGCGTCGGTTTGTTGTACGACGTGCTCTATGCCTTCGCTGGAGTAGCCCTGGGGCGCTGGCTTCAACGATCGCCCACAGCGCAGCGGGTGCAGCAGTGGTTGTTTGGTGGCCTTCTGATTGGGTTTGCGGTGCGGCTGACTTTCTTGCAGCAATCATAGGCGCTTAGGGCGAACAGCTGTTGTTCGCGGTTGAGCTCAAACGGGGGCTACTGCGCAGCACAGCGGGAGCAAGCTCCCTCGCCACCAGGGGCATCTGTACGCGGCCTCACATCCAGAAATAAACCCAACCCGCCCCCTGCCCGCCTTCCCTGGCGCGGCTTCTAGACTTGGTTACGACATACCGCTAAACCCGCTTATCCCCCTGCGGTGGTTATAGTGTTGATCATTATTTTTTAGTGGGTATAGTTCCCACCAAGCGCACCACACGGAGGTGTTGTGAATAGCCGATTCTTGATAGGTCAGATTGTTGCGGATGGTTGGTACCTGGTGCGGATTCGAGGCAGTCACCATCATTTCAAGCACCCGACCAAACCGGGACTGGTCACGGTTCCCCATCCAAAAAAAGATCTGCTCAAGAAAACGGCCATCAGTATTTTGCAACAGGCCCTGCTTCAGGAAGCCAGTTGCCAAGCTTTTCCGGAGGACCATTGAATGCTTTACCCAATTGCGATTTCCTTGGGCGATGAGAACCACGCCTGGGGTGTGGAAGTGCCGGATATTCCCGGTTGTTTTTCCGCTGGCGACGATCTCGATGAAGCCATGGCCATGGCGCGCGAGGCCATCGAAGGGCACTTCGAAATTCTCGCCGAGGATGGCTCGCCCATTCCGCCAGCCAATACGGTCACGCTGCACGCGGCCGACCCGAAATATGCCGGATGTACATGGGCGCTGGTGGATATCGACGTGACCAAATACCTGGGCAAGGCACAGAAGCTCAACATTACGTTGCCCGGCTACCTGCTCAATCGTATTGATGAATACGTGTTGCACCATCCTGAAGAGAAGAGCCGCTCCGGCTTCCTTGCCTCGGCAGCGCTGAAGGTGTTGCAGCAGGGCCGGTGAGAAACAGCCCCAACCTGGGGGCAAGCTTGTTCCCCCAGGTTTTCCATAGCCAAGCTTGGGCTATGCCATCTACTTGCTTTGCGACTTGGACTCCTGCATCTGCACCGACGACTTGGTGCCGTCGGTGTTGTCCTTGGTCTCGTTGTTGGAGTTGTCGAAACAGCCTTGCAGGGCGAACAGGCAGCAGGCGAGGCAAAAAGTGCGAGTGAGATTCATGACGTACTCCCTAGATTAAGGCTTTAAAGAGTGACCCTTGGATGGAGCAGATGGTTGCGACAGTCTTGGGCCTGGATGACGAATACCGACAGACGTCAGATTGAAATGTAAGTAGAATTTTCGCCGCCTCGTTGCTGTCACACCAGACAGGTGCATCCCATAAGGAAACACGGCAATGACGTTCGCAAAAATCGCTCAAAAACTGGCCCTGTGGGCGGGGAGTCCCAAGACCTTTCTGGGAGCCATCGTGTTGTTGGCGCTCTGGGCTGCCAGCGGACCGTTCTTCGGTTTCAACGACACTTGGCAATTGATCATCAATACCTCGACCACGATCATCACCTTCCTGATGGTGTTCCTGATCCAGAACACGCAAAACCGCGACACCGATATCCTGCATTTGAAAGTCGACGAATTGCTGCGCGCCAGCAAAAGTGCACAGAACGCCATGCTTGGGCTCGAATCGCTGGATCTCAAGCAGCTAGAGGCACTCAGAAAGCACTACCAGGCCATGGGAGAAGGTGAGGCCAAGCACCTTGAAGGGCTGGAAGAAAAAAACAAGGTTGATCTGAACCAGTGCTGACCGGCATTGCATGGGCGTCGATCGCCCATGCAACGGTTGGTCAAACGATCAGGGCAGCGGGTTGCCACCCGTAACGCCGAACACTTCCCCGGTGATATAGCTCGATTCCTGCGAGGCGAGCAGTACATAGAGCGGCGCGCACTCCGCAGGCTGTCCCGGACGTTTCATCGGTACTTGGGAGCCAAACGTAGGAATCTTCTCGCGAGGTTGTCCGCCGCTGGGTTGCAACACGGTCCAGATCGGGCCCGGTGCGACGGCGTTGACCCGAATCCCCTTGCTGATGACTTGTCCGGCCAGCGCCTTGGTGAAGGCGACGATAGCCGCTTTGGTGGTGGCGTAATCCAGCAGCGTCGCGGACGGATCGTAGGATTGGATCGACGCGGTATTGATGATGGTCGCCCCGGCCGGCATCAGCGGCACCGCAGCCTTGCAGATCCAGAACATCGCATAGATGTTGGTTTTCATGGTGTCGTCGAATTGCGCGGTGGTGATGTCGGCGATGTCTTTTTGCGCCTCCTGCTTGCCGGCGACATTCACCAGGATATCCAGCCCACCAAGTTCCTGTTGCGCCATTTTTACCAGCTGCACGCAGAACGCTTCATCCTTGAGATCGCCAGGAATCGCGATGGCCTTGCGGCCTTCAGCCTTGATAAGTTCGATGACTTGCTGCGCGTCGCGCTCTTCGCTAGGCAGATAATTGATCGCTACGTCAGCCCCTTCTCGCGCATAGGCGATAGCCGCTGCGCGACCGATACCCGAATCGCCTCCTGTGATCAGCGCCTTGCGACCTTCCAGGCGACCGAAGCCTTGATAACTTTTTTCGCCATGATCGGGTTGCGGCTCCATGTCCTGGTCAATGCCCGGCGGCGACTGTGGCTGGTCGGGAAACTCCGGACGAGGGTATTGGGTCAGTGGATTCTGCATCGCGTATTGGTTGGGTTCTCGGCGTGTAGACATTGAGGTTCTCCTTTTCTGCGGGCAAAACAAGCCGGGACGCGGGCGCCCCGGTCCTCTATGTAAAGCAGGTGCAGCGGATCAGCGGCTGGCCTGCAGCGCCCTGGCCATTTCGAGATGAGTCTGCAACTTGGGCAGGGTTTCGTCAGCGAATGCCTTGATTTCCGGCACTTCGGTGGTCTGGGCCTGCTGCTGGATCTGCTCGATGGCTTCCTCAGTGGCCTTGACCTGACTGGCGGCATAAGCCGCTTCGAACGACTCGCCCTCGGCTACCTTCGGCATGAGGGCCTTGGCTTTGTCAGCCACCTCTTCTCTTGGGGCAACAGGCAAATCGAGTTTCTTGGCGATTTTCGCCAGGTGTTGATTCGCGGTGGTGCGGTCGTTGATCACCATGATGGTGTAATCCTTGACCTCCCGGGATTCGGCTTTGGAATGCGCCTCGCGGCTGGCTTCGATGTCAGCCATGCCTTTGGCTGATGCATCGTTGATGAATTCGGCTGGCGATTGGGCCCAGGCGCTGCTGGCACCCAGGCCCATCAGCACGACAACGCTGGTGGTGCGTAAAAAGGTGGCCATCCGGCTCATGGTCGCGCCCTCCTCTGATAAGAAAATTTCGACGGGATTTGCCCGCCGCTGAATCAGAACCACCGATGGATATTCAGCGAGGCATCCGTCCCGGCTGGCGGCCAACTTCACCTTTCCCCGGGTATCTATCGACGCTCATGATGGTGGTCCTTCCACTTTTGCGACCCGATTCAGACACCTTCGTTCGATCGTGAGTGATGTTTCCCGGATAAATGTTGCTCGGCCCTCGCATGATCCGGCCCTCCGTTTTTATGAATGATGGGCATGCGCACCCCGTATCTCATTCGAAGTGATCCAAGACTCAAGGTTTGAGAAAAACACTGGCGCCACGACAAACGGTAGGGTGAAACCAAATGCCAGGCCGGTCCCCAGCCGTGCCGCATCGACAAGCAGCTCTGAGATTCGTCAAGCAGTGGGTTGCCCGAGCAGCGGAACAAGGCAGGCCCAACATATACAGGGTCAAGACGCAGCTCCGACGCTGCAAATGGATTCCCCGCCCAAGCCCTTAGGCAAGGTCCTACATAGAAGTCTCCGGTAACACTCAAACACACCGGAAACGGCCGATTCAAAGCGCTACCCGCCCATCTGTAAAGTCTGGAAACACACAGATATTGAAACGCCCCTACGGACAGCCTGCTTAACCAAGGATCTAATTTACCCATGAACCAGACTTCGCAACCGACTCATCACTTCAGCAACTATCGCAAAATCGTTTCCCTGGCAGACCAGGACTGGCAAAGCGCCGAAACCGGAAAAGTCGCAGGGCTGAATGTCGAGGTCAAGACGCCCAATGTTCTCGTCGACCAATACGGCCGCACCCTGCAACACTTTTGCACGACCTCCTACTTGGGCCTGGATTACCACCCTGCGCTGCTGGATGGCGTCATGACCATGCTGTGGGAAACCGGGACCCTGCGCATCGCCAATTCGAGAAACCGTTGCCGGCTAGCGATCCTGGACCAATACGAAACCCAACTGTCGGAATTGTTTGGCGCCAGTTGCCTCAGTGCGCTGTCCTGCAGCGCGGCGAGCGCGGGGATCCTGCCGCTGCTGGCCAGCGGCGCGCTGACGGGCAACCGTCCGCCGGTAATGGTGTTCGACAAGCAGGCCCATTACTCGATGAACCACATCAAGGCCGCGTGCGCCGACGAAACCCAAGTCCTCACCTGCCCGCACAACGACATGGATTTTCTCGAAGACGTGTGCAAACGCCAGGGCAACGTAGCCTACGTGGCCGACGGCGCCTACAGCATGGGCGGCATGGCGGACCTGGACAGCTTGCTGTACCTCAAGCAACGCTATGACCTGTTTCTTTATGTGGACGATTCCCACGCGCTGTCCACTGTAGGGAAATCCGGCATCGGCCTGATGCGCTCGCGGGTGCACACGGTGGATGAGCGCACCTTGATCGTCGCCTCGCTGGCCAAGTCATTCGGCGCCGGCGGTGGGCTGGCCATGTTCGGCGATGAACGGCACAAGACGCTGGTGCAGCGTTACGGCGGTCCCAGCAACTGGTCGCAATGCCTGAATTCGGCGGCGATCGGCGCCGGCATGGCCTCGATCCGTTTGCATCGCAGCCGCGAATTCCAGACCTTGCAGGAGCGTTTGCAGGCTAATATCCGCTTCTTCGACAGCCTCATCCGAACCGAACAGTACGCCAGCCCCATGGCAATCCGCCTGGTGAACTGCGGCGAGGCGGCCGTGGCCACCCGCCTGGCGGTCGAACTGGCCGACCTGGGGTATTTCACTTCAGCGGTTTTTTTCCCCGTGGTACCGCAAGACAAGGCCGCAATCCGCATCACCCTGCGTGCCGATATGGAGGCGGACGTGATTCGTTCGTTCTGCGAGCGGGTCATTGACCGGCTGCTGGCCCATGGGCGTGACATTCGCCCTTGAAACGAGCCCCTGATGAAGAACAGCACAACCCTGATCGTCACCTGCGCCACCGTCTTCCTGGCCCAACTGGGCATGAGCATCTACTTGCCGGCCCTGCCTGATATCGCCCAAGACCTGGGAGCCGACGCGGCGCGGGTTTCGTGGGGTTTGCCGGTGTACCTGATTGGCATGGCGTTACCAATGCTGTTATGGGGCAGCCTGAGCCAGCGGCTCGGGCGCAAGCCTGTCCTGCTGGCGGCCTTGGCGCTTTACGGCCTGGGCAACCTGGCCTTGCCGTTGGGCACGTCCATAGAGGCGTTCCTGACGCTCAGGTTAATCCAGGGGATCGGCGCCAGCGGCATTTCCGTCATGGCGCGAGTGCTGATACGCGACAGTTTCAGTGGCGATCTGCTGGCCAAGGCCCTGTCCTGGATATCGATCGCCTTCGTGGTGGCCCTCGGCATCGGCCAGTACCTGGGCTCGCTGATCCAGGCGGCGTTCGGATGGGAGGCGATCTTCCTGGGATTGGGCGCGGCCAGCCTCGCCATGGCAGCGGCAGTGTCCAGGGCCCGCTTCCCGGTCCTGGCCGAGGCGAGCAACGGGCAATCGGCGTGGTGGGTGTACGGACAGATACTGCGTCATCGTGGATTCCTGTTGCCAGCGCTGGCAGGAGGATTGGGCTATGGCGTGATCATCGCTTTCAACACGGCTGCGCCGCTGATCCTGCAGGAAAGCTTTCACTGGTCAGCGATCGAATACGGTCTGTTGGGTTGGCCGATCAGTGCGGCGTATTTGTTGGGTGCGCTTGCGGTGAATGCGTTTGTATTGCGCACGGGCCAGCGGCGGCTGATGGGCTGGGGCATCGCCCTGGTTTTGGGCGGCAGCGTCACCATGCTGGCAGGCAGTGTTTCAATGAGCAGCGTCGCCCTGCTGTTCTGGCTGCCTTACTGCTTCGCGGTGTTCGGCCAGTCGTTGAACTACCCCATCAGCCTGTCGTTGGCGAACGAGGGAGCGCCAATCGCCGGCGCTTATGCGATGGCGTTGAGCGGTTTCCTGCACCAACTGATGGCCTCCTTGATCGGCGCCATGGCCAGCCTGTTATTGAGTCAACAGGCCTGGCCACTGGCGGTGTTGTGCACGTTATTGGCGGCGGCGGCGATGCTCTGTATCAGGCTCACGCCAGCGCGGACCGCCTAGAATGCGCTGCGGAAAATTTCTTCGATCTGCCGCTGGTCCGCCGCCCGTGGATTGGTAAGCCCGCATGCGTCTTTCATGGCGTTGGCCGCCAGGACTGGCACGTCGTTGAGGCGCACGCCCAACTCGCGCAGGCCTGCGGGGATCTCCACGTCCAAGGCCAGGCTGCGGATCGCGGCGATGGCGACCTGCGCGCCTTCTTCCGGGCTGGAACCGTGCGCATCGGCCCCCATGGCAACGGCTACGTCGGTCAGCCGGGTGGCGCATACCATGGCGTTGAAACTCTGCACATGAGGCAACAGCACCGCATTGCATACGCCGTGGGGCAAGTCATAGAAACCGCCCAGTTGATGCGCCATGGCATGCACGAAACCCAGTGAGGCGTTGTTGAACGCCATGCCCGCCAGGAACTGCGCGTAGGCCATGTTCTCCCGCGCCGCCAGATCGTTACCGTCGCGCACGGCCAGGCGCAGGTTGTTGCTGATGAGGGTAATGGCTTTCAGGGCGCAGGCATCGGTAATCGGCGTGGCGGCGGTCGAGACATAGGCCTCGATCGCGTGGGTCAATGCGTCCATGCCAGTGGCGGCGGTCAGGCCCTTGGGCATCGCCACCATCAGCGCCGGGTCGTTGACCGACATCAGCGGCGTGACGTTGCGGTCGACAATCGCCATTTTCACATGGCGGGTTTCGTCGGTGATGATGCAGAAACGGGTCATCTCGCTGGCGGTGCCTGCCGTGGTGTTGATGGCGATCAGCGGCAGTTGCGGCTTGCTCGAACGGTCGACCCCTTCATAGTCGCGGATCTGGCCGCCATTGGTTGCGCAGAGCGCGATGCCCTTGGCGCAATCATGGGGAGAACCACCGCCCAGCGACACGACAAAGTCGCACTGGCCCTCTTTCAGCAAGCCCAACCCCAATTCGACATTAGCGATGCTCGGATTGGGCTTGGCACCGTCGAAAACCACCGAATCGACGTCCTGTAGGGCCAGCAGCTGGGCCACCTTGCTGGCGACCCCGGCCTTCGCCAGTCCCGCGTCGGTGACGATCAGGGCCTTGCGAAACCCGTAGTTGCGGATGGCGGTCATGGCTTCGTCGAGGCAACCGAGGCCCATGATGTTCACGGCGGGAATGAAAAAAGTGCTGCTCATGGGACACGCTCCTGATAAAGGCCGGATCGGCAGGGGCGTACAGCATTGACCGACCGGTCACAACGTATCTTGATCTGGCTCAAGACTGGGTCGTGATAAAGTCACAGCCCTGCCTTTGCCACGTTTTGAGATGACTTTCGTGATGACCGATTTCCAGGAATACGACACCCGGCTCGAAGATTGGCAGACGTTGCGCGCCAACACCGCCTTCAGCGGCCTTCTGGTGGGCAATGGCGCCAGCCGCGCCGTGTGGGACGATTTCGGCTATGACTCGTTGTACGAAAACGCCCGCACCGTCGAGGAGAAACCCTTGAGCCCGTCGGAACTCAGCGTGTTCGACGCGCTGCAGACGCGCAGTTTCGAACAGGTGCTCGGCGCATTGAAAACCACCAGCCGGGTCAACAAGGCCCTGGCCGTCAGCTCCGCCGCACCGCGTAACCGCTACTACGCGATCAAGGAAGCGCTGATCAACACCGTGCACACCGTGCACATCCCGTGGCGGCTGGTGCAGCCCTCAACCCTGGCGAGCCTCAACCAGGAACTGGGCCGCTACCGCACCGTGTTCACCACCAACTACGATCTGCTGAGCTATTGGGCGATCCAGCACTCGCCCGAAACCATCACCGACCTGTTCCTCGGTGCGGACCATAGCTTCGACCTGAGCCAGGCCGACTCTGACAAACCTCGCCTGCTGTATCTGCACGGCGGCCTGCACCTGGTGCGCAACCAGGACGGCACCGCGCGCAAGCTCACCTCCACCGAGGGCACGCTGCTGGGCAGTTTCGCCATCAACAACACGCTCAAGACGCTCGACGACGTACCGCTGTTCGTCAATGAGGGGCCGAGCCAGGACAAACTCAAGACCATCCGCAGCAGCGACTATCTGTCGTTCTGCTACGAACAGCTGCTCCACCATCGCGACAACCTGTGCCTGTTTGGCCATGCCTTGGGCGAACAGGACAGTCATATCGCCCATGCCTTGCGCCTTGCCGCGCCGAGGACCGTGGCGATCTCGATCTACCCGCGCAGCCAGGCGTTTATCCAACATCAGAAGCGCCATTACGCCAAGGTATTCGAGGGACTGGACACCGAGTTGCGCTTCTTCGACGCCAAGAGCCATCCGCTGGGCGATCCGAAGTTGACGGTGCCGGTGGAGGTCTAGATTCGCCAATCCGCGCTCCCAGTCCGGCACGTGGCGCTGGACGTCCGCCCGGTACCAGCAGCGCGTCGTAGTCGGCCGCCTGGACCTTGGCAAAATCTTGATTGAGGCCGCGGATCAGACGAGGTAACCGTCAGCCCGCAGCAGCGTTTCGAGGCAATGCTCGGTGATGTGATAGAACGCCTTCAGTTCCTGGATCTTGGCCAAAAGCTCGGTAGCGTCCACCGGTTCGGCGCGCTTGACCGCCAGGATCATCTTGTTTTTGTTGGTGTGGTCCAGGGAAATGAACTCGAACACCTTGGTCTCGTAGCCACAGGCTTCCAGGAACAGCGCTCGCAGGCTATCGGTGACCATTTCGGCCTGCTGGCCCAGATGCAGGCCGTATTGCAGCATGGGCTTGAGCAGCGCCGGGCTCTGGATTTGCAGGCGGATCTGCTTGTGACAGCACGGCGAGCACATGATGATCGAGGCGCCCGAGCGGATGCCCATGTGGATCGCATAATCGGTGGCAATGTCGCAGGCATGCAGGGCGATCATCACATCCACCGCGCGCGGCGCCACGCTGCGCACGTCACCGTGTTGGAAGTCCAGGCCTGGGTGCTCAAGCCGCGCGGCAGCTTCGTTGCACAACTTGACCATGTCCTCGCGCAGCTCCACGCCGGTGACCAGCCCCTCGGCCTGCAAAGTGTTGCGCAGGTAATCGTGGATGGCGAACGTCAGGTAACCCTTGCCCGAGCCGAAATCCGAGACCCGTACCGGTTTGTCGAGCGCCAGTGGCGAAGACGTCAGCGCATGGCTGAAGACTTCGATGAACTTGTTGATCTGCTTCCACTTGCGCGACATCGCCGGGATCAACTCGTGCTTGTGGTTGGTCACGCCCAGGTCGGCCAGGAATGGCCGGCTCAGGTCGAGGAAACGGTTCTTCTCACGGTTGTGCCCGGCGGACGGCACTTCCCGCAGTTGCTGGGGCTTGCTCTTGAACAGCGAGCTCTTGCCCTTCTTGCTGTATTCCAGCTGCGCCTCATCGGTGACCGCCAGCAGATGTGCGTTCTTGAACGACGCCGGCAGCAGTGCGGCAACGGTTTGCACACCTTCGGCCAAGGCAAAGTTCTTGGTGATATCGCGGGTCTTGTAGCGATAGACGAAGGACAGGCACGGCTGATCCTTGACCATCAGTTGCTTGATGATCAGCCGCTGCAGATCGGCTTCGTCACCGCAGTACTTGGCCAGCACCAGCTTGATGAACGCGTTCTGTTCGAGGCTGGTTTGCAGCAGCTCGATGAACTGGGCGTGATGATCCGGCGCGGGACGGACTGGCGTGGCGGTGGCAGACATGGAGAAGCGGCCTCGGGGCGGGCGAATCGGGAATGGTATTTTAAGCTGCAAGCTGCAAGCTGCAAGCTGCAAGCTGCAAGCTGCAAGTCAAACGCAGTAGATAGGCTTTGGCTTGAAGCTTGAAGCTTGAAGCTTGAAGCTTGAAGCTTGAAGCTTGAAGCTTGAAGCTTGAAGCCGCTACGCCAACACCACCAACCGATTCGGCAATTCATTGCGCTCGTGAGTCACCGGTACGTGCGTCTTGAGCAACTCGCCGCAGGCCTCGATACAGGTCACAAAGCCCTGCAATGTCTGCCCCTGGCGAACCTGCTGGGTGAACGCACTGACAATGGAGTCCCAATTGCTGTTGTCGAGTCGCTTGGAAATGCCTTCGTCCACCAGGATTTCCACATACCGCTCGGCCTCGCAGACGAAGATCAGCATGCCGGTGCCGCCCGCGGTGTGGTGCAGGTTCTGCTCGAGAAATTGCCGGCGCGCCAGGTTGGAGGCTCGCCAATGGCGCACGGAGCGCGGGATCAGGCGCGTGGTGATGAAGGGAATCCGAAACAGCAGGCACAGCACGATGAAGCTGCTCCATTGCACCCACAACAAACTGTGCATGCTCAGCCATCCCGTCAGGTAATGCAGCACTCCGGGTACCACCAGCGCCAGCAAGCTGGCCCACAGCAGCGGGATGTAGGCGTAATCGTCGGCGCGGGCAGCGAGCACCGTGACCAGTTCGGCATCGGTGTCGCGCTCGACCCGGGCGATGGCCTCGGCCACTTTGCGTTGTTCGTGTTCAGTCAGTAATGCCATGGTTAAAAATGCCTGCTCATTATGATTATCACCAGCCGCCCGACGAACCGCCGCCTCCGAAACTGCCACCGCCACCGCTGAAGCCGCCACCCCCTGCGCCACCGAAACCGCCACCGCTGCTTCGCGAGCCGCCGCCGGAGCCGCCGCCGCTCGGCAGGATACCGAGCACCTGGCAGACGAATATGGTCAGGATGAACAGCATCGCCAGAAAGATGAACAGCCCCGGATGGCGCTCGATGAAGTCGCCCTCATCCTGCCCGTCCGCGCTGTATACCGGGGCCGGCTCGTCCAGCGGGCTGCCGCCCAAGACCACGAGCATCGCCGCGACGCCGTCACTGATGCCCTTGTTGAAGTTGCCGGTCTTGAACGCCGGGGTGATCACCTGGTTGATGATGACCGAGCTCTGGGCATCGGTCAGCCGATCCTCCAGGCCATAGCCCACTTCGATCCGCAGTTTACGGTCATCGCGCGCCACGATCAGCAGCGCGCCGTTGTTCTTGTCTTGCTGCCCGATGCCCCAATGGCGGCCCAATTGATAGCCGAAATCTTCAATGCTCGCGCCTTGCAGATCCGGCAGCGTGACCACCACCAGCTGTTCGCCAGAGGCCTGTTCATGGGCCTTGAGCTGCGCATCGAGTTGCGTACGAACCGACGGTTCGAGCATCTGGGCGCTGTCCACCACCCGCCCGGTCAGCGCCGGGAATTTCAAATCGGCCTGGGCCGTGACTGCAAATACCCAGAGCAACAGCGCAAACAAGCATTGAGCTGCAAGCCTCAAGCTGCAAGCGGTACGCGTTGCCTGAGCTTGAAGCTTGCAGCTTGGAACTTGAAGCTGCTCCATCAAAACTTCACCTCAGGCGCTTTTTCGGCGTTCGGGCTGGTGGCCTCGAAGGTCTCGCGAACCGGCAAGTCGCTGTACATCACGCTGTGCCACAGGCGCCCGGGAAAGGTCCGGATTTCAGTGTTGTACTTCTGCACCGCCAGGATGAAGTCGCGGCGCGCCACGGCGATACGGTTCTCGGTGCCTTCGAGTTGCGATTGCAACGCCAGGAAATTCTGGTTGGCCTTCAGGTCCGGGTAGCGCTCGACCACCACCATCAGTCGGCTCAACGCGCCGCTCAGTTGGTCCTGGGCCTGCTGGAACTGCTTGAGTTTTTCCGGATTGTCCAAGGTGCTGGCATCGACCTGGATCGACGTGGCCTTGGCACGCGCTTCAACCACAGCGGTCAGGGTTTCCTGCTCATGCCGGGCGTAGCCCTTGACGGTCTCCACCAGATTGGGGATCAGGTCCGCGCGGCGCTGGTACTGGTTCTGCACCTGGCCCCAGGCCGCCTTCGCCTGCTCATCCAGCGTCGGAATATTATTGATGCCGCAACCGGCCAGTAGCGTGGTGAACAGCATCAGGGCCAGCATCTGCAGCGCGCTGCGGTGATTCAGTCGTGGATTCATCAGGTGAAGCTCTCCCTTGCATTGCATTAAAAAAACACCGCCACCTATCTTACCGGCGTCTGGGGCATAATCGCCCCCGCACTGGATCGAATCAGGTCTATGGGCTAAAAGATGCGCGGTGCGAAACTAAGTTCATCGGCACAGGTTCGAAAGTGTGCTGCATTTAGCTGGATAACACCCGAACAACAATAGCCGCTCCTCACATTTAGGCTGACCGGCGTGTACAGATCACCGCCCTTTAGGCTTGCGAGAAAACTATTCATGAAGAAGCTGTGTTTGCTGGGCCTGTTTGTCACCCTGGCCAGTCAATCCGTATTAGCCGACAACGTGCCAGCCCCCATAGAGAACAAGGACGCTTTCGTCAATAACCTGATGAAGCAAATGACCCTTGAGGAAAAGATTGGCCAACTGCGCCTGATCAGCATCGGCCCGGAAATGCCCCGGGAGATGATCCGCAAGGAAATCGCCGCCGGCAACATTGGCGGCACGTTCAATTCCATCACCCGTGATGAAAACCGTCCGATGCAGGACGCGGCCATGCGCAGCCGGCTGAAGATCCCGATGTTTTTCGCCTATGACGTGATCCACGGCCATCGCACCATTTTCCCGATTCCCCTGGCCCTGGCCTCAAGCTGGGACATGGACGCCATCTACCGCTCCGGTCGTGTCGCGGCCAAGGAAGCGGCGGCTGACAGCCTGGACATTACCTTCGCGCCCATGGTCGATATTTCCCGCGACCCGCGCTGGGGCCGGACATCCGAAGGTTTCGGCGAAGACACCTACCTGGTGTCGCGCATTGCCGCGGTGATGGTCAAGGCGTTCCAGGGCAACGGCGCCAACGCGGCGGACAGCATCATGGCCAGCGTCAAGCACTTCGCCCTGTATGGCGCGGTGGAAGGCGGCCGGGACTACAACACCGTGGACATGAGCCCGGTGAAAATGTACCAGGACTACCTGCCGCCTTATCGCGCCGCCATCGATGCCGGCGCGGGCGGGGTAATGGTCGCGCTGAACTCCATCAACGGCGTGCCGGCCACCGCCGATACCTGGCTGATGAATGACTTGTTGCGCAAGGAATGGGGCTTCAAGGGCCTGGCGGTCAGCGACCACGGTGCGATTTTCGAGTTGATCAAGCATGGCGTCGCCCGCGATGGTCGCGAAGCGGCGAAACTGGCGATCAAGGCCGGTATCCACATGAGCATGAACGACTCGCTGTACGGCAAGGAGCTGCCAGGGCTGCTCAAGGCCGGCGAGATCGAGCAGAGCGACGTCGACAACGCGGTGCGCGCGGTGCTTGCCGCCAAATACGACATGGGCCTGTTCAAGGACCCGTACCTGCGCATTGGCAAGGCCGAGGATGACCCGGCCGACGTCTATGCCGACAGCCGCATGCACCGCGCCGATGCCCGTGACGTGGCGCGCCGCAGCCTGGTGCTGCTGGAAAACCGCAACCAGACCCTGCCCCTGAAGAAAACCGCGAAAATCGCCCTGGTCGGGCCGCTGGCCAAGGCGCCGATCGACATGATGGGCAGTTGGGCAGCCGCTGGCCGGCCTGCGCAATCGGTCACCGTGTACGACGGCATTACCCGCGCGTTGGGCGGCGAGTCGAAGCTGATCTATGCCCGTGGCGCCAATATCACCGGCGACAAGAAGGTGCTCGACTACCTCAATTTCCTCAATTTCGACGCACCGGAAGTGGTGGACGACCCGCGCCCGGCCCAGGTGCTGATCGATGAAGCGGTGAAAGCCGCCAAGGAAGCGGACGTGGTCGTGGCCGCCGTGGGCGAGTCCCGTGGCATGTCCCATGAATCGTCGAGCCGCACCGAACTGAACATCCCGGCCAACCAGCGCGAGCTGATCAAGGCGCTGAAAGCCACCGGCAAACCGCTGGTACTGGTGCTGATGAATGGCCGTCCGCTGTCGCTGCTGGAAGAAAAGCAACAGGCCGATGCGATCCTGGAAACCTGGTTCAGCGGCACCGAAGGCGGTAACGCCATCGCCGACGTGCTGTTCGGCGACTACAACCCGTCAGGCAAGCTGCCAATCACCTTCCCACGCTCGGTCGGGCAGATTCCGACCTACTACAATCACCTGAGCATCGGCCGGCCGTTCACGCCAGGCAAGCCGGGCAACTACACCTCGCAGTACTTCGACGACACCACCGGTCCGCTCTACCCGTTCGGCTACGGTCTGAGCTACACCGAGTTCAGTCTGTCGGACATGGTGCTGTCGTCGACCACGCTGAACAAGTCCGGCAAGCTCGACGCCAGCATCACCCTGGAAAACACCGGCCAGCGTGATGGCGAAACCGTGGTCCAGCTGTACATCCAGGACGTCACCGGCTCGATGATCCGTCCGGTGAAAGAGTTGAAGAATTTCCGCAAGGTGATGCTCAAGGCCGGCGAGAAGAAGGTCATCCACTT
Organism: Pseudomonas sp. Z5-35; assembly: GCF_051131945.1. NCBI lineage: Bacteria > Pseudomonadati > Pseudomonadota > Gammaproteobacteria > Pseudomonadales > Pseudomonadaceae > Pseudomonas > Pseudomonas sp. Z5-35. Next base: position 4,146,645 of record NZ_CP071640.1, read on the forward strand.
CACCCTTACGGAAGACGACCTGAAGTTCTTCAACACCCAGCTCAAATACGCGGCTGAACCGGGCAAGTTCAATGTGCAGATCGGCCTGGACTCCCAGGAGGTCAAGCAGCAGAGTTTCGAGTTGCTCTGATTTATCCATACCGTTAAACCTGGGAGCCAGCCTGCTCGCTCCCAGCGTTTTGCCGATGGACGCTTAGCCGCGCCGATCCAGCAGATTCACCACCAGTCGATCCACCCATCCCCATAACCGCTGCTTGACGCGTTTCCACAGAGGTCGGCGCTGCCACGCGTCGAGGCTCACTTGCAGGCTTTGCTCGAAGTCCCGTTCAAAACTGGCTGCCACGGCACGGCTGAGCCCGGAATCAAGGGCTTCCAGATTGGCTTCCAGGTTGAAGCGCAGGTTCCAATGATCGAAATTGCACGAGCCGATGCTGACCCAATCGTCCACCAGCACCATTTTCAAATGCAGAAAGCACGGCTGGTACTCGTAGATTTTTACGCCGGCCTTGAGCAGGCGCGGGTAATAACGATGTCCGGCATAGCGCACGGAGGGATGATCGGTGCGCGGCCCGGTCAGCAGCAGGCGCACATCGATGCCTCGCGCGGCAGCCTTGCGCAACGAGCGGCGCACGTTCCAGGTCGGAAGGAAATACGGCGTGGCCATCCAGATGCGTTTCTGGCCGCTGTTCAGCGCCCGGGAAAGTGATTGCAAGATGTCACGGTGCTGGCGGGCGTCGGCATAGGCTACCCGGCCCATGCCCTCACCCATCGGCGGAACGCGGGGCAGACGCGGCAAGCCGAAATTAGAAGCGGGCTTCCAGGCTTGGCGATGACGGTTGGCGAGCCATTGACGATCGAACAGCAGCTGCCAGTCGAGCACCAGCGGACCCACGATCTCCACCATCACCTCGTGCCAGTCGCTGCGATCATCCAGGGGATTCCAGAACTCATCGGTCACCCCGGTGCCGCCGACCACCGCCAGGCGCTGATCGACCAAGAGTAATTTGCGATGATCCCGGTAAAGGTTGCGCACCCAGCGGCGCCAGCTGAGGCGATTGTAGAAACGCAGCTCGACCCCGGCCTCGACCAGGCGATTGCGCAAGCTCAGGGTAAACGCCAAGCTACCGTAGTCATCGAACAGGCAACGCACGCGAACGCCACGTCGGGCGGCCTGGACAAGGGCTTGGACCATCGCCTCGGCGCAAGCACCCGTCTCCACCAGGTACAACTCCAGCTCGACTTGCTCTTGGGCACGAGCGATTTCCACCAGCATGCGTGGGAAGAACTGTGGACCGTCGATCAACAGCTCGAAACGGTTGCCTTCGCGCCAGGGAAATACCGGGCCGCTCACGTCAGCGCGCCGTAAAAATCAGCACCGCGTTTACCGGCACCGAGAGGCTGATGGCCGACAACCCGGCCAGTTCACGAAGCTTTTCCAGTCTCGGCGCGAAGTCGAAGTCGGCCGCGTTGAGCACGACCGGCTCCAGGGTCACGACCTGGAAACGGCGTTCGTCCAGGCGCGTCGCCAACAGTTCGACAGTGTATTGATGCTGCTTGCCATGCAAGTCCACCGTCACTGGCAGGCGCAGTTCCAGTTGCGCACCGTTGGCCAGGTCCTGGATCGGCATCAGGTCCAACTGCGCGGTGATGGTGGCTTCGGCAAATTGCTTGACCTCGAAAAGATCGGCGCGCATGCGCTCGTCCCGCAACGGAATGCCGCTGTTGATCGATTCCAACTCGATCTCTAACCGCGCCTGGCCCTTGGGCTGGACTTGGCCGTGAAGCACGAGAAACCGCTGGACCTCGGAGACGTTGCCGTTCTTGCTGCTGATAAACGATAGCCGTGACGACTCGCCGTCCAGGTACCAGTCGGCCTGGGCCGGCAGCGCGATACAGGCCAGAAGCAAGCTCGCGACAGCGTGAGGGAGAAACCGCTTGAACATACACACTCGGGGGCAGATAAACCTGTGGCGAACCTTAACCGGGCCGAGAGCGCTTGCAAACTGTCTGTTTCGACAATGGCAGGAGTCGTTTCGGGATCTACTCCAACCGGCACCCCTGCCGCTCGCCTATCCACCGTGCGCTGTGGCTACGCCCCAAGCCGCTGACGGTGATGCGTTTCGCTTGCGCCGTTTCGAGGAATTCGCTGATGGGCACCGATTGCTTCACATAGCCCCGGCAATATTCGGCCGGTTGCAGCATCACATAGCGGCACGAGCAATATTCCTTGGCGGTGTAGGCGCTGATGATGTCGGGAAAGGCCCGTAACGCCACCCGCTCCAACCACATCCAGCCGAACAGGGCGATGAGCAGCACCGACAACAAGGTCAGCAATACGCTGCGCCTCATGGTTGCACCGTCCCGGCGAACGCCGCCACGGCGCGCTTGAGCATTTCGTTATGGCGGTAGCTGCCGTCGCGGTCATCGCCGTAGCGCACGATCACCAACCGCGCGCTGGGAATGACGTACAGCGCCTGGCCCCAATGGCCCAGCGCGGCGAAGGTATCCGGCGGCGCATCGGGCCAGGGGTGGATCGTCGGATCGGCGGCGCGGTTGAGCCACCAATGCCCGCCCGGCACGGCTTCGTCCTGGCCGGCCTGAAAGTGCGCGAAAGGCTCGCGGTTGAACGCGATCCAATCCTTGGGAATCAGTTGCCGCCCGCCCCAGCGGCCTTCGCGTTGCATCAACAATCCGACCCGCGCCAGGTCGCGCGCGGTGAGATAGGCATAGGACGAACCAACGAACGTACCGCTGGGGTCGGTTTCCCACGTCGCGTGACGAATGCCCAGCGGCTCGAACAAAGCCGTCCACGGATAATCGGCATATCGCGCCGGACCGACGATGTTTTTCAGCGCCGCCGCCAGCAGGTTGCTGTCGCCGCTGGAATAACGGAACGCCTGCCCGGGCGGGCTGAAGCTGTCGTGCCCGGCGGTAAATGCCGCCATGTCGTGGCGTCCACGGGTGTAGAGCATCGCCACCACCGAGGAATTGAGCGGCGCGTATTCGTAGTCTTCTTGCCAGTCCAGGCCGGACGCCCAGTGGAACAGATCGGCCAGGGTCATGCGCGGCAGCCGGCTCAATGGCGGATAGTAGTTGGCTGCCGGATCTTCCAAGGCAAATAGCTTTTCGCCATAGGCGACGCCGTACACCGTCGCCAGCAGGCTTTTGCTGATCGACCAGGTCAGGTGCGCAGTGTCCGCCCGAGTGTTTCCCGCGTAGCGCTCGTAGACCAGCCGACCGTCTTGGATGACCAACAGCGCATCGGTGCGGATGCCTTGGCGGGTCGCATCGTCCTGAGGCGCGAAGGCGTATTGCTCCAAGGCTTCGATGGCCGGCCCGGTGGGCATCGGAGCGGTCGGCCACTGCTCGCCGGGCCAGTCCTCGGCGTGGGCCTGCAGGTTGAGCAGCAGGAACGGAATCAGCAGCCAGCCTTTGGACATGCTCGGGAGCTCGTGGGGTTGAACCTGCAAAGCCTAATCAGGCTCGATGACAGTTTGGATATTCCCCAACAGCAGATTTCTCGTTGAGCAGGCTACCCCAGGGCCTTGGCCAACCGCTTGGCCCGTGCCCCAGCGGCAATCGCCATCACACCTTTGTCCCGCGCCCACATCTCGCGCCACGTCGCAGGCCCGGCGGCCAGGGCATCGTTGAGCTCGCCGTCGAGCCCTTCGAACTGGGCGAACAACCCGCCCAGCAGCACGTGCCCGACGGCGCTGGACGGGTTATGGCGGCTCACCTGCGCGCAACCGGCCAATAACGCCAACAGACGCAGTTGCAAGACCTGGGGCCAGGCGCATTCCTCGCCCACGCCATACAGCCACGCGGCCATCGCACTGAGAGGCTACGCCGTTCGGTGGCGCACAAGGCGCCGAGGCTGTGCGGAGCGCTCGGCCAGAGCGCCCGCAGCGCCGCTTGATAGCCCATCAGGAAAGCCAGCCCCGGCGTGGCCATCAATCGCGCACCGGCCACGGCCAACTCGAACGGCGCGACAGGCCCCAAGCGCTGCAGCAAGGTCGAATAACCGTCCGCCAGGTGGGAAAAAGCAGCCAGTCGCTCGCCGCGTTCGATCAGGGTTTGCCAGGGCATAAGGGCCTCCTTGGAGGGCTGTCATATAAGCATCACCAAAGCTTCATGGCGATGACACCGGGGCTACATAGCCTGACTTTGCACAACATGGCTGCATAAAGAAAGTCGATTGGCTGCCACCCAAGACGGGTCCACAGCCCGCACGGAGATTCGCTATGACTCAGATCGCCCGCATCAGCGACACCGGCAATGAACGCCGCCTGCAAGCCGAACGCCTGATTGGCGCCCACGCTTTGCAAGAAGCCCAGGCCCTGCGCTTCAACGTCTTCAGCGGCGAATTCAACGCCAAGCTCAAGGGCGCGGAGATGGGTCTGGACATGGATGACTATGATGTTCACTGCGCCCACATCGGCGTACGCGACTTGAACACCGGCCGCCTCGTGGCGACTACCCGCTTGCTCGATCACCAGGCCGCCAGCAGCCTGGGCCGGTTCTACAGCGAAGAAGAGTTCAGCCTCCACGGCTTGGTCCATCTCAAGGGCCCGATCCTGGAAATCGGCCGCACCTGCGTCGACCCGGCCTACCGCAACGGCGGCACCATCGCGGTGCTCTGGGGTGAATTGGCCGAAGTTCTCAACGAAGGCGGCTACAGCTATTTGATGGGCTGCGCGAGCATTCCAATGCAGGACGGCGGCGTCCAGGCCCAGGCGATCATGCAGCGCCTGCGCGAACGTTACCTGTGCACCGAACACCTGCAAGCGGTACCGAAAAAACCCTTGCCGACCCTGGACGTGCCGTCCAACGTCATCGCCGAGATGCCGCCATTGCTCAAGGCTTATATGCGCCTGGGCGCGAAAATCTGCGGCGAGCCGTGCTGGGACGAGGACTTCCAAGTGGCGGACGTGTTCATCCTGCTCAAGCGCGACGAACTCTGCCCGCGCTATGCCCGTCACTTCAAGGCGGCGGTCTGATGAGCCGGCTGCGGGTGTACGCGCGAATCGCGCGAGTCTTACTGGTGGTGACCCTGGGCCTGACCATGGCCAGCGTGTTCGGCCTGTTCGAGCGCCTGGGGGTGGCCAACTCCATGGTCCGTCGCCAGCGCTGGTCGCGGTTTTTCATGGCGCGGCTGAGCCATGCCCTGCCCTTTTCCGTCACCGTCCACGGTCAACTGCCGCAACGGCCGATGCTGTGGGTCAGCAACCATGTGTCATGGACCGACATCCCACTGCTGGGCATGCTCGCTCCGCTATCGTTTTTGTCCAAGGCTGAGGTGCGCACCTGGCCGGTGGCCGGATGGCTGGCCGCCAAGGCTGGCAGCCTGTTCATACGTCGTGGTTCCGGCGACAGCCAGTTGATCCGCAAGCAGATGAGCCGACACCTGGAACAAGCCCATCCGCTGTTGATGTTCCCGGAAGGCACCACCACTGACGGCCGGACCCTGCGCACCTTTCATGGTCGCCTGTTGTCGGCGGCCATCGACGCCGACGTCGCCTTGCAACCGGTAGCGATCCGTTACCTGCGCAATGGCGAAATCGACTTGCTGGCACCGTTCGTGGGCGATGACGATCTGCTATCGCACCTGATGCGTCTGTTTGCCAACGACCGTGGCGACGTAGAAATCCATTTGCTCGAACCTATCGCCTGCCACGGCCAAGAACGCGCAGCGCTGGCATTCCAGGCGCAACAGGCGGTACACAAGGCATTGTTTGGTGCGATACCCGAGAAGCAACACGTGCCGATGCGGCCTGCGATTGCGGCCTGATCCCTTCAGTTTTGCGCTGTCGAGTGGTTCTGCACAAAATCCTGAAGCTGCGGGTAGAACAACCGGAAGTCCTCGCTTAACGGCTCATAAAGCCTGACCAACTCCTCCATCGCCCCGGCCAGTTCTTCGGGCCGGGATAGGCGTCGCGAGATGCCGCGCAACACCTGTCCCAGCACCTGAAATTGCTGATAAGACCCCAACCAGTCATCCGCCGCCATGTAAGGCGCGATCTGCGCCAAGCGTCCTGGCAATCGAGGTTCGTTGGCAAGGACCTGGTAGACCCGGGAAGTGAAGTCGACCAACGGGCCTTCGCCGTACAGCATCCAGTCCCGCGCCAGGCAATGATCGAAAAACACGTCCAGCACGATCCCGGCATAACGCCGCCGCACCGTGGAGAAGCGCGACAAGGCGATGTCCACCAACGGATGGCGATCGGTGTACATGTCGATGCGTCGATGCAGGGCTATCGCCGCTTCGATCTGCGGATCGTATTGCCCTTGCAGAGGACCTTTGACGAAATCGCCATAGAGGCTGCCGAGCAGTTGTTCCCGGCCAGGGCCGCCGAGGTGCAGGTGTGCGAGATAGTTCATGGCGGGCAGCTTAGCACCGCTGTGCCTGTATCGTTATAACCCGATATAGCGATTTGTTCGGCGTTCAGATCAAATACATATTGGTATATCGGGAAGCAACGATTTAAGGTTCGCCTCATCGCGATATAGCGTTACTCAAATGAGCAGCCCATGACCCTCGACCTCGACGAAATAATAAAAGCCCTGGCGCACCCAGTACGGCGAGACATCCTCAACTGGCTCAAGGACCCCAAGGTCCAATTCCCCGAACAGTTGCACAACCACGAGTTCGGCATTTGCGCCGGGCAGATCGACCAGCGTTGCGGCCTGTCGCAATCCACGGTGTCTGCGCACTTGGCGGTATTGCAACGGGCGGGGCTGATTACCAGCCAGAAGGTCGGTCAATGGCACTTCTTCAAACGCAACGAGGAAGTGATCCAGCAGTTCCTCAAGCAAATGAGCCAAGAGCTCTAACCTGACAAGGATTCGACATGCCCCTTTCACTCATCATCCTGGCGCTGAGCGCCTTCGCCATCGGCACGACGGAATTCGTCATCATGGGCCTGTTGCCCGATGTGGCGGCGGATTTGGGCGTCTCGATTCCCGGCGCCGGCTGGCTGGTGACCGGCTACGCCCTCGGCGTGGCCATCGGAGCACCGTTCATGGCCCTGGCCACTGCGCGACTGCCGCGCAAGGCAGCGCTGGTGGTGTTGATGGGGATATTCATCGTCGGCAACCTGCTTTGTGCCATCGCCAGTGACTACAACGTGTTGATGTTCGCCCGGGTCGTTACCGCTCTGTGCCACGGTGCGTTCTTCGGCATCGGTTCGGTGGTGGCGGCCGGGCTGGTAGCGCCTAACAAGCGCGCTTCGGCGGTTGCCCTGATGTTCACCGGCCTGACGCTGGCCAATGTGCTCGGTGTACCGCTGGGCACCGCGCTTGGCCAGCAGGCCGGCTGGCGCTCGACCTTCTGGGCGGTAACGGTCATTGGTGTGATTGCGCTGATCGGCCTGATCCGCTTCCTGCCGGCCAAGCGCGACGAGGAAAAACTCGACATGCGTTCGGAGCTGGTGGCGCTCAAAGGCGCCGGCCTGTGGCTGTCCCTGGGCATCACCGCGCTGTTCTCCGCCTCGGTGTTCACCTTGTTCACCTACGTCGCCCCGTTGCTGGGCGAAGTCACCGGCGTATCGCCCCGTGGCGTGACCTGGACCCTGGTGTTGATCGGCCTGGGTCTGACCTTGGGCAACATCATTGGCGGCAAGCTAGCGGACAAGAGCCTGGTCAACACACTGATGGGCGTTTTCATCGCCATGGCGGTGGTCTCAACGGTACTGAGCTGGACCAGCGTGGCGCTGATCCCGACTGAAATCACCCTGTTCCTCTGGGCCACGGCGTGCTTCGCCGCGGTGCCGGCGCTGCAAGTCAACGTGGTGACCTTCGGCAAAGATGCGCCGAACCTGGTTTCCACCTTGAACATCGGCGCCTTCAACATCGGCAACGCCTTGGGCGCCTGGGTCGGCGGCAGCGTCATCGCCCATGGCCTGGGCCTGACCGCCGTGCCCCTGGCTGCTGGCGCACTCGCCGTGCTGGCGCTGCTGGTGACCCTGATTACTTTCCGCCAGGGCGGCAATGCCGGCCTGGCGCCTGCCACTCACTGACCTTTAATCCTTTTACTTGCGAGGTTGTTATTTCATGGCGACAATTTTCGACCCTATCAAACTCGGCGACATCGAGCTGAAGAACCGCATCATCATGGCTCCGCTGACCCGCTGCCGCGCTGACGCGGGCCGTGTGCCCAACGCGCTGATGGCCGAGTATTACGTGCAACGCGCCTCCGCCGGGTTGATCCTCAGCGAAGCCACTTCGGTGACGCCGATGGGCGTGGGCTATCCGGATACCCCGGGGATCTGGTCCAACGACCAGGTACGCGGTTGGGCCAACGTGACCAAGGCCATCCACGGCGCCGGCGGCAAGATCTTCCTGCAACTGTGGCATGTGGGGCGAATCTCGCATCCTTCCTATCTGAACGGTGAACTTCCGGTCGCGCCGAGCGCCATCCAGCCAAAGGGCCACGTGAGCCTGGTGCGGCCGCTGGCCGACTACCCGACCCCACGCGCATTGGAAACCGCTGAGATCGCCGACATCGTCGACGCCTACCGGGTGGGTGCCGAGAACGCCAAGGCCGCCGGTTTCGACGGCGTGGAAATCCACGGCGCCAACGGCTACCTCCTTGACCAGTTCCTCCAAAGCAGCACCAACCAGCGCACCGACAACTACGGCGGTTCCCTGGAGAACCGTGCGCGCCTGCTGCTGGAAGTGACCGACGCCGCCATCGAAGTCTGGGGCGCCGGCCGTGTTGGCGTGCACTTGGCACCGCGTGCCGACTCCCATGACATGGGCGACGAGAACCGCCTGGAAACCTTCAGCTACGTGGCTCGTGAATTGGGCAAGCGTGGCATCGCCTTCATCTGCTCCCGGGAAAAAGAAGGCGAAGACAGCATTGGCCCACAACTCAAGCAAGCCTTCGGCGGCCCGTACATTGCCAACGAACGCTTCACCAAGGAGAGCGCCAATGCCTGGCTGGCCGAGGGCAAGGCCGACGCCGTGGCGTTCGGTGTGCCGTTCATTGCCAACCCCGACCTGCCGGCACGCTTGAAAACCGATGCACCGCTGAACGAAGCGCATCCGGAAACCTTTTATGCCAAGGGACCGGTGGGTTATATCGATTATCCCGTCATGTAAGTTCACGACCGCTGTATATGCAAAAGCCTCGGCATCGAAAGACGCCGGGGCTTTTTTTATGCCTGGCACACTTACCCCATCAACAACCCATGCCCACCCACACAGTGACGACACATCATAAAACAACCCAAACAACCCGCTCGCTGGATTGATCACCTGGAACTCGATAATAATAAATGCGCTGAGACAGTGACAAACACCCCAGTTATATCACCGCCCCACAGCAAATAACTTATACATCAAACAGCTCATGCAAACCCAACTGCATCTGTGCTCATGGAAGAGTCCATCATGAATGACTTAAAGCGTTTCACCCTGGCTGCCGTACTGACGCCAGTATTTATCAGCAGCGCCCTGGCGGACACTGCCGTATTGGTTCAAGTCACGAACAACAGTTCGGACACGTTGAAATTGACACATCTTTCGGTTCTGCCACCCGACTATCCTACTTCGGGCTACGACGTAGCGCCGAACAAGCTGCGCAATATAAACATCCCTTTTCAAAGGATATTCACTTACCCGACGTCCGGCTGGCAACCCACACTCAGAAAAATCTCGCCCATCCAGTTCAACCTGACTTATGAAATCAACGGCCATATTTGCCAACTTGTCACTCGACTCGAAGTTCCCATTATTCCTGGCTGGTCGGAGCCCAGCTACAACCCTCGCTGGAGTAAAACAGTTAATACTTCTGGCAATGACAACTACAGTTGCAAAGCTGTCATCACCCAAAAAATGACTGAAGCGCCGTTCAGCTACACCATTAGCCTGACAGTCGACGATAACAACCCGAGCTGATCGGCTTTACCCCTGCGCCTACCAAGGGGAGTGCCCGACCGAGACGCGACTTAACCAACACGCAACAATTTCCCTACAAAATAGCCGGCTCGCCGCCTGTCAAAGGCGCCGGAGCAGCTATATAAAGTACCCCGCCGGGATCAGGCCCAGCGGGGTACGTTAGGATCGGCTATTGACACAAAGCGACGCAATTACGCATTTTGTTTCATTTGCGCAGGCTCGGGCTCAGGTGCAGCATATCCAGCCCGATCTCCACCCAGCGCTCGGCCTCGCCCGCCAGTGCGAAGCTGTCGGGGGCCAACAGCCATTGGTAGAGGATGCCGTCGATGTAGGCATGTATCGCCACGGCGGCCCTTTCCGGGTCAAGGTCATGCGGCAATTGGCCGCGTTTCATTGCATTGAGCAACGACAGTGCAATTCGCACATTGCAATCGAGGCTGACCTCTCGTCGCTGCTGTCGCAAGTCACACATTTCATCGGTGAACTCGCACTTATGGAACAGGATCTCATTAATGCGTCGGGTTTTCGGATCCAGGGCCACCTGTTGGAACAACCGCACCAGCAGCTTGCGCACGCAGCCCAGAGGGTCAAGCTCCTCTTCGTTTTCGCTGGCGCGGGCCAGTTCATCGAGCGGCTCATGCAAGGTGTCAAGCATGGCCTGGAGCAAGTCCGCCTTGTTGCTGAAATGCCAGTAGATCGCGCCACGCGTCACGCCGGCGAGCATGGCGATATCGGCCAGCGTCGTGCGCGCCACGCCTCGTTCGAAAAACGCTTTTTCGGCCGCTTCGAGTATCTGGCTGCGAGTCTCCAGCGCTTCCTCTTTGGTACGACGGACCATGGCAGTAAACACCTCAATCAGGATGCGTAAGCAATGCGTAAGGATCAGCAGGACAAGCTATGAGGCAGCGCCTGTCAGGTCGCGTCCCCGCCCCACATTGGCCTTTGTCAGGCTTTTGTAAATCCGGATGGTACGCAATTTGGCTGTTTACAAACAACCGTGTACGTAAGTATATTTCTTAGCATCCTACTAATTGCGTATCTCGCTCTTTTTTCATCTTTCATTTTTCGAGCGCGCCCATTACGCGCCTGGACCCGAGGATTTCCATGCAATTCAAGCCAGCTGTTACCGCTCTGGTTACTGCCATCGCCCTGGCATCGCTGCTTAGCGGATGCAAAAAGGAAGAGGCGGCACCTGCCGCACCGCCCCCTCAGGTCGGCGTTGTAACCCTCAAGACCCAACCTTTTACCTTGACCTCGGAACTGCCGGGCCGCACCAGCGCGTTTCGCGTCGCGGAAGTACGGCCACAGGTCAACGGGATCATTCTCAAGCGCCTGTTCAAGGAAGGCGCCGACGTCAAGGCCGGCCAGCAGCTGTACCAGATCGACCCGGCCGTGTATGAAGCGACCCTCAAGAGCGCCGAGGCGAACCTGCGGTCCACCAAGTCGATTTCCGACCGCTACAAGCAGTTGGTGGACGAACAGGCCGTCAGCCGCCAGGAATACGACACCGCCGTGGCCAATCGCCTGGAGTCGGAAGCCAACCTGCAGACCGCCCAGATCAACGTGCGCTACACCAAGGTCTATGCACCAATTTCCGGCCGCATCGGCCGCTCGTCGGTGACCGAAGGTGCGCTGGTGAGCAACGGCCAGACCGATGCCCTGGCGACCATCCAGCAGCTGGACCCGATCTATGTCGACGTGACGCAGAGCTCCGTCGAGTTGTTGCAACTGCGCCGTGAACTTGAAAGCGGTCGTTTGCAAAAGGCTGGCGACAACGCCGCCATGGTCAAGTTGACCCTGGAAGACGGCAGCCAGTACCCGCACGAGGGCAAACTGGAATTTTCCGAGGTGTCGGTCGACCAGACCACCGGTTCGGTGACCTTGCGCGCCGTGTTCCCAAACCCTGACCACACGCTGCTGCCAGGCATGTTCGTTCATGCGCAACTGCAGGCCGGCGTGAACAGCGCGGCAATCCTCGCGCCGCAGCAAGGCGTGACTCGCGATCTCAAGGGCATGCCGACCGCATTGGTCGTTGGCGCGGACAACAAGGTCGAACTGCGCCAGCTCAAGGCCAGCCGCACCGTTGGCAGCCAGTGGCTGATCGAAGACGGCCTCAAGGCCGGCGATCGCTTGATTACCGAGGGATTGCAGTACGTACGGCCAGGGGTGGAAGTCAAAGCCACCGAAGCCACCAACGTTGGCGCAAACAACCCGGCCCCCGCCCAGGCAGCTGACAAAGCCGCCGGCGGCAAAGGGGAGTAAACCATGTCGAAATTCTTTATCGACCGTCCGATTTTCGCCTGGGTGATCGCCCTGGTGATCATGCTGGTCGGTGCTCTATCGATCCTCAAATTGCCGATCAACCAATACCCGAGCATCGCGCCGCCAGCCATTGCGATCCAGGTGACTTACCCAGGCGCGTCCGCACAAACCGTGCAGGACACCGTGGTCCAGGTCATTGAGCAACAGCTCAACGGCATCGACAACCTGCGTTATGTATCGTCGGAAAGTAACTCCGATGGCAGCATGACCATCACCGCGACCTTCGAGCAGGGCACCAACTCCGATACCGCGCAGGTCCAGGTGCAAAACAAGCTGAACCTGGCCACCCCGCTGCTGCCGCAAGAAGTGCAGCAACAGGGCATCCGTGTGACCAAGGCGGTGAAGAACTTCCTGATGGTCATCGGCGTGGTGTCGCGCGACGGCAGCATGACCAAGGACGATCTGTCCAACTACATCGTGTCCAACATGCAGGACCCGATCTCGCGCACCGCGGGTGTCGGTGACTTCCAGGTCTTCGGCGCCCAGTACGCGATGCGGATCTGGCTCGACCCGGCCAAGTTGAACAATTTCAACCTGACCCCGGTGGACGTGAGAACCGCCATCGCCGCGCAGAACGTCCAGGTTTCATCCGGCCAACTCGGCGGCTTGCCCGCCCTGCCCGGCCAGCAACTGAACGCCACCATCATCGGCAAGACCCGTCTGCAGACCGCCGAGCAGTTCAAGGCGATCCTGCTCAAGGTCAACCCGGACGGTTCGCAAGTGCGCGTCGGCGACGTGGCCGATGTGGGCCTGGGCGGTGAAAACTACAGCATCAGCGCCCAGTTCAACGGCGCCCCGGCATCCGGCCTGGCGGTGAAACTGGCCAACGGCGCCAACGCCCTCGACACGGCAAAGGCCCTGCGCCAGACCATCGACGATCTCAAGCCGTTCTTCCCGCAAGGCATGGAAGTGGTGTTCCCGTATGACACCACGCCGGTGGTGAGCGAATCGATCAAGGGTGTGGTTGAAACCCTGGTCGAAGCGGTCGTGCTGGTATTCCTGGTGATGTTCCTTTTCCTGCAGAACTTCCGCGCCACCATCATCACTACGATGACGGTGCCGGTGGTATTGCTGGGTACCTTCGGGATCCTCGCGGCGTTTGGCTTCAGCATCAACACCCTGACCATGTTCGGCATGGTGCTGGCCATCGGCTTGCTGGTGGACGATGCCATTGTCGTGGTGGAGAACGTCGAACGGGTGATGAGCGAAGAAGGCCTGTCGCCCAAGGAGGCCACCAAAAAGTCCATGGGCCAGATCCAGGGCGCCTTGGTGGGCATTGCCCTGGTGCTCTCGGCGGTACTGCTGCCGATGGCATTTTTCAGCGGTTCCACCGGCGTGATCTACAAGCAGTTCTCCATCACCATCGTCTCGGCCATGGCCCTGTCGGTGCTGGTTGCCCTGATCTTCACCCCGGCCCTGTGCGCCACCATGCTCAAGGCCATTCCGAAGGGTGAGCACGGCACGCCGAAACGCGGCTTCTTCGGCTGGTTCAACCGTAATTTCGACCGCAGTGTCCGCAGCTACGAGCGGGGCGTGGGCAATATGCTCAAGCACAAGGCGCCGTACCTGCTGGCCTACCTGATTATCGTGGTCGGCATGATCTGGCTGTTCACCCGCATCCCGACGGCGTTCCTGCCGGAAGAAGACCAGGGCGTACTGTTCGCCCAGGTGCAGACACCGGCCGGCTCCAGCGCCGAACGCACCCAGGTGGTAGTGGACAAGATGCGTGAGTTCCTGCTGCGTCCGAGCAAGGATGGCGGTGAAGGCGACGGCGTGGCTTCGGTGTTCACCGTGACCGGCTTCAACTTCGCCGGTCGTGGCCAGAGCTCCGGCATGGCCTTCATCATGCTGCGTCCTTGGGACGAGCGGAACGCCGACAACAGCGTGTCGAAAATCGCCGCGCGCGCCCAGCAGCACTTCTTCTCCTTCCGCGACGCCATGGTGTTCGCCTTCGCCCCGCCAGCGGTATTGGAGCTGGGGAACGCGACCGGTTTCGACGTGTTCCTGCAGGACCGCGCCGGTATCGGCCACGACAAGTTGATGGAAGCCCGCAACCAGTTCCTGGGCATGGCTTCGCAAAGCAAGATCCTGTCCCAGGTGCGTCCGAACGGCCTGAACGACGAACCGCAATATCAACTGGAAATTGACGACGAGAAGGCCAGCGCGCTGGGCATTACCCTTTCGGACATCAACAACACCCTGTCGATTGCCTTGGGCAGTAGCTATGTGAACGACTTCATCGACCGTGGTCGTGTGAAGAAGGTGTACATACAAGGCCAGCCGGGCGCGCGCATGAGCCCAGAAGACCTGCAGAAGTGGTACGTGCGCAACAGCGCCGGGACCATGGTGCCGTTCACCGCGTTTGCCAAGGGAGAATGGATCTACGGCTCGCCAAAACTGGCCCGTTACAACGGCGTAGAAGCGATGGAAATCCTCGGTGCCCCGGCCCCGGGTTACTCCACGGGTGAAGCGATGGCCGAAGTAGAAGCCATCGCCAAGAAGCTGCCGGCCGGTGTCGGTATTTCCTGGACTGGCCTGTCGTACGAGGAACGCCTGTCGGGTTCCCAGGCGCCGGCGTTGTATGCGTTGTCGCTGCTGATGGTGTTCCTGTGCCTGGCGGCGCTGTATGAAAGCTGGTCGATCCCGATCGCGGTCATGCTCGTGGTGCCACTGGGGATCATCGGTGCCCTGCTGGCCACCAGCCTGCGCGGCCTGTCCAATGACGTGTACTTCCAGGTGGGCCTGTTGACAACCATCGGGCTGGCGGCGAAAAACGCCATCCTGATCGTCGAGTTCGCCAAGGAACTCCATGAACAGGGCAAGACCTTGACGGAAGCCGCCATCGAAGCCTGTAGGATGCGTCTGCGACCGATCATCATGACGTCCCTGGCGTTCGTCCTCGGCGTGGTTCCGCTGGCGATCTCCACCGGCGCCGGTTCGGGCAGCCAGCACGCCATCGGTACCGGCGTGATTGGCGGTATGCTCACCGCGACCATCCTGGCAATCTTCTGGGTGCCCTTGTTCTTCGTGACGGTGTCGTCGATGGGTCGCCGAAAAAATATCGACCAGGACAACACTCCTGAAACTTCTAAAGAGGCTGGCCAATGAGCAAGTCGCTACTTTCCCTGACCATCGCCGCCGTCGTGCTCAGCGGTTGCTCGCTGATTCCCGACTACCAGCGGCCCGAAGCACCGGTCGCGGCCCAGTACCCGCAAGGTCCGGCCTACGAGCCGGCCAAGGCACCCGGCCAGGCCGCTGCCGAGCAAGGCTGGAAACAGTTCTTCCATGACCCGGCGCTGCAACAGCTGATCCAGGTCGCCCTGGAAAACAACCGCGACCTGCGCGTCGCGGCCCTGAACATCGATGCCTACGCCGCGCAATACCGCATCCAGCGGGCGGACCTGTTCCCGGCGGTCTCGGCCACGGGCTCCGGCAACCGTCAGCGGGTGCCGGCACGGGCCTCGCAAACCGGTGAAGCAGCAATCACCAGTTCCTACTCGGCGACTTTGGGCATCAGCGCCTATGAGCTGGATTTGTTCGGCCGCGTCCGCAGCCTGAGCGAGCAAGCGCTGCAGAACTACTTCGCTACCGAAGAAGCCCGCCGCAGCACGCAGATCAGCCTGGTGGCCAACGTCGCCAACGCCTACCTGACCTGGCAGGCCGACAAGGAACTGCTCAAGCTGACCCAGGACACCCTGGGAACTTACGAGCAAAGCCTGAAGCTGACCTCGCGCAGCGCCGAAGTCGGCGTGGCCTCGGCCCTGGAGTTGAGCCAGGCACGTACGGCGGTGGAAAACGCCCGGGTGCAATTGGCCCGTTACACCCGTCAGGTGGCCCAGGATGAAAACAGCCTGACCCTGCTGCTGGGCACCGGCCTGCCGGCCAACCTGCGCACCCAACCGCTGAGCGATGACCTGCTGAGCGAAGTGCCGGCCGGTTTGCCGTCGGACCTGCTGCAACGGCGCCCGGACATCCTCCAGGCCGAACGCAACCTGCTGGCCGCCAACGCCAACATCGGTGCCGCGCGGGCCGCGTTCTTCCCGAGCATCAGCCTGACGGCCAACGCCGGCACCCTGAGCCCGGACCTGTCCGGCCTGTTCAAGGGCGGCTCGGGCACCTGGTCCTTCGCGCCGCAGATCAACCTGCCGATCTTCAACGCCGGCAGCCTGCGGGCAAGCCTGGATTACGCCAAGATCCAAAAAGACATCAACGTGGCCAACTACGAGAAGTCTATTCAGACGGCGTTTCAGGAAGTCTCGGACGGCCTGGCCGCGCGCCAGACCTACAACGAACAGTTGCAGGCGCAGACCGACTTCGTCGCCGCCAACCAGGACTACTACCGCCTGGCCGAGCGGCGCTACCGCATCGGTGTCGACAGCAACCTGACCTTCCTTGATGCCCAGCGCCAGCTTTTCAGCGCGCAACAATCGCTGATCACTGACCGCCTTTCGCAGCTGACCAGCGAGGTCAATTTGTACAAGGCACTGGGCGGTGGTTGGAATGCCGAGACCGGCAAGCACGAGCCGATCGCGGAGAAAGCGCCAGAGACGAAGCTGTTCTGATGGATGCTTGAATGCTGAACACGAAGCCCACCGAAAAGGTGGGCTTTTTGTTTTCAAGGATTAATAAGTCTCCGAGTTCAACACACAACTCTGTGGCGAGGGGATTTATCCCCGCTGGGTTGCGCAGCAACCCCAAAGGCTCGATGCGAAAAAAACTGATGAACCGAGGTGGCGGGCGTATGAGCTGCTACGCAGCCCAACGGGGATAAATCCCCTCGCCACAATACGGTCCGATTAGGCTAACGGGGATCGACGAGATCCAGCGCTCGATTGGCCAACAACTCACTCAAGTCGATCATCTGCACCACGCCTAACGCGACATGTCGCCGAGAGCCTTCCAGATCGGACGGGCTTGCAGTCCCGGTCGCTGAGTTGGCAGCGACACTGACAAGCTAGAGATATCGCTTCCGAGCAGCAACCTTAAAACCTCGTCGGAAAAGTCGTCGCGTCTGTCAGACCGGCTACAAATCTTGCTCGCGATGGCGGCCTGACAGCTCGCGGGACGTTGTTGACTGAGTACATATCCATTGCTGCGGCCACGGCTGCTGGCGGTTTCGCTCTTACAGCGACTCACTTTTATGAAGCGTAAAAGTAAGCAAAACGCTTTTGCCCCACCACTCGGCACCTCGCTTAGGCTCGGTGTGCCCGCACTCCGGCATTGCGCAGTGGGCATCCCGGCATGGACGCCGGGATAGCCGCGCTGGACCATGGATGGTCCTTCGCGGCGGGCCCACGGAGCAATGCCGGAGAGAGGGCATGCCGAGCCTAGGCGAGGCACCGAGTGGTGGGGCAAAGGCGCTTTGGTTACTTTCGCGCCCTTCGAAAGTGACTCGCTGTAAAAGCGGAACCATAAGTGGCCGTAACCGCAGGAACGGATATGTACCCGGTCAGCGTTTTGCCGTTCGATAATCGCCCAAAACCCGCAAACGGCAATTGAACCGATCCCGACCCGCGCTTCACCATCGCTCGCACAAAACCAATAACAACAGGTTCGATGCCATGCCCAGACGCCCCGCCTCACCCGGCTGATCCCGATCGCCCTGACGACCCTGGCTACACCCGTACCGTCTGCACCTCAAAAGTGCGGCAACGACTCGCTTCGTCCACAAAAATAGAGACAACGCCCATGAAGCCCACAAAGCACTTGTTCCCAAGCCTCATTGCCGTCGCCCTGACCAGCACCGCCCTGCCCGTCCTGGCCGCGGAATCGGGCTTCGTCGAGGATGCCAAGGTCAATCTCAACCTTCGCAACTTCTACATCAACCGCAACTTCATCAACCCGGACAATGCCCAGGGCAAAGCCGAAGAGTGGACCCAGAGTTTCATCCTCGACGCCAAGTCCGGTTTCACCCAAGGCACAGTCGGTTTCGGCCTGGACGTGCTGGGGATGTACGCGGTCAAGCTCGACGGTGGCCGTGGCACGGCGAACACGTCCCTGTTGCCGATTCATGACGATGGCCGCCCCGCCGACGACTACGGTCGCCTGGGTGTAGCCCTCAAGGCCAAAGTGTCGAAGACCGAATTGAAAGTCGGCGAATGGATGCCGGTGCTGCCGATCCTGCGTTCCGACGACGGTCGTTCCCTGCCGCAAACCTTCCGTGGCGGCCAGGTGACTTCGACCGAAATCAACGGCCTGAGCCTTTACGGCGGCCAGTTCCGTGGCAACAGCCCGCGCAACGACGCGAGCATGGAAGACATGTCGATGAACGGCCGCGGCGCGTTCACCTCCGACCGCTTCAACTTCGGTGGCGGCGAATACGCCTTCAACGAAAAACGCACCCAGGTGGGCGTCTGGTACGCGGAACTGTCCGACATCTACCAGCAGCAATATTTCAACCTGACCCACAGCCAACCCATGGGCGACTGGACCCTGGGCGCCAACCTTGGCTACTTCATCGGCAAGGAAAATGGCAGTGCCTTGGCCGGCGACCTGGACAACAAAACCGCATTCGCCATGCTCTCGGCCAAATACGGCGGCAACACCTTCTACGTCGGCCTGCAGAAAGTCGGCGGCGATGATGCCTGGATGCGCGTCAACGGCACCAGCGGCGGCACCCTGGCGAACGACAGCTATAACTCCAGCTACGACAACGCCAAGGAAAAATCCTGGCAAGTGCGCCACGACTACAACTTCGCCGCTGTCGGCGTGCCGGGCCTGACCCTGATGAACCGCTACATCAGCGGCGATAACGTGCACACCGCCACCGTTGACGATGGCAAGGAATGGGGCCGTGAAAGTGAACTGGCCTACACCGTGCAGAGCGGCGCGCTGAAGAGCCTGAATGTGAAGTGGCGCAACTCGACGATGCGCCGGGATTTCAACGTCAATGAGTTCGATGAGAACCGCTTGATCGTCAGCTACCCGATCAGCTTGTTGTAAGCCAAAGTGATGGGTCAGCGGGTGTCGATGCCAACTGACCCATCGCTATCGCGAGCAAGCCCGATCCCATGGACGATTGGGGGCGATTCTTAACCCCGGGATTCAACGCCCAGTTCATCCCAAACCGACTCGGCCAAATGAAACGTCGCATTGGCCGCCGGGATGCCGCAATAAATAGCGCTCTGCATGATCACTTCCTTGATCTCGCTGCGGCTCACGCCGTTGTTGGCGGCGGCGCGCAGGTGCAGCTTGAGTTCCTCGTTACGGTTCATGCCGATCAACATGGCGATGGTGATCAGGCTGCGGGTATGGCGCGGTAGGCCCGGGCGGGTCCAGATGTCGCCCCAGGCGTGGCGGGTGATCATTTCCTGGAATTCGCTGTTGAATTCAGTCAGGGCATCAAGGCTGCGATCGACATGGGCATCGCCCAGCACCGCGCGGCGTACTTGCATGCCTTCGTTGTAACGTTGTTTCTCGTCCACAAAAAACTCCTCAGGCACGGCCAGAATCAATCAGGAAATCCAGGACCCGCGCGCTGAACGCCGCGCCCGCCTGGACATTGGACAGGTGCGCGGCATGGAACTCGGCGTACTCGGCGCCACTGACCCGCTCTTGGATAAAGTGCCCACCCGACGGCGGCGTCACGGCATCTTCAGTGCCGGCGATCACCAACAGCGGCACGCGAATCGCAGACAACTGCGCGCGGAAATCGGCATCGCGCACGGCGGCACAATTGGCCGCGTAGCCCTGAGGCGACGTCGCGGCGAGCATGTCGGTGATTTGCTTGGCCTTGTCCGGATGGGCCTCGGCAAAATCAGGCGTGAACCAACGGGCAATCGAGGCATCACGCAAGGCCACCATCGCGGCCTTGCCGTCACGCAGCACGGTTTCGATGCGCGGGTTCCACACCGACGGGTCGCCGATCTTGGCGGCGGTGTTGCACACCACCAATTTGTGCAGGCGCTCGCCGGCATTGATCCCCAGCCACTGGCCGATCAAGCCGCCCATGGACAAGCCACAGAAATGCGCCTTGTCGATGTTTAACTGATCGAGCATCGCCAGCACATCGCGGCCCAGCTGTTCGATGCTGTAGGGGCCTTCGGTGACCAGCGACTGGCCGTGGCCGCGGGTGTCGAAACGCAGCACGCGAAAGTGTTCGCTGAAGGCCGCGACCTGCTCATCCCACATGTGCAGATCGGTGCCCAGGGAGTTGGAGAGCACCAGCACCGGGGCGTCTTGTGGCCCGTCCAATCGTCGCTCATCCAAACAATAGTTCAGTTCGCCATCGGCGAGTTTGACCAATCCCACAACAATCTCCTTTCAGGCGTTCAAGGCAAGGTGTTCGGCCACGGCCCGGGCAACCCAGGTCTGGGCCTGGCCGAGGTAGTGCGCCGGGTCGAGCAGATGATCAAGCTCGGTTGCGGACAACTGCGCGGTGACCTGGGGTTCGTCTCCCAGCACCGCACGTAGATGCCGCTGTTCAGCCACGGCGCGCTTGCAGCATTGCTCCAGCAAATGATGCGCCGTGTCGCGTCCCACACGCTGGGCCAGGACGATGCTCACCGCTTCGGCCAGCACCAAACCCTGGGTCAGTTCCAGGTTGCGGGCCATGCGCGCCGCATCCACTTCCAGCCCTTCGGCCAGCAGCCGCGCCTGTTGCAGGGCGCCGGAGACCAGGCAGCAGATTTCCGGCAGGGTTTCCCATTCGGCGTGCCACAGGCCCAGGCTGCGCTCGTGTTCCTGGGGCATGGCGCTGAACAATGTCGACAACAAACCAGGCACCCGCGTCGCCGCGCCAATCAACACGGCCGCGCCCACCGGGTTGCGCTTGTGCGGCATGGTGGAAGAACCGCCCTTGCCCGGCGCGGAGGGTTCGAACGCTTCGCCAGCCTCGGTTTGCATCAACAGGCTGACGTCGCGCCCCAACTTGCCCAGGCTGCCGGCGAGCAAGCCCAGCACCGCGCCGAACTCCACCAAACGATCGCGCTGGGTATGCCACGGCTGTTCCGGCAGGGTCAGTTGCAGTTCGGCGGCCAAGGCTTCGGCGACCGGCAGCGCCTGGTCACCCAAGGCGGCGAGCGTCCCGGAGGCGCCGCCAAACTGCAGCACCAGCAGGCGTGGTTTGAGCTCTTTCAAGCGCTGGCGACTGCGGGTGATCGCCCCCAGCCAACCGGCGATTTTCATGCCCAGGGTGACTGGCGTGGCGTGTTGCAACCAGGTGCGCCCGGCCAACGGCGTGGCGGCGTAGCGTTCGGCTTGTCGGGCCAGGGCGCCCGCCAGTTGCGCCAGCTCTGCCTCGATCAGGCCCAACGCCTGACGCAATTGCAGCACCAACCCGCTGTCCATCACATCCTGGCTGGTGGCGCCCAGGTGTACGTAGCGCTCAGCCTCGGTGCTCTGGGCGGCGATGCGCTTGCCCAGCGCCTTGACCAGCGGGATTGCCGAGTTACCGGCGCTGGCGATTGCTTCGCTCAACTGCGAAAAATCGTACAGCTGGGCGCGACAGGCGTTCTCGATCGACGCAACTGCGTCTTGGGGAATCAACCCTACCCGCGCCTCGGCCCGGGCCAGGGCCGCCTCGACATCCAGCATCGCCTGGACCCGCCCCGCATCGCAGAACACCTCGCGCATGTCGCGGGCGGTGAAATAGGCATCGAACAGCTGATTGCCCGGTCGTTCGCTCATAAACAGTCCTTCGCAAGGTGGATGCCTTAAAGATCATGGTGCAAATACTTCGGTTGCTTGGGCAGGCGCAGGCTGAACAGGAACGCCACCACCATCATCACCGTGACATACCAGTAGAAGGCGTTCTCCATGCCCTGGGCCTTCAGGCTCAGGGCGACATATTCGGCCGAACCGCCAAAAATCGCGTTCGCCACCGCGTAGGCCAACCCTACTCCCAGCGCCCGCACTTGCGGTGGAAACATTTCGGCTTTCACCAGACCGCTGATGGAGGTGTAGAAACTGACGATCGCCAGCGCCAACGTAATCAGGACAAACGCCAGGAACGGGCTGCTGGTGCTTTTGAGGGTCAGCAGGATCGGCACGGTGCACAACGCCCCCAGCCCGCCGAACCAGAGCATGGAGTTACGTCGGCCGATCTTGTCCGCCAGCATGCCGAACAGCGGCTGCATGCACATATAGAGGAACAGAGCACCGGTCATGATGTAGCTGGCGGTCTTGGCGTGCATGCCGGCGGTGTTCACCAGGTATTTCTGCATGTAGGTGGTGAAGGTGTAGAAAATCAGCGAACCGCCGGCGGTGTAGCCCAGCACGGTGATGAACGCGGCCTTGTGGTCGCGAAACAGCGCCGCAATGCTGCCGGCGTCCTTGTTTTCGCGCATTTCCTTGCTGCTGGTTTCCTTCAGGGAGCGTCGCAGGAACAGGGAAATCAATGCGGCCGCGGCGCCCACCACGAATGGGATCCGCCAGCCATAGGCGCGCAGTTCGTCTTCGCTGAGAAATTGTTGCAGGACCACTACCAGCGACACCGCCAATAGTTGCCCGCCGATCAGCGTCACGTACTGGAACGAGGCGAAAAAGCCGCGCTGGCCCTTGAGGGCGACTTCGCTCATATAGGTGGCGGTGGTGCCGTATTCGCCGCCCACCGACAGCCCTTGCAACAAACGGGCGAATAACAGCAGCACCGGCGCCCAGACGCCGATGTCCTTGTAGGTCGGTAGACAGGCGATGAGCAACGAGCCGAAGCACATCATCATCACCGATGATCATCATCGAATTCTTGCGCCCGTGGCGGTCCGCCACTCGACCAAAGATCCAACCGCCAATGGGCCGCATCAGGAACCCAGCGGCGAACACACCGGCCGTGTTGACCAGTTGCACCGTCGGGTTGTCCGAGGGAAAGAACGCCGGCGCGAAGTAGATCGCGCAGAACGCATAGACGTAGAAGTCGAACCATTCGACCAGGTTGCCGGATGAGGCACCGACGATGGCGAAGATGCGCTTGCTGCGTTCCTCACCGGTGTAGTGGCTGATTGGGGTGGTCATGGGTTATTCACTCGTTGGGGACTGACCACGTCTAGACACACTTGGTAACAATCCCGTTCCACAGTCTGGCCATCCGTGGCGAGGGAGCTTGCTCCCGCTCGGCTGCGCAGCAGTCGCAAAACCAGGCTCCGCACTGCTTTGATACACCGCTTCGCCTGCCATTGGCTTGCTGCGCAAGCCAGCGGGAGCAAGCTCCCTCGCCACGGGGGTTTTCAATCAGTAATCGAAGAACACCGTCTCGGCATCCGTGCCCTGCAGGATCACGTTCCACTGGTACACGCCCGACGCATCAAGCTTGGCGACGATTGTGCTCCGGCGCTCTTCGGGCACGCAGGCCAGCAACGGATCGGCCCCGTTGGCCTGTTCGCCGTCGAAGTAGATGCGCGTCAGTAGATGCTTGACCAGTCCACGCGCGAACACCAGCACCACCAGATGCGGCGCTTGGGTCGTGCCGCCGAGGCCCGGCACCGTGCCCGGCTTGATCGTGGTGAAACGAAAGCGCCCTTCGGCATCCACCGGCACCCGGCCGAAGCCTTCGAAGTGCGGGTCCAGAGGCTTGTCCTGGTCGTCCTCCGGGTGGGCGTACTTGCCGGCGGCGTTGGCCTGCCAGACTTCCAGCATCGCATCGTTGACGAACTGGCCGTCGCCGTCGATCACCTGCCCGGTGATCGCCACGCGTTGGCCCAGGGTCTGAGCGACGGTCAGGTCTTCGCGGTTCAGCCAGGTCAGGCCGATGTGGTAGTACGGGCCGACGGTGTGGGACGTAGTGGCGTTGAGCGTCATCTTATTTCTCCATCGGCGTGGCTTCGCGGCCGCGCAAGACGATGTCCCAGCGATAACCGAGGGCGTAGTGGGGGATGGTTTTTTCCAGGTCGAAACGGGCGATCAGGCGTTCCTTGGCACGGGTGTCCGGCACGCAGTTGTAGATCGGGTCGTATTCCAGCAGCGGGTCGCCAGGAAAATACATCTGCGTCACCAGCCGCGTCAGGATACTCGGCCCGAACAGTGAGAAATGGATATGCGCCGGGCGCCAGGCGTTGTGGTGATTACCCCACGGGTAGGCGCCGGGCTTGATCGTCTGAAACTGATACCAGCCATCGGCATCGGTCACGGTGCGACCGGTGCCGGTGAAGTTCGGGTCCAGCGGCGCATCGTGTTTGTCACGGTCGTGGTTATAGCGACCGGCGGCGTTGGCTTGCCAGATCTCCACCAAGATGCCCGGCACCGGCTGGCCGTGCTCATCCAGCACGCGCCCGTGAATGATGATCCGCTCACCCAATGGTTCGCCGGCGTGTTGGGCGGTGAGGTCGTGATCTTTCTCCTGCAAGCGGTCAGCGCCTACAGTCGGCCCGGTAATTTCCGACAGCGAGTGAGGCAAATACACCAACGGCTTGGACGGCGAGCGCAGGTTGGTGGACTGGTACGGCGGGTGCAAATACTCCGGCTGGGTGCCCGCTTGAGGGCGACGATAACCAGGCTTGTCAGTCATGAAGCATTCCTCGATTTCTTATTGGTAGACGACCCGTCAGATGCGTTCGATGGCCAGCGCCAGGCCCTGGCCGACGCCAACGCACATGGTCGCCAGGCCTTTCTTGCCGCCGGTCTTTTCCAACTGGTGCAGCGCCGTCATGACCAAGCGCGCCCCGCTCATGCCCAGTGGATGCCCGAGGGCAATAGCGCCGCCGTTCGGATTGACCTGCGGCGCATCGTCCGCCAGCCCCAAGTCACGCAGCACCGCCAGGCCCTGGCTGGCAAACGCTTCATTGAGTTCGATCACATCGAAATCCGCGACCGCCAGGCCGAGGCGCTCGGTGAGTTTGCGCACCGCCGGTACCGGGCCAATGCCCATCACCCGAGGCGCAACCCCGGCGCTGGCCATGCCGAGCACTTTACCCCGAGGGGTCAAGCCGTGTTTCTTCACCGCTTCGGCCGACGCCAGGATCATCGCCGCCGCGCCATCGTTGACGCCTGAGGCATTGCCGGCGGTGACGGTCTTGTCCGGGCCGTTGACTGGTTTGAGTTTGCTCAAGGTTTGCAGTGTGGTGTCGGCGCGAGGATGTTCATCCTGCTCGACAACGGTTTCGCCTTTCTTATGGGCAATGCGCACCGGAACGATTTCTTCGGCGAAAAAACCCGCTCCCTGGGCGGCTGCCGCGCGTTGCTGGCTGCGCACGGCGAAGGCGTCCTGGTCGGCGCGGGACACCCTGTAGTCATCGGCCACGTTGTCCGCGGTCTGCGGCATTGCGTCCACGCCGTACTGGGCTTTCATCAACGGGTTGATGAAGCGCCAGCCGATGGTGGTGTCTTCCAGCTTCATGTTGCGCGAGAACGCCGCGTCGGCCTTGCCCATCACGAACGGCGCGCGGGACATCGACTCCACGCCGCCGGCAATCGCCAACTCCATCTCGCCGCTGGCAATGGCGCGGAATGCCGTGCCGATGGCGTCCATGCCCGAGGCGCAGAGGCGGTTGAGGGTCACGCCGGGAATGCTCTGCGGCAAACCCGCCAGCAACAGCGCCATGCGCGCCACGTTGCGGTTGTCTTCGCCGGCCTGGTTGGCGCAGCCGAGGAACACCTCGTCCACCGCGCTCCAGTCCACCGACGGATTACGTTCCATCAATGCCTTGATCGGCACGGCCGCCAGATCATCGGCGCGCACGGCGGACAAACCGCCGCCAAACCGCCCGATAGGGGTTCGAATCGCATCACAGATGTACACGTCGCGCATCAAGCTTCTCCCGGCGCCTGGCCGTGGGCCGCCGCGGTACGAGCTTCCAGGTCGCGCAGTGCGCGCAGCTCCACTTCGGTCGGTTCGGCGGTGGTTTGCACTTGGTCGGCGAAACGGATCGCCCACCCGGTGGCGGCAATGACCTGCTCGCGGGTCACGCCCGGGTGCAGCGCGGTAACCACGAATTCATGACTGCCAGCTTCCGGCTCCATGATGCACAAGTCGGTGATGATGCCCACGGGGCCGGCACCCGGCAGGCCAAGACGCTTGCGCGAATCGCCGCCTTCGCCATGGCCGACCGAGGTGATGAAATCCAGCTTTTCGACAAACGAACGCGCCGACTGCTTGAGGATGATCAACACGCTCTTGGCCGAACCGGCGATTTCCGGCGCGCCACCGGCACCCGGCAGGCGCACTTTGGGCTGGCGGTAGTCGCCGACCACCGTGGTGTTGATGTTGCCAAAACGATCGACCTGGGCGGCGCCAAGGAAACCGACGTCGATACGGCCGCCCTGCAACCAGTAGCGAAAAATCTCACCGGTCGGTACGACAGTGTCCGCGGTTTCCGCCAGTTCACCGTCGCCGATGGACAGCGGAAGTACGCTGGGCTTGGCGCCGATCGGGCCGGATTCGTAGATCAGGACGACATCGGGTGACGAGGTCAGCCGCGCCAGGTTGGCCGCTTTCGACGGCAGGCCGATGCCAACGAAGCACACAGCATTGTTTTTCAAGCGACGCGCCGCAGCGACGGTCATCATTTCGTTGGTGGTATAGGTCATGGTTTCACCTGCGAAGCGGCTGCCAGCCGGGCCTGGAATTCACTGAAATCCCGGGTACCGTGGATGTATTCGTTGATCCATGCGGTAAAGGTCTCACGGTCCCGAGCGATGGGGTCCCACGCTTGGTAGAAACGGTTGTCACGTTCGGTGTAGCCGTGGGCGTAGGACGGATGGGCGCCGCCGGGTACGTGGCACACCGCGCTTAATGCCCAGGTCGGCAGTACGCAGGCATTCATCGGCGCGTTCAGGTCGTCGACGATCTCTTCGACGGTGACGATGCAACGCTTGGCGGCCAGGGCGGCTTCTTTCTGCACGCCGAGGATGCCCCACAGCAGCACGTTGCCCTTGCGGTCGGCTTTCTGGGCGTGGATCACCGTGATGTCCGGGCGCACCGAAGGCACGGCAGCGAGGACTTCACCGGTGAACGGACAGGTCACGCTCTTGATCAGCGGGTTGACCTTCGGCAGGTCGGAACCGGCGTAGGCTCGCAATACCGCAAATGGCAGGCCGGAGGCGCCGGCGACGTAGGCGTTGGCCAGGTCGGCATGGCTGTGTTCCTCGATTTCCAGCGGGTGCGGCCATTGCTTCTCGACCGCGTCGCGCAACCGATGGAGGGAGCCCACGCCGGGGTTGCCACCCCAGGAAAAAATCAGTTTGCGAGCACAACCGGCGCCGATCAACTGGTCGTAGATCAGGTCCGGGGTCATTCGCACCAAGGTCAGGTCTTTCTTGCCCTGACGAATGATTTCATGACCCGCCGCCGTCGGAATCAGATGGGTAAAGCCCTCGAGCGCGACGGTATCGCCGTCGTTGACGAATTGCTTCACCGCGTCGTGCAGCGAAAGGATTTCAGCCATGGGGCAGGCTCCCGTTTTCCAGTGGACCGGCATGAAGAAAAAGGCGCGAGGTTCAGCGCCGGAATGCCTGAAGATTAAGCTTCGGGATAACGCCAAAACAATCCGATAATCGACTAAGTGTTCGTTTATCGAACAGATTGTTGCTTGGCTATCGATATTTCCTTAACTCGAAAACACACTAAAACCGTGGCGAGGGGGCTTGCTTGCTCCCTCGCCACAGGTGCGGACCCAGCGTTTCGTGCAGGTGAATAACTCAGGTCGCATCCGCATGGCTGACCACGCCCTTGATCACCACAGCCGTGGTCGCCAGGGCTGCGGGAATCACTAGCGCGGTCAAGACCTGTTCGAAATTCCAGCCCAGGCCCAGCAATGTCGCGCCCATCCAAGCACCGAGAATCGCGCCAAACCGGCCGATGCCGAGCATCCAGGAAACCCCGGTGGCCCGGCCCTGGGTCGGGTAGAAACGCGCCGCCAGGGACGGCATCGCCGATTGCGCGCCGTTGACGCACATGCCGGCCACCAGCACCAAGGTGGCGAGCAGGGTAATGTTGCCCAGGCTCTGCCCTACCGCGTAGGCAAACAGCCCGGCCATCAAGTAGAAAATGCCGATGACCTTGTGCGGGTTGAACCGATCCATCGCCCAGCCCACGCCCACCGCGCTCAATACGCCACCGAACTGGAACAACGCGCCGATGAACGCGGCCTGTTCCATGCTCGCGCCGCTGTCGCGCATAAGGGTCGGCAGCCAGCTGGTCAGCAGATAAACAATCACCAGCCCCATGAAATAGGTCAGCCACAGCAACAGGGTGCCGGCGCTGTAGGTACCGGAGAAAATCACCGCCAGCACGTTGCGCGCCTTTACGGTTTTCTGTTCGGGGACGCTGAAGCTCGCCGCGTGGGCAACGGTCTGCGGGTCAATCGGCGCCAGGGCCTTGCGCACCTTATCGGTGCCACGATCGCGCACCACCAGGTAACGCGCCGACTCTGGCAGCCAGAACAGCAGCACAACCGCCAGGATCAATGGCAAGACGCCGCCGATGAATAACAGGCTGTGCCAGCCAAAGGCAGGGATCAACTTGGCCGAGATGAATCCGCCGGCGGCCATGCCGAGGTTGAAGCCGCAGAACATGCTCGTGACCAGCAGCGACTTCTTGCGCTCCGGGGTGTATTCCGAAAGTAACGTGGTTGCGTTCGGCATCCCGGCGCCCAGGCCCAGGCCCGTGAGGAAGCGCAGCACCAGCAGCTGGTCGACATTCGTGCTGTACGCCGACGCCAGGCTGAACCCGCCGAACAACACGACGGCCCCCACTAACACGACTTTTCGCCCGAAGCGATCCGCCAAGGGGCCGGAACCCAATGCGCCGAATACCATGCCGATCAGTGCTGCACTCATCACCGGGCCAAGGCTGGCCCGGTCGATGCCCCAATCCTGGGACAGTGCCGGCGCAATGAAACCCATCGCGGCCGTGTCGAGGCCGTCGAGGAAAACAATCAGGAAACACAGAATCACCACCCGCCATTGATAGCGCGAGATGGGTTGGGCATTGATAAAGGACTGCACATCGAGGCAAGTGCCTACGGAAGTGTGGGGCTGGTTCATTTTATTTTTATTCCACGCAAGAAACGCCAGATGACGCTGCGCGACATTAATGAGCCCAGGCAAACACCGTCAATTCAGCGCGGCCGACTGTGTGCGTTTATCGAACAGCTACGTGAACAACTGCGCGCTCAAGTCCCGGCTGGCCCCCAGCAAGCCTGGCAAAAATCGTTGTTCCAGCTCGTTGCGGCTGACCCGCCCGGCGTGGGTGCTGACGTTCAGCGCAGCCACCACCTGACCCGAAGCGTCATAGACCGGCACGGCGATCGAGCGCAGGCCTTGTTCCAGTTCCTGATCGACGATGCACCAGCCTTGTTGACGGACCTCCTGCAAGCATTCGAGCAGAGCCTCGGGTGTGTGCAATGTCCGGCTGGTCTTGGCCTGCAGGTCGGCATGGTCCAGGTAATCGCGCAGCGAAGCATCGTCCAGGGCCGCCAACAAAATCCGGCCCATCGATGTGCAATAAGCCGGCAGGCGACCACCCACGGACAGGTCCACGGAAATCAGCCGCTGGGTGGTGGCCGACCGCGCAATATAGAGAATATCGTCGCCTTCGAGCGTCGCCATGTTGCAGGCCTCGTGCAGTTGTTCACTCATGCGGTCCAGATACGGCTGGGCGGAAACGGCCAAGGGCGTCGAGGACAGATAGGCATGGCCCAGGGTCAGCACTTTGGGCAGCAAGGAATAAGTGCGCCCATCGGTGGTCGCGTAGCCAAGCTTGATCAGGGTGTGCAGGCAACGCCTGACCGCGGCGCGGGGGATTTCGGTGCGGTGGCTGATCTGGGCGATGGTCAGGTGCCGCTTGCGCTCCTGGAAGGCCTGGACCACGGCCAGCCCACGGGCCAGCGATGTCATGAAATCCGGGTCGCCAGTGAGGGCCTGGATCCGCTTGGCCGGCGAGGCAACGATCGGCGGCGCGACTGACGTGAAGGCATTGCGCAATTGGTCGTTCATGTCGGGTCCTCTGGGAATGACGGCTATTACACGCGGCTACCCGGCAGACAGACAACGGCCGAATCGCCAAGACCGTTCGATTATCGAACCGACGACCGATAATCGCAATGCCCCGCCCCCCGCTTGTTCCATTTGATTCGTCTCGTCTTACTGGCAAATGAAACTTGAGGACAGCGCCGCGATTGACTTGAACAGATCGAGCAATATTTGAACTTGTGGTGCAGCGTGTAACTCTGTCTACATAACTAGCCCATACAAACATCAATTCACACAAGGCAACGTACGGTTTAACGTTTACTGATAGTGTTCTTCAGGCAGACCGCTATAATGCGTTCGGTGACGGCGCGGCCAATAGGCTTGCCCGTCTCCGGCACCACAGTGAGTCCCTATGGTGTCAAAAGCCGGTGCCTGAAGCACCCATGACGCTTCCGCTGTATCGGCAATATCCGAAGCCCTGATGCTACGTCAGCTGTCAGCTCTGGTGCCGTGGCCGTCTGCATGCCTGCATGCAGTGCGTATCACCAGATTAATTTCAATTCATTAGGTAATACTGTGACGAAAGACGAACTGCGCGCGGAACTTGAGCGCCAGGAACAACGTTACAAGGAAGTTTACGGCGGGGAAATCACCACTTACGCCGCGCAACCAGAACCGGAACGCAAACCTTGGCGTAAACGCGCCACCGTTCAGGACCAGGCTTTCAGCCAGGAACTTCAGAAGATCGAAAAAGAACTCAAGGCCGAAGAGGGTTAGCTTCCGGGGCTGGACGTTCTTGCTTACCGTGTCCGGTCGTCACCCAGGCTGGCGCCCCGGCATCGAGCGCCCGCCAAAAGCGGGCCGTTGTGCTCCTCCGCCATCGATCGGAGAGCTTGAGTGGAGGTCCTGCTTTGGATTTTTCCTACGACTATTCCTACTCCCTTCCCATCTCGATACGAACCCTGCCCACAGGGCATTTGACCTTCTAAACAAAGGGTTGCGATCCTCATGGCTAACCAGGACCGGGCAGGTTTCCTCGCGGTTATTTCGTAGAAGAATGTTACCGATGAGCAGGCAATGCATCGATTAACGCGGTTTTCTGGCATAATCGCGCCCCCTTATGACCGGGTCAGAAAACCTTCATGATCGATTTATTCAGCGGACTGGATGCTTGGGTGCTTGTGAGCCTCTTGCTCGCCCTGGCTTTTGTCCTCGCCTTCGAGTTCATCAACGGCTTTCATGACACCGCTAACGCGGTTGCCACTGTTATCTACACCAAAGCCATGCCGCCCCACCTGGCGGTGTTCTTTTCCGGTGTGTTCAATTTTCTCGGCGTACTGCTGGGCGGCGTAGGCGTGGCGTATGCCATCGTTCACTTGCTGCCGGTAGAGTTGCTGATCAATGTGAACACCGGGCACGGACTGGCCATGGTGTTTTCGCTGCTCGCAGCGGCCATCACCTGGAATCTGGGCACCTGGTACTTCGGTATTCCGGCCTCCAGTTCCCATACGCTGATCGGCTCGATTCTCGGCGTGGGCCTGGCCAACGCCCTGATCAACGATATTCCGTTGGGCGACGGCGTGAACTGGCAGAAGGCGATCGACATCGGTGCCTCCCTGGTGTTCTCGCCGATGGCCGGTTTCCTGATCGCTGCCCTGGTGTTGATCGGCCTGAAATGGTGGCGTCCCCTGTCGAAGATGCACAAGACGCCGGAACAGCGCCGCAAGATCGATGACAAGAAGCATCCTCCATTCTGGAACCGCCTGGTGCTGGTGATTTCCGCCATGGCCGTGAGCTTCGTCCATGGTTCCAACGATGGCCAGAAAGGCATCGGCCTGATCATGCTGGTATTGATCGGTATCGTGCCTGCGCAGTTCGTACTCGACCTGAACAGCACCACCTACCAGATCGAGCGCACT
This sequence comes from Pseudomonas sp. Z5-35, assembly GCF_051131945.1. NCBI lineage: Bacteria > Pseudomonadati > Pseudomonadota > Gammaproteobacteria > Pseudomonadales > Pseudomonadaceae > Pseudomonas > Pseudomonas sp. Z5-35. Next base: position 4,178,624 of record NZ_CP071640.1, read on the forward strand.
CGCGACGCGACCCTGCACCTGAGCCAGTTCTACAAGCGCAACAACGAGTCCCTCGGCGAATTCCTGGCCTTGGGCAAAAGCGTCGAAGGCGACCTGCCGGAGAAATTCCGTTGCAACCCGCAGCAGACCGAGCCGACCATCAATGCGCTGCTAGACACCCTCAAAGGCGTGGCGGACTATCACTCGCTGCCGTCGGAAAGCCGTATCGAAGTGCGTCGCTACCTGCTCTGCCTCGACGACACGGCGAAAAAAGTCGGCAAGTTGCCTGGGCTGGCGGCGCGTGAAAAAGACGACCTGAACAAGCTGCGCAAGGACCTGACCGCCACCACCGAATACGCCCCATTCTGGGTGATCCTGGCGGTCGCCTTGGCACTCGGCCTGGGCACCATGGTCGGCTGGAAACGCGTGGTATTGACCATCGGCGAGAAGATCGGCAAGCAAGGCATGACCTATGCCCAAGGCATGTCCGCCCAGATCACCACTGCCTGCATGATCGGCGCGGCGAATATATTCAGCCTTCCGGTGTCCACCACCCACGTGCTGTCTTCCGGCGTGGCGGGCACCATGGTCGCGAACAAGAGCGGCCTGCAAGGCGGCACGGTCAGGACCATCCTGCTGGCCTGGGTGTTGACCCTGCCGGCCACGGTGGCCTTGTCGGCCGCACTGTTCTGGCTGGCCTCCAAGGCCATCGGCAGCTGATTTCCAGCGGAGCGTAAAAAAGGTGCGTCCCTTGCGGTTCGCACCTTTTTTTATGCCATTGCTTTTGTAGGTCCAACAATCGCGGCGCAAAAAAAAAGGGCGACCGAAGTCGCCCAAAATGCCTTGCGTGCTCGTTGTCGCTGGAAAGATCTACAGCTTCTTGCGCTTGTGTGCGTCTTTCCAGATGAATAATCCAAAACCTGCGAAAAACACGAACATGAGGCCGACCGTCAACACACCGGCAAACACCACATTATCGAAAAACATGACTGGCCTCCTGGTCTTGCCCTTGTTTCGTTGGAGCCAAGGTAACCAATCAGGCCTGGATAAAAATTGACCGGCGTCAATAACGCTCGTGACTGAGCGAAATGGAGGGGGAATAACTGATCTGTATCAATGGATCGGGGGGGACTCAGCGCTTTTTCGGTTTGTTTTTAGATTTTTTCTTGGATTTGCTCAAAGGCATGGCCTGCTCGAAAGCCTGGCGGACTTCATTGAGGCGTTTATCGTTGAGGTCGTGAACGCGCTTGGCGCGCTCAGCACAGAGGTCGATCAGCTTGTCTTCTTGGCTCATGGCGTGTCGGCATCGTACGGTGAGTTGCGGATGCGCCCATGATGCGGGCTGTCGTCGAGCTTGACCAGCCTGTCGGTTCGGTACGCCTGGATCAGATCTGAATATCGACCCAGAGGCCCTGGCGCGACTCCCCCTCCACCAGCGGCGCGACCGGCACAGTGTTGTCGGCGTTCAGTTCCGTACCCGGTACAGCCAAGTGTTCCTCGGGATCTTCGTCGGCTTCCTGGCGGCGCCTTTGGCGTTCCTGCTGGCGGCGCTGTTCCTCACGCAGCAGCAGCGCGGTTTCTTCCGGGTCACGCTTTTGCAGGTCGATGGTGCTTTCGCTGGAGCTTTTCTGCACCGGGACCACGGGCGGTATGTCCGGTCGCTGGCGGACCGGATCCTGTTGCGCGGTAACGGGTACGGCGCTCAAAGGAAGCATGGGTGGCAACATAAAGGTCTCCTGTCTTCAGGTTGTCGGCTGTGGTGGATGCAGCTTGAACCGCTGGTCTGAAACTTGTGACCTAGTTGGCATTATGCCCTGCCCACACACAAGCTTCTTTGATCCCTAAGCAAGGTTAAGTTCCCTTCGGAGGAAGAGTACGCACGCTGTATGAGGCCAGGATGCGTGCGTAAATCCTTTGGTCTGACGGCTCATTCCGTTAAGATAGCCGGCTTTTTCACGGCGGGAGTCAGGCAGCATGGCGCAGCAGTATCAACCGGGGCAACGCTGGATCAGTGACAGCGAAGCCGAGCTGGGTTTAGGCACCGTTCTGGCACAGGACGGCCGCTTGTTGACCGTGCTCTATCCGGCCACTGGCGACACCCGCCAGTACGCGCTCCGGAATGCGCCCCTCACCCGTGTACGGTTTTCGCCGGGCGATGTGATCACTCACTTCGAAGGCTGGAAAATGACCGTGCGCGAAGTCGATGACGTCGACGGGCTGTTGGTCTATCACGGCCTCAACGGACAGAACGAAGTCGTAACCCTGCCGGAAACCCAGTTGTCGAACTTCATCCAGTTCCGTCTGGCCAGCGACCGTCTGTTCGCCGGCCAGATCGACCCGCTGGCCTGGTTTTCCCTGCGTTATCACACGCTGGAACACACCAGCCGGCAGTTGCAGTCGTCGCTCTGGGGCCTGGGTGGCGTACGCGCCCAACCGATCGCCCATCAACTGCACATCGCCCGTGAAGTGGCCGACCGCATCGCGCCCCGGGTGTTGCTGGCGGACGAAGTGGGCCTGGGCAAGACCATCGAAGCCGGCCTGATCATCCATCGGCAACTGCTGTCCGGCCGCGCCAGCCGCGTGCTGATCCTGGTGCCGGAAAACCTCCAGCACCAATGGCTGGTGGAAATGCGCCGACGTTTCAACCTGCAGGTTGCGCTGTTCGACGAAGAACGCTTCATCGAAAGCGATGCCAGCAACCCGTTCGAAGACACCCAACTGGCGCTGGTGGCGCTGGAGTGGCTGGTGGAAGATGAGAAAGCCCAGGACGCGCTGTTCGCCGCCGGCTGGGACCTGATGGTCGTCGATGAGGCGCATCACCTGGTCTGGCATGAAGACCACGTCAGCCCGCAATACGCGCTGGTCGAACAGCTTGCCGAAACGATCCCGGGTGTATTGCTGCTGACCGCAACCCCAGAGCAATTGGGCCAGGACAGCCACTTTGCCCGTCTGCGCCTGCTCGACCCGAACCGCTTTCATGACCTCAAGGCCTTCCGCGCCGAGAGTGAAAACTATCGCCCGGTGGCCGAGGCTGTCCAGGAACTGCTGGACAAAGGTCGCCTGTCGCCCGGAGCCCACAAGACCATCCACGGTTTCCTGGGGAACGAAGGCGAAGCGTTGCTGACCGCCGTCAATGACGGTGATATCGAAGCCAGCGCCCGCCTGGTCCGCGAACTGCTGGACCGCCACGGCACCGGTCGCGTGCTGTTTCGCAATACCCGCGCCGCCGTACAGGGCTTCCCCGAGCGCAAGCTGCACGCCTATCCGCTGCCGTGCCCGGACGAATACCTTGAACTGCCATTGGGCGATCACGCCGAGCTGTACCCGGAAGTCAGCTTCCAGGCCCAGCCGGACGCCAGTGAAGAAGAGCGCTGGTGGAAATTCGATCCGCGCGTCGAGTGGCTGATCGATCAGTTGAAAATGCTCAAGCGCACCAAAGTCCTGGTGATCTGCGCGCACGCCGAAACCGCCATGGACCTGGAAGACGCCTTGCGCGTGCGCTCCGGCATCCCGGCCACGGTGTTTCATGAAGGCATGAACATCCTTGAGCGAGACCGCGCGGCCGCCTATTTCGCCGACGAAGAGTTTGGTGCCCAGGTGCTGATCTGCTCGGAAATCGGCAGCGAAGGTCGCAACTTCCAGTTTGCCCATCACCTGGTCCTGTTCGACCTGCCGGCGCACCCGGACCTGCTCGAACAACGCATCGGCCGCCTGGACCGGATTGGCCAGAAACACACCATCGAGCTGCACGTGCCCTATTTGGAAACCAGCCCGCAGGCGCGGTTGTTCCAGTGGTATCACGAAGCGCTGAATGCCTTCCTCAACACCTGCCCGACCGGCAACGCCTTGCAACACCAGTTTGGCCCGCGCCTGCTGCCCTTGCTGGAAGAAGCCGATGACGGCGAGTGGCAAGCGCTGATCGACGAGGCGCGCGCCGAGCGTGAACGCCTGGAAGCCGAGCTGCACACCGGCCGCGATCGTCTGCTGGAGCTCAATTCCGGCGGTGCGGGAGAAGGTGACGCATTGGTAGAAGCCATATTCGAACAGGACGACCAGTTCGCCCTGCCGATCTACATGGAAACCCTGTTCGACGCCTTCGGCATCGACAGCGAGGACCATTCCGACAACGCGCTGATCCTCAAGCCGAGCGAAAAAATGCTCGACGCCAGTTTCCCGCTGGGCGACGACGAAGGCGTGACCATCACTTACGACCGCAACCAGGCGCTGTCCCGCGAAGACATGCAATTCATCACCTGGGAGCACCCGATGGTGCAAGGCGGCATGGACCTGGTGCTGTCCGGCTCCATGGGCAACACCGCCGTGGCGCTGATCAAGAACAAGGCACTCAAGCCCGGCACCGTGTTGCTGGAATTGCTCTACGTCAGCGAAGTGGTTGCCCCGCGCTCGCTGCAACTGGGCCGCTACCTGCCACCGGCCGCCCTGCGCTGCCTGCTGGACGCCAACGGCAACGACCTGGCTGCCCGGGTCTCGTTCGAGACCCTGAACGACCAGCTCGAAAGCGTGCCCCGCGCCAGCGCCAACAAGTTCATCCAGGCCCAGCGTGATCAGCTATCACCACGGATCAATGCCGGCGAAGAGAAGATCATCCCGCGCCATGCCGAGCGCGTGGCCGAGGCTCAACGCCGCCTTGCAGCCGATACCGAAGAGGAACTGGCACGTCTGACCGCGCTGCAAGCGGTCAACCCTACCGTGCGCGATAGCGAGCTGGAGGCTTTGCGTCAGCAGCGCGAGCAAGGGCTGGCGATGCTGGAGAAGGCTGCGTTGCGGTTGGAGGCGATTCGGGTGTTGGTGGCGGGCTGATTTCGGCGGTTTTTGGGTGTGTATATCCGTATCTTCGGTAACGGATATACACCCAAAACCCCAGCCACCCAGCCTCAAGGACTGTAATACCCCACCGCCACCAGCAAATGCCCCGCCTTCTTCAAATAGGCATGCTTGTTCTCGACCTTCCCCGTTACCGGATTCTTCCAGCGATACTCATACTCCCCCGCATCCTGCTTACCGATCATGGCCAATATCGGCTCGCCCACCGGCTTGCCCGCCGGATCCTTGACCTTGGCAAAATCAGTATTGATCAAGCGCAGGTTGGTGCCATGACCGACATAGCGTCGGGTATCAAGGTCGACGACAAAGACATACAGGTCATCCTCAAGATAGCCGCCCTTGAGAGCGTTGATCGCCGTCAGCGTCGCTTTCTCGTTTTTCAACAAATCGGCCGACGCCTTGTCCAGCAGCGCCCTGGCCTGTTCGGCAGAGGCCCGAGGCAGGTAATAGCCGACCGCGAGGATTCGCTCGCCGACCCGCTGAAAGTACACATGCTTGCGCTCGACCTTGCCGTCGGCCCAGTTCTGCCAACGGTATTCAGCCTGCTGGATACCGCTGGCTTCAGGGGTTTTCAGTGCGTCCTTGAAGGCCTTGCGCAACTCCGGCCCCAGCACCTCGGAAACGTCTCGCCCGATCAATGCTGACGAGGGACCGCCGCTGGCGAGCATCACGCCTTGGGTGTCGACCACGAACACGTAGCGGTCCTTGTCGACGAACTCGCCTTGGCGGCTGAAGGCGGCGAACGCATAGTCGCCGTAGTCGTCATAGTAGGCCAGGGCCTTTTCCAGCAGTGCCCGGGCTGCCTGACCGTCGTCCGGAGTGGCGGCCTGGACCTGTGTTACCAGAAACAGCAACGCCGTCAGCCTGGCCATCTTTCGAATCAATCCCATGCGCGCGCCCTCGTTCTTGTTGATGTTTCAAGAGCGTAGACGGCGCGGGGTGATGTGGGAGTATTCAGGGGATTGTTGCGAGGCAAGCGCAAACCTGTGGAAGCGAGCTGGCTTCCACAGGTTCCAGAGCGTCACTGGGCCCGGTTGCTCAGTTGCTGTTGCAGGTACTGGATCTGCGATTGCAGGGTATTGATGTTACGCGTGACCTGGCCACGGAAGGCATCGAACTCCGCGGCAGAGCCGCCCGAACGATTCTCCTGTTGGCTCTTGAGCACGATCATGTCCTGTTCCAGGCGCTCGATGGCCGAGTTCGAGGTGGCTCTTTTCAGAGCGGTGATGTCGGCACCGATGCTCTTGAGCTGGGCATCCAGCGCGCCGCCCTCGCCTTGGTTCTTCAAGGCTGCCATCTCCGCCGCCAACGTCTTGACCTGGGCCTGAAGCTGGGTATTGGCTGCTTGCAACTGGGTGTAGGCGTTCTGCTGTTCGGAGTCTTGGGCGATCATCTGGGCCAGCTGCTTGTCCAGGTCGGCAGATGGACCGAACGCGCCTTGCAGGAGTTTGTACTGTTCTTGCAGCTTGCCTTCGAATTGCCGTGCCTGCTCCTGCAGCTTGTTATCCAACTGTTTGATCTGCAATTTCAACGCTTCACTGTCGCTCATCACGTTGGACTGCCCGGCGACGACCTTGCCGGAAATGTCCTGCAAGCGTCCCGCCGCGTCCTCACTGATCCGGGCGAAACTTTCCTGGGTAGCGACCAGTTGCTGCTCCATCAGGGAAATCTGCTGGAAGCTCCACCACGCCAGGAAGGCCAATGCGCACAGTAGGGCACCGACCAATGCCCACAGCGGCCCAGTGCTCGGTGCCTTGACTTTGGCCGCCGCAGCGGGTGCCGGACGCGCTTGCACGCGGGGCTCGCGGTTGGTCGGGAAGTCATCGTCATCGGGAATGTCGGCCCGCATCCGCAGGCTCGGTACATCATCGAAGTCGTCGTCGGCATCGTTACGCATGGGCATGGGTTCAACCTTTGGAAAACCGGTAATGGCTCGGTGCAGCGAGTATAACCCCCGCAACCGCCGCACCCATTGACCCCGAACTGGGCACTCGGTTCATGACGGACCGATCAGCGGGCATCTTGGACGCGCCACCAAGCGCAAAATTCATCGAGGGCGGCCCACAAACTGACCTGCGGATCATAATCGAGATAATGCCGCGCCCGACCGATGTCCAAGGTGAAATTCCTGTTCATGACCTGCATGCCCAGGCGCGACAGCGTCGGCTCGGGGCGGCCGGGCCATAACGCGCAGAAACCTTCATTCATGGCCGCGACACTGTAGGCCAGCCCGTAGGAGCGATAACGCCTGACCTGTGGGACCTCCATTTGTCGCATTACGTAATTGACCACGTCCCACAGCGGGACCGGCGCTCCGTTGCTGATGTTGTAGGCCTTGCCCAAGGCTGAATCGGTGGCCAGCAAGCTGCTGAGCAGCGCTTCGTTGAGGTTCTGTACGCTGGTGAAATCGACCTTGTTCAATCCGTTGCCGACGATGGCCAGTCGCCCCTTGCGCTGCATCTTGAGCAGCCGCGGGAAGACGCTCATGTCGCCGGCCCCGGTGACGAAACGCGGCCGCAAGGCCAACACTTCCAGGCCGAACTCCTGGGCGCCGAAGACCTTCTGCTCGGCCAGGTACTTGGTGGCGGCATAGGGATGCTTGAAGCGTTTGGGCACTTGCTCTTCGGTCAACGCGAGGTGATCACGACCGTCGAAATAAATGGACGGCGATGAGAGATGCACCAATCGCCGGACCTTCTGCTTCAGGCAAGCCTCGACGATGTTTTCGGTGAGTTGGACGTTGCCCTGGTGGAAATCCTGATAGCGTCCCCAGACGCCCACCGAACCAGCGCAATGCACCACGGCATCGATATCGCGACACAGATCACGGGCCAGTATCGGGTCGACCAGGTCACCCTCGATGAATTCGGCGCCGCGCCGGACCAGATGCTCGACGCTTTCGGCCCGGCGGCCATTGACCCGAACATCCAGGCCTTGCTCCAAGGCAAAACGCGCAAAGCGTCCGCCAATGAAGCCGCTTGCGCCGGTGACCAGAATTTTCATGTGGTGCTCCTAAAAATCAGTTTCGAGCTACAAGCCAAGAGCTGCAAGCCATACGACTTCAACTCACTGCTTGCAGCGTGCTGCTTGTCGCTGCGATCAATTGTTCGGTCAGCAAACCGAGCAACTGTCCGCCGTTGCGCCAATGATGCCAGTACAGCGGCACGTCGATCGGCTTATCTGCCAGCAATTCCATCAACTCGCCTCGCTCCAACTGCTCGCGCACTTGCAGCTCAGGCACCAGGCCCCATCCCAGCCCGGCTTCGATGAGGCGAATGAAGCCTTCGGACGAAGGACACAAATGGTGCTCGAAACCGCCTTCGACGCCGAGGGACGCCAAGTATCGGTGCTGCAGGAAGTCGTCCGGGCCGAACACCAGGGCTGGCGTGCGCGCCAGCTGATCGGCGCGCACCCCTTCAGGGAAATGTCGAGTGATGAACGCAGGGCAGGCAAGCGCACGATAACGCATCGCCCCCAGCAATACGCTGCGGGCCCCGGCCACCGGGCGTTCGCTTGCGCAGACACACGCCGCTACTTCGCCGGCGCGCATTCGCTTGAGTCCGACAGTCTGGTCTTCCACCACCAGGTCGAGCAACAGATGCTGTTCTGCACAAAAAGCCCCCACGGCGCCGGCCCACCACGTGGCCAGGCTGTCGGCGTTCAATGCAATCCGCAGGCGCTCCGGCAACCCTTCCTCATCCAGCGCCGGCACCAGGCTTTGCAGGTCACGTTCCAGTAGCCGGACCTGTTGCACATGGTTGAGTAACCGGCGGCCGATTTCGGTAGGCGCCGGCGGCGTGACGCGCACCAGGACGGGCTGGCCGACCCGTGCTTCCAGGAGTTTTATCCGCTGGGAGATGGCCGACTGCGACAATCCCAGCACCTGCGCGGCACGCTCGAAACCAGCCTGTTCGACGACGGCCGCCAAGGCAGAAAGCAGTTTGTAATCGAACATCAGTATTCCTAATGGGCAATCAGCAGTATTGGTTTTTCTTATACATCCCCGCACTGGAGAATGACCAGCATTGCAAACACTCAAAGGGAAGAACTCATGTGGCAAAGTTACGTCAACGGGCTGCTGGTGGCGCTTGGATTGATCATGGCGATTGGCGCCCAGAACGCCTTTGTGCTGGCCCAGGGCCTGCGGCGTGAGCACCACCTGCCGGTCGCCGCGCTGTGCATCACCTGCGATGCGCTATTGGTCGCCGCCGGAGTGTTCGGGTTGGCGACGCTGCTGGCTCAAAGCCCGCTGCTGCTTTCGATCGCACGATGGGGCGGCGCGGCGTTCCTGCTCTGGTACGGCAGCCAGGCGCTGCGTCGGGCGTGTTCGAAACAGAGCCTGCAGCGCAATGAAAAACACGTCACGCGTTCACTGCGAACCGTGCTGCTCAGCGCCTTGGCGGTCACGCTGCTCAACCCCCACGTCTATCTCGACACGGTGTTGCTGATCGGCTCCCTCGGCGCCCAGCAAAGCGTTCCCGGTGCCTATGTAGCGGGTGCGGCCAGCGCCTCGCTGCTTTGGTTTTCCACCTTGGCGCTGGGCGCCGCGTGGCTGGCCCCTTGGCTAGCCCGACCCAGCACGTGGCGAATCCTCGACCTGCTGGTGGCACTGATGATGTTCACCGTGGCGGTGCAGCTGATCGTCTCCGGCTGATATTCCAAACCGCTCTGGAACCTCTATTCCACACAGTTGTTGCGTGGTTATGCCGCACCCCCGGTGCTATGATCCGACTCCTGCGCCGCAAAGAGTACAAACTCCCCGGCGCTAGTCTGGCCGCCCGTGATCGGCCTTGCGCTCACCGCAACTGACCTGATTAGGAGAATCACCATGGCTTTCGAATTGCCGCCGCTGCCCTATCCTCACGATGCACTGCAGCCGCACATCTCCAAAGAGACTCTGGAATACCACCACGACAAGCACCACAACACCTATGTCGTGAACCTGAACAACCTGGTGCCTGGCACCGAGTTCGAAGGCAAGACCCTGGAAGAGATCGTCAAGACTTCCTCGGGCGGTATCTTCAATAACGCCGCTCAGGTCTGGAACCACACCTTCTACTGGAACTGCCTGGCGCCAAACGCCGGCGGCCAACCAACCGGCGCACTGGCTGAAGCCATCAATGCTGCCTTCGGTTCGTTCGACAAGTTCAAGGAAGAATTCAGCAAGACGTCCATCGGCACCTTCGGTTCCGGCTGGGGCTGGCTGGTGAAAAAGGCTGACGGATCCCTGGCCCTGGCCAGCACCATCGGCGCCGGCAACCCGCTGACCAGCGGCGACACCCCGCTGCTGACCTGCGACGTCTGGGAACACGCCTACTACATCGACTACCGCAACGTTCGCCCGAAATACGTCGAAGCGTTCTGGAACCTGGTCAACTGGAAGTTCGTGGCTGAGCAGTTCGAAGGCAAAGCCTTTACTGCCTAAGCTTTGATGCCAGGAAAAAGGCGCTTTTCCCGAGAGGGCAAAGCGCCTTTTTTTTAAGCTCGCTCTCTCGATCCCCAGCAGTAGGCACATGACCTCGCGTCCGAAATCCAATAAAAAATCCCGCCAAGCCTCAAGTTGCAGGCCTTTCCAACCGAAACAATGGTCGTAGAGTAATAACTCTGTAGACACCGTATAACGGCCAGGCTTCAGGCGAAAACCCTTGTGTTTGATTGTCCCTTTGACTGACATCACAGGATTGCCAATACTCATGGCAACTTGACGCTATCCGCACGAAACAAGGAATCCATCTTTGAAGCTGGAACTTAAAAACAGCTTGTCTGTGAAGTTGCTCCGGGTCGTGCTCCTCTCGGCGTTGATCGTTGGCATGATCTTGAGCTGTGCCCAGATCGTATTCGACGCCTACAAAACCAACCGTGCCGTAGCTGTCGACGCCCAGCGCATCCTTGATATGTTCCGCGATCCTTCTACCCAGGCGGTCTACAGCCTGGATCGGGAGATGGGCATGCAGGTCATCGAAGGGCTGTTCCAGGACGAGGCCGTGCGCATGGCCTCCATCGGCCACCCTCGCGAAACCATGCTTGCCGAAAAAACCCGGCCCTTGCAGCACTCCGAAAGTCGCTGGCTGACCGACCTGATCCTTGGCCAGGAACGAACCTTCACCACACAACTGGTGGGCCGCGGCCCCTACAGCGAATATTACGGCGACCTGAGCATCACGCTCGATACCGCGACCTACGGCCAGGGCTTCATTATCAGCTCCGTTATCATTTTCATTTCTGGAATGCTGCGCGCCCTCGCCATGGGCCTGGTGCTGTACCTGGTCTATCACTGGCTGCTGACCAAGCCGTTGTCGCGGATTATCCAGCACCTGACCGAAATCAACCCTGACCGCCCCAGCGCACACAAGATCCCGCAACTGCGAGGCCATGAGAAGAACGAGCTGGGCCTATGGATCAATACCGCCAACCAGCTCCTGGCCTCCATCGAGCGCAACACCCATCTACGCCACGAAGCCGAGAACAGCCTGTTGCGCATGGCGCAGTACGACTTCCTGACTGGCCTGCCCAACCGCCAGCAACTGCAACAACAACTCGACAAGATCCTGGTGGATGCCGGACGCCTGCAACGTCGCGTGGCAGTGCTCTGCGTGGGGCTGGATGATTTCAAGAGCATCAACGAACAGTTCAGCTACCAGACCGGCGACCAGCTGCTGCTGGCCCTGGCTGATCGGCTGCGGGCCCACAGCGGACGCCTCGGTGCGTTGGCCCGGTTGGGCGGTGACCAGTTCGCCCTGGTCCAGGCCGATATCGAGCAACCTTACGAGGCCGCCGAACTGGCCCAGAGCATTCTGGATGACTTGGAAGCGCCGTTCGCACTGGATGACCAGGAGATCCGCCTGCGGGCAACCATCGGTATCACGCTGTTTCCCGAGGACGGCGACAGCACCGAGAAGCTGCTGCAAAAGGCCGAGCAGACCATGACGCTGGCCAAGACCCGCTCGCGCAATCGCTACCAGTTCTACATCGCCAGCGTCGACAGCGAGATGCGCCGCCGTCGCGAACTGGAAAAGGACCTGCGCGAGGCGCTGGCCCGCGGGCAATTCAGCCTGGTGTACCAGCCACAGATCAGTTATCGCGATTTGCGCGTGGTGGGCACCGAAGCCTTGATCCGCTGGCATCATCCGGAACACGGTCTCGTGCCGCCAGACCTGTTCATTCCCCTGGCCGAGCAGAACGGCACCATCATTGCCATTGGCGAATGGGTACTGGACCAGGCCTGCAAGCAATTGCGCGAATGGCATGACCAGGGCTTCGTCGACCTGCGCATGGCGGTCAACCTGTCCACCGTACAACTGCACCACGCCGAATTGCCGCGGGTGGTGAACAACTTCCTGCAGATGTATCGCTTGCCGCCTCGCAGCCTGGAGCTGGAAGTCACCGAGACCGGCCTGATGGAAGACATCACCACCGCTGCCCAGCACCTGCTGAGCCTGCGCCGTTCCGGTGCGCTGATCGCCATCGATGACTTCGGAACCGGCTATTCCTCGTTGAGTTACCTCAAGAGCTTGCCGCTGGACAAGATCAAGATCGACAAGAGCTTCGTCCAAGACCTGCTCGACGACGAAGACGACGCCACCATCGTCCGGGCCATCATCCAGCTAGGCAAAAGCCTGGGGATGCAGGTCATTGCCGAAGGCGTCGAGACGATCGAGCAAGAGGCCTACATCATTTCCGAGGGCTGCCATGAAGGCCAGGGGTATTACTACAGCAAACCCCTGCCGGCACGGGAGCTGGGCCTTTATCTGAAGCAGGCGGAGCGCACCAAGGCCTCCATCGTCTGAATCTTTTGCGCGGCCATTGCTCCGCTCAAGGAGTTGGCAACCAGACAATCCCTACAGACGCCGCCCAAACGCAGCGATCTGCATTATTAAATAAGAAATATTTACAGCCACAGCCCTTTACACATAATGCAAATCTTTCGCATTATGTCGCAGCTTTTGCGCACCCTTGCGCCTGTCCCATTCATCACCGAAGCAGGATGTTCGCCATGATTCGTATGCCTCTGGCTACCGCCAGTCTGTTGGCCATCGCTATTTCCCTCGCCGGTTGCGGCGAAGGCAAAGACAAGGCCGCCGCGCCGCAAGCGCCAACGCCGGCCGCCAGTACCGCTGCTCCGGCTGCCCCCGCTGCCGCTGGCAAGATCGACGAAGCCGCCGCCAAGGCTGTTGTCGCGCACTATGCCGACATCGTCCATGCCGTCTACAGCGATGCCGAATCCACCGCGAAAACCCTGCAAACCGCCGTCGACGCGTTCCTGGCCAAGCCGAACGCCGACACCCTCAAAGCCGCCAAGGCTGCCTGGGTCGCCGCCCGCGTGCCTTACCTGCAGAGCGAAGTGTTCCGCTTCGGCAACACCATCATCGACGACTGGGAAGGCCAAGTGAACGCATGGCCCCTGGACGAGGGCCTGATCGACTACGTCGACAAGACCTACGAGCATGCCCTGGGTAACCCGGGCGCCACCGCCAACATCATCGCCAATACCGAGGTTCAGGTCGGCGAAGACAAGGTCGATGTCAAAGACATTACCCCGGAAAAACTCGCCAGCCTGAACGAGCTGGGCGGTTCCGAGGCGAACGTCGCCACTGGCTACCACGCCATCGAATTCCTGCTGTGGGGCCAGGACCTCAACGGCACCGGCCCTGGTGCTGGCAATCGCCCAGCTTCGGATTACCTGGAAGGGGCAGGCGCCACCGGAGGCCACAACGATCGTCGTCGTGCCTATCTGAAGTCCGTGACCCAACTGCTGGTCAACGACCTGCAGGAAATGGTCGGTAACTGGAAGCCGAACGTGGCCGACAACTACCGCGCCACCCTGGAAGCCGAGCCGGCCGAAACCGGCCTGCGCAAGATGCTGTTCGGCATGGGCAGCCTGTCCTTGGGCGAACTGGCAGGCGAGCGCATGAAGGTGTCCCTGGAAGCCAACTCCCCGGAAGACGAACAGGACTGCTTCAGCGACAACACCCACAACTCGCATTTCTACGATGCCAAGGGTGTACGTAACGTTTACTTGGGCGAATACACCCGCGCAGACGGCACCAAGATGACCGGCGCCAGCCTGTCGTCGCTGATAGCCAAGGCCGATCCGGCCGCTGACACCGCGCTCAAGGCCGACCTGGCCGACACCGAAGCCAAGATTCAGGTTATGGTCGATCACGCCAACAAGGGTGAGCACTACGACCAGCTGATCGCCGCCGGCAACACCGCGGGCAACCAGATCGTGCGCGACGCCATCGCCGCCCTGGTCAAGCAGACCGGTTCGATCGAACAAGCTGCGGGCAAACTGGGCATCAGCGACCTGAACCCGGACAACGCTGATCACGAGTTCTGATCAACGTTGGGCGAATGAGAAAGGCGACCTTCGGGTCGCCTTTTTTGTTTGTTGTCCGCCAGTTCAGAAAACTCAGGAAAACCCCGTGGCGAGGGAGCTTGCTCCCGCTGGGCTGCGCAGCAGCCCTCCTGATTCAACTGACACACCGCGGGGGGCCGCTTCGCGCCCCAGCGGGAGCAAGCTCCCTCGCCACGAATAGGTTCGGATACCTCTGGACTATCAATCCAACCCGGCCAACCTGGCTTCGATAAACCGTCGCTCCGGCAATTGCTGCGTCAGTTCAAGCGCCCGTCCATAAGCCGCCCTCGCCTCGTCCACCCGCCCCAACTGCCGACAGAATTCCGCCCGCGCCGAATGGGCCAGGTGATAGTCGAGCAACTCACCCCTTGCGAGTATCCCCTCGACCAGACTTAACCCTGCCTGCGGCCCATCGCGCTTGGCCAGGGCAGCCGCGCGGTTGAGCTCGATGACTGGCGATGGCATCGCGCGCAACAACACATCGTAGAGGCCAACGATCTGCGGCCAGTCGGTTTCTTGCGCGGTGGCCGCTTCAGCGTGCACGGCGGCAATCGCTGCTTGCAGACAATAGGGTCCGAACCGCCGGGTATTGAGCGCGGCCTCCACCATGGCGCAGCCTTCGGCGATCATCCCTTGATCCCACAGGGATCGGTCCTGCTCGTCCAGCAGAATCAGTTCACCCGTCACCGAGCTTCGTGCCCGGCGTCGCGATTCGTGCAACAGCATCAGCGCCAACAACCCCATGACTTCAGCTTCCGGCAACAACTCCATCAGCAAACGCGCGAGGCGTATGGCTTCGCGGGTGAGATCTTCACGGGTCAATTCTGCGCCCATCGAGGCCGAATACCCCTCGTTGAACACCAAGTAGATCACCCGCAACACACTGTCCAGCCGTTCCGGCAGTTCGGTGCGCGATGGCACTAGATAGGGAATCTTCGCGTCGCGGATTTTCCCCTTGGCCCGCACGATGCGCTGGGCGATGGCCGCCGGCGAGGCGAGAAAGGCACGGGCAATTTCTTCGGTGGTCAAGTCGCACACTTCACGCAGCGTCAACGGCACCTGGGCATCAGCCGCCAGGGCCGGATGGCAACAGGTAAAAATCAGCCGAAGGCGATCGTCTTCCACGTCCTCACCACTCCAATCGGCCTGCTCCAGCTCTTCGAGCTGTGCAACCAGCATCGGCTGGGACGCCGCGAAGCGCGCCCGCCGACGCAGGCTGTCAATCGCCTTGAAACGCCCTGCCGACACCAGCCACGCCCGTGGATTGTCCGGCACACCGTCGCGCTGCCAGCGCTCGACCGCGACGAAGAACGCCTCGTGCAGGGCTTCTTCGGCAAGATCGAAGTCGCCCAGCAAGCGAATCAGCGTTGCCAGGATCCGCCGCGAGTCTTGCCGATAAACCTGCTCGACCCGCGCCTTGACCGCCTCGGCCGGCATCAGTCGGGCATGCCCTGGGCTATCAGCATTTCGAGCCGGCCGACGACCCATTCCAAAGATGCGGGTTTAAGGTTCATGGACACAGTCCTGTTCAGGGATTGAGTTGACGGACCGGCCGGACTTCAACGCAGCCGACCCGGGCCGCCGGAATGTTGCCGGCGACCTGGATCGCCTCGTTCAGGTCCCTGGCTTCGATCAGGTAGAAGCCCGCCAGTTGTTCCTTGGTTTCGGCGAACGGACCATCGGTGATCGACAGCTTGCCGCCGCGCATGCGCACTGTCGTGGCGGTCTGCACCGACTCCAGGGCTTCGGCGGCAACCATCCGGCCGCTGCCCTGGATCGACTCGGCATAAGCCATGCATTCGGCGTCCTCAGGGCTGTCGGGCGAGTTGTGCAGGGCCTGTTCGTTGCTATACACCAGGCATAAATACTTCATGGGTAAGCTCCGTGGTCGAACTGATCGACGAGGATGACAGAAGAAACCGTGGCCAATCAGGGCTGCAAGTCGAATATCGCCGTTCCCGCCATCGGATCGAACGGCGCCGACCAATGTTCATGGGCGATCTTCCATTGCCCGGCCGTACGCTTGTAACAAGCTGTCACGCGCATCCAGCAGGCCTGTTCCTCGCCTTTATCGTTGGTGCCGCCGCAATAGGCCAGCCAATGGGCGAACGCGATGTTCTCGGCCGGCGTGATCTGGACCTGATGGAAATCGAACTTGTGCGGGCCGGGGCACATTTCCATGCACGCCTCCCAATGGGCCCGGTAGGCGACCTTGCCCTTGAATTGCAGGGCCTGGATGGCGTCGAACGAGACGATGTTGTCGTCATAGAGTGCCATGACCTTTTCCACGTCCTTGGCCATGACCGCCTGGCGATAGGTGTCGATCAGCGTCTGGATTTCGCTTTCGGTAGCTTGGGTATTCATAGTGATTCTCCGCAGGTTTTTGTTAGAGACACCCTTTGTCGTTTGGTGAAACAGTGAATCGACAGCCAAACAAAAATAAACCAAAGAAAAATTTTCGCTAGAATTCGAGGCCCATTCTGTCGGCAAACAACGGACGTTCTCGTGACCGCTCAGCTCGTACCTTATGAAGACCTGACCCCGACGCAACAGCAACAGGTCGAAGCCATCGAAATCCACCCTGACCAGATCAAGTTTTCCGGCGATATCCACGGTGCGCTGCATACGCTGCTGTCCAGGCCCGGACCGGGTGTAAAGGGTTTCGCATTGCTGGCTGGCGATGTGCCCGTCGCGTTCTTGCTGCTCAAGCGCCCGCCCGTGCTGCCCGAGTGGGCCGATGAACACAGCGCCACCCTGCATGCCTTGCAGGTCGACTTCCGAGCCCAGGGCAAGGGATACGGCATGGCCTGCTTGCAAGCACTGCCGACGGTGGCCCGCTCGGCGTGGCCGGAAATAAATGGACTGGAGCTTTCAGTCGACGCAGACAATGAAGCAGCGATTGGCCTGTACACGCGGCTGGGCTGGGTCGACAACGGCGAGGCCTATAAAGGCCGTATCGGTTATGAACGGCGGATGCGGCTGGTGTTTGACCAGACGGATCCATCGCTCAGCTCGGTTTGAGGGGTATCCAGATTTCCAGGGTGCCTTCACCGGTCCTGGGATTGAAATCCTCGCTGTAGCGCTCGAACTCAGGCTCGTCCGCCGCTTGGTGGCCGGACTGCGGCAACCATTCTTTCCAAATGTATTGGAAAGTGTCAGGAAGACTCTTCAGCGGCCCTTTGTGTACGAACACGGCGTAGGGCCCGGGCTGGATTTCGATCCAGCGGTATTGCTCAGGCAGGTCGTCGAGCCGACTGATTTCCACGCCGGCGATGTATTCGAAGCCACCCTTGCCGTCCGGGTTGCAACACACACCGTAGGTCACTTCGTCTTTCTGACCTGGCACCTTGCCGAGCCAAGGCAGGAATTTTTCCCAGAGCTGCGGGATGTCCTGGGCGGTGTCCTGGGTAAAACGCGCGCCGAAACCGGCGATGAGCTGAAAGCGTCCCTGTTCAAAGCGCGGCTCGATTGCGTTAACGCGTTTTTGCGTTTCCATTGTTTCAACACTCCGGAAAACTTGAAGTCGGGCTTGGCAGTATAGAAGCCAAACCGTGATTGCCAGGCCGTTTCGCTTGTCAAAGTCCAGGCAGGACGACTGCGGTAGTCTCTCCTACAAACTCGTTGTAACCAGAAACGACCACATAGACCGCGAAATAGCAGAAGATCGCTGCGGATGCCCAATAAGAGTAGCGCAGCAACTTGTCGCCCAACAATTTGCCGCCTTGGGTCGCCGCCAGGCACAAGCCCGCGCTCCACAGCAGCCCGGCACAGAGAAATCCGCCCAGGAACAGCGCCGAGCTGAGCATCGTTCCACCCCCGGAGCGGGCGATGAGCGTCCCGCCCACCGCGGCGAACCAGAGGATGGCGCTGGGGGGACGACATGGCCAGGAAGATCCCGCGGAAAAACTCCTGGCGTGGCGAGTGGCCCCGGACCTCGCCGGCCTCGGCCAGCAACGCGCTGTGATAGATCGCCGAATGCACCATTTTCGCGGCGAAATACAACAGCAGCACCGAGCCGCCGATCCACAGCACCCAGCGCACCGTTTCGTATTGCAGCAGCACGGTCATGCCCGCCAATGCCAGGACCGCGTAGACCAGATCCCCCACGCAGGTGCCCAGGCCCAAGGCAAACCCCTGGAAATAGCCGCGCTGCATCGCCAGGGTGATCATCGCGATATTGGCGACACCGATGTCCAGGCACAGCGAAAGACTCAGCAGGAAGCCGCTGGAAAATTCCATTATTCGTTCCATCAGGATTGGGTATGACGTATTCAACTGCCGACAGGACGCCTTGATGGCCCCACGGCAGCGCCACAGTGTCGTCGAAAATAATTCGGCGCCGCTACTGGACAATCTGACACTGGCCCTATTATCTTGCGCCGCAGGCCACCGCAGTGGCCGACGTCGCTCGGACGGTTCCGGGCGCTCACGTATCTCGAGGCAACAATGGCCGAACAAGGTTCGCCGCGCCGCTTTGCGCGCATCGATCGACTCCCCCCGTATGTATTCAATATCACTGCCGAGCTGAAGATGGCTGCGCGTCGGCGCGGCGAAGACATCATCGACTTGAGCATGGGTAACCCCGACGGCGCCACGCCCCCGCACATCGTGGAAAAATTGGTCACCGTCGCCCAGCGTGAAGACACCCATGGCTATTCCACCTCCAAAGGCATCCCGCGCCTGCGCCGCGCCATTTCGCGCTGGTACAAGGACCGCTACGAGGTGGACATCGACCCGGAAACCGAAGCCATCGTCACCATTGGCTCCAAGGAAGGCTTGGCGCACTTGATGCTGGCGACCCTGGACCAGGGCGACACCGTGCTGGTGCCCAACCCCAGTTATCCGATCCACATCTACGGCGCGGTGATAGCTGGCGCCCAAGTGCGTTCGGTGCCGTTGGTGCCAGGCGTGGATTTCTTCGATGAGTTGGAGCGTGCCATCCGTGGCTCGATTCCAAAGCCGAAGATGATGATCCTCGGCTTTCCATCCAACCCCACCGCCCAATGCGTGGAGCTGGATTTCTTCGAGCGGGTCATCGCCCTGGCCAAGCAATACGACGTGTTGGTCATCCATGACCTGGCCTACGCCGACATCGTCTATGACGGCTGGAAAGCCCCTTCGATCATGCAGGTGCCGGGCGCGAAAGACATTGCGGTGGAGTTCTTCACCCTGTCCAAGAGCTACAACATGGCCGGCTGGCGCATCGGCTTCATGGTCGGCAACCCGGAACTGGTCAACGCCTTGGCCCGGATCAAGAGTTATCACGACTACGGCACCTTCACCCCGCTTCAAGTTGCCGCCATCGCCGCCCTTGAAGGTGATCAGCAATGCGTGCGTGACATCGCCGAGCAATACCGCCAGCGCCGTAATGTGCTGGTCAAGGGCCTGCATGAGCTGGGCTGGATGGTGGAAATCCCCAAGGCGTCGATGTACGTCTGGGCCAAGATCCCCGAGGCCTATGCCCACCTCGGCTCGCTGGAATTCGCCAAGAAGCTGTTGGCCGAGGCCAAGGTTTGCGTCTCGCCGGGGGTGGGGTTCGGGGAATATGGGGATGATCACGTGCGCTTTGCGCTGATCGAAAACCAGGACCGGATTCGCCAGGCGGTGCGCGGGATCCGTGGGATGTTTAGGGCGGATGGGTTAAGCAAACCCAACAGCTGATTACGCGGCTAATGTGGCGAGGGAGCTTGCCCCTCGCCGCAGACAACCCTGGTGTTCTTAGATCACCAGCGACAGCAACAGAATGAAGCCCAGCGCCACCACGGACAGGATGGTTTCCATCGCGGTCCAGGTCTTGAAGGTCTCGGCCACGGTCATGTTGAAGTACTGCTTGACCAGCCAGAAGCCCGCATCGTTGACGTGAGACAGGATCAGCGAACCGGCACCGGTCGCCAGCACCAGCAATTCGCGGTTCACACCCGGCATCATTCCTACCACCGGCACGACGATCCCGGCACCGGTAATGGTTGCCACCGTCGCCGAACCCGTCGCAATCCGAATCACCGCCGCCACCAGCCAGGCCAGCAGGATCGGCGAGATCTGCGCGCTGACCGCCATATGGCCGATCACATCACCCACGCCGCTGGTCACCAGCATCTGCTTGAAGCCGCCACCGGCACCGATGATCAGGATGATCGCGGCCGTAGGGGCCAGGCTTGCGTCCAGCCATTTGAGCATCTGGCTGGAGCCGATGCCTTGTTTATAACCAAAGGTGTACAACGACAGCAGCAAGGCCAGCAGCAGCGCCGAAATCGGATGACCGATCATGTCCATCCAGACGCGGAACACGTTGCCGTCCGGCAGCGCCACATCAGCGAAGGTCTTGAGCAACATCAGGAACACCGGCGACAACACGGTGATCAAGGTGATGCTGAAGCTTGGCAGCTCGGCGGCGTTCGTATCACGCGCCAGCTGATCCACCAATTCCTGGTTCGGATGACCGGGGATGTGCTTGGCAATGAAGGTACCGAAGATCGGCCCGGCAATGATGGCGGTCGGCAGCGCGACGATCAGGCCATAGAGAATGGTCTTGCCGATGTCAGCGCCAAAGATGCCGATCGCCAGCAGAGGCCCCGGGTGCGGCGGCACCAAGCCGTGGACCGCGGAAAGACCGGCCAACAGCGGGATACCGATCTTGATGATCGACACACCGGTGCGGCGCGCGACGATGAACACCAGCGGGATCAGCAGCACGAAGCCGATTTCGAAGAACAGCGGGATGCCCACCAGGAACGCGGCGAACATCATGGCCCACTGCACCTTGTCCTTGCCGAAGGCGCGGATCAGGGTCTGGGCGATCTGATCGGCGCCGCCCGACTCGGCCATCATTTTGCCGAGCATCGTGCCCAGCGCCAGGATGATGCCGACAAAGCCCAGCACGCCACCAAAGCCGTCCTGGAACGCCTTGATGATAGTGCCGGCCGGCATGCCCGACGTCAGGCCGAGGAAAGCGGCGGCGATGGTCAGTGCGATGAAGGGGTGGATCTTGAACTTGGTGATGAGGACGATGAGTCCAATCACCGTGACCACTGCATCGAGCAGTAGGTACGTCTCGTGGGACATGCCGAACATGGGAGGTGTCTCCTGATTTGTTGTTGTTATTGAAGCAGTTATTTTCAAGCCGTCGGGACAGCGCTATCTTTCTGACGCAAATTTTTCCAGGCTCAGCTGGCGAGCTTCAAGCCATGGGCCAGCCACCAGACGTAAGCCTGGCGCGCCAGTTCATCAACGCTGTGGCTGGACGCATCCAGAGCCAGGGTCAGGGGCTCGCCGACAGGGGATTCAAGAGTGGCGAACTGGCTGTCAATCAGGGTCGACGGCATGAAATGGCCGGGACGATGGGAAACCCGATCAGCGGCCACTTCTGGAGTCAATTCTAGGAATACGAAGCCCAGGCCTGGCAAGGCGCTGCGCAGACGCTCGCGATAACTGTGCTTGAGCGCGGAACAGGTCAACACCGGGCGGTTGCCCTGGGCGTCGACACGACGCAGTTCGTCGCACAGGCTGTCGAGCCAGCCGGCACGGTCGTCGTCGTTCAAGGGAATACCGGCGCTCATCTTCTGGATGTTGGCCGCAGGGTGGAACGTGTCGCCTTCAATGGCGGTGGCGTCGCTCAGTTGGCACAGGGCCTGGCTGACGCAAGTTTTGCCGCAACCGGCAACGCCCATGATGACCAGGGCGGTGATTGGATTATTCATGTAACACCTCAGCGCGCAGACAGCGCTACCTTTGCCAGTTATGACACCGCAGCAAAAGCAGAAGTTGCCGACGCCTTCTTGTCATTTTTGTGGTTGCAGCATGTACGTCCACGACACTTGCACACAGGGATCAGGCAAACCCTGCTCGCGCATTTGCAGCCGCGCCGAGACAGCGCTACCTTAGTGCCTTGATTTTTGTTTGGCAAGCCACCCTGATGACCGCCCCTAAAAACGATAAGAATACTCGCACCACCGGTCGCCCCACGCTCAACGAAGTCGCACGCCTGGCCGGTGTCAGTCCGATCACCGCCTCCCGTGCCCTGCGTGGCGTCAGCACCGTGGCCGCCGAATTGGTGGACAAGGTCCGCCAGGCCGCCCTGGAACTCAACTACGTCGTCAACCCCGCCGCCCGCGCACTGGCCTCGGCCCAGAGCCATTCGGTGGTGGTGCTGGTGCCGTCGTTGTCCAACCTCCTGTTCATTGACACCCTGGAAGCCATTCATCGCGTGCTGCGGCCCAAAGGCTTCGAAGTGGTGATTGGCAACTACCACTATTCCCGGGATGAAGAAGAAGACCTGCTGCGCAATTACATGGCGTACCAGCCTCGAGGCTTGCTGCTGACCGGATTCGACCGTACCGAAAGCGCCCGGCGCATGATCGAGGCCAGCAATATTCCTTGCGTGTACATGATGGAATTGGACCCAGGCGCCGGCTTGAACTGCGTAGGCTTTTCCCAGCTCAAGGCCGGCGAGACCGCCGCCGAGCATTTGATTTTCCGAGGTCGCAAGCGCCTGGCCTATATCGGCGCCCAGCTAGACCAACGCACGCTGCTGCGCGGCGAGGGCTTCCGCCATGCGCTGCAGAAAGCCGAACTCTACGACCCGGACCTGGAAGTACTGACGCCGCGTCCGTCGTCGGTGGGCTTGGGCGCAGAACTGTTCCTGCAATTGCTCGCCAGCCACCCGGACGTCGATGCGATTTTCTTCGGTAACGACGATCTGGCCCACGGCGCCCTGCTCGAGGCGTTGCGCTGTGGCATCAAGGTCCCCGATCAGGTATCGATCCTGGGCTTCAACGATCTGCCCGCCTCGGCCCATATGGTGCCGCGCTTGAGCAGCATCAGCACTCCAAGGGAAGCGATTGGCCGCCGCGCCGCTGAACAGATGCTCACCTTGATGGCTGGCAATCGTATTACCCAGCCGGTGGTTGACCTGGGATTCGAACTCAAGGTTCGCGAAAGTACCTGAGCGGTTCCGACATGAAGCGGTCGATCCATGCCGACGAACCGCGAATGTGAAGCTGGGGCTACAGCCCCAGCTCCTCCCGAGGCAAAGCCAGGCGTTGCCGGTTCAATGGCCGAACAGGTTGACCTTCTTGGTTTTTTTGTCGGCGCGCTTTTCATCGGCGGTCTTCGCCGGTTTTTTCTTTGCCGCCTTTTTTGAATCCATGCCTTTGGCCATGATACGTACTCCAGTCATACGGGATGTAAGCCAGGTATACACCTATCGCTGCACCGGCGTTCTTTTATAATCGCCCTCCCCTTATCGCCTAAGCCCCCCCGCCATGCTGGAAATCCATTACACACAGCTCGAAGAATCGCTGTGGCCGCTGATGAACAAGTTTTATCGCGCCCACCAATCGTCGATGAAAGCGGTACGTGAAGCGCAATTGTGGGTGGCGCGGCGGGATAAAATCGTCGGCGCCTTGTGCCTGCGCCCATTGTCGGGTGGGCATTGGCTGACCGGATTGTTCGTCGACCCGGCATACCGCACGCAAGGCATCGCCGCGCGGTTGATCGAAGAGGCGCTGAGCGGCGTGGAGGGGCCGGTTTGGCTGTTTTGCCATCCTGACCTGCGCAGCTTTTATGAGCGACGTGGTTTCAGCGTCGACCCTCAGTTGCCCTATGCGCTGGCTGAACGCCTGAGCCGGTACGCGCGCAGCAAGCCGATGATTGCAATGGGGTTGGAACCTGCAAAACCCTGACGATCAATCGTCGGCCGCTGGGTCAAGGTCCGGGAACATCACTTCAGTAAATCCGAACTTGCTGAAAGCGGTGATGCGCGATGGGTACAAGCGACCTATCAGGTGATCGCATTCATGCTGGACCACCCGGGCGTGGAAACCTGAAGCCGTGCGCACGATGGCTTCGCCCTTGGGGTCGAAACCTTCGTAGCGGATGTGCTGGTAGCGATCCACCGCACCGCGCAGGCCCGGTACCGACAGGCAGCCTTCGTAGCCTTCCTCCGTCAGCGGATCCAGCGGCGTGATCAGCGGATT
Source organism: Pseudomonas sp. Z5-35 (assembly GCF_051131945.1). NCBI lineage: Bacteria > Pseudomonadati > Pseudomonadota > Gammaproteobacteria > Pseudomonadales > Pseudomonadaceae > Pseudomonas > Pseudomonas sp. Z5-35. The sequence continues at coordinate 4,202,777 of NZ_CP071640.1, forward strand.
GATCAAGATAGTCTGCGGCACGGCCTCGGCGTCGGGATAACGCTCGCTGTGCTCGAAGCCGAAAATCACCAATTGCAGGTCGACACCAATCTGCGGTGCCGCCAGGCCAACGCCGCCAACGCTCTCCATGGTCTGGAACATGTCATCGATCAGTTGCCACAACTCAGGAGTGTCGAACATCTCCTTTGGCACCGGCGGCGCAACGCGCAGCAGGCGTTCATCGCCCATCTTCAGGATTTCGCGGATCATGTTTGGGCTTCGTCAGTTTTCGTCTTAATGGAGTGGTCGCGACCAAGACCGGACACATGCTGTTTTTCGCTATGCTCGTCCGGATTCTTTTCGCCTTTGTCCTTGCCTTCGGCGGACATGTGCTCGATCACCGCGTTCATCTCCGCACCGAGCAGCAGCACCGCCGAAGAAATATAGAAATACAGCAGCAAGACGATGATCGCGCCGATACTGCCATACATGGCGTTGTAGTCGGCGAAGGTCTTGACGTAGAACGCGAAGCCCAGGGACGCGATGATCCACACCACCACAGCCAACACCGAGCCTGGCGTGATGAACCGAAACTCCTGCTTGACGTCGGGCATCACGTAATAGATCAGCGCCACGGCCACCATCAGCAGAAAGACGATGATCGGCCAGCGCACGAGGGTCCAGAGGGTGACGATAAACTCCTCCAGCCCGACCTGGGCGGCAATCCAGCCCATCACCTGCGGCCCCAGCACCATCAGCGCCGCAGCGGCCAGCAACATGCCGGCGATGCCGATGGTGTAGAAAATCGACAGCGGAAAGCGCTTCCAGGCCGGACGCCCCTCGACCACATCGTAGGCTGCGTTCATCGCGCTCATCATCAGCCGCACACCGGCCGAGGCAGTCCACAACGCGATCACGATACCGATCGAAAGCAATCCGCCCTTGGATTGCTGGAGCTGGTCGATCACCGGGTTGACCTGTTCCAGGGCCTGGGGCGGAAGCACCAGCTCCGATTGCAGGCGCAACCAGGAGAAGAAGTCCGGCAGGTGCAGGAAACCGATCAGGGCAATCAGGAAAAGAATGAAGGGGAACAGCGAAAACAGCATCTGGTAAGCCAGAGCGGAGGCGTACGTCGACATCTCGTCGTCGAGAAATTCATTCACCGTGCGTATCATCACGCGGTGCAGGGGCAAGCCTTTCAAGGCCGAGAACATCATGTGCGTCTCCTTTCGCCGCAAAAAAGGAAGGTCGCCTGGCGACTCACGGAGTTGCTATCCAAGACAAAAGTAACCTGTTTGGCGACTTTGGAACAATTTTCCCCGGTGCAAGTTCGAGCCGACATGATAACGGCCACCCGCGGATGGCCGTTCCAATCGTTTTTTAACAGGCCGGTTACGCCTCGTTAACGCCTTTCTTGACCGCATCCTTGGCCTTGCCCACGGTTTGCTGGGCCTCACCTTTTTTCTCCTGGACCACGCCCTCGGCGCGCATGCGGTCATTGTCGGTGGCCTTGCCGACGCCTTGCTTGATGTTGCCGACGGCTTCGTTGGCAACGCCCTTCACTTTATCGCTCGTGCTACCCATGATGTCTCTCCTGTGAATAACTGTACGAAAAGTCATTACATAGGGTTGACCGAGGCCGTTTGCGGGGAGTTTCATTTTTTCAGCGGCGCATTTCATCGTCAGATGCAGGTTACGCTTTATGTTTGCCGATCCACCCCCGAGAATGCTCCACGTATTCAGGCTGCGGCCCGAAGCTCCAATCCCGTAGGAACGTTATGAAACTCGATAAAAAGCAGGCCATCGCCCGCAGGAACCAAGAACTGGGCGGCGCCGTCCTGGGCGTCAATAACTGCCATTTCAGCGAACTGAACCGCAACCGCAACATTTTCTGGTTCGACATTCCAGTGGCCCGCCTGGCCATTGGGCAATACGAATGGATTCACCTGCTGCTGCACACGCCGGCCACCGACGAGTTGTTGCATCTGAAGGTACCGACCGTGTTCCTTCGCGAAAAAATGGAAAACCTGGAAGTGCGCAACCAGGGCAAACGCAAGGCAGCCTTGAGTCTGGAACTCAGTGCCGACAAGGATTCGTACCTGCAAGACATGCGCCCGGGTGGCACTAATCTAGATTTTGCGCAGTTTCGGTTGTAGTCCGATCGCCAGACGCCGGTTTCCCCTGTGGCGAGGGAGCTTGCTCCCGCTGGACGCGAAGCGGCCCCTTGCGGTGTATCAGTCGGACCGGATGGGGCTGCTGCGCAGCCCAGCGGGAGCAAGCTCCCTCGCCACAACGGCAGCCCCGCGCGAGGACTTCACCTTGTAACAAAAACCCCGCATCAGCGGGGCTTTTTGTGGGTGGAGGGCTTACTTCTTCAACCCCAACTTCCTCAGTTCTTCATCACGCAGCTCACGGCGCAGGATCTTGCCCACGTTGGTGGTCGGCAACGCATCGCGGAATTCCACGGTCTTGGGCACCTTGTAGCCCGTGACGTTGGCGCGCATGTGCTCCATCACCTGCTCCTTGGTCAGGGTGACACCCGGGCGCGCGACGATGAATATCTTGATCGCCTCGCCGGATTTCTCATCCGGCACCCCGATGGCCGCGCATTGCAGCACACCCGGCAGGGTCGCCAATACATCTTCCAATTCGTTGGGGTACACGTTGAAGCCGGAGATCAGAATCATGTCTTTTTTGCGATCGACAATGCGCATGTAGCCGTCCGGCTGGATCACCGCGATGTCGCCGGTCTTGAGCCAGCCATCGCTGTCGAGCATCTCGTCGGTGGCGTCCTGGCGCTGCCAATAGCCCTTCATGACCTGTGGACCTTTCACGCACAACTCGCCGATTTCACCCAATGGCAGCTCGACGCCAGCGTCATTGATGACCTTGCACAGCGTCGACGGCACCGGAATACCGATCGTGCCAACCTGGATGTGCTGGATCGGGTTGACGGTGGCGACCGGGCTCGTCTCGGTCATGCCGTAGCCTTCGCAGATCGGACAACCCGTGACCGCTTTCCAACGCTCCGCCGCGGCCAATTGCAAGGCCATGCCGCCAGACAAGGTCACCTTCAGCGCTGAGAAGTCCAGCTTGCGGAAAGCTTCGTTGTTGCACAGCGCCACGAACAACGTGTTGAGGCCAACGAAACCGCTGAACTTCCACTTCGACAGTTCCTTGACCATCGCCGACAGGTCGCGCGGGTTGCTGATCAGGATGTTGTGGTTGCCGATCAGCATCATCGCCATGCAATGGAAGGTGAATGCGTAGATGTGATAAAGCGGCAGCGGCGTGATCAGCACTTCGCAGCCTTCATTGAGGTTGGAGCCCATCAGCGCCTTGCACTGCAGCATGTTCGCCACCAGGTTGCGATGGGTGAGCATCGCGCCCTTCGCCACGCCAGTGGTGCCGCCGGTGTACTGCAACACGGCCACTTCATCGCTGGCAGGGTTGGCTTCGGTCACGGGTTGGCCATGGCCCTTGCTCAGCACATCGTTGAACTTGATGGCCTTGGGCAAGTGATAAGCCGGGACCATCTTCTTGACGTACTTGATGACGCTGTTGATCAGCAAACGCTTGAGCGGCGGCAGAAGATCGGCGACTTCGGTCACGATGACGTGCTTGACGCCCGTCTTGGGCACCACGTGCTCGGCCAGGTGCGCCATGTTTGCCAGGCACACCAGCGCCTTGGCACCGGAGTCATTGAATTGATGTTCCATTTCCCGCGCGGTGTAGAGCGGGTTGGTATTGACCACGATCAGCCCGGCACGAATCGCACCGAACACGGCCACTGGGTATTGGAGGACGTTGGGAAGTTGCACGGCAATTCGATCGCCCGGCTGCAAATCGGTATGCTGTTGCAAGTAAGCGGCAAAGGCACCGGACAACTCGTACAGCTCACCGTAGGTGATCGTCTTGCCAAGGTTGCTGAATGCCGGCTTGTCGGCGAAGCGTTGGCAGGATTGCTTCAACACCGCCTGAATATTCGGATACTCATCTGGATTGATGTCGGCAGCAATCCCAGCTGGGTATTTATCCTTCCAAAAGTCTTCGATCATGGAAGCCCCACTCCTCAGCAACGCGAATTCTCACCGCATTTGATGCGATTATTATTGGTGTGTGTCTATTGGTGAATCTGGCTGGGTAAAGGCCGAGAAGTCACAAAAGCGCGCCGAGAGTAGCAGCTTTGCCAAGGGTCGCCTAGAGCCAAAAACGGCCCCCACAGTCACAAACATGACTTAAGAACATTCAATAGTCATTTTTAGAGTAAAAATTCTAAGCCCTGAATAATTACGTCAAGTACATAAAGCACTGTGGGAGCATGCTTGCTCCCACAGGGGTTCTACCGGACCTCTCTGGTTCAGGCGATGTCGCGCAGCTCCCGTCGCAAGATCTTGCCCACCGGCGTCATCGGCAGCGACTCTCGCAGCACGATGTGCTTGGGGATCTTGTACCCCGTGAAGTTCTCCTTGCAGTACGCCTTGAGCTCTTCAAGGCTGACGCCCGACTCACGCGCCACCACGAACAGCTTCACCGCCTCCCCCGAACGTTCGTCCGGCACGCCGATGACGGCGCAACTGGCGACTTTCGGGTGAGCCATCACCACGTCCTCGATCTCGTTGGGGTACACGTTGAAACCCGAGACGATGATCATGTCCTTCTTGCGGTCGACGATACGCACAAATCCATCGGGGTCGATCACCGCGATATCGCCGGACTTGAACCAGCCTTCGCTGTCCAGCACTTCAGCGGTAGCTTCAGGCTTGTTCCAGTAGCCCTTCATGATCTGCGGGCCCTTGATGCACAGCTCTCCGCGCTCACCAAGAGGCAGCTCGATACCGTCATCGCTGATGACTTTCATCAGCGTCCCCGGCACCGGCAAGCCCACCGTACCCAGGCGCGACTTGCCGCCGTAAGGGTTGGCACTGGCCACTGGCGAGGTTTCGGTCAGCCCGTACCCTTCGGTAATACCGCAACCGGTGAGCTGTTTCCAGCGCTCGGCGGTGGCCTTGACCAGCGCGGTACCGCCTGAGTTAGTGACCTTGAGGTTGGAGAAATCCAGCGTCTTGAAATCCGGATGATCCATCAGCGCCACGAACAACGTGTTAAGCCCCAACAACAGGGAAAACCGCCAGTTCTTCAGCTCCTTGATGAAGCCGCCGATGTCCCGTGGATTGGTGATCAACACGTTGTGGTTGCCCGTGACCATCATGCACATGCAGTTCGCCGTGAATGCATAGATGTGGTACAGCGGCAGCGGCGCGATCATGACTTCCTGGCCTTCGCGCAACAACGGCTGGCCGTCGTCGCCGATCTGCCCCAGGCAGGCCCGGGCCTGCTGCATGTTGGCCACCAGGTTGCCGTGGGTCAGCATTGCGCCTTTCGCCAGCCCGGTGGTACCGCCGGTGTATTGCAGCACGGCAATGTCGTCGAGGCTGACGTTCAACGGCTTGATGCCCTGGCCACGGCCCAGGCGCAAGGCAGTCTTGAAAGAAACGGCTTGGGGTAGCGAATAGTCCGGGACCATTTTCTTGACCTTGCTCACCACCGTATTCACCAACCAGCCCTTGGCGGTGGGCATCAGGTCGCCCATCTTTGCCTCGATCAGGTATTGCAGGTCGGTGTCAGGCAGCACTTCCTGGACTTTCTGTCCGAACATGTTCAGGTACACCAGCGCCCGGGCTCCGGAGTCCTTGAACTGGTGGCGCATTTCCCGCGGGGTATACAACGGGTTGGTGTTGACCACCACCAGTCCGGCGCGCAGCGCACCGAAGACGGCGATCGGGTATTGCAGGACGTTGGGCATCTGTACCGCGATGCGATCGCCCGGTGCCAGGTCGGTATGGGCCTGCAAGTAACCGGCAAAGGCCGCGCTGTAGCGCTCGAGCTCGGCGTAAGTGAGCGTCACCCCCATGTTGCTGAACGCCGGACGGTCGGCAAATTTCTTGCAGGAACGCTCGAACACCTCGACGACCGACTTGTAGACACCGTGTTCGATGTCCGAAGGCACGCCGGCCGGGCGTTTGTCATTCCAGAAATCAGGCTGCATTGTTTTTGTCCTCTTTACCTGAACGTATCCGGGACCGCTTGCGTATCGCTTGCACAGGCGGTGCTCATGGGACACTAGCAGCTATGGCCAATCAGGCAAATATGGCAACTTGCGTCATAGATTGTGTGAATCTTCCTGCCTCGCCGAGAGCTGATCAGGCGAGACGCAGCGGATGCGCTATACAATGCAGCGACGCTGCGTCTGATTTGTGCAAAGGAACCGCCATGATCCACCAAACGTTCTGGCTGACCGCGACCGACCACAGCCGCCTGTTCGTCAATCAGTGGTTGCCCGAAACCGCCCCATCGGCGGTGATCATGCTGGCCCACGGCATGGCCGAACACAGCGCCCGCTATGGGCGCCTGGCGCAAGCGCTGTGCGACGAAGGTTACGGCGTCTATGCGCCGGACCTGCGTGGCCACGGCAAGACCGGTGAAGAAGCCATCCTCGGTCATTTCGCGGACGAGGACGGCTGGGCCAAGGTCGTCGGCGACCTGGCGAGCCTTAACCACCACATCGGCCAGCAGCATCCCGATATCCCCATCCTGCTGCTGGGCCACAGCATGGGCAGCTACATCGCCCAAGCTTACCTGCTGCACCACAGCGCCAGCCTGCACGGGGCGATTCTCAGCGGTTCGAATTTCCAACCCGTGGCGCTTTACCGTGCGGCGCGCCTGATCGCCCGCTTCGAGCGTCGACGTCAGGGAGCAACGGGGCGTAGCGCGCTGATCGAGTGGTTGTCATTCGGCAGTTTCAACAAAAAATTCAAACCCGTGCGCACGCCTTTCGACTGGCTCAGCCGCGACCCGGCCGAGGTGGACAAATACGTCCGAGACCCGCTATGCGGCTTTCGTTGCACCAATCAGCTGTGGGTCGACCTGCTGGGTGGGTTGCAGCAGATCAGCAAAGCGTCCAATCTCGCGCAGATCGATCCGGGCCTGCCGCTGCTGGTGATTGGCGGCGAATGTGATCCGGTGAGCGAGGGCAAGCGTCTGAAGGATCTGGCCGACGCCTTGCGCGACGCCGGCAACCAACATATGCACTTGACGATTTACCCGCAGGCCCGGCACGAACTGTTCAATGAAACCAACCGCGATGAAGTGACGGCCGATGTGCTGGTCTGGATTGCCCAGGCCCTGAGTCACCAGCGGCCGCCACGCAGCGAGTAGCTTTGCCGCGTTTTCCCTTACCCGTCCAGGATCCAGACATGACCCAGGTTACCAACATCCCTTACGAAGCCCTCGAAGTCGGTCAGACTGCCAGCTACAGCAAGACCGTCGAAGAGCGCGACATCCAGTTGTTCGCCGCGATGTCGGGCGATCACAACCCGGTGCATCTGGACGCCGAGTTCGCCGCAGCCAGCATGTTCAAGGAACGCATCGCCCATGGCATGTTCAGCGGTGCGTTGATCAGCGCGGCGGTCGCCTGTGAATTGCCTGGGCCGGGCACCATTTATATTGGCCAGCAGATGAGTTTCCAGAAACCGGTAAAGATCGGTGACACCTTGACCGTGCGCCTGGAGATCCTGGAGAAGCTGCCAAAATTTCGCGTGCGCATCGCCACCCGCGTGTTCAACCAGCGTGATGAAATGGTGGTGGACGGCGAGGCCGAGATTCTCGCCCCGCGTAAACAGCAGACCGTGACATTGCCGACGTTGCCGCCGATCAGCATCGGCTGATGGCACATGGTGCTCTTCGTGGCGAGGGAGCTTGCTCCCGCTGGGGTGCGAAGCGCCCCTGAGAAAAGCCCACCGCGTTTAATCTGATTAACCGTGTGTTCTTTTTGCGGCCGCTTCGCAGCCGAGCGGGAGCAAGCTCCCTCGCCACAGGGTCCGCAGGCAACGGTTATTGCCGCCCCTCCTGCACCTGCACGCTCGCCGTCATCCCCGCGCTCAGGCTCACCCCTTCCGGCACCTTGTCCAGCTTGATCCGCACCGGAATCCGCTGGGCCAGGCGCACCCAGTTGAACGTCGGCTCGACCTCGGCCAACAGTTGCGCATCGGGGTTGGTATTGCGGTCGGTAATGCCTCGGCTGATGCTTTGCACATGGCCTTCGAGCGCATGGCCGGCGCTCATCAACCAGACTTTGACCGGATCGCCGACGCGGATCCGCGGCAGTTTGGTTTCTTCGAAATAGGCCTGCACGTAGAACGTTGAGTCATCCACCAGCGCCATGACCGGCTGCCCGGCGTTCACGTAGTTGCCTTCGGCCAGGCGCAGGTTGGTGATGTGGCCGCTACGTGGGGCCAGGACCTGGCTGCGCGCCAGGTTCAGCTCGGCAACCTTGGCCTCGGCCTGGGCCTCGCGCAGTTCACCACGGGCGATCCCCGCGTTGATCTGGGCGTTTTCGCGCAACTCGGCGCTGATGGCCTGTGGACCCAATGCGGCGCGGCGACTGGCTTCGTGTTCGCGCAGGCTCAGTTGCTGCTGGCGAGTCTGGACCACCGCCCTGGCCTTCTCCACCGCGGCCTCGAAACGCTCGCGATCGATATTGAGCAATACGTCGCCGGCCTTGACCTGCTGGTTATCCACGGCCTTGAGCTCGCGCACCCACCCCGATACGTCGGGCGCGATTACCACCACGTCGGCACGGATCCGCGCATCCCGGGTCCAGGGCGTGAGCATGTAGTACTGCCACAAATGAAACCCGGCGAAGATCGCCACGGCCACCACGCTCAGCGTGACGGCAACACGTACGGAAGTACGCATGTTCAACTCCTTATAACGGTCCGAGGACCAGGGTAATGACAGTCAGGACACAGACATACAGGGCGCAGTCGAACAAGGCCTCATGCCAGATCCAGCGCCCGGCCGGCACGACGCTGAGCAACAGGCGCAGCGCCCCCGTCACCAGCAAGGCCAGCACCACATAAATCAGGAACGGGCTGAGCAAGACCCCGCCGATCGACCACTCACGCAAGCCCATGGCTATGCTCCCCTCGTTGAGGTTCGTGCTGACGGCACCAGGCGCGCCAGCTGTTCTGCAACTGCACGACCGCGCCTTGCGCCAACTTCAGCGCATCGCTGGAGGGCTGCTGCGACAGCACTTGCAGATACTCGTCGCTCGCCTGGGCCAATGCCTCGGCCTCGCCACCGGACGGACCGCGTTCCAGCGCCTGCTCCAGGGTTTCGAAATAGCGGCGCTGGGCCGGGGCCTCGGGCACTTGGGCGACGGCCAGGCTCAAGCGCAGGTGCAGCAACTCATCGCCAATGTCCAGGCCCAACAAACCGTCATCCCAACGACTGCGCGCGGGCACCGGCAGTTCGGGATAATGCCGCGCCAGTTGCAACAAACGGTCGGCCATGCGTCCGCCAAACCAGCTCTCGGCCCCGCGCAGGTTGCGATGGGTCAGGCGCACCAGATCGTCCAGCGTCGCGGCCAGCAGCCGACGGCTGTGCCAGGCCGGGTTGCGCAGGATCAACAGCTTGAACGCCAATACCGCCGCACCTACGCCAATCATTATGGCCTGGGCGTTATTGAAGAAAGTCGAGACGTCATACTTCATGGCGTTGAGCGGCGACACCAACACCACAAAGTGCAGGCAGAACGACGTGGCCGTGGCGTAGAGCGGCGGCTTGGCCATGCCCAGCGCGCCGAAGAACAACGGCACGCCCATGGCGATGCAGAGCATCGCGAAACTGCTCCATTGCGGCAGCAGGATTTCACCGATCACAAACGCTGTCGGCACTGCCAACAGAATGCCGCGCAAAAAACTCATGCCGATCTGCGCACCGTTTTCACGGCTGGCGAACAGGCTGCAGACCACGCAGGTGAGCAGCAGCGCGCCCGACGCGGCGGGCCAGGCGGTCGCCAGCCAAAAACACGACACCGTCAGGAACGCCAAGGCGCTGCGGGCGCCGAACACCATGGCCAGGGACACATCCCGGTGGGGTGCCAGGGTTCGCGGCGGGTCCGCCGCTTCCCTGCCCTCCTGCACTGCCGACAGCGCAGCGCAAGCGGCCAGGGCGGTATCAAGCAGCAAGGCGAAACGCGCCAGGCAATAACTTTGCGCCGAGCTGATCCGCGGGTCGTGAGACGCGTCCAGGACCCGAGGCCGCAGCGCCTGCAGCGTCGCGCTATCCGCGTCGAGAGCCTGCTGCACCTCTGTCATCCACGGCTGGAGCGCTTCGGCCTCCAGCGGCTCAAGCTGTTTCCATTGCCGACGCACCGAACGGGCAATACGCAGCAGCATCAGCAGCTTCTGGCTCAAACCGCTGATGGCCCGGGCGCGCTGGCGACCCAGGCTGCCTTCGAACCAGGCGTGCTCGCGCTGGGCATCCACCGCGACGATCTTGCCGAGAATCTCCAGCAAACCTTTGCGCGCCTGGGCATCGCCGGCCAATGTCGCACGGGCCGCCTGCATGCCGCTCTGCCAGGCAGCGCGAGCCTGATCCGCCAATTGTCGTTCGACCCGCAACGGCCAGAGCAACGCACTGGCCGCCGTGGCGCAGGTGATGCCCAGGCTGATCTCGGTACAACGGGCCACGGCCTGGTCGAACACGCCAAGCGGATGGGAGATGGCCGGCAGGGCGATGATCGCCACCGTGTAGCCGGCCAGCACGAAAGAGTACGACCAGGCGCTGCGCAACAGCGTCGAACAGGCTGTGCACACGCCGAGCCACAACGCCAGCGCCAGCAAAAACAACCACGGCGCCTGGGCAAACAGCCCCATGAACACGACCGACATGATCGTTCCCACCAACGTCCCGACCAATCGCGCCAAGCCCTTTTGCACCACCATGCCGGACAGCGGCTGGGCGACGATGAACGCCGTCATCAAAGCCCAAGACGGCTGCTCCAAACCCCAGCGCAACGCCAGCCACAGCGCCAGGCCACCGCCGAGGACGGTTTTGATGGCGAACTGCACAGCGAGGCGATCGGGAGCGAACAGGGCCTGGAAGGTGATGGGCACGCGGAAAACTCTTTTCTGGGGACGTTGTAACAATAGATTGCGTTAGAGGTGGCGCAATTATTAGCTAGCTATCTAATTGAGTCCAGCGTTGTTTGTTGACGGATTCGACAAACACTATTACGCGTCTTTCCACTGATTGCCTCCCATAAAAAAACGCCAGACGAGCTGGCGTTTTTTGCATCACACACGAGTATTAGCTGGCGCGTGCCTGGTTACGCAGGGCCTTGACTTGGTCATGGTTGCGTTGCACGCCGTGGTACTGGCGTTCCACCAGGTCACGAATGCCCACTAGGTTGTGCTTGTTGATTTTCTCGATGGCTTCCTTGTAAGCCTTCAGTGCGTGGTCCTCGCCGCGCTCGGCTTCGTTGAGCACCGCCTCTTCATCCTTGCCGGTGAACATCGCTTTCACGTCTACCCAACGGCGATGCAGGTCACCGGCAACGCTGGTAGAAGTTTCCGGATCGCCACCCAGGGAGCGGACAGCAGCTTGAAGTTCGGCCGCGGCGGTTGCGCAATCGGCGGCGCGTTTAACGAACAAAGCCTTGAGTTCTGGGTGCTTGATGTCTTCAGCGCAGGTCTTGAATCCTTCCTGGCCATCCTTGCTGGTCTCGATCAGGTCGTTCAAGACAGAGATGGATTCTTTATTGATGTCAGTCATTTTTCAGTTCCTTTGCTTGGTGAATAAAAACCTGCAAGGAATATTGCATCGGTCGTGCCAGCCCTTAATTATAAAAAATACGTTTAAATTCAATCATTTATTTACACGGAAAGAATCTGTATCCGCGTTATTTGCATGATCTGTCATTTGGCCTGCATGCAGAATGCCTGTATTTTGCCGATGGTCCCGAACAAGACAATTGCCATGAATCCAGAAAAGCTCGAACTGTTGGTAACGCGCCAAATGCCCTTCGGTAAATACAAGGGGCGAATCCTTGCCGACCTGCCTGGCCAGTACTTGAACTGGTTCGCCCGGGAGGGTTTCCCCAAGGGCGAACTGGGCGGTTTGCTGGCACTGATGCAGGAGATCGACCACAACGGTTTGTCAGGCCTGCTGGACCCGCTGCGGGCTAAACATGGCTTGCCTAAACCTCGCCACTGACCGCTGCCATTGATTGATTGAGCCCGCCATGCCCGAAAATACGCTACGCGCCCACGATGAACGCTTCTGGGAAACCTTTGTCGATCGGTACGATGTCGATGCCGGCGGGCCGCTCAATCTTGAAAATGGCTACTTCGGGCGGATGTCGCGCACCGTGGTCGAGGAGTACCAACGCAACATCGAGTTCGTCAACCGCGGCAATTCGTTTTACGTGCGCCAGGATTTTGATCGGGAACATGGCGAGGCGATTCGTCTCCAGGTGGCTAAACTGATCCATGTCCCCCCGTCTACCGTGGCGCTGGCCACCAGCGCCGTGGACGCCTTGCAAAGGCTGATTCGTAATTACAACGGTCTCAAGCCGGGCGATCAGGTCTTGATAAGCGATGTCGAATACGAGTCGGTCAAGAGTGCGATGCGCTGGCTGGCCCGCCAACGCGGGGCGGAGGTCATTGAACTGGTCCACCCGCACCCCGCCAGTTTCGACAGCCTGGTTGGCACGTATCGAGAAACCTTCATTCGGTATCCCCGCCTCAAGCTGATGCCACTCACCTATGTCAATCACCTGACCGGTCTGGTGATGCCGGTCCAGGCCATTGCCGAGGCGGCTCGGGAGTTCGATGTCGACATCATTCTCGATGGCGCCCACGCCTTGGGTCAGATCGAATTCGACTTGAAGAAACTCGGTATTGAGTTCGCCGGGTTCAACTTGCAGAAGTGGATTGGTGGCCCCTTGGCCCTGGGCTTTCTCTATATCGCGCCACAGCGGCTGGCCGACATCGACCCGGACATGGACGAAGCCACCTATCCCGCCGCCGACATACGCTCACGCACGCCACACAGCACGCCCAACATCCCGGCCCTGCTGACGCTGCCACTGGTGTTTGAAGAACACCGTGCCTTGGGTGGCGCATCGGCCAAAGGCGCACGGCTGCGCTACTTGCGGGATATGTGGGTGAGCGCGGTGCGCGATGTGCCTGGCATCGAAGTCATGACACCGGACGACCGTCGTCTTTATTGCGGCATCACCTCGATGCGGTTTACCGCCCAAAGTGACCAGCAGACCATGGCTGATCGACTGCTCGACGACTATGGGATTTTTACCGTGGTGCGCAAGACCAGCGCTGGGGCGTGCATTCGCATTACGCCCGGGTTGATTACCTTGGGCCGTGATATCGAGCGTTTGACTGAGGCGCTGATTAACCTGAGCAGTACATAACCCGTGGCGAAATAACAGGCAAAAAAAAACGGCGCGCCGACCAAGCGCACCGTAAAGCCGTAGAACATCCAACGAAGTTTGGTAAGACAATCAGTCCAGTAGCGCCAGCGCCTCGGCGGTGCATTCCTGGATACGGGCCCAGTCGCCGTTCTTGATCCACTCCGGATCGAGCATCCAGCTGCCGCCCACGCACATCACGTTTTTCAACGCCATGTAGCTTTTGATGTTGGCCGGGCTCACGCCGCCGGTCGGGCAGAATTTCACTTCGCCAAACGGTCCGCCCAAGGCCTTGATAGCGGCAACGCCGCCGCTGACTTCGGCCGGGAACAACTTGAAGCGGCGATAGCCCAAGCCGTAGCCTTCCATGATGCCCGAGGCGTTACTGATCCCGGGCAGCAATGGGATCGGGCTCTGGACGCTCGCTTCCAGCAAATCCCGGGTGATGCCTGGGGTCACGATGAATTGCGAACCGGCCGCCTCAGCGGCAGCAAGCATATGGCGGTCGAGCACCGTGCCAGCGCCAGTCACCAACTCCGGGCGCTGCTCGCGCAGCACCTGGATGGCCTTGAGCCCGTACTGCGAACGCAAGGTCACTTCCAGTGCCGTCAGGCCACCGGCGGCCAAGGCATCGGCCAATGGCAGGATGTCTTGTTCACGGGCGATGGTTATCACCGGCAGGATTCTCGCCTTGGCGCAGAGGCTGTCGATCAGCGTCACTTTGTCCGCCATGGAAACGGTAGGGGATGGGTTTTTCATAGCGGCTGATCCTTGGTTCATGGGCACCAGTAAATCTCTAACGTAGGTTGCAGAAACGCGCGGATCGGCATTGCGGCGACGTCGTCACCGGCCACCGCGGCGTTCAGGGTGGTCAATTTCGATTGACCGGAAATCGCCAGCACCTTGTGTTTCGCCGAAGCCAGCAAGGCGCGGCTCATGGTCAGGCGTTGGTGCGGCACGGTCGGTGCGAGCATTGGCCAGCAACGGCGAGCACCTTGTTCGTCCAGGGCCTCGGCCAGGTTCGGGCTGTCGGGAAACAACGAGGCGGTGTGCCCGTCATCGCCCATCCCCAGCACCAGCACGTCGATAGGCGGCAACTCGGCCAGCAGGCGATCGGCCTGTTCGGCCGCCGCTTCCAAGTTCGCGCTGGGGTTGTACAGGCTCAGGAACTGCGCCTTGGCCGCCGCGCCCTGGAGCAGATACCGCTTGAGCAGACCGGCATTGCTGTCGGTATGTTCAACCGGCACCCAGCGCTCGTCCGCCAGGCTCACCACCACTTTCGACCAATCCAGCGCTTGCTTGGACAGGTGCTGGAAAAACGCCACCGGGCTGCGACCGCCCGAGACCACCAAGGTGGCCGCGCCATTGCCATCGATCGCCGCGCGCAATTGCTCGGCAACGTTCAGCGCCAGGCTTTCAGCCAGCATCACCGGGTTCTTGAACGCCAGGGCAGTAACGCCCTGGGGCAGTTTCACTTCAGATATCGCCATACCATGACCTCCCATCCCGCGTGATCAGTGCAATGGAGCTCATCGGCCCCCACGACCCAGCGGCATACGGCTTGGGCGCATCGCCAGACTTCTTCCATCCGGCGATCAACTGGTCACACCACGTCCACGCGGCTTCAATTTCATCTTTACGGACAAACAGGTTCTGATTGCCGTTCATGACTTCCAGCAACAACCGCTCGTAGGCATCGGGAATCCGTGCGCTGCGATAAGTGTCTGAAAAGTTGAGTTGCAATGGACCGCTGCGCAATTGCATGCCCTTGTCCAGGCCTTGCTCCTTGGTCATCACTCGCAAGGAAATCCCTTCGTCCGGTTGCAGGCGGATGATCAGCTTGTTGCTGATCTGCAGGCGCTGCTCGGGGGCGAAGATGTAGTGCGACGGTTCCTTGAAGTGAATGACAATCTGCGACAGCTTCTGCGGCATGCGCTTGCCGGTGCGCAGGTAAAACGGCACCCCAGCCCAACGCCAGTTGCGGATGTCGGCGCGCAGGGCGACGAACGTCTCGGTGTCGCTCTGGGTATTGGAATTGGGTTCTTCCAGGTAACCCGGGACGGCCTTGCCCTCGGCGTGGCCGGCAATGTACTGGCCGCGCACTACTTGGGTGGTCAAGCCTTCCGGACTGATCGGCGCCAGGGCCTTGAGCACCTTGACCTTCTCGTCGCGGATGCTGTCGGCGGACAGGTCGGCCGGCGGGTCCATGGCAATCAGGCACAGCAACTGCAGCAGGTGATTCTGGATCATGTCGCGCAGTTGGCCGGCCTTGTCGAAATAACCCCAACGGCCTTCGATACCGACCTTCTCGGCCACGGTGATTTCCACGTGGGAAATGTAATTCTGGTTCCACTGGGTTTCGAACAGGCTGTTGGCGAACCGCAGCGCGATCAGGTTCTGGACCGTCTCTTTGCCCAGGTAATGGTCGATACGATAGGTGCGGTTTTCCGGGAAGAATTGCGCCACGGCGTCGTTGACCTTGCGCGACGATTCCAGGTCCGAGCCGATGGGTTTTTCCAGCACGACGCGGGTGTTTTCGCTCAAGCCGACTTTCGCCAGGTTTTCGCAGATAGCACCGTAGACCGCCGCCGGGGTGGCGAAATAGGCGATGACCTGTTGTGGGGTCTGGCCGACCTGCTCAGCGAGCGCAACGTAGTCGTCGGCCTTGAGGAAATCCACATGCAGGTAAGTCAACCGCCCCAGGAAGCGTTCGATCACGGCTTCGTCGAGGTCTTTATCGCCCACATAACGGCGCAGCTCCGTGGTGATGAATGCCAAGTGCTGCTGCTCGCTGCCGGGTTCACGGGCCAGCGCGAAGATTCGCGTGTCCTCATGCAGCAGGCCGGCGCCATCGAGCTGATAAAGGGCAGGAAACAGCTTGCGCAACGCCAGGTCGCCCAGCGCGCCGAACAAGGCAAAAGTGCACGGTTCAACCGTAATCGAATGCATGATGTTTGTTCTTTTATCAAGTTAAGCTACAAATACCTTTTTTCAAGGTATCACTCAAGGAAAAATGTAGTAATAACCACAACATTTTCCGAAAATACCGATTCCGAGTGGTGGTCCGTCGGAGCCATCAGTAGGATAGGCCACCGCAAAGGGTCGTATCAAAGACCCGTCTCTCTAGGAATCTTGTATGGACCGCGTGCGAAATCTACTGGAGCAAATCCAGAGTCGCCTGGAAGACCTGAACAAGGCCGAACGCAAGGTGGCCGAAGTGATCCTGCTCAACCCGCAGCAGGCTACCCGTTTCAGCATCGCCGCCCTCGCCCAGGCGGCTTCGGTCAGCGAGCCGACCGTCAACCGCTTCTGCCGCTCCTTCGGCGTCAGCGGCTACCCGGAACTCAAGCTGCAACTGGCCCAGAGCCTGGCCAGCGGCGCGGCCTATGTCAGTCGTGCCGTGGAGGCCGATGACAACCCGGAAGCCTACACCCGGAAAATCTTCGGCAGTGCCATTGCCTCATTGGACAGCGCCTGCCAGGCCCTTGATCCCAATTTGATCAGTCGCGCGGTGGATCTGTTGATCCAGGCTCGCCAGATCCACTTCTTCGGCCTCGGCGCCTCGGCCCCTGTGGCGCTGGATGCCCAGCACAAGTTTTTTCGCTTCAACCTGGCGGTGACCGCCCACGCCGATGTGCTGATGCAACGCATGATCGCGTCGGTGGCCCATACCGGCGAACTGTTCGTGATCATTTCCTACACCGGGCGTACCCGCGAGCTGGTGGAAGTGGCGCGCATTGCCCGGGAAAACGGTGCATCGGTGCTCGGCCTGACCGCCGAGGGCTCGCCGCTGGCCAAGGCGAGCACCTTGAGCCTGAACATCCCGCTGCCGGAAGACACCGACATCTACATGCCGATGACTTCGCGCATCATCCAACTCACCGTGCTGGACGTGCTGGCCACCGGCATGACTTTGCGCCGAGGCGTGGACTTCCAGCCGCACCTGCGCAAGATCAAGGAAAGCCTGAACGCCAGCCGGTATCCAGTGGGGGATGAGTTCAACTGACCATCCTGATCGTTCCCACGCTCTGCGTCGGACGCGGAGCGTCCGTAGAGGCATTCCCACGCAGAGCGTGGGACCGATCATCTGACCTAAACTCCCGCCCGCGCCTGCAAACTCAAATGCGCCTGCTCCCCGGGTGCCAGGCATAGGCTCTCGGTGCCGCCACTGGCCGCTTCGACGCAAACGAACTCACTGACTTCATCCCAGCTCACCCCCAGCAATGGCCTGGCACCCGGGTGCCACACCACCGTGTCGGCGCTATCACCGGTATCGATGCACAATTCGCGCTGCCAGGCGTGATCCTTGAGCTGCAATTCTCCCTCATGCTGGAACACCCGCTGACACCCACCATCGACTCGCAACTCGCCTTCCTGCTGGCAAACCGCACGGTTCAACTGGTCGTAACCGTGCGCGCCTTCGAGCCCAGACAGCGCTACCTCGCCGACGTCACCAATACGCCAATAGGCATGCAAGGCTTGGCTCAACTGGCAAGGCAAGCTGTCGTGATGCTCGGTGCTCAAGCGCAGCTCCATGTGCTCGCCCAGGTCGGCATGCAGGTCTACTTGCCAGTCACACAGTTGCAATTGCCAATGCAGGTGGACGCCCTGCTCGTCGCTGCTGCTGTCCAGCAATTTCCAATCGATCAGCCGCGCCCAACCATGGGAGGGCCAAGCGTTTTCGCTTGGATGCCGGCCATACCATGGCCAACACACCGGCACCCCGCCCCGAATCGCCCCGACCTGTGGCCACCTGGCCGCGCACCACAACCACGGTTTTTGCCCGCGCGGCTGGAAGTGCAACAGTTGCGCGCCCTGGCGACTGAACACCGCCTGGCACAAGGGGTGGTCGATCACCAGCACATCGCGCTGCTGATAACGCTCCCACGCAAACACCGGACGCTCGCGCAAGGATCTGAAAAAGCGTTGTAGCGGATGCTCATGCATGGGTCGCGGTCCTGGAAATCATTCGATATTCAACGGTGTACGACGCGTTTTTTGTGGCGAGGGAGCTTGCTCCCGCTCGGCTGCGAAGCAGTCGTAAACGAGGCAACTGTGATCTGGCTGAAGCATCGCAGTGAATGGCTTTGGGGTCGCTTCGCAACCCAGCGGGAGCAAGCTCCCTCGCCACGGGTTCTGCACACAACCAAACGCACTCCGCAAAAAAAAGCGGACAGCCTTGGCTGTCCGCAAATATGCGCACATAGAGAGGAGCTTATCGCAACAGCGTTAGAACACCGACTGAATTTTCAGACCGGCCACCAGCGCGTCATCGACTTCATTGACACCGCCTGGGTGAGTCACGTATTGCAAGTTAGGACGCACGGTCAGCCAGTTGGTGACATGGAAGCCATAGTTGATTTCATAGTTGTACTCAGTGCTGCGCAACGGCGAGAACAGCGGATTGTCGTAATCGCTTACACCATTGGCAACGTTGGTCAGCTCGGCGTTTTTCTTCACGTCTTCGTTGACATGGATGCGCGAGAAACCGATCCCGACGTCGTCTTTAGGACGCGCATCGAACGGCCCCTTGTACACAAACATCAGCGACTGATAGTTGTCGACGACGTTGGTCTCCTTGTCATGGAAGGTGGCGTTGGCCGCGATGTTCAGGCCGCGCGTAGCGTCACCGTTGTGGTCGGTGAGCTGCTGCTGCAGGACGAACCAGTAGCCGTCCTTGCTGCTGTGGCTGCGGTAGGCGTTACGGGTGGTCGCGGCGTCATTGCCATTGTCGTCTTCGCGGACGTCATCAGCCTTAGCGGTGCTTTTGTAGTAACCGACACGGTACTCGCCCGGCAAGTTGTTGATCTTCGGCGACCAGACCAATTCGACCGGAATCAAGGTGCCCTGGGTGCCGCTGCCGCTGAGCTTGTAGCGGTTGTTGTTTTCCAGCTGCGAAGGGTTCTGGTTGTAGGCGCCGATTTGCGCATACAGCTCAGGCGTGATGTTGTATTTGAACCGGATAGCTGCCTGCATGATTGGCCAGTTGTACCAGATGCCGGTGGCCCAGTTGCCTGCCTGGGAACCGCAGAAGGCCAGGTTCTGGAACTCGCAAGGGAAGGTGTTGAAGTCTTCGCCCACGCCGTAGTAACCGGCTTTGACATCCAGCTTGCTGTCGAAGTATTTCTGCTTGATCCACAGCTGGGTCAGACGGGTAGTCTGTCCGCGACCCCAGACTTCCTGGGAGGAGCTGAGGGTGCCGGCACGCGGATCACCGATACGGTCGTTGGAGATGTTGCGACCATCCCGGCGGGTGAATTGGATCTTGGCTTCCGTTTCATTCCAGCCCAGCAGTTTTTCCAGGTCCAGGGCTACGCCCAAGCCAAACTGTTGGGACCAACGCGCGGTCTTGTCATCGTTGTAGCCGCCGTCGAGGTTGGCACCCATCTCACCGACGAAGTCAGCCTTGATGTCGATACCTTGCTCGATCAGCTTGGTCCGCTCACCGCCCCAGTCGCCCGTCATCCACTTCGAGTCGGCACTGAACGCGTCGGCAGCATGGGCGCTACCGGCCAGCATCATCGCCGCAACGGCTGACAACTGGCAGATAAGCTGGGCATTGTTCTTCTTCTTCATCCCTACATCCTCGTCTTTATTGTTATTAACTGTTTTTATCTAACGCGGTTTACAACGATTGCGACGAGAGGTCCCCCACTCGCCGCAGACTCCTGTCGAGAGCGATCAAGCCCGCTCCGCCTTCTATTACTCATCGGCCTTTGAACTGCGCGACATTGTCGGTTCGGGCTTGCGCTTGTGGGTGGCCGGCCACGCCCAGGCGCTCGCCAGACTTGGCATCGAACAGCAGCACTTTCGATGGGTCGAATTGCAGCGTCAGGGTTTCGCCCGGCGCTGGCGCAACGTCCGGTGCGAGGCGGCAGCAGACCTTGGTGTCGTTGAGGTTGACGAACACCAGGGTGTCCGGACCGGTGGGCTCGGTGACCTGGACTTCTGCCCGAATGGTCGGCAAACCGTTCGGCTCATTTGCGGCCAGCACGATCTGCTCCGGGCGCAGGCCAAGGATGACTTCGCGATCTTCGAGGCCGGCGTCTTGCATGCCCATCGGCAACTCGCAACGGGCCTGACCGCTGTCGAGCAAAGCCAACAGGCGACCGTCCTTGCGTTGCAGGCGCAGGGGAATGAAGTTCATCGGTGGAGAACCAATGAAACTCGCCACGAACAGGTTGGCCGGGTTGTTGTAGATATCTTTTGGCGTGCCGAACTGCTGGATGATGCCGTCCTTCATTACCGCCACCTTATCGCCCAGGGTCATGGCTTCGATCTGGTCGTGAGTCACGTAGACCGTGGTGGTTTTCAGGCGCTGGTGCATCAGTTTCATTTCGGTACGCATCTCGACCCGCAGCTTGGCGTCGAGGTTGGACAGCGGTTCGTCGAACAGGTAAATCTTCGGCCGCCGCGCCAGGGCCCGGCCCATGGCAACGCGCTGTTGCTGGCCGCCGGAGAGCTGGCCGGGCTTGCGGTTCAGCAGGTGTTCGATCTGCAACAGCTTGGCAACACGCGCGACTTCTTCGTTGATGTCCGCCTGTTTCATCTTGCGAATCTTCAGGCCGAACTCGATGTTCTCGCGCACGCTCATGGTCGGGTACAGCGCGTAGGACTGGAACACCATGGCGATGTCACGATCCTTGGGGCTCATGCCGCTGACGTCCTGGTCGCCGATCATGATCGCACCGCCGGTGATGGTCTCCAGGCCGGCGATGCAGTTCATCAGTGTGGATTTGCCGCAGCCCGAAGGGCCGACCAGGATCAGGAACTCACCCTCCTTGATCGACAATTGGATGTCTTTCAAGGTGTCGGGCAGGCCCGCGCCATAGGTCTTGTTTACGTTGCGAAGTTCAAGCGTAGCCATGATTACCCCTTGACCGCGCCAGCCGTGAGGCCGCGCACGAAATACTTGCCTGCGATCACATAGACCAGCAGGGTTGGCAACCCGGCGATCATCGCCGCCGCCATATCCACGTTATATTCCTTGGCCCCGGTGCTGGTGTTGACCAGGTTGTTCAGTGCCACCGTAATGGGCTGGGAGTCACCGCTGGAGAACACCACGCCAAACAGGAAGTCGTTCCAGATCTGGGTGAACTGCCAGATCAGGCAGACCATGATGATCGGCGTCGACATCGGCAGGATGATCCGGCGGAAGATCGTGAAGAAGCCCGCACCATCCAGCCGTGCGGCCTTCACCAGCGCGTCCGGTATGCTCACGTAGTAGTTACGGAAAAACAGCGTGGTGAATGCCAGCCCGTAGACCACGTGGACAAACACCAGGCCAGTGGTGGTGCTGGCCAGGCCCATCTTGCCGAGGGTGAACGAGGCCGGCAGCAGCACGGTCTGGAACGGCAGGAAGCAGCCGAACAGCAACAAGCCGAAAAACAGCTGCGAACCGCGGAAGCGCCACATCGACAACACGTAGCCGTTCAACGCGCCGATGGCGGTGGAAATCAGTACGGCCGGAACGGTGATCTTGATCGAGTTCCAGAAGTAGCCATTGACCGTGGCCCAGGCCTTGACCCAGCCGATACCACTGACCACGGTCGGCCAGCTCAACAGGTTGCCGGTGCTGATGTCTTCCGGCGTCTTGAAGCTGGTCAACAGCATGACCACCAGCGGCACCAGGTAAAGTAATACCGCGACGATCAGCACCGCGTAGATCGCGATGCGGCTCAGGCTGATGGAGGGTTTGGCAGCGAGACTAGTCATGACGCTTGGCCCTCAGCTCGGAATACAGGTAAGGCACGATGATCGCGAGAATCGCACCGAGCATCAGGATGGCACTGGCCGAGCCCATGCCCATCTGGCCGCGACTGAATGTGAAGGAATACATGAACATGGCGGGCAGGTCCGAGGAGTAGCCTGGTCCACCGGCCGTCATGGCCGCTACCAGGTCGAAACTCTTGATCGCGATGTGCGCCAGGATCATCACGGCGCTGAAGAACACCGGACGCAGGCTCGGCAACACCACTTTCCAGTAGATGCGCGGCATGCTCGCGCCGTCGATCTGCGCGGCGCGGATGATCGATTGATCGACACCCCGCAAGCCGGCCAGGAACATCGCCATGATGAAGCCCGACGCCTGCCATACGGCAGCGATAACCAGGCAATACACCACACGATCAGGGTCGATCAGCCAGTCCAGGCGGAAGCCTTCCCAACCCCAGTCGCGCAACAATTTGTCCAGGCCCATGCCTGGGTTGAGCAGCCATTTCCAAGCGGTACCGGTAACGATCATCGAGAGCGCCATCGGGTACAGGTAAATGGTGCGGATAAAGCCTTCGCGACGGATACGCTGGTCAAGAAACACCGCCAGCAGCACGCCAATCACCAGGGTGATGCCGATGAACATGCCGCCGAAGACCGCGAGGTTCTTGCTCGCCACCCACCAGCGGTCGTTGTCCCACAGCCGCGCGTATTGCGCCAGGCCCGCCCACTTGTAGGTCGGCAGGAAGGTCGAGGTGGTGAACGACAGGACGAACGTCCACAAGATGTAGCCATAGAAGCCCACCAGCACGATGAACATGCTCGGCGCCAGCACCAGTTTTGGTAGCCAGCGCTGCAATGCATCGAACGGCGAGGCCTTGCTGAACACAGCAACAGAACTCATGGGGAAATCCAAGACAGAGAATAGGGACTAAGAGCAGCTATAAGCTGCAAGCTGCAAGCTGCAAGCTGCAAGCTAAAGCCGGTGCACGCTTGTAGCTTGTAGCTTGCAGCTGCCTTACTTGGCCGACTGAACCGCTGCGCCAAGCTTCTTGGCGGCATCGGCAGGGTCGGCTTTCGGGTCGTTGATGTAGTTCGTCACCACGTCAAAGAACGCGCCCTGTACCGCCAGCGTGGTCGCCATGTTGTGCGCCATGCTTGGTTGCAGTCCGCCGGACTTGGCGTCCGCCAGGAAGTCCTTGGCAGCGGTCTGGGCGCAGGAGTCGAACCCGTACTTGGCCATGTCGCCCAGCATGTCGTTGCGCACCGGGATCGAGCCCTTGTTGATGCTGAAGACTTTCTGGAAGTTCTCACCCAGCACGACTTTGGCGATATCTTTCTGGCCGGCCGCGGTGCCTTCGTCTTTCTGCTTGAACACCGCCAAGGAGTCGATGTTGTAGGTGAAGGCCTTGTCGGTACCCGGGAAGGCTACGCATTCGTAGTCCTTGCCGGCGACTTTCTTCGCGGCAGTCCATTCGCTCTTGGCCCAGTCACCCATGATTTGCATGCCGGCCTTGCCATTGATGACCTTGGCCGCTTCCAGGTTCCAGTCCTGACCCTTGCCATCAGGATCCATGTAGGTCGCGACTTTCTTCAGCTCGGTCAACGCCTTGACCATTTCCGGACCGGTCAGCGCCTTGTTGTCCAGGTCAACCAGTGCCTTCTTGTAGCCATCGGCGCCCATGACCGAAAGCACCACGGCTTCGAACACGGTGCTGTCCTGCCAAGGTTGACCACCGTGGGCCAGGGGAATGAAGCCCGCGGCCTTGAGCTTGTCGCCGGCTGCGTAGAATTCTTCAAGGGTGGTCGGGTTCTTGGTGATGCCGGCTTTCTTGAAGACTTCCGGGTTGATCCACAGCCAGTTGACGCGGTGGATGTTCACCGGCACGGCCACGTAGTCACCCTCGTACTTCACGGTATCGGAGACTTTCTTGTCGAGCAGGCTGTCCCACTTCTCTTCCTTGGCGACGTCTTTCAGGACGTCGGTGTCGAGCAGGCCTGTAGTCGCCCATTCCTGGATGTCCGGGCCTTTGATCTGGGCCACGCCTGGCGGGTTGCCGGCCACGGCGCGGCTCTTGAGCACGGTCATGGCAGTGGAGCCGCCACCGCCGGCGACAGCGCCGTCCTTCCAGGTAAAGCCGTCTTTTTCTACTTGCGCCTTGAGCACATCGACCGCGGCTTTTTCACCACCCGACGTCCACCAATGGACGACTTCCACGGAACCTTTCGATTCGGCGGCGAGTGCGCTGACAGGGAATGCTGCGGCGGGAAGCAAGGAAGCAAGAGAAATGACAGTAGCGAGGCGAGAAATCGCATTCATCTAGAAGTACCTTTCTTGTTGTTATGCATGCAAGTCTGGTGCTTGCGCTGCATGGATTCTAATCAGGGGATATCCCTTCGCAGGTAACGAAGGGACGCGTGTATGTCACGACATGGTTACACAGGCGCAGGATCAGACAACCGCGCCAGGGCTGATGCCATGCTGGGTGCCAACGGAAGACGAGGTATCAGCACCGCCTGCCAGGCGTGATAAAGGTCCGGTTTACCCGGCCAAATGTCAGCGCTGGGGCGGTTTTGCGGATCGAGTTCGTGATGCCAGCTACCGTTGCAACGGTCGATGAAATGTTTGTCACAAAACTCCCAAAAGCGCCGGTACCAGGTCTCGTACTGGACCTCGTCGGTGCGTTTGAGCAAGGCACTGGCCGCCGCTGCCGCTTCGGCATGCACCCAGTGCAGGCGATGGCGAACCACGGCGCGGTTGTCCCAATCCAGCGTGTAGACAATTCCCGGGGCCCCATCGACATCCCAGCCGTGGCGGCAATTCTGGTCGAAGAGTTTCTGCGCATCCTGGGCCAGCCAGCCCGGCGTCAGCATGCCAATCTGGACGCGCGCGGCTTCAAGGTGCAGCAGTAGCCGCGCCCACTCAAAGCCATGGCCCGGCGTGGTGCCGTAAGGGCGAAACCCATCGGCGGGATTGTCGTGGTTGTACTCGCGCAGCGGCTGCCAGTCGCGGTCGAAATGCTCCACGACCCTGTAGTCGTTGGCAGCTGCATGGCCGTGAATGACCCGTTCGACGATGCGCAGCGCACGCGCCAGCCAACGCGGATCGTCGGTGACATCGGCCAAGGCGAGGAATGCTTCGGTGGCGTGCATGTTGCTGTTGGCGCCCCGGTAGGCTTCTTCTCCACTCCAGTCGCGGTTGAAGGACTCGCGCATGGCGCCCTCTTCTTCGCACCAGAAATGCTCGTCGATGACCCGCACCGCTTCTTTGAGCAATGCCTCGGCGCCGGGCCGTTGGGCCACCACCGCAGAGCTGGCAGCCAAGGCAACGAAGGCGTGCAGGTAAGCGGCTTTGCCGGCGTCGTTTTCATCGGGATTGGCCGTGGCGAACCAGCCCCCCTGCTCGGCGTCGCGCAGCGGCCCTGCGAGGGACTGGACGCCATGATCGACCAACTCGGCAAACCCCGGCAGGCCCTGGATGTGGGCCATGGCGAAGCTATGAGTCATGCGCGCGGTGTTCATGGTTTCGGCCCGCGCATCGGCCGGTAGGCGACCCAGCTCATCCAGGTTGCCGAAGCCGGCCGGCAGCCGCGAGGCCTTGGCGAACGCCAGCAGGCGCAAGCCTTCGGCGGCGAGCCATTGCTGGTGGGCTGGTGCATTCAGCCAACTGCTGAACGCCGGTTGGAAGGTGTCCATCAAGGTCCCTTTTTTGTTGTTCTGACCCGGGGAGTCTAAACAAGGGAAGGCAAGCGACAGGTAACGAAAGGGACGAGTTATGTCACCAATCCGTGACATTGATAATGAACGCTCCCACGCTATGCGCAGGAACGATCAGTCGACACAACCCGGCTAATCCTGACTGCGCGGCAATTGCAACGTCACCCGCAACCCACCCTCGCGCAGGTTCTGCAGGCTCACTTCGCCGCCGTGGCTGTGGGCGATGTTGCGGGCGATGCCCAGCCCCAGGCCGTAGCCCTGCTGTTGCCCGGCAAGGCGAAAGTGCGGTTCGAAGACTTGTTCCAGACGCTGCTCCGGCACGCCAGGGCCCTCATCGTCCACATGCAGGATGAACGCCGTTTCATCGTCATCGATGTGCAGGTGGGCTCTTTGCCCGTATTTCAAGGCGTTGTCGATCAGGTTGCCAATACAACGCTTGAGGGCCAGCGGCTTGCCGGGATACGGCGCCAGCGCCCGGCCATCCTGTGTAACCCGGCCGTTACCGTTGGGGGCGAGGTAAGGTTCCACCAGGCAGTCGAGCACGTGGTTGAGGTCCACCGGCTCGATGTTTTCATGAATATCGGTGTCCTTGACGCATTGCAGCGCGCCTTTGACCAGCAGCTCCAACTCGTCCAGGTCGCGGCCGAACTTGGCTTGCAGGTTTTCGTCCTCCAGCAGCTCGACCCGCAGTCGCAGTCGGGTAATGGGCGTGCGCAGGTCATGGGAGATCGCGCTGAACAACTGGCTGCGCTCGGTCAGGTAGCGGCTGATCCGCTCGCGCATGGCATTGAACGCGCGCCCCACTTCCACCACTTCGCTGCCGCCGCCCTCGGCCACGGGCTCCACTTCGGCGCCCAGGGACATGTCCCGCGCGGCCCGGGCCAGGCGTTTGAGCGGTCGGCTCTGCCAATGCACCAGCAAACCGATAAAGAGCAGCAACAGGCTGCTGGTGAGCACGATGAAACCAACCTGTTGCTTGGGCAGGTCCTGTTCTTCGAGGCTGGTGTAGGGTTCGGGCAGCAGCGAGGCGATGTACAGCCATTCGCCTGGGGCCATCTGGATTTGCGTGACCAGCACCGGCGGGTTCACCGGTTCAAGGGTCAAGGCGTAATGAGCCCAAGAGCGGGGCAACTCATCGAGCTTGAGTCCGCCATTGAAGATTCGCAGGTCTTCGGGGCTGACAAACTTGACGGAGATATCGGCGTTATTGCCCAGGGAACGACGCAACACTTCGTCCACGGCCTTTAGCACCGCCAGTTTGCGCGGCGTCACTGGCAACACGTCCATGCCCAGTGGCTTGTCATTGAGCGTCACGACAAACCGCGTGCCGCCCATGCTGCGCAATTGGTCCAACACCAACGGCCGATAGGCCACCGGCAGCGAACGCAGGTAGCTGACAGTGGCGGTCATCGAATGCGCAAGGCTGCGAGCGCTGGTGACCAGGCCTTCGAGCTGGGTGGCGCGCAATTGCGAGACCCAGATCAGGCTGGACAGGGTCTGGGCGAACAGCACCACCAGCAACGTCAGCAGTAGCATTCGTCCTAGCAACGAACGCGGCACGGGCACTCGCCGGACAAGCTTCTTGACCCCTTCAATGACCATTGCTGGCAACCACACTGGCCGCCAATTGATAACCGCTGCCGCGCACGGTGCGGATCAACCGCGGCGGCTTGTCGGTGTCGCGCAAACGCTGGCGCAGGCGACTCACCGCCATGTCGACGATCCGGTCCAGCGGCATCAGTTCACGTCCCCGGGTGGCGTTGCCGATGGTGTCGCGGTCGAGGATTTCCTGGGGATGGTCGAGAAACAGTTTGAGCAAGGCAAAGTCGGCGCCGGACAGGATCACTTCTTCGCCATCGGCGTGGAACAGCCGGTGGCTGACCATGTCCAGGCGCCACTCGTCAAAGGCCAGCACTTCGCCGCCGGTGCGTTCCTGGCCGAACTGCGCCCTGCGCAGCAGCGCCTTGATGCGCGCCTGTAATTCACGAGGACTGAAAGGTTTGCCCAGGTAATCATCGGCCCCCAACTCCAGGCCAATGACCCGGTCGGCCTCGTCGGAACTGGCGGTGAGCATGATGATCGGCACGTGCGCCTGGCGCGGATGCTGGCGAACCCAGCGGCAAAGGCTGAAACCGTCTTCATCCGGCAGCATCACGTCGAGGATCACCAGGTCGCTCGGCGCCTCGTTCAGGGCCTGGCGAAACCCGGCGCCGTCAGGCGTAGTGCGCACCTGGAACCCCGCACGGCTGAGGTAAGTGTCCAGCAGTTCGCGAATCTCTTGGTCGTCGTCGACCAACAAAATCGATTTGTTCACTGAACTCACGGGGCATCGTCCTTGCTGTTTAGGTTGGGGCGGATTATGCCTGATGGACGGAACCTGCAAACACCACAACCTGCGAGGCGAGCGAGCCCGCTCCCACAGGTAGCCTATTTCAGACGGAGGCCGACGCCGACTGCTCCAACGCCACGCCCGCACCCATCAGCCCAGAGTACGGCGCGGTCACCAGCCAGACCGGAATGCCCTTGAAGTAATCGCTCATGCAGCCTTTGTCGGCGAAGCAGGCGGCGAAACCGCTTTCAAGGAAGAAATCGGCGAACCGCGGGACCACCCCACCCACGATGTACACGCCGCCGCGCCCACCTATGGTCAGCACGTTGTTGCCGGCCACGCGCCCCAGCCAACGACAGAATTGCTCGAGTACCTCCAGGGCGATGGGGTCGCCGGCCAGGCCGGCGGCGGTAATCGACTCAGGTGTATCGAGCACCGGCACATGCCCGTCCACCGCGCAGATCGCCCGATAGACGCGAGGCAGACCGCTGCCGCTCAGGGCCGTTTCGGCGCTGACATGGCCGATCTCGTTGTAGATGTGTTGCCAGAGTTGAGTCTCGCGCGGACTGCTCATCGGCAGGTCGACATGACCGCCCTCCCCCGGCAACGCCGCGAAACGGCCCTCGCCCAGGTCCAGCAGCGTGCCGACGCCCAGCCCGGTGCCCGGACCAATCACCACCGCCGGGCGCATCGGCTCGGGCGTACCCTGGCAAACGACCCGATATTCATCGGGACGCAAACAGGTCATGCCCAGGGCCATCGCGGAGAAGTCGTTGACCAGCAGCAGCTTGTCCACCTGCAAGGTCTTGCAGAAGGCCAGGTTGCTCAATCGCCAGTGATTGTTGGTGAAGCGAAACTCATCGCCGCTCACCGGGCCGGCCACCGACAGGCACACCGAGCCAATCGACCCCGGTACCATGCCCATGCCGCTCAGGTACACCTTGATGGCATCTTCCGGGCAGGCGTAATCCGCCGTCGCCAGCACCTGGATGTTTTCCAGGCTGTGGTTCTTCCACAACGCGAAACGTGCGTTGGTCCCACCGATGTCACCGACCAAAGCCAGTTTCAATTAAGCGTCTCCAGGGCAGAAGTGAACGCGCTGGCGCCCTGCTCTGCCGAGCTGAAGGCCATGCGCATGAAGCCAAACAGCTCGCGACCGGTGCCGATGTTGTTGCCCAACAGGCCCTTGGCCGGTTCGCGCGCGGCGAATTCCTCGGCGTCCACCTTCAATTCCAAGGTGCCTTTGACGCCATCGACACGAATGATATCGCCCTCCCGCACCCGGGCCAACGCACCACCGACATATGCCTCGGGACTGACATGAATGGCCGCGGGGATTTTCCCCGACGCGCCGGACATGCGCCCGTCCGTCACCAGCGCAACTTTGAAGCCGCGATCCTGCAGTACGCCGAGGA
Organism: Pseudomonas sp. Z5-35; assembly: GCF_051131945.1. NCBI lineage: Bacteria > Pseudomonadati > Pseudomonadota > Gammaproteobacteria > Pseudomonadales > Pseudomonadaceae > Pseudomonas > Pseudomonas sp. Z5-35. Next base: position 4,232,202 of record NZ_CP071640.1, read on the forward strand.
ACGGCGTCATTTTATGCAGTTCCGGCATGCCGTTGGAGCGTGGGCCCTGGAAGCGCATCACCGCGACAAAATCCTTCTCCAGCAAACCGGCCTTGAACGCATCGGCCAAGTCCTGTTGATCCTGGAAGACCATGGCCGGCGCTTCGACAACCTGGTTTTCCAGGGCCACGGCCGAGACCTTCATCACGCCACGGCCCAGGTTGCCTTCCATCACCCGCAACCCGCCTTCCGGCGAGAAGGCACGGGCCACCGGGCGCAGGATGTTTTCATCGAGGCTTTCGACCGGACCGTCGCGCCACACCAGCTCGCCATCCTCGAGGAACGGCTCCTGGGTGTATCGACTCAGGCCGTGACCGAGCACGGTGTTGACGTTCTCATGAAGCAGACCGGCTTCCAGCAATTCGCGGATCAGGAAGGACATGCCGCCCGCCGCCTGGAAGTGGTTGATGTCGGCCTTGCCGTTCGGGTAGACGTGGCTCAGGGTCGGCACCACCTCGGAGAGGTCGGCCATGTCCTGCCAGGTCAGCTGGATACCCGCCGCCATGGCGATGGCAGGCATGTGCAAGGTGTGGTTGGTGGAGCCGCCGGTGGCGTGCAGCGCGACGATGGAGTTGACCAGCGAACGCTCGTCGACGATTTCGCCGATGGGCATGAAATGACCGCTCTGCTTGGTCAGGCGTGTCACCTGGAACGCCGCTTCGCGGGTCAGCGCATCACGCAGCGGCGTGTTCGGGTTGACGAACGAAGCGCCCGGCAGGTGCAGGCCCATGACTTCCATCAGCAGCTGGTTGGTGTTGGCGGTGCCATAGAACGTGCAGGTGCCCGGGCTGTGGTAGGACTTCATCTCCGACTCCAGCAGCTCTTCGCGGGTGGCCTTGCCTTCGGCGTAGCGCTGGCGCACGTCGGCTTTTTCCTTGTTGGAAATGCCCGAGACCATCGGCCCGCCCGGCACGAAGATCGTCGGCAAGTGACCGAAGCGCAGCGCGCCCATCATCAGGCCCGGGACGATCTTGTCGCAGATACCGAGCATCAGCGCGCCATCGAACATGTTATGGGACAACGCCACCGCCGTGGACAGCGCGATCACTTCACGGCTCGGCAGGCTCAGTTCCATCCCTGCTTCGCCCTGGGTCACGCCGTCGCACATGGCAGGGGTGCCGCCGGCGAACTGGCCGACCGAGCCGATCTCGCGCAGGGCTTTCTTGATTTGTTCAGGGAAGGTTTCGTAGGGCTGGTGCGCCGAGAGCATGTCGTTATAGGACGACACAATGGCGATGTTGGCGGCATTCATCATCCGCAGGTGATGCTTGTCTTCGGTGCCGCAACCGGCCACGCCGTGGGCGAAGTTGGCGCACTGCAACTTGCCGCGCATCGGACCGTCGCTGGCTGCACCGCGGATCAGTTCAAGGTAAGCCGCGCGTGTAGCGCGACTGCGGGCGATAAGCCGTTCGGTGACCTCAAGTACGCGGGGATGCATGTGTAGAACTCCAGGCTAACGGGTATGGCGACCTGATTGTCTATGCTGGTTCAAAGCCCCTTGCGCACCGCAGGAAAGACCGGGCGACAAACGGTTTCTGACCAATCGGACCAGTTGATTCAGGTCACTCGTTGTAGATAAAACAAAATATTGCCATTAAAAAGGCTTGTTTTCTATTTTTATGCGAATAATCTTGTAATTCCAACAACAAATCGACGGCGGCGCAGTTAATGACTCTTCGAATTGCAATCAATGGTTTTGGCCGCATCGGCCGCAACGTCCTCCGTGCACTGTATACCCAAGGCTACCGTCGCGACTTGCAGATCGTCGCCATCAACGACCTGGGCGACAGTGCAATCAATGCTCACCTGCTCAAGTTCGACACCGTCCACGGCACCTTCGATGCTGACGTACAGCACGACCATGAGAGCCTGACGGTCAACGGCGACCGCATCTCGGTCAGCGCCATCCGCAACCCGGCCGAACTGCCTTGGGCCGCCGAGAAAATCGACGTGGTGTTCGAGTGCACCGGGCTGTTCACCGACCGTGCCAAGGCGGCCGCGCACATCAGCGCCGGCGCCCGCAAGGTGATCATCTCGGCCCCGGCCAAGGGCGCCGACGCCACCGTGGTGTATGGCGTGAACCACGATATCCTGCGCCAGTCCCACCAGATCATTTCCAACGCTTCGTGCACCACCAACTGCCTCGCACCGGTGGCCCAGGTGCTGCACCGCGAGCTGGGCATCGAAAGCGGCCTGATGACCACCATCCATGCCTACACAAACGACCAGAACCTGACCGACGTCTATCACAGCGATCCGTACCGCGCCCGCTCGGCCACCCAGAACATGATCCCGAGCAAGACCGGCGCCGCCGAAGCGGTGGGCCTGGTGCTGCCGGAACTGGCCGGCAAACTGACCGGCATGGCCGTGCGTGTACCGGTGATCAACGTGTCCCTGGTGGACCTGACCGTGCAGCTCAAGCGCGAAGCGTCGGCCGAAGAAGTCAACGAACTGCTGCGCCAGGCCAGCCAGCATTCGACGATCCTCGGCTACAACACCCTGCCTCTGGTCTCCAGCGATTTCAACCACAACCCGCTGTCGTCGATCTTCGACGCCAACCACACCAAGGCCAGCGGCAAGCTGCTCAAGGTACTGGCCTGGTATGACAACGAATGGGGTTTCTCCAACCGCATGCTGGATAACTGCCTGGCGTTGTGTAACGCCGAGTAACTCAGCGCGACGTTAACGCGAGCCAATCGTGGGAGCTCGCTCCCACAACGGCTCTGCCGTGGCAAATCAGGGCTTGACCATTCGCGCAGATGATAAGCATTATCATCTAGTCGAATCGGATCGGGCCCTACCGTGAGTCAATCGCGCTTTCACCACGTCTTTCTCGCCCAGCGCACCCCGCTGCTGCGCACCCTCGAGCGCATGGTCAACAACCCGAGTACCGCCGAAGACCTGCTGCAGGAAACCTACCTGCGCGTCACCCGCGCATTGGCCGAACGCACGATCGATCATCTTGAACCCTTTGTCTTCCAGACCGCCCGCAACCTGGCGTTGGACCATTTGCGCGCGCGGCGGATCCAGTCGCGAACCGTGCTCGACGACGTTCCGTTGGACGTCGTGAATAATGTGGTCGCGCCCCAAAGCAGCGCCGAAGACGCCGCCCATGCCGAGCAAATGCTTGAGCGACTGAATATACGCTTGCAATCGCTGAGCTCGCGCCAGCAGCAGATTTTTATCCTCAGCCGCTTGCACGGCCACAGTTACCAGGACATCGCCGAACGATTGGGCGTGTCCTCGAGTACCGTGCAAAAGGAACTGAAATTGATCATGGCGATCTGTGTGGGGCAACTGCAGCTATGAGCTTCAAGCTTCAAGCTGCGTACAGGCCACTTGCAGCTTACAGCTTGCAGCTTGTAGCTTATCGCTCACTGCTTACATCGAGAATCCACCGTGACGGATACGCCCCGCCCCCCTGAAGCCGCCGAGGCACGGCTCACCGCCCATGCCATGGACCAGGCGCTGGACTGGCTGATCCTGCTCGATAACCCCAGCGAGGAACAGCGCCGACAGTTCCAGGCCTGGCTGGCGGCCGACGCGCGCCACGGCGAAGCGTTCGCCCGGGCCCAGGCGATCTGGAACGGCCCGCAAATCATCGAAAGCGCCCGGCAGCTGCTGGACCGCCCCAAGGTCAGCGCACTGTCGCGCCTGCGCAGCCATTGGAAACCATTGGCCACGGCTGCCGTGCTGTTATTGGGATTGTTCAACTTCAGCGACCTGCCCCTGCAATTCCAGGCCGATCACCTGACCGTGGTCGGCGAACGTCAGCGCCTGCAATTGGAAGACGGCTCCAAGGTCCTGCTCAACACCGATTCGGCTTTTTCCAGTTCCTTCGACGAACACCGGCACGTCGCCCGGCTGTACAAGGGCGAGGCGTTTTTCGAGGTGCCGGCCAGCCGCAACCTGCCGCTGGAGCTGGACGCCGGCCCGGTCACCGCCAGCGTCAGCGATACCACATTCGCGGTGCGTTACCTGGACGGTGTCGCGCAGGTCCAGGTGCAACGCGGCGATATCGACCTGAGGGCAACCCGTTATGACACCCATGTCCGGCTCTCGGCCGGCGAGAGCATTCGCATCGGCCCCAACGGCTTCGACCGCCCGGCACGGCTCGACGTCGGCACCGACCTGGCCTGGGTCCAGGGTCGGCTGGTGTTCGAAAACCGGCCGCTGAGCCAGGTCCTTGCCGAATTGCGGCGCTACTACCCCGGCTGGATCATCACCCGTAACGACCGGCTGGCCAACGTCGCGGTCACCGGAAACTACCGCCTCGATCAACCCCTCGACGTGGTGCGCTCCCTGGCCCACATCACCTCCGCGCGCCTGAGGGAATTTCCGGCGCTGGTGATCTTGAACTAAATGAGAATTATTTTTACTCGATAGGCTTCGCTGGTTCGTCTCGTTATAGCCAATGCAATTGATTCGCATCTCCCGATGCCGATCTGCACCTATAACAGATGCGACACGGAGCACTATCGATGTCCTCGCGCTTTACTTGCCGACTCCTTGCCCCTAACACGCTGTCACTGCTGACCGCTGCCATCTTGATGGCCGGCACCGCGCCGGCCGTCTTGGCCGCCACCGCCGAGCAACCGCCGGCTCGCAACATGGGCGACTACACGTTTTCGATTGCCCGGCAGCCGCTGGTCTCGGCCCTGAATGCCTTTACCGCCGTCACGGGCTGGCAGGTTGGGCTGCCCGCCGAATTGGCCGAGGGGGTCGCGTCGCCAGGCGTCAATGGCTCGCTGCCACCGGAGAAAGCCCTGGAACGGCTGCTGGCAGGGACGCACCTGAACTACCGCAAACTGGGCGATAACAGCGTCGTCCTGGAAAAGCGCAGCGCCGGCAACGTGTTGGACCTGCAGCAGGTGACCATCAGCGCCACCCGCCAGGAACAGGACATCACCAGCGTGCCGAGCACCGTTTCGATTCACGGTCGCCAGGAGCTGGACCGCAACAACGTCAACACCATCAAGGACCTGGTGCGCTATGAGCCCGGCATGTCAGTGGGCGGCGCGGGCCAGCGTGGCGGCATCAGCGGCTACAACATCCGTGGCATCGACGGCAATCGGATCCTGACCCAGATCGATGGCGTGGAAGTACCCGGCGGTTTCTTCAACGGTCCCTACGCCAAGACCCAGCGCAACTACGTCGACCCGGAAATCATCAAGCGCGTGGAGATCCTGCGCGGGCCGGCCTCGGTGCTGTACGGCAGCAATGCCATTGGCGGCGTCGTCAGTTATTTCACCCTCGATCCGGACGACATCATCAAGCCCGGCAAGGACGTCGGCGCTCGACTCAAGACCGGCTACAGCTCCGTCGATGAAAGCTGGCTTAAATCCGGCACCGTCGCCGGTCGCAGCGGACCGTTTGATGGCCTGCTCCACTACAGCCAGCGCGACGGTCACGAAACCGAATCCTACGGCAGCAACAACGGCACCGGCCTGGACCGCACCGCGGCCAACCCGGAAGACGTGCGCGCCAACAACGTGCTGGCCAAACTCGGTTGGAACTACAGCGATGATGCGCGCCTGTCCCTGGTTTATGAAAAGTACAAGGACGATCGCGATACCGACCTGAAAAGCGCCTACGGCGGCCCCTACGCCAATGGCCAACCGGCCATTCCCGGGTCGATCCTGCCCGGCGGCATGTACCAATGGCGCACCGGCAACGACACCATCACCCGCGAGCGTTTCGGCCTGGAACACAGCTTCGCCTTGGATAGCCTGTTCGCCGACAGCATCAAGTGGAGCCTGAACCACCAGGTCGCCAAGACCGACCAGAGCACCGCCGAGTTCTATTTCCCGATCACCCGCCAGGTACTGCGAACCCGGGAAACACTCTATGAAGAAAAGCAGTGGGTCTTCGACGCGCAGTTGGACAAGGCTTTCAGCATTGCCGACACCGATCACGCGCTGACCTACGGCACTACCCTCAAGCAACAAAAGGTCACCGGTTCGCGCAGCGGTAACGGCGTGTGCCTGGCGGTCGGCGTGGGTTGTCCCGCCGTCGGCGCCCTCAGCACGCGAGACGTATTGGCAAAAGCCAGTGACTTCCCGGACCCGACCATCAACACCTACAGCCTGTTCGCCCAGGACCAGATCAGCTGGGACAAATGGACCTTCACGCCAGCGCTGCGCTACGACTACACCCGGCTCAAGCCCCACCTGACCGATGAGTTCCTCAGCACCGTGGACCCTACCGCTGGCGGCACGGTCAGCGACGACAACAAGACCTGGCACCGCGTCTCGCCCAAATTCGGCCTGACCTATGCCCTCACCGACCAATACACCTGGTACGGCCAGTATGCCGAGGGGTTCCGCACCCCGACCGCCAAGGCCTTGTACGGTCGTTTCGATAACACAGGCGTGGGCTACAGCGTGAAGCCCAACCCCGATCTGGAACCGGAAAAAAGCCAAGGTTATGAGAGCGGTCTGCGCGGTCGTTTCGATTCGGGCTCGTTCGACGTGGCGGTGTTCTACAACAAGTACCGCGACTTCATCAACGAAGACGCCATTACCCCTGGCGCTGATCAATTGACTTTCCAGAGCAATAACATCAAGCACGCCACCATCAAGGGCGTCGAGGCCAAGGGACGCCTCGACCTGGACGTGTTCGGCGCACCACAGGGCCTCTACACCCAAGGTTCGGTCAGCTATCTCCATGGCCGCAACAACGACACCGGCGAACCGCTCAACAGCATCAACCCGCTCACCGGCGTGTTCGGGCTTGGCTACGACCAGGAACAGTTCGGCACCTTGCTCAGCTGGACCCTGGTGAAGAAGAAAAACCGCGTCGATGACAGCAATTTCAATTCGCCCGACGGCGTGACCAGCCAGTTCAAGACGCCCGGCTTCGGCATCCTCGACCTGAGCGGCTACTACAAGGTTACCGAGGACGTCACGGTCAGCGGCGGCCTCTACAACCTCACCGACAAAAAGTACTGGTTGTGGGATGACGTGCGCGGCTACGACAGCGTTGGCGAAGCAGCGGTGCTGAGCCCGGCCAACCTCGATCGCCTGACCGCGCCCGGGCGCAACTTCGCGGTCAACCTGATCTGGGATATCTGATCGGTCGCCTGACAAAAGATGACCCCGTGGCGAGGGAGCTTGCTCCCGCTCGGCTGCGCAGCGGCCGCAAGTCCTCGGGGCCTGCTACGCAGTCCAGCGGGAGCAAGCTCCCTCGCCACACTGTATTCACTCGAAGGAATTTACATGACCATCCAACGCCCCGCTTCACGCTCCCAACGCCTCAACCAGATCACCCACGAGTCCCACAGCAAGCTCGACGCGTTGGTCAAGGCCCACGCGCCCTTCGAGACCCGGGCCAGCTTCGCCCGCTTCGTCGTCGCCCAGTACCTGTTCCAGTCGGAATTGGTGGCGCTGTACAACGACGCGCAACTGACCGCGCTGATCTTCGACTTGCCTGCTCGCTGCCGCGCCGAAGCGGCCAAGGCCGACCTGGCGGACCTGCACACCGAAGTACCCGCCCCGGTCGCCGGTGCGGTGAAAAATCCGACCCAGGCCGAAGCCCTCGGTTGGCTGTTCGTCTCCGAAGGCTCCAAGCTCGGCGCGGCGTTCCTGATCAAGCGCGCCGTGGCCTTGGGGATGAATGAAACCTTTGGCGCCCGTCATCTGGCGGAACCGGCGGGCGGACGCGCCGCAGGCTGGAAAAGCTTCACGCGCACCCTCGACAACCTGCCCTTCACCGAACAGCAGGAAGCCGAAGCGGACAAAGGCGCGCTGGACGCCTTCAACCGGTTTACGGTGCTGTTGGAACAAGCGTATGCGACAGAATTGGCCTGACGGTCGGCGCTTGCTCGCACGCGGCTACGAGCGACCTCAAACGCAGTTTTGAACTATGATCGCCCTCTCGTAGTGGAGGGCTTTCGATGTCAGATCTACTCACGTCCATGCAGGCCGCCCTCGGTTTGCCGATGACCCCGATCCCCTTCACGGGCGAAGGCGCCTTGCCTTCGGCCTTCGCCGTCACGGAACTGGCCAGCGCCAGCATCGCCACGGCCGGTCAAGCCGCCGCCGAACTCATCCGCCAGCAGACTGGCCGCATGCCGACGCTCGAAGTCGACCGGCGCCTGGCCTCGTTCTGGTTCTCCACCTCCCTGCGGCCCATTGGCTGGAGCGTCCCGCCGATGTGGGATCCGGTGGCTGGCGACTACGCCACCGTCGACGGCTGGATTCGCCTGCACACCAATGCACCGCACCATCGCCTTGCCGCGGAAAAAGTCCTCGGCACCTGCACCGACCGCGCCGACATGGCGCGCAAAGTTCTCCGTTGGCACAAGACGGATCTGGAACAGGCCGTGGTCGACGCCGGTGGTTGCGCCGCGCAGATGCGATCCTGGCAAGCATGGCAGGCTCATCCACAGGGCATGGCCGTGAACGCCGAGCCCCTCGTCCACCGGTACGACGATGGGCAAGGTCCGCTCAGGCCCTGGCTTGGCTCCGTCGCCCAGCCATTGGCCGGCCTCAAGGTACTGGACCTGACCCGCGTACTGGCCGGCCCGATTGCCAGTCGCTTCCTCGCCGGCCTGGGCGCCGATGTACTGCGCATCGACCCGCCGAACTGGAACGAACCCGGCGTGGTGCCGGAAGTCACCCTCGGCAAACGGTGTGCCCGCCTCGACTTGCATCAATCCGCTGACCGCGCGGTGTTCGAGGCGCTGCTCAAAGACGCCGATGTCCTGCTGCACGGCTATCGCGCCGACGCGCTGGAGCGTCTGGGCTACAGCGTCGAGCAACGCCGGCGAGTGGCGCCTGGGCTGATCGATGTCAGCCTCAACGCCTACGGCTGGAGCGGGCCATGGCAGCATCGCCGTGGCTTCGACAGCCTGGTGCAGATGAGCAGCGGCATCGCCGAGGCCGGCATGGTGTGGAAACAGGCCGACAAACCGACGCCGCTCCCCGTCCAGGCACTGGACCATGGCACGGGCTACCTGATGGCGGCCAGTGCGATCGTGTTGTTCTTCCGCCGCTTGGTCGATGGCCGTGGCGGTTGCGCACGCTTGTCCCTGGCACGCACGGCGAAGCTGTTGATCGAGCGCGGCGCAGGCGACGCGAGTCCCTTGCGAGCCGAGGCCAACGATGATCAGGGATTATTGGTCGAACAGACGCCATGGGGACCCGCCCATCGCTTGCGGGTGCCATTGAAGATCACCGGGACGCCGCTGCAATGGACCTTGCCGGCGGCCGAATTGGGCGCTCATCGCCCGCAGTGGTGACAGCACGAGCGCTATCGCGAGCAAACGCACGTCAGCACGGCAACGCCAGGCATTGTTTATCGGTAACCGCAAAACTTATGCGGCAGGCGCGGTGTCTGCCGTTCTCCACGCCTTCGAAGGAGAGATCCATGGCCACGTTCGAACCCGGTCACCTGCACATGGAACGCCATGCGCTGAACAAGGATGACTACAGCTATAACCTGTGCATCGACTACAAGGTCGATCAGGACGACAAGGAGGGCAAGGGCATGTCGTTCCGGCTGCACGGCACGGTGGAAGACAAGAGCGTGGACAAGACGTTTTTCCTGGCCAAGGACCAGGCCTTCGACTTCGCCCGCCACGCCACGCGGATCGCCCAGCAATACGGCATGCCCAAGACCGCCAGCATCGGCTCGATGCACAAGTACTACGACGAAATGTTCGAAGACGTACGCCAGCAACTGGAGGTCAAGTCGGGGGATCCGATGAAGCCAGAACATTTGGAGTAATGCCTGACATGCCATTTCGTGCATCAAAAGCACCTGTGGCGAGGGAGCAAGCTCCCTCGCCACAATGAATCCCTGTACATAGCGGCTATCAGTAACCTGAATATCGGGCTACACACAACACCTTGCTCACTGGCAACCCGCCACGGCTGACCTATGCTGAAAACAGTACCCCCGGGTATTCGTTCAGAGGTCATCGCCATGAACATCAAAACAAGAAGACGCCTCGCCATTTTTGTCACTTGCACCGCCACGCTTGCGCTGTATGGCACTGCGGCTTATCGGGTCGAGCAGGCCAGGCAATTGCCCCGTGATTACGCCAGTTGCAACTTCGAGCGCTGCATACCGCACAACGCCACCTTGAACGCGCTGCGCTGAGGCGGTTTCAGTCGTCCTGCGGATCGGTCTTGAGCCGGTCGCGGAAGGCCTTGGGCGAGATGCCGACGCGCCGGCGGAATAGCCGGGTGAAGTTGGTTGGATCGGAGAAGCCGAGCGCCTCGGAAATCTCGTAGATGGTCATGCCGGTATAAGTCAGCAGCCGCTTGGCTTCGAGCAACTGACGCTCATGCATGATCTGCAACGCCGGCTGCCCCGCCAGTTCGCGACAGGTCCCGTTGAGGTGTGACACCGAGATGCCCAGGCGATGGGCCAGGTCTTCTACCTTGACGTGCTGGCGATAAGTTTCTTCCACCAACTGAATGAACCCGTTGAGGTATTCCCGGGCCCGTTGCGGACGCTGGCTGGAGGTGCGCCGGTGCATCACTTGCCGACTGACCCAGACCATGATCACGCTGACCAGCGCATGCATCAGCATTTCCCGGGCCGGTTGGTGGCCGACGTACTCTGCCTGCAAGGCGCTGAACAGGCTGTTGAGATAATCGGCATTTTCACCGGCCGGGTAGGCTTCGGCCTGGGCCAGGACATTCACCGAATGGCCGAGCTGCGCCTGCAGGTGCGTCACCAACGGCGCCGCCAGGGTCACCACATAGCCTTGCACATCCTCGGAAAAACGAAAGCCATGCACCGACAGCGGCGGCAGGATCTGCACGGCCGGCTCTTCGAGCCGGGTGCGCTGGCCTTCGATTTCCAGCTCTGCCTGGCCTTTGAAGACAAACAGCAACTGGCACAGGTCGGCATGCCGATGGGGCTTGATTTCCCATTGGTGCTCGCTGCTGCGCGAGGAAATGGTTTCACAGTGCAGCAGGTCCGGCGTCGGCCAATCCTGGCTCTCGCCATAAAGCTTGAACACCGGAATAGAAGGCAGCTCAGTTTTCTTCATAGCGAGGTTCGGCCTCGGGTTACGGGCGATAATCGCACCGATTGGCAGAAAGTACAGGTATCAGCGCAGTTTTCCCCTTCAATTGACAGGTTCGCAAGCGAAAAATGCAGGCCAGGATTACTAATAATAAACACCGACCCTGGTCGCGTGCTCCTTGCGAGTCATAACAACAATGAAAACACTCAAGACCCAAGTCGCCATTATCGGCGCCGGCCCCTCTGGACTGCTGCTCGGCCAGCTACTGCACAACGCCGGCATCGAGACCCTGATCCTTGAACGCCAGACGCCCGACTACGTCCTCGGTCGCATCCGCGCCGGCGTGCTCGAGCAAGGCATGGTCGATCTGCTGCGCCAGGCCGGCGTTGGCCAGCGCATGGACGCCGAGGGCCTGCCCCATGACGGTTTCGAACTGGTGCTCAGCGGCCGGCGCGTGCACATCGATCTCAAGGGCCTGACCGGCGGCCAGAACGTCATGGTCTACGGCCAGACCGAAGTCACCCGCGATCTGATGACCGCCCGCCAGGCATCCGGCGCCCAAACGCTGTATCAAGTCGATAACGCCCAGCCCCACGACTTGCAGACCGAACGCCCGTTCGTGACCTTCGAACACGCCGGGGAAACCTGGCGCCTGGACTGCGACTACGTGGCCGGCTGTGACGGTTTCCACGGTGTCGCGCGGCAGTCGATCCCGACGGAAAAACTCAAGGTTTTCGAGCGTGTCTACCCGTTCGGCTGGCTCGGCATTCTCGCCGACACCCCGCCGGTCCACGAAGAACTGGTGTACGCTCGCCACGAGCGCGGCTTCGCCCTGTGCAGCATGCGCTCGCGGACCCGCACGCGTTACTACCTGCAAGTCCCCGCCGAAGAGCAAGTGGCTGACTGGCCGGACGAGCGTTTCTGGGGCGAGCTGAAAAATCGCCTGCCCGCCGACCTGGCCGAAACGCTGGTGACCGGTCCGTCCATCGAGAAAAGCATCGCGCCGCTGCGCAGTTTCGTCGTCGAACCGATGCAGTACGGGCGGATGTTCCTCGTGGGCGACGCCGCTCACATCGTTCCGCCCACGGGCGCAAAAGGCTTGAACCTGGCCGCCAGCGATGTCAGCACGTTGTACAACATCCTGCTGAAGGTCTACCGCGACGGCCGCGTCGATCTGTTGCAACGCTACTCGGCGATCTGCCTGCGGCGCGTGTGGAAAGCCGAGCGGTTCTCCTGGTGGATGACCTCGATGCTGCACCGCTTCGAGGACGATGCGTTCAACCAGCGCATCAGCGAAGCGGAGCTGGAATATTTCGTCGACTCCGAGGCCGGCCGAAAAACCATCGCGGAAAATTATGTGGGCCTTCCTTACGAGGCTATCGAATAGCCAACTATCGATCTAAACTGCGGGCTCCCGTTCATTCGCCTCCCCGGCACGGTGCCCGCAGGTCTTACCTTGACTCAGCTCGACACGCCCCAAGCCCCGCAACCCGCGATCCGCAGCGTACTGGTGGCGCTGATGATGGCGATTTTCCTCGGGGCGCTGGACCAGACCATCGTCGCGGTCTCGATGCCGGCCATTTCCGCGCAATTCAAGGATGTCAGCCTGCTGGCCTGGGTGATCTCCGGCTACATGGTCGCCATGACCGTTGCGGTGCCGATCTACGGCAAGCTGGGCGACCTGTACGGTCGGCGACCGCTGATGCTGTTCGGCATGGGCCTGTTCACGCTCGCCTCGCTGTTCTGCGGCTTGGCACAGAACATGGAGCAACTGGTGCTGGCGCGGATCGTCCAGGGTATCGGGGCTGGCGGGATGATCTCCGTGAGCCAGGCGATCATCGGCGACATCATTCCACCCCGGGAGCGGGGCCGTTACCAGGGTTATTTCAGCAGCATGTATGCGGTGGCCAGCGTCGCCGGGCCGGTGTTGGGCGGCTACATGACCGAGTACCTGTCGTGGCGCTGGGTGTTCTGGATCAACCTGCCGCTGGGCCTGGGCGCGTGGTGGGTGGCCCATCGCAGCCTGGTCGGGCTGCCCGTGCCGCAACGCACACCGATCATCGACTACCTGGGCACCGTTTTGCTGATCATCGGCCTGACCGCGCTGCTGCTGGGCATTACCCAGATCGGCCAGGGCCATGCCTGGCACAGCCGCGAGGTGCTCGGGCTGCTGGCTTGCGCGGTGATTGTGCTGGGGAGTTTCGTCTGGCACGAACGCCGTGCCCGGGAGCCGTTGTTGCCCATGCACCTGTTCGTCAACCGCAGCGCGGTGTTGTGCTGGTGCACGGTATTCTTCACCAGTTTCCAGGCGATCTCGTTGACGGTGCTGGTGCCGTTGCGCTTCCAGAGCGTGACCGGCGCCGGTGCCGACAGCGCCGCGTTACATCTGCTGCCGCTGGCGATGGGCTTGCCGATGGGCGCCTATTTCGCCGGACGCCGCACCTCGATCACCGGTCGCTACAAACCGATGATCCTCAGTGGCGCCCTGCTCTTCCCGTTCGCCATCCTCGGCATGGCCTTCACCCCGCCCGATGCATTCTGGCTCAGCGGCCTGTTCATGCTGCTCAGCGGCATCGCCTCCGGCATGCAATTTCCCACGTCGCTGGTGGGCTCGCAAAATTCAGTGGAACAACGGGACATCGGCGTGGCCACCAGCACCACCAACCTGTTCCGCTCTCTCGGCGGCGCGGTCGGCGTGGCACTGATGTCGGCCTTGCTGCTGGCCCTGCTGCAGGGGTCGGGCCTGGCCCAGCTCGCCGGTTCGGCGCTGATAGGCGAAGGGCACTCCGGCAACGTCCTGCTCGACGGCCTCAACGCCGCGCCGGGCCAGACCTTGGGCGCCTTGCATGAGCAATTGCAGGCAACGTTCCGGCACTTGTTGATGATCAGCGCGGCTATATCACTGCTAGGGTTGGCGGCAGCGGTAGCGATGCCTAATCACCTGTTGCGTGGGCGCGAAGAGAAGGCTCGGTAGCAAAGACGACACTGAACCCGTGGCGAGGGAGCTTGCTCCCGCTGGGCCGTGAAGCGGCCCCATCTTTCACCGTCTGACTCAGATTTTTTGGGCCTGCTGCGCAGTCCAGCGGGAGCAAGCTCCCTCGCCACAAAAGCATCGTCGCCCCAAAATCCCTTTAGGCCGTCGCCGCCACGGCCCCCGGCGCCTCCACCACGCTCATTCCCTCTTTCATCCGCTTGGCATCGCGCACGAAGCAGCGTGACGCCAGGAACAAGAACACCATGGTCAACAGCAGCGCTACCGGGATCAGGTACATCGCGTCATGCAAGCCGATGGCCTTGAACGCTTCGGTCATCTGGTCGACGCCCGCGGCCGCCATGGCGGTGTGGGCGAAGTAGTCCGACAAGCCGCCAACCACCACCGGTCCCAGGCCGCCGCCGAGCAGATACAGCCCGGCAAAATACAAGGCCATCGCGGTGGCGCGCAGGCGCGGCTCGACGACGTCCTGGATCGCGGTATAGACGCAGGTGTAGAAGTTGTAGGCAAACAGCCAACCCACGCTGAACACCGCCACGAACACACCGATCTCGATGCGCCCGGCATGCAACGCCCACGCAGTGGTGATCGTCGAAATAGCCAGGCTGAACGCCGCGAACAGCAAGCGGCCGTTGGGCACGCGCTGGTGAATCTTGTCGGCCACCCAGCCCCCGAGGGTCAACCCGAACAACCCGGTCACGCCGACCATGATCCCGGTCGCCACGGCGGCCTCGTGCAGCGGCATCAAGAAATAACGCTGCAGCATCGGCACCAGGAATGAGTTGCAGGCATAAGTGGCAAAGTTGAAACACAGCCCCGCCATCACCAGCCACAGGAATGTAGGCACCGCCAACACCCGGCGAACCGGCCGATCGACCTTTTCTTGGGACACCTGCACGGTTTCCGCCGCGCCGCGCTTGGGTTCCTTGATGAAGAACATGAACACCGCCAGGATCAACCCCGGCACCGCCGCGATGAAGAACGGCGCACGCCAGCTATCGAACGCCTTGACCATCGCGCCGATGGTGAAGAACGCCAACAGCAGGCCCAGCGGCAGGCCGAGCATGAAGATGCCCATCGCCCGAGCTCGGCGGTGGGCCGGGAACAGATCGCCAATCAACGAGTTGGCCGCCGGTGCATAACTGGCTTCACCGATGCCCACGCCCATGCGCACCACCAGGAACGCCCAGAAACTGCCCACCAGGCCGTTGACCGCCGTCAGCCCGCTCCAGGCCGCGAGGCCCCAGCCCATCAGCTTGCTGCGCGAACCGGTATCGGCCATCCGCCCCAACGGCAAGCCGGCAATGGCGTAGACGATGGTGAAGGCGGTACCGATGATGCCGATCTGGAAGTCGCTGAGGCTCCATTCCATGCGGATCGGCTCGATGATGATCGCCGGGATGGTACGGTCGAAGAAATTGAACAGGTTGGCCAGGAACAGCAGGAACAGAATGCGCCAGGCATTCGCCGCTTGGGTCGAGTTCTGCATGGGTCCGTCTCTTTTTATTGTTGGGCGAGGCATCCGAGCCCGGAGTCTGCAATCTAGACAGCGGCGCGCGCGCTGTCTCCAATCATTCGCAGGGCTGATACCCGACCATGGCGCGCAGCGTTATTCATGGCCTCAGCCAACTTCCCGTAACAATAGCCATCATTTTGCCTGTTAACCGTTAAAGAACGCCGCGCGATGGCCGATCCAAGATGATCAGGAAAAGATTCCCCCGAGCGCTACTCAGGCTGCAGCCCTGAACGCTTGGGCCGACATTCGCGACCGTCAGGACGCGAGTTCCCATCCGCGATGGTTCGATGACAGAGGTCGTTGGACCGACCAGTCAGGCATACGGCGCACAATGACCTCCAAAAAAACAGCCACTGCGGTTTCCGATCTGACCCTGAGCCCGGCCGCCAACGGCCCCGAAGCCACTACGCTTTCGAGCAGCTCGCGATCCCTGGCGACCCAGCAATACCTGTATTTCACCGAGACCAACACCGACCGCATCCTCGATAACCTCGATGGCCTGCGCGATGCCGTGTTCCCCCGTCCGCCCCACCTGGTGGACGACGAGAGCGAGCGTGGCCAGCAGGAATTCCCGTCGGTGTGCCTGATCGGACTGGGGCGCTGCGGCTCCAACATCGCTTTGGACGTCGCGGAACTGGTCTACAACGCGCGCAAGTTCTACCTCAACGAATTCAACGCCGAAGACAAGAAGTACGGCGACAAAGGCTATCGCCCCGCACAATGGATGCGCAACCTGCGCCTGGGCACCAGCAAGGCCAGCAAACCGGTGTTTTTGGTAGAACCGCTGGTCATGCTCGGCGACCTGGACAAGGACATCGCCGGACGCATCCGCTTCTCGCGCAAGGGCGAGAAAAGCGGTTTCCTGCGCGACTACAGCAAGATGAAAATCATGGACCTGTCGGAAGTCCATGCCGGCGGTGCCGGTAACGCGCCGATCCTCGGCCAGTACCTGGCCAAGATCATCCTGAACAAGGACACCCAGCGTTTCTCCAGCCCCGACTGGAAAATGATCCACTCGTACCTGATCGACAGCTGCGGCATCAAGGCCAACCAGTCGCGCCTGTATTTCTCGATCTTCAGCGCCGGCGGCGGTACCGGTTCAGGTATGGCCTCGGAGTTCGGCCTGGCCCAGCAGTACTCGTACATGAACAAGACGTTCGACACCAAGCCGATGGACGAGCACGACAGCAAGAGCGGCCACTCCTTCGTCTTCGAGCCAATCTTCACCAGCGGCATCTGCGTACTGCCGAACATTTCCGATCACCGCAGTGAAATGTCCGAGGCGCTGCACATCAACGCCGGACGCCTGCTGTGCAAATACCTCTCGGAAGAATGGGATTTCTCCTACAACTTCGCCAATGAAGACAGCAGCGAAGCCAGCGTCATGGGCCGTATCCGTCCATGGAACGCGATGATGCTGATCTCCAACGACATCATGCGCTACGCCGAGGAAAGCGATGACGGCAACATCCAGAACATTGACGTCAATGCGATGGAGAAGCACGCCAACCAGTACATCTCCCAGCAGATCTTCAACATTCTGACGGCCCAGGCCGTGACCACCGACTACGACCAGAACTATTTCCGGCGCGCCGGCATCGACATTGGCGAAACCATTCGCCTGGACGCCAACGACCTGTTCATGAGCCTGGCCGGCCCCGTGGCGATTGCCTACGCCGAATCCGTGGTCCCGGAAACCCCGGCGCCGAGCGGCGACAAGTTCAAGGTATTCGAGAAAGAACCGCCACGCCTGAACATCGACGACCTGTTCTTCCGCTCCATCGACCTGCCACACTTCAACAAAGTCACCCAGGCCATCGAAGGCATCAGCTTGTTGCCCATCGAATCCAAGCGCTACCGGGCCTCGCTGGAGCAATACAAGAATTCCGGCTACGACGCCGCCGCCCTGCACGACCTGCACTTTTTCAAGAACTGCTCGTCGGTGGTGTCGATCGTCTCGCTGCCTAAAGACTACAAGCTGTCCTACATGGACCTGAACCGGCTCAAGACCCACCTCAACAGCCTGTTCCCCAACACCACGCTCAAGCGTTACGCCTTGGTGATCGGCGCCTCGGCCAACTTGTCGCTGACCACCCTGATCGCCAAGAGCCCGTGCCTGTCGGACGACTTCCTGACGCTGATCGTGGCCTTCATCAAGCGCTGCTTCGCTCGCAACCCGTACCGTTTCGACGACACCCTGGACAACTCGATCCTGGACTTCATCATCAATGAAGAGTTCGATGAAGGACGCATCAATGAGTTGCTCAACGAATTCGAGAACCCGGCGAAGATCCTCGACACCAACTGGTACGCGATCAAGCCGATGTACGAGAAGAAGTACCGCGAGCTGATCAGCGACAAGGACAAGTTTGTCTCGATCAACGACATCCGCCTGTCCCGCGACTGCGTGAAGAAGGCGATCAAGTACCTGCGCGAGATCTACCGTCACCGGATCGGCAAGACCAAGGTTATTTCTCTTAATAACCACACTGGCAAGAGTTACTGAGGCATTCAGAAACAATTGAGCAGCCCAAAGGCTGCTCGATAAACTGTTCCCGTTACGTATACGTCACCCTCCCCTGTGGCGTTTCGCCACGGCAGGCTGCCATCACGCTACTCACGTACACACTTTCCCAAGCGCAACAACACGAACCAACTTGGTGCATCGATCAATTCGATGCCCTTTCCTGGATCAAAATCCAAGGAGAAACCACCACGGCCCAAAGCTGCGGATCACGCTCGAAAAGATCCAGCGCCCGCGTCTCAGACAGCTTGGCGAGCTGGTCGGCGGCCAGCCAGGCAGCGACTTTGGTACCTTCGTCCTGGGCAACGGCCTCGGCGGCTGCGATCAGATCCAATGCCGGGTCGACCCACAATAGGGCACCCTTGGCAAAGAACGGCTCCAGCTCCTTCCAAGTGATGGATGCCGTTTCACCGAGCAATTTGGCATAGAGGGTGCTAGGTTCTTGATTCATGGGGAGCTGTCCGGAAAAGAAATCGGCGCGAATGATAACGTCGGTGGTCTGGCAGAAAAACCCGGTTGCAATTGCAGTACCGATTGAAAAGCGCAGCAAAGCCAAGGATTGCCGATTTGACCGGACCAACCCCGCCGCCAATCTGTCTTTTTCTTTCAATAAAGCGACACCCTCAGGTTTTGCCCCCAAGCGCCAGCTTCCCTTGCCAACAATCGGCGCTCTACACTGTACCGGTACAGTTGCCGGGGGCATTTTCCGCGAGGATATCCAAGATATCTGACCCGGTTCTGCTGCTACGGCGCCAGGACTATAAAAACTACAACAGCATGAGTGGAGCACTATGACTAAGGCTACTAAGCAGATTTCCAAACTGTTTGCCGCTATGGTTCTGGCCGGGGTTGCCAGCCATTCGTTCGCCGCCGACACCATCAAGATCGGCATCGCCGGCCCGAAAACCGGCCCTGTAGCCCAATACGGCGACATGCAGTTCAGTGGCTCGAAAATGGCCATCGAGCAGATCAACGCCAAGGGCGGCGTCAACGGCAAGCAACTGGTCGCCGTTGAATACGATGACGCCTGCGATCCGAAACAAGCGGTCGCGGTTGCTAACAAAGTGGTCAACGACGGCGTCAAGTTCGTGATCGGCCACCTGTGCTCCAGCTCCACCCAACCGGCTTCGGACATCTACGAAGACGAAGGCGTGATCATGATCACCCCGGCCGCCACCAGCCCGGACATCACCGCTCGCGGCTACAAGATGATCTTCCGCACCATCGGCCTGGACAGCGCCCAAGGCCCAGCGGCCGGCAACTACATCGCCGACCACGTCAAGCCGAAAGTCGTTGCGGTCCTGCACGACAAGCAGCAGTACGGCGAAGGCATCGCCAGCGCCGTAAAAGCCACCCTCGAGAAGAAAGGCACCAAGGTTGCCGTGTTCGAAGGCGTGAACGCCGGCGACAAGGACTTCTCTTCGATGATCGCCAAGCTCAAGCAAGCCAATGTCGACTTCGTCTACTACGGCGGCTACCACCCGGAGCTGGGCCTGATCCTGCGTCAAGCCCAGGAAAAAGGCCTGAAAGCCAAGTTCATGGGGCCGGAAGGCGTGGGCAACGACTCGATCTCGCAGATCGCCAAGGAAGCTTCCGAAGGCCTGCTGGTGACCCTGCCGAAATCCTTCGACCAGGACCCGGCCAACGTCGCCCTGGCTGACGCGTTCAAGGCCAAGAAAGAAGACCCGAGCGGTCCGTTCGTATTCCCGTCCTACTCGGCCGTGCAAGTGATCGCCCAGGCCATCACTTCCACCAAGAGCGAAGACCCGGAAAAAGTGGCCGAAGCCATCCACGCCGGCACCTTCAAGACCCCAACCGGTGACTTGAGCTTCGACGCGAAGGGCGACCTGAAGGACTTCAAGTTCGTGGTTTACGAGTGGCATTTCGGCAAACCTAAAACCGAAGCTTCGCCTCAGTAAGGCCTGGCCTGACTGACTGCCAATAAAGCCCACGGCGTGCCGTGGGCTTTGTTTTAAATGTATTGGGCCGCGCTGGCGTGATCCGCCAGTCTCCCCACCTGAAAATCTCAAAACCGTCATCAGCGGTTCGCTGGCAAACCTCGTGTTCGAAGTGGATGAAGATCCACGGGGCCCGGGCGGGAAAATGACTCCACCAGTGAAATGCGTATCAGGTTTTTAGGAGCGCTGTAATGCCTGACATCTATCACTTCTTCCAGCAGCTGGTTAACGGCCTGACCGTTGGCAGCACGTATGCCCTGATCGCCATCGGCTATACGATGGTCTATGGCATCATTGGAATGATCAACTTCGCCCACGGCGAGGTGTACATGATTGGCTCCTACGTGGCGTTCATCGCCATCGCCGGGCTGGCCATGATGGGACTCGACAGTGTCCCGCTGTTGATGACCGCAGCTTTCATCGCGAGCATCGTGGTCACCAGTTCCTATGGCTACAGCATCGAGCGGATTGCCTATCGTCCGTTGCGCGGCAGCAACCGTCTGATTCCGCTGATTTCCGCCATTGGTATGTCGATCTTCCTGCAGAACACGGTACTGCTTTCGCAAGACTCCAAGGACAAATCCATTCCCAACCTGATCCCGGGCAACTTTGCCATCGGGCCAGGCGGGGCACATGAAGTGCTGATTTCCTACATGCAAATCGTGGTGTTCGTGGTGACCCTGGTCGCCATGCTCGGCCTGACGCTGTTCATCTCCCGTTCCCGCCTGGGCCGCGCCTGCCGTGCCTGCGCCGAGGACATCAAGATGGCCAACCTGCTGGGCATCAACACCAACAACATCATCGCCCTGACTTTCGTCATCGGTGCCGCCCTGGCGGCCATCGCCGCGGTGCTGCTGAGCATGCAATACGGCGTGATCAACCCCAACGCCGGTTTCCTCGTGGGCCTGAAAGCCTTCACCGCCGCGGTACTGGGCGGCATCGGCAGCATTCCCGGCGCGATGCTCGGCGGGCTGGTGCTGGGCGTGGCGGAAGCCTTTGGCGCCGACATCTTCGGCGACCAGTACAAGGACGTCGTAGCGTTCGGCTTGTTGGTTCTGGTTCTGTTATTCCGGCCGACCGGCATCCTGGGCCGCCCGGAGGTTGAGAAAGTATGACTAGGCATCTCAAATCGGCGCTCTTCAGCGCCCTGCTGGTCTGGGCCGTGGCCTACCCGGTACTCGGTCTCAAACTGACCATCGTCGGCATCAACCTGGAAGTGCACGGCACCAGCCCGGCCATCCTGGCGACCATCGCCGTGTGTTCCGTCCTGATGTTCCTGCGGGTGTTGTTCAGCACGCAGATCAGCGCCGCCTGGAAAGCTTCGCCCGGCCTGCCGGTGATCCCGCCCAAGGCCAGCAACTTCCTGACCCTGCCGTCGACCCAACGCTGGATCGTCCTGGGCCTGGTCGTCGTGGCATTGGTGTGGCCGTTCTTCGGTTCGCGCGGTGCGGTGGACATCGCCACGCTGATCCTGATCTACGTGATGCTCGGCCTCGGCCTGAACATCGTCGTAGGCCTGGCCGGCCTGCTGGACTTGGGCTACGTCGGTTTCTATGCCGTCGGCGCCTACAGCTACGCGCTGCTGTCCCATTACTTCGGCCTGAGTTTCTGGATCTGCCTGCCGATCGCCGGGATGATGGCCGCCACCTTCGGTTTCCTGCTGGGCTTCCCGGTCCTGCGCTTGCGCGGCGACTACCTGGCAATCGTGACCCTGGGTTTTGGCGAGATCATCCGTCTGTTCCTGCGCAACCTGACCGACATCACCGGTGGTCCGAACGGCATCAGCAACATCGAGAAGCCGACGTTCTTCGGCCTGACCTTCGAGCGTAAAGCCGCCGAAGGCCTGCAGACCTTCCACGAGTACTTTGGCCTGCCATACAACTCGATCAACAAGGTGATCTTCCTCTACCTGGTGGCGTTGCTGCTGGCCCTGGCCGCGTTGTTCGTCATCAACCGCCTGCTGCGCATGCCGATCGGCCGTGCGTGGGAAGCGTTGCGCGAAGACGAAATCGCCTGCCGTGCGCTGGGTCTCAACCCGACCGTGATCAAGCTGTCGGCCTTCACCCTCGGCGCTGCGTTTGCCGGTTTTGCCGGCAGCTTCTTCGCCGCTCGCCAGGGCCTGGTGACGCCCGAATCCTTCACCTTCATCGAGTCGGCAATCATCCTCGCCATCGTCGTGCTGGGCGGGATGGGCTCGCAGCTGGGCGTGATCCTGGCGGCGATCGTGATGATTCTGCTTCCCGAAATGATGCGTGAATTCAGCGAATACCGCATGTTGATGTTCGGCGCCTTGATGGTGCTGATGATGATCTGGCGTCCTCAAGGTCTGCTGCCTATGCAACGTCCGCACATGGAGCTGCGCAAATGAGCCGCGAGATCCTGAAAGTCGAAAATCTGAGCATGCGCTTCGGCGGTTTGCTGGCGGTCAACGGCGTGGCCCTGACCGTGCAAGAGAAACAAGTGGTTGCCTTGATCGGGCCGAACGGCGCGGGCAAGACCACTGTGTTCAACTGCCTGACCGGCTTCTACCAGCCTACCGGCGGCACCATCCTGCTGGACGGCGAGCCGATCCAGGGCCTGCCCGGCCACCACATCGCTCGCAAGGGCGTGGTGCGGACCTTCCAGAACGTGCGGCTGTTCAAGGACATGACGGCGGTCGAGAACCTGCTGATCGCCCAGCATCGTCACCTGAACACCAACTTCTTTGCCGGCCTGTTCAAGACCCCGGCGTTCCGCAAGAGCGAACGCGAGGCCATGGAGTACGCCGAGTACTGGCTGGACAAGGTCAACCTCACCGAGTTCGCCAACCGTACCGCCGGGACCCTGGCCTACGGTCAGCAACGGCGCCTGGAAATCGCCCGCTGCATGATGACCCGCCCGCGGATCCTCATGCTCGACGAACCGGCCGCCGGCCTGAACCCGAAGGAAACCGAAGACCTGAAGGCGCTGATCAGCGTGCTGCGCGAGGAGCACAACGTCACCGTGCTGCTGATCGAGCACGACATGAAGCTGGTCATGAGCATTTCCGACCACATCGTCGTGATCAACCAGGGCACGCCCCTGGCAGACGGTACGCCGGAACAGATCCGCGACAATCCTGAAGTGATCAAAGCCTACCTGGGGGAAGCGTAAATGCTGCAATTCGAAAACGTTTCCACCTTCTACGGCAAGATCCAGGCCCTGCACAGCGTCAACGTCGAAGTTCGCCAGGGCGAAATCGTCACGCTGATCGGCGCCAACGGTGCCGGTAAATCCACCCTGCTGATGACGCTTTGCGGTTCGCCCCAGGCCCACAGCGGCAGTATCCGTTACATGGGGGAGGAACTGGTGGGCCAGGACTCGGCGCAGATCATGCGCAAGAGCATCGCCGTGGTGCCGGAAGGCCGTCGGGTATTTGCCCGGCTGACCGTGGAAGAAAACCTCGCCATGGGCGGTTTTTTTACCGACAAGGGCGACTTTCAGGAACAGATGGACAAGGTGCTGCACCTTTTCCCACGCCTGAAAGAGCGTTTTACCCAGCGCGGCGGCACCATGTCCGGCGGCGAACAGCAAATGCTCGCCATCGGCCGTGCGCTGATGAGCAAGCCCAAGCTGCTGTTGCTCGACGAGCCCTCACTGGGCCTGGCGCCGATCATCATCCAGCAGATCTTCGACATCATCGAACAGCTGCGCAAGGATGGCGTGACGGTGTTCCTGGTGGAGCAGAACGCCAACCAGGCGCTGAAAATCGCCGACCGGGCGTATGTGCTGGAGAACGGCCGCGTCGTGATGCAGGGCAGCGGTGAAGCGCTGCTGACCGACCCCAAAGTGCGCGAGGCGTATTTGGGCGGTTGAGTCTGTCGCTACAAGAAAAACGGCCTTCGGGCCGTTTTTTTGCTCGGATGTTGGACGTAGCTCCCTCGCCACAGGGACCGGCTACAACCGATCCAACGCCTCCCCACTGCGCTTGAACCAATCAATCAGATAATCAGCCAGCACCTGCGTACGCTTGGGCAACCCGCCCTGATACGGATGCACCAGGTACATCGGCATCCGGCGGGTCTGAAAATCGCGCAGCAACCAGCGCAGGCGTCCATCAGCCAGTTCCTCGTTGAGCAAATACGACGGCAATCGCGCGATTCCTGCCCCGGCCAGGGCGGCTTTTTTCAACAGGCTGTAGTGGTTGCTGGCAAACGGCCCGGACACCCGCACCCGCAGCAGTTCGTGCTGCTGGTGATACAGCCATTCCTCCCGGCCGCTGTAATGGCTGTTGAGCAAGCACTTGTGCTCGGCCAGGGCCCGGGGCGCCTCGGGCTCGCCATAACGCTCCAGGTAGGCCGGGCTGGCGCAGGTCATTTCATGCCAGGCCAGCAACGGGCGGGCCACCAGCCGCTCATCGATAGAGGCATCCGAGCGAATCGCCAGGTCGAAGCCATCACGAGACAGGTCACGATAGCCGTTGTAGAGCTCCAACTCGATCTGCACGTCGGGGTACGCATGGGCGAACTCCGTCAGCAGGCCTTCAAAGAAGGTTTCCCCCAGCGAGACCGGAACCGTCATACGCACCGGCCCGGAGATTTCGCCTTTCAAGCGGGCCAATGCCTGACGCGCCCTTTCCACTTGGACCAGCAATGCCTGGGCCTGGGGCAGCAGCGCCGCCCCCGCCGCCGTGAGGCTCAAGCGACGGGTCGTGCGCTGGAGCAAGAGCACCGAAAACCGTTCTTCCAAAAGGCTGATGCGCTTGGACAGTTGGCCTTTGCTGCACCCCAACTGCTGCGCCGCCAAGGTAAAACTCCCGGCCTCGACGAGTACGGCAAATGCCGCAAGATCGTCTATCTCGCTCATTGGATTGTTTCCAATTGAAAACCAAAGGTTTCCTATTAGCACGCTTATCTACGAGAAAATCCATCCTAGACTGCAACCTCGTTCAACCCATTGAGGAAACAGCCCATGAAAATCCTGTTGATCGGCGCCAGCGGCACCATCGGTTCAGCCATCGATAACGAACTGTCGCCCCGCCACGAAATCGTTCGGATCGGCCGCCACAGCGGTGACTTGCAGGTGGATATCAGCGACAGCGCCTCGATTCGCGCCCTGTTTGCTAAGACCGGGCGTTTCGATGCGCTGGTTTGCGCAGCGGGCAACGTCACCTTCGCGTCCTTGGACGGCATGACCGAAGAAAGCTTCGCCCTCGGTTTGAAGGACAAGCTGATGGGCCAGGTGAATCTTTTGCTAATCGGCCGCGAATTCGCTAACGACGGAGCGTCCTTCACCTTCACCACCGGCGTGCTCAGCCACGATCCGATCAAGAGCGGTGCTTCAGCGGCCCTGGTCAACGGCGCCCTGGACAGTTTTGTGCGCGCCGCGGCAATCGAGTTGCCACGGGGCATTCGAGTCAACTCGGTGAGCCCGAACGTGCTGCTCGAAGCCATGGACAAATATGTCCCGTACTTCCGTGGCTACAAGCCGGTTCCTGCGGCGGATGTGGCGCTGGCCTACGCCAAGAGTGTCGAAGGCCTGCAAACCGGCCAGACGTTTCACGTGGGCTGAAGGATAGGATACCTAGCGGCGCCCAGTGCTTCATCAGGGCGCCAAAGGTTCCAACAACGTCGGGATCAACGAACGGGCAACGTCACTTGGCACGGCTATCTGCATGCCAACACCGTCGATTACCGATCTTACGGTCGGGGTGCTCACCAGAATCCCGTTGATAAACAGGCGCAAGGGCTTGTTCATTTCCTCGCGCGAAACCTGTGCCATGCGGCGTTGCGCGTCCGGGCTAAGCGTGACATCAAGCGTTACGAAGTCTGGCTTGGGGTCGCCCACTTGCTCGATCCTCAGATTCATTGTCGTAAAGTCCGTAGCGGACGAGAAATTGATATCGGCCGCCAGGCACTGCAAAGCCGCCGCCATTCCTAATGCTACGAACAACGCCTGTTGCGCCTTCTTCATGCGATCACCTGCAATTTGAACTTGCCCAAGACTACAGCCCCCACCCAGCGCCTTGGTTTTTGAGATAGCACGGAATGTTGCAGAAGCCACACGATTGATCTGTAACTTCGTTCCATGGGTTGTGGTGAAAGAATAGTCTGAGTAACGTGGCGGCACTTGTCTGGAGACCCAATGATGCGTGCCGTTCGTTCCCTGTTGTGTATTGCCCTGCTCCCGCTGTTCGCCGGTTGCCAATTGCTCGACGCTCCGCGCCAGAGTGCGTCCCATGTCGGACAGGTGCGCATGCAGGGCGAGCTGACGGCGGCCGACGGCAAGCTGGTGTTCCAGCCGTGCCAGGAGCAACGGCGTTATATCGTCAACGACGCCGGCGGGACGAGCGTGCTGCAACAAGCTGCCACCCTGGCGGATGATCGCGGCAAGCTATTTGCCGATGTGCGCGGCCGCATCGTTTCCAGCGCGGCGGCCGGTACTGACAGCCAGTTGGACGTCGAGCAGCTCTATCGCCTGGAACCTTCGGGAACAGCTTGCGATAACGCTGACTTCAAACGGGTGATTCTGCGCGCAGTGGGCCACAGTCCGGAATGGACCCTCACGGCCAGCGGCAAGGGCCTGGTGCTGGATCGCGTCGGTAAGCCTCCACTGGCGGTGCCTTATGTCGAGGAGCAACTGGGCGACGGCCGCTTCAACCTTGGCACCGAGGCCAACGGCGAGAAAGTCGAGCTTTGGGTGACACCGGCACGCTGTGTCGACAGCGCCAGCGGCAGCGTGCAGCACATGAGCGCCGAGTTGCGGGTCAACGGCCAGGTCCAGCGCGGCTGCGCCTACTTCGGTGGTGCGCGCGACGACTGATTCGCAGCTTTTGGCTTATAATCGCCGGTTCACGCCCTGGTGCAGTTGTGCACCCCGCGAACCGGATCACGCCATGTTACGAATCACCGAACTCAAGCTGCCGATCGACCATCCCGAAGAAGACCTGCGCCCTGCCATCGTGCAACGCCTGGGCATCGCCAGCGATGACCTGCTCGACTTCACCTTGTTCAAGCGCAGCTACGACGCACGCAAGAAATCCTCTGAGCTGTGCTTCATCTACACCATCGACCTGGCGGTGCGCGATGAAGCCAGCCTGCTGCGCAAGTTCGCCGATGACCGGAACGTCAACGAAGCGCCGGATGTCAGTTACAAAGTCGTTGGCCAGGCACCGGCCGACCTGAGCGAGCGGCCGATCGTGGTCGGCTTCGGGCCGTGCGGGATCTTCGCCGCCCTGTTGCTCGCACAGATGGGCTTCAAGCCGATCATCCTCGAGCGTGGCCCGGAAGTGCGCCAGCGCACCAAGGACACCTGGGGCCTGTGGCGCAAAAGCGTGCTCAACCCCGAGTCCAACGTGCAGTTCGGCGAAGGCGGCGCGGGGACCTTCTCCGACGGCAAGCTCTACAGCCAGATCAAGGACCCGAAATTCCTTGGGCGCAAGGTCCTGCACGAATTCGTCAAGGCCGGCGCACCGGAAGAAATCCTCTACGTCAGCAAGCCGCACATCGGCACGTTCCGCCTGACCGGCGTGGTTGAAACCATGCGTGAGCAGATTCGCGCCTTGGGCGGCGAAGTGCGCTTTGGCCAGCGGGTCACCGATGTGTTGATCGAGGATGGTCAGCTGGTTGGCGTCGAGCTGGCCAGCGGTGAGCGGATCCATTCGAAACACGTGATCCTCGCCCTCGGCCACAGCGCCCGGGACACGTTCCGTATGCTCCACAGCCGTGGCGTGTACATGGAAGCCAAGCCGTTCTCGGTGGGTTTCCGCATCGAACACCCGCAATCGCTGATCGACAGCGCGCGCCTGGGCAAATACGCTGGCCATCCGAAACTCGGCGCCGCCGACTATAAACTGGTGCACCACGCCAAGAACGGTCGCTCGGTGTACAGCTTCTGCATGTGCCCGGGCGGCACCGTGGTGGCGGCGACTTCCGAGCCGAACCGCGTCGTGACCAACGGCATGAGCCAATACTCACGCAACGAGCGCAACGCCAACTCCGGCATCGTCGTCGGCATCACCCCGGAAGTGGACTACCCGGGCGGACCGCTGGCGGGCATCGAGTTGCAGGAACGCCTGGAATCCCATGCCTTCGTGCTCGGCGGCAGCAATTACGAAGCCCCCGCGCAACTGGTGGGTGACTTCATCGCTGGCAAGCCGTCCACCGCACTGGGCAGCGTCGAACCTTCCTACAAGCCGGGGGTGTCCCTGGGTGATCTGGCTTTGGCCCTGCCGGACTTCGCCATCGAAGCCATCCGCGAAGCCCTGCCGGCATTCGAAAAACAGATCCGCGGCTATTCGTTGCACGACGCGGTGCTCACCGGCATCGAGACTCGTACCTCGTCACCGCTGCGCATCACCCGCGACGAAACGCTGCAGAGCCTGAACGTCAAGGGTCTGTTCCCGGCAGGCGAAGGCGCCGGTTATGCGGGCGGGATCCTGTCAGCGGGCGTGGACGGTATCCGGATTGCCGAAGCGGTGGCGCGGGATGTACTTGGCCTGAAAGCCTGACCAAGTTTGCTGGGGGGCGAGCTTGCTCGCTCCACCAGGAAACTCGTCTTATCGAAGATTCAGATATCAGCTCGCAACACACTCTCCGGCAACGCCTCTCCCCGCTCCGCACATGCCGCCACGGCATCGATCAATCCACTCAATTCATACCCCTGAGCCTCGAGCCAGGCCGAGTCGTAATACGTCGTGGCATAGCGCTCCCCGCCATCACATAGAATCGCCACGATCGACCCCGACTCGCCGGCGTCTGCCATTCGCTTCGCGGCAATCAACGCGCCGATCAGGTTGGTGCCGCTGGATCCGCCGACCCGTCGCCCCAACCGCTGGGCCAGGTAATGCATGGCCGCAAGGGACAAGGCGTCCGGCACCTTGACCATCGCATCGATGACCTTGGGCAGGAACGACGCCTCGACCCGTGGCCGGCCGATGCCTTCGATCCGCGAACCGCAATCCAGGCGCAGGTCGGCGTTGCCGCTGCGGTAGTAGTCGAAGAATACCGAACGCTCGGCGTCGGCACACAGCACGCGGGTACAGTGCTGGCGATAACGAACATAGCGCCCGAGGGTCGCCGTCGTACCGCCCGTCCCAGGGCTGGAAACCAGCCAAGCAGGCTCCGGATGCCGCTCGAAGCGCATCTGCTGGAAGATCGACTCGGCGATATTGTTGTTGGCGCGCCAGTCCGTGGCGCGCTCGGCGTAGGTGAACTGGTCGATGAAATGTCCGTCATGCTCGCGCGCCAGGCGTTCGGATTCGGCGTAGATCTGCGTAGGATCGTCCACCAGATGGCTCTTGCCACCATAGAAGGCAATCTGTGCGATTTTTTCCCTGGAGGTAGTTGCCGGCATCACCGCAATGAACGGCAGGCCCAGCAAGCGGGCAAAGTAAGCCTCCGAAATCGCCGTCGAGCCGCTGGAGGCCTCGATCACCGGCGCGCCCGGCTTGAGCCAGCCGTTGCACAACGCGTAGAGAAACAGGGAACGGGCCAGTCGATGCTTGAGGCTGCCGGTAGGGTGGCTGGATTCGTCCTTGAAATACAGCTCGATGCCCGGCAGTCCCGGCAGTTGCAGTGGAATCAAATGCGTGTCGGCACTGCGCTGGAAATCCGCCTCGATGATGCGGATGGCTTCGCGCGCCCACTGGCGAGGGTCATTCATGGTGTGTTCTCACTGGATCGGTTCGACGCGAGCGAACCTGACGGCCCCGCATACACGACCTGGTTTCGGAAATACGTGACGCAAGCTTAGGAAAAAACCGACATCTCGCACAGGTACAGCTAAGGTCCAATATGCCGCATAACTGCCCGACAGCCTGGCGAGAGCCTGTAACGACATATAACAAAAAAGAATATAACTTTTGTTTTAACAACTAACGGTACGGGTTAGGGTGTGCCATCTTTTTGATTCAAATAATGGAGAGCTACCTTGCCTATCCGTAGCGCTTTGACCCGTTTTCTTCAGTTGGAAGCCGCCGGCGGCTTGCTTTTGATCGCCGCTGCCGTGCTAGCCCTGATACTGAATAACTCGCCACTGTCGTGGCTCTATACAGATTTCCTGGACACGCCCGTGGTGGCTCAGGTCGGGGCGCTGAAGATTGCGAAACCGGCGCTGCTGTGGATCAACGACGGCCTGATGGCGCTGTTCTTCTTGCTCATCGGCCTCGAGGTCAAACGTGAGGTACTGGACGGGCAATTGTCGAATCCTTCACAAATTGTCTTGCCTGGCGCGGCGGCGATTGGCGGCATGCTAATACCAGCGTTGATCTATTGGTTTCTCAACCGCGACAACCCGGCCGCCCTCGCGGGCTGGGCGATTCCGACGGCGACCGACATCGCCTTCGCCCTCGGCGTGCTGGCCTTGCTCGGCAAGCGGGTGCCGGTGTCGCTCAAGCTGTTCCTGATGACCCTGGCGATCATCGACGACCTGGGCGCCATCGTCATCATCGCTATCTTCTACTCTGGTGATCTGTCGACCTTGTCACTGGGACTGGCAGCCGCCTGCATCGCCGGGCTGGTGGCGATGAACCGGATGGGCGTCGTCAAGCTCGG
Source organism: Pseudomonas sp. Z5-35 (assembly GCF_051131945.1). Classification (NCBI taxonomy): domain Bacteria; kingdom Pseudomonadati; phylum Pseudomonadota; class Gammaproteobacteria; order Pseudomonadales; family Pseudomonadaceae; genus Pseudomonas; species Pseudomonas sp. Z5-35. The sequence goes on from NZ_CP071640.1 coordinate 4,262,723, forward strand.
GCCCTACATGGTGGTCGGGCTGATTCTATGGATCTGTGTGCTCAAGAGCGGTGTCCACGCCACATTGGCGGGCGTGACCTTGGCGTTCTGCATTCCACTGCGCACCAGGAACGCCGAAACGTCACCCCTGCTGACGCTGGAACACGCGCTGCATCCCTGGGTGGCCTACGGTATCTTGCCGCTGTTCGCATTCGCCAACGCCGGCTTGTCCCTGAGCGGCGTCACGGTCGAGAGTTTCACTCATCACGTACCGATGGGCATCGCGGTCGGCCTGTTGCTGGGCAAGACTGTCGGCGTGTTCGGCCTGACGTGGCTGGCGGTGAAAATCGGCATCGCCAGCCTTCCCGCCGGGGCCAATTGGGGGCAGATATTGGGCGTGGCGATTCTCTGCGGCATCGGTTTCACCATGAGCCTGTTTGTCGGCTCCCTGGCGTTCGATCCGAGTGTGAGCGAGTATGCCGGCATGGATCGGATGGGGATTCTGACGGGGTCGATTCTGGCGGCGGTGATTGGCTATGGGGTGACGGCGATGGCCAGTCGTAAGGCTGTTTTGCGGCCTTCTTGATGGTGTGTGTATCTGTTGCTGCGGTAACGGCCGCTTTGTTTCGGGCGGTTGGTGTGTATATCCGTTGCTGCGGTAATGGCCACTTAGGGTTTCGCCCTGACGGCGAGTCACTTTTGGAAGAGCGCCAAAAGTAACCAAAAACGCTCTGCCCACCACTCGGCACCTCGCCTGGGCTCGGTGTGCCCTCACTCCGGCATTGCTCCGTGGGCCGCCGCGAAGGGCCATCCATGGCCCTTCGCGACCCACGGAGCAGTGCCTTCGTTCAGGCATGCCGAGCCTAGGCGAGGCACCAAGTGGTGGGGCAAAAGCGTTTTGGTTACTTTTGCGCTGTTCAAAAGTGACCCGCTGTAAGAGCGGAACCATAAGTGGCCATTACCAAAGAAACGGATATGCCCACCGCTCGAAGGACAGATACAGCCCCACGAATCAAAAACTGCTTAGTGCGATACGCGACTCGTACCACCGACAGTAGAAATACGAACCCGCTCACCCACACGGAACACCTCGTTCTCCTGAACCTGCTGCACATAGGCACGCATGCTGCCATCGTCCTCACGAACAGTGATTTCAACACCCTGGGTGCGGGTCAGGCCTTCTTCAGTAGCAGAACCGAGCAAGCCGCCAGCCACGGCGCCGATCACAGCGGCGACGATGCTGCCACGGCCACCGCCGATGGCGCTGCCACCCACACCACCCACCACCGCACCGGCTGCACCGCCGATCGGGGTCTTGGTGCCTTCGATCTTGACCGGACGCAGGGATTCGATGGTACCCATGCGAATCGTCTGGACGCGACGCGCTTCGTCACGGGAGTAGGAGTCACCGGTCAGGCTCGACTGACAGCCAGTGAGCAACATCGCCATCGTGGAAAAGGAAGCAACCAGCAAAACAGACTTACGCATAGCATCAACTCCAAAAGACAGGGATCCATTAAACTCCCCGGCTTGACGCCTGTCACGGCCTCGCCAGGGAAAATTTGTTTTCATTCAGGTGGGATACAGGCGCACCGGAAAAAATTCACCACACAGTAGCGCTCATTTCAAAAGTCCGCGTCACCGACCCAGGGATTTCCATGGATTATTTCATCATAGTCGCTACCACCGTGGCGGGCCTGTACTTCCATTGGTGGCTGTACGTACGCATCAAACGCTGGATGGACCGTGACTTGGCGTTGTCATTGGCGGGACAGGATGAGCAGAAGAAAACTCACATGCTGAAACAACTGGCCCGTGCCCGCGAACAAGGCATCAAGCGCCGGGACCTGCCGCAATGGCTTCAAGCCGCTGCGGCAGCTTATCCCGAAGTCAAGGCGCCAAACGCTCGAGAACCCAATCCCCGCCCTGCAGACGATAGTTGAGACGATCATGAAGACGGCTCGGCCGTCCCTGCCAGTATTCGATGCGCTCAGGCAACAGGCGATAGCCGCCCCAATGCTCGGGGCAATGAGGTTGGCTGTCGCTGAAACGCTGTTCGGTGGCTTTCAGCAGATCTTCCAGCTCCCTACGTCCGGCGATCACCCGGCTCTGGGGTGAGGCCCAGGCACCGAGACGGCTGCCCAGCGGCCGCACCTGATAGTAGGCGTCCGACTCCTGCGCCGTGACCTTCAGGACTTTGCCCTCGATACGCACCTGGCGCTCCAGGGTAGGCCAGAAAAAAGTCATGGCCGCGTAAGGATTCGCCGCCAAGTGCTGGCCCTTCGCGCTGTCGTAGTTGGTGAAGAAGGTGAAACCCTGGGCATCCAGTCCCTTGAGGAGCAGGATCCGGCAGTGCGGCCGACCGTCCGCATCCACCGTCGCCAAGGTCATGGCGTTGGCCTCCACCGGAGCCTGTTCGGTTTTCACCGCGTCGGCGAACCACTGGTGGAACAGCGCGAACGGCTCGGCCGGAGCTTGTGCCTCGGTCAGGCCATCGCGGGTGTAGTCACGGCGCATATCAGCCAGCGTTTGGGTCATGGCGCGCTCCTTGTGATCAGCCCATCACTGTTTTTTGGACGTATCGGCGGCAGCGACTTTTTTCCCATCGGCAGCGGCCTTGGCCGGTTCCGGTTTCTTCGCTGGCGTGGTTTTCTTGGCCGGGGTCTTCTTCGCAGGGGCCTTGGCGGGAGCCTTCTTGGCCGCGGCTTTCTTGGCTGCCGGGGCTGCGGCTTTTTTCGTCGCAGGAGCCGGGGCCGGGGCCGCAGGCTTGACGTCCTGGGCTGCCACCAGAGTCACCGGTGCAGGGGCCGGCATGTTGTATTTGCTCAACAGCGCAACCATCGTGTTTGCCGGCGTGACCAGCAACTCCACACGACGGTTCAAGGCCCGGCCTTCTACGCTATCGTTGGCTGCACGGGGAGCAACCGAGCCCATGCCGCGCAGCATCAGGCGATCACGCTGCAAGCCACTGAGCCGGAAGATCGCCGCCACGGATTGGGCACGCTCCTGGCTGAGCTTCTGATTGGCCGGTGCCGCGCCCGACGTATCGGCATGGCCGAGGATCAGCACGGCGGTTTTCGGATCGGTTTCGAGAATCTTGGCGACGCGGGTAAACGGGCCAAGTGTCACCGGCAGCAGCATGGCCGGCCGATCCGGGTTGAACGAGCCGTCGACGGGGGCGGTGACGACCAGCACGTTATCGCGGCGCTCCAGTTCAAGCTTGCTGTCCTGGATGGCGGTACGCAGCTTCGGCTCATAGTCGTCGAGCCAGGCCTGGGTGACTTTCGGGTCGGGCATCGGCACCGCCTTGGCGGTCTCCTGGTCCTTGCCACCGAATGGCCACCACCATTTGCCGTTACTTTCGGCATCGGCCTTGGCAACGGTCGCCGGCGCCTTGGCTTCAGGTTTGGCTTCAGGCTTCACCGGATCTTTTTGCGCGACGTTATCAGCGGCGTCGTCGGAGGAGAATGGCCACCACCAATGCGTGCCACCGGCACTTTCGGCCTTGGCTTGCGGTGCTGCTGCGGCAGGCTTCAAGGGTGCCGCTGGAGCCGGTTCTTTAGCTGCAACCTTGTCGGACGAACCGAACGGCCACCAACCGCTGCCGCCTTCGGCATCATTTTGTGGGTTTTGTGCGCAACCGGTGATAGCGAAGCACAGCGCCAGAGCGAGGGTTTTATTCGATGACATTGGATATCCACAAAATGATCAAAATGAAAAAACAAAGGCCATGTTCCGGCCGCATAAACAGACGCTTTGAAACTGAAAAGGACATGAGGTTCCTGTCCCTGCTACCTGCAAGGGCGTTTTATAGACAAGTGGCAAGCACCCTCGCAAGCTTCTGCGCACGCGGGTCCATCAAGACGTAGGGCCCAAGTGTGTTGGTCACGAAACCAAACGCGACGTCATGCTCCGGATCGGCAAAACCGATGGAGCCCCCTGCCCCTGGATGACCAAACGCCCGTGGCCCGAGGCCGTAGGTCGCGTTAGGCACTTCCGGCTGGTCAAGCATGCAACCCAGGCCGAAACGGGTCTGGGTCAGCAGCGTCTTGTCTTCGCCGAAGCTGTGCTGGCGCGTCAGCTCGTCGAGCATCTCGCCCTCCAGCAGGCTGCCATCGAGCAGGCCGGCGTAGAACCCGGCGAGGCTGCGCGCGTTGCCGTGGCCGTTGGCGGCCGGCTGCTGCATGCGTCGCCACTCGGGTTTGTTGGTGCTGGTCATGATCGACGGCGGATTGGTGAACGCCCGAGTGGTCATGGCCGTCGGTTCGCGCATCGTCACCTGCAGCAGGCGCTGGGCCGCGGCATCGCCGACATTGCCTTTGCCCCTGGCGATATGCGCCACGCGATAAAATTCGTCGTCGGCCAAGCCGACATGGAAGTCCAGGCCCAGCGGTTTTGCGACCCGGGCGACGATGGACTCACCCGGCCCTCGACCGTCGGCCCTTCGCAGCAATTCGCCGACCAACCAGCCGTAGGTGATCGCGGCATAACCGTGCCCCTCGCCGGGCGTCCACCAAGGCGCTTCAGCCGCCAAGGCGTCGACCATGGCTTGCCAGTCGTAAAGTGCTTCAGGAGCCATCAACTCTCTAAGCGCTGGTAACCCGGCCTGATGGCAGAGCAACTGTCGCAGGGTGATGGATTCCTTGCCGGCGGCCGCAAATTCAGGCCAATAGCGAGCGACCGGGGCGTCCAGCTGCAGCTTGCCCTCCGCCACCAGTTGCAGGGCCGTCACGGCAGCGAAGGTCTTGGTGCAGGAAAACAGGTTGGCGATGGTGTCGCTGTGCCAGGCTTCACTGCCATCTTTATCAGCCGTGCCAGCCCAGATATCGATGACCGTGCGGCCGCCCACTTGAATGCACAACGCCGCGCCGCGCTCCTGGGCATCATCGAACAACGACGCGAACGCTTCACGCACCGCCTCGAACTGAAGCTCGTAATGACCTTGAATTTGCACCCGCAACTCCCTTGAAACAAAACACTTTTTCAGGTGGCTGGCATTGTTTCAGCCATTGAGGGTTTTGGGAACCGCCGTGAGACGGTTGGTTGTGGCTAGGAAATCTCCCGCCGAAACGGCGGCAGCGCATTGAGGATGGCTTTACCGTAGCGCTGGGTCACCAATCTGCGGTCGAGCAGCGTGATGGTGCCGCGGTCTTCCTCGGTACGCAGCAAGCGACCGCAGGCCTGGACGAGTTTCAGCGACGCGTCCGGCACGGAAATCTCCATGAACGGATTGCCGCCCCTCGCTTCGATCCATTCGGCCAGTGCCGCTTCCACCGGATCGTCCGGGACCGAGAACGGGATCTTGGCGATCACCACGTGCTCGCAGTAGGCACCCGGCAAGTCGACGCCTTCGGCAAAACTGGCCAGGCCGAACAGCACGCTGGAATCCCCGCCATCGACCCGCGCCTTGTGCTTGTTCAAGGTTTCCTGCTTCGACAGGTTGCCCTGGATGAACACTTGCTTGCGCCAGTCACGGTCAAGCCCATCGAACACGTCCTGCATCTGTTTGCGCGAGGAAAACAGCACCAACGTGCCTCTCGAACCCTCCACCAGCTCCGGCAGGTCGCGGATGATCGCGGCGGTGTGGGCGGGGGCGTCCCGTGGATCGGCCTTGAGGTCCGGCACCCGCAGCACACCAGCGTCGGCATGATGGAAGGGGCTCGGGACCACGGCGGTCACGGCTTTTTTCGGCAGGCCGGCGCGCATGCGGAAACGGTCGAACGTGCCCAGGGCGGTGAGCGTGGCGGAGGTCACCAGCGCACCGTAGGCAACATTCCACAGGTTGCGTCGCAGCATGTCCGCCGCCAGGATCGGGCTGGCATTGACCTCGATGTCGAACAGCGAACCGCTTTCTGCCAGGGTCAGCCAACGCGCCATCGGCGGGTTGTCTTCCGGATCTTCGACGGTAAAGGCCGTCCACAGCTCCCAGTTGCCCTGCGAGCGAGACAGCAGGCTGCCGAACAAGGGATACCATTCCTCGGCCTGGTTGCTGGCAATGCCAATATTGACCTCGCCATCCATGCCTTCCTTGAGCAGATCGGTCAGGCGCGTAAACAGGTCGGTCAGGCGCGCAAAGCCTTTCTTCAGCTCGATGCCCATTTCACGCATGTACTCGGGAATGACCCCGCCGACAAAACGATGCCGCGGTCGCTCGCGGCCCTCGACATCTTCGCCGGGCTTGAAGTCGGCCACCTGCTCGCACGCGGTGAACATGAATTGCTGGTTCGTCTTGATCTCGCGCGCAAGCTCGGGCACCTGCTCGATGAACTTGCCCAAGTCACCCGGCAGCGGATGCTGGGCCAACAGTTTCGTGAGGTTCTTGGCGGTGGTTTCCAGCCAGTCGGCAGTGGAACGCAGGCGCGTGTAATGGGCGAAATGGCCGATGGCCTTGTCCGGCAGATGATGGCCTTCGTCGAACACGTAGATCGTGTCACGCGGGTCTGGCAGCACCGCGCCACCGCCCAGGGCCAGGTCGGCCAGGACCATGTCGTGGTTGGTAACGATCACGTCGACCTTGCCCATGCCTTCGCGGGCCTTGTAGAAGGCGCACTGGCCGAAGTTCGGGCAATGACGGTTGGTGCACTGGCTGTGATCGGTGGTCAGGCGGGACCAGTCGGCGTCTTCCAGGGCCGTGGACCAGCTGTCCCGGTCGCCGTCCCACTTATTGCCGGCCAGTTTCTCGATCATGCTGGTGAACAGCTTCTGGCTGGCTTCATCGACCTCGATCTTGAAGCCTTCCTCTTCGAACAACTGCGCGGTGGCGGTCTGCGCGTGCCCCTCCTGGAGCAGCATGTCGAGCTTGGACAGGCACATGTAGCGCCCACGGCCCTTGGCCAGGGCGAACGTGAAGTTCAGCCCGCTGTTGCGCATCAGGTCGGGCAGGTCCTTGTAGACGATCTGCTCTTGCAGAGCGATGGTGGCCGTGGCGATCACCAGGCGCTTGCCGGCGGCCTTGGCAGTGGGAATGGCCGCCAGGCTATAAGCCACGGTCTTGCCGGTACCGGTGCCGGCCTCCACCGCCACCACCGCAGGCTCGCCACTGCGCCGGCCTTCGTCGTCGGTGTCGATGTCACCGAGGACCTTTGCCACTTCGGCAATCATCAGGCGTTGGCCATATCGCGGCTTGAGGCTCTTGGCTTCGAGAAAACGCGAGTAGGCGCCCTGGATCGTGGTTTTGAGTTCGGTGCTGATCATGAATGGTCGGGCGCAATAAACGCTGGATAAATTTTCAGTGGTTCGGATCGGCGGCTATCATACCCCGCTAATCAATCCTGCGCAGAACGGAGTGACCCAATGACACCCTTTGCCCTCGTCTACACCCTGCATTTACTGGCGGCCCTGGTCTGGGTCGGCGGCATGTTTTTCGCCTGGATGATCCTTCGTCCCGCCGCAATGACGGCCCTTGAAGGCCCTGCACGGCTCACGTTGTGGGTAGAAGTGTTTCAGCTTTTTTTTGTCTGGGTGTGGGTCGCCGTGGCGATTCTGCCGATCAGTGGCGTCGGCCTGATCCATCTACGCTTCGCCGGCTTCGAAACCGCGCCGCGTTATGTGCAGGTAATGATGGGGCTGTACGTGGTGATGACGGCGCTGTTCATCCGCATCCAGGCCTTGCAACTGCCGTCGTTGCGTAGCGCGGTAGCCGCGCAGGACTGGCCGACGGGCGCGGCGGTGCTGGGCAAGATCCGTCGGTTGGTGGGCATCAACCTGTTGATCGGGCTGCTGGTGGTGGCGCTTGGCGCGGCAAGACCGATGTTCTGAAAGAGCGTCATCGACAAGTGGGGGGCGCACGCGCTCCCACCCGTCTGACGTTCCTCAGAACCGCTGCACCGTCACCGCCCCTGGCGCGCCGGCTGGCCCCGGCTGGCCATCGGTGCCAGGGCGACCCCTCTTGCCGCCGTCGGCGGTATAGACCAGGCACCCCTTGGCCTTGCCTCCCGCGCCGGGCTTGCCACCCGCCCCAGGTGCGCCTCCGGCGCCGCCATCCACCGCGACCTTGATGCGTTCGTCGGGGTATTCTCGGGGTAGTTCCAGGCGCACCAGCGCACCGGCCGCACCGGCCTGGCCATCGCCGCCATTGCTGCCGTCGGCGCCGCGACCGGCCGAACCCCAGGTGCAACCCGGCGCCTGCCCGTTGGCACCGTCGAGCCCCACGTAACCGGGCGCACCGGTTCCGCCACGGGCGTCCACCGACAGCAGCGTCGCGTTCAACGCATTGAAGCGCACATTGAGATTGCGCCCCGGGCGTGCCGCCTTCGTATAAGTCCCTGGCGCGCCGCGCGCAGTGATCTGGCTGCCTTCGGCCATTTCAGCCTGGGTGACTTTCATCTCCAGCACCTGTTGCGCTGGCACGATTGCGATCCGCGCTTCGCGCCCCAAGTGCAACTGACCGATGGACAGTTCGGTAACGTTGGATGGCACCAGCAGCGTGCCGTAATCGGCAACGTCCAAGCGCTCCAGGGCCAGCGCGCTGGTCGTGTTGGGCAGACGCATCAGCGAATGACTTTCGACCTGGACCACTTGGGCACAAGCCCATGGGCACACAAATGCTGCGAGCAGACACAATTTACGCATGGGAAGCCTCTGGTGCGGTCGGAAGGGTTTGCACGTGAAAGATGCCGAACAGCAGCACTCGGAGGCGGTCACGGCCAGGCGCGGGACGTCCGCGAAACTGCGCCCTGAACAGCAAGAGTTCGAGCAAATGGACCGCCAGCAACAGCCCCCCGGCGAAATTGACCAACAGATGCAGCGGATGGACGAACGGCATCAACAGATTGACCAGCACCACCAGCCAGAACAGCAGGGTCAGCAAGCGCCCCAGCCCCCAAAACACCTTCATACGCCCCCCATTCGGGAATTATTCTTTGCACGCACAGTAACGGCATGCGCGGCGGATAAGCCAGAGGGCCCGGCAAATTTAATCTGATCCCAGACCGGGGCCAGCGGTTCGCCTTCCGACGACCCGACAGCCCTGGCCCGGCGCTCAACGCTGGATATGCAATTCAACCCGACGGTTCTGCGCACGCCCCTCGTCGGTCTCGTTGTCGGCCACCGGCTCGCTTTCGCCCTTGCCTTCGCTGGTGAGTTTGTCCGGTGCCAGTCCCTGGGTCAGCAGGTACTCCACGACACTGCCGGCCCGGCGCTCGGACAGTCCCTCGTTATAGGTATCGGTGCCAACACTGTCGGTGTGGCCCACCACACGAATGCTGGCGACGTTGGCATGGCTCAACTTCGCCACCAGCCCATCGAGTTGGCCTCGTGCCGCGGCGGTGAGATCGGATTGATCAAAATCGAACAACACCTTGCCAGCGTCATTAAGGGTGATGACTTCGCTGGTCGGCGTCTCGGGTTCGTCTTGCGGAACGCTGGCGGGGTATTGCGGCAGCGGGCAGCCGTGGTGTTCGACTGGGGTATCGGCGGGCGTATCGGGACAACGGTCGCGACGATCGAACACACCGTCGTCGTCTTCGTCACCATCCTGGGCGTAGCAGATCAAGCCGCCACCGATCAGGCCCAAAGCGGCTCCACCGGCGGCCCAGCCGCTGCTTTTGATGGCACCCAGCCCACCGCCGACGAGTCCGCCGAGCAGGCTGCAGATTGGCCAGGTACGTTGATTGAGTGGTGCGCTGCCGTCGCTGTGGGTGGCGCAGCCGGACAACAGGCTGCTCGCCAGCAGCACCGGTAAGGCGACTTTGATTAGAACGTTCATGGTGAAAGCTCCTGTGTCACCGGCCCATACCGGTCACACAGGAGTAAAGACCCGCATCCGCGACTGTACAAGCCGCGGACGACAAGGGCTTCAGCGGTTTATCTTGATTTCGGTGCGACGGTTCATGGCGCGACCATCGGCCGTGTTGTTGTCGGCCACCGGCTGGCTTTCCCCAGCGCCGGATACCGTGACGAAACTGGCGCGAGGCACGCCGCTTTCGACCAGGTATTGCACGACCGAGTTGGCCCGTTTTTCCGACAGTTTCTGATTGTAGGCATCACTGCCGACGCTGTCGGTATGGCCCGTCACCCGCAGCTGCGCGGTGGACGTTTCCTGCTTGAGGCGGGTTGCGATGGTGCTCAGCACCTCCTTGTCGGTCGGCGTCAACGTGGCTTTGTTGAACTCGAAATGCACATCACGCACGACGATGGTTTCTTCCGTCACCACGACCGGTTCCTCGACCACGGGGGCCGGGGCGGGTGGTGGGCAGCCGTCGGCATCGACCTGCACGCCCTTCGGTGTGCCTGGGCACTTGTCACGGCTGTCCGGCACACCATCGCCATCCTCGTCGCCGTCGCCCTTGACCCAGCAATAAGCTGCCGCCATGCCGCCAACGTACAGCGCGCCGCCGCCAGCCCAGGATGTACTTTCTATTGCGCCTAATCCGGCGCCAATCGCTCCGCCAACGGCCGCACAAGTCGGCCAGTCGGTTTTCTGCAAACCTGCGCAACCAGTCAACACACTGGTTAGCAGAACCAGGGGTAACGCTGTCCGAACTATGCTCATCGGGTTTCTCCTTGAAGGATCGGCTTGTCGCCGATTCAGGGGAGTAAAGACCCGACTTCGGATCTGCGCCAGCCTGAGCAATCGCGGGTTTTCGCCCCGTGTTTGCGACGTTTGCGCACATTCAGGGACAAACCGCTCTAGGCCATGCTGTGCGGGCAGGCTATCGTGGCGGTTCTGACTGAGGAACTTCGATGACCGTTGCCATTTCTTCGCGTACGCCCCAGCAAGCCCTGGCTGCCGTACTCGACCGTTACGCCCCGCAAAGGCTCTTGCTGATCGGCGCCAGCAGTTTTCCTGCGCTCGAGGCGTTCCAACAAGCGCACCCCGATACCGAGGTCGTCCACGCCAGCCCAGGCGTGCTGCCGGCGGAGGTGGCGGCGCGACGTTTTGACCTGGCCCTGGCGCTCGATTGCCTGGAGCATTTGCCCAAGCGCGATGGTCTTAACCTGTTGGGTGGCATCCGCAATCTCAACGCCAGCCGGATCGCCGTGCTGGCGGACCTCGACGCCTGCGGATGGCAAGAGACAGACTTTTTCTCGCTGGCGCTGCAGGCCAGCGAGCGGTTCCAGCGCGAAGATCAGGTGCTGACCCTGTTTACCTACGATCTGCTTGAATACAAACAAGTCCCCGACTGGCTCAACTCACGTTTCTGGGCCAACCCGGAAAACTTTGGAAAATATTGGTGGTAGCGGTGAACACACCCATGCACACACCCATTTGCCCCTGCGGCAGCGGCAATCCGTTGGACGCCTGCTGCGGCCATTATCACGACGGCCACCCGGCGCCCTGCGCCGAAGCCTTGATGCGCTCGCGCTATAGCGCCTACGTGTTGGGCCTGGTGGATTATCTGGTCAGCACAACCCTGCCCGCGCAGCAGGACGGTCTCGACCGTCATTCCATCGCCGAATGGAGCGCCGGCAGCACCTGGCTGGGGCTGGACGTCGAAAGCAGCGAAGTGTTCGGCGGCCAGCCGGAACACGCGTTTGTCACATTCACGGCGCGCTGGCATGACGGCCAAGGCGAACACAGCCACCGGGAACGTTCTTCGTTCGTGCAGAACGGCGGTCGCTGGTATTTCATCGACCCGACCGTGCCGGTCAAGACCGGCCGCAACGACAGTTGCCCGTGTGGCAGCGGACATAAATTCAAGAAGTGCTGCGCCGCTTACTTCACCCGTTAGTTTCGCAAGCGTCCGACGCTCGCCCGCCGGTCAGAAGCCTAGACTGGGTATAAACCAGAGGCACGGACATGACACAGCCATCACAGTTTTTACGCATCACTTGCCTGCTGCTGTTCATCGGGCTTGGCGGTTGCGCGTCCTGGAGAGGTGACGAAACGCCCGAGCCGCAGGTGCATCTGGTCAAGGTCGAGGTGGTGCGGGCCCGGTTGCTGGAGCAGAAGTTCATGTTGCACTTTCGGGTCGACAACCCCGGCGAGGGTGATCTCACCGTACGCGGCCTGACCTACCGGATCCACTTGGGCGACCTGCTGCTGACCGAAGGCGAGCATGAACACTGGTTCACCGTCCGTCCCCGACGCAGCGCTTACTTCAAGGTGCCGATCCGCACCAACCTGTGGCCGCAGGTCCGGGAAGTGGTGAAAATGCTCGAGAAACCCCGGCAGCAGATCCCCTATCGTCTGGAAGGTGAGCTGGAAACCGGTTTATTCATCGCTGACTACGTGCACCTGGAACGCAATGGCGTGATAATCGCCGCCGATTTAATTGCGGAGTGACCCCCGATGACCCAACAACCCCATGTCCATGGCCCTGATTGCGACCACGATCATGACCATCACCACGATCATGATCACGGCCATGTCCACGGCCCCAATTGCGGCCACGCTCATCAGGAGCCCGTGCGCAATGCCCTGAAAGACGTCGGTCGCAACGACCCTTGCCCTTGCGGCAACGGCAAGAAGTTCAAGAAGTGCCACGGGGCTTGATGGCCCAGGCGATAAGCTTTTTCGTCGGCTAGACGTCATTGCGAGCTTGCTCGCGATGACGCCGCCGCAGCCGATCTCCATTTTTTATCAGCCCGCCTGCAGAATCCGCTCCACATTCACCACCGTTGCATACTCCCCGTTCAGGTTCCCCAAGGACATGGCGTGCACCTCGGCCGCTAAACGGGCATTGCCGAAGTAATCGGCCTTGTCGAAGGTGTAACAGGCGTCCTCGGCCACCCAGGTATCGAACCCCAGATTGCCGGCCGTACGAGCGGTGGACTCCACCGAATTGTTCGTGGCCACACCGACGATCACCAGTTGCGAGATCCCGACGCCCCGCAGCTGCGCTTCCAGGTCCGTGCCGCAGAAGGCGTCCGGCACCTGCTTTTGAACCAGACTTTCCCCGGCCACCGGCGCGAAGCGCTGCTGGACGTCCACGCCTGACTGACCGGGCCAGAAGACTGACTCGGGAGAGCGGGACAAATGATGGACGTGGAAGACCGGCCGCGCCGAACCTCGCCAGTGAGCAAGCAACGCCAGCATGCGCAGCTCCGCCTGGGGATTGTTACGACGGCCGAGCCTGGGTTCGAGGATGCCTTTTTGTTGGTCGATGAGGATCAGTGCTGCGTTTTCCTGTAGTTCCATGCCGGTCTTCTCATGCTCGGTCATTGATTTTCCACACTTGAGCATCACCGTTTCCTACAAGCAAGCCCTCCATCGGCCTGTGTCGAAAGCGCCTGCCCCGGGCTTTCATCGCCAAATCAACAAATAACCCCAGCCCCCGCTTGCGCGCCCTCCTCCCGCTCACTAACGTAGCGCCTTTATTGGTGCTACCCCCTCCCGCAGGAGCTTTGCCATGGCCTCGCCAGCCTCTATTTCGTTCTTTCCCAAGCTCGGCGTTGCCGCAGCAGTGGCCAGCGTGCTCGGTCTGAGCGGTTGCCAGGCCTGGAATACCCAGGACACGGTCCCACCCGCCACCGGTGTACAACCGCTCAAGGGGCTGGCGCAAAATGTCTCGATCCGGCGCAACGCCATGGGCATGCCGCTGATTGAAAGCAACAGTTTTCATGACGCCCTGTTTGCCCTCGGCTATGTCCATGCCAGCGACCGGATCACGCAAATGACGACCCTGCGCCTGCTTGCCCAGGGCCGATTGGCGGAGATGTCCGGCGCCGAGCGGCTGGATGTCGATCGCTATATGCGCGCGGTGAACCTGAAGAAAAGCGCCGACGAGCTGTACAAGGCATCTTCACCACGCCTCAAGCGTTTCTTCGAAGTGTATGCGCGCGGCGTCAATGCCTACCTGTTCCGCTATCGCGACAAACTGCCTTCGGACCTCGCCGCCACCGGCTACAAACCCGAATACTGGAAACCGGAAGACTCGGCACTGATCTTCTGTCTGTTGAACTTCAGCCAGTCGGCCAACCTGCCGGAAGAGGTCGAGGCACTGGTGCTTGCCCAGACCGTTACCCACGACAAATTGGCTTGGCTGAGCCCGTCCTACCCGGATGAGCCACTGCCCTTGGCGGAAGCCGAAAAGCTTCAGGGCGTGCGGCTCAATGGCCAGGTTCCCGGCCTGGATGAAATCAGCAAGGCGGGCACTCAACTGGCCGACCTGAACCTGCTGGGCGCAGCCTCCTCGAATAACTGGGCCATCGCCCCGCAGCGCAGCCGCAACGGCAAGAGCCTGCTGGCAAGCGACAGCCAGGGACCGCTGGGCGTACCGTCGCTCTGGAGCCCGGTGCAGATCCGCGCGCCCAAATACCAGGCCGCCGGGCTGTCCGTGGCAGGCGTCCCCATGATCCTGGCGGGCTTCAACGGTAACGTGGCCTGGAGCATGACCAGCGTGCTGGGCGACAACCAGGATCTCTTCCTGGAAAAGATCCGACGCCAGGGCAATGGGTTGTCCTACGAAGTCAATGGCAAATGGCAGCCAGTGACCGTGCGCAACGAAACCTACTTCATCAAGGGACAACGGCCTATACGCGAAGCCGTGTACGAAACCCGCCACGGTCCGTTGCTCAATAGCGCCCAAGGCCTGGCCATGGCCAATGGTTTCGGACTGGCCCTGCAACTGCCGAGCTTCACTGATGACAAGACCCTAGACGCGTTCTTCGATCTGTCACGCGCCCAGAGTGTCGAGAAGGCATCCGATGCCAGCCGGGAAATCCGTGCCATGGCGGTGAACATGGTCTTCGCCGATGCCCGCAACATCGGCTGGCAAGTCACTGGCCGCTATCCGAACCGCCGCGAAGGCGAAGGCCTGCTGCCATCGCCAGGCTGGGAAGGTCGCTACGATTGGGATGGTTACGCCGATCCGATGCTGCATCCCTACGACCAGGATCCAGCCCAGGGCTGGCTCGGCACCACCAACCAGCGCGTCATTCCCCATGGCTACGGCATGCAACTGTCCAATTCCTGGGCGGCGCCGGAGCGTGGCGAGCGCATGGCCGAGCTGGCCGGCGCGGGCAAGCACGACGCCCGCAGCCTGAGCGCCATGCAATATGACCAGACCACGACGTTCGCGGCCAAGCTCAAGAAAGTCTTCGAAGCCCCGGGCATGGCCCAGCCGCTCAAACAAGCGATTGAGGCCCTGCCGGTGGCGGACCGGGCCAAGGCTCGCGAGGCTTATACCCGCTTGATGGCGTTCGACGGCCGGCTCAGTCCGGTCTCCACCGACGCAGCGATCTATGAGTTGTTCCTGCAAGAAAGCATGAAGCAGATTTTCCTCGACGAATTGGGCCCGGAAGGCAGCCCGGCCTGGAAAGCGCTGGTCGCCAACGGCCAGTTGTCCTACTCGGCCCAGGCCGATCATTTGCTGAGTCGCGAGGACAGTCCGTTCTGGGACGATGTGCGCACGCCGCAGAAGGAAGACAAGGCCGTCATCCTGGCCCGCAGCCTGGCAGCGGCCATCAGCGCCGGGGAGAACCAATTGGGCGGCGACCGCGCCACCTGGCAATGGGGCAAGCTGCACCGCCATGAGTGGAAGAACGGCAGTGGCCAGGTCGTACGCGGCCCGCTGGCAGCCGGCGGCGATGCCACCACGCTCAATACCGCCGCGTTCGCCTGGGGCCAGGACTTCAACACGACCCTGGCGCCGGCCACGCGTTTTATCGTGGACTTCAGCCAGCCCGAACCGTTGACGATCCAGAGCGCTGCCGGCCAGTCGGGCAACCCGGCCAGCCCGACTTATCTGAACGGCATCGATCAATGGATCAAAGGTCAATATCAAAGCCTACCATTGCAACCGCAGAACTTCGACCGGGCGTACGGCAAGACCCGGTTGACTCTGGTGCCCGGGAAATAGATACACCAATGTGGCGAGGGGATTTATCCCCTCGCCACATTTGTCCATCCTGTCACCTGATCCTGCCCGCCCAAACCCGATCGAACTTCTCCCGCGCCTCCCGCCTCTACCTGACAAGCCCATCGCCCCGGTAAACGCATGGATCTTGTCATTGCCCGCCCCGAAGGCCTGTATTGCCCGCCGGGAGATTTCTACATCGACCCGTGGCGTGCGGTGGAGCGCTCGGTCATCACCCACGCCCACGGCGACCATGCCCGTGGCGGCAACAAGCACTACCTGGCAGCGGCCCCCGGCGAAGGCATCCTGCGTTCGCGGCTGGGCCAAGACATCAATCTGCAAACCCTGCCCTACGACGAACGCCTGCAGCATCATGGCGTCACCCTGAGTTTTCATCCCGCCGGCCATGTACTGGGTTCAGCCCAGGTCCGGCTGGAATACCAAGGCGAGGTATGGGTGGCGTCCGGCGACTACAAAGTCGAGCCCGACGGCACTTGCGCGCCATTCGAGCCGGTGAAATGTCACACGTTCATCACCGAATCCACCTTCGGCCTGCCGATCTATCGCTGGCAGCCCCAGGCGCAAATCTTCGACGAAATCAACCAGTGGTGGCGCGGGAATATTGCCGCAGGCCGGGCCAGCGTGTTGTTCTGCTACTCCTTCGGCAAGGCGCAGCGAATTCTCCACGGCATTGATGCAAGCCTGGGACCGATCCTCGCCCACGGGGCGGTGGAACCGCTGAACCGGGTCTATCGCGAGGCCGGTGTGCACCTGCCGCCGACGATTTACGCTGGGGATGTGAAGAAGAACGATCCGATCATGGGCCAGGCACTGATCATCGCCCCGCCGTCCACCAGCGGCAGCACTTGGGTACGTCGTTTCGGCGATTACAGCGACGCCTTCGCCAGCGGCTGGATGCGCTTGCGGGGTACCCGTCGTCGCCGTGGCGTGGACCGGGGATTCGTGCTGTCAGACCACGCCGATTGGCCAGGCTTGCTCTGGGCCATCGAACAGACCGGCGCCGAACGGGTCATGGTCACCCACGGATCGGTCGGCGTGCTGGTGCGCCATCTGCGCGAGCAAGGCCTCGATGCCCAGGGCTTTACCACGGAATACGGCGACGACGAAGAAGACAGCGTGTCGGCAGTCGACACTGGCGCGGAGGCCTCATGAAAGCCTTCGCCGAACTGTATGCCGAGTTGGATGCGACCACCTCCAGCAATGCCAAGCTTGCCGCCATGCAGGATTACTTCAGCAAGGCGCCGCCCGAGGACGCCGCTTGGGCCGTGTACTTTCTCTCCGGTGGCCGGCCACGGCAGTTGGTGCCGGTAAAAATCCTCAGGGAACTGGCGGTCCAGATGTCTGGATTATCACTGTGGCTGTTCGAGGAAAGTTACCAGGCCGTGGGCGATCTTGCGGAAACCATCTCGCTGGTATTGCCCGAATCGCCCCACAGCTCCGATGAAGGCCTGGCGTCGTGGATCGAGGAAAAACTGCTGCCGTTGCGAGGCGCGCCGCCCGAGGTGCTGTCCGAACGGCTCCCGGCCCTCTGGGCACAGCTCGACCGGCCGAGCCTGATGCTCTGCATCAAACTCATCACCGGCAGTTTCCGCGTCGGTGTGTCCAAGCTGCTGGTGACTCGGGCGTTGGCCACCATGGCTGGCTTGGACAGCAAACGGGTGGCTCAGCGCTTGGTGGGCTATACCGACCTGTCCCACCGTCCGACAGCGGTCAGTTACCTCAAGCTGATCGCTGCCGAGTCCGACGATGAACATGCCCAGCGCGGCGGGCAGCCTTATCCATTCTTCCTGGCCCACGCCTTGTCGCAACCGGTGGAACAATTCGACGCCCTGCTGGGACCGGCCAGCGACTGGCAAGTGGAATGGAAATGGGATGGCATCCGCGCCCAGGTGATCAAGCGCGACGGCCACTTGTGGGTCTGGTCACGAGGAGAAGACCTGGTCACTGAGCGATTCCCCGAATTGCATTCATTGGCGCAGGCCCTGCCCGACGGCACGGTGATCGATGGAGAAATCGTCGTCTGGAAAGCGCCTCAGTCCGTCACTGAGGATGCCTTTGATCCAGAAGCACCGCTGCAACCGGCGGTGCAGCCCTTCGCGCTGTTGCAACAACGCATCGGCCGCAAGACGCTGAACAAGAAAGTGCTTGAAGACGCCCCGGTGGTGGTCATGGCCTATGACCTGCTGGAATGGCAAGGCAAGGATTGGCGCAGCCGGCCACAGGCCGAACGCCGCGAGCAGCTGGAAGCGTTGATCGGCCGCTGCCACAGCCCGGTGCTGCTGCCGTCGCCCATTGTGACGGGCGAGGATTGGCTCGACCTCGCCCGCCAGCGCGAGGCATCCCGCAGCCTCGGCGTCGAGGGCATGATGCTCAAGGCCCGCAACGCGCTGTATGGCGTCGGCCGGACCAAGGACATGGGCGTGTGGTGGAAGTGGAAAATCGACCCGTTCAGTGTCGACGCGGTGTTGATCTATGCCCAGCGCGGCCATGGCCGCCGCGCCAGCCTGTACAGCGACTACACGTTCGCCGTGTGGGACAACCCGCCCGGCAGCCGCGAGCGCACCCTGGTGCCGTTTGCCAAGGCCTATTCGGGGCTGACCGACGAGCAAATGCGCCAGGTCGACAGCATCGTGCGCAAGACCACCGTGGAAAAATTCGGCCCGGTGAGCAGCGTGACGCCGACCTTGGTGTTCGAGCTGGGTTTCGAAGGCATCGCCTTGTCCAAGCGCCACAAAAGCGGCATCGCGGTACGGTTTCCGCGGATGTTGCGCTGGCGCCAGGATAAAGCCGTCGAAGAAGCGGACACCCTGGCAACGCTGCAGGACCTGTTGAAATAGCCCTCGCTGCCTTGCCATAAGCCAACGCACAGCATGCTCCATCCCGGTGCGCTTTTTGATGTACGCTCACGCTCGCGCACCATCGCGTTCCGTCCACCGCCGCCCGTGCTTTTAAAACACTTGTTCGGCACTATGGTTCGGAAATTGCTACCTTTATGCCGTCATACCGTTCAGACCTTCACCGGTAACAACTTATGCGCCACAAGCGCTCAAATTGGTTTTAGGGACTCAATAATGAAAAAAGCACTGCTGACCCTTTCTGCACTGGCGTTGTGCATGGCTGCTGGCGTTGCCACGGCCAAGGAATACAAGGAACTGCGTTTTGGTGTCGATCCGTCCTACGCCCCGTTCGAATCCAAGTCCGCCGATGGCAGCCTGGTAGGTTTCGACATCGACTTGGGCAATGCCATCTGCGAAGAGCTGAAGGTCAAATGCAAATGGGTCGAAAGCGATTTCGACGGCATGATCCCAGGCCTCAAGGCCAATAAATTCGACGGTGTGATCTCGTCCATGACAGTGACCCCGGCCCGCGAAAAAGTCATCGACTTCTCCAGCGAGCTGTTCTCCGGCCCAACGGCCTATGTCTTCAAGAAGGGTTCGGGCCTGAGCGCAGACGTTGCCTCGCTCAAGGGCAAGACCGTCGGCTATGAGCAAGGCACCATCCAGGAAGCCTACGCCAAGGCCGTATTGGATAAGGCCGGCGTCAAGACCCAGGCCTATCAGAACCAGGATCAGGTTTACGCTGACCTGACCTCCGGCCGCCTCGACGCCGCGATCCAGGACATGCTCCAGGCCGAGCTGGGCTTCCTGAAGTCGCCAAAAGGCGAAGGCTATGAAGTCAGCCAGCCGGTCGACAGCGAACTGCTGCCATCCAAGACCGCCATCGGTATCAAGAAAGGTAACAAAGAGCTGAAGGCGCTTTTGGACAAAGGTATCAAAGCGTTACACGACGACGGCAAATACGCCGAGATCCAGAAAAAACACTTTGGCGATCTGAATCTGTACAGCGGCAAATAATGTGCAGTGCCCACCCGGCCTCGGGTGGGCACTTTTTTTCTGCCAAAGGCACCTTCCATGTTCGAACAACTCCTACAAAATCTGGGGCTCTCGGCCTTCAGCCTGCAGGGCTTTGGCCCGCTGCTGATGCAAGGCACCTGGATGACGATCAAATTGGCGGTACTGTCGCTGTTGCTGAGCGTCTTGCTCGGCCTGCTGGGCGCCAGTGCCAAGCTGTCCAGCGTCAAGCTGCTGCGTATCCCGGCCCAGCTCTACACCACGCTCATTCGCGGCGTACCGGACCTGGTGCTGATGCTGCTGATTTTCTACAGCCTGCAAACCTGGCTGACTTCTTTTACCGATTTCATGGAATGGGAATACATCGAGATCAACCCATTCGGCGCCGGGGTGATCACCCTGGGCTTCATTTATGGCGCGTACTTCACCGAGACGTTTCGCGGGGCGATCCTCGCGGTGCCTCGCGGGCAAGTGGAAGCCGCCACGGCTTATGGCCTAAAGCGTGGCCAGCGCTTTCGCTTCGTGGTGTTCCCACAGATGATGCGATTTGCCCTGCCGGGCATTGGCAACAACTGGATGGTCATGCTCAAGGCCACCGCCCTGGTGTCGATCATTGGCCTGGCTGACTTGGTCAAGGCCGCCCAGGATGCGGGCAAGAGCACCTACCAGCTGTTTTACTTCCTGGTGCTGGCGGCGCTGATCTACCTGTTGATCACCAGCGCGTCCAATTTCATCCTGCGCTGGCTCGAACGTCGCTACGCCGCCGGAGCCCGGGAGGCGGTGCGATGATCGAACTCCTGCAAGAATACTGGCGGCCGTTCCTCTACAGCGACGGCACCCACATCACCGGCCTGGCCATGACCCTGTGGCTGCTCAGCGCCTCGCTGTTGATCGGCTTCGTGGTGTCGATTCCATTGTCCATTGCCCGGGTTTCGCCCAAGGTCTACGTGCGTTGGCCGGTGCAGTTCTACACCTATCTGTTTCGTGGGACACCGCTCTACATCCAGCTGCTCATCTGCTACACCGGCATCTACAGCATCGAGGCGGTGCGCGCCCAACCCCTGCTCGACAGTTTCTTTCGCGACGCGATGAACTGCACGATCCTGGCGTTCGCCTTGAACACCTGCGCCTATACCACGGAGATTTTCGCCGGGGCAATTCGCAGCATGAACCATGGTGAAGTCGAAGCGGCCAAGGCTTACGGGTTGACCGGCTGGAAGCTCTACACCTATGTGATCATGCCTTCGGCGCTGCGTCGCTCGCTGCCGTATTACAGCAACGAAGTGATTCTGATGCTGCATTCGACGACGGTGGCTTTCACCGCTACCGTTCCAGACGTGCTGAAAGTCGCCCGGGATGCCAACTCGGCGACATTCATGACGTTCCAGTCGTTCGGGATTGCCGCGTTGATCTACCTGACCGTCACGTTTGCACTGGTCGGCCTCTTCCGCCTCGCCGAGCGTCGCTGGCTGGCTTTTCTAGGGCCGACTCACTAAAGCTTCCGCTCCCAGGACACCCACGTAAATGCGCCACCAGATTCATGACCTGTTGGCCCCGCTGCCGGGGACCGCACGCAAGATCCACAGTTTTCACTTCGGCCCGGAAAAAGCGGTCGGCAAAATCTACATCCAGGCCTCCCTGCACGCCGACGAATTGCCGGGCATGCTGGTGGCTTGGCACCTCAAGCAGCGCCTGGCCGAACTCGAAGCGTCGGGGCACCTGCAGCACGAGATCGTGCTGGTGCCGGTCGCCAATCCCATCGGCCTTGAACAAGTGCTGATGGACGTGCCCCTGGGCCGCTACGAGTTGGAAAGCGGACAGAACTTCAACCGCCGGTTCGTCGACTTGAGTGAAGAGATCGGCAACGAAATCGAAGGCCTGCTCACCGACGACCCGCAGCACAACCTATTGCTGATCCGCACCAGCCTGCGTGACGCTCTGAACCGGCAAACCGCCAGCACGCAACTGCAATCCCAGCGCCTGGTCCTGCAGCGACTGGCCTGCGACGCCGACATGGTGCTGGACCTGCATTGCGATTTCGAAGCCGTCGCGCACCTTTACACCACGCCGCAAGCCTGGCCCCAGGTCGAGCCGCTGGCCCGCTACATCGGTGCCGAGGCCAGCCTGCTGGCCACCGATTCGGGCGGACAGTCGTTCGATGAATGCTTTACGCTGCTCTGGTGGCAACTCAAGGAACGTTTCGGCGAGCAGTTCGAGATTCCCCTCGGCAGCTTTTCGGTGACCGTCGAATTGCGTGGCCAGGGCGACGTCAACCATGGCCTGGCGAGTCTCGATTGCCAGGCCCTGGTCGAATACCTGATTCACTTCGGCGCCATCGAGGGCGAGCCGATGCCGCTGCCCGAGCTGCCCTACCCGGCCACCCCATTGGCCGGTGTCGAACCGGTGACCACCCCGGTCGGCGGCCTGCTGGTCTACAGCGCCATGCCCGGCGAATATTTGGAAGCGGGACAGCTGATTGCGCAAATCATCGACCCGATCAACGACACCGTCACACCGGTTCATTGCCGTAATGCCGGGCTGCTATACGCCCGTTCGCTGCGTCGCATGGCCACTGCCGGCATGGTCATCGCCCATGTCGCCGGGACCGAAGCCTACCGCAGCGGCTACCTACTTTCGCCTTGAGGATGCCTGTTCCATGTACAAACTGACCATCGAAGGCCTACATAAAAGCTATGGCCAACACGAGGTGCTCAAAGGGGTTTCGCTCAAGGCCAGGACCGGCGACGTCATCAGCCTGATCGGCGCCAGCGGCTCGGGCAAAAGCACCTTCCTGCGCTGCATCAACTTCCTGGAACAGCCCAACGACGGCGCCATGAGCCTGGACGGCCAATCGATCCAGATGATCAAGGATCACCACGGCATGCGCGTGGCTGACCCCGACGAACTGCAACGCATCCGCACGCGCCTGGCCATGGTGTTCCAGCACTTTAACCTGTGGAGCCACATGACCGTGCTGGAAAACATCACCATGGCGCCGCGCCGGGTGCTGGGGGTCAGCAAGCAGGACGCCGAGGATCGCGCCCGCCGTTATCTCGACAAGGTCGGCCTGCCGGCACGCGTTGCCGAGCAATACCCGGCGTTCCTGTCGGGTGGCCAGCAACAGCGCGTGGCGATTGCTCGCGCCTTGGCGATGGAACCGGAGGTCATGTTGTTCGACGAGCCGACCTCGGCGCTGGACCCGGAACTGGTGGGTGAAGTCTTGAAGGTAATCCAGGGCCTGGCGGAAGAAGGCCGGACCATGATCATGGTGACCCACGAGATGAGCTTCGCCCGCAAGGTATCCAATCAGGTGCTGTTCCTGCACCAAGGCCTGGTGGAAGAAGAAGGCGCGCCGGAAGATGTGCTGGGCAATCCCAGGAGCGAACGGCTCAAGCAGTTTCTCAGCGGCAACTTGAAGTAGACAGATCCCTTCTATCGTTCCCACGCAGAGCGTGGGAACGATCAACGCAAAAGCGCGCCCGCCGTGATGTCGTTCATTAAACCTTTCATCTCTCGCCGTGGTCACTGAAAGAAGACTTTCAGGGCGCACACGGCACGCATGGCGACATCTAACAACCTCGCAAAACAGTGGTTCGATGCCCGCGGCTGGAAGCCGTTCGCTTTTCAAAAGCAGGTATGGACCGCGGTCAAGCGTGGCGAGTCGGGGTTGCTGCATGCCAGCACCGGCGCCGGCAAGACCTACGCCGTATGGTTCGCCGCCCTCAACCGTTTCGCCCGCTCAGTACCGCCGCCTGACACACCGCGTAAACGCAAACCGCCGGCCGAACCGTTGACGGTCTTGTGGATCACCCCGATGCGCGCGCTGGCCGCCGACACCGGCAAGGCCCTCGAAGCGCCTCTCGCACCCTTGCACATCCCTTGGAGCGTTGGCCTGCGCACCGGTGACACCAGCGCCAGCGAACGCGCCCGCCAAGGCCGCCGCTTGCCCACGGCATTGATCACCACGCCAGAAAGCCTGACCCTGATGCTCGCCCGCGCCGACGCGCAAACAGCGGCTTCGACGCTGCGCATGGTCGTGGTGGATGAATGGCATGAATTGCTCGGCAACAAGCGCGGCGTCCAATTGCAACTGGCCTTGGCACGATTGCGGCGCTGGAACCCCGAACTGATCGTCTGGGGTATATCGGCAACCTTGGGCAACCAGGCCCACGCCGAGCAGGTGTTGATCCCGCAAGGCAATGGAATCAGCGTGCAAGGCGCCAACGCGAAAGCGCTGCAGATCGATACGCTGCTGCCGCCGACCCTCGAACGTTTTCCCTGGGCCGGGCACATCGGCTTGAAAATGCTGCCCCAGGTGGTCGCTGAAATCGACGCCAGCAGCAGTTGCCTGGTGTTTACCAACACCCGTGCGCAATCGGAGATCTGGTACCAGGCGATTCTCGAAGCACGTCCGGATTGGGCCGGGCTTATCGCCCTGCACCACAGCTCGTTGTCCCGTGACACCCGCGATTGGGTGGAACGAGCGTTGAAGGACGGCCAACTCAAGGCGGTCGTGTGTACGTCCAGTCTGGACCTCGGTGTGGATTTCCTCCCGGTGGAGCGGGTGCTGCAGATTGGTTCCGCCAAGGGCGTCGCGCGGTTGATGCAGCGTGCCGGACGCTCCGGACATGCGCCTGGGCGGACTTCGCGGATCACCCTGGTGCCGACCCACAGCCTTGAACTGATCGAGGCGGCCGCCGCCCAGGACGCCGTGGCGCAGCGGCGAATCGAGCCCCGAGAATCGCCCCACAAACCTTTGGACGTGTTGGTCCAGCATCTGGTCAGCATGGCCTTGGGCGGCGGTTTCGTTCCCGACGAACTGCTTGAGGAGGTGCGCGGCGCCTGGGCCTATCGAGACCTGAACCTGGCTGAATGGGCGTGGGCCCTGGCATTCGTGCGCCACGGCGGCCTGTCGTTGACCGCCTACCCTGACTACCGACGGGTCGAGCCGGACGAACACGGCATTTGGCGCGTGCCCGATGCACGTCTGGCCCGGCGTCACCGCATGAGCATCGGCACCATCGTCAGCGATGCCAGCCTGCAACTGAAATTCTGGAGCAAGGGCGGTGGCGGCAAGATCCTGGGCAGCGTGGAAGAGGGTTTCATCGCTCGCCTGCGCCCTGGCGATGGCTTCCTGTTTGCCGGGCGCTTGCTGGAACTGGTCAGGGTCGAAGACATGACCGCCTACGTGCGCCGCAGCCAGGCCAAAAAAGCTGCCGTGCCGCGCTGGAACGGTGGGCGAATGCCGCTCTCAAACGAGTTGGCGGCAGCCGTCGTGGCGCGCCTGAGCGAAGCCGCCGCTGGCCGCTTCGAGGGGCCGGAAATGCAGGCGGTGCAGCCTTTGCTATCGACCCAGCATCGCTGGTCCGGCTTGCCTACGCAAAACACCTTGCTGGCTGAAGCGCTTAAATCACGGGAAGGCTGGCACCTGTTTGTCTATCCGTTTGCCGGGCGCCAAGTGCATCTGGGGCTGGCGAGCCTGTTGGCCTGGCGCGTCAGCCAGCAACAGCCGGTGACCTTTTCCATCGCCGTCAACGACTACGGCCTGGAACTGCTCAGTGCTACCGCGGTGGATTGGTCGACACACCTGGACCCGACGCTTCTGAGCGCTGAAAACCTCTTGGACGATGTGCTCGCCAGCCTGAATGCCGGGGAACTGGCCTTGCGCCGCTTTCGCGAAATCGCTCGCATCGCCGGACTGGTCTTCGCCGGCTACCCCGGCGCGCCGAAAAGTACCCGGCAAGTCCAAGCCTCGAGCGGGTTGTTTTTTCAAGTGTTCAAGCAATACGACGCCGACAACCTGCTGCTGGCCCAAGCCGGGGAGGAAGTCTTGCGCGAAGAACTGGATATACGTCGACTGGAGCACACCTTGCTACGCCTCGGTACGTTGAAGCTGGACCTGCACATCATCAAGCGCCCCACGCCCCTGGGCTTCCCCTTGCTGGTGGAGCGTTTTCGCGAAAGCATGAGCTCGGAGAAGCTTGCCGATCGCATCCGCCGAATGGTCAGCGAACTGGAAAAAACCGCCGATCGAGGGGACGCCTGATGCCCGCCCCGTATCCGGTCAACCTCGCCGGGGAAGAACTCTGGCTGCTGCCGCAAAAGGCCGTGTATTGGCCGGCCCAGGAAACCCTGATGGTGGCCGACGTCCATTTCGGCAAGGCCGCGGCTTACCGCAGCCTCGGTCAACCGGTGCCCCACGGCACCACCGCGAGCAATATCGCGGCACTCGATGCGCTGCTGGCCGACCTGCCGTGTCGACAGTTGATTTTTCTCGGGGACTTTCTTCATGGACCCGGCTCCCACGCACCCGGCACCTTGAAGGCACTTTCCGATTGGCGTGGGCTACATCCGCACCTGGCCATGACGCTGATTCGCGGCAACCACGACAAACACGCCGGCGACCCGCCGCTGGCGCTGAACATCCGCGTCGTTCCCGAGCCTTTGCTGCTGGGGCCCTTCGCCGTGCAACACGAGCCCAATCCACACCCCAGCCGTCATGTGCTGGCCGGGCACGTGCACCCGGTCTATCACCTGAGCGGCAAGGGCCGGCAGCGCCTGCGCCTGGCCTGCTTCCGCCTCGGCAGCGAGATCAGCCTGCTGCCGGCCTTCGGTGCATTCACCGGAGGCTACCGGGTCGAACAGGACAAGGGCTGCAAGATCTTCGTGGTCGGCGACAATGAAATATGGCCGATTGGCTGAAAGCTTCAAGCTTCAAGCTTCAAGCTTCAAGCTTCAAGCTTCAAGCTTCAAGCTTCAAAACAAGGCTAGGCGCACCCACTTGCAGCTTGTCACTTGTAGCTTGAAGCTGACGTCATGCTACAGGCGCGGGCGGCGGTTCGTCCGGAAGAGTCGGCTCGCCGGGTTCAGTGGGTTCCGTAGGATTGGGATCAGGATCGGGATCACCAGGAATACCGCCTGCCGCCTCAGCGGGATGGGCCAGCAGTGACCAGGCCAGGACGCCGATCTGATTGGGCTCAAGCCTTGCCAGTTCGGCACTGATTCGCGGATCGATCTTCATAGAGCAACTCCTGAGCGAAGGCCCGCTGCGTTAACGCAAAAAAAAACGGGCAGTACACTTCATAGAGTGCCTGCCCGCCCAGGAATTCCAACAGCTCGTCAGAATCAGGTGCGCGGCAATGTCACGCCACGCTGGCCCTGGTATTTGCCGCCACGATCCTTGTAGGACACTTCACATTCTTCGTCGGACTCAAGGAACAGCATTTGCGCCACGCCCTCGTTGGCGTAGATCTTCGCCGGCAGGGTCGTGGTGTTGGAAAACTCCAGGGTCACATGGCCTTCCCACTCCGGTTCCAGCGGCGTAACGTTGACGATAATGCCGCAACGGGCGTAGGTGCTTTTACCCAGGCAGATGGTCAGCACGTTGCGCGGGATGCGGAAGTATTCCACGGTGCGGGCCAGGGCGAAGGAGTTCGGCGGAATGATGCAGACATCGCTCTTGACGTCGACGAAGCTCTTCTCGTCGAAATTCTTCGGGTCGACGGTGGCCGAGTTGATGTTGGTGAACACCTTGAATTCGTCCGCGCAGCGCACGTCGTAGCCGTAGCTCGAGACACCGAAGGAAATCAGCCGGTTGGCGCCTTCGCCACGCATCTGGCGTTCCACGAAGGGCTCGATCATGCCGTGCTCTTGCGCCATGCGGCGAATCCACTTGTCCGATTTGATGCTCATGGCGGTGTCCTGAATAGCGAGGTGGAAAAAACTGTCCGGCATCTTACCGGGGCGCGGGGCGGGTTCAAAGTGCGGGAAGCAAATCTCGGCGATCCACCCTGATTTCCGGGCCCTGACGGCCATCGTGCGCGCCGTCAGTCATTAAAACCGAGAAACCTTCGCAAAGACCATTGGCACGTTCCGGAAAAAGGGGTAAGGTGACGTCACTGTGCTGCTTGTGTCACTGAGAATCTCTACACGATATGTTGAATTTCGATCCAACCATCTACAAGAATTTTTCCTGCTCTTTGCACTCAGTCTCGGCCAGGGTTCTTCCTGTGTCGCAGTTATCTTTGTTCAAGGAGTTACACCATGTCTAATCGCCAAACCGGTACCGTTAAGTGGTTCAACGATGAAAAAGGCTTCGGCTTCATCACCCCACAATCCGGTGACGATCTGTTCGTTCACTTCAAAGCTATCCAATCCGACGGCTTCAAAAGCCTGAAAGAAGGCCAACAGGTTTCTTTCATCGCTACCCGCGGTCAGAAAGGCATGCAAGCTGAAGAAGTTCAAGTTATCTAACTTGTCCTTGCTTTAGTAAAAGGCCCCGCCCTCAAAAGCGGGGCTTTTTTGTGCCTGCCAGTTTTAATCCCGCGCAAAAAAAATGTGGGAGCAAGCCCCCACATTGTTCCGCCTTGACTGGTTACTTACCAGGTGACGCCAAATCCTGCCGTGTAGCGAGTCTTGCTCAGGTCGCTATCCTCGGTGCCCTCGATGACATCCTTCTCGGCCTTGAGATTGAGCGACGCCCAGTCGGTCACCTTGTAGCGCAGTCCCATCTCCGCGTCGTAGGCATACTCGGCAACACCCGAAAGCGGCTTGCCCACCTCGCCGTTGGTGAAGAACTCGACGCGCTTGCCGATCAGGTAGCGGTTGTAGTCCCACTTCATCGCCACGGAATAGAAGTTGTCCTTGCCGCCATCACGGTATTCATAGTCGGTGCGGTTGAACAATGAACCCAGCGAGAACGCGCCCAACTCGTCATCCCAGAACTGATAGCCCGGACCGGTACCCACCACGCGTTGGCGAGCCAGGTCTTCGACCTTGTCGCGCTTGTAGTTGAGGCGACCTTGCCAGAACCACTTGTCCGTGAAGAAGCGGTCGAGGGAATACTCCAGCCGCCAGTTGTCAGTCGACACCACGTCGTCCTGGAATTCACGGTTGTACTCGCCCTCGGCGATATGCCGCCATCTGCCGTGGCGTGCCGAGGTCTTGAAGTCGACGTCGTAATCGTCGGTATCGTTTTCCGCTCGCTGGTAGTCCAGCGCGGCATCGATATTGCCCTTCCATACCAGATCCTCGACCACCGGCTTGGGCTTGAGGATCTGTTGGATACTCGCCAGATCGACGGTCTTGGGCGTATCACCGTTGGCCAGGGTGACCTTGCCATCCTCGGCCGCCTGCAACGCCTTGGCCTTCTCGCCGGTATAGGCGTCCTGCTTGACCAGCAATTGCTGGTCGCTTTCAAGCGTCTTGACCTGGTTCCAGTCAATCGGGATTGCGCCGGCGTAATCGGTCTGGATCAGCAGTTTGCCGCCATCGAAAACGGTGATCTTGCCACTGAGCTTGTCGCCGTTCTTCAACCAGACGGTATCGGCAAGCAAGGGCATGGAGGCGCTCGTAACAGCTAGGCACAGCAGGGTTCTAGACAACATAAGCGATAATGAGCTCAAGTTTGCGTTGAAAAGGCGGCATTATCCCCCAGGATGACACCTCAGCAACGACTGACCCGCGTATGGGGGATGAGTTCATTTATCAACGCATCCTGTAGGAATTAATCTACAGACGGACACCTTTAGGAACCTTGCTCGTGACTGACGCTCCAGCGGCCACCGAGAATGCCGCCCAAATCCGCCGTACCACGCTTTATCTGACCTTGGCCCAAGTACCGGCCGGCAAGGTTGTCACCTATGGTCAGCTCGCCGAGATGGCCGGCCTGGGTCGCGCCGCGCGCTGGGTCGGACGGACGCTCAGCCAGTTGCCGAACGACACGAAGCTGCCGTGGCACCGGGTCCTGGCGGCCGGTGGCCGGATCAGCCTGCCGGCGGGCAGCGCCTCGGGGGATGAACAACGTGCGCGCTTGCGCATGGAAGGGATCAGTGTCCTGAACAATCGTGTTGATATTCAGCGCCATGGCTGGCGTCCGGTAGAGCACAGCGGTTAGAGTGCGCGCTTTGTTTTCGCAATTTTTGAGGCAGACTCCAGCCCATGCCCCGTAAAACCTGGCGCGCCGCCCTCGCCGCCTATGCCAGTCCTTCGACGCTCGTGCTATTGCTGCTTGGCTTCGCCGCCGGCTTGCCCTACATGCTGGTCTTCTCCACGCTGTCGGTCTGGTTGCGTGAAGCCGGCGTGGCCCGCGAAACCATTGGTTACGCGAGCCTGATCGGCCTGGCCTACGCCTTCAAATGGGTCTGGTCGCCACTACTCGACCAATGGCGCCTGCCGTTGCTGGGCAAGCTGGGGCGTCGCCGCTCCTGGCTGGTGCTCTCTCAAGGTTTGGTGATCCTGGGCTTGATCGGCATGGGTTTCTGCGATCCGCAAAAACACTTGTCCTGGCTGATCGCGATTGCCGTGATAGTGGCCTTCGCCTCGGCCACCCAGGACATCGCCGTCGATGCCTATCGACTGGAAATCGTCGACGACACGCGTCAGGCCGCCCTCGCCGCCAGCTACATGTCCGGCTATCGCATCGCCGCTCTGCTGGCCACCGCCGGTGCCCTGTTCTTCGCCGAAGGCTTCGGTTCCACCGGGTTCAGCTACAAGCACTCAGCCTGGGCCGGTACGTACCTGCTGTTTGGCGTATTGATGGTGCCGGCGTTGCTGACTTCGTTGATCATGCGCGAACCGCCCGTGCCACTGCGCACACAGCTGCAGGCGGGGCGCTATACGTTCGTCCATCAACTGGCGTCGGTTTTCGTACTGATCGTGCTGCTGGTGTCAGTGCCGGCGATGTTCACCCAGCTCTATAACACCGACTTCGCCAGCGTGCTGTTCGAGGGGGTCAGCCTGCTCGACCTGCTGCTCGAAGACCGCGCCTTCCTGCGCGCCATCCTCTATATCATCCTGACCGCCATCTGCCTGTCATCCATAGGTCGCCGAGGCCTTGCGCCTGTGCTGACGCCCATCAACGACTTCATCCTCCGTTACCGCTGGCAGGCGCTCTTGCTGTTGGGGCTGATCGCAACCTACCGGATGTCCGATACGGTCATGGGCGTCATGGCCAACGTTTTCTACATCGACCAAGGATTTACCAAGGACCAGATTGCCAGCGTCAGCAAGATCTTCGGGCTGATCATGACCCTGGTCGGCGCAGGCATGGGCGGCCTGTTGATCGTACGTTTCGGCATCCTGCCGATCCTGTTCATCGGGGGCGTGTCCTCGGCCGCGACCAACATCCTGTTCCTGATGCTCGCCGACATGGGCCCCGACTTGCAGATGCTGATTGGCACGATTTCCCTGGACAATTTCAGCTCCGGCCTGGCTACCTCGGCGTTCGTCGCGTACCTGTCGAGCCTGACCAACCTGAAGTTCTCCGCCACTCAATATGCCCTGCTCAGCTCGATCATGCTGTTGCTGCCACGCTTGATCGGCGGCTATTCGGGGGTCATGGTGGAAAAATTCGGTTATCACGATTTTTTCCTGATCACCGCCCTGCTCGGCGTTCCGACCCTGCTGCTGATCGCCTTGCACTGGTACCAGGAAAACCGCCGCGAGGGCGTGAACTCCGATCCGGAATCGCCGCCGACCCGGCCCGCCGAAGAGTCGTAGGAAATTTCAGCAGGCGCCGAAGAAAGCGGTGCCTGGTTCCGGCGGCAGGCCACGCGCCTGTACGCCAGGGCATCTCGCCCGTACAATGCTGCGTCACTTCTCGTCATCAGCAACCGACAACGGCCAACCATGCGCACCAGTCAATTTTTGCTCGCCACACAGAAAGAAACGCCTTCCGACGCCGTCGTGATCAGCCATCAGCTGATGCTGCGTGCCGGCATGATCCGCAAGCTCGCCTCCGGCCTGTATACCTGGCTGCCGATGGGCCTGCGAGTGATGCGCAAGGTCGAAGCCATCGTCCGCGAAGAAATGAACGCCGCCGGCTCCCTGGAAGTGTTGATGCCGAGCACCCAGCCGGCCGAGCTGTGGCAGGAATCTGGCCGCTGGGAAGAATACGGCCCTGAGCTGCTGCGCATCAAAGACCGTCACGGTCGCGACTTCTGTGCTGGCCCGACCCACGAAGAAGTGATCACTGACCTGATGCGCAACGAGTTGAGCAGCTACAAGCAGCTGCCTATCAACCTGTACCAGATCCAGACCAAATTCCGCGATGAGATCCGTCCACGCTTCGGCCTGATGCGCGGCCGTGAGTTCATCATGAAGGATTCGTACTCGTTCCACGCCGACCTGGCCTCGCTGCAAGTCACCTATGACCGCATGCACCAGGCCTACTGCAACGTCTTCACCCGCCTGGGCCTGAAATTCCGCCCGGTTGAAGCCGACAACGGCTCCATCGGCGGTGCCGGCTCCCATGAGTTCCACGTATTGGCCGAATCCGGTGAAGACGACATCGTCTTCAGCAACGGCTCCGACTACGCCGCGAACATCGAGAAGGCCGAAGCCGTGCCACGGGAAACCTCCCGCGCCGCGCCGACCGAAGAACTGCGCCTGGTGGATACGCCGAACACCAAGACCATTGCCCAGTTGGTGGAAGGCTACAACCTGCCGATCGAGCGCACTATCAAGACCCTGATCGTGCGCGCGGAAGAAGAAGGCAAGCTGATTGCCCTGATCATCCGCGGCGACCATGAGCTGAACGAAATCAAGGCCGGCAACCAGCCAGGCGTCGCCAGCCCATTGGTCATGGCCACCGACGCCGAACTGCGTGATGCCATCGGCGCCGGTGCGGGCTCCCTCGGCCCATTGAACCTGCCGTTGCCGATCATCATCGACCGCTCGGTGGCATTGATGAGCGACTTCGCCATCGGCGCCAACATCGATGACAAGCATTATTTCGGCGTGAACTGGGAGCGCGACCTGCCGGTTCCAACCATCGCGGACCTGCGCAATGTGGTTGCCGGCGACCCGAGCCCGGACGGCAAGGGCACCCTGGAAATCAAGCGCGGCATCGAAGTCGGGCACATCTTCCAGCTGGGCGACAAATACAGCAAAGCGATGAAGTGCGAAGTGCTGGGCGAGAACGGCAAGCCGGTCACCCTGCAAATGGGCTGCTACGGCATTGGCGTGTCCCGCGTAGTGGCGGCAGCGATCGAACAGAACAACGACGAAAACGGGATCATCTGGAGCGACACCCTGGCGCCATTCCAGGTTGCCCTGGTGCCGTTGCGCTATGAAACCGAACAGGTCCGCGAAGCCACCGACAAGCTCTACGCCGAATTGACGGCCGCCGGCTTCGAGGTGCTGCTGGACGACCGCGACAAGAAAACCAGCCCAGGCATCAAGTTCGCGGACATGGAACTGATCGGCATTCCACACCGGATCGTGGTCAGTGACCGCGGACTGGCCGATGGCAACCTGGAATACAAGAGCCGCACCGAGGCCGAGCCACAAGCGCTGCCGGTCGCCGACGTGCTGTCCTTCCTCCAGGCCCGTATCCGCCGCTGAGACCAGATAGAGACGTCATGTTCAAGCGAAACACCTTAGCGTTGGGGGGCGCCGTACTGTGCGGCGCCCTGCTGGTCAGCGGATGCGCCAACCAGATGTCGCAACGCAACGAGCACGAAGAACGGATCGAGCGCAAACTGCTCGACCATAGCCTGCAGATCGATGTGGGCGAACCCAAGGTGCTCGACTTGCCGCAGCGTCGCGTGCGGATCAACGAACAAAAGACTTTCGAAGTCACCGAGTTCGAGGTCACCCGCCATTACGACCGCTACACGCCCTACCAACCTTGGCGGGAGGTCTATGAGATCCCGTTGGGCGCGGTGGCGGTGGTGGCCGGTGTCGGCGCGAACGTCGTCAATGTGTTCGCCTTCGGCACCCTGCCCGACACGGCGACCCGCGACTGGATCAGCTACGGTTTCGCCGGGCTCAACCCGTTCATGAACGTTCCGTCCAACGGCCGGGCGCAACAGAACCTGGCGGGTATCGACGAAGTCCAACGGGACAAGCGCACCGAATATTCGAGCTTGCCCTGGAGCGAGCGCCCGGTCGAGGTGAAAGCTGCCCGCCAGACGTTCGAGCTGAGCACCGACCGCAACGGCGTGTTGCGCTTGAACCTGCTGGAAAGCCCGTTTGCCGAACATGACCTGAGCCAGTTCGGCAAATTGCAGATCAGCGTCACCGATGCCCAGGACGAGGTGCATACTGACTCGTCCCTGAGCATCAGCAGCACCTTGCGCAGCAAATTGGTGGAAGCCCATGCGTTGATCTATGACGACTTGGAAGATGACGAAGTGAGCCAGTGGGTTCACCGAGTCAAGCGGCTGTCGGAGCTGGGCCTTGAAGAAGAAGCCAGCGAGCTGGAGCAGAGCCTGATCGAACTGACCCGCAATGATCCGGAACTGCAGGCCGAATTCCTGAAAGCCCTGACCAAGGACGGCGGGCGGCTGGTGGCGGACCCGGGCGCTAGCTGAGTGAATGCTCCCCTGTGGCGAGGGAGCTTGCTCCCGCTGGGCTGCGGCTTTACCGCTCAAACAACTCCAACTGCTCAAACCCACCCCGTAAATCCTCCAGCCGCACCCCTATTCCCAGCAACCGTACCGGCTTGCCGCCGCGGTTGAAGGCCTGGGTCAACAGCAACTGGTAACTGCCCAGGTCC
The DNA here is from genome assembly GCF_051131945.1 of Pseudomonas sp. Z5-35. Taxonomy (NCBI): domain Bacteria; kingdom Pseudomonadati; phylum Pseudomonadota; class Gammaproteobacteria; order Pseudomonadales; family Pseudomonadaceae; genus Pseudomonas; species Pseudomonas sp. Z5-35. Next base: position 4,296,814 of record NZ_CP071640.1, read on the forward strand.
CGCCCTGCCCCGGCCTGTTCCAGGGTGGTCTGGGTGAAGTCATGAAATTTGACTTTGACGAACGGTTTGCCCGGACGGTAGCTGCTGTCGATCCGCGCGATGCGGCCGCTCAGGGTTTCCATCAGTTCGGGCAGCTTGTCGAGACAGCTCTGCAGGTCGGGCAAATCGACGTCGTAGGTGTTTTCAACGCTGATGGACTGACGCCGACTGTCGTTATGCACCAGGCGGTCGTCAACCCCACGGGCGAGGCTCCAGAGTCGCTCGCCAAAACTGCCGAATTCGCGCACCAGCGCGAGCTTGTCCCACTCGCGCAGATGCCGGCAATCGACAATACCGAGCCTGTTCAACTTGTCGGCGGTGACCTTGCCGACACCGTGGAGCTTGTTCACTGGCAAGGCCGATACGAAATCTTCTACTTGGTCGGGGGTGATGACGAACAAGCCGTTGGGCTTTTTCCAGTCACTGGCAATCTTGGCGAGGAATTTGTTCGGCGCGACGCCGGCAGACACAGTGATGTGCAACTGATTGGAAACCCGTCGGCGGATGTCCTGGGCGATACGCGTGGCGCTGCCTCCGAAATGCGCGCTGGCGGAGACATCCAGATAGGCCTCGTCCAGGGACAACGGTTCGATAAGGTCGGTGTAATCACTGAAAATCGTATGGATTTCCTTCGACGCTTCCCGATAGGCATCCATCCGCGGCTTGACGATGGTCAGGTCCGGACAGAGTTTCAAGGCGTGGCCGGAGGACATGGCCGAGCGCACGCCATAGGCCCGCGCCTCGTAATTGCAAGTGGCGATCACACCACGCCGGTCCGCCGAGCCGCCGACCGCCAGGGGCTTGCCGGCCAGCTGCGGATCATCGCGCATTTCGATCGCGGCATAGAAGCAGTCGCAGTCGACGTGGATGATTTTGCGTTGCGTCATATAAAGAAGCGGTACGTGGGATGGATCGGAGCGCCAGTATCTCACCCGAACCTGTACATAGCACCAGTAGTTTGAAAGATCCTTCAGCGGACAGGGAAAAAACCTACGTGAATGTGTTTCTTCAATCGCAGCGAACCGCTCGATAGAGCGCCAGCCCTTGCCAGGCTTGCGTCACAGCACTGCAACATTCGCTTTGCCCGAGGCTAACCACTTGAAGCGGAACAGGTTTTTCCAGGTAAGGGGTTGACAGGGCGCCGATCCTCTGTAGAATGCCGCCACACAGACGCGGGATGGAGCAGTCTGGTAGCTCGTCGGGCTCATAACCCGAAGGTCGTCGGTTCAAATCCGGCTCCCGCAACCAAACATCAAGAAAGGCTACTCGAAAGAGTGGCCTTTTTTGTGTGCGCTTGTTTTGCAGCGTCGTGGAGACCCGACTCCATCACCGCTCCGCGCCGTCAAAGTTGTAGGACGATTTTCCGTTTGTTTTCGCGTATTTAGCCAACCGGGCGTTTATTTTGCCCAGCATCTTATTAACGGTTGACACTCCGGCGTTCGCCTGTAGAATGCCGCCACACAGACGCGGGATGGAGCAGTCTGGTAGCTCGTCGGGCTCATAACCCGAAGGTCGTCGGTTCAAATCCGGCTCCCGCAACCAAATATCAAGAAAGGCCACTCGAAAGAGTGGCCTTTTTTGTGTGTGTCGAAAAAGTCTGCATTACAAATATTTTGTAATTATTTTCCGCCGCAGGGATTGGTTACTTGGCTGGATACCCCCATCCTGTCGCGCATAGCTCAAGAGGTGATTGATGCGCGCCCACTCGTCTGACTCACAAGACACTGTTACTGCGACACAACCGATCAAGGCCGAGCGATTACGCTGGCTGAATCGGATCAGCCAGTACCGCCAACCGATCGGCCTCGCTGTCACGTTACTGCTGTTCGCGATTGCCTTGATTGCTTGTCACCACTTATTGAGCGAACTCGACCTTTACGCCCTTCATGACTCTATCCTGGAGGTGCCGAGACCGGCCCTGCTCGGTGCGATCGCCGCCACCGTGGTCGGTTTCATCATTTTGCTGGGCTATGAATGGTCCGCCACTCGCTACGCCGGCGTGAAGCTGCCGCCACAGACCCTGATCCTGGGTGGCTTCAGTGCGTTCGCCATCGGCAATGCCATTGGCCTTTCGTTGCTCTCAGGCGGTTCGGTTCGCTACCGGCTGTACGCCCGACATGGCCTGGGGGCGGCGGACGTTGCCCACATGACCTTGTTCGCCAGCCTGTCCCTGGGCTGCGCGCTGCCGCCGTTGGCGGCGCTGGCAACCCTGAGTAACCTGCCCGCCGCATCGGCGGCCTTGCACCTTCCAGCCGCTTTGCTGGGCTCCATCGCCGTCGCCGTATTGGTGCTGACCAGTGCGCTGGCCATCGGCATCTATCGCCGTCGCCTACCGGAACAACCCTATCGGGATGCCCTGCTGGTCAAGGCCGGTCGCCGCACGCTGCGTCTGCCGGGCCGCCGCCTGACATTCCTGCAATTGGTCATCACCGCGCTGGATGTCGCGGCCGCCGCCACGGTCCTTTACCTGTTGCTACCCGAGGCGCCACCGTTCGCTCCCTTCTTGCTGGTGTACTTGCTGGCGTTGGCCGCCGGCGTACTCAGCCATGTGCCGGGCGGCGTCGGGGTGTTCGAGGCGATCCTGCTGGCCGCGTTTGCCGACAAACTCGGGGCCGCGCCACTTGCCGCCGCGTTGTTGCTGTATCGCTTGATCTATGTGCTGCTGCCGATGCTGGTGGCGTGCGTGTTGCTGCTGATCAATGAGGCGCAACGATTGTTCCAGACCCGTCAGACGCTGCGGGCGGCGTCGGGTTTCGCCGCGCCGATCCTGGCGGTGCTGGTGTTCCTGTCCGGCGTGGTGCTGCTGTTTTCCGGCGTGACGCCCGAGATCGACACGCGTCTTGAGCACATCGGCTTCCTGATCCCCCATCGACTGGTGGACGCTTCGCACTTTGGCGCCAGCCTGGTAGGCGTGCTGTGCCTGTTGCTGGCCCAAGGCTTGCGCCGTCGCCTGTCCGCTGCCTGGATGCTGACCACCATTCTGCTGCTAGTCGGTGCCCTGCTCTCGCTGCTCAAGGGGTTCGACTGGGAAGAAGCCACGCTGCTGACCCTGACGGCTGCCCTGCTGGCGGTGTTCCGGCGGTCTTTCTATCGGCCGAGTCGCCTGACCGAGCTGCCGTTTTCGCCACTGTTCCTGATTGCCAGCCTGTGCGTGCTGGGCGCGTCGATCTGGCTGCTGCTGTTTGCCTACCAGGACGTGCCCTACAGCCATCAACTGTGGTGGCAGTTCACCTTGGACGCCGACGCCCCTCGCGGCCTGCGCTCATTGTTGGGCGCCGCGGTGCTGCTGGTGGTGGTGTCGCTGACCTGGCTGCTGCGGACCGCGCGACCGGTGATCCACCTGCCCATTGCTGACGAATTGGAGCGGGCCAAGACGATTCTCATGGCGTCTTCGCAGCCCGACGGCGGCCTCGCGCTGACCGGCGACAAGGCGTTGCTGTTTCATCCCAACGATGAAGCCTTTCTGATGTATGCCCGCCGTGGCCGCAGCCTGGTGGCGTTGTACGACCCGATCGGGCCACCCCTGCAGCGCGCGGAAATGATCTGGCAGTTTCGTGACCTGTGCGACATCCACCACGCCAGGCCGGTGTTTTATCAAGTGCGCGCCGAGAACCTGCCGTACTACATGGACATCGGCCTGACCGCGATCAAGCTTGGCGAAGAAGCGCGCGTGGATCTCAAGCGTTTCGATCTCGAAGCCAAGGGCAAGGAGATGAAGGACCTGCGCTACACCTGGAACCGGGGCACCCGCGATGGCTTGTCGCTGGAGATCCATGAGCCAGGCCAGGCGCCGATGGATGAGCTCAAGGTCATTTCCGATGCCTGGCTGACCGGCAAGAATGTGCGCGAGAAAGGCTTTTCCCTGGGCCGTTTCAGCAACGACTACCTCAAGCATTTCCGCATCGCCGTGATTCGTTTCGAAGGTCGCCCGGTGGCGTTTGCCAATCTGTTGGAAACCCACAACCACGAACTGGCCAGCCTTGACCTGATGCGCGCGCACCCCGACGCTCCGAAACTGACCATGGAATTCATGATGGTCGGCTTGATCCAGCATTATAAGAACCACGATTACGCCCGCTTCAGCCTCGGCATGGTCCCACTCTCGGGCCTGCAACCACGTCGCGGCGCACCGCTGACCCAGCGCCTGGGTTCGATGGTGTTTCGCCGTGGCGAGCAGCTCTACAATTTCCAGGGGCTGCGCCGCTTCAAAGACAAATTCCAGCCTGACTGGGAACCTCGTTACATGGCCGTGCCCGCCGGACTCGATCCGCTGGTGGCGCTGGCCGATACCGCCGCCCTGATTGCGGGCGGCCTGACTGGATTGGTGAAACGCTGATGATGCAACGCTCCTGGCGATACGTAGTGGCCGCCCTGCTGGTGCTGGCGGTGATTCTCGGTGGCGGCTACTGGTACTGGAACCGTCCGGCCCCGCAACCAACCCTGGAACAACTGGAACCCGCCGACGGCGTGCCGATGACGCGGATCACGCCCGGCACCAAGTCCCGCGCCCACGTGCTGGTGGCAGTCAATGAGGACCAGAAGCTCAGCGACACGCAGTTGACGACCCTCAGCCGCAGCGGCTCGGCCGAGATTGTCCAAGTGATCCTGCCCAAGGACTGCATGCTCCAAGGTCGCGCCCTGCAGGCTGGCCTGAGACAGCTCCGAGGCCCGGCCACGCTGGTCAGCGGCATCGGCCCTGGCGCGGTGCTGGCCTGGCGCTGGCTGGCCGAACAGAAAGACGACAAGGCCCAGGCCATCTCGGTGGACCTGGCCCTGGAAAAACCTGGCTGCACGCACCTGTTGCCGAAAAGCGCGGCCCACGGTCGCTGGCTGGTGGCCTGGAACGATAACCCCGACGACACCAGTGCCGGCTTCGTACGCGATCAACGCAATGCCGAAACCAGCATCAGCGACTACGACATCAATCTGCCGCAGGTGCTGAACAACGAGCTGCGCAAGATCCTGGTGGGCGCCGAGAAGGGCAAGGGTGGCCTGAGCATTCCAGTCGTGGAAATCCCTGCCAGCCAGGCCCGCGATACCGTGACGTTGTTCCTCTCCGGCGACGGCGGCTGGCGTGACCTCGACCGCGACGTGGCCGACGAAATGGCCAAGATCGGCTACCCGGTGGTGGGCATCGACACCCTGCGCTATTACTGGCAGCACAAGAGCCCGGAGCAAAGCGCGGCCGACCTGACCGAGTTGATGCAGCACTACCGCCAGATCTGGGGCACCAAGCGCTTCATCCTGACCGGTTATTCCTTCGGCGCCGATGTGCTGCCAGCGATCTACAACCGCTTGCCAGCGACGGAGCAGCAGCGGGTCGATGCAATCATCCTGCTCGCCTTCGCCCGCACGGGCAGTTTCGAGATCGAAGTGGAAGGCTGGCTCGGCAACGCGGGCACCGAAGCCGCCACCGGCCCGGAAATGGCCAAGCTGCCCGCCGAAAAAGTAGTCTGCATCTATGGTGCTGAAGAAACCGACGAAAGCGGCTGCACCGACAAGACAGCCGTCGGCGAAGCCATCAAGCTACCTGGTGGGCACCACTTCGACGAAAACTACCCGGCCCTGGCCAAGCGGTTGATCGATGAAATCAACAAGCGGCAGAGCAAGCCAGCCGAACAATAAGCGGCTACCCGCCTGACAAAAGCCCCCGCCGCCGCAAGGCAACGAGGGCTTTTTAAAATGGTTAAAGACGACGCTCTGCCGCGTCATATACTTCCTTATCCCGCCGCGCACCAACGGCTACGATCAAGACTTGAATCGCTTTCCCGTCGACCCTGTACACGATACGGGTGTCCCCGGTTCGGATTCTTCGACATCCCGCCAAGCTGGCTCTGAGCGGCTTGCCGGTTTTGTCCGGCTCGCCATTCATGATCCGCTCCTCGATGACATCAAGAATACGGTTCGCCGCGGCCGCACCCAACTGATCCAAATCGTCTTGAACTTCCGGGTGATAAATAATGCCCCAAGCCATTCACCACTCCTTCAGTTGTTTTTGGCGTACCGTGCCCGCATACCCTCATGGCTGATAGCCTTGGCCTGGTCGAAACCGATCAGGCGCTCGCGAGCCGTCGCTTCGACGCGAAGGTTTTCCAGTTCATCGAGCATTTCCTGATAGGCATCGACGTTGATAATCACCGCTGCCGGTTCATTGTCCTTGAAGATGACCAGCCTTTCGGTTGCACGGCTCGATACTTCCTTGAGCTTCGCGCTGAACCCTCTGACCATTGCCGTAACGGATACTGCTTGATCAGCCCGATCGAGTAATGCTGCCATGTCTTGCCTCCTACAGCATAAATTTCGCATATCTTTATACATACTTTGATGCGCGAAGTATTGCGCGACAATGCGTATGAATCAAGCTGGGAAAACACTATTCGACCAATGACGCATTGAAAAACAGCACCCATAAAAAAGCCCCCGCCGCCGCAAGGCAACGAGGGCTTGTGGTTTCCCGGTGCTACATCTCGACCTGCGTCCCCAGCTCGATCACCCGGTTCAACGGTAGATTGAAGAAGCGCAGGTTGCCGTTGGCGTTTTTCAACATGAAGGCGAACAACGACTCACGCCAGCGAGCCATGCCTTCGAGTTTGGAGGCAATGACGGTTTCGCGGCTGAGGAAGTAAGTGGTGCGCATCGGGCTGAAATCCAGCTCATCCAGATGGCAGAGTTTGAGCGCCTCGGGCACGTCCGGCTCGTCAGTGAAACCGAAGTGCAGGATGACCCGGAAGAATCCCTCGCCGTAGGCATCGACTTCGAAGCGCCGTTGCGGTGGCACACGGGGAATGTCCTCGTACACCACTGTCAGCAAGACCACTTGCTCATGCAGCACTTGGTTGTGCAGCAAGTTGTGCAACAACGCGTGAGGCACGGCATCCGAGCGCGCGGTCAGGAACACCGCCGTGCCCTGCACCCGGTGGGGAGGTTGCACGCGAATGCTGCTGATGAAGATCGGCAGCGGCAACGCCCCTTCGTCGAGGCGATCCACCAGCAGTTGCTTGCCGCGCTTCCACGTCGTCATCAACACAAACAAGGCAATGCCGGCGATGACCGGGAACGCACCGCCCTGGATGATCTTCGGCACGTTGGCGGCGAAATACAGCCCGTCCACCAGCAGGAAACCGAACAACAGCGGTACCGCCAGCAACGGCGGCCATTTCCACAACAGCAGTATGACGGCGGACACCAGGATCGTCGTCATCAGCATCGTCCCGGTCACAGCCACGCCGTAGGCCGAAGCCAACGCACCAGAGGACTCGAAACCGAGCACCAGCAGCACCACGCCGACCATCAGCGACCAGTTCACCGCACCGATATAGATCTGGCCCTGCTCGGCGCTGGAAGTGTGCTGGATGTACATGCGCGGGATGTAACCGAGCTGGATCGCCTGGCGCGTCAGGGAGAAAGCACCGGAAATCACCGCCTGCGAAGCAATTACCGTGGCCAGCGTCGACAAACCCACCAGCGGCAGCAACGCCCAGCTCGGCGCCAGCAGATAGAACGGGTTGCGCGCCGCTTCCGGATCGCCGAGCAGCAAGGCGCCCTGGCCGAAATAGTTGAGCATCAGGCCGGGCAACACCAAGATGAACCAGGCACGAGCGATCGGCTTGCGACCGAAGTGGCCCATGTCGGCGTACAGCGCTTCGGCGCCGGTCAGCGCCAGCACCACGGCGCCCAGGATCGCCACGCCCATGCCCGGATGGACAACAAAGAACCGCACGGCCCAGGCCGGGCTCACAGCCTGCAATACTTCCGGATGCTGGCTGATGCCATAGACGCCGAGGGCACCGAGCACCAGGAACCAGGTCACCATGATCGGGCCGAACAGAATGCCGATCCGCGCGGTGCCGTGGCGCTGGATGAGGAACAGTGCGACGAGCACCACCACCGACAGCGGCACCACCCAATGATCGATGCCTTCGAATGCGAGGCCGAGGCCTTCGACCGCCGAAAGCACCGAGATCGCTGGCGTGATCATGCTGTCGCCGTAGAACAGCGCCGCGCCAATCAAGCCGCAGATCACCAGCAACGTGCGCAGCCGCGCCCTTCCCGCCGCCGCCCGCCGCGCCAAGGCGGTCAGGGCCATGATCCCGCCCTCGCCCTGGTTGTCGGCCCGCAGGACGAACATCATGTATTTGATCGACACCACCCAGATTAACGACCAGAAAATCAGCGACAGGATCCCCAACACCCCATCGTGATTGACGGGCACGCCATAGGCACCGGAAAACACTTCCTTGAGGGTGTACAACGGGCTGGTGCCGATGTCGCCATAGACCACTCCAACCGCCGCGACCAGCATGCTCAGCGGTTTCGCTGCCGAATGCCCGGCCCCCGCCGCCTGACTACTTGCATGACCCATCCAATACTCCTGGTTTGCAGACCTGTCTTCTTGAGCGAAGCACCATGCCGAGTGAGTCAGCATGCGCTTTTTACGCATTGTTACAGACGTTTTATTGACTGTCGGAATTCTTCAAGGCGTAAAGGCGCGAAGCATAGCGCAGCACTCGTCGCATTTCCCTGCATAAACCTGCATAAAGCTGGTCAAGTGCGTCGGCCATGGATAGAATTGCGCACTTTTTGATCAGAGGCGCGCCAGGCGCCCTGTCTCGGCAAGAGACGATCCCCCCTACACCGAGGTTAGACATGTCCACCACTCCCGCGCCGGCCAATCCAAAAGTTGGCTTCGTATCCCTGGGTTGCCCGAAGGCACTGGTCGACTCCGAGCGCATCCTCACCCAGCTGCGCATGGAAGGCTATGACGTTGTGTCCACCTATCAGGACGCCGACGTGGTTGTGGTCAACACGTGCGGCTTCATCGACTCGGCCAAGGCCGAGTCCCTGGAAGTGATCGGCGAAGCCATCAAGGAAAACGGCAAGGTCATCGTCACCGGCTGCATGGGCGTGGAAGAAGGCAACATCCGCAACGTGCACCCGAGCGTGTTGTCGGTGAGCGGTCCGCAGCAGTACGAGCAAGTGGTCAACGCCGTGCACGACGTGGTACCGCCGCGCCAGGACCACAACCCGCTGATCGACCTGGTGCCGCCGCAAGGCATCAAGCTGACCCCGCGTCACTACGCCTATCTGAAGATCTCCGAAGGCTGTAACCACAGCTGCAGCTTCTGCATCATCCCGTCGATGCGCGGCAAGCTGGTCAGCCGCCCGGTGGGTGATGTGCTCGACGAGGCCCAGCGCCTGGTCAAGTCTGGCGTCAAGGAACTGCTGGTGATTTCCCAGGACACCAGCGCCTACGGCGTCGACATCAAGTACCGCACCGGTTTCTGGAACGGCGCGCCGGTGAAAACCCGCATGACCGAACTGTGCGAAGCCCTCAGCACCCTCGGCGTCTGGGTGCGTCTGCATTACGTCTATCCGTACCCGCATGTCGACGAGCTGATCCCGCTGATGGCCGCCGGCAAGATCCTGCCGTACCTGGACATCCCGTTCCAGCACGCCAGCCCGAAAGTCCTCAAGGCCATGAAGCGCCCGGCCTTCGAAGACAAGACCCTGGCCCGCATCAAGAACTGGCGCCAGATCTGCCCGGACTTGATCATCCGTTCGACCTTTATAGTCGGCTTCCCCGGCGAAACCGAAGAAGACTTCCAGTACCTGCTGGGCTGGCTGACCGAGGCCCAACTCGATCGCGTCGGCTGCTTCCAGTATTCGCCGGTTGACGGTGCACCGGCCAACGACCTGGACCTGGACGTGGTGCCGGACGACGTCAAGCAGGACCGCTGGGATCGTTTCATGGCGCACCAACAGGCCATCAGCTCGGCACGCCTGCAAATGCGCATCGGCCGTGAAATCGAAGTGCTGGTGGACGAAGTCGACGAACAAGGCGCCGTGGGCCGCTGCTTCTTCGACGCCCCGGAAATCGACGGCAACGTGTTCATCGACAATGGCAGCAACCTCAAGCCAGGCGACAAGGTCTGGTGCAAGGTGACCGACGCCGACGAGTACGATTTGTGGGCTGAACAGATCGGTTGATCCAGACCAGGCGGGACTGCTGTTGTTTTCAGCCACTCGCCTGCCAGCCTCGAAAAAATCCTGAAGCCCCGCTCTTGCAACAAGATGCGGGGCTTTTTTACGGCTATCGTATGGAGACACCCACCACAAGGAACAGGCGGACATGCGTCAGCATTCGGTCATTTACACACCGAAACCGAGCGACTACCAGGAATTGACCCGCGTCTGGGAAGCGTCGGTACGCGCTACCCATGACTTCCTGCCGGACAGTTACATCGAGCTGCTGAAGAACCTGGTGCTCACCCGCTACCTGGACGCGGTGATGCTCATCTGCACGCGAGACACACGCCAGCGCATCACCGGTTTCGCTGGGGTGGCGGCCGGCAAGGTCGAGATGCTTTTCATCGGTCCTGAACACCGCGGCCAAGGCTTGGGCAAGCAGTTGCTGCGCTACGCCATGGAACATCTGAACGCCCATCAACTGGACGTCAACGAACAGAATCCGCAGGCGCTGGGCTTTTATCTCAAGCAAGGCTTCGAAGTGGTCGGGCGCTCGCCAAGAGATGGCATGAACCAGCCCTACCCACTGCTGCATATGCGTTACAAGCAGCCTGGCCTGAGGGTTGGACGCGGCTAATAGTTGCATGAGGCAAATGGACCCGCGATTAACCGGCGCCAGGCAGGTACAATGCCCACCCTCTTTTTGTTACGGCCCCCGTCATGACTGACCCGATTCGTCTCTCCAAACGCCTCATCGAACTCGTCGGCTGTTCCCGTCGGGAGGCTGAGCTGTTCATCGAGGGCGGCTGGGTCACTGTGGATGGCGAAGTGATCGACGAGCCGCAGTTCAAGGTGACGACCCAGAAGGTCGAACTCGACCCCGAGGCCAAGGCTACCGCGCCGGAGCCAGTGACGCTCCTGCTGAACGCCCCGGTGGGCATGGATGTAGACACCGCGATGGCTTCCCTTGGACCGCAGAGCCTCAGCGATGAACATCGCTTCGGCAAGCGCCCACTCAAAGGGCATTTTCTGCGCCTGACCGCCAGTGACGACTTGCAGGCTGGTGCCAGCGGCTTGCTGGTGTTCACCCAGGACTGGAAGATCCTGCGCAAGCTCACCGCCGACGCGGCCAAGATCGAGCAGGAATACGTGGTTGAAGTCGAAGGCGAAATGGTCGCCCATGGCCTCAATCGCCTGAACCATGGCCTGACCTACAAGGGCAAGGAGCTGCCGGCCGTCAAGGCCAGTTGGCAGAACGAGAACCGCCTGCGCTTCGCCATGAAGAACCCGCAACCGGGCGTGATCGCGCTGTTTTGCCAGGCGGTCGGCCTGAAGGTCGTCGCCATCCGCCGCATCCGCATCGGCGGCGTCTCCATCGGCAAGGTGCCGCTGGGCCAGTGGCGCTATTTGTCCGCCAAAGAGAAATTCTAATTTTCCGGCGCCGCAGCGAAGCGCGGCGCCCACTGTCGATTGATCAGGACTGCACACATGATTCACAACGACGTACTGCGCAGCGTGCGCTACATGCTCGACATCAGCGACAAGAAAGTCATCGAGATCATCAAGCTGGGCGGCCTGGAGGTTTCCTTGGAGGACCTCGCCGGCTACCTCAAGAAAGACGAGGAAGAAGGCTTCGTGTTCTGCCCTGACGAGGTCATGGCGCATTTTCTCGATGGCCTGGTGATCTTCAAGCGCGGCAAGGACGAAAGCCGTCCGCCGCAGCCGATCGAAGTGCCGGTGACCAACAACATCATCCTGAAGAAACTGCGCGTCGCCTTCGAGCTGAAGGAAGACGACATGCACGCCATCCTCAAGGCTGCCGAGTTCCCGGTGTCCAAGCCGGAATTGAGCGCGCTGTTCCGCAAGTTCGGCCACACCAACTATCGCCCATGTGGCGACCAGTTGCTGCGCAACTTCCTCAAGGGCCTGACGCTGCGCGTCAGAGCTTAAACAGCAGCCATAAGCTTGCGGCTTGTCGCTTGCCACTTGAAGCACTCGAAATGACCTACACCGTCTCCCCCGTCGGCTTCGTCCGCTCCTGTTTCAAGGAGAAGTTCGCCATCCCGCGCCAACCACAACTGGCCCCGGCCGCGCGCGGCGTGCTGGAGCTGGTGGCGCCGTTCGATCAGGGCGACGCGGTGCAGGGCCTGGAGCAGGTCAGTCATGTCTGGCTGCTGTTTCTGTTCCACCAGGCTTTGGAAGACAAACCCCGCTTGAAAGTGCGCCCGCCGCGCCTGGGCGGCAACAAATCCATGGGCGTGTTCGCCACCCGCGCCACCCATCGTCCCAATGGAATCGGCCAGTCGGTGGTAAAGTTGGATCGGGTAGAAGCCGACCGACTGTGGATCTCGGGCATTGACTTGCTGGACGGTACGCCCGTGCTGGACATCAAGCCCTACGTGCCCTACGCCGACATCATCGGCTCAGCCTCCAACGACATCGCCAGCGCAGCGCCTGGCCTGATCCCGGTGCAATGGGCGGAGTCAGCCTTGCTTCAAGCCCGCGATCACGCCTTGCGCCTCGACGAGCCGTTGGTGGAGTTGATTGAGCAATGCCTGGCGCAGGACCCACGCCCGGCGTACCAGATTCCTACAGCCGAACGGGAATATGGCGCGCAGTTCTGGGACCTGGACGTACGCTGGCATTACCCGGAGCCCGGCGTGATCCGCGTGCTGGAAGTGATTCCAGCGGTTAAATAAGTCCAGGAACGAAAAAGCCCGCGCGGCCTTATTCAGGCGGCGCGGGCTTTTTATGGGCTGCGACTTACTTTTCCACAAATGCTCGTTCGATCAGGTAATCACCCGGCTCACGCATACGCGGCGAAACGGTCAGGCCGAAGCTGTTGAGCACTTCGCTGGTCTCGTCGAGCATGCTCGGGCTGCCGCACAGCATCGCACGGTCGTCTTGCGGGTTGATCGGTGGCAGGCCGATGTCGCGGAACAGTTTGCCGCTGCGCATCAGGTCGGTCAGACGGCCTTCGTTCTCGAACGGCTCGCGGGTCACGGTCGGGTAGTAGATCAGCTTGTCACGCAGCGCTTCGCCGAAGAATTCGTTCTGCGGCAGGTGCTCGGTGATGAACTCGCGGTAGGCGACTTCATTGACGTAACGCACGCCGTGGCACAGGATCACTTTTTCGAAACGCTCGTAGGTTTCCGGATCCTGGATGACGCTCATGAATGGCGCCAGGCCGGTGCCGGTGCTGAGCAGATACAAATGCTTGCCAGGCTTGAGGTCGTCCAGCACCAGCGTGCCGGTAGGCTTCTTGCTGATGATGATCTCGTCGCCTTCCTTCAGGTGCTGCAACTGGGAAGTCAGCGGACCGTCGGGGACCTTGATGCTGAAAAATTCAAGATGCTCTTCCCAGTTCGGGCTGGCGATCGAATAAGCGCGCATAAGCGGGCGGCCGTTGGGCTGCTGCAGGCCGATCATCACGAACTGACCGTTCTCGAAGCGCAGGCCCGGATCGCGGGTGCACTTGAAGCTGAACAGAGTGTCGTTCCAGTGATGAACACTGAGGACACGCTCGTGGTTCATGTTGCTCATGTACGGGGGACTCCTGGAAATGATGCCTGCGTCGATAATCTGCGCAATTGCATCGCATTCTAATGGCGGCGACAATATCTGTTAAATGGATTATTAAGATAAGGGTTATCGGTTATATAGATATGCGATTTACTCTACGTCAACTTCAAGTCTTCGTCGCTGTCGCCCAGCAAGAGAGCGTGTCCCGTGCCGCGGGCCTGCTCAATCTTTCGCAGTCGGCTGCCAGCACCTCCATCACCGAATTGGAGCGCCAATCGAGCTGTCAACTCTTCGACCGCGCCGGCAAGCGCCTGAGCCTCAATGCCTTGGGCAAACAGTTGCTGCCACAGGCCGTGGCGTTGCTGGACCAGGCCAAGGAGATCGAAGACCTGCTCAACGGCAAGTCCGGCTTCGGCTCACTGGCGGTCGGCGCCACGCTGACGATTGGCAATTACCTGGCGACCCTGCTGATCGGCGGTTTCATGCAGCGCCATCCGGAAAGCCAGGTGAAGCTGCACGTGCAAAACACTGCCAACATCGTGCACCAGGTTGCCCACTATGAAATTGATCTGGGTCTAATCGAAGGCGACTGCAGCCACCCGGACATCGAGGTGCAGAGCTGGGTCGAGGATGAGTTGGTGGTGTTCTGCGCGCCCCAGCATCCACTGGCCAAGCGCGGGCAGGCGACCATGGAGGAATTGACCCATGAGGCCTGGATTTTACGTGAACAGGGTTCCGGCACCCGGCTGACTTTCGACCAGGCCATGCGCCACCACCGCAGCGCGTTGAACATTCGCCTGGAGCTGGAACACACCGAAGCGATAAAGCGCGCGGTGGAATCCGGCCTGGGGATCGGCTGTATCTCACGCTTGGCTTTGCGTGATGCCTTTCGCCGCGGCAGCCTGGTGGCGGTGGAAACGCCGGACATGGATTTGGCGCGCCAGTTCTACTTCATCTGGCACAAGCAAAAATACCAGACCTCGGCCATGCGTGAATTTCTAGAGTTGTGCCGGGCATTTACCGCAGGGGTCCAGCGCAGCGACGAAATCGTCCTGCCGGCCATCGCCTGAGACTTAGAGCAGTACCAGGCCCCACACCAACGCAATCATCGTCAGGGCGACAAACTGGGCGGCGCTGCCCATGTCCTTGGCGTTCTTCGACAGCGGGTGCAGCTCGAGGGAAATACGGTCGATCGCCGCCTCCACTGCTGAATTGAGTAGCTCGACGATCAGGGCCAGCAAGCAGACCGCGATCAACAACGCTTGTTCGACACGGCTGACATTCAGGAAGAACGACAGCGGAATCAGGATGACGTTGAGCAGGACCAGTTGGCGGAATGCGGCTTCGCCGACGAAAGCGGCACGCAGCCCGTCCAGGGAGTAGCCGGAGGCATTGAGGATGCGTTTCAGGCCGGTTTGGCCTTTAAAAGGTGACATAGAGTAGGCAACTGATCGGAAGGAGTGGAGAAGCTAATGTAAACCCAGTCAAAAAAGCGTGAATCCAACGCTACGACTGCGGCGAAATTGACTCAAGTTGTTGCAGCAACAACGCCGCCTGGGTTCGGGTACGCACGTTGAGTTTACGAAAGATGGCGGTGACGTGGGCCTTGATGGTTGCCTCCGACACGTTCAATTCATAAGCAATCTGCTTGTTCAACAGGCCTTCGCAGACCATGGTCAGCACTCGGAACTGCTGCGGCGTCAAGCTGGCCAACCCTTCGCTGGCAGCCTTGGCTTCCGCCGACACGCTCACCGCTTCGAACGCCTGCGGCGGCCAGGACACATCGCCATCGAGGACGGCCTTTACCGCCCTCTGAATCATTTCCAGGGAACTGGATTTGGGAATGAACCCGCTGGCACCGAACTCGCGGGCCTTGACCATCACCGAAGCCTCTTCCTGAGCCGACACCATTACCACGGGGATCTGCGGATACTGTCCGCGCAACAACACCAGGCCAGAGAAGCCATACGCGCCGGGCATGTTCAGATCCAGCAGCACCAGGTCCCAGTCGGCCTTCTCAGCCAATCGAGTTTCCAGTTCCGCGATGCTGGCCACCTCCGTCAACCGGACATCCGAGCCAAGGCCCAGGGTCACTGCCTGATGCAACGCGCTGCGAAAAAGCGGGTGATCATCGGCAATCAGGATTTCGTATGTGGCCATTTTTCAAATGATCCTGTTTTTAGTGGCAGGCCCGATGCATTCGCGCCTCGCCAAACAACTCAAGACACCACCACGCAGCGGCATCCACAGGGGCACGTTCAACGCCAATCACAGCGTTTCAAACTTTTGGCCGCACCCTGGTCGGCGCCAAGCATGCCCAGCGAAGCCGGGGTGGTCAAGCAGCACGGCGACTGCTGTATCGAGTATGGGCCACTATTAGGCCAACACCTCGTGAGCCGCACGGACAAAGAGCTGCAACTCGGCATGGGCCGGGGTCGATACGTTCACCTCTTGCTGGCGCTTGGCACCGAGGTAATGCTGGCTGAACACATCGAAATAGGCGTCCAGGGCCGACGCCGCGTCACTGTCTCCCGCCAGCTCAAGGCACAGCGCCGCTACCTCGGCGGTGCACAGGTGCTCGCTACGGGTGGAACGTCGCAAGCGATAGCGCGACAGCTTGTCAGGCAGCAGGCTCAGGATGGGCAAACGGTCAAAATAAGGACTCTTGCGGAACATTTTCCGCGCTTCCGTCCAGGTCGCGTCCAAGAGAATGAACAGGGGACGCCTGGAGTGATCGAGATCAACCGTATGGGTGACTCGCGACGGTTCGACGTATTCGCCAGGAAACACCAGGTATGGTTGCCATTGCGGATCGCCCAGCAGCGCCAACAATTGCTCATCGACCTCGGTGCGCGACCATATGAACGCATGATTGTCCTGCACCACATCGGCAATCAGCCAACCGGTGTTGCTCGGCTTGAAGACTTCCTTGTTGGTCATGATCAGGCAGACCCCGGAGCGGGTCTCGACGCTCGGGCGCCAGGCGCACAGGCAATGGCTGACAATCACTCGGCATGCGCTGCAACGGGGCGCGCGCCAGCCCCGGGCCTGAATTGGCTTGATGCCTTCATCGATGCGTTGGTCGCGCAGGCGGGCTACGGCGTTAGGGGCATGGTTCATCGCGGGCAACACCCACAGGCAGGAAAACTCGACACGAACAACACTCGGCAGGGCAATGAAGGCCGGCAGTCTACCAGAGCGCGCAAACCTGTACCGTCTCCCCAGGCTCCCCTATAATCGCCGCCACTGAACGCACAGTCACGTGACCGGTCGAACCACCAGTTACTGAACCAGGAGAGTTTCATGCTGCGCCTTATCGTCCCTACCGTTGCCGTTTTGCTGGCGACGTCCATCAGCGCTCAGGCTGCGTCGCTGAAAGAACTCGAACTGAACAAGATGCTGCAAAACGTAGCCACGCAAAGCAGCGTTGGCACGCCGCGAGCCATCAACGAAGACATCCTCGACCAAGGGTATACCGTCGAAGGCACCGAGCTGGTCAATCACCTCAGCGTGCAAAGCAGCCATGCCCAGAAAATGCGCGCAGACCCCAAGGCCGTTTATTTCCAGCTGGGCTCCACGGTGTGTACCAATCCGGGTTTCCGCAAGCTGATGGCCAAGGGCGCAACCATGCGCTACGAGTTCACCGAAGTGAAAACCAACCGCCCGGTTGCAACCGAACGCTTCCAGGAATCGGACTGCCCGAAACCGGCCAAGACCAAGAAATAATCAACCCGAGCGAGAGCGCCGTTGTTCATCGTCGGCGCGCACTTTCGAACATCATGATCGAGAAAGCAAAGATCAGCTCAAGGGACTAGATTCAAAGTATCGCTTTATAACGGGCAGAACGAGGCTGCCACCAACGCCGTGACGTGTGTTTGTTTTTCATCCAAGGGAAGAAAACAGAACCTGCTGGATGGCTTGTCCGCCTTGCTGCACATCGCGCCTAGCCAGTTTGATGCCCGGACACAGGCCCGGACTGACAACGACACAGGACGTGTCGTGGCCCTGACGAATCTCTCGTTCGGGCCGGGGGTTCTGTTCAGAAGGAGAAGCTGAATGCCGTACAAACCGAATGACCTGCTCAGTCGTCATTTTGAGAGCCATGGCCACGACCTCACCCGCAAGGTCGAAGAGCAACTCAACCTGGTATCACCCAACAGCCCTAACCTGCCCATTTATCGAGACATGATCCTGACCGTGCTGCGCATGGCCCAGGAAGATCACAACCGCTGGAACGCCAAGATCACGCTCCAGGCGCTGCGCGAGTTGGAACATGCGTTTCGCACGCTCGAACAATTCAAGGGTCGGCGCAAAGTCACGGTCTTCGGCTCGGCCCGAACCCCCATCGAACATCCGCTGTATGGCTTGGCACGGGAGCTGGGCGCGGCGCTGGCTCGGTCAGACATGATGGTCATCACCGGCGCGGGCGGCGGCATCATGGCTGCGGCCCATGAAGGTGCGGGGCGGGAACACAGCCTGGGATTCAACATTACCCTGCCTTTCGAACAGCACGCGAACCCCACCGTGGAGGGCACGCAGAACCTGCTGCCGTTCCACTTCTTCTTTACTCGCAAGCTGTTTTTCGTCAAGGAAGCCGATGCCCTGGTGCTCTGCCCAGGCGGGTTTGGCACCCTTGACGAGGCGTTGGAAGTGCTGACGCTGGTGCAGACGGGTAAAAGCCCGTTGGTACCGGTAGTGCTGCTGGACGCTCCCGGGGGAAAGTTCTGGCAAGGCGCCTTGGATTTCATCCGCGAACAGCTCGAGGAAAATCGCTACATCCTCCCAACCGACATGAAGCTGATGCGCCTGGTGCACAATGCCGAGGACGCCGTGGAAGAAATCAACCAGTTCTACCGCAACTTCCACTCCAGCCGTTGGCTCAAGCATCAGTTCGTGATCCGTATGCACCACCCGCTCAATGAACAAGCGTTGCAGCGGATGCAGGCTGATTTTGCCGATCTGTGCCTGAACGACTGTTTCCACCAGCACGCCTACAGCGGCGAGGAGCCGGAGGAAGCCCCGTTCAGCCATCTGACCCGACTGGCATTTACCTTCAACGCCCGTGATCACGGCCGGTTAAGAGAGCTGGTGGATTATATCAACCTGTCGGAAAACTGGGCCCAGCCCGCCACCGAGGTCCATCCCCTTACCTGGGATCCGATCAAGGTTTCCTAAACCCATAAAAAAACGGCCCGCTATCGAAATAGCGGGCCGTTTTGTTTAGTCATCCAGGCTGCGACCGCTGAACAGGCGATTGATCATTTCCATGGAGTAACCTCGATACGCCAGGAAACGCCCTTGCTTGGCTCGCTCCCGTGCATCGATGGGCAGATGCCCTGAAAACTTGCGCCGCCAGGTATCCGTTAGCTGTTCTTGCCAGTCGATACCGCTTTCGCGCAAGGCGAGTTCGATATCCGGGCGTTGTAAGCCGCGTTGGCCAAGTTCCTCGCGAATCCGCATCGGACCGTAACCGGACCGGGCGCGGTAAGAGACAAAGCTTTCGAGGTAACGCGACTCCGACAGCAGACCCTCTTCCGTCAAACGGTCGAGGGCCGTGTCGATCAACTCGTCGGGGGCGCCGCGCTGACGCAGTTTACGCGTCAGCTCAACTCGACCGTGCTCACGTCTGGCGAGCAGGTCCATTGCGGTTCGCCGCACCGCGACGAGGGTATCGAGTACGGCGGTCATCGGATCGATCAGATGTCAGCGTCAGCCAGGTTCTCTGCAGTTTCGCGATTGGCCACGGACTTGACGTCTGCAACCGGGCTCAACAGCTTGTCGCGCAGTTGCTTCTCAAGGGCAGCGGCAACTTCCGGGTTATCCGCCAGGAACTTGGCCGAGTTGGCCTTGCCCTGACCGATCTTGGTGCCGTTGTAAGCATACCAGGCGCCGGATTTCTCGACGAAGCCGTGCAGCACACCCAAGTCGATCATCTCGCCGTTGAGGTAGATGCCCTTGCCGTAGAGGATCTGGAATTCAGCTTGACGGAACGGCGATGCCACCTTGTTCTTCACCACTTTGACGCGGGTTTCGCTACCGACAACCTCATCACCTTCTTTCACCGCGCCAGTACGGCGGATGTCCAGGCGAACCGAGGCGTAGAACTTCAGTGCGTTACCACCGGTGGTGGTTTCAGGGCTACCGAACATCACGCCGATCTTCATGCGGATCTGGTTGATGAAGATCACCAGGCAGTTGGCGTTCTTGATGTTACCGGTGATCTTGCGCAGGGCCTGGGACATCAGGCGAGCCTGGAGGCCCACGTGCATGTCGCCCATTTCACCTTCGATTTCAGCTTTCGGTACCAGTGCCGCCACGGAGTCGACGATGATCACGTCAACTGCGTTGGAGCGCACCAGCATGTCGGTGATTTCCAGGGCTTGCTCACCGGTGTCCGGCTGGGACACCAGCAGGTCGTCGACGTTGACGCCCAGCTTGCCGGCGTATTCCGGGTCCAGGGCGTGTTCGGCGTCGACGAAGGCGCAGGTTGCGCCGGCTTTTTGAGCCTGGGCGATCACGGATAGGGTCAGCGTGGTTTTACCGGAGGATTCAGGACCGTAGATTTCAACGATACGACCTTTTGGCAAGCCGCCGATGCCAAGCGCGATGTCCAGGCCCAGGGAGCCGGTGGAGATGGAAGGAATCGCCTGGCGGTCCTGATCGCCCATACGCATTACGGCACCCTTGCCGAATTGACGTTCGATCTGACCCAAGGCCGCAGCCAAGGCTTTCTTCTTGTTGTCGTCCATTAAAGTCCTCACGTAATCAATAAGGCCTGACGGCCAACACCTGTATAAGTAGCCAGTATTATTCCACAGCGATTGAGGATCGCCTACCCCTGATTTGAGATTTCTGCGGCGGCATGTTGTAACAGCCCGTCTAGCGCGGCCTTCACCGTTTGTCGGCGGACCTCGTCGCGGTTGCCTGGAAAGAATCGCTGCTCACTGAACAGCGCCTCGCCGACGCCCCAGGCGAGCCATACGGTGCCCACCGGTTTGCTCGGCGAGCCCCCGTCCGGCCCGGCCACGCCGCTGACCGCCACGGCGAAACGCGCCAGGCTTTCCTGCTGGGCGCCCCGCGCCATCGCCTCCACCACCTCGCGGCTGACCGCGCCGACCTTTTCGAATAACCCGTCGGGCACGCCCAATTGCTGGGTTTTCTGACGATTGGAATAGGTGACAAAACCTGCCTCGAACCAGGCCGAACTCCCTGGGATCCGAGTGATCGCCTCGGCAATCCCACCACCGGTGCAGGACTCGGCGGTGGTGACATGGGCATTGAGCAGCTGCAGGCGCCTGCCCAATTCAGCGGCCAGTTCGGTAATGTCGTCCACGAAGCTCTCCTGATTCGACGCGATTGGGGCCTACCGTACACGACCATCCGAAGCATGCAAGGCTCGACAGATCACCGGCCCAGCGCCCTGACGTAAGCCTGGCAAGCCTGCAGCGCAATCAGTCCACGGTCGCCCGCGTCAGTGATGGCGATAATTCGTTGAGCATGCGACGGGTCAAGTCGGGCGCGTGGGGCACCATGATCCATGCCGCCGGCGCCGGGGGCGGCAGGCACTGCACAGCCGGCGGCAACATCGTCGGCGTCGAGGAGGACTGACAGCCGGACATCGGCAGTAGCAAGGCGATCGCGCAAGCGATCCTGGTCACGTTGGGCATCGCTCAAGGCTCGATAATGAATTTGCTCGCTGGCGGAAAGTTGCTGTTCGAGGGCGAGGCGTCTTTCTGTTTCTCTTTGCTGCGAAGCGGCCGCTGCAACGCTCATCTTTCTCAGGGTTTCAGCGTGGGAATTGGCCAGCTCGGCCAACGTCTTGCCGTAACGCCAATCCTGGATTTTCCAGGTCACGCTGGTCGTCAGCAGCAAAAAAACCACGGCGGTGAGAGGCACAAACCTCAGCAGGGCCGGGTTCATTCCAGCACCCGCAGCGCTCGCCCATATAAAACCTGGCGGTCCGCGGCGCCGTTCTGGCCGCCGTTGATCCGCTGGGTGATCGTAACGAAATCGCCGGCATCCGCGAGGGGATTAAGCCCCCGTGAGGCCCAGAACCACGCAGCCGAAAGCGCGGCCCACAGGGGTTGCTCCAACAGCGTCGGTTCCGCGACCAGATCCAGGCCCAGCGCCTCACCGCAAGCCTGGTAGTTCGCCCGTCCGGTAATCTGGATCAGCCCACGCCCCCGGTACCGTTGACCGTCGCCGTCCACTTCAGGAGTATTGCCCAGGCGCGAAGCCAGCCGACCGGTGTCATACTTTGACAAATAAACATCGTTGCCCAGTTCGCGTAGATAACGCAGCTGGCCGGATTCATGGCCGACCTGGGCGATAAACGCGGCGACACGCTTGAGGCCGACAATCTGGTAACGGCCCATGGCAGTGTTCAGGACAGGTGCAAAAACGCCGGCACTGGCGCCGGCGTTTGGAAGGATACGCAGCAGTTGGGCTTGCGTGATAGGCATGGCGATTTTCCTTAACGCGGTTGAAGGCATCATCAATCATTTGAATAAAGAAAAGGGACGTACATGAGCAGGGCGAAAAATCTGGACAAAGCGCTCATCACAGAAGCAGCTACGTCATTGAAAAAGGCCAGTTTCAGTGAATGCAAAAACGTAAAAAGTGGGCCGGTTTTTATCATCGCTTCAGGCGCCTCGGCGAGAGACTTTCCGTTACAAGAGTTTCCCACCGTGCCGATGATTACCATGAACGGCGCTATATCAATGTTCAGCCAAGCCGACATCAAGCCCTTTTTCTATATATGCTCGGATCTCAACTTCTCGCTTCAACAGCCGGAACTCTTCGCAACCGCAATGCAAATCAGTGAAAACGTTGCGGTGTGGGAGGAACAGTTTGACATCGTCCAAACCAAGCCCAGCGGGAAAGTCTTCAGCTTAAAAAAGGCCCCCAGGGCGTCGATATTCACAACGTTATTCAACCCGCAGAAGTCACTAGTCAGGGACAGATCTCTTTTTAGCAAGCGAAGCAAAGATATTGGCTTCAGCAAAGACATGACCCTTGGCTACTTCGAGGCTCGAACCGTCATGTACCTAGCCATACAAACTGCCTACCATCTGGGTTTCAACAAGGTCTTCCTGGTTGGCTTCGACTTGAATCAGGCGGCTGGCCGATTCTATGAAACGTCCGACAGCAAACCCTCGCCTTGCGGACTGGACCAGCAGTACGGCACTCGGATATTGCCTTCCTTGAAACTTATGTCGAAACATGTCGTTAACGATAATTTTCAGGTCTATAACTTGTCCGCAGAGTCTCGGGTTCCGGCACGTATTATTGAGAAGATCAGTCTTGATGACGTGCGGCGGATGCTTAATAGGTGAACGCCGCCAAGCCGACACTTGATTACTCCATACACCGCGAGCAGTTCGTTTTAGCTGGATCGACGTGCACTGGTAACAAATGTCAGCCCCTCGCATCCAGACAAGTCGCCTCGATCCTGCAGCGGTAGCTTTTTTCCCGGTCGCCGCTGGCGGTGACCTTGTCGATCGACCAGCGGCCGCGCATGAAATCCGGCCAGGTTGGGTCAAGCAGCACGATGCCTTCTGCGGATAACGCCGGATTGCCGGGGCATTCAATGGTGACCTTGAGGGCTTCGCGCATCATCCGGCGCACCTCCCCTTCAGCGGCGGCGCGGGCATCGTCTGCGCTTTGGAAGCGTTGACGCAGCGTCTTGAATGGCGCGATACCGCTTTCTTCGACACGCACTTTGCCCGCCACCGCATCCCACCAGGTCGTCTTGCAGCCCTGGTATTTCGCCCGGGCCGCTTCATCAAGAACCGCAGAGATAAAGGCTTGGTCTCCTGGACGATTGTTCGTCGTCACCGACAGCTTTGTGTCCGGAAGGATTTTGCCCGATAACGATTTCGCCTGGCCGCGACGTGCCAGCACATACAACTCGTTGATCGGCTTCGCTACCGCGTCATAACGATGGGCCAGCCGAGTCAGGAATCCCATGTCGGTTTCGTTGGACTGGTCGATGTGCTCGATCTTGATCAGCGACAGCTCGGGGGCAACGCGAGGGGAAAACCCGTGCCTCGACGTCAATTGACGAAACAACGTCCCCAGAGTCGTCGGCCCGTGACTGACAGATCGGCGCTGCTTGAAACCGGTCTGATCCGACGCGCTGAACGGCGCCGCCGTCGCCACCAATGTCAGGCGCAGGGGAAACAATGTCGGGGTGCGCCGCGTCACGACGAACTCACCTTTATCCACGAGCCCGGACTCTTGATAACCGACCCGCAGGCCGATTTTTCCCTCAAGGCTGGGCAGCCCCTCGAGCCCTTCCAGGCTGAGCGTGAGCGTCAGTTGATCGGACTCGATACCCGCTGCGTCGATGTGCGTCCAACTGAGCAATCGCTGGTTGAGCAGCGCGGCGTTCGCGCCATAAATTTCTACCGCAGGCGTAAAACCCAATGACATGTCGCCTCCTTAATCCCAGGCCGAAACCGGTGGGGTTGCAACAGGTTTGAGCTCCACTTCCGGCAGGACGACCCACACGCCCGCAGGCAATACCGGGCCCCATTCTGCCAGCCCCGGATTCAGCCGCCAGAGCGCTTCTTCGGCGGCGTCATCACAACGTTCAAGCTCGCGATACAACAACAGATTCACCGAGTCGCCGGCGATGCTTCGAATCCTACGCATTGGCGAACTCCGTCAATTCAATCACCCAGCCAACCACCATCGCGGTGCCGTCGTCGATGATCTCGGTCTGGGTTTCCGAGACCTTGTTGATTTGCCACAAGCCCCAGTTGCGGCCGATGCCGTCCACCAGCGGCAAAGGCCTGCGCAGCGCTTGCAATGCGCGCAGCTCATCGAGTCGATCCATGGCGGTCGCGTACATCGACTTGCCGGTAATGGTCAGCCCTTGCAGGCCTTGGCCGACCTGGCTGGACTTGGGTTTGCTAGTGAGGATGTCGATGCTTTTCCAGCCACCGTCCGAGGTGCGAACCAGGGAGTGGTAGGCGAAATTGCGAGACAGCCCGAAAATGAAACTGCCCAACGCCATTTGCTGACGCATCAGGTCACTCCGTCGGTCAGGGCCGCATCACTGCGCATGGCAAGTGAATTAGGCATGAGTTGGAATTGGCTGGTGATTTGTTGCACCACCAGGTTCGCCAATTGAGCGGCGCTGGCCTGGTCCTGGCCATTGATGTAGATGTTCGCCGTCAAGACGTTTTGCTGGGTGGCGACCTGGGCTTGGGGCAGATCCCTTGTGGCTTGATCCGCAGGAGGGAGTTTGTCGACGGGCGAGGCGAGCTTCTCGCCCAGCCAGGAACCCGACTCACCGCCGATCCAGCTTCCCGCCACACCGCCGACAATCGCGCCGAGGGCTCCACCAATGGCGGTGCCGATACCCGGACCGAAAAAGGTGCCGAGCGTGGCGCCCGCAGTCGCACCGGCCGAAGCCCCGGCCCAGCCGCCGCCCGCAGCTCCCAGGCCTGCGCCAATCATCTGGACGTCGCCGTTCATTGCGCCTTCGACTAGCTGAGGGCCAGCGCCGAGAACAGGCGCTCCGGGCATAAAGCGCAGCGAGCGCGCTGAAGTATTCAAGCCCTGCAGAGAACGACCAACGCTCCCGCCAACCTCGGCTTTCGCAGCGCTCGCCGGCTCCAATATCCGCTTGGCCGTTCGATTACTCAGCTCATCGGTGATGGCTTTAAGCAACGCTCCCACCAGCGGTTTGAGCGCCGCGCCGACCAGTACAATGGCAGCGGTGGCTTTAGGTGAGGTTTCGGCCAACTCGCTCATGCCGTCGTTCAGCGAACCGAGCCATTGCAGCGAGCTGTCCATCACAGGCGCCACGGCATTGCCAGCGGCCAACGACAGACGTTCGTTGCTGGCGTTGTGGACGTTCAACCGGCCTTGCAGGGTATTCGATAGCGCCAGCGCGTCCTGCTTCACCGAGCCGTCATTGCCCAGTTGTGAAGTGGCGTATTGACCTGGAGTTTTCACCTGCCAGAAGGCTGCATTCACGTCGTCCAGTTTCTGCGCCATGCGCAGCACCGCCTCATTGCCCGTACCAAACAGCGAAGAGGCAAGGTTCGCGCGTTTGTCGGCCGGTTGCGCGTTCAACGCTGCAAGCACCGACATCACCGTCCCCGGCGCGGCGTCCTTGTCGCGCATGCCGCTCGCCACCGCTTTGGGATCCAGCCCCAGTTGCTTCCAGGCCGCTTGTTCGGTCGCGGAGACCTGATTGCCCTTGCCCAACGCAGTCGTAAAACTACCAAGCGCCGCGCCAGCTTCAGCCTGTTGCGAACCGGTATTGAGCAACGCCGCCGTCAACGCTGCGGCTTGCGCTGGCTGCAGGCCTACCGAAGTCGCCGCCGCTCCGTCACGTTGCAACACGGTGCCGATATCACACGCTTTCGCACCACCGCTAATCTTGCCCAAATGGTTGGTCGCATCCGCCAGATCAAACGCTTTCTCTGCGCTGAGCTTCATGGAAGTACGCCAACCGAGCAGCATCTCGGCGGCTTCCATGGCCGGCATTCTGAACGTCGAGGCGGTCACGCCTGCATCACTGGCAAAACGCAACAGTGCCAATTGCCGGTCCGGGGCATTGGGCAGTTCACTGCCAATTCCATTCCTAGCGGCCAGGCTTTGCATCCTCACCAGCTCAACCGCCGTGGTTCCACCGGCCGCCACCAGTGGCGCGCTGGCGATACGCTGGGTTGGCTCAGCCATCTCGGCAATTTGGCGAGGCGTGAATTGGCCGGCCTGTTTGAGGTCGGCCATGGCCGAATCCATTTCAATCGCGGGTTTCAACAGCGCCGGAGGTTCGATACCGCGGCCCGCCTTACCCTTCGGATCATTGGCCGACTCACCTGCGGCGCCAGCGCCCATCGTCTGGAAGAACGCCCGTTGCGCCGAAAGCTTCAAGGTCAGCGACTCGACCGCCGTGGTCAGCAGGCCGAGCTTGAGCCCGAGGTTTTCCAGCGCCAGGTTGAATCCTGGCAGCCGATCGCCGGCGGAAATAATCACACTGCTCGTGGGGCTGGCATTTGGGGCCGCTAACCCACTCTTATCGAAGGCTGCGTATCTGAGGGAATATCTATCGTCCGCCATTGCGCTCTACTCCTGTTTCACACCAAGGCGACTGATCGCGATGTCGTATCGGCGCAAGGCCTTGCCGGCGTCCCACTCGAGGATCTCCGCTTCACTTACTGAGTAAATGAGCGGCACCACATCGAGGATCAGTTCGATGTCGCGCTCCGAAAGAAGTCCGCCGGTTTGTTTAAAAAATCGTCGATGCGTACCTGAAGTTGCGTCCAGTCGGGCACGGTCAGCGAGGCCAGGTCGGGAAGCATCAGGCCAGTGCAATGGGCCGTGATGAACTCGGCGCGTTCCTTGGCCGTCTTCAGTTTTTTCATCGCCTTGGTGGCCCGCAGCACGGGCATTTCCAGGGTCAACGAGGTCAGGCTGCGGCCCGCGACGTCGAGGGGTTGCAGCAGTTGTATCTGGTCGGGATCGGCGGGCCCGCCATCCACCTGTTCCGAAAAGTGGGAAGTCGGGCGCGTGGACATTTCGTGTACGTATTGCGCGATGCTCACGTAGTCCGGGCGCTTGAGTTGATCCAGCTCCTTGAGTGACAGGCCGGTCGCCAGTTTGGCCAGTTCGAAGAACTGATCGTCTTCGTCATCGCCCGCACGGGCGAGGGCGTCTTTTTGCGCGCAGTAGTACAGCGGCTTGAGTTGCAGCTGTTCGATTTGCGTCCCATCGTCACCCGTGATCGGCGACAACAGGACGTGAACAGGAGGTGTCCAGGACATGTGTATTCCTTGCTGAATCGGCGAGCGACCTGTGGAACGAACACGCGTCCACAGATCGGGTCAGCCGTTTGGTTTCTGGCTTAAGGCAGCAATACCGCACGGCGGGCGTCGCCAAGAATGTCGACGCCGTTGAGCACGAACTTCTGGGTGCGCACATCGATGTCGATCACTGGGATGCCGTTTTCCAGACGGTTGTAGGTACGACAGGCCAGCTCGAGCGTGGTGATGGGTTTCTCGTTCATCTTCAACGCAGCTTCGTCCAAGGACTTCAACTTGCCGCCCACCGTGTGATAGGTGAACCACGTGTTGCCGTCCTGATCCTGACCGGCTTCGCGCACGTTCAGCAGGATGTCGTCACCGACACTCACGCCCAGCGCCAGCATGATTTCCGGGCCGACGCCTTGCAGCACCAGCTTGGCCGTCAGCGCCTTGCCGCTCTTGGCCATCTCCTCGCCGATGAAACGCCCGCCGCGCATTTCTTCCATTTCGAATTCGATTTTCGGCGCCGTGAATTCTTCCACAGTCGCCGACAACGGCAGGCCCTGCAGGGTGGCCGCAATGGCCTGTCTTACGCGGTTGGTAAACATTAGAGAACGTCCTCCAGGAACTGCTCGATGATTTCATCGCGGGCATTGAGTTGATAAATCATGTGTTCGTTTGGCGCGTAGCGGCCGTAGTCGATGACCACATACCAGGTGCCGTTCTTGTACTTCTCGACGCTGTTCAATTCCGGGTGCAGGTACACGCTGCCGCCAGGAATGGTTTCGTCGGCGACCAGGGTTTGCAGCCAGTCGTTGATGCGCTTGACCTCCTGGTCCATGAACGACTTGGTCAGGTTCTTCGCCATGGCTTTCTGGCCGGCCTTCACCAGCTTGCGGCTGATGGCATCTTCAAGGCCGACGTAGCTGATGAACTTGCCGGTGATGGAGCGGTTACCCAGCAGCGAGAAGCCGCCGAGGATGGTCCGGGCGTAATAGCTGACGCCGTAGCGGTTGAGCAGATCGCCTTCGGTGGAGGTGTCGAGGATGTTGTATTCCACAGTGCGGGAAACGTCTTCGGCGAAGGTCACCTGGTTGCCCGGGCTCTCCCATTGCTTGACCTTGGCGAGGGCAGCGATGGCCAGGCTCGACGGCGCCAGGAAAACGTTTTTCTTCGCCGCCTTGGAATACACCGCCGGCATGTTGTGCACCACCAGGCAACGGTCAAAACCGAGGTCGGCGCCACCCAGCTCCTGGCTGTAAGTCACTTGATCGGCGACCGAGACGTCCTTGCCGTCGAGCACCACACGGGCCTTGATGCGCTTGCCAAACGAAGCGAACTCGCTCGCCACCGCCTTGGTGCCGGTGAAGCCCGGCGCGCCGATGATGGTCAGGTCTTCGGCGACGCCACTCAACGCCGCCAGACCCAACTTGCGTCCGGTCTGCGCCTCGATGCCGCCAATCACATTGTTCTGCGTGTCGGCCAGGGTCGCGCCCTCTTCGACGATAACCACATACACCGGTACCTTGACCACTTTGAGGATCTGGTAGACCGCGTGGAACAACGTCCCCGCCTCGGCACCAGTCGGGTCCAGCTGAGCCTGGGTGGTGAAGCTGTTGATACGGAACGGGGTATTTTTCGGAATCAGCGCGTTGGCATTCGGCGCGGTGCCGACCAACCCGATGACGTTGTCACCCAGGCCACCCATGGCCTCAGGGGATTCAGTAGCGTTGACGGTGATGCCGTTGTGCTCGAAGTTCAAAACCTCAGCCATGGTTATTCAGCCTTTTGGGTGGTGGCCTTTTTGGCCGGGTTGGATGTAGAAGCCGGTTCGACGGCTTCGGTTTTCTTCAGCGCCAGGCGACCGGCGCTGCGCAGGGCGTTGGCCTCGACGTCGAGCAGGTCCAGTTCCTGGCCGGTGGTCGACCAGTGACCGCCTCCGGTGGGGAATGGGAGGAGCACGGTGTAGGTTTGGCGTAGTGCCATTTTTGGTTTTCTCCGGGTATGAAAAAGCCCCTACGGGGAGGGGCTTTGGTTTTGAGTGGGTAAGAAAACGCCCCGTCGGTGCGGGGCGTTTATTGGGACTGCTCAGGCAACCAGGACGGGACTATCGGACGGTGATCGACCAGTGGGAACTCGCTCGTCTCCGGCCACTTACGCAGCGCCCGACGATAAGCCTGGAGTTCCGAGTACTGCTCGACAGAAAGTGTGGTTTCCGGTGTTTCTTCCAACTCGTCACGGTGCCGGGCAACCATGCCATCGGTCAAAACGAGCTGACCATCACGCCACAGGCGCTCAATTGCTGCCAAAAACTCAGGCGATTGCGCAGGTGGATCGACCAGTATCGGATAACCATCTTCGCCACTGGAGATCCGTTTCCCCAACGACTGCCCCTCATGAAGCTCTGTATATAGCTTCTGGGTTATTTCAACCGCGTCTGGAGGGATTTTCTCGGCGGAGTGGATAGAGTCATCGTAGAAACCACCCGTTGTTTTGCTTGAATAAAGAGTCATTTTCTCACCCCGTACTCAATAGCACCGATGTCCGGGACAGATGAGTCGGTCGTTAATAGATTAGGCATTTTCTTCCGTCCCTCAATAACCAATGGCAAATAGAAAGATGGCATCACCCCCCGTCGCCAATTGACTCGCCAAGGTGGCTGACACATTAGGACTTCCAGAAGTGGGATGGGCACCACATGCATACATGCTTGTGCCAGAGGACGACGCGTCATTGCTTGCGAACACACGAAACACTGAATTAGGGAATGCTATTGGATAAGTCCATGTGCCAAACCCATTTGTAGTCCCGGCAGTGCCCCACTGGATGATTAAACCGCTTGGGAGCTTCTGATACCCATTAGCTGTCAACGCACCTCCAAAAACCGAGGCGTATTTAAGAGCCATAGCCCCACCACGCAAACGCCACGTCCCTGACACTTTCACGAACTCGGCGTTATCCCCCGTACCCAGAACGACCGTAGTCACTGCCATGAGCGGGGAAGCCAAAACGTCAGTGCCGGCCGCCAGGACAGTAACGGCAGGAGCCCCAGCGTTCACTACCTCGACCGTAGCGCCCTCAGCGACCCCGGTGGTCGGAGGCAACGTAATGTTGATCGGCGTAGCGGATGAGACGGATACAACGCCGCCTACGTACGACGCCCCGAGTGCGGTACTGACCGTAAGCGGGACAAAAACCGAATATTCGACACCCATCCGTTTTGCGAAGGCAGTACTCGCCAATCTGAGAGAGCTATCGAACTGGGGTGGTGTCGGCGCCGTTGGATTGCCCCCAAAGGCTGGCGACAACAATCGGGCATACCCTGCCGTAATGTCTTGGAACGTCAGCGACGTCGTTCCCAATACGATCGAGCCATCAGTAATGAGCTGCCAGATCGTATCGGCAAGCGTAGCCCCCGTTTCCACGGAGACAATAAGCGCCGAGGTGACATCGGCATTCGAATCAGCATCCTTAGCCCGAATCCAAGCACCGTTCGCAACCACGTAGATACCGTTGTCTTTCGCCAACGTCTGCGACTTGACAAGCACCCGGTCCCCAGCCACCACGGCAACGCCGTCGACGGTCTGCGCACCGCTCAGCACAATGTTTGCTGTCGTCGCCACCCGCACAGACTGTTTCCTGTCGAGCTTGGCAAGCTCATCCGCGACATAACTTGCGACCCATGCCCGCGTCGCCTTGACCACCGTATCGTCAATCAACAACGTCACCAGTTCCGCATTGCTGGTCTCGAAAATCGAACGGATATAAAACTCTTTCCCTGAGCCCGAGGTGGCCAACACCGGCTTGAACGACTCTGGATATTTGACGATCGCGTACAGAATCCCGGTATCGGTCCATATGCCGGCTTCGCGCACATACCAACCGCCAACATCAGGCGCAATGGTCACCTCAGCCAGCAGCCAACTCGGGTTTTTTTCGTCCTGGAACAGCGCATTGAGTGGTCCGCGCCAGACCTCGCGCTTGAGTGCGGTGGCGGTCGCCGCCGGGTTGTAGACAGCACCCCCGCCGTCACCGACGGAAATCTGCGACAGTTTGATTGGTAGGCCCGCTGCCTTGCAGGCGGTTTCGTAGGCAATCCCCGCGTCAGTGAGCAGGGTGTAGTAGTCGGCCATTTAGGACCCCTGTGGATAAATAGTGGAGGTTTCGACGGTGTAGAGCCCGGCAGCGGTGAAGGCTTGGCCCGAGGCTTCAAGGCCATCGATGACGGCGGGATAAACCGTGGTCAGTTCACCGCACAGCGTCGCGGCGCCGATAACGTGACGGCCGAAGGCACTCAAGCCGACGGAAACTGTCAAGGTGTCGCGCTCGCTTTTGGCGTCGGCCAGGCGACGGTCGAGACGGGCGTCGATTTCTTCGCTGTAGGGTTGCTCGGTAAACGCCCTGACCGAAAAACTGTAGGGCGGCCCGGGTGGCGTTTGCTCGTACCAAGCCCGCACTTCAGGCCTCAATCGCAGCCCCTTGGCCGCGTTTTCCAGCGCCGTTCGTGTACCGGCTTGTCGAGCGGTAGGCCAGGCGAGTTCGACCGTCAGGCGTTTTTCCGTCTCCGCAGCCTCGGAACTCCACTCCTTGACCCCACGATCCGCCGCCAGATAAGGCAGGAACGCCAATGTCGTTCCACGCGGATTCATCAGTTCGGGAAACGGCGGATCGATGCGTTCCAGCAGCCGGGCAAACCCGAGATCCAGCGCCCGCTCCAGCGGTGAGCTGTTGACCGGCAGCAGGCCCGGGCGAGGTGTGTCGTCACTCATAATGTATCCACCTCGACCTCGACGCCCGTGCAGAACGGCGCCTGGAAAGCCGTCGTCACAATCGGCGCAAGCGGTTCGAGAATCTGCAGTTGAACCGCGCCAGCGCTGTGCAGCGTGTAGTCGATCCAGCTCGGGTCCACTCGACCTTCCAGGCGATGACACGCCTCGGCATAGTCCAGCAGTTGCTGTTGTGCGGCAGCCTGGGTCAGGCCCGAGTCAGGCCCGGGATTGATCTTCGCCACGACGCGGATTTTGTAAGGTTTGATTTGCGCGGCCTGCACGATGACCAAGTCCGTCTCGGGCCGTACATCCGGTCGGGCGAAGTGCTCGCGGACGCCGTCGAGCAACGCTGCGGACGGCGTTCCATCGCCGTCGCGGGACAGCACCGTGACCGTGACTTCTCCGGGTGCGGTACGGCGTCCGTTACCGTCCTTGATCTGGGCGGCGTAGCTGTCCGGGTCGAAGGTATAGGTGACCGTCACCACCCCCGCCGAGGCATTCTCGACCTTCACCACGGGACGTTGCCCCAGGGTAAAAATCTCCCGCCGATACTGCATGCGCGAGCCGGCCGCCGGGGCGTGAGGCGCCAGGTAGTAGCGCAACCGCGCATCGTCATCGCTCTCGTAGACCGGGGGCACGGGCGGGAACGCCGCCGGGTCGCCCGGGTCGAGCAATTGGCGTTCAAGCCCCATGTCCGCGAGGCGAGCGTCGAGGTTGGTGCCCGTGGCCCACCATGCCAGCATCTGCTTGATGCGGGCGTTGTATTTGCGTTCGTGGGTTTGCAGCCGGACACAGAACGCCTCGAGGGCCAGGGTCAGCAGTTCGCTTTCGTTTTCGAGGCTGTCCACCAATTTGGCAGCGCTGGCGGGAGAGCGTGCGGCAACGTACTCGACCACGAAGGTCTTGAACTCTGCGAGCAAGTCCTCGAACGCTTCGACGGTGACGATGGCCGGTTCGGCCAGTTGGTTCTGGCCGGGTATCAACATGCTCATGTCACCACCTCGAAAGTCTGTTTGCGGTTTTTCCAGGTGCCGGCGAAGCGCAACAACAAACCAGCGCCCTGTCGATTGGCGACGATGACTTGCGGCTCAAAATCGTCGATGCCGTTGTGCGGGTTGTAGAACGCTTGGGCCGCGTGGCTCTGGGCGAGTATCAGCAGGTCGTCGCCGAGGTTTTGTCCGAGC
Source organism: Pseudomonas sp. Z5-35 (assembly GCF_051131945.1). Classification (NCBI taxonomy): domain Bacteria; kingdom Pseudomonadati; phylum Pseudomonadota; class Gammaproteobacteria; order Pseudomonadales; family Pseudomonadaceae; genus Pseudomonas; species Pseudomonas sp. Z5-35. The sequence continues at coordinate 4,330,057 of NZ_CP071640.1, forward strand.
AACTGGGTGAGTGCGCAGCCATACAAAGGCCGCTTCTGGCGAGTGCCCAACGGCGTGGTCAATGCACGGGTGGCGCGCTGCACGAATTGCAGCCAGTCGTCGACCGTCGCGCCGGTATTGCGATCGATTCCAATCATGGGAAATCCTTTATGCGGTACTGATGACGCGCCCCTGGTGATCTACCACCGGGCCGCTCAAATGCACGCCGGAGGCGTCGAGCCGAATGCCGACGGCGCCCAGTTTTAGTTCGATGGTTTGCGGCGTCATCACCAGACTCGATGGGCCAATGCTCAACTGGAGCGATTCACGGGAACCGCTGAACGTCGCCGGGCCGTTCATCCAATGCAGGACATGGCTGGCATGGTCGTAGCCGTTTTCCGTACCGTCCTGATAGAGGCGACGCGTCAGCGAAGCCTCTGTCGAGACGGGCGGGAACTGGCCGCCGTTAAGGCCGAACAGCGCCACGGCTTGCCCACCGCTCTCGCCGCCGCCATGGTTCAGCAACAGGCACTGCTCGCCCACGGACGGAATCCGCGACTCGCTCTGGGCGCCGGCGCTCGGGTTGAAAAAGCGGATCGCCGGAGTCAGCAGTCCACCATGGCTGACTTTGCAGGTGTTGCTGGCCGCATCGACTTCCTGGCAAACGCCGATGCGGCAGAAACTCTCCGCACGCCGATGCAAGTCCTCGAATTCGGTTTCCATCTGCGCCAGACGCTCGATGATCGGCGCCAGATGCATCCGCAACAGCGCATCAAACATGGTTCAGCCCTCGAGTGCGGTGTATTGGTCCGGGTCGTCGATGTCCGAAATTTCCCAGGTACGGGCGAATTTCGGGATACCCAGCGGGTCCTCCAGCAGCGTCGGGCCCAGGTACAGGGTTTGGCTGAAAGAAAGGGTCCAGGCGGTGTAGGTTCGTACCGGGTTAATGAACGTGGACGGCATGCCGTCGAGCTCCGTGGGCAGGTCGCATTGATCGCCCGGCAGGCCCCAGCGGTTATCCATGAGCAGGTGTTTCAGCTCAGCGGCCAAGTCACAGGCGTCCCATCCGGGCACCGCCATGACCACTTGCAGGGAAACCGTCAGGGCATGAGCAACGCGTCCGTCGTTGGCGCGATGGCCGGGAGCATCACGCTCAATGGCAATCAGCACCCAGGGTTGATCGTCGGTGCCATCGAAATCCTGAGGGCTACCGACTTTCAACGCGGGATAAGTGGCGCGCAGCGTCTGGGCAATGGCGAAGAACAGCTGCGACGGTTTTTCAAGGACGGCAGGCATCTAGGCCTCCTGTTTCTATGGCGGCACGAAAGTCAGCAGCGAGGGATTAATGTCGGTCGGAACGGGAATCGCGCGGCGGTAGCTCACTGACGCCCATCCGCTTGGCGGCCCAGCGTTCGTAAAGCCCGATGGCCACGTCCGCCCCGGCCATCGCGGTCAGGCAGCCGAAGGCACCGGCGGCCCAGATCGACAGGCCCATGGCGTACAACAGCATGATCGCCGAAACGCCACAGACCATGCAGGCGCCGGAGCGCAGGGCCAGGCGCCGCAGCAGCGACCAGCCACGGGCGCCCTCCTTGTCGGCACGCCACATCTCGCCAGTCACCCCGCCCACCAGGGCGAGCACGATGACCAGCCAGATCGGCATGTCCAGCAACGCTTGTTGCTCGTTTGTCATGTCAGGCTTCCTGGGGGTGATTGATGATGGGTAGGACCGGGATCTTTTCCGGGTCAGAAGATGGATGGTTGCGCCAGGGAAATGGGGAATGCCTTCTTTACCTTCCCTTGACGACGGCTTGAAGTACCTCGCGGCACAGGCATTCCAAAAAGCCCGGTCGCCCAGGCTTTTCAGTAATGCGCTTGATCTTTCGGCGCGACTGGCGCGGTACGGATCCATTCAAATTGTTCTTCCGACCGCGGCCCCTGCCCGCCGGATAACTGCTTCTGGTGCTTTACGCTGCACACCCGGGTCAGTTGCCAACCCTCTGAACCGTTAAAGGCCGGTTCATCGCTGCCTGTTGGTGGAACTAAAGAGCTTCGTTGCCAGCCGCTTTGTCGAGCGGCTTGGACACAGGATATGCATGTATGCATATACAGTCAATGCGTAAATGCATTTATTTATGCATGTCGAATGCGCTAATGCATGAAACCCTTGCAGATACGGGGTCGCGGGTTATCAGGAGGTGAAAAAAAACCCGCACGGTGGCGGGTTTTATCTGACAGCGCAGGGGTTAACGGGCGTACATGCCCCACCAGAAGACGTGACCGAGGATGACGATCTGTTCGTCTTGCATCTCCTGGAACGTGTAGTCCTCGTCCGGATGTTCATCACGGTTGAAGCTGCGCAGGCGAATGCCGGTGGGCAGGCGGTAAAGCTGCTTTACCCGCAACTGGCCGTTGTGATTGATGGCGTAGAGGTCACCGTCGACGATGTCGCCGATCCCACACTTGCCCGCATTAACCCCGACCGTCGCACCGTCGCGCAACACCGGCAACATGCTGTTGCCGCGCACGGTCACGCACTTGGCCTGGTCGAACTGCACGCCGTTATGGCGCAGGCTGCGCTTGCCGAAGCGCAGGCTGGAGCGCTCGCTTTCCTCGATGACGAATCTTCCTGATCCAGCAGCCAATTCAACCTCACGCAGAAAAGGAACGGACACCTCGTCTTCCTCGACGGGCGTGTCATCGTCCCACAGGCTTATGTCCTTGAGTTCGGAATGCGGCTCTTCGCGACGGCTGCCGCCGGCCGACGCAATGTCGGCGCGCCCGCGCAACTGGTCGGTGCTCACGGCAAAGTATTCGGCGATCTTCGAGATGTGCTTATCCGAAGGGTCGACAATCTTGCCGCTGAGGATCCGCGAGAGGGTGGACTGAGGCACGCCGGTACGCCGGTGAAGCTCCGTGGGGGAGATCCGGTGCTGATCGAGCAATGCTCTTAATACGGTAGAAACGTTGCGTTTTTGCATAACGCGCATAATGCTTGTTCTTTTTGCGGAAGACAAATGCTGATTTGCATAAGTATGCAATTCCAACCAATTGCATTCATTGTGGCGAGGGAGCTTGCTCCCGCTTGACCGGGCTGGCGCTCCAGTGCGAAGCGCTCACAAAAAAGGGTCTGCTGCGCAGCCCAGCGGGAGCAAGCTCCCTCGCCACGGAATCGGCCTACAAGTCCTTAGGAAAATGCGCCGCCCCCGTCCTTCAAATGTGTGACGCAAGGCTACGTTTTCTTGCGCCTCTGCCTACAACTACGCCAGAATCCGCCGGCTTGTGCGCCTTGGGCCCCACCGGTACCTTGATTCCATCACTGCCCATCAGTGATCGGGTTTAGTAGCTCGGTATTCCAAGGTGCTCACTGCTCCATTCAGCCTGGTGTTTCTTACCTGTGCTCAATGGTAGCTGTGCGCAGGGCGCCCTCGGGCGCGCCGGTTCCTTGGATCCCCGGTCTACTAACCTGCGTACAGCTGCCACCCATCTCGTTTAGTAGCGGATTGGTAGCGGCTCCAACTTAAGGATCCAAGACTATGTCCAAGCCAACTCCGAATCCCCCGAAAGACCACATCTCCCGCGCTCAATCGGCCAACGCTAAGAAACTCGACGAAGCGGCCACCCGCGCCCTTGATTACTACCTCAACCCAAAGCCGACAAAGAAACCGGCGAACCGGTTGATACTCTTTTCATCATTGCCCCCAACATCGACGTCGAAAGCCTGCTCGCCAACCTCAGCGAAACCCTGGCCTCGGCCAACGCCATGGTCAGCGACCTGGCATTCGACCTGAAGGGCTCGCGACGAAATATCGCGCTGGGGGTCCAGCAGATGATTGAGCTGAGCCAGTTGTTGGCGAATCGAGCGTTGGATGTGGTTGAGGTGAGGTAAACAGGTCCGCTTGAACAGAAACAAAAAATGGCCGTATGTATAGCCGTAGTATTCACTTAAGAAAGACGAAGAGCTTGTTGGGTTTGATGGAAGCTACCAAGCAGCAAAACCTGGTCATGATGCAGGCCGAGGCGAAACGAGCCTGTTTTCAAGACTGAAGCGAAGCCCGACCATGCGTCGGGCTTTCTTTTGCCTGGTTCGTGCTTCACAGATATTTTTTCGCCACATGTAGGGCAAATTTGGAGGACAAAAGCCCAGTTTCACTAACCTTATCGAAGCACTCATCCCTGGGTCGCCCCCCACCCCCCATGTTAACCTTGCGCCCATCGCGGAAAAGCCGGGCCAATGCCCCTCCTTTTGCCCTACACCTTTCAACGAGCTTCCCTGATACCCATGAATACCGCCGTGAACGACCTGTCCTCCCACACGCCCATGATGCAGCAGTACTGGCGCCTGAAGAATCAGCACCCCGACCAGCTGATGTTCTACCGCATGGGCGACTTCTACGAGATCTTCTATGAAGACGCGAAGAAGGCCGCCAAGTTGCTGGACATCACCCTGACGGCGCGTGGGCAATCGGCGGGCATGGCGATTCCGATGTGTGGGATTCCTTACCACGCGGCGGAAGGTTACCTGGCGAAGCTGGTCAAGCTCGGCGAATCCGTGGTGATTTGCGAGCAAGTAGGCGACCCGGCCACCAGTAAAGGGCCGGTTGAACGCCAAGTCGTGAGGATCATCACCCCGGGCACGGTCAGTGACGAAGCGCTGCTGGATGAACGCCGGGACAACCTGATCGCCGCCGTCCTGGGCGATGAGCGCCTGTTCGGCCTGGCGGTGCTGGACATCACCAGCGGCAATTTCTCGGTGCTGGAAATCAAGGGCTGGGAAAACCTCCTGGCGGAGCTGGAGCGGGTCAACCCGGTGGAACTGTTGATTCCCGATGATTGGCCCAAAGACTTGCCGGCGGAAAAACGCCGTGGCGTACGTCGTCGGGCGCCGTGGGATTTTGAGCGTGACTCAGCGTTGAAAAGTCTCTGCCAGCAATTCTCCACACAAGACCTCAAGGGCTTTGGTTGCGAGAACCTGACCCTGGCCATCGGCGCCGCCGGCTGCCTGCTGGCCTACGCCAAGGAAACCCAGCGTACCGCCCTGCCCCATTTGCGCAGCCTGCGTCACGAACGCCTGGATGACACGGTCGTGCTGGACGGCGCGAGCCGACGCAACCTGGAGCTGGATACCAACTTGGCCGGCGGGCGCGACAACACCCTGCAATCGGTGGTCGATCGATGCCAGACCGCCATGGGCAGCCGTTTGCTGACCCGCTGGCTGAACCGTCCGCTGCGGGACCTGACCGTTTTGCTGGCGCGCCAAACCTCCATTACCTGCCTGCTCGACCGCTATCGCTTCGAGCAGTTGCAACCGCAGCTCAAGGATATCGGCGACATCGAGCGGATCCTCGCGCGTATCGGCCTGCGCAACGCCCGCCCCCGCGATTTGGCGCGCTTGCGCGATGCCCTCGGCGCCCTGCCCGCTCTCCAGGAGGCAATGACCGACCTCGAAGCCCCGCATTTGCAACAACTGGCGTGCACCACCAGCACCTACCCGGAGCTGGCGGCATTGCTGGAAAAAGCCATTATTGACAACCCACCCGCGGTGATCCGTGACGGTGGCGTGTTGAAGACCGGTTACGACGCCGAACTCGATGAGTTGCAATCGCTGAGCGAAAACGCCGGCCAGTTCCTGATTGACCTCGAGGCCCGGGAAAAAGCCCGTACCGGCCTGGCCAACCTCAAGGTCGGCTACAACCGCATCCACGGTTATTTCATCGAACTGCCAAGCAAGCAGGCCGAACAGGCCCCGGCCGACTACATCCGTCGCCAGACCCTCAAAGGCGCCGAGCGCTTCATTACTCCAGAACTCAAGGCCTTCGAAGACAAGGCGCTGTCGGCCAAGAGCCGTGCCCTCGCCCGCGAGAAGATGCTCTACGAAGCGCTGCTGGAAGACTTGATCAGTCAACTGCCGCCACTGCAAGACACCGCCGGCGCACTGGCGGAGCTGGACGTCTTGAGCAACCTGGCCGAGCGCGCACTGAACCTGGACCTCAATTGCCCGCGCTTCGTCAGCGAGCCATGCATGCGCATCAGCCAGGGCCGTCACCCGGTCGTCGAGCAAGTACTGACCACGCCGTTCGTGGCCAACGACCTGAGCCTGGACGACAACACCCGCATGCTGGTGATCACCGGTCCGAACATGGGCGGTAAATCGACCTACATGCGCCAGACCGCGCTGATCGTGTTGCTGGCACATATCGGCAGTTTCGTGCCGGCGGCGAGCTGCGAGCTGTCCCTGGTGGACCGCATCTTCACCCGGATCGGCTCCAGCGACGACTTGGCCGGCGGGCGTTCGACCTTCATGGTGGAAATGAGCGAAACCGCGAACATCTTGCACAACGCCACCGAGCGCAGTTTGGTGCTGATGGACGAAGTCGGCCGTGGCACCAGCACCTTCGACGGCCTGTCCCTGGCGTGGGCGGCGGCCGAACGCCTGGCCCAGTTAAGGGCCTACACGCTGTTCGCCACGCATTATTTCGAACTGACGGTGTTGCCGGAAAGCCAGCCACTGGTGGCCAACGTCCACCTCAACGCCACCGAGCACAACGAGCGCATCGTGTTCCTGCACCATGTGCTGCCCGGCCCGGCCAGCCAGAGCTACGGTTTGGCAGTGGCGCAACTGGCCGGCGTGCCAAGCGACGTCATCACCCGTGCCCGCGAGCACCTGAGTCGCCTGGAAACCACCAGCCTGCCGCACGAGGCGCCGCGCCCGACCAAAGGCAAGCCAGCCGTGCCGCAGCAAAGCGATCTGTTCGCCAGCCTGCCGCACCCGGTGCTCGACGAACTGGCCAAAGTCGATCTGGACGACCTGACGCCACGCCGGGCACTTGAATTGCTCTATACATTGAAGACACGGATCTAACGCACAGGCTTTCAAGCTGTTAGAATCTCGCGCGGTTTGGGATGCTGCGGGCCATTAGCCTAGCCTGCAGACCATCGCTCCCGAACCTGGCGAGCCCACCGTGAAGGGGTTCCGCTGCCGCCGCCTGAGGAGAGAATTAGAAATGACCTTCGTCGTCACCGACAACTGCATCAAGTGCAAGTACACCGACTGCGTAGAAGTGTGTCCGGTGGACTGCTTTTACGAAGGGCCGAATTTCCTGGTCATCCACCCGGACGAGTGCATCGACTGCGCCCTGTGTGAACCGGAATGCCCGGCAAATGCCATTTTCTCGGAGGACGAAGTGCCGGCTGGCATGGAGAACTTCATCGAGCTGAACGCCGAGCTGGCGGACATCTGGCCGAACATCACCGAGAAGAAAGATGCCCTGCCGGACGCCGAAGAGTGGGATGGCAAGACAGGCAAGATCGCCGACCTGGAACGCTGATCATTCGACGTTCGCTGAAAAGGCCCCTTGCGGGCCTTTTTGCTTTTTCGAGCCTGGCAAATCGCAGACAAAAAAAGGGGCGGTTTGACCCGCCCACATTTTTTCCCTAATCCCTTTAATCCTTTTCATCGTCCTGATGAATCGCTCCTGCGATGTCCTTCCTACCCATCGTCCTTGACGGGTGTGTCTGTCCGTCGACACAGGACTGATATTAGTATTTTCCTGCTGTAGTGCAATCAGACTCGTCCGTCCCCTTTTCCGCTGTAACGCCTCAGACACAAAAAATAAATCCTTATAGAACAATGAAATAGAAAAAATCTACGCCTTTCTTAGCCATCTATCCTATCGGCGGGAAACCGAACACTTACGTAACACTAGGCAAAGGCTTACAAACTGAACTACAAATTGGGTAGGACTTAAAACTGCGGCCGCAAAACGCAAAAGCCCCGAACCAGTCGGGGCTTTTCCTGCCGTGCTTGCGTCGGGTGCTATTGAAACAACGATTCGCTCGACAGCCCATTCTTCTCCAGGATCTCCCGGAGGCGCTTGAGGCCTTCAACCTGGATCTGCCTGACCCGCTCCCGAGTCAATCCAATCTCCAGGCCGACGTCTTCAAGCGTGCTGCTCTCATGACCGCGCAAGCCGAAGCGGCGAATCACCACTTCCCGTTGCTTGTCCGTGAGTTCCGAGAGCCACTGATCGATGCTCTGGGACAGGTCATCGTCCTGCAACAGCTCGCACGGATCGGTGGGTCGATCATCGGTGAGGGTATCGAGCAGGGTCTTATCCGAGTCAGGCCCCAGCGAGACGTCTACCGAAGAAACACGCTCGTTGAGCCCAAGCATGCGCTTGACCTCCCCCACCGGTTTTTCCAGCAGGTTGGCGATCTCCTCGGGCGAGGGTTCGTGGTCGAGTTTCTGGGTCAATTCACGAGCGGCCCGCAGGTAGACATTCAGCTCTTTGACCACATGAATCGGCAACCGGATGGTCCGGGTCTGGTTCATGATTGCCCGTTCAATGGTCTGGCGAATCCACCAAGTGGCATAGGTCGAGAAACGGAAGCCGCGCTCGGGATCGAATTTCTCGACGGCGCGAATCAGCCCCAGGTTGCCCTCTTCGATCAGGTCCAGCAGCGAAAGCCCACGATTGACGTAACGTCGGGCGATTTTCACCACCAGGCGCAGGTTGCTTTCAATCATGCGTTTGCGACCGGCAGGATCACCGCTTTGCGACAGGCGCGCAAAATGAACTTCTTCCTCGGGGGAGAGCAGCGGCGAAAAGCCGATTTCATTGAGGTAAAGCTGAGTGGCGTCCAGCGCCCGGGTGTAGTCGATGTACTTATGTTGTTTAAGTGAAGCGGAGTGTTTGGATTTGGCACGAACGGAAGGTGGAGTCGCCCCTTCATCATTCGACATCGAATCCATAGCGATGCCGGTGTCCATCAGGAGCACCTCATCGTCGATGTCAAACTCCGGCACTTCTTTACTGAGAGCCATTGTTATAGTCCTTTGGTGAGTTCGACCTCAAGCTCAAGCGACGCCTTTATCCTTGGCAACGCTGGAGCCTGTTCCCTCTACGTGACGGAACAGGCTGACAACTGAAATCAACGACGTGGCAGGAATTGCAGCGGATCTACGGGCTTACCTTGTCGGCGAATCTCAAAATGCAGTTTCACCCGGTCCGTACCCGTCGAGCCCATTTCGGCAATTGTCTGTCCGACCTTGACCTGCTGCCCCTCCCGAACCAACAGCCTGCGGTTGTGACCGTAGGCACTGACGTAGGTATCGCTGTGTTTGATGATCACGAGTTCGCCGTAGCCCCTTAAACCACTCCCGGCGTACACAACCGTGCCATCAGACGCGGCTAAAACAGGCTGTCCCAAATCCCCGGCGATATCAATTCCTTTATTCAAACTACCGTTTGAAGAGAATTTTCCAATGAGAACGCCATTAGAAGGCCACCCCCAGCCGGTCGGGGCGGGGCCTGCTGGAGGCATCGGCGCAGGCGCCGGCTTGTTCGCGACGGACGGTACAGTTGCCGCCGCAGCACCGGCCGGACGACGGATGACCGTGGTTTTGCTCGAGGATGAAGAGGTCGAACCCGACTGCGTGACGACCGCGGTCGGCGTTGAACCGCTGCGACCATCAAAGCGAATTGTCTGACCCGGATGGATCGTATAAGGCGCAGGAATGTTGTTGCGGGCCGCGAGGGCTTTGTAGTCCCAGCCGTAGCGAAAAGCGATGGAAAAAAGAGTATCGCCGCGACGGACTACATACTGGCCGGTCGTCACTGTAGGACGTTGTGGCGTCGCATTGTTGCGATCGACCACCCGGACATTACCCGATGGCGTACTGGAACAACCGACCAGCAAGGTACTCAAGAGAAGGCCAGTCACCAGGCGCTTAAAGCTCGTGATACCCATACGCTGCGCAATGACTGTGAGACTCACCCGCCGCTCCCTTTGTGGTGGCTGAAGAAATGGACAGCTGCCTGTCCAGGCAGACCTGTTGTCGCGTGGCTGGCCGATGCTGCTCCTCTATAAAGGAAGCGCGAAAGGCTGCCGCACACGTTTGCTCGACGCTGTTGAACGCCGTTTGACAGGCCAGCGCTTGACTGACCGGTGCAGCCGTAAGACACAGCCCATGCCATGGAATTCAGCGCTCGCTGATAAATGCTCAGGCCAACGGTCCATTGAGCAACGGCACAAAACGCACCGCCCCAAGAACGTGTCGCGAAAAACCGTGCTCTTCGCGAACGATCAGCATCAGTTGCTGGACTTCGCCCGCGCCTACCGGAATGACCAGGCGCCCGCCGGGGGCAAGTTGGTCCAGCAAGGCCTGCGGCACGTCCGTGGCAACGGCCGTGACAATGATGCCGTTATAAGGCGCCAGCGCCGGCCAGCCTTCCCAACCGTCGCCCCAGCGAAACACCACGTTGCGCAGGTTCAGCTCCACCAGGCGTTCCTTGGCGCGATCCTGCAGCACCTTGATGCGCTCCACGGAAAACACCCGCTCCACCAGTTGCGACAATACCGCGGTCTGGTAACCCGACCCCGTGCCGATCTCCAGCACCTTGTCCAACGGCCCCGCCTCAAGCAGCAACTCGCTCATGCGAGCGACCATATAAGGCTGGGAAATGGTCTGGTTGTGGCCGATTGGCAACGCGGTGTCTTCGTAGGCACGATGGGCCAAGGCCTCATCGACGAACAAATGCCGTGGCGTGCGACGGATCACTTCCAGCACTTGGGCGTTGGACAGCCCTTCTTCGTACAGCCGCTGGATCAGTCGCTCCCGGGTACGCTGGGAGGTCATGCCGATTCCGCGGCGGAGCATATCGTCTTGTTCGCGAGCCATCAGCGCAGCCCCTCCAGCCAGCCATCGAGATGTAGGAAGGCATCGTTGAAGGTCCGATCGAACTGCAAGGGCGTGATCGAGACATAGCCTTGCATGACCGCATGAAAGTCCGTGCCAGGCCCGCCGTCCTCGGCATCGCCGGCGGCTGCGATCCAGTAGCCAGCCTTGCCGCGCGGGTCGACGACGTGCATCGGTTTGGCGGCGCGGGCACGATGGCCCAGGCGGGTCAGCTGGATGCCGCGAATATGGTCAAGCGGCAGGTTCGGGATGTTCACATTCAGCACCGTGCGCGGCGGCAGGTCCAGCGCGCCGTGGGCCTGCACCAGTTTACGGGCGAAGTAGGCGGCGGTGGGCAAGTTATCGACCTGCCGTGAAACAAACGAAAAGGCAAACGAGGTCTGGTTCAGGAAACGACCTTCCAGGGCTGCCGCGACAGTACCGGAATACAGCACGTCGTCGCCCAGGTTAGCGCCCAGGTTGATACCTGAGACCACCATGTCCGGCTCGCGCTCCAACAGGCCGTTAAGGCCCAGGTGCACACAATCGGTCGGCGTGCCGTTGAGACTGATGAAACCGTTTTCAAGGTAACAGGGGTGCAGCGGACGGTCGATCGTCAGCGAACTGCTGGCGCCGCTCTTGTCCTGGTCCGGGGCGATGACCACGCATTCGGCAAAATCCGCCAGCGCAGCATAAAGCGCGGCAAGGCCGGGTGCTGTCACCCCATCGTCGTTAGAAATCAGAATACGCATGGGCTGTCCGTCTGCCCTACCGGCACCAGATCGACGAGTTCGCGCACCAAGACAGTGGCGAAGCATCCGGCCGGCAGGACGAATTCCAATTGCAGAATGTCAGGCGAGGGATAATGCCACGACAGCCCGCCGATGGGCAGTCGCAGGATACGACGTTCGTGACTCATTCCCGCGGTTATCAACCAGTCTCGCAATGAGGCCTCGCTTTCGGCGACGGCTTGCTCGAGCTCGAATACCGCGCCAGCGGTGGGCGAAGGGCCTTCGCCCCACTGAGGCCCGGTCGGATGCAGGTCGAGGATTGCCAGGCGCGGATCGCTGCATTCAGCTTCGCCCGCCGGGAAGAAACTGCGGCTGTCGGTGAACGCCAGCAAATCGCCTACTTGGGCGGTTTGCCAGGTGCCATCGGCCACCCGGGCCGCCAGCACCTTGTTAAACAGAAAGCTACGGGCCGTGGACAGCAGGCGCGAACGCACGTTGCGCTGCTCCGGCAATGCCCCGCGAGCAGCCCAGGCACGGGCATCAACGACGTTTGCGCCGTCATGGCCAAAACGCTGGACGCCGAAATAGTTCGGAATGCCTTGGCGAATAATCTGTTGCAGACGCGCTTCGATAGCCTCTTTGTCGCCCTTGAACTGGGTCAGGCGCAGGGTGAAACCATTGGCCGAATGCGCGCCGCGCTGCAGCTTGCGCCGATGGCGACCGATCTTGAGGATCTTCAGCGTTTCATTTTCCGCCGCCGACAAATCCGGGTCGGCCTTGCCTGGCAGCTGCACGCTGAACCACTGGCGAGTCAGGGCTTGGCGATCCTTGAGCCCGGCATAGCTGACCGTGCGCAACGGTACCCCGGCAGCCTTGGCAAGGCGCCGGGCCGCTTCTTCGGTGTTCAGGCCACGTTTTTCAACCCAGATCCACAGGTGCTCGCCATCGCCACTCAACGGAATGTCGAGCACTTCATCGACCTGGAAATCTTCCGCCGTGGCCTTGAGTACCGCGCTGCCCAGCGACTCACCGTAGGCCCGCGGGCCCAATAGTTCGAGTTCGGTCATGGGCGCAGCAACAACGCAACGGAATGGACGGCAATACCTTCTTCGCGACCGACGAAGCCAAGCTTCTCGGTGGTGGTGGCTTTCACGTTCACCTGGTCAAGGTCAACCTGCAGATCCTCGGCAATCTGCTGGCGCATCGCTTCGATGTGTGGCGCCATCTTGGGCGCCTGGGCAACGATCGTGTTGTCGACGTTGCCGATTTTCCAGCCTTTGGCGTGGATCAACGAAACCACGTGACGCAGCAACACGCGGCTGTCGGCGCCCTTGAATTGCGGGTCGGTGTCCGGGAAGTGTTTGCCGATATCGCCCAAGGCGGCCGCGCCAAGCAATGCATCGCTCAAGGCGTGCAGCAAAACGTCACCGTCTGAATGCGCGAGCAGCCCGAAGCCGTGTGCGATACGCACGCCGCCCAGAGTAATGAAGTCGCCTTCAGCGAAACGGTGAACATCGTAGCCGTGGCCAATACGCATAAAAAAACGCCCCGATTTTTGTCAGGGCGTGATTCTACCTGCATTAGCCGTTCAGGGCGCGTGCATGATGTTGCAAGTGTTCATCGATGAAGCTGGCGATGAAAAAGTAGCTGTGGTCATAGCCCGGTTGCAGGCGCAGTTCCAACGGATGGCCGGCCGCCTTGGCGGCTTGTTGCAAGGCTTCGGGCTTGAGCTGGTTGGCCAGGAAATCGTCACGATCACCCTGGTCCACCAGCAGCGGCAGCTTTTCGCCGGCCTCGGCGATCAACGCACAAGCATCCCACTCACGCCATTTCGAGCGGTCTTCTCCCAGGTAGCGGGAGAAGGCCTTCTGCCCCCATGGACAATCCATGGGGTTGTTGATCGGCGAAAACGCCGATACCGAGCGGTAACGCCCGGGGTTGCGCAACGCGCAGACCAGCGCGCCATGCCCACCCATGGAGTGACCACTGATGCCTCGTTTATCGGATGCCGGGAAATGGGCTTCGACCAGCGTCGGTAATTCCTGCACGACGTAGTCATGCATCCGGTAGTGCCGCGCCCAAGGTTCCTGCGTGGCGTTGACATAAAAGCCCGCGCCGAGGCCAAAGTCCCAGGCGCCATCCGGATCGCCCGGCACGTCGGCGCCACGGGGGCTGGTGTCCGGCGCGACAATGATCAGCCCCAACTCGGCAGCCAAGCGCTGGGCCCCGGCCTTCTGCATGAAGTTTTCGTCGGTGCAGGTCAGTCCGGACAACCAGTACAACACGGGCAACTTGCCGCCCTGCTCCGCCTGCGGCGGGAGGTAGACGGCAAACACCATGTCACAACCAAGCACTTCGGAACGGTGCCGGTAACGCTTGTGCCAGCCGCCAAAGCTTTTCTGGCAGGAAATGTTTTCAAGGTTCATGGGCAATACTTCAGCGGCAAGCTTCAAGCTTCAAGCTGCAAGTGGGGGTGAACCGACTTGCAGCTTGTAGCTTGAAGCTTATGGCTGCTCCTTAGAAATGAATAACGGTACGAATGCTCTTGCCCTCGTGCATCAGGTCAAAGGCTTTGTTGATGTCTTCCAGGCCCATGGTGTGGGTAATGAACGTGTCCAGCGGGATCTCGCCCTTCTCGGCCATTTCCACGTAGCTTGGCAACTCGCTGCGACCGCGCACACCACCAAATGCCGAACCGCGCCAGACGCGCCCGGTCACCAACTGGAATGGGCGGGTGGCGATTTCCTGGCCGGCCCCGGCCACGCCGATGATCACCGACTCGCCCCAACCTTTGTGGCAGCATTCCAGCGCGGCACGCATCAGTTGAACATTGCCGATGCACTCGAAGGAAAAGTCCACGCCGCCGTCGGTCATATCGACGATGACTTCCTGGATCGGACGGTCGAAGTCTTTCGGGTTGACGCAGTCGGTGGCACCGAGCTGCTTGGCAATTTCGAACTTGGCCGGGTTGATGTCGATGGCGATGATGCGCGAAGCCTTGGCTTTCACGGCGCCAATCACCGCTGACAGGCCGATGCCGCCCAGGCCAAAAATGGCCACGGTGTCACCCGGCTTGACCTTCGCGGTGTTGAGCACCGCGCCGATACCCGTGGTGACGCCACAACCCAGCAGGCAAACCTTTTCCAGCGGCGCTTCTTTTGGAATCTTCGCGACGGAGATTTCCGGCAACACGGTGTACTCGGAGAACGTCGAAGTACCCATGTAGTGGAAAATCGTCTCGCCCTTGTAGGAAAAACGCGAAGTGCCATCCGGCATCAAGCCCTTGCCCTGGGTAGCGCGAATCGCCTGACACAGGTTGGTCTTGCCCGACTTACAGAACTTGCACTGGCCGCACTCCGGGGTGTAGAGCGGAATCACGTGGTCGCCCACCGCTACCGAAGTCACGCCCTCACCGATGGCTTCGACAATCGCGCCGCCTTCGTGGCCGAGGATCGACGGGAAAATCCCCTCCGGATCGGCGCCGGACAAGGTGTAGGCATCGGTATGACAAACACCCGAAGCCACTACGCGCAGCAACACTTCGCCTGCCTTGGGCATGGCGACGTCGACTTCGACGATTTCCAGCGGTTTCTTGGCCTCGAAGGCAACGGCGGCGCGCGACTTGATCATTCGAATACTCCGGTAAATAAAAACGAGACAGGGAGTGTAATCCTCCACCGGACGATGAATAATCCGGCCGAAAGCAAAACATTATTGCTGTATAGGGATAATCCTCAATGTCCGATAGCCGCTGGGAAGGAATCGACGAGTTTGTCGCCGTGGCCGAATGCAGCCAATTCACCGCCGCCGCCGAACGCCTTGGGGTTTCTTCGTCCCATATCAGTCGCCAAATCGTACGGCTTGAAGAGCGTCTTCAAACACGATTGCTCTATCGCAGCACTCGCCGGGTAACACTGACCGAAGCCGGCCAAACCTTCTTGCAGCATTGCCAGCGCCTCCAGGACGGACGCGAAGAAGCATTGCGGGCGGTGGGCGACCTGACCAGCGAACCCAAGGGCATGCTTCGAATGACCTGCGCCGTGGCCTACGGCGAACGGTTCATCGTGCCGTTGGTGACGCGGTTCATGGGGATTTATCCGCAGTTGCGGGTGGACATCGACCTGAGCAATCGGCCGCTGGACCTGGTGCACGAAAGCCTGGATCTGGCGATTCGCCTCGGCCGGTTGCAGGACTCGCGCCTGGTGGCCACGCGCCTGGCGCCACGGCAAATGTACCTGTGTGCGTCACCATCCTATCTGGAACGCTACGGCCGGCCCCACAGTTTGTCTGAACTGAGTCGCCACAACTGCCTGATCGGCAGCTCGGACCTCTGGCAGTTGGAACAGAACGGCCGGGAATTTTCGCAGCGGATACAGGGAAACTGGCGTTGCAACAGTGGGCAGGCGGTGTTGGACGCTGCGCTGCAAGGCGTGGGGCTGTGCCAGCTTCCGGATTATTACGTGCTGGAGCACTTGAAAAGCGGTGCATTGATTTCCCTGCTGGAGACCCATCAGCCCCCCAACACAGCGGTGTGGGCGCTGTATCCACAGCAGCGGCATTTGTCGCCGAAGGTGCGCAAGTTGGTGGATTACTTGAAGGAAGGGTTGGCGCAGCGGCCAGAATACCGCGGTTAGGAGCCGGCGGTTTCATGAGCAGTGAGCCGGTGTTTAGCGGATTCGCCCCCCTGAGCGGGCTAACGGCGATTCGCCCAACGTTGACGCAACCACTCCAGGTCTTCCGGCCGGGTGACCTTGATGTTGTCGGCCCGCCCTTCGATCAACCGAGGCGCCTGCCCCGCCCATTCCATGGCGGACGCTTCGTCGGTAATCAGCGCATCGGCCACCAAGCTGTCGGCCAAAGCCCGATGCAGGGCACCGAGGCGGAACATCTGCGGTGTATAGGCTTGCCAGATCACGCTGCGATCAACGGTTTCCAGCACGCGCCCCTGTTTATCGACGCGCTTGAGGGTGTCGCGCGCCGGGACGGCCAGCAGACCGCCGACCGGATCGATCGACAGCTCGCCCAACAAAGTGTCCAGGTCTTCCCGGGCCAGGTTCGGCCGGGCGGCATCGTGTACCAGCACCCAATCATGGTCATCGGCGCCCTGTTCGTGCAGATGCAGCAAGGCATTGAGTACCGAGTCCGAACGCTGCGCACCTCCGTCCACACGCTGGATGCGCGGGTCGCCGGCACAAGCCAGGGTCGGCCAGTAAGGGTCATCGTGGGCAATGCTGACCACCACGCCTTTGACGGTCGGGTGATCGAGGAAACAGCCAAGGCTGTGTTCGAGAATAGTGCGCCCGGCCAGTTGCAAATATTGCTTGGGACGGTCCGCGGCCATTCGGGCGCCAACGCCCGCGGCAGGAATCACGGCCCAGAAGGCCGGGAGACGAATACTCATTGGGCGAGCTGGTAGAGGGTTTCGCCCTCCTTGACCATGCCCAACTCATGACGGGCCCGCTCTTCCACGGTCTCCATGCCTTTCTTCAGTTCCATCACTTCGGCGTCCATCACCCGATTGCGCTCCAGCAGTGCTTCGTTTTCAGCGTGCTGATCGGCAATTTGCTGGGTCAGGTCGGCCACTTGCGCCAAGCTGCCGTTACCCACCCACAGGCGGTACTGCAGGCCGGCCAGCAACAAGAGCAAGACAAGGAACAACCAATTGGGACTGCGCATCGAATATCAGGTATCCAGTGAAAAAAGACCGCCATGCCAAACTTTGAAGCGTCTGATAGCACGAAGCCTGGAGAACCCAGGCTTGTGCTTGATAAGGCATCAGATTAGAGGCAAAACCGCCGTCATGGCGACCTTTGCGACAAAATCAGCTGTCTTTTTACCATTTACCGCTTAGCCGCGAAACTCGGCGCGACCGTTGTACTTGGCCTTGCCGTTCAACTGCTCTTCGATACGCAGCAGTTGGTTGTACTTGGAAACGCGGTCGGAACGGCACAGCGAACCGGTCTTGATCTGGCCCGCCGCGGTGCCCACGGCCAGGTCGGCAATGGTCGAATCTTCGGTTTCACCGGAGCGGTGGGAGATCACGGCGGTGTAGCCGGCGGCCTTGGCCATCTGGATGGCTTCCAGGGTTTCGGTCAGGGTGCCGATCTGGTTGAACTTGATCAGGATCGAGTTGGCGATCTTCTTGTCGATGCCTTCTTTCAGGATCTTGGTGTTGGTCACGAACAAGTCGTCGCCCACCAGCTGGGTTTTTTCGCCGATCTTGTCGGTGAGGATTTTCCAGCCGGCCCAGTCGGACTCGTCCAGGCCGTCTTCGATGGAGATGATCGGGTAACGTTCGGTCAGGCCCTTGAGATAGTCGGCAAAACCTTCGGCAGTGAACACCTGGCCTTCGCCGGACAGGTTGTACTTGCCGTCTTCGTAGAATTCACTGGCGGCGCAGTCCAGGGCCAGGGTCACGTCGGTGCCCAGTTTGTAGCCGGCGTTGGCCACGGCTTCGGAGATCACTTTCAGTGCGTCTTCGTTGGACGCCAGGTTCGGCGCGAAGCCGCCCTCGTCACCCACCGCAGTGCTCAGGCCACGGGCTTTGAGCACGGCCTTCAGGTGATGGAAAATCTCGGTGCCCATGCGCAGGCCTTCGGAGAAGGTCTTGGCGCCGACCGGCTGCACCATGAATTCCTGGATGTCGACGTTGTTATCGGCATGCTCGCCGCCGTTGATGATGTTCATCATCGGCACCGGCATCGAGTAGACGCCCGGCGTACCGTTCAGGTTGGCGATGTGTGCATACAGCGGCAGGTCCTGGTCCTGGGCGGCAGCCTTGGCAGCGGCCAGGGAAACGGCGAGGATCGCATTGGCGCCCAGGGTGGCTTTGTTTTCAGTACCGTCGAGCTTGATCATGGCCTGATCGAGGGCTTTCTGGTCGGCAGGATCCTTGCCCAGCAACAGGTCGCGGATCGGACCGTTGATGTTGGCGACAGCTTTCAGCACGCCCTTGCCCAGGTAACGGCTCTTGTCGCCATCACGCAGCTCCAGCGCTTCGCGCGAGCCAGTGGAAGCACCGGACGGCGCGCAGGCGCTGCCGATGATGCCGTTGTCGAGAAGCACGTCCGCTTCGACAGTGGGGTTGCCACGGGAGTCGAGAACTTCACGACCTTTGATGTCGACGATTTTTGCCATTGTTGTAAACACTCCAAAGTTGACGAAAACGACGCAGCGAGAGGAAATCTTTTACCGTCGGCGGGCAGAAAGCAGCGGGCAGGCTTGCCGACGATAACGCCCGGCCCGCAGGCCAGAGCGTTTATCGAGCGGTACTTTACCGGAGAAAGCCGTCTTACACGGTTTCTATCGTCGGAAAACCCTTGACCAGCTCGTCCAGCGACTTGAGCTGAGACAGAAAAGGTTCCAGCTTGTTCAAGCGCAAGGCACAAGGGCCGTCACACTTGGCGTTGTCCGGATCAGGGTGGGCTTCGAGGAACAGGCCCGCCAGGGACTGGCTCATGCCTGCCTTGGCCAGGTCGGTCACCTGGGCGCGACGACCACCGGCGGAGTCGGAACGACCGCCCGGCATTTGCAACGCATGGGTCACGTCGAAGAACACCGGGTACTCGAACTGCTTCATGATGCCGAAGCCGAGCATGTCCACTACCAGGTTGTTGTAGCCGAAGCTCGAACCACGCTCGCAGAGGATCAACTGGTCATTCCCGGCTTCCTCGCACTTGCTCAGGATGTGCTTCATTTCCTGGGGCGCGAGGAACTGGGCCTTCTTGATATTGATCACCGCGCCGGTCTTAGCCATCGCCACCACCAGGTCGGTCTGGCGCGACAGGAAGGCTGGCAGCTGGATGATGTCGCAGACCTCGGCGACGACCGCGGCCTGGGCCGGCTCATGGACGTCGGTGATGATCGGCACGCCGAAGGCTTGCTTGATGTCCTGGAAGATCCGCATGCCTTCTTCCAGGCCCGGGCCACGGTAGGAAGTGACCGACGAGCGGTTGGCCTTGTCGAAGCTGGCCTTGAAAACGTAAGGGATGCCCAGTTTCTGGGTGACCTTCACGTATTCTTCGCAGACCTGCATCGCCATGTCGCGGCTTTCCAGCACGTTCATGCCGCCAAACAGCACCATGGGCTTGTCGTTGGCAATCTCGATGTCGCCGACGCGGATGATCTTCTGGGCCATGGTCTTATGCCTTTTTCTGGTGTTGAGCCAAAGCGGCTTTCACGAAACCGCTGAACAACGGATGGCCGTCGCGCGGTGTCGAGGTGAACTCCGGGTGGAACTGGCAAGCGACAAACCATGGATGATCCGCCGCCTCGACCACTTCAACCAGCGCGCCGTCACCGGAGCGGCCGGAAATCTTCAGGCCGGCTTCGATCAGTTGCGGCAGCAGGTTGTTGTTCACTTCGTAGCGATGACGATGGCGCTCGACGATCACATCCTTGGCGTAGCAATCGTGCACCTTGGAGCCGGCTTCAAGCAGGCATTCCTGGGCGCCGAGGCGCATGGTGCCGCCCAGGTCCGAAGTTTCGGTGCGCACTTCCACGGCACCGGTGGCGTCCTCCCACTCGGTGATCAGGCCTACGACCGGGTGGCCGCTGGCACGATCGAACTCGGTGGAGTTGGCGTCTTTCCAGCCCATCACGTTACGGGCGAACTCGATGACCGCCACTTGCATGCCCAGGCAGATGCCCAGGTACGGCACCTTGTTTTCACGAGCGTATTGCACCGCGGTGATCTTGCCTTCTACACCACGCAGGCCAAAGCCGCCCGGCACGAGGATCGCATCGGCGCCTTCGAGCAGGCCGGTGCCCTGGTTCTCGATGTCTTCGGAATCGATGTAGCGCAGGTTGACCTTGGTGCGGTTGCTGATACCGGCGTGGCTCATCGCTTCGATCAGCGATTTGTAGGCATCCAGCAGTTCCATGTACTTGCCGACCATGGCGATGGTGACTTCGTGCTCCGGGTTGAGCTTGGCATCGACCACGGCTTCCCATTCGGACAGGTCGGCGCTCGCGCACTGCAGACCGAAGCGCTCGACGACAAAGTCGTCCAGGCCTTGGGCGTGCAGGATGCCCGGGATCTTGTAGATGGTGTCGGCGTCTTCGAGGCCGATGACCGCACGCTCTTCAACGTTGGTGAACTGGGCGATCTTGCGACGCGAGGAAATGTCGATCGGGTGATCGGAGCGGCAGATCAGCACGTCCGGCTGCAGGCCAATGGAGCGCAGCTCCTTGACCGAATGCTGGGTTGGCTTGGTCTTGGTTTCGCCGGCGGTGGCGATGTACGGCACCAGTGTCAAGTGCATCAACATCGCGCGCTTGGCGCCGATTTCGAAACGCAGTTGGCGGATAGCCTCGAGGAACGGCTGGGACTCGATATCGCCCACGGTGCCGCCGATCTCGACCATCGCCACGTCGGCGTCGCCGGCACCCTTGATGATGCGGCGCTTGATCTCGTCGGTGATGTGCGGGATGACCTGGATGGTCGCGCCCAGGTAATCACCACGGCGCTCTTTGCGCAGCACGTGCTCGTAGACACGGCCGGTGGTGAAGTTGTTGTTCTGGGTCATGGTCGTGCGGATGAACCGCTCGTAGTGGCCCAGGTCCAGGTCGGTCTCGGCGCCGTCATGGGTGACGAACACTTCACCGTGCTGGAACGGGCTCATCGTACCCGGGTCGACGTTGATGTACGGGTCCAGCTTGAGCATGGTGACCTTAAGTCCCCGCGCCTCCAGGATGGCCGCCAATGAAGCCGAGGCAATGCCTTTCCCCAATGAAGAAACAACACCGCCCGTGACGAATATGTAGCGCGTCATGAAAAACCCTAGAAGTCTGCGTTAAAGCGGTCCGAGCCGCCGGGGAAAGCGAAGGAAGGCCGAAGCCCCCGATCACCTGCATTAATCACAGTGCACCTTTCAAAAAAACCGCCGCGTCGGGACAGACCGGAGGTGAAATCACCGGTACGTTGCTCGCTACACATTTTTTGGAATCGCCCAGCAAAGACTGCTTGGTAATCGGCAACTTCTGCAATTCAGGCGAATCCACAGAAGTTGTATCAAGAAGGGAGCGTAGTCTACCGGAAAGCCCCTTTCAGCTCAAACCCAGATCTTGGCTTTCATGGCTGCCAGATCAACTGCCAACCGCTATCAGCACTGCCGTCGAGCCCCGCAAGGCTCGCCACCGCCAGCAATTGCTCGCCCCGGTAGAGCAGCGGCCATCGACCGCGAGCGAACGCGGGCACGCCGCTTTCGTTGAACAGACGCTTGAGATCACGGTGGCCGCGCCCCGGCAATTGCATGACTTCGCCGCCCTGGCGATAACGGATGCAGAGCGGACCGGCGGGAATCTCGCCGCGCAGCATCACCCGTCCATTGCCCGGCAGCAGCAATGGCAAGTCGATCCGCGGCCATTGAATGGGACCCGCGACCGCGCGCAACCAACGGTCGGATAACCAAAAGATTCGTCCGCCTGAACGGTGTAACTCGCCATCCGCCAATCGCCAGACCGGATGGGCATCTTCCTTTGCATCACGCAACGAATCCCAGCCGGCCCAATGATCGCTGTCGGGAAGCCTCGTCACCGAGGCCAACCAATGGCTCAGGACATTGCGCTGGCGGGCCGGTGACAGGGCCTGCAATGGCGCCAGTTCAAGCGATCGCAATCCAAGCCAGTCGAACGCGCCAGGCGTCCGGGCGCGCTCCAGATCGATCTGCGCCAATTCTTCCAGCAAACCTTGGGCCTCGCTCAGATGCGCGGCACTGCGGGCCAGAGTCATCGATGCCTGGGGCCATTGCTCGGTCAGTGCCGGAAAAACTCGCTGGCGCAGGTAATTGCGCGCGTAGCGATGATCATCGTTGGAAGGGTCCTCGACCCAGCTCAGGCCCTGTAGCGCGGCATAGGTTTGCAGCTCGGCGCGGGACACATCGAGCAACGGCCGCAGCAAGTAGCCCTGCCCCAAGGGACGCTGCCTCGGCATTGCCGACAAGCCTCTCACCCCCGCTCCGCGCAGCAAGCGAAACAGCAAGGTTTCGGCCTGGTCGTCCCGGTGCTGGGCGGTGAGCAGCACGTCGTTATCATGTGTCGCCGCGATGAAAGCGCCATAACGTGCGTCCCGGGCAGCGCGCTCGACGCTGGCGCCGGGACGGACTTGGACACTGACCACCTGCAGCGGCACTCCAAGCGCTTCGCAAACCCGTCGACAATGGTCCGGCCAGGCATCGGCCACAGCTTGGAGGCCGTGATGCACATGGATAGCGCTTAGCGCAGGCAAGGTTTGGTTTT
This sequence comes from Pseudomonas sp. Z5-35, assembly GCF_051131945.1. Lineage (NCBI taxonomy): Bacteria > Pseudomonadati > Pseudomonadota > Gammaproteobacteria > Pseudomonadales > Pseudomonadaceae > Pseudomonas > Pseudomonas sp. Z5-35. Next base: position 4,352,683 of record NZ_CP071640.1, read on the forward strand.
TTGCCAGGGATACGAGCAGATGCAGCAGGACGGTGGAGTCGAGACCACCGGAGAAGGCGATGCGCCAGTTGGCGGCGTTGCGCCGAGGGGCTAGCTGTACGAGGAGACGGGAGGGCAGATCCGCGCTGGGGTTCATAGGATTCAGCCTTGGTACGAGCCCATGTGGAAGCGAGACAGCTCGCCCCACATGGATATAGCGCTCAGATCAGAGACCGTAGCTCATCAACCGCTCATAGCGACGAGTCAACAGTTCATCGTTGTCGAACTTCTTCAACATCGACAGCTGCGAACTCAGCTCGGCGCGGATCAGTGCCGCGGCCGCCGCTGGGTCACGATGGGCGCCGCCCACCGGCTCGCTGATCACTTTGTCGACGATGCCCAGGCCCTTGAGACGCTCGGCGGTGATGCCCATGGCCTCAGCGGCATCCGGTGCCTTCTCGGCGGTTTTCCACAGGATCGAGGCGCAGCCTTCCGGCGAGATCACCGCGTAGGTGGAATATTGCAGCATGTTCAACTGGTCGCAGACGCCAATGGCCAATGCACCGCCGGAACCGCCTTCGCCAATCACCGTGGCGATGATCGGCGTTTTCAGGCGTGCCATGACGCGCAGGTTCCAAGCGATCGCTTCACTCTGGTTGCGCTCTTCGGCGTCGATGCCCGGATAGGCGCCCGGCGTGTCGATGAACGTCAGGATCGGCATCTTGAAGCGTTCGGCCATTTCCATCAGGCGGCAGGCCTTGCGATAGCCTTCCGGACGCGGCATACCAAAGTTGCGGCGCACTTTTTCGCGCACTTCGCGGCCCTTCTGGTGACCGATGATCATGACCGGCTGGTCGTCCAGGCGAGCGACACCGCCGACGATCGCGGCGTCGTCGGAGAAGTGGCGGTCGCCGTGGAGCTCATCGAACTCGGTGAAGATGTGTTCAATGTAGTCCAGGGTGTAGGGGCGACGCGGATGACGCGCCAGACGCGCGATCTGCCAGCTGGTCAGCTTGCCGAAGATGTCCTCGGTCAGCGTGCGGCTTTTGTCCTGCAGCCGAGAGATTTCATCGCCGATATTCAGCGAATTGTCGTTACCGACCAAGCGCAACTCTTCAATCTTGGCTTGAAGGTCGGCGATCGGCTGTTCGAAATCTAGAAAATTCGGGTTCATAGGCGTCCGTCTTGGGTCGACGTCCAAGAGAGCTTGGGCCGGCCGGTTGTCTATTCGCGCCCTACCTTAAGGGAGAGGCGCGTTCAGGTCGAGATTAAAAATTCGAGTCGAGGTCAGGGGCGCTCTGGGTTCAAGAGTGGCACCTGGCCGTCAACGGTATTGGAGGAAGACGTTGTCTTTGCCGAACTGGTCACGCAAGGCTTGAATCAACGCATCCGCCGGATCGATCCGCCAGCCCTCGCCGAACTGCAACACGGCCTTGGCGTCGGGTCGCACGTACTCCATGGTAATCGGGCACGCACCGCGATGGCGTTTGAACAATTCGCCCAACCAGCGTAGCTGATCGCCCTTCAGATCCTGGGTCTGCAACTTCAAGCGCAGGCTTTCCGCCAGGTTGGTACGAGCATCCTCCATGCTCATCACCCGCTTGACCCGCAGCCGCAGGCCACCGGAAAAGTCGTCGTTGCTGACTTCGCCCTCCACCACCACCATCGCGTCGGTCTGCAACAGCGACTGCGCCGAATGGAACGCATCGGCGAACAACGAAGCCTCGATGCGCCCGGAGCGGTCGTCGAGGGTGATGAAGCCCATCTTGTCGCCCTTTTTGTTTTTCATCACCCGCAGGGCAATGATCATACCGGCGACGGTTTGTGTATCGCGAGCAGGCTTGAGGTCGATGATGCGCTGGCGGGCGAAACGACGGATCTCCCCTTCGTACTCGTCGATCGGGTGACCGGTCAGGTACAGGCCCAAGGTGTCTTTCTCACCCTTGAGGCGTTCCTTGAGGGTCAGTTCCTTGGCCTTGCGATGGTTGGCGTAGACATCGGCGTCTTCTTCGACGAACAGCCCGCCAAACAGATCGGCGTGACCGCTGTCGTGGGTACGCGCCGTTTGCTCGGCGGCCTTGATCGCCTCTTCCATGGCGGCCAGCAACACTGCGCGGTTGCGGTCGATGTTGGCCTGGTAGGCCTTGGGCTCGTCCTGGAAGTAAGGGCCCAGGCGGTCCAGCGCGCCACTGCGGATCAAGCCGTCAAGGGTGCGCTTGTTGATGCGCTTGAGGTCGACCCGGGCGCAGAAATCGAAGAGGTCCTTGAACGGCCCGTCCTGGCGCGCTTCGGTGATGGCTTCCACTGGCCCTTCGCCCACGCCCTTGATCGCGCCCAGGCCATAGATGATGCGGCCTTCGTCGTTCACCGTGAACTTGAACTCCGAAGCGTTCACGTCGGGTGCGTCGAGGCGCAGCTTCATGGTGCGCACTTCTTCGATCAAGGTCACGACCTTGTCGGTGTTGTGCATATCCGCCGACAGTACCGCGGCCATGAACGGCGCCGGGTAATGCGCCTTCAGCCAGGCGGTCTGGTACGAGACCAGGCCGTAGGCGGCGGAGTGGGATTTGTTGAAGCCGTAACCGGCGAATTTTTCCACCAGGTCGAAAATGTTCCCGGCCAGGTCAGGGTCAATGCCGTTGGTCGCGCAACCTTCGATGAAGCCGCCGCGCTGCTTGGCCATCTCCTCGGGTTTTTTCTTACCCATGGCCCGACGCAGCATGTCCGCGCCGCCGAGCGTGTAGCCAGCCATCACCTGGGCAATCTGCATCACCTGTTCCTGGTACAGGATGATGCCATAAGTCGGTGCCAGCACTGGCTTCAAGCCTTCGTACTGATAATCCGAGTGCGGGTACGCCAGCTCGGCGCGACCGTGCTTACGGTTGATGAAGTCATCCACCATGCCCGATTGCAGGGGGCCCGGACGGAACAGGGCCACGAGGGCGATGAGATCTTCCAGGCAGTCGGGCTTGAGCTTCTTGATCAGTTCCTTCATGCCGCGGGATTCAAGCTGGAACACCGCCGTGGTTTCGGCTTTTTGCAGCAGGCTGTAGGTCGGCTTGTCATCCAGCGGGATGAACGCGATGTCCAGCGGTTCTTCACCGACCTTGGCCCGGTCGCGGTTGATGGTCTTCAGCGCCCAGTCGATGATCGTCAGGGTCCGCAGGCCGAGGAAGTCGAACTTCACCAGGCCTGCCGCCTCGACGTCGTCCTTGTCGAACTGGGTCACCAGGCCATCGCCTTCTTCATCGCAATAAATTGGCGAAAAGTCAGTCAGCTTGGTCGGCGCGATCACCACGCCACCGGCGTGCTTGCCGACGTTACGCACCACGCCTTCAAGCTTGCGGGCCATCTCCCAGATTTCCGCGGCCTCTTCATCGACCTTGATGAAGTCCCGCAGGATTTCTTCCTGCTCGTAGGCCTTCTCCAGGGTCATGCCGACTTCAAACGGGATCATTTTCGACAGGCGATCCGCCAGGCCGTAGGATTTGCCCTGCACCCGCGCCACGTCACGTACCACAGCCTTGGCGGCCATGGAACCGAAGGTGATGATCTGGCTTACGGCGTTGCGGCCGTATTTTTCGGCCACGTAGTCGATCACCCGGTCACGACCATCCATGCAGAAGTCGACGTCGAAGTCGGGCATGGAGACCCGTTCCGGGTTGAGGAAACGTTCGAACAGCAGGTCATATTCCAGCGGGTCGAGGTCGGTGATCTTCTGTACGTAGGCCACCAGCGACCCGGCGCCCGATCCACGGCCAGGCCCAACCGGCACGCCGTTGTTCTTGGCCCACTGGATGAAGTCCATCACGATCAGGAAGTAACCGGGGAACCCCATCTGGATGATGATATCCAGCTCGAAATTCAACCGGTCGACATAGACCTGGCGCTTGGCTTCGTAGTCTTCGGTGGTGTCCTTGGGCAGCAGGACCTTGAGGCGATCTTCCAGGCCGTCGAACGAGACCTTGCGAAAATATTCGTCGATGGTCATGCCATCGGGAATCGGGAAGTTGGGCAAGAAGTGCTTGCCCAGTTTCACTTCGATGTTGCAGCGCTTGGCGATCTCGACGGTGTTTTCCAACGCCTCGGGCAAGTCGCTGAACAACTCGGCCATTTCCTCGGCGCTCTTGAGGTATTGCTGGTCGCTGTAGTTCTTCGACCGACGCGGGTCGTCGAGGGCGCGGCCCTCACCGATGCAGACACGGGTTTCGTGGGCTTCGAAATCTTCCTGCTTGATGAACCGCACGTCGTTGGTCGCCACCAGCGGCGCGCCGATCTTGTCAGCCAGGGCCACGGCGGCGTGCAGGTGTTCTTCGTCGTTGGGGCGGCGGGTGCGCTGCACCTCGATGTAGAAACGGTCCGGGAACACCGCCATCCAGTCACGGGCCAGGATCTCGGCTTCGTCGGGGTTGCCACTGAGCAGGGCCAGGCCGATTTCACCCTCCTTGGCCGCCGACAGCATGATCAGCCCTTCACTGGCCTCGGCCACCCACTTGCGCTCGATGATGATCGAGCCGTTGCGCTGGCCATCGATAAAGCCACGGGAGATCAGCTCGGTGAGGTTGCGATAACCCTGGGCGTTCATCACCAACAGGCTGATACGGCTCAGCGGCGCGTCCGGGTCTTTGTTCGACAGCCACAGGTCGGCGCCGCAGATCGGCTTGATCCCGGCGCCCATGGCGGCCTTGTAGAACTTGACCAGCGAACACATGTTGTTCTGGTCGGTGACCGCCACGGCAGGCATGTTCATGCCCACCAGGGTCTTGACCAGTGGCTTGATCCGCACCAGGCCGTCGACCAGGGAATATTCAGTGTGCAGGCGTAGATGAACGAATGAAGCCGGCATAGTGATCCTGCGTTAAGTCATGAAAACAACAAGGCCCGGATTGTACCGGGCCTTGGGTAAAACATCAGCCAGCAACTCATGCTGTCCACCTGAGGAATGAACCTTAGATTTCGATCAAGCCATCACGGGCTTCATAAGCCAGCCGCACCGGGGCGAAGGAGCGTCGATGGATGGGCGTTGGTCCGAGGCGCGCCAGGGCCTCCAGATGAACCGGCGTCGCATAGCCCTTGTGGCTGCCGATCCCGTAGCCCGGGTAGATCAATTCGAAAGCGGTCATTTCCCGGTCACGGCTGACTTTCGCCAGGATCGAAGCCGCCGCGATGGCGGGCACCTTGCCGTCGCCCTGAATGACCGCCTCGGCGCGCATCGACAGGTTGGGGCAGCGGTTGCCGTCGATCATCGCCAGTCTCGGGGTGATATGCAGGCCTTGTACCGCACGCTGCATTGCAAGCATGGTGGCGTGCAGGATGTTCAACTCGTCAATCTCTTCGACCTCGGCCCGGGCGATGCACCAGCTCAGCGCTTTTTCGCAGATTTCGTCGTAGAGCTTTTCACGACGGGCCTCGGTGAGTTTTTTCGAATCATCGAGGCCAATGATCGGCCGGTTCGGGTCGAGAATCACCGCAGCCGTCACCACGGCTCCGCACAACGGGCCACGACCGACCTCGTCGACACCGGCCACCAGTTCTTCGACTTCGGCGACCAGGTTGAAGTCCAGGCCCATCTGCTTCACATGATTCATTGTTTTGCGCCAATCAAGGTCAATACCGCGTCCGCCGCCTGGTTGGAGGCATCGCGGCGCAAGGTACGGTGAATCTCATCGAAGCCTCGCGTCTGCTCTTCACCGCCATCAATCAGCGGCGAAAGCGTCTTGGCCAGCGCCTCGGCCGTTGCGTCGTCCTGAAGCAATTCAGGCACCAACAGGCGCTGGGCCAACAGGTTCGGTAACGAGACGTAAGGGCTCTTGACCATGCGCTTGAGAATCCAGAATGTCAGCGGCGCCAGGCGATAGGCGACCACCATTGGGCGCTTGAACAACAATGCCTCAAGGGTAGCAGTGCCGGACGCAATCAACACGGCATCGCAGGCCGCTAGCGCCTGATGGGATTGACCGTCGAGTAGCGTCACCGACAAATCGCGCCCGGCCAGCAGCGCTTCAAGCTGGACCCGCCGCTGAGGGCTGGCGCACGGCAAGACGAACCTGACGCCAGGACGCATCGCTTGCAGACGTTCGGCGGCATCGAAGAACAAGCCCCCCAGGCGACTCACCTCGCCACCCCGGCTGCCGGGCATCAAGGCCACCAACGGACCGTCGGGCAGGCCCAACGCTTGGCGCGCCGCCGCGCGGTCCGCCTCCAGCGGAACGGTGTCGGCCAAAGTGTGACCGACAAACCGCACGGGCACGCCCTTTTCTTCGTAGAACCTGGCTTCGAATGGCAGCAGCGTCAGCATCAGGTCGCAGCCCTCGCGAATCTTCAATACGCGTTTCTGCCGCCACGCCCAGACCGAAGGGCTGACGTAATGAACCGTCTTGATGCCGGCCTGGCGCAGCTTGAGTTCGATATTGAGGGTGAAATCCGGAGCGTCGATGCCGATGAACACGTCCGGTTTTTCGTCGATCAGGGTCTGGATCAGCTTCTTGCGCCGAGCCAGCAACTCGCGCAGGCGACCGAGCACCTCCACCAGCCCCATCACCGACAGGCGTTCCATCGGGAAATAGGAGGTCAGGCCCTCGGCCTGCATCAACGGCCCGCCGACCCCGATGAACTCCACCGCGGGATGCTGCGCCTTGAGCGCGCGCATCAGGCCGGCCCCCAGGATGTCACCGGAAGCCTCTCCCGCCACCAGTGCAACGCGCACGTTAACCATGGTCAGCGAGTGATGCCGCGGGTCGAAGACTGGATGGAATCGCGGAAGATCGCGACTTCCGGGTGCTGCCGCGAAGCCTCGGCCAGCTCGGCGAGCGCCTGCTCGACGGTCAGGCCCTGGCGATACACCACCTTGTAGGCCCGACGCAGCGCGGTAATTGCCTCTTCGCTGAAACCACGACGGCGCATGCCTTCGAAGTTCATGCTGCGGGCTTCGGCCGGGTTGCCGAACACGGTGACGTAGGCTGGAACGTCCTTGCCGATGGCGGTGCCCATGCCGGAAAAACTGTGGGCGCCGATATGGCAATACTGATGGACCAGGGTAAACCCGGACAGGATCGCCCAATCGTCCACATGCACGTGGCCGGCCAGCGCGGTGTTGTTGACCAGGATGCAATGGTTGCCGATAACGCTGTCATGACCGATGTGGGCATACGCCATGATCAGGTTGTGGTCGCCCAGGGTCGTTTCGGAACGGTCTTGAACGGTGCCACGGTGAATCGTCACGCCTTCGCGGATCACGTTGTGATCGCCGATGACCAGACGCGTTTCTTCACCTTTGTACTTGAGATCGGGCGTGTCCTCGCCTATCGACGAAAACTGGTAGATGCGATTGTGCCGGCCAATCCGGGTCGGTCCCTTGAGAATTACGTGGGGGCCGATCACCGTGCCCTCGCCGATTTCCACACCTGCGCCGATGATCGACCAAGGGCCAACCTCGACATCGGCGGCCAGAACGGCCGTCGGATCGATGATTGCGCGAGGGTCAATCAAATTCATAGCTTGCGTTCCGCGCAGATGATTTCAGCGGAGCAGACCGGCTTGCCGTCGACCGAAGCCTGGCACTCGAATTTCCAGATCTGGCGCTTGCAGCTGATGAATTTGGCCTCGAGGATCAACTGATCGCCCGGGGTGACAGGCTGGCGGAAGCGCAGCTTGTCGGAGCCGACAAAATAATAAAGCGTGCCATCGGCAGGCTTGACGTCGAGCATTTTGAAACCAAGGATCCCGGCAGCCTGAGCCATCGCCTCGATGATCAGAACGCCCGGCATGATTGGATGCGCGGGGAAGTGACCATTGAAGAATGGTTCGTTGATGCTGACATTCTTGTAGGCGCGAATGCGCTTGCCTTCAACATCCAGGTCCACGACCCGATCCACCAGCAGGAACGGGTAACGGTGAGGCAGGTATTCGCGAATCTCGTTGATGTCCATCATTTCGGGGGGAAGCCTATGTAAAGATTGGGAGCGCACGAGTGACGCGCACTCCGCTAGCAAATCAAGATGCCCTAACGGCTGTGCACACTTGATATGGAAATGGTATCAGCCATCTGATGAAGCATTGCCGCCAGGGGTCACGTCCCCTACACGCTTTTCCATCTGTTTCAGGCGCCGGGCGATGTCGTCGAGCTGGCGGATACGCGCCGCGCTCTTTCGCCATTCAGCCGCCGGCTGCATCGCCGTACCGGAAGAATAGGCACCCGGCTCGGTAATCGAGTGGGTAACCATGGTCATGCCGGTCAGGAAAACGTTGTCGCAGATATCGATATGTCCCACCAGCCCTACGCCACCGGCCAGCATGCAATGCTTGCCGATCTTGGTGCTGCCGGAGATGCCCACGCAGGCAGCCATGGCGGTGTGATCACCGACCTGGACGTTGTGGGCGATCTGGATCTGGTTGTCGAGCTTTACGCCATTGCCTATTACGGTATCGGCCAGTGCACCACGGTCGATCGCGGTGTTGACGCCGATTTCCACGTCATCGCCAACGGTGACACCGCCGACCTGGGCGATCTTCTGCCAGATGCCTTTCTCATTGGCGAAACCGAACCCTTCACCGCCCAGCACTGCGCCGGACTGAATCACCACCCGTTTGCCGATGCGCACATCGTGGTACAGGGTAACGCGTGGCGCCAACCAGCCGCCTTCGCCAATCTCGCTACGCGCGCCAATGACGCAATGGGCGCCCAGCGTGACGCCGGCACCGATTCGGGCCGCGCTTTCGATGACGACAAAGGGACCGATACTGGCCGTGGGGTCAACCGCCGCATCCGCCGCGATCACCGCACTGGGATGAACGCCAGCAGCCGACTTCGGCTTGGGATCGAACAAATGGGAAATGCGCGCATACGCCAGGTATGGATCGGGCACTATCAGCGCATCGCCGGCAAACCCTTCGGCATCGCCAGCCTTGAGCAACAGCGCGGCAGCCCGGCTGTCAGCCAGGTACTTGCGGTATTGAGGGTTTGCCAGGAAGCTCAACTGAGCTGGGCCAGCCTCTTGCAAAGTGGCTAGCCCAGTAATTGCCTTCTCCGGGTCGCCACGCAGGGTGGCGCCGAGGAACTCGGCCAATTGGCCGAGCTTGATAGTCGCTGTCATGGATTACTTCAGCTGGTTCATGCGCTCGATAACCTGGCGCGTGATGTCGTATTGAGGTTTGACATCGATTACTGCACCACGCTCGAACACCAGGTCAAAACCACCTTTCTTGATGACTTCTTCCACGGCGCTGTCGAGTTTCGGCTTGAGCTGCTTGAGCATTTCACGGTCGGCAACAGCTTTGGCTTCGTTCAGCTCCTTGGACTGGAACTGAAAGTCTCGGGCCTTCTGCTTGAATTCGAGTTCCAGACGCTCGCGTTCACCCTGGGCCATCTTGTCGCCGCCGGCAACAAGACGATCCTGGATACCCTTGGCGCTGCTTTCCAGGCCCTTGAGCTTGGTCAGTTGCGGGCCGAACTTCTTCTCGGCGTCCACGGCGTATTTTTTGGCCGCGTTGGATTCCAGCAGGGCCATCTGATAGTTCAGAACGGCGATTTTCATGTCGGCAAAAGCCGGACCTGCGACCAGTACGGTCGCCAGGAGAACCAATTGAGTCAACTTACGCACGATGTACTCCTACAAAATCCATTGTCGTTATCTTGGGTCAGACGCTTAGAACGTCTGGCCGAGGGAGAATTGGAACACTTGGGTTTCAGCGTCATCCGGTTTCTTGATCGGCATCGCCAACGCGAAGCTCAATGGGCCCAGCGCGGTGACCCAGGTCACGCCGACACCGACGGAGCTGGCGAGGTTACTCAGGCTGATGTCGTTGCACTTGGTGTTGGATCGGGTGCCGTTGGCGTTGGTGGTGTCATCGCAACTGGAGTCGAATACGTTACCCACATCCCAGAATACCGAGGTACGCAGGGAGCGCTGATCCTTGACGAACGGCATCGGGAACAGGAGTTCGGCGCCGCCCTGGATGAGCACGTTGCCACCGAACGGCAGCGGATCCTGATCCGGGTCGGCAATGGTGCCTGGGTTGGTGCCTCGGCTCGGCGTACTGCGCGGGCCCAGGGTACTGTCCTTGAAGCCACGTACCGAGTTGAAACCACCAGCATAGTAGTTCTCGTAGAACGGCAGGCCATCAGTCGAGCCGTAACCATCGCCATAGCCCAGCTCGGTGTGCAGGCGCATGGTGTAGTTATCGCTCAACGGCTGGAACAGCTGGCCACGATAATCGATCTTGAAGAACGACAGGTCGCTGCCAGGTGTAGTCGTTTCCAGGACCAGGCTCTGGGAACGGCCGCGGGTCGCCAGTACGCCTTTGTTCAGGGTCGATTCGGACCAGCCGACAGAGGCCTTGAAGTTCAGGTACTTGTCGCCTTCCTTCTCGACAAAATCGAAGATCTCGTCAACGGTATAGCGGCCAGTGCTGATCTCATCCTGCTGGGCAGTGAGACCGAATGTAAGCCGCGAAGTCTCGCTGATTGGATAACCCACGTTGACGCCGGCACCCAAGCTGTCTACCGCATAGCTGGATACATCGGAATCAAGCTCGTCATAGTCGGTGGTGCGATAAAAGGCGTTGTAGCCCAGGCTCACACCGTCCGCGGTCCAGTAGGGGTCCACGAAACCGAAGTTGTAACGGGTCTGGTATTCGCTGCGGGTCAGGCCGACGCTGACCCTGTTACCGGTACCCAGGAAGTTGTTCTGGGTAATCGAACCACCCAGGATCAGGCCCGCGCTCTGGGCGAAACCGACGCTGGCGGTGATCGAGCCGGAAGCTTGCTCTTCAACGCTGTAATTCACATCGACCTGGTCATCGACGCCCGGTACAGCCGGAGTCTCGACGTTGACTTCCTTGAAGAAGCCCAGGCGCTCCAGGCGGGTCTTGGACTGGTCGATCAGGTAGGTCGACGCCCAGCCACCTTCCATCTGGCGCATTTCACGGCGCAGCACTTCGTCCTCGGACTTGGTGTTGCCACGGAAGTTGATGCGGTTGACGTAGGCGCGCTTGCCCGGGTCCACGGCGAAGGTGATGTCGACGGTATGGTCTTCATCGTGCGGCTGCGGCACGCCGTTGACGTTGGCGAAGGTGTAGCCCTCGTTACCCAGGCGACGGGTGATCAGTTCAGACGTGGTGGTCATCAGCTTGCGCGAGAAAACCTGGCCCTTCTGCACCAGCAACAGCGACTTGACCTGGTCTTCAGGAACCTTCAGGTCACCACTGAGCTTGACGTCACGAACGGTGTATTTCTCGCCTTCGTTGACGTTGACGGTGATGTAGACGTGCTTCTTGTCCGGAGTAATGGACACCTGGGTCGAGGCGATGTCCATATTGATGTAGCCACGGTCCAGGTAGTAGGAACGCAGGCGCTCCAGGTCACCGGAGAGTTTTTCACGGGCGTACTTGTCGTCGTTCTTGAAGAACGACAACCAGTTGGTGGTCTTGAGTTCGAACAGGTCGATCAGGTCTTCATCGGGGAAGACGGTGTTGCCCACCACGTTGATGTGCTGGATGGCCGCAACGGTGCCTTCGTTGATGTTCACCTTCAGGCCGACGCGGTTGCGCGGTTGCGGCACGACCTCGGTGTCGACGGTAGCCGAGTAGCGGCCTTGGGCAACGTACTGGCGTTGCAGCTCGTTGCGCACACCTTCGAGGGTGGCGCGCTGGAAGATCTCGCCTTCGGCCAGGCCGGATTGCTTGAGGCCTTTCATCAGGTCTTCAGTGGAGATCGCCTTGTTGCCTTCGATCTCGATACTGGCGACCGACGGGCGCTCGACGACCGTGATGACCAGAACATTGCCGTCACGGCCCAGCTGGATATCTTGAAAGAAGCCGGTCTTGAACAGAGCGCGAGTGGATTCCACCAGGCGCCGATCATCCGCTTGCTCGCCGACGTTGAGCGGCAAGGCACCAAAGACGCTACCCGCGGAAACCCGCTGGAGGCCGTTGACGCGAATATCAGAGATAGTGAAGGACTCGGCGTGAACTTCGGCGATCATCAATACGGTGAGAACCGCAGTTAGCAGCAGACGTTTCATGAAGTCCTTTCTTATTCCAACTGGCAATAAACAAACTGCCGCAAAATGCGGCAGATTCGCAATTCAGCGAAGCGTTACAGACGACCCAGATCGTTGACCAAGGCAAGCAACATCACCCCGACCACCAAGCTGATACCGATCTGTATCCCCCAACCCTGCACCCGATCCGACAAGGGACGACCACGCGCCCACTCGATCAGATAAAACAGCAGATGCCCCCCATCCAGTACCGGAATGGGCAGCAAATTCAGAACCCCCAGGCTAATGCTCAGATAAGCAAGGAAATTCAGGAAATCAGCGACGCCCGACTGGGCAGAAGCGCCCGCCACTTTAGCAATGGTTATCGGTCCACTCAAGTTTTTTACCGAGAGCTCGCCGAACAACATTTTCTTGAGCGAGTCGAGGGTCAGGACACTCATGGTCCAAGTACGCCGCGCACCCTCTCCAATGGCCGCGACAGGACCGAAGCTGACCTCGCGGATCATTTCCGCTGGCCATTCGACAGCCTTGACGCCAGCGCCCAGATAACCGGTCGGCGCCTTGCTTTCGCCACGGGCAGCCAGGTTCACCGGGACGTCGATTGAAGCACCGTCGCGCTCTACACGCAGCACAATCTTGGTATCAGGACGTACACGAACCGAGTCGACTACCTGCTGCCAGTCACTGACCGACTGGCCATCGAAAGCCAGCAAGCGGTCACCGGCCTTCAAGCCAGCGGCCTGAGCCGGGCCTTTGGGATCAAGTTCAGCCACCACTGGCGGCAACGCCGGACGCCATGGGCGAATCCCCAAGGAGCGGATCGGGTCCGGCTCGTCCGCACCCTTGAGCCAATTATCGAGCATCAGCTCCCGGGGCAAATCCGCCGTCGATCCCTGCTCACGTACCAGCAGTTGCAACGAACCGCTTTCACCCAGGCGACGGACCAATTGCAGGTTGACGGCAGCCCAGCCCGAGGTCGGCTCACCGTCTATGGCAACGATTTCCTGCCCAGCGCTCAATCCGGCGCGAGCCGCCACGCTGCCCGCCTCGACCGCACCGATAACCGGCCGCACCTGCTCGCTGCCCAACATCGCCAGCGCCCAGAAAAACACCATGGCCAGCAGGAAGTTGGCGATAGGTCCGGCCGCAACGATAGCGATACGCTGACGGACGGTTTTGCGATTGAAGGACTGGTCGAGTTGATCGGCGGGCACTTCACCCTCACGCTCATCGAGCATCTTGACGTAGCCGCCCAGTGGGATGGCCGCCACGACAAATTCGGTCCCCTGCTTGTCATGCCAGCGCAGCAACGGCATGCCGAAGCCGACGGAAAAACGCAGGACCTTGACGCCACAGCGACGCGCGACCCAGAAATGGCCGAATTCGTGAAAAGTGACCAGCACCCCCAGCGCAACCAGGGTGCCGACAATCATATAGAGCGCGCTCATCTGTTTTCTCCACAATCCTGTCCAGGACAACCCTGGCTAACGTACCGCTGCCTCAACGTCCGTGACGCCCCAACCACTGCCCCGCCAGCTCTCGAGCCCTGGCATCCACGGTGAAGACTGCGTCGAGGTCATCGAGTGAAACCACGGCCTGAAGATTCAAGACCTCTTCGATGATACTCGCGATCTCGAGGTAACGGACACGCCCGTCGAGAAACGCCGCGACCGCTACTTCGTTGGCGGCATTAAGCATGGCCGGTGCACTGTCGCCCGCCTCGGCTGCCTGTCGCGCCAGGCGCAGGCAGGGGAAGCGCTGCTCATCGGGCGCCTGGAAATCGAGGCGCGCAATGGCGAACAGGTCCAACGGCGCCACGCCCGAATCAATCCGCTCCGGCCAGGCCAGGGCATTGGCGATCGGGGTGCGCATGTCCGGGTTGCCCAACTGGGCCAGAACGGACCCATCGACGTAATCCACGAGCGAGTGAATCACGCTTTGCGGGTGAATCACCACTTCGACTTGGGACGGCCGGGCATCGAACAGCCAGCAGGCCTCGATCAGCTCCAGCCCCTTGTTCATCATGCTGGCCGAATCCACGGAAATCTTGCGCCCCATGGACCAGTTCGGGTGGGCACAGGCCTGCTCGGGCGTAACATGCACCAATTCTTCCAGCGGCGTCTGCCGGAATGGACCGCCGGAGGCTGTCAGAAGAATCCTCCGTACACCCACCACGCCCAGGCCGCGAGAGAAATCCCGCGGCATGCATTGAAAAATCGCATTGTGTTCGCTGTCGATGGGCAGCAGCACCGAGCCACTTTTGCGCACCGCCTGCATGAACAGTGCGCCGGACATCACCAGCGCTTCCTTGTTGGCCAACAGGATCTTCTTGCCCGCTTCCACCGCAGCCAGCGTCGGACGCAAGCCCGCAGCGCCGACAATTGCCGCCATCACAGCATCGACCTCGGGATCGGAGGCTACCTGGCACAAGCCCTCCTCCCCCACCAGGACACGCGTCTGTAAACCGGCTGCGCGCAGGTCGTCCTGCAGCGCCTGCGCCACAGCCGCCTCGGGCACCACGGCAAACCGCGGCGCGTGGCGTACGCACAGCGCCAGCAATTCACTCAGGCGCGTGAAACCGCTGAGGGCAAACACCTGGTAGCGCTCTGGATGCCGGCCAATGACATCCAGAGTACTGAGACCGATCGAACCGGTGGCCCCGAGGACGGTAATCTGCTGGGGACGACTCACGATGCCGCCATCCACAACAGCACTGCAAAGATCGGGATCGCGGCGGTCAGGCTGTCGATACGATCCAGCACGCCACCGTGGCCCGGCAGCAGGTTACTGCTGTCCTTGATCCCGGATTGGCGCTTGAACATGCTTTCGGTCAGGTCGCCGACCACCGATACAAATACAATGAGCGCGGCGCCGATCAGGCCCATCAGCAGCTGCGCGACCGTCCAGTCGCGCACGAAGCCAACCACGGCGGTGATCACCAGGCTCAAGGCGAGCCCACCATAGACGCCTTCCCAGCTCTTGCCGGGACTGACCCTTGGCGCCAGCTTGCGCTTGCCGAAGGCACGACCGGAGAAATAAGCGCCGACGTCAGCGCCCCAGACCAGCACCATCACTGCCATGATTTGCCAGTTTCCCAGCGGCCCCTGCTTGATCCAGATCAGCCCCTGCCAGGCCGGCAGCAGGATCAGGAGACCAATCATCAGCTTGGTCGCGGCATTGGACCAGTGATGAGTGGTGCGCGGATAGGTCAACACCAGGAAGGTCGCCGTCGCCCACCACAGCACCGCCGCCCCCAGCACCCACGGCGCGATGCCAGGCACCAGGTACATGACGAACAACATGGCGGCGACCGCCACCGCATAGGTCACGCGCGCCGACTGCGCGGCAAAACCTGCCAGCCGCGCCCATTCCCACGCACCCAGCGTCACGACCAGCCCGATGAACAGGGCAAAGCCCGCCCCTTCGAGCAGGAAAAAACCACCCAAGGCGATGGGCAACAGGATCAGGGCGGTGATGATTCGTTGTTTTAGCATTAAACCCGGGCTCCAGCTTCGATCTGCTCGCTCGTTTTACCGAAACGACGCTGACGGGAAGCGAAATCGGCCAGTGCGGTGCGCATGGCTTCGTGTTTGAAGTCCGGCCAGAACAGGTCGGAGAAGTACAGCTCGGCGTAGGCCAGCTGCCAGAGCAGGAAATTGCTGATGCGATGTTCGCCGCCGGTACGGATGCACAGGTCCGGCAACGGCAAGTCGCCGGTCGCCAAGCAGGTTTGCAACAGCTCGGGCGTGATGTCCTCGGGCCGCAGGTGGCCGGCCTGGACTTCCCGCGCCAGGCGCTGGGCCGCCTGGGCGATGTCCCACTGGCCGCCATAATTGGCAGCGATTTGCAGCACAAACCGATCGGCGCCAGCCGTGGCGGCCTCAGCCTCACGCATTGCGGCTTGCAGTTCAGGATGGAAACGCGAGCGATCACCAATGATCCGCAGGCAGATCCTGTTCTCGTCCAACCGCTTGGCTTCGCGCCGCAGGGCCTTGAGGAACAGATCCATCAAGGCACTGACTTCATCGGCGGGACGCTGCCAGTTTTCGCTGGAAAAGGCGAACAGAGTGAGCACCTCGACCCCAGCCTCGGCGCACACCTCGATGACAGCACGAACCGCATCGACCCCTGCCTTGTGCCCGGCAACGCCAGGCATAAAGCGTTTCTTGGCCCAGCGGTTATTGCCGTCCATGATGATCGCCACATGGCGCGGCACCGCGAACGGCACGGCCTGCTTGGTCTTATCCATGAAAACGAGACCCTTATACGGCCATCAGGTCTTTTTCTTTCTCGTCCGTGGCCTTGGTGATTTGGGCCTCGGATTCTTTGGTCAGCTTATCGATATCAGCGACGGCACGACGCTCTTCGTCTTCACTGATTTCCTTATCCTTGACCAGCTTCTTCAGCTCACCCAACGCGTCACGACGGATATTACGCACGGCAACACGCGCGTCTTCCGCTGCGCTACGAGCCTGTTTGGTGAAGCCTTTGCGCGTTTCCTCGGTGAGGGCCGGCATCGGGATCAGCAGCAGCTCACCCAGGTTAGTTGGGTTGAGATTCAGACCGGCGCTCTGGATCGCCTTGTCTACAGCAGCGAGCATGTTGCGCTCGAAAGCCACGACCTGCAGGGTGCGCGAATCTTTCACGGTGACGTTGGCGACGCCGCTCAGCGGTGTGTCAGTGCCGTAGTAAGGCACCATGACGCTACCGAGGATGCTCGGGTGAGCCTTGCCGGTACGAATCTGACCGAATGCGTGGTTCAGAGACTCCAAGGACTTCTTCATGCGCTCTTCAGCGTCTTTCTTGATTTCGTTGATCATTACTTGCCTTCCTCGATCAGAGTTCCTTCGGCGCCACCGTGCACGATGTTGAGCAGGGCACCGGGTTTATTCATGTTAAAGACGCGCAGCGGCATCTTGTGGTCGCGGCACAGGCAGATAGCGGTCAGGTCCATTACACCCAGCTTGCGATCCAGCACTTCATCGTAAGTCAGATGATCGAACTTCTCGGCATGCGGGTCTTTGAACGGGTCAGCGGTATACACGCCATCCACCTTGGTAGCCTTGAGCACGACATCGGCGTCGATCTCGATCGCTCGCAGGCACGCGGCCGAATCCGTGGTGAAGAACGGATTGCCGGTACCGGCGGCAAAAATCACCACTTCCTTGGCGCTGAGGTGGCGCATGGCCTTGCGGCGATCGTAGTGATCGGTCACGCCGACCATGGAAATGGCCGACATCACGATGGCGGAGATATTGGCACGCTCCAGCGCGTCGCGCATAGCCAGGGCGTTCATCACAGTGGCCAGCATGCCCATGTGGTCGCCCGTGACCCGATCCATGCCCGCCGCACTCAGCGCCGCGCCACGGAACAGGTTGCCGCCGCCGATGACCAGGCCGACCTGAACGCCGATCCCGACCAGCTGGCCAACTTCCAGCGCCATGCGATCCAGCACCTTCGGATCGATCCCGAACTCTTCCGAGCCCATCAGGGCCTCGCCGCTAAGCTTGAGTAGAATGCGTTTATAGCGAGCCTGATAACCACTGCCCTGCTGAGCCATTGCGAATCTCTCCTGCGGCGTATTTTCGAAAATTCTTTGAGGCTGTTTGCAGCCTGCCTTCACTCTAGCTTGGCGCTGAAACCGCGCCATCGGAACACGGCTTTGTAAGCCAGTTCCGGCGGGAAACCAATATAAATCGGCATCCCCATCCGAAAAGAGGCTGCGCGCGTGAGCGGGCAGCCTCTTCTGGGCGACAGTCGTGAAACCGTCTTATTGCTTGCTGGCAGCCAGCTGAGCAGCCACTTCTTCAGCGAAGTTGTCTACTGGCTTCTCGATGCCTTCACCCACCTTGAAGTAAGTGAAGGAAACGATTTCAGCGCCGCCCTTCTTGGCCAGTTCGCCGACCTTGATTTCAGGGTTCTTGACGAACGCCTGCTCAACCAGGCTGGCTTCAGCCAGGAACTTGGTGATACGACCGGCAACCATTTTCTC
Source organism: Pseudomonas sp. Z5-35 (assembly GCF_051131945.1). Classification (NCBI taxonomy): domain Bacteria; kingdom Pseudomonadati; phylum Pseudomonadota; class Gammaproteobacteria; order Pseudomonadales; family Pseudomonadaceae; genus Pseudomonas; species Pseudomonas sp. Z5-35. Next base: position 4,370,653 of record NZ_CP071640.1, read on the forward strand.
AACGATTTCGGCTGGCTTGCCCTTGATCTTGTCTTCGTTGAGCTGCATGAACACGGCTTTCTCGCGTTCGATGGCATCAGCGGAAACTTCCGACGGCAGCAGGAACTCAGGGTTGCTGGCAGCGACGTGCATGGCGATGTCCTTGGCCAGCTCGACGTTGCCGCCTTTGAGGGCCACGACTACGCCGATCTTGTTGCCGTGCAGGTAAGAACCGACAACATCGCCTTCAACGCGAACCAAGCGACGAATGTTGACGTTCTCGCCCACTTTGGCAACCAGGGCTTCACGAGCCGATTCCTGAGCGGCGATCAGCGGAGCTGCGTCGGTCAGTTTGTCGGCAAATGCTTTTTCGACGCTGGCGGCAACGAATGCCTTGAAGTCGTCTTGCAGGGCCAGGAAATCGGTCTGCGAGTTGACTTCAATGATAACGGCAGCTTTACCGTCGTCCTTGATGCCGATCGCGCCTTCAGCGGCAATGTTGCCGGCTTTCTTGGCAGCCTTGATGGCGCCCGAGGCACGCATGTCATCAATGGCTTTCTCGATGTCGCCGCCAGCCTTGGTCAAGGCTTTCTTGCAGTCCATCATGCCTTCGCCGGTACGCTCGCGCAGTTCTTTGACCAACGCTGCAGTAATCTCTGCCATTTCAAAATCCTCTTGGATAGGTTTTCAACCATTCCACCCGACCGAACGGGCGATCAATTCTTCCTGAAACACCCTTTGTTAGCGGCTGCACGTTACAGATGCTGTAGCTGCGCTGCCCACAAATGGTTTTCGAGGTGGCAAAAAGGGGGCCAAGCCCCCTTTTTGCTTACTGAGTCAACGCCAGGGCGTCAGTTACTCAGCGGCTGCTGCCGGAGCTTCTTCAGCGAAGACTTCGGTGCCGCCATTTACATTGTTGCGACCACGGATGACAGCGTCAGCCATCGCACCCATGTACAGCTGGATGGCGCGAATGGCGTCATCGTTGCCTGGAATGATGTAGTCAACGCCTTCCGGGCTGCTGTTGGTATCGACAACGCCGATGACCGGGATACCCAGCTTGTTGGCTTCGGTGATCGCGATGCGCTCGTGGTCAACGTCGATCACGAACAGTGCGTCAGGCAGACCGCCCATGTCCTTGATACCGCCCAGGGAGCGGTCCAGCTTCTCAAGATCGCGAGTACGCATCAGCGCTTCTTTCTTGGTCAGCTTGGCGAAAGTACCGTCTTCGGACTGGACTTCAAGGTCACGCAGACGCTTGATGGAAGCGCGAATGGTCTTGAAGTTGGTCAGCATGCCGCCCAACCAGCGGTGATCGACGTACGGCGAACCGCAACGTGCTGCTTCTTCAGCAACGATCTTGCCAGCGGAACGCTTGGTGCCGACGAACAGAATCTTGTTTTTGCCCTGGGCCAGGCGCTCTACGAAGGTCAGTGCTTCGTTGAACATCGGCAGGGTTTTTTCAAGGTTGATGATGTGGATCTTGTTGCGCGCGCCGAAAATGTACTTACCCATTTTCGGGTTCCAGTAACGGGTCTGGTGACCGAAGTGCACACCGGCCTTCAGCATATCGCGCATGTTGACTTGGGACATGATAGTTCCTTGATAAGTCGGGTTTGGCCTCCACGTATCCCAATGACCAACCAGCGGCTGAATAAGCCGAAGGCACCCAGGCCATCGTGTCGACACGTGTGTGGATTTAAGCTCACGGGGTCATCCCCGGAAAGCGGCGCATTTTATACCACAGCAAGGATGAAAACGAAACCCGGATTCTGAAAACCCGGCGAAGCGCCGTTATGCAGCCCATTCATTGGCTGTGGCAACAGCCCCTTATAGAGAGAAGCGATGCACGCAGGCGCGGTTTTGCGCGAGCGTCTGTTAGAATCGCCTCTTTCAGGGCCGCACCGACCATCATCCGCCGCCCATTTCGTTTTGAACAGCGCCGTCGGGCGCAGAGAGAGCCTGTATGACCGTTACCCTCAAGACTCCCGAGGACATCGCAAAAATGCGTGTCGCCGGCAAACTCGCCGCCGAAGTGCTGGAAATGATCGCCGATTACGTCAAGCCGGGCGTGACCACCGAAGAGCTGGACCGCATCTGCCACGACTATATCGTCAATGAGCAGAAAGCCATCCCCGCGCCGCTCAACTATAAAGGCTTCCCCAAGTCGATCTGCACCTCGATCAACCACGTGGTCTGCCACGGCATTCCCAACGAAAAACCGTTGAAGGATGGCGACACCCTGAACATCGACGTCACCGTCATCAAGGATGGCTACCACGGCGATACCAGCCGCATGTTCCATGTCGGCAACGTCCCGGAGTGGGCCCAGCGTCTGTCGAAGGTCACCCAGGAATGCATGTACATGGCCATTGAACTGGTGAAACCGGGTTGCCGCCTTGGCGACATCGGCGAAGTGATCCAGAAGCACGCGCAGAAGAACGGTTTCTCGGTGGTGCGCGAATTCTGCGGCCACGGCATTGGCAAGGTGTTCCACGAAGAACCGCAGATCCTGCACTACGGCCGCGCCGGCACCGGCATGGAACTGCAGGCGGGCATGACCTTCACCATCGAGCCGATGATCAACCAGGGTCGCGCCGACACCAAGGTACTGGGCGACGGCTGGACTGCCATCACCAAGGACCGCAAGCTGTCGGCCCAGTGGGAGCACACGTTGCTAGTGACCGAGACCGGCTACGAGATCTTTACCCTGCGCAGCGATGACACCATTGCTCGCGTTTCCGCCTGATTCGAACCCAGCCTATAGCTATAGATAGATAGAAAGGAAAGCCATTCGATGCCGCAGGTGGATCCCGAACTCTTCGACCGCGGCCAGTTCCAGGCTGAACTGGCCCTGAAGGCAAGCCCCATATCGGCGTTCAAGAAAGCGATCCGCCAGGCCCACGAAGTGCTCGACCAGCGCTTTCGCAGCGGCAGGGATATTCGCCGGCTGATCGAGGATCGCGCCTGGTTCGTCGATAACATCCTGCAAAAGGCCTGGGAACAGTTCAACTGGAGCGAGGATGCCGACATTGCCCTGGTGGCGGTTGGCGGCTACGGGCGTGGCGAACTGCACCCCTACTCGGACATCGACCTGCTGATCCTGCTGGACAGCGCCGACCATGAAATCTTCCGCGACTCTATCGAGCGTTTCCTGACGCTGCTGTGGGACATCGGCCTGGAGGTCGGCCAAAGTGTGCGTTCGGTGCAGGAATGCGCCGAAGAGGCCCGCGCCGACCTCACGGTGATCACCAACCTGATGGAAAGTCGCACCATCGCCGGCCCTGAGCGGCTGCGCCAGCGCATGCTCGATGTCACCAGCACGGCGCACATGTGGCCGAGCAAGGATTTCTTCCTGGCCAAGCACGCCGAGCAGAAGGCCCGCCACCACAAGTACAACGACACCGAATACAACCTGGAACCCAACGTCAAAGGCTCGCCGGGCGGGCTGCGGGACATCCAGACCATCCTCTGGGTCGCCCGCCGCCAGTACGGCACGCTGAACCTGCGGGCCCTGGCCGGTGAAGGCTTCCTGGTGGAAAGCGAAAACGCCTTGCTGGCGTCGTCCCAGGAGTTCCTGTGGAAGGTCCGGTATGCGCTGCACATGCTCGCCGGACGTTCCGAGGACCGTCTGCTGTTCGATCATCAGCGCTCCATCGCCGGCCTGCTGGGCTTCGAAGGACAGGATGCCAAGCAGTCCATCGAAAACTTCATGCAACAGTATTACCGCGTCGTGATGAGCATTGCCCAACTCAGCGAGCTGATCATCCAGCACTTCGAGGAAGTCATCCTCGCCCCCGAAGACGAAGAACCTCCGCAGCCGATCAACTCACGTTTCCAACTGCACGACGGCTACATCGAAGCGCGCAACGCCAATGTGTTCCGTCGCACGCCCTTTGCCATGCTCGAAATCTTCGTGCTCATGGCCCAGCAGCCGGAAATCAAGGGCGTACGCGCCGACACCATCCGCCTGCTGCGGGAAAATCGTCACCTGATCGATGAAGATTTCCGCCACGACATCCGCAACACCAGCCTGTTTATCGAGTTGTTCAAGTGCAAGATCGGCGTGCACCGCAATCTGCGGCGGATGAACCGCTACGGGATCCTCGGGCGTTATCTGCCAGAATTCGGCTTCATTGTCGGACAGATGCAACACGACCTGTTCCACATCTATACGGTCGATGCCCACACCCTGAACCTGATCAAGCACCTGCGTAAGCTGCAGTACACCCAGGTCTCGGAAAAATTCCCCCTGGCCAGCAAGCTCATGGCCAAGTTGCCCAAGCCCGAGCTGATCTACATGGCAGGGCTGTATCACGACATCGGTAAAGGCCGCCAAGGCGATCATTCCGAAATCGGCGCGGTGGATGCCGAGGCGTTCTGCCAGCGCCATCAACTGCCCCTGTGGGACAGCCGGCTGATCGTCTGGCTGGTGCAGAACCACCTGGTGATGTCGACCACCGCCCAGCGCAAGGATTTGTCCGATCCGCAGGTGATCCACGATTTCGCCCAGATCGTCGGCGATGAAACCCGCCTGGATTACCTCTACGTGCTGACCGTGGCCGACATCAATGCCACCAACCCGAGCCTCTGGAATTCCTGGCGCGCCAGCCTGTTGCGCCAGCTCTACACCGAGACCAAGCGTGCCTTGCGCCGCGGCCTGGAAAATCCGGTGGACCGCGAAGAGCAGATCCGTCGCACCCAAAGCGCGGCGCTGGACATTCTGGTCCGCGGCGGCACCGATCCGGACGACGTCGAGCAGCTCTGGTCGCAATTGGGCGATGATTATTTCCTGCGCCACACCGCCGGCGACGTGGCCTGGCACAGCGATGCGATCCTCCAGCAGCCAGCCGATGGCGGGCCGTTGGTGCTGATCAAGGAAACCACCCAGCGCGAGTTCGAGGGCGGCACGCAGATCTTCATCTATGCCCCGGACCAGCACGACTTCTTCGCCGTGACCGTGGCGGCGATGGACCAGCTTAACCTGAACATTCACGACGCCCGGGTCATCACGTCCAGCAGCCAGTTCACCCTCGACACCTACATCGTGCTCGACACCGACGGCGACTCGATTGGTGACAACCCGGCGCGGGTCAAGCAGATTCGCGACGGCCTCACCGAAGCCCTGCGCAACCCGGCGGACTACCCGACCATCATCCAGCGCCGGGTGCCGCGCCAGCTCAAGCACTTCGCCTTTGCGCCCCAGGTGACGATCCACAACGACGCCCAGCGCCAGGTCACGGTACTGGAACTCAGCGCTCCGGACCGGCCGGGCCTGTTGGCGCGGGTCGGCCATATCTTCCTGGAGTTCGACCTGTCACTGCAGAACGCCAAGATCGCAACGCTCGGCGAGCGGGTGGAAGACGTTTTCTTTATCACCGACGCTCACAACCAGCCGCTGTCCGATCCGCAGCTATGCAGCCGCTTGCAGGAAGCGATCGTCCGGCACTTGAGCGTCAACCAGGAACCCGACATCAACCTGACGCGCATCAGCATCTGATTGCGTCATGATTCAGCCGTTTTGAGAGATTGCGCAACGATGAACAACGCCCTGAACCAGCTCCAGCCCTACCCGTTCGAAAAATTGCGCGCCCTGCTCGGCAGCGTCACGCCCAACCCGGACAAGCGCCCGATCGCGCTGTCCATCGGCGAGCCCAAGCATCGTTCGCCGAGCTTCGTGGCTGAAGCCGTGGCCAGCAATCTGGAAAAGATGGCCGTGTACCCGACGACGCTCGGCATCCCGGAGTTGCGTGAGGCCATCGTCGGCTGGTGCGAACGACGCTTCAACGTGCCGAACGGCTGGCTCGACCCGGCGCGCCACGTACTGCCGGTCAACGGCACCCGCGAGGCGCTGTTCGCCTTCACCCAGACCGTGGTCAACCGGGCCGACGATGCCCTGGTGGTGAGTCCGAACCCTTTCTATCAAATCTATGAAGGCGCGGCGTTCCTGGCCGGAGCGAAGCCGCACTACCTGCCGTGCCTGGACGAGAACGGCTTCAACCCGGATTTCGATGCGGTATCGCCGGACATCTGGAAGCGCTGCCAGATCCTGTTCCTCTGCTCCCCGGGCAACCCAACCGGCGCGTTGATCCCGGTGGAGGTGCTGAAGAAACTCATCGCCCTGGCTGACGAACATGACTTCGTCATCGCAGCGGACGAGTGCTACAGCGAACTCTACTTCGACGAACAAACCCCGCCGCCAGGGCTGCTCAGCGCCTGCGTCGAACTGGGCCGCAAGGATTTCAAGCGCTGCGTGGTGTTCCACAGCCTGTCCAAACGCTCCAACCTGCCCGGCCTGCGCTCCGGCTTCGTGGCCGGCGATGCGGACATCCTCAAGGGCTTCCTGCTGTACCGCACCTACCACGGCTGCGCCATGCCGGTTCAAACCCAACTGGCGAGCATCGCCGCGTGGAACGACGAAGTGCACGTCCGCGCCAACCGCGCGCTGTACCGGGAGAAGTTCGACGCCGTGCTGGAAATCCTCAGCCCGGTGCTGGACGTGCAACGCCCCGATGGCAGCTTCTACCTGTGGCCAAATGTGGCGGGCGATGACGCGGCGTTCTGCCGTGACCTGTTCGAACAGGAACACGTGACCGTCGTGCCGGGTTCGTACCTGTCCCGCGACGTGGACGGCGTCAACCCAGGCGCCGGCCGCGTGCGCATGGCCCTGGTCGCGCCATTGGCTGAATGCGTGGAAGCGGCGGAGCGGATCCGCGCGTTCATCCAGCGTCGGGGCTGATGACCGTATCGCGCTGAAGCGGACCGCTGTCGTGGCGAGGGAGCTTGCTCCCGCTGGGCTGCGCAGCGGCCCCAACAGCAGCATCCGTATCAACCACCCGCCCCCCCTGTACAAATCCTCAGTAATACCTGGGTTGCGCAATGCACCTATTTCGGTACACTCCGTTCATGGTTGATATTGCCCCCATACTGAACGTACATTTCTTCCGCACCGACGCCGGGAATGAGCCCGTTCGCGAATGGCTGACTGACCTGCCTCGCGAGCATAGACGAATGATCGGAACTGACATCAAGACCGTTCAGATTGGTTGGCCTATAGGTATGCCGGTGGTTCGCAAGCTGGACACTGGGCTATGGGAGGTCAGAATTGACCTTGGAGATACCATCGCCCGCGTTCTCTTTACTGTGGTGGGCTCTGACATGGTTCTACTCCACGCTTTCATAAAGAAGAGTCAAAAAACGCCAACCACCGATATGGCAACCGCCAAGCAGCGCAAAGCAAGACTATGAGGCACAGCAAATGAACAAGCACATCGGATCTGATTTTGACGACTTCCTCGCCGAGCAAGGTATCGCCGAAGAAGTTTCCGCAGCTGCGCTCAAACGCGTTATTGCCTGGCAGATTGCCGAAGCGATGAAGCTTCAGAAAGTGACCAAAAAAGCCTTGGCACAGCGGATGCACACCAGTCGCACTGCTGTTGATCGCGCACTGGACCAGAACGATGCGGGAATGACGCTGGCAACGCTTGCCAGCGCAGCGCGTGCGTTGGGTCAGAGGGTGGAAGTACGGTTGGTGCCTGAGCAGGAAGAGGCTCACGCATAAGCGCTGTTGTGGCGAGGGAGCTTGCTCCCGCTGGGCTGCGCAGCGGCCCCAAAGCAGTCAACTCAATCTGTCTGACGTACCGCGTTGCCCGGGTTTAGGGCCGCTTCGCGCTGGAGCGCCAGCCCGGCCCAGCGGGAGCAAGCTCCCTCGCCACAGGAGCTCGGTGTCGACTCTATATCTGTGAACACCACAAATCCCCCGTGGGAGCGAACTTGCTCGCGATGAGGCCGGCATTTATTACACCAAGTCCGAAGTTCTACCCGGTCCAGGCACTTGTTCGCCAACAACATCCCCAACTCAATCATCTGGGCCACTCCCAATGCTACATGCCGTCGCGAGCCGTCCTGATCGAAGGCAAGGTCGTTGAGCATCGCATTGGCCGAAGCCAGGGTTTCGCTGAGGTTGGCGAGCAACACTTCGGTGTCGATACCGTCAGCCACAGTGAATAACTGTACTGAGGGCTTGGGTTCTGACTTGCTGTCGTCATCAGGCTTGAGATATTGATCCAACACACGATCGGCTGCCTCTTGCAGCTTTTCGGGGGCATAGTCAGCGTAGGGGAAAGTGGAGGCTGGCTTTGGTGCGTTTTGAGTCTCTTTCTTGTCCATCAAAATTGCTCCCTAGAGCTGAAGTATGTAAAGCCCCGCGCTTGGATAGCGCAGAAGCCCGTGCTCCTAGAGGTGTTGTTCGGATTCTCACGTCCGGTCGCTGAATTGGCAGCGACACCCAGAGGCTAGAGCCCACGCTTCCGACGGACAACCTTAAAAACTTGTCGGAAACTTCGGCGCGTCTGACAGACGCCAATCTGTCTGCTCAGACAAGAAAAGAAATAAAACGCGTCTCCCTAAAGCAAGCCATTGATTTCACAGGTTTAGCACCTCAACAGATCACTTGCAGCCCTGTTTCAAGAATCAAGCTGGCTTGAATTCGCTATTACCGGCAGCCATGATCGCCCCGTCACCAGTGAACGCTGGCAGGAGTCTGGATCCCTCTCCGGGTTGACCCAGCCACGCAGACGGGGCAGAGCAAGCTCAGTTGCGTGTCGATTGAAGCCGCCTTTCGGGCGGCTTTGCTTTTTATGAGGTTAAGGATGAGTGTCCGGCAGGACTGCAAGCTGTTGCTTGTGAATGCTTGCAAAAGTCCCACCACGGGACTAAATTCTCACCCATGAGAATTATCGCCATCAGTCATCTGAAAGCCTTCTGGGAGAAATACCCAGATTCCGAACAGCAGCTTAAGGCTTGGCTTGACGATGCCGAAAAAGCCACTTGGACCAACCCAAACGACATCAAGGCGCAATACGGTAACGCAAGCATTCTCAAGAGTCGCCGCGTGGTGTTCAACATCAAGGGTAACGACTACCGCCTGGTGGTCGCCATTGCCTACCGCTTCGGCGCTGTGTACATCAAGTTTGTCGGCACTCATCGTCGGTACGATGAGATCGACGCAAACACCGTGGAAATGGAGTAATCATCATGAACATTCGCCCAATCCGCACCGATGAAGAATACCGGGTAGCTCTCAAAGAGATCTCTCCCCTGTTTGAGAATGAGCCTGAACTTGGCACCCCGGAAGGCGATGCTTTTGAAGTCATGGTCACTCTGATCGAGGCCTACGAAACCAAGAACTTCCCGGTTGATCTGCCTGACCCAATTGAAGCCATCAAGTTTCGCATGGAGCAATCTGGACTCACTGCAGCCGATCTTGCTCCCGCTATCGGAAAAACGAACCGCGTATACGAGGTGCTCAACCGTAAGCGCTCGTTAACTCTGCCCATGATCTGGAAGCTTCACGATATGTTCGGCATCCCAGCAGAAAGCCTGATAAAGCCAGTAAAAGCTGCCTGATACTAGCCCGGCCCGCCGGGCTTTTTCAAACCAGGATCGCCCACCATTCGTATTTGACTTTACCCATCGCGAGCAAGGTATGTTCATAGAACTCGTGATCGATCCCAGACCCTTCTGGACAATGAGGCCGATATCTATTTCCCCAACCCCAAATTCGCCTCCGCCAAATCCAGCTCCCCCAGCACCTCACGCAACACGTCATCGCCAATCTGGTGTTCACGACTGAGGCGATACAGCTCCAGTCGCTGCGCCCGATAGGCTTTCAAGCGCAGCCGGCGTTCCAGCAGGTCCATTTCGAACGCCAGGGCCTGGGCTTCGGCGGAGTCGTTGAAGACGTCGAGCTGGTGGCGATACTCGGACATCAGCCGCGCCTTGACCTCAGTCGCCAGTGCCGCCTGGGCGGCATCGGGTGTGCTGGGCAGCTCGGCCGGCTCCTCCACTTCCAACGCATGAATCGCCGCTTCAGCGGTTTTGCGCCAGGCCTCGCGAACTTCGTTGCGGCGTTTGTCGTCGGGGCTTTTCTCGATGCCTCGCAATAACAGCGGCAGGGCGATGCAGGCCGCAATCAGCGACAACAGAATCACCCCAGCGGCGATGAAGATCAGCAAGTCCCGCTCGGGAAACGCCTCGCCCGCCCCCAGCAGCAATGGCACCGACAGCACGCCCGCCAGTGTTACCGCCCCGCGCACCCCGCCAAACGTCAGCAGCCAGCAAGAACGCGCGGTCGGCACCAAGGTCAGCTCGCCCTTGCCGCGCCAACGCCGCAACAGCCCCGACAAACGCCAGATGCTTTGCACCCAGACAAACCGCAGCACCAGCAACACCAGGAAAATCGCCACCACATCCAGGCAGCGGTAGAACAATGTCGGCCACAACGTCGTTTCGTGGCTGGCCACGGCCTTGATGATGTCCGGCAGTTGCAAGCCCAGCAGCAGGAAGATCAAGCCATTGAAGGCGAATTCCAACAGCGCCCAGACGCTGCGATTGAGCAGCCGCGTGCCGGTCTGGCGCGGCAGCAGGTCGAGCCAGCTCTGCATCATCCCGGCCGCCACCGCCGAGAGAATTCCGGACGCGCCGAGTCGCTCGGCCAGCACATAAGCGGCAAACGGCAGCAGCAACATGAACACCACATGGGTGGCTGGATCGTCCCAGCCGCGGGCCACCATCCACGCCCGCAAGCGCCCCACCACCCAACTAAGGGCCACGCCCACCAGCAGGCCACCGAGCGCGACCAGGACGAACGCCAGGCTGGCGTTCGCCAAGGAAAAGGCACCGGTGATGGCCGCCGCCAACGCAAACTTGAATGTCACCAGGCCCGAGGCATCGTTCATCAAGGCTTCGCCCTGGAGCATGTGCATCAGCGGTGCAGGCAGGCGGTCCCGGGCAATCGCCGAGACCGCCACGGCGTCGGTCGGCGACAGCACGGCCGCCAGGGCGAAGGCCACTGGCAATGGGATACTCGGCAAGAGCCAATGAATGAAATAGCCGGCGCCCACCACCGTGAACAACACCAGCCCCACCGCCAGCGTCAGGATCGGCCCGCGCAAGCGCCAGAGCTCGCGCTTGGGCATGCGCCAACCGTCGGAGAACAGCAGCGGCGGAAGAAAGAGAAACAGGAACAACTCGGGATCGAGCGCCACATGCAGCCCCAGGGACGGCCAGGCCAACAAGGCACCGGCGCCGATCTGCACCAGGGGCAACGGCAGCGGGACCAGCCGTCCGATCAGGCGCGAAACGCCCACCAACATCAACAGGATCAGGACGGTATAGGCGCTTTGCATAACGGACTTCCAATGACAGCCATACACATCTCCGGCAACAGCTGGCCGGTGAAGTGCCATATTAACTGCCGAGGTGGACCGCTGCCCTTGCACATTGGTCGCACCTCAGCGGCTTGAATGCGCAGCCGTCCGTTGGCCGCTCCTAACCTCCTCGCGGCAGGAGCGACCGGCGATCATCCGCAGTTAAACAGCTCGCTCAGCGGCACTGAGGGTCGAGCGGGCCGAAACAAAATCGACGCTGTCGCCCTCATTGTCGCTATCTTCCCCGATCCGTTCGGCCGTCGACGCTTCGACCAAGGGCAACATCCCCTGCAGCTCATCCGGATGGGCGGGACCGGCGGATAGCTTATCCAACGCGGCGGAAGCCTTGTCCGCCAACGGCTGGGTCATCACTCCCGTTGTCACCCAGGCGGCGAGCACCGGCGCCATCGTCGCCGTGACAGTCGCCTTGCCAGCCGCCGCAACACCGGCAGGCGAGAACCCGGCGTCCCTGGCCGCGTTGACAGCAGCGGTCTGGGCCATGCCGATCGCAGTAATACCGCCGGCCAACGCTCCAAGACCACTGACCAGGCCAGTCGGCGTAACCAAGCCTTGCAGCGATTTGCTGCCATCGCGTATCACGTCCAGCGGCAGGCTGCCGACCCGCTTCGCAATGCCCATCGCAGCACTTCCTACGCCATAATTCTTGAGGTCCTTGTAACGCTGATGCCAGTCTTGGCGCCCCAACAGGTATTCCGGACCAACCCGGTGTTTCGATTTATCGATGGAATGTTGCAGGTCATAGGCGGCCATGCCCGACAGCGGAGAACCGATGGCAGCTATTACAGAATCCACCTTGCTGCCCGTTTGCGCATCGACGGTCTTCGTCACAACGGGTTGGATAACCGTGCGCAACACGTTTCGCGCAGTGAAGGTCTGGAAAGTCAGGCTGCCTTCGACAGCCTGGGTCGTCAGGCTCGGCTTCACCGCCTGGGCGGCTTCCTGCATGACGGGCTCCAAGTCGGCATTTTCGGCCACCAGCCACTGGGTGTCGCTGGTGGCGCGCTTGATCAGGCCATTACCGACCGTGTCGGAGGCGCTGCTGACCAGGCCGGCAATCGCCGACAGCGCCAACGGAGCGGTAATCGAGCCATTGCCGGTCACCGCCGGGGCGAAGTCCAGCGCGATGGAGGCCGCGCCGAAGGGAACCGAACGAAGGAAACCGACAGTGTCATGGGCCGCGCGATCCAGCCGCGAGCCTTTGGTCAGCACGGCATCGACGCTTTGCGCGGTTTCGCCATCATTGGCCAAGGTTCGCGAACGATCGTCTATCAATGCCTCGAAGGCCTCGCGATTGGCGCCGTTCATATGCGGTTCGAATACCCTGGTGAGCTGGGCCTTGATTTCACCCGTGCGATTTGCCAGGTCCTGTGCAGCCGTGACAGGGCCGATCGGGACGGATGCGGCGGTCCCGGTGGTAGATCTTGGTGAAAGGGGCGGGAGTGTTTCTTGCGATTGATTCGTCAATGTAGGGCGCGGTGTCAGCGGGATGGAATCCATGGGCGGGGCCTCTTGTGCGCAGAAGTGCGGGATTTACCTGAGCTGTGTGGCCGCCACCGCGCCATCGGTTCCGCCTCGTCCGATCCGCCGCGACAGTCGAGGCACTGATTGGAACGACGTGGCATAATCGTCGGCTGATTTTCAGGACGATACCGGGAACGTTTTGGGGGAGCATTCATGCCCAATGAAAACAAGCACTTACAGCTGTTCGGCATCAAAGCCTGTGACACGATGAAAAAGGCGCGCACCTGGCTCGATGAACACGCTGTGCACTACGACTTTCATGACTACAAGACCGCCGGCATCGACCGTGAGCACCTGACCCAATGGTGCAACGAACATGGCTGGCAGGTGGTGTTGAACCGCGCCGGTACGACTTTTCGCAAACTCGACGACGAACGTAAAGCCGATCTCGACCAGACGAAAGCCATCGAACTGATGCTCGCCCAACCCTCGATGATCAAGCGCCCGGTGCTCGATCTCGGTGACCGAACCCTGATTGGCTTCAAGCCAGATATTTATGCGGCAGAAATCAAGTAAGCCTGCCCAGTCCATTTTGTAGAGGTAATTTCCATGTCCACGACCCTGTTCAGCCTGGCCTTTGGTGTCGGCACTCAAAACCGCGAAGGCGCCTGGCTGGAAGTGTTCTACGCACAGCCGCTGCTCAAGCCGTCGGCTGAGATCGTCGCCGCCATCGCGCCGATTCTCGGCTACAGCGAAGGCAACCAGGCCATCGCGTTCACCACGACCCAGGCCTCGCAGCTGGCTGAGGCGCTGCGCAGCGTCGATGCCGCGCAAGCCAAGCTGCTGACCCGCCTGGCCGAAAGCCACAAGCCGCTGGTTGCCACCCTGCTGGCCGAAGACGCACAACTGACGTCCACGCCTGAGGCTTACCTCAAGCTGCACCTGCTGTCCCATCGCCTGGTCAAGCCCCACGGCCTGAACCTGGCCGGTATCTTCCCGCTGCTGCCGAACGTGGCCTGGACCAGCCAGGGCGCGATCGACCTGGCCGAACTGGCCGAGCATCAGCTCGAAGCCCGCCTGCGTGGCGAGCTGCTGGAAGTGTTCTCGGTGGACAAGTTCCCGAAGATGACCGACTACGTGGTCCCGGCCGGCGTGCGTATTGCCGACGCCGCGCGTCTGCGCCTGGGCGCCTATGTCGGCGAAGGCACCACCGTCATGCATGAAGGTTTCGTCAACTTCAACGCCGGCACCGAGGGCCCGGGCATGATCGAAGGCCGTGTCTCGGCGGGCGTGTTCGTCGGCAAGGGCTCGGACCTGGGCGGCGGCTGCTCGACCATGGGCACCCTGTCGGGTGGCGGCAACATCGTGATCAAGGTCGGCGAAGGTTGCCTGATCGGCGCCAACGCCGGCATCGGCATCCCGCTGGGCGACCGCAACACCGTGGAGTCGGGCCTGTACGTGACCGCAGGTACCAAGGTCGCGCTGCTGGATGAAAACAACCAACTGGTCAAGGTGGTCAAGGCGCGCGATCTGGCGGGCCAGCCCGACCTGCTGTTCCGCCGCAATTCCGAGACCGGCGCGGTGGAATGCAAGACCCACAAATCCGCCATCGAGTTGAACGAAGCACTGCACGCGCACAACTAAGCCCCGTGCCAATGGAGCGGCCGGGCGCGTATCATCGACGCCCGGCCCGCCCAAACGAGTCCTGATCACCATGTTCCTGCCCTCACCCTGGCGTGCCGACTTCCCGGCCATCGCCGCCTTGCAACGGCAAGGCCAGACCTACCTGGACAACGCCGCCACCACACAGAAACCCCAAGCCTTGCTGGACGCCCTGGCGCATTACTATGCCAATGGCGCGGCCAACGTGCACCGCGCGCAACACTTGCCGGGCGCCCTCGCCACCCAGGCGTTCGAGGACAGTCGCCTCAAGGTTTCCCAGTGGCTCAATGCGGTGGACTGCGGCCAGGTCATCTTCACGCATGGCGCGACTTCGGCGCTGAACCTGTTGGCCTACGGGCTGGAACACCTGTTCAACCCAGGCGATGAAATTGTCATCAGCGCCCTGGAACATCACGCCAACCTGCTGCCCTGGCAACAACTGGCCGAGCGCCGCTCGTTGTCGCTGGTGGTGTTGCCGCTGGATGCCGATGGGGTGATTGACAAGAGCGCTGCCGCCGAGCTGATCGGCCCGCGTACCCGCCTGCTCGCGGTGAGTCAGTTGTCGAATGTCCTGGGAACCTGGCAACCATTGCCGGCATTGCTGGCGATGGCCAAGGCCCAGGGCGCGCTGACGGTGGTCGACGGTGCCCAAGGCATCGTGCATGGCCGTCATGACGTGGACGCGCTGGGCTGCGACTTCTATGTGTTTTCCAGCCACAAGCTCTATGGTCCCGAAGGCTTGGGCGTGCTGTTCGGTCGCACCGCAGCGCTGGGCGAACTGCGCCACTGGCAGTTCGGCGGCGAAATGGTCCAGCAAGCCGATTACCGCAACGCCACGTTCCGCCCGGCACCGCTGGGTTTTGAGGCAGGTACACCGCCCATCGCCAGCGTGATCGGCTTGGGGGCGACGCTCGATTACCTGTCCGATATCGACGAGCAAGCGGTCATCGATCATGAAAGAGCGCTGCATGACTATTTGCTTCACGGCCTGCGAGCGCGCAACGGCGTTCGTTTGGTGGGCGAGCCGCAACAGGCCTTGGTCAGCTTTGTGGTCGATGGCATCCACAACGCTGACTTGGCGCACCTGCTGACCGAGCAAGGCATTGCCGTGCGCGCCGGGCATCACTGCGCCATGCCATTGTTCAAGCACCTGAAGCTGTCCGGGGCGATCCGGGTTTCGCTGGCGCTGTACAACGACTCCGCCGACATTGAACGGTTCTTCGACGCGCTGGATCAGGCCCTGGAGATGCTGCGATGAAACTGCCGGTCGACGCCGACGCCGCGCTGCAGATTTTCCAGGACGCGTCAGGCTGGGAGCAACGCGCGCGGCTGTTGATGCAGTGGGGCGAGCGCCTGGCGCCATTGAGCGACGAGGCCAAATGCGATGCGAACCTCGTCAGTGGTTGTGAAAGCCAGGTTTGGCTAGTGGGTCATTTGCACGACGGGCACTGGCAGTTTTCGGCCAGCAGTGATGCACGGTTGATCCGCGGGTTGGTGGCGTTGTTGCTGGCGCGGGTCAACGGGCTGTCCGCTGAAGAGTTGCAGCAGGTGGATTTGCCGGATTGGTTCAATCAGCTGGGATTGTCGCGGCAGCTGTCGCCGTCGCGTAGCAATGGGTTGAATGCGGTGCTAAAGCGGATGCGCGAACTGACGCAATAACCTGTGGCGAGGGAGCTTGCTCCCGCTGGACTGCGCAGCAGACCCGTTTTTATGAGCGCTTCGCGCTCAAGCGGGAGCAAGCTCCCTCGCCACAAGAGCGGTTATCGGCCGGGCTTAAGCCTATCCGCCGGTCGCCGCACCCCCGCCACGATCTTATCCACAGCCTTGGTCGCCGCGACCATGCCGAACGTCGCCGTGACCATCATCACCGCGCCAAACCCACCGGCGCAGTCGAGCTTGACGCCATCGCCGACAAAACTCTTCTGCAGGCAAATACTACCGTCCGGTTTCGGGTAGCGCAGCTGTTCGGTGGAGAACACACAGGGCACGCTGTAATGACGGGTGACGGTGCGGGAAAAACCGTAGTCGCGGCGCAAGGTCGAGCGCACCTTGGAGGCCAGCGGATCATTAAACGTGCGGTTCAGATCGCAGACCTGGATCAACGTCGGGTCGATCTGCCCGCCCGCGCCACCAGTGGTGATGATCTGGATCTTGCGACGCTTGCACCAGGCGATCAGCGCGGCCTTGGCGTTGACACTGTCAATGCAGTCGATCACGCAGTCGATATTTGGGGTGATGTACTCGGCCATGGTCTCGCGCGTAACGAAGTCCGCCACCGCGTGCACCGTGCAGTCGGGGTTGATCCCGCGCAGCCGCTCGGCCATGACCTCGACCTTGGGCTTGCCGACGGTGCTGTCCAGGGCGTGCAACTGGCGGTTGGCGTTGCTGACGCAGACGTCGTCCAGGTCGAACAGCGAGATCTCGCCCACGCCACAGCGGGCAATGGCTTCCGCCGCCCAGGACCCGACGCCGCCGACGCCGACAATCGCCACATGGGCCGCCCGCAGGCGCTCCAAGCCTTCAATGCCATACAACCGGGCAATGCCGGCAAACCGTGGATCTTCTGTACTCATGACCGTCACCCCGAAAACCGGCGCGCATTATAGGGCTTTGCCTGAGCAATTTAAGCAAAACCTCCGTGGATTTTGTGGCCAAACTGACCGGCACCTGAGCCCACCGTTATCGTTTTGCTATAAGATAACCGCCATTTCGCGCGCGCCAGCCCGCGCTCATACAAGCCTTGCGTTCACACTATATCCCGGAGCTTTCATGACGGCCCACGCCGACCTCTCGCCGACCCTGCAACTCGCCTGCGACCTGATCCGCCGCCCGTCCGTGACGCCGGTGGATGCCGATTGCCAGAAAATCATGATGCAGCGCCTGGGCGACGCGGGTTTCAAGCTCGAGCCGATGCGCATCGAGGATGTGGATAACTTCTGGGCCAGCCATGGCAAGCATGACGGACCGGTGCTGTGCTTCGCCGGGCACACCGATGTGGTGCCGACCGGTCCGGTACAAGCTTGGCAGCTCGACCCGTTCGATGCCGTCATCGACGAACAAGGCATGCTCTGCGGCCGCGGCGCGGCGGACATGAAAGGCAGCCTGGCGGCGATGGTCGTGGCGGCCGAACGATTCGTCGCCGACTACCCGGACCACAAGGGTACGGTGACGTTCCTGATTACCAGCGATGAAGAAGGCCCGGCCCACCATGGCACAAAAGCCGTGGTCGAGCGCCTCAAGGCTCGCCAGGAACGATTGGACTGGTGCATCGTCGGCGAGCCGTCGAGCACCACCTTGGTGGGGGATGTGGTCAAGAACGGCCGGCGCGGTTCCCTCGGCGCGAAGCTGACCGTGCGCGGCAAGCAAGGCCACGTAGCCTACCCGCACTTGGCGAAAAACCCGATCCACCTCGCCGCGCCCGCCTTGGCCGAATTGGCTGCCGAGCACTGGGACCATGGCAACGACTTCTTCCCGCCGACCAGTTTCCAGATTTCCAACCTCAACTCCGGCACCGGCGCGACCAACGTGATCCCGGGTGACCTGGAGGCGGTCTTCAATTTCCGCTTCTCCACCGAGTCCACCGTCGAAGGCCTGCAACAGCGCGTCGCCGATATCCTCGACAAGCATCAACTGGACTGGCACATCGATTGGGCCTTGTCCGGCCTGCCGTTCCTCACCGAACCGGGTGCGCTGCTCGATGCCGTGTCGTCGAGCATCAGGGACGTCACCGGTCGCGAGACCCAGGCGTCCACCAGCGGCGGCACGTCCGACGGTCGCTTCATCGCCACCATGGGTACGCAGGTCGTGGAGCTGGGCCCGGTCAATGCGACGATCCACCAGGTCAACGAGCGCGTGCTGGCGGCCGATCTCGACGTGTTGACCGAGATCTACTACAAGACGCTGATCAAGTTGCTCGCCTGATGCTCGCCTGCCCGATCTGCAGCGAACCGCTGAACGCGGTGGACAACGGCGTGGTCTGCCCGGCCGGGCATCGTTTCGACCGCGCGCGCCAGGGTTACCTGAACCTGCTGCCGGTGCAGCACAAGAACAGCCGCGACCCCGGCGACAACCAGGCCATGGTCGAAGCTCGCCGCGACTTTCTCAACGCCGGGCACTATGCCCCGGTCGCCCGGCGCCTGGCCGAACTGGCCGTTGAACGCGCGCCCGGGCGCTGGCTGGATATCGGTTGTGGCGAGGGTTATTACACGGCGCAAATCGCCGAGGCATTGCCCAACGCCGACGGCTACGCGCTGGATATCTCCCGCGAGGCGGTCAAGCGCGCCTGCAAGCGCAACCCGCAACTGACTTGGTTGATCGCCAGCATGGCCCGGGTGCCGCTGGCGGATGACTGCTGCCAATTCTTGGCCAGCGTGTTCAGCCCATTGGACTGGCAAGAAGCCAAGCGCTTGCTCAGCCCCGGCGGCGGCCTGATGAAAGTCGGCCCTACCGCCGGCCATCTGATGGAGTTGCGTGAGCGGCTATACGACGAAGTGCGCACATACACCGATGACAAGCACCTGGCCTTGGTGCCGACGGGCATGGTGCTCAATCACAGTGAAACCCTCGAATTCAAGCTGACGCTCGACAGTGGCCAGGACCGCGCCAACCTGCTGGCGATGACGCCCCACGGCTGGCGCGCCAGTGCCGAACGCCGCGCCAGCGTGATCGAGCAGGCCGATCCGTTCGAGGTCACGGTGTCGATGCGCTACGATTATTTCGTTCTTCAATAACCTTTTGATTCCGGTCCCGGGCAACCGCTCGGGACCCGTTAAATCCGCGAATGGATTTTTCAAGACCGCAGCGAGGACATCCATGCGCCAACCCGATATCGAGATTTACCTCAAGGACGCCGACGTCGACCACAAGGCTATCGCCGGCTGGCTCGGCCAGGCCCTGGGCCCGTGCAGCGACTGGGTCCAGAAAGGCCAGACCTACAAATGCAAGGCTGGAAACATTGCGGTGACCTGGCTGCCCAAGGCTGTGGGTAAATGGAACAGCCTGTACCTGGAAAGCGACCAGACCCCATGGGACGACGACATCGCCTGCGCCCGCGCCGCTTTCGCCGCACTGAACGTGGAAGTGCGCTGCGCGCCGGGCTCTTGGGTCGAGGAAGAAGGCGAGGAATCGGCGGATCGCTGGATCCGGATCAGTGCCGATGGCGAAGAAGAGATTACCTGGAAGACGGCCTGATCGCCCCGGTGGGCATATGACCGTATAAATCCCCTGGGGAGCGAGTCTGTTCGCCCCCAGGGGATTTTTTCATGGCTACCGAGGCGAGTTACAACCCCACCACGTCCTCAGCCTGCAAGCCCTTTTGCCCTTCCACCACTGCGTATTCGACCTGCTGGCCTTCAGTCAGCGAACGGTGGCCGTCGCCCCGGATCGCGCGGTAATGCACGAACACGTCCTTCCCGTCTTCACGCTGGATGAAGCCATAGCCTTTGGCGTCGTTGAACCACTTCACATTGCCGGTTTCCCGTGCTGCCATGATGCTCACTCCCATTTCTTATTGTTAGGTCGGCTTTTCCTGCTCAGTTGCAAAAGGCAAAGCCGTACGAACTTCAGTCACCGTCCGGCCGTCCATGAAGGAGGCCAGGGCAGTAACGGCCGAGTATATGGCACCCGGAAAAACTCTCAACTGACTTTACTTCGGCGCTTTTTTGCCGATTTTCGGTGAATCCGGCACACTAGCGCCGCTTGTTCTTATCCACTCATGCAGAAGCCGTATGACCCGTTCCCCGTTCCGCCGTCTTGTGTTTGGCACCTTGCGCCGACTGTTGTACCTCTGGGTTCGCTCCGAGACGATCAACCAGTCGTCCTTCACCCTCAACCTCGACCGCAGCCGTCCGGTATTTTACGTTCTGCAAGACCCGTCGCTCACCGACCTGGCGGTGCTCGACACCGAGTGCACCAAGGCCGGCCTGCCGCGCCCCGTCCTGCCCGTATCGGTAGGCGACCTGTTGGAACCAGCGGCGTTCTTTTACCTCACGCCGGCGCCGGACTGGCTCGGGCGCCAGGACAAACGCGGCGCGCCCCCCACCCTGACCCGGCTGGTCGATGTGCTGACCCACAACGCCGCCGAAGACGCGCAGATCATTCCGGTCAGCGTGTTCTGGGGGCAGTCGCCCGACAGCGAATCCAGCCCCTGGAAGCTGTTGTTCGCCGACAGCTGGGCCGTCACCGGGCGCCTGCGCCGCCTGTTGAGCATCATGATCCTGGGCCGCAAGACCCGCGTGCAATTCTCCGCGCCGATCCACCTGCGCGAGCTGATCGAACATGACAAGGGCCACGAGCGCACCGTGCGCATGGCCCAGCGGATCCTGCGGGTGCATTTCCGCAATCTGAAAGCTGCGGTCATCGGCCCCGACATCTCCCACCGGCGCAACCTGGTCAAGGGCCTGCTGAACCAGCCACTGGTCAAGCAGGCGATTGCCGAGGAAGCCGAACGGGAAAAGATCTCCCCGGAAAAAGCCAAGGCCCAGGCCCTGCGCTACGGCAACGAGATCGCCTCGGACTACACCTACACCGCGATCCGTTTCCTGGAAGTGGTGCTGAGCTGGTTCTGGAACAAGATCTACGACGGCATCAAGGTCAACCACATCGAAGGCGTGCAGAACGTCGCCCAGGGCCACGAAATCATCTACGTGCCGTGCCACCGCAGCCACATCGACTACCTGCTGCTGTCGTACCTGCTATTTCGCAACGGCCTGACACCACCGCACATCGCCGCCGGCATCAACCTCAACATGCCGGTGATTGGCGGCCTGTTGCGCCGTGGCGGGGCGTTCTTCATGCGCCGCACCTTCAAGGGCAACCCGCTCTACACCGCGGTGTTCAACGAATACCTGCACATGCTGTTCACCAAAGGTTTCCCGGTGGAGTACTTCGTCGAGGGCGGTCGCTCGCGTACCGGACGCATGCTGCAACCCAAGACCGGCATGCTCGCCATCACCCTGCGCAGCTTCCTGCGTTCGTCGCGCATGCCGATCGTGTTCGTGCCGGTCTACATCGGTTATGAGCGGGTGTTGGAAGGCCGAACCTACCTGGGCGAACTGCGCGGGGCCAGCAAGAAGAAAGAATCGATTTTCGACATCTTCAAGGTCATCGGTGCCCTCAAGCAGCGCTTCGGCCAAGTCGCGGTGAATTTCGGCGAGCCGATCAAACTCGCGGAGTTCCTCGACAGCGAGCAGCCGGATTGGCGCGAGCAGGAGCTGGGCCCGCAGTTCAAGCCGGCCTGGCTCAACGCGACCACCCACCGCCTCGGCGAACGCGTGGCCCGGCACTTGAACGAGGCTGCCGCTATCAACCCGGTCAACCTCGTCGCCCTGGCGCTGCTGTCCACCAGCCGCCTGGCCCTGGACGATCAGGCCATGGCCCGCGTGCTCGATTTGTATCTGGCGTTGCTGCGCAAAGTGCCGTATTCACCTCATACCACCCTGCCCGAAGGTGACGGCCGAGCGCTGATCGACCACGTCAAGGGCATGGACCTGCTGTCGGAACAGAGCGATGCCTTGGGCAAGATTCTGTATCTGGATGAGCAGAATGCAGTCCTGATGACCTACTACCGCAACAATGTCCTGCACATCTTTGCCTTGCCGGCATTGCTGGCGAGTTTCTTCCAGAGCAGCTCACGCATGAATCGCGAGCAGCTCCTGCGCTATACACATGCGTTGTACCCGTACCTGCAATCGGAATTGTTCATTCGCTGGTCGCTGGAAGAACTGGACGCCGTGGTCGACCAGTGGCTCGACGCGTTCGTCGAACAAGGCCTGCTGCGTTTCGAAAAGGACCTGTACCTGCGGCCGGCACCGAGTTCGCGGCACTTCGTGCTGTTGACCCTGCTGTCAAAGAGCATCGCCCAGACCTTGCAGCGCTTCTACATGACCGTCTCGCTGCTGCTCAACAGCGGCCAGAACACCGTCAGCGCCGAAGAGCTGGAAGACCTCTGCACCGTCATGGCCCAGCGCCTGTCGATCCTGCACGGGCTGAACGCGCCGGAGTTCTTCGACAAGACTCTATTCCGACACTTCATCCAGACCATGCTCGACCTCGACGTGCTGCGCCGTGATGAAGCGGGCAAGCTGAGCTACCACGAACTGCTCGGCGAACTGGCCGAAGGCGCGGCCAAGCGGGTACTGCCGGCGGAGATTCGCTTGTCGATTCGCCAGGTGGCGTTGCATCGCAGTGAAGATGCCGCGGAGGTCGCCGTCAGCCCCGACCGTTGACCTTGGCCGATCACTCACCGTGGACCCTGGAACGGTTCCGGTGAGTGGATGGGTCAATCGCCAGGCGTACTCCGACGTTGCGCAGCGGCCAAGGCGACGTCAAACGAAGAAAAGACCTACAGAGAACTTTGGAAGAGCTCTCTAGGATGGGTTCACGTCAATGTTGACGTATTGAAAAGGAATTCATTCATGAAACACGCAATCAACGTAACACTGCGTCTGCCAGACGATTATCAAGTCCCGCAAACAGGCGCAGGTGACTATGCAATTTCCATCAACAAAACGACCGGCCTGCCAGGCGCCTATCCCGGCATCAGCTCTAACGTGCTTCCGGTGGGATCACCTCTGGTCTTTTCCTTCCACATCGTTCCCGATTTCGACCCGGCTGTCGCTGGGGATGAGTTCTCGGTGAAGATGCAGATCAACCATGAAGGCACTGACCTTCTAGCAGACAACGAACACGCCTTCATTTGGAATGGAGGCAATCAAGATGTCGACATTGATCTGAGCCTGGCGCCATCGTTCGCCCTTGAAACTGATCATCCGATCGCACCCAACGTCTGAGTCGTTACGTTTCGGCTGGATTTTTGCTGCCGAATCCTCCAGATTCCCTTTGTCGCCAGCGTGTTGCTGGCGTCAAAGGAAAGGTACTTCCAAATGAAAAAGATCCTTTTGCTTGCATTTACTTCACTGCTGGCTGCGTGCCAATCATCAACGCCACCCGCCGCCTCCGTCGCGAGCCTCGATGGCGAAGTCTACTATCTGCAACGCATCGCCTTGCCGCCCAACGCCACCTTGAGCGTGAGCCTGCAGGACGTTTCCCTGGCCGACGCCCCCGCGGTGGTGCTCGATGAGCAGCGCGGCCCAGTCAAAGGCCAGGTCCCGTTGCCGTTCCACCTCAGTTATGATCCCAACCAGGTCAAGCCCGGCCATCGTTATGCCGTGAGCGCCCGCATCGAAGTGGACGGCCAGTTGATGTTCATCACCACCGAACAGCACGCCGTACTGCTCGATGGCAAAGATCCGCAGCCGTTGAAGATTCGCGTCAACGCCACCCCCTGATTCCTTTCCAAACCTTGTTCAAGGACGCTGTCATGCTCCGCTCTACCCTTCGCTTCACCAGTCTATGCGCCGGCCTGCTGGTCTGCGCCAACGCCATGGCCCTGTCCCTGAGTGATCTTTCCCAGAAAGACGCCACGGGCGGCCTCAAGGACGCATTGACCCAAGGCGCCCAGATCGCCGTCAAGCAATTGGGCACTCCGGGCGGGTTCAGCAACAACCCGGACGTGAAGATCGAATTGCCCGGCAAGCTCGGTAAAGTCGCCAGCAAGATGAAGGCCTTCGGCATGGGCGACCAGGTCGATCAACTGGAAACCAGCATGAACCAGGCTGCCGAAGCCGCAGTGGTCCAGGCCCAGCCGATCCTGGTCGACGCGGTGAAGAACATGAGCGTGACCGATGCCAAGGGTATCTTGAGCGGTGGGAACGAATCGGCCACCCAATACCTGAACAAAAGCAGCCGTGAGCAGATCCGCGCCAAGTTCCTGCCCATCGTCAAGCAAGCCACCGACAAGGTCGGCCTGGCTCAAAAATACAACGCCTTCGCCGGTCAGGCTGCAACGCTCGGGGTGCTGGATGCCAAAAGCGCCAGCGTGGAAAACTACGTGACTGAGCAGGCGCTGGACGGCTTGTTCGAAATGATCGGCAAGCAGGAAGCCACCATCCGCCAGAACCCGGCGGCCGCGGCGACCAGTTTGGCGAAGAAGGTTTTCGGTACTCTCTGAGTTAGAGATCGTTCCCGCGCTCCTGTGGCGAGGGAGCTTGCTCCCGCTGGGGTTGCGCAGCAACCGCAAAAGCTAGGGGCCGCTGCGCAGCCCAGCGGGAGCAAGCTCCCTCGCCACAGGTTCGGTGTGCCCCTGTTGATCAGGTTTTCTTGACCCTGAACCACGCTGCATACAACGCCGGCAGGAACAGCAGTGTCAACGCTGTCGCCACGATCAAGCCACCCATGATTGCCACCGCCATGGGTCCGAAGAACAGGCTGCGCGACAGTGGGATCATCGCCAGCACCGCCGCCAGCGCAGTGAGCACAATCGGGCGGAAACGTCGCACGGTCGCTTCGATGATTGCCTGCCACGGCGCGAGTCCCGCCTTGATGTCCTGTTCGATCTGGTCCACCAGGATCACCGAGTTGCGCATGATCATCCCCGACAGCGCGATCGTGCCCAGCATCGCAACGAAACCGAACGGCTGGCGGAACACCAGCAGGAACAGCGTGACACCGATCAACCCCAGCGGCGCGGTGAGAAACACCATGGCCGTGCGTGAAAAGCTGCGCAGTTGCAGCATCAGCAAGGTCAACACCACCACGATGAACAGCGGCACACCGGCGTTAACCGACTTCTGGCCGCGGGTCGAGTCCTCTACGGTGCCGCCCACTTCAAGCAAATAACCGTCCGGCAGTTGCGCGCAAATCGGCTCCAGGGTCGGGAAAATCTGCTGCACCAGCGTCGCCGGTTGTTCCTTGCCGTAGATATCAGCCCGTACCGTCACGCTCGGCAAGCGGTTGCGATGCCAGATCACGCCCTCTTCAAAGCCGTACTCCAACGTCGCGATCTGTGACAGGGCAACGCTTTTGCCGTTGTCGGTCGGCACTGCCAGGCTCGGCAGCAACGACAGCTCGTTGCGCTCGTGCACCGTACCGCGCAGCAGGATCTCGATCAGTTCGTTGTCTTCCCGGTACTGGCTGACGCTGGAGCCGGTGAGGGAGCTGCGCAGGAAACTCGCCAAGTGGGCCGTGCTGACACCCAACGCCCGAGCGCGGTCCTGGTCGACGTTCAGGTACACCACCTTACTCGGCTCTTCCCAGTCCAGATGCACGTTGACCACGTGGGGATTTTCGCGAACTTTCGTCGCCACTTTCCGCGCCAGGGCCCGGACTTCCTCGATGTG
Source organism: Pseudomonas sp. Z5-35 (assembly GCF_051131945.1). Classification (NCBI taxonomy): domain Bacteria; kingdom Pseudomonadati; phylum Pseudomonadota; class Gammaproteobacteria; order Pseudomonadales; family Pseudomonadaceae; genus Pseudomonas; species Pseudomonas sp. Z5-35. The sequence goes on from NZ_CP071640.1 coordinate 4,396,163, forward strand.
TTCGCCCGTGACGCGAAATTGCACGGGGTAACCGACGGGTGGGCCGTTCTCCAGGCGCGTGACCCGCGAGCGCAGGGTCGGGAACTGCTCGTTCAGGGTCGAGATCAACCAACTGCGCAACGGTTCGCGGTCTTCGATGGTCTTGGCCAGCACCACGAACTGCGCGAAGCTGGAGGCGGGCAGTTGTTGATCCAGCGGCAGGTAGAAACGCGGTGAACCGGTGCCGACATAAGCCACGTAATTATCGATGCCGGCATGGTCCTTGAGCAGCGCTTCCAGGCGCTTGACCTGCTCGGCGGTGTTGCTCAGGGAGGCGCCTTCCTGCAGCTTCAGGTCGACCATCAATTCCAGCCGCCCCGATGCAGGGAAGAATTGCTGCGGCACGAAACGGAACAACACCACCGAGCCGACGAACAACAGCACGGTCAGCAAAATGACGGTTTTGCGGCGACGCACGCACCACTCCACCATCCGCCGGACACGCTGATAAAACGGCGTGCCGTAAGGGTCGGTCTGGCCGTCAGTCGTGCCATGTTTGGCCGCGTGAATTTTCGCCAGGTCCGGCAGGAATTTTTCCCCCAGGTAAGGCACGAACACCACGGCGGCCACCCAGGAGGCGACCAGCGCCAAGGTCACGACCTGGAAAATCGAGCGGGTGTATTCACCGGTGCCCGATTGCGCGGTGGCGATCGGCAGGAAGCCGGCCGCTGTGATCAACGTACCGGTAAGCATCGGGAACGCGGTGCTGGTCCAGGCGAAGCTGGCGGCCTTGATCCGGTCGAAGCCCTGCTCCATCTTGATCGCCATCATCTCCACCGCAATGATCGCGTCATCCACCAGCAGCCCCAAGGCCAATACCAGCGCGCCGAGGGAAATCTTGTGCAGGCCGATCCCCAGGTAATACATCGCCGCGAACGTCATCGCCAGTACCAGCGGAATCGCCAGGGCCACTACCATCCCGGTGCGCAGCCCCAGGGAGAAGAAGCTCACTAGCAACACAATCGTCAGTGCTTCCACCAGCACCTGGACGAACTCGCCGACGCCGGTCTTCACCGCGGCTGGCTGGTCCGACACCTTGCGCAATTGCATGCCGGCCGGCAGGGTGTTCTGGATACGGGCAAAGTCGACCTCAAGGGCCTTGCCCAGAACCAGGATATCCCCTCCTTGTTTCATCGCCACGGCCAGGCCAATGGCGTCTTCGCCCATGAAGCGCATGCGTGGCGCCGGCGGGTCGTTGAAACCGCGGCGCACATCCGCGAGATCGCTGATACGGAACGTATGATCGCCGACCCGGATCGGGAAATTGCGGATTTCTTCCACCGTCTGGAAATTCCCCGAAACCCGAAGCTGCAATCGCTCGCTGCCCGTTTCGAAGAAGCCTGCGGTGGAGACTGTGTTCTGCTCTTCAAGGGCCTGCTGGACCGCCGCCAACGGCAGGCCGAGGGTTGCCAGCTTCACGTTTGACAATTCGATCCAGATCTTCTCGTCCTGCAAACCGATCAGCTCGACTTTGCCTACATCCTTGACCCGTTGCAGCTGCAGCTGGATGCGATCGGCGTAGTCCTTGAGCACGGCGTAGTCGAAGCCATCACCGGTCAGCGCGTAGATATTGCCGAAGGTGGTCCCGAATTCATCGTTGAAGAATGGCCCCTGGACATCCGGCGGCAGGGTGTGGCGGATATCGCCGATCTTCTTGCGCAACTGGTACCACAGCTCGGGAATCTGCGCCGAATGCAGGGAGTCGCGCGCCGCGAAAGTCACTTGGGATTCGCCCGGGCGGGAGAACGAGACGATCTTTTCGTAATCGCCGGTTTCCATCAGCTTCTTTTCGATGCGCTCGGTGACTTGGCGTGACACTTCCTCGGCCGTCGCCCCCGGCCAAACTGTGCGAATGACCATCGCCTTGAAGGTGAACGGCGGGTCTTCGCTCTGGCCGAGCTTGGTGTAGGAAAGCGCGCCGACGATGGCCAGCAACAGCATCAGAAACAGTACGATCTGGCGATTGCGCAACGCCCATTCGGAAAGATTGAAGCCCATCGCGGATTACTCCTTGGCCGTCAGGTTGACCAAACGGTTTGAGCGATCCACCGGCCGCACCTGCTGGCCGTCGAGGAGCACATGCACACCTGCAGCCACCACCCAATCATCGGGGTTGAGGCCCTCGAGCACCGGCACGGTCTTTTCGCCGAACGCACCGACCCGCACCGGGACTTTTTTCAAGGTGCTGTTGGCGTTGACCACCCAGACATACGTCGCACCGTTTTCAGCCGTCAGGGCCGACAAAGGCACAGACAGCGGCACCTCGTCGGTAGCCTGGATAAACACCCGGGCGCTCTGGCCCAATTCCGCCGGGACACTGCCAGCAGTGAAGGCGACGCGAGCAGCGAAGGTGCGGGATTTCGGATCGGCCGCCGGGGAGAGTTCGCGGATGCGTCCGCTGAAGCGTTGATCTGGCTGACTCCACAGCTCCACTGAAACCGGCTGGCCGATCTTGAACCGGCCAAAACCTTGTTCAGGCAGACTGATCAGCACCTCACGCTCGCCGTCGGTAGCGAGCGTGAACACCGTTTGTCCGGCGGACACCACCTGCCCGACTTCCACGGAGCGGCGGGCGACTACGCCGTCCTGGGGCGCACGCAGCACCGAATAACTGGCCTGATTGCTGGCGACGTCGAATTGCGCCTTGATCTGCTTGAGCCGCGCGGCACCGGAGCGATAGAGGTTCTCGGCATTATCGTATTGGGAACGGCTGACCATCTGCCGTTCCATCAAGGTCTTGTAACGGTCACGTTCGGCGCGCACCAGGCTCAGGTTGGCCTCGGCGGCGGCGACCTGGGCACGGCTCGCTTCCAGTTCCAGGCGCACGTCCTCGGGATCGAGTTCCGCCAGGGCTTGGTTGGCCTTGACCCGCTGCCCCTCTTCGACCAGCCGTCGGCTCACTTTGCCGCCAATGCGAAAGGCCAGGTCCGGCTCGAACCGCGCCCGCACTTCGCCGGGATAACTGTCCATCGCCTGGGCCGACGGCTCGGGCTTGATCACCATGGCAGGGCGCACGGCGACTGGCACCGGCTCGTCATGGCCACACGCAGACAATAAAAAAGCCAGGCTGACTGGCAGGGCGAGGGGCAGGACATAGCGGAACATGGTGGATGACCTTTCGCTAATGATGCTTGGAATAATTATACTGGCCAGTATGTTATTAATAGCAAACTCACCAGTCCAGTATTAAAAGCGAATAATGTCGAACAATCTTTCCCCTCCCAGCGGGCCCGGTCGCCCCAAGGATCTGGCCAAGCGCCAAGCCATCCTCGATGCGGCGAAAAGCCTGTTTCTCAGCCAGGGTTACGCCAGCACCAGCATGGACGCGGTGGCGACCGAGGCCGGCGTGTCGAAGCTGACGGTCTATAGCCACTTCAACGATAAGGAAACGCTGTTCTGCGCTGCGGTGATCGCCAAGTGCGAGGAACAGGTACCGCTGCTGTTCTTTGAATGGGCCGATGGCGTTTCGATTGAACACGTGTTGCTGAACATCGCCCGTGGTTTCAACCAACTGATCAACAGCGATGAATCGGTCAACCTGCATCGGTTGATGTTGACCTTGGGCAGCCAGGACCCGAAGCTCTCGAGCATTTTCTATGAGGCCGGCCCACAGCGAATGCTGTCAGGCATGGAAAGGCTGCTGGCCAAGGTCAACCAAAGCGGTGCGCTGAGCATCGACAGACCTCGAAATGCCGCCGAGCATTTCTTCTGCCTGATCAAGGGCGCGGCCAACTTCCGGTTGCTATATGGCTGCGACGGGCCGCAAGACGCCGAAGCGGCCGAGGCCCATGTGCAGGAAGTGGTGGCGTTGTTCTTGCGAGCGTATCGGCCTTAGCCATCGCGCCAGTTTCAGGCCTTGAGCGCCTTCTTCGGGTAGATGTCGTAGCGACTGGACTTGCCTTCGAGCCCATGGCTCGGCTTCGGCCCTTCGATGCACGGAGCCTTGCGCGGGCGCTTGACCACCACGCGGTGGGTCGCCAGGGCCAGCGCCGCGGCGAGCAGCGCCGGGGCATCAGAGTCATCACCCACCAAAGGCCGGAACAGGCGCATCTCCTTCTTCACCAGGGCGGTTTTCTCTCGATGAGGAAACATCGGGTCCAGGTAGATCACCTGGGGCGGCTCGCCTTGCCAGTCGCGCATCACCTCGATGGCGTTGCCCTTGAGCAAGCGCATCCGCGCCACAATCGACGCGACGTCGAAATCTTCCGCGCCGCGAGCCAAGCCATCCTCCAGCAATGCGCCGATCAATGGCTGGCGCTCGATCAAGTTCATCTCGCAGCCCAGGCTCGCCAACACAAACGCATCCTTGCCCAACCCGGCCGTGGCATCCAGCACTCGCGGGCGCACGCCTTGGGCGATACCGACCGCCTTGGCGATCATCTGGCCGCTGCCGCCGCCGTACAAGCGACGATGGGCCGCGCCGCCCTCGACGAAGTCCACCCGCACCGGCCCCGGCGCCTCCGGCCCCAGTTGCTGCAGTTGCAAGCCCTGCTCACCGACCTGCAGGGCAAAGTCGCCGTCCTCCATCTGCAACGGCAGGCCTAGCTGCCCGGCCCAATACTCGGCGCGGGGCTGGAACGCCGGGGCCAAGGCCTCGACGTGGATGCAGCAGGCTGCGGATTGCTCGATCATGAAAACACGCTCAAAAAATTAAGGATCGGCAAAAACGGCCGATAACAACGGTGAACGGCATTTTGCCAGAGCTGAGCGTCGACCGAGAAAAATGTCAGACATTCAATCCACATCGATAGGCGTTATCTCCCCTTACGGCGATTACAGCCTGCGTAACACCCAAGCGCTGAGCGGCGTCAGTCACCTGTGGCAGGATTTTTTTGCCCGGGCCCTGGCCGATCAACTGGGTGATGACGCACCGGCACCTGGCAGCTACCAGCCAGTGCCCCTCGATGAAGCGGTTGAACCGACCCTCGGCGCCGAGTTGCTGGAGCACATCATCAGCCAGCGCACCTGCGACGTGACCGAAACCCAGGTCAAGCCGCCTGAACCGCTGTTCCTGCCGATCGCCGAATTCGAACTCGACCTGCTCGACAAGCCCTTCCCGCCCTTCCCAGCGGAAGAAATCGTCGCCCAGCAAAAACAACAGACCTTCGAAAGCAGCTGGGTTCGCCCACTCGTCCTTACCGCCGGCCAACCGCTGCCGGAGCCCGGCCCGGCGCCGCAGCCGCGTCCATTGCACCTGCCAATTGCCGAGTTCGAACTCGACCTGCTGGACAAGCCGTTCCCGCCGTTCCCGGAAGAAGAATTGGTGGCGCAACAGAAACAACTCGACTTCGATACCCGCTGGGCACGCCCGATCGTGCTGCAGAACCTGCGTATCGCTGCCTGATTCCTACCGACAAATCCACCATGGCCCCACATCCAAGTGGAAATGGTTGCGGTGTGCGGCGTTGTAGTCCGGACTCAAGACCACACTGAACATGTCGCAGGCGCCGTCGCGCACCTGACGCAGGAATTGCGCATCGGTGCCCTCCTTCGGCCAATCCCGGAGCACGCTGACCGTCCGCCCGTCAGCCAGGCGAAACCCGGCAATGTCCAGCGCGCTGGCAGTGGCGTGTTGGCTACGCGCGCCCGTTTCACGGCCGTACATGTTGCGGCAGGCAAAGCTGCCCAAGTGATCGACCCGCGTGACTTTCTGCCCGTACACCGTCGCCGCTGCCGGCTGCAGCGCGTGTCGCTCGAACAGCGCGAAGGCCACCGCCAGCGGACAACTGGCGAGAAAACTGCTGCTTAGCGCCACCTCCCCGCCCTGCACCCGCAACACGTTGGTCAACGGACACGAAGTATTCGCGCCGCTGTTCGCCTGGCGAGCCGTCCGAAGCCCCGACGTCGCGAGCGCCTGGTCGCACAGCTGCGGATCGTTGCGCAGGGCCATCAGCTTGTAGCGAGTCAGCAGATTGGGTGGAGCACCGACGTCCAGCGGCGCCCAGGGATTCCATTGCGGCGGCACCGACAACCCGCCGCGCCATACCGCCAACACCGCGACGCCAATGATCAGCGCCAATACCATCAGTCCTTTCAAAAACCGCACGACAACGCCTCGGGCATCAGCCCTTGAATAATTGATTGGCCTGGTTGAAAGGCATTGAACGACGGGTAAAGGTGAAGGTGCCTTGCTGTTGGATTTCCTCGGCAGCGCGGAAGAACTCGCCGAACGCCGCCAAGGCCAGGGCCGATCCGACGCTGATGCGCTTGACCCCCAGTTCGCTCAACTGCTCCACAGTGAGGTCCAGCGCGCCGGACATCAACACATTGACGGGCTTGGGCGCCACGGCCTGTACCACCGCGAGGACTTGTTCGGCGCTGCTCAAGCCGGGTGCATAGAGCACGTCGGCACCGGCGTCGGCAAACGCCTTCAGGCGCCGAATCGTGTCGTCCAGGTCGGGGTTGCCGTGCAGGAAATTCTCCGCCCGGGCGGTCAAGAGAAAAGGAAAAGGCAGGCTGCGCACCGCATCGGCCGCAGCCTTGACCCGCGCCACCGCGTGCTCGAAAGCATAGATCGGGCTGTCCGAGCGACCCGTGGCATCTTCGATCGAGCCGCCCACCGCACCGGCTTGCGCCGCACGCAGCAGGCTCTGGGCACATGCTTGGGGCGCGTCGGCAAAACCGTTCTCCAGATCGACCGCCACGGGCAAGTCGGTGGCCGCCACGATCGCCCGGACATTGGCCAACGTATCGTCCAGCCCCAAAGCGCCATCGGGCCGTCCCAACGAGAAAGCGTGACCGGCGCTGGTCGTCGCCAATGCTTCAAAGCCGAGGCTGGCCAGCATCTTCGCTGAACCCGCATCCCACGGATTGGGGATGACAAACGCCCCTTCGCGTTCGTGAAGGGCCTTGAACGCCTGGGCTCGCCGGGTTTGCGCATCCATGAAAGTCGCTCCTGAGCTGTGGAAGAGTCGCCTCAGAGCAATCCCAGTTGCTCAGCGGCGGGTTCTCTATATAGCTCAGGCAGGGCCGGCAAGCCAGGCAAACGATCCATCAATCGGCTGTGGAAATGCATCGCGAGCTTTGCCGCCAGGAGGTTGTCGGCGGTGTGCAGGAACATATAGGGCGTGCGCCCTTCTTCGATCCACGTGGCGATTTTCTCGACCCACGGCGCGAGGAACGGCTCGTTGGCCTCCACAACCGGATGCCCGATGAAGCGCACCTGCGGGCACTGCGTGAACGCCGCCGGCCGCGTCGGCACCCGTGGCTTCTTGTATTGCGCGTCGATGACCGAAGGGGCGGTCGAAGCGCAACTGAACAGGCCCCGCGGGTCGAGGCAAATGCGTTCGACGCCGCGATCGAGCAACAGGCGGTTGAGGCGGCGTTCGACGTCGCCCTTGGCAAAGAACTCATGGTGACGCACCTCGACGGCCAGCGGCCGTTGAAACGCATCGATGAACGCCGCCAGCTCCGGCAGGCGATTGGGCGTGAACGCCTTGGACAGTTGCAGCCAGAACGGCGAAACCCGCTCGCCCAAGGGGCTCAGTAATTGGATAAAGGTTTCAGTAGCAGTCAGATGTTCGCGCAAATCGCCGCCGTGGCTGATGTCACCGGGGATCTTGGCGGTGAAGCGAAAGTGCGCGGGCATGATCTCGGCCCAGCGCTGCACAGTGGCCACGGACGGGCTCGCGTAGAAGGTCGTGTTGCCTTCCACGGCGTTGAATACTTGAGAGTAGAGATTGAGGAAATCGGTGCTCTTGGCGTCCTGGGGATAAAGATAATCGCGCCAGGCGCTTTCGCTCCAGGACGGGCAGCCCAGGTAGTAAGGCAACCGCATCAGATGTAGAGGTCGAGCCCCAGCACTTCCATATCCCAATCGACGAAACCGGCGGTGCTCAGGTAACTGGCCAGCGCGGTGGCGACGCTGCGGCTCATGGCGCGGTGATACAGCATGTCTTGCTGGCGAGCGGGAAGATTGCCCAAGCGCTGCGCAGAGGCTTTCGCGGCACGGGCGGCCGACTGCTCCTCAGACGGAAACTCCAGTTCACCCTCGATATCATCGAAGTTTTCCGGCTCAGCGGCTTTACCCGCACGAGGCCGACGCTTGATGGGGTAGGACTGGGATGAAACGCCGTCTATACGCATAACAGAATGCTCGGTATCAATGATGGCAATTTAGCGGCACTTTCACAGCCGCGCAAATGCGCAAGTGATAACTAGAACACATAAAGGCAAAAAGGTTTAAAAACCGGCGAAAAAAGTGACGACTGGCAATGTTGGGTGTGACTTATGGATGGGGGAGTAACTTTTTGACCTTGCCAGAGATAAGTCGATGCCCTTGTGGCGAGGGAGCTTGCTCCCGCTGGGGTGCGAAGCAGCCCTCAGCTAAGTGTATGACCCACCACTTTGCGAGCACTACGCACTCGAGCGGGAGCAAGCTCCCTCGCCACAAGGGCTTTCACTTGAAAATGAGATCAGGGCCGCTCGGACTTGGGCGTGGCGACCTTGTCGCGCAAATACACCGGCTGCGCTTCATCGGCCGGGATGGCTTCGCCGCGCTCCCAGGCGAAGCGTGCCAGGGTCAGCAGGTCTTCGGCATGAGGCAACATCGAGGTGTCCTGGGCGATAACGCTGAGGCCGATTCGCTCGCCGTAGCCCCAGCCAGTCCCGGCGCCGAACCAATCACCCTGAGCGCCTTCCGGCAACGAGGCGACCTGCGGTGGCAGTACCGCTTCGCGGCCTAGCAAGCGCATCTCGCCGTCGACGTCCTGGTAGCAGCCCCAATACACCTCGTCCATGCGCGCGTCGATGGCCGCTGCCACCTGACGCGCGCCGTGCTCACGCAGGGCCCGCTGGGCCAGCACCGCCAGGTTCGACACCGGCAAGACTGGGCGTTCCAAGGCAAAGGCCAGGCCCTGCACGACGCCAATGGCGATGCGCACGCCGGTAAACGCCCCCGGGCCACGACCAAAGGCGATCGCATCCACGGCTTGCAAGGTGATTCCGGCATCGCTGAGCAATTGCTGGATCATCGGCAGCAATTTTTGCGCATGCAGGCGTGGGATCACCTCGTAATGGCTCGTGACCTTGCCGTCATGCAGCAGGGCAACGGAGCAAGCTTCAGTCGCGGTGTCCAGGGCCAGCAAGGTGCTCATCGATGTGTCCGTAAATCAGGCGGGAAAAAAGTGCGCCAGTATAAACAACTCCGGCCCGCAAGCGGGCCGGAATTGATGCAACTGATCAGGCTTTTCAGCTCAAGGCTGCAAGCACCTTGGCAGTGATCGCTTCAACCGAACCGACGCCCGGGATATGGCTGTATTTCGGTTTGCCGCCGTTCTTGGCGGACAGTTTCTGGTAAAACTCTACCAGTGGCTTGGTCTGCGAATGGTAGACCGACAGGCGATGACGCACGGTTTCTTCGGTGTCGTCCTTGCGCTGCACCAGCTCCTCACCCGTCACGTCGTCCTTGCCTTCGGTTTTCGGCGGATTGTAGACGATGTGGTAGACGCGACCGGAAGGCTCATGCACGCGTCGACCGGCAATACGCTGGACGATTTCCTCGTCCTCAACGGCAATTTCAACCACCGCATCCAACTCGACACCCGCCGTCACCAGGGCATCAGCCTGCGGAATGGTGCGCGGAAAACCATCGAACAAGAAGCCATTGGCGCAGTCGGGTTGAGCGATGCGATCCTTGACCAAGGCGATGATCAGGTCATCCGATACCAGGCCGCCGGCATCCATGATGCTCTTGGCCTGAACACCCAATGGAGTGCCAGCCTTGACCGCGGCGCGAAGCATGTCGCCAGTGGAGATTTGCGGGATACCGAATTTTTCGGTGATGAACTTTGCCTGAGTACCTTTACCGGCCCCGGGAGCTCCCAGCAGAATGACGCGCATCGATGTGCTCCTCAATTTTTTTATGTAAAACGCTCGGATTCGCCTCGTGGGGCCAATCTTCGAAAAACTTGATCGTGACCGCCCAAACGGCCAAAGGCTGATCAAGATACACAGCGGGCCCGACCCACACAAGCCGCCGAAAGTCGGAGTAACCCGCGCCGCACGCGACCTTCGTAGGGGGTGATGAGCGTCGCAACCGGGCAACAAACTGTCGCCTGGTCGACCTCCCTGCCCCTGCAAACAGCGATGCCCGGACATGCCGGGCGCGCGGTTTTTTGACCCTTCGGGAGTTAGCCGGTGTTGCGCAAACCGGCGGCAATCCCTGCCACAGACACCAGCAACGCCTGTTCCACGGGGCTGCCTTGAGCCACATCCTGTTGCCGCGAACGGGCTAGCAGCTCGGCCTGCAACAGGTGCAGCGGGTCGAGGTAGGTATTGCGCAGGCTGATGAATTCCAAGGTATCTGGGCTATGTGCCAGCAGCTGCGACTGGCCGGTCAACCCCAGGACCACGGAGCAGGCCTGCGACAATAGGTCGCGTAAATGCTCACCCAGCGGCAACAGCGCCGGCTCCACCAAGCGCTCGTCGTAGGAAAGCGCGATGTCGGCGTCGGCCTTGGCCAGCACCATCTCCAGCATATCGATGCGAGTCCGGAAGAACGGCCATTGCTCGCGCATCTGCGCGAGCAGTTGGCCCTCGCCCCGCTCCAGCGCCTTGCCCAGGGCCGTTTCCCAGCCGAGCCAGGCCGGCAACATCAGGCGGGTCTGGGTCCAGCCGAAGATCCACGGAATGGCCCGCAGGCTTTCGATACCACCGGCACGACGCTTGGCCGGACGGCTGCCCAACGGCAGCCGGCCGAGCTCCTGCTCCGGCGTGGACTGGCGGAAATACTCGACGAATTGCGGATTCTCCCGCACTACGGCGCGGTAGGCATTGACGCCGTCAGCGGCCAGTTCGTCCATCAGGTGCCGCCATTCGGGCGTGGGCGGCGGCGGTGGCAACAGGGTCGCTTCGAGCACCGCGGCGAGGTACAGATTGAGGTTCTGTTCGGCGATGTCCGGCAGGCCAAATTTGAAACGAATCATTTCGCCTTGTTCGGTGGTGCGGAAACGTCCGGCCACCGAACCCGGCGGCTGGGACAGGATCGCCGCATGCGCCGGGCCGCCACCACGGCCGACGGTGCCACCGCGACCATGGAACAACAGCAGTTCGACTTGCTGCTCGCGACAGATGTCCACCAACCGCTCCTGGGCGCGGTATTGCGCCCAGGCCGCCGCCGTGGTCCCGGCGTCCTTGGCCGAGTCGGAGTAACCGATCATGACTTCCTGCGGTCCTTGCAGGCGCGAGCGATAGCCCGGCAGCAGCAACAGCCTTTCGATCACCGGCCCGGCGTTGTCCAGGTCAGCGAGGGTTTCAAACAGCGGCACCACCCGCATCGGTCGCAGCACACCGGCTTCCTTGAGCAGCAACTGCACCGCCAGCACATCGGAAGCCGCGCCGGCCATCGAGATCACGTAGGAACCCAGGGACGCCGCTGGCGCCGCCGCGACTTCCCGGCATGTCGCCAGGACCTCGGCAGTGTCGGCCGATGGCTGGAAATAGGGCGGCAACAGGGGACGACGGTTGTTCAGCTCATCAAGCAGGAAACCGATGCGCTGTTCCTCGTTCCATTCCTCGTAACGCCCCAGTCCCAGGTAATCGGTGATTTCGGTCATCGCCGCCGTATGGCGCGTCGAGTCCTGGCGCACGTCAAGGCGCACCAGGAACAGGCCGAAGGTCACCGCCCGACGCAGGCAATCGAGCAGCGGTCCGTCGGCGATCACGCCCATGCCGCAGTCATGCAGCGACTGGTAGCACAGCTCCAGCGGATCGAGCAGTTCACGATTGTCCTGCAACACCTCGGCGGTGGCCGGCGTCGTGGCCTTCAAGGAAGCCTGGGCCCAATTGCGCGTGGCCCGCAGGCGTTCGCGCAATTGCTTGAGCACAGCGCGATAGGGCTCGGCGCTGTCACCGGCCTGGGCGCGCAAGGCCTCGCTGGCTTTCTGCATGGACAAGTCAGCGGCCAGATGGTCGACGTCGCGCAAATACAGGTCCGCCGCCATCCAGCGCGCCAGCAGCAACACCTCGCGAGTGACCGCGGCGGTGACGTTCGGGTTGCCATCCCGGTCGCCGCCCATCCACGAAGCAAAGCGGATCGGTGCGGATTCCAGTGGCAGGCGCAGCCCGGTGGCGGCGTGCAGGGCCTGGTCAGCCTTGCGCAGGTAATTGGGGATGGCGTGCCACAGCGAATGCTCAATCACCGCGAAGCCCCACTTGGCCTCGTCCACCGGCGTGGGTCGGGTCCGGCGGATTTCTTCGGTGTGCCAGGCCTCAGCGATCAACCGCTGCAAGCGCGTATGGATCTGCGCACGCTCGGCGCTGGTGAGGTCGCGGTGGTCCTGGGCTGCCAGCTGCGCAGCGATGGCGTCGTACTTCTGGATCAGCGTACGTCGGGCCACTTCCGTCGGGTGGGCGGTGAGCACCAGTTCGATATCCAGCCGCGCCAACTGCCGGGCCAGGGATTCGGCGCCATGGCCTTCGGCTCGCAGGCGCGCCAGCAATTCGGGCAGCACCCTTGCTTCGAACGGAGCTGGTTTGGATTCTTCGCGCCGATGGATCAGTTGGTACTGCTCGGCGATGTTGGCCAGGTTGAGAAACTGGTTGAACGCGCGCGCCACCGGCAGCAGCTCATCCTCGCTCAATTGGTTGAGGCTGGCGCTCAGCTCGGCGTCCATGGAGCCGCGACGGTCAGCCTTCGCGCCCTTGCGGATCTGCTCGATCTTGTCGAGAAAGGTGTCCCCGTACTGCTCGCGAATGGTGTTGCCCAGCAGTTCGCCAAGCAGGTGGACATCCTCACGCAAGCGGGCATCGATATCGGTCATCGGCAGTTCTCCAGCAAAAAGGTCCGGACAGCTTTGTAGAAGACAGCTCCTGAGAAGAGAGTGCCGATGCCGGTCGTTTATGACAAGCGACGAAGGGACTTTAAACCTTGTCGGACAAAGCTAGTCTCATGAATAAGCCACACAACGGCTTGTCACTATCGCGCCTGCCACGAGCAGGCCCACTGAGGCCATCATGAAAATCCGTGAACTCGCCCAGCATTGGGAAGAAAACGCCAAGGGTCACCTGACCCAGACCGGCTACTCGATTCATCTGGACGTGGAGGCCGCTGCGCGACTGGCGGCGATCTGCGACATGTATCCCAAGCGCCAGCCTGAGGAACTGCTCGGTGAATTGATCGGCGCTGCGCTGGAGGAGCTCGAAGCGAGCTTTCCCTACATCAAGGGTTCACACGTCGTCGCCACCGACGAGGAAGGCGACCCCCTGTATGAAGATGTCGGGCCAACCCCGCGCTTTCTCGCGCTGTCCCGCCGTCACTTGCAGCAACTTTCTTCGCAGAACGACAAGTCCAGGCACTGATCCCCTCCTCCATTTTTGCGCGATTCCCGGCACTGCACTGGGTTTCAAGGTGCCGGGCATACCGCCGCATGCCGTGAAAGTTCAGCTTTTTCGCGCCTGACCGATCAGTCAGCATTTCTTTTGGCGATTGGCCATCCCTGCCTGAACTTTTGAAAAACGCCTCGGGTCACACCGAGTAACCATACTGGAACGGCCGTTTAAATAAACGCGCCCTGGCGCCAGCGCCAAAACAGACGTCACGGCTTCGGTCCCAGCATGGATAAGTGTTTTTTTCAGGAGTTTTCCAATGGAGTTGAAGCCTATGAATACCTGCACTGCCAAACCCTCATCCACTGGCCTGCGCGGCCTGAAGTTGGCTGCCCTGGCTATCGGTAGCAGCTTCATCCTGGCCGGTTGTGCCGGCAATCCACCTTCTGAGCAGTACGCAGTCACGCAATCGGCGGTCAACAGCGCCGTCAGCGCCGGCGGTACCGAGTTCGCTGCAGTGGAAATGAAATCGGCCCAGGACAAGCTCAAGCAGGCCGAGATCGCCATGCACGACGAGAATTACGAAGAGGCCAAGCGTCTGGCCGAACAGGCCGAGTGGGACGCCCGCGTCGCCGAGCGCAAGGCCCAGGCCGCCAAAGCCGAACAAGCACTCAAGGATTCCCAGAAAGGGGTTCAGGAACTGCGTCAGGAAGGCATGAACAAGGTTCAGTAAACCTGTCCACGCCACGACGTACTTCTCAACGATAAAAGGACGACAGACTATGACGCACAAACATTTCATGATGCCCGCCCTGCTCGCCGCCTGCGTAGCCCTGGCCGCTTGCTCCCACGACCCGAACGCGAACCTGGAACAGGCCCGCACCAACTACAACGGCCTGCAGGCCGATCCAGCCGCCACTAAAGTCGCCGCCCTGGAAACCAAGGACGCCGCCGAATTCCTGGCCAAGGCCGACAAGGCCTACCTGGACAAGGAAGACGAAGCCAAGGTTGACCAACTGGCCTACCTGACCAACCAGCGTGTCGAGGTGGCCAAGCAGACCATCGCCCTGCGCAACGCCGAAGCCGAGCTGAAAAACGCCGGTGACGAACGCGCCCGCGCCCTGCTCGACGCACGTAACGCGCAGATCAAGCAGCTGCAGGACAGCCTCAACGCCAAGCAGACCGAGCGCGGTACGCTGGTGACCTTCGGCGACGTGCTGTTTGCCACCAACAAGTCCGACCTGCGCACCAGCGGCATGACCAACGTGAGCAAACTGGCGCAGTTCCTCCAGGAAAACCCGGATCGCAAAGTGATCATCGAAGGCTATACCGACAGCACCGGCTCCGACGCGTACAACCAGTCGCTGTCCGAGCGCCGCGCCAGTTCCGTGCGTACCGCCCTGGTAAAAATGGGCGTCGACCCAGCCCGCATCGTGACCCAGGGCTACGGCAAGGAATTCCCGGTGGCAGACAACACCAGCGTCTCGGGCCGTGCCATGAACCGTCGTGTGGAAGTGACCATCTCCAACGACAACCAGCCAGTCGCCCCGCGTTCGACCATGAGCGCGCAATGATCGGCTGACCGCATGACAAAAAGCCCCGCCTGGGTTCGCTCAGGCGGGGCTTTTTATTGCTCACACAATGGAGTCGCTCAGGGCTGCAGTTTTTGCGGCGTTTCCTGGCCCATGCAGCGCACGGCACGCTTCTTCTGGTTGATCAGCACGCCAGTCAGGCCTTTCTGCTCGGTGTCGAACAACACCAGCACGCCATCGATACATTGGGCGACCTGTGGCGCAGGCTCCAGGGCGACTTTGTAATCTTCACCCGGGACGGTCTTGAGCATGGTGAACTGGTCGAGCAGCAACGCATCCTCGGGCTTGGCGAAATGCAGGTAACCGTAATACCAGAGCACCGCGACGGTGCCGAGGATGCTGCAGATGCCGGTGATGATCAGGGGGATGGCGTTACGTTCTTCGCTCATTGCGGGTTCTCGGGTGATTCAACGGATGATTTCGGGTAATTCGCAACCTCGCCCAGGAGGCGCAGGCCGTCGAAGTGCTGGGGATCGTCGAGGTAACGCAGCATCACGGTTCGCCAGGTCGGGTCGGCGAAGGTTTGTACATGCCCGCCCCGCGTCAATTGCAGGACCCGGGGTGGCGGCGCAGCTTGATACAAGCGGATGCCATTGGAAAGGGGCACGATGGGATCGTCGAGGCTGTGGTAGATCAGTTTCGGCACGCCAGTCAGTTGCGCCATCGAGCCGATGGCGCTGTCACCGTCCGGCACCCACCATGACAGCGGCACTTGCAACGCCCAGGTCAGCCATGACGTGCCCAAGGCAAAACGGCCGACGTCGCGATAACTGGCGGGCACGCCGTCGAGCACCACCGCCTTGAGCTGCCGCTGGCGCTGGGGATGTTCGACAAGGTAATGCACCGCCAGCGCGCCGCCCAGGCTCTGGCCGAGCAACACCAGCGGCTTGCCCTGGACGTCGGGCGACTGGTCGAGCCATTGGAACGCCGCGTCGATGTCCTGGTAGATCGCCGGCAGGCTCGGCTCACCTTCGGAGACGCCATAGCCACGGTAATCGATCATCAAGACTTGATACCCCTGCTCGGGCAACCACCAGCTCCCGCCCAGGTGCCAGGCCAGGTTGCCGCCATTGCCGTGCAGATGCAGCACCGTGCCCTTGACCTCGACGCCCGGCTTGGCCGGTAACCACCAACCGCGCAGCTTCAGGCCGTCAGCGGTGGTCAGGGTGACGTCGCGGTATTCGAGCTTGGCCCGCTCCGGCGTGAAAGGCAGGCCGCGCTCCGGGTAGAACAGCAGGGAGCTGCAACCGCTCAGGGCCAACAACAGGCAAATGATGCCGAGGGTTCGCATCCGGTGCAGCCTCGCAAGTCAGAAGTTGAACGCAGTCCCCCTGTGGTTGGACTTCGTGATGCTTAAAGGATGTTGGAATAATCCGCTTCGATCCGGTCCAGGCTCAGATGGTTCAAGAAGTTGGAGAAGCACATCCAGGCCGACAGCGCGTTCATGTCGCGAAATTGTTCGGGCAGGTACTTGGGCGGGACGACCAGGCCTTCGTCCACCAGTTGCCGCAACGTGCGCATGTCCTCAAGGGTGGTCTTGCCGCAGAACAGCAGCGGCACTTGCTCCAGCTTGCCTTTGCGCACGGCCAGCTGAATATAGTTGTAAACCATGATGAAGCCCTTGAGGTAGGACAAGTCCTTGGTGAATGGCAGACCGGTCGGCACCGAGCCACGGAAAACCCGACTGGCGTTGCCATAGCTATCGGCCATTTCAAAACCTTGCTCGCGGAAGAACTCGAACACCTGCAGGAAATCGGCCCCCTCCTCCACCATGTGAATGGCGCGGGTGCGGTTGGTGAGCTTGCGCAGGCGACTCGGGTAAGAGGCGAAGGTGATGATTTCCATCAGGATCGCCAGGCCTTCCTGGGTCACCGTCGACGAGGGTGGGCCCTTGGACAGGAAGGTGCAGATCGGCTGGTTCAAACCGTTCAGGGTGGTGCCGACGTGCACCAATCCCTCATGGACTTCCAGGGCCCGCACGTCTCGCTCATTGAACATCGCATCGGTGCGAATCTTGATGTAGTCGGCGCCCGCCGCCGCGTCGGCCACGATGCCGTCGGACTCGAACACGCGGATGGTTTCCTCGGCTTCGCCAAACACCCGGTTGAGGCGGTGTTGCAACAGGCTGACGGCTTCCTTGGCGCTGAGCTCCTTGGGTTCGTCCTTGAGGTCGCCACGGCCGTCGATGTTATTCAGATAATCGGAGAGCATCAGGCCCAGGTCGGCCAGGGTCGGGTCACCGGCATGAAAGGCGTCGGAGGCGGCGCCGTACAGTTCCTGGGAAATTAGCCCGAAATCCTCGGTGCCGCGCGCTTCGAGCATGCGCACCACCATGCGGTACTCCTTGCACATGCGCCGCATGATCTGGCCCACCGGGTTGAACTGCCCAAGCTGGCGGGTGATGTCGCGCTCGATGTTCTGGAATTCCAGCTTCACCTTGCTCGAATCGAACGCCAGCGGTCGGTTCAGGTAATAGTCGCGGTCCACGGCAGGCATTTCCTTGCCCTTGGCCTTGAGAAAGCCCTTGCGGATGCTCTCGTCCCACTTCACCGCGTCGAGAATGCGAATCGGCGTTTGCGCCAGCACAATGCGATCGGACAAGTTGCGTATCGTCTGCTGGTAATCGTCCACCCGGAACTCCTGTGAAAAAACGTCCGTTTGTTGCAGTTATTGGGGTTGGGTCAGTCGTTGGTAGCGCACGGCTTCCGAGAACACATCGGAGTTCGCCGGGTTGTCGAGATAGCTGAAGACCTTGTCCATGTCACTGTCCACCAACACGCCGTCGCCTTCCTCGCTCTGGTTCGGCTGGCCGCTGAGGATCTTCTGGCTGATCGCCTGGTTGATTTGGTCCAAGTCCAGGTTGTAGACCACCAGTTCCTGCTTGTCGGTCAGTTCGAAGCCGGCGATGACAAAATGTCCGCCATACCGGGCCGGCACCTTGGCCGACAGGTACCAGCGGCTGCCGTGACGGGAGACGGTCAGGGGAATGGCTTCGCGCTCCTGGGGCTTGGCCCTGAAGTAGCTGATCGCCTGATAGCGATGCTTGCCGACCTCCGTCAGCTCCAGGTTCAGCGGTTCACCCCAGGCATTGGTGCTGGTCCACTGGCCAAGCAGGCCATTGGGCGCGGCTTCGCTGTCGGGCAACGGCGCCTTGAACGACACCAGGCAACCACTGAGCAACAGCAACGACACGGCCAGCACGACGGCACGCCAGGCTTTCATTTGAACTCCCTATGGCAACAGTTCGGGTTACACCGACGCCAGTACCAGGTGCATGTAACGGGTCAGGATGCCAAGCATGTCTTCATCGGCTACCGGCTCGGCGCCATTGAGCAAGCCCTGATATTCCATCCGTCCGATAATCGCCGTCAACACTTTGGCATCCTGTTGCGGCTCACGCGAGCCCAAAACCTGGAAAAACTGACACGTCCCGTGCAGCAGGATTTGCTGATGGGAGCGTACCAGTTCGGCCAGGCGCGGGTTGAGCAGCGCTTCCTGGCGGAACGCCTGCTCGGCCATCAGGTAATCGCGACGACTCTGCAATTGATGCTGCACGTAGTCCGCCGTCATCCGCGCGATGTCGTCCGCCAGCTGCGAGCGTGCTGCCGCGCTGCCGTCGCCATAGGCGACCATTTCGCGCAACAGGCCTTCATTGTTGGTCCACAGCTTGGCCATGAAGGCCGCGCTACGTTCCACGTATTGAGCGAAGGTATCGGTGAGCAGGTCATCGATGTCCTTGAAATAGTAAGTGGTGGCCGACAGCGGCACGCCCGCTTCAGCAGCCACCGCGCGGTGTCGCACCGCCCGCACGCCATCGCGCACCACGATGCGCATGGCCGCGTCGAGAATCTCCTGGCGGCGCTGTTCACTGCCCTGTCGGCTGGCCTTGCGGCCCTGGTACTGAACACTTTCAGCGACAGCAGTGGCGACGCCCGCTGCACCTTCTGGAGCCATTGCACGATTCACGACAGGTCTTTCCTCGCTAGTCAGAAGTAACCATTTGATACGTTTGTACCAGACAGGCAATAAAAAGCCGCCCATCGAGGCGGCTTTTTAACTGAAACACTTACGCTTGGGGCCGCATGTGCGGGAAGAGGATGACATCCCGGATCGACGGTGAGTTGGTCAACAACATCACCAGGCGATCGATCCCGATGCCTTCGCCAGCCGTCGGCGGCATGCCGTACTCCAGGGCACGGACAAAATCGGCGTCGTAGTGCATGGCTTCGTCGTCACCCGCGTCCTTGTCGGCCACCTGGGCCATGAAGCGCTCGGCCTGGTCTTCGGCATCGTTGAGCTCGGAATAGGCGTTGGCGATTTCACGACCACCGATAAACAGCTCGAAACGGTCGGTCACGCTTGGGTTCTCGTCGTTGCGACGGGCCAGCGGCGAGACTTCGAACGGGTATTGGGTAATGAAATGCGGCTGTTCCAGCTTGTGCTCGACCAGCTCTTCGAAAATCATCACTTGCAGCTTGCCCAGGCCTTCGAAGCCAAGGACTTTGGCGCCGGCCTTCTTGGCGATGGCACGGGCCTTGTCGATGTCCTGCAGGTCGGCGGCGGTGATCTCAGGGTTGTACTTGAGGATCGAATCAAACACCGACAGGCGCACGAACGGCTCGCCGAAGTGGAACACTTTGTCGCCGTACGGCACGTCGGTGGTGCCCAATACCAACTGCGCCAGCTCGCGGAACAGTTCTTCGGTCAGGTCCATGTTGTCTTTGTAGTCAGCGTAGGCCTGGTAGAACTCGAGCATGGTGAACTCGGGGTTGTGCCGGGTCGAGACGCCTTCGTTACGGAAGTTGCGGTTGATCTCGAAGACCTTTTCAAATCCACCGACAACAAGCCGCTTGAGGTACAGCTCCGGCGCGATACGCAGGAACATTTCCATGTCCAGGGCGTTGTGGTGGGTCTCGAACGGCTTGGCCGCCGCGCCGCCAGGAATGGTCTGCAACATCGGCGTCTCGACTTCGAGGAAGTCACGCTTCATCAGGAAGCTGCGGATGTGGGCGATGACCTGCGAGCGCACGCGGAAGGTGTGGCGCACGTCTTCGTTGACGATCAGGTCGACGTAGCGCTGGCGATAGCGCTGCTCGGTGTCGGTCAGGCCGTGGTGTTTGTCCGGCAGCGGGCGCAGGGACTTGGTCAACAAGCGCACGCTGGTCATTTCGACGTACAGGTCGCCCTTGCCGGAACGGGCCAGGGTGCCTTCGGCGGCAATGATGTCGCCCAGGTCCCAGGTCTTGACGGCCGCCAGGGTTTCTTCCGGCAGGGTCTTGCGGTTGACGTAGACCTGGATGCGACCGGTCATGTCCTGGATCACCAGGAACGAACCACGATCGAGCATGATGCGACCGGCGACCTTTACTGGAATCGCCGCCTCGGCCAGCTCTTCCTTGGTCTTGTCCGCGTACTTCTTCTGCAGGACGTCGCAATACGCGTCGCGGCGGAAGTCGTTAGGGAAGGCCTGGCCCTTGGCGCGCTCGGCAGCAAGCTTTTCCTTGCGCAGGGCGATCAGGGAGTTTTCTTCCTGTTGCAGGGCTTGCGGGTCGAGTTCTAGGTCGCTCATGTCTTTAAGGTTTCCATCACAGGTTCGTTGCCCCCGGCCCCGGGGCCGGAGTTTGCGGGCAAGCCTCGCTCCCGAGGAAGCGTGCCTGCCCGCCGCGTGGGTGTCGCGTTACAGCCCTTGCTTGAGGCTGGCGATCAGGTACTCATCGATATCGCCGTCGAGCACTTTATCGCAGTCGCTGCGTTCGATGCTGGTGCGTAAATCCTTGATCCGCGAAGCGTCGAGCACGTACGAACGGATCTGGTGACCCCAGCCGATGTCCGACTTGGTGTCTTCCAGGGCCTGGGACGCGGCATTGCGCTTCTGCACTTCCTGCTCGTACAAACGCGCCCGCAGCATTTTCATCGCGGTGTCTTTGTTCGCGTGCTGGGAGCGTTCGTTCTGGCAACTGACCACGGTGTTGGTCGGTACGTGGGTAATCCGTACGGCCGAGTCGGTGGTGTTGACGTGCTGGCCACCGGCACCGGAGGAGCGGTAGGTGTCGATGCGCAGATCGGCAGGGTTGATCTCGATTTCGATGTTGTCATCGATTTCCGGCGAGACGAATACCGCCGAGAAGGAGGTGTGCCGACGGTTGCCGGAGTCGAACGGGCTCTTGCGCACCAGGCGATGCACGCCGATCTCGGTACGCAACCAGCCAAAGGCGTATTCGCCCTTGATGTGCACGGTGGCGCCCTTGATCCCGGCGACTTCACCGGCGGACAGTTCCATGATGGTGGCGTCGAAACCGCGTTTGTCAGCCCAGCGCAGGTACATGCGCAGCAGGATGTTGGCCCAGTCCTGGGCTTCGGTGCCGCCGGAGCCGGCCTGGATGTCCAGGTAGGCGTTGTTCATGTCCATCTCGCCGCTGAACATGCGACGGAATTCCAGCTTGGCCAGGGCCTCTTCGAGACGTGTCAGTTCGGCGACAACATCGCCGACCGCACCTTCGTCATTCTCTTCGACGGCCATGTCCAGCAGGTCGCGGCAATCGGCCAGGCCACTGGACATCTCGTCCAGGGTCTCGACGATCTGCGCCAGCGCAGAGCGCTCGCGGCCCAGCTCCTGGGCGTAGGAAGGGTTGTTCCAGACATTCGGATCTTCAAGCTCGCGATTGACTTCGGTCAGGCGCTCATGCTTTTGATCGTAGTCAAAGATACCCCCGAATAGTTTCGGAGCGCTCGGACAGGTCCTTGATGGTGTTCAGGATCGGGTTGATTTCCATGGCGGGCAGCACTCGTTGGCGAACTTTTGAAAGCCGGCGAGTATAACGTAATCAAGCGCCAGCGGCAGCCCGCCTGGCGGCTTTAGGGGGAATGAGATTGAGCGTACGGCCCCTGTGGCGAGGGAGCTTGCTCCCGCTGGGTTGCGCAGCAGCCCCAAAACGGCCCCCTCAATCGACCTGGCACACCGAGCCAACTGGTTTCAGGGCCGCTGCGCGCCCCAGCGGGAGCAAGCTCCCTCGCCACAAAAGCAATCTCGCCAAGCAGGGATTTATTCAACCCCCACCCGATTACGCCCATTGTGCTTGGCCAGGTACAGCCCCTTGTCCGCCGCCGAAATCAGTTGCCGGCAATCGCCGCCCTGCTGTGGGGTGAAGGTCGAGACGCCAATGCTGATGGTCAGGTTCGCGCCACCGTCAGGCGTGGCATGAGGGATTTTCAGGGCGACCACGCTCTGGCGCAGTTTCTCGGCCATCAACCGGGCGCCGCCCGGCGCGGTGCCCGGCAGAACCAGGGCGAACTCCTCGCCGCCATAGCGGGCCGGTAGGTCAGAGGGGCGGCTGCACGACTCGCGGATCGCCGTGGCGACCTTGCGCAGGGCTTCATCGCCCTCCAGGTGTCCGAAGTTGTCGTTGTAGGACTTGAAGTAGTCCACGTCGATCATCAACAGCGACAGCTGGGTCTGGTCCCGCAGCGCCCTCCTCCATTCCAGCTCCAGGTATTCATCGAAGTGCCGGCGGTTGGACAGCCCCGTGAGGCCATCGGAGTTCATCAGCCGTTGCAACACCAGGTTGGTGTCAAGCAACTGCTGCTGGCTGATCCGCAAGGCGCGATAAGCTGCGTCGCGCTGCAACAGCATCATGTAGGAACGAGAGTGATAACGGATGCGCGCCACCAGCTCGATGTTATCCGGCAACTTGACCAAGTAATCATTGGCCCCGGCGGCAAACGCCGCGCTCTTGACCAGCGGCTCCTCCTTGGTGGACAGGACAATGATCGGGATGTCACGGGTCGCCGGGTGGTTGCGGTATTCCCGCACCAGGCTCAGGCCGTCGAGGCCTGGCATAACCAGGTCCTGGAGAATCACCGTCGGCTTGATACGAACGGCGTTGGCGATGGCTTGGTGAGGGTCGGAGCAGAAGTGGAAATCGATGTTCTGCTCATTCGACAACCCGCGCCGCACTGCCTCGCCGATCATCGCCTGGTCGTCGACGAGCAAGACCATCGCGGCGTTCTCGTCGCGCTTGAAATCGTCGAGTTGTAAATCATTCATGGAGGCTCACCTGAATACTGCCTGGGGTGCGGGGGTTGGTCATTGGGTGAAAATCTCCGCCAAGCGTGGCGCTATTTTATCCAGCGCGAGAATTTGCGCCGCCGCGTCGATGGCAGCCGCCGCCTTCGGCATGCCATACACCGCGCTGCTCTGCTGGTCCTGGGCGATGGTCACGCAGCCTTGCTGGCGCATGAGTTTAAGCCCCTGCGCACCGTCGCGGCCCATGCCGGTGAGCAATACCCCCACCGCATCGCCGTTCCAGTAATGCGCGACACTTTCAAAAAACACATCGATGGAGGGTCGATAGATCTCATTGACCGGCTCGGCGGTGTAGGCAAGCGTGCCGTTTTTCAGCAGGCGCAGATGGTGGTTGGTTCCCGCCAGCAACACCGTGCCGCCTTGCGGCGTCTCGCCATGCCGGGCCAACCGGACGTCCAGGCCCGACACGCCGCTGAGCCATTCGGCCATGCCGGCGGCAAACACTTCGTCCACGTGCTGGACCAGCACAATGGCTGGGGCGAAGTCACGCGGCAGCCCCTTGAGCAGCACTTCCAACGCAGCCGGGCCACCCGCCGACGAGCCGATCGCCACCAGGCTGTTGCGTGACAACGGCGCTCGTTGTGCGGCCGGCATGGCGCGCTCAGCGTTCCCGCGCTCGCCGATCAGCCAGCCGATGTTGGCGATCTTGCGCAACAGCGGTGCCGCGGCGTCCTCCGGCCTGCCGACGCCCAGGGCCGGCGTATCGACCACGTCGAGGGCGCCATGGCCCATTGCCTCGAATACCCGATGGACGTTCTGCTGGCTGTCACCGGTCACGACCACGATGGCGCACGGGGTGTCGGCCATGATCCGCCGCGTCGCTTCCACGCCATCCATGATCGGCATGAACAGGTCCATCAGGATCAGGTCGGGGGTGTATTCGGCGCACCGCTGCACAGCGTCAGCGCCATTGGCGGCCACCCAGACCAACTGATGCGCAGGCTCTAACGCCAGCGCGCGGCGCAGGGCCTCGACCGCCAGGGGCATGTCATTGACGATGGCGATCTTCAAACCCGTGCTCCTCCGATCAATTCGACCACGGCATCCAGCAAGGCGTCGTCGTGAAAACTCGCCTTGGCTAGATAATAGTCGGCCCCGGCGTCGAGGCCACGGCGACGATCTTCTTCGCGATCCTTGTAGGAAACCACCATCACCGGCAGCGACTGCAAGCGGCTGTCGCGTCGCAGCAGCGACACCAACTCGATACCGTCCATGCGTGGCATGTCGATGTCGGTGATGAGCAGGTCGAAATCTTCCGCGCGCAACGCATTCCAGCCGTCCATGCCGTCGACGGCCACGGCCACGTCGTAGCCGCGATTGAGCAACAGCTTGCGCTCCAGCTCACGCACGGTCAGCGAGTCATCGACGACCAGGATCCGCTTGCGCGGCGACTGGGCGTCGCTCCGCCGGGCAATGCGCTCCAGTCGGCCGGCATCGAGCAGCTTCTCCACGGAGCGCAAGAGATCTTCGACATCGACAATCAACACCACCGAGCCGTCGTCCAGCAAGGCGCCGGCGGAAATGTCCTGGACCTTGCCCAGGCGCTCGTCCAGGGGCAGGACCACCAGGGTCCGCTCACCAATGAACCGTTCCACCGCCACGCCATAAATCGCCTCCCGCTCACGGATCACCACGACCTTGAGGGTCTGGTCGCTGTTCGGCGTCGCCGGGCGATTGAGCAGTTGAGTGGCGGCAACCAAGCCGACATGGCGACCTTCGTGCCAGAAATGTTGGCGGCCTTCGACCTGGACGATGTCCTCGGGCGCCAGGTCGCACATGCGTTCGATATGGGCCAAGGGAAATGCGTAGGCTTCGCCGCCGACTCCCACCACCAGGCTGCGCACCACCGAAAGCGTCAGCGGTACTTCAAGGTGGAAACGACTGCCCTGACCAGCCGTCTGCTCCAGCACCACCGCGCCGCGCAACTGCCGGACCATATGCTGGACCGCATCCAGGCCGACACCGCGCCCGGACACTTCGGTCACTTTGTCCCGCAGGCTGAAGCCGGGCAGGAACAGAAACGCCAGCAGCTCTTCTTCACTCAGGCTGGCGGCGGTGTGCTCGGGGGACAGGCCGCGCGCCACGACACTACGGCGTACCCGCTCCAGGTCCACGCCGCCACCGTCGTCCGCCAGTTCCAACACCAGCAGGCCGGCCTGGTGCGAGGCCCGCAGGCGGATCAGGCCTTCGGCGGGTTTGCCGGCCAACACTCGTTGTTCCGGCGTCTCGATGCCATGGTCCACGGCGTTGCGCAGCAAGTGAGTCAGCGGCGCTTCGAGTTTTTCCAGTACGTCGCGATCGACCTGGGTTTTCTCACCCTCGATTTCCAGGCGTACCTGTTTGCCCAGGCTGCGGCCCAGGTCGCGAACCATGCGCGCCTGCCCCGAAAGCACATCGGCAAACGGGCGCATGCGACAGGCCAGCGCTGTGTCGTACAACACTTGCGCCCGCTGGCTGGCCTGCCAGGCGAACTCGTCCAGTTCAGCGATTTTCTGCGCCAGCAATTGCTGGGTCTCGGCCAGCAGGCGCCGGGCATCGCCGAGGGCCTCTTGGGCCTGCAAACTCAGGACGTGGTCCTTGAGGTGCACATTCAAGTCTTCGAAGGCGCGCAGGCCGTTGCCTTGCTGGCGCTTGAGCCGCTGCATGGTCGCCAGCCAAGGCTTGAGGCGCTGGGTTTCCACAAGGGACTTGCTCGACAGGTCCAACAAGCTGTTCAGGCGCCCGGCGGTGACTCGCAAGACCCGTTCGCCCTCTTCGGTGACGCGCTTTTTCTTGGTGGGCGGTCCTACGGGCTCCGTGGGCGCGGGCTCGGCCATTTCGAAAGCAATGGGCTCGGCGGATAGGTCGGCCTTCGGCAACGCGACCGTCGGCGCCGGCGTCGCGGCAGGGTCAAGCAAACGGCCCAACAGTGCGACATAGGCCTCGACGTCTTCGGCGCCGACACTGTTGCCGGGCGTCGCAATACGGGTCAACAGATCAGTGCCTTGCAGCAAGGCATCGATGTGTTCGGCGCGCAACACCAGGCGCCGTTCCTGGGCGCTGACCAGGCAATCTTCCATCACATGAGCCACGCTGACCCCGGCATCGACCCCGACGATCCGCGCGGCACCCTTGAGGGAATGAGCCGCGCGCATGCACGATTCCAGATGGTCGGCCTGGGTCGGATCACGTTCCAGCGCCAGCAGGCCGGCACTCAGCACTTGGGTCTGGGCTTCGGCTTCCAGGCTGAACAGCTCCAGCAGCGAGGCGTCGCGCATCTGGTCGGGGGTCATGACAAGCTCCGGGACACGGCGGACAACAGCTGTTCTTCATCGAGCCAACGCAGGTTACGGCCGTTGTACTGCAACACACCACGGGTGTATTTGCCGGTCGATTGCGAAGCGTTCGCCAGGATACGTTCATCAATGGCATGGATCCCGTCCACCTCATCGACCGGCATCATCACCGGCCCGCCTTGCGCGCCGACGATCAGCATGCGCGGCATGACCCGACCTCCCGAGGGCGCCGCCGAGCCGGGCTCCAGCCCGAGCAAGTCAACCAGCGACAGGCAAGCCACCAAGGCCCCGCGCACATTGGCAACCCCGAGCAAGGCCCGGGAGCGCTGGTGAGGTAACGAATGGATCGGCTGCAACGGCGCCACTTCCACCAGGCTGCGGGTAGCCAGGCCCAGCCACTCTTCGCCCAGGCGGAACATCAGCAGCGAGCGCGTGACGACATCGGCGTCCACCGGGGCATAGGCCAAGTCACGGGCGTCCTGGCGCAGGGCGTAACGGTCGAGCAAACGGGTGGCGGCGGCCGAATACACTGAGCAATTGCGGCAGTGAATATGCTCAACCAGCAGCGGGCAAGACTTGTCGCCGTGAACGCCGATGCGGTTCCAGCAGTCATCGATGGCCTGGGCATCGTCATGGGTCACGTTATAGAAAGCCGAACCGCTCATCATCTACGCTCACTGTCAGCCGCGCGCCCACTGCGTGCCGCGCGCTCCTGCAATCGACGGGCACCGGCCGCGTCTCCCTGGGAAGCCAGCAGCGCCGCCAAGTGCACCAACGCCTCGGCGTGTTGCGGCTCAAGATACAGCGCCTTGCGATAGAAACCCTGGGCCTCGAGTGCACTGCCGGCCATGTCGCTGAGCAAGCCCAGCCAATAGAAGACCTGGGCGTTTGGCGCATGGCTGCCCACGTACTGTTCGCAGGCGGCGCGGGCCTCGGCGCTTTTGCCGCCGTTGGCCAGGGCGGCAATATTGGCCAACAAGGTCGCGGCGTCGCTGCTTTTCGGTGCGGCAATTGGCGTGACCCCGCCAGCAAACGGCCGGGGCCGAATCACCGGCGGAGCGACTCGCGGTGGCGGTTGGCGAATCGGCAGCGGCGTCGGCATCAGGGCCGGCAGCGGTTGCGGCTCCGGCGCGCCCTGGCGGCTGAAGGCAAACGACTGGGCGATGCCGATCGAGCGCATGCCCAGGCGCCCCAACAGACTGCCCTCGGCAGGACCAATGAACAGCACGCCGTCCTCATGGGTCAGGCGCTTGAGAACCGCGAACACTTGCTGCTGGGTCGGCTGGTCGAAATAGATCAGCAGGTTGCGGCAGAACACGAAATCGTAGGGGGCCTCGTTTACCAGCAGGGACGGATCCAGAAGATTTCCCACTTGCAGGCGCACTTGCCCGCGTACACGCTCGTCAAGGCTATAACCGTCCGCTTCGGCACTGAAATAGCGCTCGCGAAAACCCAGGTCGGCGCCACGGAAGGAGTTCCTGCCGTAACGCGCCCCCCTGGCCTTTTCAATCGACAGCGGGCTGACGTCCATCCCATCGACCTTGAATTGATGAGGTCCCAGCCCCGCGTCGAGCAAGGCCATGGCGATCGAGTAGGGTTCTTCGCCGGTGGAGCACGGCAGGCTGAGAATGCGCAGCGCCCGCAGATGCTTGATCTCGGCGAGACGCTGGGTGGCCAGCCGGGCCAACGTGGCGAAGGATTCCGGGTAACGGAAGAACCAGGTCTCCGGGACGATTACCGCTTCGATCAGCGCCTGCTGCTCCTGGGCAGAGTGTTGCAGGGATTGCCAGTATTCGTCGGTGGATCGGCCGGGGACGGCAAGGACACGCTGGCGGACCGCTCGCTCGATAATGGCAGTGCCGACGGACGTGACGTCCAAGCCGATACGCTCCTTGAGGAAGTCGAAAAAACGCTGGTCGCTGTTCATCGCTCTCCCTCGTTGTCATTGAGTTCCAGCGGCGGCGTGGGAAACAGCATCGCGCGAACGGACTCGTCGAGCAAATCGTTAACCCGGACCCATTGCAGCATGCCCTGGGCGTCTTCACGCACCGGGCCGAGGTAAGGTGCCTGGCGATTGTCCAGGCCGTAAGGCTTGAAATCGGCCGGATCACAACGCAACGTATCGGTGGCCTGCTCCAGAATCAAACCCAGTACCTGCGCGGCTTGCTGCGCCTGGTGCCGATAGTGCACCAGTACCAGCCGGGTGCTGGTGCGCGCCTGGGCGTCCTGGCCGAAGGTCAGGGCACAAAGGTCGATCACCGGCACGACAACGCCGCGCCAGGCAAACACCCCCGCCACCCAGGACGGCGCCCGGGCGATCGGCTTGAGCGACAAACGCGGCAATACTTCCACCACGTCGGTGGCCTGCAAGGCGTAGCGCTCGTTTCCGATACAAAACACCAGGAACAGCGTTTGCCGGGCCGCCGGAGCGGCGCCAGATCGGGCTTCGAACTCACCCATCAGACTTTGAAGCGCGAGACGCCGCTGCGCAGCCCCACGGCCACCTGGCTGAGCTCATCAATGGCAGAACTGGCCTGGCGCAGGGAGTCCACGGTCTGGCTGCTGGCATCGCCCAGTTGCACCAGGGCGTGGTTGATCTGCTCGGCGCCGGTGGCCTGGGCCTGCATCCCCTCGTTGACCATCAATACCCGGGGCGCCAACGCCTGGACCTGATGAATGATCTGCGAGAGTTGCTCGCCGATCTGCTGCACCTCGGCCATCCCGCGGCGCACTTCTTCGGAGAACTTGTCCATGCCCATCACGCCCGCCGAAACGGCGGACTGGATCTCGCGGACCATTTGCTCGATGTCGTAGGTGGCAACCGCGGTCTGGTCGGCCAGGCGGCGGACTTCGGTGGCGACCACGGCGAAACCGCGTCCGTATTCGCCGGCCTTCTCGGCCTCGATGGCAGCGTTGAGCGACAGCAGGTTGGTTTGGTCGGCGACCTTGACGATGGTCACCACCACCTGATTGATGTTGCCGGCCTTCTCATTGAGGATCGCCAGCTTGGCGTTTACAAGATCGGCCGCGCCCATCACCGAGTGCATGGTTTCTTCCATGCGCGCCAGGCCCTGCTGGCCTGAGCCGGCAGCGACCGAGGCCTGGTCGGCGGCGCTGGAAACTTCGGTCATGGTGCGGACCAGATCGCGGGACGTGGCGGCAATTTCCCGGGAGGTTGCGCCGATCTCAGTGGTGGTCGCGGCGGTTTCGGTGGCGGTGGCTTGTTGCTGCCGGGAAGTGGCGGCGATCTCGGTCACCGAGGTGGTGACCTGCACCGAGGAACGCTGGGCCTGGGACACCAGCGACGTCAGCTCGGCCATCATGTCGTTGAAGCCAGTCTCCACGGCGCCGAATTCATCTTTGCGCGCCAGGTCCAGGCGCCCGCTCAGGTCGCCGCTGCGCATGACATCGAGAATCTCCACGATGCGCGTCATGGGCGCCATGATTGCGCGCATCAGCAACAGGCCGCAAAGCACAGCCACGAGCACCGCGACGACAAATGACAGGCCCATGGCGACCTCCGCCGCCGTCACCGCGCGGCCAATGGTCTGGGTGGCTTGTTCGGCCAGCTCGCGATTGCGTTCGATGATCTGGTTCAAGTGCACACGGCCGTCGAGCCATGCCGGCGTCAGCTCTTTTTCCAACGCCAGCCGCGCGCCTTCGTAGTCATTGCGCTGGTACAGGTCCAGCACCTTTGCCAAGGCCTTGTTGAAGTCCTGGTGATTGACCTCGAATTCGTCGAACGAAGCCTGGTCGGCCGGGTCCTGGATCAACTTCTGATAGTTCTGGATTTCTTCGCGCAGATGCTGCTCGTACCCCTGATAGAGCGCCTTGTCCTCAGCGGTTATTTCGCGCTGGCCGGAAAGGCCGACGAGCTGCTGAGTCTTGACGTAACTGTCGACCCAGCCGCCTCGGATCATGGAACTGAAATAAACCCCTGGGACGGCGTCGGTACGCACTTCCTGTTCGCTGGCCTCGATCTTCAACAACCGCGAATACGTGACCACTACCATCAGCAACATGATGGCGATGATCACTGCAAAACTCGCCAGGATGCGTTGGCGCAACGTCCAGTTCTTCACAGTAAAACCTCGGGGCACTTTGAATTGCCGGGAGTATAGCCGAGGGCAATGGTACGTCTGCATGGCGGCTGGGGGAGATTTTTGGCCGCCCTTGTCTTGATAGCTGGCGCACCTGTGGCGAGCAAGCTTGCTCCCTCGCCACAGGGATATCAGGTTGGGACTGATCTATATAGTCGCCTGCCGCACCTGCTTCTCCAACTCCGCTTTCAACCCTGGCTCGAGCTTCAACTGCCGCGCCAGTTCGTCGAGGTAGGATTTCTCCATGAAATTTTCTTCGTCCACCAGCATTACGCTGGCGATGTACATTTCGGCGGCGATTTCCGGTGTGCTTGCCGCCCGGGCGACGTCACTGGGATCCAGCGGCTTGTTGAGTTCAGCGTGCAGCCAGTGCTGCAGTTCCTGGTCGCTGTCGAGCTTGGTGAATTCGCCCTCAATCAACTGCCGTTCGCGCTCGTCTACATGGCCGTCGGCCTTGGCCGCCGCGACCAGGGCCTTGAGGATCGCCTGGCTGTGCTGCTCGACTTGCGCCGGCGGGACGCGGTCCAGGGTCTGCGGTTCGGTTTTCGGTG
The DNA here is from genome assembly GCF_051131945.1 of Pseudomonas sp. Z5-35. Taxonomy (NCBI): domain Bacteria; kingdom Pseudomonadati; phylum Pseudomonadota; class Gammaproteobacteria; order Pseudomonadales; family Pseudomonadaceae; genus Pseudomonas; species Pseudomonas sp. Z5-35. The sequence goes on from NZ_CP071640.1 coordinate 4,427,069, forward strand.
CTGTGCCCTGTTGGGCCTGCCAGTTGCCATAAGCCTTGTATGCAATGACGCCCAACGCAGCCAGGCCGCCATAGGCCAGTGCCTTGCCGCCGAAGTTGCGGGCTTTCTTGTTGCCCAGCAGCAAGCCCATGGCCCCGGCTGCCAACGCCCCGCCACCCGCGCCGGAGAGCATTCCGCCCAGGTTGCCGGAACCACCACCGAGCAATCCGCCCAACCCGCCGGACGACTTGCCCTGGGATCCGCCAGCCTTGTTCTGCAACATTTCCTGGCCGGACTTGAGTAACTGATCGAGCAATCCACGGGTGTTCATTTGTCGCCTCCACGCATTCGGTTAACCGGATCATAAGGCCCCCAGCCTAGATCGAAAGTGCCCGGCGTCCTCGGCGACTTTGCTTCGAGATGTTGCCTGATAGGTTCCAGTCGATCCGCAGCCATTCGATAAACACGATATATACTCCAAGACATCGATAAATTCGCGTGCCGGTACTCAACCATGATGACCCTGCGTCAAATCCGTCACTTCATCGCCGTGGCCGAGACTGGGTCAATTTCCGCCGCCGCGCAAACGGCGTTCATTTCCCAGTCGACGCTGACCCTGGCCATCCAGCAGCTGGAGGAAGACATCGGCGTCAGCCTGTTCAGCCGCCACGCCAAGGGCATGACCCTGACCCACCAGGGGCATCAATTCCTGCGCCAGGCCCACCTGATCCTTGCTACCGTCGACAACGCCAAGCGCAGCCTGCAGCAGAGCACCGACCAGGTCGCCGGCCAAGTCACCATCGGCGTGACCAGCCTCGTTGCCGGGTATTACCTGGCAGACCTGCTGACCCGTTTCCAGCGCGCCTATCCCAACGTGGCGATTCGCGTGATGGAAGACGAGCGCCCGTATATCGAGCATTTGCTGGTCAGCGGAGAAATCGACGTCGGCGTGTTGATCCTGTCGAACCTGGAAGATCGCCACGCGCTGCAGACTGAAGTGCTGACCCACTCTCCCCACCGCTTGTGGCTGCCGGCCCAGCATCCGTTGCTCGAGCACGACAGCATCCACCTGTCGGACGTGGCCCGCGAGCCGCTGATCCAATTGAATGTCGACGAAATGGATCGCAACGCGCAACGCCTGTGGCGCGGCGCCGGCCTGCAACCGAACATCACGCTGCGCACCGCGTCTACCGAAGCAGTGCGCAGCCTGGTGGCGGCCGGGCTGGGCGTGTCGATCCAACCGGACATGACCTATCGCCCCTGGTCACTGGAAGGCGACATTATCGAGGCCCGGCCAATTGCCGACCTCAACCAGACCCTCGACGTCGGCCTGGCCTGGCGCCGAGGCACCGCGCGGCCGGCGTCGGTCGACCCGTTCCTGGCGGTCGCGAGGGAACAGCGTCCCGGCGGGCGCAAGCCATCTATTTAATCGAATGCAGCCTTGAGTATTTAGAATTTGTCGTCCGCCGGACTGCGCACTAGTCTTGCTGCATCCTCTAGGCCACTGACAAAAAGAGAAATCGACAATGGCTGGCACGCAGACCCCGTTGTGTACCGCGTTGCTGATTGACGGCGAAAGCGTGCCCGGCGAGGGCTTTGTCGAACCAATCCTCAACCCCGCCACCGGTGAAACGCTGGCGCACATTGCCGAGGCCAGCACCGAACAGGTCGAAGCCGCGATCCATGCCGCCCATTGCGCCTTCGACGGCTGGTCGCGCACCACCCCACAGCTGCGCTCAAACCTGCTGCTGGACATTGCCAGCGCGATCGAGAAAAACGCCGATTACCTGGCCCGCCTCGAATCCTTGAACTGCGGCAAGCCGCTGCACTTGGCACGCCAGGATGACCTGAGCGCCACGGTGGATGTGTTCCGGTTCTTTGCCGGCGCGGTACGCTGCCAGACCGGCCAACTGAGCGGCGAATACCTGCCCGGCTACACCAGCATGGTGCGTCGCGATCCGATTGGCGTGGTCGCCTCCATCGCGCCGTGGAATTACCCGATCATGATGGCGGCCTGGAAAATCGCCCCCGCCCTGGCCGCCGGTAACACCTTGGTCTTCAAGCCGTCGGAGCATACGCCGTTGACGATCCTGGCCCTGGCGCCATTATTGGCCGAGATCCTGCCGCGCGGCGTCATCAACATTATCTGCGGCGGCGGCGAAGGTGTCGGCAGCCATCTGGTCAGCCATCCCAAGGTACGCATGGTTTCGTTGACGGGCGATATCGTCACCGGGCAGAAGATCCTCCAGGCCGCCGCCAAGACCCTCAAGCGCACGCACCTGGAACTGGGCGGCAAGGCTCCGGTGATTGTCTGTGACGATGCGGACTTGCAAGCGGTGGTCGAAGGCGTGCGCACCTACGGTTACTACAACGCCGGGCAGGATTGCACCGCGGCATGCCGGATCTACGCCCAGGCGGGGATCCACGACCGTCTGGTGGCCGAGCTCGGCGCGGCGGTCGGCAGCCTGCGTTTTGCCGGCAAGCGCGATGTCGACAATGAGATCGGCCCGCTGATCAGCATCCGCCAGCGCGACCGCGTCGCCAGTTTTGTCGAGCGCGCCCTCGGCCAGCCGCACATCGAACGCGTCACGGGTGCGGCGGTGCATTCCGGCGCCGGCTTCTTTTATCAGCCGACGCTGTTGGCCGGTTGCAAGCAAAACGATGAAATCGTCCAGCGCGAAGTATTCGGCCCGGTGGTCACAGTGACTCGCTTCGACGAGCTCAGCCAGGCGGTGGACTGGGCCAACGACTCGGAATACGGCCTGGCCTCCTCCGTCTGGACCCATAACCTCGACAAGGCGATGCAAGTGGCCGCGCGACTGCAATACGGCTGCACCTGGATCAACAGCCATTTCATGCTGGTCAGCGAAATGCCCCATGGCGGCCTGAAACGCTCGGGCTATGGGAAAGACCTGTCGAGCGATTCGCTCCAGGACTACAGCGTGGTGCGCCATATCATGGCCCGGCATAGCCGGGAGCTTTGAGCTACAAGCTACAAGCCCTGCGCTACCTGCCTTTGCTTGCAGCTTGCCGCTCGAAGCTTGCAGCTAAGCTAAAACAATAACCAGCGACACGTTCTCGAAACCTGCCCCGACCATAATTAAAGCAAGAGGGATTTCCATGTACGCGCACAAGACCGCATTGCTCAGTGCAATCACCACGGCGCTGCTGACCAGCGTCAGCCTCCAGGCCGCCGAACCGCTCAAGGCGGTTGGCGCTGGCGAAGGCCAACTGGATATCGTCGCCTGGCCGGGCTACATCGAGCGCGGTGAAAGCGACAAGGCCTACGATTGGGTGACCGGCTTCGAGAAGGAAACAGGTTGCAAGGTCAACGTGAAGACTGCCGCGACGTCCGATGAAATGGTCAGCCTGATGAGCAAGGGCGGCTACGACCTGGTCACCGCCTCCGGCGACGCCTCCTTGCGACTGATTGCCGGCAAACGCGTGCAGCCGATCAACACCGCGCTGATCGCCAATTGGAAAAACCTCGACCCGCGTCTCAAGGATGCGCCGTGGTACGTGGTCAACCAGCAGACCTACGGCACCCCGTACCAATGGGGCCCGAACGTGCTGATGTACAACACCGAGGTGTTCAAGCAGGCACCGACCAGCTGGAGTGTGCTGTTCGAGGCGCAGAACCTGCCTGACGGCAAGCCGAACAAGGGACGCGTACAAGCCTACGACGGCCCGATCTATATCGCCGATGCGGCGCTCTACCTCAAGACCGCCAAGCCTGAATTGGGCATCAAGGACCCGTACCAGCTCGACGAAGCCCAGTACAAGGCCGTGCTGGAGTTGCTGCGGGCCCAGCATCCGTTGATCCACCGCTATTGGCATGACACCACCGTGCAGATGAGTGACTTCAAGAACGAAGGCGTGATGGCGTCCGGCGCGTGGCCCTATCAGGTCAACGGCCTGATCAACGAGAAACAGCCGATTGCCTCGACCGTTCCCAAGGAAGGCGCCACCGGCTGGGCTGATACCACGATGCTGCACGCCGAGGCCAAGCACCCCAACTGCGCGTACAAATGGATGGACTGGTCGCTGCAACCCAAAGTCCAGGGCGACGTATCCGCCTGGTTCGGCTCCTTGCCGGCCGTACCGGCGGCGTGCAAAGGCAGCGAACTGCTAGGCGCCGAAGGCTGCAAGACCAACGGCTTCGACCAGTTCGACAAGATCGCCTTCTGGAAAACCCCACAGGCTGAGGGTGGCAAGTTCGTGCCGTACAGCCGCTGGACCCAGGATTACATTGCGATCATGGGTGGACGCTAAGTCGCAGTCACCTGTTTGGACCGGGGGGACATGGTTAACCCTGTGGCGAGGGAGCTTGCTCCCGCTGGCGCGCGCAGCACGCCCAAAACCGACCGACGCGGTATGACCTGCCCACCGCATCGGCTGGTTTTGGGGTGGCTGCGCCACCCAGCGGGAGCAAGCTCCCTCGCCACGGGACCGCGTTCCAACCGTTGCGATTTCATGCCCGCCCCGCTTTCTGGAGCACCGCACCATGACGCTTGCAGTCCAGTTCACCCACGTTTCCCGTCAGTTCGGCGATGTGAAGGCCGTTGACCAGGTCTCCATCGACATTCAGGACGGCGAGTTCTTTTCCATGCTGGGACCGTCCGGTTCCGGCAAGACCACCTGCCTGCGGCTGATCGCCGGGTTCGAGCAGCCCAGCGCCGGTTCGATCCGCATCCACGGCGAGGAAGCCGTGGGGCTCGCGCCCTATCAGCGGGACGTCAACACGGTTTTCCAGGACTACGCCCTGTTCCCCCACATGAACGTGCGCGACAACGTCGCCTATGGCCTGAAGGTCAAAGGCGTCGCCAAGGCCGAACGCATCAAGCGCGCCGACGAAGCATTGGAGATGGTTGCCCTGGACGGCTACGGCCAGCGCAAGCCGGTGCAACTCTCGGGCGGCCAACGTCAACGCGTCGCCCTGGCCCGCGCGCTGGTCAACCGCCCGCGCGTCCTGCTACTGGATGAGCCCTTGGGCGCCCTCGACCTGAAGCTGCGCGAACAGATGCAGAGCGAATTGAAGAAACTCCAACGGCAGCTGGGCATCACCTTCATTTTTGTCACCCATGACCAGACCGAAGCGTTGTCGATGTCCGATCGCGTCGCGGTGTTCAACAAGGGCCGCATCGAACAGGTCGATACGCCGCGCAACCTGTACATGCGGCCGGCCACCACCTTCGTCGCCGAATTCGTCGGCACCTCCAACGTGATTCGTGGCGAACTGGCCCGGCAACTGAGCGGGCACCCGCAGCCGTTCTCGATCCGCCCGGAACATGTGCGCTTTGCCGAAGGCCCGCTGGCCGGGCATGAAATCGAAGTCAGCGGCCTGCTCCATGACATCCAATACCAAGGCAGTGCGACGCGCTACGAGCTGACGCTGGAGACCGGCCAGACGCTCAGCCTCAGCCAGGCCAATACCCAATGGAACGACAACAGCGCCCAGCACCAGACCGGCCAACCGATCACGGTACGCTGGGCGCGTGAGGCGATGGTCGCCCTGCACGACACCGTTGGCGGCGAGGCCTGAAATGAACACCGTGGCCATCACTCAAACGCCCGCGCACGGCTCGCCGTTACGCCGTTTTTCCAACCTGCTGTACCGACGGCCCAACCTCTACCTGTCGATGTTGCTGGTGCCACCGCTGATCTGGTTCGGCGCGATCTACCTGGGTTCGCTGCTGACTTTGCTTTGGCAGGGTTTCTACACCTTCGACGACTTCACCATGGCGGTCACGCCGGACCTGACCCTGGCGAACTTTTCGGCGCTGTTCCAGCCGTCGAATTTCGACATCATTGCGCGAACGTTGACCATGGCAATCGCGGTGTCCATCGCCAGCGCCATCGTCGCTTTCCCGATCGCCTATTACATGGCGCGCTACACCAGCGGCAAGACCAAGGCGTTTTTCTACATCGCGGTGATGCTGCCGATGTGGGCCAGCTACATCGTCAAGGCCTATGCCTGGACATTGCTGTTGGCCAAGGGCGGCGTGGCGCAGTGGTTTGTCCAGCACCTGGGCCTGGGGCCGGTGTTGCAGTTCGTGCTGGGGATTCCCGGCGTGGGTGGCAGCACCTTGTCCACTTCGCATCTGGGGCGCTTCCTGGTGTTCGTCTACATCTGGCTGCCGTTCATGATCCTGCCGATCCAAGCGTCGCTGGAACGTTTGCCTCCGTCGCTGCTGCAAGCCTCGGCGGACCTGGGCGCCAGGCCACGCCAGACGTTCACGCAGGTGATCCTGCCGCTGTCGATCCCAGGCATCGCCGCGGGCTCGATCTTCACGTTTTCGCTGACCCTGGGGGATTTCATCGTGCCGCAACTGGTGGGCCCGCCGGGCTACTTCGTCGGCAGCATGGTCTACGCCCAGCAAGGGGCCATCGGCAACATGCCCATGGCGGCGGCGTTCACGCTGGTGCCTATCGTGCTGATCGCCATCTACTTATCCATCGTCAAGCGACTGGGGGCTTTCGATGCACTCTGACTCTCGGGCCTCGTGGGGCTTGCGGATCGCGGCATGGGGCGGGCTGGTGTTCCTGCACTTTCCGATCCTGATCATCTTTCTCTACGCCTTCAATACCGAAGACGCGGCGTTCAGCTTCCCCCCCAAGGGCTTGACCCTGAAGTGGTTCAGCATCGCCTTCTCGCGACCGGACGTGCTGGAGGCGATCAAATTGTCCTTGCAGGTCGCGGCCGTCGCCACGCTGATTGCCATGGTCCTCGGTACGCTCGCCTCGGCGGCGCTGTATCGTCGGGACTTCTTCGGCAAACAAGGCATTTCGCTGATGCTGATCCTGCCGATTGCCTTGCCGGGGATTATCACCGGCATCGCCCTGCTGGCTACGTTCAAGACCTTGGGCATCGAACCCGGCTTTTTCACCATCATCGTCGGCCATGCGACCTTCTGCGTGGTGATCGTCTACAACAACGTCATCGCCCGACTGCGCCGCACTTCCCACAGCCTGATCGAGGCATCGATGGACCTGGGCGCCGACGGCTGGCAGACCTTTCGCTACATCATCTTGCCTAACCTGGGGTCGGCGTTGCTGGCAGGCGGGATGCTGGCGTTTGCCTTGTCGTTCGATGAAATCATTGTCACCACCTTCACCGCCGGCCATGAGCGCACGCTGCCGCTCTGGTTGCTCAACCAGCTCAGCCGCCCCCGCGACGTGCCGGTGACCAACGTGGTGGCCATGCTGGTGATGCTGGTCACGATGCTGCCGATACTCGGCGCCTATTACCTGACCCGCGGGGGTGAGAGCGTGGCGGGGAGCGGCGGTAAATGAATGCCACTGTGAAACCGGCCCCCACGGGGTTACAAACCAGACTCAAGAGGACATGGACATGCAAACCAAACTGCTGATCAACGGCCATCTGGTCAACGGCGAAGGCCCCGGCCAGGCGGTATTCAACCCGGCACTGGGGCGGGTGCTGGTGGAAATCAACGAAGCCAGCGAAGCCCAGGTCGATGCCGCCGTGCGCGCCGCCGACAGCGCCTTCGAATCCTGGTCGCAAGTGGCGCCCAAGGACCGCTCCCTGCTACTGCTCAAGTTGGCCGATGCCATCGAAGCCAACGGCGAAGAACTGGCGAAGCTGGAGTCGGATAACTGCGGCAAGCCCTTGAGCGCCGCACTGAATGACGAGATTCCAGCGATTGCCGACGTGTTCCGTTTTTTCGCTGGTGCCAGCCGCTGCATGAACGGTTCGGCGGGAGGCGAATACCTGCCGGGGCACACCTCGATGATCCGTCGAGACCCGGTGGGCGTGATTGCCTCCATCGCACCGTGGAACTATCCGCTGATGATGGTCGCCTGGAAGATCGCCCCAGCCTTGGCCGCCGGCAATACCGTGGTGCTCAAACCGTCGGAACAGACCCCATTGACCGCCCTGCGCCTGGCGGAGCTGGCGTCGGAAATTTTCCCCGCCGGCGTGCTCAACGTGATCTTCGGCCGTGGGCAAACCGTCGGCAACCCGCTGGTCACCCACCCGAAGGTGCGCATGGTGTCACTGACCGGATCTATCGCCACCGGCTCGAACATCATTTCCAGCACCTGCGACAGCGTCAAACGCATGCACATGGAACTGGGCGGCAAGGCCCCGGTGATCATTTTCGACGACGCCGACATTGACGCGGCCGTGGAAGGCATCCGCACCTTCGGCTTCTACAACGCCGGCCAGGACTGCACCGCCGCCTGCCGCATCTATGCCCAGCAAGGCATCTATGACCAGTTCGTCGAAAAGCTCGGCGCCGCGGTGGGTGGCATCAAGTGCGGCCTGCAAACCGCATCCGACACCCAGATGGGTCCGCTGATCACGGCCCAGCATCGCGACCGCGTGGCCGGATTCGTCGAACGGGCCATCGCCCAACCACACATTCGCCTGATCACCGGCGGCAAGGCCATCGACGGCAACGGCTTTTTCTTCGAACCGACCGTGCTGGCCGACGCCCAGCAGGACGACGAAATCGTCCGTCGGGAGGTTTTCGGCCCGGTGGTGTCCGTCACGCCATTCGTCGACGAAGCACAGGTCCTGGCCTGGGCCAACGATTCGGACTACGGCCTGGCCTCATCGGTGTGGACCGCTGACATCGGTCGCGCCCATCGCCTGTCGGCACGTTTGCAATACGGCTGCACGTGGGTGAACACCCATTTCATGCTGGTCAGCGAAATGCCCCATGGCGGTCAGAAACGTTCCGGTTATGGCAAGGACATGTCCATGTACGGGCTGGAGGATTACACGGTGGTGCGGCATGTGATGTTCAAGCATTGAGTCAACGCCCATTGAAGGTACACCACGACCAACGGGGTCGTATTGGTCGTGGTGAAGCGTATCTCAGGATGGCACTACCAACTCGACCGAAGGAAAATAACTTCGGATCATCTTCCAGCACATCAATCAAGACATTGGTATCGACCAATATCATCAGTCGTCCCCACGCAATAACGCCATTAGATCATCTGTACGCCATTTGATGTCCGCCTTGCCACGGACAGCGTCAAAACGATCGCTGGCGGACGCCTCGGCTGTCCCAGGCTTACCTGCATGCAGCACCACTTCGCCTCGCGCATTGATGCTGAACTCAACTGCACAACCAGGAATCAAGTGGAGTGCGTCGCGGATGGGCTTGGGGATGGTGACTTGTCCTTTACTGGTCATAGTCGTCGGCATTGTATTTCCTCGAAGTGAAAAACCTACCCGTGAGTAGGAAAACCGAAAGCCGTTTGTACGCAGTTGAAGTCACTGTTCAAAACCGCGAAACACTGCGCATCGCATCCACCAAGTAACGCATGGCGATCCGGTCGTTTTCCGACAGCTCCCGATAACGTTCGACCAGCCTCAGTTCTTCCAGGCTGAGTCGTCGTGTCCTGCGCCCATTGATCAGGCCTGGAAAGATTCCCAGCATTTCGGTAATGCCCTGTATTTTCGTCATAAGCGTTGTCCTTCTGTACTCGAATTGGCCTGATAGCGCCCCGTGATCCGGGGTTGACGCGGTCTATCCACGTTAAGAATAGGGAGGATTCGAAGCGTGAGAAGGGAGTTTTAGAGTAATTAGTCAAAAAAATCCAAAATCCTCCGGAAAAAAAGAAATATCTGTAAGAAAGTTTGACCAAACCACCCTTTTCCTTTTTCTCCCGACCAGCAATTCCCCTATGATTTTGCGCCTCGGTGAACCGATCCAGCTCTCAGGCATCTGTTCTTACGTTCGTCGCGTTTGGCCAAAGGCATGTCCGAACTCCCTTATCAATTGCCGCGGCCAGGATCGGCTGGGGATTGTTTCGAGAAAAGGTTGTATTTATGCACCGCAGGAATCTGCTAAAGGCCTCCATGGCCTTCGCCGCCTACACCGGGCTTTCAGCCTCTGGACTCATGGCTGCACGAGCCTGGGCAGCCGATCAGGCGGCCGACGGCGAAGCCCGGCCCTTCGATTTCAACGGGCTGAAAGACCAGGCCCGGAAATTGGCCGCGAGCCGCTACGTCGACACCAAGCAAGTCTTGCCGCCGACCTTGGCCCAGATGTCGCCCCTGCAATTCAATGCCATCCAGTACGACGTCAACCATTCGTTGTGGAATGCGCTGGACGGTCAACTGGACGTGCAGTTCTTCCATGTCGGCATGGGCTTCAAGCAACCGGTGCGCATGTACAGCGTCGATCCGAAGACCCGCATGGCCCGCGAGGTGCATTTCCGCCCGGAGCTGTTCAATTACGAAAAGACCACGGTCAACACCTCGCAACTGACCGGTGACCTGGGCTTCGCCGGGTTCCGGGCCTTCAAGGCTCCAGAGCTGGATCGGCACGATATCGTTTCATTCCTGGGCGCCAGTTATTTCCGCGCCGTGGATGAGAGCGGACAGTACGGGTTGTCAGCCCGCGGCTTGGCCATCGATACCTACGCAAAGAAACGCGAGGAATTCCCGGACTTCACCAAGTTCTGGTTCGAAACCCCGGACAAGAACAGCACGCGTTTTGTGGTCTACGCCCTGCTCGATTCGCCCAGCGCCACGGGTGCCTATCGGTTTGATATCGATTGCCAGCCGACCCGGGTCGTCATGGAAATCGATGCCCACGTCAACGCCCGTACCGCCATCGAGCAACTGGGCATCGCGCCGATGACCAGCATGTTCAGCTGCGGCACGGTCGAGCGACGCATGTGCGACACCATTCACCCGCAAATCCACGACTCCGACCGGTTGGCCATGTGGCGCGGCAACGGCGAATGGGTCTGCCGTCCGCTGAATAACCCCGCCACCCTGCAATTCAACGCCTTCGCCGACAAGAACCCGAAAGGCTTTGGCCTGGTGCAGACCGATCATGACTTCGACAGCTACCAGGACACCGTGGACTGGTACAGCAAACGCCCAAGCCTGTGGGTCGAGCCCACCACGGCCTGGGGCGAAGGCTCTATCGATCTGCTGGAAATTCCTACCACCGGCGAAACCCTCGACAACATCGTTGCCTTCTGGACGCCGAAGAAACCTGTCGCTGCCGGCGATTCGCTGAATTATGGCTACAAGCTCTATTGGAGCGCGCTGCCACCGGTGAGCACGGACCTGGCGCGAGTGGACGCTACACGTTCTGGCATGGGCGGCTTCATCGAAGGCTGGGCGCCCGGCGAGCATTACCCAACCGTCTGGGCACGACGTTTCGCCGTGGACTTCACCGGCGGCGGCATCGATCAATTGCCTCCGGGCACTGGCATCGAACCGGTGGTGACCTGCTCCCATGGCGAAGTGAAGGACTTCAACGTGTTGGTGCTGGATGCGATCAAGGGCTACCGCATCACCTTCGACTGGTACCCGACCGACGACCGCGTGGATCCTGTAGAAATGCGCCTGTTTATCCGCACCAAAGACCGCACCCTGAGCGAAACCTGGTTGTACCAGTACTTCCCGCCAGCCCCGGATAAACGTAAATACCCTTAAGCACGCACTACACCCCAGATAAACAAAAGCCCCGGCCAGACCAACCGGGGCTTTTGTCTTATCGAGCACTCAGTCGCGCAAATCCGACTCATGGATCGGCTGGTCCCGATGCGTGGCCCGCTGGTACTGCGCAGGCCAGGTGGCCTTGCGTCCGCCCAGGTCATCATCGGCATGCAGAGCCCAATAGGGATCGCGCAACAATTCGCGGGCCAGGAAGATGATGTCGGCCTGGCAGGTGCGCAGAATGTGTTCGGCCTGGGCCGGTTCGGTAATCATGCCCACGGTACCGGTAGCGATTTCCGACTCCTTGCGCACCCGCTCGGCGAAGCGCGTCTGATAGCCAGGGCCGGTGGGGATTTCCGCGTTCGCCGCGGTACCGCCCGACGACACGTCGATCAGGTCCACCCCCAATATTCTGAAGCGCCGCGCCAGTTCGACGGTTTCATCCGGGTTCCAACCGTCTTCCACCCAGTCGGTGGCAGAGACGCGGACGAACACCGGAAGTTCTTCAGGCCATACGGCCCGGACCGCTTCGGTGACTTGTAGCACCAACCGAATTCGATTTTCGAAAGATCCGCCGTATTGATCTCGGCGCTGGTTGCTCAAGGGCGACAGGAACTGATGCAGCAAATAACCATGGGCGGCGTGGACCTCGACAACCTTGAAACCGGCCGTCAGGGCGCGTTTGGCCGCGTCCACGAACGCCTGGATGACATCGGCGATCTGCCCTTCATCCAGCTGGGTCGGCGGGGTGTGCTGCGGATCGAAGGCAATAGGCGATGGGCCAACCGGAACCCAGCCGCCCTCCTCGGGCTTGACGCTGCCATGCTTGCCCAACCAGGGGCGCCAGGTACTGGCCTTGCGGCCAGCGTGGGCCAGTTGAATGCCCGGCACCGCACCTTGGGCGGTGATGAAACGAGTGATGCGTTGCAAGGGTTCGATCTGTTCGTCGTTCCACAACCCCAGGTCCTGGGCCGTGATACGGCCGTCGGCAGTGACGGCGGTAGCTTCGGTGAACACCAGGCCGGCGCCACCCACGGCGCGGCTGCCGAGGTGCACCAGATGCCAGTCATTGGCCAAGCCATCGGCGCTCGAATACTGGCACATCGGCGATACCGCGATGCGATTGGGCAGGGTCAATTGGCGAAGGGTATAGGGTTCCAGCAGCAGACTCATGGGGCACCTCTCGAATCAGTGGGCAGGCTCCAGGGTTCTGTTTGAAAAGTCGACGAGTGACAAAGGATGCAACACCCGCCCCCGCGGGCAAAAAATTCGACAAGACGTCACAAGGGCTATCAAGCAGTGCTTAGAGACTAGTCGACAACCGGGGATGAGGAAGGGTTCCGGGGCAAAAACCCGGTCTCAAGGCCTGCCTGCGTACTACCGCGGCTCGATATGGGCAATCATCAACTGCACCGTTTCCTGGCCGCGGAATTCGTTGAGGTCAAGCTTGTAGGCCAGTTCCACCCAGCGCACGGTGGGGTTTGGCCAGATCTCGCGGTCGATGCCGAACGCGATGCCATCGAGCTTCACCGAACCGCACTCGCTCTTGAGCACGACCTTCAGGTGCCGTTCGCCCACCACTCGCTGCTCGACCAACTGGAACACGCCATGAAACATCGGCTCCGGAAAATGCTGGCCCCAGGGGCCGGCGTGGCGCAGTGCCCGGGCCAGTTCCAGGTGGAATTCTTCCACCGCGAGGGTGCCGTCCGACAGGAGCCTTCCGGTCAAGTCTCCTTCGCGCAGTTGCCTACGTACTTCAGCGTCAAAAGCCTCGGCGAACAAGGGAAAGTTCGCCTCGGGCAGCGTCAGTCCCGCCGCCATGGCATGACCGCCGTACTTGCTGATCAACGTCGGATGTTGCGCCGCGACGACGCTCAGCGCATCGCGAATATGAAAGCCCGGCACCGAGCGGCCCGAGCCCTTGAGCAGGCCATCCCCGGCATCCGCGAAGGCAATGGTCGGACGGAAATAACGCTCTTTCATGCGCGACGCGAGGATACCGATGACGCCTTGGTGCCATTGCGGGTCGAACAGGCACAAGCCGAAGGGCATCGATTCCACCGGCAGGTCCTTGAGCTGGGCCAACGCTTCGCGCTGCATGCCCTGTTCGATGGACTTGCGGTCCTGGTTCATGCCATCCAGTTGCGCCGCCATGTCCCGCGCCAGCGCCGGGTCGTCGGTGAGCAGGCATTCGATCCCCAGGCTCATGTCATCGAGTCGCCCCGCCGCGTTCAACCGCGGGCCGAGAATGAAACCCAGGTCCGTAGAAGTCATTCGCGAAGCGTCGCGCTTGGCCACTTCCAGGATGGCCTTGATCCCTGGGCGGGCGCGCCCGGCGCGAATACGCTCAAGGCCCTGATGCACCAGGATCCGATTGTTCGCGTCCAGCGGCACCACGTCGGCGACGCTACCCAACGCCACCAGATCCAACAGCTCGCCAATGTTCGGCTGAGGTGTGCTGGCGTACCAGCCCAGGCTGCGCAGGCGAGCCCGCAGAGCCATCAATACATAAAAAATCACCCCGACGCCCGCCAATGCCTTGCTCGGGAATTGGCAACCGGGTTGGTTCGGGTTGACGATGGCGTCGGCCGCTGGCAATTCGAGACCCGGCAAGTGGTGGTCGGTCACCAGCACCTTGAGGCCCGCCGCTTTAGCCGCCACCACGCCTTCCACGCTGGAAATGCCGTTGTCCACGGTGATCAACAATTGCGGCTCGCGTGTCAGGGCGACTTCGACGATTTCCGGCGTCAATCCATAGCCATACTCGAAGCGATTGGGCACCAGATAATCGACGTGGGCCGCACCGAGCAGGCGCAACCCGAGCATGCCCACCGTGCTGGCCGTCGCGCCATCGGCGTCGAAGTCCCCGACGATCAGGATGCGCTGGCGTTGCTCGAGCGCTACCACCAGCAGATCCACCGCGGCATCGATCCCCTTGAGCTGCTGATAAGGAATCAGGCGCGCCAGGCTCTTGTCCAGCTCAGCCTCGGACTGCACGCCACGGGCGGCGTACAGACGGGTCAACAAGGGCGGCAGGTCGCCAAGAAATGGCAGGGTGTCGGGCAGTTTGCGGGATTCTATGCGCATGGGGTGACGGACATTTCTCTATTTTCGGGATCCTGGACTGCGGCGAGGGCGCTGCGCACCCAAGCGGGAGCAAGCTCCCTCGCCACAATGAAATTCACTCGCTACCGCGTCAATGGCTCAACCGCGTTCGCCCGACAGCCACTGCAGCTGGACTTCATGCTGGCCACGGTCGTCGGTCACGAAAATCGTCCCTTCGCTGATCATCACGTCCCACTTGATGACCCGGGGCATGTCCTTGGCCAGGGTTTCAAGAACCTCTTGGGGGACGGCAGCGATGTTCACATTCTTCAGGTTTTTCACCGCCGGGATCACCTTGCCTTCCCAGACCCGCAGGCTGCCGTAGGCCAGCAGGCTGGTGCGCTCGGTACGACGCGAACACCAGGTCAGGCGATCGGCATCCGGCTGGCCGACTTCGATCCAGTGCAAGACACGGTCATCCAGGCTTTTTTCCCACAGCGCAGGTTCATCGACGTCCGACAGCCCACGACCAAACGACAGCTGCTCGTTGTACCAGAACGCATAGGCCAACAGGCGCACGGTCATACGTTCTTCGGTTTCCGAAGGGTGGCGGGCGATGGTCTGCTTCACACTTTCGTACACACTGCGGTCGAGGTCGGTGAGGTTCAGTTCAAACTTATAGGTCGTGGACGGCTGGGCCATGAACGGGCTTCTTGATACGAGGAAAGGCGGCAAGTCTAACCGATGAGAAGGGCAATCCACGAATTGCCGACCATCAACCTGCGGCGACTGACCTTGACCTATGATAAAAGCCTCTATTCGTTCTGCCTTTGTCCTACAGGATTCGTCATGTCGCTTACTGCCAAACCTCTCGCCGGCGTCAAGGTCATCGAACTCGGCACCTTGATCGCCGGCCCCTTCGCCTCGCGAATCTGCGGTGAATTCGGTGCCGAGGTGATCAAGGTCGAATCGCCCGATGGCGGCGATCCGCTGCGCAAGTGGCGCAAGTTATATGAAGGCACGTCCCTGTGGTGGTTCGTCCAGGCCCGCAACAAAAAGTCGTTGACCCTGAACCTCAAGCATCCGGAGGGTTTGACTGTCCTGAAAAAACTGATCGGCGAAGCGGACATACTGATCGAGAATTTTCGTCCCGGCGTGCTGGAAAAGCTAGGCCTGGGCTGGGACGTGCTCCATGCGCTGAACCCGAAACTGGTCATGGTACGGCTCTCCGGCTTCGGCCAGACCGGCCCGATGAAGGACCAACCCGGTTTTGGCGCCGTCGGCGAGTCGATGGGGGGCCTGCGCTACATCACCGGTTTCGAGGACCGCCCGCCGGTGCGCACCGGGATTTCCATCGGCGACTCGATTGCCGCGCTGTGGGGAGTGATTGGCGCGCTGATGGCCTTGCGTCATCGGGAGGTCAATGGCGGAACCGGACAAGTGGTGGACGTAGCGCTATACGAAGCGATATTCGCCATGATGGAAAGCATGGTGCCGGAATTCGACGTGTTCGGGTTCATCCGCGAACGCACCGGCAATATCATGCCCGGCATCACACCCTCGTCCATCCACACCAGCGCCGACGGCAAGCATGTGCAAATCGGCGCCAACGGTGACGCGATCTTCAAGCGCTTCATGCAAATCATTGGCCGCGACGACCTCGCCAACGACCCGCGGTTGGCCAGCAACGACGGACGTGACAGTCGCCGCGACGAGCTCTATGGGGTCATTGATCGCTGGGTCAACTCGCTGCCACTGGACGCCGTCATCGAGCAGCTGAACCAGGCAGGTGTACCGGCCAGCCGGATCTTCAGCGCCGAGGACATGTTCAGCGACCCGCAATTCCTCGCCCGTGAAATGTTCTTGCAGGCCAAGCTGCCCGACGGCAAGGCATTCAAGATGCCTGGCATCGTACCGAAACTTTCCGACACACCCGGCACATCCGAGTGGGTCGGCCCGGCGCTCGGGGAACACACCGCCCAGGTGCTCAGCGAGCTTGGCTACGATGCACAACACATCGCCCGATTGCGTACCGAGGGAGCCATCTGAGCTTGCGCGTGCAGGCGCTCCGCCCATAAACGCCAGGCAAAAAGAAACCCCGAGAAGTGGGGAGACAACTCGGGGTTAAACGTGACCCTTAAAGGTCCGTGCAACAAGCGACAAGCACCGGAGCACAATGCTTGCTCTTGTTGGTAAAAGGTCTGACTCACCGGGACGTAGGAAGGTTCCCTCAGACATCAATTCGCAACAGCCATGACCTTGTCCTGGGCCACATTACGCAACGCCGCAATCACACAAGGCTCCAGGCGCCCCTCGGCAATCAGCACATCGCGATGCAGGCCGTCGACCACGTCGGTCAATTGGCGCCTGTCGGCCAGCTGGGCCTGATTGAACGCGCGCTCGACCATGATAGCGCCCGCCGGGTTTCTCAACGTCACCAGGCATTCACGGGGGCCGGAGGGAGTGAGCGTGACCTGATACGGACTCAAAGCTTCATTCAGCAAGAGGCTGATACTTTCCATTCGATCACCCTTCAATAATCCGAAAAAAACAACTGCACAGTAAGTGACCGTGGGCTGCGGCAGAAAGTTCGCCAGCGCAACGAACCGACACGCCTGCGCCCTGTTCAACCGAGGATGCGCGTCCAATGTGACAGACAAACAACAACCGTGGCTGTTCGGTCAATCAAGCCAGGAACCGGTTGGAACGGCTTCTTCGACGCCGCACATCGATCCACCCTCCCAGCAGACCGCGTAACTGGCCATCACTGCCATAAAACGGCACCGACCAGTGGTAGATATCCCTCAGTCCATTGCTGAACATCAATTGACGATCTACGAATCTCGGCTGACGGGTTAGCAGTTGCTCCATCAATTCCCCGTGCAACAGCTCGGCAGTCGCCAGCGGAAACGCCGCGGACTCCGTCAGGCGTGTGCCGCGCAGTGTTTCGAAGCGAGTCGCGAACTGGTCTTCATAACTTTTATTGCACATGATCAGGCGCCCCTCAAGATCACGGATGAAGATCGGATCGGGAATGGCGTTCATCAACGTTCGCTGGAACGTCAACTGGTCCTTGAGGACAGCCTCGGCCTTCAGGCGCTGGTCGATCTGGGCTTGCAAGCGGCGGTTCCATAGCAACGAGAACAGGCCGAACACCCCGACCACGACCACGCACCAATAGTCCCACTGGGCGATGCGCAGCGAGGATGAACGCGCTTGCGGGGAAACCGCCCCCGTCAGCCACTTGGCGCGCAGCGCACGCATGTCTTCTGCCGGAAAAGCTTCCAGGGCCTTGTTCAGAATGCCCAGCAACGGCCGCAGCTCCTGACGAACAGCCAGATAATCTGGTTCCCACCGGCTTTCGAGATTGCCGCCTACTTGCAAGTGCCCTGCGGGATAAAGGTGCGCACCGGTTTCATTTTCGATAGTGGCATAGGCTTCCCGGCTTTCGACCAAGGCTCGTGCCTCGCCATACGTCTTGACTGTACGCAACTCGATAGACGGATGATCGCGCCTGATTTCCGCTTCTAATGCATGCCGTGCCGGTAATACCAGGATTCTGCCGTTGAGCTGGCTCAGCGAATGGAGTAATGGCTCTCCATAACGACTGATAAATACCCAGCCGCCCCCTCCAAATGCATGACTGAAACTCAGAAACTCCCTGCGCTCGTCGTTCATCACCAAGGTCGTCGTCAAGTCCGCCTCGCCATTTTGCAACATCGTCATCAATTGATCGGGAGAGAACGATTCCCGATGGACGAACTCCAGCCCGGTCATGTCTTGGATGCGCCGGAGAATGTCGTCGTTGAGTCCATTCCACTGTCCGTATTCATTCTTGAACAGATACAGCGGGTACTGCATCGAGGCAACGACGACACGTGGATTATCCCTGATCCATTTCAGTTCGTCGGCGTCGAGCCCCAGCCGCCCTGCTGATTCAAACTGTGTTTGCCCGCAAGCCGTCATTTGGGCGCTTGCACACTGCGCCCAATACAACAGCGTGAGGCCCATCAACCAGCTCAGCGCTGGTTTGCATCGGATAAAGAACAACATCTGCACTTCCTTCGAGATAACTCGCCCCTCCCTAAGGCGAAAACCCGGCCAGTTTGGCATGCAGAAACAAGAAAGCCCGTCAGGAGACGGGCTTCAAAATGTGACAGCTTGCGGACGTCAGAGAGGCTTGCCGCGGTTACCATGCTGGCTGACAAAGGCCTGCACGGCTTTCAAGTCATTGGGCAACACGGTGCAACGCTCATTTCGCTCAAACAAATCAGAAAGATGTGCGGGCAGCTCAAGCGCTTTTCCTACGCCAGCTTTCTCCACAGCTTCGGGAAACTTGACCGGGTGAGCGGTGCCAAGGATAACCATGGGGATATCCAGGCTACGACGGCACTCACGGGCGGCCCTTACGCCAATCGCCGTGTGCGGATCGAGCAATTCGCCGCTCTGTTCGAACACTTCGGCGATGGTTTCGCAGGTCTGCGCATCGTCCACCGCCAGGGAGTCGAACAACTTGCGGGCTTCGGTCCAGCGTTCGGCCTCGACGCTGAAACCACCGCCCTGGCGGAAGCTGTCCATCAAGCCGGCAATCGCCGCACCGTTGCGACCGTGCAGATCGAACAGCAGGCGCTCGAAGTTCGACGACACCATGATGTCCATCGAAGGCGACAACGTGGCGTGCAGGGTTTCCTTGACGTACTGGTTGCCGCTCATGAAGCGGTGCAGGATGTCGTTGCGGTTGGTGGCGACGATCAACTGGTTGATCGGCAGGCCCATGTTGCGCGCCAGGTACCCGGCGAAGATATCGCCGAAGTTGCCAGTGGGCACCGAGAACGACACAGAACGGGCCGGGCCGCCCAGCTGCAGGGCCGCGTGGAAGTAGTAGACGATCTGGGCCATGATCCGCGCCCAGTTGATCGAGTTCACCGCCACCAGCCGGGTGCCCTTGAGGAAGCTCTGGTCGGCGAAGCTGGCCTTGACCATTTCCTGGCAGTCATCGAAGTTGCCTTCGATAGCGATGTTGTGGATGTTCTCGCCGAAGATTGTCGTCATCTGCCGACGCTGCACTTCCGAGACGCGGTTGTGCGGGTGCAGGATGAAGATATCGACGTTCTCGCAATGCTTGCAGCCTTCGATGGCGGCCGAACCGGTGTCACCGGAGGTCGCACCGACAATGACCACGCGCTCGCCACGCTTTTGCAGCACGTAATCGAGCAAACGACCGAGCAATTGCAGGGCAAAATCCTTGAAGGCCAAGGTCGGGCCGTGGAACAGCTCCATCACCCATTCGTTACCGTTGAGCTGACGAAGCGGGGCGATAGCGTTATGGGAAAAAACCCCATAGGTCTCTTCGAGGATCTTCTTGAAATCGGCGTCTGGAATGCTGCCAGTGACGAAGGGGCGCATTACGCGGAAGGCCAGTTCGTGGTACGGCAGGCCGGCCCAGGAAGCGATTTCTTCCTGAGTGAAACGCGGCAGGTTTTCCGGCACGTAGAGGCCGCCGTCCGTAGCCAGGCCGGCCAGCAGGACATCTTCGAAATTCAGGGCCGGTGCCTGGCCGCGGGTGCTGATATAGCGCATTTTTGGCAAACCTTCGGTTTGAGCTTCAAGCCGCAAGCTACAAGCGGCAAGTGAAAAGCGGCTCGGCTTCTACTTGCAGCTTGCAGCTCATGGCTTGCAGCTGTATTGATTTAACTTGCAGCTTTTAGCTTGGAGCTTGCAGCTGCTTCAATTCAAATGCTCGACGCGGATACGGACCACCGGGCCAACCACGCCCTGCAGGGCTTCCAGTGCGGCAATCGCATCGTTGATGCGCTGCTCGACCACGCGGTGGGTCAGCAGGATCATTGGCACCAGGCCGTCGTGTTCTTCGACCTCCTTTTGCATGATCGACTCGATATTGATGCCACGCTCCGAGAGAATGCTCGCCACCTGGGCCAATACGCCCGGATGGTCCTTGGCCTGGATGCGCAAGTAGTAGGCACTTTCGCAAGCGTCGATCGGAAGAATCGGATGTGCCGACAGAGAGTCCGGCTGGAAGGCCAGGTGCGGCACGCGGTTTTCCGGATCGGAGGTCATGGCACGAACCACATCCACCAGGTCGGCGATCACCGAAGACGCGGTCGGCTCCATGCCAGCACCGGCGCCATAGAACAGCGTCGAGCCGGAGGCATCGCCATTGACCATCACCGCGTTCATCACGCCGTTGACGTTGGCGATCAGGCGGTCAGCCGGAATCAGCGTCGGGTGCACGCGCAATTCGATGCCGCTGGCGGTGCTGCGCGCCACGCCCAGGTGTTTGATGCGGTAGCCCAGGGCTTCGGCATAGTTCACGTCGGCAGTGGTCAGCTTGGTGATGCCTTCGGTGTAGGCCTTGTCGAACTGCAGCGGGATACCAAAGGCAATAGACGCCAGGATCGTCAGCTTGTGCGCCGCGTCGATACCTTCCACATCGAAGGTCGGATCGGCCTCGGCATAACCCAAGGCTTGGGCCTCGGTAAGCACGTCCTCGAAGGTGCGCCCTTTCTCGCGCATCTCGGTGAGGATGAAGTTGCCGGTGCCGTTGATGATCCCCGCGACCCAGTTGATGCGGTTGGCCGACAGGCCCTCGCGAATCGCCTTGATCACCGGGATGCCACCGGCCACGGCGGCTTCGAACGCCACGATCACGCCTTTTTCGCGCGCCTTGGCGAAAATTTCATTACCGTGAACGGCGATAAGCGCCTTGTTCGCGGTGACCACATGCTTGCCATTCTCAATGGCCTTGAGTACCAGCTCTCGGGCAACGGTATAGCCGCCCATCAGCTCTATCACGATGTCGATCTCAGGGTTCGTGGCCACTTCGAAGACATCGTTGGTAATCGCAATACCGGTCGTCTGGAACTGAGGCTTTGGCGTGCGCATGGCAATTTGTGCCACTTCGATTCCACGCCCGGCACGACGAGCAATTTCCTCGGCGTTGCGCTGAAGTACGTTGAAGGTGCCGCCACCGACGGTACCTAACCCACAGATGCCTACTTTGACCGGATTCACTCTTGACTCCCCATGAAACGGCCGACGCAAGGTCGGCCGTGAAATACAGCCGCGCAGCTACGCGACTTAGTGTTTAACGGCCCAGCGAAAGTTTTCGCCGAGCCATGATCTTCAGAAGCACACGGCCCATGATCATTTCGCCTCAAGGGCCAGTTTGGCGACTTGCGGCGCCGGCTGGTAGCCCGGAATCACCTGACCGTCCGCCAAAACGATGGCCGGCGTACCGTTCACGCCGATGGACTGGCCCAGGGCGAATTGCTTGGAAACCGGGTTCTCGCACTTGGCGGCCTTGATTTCCTTGCCATCGACCATTTTATCCATGGCGGCTTTTTTGTCCTTCGAGCACCAGACCGCCTGCAATTGCTCATCACCTGGCGACCCCAGGCCCTGGCGGGGGAACGCCACATAACGCACTTCAATGCCGCGTTTGTTCAGCTCCGGCACTTCGGCGTGCAACTTGTGGCAATACGGGCAGGTGGTATCGGTGAACACGGTAATGTGGGACTTGGTTTCGCCGACCGCCGGATAGACCACGGTTTCGGCAACCGGAATGCCGTTGATCAGCTTTGAAACGCCCTGGCGTTCGGTGATCTCGGTGAGATTGACCGGCTTGCCGCCCTTGAGTGCGAACAGGTTGCCCTGGACGATGTACTGGCCATCGGCGCTGGCATACAGCACGCGGCTGCCCTGGAGCTTGACTTCATACAGGCCGGACATGGGGCTGGCGGTGATGGCTTCGATCGGCACTTCGAGCTCAAGGTTGGCCAGGCTCTTGCGGATAGCCTGGTCAGCCGCGTCGTCGGCGAAAGCAAAGGTGCTGGCCAACGCAATGGCGGCGGCTGTAAACAACTGGATCAAACGCATGGGGACTCCTGAGGCGGACAAATGGGACGGGGAAACGCCGACCCGCAGATTCGGGTTCCAGCCGCCCACTGTGCAAACCGGCAAAGCCTACCACATAAGGCCCGCGGGGCCGAATTCGCCTGTCGCAAGACAACACGCAATGTCGGTGCACCAGGCCCCTGTGGCGAGGGAGCTTGCTCCCGCTCGGCTGCGCAGCAGTCGCAAATGGAATCACTCCGCTCTCAGGAAAGATCGCGGCTGCTGCATTGGGGGCGCTTCGCGCCCAGCGGGAGCAAGCTCCCTCGCCACAAAAGCAGGTGTTCAATCAGCCGCGCGGATGATGCTTGGCATGCAGGTCCTGCAACCGCGCCCGGGCGACGTGGGTGTAAATCTGAGTGGTGGACAGATCGCTATGACCGAGCAGCATCTGCACGACCCGCAGGTCGGCGCCGTGATTGAGCAGGTGGGTGGCGAAGGCGTGGCGCAAGGTGTGAGGCGAGAGGGATTTGTTGATCCCGGCCACCTTGGCCTGGTGCTTGATACGATGCCAGAACGTCTGGCGAGTCATTTGCTCGCCGCGCAGGCTGGGAAACAGCACATCGCTGGGACGCCCGCCCAGCAGTTCATGACGGGCATCACGCATGTAGCGCTCGACCCAGACAATCGCTTCCTCGCCCATCGGCACCAGCCGCTCTTTGCTGCCCTTGCCCATTACCCGCAACACGCCCTGGCGCAGATTCACTTGCTCCAAGGTCAGGCTGATCAATTCGGTGACGCGCAGGCCGCAGGCATACAAGACTTCCAACATCGCCCGGTCGCGCTGACCGATGGCTTCGCTGAGGTCGGGTGCCGCGAGCAGCGCTTCCACATCGGCTTCCGACAGCGACTTGGGCAGCGGACGCCCCAGTTGCGGCATTTCCACGCGCAAGGTCGGGTCTACCGCAATCAGTTTTTCCCGCAGCAGATAGCGATAAAAGCCACGCAGACCGGAGAGAAACCGCGCGGTCGAGCGGGGCTTGTAGTTCTGCTCCAGGCGCCAGGCCAGATGATCGAGGATCAACTCCCGCCCGGCATTGGCCAATTCCAGGTTCTTTTCCTGCAACCAACCGTTGAACAGTGCCAGGTCGCTGCGATAGGCCTGCCGGGTGTTGTCGGACAGGCCCTTCTCCAGCCAGAGGGCATCGAGAAACTGGTCTATCAATGGATGATCGATGGCAGGCATAAAAACTCATACTGGATGCAGGTGTAAACGGCATCGAAACGGAGAGCGAAGACAGGCAGCGTGCTCAAAGAGCAAATCGCAGGCAACAAAAAAGCAGCCCGCAGGCTGCTTTTTTTTGCATCGGAAGCTGGACTTAAGCCAGTTTTTCCTTGATGCGAGCTGCTTTACCGGACAGGTCACGCAGGTAGTACAGCTTGGCTTTACGCACGTCACCACGACGTTTCACGGCCATGCTGTCGATTTGCGGGCTGTAGGTCTGGAAAGTACGCTCTACGCCAACACCGTTGGAGATTTTACGAACGGTGAATGCACTGTTTACGCCGCGGTTACGCTTGGCGATAACAACGCCTTCGAACGCTTGCAGACGCGAACGGTCGCCTTCCTTCACTTTCACCTGAACGACAATGGTGTCGCCCGGGGCAAAGGTAGGGATCTCTTTGGTCATCTGCTCTGCTTCGAGTGCAAGGATGATTTTGTTAGTCATGCTGTGCTCCTAAGGCAAGTCATCGGACTTACCATCGATACGTTGTTAACTATCGTCCCGCTCGCGGATGTATTCCTCGAGCAGCTTCTTCTCTTCTCCAGAAAGCGAGCGGCTTTCCAGAAGATCGGCGCGTCGTTCATAGGTCCGACCAAGGGACTGCTGTAAACGCCAACGCCGGATGTGCGCGTGGTTGCCACTTAGCAACACGTCGGGAACACGCTGATCCGCATACACCTCCGGGCGGGTGTAGTGCGGGCAATCCAGCAGACCATCCGTAAAGGAATCTTCCTCAGCGGAATCCGCATGCCCTAAAGCTCCGGGCAGCAGTCGTGTAACCGCATCGATCAGCACCATTGCCGGCAGCTCGCCGCCAGACAGTACATAGTCGCCAATCGACCACTCTTCATCGACATAAGCTTCAATGAAACGCTCGTCAATGCCTTCATAACGGCCGGCAATCAGGATCAATGCATCCGAATTCGCCAGCTCGCGTACCGCCGACTGAGTCAGCTGGCGGCCTTGGGGCGACAGGTAGATCACCTTCGCACCCTCCCCGGCTGCTGTCCTGGCCTGAACCAGCGCATCTTCCAGGGGCTTGATCTTCATCACCATGCCCGGACCACCGCCAAACGGGCGATCGTCCACAGTGTGATGTCGATCCGTGGTGTAGTCCCGCGGATTCCAACAGGTGAGCTGTAACAGCTCCTGCTTCACCGCGCGGCTGGTTATGCCGTACTCGCTGATGGCGGAAAACATCTCGGGAAACAATGTGATGACTTCAACGCGCAAATTAGCCACGTCTAGAAATCCGCATCCCATTCCACCTTCATCTCGCCTGCGGCAAGGTCGACGGCCAACACGCATTGCTCGGTATAGGGCAACAGGCGTTCGCGATCATCCAGGCTGCCGACGCAAGGCTTGACCACCATGACATCGTTCGAACCGGTCTCGAGCAGGTGATCGATTTTCCCGAGCAATTGCCCGAGGTGGTCGATGACCTTCAGACCCACCAGCTGGTACCAGTAGTACTCGCCGTCGGTCAGTTCAGGGAACAGGTTGCGCGGCACGCAGATCTCATAACCGGCCAGAAGACGCGCTTCTTCACGATCATCGAGATCCTTGAGCTTTGCGACCAGGAACTTGTCGTTCCCACGTCCGCTGACCAGCTCCACCTGTTTCACGCTACCTTCGCGCTTGAGCGTCCAGGTTTTGTACTCCAACAGGTTCTTGATCGGATCAGTAAAGGAATACACCTTCACTTCGCCGCGAACGCCATGAACAGAATAGATCTTGCCGACAACGATCAAATCATCAGCATCTTTTGGCGTCGCGTTCATATTGCTCAGGCCGCAGCCTTAGCCGTTTCCTTCAACAACTGAGCAACGCGCTCAGAAGGTTGTGCACCAACGCTCAGCCAGTAGGCTACGCGCTCTTGGTTCACGGACAGACGAACTTCCTGACCACGGGCAACAGGGTTGAAGAAACCAACCTGCTCCTTGTGGGAACCGTCACGCGGATTGCGGCTGTCGGTTACGGTCAGGTGGTAAAACGGGCGCTTTTTGGAGCCGCCAAGGGCAAGACGGATTGTTAGCATGTGAACATCGTTCCTGTAGTCGGTGCTGCAAATCTAAATGCACAGCGGGCATAGGTGCCCGAAAGGCCGCATATTCTAAGGAATATCCGGACTTTTGCAAATGACTTTTTCCGGCGCCTATCAGCGTGCCGTTCAGATCTGCCATGAAGCCGTCGTTGAAAACGGCTGGTCAGCCCCCGCCGAAGCGAGCGGGCTGGAGATCCCACGTCCCCGTGGGCAGCGCCGGCATGACTGCCGGCACCTGGATTCTTTACATTTTCGGCATGCCGCCGCCGGGCAACATACCGCCCATGCCGCGCATCATCTTGGCCATTCCGCCCTTGGCGGAGAACTTCTTCATCATCTTCTGCATCTGCTTGTGCTGCTTGATCAAGCGACCGATATCCTGCACCTGGGTGCCGGAACCCATGGCGATCCGACGCTTGCGCGAGCCGCTGATCAGATCAGGGTCGCGGCGCTCGGCCGGAGTCATGGAGTTGATGATGGCTTCCATCTGCTTGAATTGCTTTTCAGCCGCGCCTTGGGCATTGCCCATCTGCGCCAGGTTCACGCCACCGATGTTCGGCAGTTTGTCCATGAGGCCGCCAAGGCCGCCCATGTTCTTCATTTGTTGCAGCTGGTCGCGGAAGTCTTCGAGGTCGAAGCCCTTGCCCTTCTTCAGCTTCTTGGCCAGTTTGTCGGCCTTGTCCTTGTCGAGGGTCTGTTCGGCCTGCTCGATCAGGCTGAGCACGTCGCCCATGCCGAGGATACGCGAAGCGATACGCTCGGGGTGGAACGGTTCGAGCGCTTCGCTCTTCTCGCCCATACCAATGAACTTGATCGGCTTGCCAGTGATGGCCCGCACCGACAGCGCGGCACCGCCGCGGGCGTCACCGTCGACCTTGGTCAGGATCACCCCGGTCAGTGGCAGTGCGTCACCGAAGGCCTTGGCGGTGTTGGCCGCGTCCTGGCCGGTCATGGCATCGACCACGAACAGGGTTTCCACCGGGTTGATCGCGGCATGCAGTGCCTTGATCTCGCCCATCATCTCTTCATCGATGTGCAGGCGGCCGGCGGTGTCGACGATCACCACGTCGATGAACTTGAGCTTCGCTTCTTTAATAGCGGCCTGGGCGATGTCCACCGGCTTCTGGCTCAGGTCGGACGGGAAGAACGTCACGCCGATGTCGTTGGCCAGGGTTTCCAGCTGCTTGATCGCCGCCGGACGGTAGATGTCCGCAGACACGACCATGACCGACTTCTTCTTGCGCTCTTTAAGGAAGCGCGCCAGCTTGCCGACGGTGGTTGTCTTGCCCGCGCCCTGCAGGCCGGCCATGAGCACCACGGCTGGCGGCACGGCGCTCAGGTTCAAGTCTTCGTTGGCGGCGCCCATCAGGCTTTCGAGTTCGGCCTGGACGATCTTCACGAA
Organism: Pseudomonas sp. Z5-35; assembly: GCF_051131945.1. Lineage (NCBI taxonomy): Bacteria > Pseudomonadati > Pseudomonadota > Gammaproteobacteria > Pseudomonadales > Pseudomonadaceae > Pseudomonas > Pseudomonas sp. Z5-35. The sequence continues at coordinate 4,454,107 of NZ_CP071640.1, forward strand.
CGCCTGGCCCGGCGTCAGGCTGCGCGACACTTCGGTGCCGACGGCGCGTTCCTTGACCGAATTGACGAAGTCCTTGACCACCGGCAGGGCGACGTCGGCTTCGAGCAACGCCATGCGCACTTCGCGCAGGGTGTCTTTGATGTTGTCCTCGGTCAGTTTCGCCTTGCCGGTGACATGGCGCAGCGTCTGCGAGAGACGGTCGGTTAGGTTTTCAAACATGCGCGATCCTTTCAGGCCCAGATGAGACCGGGATAATGGCGGCCCAGACCGTGAAATATGTGCTCGGCGAGCCTGCGGCGTGGGCAGGTCGCGGATTATAGCGAAGAAGCGTGCGACGTACACCTCGCTGTCGGTTGCAGTGGTCTTTCGTGCGATGGGGGTTCTATGCCAAACTCGCGCCTTTCGGGCCTGCCTAACAGGATTTATGCTCCCCTTGTCACCCAGCTTGCTTGCCTCCCTCGCCGCCGCTTGTCTTTATGCCGCTGCGACCTTTTATCAGGGTACCCGCCTGGCCACTGGCGCCAAGGCGAACAAACGCCTGCTGGTCACGCTTGGCGTGGTGGCGGTGCTCAGCCATGCGGCCAGCCTTTATACCCACCTGATGACGCCGATCGGCCTGGGCCTGGATTTTTTCAACGCCGCCAGCCTGATCGCCGTCGCCGTGATTGCCCTGACGCTGCTGGCCTGCTCGCGCATCCCCGTGGAAAACCTGCTGGTGCTGCTCTTTCCGCTGGGATTGGCAACGGTGCTGCTGGCGCAGTTCGCGCCGTCGGGCACGGTGCAGATCATCGACGAAGAGCCCGGCATCCTAGCGCATATCCTGCTGTCGATCCTGGCCTACGGCCTGTTCACCATCGCCGTGTTCCAGGCGTTGTTACTGCTCATCCAGGACCACCAGCTCAAGCACAAGCATCCGTCCGGGCTGATCCGCAACTTCCCACCGCTGCAAACCATGGAGAGCCTGTTGTTTGGTTTTCTCTGGGCCGGCTGGACGTTGCTGTCGCTGTCGCTGATCTCCGGCTGGCTGTTCGTAGAAAACCTGTTTGCGCAGCATTTGGTGCACAAGACGTTGTTGGCTTGCCTGGCATGGGTGGTGTTCAGCGTGCTGCTGTGGGGCCGTAACCGTCTCGGCTGGCGCGGCCACAAGGCCATTCGCTGGACGCTGGCCGGATTCTGCCTGCTGATGCTGGCCTATTTCGGCAGCAAGCTGGTCCGTGAATACATCCTGCATATTTGATGGATGACGCTGATGGATAGGCTGCCCTTGGGGCCATTGTTTGCGGTAATGGTCGTGCTGATCCTCTGGTCGGCCCTGTTCACGGCCATCGAAGCCGCGCAACAGCACTTGCTGGCCCAGCGCAGGGCCTCGCGCGCCAGCGACAAGCCGCTGGCCAAGCTGAGTTTCCCACTGGTCAGCCTGGTCCTGTGCAATACCCTCTGTCGCGCCCTCGCCGTGGTCATCGGCACTTGGCTGGCTATTTTCACCTGGTTGGAAAATGGCCCCTGGCTGGCCTGGCTCGGCAGTAGCGCGGCCTTGCTGGTTTTTGCCGACTACCTGCCACGCACCCTGGCCACCCGTCACCCCGATGCGGTGCTCAGCGTGGGCAACAGCTTACTCGGCGTGCCATTGAAAATTCTTTATCCCGCAGCCTGGCTGCTCAATGGCCTCAGCCAGTTGCTGCTGCGCCCCTTGGCCCGCAAGAGCGGCGCGGTCCAGCAAAGCGACGATGAAATGCCCGCACCGCCGCACACCGACCATGAGCAGGAGCACGGCCACGGTCGGGTGCATCCGGTTTCCGGTATCCACGCGCTGGACAACATCACCGTCAACGACATCCTCGTGCCCCGCAGCGAGGTGGACGGGATCAACCTCGACGACCCCATCGGCGATATCATCGAGCAGTTGCGCCTGAACCGTCGTACCCGCCTGCCGGTGTTCCACAGCGACATCAACCAGGTCGAAGCCGTGCTCAACACCCGCCAGATCCGTCACCTGCTGGCGGATGCGAGCCTGACCCAGGAAGCGCTGCTGACGGCCTGCCACGAACCGTACTTCGTCCCCGAAAGCACCCCGTTGCAGCTGCAATTGCTGAACTTCCACAAGCAACAGCGGCGCCTGGGCATGGTGGTGGACGAATACGGCGAAGTGCTGGGCATCGTGACCCTGGAAGACATCCTCGAAGAGATCGTCGGTGAGTTTGAAAGCGAGCACAGCCTCGACAACCCCCACGTCCACCCACAGCCCGATGGGCGCTTGATGATCGATGGCGCAGCGTCGATCCGCGAGCTGAACAGGACCTTGGGCTGGCATCTGCCTTGCGACGGCCCGAAGACCCTCAACGGGCTGGTGACCGAGGCGCTGGAAACCATCCCCGAGAGTCCGGTTTGCCTGAAGATCGGCCGCTACCGGCTGGAAATCATCGAAACCGTCGACAATCGCGTCAGCCAGGTGCTGGTGTGGCATAACAGTTCGGTGCCGGTGGTGGTCTAACACCATACCCGTGGCGAGGGAGCTTGCTCCCTCGCCACAAAAAACTCAGCGCACGCTTCAATATTGTGTGCCAGCGCTCTTGTCGATCCGTTAGCCCCCTTCCTATACTCGATTCGCTTACCCAGCCCCGCCCGAGCCCCGTGCCTACCCTGCATTCGGACAGTTCGTGCAGTCCACCGGCAATATCCGCTTCAACCCTGCGACTGTTCCTACCCGAAACAGCGACAGCGCCCTAACCCACATCCCTGGGTGTTCGACCATAATAATTCGCTCCAACGGAGCACATGACTGTCAGGGATAACCGCATGACAACCACCACTTGCAACGACGCCGTGGCATCGCAACCGACCAACTCGGCCACCCGTGTGGCGACCGCGAGCTTCATCGGCACCGCCATCGAGTTCTACGACTTCTACGTCTACGCCACCGCCGCAGCACTGGTGATCGGGCCGGTATTTTTCCCGCAGACCTCGGGCACGGCACAAATGCTGTCGTCCTTCCTGACGTTCGGTATCGCGTTTCTCGCTCGCCCGCTGGGTTCGGCGCTGTTCGGCCATTTCGGCGACAGGATCGGACGCAAGTCCACGCTGGTGGCCTCGCTGCTGTTGATGGGCGTGTGCACCACGCTTATCGGCGTGCTGCCCGGCTACGCCAGCATCGGCGCCTGGGCGCCGATCCTGTTGTGCCTGCTGCGTTTCGGCCAGGGTCTCGGGCTTGGCGGTGAGTGGGGCGGCGCAGCATTGCTCGCCACCGAGAACGCGCCCAAGGGCAAGCGGGCCTGGTTCGGCATGTTTCCCCAGCTGGGCCCCTCCATCGGCTTCCTGGCTGCCAACGGGTTGTTCCTGACCCTGGCCATGAGCCTGGATGACGAGCAGTTTCGGTCCTGGGGCTGGCGGATTCCGTTCCTGCTCAGTGCCGTATTGGTGATCGTCGGCCTCTATGTGCGGCTCAAACTTCATGAAACACCGGTATTCGCCAATGCCATGGCTCGCCAGGAACGGGTGAAGATCCCGCTGGTCGAGCTGTTCAGCCAGTACTGGGCACCGACATTGCTGGGCGCTGCCGCCATGGTCGTGTGTTACGCGCTGTTTTACATTTCGACGGTGTTTTCCTTGAGCTACGGCGTCGCCACCCTTGGCTACAGCCGCGAGACCTTCCTCGGCCTGCTGTGCTTCGCCGTGTTGTTCATGGCCGCCGCCACGCCGCTGTCGGCTTGGGCCAGCGACCGCTACGGGCGCAAGCCGGTGCTGATCATCGGTGGCGTCCTGGCGATTGCCTCGGGATTCCTCATGGAACCCCTGCTGACCCACGGCTCGACGTGGGGCGTGGCGCTGTTCCTGTGCATCGAGCTGTTCCTGATGGGGGTAACGTTCGCGCCCATGGGTGCGTTGCTGCCGGAGCTGTTTCCCACGCATGTGCGCTACACCGGCGCGTCGGCTGCCTACAACCTAGGCGGCATCGTCGGCGCCTCAGCGGCACCGTTCTTCGCCCAGAAACTGGTGGCGATGGGCGGCCTAAGCTACGTCGGCGGCTACGTTTCCGTCGCCGCGGCGCTCAGCGTGATCGCGGTGCTGTGCCTGAAGGAAACCCGTCACAACGATCTGAATCGCATTGACTGAGCCCCTGTGGCGAGGGGCTGCTCCCTCGCCACACCAACCTGTCGCCAGCCTGAACACAGGCCAATGAAATAACCGTTCACAACTGTCCAGCATTGAAACAACCCCTCACCTGCCCCATCTAAGGTCCATACTCCATTGCGCAGGTGCCCCATGAGCGACCAGCACTCTACTGAAGCCACAAACGAATACGCAGACGCCGAGCACATCGAGCACACCGTTTCCGGCACCGGCCTGGCCCTGCCTGGCCAGAGCCTGCCGGACAAGGTCTACATCATTCCCATCCACAACCGTCCGTTCTTCCCGGCCCAAGTGCTGCCGGTCATCGTCAATGAAGAACCGTGGGCTGAAACCCTGGAACTGGTGGCCAAGTCCGATCATCACTCCCTGGCGCTGTTCTTCATGGACTCGCCTCAGGAGGACCCGCGTCATTTCGACACCTCGAAGCTGCCGCTGTACGGCACGCTGGTGAAGGTGCACCACGCCAGTCGCGAAGCGGGCAAATTGCAGTTCGTCGCCCAGGGCCTTACCCGCGTGCGCATCCGCACCTGGCTCAAGCATCATCGCCCGCCTTATCTGGTGGAAGTCGAATACCCGCACCAGCCAAGCGAGCCGACCGACGAGGTCAAGGCCTACGGCATGGCGCTGATCAATGCGATCAAGGAACTGCTGCCGCTCAATCCGCTATACAGCGAAGAGCTGAAGAACTACCTCAATCGCTTCAGCCCCAACGATCCTTCGCCCTTGACCGACTTCGCCGCCGCACTCACCTCCGCCACCGGCAGCGAATTGCAGGAAGTGCTCGACTGCGTGCCGATGCTCAAGCGCATGGAAAAAGTGCTGCCGATGCTGCGCAAGGAAGTGGAAGTGGCGCGACTGCAAAAAGAAATTTCCGCCGAGGTCAACAGCAAGATCGGCGAACATCAGCGCCAGTTCTTCCTCAAGGAACAGCTCAAGGTCATCCAGCAGGAACTGGGGCTGACCAAGGACGACCGCAGCGCCGACCTTGAACAGTTCGAGCAGCGCCTGGAGGGCAAGGTGTTGCCGGCCCAGGCCCAGAAGCGCATCGAAGAGGAAATGAACAAGCTCTCGATTCTCGAAACCGGCTCACCGGAGTATGCCGTCACCCGCAATTATCTCGACTGGGCAACCTCGGTGCCGTGGGGCGTGTTTGGCCAGGACAAACTGGATCTCAAGCATGCCCGCAAGATCCTCGACCAGCACCACGCCGGTCTGGACGACATCAAGGACCGTATCCTGGAATTTCTCGCGGTGGGCGCCTACAAAGGCGAGATCAGCGGTTCCATCGTCTTGCTGGTGGGCCCGCCGGGCGTGGGCAAGACCAGCGTAGGCAAGTCGATTGCCGAATCCCTCGGGCGACCGTTCTACCGCTTCAGCGTCGGCGGCATGCGCGACGAAGCCGAGATCAAGGGGCATCGGCGCACCTACATCGGCGCCCAGCCGGGTAAGCTGGTGCAGGCGCTCAAGGACGTCGAAGTGATGAACCCGGTGATCATGCTCGATGAAATCGACAAGATGGGCCAGAGCTACCAAGGCGATCCGGCTTCCGCGTTGCTGGAAACCCTTGACCCCGAGCAGAACGTCGAGTTTCTGGATCATTACCTGGACATGCGCCTGGACTTGTCAAAAGTCCTGTTCATCTGCACCGCTAACACGCTGGATTCGATTCCCGGCCCGCTGCTGGACCGCATGGAAGTGATCCGCCTGTCGGGTTACATCACCGAAGAGAAAGTCGCCATCGCCAAGCGCCACTTGTGGCCCAAGCAACTGGCCAAGGCGGGTGTGTCCAAGGGCAGCCTCAGCATCAATGACAGCGCCCTCAAGGCCCTGATCGACGGTTATGCTCGCGAGGCCGGGGTACGCCAGCTGGAAAAACAACTGGGCAAGCTGGTGCGCAAGGCAGTCATGAAGCTGATCGACGATCCTAAAGCGGTGATCAAGCTCGGGCCGAAGGATCTCGAAGCCTCGTTGGGCAAACCAGTGTTCCGCAATGAACAGGTGCTGTCCGGCGTCGGCGTGATTACCGGACTGGCCTGGACCAGCATGGGCGGTGCAACCCTGCCGATCGAAGCGACGCGCATCCACACTCTTAATCGGGGTTTCAAGCTCACCGGGCAACTGGGCGAGGTGATGAAGGAATCGGCGGAAATCGCCCACAGCTACGTCAGTTCTCACCTGAAGCAGTTCGGTGGGGATCCGAAGTTCTTCGACGAGGCTTTCGTCCACCTGCACGTACCGGAGGGCGCCACGCCCAAGGACGGCCCGAGTGCCGGCGTGACCATGGCCAGTGCCCTGCTGTCCCTGGCGCGCAACCAGGCACCGAAAAAAGGCGTGGCCATGACCGGCGAACTGACGCTTACCGGGCATGTCTTGCCGATTGGCGGCGTGCGCGAGAAAGTCATCGCGGCGCGCCGGCAGAAAATCAATGAACTGATCCTGCCGGAAGCCAACCGGGGCAACTTCGAAGAGCTGCCGGACTATCTCAAGGAAGGCGTCACGGTGCACTTTGCCAAGCGGTTCGCGGATGTGGCGAAGGTGTTGTTCTGATGCCCATGTAACGGCTATACGGCCCCATCGCGCGCTTTGCGCGCGACGGGGCCTCAACAGGCAGCGCATCCCGCCCGACACACCCCGCTGCATCTTCGGTTATGCTCGCCGTTCGTCTGAATGCCGGAGCCTTTATGTCCCTCACCCGCTTGCTCGTCCCTGTCAGCCTCGCCCTGTTGAGCGCCTGCGCCACGCAGCCAAAACAAAACGTGACGGTGGAGAAACAGAGCCAATGCCCCGTGCAACTCAATAACGGGCAGAACCTGATCCTGAGTTTGCCGAGCAACCCCAGCACCGGTTATCGCTGGACTATCCAGGATTCGGCGGGTGGTGTGCTGAAAGCCTTGGGGCCTGAGGTTTACCGCAACCCCGAAGACGCGGGCATTGTCGGCGCCGCAGGCGTGTCCACCTGGCGCTTCCAGGCGTTTGCCGGCGGAACCGGGAAATTACGCCTGACGTATCAACAGCCCTGGGCGCCAGAAGTGCCACCGGTCGAAACCTTTGATTGCGCCATTTCGGTGAAATAACGTTCCCCGAAGCCGCACTTGAACAAAGCTCCCACCCATGGTTTTTTTGGTTAAAATGCCGGCCTTTTCCATCCCTGCCACCGGAACCGCCGTGAGCAAAGAACCCGATCGCCTATTCGCCCAACCCTTGGCCCAGGTGCCTGACTTCGCTTTCAATGAAGACGTGGTGCGAGTGTTTCCGGACATGATCAAGCGTTCGGTACCGGGTTACCCGACCATCGTCGAGAACCTCGGCGTGCTCGCGGCGCAATTTGCCCAGCCGGGCAGCGTGCTCTATGACTTGGGTTCGTCCCTGGGCGCGGTGACCCAGGCGCTGCGACGCCATGTGCGCACCGACGGTTGCCGCGTGATTGCCGTGGATAACTCGACGGCCATGGTCGAGCGCTGCCGCGAATACCTCAACGGCCAGGACTCGATGTTCCAGGAGTTGCTGCCGGCGGAGGTGATCGAAGGCGACATCCTTGCCCTTGAGTTTCAGCCGGCTTCGGTGGTGGCGTTGAACTTCACCCTGCAATTTATCGCGCCGGAGCAGCGAACCGCACTCCTGGGTCGCATCCACCAGTCGTTGCTGCCCGGCGGCGCCTTGATCCTGTCGGAGAAGCTGCGCTTCAACGATGCCGAGGAACACGCGCTGCTCAACGACCTGCACGTCGCGTTCAAACGCGCCAACGGCTACAGCGAGCTGGAAATCGCCCAGAAACGCAGCGCCATCGAAAACGTCATGAAGCCCGACAGTCTCGACGAACACCGCGAGCGCCTGCTGGCCGCCGGCTTCTCGAAAGTCGTGCCGTGGTTCCAGTGTCTTAACTTCGCCTCGTTGATTGCCCTGCCATGATTGATCTGTCTCCCCTCGCCCGTCATCTGGCTGGCACGCCCCTGGCCGAATGGGCCGCAACGCTGCAGGGGCAACTCGACAGCAAAATGGAAAAGGGCCATGGCGATCTGGAACGCTGGCAAAGCGCCCTCGATGCTTTGCCGGACTTGCAGCCAACCACGGTGGACTTGCTGAACGGTCTGACGCTGGATGTCGATTGCGCCGATGAAACCCGTGTGCAGATGCGCACCGCGCTGATGGGCCTGTCGCCATGGCGCAAAGGGCCTTTCGATCTGTTTGGCGTGCACGTCGACACTGAATGGCGCTCGGACTGGAAGTGGTCGCGCGTGGCCCCGCACCTGAACCTTGCAGGCAAGCGCATCCTCGATGTCGGCTGCGGCAACGGTTATTACATGTGGCGCATGCTGGGCGCCGGGGCCGATACGGTGATCGGTGTCGATCCCAACTGGCTATTCTTCTGTCAGTTCCAGGCCGTGCAGCGTTACCTGTCGCAGCCCAACGCCTGGCACCTGCCGTTCCCGTTCGAGGCCCTGCCGCCGGAACTGGAAGGCTTCGACACGGTGTTTTCCATGGGCGTGTTCTATCACCGCCGCTCGCCGATCGAACACTTGCTGGCCTTGAAGGATTGCCTGGTCAAGGGCGGCGAACTGGTGCTGGAAACCCTCGTGATCGAAGGCGATGAGCACCAGGTGCTAGTGCCCGAGGACCGCTACGCGCAGATGCGCAACGTGTGGTTCCTGCCGTCGGTCGCCGCCTTGGAGCGTTGGCTGCGCCGTGCCGGGTTCAGTGATGTGCGCTGTGTGGACGTAAGCCTGACCACCGTCGAAGAACAGCGCAGCACCGAGTGGATGAAGTATCAATCGCTGAGCGACTTCCTCGACCCCGCCGACTACAGCAAAACCATCGAAGGGTTGCCAGCGCCGATGCGAGCGGTGATTGTGGCGCGCAAATAACCAGGCATCACAAATCCAAAAGCCCTCGGGGTTATGTATTCAACGTTCTGATCTGGTTCTTCGGGCCTTGAAGAACTCGCTCAGCATGGCGCTGCATTCGTCGGCCAGCACCCCTCCCTCGAACATCACCCGATGATTCAAAAAACCCTGGGTAAAGAACTGCCCCTGGCTCTGCACAATCCCGGCCTTGGGTTCCAGGGCGCCGTAGACGACTCGAGCGATACGCGAATGGACGATAAGGCCGGCACACATGCTGCACGGCTCCAACGTTACATATAGCGTGCTGCCGGGCAGGCGATAGTTGCTCACGGCCTGGGCGGCGGCGCGAATGGCGACCATTTCGGCGTGGGCGCTGGGGTCGTGGCCGCTGATCGGGCAATTGAAACCACGCCCGATGATTTCACCGTCCTGGACCAACACCGCGCCGACCGGCACTTCGCCCAAGGCCGCGCCTTGCTCGGCGAGGGCCAGGGCTTCGCGCATGAAGTCCCGGTCGCGGCTGCGATCGATGATCGGTGCGGGACGAATCTGGCGCATCACGCCACCTCGATGGCGGCCATCAGGCCGGTTTCCATGTGATCAATCACATGGCAGTGGAACATCCATACGCCAGGGTTATCCGCCACCAGCGCCACCTGCGCCCGCTCGTTCTTGCCGAGCAGGTAGGTGTCGGTGAAATACGGAATCACTTTATGCCGGTTGGACGCAATCACCTTGAAGCTCATGCCGTGCAAATGGATCGGGTGCTGGTACTGGGTCATGTTCTTCAATTCGAAAATGTAGCTCTGGCCTTTCTTCAACGTGGCGATCGGCCGGTCGGCGCAGGTCTTGTCAGTAATGTCCCAGGCCTTGCCGTTGATCTGCCACAGGCTCGGCGGCTTGCCGTTGTCGACATTCACCGACACCGAACCCACCCATTCGAAATTGAAGTTGAGTTTCTCGGCGTTGGCCAGGTCCGGCTCGGCCACGGGGTTAGGCGGCAGCGCCGGCGGCCATTGACTCGGCACGTCACTGTTGGCCACCGAACGCAGGGTGCCCAGGCGTACCGGGCCGTTGCGCAACGACAACTCTTCTCCGGCCGCGGGCGCCTTGATCGCCAGGCAGATGCGCATGCCCGGGCCCAGCCAGTATTCCTTGCCCAGCGGTCGCGGCTTGATGGGGTTGCCGTCCAGCGCGTAAATCTGCGCTTCAACGCCCGGGATGTTGATGCGATAAGTCAGGGTGTTGTCGAGGTTGAGCAAGCGCACCCGGGTGATCTGCCCGGCCGGCAGGTCAATCACCGCCTGCGGCACACCATTGATCGTCGACAACCGCCCCGCCGTGCCGCCACGGGCCGCTTCACGGGGGATGCTGAAAGCGACGAACTCGCCCTGCTCGTCCACATGCCAGCTCTTGAGGCTCAAGGTCTGCTCGTATTTGAAGCCGGTAGGCTCACGCTCTTCGATGATCAGCGGCCCCACTAGTCCGCGACCGAGCTCCTCGCTGCTGTTGACGTGAGGGTGATACCAATAGCTGCCGGCGTCCGGCACGCGGAATTTATAGTCGAAATACTCGCCCGGCAGCACCGGCAGTTGCGAGACATACGGCACGCCGTCCATCTCCAGCGGCAAACGGATGCCATGCCAATGAATCGTGGTCGCAACCGGCAAATGATTGATGAAGCGCACCCGCAGCCATTCGCCCTGGCGCACCCGCAATTCCGTGCCCGGCGCCGACGGGCCAAACGCCCAGGCCTGGGTCTTGTGCCCGGCTACCAGCTCGACGTCCAACGGTGCCGCGATCAACTCATAATCGTGACCGGCCTCGGCATCGGCCATTTTGCCCAGCCAATACCGCGACGCGCCTCCCGCTCCTACGCCAACGACAACAAGACCGGCCAGGCCACCGAGTATTTGGCGACGGGTAAAGGACATGAACGCAACGACCTCTGAATCTGCGACGGACCGGTGGGCCCGCAAAAGGCGAATACGATACACCCGCAGATGAGAAACAGTAAGGGCGACGTGTCGATGGGTCGCAGTCTGACCGTGTGTCGAAACCCGCAAACGCGGCAGTGCGACGAACGGTTCTAACAGCGTTATTTATCAAGACGTAACCAAAGCGTCGACTCGCTTCTTCGTCGAGACGCGCACGTTGGAATAGATACCCAACTTATTTGCCAGTTACATGCAATCCATCTCATGTCCGTTCACTTTATTATTAACAAACGTTGCAAAGAAACACCGCGCCACATTTTCTGATTTTTAACTGATGAAAAACCGAAGGATGATCAAGCTCCCAGCACGTCGAACAACAGGAAAACACTCATGGAAGAAGTTAAATTCAACAGGAAAGATGAGCCCTCTTTTTACTTGAAAAAAAGTGAGGACATGATTGCAATACGGACCCACTCAAAAAAACCGATAGGCACGACCATGCAGTCTGGACATTCGATCGACTGCATGAATGACTGTGACTGTGTGATGGCGTTTCCAGACGCCGGGCTTGAGGTGTACAGGATCCCGGCAGGCAACGGCTCTTTGTCCTCACGTAAGCGAACGCTACGCACATTGCCGGATGTGCGCTTCGCGGGCAGTGTGCTGGTCGATCCAAAGACCGACGAACCCGTCATCTACAGTGAAAACATTTTTATCCAATTCGTTGAATCACTCGAGGCAACAAAATGCCTGGAAATCATTGCAACTAGCCATCTGGTCGTCAAAGAGGCATTGGACTACGCAACCAACGCTTACTTTGTAAAAGCAAAAGAGGGCAGCGGCACGCATGTTTTTCAAATGGCGATGAATTTATTGAGTCGTGAAGAGGTTCAGTACTGCCATCCGGAAATACTGCGCCAGCGTCGCAATCGCGCGATCCACCCCAATCAATGGCATCTGAAAAAAACCAATGTAACTTATGAAATCGAAGTGGATGCCAGCGCTAACGTTGAAGCGGCCCATCGATTAAGCGAGGGCGAGGGAATCACCATCGCTGTTATTGATGACGGATTCGACATCGACCATCCAGAGTTCAGTGGCATCGGAAAGATTGTCGCGCCGAAAAACATCAGCGATTACGAATTGAGTGACGACCCTCGACCAAAAGACCCCAGCGAATCCCACGGTACCGCTGCAGCTGGAGTTGCCTGTGCGAATGGAAACTACGGGGCCAGCGGCGTAGCGCCCAAGGCGAGACTGATGCCGATTCGCCTGGATGTTCCATTAGGGTCCATCGACGAAGCTCACGCCTTTATTTGGGCCGCCAGTAACGGCGCGGATATCATTTCCTGTAGTTGGGGCCCAGGCGACGGCGAATGGGCAATTCCATCCGACCCCCGGCATGACAACGTTTTTCCTTTACCCGCCAGCACGCGGCTAGCAATCGACTACGCGGTCAAGATGGGCAGGAACGGCAAGGGCTGCCTTGTATTTTTCGCTGCGGGCAACGGGAATGAGAGCGTCGATAACGACGGTTATGCAAGCTACCGCAATGTGATTGCCGTCGCGGCGTGCAACGATCATAACCGGCGCAGCGCCTACAGTGACTTCGGTAAGGCGATCTGGTGTACATTTCCGAGTAATGATATCTGGCATCCCGACCCCAACTTCAAACCCAGAGGCAGCCCGCCTCTTACCCGTGGTATCTGGACGACTGATTTACTCGGTAATGTTGGATACAACGAAGCCTCTATCAGCGCCGGGGATCCGTTGGGGAACTATACAAATGAATTTGGCGGAACATCCAGCGCGTGCCCTGGCGCGGCCGGTGTCGCCGCCCTGGTACTATCAGTCAACCCGAAATTAAATTGGCGCGAGGTACGCGACGTCCTTGCCAAAACCGCTGATAAAATCACTCACCCGGACGATGGCAGACGTGGAAAATATGATCGAAAGGGGCACAGCCAGTTTTATGGGTATGGTCGATTGAATGCCGAAAAAGCGTTGATGCTTGCACAAGAAAAAATGCGTGAAAAGGCGTCCAACACCGAATCAGTCAGCTCGCATTAATATTTCGGCCGAGCACCACGGTTCAAACCTCTCTAATGCTGATGCTGACGCTGGCTTGTCCCTGTTCGCATTTTCAAACGCCCGTGCACCGCATCGGGCGTTTACAGGAACATCGACGGCCAGATAGCGCGACGGTTCAGCCCTGCAAGCCGGTAATCAGATGCACCACGCCGTTGTCCAGGGTCATCACACCCGTCACACCGGCGACGCTCAACCCGGCCCGATCGATCCGCGCCACGTCCCGCAGTTCCACCCGCAGCCGCGTCAAGGCTACTGGCTGTTGGGACTTGAGGTTTTCCGCGCCGCCCAACGCGGCGATGATGGCCGGTGCCAGCTCTCCCACCGCTGCCGGCCGCTTGGGCTCTTCCGGTATCAGGTCCGGAGTCAGGGCCTTCCAGAACGCCCGTTGTAGTTTATCGAACATGTTCAATGCTCCATGGCCATAGGGGCCGGATTGGCCGTGGATGAGTGAATACGCAGGAGTTCACGCACCTGCTCCGCGCTGTCCTGACCCAAGGCCTGTTCAGCCAGCGTGCGGCATTCGCTCAGGCTCCATTCACGCACGCAGGCCTTGATGGCCGGAATCAACGGCACACTGACCGATAACTCGTCCACGCCCAACCCCAGCAACACCGGCACCGCCAGGGGTTCCGAGGCCAGCGCGCCACACACCCCTACCCATTTGCCATGAGCGCGAGCAGCCTCGGCGGTATGGGCGACCAGGCGCAACACCGAGGGGTGCAGGCTGTCGGCCTGGCTGGCCAAGCGCGGATGGTCACGGTCCATAGCCAGGGTGTATTGGGTCAGGTCATTGGTACCGATGGAGAAGAAATCCACCTCGGGGGCAAACAGGTCGGCCATCAGCGCCGCCGCTGGCACTTCAATCATGATGCCCAGCTTCGGCGCCTGCTTGAGTCCCAACTGACGGACCTCTTCGTCCAGCATCTGCCGCGCCAGGCGCAGCTCCGCCAGTTGCGTGACCATCGGCAGCATGATGTGCAGCCGCGCCAACCCCGAACAGGCGAGAATTGCCCGGAACTGTTCGCGCAGCAATTGCGGTCGTTCCAAGCACAGGCGAATACCGCGCACGCCCAGGAATGGATTGGCCTCATAAGCCATCGGCACATAAGCCAGCGGCTTGTCCCCGCCCACGTCCAGGGTGCGAACCACCAGGTTGCGCTCAGGCCCCAGGACTCGGGCGACGGCGCTGTACAGCGCGGCTTGCTCGTCGTGACCAGGTGGGCGCGCGCGATCCAGGTAGAGCAGTTCGGAGCGCAACAACCCCACACCTTCGCCTCCGAGGGTCATGGCCTGTTCCACGTCCCGCAGCGACCCGACATTGGCACTGACCTCGACTCGATGACCGTCAAGGGTACGAGCCGCCTGGGCCGACTGTTCTACGTCACGCTGGTGTCGCTGGCGCTGCCGCTCGCCTGCGCTCTGGAGCTGCTCGATCAAGACCGGATCCGGATTCACGTGCAGTTCACCGCCATCAGCGTCCAGCAACACCCGGGTGCCGTTCTCCAGGGCCAGCACGGATTGCGCCACGCCACATAATGAGGGCAGGCCCAGCGCACGGGCCAGGATCGCGACATGGCTGGTGGCGCCGCCGCCCACGGTGACGAAACCGGCGATGCGTGAGGTGTCGAGACTGGCGGTCTGGGACGGCGTCAGTTGCTCGGCCACCAGGATCGCCTGTTCGGGCAGCTTCCAGGCGTTGTCCTGTACCCCCAGGATCAACTTGAGCACCCGTTGCTCGACATCGGCCAGGTCCGTTGCGCGCTCGGCCAGCAAAGCGCTGCCCAATTGCTGGAACAGCGCAGCGCTCGCCTCGGTGGCGGTTTTCCAGGCGAATGCCGCGCTCTTGCCCTCGGCGATCAAGGCTTGAGCCTGCTCCAGCAAGGTAGGGTCGTCCAGCAACTCTTGATGGGCGCGAAAAATCTGCGCCTGGACACTCCCCGCCGCCTCGTCCTGCAATGCCTTCAAAGCCTGTGTCGCTTGCTCCAACCCTTGATCCAGGGCCGCTTGCTCTGCCTCGACGCCGACACCCGCCTCCTCGATGTGCAACACCTGGGAGGCGACCTGGACCACTTCGCCAAACGCCGAGCCGGGCGATGCACAGACGCCCCGCAGCCGGCCAGGGGGCGGCTCGACGATCATGACTGACTCCGGCGCCAGCGGCGCTTGCACCGTTTCGCCGCATCCCGACAGCAGCAGGTGTTCCAACGCCTCGATGGCCTGCCCGGCCTGGGGGCCGGCGGCACTGATCTGCACGCTGTCGCCCTTGGCCGTCTGCAACGCCATGATCGCCACCAGGGATTTGGCGTTGGCGCTGGCTTGATGCTTATGCAGTTGGACAGTGGCCTCGAACCCCTTGGCCGCCTGGGCAAGCACCGCGGCAGGACGGGCATGCAAGCCACTTTCATTGGGCACGATCAGCGGCCGGGAAAACAGCACCGAGCCCGGCTGCGCCTCATCGACCGTCCCATGCTCGCCTGGGCGCACCTGCAACAACGGCATCCCGCTTTCGATGCAAGTGGCCTCATCCATGAGCAGGCTGAAAGGCTCGCCGCTGACCACCAGCATCAGCGTCAACAGACTGCGCGCATGCAAGGCGATGTAGTCGGCATCGAAATCGATCAGCGGCTGGCCGGCCTCGACCCGTTGCCCCATCGCCACCCGCGAGGTGAACCCCTTGCCCGCCAGGCTGACCGTGTCCAGGCCAATGTGCATCAGCACCTGGACACCGTTGTCAGCGGTGATACTCACCGCATGGGCACTGTCTTGGAGCGTGCCGATGACACCGGACAGCGGTGCGCAAAGGGTTTGCGAGGTCGGATCGATGCAGATGCCATCCCCCACCACGCGGCTGGAGAAGACCGGGTCCGGCACACTGTCCAAAGGTATCAGGACCCCGGACAGCGGTGCGAGCAATTGCAAAGGTTGCGTTGTGTTCATGATTTCACCTGCTGCTGTCTGTTCTTGTTCGCATCGCGGGCACGCAACGATCAGCGACCCGCGCTACACGGATCATTTCCACCAGTATTCGACCTGCAGACCCACGTTGGAACCATGTCGCGCACCGCCAAACGCACCGGTGTCCGACAGCGCCGAGCCGGCTGCCAGTTCATTGGCTGCACGCTGGGCCGCCGCGTTCCAACTGGCGTAGGTGTAATAGAGCCGTATTTCCGGGCGAGCCCAGAACTCGGGGCCCTTAGGCGACCAGGTGGGCGCGAAGGTGAATTTGCTCAGCTTGCGTGTTCCATCGTTGGCCTGCACCTGGTCGTGGCCCAGTTCGGCCACCAGCTTGAACTGATCGGTGATGGCGTACGCCGGGCGAACCCCCAACGACAGCCAGTCCTGGTCGGTGCCGTCGGGGCGGATGTCCTTCTGGTACACCGCCTGCACCTGCCCGCCGAAACGCGGCGTGACCTGCCAATCGAAAAACTCCACCAGACGATAGCTCTTGTTGCTGTCGTCCAGGCCGGTGTCGCCGGTATAACCCAGCCCCGTGCCGGGGCCCTCGCCGTATTGCAAGGCCAGTTTATTCTTGCCGCCCAGGAAGTCCTGCTGCACATGCTGGGCGGTCAGGGCCCAACCGCGATGGGCGTCACGACGGTTCGCCCGGTCGATGAAGCTCAGGCCAAATTCCAGCTCGCCGCCGGGGTTGGTCCTGAAACCTGCGACGTTGAAGTCGTGCCGGTTGACCGGGTCTTTCTGGTACAGGTTGTCCTTTCGCGAGAAGGCGTAGCTGTATTTCAGCCCGCCGATCAACACGTCCTCGATCCCGCCACCGGTGGCACTCTGGTTCCAGTAGTAGAAATCCGAAATATGGATATCGTTGCGTTTGTAATAACGCCGGCCGGCCCACAACGACCCGCCGTTCAAGCTTGGCATGTTCGACCATTGGGCATACATCTGCGGCATGCGCGCCGTCCCGTTTTCACCCTGAAAAGTCGGGGTGCGGTCGTAGCGGTTGTACAACGATGCCATGCCGTCCACGCTCAGCACCGAACCATCGTCGAGGGTGAACAGGTCTTGGCGCAGCTCCAGTTCCCCGTACTGCTCGCATTCATTGCCCAAGCGATATTTAGTCTGCGCCCCAGGCAACTGGAAACAGGATTGGGAACGGCCATTGGTCGCGCTGCCTACGCCGCTACGCAGATAACCGGAAAACTCCAGCGCCTGAACCGGGAACGGCAGCGCCAGGCAGATACAGGACGCGACCAGGCCACGGTTTATTATTGTTTTCATACGCTTCTCCATTATTTCTTATTGTTGTTTGCTCCATGACTCCCCCCTTGGTTGCCGTTTGGCTGACGACAAAGAGCCCACGGTGCGTGGCGCACGTGTTCGCTGTCAGGCATTGCCTGGGTCAGGGGAAGTTTTTTTCTCAGTCGCTCAGGTGCAACACGAACGACTCGTAGGGCCGCAGATGCAGACGTCGGTGTCGGTGTTCGCCGGCCTCGTAGTTGCCGATCACCCAGCGTTGTTTCGTGTCATGGGTGAGGATCCCTTCGGGCAGTTCCACCTCACAGTCACCCCCATAAAAATGGCTGACCACCAACAGGCGCTCCCCCTGCCCTTCGCGCAGGTACGCCCACACATGCGGGTGCTCAGGCAGCAGCAGGCGATAGACACCGTCCTGGATCAAGGCTTCGCGGCGGCGCAGGGCGATCAGCTCGCGGTAGTAATGCAGCACCGAGGTCGAGTCTTTTTGTTGCTGCTCGACATTGATGAACGCGGCATTGGCAGGCACGCCAATCCAGGGATCAGCCCGGCTGAAACCTGCATTCGGCCCAGCATTCCATTGCATTGGCGTGCGCCCGTTGTCACGGGACTTCTGCATGATCGGCGCCATGGCCTCGGCTTCGGGCACGCCGGCGTTGCGCTTGAGGCGATAGATGTTCAGGGTTTCCACATCACGGTATTGCTCGATGTGCTCGAAGCCCGGATTGGTCATGCCCAATTCCTCGCCCTGGTACACGAACGGCGTGCCCTGGAGAAAGTGCAGCGCCGTGGCGAGCATCTTCGCCGAAGGCACGCGGTACTCACCGTCATCACCGAACCGCGACACCACCCGTGGCTGGTCATGGTTACACCAGAACAACGCATTCCAGCCGTCACCGGCCTGCATGCCGACCTGCCAGTCGGACAGGATGCGTTTGAGCTCGAGAAAATCGAAGTCGGCCCGCACCCACTTTTGCAGGTTCGGGTAGTCGACCTTCAAGTGATGGAAATTGAAGGTCATCGACAGTTCACGGGACGCCGGGCACGAATAACGAACACAGTGTTCAAGGCTGGTGGACGACATCTCGCCGACGTTGATCAGGTCGAAACCCTCGAAGACTTCCCGGTGCATTTCCTGCAGGTAGCGGTGCACGTTGGGGCCGTCGGTATAGAAACGCCGGCCGTCGGTGTGGTCGTCAGGGAAGTCGGCCGGCTTGGAGATCAGGTTGATCACATCGAGACGAAAGCCCCCCACCCCCATGTCCCGCCAGAAACGCATCATCTTGAACACTTCGGCGCGGACCTGGGGGTTGTCCCAGTTCAGGTCGGCCTGGGTATGGTCGAACAGGTGCAGGTAATACTGGCCGGTCTGCGCTTCGTACTCCCAGGCCGAGCCGCCGAACTTGGACTCCCAGGTGTTCGGCTGGTCCCGCCAGATATAGAAATCACGGTACGGGTTGTCGAGGCTGCTGCGGGCGGCCTGGAACCAGGGATGCTCAATGGAGGTGTGATTGACTACGATATCGAGCATCAGCTTGATACCGCGCTTGCGCGCCTCAGTGATCAATAATTCGCAGTCGGCCATGGTGCCGTAGCTGGGGTCGATGGCGTAGTAGTCGCTAATGTCGTAGCCATTGTCCCGTTGCGGCGAGCGCAGGAAAGGCGTCAACCACAGGTAATCCACACCCAGCCAGTGCAAGTAATCGAGCTTGTCCACCACCCCCAGCAAATCACCGGTGGCCTGGCCGCCATGGCTGTAGAAACTCTTGGGATAGATCTGGTAGATCACCGAGCGTTGCCAGTCTTGCATGTGTGCGATTCCTTCAGTCTGTTTGGTACTGGCCTTGCGGGCCTCATCGCGGGCAAGCCCGCTCCCACAGAGTCAGGCCACCCGATACCCCGGCCGGACGATCTTCATGCTCAATGCGCAAGTCAGGGCAAAGGGCACGCTCATGGCGATGACCATGCCGACCACGAACATCGGTATGTAGTCCGGCACGATGGAAATGAAACCCGGCAGGCCGCCCACGCCAATCGCCGAGGCCTTGATCTTGTTCAGTGACAGGAAAATGCAACCCAGGGCCGAGCCGGCCAGGGCGCAATAGAAGGGGAATTTGTAGCGCAGGTTGACCCCGAACATCGCTGGCTCCGTGATCCCGAAATAGGCGGAAATCGCCGAGGTGGACGCCATGCTCTTGTCCCGCGCATTGCGGGTCATGTAGAACACTGCCAGCGCCGCGCTGCCCTGGGCCAGGTTGGACATGACGATCATCGGCCAGATGAAGGTGCCGCCCTGGGTCGAGATCAACTGCAGGTCCACCGCCAGGAACATGTGGTGCATGCCAGTTACCACCAGCGGCGCGTAGAGCAGGCCGAAAATCGCTCCGCCAATCACTGGCGCCAGGTCGAACAGCGCCACCATGCCTTCGGTGATAAGGATGCCCAGGTGCCGGGTGACCGGACCGATGATGGCGAGGGCCAATACCCCGGTGATCACGATGGTGGTGATGGGGATCACCAGCAGTTGGATCGCGTTAGGCACCCTGGCCCGCAACCATCGCTCGATCACGCTCATGACATAGGCCGCCAGCAGGATCGGCAGGATTTGCCCTTGGTAGCCGACCTTCTCGATCTGGAACCAGCCAAAGATATCGAAATACGGCAGGCTCTGGCCTTCCAGTCCCGCCACGGCCTTGCCGTAGTTCCAGGCGTTTAGCAGGTCTGGGTGGACGAGCATCAGGCCCAGCACGATGCCGAGAATCTCACTGCCGCCGAAACGCTTGGCCGCCGACCAGCCCACCAGGGCCGGGAGAAAGACGAAGGAAGTATTGGCCATCAGGTTGATCAGGCTCCAGATGCCGTCCAGGTTCGGATAGGCATCGAGCAACGTCTGATCGGCAATGAACATGCCCTTGGCGCCCAGCAGGTTGTTGACACCCATCAGCAGGCCGGCGATCACCAGTGCGGGCAGGATGGGCATGAACACATCGGACAGCACCCGCACCAGGCGCTGCATGCCGTTGCCCTTCTGCGCACCCTGGCGCTTGACGTCGGCAATGGTCGCGGCGGCCAGGCCGGTGAGTTCGCGCAGGGCGGCATAGACCTTCTCCACCTCGCCCGGGCCAATGACCACCTGAAACAGGCCACCGGTAAAAAACGAGCCCTTGACCAGGTCGATCTGGTTCAGCGTGGCACTGTCCACCCGGGCGGCGTCCTTGAGGGACAGGCGCAGGCGCGTCACGCAGTGGGCGGCCTGCTCGATATTGTCGACGCCACCCAAGCTTTGCAGCAGCTCACTGGCGATTTTGGGGTAATCGTGGCTCATGCTTTTTTCTTCCGCGTCATTCTTGTTATTGAGAGTCGACAGCACGGAAGAGAAAGTACTCGTCTGTACGAGTTAAATCAACAACTCGTACAGACGAGTTATGTTTTTGTTTATGATAAGGCCCAAAGACCCCGGAAACGTCCTACGCTCCCGTCGTCAAACGATGACAGTCGAATGGACAATCTCCCACTTGGCCCGTAAGGTTCCGCCCCGGTGAACAGCGCGGTACAGAGCCCTTTCCATGAGTAAATACAACCAGATCTACAACGATCTGCTGAACAGCATTACCACCGAACGCTTGGAGCGAGGCGCCCGCCTGCCCTCCGAAACCGAACTGATGGACAGCTATCAGGCCAGTCGTGGCACCGTGCGCAAGGCCATCGAGCAACTCCAGGAGCGCGGCTTCGCCCAGAAGATCCATGGCAAGGGCACTTTCGTACTGTCCACCCAACCCATCGAATTCCAACTCGGCGGCATCGTCAGCTTCCAGGAGACCTACCCGCGCCTGGGCAACGATGTCAGCACCGAAGTGGTCGAGTTCAGCCAGTTGCCGCTGGAAGGGGCCTTGCTCGAGCACATCAAGGCGCCCATCGGCAGCCAGATAACCCGCATCAAGCGGGTCCGGCGCATCGATGGCAAACGGGTGATCCTGGACATCAACCACTTCGTCAGCGACGTGATCCCCGGCCTGACCCGCGACATCGCCGTGCAGTCGATCTACGCCTTCATCGAACAGACCCTGCAACTGCAGATCGCCTACGCCCAGCGCACCATCGAAGCGGTCCGCTGCGGCAAGGACGACCAGCAACACCTGGACCTCGAAGGCCAGAGCCATGTGATCGTGGTGAGTAACCAGACCTTTCTCCAGGACGGCCGACAGTTCGAGTACACCGAATCGCGGCATACGCTGGATAAGTTTTATTTTTCGGATGTGGCGCGGCGGTGAACACAGAAAGCCGTGTGGATACGGGTTCACACGGATTTGACTCGACCACAGCTTCTTTAATACCCAAGTCTGAAGGGCTTCAGCGGTCGACGGGCTTTCCCGGACGATGTCGATCGATCACAACATCACCCGCTCCGCCGTCTTCCTCAAACCCCCGCGAGACGGCTACAGCGATTTCGGCCCATACCCCTACCTGTTGCAGCGCGGGCATTCCAGAAATGATGTCGTGCTCCTGATCCTTTAGCTAACGGTTAAGGTTGTAAAAAAACGATTAGATAACAAGAGTCGCGCACAAAAACGATTACTCCTGCCAATCGGCTCGTCAAACTGAGGGGAGGCTGAGCATGACTGTCACCCAACCAAAGCTTTCAACTCTTCGGAAGCCATACCAGGCACCCGTCGGCTTTCTTTCGCAACGTTGACCTGCAACGCCACCAGGGCCAAATCCAACACATTTTTGGTAAGCGAATAGTTGCCCCTGACCTGCAGCCAACGCAGAACATCCGCCAAATGCCAGAGAGATGCACTCCCCTCGTGCACCGGCGTCGGGAAGCTGCCCGGATGAGCCAACATCAGCTTGCGCATATTCTGCCGAGACACCCCTACGATCTCCGCTACATCGGTCAGCCCGACCAAATCAGGCGCCACCTCGATCAATTTGGCCGACGGCACCGCGCGATGAACGTCGGACAGAGCGCTAAGCACTGCCTTGGCCGCATCAGGAGCCTCGCGCGTGAACTCAAGCGCCAGCCGTCCCGGTTGCCCGATACCCACCAAGGCATCGTCGCAGCCCGCTTCTCCCAGCCGCTCGACCAGTTCATCCATGGCACAGCCATCGTCAGGGAGCTGATATTTCAAGGTAAAAATATATTCCATTGTTCTATTCCTCAGCATCGTCATCAGCATCGCGCTGGTTGCGATGCGCAGTGCAATTGTCCACGACGCGTCGCAATGCTCGCGCATGGTTGCCAGGGTTTTTCGGCGTGCTCCATATCGATGTGATGCAGAACTCGCCACAACGGCACTCCGCCTCTTTGTATGGGCAATAAGCCCGTCCCCAGGCGTGACTGCCGCCAACGTCTACGCGCCACCCCTGCCCTTCGGCATGCCTGAGCGCGTCTTCGATTTCTTTTTTCGGGTGCGTTGGACGAATCATCCGTGATCTCCAGTATTCGCATCATCCGCCAGGTTGTCAAATGACAACCCAGCGGATCGCTTTCAAACGCCAGCGTTTAGCGCCCACATCCGCTCGGCAGCAGCTTTGGTACAAAGTGGTTCGCAGACGTTGCGACAGCGCTCCGCACCATGCCGGCGAAATACACGTTGGGTTCCGCGACAGATGGTAAGCATTTCTCAGTGCCGTTGAGGCGGGGAATCGTAGCGAAAGGTGACTATGCTGGGATGCGTTGCAGCCCAAAGCCGTCATTGCGGTGTCTCAGGCCGATCCTGGTCGGCTTTGATTGGGGCGCTTCGCACCCCAGCGGGAGCAAGCTCCCTCGCCACGGTTTTGTGTTTGGCTGGCAATGACCGGGCCTTTCAAGCCCCATCATTTTGCACACACCAAATGGGTTACCACGTCTTACAGGCTCCGACCTATCGAATGGGGCGTAGCAATTCAGATCTGCGCCAGGCCACCGTCGGCGGCGACCTCGCTGGCGGTCATGAAGCTGCTGTCCGGCGATGCGAGAAAGGCCGCCACCGCTCCGATCTCCGCCGGTTCTGCCATGCGCTGGAGCGGATTCATCGAGGCGAAGATCTTCATGCCCTCCTCGCCCAGCGCAGCCTTCGCCAGTTCGGTCGCCGTCGGCCCGGGTGACAGCACGTTGACCCGGATGCCGCTGCCCTTCAGGTCCTCTGCCCAAGTCCGCGCCAGATTGCGCACTGCCGCCTTGCTCGCGCTGTAGACGCTGAATGCCGGGGCACCCGTGGTGCCGGCACTGGATCCGGTCAGGATGATCGAACCGCCCTCGCCCATCAGCGGCAGCGCCTTCTGCACGGTGAAGATCGAGCCCTTCACGTTGGTTTCGAAGATTTCGTCAATGTGCTCGGCGGTGATCTCGCCGAGGGCAAGCGGGCTTCCCGCCCCGGCATTGGCGAAGACGATGTCGAGGGTTCCGCGCTCGGCTTTCACCGCCGCGTAGAGTCGGTCGAGGTCGGCCTGGTCGGAGACCGAGCCCTTCACCGCGCGGGCATTGGGCCCGAGCTCAGCCACAGCAGCGTCTAGCGCTTCCTGTCGGCGGCCGAAGATAAAGACGAACGCGCCCTCCTCGATGAAGCGCTTTGCTGCGGCGAGGCCGATGCCGGTAGCGCCACCGGTGATCACCGCAGTCTTTGCGTTCAGTTTGGTCATGTCGTGCATCCTTCTTGGAGTGATATGCAAGCAGGGAACTGTTTGCTTGAGAACGAGGATGCAGCCCTGATAACCTAAGGACAAGTATGCACCTTTTGGTAAGTATCAAAAAATGACCCAATCTACTGAAACCTGCGACACCGGCTGCGGGCTCAACGCCACGCTGCGCATCATCTCGGGCAAGTGGAAACCACTGGTCCTGTTTTTTCTGCGCGACGGCCCGAAACGCTACGGCGAACTCAAGCGTTTGATCCCAGGCGTCAGTGACAAGGTGCTGATCCAGCAATTGAAAGACCTGGAAGCCGATCACGTGCTGGCGCGGACCGACTACAAGGAAGTGCCGCCGCGGGTGGACTACGCGCTGACCCCGCTCGGTCGCAGCTTGGCCGAGGCAATCGTCCCGCTGTGTACATGGGGGACCGAAAACGCGGCGCAAATGGCGAGCATCTTCGCCAAACGCGACGCGTTGCCTTAGAAATTGCCAAACCCCAAAAAGCCAAAAGCCCGCAATCAAGCGGGCTTCAGGGTGTTCCCCAGCTTCTATAAAAGCTGCATGGTGATGATCAGCGCGCTTCTCATCGCCTGCCAATCGCCGCGCGAGTCACTGCAACAATTGGCTCAGGAGCACGGCCGACAATCGGAGGTCCTGCCGGGACACGCCTTCCCCCTCTTCATAATCGCGCCGCAAACTACAGAAAAGATGACTCGCCTGCGGGTCTATTTGGAAGGCGATGGCCATTCCTGGGCGACGGCCACTCGACCCAGCCTGGATCCGAGTCCGCACAATCTGTTGGTGCCACGGCTGGCGGTCGATGATCCGACACCGAATGTTTACCTGGCACGTCCTTGCCAGTTCGTCATGGCCGCAGCCTGTCAATCAGCACTCTGGACCCATCGACGATTTTCCCAGGAAGTGGTCACCCACCTCAGCCAGGCGCTGGACCAATTAAAACAGCGATATGGCAATAGGGAGTTCGAACTGGTGGGTTACTCAGGTGGAGCCGCTCTTGCATTATTGTTAGCGGCGCAGCGCAATGATGTTACCCAGGTGCAAACCCTTGCTGGCAATCTCAGTCCCCGTCTGTGGGCGACGATGAAAGGCCTGTCGCCACTCGACGGTTCACTCGATCCGCTGGACTATCGAAAGCGACTCGCCTTGTTGCCCCAGCGTCATCTCATTGGAGACGCAGACCGGATTATTCCAGGTGACTTAGCGGATAGGTACCAACAGGCGCTTGGCTCGCCCCTCTCCGAATGCGTCCGTGTGCCAGGAGCAAGCCATGATAAGGGGTGGGAAGCGACATGGAGCCGATGGGTTAAAACTCCGTTGGCACATGAGACTCCTTAGATGAGAAGTGGGCAGGTCCGTTTGAAAACATCCGAATCACATCCTCCTTAGTGCCTGACCCGGGCCAGCCGCAACGACAATCTAAAGTTCAACTTAATTGCTGGATAATGCGGTAAAGCCTCAAAAAACCACTGTCGCGTCGCATTTTTTAACGGCGTCTTCTTCATTTATTCTTTTTATGGTGAATTGTCCTGCAAGCATCGTGTAAATTTGCACGCGCTTGAATCAGCCATTCACTGACAAGCTGGCAAGGATGCCCAAAACAGACGCTGACGCGCAGGTTGTTCCTTGCCAGTTTCTGCCCTGTAAGGATACTGCTTTGAACATTTCCCACCTGCGCCGCTCGTTGTTGGCGCTGTCCGTCGCGGCTACCACTGCCACTGCCCATGCCGCACCCGCACCCGCACCCGACCTCAACCACGACCTGAGCACAGGGGCATACAGCAGCTCCGGTGATGTTTTCAATAACGCCACCTTCACCGGGACGTCGCAAAATGCAGGGGTAGAGCTGACCAACGTGACCCTGGCGGGCAAGCTGGTCAACCAAGGCAAAATCAACCTGACGGCTGCAAACCCCAGCGACATCCCTGCCGGTATCTCCATGACACTCAACTCCACCGTCGCTGGCGATCTAATAAATGATGGTGACATGGCGGTGAGCGGCAACGGCGCCATGGGGCTGGACCTGTATCTGGCGAACATCGCTGGTGAAGTGAACAACAACGGCAACATCACTGTAACTGGCGAAAATGCCAATGGCATGATGATCACCTCGACCCAGGCGCACATCAACAACTCGGGCACTATCACCGCTCGCGGCATCGACTCGGCGGGTATCGAGATCGAGAACGCTCGATTTACCGGCCAGATGACAGGCGCTCCCTTCAAGAGTGATATCAACAACAGCGGGACTATCTCCGCCGACGGAGTCGGTATCCATTTTCTCAGCCTCGATACCTCCGGCGGTTTCGACACCCTCACCATCAGGCAGACAGGCGGCCTGATCGAAGGCGGCACCGCAGCAATTTTGGCGGACGACGATGCCTCCCCTTCGTATTTCTACTGGCAAGGTGGTCAGGTCAACGGTGACCTGCTGGGCCTGAGTGGTGTGCTGGTGCAAGGG
This sequence comes from Pseudomonas sp. Z5-35, assembly GCF_051131945.1. Classification (NCBI taxonomy): domain Bacteria; kingdom Pseudomonadati; phylum Pseudomonadota; class Gammaproteobacteria; order Pseudomonadales; family Pseudomonadaceae; genus Pseudomonas; species Pseudomonas sp. Z5-35. The sequence goes on from NZ_CP071640.1 coordinate 4,480,405, forward strand.
GACGCGATGTTCGATGGCTCGACCATCCGCGCCGGTTTCGTCGATATCGACGGTGGCCGCCTGACGCTGCTTCGCCCGCAGACTACGATTGTGGGCGATCTCGACATGGACAGCGACACTGCGCGCCTGCGCCTGCTGCTGGACAACAACACACTGGCCAATACGCCGATTTTGAAAGTCACCGGCAATACCTACTTCTCTCCCGGCAGCCAGATCGAACTGCAGGCTCGCTCCGACGACTTCCGCACGTCGGCCCAGGGCACCCGCTACACCCTTCTCAACTCTGGCACGTGGGAGGACCCGCAGAACCTGTCCGTGGTTTCCTCCTCGGCGCTGCTCGAGGTGAGGAACTTCGGCATTGAAGGCCAGGACGTGAAAGCACTGGTTGCCACCCGCAGTGATGAGGTGATTACGCAAGACCTGCTGGGTGCCCGTGGTTCGCGCAACGCGGTGAACGCCATCAATCCATTCAAGAACACGGTCATGGGCCAGATGGACGAAAGCGACCCGGTGTTCCAGCGTTTCGCCAACGCAGCCACCAGTGAAGACCTGGCCAAACTTGCCGAAACACTGGCTCCAGACGTCAGCCGTGGGGCGATCAACGCTGCCACCAGCAGCCAGAACCTGGTCGCGAGTGCTATCAACCGTCGCGCCAGCAAAGGGCGTAGCGGTCTGTCCTCCGGTGACGTCCTGGCAGAACAAGGCGTATGGCTGCAAGCGCTGTCCAGCGATGCCAACCAGGACCGCCGCCACGGTGTTGATGGCTACGACGCCAACACCAACGGCATCGCCGTGGGTGCCGACGGCAAGCTCAACGCCGATACCACCTTGGGCCTGGCCTACAGCTACCTGACCAGCGACGTCAAATCCGACCTGGGCAACAAAACCGACGTCAGCGGCCATGCACTGACCCTGTACGGCAACTGGACCCGTGACAACTTCTTTGTCGACACCTCGCTGATGTATGGCTGGAACGACAACGAGTCCAAACGCTACATCGCCGATACCCGCGCCAAGGCCGACTACGACAGTGAGATCTTCGGCGTCAACGCACTGGCAGGCTACACGTTCCAGCTCGACAAGCAGTGGCTGCTGGAACCACAGATCGGCGCGCGCTATGCCAACGTAACGATGGATTCGTACCGTGAAAAAGGTAGCTCAGCCGCCCTCAACGTCGGCAGCCAGCGCTATGAAATCGGCGAAATGGGCCTGGGCGCTCGTCTGGCGGCGGCTTTTGACGTAGGTTTGGGCAGCCTGGAACCGGAAGCCAAGCTGATGGCTTGGCACGATTTCATCGGCGACAAGGCCGGCACCACCTCCACCTTCGTGCTCGGCGGTACGCCATTCACCACTACAGGCGCGACACCGGCACGCGACAGCTACGAGCTGGGACTGGGCGCGAACTACCGCGTAGGCGCGTGGAGCGTGGGAGGGACGTACAACTACCTGACCAGCAGCGGCTTCGACGCCGACACCTTCACCGCAAACGTGCGTTACGATTTCTGATCAACGTTTGCGCCTTAAACAACAAAACCCGCCGATGCGGGTTTTGTTGTTTAAGGCTGAGGGTAAAGCTCGTAAGCGCCTGGCGTCGCTGGATCAAAACCGTCCCAGGCCGCAACTGCCTCTGCGCAGAAAAGCGCTATGGATACCCTGTCGGCATTGCTCTACCGAACAGGGTACAAAGCGTTGCGGACGAACCTCATTCCCACTCAATCGTCGCCGGCGGCTTGCTCGACACGTCATAAGTCACGCGAGAAATACCTTCGATCTCATTGATGATCCGCCCGGAAACGGTTTCCAGCAGCTCGTACGGCAGGTGTGCCCAGCGAGCGGTCATGAAGTCGATGGTTTCCACGGCGCGCAGCGCCACGACCCAGGCGTAACGACGGCCATCGCCGACCACGCCCACCGATTTCACCGGTTGGAATACCACGAACGCCTGGCTGACCTTGTGGTACCAGTCGGCCTTGCGCAGTTCTTCGATGAAGATGTGGTCGGCACGACGCAGCAGGTCGGCATATTCCTTCTTCACTTCGCCGAGGATCCGCACGCCCAGGCCCGGGCCCGGGAATGGGTGGCGGTAGACCATGTCGTAGGGCAGGCCCAGTTCCAGGCCGAGGCGACGCACTTCGTCCTTGAACAGTTCGCGCAGCGGCTCGACCAGTTTCAGGTTCATCTCTTCCGGCAGGCCACCGACGTTGTGGTGGGACTTGATCACGTGGGCCTTGCCGCTCTTGGCGCCGGCCGACTCAATCACGTCGGGATAGATGGTGCCCTGGGCCAGGTACTTGATGTTGTCCAGCTTGTTGGACTGGGCATCGAACACGTCGATGAAGGTGCGGCCGATGATCTTGCGTTTCTTCTCCGGGTCGGACTCGCCGGCCAGGTTGTTCAGGAACTGTTCTTCGGCGTTGGCGCGGATCACCTTGACGCCCATGTTCTCGGCGAACATGGCCATCACTTGCTCGCCTTCGTGCAAGCGCAGCAGGCCGTTATCGACGAAGACGCAGGTCAATTGGTCGCCGATGGCCTTGTGCAGCAGCGCGGCAACCACCGAGGAGTCGACGCCGCCGGACAGGCCCAGCAGCACGTTGTCGGTACCGACCTGGGCACGGACTTGGGCAATGGCGTCTTCGGCGATCTTCGACGGGGTCCACAGGGCTTCGCACTCGCAGATGTCGAGGATGAAGCGCGACAGGATGCGGCCGCCCTGCTTGGTGTGGGTCACTTCCGGGTGGAACTGCACGCCGTAGTAGCGACGATCGTCGTTGAACATGCCAGCGATCGGGCAGCTCGGGGTGCTGGCGAGGATGTGGAAGTCTTCCGGCATCTTGGTGACCTTGTCACCGTGGCTCATCCACACGTCGAGGCCGAACAGGCCATCGGCGTCGATGTGGTCTTCGATGCCGTCTAGCAGGCGGCTCTTGCCGACCACGTCGACGCGGGCATAACCGAACTCACGCAGGTCCGAGCCTTCGACCTTGCCGCCCAACTGCTCGGCCATGGTCTGCATGCCGTAGCAGATACCGAAGACCGGCACGCCCAGGTCGAACACGGCTTGCGGGCAGCGCGGGCTGTCGGCTTCGTGTACGGACTCGGGGCCGCCAGCGAGGATGACACCTTTGGGAGCGAATTCGCGAATCGCTTCGTCATCCATGTCGAACGGATGCAGTTCGCAGTACACGCCGATCTCGCGCACGCGGCGGGCGATCAGCTGGGTGTACTGGGAGCCGAAGTCGAGGATCAGGATGCGGTGAGCGTGAATGTCGAGGGCCATGGGAGAAACTCTGAAGAGCAGTTGCAAGCCGCAAGCCGCAAGCTGCAAGTTGATCGGGTAATACGCGGTGGCTGCTGCAGCGCAACCACCGCTTGTAACTTATAGCTTGTGGCTCAAAGCTGTCGGCGTCAGCCGACCCGATAGTTCGGCGCTTCCTTGGTGATCTGCACGTCGTGGACATGGGACTCAGCCATGCCAGCGCCGGTGATGCGGACAAATTCCGGCTTGGTGCGCATCTCTTCGATGTCGGCGCTGCCGGTGTAGCCCATGGAAGAACGCAGGCCGCCCATCAGTTGATGGATGATGGCGCTCAGGGTGCCTTTGTACGGCACGCGACCTTCGATGCCTTCCGGCACCAGCTTCTCGGCACCCGCGGAGGAGTCCTGGAAGTAACGGTCGGAAGAACCCTGGGCCTGGGACATGGCACCCAGCGAACCCATGCCGCGATAGGCCTTGTAGCTACGACCCTGGAACAGTTCGATCTCGCCCGGCGCTTCTTCGGTACCGGCGAACATCGAACCCATCATCACGCAAGACGCGCCGGCGACGATGGCCTTGGACAGGTCACCGGAGAAGCGGATACCGCCGTCGGCGATCAACGGCACGCCGGTGCCTTCAAGGGCGGCGGCGACGTTGGCGATGGCGCTGATCTGCGGCACGCCGACACCGGCGACGATGCGCGTGGTGCAGATCGAGCCAGGGCCGATACCGACCTTGACCGCGTCGGCGCCAGCTTCGGCCAGGGCCTTGGCCGCAGCGCCAGTGGCGATGTTGCCGCCGATGACCTGCACGTCAGGGAAGTTCTGCTTGACCCAGCGAACGCGGTCGATCACGCCTTTGGAGTGACCGTGGGCGGTGTCGACCACCACCACGTCAACGCCGGCATTGACCAGGGCCGCGACGCGGTCACCCGTGTCCTTGCCGGTGCCGACCGCAGCGCCTACGCGCAGACGACCTTGATCATCCTTGCTGGCCAGCGGATAAGCCTTGGCTTTTTCGATGTCGTTGACGGTCATCATGCCCTTGAGGGCGAACTTGTCGTCGACGATCAGCACGCGCTCGATGCGGTGCTTATGCAGCAACTCGCGGACTTCGTCCTTATTGGTGCCTTCCTTGACCGTGACCAGGCGCTCCTTAGGCGTCATCACTTGGCGAACGGAGGCATCCAGGCGGTTCTCGAAACGCACGTCGCGGGAAGTGACGATGCCGACCAGGTCGCCATCGTGCAGTACCGGAACGCCGGAGATGTTGTGCATGCGGGTCAGTTCGAACAGATCCCGGACCGTGGCATCCGCCTCGATGGTGATCGGATCCTTGACCACGCCAGCCTCGAACCGCTTGACCTTGCGCACTTCGGCGGCCTGCTGTTCGATGGTCATGTTCTTGTGGATGATACCGATACCGCCTTCCTGGGCCATGGCAATGGCCAGGCGGGCTTCGGTCACGGTGTCCATGGCAGCGGAAACCAGCGGGATATTCAGTTCGATGCCACGGGTGAGACGGGTCTTGAGACTGACTTCGTTAGGCAGTACTTCGGAATATCCGGGCACTAGGAGAATGTCGTCGAAGGTCAGAGCTTCTTGGCTGATACGCAGCATCGCGGGGGCTCCCGAGCGGGAAAATGGAAGCGCGCCATTATACTCATGGACCCCGTCTGGCTCAATGTAAAACTCTGTCTATTATTGGCGGGGTGATTGACTGGCTAAAACCAACAGGGTTTGTGTGTTTCTCTTAGGAGTTGTGACTCGCTACAACTCAACCCTCACCCAACTCACCGGCAGATCGAGCCAGTCGGCGAACTCATCGAGAAAGTCCTGCTTGAACCCCGCTTCGAGCCAGTTATTGAAAATGAACCCCAGGTTCGAGAAACCGCAGGGCTGGAGAAACAGGAACCCGTTGATGTCGTCTTCATGCCCGCATTCGGGACAAGTGAAGTTGTCGGTGCGCCCCGGCATCCAATCTTCCAGGCTTTCGAACAGCGCCTCGCCGATTTCCCGGCGGCACTCGGCGCAGCCGGCTTCTTCGAGAAAACCCTTGGCCGGCGTATAGATGCAGCGCTTGGTGATGATCTCCAGGCCGTTGACCGGTTCGCCGAACGGCAGCGCGTCGGGATGCAGGACCACATGGCGGGCACCGGGGGCGATGGCGTGGGCCATGCGGTTGCCGGTGCGCCCGCAAGTGGTCAGTTGCTCCTCGACGATATTCTTGCGCACCAGCCAGCGCACGATCGCCCGGGCCCGGGGCTCGTGGACCGGCAGGGTGGAAATTTTCGGGACGATGATGCTTTGCGAATTCATGGCGAGGCCTGGCTGTTTCCCTGGCGGGTCTGATAGAAGGCCGGCAGCTTAATCCCTGGCCGAGCCAGGTCAAGCACTCAGGTAGCGCACGATCAACGCAATGCCGCTGGCGAGCACCAACCAGGTAACCAGGCGCACGAACGCCTCTCGCGACATTTTCATGGTCAAGCGACGCCCGACCCACAGCCCCAGCGCCATGGCCGGCAACAAACACAACGCCAGTACCAACAAGGGTAGCTCGGCATATACCCCAGCGACGATGAACAGGCTCAAGCGCACCACCGTGCTGCAACTGATCAACGCGCTTTGAGTCGCCCGGGACGCCTCCTTGGGCAAACGGCTGTTGAGGTAGATGGCATATAAAAAGCCGCCACTGCCGAACAACGCACCGAACATCCCGCCCACCGTTCCCATCGGCAGCGCCCACAGCGCCGACAACTGCGCCGGCCGGGTTTTTATCAACAGGCTGTAAATCGCATAGGTGCTGATGAACAGGCCCATCAACAACAGCAGCAGATCGGACTTGAGGTTGAGCAGGAAGATCACGCCCAAGGTGCACCCAACCGCCATGCACGGCAACAACCGCAGCAACTCGGGCCGGGCGACGTCTCGCCGCGAGGGCAACAGATTGCCGAACGCCGCGACAAAATCCAGCAGCACCAGCAGCGGCACGATCTTCGACAGCGGCATGTACAGCAGCAAGATCGGCGCGGCCACCAACGCGGTGCCAAACCCGGCGATACCGAAAACAATGTAGGCCAGGATGATCGCAAGCCCGATCACCAGCCATTGCATCGGTGCGAATGCCCACTGGCCCAGCCATGACAAAAGCTCCACCCGGCACTTCCCTGAGGACGAAAGCGGCGACTTTAGCCAGATGTGTCGCGGCATATCCAGCATTTATGCTGACGGACCTGTCCGTAATGGAGCTAATGGAGTCGAAATGTCTGCGCTCATGGAGATTCACCTGCGAATCCCCTTATCATGCCGCCCATGATTAAAGATCCCTTTGCCCGACTGGGCCTGGACCGCGAGGTCTTGACTGTCAGCCAGCTCAACGGCCGCGCGCGGGTGCTGCTCGAAGACGTGTTCAGCAACATCTGGGTCGAGGGCGAAATCTCCAACCTCGCCCGGCCCGCCTCTGGCCACGTGTACTTCACTCTGAAGGACAGCGGCGCCCAGGTGCGTTGCGCACTGTTCCGGCAGAACGCCGCGCGGGTGCGCCAGGCCTTGAAGGACGGTTTGGCGGTGAAGGTACGCGGCAAGGTCTCGCTGTTCGAGGGTCGCGGCGACTATCAATTGATCCTCGACACCGTCGAGCCGGCCGGCGATGGCGCCCTGCGCCTGGCCTTCGATGCCTTGAAGGAAAAACTCAGCGCTGAAGGCCTGTTCAGCGCCGAGCGCAAGGTGCCGCTGCCGGCTCACCCGCAGCGCATCGGGATCATCAGTTCGCCCACCGGCGCGGTGATCCGCGACATCATCAGTGTGTTCCGCCGCCGGGCGCCGCAGATTGCCCTGACGCTGATTCCCACCGCCGTGCAAGGCCGCGAAGCCACCGGGCAAATCGTCCGCGCCTTGAAACTGGCGGACGCCCGCGGTTTCGATGCGTTGATCCTGGCCCGGGGCGGCGGTTCGCTGGAAGACTTGTGGTGCTTCAACGAAGAAGCGGTGGCCCGCGCGGTGGACGCCTGTGTCACGCCGATCGTCAGCGCCGTCGGCCATGAAACCGATGTCTCCATCAGCGATTTCGTCGCCGACGTGCGCGCGCCGACGCCGTCCGCCGCCGCCGAACTACTGGCGCCGGATGCAGGCGATTTGGTTCGCCGGGTTGAAACCCTGCATCGCCGGTTGGTGATGCGCATGCGCGACCGGTTGATGCGCGATCAACTTCGCCTCGAAGGCCTGACCCGACGCCTGCGGCATCCCGGCGAACGCCTGCGCCAGCAAGCCCAGCGCCTCGACGACCTGGACATGCGCATGCGCCGGGCCTTCGAACGCAGTCTCAATACCCGTAACGAGCGTTTGATCCGCCTGGAGACTCGCTTGGCCGGGCAACATCCGGGCCGGCAACTGGCGATGTTGCGCCATCGCCTGGAGAGCCTGGCCGAACGCCTGCCCCGGGCCATGCGCGAAGGCCTGAAAACCCGGCGTGTGCAGTTACAGAACCAGATGCAGACGCTGCACATCGTCAGCCCCCTGGCGACCCTCGGCCGTGGCTACAGCATTCTGCTCGACGAGCGCGGCCATGCAATCCGCAACGCCGCACAGACCCAGACCGGCCAGCGCCTGACTGCCAAGCTCGGCGAAGGCGAGCTCCTGGTGCGGGTCGAAGACAATCACCTGACGCCGGTCACCCTTTCTCTACTGGATTGATTCATGCCGAGATTTCTCGCTCCACTGCTTCTGCTGTGCCTGAGCGTCAATGCCCACGCCGACAGCTACATCACTCGCCTGCTGAACAAGCCGGTGCCCGGCGGCGTGGCCGTGGTCGATTTGGGCGCCGCGGCCCAGGCGCCGAAAGCCACGTACCAGGGCAAACCGGTGCTGGTGGTCAAGGAGCAGCAAAACTGGCTGGCGATCGTCGGCATTCCGCTGACGGTCCAGCCCGGTACCCAGCAAATCAGCAGTGGCGGCGCCACCCAGCCCTTCGTGGTCGGCTACAAGAAGTACCCCGAGCAGCACATCACGCTGAAAAACAAACGCCAGGTGAATCCGGAGCCGGCGGACCTTGCGCGGATTAACGCCGAGCTCGCGGTTCAACTGAAGGCCTACCGCAGCTTCAGCCCGAACATTCCCAGCAACCTGTTACTGGACAAACCGGTCAACGGTCCGCTGTCGAGCAAGTTTGGCGTGCGCCGGTTTTTCAACGGCGAGGAACGCAACCCGCATTCCGGCCTGGATTTCGCCGTGCCCGCTGGCACGCCGATCAAGACCCCGGCCGCCGGCAAGGTCATCCTCACCGGCAATTACTTTTTCAATGGCAACACGGTGTTCGTCGACCATGGCCAGGGCTTCATCAGCATGTTCTGCCACATGTCGAAGATTGACGTGAAGATCGGCCAGCAATTGGCGCGAGGGACGGTGGTCGGCAAAGTCGGCGCCACAGGACGGGCAACCGGGCCGCATATGCATTGGAATATCAGCCTGAACGATGCGCGAGTGGACCCGGCGATTTTTATCGGGGCTTTCCAACCCTGAGCCTGATGAGGCCGCCGGTCTCATCTCCATCCGTCCATAATTGCCAGGCTCGAAACATCGACGCAATTGGCGAGACACTTCGCTGAGATACACGCGATTAAATCTCGCACAAGAGCCTTAAAACAGAACTTCTCCCAATTTTTTCCGACTGCTTGCGATCCCCCGCCGGCGCGGTTAGGGTTGAGGGCATGAAAACCTCTCATACCCTCATTCAGCTTCGCCAGCACCGCAGCCTGTGCCTCGTCAGCGCACGACTGCCGGGCTGAATCGCGGCACCTCGTCCCGGCTGAAAAGCCAACCCATTAGAACCACCGGCAGGCCGCCTTTTTCCGGCCACGACAATAAGGATTCCGCCCCATGAGCATGCTCAAAGACCCGTCTTCGAAATACCGCGCCTTCCCGACCATCAACCTGCCGGATCGCACCTGGCCGTCGAAGACCATCACCGCCGCGCCGATCTGGTGCAGCTCCGACCTGCGCGATGGCAACCAGTCGCTGATCGAGCCGATGGACGCTGCCAAGAAGCTGCGCTTCTGGAAAACCTTGGTGGCGGTAGGCGTCAAGGAAATTGAGGCTTCGTTCCCGGCCGCTTCGCAGACGGACTTTGATTTCGTGCGCACCCTCATCGAAGAAGGCCACATCCCGGACGACACCACCATCCAGGTGCTGACCCAGGCCCGTGAAGACCTGATCGCCCGGACCTTCGAATCCCTGCGTGGGGCGAAGAAAGCCATCGTCCACCTGTACAACGCCACCTGCCCGTCGTTCCGCCGCATCGTGTTCAACCAGGACAAGGAAGGTGTGAAGGAAATCGCCGTGAACGCGGCCAAGCTGTTCGTCAAATATGCCGCCCAGCAACCGCAAACCCAGTGGCAGTTCGAATACTCGCCGGAAACCTTCAGCGCCACCGAACTGGAGTTCGCCAAGGAAGTCTGCGACGCAGTGATCGAAGTGTGGAACCCGACGCCCGAGCGCAAGGTGATCCTCAACCTGCCGGCCACCGTGGAAGTCGCCACCCCAAACATCTATGCCGACCAGATCGAGTGGTTCCACCGCAACATCACCCGCCGTGACAGCGTGCTCATCAGCCTGCACACCCACAACGACCGCGGCACTGGCGTGGCCGCCACCGAGCTGGGCCTGATGGCCGGCGCCGACCGCGTCGAAGGCTGCCTGTTTGGCAACGGCGAGCGCACCGGCAACGTCGACCTGGTGACCGTGGCGCTGAACCTGTACACCCAGGGCATCAACCCCGAGCTGGATTTCTCCGACATCGACGGCGTGCGCAAAGTAGTCGAAGAGTGCAACCAGATCCCGGTTCACCCTCGCCATCCGTACGTCGGCGACCTGGTCCACACCGCGTTTTCCGGCTCGCACCAGGACGCAATCCGCAAAGGCTTCGCCCAGCAGAAACCGGACACCCTGTGGGAAGTGCCGTACCTGCCGATCGACCCGGCCGACATCGGGCGCAGCTACGAAGCGGTGATCCGCGTGAACAGCCAGTCGGGCAAAGGCGGCATCGCCTATCTGCTGGAGCAGGAATACGGCATCAGCCTGCCGCGTCGCATGCAGATCGAGTTCAGCCAAGTGGTGCAGCGTGAAACCGACCGCCTGGGCCTGGAAATGACCGCCCAGCAGATCCACGCCCTCCTCCAGCGCGAGTATCTGCAAGCCAACACCCCGTACGCGCTGGTCAGCCATCGCCTGCAGGAAGAAAACGGCAACAGCGCCGTGGAAGTGGAAGTGGCCAGCAAGGGCCAGGGCGAGACCAACCTGCACTGGCGCGGCAAGGGCAACGGCGCGCTGGAAGCCCTGGTGGCCGGGCTGCCGATCCCGGTGGAAATCATGGACTACAACGAACACGCCATCGGCGCCGGTACCAATGCCAAGGCCGCCGCGTATATTGAACTGCGAGTCAACGGCGAGCGTGCGGTGCATGGCGTGGGCATCGATGAAAACATCACCACGGCAAGCTTCAAGGCGCTGTTCAGCGCGCTGAACCGCTCGCTGAGCCAACCGGAAGCCAAAGCGGCCTGATCGGTCGTTGAATAACAAAAAGGCCCCGGGATGTGAATCCCGGGGCCTTTTGTTTGATTTCTGGTTAGCTGTCAGGCCATACAATTATCAGGCATGGGTATCGATCGAAACGGTCATCGCCTGCAAAAGCGCAGCCTGCAAAGTCTGCAAAGTTGCCTGGGTCGCCATGATCTGGGTCTGGATCGCCATGGCTTCCTGGGCTTTCTGCTCCTGGTTGGCCTGGCTTTTTTGAACACGGGCTAACTGGGCTTGCTGGTCGGCGAGCAACTTCTCGGTCCGCTCGATCTGCTTCTTCAGCTGTTCGATGACATTGCTGCCATTGCTGCCGCCAACACCGGCAATGTTCGCGCCGCTGGTGTCGACTTCCAACTTCTTGTCTTTTTCTTCCGCGCTATCAGTCGGTGCTACTGGACTGACCACTTTTTCTTCTTCAGCCCCGCGAATGGACACTTTGGGTGCCGACAGCGGATAAGGGTTTACGGTCGTTGCGCTGATACTGGTCATGGGGACTCCTCCTTGGCTGACCCGTTATCGGCCTGCTACAGCGGTCCTTGAGGGCTGAATCGTTTCAATATACGAATTCGAAGCGATCAGCGTCCAGGTTCGCCGGGAACCGTGTGCGGTACGCCGCCAGGTCCGCCGCGCTCAGGCGAACGCTGAACACGCCGTCGGCCTCGCCGGCGCTGAGGAGTGTCTCGCCCTGGAAGTCCAGCACCTGGCTGTCGCCGGTGTAGGCGAAACCCTTGCCGTCGGTGCCGATACGGTTCACCGCCGCCACATAGCAAAGGTTTTCGATGGCACGGGCCGGCAGCAGCCGATTCCAATGCTGGCGCCGGGCGCCCGGCCAGTTGGCGGTGTACAGCAACAGGTCGGTGTCCTCGGCATCGCGACTCCACGCCGGGAAGCGCAGGTCGTAGCAGATCAGCGGCCGAATCCGCCAGCCCTTGAGCTCGAACAACACCTGCTGATCACCCGGTGTGTAGTGATTGTGTTCACCCGCCATGCGGAACAGATGGCGCTTGTCGTAATGCAGCACTTCGCCGCCCGGTCGCGCCCACAGCAAGCGGTTGCGATGGCTGCCGTCGCTGGCCTGGACGATCACACTGCCGGTGACCACCGCGTCCAGCTTCGCCGCCTGGACCTTGAGCCATTGGCTGGCGGGGCCGTTTTCAGGCTCCGCCAGGGTTTCGGACTCCATGGAAAACCCGGTGGTGAACATTTCCGGCAGGATGATCAGGTCCGCCCCGCGCGACTGTTCGAGCAGCGTCTCGAAATGCTCCAGGTTCGCCTGGCGGTCGTGCCAGGCCAAGGTGGTCTGGATCAAGGCAATGTTCAGGTCCGGCAATGCACTCAAATCACGCATAGTTTTTCCGCCGCTTCGCGCAGCGTCTCCTCGCGTTTGGCAAAGCACAGGCGCACCAGGCGCTGGCCTTGGGGCGGGTTCTGGTAGAAGACGGAAATCGGAATGGTCGCTACGCCATGTTCGCGGGTCATCCAGACGGCCATGTCGACGTCATTCAGGTCCGGGCGAATCTGCGAATAATCCACCAGCTGGAAATAAGTGCCGGCGACCCGCTTGAAGTTGAAGCGCGACGGCGCCAGCAGATCGCAGAACAGGTCGCGCTTGGCCTGATAGAAGTCCGGCAGTTCGTCAACGTGTTCCGGGTGCTCGGCCATGTAGTCGGCCAGGGCGTACTGCAACGGCGTCACGCCGCAGAAGCTGACGTACTGGTGCACTTTGCGCAGCTCCGCAGTCAGGGCCGCTGGCGCCACCACGTAGCCGGTTTTCCAGCCGGTGACGTGATAGGTCTTGCCGAACGAACTGACCACGAAAGCGCGGCGATACAGCTCTTCGTGGGCGAGGACGCTGGCGTGGGGTACGCCGTCGAACACCAGGTGTTCATAGACTTCATCGCTGATCAGGTAAATGTCGCGGTCGCGAATCAGCGCCGCCAACTGGTCCAGCTCGGCGCGGCTGATCAATGCGCCGCTGGGGTTGTGCGGGGTATTGAGGATGATCATGCGCGTACGCGGGCTCAGGGCTTCGCCGAGCTTCTCGAAGTCGATGGCGAAGTCATCCAGGCCCAATTGCACATGCACGCAACGCCCGCCGGCCAACTGCACGGCAGGCTCGTAGCTGTCGTAGGCAGGGTCGAAGACAATCACCTCGTCGCCGCTGTGAACCACCGCCGCGATGGCGCAGAAAATCGCCTGGGTCGCGCCGGGGGTCACGGTGACTTCCTGATCGGCATCGACGGTGGCGCCATAACTGCGGACGATCTTTGCCGCGATCTGCTGCCGCAGCGCTGGCAGGCCAGTCATCGGCGAATATTGGTTATGGCCTTGGGCGATATGCCGGCCAACCGCATCGCGCAGGGCCTGCGGACCATCGAAATCGGGAAACCCTTGAGACAGGTTGAGCGCGCCGGTCTGCGCCGCGAGCTGGGACATCTGGGTGAAAATCGTGATGCCGACATTCGGCAACTTGCTGGTGATCATTGGACGCGCCTTCTGCGAGCTACAAGCTACAAGCTACAAACTACAAGCTACAAGCTGATGCGCACCAAACTTGCAGCTTGTAGCTTGAAACTTGCCGCTGCTTCTATTTCTTATCGCGGCGCTTCTTGTCGGCCTTCTTGTGGTGCGACATCAAGCGGCGCTTCTTGTTGACCTGGCGATCGGTGAGGGTGTTCTTGTTGCCTTCGTACGGGTTCTCGCCGCCCTTGAACTCGATGCGGATCGGCGTGCCGACCAGCTTCAGGACGCGGCGATAGGTATTCTCCAGGTAGCGAACGTACGACTTGGGCACCTTCTCGATCTGGTTACCGTGGATCACGATGATCGGCGGGTTGGCGCCACCCAAGTGGGCGTAGCGCAACTTGATCCGCCGATTGTTGACCATCGGTGGCGCGTGTTCGCCCACCGCATCTTCGAGGATCTGGGTCAGGCGGTTGGTCGGCCAGCGAGTGACCGCCGACTTGAACGAGTTCTGTACCGAAGCGTAGAGGTTGCCCACGCCGGTGCCGTGGAGGGCCGAGATAAAGTGGATGTCGGCGAAGTCGACAAAGAACAGCCGGCGCTGCAATTCGACCTTCACATAATCGCGCTCGCTCGGCGTCATGCCGTCCCACTTGTTGATCGCGATGACCAGCGCACGACCGGCTTCCAGGGCAAAGCCCAGCAGGTTCAAGTCGTGATCGACCACGCCTTCGCGGGCGTCCATTACGAAGATCACCACGTTGGCGTCTTTGATCGCTTGCAGGGTCTTGACCACGGAGAATTTTTCGACTTCTTCGTGGATCTTGCCGCGCTTGCGCACACCGGCGGTGTCGATCAGCGTGTACTTCTCTTCGTTACGTTCGAAGGGAATGTAGATGCTGTCGCGGGTGGTGCCGGGCTGGTCGTAGACGATGACCCGGTCTTCGCCGAGCATGCGGTTGACCAGGGTCGACTTGCCGACGTTAGGGCGGCCGATGATGGCGATTTTGATCCCGTCTTTTTCGCTCGGGCCTGGAATGCGCTTGGCTTCCTCGCCTTCAGCAACGATTTCTTCCTCGCCCTCTTCCGGCTCGTCTGCGTCGTCCTTGGGGAAATCAGCCAGGGCGATTTCCAGCATCTGGGTGATGCCGCGACCGTGGGCGCCGGCGATCGGGATCGCCTGGCCCATGCCCAATGGTGCGAACTCGGCGCGAGCCATGTCCGGGTCGATATTGTCGACCTTGTTGGCAACCACGTAGGAGCGCTTGTTACGTTTGCGCAAGTGCTCGGCGATCATCTGGTCAGCGGCGGTAAAACCAGCCTTGGCGTCTACCAGGAACAGCACCACATCGGCTTCTTCAATGGCGAGCAGCGACTGCTCGGCCATTTTCTCATCCATGCCATGTTCATCACCGGAGATGCCGCCGGTGTCGACCAGAATATAGGTACGCCCTTGCCACTTGGCCTCACCGTATTGGCGATCACGGGTCAGACCGGACAAGTCGCCGACGATGGCGTCGCGAGTCCTGGTCAGGCGGTTGAACAAGGTGGACTTGCCGACGTTCGGTCGGCCCACCAGGGCGATTACGGGAACCATGCGGCTCTCCACTTCGTTATTTCAGAAAATACAAAAGCCGCTGCGAGGCAGCGGCTGGTGCTCGGGGCAGCCCATGGAAGCACTGCAAACCTTGCGAACAAGGCCGCTTGGGGGATTAGCCCCAAGCATAGTCTTACTTGATGGTCAGGGCTTCCAGTTTGCCGCTGTTGCCATACACATAAATCATGTCGCCCACCACCAGCGGACGGGCACGCAGGCCGTCGCTGTCGATGCGCTCGCGGCCGACGAAACGACCGTCCACCTGGCTGAGCAGGTGCAGGTAACCTTCCAGGTCACCCACTGCAACGTAGCTGGAGAACACTTCCGGGGCCGACAGCTGACGGCGGGCCAGGGAATCATTGCTCCACAATGCCGTGGTGGAACGCTCGTCAACGCTTTCGACGGTGCCCGAGGACAGGCTCACATAGACGCTGCCGAAGCCTTGGGCGACACCGGCGTAGCTGGAGGCATCGCGCTGCCACAACACACGGCCGCTTTCCAGGTCCAGCGCCGCAACGCGGCCCTGGTAGCTGGCAACGTAGAGCGTGCCGCCGGACAGCAGCAGGCCACCGTCGATGTCGACCACGCGCTCCAGCTCCGAACGTCCTTGCGGAATGGCTACTCGCTGTTCCCACACCGGTACGCCGTTGGAAATGTCCAGGGCAACGACTTTACCGGTCGACAAACCAGCCACCGCGAGGCGGTTGGTGACAATCGGTGCGCTGGTGCCGCGCAGGGTCAGTACCGCCGGGGTGCTGTCATACAACCAACGTTGGTTGCCGGTGGCGGCATCCAAACCGATCAGACGGTCATCCTGGGTCTGGATCACCACTACGTCACCGTTGGTGGCAGGCGGTGCAAGGACTTCACTGGTCACGCGGGCGCGCCATTTCTCTTCACCACTGCTCGCGTCCAGGGCGACGATCTCACCCTTGAGCGTGCCGATCATCACCAGCCCGTAACCCACGCCAACGGCGCCGGACACAGGCAGTTCAAGATCCTGCTCCCACTTCACGTCACCGTTCATGCGGTCCATCGCCATGATGACGCCCGTGACGTCGCCGGCATAGATGGTGTCGCCGTCGATAGCCGGCACCAGCATGTTGTAGGTTTCGCCCTGGCCGTCACCGATGGAACGGCTCCATTGCTTCTGCAACACGACTTCTTCTTTGAAGTCGGTCAGTTCGGCTGGAGGCAGTTCTTTCTTGCTGTTGCTGCTGCAACCCGCGGCCAGAATGGCCAGGGCCAGCAATGCTGCATGTTTCCAACGGATCACGTCACGCATCCCCTTTAGCCAGGTCGTCCAGCTTGATTTGCAGGCCACCGACCGCGGCTTCATCCGACAGCGCAGCCTTGGCTTTTTGGTAGGCCGCATGGGCCTCATCAGCGCGGCCCAGCTGTACCAGCAGGTCGCCCTTGAGTTCTTCGCGAGTTGCCAGGAACGCCTTGTCGGCGTCGCCGTCGAGCAGCTTCAAGGCGTCTTCAGCCTTGTTCTGCGCCGCCAGCACCTGTGCCAGACGCTGACGCGCCACTTCACCCAGGGTCGGGTTGGCCGGCTTGTCGACGATGGCCTTCAGCTCGGTGGCCGCGTCGTCCAGTTTGCCGCTGTCTACCGCGACCTTGGCCACGAACAGGCTGCCGTACTGGGCGTAGGCGGTGCCGCCGAACTCTTTGTTGAGCTTGCCAGCCAGGTCCGCCACGCGGGCAGCGTCAGGCTTGCCGTCCGGTGTCAGGGTGGTTTCCAGCAGTTGCTGATAGAGCATCGAGGCGCCTTGCGACTGGTTGCCCTGGTATTTCTGGTAGGCCTGCCAGCCGAACACGATGACCAGCGCCAGCAGGCCGCCAGTGAGCAGTGGCTTGCCGTTGCGCGTCCACCAGTCCTTCAAATCCGCCAGCTGTTCATCTTCGCTACTCGACACCCCAATACTCCTTAATCGCTAAATCGGCTGTTTGACAGCTTCAACCCTGCACGACGCAGGTGGCCAGGTGTGCAGCAAGCGCATCCCAGGCAATGCTTTGTTGTTCGCCCTGGCCACGCAGGGGTTTGAAACCTACCACTTGTTGGGCCAGTTCGTCGTCGCCGAGGATCAATGCGTACAACGCACCGCTCTTGTCGGCCTTCTTGAATTGGCTTTTGAAACTGCCGCCGCCGGCATTGATCTGCAGGCGCAGGTTGGGCAATTGGTCGCGGACCCGTTCGCTCAGGGCCAGGGCTGCCAGTTCGGCGGCCTCGCCGAAGGCGCACAGGTAGACGTCAACCTGGCGGGCCAACGCTTCAGGCACCTTGTCCAGTGCTTCAAGCATCAGTACCAGGCGCTCGATGCCCATGGCAAAGCCCACGCCCGGGGTCGGCTTGCCACCCATCTGCTCCACCAGCCCGTCGTAGCGGCCGCCGGCACACACGGTGCCCTGGGCGCCGAGCTTGTCGGTGACCCATTCGAATACGGTCTTGCTGTAGTAATCCAGGCCACGGACCAACTTGGGGTTGATCACGTAGGGAATGCCGACGGCGTCCAGGCGCGCCTTCAGCCCTTCGAAATGCGCACGGGATTCGTCGTCGAGGTAGTCGGCCATTTTCGGCGCGTCGACCAGGATCGCCTGGGTTTCCGGATTCTTGGTGTCCAGTACCCGCAGTGGATTAGTCTTCAGGCGGCGTTGGCTGTCTTCGTCCAGCTTGTCCACGTGCCCGGAAAGAAATTCCACCAACGCTTCGCGATAACGGCCACGGGACTCGCTGGTGCCCAGGCTGTTGAGCTCAAGCTTGACCGCATCGCGCAGCCCCAGCTCCCCCCACAGGCGCCAGGTCATGACGATCAGCTCGGCGTCGATGTCCGGACCTTCCAGGTTGAACACTTCGAGGCCGATTTGGTGGAACTGGCGATAACGGCCTTTTTGCGGACGCTCGTGACGGAACATCGGGCCGACGTACCAGAGTTTCTGCACCTGGCCGCCACCGGTGATGCCGTGTTCGAGCACCGCACGCACGCACGCCGCGGTGCCTTCGGGACGCAGGGTCAGCGAATCGCCGTTGCGGTCGTCGAAGGTGTACATCTCTTTCTCGACGATGTCGGTGACTTCGCCGATGGAGCGCTTGAACAGCTCGGTGAATTCGACGATCGGCATGCGGATCTGCCGGTAACCGTAGTTATCCAGCAAACGCGCCACGGTGCCCTCGAAATAGCGCCACAGGGGCGTCTGCTCGGGCAGGATGTCGTTCATGCCACGAATGGCTTGCAGAGACTTGCTCACATGTATTCCTTAATCTTTCGACTTAACCGCGCGCGATGACCGCTGCGTCGGCTTCGACCTTTTCGGCCGCTTTCTGGCGGATCAGCCGTTCCAGCTCATCCACCAGATTGTCATTCGTCAGTTTCTGCGACGGCTTGCCGTCGATGTAAATCAGGTTCGGCGTACCGCCAGTCAGGCCGATATGGGCCTCCTTGGCTTCGCCCGGCCCGTTGACCACGCAGCCGATCACCGCGACATCCAGCGGCACCAGCAAGTCTTCAAGGCGCCCTTCCAGCTCGTTCATGGTCTTGACCACATCGAAGTTCTGCCGTGAGCAGCTCGGGCAGGCGATGAAGTTGATACCGCGGGAACGCAGGTGCAAGGATTTGAGAATGTCGTAGCCGACTTTCACTTCCTCGACCGGGTCCGCCGCCAGCGAGATGCGGATGGTATCGCCAATCCCTTCGGCGAGCAGCATACCGAGGCCGACGGCAGATTTCACCGTACCCGAACGCAACCCACCGGCTTCAGTGATGCCCAGGTGCAGCGGCTGGACGATTTCCTTGGCCAGCAGGCGGTAGGCTTCGACGGCCATGAACACATCGGACGCCTTCACGCTGACCTTGAAGTCCGGGAAATTCAGGCGTTCCAGGTGCTCGACGTGACGCAGGGCCGACTCAACCAGCGCGGCCGGGGTCGGTTCGCCGTATTTCTTCTGCAGGTCTTTTTCCAGGGAACCGGCGTTGACGCCGATGCGGATCGGAATGCCGCGATCACGGGCGGCATCCACCACCGCGCGCACGCGGTCTTCGCGACCGATGTTGCCCGGGTTGATGCGCAGGCAGTCGACGCCCAGCTCGGCCACGCGCAAAGCGATGCGGTAATCGAAATGAATGTCGGCTACCAGCGGGACCTTGACCAGCTGCTTGATCTTGCCGAACGCCTCGGCGGCGTCCATGTCCGGCACCGAAACCCGCACGATGTCGACACCGGCGGCTTCCAGGCGATTGATCTGCGCAACCGTGGCGGCTACGTCGTTGGTGTCGCTGTTGGTCATGCTCTGCACAGCGATTGGCGCATCGCCGCCCACGGGCACGTTACCGACCCAGATCTTCCGGGATTCGCGACGTTTGATTGGAGATTCGCCGTGCATGACTTATTGACCCAACTTCAGGCGAGCGGTCTCGCCACTGGTGAACGGAGCCACGTCGACCGGTTGGCCGTTGTAGCTGACCTGCGCGCCACGGGCATAGCCCAGGCGTATGGCAAACGGAGGCTTGCCGTTGATGGCGGTGGTGTCGCCCTTGCGCTTGAGACCACTGAACAGCACCTTGCCGTTGCCGTCGGTGACTTGCGTCCAGCAGTCGGCGGTGAACTGGATCTGTACCTGACCGTCACCCGGGGCCGGAGCCGCCGCGGTTGCCGGAGCCGCCGGGGTAGCGGGAGCCGTCGGCGTAGCCACGGTTGGCGCTGGCGCGGCCGGCGTCGGGGCCGGAGCTGCCGACGCGGTGCCGGCGTGGGCGGGAGCCGTCGGTGCGGCAGGCGCAGGAGTCGGGGGGGCAACCGATGGAGCGGTCGGCGCGGCGCCCGCTGCAGCATCGGCCTCGGTGCCATCCTGGCCCTGAGGCAACGCCAGGGCGGTTTCGCCTTCGGTTTGCGCCTCAACGACAGCCTGGTCTTCCGGCTCGTCCAACGGATGGATCTGGGTGGTGCCGTCGGCACCTTCGACTTCAACGTGTTCAGGGTTCATGGCGACCGGTTCCTTGGTGCGCAAGGACGCCTGGTCCTGCCACCAGACGAAACCGCCACCGATCACCGCGATCAGCAGCAACAGGCTGACGATTCGCAAAATGGTGTGGGAAACACGCACCGGCTCTTCGATACGACCCAGGCTGTGCACGCTGCTGCCCTGGGCGTCGGAACCGGTGTATTGATCGAATTGCTGGACCAGCACGGTCTGGTCCATGCCGAGTAATTTGGCATAGGCGCGGATGTAGCCCCGGGCAAAGGTGTGCCCAGGCAATTTGTCGAACGCGCCAGCTTCCAGATTGCCCAGGGAAGTCACGGTGAGATTGAGCTTGAGGGCCACTTCGGCCAGCGACCAACCATTGCTTTCGCGGGCTTGACGCAGGGTCTCACCGGGATTTACGCGAGTCGCTGCTACAACTTCGGGATGCGCCGCTTTCATCATTGCTCCGACAGGTATTGCTGATATTCCGGCGTACCGGGATAGAGTCTTTTGAGTTGCAGGCCATAGCTTGCGGCCTTGTCACGGTCTTCGAACACATGTGCCAGCCGAACGCCGAGCAATAGACTACGTGCATTTTGCTCGCTCAGCAGGCTAAAACGCTCGTAATAGTCACGCGCGGGCACATAATGCCTGTCTTCGTAAGACAACTCAGCCATTTCCAGCAATGCGCGCGGCTGCTGGCGGTTGAGTCGCAGTGCCTTTTCAAGCTGCTGGCGGGCCAGGTCGCGCTGGCCAAGTTTCGCGGCGGTCATGCCAAGGTTTTCAAAAACCCGTGAACGTTCGGGATAAAGGGTATCGGCGGCCGCTTGCTCGAAGCGTTCGTAGGCCTCTTTGTAACGGGCCTGCTCGTAAAGGAAGCTGCCGTAGTTGTTCAGGAACCGGGCATCTTGCGGCCGGGCCGACAGCGCATTGCGAAAATGCTCATCGGCCAGTTCCGGCTCCATCTCCGCCTGGAACACCAGCGCCAGCGCCGCGTTGGCATCGGCATCGCTGCCGTCCAGCTCCAGGGCTTTCTTGAGAGGCACCTTGGCCCGCTCGGTCATGCCCTGCTGCAAATAGCCGATGCCCAACTGCACATAGGCTTCGCGCGCTTCGTCGCGGCCTTTGCTGGTCTTCATCGGGTTGTAGTCACCCGACAGCACACAACCGGAACAAAGGCCGGCCAACAGCAACAGCAGCGCAAAGCGCAGGGACATAGAGTTCCTCTCTTAGTGACTGTTCGCAGCGGTTTGCACTGCATCGTCGGCGGCGTTCAATTCGCGCACGGCAATGTAGCGTTCGCTGCGACGGGTGCGATCCAGCACCTGTCCTACCAACTGGCCACACGCGGCGTCGATGTCTTCGCCGCGGGTGGTGCGCACGGTGACGTTGAAGCCAGCGTGGTGAAGCTGATCCTGGAAGCGACGAATCGCATTATTGCTCGGGCGCTCGTAGCCGGAATGCGGGAACGGGTTGAACGGGATCAGGTTGATCTTGCAGGGGATGTTCTTGAGCAGCTCGATCATCTCGACGGCGTGTTCAACCTTGTCGTTCACGTCCTTGAGCAAGGTGTACTCGATGGTCAGCACGCGTTTTTCGCCCAGGGACGACATGTAGCGCTGACACGACTCGAGCAGCATCTTAAGCGGATACTTCTTGTTGATCGGTACCAATTGGTTACGCAATGCGTCATTGGGTGCGTGCAGCGACAGCGCCAGGGAAACGTCGATGTGCTTGGCCAGCTCGTCGATCATCGGCACCACGCCGGAGGTGGACAGGGTCACGCGGCGCTTGGAGATGCCGTAGCCCAGGTCATCCATCATCAGGTGCATGGCGGCCACGACGTTGTCGAAGTTCAGCAGCGGCTCACCCATGCCCATCATCACCACGTTGGTGATGGCACGGTCGACGGTTGCCGGGACGCTGCCAAAGGATTTGTTGGCAATCCACACCTGGCCGATCACTTCGGCGGCGGTGAGGTTGCTATTGAAGCCTTGCTTGCCGGTGGAGCAGAAACTGCAATCCAGGGCACAGCCTGCCTGGGACGAAACGCACAAGGTGCCGCGCTTGCCCTGGGGAATGTAGACGGTCTCGACGCAGCTACCGGACGCCACACGCACCACCCACTTACGGGTGCCGTCGCTGGAGATGTCCTCGCTGACCACTTCCGGACCGCGAATTTCAGCAACAGCCTTGAGCTTTTCGCGCAAGGCCTTGCTGACATTCGTCATGGCGTCGAAGTCGTCGACGCCAAAGTGGTGAATCCATTTCATCACCTGGCCGGCACGGAAACGCTTCTCCCCGATCGAGTCGAAGAATTTCTCCATTTCCGGCTGGGTCAGGCCCAACAGGTTGGTTTTGCCGTTCGATGTAGTCATGGATTCACCTTCACTCAAAAGCCTGGGCTTAGCGAGTGGTTACTTCAGTAGCGGAGAAAAAGTAAGCGATTTCGCGAGCAGCGGCGGCTTCGGAGTCCGAACCGTGGACGGCGTTGGCGTCGATCGATTCAGCGAAGTCAGCGCGGATGGTGCCGGCAGCGGCTTCTTTAGGGTTGGTAGCGCCCATCAGCTCACGGTTGCGAGCGATGGCGTTTTCGCCTTCCAGCACCTGAACGACAACCGGACCGGAAGTCATGAAGGCTACCAGTTCACCGAAGAAACCGCGCTCGCTGTGCTCAGCGTAGAAGCCTTCGGCTTCGGCTTTGGACAGCTGCTTCATTTTCGAAGCTACAACGCGCAGGCCAGCGTCTTCGAAACGGGTAACGATCTTGCCGATCACGTTTTTAGCAACGGCGTCAGGCTTGATAATGGAGAAAGTACGTTGAACAGCCATGGTGTAACTCCAGAAACGGTAATTTACGAAAAATTAAACCCGCGAATTATACGCGGGTTCTTAGGTATTGCCTAACCTGCGAGGCGATCAGTCCAATTCCGCGGCCCAGAGCTCCTGGACCGCTTCCAACACCTTCTCGCCGACTCGGCCAGAAGTGGGATCGAAGTCCGGCAGCTCCAGGATCATCTGCTGCAGACGGACGAAACCTACAGAGTACGGATCGAGACCCTCGTGGGCCTCGGCCAATTCTTCCGCGATGCGTTGTACGTCATTCCAACCATAGCTCATGACAGTCTCACCATCAGTGCGGCGCTTCAGCCGCATGGTTAAGCGAATATTTCGGGATTTCGACGGTCAGGTCTTCAGTGCCGACGATTGCCTGGCAGCTCAGACGCGATTGTGCCTCCAGCCCCCAGGCCCGATCGAGGAAGTCTTCTTCCAACTCGTCTGCCTCTTCCAGCGAATCGAAGCCCTCACGAATGATGCAATGGCACGTCGTGCAAGCACAGACGCCACCACAGGCACTCTCGATCTCGATATGGTGCTCATGGGCCAGCTCGAGAATGGAAATCCCGGGCTCGGCCTCCACGACCATGCCCTCAGGACAGAACTTCTCGTGGGGCAGAAAAATCACCTGCGGCATCAGTTATTCCTCGATTTCATTCAGGTTGCGCCCCGCCAGGGCGGCTTTCACCGTCGAGTCCAGGCGGCGGGCAGCAAAGGCATCGGTGACTTGCGACAGACGCTTGGTCTGCTGCTCGATGGCATAACCATCGGTGCCCTTGAGCAATTCGGACAGCTCCTGCACTTGCAGCTCGATGACCATGCGCTCCTCAGCGTCGAGCAGGCGGTCACCGTCGGCTTCAAGGGCGGCTTGCACGGCTTCGATCAGACGCTGGGCGTCGACTTGTTGCTCACGCAGCACGCGCGCGACCTTGTCGTCGCTGGCGTGCTGGAAGGAATCCTTGAGCATCTTGGCGATTTCGCCGTCGGTCAGGCCGTAGGACGGCTTGACCTGGATGCTCGCTTCGACGCCCGAACCCAGTTCGCGGGCAGAGACGTTGAGCAAACCGTCGGCATCGACCTGGAAGGTCACGCGGATCTTCGCCGCACCAGCAACCATCGCCGGGATGCCGCGCAGTTCGAAGCGGGCCAGGGAACGGCAGTCGCTGATCAGCTCACGCTCGCCTTGCAGCACGTGGATCATCATGGCCGACTGGCCGTCTTTATAAGTAGTGAAGTCTTGGGCGCGGGCGACGGGGATGGTGGTGTTGCGCGGGATCACCTTCTCCATCAGGCCACCCATGGTTTCCAGGCCCAGGGACAGCGGAATCACATCGAGCAGCAGCAGTTCGCCGCCTTCGCGCTTGTTGCCGGCCAAGGTGTCAGCCTGGATCGCGGCGCCGATGGCGACCACCTGATCCGGGTCGATTTCGGTCAGCGGCTGGCGGCCAAAGGCTTCGGCGACGGCTTCGCGAACCCGAGGCACGCGGGTCGAACCGCCGACCATGACCACTGCCTTCACCTCTTCAAGCTCAACGCCGGAATCACGCACGGCACGGCGGCAGGCCTTGAGGCTGCGGGCGACCATGGGCTCGATCAGGGCATCGAAGGTTTCGCGGGTCAGGGAGGCTTTCCACTCGCCATAAGCGACTTCAACGGAGACGGCGTCGGTCAGGGCTTCCTTGGCGGCGCAGGCGGCTTGCAGCAGATGGCGTTGCGCACCCGGGTCGAGGTCGGCGCAGAGGCCCGCTTGCTCGATAATCCAGCCGGCAATGGCGTGGTCGAAGTCATCGCCGCCCAGGGCACTGTCGCCGCCGGTGGCCAGGACTTCGAAAACACCGCCCGTCAGGCGCAGGATAGAGATATCAAAAGTACCGCCGCCCAAGTCGTAGATGGCAACGAGGCCTTCGGCATGCTGGTCCAGGCCGTAGGCAACCGCCGCGGCGGTCGGCTCGTTGAGCAGGCGCAACACATTAAGGCCCGCGAGCTTGGCCGCATCCTTGGTGGCTTGGCGCTGGGAATCATCGAAATAGGCTGGAACAGTGATGACCGCACCCACCAGTTCACCGCCCAGCGCCGCTTCGGCACGCTGGCGCAGGACCTTGAGGATGTCGGCGGACACTTCAACCGGGCTTTTCGGGCCCTGTACGGTTTCGATGAACGGCATGTGGGATTCGCCACCGACAAAGCGGTACGGCAGCTGATCGCCCAATTGCTTGACGTCGGACAAACCACGACCCATCAGGCGCTTGACCGATACGATGGTATTGAATGGATCAGTGGCGGCGGCCAGCTTGGCCGACTCGCCCACTTCGACACGATCGGCGTGGTAGCGCACGGCGGACGGCAGGATTACCCGCCCCTGCTCGTCGGCCAGCGGTTCGGAGAGACCGCTGCGCAAGGCAGCGACCAGGGAGTTGGTGGTACCCAAGTCGATCCCCACAGCCAGGCGACGCTGGTGCGGTTGTGGACTTTGGCCGGGTTCGGCGATCTGCAGTAGGGCCATCGTAATCAGGACTTATCTGTAATCAGGCGTGCGACCGGAGCGGCACTGGGTTAATCGTCGAGGCGCTCTTCTAGCTGGCGCACTTCGTAGGTGAGCTTGTCGAGGAACTGCATGCGCCGCATCAGGCGTTCGGCCTGTTCGCGTTGCGCGGCATCGTTCCAGCAGGCTGCGAAGCTGTCGTTCAGTGTTTGCTGGGCGTCTTTCAAGCGACGCTTGAATACCGCGACACCGGCCAGGTCGGCGCTGTCCTGCAGGTCTTCGAGCTCCTCACGCCATTGCATCTGCTGCAACAGGAACTCGGGATCGTGGACCGTGACCTCCAGCGGCAACTCATGGCCGCTGATGGCGAGCAGGTAACGCGCGCGCTTGGCCGGGTGCTTGAGCGTCTGGTAAGCCTCGTTGAGGTTCGCCGACTGCTCGAGCGCCCGCCGCTGCTCCGCCTCGGAGGCATCGGCAAAGCGGTCGGGATGGACGCCACGGGCCAATTCAAGATAACGCGCGGACAACTGCTCGAGATCCAGCTGGAACGCAGGCTGCATCTGGAACAACGCAAAGTGACAAGGAGTACCCACAAGCTGCCTCAGATGTTGAAGCTTTCGCCGCAGCCACATTCACCGCGCACGTTGGGGTTGTTGAACTTGAAGCCTTCGTTCAACCCTTCCTTGACGAAATCCAGCTCGGTGCCGTCCAGGTACGTCAGGCTCTTCGGGTCGATGATCACTTTCTGACCATGACTTTCGAACACCTGGTCGTCTTCACCGACTTCGTCGACGAATTCCAGTACATAGGCGAGGCCAGAACAGCCCGTGGTGCGAACACCCAGGCGGATACCCTCGCCCTTGCCGCGCCCCGCAAGTGAGCGCTGGATATGGTTAGCTGCCGCTTCTGTCATCTGGATAGCCATGGAAAACTCCTTACCGTAACGCGGGTCAGATCAAGCCTTTCTTCTGCTTGTAATCGCGAACGGCAGCCTTGATGGCGTCTTCGGCGAGTACCGAGCAGTGGATCTTCACTGGCGGCAGGGCCAGCTCTTCGGCCAGCTGGGTGTTCTTGATGGTTTCGGCTTCATCGAGGGTCTTGCCCTTCATCCACTCAGTGGCCAGGGAGCTGGACGCGATGGCCGAGCCGCAGCCGTAGGTCTTGAACTTGGCGTCTTCGATGATGCCTTGCTCGTTGACCTTGATCTGCAGGCGCATGACGTCGCCGCACGCCGGGGCGCCGACCATGCCGGTGCCGACGTCAGGATCCTGCGCGTCCATCTTGCCGACGTTGCGCGGGTTCTCGTAGTGGTCGATGACCTTTTCGCTATATGCCATTTGCTTTAATCCTCATCAGTGGAGCCGCTCTGGTGGCGACTTCTCAGTGCGCCGCCCATTCGATTTTCGAAATGTCGACGCCGTCTTTGTACATATCCCACAGCGGCGACAGAGCGCGCAGCTTGGTAACGGCCTCGCAGACTTTCTGCGCGGCGTAATCGATTTCTTCTTCGGTGGTGAAGCGGCCGAAGGTGAAGCGGATCGAGCTGTGCGCCAGTTCGTCGTTGCGGCCCAGGGCGCGCAGTACATACGAAGGTTCCAGCGACGCCGAGGTGCACGCCGAACCGGACGACACGGCCAGGTCCTTGAGTGCCATGATCAGCGACTCGCCTTCAACGTAGTTGAAGCTCAGGTTCAGGTTGTGCGGTACGCGGGCGGTCATGCTGCCGTTGACGTAGAGCTCCTCGAGGTGCTCGACCTGCTTGAAGAAACGGTCGCTCAGGGCCTTGATGCGCACGTTCTCGGCAGCCATGTCTTCCTTGGCCACGCGGAAGGCTTCGCCCATGCCGACGATCTGGTGGGTCGCCAGGGTGCCCGAACGCATGCCGCGTTCGTGACCGCCGCCGTGCATGGTCGCTTCGATGCGAACACGCGGCTTGCGGCTCACGTACAGCGCGCCGATGCCTTTAGGGCCGTAGGTCTTGTGGGCGGAGAACGACATCAGGTCGACTTTCAGCTTCGACAGGTCGATGTCGACCTTGCCGGTAGACTGCGCGCCGTCGACATGGAACAGGACGCCCTTGGAGCGTGTCAGTTCGCCGATGGCAGCGATGTCGTTAACGGTGCCGATTTCGTTGTTCACGTGCATGATCGACACCAGGATGGTGTCGTCGCGCAGTGCAGCTTCGATCATGGCCGGGGTGATGATGCCGTCTTCGCCTGGCTCGAGGTAGGTGACTTCGAAGCCTTCACGCTCCAGTTGGCGCATGGTGTCCAGGACAGCCTTGTGCTCGATCTTGGAGGTGATCAGGTGCTTGCCCTTGGTGTGGTAGAAATGCGCGACACCCTTGATAGCCAGGTTGTCGGATTCGGTAGCACCAGAGGTCCAGACGATCTCACGCGGGTCGGCATTGACCAGGTCAGCGACCTGGCGGCGGGCATTTTCGACCGACTCTTCGGCTTTCCAGCCGAACACGTGGGAGCGCGAGGCCGGGTTACCGAAGTTTCCGTCGACCAGCAGGCATTCACTCATCTTTTGCGCGACACGCGGGTCAACCGGGGTGGTCGCAGAGTAATCAAGGTAAATCGGCAATTTCATGGACTCTCTCCTAAATCAGGCTGGCTGGCGTTCCGCGTGCTCTGCGGCAGTCATTCGACGGCGGACGCTTCAATCTTGTCCAGGCGCGGCGCCTTGCTGTTGCAACGGCGCTGGTCCTGACGCTGGGCTACTTCTTGCACCTCACGGCGAGTCACAAGGTCGGCCAAGCTGATACCGCTCAGAAATTCGTGGATCTGCAGGCTCAAGTCGCACCACAGATGATGGGTCAGGCAAGTATCGCCGCCATGGCAATCGCCCAGCCCCTGGCATTTGGTCGCATCGACCGATTCGTTCACGGCATCGATCACCTGGGCGACCTGAATGCCTTGCATCTCCCGCGACAGCTGATAGCCGCCACCGGGGCCACGAACGCTGGAAACCAGGTTGCTGCGGCGCAGCTTGGCAAACAGCTGTTCAAGGTAAGACAGGGAAATGCCCTGGCGCTCGGAGATATCGGCCAGGGACACCGGCCCGTGCTGCGCGTGCAATGCCAGATCCAGCATCGCGGTCACGGCGTATCGGCCTTTTGTAGTCAGTCGCATGGACAATTACCACGGAGTTCGGAATGGGGGCGAGTATGCAATTCCCGAGTATTTAAGTCAAGTATAAGACCTAGTGATTTACTCGGGATTACCCGCAAAACAGCGCGCGCATCATAGCAAAGGCCGGCCTGCGGCGACCAGCTTTCACCGCGACGAGATCAGCTGGCGCGGGTTTCGTCCTTGTCCTTCACGCAGGCGAAATCTTCTTCGCGCAGTTCGGGCAGGTCCTTGGCACAATAATTACTACCGAGGTCCTTGAGGGCGCCGCACATCCCCTCCAGGCGCCCGTCCACCGCTTGCAGGTGATCGAGCAACTGATTGATGGCGCGAGCCACCGGGTCGGGCATGTCTTCGCCAACACCGTAGGCGTCGAAACCGATCTTCTCGGCCATGGCTTTGCGCCGGGCGTCCTGCTCCTCGTCCGACTTGACGATGATCCGACCTGGAATGCCGACCACGGTCGCGCCGGGGGGCACGGCCTTGGTCACCACCGCGTTGGAGCCGACTTTCGCCCCCGCGCCCACCGTGAACGGCCCGAGCACCTTGGCCCCGGCACCGACGACGACGCCGTCTTCCAGCGTCGGGTGTCGCTTGCCTTTGTTCCAGCTGGTGCCGCCGAGGGTCACGCCCTGGTACAGCGTGACATCGTCGCCAATCTCCGCCGTTTCGCCGATGACGATGCCCATGCCGTGGTCGATGAAGAACCGGCGGCCGACCTTGGCGCCCGGATGGATCTCGATGCCGGTCAACCAGCGCCCGAAGTTCGAGACCAGCCGCGCCAACCATTTCCAACCCATGTTCCACAAGGCGCCGGACAAGCGATGGATCCAGATGGCGTGCATGCCCGGGTAGCAGGTCAGCACTTCAAAAGCATTGCGCGCCGCTGGGTCACGATGGAAAACGCTCTGGATATCTTCACGCAAACGTTCGAACATTTTATTCCTTCCGCTTAATCAGCTCGCCACGGGCCGCTTTCTGGGTTTCCGTGAGGATGCCGCGCAATATATTCATTTCCGCTCGGCTCACCGAGCTTCGTCCGTACAACCGACGCAGGCGCGCCATCAAATGCCGAGGCTTGTCCGGGTCGAGGAATTCGATATCCACCAGGGTCTGCTCCAGGTGCTCATAGAACCGCTCCAACTCGTCCATGGTCGCCAGTGTCTCACTGCGCGGCGACGTCGCCTCGTATTTTTCCACCTTGCTCGGCTGGCCTTCGGCTTTCAGCCAGGCCATGCGCACTTCATAGCTCAACACCTGCACCGCCGCCCCGAGGTTCAGCGAGCTGAATTCGGGGTCGGAGGGGATATGCACGTGAAAGTGACATCGCTGCAGCTCTTCATTGGTCAGGCCGGAATCTTCACGGCCAAACACCAGCGCGATTTCAGCGCCCTGGGCGGCTTCCTCGACCACTTTGGTGCCGCACTCGCGAGGGTCGAGCAGCGGCCAGGGGATGCGGCGATCACGGGCGCTGGTGCCGAGCACCAGGTTGCACCCTACAAGGGCATCTTCCAACGTGGCGACGACCTGGGCATTGGCCAGGACATCACCGGCGCCGGACGCCCGGGCATCGGCTTCGTGATGGGGAAACGAGCGAGGCTCGACCAGCACCAGCCGCGACAGGCCCATGTTCTTCATGGCCCGCGCAGCTCCGCCGATGTTCCCCGGATGGCTGGTATTGACCAGGACGACACGAATGTTCTGCAACAAGGGAGGCGCTCTCGAACACTTAAAAGGGAGCAAATCTTACCTAAGCACCTACCGTTAAGCTATGAAAGCGAACACCAACCTTCTCCTGAGAAAACTTTCTGATAGAATGCGCGGCTTTCTTTAACAACCTTAGGTGACACATCCATGCAGCCCATGCTGAATATCGCGCTGCGCGCCGCCCGCAGCGCCAGTGAACTGATCTTCCGCTCCATCGAGCGCCTGGATACCATCAAGGTCGATGAAAAAGACGCCAAGGACTACGTGTCCGAGGTTGATCGCGCCGCCGAACAGAAGATCGTCGACGCCCTGCGCAAGGCTTACCCCAACCACTCCATCCTCGGTGAAGAGACCGGCATGCACGCCGGCACTGGCATCGAAGGCGAAGAGTACCTGTGGATCATCGATCCGCTGGACGGCACCACCAACTTCCTGCGCGGCATTCCTCACTTCGCTGTCAGCATCGCCTGCAAATACCGTGGTCGCCTGGAACACGCCGTCGTGCTGGACCCGGTTCGCCAGGAAGAATTCACCGCCAGCCGTGGTCGCGGCGCCCAACTGAACGGTCGTCGCCTGCGGGTCAGCGGCCGCACCAGCCTGGACGGCGCCCTGCTGGGTACCGGTTTCCCGTTCCGTGACGACCAGATGGACAACCTGGACAACTACCTGGGCATGTTCCGCGCCCTGGTCGGCCAAACCGCCGGCATCCGCCGCGCCGGTGCCGCGAGCCTTGACCTGGCTTACGTCGCTGCCGGTCGTTTCGATGCATTCTGGGAATCGGGCCTGTCCGAGTGGGACATGGCGGCAGGCGCCCTGCTGATCCAGGAAGCCGGCGGCTTGGTGAGCGACTTCACCGGCGGTCACGACTTCCTTGAAAAAGGCCACATCGTTGCCGGCAACACCAAATGCTTCAAGGCCGTGCTGACGGCTATCCAGCCGCACTTGCCGGCTTCGTTGAAGCGCTAAGCAGTTCAGCTATAAAAAAAGCACTCTTCGGAGTGCTTTTTTTATGCATGCGTTTCACACCAAATACCCCTGTGGCGAGGAGATTTATCCCCGCTGGGCTGCGCAGCGGCCCCAGAAATTTTGCGATCGCTGCGCAACCGAGCGGGAGCAAGCTCCCTCGCCACGATGAATTTACGCCTGGATATAGGGGCGAGGCATAAAAATCGGGCGAAAAAAAAAGCACCCGGAGGGTGCTTTTTCATAGCGGTTGGATCACTGAGCCGGTTCGTTCTGACCCAGGATCAGCTGGCCTTCCTTGCTGACCGGGATCTGGTTGCCCGGGTCGCGGTCCATGCGGACTTTGCCTTCCTTGCCGTCGAGCATGTAGCGAACGTCGTAGCCTACAACCTTGTCGCTGATGTCATTGACGGTGTTGCAGCGAGTTTGGGTGGTGGTGTAGGTGTCGCGCTCCTGCATGCCTTCCTGAATCTTGTTACCGGCATAACCGCCGCCGGCCGCACCCGCCACGGTGGCGATTTTCTTGCCGTTGCCGCCACCGATCTGGTTGCCCAACAGGCCTCCGGCCACCGCGCCCAGCACGGTGCCGGCGATCTGGTGTTGATCCTGGACCGGCTTCTGCCGAGTCACGGTGACGTCCTTGCACACTTCACGCGGGGTCTTGATTTGGGTCTTGACCGGTTCCACGGCCAGTACTTGCGCATACTCGGGGCCACTCTTTACCAAGCTGTAGGTCGCGACCGCACCACCGGCAGTCACACCGACAGCACCCAATACCGCACCAACCAGCATCGATTTGTTCACTTGAACCTCCAGGCCATCACATGCGGATTAATCCGCGCTTCTCCCAGCCTTGGAGCACAAAAAAAGGCGCGAGTTCAACTCGCGCCTTTTTAGCGGTGACGGACGGAAAACCGAGCCTTACGGGCGGTCGTCCACCTCGGTCTCGGTGGCTGCCGGAGGAATCAGGTCCTCGGAGCTCAGGTTCAGCCAGATCAGCACCACGTTGGCGATGTAGATCGACGAGTAGGTACCCGCCATCACACCGATGAACAGCGCGATGGAGAAGCCGAACAGGTTGTCGCCCCCAAAGAACAGCAGCGCGGCAATCGCCAGCAAGGTCGAGATCGACGTTGCCATTGTTCGCAGCAGGGTCTGGGTGGTCGAGATGTTGATGTTCTCGATCAGCGAGGCCTTGCGCAGCACACGGAAGTTTTCACGCACCCGGTCGAACACCACGATGGTGTCGTTGAGCGAGTAACCGATAATCGCCAGCACCGCCGCCAGCACCGTCAAGTCGAAGGTGATCTGGAAGAACGACAGGATGCCCACGGTCACGATCACGTCGTGGATCAACGAGACAATCGCGCCCACCGCGAATTTCCACTGGAAGCGAAAAGCCAGGTAGAGCATCACGCCGCCCAGCGCCAACAGCATGCCGAGGCCGCCCTGGTCGCGCAGCTCTTCACCTACCTGCGGGCCGACAAACTCGACGCGCTTGACCTGGGCCGGGTTGTCGCCGCCAGCCTTCTGCAAGGCGTCAGCCACTTGCTGACCCAGTTGCGGGTCCTCGCCAGGCATGCGCACCAGCAGATCGGTGGTCGCGCCGAAGCTTTGCACAACAGCGTCGGTATAACCCGACGTCATCAGCTGCTCGCGCACCTTGCCAACATCCGCCGGACGCTCGTAGGTCAGCTCGATGAGCGTACCGCCGGTGAAGTCCAGTCCGTAGTTCAGGCCCTTGGTGGCCCAACTGAACAAGGCCAGGACGGTAAGGAACAATGTGACGCCGAACGCAATGTTGCGAACGCCCATGAAGTTGATTGTACGTAACATGGCAGCCCCTTAAATCCACAACTTCTTGACGTCACGGCCACCATAAATCAGGTTGACCATTGCACGGGTCACCAGAATGGCTGTGAACATCGAGGTAAAGATCCCGAGGGACATGGTCACTGCGAAGCCCTTGACCGGGCCGGTGCCCATGGCAAAGAGAATCCCGCCGACCAGCAACGTGGTCAGGTTGGAGTCGATAATCGCAGTGAATGCGCGGCCGAAGCCTTCGTTGATTGCCCGCTGGATCGACATGCCCGCGGCAATCTCTTCACGTATCCGCGAGAAAATCAGCACGTTGGCGTCCACCGCCATCCCCATGGTCAAGACGATACCGGCGATACCGGGCAGAGTCAGCGTGGCGCCCAACAGCGACATCAGGGCCAGCAGCAGCACCATGTTAACCGCCAGCGCAACCGTGGCGATCAGGCCGAAGAAGCGATAGATGGCAATGATGAACAGCGACACGAACAGCATGCCCCACAGCGACGCATCGACACCCTTGGCGATGTTGTCGGCACCCAGACTCGGGCCGATGGTGCGTTCTTCAGCGAAGTACATCGGCGCGGCCAGGCCACCGGCACGCAGCAGCAGGGCCAGTTCCGAGGATTCGCCCTGGCCGTTCAGGCCAGTGATGCGGAACTGGCTGCCCAGTGGCGACTGGATGGTCGCCAGGCTGATGATCTTCTTCTCTTCCTTAAAGGTCTGGACCGGCACGTCTTTCTCGACGCCGTTGACCATTTGCTTGGTGTAGGTGGTGGTCGGCTTCTGCTCGATGAAGATCACCGCCATGCTGCGACCGACGTTGCTGCGCGTGGCGCGGCTCATCAGTTCGCCGCCATGACCGTCGAGGCGAATGTTCACCTGTGGACGACCTTGCTCGTCGAAGCCCGCCTGGGCGTCGGTCACCTGGTCACCGGTGATGATCAGGCCACGCTCGATCTGCGCCGCCGGACGACCGCCTTCACGGAACTCGAAGCTCTCGGAAGAGGCCTTGGAAGCCCCCGGCTCAGCGGCCAGGCGGAATTCCAGGTTGGCGGTCTTGCCGAGGATACGCTTGGCTTCGGCGGTATCTTGCACGCCCGGCAGCTCAACCACGATGCGGTTGGCGCCCTGGCGCTGGACGATCGGCTCGGCCACACCCAGCTCGTTGACGCGGTTACGCACCGTGGTCAAGTTCTGCTTGATGGAGTATTCGCGGATTTCCGCCAGCTTGGCTGGGGTCATCGCCAGACGCAGCACCGCCTGACCATTGAGGTCGGCCGGCACAATGTCGAAATCATTGAAATTCTTGCGGATCAGGGCACGGGCCTGCTCGCGGGTGTCTTCATCACTGAAGCCCAACTGAATGGCACCGTCGAGTTGCGGCAGGCTGCGATAGCGCAAGCGCTCTTTGCGCAACAGGCTCTTGACGTCGCCTTCATAGACTTTCAGGCGTGCGTCGAGGGCTTTGTCCATGTCCACTTCCAGCAGGAAGTGCACACCACCGGACAAATCCAGGCCGAGCTTCATCGGGTGGGCACCCAGCTTGCGCAGCCACTGCGGGGTGGTCTGGGCCAGGTTCAGGGCAACCACATAATCGTCGCCCAAGGCCTTGCGAACGACGTCTTTGGCTGGCAGCTGGTCTTCCGACTTGACCAGGCGCAACAGGCCGCCCTTGCCGTTTTCGGCGATGGACGCAGCCTTCACATCGATATTGGACGCCTTGAGCGCTGCGCTCGCGCGGTCCAGATCGGCCTGGGTGACCTGCAACGCCGTGCTGGCGCCGCTGACCTGGATGGCCGGGTCATCCGGGTATAAATTCGGAGCGGAATAAATCACACCGACCGCCAGCACCGCCAGGATCAGTACGTATTTCCACAGAGGGTATTTGTTCAGCATCACGCCGCCCGCTTATGACGCGGGGCGCCTTGCGCGCCCCGTCGATTGAAGAGAAGTTGTTACTTAGATCGCTTTCAGCGTGCCTTTTGGCAGCGTGGCCGCGATGGCGCCCTTCTGGAACTTCATTTCAACAGTGTCCGACACTTCCAGTACCACGAAGTCATCCGCCACTTTGGTGATCTTGCCAGCGATGCCGCCGGTGGTGACCACTTCATCGCCTTTCTGCAAGCTGCCGAGCAGGTTCTTCTGCTCTTTGGCGCGCTTGGCCTGTGGACGCCAGATCATCAGGTAGAAGATGACCAGGAAGCCGACCAGGAAAATCCACTCGAAACCGCCACCCATAGGGCCGGCAGCAGCAGGTGCAGCCGCGTCAGCCATGGCATTAGAGATAAAAAAGCTCATTTAGCACTCCAGTTGCAAATATTGAATCTAGGGATCGGAAAACTCAGTCCAAAGGCGGAACAGGCAACCCGCGCTTGGCATAGAAGGCCTCGACAAAGGCGGCCAATGTACCCTGTTGGATAGCCTCGCGCAAACCAGCCATAAGCACCTGATAATGGCGCAAATTGTGGATGGTATTGAGCATGCTGCCGAGCATTTCGCCGCACTTGTCCAAATGATGCAGATAAGCGCGGGAGAAGTTCTGGCAGGTATAGCAATCGCACGTCGGATCGAGCGGCGAATCATCATGGCGATGGAACGCGTTACGGATCTTCAGCACGCCAGTGTCGATGAACAGATGCCCATTGCGGGCATTACGGGTTGGCATCACGCAATCGAACATGTCCACCCCGCGGCGCACACCCTCAACCAGATCTTCCGGTTTGCCAACGCCCATAAGGTAACGAGGTTTGTCAGCCGGCATCAGGCCCGGCAGGTAATCGAGCACCTTGATCATCTCGTGCTTCGGCTCGCCCACCGACAGGCCGCCAATCGCCAGGCCATCGAAGCCAATCTTGTCCAGGCCGTCGAGCGAGCGCTTGCGCAAATCCTCGTGCATGCCGCCCTGGACGATGCCGAACAGCGCCGCGGTGTTTTCGCCATGGGCGTTCTTCGAGCGCTGGGCCCAGCGCAACGACAGCTCCATGGACACCCGCGCCACGTCCTCATCGGCCGGGTACGGCGTGCATTCGTCGAAGATCATCACGATGTCCGAGCCCAGGTCGCGCTGCACCTGCATCGACTCTTCCGGCCCCATGAACACCTTGGAACCATCGACCGGAGAAGCGAAGGTCACGCCCTCCTCCTTGATCTTGCGCATGGCACCGAGACTGAACACCTGGAAGCCGCCGGAGTCGGTCAGGATCGGGCCTTTCCACTGCATGAAATCGTGCAAGTCGCCGTGGGCCTTGATCACTTCCATGCCCGGGCGCAGCCACAGGTGGAAGGTGTTGCCGAGGATGATCTCCGCGCCCGTGGCGACGATGTCACGGGGTAGCATGCCCTTGACCGTGCCGTAGGTGCCCACCGGCATGAACGCAGGGGTTTCCACGCTACCGCGGGGGAAGGTCAGACGACCGCGACGAGCCTTGCCATCGGTAGCAAGCAACTCGAAGGACATGCGACAGGTGCGACTCATACTGTTTCCTCGGGTCCGCGTGGCGCGGGGTTACGGGTGATGAACATCGCATCACCGTAGCTGAAAAAGCGGTATCCATGCTCGACGGCGGCCTTGTAGGCGGCCATGGCTTCGGGATAACCGGCGAACGCCGAAACCAGCATCAACAGCGTGGATTCAGGCAAATGAAAGTTGGTGACCAAGGCATCGACCACATGAAACGGCCGGCCCGGGTAGATAAAAATGTCGGTGTCGCCACTGAACGGCTTGAGCACGCCGTCGCGCGCGGCGCTTTCCAGGGAACGCACGCTGGTGGTCCCCACCGCCACCACCCGCCCGCCGCGCGCGCGACAGGCCGCCACGGCATCGACCACTTCCTGGCTGACTTCCAGCCATTCGTTGTGCATGTGGTGGTCTTCGATGCGCTCCACGCGCACCGGCTGGAACGTCCCGGCGCCGACGTGCAGCGTCACGAACGCCGTCTCCACGCCCTTGGCGGCAATCGCCTCCAGCAATGGCTGATCAAAATGCAGCCCCGCCGTCGGCGCCGCCACCGCCCCCAGGCGCTCGGCGTACACCGTCTGATAACGCTCGCGGTCCGAACCTTCGTCCGGGCGGTCTATATAAGGAGGCAACGGCATATGCCCGACACGGTCGAGCAGCGGCAACACCTCTTCGGCAAACTCCAGCTCGAACAACGTGTCATGGCGCGCCACCATCCGCGCCTCACCGCCGCCGTCGATCAAGATCGACGAGCCCGGCTTGGGCGACTTGCTCGACCGCACATGGGCCAGCACCCGATGGCTG
This sequence comes from Pseudomonas sp. Z5-35, assembly GCF_051131945.1. Lineage (NCBI taxonomy): Bacteria > Pseudomonadati > Pseudomonadota > Gammaproteobacteria > Pseudomonadales > Pseudomonadaceae > Pseudomonas > Pseudomonas sp. Z5-35. The sequence goes on from NZ_CP071640.1 coordinate 4,517,452, forward strand.
TCCAGCACCCGCTCCACCAGAATTTCCAGCTTGCCGCCGGAGGCCTTCTGGCCAAACAAACGCGCGGGAATGACTCGGGTATTGTTGAACACCATCAAATCGCCCGGGCGCAAATGCTCAAGCAAATCAGTGAATTGACGGTGAGCCATGGCACCGCTGACCCCGTCCAGGGTCAACAGTCGACTGGCGCGACGCTCGGCCAGAGGGTGGCGAGCGATCAGCGAATCCGGGAGTTCGAAGGTAAAGTCAGCAACACGCATGATGGGGTTCGTCTAGCAGGGGCCGAAAGTCTAGCGGAATTATCAAAAATTCACCATGAAACGTGATTGACCAACGGTAGGCACCTCTCTATACTTCGCCGCCATTGAGCCCTGATGGCGGAATTGGTAGACGCGGCGGATTCAAAATCCGTTTTCGAAAGGAGTGGGAGTTCGAGTCTCCCTCGGGGCACCATCTTAAAGAAAGACCTTGAAATTCAAGGTCTTTTTTTTCGTCTGCTGGAAAGTGATTTGCCGCGGCTAACGCAGAGCTCAGGGCGTGAAGCGGGCCCCCATAGCCAACCCCATGGTGAGGAAGAAGTTGCTCCCGCTTGAGTGCGAACCGCTCACAAAGCAGTCACCCCCTTCACCAGTACCCGAGCAGCCAAATCCAAGACATAACCCACCCTTCTCACCCAGTCACCAAGGATTTCACCCCATGGAATTGCTACTGGAAACGGTCGCTCTTTATTCCCTCAAGCTGGCTTATGAGGCAGAGGGTCACAGCCCGATTCTGCGAGATGATCCATTGATGGGCAGTTGCGACCGTGAGGTTTTTGAGTTGTTGATACGGCGGGGCGATGTGACAGGGATTCAGGGCGAAATCGGCCGATGCCTGGATTTGGCGTTGGGGGCGATTGGTGGGGTGGATACAGTGCTGGGCCGAGAGTTGGCGCGGCTGGCAGAGGACTTTGGTTCTGTGCGGGCGATGGAGGAACTTCGTGGCCCAGCTCTCACGCTCAAGGCCTATCTGCGCGATGTTCTTTGAGCGGGACATGGCAAAAACGGCCAAAAGCGGACGCTGAGCGCCACGCATTTGCCTGAGTCCTATCGCGCAGGTAGAATGCGAGTAATTATCAATTACTCGCCGGAATACCGATGCGCAGCGACGAAATACTAGGCACTGCAGATCTAGCGCTGCTCTATCGCACCCACCACTCGTGGTTACACGGCTGGCTAAGCCGACGCATTGGATGTCGCGATAACGCAGCAGATTTGGTGCAAGACACCTTCGTACGTCTGCTCAAATCCCGTCAATCAAGCCCCTTGCGCGAACCCCGTGCCTATCTGAGCAGCATCGCCCGCGGGCTGATGATTGATCAGTATCGTCGTCGCGAACTCGAACGTGCCTATCTGGAGAGCGTCGCGTTACTGCCTCAACACGAGGTTCCCTCGGAAGAAAGCCGACTGCTGATTCTTGATACGCTCGAGCGGATAGATCGCATGCTCGATATGCTTAAGCCGAGAGTTCGCCAGGCCTTTCTATTTGCCCGGCTAGACGGCTTGACCTGCGCGCAAATAGCCGAAAAGTTGGGCGTTTCCCGTGCGACGGTGGAGCGCGACCTGGCCATAGCCCTGCAACACTGTTATCGCTTGCGTTATGTCGAGGCGTGAGTCGCAGGCGCTGGATCCGGCCGTTGTCGACCAGGCGATCCACTGGCAGGTGCGCCTTCGCTTCAATCAGCCAGATGAGCAAACACAGCGCACTTTTGAGCACTGGCTACAGCAGCGCCCAGAGCACCTGTTGGCGTGGCAGCGTGTGGAAGCGCTTGGGGATGAATTCGCCGGCGTGCCAGCGCAATTGGCCCGACAAACCCTTAACGGCACCCACCGTGGCATACGAAGACGGGAAAGCCTGAAGCTACTGGGCCTGTTGGCCACTGTCGGCGCAGCCGCCTGGCTCGGCCGGGATTACACACCCGTGCCGGCCATGCTTGCGCAGCAGCGCAGCAGCACCGGTGAGCAACGACGCGTCCAGCTCGATGATGGCAGCCTTATCCAGCTCAATAGCGACAGCGCTGTCGACAGCGATTTCGACGCACAGCGGCGCCTGATCATTCTGCGGCGTGGTGAAATCATCGTGAATGTCGGCGCGGATGAACACTCGACACAAACGCGCCCCTTCTGGGTACAGACACGGGACGGGGTCATGCGCGCTCAGAGTGCCCGCTTCCTGGCGCGGGAACGTGACGACGGCACCCTGCTCGCGGTTCAGGAAGGCACAGTCACGGTATTTCCGGGAGCCAGTCAAACCCTGGCCGATAGCGCAAGCAGCAGTGTCCAGGCCGCAAACCTGCTGCTGTTCACATCAAATGGCGTCCATAAGTTCAAGGATAACGGCCTTGATCTCTGGAGCTGGAGTGACGGGGTGATCACCGCGCGCAATATGCGCCTCAGTGATTTTATTGTTGAGTTGTCGCGCTACCGTCCCGGCGTATTGCGATGCGCCGAAGAAGTGGCTGACCGTCGGGTTTCCGGCACCTTTCAGCTCGCTGACAACGATCAGGTGCTGGCATTGGTCGCGCAGTCGTTGCGCTTGCACGTTGATTATCGGACCCGTTACTGGGTGACATTGACCGCCGCCAGCTGAGTCCATTCGCACTTTTCTCGTATTTGAAAAAACTAATGAGGTAGTTTCTCATTCTCGTTCGACTTGTAAGGAAGGCCGACGTTACAGGCCAATCTGCCGATACCCTTCCATGGAGCGAGAAAATGAGTTCGTCCCCGGTTACACAGCGCCGTCCATTGAGTCATGCCGTACAAGGCGTGATTCTGGGTTTGATCGTCAGCAGCTACGGCCTGCCATCGCTGGCGCAATCTTCGAGCGCTGAACACCGCAACCAGGTCCAGCAGTGGAATATCGCTGCCGGCCCGCTGGCGCCGGCGCTTGACCGCTTTGCGCGCGAGGCGGGCATCAGTCTTTCCTTCGATGACTCGAGCGTAGCGAACCGCACAACGGGAGGCGTGAACGGCACCTTCGATACGTCGGCAGCGCTGTCAATGTTGTTACAGGGAAGCGAGTTGCAAATCGAGCAGCAAGGCCCGAACGCTTACCTGCTGATACCTCAACAAAAGCCTGCCGGCCCGCTCGAACTTGGCGCAACCGACACCGAGGACTACCGCCTCGCCCCCCTTATCATCAATGCCAAGGTCAAGGTCAACGCCGACGACGACACCAACTCGGTGGTCGCCAAGGAGCTCTGGGTCGGCGGCAAGGTGGCAACCAACATTCTCAACACGCCCGCCTCCGTGTCGGTTGTGACCCGCAAGGAAATGGAGCAACGCAGCGTCAGCACCACTGAAGAGGCACTTCAATACACGCCGGGCGTGATCAGCGACTTTTATGGTTCGGACGACCGCAACGACTATTTCCAGATCCGCGGCTTCCAGGCCACTACCTACCGTGACGGCTTGACCCTGAGTTCGATGCGCGGCGTACGCGAAGATCCTTTCGCCTATGAGCGCATCGAGATTCTGCGTGGCGCCAACTCCACGCTGTTTGGCCCGGCGGACCCAGGTGGCTCGGTGAACTTCGTGACTAAACAGCCGCGCTTCGAGCAGTTTGGCCAGGGCTACGTGACCTACGGTTCCTTTGACCATGTCGAGACAGGCGTCGATGTGGGGGACGCGCTGAACGACGAAAAAACCCTGGCCGGCCGCTTTACTGCCAAAGGGCAAAACAGCGACCGCGAGTACGACCACTCACAGGACGACAACAAGTTGGTGATGGGTGGCCTCACTTGGGCACCTACCGACTACACGTCGGCCACAATGATTCTGGACTACCTGAAAACCGAAAGTTCGCCCAACAGTGGTGGTTATCCGCTGGACAAGGAATACGACCGCAGCAAGTTTTATGGTGAGCCCAGCTACAACTTTCACGATGTCGAGCGCACCAGCCTCAGCGGCAATGTTACCCATGATTTCGACAACGGCTTCGTACTGCGCAGCAACCTGCGTTACAGCAAACTGACCGATGATTTTGGCTACGTTTACATCAGCGACAGCGCCGCACGTGTCGGTACTACCGTTGACCGGTATCTGTTTGGAACGGACAGTGAAGCCGACCAGTTCAACGGCAATCTGATGCTGCAATACGATGCCCGCTTCGAGAATATCGACAGCAGCAGCCTGGTGGGCGTGGAGTACCTCGATTCGACCACCAAGGAAAGCTCGGTCTACGCCCTGGCGACCCCGATTGACATTGCAAATCCGGTGTTTACTGGCGTTTCACGCTCAATCACGCCGTATGCCGTCAATAAGCGAGACGCGACCACCAAGGCCGTATTCCTTCAGCAGAACCTATCGTTCTACGAGCGTTTCATCGTCACCGCGGGTATGCGCAACGACTCGATGGACCTGACCAGCGAAGGCTTGCAATCCACTGAGAAAGACAACTTCTCCGAAACCTCCTACCGCGGTTCGTTGACCTATATCGTCAACGATGAGGTGTCCACCTATGTGAGCATGGTGGAATCCGTCTCGCCCCCCCAGGTTGGCGTTACACCGCAAACGGGCAAGCAGTACGAAGTGGGCGTGAAGTATTCGCCCATGGCGATGGACGCGCTGTTCTCTGCAGCCGTTTATGACCTGACCCAGGAAAACGTCACGATCGCTGTGGTGCTGCCAAGCGGCATCATCGAACAGCAGACGGTGGGCGAGTCGCGAGTGCGCGGCCTCGACCTGGAGGCCAAAGCGCAACTGACGCAGAACCTCAGCCTGATTGGCGGCTATTCCTACATGAAGTCCGAGGTGCTGCGCGGTACGTTGTACGACGGCAGCTCCCTCAAGGGCAATGAGTTCACCACGGCACCGAGGCATTCCGCTTCTCTGTGGAGTTACTACAGCTTGCCCGGCACTGACGTGAGCCTCGGCCTGGGCGCACGCTACGTCGGTGCCTATTACATGGAGGCCGCCAACAACAGCAAGAGCGATGGCACCACCTTGTTCGACGCCGCCTTCAACTACCAGATTGCAAAGGGCACCGACCTTGCCGTGAATGTCAGCAACCTGCTGGACGAGCAACACGTGGTCGGTTCCGGCACGGCGAACTATTACAACCCGGGTCGCGAAATTACCGCCAAAGTGAGTTACAACTGGTAAGCTGGCGTAAGCCTTTTTCTCCCATAGGAAGTGGTGCCCGCTCTACAGCGGGCACTGATCGCCAAGCCGATGCTGAAGCACAAGTACGACCATGCCCCCGAGCGCGATCTCTTTAATTTGAAGACGTCTGACTGATGGACGCTTGAGCGACTTAGCAACGACGGGCGACTAAACCCGGTAACTGATGAGCAGTGACAGGTCCCAAACTACTGATGCAACCCAAGGCGGACATGCCGGCGGATTCTGGCGTAGCTGTTGGCAAAGGCGCAACGCGCTGTGGGGTTTGCGGGCTCTGTGAGCCGAGACTGTCAGACCTTTCAAAAGAAGCGATTTTCCTGCTTCATTCCCCAAATGCCACCGGACTGAACTCCGCTGCCCAGCCTCACTCATCCATCCGATCAAACGCGTGAGCCAGATCTGCACACAGATCCGGCGCATGTTCGAGCCCGATGTGCAGACGAACCAGTCGCCCCTCGTCAGGCAGGGTCTTGACCGAGCGCAACGCGTATGGAATTGCGGGCATCACCAAGCTTTCATAACCGCCCCAACTGGTACCCAGACCAAACAATGTCAACGCATTGATGAACCGTTCGAAAGCGGCTTCGTTGCACGGTTGCAGTTCGAAGGTGAAGGGCCCCGCGCCACCGGCAAACTGCTTTTTCCAAAGTGCGTGCCCAGGGTCTGACGCCAGCACTGGAAACATCACGCATTTGACCTTCGGATGTTTACACAACCATTCAGCCACTTCGATTGCGCTGGCTTGATGCCGGGGCATGCGCACGGCGAGTGTCCTCAATCCGCGCAGGGCGAGCCAGCAAACGTCCGGGGAGGCATGTGAGCCGTAGCGGTCACACCATTGGCGCGTCGTTTCCAACGTTGAGTAAGCACCGGTAACCAGACCGAGAATGACGTCTGAGTGACCGTTGATGAATTTGGTTGCCGAATGAATCGAAATATCGATCCCCAACGCATGGGCATTGAAATACATCGGTGAGCCCCATGTTGAATCGCAGGCAACCGGTATGCCCCGTTCGTGCGCCGCCGCGCAAACTTGCGTGATGTCCAGCATCTGCATCGTCAACGACGAAGGCACTTCGATGAACACAAGACTCGTATCGTCATCGATCAGTTGGCTTACTTCGGTGCCGTCATTGAAGAAGCTGATCCGCGTGCCGAGTGCTGTCAGCGATTGCTCGCAAAATATACGGGTCGGACCATACACACCGTTGTAGACCAGAATATGTTTTCCCGGTCCCGCATGCGCGCCTAACACTGCGGTGATAGCGTTCAAACCGCTGGAGGTGGCGATGCAGGTTTCGGCATTTTCAATTCGTGCCATGGCCTCCTGTAACTCAAACGCGGTCACTGTACCCGAACGCCCATAACGGAACGATTCAAAAACCCTGCTCTGGTACGAGTGCCGATATTCCTCCAGGGTTTCAAACACGACCGTTGACGCACGTACCAAGGGCGGGTTGACCGCATGAACCGCTGCGGCACTGGTACGGCCTAGGTGAACAAGATCAGATTCACGATGCATGATGGCCTCGATTCAAGTAGTCAGAGTCCTATAGTATGTTTGGCATGTCAGACTCCATCGGCCAAAAAACATCGCTGACGCGCCATCACGAGCCCGCCGGGTTTCGCCTGTTAGCGAAGCGGCATGAGCGTGGCGCTGTGCTGCCTTCGCACGAGCACCAGACCGGGCAACTGGTGTTTGCGTTGAGCGGCATCATGTTGATTGAGACCCACCTGAGTCGCTGGACGATTCCGCCGCAACGCGCGTTGTGGATACCGCCACATCAACCGCATACCATTCAGATCCTGTCGGATGTTGAAATGCGAACGGTGTATTTCCAACCGGCGCTATTCACCCAAATCGCCAACTTCGCGCGCTGCCACGAGGTGCACGCAGTTGTGGCATCCACGCTGATCAAGGAGTTGGTACTGGGATTGTTCGAGCAGCCGCGCGAAGATGAAATGCGCGACCTGATGGTGCATTTACTGCTGCATGCATTGCGTGAAGCAGCTTGCCTGCCGACACATTTACCGATGCCGACTGACGACCGGCTGCGCACGGCATTGATGGAACTGATTTCAGGCAATCAATGGCATTGGCCGATATCTGAAATTGCGTATCGTGCGGCCATGTCCGAACGCACTTTTACGCGGCGCTTTAGCGCGGAAGTTGGCTTGAACTATCGCACCTGGCACCAACGAGCGCGCATCGTCGCCTCACTGGATTTGCTGGCATCGAATCGGTCCGTAAAATCGGTTGCGCACACTCTTCAGTTTGCAAGTGCAGCCGCTTATGTGGCGGCATTTCGAAAAATAACAGGCAGTACGCCACGGGCTTTTCAGGCCACCCATTTAATGCAAAGCATGACTCTGTAATTCCTGTTTACATCACAGCTTGCTCCAGCGCCAACCGATGCAAGGTGACAGCCGCCAGTTCCGAGTCATCACTCCAGCTCACATCAAAGCCCCGATCGCCCACTTGGACGGTGCGGAACAACGCAAGTCCTCCACCGGCTTGAGTACCGGGAATTGTCGGATGTGTTTGCGCAGATCAAAACGACTCTGGTCTTCCCACACACGGTGCAGGTCTCCGGTGTGCTTTGATGCTCCCGTCAGGCGGCAGGAAAGGTCTGCTGCGCAAGACCTTTCCTCTACCGAGGCGAACGCCTCGGCTACCTCACCTCAACAATATCCAACGCCCGATTCGCCAACAATTCACTCACCTCAATCACCTGCAAAATCCCCAACGCAACCCGCCTTCGCGAGCCATCCAGGTCGAACGCAAGATCACTGATCATCGCATTCGCCGAAGCCAGGTTCTCACTGAGATTCGCAAGCAAACACTCAGAATCAATCCCAGGATCAATCCGGAAAATGGAGTCGGGCTTGTCAGACGTTTCGCTCTTAGGCTTGGGTTTCAGGTAGTAATCTAACGCGCGAGTGGCCGCATCATCAATTTTCTTGTTCCGCGCAGCCTGAGCACGCGACACGTGTTCATCGGTAACGGGAGGATTCGGTGTAATTTTAACCATGGTCTTAACTCTCTGGTTGAGGCCACGACCCGTTCGCTGCTAAACGAATTGGGAGGCAGCTGCACGCAGGTTAGCAGACCGACGAGTTAAGAAATCGGCGCGCCCGAGGGCGCCCTGCGCACAGCCACCATCGAGTGCAGGAATGGGGATTCCTGACTGACGATGCGTTGTGCGACTTAACTCGGCGAGCTGCTAAACCCGATCACTGATGAGCAGTGACCGAACCCAAACTACCGACGCAACCCCAGGCGCACAAGCCGGCGGATTCTGGCGTAGTTGTAGGCAAAGGCGCAAGGCGACGTCGGCTCGCGGTTCGCGTTAGCAATGACTGACAGACTCGTCCGTCACCTTCTGCGAACAACCCCGTCCCCTTTCCGCACGCCCAAGAATTCCAGAAAAAACGCCCACTCAAATTTCCTAGGAACACGCACAAACGCATCAGCCACTTTATCAATTTCGGCTCTCGCCCCCTCTGCGCTGTCACAAGCCCGCGCGCAGACCGTTCCATCGGGAAAAAAGATGTTGTAGTCATAACGAGGCCCCACCCAAACCCCATCGGTCCATCGGCCTCCCACTGCGCTTTTGTGTATCGCGCAGCCTTTGTAGTTCTCTACGAATTCCATATCGCACCTCACGAAATCAAGCACCGTGATAGCGCGACACTGTTCAAACGAAATCTCGCGATATCGCCCTCAGAATACGGCCCTCGAAAATTCTCGCGCACCTGTAGGAAATGACAGTTCGTAATAACATCTAGCAACAAGTACGTGACTGTTAATTCGCCCCAGCTATAAAACCCACACAAAAATCTTTCGACTTCATCCCTTCCCGCAAAACTCACATCCGCTTTAGCAAACACGCTCACCCCCCCCCGCCTCGATAATCCCCTCTTCACTCACCCTACCGCTGCAACCGAGCACTGTGTACCTCCCATGAACCTACGCACCTTCATTCGCAGCTACTGCCGCAACTCCAGGCTCGCCACGAATGCGCTCACCCGCCTGCACAATTCCCTCTCGTCCCTGGCCGCCTATCTGGCCCAGCAAGGTTTCGATTCCAAGATATGGCCGGCGACCCGTGACGAAAGCGCGCTGGACCGGCACCTCAACACCCTCTGCCCAGAGCTGGCCGCCACCGTGTTCAGCCACGCCCGCGAAGGCATCATCCTGGTCGACCCATTCGGCCGGGTCATCGCCGTGAACGAGGCCTTTACGCGGCTGACCGGTTACGGGCAGGACGAGGTGCTAGGCCGGGATTTGAACTCCCATCGCATGCTGCGGCGGCTCGCGGCGTTTTATGCGCCGGTGAAAAATGCGTTGGATTTCCACGGGCATTGGTCCGGTGAGATTCAGAGCAACCGCAAGGATGGCCGGGAGATGACGTCACGGATCAGCGTCAGTGCGGTGCATGACCGTCACGGCAACGTTCAGCACTATGTGGCGCTGTTCAGTGACATGACGCAAATGAAGCAGCGTTTGCGGTTGCTGGAGCGTGACGCGCGGTATGACGCGCTTACGCAGTTGCCCAATCGCCTGTTGCTGGCCGAGCGCATGCGTCAGGCGTTGGGCAAGGCGCGCCTTTATCAGCAGAAGGTGGCGATCGCGTTTATTGATCTGGATGGGTTCAAGGCGCTGAACGACAGTTATGGCCATGACTGGGGAGATCGGGTGTTGCAGATTGTCGCGGCGCGGATCAATGCGACGTTGCGCGAGGGCGATACGTTGGCGCGGCTCGGTGGCGATGAGTTTGTCGCGGGGCTGGTGGGGTTGCAGGCGGTGGAGGACTGCGAGCCGTTGCTCAAGCGGATGCTGGCGGCGGCCAATGCGCCGATTTTGATCGGCGCGCAGACGGTGGAGATTGCGGCGAGTATCGGGGTGGCGTTTTATCCGGAGCATGGGCTGGAGGTCGATGGGCTGATCAACAAGGCGGATCAGGCGATGTACCTGTCGAAGAAGGCCGGCGGTAACCGTTTGGCGTTTTGTCCGACGCGGTTTATTTCGGTCAATAGCGAAGCCTGACGGTGGTGCCGAGGGTGCGTTCGCTGCCGGTCATGACGCCATAGTCGCCGGCGCCGAGCAGTGAATACACGGCGGTGATGTACTGCCGGTCGAAGACGTTGCGCACCCAGCCTTCCACTTCCCATGCACGGTCTTGGCTGCGCAGGCCCAGGCGCAGGTTGGTGAGGCCGTAGCTGGGTTGATAGCTGCCCTCGCCGCCTTCGAGGGTGCCGTAGTAACCGGTGCGAAAGCTGTAGTCGACGCCGCTGAAGGCTTCCAATCCGTAGGGCAGCGGGTGGGTATGGTCGAGGCCGCTGCTGAGGTTCCATTCCGGCGCGTTGTAGAGGCGCTCGCCGCTGAGGTCGCAGGTCCATTGGCCCGAAGCCGGTGGGCATGGCGCGTTGGGGAAGCTGCGATAGCGCGCATCGCTCCAGGCCAGGCCCAGGCGGCCGGTGAGTCGTGGGGCGAGTTGCCAGGCGGTATCGAGTTCGATGCCGCGCAGGCGGACTTTGCCGACGTTGATCAGGTTGTCCCGCAGCGGTGGTGCGAACAGCGAGGTCGGCGGGCTGTAGGTGAGTGCCTGGTAGTTGTCGACGTCAGTCTGGTAGACGGCAAGGTCGAGCAATGCGCGCTCATTCCAGAAGCGCGTTTTCACGCCCAGTTCCAGCGACGTGGCGCGCTCCGGCTCGAAGGTCGGCGCGGTGAACGGGCCGACCACGTCGAAGTTGATGCCGCCGGCCTTGTAGCCCCGCGACCAACTGACGTAGCCCATCACCGCCTCGCTGAAACGGTAGCTGGCGCTGGCGAGGCTGGAGACGTTGTGTTCTTCGATCGAATCCTCGCGGTAGTAACCCCGGCCGAGGGCGATGTCGCGCAGCAGTTGCCCTCCGGCTTGGAACACCGGCGGCAAGCCGGTCAACGGGGCGAGGTTGCTGACGTCGCGGGAGATCCAGCCGTCCTTGCGCTCATGGCTGTAGCGCAGGCCGCCGGTAAGTTCCAGCGGTTCGATCGGGCGCCAGGAAAGCTGGCCGAAGATCGCCCGGCTGTCGCCCTTCTGCTCGCCGTCGAAATGTTGCTGGGCGCCATCGAGCAGCATGGAAGGCACCTGGCTCGGATGGGTGAAATTGATGCCGAAGAGTTTTTTCAGTTGGTCGAGCTGATCGCCGACGAACCAGGGCGCGGCGTCCTTGCCGAATTCGGCGTCGATCTCGCGGTCGAGCTGCTGGCGCAAATAGTAGAGGCCGGCGACATAGTCAACGGACGAACCGGCCGTGCCGGACAGGCGCCATTCCTGGCTGAACTGCCGATGGCCGAGCTCGGTTTCGGACTGCGCCACCGCCAGCGCGGTGCTGTCGCCGTCGCGGGTGGCGCGGTAGTCCCAATCGCGGTAGGCGGTGATGCTGGTGAAGCGCATTGCCTCGTCGATGTCCCAGTTCAATTCCAATGACACGCCGTTCTGTAAGGTTTGCGGACGGCCCGGCGAGTCGATGCGGGATTCGCGTTTGTAAGGGTCGGGCTCGGTCAGTGGATAGCCGTGGAACTTGGCGCGCTTGCGGGTTTGCTCGCTGTAGTGATTGGGCAGCAGGACGTTGCCGGCCTCGTTTTGCTCGGCGTAGTCGGCGATCAGGCGGGCGCTGAAGTCGCTGTTCGGCGTCCACAATAATTGACCGCGCAGGCCCTGGCTGTCGGCGTCGCCGAGGCGGCTGCCGTCGTGCAGGTTTTCCACGGTGCCATCGGCGGCGCTGTCGAAGACATTCAGTCGGCCGGCCAGGACGTCGTCTTGCAGCGGACCGGAAATCGTCCCGCGAAATTCGCGCAAGCCGTGCTCGCCGTAGCTGGCTTCGAGGTTGGCCTCGGGCTGGAAGGTCGGCTGGCGAGTGATGATATTCAGCGCGCCCGCCGTGGTGTTTTTGCCGAACAAGGTGCCTTGCGGCCCGCGCAAGACTTCGATGCGCTCGATGTCCATCAACTCGGTGAAGGCCATGCCCTGGCGCGCCTGGTAAACGCCATCGACGTACGTGCCGACGCTGCCTTCCAGGCCATCGTTATAGGCCGTCGCGCCGAAACCGCGCAGGCCGAAGCCGGCGTAACGGGCGTCGTGACCGGAGACTATCAAACCGGGTACGCGTTGCTGGATGTCTTTAAGCGTATGCAGGCCGGCCTCGTCCAGTTGATCGCCGTAGAGAACGTTGATCGGGATCGGCACTTGCTGTGGGTCTTCCTCGCGGCGCCGAGCGGTGACGGTGGTTTCGTCGAGTGTGAGGGCGCTGGGGGCCGCTTGTTCGGCATAGCCCGATGCCCAAGGCAACGCTGAAAGGCTGCCGAGCAAGAGCAGCCGGTAACCCAAACCCGGCATGCTAGAACTCCCGAGCCATCGCGCGACGCACCGTGTCCGGGCAGGCCAGTGTCTTGACCCATCCCAGCAATTGGCGGCTGTCGGCGGGCTTGAGCAGTACCGCGTCGAAGTCCAGGTCCTTGGGGTAGTTCTCCGGTCTGCGTGACGGGACCGCCGAGTAAAGCATTACGGGCAGATGGCGCCAGCGTTCGCGCACCTGGCGCAGCAATTCCCAACCGTCCATGCCCGGCATCATCTGGTCGCTGATCAGCAGGTCGATCGGTTGTTCAGCCAGGCAGGCCAAGGCGTCTTCGCCGTTCGCCGCCATGCTCACATCAAAACCGTAGCCGGCCAGCAGGTCATAGAGCCACTCGCTGTTTTGCTCGATGTCGTCCACCAGCAGGACGTGTTTGCCCTGGCCATCGAGCGGCGTGGCGTTGTTGTCGAGGATGCCGTGTTCCAAGTCGTGTTCTTGGGCGCATTTCAATGGCAGGCGAAAACTGAAGTGGCTGCCCTGCTCCGTGGCTTGGGGTTCGAGGCGGCTGTCCATGCGTTCCAGCAGTTGCGTGACGATCGACAGGCCCAGCCCGCTGCCTTCGTAACGCTGGGCATTGCGGCCGCGGCGGAACGGTTGCAGCAGTTGTTCGAACTCTTGTGGCTCTATGCCGATGCCGCTGTCGATCACACTGAAGCGCAGTTCCACGGTGTCGGCGGTAGTCCCCGGATGAGCGCTCACTTCGAAGCGGATCTGGCCATCGCGGGTAAATTTCGCCGCGTTCGCCAGCAGGTTCATGAGGATCTGCCGCAGGCGTTTGAAGTCAGCTTCCACCAGCGGCGGCAGGTCGTCTGCCAAGTCCGCCTCGAAGGTATTGCCCTGGCGCGCGGCGAGGAAACCCGCCTCGTCTGCGATCTCTTTCAGGAAGCCGTAGAGATAACCCGGTGCGAGGGACAGTTGCATCTGTTCCAGTTCGCCACGGGAGAATTCGAGCATTTCGTCGATCAGCTCCAGTTGCTGGCGGGCGTTGCGCTCGATCGTCGCTTGATAGTCGCGGTTGGGCCCGGCGTGCAGCAGGCGTGCGTAGTCGATGATGCGCACCAGCGGCGAGCGCAGGTCGTGGCTGATCCGCGCCATCAACGCGCTGCGGGCCGCCAGCGATTCACGCAGTTGCGAGGTGCGCAGCGCTACGGTGCTTTCCAGGCGTTCGTGCTCGGCCAGGCGCTGTTGTTCGAGGCTGGACAGGGCGTTCTTTTCGCGATGGCGGCTGCGGCTGACTTCCATGATCAACGTGCATACCAGCAACACCACGCCGGACAAGGTGGACGATAGGCTGTATTTAGTTTCCGGCGATTGCCAGGGCAGTTGTTCTTGCGGGAAGAAAATCCGCATTAGCAATTGCCCAAGCAATAGCGCCGGCACCAGCCACGCCATCCAGTTGTAAGTGAGCCTTCTGCGCCAAGCCATGAACAGCGTGGCTAGCAGCGCACCATAAAAACTAAACAGGGACACCTGGACTATCTGCGCGCCCTGGACCGGATCGATTTTTAGCCACCAGAGTCGGCCAAGGACACAGCCCAACAGCGGCACACAATAGCTCCAGCCAATGACTCTGGGCAGCACGGACACCTGCAACAACACGCGGAAGTAGGCCAGGAACAGCACGAACGAGAGCGCGCTGGCACAGGTCAGCAGCTCACGCGTCCAGCCCAGCGCAGCGGGCCAGTAGATCAGGTAGCCGTTGAGGATGCAGGTCAGCAGGATGTAGCTGAGAACTGCGCCCGCGTTCACAGTGAGCAGTCGGGAGCGGAGGATCCAGCCGACGATCAGACCGAACGGGACGACCAGCAGGACGATGCCGAGGGTGAGCCCGTCGCTCAGGTACGTCCGTTGTTGAGTGCGCAGCAGCGCCGGTTCGGACCACAGCTCCGGCTCCAGTAGCATTTGGAAATTGCTCGTTACCCGGACCAACACCGTGGCGCTCTCCCCCGCCACCAACGACACCGGGAATGCCGGTTGACGCGCCGCCGGCTGCGGCCAGTCGGCCAAGGGATAGGCGCCGCCGGCGTGGGCCTCATGCCCCGGCTGGTAGACGCGAATGTCTTCCAGGCGCGGCGCCCCGACGACCAGCATGCGCGAGCACGCCTCTGCGCTCGAATTGGTGAAATGCCATTTCAACCAGAACGCGGAGCGGCTATAGCCCTGGGTCGGCCAGTGAGGCGTTACAGCATTGAAACGGCTTTCGGGCAGTTGAGCGACTTCCGCCCGGCTCAGGCCGGCCTGGGCATCTTCGAAAATCTGCGCCGAGGGCATCAGGTCCAGGTGGTCAGTCCGGCAGATATCCACAGGCGCCGCACGCAGCAGGCCTGTGGAAAACAACGTTATCGTCAGCAAGAAAAACTGTAGTAGCCGCATCAGGCACGCCCGGCCGACTCGATTTCGTTGATGCCCAGGGTTTGCTGGCGAAACTGACTGGGCGTCATGCCGATTCGCTGTCGAAATGCGGTGGTGAAGTTGCAGGCATTACGAAAGCCCACCACTTCGGCAACGTCCTGCACGCTCATGGCGCTTTCGCAGAGCAATTCCTGGCCGCGCCGCAGCCGCGCGTCACGAATGTAGGCAAACACGGTCATGCCCAGGTGTTCGCGAAAAATGGCAGAGAGGCGTTTTTCGTGGGTGCCGACCTTTTGCGCGAGCATGCCCAGGGACGGTATGTCGTCCAGCTGATGTTCAATCAGCCGCATCGCTGCGCGCAGCACGATTTCATCGCCTTGCGGTTCCGGATCGGCCGGGGTTTCTCGAGCGACCGGCGGCGCTCGCCAGGTCAATTGCAGGTGGATCTTGATACGTGCCAACACTTCTTCGGCGGCGCAGGATTTGAGGATGTAGTCCACCGCGCCCACCGACAGCCCTTCCAACCGCTCCAATGAGGTATTGGCCGACGACAGGAACAGGATCGGGATATGCCGGGTGGCCGGTGCCTCGCGCAACAGCCGGCACAGGCTGAAACCATCCATTTGCGGCATGTGCACGTCCAGGACGATGAGATCCGGGCGCAGGGCAAGTGCCCGTTGATAGCCTTGATAGGCATCGCTGGCCAGGGAGATGCGCCAGGGCTGGGTTTTCAACAGAATGAGCGTGGCGCGGATGTCTTCAGGGACATCGTCGATCAGCAGAATATGCGGCAACAGCTCAGACGCCGCCACGCCCCCCGCCGTCGCTGCCTGCCTTTCGTATCGTGCGTTGTCCATTCGCCAGGTCTCTTGTTGTGGTTAGCCAGGTCACTGTCGCGAATTGCCAGGCGAGGAATCACGTATCGGGCCGGCAACAAGTCGCTATAACGGCAGATCAGGCGAGAACTGAAGCTATCAAATTTTAAATGGGCGATAAACGGTCGTTCCGGCCGGGGCGGCCGCTGATGCGGGGGGATGTCGTTCACTTGAACCGTGGCGAGGGAGCTTGCTCCCTCGCCACGGTTTGGTGAACAGCAGTACAACCGTGAATTGAACCGGTTAGAACTGGTAACCGATCTGGGCGAGCAGTTGGGGGTTTTCCTGACGGGTATCGCTCTGTGCTTCGCCGCCGGAGTGGCGCCATGCGACCGTTGCATCGAACGAGATCTGGCCGTATTGAGCGCGCAGACCCACACCGCCGCCGGAGATGCTGCGGGTGTTTTCCTCATCGGCCCACTCGTTGTGGTTGATGCGCACTTTGCCGGCATCCCAGAACAGGTAGGGCGTGAGCTTGTCGATCGGGTAGCGAAGCTCGATCTGGGTCAGCATGCCTTCGTCGCCCGAGGCTTCGCTTTGCGGATAAGCCCGTACGCCATCGACACCGCCAAGGCTGAAATCTTCGGACGAGTCCAGGTTGTCCTGGCTCCACTGCCCAAGGAAACGAGCAAAGAGTGTGAAGTTGGCGGGCAGCGCTTGCAGACGGGCGAGGTCGACGTTCACTTTGCTGAACTGGCCTTCGGTCTGGGCAGTCTGACGGTCGCCCTCGCGCAGGGCCGAATCCAGTTTCAGGTCACCGTAGGTCAGCGTCGCGCCGCCGTAGGTGATGCCGCCGCCGAACAAGGTGTCCCTGACGTCGAATTGCAAGCTGATGGGCAGCGTGTTGCTGCTTTTTTCAAAACTGAGGCCCAGCACTTCGTACTTATCCTCAAGGTCCTTGTGCTGGTATTGCCCGGCCAACATGACGTTCGCCTGGTTGCTGCGCAGGAGCGGGTAACTCAGGCCAATGCTGCTGACCTCGGCGGTGCCGGTCGCCCCCAGGTCGGCGAATTCAGCGCCCAGGTCATAGGCGCTCTGGGCGTAACCCACGTTGCCGCGCAGGCCGGACGTACCCAATGGCATCGAGTAGCCGAGGCTGCCGAAATACAGCTCTTCATCGGTGGCCATCACGGCGGCGCTGAGCTTGTCGCCCAGCATCAACGGGCTGTTCCAGTCACCTTGTACCGTCAGGCGGTTGCGCCCCGAGTAGCGGTTGCCGTGGTTGTCCAGCGTAGCCCTGCCTTCGAAGGCCTCGGTTTTACTCACTTTGGCGTCAAGATCGCCCGTACCGAGTGCCTCACCTGGCCGGATGACCGGGCGGACAGCCACGCCTGGCAAGTCTGAGAGCACCAATATGCTGCGCTCCAGTCGGTCACGCTCGATCACGTCGCCCGGCTTCAAGTCGTCCAGGAAGGGCTGCGCCTGCGCGGCCAGTTTCGCATCGTCGTGGGTGGCGGTGACTTTCCCATAGCGGCCTTCGATCACGGCAATGGTCAGCTCGCCGTTGGCCATGCGTTGTGCCGGCAAATAGGCACGGGCAAACGGGTAGCCCTGCTCGCGGTAGTAGAGCGTGACCTGCCGGGCCACTTCCCGCAGCGCGTCCAGGTCAAGGGCCTGACCAATGGCCGGGGCGACCACGCGTTGCAGGCTGGCCTCGTCGATGCGCGTGTTGTCGGTGAAATGGACGGCGCTGAGCTGGACTTTGGCGCCGCCGACTTTTTCCTGGGCCGCTTGCGGCGCTTCCACATCCAGGCGAATGCTTTGCGGCAACTCCTGCTGTGGAATCGGCAGTTCCTGCAGGATAAGACCGGCATCGGGAATCGGGCGTGCCGGCAGGGTCGCCGCCCAGACCGGTGAAGTGAATAGCAACGCCAGACCGGCGGCGCAGGACATCAATTTGTTATGCATTGAATAAATCTCGAATGATTCGGCTTGCCTGAGCCTTGGCCACGTCCGCGGACGTGGCCAAGGGGCTCCTTCAAATGAAAAGGTGGATGTCAGGGATCAGGGACGCATGGCCAGACTCGGCAAGCGCACACCGCCGCGCACGACGAAAACGGTCTGCGGCGGGTAGGCCGCACAAGCGCTTCCACCCGATACACCGCCATCGGCGCAGACGTTCCCGGCCAGTTCCCGCTCGCTGTCGGCGCTCTCGGCCTGGGCAGCGGAATCGCTGTCAGTATTGCCGGCGCCGTTCCCACGAGTACCACCTTGGTCCACCAGCAACAGACCGCCGTCGTCGACCCCGTAGTCGGACCAGTCAGCCGGTTTCGGCTGTGCCGGGTTGAGCTCAGGGGCATGCGGCGACGTCACCTGCGCACCGACGCGTGTTGCATCGGCGACGCTCTGCCGGACGGCGTCGTAGTCAACGGACGCTGTCACGGTCAGGTTGGCATTGGTCGGGTTGCTGACGATCAGGTAACCGAGGTCAGCCAGCCCGCCGATGTTGATCAGGTGCGAGCCCGGACCTTGTGTCCCTACCGAATACAGTGGGTTGCCGAGCATTTGCTTGGTGTCGCCGTTCCACAGACCGTTGGCGTCATAACCGGCTATACCGCCGCCATTGAACGTGGTTTGGCCATCGAACGGCTTGGTCTGGGTGGTCGTACCGTTGGTGGATACCACCAAGGTGGGTTGCTCGCGGTACACGGCATGCACGCCCGTGCTACCCAACGCCCTGCCGAAATTGCTCTGCTGCTCGTCACTGTTGTAGCGGAAATTGCCGCTGCCACTGCCGACCACATCCACCACGCGGGTACTGCCAGCGAGGCTACCGGTATAGATCACCGCCCGGCCACCGACGCCGGTGGACACCGTCACGCCTGCGTCGGCCTTCACGTCACCGCCCGTGGCCACGCCCGCCAAAGCGGATTGACCGGCGTTGAGCACGATCGCATCAGTGGCTTTGCTGGCGGTGCTGACGTTCTCGGCCAGGGTGATGTTGCCGGTCGTCGTGACAACCTGGACTTTGCCGGTGTTGCCGATGCCGACGATCTGATCCAACTGGGTGCCGTCCAGTGCCGTCTCGGTCAGCCTGCCGACGGTGACGTCACTGCGGTTGACGAAGCTGACGTCCTTCGCGCGGCTGGCGATATCGCCGACCCAGTTGCTGGCGTTGCGCAGGTCGAAATCGCCGCCCTTGAGCGCCAGGCCATCTGCGGTGATGTTGCCTTTGGCATTCTGGGTAGTCTTGCCATCGACGTTGAGGAACACGTTGCCGCGGGTGGCCAGCGCTTCGTTGATCGCCAGATTGCCTTGGGTGCCGATGCTCACGTCGCCAGTGTTGTTCACGCCGGTGGTGGTCTTGACCAGCTTGCCGTTGCCGTCGGATTCGGTCAGCGTGCCGACCTTGAGGTTGCCGGTATTGTTGAACGCGACCTTGCCTGCCTCGCTGGCAATATCACCCACCACGTTGCCGTTGTTACGCAACTCGAAATCGCCACCGTTGAGGGCCAGGCCGTCGGCGGTGATGTTGCCGTTGCCGTCCTGGGTGGTCGTGCCACCGACATTGAGGAATACGTTGCCACTGGTCGCCAGCGCTTCGTAGATCGCCAGGTTGCCTTGGGTACCGATGCTGACGTCGCCGGTGTTGTTCACGCCGGTGGTGGTCTTGATCAGATTGCCGTTGCCATCGGTTTCAGTCAGCGTGCCGACCTTGAGGTTGCCGGTATTGTTGAAGGCGACCTTGCCCGCCTCGCTGGCAATGTCACCCACCACGTTGCCGTTGTTGCGCAACTCGAAGTCGCCACCGTTGAGGGCCAGGCCGTCAGCGGTGATGTTGCCCTTGGCGTTTTGGGTGGTCTTGCCGTCGACATTGAGGAACACGTTGCCGCTGGTCGCCAGCCCTTCGTTGATCGCCAGGTTGCCTTGGGTGCCGATGCTGACGTCGCCGGTGTTGTTCACGCCGGTGATGGTTGTCTGCGTGCCGTCGGCATGGGTCGCGGTGAGCGAACCCACCTTGAGGTTCCCGCTGTTGTTGAATTGGACCTTGCCCGCCTCGCTGGCAATATCGCCGATCACGTTGCCGGTGTTGCCCAGGGCGTAATTGCCGCCCAGCAGCACCAGGCCGCGGGCATCGAGCTTGGCCCCGGCGTCGCCGGACTGGGTGGTCTTGCCCGCCACCTCCAGGGTGATGATGTCGTCGGCACGGGTCTGGCCCTGGCTGGCGTCATCACGTGGACCATTTTCAATGGTGATGCCTTTAACCAACGTCAGGTCGTGATCGGTTTTCAGGGTGACCGCCTCATCGGAGGTGATCCCCACCGTGCCGTCCACGACGCCCACCGTCAGGTTGCCGTTGCCGGCGAATTTCAGGCTGCCGACATCGGCGGCGATGACGCTCACGTCATGCCCGCCTTTACCCAAGTTGAAATCGCCGTCGCCACGCAAGGCCAATTCGTCTGCAGTAATGGTAGCGCCTGTTGCCTGGGTCGCACCTTTGCCCGCGTCGACGCTCAGGGTCAGCCCCTTGCCGGTGGTGCCGTCTTCGTCGGTGCCTTCGGGATCCTTGAGCGTCAAATCGCCCAGCAGGTCCAGAACGCCGCTTGCGACCAGTGCCAGGTCGTCCACGAACGTCGCGCCTTCATCGTCGACGGTGATGTTGCGCGTCTTGTCGTTACCGATGACGACCTTGTCGAAACCATCCCGGATATTCGCCAGGTCAGCGTCGGACAGCACCAGCGGATCGTTAGGCCCGGTCACTTCCGGGTCATCGCTGCCGCCCAGGTGAATATCCAGGCCATCGGTCTTCTGTTTCAGCGTGAGGCTGCCGCTACCGGCAACGCTCGCGGCGAGATCGATTTCGTCGGCGGTCAGGCTCGTATCGCCTTGGGTGAGCAAGGCCTGGTCGACCGTGAGCGTGTCGGCGACCAGGTTCAGGTCGCCGCTCTGGGTCATGCCTGCGACCGGCACGCCTTGCGGGTTTGCCGGGGTCTGGCTATCGGGAACGGTCACCACGCCGACGGTCAGGTCATCGACATCGGCGAAGCTGACCGTGCCGGTGTTACTGGCGATCGTGTTGACGTCGTTGGCGGCGTTGTCAAGGTCATGAACGGCACCGTCACCCAACAGCACCAGGCCATCGGCGACAATTGCACCGCCGGCGGTCTGGTCGATCTTGCCGCCATTGCTTTGCAATGCCAGGACCGGAGCCGGTTTGTTGTCGTCGCTACCGGTGCCCGGCGCGTCCGCCACGGTCAGTTGGTCATTGATGTGGATATCGCCGGTACCGGCATCCAGGATGAGGTTGTCGTTGATCCGCGTCGCTTCGATGATGCTGATGTCACCGGTCATGTCCGCGCCGCCGATCTTGACGGAGGTGAACCCGTCGCCCAATGCGCTGATGTCGGTGCCGGTCAGCTCCAACGAACCGGGGGCGTCACCGGTGCTGCCGCCCACCGCAATGTTCTTGCTCGGGGTGTTGGTCTCGAGGGCGATCTTGCCATTGCCGGTGACGCTGCCGACGCCGCCGTTGAAGTTGATGTCGTCGGCCTTGATGGCCAGGTTGTTGTCGGTGCTGTTGAGGCTGCCGTTGAAGGTGATGGAACTGCCTTGCAGGCCCTTGCTGCCCGAGGTGTTGGTCTTGATGTTGTCGACGTACAGCGAGCCGCCGACCTGCTTGCCGGCAGTTTGGTCGAAACTGCCCGAAACGAAGACGAACTTGTAGGTGCCGGCCCTATCAGCCGTTGCCGTATGGCTTTTCCAATCCACCGCGCCCGTACCGTTCCCGGTTTCGTTCAGGATGATCTGGTATTCGCCGGTGTTGACGTTCAACAGATAGCCGAAGACATCGTAGGTGTCGCCGCCCGCGACCGGTTTGTAATCGAAACTGACCGCTTCCCCCGCCGCCAGGGAGACGGTGCCCTCGCTCACCACCGAAGGGCCGCGCATGATGCAGCCAGCAGGGGCGTTGAGGCAGTTGGAATTGTTTTCGGTACCCAGCAGCAGCGCAGCGCCGCCGTCCTTGCCCTGGCCAGCCGCGGCGACCGGAGTGAGGGGTTTGTAGGTCATGTCGCCCTGGTCGCCAGGCGAAACGCTTGGCGCATTACCATTGGTTGGCGAGGTGGTCGGCAACGTTGGATCATCCGGCGAGACCACGCCTTCGACCACGGTGACGCCGGTGAAGAACTGGGCGATGGAGGTCTTCCAGCCGACCAGGCCGTTTTCGAAGTCGGCGTTCAGGAATTGTGACGTGCCCAGCTCGACGGCGCCGCTGTAGACCTGCTCGCCGCTGGTCAAGACTCTGGCGCCGTTGATGAACGTCTTGCCGGCGCCGCTGGTAGTCGCGTACAGCGCGCCCAGCGCGCTATTACCGCCGACCATGTCACTGAAGATGATCGAGCCTGAACCGGCGTCGACCCGCAGTTGGCGGTTGTTGGCCGCCGCATCGGAATCCACCACGCCGGCGAACACGATGTTGCCACCGTTGCTCTTCAAACTGACGTCGGTGTTGAGCGCGATCTTGCCGTTGAGGATCAACGCCAGGCTGTTGCCATTGCCTGCGCCACTGGCGTCGATGTCACCGTTGAGGAAAATATTGCCGAACACGTAGCGACCTGTTCCGACGTCGTCGTGCCCAGACTGCAAGGTCAGCGTCCGCTCACCGCTGATGCTCGTCGGGGTGTAGTCACCGTTCCAGTGGATAGAATTGTCGGCCTTGATCGCCACATCGGTGCCGCCGGCCAGGGCCGTATTGATCGCGTTGAAACCGACCGTGGCATCTGTCCCGTTGGTGCCGCCGGTCAAGCCTCCGTTACCCGGCGCCACCGTGACGCTGTCGGGGTCAAGCAACCATAAGCCACCCTTGCCGTTTTTGGCTGACGCATCGGCGGCTTTGCTGACCGCCAGCTTGGCGCCGCTGGTCTCGATCTTGCCGCCGTCGCCGCCCTTGGCGCCGCCGGTGGCTTTCAGCGTGCCGTCCACGCGGGTCATGCTGCCCGGTTTCTTGATATCCGACCAGGCCACCACGGTCCCGCCCTTGCCGTTGTCGGTCGCCGATGCATCAAGCACGGCACCGGCGGCGATGGTGGTCTGGCTGGCCTGTTTGATCGCCGGGTCCTTGCCTTGCCAGCTACCGCCCACATAAATTTCACCGCCGCCCTTGGCCCCGGTGGCGTCGAGCTCAGCGCCGCCTTTGATCGCCACGCGGTCGCCCGTCACGACGATCTTGCCACCCTTGGCGGTATCGGAGGACACATCGATACGCCCAGCGACTTGCACATCGCCGTGGTCGCCCATCAGCGTGACCAGACCGTTTTCACCGATATCCAGGGAACGGGCTTCGATCAAACCGGTGTTGTTGATGACGGTGCTCGCCAGGGTTTCCGCCGCCCGCGCGGTCAGCAGGATTCGGCCGGCATCGGCACGAATGGCACCGCCGTTTTCGATCAAGGCTTGGAGCGCGCCTTCTTTCACTTCCAATTGCACCGGCCCGCCCAAGTCGAGCGTCACGACACGGCCGGCGCCCAGCAGCACATTGCCCTTGTGCGCGGTGATGTTGCCTTCGTTGACGATTTTTGCGGCGATCAGGGCAATGGTGCCGCCCTGTGCGGCATTGATGTTGCCCTGGTTGACCACCGAGGCGGCGCTGTCGCCACTGAAACGGTAGTTGCCGGCGAGGAAATCTTCTGTGGATAAGTTGAGCGTGGAGGCCACCAGGCCGCCCACATCAACCTGTGCGCTGGGGGTAAAGAGCACGCCGTTGGGGTTGACCAGAAACACCTGACCGTTGGCTTTCAACGCGCCCTGGATCACCGACACATCCGAGCCCAGCACACGGTTCAAGGCGACCGACGCCTTGCCAGGCTGGATGAATTGGACGGTATTGCCTTTGCCGACGGAAAAGCCCTGCCAGTCGATGGCGAGCTTGTCGCTGCCCTGATGAATGGCCATGTTGTTGCCATTCTGCTGAATGCTGCCGTTACCCGCCACGATGTTGCCGCCAGTGGGCAACGCTCCCGCCGCCGCTACCGAGGCGAAAAGACCGCCGCCCACGCCGATGACGAGGCTGAGCGAGGTACGGCTTTTGTCCTTGCCGTGGCTCTTGACCAACTCAGATGCCACCTGCCACGCGCCCATCACGGCATTCCAGACGACTCGGTAAACTCTGTTCATTTTTGTTCACTCATCCTTAATACGGCGGGCCGTGCCATGACGACCAGGCGGTTCGCTGTCGACAAATCAAATGGAAAAGCGCATCCGGACGGATAGCGGCTCGAAAATCCCCACAGTGCTCCGCGCCATCATCTCTGCGGGGTGTTGATCGCGCTTTTGCTGGAGCGCCTGAGGCCTTTGATTAAGCGGATCAGGTGCTTTTTTTTCGATGGACGGTGAAATTGAGTGGGATTGGCGCTGCTGCGCAGCCCAGCGGGAGCAAGCTCCCTCGCCACGGGGTTGTTCGTTCGCTTAAGCTCGGTGGTGTATAGGTAAGATGGCCCCAGCGAAATCACAGGAAGACAGCCGCGATGCAATCGCCATTTGATCCGTTGGTTCATATCGATTGGAAAACACCCGGCGGTGAGTTGCTCGGGCTGTTGCAGCATTACTATCCCGACATCGGTGTGTTTGCCGGGCCGGGGTTCGAGGCGCTGTTGGATGAGCTATCCAACGAGATGCCCGAGGTCTGTTTCGAGGTGTTGGCGTCGGTGTTGGCGGGCCAGGGTTATGACTTGTGGAATCTGGATGCCGGTGGCGATGACTATCGGCCGGTGGTTGTCCCCTCGGATCAGCGCGAGGCGTTTGCCCGACATTGGCAAATACCGCGTAGGGAACCGAGGTTCACGGCCACGTTGATCGAGCCGCCGGCGGTAAAAGAACGCAAACCGGCCAAACCCAAGCGCAGCAAGTTGAAGTGGCTGCAGGAAGTCCATGATTATCCCGGGCCCACCTATGTGCATGAATACAACTATCGCAACGGTTGGGCGGCCATCACCGAGCAGGACGAAGACCAGTGGTTGTGCTTCCTGATCGATTACAACCAGTGGCCGCCCGCCGAGCAGGACATGCTCGAACATCGTACCGATGGCGTGGACGCCGCGGACTTGCAGCTCATCGATGCCAATGCCCAGCGCAGCCTGTGGAAACATCGGGTCGTGCGCGGCGATTACAGTGCGGACGACCGTTACCAATACGAAATTCGGCAAGGCGATGAGATCACAGCGTTCGGGCCTGCCGGAGTGCAATGGCCGGAATTTGAACAGCCTTGCGTGGTGGTGGGCTCGGAGATATTCGAACGCAAACGCATCTACGAACCCGAGCATTTGACGCGGATCTGGCGGATCACGGCGGACAGCAGCGAGGTGATTTTCGAGGATTCGGACGAACTGGCGATCCTGCCTGTTGGCCCTCGTCGTTTGCTGTTCATGCAGCACAACGGCTCAAAATGCTGGATCTGGAATCAAGACCCGCCGCACCAGGCCGTCATCGCCAAGCCAATGCCCGCCGAGGCCTACAAGCTGCGGGCCGCAACGGCGTATTTGGGTGGCGATGAGATTTTGCTGTTCAGCGAGGGCGCGCGGCAGAACGTCGAGCATTCGGGTTATCAGGAGACGGTTCTGTTGGCGTGGCGCTTTAACTTCATCACCGGCGCCACGACCCAATCAACGCTGGACGGATTCGGCAGTGAACTGCGCCAAGACACGCGCATGCTCGTCACGCAGCCCAAGCAGGTCATCACGTTGCGCACGTTTCATGGGCAGCTTCAAGTTGCACGCGGGCATGGGGATTGGTGGGTGTGGAGTTATCGCGCCAACACGTTTGGCACGCAAACCTTGGCGTGGTTTTGGAATCAGGTCAGCAATGAGGTGGTGAAGCTGTCGACCAAGGACATCCCGCGGATCAAGCCGGAGGTTCGTTATGTGGCGGGGCAGGATCGCTATCTGGCGTTCGAGACCGAATTTGTGGCGCGGCTGCCAGGGTTTGCCGAGATGGTCGAGACCAAGGGAAGTGAGGTTTTGGTTTTTGAGTGAGATGGTTCTGTTGCATGGCGGCGCTTCGAACGCATGAATTTTCGTGGCGAGGGAGCTTGCTCCCGCTCGGCTGCGCAGCAGTCGTAAAATCTGCGACCGTTTTCCCCTGGCACACCGCAGGAGGGCTGCTGCGCAGCCCAGCGGGAGCAAGCTCCCTCGCCACGGACTTGCTTAGACACGCAGCAACCCGCGAAACCCACGCGCCGCGTAATACGACTGCACGCCGTTGTGGTAGATGAACACCCGTCCATAGCGGTAGTCACCAAACAACGCCCCGCCGACGGCGCGAAGTTCGGGAGGTGTCGCCAGCCATGTGGACGTCTTCGCATCGAACTCGCCCAGCGTCTGCAGGGCTCGGTACTGGTCTTCGGTCAACAGGCTGATGCCCATTTCCTCAGCCATTTCCATGGCGCTGCCTTTGGGCTTGTTCTCCTTGCGCGCATCCAGCGCCGCGCGGTCGTAGCAAAGGCTGCGGCGGCCGGTCGGGCTTTCCTTGGCGCAATCGCAGAAGGTGATCACGCCCGTCTTCGGCTCATGGCCGATCACGTCGGGCTCGCCGTCGGTGGCCTCCATCGCCTGGAGTGATTTCAGGGCACCTGGCTGGTTTTCCAGTCGGGTCAGGACGTCGGCCCATGGGATGTCCGGGTGACGGTTCAAGTGGTCTTCGAAGCGTTTTTTCAAGGTTTGGATGAGGATGTCTTGTTCTTGTTTTTTCATGACCGTGAAATCCCTGGTAATCCGTTAAGCGTCTTTTCCGAAGACTGGTCGCTGAAATCTCGCCACGTCCCGGCTCCCAGGCCAGACATATGCCGCAAAGGTCCTTGCGTTGCTGGCCGTAGCGCGCATCACCAGAATAGCCCGCCTAACTGAACGCAAGGAACGCAATGCGCTTGATAAGGAGTGCGGATCAGGGGCTCGAACCGACGGAGCTTCCCGATACGGCCGCACGTTTGGTCGATGACGCGCTGATGCGCGGTCACCCCATCGACGGGCTGGATCAGTTTGGAACGCTGTCGAAGATCCCCCGTGACAGCGATATCGTCGAAGCCGTCAGGAACGGCGATTTGTTGCTGGTGAAGCCAAGTTCCGCCGGCGTAGGTGGCAGCTTCATGCCTCGGTCGAGGTCTGCGCCAGAATCGGTCGACAGGGCCCCGGAGCAATGGCCATTGCCCAAGCCCCGGGATGACTTGGTGTTCGCCAAATCCTGCACCGCCGAAAACTGGTGCCAAACGGGCGTCGGTACGACCACCGAAGCGGCCTCGAATTTCGGCCGGATCATGGTGGCGGGCGCCATGCTCATGCCCTCGGCAAGCACCGCGATTGCCTCAGCCCTCGGCGCGGATCTGGCGCTGGGTCGCATCGCTGGCGGCGGCATCATGCAGCAGCGCCTCACCTGGGCCATACGCGGCGCGGGCGGACCGGCCAGCGTCTTCGTCCTCGGCATGCTCCCCACCAAATGGCCGACGGCACGCTTCACACCGACGACCAGCTACGCCGCATGAGCCACGCCACTACCCGAGTGCGCTTCCAATTCCGCCGCGACGCCGAAGGTGTGCTCCAGGTATACGGCATCCACAGTGGTCCATCGGGCGACGACTCGGTGCGCACCGTGCAAGTGACATGGAACGCCGACCACACCGCAATGGAGGCCAAACTCAACGGCATCACAATTATATGGACGCCGCAGCAAAGCCCGCTCGGTTCACTTCCGCCGCTGACCTATCCGGACGATATCGGCAAACAGCTGGGTACGATCCTCGTCCATCCGATCGCGGAGGATGTCGACAGCCAGATTGATGGGCTGCCGGGGGAAGACATCACGGCCGAAGACTATATTTTGGTGTTTCCGGCGGATACGGGGCTGAAGTCGCTTTATGTGGTGTTTGCGAGGCCTTTTGGGGGGGATCATAGTTATCATCCGGCGCCTAAGTTGCTGACTGCTTTTCCTGAAGCCCGCAATGTTAAGTTCAAATCACGAGTGCAGGGAGGTGGCTCTTCTCGCAGAAGGTGGCAAGACAAAAAGGGACGGATCTACGAATGGGATTCCGAGAATGGGAGAGTGGAAGTGTATGACAGACAAGGCGCGCACTTGGGTGAATACGATGCTGAGACTGGCGCCCAAACTAAACCGGCCAAACCGGGCCGCAGAGTAGAGAAATAGGAAGCTTATGTATCTATGTATTAGCGGGTTCCTGCCAGACGAGGATGAAGATGATTCGCTTAAATTTGATCTCGATCTGGATGAATATTTTAACGACCGAATCATACAGCTTTTAGGCCATAGCAGCCTGAACGCAATGGCTGTGGGGGAATGGTTGTTAACGAAGGATCAGATAAGAGAGATATCCGACATCATCGGCAAACCTCTTCCGACGGATCTGGATTTATTCATCGGAGTACTGGTCTAGCGGGCCTCAAAATATCGGAGAAACATAACATGAAGCACGAGATCCTCGCCTTCGACAAAAGTGTCGAACCGCTCGTTTTCCATGTCGTCGAGGCCTTCAGCAAAAAAAGCGAGACGTTAGCCTTTGAAGTGGAACTGCCTGCTGGTTGCGATGCACAACTTAAGCAGATCATGGGATGGTCTACACCCCAGCGTGGCGATGAAGGTTATAACCTGAGCCGCAGCCAAGCTGCTGCCATTGAGGCATTGGCCGGTAGGCTTTTTTACGATGACGATAATATTTTTCAGCTCACCTGCAACATTGGTTGAGGAGAGGCGCGCGGAGTGAAACTGGAGATGATCGATCGGTCTTGAAGACTAGCCAGCCAACCCCTAAGGCTGCTGTGCAGCCCAGCGAGAGCAAGCGCACTTGCCACGGGATATCTAGACATTCAGATGTTGCGGCAGGCCTTTGCTGGTCAGCTTTTTTTTTACGCGATATCAGCCGCGTTGATAGCGTGCGGGTTCTGGGTCAAACCGAACTGTCGCAGCTTTAACCCGCCTTCGACTCCACCCCACCCCGAACCCGCTGCAGCATATTGATCAAGTGCAACCGCATCGAAGCCCGCGCTGCTTCGCCATCCTGTCGCGCCAGTGCCGCGTAGATCTGCTCGCGCTCACGCACCACCAGCGCTCGATTTTCCAACGTCACAGCCGGCCCGGCCTGTTGCACTACCGCGATCAGCGTGTTGCCCACGTGTGTCATCGCGTCGATAAAAAAGCTGTTGCCGGTGCACTGGGCAATTTGCAGGTGGAATTCGAAATCCATCCTGGCGCTTTCCTCATCCATCGCGTCAATAGCGTTCGCGACGTCGAGCGCTTCACGCATTGCCTGTAACTGCTCCGGCGTGGCGCGTTGCGCGGCGATGGCGGCGGCCTCCACTTCCAGGCTCAGGCGCAGTTCGATGACCGCCAGCGCGTCGTAGGCGCCGCCCTTGACGTGTTTGCTGCCTTGGAAATCGCCTGGGCGGGCGGTGTCGACGACGAAGGTGCCGATGCCATGACGGGTTTCGACCAAGCCTTCGGCCTGGAGCCGGGACATGGCTTCACGCACCACGGTCCGACTGACGCCGCGTTCCTTGATGATCACCTGTTCGGTCGGCAACTTGCTGCCTGCGGGCAGTTCGCCGGCGAGTATCTGCTGCGTCAGGTCGACCACCAGTTGCTGAGTCATGCTCAGGCGTCGATCGGTTGTGACACGCTCCATTGCACCTATCCATCAAGCCAGACGATCGCGGCATTATAGCCGCGACCTTGCGCTAAAACTCACTATAATGCCCGCTGATCACCCAAGAGCACGCCGATGACGGACCAAGCGTTATCTCCACTGAATAAACCGCGCCGCCTCGCCGAAACCCTGGTCGACCGTTTTGCCCAGCGCATGCGCGACGGCATCCTCAAGTGCGGCGAAAAGCTCCCCACCGAAGTGCACATCATGGAGGCCGAAGGCGTCAGCCGCTCGGTGGTGCGCGAGGCGCTGTCGCGCTTGCAAGCGGCGGGATTGGTGGAGACGCGCCATGGCGTCGGCACGTTTGTGCTGGACATGCCGGCGCCCGAAGGTTTTACCCTCGGGCCGGCGACGATTGCCACGTTGTCGGATGTGCTCAACCTGCTGGAGTTTCGCCTGAGCCTGGAAGTCCAGGCCACCGGCATGGCCGCCGAACGCGCCACGCCCCAAGCCCTGGCCGAACTGGCCCAGGCGCTGGAGGCGCTGCTGCAAGGTCCGGAAAAATCCGGCACCACCATCAACGCTGACTTTCAGTTCCATCTGAAAATCGCCAAGGCGGCCGGCAATTACTACCTGATCGACATCATGAAGCACCTGGGCACGAAGCTGATTCCGCGTACCCGGATGAACTCCGCCTACTCGGGGCAAAGCGATCGCAGCGCCTATCTGCAAGGCATCAACGCCGAACACCAGCAAATCTTCGACGCCATCGCCAGTGGTAACGTCGATGCGGCGCGGGCGGCCATGTACTTGCACTTGAGCAACAGCCGCATGCGCCTGTGCGAAACGCAGCAACGCCAGGCGTTCTACAACGAATAACTTCTAGAAAAAGTTGTACTGGATACCGACCCGCAGACGCAGTTGGCGATCACTGTCGACGGAGTTGACCTTGATGTCGCCCACTTCGAAGAACGGCGCCCAGCGCTTATCCCATTTGTACTTGACCACGGCATTTTGCTCATAGTCGTCGGTGCCGCCGTTGTAACGGATGTAATCGGCATCGAAGTAAGTCAGTTGATACTCATAGGCCCACGGCCCCTGGTTCGCATAATTGATATAGACGTCATAGCGATGGATTTTCTGGTCGTCCTGGCCATTATCCGGTACGTCGTGATCGACCTTGTCGCGGTCCAGCTTGCTGACGTCGTAGCGGTAGCGACCGGCGATGCTCAGTTCCTTGGTGATCTTGTAGCCCAGGCGCATGCCCATCTTGTAAGTGGTGGATTCCTCGTCGCTCTCCATGGCGAACGACGGCGTCAACATCCAGCGATCATCGATCTTGTGCTGGTAGTTGACGGTGAACTCATGGCCGCTGCCGACGGTATTGTCAAAGGCAACGTCTTCGCGGTCGCCGGCAGTCTTGTATTTGAGTTCGCCTTCCAGGCCCACGCCGTTATCCAGCCTTATGCCAAACTTGGCGCGGTCAGCGTGCATGCGAGTTTTTTCCGCGTACTGGTGGCGTACGTTGATATAGCCAGTATCGGCCACGGCAACGATGGAGGTGAACAACGAAGCGATCGACAACACTACGAGGGTCTTTTTCATGTTTTTTATTCTTGTTGGTTGAAATAATTAGTTGGGTGAAACGCCAAATCGCAGGCGAGCGCGTGCGCGCGTTGAAACATGCGATTCAACGAGTTCTGCGGTTTAAAACGGGTACAGCGGGTTGATTACTTCAGACGGCGATAGGTATTCGTTGTATGTCGCGGCTGGCTTGCACCAACAGGCGTGTGTATTCGTGGGCGGCGCCATCGCTTGCCAACAGATGACTGTCGAGTGTCTCCACCACCCTGCCCTGCTGCATCACCGCCAGCCGATCACACAAATGCGCAACGACGGCCAGGTCATGAGTGACCATCAGGTAGGTCAATCCTTCCTGGCGGCGCAAGTCGGCCAGCAGGTTGAGGATTTCTGCCTGCACCGAGACGTCCAGCGCCGAGGTCGGCTCGTCCAACAGCAGCACGCGTGGGCGCAGGATCAGCGCGCGGGCAATCGCCACGCGCTGGCGCTGGCCACCGGACAACTGGTGCGGATAACGAAAGCGAAAGCTGTCGTTCAAGCCGACCTTGCGCAGGATCTCGCTGACCTTTCGAACACGCCCATCGATGCCATGGATGCGCAGCGGTTCCTGCAACGCGGCGTCGATGGTGTAGCGCGGATGCAGCGAGGCATAGGGATCCTGGAAAACCATCTGCACGGTGCGGTAGTGGTCCAGCGGCAGCTTGCGCGTCACCGCCTGACCGGCAATTTGCAACCGTCCCGTCCAGTGCTGGTACTGCCCGGCCAGGCAACGCAGCACGGTGGTCTTGCCCGAGCCGGATTCCCCGACCAAGCCGAATGCCTCACCTTCGCCGACGCTCAAATCGACGTCATGCAGTACCGCGTTCAGTGCCGCGCCGGTGCCGAAGCTGAGGTTCAGCCCGGCGATTTCGATCATGCTCATGACAGGCTCCTCAAGCGTTCAACCAGTGTGGGTCGCGCTGCAACACCGGCAGCGTGGCGCGCGGATGGTCCAGGCTCGGCAATGCGGCCAGCAGACCTTGGGTGTAGGGATGGATGGCGTTATCCAGGTCGGCGGCGGCAATCGACTCGACCACGCGGCCGGCGTACATCACCAGCACACGGTCGCAGAAATGCCGCACCAGGTTCAGGTCGTGGCTGATGAAAATCAGCCCCAGGTCACGCTCGCTGACCAATTCTTCCAGCACGTTGAGCACCTGTCGGCGCACCGACACGTCCAGCGCCGAAGTGGGTTCGTCGGCGATGATCACCTGGGGATCGGTGATCACCATCATGGCGATCATGATCCGCTGGCCCATGCCGCCCGAGACTTCGTGGGGGTACAGGTCATAGACCCGTCGAGGATCACGAATGTGCACCTTGGCGAGCATGTCCAAGGCGCGTTCGCGGGCTTCGCGATGGGGCACCTTGTGATGGGCCAGGTACGCCTCGGCGATTTGTTCGCCCACGCGCACCACCGGATTCAGCGAGTACTTGGGGTCTTGCATGATCATCGACATGCGCGCGCCGCGAATTGCCTGGATCTGCTTTTCGCTGGCCTTGAGCAAGTCGATATCGGCGAAGCGCAGGGTCTTGGCGGTGACCTTCGCTGTCGGCGGATGCAGGCGTAACAGGCTGCGGCCGACGGTGGATTTTCCCGAGCCGGATTCGCCGACTATGGCGAGCTTTTCCCGCCCCAGGTTGAACGACACGTCACGCACCGCCATGGAAGTTTTGCCGGCGTTGCGAAACTCCACGCACAAGTCCTGTACCGCAAGTTTTATCTCAGTCATGGGCTGTTCCTCAGGATTGGCTGCGTGGGTCGAGGACGTCGCGCAAACCGTCGCCCAACAGGTTGAAGGCCAGGCTGACCAGCATGATCGCCGCACCCGGTGCCGCCACCAGCCACCAGCTTTCGAGCATGTAGCGTCGCCCGGTGGAGATCATCGCGCCCCATTCCGGCAGGGGTGCCTGGGCGCCGAGCCCGAGGAAGCCCAGGGCAGCGGCCGTGAGGATGATGCTCGCCATGTTCATGGTCAGGCGGATGATCACCGACGACAGGCACATCGGGATGATGTGGCGCAGGATGATCCGCGTACTCGACGCGCCCTGAAGCTGCACCGCGACGACGAAGTCGGCGTT
Source organism: Pseudomonas sp. Z5-35 (assembly GCF_051131945.1). NCBI lineage: Bacteria > Pseudomonadati > Pseudomonadota > Gammaproteobacteria > Pseudomonadales > Pseudomonadaceae > Pseudomonas > Pseudomonas sp. Z5-35. The sequence goes on from NZ_CP071640.1 coordinate 4,550,520, forward strand.
GCGCAGCGGCAGGGTTTCAGCCCGAGCCAACCGGGCAATCGGCGGCCAAGCGGTGAGCGCGATGGCAATCACCGCATGCTCCAGCCCCGGGCCGAGAGCGGCGATGAAGGCCAACGCCAACACCAGGCTGGGGAATGAAATGAAGATATCGGTGATGCGCATGAACAGGCTGTCGACCCAGCCGCCGAAGTAGCCGGAAATGGTCCCGACCAACAGGCCGATGGGGCCGACGATCACCGTCACCAGCAAGACGATGTAAAGCGTGATGCGCGAGCCATACACCAACCGGGCGAAGACATCGCGACCGTACTCATCCGTGCCGAACCAGTGCACGCTGCTGGGCGCCTGCAATGCGCCGGCAAGGTTTTGCAGCAGCGGGTCGTGACCGGCGATCCACGGCGCAAAGATCGCGACCAACATCAGGGTCGCGACGACGACCAGGCCGGCGAAGGTCATCGGGTTGCGCAGTAAAAAACGCAACAGGCGCAGGCTGCTGGCGACCAGCGCTGCCGTACTCGAAGCGGGCAGCGCGGCACTGCCGGCTGCGCTGGAAGCAAGGGGCAGATTCATTAGCGAGTCCTCGGGTCGAAGATCTTGTACAGCGCATCGCTGATCAGGTTCAGCGTCACGAAAATGAGGCCGATCAGCAACACACAGGCCATCACCGCGTTCATGTCACCGAGCAACAAACTGCTCGTCAGGTACTGGCCAAACCCCGGCCAGGCGAACACGGTTTCGATCAGCACGGCGCCTTCCAGCAGCCCGCCGTAGGCCAGCGCGACGATGGTCAGCAGTTGCACGCGAATGTTGCCGAAGGCATGGCCCCAGACAATCTTGCGCTGGGACAACCCCTTGACCCGGGCGGTGATGATGTACTCCTGGGAGAGTTGTTCGAGCATGAAGCTGCGGGTCATGCGACTGATGTAGGCGACCGAGTTGAAGCTGAGGATCACCGCCGGTAACAGGATGTGGCGCAACGCGCTGCGAAAGGCTTCCCAATCGCCGGACCAGGCGGTGTCGATCAACAGCAGGCCGGTGTGTCTCGGGATCAGCCCGTCATAGGCCAGGCCGATCCGTCCGACGCCGCCGGCCCAACCCAGCCAGGCGTAGAACACCAGGAAGGCCATCATGCCGATCCAGAAAATCGGCGTGGAGTAACCGAACAAGGTGATCAGCCGCGCCACATGGTCACCGGCCCGCCCCTGATGCGTCGCCGCGTAGACACCCAGCGGCAAGCCCGCCAGCACACCGAACAGAATGGCCAGGGTGGCCAGTTCCAAAGTGGCCGGGAAGACCCGGGCGATGTCGGTGATGACCGGGTTGCCGGTCAACAACGCCATGCCGAAATCACCGTGCAACAGGTCGCCGAGGTAGATCGCAAACTGGGTCCATAGCGGTTTGTCCAGGCCCAGCTCTTTGTACACCTGGGCGTAGGCCGAGGCGTCGGCGTCCGGGCCGACGATGGCCAGCACCGGGTCCAGGGGCATTACTCGCCCGATAAAAAACGTCAGCAGCAGCAACCCCAGCAGCGTCACCGCCACCGAGCCGCCGCGCCGGGTCGCCGAAGCGGCCCGGGTGGTCCAGATTGAATAAATTGCAGTCGACATGTTCATTCCTGCCTTGGCCGGGTGGCCGTCGATTTCAACGCTGCTTGTAGACGTCGCGAAGACGCGTGGTAGCGGCGGTATGCCCGATGTAGTTGCGCACATCGGCATGGATCACCACCTCATCCACCATCTGCGAGACCGGCATGATGGCCCCGGCCTGTTGGTCATAGAGGGTCTGGATCTGCGCGTAGATTTCACGCTGGCGCTCGGGGTCACGCTCGCGCTCGGCTTGCTCGATCAGTTGATTGAGCTGCGGATTGAAGAACGAGGTGCGCCAGCCTTGGAAGTTGCTCAATTTGGCTTCGGTGCGGTTGTCCGGGTTGTACACCAGGGCCCGCAGGCTCGAATGCGGATGGCGCTCCGCCCCGCCGCCGCCACGCCCGACGAGGATGTCGAACTGACGGTCGCGCATCGCCCCGTAGATCTGGTTGCCGGTGCCGGTGATGATTGTCGCCTGGATCCCCGCCTGGGCCAGCGTCGCTTGCAGGCTGGTGGCGATGTTGATAAACGGCGGATCGGTCAACGAACGGATGGTCACCTTGAAGCCCTCGGCATGTCCGGCCGCCGCCAGCAGGCGCTTGGCCTCGGCCACGTCCAGGCGATAGCCCGGATCGTCAAGGCGTGCCGGCAGTCCCAACTGCAAGGGCCGCTGATTGATCACGCCATAGTGCGGCATCACCACGTCATTGATGCCCTGGTAGTCGATCAGCAGGCGGATGGCTTGGCGCACGCGGATGTCCTGGAATAGCGGCTGTTGCATGCTCATCGCCACGTAGTACAGCGTGCCGCGGGCAATGCTCTGGATGCGCACCTCATCGACCTTGCCCAGCGCCTTGATGTCGGTCGCGGCCATGCCGCGGGCGACGTCCAAATCACCGCGCTCGACCATCAGGCGCAAGGCCTGGGACTCGGTCATGTTGCGCATGATCACCCGGCGCAACTTCGGCGCGCCGCGCCAGTAATCCTCATTACGACTCATCAGGATCACATCGTTGGCGCGCCAGATGTCGAGCTTGAACGCACCGGATCCGGCGGTATGCGTCGCCAGCCAGGCCGCGCCCTGATCGTCGCCGACCTGATGCTGCAAGGCCACCGAACGATCAACGATGAAGGCACTGGGCGAGGTTGCCAGGGTGTTGAGCACCAACAGCGGGTCGGTGCTGCGCGGCAGTTCCATGACAAACGTATGTGGCCCTTCGGCACGCATCAGTTTGACGACGTTGTCGGCGGTAAACCCGTAGGCTTTCCAGGTGGAAGCCAGGGCGCGGTTGAGGGTGACTACGCGTTGCAACGACCAGGCGACGTCTTGGGCGGTGAGCGGTACACCGGAGTGAAACCGTACGTCGTCGCGCAACTGGAAGGTCAGGCGCATGCGATCCGGACTGACTTCCCAGCTTTTCGCCAGGGCCGGAACCAGCGTGTCCGGCTGCGCCGCGTCCTGCTCCAGGAGCATGTCATAGACGTTGGCGTTGACTTCGGCGACCTCCAGCCCCGTCGCGGCGGCGGGGTCCAGGGACAGCAGGTTGATCATGCTCATGCCTACCACCAATTGGTCGGCGGGCGTTTCGCCTTGGGCCAGGCTGACGGGCACCTGCACTGCGCACAGGGCCACGGTGACACACAGCAGCCTGGTCAGGCGCTTGGGCCAGAGATTCATGGTTCAGTCCTTTCTTATATTTATAAAGACTTGTCGCCCGGGCAGTCATCGGCCTCGGGCGTGGAACAGGATCAATGTCGGGACAAAGTGTTGGCCTCGATATACGCAAAATTGATGTCCTCGCCCAACCCCGGCCGGTCGGACAGGTGCACATAACCGTCGGCATCCATGGGATCGACGATGCTGTTGAGGTGCGCGGGCACTTCTTCATAGTCGAGGAACGGGTGCAGCAAGCCGCGCTCATACCAGCGGCAGTTGCTGATCGCCCCGACCACCGCCAGGTTCGCCGCGCCATTGCCGTGGACTTCGCAGTCCATGCCGAACGACTCGGCCAGGTGCGCCACTTTCAGGCACGGCCCGATGCCGCCCACCCCGGCCACGCCCGCGCGCAGAATGTCACAGGACTTCTGCGTCACCCAACTGGCGCGGCTGTGGAATTTACCGGCAATGCTCTCCGGGCCCAGCACCGGAATGTCCAGGTTGGCGGCGAGCCAGGCGTATGACTCGGCGGAGTCTTCCATCATCGGCTCTTCGAACCAGGCGAAATTCAGCTGCTCCAGCGCCTTGCCGATGGTCAGCGCGTCCATGCGGCTGTACCAGTGATAACCATCGAGCATCAGCGCGATGTCCGGGCCAACCGCCTCGCGCACGGCGGCGCAAGCCTGGATGTCCATTTGCGGATTTGGCGCGAAGGAAATCGGTGGCATCCAAGTGTGCAGCTTGATGGCCTTGTAGCCACGCTTGACGAGCTTTTCGGCGAACTGGCCGTACTCATCCGGGGTGGACAAACCGCCCGGCAAATCGTCGCCACACATGGTCGAGCCGTAGGCCAGGACTTTGTCGCGGTAGCCGCCAATGAGCTTGTGCACCGGCAACTGCAACGTGCGCCCGGCCAAATCCCACAAGGCTTGCTCCACCAACGCCAGCGCCCGGTCGGTGAACTGTCCGGCGCTGCCGCGCTGCCAGTGCGCCAGGTCCTGCCAGATGCTTTCACGGTCCATCGGGTTGCGACCGATCAGCACCTTGCGAACGAACGATTCGATGATGTGTGGACGGATCAATTCAGGCGTACCGAAGGCATAACCTTGCGAGCCATCGTCGCAGCTGATTCGCAGCAGGGCCATCTTGATCATGACCTCGTCACCCGGATGGGCGTGGCCCGCACTGTCCTGGGCGCGGCGCGACGGGGTGGAAAAGATTTCGACGTGAACGCCTGTGATTCTCATAGGGAGGAGCCACCGTGTTGTTATTTTTTATTTGTATGTCGTCATACAACGTCGCGGATTATTTGAACGTTTCATCGGGGCTGTCAACCCCTGTACTCAGTAAAAATTAGCCTTACCTCGACGCAACAGCCTTTTGAGAAGGATGACATCTTGAAATGTCGTCATACCACACAGATAAGAACCAAGGCGACTGCACCGCTGCGCAATTGTCCACTACAGTGTCAGGACCTAATGGCGCAGCACCCATGCGGAGGCCTCCATGACGCACTTCACCCTTCACCGCATCGACCACGTCGTACTGCGTGTAAAAGACATCGAGCGCAGCATCGCCTTCTACACATCAGTGCTCGGCTGCGAACTCAAGAAGCGTCGGGACGATCTGGGCTTGATCCACCTCGGCGCGGGTGCATCGATGATCGATCTGGTGGATGTCGAAGGGCCGCTCGGCCATCAAGGCGGTGCGGCGCCCGGCAAGCAGGGGCATAACGTCGACCACGTCTGCCTGCGCATCGAGCCGTTTGACGAACCCGCCCTGCTCGCTCATCTGGGCGCAGCCGGATTGAAGGTCGAGAAAGCGCAGAAGCGTTACGGCGCGGAAGGCGAAGGCTGGTCGATCTACTGCTTCGATCCGGACGGCAATCAGATCGAGCTGAAGGGGCCAGCGCTGGATTCCTAACACTCCGGCAGTCCGCAGTTTTTCTCCTAGACTTGCCAGTGTTTGCAGTTCGCCGGGGCCGGGATGGCCCCGTACGATAAACATGACCCGAAGGGATCCACCATGCTCAAACTTTTTTGCAAAGCGCTCGCGTGCACGCTGGCTTTCACCACGCTGGGCACGGCCACGGCGGCTGACCCTATCGTGATCAACTTTTCCCATGTGGTCGGCGAGCAGACACCCAAGGGCCAGGGTGCGTTGCTATTCAAGAAACTCGTTGAGGAGCGTTTGCCGGGAAAGGTAAAGGTCGAGGTCTACCCCAACTCCACGCTGTTCGGCGATGACAAGGAAATGGAAGCGATGCTGCTGGGAGATGTACAGATCATTGCGCGTTCGCTGGCCAAGTTCGAGCAATACACAAAAACCGTGCAGTTGTTCGACTTGCCATTTTTGTTTCAGGACATTGCCGCGGTCGACCGTTTTCAAACGAGTCCTGAAGGCCAGAATCTATTGCGCTCCATGGAGCGCAATAACATCAAGGGCCTGGCTTATTGGCACAACGGCATGAAGCAATTGTCGGCTAATCGACCATTGCGCAAGCCCGAGGACGCCCGTGGCCTTACGTTCCGGGTGCAGACTTCCGCCGTGCTGGAAGAACAGTTCAAGGCCGTCGATGCCAAAGCGCAAAAGATGATCTTTTCAGTGGTCTACCAAGGGTTGGTGACCGGCGTGATCAACGCGACGGAAAACCCTTATTCGAACTTCTACAACCAAAAGCTGCATGAAGTGCAGAAGTACGTCACCGAGACCAATCACGGCGTGTTGGATTACATGCTGATTTCCACGTCCGATTTCTGGAACGGCCTGCCGCCGGATATCCGCAGCGAACTGGACAAGATCGTGATTGAAGTCACCGCCGACGTGAACAACCAGGCCGATCAGTTGAACGAACAGGACAAACAACGCGTGCTTGCAGCCAAGACCACCGAAATCATTTCCCTCACGCCGGAGGAGCGCAACGCCTGGCGCGACAAGATGAAGCCGGTATGGGCGAAGTTTGAAAAAGCTATCGGGCCGGACCTGGTGAGGGCTGCCGAGGCTTCCAATCAGGCGCAGTAATGCGGCGCGTTTAATGTAACAATCGTCCGGCAAGCTAATTTTCTGCCTAGACTTGCAACTGTCCCACCGTGCGTTGTGTTTTGAATGAGCCCGCACGAGAAAAACTAAAAATAAAAGGAAACCCCCAATGTTTAAACCTATGTGGAAAGCACTCGTCTGCGCGCTGGCCCTCAGTGCGTTGAGCACCGCCATGGCGGCTGATCCGGTGATCATCAAGTTCTCGCACGTAGTGGCCGAGCAAACCCCTAAAGGCCAAGGTGCGTTGCTGTTCAAGAAGCTGGTGGAAGAACGTCTGCCGGGCAAAGTCAAAGTCGAGGTCTACCCGAACTCTTCGTTGTTCGGCGATGGCAAGGAGATGGAAGCCTTACTACTGGGCGACGTGCAGATGATCGCGCCGTCGCTCGCCAAGTTCGAGCATTACACCAAGAGCGTGCAGTTGTTCGACCTGCCTTTCCTGTTCGATGACATCAGCGCCGTGGACCGCTTCCAGTTGAGCCCCGAAGGCCAGAAACTGCTAAAGTCGATGGAAAGCAAGAACATCACCGGCCTGGCCTATTGGCACAACGGCATGAAGCAGCTGTCGGCCAACAAAGCGCTGCGCGAACCCAAGGATGCCCGTGGTTTGAAGTTCCGCGTACAGGCATCGGCGGTGCTGGAAGAACAGTTCAAGGCCGTCAACGCCAACCCGCGCAAGATGAGCTTCGCCGAGGTGTACCAAGGCTTGCAGACCGGCGTGGTCAACGGTGCCGAGAACCCCTACTCGAACATCTACAGCCAGAAGATGCATGAAGTGCAGAAGTTCATCACCGAATCCAACCACGGTGTACTCGACTACATGCTGATCACCAATACCAAATTCTGGAACGGCCTGTCGCCAGACATTCGCACCGAACTGGACAAAATCCTGGTGGAGGTCACCGCCCACGTAAACAAAGAAGCGGCGCAACTGAACCAGAACGACAAGCAGCGCATTCTCGATGCCAAGACCACGGAAATCATTACCCTCACGCCTGAAGAGCGCAACGAATGGCGCGACAAGATGAAACCGGTATGGAAGAAGTTCGAAGGTGACATCGGCGCCGATTTGATCAAAGCCGCCGAAGCCTCCAACAAGGCTCAGTAATGGGTTGGCCGGCGCTGCCGACATGGCAGCGCCGACCTGTTGTCCTCCCTGCAGGAGATGCCATCCATGAACGCCCTTCGGCGCACCTGGGAACATTTCGAGGAAGGGTTCATTGCCTTCCTCCTGGCCGCCATGACGCTCGTGACGTTCGTCTATGTGGTCCTCAATAATCTCTACGCGGTTTTCTACAGCCTCGGTGACAACTGGCCCGCCGCCAGCGAACCGATGTTCGCCATCGGCGACGGCATCATGGGCATGGCCCAGGCGATGACCTGGAGCAGTTCGCTGACCAAGGCGCTGTTCGGCTGGCTGATTTTCTTCGGTCTGTCGTACGGCGTGCGCACCGCCGGGCACATCGGCGTGGACGCGCTGGTGAAACTGGCAAGCAAACCGGTGCAACGCTTCATTGGCGTCATCGCTTGCCTGTGCTGCCTCGCCTACGCCGGGTTATTGGCCGTGGCGAGTTATGAATGGATCAATACCTTGATGATTGCCCAGATCGGCGCCGAAGACCTCGGCCATTTCGGCGTCATGCAATGGCACATCGGGCTGATCGTGCCGGTGGGTTTTGCCTTGGTGTTCATCCGCTTTGCGGAAATCCTCGTGCGCATCCTGATGAATCGCCAGACCGGTCTTGGCCTGGCCGATGAAGCGGCCGAAGCGATCAAACTGACCGAGATCGAGGAAGACAAGCCATGACCATTGCCTTCCTGTTCATTGCGTTGTTCGTGCTGATGTTCATCGGCGTGCCCATCGCCATTTCGCTGGGGTTGGCCGGATCGCTGACGATTATTTTCTTCAGCCCCGACTCGGTACGTTCCCTGGCGATCAAGCTGTTCGAAACCTCCGAGCACTATACCCTGCTGGCGATTCCGTTCTTCCTGCTGGCCGGTGCGTTCATGACCACCGGTGGCGTGGCGCGACGGTTGATCGACTTTGCCAACGCCTGCGTCGGCCACGTCCGGGGCGGCCTGGCGATTGCCGCGGTGCTGGCGTGCATGCTGTTTGCGGCGTTGTCCGGCTCGAGCCCGGCGACGGTGGCGGCGGTCGGCTCCATCGCGATTGCCGGCATGGTGCGCTCCGGTTATCCACAGGCGTTCGGCGCGGGCATCGTCTGCAACGCCGGCACGTTGGGCATCCTGATCCCGCCATCAATCGTGATGGTGGTGTATGCCGCGGCAACCGAAACCTCGGTGGGCAAGCTGTTCATGGCCGGCGTGATCCCCGGCTTGCTGTTGGGTTTTTTCCTGATGGTGGCGATCTACATCGTCGCGGTGAAAAAAAACCTGCCGGCAATGCCCCGGGCGACGCTGCGGGAATGGTTGAGCACGGCACGCCAGGCCATCTGGGGCCTGCTGTTGATGGTCATCATCCTCGGCGGGATCTATTCCGGGATGTTCACACCGACCGAAGCGGCCGCGGTGGCGGCGGTCTATTCAGCGTTTATCGCCTTGTTCGTCTACAAGGACCTGACGTTCCGCGAGACGCCGAAGGTGCTGCTGGAGTCGGCCAAGCTGAGCATCATGCTGATGTTCATCATCGCCAACGCCATGCTCTTCGCCCATGTGCTGACCACGGAGCAATTGCCACAGCAAATCACCGCGTGGGTGATCGATGCCGGACTGACGCCGGTGACGTTCTTGCTGGTGGTGAACATCGTGCTGCTGATTGCCGGCGCGTTCATGGAGCCTTCGGCGATTATCCTGATCCTGGCGCCGATCCTGTTCCCGATTGCCATGAAGCTGGGCATTGACCCGATCCATCTGGGCATCATCATGGTGGTGAACCTGGAGATCGGGCTGATCACGCCGCCGGTGGGGCTGAACCTGTTCGTCACCTCGGCGGTGACCGGCATGTCCTTGCCCGCGACCATCCGCGCGGCCATGCCGTGGTTGATGATTCTACTGGCGTTCCTGGTGCTGATTACCTATGTGCCATGGATCTCGCTGGCGCTGCCGAACTGGTTAGGGATGAGCTGACTATTCGGGCGTGAACCGTGGCGAGGGAGCTTGCTCCCTCGCCACAAGCGCGGGGTCATCCGCCCTGGCCGTACCTTCTCCAGTACCCAGCACATTACGTTATGATCGCTGCCTCATTCTGAAGCAGAGCTTTTCCCACGCATGTTGCCGTCTTCTTCCGACACGCTCACCTCCCCACCCCCCGTCCTCGTCGGTCCGCTGTTGCGCCGACTGGAAGCCACGCGGCTGGTGATGTGGCTGGTGGGGTCGCGACCGCTGAAATTGACCTTGCGGCTGGACGGCATGGGCGATCTTGCACTGGATGCCACGCGTTGCACCGTGGTCCCAGTGGGGCAGCAGGCGTTCGTGCACCTGATCGACGTGCGACTCGACGCCGCCCTGCCCTTGGATGTGGCGATCGAATACGACCTGCTGGTGGACAGTGCTCCTATCGCCGAATGGGCGCCGCATCTGTTGTATGACGGCGCGCAACGCCCGAGTTTCGTATTGCATGCGCGTATCGAGCAACTGGTCCACGGCTCCTGCCGCAAACCCCATTACCCGGCCAATGACGGATTGCTGTGTGTCGATCGATTGTTGGCGCAAGCCCCCGAGCAGCGGCCAGCCTTGTTGATGATGAGCGGCGACCAGGTGTATGCCGATGACGTCGCCGGACCGATGTTGCGGGCGATTCACGCTTTGATCGAGCGCCTGGGGTTGTTCGAGGAATGTCTCGATGGCGCAGTGGTGGAAGACAGCGCCAGGCTCTACCAACACCCAGCCAGCTATTACCATCGCGCGGATCTGCTACCGGCGCTCGAGAGCAACGAAACCCTGCGCGAGCGATTTTTCGGCGGCGCACGCAAGCCGATTTTCACCAGCAGCAGCGCCGACAATCACTTGGTGACCTTCGCCGAAGTCATGGCGATGTATCTGCTGGTCTGGTCGCCGGTGCCCTGGACCTTGATCGCCCCGCAACCTCCCGAGCTGACCGCCGAGCGACGCCAGCGCTACGACTTGGAACAGCAACGCATCGACGCCTTCAAGACCGGGCTGGACGGCGTCGCCCGGGTGTTTGCGCATTTGTCCTGCCTGATGATTTTCGACGACCACGACATCACCGATGACTGGAATTTATCCGCTCAATGGGAGGAGACGGCCTACGGTCATCCATTCTCCAAGCGCATCATCGGTAATGCGCTGATTGCCTACATGCTCTGCCAGGGCTGGGGCAACAACCCGGACGCGTTCGACGAAGTGGTCGAACAAACCGTGGCCTTGTGCGGCACCGCCGACGACCGCTACCTTGACAGCGAGCCCCAGGACCGGTTGATCGACACGCTGCTCGGTTTCCAACGCTGGCATTACGTATTGCCAAGCTCTCCGGCGCTGGTGGTGCTCGACACTCGCACCCGGCGCTGGCGCAGCGAGAACAACCTCAAGCAACCGTCAGGCCTGCTGGACTGGGAAGCCCTGAGCGAACTGCAACAGGAATTGCTGGACCATCCTTCGGCGATCATCGTCTCGCCGGCGCCGATCTTCGGCGTAAAGCTGATCGAGACCGTGCAGCGGGTGTTCAGCTGGTGCGGATTCCCGCTGCTGGTGGATGCGGAAAACTGGATGGCCCACCGTGGCGCGGCCCAGGTGATCCTTAATATCTTCCGCCACTCGCGCACGCCTGGCAGCTACGTGGTGCTGTCCGGCGACGTGCACTACTCCTTCGTCTACGAGGTACTTATCCCACATCGCAAGGGCGGCCCGCGCATCTGGCAAATCACCAGCAGTGGCATCAAGAATGAATTCCCGCCGGCGCTGCTGGAATGGTTCGATCGCTTGAACCGTTGGCTCTATTCCCCACGCTCGCCGCTGAACTGGTTCACCAAGCGTCGCAGCATGCGCATCGTGCCTCACACCCCCGAGCACGCCGAGGCCGGGGAGCGGTTGTGGAATTCGGCGGGGATCGGCCAGGTATTTTTCAACGAACAGGGACAGCCGACGGACATCGTCCAGCACAACGCCAACGGCAAGCCGCCAACCCGCATGCTGGCGCCCAAGTTACCCCCAACCTGAGCGACCACTCGGAACCGGGCACGGGGTTCAGAACGCCAGTTGCAGGCTCTGCTGGCCTTCGAGGCTTAGCAGGAACTGTTTCGCCGCGAGGCCGCCGGCGAAACCGGTAAGGCTGCCGGAGGTGCCGATGACGCGGTGGCAGGGAGCGATGATCGAGATCGGGTTGCGTCCATTGGCAGCGCCGACCGCGCGGGTTGCGGTCGGTTGGCCGATCTGGATGGCGATGTCGCGGTAACTGCGGGTTTCGCCGAACGGAATGGTCAGTAATGCCTGCCAGACCCGCACCTGGAAATCGGTACCGGCGAAATCCAGATCCAGTTCAAAACCACGCCGCTGACCCGTGAAGTATTCAAGCAGCTGGCGCTCGGTTTCCTTGAGGGTCGGGTGAGCGTTGTCTTGCTCCAAAGGCCCGAGGCGCACGCGGTTGAGCCGTTCGTTTTCCCACAGGATAGCGGCCAGCTTCGGGCCTCGGGCCACGAGGATCAGTTCGCCGACAGGGGATGGGATGGTTTTGTAGAGGGGCAACATTCCACTATTTCCTTGATTCACACCCAATGGCTTTTGTGGAGAGGGTGCTCACTGAGCAAAAATCTTGCTCAGCCCAGCAACCCCAACGTCTTCGCTCGCGCCACGGCCTGGGTACGGCGTTCCACGCCCAGTTTACTGTTGATATGGCTGGCGTGGGTTTTCACCGTGTGCAGCGAAATGAACAATTGTTCGCTGATTTCCTGATTCGAACATCCTTGGGCGATCAGTTGTAGCACTGCACGCTCCCGGCTGCTGAGGGCTTCGACATGCGCGCAGGACTCGGTCGGTTGCAGCGCCGCCGTGGGCAAGCGTTCGAGCAAGTGCTCGCGCAGGCCGCCGGGCGGCGCCTGGAGCAGTTGCTCGCGCAACCATTCGTGATGCTTTTGCAGCAGCCACTCGAAGGGCTGCAGCGCGCCGCCAACAGCGGCATCGAACGCCTGGGCCAAGGCCACGCGGGCTTGCGGCTCGCGCCCGGCGCTCAACAGCAAGGCGACTTTCTGGTTGAGCACCATCACGCTGAGCATCTGCCGCCCGGTCTGCTGCGAATGTTCGAGCAACGCATTGAGCCGTCCTTCGGCCTGCATCGGTTGGCCGCGGATCGACTCGAGCAGTGCCTGTTGCAGTTCGACGTGCAGCGGCAGTTGCGGATGGAATTCCGGCGGGGCGGCAGCCCGTTCGCCCGTGTAGGTCTGCCCCAGCCGCACCAGCCAGGCTTCGGCCAGTTCGGTGCGCCCCTGGGCCAGCCAGAGCTCGCATTTGACCAAGGTAATCATCGCCAGGTAATAAACCGGCGGGACGTCCCAGATATGCATCAAGCGCTCGGCTTCGGCCAGTTCGGCAAAGGCCCGGGCGAACTCGCCGCCCTGGCCTTCGACGCGGGCAATCACACAATGGCCGATCAACACGCTGATATCGCGGCAGGCCCGGGCTTCGGTCAGCCCCGCCTGCAACCGCGCCAGCCCGGTCTGGTTTTGCATGCGCAACGTCAGCAAAAATCCCTCATACAAGACCAACCGTGCCCGCACCGCGTACAGCCGTTGGGGTGGCAGTGGGTGCAAGCGTTGCAGTCCCTGCTTGACCTCCTCAAGTGCCCGCAGGATCTCTCCTCGCGCCTGCAAGACCCGGGCGCGATCGTAATGGGCCAGGGCTTCGAAAAGTGGGTTGCCAACCCGCTGCGCCAACTCCAGGGACTCGCGGTTCAAAGTCCGGGCGCGCCAGAGGTCCCCGTCGGCAATCGCCAGGTTCGACAAGGTGGACAAACACATCAGGCGCTGGCCGTAGCGTTTTTGCGGCAGGCTTTCCAGCGCCTCGGTGCAATAGCGCAGCGTGGCCTCACGATCACCACGACCGCGGGCAACAATGCCGCTCAGCGCCAGCCACTGGGCGAGCATGGATTTATGCGCGGTGGCTGACGGCGCCGGCAGGAAGCGGCTCAAATGGGCGGCCAGCTCTTCGGCGGCATCCAATTGACAGGCCAGCCCCAGCGCCCAGCTGTACAGCACGATCAGCCGTGGGCTGCTGATGAGCAGGCTGTCGGGCAAGTCCATTTTCCAGCGCAGCAACATGCCGACGTTCTGTTCGGCCAGCAGTTGCTCCTCCGAGAGGTTCTGTACCAAATTCGCCGCCACGTCCAGATGCCCGGCGCGCAGGGCCTGCTCCACGGCTTCGTCGATCAGGCCCTGGGCGTTGAACCAGCGGCAGGCACGCAAATGCAGGGTCCCGGCCGGCACCATGGCCGGCGCGCTCGGGCGACTGCGCAGCAGGTCGGAAAACAGATGATGGAAGCGATGCCAATGCCCATGTTCATCCAGCGGCACCAGGAACACTTGGTGGGCGGCGAGAAATTTGAGGATTTCGTGACTGTCATGGGCGTCGCGCACCGCATCGCACAGCTCGCTGCAAAAGCGATCCTGGGGGGCGATGTCGTAGAGAAACGCCTGCACCTCGGCGGGCAGGCAGTCGATGACTTCCTCCAGTAGATAATCGCGGATCAGCCCTTCACCGCCGTGCAACGCTTGGGGCAGTCGCCCTTCGCTACCGGCTTCGGAAGCGGCCAGCAACCAGAAGCGCAGCCCGGCGACCCAGCCTTCGCTGCGCTGGATCAGGCTTTCCAACGCCTCGCCACGCAACGCGCTGCTGTGATGCTGGAGCAAGGTCAACGCTTCGTCGTGGGTCAGACGCAAGTCCTGCTCGTTGAGTTCGAGCAATTGGCGCGACAGGCGCAGGCGCGCCAAGTGCCAGTCAGGCCGCTGACGGCTGGTGACCAGCACCAGCAACCCCTCGGGCAGGTGATTGAGGAAAAATTGCAGGCAGCGATCCAGCACCGGGCTCTGGGCAAGGTGGTAATCGTCGAGCACCAGCAGCAAGGGCGCGCTAGCTGATAAATGCGCGGACAGCTCATCCAGCAAGCCGTCGAGCCATTCTTCGAACGCGAAGGGTTGGTGGCGCTGGCGCATTTTCAGCAAGCCCAAAGCGCGGCCACCCAACTGGGGATAAAACGCCTGGAGTCCTTCGAGCAGCCGCTCCAGGAAACGCCCCGGATCGTTGTCCCTGGCACTGAGTCCCAACCAGAGGCTTCGCCAATGGGCCGGCAACCCCTGGCAGAACTCCACCGCCAGCGAACTTTTACCGAACCCCGCCGGCGCGCTCACCAGCAGCAACCGCCCACCCAGCCCGGCGCTCAGACGCTCGCACAACCGCGGCCGCACGACATGCCCGTCGGGCAGAGGTGGGCGGTAGAAACGCCCTTCCTGTACCGCGATGGCTGCACGGGAAGAATCCGGGGGTGAAGACAAATCAGTCATGGCCGGCTCTTGTTTGAAATGCGGATGGCGGCGTTGCAGATGTCCGCAGACTAGCCGTAAACGGAGAGGTATTGAAGCGAGTGCTACAAATGGCTACAAAAAGGCTACAAGTGGTCAATCTCTGTTGTAGTTTCCAAAAAAAACGCCCCGAACCAGTCGGGGCGTTTTTTCGAGGATGCGGCCTCGGGGTAGCGCTGCTTAGCGAACGCCTTCCTGGCGCAATGCCGCCGGGGTGAAGTCGCTGGTGGACGCGGTGAAGCCGAAGTCGTAGGCCGATTTCTCTTCGTTCTTCATGCCCAGGGCCAGGTAGCGTCCAGACTGCAAGTCGTAGAGGGTTTCCAGGGCGTACCACGGCACTTGCTTGTCGTAGTAGTTCTCGGCATGGGCCTCGGCGACGCGCCACAGTTGGCCACGACCGTCGTAGTGATCGATGACCGCCGCTTGCCAGGTGTCTTCGTCGATGTAGAAGTCACGCTTGGCGTAGATGTGACGCTGGCCTTCCTTCAGGGTCGCGGTCACGTGCCAGACACGACGCAGTTCATAGCGCGCCAGGTCCTGGTTGATGTGGCCGGCCTTGAGGATGTCGGCGTACTTGAGCTGCGGCGAATCGATCTTGTGGCTGTTGGCGGCAATATAGAGTTCTTTCTTGCCTTCAAGCTTCCAGTCGTAACGGTCCGGCGCGCCGTTGTACATGTCCAGGTTGTCGGATGTACGCAAGCCGTCGGCGGCAGTACCCGGGCCGTCGTAGGCGACTTGCGGTGCCTGGCGCACACGACGCTGGCCGGCGTTGTAGATCCAGGCCTTGCGCGGCTCCTTCACCTGGTCGAGGGTCTCGTGCACCAGCAGCACGGTACCGGCCAGACGCGCCGGTGCGGTCACTTGTTGCTTGAAGTAGAACAGCACGTTGCCTGGGTTGGCCGGATCGAAGCCCTTGATCTTGTCGCGGAACACGAACTGGTCCTGGAAGTACACCAGGTTGTACGAACCGTTGGGCTGCGGCGTGGCCTGGGTCACCAGGCGGGTCACGCTGCCGCCGCGATAGCGGGTGATGTGGTTCCAGATCACTTCCAGCCCGCTCTGGGGAATCGGGAACGGCACGGCCGTCTCGAAATTCTCCAGGCCGTTGCCAGCGCCCACCAGCTTGGTGTTCACGGCATTTTTCTTGATGGAGGCCAAGACTTCATCCGGCACGGTGGCGCCGCGATGGGTCGGGTAGACCGGCATCTTGAAGGTTTCCGGGTAGCGCTTGAACATCGCGTACTGGCCTGGGGCGAGCTTGGCCTTGTACTGGTCGACGTTCTGCGACGTGATGGTGAATACAGGTTTCTCACTGGCGTACGGGTCGGCGAGGAACCCCTTGCCGTCCACGCTGCCGGCGTTCTTGGCCATGGGTTTCCAGGCGGAAATCGACCCATCGGCATTGCCAGCCATCTCGGCGCCCATCGGCGTCAGGCTTTTGCCCAGCTTGTCGGCCTCGGCGGCAGGCACGGCGGCCATGATGCTGGTCGCCAGCAGGGATAATCCCAGCGCACCGACTTGCAACAGATTTTTTGTTATTTTCATAGTGTTCGTCCTGAAATACGGTGCTTAGAAGGTCACGCCGACGCTGAGCGCCAGGAAGTCGCGATCGTCCACGGTGCTGAAGTCACCACCAAAGAAGTTGGTGTAGGCCAGGCTCGCGTTGTAGGTGTTCTGGTACTCGGCATCCAGCCCGAGGCTGACAGCCTTGCGACCTTCCTCGAAGTTGGCGCCAGGGCCTGGCGAGTAGCCTTTTACGTCATGGGACCAAGCCACGTTGGGCTTGAGATTCACGCCGGCGAAAACGTCCGGGTATTCCCAGATGGCACGGGTGCGATAGCCCCAGGAAGTGGAAGTGGTGAAGCCGTCGTTGTTGCAGTTGCTGTTCACGCCACTGATGGTCTGGCCGCCACCGGCCGCCGTCGACGTGTTGAGGGTGTTGCAGAAGCCGCCGGGCAGTTCGCCTGGCCCGAACACGGGGTCACGGCCATAGCGCGCCTCGGAACGGCTTTCCAGGCCGCCCACGTGAGTCACGCCGATTTCGCCGACGAGGGTCAGGCGGCTGGCGCCCATGACTTGATCGAGGAAGTGGGTGAACGTGGTCTGGAACTGGGTGATTTCCTTGCGGCGATAGCCGTGCAGGTCCTGGCCCGGCGCGCCGTCCAGCACGGAGGCGTTGCCAAAGCCCGGGATTGGCGTCACACCGGCGAACAGAATATCGGTGGTGCTCAGTTGAACCGGAGCGTTCGGACGGTAGCTCAGCTCACCGCTCCACGCGGTGCCGGTGGGCAGTGTGGTGGAAAAGCTCAGGCCGTAGAGCCGGATGTCTTCCGGGTATTCGACGAAGTAGTTGGAATTGCCCGCCACGATCACGGGACGCAATGCAGCCAGTGGACCCAGCGGCTGGTTATAGAAACGTGCCGCCGCGCCCGTGGCGCTGAAGATCGGCGCACGGCTGTGGTAGTTCATGAAATAGGCACCGAACTCGGTGTCCAGCGGCTCGAACATGTACTTCAGGGAAGCGCCCCACTGGCCGCTGTCACGGGCATCACGGTCGGGACCACGACGAACCAGGACGCCTTCCTCGTTTACGTTCACGCCCAGGGCGGTCAAGGTTGGCAAGGCGGCGGCTGGAATGCGCGAACGTTTGTTCAGCACGCGCAGGTTGTCGTCACAACCGTCGGCAATCACATCCGGCTGGGAGAAGAACGTCCCGCAGTTATCCACAACCGTCTGGTCCCACTCAATCTGGTAGAACGCTTCGGCCGACAGGTTATCGGTCAGGCTCTGGGACACGTAGAACATGTTGACCGGGATCAGACCTTCCTTGACCTCGGCGCCTGGACGACGGAACGCGGACACATCGACCGGGTTGATGGAGTTGATGCCCCCCTGGATGAAGGTGCTCTCACCCCAGCTGACCACCTGCTTGCCCAGGCGGACCGAGCCCGGTTGATCGGCGATGGCGTAGTTGTGGTAGACGAACGCATCGAGGAGCTGTACGCCGGACGACTTCGCGCCTTCCTTGCGGTTGCTGTCGCTGATGTCCTTGTACAGGCGGTCTTCGTCCTTGAGCTCGAAGTCATACCAGTACTTGCCTCGGACAAACACACCGGTGTCGCCGTACTTCAGTTCCAGGTCATGGATGCCCTTGAAGATCTTCGAGAACGTCTCCCCACGCTTGAAGTTCAGGTGGCCGTCATCGGAGGTCTGGGACAGGCCCTCGCCGCCGTTGTTCACCCCGATCAGGTCGCGGTTGGCCTTGGACGTGGACCAGCTCGCGCCCACCGACAGGGACGAATCGAACTGGCCCTCGATTTCACCGATGTTGAAGCTGACGCCGAATGCCGGGCCGGCGAGCGAGGAGGCAAGACTGACGGCCAGAGGCAATTTTGCCCGGCGCCAGAAAGTGTTTGCTGAGGTCATCGACGCAACTCCATGTGTTTTATTGTTATGGCAGTGGGCGTTTCCGGAAACCCTTCGCCGTGCTGGCACGCGCGTCCCATTCCGAAAATCCTTGAGCGGACTATAGCCAGCAGGTAGTACGGCTTGATCCCTCTAAAGTGTGATTTGCAGCCTTCGACCACTCTGGAACAGTCCTTCGCCAGGCCGACGGTTGTCGGCACGGCAAGGATGGCTGAATTTTCGGTTTTGACAAGACAAGCGCTTGCTTGGTGGGGCTGCCGTGCCCTTTTCGGGCACGGCGGGGACGCTTAGAGCGTCGAGAGGAAGGTGCTGTTGTTGCTCTGCCATTCGGTGACGTCGGCCCGGATGCGCTTCTTGTCGAGCTTGCCGACGCTGGTCTTGGGAATTTCCGTAACAAGGGCGATCTGACTCGGAATCGCCCACTTGCTCAGGTGCCCCAGTTCGACAAACGGCTTGAGGTGTTCCTTGAGCTCGCGAGCCCCGATCTGATGCCCTTCGCGGATGACCAGCAAGGCAAACGGCCGCTCGCCCCACTGCGGATCGGGGATGCCGACCACTGCTACCTCGCGTACCGCTGCATGCCGGCTGATGAGGTCTTCCAGGTCCAGGGACGAGATCCATTCGCCGCCAGTCTTGATCACGTCCTTGATGCGGTCGCGGATGTCGATGAAACCCATGCCGTCGAGCGTGGCGACGTCGCCGGTGTGCAGCCAGCCGCCCTTCCAGAGCTCGGCGCCTTTCTGCGGTTCGTTGAAGTAACCTTCGGTGAGCCACGGCGCGCGCAGCACCAGTTCGCCCTGGGTCTCGCCGTCCGCCGGCAGGAAACGCCCTTCGCCGTCGACGATCGCCGCTTCCACCAGCGGCCCCGGCACGCCGGCCTTGATCCGGTAAGTGATGCGCTCGTCTTCGCTGCCGGCCATCAGCTCGTCGTTGAGATGAGCGCACGACACCAGCGGGCCGGTTTCCGACATGCCATAGGCGGCGGTGAGCTGGATGCCCTTGGCCTTCGCAGCCTCGTACAGGCTGCGGTTGAGCGCGCTGCCTCCGATGACGATTTTCCAACCGTCAAAATCGGTGTCCTGGGCGCCCTTGGCGTTGAGGACCATTTGCAGGATGGTCGGCACGCAATGGGAGAAAGTGACTTTTTCCTTGCGCCACAGCTCGATCAGGAGCTCCGGATCGTAACGGCCCGGGTAGACCTGCTTGAGCCCGAGCATGGTCGCAACATACGGCAAGCCCCACGCGTGGACATGGAACATCGGCGTGATCGGCATGTACACATCGTTGGTGCCCAGCAGCCGCACGCTGTCGATGGACCCCATGATGGTCGACACGCCCATGGTGTGCAGCACCAGTTGCCGATGGGTGAAGTACACGCCCTTGGGATTGCCCGTGGTGCCGGTGGTATAGAACGTGGTGGCGACGGAGTTCTCGTCGAAGTCCTGGAAGTCGTAGGTGGGAGCGGCGGCGGCCAGCAATTCTTCGTACTCGCCCACGAGGTTCGGCAGGTCGGCGGTCTTGTCCGGCAGGTCGGTCAGCAACAACGTTTTCTTTACCGTACTCAGCTGGCCGGCGATCGCCTGGTACAGGCCGATAAACTCGCTGTTGACCAGCACGAAGCGGTCCTCGGCGTGGTTCATGGTGTAGAGGATCTGCTCCGGTGACAGGCGCACGTTGATGGTGTGGATGACCGCGCCGATCATCGGGATCGCGAACATGCATTCCAGGTAGCGATGGCTGTCCCAGTCCATCACCGCTACCGTGTCACCGGCCTTCACCCCCGCCTCGGTCAGCACATTGGCCAGGCGCGCGACACGCTCGATCAGCGTCGGATAGCTGTAGCGTATCTGGTCGCGGTAGATGATCTCGCGGGTCTTCTCATAGCGCGCCCCGGACATCAGCAGCCGCTTGATCAGCAACGGGTATTGATAAGCGCCCTCGGCTGGCGGAATAACGCGAGTCTGCAACATAGGAGTCCCTTTTCTGACTGCACGGTCTTGGCTGGAAGGTAAGCACTCTAGAGGGCTTATATGACGATCAAATCAGCCAAAGGAATGATTTGATCCACCCGTAAATACTAGCCTTGAGCCATCCCAGGGACGCTGTCCTACCCGGTCAATGCGCCTCGGTAAACGCCAGCTTCACGCCAATGGCAATCAGCACCGCGCCCATGGTCCGGTCGAACCAATGGCCCATGCGGGCGAAACCGGCGCGCACCCGCGCCTGGCTAAACAGCATCGCCACCATGCAGAACCAGGCCGCCGTGGCGACGGCCAGGTAAACGCCGTAGCCGGCCTGGACCGCCAGCGGCGTATGGGGATTGATCACCACGGTGAACAGGGACAGGAAGAACAACGTCGCCTTGGGGTTCAGGCCGTTGGTGATGAAGCCCGCCGTGAACGCGCCGCGGGCGGTACGCTCGCCCACTTCCTTGTGCAGGTTTTCCTCGGTGGCCTTGGCCGGTTGCGCTCGCAATGCCTTGAAGCCGATGTACAACAGGTACGCGGCGGCGGCCCACTTCAGTGCGTTGAACAGTACGATCGATTGGGACACGATCAGGCCGATGCCCAGCAGCGAATAGCCCACGTGCAGGAAAATCGCCGTCCCCACGCCCAGCGCCGTCCACGTCCCGGCACGACGACCGTGGGTCACGCTTTCCCGTACCACCACGGCAAAGTCCGGACCGGGACTGGCAACCGCCAACAGGTGGATCAGGGCGACGGTAAGAAATTCGGCGAGGTACATGATGGGGCTCCTTGCGACAGTCTTGTGTTAAATGCAATCCCACAGGTATGCGGCGCCACGGCCGCAACGCATCTGATAGGCTCGCCACATTACGCCTTCGGTCTTTTAGATAACAGGTACAGCTGATGACGAACACCGCCCGCGCCGTTTTCCTCGACCATCCTTCCCTGGACCTCGGCGACCTTGACTTGAGCCCGTTGCGCCAATGTTTCAGTGAGCTGCAACTGTTCGCCCGGACCACCCAGGATCAAGTGACGGAGCGGCTCAAGGGCGCCACGGTGGCAATCACTAACAAAGTGGTGATCGATGCCGCCGCCATGGCCGCCAGCCCGGAACTCAAACTGATCCTGATCAGCGCCACCGGCACCAACAACGTCGACCTGGCCGCCGCCCGCCAGCATGGCATCACCGTGTGCAACTGCCAGGGCTATGGCACGCCATCGGTGGCACAGCACACGATCATGTTGTTGCTGAACCTGGCGACGCGGTTGGCCGACTACCAAAAAGCCGTTGGCGAAGGCCGTTGGCAACAGGCTCCGCAGTTCTGCCTGTTGGATTTCCCAATTGTCGAACTTATGGGCAAGACCCTCGGCTTGCTGGGTCATGGCGAGCTGGGCGGTGCCGTCGCGCGGCTGGCCGAAGCCTTTGGCATGCGCGTGCTGCTGGGGCAGATTCCAGGTCGCCCTGCCCGCCCCGACCGCGTGCCGCTGGACGAGCTGCTGCCGCAAATTGACGCCCTGACCCTGCACTGCCCGCTCACCGAGCACACCCGCCATTTCATCGGCGCCCGCGAACTGGCATTGCTCAAGCCCGGCGCGTTCCTGGTCAACACCGCACGCGGCGGACTGGTGGACGAACAGGCCCTCGCCGCGGCCTTGCGCAGCGGTCACTTGGGAGGCGCCGCCACCGACGTGCTGAGCGTCGAGCCGCCGACCCAGGGCAATCCGCTGTTGGCCGGCGACATCCCCCGATTGATCGTCACGCCCCACAATGCCTGGGGCAGCCGCGAGGCACGCCAGCGGATCGTCGGCCAACTGACGGAAAACGCCCAAGGGTTCTTCAGCGGTACAGCACGACGTGTCGTCAGTTGATAAACTGCCGCACTTTTTTTCAAGGAGCAGCCCATGGATCCGCGCAGTGAAGTACTGCTTCGTCAGGCCGAGTTATTCCAGGGTTCGGTCCTGCTGGCCGGCCTGCCCGCCGATGATCTGCTCGGCCGCTTGCCCGAGGCTCATGGCTGGTGCTGGCACGCCGGCGACCAGGCGGCGCTGGACGCGCGGTTCCCGGAACGCAGCCAGTTTGGCGTGAACGTTCCGGAGCGCGAATTCGACACCGCCGTGGTGTTCCTGCCCAAGGCCAAGGACCTCACCGACTACGTTCTCAATGCCGTGGCGTCACGCTTGGCCGGTCGCGAAGTGTACCTGGTGGGCGAAAAGCGCAGCGGCATCGAAGGCGCCTCCAAGCAGCTAAACCCGTTTGGCAAGCCTCGCAAGCTCGACAGCGCGCGCCATTGCCAACTCTGGCAGGTCACGGTCGCCAATGCGCCCGAAGCCAAGCCCCTGGAAAGTTTGGCCCAAAGTTACCAATTGCCGCTCGCCGAGGGCCCGCTGACGGTGATCAGCCTGCCGGGCGTGTTCAGTCACGGTCGCTTGGATCGCGGCAGTGCGCTGCTGCTGGAACACCTGGACAAACTACCCAGCGGCCATTTGCTGGATTTCGGCTGCGGCGCCGGGGTGCTGGGAGCAGCAGTCAAGCGCCGCTACCCGCACAACACGGTGACGCTGCTCGACGTCGACGCTTTTGCGGCCGCCAGCAGTCGCCTGACCCTGGCCGCCAACGGCCTGGAAGCCGAGGTTTTGGCCGGCGATGGCATCGATGCCGCGCCCATGGGCTTAAGCGCGATCCTGAGCAATCCGCCGTTCCATGTCGGCGTCCACACCGATTACCACGCTACGGAAAACCTGCTGCGAAAAGCAGCCAAACATCTGAAAAACGGCGGCGAACTGCGCCTGGTGGCGAACAGTTTCCTCAAGTACCAGCCACTGATCGAAGAGCATCTGGGCATCTGCGCAATCAAGGCCGAAGGCCAGGGTTTTCGCATCTATCGGGCCAAGCGCGGCTGATGCGTTTGTGAAAAACATCGCTTGCCCAATCGGATTTGCCTAGGCAGAATCCGCCCCGTCCTAGGGGAGTAGTCTCCCGCGAGCGCCACGCTCGCCCGGCATACGTCAACATACTTGGTCAGCAGACCATGGCGTATGCGGCCCAAGCGTCCCCATAGAGGGTCGCTGGGTTTGACAAGACCTATGACACGCACACCTTACCCGGGGCGGGGAGGCTGTACGTGTCATAGCCGTGTCGACCCGCCCCTCTTAGGAATCCCCTGATGCTGGACTCTTTCCTCGTACCGACCGCTATCGTTGCGCTGGCCGAAATCGGCGACAAGACGCAACTGCTCGCCCTGATCCTTGCCGCTCGTTTTCGTAAACCCTGGCCGATCATCGCCGGCATCGTCGCCGCGACCCTGGCCAACCATGCGGCGGCTGGCGCGGTCGGCGCCTGGGTCGGCGGGTTCTTCTCGGACTCGGTGTTGCACTGGATATTGGCGGCCAGCTTCGCGGCCACGGCGCTGTGGACCCTGGTGCCGGACAAGCTGGACGACGAAGAAGCCAATACCGCCCGCAAGTTCGGCCCTTTCCTGACCACGCTAATCGCCTTCTTCCTGGCGGAAATCGGCGACAAGACCCAGATCGCCACAGTCATGCTCGCTGCGCAATACCCTGAACTCTGGCTGGTGATCATTGGTACCACCGTGGGCATGTTGATTGCCAACGTTCCGGTGGTACTGGCCGGCAACTTCGCTGCCGAGAAACTGCCGCTTACCCTCATCCGCCGCCTGGCCGCCTCGGCGTTCTTCATCCTGGCGATCGTGGCGGTGTATAGGGCGTTGTAGCAGCGGCAAGCTTCAAGCTGCGAGCTGCAAGCAAAGGCGGTTCTACTTCGCTTGTAGCTTGTAGCTTGTAGCTTGTAGCTTGTAGCTTGTAGCTTGCAGCTCGAAGCTTATTTCTTGGCCTGCTGATAAAGCGGCATAACCTTCGGAATCGCCGCCTGCAACGAAGCGATCCGGCTGCTCGACGCAGGGTGGGTGCTCATGAACTCTGGTGGCGCCCCCTCCGAAGCCTTGGCCATCTTATTCCACAGGGTGATTGCGGCGTTCGGGTCGTAGCCGGCCCGGGCGGCCAGTTCGAGGCCGATCAGGTCGGCTTCGTTCTCGTTGCCACGACTGTTGGGCAAGGTCATGCCGTAGTTGGCCACGGTATCGGCCAGCGCCAGGCTGTCCTGGCCCAGGCCGAATATGGCACCGGCACCCTGCTTGGCCATTTCGATGCCATAGGCCTTGGACATCGCTTCACGGCCGTGTTCGCGCAAGGCATGGGCGATTTCATGGCCGATGATCGCGGCGATTTCATCGTCGTTGAGCTTCAGCTTTTCGATCAAGCCGGTGTAGAAAATGATTTTCCCACCAGGGCCGCAGCTGGCGTTGAGCTCGTCGCTCTTGATCAGGTTCACTTCCCAGTTCCACTGCGCCGAATCCGGACGGAACACCGGCGCCTGGGCGATCAACCGGCTGGAGATGGCCTGGACGCGCTTGGCATCGCTGCTGGTCTTGTCCAACACGCCCTGGGCTTTCGCCTCTCCCATCGTCTTTTGATAGGACTGCGCATACATCTGGTTGACCTCAGCGGTCGACAGCATGCTGAACATGTACTGCTTGCGCTCCACGCCCACGGCTCCGCCGCTGGTGGTGTTGACCGACTGGCAACCGGCGAGCAGCAGGCCCGCGCTCAAGGCACTCACGATCAAAGTCTTGTTCATACAAAAGAAGCTCCATGGAATCGTGGGCGTATCCTAGGCGTTGATTGGTATCCGCGCCAGATACACAGAGGCGGATTACAAATTTTTCAGTCAGTTTCCAACGCGGCCATTTGCGACACCGACGAAGCCAAAACAGTCATCCGACGAACAGCGCCTCATGTCCGGCCCGGGAAACGCCGATAAAAATTCCAGACGTCATTTCCGCGTCCGGAGCCTTTATGAAATTCAAATCGATCCA
Source organism: Pseudomonas sp. Z5-35 (assembly GCF_051131945.1). Taxonomy (NCBI): domain Bacteria; kingdom Pseudomonadati; phylum Pseudomonadota; class Gammaproteobacteria; order Pseudomonadales; family Pseudomonadaceae; genus Pseudomonas; species Pseudomonas sp. Z5-35. The sequence continues at coordinate 4,575,570 of NZ_CP071640.1, forward strand.
GTTTTCCGTCGCCGCCCTGGCCGGAGCCATTGTGCTCAGCGTAGTCGGCGCCCTGGTGCTGTACGCATTATTCGCCGGCGCCCGTACTCAGGAGATGGTGCAACAGCGGACCAAGGCGCAGTTCGAACAACTCATCGAGCAACGCCTCAGCGCCCTCGCCCATACCCAGGCCAGCTTGATCCAACGCGAGCTCGAAGCGCCACTGTTGCTTGCCCGGGGCCTGGCAACTTCCAACGCCTTGATGGGCATGAGCGGCGCGGATGGCAGCCCGCAGTTGAAGATCCCTCGTGAACAAATGATCAGCCTGCTGCGGGAAAGCGTGGTGCGCAACCCGAAAATCCTCGGTGCCTACATCGCCTGGGAACCGAACGCCATCGACCACGACGACGCCAACTACGTGAACAGCCAAGTGCTGGGCATGGAAACCAACGGGCGCTTCCTGCCGTGGTGGTTTCGCAATCAGGACGGCACCCTGGGCCTGGAAAAGCTCGCCGACGTGACCGACCAAAAGCTGCTGTCCACGGGTATTCGCGCCAGTGAGTACTACCTGTGCTCCCGGGACAGCAAGAAAGCCTGCGTGATCGACCCGGCGCCCTACCGCGTCGGCAATACCATGACCATGCTCGCCTCGTTCATCGAACCGATCCTGGTCGATGGCAAGTTCCAGGGCATCGTCGGCGCCGACCTGTCGGTGAACTTCATCCAGGACATGCTCGTTGCCGCCGACGCCAAGCTGTATGACGGCGCCGGGGAAATGGCCTTGCTCTCTAGCAACAACCGGTTGGTGGCCTTCACCAAAGACCCGAGCAAGCTCGGCGAGAAAGCCAGCGACCTGCTGGACGCCAGCGAGTTGGACAACCTGACCAAGCTCGGCATTGGCGAAGTGCGTTACGACATCGATGAAGAGCACGGCCACATTGAGGTGTACATGCCCTTCGGCATCGGCCAGGCCGAAGCGCGCTGGACGCTGATGATGCAACTGCCGCTGAGTGCGGTCATGGCTGACTTGCAAGCCTTGCAGAAGGACTTGGACGATCAGCGCGAGACCGATATTTTCGGCATGGCGATGGTCGGGCTGGCGATTGCCGCGCTCGGCCTGCTGGTGATTTGGCTGGTGGGCCACGGCATCGCCCGACCGCTCAAGCAAATGGTGGCAATGCTCGATGACATCGCCCAGGGCGAAGGCGACCTGACCCGCCGTCTGACCAGCGACCGCGCCGATGAACTGGGGGCCATCGCCAAGGGCTTCAATACGTTCCTGAGCAAGTTGCAGGGGATGATCACCCAAGTGGTGACGTCGGTGCAGAGCGTCAGTGACTCATCGGAGCACACGGCCGACATCGCGATCCGCACCAACCAAGGTGTGCACAAGCAAATGTCGGAGATCGACCAGGTCGCCACCGCCGTGCAGGAAATGACTGCCACTGCGCAGGATGTGGCGCGCAACGCAACCCAGGCCGCCCAAGCCGCCAGTCACGCCGACCAGGCTGCCAGCCAGGGCATGCAAATTGTCCGGGATACCTCGACGTCCATCGGCGCACTGGCCGTGGAAATCGGCAAGGCGGTGGGCGTGGTGCAGACCCTGGCCAAGGACAGCGAGAACATCAACGCAATCCTCACCGCCATTCGCGGGATCGCCGAGCAGACCAACCTGTTGGCGCTCAACGCGGCCATCGAAGCCGCCCGTGCCGGTGAACAGGGCCGTGGTTTTGCGGTGGTCGCCGATGAAGTGCGCAACCTGGCACAAAAGACGCAGCAGGCCACTGAAGAGATTCAGTCGATGATCCAGCAATTGCAGCAAGGCACACGGGACGTGGTGCGCGTGATGGAGGACAGCCAGCACCGTACCGATGAAAGCGTGCAGCACGCGGCGAAAGCAGCCCAGGCCTTGGAGACGATTACCCAGGCCGTGTCGGTGATCAACGACATGAACACCCAGATCGCCAGCGCCGCCGAGGAGCAAAGCGCCGTGGCCGATGACATCAACCGTAACGTGATCAACATCGGGCAGGTGGCGAACGAGGTGGCTAGCGGCGCCGACGAATCCAGCGCGGCCAGCGCCGGGCTGACCAAGCTGGCGGAGCAGCAGCGGCGGTTGATCAATCAGTTCAAGGTCTGATGGGCAGTTGCAGGGCTCAAGCCGGAGTCAGGCACTCCGGTCCATTGAGTTTCGGGTCGTTGACCATGTTCGCCAGCACCCGTTCGCGCAGTTGCCCCGGCTCGCTCGCCAGCAGTCCTTGCAAGACATGCAGCGGTGTCTCGGGGTCGAGCCACTGGCGCTGGCCCTCTTCATCGAGAATCAGTGGCCGGCGTTGACCGGTCGCCGGTTGAGTGATGACAGCGGTGCTCAGCCACACTTGCTCCTGCACCGGATAGGCTTCCCAGATCGCCGCGAAAAACAGCGACGAACCCTCGCCTGGCGTCAGCCAGTACGGACGCTTGCGGGTGCCGCCGCGCCATTCATAAAACCCGTTGGCGGGCAGCAGGCAACGCCGCAAACGCAAGGCTTCGCGGAACATGGGCTGCTCGGCGACGGTTTCGGCCCGGGCGTGAGCCGGCGTGCGGGACAGATCGGTCAGCCACGGCGGCGTCAGCCCCCAACGCGCCCGGGCCAACTCGCGCTGGCCGTCGGCGCCGGCGCGCAGCATCAGCACCGAGTCATTGGGCGAGATGTTCCATTGGGCCTTCTGGTCGGCAGGGAAGCCGGGCAAGGCCGCAAAGGCGGGGTTCCAACGAAACAGGGCATAACGTCCACACATGGGGCAACACGACTCTTGTATCAAACGGCGGCCAGCCTAACAGACCAGCGTACCGGGGTAACTGTCCGGTTCATCGCCAGGCACCGGCAGCGCGGCATTGTAGGCGCTGATCAATTCCCGGGCGTATTGCGCCTGCTCGTCCTCAACCGCCAGCCCCAGCAGGCCGTACATCGGCAACTCACCCGCGCCACCCACCAGGTCGCGGCCGACCAGGTGCGCCGTGATCCCTTCGCTGGCAAGCATGCCTTGGAGCAACTCGCCTTCCATCAGGTTTTCCAACTCGTAGATTCGCTGCATGGCCGCCCCATCACTCGTTTTCGCTGAAGACCTCAAGGTGCCATTCGTCTTCGTGGACCTGCAGGACGAAGGTAATCGGTCGGCAGCAGACCTGGCAGTCTTCGATGTAGGTCTGGTCGCCGCCGGACAAATCCACGGAAGACTCCACCTCTTCCCCACAATACGGACATTCATAATGAGCAGCTTCCAGCATCGCGGTCTCCCAAGTGACTTGTGCGTATAATCGCCGGTCTATTTGCAGGGCTATTTTTGTCTGGCTTACTTCCAGACCGTGCCCTGTCGGGTTTTCGATCGAACCTTTACTTACCCTAGCCGTTTCCAACAAGAGAGCATGATGGGCGAATTCGATGCCATCCGACCTTACGACGACAGCGAAGTACCAGCAGTGCTGGCGCGGCTGCTCAGCGACAAGGCGTTTCTAGATATCCTCACTCACTTCCGCTTCCCGCGCCTGGCCGGCGCTTTTGGCTGGATGCTCAAACCTCTTATAGCGCAGAAATTGCGTCGAGAGTTCGCCGGTGTGACATCGGTCGCCACCTTGCAGGACAAAGTGGAGTTCTATGTCGACCACACTATCGAACGCGCCACCGATGGCGTGACATACACCGGGGTGGAGCAATTCAAGTCCGGCAATGCCTACCTGTTCATCGCCAACCACCGCGACATCGTGATGGACCCGGCCTTCGTCAATTACGCCGTGTACCACGCCGGCCTGCCGACGCCGCGCATCGCGATTGGCGACAACCTGCTGCAGAAGCCGTTTGTCAGCGACCTGATGCGCCTGAACAAGAGCTTCATCGTGCACCGCTCCATCACCGGGCGCCGGGAAAAAATGGCGGCGTACCAATTGCTGTCGGCGTACATCAACCACTCGATTCGCAACGATTGCGCGTCGATCTGGATCGCCCAGGCCGAGGGCCGCGCCAAGGACGGTGATGACCGGACCGAGTCGGCGATCCTGAAGATGTTCCACATGAGCCGCAAGGACGAGCCATTCGGCGAAGTCATCCGCTCGCTGAACCTCACTCCGGTGTCGATCAGCTACGAATATGACCCGTGCGACCAGGCCAAGGCGCGCGAGCTGTACATCCGCGCCACCACCGGCACGTACACGAAGGCGCCAGGCGAGGACGACGTCAGCATCGCCAAGGGCATCACCGGCTACAAGGGCCGGGTCCACGTGAATTTCGCCCCGCCGATCAGCGAGTTGTTCGAGGACACCAAGCAGCTGGCCTTGGAGATGGACCGGCAGATTCTCGGCGGCTATCGCCTGTTTCCGGCGCACTACCTGGCCTACGCCCAATGGGCCGATGCCGACCCGCAGTTGCAGGTGCCGACGGCGGCCGAGGTATTTGGCGCAGAGGAACTGGCCAAGGCTGAAGAAGAATGGCAGCGCCGATTGGACGCTTGCCCGGAGGAACACCGACCGTTCCTGGTGCTGCAATACGCGACGCCGGTGCGCAATCAGTATCGGGTCAAGGCGGGGTTGGCGCTTTAGGGAGTCAGAGCTGAGTGCTGATCCACGACATCAGCAGTGCCAACCCCAGGCAGGCAAAACCGAACCGATAGAAAAACCGGTTCATGCGCTGGGTGGCCAGGTCCAGCAGCGCTTCGAATCGTTCATTGCTTTCGCTGCTACGCGCTTGGAGACAGGCCCGCGCCCGCTGTTCGCGGCGACGCGTTGCATGCAGCACCCAGCCACCCGGGCAGGCAAACAGCAGCGCAAGCAGGTTGATCAGTTTGGCGGGGTGGGCAGCGAACAACGAGAACAGTTGCAACGACATCACAAACCTCAAGGGAAAAACGGACGCCTGGCGCCCGGGGACCTACGAACAGGGCGCGGATTCTACCGAAAGCCCGCCGCCCTGCGCCGTTTTTTCCGACCAATAACGATCCCCGCCACGCCCCAGGGGTCGGGCTCATTTTTCTAATTTCAGCCGTCACGGTTTCGTCATATGGATAGGCCACCCTGTCGCCCTCCAAACCCACACGGAATCCGTCATGCTGCACGCCGAAAACCAGGACCGCCTCTACCTCATCAGCCCGAGCGATGAGCAACAAAACCTCGTCGGCAGTCTGTCCTTCAACGTACAGGATCGGCACTGGCTGGTGTATTGCGCCCTCGGCGGTCATCAACATGCCGATCTTCCCGAGACCGACCTGTTGACCGGGATCAGCGTGCTCGAATTCTATTCCCAGGCGGCGTGAAGATCGCGTCGACAAAAAAGCCCGCGTAAGCGGGCTTTTTCATGAGGCAGAACTTACTCAGCCAGCACCTGACCGATGGTCGGGTCCTTGAACAGACGGGTCAGGGCGTCGCTCAATACATCGCTGACCAACTTGGTGTTGGTGTCCTGGTTGGGCGCCATGCCGAAGCGCTGGTCCAGCGAAGCACCGTAGCGACCGCTGTAGCGGCGGCTCGCGTTCTGCACGTCGGAGCGGAAGGTCGCACCGATCGTCGCTTCGGTCACGTACATGCCTTCCTTGGGCGACTGATATTTCAGCTCGGCCAGGGTCACGGTCAGTTGCGGCGCGTTCATTGCGTTGGCGGTCGGGGTGAAGCCCAGCAAACGCACGGCCGCCTCGGCCTGGGCCTGCAACTTGGGCAGGATCTGCGCGCCCTGCACCGTGATCACGCTGGTTTCCGGGTACAACCCGCCACGGGTACCCAGGGTCGGCGACGGACGACCGTCGACAACCCGCACCACCACCGGCTGGCCACGACCCACCGGTGCCAGCTGGGCGTTGAGCTTGGGTTCCGGGTTAAGTTGTTGCGGGCTGTGGGCACAGCCGACAAGGGTCAGACTGGTCACGGCGATCAAACCGAACAACAGGCGTTGCAACATGCTTTTCTCTCCAGAATCGGGCACAGACAGGCCGGCAGTATAGCGGTGCGCCATCGCGGCGAACTAGCGTCGCAGCATGAATACTGCAAAGTCTGACATGGGCCGCGCCGGGCGGTTCCTGTCACCCGGTTGTCATGGTCCTTACACCGGTGTGTCATGGCCGGCTGTCAGGCTGTCCTCAAGCTCCTTCGACACGGTATCCGACCATGCGCTATCTCATCTCCCTGTTCACCCCACGCCCACATCACCGCTGCTTTGCCCTGCTGGACCGCAGCGGTCGTTGCCAGGCATTCAAGCAATGCAGCTTGCAGCCCATGGGCGATGGCTGGGTGGAAATCGAAGAGATCCGTCTCAACTGGCTGCATCAACCATTGCCCGCCAGCGCCTTGGTACAAGCCCCCCGCGCTCGTTCGCGTAGCCGGCAACTGTTGGCCGTCTGACCGCAAGGCTAATAAAAGTCATAAAACCCGACCATTTCCGCGCGTTTCTTCGTTACAATCTCCCCCCGATTATAAGGACGTCTCCTGATCGGGCCCCGCAACGCCGCTGATGCGCTTGTATTGGCACCCCGCACCGCCCACAGAGAGCCGCCCACACAGATCGAGTGAAGCTGGCGCGCTTGCTGTTTCCCTGGCAAATCACCACTTTTCGCGAATCTGCAGAGCTGTCATTACGCTCGGTCACTGAGCTGTCTGCCCGTTTTGCCTGTCATGTACTTCATGGGGGCAACCAAACCGGGCACGGTGCCAGGCTGGGACAGCCCTTTTTTGAGGTTCACGTCTTCAAAAGAGCGTGAAAAAACGGGTTTTCACAACTTCACAAGAGTGTGGCGAGCAAATGAAGAGTTTTGCGTCTGAACAAGCACCATTGGCGTCTGGAACAGCCCAACGACACAGGACCGGATATCGCTCAAGAACCGGCGCCTGAAGCCTGTCCGCTACGGATTTGGTTGCACGAACGGATGTCTCGGCCATAAGTCGAATTGCCTGCCCGGCGCTTAAATGAGTTCATGGGACTCTTGAGGCCAGGCTGCATGCATCCGCAGTGTTGCGAAGAATTGCGAAGATTCGGACATGGCGATCCTGGCCATGGATACCTGGGGCGCAACTGACCTGCCCCGCTTCCTGGCCGCTATGCCGACAATTTGGTGCTGCAGATTTTGGAGACGCGTTAAATGGCGCATAACGAAGCAGTCGATGTAGTTCTGGTAGGGGCCGGCATCATGAGTGCCACCCTGGCCGTGCTGCTCAAGGAGCTCGACCCCGCGATTTCGCTGGAAGTCGTCGAGCTGATGGACTCGGGTGCCGCGGAGAGTTCCAATCCCTGGAACAACGCCGGTACCGGCCACGCCGGGCTGTGTGAGCTCAATTACACGCCCCAGGCCGCCGATGGCAGTGTCGACATCAAGAAAGCCGTGCACATCAACACCCAGTTTGAAGTGTCGAAGCAGTTCTGGACGTACTTGACCAGGAAAGGCACGTTCGGCTCCTCGAAATCCTTCATTGCCCCGGTGCCGCACCTGAGCTTCGTGCAGGGCAAAAAAGGCGTTGAGTTCCTGAAGAAGCGCTTCGAGCTGATGAGCCAGCATCACGCCTTCGCCGACATGGAATACACCGAAGACCGCGACCAGATGGCCGAGTGGATGCCGCTGATGATGCCAGGCCGCCCGGCTGACGAAGTCATCGCCGCCACACGCGTCATGAACGGCACCGACGTCAACTTCGGCGCCCTGACCAATCAGTTGCTCCAGCACCTGGGTAGCGCACCGGACACCCAGATCAAATACTGCAAGCGCGTTACCGGCCTCAAGCGCAACGGCAGCGGTTGGACCGTCAGCATCAAGGACGTCAACAGCGGCAACACCCGGGAAGTGGACGCCAAGTTCGTGTTCCTCGGCGCCGGTGGGGCGGCATTGCCGCTGCTGCAAGCCTCGGGCATTGAAGAAAGCAAGGGCTTCGGCGGCTTCCCGGTCAGCGGCCAGTGGCTGCGTTGCGACAATCCGGAAGTGGTCAAGCACCACCAGGCCAAGGTCTACAGCCAAGCCGCGGTAGGCTCGCCGCCGATGTCGGTGCCGCACCTGGACACCCGCGTGGTCGACGGCAAGAAATCCCTGCTGTTCGGGCCATACGCCGGTTTCACCACCAAGTTCCTCAAGCACGGCTCGATCATGGACCTGCCATTGTCGGTACGCGCCGGCAACATCGGCCCGATGCTGGCCGTGGCCCGGGACAATATGGACCTGACCAAGTACCTGATCAGCGAAGTGATGCAGTCGATGGAGCAACGCCTGGAATCCCTGCGTCGCTTCTACCCCGAGGCGAAAGCCGAAGACTGGCGCCTGGAAGTGGCCGGCCAGCGGGTACAGATCATCAAGAAAGACCCGAAGAAAGGCGGCGTCTTGCAATTCGGTACCGAACTGGTCGCGGCCAAGGACGGCAGCCTCGCCGCCCTGCTCGGCGCCTCGCCAGGCGCTTCGGTCACCGTTTCGATCATGCTGGAACTGATCGAGCGCTGCTTCCCGGACAAAGCCAAGGGTGAGTGGGCGGCCAAGCTCGCGGAGATCTTCCCGGCCCGGGAAAAAGTGCTGGAAACCGATGCGGCGCTGTATCGCAAGGTCAGCGCGCAAAACAACGTTGCGCTGGAACTGGTTGAAGAAAGTAGCGAGACCCAAAGCTACGCTTGATTCGACTGGATAAAAAAACGCCCCGTTCTCCTTGAGAGCGGGGCGTTTTTTTTAGACGCTTTCGTGGCGAGGGAGCTTGCTCCCGCTGGCCTGCGAAGCAGGCCCTGAATCAATCAGCCACGCGCCTTCTTGATCAACTCGATGTATTCCTCGGCATTACGCTGGTCCTGGGTCAACGCAACGAAATCATTACCGTGCTCATCCCTGCCGTTGAGGTCGTGACCGGCCTCGACGAAGAACGTCAGGAAGCGCTCGAAGTCGTCGACACGCAGCCCACGGTAGGCCTTGATCAGTTTGTGCAGCGACGGCGAAGTGGCATCGACCGGCTCGAAATTGAGGAACAGCTTGATCTGTTCGTCGCCAATCTCGTCACCAATCACTTGTTTCTTGTCTTTACGCATTGCCGGCTCCAGCTCGCACAGTTCACGGGGCGGGCAGTTTACCCCCGGCGGGCCTCGCGGCTCAACGCGGGCGTGCGGCGCCGGTGTGCAGGTCCGCCCAGATATGGCCGTTGGCGTAGCTGAGAAACTGCACGTACACCGTGTCGTTGCGCAACAGATCGATCACCACCCGGTACTGGGCCTGTGGATAAGACAGCGTCAGGGTCTTGCTCGCCTCGTCGTAGACCGGTTTCTTCAGGCTTTTGCTTTCACCGTCGAAATTGAGGATCACCTGGCTGATGGTGGCCCCCTTGTTCAACGGCTTGCCCTTGAGGCGCACCATCAACGGCGACGTGACCGGGATCGGCTGCTGGTTGGACGGCCGCTGGTTGCCCAGCACCACCGAGTAATCGGTGACTTGCAGCAACTGCTGCTGTTCAGGCTGTTCCTGGCGCGCCACCAGATCATCGGGAGGCAGGAACTGGCTGTGCATCGGCGCGGCAATGGCCAGCAACGGCAAGCTGGTTAGCAGCAGCAAAGTGGCGCAGCGGCGGATCGATACACGCATGACAGGCTCCGGAGTCTTGGGCGGGCACTCTAGCATGCGCACGGACGGTAAAAATAAGCGACCCGGATCAATACATCCGGGCAGCGGGCGCGGCATACTCGATGTGCCATCAGCCCCGGCGCCGAACAGATGCCGTTGTGGCGAGGGAGCTTGCTCCCGCTGGGTTGCGCAGCAGCCCCAAAAAGCCTGACGCGATTCCCCAGACGGAACGCGTCAACCGGTTTTACGACGGCTGCGCCGCCGAGCGGGAGCAAGCTCCCTCGCCACGGGGCCAGTGCCACCCCCCTTGCGAGGAGTATTCATGTCTTTCTCCGCCCCTCCGTTATTCTCCGCCTGGCGCCAAGCCTGGCGTGCCGGTTACACCCTGGAACGCTTGCGCGGCGATCTGGTGGCCGGGCTTACGGTCGGCATCATCGCCATCCCCCTGGCCATGGCCCTGGCAATCGCCGTTGGCGTGCCACCGCAGCATGGCCTGTACACGGTGCTGGTGGCCGCCCCCTTGATTGCGCTGACCGGCGGCTCGCGCTTCAACGTGAGCGGGCCAACGGCGGCATTCGTCGTCATCCTGCTGCCTATCACTCAGCAATACGGGCTGGGCGGCCTGCTGTTGTGCACCATGCTTGCCGGCCTGATCCTGATCGCCCTGGGCCTGGTGCGCGCGGGGCGATTGATCCAGTACATTCCTTATCCAGTGATCCTCGGTTTCACCGCAGGCATCGGCGTGGTCATCGCGACCCTGCAACTGAAGGATTTGCTCGGCCTGAGCACCGCAGGCCACGCCAAACACTACATCGAGCAATTGGGCGAGTTGATCGTGGCGCTGCCCGGTGCCCGTCTTGGCGATGGGGTCATCGGCGTCGTGTGCCTGGCGGTGCTGATTGCCTGGCCGCGCTGGGTGCCACGGGTTCCCGGGCATTTAGTGGCGTTGCTGGTCGGCACACTGTTGGGCCTGGCGATGGAGCGCGCGGGATGGCCGATCGCGACGCTGGGCGAACGCTTCAGTTATATCGTCGATGGCGTCGCCTATCCCGGCATCCCGCCATTCTTACCGAGCTTCGACTGGCCCTGGAATCTGCCGGATGGCCAAGGCCGGCCGTTGATCCTGTCCTATGACCTGCTCCGCCAATTGCTGGCGCCCGCCTTCGCCATCGCCATGCTCGGCGCCATCGAATCGCTGTTGTGCGCCGTGGTGGCGGATGGCATGACCGGCAGCAAACACGATCCCAACGCCGAACTGATAGGCCAGGGCCTGGGCAATCTCGTCGCCCCGCTGTTCGGCGGCATTACCGCCACCGCCGCCATTGCCCGCAGCGCCACCAACGTGCGCAGCGGCGCGTCGTCACCGCTGGCGGCGATCATTCACAGCCTGGTGGTGCTGGTGGCGATTGTGCTGTTGGCGCCGCTGTTCAGTTATTTGCCCATGGCTGCATTGGCGGCGCTGCTGGTGATAGTCGCGTGGAACATGAGCGAGGCCGGGCATGTGCTGCATACGCTGCGCATCGCTCCGCGCAGCGACGTACTGGTGCTGCTGACCTGCCTGAGCCTGACTGTGCTGTTCGACATGGTGCTGGCCGTCGCTGTCGGCCTGTTGCTGGCCGCCGGGCTGTTCATCAAGCGCATGAGCGAACTGACCGACAGCGCCGAGTTGCCACGCCATGCCCACCAGGCCCTGCTGAACCTGCCCGAACACGTTCGTTGCTACGCCATTCGCGGGCCGCTGTTTTTTGGCGCGGCGGAAAAGGCCTTGGACGTATTGCGCCGGTTCGACCCCGGCGTTCGGGTGGTGATCGTGGACATGAGCGCCGTGCCGATGCTGGACATGACTGCCCTGGTCGCGCTGGAAAATATCCTGCGCGATTATCGCAAGCAGGGCATCGGCCTGATCCTGGTGGGGACAGCGCCACGGGTGCGCCTGAAGCTGCGCCGCGCGGGGCTTCATCGCGAACAGCGTCAATTGGTGTATGTACAGAGCCTGGAGCAGGCGCGGGTCAAGAGCGAGAAATGGCTCGCCGCCTAGTCGAACTGGGCGCGCATCCAGGCTTGGTACTGCGCCACGCCCGCTTCGCCTTCGCGCGGCGCCCAGTGGGCCAGTTCGCCGTCGCCGACGGGCCGGTAAGGGCCGGCCTTGCATTCGAACATCAGGCTGTCCGCTTCGAGCACCACCAGGCCGTGATACACGCCTGCCGGCAGGTCGACACCGAGGCAATCGCCGCCGGCCTGGAGGATTCGCTTGTCGATTACCGTCCCGGCTTGGTCAAAAATCAACACACCGAGCCGGCCCTTGAGCACCAGCAGGGTTTCCGCCTTGTCGGCGCTCAAGTGGCGATGCGGCGGGATGTAGGTCGACGGTTGCAAGCCAACCGCCAGGCGATGGCATGGCTCATCCATCTCATGGAAGTTATGGTGCTGTCGCCCGCGAGGACTGGCCGCGGCTTTCCCGGCCAACTCATCGAACAAGGCTTGATCCAGGAAGGCCGGCGCAGTCATTGGATTTACATCCCTTTGACGGCGAAAATACCGTTAGCGTTGCGCCAGTAGCCTTTGTAGTCCATGCCGTAGCCGAAGATGTAGCGATCGATGCATGGCAAGCCGACGAAATCGGCCTTCAGGTCGGGACGGGCCTTGCGGTCGTGGTCCTTGTCGATCAGCACAGCAGTGTGCACCGCGCGAGCGCCGGCGTGTCTGCAGAAATCGATGATCGCGCCCAAGGTATGCCCTTCGTCGAGGATGTCATCGATGATCAGCACGTCGCGGTCGATGAACGAGACTTCCGGCTTGGCTTTCCAGAACAGATCGCCGCCGCTGGTTTCGTTGCGATAACGGGTGGCGTGCAGGTAGGACGCTTCCAATGGGAAATTCAGGTAGGTCAGCAGCTTGCCGGAGAAAATCAGCCCGCCGTTCATGACACAGAACACCACCGGATTGCTCTCGGCCAACTGATCGTTGATTTGCGCACCGACACGGGCGATGGCCGCTTCGACTTCAGCTTCGGTGTACAGGCAGTCAGCCTCTCGCATGACTTGACGGATATGCTCGAGATCAGCGGACATGGCGCTCTCCAAGGGTGGCGTTTGCGGAAAAGCCGGCAAAGGTACGCATCCCGCCCGGCCAGATCAAGCGTTTGTGGACTAACGTTCTGTATTGTCTATAGGACAACACCCTCGGATAGATTAATCTAGGCCGGTTTTTTGCCCGCCGCCGGAGCCTTCCCCATGCCCATCCTCGAGATCCGCCACCCGCTGATCAGACATAAACTCGGCCTGATGCGCCGCGCTGACATCAGCACGAAGAACTTCCGCGAACTCGCCCAGGAAGTCGGTGCCCTGCTCACCTACGAAGCCACCAAGGACCTGCCGCTGGAATCCTACGAGATCGCCGGTTGGGCCGGCACGGTACAAGTGGAAAAAATAGCCGGGAAGAAAATCACCGTGGTGCCGATCCTGCGCGCCGGCATCGGCATGCTCGAAGGCGTGCTCAGCCTGATCCCAGGCGCCAAGGTCAGCGCTGTCGGCGTGGCTCGCAATGAGCAGACCCTGCGGGCCCACACCTACCTGGAAAAACTGGTGCCCGAGATCGACGAGCGCCTGGCGATGATCATCGACCCGATGCTCGCCACGGGCAGCTCGATGGTCGCCACCATCGACCTGTTGAAGAAGGCCGGCTGCCGGGACATCCGCGCCATGGTGCTGGTCGCTGCGCCCGAAGGCATCAAGGCCGTCGAAGATGCCCACCCCGACGTGACCATCTACACCGCGTCCATCGATGAGAAACTCAACGAGCACGGCTACATCATCCCCGGCCTGGGCGACGCCGGCGACAAGATCTTCGGCACCAAGCAGAAGGACGCTTGAGCATGCAGGACGAATTCAACGATCCGCTCTGGCGCCAAGTGCTGTCCGGTGCGCAGATGCTCTTCGTCGCCTTTGGCGCGCTGGTGCTGATGCCGTTGATCACCGGCCTGGACCCGAACGTGGCGCTGTTCACGGCGGGCCTGGGGACGATCCTGTTCCAGATCGTCACCGGGCGCCAGGTGCCGGTGTTCCTGGCGTCGAGTTTTGCCTTTATCACGCCGATCATCCTCGCCAAGGGCCAATTTGGCCTGGCGGCGACCATGGGCGGCGTCATGGCGGCGGGTTTCGTCTATACGTTCCTGGGCCTGGCGGTGAAGATCAAGGGCACCGGGTTCATTGATCGGCTGCTGCCGCCGGTAGTCATCGGCCCGGTGATTATTTCCATCGGCCTGGCAATGGCGCCGATCGCCGCCAACATGGCGATGGGCAAGGCCGGCGACGGTTCCGAGCTGATTCCTTATCAAACCGCGATGCTGATTTCGATGCCGGCGTTGCTCACCACCCTGATCGTGGCAGTGTTCGGCAAAGGTATTTTCCGCCTGGTGCCGATCATCTCCGGCGTACTGGTGGGCTTTGCCATGGCGTTTTATTTCGGCGTGGTGGACACCGCGAAAATCGCCGCCGCGCCCTGGTTCGCCGTGCCGGCCTTCACCGCGCCGGAGTTCAACTGGCAAGCCATCCTGTTCATCGTGCCGGTAGCCCTCGCGCCGGCCATCGAGCACATCGGCGGAGTAATTGCCGTGGGCAGCGTGACCGGTCGCGATTACTTGAAGAAGCCCGGGCTGCATCGCACGCTGTTTGGCGACGGCATCGCCACCACTGCCGCCGGCCTGTTCGGCGGCCCGCCCAACACCACCTATGCCGAAGTCACTGGCGCGGTGATGCTGACCAAGAACTACAACCCGAAGATCATGACCTGGGCGTCTATTTTCGCCATCAGCCTGGCGTTCATCGGCAAGTTCGGTGCGCTGCTGCAAAGCATCCCGGTGCCGGTGATGGGCGGCATCTTGTGCCTGCTGTTCGGCTCGATCGCGGCGGTGGGCATGAACACCCTGATCCGTCATAAGATCGACCTGGGCGAAGCCCGCAACCTGGTGATCGTTTCGGTGACGCTGGTGTTCGGCATTGGCGGCGTGCTGGTGGGCACCGGCACGGGCCCGGACGATTTCGGCCTGAAGGGCATCGCGTTGTGCGCCGTGGTGGCGATTGCGCTGAACCTGATCTTGCCGGGCAATGATGGTTGGAAGCAGAAGAAGGCGGATGAGCCGCTGCTGTAAATCAACCAGTACCTAATGTGGCGAGGGAGCTTGCTCCCTCGCCACAGGTTTGTATTACAGCGCGATCGGTGCTCGCTCGCACAAGGTGCTCAACGCCTGCGCCCACTGCGGATCGTCATTGAGGCACGGCACCAGCACCAACTCCTCCCCTCCCGCTTCGCGGAACTGCTCGCGTCCACGGTCGCCGATTTCTTCCAGGGTTTCGATGCAATCAGCGACGAACGCCGGGCACATCACCAGGATTTTCTTCACGCCGCTCTTGGCCAGCTCGTCCAGGCGCGCTTCGGTATAGGGTTCGATCCACTTGGCGCGGCCCAGTCGCGACTGGAACGACACCGACCATTTGCCATCGGCCAATCCCATGCGCTGGGCGAACAGCTCGGCGGTGCGAATGCACTGGGCGCGGTAACACGTCGCCATGACTTGCGGCGGCGCATTCTTGCAGCAATCGGCGTCCTTGAAACAATGAAAACCCGTGGGATCGAGTTTGGTCAGGTGCCGTTCCGGCAGGCCGTGGAAGCTCAGCAACAAGTGATCGTAATCCTGCATCAGGTACGGCTTGGCGCTGGCAACCAGCGCATCGAGGTATTCCGGTTGATCATAAAAAGGCTGGAGAATCGAAAACTCGACATCGAGCTTCTTCTCAGCCACGACCCGCTTGGCTTCTTCGATGACCGTCGTGACGGTGCTGTCGGCAAACTGTGGATACAACGGCGCCAGCGTGATGCGCTTGTGGCCCTGGCTCGCCAGGCGCACCAGGGTTGATTCAATGGACGGCTCGCCGTAACGCATCGCCAGTTCTACCGGACCCTGCGTCCATTGGGCGGTCATGGCCTGTTGCAAGCGGCGACTGAGCACCACCAGCGGCGAGCCCTCTTCCCACCAGATCGACGCATAAGCGTGGGCCGACTGCTCGGGGCGCTTGATCAGGATCAGCGACACCAACAACCGTCGCACCGGCCATGGCAGGTCGATGACGTACGGGTCCATCAGGAATTGGTTGAGATAGCGGCGCACATCGGCCACCGAGGTGGAGGCCGGCGAACCCAGATTCACCAGAAGCAACGCGTGATCGGTCATGCAACGTCCTATTTCAAAGGCGACCCGACAAATCTTCCAGGGCCGCAGGCAAATCAGTGAACCGGAATGAAAACCCCGCCGCCTGCAATCGGGCCGGCGTGGCGCGCTGGCCGCCCAGCAACAGCAATGACAACTCACCCAGCGCAATTTTCAGCGCCAGCTCCGGCATCGGCACCACGGCCGGCCGATGCAACACGTGCCCCAGGGCCTTGGCAAAATCTCGGTTGCGCACCGGGTTCGGCGCGCACGCATTATAAGGACCGCTGGCGTCACTGCGGTGCAGAAGAAAATCAATCAAAGCGATTTGATCGTCGATATGAACCCACGGCATCCACTGCCGCCCATTGCCGATACGCCCGCCCAGCGCCAGTTTGAACGGCAGCAACAGCCGCGACAAAAAGCCGCCCTCGGCGGACAGGACCAGACCCGTGCGAATCAGCACCACGCGTATGCCCATGGCCTCGGCTCGCTGTGCGGTCTCTTCCCAGGCGATGCACAGCTGGCTGGCGAAATCCTCGCTGACCGGCCCCGACTCCTCCGTCAATTCTCGCTCGCCACCGTCGCCGTACCAGCCCACGGCGGAACCGGAGATCAACACCTGCGGCTTTTGCTCACAACGCTCCAGCCAAGCGAGCAAAACCTCAGTCAGCGTGACGCGGCTGCTCCACAGCAACATCTTGCGCTTGTGCGTCCAAGGCCGATCGCCGATGGGCGCGCCAGCCAGGTTGACCACCGCATCGACCGGCTCGCCAATCTCGTCGAGCTTGGCAATGCCTTGCACCTGCGCCCCGCAGATTTCTGCCACTTGTTCGGGTCGACGACTCCATACTGTCAAGCGGTGTCCCTGCTCCAGCCAGTGCCGGCAGAGCTGACGTCCGATCAAACCAGTACCGCCGGTCAGCAATATGTGCATGAGGTGTTCCTCGCATCGCGTTTTACCCGGCCCATTAGTCTATTTTTATAAGTAGGCATTTTTCATATCGGACAGGGTCTGTGTTTAAACAATAGGACAACCTGCCAAAACGCGAACGGTAAAACTTATACCAAAAACCAAAATTGTACAGGATTAAACGACGGCGTAGTCTGTACAGAAAGGTAAACGAGGCGCTCATGACTGTACCTATCGCAATCATCGGCACCGGCATCGCCGGTTTATCAGCCGCCCAGGCCCTGACGGAGGCTGGGCATGTCATCCAACTCTTCGATAAAAGCCACGGCAGCGGCGGACGCATGTCGAGCAAACGCAGCGACGCCGGCGCCCTGGACATGGGCGCGCAATACTTCACCGCCCGCGACCGACGCTTCGTCACGGAAGTGCAGCGCTGGCAAGCCAACGGCTGGGCGGCTGAATGGAATCCGCAGCTCTATCACTTCCAGGACGGGCAGATGAGCCCCTCGCCCGACGAGCAGACCCGCTGGGTTGGCACCCCGCGCATGAGTGCGATTACCCGCGCCCTGCTTGGCGACCTGCAGGTGCAGTTTTCCTGCCGCATCACGGAAGTGTTTCGCGGCCAGGAACATTGGCATTTGCAGGACGCGGAAGGTTTCACCCACGGTCCCTTCGGCCAAGTCGTGATTGCTACGCCTGCGCCCCAGGCCACGGCATTGCTCGCGGCCGTGCCGAAGTTGGCCGGCGTTGCCGCCGGGGTAAAGATGGACCCCACCTGGGCCGTGGCGCTGGCCTTCGAAACACCGTTGGATACGCCCATGGAAGGCTGCTTCGTACAGGACAGTCCCCTCGACTGGCTGGCGCGCAACCGCAGCAAGCCGGGGCGCGACACCCGGCTCGATACCTGGGTGCTGCACGCCACCAGCGACTGGAGTCGCCAGCACATCGACATGTCCAAGGAAGCCGTCATCGAACACCTGCACGGCGCCTTCGCCGAACTGCTGCACAGCGCGATGCCTGCACCGAGCTTCAGCGTGGCTCACCGATGGCTGTACGCTCGCCCTGCCGGCAGCCATGAATGGGGAGCGCTGGCCGATGCCGACCTGGGCTTGTACGTATGCGGCGATTGGTGCTTGTCCGGCCGGGTCGAAGGGGCTTGGCTCAGTGGCCAGGATGCCGCCCGTCGTTTGCACGCCAGCCTTCAGTAAATCGTGTCACCTGCGTTGTTCGCTGCTGTCGAGTCAGACAGCAGCCCCTCTGCGAACGCATCCACCGCGCCTCACTACGTATTTCCCGGTTGACATGCACGCATTCGGACCTATGATGAAAATATTGTACATAAATTAGAACATGTACAAGATTTACTCATCAGAGGTAGCCCATGCCCAGCGAAACGATCGCCAAACCCAGAATCGCCGTCAGCGCCTGCTTGATGGGGGCAGAAGTTCGCTTCAATGGCGGGCACAAGCAATCGCTGTTGTGCAGCCGCACGCTCATCGAATACTTCGATTTCGTCCCGGTGTGCCCTGAAGTTGCCATTGGCCTGGGCATCCCTCGCGAGCCGATCCGGCTGGTGGGCGACCCTGAACACCCCAACGCTCTGGGAACAGTGAATCGCGACCTCGACGTGACGCGGCCGTTGGCCGAGTACGGACAGCAAATGGCCGGCGAGCTGGACGATGTATGCGGTTATATCTTCATGCAGAAATCCCCTTCTTGCGGGCTGGAACGGGTCAAGGTCTATGGTCACAACGGCGCTCCCCAGGACGGTGGCGGGCGCGGTATTTATGCCCAGGCCTTTTGCGAGCGCCATCCTGACCTGCCGGTGGAGGAAGACGGCCGCCTCAACGATCCGGTCCTGAGGGAAAACTTCCTGACGCGGGTATTCGCCTATGCCGCCTGGCAATCACTTCGCCAACGCGGCCTCACCCGACGCGACCTGACGCAATTCCACTCGCGCTACAAATACTTGCTGATGGCGCACAACCCGGTTCAGTACAAGGCCCTTGGCTACCTGTTGGGCAACATGGGCAAGACCGACCCCAACGAGTTGGGCCCACGTTATTTCAGCGCACTGATGGCGGCCCTGAAGAAATGCGCCACCCGTCGCACCCATGCCAATGTCCTTCAGCACCTGAGCGGCTACCTCAAGCGCGTCATCAATGCGCAGGACAAGCAGGAGGTCCAAGAGCTCATTGGTCAGTATCGGCTCGGCATCGTGCCATTGGTGGTACCGCTGACCTTACTCAAGCACCACTTGCGCCGACATCCCGACGCCTATCTCGCGCAGCAGGTCTACCTTCAACCCCACCCGGAAAACCTCAGCTTGCGAAACGCCATTTGATGAACAGCAAACCCGACTCCAGCGCCAGCGAAGACCTCGGCGCCGACTTTGCCAAGGCGCTGGCGCAGGGCTGGCTTCCCATACGGGAAGTCGCCCGGCAAACCGGCGTCAACGCCGTCACGCTGCGGGCGTGGGAGCGCCGTTATGGCTTGGTCGTGCCGCACCGCACGCCCAAGGGCCACCGGTTGTTCAGCCCCGAGCACGTGCAACGCATCCAGAGCATCCTCACCTGGATCAATCGTGGCGTGGCGGTGAGTAAGATCAAGCCGTTGCTCGACACACCACAGCCGCCCGGCGAACCCTTGGAAGACGATTGGCAGCGCCAGCGCCATGCGCTTGTGTTGGCGGTAAGCCAACTGGCCGAGCGCCAGATCGATGACCTGGTCAACCAGGCCATGGCCCTGTACCCGCCGTGGACCGTATGCGAGCAGCTGCTGTTGCCTTTGCTGGTCGAATTGCAAATGCGTTGGCAGGGCCAGTTCGGCGCGCAAATGGAGCAGGTATTCTTTTATACCTGGTTGCGCAGCAAATTCGGCAGCCGGATCTACCACAACAACCGCCAGCTGCATGGGGCGCCGTTGCTGCTGGTCAATCACTCGCAATCGCAGGAGCCTCACTTGTGGCTCATCGCCTGGCTCGCCAGCAGTGCCGATTGTCCGGTGGAAATATTCGATGGGCCTCTGCCTGCGGGCGAGTTGGCCTTGGCCGCCGAGCGTATGAAGCCTCGCGCCGTGCTGTTGTATTCCAGCAACGCCATGAACCTTTCCCAACTGCCCAAGCTGCTGAGCGCCATAGACTGCCCAATCGTCATTGCCGGCCCGGCGGTATCGATCCATCACGCAAAGTTATCCACAGGCGTCTCGATGATGAACGTCAGTTGGGCCGAAGACCCGCTCGCAGCTCACCGCGAACTGAGCCGCAGAGCACTTCTCCAATGAGCAAGCCAATGCAACTGATCTGGCTGCGCAGCGATTTGCGCCTGCACGACAATACCGCCCTGGCAGCTGCTGCGGCCCGCGGCTCATGTGTCGCGGTGTATTTGCCCAGCCCCGGGCAATGGCGTGCCCACGATGACGCGCCGTGCAAAATCGACTTCTGGCTGCGCAACCTCGCATCGTTGAACACGGCCCTGGGCCTGTTGAACATACCGCTGCTGATCCGTCATGCGTCGCATTGGAACCACGCGCCGCAGGTACTGGCCACCCTGTGTCAGGAGTTGAACATCAGCGCCGTGCACGTCAACGAAGAGTATGGCCTGAACGAAACCCGACGCGATGCCGAAGTGGCTCGGGCACTGAATGATCAAGGCGTTGAGTTTCATAGCCATCTCGACCAACTGCTGTTCAAGCCCGGCAGCGTTCTGACCAAGTCTGGCAGCTACTTCCAGGTGTTCAGCCAGTTCCGCAAGGTCTGTTACAGCCGCCTGCATTTCTCTGTGCCTGGTCTCGTCCCTGCACCCACGACGCAGGCGCCCGTCCCGATTGCCAGTGACCCGGTGCCGACCCGGGTCGAAGGGTTCGCCCCGCCCAGCGAAGCACTGCGCGCGCTCTGGCCCGCCGGTGAAGCTGAAGCCCGCCGGCGTCTTGACACTTTTGCCGAACAGCATCTGGACTATTACCAAAGTGAGCGGGATTTCCCGGCCAGGCCAGGCACGAGCCAGCTTTCGGCTTATCTGGTGGCTGGAGTCATTTCCCCCCGCCAATGCCTGCACGCCGCGCTGCGAGCCAATCAGGGCGAGTTCGAAAGCGGTAGCGCCGGGGCGGTGACATGGATCAACGAATTGCTCTGGCGCGAATTCTATAAACACGTATTGGTGGGATATCCACGCGTCTCACGACACCGCGCCTTCCGCCCGGAGACCGAAGCGCTGGCCTGGCGCAACGCCCCCGATGAACTGGCGGCTTGGCAACAGGCGCGCACCGGCCTGCCGATCATTGATGCGGCCATGCGCCAGCTGCTCGAAACCGGCTGGATGCATAACCGTCTGCGAATGGTAGTTGCCATGTTCCTGACCAAGAACTTGCTGATCGACTGGCGCGAGGGCGAGCGTTTTTTCATGCAACACCTGATCGATGGCGACCTGGCCGCCAACAATGGCGGATGGCAGTGGAGCGCCTCCACCGGGACGGACTCGGCGCCTTGGTTTCGCATCTTCAATCCGTTGAGCCAATCGGAAAAATTCGATCGAGAAGGATTATTCATCAGACGCTGGTTACCGCAATTGAACGATCTGGATACGCAGCGGGTCCACAATCCCAATGCCCAGCAAGAATTGTTTGGGGTAACGGATTACCCGGCGCCGATCGTCAAACTGCCTCAGTCTCGGGCACGAGCATTGGAGGCCTTCAAGCGACTTGCGCCACGTCAGCAAGGATGAAACCGAACGAATGGGCGCTTACCGAACATGAAATTGCTGAAGATTGGGTGCAAATCCACGATGGCCCGATATAGTCCTATTAGTATCAGGGTCTTTACCATGCAGGCGGCGTGCTAGAGCGCTGTCGCAATTGGAATGGGGGAAGAAAATGGGGCGGAGGTATTGGCTGACCGGTGCAGGAAACGGCTTGGGCGAATCGCTGGCCGAGGCGCTGCTTGAAACCGGCGCCAGGTTGGCCATCAGTGCGCTCCAATCCTACCAAGCCCTTTCCCAGCGTTATCCAGGACAGGTGCTGGCGGTGCCCGGCAATCTGACCGACAGCCAGACTGTCCGGGAAGTCTGCCAGCAGATTACCCAGCAGTGGGGCGCGTTGGACACCGTCATCATCAATGCCGGTACCGCTGAATATGTTGCTGAACAGTTGGTTGACCACACGGTTATCGAACACATCGTGCGCAGCAACGTGTTGGCGACCAGCCTGTGCATCGACGCGGCCTTGCCGTTGCTGCGCGCCGGAACAACGCCCCATCTGGTGGGCATTACCAGCCCGCTCACTCATTTACCTCCGTCGCACATCGAGGCCGGTGGCAACGGGATACGCTATCTGTTCGAGACGGCTCGCGCCGACCTGGCGGGTGACGGTATCGATGTGACATTGGTGCACCCCGCCTTCGACATCCCGTCGCCAAATCTCGATGATTGTTTCGTCGCCCCGGTTCATTGGTCAGCCGAAACAGCAGCGAACCACATATTGACGCGACTGGGCGACCATCCTCAAGAACTGGCCTTCCCAGCCGCCGCCATGACGAATCTCTGGCCACTGCCTTCATCGACCGAGGCAGGCCAGACAGGCACCGCTTCAGGCAGGGCGAGAAACGGGTCCCCGATCAAGGGCCAACCTTGAGCCGTCCGGTTGCCTTACACTGCGCACCATGAAAACCATTCCCCTTGTTGAGCTTCCCGCGCCGGTCGTTACCTGTTCGACATGCGCAGCCTGCTGCTGCCAGCTTGAAGTGCTGCTGATCACCGATACTGGCGTTCCGGAGCGTTTTATCGATACCGACGATTGGGGTGGGGAAGTCATGCTGAGGCTTGACGATGGCTGGTGCGCGGCTCTGGATCGCGACAGCATGATGTGCACGATCTACGAAAAGCGCCCGCTGATCTGCCGGGAGTTCGAAATGGGTGCGCCGGAATGCATCGAAGAGCGCTTGGGGATTGCGACGGCGTATCGCTAGGTGTCCATAGTGGGAGCGAGACTGCTCGCTCCCACTATTTCGAGTGTTACAGCGGCATCGTGTAGTGCAGCGCGTAGCTTTCCACACCGTCATTGGTCGACTTGATGCCGGCGTTGGAGTAGTGAGTGGCGCGGATGCCAACTTCATGTCCACCGTTGAAGCGCAGGCCAAAACCGATTCGGTCCTCGAACTGGAACGCCGTGCCGAGTTTGTTGGATTCCACCTCGGTGTTTTCAAACAACGCAACACCCACACCCGCCTCGATGTAGGGTTTGACGTTCTGGCCAGCGAACTCATACACAAGGACAGGCGAGAACGACAAACTGTGATTGCTGGAGGTCTCATCACCCTCCCAGTAAGTGTAGGCCCCGCTCCAATACCCCGTCAGGCGACCGACATCGCTCTGCAGCCAGCTTTTGTCCCAGTCGAACTGCATGCCCAGGCGATAGGTCATGGTCGAGTCGCCGGTCTGGCCAACTCCAAACTCCACGCCCGCTGCCTGTGCAGTGTAAGTGTGCCCCAGCAATGCAGCCGCAATCGCGGCAAAGCAGAATAAGCGCTTCATTAGAAACATCCTTTTCCGACAGACTTAGTTAGTTTTTTCTTACAAACAGACACAGCTATAGAAATCCGCGATAAACCAGAAGTTCAGCACGATTTACACAATTTTCACGATTTCTTTACAGACCGAAGCTTCGCACAATGTCAGACGAATTCCATAGCATCGGTAGGATTTTTCTTAAATGTATCGGATCAGCGCTGGTCCAGAACTGGGTTTCGCTGGCGGGCCCGTCTGCCGATAGCGCTCGTTCAGCCAAGAGCCGCTGAAGTTGACGAGCCACTGCGGCGCCGGTATCGATCAGAATGACAGACTCGGGAACCATCTGTCTGAGCAGCGGCTTGAGAAAGGGATAGTGCGTACAGCCCAGGATCAATGTGTCGCAGCCGGCCGCCAACAGCGGCGTGACGTAGCCTAGCAGCAGTTGGTGCAAGGCCGGACTGTGCAAGTCGCCCGCCTCGATCAGTTCCACCAGCCCCGGGCAGGGCTGCGTGATCACGCGCACGTCCGAGGCGAACCGGTCCAGTAGCGCGGCGAATTTGGCGCTCTGCAAGGTGCCTGTCGTCGCCAGCACACCGACGATGCCGCTTCGCGTGGCGGCGGCAGCCGGCTTGACCGCCGGCTCCATGCCGACGATGGGCCAGTTGGGATAATCGCGCCGCAGCTCAGCCACCCCGGCGACGGTTGCGGTGTTGCACGCCACTACAAGCGCCTTGGCCCCCTCACGCCGAAGAAAATCGGCAATGATCGTGCATCGCTGTCGGATAAATTCCGGGCTTTTTTCCCCGTAGGGAATATGCCCGCAGTCGGCAACGTACAGCAGGGACTCATTGGGCAGCAGCCGACGGATTTCTCCCAGCACCGACAGCCCGCCGACGCCCGAATCGAACACACCGACCGGCGCTTCACTCATGTCGGCTACCGCAGACACTGCAACCCGGATCGCGCTTGACTCGCAATTCCCGGAAGCGCGTGCCCAGCGCATCGATCAGCAGCAAGCGCCCCACCAGCGGCTCGCCGAACCCCGCCAACAGTTTCAAGGCTTCGAGCGCCTGCAGGCTGCCCACCAGCCCCACCAGCGGGCCAAGCACACCGGCTTCGCTGCAGGTCAGTTCGGCTTCGCTGCCGTGCCCATAGAGGCAGTGATAACAAGGACTTTCGGGACGACGCGGGTCGAATACCGACAGCTGCCCCTCCAGACGAATCGCCGCGCCGCTGACCAGTGGCTTGCCTGCGGCGACACAGGCTGCGTTCACCGCTTCGCGGGTGGAGAAATTGTCAGAACAGTCCAGCACCACATCCACTGCCGACACTGCACTTTCCAGGGAATCTTCATCCATTGCCGCCGGATGCGGAACCAGTCGAACCTCAGGATTGATGGCCGTCAGGCGTCGCAGCGCCGAATCGACCTTGGTCAGGCCGACGCTATCGGTGTCATGGATGATCTGCCGTTGGAGATTGGTCAGGTCGACCGTGTCGAAATCCGCCAGGTGCAACTCGCCGACGCCTGCGGCGGCCAGGTACAACGCGACCGGCGCGCCCAGGCCACCCAGGCCGATGATCAGTACGCGGCCCTGCTTGAGGCGCAGTTGCCCGTCGATGTCGATGTGCTGCAACAGGATCTGGCGACTGTAGCGCAGCAGCTCTTGATCATTCAGCACGGCAGGCGTCCCAGGCTGATGCGCTCGTGATTGCCCAGGTCCTTGCGGCTATGGACTTCGACAAATCCCTGGTCCTGCAGCAGCCCACGCACCGCGTCGGCTTGATCGTAACCGTGCTCGAGCATCAACCAGCCATCCGCTACGAGATGCTGGGGGGCCTGGGCAATGATTGAGCGCAAGTCGTCAAGGCCGTCCGGCCCCGCCACCAGCGCACTGGCCGGCTCGAAACGCACGTCGCCTTTGGCCAGGTGCGGATCGCTGGCGGCGATGTACGGCGGATTGCTGATGATCAGTTCGAAACGTTCGCCGTCCAGTGCACTGAACCAGTGACTGCTCAGTACCGTGACATTGCGCAGGCCCAGGCGCTGGCGATTGCGTTCGGCCAGGGCCACGGCTTCCAGCACGCGATCAACCGCCGTGACCTGCCAGGTCGGGCGCTCGCTGGCCAGTGCCAGGGCAATCGCGCCGCTGCCGGTGCCCAGGTCCAGGACCCGGGCTGGTGTCGCAGGCAACAAGGCCAACGCGGTTTCCACCAGCAGTTCAGTGTCGGGACGCGGGATCAGCGTATGGGGCGCCACTTCCAGGTCGAGCTTCCAGAAGCCCTGTTGCCCGAGGATGTAGGCCACCGGCTCGCCGGAACGACGGCGGCGCAAGTATTCGGAAAACAGCAGCGCCGCCTCGCTCGGCACGATTCGCTCGGGCCAGGTGTGCAGGAAGCTGCGGGACTTGCCCAGCGCAGCGGCCAGCAGCAACTCGGCGTCCAGGCGTGACGTGGGCGAGTCCGGTAATTCGGCGGCGCGTAGCAAACTGGCGATGATGGTCATTTATTCACCTGTGCTTACTCGCCAATCGCGGCCAGTTGGTCGGCCTGGTATTCAGCGAGCAGAGGCTCGATGACGGCGTCGACACCACCGGCAAGAATTTCGTCGAGGGAGTACAGGGTCAGGTTGACGCGGTGGTCAGTGACCCGGCCCTGGGCAAAGTTGTAAGTGCGGATCCGCTCGGAGCGGTCGCCCGAGCCCACCAGCAGCTTGCGCTCGCTGGCGATGGCGTTGGCGGCGGCGCTGGTCTGCTGATCGTTGAGCTTGGCCGACAACCAGGCCATGGCTCGTGCGCGGTTCTTGTGCTGGGAACGTTCTTCCTGGCACTCGACCACGATGCCCGAGGGTAAGTGGGTGATGCGGATCGCCGAATCGGTCTTGTTGACGTGCTGGCCGCCCGCCCCGGAAGAACGGTAAGTATCGACGCGCAGGTCCGCCGGGTTGATCTCGATGGCTTCCTGTTCGTCCGGCTCGGGCAATACCGCCACGGTGCAGGCCGACGTATGGATGCGGCCCTGGGATTCGGTGGCCGGCACACGTTGCACGCGGTGGGCGCCGGACTCGAACTTCAGCTTGCCGTAGACGTTGTCGCCTTCGACCCGGGCGATAACTTCTTTATAGCCGCCATGTTCGCCTTCGTTCTCCGAGAGGATTTCCACCCGCCAGCCACGGCGTTCGGCGTAGCGCGAATACATGCGAAACAGGTCGCCGGAAAAAATCGCCGCCTCGTCGCCGCCGGTACCGGCGCGGATCTCGAGAAACACGTTACGCCCGTCGTTCGGATCCTTGGGAAGCAGCATGCGTTGCAGGTCGCTTTCCAGCTCGACCAACCGGTCCTTGGCTTCGCGCACTTCCTCGACCGCCATTTCACGCATGTCCGGGTCGCTGTCCTTGAGCAGCGCCTGGGCGCCCTCAAGGTCGCCTTGCACCTTCAACAACTGTTTATAGGTCGCGACAATCGGCTCGACCTCCGCGTACTCCTTGGAATAGGTGCGGAATTTGTTCTGGTCGGAAATGACTTCGCCATCGCCCAGCAAGGCGGTCAGTTCCTCGAAACGGTCCTGGAGAATGTCCAGCTTATTGAGCAGTGACGCTTTCATTGCGTTTTTTTATCCGAAAAGCTATCCGGTGAAGCTTCACCGAGAGCGAAAAGTTCCTGGGCCATGGCCAGCGCATCGAGGCGGCCTTCGGCGGTCAGCTTCTTGAGCTGGACACTGGGGGCGTGGAGCAATTTGTTGGTCAGGCCGCGCGCCAGTTGCACCAGCACTTCTTCGGCGCTGCCGCCATTGGCGAGCAGGCGCTGGGCTTTTTGCAATTCTTCGTCGCGCAGGCGTTCGCCTTGCTGACGATACGCCTTGAGCACGTCCACCGCCGCCAGTTCGCGCAGGCGCACCATGAAATCGTCGGCGCCGACGGTGATCATTTCCTCCGCCGCCTGCGCCGCGCCTTGCCGGCTCTTCAGGTTTTCGGCGACGACTTCATGCAAATCGTCGACGCTGTAGAGATAAACGTCGTCCAGTTCGCCAACTTCGGGCTCGATGTCACGGGGAACCGCAATGTCGACCATGAAGATCGGCTTGTGCTTGCGCAGCTTCAAGGCGCTTTCCACCGCGCCCTTGCCCAGGATCGGCAATTGGCTGGCGGTGGAACTGATGACGATGTCGCTGTGCACCAGCTCAGCCGGAATATCCGACAGCAGCACGGCGTGTGCACCGAACTGCTCGGCCAAGGTACTGGCGCGCTCCAAGGTACGGTTGGCGACAACGATGCGCTTCACGCCCAGCTCGTGCAGATGGCGGGCGACCAGGGTGATGGTCTCGCCGGCGCCAATCAGCAGCGCCTGGCTGCGTTGCAAGTCACTGAAAATCTGTTTCGCCAGGCTGACGGCGGCAAACGCCACAGACACCGGGTTTTCGCCGATAGCGGTGTCGGTGCGTACTTGCTTGGCGGCGTTGAAGGTGGCCTGGAACAGTCGCCCCAGCAGCGGACCGACGGTTCCGGCCTCGCGGGCCACGGCGTAGGCCGACTTCATCTGGCCGAGAATCTGCGGCTCGCCCAGCACCAACGAATCGAGCCCGGAGGCGACACGCATCATGTGACGAACGGCCGCATCGTCTTCGTGCACATAAGCACTGGCACGCAGCTCTTCGAGGCTCAAATCATGGTATTCAGCCAGCCAGCGCAACACTGACTCGGCCGAAACGTGATCCTGCTCTATATAAAGCTCGCTGCGATTGCAGGTGGAAAGGATCGCAGCTTCGCGACTGTCGGTGAGTCGGCAGAGTTGCTGCAGGGCCTCCACCAGTTGCTCAGGCGTAAAGGCCACGCGCTCGCGGACGTCTACTGAAGCAGTCTTGTGGTTGATACCAAGTGCAAGGAAGGCCATTCAAGGTCGCTGATGGTGACGTGAAGCCGGCAATTGTCCTACTTCGCCAGATTCAGAACAACCACCACCGGCTATTGTCACAATTACCTGTGCCTATAAAGCATCCGCCGAGACTCGGTTATGTTTGACCGATGGCTTGTGTCATGATGATCCGACCGCAGGTAAGTCGTCCTCTTCCTATATGAATAGATCTTTTGCGTTGCTCCTCGCTTTTGCCTTCCTCAGCGGCTGCCAGTCCATGGCCCCCGTATCGACGGAGGGTACGCCACCGGTCGAAGGCAGCACCCCGGCCCCCGAAAAGCCAAAGGTCTACGGCTCGTTCAGCGAAGAAACCATCTTCAGCCTGTTGAGCGCCGAGCTGGCAGGCCAACGCAATCGATTCGATATTGCGCTGGACAACTACGTCACCCAGGCGATCAACACCCAGGATCCGGGCATCTCCGAGCGGGCCTTTCGCATTGCCGAATACCTGGGCGCCGACCAGCCGGCGCTGGATACCGCGCTGATCTGGGCCAAGAACGCCCCGGACGATCTCGAAGCGCAACGCGCCGCCGCCGTGCAACTGGCGCGTGCCGGGCGTTATGACGATTCCATGATGTATATGGAAAAAGTCTTGCTGGGCAAGGGTGACACCCATTTCGACTTCCTTGCGTTGTCTGCGGCCGATACCGACCAGGAGACCCGCAACGGCCTCATGAAGAGTTTCGATCGCTTGCTGCAGCGCCATCCGAACAACGGCCAGCTGATTTTCGGCAAAGCGCTGCTGCTGCAACAGGACGGCGACACCCAGGGCGCCCTCACCCTGCTGGAAGACAATCCGCCGGAAGCAGGCGAAGTGGCCCCTATCCTGCTGCGCGCGCGCCTTCTGCAAGGCCTGAACCGTGGCGACGAAGCCCTCCCGCTGCTGGAAAAGAGCATCAAGAAATACCCGAATGACAAGCGCCTGCGCCTCACCTACGCGCGCATGCTGGTGGAAAACAACCGCATGGACGATGCCAAGGTCGAGTTTTCCAGCCTGGTGCAGCAGTACCCCGAAGATGACGACCTGCGCTATTCCCTGGCGCTGGTCTGCCTGGAAGCCAAGGCCTGGGAAGAAGCCAAGGGCTATCTGGAAGACCTGATCGCCCGGGAAAGCCATGTCGATTCGGCCCATTTGAACCTGGGTCGCATCGCCGAAGAACGCAACGATCCGGAGAGCGCACTGATCGAGTATGCGCTGGTCGGCCCAGGCAACGACTATTTGCCTGCACAATTGCGCCAGGCCGACATCCTGATAGGCAATGGCAAGACGGCCGAAGCCCAGAGTCGCCTGGCCGTCCAGCGCGACACGCAGCCAGACTATGGCATCCAGCTTTACCTGATCGAGGCCGAGACCCTGGCGGCCAACAACCAGGGCGACAAAGCCTGGAGCGTGCTGCAGCAGGCCTTGAAGCAATACCCGGACGATCTGAACCTGCTGTACACCCGTGCCATGCTGGCGGAAAAACGCAATGACCTGGGCCAGATGGAAAAGGATTTGCGCCTGATCATCCAGCGGGACCCCGACAACGCCATGGCCCTCAACGCGCTCGGCTACACGTTGTCGGATCGCACCACCCGCTACGCCGAAGCCAAGGTATTGATCGAACAGGCCCACCAGATCAATCCGGAAGACCCGGCTGTGCTCGATAGCCTCGGCTGGGTGAATTACCGCCTGGGCAATCTCGACGAAGCCGAGCGTCTGTTGCGCCAGGCCCTGGAGCGCTTCCCCGACCAGGAAGTCGCCGCTCACCTGGGTGAAGTCCTGTGGGCCAACGGCAAACAACGCGAAGCCCGGCAGATCTGGAGCAGATTCCTCAAGGAACAGCCCGACAGCCAGATCTTGCGCAGCACCATCAAACGCCTGACCGGATCAGAGACTCTTTAAGATTATGTTCTTGCGCCATTTCATTGTTTTCAGCTTCATCGCCCTGCTCGCCGGTTGCGCGGGCTTCGGCGCCCGTGAATCCGTCCAGGGCCAAGGCAACCAGGCCCAGTGGCGCGTACACAAAGAACAACTGAGCGGCCTCGACGGCTGGCAGATCGACGGCAAGATCGGCATCCGCGCGCCAAAAGACTCGGGCAGCGGCACTTTGTTCTGGCTGCAGCGCCAGGATTACTACGACATTCGCCTCTCCGGCCCGCTGGGTCGTGGCGCGGCACGCTTGACCGGCCGGCCCGGCCAGGTTTCGCTGGAAGTCGCCAACCAGGGCCGCTACGAGGCGCCCAGCCCGGAAGCGCTGCTGGAGGAACAGCTGGGCTGGAAACTGCCGGTTTCGCACCTGACCTGGTGGGTTCGCGGGCTTCCCGCACCGGACAGCAAAAGTCGCCTGACCCTCGACGCCGACAGCCGGCTGTCCAACCTGGAACAGGATGACTGGCAGATCGAGTACCTCAGCTATGCCCAGCAGAACGGCTATTGGTTGCCCGAGCGCATCAAGCTGCACGGCAGCAACCTCGACGTCACGCTGGTCATCAAGCAATGGCAGCCGCGCAAGCTGGGGCAGTGACATGAGTGCAACACGCCTGACGCTGCCGTCCCCGGCAAAGCTCAACCTCATGCTGCACATTCTCGGCCGCCGCCCGGACGGCTATCACGAGTTGCAGACGATTTTTCAGTTCCTGGACTACGGCGACGAGATCACCTATGCCGTGCGCGATGACGGCGTGATCCACTTGCACACCGAACTCGACGGTGTGCCCCATGACAGCAACCTGATCGTCAAGGCTGCGAGAAAACTCCAGGAGCAGTCCGGCTCCTCGCTGGGTGTCGACATCTGGATTGAAAAAATCCTGCCCATGGGCGGCGGCATCGGTGGCGGCAGCTCGAACGCGGCCACCACGCTGCTGGGGCTCAACCACTTGTGGCAGCTGGGCTGGGACATGGATCGCCTGGCAGCCCTGGGCCTGACGCTGGGGGCCGACGTGCCGGTTTTCGTCCATGGCCACGCGGCTTTTGCCGAGGGCGTCGGGGAAAAACTCACTCCGGTAGAACCCGAAGAACCTTGGTACTTAGTGCTGGTGCCGCAAGTATCTGTAAGTACAGCAGAAATTTTTTCAGATCCGCTGTTGACACGTAACTCTCCGCCCATTAAAGTGCGCCCCGTTCCCAAGGGAAACAGTCGAAATGACTGCTTACCGGTGGTAGCAAGGCGTTATCCAGATGTTCGTAACGCATTGAATTTGTTAGGTAAATTTACCGAAGCAAAACTCACCGGAACTGGAAGTTGTGTGTTTGGGGGCTTCCCAAGCAAAGCTGAAGCTGATAAAGTCTCGGCCCTTCTGACAGAGACCCTTACGGGGTTTGTAGCAAAAGGAAGCAACGTTTCGATGTTGCATCGCAAGCTGCAAAGCCTGCTCTAAAAGGAATCGAGTGCTGGGCACTCGCAGCAACAGATACAGGGGCGTCGCCAAGCGGTAAGGCAGCAGGTTTTGATCCTGCCATGCGTTGGTTCGAATCCAGCCGCCCCTGCCATTTTCCTATACTCATCCAGGTATACCCTCAGCCTTCAGGTACTGCGCGTGTCCAAGATGATGGTCTTTACGGGGAACGCCAACCCCGATCTGGCTCGGCGTGTAGTACGTCAGCTGCATATCCCTCTCGGTGACATTTCTGTCGGTAAGTTCTCCGACGGCGAAATCACTGCCGAGATCAATGAAAACGTTCGCGGTAAAGACGTCTTCATTATTCAGCCGACTTGCGCTCCGACCAACGATAACCTGATGGAACTCGTCGTGATGGCTGATGCCTTCCGCCGCTCCTCGGCTACTCGTATTACTGCTGTTATTCCTTACTTTGGTTATGCCCGCCAGGATCGCCGTCCGCGTTCCGCACGTGTGGCTATCAGCGCGAAAGTCGTGGCTGATATGCTGACCGTAGTCGGCATCGATCGTGTCCTCACGGTCGATCTGCATGCTGACCAGATCCAGGGCTTCTTCGATATTCCCGTGGATAACATCTACGGCTCCCCGGTACTGGTGGATGACATTGAAGATCAGCGCTTCGAAAACCTAATGATCGTGTCCCCGGATATCGGCGGCGTCGTGCGTGCACGGGCCGTTGCCAAATCCCTGGGTGTGGATCTGGGTATCATCGACAAACGCCGCGAGAAGGCCAATCACTCGGAAGTGATGCACATCATCGGCGACGTCGAAGGGCGTACCTGTATTCTGGTCGATGACATGGTCGATACCGCCGGCACCCTGTGCCACGCGGCCAAGGCCCTCAAAGAGCATGGCGCTGCCAAGGTCTTTGCCTACTGCACACACCCTGTGCTGTCGGGTCGAGCGATCGAAAATATTGAAAATTCCGTGCTGGACGAGCTGGTGGTGACCAACACCATCCCGCTGTCCGCTGCAGCACAAGCCTGTGCGCGTATCCGTCAACTGGATATCGCACCGGTAGTTGCCGAGGCGGTTCGCCGCATCAGCAACGAAGAATCGATCAGTGCGATGTTCCGTTAAGGGCCCTGCCCTTTCCAGGATATCTCGTTGACGAAAAGCGCCCCGCCCCAACACTCATGTTGGGGCGGGGCTTTTTTGCCCATACCGCTTTGGCGTCGGTCGCAGACGTCATTCGGAAATGGCTATTTTGGAGATACAACATGAACGATTTTACTCTGAATGCTGAAGTGCGTTCCGACCTGGGGAAAGGTGCGAGCCGCCGCCTGCGTCGTCTCGCAAGCCTGGTTCCAGCTGTAGTCTACGGTGGCGACAAAGCCCCTGAGTCCATCAGCATGCTGGCCAAAGAAGTTGCCAAACTGCTCGAAAACGAAGCGGCCTACAGCCACATCATCGAGCTGAACGTTGGTGGCACCAAGCAAAACGTCGTGATCAAGGCCCTGCAGCGTCACCCGGCCAAAGGCCACGTGATGCACGCCGACTTCGTCCGCGTTGTTGCCGGTCAGAAGCTGACTGCCATTGTTCCAGTGCACTTCCTCAATGAAGCTGCCCCGATCAAGAAAGGCGGCGAAATCTCGCACGTAACTTCCGAGCTGGAAGTTTCCTGCCTGCCGAAAGACCTGCCTGAATTCATCGAAGTCGACCTGGCTGACGCCGAAATCGGCACGATCATTCACCTGTCCGACCTCAAGGCTCCTAAAGGCGTTGAGTTTGTTGCCCTGGCGCACGGCGATGACAAGGCTGTTGCCAACGTCCACGCTCCACGTGTTGCTCCAGAAGCTACTGAAGAAGAAGGCGCTGCAGAGTAATTTCACTCTGTCGCCGGAGTGACCGGAAACATCGCGGACTGGAACGTAGCGAGACAGCGGGCGAGAACGCGAAGTTTACTTAACGGTAAGATCCGCACTTTTCGTCCACTGTCGCAACACCGTTTGAGCGCGACGTTGTTATCCACACTCCAGGAAGGGCCCCTATCGTGACTGCCATCAAACTGATCGTTGGCTTGGGAAATCCAGGCGCTGAATACGAACAGACCCGGCATAACGCAGGGGCCCTTTTTGTTGAGCGCATCGCGCACGCACAAGGCGTCAGCCTGGCCGCCGATCGCAAATATTTCGGCCTGACCGGGCGCTTTTCGCATCAGGGTCAGGATGTTCGTCTATTGATCCCCACCACCTACATGAACCGCAGCGGCCAGGCCGTGGCGGCATTGGCCGGTTTCTTTCGCATCAAGCCTGAAGAAATCCTGGTGGCCCACGACGAACTCGATCTGCCTCCGGGCGTTGCCAAGCTCAAGCAGGGCGGCGGCCATGGCGGTCACAACGGGTTGCGCGACATCATCGCGCAGCTGGGTAATCAGAATACCTTTCACCGCCTGCGGCTCGGCATCGGCCACCCGGGCGTTGCCAGTATGGTTTCAAATTTTGTCCTGGGTCGTGCGCCTCGCGCCGAACAGGAAAAACTCGATGCCAGCATCGACTTTGCCCTCGGCGTGCTGCCGGATATCCTCGCCGGTGAATGGAACCGCGCGATGAAAAACCTGCACAGCCAGAAGGCCTGACTCTTACCGAGGGGAAATACCATGGGATTCAATTGCGGCATCGTCGGCCTGCCTAACGTCGGCAAGTCCACCCTTTTCAACGCCCTGACCAAATCCGGGATCGCGGCCGAGAACTTCCCCTTCTGCACCATCGAGCCGAACACCGGTATCGTCCCGATGCCTGACCCACGCCTGGCGGCATTGGCGGCGATCGTCAACCCCAAGCGCATCCTGCCGACTACCATGGAATTCGTCGACATCGCCGGCCTGGTGGCTGGCGCCTCGAAGGGTGAAGGCCTGGGTAACAAATTCCTGGCCAACATCCGTGAAACCGATGCCATCGCTCACGTGGTGCGCTGCTTCGAAGACGAGAATGTGATTCACGTTTCCAACAGCGTCGACCCGAAACGCGACATCGAGATCATCGATCTGGAACTGATCTTCGCCGACCTCGACAGCTGTGAAAAACAACTGCAGAAAGTCGCCCGCAACGCGAAGGGTGGCGACAAGGATGCAGTCGTTCAGAAGGGCCTGCTGGAGCAGTTGATCGCCCACTTCACCGAAGGCAAGCCTGCGCGCAGCCTGATGAAGAAGATGAGCACCGACGAAAAGTTGGTGATCAAGGGCTTCCACCTGCTGACCACCAAACCGGTCATGTACATCGCTAACGTCGCTGAAGATGGTTTCGAGAACAACCCGCACCTGGACGTGGTCAAGGCCATTGCCGAAGAAGAAGGCGCCTTGGTTGTTCCCGTCTGCAACAAGATCGAAGCGGAAATCGCCGAGCTGGACGACGGTGAAGAGAAGGACATGTTCCTCGAGGCCCTGGGCCTGGAAGAGCCTGGCCTGAACCGCGTGATCCGCGCCGGCTACGAAATGCTGCACCTGCAGACCTACTTCACCGCTGGTGTCGAAGAAGTCCGTGCCTGGACCGTACGCGTCGGCGCCACCGCCCCGCAGGCTGCTGGCGTGATCCACACCGATTTCGAGAAAGGTTTCATCCGCGCCGAGGTCATCGCCTACGACGACTTCATTCAGTACAAGGGCGAAGCCGGAACCAAGGAAGCGGGTAAGTGGCGTCTGGAAGGCAAGGAATACATCGTCAAGGATGGCGACGTGATGCACTTCCGCTTCAACGTCTGAGATGAAAAAACACCGCGTGGCAGCGACTCTGCCACGCGGTGTTTTTCTGTCAGCCTAACAAATGCCACTGGTCGACTTCTGGCGCTACCCCAACCAGCCCTAACTCGGCATCCGGCGCGGGCGCAAAGACCAGGTTTTCTTCGCCAAGGCTTTCCCGCCAGTCCCCAGCAAGCGCAATCTGGAACCAGTGCCCCTGTGCGTCGACCTGCGCATCCTTCAGATAAGTGCGGTCCAGTTCCTCGTTGTAAGCCATCTTCAGCGTGCTGTCCGTACCGTCGCCAAAGCCGGTATAACCCAAAGCCGATACATCAATCCGGTCGTCAACCGTAAAGCCTTCGATCAGGTCGGCAAAGCTCTGGCTGTCGGTGCGGTAGCTGTCCTCGGTAGAGAGATAGCGGAACACGTCGGCGTTTTCACGGTTATCTGTCCACAACGAAATGTCGGCCCTGTCCCCGCCGTTGAGACGATCTGCGCCCGCACCGCCTATGATGACGTCAGCCCCAGCGCCACCGTTGATGCGGTCATTGCCGTCCAGTCCATGGATGATTTCCGACAAGGCAGAACCGGTGATCCTATCGTTGGCAGACGTCCCTTCGACAGTGGGTGCCGTGAACACCAGGTGGGTGCTGTCCAACTGCCCCACCAGGTTACCGTCCAAGGCCAGTTCAAACCGTTGCCCAGAGGCATCCGCGTCGTAGTTCTTGAGGTAGGTGCGAGTACCGTCTGCGCTCGCCATGATAGCCAAGGTACCGTCATGGCCGTCGCCGATCCCGGTGAAGCCCAGGCCAATCAGGTCGATACGGTCCTGCGAGACGTCGAAGTCCCGGACCCGGTCGCTGTTGTTCAGCGCAGCCGTGCGGAAACTGTCGCCCAGTTCGCTGAAGCGAAAGATGTCCGCGCCATCGCCACCTTGCAGAACGTCGCGCCCGCCGTTGCCTTGGAGCACATCGTCACCGGCCAGGCCGCGGATGATTTCGGCGGCATCGGTACCCTGCAGGATTTCCTCACCGACGTATCCATCTACATGGAGCTTGCCATCCTGGCTGCCGAAACTGCTGTCCAGACTGCCATCGGCGTTCAAGCGGATGACACTGAAATCCCCGTTGTTTGCGCCGGCGGCCAGGATCCTGCCATCTGCCTGTACCGTCAAAGCCACCGGCGTGTCGGCCTCGAAGGTTACCCTGCCATCGTTGCCGAAATGGGTGTCGAAGGATCCGTCAGCGTTAAGCCGCGCGATGGTCGCCAAGGTATCGCCTTGACCATGGCCCATGACAATGATCTTGCCGTCAGCCTGCACGGTGACCGTCGAGTCTTCACCAAAACCCATCGCAGCGCTCAAGTGCAGGACACCGTTGTCACCGAAACGGGTATCCAACTGACCGTCGGGGTTGAAGCGCTGCAAGGCGAACGACGGCTCGCCCACACCGGCGGCATTGTAGGCGGCCCCGACCACGACACCTCCATCTGCCTGGACCGCAGTAGAGATTGCTCCGTTGAAATACGGGTCTTCGGCAATGTTGACGGTCAGCACGCCCTCGTTGCCAAAGCCGTTGACGTAGGTCCCGTCATTGTTGAGCCTGGTGACTGAAGCCTGGTCAAACCCGCGCGCGCTGACCTGGAAGGTGCCATCGTTATTGGCCGTCAGGTCGATGTCCTTGAAGTCATGGCTGATGGCGACCGTCACGGCGCCGTTTTGACCAAAGGCCGCATCGCGTGTCCCGTCGCTGTTGAAGCGCTCCACCTGGATGCCGGTGTTCAGCGCGACCGCGACAAGCACCTTGCCATCGGCCTGCACCGCCGTCAGCTCGTAGCGGGACGCCGGGGCTATCGTGGCAGGCACGATGTCAATGCCGCCGTCATGGAAGCTGGTGTCCAGGCTACCATCGGCGTTCAGGCGGATAACGGAATGGTTTTGTTCGTAGCCGTAGCTTTCCTCGCCTGGCGCTCCGGGGTATCCCCACGCCAGGTACTCGGTATAGCCGCCAACCAATATCTTGCCGTCCGGCTGGATAATGATGCTCTGGTTATCATCGGACTGGCCGGTGAGGTCGACCTGGACAGTGCCGGGGCCAGTTCTAACGGTATGGGTACTTGCCATCGTGCTATCGCTGGTTGCCATGGGTTAATCCTTTAACGGGTGTTGAATCCGTCACTCTAGTAGAGCAGTAAGGATTTGCACGCCGTCCCGTCGTTGGCAAAGCAGAGTTCGACCGATGGTTGTTGAGCCGCGTTGATTCGCGGCTTCTCTATGGGTGCTTCCACAGTCCGACTGCGACAATTAGGCCGTCTCAGGCCTTTTTCGTCCGGGGCAGGAATATCGCCAACGCCCCGAGCAACGGCAGGAACGAGCACAACCAATACACATATTCGATGCCATGGATGTCTGCCAGATGCCCTAGCAGCGCGGCACCAATCCCGCCAAAACCGAACATCAGCCCGAAGAACACGCCGGCGATCATCCCGACGTTGCCCGGTACCAACTCCTGGGCGTACACCACGATGGCAGAGAAGGCCGAGGCCAGGATAAAGCCGATTACCACGCTGAGGATGCTGGTCCACAGCAGGTCAACGTGAGGCAGGATCAGGGTGAATGGCGCCACGCCGAGGATCGAGAACCAGATCACCGCCTTGCGACCGATCTTGTCGCCGATCGGACCGCCGAAGAACGTCCCCGCTGCTACCGCGCCGAGAAACAGGAATAGGTGCAACTGCGAAGAGGCCACTGATAGGTCGAACTTCTCGATCAGGTAGAAGGTGAAGTAGCTGGTAAAGCTGGCCATGTAGAAATACTTGGAAAACACCAACAGCCCAAGCACCACCAGCGCACAGGTCACGCGCCCCTTGGATAACCCGTGAGTCGCCGCCTGGCCTTGCTTGAGCTTGAACAGGTTCAGGTGATTGGCGTACCAGCGGCTGATGCGGTACAGCACGAACAACGCAAACACCGCGAACAGCCCAAACCAGGCCACATTGCCCTGCCCGTAAGGAATGATGATCGCCGCGGCCAACAACGGACCGAAGGCGGAGCCGGCGTTCCCGCCTACCTGGAACGTCGATTGCGCCAAGCCATAGCGACCGCCAGAGGCCAGTCGGGCCACGCGTGACGCCTCGGGGTGGAAGGTTGACGAGCCGATGCCGATCAAC
Organism: Pseudomonas sp. Z5-35; assembly: GCF_051131945.1. Classification (NCBI taxonomy): domain Bacteria; kingdom Pseudomonadati; phylum Pseudomonadota; class Gammaproteobacteria; order Pseudomonadales; family Pseudomonadaceae; genus Pseudomonas; species Pseudomonas sp. Z5-35. The sequence continues at coordinate 4,613,832 of NZ_CP071640.1, forward strand.
GCCGCCGCCACCAGGATCAAGGCAAAACTACCGACCATGGACATCATCACAATGCCGATCAATGTGCACACCGTTCCCGCCGGCAAAAGCCAAGGCTTGGGATGCCGATCGGTGTGATAACCCACCCAAGGCTGAAGCAGGGACGCGGTGAGCTGGAAGGTCAGCGTAATCAGGCCGACCTGGGTGAATGTCAGGCCGTAGCTCTCTTTTAGCATCGGGTAGATCGAAGGCAATACGGCCTGGATCAGGTCGTTGATCAGGTGCGCCAATGCCACCGCACCAATGATGCGCATGACCAGCGGGCTGCTTTGAGGCGTGGCGGCTACCGACGTCGTGTCGGCCTGGGTGTTGCTGATAGCCATGGGAAGTTTCCATACGGCAGATGAGTGCACACGGGCAGGTCCATCAATGTGCCATTTTTCAGTGCGACAAGGCTATCCCCTTAGCTTGCTATCGACCTATAAAAATAGTCGCCGAACAAGGTGATAGCGCAACGCCATGGTCTGAATCTTGCCTGGCTAATGCTCTACGACGCGGCCCCTTACAAAGGGGACCGAGAATGGGAAGTTTCGCTACAGAGCAGGCCTACAGAGCCGGCCTGGACAAGCTTTCGAGGCCTTTTAAAAGGGCACCTGCTTCAGCACTGTGTAAAAACGCACAAAAACAGTGCAGAGGTGTTCAGGGGAGTATGGGCATGCAGGCTTTTTTATCACCGGGAATCCGGCTGCTGGGGCATTTTGGTTTCGCCCGCAAATTCCAATTGTTGTTCCTGTTGTTCATCCTGCCCCTCATGGGCAGCCTGTGGCTCATCGGCCAGGACTACCGCGACAAGCTCAACCTGATTTCCGGCGAGCGCGCCGGGGTCCGTCAGTTGTTGGCCCTGGATAACCTGGACAACCTGCTCGCCGCCCAGCGCAATCGCGCGGCTCGCTGGCGGGCCACGGAAACCAATCGACAACCGACGCCCGCGACGCTTGCCGCCATGGCCGCGTTCGATGCCGTGCAGCCGGCGCTCAACCAGGCCGCCGACGGCCTGGGCGCGACCCTTCAGGCCGAAGGCGCCGAAGCCGCCACCCTCGCCCGCTACCAAACCTTGCAGACCAGTCTCAAGGGCCTGGACTCCAAGAGCCTGGGGACCGTGGGGTGGTGGCCGGATGGCTACGATCGCTTCACCTCGGCACTCGGCGCGCTGCAAGCCCTGCGCGAGCAGATCGTCATGGACAATCGCCTGACCCTTGCCTCCTGGCTGGAAACCTACCTGCTGACCCAGATCTCGACCCAGCAGACACCTGAGCTGATCGAACGGGTCGGGCGCCTGGCCAGCGTTGGCCAGGCCTCGGTAGTCTCGGGCCAATTCACCCTGCAGAGTCGCCTGCAATTGCGCGACTTGCGCAGCCGCATGGGCGACGCTCGGGATCAGTTGGTCAAGACCGGCGCATTGCTGGAAACACGCTTGCCCAGCGAATTGCAAACCTGGGCCGGCCAGTTCCAAGGCAGCGTCAAGCGTCTGGACGCGGGTTTGAAGGTCCTCGATGACGGGGTTTTCGGCGGCTCCATCAATCTCAAGCCGGAAGACTTCGAGAAGCAGATGGACAGCCTTCTTCTGGATCTAGCCACCCTGCGCCAACAATCGTTGGTGGCGCTGGATTCTCGGCTTGACCATTATCACGGCTCGGCGATTCGCCAATTCACCCTGGTGGCCACCGTGCTGGGTTGCCTGCTGCTGGCGGCGCTTTACCTGTTCATCTGCCTGCAAGCATCCATCCGGCGCAGCGCCAGCGGCATCACGCTGCTGGCCGAAGCCTTGCGCGATGGCAACCTGAGCCTGCAAGTGCCGGTACAAGGCCGTGACGAGCTGGCGGCGATCAGCACCGCCCTCAATGTCGCCGTGGTGCAGTTGCGCAACAGCCTGCTGGGCGTGGACCACGAAACGCTGCAACTGAGCAACGCCGTGCGCACCCTCAATACTCATTCCAGCGGTGCCCTGGGGGAAGTCGAGGCGCAACAGATACAGATCAGCCAGATCGCCGCCGCTGCGACGCAGTTGGCCGCGACCTCCCAAGGCGTCGCCAGGAGTTGCGAGCAAGCCTCCGACAGCGCGCAGCAGACCCGCCGCATCGCCGCCGACAGCAGCCGTGACAGCCAGCGCACCACGGCGAGTATCCAGCAGCTCAATCAACGACTCAACGAAACCGCCGCCGCGCTGGGCCGGGTCAGCGAACAGGGCCAGCAGATCCAATTGGTGGTAGACACCATTCGTGGCGTGGCCGAGCAGACCAACCTGCTGGCGCTCAACGCCGCCATCGAGGCTGCTCGCGCCGGGGAACAGGGCCGCGGATTCGCCGTAGTGGCTGATGAAGTGCGCAGCCTGTCGCAACGCACCCAGACCTCCACCCAGCAGATCGCCGGTACCGTCGACAGCTTGCGCGCCACGGTCAACGAAGCCGTAAGCCTGATGGAAGCCGCCTGCGGCCAGGCCCAGACCGATGCCCAAGCCGTCACCGGCCTTGGCGAACGGCTGGGCGAAATTGCCAGCGCCGTGCAAAGTGTTACCGATACCCTGGCGCAAATCGCCACGGCCGTAGACGAACAGGCCAGCACCGCCGACGAGGTCAGCGGCAATATCCAGCAGGTAGACCAAGCGGCCATGCGCCTGCTCGAAGGCGCCCGCGCCGTGAACCTGGCGGCCGACACCTTGAGCCAAGGCAGCCAGGCCTTGAGCGCGAACACAGGGAGATTTCAACTCGGTTGACGGGTATTTGCAGCGGGGACGGATAAGCAGTTGAAAGTGCAGAGAAATATTTTAGGTTTGCGCTTGACACATCTCCGCTACCAGCGAATAATGCGCGCCACTTGGCTACATAGCTCAGTTGGTTAGAGCATAGCATTCATAATGCTGGGGTCCGGGGTTCAAGTCCCTGTGTAGCCACCAAGTACTAAAAACGGCTTATCGAAAGATAGGCCGTTTTTTTATGCCTGGAGAAAAACACCTGCCCCGTCAGGATTTGTTTGCCCTCCTGCAATGAGGGATAAGGCAACACCGGGCTTTGTTCCGTCTCGTGTTGATTTGCGCCATACGCCTCGCATCGCTACAGTCGATCTCTATATCCCAAGCCCACGGATGGAGCGACACGTGCTAACAGATCTGAAACCAAACCTTCATCGCCTGTCTGCCGTCTCGTTGCTGGCTATCGCGTTAACGCTTGGCGCCTGCAAGGCCCCGCCCTCCTCGACCGCCACACCGGCATTGCCCGCCCCGCCGGAAATCACCTCCGGCTACCGCACCGATTTGCAAACCCGTTACGCCGACAAGCACATGGCGGCCGCGGCCAACCCACTGGCGGCCGAGGCGGGGCGGGAGATGTTGCGGCGCGGCGGCTCGGCCATCGATGCGGCAATTGCGATGCAAGCGGTGCTGACCCTGGTGGAGCCGCAATCGTCGGGCATTGGCGGCGGTGCGTTCATTGTGCTGTGGGATGGCAAGGCCGTGCGCACCTACGACGGCCGCGAAACGGCACCGGCCGGCGCCACCGAAAGACTTTTCCTGCAGGCCGACGGCAAACCCATGCCGTTTACCGCCGCGCAGATCGGCGGTCGTTCAGTCGGTACACCCGGGGTATTGCGCGGACTGGAACTGGCCCATCGCAAACATGGCCGTCTCGAATGGGCGAGGCTGTTCGAGCCGGCCATCGCGCTGGCGGAACAGGGCTTCGCGATCTCTCCAAGACTGTACGCCTTGATCGCTTCCGACCCGTCGTTACCGGGCTCGCCCGACATGGCAGCCTACTTTCTCAATGCCGATGGCAGCCCGAAGGCAGTTGGCACCGTCCTGAAAAACCCGGCATTGGCAGGCGTGCTCAAGCGCATCGCCAACGAAGGTCCCGATGTTTTGTACAAAGGGCCGGTTGCCGAGGAGATCGTCGCCAAGGTGCAGGGACATGCCAACCCCGGCAGCCTGTCGCTAAAAGACCTTCAGGACTACACCGCACGGGAGCGGCCCGCGTTGTGCACCGACTACAAGCGCTGGCAAATCTGCGGCATGCCACCACCGTCTTCGGGAGGGGTTGCCGTGGCACAGATCCTCGGGACGTTGCAGGCCCTGGAACAGCGCGACAGCAACGCGGCCCTCGCCCCCTTGAAACCCCTCAAGACCGTTAAACCCGCCGGCATTGAACCCTCCCCCGAAGCAGTGCACCTGATCGCCGAAGCCGAGCGCCTGGCCTACGCCGACCGCGCCCAATACATCGCCGACCCGAATTTTGTAGCCGTGCCACTCCAAGGACTGGTCGATCGAGGTTACCTTGCCAGCCGAGCTAGCCTGATCGGCCCTCGTAGCATGGGTGTCGCCAAGCCCGGCACACCACCGGGCATCCAGGTAGCCTACGCCCCGGACCGTTCACCCCTGCGTATTTCCACCTCACAAGTGGTGGCGGTAGATGACCAGGGTGGTGCGGTGACCATGACCACGACGGTGGAATCGGCGTTCGGCTCGCACTTGATGGTCCAGGGTTTCATGCTCAACAACCAAATGACCGATTTCTCGTTCATTCCGGAAGAGAATGGGCAAAAAGTCGCCAACCGCGTCGAACCTGGCAAACGCCCACGCTCGTCCATGGCGCCGACGCTGATTTTCGATCATCAGGGCAGACTGCTGGCTGCTGTCGGCTCCCCCGGCGGCTCGCAAATCATCGAATACGTCGCCAAGTCAGTCATTGGTCTGCTGGATTGGGACCTGGACCCGCAAACCGCCATCAACCTCCCCAATTTCGGCAGCCGCAATGGTCCCACTGAACTGGAAAAGGGGCAGTTCAGCCCGGCGCTGGTCCAGGCGTTGAAAGACAAGGGCCACGCCGTGAGCGAGATCGACATGAACAGCGGCACCCAGGCCATTGTCAGGGTACGTGACGCTCAGGGGAAAACCTCACTGGCCGGCGGTGCGGACCCAAGGCGCGAGGGTCAAGCACTGGGCGACTGATCGAACTCGTCCTGCGGTTGGTAGACCAGCAGATCCGCGGGCTGGCATTGCAGGTAGCTGCAAATGGCTTCAAGGGTTGCCAGGCGGATACCCTTGACCTTTCCTTGTTTCAACAAGGAAAGGTTGGCTTCGGTAATGCCGATTGCAACTGCAAGGTCCTTGGATTTGACCTTGCGCATGGCCAGCATCACATCGAGTTGGATAACAATGGGCATGAGGATCTCAAACGAACGTTCTGTTTTCTGAATCGACTTCACTGGCCTGGGACAAAATCCGGGCAATGATCGCAATACAGGCGGCAAGAAATAAAGCGACGAACGATGGTGCGGTAATACTGAAGCTAAGCAATCGCTGGCCGACCGGCGCATTGATCGTCACCAGCAGGCTGAGAAACGGCTCGCAGATGAAATCCAGCAGCACCCACACCGCCACAGCGCGCCCCGCATTCCCCAGATACACCGCTGCTGCGTTGGAAAAGTATTGCCCTTGGGCATAGTGCTTGAAGAGCCTGCGCAAGTTGGTGAGCCCGACCGCCAGGGCCAGCAAGGGAATGCTCGAGAGCAGTATCGCCCCCAGGCACTGCCAGCCCGTCAACTGCACAAGCCCTTCGGGCAGGCTCGACAGCTGCCGCTCGGTCAGGGCAAATCCCAGGCCGTATCGCGAGGCCGCTTCAGGGTACAGCCAGGCCACGGCGTTGACGACCATCATCGCGACCATGAAAACCAGGGTTATGGCTGCCATCCGCTGACTGTACAGGGCTAGACGATTCGAATGCATGTGAGGCTCCAATAATGTAAGGGAGCCCAAAACATAGCGAACAAATTATCGCAGAACAATAATTAATATGTAAAAAACGATAATTATCTCTAAGTGGACAGCTGATTGGCGAACTGACTTTCAGCATCGACCACCTTCTTCGCCCCGTCCTGGATCTCGACGATCACCGTACCCGCCTCGGCGGCCAAGGCCAGGCCGTGCTCGGCCTGGTGCTGGCCGTCGCTCATCAACGCCACGGCGTTGCGGGCCATGTCCTGGTTCTGGCGGACCACGCCGACGATTTCATCGGTCGCCTGGCTGGTGCGCGATGCCAGTTGTCGCACCTCATCGGCCACCACCGCAAAGCCCCGGCCTTGCTCGCCGGCCCGGGCCGCTTCGATGGCTGCGTTGAGCGCCAGCAGGTTGGTCTGTTCGGCGATGCCACTGATGGTCTTGACGATGGTGCCGATCACCAGGGATTGCTCGTTCAGCGCCTCGATACCTTCGCCGGCGGTCTGCATGTGCCGGGCCAGGTCGCGCATCACATCCACCGCCTGGGTCACGACGGTCGTCCCGCGCTGGGCACAATTGTCAGTTTGCAGCGAGGTGCTGTAAGCGATGTTTGCCGCTTCGGCGACGGCTTTCTCTTGATTGACCTGATCGGTGATGTTGGTGGCGAACTTGACTACTTTATAAAGCCGATCGTTGGCATCGACCACCGGGTTGTAGGAGGCTTCCAACCATACTTCGCGGCCGTTGGCGTCGATACGCTTGAAGCGGCCGGCCACGAACTCACCGCTGTTCAGACGTTTCCAGAACTGTTGGTAGGTCGCGCTGTTGTACTCCTCAGGTTCACAGAACGTGCGGTGGTGCTTGCCCTTGATTTGCGCAAGGCTGTAACCCATGGCGTTGAGGAAGCGATCATTGGCCGTCAGTACATGGCCGCCCAGATCGAACTCGATCACCGCCGTTGAGCGCACCAGCGCGCCGATGAGGTTTTCGTGTTCGCGGGAATTCTCGATGGTTCGCGTCAGATCGTTGGAGTACATCGAGAAATAACGAATTCGCCCCTCGGCGTTGCGTACCGGCTGGAGGATCGAGCGCAACCAGGCCTCCTTGCCGTCGCCTCGCGTCAGGCGCACTGCGCCCGAGAAGTGCTCGCCACGGGTCAGCGCGGTCTTGAAGCGAATCTGGAATTCATTGGACTTCAGGTAAGCCGGTACCAAGTCCTCGACAGACCGGCCAATCAAGTCTTGGCTCTTGTAGCGCATGTCGTCGAGGAAGTTCTGATTGACTGACTGTATCCGCCCTTCGGCATCAAGGGTTAGGCCGAGCATTTCACGATCCAGGCTCTCTTTCACTTGCATGAGACTGGAGAGTTCTTGGCGAAGAGCGAGCAGCTCCTGCTTCAGGCGATTGTTGAACATGGAGATGCTCCGACAGACAGGAGAATTTTTTATGTATCCCTTTGCCATCGGCCCGGAAAAATCTTTCTAAAGAGTGCCACCTGTCGGTCTGAAAAATAATCAGCTCGCCCTCGAACGCCAACCAGCCTTCCACGGTCATTGGATTGTTCTACTGTTGGCACCTGACCGCAGATGCTTCGTCGCTCCAGATACCCATAACCATAAAAACCGAGGTAATTGCCGTGACCACTGACATTGAAGACAGCCGTTCCGCCCGCTTCGCGCTGCGCTGTTCGAGTTTTGCCGAGCGCTGGTTTCCCGACTCCTGGGTCTTCGCCGCGTTGGCGGTGCTGGTGGTCGCGGTGGCGACGCTGTTCATTGGCGCCAAGCCCACCGCGGCAGCCATGGCTTTCGGCGACGGGTTCTGGAGCCTGATCCCCTTCACCATGCAAATGGCCTTCGTGGTGATTGGCGGCTACGTCGTCGCCAGCTCGCCACCGGCCGTCAAGCTGATCGACCGCCTGGCGCGTATCCCCAAAAACGGCCGCAGTGCCGTGGCCTGGGTAGCACTGATCTCCATGGTCGCGTCGCTGCTCAACTGGGGCCTGTCGCTGGTATTCGGCGGTTTGCTGGTGCGGGCCCTGGCCCGGCGCACAGATCTGAAGATGGACTATCGCGCCGCCGGGGCGGCCGCCTATCTGGGCCTGGGCGCGGTCTGGGCGCTGGGGTTGTCGTCGTCGGCCGCGCAACTGCAGGCCAACCCGGCGAGCCTGCCGCCCTCGATCCTGTCGATCACCGGCGTCATTCCTTTCACCCAGACGATTTTTCTCTGGCAATCCGGGGTAATGCTGCTGGCGCTGATCGTGATTTCGTTGATCGTTGCCTACGCCACGGCTCCCGGCCCGAACAGCGCCCGTGACGCCGCCGCCTGCGGAATCGACCCGAGTTTCAGCATGCCCGCGTTACAGCCTCGCACGCGTCCAGGGGAATGGCTCGAACACAGCCCATTGCTGACCATTGCCCTGGTGCTGCTGGCCGCCGGCTGGCTGTTCCACGAGTTTTCGACCAAGCCTGCGATCAGCGCCATCTCCGGGCTCAACACTTATAACTTCCTGTTCATCATGCTCGGTGCCATGCTTCACTGGCGACCACGGAGCTTTCTCGATGCGGTGGCCCGCGCAGTGCCAACCACCACAGGCGTGTTGATTCAGTTTCCGCTGTACGGCTCGATCGCCGCGCTGCTGACTACGGTCAAGGGCAGCGATGCCCAGACGCTCGCCCACCACATTTCGACCTTTTTCGTACAGATCGCGTCCCATGACACCTACGCCTTGCTGATGGGCGTCTATTCCGCCGTGCTGGGCTTTTTCATTCCTTCCGGCGGCGGCAAGTGGATCATCGAGGCGCCCTACGTCATGCAGGTGGCCAACGATCTCAACTACCATCTGGGCTGGGCCGTGCAGATCTACAACGCCGCCGAAGCCTTGCCGAACCTGATCAATCCCTTCTACATGCTGCCGCTGTTAGGCGTGCTGGGATTGAAGGCACGGGATCTGATCGGTTTTTCCTTTGTGCAACTGCTCGTGCACACACCGCTGGTGTTGGCGTTACTGTGGGCCTTGGGCACCACGCTGACCTATCTGCCGCCGGTGATGCCATAAAGCCATAAAAAAGGGCCGAAATTTCCTTCGGCCCACTTCTTCTTCGGCTCGGTCTGTTTCAGTATGGATACACCCTGTTTCGAGGGGTCCACACGCTGAAAAGGATCTGAGCATGTTCAAACTCGCAGTACTTCCGCTTGCCGTACTGGCCTTGAGCGCCACCGCCCAAGCCGCTGATATCGACGTAAACCTGGGCAGCACCGAGCGCGTCACTCGTCTCTTCGCTTATCCCAACAACTGCAACGTCATTTGCTTTCGCAACTGGACACTGGAGCAGACCGTCGAGCATTACCTGACGCAAAGCGTGCAGCGCGATGGCTACGACGCGGCCAAGGTCAGCGTCAAACGCGACAACGACACGGTGTATGCCAGCATCAGCGGCGTGCCTAAGAGCTATGGTCAACCTTTGACTGCGCTGCTCAAGGCCGGCGACCTTGCTTATGACGGTGCCACGAAACTCAACAACGATAAGAAATGGGCCTACAACTGGTACTTGTTCCTGCCGTTGGGCATGGCCCTGGAAAACCGCAAGAGCGTCGAGTTGCTGCACTTCCCGCCGGACTATTCGCTGACCCAGGCCCAGGATTACCTGGAGTCTGCCACCACCGATCGCTGGGCCACGCTGCTGACCGTCAACGGTATTGCTGCTGACGAGACCCCCGCGTACCAGACCATCATCGACATCGCGCCCATCGCGGCGCCGTCCAATGCCGGCAGCACGCTTGCAGGGCTCTACAGTTATTTCAACGATTACCAGACCACTATGGTCACGCAGGTCACCCAAACCGCAAGCGGCGCCGCGTTGCCAATGGTGGCCTTCGGCGCGCCCGTTCGAGACTGGATCAAGACGCAATATGGCCAAACGGTGAGCGTGCTCGGCCTGGCGACCATTACACCGACCGCCGGGGTCAAGGTTCCAGTCCTAGGCTCCAACCATCCCAGCTATATCTGGTATGCCGCCGATCCTGAGAGCTATGACGGTGACCAAGCCAAGGCAGATGCCGCAGGCCTGAAAGTCATGGGCCAGGACCTGACTGCTGCTTGCTGGCAAGCCGGGATGGGCAGTAAACCGAACACTGATCCTACCCAGCAGCTGAGTCAATGCACGCAGACGTGGCAGGTGACGCAGAAAGAGCAGACCTGTGAATTGTTCTACACCTCGATTCGCAAACTGTCCCCGGATGACGCAGCGAAAAAGTGCGAAACGCCGCCGATCAAGTCCGAACTGCAACAGCTGAAAGTGCCCATGCCGTTGCCTGCCGAAGCGGTGTAAACCTGATAGGCCTTCCCGTGTAAGCCTGCGCTCACACGGGAAAACACCTTTGACGCCTGTCAGAGTCGACAGTAGATACGCTACTGGGATTGGAGGAAGCTATCAGGCTTTCCAACGACCGCTGGCAGGACGCCAGCTCTGGACGTCGAGTGTTTAGCACCGACAGGGACTGTCATGACCAAGTTGACTGCTGGTGGCGCCAGCCCGCAGAACCGGGACTGCCTCTACCCGGAAACACAACTCAGCACCCGCCTGGGTTATCCCTCTGCGCGCGATTTTGACGTGCATCGGACGAAAGACGGACGCGGCAATGGGATCGTCGCCCGCAAGCAGTTCACCCCCATGACGCGAATGTGCAGGGTTTCAGGGCTGCTGGTGAGCCGCCCACGCCTGCATACCCTGCAGCTCCTGCCGAATGTGCATATGTACGACCCCTATTTCGCCGGATTGCTGCTGCATTCATGCAACCCGAATGTCTTCCTGGACATGAGCGAACTGTGGTTGTGGTCCCTGACCGAGATCCGCGAAGGCGACCGCCTGACGATGGACTATGCCAGTACCGAACAGAAGCTGTATCGGCAGTTCGCTTGCCGGTGTGGTTCGTCCAACTGTCACGGCTGGATCACCGGCTATGACGAACCGCCCAACGAGCAGGGAATGGAGTTCCTGCGGCACTGGCGTCGTCGCTGTCATCGCAACTGAGGCGCTGGGCTCAGGGCGCGTCTGCCGGGCGCAACCGATACTGCGGCGGCAATTGCTCGAAGCCACTGATCGTGGTGTCCAGGCTCTTCCAGCGTCCATCCTTGATGCCGTAGATGCAGCCATGAATCGACAGTTTCTGCCCACGGTGCCAGGCGTTCTGCACGATGCTGGTGTGACCGACGTTGGCCACCTGCTGGATCACGTTGAGCTCGCACAAGCGGTCTACGCGCTCTTCTTCGGTTGGCAACTTGGCCAATGCGTCGCGATGTTCGTAATACAGGTCGCGAATCGAGCGCAGCCAGCCGTCGATCAGTCCCAACTGGCGGTCCTGCATCGAGGCACGCACGCCGCCGCAGCCGTAATGGCCGGTGACCAGGATATGTTTGACCTTGAGCACATCCACCGCGTACTGAATGACCGAAAGGCAGTTCAAGTCAGTGTGCAGCACCACGTTGGCGACGTTGCGGTGCACGAACAGATCGCCCGGCAACATGCCGACGATCTCGTTGGCCGGCACCCGCGCATCGGAACAGCCAATCCACAAATACTCAGGGGTCTGCTGACGAGCCAGCTTGGCGAAGAAGTCAGGATCCTCCTGCTTGATCGCATCGGCCCAACGCGCGTTGTTATCAATCAGATCTTGTAATTCATTCATGCTGTCCAGCCTCGATAGAGAGTGCGCAACTGTGACAGACGACCGTCGGTCGAGGTCACGTTGGCGATGCATTGGAATTCCTGGCCCCGCTGCCGGTCGACTCTTAGTAAGGCCCACAGTATGAGGAATTGCCATGAATGATTCACGACGTCCCTTCGATGCGACGCAACCGGAGCCCATCGATGACAATGAAGATCGCATGGGCTCGATGCATGAGTTGGACTTCGACGATGAACCCGGCGCGAAAATCGGCGACGAATTGCCAGCGGACGAACGTGAGCAATTGATGCCGGAAGAACGCGTCCGTGAAGCGGGCTTGACCGGTGCCTCGATGGATGACCGCCAGCCGACCGAGGATGATATGAGCCCCGAAACGCTGATCCGCGACGACGGCTCTCGGGACGCCCATGAAGCCGGCGACGGCGAGCAAGCCGATTGGGATCTGAGCATCGTCGACGAAGACGATATAGGCGGCGGCGATGGCTTGGACGAAGCGGAAATGGCCGATATCGATCCGTTGGATGGAAGCCGTGATCGGGGCCGGTCCTGATTGAGCGTTGTTGCTATCGCGAGTTCGCTCGCGATAGCAACAGTCCAATCAACGAGAAAACATTCAGTCGACCAAGGTGCAGGCCATGACCACCGCATCCTCGCGGCCTCCCACCGCCGGATAGTAGTCACGCCGCCGTCCGATCTCATTGAAGCCATAACGTTCGTACAACCGGAACGCGGTGCGATTGCTGTGGCGCACTTCCAGGAAGCATTCACGAGCCTTAGCCTTGTAGGCAATCGACATCAGATGCTCCAACAGCCGCAAGCCCAGCCCGCGGCCCTGGTTTTCCGGCTTGACGGTGATGTTGAGCAGATGGGCTTCATCCAGAATGATCTGCACTACGCCATGGCCCACTTGCTGCTGGCCTTCGAACATCAGCCAGATCTGGTATTTACCCAATCCATCGAGAAATATCCCCCGAGTCCACGGGTGGCTGTAGGCTGCGTATTCGATCTTCAGCACAGCGTCGAGGTCCGCCTCGGTCATCGGGCGGAACGATACAGCGTCACTCATTCGATTCTTTCCAGCGCGCCATCAGCCGGCGCATGGCTTGCCAGACATCAGCCTTGCGCTGTGGCGTTTCCATTAACAGTTCCAGCCCGGGCAATGCCCAGGCCGAGCCCAGGCCTTCGACCTGCAACTCACGATTGAACGCCTCGGCATCCGCCTCGCCAGCAAACTTCACCGCCGGCAGGCCAACCAACCAGAGGCATACGCAAGGCTCGTCTTCGAGACGCGCCGAAACGAACCCCTGGACGAAATCCCGGGCGGCCTCAGGCCCTTGGTCCATCGTGCCGCGTGACAACAGCGGCCAGCGCACCGGCTCGCCGATAATTTGCGGGCTGTCCGGCAGGCCGGCGGCGCGGAGCATGTCCTTGAGCAGCAAGTACGCTGGGTCGCGGCTCTGGAAGGGATCGCCTGTGGGTAATTCCACCAGCAACAGGCAACGCCCGGCACGCAGCAGTTGCAGGGCAAAACGCGGAGGGGCGACGTAAGGTGCCTTGGGCGGCGCCTCGACAATCTCTTCCGCCGGCTTGGCATTGGTGCGGGTCGAAGCCAGGCTCGGGCGCGGGACTTCGACCTTCGGCCGCTCGACGGCGGGCGCCACCGGTTGCACAGCGGTCTTGGCGACCGGCATCACCTGCACCGGCTCGATCTCCACCGGCTCAGGCGCTTCCAGCAGCTCGGGCCGCGACGGGGCGGCGAACGGCAATTCGGTACGCGGCAGCCAATTGACCACCTGCATGGCGGTCAGATAGGCGCGGCGGCGGGACTCGATAAGCAAGGGTCGGCCACTTGTGGATAACTGAAAGTGAGGGGGATTCTACCGCCCTTCGGCGCGGATCGCTGCCCCGTTGGCTTCATTAGTTGATCAATACGCAACGACAGTCCGTCTCAGGGGTGAATCGCAACCGGTCCGATGCAGTACAATCGCGGCTTTTAATTGCCAACCCGACGGCCACTGCGATGATCGAACCCAAGCGCGTCTTGCGCGCCCTCGCTGAACACTGGGCATTGCTGGAACCTTTGTGCGAGCACTTCGACCAGGGCACCCTGAGCCTCAACGAATTGCGTTCACAACTGGCCGCCCAACAACTGGACAGCACGCCACAGGACATCACCCATCTGCTGGACGTGTGGATCCGCCTGGACATTCTCGTGCCGGTGGCAAAAAGCCCGAACCGTTTCGAGCTCAACGCGCAGATCCATGATTTCCTCGCCTACCTGCGCCGCGAACATCGCCTGGGCTTGTGCCTGGAAATCGAAGCCTACCTGCGCCACCTTGAGCGCCTGGCCGGGTACATCCAGGACGCCTTCGACGTGCGCGACGGCAACGACCTGGCCCGCCAGTTGCGGCTGCTGGACATGCGCGTGCGCGACGTGCTCAAGAAGCTCGCCAACGATGAACAGGCCTTGGTAGCCGTTGCCGAACGGGCCAAGACCAGCGACCGGCAGATCCCGCTGCGCCAGCGCTACGCTGAAGTGCTGGCGACCTGGGACGAATACGTCGAGCCGATGATCCAGTTGGTAAACGCCGACGGCGCGTTCGAGCAAGGCGTGCGCAAGGTCGAGAACGTGCTGTTGCGCATGCTCACCGAACAGCAGCGCCTCGGACACCTGGTCGACGACGACATGCTGCTGCGCACCCATGCGCGCATCCTCGAGATGCAGACCAGCGCCCAGCTGACCCTGCGCCACGCCCGCGAACTGCTCCTGCCGCTGCGTGAAGAAGCCCGCCGGCATAACGCCGTGACCCGAGGCGCTGCCCTGGCCCTGGCGGCCATCCGCCGCAAGGGTATCGATGCCGTGCCGCAAGCTGCCATGCCGCTGTTCACCCGGCCGCAAAGCACCTTCCTGGGCAGCGCCAGCCAGGTCGAAGCCTACGTCTATGCCCTGGCCCGTTTCGAACCGAAACCGGCGCGCTTCCCCAAGTCCCACAAGACCCACAAGGGCGGCGAGGCACCACGCGCGCCGCGCACCGTGCGCGAGATGGTCGAGCGTTGCGAAGACGCCCTGCCGATGCCGGACTTGATGAGCTGGCTGCTGGAGCAGGAACCGGACGGCGCCACCGACGAATTGCTCTACTGGTTCTCGCGCCTGTCGCGGGAAAAACGCTTCAAGCGCGAGCGTCTGGAACGCCGCGATTACCACACCCATGAGCATCAGGTCAGCCTGCGCTCCTTCGCCCTGCTCTCGGCCGGCGACACCGCCGCCGAGGATTCTGCGAGCATCCCCCATGCATCTTGATCTATCCGAACTGTCCCAGCTGGCGCCGATCTTCCGCGAGCTGTTCAAGGGCTATCACGTTAGCCGCCGCGACCCGGAGCTGTACGCACAACTGTCGAACTTCCAGGACCAGTACCGCACGCTGTTCAAGGCCCTGGGCTTCGAGCTGGTGTGTGACACTCGCGGCTTCTACTACTTCGTGCCGGACCTGGCCGCCGCCGCGGTGAACAAGACCGCCCAGCGCCTGGCCCTGTTCACCTTCATCCTCGTCGAGCACCTGGCCGACCAGGGCCGCGACCCGATCGCCGTGCTCGACGGTGGCAGCCTCGGCCGCGACGAGTTGCCGTCGTTGCTGGAAAAATACCGCGACCTGTTCATCCAGGCCGAAGTACAGACCCAGGAAGAGCTGGAAGAAAAAATCATGCGCCGCATGACCCAACTGGGTTTTGCCAGCGAAGAAAACGGCGTGTACCGCTTCCTGCCACCGATGCACCGCTTCCTCGACGTCTGCCTGTCGGTCCAGCAGGACCGCGACCTGGCCGCCAGCCTGCACAGCGTGCTGCCGTTGCCAGCGCCAGTACTGATCGACGAAGAGAGCGACGAAAAACTGCTGCAGACCGACGACCCGCTGGACCTCAGTGAATTCGACGGTGAAAGCGAAGAAGACGCACTGGCCCGCGCCATTGCCGAAGAACAGGAGACCGACGCATGAGCAAGGAACGCTACGGCATCCGCCGCTTTGCCCTTTTGAACACCGCCGGCTACAGCCTCGGCCTGTTCCCGCTGGAGGAACCACTGTCGGTGTACGGCGCGAACAACCTGGGTAAATCCGCCTCGATCAACGCCCTGCAATTCCCGATCCTGGCGCGCATGTCGGACATGAGCTTCGGCAAGTACAGCCTGGAGCAATCCCGGCGTTTCTACTTTGCCTCGGACACCAGCTACATCCTCGTGGAAGTCGCCCTGCCCCACGGCCCGCACGTGATTGGCGTGGTCGGACGCGGCCCGGGCGGCGGCTTCGGCCATCAGTTCTTTGCCTACGCCGGCAAACTGGACCTGGCCCACTATCAGAAAGACGACACCTGCCTGCGCCAGAAAGAACTGTTCACCAACCTGGAGCGCGAAGGCCTGAAGGCCTACGAACTCAAGCCGGATGAACTGCGCCGTCTGCTGGTGGGTGGTCACACATCGATCCCCCTCGACCTGACGCTGATCCCGCTGCGCTCCACCAGCGAGCAAAGCCTCAAGACCTTCCGCGCGCTGTTTATCAACCTGCTGCACATGCGCGAAATCACCGCGGCCAAGCTCAAGCAACTGTTCCTTGATGCTTTCGAGCACAGCCTGCGTTCCGGCAGCGTGGACTACATCGCCGCGTGCGAAGAAGCCTTCCGCGACGTACGACGCATGGAACAGGACTACAACTCCCTGGTGGCCGCCGGCCCGTTGGTGGAAGCATTGGCCAATGGCGTGGCCCAGCGCGATATCCTGCGGGGCAAGTTGCATCGCCTCTCGCCGTTGCTCGACTCGCTGCTGGGCACTTGGTCGGATTACGCCAGTGCGCGCAAGGAAGAGCTGACCATCCAGGCCGAACATTACCGCAACGAGCAGGATTCGCTGCAGAACGACCAACGCGGCGGCACTCAAGAGCTGATGCGCCTGGAACGGGAAATCAGCGGTATCCAGCGTTGGCTCGGCGAGCTGTCGGTGCTCAAGAACCGTTTCGCCTTGGTGGATGACGTCAAAATCCTGGAACAGCAATTGCTCGCCGCCAAGGATGCCCATGATGAATTGGCCGGTGCCCTGGCCCAGTCCCGGCAGTTCAGCGCCGAAGACTTGGAGGAGCGCCTGCGAGACCTGGAAAAACGCCTGAAGTCGGTCAAGCAGCAACTCGACCACGCCGACAACAACAGCTACGCCCGCCTGCGCGAGGAATTCTCGCAGCAGGATGTCGAACGCCTGATGCGCCTGTTCAATAGCGCCCTGTTCAGCCTGCCGCTGGGCGAGCACGGCATTGCGTTGGACGAGAATGGCGAGTGGGTCAAATCCATGGAGCTGATCCTCGACGGCTTCAAGGGTGAGCGCTTCGAAGTGCCGGGGCTGTCCATCGACCTGTCCCACATCGAGCCGCCGGCGCTGCAAGCCCTGGCCGACCGTGCCGCGCTGCGTGATCAGAAAGAGCGCTTGGAAAAAGAGCTCAAGCAGCTCAAGACCCAGCAAGCCGTGGCCGCCGACCGCGCCGCGAGCAAGACCCAGACCGAGGCACTGTACCAGCAGGTCCTCGACGCGCAGAAAGCCTTGGAAGACTTCCGCCGCAGCCAGACCTTGAGCGCCGAGGAAGGCGAGAAGCTTGAGCAACTGGCGCAGATGGAAGCCGCCCAGGACGAACTCAAGCGCTCCAGCGATGCCTTCACTGAGCGCGTCCAGCAACTGTCCGCCAAATTGCAACTCGTGGGCCGGCAGATCGCTGACATGGAAGCCAAGCAGCGCACCCTCGACGATGCCTTGCGCCGTCGTCAGTTGCTGCCGGCGGACCTGCCGTTCGGCACGCCGTTCATGGATCCGGTCGATGATTCCATGGACAACCTGCTGCCGCTGCTCAATGACTATCAGGACAGCTGGCAAGGCCTGCAACGGGTCGATGGCCAGATCGAAGCGTTGTATGCCCAGGTGCGCCTCAGGGGCGTGGCCAAGTTCGACAGCGAAGACGACATGGAGCGGCGCCTGCAACTGTTGATCAACGCCTATGCCCACCGCACCGATGAAGCCCTGACCTTGGGCAAGGCCCGCCGTGCAGCGGTCACCGACATCGCCCGGACCCTGCGCAACATTCGCAGCGACTACGACAGCCTCGAACACCAACTGGCGCTGTTCAACCGCGAGATCAACAAGCGCCAGGTGTCCAACCTGCAGAGCTTCCGTATCGTCCTGGCACCGAACAAGGAAGCGCTCAAGCACATCGACCAGATCATCCACAGCGCCGGCCAGTACGAAGAAGGCGAGACGTTGTCGGTGTTCGACCTCAGCCAGAGCGCCGAGCAAGACAACAAGAACGAAGAAGCCAAGGAATACCTGGCGCGGCTGGTGGCGGCGAACCACAACCAGCTCGGCCTGAAGGATCTTTTCGAGCTGGCGTTCGAGATCACCAAGGTCAACGGCCAGCCGGTCATTCACACCGACATCGACGGCGCGGCGTCCAACGGCACCACCATGACCATCAAGGCGCTGACCAACATGTACTTGTTGCTGCACCTGATGGACCGCGAACAGGCCGGCCGCGTGCGCCTGCCGTACTACCTGGACGAAGCGGCAGACATCGACGAGAAGAACCAGGCGGCGCTGCTGGAAACCAGCCTGCAACTGGGCTTCGTGCCGATCCTGGCGAGTGTGAAGCCGCAAGTCTGCGCCAGTGTCGCCATCGACCTGGAAGGCGGCAGCGGCCCGAACGGCATCTACATCGACGAGGCGGACTGGAAGTACATTCGTCGTCACGATGCGGTGAAAGCCACGGTGAACGTACAGGCCGATGAGCCGGAGTTGGACCCTGTTTGAGGTAAATAGCCGGAAATGAAAAAGGCCGCGATCCTGATGGATCGCGGCCTTTTTTATGGTCAGGTGAAACCTTGGGCGAGGGAGCTATGCCCAATAATCTTATTGGCTGATTTTGATCTTCGGCGCCCAGGTCAGCCATTCATCCTCAAATTGATCGAACAGCGCAAACGTCTGCTGCGGTCGTGCCGGGCTGCCCATCCGCTCGCCATCCGGCGTGGCAAAAGCGATACCGCCCTGAATCAGCGTTTCCAGCGACTCGGTTCGCACCGTCGCGCCTTTGAACAGGCCAAAATCCAGGCCGAACCCACTGGTATTCCAGAACCGCGTACCACTGCGCACCAACGGCGCGTACTTGGGCTCGATCAGGATATGGATCAATACCCGGTCTGCCGTTTGCCCCAGCTCGTAGCCCGTGACCTTGCCCACGGCAATCTCACGGTAAGTTACCGGAACGCCGACCTTCAGCGAACCGCGGCGGGCCGCGCTCAGTACCAGGCTCAACCCAGCCTCGGGAACCGCGCTTTCCGGCGGTTCGGCAAGGGCCACGAAGTTTTTCTGCGGCCCCAGGTTCTTTACCGCAGGCTGCACCTCGATGTACTGGCCGGTCACCAGGGTTTCCAGGTTGGATGTTTTCATCAAGCCCAGCTCAGGCTTGACCACCCAGAACAGTGAACCGACACGGGCAATACGCTCCGGCACTTCGGTGATACGCGCAGTAACCAAAACCGACTGCATATCGGCGCTGAGATCGACGTCCTCGATCTTGCCTACGTCCAGCCCTTTGAAACGGATCGGCGTACCGCTGCGCAAACCGTCGGCACGATCAACCTTGATCGTCACCAGCGTCCCTTTCTGCTGCGCGGCTTCGCGATCCTCGTGCAAACGGAACCGTGGGATACGCCGTTTCAACGGTACGTTCGGCTCCGGCGTTTCGAAGGCAATCCCCCCGGCCATCAGGCTTTGCAGAGATTCGCTCTTGACCTGGATGCCACCGGTCAAACCGCCCGTGAGCGTCACGCCGCTTGCGTTCCAGAACCGCGTCGAGCCGTTTACCAGCCCTTCGTATTCCTTCTCGATGTGCACACCGATGATCAGTTGCTTCTTCTTGCGGGAAAACTGGTAGCTCTGAACTGATCCGACTTTGACTTGCTTGTAGAGGATCGGACTGCCGACCTCCAGCGAACCGAGGTTTTCAGTCAACAGGACCAGGTGCAGACCGGGCGAGCGCAGATCCAGCGGTGGCGCCTTCGCCCGGGCTTCGAACTCGCGCTGCGGCGCGCCGCCCTTGTCGCCCGGGCGCACGGCAATGTAGTTGCCCTTGACCAGTGCTTCGAGGCCAGTGATACCCGCCAGGGAAATCGACGGCTTGACCACCCAGAACTGGGCGCCGGCCACCAGGTAATCTTCGGCCAACGGATCGAGAGTCAGCTCGGCGCTGGCGCTGGACAGGTCCGGGTCGACTTTCAAGGCTTTCAAGCTGCCGACCTGGATGCCCTTGTACATCACCGGCGTACGACCGGCCTGCAATCCGTCGAAGTCGCTGAGCTTGACCTTGACGCGAAGCCCGGCAGCCGCAGCGTCGAAATCCTCATACAGGCGGAACGGCAGGCTTGGGTCCGTAGGCGGACTGTCCTTGCGGTTTTCTGGCGTGGCAAACGCAATACCGCCCGCGACGATACTCGCCAGGGACTCGCTGCGTACTTTGACGCCTGAGAGGTTGGCATCGATGCTGATACCGCTGGCATTCCAGAACCGCGTGTGTTTGCGGACCAGGCTGGCGTAGGTGGGCTCAATGAAGACCTTGATCTCCACCGTGCGTTGATCCTCGGACAACAGGTAGCTTTTCACTTGGCCCACCTGGATCTGCTTATAGAACACCGGGCTGCCACGGTTCAGCGATCCCAATCGGTCCGCCTTGATCGTCAAGTGCAGGCCCGGTTTAGCATCCGACAGGGGCGGCTCCTCGGCCAATGCCTTGAATTTACGGGTCGACTCGCCCTCCCCTGGGCTAATGGCAACGTAGTTACCTGAAACCAGCGTTTCCAGACCGGTGATCCCCGCCAGCGTCACGCTCGGCTTGACCAGCCAGAAACGCGTTCCGGTCTTGAGGTATTGCTCGACGTCCTTGTTCATTTCGATGGTTGCGATGACGCCCTTGGAGCTCCCTTCATCGTCGAGCGTGAGGGCTTTTACCTTGCCGACCGTCATGCCTTTGTAGACGACCTCAGTCTTGCTCACCTGAATGCCTTCGCCACTTTCAAAACGCACGGTGATCTCGATTCCGGTCTCGTTATAAGCCCGCCAACCAAGCCATCCGCCGATGATCAAGGCAATCAGCGGCAGTACCCAGATTGCCGACCAGTTTGAAGCTGGCCGGGTTTTAGCAGTAGGCAAATCAGTCATGGTCGTCATCCGACTCCGTGTTATCCCAAATCAGTCGGGGATCGAAGGTTACTGCGGCAATCATTGTCAAAATCACTACGCTGGCAAAGGCGATGGCGCCGAGACCGGCTTCGACACTGGCGAGCCGCCCGAAATTCACCACCGCCACCAAGATGGCGATTACGAAAATATCCAGCATCGACCAGCGGCCGATGAACTCGATGAAGCGGTACATGAGGATGCGTTGTCGCGCGGACATGGGTTGGTGCCGTTGCACGGAAAACAACAACAAGGCGATGCCCACCAACTTGAAGGTCGGCACAAGGATACTGGCGATGAACACCACTGCTGCGATGGGAATCATGCCGTGCTGAACCAACTCGATCACGCCGGCCATGATGGTGCTTGGCGCTCCCTGACCGAGCGAGTTGATCGTCATGATTGGCAGCATATTGGCAGGAATGTAGAGAATCGCCGCCGTGATCAACAATGCCCAGGTCCGCATGAGACTGTTGGGGCGACGGGGGTGGATTCGTGCGCCGCAACGGGTACAGGCCTGCTTGCCAGCGTCTGCGTCCTGTCGATTCAATTCATGGCATTCGGTACAGACCAGGATGCCCGCATCAATCGCTCGCATGGGCGTCTTCTCCTGATAACGCCTGCCATACCTGATGGGGTGACATCACCACTTCCAGCCAGACCTGAACCAGCAACAAACTGACAAAGCACACCAGGCCCAGCCCCACGGTAACCGCCGCCATGTCTGCGAGCTTGACGATAGCAACCAGCACGCCCATGAGATAAACCTCGAGCATCCCCCAGTCCCTTAAATGATGATAAATGCGATACAACAGCAGGCCGTAGCTTCGTCCGATATTCCAGCGAATAGTCAGCAACACAATCAATTGGCAAAGCAACTTGAGCAGTGGAATAGCCATGCTGCACAGGAACACCACCACGGACACGCCTTGCATACCGGTATCAAACAAACCGACCACGCCGCTCCAAACGGTGTCTTCAGAGGACTGCCCGAGCAGATTGAGCTGCATGATGGGTAAAAAGTTCGCTGGCACAAATAGCAGCAAAGCGGCGATCACCAGGGCCAGGCTACGCTCCACCACATTGTGCCGGTGAGCGTAGAGCTCGTATCCACACCGAGGGCATTCGGCTTTTTCGCCATAGGCCAGCCGAGGCTTGCGCATCAACAGGTCGCACTCATGACACGCCACCAGATCGCTCAGGGGTAGATCTGACAACCTATCAATGTCTGACGGATCGGGCATAAAGCGCTCTGGCTCAACTAAGTTGGGGCTATTCTAGTGCTCCAGCTCCAAAATAACTGTGCAAATTTATCATGAGTGTTAGCAGCTTTTTATAGCGGGCAAAACAAAACCCCTACCTGCATCAGCAGATAGGGGTTTCGGAATTTAATCTTGACGATGACCTACTCTCACATGGGGAAACCCCACACTACCATCGGCGATGCATCGTTTCACTGCTGAGTTCGGGATGGGATCAGGTGGTTCCAATGCTCTATGGTCGTCAAGAAATTCGGGTACCGAGTCGTGGCCGGCTGGCCTCGCTTCAGCAAATTGGGTATGTGATAGCTTCGGTGTTTTGTGAGATTCGAACTTTCGGTTCGTTTCGTCTTCACACACCGCAATCTGGCGCCCTGCGAGCAGGATCAGCAAATTGCTTGGGTGTTATATGGTCAAGCCTCACGGGCAATTAGTACAGGTTAGCTCAACGCCTCACAGCGCTTACACACCCTGCCTATCAACGTCGTAGTCTTCGACGGCCCTTCAGGGGACTCAAGGTCCCAGTGAGATCTCATCTTGAGGCAAGTTTCCCGCTTAGATGCTTTCAGCGGTTATCTTTCCCGAACATAGCTACCCGGCAATGCCACTGGCGTGACAACCGGAACACCAGAGGTTCGTCCACTCCGGTCCTCTCGTACTAGGAGCAGCCCCTCTCAAATCTCAAACGTCCACGGCAGATAGGGACCGAACTGTCTCACGACGTTCTAAACCCAGCTCGCGTACCACTTTAAATGGCGAACAGCCATACCCTTGGGACCGGCTTCAGCCCCAGGATGTGATGAGCCGACATCGAGGTGCCAAACACCGCCGTCGATATGAACTCTTGGGCGGTATCAGCCTGTTATCCCCGGAGTACCTTTTATCCGTTGAGCGATGGCCCTTCCATACAGAACCACCGGATCACTAAGACCTACTTTCGTACCTGCTCGACGTGTCTGTCTCGCAGTCAAGCGCGCTTTTGCCTTTATACTCTACGACCGATTTCCGACCGGTCTGAGCGCACCTTCGTACTCCTCCGTTACTCTTTAGGAGGAGACCGCCCCAGTCAAACTACCCACCATACACTGTCCTCGATCCGGATAACGGACCTGAGTTAGAACCTCAAAGTTGCCAGGGTGGTATTTCAAGGTTGGCTCCACGCGAACTGGCGTCCACGCTTCAAAGCCTCCCACCTATCCTACACAAGCAAATTCAAAGTCCAGTGCAAAGCTATAGTAAAGGTTCACGGGGTCTTTCCGTCTAGCCGCGGATACACTGCATCTTCACAGCGATTTCAATTTCACTGAGTCTCGGGTGGAGACAGCGCCGCCATCGTTACGCCATTCGTGCAGGTCGGAACTTACCCGACAAGGAATTTCGCTACCTTAGGACCGTTATAGTTACGGCCGCCGTTTACCGGGGCTTCGATCAAGAGCTTCGCGTTAGCTAACCCCATCAATTAACCTTCCGGCACCGGGCAGGCGTCACACCCTATACGTCCACTTTCGTGTTTGCAGAGTGCTGTGTTTTTAATAAACAGTCGCAGCGGCCTGGTATCTTCGACCGGCGTGGGCTTACGCAGCAAGTGCTTGACCCTCACCGGCGCACCTTCTCCCGAAGTTACGGTGCCATTTTGCCTAGTTCCTTCACCCGAGTTCTCTCAAGCGCCTTGGTATTCTCTACCCAACCACCTGTGTCGGTTTGGGGTACGGTTCCTGGTTACCTGAAGCTTAGAAGCTTTTCTTGGAAGCATGGCATCAACCACTTCGTCACCCAAAGGGTAACTCGTCATCAGCTCTCGGCCTTAAGATCCCGGATTTACCTAAGATCTCAGCCTACCACCTTAAACTTGGACAACCAACGCCAAGCTGGCCTAGCCTTCTCCGTCCCTCCATCGCAATAACCAGAAGTACAGGAATATTAACCTGTTTTCCATCGACTACGCTTTTCAGCCTCGCCTTAGGGACCGACTAACCCTGCGTCGATTAACGTTGCGCAGGAAACCTTGGTCTTTCGGCGTGGGTGTTTTTCACACCCATTGTCGTTACTCATGTCAGCATTCGCACTTCTGATACCTCCAGCAAGCTTCTCAACTCACCTTCACAGGCTTACAGAACGCTCCTCTACCGCATCACTTACGTGATACCCGTAGCTTCGGTGTATGGTTTGAGCCCCGTTACATCTTCCGCGCAGGCCGACTCGACTAGTGAGCTATTACGCTTTCTTTAAAGGGTGGCTGCTTCTAAGCCAACCTCCTAGCTGTCTAAGCCTTCCCACATCGTTTCCCACTTAACCATAACTTTGGGACCTTAGCTGACGGTCTGGGTTGTTTCCCTTTTCACGACGGACGTTAGCACCCGCCGTGTGTCTCCCATGCTCGGCACTTGTAGGTATTCGGAGTTTGCATCGGTTTGGTAAGTCGGGATGACCCCCTAGCCGAAACAGTGCTCTACCCCCTACAGTGATACATGAGGCGCTACCTAAATAGCTTTCGAGGAGAACCAGCTATCTCCGAGCTTGATTAGCCTTTCACTCCGATCCACAGGTCATCCGCTAACTTTTCAACGGTAGTCGGTTCGGTCCTCCAGTTAGTGTTACCCAACCTTCAACCTGCCCATGGATAGATCGCCCGGTTTCGGGTCTATTCCCAGCGACTAGACGCCCTATTAAGACTCGCTTTCGCTACGCCTCCCCTATTCGGTTAAGCTCGCCACTGAAAATAAGTCGCTGACCCATTATACAAAAGGTACGCAGTCACCCAACAAAGTGGGCTCCCACTGCTTGTACGCATACGGTTTCAGGATCTATTTCACTCCCCTCTCCGGGGTTCTTTTCGCCTTTCCCTCACGGTACTAGTTCACTATCGGTCAGTCAGTAGTATTTAGCCTTGGAGGATGGTCCCCCCATATTCAGACAAAGTTTCTCGTGCTCCGTCCTACTCGATTTCACTTCTAAGATCCTTTCGCGTACAGGGCTATCACCCACTATGGCCGCACTTTCCAGAGCGTTCCGCTAAAATCAAAGAAGCTTAAGGGCTAGTCCCCGTTCGCTCGCCACTACTAAGGGAATCTCGGTTGATTTCTTTTCCTCAGGGTACTTAGATGTTTCAGTTCCCCTGGTTCGCCTCTTGCACCTATGTATTCAGTACAAGATAACCATCTTATGATGGCTGGGTTCCCCCATTCAGACATCTCCGGATCACAGTCTGTTTGCCGACTCCCCGAAGCTTTTCGCAGGCTACCACGTCTTTCATCGCCTCTGACTGCCAAGGCATCCACCGTATGCGCTTCTTCACTTGACCATATAACCCCAAGCAATCTGGTTATACTGTGAAGACGACATTCGCCGAAAATTCGAATTCCTCAACTAAGAGAACTCACAAATTTTACCTTAGCCTGATCCGTTACCAGTGAAAGTAACGTCCAGTCTATCTTTCTATCACATACCCAAATTTTTAAAGAACGATCTAATCAAAAGACTAGAAATCAACATTCACCATCACGTCGATGGAATGCTCATTTCTAAGCTTTCAGAAGCAGTTTATGGTGGAGCCAAGCGGGATCGAACCGCTGACCTCCTGCGTGCAAGGCAGGCGCTCTCCCAGCTGAGCTATGGCCCCATTACAAAATTGGTGGGTCTGGGCAGATTCGAACTGCCGACCTCACCCTTATCAGGGGTGCGCTCTAACCAACTGAGCTACAGACCCAATTTCGAGCTTGTAACTGTTAGCTGTGAGCTATCAGCTTGGAGCTTAAAGCTGCTTCTATCGTCTTCTTCAATGAATCAAGCAATTCGTGTGGGAGCTCATGGAGCAGCTGCGGTCGTCGATTAAGGAGGTGATCCAGCCGCAGGTTCCCCTACGGCTACCTTGTTACGACTTCACCCCAGTCATGAATCACACCGTGGTAACCGTCCTCCCGAAGGTTAGACTAGCTACTTCTGGTGCAACCCACTCCCATGGTGTGACGGGCGGTGTGTACAAGGCCCGGGAACGTATTCACCGCGACATTCTGATTCGCGATTACTAGCGATTCCGACTTCACGCAGTCGAGTTGCAGACTGCGATCCGGACTACGATCGGTTTTGTGGGATTAGCTCCACCTCGCGGCTTGGCAACCCTCTGTACCGACCATTGTAGCACGTGTGTAGCCCAGGCCGTAAGGGCCATGATGACTTGACGTCATCCCCACCTTCCTCCGGTTTGTCACCGGCAGTCTCCTTAGAGTGCCCACCATAACGTGCTGGTAACTAAGGACAAGGGTTGCGCTCGTTACGGGACTTAACCCAACATCTCACGACACGAGCTGACGACAGCCATGCAGCACCTGTCTCAATGTTCCCGAAGGCACCAATCCATCTCTGGAAAGTTCATTGGATGTCAAGGCCTGGTAAGGTTCTTCGCGTTGCTTCGAATTAAACCACATGCTCCACCGCTTGTGCGGGCCCCCGTCAATTCATTTGAGTTTTAACCTTGCGGCCGTACTCCCCAGGCGGTCAACTTAATGCGTTAGCTGCGCCACTAAGAGCTCAAGGCTCCCAACGGCTAGTTGACATCGTTTACGGCGTGGACTACCAGGGTATCTAATCCTGTTTGCTCCCCACGCTTTCGCACCTCAGTGTCAGTATCAGTCCAGGTGGTCGCCTTCGCCACTGGTGTTCCTTCCTATATCTACGCATTTCACCGCTACACAGGAAATTCCACCACCCTCTACCATACTCTAGCTCGACAGTTTTGAATGCAGTTCCCAGGTTGAGCCCGGGGATTTCACATCCAACTTAACGAACCACCTACGCGCGCTTTACGCCCAGTAATTCCGATTAACGCTTGCACCCTCTGTATTACCGCGGCTGCTGGCACAGAGTTAGCCGGTGCTTATTCTGTCGGTAACGTCAAGACACCAACGTATTAGGTTAATGCCCTTCCTCCCAACTTAAAGTGCTTTACAATCCGAAGACCTTCTTCACACACGCGGCATGGCTGGATCAGGCTTTCGCCCATTGTCCAATATTCCCCACTGCTGCCTCCCGTAGGAGTCTGGACCGTGTCTCAGTTCCAGTGTGACTGATCATCCTCTCAGACCAGTTACGGATCGTCGCCTTGGTGAGCCATTACCCCACCAACTAGCTAATCCGACCTAGGCTCATCTGATAGCGCAAGGCCCGAAGGTCCCCTGCTTTCTCCCGTAGGACGTATGCGGTATTAGCGTCCGTTTCCGAGCGTTATCCCCCACTACCAGGCAGATTCCTAGGCATTACTCACCCGTCCGCCGCTCTCAAGAGGTGCAAGCACCTCTCTACCGCTCGACTTGCATGTGTTAGGCCTGCCGCCAGCGTTCAATCTGAGCCATGATCAAACTCTTCAGTTCAAACATCTTTGGGTTTTGAGAAAACCCTAAACTTGGCTCAGCAATCGTTGGTTACATCTTTGATTTCTCGCGGAGTAACTTGTGATGCTGATAATCTGTTGACTAGCAGTCTGACTCCACAAGCACCCACACGAATTGCTTGATTCAGTTGTTAAAGAGCGGTTGGCTGAGTCTTTCGTCTCAACCGAGGCGCGCATTCTACAGCGCCTCGTGTATCTGTCAAGCGGTTATTTTTAGAAGTTTTCAAAGTTTCCTTATCAACTTCAACCACTTGCGCTTCCGATCTCTCGTTAGCGGGAGGCGAATTCTACAGCGTTAGTCGCTGCTGTCAACACCTCTTTTTCTCCGCTTTCGACCGAGAAGATCGAACCGCCGATAGAGCCAAACAACGCCGCTCTACCCGCTCCTTCCATGCCTCGATGAACTGAAGCACGCTCACATCGAAACCTACTTAACTCATTGAAACTCAAGGAGTTTTTCGTTTCGACTGCGCCGGAAGTGGGGCGAATTATAGACACCCAGGATTTGCCGTCAACCCTTTATTTCGCTTTTATTGCAGAAGGGACTTTCTTACCCAGCAAACGCGGGATCCGGCGCGTAACCGAAGGGAGCCTCAACACTAATAGCAAGGCTCCTATCAAGGCGTATATCGCCCACTCCTTGAGGTCCGCACGCACGATCCACAGCATATGCAGTAACCCAAGCCCTAGGATTGGATAAACCAGGCGATGCAATTTCTTCCAGCGGACACCCAGTCGCCGCTGGCTATAACGATTGGAGGTGACCGCCAACACCAGCAAACCGAGGAACCCAAGCGCCCCAACGATGATGTAAGGCCGCTTACTCAGTTCGACTCCCAACTGCGACCAATCGAAACCTAGTATGAACGCCGCATACCCGCTCAAATGCAGCACAACATAAGCGAAGCACCACAACCCCGACTGGCGTCTGACCGCGATCCACCCCGCCCACCCCGTCAACTTCTGCAACGGCGTCATGCTCAAGGTGACTAACAACAAAATCAGCGTCCCCAACCCGAGTCGATCCACCAGCACTTTGCCCGGGTCAGGACCCAACGCATTCATCAAGGCCTCGTAAAGCCAGAACAAAGGCCAGACCGCCACCGCGATGAAAACGCTGATTCGCCAGGCTGGAAAACGCATCAGTAGTCCTTCCTCAGATCCATCCCTGCATATAAAGAAGCGACTTCATCCTGATAGCCGTTGAACATCAACGTATCGCGGACATTGGGACGGAGCAGCCCGCTCGGCAGACGACGTTCGCGCGCCTGGGTCCAGCGCGGATGATCGACTGTTGGATTGACGTTGGCATAGAAGCCGTACTCGTCAGACGCAATGCTTTGCCACGTGGTCTTCGGCTGCTCGCTCACCAAACTGATGCGCACAATGGACTTCACGCTTTTGAAACCGTACTTCCATGGAACCACCAACCGCAGGGGCGCGCCGTTCTGGTTCGGCAACTCCCGCCCGTACATGCCAACCGCCAGGATAGCCAACGGGTTCATTGCCTCGTCCAATCGCAGGCCTTCTACGTATGGCCAGTCGATTAACGCGAAGCCTGAACGCTGCCCCGGCATGACCTTGGGGTCCTGCAAGGTTTCGAAGCGAATGTACTTGGCGCTGGATGTAGGCTCGACTTGCTTGAGCAATGCGGAGATGGGGAAGCCGACCCAAGGAATAACCATCGACCAGGCCTCGACACAGCGCAGTCGGTAAATCCGTTCCTCCAACTGATAAGGCTTCATGAAGTCTTCCAACCCATAGCGCCCCGGCTTGCTTACCTCACCGTCCACAACCACGCTCCAGGGCTCGGTTTGCAGCGATCCAGCATTGGCCGCCGGATCACCCTTATCGGTCCCGAACTCATAGAAATTGTTGTAGTGGGTGGCATCCTTGAACGGCGTGATCGGTTCATCCTTGACCGTCACAGCGCCCCATTGGGTAGAAGTAAGTTTCTCGGCTAACCAGGACGGCGCCTTGCCGGGCTCGACATCGGCATAACGCGCCGCATCGGCAGCGCTGGCCCACTGCGGCAAGCTGCTCACGGCGAGACCCGCCATGGTTGCACCGAGCATCTGGCGACGGGAAAGATAGATCGATTCAGGCGTGACGTCCGACTCGCGACAGTCGGACGACTTGGGGATCTTGATCAGCATGACGACTCCGCAGCGTTGGGGGCAGATGCACCAATAGACTGCGGAGTATGGGTGAAATTACATTAAGGCAACATTTAGCGTCGGCGAAGACGCAGCAAATATTGCACCGGGCCGGAAGCCGCATAGGCGAGGAATACCAACAACAAGATACGCGGTGGATCACTGAATACCACGGCAAAGACCAACACCACCGCCAGGATCGCCACGAACGGCACGCGCCCCTTGAGATCGAGCTCCTTGAAGCTGTTGTACTTGATGTTACTGACCATCAGCATCCCCGCCGCCGCGACCAATAAAGCCACCAGGAAGGACATCTTCGACCCCTGGATGCCAAAATCGCTGAATGCCCAGACCACCCCCGCCACGACACCCGCCGCCGCCGGACTGGCAAGACCAATGAAGTAACGCTTGTCGGCGGTGCCGACCTGGGTGTTGAAACGCGCCAGGCGCAGTGCAGCACCGGCGACATAGATGAAGGCAACCATCCAGCCGACCTTGCCCATGTCGCCCAGGGCCCAACCAAACGCCAGCAAGGCCGGGGCGACACCGAACGCAACCATGTCGGACAGCGAATCGTATTCGGCGCCAAATGCGCTCTGGGTGTTGGTCATGCGGGCCACGCGCCCGTCCAGGCCATCAAGCACCATGGCGACAAATATCGCAATGGCGGCGAACGCGAAGTAACGGCTCGCCCCTGCGCTGTCACCAGCGCTCAAGGCGGCCTGGGCGCTCATGGAACTGATGATGGAATAGAAACCGGCGAACAGGTTCGCGGTGGTGAACAGGTTCGGCAGCAGATAGATGCCACGATGCCGGACCTTACGGCCTTCAGCGTCATGGCCTTCTTCGACATGCTCGTCGATAGGCAACAGGCTTTCGGCGTCAGGAGCCTGGTTCGGCTCGTCGGGACGTTCGCTCATGGACAATACCTTACAACGGTGTGAAAAATTCGACAGGTGCCTGGGCCGACGGTTCGGCCGCAAACGATGCAGCTTTATACCAGAAGCCGATGCCCAAACGAAAAAACGCGGCCTGGGCCGCGTTTCTTCAAACAACCTCGCGACTCAGTTCTTGGCTTTGTCGACGATCTTGTTGGCACCGATCCACGGCATCATGGAGCGCAGTTGCTCACCAATGATTTCGATGCCGTGAGCGGCGTTGTTGCGACGCTTGGCGGTCATCGAAGGATAGCCGGTGGCGCCTTCGCTGATGAACATCTTGGCGTATTCGCCGTCCTGAATGCGTTTCAGGGCGTTGCGCATCGCCTGGCGGGACTCGGCGTTGATGACTTCCGGACCGGTCACGTACTCGCCGTATTCGGCGTTGTTGGAGATCGAGTAGTTCATGTTGGCGATACCGCCTTCGTACATGAGGTCGACGATGAGCTTCAGTTCGTGCAGGCACTCGAAGTAAGCCATTTCTGGCGCGTAGCCCGCTTCGACCAGGGTTTCGAAACCGGCCTTGACCAGCTCGACGGTACCACCGCACAGAACGGCTTGTTCGCCGAACAGGTCGGTTTCAGTCTCGTCTTTGAAAGTGGTTTCGATGATGCCGGTACGACCGCCACCGACACCGGCAGCGTAGGACAAGGCTACATTCTTGGCGTTGCCCGAGGCGTCCTGGTAGATCGCGATCAGGTCAGGGATACCGCCGCCCTTGACGAACTCGGAACGTACGGTGTGGCCCGGAGCTTTCGGCGCGATCATGATCACGTCGAGGTCGGCACGTGGCACGACTTGGTTGTAGTGGATCGCGAAGCCGTGGGAGAAGGCCAGGGTGGCGCCCTTCTTGATGTTCGGCTCGATTTCGTTCTTGTACAGGGCGGACTGGAACTCGTCCGGGGTCAGGATCATGACCAGGTCGGCAGCGGCAACGGCAGAGGCCACGTCGGTGACTTTCAGGCCATGGGCCTCGGCCTTGGCAACGGTGGCCGAGCCTTTACGCAGGCCGACAGTCACGTCAACGCCGGAATCCTTCAGGTTGCACGCCTGGGCGTGACCTTGGGAACCGTAGCCGATGATGGCGACTTTCTTGCCCTGGATGATCGACAGGTCGCAGTCTTTATCGTAGAAAACTTTCATGAATTTCCCCTATATCCGGCCGTTCAGGCCATTCGCTAATTTGGTTTATTAGATGCTCAGTACTTTGTCGCCACGGGCAATCCCGGTGACGCCACTGCGTACGGTTTCGAGAATCGAGGCAGTGCCGATCGATTGGATGAAGCTGTCGAGCTTGTCGCTGGTACCGGTCAGTTGAACGGTATAGACGCTGGCGCTGACATCGACGATCTGCCCACGATAAATATCGGTAGTACGTTTGATCTCGGCGCGTTGGGCGCCGGTGGCCTTGACCTTGACCAGCATCAGTTCACGCTCGATGTGAGCGCTTTCCGACAGGTCCACCAGCTTGACCACCTCGATCAGCTTGTTCAGGTTCTTGGTGATCTGCTCGATGACCTCATCGTGACCTACGGTGGTCAACGTCAGGCGCGACAAGGTCGGGTCCTCCGTCGGTGCCACGGTCAGGCTTTCGATGTTGTAGTTGCGCTGCGAGAACAGGCCCACAACACGAGACAGCGCACCCGGTTCGTTTTCCAGAAGCAAGGAAATAATGTGTCGCATGATTAGGTACGCTCCGTCTTGCTCAGCCACATATCACGCATGGAGCCGTCTTTGATCTGCATCGGGTAGACGTGCTCGCTGGTATCGACCTTGATGTCGAGGAATACCAGGCGATCCTTCATCGCAAATGCTTCTTCAAGCCCGGATTTCAAATCTTTCAGGTCGGTGATACGGATACCCACGTGACCATAGGCTTCGACCAGCTTGACGAAGTCCGGCAACGATTCCATGTAGGAATGCGAATGACGACTGCCGTAGCTCATGTCCTGCCACTGGCGAACCATTCCCAGCACACCGTTGTTCAGGTTGACGATTTTCACTGGCAAACCGTACTGCAGGCAGGTCGACAGTTCCTGGATATTCATCTGGATGCTGCCTTCGCCCGTGACGCAGGCGACATCGCTGTCCGGAAAGCTCAACTTCACGCCCATGGCCGCCGGGAAGCCGAAGCCCATGGTGCCCAGGCCGCCGGAGTTGATCCAACGGTTGGGTTTGTTGAACTTGTAATATTGCGCCGCGAACATCTGGTGCTGACCCACGTCGGAGGTCACGAAGGCATCGCCATTGGTCACTTCGCACAGGGTCTCGATGACGGTTTGCGGCTTGATCACGCTGCCGTCGCCCTTGTCGTAAGGGAACAGGCCTCGATCGCCACGCCACTCATCAACCTGCTTCCACCAGGCGGCTACGGACTCCTTGTTCGGGGCCTCGCCGATTTCCTTGAGGATGGCGACCATCTCGGTCAGGACGCTCTCTACCGGACCGACAATCGGCACATCTGCCTTGATGGTCTTGGAGATCGACGCCGGGTCGATGTCGATGTGGATGATCTTGGCATTCGGGCAGAATTTCGCCGGGCCGTTGATGACACGGTCATCGAAGCGCGCGCCAACCGCCAGGATCACATCGGCATGGTGCATCGCCAGGTTGGCGGTGTAGCTGCCATGCATGCCGAGCATACCGATGAACTGACGATCGGTGCCCGGGTAGGCGCCAAGCCCCATCAGCGTGTTGGTGACCGGCAGGTTGAGCATCTTTGCCAACTCGGTCAGCGGCGCGGAGCCACCGCCGAGAATTACACCACCACCGGCATAAAGCACGGGGCGCTTGGCCGCCAGGAGCATTTCTGCAGCCTTGCGGATTT
Source organism: Pseudomonas sp. Z5-35 (assembly GCF_051131945.1). NCBI lineage: Bacteria > Pseudomonadati > Pseudomonadota > Gammaproteobacteria > Pseudomonadales > Pseudomonadaceae > Pseudomonas > Pseudomonas sp. Z5-35. Next base: position 4,647,076 of record NZ_CP071640.1, read on the forward strand.
GCCCCGAGTGACCACGTACGGCCGGGCTGTAAGAGCGCAGCTTGGCTTTTTTCGGGTAGATGTATTCGAACTTCTCGGCCGGGTTGGTCATGTCTTTCGGCACGTCGACCACGACCGGGCCTGGTCGACCGGACTCGGCCAGGTAGAAAGCTTTCTTCATGACTTCCGGGATTTCCGACGCATGCTTGATCATGAAGCTGTGCTTCACGATTGGCCGGGAGATACCGATCATGTCGGTTTCCTGGAACGCGTCGGTACCCACCATGGTGCTAGGCACCTGGCCGGAAATGATCACCATGGGAATCGAGTCCATGTAGGCCGTGGCAATACCGGTAATAGCGTTCGTGGCGCCAGGGCCGGATGTCACCAGAACCACGCCGGCCTTGCCGGTGGCACGGGCGTAGCCGTCAGCCATGTGGGTGGCCGCTTGCTCATGACGAACCAGGATGTGGGTCACTTCCGGTTCTTTGAACAGGGCATCGTAGACATGAAGAAGAGCACCACCGGGGTACCCGTAGATATACTTGACGCCTTCGTCACGCAAGAAGCGGACGAGCATCTCACCGCCAGATAAAAGCTCCACGTTGTTCACCTCTAAAACGCCAGAATACCGACCCACGAAAAGGGGACGGGTCTTAATAGGTTTACTTCTCGGCAGAGCATGAGCGACGGTGGTCGCCGACTACGTCAGCACTGACTGAGCAAGTATTGGGATCGTCCCAAGTGTTGCGGGCCTTTCCCACCCAGCGCGAGGTAACGCGTTGCGGGTGTAACAGGTCGGCGCGGATGTGCGCCTCATGATCTGCCGAGTGGGTCTGCTTCTGGCAGTCCCTCTACAGCGGACTTTGGATTCTTCTGTTTCGCCCTCTGCAAGTCAAGTCGTCAATGTGCTTTATTGAAGTAAGCACATGAGAACGCAAGAAAAAACCTTTAAACGGCTACTCTGTTAGCTTCAATTGCGCAACCCAGGACAAGGAAACAGCATGCGAATGATGTTATTGATGGCCAGCCTGCTGGTTGGCCTGAGCTCGATGAGCATGGCCGGCCAGATCTATAAATGGGTGGATAACCAAGGCGTTACGCACTTTGGCGCCCAGCCGCCCGAAGGGGTGCAGGCCACGACGGTGGGCAAATCTTCCCCTCCGGCGCCCAAACCACCGGCGCCCGCGTCGGGCGGGGTAATCGGCGACCAGAAAGCCATCGACCAACAGGTGAAACAGCAAGTCGAGGAACAGGAAGCCCAACTCAAGGCGTTCTGCGAGCAAGCCCGGACCAACCTGGCGCAACTGCAGAACAACCCCAGGGTGCGGGAGGACGTGGAAGGCGAAATGCGCCGCCTCACTGATGAAGAACGGCGCCAGCGCATCGATGAGACCCGTACCCAGGTCGAAGAACACTGCCAATAAAGGCAGTCAGCTGGCGTCACTGATCAACTGGTCGAACTGCGCCAACAGTCGCTGCAATTCGACGCCCTGCCCTGGCCGCTGCGCATAGACCATTTCCGCCATGGCCAGGATGCCTGAGGCATTGGGCAGCGGCAGGTCGTTTTCGAGGATAGCCTTCATCCGCGGCAAGAAGATCCATTGCAGCCATTGCTCGAAGTCCAAGGTATCGACCGCGAACGGCTCGACACTCGCCAGCGCCTCGGCCGAGGGGGAAACATCGCTCCACCAACCCTGGACACGCAGTTCACGCTCAATCAGCAGCAATTGATCGGCGATCTGGGGAAAACGCACGTCCATCAGAGTGAAACCTTGGCCTTCTGGCGAGCCAATGCCGCGCCTGCGGAATCGCCTTGCTTCTCGCGAGCCTGGGCAATCAGCTCCCAAAGACTTGCCTGAAGTGCCGGGCGACCGCTGGAGAATGTCAGGCCGCGACGGGCCAGTTGTTCGGCTTGCGGCGCATCACCCTGGGCCATGCGCACCTGCGCCAGTCGATAAAGGACCTGAGGTTCACGCGGCGCTACACGCTGGGCGCGCTCGAGGCTGGAAGAAGCGCCATTGAGGTCACCTCCGGCCTGCTGCTGTTGAGCGGTGGTCAACAGTGCCAACACCGGGCCGTCCAGTTGCTCATCGGCTGACAAACCACCCGAACTGGCCGAAGGAATGCTGCTCGGCGTCGACGGCATGTTGTAGCTGCCCTGGTCGATCGGCGAGGTTTCGATAGGCCCCGGCGTGATAGGGCCTGGGGTAATCGGCGCGCTGCTGATCGGCGCCGAAGTTGTCGCACCGCCACCGGGCACCATCACCACGACACCCGTGTCGCCTTGCGGGATCGCCTGCGTCTGGCCCTGCACTGGCCGCTTCACCGTCGTTTGACGGAAACCACCGTTGGCCGAGACGCGCTCGCTATTGGACACGGCGGTGCCGGAGTCGACTACCGGAATCGAACCGCGTTGTACGGTAGAGCAGCCACTGAGCAAAGCCACGGCGGTTACCGCTGGAATCAACCACTTGTTCACTTGAAACCCTCTTTGCTTAATTCATCCAGTCCTTGACCCAATCCATCACCGATTCGGCGGGATTCTGACCGCCGCATGCTGGGCCGGGCGGCGGTTCGCTGCCGCGAATATACGGCATCTGGACGGCGCCCGGGCAATTGGCGTCGGAACCTTGTCCGGTGCGCGAATCGACCCAGGCCTGGACGATGTTGTCCGGCTGCGGCATATCCAGCGGCAACGGATCGGCCTTGCGCATGAAACTGGTCCACACCTGCAACGCACCGGTGGCGCCGGTGAACGGCGTCTTGCCGTTATCGTCGCGTCCAAGCCAGACCACCGCCAGCAAATCCTGGCTGAACCCGGCGAACCAACTGTCGCGCGAATCGTTACTGGTGCCGGTCTTGCCCGCCAGCGTCAGGGTTCGCGGAAGCACGTTGTAGACCGAGCTGCCGGTGCCTTCACGCATGACGCGCTGCATGGCGCTCTGGATCAGGTAAATGGAAGCAGGATCGAAGCGCTGCTGGACCTGGAACGGATATCGCTTGAGTGGCTCGCCGTCAGCGGTGAGCACACTGCGAATACCGCGCATCGGGGTATTGAAGCCGCCGTTGGCCAGGGTCTGGTACATGGCGGCCACTTCAATCGGAGTCAGGCCGCCGGCCCCCAACAGCATCGATGGGAACGCCGGGAACTCGCGAGTCACCCCCAGGCGCGCCAAGGTCTTGAGCACGTTTGGCACGCCAACTTCCAGCCCGAGCCGAGCGGTCGAGAGGTTGTACGAATGCGCCAGTCCCTGATACAGGAACACCGTTCCGTGGGGACGACGATCATAGTTTTGTGGCGTCCAGACCTGACCGTCCGCGCCCTTGATCGAGAATGACTCGTCGGACAGCCAACTGGTCAGCGTGTATTGGCTCGGTTTTTCCAGGGCGGTCAGATAAACCGCCGGCTTGATCAACGAGCCGATCGGGCGCACGGCGTCCAATGCCCGGTTGAAGCCAGCATAACTGGCCTGTCGGCTGCCGATCATCGCCTGGACTTCGCCGGTTTCCGGGTTGGTCACCACCATGGCGGCTTCGACTTCATCGGAGCCCTTGCGCCCCGCCAATCGCTTGAAGGTATCGTTGACCGAAGCCTCGGCCTTCATCTGCAGGATCGGGTCGAAACTGGTGAAGATCCGCAGGCCTTCTTCGGTCAAGTCTTCGTCACGGTAGTCTTCGCGCAGCTGACGCTTGACCAGGTCCATGAAACCGGGAAACGAGCTGTCCGCCAGGCTGCCGCGCTTGGTCACGCCCAGCGGCATCTTTTTCGCTGCCTCGACCTGCTCGGCTGTCGCCACGCCTTGTTGCTGCAACAGGTCGAGCACCAGGTTGCGTCGCTCGAGGGCACGTTCCGGATTGCGACGCGGGTTGTAGGAAGATGGCCCCTTGACCATGCCGACCAGCAACGCCACCTGGTGCAGCTTGAGCTCGGACAGCGGCTGGCTGAAGAAGAACTGGCTGGCCAGGCCGAAACCGTGCACCGCGCGCTGGCCGTCCTGGCCGACGAACACTTCATTGAGGTAAGCCTCGAGAATTTCCGGCTTGCTGTAGTGCAGCTCCAGCAACAGCGCCATCATGGCTTCGGTCAGCTTTCGGGTCAGGCTGCGCTCGTTGGTCAGGTAGAAGTTCTTGACCAGCTGTTGCGTCAGCGTACTACCGCCCTGGCGCATGTGGCCGGCGGACGTATTGACCCAGACAGCCCGCGCAATCGACTTGGGCGATACGCCAAAGTGATGATAGAAATCCCGGTCCTCGACAGCGATCAGGGTCTCGAGCAAGAACGGCGGCACCTGGTCGATCTTGATCAGGATCCGGTCTTCGAGGTTCTTGGGGTACAAGCCGCCAATCAATAGCGGCTCAAGGCGCACCACGGACAGCTTGGCGTTGTTGGCGCCGGTCAACGCCGCCACGTAGTCGCCGGAGAAGCGCACCCGCACTGGTTGCGCCTGCTCCATCCCTTCATAAAACTGGAAGCCGCGAGTGTTGAGGTCGACGGTATTGCCATTGATCGAGGCCGCGCCCGGGCCATTGGCAACGCTTTCACGGCGATAACCCAAAGCATCAAGTTCGGTCAGGAAATCATCCCGGCTCAGCTTTTGTCCGACAAACAGCTCCAGCGGCCGAGCGTAGACCTTGGCCGGTATGGTCCAGCGCTTGCCGGAGAATTTCTCCTGGACCACGGCGTCAAGGTAAACGGCAAAACCGGCGAGCACGACGAGGCCCACCAGGCCGAGTTTAAGGGCCCAGCCCAGCCAAGGCCGCAAGCGGCTGGCGGGTGGTTTTTTAGGGGTGCGGGGGGATCGGGTACGAGTCATGGCGGCGGATTATACGCACTTTGCTGCGCTTCAACATGAGCCCAACCACACAGGTCATCCGGTTTGCGTTAGCGCCGCTTGCCGCCATAATGACGGCCTTGAATTTTTCCAGACTCTGAAGGATCGCCCGTGAGCCAATCACTGATCGTTGCCCTGCAAAACCCCGCCCTTTTCACGCATCCCGTCGAAGGGTTCCAGGTCATCGAGACCCATATTTCCTGGGTATTGCTCACGGGGCCCTACGCTTACAAATTCAAGAAGCCGGTCAACTTCGGCTTCCTTGATTTCACCAGCCTCGAGGCACGCAAGCATTTCTGTGACGAAGAGTTGCGCCTGAACCAGCGCTTGACCCAGGATCTGTACCTGGAAGTGCTGCCTATTACCGGCAGCGCCGAAGCGCCAAGCCTGGGCGGTGACGGCCCGGCCATCGAATACGCCCTGAAGATGCGTCAGTTCCCACAGAGTCAATTGCTCAGCACGCTGCAGGCCAACGGCGAGCTGACCACTGCGCATATCGACGAAATGGCCGCGCAGATTGCCCAGTTCCACCTCTCGACGCCCAAGGTGCCCACCGATAACGCCGCAGGTACACCGGACAGCGTCATGGCGCCGGTGCGACAGAACTTCGAACAGATCCGTCCATTCCTCAGCGACAAGGCAGACCTGCTGCAACTTGAAGCCCTGCAAGCCTGGGCCGAAAGCAGCTTCGAACGCCTCAAGCCGCTGCTGGCACAGCGCAAGGCCGAAGGCTTCACCCGTGAATGCCACGGCGACATCCATCTGGGCAACATCACCCTGATCGACAGCAACGTGGTGATTTTCGATTGCATCGAATTCAACGAGCCATTCCGCTTCACTGACGTCTACGCCGACACCGCCTTCCTGGCGATGGACTTGGAAGACCGGGGCCTCAAGTCGTTGGCGCGGCGGTTCGTCAGCCAGTATCTGGAACTGACAGGCGATTACCGGGGCCTGGAGCTGCTCAACTTCTATAAAGCCTACCGCGCCCTGGTCCGCGCCAAGGTCGCGCTGTTCAGCATGCCCGCCGAAGCCGACCCGGTACAACGCGCAACCACCCTGCGCCAATACCGCAACTACGCCAACCTGGCCGAAAGCTACAGCACCATTCCATCGCGCTTCCTTGCGATTACCCACGGCATTTCGGCCGTCGGTAAAAGCCACGTTGCAATGCGCCTGGTAGAGGCTCTGGGTGCGATTCGCCTGCGCTCGGACGTGGAGCGCAAGCGCCTGTTCGGTGAGCAGCAAGTACCGAACGACCCACAAGCCGGCATTTATAGCAGCGATGCCAGCGGCGCCACGTACAACCGCCTGCATGAAATTGCCGATTCGATCCTGCACGCCGGTTTCCCGGTGGTGATCGACGCCACCTACCTCAAGCATGATCAGCGCGACGCCGCAGCCAAAATCGCCGAAGGCACGGGCGCGCCGTTCCTGATCCTCGATTGCGACGCGCCGCAAGCGGTGATCGAAAGCAGGCTCGCCCAGCGCCAAGCCGACCAGAATGATCCATCCGACGCAAACCTTGGCGTCATCGCCTCCCAGCAGGCCAGCCGCGAAGCCCTGACGCCAGCTGAAATCCTCTGCAGCAAACGGGTCCAAACCAACGAAAGTGGTACCTTGGATGTCGTGGTTGCGCAGATTCGCCAACGCTTGCCGGGTCTGTAAGCAACTATTTCAGCCGTGAAGCGACGCCCGGCTTCACGGCTATCAAGTGATGGCACTATACTGGCGTCATAAAACCATCAGGTGATCTGACATGAGTCATCCCAAGCTTCTCGACACCCCGCTTTATGCCTTGCTGCGTAAGGATGATATTGCCGGCTTCAACAGTGAACGTCCTCAAGGCCCGGTGGACATGCGCGGCGGCGATTTTCGCGGCCTCGACCTGCGGGAACTGAACGCAGACGACGTGGATTTCACTGACGCCTACTTCCGCTCCGCCGATTTGCGCGGCATCGACTTTCGCAAGTCGTCACTTGAAGGGGCGAGCCTCGCTCACGCGCAGATTTCCGGTGCCTACTTTCCGCCCGAGCTGTCCGCCGACGAGATCCTGATGTCGATGAATTTCGGCACGCGCCTGCGCTACCGCACCCGCTGAACTAGCGGCACCCCGTGCCCTAGCAAGAAACAATCTCCAGCGCTCCCGCCCGCGCTGGAGGATGGCTTTTGCCGTCATCCTGACCATCGTGCGTAATGCATTAGAAGCTTTTGCGCCGCATCCCACCAAAGAATCACGCTTTTCCTACTGAGCGCTACACTCCTGAGAAGCTTGCCCACTGCACCAGTCGGCCGTTCGCAAGGAGGCTCGATGAATGACGAACTGCAACATCTAAAGAACCTGGGCAAGACATCAGCCCAGTGGCTGCACGCCGCCGGCATTCACAGCGCCTCGGACCTACGTCGGCTCGGTGCGGTGGACGCCTATCGCGCCGTTCGCACTCGCGGCTTTCGCGCTTCCAAAGTATTGCTGTACGCCATCGAGGGCGCGCTGATGGACGTGCATTGGAACGATATTCCCCCTGAGCGCAAGGAAGCCCTTAATAAACAGCTGGACGCCCTGGCGGCGCGCCACAAAGCCTGACCATTTTTGTACCCATGCGCAGTGTTGCAGCCAAAGATTTCGAGAAATCGGAAAACAGTGTTTGACATGGTAATGAGAATCGCTATGATTAGCACATCCGGTCGCGAGACTGGTCGATATTTGAACAGCCCTTGGTTCGGACTCTCAGATATCTCCTCATCAGGCTAATCACGGTTATTTGACCCGGCTTTTGCCGGGTCTTTTTTTGCCCGCAAGAATCACTTTTCCTGCTGTTCGCGCATCTGAGCGCAGTAATCCTGAGGGGGCGTAGCCGGGGTGTACCACACGTAATCCGCCATGGCCGCCGTGACCTCACTACCCTCCTCGGCCAGCATCAGGACGACGGGGGCGTCGCTGCCCCCCAGATCAAGCACATGCAACGGCACGCCGACATCCCTTCTGGCGTGCCAGGCGCCAGTGAGCAACAACGCCGGTGTCGGCGCCTCAAGCAATCGCTCGGCCATGCGCCGGTCACGCTGCTGCTGGACAGCCAACATCGCCGGCATTTGCGATTCCGGCAGCAGGTCACAGTGGGATTCGCGGATTTGCTCCAGCAGCACGGTTCTCACAGCGGCCGTATTGGCATGAACACCGCTCAAGGCGGGAGCCCGGCGATAGACCTGTCGGATTTCATCGTTATCAAGATTGGCAGCCAATACCGGATAAGGCTGCGCCAGGGCGAACTCGACGACTGGCCCATACAGGCTCCAATCCCAACCCGGCGACCAATCCAGTGCCTCGGGCAGATCCTCAGGCAAGGCCGGTAACCGGCGAACCGCGTCCACCCGCGGCTGCTGGCGCGGCGTGAGCATTTCCAAGAGCAAGCTGCCTTGGGCACGCTGGTCGGCCAAGGCCTTGAGCAACCAACCTTGCAGCGCATGGTGGTCACGATTGTCGTGCTGCTCCCCCAGCACCACCCGATGAGCCACTGCCAGCCGTTCAACCAGCATTTGTGGTGTGACGAATTGGTCGTTTTGCAAATCGCGGATCCGCCCGTCAACCGCTGGCGGTGCAACCGTTTGACACGCCGCCAACAGACTCAAAGCCAGGACAAGCAACAGGCGCATCGGCGTTCTCCAGGTAACCTCAGCGGGCAATGATCAATGGATGCCCGCGCTCAGGATGAGATTGCACCAACACGTCCAGGCCAAACACCGCTTTGAGCGGCTCCGGGCGCAGCACGTGCCGGGGCGTGTCCAGGGCCACCGGACGGCCCGAGGCGAGCAGTAACAGGCGATCACAGTAGCGCGCCGCCAGGTTCAGGTCATGCAGGATGACCAACACCGCCGCGCCGCGACCGGCAAACTCACGCACCGCTTGCAAGATGGTGTGCTGATGCAGCGGATCGAGCATCGAGGTCGGTTCGTCCAGCAACAAGGTCTGCCCCGCTTCTCCTGGCCATAACTGCGCCAGCACGCGCGCCAGGTGCACCCGCTGGCGCTCGCCGCCAGACAGGTTCAGGTAGTTGCGGCCTTGCAAATGCGCAGCGTCGGCGGCCTGCAATGCCGACTCGACGATTTGCGCGTCACGCACCTGGCCGCTCTGATGAGGCAGGCGCCCCATGCCGACCACTTCTTCTACACGGAACGCAAAATCCAGCGTCGAGGACTGTGGCAACACGGCCAGGCGCCGGGCACGCTCGGTACCGTCCCATTGGGCCAAAGGCCGGTCATCCAGCCAAACCTGTCCCTGGGCCGGGCGCAACTCGCCGCAGAGCCCGGCGAGCAAAGTGCTTTTACCCGCACCGTTGGGGCCGAGCACGCCCAGCACCTGGCCGGGAATGAGTTCCAGGTCGACCTGCGCCAATACCGTTTGCCGACCACGATGAATGTGCAAGTCCTGCGCTCGCAACATCAGGCGCGCCCTCGCAACAGGAGATAAAGAAAGAACGGCGCCCCTATGAAAGCCGTGACGATGCCAATCGGCAACTCCGCGGGAGATAACGCCAGGCGCGCCACGAGGTCGGCAAACAACAGCAGGCTCGCGCCGGCCAGCACAGAGGCGGGTAACAGGATGCGATGGTCGGGCCCGGCCATCAGCCGCACCAGATGCGGCACCACCAACCCGACAAAGCCGATCATTCCAGCCGCCGCGACCGCTGCCCCAACGCCCAATGCCGTGCAGAACACCAACTCCCGCTTGAGCCGTTCGACATCAATGCCCAGGTGCGCGGCTTCAGACTCGCCGAGCAGCAATGCATTGAGCGCCCGCGCTCGACGTGGCAACCAGATCGCCACGCCCGCGCTGACCAGCAGCAAAGGCCATAACCGCGCATAGCTGGCCCCGTTCAAGCTGCCCAGGTTCCAGAATGTCAGGGTCCGCAACGTCGCATCGTCCGCCAGGTAAGTGAACAAGCCGACCGCCGAGCCGGACAGCGCGGTCAGGGCAATACCCGCCAGAAGCATGGTGGCGACATGCGTCTGGCCGTTGCGCCGACCAAGGCGATAGACCAGTGCCGTCACCCCGAGGCCGCCAATAAACGCAAACAACGACAACACGTAGGGCCCCAACGCTTCGGGCAACCCACCCAGCGCCGAGCCACCGACAATCGCAAAAGCGGCACCCAGCGCTGCGCCGCTGGATACGCCCACCAGCCCCGGATCGGCCAGGGGATTGCGAAACAGCCCTTGCATCGCCACGCCGGAAAGCGCCAATACGCCGCCAACCGCCAGCCCCAGCAAGGTGCGCGGCAGGCGAATCTGGCCAAGGATCAGCTCGGCCTGCTCCAGCCCATCGGCGTCAACCGGCAGTCCCAACAGGCGCAAGGCGACACGCGCGGTATCGAACAGGGGCAAGCTCACCGGCCCCAAGGCCAGGGACAGCCAGATCGCCAACAGACACAGCAGTCCCAGGCCGATGAACAACGCGCGCGGCTTGAGCAATGTCGTCATGGCTTCTTGGCCGGGTAGAACCCGTTCGTCAACGCCTCCAGGCTTTGCGGCAATCTCGGGCCTAATCCGCCGACCAGCAGCGTAGGATCCAGCGCCATGACGCGCCCGTCTTTGGCGGCCCGGGTCGAAGATAGGATTGGGTTTTCCTTGAACAGCGCCACGCGGGCTTCTTCTCCGCTCAAGGCACGATCAGCGAACACCAGCACTTCAGGATTCAGGCTGGCCAAGGTTTCCAGGGAGAAAGGTTTGTAACCGCTGTGGGTCGCCAGGTTCTGACCGCCGGCCTGTTGCAGCAGCCAATCGGCGGCGGTGTCCTTGCCAGCGATCAGCGTCTTGCCGCCAGCATTGCCCACCAGCAGCAATACGCCCGGCGACTTTTGCTTGAGCCGGGCTTCGTTTAACCGGGCGCCGTGCTCGGCGAGTTGCTGTTCATAACCCTCGAACAAGGCCGCGGCCTTGGCCTCGGCGCCCAATAATTGTCCCAAGTGCCGCAAATTGGCTTGCAGCGCCGCCAGGCTCGGCGCCGCCGAGAACAGTTCGACTTGCACACCCGCGCTGCGGATTTGCGCCAGCACCGGAGGCGGCCCCATTTCTTCAGTACCCACCAGGATCTGCGGACGCAAGCTCAGCACGCCCTCCGCCGAGAGCTGTCGCTGATAGCCAATACTGGGAAGCGCCCGCAACGATTCGGGATGTTGGCTGGTGGTGTCCACCCCCACCAGTTTCGATTCCCCGCCGAGCGCACTGACCCACTCCGACAAGGCACCGCCAGCGCTTACCCAGCGTTGCGGCAGATCGGCAGCCAGCGCTTGCTGGCTGGCGAGCAGGACGAGACAGAGCGCAGCAACGCGAACATTCAGGCGCATCAGGCAGCTTCCTCAAGGATGTTTTTCGCAGGGCTGAACATGGAACCCTTCGGACCCAGTATCCTGTCACCTGCGAAGGAGGCGCCATTTGATAATTGTTTTCATTTGACCGTCAAGCGCGGACACTTCCCGACACATCCAAATCGAGCGAGCCCGCTCACCGTTCGAGAACGCCATGAAATTTCTGTGTGCCGCCGCCGAGCTGCCCGACAACGGCAGTCGCGGCTTCGACATCGAGGGGCGCAAGCTGCTGGCCGTGCGCCGTGCGGGCCAGGCCTACGTCTATTTGAATCGATGCCCGCATCGCGGCGTGCCATTGGAATGGCAACCCGACCAGTTCCTCGACGCCAGCGCCAGCCTGATCCAATGCGCTACCCATGGCGCGCTGTTTCTGATCGAAAGCGGCGAATGCGTCGCGGGGCCCTGTGCAGGCCAATTCCTCGCGGCGCTAGAAAGTCGGGAGGACAATCAAGGCCTCTGGGTCGACCTGTAGCGGTTCCAACAGCACCGGAAGCCGGCAATCCACCCACATCTGCTGCGGCGTCAAGGTCACGCCATAAGCCAGTACTTCCACCCCTGCTGCCACCGCCTCGCGCAACGCGGCGGCATAGACAGGATCGATTTCCTGCGCCGGGCGCACCGCGTCGATGCCGCTCAGGTTCACGCAATACAACTGCACGGCGCGCACGCCTTGCCGGGCCAGACAGGCAAGCTCCCTCAGGTGCTTGGCTCCGCGCAGTGTCACCGCATCGGGAAACGCCGCCACGTTTGTACCGTCGAAACCCAGGGTGACGCTCTTGACCTCGACCCAGGCCGAGCTGTGATCAGCGTAGTCCAGTCGAAAGTCGATACGACTGTTTTCCACGCCGTAGGCGACTTCCCGCTTCAACCCGGTAAAACCGTTCAGTTCGCGGATGACACCGGCGCGCAGCGCTTCCTCGATCAGGGCGTTGGCCCGCGCCGTATTAATGCAGGCCAACCGTCCCTGTGGGGTTTCGCCGATCTCCCAGGTGCCGGGCAACTTGCGCTTGGGATCGCTGGAGCGGCTGAACCAGACGCGCGCACCCTCGGCCATGCAATTGAGCATCGAACCGGTGTTAGGGCAGTGAATCGTCATCACTTCGCCGTGAACGGTCTCGATATCGGCCAAAAAACGCTTGTAACGTCGAATCAGCCGCCCCTCTTCCAAATCAGGAGAGAAACGCATCAGCCTTGCCAGCTCCGTAATCCACGTCCAATTCGCTCCACTGCTTCCTGAAGCCGCGGCAGGCTTTGGGTATAAGCGAAACGCACATGGTGGCCGGCCTGATGGCGACCGAAATCCAGTCCCGGCGTGAACGCCACGTGTTCGGTTTCAAGAAAATGCTGGCAGAACGCAAAGGCATCGCCGCCGAATGCACTGATGTCGGCGTACAGGTAAAACGCGCCCTGGGGCTCGACCGCAATGCCGAACCCCAACTCACGCAAGGCGGGCAGCAGGAAGTCGCGGCGCCGCGCGAACTCGGCCCGACGCTGCTCGAAAATCTCGATGGTTGCCGGCTCGAAGCAGGCCAGAGCCGCGTACTGGGCCATGCTCGGCGCACTGATGTAGAGGTTCTGCGCGAGTTTCTCCAGCTCACCGACAGCGGCCGAAGGAGCCACCAGCCAACCGAGCCGCCAACCGGTCATGCCGAAATACTTGGAAAAACTATTGAGGACGAATGCATCATCATCGACTTCCAGCACGCTGGCGGCATCGGTGCCGTAGGTCAGGCCGTGATAGATCTCATCCACCACCAGATGGCCGTTGCGCGCCTTGATGGTCTTCGACAGACCGCCCATTTCATCGCGACTGAGGATCGTCCCGGTCGGATTGGCCGGCGATGCCACCAATGCCCCCACGCTGTTCTGGTCCCAATGGCGATCCACCAGGTCCGGGGTCAACTGATAGCGCACGTCCGGCCCTACCGGCACCAGTTGCGCCGCGCCTTCGATCAAGCGCAGGAAGTGGCGGTTGCACGGATAGCCCGGGTCGGCCAACAGCCAATGCTTGCCTGGATCCACCAGCAAGGCGCTGGTCAGCAGCAACGCGCCAGAACCTCCCGGGGTGACCAGGACGCGCCGGGCATCGATGTCCACGCCGTAGCGCTGAGCATAAAAACCGGCGATCGCCTCGCGCAGTTCGGGAATGCCGCGCGCAGCGGTGTAACGGGTCTTGCCCGCTGACAGGGCGGCCTGGCCGGCACGGATGATCGGCTCGGCGGTGGTGAAGTCCGGCTCGCCGATTTCCAAGTGAATGACATCGTGCCCGGCGGCCTGCAATTCGTTGGCGCGCGCCAGCAGCGCCATGACATGGAAAGGTTCGATGGCACGGCTGCGTGCACTGTAGGGCTGGGCCATTAGCCTTCCTTCGCCTGAAAAGAACCGATTCTACCCAACTCCGGAACCGGTGCGGGAACGAGCGCGAATCGAAAGCGGTCCTAGCCCGTAGATCGCTGGAAATGGTTCCGGCGATTGGCCCAGGCTTGACTAGAATCAAGCATTGAGCAGGATTGCATCCCCACCGACGCGAACCCGGCCACGTTTTACAGGGCCCGGCCGCTGCAGGCTCGACAACCGGGAGTAGCGCGGCCCGATTTGATCTGGTAAGTTCGCCCGCTTGCAGCCGCAGGGCCGGCAGGTGTCGGTGATGGAGCAATCCTGCGTAGTGGATTACAAGAGTAGAGGCGGTCCATTCATGCCCACCCAAGCAAAGCAGAATCAAAATCAGTCGCTCAGCGGGTTTGAGCCGTATATCCCACAACCGGGCGAAGAGTACATGGGCGCCCCGATGCGCGCGCACTTCACCAAGATCCTGAATAAGTGGAAACAGGACTTGATGCAGGAAGTCGACCGCACCGTGGACCATATGAAGGACGACGCTGCCAACTTCCCCGACCCGGCCGACCGTGCCAGCCAGGAAGAAGAATTCAGCCTCGAACTGCGTGCCCGTGACCGTGAACGCAAGCTGATCAAGAAAATCGACAAGACGTTGCAATTGATCGAAGACGAAGAGTATGGCTGGTGCGAGTCGTGCGGCGTCGAGATCGGCGTCAAGCGACTGGAAGCACGTCCGACCGCTGACATGTGCGTCGACTGCAAGACCCTAGCGGAAATCAAGGAAAAACAGGTCGGCAAATAATCGCCGGGGCTGTCATTGAAACGGAGCGTTCATACGCTCCGTTTTTTGTTTCCGACGTTTCGCCAGCAGGCAAAACCCGGTCGGGGACAATCAGATCGCAAAATGTGTATTTCTACCGGCTTGGACTCAGTAACCTGCGCCCTATGACCATTACCGCCTCCTATATCGGGCGCTTCGCCCCCACCCCAAGCGGCCACCTGCATTTCGGCTCGCTGGTCGCCGCGCTGGCCTCGTACCTCGACGCCCGGGCGGTGGGCGGGCGCTGGTTGTTGCGCATGGAGGACCTTGATCCGCCAAGGGAAGAACCCGGCGCGCAAGTGGCAATCCTCAAGGCGCTGGAAAGCTACGGCTTTGAATGGGACGGCGAAATGGTGCGCCAGAGCGACCGCCATGAAACCTACCAGCAGGTTATCGATCGTTTGTTCAGCCAAGGCCTGGCCTACGCCTGTACCTGTTCGCGCAAGCAACTGGAACCGTATCAAGGCATTTACCCGGGCCTTTGCCGTAACGCCGGCCACGATACCGAGGACGCGGCCATCCGCCTGCGCGTCCCCGAGCTCGAATATCATTTCATCGACCGGGTCCAGGGCGAGTTCCGCCAGCACCTGGGTCGCGAAGCCGGTGACTTCGTGATCCGCCGTCGCGACGGACTCTATGCCTACCAGTTGGCCGTGGTGCTGGACGATGCCTGGCAGGGGGTCACCGATATCGTGCGGGGCGCCGATCTGCTGGACTCCACGCCGCGCCAGCTCTACCTGCAAGAGCTGCTCGGATTGCCGCAACCGCGCTACCTGCACGTGCCGTTGATTACCCAGCCGGACGGGCACAAGCTCGGCAAAAGCTACCGCTCGCCACCGCTGGCCGCCGATCAGGCCGCGCCGCTGCTGTTGCGAGCATTAAGGGCGCTGGGCCAACAACCGCCTTGCGAGATGGACGACGCCAACCCTCGGGAGCTGCTGGATTGGGGCTCGCGTCACTGGGATGCGACGCTGATCCCACGCACGCTGACCTTGCCCGAAGCGCAAATACGTTGACGGCCCTTGCAGCTTGGCGCCCATCCGTTACCATCGCCGCACGTTTTCGGGCACGCGCATAAACAAGAGAGGCCGGGATGTACATCTATCGCTTGGTCCTGCTCCTGGTAGTGGGGATCTACCTGTTCTCCCCGGCCATCATGGATTGGTGGATCGACGCCACGGGCGCCTGGTATCGGCCGTATCTGCTCTGGCTGATCCTGATCGTCGTGACCTTCATCCTGCAGAGCCAAAAAGATGCCGATGAGCTTTAGCCTGACCCAGATGATCCTGATCAGCGCCGCCTACCTGGCGGTGCTGTTCGGCGTGGCCTGGATCAGCGAACGAGGCATGATCCCCCGGGCAATCATCCGCCATCCGCTGACCTACACCCTGTCGCTGGGCGTGTATGCCAGCGCTTGGGCGTTCTATGGCACGGTTGGCCTGGCCTATCAGTACGGCTACGGTTTTCTGTCCAGCTACCTCGGGGTCTCCGGTGCGTTCCTGCTGGCACCGGTGCTGCTTTATCCGATCCTGAAAATCACCCGCACCTACCAGCTCTCATCGCTGGCCGACCTGTTCGCCTTTCGTTTCCGCAGCACCTGGGCCGGCGCACTGACCACCATTTTCATGCTGGTCGGCGTCTTGCCGCTGCTGGCCCTGCAAATGCAGGCCGTGGCTGACTCAATCAGTATCCTGACCCGCGAACCGGTGCAGCATCGCGTGGCGTTGAGCTTCTGCGTCCTGATCATCCTGTTCACGATCTTCTTCGGCTCCCGGCACATCGCTACCCGGGAAAAGCACGAAGGCCTGGTGTTCGCGATCGCCTTTGAGTCGGTGATCAAGCTGATCGCCATCGGCGGTGTCGGCCTCTATGCCTTGTATGGTGTGTTCGACGGTCCGCAGCAGCTTGAGCTCTGGCTGCTGCAGAACCAGACCGCCCTCGCCGCCTTGCACACGCCCTTGCAAGAAGGCCCATGGCGCACACTGCTGCTGGTGTTCTTCGCTTCGGCGATCGTGATGCCGCACATGTACCACATGACCTTTACCGAAAACCTCAACCCGCGCTCGCTGGTCAGCGCAAGCTGGGGCCTGCCGCTGTTCCTCCTGTTGATGAGCCTGGCCGTGCCGCTGATTCTCTGGGCCGGGCTGAAGCTGGGCGCCAGTACCAACCCGGAATACTTCACCCTGGGCATCGGCATCGCCGCCAACAACAAGGCCTTGGCCTTGCTGGCCTATATAGGCGGCCTGTCGGCGGCCAGCGGATTGATCATCGTGACCACGCTGGCGCTGTCGGGCATGGCCCTCAATCATCTGGTGCTGCCGCTGTACCAGCCGCCAGCGGAGGGAAATATCTACCGCTGGCTGAAATGGACTCGTCGGGCGTTGATCGTCGCGATCATCATGGCTGGCTACGGCTTCTACCTGATGCTGGGCGACGGGCAGGACCTGGCTAACCTGGGCATCGTCGCGTTCGTCGCAACCTTGCAGTTCCTGCCAGGCGTACTGTCGGTGCTGTATTGGCCAACCGCCAACCGTCGAGGCTTTATCGCCGGGCTGTTGGCGGGGATCCTGGTTTGGCTGGTCGCCATGCTGTTGCCGCTGCTCGGCAACCTGCAAGGTTTCTATATTCCGCTGCTGAACATGATCTACGTGCTCGACGACACCAGCTGGCACATGGCAGCCATCGCCTCGCTGGCGGCGAACGTGCTGATGTTTACCTTGATTTCACTGTTCACCAACGCCAGCAGTGAAGAAGCCAGCGCCGCCGAAGCCTGCGCGGTGGATAACGTGCGCCGCCCGCAACGCCGCGAATTGCATGCCGCCTCACCCCAGGAGTTCGCCACGCAACTGGCCAAGCCCCTGGGCGCCAAGGCCGCGCAAAAGGAAGTCGAACAGGCCCTGCGCGACCTTTACCTGCCATTCGATGAACGCCGCCCCTACGCCTTGCGCCGCTTGCGCGATCGGATCGAAGCCAACCTGTCCGGCCTGATGGGCCCCAGCGTGGCCCAGGACATGGTCGAGACCTTCCTGCCTTATAAGGCGGGCGGCGAAAACTACGTGACCGAAGACATCCACTTCATCGAAAGCCGCCTCGAGGACTACCATTCGCGCCTCACCGGCCTGGCTGCCGAACTGGATGCCCTGCGCCGCTATCACCGCCAGACCCTGCAGGAGCTGCCGATGGGCGTCTGCTCCTTGGCCAAGGATCAGGAGATCCTCATGTGGAACAGGGCCATGGAAGAGCTGACCGGAATCGCCGCCCAGCGCGTGGTCGGCTCGCGCTTGAGCACCTTGGGCGAGCCGTGGAAAGGCCTGCTGCAAGGCTTCATCGACCTGCCCGACGAACACCTGCATAAACAACACCTGGCGCTCGACGGCCAGACCCGTTGGCTCAATTTGCACAAGGCAGCCATCGACGAGCCGTTGGCGCCCGGTAACAGCGGTTTGGTGCTGCTGGTTGAAGACCTGACCGACACCCAGATGCTCGAAGACAAGCTGGTCCACTCCGAGCGGCTGGCCAGCATCGGTCGACTGGCCGCCGGCGTCGCCCACGAAATCGGCAATCCGATCACTGGCATCGCCTGCCTGGCCCAGAACCTGCGCGAAGAGCGCGAGGACGACGGCGAACTGACGGAAATCAGCGGGCAGATCCTTGAGCAGACCAAGCGGGTCTCGCGCATCGTCCAGTCCTTGATGAGTTTCGCCCATGCCGGCGGCCACCAGCACAACGACGAACCGGTCTGCCTGGCCGAAGTGGCCCAGGACGCCATCGGCCTGCTGGCGCTCAACCGACGCAATTTCGAAGTCCAGTTTTTCAACCTGTGCGATCCGGATCATTGGGTCGATGGCGATCCTCAGCGGCTCGCCCAGGT
Organism: Pseudomonas sp. Z5-35; assembly: GCF_051131945.1. Classification (NCBI taxonomy): domain Bacteria; kingdom Pseudomonadati; phylum Pseudomonadota; class Gammaproteobacteria; order Pseudomonadales; family Pseudomonadaceae; genus Pseudomonas; species Pseudomonas sp. Z5-35. Next base: position 4,665,280 of record NZ_CP071640.1, read on the forward strand.
GCTGATCAACCTGTTGTCCAACGCGCGCGACGCTTCACCGGCCGGCAGTGCGGTGCGCGTCAAGAGCGAAGCTTTCGAACATACGGTCGACCTGATCGTCGAAGACGAAGGCAGCGGTATCCCACAGAACATCATGGATCGATTGTTCGAACCTTTCTTCACCACCAAGGATCCTGGCGAGGGCACCGGTCTGGGCCTCGCACTGGTCTATTCCATCGTTGAAGAGCATTATGGACAAATCACCATCGACAGCCCGGCCGATGTTCAGAGCCAGCGCGGCACCCGTATCCGGGTAACCTTGCCACGTCATGTCGAAGCGACGTCCGCTGTGAACTGAGACCGTCGAGAGAATCGAATCAATGCCGCACATTTTGATCGTCGAAGACGAAACAATTATCCGCTCCGCCTTGCGCCGCCTGCTGGAACGCAACCAGTACCAGGTCAGCGAAGCCGGTTCTGTGCAGGAAGCACAAGAGCGCTTCAGCATTCCAACGTTTGACTTGATCGTCAGCGACCTGCGCCTGCCCGGCGCCCCCGGCACCGAACTGATCAAGCTCGGCCAGGGCACGCCCGTGCTGATCATGACCAGTTACGCCAGCCTGCGCTCGGCGGTCGACTCCATGAAAATGGGGGCCGTGGACTACATCGCCAAACCGTTCGACCACGACGAAATGCTCCAGGCCGTGGCCCGCATCCTGCGCGATCGGCAAACGGCGATCAGCCAGCCCTCCGAACCGACGAACGGCAAGGCGGCTCCAGGCAAGGCAGGCGCCAGCAACAGTAACGGTGAAATCGGCATCATCGGTTCTTGCCCGCCCATGCAGGACCTTTACGGCAAGATCCGCAAAGTGGCACCGACCGACTCCAACGTCTTGATCCAGGGCGAGTCAGGTACTGGCAAGGAGCTGGTGGCCAGGGCGCTGCATAATCTTTCCCGTCGGGCCAAGGCACCGATGATTTCGGTGAACTGCGCAGCCATTCCGGAAAGCCTGATCGAGTCCGAGCTGTTCGGCCATGAAAAAGGTGCGTTCACTGGCGCCAGCGCCGGACGCGCCGGCCTGGTGGAAGCGGCGGATGGCGGCACGCTGTTCCTCGATGAAATTGGTGAACTGCCGCTGGAAGCCCAGGCGCGATTGCTGCGGGTGCTCCAGGAGGGCGAAATCCGCCGGGTCGGTTCGGTCCAGTCGCAAAAGGTCGATGTACGCCTGATCGCGGCGACCCACCGGGACCTCAAGAGCTTGGCGAAAATCGGCCAGTTCCGGGAAGACTTGTATTACCGGCTGCACGTGATCGCCCTGAAGCTGCCGCCCCTGCGCGAACGCGGCGCGGACGTCAACGAAATCGCCAGTGCCTTTCTTGCCCGTCAGAGCGCGCGCGTCAACCGCACCGACCTGAAATTCGCCCCGGACGCCGAGCAGGCCATTCGTCACTACGCCTGGCCTGGTAACGTCCGTGAACTGGAAAACGCTGTGGAGCGAGCGGTAATCCTATGCGAAAGTCCGGAAATTTCCGCTGACCTGCTGGGTATCGACATTGAATTGAGCGACCTGGACGATGACGAGTTCATCGGTCTCGCACCTCAGCAAGGCGGTGCGAACAACAACAGCCACGAGCCCACCGAAGACCTGTCACTGGAAGACTACTTCCAGCATTTCGTCCTGGAACACCAGGATCACATGACCGAGACCGAGCTGGCTCGCAAGCTGGGCGTGAGTCGCAAATGCCTGTGGGAACGCCGCCAACGCCTGGGCATACCACGGCGCAAGACCGGGGTCGCCAGCGAAAGCTGATGCGCGGGTAACACCGCCGAATGTGAAAAAACTGTTACCGCAGCTTTTTCACGTAACAGAAGCCGGGGTTTACGGTAACGAAACCCCGGCTTTTTTTCGCCCTGAAAAAACCGGCATAACCATAGAACCTCCGGTTTCTCTGGGCCTGACAAAAGTTGGCACGCACCCTGCTATAGCTTTGGTACAAGAACAATAACAAGCAATGCACAAGACAATAAAAATAAGACGAATCGACTCACGCACAATAAAAACAAGACGGCGAGAGGCGCAGCTAACTGATTCTTTTGGAGAGGCGTTGTATTTGGGGCTTGCCCCGCAACCAGGCCGAGAACAATAAAAACTGTCTCAAGACAGGTGCCTGAACTGGTTGGATCGATAGATCACTGCAACACAGCGACCAAAGCAATCCGTTTGCTCTTGGCTCCCGATTGGGAGGGTCACGAAGGGAAAACTTCGTGGCGCGGGCACTCAACAAAAACAAGAAGCCCGAAACCAATAATAAAAACGAGTACGCAACTAATTCTGGGGGAGCTTCGGCTCCCCTTGTGGTTTCTGTCATTCCCTGCCCCGAAGCCTCCTACAGAGCTTGTCGCTTAAAGCTTGCAGCTCAAAACTCCTGTGTCCTACACCATCCCTCGACTAAATGCTAGAATCCCCGCCCATCATGCGGTCATTCTTTGTTTTTGGCCGAATATTCCTTCAAACAGTGCCTCCCATGCTGAAGAAGCTGTTCCAGTCATTCCGTTCTCCCTTGCGTCGTACGCAACACATTCGCAGCACGCCTGAAGTGCTCAACAGCGGCCAGCATTCATTGCAAAAGGCCCAATTCAGCCGTTATGCGGTGAACATCGTCGAACGCCTGCAGAACGCCGGCTACCAGGCTTATCTGGTCGGCGGGTGCGTGCGCGACATGCTGTTGAACATCACCCCCAAGGATTTCGACGTTGCCACCAGCGCCACGCCTGAGCAGATACGGGCCGAGTTTCGCAATGCGCGAATCATCGGGCGCCGTTTCAAGCTGGTGCATATCCACTTTGGCCGCGAAATCATCGAGGTGGCGACGTTCCGCGCCAACCATCCGCAAAGCGATGAGGAAGAAGATAGCAACCAGTCTTCTCGCAACGAGAGCGGACGCATCCTGCGCGATAACGTCTACGGCACGCTGGAAGAAGACGCGCAACGCCGCGACTTCACCATCAACGCCCTGTATTACGACCCGGTCAGCGAGCGCATTCTCGATTACGCCAATGGCGTACACGACATCCGCAACCGTCTCATCCGGCTGATTGGCGATCCCAAGCAGCGCTACCAGGAAGACCCGGTGCGGATGCTGCGGGCCGTGCGTTTCGCTGCCAAGCTGGATTTCGGCATCGAGAAGCACAGCGCCATGCCGATTCGCGAACTCGCCCCGATGCTGAGGGAGATTCCTTCGGCGCGCCTGTTCGAGGAAGTCCTCAAGCTGTTCCTGTCGGGCCACGCCGCAGATACTTTTGAAATGCTCGTGGACCTGCAGTTGTTCGACCCACTGTTCCCGGCCAGTGCCGAGGCGCTGGAATACAACCCGACCTACACCCACACCTTGATCAGCGAAGCGCTGGTCAACACCGACCTGCGCATCAAGCAGAACAAACCGGTGACCCCAGCGTTCCTGTTCGCCGCCTTGCTCTGGCCTGCACTGCCCGCCCGGGTATTACGCTTGCAGGAGCGTGGCATGCCGCCGATCCCGGCAATGCAGGAAGCCGCCCACCAGCTGATTGCCGAACAGTGCCAGCGCATCGCGATTCCCAAACGTTTCACGATGCCGATCCGCGAGATCTGGGACATGCAGGAGCGCCTGCCACGGCGCAGCGGCAAACGTGCCGATCTGTTGCTGGACAACCCGCGTTTCCGCGCCGGCTATGACTTCCTGCTGCTGCGCGAAAGCGCCGGCGAACAGACCGATGGCCTGGGCGAATGGTGGACTGATTACCAGGATGCCAACGACAGCGAACGCCGCGACATGATCCGCGAGCTCAGCGGCAAGGACGACGGCGCCAGCGGCCCGCGCAAGCGTCGGCGCAGCAGTGGCGCCAAGCGTAAACGTGCCGGTGTGCCAAGCGCCTCGGACGAGTAATCGATGGAACGCATCTACGTCGGCATGGGCAGCAACCTGGCCGAACCCGCCGAACAGTTGCGCAGCGCCATCGAAGCCCTGGCGCGACTGTCCGAGACTCGACTGGTGGGGGTTTCAGCGTTTTATCAAAGCGACTCCCTGCTCCCCGGCCAGCCGCGCTACACCAATGCCGTGGCCGCGCTGGACAGCAGCCTTGCGCCGCTGGACTTGCTCGATGCGCTGCAAGCCATCGAAACCGGCCAGGGCCGCGAGCGCCTGGAGCGCTGGGGCCCGCGCACCCTCGACCTGGATATCCTCCTGTTCGGTGATCGGCTGATCGACGAGCCCCGCCTCAAAGTCCCTCATTACCACATGCAAGCCAGGGCCTTCGTGCTCTATCCGCTGGCGGAGTTGGCGCCCGCCGACCTGCGCCTGGCCGACGGCCGCCTGCTCAAGGACTTGCTCGCCGAGTGCCCGTTTCTCGGCCTCGAGCGCCTGGACCATCCTTAGGTTGCGGTACCAGACAGTCACAATCTGGGCGCGCCTCCCAGCTGAAACGCATCAGTAACCTCGGTAACACCCGGCGGTAACACATCCAATTGACTTCCCCGGTACTCCTCACGACTATAGGCGTCCCGTTGCCGCCAACGCGGCGCTGAAGGGCGCAATCCGGGCCTTACAAGCACCACGCATAGAGGGTGCGCCTGTATTCGAGCGCCTAATGAGGACTTTTACATGCCAGCTATTACCCTGACCACGCTGCAAGGTCTCAAGCAAAAAGGTGAAAAGATCACCATGCTGACCTGCTATGACGCCACCTTCGCCCATGCCTGCAATGAGGCCGGTGTCGAAGTGCTGCTGGTGGGCGACTCCCTCGGCATGGTGCTGCAAGGTCACGACAGCACATTGCCGGTAACCACCGCCGAGATGGCCTACCACGTGGCCGCCGTCAAACGCGGTAACACCGATGCGTTGATCCTCGCCGACCTGCCGTTCATGGCCTATGCCACCCTCGATCAAACCATGACCAACAGCGCCATGCTGATGCAGGCCGGTGCCCACATGGTCAAGGTCGAAGGCGCGCTGTGGCTCGCCGACTCGATCCGCCTGCTGGCCGAACGCGGCATTCCCGTGTGCGCGCACCTGGGCCTGACCCCGCAGGCGGTGAATATCCTCGGCGGCTACAAGGTTCAGGGTCGTAATGAAAACCAGGCACGGCAGATGCGCGCCGATGCCATTGCCCTGGAGCAGGCGGGCGCCGCGATGTTGCTGCTCGAATGCGTACCCACCGAGCTGGCTGAAGAAATAACCCAGGCGGTGAAGATCCCGGTGATCGGCATCGGCGCTGGCAGCGCCACCGATGGCCAGGTGCTGGTGCTCCACGACATGCTCGGCCTGTCGATCACGGGTCGCGTGCCCAAGTTCGTGAAGAACTTCATGGCCGGGCAAAGCACTATCCAGGCCGCGCTCGGGGCTTATGTTGCCGAAGTGAAGGGCGTGACCTTCCCGGGCGCCGAACACGGATTCTCTGCATGAACACCGTCAAGACCGTACGCGAACTGCGAGCCGCCGTGGCCCGTGCCCGCAGCGAAGGCAAACGTATCGCTTTCGTCCCGACGATGGGCAATCTGCACAGCGGCCACATGGCGCTTGTGACCAAGGCGGCGCAACGGGCCGACTTTGTCGTGGCGAGCATCTTCGTCAACCCGCTGCAATTCGGTGCTGGCGAAGACCTGGACAAATATCCCCGCACCCTGGCGGCCGATCAGGAAAAGCTGCTCCAGGCCGGGTGCCATTTGCTGTTCGCGCCAAGCGTCGAGGAAATGTATCCCGACGGCATGGCCGGGCAGACCCGCGTCAGCGTCCCACAGCTGTCCGAAGGACTGTGCGGTGCCAGCCGGCCAGGGCACTTCGAGGGTGTGGCGACAGTCGTCAGCAAGCTGTTCAACATGGTCCAGCCGGATCTCGCGGTGTTTGGCCAGAAGGACTTCCAGCAGCTGGCGGTGATCCGCGCTCTGGTCCATGACCTGAACATGCCGATCCAGATCATCGGCGAGCCGACCGTGCGCGCCGAAGACGGCCTGGCGCTGTCGTCGCGCAACGGCTTCCTCAGCCCCGAACAGCGCGCCGTCGCGCCGGTGGTCTATCGCGCCCTGGGCCAGATAGCCGAGGCGATCAAGCAGGGACAACGGGATTATCCGGCGCTGACCGCCGAGCAGCTCAAGCAACTCGAAACGGCCGGCCTGCGCCCCGACTACTTGGAAATCCGTCACGCCCGGACCTTGCGTCCGGCCACCCAAGAGGATCGCGACCTGGTGATCCTTATTGCCGCCTTCCTGGGCACCACCCGGTTGATCGACAACCTGCACCTGGACCTCGACGCGCTCGTCTGAGATAGCCAGGCCGTCTATGGGAGCGAAGCCACTCGCTTCCATAGGCGGTTTTGCGCGTTATTGCCGCCTTGCCAGCCTTCGGGCAAACTGCGCGCCGTTCGGACCCGACCAGAGGAAACACTCATGCACGCCATCATGCTCAAGGCCAAGTTGCACCGCGCCGAAGTCACTCACGCCGTGCTCGATTACGAGGGCTCCTGCGCCATTGACGGTGAATGGCTGGATTTGTCGGGCATTCGTGAGTACGAACAGATCCAGATCTACAACGTCGACAACGGCGAGCGCTTCACCACTTATGCCATTCGTGGCGAAGAAGGCTCACGGATGATTTCGGTCAACGGCGCTGCGGCACACAAGGCCAAGGTGGGCGACCGCGTCATCATTTGCGCCTACGCCCACTACAGCGAAGCGGAGCTGCTCAACTTCAAGCCGCGCATGCTGTACATGGCGCCGGGCAACGAACTGAGCCACACCAGCAACGCCATTCCGGTCCAGGTTGCCTGACCAGCCCGCCTGTCGGGCCATTCCCAGCCCGGTTGTATAAAAAAGTACCGGGACACGGTCAGACAAAGTCAAGACAGATCGCAACGCGAGGTTTACTGTATTCGCCCTGTGCCCGGCGATCGTGTCGACGCAGTTGTCCGGACGCCCTCCGAGGGCCTCGCCGGAATTTTTAGTGTACAAAAGGTCGTTCAAGTAAAAAGGAAACCCGCAGCGATGGCGTACTACCGAACTCCTCAAGACGTGACCGCTCTGCCCGCCTGGCAAGCGCTGAATGACCACCGCAAAGCCATGCAGGATTTCAGCATGCGCGAAGCGTTCAATGCCGATCCGCAGCGTTTCAATCATTTCACCCTTTCCAGCTGTGGCTTGTTTCTCGACTACTCGAAAAACCTGATCAATGCCCAGACCCGTGACCTGCTGGTGGGCCTGGCCAACGAAGTCGACCTCCAGGGCGCAATCAAGGCGCTGTTCGAAGGCGAAATCGTCAATGCCTCCGAGAACCGTCCCGCCCTGCACACCGCCCTGCGTCGCCCGGTGGGCGACAAGCTGCTGGTGAACGGCTCCAATGTGATGCCCGATGTGCACAAGGTGTTGAACCAGATTACCGACCTGGTGGGCCGCATCCACGACGGCCTATGGCGCGGCTACACCGAAAAGCCTATCACCGACGTGGTGAACATCGGCATCGGTGGCTCCTTTCTCGGCCCTCAGCTGGTGTCCGAAGCGCTGTTGTCCTACACACATAAAGGCGTTCGCTGTCATTACCTGGCGAACATCGACGGCAGCGAGTTCCACGAGCTGACCCTGAAGCTGCGCGCCGAGACCACGCTGTTCATCGTCTCGTCGAAATCTTTCAACACCCTCGAAACCTTGAAAAACGCCCAGGCGGCGCGTGCCTGGTATCTGGCCCAGGGTGGCTCGGAAGCGGAGCTCTACCGCCACTTCATCGCGGTATCGAGCAACAACGCCGCCGCCGTGGCCTTCGGCATTCGCGAAGAGAATATCTTCCCGATGTGGGACTGGGTCGGCGGGCGCTACTCGCTGTGGTCGGCCATTGGCCTGCCGATTGCCCTGGCCATCGGCATGTCGAACTTCAAGGAACTGCTGTCCGGCGCCTACTCCATGGACCAGCATTTCCAGAGTGCGCCGTTTGAACAGAACATGCCGGTGCTGCTGGCGCTGCTGGGCGTGTGGTACGGTAACTTCTGGGGTGCGCAGAGCCATGCGATCCTGCCGTACGACCATTACCTGCGCAACATCACCAAGCACTTGCAACAACTGGACATGGAATCCAATGGCAAGAGCGTGCGCCAGGACGGTACGCCGGTCTCCACTGACACCGGTCCGGTGATTTGGGGCGGCGTCGGCGCTAACGGCCAGCACGCTTACCATCAGCTGTTGCACCAGGGGACTCAATTCATCCCGGCCGACTTCATCGTGCCGATCGTCAGCTTCAACCCGGTTTCCGACCATCACCAATGGCTGTACGCCAACTGCCTGTCCCAGAGCCAGGCGCTGATGCTCGGCAAGACCCGCGTCGAGGCCGAGGCCGAGCTGCGGGACAAGGGCGCCAGCGAAGAAGAAGTGCAGAAACTGGCCTCCCACAAAATCATTCCTGGCAACCGTCCGAGCAACACCTTGGTGGTCGAACGCATCAGCCCGCGCCGCCTCGGCGCGCTGGTTGCGCTGTACGAACATAAAGTCTTCGTCCAAAGCGTGGTCTGGGGCATCAACGCCTTCGACCAATGGGGCGTGGAGTTGGGCAAGGAGTTGGGCAAGGGCGTCTACAACCGCCTGGTGGGCAGCGAAGAAACCGCCGCCGAAGATGCTTCGACCCAAGGCCTGATCGACTACTTCCGCGGGCGTCATCGCGGCTGATGGTGATCAAATAGCGGTGGGGGCGAGCTTGCTCGCCCCACACTGTTTCCATGTACAACTTGAACTGGATATTCACTCGGCGCATCTTTATGTCTTGTCGCAAAACAAGAATAAGGAACCGTCATGTTCGATATCAGCCAGTACCCCCACGCCGATGCCGTCCGCCGGGCTGCGCAACTGAGTCAGGACGAGTACAAGCGGCTCTACAAAGAATCCATCGAACACCCCAGCACGTTCTGGGCTGAGCAAGCCACGCGTTTTCTCGATTGGATGACGCCCTGGCAGACTGTCCAGCGCTACGACCTCAAGAGCGGTGAAGCCAACTGGTTCGCCGGCGGCAAGCTGAACGTCAGCGCCAACTGCATCGACCGCCATCTGGATACGCGCGGTGACCAGACCGCAATCATCTGGGAAGGCGACAATCCCGCCGAATCGGCAGAAATCACCTATAAAAAACTTCACCATCACGTTTGCCGACTGGCCAACGTGTTGAAAAGCCGTGGCGTGAAGAAAGGCGACCGGGTCTGCATCTACATGCCAATGATTCCGGAAGCGGCCTACGCCATGCTTGCCTGCACTCGCATTGGCGCAGTGCATTCGGTGGTATTCGGCGGGTTCTCGCCGGATTCGTTGCGTGATCGAATCCTCGACGCCGATTGCCGCACCGTCATCACTGCCGACGAAGGCGTGCGCGGCGGGCGGTTCATACCGCTCAAGCGTAACGTCGACAAAGCGCTCGAAAGCTGCCCGAACGTCAGCACCGTGCTGGTGGTCGAGCGCACCCAGGGCGAGGTGAACTGGGTCGAAGGCCGTGACCTCTGGTATCACCAGGCGATGCACGAGATGAGCGATGAGTGCCCGCCTGAGCCGATGGATGCCGAAGACCCGTTGTTCATCCTCTACACCTCCGGTAGCACCGGCAAGCCCAAGGGCGTGCTGCACACCACCGGCGGTTATCTGCTGCAAGCGGCGATGACCTTCAAATACGTACTCGACTATCGCGACAACGAAGTGTTCTGGTGCACCGCCGACGTCGGCTGGGTCACCGGCCACAGCTACATCGTCTACGGCCCGCTGGCCAACGGTGCCACCACTTTGATTTTCGAGGGCGTACCGAGCTACCCGAGCAGTTCGCGCTTCTGGCAGGTCATCGACAAGCATCAGGTCAATATCTTCTACACCGCCCCGACTGCCCTGCGCGCGCTGATGCGCGAAGGCGCCGGGCCGTTGCAGGACACGTCCCGCAAAAGCCTGCGATTGCTCGGCAGTGTGGGAGAGCCGATCAACCCGGAGGCGTGGGAATGGTATTTCAACGTGGTCGGCGAACAGCGCTGCCCGATTGTCGATACCTGGTGGCAGACCGAAACCGGCGGCATCATGCTCAGCCCCCTGGTGAGCACGCCTCGGCTCAAGCCGGGCTGCGCCACCCAGCCGATGTTCGGTGTGCAGCCAGTGTTGCTGGATGAAGTTGGCAAGGAAATCAGCGGCCCGGGCAGCGGTGTGCTGGCAATCAAATCCAGCTGGCCGGCGCAGATTCGCAGTGTCTATGGCGACCATCAACGCATGGTCGACACTTACTTCAAGCCCTACCCCGGCTATTACTTCACCGGCGATGGTGCGCGACGCGACGAAGATGGCGATTACTGGATCACCGGACGCATCGACGACGTGATCAACGTCTCCGGGCATCGCATCGGCACCGCCGAAATCGAAAGCGCCCTGGTGCTGCACGACAACATTGCCGAGGCGGCGGTGGTCGGTTATCCCCACGATCTCAAGGGCCAGGGCATCTATGCCTTCGTCACCCCAATGGACGGAGTCGAGGCCAACGACGAACTGAAGAAGGAACTGCTCGCCCACGTCAGCAAGGAGATCGGCAGTTTCGCCAAGCCGGAACTGATCCAGTGGGCGCCGGCCCTGCCCAAGACTCGCTCGGGCAAGATCATGCGGCGCATCCTGCGCAAGATCGCCTGCAACGAACTCGACAGCCTCGGCGACACCTCGACCCTGGCCGATCCAAGCGTGGTGGAAGGGTTGATCGACACGCGCCTGAACCGCTGAAGCCATACACAAGAACCTGTGGCGAGGGAGCTTGCTCCCGCTCGGCTGCGCAGCAGACGCAAAATCGCTGTCGCCCCTTGGAAAACAGGGGGGCGCTTCGCACCCCAGCGGGAGCAAGCTCCCTCGCCACAAAAGCGCTGCCTGACTCAAACCTGCAGGCAATACCCGAGTATGCATAACTGCTAAACTCCCGCGCCTCATTTCCTTAAGGCGCGCCCGGCATGTCTTCCTTGAATCTGGCGCTGCGCGCCGCCCTCGACCAGCGTCAGGCGCTGCTTGGCCAATTGCATCAGCAAGGCACCGACTGCTATCGCCTCTTCCACGGCAGCCAGGAAGGCGCGCCGGGCCTGACCGTCGACCGCTACGGCCCGCAACTGCTGGTGCAGAGTTTTCACCAATCGCTGGCGCGGGAGGAATTGCTGCAGTTGCACGCCATCGTCAACGAACGGCTGGGCCTGGACACCCTGCTTGTCTATAACGACCGCGCCCGGGGCAACTCGCGCGTCGATCGCCAGGACAATGTCTATCAGGCTGACGAGGCCGCGCTGCAAGACTTGGTCGGGCATGAATGGGGCCTCAATTACCGCGTTCGCGGACGGCATGCCGGGCAGGATCCGTTGCTGTTCCTCGACCTGCGCAACGCCCGTGGCTGGGTCAAGGATCACAGCCGCAACAAAAGTGTGCTGAACCTGTTCGCCTACACCTGCGGGGTGGGCCTCAGCGCGGCGGCGGGTGGGGCGCGCGAGGTGTGCAACCTGGATTTTGCCGAGGGCAACCTGGCGGTTGGCCGCGAGAATGGCCTGCTCAATCCCGATCTGCCGGCGATGGAGTTCGTGCAATCGGATTATTTCCCGGCGATCCGCCAGCTGGCCGGCCTGCCCATCAGCCAGCGGCGCGGACAGAAACTGCCCAGCTACGTGCGCCTGGAACAACGCCAATACGACCTCGTGCTACTCGACCCGCCCGCCTGGGCCAAGAGCGCATTCGGCACGGTCGATCTGTTGCGCGACTATCAAAGCCTGCTCAAGCCGGCATTGCTCACGACCGCCGAAGACGGTGTGCTGATCTGTTGCAACAACCTGGCGAAAGTGTCCATGGACGACTGGCGCGAGCAGGTGTTGCGTTGCGCACAGAAGGCTGGCCGCCCGGCGCGCGAATGGAGCGTGCTGGCGCCCGGCGGCGATTTCCCGTCGCAAGATCAACAACCGCCGCTTAAAACCCTGGTCCTGCAGTTCTGACCCTGTCTCGGCAATCCTACGGAAAAAACGGACAAATCTCATAAAACACAGTGGCTTCGGAACCGTAAACGCATGCCATACTCCAAGGCACTCCGATTCACACCAGATGAAGCCATACATGTCCAAAGGATTGATTCGCACGCTCGGCGCCCTGTTGACCGCACTGGCCCTCTACAGCTTGTTGGGTTTCCTGATATTGCCGGGCATTGCCTTGCGAATCGCCAATCAGCAATTGGCCACCCACGCGACGGTGCCGGCGCAGATCCAACGCATCGAACTCAATCCTTTCAGCCTTGAAGTCAGCCTGTGGGGCCTGGTTATCGGTGAGCCGGGCAAGGAGCAAGTTGCCTTCGAGCGGCTCTACGCCAACCTGCAGATCGACAGCCTGTGGTCCGGTGCGCTGCACCTGGCCGACATCGAGCTGGACAAGCCCAAGACCGAAGTGGTGTTCGCCAAGGACGGTCGGCTGAACCTGCTGGGCCTGTTCAAGCTGCCGGCCAGCGAACCGACGCCGGCAGACCCCGAGGCCAAGCCGTTTCCCCTGCGGGTCGATCGAATCATGTTGGCCGGTGGTTATCTGCATTTCCAGGACTTGCGCCCCAGCGAGCCCATCGAGTTCCTCTACGACACCCTCGATTTCGAACTGAAAAACCTCAGTACCCTGCCCGACGACAGTGCCGACATGACCCTGGTGGCGGTCAGTCCGCAAGGCGGCCAACTCGACTGGACCGGCAATTTCAGCCTCACGCCGATCGCCTCCGAGGGCACGCTGAAAATCACTCGCGGCCAGATGAAGGCGTTTTGGCCCTACGTGCGTGACGCGGTGCCCCTGGTGTTGGAAAACGGTGTGCTGGACCTCAGCACGGACTATAAGCTCAACCTCGCCAAAGGCACGGAGCTGCTGCTCAGCAACGCCGCCGTCAGTGTCGCGCCCTTCGCCATCAAGGCGCCTGATGGCCGCCCGCTGGTCAAGCTGGAGCGCCTGGACGTGAGCGAAGCGTCGCTGGACCTGGCCAAACAGCAAGTGATCGTGGGCAAGATTCGCAGCCAGAAACTGGAAACCTGGGCCGCTCGCGAAGCGGACGGGCAACTGGACTGGCAGAAACTCTTCGCCAGCCAGCCGGCCAAACCACAGGTCAAGGCTGAACCGGCATCGGCGCCGGCAGCCGCCGACTCGCCCAAAGCGGAGCCGACAGCGCCGAGCAAACCTTGGCAGGTGCTGTTGAAGGACGTGCAACTGCGCGATTACCACGTGCATCTGGCCGACCGCCAGGCACAACCGGCCGTGGCGCTGGACGTCGGCCCGCTGAACCTCGACTTGCAGAATTACGACACGCTCAACGGCTCGCCTTTCAACCTCAAGCTCGACACCGGCGTGGGCAAGCAGGGCAAGATCCAGGCCGACGGCGTGGTCAACCTGAATCCGGTCACGGCGAAGCTCAACGTCAAGACCCAGGACATCGACCTGCGGGTTGCCCAGTCCTATATCAACCCGTTCATTCGCCTGGAACTGCGCTCCGGGATGCTCGGCAGCGACCTGGTGGTCGATCTCAAGAGCACCGAGCCGTTGGCGCTGGCCATCACGGGCCGTGCCCAGGTCGATCAGTTGCATACCCTCGACACGCTCAAGACCCGCGACTTCCTGAAATGGGGGCGCCTGGAAATCCAGGGCCTCGACTACCAGCATGGCGACAGCCTGTCGATCAACAAGGTCAACCTCTTCCAGCCGTACGCGCGCTTCATGATCAACGACGACCGCACCACTAACGTCGACGATCTGCTCATACCGCAACCGGCCGACGGCGCGACCAAAACCACCGGAGCCAAACCGGCCTCGAAGGAAAAGCCGCTGGGCATTCACATCGGTGGCATCGCCATCAACGACGGCTCGGCCAACTTCGCCGACTTCAGCCTGACGCCTAACTTCGCCACGGCCGTGCAGCAGCTCAATGGTGCGATCGGCACCATCGACAGCCGCCAGGCCAAGCCGGCCACCGTTGACGTGAAGGGCAAGGTCGACCGCTACGCACCTGTGACGATCAAGGGCGCGGTCAACCCCTTCGACCCGATGGCCAGCCTCGACATCGCCACCAGCTTCAAGCGGGTCGAGTTGACGACCCTGACGCCTTACTCCGGTAAATTTGCCGGCTATCGCATCCGCAAGGGCCGGCTCAATCTCGACCTGCATTATCGAATCACCAAGGGCCAGCTCCAGGCCGACAACAAAGTCGTGGTCGAGCAATTGCAGCTGGGGGAAAAGGTCGACAGCCCGGACGCCGTGAGCCTGCCGCTCAAGCTGGCCGTTGCCCTGCTCAAGGATTCCGAGGGTCGGATTACCATCGAGCTGCCGGTTTCCGGCAACCTCAACGACCCGCAGTTCAGCGTGATGCCTATCGTCTGGCAGACCCTGCGCAATCTGGTGGTGCGCGCGGCCCAAGCGCCGTTCAAGCTCATCGGCGGGTTGGTGGCTGGCGGTGGCTCGGAAGACCTTGGCAGCGTGGCTTTCGCGCCGGGGGCCAGTGAGCTGAGCAAGGAAAACGAAGGTGTGTTGCTCAAGCTGGCCGAAGCCCTGGGCAAACGTCCGGAGTTGAAGCTGGAGATCGAAGGCACCGCCGCCCAAAGCAGCGATGGCCCGCTGCTCGCCGCCCAGCGCCTGGAGCGCGAATACCAGTACAACTACTACAAGATGCTCCAGCGTCGGGGCGACAAAGTCCCGGCCAAGGCTTCGTTGCTGGAAGTGCCGGAGGATGAGAAGGCTCCGCTGCTGGAAGGAATCTACCGCACCCGCCTGAAGACCCAACCGCCAGCCGAATGGACGCAACTGGATAAAAAAGCCCGCATCGACAAACTCCGTGAAGGCGTCATCAATTTCTGGAGCGGCAGCGACCTGCTGCTGCGCGAACTGGGTCAGGAGCGGGCGAGCAGCATCAAGGATTTCCTGGTGGACAAGGGCAAGCTGGCCGACGACCGCGTCTACTTCATCGACGCCAGCCTCGGCCAAGCCGAGAGCGACGGTACCGTCATTACACCGATGCACTTGGATGCCGAATGACATGAAGCGCCTGTGCGGACTTGGCCTGGGTTTGTTATTGGCCGCTGGCCACGTGTCGGCTGCCAATACGCTGCGCTGCGGCAGCCAGTTGATCAGCGTTGGCGATCGCTCCAGCGAGGTGCTGCAAAAATGCGGTCAGCCCGCGGCGCGCGATGACCTGGGCTACAAGCGCAGTGTCAATCGCCGGGAAGAATACCCAGTGGAGGAATGGACCTACGGGCCCCATAGCGGCATGTATCAATACCTGCGCTTCGAGGGCAATCGGCTGGTGGAGATCACCAGCAAGCGTGGGCGCTGACCGTCACTGTGCAACATGCACCTTTACCCGTCCCAGAATAGAACAGGCCCCCGGCACGAATGCCGGGGGCCTGTAATGGCCACGTCCGTGTGGCCTTTCGCATGAACTCCAAAGCAACGGCAAACGTATATCTCAGCCCGCTTGCCGTGCCTTCTCCCAGTCCAGGCGAGAAGCCTTAGCCTTACTCGGCTTTCAGGCCGTCAGCCGATACGGCCTTGACGCCTTTGATTTTCTTGGTGATTGCCACAGCGGTGTCTTTTTGTGCGTCAGTGACTTTGGTCATCGAAGACAGGGACACAACACCTTTGTTGGTTTCGACTTTGATGTCGCTGCCTGGAATGCCTTTTTCGGTAACCAGGTCAGCTTTGACCTTGGTGGTGATCCAGGTATCGGAAACGTCTTCCTTAGCCTCTGTCACTTCGCCCGCAGCCAGCATCATCGGGGCCTGAGTAGCTTGAGTGGTCTCGGCGAAAGCGCTAGCCATGGACAGGGTCAGTGCAGTGGCAGCAGCGGCAGTGATAGCGAACTTCTTCATACGAGTAACTCCTGTTTTTCTCAGAAACTGCCGCAAGTGCATCTCGGCAGGTTGTCAGGAGTAGTGCGAAGGTTGTGCCAGTTTTAAAAAATTGTTTAATTTCTTATAAATCAATCAGTTAAGCGAAGCGGCAAAATTCGGAATCATGCAAATTGCATGAGCCTCCCTTTTTCAACATGCAACATGCCGATCCTGCCTTGCCGCCAAGCTGATCAATCAAGAAGGGTTTGCACGGTGAGGGAGCGGGCCCCCTCGCCGCCCGAGTATTAGGTGCCAGGGCACGAGGTCGGCAGGAACTCCCTGGGTGCGGTGGATGCGCATGTCCAGGCGCCGTTCACATCGCGGCTGAGGGTGATCGTCCTACCCGCTATTGAGGCAGGGGCGTTCAGGAGGGAACAAACGATAGAGCCTGCCGTCGTAGCCGTGCCTGTTACCGAAATCGTGCAGTTGCTGGTTGTAGTCGGAGCGTTCATGAGGGCCAACGTTGGAGTAACTCCCTGATTCATTTGATCCTCGTACGCTACCTTCAGTGCCGAGATTTCCCCCAGCCCGGCGGTAGCCTTCGCCCTCGCTTGGTACCTGGAATATTGCGGCAACGCAAACGTCGCCAGAATGCCGATGATCGCCACGACGATCAGCAGCTCGATCAGCGTAAAGCCCTTTTGCTTACTCATAGACATCTCCCATGCATGAGTCGAAATCTCATGACCTGAAACCGCCATTGCAGGGCACATGCCAACCCTCAAGCCCCATCATTAAAGGGGGTTGGACCCGCACAACGGCAACGTCCTACCTCAACAACCGCACTATCTGACGTTTTTTGTCATCCTTGCGTGCTGGTTAGGCGCTCACGCTTGACTAGGCTATAAGACATGAACAGCCCGCGTCCGGTATCCCCATGAATGACATCGCTCTCAGCGGCCTGGCCAAGCAATTGGTGCTGGCCGAACTGATCACCGAACAAAGTGCCCAGCAGGCCTACCAACAGGCCCAGCGCAATCGCCTGCCCCTGGTCAGTTACCTGGTGCAGAACAAACTGGTCCAGAGCCGCCAGGTGGCGGAAATCGCTTCGGAGCATTTCGGCATCGCCCTGCTCGACCTCAACAGCCTGGACAAGGACACCCAGCCCGCCGGCCTGGTCAGCGAGAAACTGGTGCGCCAGCATCACGCCCTGCCGTTGTGGCGGCGCGGCAACAAGCTGTTCGTAGGCATTTCCGACCCGACCAATCACCAAGCCATCAATGACATCCAGTTCAGCACCGGCCTGACCACCGAAGCCATCCTGGTGGAGGACGACAAGCTCAGCGATGCCATCGAGAAGTTCTTCGAATCCAGCAGCACCGGCCTGGAAGGCATGGGGGATGTCGACCTCGACGGCCTGGACATCGAATCGATCGACGACCGCAAGCAGGACGCCATCGCCGGCCAGGACGGCGACGACGCGCCGGTGGTGCGCTTCGTCAACAAAATGCTGCTGGACGCGATCAAGGGTGGTTCTTCCGACCTGCACTTCGAGCCTTATGAAAAAAGCTACCGGGTGCGGGTGCGCACCGACGGCATGCTCCGCGAGGTCGCCAAGCCGCCCATTCAGTTGGCCAACCGCATCGCCGCGCGCCTCAAGGTCATGGCCAGCCTGGATATTTCCGAACGACGCAAACCCCAGGACGGCCGGTTGAAGATGCGCCTGTCGAAAACCAAGTCCATCGACTTCCGGGTCAACACGCTCCCCACGCTCTGGGGCGAAAAAGTGGTGATCCGGATCCTCGACCCCTCCAGCGCGCAAATGGGCATCGATGCCTTGGGCTACGAACCGGAACAGAAAGACCTGTACATGGCGGCCCTCAAGCAGCCGCAAGGCCTGATCCTGGTGACTGGGCCGACCGGCTCGGGCAAGACCGTGTCGCTCTACACCGGCTTGAACATCCTCAACACCGTGGACATCAATATTTCCACGGCCGAGGACCCGGTGGAAATCAACATGGAAGGTATCAACCAGGTCAACGTCAACCCGCGCCAGGGGCTGGACTTTGCCCATGCCCTGCGCTCGTTCCTGCGCCAGGACCCGGACGTGATCATGGTCGGCGAGATCCGCGACCTGGAAACCGCCGAAATCGCCATCAAGGCGGCGCAGACCGGGCACTTGGTGCTCTCCACATTGCATACCAACAGCGCCGCCGAAACCCTGGTCCGCTTGCAGAACATGGGCATCCCCGGCTTCAACATCGCCACGGCGGTGCACCTGATTATTGCCCAGCGCCTCGCGCGCAAGCTCTGCGTCCATTGCAAACGAGCCATCGACGTTCCCGAGGAAACCCTGCTCAAGGAAGGATTCCCGCGGGAACGCATCGGCTCATTCACGATCTATGAGCCGGTCGGTTGCGAGCAATGCAACAACGGCTACAAAGGTCGCCTGGGGGTCTACGAGGTGGTGAAGAACACGCCGGAATTGCAACGGTTGATCATGGCCGAAGGCAACTCCCTGGAAATCGACCTGCAAATGCGCAAGGACGGCTTCAATGACCTGCGCACCTCTGGGCTGGCCAAAGTGATGCAAGGCATCACCAGCCTCGAAGAAATCAACCGGGTCACCAAGGATTGAACATGGCGGTCAAGGCAGTAAAAACCGACGTCTATACGTGGGAAGGCAAGGACCGCAAAGGCACGAAGATGTCCGGCGAACTGACCGGCCAGAGCCCGGCGCTGGTCAAGGCGCAGCTACGCAAACAGGGCATCAATCCGGGCAAGGTGCGCAAGAAGTCCACGTCGATATTCAGCAAGGGCAAGCGCATCAAGCCGCTGGACATCGCCCTCTTCACGCGGCAGATGGCGACGATGCTCAAGGCCGGCGTGCCCCTGCTGCAGGCGTTCGACATCATTGGCGAAGGTTTCGACAACGCCAACATGCGCAAGCTGGTGGATGAGGTGAAGCAGGAGGTCGCCGCCGGCAACAGCTTCGCCGCCTCGCTGCGCAAGTGCCCACAATATTTCGACGACTTGTACTGCAACCTGGTGGATGCCGGCGAGCAGGCCGGCGCCCTGGACACGTTGCTGGACCGAGTCGCGACCTACAAGGAAAAGAGCGAAGCCCTCAAGGCCAAGATCAAGAAAGCCATGACCTACCCCGCGGCGGTGATCCTCGTCGCGGCCGTGGTCACGAGCATTCTGCTGATCAAGGTGGTGCCGCAGTTCGAATCGGTGTTCTCCGGCTTCGGCGCCGAACTGCCGGCCTTCACGCTGATGGTCATCGGCCTGTCGGAATTCATGCAAGAGTGGTGGTGGATGTTGCTTGGCGGAGCGGTGGGGACATTCTTCGGGGTGAAATACGCCCTCAGGCGCTCCCAAGCGTTTCGTGACTGGCGAGACAAATGGCTGCTCAAGCTCCCGTTGATCGGCACGTTAATGTACAAGTCCGCCGTGGCCCGCTATGCCCGCACGCTTTCGACCACCTTCGCGGCCGGCGTACCGCTGGTGGAAGCCCTCGACTCGGTCTCGGGCGCCACCGGCAACGTGGTATTCAAACGCGCGGTGCAACGCATCCGGCTAGACGTTTCGACCGGCATGCAGCTGAATTTTTCCATGCGTACTTCCGGGATCTTCCCGAACCTGGCGATCCAGATGACCGCCATCGGCGAAGAATCCGGTGCGCTGGACGACATGCTCGACAAAGTGGCGAGTTTTTATGAAGCGGAAGTGGATAATCTGGTGGACAACCTCACCAGCCTGATGGAACCCTTCATCATGGCGGTCCTGGGGGTGGTCGTCGGTGGCCTGGTGGTCGCGATGTACATGCCCATCTTCCAACTCGGCTCTGCGATCTGACATGCCCCTGAGCGAATTCTTCATGCTTTACCCCGCAGCCTTCGTGCTGACGGCCCTGTTGCTCGGGCTGGTCATCGGCAGTTTCCTCAACGTCCTGGTGTGGCGCCTGCCCAAGATGCTTGATCGCGAATGGCGCCTGCAGGCCCATGATCTCCTTGGACTTCCTGCCGAAGCCCCCGGCCAGACCTATAACCTGATGCTGCCCCATTCCCAATGTCCCCACTGCGGCCATCGCATCCGGGCTTGGGAAAATATCCCGCTGTTGAGCTACCTGATGTTGCGCGGCCGCTGTTCCAGTTGCGCCACGCCCATCGGCAAACGCTATCCGTTGACAGAATTGGCCTGCGGCGTCTTGTCGGCGTTCGTCGCCTGGCACTTCGGCTTCGGTTGGCAGGCCGCGATGGTGATGGTGCTGGGCTGGGGCCTGCTGTCCATGAGCCTGATCGACGCCGAACATAAACTGCTGCCCGATTCGCTGGTACTGCCGCTGTTGTGGCTGGGCTTGATCGCCAACAGCTTCGGGCTGTTCGTTTCGCTGAACCAGGCGTTGTGGGGCGCAGTGGCCGGTTACCTGGTCCTGTGGTCGGTGTTCTGGGTCTTCAAATTGATCACTGGCAAGGAAGGCATGGGCTACGGCGATTTCAAATTACTGGCGATGCTGGGGGCCTGGGGAGGCTGGCAAATCCTGCCGCTGACGCTGCTCTTGTCTTCGCTGGTGGGCGCGGTTATCGGGGTCATTGTGCTGCGCCTGCGCAACGCGCCAACGTCGCCACAGATACCCTTCGGCCCCTATCTGGCAATTGCCGGCTGGATTGCCTTGCTCTGGGGTGGTCAAATAACCGACTTCTATTGGCAGTCAGTCGGTTTCTAATGAACAGCTCTGCACAAAAACCCTGGATTCTCGGCCTGACCGGTGGCATCGGCAGCGGCAAGAGCGCGGCGGCCGAGCATTTCATCGACCTGGGCGTACACGTTATCGACGCCGACCATGCGGCGCGCTGGGTCGTCGAACCCGGGCGCCCGGCGCTGGCAAAAATCGCCAAGCACTTCGGCCCTGGCGTATTGCAGGCAGACGGCACGCTGGACCGCGCGGCGCTGCGCAAACTGATCTTCGAAAATGCCGAGGAGCGCCGCTGGCTCGAGGCGCTGCTGCACCCTTTGATTGCCGAGGAAATCGCCCATCATCTGGCCCAGGCACAATCGTCGTACGCGGTCCTGGTCTCGCCGCTGCTGATCGAGTCAGGCCAGTACGCCATGACCCAGCGGATCTTGGTGATCGATGCGCCGGAGCAATTGCAGATCGAGCGCACCTTGCAGCGTGACCAGACCAGCGAGCAGCAGGTCCAGGCGATCCTCAAGGCCCAATCCAGCCGCCAGGACCGCCTGAGCCATGCCAACGACGTGTTGGTCAACGACCGCGACCTCGCCTGGCTGCACAGCGAGGTCGAGCGCCTGCATCACTTTTACCTGACTTTGCGTGGAGGCCAATCATGAGCCAAGCCCCAACCGTTGACTGCCCAACTTGTGGCGCCCCCGTGGAATGGAGCCCAGAGAATAAATTCCGGCCGTTCTGTTCCGATCGTTGCAAGCTGATCGACCTGGGCGCCTGGGCGTCGGAAGAGCACAAGATTCCGGTTGCCCCGGACGCCGAAGATGAGCTGTTCAGCGAAGACTTCAATCCTCGCTCCCATCACTAGTTGTTCCACAGCATGAGGGCGGCAGACGGTGCAGCCTTGACGTGAATCAAGGCTTGTCGTCGTCATTCCAGGGAGCCGACAGGTAGCGCGTGCGGTTGAAGGTCTCCAGCCATTCGGGACTGAATACCACCAGTGCGCTGATCACCATGCCGTTGATGAACGCCTCGGGAAAAATAATCAGCCAGAGGTAGCCAATGAAATCCTCCAGCCAGTAAGGCATCGCGAACAGGCCGTCGTACCACAACAGGCCGAGCCCCACCAGCAGGCATATCAAGGCCGAAAGCGCAGCTGCGAGGAACCCCGAACAAAAGATGTACACGAACAGATTGCGCGGTTGGGCACGCTCCACCAGGATCGCGCAGCATTCGGTGATCAGCACCGGCAGCAAGACCAGCAACGCGCCATTGATCCCCACCGCCGCCATGTCCTGACGCCCCAGCAGCACCAAGGCGAGCTGGGCCAGGAGCCCGCCGAGGATCGCCAGCGGCCAGTCCAGCAGCAGGGTCACGGCGGTCATGCCGATGAAGTGATACGAAACGCCGGTGTCGAAGTCACGGCGTACCAGCCACAACATGAACAACGCGAACACCGTGCCGAACAGCAAATGCTGGCGACGGCTGTCGGTAAACAACTCGACCCACGGCGCCCGCAGTACGGCCCAGACCAAAACCGGCACATAAACCAGCCAGCCGGCCGCCAGGGTCTGGGTCGAGAGCAATTGGGCACTGATCATCGAGCGACTCCTTTGACTTGCCCTTGCATCAAAAGACCCCGTCATGAGCCTGAGATTCAAGCCGGCAGTCTACACCCCACCCGACCGCCATTTATCAACGCAACGCTTTGGGCTTGTCGCAATTGAACGCTAAGCTAGGGCCCATGGATGACTCCGATTATTTACGCTTGCTGACCATCGCGGCTGAGCAAGCCAACGCCTTTCTCTCCAATGCCCGCAAATGGGAGCGTGAGCGTTGGGTCTGCCAGCGCCTGTTGCAAGGGCTGAACGTGCCTTATCGCGCCGATGAGTTCGCGCCCGCCGGGGAACCACCCGACGTGTTGTTTCGCGATGCCAATTTCGAGGTGTTTTTTGTGCTCGATGAAGGCCGGCGCCTCAACGATGAATGGCGCGACGAGTTGCAACGTCGCCGCAGCGCCTTTTCCCTGAGCCAACTGGTGCGCCGTGAAGCCAAGCCCCGGCGCATCCCGGCCAACGAATTCCTGCTGAGACTGGCACCGACCTTGCGCAAGAAAGCCCATAACTACACCGAGCGCGGCATGGACTTGGGGGAACTGGACATCATCGCCTTCGCCAGCCTCAAGCGCGAAGTGCTGGACCTCAACAGCCACTTTCCACCGCCCACCGAATACCTGCGCCAAGGCTGGCGTTCGCTGTCTTTGGTAGGGCCGACGTTTGCCCGGGTGTTGTTCGCTCATCCCGACGCGCCGGATTTCCTGCGGGGCAATCTGGGCCGCAGTATCGTCTTCGACGTCGGGATCAGCCTGTGAGCCCGCTGCAGGAGCTGATCGCCACCGTGCCGCAACAGGGCCGCGTGCGCTGGATTGGCGTGCGCCCTGAGGGGCATGCGCCGATGATCGTCCTCGACGCCGTGGAAGCCCGCCTAGAGGCTGGACTGACCGGCGATCATGCCCGGCCCGGCGTGCGCAATGCGCGGCAAGTGACGTTGATCCAATGGGAACATCTGGCGGTGATCAGCTCGCTGATGGGCCGCTCCGAGGAACAACCGGTGCTGCCCCACGAGCTGCGACGCAACATTGTGGTCAGTGGCATCAATCTGTTCAGCCTCAAGGGACGACGCTTTCGCATCGGCCAGGCCATCTTCGAAACCACCGGCTGGTGCCAGCCCTGCGCCCGATTGGAGCGGAACCTGGGCGAAGGCACGTTCCAGGCGGTACGCGGCCATGGCGGAATCACCGCCCGGGTGTTAAAAAGTGGAATCATTCGCCTGGATGACAGCCTTCTCGTCGAGCCCGTCCCAGCGAGCGGCTATGCTGCTTTCAATGCCGGATAGCCGGACGCTGTAACGTCTTCACATTCCGCAACGTCTACCTGACGAGGCCTTTATGACCAGCCGCCTGAACCCAGATGACCAGAAGCATGTCGAAGAGTACCTGCAACTGTCCCAGCACCGAGTCGAGCGCCGGCCTTTCCGGCCGTGGATGCTCCTGGTGGTGGTACTGGCCATCACGATTGGCCTGGGCCTGTTGAGCCGACTGATCAGTTACCTGACGCTATGAGCCGATTGATGCTCGCGCAGGTAACGGCACCGAATTCCTTTAGCCTTGCGAGATATCCCCATGACTCATCGTATTGTCATCGTTGGCGGCGGCGCCGGCGGTCTGGAGTTGGCTACCCGTCTGGGTAAGACTCTGGGCAAGCGCGGTACGGCCAGCGTAATGCTGGTCGACGCGAACCTGACCCACATCTGGAAACCGCTGTTGCATGAAGTGGCCGCCGGGTCCCTGAACTCTTCCGAAGACGAACTCAACTATGTCGCCCAGGCGAAATGGAACCACTTCGAGTTCCAGCTCGGGCGCATGAGTGGCCTGGATCGTGAGCGCAAGCGCATACAGCTGGCCGCGACTTATGACGAAGCAGGCCTGGAGCTGCTGCCGGCCCGGGAGCTGGGCTACGACACACTGGTGATCGCGGTCGGCAGCACCACCAACGATTTCGGCACCGAGGGCGCGGCGCAGCATTGCCTGTTCCTCGATACCCGCAAACAGGCCGAGCGTTTCCATCAGCAACTGCTCCACCACTATTTACGCGCCCATGCGGGGCAGACCGACATTGTCGAGCGCATCAGCGTTGCGATTGTCGGCGCGGGCGCTACCGGCGTCGAGCTGGCGGCGGAACTGCACAACGCCGCCCATGAATTGCACGCTTACGGCCTGGACCGGATCAAACCGGAAAACATGCAAATCACCCTGATCGAGGCCGGGCCCCGGGTCCTGCCGGCACTGCCGGAGCGGATCGGTGGGCCGGTGCACAAGACCCTGGAAAAACTCGGGGTGAAGGTCTTGACCAACGCTGCCGTCAGCCAGGTGACCGCCGACAGCCTGATCACTGCGGATGGCAAGGTGATCGACGCGAGCTTGAAAGTCTGGGCCGCCGGGATCCGTGCGCCGGACTTCCTCAAGGACATCGACGGGCTGGAAACCAACCGGATCAATCAGCTGCAAGTGCTGCCTACGCTCCAGACCACCCGCGACGAAAGCATCTTCGCCTTCGGCGATTGCGCCGCCTGCCCGCAACCCGATAGCGACCGCAACGTCCCACCCCGCGCCCAGGCCGCGCATCAGCAAGCCTCGCTGCTAGCCAAATCCCTGAAGCTGCGGATCGAGGGCAAGGCCCTGCCTCACTACAAATACACCGACTATGGCTCGCTGATCTCGCTGTCGCGTTTCTCGGCGGTCGGCAACCTGATGGGCAACCTCACCGGCAGCGTGATGCTCGAAGGCTGGCTGGCGCGGATGTTCTACGTGTCGCTCTACCGCATGCACCAGATGGCGCTGTACGGCATGTTCCGCACGGCGATGCTGATGCTCGGCAGCAAGATCGGGCGCGGGACCGAGCCTCGGCTGAAGTTGCACTAAGGCCTTACTGACGATCGTTCCCACGCTCTGCGTGGGAGCGATCATCGCGCTGCGTGGGAACAACGCCCGATCAAACCTGAAACCGCTGCACCATCGTGCGCAACGAGTTCGCCAGTTGCGACAACTCATGGCTGGACGCACTGGTCTGGTCCGCACCGGTGGCCGAGCGCACCGACAAATCACGAATATTGACCAGGTTGCGATCCACCTCGCGGGCCACTTGCGCCTGCTCTTCGGCGGCGCTGGCGATCACCAGGTTGCGCTCGTGGATTTCATTGACCGACACCGTGATCGTCTGCAGCGCTTCCCCCGCCCGCTCCGCCATCGCCAAGGTGCTGGCAGCGCGCGTGGAGCTCGCCTGCATGGAATCCAGCGCCTGGGTCGCCCCGCTGCGCATGCCTTGGACCATCTGCTCGATTTCCTGGGTCGATTGCTGCGTACGATAAGCCAGCGCACGAACTTCGTCAGCCACCACCGCAAACCCGCGCCCGCTCTCGCCCGCACGGGCGGCTTCGATGGCCGCGTTGAGGGCCAGCAGGTTGGTTTGCTCGGCGATGGCGCGGATCACGTCCAGTACCTTGCCGATATCCTGCGACTGGTTGGCCAAGGACTGCACCAAGCCGCCGGTCACCTGCACATCGTTGGCCAAGGCGCCGATGGCATCGACCGTATCGCTGACCCGTTGTTGCCCAAGGGAAGCCGACTCACTGGACTCACGCGTGGCATCGGAGGTGGATACCGCATTGCGCGCCACTTCCTCGACAGCGGTGGTCATCTCGGTGACGGCAGTGGCGGCTTGTTCGATTTCATTGTTCTGTTGCTGCAGGCTTTGAGTGCTGTCGAGGGTGACGGCGTTCAGCTGATCGGCCGCGGTGGCCAGTTGAGAGGCTGAGCCGCTGATGCCCTGCAGGGTCTCACGCAGGTTGCGCTGCATCGTCGCCAGCGCCTTGAGCAAGCGGCTTACCTCGTCGTTGCCATGGGTCTCGATCGGCCGGGTCAGGTCACCTCGGGCAACGCTCTCCGCCGCACTCAACGCTTCGCCCAGGGGCTTGACGATGCTGCGCGTCAGCAACATGGCCAAGGCCACCGTGGCGAGGGCGGCCAGCACGACAAACAGGCTGACAATCATCCGCGATTTGGCATAGTGCTCTTGGGATTTGTGGCTCTCGATGGAAACCTGCTTGGAGAAAAGCTCGGCCAGATCATTGAGCTGCTTGCCGGAACCGTCCACGACGGTCTTCATGTCCACCAGCAGCAGCTTGATCAGATCGTCCCGGCGCCCCTGCTCTGCCAAGGTGAAGGATTGCGCGATACCTGCACGGTAAGCGGCAAAAGTCTGCTTGAACTGGTCGTAGAGGGCTTTGCCTTCAGGCGTCACGATGAGTTTTTCGTAGGCAGCGATTTTTTCGCTCAGCTCCTTGTCGCGCGTGTCCATCTGCCCGCGATACACCGGAATGTTCTTGGGGTCCTGGTCGAGGGCCATGCGCAGGGAAATGGTGCGAATTCGCAACATCCACTCGCGAATCTCGTCACCGCCGCGAATGCTCGGCAGCCATTGGGTTTCCACCGCGACTTCGCTGTCACGAATACTCGACATCTGCCCTAGCGCGAACACCCCGAGCAACGCCACCAGCACGGCGATCAAGGCAAAGCCCAACGCGGCACGGGGGGCGATATTCAACTGACGAAGAACCATAGGGAGTGCCTTTTTTATTGTTGGCCTGAAGTGGGGCCATGCCCCTGTCTGTGAGTTATCGGCGAGTTGTACGACGACTTAAGCCAATCCGCTTTTTCGCAGACAAAAAAAATCCCCGTATCTTTCGATACGAGGATTTTCAATATGGTCGGGGTAAGGGGATTCGAACTCCTGACATCCTGCTCCCAAAGCAGGCGCGCTACCGGACTGCGCTATACCCCGGTAAAAAAAAGGCGACCTTCGCAAGTCGCCTTCTTCGATCAGCGCTTTTGGCCTCTGATCTTAAGATTCGATTCCAGCGAAGCTGGTTTCAAAAATGGTGGGTCGTGTGGGATTCGAACCTACGACCAATTGGTTAAAAGCCAACTGCTCTACCAACTGAGCTAACGACCCAAATATGGTCGGGGTAAGGGGATTCGAACTCCTGACATCCTGCTCCCAAAGCAGGCGCGCTACCGGACTGCGCTATACCCCGATTGAAATGGCTCCGTGACCAGGACTCGAACCTGGGACCCAATGATTAACAGTCATTTGCTCTACCGACTGAGCTATCACGGAACTGATATTTCAAGTAACTGCATTGAAGCTAGCTTCAACCTCTTCGACCCGTCTGCATCGCTGCGTTCGTGTGTCTGAGGCGCGCTATTCTACAATCTTCAAAACCTCTGTCAACCCTTTAAATTGCTTTCAAGACAATGATTTGCAACTTATTTTGGCTTCCTTCTCAACGAGAAGTTGCCCTCGGGGTGACGTACTGCGGGGCGCACTTTACAAGCCTTTTCCTTTGAGTTCAACGGCCTGATGAAAAAAATGGCCTCGCAAGACGAGGCCATTCCAATCACAGGCTGTTGCGGTTGTCAGTTGAAAACGATTTCGTCGTTTTCCACGGTGCCGGTTACGGTTTCGCCCGGCATGAAGCGACCGGACAGGATCAACTGCGCCAACGGGTTTTCGATCCAGCGCTGGATCGCCCGCTTCAGCGGCCGTGCGCCGTAGACCGGGTCGTAACCCACGGCGATCAGCTTGTCCAATGCCTCATCGCTCAGTTGCAGCTTCAGCTCGCGCTCAGTGAGGCGGGTGCGCAGGCGACCCAATTGGATCTCGGTGATGCCGGCGATCTGATCCCGAGCCAGCGGCTCAAAGATCACCACTTCGTCGACCCGGTTGATGAACTCCGGCCGGAAGTGCGTGGAAATCGCATCCATCACCGCAGCACGTTGCGCCTCGCGATCCCCGACCAGTTCCTGGATCTGCGCCGAGCCCAGGTTGGAAGTCATCACAATCACCGTGTTGCGAAAGTCCACCGTCCGCCCGTGGCTGTCCGTCAAGCGACCGTCCTCAAGCACCTGCAACAGAATGTTGAACACGTCCGGGTGAGCCTTCTCGACCTCGTCGAGCAGGATCACCGAATACGGTTTGCGCCGCACAGCCTCGGTCAGGTAGCCACCTTCTTCATAGCCGACATATCCCGGCGGAGCACCGATCAGCCGGGCCACGGAGTGTTTCTCCATGAACTCGGACATATCGATGCGCACCATGGCTTCCTCGGTATCGAAGAGGAATTCGGCCAGGGCCTTGCACAGCTCGGTCTTACCCACACCGGTCGGACCGAGGAACATGAACGAGCCGCTCGGGCGGTTAGGGTCCGACAACCCCGCACGGGAACGTCGGACGGCGTTGGACACCGCCACCACTGCCTCTTCCTGGCCGATCACGCGTTGGTGCAGCAGGCTTTCCATCTTCAGCAGCTTGTCGCGCTCGCCTTCGAGCATCTTCGAGACCGGAATGCCGGTCCACTTGGAGACCACTTCGGCGATTTCCTCCTCGGTGACCTTGCTGCGCAGCAACTGGTTTTCGCTCTTGCCGTGCTGGTCGACCATTTGCAGGCTGCGCTCCAGGTCCGGGATCACCCCGTACTGCAGCTCGGCCATGCGGTTGAGATCGCCTTTGCGCCGGGCCGCTTCCAGTTCCTGGCGAGACTGCTCGATCTTCTGCTGGATTTGCGCCGAGCCCTGGACTTCGGCCTTTTCCGAATTCCAGATCTCTTCGAGATCGGAGTATTCACGCTCGTGCCGGACGATTTCTTCCTGCAGTTTTTCCAGGCGCTTTTTCGCTGCCTCGTCGCTTTCTTTCTTCAGCGCCTGGGACTCGACCTTGAGTTGGATCAGGCGTCGCTCCAGGCGGTCCAGCACCTCGGGCTTGGAGTCGATCTCCATGCGGATGCGGCTGGCGGCCTCGTCGATCAAGTCGATGGCCTTGTCCGGCAATTGCCGGTCGGTGATGTAGCGGTGACTGAGCTTGGCCGCCGCGATGATCGCGCCATCGGTGATCGCCACCTTGTGGTGAACCTCGTAGCGCTCTTTAAGGCCGCGCAAGATAGCGATGGTGTCCTCTTCACTTGGCTCTTCCACCAGCACTTTCTGGAAGCGCCGCTCCAAAGCAGCGTCTTTCTCGATGTACTGGCGGTACTCGTTGAGCGTGGTCGCGCCGACGCAATGCAGCTCGCCGCGAGCCAGCGCAGGCTTGAGCATGTTGCCCGCGTCCATCGAGCCTTCGCCCTTGCCGGCACCGACCATGGTATGCAACTCGTCGATGAACAGGATGATCTGCCCTTCCTGCTTCGACAGTTCATTGAGCAGGGATTTAAGCCGCTCCTCGAATTCGCCGCGGTACTTGGCGCCGGCGATCAGCGCGCCCATGTCCAGGGACAACAAGCGCTTGCCCCGTAGTCCATCGGGCACTTCACCGTTGATGATGCGCTGGGCCAAGCCCTCGGCGATGGCGGTCTTGCCCACGCCTGGCTCGCCGATCAGCACCGGGTTGTTCTTGGTGCGGCGTTGCAGAACCTGAATGGTGCGGCGAATTTCATCGTCACGGCCAATCACCGGGTCGAGCTTGCCCTCTTCGGCGCGTTTGGTCAGGTCGACGGTGTATTTGTCCAGCGCCTGGCGTGCCTCCTCGTGGTTGGGGTCATTGACCGCACCACCGCCACGCAGGTTGTTGATGGCGTTTTCCAGGGCTTTCTTGCTCACGCCCTGGCCGAGCAGCAACTTGCCGAGCTTGCTGTTCTCGTCCATCGCGGCAAGCAGCACCAACTCGCTGGAGATGAACTGGTCACCTTTCTGCTGGGCCAACCTGTCGGCCTGGTTGAGCAGCCGCGCCAGATCCTGGGACATGTTCACGTCACCGGTCGGATTCTGGATTTTTGGCAATTGGTCGAGTTCTTTGGCCAGCTCTTTGCGTAGGCTGCTGACGTCAAAGCCCACCTGCATCAACAGGGGCTTGATCGAACCGCCTTGCTGCTCGAGCATGGCTTGCATCAAGTGCGCCGGTTCGATACCGGGATGGTCCAGGCCGACGGCCAGGGACTGGGCGTCGGAGAGGGCCAACTGTAATTTGCTGGTTAAACGATCAATACGCATGGGTCACCTTCCTTTTGAGCAGGCCGGACCTTTGAAACGTCCTGAATGAAGAAACCTGCCAGATACCGCTATAGATGTGGTCGATTCTGGAGGATTCAAGCAGTGCGCTGTTGATACAGATCAGGGGAGTCTAGCGTTCGAGCCAGATCAGGGAAGCGAAGCGACCGGTACGGGCGTTGCGGCGGTAGGAAAAGAAGCGTGGGTCCGTCACGGTGCACAAGCCGCCACCGTACACGGCCGTTACGCCACGTACCGCCAGGCGCAGTCGTGCCAGCGCGTAGATATCCGCCAGGAACTTGCCGGCGTTGTGACTGGGCGTGAAGGCTTGCTCTGCTTTGGGCAGGTGCGCGATGAAAGCTTCACGCACCTCCGGTCCGACTTCGAAGGCTTGCGGACCGATGGCCGGGCCGAGCCAGGCGAGGATTTCACCGGCGGGCCCTGCAAGGCAATCAAGGGTGGCTTCCAGCACACCGTTCGCCAACCCGCGCCAACCGGCATGAGCCGCCGCGACCCGGGTACCGGCGCGATCGCAGAACAATACGGGCAGGCAGTCGGCCGTCATTGAGGTGCAGGCGATGCCCGGCGTGGCGGTCCAACTGGCATCGGCGGTGACGACCTGGGCCGGATCAGCCTCGACCACGTCGGTGCCGTGGACTTGCTGCAACCAGGCAGGACGCATGGCGAAGCGATCAGTGAGGCGGCGACGGTTCTCGGCGACAGCCGCAGGCTCATCGCCGACATGATCGCCCAGGTTGAGGCTGTCGAACGGCGCCAGGCTGACGCCGCCCTCACGGGTGGTGACGCAGGCCTTGACCCAGGCCGGCGCGGGCCAGTCGGGTGTCAGCCAGTCATTCATCCGATGAACGCCTCGCGGTCCTGCTTGAGCAACGTCAGCAGCCAGACGAAGTCATCCGGCAACGGCGACTCCCAGCTCATGCGCTTGCCGGTCGTCGGGTGATCCAGCTCCAGGAAACGCGCGTGCAGCGCCTGGCGCGGGAAATTCTTCAGCGATTCGACCATGGTCTGGTTGGCGGCCGGCGGAATGCGGAAACGACCGCCATAAGCCGGGTCGCCCACCAACGGGAAGTTGATGTGGGCCATGTGCACACGAATCTGGTGGGTACGACCGGTTTCCAGCTTGACCCGCACATGCGTGTGGGAACGAAAACGCTCCAGCACGCGGTAATGACTGACCGCCTGCTTGCCGCCCTCCATCACCGCCATGCGTTGACGCTGCTGGCCGTGACGACCGATCGGGGCGTTGATCTTGCCACCGGCGGTGACAACCCCGATGACGATGCATTCGTAAATGCGGCTGACACTGCGACTCTGCAACTGTGTGACCAGCTGTGTCTGCGCCTGGAGGGTCTTGGCCACCACCATCAGGCCGGTGGTGTCCTTGTCAAGGCGATGCACGATACCGGCGCGTGGCACATTGATGATGTCCGGCACGTGGTGCAGCAAGGCGTTGAGCAGGGTGCCATCGGCATGACCGGCCGCCGGATGGACCACCAGGCCGGCAGGCTTGTTGATCACCAGGATGTCATCGTCTTCATAGACGATGTCCAGGGCGATGTCCTGGGCGACCCATTCTCCCTGGGCCTCCTGTTCGGCGGTGAGTTCGAGGATGGCACCACCGTGGACAATGTCCCGCGGGCGGATCACCGCGCCGTCCACCGTCAGGCGACCGTCCTTGATCCAGGCGGAAAGGCGCGAGCGCGAGTGCTCTGCGAAGAGTTGGGCGGCGACTTGATCGAGGCGTTGGCCGCCCAATTCGGACGGCACCTCTGCGCGAAGTTCTATTTTATCGGACATGCTCGGACTGGGCGTCGGCACAGCCTTTGGTTTCGGCTGCGCGCTTGTGGTTAAATACGGCGTCTTTTGCCCCGAGGCTTTCAACGGGGCGCTCATCATAACAGGACGGCCCCGCCCAAGACAGCGGCCGTCATAGGGACGCAAGCCGCCATGCAAGTGAAACACCTGCTGCTGATCGCCATCCTCGCATTGACTGCTGCTTGCTCGTCGAAGGAAGTCGTAGACGAAAACCTGAGCGAAGTCGAACTGTACCAACAGGCGCAGAACGACCTGGATAACAACAGCTATACCAGCGCCACCGCCAAGCTGAAGGCGCTGGAGTCGCGGTATCCGTTCGGTCGCTACGCCGACCAGGCCCAGCTGGAGTTGATCTACGCCAACTACAAGAACGCCGAGCCGGAAGCCGCGAAGTCCGCCGCCGAGCGCTTCATTCGTCTGCACCCGCAGCATCCCAACGTCGATTACGCTTACTACCTCAAGGGCCTGACCTCCTTCGACCAGGACGTCGGCCTGCTGGCGCGCTTCCTGCCGCTGGACATGACCAAGCGTGACCCGGGCGCCGCGCGCGACTCCTACAACGAGTTTGCCCAGCTGACCAGCCGCTTCCCCAACAGCCGTTATTCGCCAGATGCCAAGCAGCGCATGATCTACCTGCGCAACCTGCTGGCTGCCTACGAGATTCACGTGGCGGACTACTACCTGACCCGCCAGGCCTACGTCGCCGCCGCCAACCGCGGCCGCTACGTAGTGGAAAACTTCCAGGAAACCCCTTCGGTGGGTGACGGCCTGGCTGTCATGACCGAGGCCTACCAGCGCCTGCACCTGGATGACCTCGCAGCCACCAGCCTGGAAACCCTGAAGCTGAACTACCCGGACCACCCTTCCCTGGCCGACGGCCAGTTCACCCCGCGCGTCGACGAAGCCGACAACCGTTCGTGGCTGAGCAAGGCTACCCTGGGCCTGATCGAATCCCGTCCTCCGCTGCCGCCGGGCGAAACCCGCGCCAACCAGGACGTTCAGCGCCAGTTCCAGGATGCCAAGGAAGCCATTCCGAACGAGCTCAAGCCCAAGGACGAAAATGGCGACGTGATCGAAGAAGAAGAGCCTGAGAGCGAATCCAGCGCCCGCTCCTGGTTCAGCTACATGACCTTCGGCATGTTTGACTGAGACCAGGCCTGACGAAAAAGGAGACCTGCGAGTCTCCTTTTTTGTGCCTGGATTTTATTGCGCTGTGCGCCGTTCCAGTCCTTGGCTAAACTGCCTGATCTCTAGCCGAAAAGCCGCCCATCATGCTTCGTTTACTGTTCTGGATTGTCCTGATTGCCGCCGCGATATGGTTGTGGCGCAAGTTCAAGGGGCCCACATCCGCACCGAACTCGCCCCGGGAACAGGACGCACCGCCCATGGTTCGTTGTGCTCATTGCGGCGTTCATCTGCCGCGGGACCGGGCGCTGACGCTCCAGCAACAGTGGTATTGCAGCCAGGCTCACCTTGAGCAAGGCCCGGGCACTCGTGATCGCTGAGGCTTCACGCCCTCACGTCAAACAGGCGCAGCGCCTGCTGCGTCTTTATCACCTGTACCGTCTGAGCATCGGCATCACCCTGGTGCTATTGATCTCCAGCAACATGGACAACCGCTTGTTGGAGTTTGCAAACGACGACCTGCTGCGCAGTGGCAGTTGGTTGTATCTGGTGCTGAATATCCTGCTGGTGGTGTTTCTTGAGAACACCCGACGCCCCGCCCGGCTGTTCGGCCTGGCACTGACTGACGTCCTGCTGCTGTCGTGGCTGTTCTTTGTTGCAGGCGGTGCTCCCAGCGCCATCGGCAACCTGATCATTGTCTCGGTGGCGATTGGCAATACCTTGTTGCGCGGGCGGATCGGCCTGTTGCTCGCAGCCGTCGCCACGATTGGTATCGTCGGTTCGAGCTTGTTCCTCGGCCTCAGCGATTCGAGCCGCCCCAGCAGTTATTTGCAGGCCGGCACCCTGGGTGCCTTGTGCTTTGCCGCCGCGTTGCTGGTGCAAGGCCTGACCCGGCGCCTGGAAGTCAGCGAAAGCCTGGCCGAGCAACGAGCCAGCGAAGTACTCAGCCTCGAAGCGCTCAACGCGCTGATCCTGCAACGCATGCGCACCGGCATCCTCGTGCTGGATCGCCAGCGCAAGGTGCAACTGGCCAACGAAAGCGCCCTGAACCTGCTGGGCATGCACGACTTGATCGGCCAGCGGATCGACGACTATTCCTACGCCCTGGTCGAACGGCTGCAAGGATGGCTGAACAATCCCAGCCTGCGGCCGCAAAGCCTGACCATCAGCGGTACGGGCCTGACACTGCAACCCAGCTTCATCGTCCTGGGGCCGCAGGACCAGCAGCAGATCCTGGTTTTTCTTGAAGACCTGGCCCAGGTGGCCCAGCACGCCCAGCAACTCAAGCTCGCCTCCCTCGGGCGCCTTACCGCCGGTATCGCCCATGAAATCCGTAACCCCTTGGGGGCGATCAGCCACGCCGCGCAATTGCTGCGCGAATCCGAGGAACTGAACGACGCGGACCGGCGTCTGACGCAGATTATTCAAGATCACTCCCAACGAATGAATCGCGTCATTGAAAATGTCCTGCAACTGTCTCGCCGCCAGCAAACCGCGCCCCAACGCCTGGATTTGCGCACATGGCTGGAACAGTTCGTCCAACAGGCCCGCGAAAGCGTGACCGAACAGCAGCATCTGCACCTGAGCATCGACCCGGGCGAGTACGTCACGCTGATGGATCCCGACCAACTGACCCAAGTGCTCGACAACCTGCTGCGCAATGCCTGGCGCCACAGCGCCATGGTTCATGGGCAGGCCGAGGCCTGGCTGAAACTGTTCATCGAGCCGCACAGCCAGCTCGCCATGCTGGACATCATCGACAACGGCCCCGGTGTAACACCCGATCAACAGGCGCACTTGTTCGAGCCTTTCTTCACCACCAGCAGCCAGGGCACCGGCCTTGGGCTTTATCTGTCCCGTGAGCTGTGCGAAAGCAACCAGGCCCGCCTAGACTTCAAACCACGCCAAGGCGGCGGCTGCTTTCGCATCACTTTTGCTCACGGACGGAAACAGATTTGAATACACGCTCACGGCAACGAATCCTGATCGTCGACGACGAGCCGGACATCCGCGAACTCCTGGAAATAACCCTGGGACGGATGAAACTCGACACCCGCAGCGCCAAGAACCTTGCCGAGGCTAAGTCGCTGCTGGCGGGCGAAGCCTTCGACCTGTGCCTGACCGACATGCGCCTACCCGACGGCACCGGGCTGGAACTGGTGCAACACATCCAGCAACGTCATCCCCAACTGCCCGTGGCGATGATCACCGCCTATGGCAGCCTGGAAGTCGCCATCGACGCCCTCAAGGCTGGTGCCTTCGACTTCCTGACCAAGCCCGTCGACCTGGCCCGCCTGCGGGAGTTGGTCGGTAGTGCCTTGCGCATGCCGCCCGTCGCTTCACCGGGAGCGACCGTCGAGCGCTGCCTGCTGGGCGACTCCCCGCCCATGCGCAACGTGCGCAAACAGATCGAAAAACTCGCCCGCAGCCAGGCGCCGGTGTACGTCAGCGGTGAATCGGGATGCGGCAAGGAACTGGTCGCCCGCTTGATCCACGAGCAGGGCTCGCGAGCCAGCCAGCGCTTTGTGCCCGTCAACTGTGGGGCGATTCCGACAGAGCTGATGGAAAGCGAGTTTTTCGGTCATAGAAAAGGCAGCTTCAGCGGCGCCATCGAGGACAAGCCCGGATTGTTCCAGGCTGCTCATGGCGGGACTCTGTTTCTCGACGAAGTGGCCGACTTGCCATTGGCGATGCAGGTCAAGCTGTTGCGAGCCATCCAGGAAAAAGCCGTGCGCGCCGTGGGAGGCCAGCAGGAAGAGGTGGTGGATGTGCGTATCCTGTGCGCCACCCATAAAGACCTGGACGCGGAAGTCGCCGCCGGGCGTTTTCGCCAGGACCTGTATTACCGGCTGAACGTCATCGAACTCCGTGTCCCGCCATTACGTGAACGCCGCGAAGACATCGAGCCGCTGGCCAACCACGTGCTCCAGCGCCTGGCCGCCAGCACCGGCAGCCCTGCGGCCAAGCTGCACCCACGCGCGCTGGACGCCCTGCGCAATTACCGCTTCCCAGGCAACGTGCGGGAGCTGGAAAACATGCTCGAACGGGCCTATACCCTCTGCGAACACCAACAGATCGAGGCCGAAGATCTGCGGCTGGCCGAGGGCGGTAGCGCTGGCGACTCGGGCAGTCCCGATTTGATGCAGGTCGACAATCTGGACGGCTATCTCGAAGAGGTCGAGCGCAAGGTGATTCTCCAGGCACTGGAAGAAACCCGTTGGAACCGTACGGCGGCGGCGCAGCGATTGAAGTTGTCGTTTCGGTCGATGCGGTATCGGTTGAAGAAGCTGGGATTGGATTGAGCCACGGTTTCGAAGCCCATGTATTCCCCTGTGGCGAGGGAGCTTGCTCCCGCTGGGCTGCGCAGCAGCCCCAAAAGCAGCGACTCGATCAACCTGATGCACCGAGGTCTCAGGTTGGGGGCCGCTTCGCAACCCAGCGGGAGCAAGCTCCCTCGCCACAGGTTCGGCGTTCGCTTTCGCAGCTCTTCTAGCCTTCCGCCACCGGCACCCGTTCGTCCAGCACTCGATTGGCCAGTAATTCACTCAGTTCAATCAGTTGTTGTATCCCCAATGCAATCTGCCGTCGTGAGCCTTCCAGGTCGAAGGCCAGGTCGCTGATGGTTGCGTTGGCTGAGGCCAGGGTTTCGCTGAGGTTGGTCAGCAGGCATTCGACGTCGATGCCGTCCACGACGGTGAACAGCTGGTACGGGGCTGGTTTCTTTTTGGTTTCAGGTTTTGGGTCGAGGTAAGAATCGATGACGCGTTTGGCGGCTTCATCGAGCTTTGGGTGATCCGGATCGACGTCGGTCGGCGACGGATCTGTTTCGGGAGGATTGGGTGTAACTTTGAGCATCGTGCATCTCCAAGTTTTGGAGCTGTCACCGATCGCCGCGACGCGATTGAAGGTGGCAGCTGTACGCAGGTTCGCGGACCGAACTTGGAGACTCGGCATACCCGAAGGTATCCCACGCACAGCCAGCCATGACAAAACGACAAATACCGAAGCACCGTCGTGGGCTGGAATTATGCACCAAGTTAGCGGGCCGCGACGCCCGGTCGCTGAATTGGCAGCGACGGGAAAAGGTTAGCCGGAGCTCTTCCCACCCGGCAACCGCCAGAACTCGTCGGAAAAGTCGGCTTGGTTTAGATTGTTGTCCGAACATTCCCACAAATCTTGGTTGGGGTGAGGTCGACATTGTCGGGGGGTGTAGATCCGTTTCTTCGGTAACGGCTGCTTAGGGTTCCGCCCTTACGGCGTCTCACTTTTGAGAAGCGCAAAAGTAAGCAAAACGCTTTTGCCCCACCACTCGGCACCTCGCTTAGGCTCGGTGTGCCCGCCCTCCGGCATTGCTCCGTGGGCCCGCCGCGAAGGGCCATCCATGGCCCAGCGCGGCTATCCCGGCATCCATGCCGGGATACCCACTCCACAATGCCTGCGTGCGGCCATCGTGGTTAACGGGGCGCCGAGATCAACGTCCGTCGCGAGGCGGCCTGATAGCCGACCTGATTTTGGGTGGGATCGCGTTTCTCTTGTGAATACGGGCTTCTTTGCGATGACGGTGGGTCAGCAGGCGTGGGGGACGAAGGTACCGTGGCGAGGGAGCTTGCTCCCGCTCGACTGCGAAGCAGTCGTAAAAAACCACACTGCGATTATCCAGATACACCTTGCTGAATGGTTCTGGGTCTGCTGCGCAGCCCAGCGGGAGCAAGCTCCCTCGCCACGGGGGTATCGTTTTTCTTGAGTGCCGCAGCGAGCAGGCTCGCACAGGAAAAACGCAATCCCACCCAAAACCAGGTCGGCTATCAGGCCGCCTCGCGACGGACGTTGATCTCAGGCGCCCCGTTAACCACGATGGCCGCACGCAGGCATTGTGGAGTGGGTATCCCGGCATGGATGCCGGGATAGCCGCGCTGGGCCATGGATGGCCCTTCGCGGCGGGCCCACGGAACAATGCCGGAGTGCGGGCATGCCGAGCCTAGGCGAGGCACCGAGTGGTGGGGCAAAGGCGCTTTGGTTACTTTCGCGCCCTTCGAAAGTGACTCGCCGTAAGGGCGAAACCTTAGGAGGCCGTTACCGCGACAACGGATATGTCCCCGGTAAAACCTTACAACCGCCCAGCAGGCGCATAAGGTCGCGGATCAATCACCGCCTCACGCCCCAACATCAAATCGACAAACAACCGACACGAAGCCGGCGCCAGCACCAGCCCATTGCGATAATGCCCGCAGTTCAACCACAAACCCTCGAACCCAGGCATCTCGCCGATAAAGGGAATACCTTCCGGCGACCCCGGCCGCAACCCGGCCCAATGCCCCACCACCTCGGCATCGGCCAGCGCCGGAACCAGCGCCACCGCCGAAGCCTTGAGACTCTCCAGCGCCGCATCGGTCGGCGTTTTGTCGAAGCCTTCACGCTCCAGCGTACTGCCAATCAGAATGTGCCCGTCACGACGGGGAATCGCGTAACGGCCCCTGGCGAGGACCATGCTCGACAGAAAATCCTCAGCGCACTTGTACAGAATCATCTGGCCCTTCACCGGCTCAACCGGCAGCTTCAGTCCCAATGTCCCAAGCAACTCGCCACTCCAGGCGCCGGCGGACAGTACCACTTGATCACCGCGGACCTCCCCCGATGAACTCTCAACCCCGACGACACGCCCACCGTCACGGATAAAACCGCTGACTTCGCAATGCTCGTGAAGCGTGACGTTTGGCATCGCCAGCAAGGCAGCTTTGAGGGACTTGACCAGCCGAGGGTTGCGCACGTTAGCCACATCGGCCATGTAGATGGCCCGGGAAAACCCCGAACCGAGCACCGGTACAGCGTCATGCACCGCGCTGATATCCACCGCCCGCAGCGGACGCCCTTCCCGCTCGGCCCAGGCCAGTGCTTCGTCTTGATCGTCCAGGTCCAGCCAATACAAGCCGGTGACGTGCACTTGCGGATCGATTCCGGTCGCCGCGAACAAGCGCTCGCCCAGCTGTGGATAAAAATCCTGCGACCAATGGGCCAGCGCGGTAACTGCCGGGGTATAGCGCCACGGGTAAAGGGGCGAAACGATACCACCACCGGCCCAGGACGACTCCTGACCAACACCGGAACGGTCCAGCAGCACCACACGCAGCCCTTCGGAGGCGAGATTGAACGCAGTCAGCAGGCCAATGACGCCGCCGCCGACAACCACCACTTGTTGTTGCCTGGTCATGTTCTGTTTCGACTCACAAAGACAGGGGGCGCAAGAATGCGCCCGGAAAATAAAACTCAGCGGCCCCAGCAGTCCTTGGCGGTCACGCCGGCAGCGGAGTTGACATTGCCCCGCTTGCCCGTGTTGTCGATCGTGAAATCACCGCACTTGTCGGTCGCCATGGACGAACCGCTCCTGCGCATGGCGGTCAGGGTATAGGTCTGTTCCGTCAGCGTCGTCGCGGTAATGGTGTAGAAGTCGTTGCCGCCGCTCAGGCCGGTCGCGTTGGTATAGACGTTGTTCTTCGAGTAGTGTCGCTCAAGGATCTGCGCCTGCTCCGACAAGAGCCCCGCGATTTCGGTACGCCGGCCTTTCTTCATGTATTCGCTCAGGCTCGGATAGCCGATGGTGATCACGATACCGACGATCGCGATCACGATCAGGATTTCGATCAAGGTGAAACCCCGGTTGGATCTGCGCATGTCTTACCTCTCACTGTATTTGCCGCCACATGATACGGCGACTGCCGCCCACGGATTTGCCCAACAGGTCGGTGATACCGCCACCGGAATCGTTCACGATCATGTTAGTGGCCCCGTTGGCATTGACGACGGCGCTCAGGGTCGGGATACCGCCCGTGAACACCACGCCGGCGGAGATCGTGTCGAGACTGTTGAGCGCGCCATCGTTGTTGGTATCGAGTACCGCATAGTTGAGCATCTTACCGTTGAAAGCATCCACTTCGATGAGTTTGCCCGTACCGAAGCTGGCGCAAGGGTCGGTGGTGTCCACGGCGGCGGTGGTGAAGACAACGCGCCCGAGCACCAGGCTGGCTGGATTGATCACCCTCTCGCCGGTCAGCGCGTTATTGTAGATCAGTGGCAAATACCAGCCCTTCTGCGCGGGATAAGCCACGTCGTTCTGGCTGGTGGTCACGAACTGACCCGTGGCGCCTGAAAAAATGCCGGTGATCGATTGCGCCTGCAAGCTCGACACGGTGATTTGTCCGGCGCCACCGGTGGCATCCCAGATTGAATAGAACCCCTGCAGGTCCTTGTTGAGCTTGTCCACCGATTCGTTGAACTTGCCCGTGCCGAAAAATACCTGGATGCCGCCTTGAGGATTTTCCGCCAGCAGGGGCTGGGCGGTGATCGGCTGGGTCGCTCCGCCTGGGGCGGTGAACAACGGCTGGCCGGCAAACGCCAGGCCCCAGGTGTTGGGAGACGCGCCGCTGAGGTCGAATTTCCACATCCGTCCTTTCAAGTCTCCGCCATAGGCCGCTTGCACCACGTTCTGCGAGTTGACCCGCAGCTTGACCGACGAGAGGCCGTTATCGGTCTCGCTGCTGTTGATGACAATCTTGCGAATCAGCGAGCCGTCGCGAATGTCCACCACGTACAACGCCGCCACGCCGGTGTTGCTGCCGTAGCCATTGGAAATGAACGCCGCCCAGCGACCATCCGACAAACGCGCGACTTCGGGGCGCGCGTAGGCGTAGCCCAGGTCGTTGAAGGCATTGGCCGTGTTGGCAACCGTCGGCGCGCTGATTTCCCACAGCGCGCGGATCGCGTTACCGGCCGATGCGTCGAACAATTGCACCGCATAAAACGCCCGCCCGCCCGCCCCGGTACCGCCCAAGGCGAGGGTTTTCCAGGCGCTACCCATTTGCGCATCAAATACGCCGACCTGCCCGTCCACCAAGAACTTGTGGCTCACGCCATTGATGTAGCTGGGATCGGCGATGAGCTGCAACGAGGGCAGCACGCTCGACGGCATATAGGCGTAGCGCCGGGTGCCATTCGTGCTGTTGATGACGCTGAAAAAACCGTCATTGCCATTCACCACCAGGCTGCTGCTCATGTTCGCCGCCTTGGTGGTCAGGTACGTGCTGTAGCTGGTGTCGTTCAACAGGTCCGAGGCAGTCTGGTCGTTGGGCGAAGCCAGGGCCAGCGGCGAGTTGATGATGTCCCCGAGCAAGACGCTGCGCACCTTCAGCCCGGTCTTGTTGACGCCCTTGCTCCACTGCACCAGATCGATGCCAGTAATCCCTGTGGGCAAGCCCTGGCTCAGGCTGGTTTGCTGGGCCGGTGAAAAGTTGCCAAAGGCCAGGGTCACCGGCACGTTGGTTGCGGTGTTCCACGACTGGTAGGTCGGCGCAGTGGCGCCGGGCACGATGGCGGTATCGGTAGTCCATTGCAGCGCCGCTGTATTGACCGTTCCGGTCGAGGTGAAACCGAACGCCTTGATGGTGCCGCGCCAGTCCTTGGGATCGTACGTCGTCTGGTAATAACTGGAGGTGCTGGACAGCGTGGCGCCATTGCTGGTGCCGCCGCCCCCGGAGCCGGCCTTGGAGGTGATGTCGCTGAGGGCCGACGACAGGGCTGAGTTCAGGCCTTCGCTGTCGGTCGCCGGATAATACCTGCCTGCACCGTAGCGGGCAGCGTCGGAAAGCATCTGGTTCGTGACGGCAAAACCTACGGTGTAGGTATTGAGGTACTGACGACGAAACTCAGCGCCGTCCCAGCTTTTCCCCGTGACGTCAGTGCCTGTGGAGCGCATGTCGATGTCGAAGGCAAACTTGGCGATGTCGTCCAGATAAAGCGTGTCACCCTCCGCATCGCCAACGGGATTGGCGCCATCGTTGGTGCTGATACCATCCCAATTAGGAAGACGGTTTCCGCCTAGCGGGTCATTGGTAGGAAACGTTCGGTCAAAGGTGGGTAAACCATCAGTGATCACCACGCCAAAATTTTTCTGGCATCGGTATTGGATCGGACTGGTGTAGGTGCTGGGTGTGCCGTTGTAGTACGGCGCCATGCCCCGGAAGTAGCGGGTGACTTCGTAGTAGCTCTCGGCCAACGGCGTATTGGCGACGGCGCCCAAGCCGTTGATGGCGCTGATCAGGGCGCTGTAGTTGGTGTTGGCCTGGGTCTGGGTGACGCTGCCGCTGACCGGTGACAGGTCAGTGATGGCCCGAGCGATGTAACCGCCTGGACCGGAGTTGCCGCTGTTGGGCGGGTTGAACGTGGCGAGGCCGATGCGCAGGGCGCGGTTATTGGCGACCAGGTCGGCCGAAACATCGCGAGCCACGTTGATTCGGTAATCGGTGGGGATTGAGCCGGTGGTGAAGTCGCGGCTTGAACCGTTGGACAAAGTCAGCAAATAAGACAGGTATTTGGCCGTGTAGCGCGTATTCCCGTTGCCCACGGGGTCGGGCAACCTCAGGCAAACCTCCCCTAGGTCGCTTCGATAAAAGCCATACCAGTTGCCAGCCCTGGAACAGCCGCCACGGGACAGACTTGCCAATAGAACATTGCCGTCCTCCATATTCAGCCTAGCAATGCTGTTGCAGCTGGTGGTGGATTCACACGTATAAACGGTAGGCTGCGAGACCGCCGGATCAAACCCCGCCGCCCAGATAATGTTGTTCATACTCCCAGAATCATCAATCAGCAGCATCACGTTGGGCGTCACCGCCGCCGCGCTCAACAGCGGCGACTCCGAAGGGGTGAAGCCGTAGACCGGGGCCGCCAGGTACAGGCTCAGCAACACCCCGCAAAACGCCTGTCGCCAGCCCCCTAGCCAGTTAGTACTTCGCATAGATGCTCTCCACCACGCTGCGCTGGTTATTGCCCACTACCGCCACCGCCGTGATCCGATACAGCGTCGCCGAGGTATTGACGGGTACATTGACCGCCGCCAACGTGGTGCCAATGTTCTGCACACCATAAAACCCTCCGGCGGCGGCCACCCAGAGCACTCCTGATGATGAATTGCGCCCGGCCGCCGCCACCGTCGCCGACTCGGCCGGCGGCGCGCACTGGGCCGTGGTGTTGCACACCGGCAGCGAGTAGCTCTCGGCCTGTACCGCGCTTTCACCGACCCTCAGCGCAGCCTCGGCCATCTGGAACGACTGGTTGCGCTGCATGACGCTGCTGGTCATTTTTTCCTGGAGGGTGGCGCTCTGCATCGACGACAGGCCGATCAGCGTCAGCAACAGCAAGAACACCAGGCTCACCAGCAATGCCATGCCGCCCTGGCGGTGCTTGAGACCTGTCGAAGTCATCGATCGCCTCCTCATAGCAGCCGGTTGCGCAAGGCGGCAACCACGTTGAAGGTCTGCTCGCGCACGGCGTTCTTGGGATCGAACAGCGTCAGCGTCAGGCGCACGCTGCGGATCAGCGCCGGGTCGCTCGGGTTGCCGGTGTAGCTGGTGGCCGCGATGTCCGTTGCGCTGGCGGCCACGCCGAACGTCACGTCGAACGCCCGCACATTGTCCACCAGCACCGACAGGGTCGGCGGATTGCCGGTGCCGCTGCCCAGCAGCAATTGGTTGTTGTTGAAGCTGTAGACCAATCGGCGGATCGGGAAGGCCAACTGTCCCGCAGCCGGCACCCGCGCGTTCGAGTAGGCGGTCGCCGAGGTGCGGCAATCGGAGACGACGGTCCAGGTCGGTGCGTTACCGCCGCTCCCGATGTCCGCCGTTACCAGGGTCAGTCTCCGGTTCGCATTGTCCCAGCGGATCGGGGTGATCTGGCTGGCCGCGAAACTGTTATCCGTCGAGGCATCCGTAATGGTCGCCAGGCAACCGAACATGCCGACCATGCGAATTTCCTGGACCATCTTGCTCATGGCAAACCGCGCGTCCTCCTGCATCACTGCGGCGGCGCTCTGGCTGGCGTAGGTATTTTTGGCGGCGATGAATATCTGCACCACGCCCAGCACGACGATCAGGCTGATCACCAGCGCGATCATCAGTTCGATCAGGCCAAAGCCCCGGCTATATCTATTCATGGCGTCGTCGTCAGTGGATCGACGGCGACACGGCTGGTCAGCACAAAGGTGCGTCGCGCTTCTTCCGCGTTGGTCGTGTTGGCGGCCCGGGCATCGTCCCAGGCAATGGTGATGGTGTAGACCCGCTGGTTCAACGCAATGGTGCCGGTGGCCGTGGCGCCGCCGAAGGCGACGATGTTGGTCTTGAAGTCGTACAGGTCCTGGTCCCGAGTCACGCTGAGGTTGGGCGAACTGGGCGGGGTAACGGTGTAGTCGGCCGCGGAATTGGCGCGGATGCGGTCGAGCATGTCGTAGGCGATGAAGCTGGCCTGGCTGGTCATGCGCG
This sequence comes from Pseudomonas sp. Z5-35, assembly GCF_051131945.1. Classification (NCBI taxonomy): domain Bacteria; kingdom Pseudomonadati; phylum Pseudomonadota; class Gammaproteobacteria; order Pseudomonadales; family Pseudomonadaceae; genus Pseudomonas; species Pseudomonas sp. Z5-35. The sequence goes on from NZ_CP071640.1 coordinate 4,709,631, forward strand.
AGCTGTCGGTGTATTTGAGCGCATTGAGCTGGATCATCGCCGCACCCAGCAGCCCCACGCCGAGAATCAGCACCGCCACCAGCACCTCGATAAGTGTCATGCCCTCCTGTGCGTTTTTACTGCAACCCTTCATCCGCAATTTCCACCCAGTACGATTCGTCCATTGAGGCAAACACTGAGCGTCCTGCTCTGCGCCCCTCTTACGTAAGTGAAGCTCACCGGCGTCGCCGGTGCCGATAATCCGCCCAGGTTGTTGAAGTCGATGCTGGTCACTTCTGAGGGTAGCGTCAGAGTCGCTCCGCTGCCCATGGCTGGAACAACCCGCAATACATTGGGCGCAATGCAAGCACCGGCATATACCGCCAGTTCGCTGCTCCAGACGCTGCCCCCCGCCGTCGGGCAAAGCCGTACCGTGATGCCACGGTCAATCGCCGTCATCCGGGCAAAGTTCAGTGCCCGGCGCAAGTCGCCGACCTCGGTATCGGCCTTGGTGCCCTGCATTGCCCCGGTGAATGCCGGCACCGCCATGGTGATCAGGATCAGCAGCACGCCGAGGGCCACCAACACCTCGATCAGCGTGAAACCTTTTGTACGAAGATCCATCGATGCCCTCCGTTGCCGTCGGCTATACCTGCTTCTACACGCTAGAACAAACAACCGCCGTGTGTGCAGTTGTTTCGGTTTGACGGCGCACGGATCGCGTCGTTTTTCGTACTCCAGGGAGGAGACGTCATGCGCCAACAGGGTTTCAGCCTGATCGAACTGCTCATGGGACTGGCAATCGCCGCAATTGTTCTGCCGTGGGCCGGTACAGGCTACAAAGAGCTGATCGAATCCATCGAACGCGAGGACACCGCGCAGTTGCTGCTCAGCGGGTTACGCAGTGCCCGCAGCGAAGCCATCATGCGTAACCGCCGAGTATTGATACATGGGATAGACAATGATTGGGGCAAGGGCTGGCGGATCACCCTGGACAACAAGGAGAAGACCTTGCTGAAGGAACGCAGCGCAAGCGCGCGCGTGATCGGCAACCAGACGGTGAAACGCCGGGTAAGGTTCGGTAGCCATGGGGCGGCATTACACGCCAATAACTCTTTCCAGGCCGGCACGCTGCATGTCTGCGCCAAACGCGGGCCGGTCAGCCACCATCAAGTGATACTGGCGCCCTCCGGCCGCGTCCGCCTGGAAAGTATCAAAGCCGAAGAGGCCCTGTGCGAAAAAGGACTCAAAGCAGCGAGCGGACGCGCAACTCCTTCGGCATCGAGAACGTGATGTTTTCCTCGCGGCCGGACAACTCATCCGCCCCCGTCGCCCCCCACGCCTGCAACTGCTGGATCACGCCGCGTACCAGTACTTCCGGCGCGGAGGCACCGGCGGTAATGCCAATCCGCTCGACACCGTCGAACCAGCTGCGCTGCATGTCCTCGGCACCGTCGATCAGGTACGCCGGGGTGGCCATGCGTTCGGCCAGTTCGCGCAAGCGATTGGAGTTGGAGCTGTTCGGGCTGCCGACCACCAGGACCACATCGCACTCGTCGGCCAGTTGCTTGACCGCGTCCTGGCGGTTCTGGGTCGCGTAGCAGATATCGTCCTTGCGCGGCCCGCCGATGGCCGGAAAACGCGTACGCAGGGCGTCGATGACCCGGCTGGTGTCGTCCATCGATAATGTGGTCTGGGTGACAAAAGCGAGCTTTTCCGGATTACGCACCTGCAAGGCCGCCACATCCTCCTCGTCCTCGACCAGGTAGATTGCGCCGCCGTTACTGGCGTCGTACTGGCCCATGGTGCCTTCGACTTCCGGATGGCCCGCGTGGCCGATCAGGATGCACTCTCGACCGTCGCGGCTGTAGCGCGCCACTTCGATGTGCACTTTGGTCACCAGCGGACAGGTGGCATCGAACACTTTCAGGCCACGGCCGGCGGCTTCGGTCCGTACCGCCTGGGAAACCCCGTGGGCGCTGAAGATCACGATGACGTCGTCCGGCACCTGGTCCAGTTCCTCGACGAAAATGGCCCCGCGGCTGCGCAGGTCCTCGACGACGAACTTGTTGTGCACCACTTCGTGGCGCACGTAGATCGGCGGCCCGAAGACTTCCAGGGCGCGGTTGACGATTTCGATCGCCCGGTCCACGCCGGCGCAGAAGCCACGGGGGTTGGCGAGTTTGATTTGCATGCTGTGCCTCGTGTCTTACGCGCAAGAATTGAATCAGTGAACCGGGTGGCAGCAGAACTGCCGAACAGACGTTAAACCGCGTTGACCTCAAGAATCTCCACTTCAAAGCTCAAGGTCTTGCCCGCCAACGGGTGATTGAAATCGACGGTCACCTGGGCATCGTCAAAAGCTTTCACCACACCCGGCAGCTCGGCGTTGGCCGCGTCATTAAAAATCACCAGCAGGCCCTCGGACAATTCCATGTCCTGGAACTGCGAGCGTGGCATGGTCTGCACGTTTTGCGGATTGGGCTGACCAAAGGCGTTTTCCGGTGGAACGACCACGGTGCGCTTGTCGCCGGCCTTGAAACCGAAGATCGCCGCTTCGAAGCCCGGCAGCAGGTTGCCATCGCCGACTTTGAACACCGCCGGCGCCTTGCCGAAGGTGCTATCGACAGTGTCGCCGTTTTCCAGGTGCAGGGCGAAGTGAAGCTTCACTTCGGTGTTTTGAGCGATACGCTGCTCAGTCATGGACGGCTTCTCCGGTTTTCTTGCTCTTGAACATGTCCAGGGCGAGCATCACAGCGCCCACGCTGATGGCGCTGTCGGCAAAGTTGAACGCCGGGAAATACCAGCGGTTCTGCCAATGCACCAGGATGAAATCGATCACGTGGCCCAGGGCAATCCGGTCATAGAGATTGCCCAGCGCGCCACCCAGGACCAACGCCAACGCCACGGCCAGCCAGGTCTCGTCACGCCCCAGGCGCTTGAGCCAGACCACCAGCACGGCGCTGACGACGATGGCGATCAGCGCGAACAGCCAACGCTGCCAGCCCGAACTGTCGGCCAGGAAGCTGAACGCCGCACCGGTGTTGTAGGCCAGCGTCCAGCTGAAGTAGTTGGGAATGACCACGATCTGCTGGTACATCGTGAGCGAGCCTTCGAAGTAGTGCTTGCTGGCCTGGTCAATGACCAGTACCAGCGCGCTCAACCAGAGCCAGCCCAGCCGCCCGAAGCGGCCCGCCACATTAGGCATAGTGACGAACCTCGCCGGTGCCGCTGATGTTGTCGACGCAACGGCCGCAGATTTCCGGATGCTCCGGGTTCACGCCGACGTCTTCGCGGCAGTGCCAGCAACGGGCGCACTTGACGAAGCTCGACTTGACCACCTTGAGCTTCAGGCCACTCACTTCGGTAACCACTGCGTCGGCCGGTGCTTGCACCAACGGGGCGACGCTGGCGGTTGAGGTGATCAGCACGAAGCGCAATTCGTTGCCAAGCTTGGCCAGGTCGGCACTCAACGCCTCTTCGGCATACAAGGTCACTTCGGCTTGCAGGTTGCCACCGACGGCCTTGGCCGCGCGCTGGATTTCCATTTCCTTGTTGACCGCCGCCTTGACCGACATGATGCGGTCCCAGTAGGCACGGTCCAGCTCAAAGCCTTGCGGCAGTTCGGTCAGGCCTTCGTACCAGGTGTTGAGCATCACCGATTCGTTGCGCTCGCCCGGCAGGTACTCCCACAGTTCGTCGGCGGTGAACGCCAGGATCGGCGCGATCCAGCGCACCAGCGCTTCGCTGATGTGGAACAGCGCAGTCTGGCACGAACGACGCGCCTTGCTGTTGGCGCCGGTGGTGTACTGGCGGTCCTTGATGATGTCGAGATAGAACCCACCGAGCTCCTGCACGCAGAAGTTGTGGATCTTGGAGTAGACGTTCCAGAAACGGTATTCACCGTAGTGCTCCTGCAATTCGCGTTGCAGCAGCAGGGTCCGGTCAACGGCCCAGCGGTCCAGCGCCAGCATGTCTTCAGCCGGCAGCAGGTCGGTGGCCGGGTTGAAACCGGTCAGGTTCGAGAGCAGGAAGCGCGCGGTATTGCGGATCCGGCGATAGGCGTCCGCACTGCGCTGGAGGATCTGATCGGAAACGGCCATCTCGCCGGAATAGTCAGTGGAAGCGACCCACAGGCGCATGATGTCGGCGCCCAAGGTGTCGTTGACTTTCTGCGGCGCAATCACGTTGCCCAGGGACTTGGACATTTTGCGGCCGGACTCGTCGACGGTGAAGCCGTGGGTCAGCAGCTCGCGGTACGGCGCGTGGTTGTCGATGGCGCAACCGGTGAGCAAGGACGAGTGGAACCAGCCGCGATGTTGGTCCGAACCTTCCAGGTACAGGTCGGCGCGCGGGCCGGTCTCGTGGCCCATCGGGTGCGAGCCGCGCAGCACGTGCCAGTGAGTGGTGCCGGAGTCGAACCAGACGTCCAAGGTGTCGCTGATCTTGTCGTACAGCGGTGCTTCGTCGCCCAACAGCTCGGTGGGGTCCATCTTGAACCAGGCTTCGATGCCTTCGACTTCGACGCGCTTGGCAACGTCTTCCATCAGTTCGACGGTGCGCGGGTGCAGTTCGCCGCTTTCCTTGTTCAGGAAGAACGGGATCGGCACGCCCCAGTTGCGCTGGCGGGAGATGCACCAGTCCGGACGGTTGGCGATCATCGAATGCAGGCGCGCCTGGCCCCAGGCCGGCACGAACTGGGTTTGTTCAATGGCCTTGAGCGAACGCTGGCGCAGGGTGTCGCCGCTGGTGGGCTGCTTGTCCATGCCGATGAACCACTGCGCGGTGGCGCGGTAGATCAGCGGGGTCTTGTGACGCCAGCAGTGCATGTAGCTGTGTTCGATGACGGTGGTGTGCAGCAGCGCGCCGACTTCGGTCAACTTGTCGACGATGGCCGGATTGGCTTTCCAGATGAACTGGCCGCCAAAAAACTCCAGCGATGGCACATACACGCCATTGCTCTGCACCGGGTTGAGGATGTCGTCGTTGACCATGCCGTACTTCTTGCAGGTCACGAAGTCGTCGACGCCATAGGCCGGCGCGGAGTGAACCACGCCAGTGCCTGCGCCCAGCTCCACGTAGTCGGCCAGGTACACCGGCGACAGGCGGTCATAGAACGGATGACGGAAATTGATCAGCTCCAGCGCCGACCCCGGGGCGGTGGCGATCACCGAACCCTCGAGGTTGTAGCGGGCCAGGCAGGACTCGACCAATTCCTCGGCCAATACCAGCAGCTTGTCGCCGACATCGACCAGGGCGTAGTTGAATTCGGGATGAACGTTCAGCGCCTGGTTGGCCGGGATGGTCCACGGCGTGGTGGTCCAGATCACGATCAAGGCGGGCTTGGCAAGCTTGCCCAGGCCGAAAGCAGCGGCGAGCTTGTCTTCATCGGCGATCGGGAACGCGACGTCGATGGTCGAGGACTTCTTGTTCTCGTATTCGACTTCCGCCTCGGCCAGGGCCGAACCGCAATCGAAGCACCAGTTCACCGGCTTGAGGCCCTTGAATACGAAACCGCCCTGGACGATTTTCGCCAAGGCGCGAATTTCGCCGGCTTCGTTCGCAAAGTCCATGGTCTTGTACGGGTTGGCGAAGTCGCCCAGCACGCCGAGACGGATGAATTCGGACTTCTGCCCTTCGATCTGCTCGGTGGCGTAGGCACGGCACAGCTCGCGGGTCTTGTCGGCGCCCAGGTTCTTGCCGTGGGTGACTTCGACCTTGTGTTCGATCGGCAGGCCGTGGCAGTCCCAGCCCGGCACATACGGCGCGTCAAAACCCGACAGGGTCTTGGAGCGGATGATCATGTCCTTGAGAATCTTGTTCAGCGCGTGACCGATGTGGATGGTGCCGTTGGCGTACGGAGGGCCGTCGTGCAGGACGAACTTCGGACGATCCTTGCCAATTTCGCGCAACTTTCCGTACAGGCCAATGCTGTCCCAACGCTGCAGAATCTGTGGTTCGCGCTGAGGCAGGCCGGCCTTCATTGGGAAGGCGGTGTCCGGAAGGTTTAGCGTGGCTTTATAGTCGGTCATTTAAGGCTCTTCATTAGCGATTGGCGCTGGTTGCGACAAGGGCACGGGCGGCGGCGATATCTGCATGGATCGCCGTCTTGAGCGCCTCCAGAGAGGCAAAACGCTGCTCTTCACGCAGCTTCTGGTGGAAAACCACCGTCAAACGCCGGTCATACAGATCGCCGGCAAAATCCAGAATGTGTACTTCGAGATGGGCCTTGCCATCTCCTTGCACCGTGGGCCGTACGCCGATATTGGCGACGCCGGGCCAGGTCTTGCCGTCGATCTCGACACTCACCAGGAACACCCCGGTCAGCGGCACACGACGGCGCTTGAGTTGCACGTTGGCCGTCGGCGTGCCCAATTGGCGCGCCAGTTTCTGCCCGTGCAGGATCCGGCCGGCAATCCGGTATGGCCGGCCAAGCAGGCGCTCGGCCAGTTCGAAGTCGCCAGCGGCCAAGGCATTGCGAACCTGCGTGCTACTGACCCGCAGGCCGTCCATCTCGACGGTCTGAGCAGCTTCGACGGTGAAGCCTTGGGCGATACCGGCCTGTTGCAGGTAATCGAAATCACCTGCCCGGTCACAACCGAAACGGAAATCATCGCCGACTTCCAGATGCTTCACGTCGAGACCGTCCACCAGGATGGTATCGACGAATTCGGCGGCACTGAGCTTGCTCAGGCGCTGGTTGAAGGCCAGGCACAAGACCCGATCGACGCCTTCGGCGGCCAGCAGTTGCAGCTTGTCGCGCAACCGGGCCAGACGGGCCGGAGCGGTGTCCGGGGCGAAAAACTCCCGGGGCTGCGGCTCGAAGATCACCACGCAGCTGGGCAGGCCCAACTCCAACGCACGCTCGCGCAGCCGCGCCAGGATAGCCTGGTGGCCACGGTGAACACCGTCAAAGTTGCCAATAGTGGCGACACAGCCCCGATGCCGGGGACGCAGGTTGTGGAGGCCTCGAACCAGCTGCATAACGCGCTTCTTGCTCATAAAGTGGCCGATTATAACCACACCCGGCGGTCGGTGACAGGCAACACCGTAACCCAAAGTGATCGAACCGACAAAACCGCAGTCCGCCCCGCAATTATCGAGTGCGGTCCATCAGCTCAGGGCCTTGCGATTGAAGTCACGCAAGCGGAACCCCATGAGCAGCAACATGCCGAAATACGCCACCACGCCCGCAACAACCAGCGCGCCCAGGCGCAGGAAACGCTCGAGCATCTGCCCCTCGCCCCAGGCCGGCATGAAATGCATGGCCCCCAGCAGGACCGCCGACATCACGCCCACCGCGACCAGCAGCTTGAAGCCAAACTTTGCCCAGCCCGGCTGCGGTTGATACATCTTTTGCTTGCGCAACTGATAAAACAGCAGCCCGGCGTTAAGGCAGGCACCCGCGCTGATTGCCAAGGCCAGGCCCGCATGGGCCAAAGGCCCGATGAGCAGCAGGTTGAACAGCTGAGTCATCACCAAGGTAAAAATGGCGATTTTCACCGGGGTGCGAATGTTTTGCTGCGCGTAGAAGCCCGGCGCCAGCACCTTGATCACGATGATCCCGAGCAGGCCGACCGAATAGGCGACCAATGCCCGCTGAGTCATCAAGGCATCGAAGGCACTGAACTGGCCATACTGGAACAGCGAGACGGTCAGCGGCTCGGCGAGGATTCCCAGCGCCAGGGCGCAAGGCAACACCAGCACGAAGCACAGGCGCAGGCCCCAATCGAGGATCCGCGAATATTCATGGCGGTCCTGGCTGGCGTAGGTCTTGGCCAGTGTCGGCAGCAGAATCGTGCCCAACGCCACGCCCAGCACCCCGGACGGCAACTCCATCAAGCGGTCGGCGTAGTACATCCACGACACCGAACCGGCCACCAGGAACGAGGCGAAAATCGTGTTGATGATCAGCGAAATCTGGCTCACCGACACCCCAAGAATGGCCGGCAGCATTTGCTTCATGACTCGCCACACGCCGCTGTCGCGCAGGTTCAGTCGCGGCAGCACCAGCATGCCGATCTGTTTCAGGTGCGGCAGCTGGTACAACAACTGCGCCAAGCCGCCCACCAACACAGCCCAGCCAAGGGCCATTACCGGAGGATCGAAGTAAGGCGTCAGGAACAGCGCAAAGACGATCATGCTGACGTTGAGCAGCGTTGGCACGAAGGCCGGTACCGAGAAACGGTTCCATGTGTTGAGGATCGCCCCGGCCAGGGATGAGAGGGAAATCAGCAATATATAAGGAAAGGTCACCCGCAAGAGGTCGGAGGTGAGCTGGAATTTTTCCGGTGTGTCGGTGAAACCCGGCGCGGTGGCCCAGATCACCCAGGGCGCGGCGAGCATGCCGGCCGCCGTGACCAGCGCCAGCACCAGCGTCAGTAAACCCGTCACATAAGCAATGAAGGTGCGGGTCGCCTCGTCGCCCTTCTGGCTTTTATATTCCGCCAGGATCGGTACGAAGGCTTGGGAAAATGCCCCTTCGGCGAAGATTCGCCGCAGCAGATTGGGCAGCTTGAAGGCAATGAAGAAGGCGTCGGTGGCCATTCCGGCCCCGAATATCCGGGCGATCAGTGTGTCGCGAACGAATCCCAGGACGCGGGAAAGCATCGTGATAGAGCTGACGGCGGCCAACGATTTGAGCAGATTCATGGAAAGAGTTTTTGCCTGTCGATAAACAGCAGGCGAACAACGCGCCCACTTGTGCGATACTTCGCGCCGCTAAACAGCACAGCGCCAAAGCCCGCGAGTTTACAGGTCGCACGCCGGAAAGAAATCACCCGGTGCGCCGCACCTGCCATTCAGCGGAACGTGTCACCCGCCCTTGACAAGACCTCAACTCATCGGCATGATTCGCGGCCTATTTTGTTTGCTATTTCCTAAAAAGTCTTTCGAGGAGCTCGACGGTGGCCAACACACCTTCCGCCAAAAAACGTGCAAAACAGGCTGAGAAGCGTCGCAGCCACAACGCCAGCCTGCGTTCCATGGTCCGTACCTACATCAAAAACGTAGTCAAGGCCATCGACGCAAAAGACGCTGAAAAAGCACAAGCTGCTTACGTTCTGGCTGTGCCAGTTATCGACCGCATGGCCGATAAAGGCATCATCCACAAGAACAAGGCTGCTCGCCATAAGAGCCGCCTGAATGGCCACGTAAAGGCCCTGAACGTTGCCGCTGCTGCCTAAGCGACGCGCTCATTAAAAAACCGACCTCAGGGTCGGTTTTTTATTGCCTGCGATTCAAGCACCGCAACCATGAAGGCGAGCAGGCCCGCCTACACTTTTTACTGAGCGCTCGGCCACGGCAGAATCGGAATGGCCGTCACCGCATTCTGCGGGCTGCCCTCGATCACCCGGTCACTGTAGACCAGGTAAACCAGGGTATTGCGCTTCTTGTCGAGGAAACGCACCACCTGCATGGTCTTGAATACCAGCGAGGTGCGCTCCCTGAAGACCTCGTCCCCATCCTTGAGCTCGCCCTTGAAGCTGATCGGCCCGACCTGACGACAGGCAATGGATGCCTCGGCACGATCCTCGGCCAGCCCCAGACCACCCTTGACGCCGCCCGTCTTGGCGCGCGACAGGTAGCAGGTCACCCCGTCCACCTTGGGATCGTCGAACGCCTCGACCACAATGCGATCATTCGGCCCGACGAACTTGAATACAGTGGACACCTGACCGATTTCCTCAGCCGAAGCCAGCAGCGGCAACGCCACCAGCAAGCCGATCAACCCTTTTGCCAAACCCATGATTTTTCCTTAGACGAGGATCAGGTTGTCACGGTGCACCAATTCAGGCTCAGCCATGTAACCCAACAGACCGACAATCGCATCAGACGATTGACCGATGATTTTTTGCGCTTCCAGTGCGCTGTAGTTGGCCAGGCCACGGGCGATCTCACGACCATCCGGCGCCACGCACACGACCATTTCGCCCCGGCGAAAACTGCCCTGGACCAGCTTCACGCCCACTGGCAGCAGGCTCTTGTTGCCCTGGGACAAGGCCGACACGGCGCCCGCATCCAGCACCAGCGTGCCGCGGGTTTGCAAGTGCCCGGCCAACCATTGCTTGCGCGCCGCGAGCATGCCGCGCTCAGGCGACAGCAAAGTGCCGATGCGCTCGCCGGCCTTCAGGCGATCCAGCACGCGCTCCAACCGACCACCGACGATGATGGTATGGGCCCCGGAGCGGGCCGCCAGACGCGCTGCGCGCAGCTTGGTCTGCATGCCGCCACGGCCCAGCGCTCCGCCAGTACCACCGGCAACCGCATCCAGTGCCGGGTCATCGGCGCGCGCTTCGTAGATAAGCTTGGCGTCAGGATTGTTGCGCGGATCGGCATCGAACATACCGTCGCGGTCCGTGAGAATGACCAGCAGGTCCGCTTCCACGAGGTTCGCCACCAACGCCGCGAGGGTGTCGTTGTCGCCGAAACGGATCTCGTCAGTAACCACCGTGTCGTTCTCGTTGATCACTGGGATGACTTTGAGCTCCACCAATGCTCGCAGCGTGCTGCGGGCATTCAGGTAGCGCTTGCGATCGGAAAGGTCGTCATGGGTCAGCAGGATCTGCGCCGTATGGCGACCGTGCTCGGCAAAGCTCGACTCCCAGGCTTGCACGAGGCCCATCTGGCCGATGGCGGCGGCAGCTTGCAGCTCATGCATCGCGCTGGGTCGCGACGTCCAGCCCAGACGACTCATACCGGCAGCCACGGCCCCAGAAGAGACCAACACCAGCTCGACACCAGCCTCATGCAAGGCCACCATCTGCTCGACCCACACCGCCATCGCCGTGCGATCCAGGCCTTTGCCATCCGCCGTCAGCAATGCGCTGCCGATCTTCACGACCCAGCGCTGCGCACCCGTCACCTTGCTCCGCATCATCTTCAACCTTTGCCAGCGAACGGCGCGACCCAGCGCCGCCCATGGGATTATTCGTATTTGCCTTTTACAGATACCAAAACGCCGCTCAAATGAGCGGCGCCTTGAAGACCGGCTGGCTGCGATGATAACACCGCGCCCGACCACTTAAACCTGCGGGAGCGGGATCAGCAAGGATCAGTCGCGCACGTAGATGATTTCCGGACCGTCTTCGTCATCCACATCTTCTTCGTCCCAATCGTCGTCACCGATGTCATGGACCGACTTGACGCCACTGCGACGCAACGCACGCTGGTCGTCCAGCGCCTGCAACTGGGCACGCGCCTCGTCTTCGATGCGCTGGTCGAGCTCGGCCAGCTCTTCCTTGTAGGCCGGATCATTGGCCAAGCGATCGGCACGATCTTCCAGGTAACGCATGATGTCGTGGCAAAGGCGCTCGGTGCCTTCTTTGGCAATGGCCGAGATCACATAGACCGGACCTTCCCACTCCAGGCGATCGACGATTTCCTTGACCCGCTCCTCGTGCTCTTCTTCAAGGATCTGGTCGCACTTGTTCAGCACCAGCCAACGATCACGCTCGGCCAGGGCCGGACTGAACTTGGTCAGCTCGTTGACGATGACTTCGGCGGCATCGGCAGCACTGGTTTCATCCAGCGGCGCCATGTCGACGAGGTGCAGCAACAGACGGGTGCGTGACAAGTGCTTGAGGAAGCGAATCCCCAGACCAGCCCCTTCGGAAGCGCCTTCGATCAACCCCGGGATGTCGGCGATGACGAAGCTCTTCCAGCGGTCGACACTAACCACACCCAGGTTCGGCACCAAGGTGGTGAACGGGTAGTCGGCCACTTTCGGCTTGGCTGCCGACACCGAGCGAATGAAGGTACTTTTACCGGCGTTCGGCAGGCCCAGCAGGCCTACGTCGGCCAGTACTTTCATTTCCAGCTTCAGGTCACGCTGCTCACCTGGCTTGCCTGGCGTGGTCTGGCGCGGTGCACGGTTGGTACTCGACTTGAAACGGGTGTTGCCCAGGCCGTGCCAACCGCCGTGGGCGACCAGCAGACGCTGGCCAGCCTTGGTCAGGTCGCCAATGACTTCCTGGGTGGCCGAGTCGATCACCGTGGTGCCGACCGGCACGCGCAGGATCAGGTCTTCGCCCTTCTTGCCGGTGCAGTCAGTGCTGCCGCCGTTGGAGCCACGCTCGGCATCGAAGTGCCGGGTGTAACGGTAGTCGACCAAAGTGTTGAGGTTTTCGTCGGCGAGCATGTAGATCGAGCCACCGTCGCCACCATCACCACCGTTCGGACCGCCGTTTTCAATGAACTTTTCCCGACGGAAACTCATGCAGCCATTGCCGCCGTCGCCAGCTTTAACTCGAATCGATACTTCATCAACAAACTTCATGACACACGCCTCTCGCCATACGGACGAGCCAAAAAAACAAGACATAAGACTCTTGCAAAAATGAACGCAGCGACCTGAATACGCGCCCCAACCGCAGCGCCGACAGCCCATACAAACAGTTTTGCAAGAGACTCACCCCACAAACGAAAAAGCCCCGTCGCAAGACAGGGCTTTTCCAGCGATCTCGCAATTAAGCTGCGACAACGCTCACGTAACGGCGGTTGAACGCGCCCTTTACTTCGAACTTGATCACGCCTTCGATTTTCGCGAAGAGGGTGTGATCTTTACCCATGCCAACACCGTAACCGGCGTGGAATTGGGTGCCGCGCTGACGCACGATGATGTTGCCCGGAATGATTTTCTGGCCGCCATACATCTTCACGCCAAGGCGTTTGGCTTCTGAGTCGCGACCGTTACGGGTACTACCACCAGCTTTTTTGTGTGCCATGAGTTCAATTCTCCTAGTGAGGAATTAGGCTGAAAATTAAGCCTGAATACCGGTGATTTTGATCTCGGTGTACCACTGGCGGTGGCCCATACGCTTCATGTGGTGCTTACGACGACGGAACTTGATGATGCGGACTTTATCGTGACGACCTTGGGAGATCACTTCAGCCACAACAGTAGCGCCAGCAACGACTGGAGCGCCGATATTCACGTCATCGCCATTGGCGACCAACAGAACGCGATCAAAAGTCACGGATTCGCCGGTAGCGATTTCCAGTTTTTCGATCTTCAGGTATTCACCTGGGGCGACCTTGTATTGCTTGCCACCAGTAACAATTACTGCGTACGACATGGTATTTCTCCGATAATCCTGCTCACCCAGCGCTTTATAAGAAGAGGTATTGGCTGGCATGGCTGCATGGGCTGGAAGGCCCGGATGCAATTGCGTAAGGCAGGTGCTGCCCAGGAAGTTCAGGGTGCGCGATTGTACGCAAGCCGGTCGAGCCTTGCAAGTAGCCGCTCGCACTGCAGGAGCATGCGCCTTGACACCTGCGGATGGGGGTCCTAGCATGCCGCGCAACCCTTCTGGAGCGCCTGTCGCTGATGCAACCCCAAGCTTTCTACCGCGCAGTGGCGGACGATTTTAGCGCCGTCGACGGCATCATCAAGAAGCAGCTGACTTCCCGAGTGCCGCTGGTATCGAAAATCGGCGACTACATCACTTCGGCCGGTGGCAAGCGCCTGCGTCCGTTACTCGTGCTTTTATGTGGCAAGGCCTTGGGGCGCGAAGGCGACGACATGCGCCTGCTGGCCGCCACCATCGAATTCCTGCACACCGCGACGCTGCTGCATGATGACGTGGTCGACATGTCCGGCATGCGCCGTGGCCGCTCGACCGCCAACGCCATGTGGGGCAACGCCCCGAGCGTGCTGGTGGGCGACTTCCTGTATTCGCGCTCGTTCGAAATGATGGTCGAACTGGGCTCGATGCCGGTGATGAAGATCCTGTCCCAGGCCACGCGCATCATCGCCGAAGGCGAAGTATTGCAACTGTCCAAGGTCCGCGACGCCAGCACCACCGAAGAAACCTACATGGAGGTCATCCGCGGCAAGACCGCGATGCTCTTCGAAGCCTCGACCCACAGCGCCGCTGCATTGGCCGGCGCCAGCGCCGAGCAGAGCGAAGCCCTGCGCACCTTCGGCGACCACCTGGGCGTGGCCTTCCAGTTGGTGGACGACCTGTTGGACTACAAGGGCGACGCAGAGACCCTGGGTAAGAACGTCGGTGACGACCTCGCCGAAGGCAAGCCGACCCTGCCGTTGATCTACACCATGCGCGAAGGCACGCCTGAACAGGCCGCCCTGGTGCGCCAGGCGATCCAGAAAGGCGGAATCGAAGACCTGGAAAGCATCCGCGCCGCAGTCGAAGCTTCCGGCTCGCTGGAATACACCGCAAACCTGGCCCGGGATTATGTCGCTCGGGCAATCAAATGTCTCGACGCCCTGCCGGCCAGCGAATACCGCGACGCGCTGGTCGAGCTGAGCGAGTTTGCGGTCGCCCGTACCCACTGACACCCGGAGTTTTTTGTGGCGAGGAAGCTTGCTCCCTCGCCACAAAAGCCCCGCATCACCCTCCTCGCAACAAAACCCTATACAATGTGCGCCCTTTTGACCTCCTGATACTCAAGGAACCCTAGTGAGCACGTTGCCTCCCTGCCCTGCCTGCAATTCCGAATACACCTATGAAGACGGTACTCAACTGGTCTGCCCGGAGTGCGCCCACGAATGGTCCGCCAGCGGCGAAGCTGAAGCGGCGTCCGATGACACCGTGAAGAAAGATTCGGTTGGCAATGTCCTGCAGGACGGCGATACCATCACCGTGATCAAGGACCTCAAGGTCAAGGGCACGTCGTTGGTGGTGAAGGTCGGAACCAAGGTCAAGAACATTCGCCTGTGCGATGGCGATCATGACATCGACTGCAAGATCGACGGCATCGGACCGATGAAGCTCAAATCCGAGTTCGTCAGAAAAGTCTGAAATAGCTGTATTCCCATCCTGCGCCTTGCGGGATGGCGCTTAACCATCCCTGCACGCGCCCCATTCCACACGCCCCGCCTTTTGCCAACCGCATCGAGCTGATGCGCCCCATCGTCAGAAAAACAATCGGCACGCCAATAGAGACTTGCTATTTAGCGAATAAGAATTATTCTCATCGAACCCATCAAGGAGATGAGAACCATGACTTATTTGATCGATGCCTGGCTCGACCGCCCACATCCCTACCTGAGGATCCTGCATCGGGAAACCGGGGAAGTCTGCGCGGTGCTTGAAGAAGAAGCGTTGAACGAGCTCCAGGACCAGGGAGATCTGGACCTTAACAGCCTCAACTCCAGCGAACCGCTGGTGCTCAAGGAGCTGGTACGCAACCTGTTCCTGTTCTGCTACGCCCGGGCGTTGCGCCCCACTGGCGATTTCAATGGCAGGTTCCATGGATAACGACGTACAGACTTTGTGAGAGCGAGCAACCTCGCTCCCACAAAAGTCTGCTCAAGCGTTGATACGTTACAGGACGTCCAACAGCTCGACGTCAAACACCAGCACGCTGTGCGGCGGGATGCTGCCAACGCCTTGAGCGCCGTAGGCCAGCTCGCTCGGCACGTACAGGCGCCATTTGCTGCCAGCGCTCATCAGTTGCAGCGCTTCGGTCCAACCTGGGATTACCCCGCCCACCGGGAATTCGGCTGGCTGGCCACGATCGTAGGAGCTGTCAAATACAGTGCCGTCGATCAGCGTGCCGTGGTAATGAGTGCGCACCTGGTCTTCACGGGTCGGCTTGGCGCCGTCGCCTTGAGTCAGCACTTCGAACTGCAGGCCGGAGGCCAAAGTGGTGATGCCTTCGCGCTTGGCATTTTCAGCCAGGAACGCACGGCCTTCGCCAGCAGCGGCCTCAGCCTTGGCGGCAGCTTCGGCTTGCATGATTTCACGGATGACTTTGAAGCTGGCGGACATCTCGTCCTGGCCCACACGGCTCGGCTTGCCGGCGAAGGCGTCGGTCAGGCCGGCCAGGATCGCGTCAAGGCTTACGCCCGGTGGCGGATTGTCGCGCAGTTGGTCGCCCAACTGACGGCCAATGCCGTAGCTGACGCGGGTTTCGTCGGTGGACAGGTTAACTTCGGACATGATGCTGCTCCGCTGTGCGGACGGCTCGAGAAATGCCGTGCGTGACACAGCGCCTCCCGGAGCGCCCGGAACCAAAAGGGCGAGCAGACTAGCACAGATGCCGTGGCGGGTGACGAGCCGCGTATCCGCGCGCCTTGCCAGAAGCGACAGCGCCCGACTGGCTCTCGGCAGACGGGCGGTGCATCGCAACGATGAACGGGGCTCAGTGCTTGGTCAGTTTATCCAGGTAACCCATGGCAAACGCCGACACCACAAAGGTCATGTGGATGATCACGTACCACATCAGGTGTTCGGGATCGACGTTCTTGGCGTCCATGAAGATGCGCAGCAAGTGGATCGACGAGATTGCAACGATCGACGCTGCGACCTTCATCTTCAGCGACGAGGAATCCATGGTGCCCAGCCAGTTGAGCTTTTCCTTGTCGGAATCGATATCCAATTGCGAAACGAAGTTCTCGTAGCCGGAGATCATCACCATCACCAGCAGGCCGCCCACCAGCGCCATGTCGATCAGCGAGAGCAGCACCAGGATCAGTTCGGATTCGGCCATGGCAAACACGTTGGGAATGACGTGAAAGACTTCCTGGAAGAATTTCAACGCCAAGGCCAATAAGCCCAGCGACAGCCCGAAGTAGATCGGCGCCAGCAGCCAACGGGAGGCGTACATTGCATTCTCGATAAAGCGTTCCATTGAGTCTCACACCAGGGCTGTAAAAACGCGGCGAGTATATCAGTCGCGACCCGCCCCACAAACGCCGCCCTGTCCTGGGCACCGACATGTGTCAAAACTCTACTCGCGGAGCACGTTCGATGGTGACTCAGTGAAGCGGGCGAAACTCGAAGCCGCCGACGTTGCGACAGCGGCCGCCGTTGATCTCCCGCAGTTGCGCCTGCATGTGCAAGGACCAGATCTGCGGATCGTCGGCCAGCTCATAGCCGTGGGATGTCAGGTTCTGGACGATGGTGTCGAGAATGGTTTCAGCAGCGGTCGGGCCGGGAAATGGCCCTTGGGCTTTGATGGCCGAAGGTTGTTCGCCGGCCATTCCCGCGGCGAAGAGCACGGTCCACATGCCAGTATCTCCGGCCAGGGGACGGACGGCGCATTCGATACGGGTCACAAGGCCTAGGCAATGACGAGTAAGACAAAGGTTGCGCGACATGGCGGCGCCCCTCGGTAGATCCGCTATTCAGCCCCGGGAAGGGCTGTTTCGATCCAATGATGGCTCTCGTTATCCTTGAGCTGAGGATAGGAGAAAAGTTCCGGCGCCGAAGGGTTTCGAGACCAGAATACGCCGAGCGGTCATAGTGTGAATATTGACGCCAAATCTGTGACTATTTAGCGGCTTGATGGCGAGGGAGTTTGCTCCCTCGCCCCGACAGCTCAAGCTGGCTTGGCCTCCATCAATGCCTGCTGCGCCATTTCCTTTTCCGCTTCCTTGATGTCTTCGTCGCTGATCATTTCCGCGATGACCCGCAGCCGCTCCACTACGCGAGCGTTGACACTGCCCTCCGGGAACTCGCCGTTTTCGTCCGGCTCGCCAGCAGGCTCGCCTACCAGCAGGCTCAGCGCCTCATCGGCTTGGCGCACGGCATAGACATGGAACTGTCCCGCGCGCACGGCGGCCAGCACCTTTTCATCGAGCATCAGGGTCGCGACGTTTGCCTGGGGAATGATCGCCCCTTGCTCCCCGGTCAGCCCGCGCGCTTCGCAGAGGCGGAAGAAGCCTTCGATCTTCTCGTTGACCCCGCCTACCGCCTGCACTTCGCCAAACTGGTTGATCGAGCCGGTGATGGCGAAGCATTGTTTCAACGGTGTCTTCGACAGGGCCGAGATCAGCGTGCAAGCCTCTCCGAGGGACGCACTGTCCCCATCCACGTAACCGTAGGATTGCTCCAAGGCAATGCTGGCCGAGATCGCCAGCGGAAATTCCTGGGCATAACGGCTGCCCAGGTAACCGGTAAGGATCATCACGCCCTTGGAGTGGATCGGCTGGCCGAGGTTAACCTCGCGCTCGATGTCGACAATGCCGCTGCCGCCCGGATACACCGTGGCGGAGATTCGCGCCGGCACGCCAAACGCCGAATCGCCGACCTCCAGCACCGTCAACCCGTTGCACTTGCCCACGGCCGCGCCATCGGTGTCGATCAGGATGATCCCCGCCAGCATGTCATCGAGAATCCGCGCCGAGACGCGCCCGGTGCGAGTGGCCTTGGCCTTGAGGGCACGCTCGATGTGGCCGGAGTCGGTCATGTCATCGCCGGCCAGCTGACGGATGAAATCCGCCTCGCTGACCAGTTGGAACAGGTCGCCGATACGGGCCGACAAGCGCCCCTGATGTTCGGCCAGGCGCGCACTGTAGGTCGCCAGGCGCGCCACTGCATCGGCGGTCAGCGGCGCCATGCCCTCCTCCGAAGTGCGGGTCTTGAGCAACTGGGCGAACTGCTCCAGGCTCTCGTCCCCCATCGGGATGTCTTCGTCGAAGTCCACCAGCACGCGAAACATTTCCTGGAAATCCGAATCCAGGTCCTGCAAGGCGTAGTAGAGCTGGCGCGCGCCGATGATCACCACTTTCACCTGCAACGGGATGTGCTGCGGCGTCAGGGTCACCGTCGCCAGCCGGCCCAGCTCACCCAATGGCGACTCCATTTTCAGCTTGCGCGATTGCAGGGCGCGCTTGAGGGCATCCCACACGAACGGCTCGCTGAGCATTTTTTCCGCTTCGAGAATCAGAAAGCCGCCATTGGCCCGGTGCAGCGCACCCGGCCGCAATTGCCGATACGTGGTGTAGAGCGCGCCCTGGTCAGTGCTGTACTCGATGCGCCCGAACAGGTTGTCGTAGGTCGGGTGCGGTTCGAACACCACCGGCGCGCCACCGCTCGCAGGATGCCCGACGACCAGGCTCGGGGCGTATTGTTCTTCCAACAGCTTGCGGGCGACGGCGTCGGTCTTGCTGTCGTCGACCAATTGCTCGACCACGGTCTTGAGCAGGTAGACCTGCATGGCCTGCAGATAACCGCAGACGGCAGCGTTCTCGGCGTATTTTTCCGAGAGCGGCGCGAGCAAGGGCTGCAACGCCAGGGTGATGGTTTCTTCGTTGAGCTGGCGCAGCTGGTTGTTGGACTCGCGCTTCCACTGCGGCAGGCTGGCGAGTTCTTCGTTCAGACGCTCTTCCAGACTGGAGATGTCCTCATGGAAGCGCTCGCGGTCGGCTTCCGGCAACTGGGCGAACTCCGCCTCATCCAAGGCCTTGCCTTCGCTCATCGGCGTGAAGGCGATGTTGCTGCTGTCGCGGTACAGCGCGACATCCTTTTCCAGCGCCAGGCGCTCGATCACATCGAGGGCGCGGTCGTAGCGCTGGTTGAAGGCGCGGTCGATGGCGCTTTTTTTCTGTTGGTAGGACGGGTGCTCGAATACCGCCGGAAATGTCGCCAGCAGGTTGTCGATCAGGCCGTTGATGTCGCCGATGAAAGCACCCGCCGTGCCTGACGGCAGTTCCAAGGCGCGGGGTTCGCGCGGTTCATCGAAGTTATTGACGTAGACCCAATCCGCCGGGGTCTGCATGCGCTTGCCCTCGGCCTTGAGGTAGCGTTTGACGAACGAGAACCGGCCTGTGCCGGGCTCGCCCATGACGAAAACGTTGTAACCGGGGCGTGGCATTGCCACACCAAACTGCAAGGCTTCGACCGCACGTTCCTGGCCAAGCACACCGCGGAAGGGCTCCAGATCATTGGTGGTAGAGAAGCTGAACTGTTCAGCGGAAAACGGACGGGTCAGCGCTTCAGGCGCTAGACGCAAGCTGGCAGCAACAGGATCAGGCATCGGGCTTCCTTACATCAGGCGGGGCAGATAGCGGCATTCTGGCGCTGCCTACACCTGACTGGCAAGGAGCGCCTTGAGCCAAAGCATAGTCGATGGAAAAACCGCGCAAGGAAGCCGGTAAACAGGTGATTTCAATTAATGTTTTTGCAAAATGTCACGGAACCCTCGGATCGTGCCTAAACTCCAAACTGCGCGGCTGGAACAATAACCGGCCCACTGGCGCCATTAGGGGCCAGACCCTGTCCATTGGTATGCACATAAAGAGAACATAGCTATGAAACGGATTCTTCTCGGTACTCTCTTCACCGCTGTATCCATCAACGCCATGGCTCAGGCCCCGGGCGGTCCGGATTGCGGTTGGGGCAACATGCTGTTCGAAGGTCAGCGTGGCACTCCGGCTCACTTCCTGGCATCCACCACCAACGGCACTTCCGGCAACGCCACCTTTGGCATGACCTCCGGCACCAACGGCTGCTCGACCAACGCGGCACTGACCTACGGTGGCAAGTCGTGGCTGGCCATGAATGGCATGATGAACGAGCTGTCCGAAGACATGGCCAAGGGTCAAGGCGAAGCGCTGACGACTTATGCCGTGGTACTGGGCGTTGCGCCGGAAGATCGTGCGCATTTCTCCGCTGTCACCCACGAGCACTTCCAGCAGATCTTCAGCAAAGCTGACGTGACCGCAGAAGACGTGCATACCAATACCCTATCGGTACTGAAAAACGATCCACGTCTGGCCAAGTACGCAACTCAAGCTTAAGCTCGACACCACTCGCTCCTCTCGGGGAGCGGGTTTTCTTTCCTGGGCCCCTGTTGGTCTTTTTTTTCGACTTCAAAAGTAGCCGACTATGCTCAAACGCCTTGCCTGGCTGGCGCTCTGTGTGTGCGCCCCGCTGTCCGCCGCACCTCATGTCGACACTCAACGTTTGCAGCAATTGTCCAACGACCGTTTCTGGATTTCCCTGGGCCACTACGAAACCGCCAAGCTCGGCGGCTGGCGCAGCTACATCAGCGACAAGAAATTCTTCCTCGCCCAGGACGGCAACGAACACCCCGACCGCGAGTTGACCGCCACGCTGCAAGCGCTCTATGGCCCGGCCAGCGCCGGCCAGCAACACGCCCAATGCGTCTACCCGGCGCGCACCCGCTGGCTGAAGGCGCAGCTCAATCTCACCGATCTGCCAGCCGTTGATTGCAGCGAATTCACCCAATGGTTCAAAGACGTATCGCCCCACAGCGCGGTAATGATTTTCCCCGCTGCGTACCTGAACAGCCCGTCATCGATGTTCGGTCATACCTTGCTGCGCATCGACCAGGCCGACGTGCAAAGCGACAAGACCGCGCTGCTCAGCTACGCGATTAACTTTGGCGCCTACATCGAAGGTTCGGACAACAGCATTCTCTATGCCTGGAAGGGCTTGATGGGCGGCTATCCCGGCCTGTTCGCCCTGGTGCCGTACCAGGAAAAACTCTCCGAGTACCGAAGCCTGGAGAACCGCGACCTGTGGGAATACCGCCTCAACCTCAGCCAGGCGGAAACCGAGCGCATGGTCGAGCACGTCTGGGAGCTCAAACAGATCCAGTTTGATTATTTCTTCTTCGATGAAAACTGCTCCTACCGATTACTCGAACTGCTGCAAGTCGCTCGCCCCAGTCTGCGGCTGACCGAGCAATTCCCCCTGACGGCAATTCCCACCGACACCGTCAAGGCCGTGAAGGAAGCCGGACTGGTGGAAAGCATCCAGTATCGGCCGTCCCGTGAGCGGGAGCTGCTAAGCCGCGCCGACCCCCTCAGCGACGACGAACAACACTGGGTACTGAAGGTCAGCGCCGATCAACAACAGCTTCAAGCCCCCGCTTTCAAGGCGCTGCCGCGCGAACGCCAGGCGCTGATCATCGACGCGGCCTATCGACTGGAACGCTACCGCGCCAACGGTCAGGAGCGCGACCCGAAACGCTCCCAGCGCAGCTTCGAATTGCTGCGGGCAATCAACCAGAACCCCGCGCCGGAACTGGATATCCCGCAGCCGGGCCTGCCCGAAGATGGCCACGAATCACGCACCTGGCAGGCCGGCCTCGGCACCCGCGGCGACCGGGCGTTCGGTGAATACGGCCTGCGCATGGCCTATCACGACCTCAATGACAACGCCGAGAGCTTCCCGCTGGGTGCGCAAATTGAAATCCTACAACTGAAATTGCGCCAATACGAAGGCAATGACTGGCAGGTACAGCAACTGGATCTGGCAACGATTCGCTCGCTGACCCCGCGCAACGAGCTATTGCAACCGCTGTCCTGGCAGGTGACGGGCGGCCTGGAACGGGTGCCGGGCAAGCACGACGATGAAACCCTGGTCAGCCATGTCAATGGCGGCGCTGGCGGCACCTGGGCGTTGGGCGAGGACGTGCTGGGCTTTGCCCTGGGCACGGTGCGCGTCGAGCACAACAACGACTTCGCCCAATTCATCGCCCCGGCCGCCGGCTTCAACAGCGGCGTGCTGTGGAAAAACCCGCTGGGTAACCTGAGCCTGGAAGCCAAGGGTGATTACTTCGTCAACGGCGAAGTGCGTCGTAGCGTGAGTCTGAATCAGCAGTGGGAATTGTCCCGTAACCTCGGCTTGCGCCTGAGCGCCCAGCGGGAGTTCAGTCAACTGGCCTCGCCGGAGAACGAGGTGATGCTCGAAGTGAAGTGGTACCACTACTGAACGAACGGATTGATCACCGCGCTTTCACGTCCTTCTGACGAATCCGCTTCTAGACTCCTGATATGAGTGGATCCGGCAGGACGGCAGAAAATGAAGCGCGCGGTAATGGTACTGGGTGTATTGATGTTGCTGCTCGGCGGCTGTGAAACCACCCACGAGGATTTGATCGCCCGGGGATATCCGGCCGCCTTCGCCGATGGTTTCGATGATGGTTGCAGCAGTGGCCGGCAAGCGGCCGGCGTCATGACCGGGCAGTTCAGGAAAGACGTGCCGCGCTACCTCAAGGACCCACGCTACGCCGAAGGCTGGAGCGATGGCTTCCGCCAGTGCCAGGCCATGCGCGAGAGCGAAGAGCGCGACGCCTACCGTGAACGTCATTGGGACGAGCGCGAACGGGCCTGGCGACAAGAGAAAGATCGCGACGCCGCCCGGGCTTATCGCTCGCAGTGAGTCGCTCAGAGACATTCGTCGAAACCAAAACCTTGCGACCATGGCCCAAACTCCAACAGAGGAGCAATGCCATGAGCCGCGCTTTCGTCAACGAAGACAACGCCGCCGCCCAGGCCGAACAGCCGGTCGAGCGCCAGGTAAGCACGCAACCCAACTACGTCACACCCGCCGGGCTTGCCCAGCTACAGGCGCGGGTCGCCGAGCTGCAAGCGCAGCACAGCCAACAGACGGCCCAAGGCGAGCAGGCAGACAAACAGCGGATTGCCGACATCGAACGGGACCTGCGTTATTTCAACCAGCGGCTGCAAAGCGCGCAGGTCGTTACGCCGAGCGACTCCGATCAGGTGCGAGTCGGGCACTGGGTGAGTTTTGTCGATGAGCATGATCACGAACAGCGAGTGCAATTGGTCGGTGAAGACCAGGCCGATGCCGCCAGCGGATTGATCAACTGGGGATCGCCGTTAGGGCGGGCTCTGCTGGGCGCCAGGATTGGCGATGAGGTGACGTGGAAGCGACCACTGGGAAACCTCGCTATCGAGATCGTGGCGATAGATCGCCAATGATGTTGCTGGACTCTTTGTACATGATTAAAACCGCTAACATCACAACACGATAACAATCTGTTACTTGCGTGCGGCCATCGATCACCGCAACATGAGGTCATAACAACAAGCTTGCCTTAAATCAGGACCATGCTACTGTTTTTCCCGCGCCGCAATCGGCGCATTATAACAACTAAGGAGATACACTAATGAGCGAACAAATACTGGCCATGTCGGGTGACTTCGACAGCGACTTCGAGTGCTATCAACAAATAACAGACCTCGGTATCGAATCAGCAGCACTGACCATTGTCGAATGCGGCACCATCAACTGCACCGCTCTTTTATGCTAAATCCTTCTCTATCAAAGTAAACCTGCCCTACAGGTCTTTGACACTCGCTAACTCACCTATAAAACAGTCTTATCGATATCCGACAGTTCAGATACGTTTACGCAAAACCTTTGCAACGCGCACCAATGTTGAATGCTCGACACTCGGGTGCTAAGTCCTTCGACTGATCAAAACAGGCAACACCCATAACCATAGAGCAGGCAACGCCTGCTCTATCCATGTCAGGAGCAACGGCATGCTTGTTAATGCTTTGAAGTTGAATCAGCGAGGCCGGTGCAGATTTTTTTCAGACGGTGACATCGCTCTTTTTGAAAACAACCTGACCCGCCTGCATGCTGACGATCAGGCCTTGCTGGATCATTTCGGGTTGAACCGGGACCAACTGGCATCCTATGCCAAGGAGCCCATCAACCACCCCCGCTTGCCTCTCGACAGCGAAGCCGTTCTGATCGCCCTGAAGGAAAAGCTCACTCGGCTTGACAGCATCCAGGTCGACACAGAAACCTTGAGCGACAAAGACAATTTTTATTGGTTTGGCCATCGTTTTTTTCTTTATTTCATCGACACGTTCAAGGCGGATGGGCGCTACGCCAGAGCGTCACTGCACATTGATGAACCCGCCCTGCTGGCAAGCCTTGAGCGCTATGTCTTGGCCCGAGTCGGACGCACGTCGGAACAAAGCCTGGTCCATTATCTGAATACGCGGATCGCGGAAGGCGACGACATTGACCTGAGCGGATTCAACGAACACCTGCGCACATTGCCGTTGCTGAAGTTTTTTGAATCCTATCCCGTGCTGGCGACATTGCTGCTGGATTTGCTGGAAGACACCCTCAACTACCTTTATGCGGTCATTCTCGACTTCGCCAACGATGTTGAAGCGTTGGAAGCGGAATTCTCGATCCCGTCTCGGAGAATCGAGGCTATCGAGTTCGGCCTGGGTGACCCCCACGGTCGCGGCGAAACGGTCTGCCAGGTTAAGGTCTGCGCAATTTCATTGGTCTACAAGCCAAGAGCAAGCCGCGAAGCACTTTTTTTCAATCAACTGCTTGAACAACTATACGACTGGACAGGCGCGGATTGTTTTGCCATCCACGCGCCTAAAATCCTCAGCCGTGAGCGACACAGCTGGATAGAAAAGATCGACAACACGCCTTGTGCCAGCGCAGCGGACGTGGCGCTGTTCTATAAAAAAATGGGCTCACAAATCGCCGTCATCCATGCACTCAATGGCATCGACTTCCACTACGAGAACATCATCGCTTGTGGCAACAGCCCGGTCATGATTGACCTGGAGTGCTTGTTCACCGCGTCCACCAGTGAACTGCTGATCGACCTGCCCGCCAACAGTGCATTGTCCAACACCTTTAAATTGATCCAGCAGTCGGTGTGTTCCAGCGGTTTTGTGCCCTTTTCACAAAACTCCAATAACGACCAGAGCGGGCTGACTCGTCAGGAATTATTCACTTCCACCCGCCACTCCCTGATTTTCGAAGCGGGCTTTTACCATTTACGTAAGGTCGAGTTCGAACACCTTCTGGTGCAAAAGCATTTGCCGCTTTTTCAGGGCAAACACCAGGGGCATGAAATTTATAAAGCCGAACTTATCCACGGCTTTGAATATGCCTATGGCGAATTGATCACACATCGGCGCACGATAATGCAGATGCTTGAGCTATCCGCAGGCGAATTATCAACCCGTGTATTACTCAAAAATTCTCAACGCTATGCTGACTTTATCGGGCTGAGCCGCCATCCACGCTTCATGAAAAACATGTTGGACCGGGAGCTTCTGCTTGCAACCCTGTGGAAAGACTTGAAGGAGCCCTATCGAGCAAAGGGCATCCCGCGTTATGAAATAGACGACCTGCAAAGATCCAGCATTCCTTGTTTCACCATGCCGCTCAACTCCAACGCTCTAAAGAGCGCACAAGGTGAAACAATAGACATGACGCAAATACAACCCCCGATAAAAAGCTGCCTACAAAAACTAGCCAACCTGTCTACCGCCGACAGGGCATTTCAACTCACGTTACTTGAAATGTGCTTGTTTCCAGAGCCCAATGAACAGCCGCCATCACGTGCCATCGCCAATAACGCGCTCCAAGCGGATCAACTCGACGCCGTGCTGCGCATCAGTTCCCGCCTCGAAGCGCTTGCGATCAAGGGAACGGCCACGGATATCCGTTGGTTGGCTTTTTATACGCACCCAACGACTCATGGAAAATACCCTTCACCCATGGATCACGGGCTGTACTCCGGTATCGCCGGGATTGGGTTGTTTTATCTGAGCTTGTTCAAGGTAAGCGGTCAACCACACGTGCTGTCGCTCATGGATCAGATACTGGTCTCAATGGAGCAACATTTTGGCTTCTTCAAAGCCGACTTGACCGTCAGTGCTTATCACGGCCTCGGCTCTTATCTTTATTTACTCATCAATCGTCGCCAAATAACGGGCGATGCGAAATACGATGTAAAAATTGCCAGTTTACTGACCCAACTGACTGAAGTCCCACTGGAAAACTACGATTTCGACTTTCTGGGCGGCTGTTGTGGCGCGGTGACGCTGCTGGCCAACATCCATGCGCTCTCGACGCAAGCGGACGTGCTGCCGACCATACGGCGCATGGCTGACTACATAAAGGATCAAGTCCTGATCGAAGACGGCCTACTTCTGCGACGCAACGACCGCTCCGTCATTCTGACGGGCCTGTCCCACGGTCTCTCCGGCGTCATCCATGCGTTGTGCAAAGCCTATGACGTGACCGGCGATGTGACGTTGGTGACCTTGGCCATCCAGGTATTGGAAGGTGAAAATCGCTTGAGCCGGGAGGGTTTCTGGCTGGACCTGAGAGACCTGGGCCCCGTGGACCATGCTTCCAAGTGGTGCCATGGAGACGGCGGTATTCTCATCGCCAGGCGGCAACTCATGAAGTCGATGGGAGAGGCCTTGGACGAAGCCACCCGGCAGACCGTGCTCGACGACATCCAGCGCTGCGAGGACAATCTCTGGCAGCACGGCCTGGGCGGCGGATATAACCTGTGCCATGGCGATTTCGGCAATCTGATCTGCCTGTATGACTTGTATCGACACGCTAACAATCCCGAGGGCATCAGCAGGGTCAAACAGGCCCTCGGCGAAGTCGCCCGGCGGTTTTTAGCGGGCCCCTTTCTCGACAGCGATCGTGTTCCCGACGTCAGCCTGCTGACGGGTATTACGGGTGCAGGTTATGCCTTGCTGTATGAGATCGATCCAACGATCCCCAACATACTCTCGCTCGATTTCGCGTCCCCCATTTAGACGGCCCGGCAAATTGCGCGCATAAAAAAACGGAGCCTTGAAGGGCTCCGTTTTTTTCATGCAGCTGACCCGATCAAGCCAGTTTCTTGTGCCGTACACGATGCGGCTGGGCAGCCGCTTCGCCGAGGCGCTTCTTGCGATCGGCTTCATACTCGGTGTAGTTGCCTTCGAAGAACACCGCTTGCGAGTCGTCTTCGTACGCCAGGATGTGGGTCGCCACGCGGTCGAGGAACCACCGATCGTGGGAGATCACGATGGCGGCGCCCGGGAAGTCCAGCAAGGCCTCTTCCAGGGAACGCAGGGTTTCAACGTCGAGGTCGTTGGACGGTTCGTCGAGCAGCAGGACGTTGCCGCCCTCTTTCAGGGTCAACGCCAGGTGCAAGCGACCGCGCTCACCACCGGAGAGGTCCTTGACGAATTTCTGCTGGTCACCGCCCTTGAAGTTGAAGCGGCCCACATAAGTGCGCGACGGGATTTCGTAGTTGCCGATGCGGATCTGGTCGGACCCGTCGGAAATCTGCTGGAACACGGTCTTGCTGCCGTCCAGGTCCTCACGGCTCTGGTCGACGCAGGCCAACTGCACGGTCTCGCCGATTTCGATGCTGCCCGAATCCGCTGTCTCCTTGCCCATCAGCATGCGGAACAGCGTGGATTTACCCGCGCCGTTACCACCAATCACGCCGACGATGGCACCTTTGGGCATGGAGAACGACAGGTTGTCGATCAGCACGCGGTCGCCATAGCCCTTGCTGACGTTCTTGAACTCGATGACCTTGTCACCCAGGCGTGGACCGGCCGGGATGTAGATTTCGTTGGTTTCGCTGCGCTTCTGGAATTCCTGGGATTGCATTTCCTCGAAGCGTTGCAGGCGAGCCTTGGATTTCGACTGGCGGGCCTTGGCGCCTTTGCGCACCCACTCCAGCTCTTCCTTCATGGCTTTTTCATGGGCCGACTGCTGCTTGGATTCCTGGGCAAGACGATCGGATTTGGCTTCCAGCCAACCCGAATAGTTGCCCTCGTACGGAATGCCCGCGCCGCGGTCGAGTTCCAGGATCCAGCCGGCGACGTTGTCCAGGAAGTACCGGTCGTGCGTGATCGCTACCACGGTGCCCGGGAAGTCGTGCAGGAAGTGTTCGAGCCAGGCGACGGAATCGGCGTCCAGGTGGTTGGTCGGTTCGTCGAGCAGCAGCATGTCCGGAGCCGACAGCAGCAGTCGGCACAGGGCCACGCGGCGTTTTTCACCACCGGAGAGGTGTTCGACCTTTGCGTCCCAGGCTGGCAGGCGCAGTGCATCGGCAGCCACTTCCAGCTGGCGGTCGAGGTTGTGGCCGTCGCTGGCCTGCAGGATCGCTTCCAGCTTGGCCTGTTCGGCGGCCAGCTTGTCGAAGTCGGCGTCCGGGTCGGCATACGCGGCGTAGACCTCGTCCAGGCGAGCCTGGGCGTCCTTGATGACGCTGACGGCTTCCTCGACTACCTCACGCACGGTCTTGGTCGGATCCAGCTGAGGCTCTTGCGGCAGGTAGCCGATGTTCAGGTCCGGCATCGGACGGGCTTCGCCGTCGAACTCCTGGTCGACGCCGGCCATGATTTTCAACAGCGTGGATTTACCCGAGCCGTTGAGGCCCAATACGCCGATCTTGGCGCCGGGGAAGAAAGACAGAGAAATGTTTTTCAGGATTTCCCGCTTCGGCGGAACAACTTTGCTCAGCCGATGCATGGTGAAGACGTATTGAGCCATGGTGAACCTAGCGTCAGTGACAGGTGAAAAGAACGAGCCAGGCCATGCGCGGCGCGGGCCCTTGATGTTGGTCAATGCCTGCGGGCGGTTGGTGCCTGGGTATCTGGAGCTGGAACGCTCTTGTTTGACCGGCAAAGCTACCTCAACCGCCGATCAAGGTCCAGCCGCCAAGGGCTGGCACTTTGCCACAAGCCAAGGCATGCTAGCCGCCCTTTGAGCGTCCGGCTTATAGTGCACGTCGCGCCAGCCCAGCAAACGGCAGGATTACAGCTTGTCCAATGTCACGCCGCCCTCGTCCCCACGTGCACCGACTGCTGTGCCTGGCCTGCCCCTGCGCGGGACATTGAAGGGCGGGCTGGCCTCGCTGGTGCTGTTGCTACTGGGCCTGCTTTTCTGGCAGCTGCTCGATCAACTGCGCGAAACCCAGCAGCAACAGCGCCAATACACCATTGACTACACCGCCGACCTCGCCGCGCAAGTCAGCCTGAACATGGCCCTGAATGCGCAAATCGCCCTCAATCTGTTGCCGATCGTCGAACAACCGCAGAGCGCTGACGAACAGCAGTCGCTGTTGCGCAAGCTCCAGCAATCGCTGCCCGAGTTGCGCAGCCTCGCGTTGCTAAGTCCCTCCGGCAGGGTACTCAGTGACAGCGACGCCAACAGCCACGACGCCGAGTACCTGAGCGAACTCGTACGGCGCAGCCGCGCCCAGGCGCATTATTTCGGCAACGCCCAAGACGGCTCCGTCGTGCATCTGTTGTTGCACCAGGCCAGCGGCAGCACTCGTGGCTATTGGGCGTTGCGCCTGACCCCAAGCTTCTTTTCGACCTTGACCAA
This sequence comes from Pseudomonas sp. Z5-35, assembly GCF_051131945.1. Taxonomy (NCBI): domain Bacteria; kingdom Pseudomonadati; phylum Pseudomonadota; class Gammaproteobacteria; order Pseudomonadales; family Pseudomonadaceae; genus Pseudomonas; species Pseudomonas sp. Z5-35. The sequence continues at coordinate 4,739,261 of NZ_CP071640.1, forward strand.
GCAGGCCGATACGGGCCTGCGTCCGTTGTGGCTGGTGGAGAACCGTCTCAATCAGCAAATCATCAGCCGCGACGAAAGCCTGCCAACGTCCAGCCCCGCCCAGTTGACCACGCAGGACCTCAGCAACACCGTGTTGACCGTACCGCTGAGCAGCAGCGACTGGCAGCTGCGCGGGCTGTTCGATCGAAGCCAGGTGCTTGAGCAACTGTTGCCCGCCTTTATCGGCAAATGCTTGCTGGGCCTGGCGTTTTCGATGCTGCCGGTGATTGCGTTGCTGAACATGCGTCGGCGCCAGCGTCAATTGCATGAAGGACGTCGTCGCTACCAGGACATCTTCGAGGGCACCGGCGTGGCCCTCTGCGTGCTTGACCTGTCCGGACTCAAGGCGTTCTTCGCCAAGGCCGGCCTGCACGATGGGGAGCAACTGCGGGCCTGGCTGCAGATTGGGCAACAGCTCGAACAGCTGCAACAGCAAGTGCACGTCACCGAAGTCAACCAGATGGCCTTGAAGCTGCTCAATGTCGACTCCTGTGGACAAGCGTGGCAATTGCTGGTCGGCAACGCCGCGAAGGACAACAACCCGGTCGGCTCGAAACTGCTCGAAGCATTGCTTGACCAGCACAAGCAACTGGAGCTGGAAATCAGGCTCCAGGACGCCCATGGGCGGGATCAGCACTTGTGGCTGGTGCTGCGCCTGCCCGAAACACAGGACGACTACAACGCCGTCATCCTGAGCATCAGCGATATCACCAGCCGCAAGCTGATCGAGCTGTCGCTGCTTGAGCGCGAGGGTTTCTGGTCCGACGTGGTGCGCACCGTCCCGGATCATCTTTATGTGCAGGACGTCATCAGCCAGCGGATGATTTTCAGCAACCATCACCTGGGCCAGACGCTCGGTTACGACCGTACCGAACTGCACCAGATGGGCGAATATTTCTGGGAGATCCTGCTGCACAGCGACGATGCCGATCACTACCACGACCTGCGCCAGGAGCAGCGACGGGGTGGGTATACGCAACTGCTTCAATGCCAGTTGCGCTTTCGTCATCGCAACGGCAAATGGCGACGCTTCGAAGTTCGCGAACAGGCCCTCGCGCGTGACCGGTACGATCAGGTAACCCGGATCATCGGCGTGGCCAAGGACATCACCGAGCAGATCGAGGCCAGCGAATCGCTGCGCGACAGCGAGCAACGTTACCGGATGCTCGCCGAAAGTATCAGCGACGTGATTTTCTCCACCGACAGCAAGCTGTCGCTCAACTACGTCAGTCCGTCGGTCCAGGCGGTGCTCGGCTATACCGCCGATTGGATATTCCAGAGCGGCTGGCAATCGACCATCGCCAATCCGGCACAACTGAGCGGCATCCATTCCCTCATGGACCGGGTCAGCAAGGCCCTCGACAAGCCCGAACAACTGGCCGAGCTGCGCAATCAAATGCAGACCCAGTTGTTCCTGTTCGACTGCCTGCGTGCCGACGGTCGCAAGATTCCCATCGAGCTGCGGCTGGTGCTGGTCTGGGATGACAATGGCACGTTCGAAGGCGTACTGGGCGTAGGCCGGGACATCAGCCAGCAGCGTCGCGCCGAAAAAGACCTGCGCATGGCCGCGACGGTATTCGAGCACTCGACCTCGGCCATCCTCATCACCGATCCGGCCGGCTACATTGTCCAGGCCAACGAAGCGTTCAGCCGCGTCAGCGGTTATGCGGTATCGCAAGTGCTGGACCAGTTACCCAACATGCTGACCGTGGATGACCAACAGGAAGCTCACCTGCGTTACGTGCTAAAGCAATTGCAACAGCACAGCACCTGGGAAGGCGAAGTCTGGCTCAAGCGCCGCAATGGCGAGCACTACCCGGCCTGGGTCGGCATCACGGCGGTGCTCGACGACGAAGGCGACCTGGCCAGCTACGTGTGTTTCTTCAGCGACATCAGCGAACGCAAGGCCAGCGAACAGCGTATCCATCGCCTGGCCTACTACGATGCCCTGACCCACCTGCCCAACCGCACGCTGTTCCAGGACCGCCTGCACACTGCACTGCAATCGGCCGAGCGGCAGAAAACCTGGGTCGTGCTGATGTTCCTCGATCTCGACCGTTTCAAGCCGATCAACGACTCCCTGGGCCACGCCGCCGGCGATCGGATGCTCAAGGAAATGGCCACGCGCCTGCTCGGCTGCGTGGCTGACGACGACACCGTGGCGCGCATGGGCGGCGACGAGTTCACCTTGCTGCTGCAACCACGAGCCAGTCGGGAAATGGCGCTGAACCGAGCGATTACCGTGGCCGAACAGATTCTTGCCGGCCTGGTCCGGCCATTCGTGCTAGAAGGCCGGGAGTTTTTCGTTACCGCCAGTATCGGCATCGCCCTGAGCCCCCAGGACGGCAATGAGCTGAGCCAATTGATGAAAAACGCCGACACGGCCATGTATCACGCCAAAGAGCGCGGCAAGAACAATTTCCAGTTCTACCAGGCCGACATGAACGCCAGCGCCCTGGAGCGCCTGGAACTGGAGAGCGACCTGCGCCATGCGCTGGAGCAAAACGAATTCGTGTTGTATTACCAACCCCAGTTCAGTGGCGACGGTAAGCGCCTGACCGGTGCCGAAGCCTTGCTGCGCTGGCGTCATCCACGCCGCGGACTGGTGCCGCCGGGGGATTTCATCCCGGTGCTCGAAGAGCTTGGGCTGGTGGTGGACGTCGGCGACTGGGTGATCAGCGAGGCCTGTCGCCAGCTCAAGACCTGGCACCAGACCAAGGTCAGGGTGCCGAAAGTCTCGGTCAATATCTCGGCCAGGCAGTTCTCCGATGGCCAACTGGGCACGCGCATCGCCAACATCCTGCGCAGCACCGGCCTGCCGCCGGCATGCCTGGAACTGGAACTGACGGAAAGCATCCTGATGCGTGAGGTCAGCGAGGCGATGCAGATCCTGGCCGGTTTGAAAAACCTGGGGCTGAGCATCGCGGTGGATGACTTCGGCACCGGCTATTCATCGCTCAACTACCTCAAGCAATTCCCCATCGACGTGCTGAAGATCGACCGTACCTTCGTCGATGGCCTGCCGTCCGGCGAACAGGACGCGCAGATCGCCCGGGCAATCATCGCCATGGCCCACAGCCTCAACCTGGCGGTGATCGCCGAGGGTGTCGAGACCCACGAGCAATTGGAATTCCTGCGTGAGCATGGCTGCGACGAAGTCCAGGGCTACCTGTTCGGTCGGCCGATGCCGGCCAATCGGTTTGAAGCGCAGTTCAGCAATGATGCGTTGTTTATGTTGGATTGAGGCAGCCTCAAGCGGCAAGCTTCAAGCGGCAAGCTAAAGGCAGAAGCCGGTCTGCGTTGACTTGCAGCTTGTTGCTTGAAGCTTGAAGCTTGAAGCTCTCCAATCTGAATTCCTTTCATATGCCTTCCAAAACCGGTTGGGTTAGAATGCCCCCCTTTTCTGCCCCGATCCTTGAGGACCGCCATGTTCAGCCGTGATTTGACTATTGCCAAGTACGACGCCGATCTCTTTGCCGCCATGGAGCAAGAAGCTCAGCGCCAGGAAGAGCACATCGAGCTGATCGCTTCGGAAAACTACACCAGCCCCGCGGTGATGGAAGCTCAAGGCTCGGTCCTGACCAACAAGTACGCCGAAGGCTACCCGGGCAAGCGCTACTACGGCGGTTGCGAGTACGTCGACGTGGTCGAGCAACTGGCCATCGACCGCGCCAAGCAACTGTTCGGCGCTGATTACGCCAACGTCCAGCCGCACGCCGGTTCCCAAGCCAACGCCGCGGTGTACTTGGCGCTGCTGTCGGCCGGCGACACCATCCTGGGCATGAGCCTGGCCCACGGCGGTCACCTGACCCATGGCGCTAGCGTTTCGTCCTCCGGCAAGCTGTACAACGCGATCCAGTACGGCATCGACGGCAACGGCCTGATCGACTACGACGAAGTCGAGCGCCTGGCCGTCGAGAACAAGCCGAAAATGATCGTGGCCGGTTTCTCTGCCTACTCGCAGATCCTCGACTTTCCGCGCTTTCGCGAAATCGCCGACAAGGTGGGGGCCTACCTGTTCGTCGACATGGCTCACGTTGCGGGCCTGGTCGCCGCTGGCGTCTACCCGAACCCGGTGCCGTTCGCCGACGTGGTCACCACCACGACCCACAAGACCCTGCGTGGCCCACGTGGCGGCCTGATCCTGGCACGCTCCAACGCTGACATCGAGAAGAAGCTGAACTCGGCCGTATTCCCAGGCGCCCAGGGTGGCCCGCTGGAGCACGTGATCGCGGCCAAGGCGATCTGCTTCAAGGAAGCCCTGCAACCTGAGTTCAAGACTTACCAGCAGCAAGTGGTGAAAAACGCCAAGGCCATGGCCGGCGTGTTCATCGAACGCGGCTTCGACGTGGTGTCCGGTGGTACCGAGAACCACTTGTTCCTGCTGTCGCTGATCAAGCAGGACATCTCCGGCAAAGACGCCGACGCCGCATTGGGCAAGGCGTTCATCACCGTGAACAAGAACTCGGTGCCAAACGACCCACGCTCCCCGTTCGTCACCTCGGGCCTGCGCTTCGGTACCCCGGCCGTGACCACTCGCGGTTTCAAGGAAGCCGAGTGCAAGGAACTGGCCGGCTGGATCTGCGACATCCTGGCTGACTTGAACAACGAAACGGTGATCGACGCCGTTCGCGAGAAGGTCAAGGCCATCTGCAAGAAGCTGCCGGTGTACGGCGCTTAATTCAAACCTGCAATAAAAAGGGCCCGCGCCGAAAGACGCGGGCTTTTTATTAGTTCTGTTTTAACGCCCCTATTACTTAATCCAAACCGAACACCTATTGCCAACTTACGACTTGCAATACACACACCCTCGCCACTTAAAGAAAACCCATTAAGATTCGATTCCCCTTCAACTAGCCAGAAAGGAATCGATGGCCAATGGACAATAAATCTTTTGAAGCAACACTCAGGATGTTTGATGCTCACGTCAACTTGCTTGAAATACTGCACGGTCAACCGACCATGGCCACCGTCAGCGCATTCAGCGGTGGTTTCTACAGCGGCAGGCCGCAAACCCATGACCACTCCAACCTGCTAGGCATGAGGCCCAAAGGCCAAGGCATTACCGCCGCGGCCCTGACGTTACAGTTTCGCCCCACCTCGGGTGGCTATAATCTGGTTATAAAAAATACTGGCAAACATCACGACAAGTTCATCAGCCAAAGCTGGCTGGAAGTATTTGGCGCCAAGGGCCCAGACACCAAGGATCCAACAGTGTTTACCCTCTTGGATCATCAGAACCGAACGATCACTCGGGAAAACATTACCGCCGCGCACTTACCTGTCTCGTTAAGGACACAGAACAATCACTATATAGGCGCCTTAAAGGTGCGCGGCTCGCCTTATCTTTACCTGGCTGAGACAGAAGAAAAATCCAAGATAACGTTTATCCTGAGTCTTCTTTAACAAAGGTGGTACAGCGGCGACGTGTGGCCGCCCAGCCGCTGTATCAAGGCAAGTCCGTGGGACATCTTCAGTCAAAGCAGCGCGGCTTCGAAACCCGCGCGAATTTTCTCTTCGGGCAGCTCATCGGCAATGAATACGATCACGCTCTCCCGGGTTTCGCCCGGGGCCCATTCGGTATCCCAGTCGAAACCGTACAGCTTGAGTACCCCTTGGAATACCAACCGACGGGGTTCACCTGCGATGTTCAGCACGCCCTTGTAGCGCAGCAACTGCTTGCCGTGTTCTTCGAGCAATTGGTTCATGAACTCGCTGAGCTTGTCGATATCCAGCGCCTTGTCGGTGCGCAGCACCAGGCTGCTGATGCGGTCACCCGTCGTTGCCTTGCCCACCGGACGAAGACTGAACCCGGCGCCCAGGTCCGCGTTGAGATTGAATCCTCGGATGTCGAGCAGTTCGGCGAGGTCGATGTTGCCGTGTTCTACGACCCGGATCGGCGCCCGTCGGTTAATGCGCGTCAACCGCTCGCCAAGTGCCGTGACCTGAGCCGCATCCACCAGATCGGTCTTGCTCAGGAGCAGCCGGTCGGCAAATCCGACCTGGGCCTGGGCGATGGCCTGGGTCAGGTGGATTTCGGCGTGGGCGGCGTCCACCAAAGTCAGAATGCCGTCGAGGATATAGCGTTCGCGCAGATCCTCGTCGATGAAAAAGGTCTGGGCCACGGGTGCCGGGTCGGCCAGTCCCGTGCATTCGATCACCAGGCGATCAAAGTGGATTTGCCCGCTGTCCAGCTGTTCCAGCAGTAAATAAAGGGCCTTGGTCAGGTCGGTGTGAATCGTGCAGCAGACACAACCGTTGGCCAGGGTCATGACTTGCACCGGCTCGTCACCCAGTAGCTGGGTGTCGATCCCGGCGTCGCTGAATTCGTTTTCGATCACAGCGATTTTCAGGCCGTGCTCGGCCTTGAGCAGATGTCGCAGCAACGTGGTCTTGCCCGCACCGAGGAAGCCGCTGAGGATCGTGACCGGGATGGAAGAGGACAAACTGGATCTCCTGTTCAGAAATTAATGAAGAGGCACAAAACAACTGTGGGAGCGAACAGTTCGCTCCCACAGTCATCACCTCAACTCAACAACACTTGGGCCCACCCTTGCCACCGTAACGGGCCTCCTGGCGTTCGCGGAAGAACGCCTCGTAGTCCATCAGCGGTTTATCCGGGTGCTTGGTTTGCATGTGCTCGACGTAGTTGTCGTAGTCGGGCATGCCGACCATCAGGCGCGCGGCCTGACCGAGGTATTTACCGAGGCGACTCAAGTCATTGAACATCGTTGCAATCCTCGATCAAGCGTCCGGCAGGGCCTGGAATGGCGCTTCTTTGTCCGTGCGTTCTTTCGTGCCCCAGGCGGCGATGCCGACCTTGAGCGCGTAGAACAGGATGCTGAAGACCACGAACAGGAACAACACCGTCAGCGTTGCGTTGGTGTAGGCGTTGAACACCACGTGCTGCATCTGCTCGATGCTCTTGGCCGGGGCCAGGATCTGGCCGGCGGCCAGGGCATCGTTGTATTTGCGCGCCAGGGCCAGGAAGCCGATCGCCGGGTTGGCGTCGAACAGCTTGATCAGGCCTGCGGTGGTGGTGCAGATCAACAGCCAGCTGGCCGGCAGCAGCGTGACCCAGATGTAGCGCTGGCGCTTCATCTTGATCAGCACCACGGTGGCGAGCATCAGCGCGATACCGGCCAGCATCTGGTTGGAGATGCCGAACAGCGGCCACAAGGTGTTGATGCCGCCCAGCGGATCGATCACGCCCTGGTACAGCAAGTAACCCCACAGCGCGACGCAGCCGGCGGTGGCGATCAGGTTGGCGGTCCACGATTCGGTGCGCTTGAGGGCCGGCACGAACGAGCCGAGCAGATCCTGCAGCATGAACCGTCCGGCACGGGTGCCGGCGTCCACTGCCGTCAGAATGAACAGCGCTTCGAACAGGATCGCGAAGTGGTACCAGAACGCCATGGTGTTCTCACCCGGCAACACCGAGTGCAGGATCTGCGCGATACCCACCGCCAGGGTCGGCGCACCGCCGGCGCGAGCCAGGATGGTGGTTTCGCCGATGTCCTTGGCCACCGCTTGCAACGCCTCGGGGGTGATTGCAAAACCCCAGCCGCTGATGGTTTGCGCCACGGTCACCACGTCACCGCCGACGATCGCCGCCGGACTGTTCATGGCGAAGTACACGCCCGGCTCGATCACCGAGGCGGCGACCATCGCCATGATCGCCACGAAGGACTCCATCAGCATGCCGCCGTAGCCGATGTAGCGCGCGTTGGTTTCGTTATCCAGCAGCTTGGGCGTGGTGCCCGAGGAGATCAGCGCATGGAAGCCCGAGACCGCGCCGCAGGCGATGGTGATGAACAGGAACGGGAACAGACCGCCCTTCCACACCGGTCCCGTGCCGTCGGTGAACTGGGTCAGCGCCGGCATTTTCAGCTCGGGCATGGTGACCAGGATGCCGATCGCCAGGGCGATGATGGTGCCGATCTTGAGGAAGGTCGACAGGTAGTCCCGTGGCGCCAGGATCAGCCACACCGGCAGCACCGCGGCGACGAAACCGTAGCCGATCAGCATCCAGGTGATCTGGATCCCGGTGAAGGTGAAGGCCTTGGCCCAGACCGGGTCGGCGGCAATCTGCCCGCCCAGCCAGATCGAACCCAGCAGCAACAGCACGCCGATGAGCGAGATTTCACCAATGCGGCCCGGGCGGATGTAGCGCATGTAGATGCCCATGAACATCGCGATCGGGATGGTCGCCATCACCGTGAAGATGCCCCATGGGCTCTCGGCCAGGGCCTTGACCACGATCAGCGCCAGCACCGCGAGGATGATGATCATGATCAGGAAGCAGCCGAACAGCGCGATGGTGCCGGGGATGCGGCCCATTTCCTCGCGCACCATGTCGCCCAGGGAGCGACCGTTGCGGCGGGTCGACAGGAACAGGACCATGAAGTCCTGCACCGCACCGGCCAGCACCACGCCGGCGATCAGCCAGAGCGTGCCGGGCAGGTAGCCCATCTGCGCCGCCAGCACCGGCCCGACCAACGGCCCCGCGCCGGCAATGGCCGCGAAGTGATGGCCGAAGAGGATGTGTTTGTTGGTCGGGACATAGTCCAGGCCATCGTTGTTGAGCACGGCGGGCGTGGCCCGGCGCGCATCGAGTTGCATCACGTTGTTGGCGATGAAGAGGCTGTAGTAGCGGTAGGCGACCAGGTAAATGGCCACGGCCGCGACGACGATCCAGAGGGCGTTGATCGGCTCTCCGCGGCGCAAGGCGACGACGCCCAGGGCGCACGCCCCTACGACGGCCAGCAGTAGCCAGGGTATATGGCGTAGCAGGCTATTATTGTTGTTCATTTTTATATTCCAGCCAGGTTGGACAGAAAGACAGACAGCCGGAGTTTAGCGCTAACAGGCGTAAAGGCCATACCCCGACATTCGTCTGTCACCGGCCGGACGGGCACGATGGCCTGCCCATAGGGTCTATAGTCAGTGAATCTCCAGAGGGAATACGTAATGAGCGAACGCCGCCGCTTCGTACGAATCGAGTTCCATGCCAAGACCGAACTGAGCCAAGGGCCTTTCACCTGGCCGGTGGAGCTGCTGGATTTGTCCCTCAAGGGACTACTGATCCAAAAGCCCGAACCCTGGATTGGTGACCCCGAAAAGCCCTTCACGGCTGACATTCATTTGAGCCCTGACGCTGAGATCAAAATGGAAGTTCGATTGGCCCATGATGACCATGGTCACCTGGGCTTCGTCTGCGAACATATCGACTTGGCTTCCATCGCACACCTACGCCGACTGATAGAGCTCAACCTGGGCGACCATGACGAGCTGGAGCGGGAGCTGGCGGCGTTGATTCATATCTGAAACCCTGCCACAGCCCCTGACATGCACGGTCCCAGTCATGTGCACGATCCCCTGTGGCGAGGGAGCTTGCTCCCGCTGGGCTGCGTAGCAGCCCCAAAAGCAGCGACTCACATCAACTGACACACCGAGATGCAGATTTCAGGTCTGCTGCGCAGCCCAGCGGGAGCAAGCTCCCTCGCCACAAAGGCCTGCACCAGCCTCCGGGATTACTCGAACAACGCATCCAACGCCTGTTCCAGACGGGTCACCGCAACAATCTGTAACCCCGCCGGAGCCTCCTTCGGCGCATTGCCCTTGGGTACGATGGCGCGCTTGAAGCCATGCTTGGCCGCTTCCTTGAGCCGCTCCTGCCCACTAGGCACCGGTCGGACTTCGCCTGACAACCCGACTTCGCCAAACACCAGCAAATCATGGGGTAGCGGCCGATTGCGCAAACTGGACATGACCGCCGCCATCAACGCCAGGTCAGAGGCGGTTTCCAGCACTTTGACGCCGCCCACGACGTTGAGGAAAACATCTTGGTCATGGGTAGGAATCCCACCGTGCCGGTGCAGGACGGCCAGCAGCATGGCCAGCCGGTTCTGATCCAGGCCCAGGGTGACGCGACGTGGGTTCGCCAAGTGGCTGTCATCCACCAGCGCCTGGACTTCCACCAACATGGGCCGAGTCCCTTCCCACGTGGCCATGACGACGCTGCCTGGCACTTCTTCCTGGGCCCGCGTCAGAAAAATCGCCGAAGGGTTGGAGACTTCTTTCAGGCCTTTATCGGTCATGCCGAACACGCCCAGTTCGTTGACCGCACCGAAGCGATTCTTCACCGCCCGCAATAACCGCAGGCGACCATCGGATTCGCCTTCGAAATACAACACGGTATCAACCATGTGCTCCAGCACCCGAGGGCCTGCCAGCGCACCTTCCTTGGTGACATGGCCCACCAGGAAAATCGCCGTGCCGCTCTGCTTGGCATAGCGCACCAGCAGCGCCGCGCTTTCGCGTACTTGGGACACGCCGCCGGGGGCCGATTGAAGCTGTTCGGTGAAAATCGTCTGGATCGAATCGATCACCATGACCTTGGGCTTTTCCAGGCGGGCCGTGGCGATGATGGTTTCGATGCAGGTTTCGGTCATGACCCGCAACTGATCCTGGGGCAATCCCAGGCGACGTGCGCGCATCGCGACCTGTTGCTGGGATTCCTCGCCGGTGACGTACAACGCCGGCATACGCGTGGCCAGGCTGCACAAGGTTTGCAACAGGATGGTCGATTTGCCGATGCCCGGGTCTCCGCCAATCAACACCACCGAGCCATCCACCAGGCCGCCGCCCAGCACCCGGTCCAATTCGCCGGAGGCCGTTGAAAAGCGCGGGATTTCTTCGACGCTGACTTCGGCTAGGGTCTTGATCTGCGCCTGTTGGCCAGCCCAGCCCGTGCGCCCGGTAGGCGCCGCCGCCCCGCCGCTTTCCACCATGGTTTCGGTCAGGGTGTTCCAGGCCCCGCATTCACTGCATTGGCCGGCCCATTTGGGAAAGGTCGAGCCGCACTCGGTGCAGCCGTACATGCGCTTTGCCTTGGCCATCTGAACTCCGGGTAAAAACCGCGATGATAGCCCAGGCAGGCATTACTGCGGGGCCGGCATTCTGATTTCACCCCTGGCCAGATCCGTCGCGGTATTGCCCAACCGATCCCTGGCTTCCAGATCGGCACCCTTGGCCCTCAAGGCGTCAAGCAACTCGCCACGCTTGAACAGACCGGCATACATCGCGGCGGTCTGCCCAGCACCGTTGCGCTGGTCCGGGCTGCAATCGGTGGACATCAGACGACGCGCGATCTGCACCTCGCCCTTGAAGATGGCCCCCATCAAGGCGGTGTTGCCGCGCTTGTCCTGGGCACAGGCATCCGCACCAGCGGCCAACAACCGCTCCACGGCGCGAGCATGGCCGTGATAAGCCGCCAGGATCAATGCGGTGTAGCCCTTCTCATCCCGGGTGTCGAGGGAGTAGCCGGCCTCGATGAAGGTATCGAGCACCGGCACGTCGCCCCGTCGAGCGGCGTCAAAATAATAGGTTTGCAATTGCTCCTGTACCGCAGCCGGATCGGCAACTACAGGCAATTCTGCCAACGCATTCAATGACCACGCCGCGAGCATCGAAAAAAGCAATTTGTGCATCATGGCCTCTCCTTAATGACACAGAACTGCGGGAGCCGAGCCAACCCGACCCCCGCAGGAGGCATCAGTCGCTCAGTTTCTCGGCCAGCGCCTTGACCCGCACCAGATCGCCTTTGGCAACACGTGCCACGCCAGTGCCGTATTCAGGATCAGCCTTGTAGAGGAACGACAGGATGATGTGCTTGCTCTCGTCATCGGTGGTCGCCAGCGAGCCACCGAAGCTTTCGATCAAATCATTGCGCTCCTTCTGGTTGAACGAACGATACAGATCGCCGGCCTGCTTGAAGTTCTGCTCACGCTGGATTTTCGCCTGTTGGGTGCTGCCGCTCAGCGCTACCTGGCTATAACGTGCCGCTGGCTGTTCTTCCCGTGGCATCAAACGGCTCGGCTGATAATTCACGCCGCTACTGGTGCCGCCGAAATTCATCGCGCCGTCCTGGTTGCCATTGTTCACTGCAACCTTGGGGGCGTTGATCGGCAATTGCAGGGCGTTCGGCCCGACCCGGTACATTTGCGTATCGGCATATGAGAAGACCCGGCCCTGCAACAGGCGATCCTCCGAAGGCTCGATACCCGGAACCAGATTGGCCGGTGCCATCGCCACCTGTTCGGTTTCCTGGAAAACATTTGCCGGGTTGCGATTCAAGACCATTTGCCCAACTTTGCGCTCAGGTACCTCCGGCCAGATCTTGGTCGCGTCCAACGGATCGAAGTCGAACGTGGACAAGTCCTGCGGCTTGAGGACTTGTACATACAAATCCCACTTTGGAAAGTCGCCCTTGTTAATGTGACTGACCAAGTCGTGGGTCATGTGGCTGTAATCCTGACCCTGAACTTTCACAACTTCTTTCGGATCGAGGTTCTTCAGCCCCTGCAAACTTTTCCAATGAAACTTCACGTAACTGACTTCGCCTTTGGCGTTGATCAGTTTGTAAGCGTGTACGCCGTTACCGTCCATCTCGCGATAACTGGCTGGTGTACCGGAGTTCGAATACAACTCGGTCAGTGTGCGGGTCGCTTCCGGGACATGGGAAAAGAAGTCGAAACGTCGGGAGTCATCATCCAAGTTAGTCCGCGGGTCGGGCTTGAACGCATGGACCATGTCGGGAAACTTGATGGCGTCGCGAATGAAAAATGTCGGGAAGTTATTGCCTACCAGGTCCCAATTACCGTCCGCCGTATAGAACTTGGTGGCGAAGCCGCGAGGGTCTCGCAACGTCTCCGGAGAATGATTGCCATGCACGACGGCGGAGAAACGCACGAACACCGGCGTGACCTGGCCAGCGGCGAAGACCTTGGCCTTGGTCAGGTCGCTCAGGTCATTGGAAACCGTAAACTCGCCATGGGCACCGGTACCACGGGCGTGCACGACGCGCTCGGGGATCCGCTCACGATCGAAACGCTGCAGTTTCTGGATCAATTGCACATCCTGCAACAGCGTCGGGCCATTGGGGCCGGCGGTTTGCGAGTTCTGGTTGTCGCCCACCGCAGCACCGTTGTCACGGGTCAGGGTGGCGGCATTGACGGACAGGGAAAGCAGGCTGGCGGTCAGCACAACGAGGGCATGGCGATTGGAAAAAGCGCCGAGGCCAAGGGAAGTGTTCATTGGAATTTTCCTCTGATTTTATAAAGCGCATCCATGTGCGCCCTTCAGAGGCTAGTGCTGTAAAAACCAAAACCTAAATAGAAATACCGTACCGTCTTGATAGAAAAAACGATGTAGGGAATCGGCCAGAAACCGCGTATCACGCGCGATTGGTGGCACTTTGTAAACTTTTTACGGGGAGCCGGGTCGATAACAGGCAAGCTTTGTAAGCAGGCATGTCGAGCGAGACCCGTTTAGCTGACTTACACTGCCGGAATCAATCTCATCTGTCACAAGGAACAACTCATGGGCGTGCTAAGCGAGTTCAAGGCCTTCGCGGTCAAAGGCAATGTCGTCGACATGGCCGTCGGGATCATTATCGGTGCCGCTTTTGGCAAGATTGTTTCGTCATTTGTTGGCGATGTGGTCATGCCACCACTCGGCCTGTTGATCGGCGGAGTGGATTTCAGTGATCTGGCTATCACACTCAAGGCCGCCCAGGGCGATACGCCTGCGGTAATGCTGGCCTATGGCAAATTCATCCAAACGATGGTGGACTTCATCATCGTCGCTTTCGCCATTTTCATGGGTGTCAAGGCCATCAACCGTCTCAAGCGCGAAGAGGCCGTCGCTCCGAGCGCGCCCCCTGTTCCCTCCAAGGAAGAACAACTGCTGAGCGAGATCCGCGATCTGCTCAAGGCCCAGAACGAACGGCCCTGACCCTTGGCGCGTAGATAATGGCGCCACGGGGCGCCATTTCTACCAGTAGTTTTCCACTGCCACTTGGCCCGGCCGACGGGTGAGACTCAGGCGCAACCCCCTGGTCTTTAGCAACTGGCGCGTGTCGTCGATCATTTGCGGGTTGCCGCATAACATGACCCGCGAATGCTCTGGCGTCAGCGCGACGCCGGCGGCCTGTTCCAACTCGCCATTTTCAATCAGCGTGGTAATGCGTCCATTAAGGGCGCCCGGATACTGCTCACGGGTGACCGTCGTAATAAAGCGCAATTTATGGGCGTACTCAGCCAAGTAGTCTCGCCGGGCCAATCCTTCGATCAGCTCTTGATACGCCAGCTCCCGCGCTTCGCGAACGCTATAGACCAGGATAATTCGCTCGAATTTTTCCCAAACCTCAAAGTCCTGCAATATCGAGAGAAACGGCGCGACGCCCGTCCCCGTGGACAACAGCCACAAATCGCGACCGTCGACAAAACGGTCCAATGTCAGGTAACCGAAGGCTTGGCGGTCGACCAGCAAACTGTCCCCCGGCTTCAAGCGGCTAAGCTCGCTGGTGAACTCACCGTCCGGCACCACGATGGAAAAGAACTCGAGAAATTCGTCGAACGGCGAAGACACCATGGAATAGGCGCGCCAGACGGTAGAACCATCCGGCTTGACGACACCCAGCCGGGCAAACTGACCGGCCCGGAAACGAAAGCCACGATCCCGAGTGGTCTGCAATGTAAACAAGTGCGACGTCAGCGGTTGCACGTCGATCAGCGTCTGGCGGGTGAACTTTTCCGTATTGTCGGTCATGAGGCACTCCAATAAGACAAGAACATTAGTGTCCCGCAAAGTAAGCCCATTAACCACCGGCGACGAATGATGGCGTAGCGCCACACTTTCAAAACCTGGCACGGCAAACTTCTACAAAACAAGAATGGTTGTATCGGAAAGCAACTAGCAAAAGCCTTTCTCAATAACCAAACTCCTAATACAACCGAAAAAAATCTAACTGCATGTTAGGAATAGTCCTACACTCATTTTCGCGTGACCGAATTGGATCCACGTTCCTTAATTCACCCCAAGGAGAGCGCAATGGACGTGTGGAAGGATGCGCAACTACGGAAGCTGTCGTGTGAAAAGGACTTGCAACGAGCCTATCGCTTGGTACTGGATTTCTTTAATTTTCAGGGGTTTGAATACTGCGCCTTTGTTGCGCATTCGACTCTGCCTGAGCAACCTACCAGCAAGATAAACCTCAATAACTACCCTTATGGGTGGGAAAGACTCTATGAACGAAAGGGTTATGCTTCCACCGACCCAATAATGGCGCATTGCAATCAATCTTCAGTGCCCGTTCTGTGGAGCGAACAGGTTTTTTCCGAGGCCCCACAGTTATGGCGAGAACTCAATCGCCAAGGCCTCAGGCATGGCTGGACCCAAGCGGTTCATGACGAACACGGCGCCCATTATAGTTTGTTCAGTCTTGCCAGGACTCATTGCCGTATCGATGCCGACGAGCATTACGGAAATCTTGGCTATGCCATTTTTGCCAGCCAAAGGTTGCATGCATTGGCGGGCAAGAAACTGTCTGGCGCAATGGCGCCGCCACAGGTCTGTCATCTCTCGCCCCGTGAGATAGAAGTGTTGAGATGGTCCGCCGAAGGGAAGACCGCGTCGGAAGTCGGCAGGATCCTATGCCTTTCCGAACGCACCGTGAATTTCCATGTATGCAGCTGCATGCGAAAACTGAACGTGACCAACAAGATCTCGGCGGTGGCCAAAGCGGCCCACATCCATATGATTTAGTAGCGAAGCAAGATCGCCTATCTGAAAAACCCACGAGTAATACCTGATAAAAAAACGTACCATTTACGGCCCACTTGAATGATGACGTGCGAAGCACGCGACGCAGTTCATTCAGGCGGTCCCGCTGACAAGCCTGCCCCAGGGCAGCGGGACATCCGTTGATTTGCCAGAGTCCCAGCCATGCCCTTGCTCGACAGCCCCTTCGCCCAACTCGACCTGATCCGCCAGCCCGAACAGCCGAACGAACCCCTGCAAGCCTTTGATGCGGCCGATGAATACCTGCTTGCGTTTCTGGCCGAACAACAACCGAGCGCGCAGTCCCGAGTGTTGGTACTCAATGATGGCTTCGGCGCCCTCGCGGCCAGCCTGGTGGGCAAGGTCAAGGTCACCAGCAGCGGCGACTCGTTCCTGGCACTGCAGGCGCTGGAAAAAAACCTGGTGCGCAACAGCCTGCCCTTCGACGCGATACCGATCGTGCCAGCCAGCGAACCGCTGACAGGCCCCTTTGACCGGGTCCTGATCAAAGTCCCTAAAACCCTGGCGCTACTAGAGGAACAACTGATCCGCCTACAAGGGCAACTGGCTCCAGGCGCGCAAGTCATTGCAGCCGCCATGGTCAAGCATTTGCCACGGGCCGCAGGCGACCTGCTGGAACGCTACATCGGGACGGTGCAGGCCTCATTGGCGGTAAAAAAGGCCCGTCTGTTGATTGCCACGCCTCAAGCCATGACGCCGGCCGTCTCCCCCTATCCGACTCGCTACTGGCTGGACGAGCCGAAGATCGAATTGCTCAACCATGCCAACGTGTTCTGTCGTGAAGGGCTGGACATCGGCACTCGCGCCTTCCTGCCGCACTTGCCAACAAACCTCGGCACAGCCCGCGTCGCGGACCTGGGCTGCGGCAACGGTGTGCTGGCAATCGCCAGCGCATTGCACAACCCCGAAGCTCACTACACGCTGGTGGACGAGTCGTACATGGCCATCCAATCGGCCGCCGAAAACTGGCAAGCAGCCCTGGGCGAGCGCGAAGTGACCCTGCGGGCCGGCGATGGGCTCGCCGGACAAGAGCCGCAATCGCTGGATGTAGTGCTGTGCAACCCTCCGTTCCACCAGCAGCAGGTAGTGGGCGATTTCCTCGCCTGGAGGATGTTCCAGCAAGCTCGCGAAGCGTTGGTGGTCGGCGGCGCCCTATACATCGTCGGCAACCGTCACCTGGGCTACCACAGCAAGCTGGCGCGGCTCTTTCGCGGCGTCGAGCAGGTGGCGGCGACGCCGAAATTCGTGATCCTCAAAGCCCGCAAATAATTCATCCCAAAAAAAGCCCTCCCTTTTCAGGAGGGCGTAAACCGTGCCGCAAGGCAACGGGATGGGAAATCAGTGGGTGGTCAGCCCGGCGGCGTTCATGAACATCCGCATCAGGCTGGCGATGATGAACAGTGCCAGCACGCTACCGGCCCATATCGCCACCAGCCAACCGAGCCGCTGCCATAACGGTTTTTTTTCAGCGGCCTCGATGTCTTTCAAGTCAGGCTTGGCCATTCTCGGCACCTCGCAGGTCGATCAATGGTAGCCGTCATCATGAGTCACCTTGCCCCGGAACACGTAGTAGCTCCAGAAGGTGTACACCAGGATCAACGGAATGATGAACAGCGTACCGACCAGCATGAAACCCTGGCTCTGTGGCGGTGACGCGGCGTCCCAGATCGAGATGGACGGCGGCACGATGTTCGGCCACAGGCTGATGCCCAGGCCGCTATAGCCGAGGAAGATCAACACCAGGGTCAGGATGAACGGCGTGTAGTTGGCGTTGCGGGCCACGGCGCGGAACAGCCCGTACATGGTCACCAACACCAGGATCGGCACCGGCAGGAACCAGAACAGGTTCGGCAAGGTGAACCAGCGCGCCGCGATGTCGGCGTGGGCCAGCGGCGTCCAGATACTGACGATGCCGATCACGGCCAGCACCACGAATGCCAGTGGCCTGGCCAGGTCGTGCATCTGCTCTTGCAGCTTGCCTTCGGTCTTCATGATCAGCCAGGTACAGCCGAGCAAGGCATAGGCGGCAATCAGCGCGAGACCGCAGAACATCGTGAATGGCGTGAACCAATCCAGCGAGCCGCCGGCGAATTGGCGATTGACCACCTCGAAGCCATCGATGAAGGCTCCCAGCGCGACGCCCTGGAAGAAGGTTGCCGTCAGCGAACCGCCGATGAACGCCTTGTCCCACAAGTGCCGCTTCTCGGCCTTGGCCTTGAAGCGGAACTCGAAGGCCACGCCGCGGAAAATCAGGCCGATGAGCATCAGGATCAGCGGCAGGTACAACGCCGAAAGCACCACCGAATAAGCCAGCGGAAACGCCCCGAACAGCCCGGCACCGCCGAGCACCAGCCAGGTTTCGTTACCGTCCCAGACCGGCGCGACGGTATTCATCATCACATCGCGATCACGCTCGCCCTTGACGAAGGGAAAGAGGATGCCGATACCCAGGTCGAAGCCGTCCATGATCACGTACATCATGATGCCGAAGATGATGACCACGGCCCAGATCAGCGGAAGATCTATTCCCATGACTCAATTCCCCTTGTGCGAGCTGTCGTTGTGGTCCACTTCGTCGTCGCCTTCGTTGGCCGCCGACAATGGACGGGCCGGGGTGCGTTTCTGGCCCGGGCCACCGTCACTCGGCTCGGTTTCGTGGGCCACCGGGCCCTTGCGTACCAGGCGCAACATGTAGCTCAGCCCCGCACCGAACAGCGCGAAATACACCACCACGAACATGACGAGGGTGAAGCTCATCTGCGCAAAGCTGTGGCCAGACGATGCATCAGCCGTGCGCATCAAGCCGTAGACCACCCACGGCTGCCGACCGATCTCCGTGGTGAACCAGCCGGCCAGGATCGCGACCAGGCCGGACGGCCCCATCCACAGCACCAGGTGAAGGAACGGCCGCGATTGGTAGATCCGGTCCTTGCGGCGCAGCCAGAGGCTGCACAGGCCGGTGAAAATCATCAGCAGCCCCAGGCCAACCATGACCCGGAACGACCAGAACACGATGGTCGAATTCGGCCGATCCTCAGGCGGAAATTCCTTGAGGGCCGGCACTTGATCGGTCAACGAGTGAGTCAGGATCAGGCTGCCCAAGTAGGGAATTTCCACCGCGTATTTGGTTTCCTCCGCCTCCATGTCCGGCCAGCCGAACAGGATCAGCGGCGTGGGCTCATCGCCAACGTTTTCCCAGTGACCTTCGATCGCGGCGATTTTCGCCGGTTGATGCTTGAGCGTGTTGAGGCCATGGAAGTCACCGATGACCGCCTGCACCGGCGCCACCAGCAAGGCCATCCACATCGCCATCGAGAGCATGCGGCGAATGGCCGGATTGTCGCGCCCGCGCAGCAGATGCCAGGCCGCCGACGAACCGACGAAGAACGCCGTGGCGACGAATGCCGCGACGGACATGTGCAACAGACGATAAGGAAACGACGGATTGAACACCACCGCCAGCCAGTCCACCGGAATGACCCGGCCGTCGATGATTTCGTAGCCCTGCGGGGTTTGCATCCAGCTGTTGGAAGACAGGATCCAGAAGGTCGAGATCAGCGTTCCGATCGCCACCATGGCTGTGGAGAAAAAGTGCAAGCCACGACCCACTCGGTTCCAGCCGAACAGCATGACGCCAAGGAAACCGGCTTCGAGGAAGAACGCCGTGAGCACCTCATACGTCAGCAGGGGCCCGGTGACCGCACCGGCAAAGTCGGAAAAACGGCTCCAGTTGGTGCCGAACTGATAGGCCATGACCAGCCCGGACACCACGCCCATGCCGAAATTGACAGCGAAGATCTTCGACCAGAAGTGGTACAGGTCGCGGTACGTATCGTCGCGCGTCTTGAGCCACAAGCCTTCGAGTACCGCCAGGTAGCTCGCCAGGCCGATGGTGATGGCCGGGAACAGGATGTGGAACGAGATGGTGAACGCGAATTGGATTCGGGCGAGATCGAGCGCCTCCAAACCGAACATAAGTCTTCCTCTGTCAGGTAAAACCGGCTGCGGGCGGGGCTTGCATCACAGCCCCCAGGGATATGGAGTGCGATGCTTTTCAAATCGTTCTTTTTAAACCGTCACGACGCAGGACTTTTGACCGTATGGCCACCAGGCACAACGCCCGGAAGGCATTGATCTGGATCAAGCAATGATCAAAGAGTAGCCGCATATCCGCCGATTAACGGCGTGGTCTATTGTCGCGTGACAGGTTGTCTCAGTGTCGGAGTACCAAAGCTCCATATGTCCAGTTCGATGTTTGGCTAACTATTTTTTCCAGCCATAGCAACTTTCAGTTACAGCTCAGTGATAATCTCGGGGTCTCTTCACCGGACCTGTCTTAGATGCCCAGCCAAGCGCCGCTGCTGCTCCGTCACCATCGTCCCTTCATCGCCTTCTGGCTGGCCCGGATATTCACCGCCAGCGGTTTCCAGATGCTCACCGTGGCCATCGGCTGGAACCTCTATCAACTGACCGGCAACGTTTTGGACCTGGGCCTGGTCGGGCTGGTGGAGTTCGCGCCGCGGGTGCTGTTCATGCTGCACACCGGGCATGTGGCGGATCGATACGACAGGCGCAGGGTCGCGGCGATCTGCCAGTCATTGCAGGCAATGATCGCCCTGGCCCTGGTGGTCGGTAGTGCCACCGACAACGTCACCCGGGAGATGATCTTCATCCTCGCCTTCCTGCTGGGCGCCGCCCGCTCCTTCGAGATGCCGACCACCCAGGCGCTGCTACCGAGCATCGTGCCGGCCGCGCTGTTCCCCCGCGCCGTCGCCGCCGCGCAATCGGCCCAGCAGTCCGCGACCATCGTCGCCCCGGCGCTTGGCGGCTTGCTCTACGCCTTCGGCAGCGTCTGGGTCTATGGGCCGACCGTGCTGCTCTACATCATCGCCTGCTGCCTGATGCTCAACCTGCCGGCCCGACAGACGCCGCTGAACAAAGGCAAGGCAACCTTGGATTCGTTGCTGGCCGGGATTCGTTTCATCCGCAGCCGCCCGGACATCCTCGGGGCGATTTCCTTGGACTTGTTCGCGGTGCTGCTGGGCGGCGCAACGGCGTTGCTGCCGGTGTTCGCCAAAGACATCCTGCTCACCGGTCCTTGGGGCCTGGGCCTGTTGCGCTCGGCACCGGCGGTGGGCGCCTTGCTGATGTCGCTGTGGCTGGCGCGGTTTGCCGTGGAACGCAAGGTCGGCCGGGTGATGTTCACCGCGGTGGGCATATTCGGCGTCGCCACGATTGCCTTCGGCCTCTCCACGTCATTCTGGTTTTCCTTGGCGGTGCTGGTGGTGCTGGGCGCGGCGGACATGATTAGCATGGTGATCCGCGCCTCGTTCGTACAATTGGAGACGCCGGACGAGATGCGCGGTCGCGTGAGCGCGGTGAACGGGCTGTTCATCGGCGCCTCGAACCAGTTGGGCGAATTCGAGTCCGGCCTGACCGCCCACTGGTTCGGCACGGTGCCGGCGGTGGTCATGGGCGGTGTCGGCACGCTGCTGGTGACCGGGACCTGGATCAAACTGTTCCCGACCCTGGCCAACCGTGACCGGATGCACGAACCGGTTGAGGAAGCGAAAGCCTAGAGCAGCTTGTCGAGGGTGATCGGGAAGTCCCTGACCCGTTTTCCGGTGGCGTGATAAATCGCATTCGCCACCGCCGCCGGCACGCCGACGATGCCGATCTCTCCGACGCCTTTGGAGCCGAGGGCGTTGACGATGTCATCCTGTTCCTCGACGAAAATCACCTCGATATCGCCGATGTCGGCGTTGACCGGCACATGGTATTCGGACAGGTTGTGGTTCATGTGCCGGCCCAAGGCGTGATCGGTCAGGGTTTCTTCATGCAATGCCATGCCGACGCCCCAGACCACGCCGCCGAGGATCTGGCTGCGAGCGGTCTTCGGATTGACCACCCGGCCCGCCGCGATGGCGCTGACCACACGGTTGATTTTGACCGTGCCCAGATCTTCATCCACCAGCACCTCGACAAACACCGCCGAGTGCGTGGCGGTGGCGTAGGCCTGGCGTTTTTCATCAGGCTCGGCGGTGACTTGCGCTTGCAATGGTGACTCGCCGCTTTTTTGCGCCAGTTGCGCCAAAGCGACGCGGGCCTCCCCCATGCGCAGTTCACCGTCAACGAATGTCACTTGCTCCAGGGTCGCGCCGCTGAAGGCGGGACAGCTCTGTCGCGCTACGGCCAAGAGCTTTTCTCGCAGCGCCTCACAGGCTTGCTTGACCGCCGTGCCCACTGACGAAACGGTGAACGAGCCGCCCTGCAACGGCGCGGTTGGCAGCGACGAGTCGCCGAGGACGAAGGTGACGTCATCGAAGGCAACGCCCGACGCCTCGGCGGCAATCTGGGTCATGACGGTGTAGGTGCCCGTGCCGATGTCCGTGGTGGCGCTGCTGACCGTCAACTTGCCGTTGGCGTCCAGCGACGCTCGGGCGCTGGCCTTCTGCTGCATCGCTTCCCACACGCCACCCGCCATGCCCCAGCCCACCAATTGCCGGCCTTCGCGCATGCTGCGCGGTTCAGGGTTGCGCTTGTCCCAGCCAAAACAAGCGGCGCCTTCGGCGTAGCATTCGCGCAACGCCTTGCTGGAATAAGGCTTGCCCTCGTTCTCGTTGCGCTCGGCATAGTTGATCAAGCGCAACTGAACCGGATCCATCGCCAGGGCGCAGGCCAGCTCATCCATGGCGCATTCGAGGCCGATCAGACCAAGGGCGGCACCGGGCGCGCGCATGTCCAACGGCGTATAGACATCCAGAGGTGCCAGCTTGTAGGTCAGCGTCACGTTATCGCAGTGATAGAGCATGCCACTCCACTCCACCACGTGTTCGGTGAAGTCCTCGAAGCGCGAGGTCTGGCCAATGGCGCCGTGTGCTACCGCGAGCAGCCGTCCGTTGGCGGCCGCGCCCAGTTGCACCCGCTGGAAAGTCCGAGGTCGGTAACCGAAGGTAAACATCTGTTGGCGTGTCAGGCTGACTCGCACCGAACGTTTCAGCGACAGCGCCGCCATTACCGCAAGCGGCAACTGATACTGCGGGCGCAATCCGGAGCCGAACGCACCGCCGACAAACGCGGCAAATACACGGACCTGGTCCTGCTCCAGTCCGAACACTTCCTGCACATACGCCTGACAGTTCTGGGTGCCTTGGGTTTTATCGTGGATATGCAGGCTACCGTCGGGTTGGTACAGCACGGTGCAAGCATGAGGTTCCATCGGGTTGTGATGTTCAATCGGCGTGCTGTAGGACACATCCACGCTGAGGGCCGCGCTGGCGTACTCGCCCTGAAAATTCCCACGAGGCTTGGGCAGTTCGGCCGGGGCGGGATGGGCTTCGTTTTGCACGATCGTCAGATCGGTCTGGTGGTCGGCAACTTCATATTCGATTTCAACCAGTGAACCGGCGTAGCGAGCCAGTTCCAGGTTTTGCGCGACCACCAACGCCAGCGGCTGACCGCTGTAGAGAATCTGGTCGTTGTACAACGGCCGGAACGGCGACCCTTCGGCCGCGTCGGCATCCTGGTAGGGCTCATCGTAGCTGGCGATCCGGGGGCGGTTGGTGTGGTCGATCACCGCGACCACACCGGGCAAGGCCAACGCTTTGGAGGCATCGATACGCAACACGCGGCCCCGGGCGATACTGCCGGACACTACGCTGGCGTGCAGCAAGCCGGCTTCAGGGTACTCACCGGCGTAACGGGCCTGGCCTGTGACCTTGAGCAGGCCGTCGACTCGGTCCAAGGGTTGGCCCATGGATTTGCTCAACGTATTCATCGGGCGGCACCTCCCGTCAGTGCGGCATCGCTCAAGGCGCGAACAATAGCCCGGCGCGCCAACTTGACCTTGAAGCCGTTGTGTTCCAGCGGCTCGGCGTTTTGCAGCAGCGCATCGGCGGCGGCCGTGAATGTTTCGCGGCTGACGGTCTGGCCCGTCAGCCAATTCTCCACCGCCCGGTCTCGCCAAGGTTTGTGGGCCACACCGCCGAGGGCAAGGCGAGCCTGGCGAATCACCGGCCCGTCCAGCTCCAGCGCCGCCGCCACTGACACCAGCGCAAAGGCATAGGAGGCCCGGTCACGGATCTTCAAGTAGTGGCTGTGTTCGGCGAAACCTGCTGTAGGCAACTCGATGTAGGTGATCAGCTCGTCATCGGCCAGTTGATTGTCCCGCTCAGGGGCGTCGCCCGGCAGGCGATGAAAATCGGCGAACTCGATGGTCCGCGCCCCACCCCGGCCCAATACATGGACCACCGCGTCCAGCGCCGCCAGGGCCACGCACATGTCGGAGGGATGCGTCGCGACACATTGGTCACTCGCCCCGAGGATCGCGTGGATCCGGTTCAGGCCATTCCTGGCCGGGCAGCCGCTGCCGGGCCGGCGCTTGTTGCAGGGCACGTTGGCGTCGTAAAAGTAATAGCAACGGGTGCGTTGCAACAGGTTGCCGCCGGTGCTGGCCATGTTGCGCAATTGTGGCGAGGCGCCTGCCAGGATGGCTTGGGAAAGCAACGGGTAACGCCGTTCGATCCAAGGATGCCAGGCCAGGTCGGCATTGCTCACCAGCGCGCCGATCATGACCCCGCCGGAGGGGGTTTCGCTGAGGTCCGCCAAAGGCAGTCCGGTGATATCGATCAGGTGCTGGGGACGGGTGAGGTTTTCCTTCATCAAGTCCAGCAAGTTAGTGCCGCCGGCGATGAAACGTGAGGTGGCGCTCGACAAATCGACGGCAGCCTGCAAGGTCTCGGGTTTGCTGTAGCGGAAGGGATTCATTGCTCATCTCCCGGTGGCTGGCAAAGCGGCAAGGCTTCTTCAATGGCGTCGCGAATGTTGTTGTACGCACCGCATCGGCAGAGATTGCCGCTCATCAGCTCGCTGATTTCACCGCCGGTCTGTGCCCGCCCTTCGTTGGCCAGGCCCACCGCCGAACAGATCTGCCCTGGCGTGCAGTAGCCGCACTGGAACGCGTCATGCTTGATGAATGCGCGCTGCATCGGGTGCAACTCATCGCCATTGGCCAAGCCCTCGACCGTGGTCAACTCGGTACCGTCACACATCACCGCCAGGGTCAGGCAGGCGTTGATCCGCTTGCCATCACGCAACACCGTGCAGGCGCCGCATTGGCCGTGGTCGCAACCTTTCTTGCTGCCCACCAAATCAAGCTGCTCGCGCAAAAGGTCCAGCAACGTAGTCCAGGGCAACACCTGCAGCTCGCGCACCTGGCCATTGAGTGTCAGACGGATCGGATGACTGGCGTAGGACGCCTGCGTCGCTTCGGACAGGGTCGCGCTCATGGAACACCTCACGGTTGGTCGTACACACGCGGCGTTTTAGGTAACCGCCGTCATAAGGGGTACGACTTCAGGGTGGGGTGAGCGTTCAAGGCAATTGAATGACGAAACGCCGGCGTCCGCTGCGCGGCCGAGCGGGAGCAAGCTCCCTCGCCACCGGGGCCCGCGGCTTGTGATGGATCAGGCAAGCAACTCAGCGGCCACCACGCTCCTCACGCCCTTGCCGCTGAGTTGTTCCACGAGCGTCAAGGCAAACGCCACGGCAGCTGCCGAACCTTGGGCGGTGATGCAGTTGCCATCCACGACCACCGGCTGATCGACGAAACTGCACCCGGACAGTTGCTGGCTCACGGTGGGCAGGCAAGTCATGCGGCGCTGGCGCAGGACACCAAAAGCCTGAAGCACCAGTGCCGGCGCTTCGGCGATGGCGGCAAAGAAACGCCCGGCGGCGGCCTGATCCTTGATCAACTGCTGCAACGGCTGATGGGCCGCCAGATGTTGCGCGCCGATGATGCCGCCCGGCAACACAATCAAGTCGAAGTCCTGGACCAGCAGGTCTACCAACATGCCATCGGCGGTCAAACGCGTGCCCCGTGCGCAGGTGAACATGCGCCGGCCCTCGATACTCGCCACCACCACTTCAAGCTGCGCCCGACGCAACACGTCGATCAGCGTCACCGTCTGCAAGTCGTCGACGCCTTCGGCCACGGCAATCAGGACTCGGGGGATCTTGGTTCCAAGAATCATGGGCACTCTCCGCGGGGTGGTTCCTGAAGACTAGCCAGCTTTGCCGGACCGTGTCAGGCGAAGCGCGTCCAGAACGTTGTCATTTGATGTACAGCTGGGTCGACATCCGGTTGCCCGGTGCGTTGATCGACACATTGCTGAAGCTGAAAGTGCCTTCCTGCTTGCCCTTGAGGTCGAAGACATAGAGGTAGCCGACTACCTTGGTTCTGGCCGAACAATCGTTCAGGTTGCCATTGCTGAATGCACACACGGGCGAGCGGGTGCCGTCGACCTCGAAGCCATCCAACGTGACGTGAGGCTGATGGCCGTAGCCGACTTCCAACACGTAGACCTTGATATTCGAGCCACCGTGATCGCAGCGGGTCCGTTCCTGCTGCGCGACGATGTCCTCGAAGCCGCAGGCCGGCGATTCGACCTTGAGCACCTTGACCTCGCTCAGCGGCGGCGCCGATGCGGCGTGTGCGGCCGCCACGGGCAGCCCCAAGCCCAAGGCCCAGCCCCATGTCCATGCCCAAGCGATTTTCTTCATGCGATACATACCGACCTCCCGGAATCGCGCGCAGTATGGCCCAATAATTGCCTCGGCACATCTCGTCACATCGAGGATCGCAGCCACATCGCCGCGCTGCTATGATGCGCGGCTTTTTCCGACCCAGCAGAAAATCCCGGGCGCCAATGGCGGTCTGTGCTTTGCTGTTGAGGTCGATACATTCACGGCGCCCGGCGCGCCACGGGGAGCAGACATGCTGGAAAGGCTGTTTCAACTCAAGGCACACAACACCAACGTGCGGACCGAGATCCTGGCGGGCGTCACGACCTTCCTGGCCATGGCCTACATTCTGTTCGTCAACCCGAGCATCCTCGGTGAAACCGGTATGGACAAGGGCGCAGTGTTCGTCGCCACCTGCCTGGCGGCGGCCATTGGCTCCGCGACCATGGGCCTGATCGCCAACTACCCGATCGCCCTTGCGCCGGGCATGGGCTTGAACGCCTTCTTCACCTACACCGTGGTCCTGCACATGGGCCATACCTGGCAAGTGGCGCTGGGTGCGGTGTTCATCTCTGCCGTGCTGTTTTTCCTGCTGTCGATCTTTCGCATTCGCGAATGGATCATCAACAGCATCCCGCTGCCGCTGCGCTCGGCCATCGCCGCCGGTATCGGCCTGTTCCTGGCGCTGATCGCCCTGAACAACGCCGGCATCGTGGTGAAGAACCCGGCGACCCTGGTCGGCCTTGGCGATCTAAAGCAACCGGCACCGATCCTCGCGACCCTGGGTTTTGTCCTGATCGTCGCCCTGGAAGCACTGAAAGTGCGCGGAGCGGTGCTGATCGGCATTCTGGCGGTCACCGTCGTCTCGATCCTGATGGGCTTCACGCCGTTCGGCGGCATCGTTTCCGCGCCGCCGTCCCTGGCCCCGACCTTCCTGCAACTGGACATCAAGGGCGCCCTGGACATCGGTCTGGTGAGCGTGATCTTCGCGTTCCTGTTCGTCGATCTGTTCGATAACTCCGGCACCCTGATCGGCGTCGCCAAGCGCGCCGGCCTGATGGGCAAGGACGGCCACATGCCGAAGATGGGCCGCGCGCTGATTGCCGACAGCACCGCCGCCATGGCCGGTTCGCTGCTGGGCACCTCGACGACCACCAGCTACATCGAATCGGCGGCGGGCGTCAGTGCCGGCGGCCGCACCGGCTTGACCGCCATTGTGGTGGCTATCCTGTTCCTGCTGGCGCTGTTCTTCTCGCCACTGGCCGCCAGCGTCCCGGCCTTCGCCACCGCGCCAGCCCTGCTGTTCGTCGCCGTGCTGATGACCTCGGGCCTGGCGGAAATCGACTGGGACGACATCACCGTTGCCGCCCCGGTGGTCATCACGGCCCTGGCGATGCCGTTCACCTACTCCATTGCCAATGGCATCGCCTTTGGCTTTATCGCCTGGACCGCCATCAAACTGGTGTCCGGTCGTGGTCGTGAGCTGAACCCGGCCCTGGTCATCCTGTCGATTCTGTTCGTTATCAAGTTGGGTTGGTTCAACGCATGACTTTTGATTCCCAGGCCTACGCCGCCCAGTTGCAGGACAAGGTCGCTCGTTTGCGCGACCTGCTGGCTCCGTTCGATGCACCCGAGCCTGTGGTGTTCGATTCGCCGTTGAAGAATTTCCGCCTACGGGCCGAGTTCCGCCTGTGGCGCGAAGCCGGCGAACGCCATTACGCGATGTTCTCCCAGGACGACAAGCGCACGCCGGTCCTCATTGAGGAGTTTCCTATCGCCAGCCTGCGCATCAACCAATTGATGCCGCAACTCAAGGCCGCCTGGCAGGCCAGTGCGCCCCTGAGCCATAAGCTGTTCCAGGTGGAGTTCCTGACCACTCTGGCCGGCGATGCGATGATCACCCTGTGTTATCACCGCCCGCTGGACGAGCACTGGCACGCCGCGGCATCGAAACTGGCGGCCGACCTGGGCGTCAGCATCATTGGTCGTTCCAAAGGCAAACGGGAAGTGATCGGCCAGGATTACGTAGTGGAGAAACTCGACGTCGGCGGCCGCACCTTCAGCTATCGCCAACCCGAAGGCGCCTTCACCCAGCCCAACGGCACGGTGAACCAGAAGATGCTCAACTGGGCTTATGAAAGCTTGGGTGATCGCAGCGACGATTTGCTGGAGTTGTACTGCGGCAACGGCAACTTCACCCTGCCCCTGGCCACCCGCGTGCGCAAAGTGCTCGCCACTGAAATCAGCAAGACCTCGGTGAACGCCGCGCTGAGCAACCTCAGCGAAAACGCTGTGGATAACGTCACGCTGGTGCGCCTGTCCGCCGAAGAATTGACCGAAGCCTTGAACGAAGTCCGTCCGTTCCGTCGCCTGCACGGCATCGATCTGAAAAGCTACGAATTCGGCAGCGTCTTCGTCGACCCGCCGCGCGCCGGCATGGACCCGGACACCTGCGAGCTGACCCGGCGCTTCGACAACATCCTGTACATTTCCTGCAATCCGGAAACCCTCGCCGCGAATATCGCGCAGTTGAACGATACGCACCGCATCACGCGTTGCGCGTTGTTCGATCAGTTCCCCTGGACCCATCACATGGAATCCGGGGTGTTGTTGACTCGGCGCTGAGCAGAGTCACACCCCTGTGGCGAGAGAGCTTGCTCCCTCGCCACAACTGCCCGCCCCTGAAAAAGCCGTGTTCGATCATCGAACACTTATTGGCCGATGTCGGCTGCTTTATTTGACCAAATTAACCATCTAGTACAATTTGTCTCCACAGGCTGGAACACGGCCGACACCAACAATAAAAATGTGGAGTATTTTGCGATGCCTCCGATCGTTCTGGTGCTCAACGGCCCGAACCTGAACCTGCTCGGCAGCCGCG
This sequence comes from Pseudomonas sp. Z5-35, assembly GCF_051131945.1. Classification (NCBI taxonomy): domain Bacteria; kingdom Pseudomonadati; phylum Pseudomonadota; class Gammaproteobacteria; order Pseudomonadales; family Pseudomonadaceae; genus Pseudomonas; species Pseudomonas sp. Z5-35. The sequence continues at coordinate 4,768,347 of NZ_CP071640.1, forward strand.
AGCCGGCGACCTATGGCCATGAAACCCTGGCTGATATTTCCGCGTTATGCGGCCGCGCCGCCGAGGAGTTCGGCCTGGCCGTGGAATTTCGCCAGACCAACCAGGAAGGCGAGCTGATCGACTGGATTCACGGCGCCCGAGGTCGGTGTACCGGGATCATCATCAACCCGGCGGCCTGGACACATACATCGGTTGCCATCCGCGACGCCTTGGTGGCCAGTGAAGTCCTGGTAATCGAAGTCCACCTGTCCAACGTCCACGCCCGTGAAACGTTCCGTCACCACTCGTTCGTTTCATCGGTGGCCATCGGCGTGATGTGCGGGTTCGGCAGCCACGGCTATCGCCTGGCCCTGGAACATTTCAGTCAGCGGTTGAAGGGTTGATGCGCATGTCGAATCTCACTGTGCTGGCCGGCCTGATCGGCGCGGGTATCCAGGCGTCTCGCACGCCGGCGCTGCATGAGCACGAAGGCGATGCCCAAGGCATGCGTTACCTGTATCGATTGATCGATCTCGATGCGCTGAAGCTCGAGAGCGGCGCCCTGCCCGACTTGTTGATAGCCGCCGAACGCATGAGTTTTACCGGGCTGAACATCACCTTCCCGTGCAAACAGGCGGTCATCCCATTGCTGGACGAGCTGTCGCCCGAAGCCCGCGGAATCGGCGCGGTGAATACCGTGGTGCTCAAAGACGGCAAACGCATCGGCCACAACACCGATTGCCTGGGATTTGCCGAGGGCTTTCGTCGTGGCCTGGGCGACGTCTCGCGCCGCCACGTCGTCCAGATGGGGGCCGGCGGTGCAGGTGCGGCAGTCGCCCACGCGCTGTTGGCAGAAGGCGTGGGGACACTGAGCATTTTTGACGTCGAGGCCAGCCGTGCCGAGGCACTGGCGAACAATCTGAATCAACAGTTCGGCGCCGGTCGTGCCCGGGCCGGCCAGGATCTGGCCAGTGCCATGATCGAGACCGATGGGTTGGTGAATACCACGCCGATGGGCATGGCGAAACTGCCTGGCATGCCAGTGCCGGTCGAGCTGTTGCGAAGCGAATTATGGGTGGCGGAAATCGTTTACTTCCCATTGGAAACCGAACTACTGCGCAACGCCCGGGCCTTGGGTTGCCGCACGCTGGATGGCGGCACCATGGCGGTGTTCCAGGCAGTCAAGGCGTTCGAGCTGTTCAGCGGCGTGGCACCGGATGCCCAGCGGATGCTGGCGCACTTCCAGAGCATGAATCACTGAAAAACCCGTGGGGGCCTGCTCGCCTCCACGAGGTTCAGGCTTGCAGATACCGCAACACCGACTCGCAAACCATCTGCCGATGGCGCTGCTTGACGACTTCGTCCGACAGATCAATCTGAAAGATCTCACCGAATGTCTGGCGGTTGGACACGCGGTAAAAGCAGAACGAACTGATCAGCAAATGTACATCCAGCGGCTCGAGGCCCGCACGGAACACGCCCTCTTCGGCGCCGCGCCGCAGGATCACGCCCAGGGAATCGAGGATGGTGTTGGTCATCGCCTTGATCGTTCCGGACTGCTTGACGTATTCGGCGTTGTGGATGTTTTCGATGCAGACGATGCGCACGAAATCCACGTTGCGGTCGTGGTGGTCGAAGGTGAACTCCACCAGCCGGCGGATCGCATCGATCGGCGCCAGCTCCGCCAGGTGCAGGCGGCTCTCGGTGGTACGGATATCGCCGTAGAGTTTTTCCAGCACCTCGACGTACAACTGCTCCTTGCTGCCGAAGTAGTAATAGATCATGCGCTTGGAGGTGTGGATGCGCTCGGCGATGGCGTCGACCCGCGCGCCGGCGAGCCCCTGCTGGACGAACTCGACGATGGCTTCCTGAAGAATGTTCTCGCGGGTTTTCTCCGGGTTGTTCTTGCGACTCCTGCGCGGCGCGGCGACAGGTTCTTCGGCGACTGCGGAAAGCTCTGGATTCATAGTCATTGCGGGCTCACGGCCATCACTGCACAGGTTGGCGATTATGGGCCGCACCGCGCAGTGAAGGAAGCCACGGCGTCGCGCATTGCCGCCGCGTTTACGATTTCACTACAACTTGGCGTGCCGCACCCCACCGCTACGGGACTTGGCCATCGCTGCCAGCCGCACCGCGACATTGGCCGCGCCGTAACCGGCATAGCCATTCTTGCGCTGGATGATCTCGAAGAAAAATCGCCCTTCGAACGGTTCGGTGTAGACATGAAAAAACTCGCCACCCTGAGCGTCACGGTCGTACAACACGTTGAAATACGCCAGTTCGCTGAGAAACTCGTCGTCGAAATCGAAACGCGCCGCCAAGTCGTCGTAGTAGTTCAACGGAATGTCCAGCAACGGCACGCCCGCCTCCTTGGCGCGGCTGACCTGGGCGAAAATGTCATCGCAATCGAAGGCGATGTGATGCACACCGGAACCGCGATAACTCGACAGTGCATGTGAGATCGCGGTGTTACGGTTCTCGGAAATGTTCAACGGCAAACGGATCGAACTGCAGCGGCTGCGCAACGCACGGCTTTTGACCAGGCCGTAGGGATCGGGCAGCACCACTTCATCGTCAGCCTCGAAATCCAGCAGGCTCTTGTAGAACAGCACCCAACTGTCGAGGCTGTCGGCCGGCAGCGCCATCGCCATGTGATCGATGCGCTTGAGCCCGGCGCCGATCACCGCACCCGGTTGCAGGTTGAAATCGGTGCCATAGACATCGGCGTCCTGGTCCACCAGGTAAATCAGGCTGCCGTCCGGCGCACGCACCGCCGCGAGTTCCAGCTCATTGGGCCCCACCAGGCCACGATAGGGCTGGCCCTTGTAGGCGACAGCCCGCTCCAAGGCACAAGCGCTGTCCTGAACCCGCACCGCCGTCGCGCACAGCGACGGGCCGTGGGCTTCGAAAAAGTTGTGGGCGAAGGAATAAGGCTCGCTGTTGAGGATCAGGTTGATATCGCCCTGGCGCAACAGGCTGACATTCTTGGACCGATGTTGTCCCGCCTTGACGAACCCCAACTGCTCCAGCCAATGGGAGAGTTTGGCGCCGAGGTTGTCGTCCACAGCGAATTCGAGAAATTCGACGCCCTTGTATTCACTGGCTGGCGGCGTCGTGAACAGGATGTCGCTGTTGTGAGCAGGCACTTCTTCGGCCAGCCGCTGACGGGTTTTTTCCTCCAGGTACAACAGCGACCGTAAACCGTCGGCCGCGTTGGCCCTTGGCGGCGCGGCGCGAAATCCGTCGTTGAAGATTTCCAACGACAGCGGCCCGGTGTAGCCACTCTTGATGATCGGTGCCAGGAAGCCCGGCAGGTCGAACTCGCCCTGCCCCGGGAAACAGCGGAAATGCCGACTCCATTCCAAGACATCCATCGCCAGGATGGGCGCGTCGGCCATCTGCACGAAGAAAATTTTCTCGCCAGGGATCTCGGCAATGGCGCTCGGGTCGCCTTTGAGGGACAAAGTGTGAAAGCTGTCGAGCAATACGCCGAGGCTGGGATGATCGGCCTGGCGCACGATGTTCCAGACCTGTTGATACGTATTCACGTGCCGTCCCCAGGCCAATGCCTCATAACCAATGCGCAAGCCCCGCGCGCCGGCCCGTTCGGCCAGGAGCCGCAGGTCATCGATCAGGATTTGCTCATCGCCAACGCTGTCGGCGGCGGCATTGCTGCACACCAGCACGAGATCGGTGCCCAGCTCCTGCATCAGGTCGAATTTGCGCTCGGCCCGCTCCAGGTTGCGCGCCAGGCGTTCACGACGGCAGCCTTCAAAATCGCGAAACGGCTGGAACAAGGTGATGGCAATGCCCAAGTCGGCGCACATTTGCCTGATTTCCCGAGGGCTGCCGTCGTAATAGAGAAGGTCGTTCTCGAAGATCTCCACCCCGTCGAAACCGGCGGCGGCAATGGCTTCGAGTTTTTCCGGCAGGGTACCGCTCAACGAAACGGTGGCAATGGAACGCTGCATGAATTCGGCTCCCGGGACAGGCGTCGGCTACAAAAGTGCGCCGCTTTTTAAAAGAGTCAGCCGATTATTGGGCTGCCGGTTTCTTTGAGCAATTCAATATGTACCATCCAGTTAGTTTTTTGGGCGATTATCGAACACAATGCCCGATTAACGAATTGACGATTTTTTAGCCACTGCGCACCATCGGCCCCACGTTGACGCCGGCCTGAACTGCCGTCCCAATGGCAAACCCAGACCACACCATAAGAATTTCAAGAACGGGTGCACCTATGATTCCTTCCCAAAGTTCCCGCCTGGCCCCCGGCCTGGGTGCCTCCACCGAAAGCGTCGGCGACAAGATCCGTGGCGCCATGGCGGTGGGCAAGACCCGTTGGGGCATGCTCGCCCTGGTGTTTTTTGCCACCACCCTGAATTACATCGACCGCGCCGCACTGGGCGTCATGCAGCCCATTCTTGCCAAGGAAATGAGTTGGACGGCGATGGATTACGCCAACATCAATTTCTGGTTCCAGGTCGGCTATGCCATCGGCTTCGTGTTGCAGGGTCGGCTGATCGATCGGGTTGGCGTCAAGCGCGTGTTCTTCTGCGCCGTGCTGCTCTGGAGCCTGGCGACCGGCGCCCATGGCCTGGCTACTTCGGCGGTGGGCTTCATGGTCTGCCGCTTCATCCTCGGCCTGACCGAAGCCGCCAACTACCCGGCCTGCGTGAAGACCACCCGGCTGTGGTTCCCGGCGGGCGAACGCGCCGTGGCCACCGGTATTTTCAACGCCGGAACCAACGTCGGCGCAATGTTCACGCCGATGCTGTTGCCACTGGTCCTGCACGTGTGGGGCTGGCAGGCCGCGTTCCTGTGCATGGCCGCGCTAGGCGGGATCTGGTTGCTGTTCTGGGGTCTGAAATACTTCAACCCGGAAGATCACCCGAGCGTCAAACAGTCAGAACTGGACTACATCCAGGCCCAGGACGAACCGGACCAGGCCCGCGTGCCGTTCTCCCGGATCCTGCGCATGCGCGGCACCTGGGCGTTCGCCCTGGCCTACTCGATTACCGCGCCGGTGTTCTGGTTCTACCTGTACTGGCTACCGCCATTCTTGAACCAGCAATACAACCTGGGCATCAACGTGACCCAGATGGGCATTCCGCTGATCATCATCTACCTCACCGCCGACTTCGGCAGTGTCGGCGGCGGGATTTTGTCTTCGTTCCTGATTGGCCGCGGGGTCAATCCGATCAAGGCACGGCTGCTCTCCATGCTGCTGTTTGCCTGCTGCATCGTCGGCGTGATCATGGCCGCCGGCTCCAGCAGCCTGTGGGTAGCGGTGTTTGCCATTTCCCTGGCGATCGGCGCGCACCAGGCCTGGACCGCGAACATCTGGAGCCTGGTGATGGATTACACGCCCAAGCACATGATGAGTACGGTGTTCGGCTTCGGCGGCATGTGCGCGGCCATCGGCGGGATGTTCATGACCCAGTTGGTGGGGCACATCCTGACGATCACCAACAATAATTACACCGTGCTGTTCACCCTGATCCCGGCGATGTACTTCATTGCATTGATCTGGATGTACTTCATGGCGCCGCGCAAGGTTCCAATCCTGGAAAACTGACTGTCCATGCGCTGGCGGACAGCGACTTACCTGTGGCGAGGGAGCTTGCTCCCGCTCCACAGGGGCTCTGCCTAACTATTTGCGCCGCTGCTGCCACGCCGCGGCCAATCCACTCAGACAGATCAGCACAATGCCCACAATCGTGGTCAGCGTCGGCGTATGGCTAAAAAACAACCAGCCCAGCAAACCGGCGAAGATGATCTGGCAATACCCGAACGGCGCCAGCAACGCCGGGGCGGCAAAGCGGAACGCCTGGGTCAGCATCAGGTGCGCAGTCATCCCGCAAGCGCCCAGCGCCAGCATCATCACCCCGTGCGTCAGGCTCGGCACTTGCCAGAAGAACGGCACCAACGCGCTCATCACCAACGTATTGCACAGGCCGGCGAAAAAATTGCTGGTGGTCGGGCTGTCGATCTCGCTGAGCTTGCGCGTCAGCAACTGGTAGAAGCAGAAAAACAGCGCCGAGCAGAACGGCAACAGCACCGCCGGCGTAAACAGATCGCCGCCCGGGTGGACGATGATCAACACGCCGATAAAACCGAAGATCACCGCGATCCATTGGCCACGCGTCACATGCTCGCCGAGCAACGGCACCGATAGGGCGGTGACCAGCACTGGCGCGAGGAAGTTGACCGCCGTCGCCTCCGCGAGAGGGATGAACATCAGCGCGGTGGTGAAGAACAAACTGGTCCCCAACAGGCACAACGCCCGCGCCAACTGCCACAAAGGGCGCTTGGTACGCAGCACGCGCAGCCCCGAGCGCGGCAGGAAAATCCCTGCCATCAACAAGGTGTGCACGACATAACGTGCCCAGACCACCATGACGATCGGATAGAAGCCCGAGAGGTATTTGGACAATGCGTCATGACTGGAGAACAGGAACGTTGCGACCAGAATAAGCACGATGCCCTTGAAAGCCTGATTGACGCCGGAGAGCGGAGTGCTGATGGTCATAGGGAAACCTGCGTTGCTTGATGTAAAGGTCGTGATGCGCGGTGCAGTTATTGGGCCAGCGAGGGTTCCGATAGTTCTGGATCCGAAGTGTAATGAAAAATCCGCAGCCAGGCAGGGTTCGGCTCAGTGCTGAACCAAAGTCCGCGTCGGTTGCCTGACAGCTCAGGCACGGCGCGCACCTTGCGCCCCTAAAGACTAGACTGCGCCATAGCGGTCATCTCTTCGCACGCTCATTCAGAGGATTTCCCACATGTTATGGAAAAAAGGTCGCCGCAGTGACAACGTGGTGGACGCCCGTGGTGACGGTGGGGGCGGCGGCGGGATGCGCTTTGGCGGTGGCAAGGGATTGAGCCTGACGGCGATCATCCTGATTGTCGGCATCGGTTGGGTCACCGGCCAGGACCCCATGCAAATCCTCGGGCAACTCGCCGGACAGATGGACCAGGGCTCGGCCCCTGCCTCGTCGCAAACGCGCCAGGCGCCACCGGCCAACGATGAACAGGCCGAATTCGTCCGTTCCATCCTCGGCGATACCGAAGACACCTGGGGCCAAGTGTTCCAGCAAGCGGGGCGCCAGTACCAGCAACCGAAGCTGGTGTTGTTCAGTGGTCGGGTCAATTCGGCGTGCGGCCAAGCGTCCTCGGCGACCGGCCCTTTCTATTGCCCGGCAGACCGGCAGGTCTACCTGGACATGAGTTTCTTCAAGGAAATGTCCCAGCGTTTCTCCGCCGCCGGCGATTTCGCCCAGGCCTACGTCATCGCCCACGAAATAGGGCACCACGTGCAGACGCTGCTCGGTGTGTCGGCAAAAATCCAGGAAGCCCGCCAACAAGGCCGGCAAATGGAAGGCGACGGTGGCTTGCTGGTGCGCCAGGAATTGCAGGCCGACTGCCTGGCCGGCGTCTGGGCCAACCACGCGCAAAAACGCCTGAACTGGCTTGAGCCAGGGGACATCGAAGAGGCCCTGAACGCCGCCAACGCGATCGGCGACGATCGGCTGCAGCAGCAAGGCCAGGGCCGCGTAGTGCCGGACTCCTTCACTCACGGCACTTCGGCGCAACGGGTTCGCTGGTTCAAGATTGGTTTCGCCCAAGGCCAAGTGAGCCAATGCGACACCTTCGCGGCGAAAACCTTGTAATGAGGTGGGCGGCATTGCTCGGGTTGATGCTGTGCTGCATGGCACAGGCAGACGAACACGGTGTAAACGCCATCGCCCAGGGACGGCTGCAATTCAAGGCGGGCGCGATGGCCGTGGCCGTGAGCCCACCGCCTTCTTCGATCCAACGGGTGCTGATCATCGTCCATGGCCGGCTGCGCAATGCCGACACTTACCTGCACAGCGCTGAAAAAGCCGCCGCGCAGGCCGGTCAATCGGCGACGACCTTGATCATCGCCCCGCAGTTTCTCAACGGACACGATGTGGCGCGCCATCAGTTGCCTGCCGACATCCTGCGCTGGCAGGGCAATGAGTGGATGGCGGGCGGTCAATCCACGGGGCCAGACCCGGTCAGCTCATTCCAGGTGCTGGACGACATCGTCGCCCGGGTCAGCGACCGACAACAGTTCCCCGAAGTGAAGGAAATCGTCATCGCCGGTCATTCCGGCGGCGCCCAAGTGGTGCAGCGTTATGCCCTGCTCGCCCATGGTCCATCGCGTATTGCGCCACGCTTTGTCGTCGCCAACCCATCGTCCTACGCCTACCTCGATGCGCAGCGCCCGATGGCGTTCGACCCTGCCAGTTGCCCAACTTTCAACCGTTGGAAATATGGCCTTGAAAACCTGCCGGCCTATGCCACCGGCCAGACGGCGGTCCAGCTTGAAGAGCGTTACATCAAGCGCGACATTGTCTATCTGCTGGGGCAACAGGACATCGACCCGGAACACCCGGCGCTGGACAAAGGCTGTGAAGCTCAAACCCAGGGCGCGTATCGACTGCTGCGTGGGCAGTTCTTTTTCGATTACCTGAGCCGGCGTCATCCGCAAGGATTGAACCAGCGGCTCGTCGAGGTGCCCGGCGTCGGGCACGATGGCAATGGAATGTTCAATTCACCCGAAGGGCTGAAGGCATTGTTTGGTCAGTGAACCCACGCGAGTCTGCCGGCGAGAAAGATCCGCCCTTCAAGCGAGCATCCGTCGCAGTTCCCCACAATCGCGCGCATGCCAGTCCGTCAGTTCGGGCCACGGGTTGTCTGGCAGGTTTACCAGCACCGTCCGCGCCCCCGCCGCACGGCCGCAGTCCAGATCGAAACGATAGTCGCCGACCATGACCATCGTCTCCGGCGCCACGCTCCAGGCTTCGGCCAGTTTCAACAGGCCGCCGGGATGAGGCTTGGGCGGCGCTTCGTCGCGGCCCAGCACGTCCTCCACGGCAAAACAGTCCGCCAGGCCGATGGCCTCGAGGGTTACATGAGCCAGTTCGCGGGCGTTGCGGGTCAGGATGCCCAGGCGATAACCACGCCCGGCCAACTCGCGCACCAACTCGACCGCCCCTGGCGCTGGCTTGGACCCCAACGCCAAGTCCCGCTCATGCTCCAGCAACCAGGCATGCTTGGCCGCCGCTTCCTCTGCTGGCAATGCGGCCAGATGCGTGAGGATGTCGTCTTCGGGCGGGATCGCCAGGGCCACGCGGATCGCGGCGAAATCATGCACGGCGATGGTCAGCGTGCCGTCCATGTCGAACACCCAGTGCCGCACATCGGCCAGGCTCATGCCCAATCCTTGCGATGGCGGATCAAGCCTTCCTGGGTCACCGAAGCCACCAATTGCCCGGCGCGATTGAACACGCTGCCCCGAGAGAACCCACGGGAATTGCCGGCCCATGGACTGTCCATGGCGTAGAGCAGCCAGTCATCGGCGCGCAGGTCGGCATGGAACCACAACGCGTGATCGAGGCTGGCGACCTGCATGTCTTTCTGCCAGACCGATTTGCCGTGTGGCAGCATCGAGGTGGTCAACAGTCCGAAATCCGACGCGTAGGCCAGCAGGTATTTATGCAGGGCTGGCGAATCCGCCAGGGCGCCGTCGGCACGGAACCACACGTATTTGACCGGATCGGCCGGCTGCGGGTTGTAAGGATCTTTTTCCGTGACCGGGCGCACCTCGATCGGCTTGGGGCACAGCAGTTTTTCACGCATGTGCTCGGGCAACAGGTGCGCCCGCTGCTGGGTCAGCTCAAGCTCCGAGGGCAAATTCTCCGGCCCGACGACTTGCGGCATGGTGCTTTGATGTTCAAAACCTTGCTCGTCGTACTGGAACGACGCGCTGCAGGTAAAGATCGGGTTGCCCTTCTGGATCGCCGTGACCCGACGGGTGCTGAAGCTGCCGCCGTCACGCACGCGATCGACTTGATAGACCACCGGCAACGCCGCATCGCCCGGGCGCAGGAAGTAACCGTGCATCGAGTGCACATGGCGCGCCTCTTCCACGGTCTGGCTGGCCGCCGACAACGACTGGCCCAACACCTGGCCGCCGAACAACTGGCGGAACCCCAAGTCCTGGCTGCGACCGCGAAACAGGTTCTCCTCGATCGGTTCCAGGGTCAGCAGGTCGACCAGATCTTCCAACACGTGGCTCATTCAGACTTTCCTCACAACAGCACAAAACCGCGCAGACTGGGCTGCGACGGCGGATCGATGATTGGCCCGGGCCATTGTGGCGGGCATTGTAGACGTCCGTGTCGGCTAACCGTGCAGGGTCTGCAGCCACTGCTCGCGGTTGATTCGGTAGAGCACATGGTGACGCAATGGATGGCCGACCGCGAGCTTTGGATGTTCGAAGTCATCGGCCGGGTCATGCAGCATACCGATGGCTTGCATGACTTTCTGCGATGGCAAGTTATCCACAGCGGTAAACGCCACGACTTCATCCAGGCCCAGGCGGTCGAACCCACAGCGCAACGCCGTCCAGGCGGCTTCGCTGGCGTACCCCAAGCCCCAATGCTCCCGGGCCAGGCGCCAGCCGATCTCGACCGCGGGGGTGAAATGTGCGTCGAACCCGACCACGCCCAACCCGGTGAAGCCAATGAAGTCCCCGGTGTCCTTGCGTTCCAGGGCCCACAAACCAAAACCGTGCTCGGCGAAATGCCCGCGCACCCGGCCGATCAACGCGGCGCTTTCCAGGCGGCTCAGCGGTGCCGGAAAATAACGCATCACCTGGGGATCGGCAGACATCGCTGCAAATGCCGGCAGATCATCATCGCTCCACTGTCGCAGTATCAGCCGTGCGCTTTCCAGTTCCAGTATCGGCTCCATTTTCACTCCCTTTCCATGCCCCAGAGTTTACATCGCTGGTAGGATCCGTCACTCAATCGCCACTGAAAACACCATGCCGCTGCCGCTGATCTACCACGAAGACTACAGCCCCGAATTTCCCCCGGAGCACCGTTTCCCCATGGACAAGTTTCGCCTGCTGCGCGACCACTTGGTGGACAGCGGCCTGACCCGGGACGCGGACCTGTTGCGTCCGGCGCTGTGCCCGCCAGAGATTCTCGCCCTGGCCCACGATCGCGGTTATATCGAACGCTATATGGGCGGCGAGTTGTCCCGCGAAGACCAACGGCGCCTTGGCCTGCCCTGGAGCGAAGCCTTGGCCCGGCGAACGGTGCGCGCCGTCGGCGGTTCACTGCTCGCCGCCGAACAAGCGCTTGAGCATGGGCTGGCCTGTCACCTGGCCGGCGGTACACATCACGCCCACTACGACCACCCGGCGGGCTTTTGCATTTTCAACGACCTGGCGGTGATCAGCCGCTACTTCCTGGCCAGTGGCCGGGTCTCGCGGGTGCTGATTTTCGATTGCGATGTGCATCAGGGCGACGGTACCGCCCGAATACTCCATGACACCCCGGACGCCGTGACAGTTTCCTTGCACTGCGAAAAGAATTTTCCGGCACGCAAGGCGCACAGCGACTGGGACATTCCCCTGCCGATGGGCATGGGCGACGACGCGTACCTGAGCGTCGTCGATGACGCCCTCAACTACCTGCTGCCGCTCTATCAGCCGGACCTGGTGCTATATGACGCCGGGGTCGACGTTCACAAGGACGATGCCCTCGGTTACCTGAAGTTGACCGACGAAGGCCTCGCGGCCCGGGATGAAAGCGTGATGCGTCATTGCCTGGGGCGGGACATCCCGGTGGTCGGCGTGATCGGCGGCGGCTACAGCAAGGACCGCAAAGCCCTGGCCCGGCGCCACGGGATCCTGCACCACAGCGCACAAAAGGTCTGGGCGTCATCAGGTTGTCACTGAAATCTGCGCTTTACCCACAATGGCTGTGGAACGGCCTGTGGATAACCTGAGCGAAACGGCTTACAGCCTATGTTGCCTCTAGTCCGCGCCGCACTGGTTGTTTTTTGATCAATCTGAGCTCCGCCGCTCCCAGAAGAACCGGTGCTGCTAGAATGCTGCGCCTCTTCCAGCCCCAAAGTTCAAATCATGACCTCGACTGCCCCAGCCTCTTCTCCAAACGTCGCCATCATCGGCGGTGGCCCCGCCGGCCTGATGGCGGCCGAGGTGTTGAGCCAGGCCGGCATCCAGGTCGACCTTTATGACGGCATGCCATCTGTGGGTAGGAAGTTTTTGCTGGCCGGTGTCGGCGGAATGAACATTACCCACTCGGAAGCGTTCCCGGCGTTCCTGTCCCGCTACGGCGAGCGCGCGTCGAATGTCGCCCCACTGCTACGGGCGTTCGACGCGCAAGCGTTATGTCAGTGGATTCACGGCCTGGGCATCGAGACCTTTGTCGGCAGCTCCGGGCGGGTATTTCCTACGGACATGAAAGCCGCGCCGCTCTTGCGCGCCTGGCTCAAACGCTTGCGCGATGCCGGCGTGGTGATCCACACGCGCCATCGCTGGCTCGGTTGGAATACCGACGGCAGCCTGCGTATCGCCAGTCCAGACGGTGAAAAGTCGTTGCGGCCCAACGCGACGTTGCTGGCATTGGGCGGCGGCAGCTGGTCACGCCTGGGATCCGACGGTGCCTGGATGCTGGAGCTGGAACAGCGCGGTATCGCCTTGGCGGCCTTGCAGCCGAGCAACTGCGGATTCGACGTGCCGGCCTGGAGCGATCTGCTGATTGGCAAATACGCCGGCGCGCCGCTCAAGAATATCGCCATCGGACTCAACGACGACGTGCCGCGCCTCGGCGAATGCGTCATCACCGCCACCGGCCTGGAAGGCAGCCTGATCTATGCGCTGTCTGCGCGGATTCGGGAGGCCATCAACCAGCATGGACACGCCATTATTCATCTGGATCTGCTGCCGGGCAGGCCTGTGGGCAAAATTCTTCAAGCACTGGGCAAGCCGCGCGGCTCACGCTCGATGGCCAAGCACCTGCACAGCCAACTGGGGATCGACGGGGTCAAAGCGGCGTTGTTGCGAGAACTCACGTCTGCCGATTGTTTCGCCGACATGGCGCGGCTGGCCCAGGCGATCAAGGCCTTGCCCGTTACCCTGGTGAAAACCCGCCCGCTGGACGAAGCCATCAGCAGCGCCGGAGGCGTGACCTTCGAAGCCTTGGATGAGGGCCTGATGCTCAAGCAACTTCCTGGGGTTTTCTGCGCGGGGGAAATGCTCGATTGGGAAGCGCCGACCGGGGGTTATTTGCTCACAGCGTGCTTTGCCAGTGGCCGGGCGGCGGGGTTGGGGATGGTGGGGTTTCTGCGAAACAGCGGCAAGTTGTAAGTCACAAGCTGCAAGCTACAAGCTACAAGCTGCAAGCTGCAAGCTGCAAGCTGCAAGCTGCAAGCTGCAAGCTGCAAGCTGCAAGCTGCAAGCCTTAGGCTGCATGCGTCCAACTTGCAGCTTGCAGCTTACAACTTGAAGCTGCTCTCAAGGCTTCCTCTTGCGTGGCCCAGTATTGAACACCGGCACTTTTCGCACAGGTTTCACCGAAGGTTCGACCGGTCCCGAGTCGCCGCTGTCCACCCACTTGCCCAGGTTGCGCTTGCCGCCGCTGCCTTGGGTTTTCGGCTTCTTCGGCTTTTTCGGCTTCTTGACGACCTGGCCGCTGGCATCGGTGTCCGGCACGCGGTGTTCAGGCTCGAAGTCCTGCTCCATCTGCCGCGGCAAAGTCTGACGAGTCAGGGTTTCGATGGCCGACAGCAGATTCACTTCATCGGCGCAAACCAGGGAAATCGCCTGCCCTGTGGCGCCCGCCCGGCCCGTGCGGCCGATGCGGTGGATGTAGTCTTCGGCAACGATCGGCAAATCGAAATTCACCACCAGCGGCAAATCCTCGATATCCAGCCCGCGAGCGGCAACGTCGGTCGCCACGAGTATCTGCACTTCGCTTGCCTTGAAGCGGTCCAGCGCGCGTTGGCGGGTGGCCTGGGGTTTGTCGCCATGGATGCCATCGGCGTTGACGCCCAGCCCCTGGAGTTTTTCCACCAACGCATCGACGCCGTTGCGGGTCTTGGCGAATACCAGCACTTGCTTCCACTTGTGCTTTCGCATCAGGTGGACAAACAGTTCCGGCTTGCGTTTCTTGTCGACCGTCACCACCCACTGCTTGACGGTGTTCGCGGCCACGTTGCGCGGGCTCACTTCGATGCTCAACGGGTCGTTGAGCATCTGCCCGGCCAGCAGGCGGATCGCATCGGAGAACGTGGCCGAGAACAGCAGCGTCTGGCGCTTCTTCGGCAGGGCCTTGTAGATATTCGCCAGCTCTTCGGAGAAACCCAGGTCGAGCATGCGGTCCGCTTCGTCCAGCACCAGCGTCTGGAGCTGGTTGAACGTCAGCGCGTTCTGGCGGAACAGATCGAGCAGGCGGCCCGGCGTGGCGACTAACAAATCGACGCCTTTGCGCAACTTCATCATCTGCGGGTTGATGCTGACGCCACCGTACACGGCGTAGGTGCTCAAAGGGAGATTCTGCGCGTACTGGCGCACGCTTTCATGAACCTGCTCGGCCAGCTCGCGGGTCGGCACGAGGATCAGCGCCCGTACCGAATTGGCGGTCACCTTCGGCCCTTCGGTGGTCAGCAACTGCAACAGCGGCACGGCGAAACCGGCGGTCTTGCCGGTGCCGGTCTGGGCCGCGGCCATCAGGTCGCGACCGGCGAGCACCGCCGGCATGGCTTCGGCCTGGACCGGCGTCGGCGTCTGGTAGCCGAGCGTCTCGAGGGCGCGCAGCAGGGGTTCGATCAGGCCAAGAGTGGCGAAAGTCATGGAGATACCGTAGGAAAAATCAGCGCAAGGTGTGCAATGCGCGGCAGTTTACCCTAAATCAGGATTCGGCCGGTGCAGGCTTGGGCTTGCGCCACTGCGGCAAGCCGATCAACACCACGGCGCTGATGATCACCAGCATCGCCATCGCCTCCTCGATGCCGATGGTTTCTCCGGCAAAGACGATCCCCAACAACACCGCCACTGCTGGATTGACGTAGGCATAGCTGGTCGCCGCCGCCGGACGCACATGCTTGAGCAGGTACATGTAGGCATTGAAGGCGATGATCGAGCCGAAACCGATCAGATAGAGCAGCGCGAGCCAGCCTTCCAGCGGCGGCATGCTCTCCAGATGTTCGCCGCTGGCGAAGCTGCCGATCAACAACACCACGCCGGCGACCAGCATTTCCACGGCACTGGCCATCGCCCCGGCCGGTAACGGCAAGTGTCTGCTCAATACCGAGCCAAAGGCCCAGGAAGCCGCCGCGAAGACCAGCAAAGCCGCCCCCAACGGGCTCGATTGCAAGTTGGAACCCAGGTTGAGCATGGCGATGCCGATCAATCCCAACACAATCCCTGCCCATTCCAGACGGGTATTACGTGCGCCCCAGAAATAGCCGCAGAGCAAGGTAAACAAAGGCACCGTCGCCACGGCCAACGCCGCCACCCCAGACGCCACGCCCATGTGCTCGGCGACACTCACCGCACCGTTGCCGAACGTCAGTAGCAGCACGCCAATGAGTGCCCCGGCTTTCCATTGCACCCAGGTCGGTGCCGGCGCCCCACGCCAACGCAGGAAGCCGTACATCAGCGACCCGGCGATCACGAAACGAATCCCGGCCAGCAGCAAGGGCGGCCAATGCTCGACGCCGATGCGAATCACCAGGTAGGTCGAACCCCAGATGACGTACAAGGCGAAGAAGGCAGCGATCAACGGCAACGGAAAACGACGTGGGACAGGCATGTTCAACTCGAAGTCAGGACGATGAGAGCCGTTCATTCTAGAAAGGCGACAGGCAGAAAATAAGCTACAAAACCTGTTTATCCGAGCCATACACTTTTCAAAACACGGAGATATTGATTAAGGGGTTGCGGGGTGTGTCTAGAAACCGCGATGGCGCTTCAGATGCTCGTTGATCTTCGCCGCCGGCACCTTCTGCAAACTGCACAGCAGGTCATGGGACAGCTCCTGCAGCCCATGCTTTTGCCGCAGTTGCGAAGCCAGGTGCGCGGTGAGGTTGGCGGCCATTTCGGCGTCGGCCATGGCCCGGTGAGCCTGGCCGGTGTGGGGCAAGCCGGCGAACGTGTTGAGTGTGCCGAGCTTGTGGTTGGGTGCCGCCGGCATCAAGCGCCTGGCCAGCAACAATGAACAGGCGAAGTTTTGCAGACGGGTGCGTTTGATCCGTCCCAGTTCGAAGTCCCAGAACTTCTGGTCGAACGCGGCGTTATGGGCCAGCAACGGCGTGGTGCCGACGAATTCGTTGACCTCGTTCATCACCTTTTCCGCCGGGGGGGCGCTGCGCAGCATGGCATTGCTGATCCCGGTCAGTTGCTCGATGAAGGCCGGGACGCGGACGCCGGCGTTCATCAGGCTCTGATAACGGTCAACGATCCGGCCTCGTTCGAGAATCACCACGGCGATTTCGGTGGCCCGGCAACTGCTGCTCGGGGTGATGCCGGTGGTTTCAAAGTCGATGACTGCGATGCGTTCCAAACCTGTGGGGCTCCTTGAAAATCAGTTCTTGAGTAGCAACGCGCCTTCGATGGGCACGTAGCGACTGGCGGCGCGGATCAGCGAGTTGGCGGTCAACCCTGGCACGCCGTAGGCCACCGCTTGCACGCCGTGCTTGCTGATGATGCGCTCAAGCAGCATGTCGAAATCGCCATCGCCAGAGGCCAGCACCACTTCATCGACGTGGTCGGCGGCGTCCATGATGTCGAGGGTGATACCCACGTCCCAGTCGCCCTTGGCCGAGCCGTCGCTGCGCTGGATATAGGGCTTGAGTTTCACGGTGAAACCCAGGTTGCGCAGGATCTGCTGGAACTGCTGCTGCTTGCTGTCGCCGCGATCGATCGCATAGGCATAGGCTTCGACAATCTGCCCCTGCTTGCTGACATCAGCCCACAACGCCGCGTAATTGAAATGACAGCCGTAGGCTTGGCGCACGGTGTAGTAGAGGTTCTGGACATCGGCGAACACTGCGATTTTTTTCACCGCGTTTCCTCATGAATGCACACGCGCGCAGGCCACCCGGCCCGAAAAGTTGCCCAGTATGCCAGCCTCAAGGAACGTTCCGCGAATAATCGGCCCGAGGCGCCAGGGCGCCCCGGACGAATGGCGCGTCAGACGAAGGAGTCGTCGTCGCCGAACGATGACGAATCGTCGCTGTAGTCCGCGTCGCTGAAACCGCCCGGGGCGTTGCCGTAGGCATCGCTGTCGGCCACGCGCTGGTCGTCGCCCCAACCGTTGTCGGTGCTCCCAGCGGTGTCGCTGGCCGGCAGGACCGGTTCTTCCTTGAGGACTTCGACGATTTCCTGGGGTTGGTTGCTGTGGAACAGACTGCTGATGCCCTGGGCCAGCATCACGCCACCGGCCACGCCCGCCGCGGTTTTCAAGGCACCGCCGAGAAAGCTGCCCGCCGCCGGGGCTTGCTGTTGCGGCGCGCCATAGCTGCCCGGCGCCGCGCCGAAGCCTTGCTGGGCCGGCGAATTGAAAGCAGGTCGCGCCGGTTCGCGCCAGCCACTACCGCTGGAGGCCGGCGCAGTGGCCGGACGCGAATCGCGGCTGCTGCCGCCGAAAATACTTGAGAGAAAACCACCACCGCCGCTGGGTGCAGAAGTCTGGTTACGGGCCTGCTGCAACTCAACCTGCAGTTGCTCGACCTGCTGGGCGAGCTGCTTGTTCTGCTCATCGAGGCGCTTGATCGCGGCCTCCTGCACCAGGATCGCCTGGGCCATGAAATAGCCCGCCGCAGGCTGGTTGGCCAAGTGCTCCTTGATCCGCGCCTCAGCCTGGGCGTCACGCGGGGCTGAATCCTTTTCGGCCTGTTGCAGCCGTGAAAACAGTCCATCGATCAGGGTTTGTTCTTCGCTGTTCATGGCGACCTCATCAGATTGCCGGATAGAAAACCGAGCCGGTCCTAAACACCGGTCCTCGTCAGTAATGGGGTTCAACAGGAACCTTTCAACGGTCTTTACCTGATGTTTACGTTTGTTTATGCAGCCACCTGATGGGTAAAGTGTCGAACCGCTTTTTCTGAAGTGCGATACCGACTCATGAATCCGTTAGAAGTACTGCGTGACTCCTTGTATTTTTTCAAGCGCCATCTGGGCCGGATCGCCCAGCTTTGCCTGCCGCTGGTGATACTGGAAGCAGTGCTGCAACAAGGGGTGGACAGCGCTTTCGGGGCCGAAGGTTTTTCCGGCTACAGCGTGATCGTCGGTCTCCTTGTGTACCCGCTGTACACCGTCGCGTTGATTCTGTTTCTCGACGCCCGCAGTCGTGGCGAAGCCCCCCGCGCCCGTGACCTGCTGGCGGCCGCTCTGCTCCAGTGGCCACGCTTCGCCTTGCTGACGGCCCTCAACACGCTGCTGATCCTGATCGGCATTTCCCTGTATTTCCTGCCGGGGCTATGGCTGATGGTCGTCCTCGCCTTCGGTGAATACCTCTTGGTGTTAAGAGGCATGGCGCCGCTGGCCGCGATGAAGGAAAGCGCGCGTCTGAGTCGGGGCCATTTCTGGCGAATCCTGTTGTGCATCCTGGCCGTGATGATTCCGCTGTGGCTGCTCAAGGGCGCCAGCGTCTCGGTGTACCCTGAGCCCCAGAATCCATTGATCAGTTTACTGGTCGACAGCATCCACAGTTTCCTGCAACTGTTCACCACGGTGGTGCTGTTCCGAATGTTCATGTTGATTGCAGAAAAGCCCGCGCCATGACCCGTCTGCTGCGATACACCGTGCTGGGCCTGTTGCTGTTCGTCGGCATCGGGATCTTCGCCATCTATGGCCTGACCTGGCGCCCCCAGGCCCGGGAGGCGCTGCCGGTCAGTTGCGCCGCGAATGCCGCGCCGCTGGTGCCTGGGCAGGCGTTGAAGGTGATGACCTGGAACGTCCAGTTCCTGGCCGGCAAGCGCTACGTGTTCTGGCACGACCTGGCCCAGGGCGACGATGAAAGCCCGACCCTGGAAGACATGGCCTTCAGCCTCGACGAAGTGGCGCGGGTCATTCGCGACGAGCAACCGGACGTGGTGTTGCTCCAAGAGCTCGACAACGGCGCCAAGGCCAGCGATTACCAGGACCAGCTCAAGCTGTTGCAGGAACGCTTGGCCGACCTGTATCCCTGCGCCGCCAGCGCCTTCGACTGGAAAGCCGACTTTATCCCCAACCCGTACATCTTCGGCAGCGTTGGCCGGCAATTGGCGACACTGAGCCGCTACCGCATCGACCACGCCGAGCGGGTGCAATTGCCAGTGGCCGAGGCGAACTTCATCACGCGTCAGTTCCAGCCGAAAAATGCCTTGCTGGTGAGTTACCTGCCCGTGAACGGCGGTGGCCAACTGGCGGTGCTCAATACGCATCTGGAACGCGCCGCACAGCCGGATGACACCGCCCAGGCTCAGGTCGGCGCCGTGTCCAAGGTCCTCGACAAGCTTGAGTCCGCCGGTACCCCGTGGCTAATCGGTGGCGATTTCAATCTGTTGCCCTTGGGCCAATACCGACGCCTGCCCACCGAACAGCGCTCGCCCTACTCCGCCGACAGCGAGCTGCATCAGTTGTGGGACAAATACCCGATGATCCCCACCAACAACGAAGCCAGCGGCATCGACCGCGCACACTGGCTGACCCACTACCCGAACGACCCCGGCCTCAACGGCCCCGACCGGACCGTCGACTACCTGTTCTACAGCCCGCGCCTCAAACGGGTCGAAGCGCAGGTACGGCAGGACGACACGTTGCGCATTTCCGATCATCTGCCGGTGATCGCGCGGCTTCTGTTGCCGGCGACGCCCTGAGAGGCGCTACAGCGCTACCGACGACGCTGCCGCGGGTGGTCGTCAGTCCTCGAAGAGGCCATACGATGGCCTCGTTAGCGGGTTCGTATACAACACGGCTATCAGGGACGTGTCCCGACCGTCGCCTCCTGCACCGTCCACGGCTTGACCTGCTCGCTGAGCGTCAGTCCAAGACCTGGCCGAGTGGGCACGAGCATCCGCCCTTCGCGGGTTTCGAGGCGCTCGTTGAACAGTGGTTCAAGCCATTCGAAATGCTCCACCCAGGGTTCGGTCGGGTAAGCCGCCGCCAGGTGGACGTGCAACTCCATGGCAAAATGCGGCGCCAGCATCAAACCGGCTTGCTCAGCCATCGCCGCCACCTTCAGGTAAGGCGTGATACCGCCCACGCGTGGCGCGTCAGGCATCAGGAAGTCGGCACCGCGCAGCTTGATGAATTCGGCGTGCTCCGCAACGCTGGTCAGCATTTCACCGGTCGCGATCGGCGTATCGAATTGTTGCGCCAATGCAGCGTGGCCTTCGGCGTCATAGCAATCGAGCGGCTCTTCGATCCAGATCAGGTTGTACCCTTCGAATTGCCGGCACATGCGCTGGGCGGTCGGCCGATCCCACTGCTGGTTGGCGTCGACCATCAGCGGGAAGTTGTCCCCAAGGTGCTTGCGCACGGTGCTCACCCGTTGAATATCAATGGCGCAATCCGGTTGCCCGACTTTCAGCTTGATGCCGCCGATGCCCTTTTCACGAGACAAGTCGGTGTTCTTCATCAGTTGATCGAGTGGGGTGTGCAGGAAACCGCCCGAGGTGTTGTAGCACCGCACCGAGTCACGTTGAGCACCGAGCAAACGGGCCAGGGACAGATTCGCCCGCTTGGCTTTCAAATCCCATAACGCCACATCGAACGCGCCGATGGCCTGTGTCGACATACCGCTACGCCCCACCGAGGCACCGGCCCAGCACAATTTGGTCCACAGCTTGGCAATATCGCTCGGATTTTCACCAATCAGCGCCGGTGCTATTTCCTGGGCGTGGGCGAACTGCCCAGGCCCACCGGCACGTTTCGAATAACTGAAGCCGAGGCCGCGATGCCCATCGATGGTTTCGATCTCCGCGAACAGAATGGCAATTTCTGTCATCGGTTTCTGCCGCCCGGTAAGCACCTTGGCGTCACTGATCGGATTGGCCAGCGGCAGAATCACCGACGCCACACGAACCCAGGCAATACGGTCGTCGTCGGAGGATCTACGGGTGTTTTCTGCTACGAGCATGCGACTACTCCTTGGTCTCTTCGAATCGATGTTCACCGTTTTAGAATCGATGATTGCGCAATCATTGCTGCGTTTAAAAAAGGGCTTTCGTTCATGGAACGCGAGCCCTTTTGCAAATACTACAGTGATTGCGCAATCATTCAACCGCAAATCCAGCCTGCAAACGTGTTCCCACTCAGGTACTGGCGCGGTCGATCAGGGTGAAACCTGTATCAATGCGCACAGGTTTCTGGGTCGAAGGATTATCGAATCGCTCAAGCAGCGCCTCAGCCGCTTTCAAGCCGATGTTCTTACCGTCGACGCTGACGGTCGACAACGCGGGATAGACCTGCGCCGCGCTGCTCAAGTCCCCGAACCCCATGACGGCAAGGTCGCCGGGCACGTTCAAGCGCTGGCTCGCGGCTTCGGCCAGGACGCCTTGGGCCACCGTGTCCGAGCTGCACACGACGATGTCGGGGCGGTTCGACGAGCCCAATAACCGCCGCAATCCTTCCCGTCCAACCTCAAGCGTGGCAGGCGGCGCCAGGACTTCCATCGGCACCTGCCCGATGCCCTGGCGCTTGAGTTCGGCGATAAGGCTGTTGCAACGCCGCAGGCCACGGGGGTCGCTGATGCTCACCACGGAAAAGCGCTGGTAGCCCTTCTTCACCAGGTGGCGCGCGGTCGCCTCCCCGACCTTTTCGTGGGAGAAGCCAACCAGCATATCCAAGGGATCCTCACTCAGGTCCCAGGCTTCAACCACCGGGATACCTGCCTGGGCGAGTCGCAGACGGCTTGCTTCGGTGTGCAGCGTACCGGTCAACACGATGCCATCCGGGCGCCGCCCGAGAAC
This sequence comes from Pseudomonas sp. Z5-35, assembly GCF_051131945.1. Classification (NCBI taxonomy): domain Bacteria; kingdom Pseudomonadati; phylum Pseudomonadota; class Gammaproteobacteria; order Pseudomonadales; family Pseudomonadaceae; genus Pseudomonas; species Pseudomonas sp. Z5-35. The sequence continues at coordinate 4,790,127 of NZ_CP071640.1, forward strand.
GGCCTCCAGTAACTTTTCTTCCTGCTCCGGGCTGTAGCCGGTAAGCCCCACCAGGGTTTGGTAGCCCGCCTGGGCCAGGCGGTCCATCAGTGATTGCACGGTGTCTGCAAAAATGGAGTTGGCGATGGTTGGCAGAAAAATAGCCACCAGACGGCTTTTGCTACTGGCCAAGCCACCGGCCAGCATATTCGGCACATAACCCGATTGGCGCACCGCCTCGCGGACCTTTTCCCGGGTGTTCTCGCTCACCAGTTCAGGGCGATGCAATGCCCGGGAGACAGTCATTGGCGAAACGCCCGCGATCCTGGCCACGTCGATCAAGGTCAAGCTGGGCGCTGCTGGTTTTTTTGCCATGAACTTATCCGAAGCAATGAAGGGCGCATTGGGGCAATTTCCGAACGCGTAAATCTAACATCCGCCGCCGTACGCAGGCCCGCGCTGTTTTTATCTGCGCGGCTTGGCCCGCGCCGTCGCCTCGGCCACCAGCGGGTCGTCCGGCCAGTAATGCTTGGGATAACGCCCCTTCAGATCCTTCTTCACCTCGGCGTAAGTGCTGCGCCAGAAGTTCGCCAGGTCCTGCGTCACCTGCACCGGACGCCGAGCGGGCGATAACAGATGCAGCTTGACCACCTGCCGCCCACCGGCGATACGCGGGGTGTCGGCCAGGCCAAACAGCTCCTGCAAGCGTACCGCGAGGACCGGCGGATGCTCGCTGTAATCCAGGCGAATCGACGACCCCGAGGGCACGCTCAAATGGTGCGGCGCCAGTTCGTCCAAGCGTTGCGGCAAAGGCCAAGGCAACAGGTTGCGGATGATGCTCGACAGATCCAGGTTGGCAAAATGACTGAGGCGCGAGACCCGTCCCAGATACGGCATCAACCACTGTTCGAGACTGTCCAGCAACGCGGCGTCGCTGACATCCGGCCATTCGCTCTCGCCCTTGACCGCCATGTCAAGACGGCGCAGCAGCGCCACCCGCGCCTGCCATTGGCGCAGCTCCGGCGTCCATGGCAGCAGCTCCAGCCCCTTGCGCCGGACCAGGTTGACCAAGGCATGGCTACGCGCCGATTCATCCAGCCCCGTCAGCGGCTCGCGGCTGAGTACCAGTTCGCCGACCTTGCGCTGGCGCTCGGCCCGCAGCACGCCTTCGCGCTCGTCCCAATCCAGTTGATCCACCGTGCGCACCTGTTCGGCGAGCACCGAGTCGAACAGCGCCGGATCGAAGTCCGCCGCCAGATAGATCCGTTCTTCTCGCTGGCCTTGGCGACTGCCAAGGTCGGCAACCACCAGCCACGCTTGTTTCATCAGGCTATCAGCCTCGGCAAACAGCGCCGCCCGGCCGTTCGCCAGCCGATATTCCGCCCCGCCGGGCCGTCGCTGCTGCGCGACGCGGTCCGGATAGGCCAACGCCAGCAAGGCGCCGAGCCAGCGCGGATGATCGGGATCGGCCACGGCTTCTTCAGCCTTGCCCCGCAGGTAACCGCGATATTGCCGGGCCAACTGCCGGGCCCGTTGCACACCGCCCTGGGCACCGCGTGCCGCTCGCTCCTCGCCGGACAACAACGCCAGGCGACTGTGCAAGTCCGCGCCAGCGCCCCTGAGAATGTCGCGCTCGCCCAACAAGGCTGCGACGTTGCAGGCCATGTCGGCCAGCCCCAGCGCCTGGCCGCGCAACAGCAAATGGGCGATTCGCGGGTGGGCTGGCAACTCAGCCATCGCCTGGCCGTGACGGGTCAGCTGTTCGCCCTCCAGCGCGCCCAGCCGTTGCAGCAGGTCCTGAGCCTGGGCATACGCGGCGGCGGGCGGTATATCGAGCCAGACCAATTGCCGCGGCGTCACGCCCCAGCGGCCCAGTTGCAGGGCCAACCCGGCCAGGTCGGCCGACAGAATTTCCGCGCTGCCGTAAGCAGCCAATTGCTCATGCTGGTCTTCTGACCACAACCGATAACACACACCCGGCTCCAGTCGCCCGGCTCGACCGGCGCGCTGGGTGGCGCTGGCGCGGGAGATGCGCTGGGTGTCGAGGCGAGTCATGCCGCTACCCGGATCGAAACGCGGTACGCGGGCGAGCCCGGCATCCACCACCACCCGCACGCCGTTAATGGTCAGGCTGGTCTCGGCGATGTTAGTGGCAAGGACGACTTTGCGTTGGCCGGGCGGTGCCGGATCGATGGCGGCACGCTGGGCGGCGAGGTCCAGCTCACCATGCAACGGGCACAGCAACACATTGCCGCCCCCGCCCAGCGCCTCGGCCAGTTGTTGATGGACCCGGCGAATCTCCGCCTGTCCGGGCAGGAACACCAGTACGCTGCCAGTTTCGTCGTGCAGAGCTTCGAGCACCGTTTGCACCAGCCGTGGCTCGATGAACTCGCCGGACTGGAAGGCCCGGCCCCAGCGCACCGTCACGGGGAACATGCGGCCTTCGCTGCGCAGGATCGGCGCATCGTCCAGCAAACCCGCCAGGCGCTCGCCTTCCAAAGTGGCGGACATCAGCAGAATCTTCAGCGGCTGGTCTTCACGAAACAACTCGCGGCCGTTGAGGCTCAAGGCCAGGGCGAGGTCGGCATCAAGGCTGCGTTCGTGATACTCGTCGAAAATCAGCAACCCCACGCCTTCCAACGCCGGGTCGTCCTGCAAGCGGCGAGTGAGGATGCCTTCGGTGACCACTTCAATGCGCGTGTGGGGCCCGACTTTGCTGTCGAGCCGGATCCGGTAGCCAACCGTTTCGCCGACTTTTTCCCCCAATTCACTGGCCAATCGCTCGGCCGCCGCCCGTGCCGCCAAACGCCGGGGTTCGAGCATCAGGATGGTTTGCCCGGCCAGCCAGGACTCGTTCAACAGGGCCAAGGGAACACGGGTGGTTTTACCGGCACCGGGGGGCGCTTCGAGCACGGCTTCGTGACGCGACGCCAGGGCTTGGCGCAGGGCGGGTAAAACTTCATCGATCGGCAAAGAAATCATGCTGGCTCCAAAACAGAGGGCCGAGTATAACGGCGAACTGTTTAGCGTGGTCTGGACTCCAACCAGCAACGCCCTTACCTGCTCAGGAGATTGCTATGCGTATTCCCTTTCGCGTGATCGGCGGCGTCCTGGTCGCCAGCCTGCTGACCCAGATCAGCGCCTGTGGCTCGATCTTCTACCCGGACCGTCGCGGTCAGATCGACGGCAAGATCGACCCGGCCATCGCTGCGCTCGACGCCGTCGGCCTGCTGTTCTACATCGTCCCCGGGCTGATCGCTTTTGCCGTGGACTTCGCCACTGGTGCGATCTACTTCGAACCGGGCCGAAGCGTCCAGATCGAGCCCGAGAAACTCAAGCCAGCCATCAACCCCGACGGCACGGTCAACAATCACAAGCTGCAAGCGATCCTGGAAAGCGAACTGGGCCGCAGTTTCCCACTGGACGATCCGCGCCTGATCCAGCACAAGGGCAACGCCCAGCAACTGGCTGCGCTCGGTCTCAAGCCCGCCGCATAAGAGGCGCAACCAAGGAAGACCGCGCCATGACCACCAGCACCGAACACGCTCGCCTGCTACGCCTGGCCACCCGGGCGTCGGTGGCCGTGGCGTTCATCCTGATCGTCGCCAAGGCGCTGGCCTGGTGGCTGAGCGGTTCGGTGAGCATGCTCGCCGGCCTGACCGATTCGGCGCTGGACGGCGTCACCTCGCTGCTCAATCTGCTGGCGGTGCATTACGCGCTACGCCCCGCCGACGATGACCATCGCTACGGCCATGGCAAGGCTGAGTCCTTGGCCGGCATGGCCCAGGCGCTGTTCATTGGCGGCAGTGCGGTGTTGATCGCCTTGCAGGCCTTCGATCGGCTCCAGAACCCCGTCCCGGTGGAGGCGCCTTGGGTCAGTGTCGGTGTGATCGTATTTTCCCTGGCCCTGACCCTGGCGCTGCTGGCCTTGCAGCATCGGGTCGTGCGCGCCACGGGCTCCAACGCCGTACGCGCCGACTCCCTGCATTACCGCTCGGACCTGCTGCTCAACGGCAGCATCCTGGTTGCGCTGGTCCTGGCCGGCTTCGGCTGGTATCAGCTTGATGCCTGGTTCGGCCTGGGCATCGCCGCCTACATTTTGTGGAGCGCCGTGCAGATCGCCCGGGAGAGCTTCGCCGTGCTGATGGATGAAGAACTGCCGCCGGACGTCAGCCAGCACATGCTGGAGCTGGCCTGCGCGGTACCCGGCGTGGTCGGTGCGCATGACCTGCGCACACGAATCTCCGGCAACCATTGGTTTGTGCAGTTACATCTGGAGTTGCCGGGGGAACTGACCTTGTCAGTCGCCCATGGCATCAGCGACCAAGCCGCCGATGCGATCCATCGCGCCTATCCGAAGGCCGAAGTGCTGGTGCACTCGGATCCAGTAAGGACAGCTACAAGCGACAAGCTATAAGCGGCAAGCAGAACCGCATCAGCTTGAAGCTTGAAGCTTGAAGCTTGAAGCTTGAAGCTGCTATTGAACCCGATACCCACGACTGCTCAAGCAGCTCCCTTGCGCTTGCCGATAGGTCTGTACCACTTCAGGCGCCGGCGGGTAGGTGTAGTTGCGCGGATCGAAACCGCTTTGCTGCACCGCCCAGCGATAGCAATCATAACCGTCCTGGTTGACCTGCTCGGGAGACTGGCCGTTGGCCGGATAAGCCACCACATCAAAGCTGTTGCCCTGGGGTTGCGGCTGCGGGTTGGCGACCGGTGCCTCGACCACGACGTAATCCTGGGTATTGGCTTCGTAGATGTAATAGGCGCCGGCCGCGAGGAAGAACAGCGAGCTGCCGATCCAGACCTCGCGGGCATAATCGGGCAGGTAGCGGGTGCGAATGCCCCGTGGCGGCTGCACCACGACATAACGCGGTCCTTGCGGACGATACCAATAACCGCCGGAGTAGAAATAATCGTGGCCGCGATAAGGCACGCGGTAGTTGCGATCCGGGAATCGGTCGATTACATAACCCGGGCGATACTGCGGCCCAGGCCCCCAGCCGTTGCCATGCCCGCCCGGCCGACCGGGCCATTGCTGGTCGGGACGGCCGTCATGGCCGGGGCGTGGGTTCGGGTAGCCATCGTTGCGACGGGGAATATCGCGGTAGTAGCCCGGTTGCGGCTCGCGAGTCTGGGTCACGTTATCGGGCCGGCCCTGGATCGGCAGGTTATTGCCGGGTTGCTGCTGCGGCGGGCGACCGTGGGCGTTAGGATCCTGGGGTGGCCGATCGTAGTGCTGCCCGCCTGGGTTCTGCGGCTTGACCTCGAACTGACGGCTGTTGTCGCCCCGAATGATCTCATTGCTCTGCGGACGCGGCTGGCCCGAGTAACCCTGGCCGTTGCCGCCGCGCCCGTCCTGCCCGCGACCGCCTTCCGGCCCACCACGGTTTTGCTGATCGTCGGCCACTCCCTGCGCACTGACACTTGCCCACAACAGACCAACACCTGCCAAACGCCAGATGCGCGACTTCATGAAATTCCTCACAACGGTTCGGGGCCTGATGATGAGACTGGAAAAGCCCAGGCCGGTTCTGCGACAGGTTATCAGCCACGGGGTTTATTCGCAGGCTACTGAAGGTTTTCCTCTAACATGGCTATCGATTCGCCGGACGACAGGAACTTACATTCACCCGTAACGACTGCCGGCCTCTGTCGCAATGAGCCAATCAAGGGAGTGAAGGCATGACAATTCCATCCAGATGGGGTCAGGGGCCCCTCATGCGGTGCCTCGCCACGAGGATCCGTCTTGTGGCCCTGATGCTACTGTCCATAGCCCTGTGGGGTTGCGCACCCGTACCGTTGGTCTATGAAGATGATCGGCGGCTAAGCCGCATGTTGTGTGAAGTGGGAGAACAACGAGTGACCCTCAGCCCGCGCTTCTCATACGACTTGCCCGGGCCGTTGAGGCGCCCCCCGTGCGGCACCATCCAAAGCGGCTTCAACTACGACAAGGTGCGCGACATTCAGTCAGCGAGCGCCTCTGGCAGCTTTCGCTCTGGCGACCTGGTAGTGCTGGCCTCATCGCGCTGGATAACCGTTGAAAGCCTGCTTGACGGCAAGGACGAAGGGACGCTCTATTCTCCCGAGCAGTTCCTGCAAAACAAACTGGACCTGATGGACATCAGCCAGAACGAGCCGCGCCCCGATCAGATCGACTGGGTCACCCGGCAAGGCATGCAATGCCTGCGCTTCTACGACATGTGGCACAGCCCGACGGGGGAATGGGAAGAGGACATCCAATACTGGTGCTGGGAAAACCAGAGTGGCCTGAAACAACCGTTCTCGGTCAGGGCCGGCCAACGCTTGCCCGAGGGGACCAAGGGCTATGATCTGGATGAAGCCTTTCTTCTACCCTTTTTCCAAAGCCTGAAAATCAATCGGCTGTCCGACATTGCGCTGGCCGAGGCCGACACAAGAATCAAGGCCGCCTGCGCCCACGTCAAATCCCGCTTTGACCAAAAGCTGAACTGGCGCGCCGACTATCCAGACAAACGCCTGAACCGCCAACGCCTGCGTTCTTGCGGATATGACGTGCCCTAGCCGAAGCAAATTCCTGCGCCTATAAAAAAGGGAGGCCCGTCGGCCTCCCCTTGAGAATCTAGTCCGTGCGCGACGCTTATGACGTCGGCTCACCTCACGCCGTCTTCTGGACAGTGTGCAGCTCGGGGGTCTACCAGTACCGGTGGGTACTGCGACCGCAGCCGGCCGGATTGGGCGGGCTGCACTGGACTGTTTGTCCGAGCAGTGATCTTGGTGGTAAGCATAGGCCTGGGGCGCCGACGGATGATTGCGAAGATTGCTTGAATAAACACTACTTGCGCAATTTTTACCCCTGGATGGATAATCTTCCGCAATTAACCAGATAAAGGCCCGCTCAATGAGCAAACTCGACCGTTACGACCTGAGCATTCTGGCGGAATTGCAGCGCGACGCGCGCATCTCCAACCAGGAACTGGCCGAACGCATCGGCTTGTCGCCCTCCCCCTGCTCGCGGCGGGTCAAGCAATTGGAGGACGACGGCTACATCTCCCGCCAGGTCGCCCTGCTCGATCGCAAGATGCTCGGGCTGAGCCTGACCGCCTACGTACTGATCGGCATGGACCGCCACACCCCCGAGCGTTTCGAAAACTTCGAAGCCGCGATACGTAATCTACCGCAAGTATTGGAATGCAGCTTGGTGACCGGCATGGACGCGGACTACCAGCTCAAGGTAGTCGTGCCGGACATGGACCATTACCAGAAACTGTTGCTGGGGCACCTGACGCGGATCGATGGCGTCACCAGCGTGCGTTCGAGTTTTGTGCTGAACCAGGTGCTCAACAGCACCGAACTGCCGTTGACGCATCTGCGAAGCTGACCGCTTTTGTGGCGAGCGATGAACAGCTGCGACACACCGCCGCAGGCCAGTCCTGCACCCCGGCCCCATGCCGTATACTCGGCCCGCCTTTTCAATCCCGCCCACGCCGGAGTGCCCCGATGGATCCTGCTGTTTTCGAAGAGTGGATGATGACCGGCCTGGTCAGCATCCTGATCATTTTCATGGGTTTTATCGTTTGGGACCTGGCGAAGAAATCCAAGGCAGGGCGTTTTGGCTCGTTCATTCTGTTTTTTGTACTGGGCCTTGGCGTGGCAGCCTTCATCATCAAGAGCGTGGTGATCGGCCTGATCGAATCCGGCACGTTATAAGCGCGCCGGCACTTCCTTCCACTGGCCCTGATCAAGCCCTTCGATCGTCCAGTCGCCGATCCTGACCCGCACCAGGCGCAACGTCGGCAAGCCGACCGCCGCGGTCATGCGCCGCACCTGGCGGTTGCGTCCCTCACGGATGACCAGCTCCAGCCAACTCGTCGGCACGCTTTTGCGAAAGCGCACCGGCGGGTTGCGCGGCCACAATTGCGGCTCGTCCAGTTGGCGGGCCTGCGCCGGCAACGTCATGCCGTCGTTCAACTCCACGCCGTCGCGCAGGCGCTGCAACTGTTCGGCGCTGGGTTCGCCCTCCACTTGCACCCAATAGGTCTTGGCCAACTTATGCTTGGGGTCGGCAATACGCGCCTGCAATTGTCCATCGTTGGTCAGTAGCAACAGGCCTTCGCTGTCGCGATCCAGGCGCCCGGCCGGATAGATGCCGGGCACGTCGATAAAATCCTTGAGGGTCGCCCGCCCTTCGCCGTCGCTGAACTGCGTCAGGACATCGAAGGGTTTGTTGAACAGGATCAGCTTCGGCTCGGCCGGCGGGGCCTTGGCCACACGGCGCGGCGCTGCGGCTGGAAGCTTCGCGCCAGGACGATGGGAGGCAGGGCGTGGAGGACGGGGCATGGCGGCAACGACATCATCTAACGGTCAGGGCCGACCATGCTAGTGGCCCGACCGTTAAATAACCACCATTGAGAACAGCATCAGCGGAACGGCGGCTCGTCGAAGCTGCGCAGTTTGCGCGAGTGCAACGAGTTGAGTTCGTTGCGCAATAGATCCAGCGCCGCGATCCCGATCTTGAGGTGCTGGTTGACCGCTCGCTCATAGAACGCGTTGGCCGAACCGGGCAGCTTGATCTCGCTGTGCAAAGGTTTGTCCGAGACGCAAAGCAACGTGCCATAAGGCACCCGCAGACGGTAACCCTGGGCAGCGATGGTGCCGCTTTCCATGTCCACCGCCACGGCGCGGGACAAATTGATCAACGGACGTTCCTGGGCCCAGCGCAGTTCCCAGTTGCGGTCGTCGTAGGTCAGCACGGTGCCGGTGCGCAGGCGTTTCTTCAGTTCGTCGCCCTTTTCCCCGGTGACGTTGGCCGCCGCTTGTTGCAAGGCCATTTGCACTTCGGCCAAGGCCGGAATCGGAATATTCGGCGGCACCACGCGGTCGAGAATGCCATCGCGACGCATGTAGGCGTGGGCCAGCACGTAGTCGCCGATGGTCTGGGACTGCCGCAGCCCGCCGCAGTGGCCGATCATCAACCAGCAATGCGGGCGCAGCACGGCCAGGTGGTCGGTGATGTTCTTGGCGTTGGACGGGCCGACGCCGATATTCACCAGGGTCACGCCGTGGCCGTCGCTGGCCAGCAAGTGATACGCCGGCATCTGGTAGCGGTGCCAGACCACGCCAGCGGCGATGGCAGACGCTTCGCCGTGGTCCATGTTCTTGTCAATGATGACGTTGCCCGGCAGGACCATACGCACGAAACGCGGGTCGCTGCGCAACTGCTCCAGGCCATGGACGATGAACTGGTCCACATAGCGGTGATAGTTGGTCAGCAGGATCCACGGCTGCACATGGCGCCAGTCGCTGCCGGTGTAATGCACCAGTCGGCGCAAGGAAAAATCCACCCGCGCGGCGTCGAACAGGGCCAAGGGCAACGGGTCGGTGTTCTCCCAGTCGTACAAGCCATCGGCGATGCCATCGGTGGCGGCCGACAAGTCGGTGCTGGGAAAAACCCGCGCCAGCACGGCGGCGGTCACGCCCGAACCGGCCAGCTCATCGCCCTGCTCCACCACGTACGGATAAGGAATGTTCTGCTCGCTGACGCCCACCTCGACAGTGACGGTAAAGTCATGCATCAGCGGAACCAGCTGTTCCAGCAGATATTTGCGAAACGCGGCCGGGTGCGTGACGGTGACGCTGTAGGTGCCGGGCAACTGAACCTTGGCGTAGGCGCGCGTGGTCTGCGGGACTTCGCCATGGCAGTGGTAGGTCAGGCGCAGGGCCGGGTAGCGAAACAACGCCCGCTGTTCGACGTCCGGCTCGATGCGGTCCTTGAGGTAGCGCTTGAGCGCCTGGTTCAGCGCGGTGGTCGCACGCTCGTGCAGGGCCGCCAGCCGGTCCACGGCTTGCTCGGCGGTTTGAACGACAATAAACGCTTCGGTCACGATCAGCTTCCTGTGTTCTGACTTGCAGGCCTTCATCTTGCCTGCATCGTGGTCCGACGGGAACAGTGGCGTATTGGGCGCTATCACTTAACAGCGTCACGGTGGCGCCTAAAACGCTTGCGGCGTTGACCGGGCGACGATGGCCTCGACATTCAAGCCACGCGGCAGTGCACCGTAGACCCTGCCACCACAACCAAGGCGACTGGCGATGAACGCATCGCTGACGTCACTGTTGCCCGCTTCGAGCAGCAGCCGGGCTTGCAGGCCGACGGCGATGTCTTCGGTCAATTGCCGGGCGCGGTATTGGATGTCGTCGGTGTCCTTGAAGGCCGCGTGCAGTTGGTCGATATGCCCGGCCAGACGCTTGTCGCCGTGGCCGTCGCCCAACTCGCTGAACAGCACTTCGAGCACGCCCGGTTCCTTGGACAGGGCCCGTAGCACGTCCAGGCACTGCACGTTGCCAGAACCTTCCCACGTCGAGTTGACCGGCGCTTCGCGGTAAAGGCGCGGCAGGATGCTGTCTTCAACGTAGCCGGCACCGCCCATGCATTCGGCGGCTTCGTTGATCATCGCGGGGGCGCGCTTGCAGATCCAGTACTTGCCCACCGCCGTCACCAGCCGGGCGAACTTGGCCTCGTGCTCATCGTTCAGATGGTCCAACGCCCGGCCCATGCGCAGGCTCAAGGCCAACGCCGCTTCGCTTTCCAGCGCCAGGTCGGCGAGCACGTTTTGCATCAGCGGCTGTTCGCTCAACAACTTGCCACCGACCTTGCGGTGCGCGCAATGATGACTGGCCTGGGTCAATGCCTGGCGCATCAGGGCGCTGGAGCCGACCATGCAATCGAAGCGGGTCATGGCGACCATTTCGATGATGGTCGGCACGCCTCGGCCTTCTTCACCGACCATCCAGGCCAGGGCACCGCGCAACTCCACTTCGCTGGAGGCGTTGGAACAGTTACCCAGTTTGTTTTTCAAGCGCTGGATGTAGAACTGATTGCGCGTGTCGTCGGGGCGATGGCGCGGCAACAGGAAACAGGTCAAGCCCTTGTCGGTCTGGGCCAGGGTCAGGAAGGCATCGCACATCGGCGCCGAACAGAACCATTTGTGGCCCACCAGCTCGTAGGCCTGGCCCGGGCCGCTGGCACCCACCGGATAGGCCTTGGTGGTGTTGGCCCTGACGTCGGTGCCGCCCTGCTTTTCGGTCATCGCCATGCCGAGCGTGACCCCGACTTTATGGGCCATGCCGACGTTACGCGGGTCGTATTCGGTGGCGAGCACTTTCGGCAGCCAACGCTCGGCCAGATCCGGCTGCAGGCGCAGCGCGGGCACACTGGCGAAAGTCATGGTCAACGGGCAGCCGGTGCCGGCTTCGGCCTGGCTGTGCAGATAGGTCATCGACGCACGGGCGACATGGGCGCCGGGTTGCGGATGGGCCCAGGGCAAGCTGGGCAGGCCATGCTCGACGGCGGTGCGCATCAGCTGATGGTAGGCGGGATGAAACTCCACCAGATCGATGCGATGGCCGTAACGGTCGTGACTGGAAAAGACCGGTTTGTTCTGGTTGGCCTGGAAACCCGCTTCCATCAACGGTCCGCCGGCCAAGGCACCATAGGCATCGATCCGCGCCTGCGCCCAACCGGCGCCGAAACGCTGCGACCACTCTTGCAGCGGCAGATCGATGCGGTACAGGTTGGCGCCGTCCAGGGAGGGAGGCTGGTTGGTGACGTCGTGGGTTTCGGCGAACTGATGCAGGTTCATGACGGGGCTCTTTCGGTCGGCCAACAGGGGTTCAGTTAAGCACCGCCCCCTGACCGATCAAAGTGGCATATCCGCCTAAATATCGGCGCTTTCACCTTGTCTCGGACCAAGCACTCGCCGTTGCAAGATGGCTTGGAGCACCTCGAACTTTACCGGTTTGCTCAAGTAATCGATCAAGGCACCCGAAGGGCAACGTTCCTGGTCAATATTCGGGCTGACCACCAGCACGGGCAAGTCCTCGCAACCGGACAGCGCACGGACTTGGCAGCAGAGCGACACGCCGTCCAGCGGTGACCGTTGGCAATCGAGGAGCACCGCGTCATAGCTGTCGCCCTGTAGCAGGTCCAAGGCTGCGCGACCGCTGTCAGCCGTGCGCACCCGATAGCCCAGCTTGAGCAACATGCCGCGCATGACCAACTGATCAATGTTGTTGTCGTCCGCCAGCAATACCGTGCAATCCTGGGGCCGGCGAGAATCCCGGCGCCCATTGAATGAGAAAGGCGTCGGGACGGCCGCCGGCAGCGCCATGTCGAATTCCACGTCCAGCTGGAAACGACTGCCGCGGCCCGGTTCCGAGGTGTGGGCCAGACGTCCGCCGAGCAACTCGACCAATTGCCGACAGATCGCCAGGCCCACACCGAGGCCGCCGTACTCGCGGGTCATCGAGCCGTCGAGCTGGAAGAAGCGCTGGTACAGAGTTGCCTCGCCAAGGTCGGTAAAACCGATGCCGGTGTCGATCACGGCGAAAGACAGCACCAGCCGATCGAGCTCCGACGGCCGGCCAGTGACTCGCAGCGCGACGCCGCCTGCGCGGGTGAACTTGATGGCATTGTCCAACAGGCATTCCAGGCATTGGGCCAGTTTGCCGCTGTCGCCCAGGAGGCGATCCGCCAGGCCGGGGCTCACGTCCACCCTGAAGTCCAGGCCCTTGGCCGCTGCGTTGGCACCAAACTGGACCTGCAAGGCGTCGATCACCCCACGCAGGCTGAACGGTGCCGGATAGACCTTGAGCTTGCCGGCCTGCAACTCGGTGAGGGTGAGGATGCCGTTGACCATGCGCATCATGTCCCGCGCCGAACCGGCGGCGGTCTGCTGGTATTGGGTCAATTCCTCGTTCATCTCCACGGTCTCCATCAGCTCCAGGGAGCCGATTACACCGTTCATTGGCGTGCGAAGCTCGTGAGTCAACGTGGCAAGGAATTCATCCTTGAGCTTGTTGCCGTGGGCCAGTTGCTGATTGAGCACTTCGAGCTTCTGACTGGCGTCGAACAGCGTCTGGGCCTGCTGCTCGCGCATCGCGTTGATGCGGTCCGCCAACGCCAGGGACAACAGCGCCACTTCGATGGCGGAGCCGATCTGGCTGGCGTACATGGTCAGGAAAATGTTCGGCAGATAACCCAACACCATCATCGTATTGACGATGCCACCCAGCAGAAACGCCGACCAGGCGATGATGAAATAACGCGCCACCCGCAGGCCTCGCCACCAGGCAAACAGCCCGGCGGTGAAGATCACGACGGTAAACACCAGCGCCAGCGCCGTCGCCAGGCGCAGCGCCAACGCATAGCTGGCCATCAGCGACAAGCCGACCACCACCGCGCTATAGGCAATCAGCACCAGCAACAATCGATCGAGCCAGCGGCTGTGTTCGGCGGTTTGCAGGAAGCTGCGGGCGAACTGGCTGCCAAACAAGCCCGCGCAGCCAATGAAAAACGGTGTCGCGGCGTTGGCCCACCACGGGTTGTCCGGCCAGAAATACTCGACCGCCGCGCCGTTGACCGAGAGCTGATACAGACCGAACGAGGCGATGTAGAAGATGTAATAAAGGTAGCTGGTGTCGCGCACGCTCAGGTAAATGAACAGGTTGTAGACCAGCATTCCCAGCAGCACGCCATAAATGATCCCCAGCACGTACAAGCGCACCGGCTGTTGTTCCAGATAAGCGGTGCTCGACCACAGCGTCAACGGCGCCTGGATCGAACCCTCGCTTTGCAGGCGCAGGTAGACGGTCCGGCGTTGATCAGGCTGAAAATCCAGGCTGAACAAGTAATTGTTCTGGCGAACCTCACGGCTGGCGAACGGTAGCGCGTCGCCCGTCTGGCGAACCAGGCGATACGCTCCGGCGTCATTGGGCAGGTACAGGTCGACGTGATCCAGCGGTGGATACGCCAGCTCCAGCAGCCAGGTTCGCTGGGCAGCCGGATTGCCAGGGCGATAATGCAAGTCGACTTTCAGCCAGAACGCCGACCGTGAGTAGCCTGCGTTCAGCGTGGCTTTGTCATGGGATTTGAAACGACTCGCCGCAGCCTGGGCCAGGACGTCCTCGATGGAGGCCGTGCCGCTGGAGTCTTCAAACACCTGCAGGGCGTGGCCCAGAGGCAGGCTTTGGGTAAACTCATCAAATTCGAGGGCACTTGCCAAGGGGGGCAAGCACAGCAGCAACATCAGCAAATAGCGCATTTAAGCCCCAGCGTGGCCTGTCCGGTTGAGTCAGGAAGCCCCCCATTCCCTGAGTAGACGTAAAACCGGCATTACCTGTTATTGGTTGGATCCATACCTAGCATAGCCGTTGATGGCCAATTTGCACCATGGAAATCTTTCCCACAGAAGGCTCTATAACGGGCGTTTCAGAGTAAAAGCATTGAGATAGAGCTGTTGCTCTGGTCAGGTCGGCGACTGGCGGTCGAACGTGGCGGAGGGACAAGCACCAACACAAGCAGTCCAGCATAAAACCCGCTGAGCTTGATCACCGATAAAAGAGGTTTGGTGATAAGCTCGCGCACCATGAATATCTACAGCTCTCGCCCCGTTGTCCTCTGTCTCTCCGGCCACGATCCCAGTGGTGGCGCCGGCTTGCAGGCAGATATCGAAGCCCTGCTTGCCCAGGGATGTCATGCCGCCCCGGCCGTTACCGCGTTGACCGTGCAAGACACCGTCAACGTGACCGATTTCCGCGTGCTCGATCGTGAGTGGGTGCTGGCGCAAGCCAATGCCGTGCTCAACGATTCGCCCGTCGCGGCGGTCAAGCTGGGGATGCTCGGCTCACTGGAAATGGTCGACACCGTGGTCGAGCTGCTCCAGGCGCACCCGCATTTGCCGATGGTCTGCGACCCGGTGCTGCGCGCCGGCGGTGGCGGACGGCTGGGCAAGGATGAAGTCGGCTACGCCATGCGCGAGCGCCTGCTGCCCTTGGCGATCATTGCCACGCCCAACCTGCCGGAAGCGCGCATCCTCGCCGAGCTGCCCGAAGGCAGCGCCGATGAGTGCGCCGAAAAACTGTTGCCCTTCGTCAAGCACCTGCTGATCACTGGCGGTCACGGCGACGAGCATGAAGTCCACAATCGCCTGTACAGCCGCGACGGACGCCGCGAGACCTTCACCTGCCAGCGCTTGCCTGGCAGTTATCACGGTTCCGGCTGCACCCTGGCCAGCGCCCTGGCCGGCCGGCTGGCTCAGGGTGAACAGCTCGCCAGCGCGGTAAAGACCGCGCTGGACTACACCTGGCGCACCCTGCGCGATGCCGAACAACTGGGCAAAGGCCAGTTCG
This sequence comes from Pseudomonas sp. Z5-35, assembly GCF_051131945.1. Taxonomy (NCBI): domain Bacteria; kingdom Pseudomonadati; phylum Pseudomonadota; class Gammaproteobacteria; order Pseudomonadales; family Pseudomonadaceae; genus Pseudomonas; species Pseudomonas sp. Z5-35. The sequence goes on from NZ_CP071640.1 coordinate 4,805,274, forward strand.
TACCGCGTCGCCTGCCGCTGGATTTCTGCTCATAGCACAGGAGCTGTGGAATGAAACTACGTGGCCTTTATGCCGTGACGGACAGCCAGTTGCTGGCCGGGAAATTCCTCGCCTATGTAGAAGCAGCGCTGGAAGGCGGCGTGACGCTGCTGCAATACCGCGACAAAAGCAGCGACGAAGCCCGGCGTCTGCGAGAGGCCGAAGCGCTGCGCAACTTGTGCGAGCGCTACAAGACCCAACTGATCATCAACGACGACGCCGAACTGGCCGCGCGCCTGGGCGTCGGCGTACACCTGGGCCAGACCGATGGCCCATTGGCGCCGGTGCGGGCGTTACTCGGGCACAAGGCGATTGTCGGCTCCACCTGCCACGCCAGCCTGGAGCTCGCTGAACAGGCCGTCCGCGAAGGCGCCAGCTACGTTGCGTTCGGGCGTTTCTTCAATTCCAACACCAAGCCCGGGGCGCCTGCGGCAAACCTTGAACTGCTCGAACAGGCGCGCATCAAACTGCATATACCGCTGTGTGCCATCGGCGGCATCACCCTGGAAAATGCCGCCCCGCTGGTGGCTCACGGGGTCGATCTGCTCGCGGTGGTCCACGGCCTGTTCGGCGCCGACAGCACAGCTGAAGTGACACGCCGCGCCCGCGCCTTCAACGCCCTGCTGCAAACCAAATAGTCATTTCCGATTTCGAGAGTACTACCATGTCCCGTTCCGAAACCTTGTTTGCCAATGCTCAAAAACACATCCCCGGCGGCGTGAATTCTCCGGTTCGTGCATTCAAGAGCGTCGGCGGCACCCCGCTGTTCTTCAAGCACGCCGAAGGCGCGTACGTCACCGACGAAGACGACAAGCGCTACGTGGACTACGTGGGCTCGTGGGGTCCGATGATTCTCGGCCACAGTCATCCGGACGTGCTCGACGCGGTGCGCAAGCAGCTGCAACACGGGCTGTCCTACGGCGCCCCGACCGCGATGGAAACCGAGATGGCCGACCTGGTCTGTTCTATCGTGCCGTCGATGGAGATGGTGCGCATGGTCAGCTCCGGCACCGAGGCGACCATGAGTGCGATCCGCCTGGCGCGCGGCTATACCGGCCGCGACAGCATCATCAAATTCGAAGGCTGCTACCACGGCCATTCCGACAGCTTGCTGGTGAAGGCCGGTTCCGGCGCGCTGACCCAAGGCGTGCCGAGCTCTGCGGGCGTGCCGGCGGCATTCGCCAAGCACACGTTGACGCTGCCGTTCAATGACCTGGAAGAAGTCGAGAAAATGCTCGGCGAGGTCGGCCAGGAAGTGGCTTGCATCATCGTCGAACCGGTGGCCGGCAACATGAACTGCGTACCGCCGGCGCCAGGTTTCCTCGAAGGCCTGCGCAGCCTGTGCGACCAACACGGCGTGGTGTTGATTTTCGACGAAGTGATGACCGGTTTCCGCGTTGCCCTCGGCGGCGCCCAAGCCCATTACGGCGTCACGCCGGACTTGAGCACTTTTGGCAAGATCATCGGCGGCGGCATGCCGGTGGGCTGCTTCGGCGGCAAGCGCGCAATCATGGAATGCATCGCCCCGCTGGGGCCGGTGTACCAGGCCGGCACGCTGTCGGGCAATCCGCTGGCCATGGCCGCGGGCCTGACCACCTTGCGCCTGATCAGCCGCCCAGGCTTCCACGCCGAGCTCACCGACTTCACCACTCGCCTGCTCGATGGGCTGCAAGTGCGCGCCGATGCGGCGGGTATTCCGTTCGTGACCACCCAAGCCGGTGGCATGTTCGGCCTGTATTTCAGTGGTGCCGATGACATCGTGACCTTCGACGACGTGATGGCCAGCGACGCCGATCGATTCAAGCGCTTCTTCCACTTGATGCTCGACGGCGGCGTCTATCTGGCGCCAAGTGCCTTCGAAGCCGGCTTCACCTCCATCGCCCATGGTGAAGCGGAGTTGAAGATCACCCTTGATGCGGCCGAACGGGCCTTTGCTGCGCTGAAGTGAACCTGTGGATAACTGACGCTGGCTGACAGCAGCGTCAGTGATTGCCGATAGCTCTAGCGCTTTTTCCTACGTATTTACCCGAGAAGCGGCCGCCGCCGTTCCCTCGCAGCAGAAAAACGAGTAAAGACTTTGTAAGGATGGCCCTGCTTATTTCATAATGCGCGCTTATTGGATCCCCCGGTGGGTCCACGCGCCCCTCAGAGGTAAGTCGATTCTCATGAACCGCACCGGCCGCACCCTTGCCTTGGGCTGCCTGTTGGTCCTTCAGCCCCTGCTCGCTCACGCACAGGCAGGCGGTAACTCGTTGTTGATCCCGGCAATGGGCCGTTGCACGCTCAACACCCAGCCACAAGATCTCGCACCGGCACTCGACGCCTGTCGAAAAGCGGCCGACGACGGTGACGCACAAGCGCAATACGAGTTGGGTGAGTTCTACTACGATGGCAAGGCCGCGCCGCGCGATCTCAAGCTGGCCCTCAGCTACTTCGAAAAAGCCTCCCTGCAAGGTCATGCCCAGGCGCAATACAAGCTCGGCGGCATGTTCTTTCATGGTGAAGGCGTGCCGGCCAACAACGTCCAAGCTTACATCGTCTTGAAGATGGCGGCGGTCAACGGCGCCGAAGAAGCCTTGGACACCGCCGACGAAGTTGCCGAGCAAATGCCCCGTGACGAGCTGGAGGTGGCGACCCAGGTACTGGGGCAGATCTTTCGCAAATATTTGATGGAACTGCAAAACGCCGACGGGCGCACGCCCTTCTCGCCATTGCCCTGATCCATCACAGACCTGTGGCGAGGGGATTCAGCGACAGGTTTACTTCTCAGGCATCGGCATCGGAAACGGCATCACATTGCCGACCGCGCCACGGGCTTCGCTGATTTTCGGTGTGCCCAGGCGCTCGACTTCGTCGATGCGCACGATCGAATGCATCGGCACAAAACTGCGCACCACGCCTTCGAACTGCGCCTTGAGCTTCTCTTCGCTCGGATCGACGACCACTTGCGTGCGCTCGCCAAAGACGAATTCCTCGACTTCCAGGAAGCCCCACAGATCACTTTGATAGATCTGCTTGGCGTACATTTCGAACACCTGGCCCTGGTTGAGGAAAATCACCTTGTAGATTGGAGCTTCACGTTTGGTCATGGCTGGCGAAACACATCGGCGGGTAAAAATGAGGGCGCGAACTATACCATAGCCATTGCTCGCACAGCGGTAGGAACCCGGGGACTTGTTGCCTATAATGCGCGGTTCTTTGAATCAGGTGATGACCCCTCCATGGCCAAGAAGCTTTACATCGAAACCCACGGTTGCCAGATGAACGAGTACGACAGCTCGCGCATGGTTGACCTGCTGGGTGAACACCAGGCCTTGGAAGTCACCGCTCGCGCCGAAGACGCGGACGTGATCCTGCTCAACACCTGCTCGATCCGCGAACGCGCCCAGGACCGGGTGTATTCTCAACTGGGCCGCTGGCGCGAACTGAAGCTGGCCAACCCGGAAATGGTCATTGCCGTGGGCGGTTGCGTGGCCAGCCAGGAAGGCGCCGCCATTCGTGATCGCGCACCCTATGTAGACGTGGTTTTCGGCCCGCAGACCCTGCATCGCCTGCCTGAGATGATCGACGCCGCGCGCGCGACCAAATTGCCGCAGGTGGACGTTTCGTTCCCGGAAATCGAAAAATTCGACCACCTGCCCGAACCGCGCATCGACGGCCCGAGTGCCTATGTATCGGTGATGGAAGGCTGCAGTAAATATTGCACCTTCTGCGTCGTGCCCTACACGCGGGGCGAAGAAGTCAGCCGGCCGTTTGACGACGTGATTGCCGAGATCATTCACCTGGCCGAAAACGGCGTGCGCGAAGTGACGCTGCTGGGGCAGAACGTCAATGGTTATCGCGGCCTGACCCACGATGGGCGCCTGGCGGACCTCGCCGAACTGATCCGGGTCGTGGCAGCGGTGGACGGTATTGACCGCATCCGCTACACCACGTCGCATCCGCTGGAGTTCTCCGACAGCCTGATCCAGGCCCACGCCGACGTACCTGAGCTGGTCAAGCACCTGCACCTGCCGGTGCAATCGGGCTCCGATCGGATCCTGGCGGCGATGAAGCGCAACCACACGGCGCTCGAATACAAATCCAAGCTGCGCAAGCTGCGGGCTGCTGTGCCGGGCATCTGCATCAGCTCGGACTTTATCGTTGGCTTCCCGGGCGAAACCGAGAAAGATTTCCAGCAGACCATGAAGCTGATCGAAGACGTCGGCTTCGACTTCTCCTACTCCTTTGTGTATAGCCAGCGCCCCGGCACTCCGGCGGCCGACCTGGTGGACGAGACGCCGGAGGAGGTCAAGAAAGAACGGCTCAACGCCTTGCAGCATCGATTGAATCAGCAGGGCTTTGAAATCAGCCGACAAATGGTCGGGTCGATCCAGCGGATCCTGGTCACCGACTACTCGAAAAAAGACCCGGGCGAACTGCAGGGCCGGACCGAGAACAACCGGATCGTCAACTTCCGCTGCGATACCCCGGCGCTGATAGGCCAGTTCACCGACGTGCACATTGACGCTGCACAACCGCACTCCCTGCGCGGCTCGCTGGTCCAATAATCTGAGTCCACGATCAATTGTCAGCCCCTGTTATCGGATTGCGCCGTTTAAGAGCTTTCGCACCCAGCCTACTGGCGCTATCCTTGATTTCATCTTAATTGCCCCTGGGCGGCTAAAAACGACCTTGAACGCACCCATCGAACCACATCGTTTCATTCTCGAGCCCTTTGAGGCTCGCCGCTTCGCCAATCTGTGCGGGCAATTCGACGAGCATCTGCGCTTGATCGAACAGCGCCTGGCCATCGAGATCCGCAACCGCGGAAACCAGTTCGAACTGATCGGCGAACCCAAACACACCTCCTCCGCGGAAAACCTCCTACGTCGTCTCTACCGGGAAACCAAGGGGAGCGAGCTGTCGCCGGACATGGTCCATCTGTTCCTGCAGGAATCGGCTGTCGAAGAACTCGACAACCACGCCCCCGCGGAACCTGCGGTGGCCCTGCGCACGAAAAAAGGCATGATTCGCCCCCGAGGCATGAATCAGCAGCGCTACGTGAAGGAAATCCTGGGCAACGACATCAACTTCGGCATCGGCCCGGCCGGTACCGGCAAGACCTACCTGGCCGTGGCCTGCGCAGTCGATGCGCTTGAGCGTGAACAGGTGCGACGTATCCTGCTGGTGCGCCCGGCGGTCGAAGCGGGCGAAAAACTTGGCTTCCTGCCTGGCGACCTGAGCCAGAAAATCGACCCTTACCTGCGCCCTCTCTATGACGCGCTGTATGAAATGCTCGGTTTCGAATACGTCGCCAAGCTGATCGAACGCCAGGTCATCGAGGTTGCGCCACTGGCCTACATGCGCGGTCGCACGCTGAACAACAGCTTCATCATCCTCGACGAAAGCCAGAACACCACCGTCGAACAGATGAAAATGTTCCTGACCCGAATCGGCTTCGGCTCCACCGCCGTCATCACCGGGGACATCACCCAGGTCGACCTGCCGCGCGGCACCAAGTCCGGCTTGAACCACGTGATCCAGGTGCTCAAGGACGTCCCGGGCATCAGCTTCACGCATTTCCTGCCCAAGGACGTCGTGCGTCACCCGTTGGTGCAGCGCATCGTCGAAGCCTACGAGCGCTTCGAGAACCGCGAGGACGAGGCCATGCCCGCCGACAAGGGCAAGCGCCACGATGCTTGAACTCGACTTGCAACCAGCCAGCAAGCAACCTTCCCCCAGCGAAGCCCAGTTCCGCCAATGGTGCGAACTGGCCCTGCGCCAGCGCAGCGCCGACTCGGAACTGACGATCCGCTTGGTGGATGAACCTGAAGGCCGCGAGCTGAACCACACCTGGCGTCAGAAGGACTATGCCACCAACGTGCTGTCGTTCCCTGCAGACGTGCCCGACGAGTTGCTCGATATCCCATTGCTGGGCGATCTGGTGATCTGCGTCCCGGTGGTGGAGCGTGAAGCCGCCGAACAAGGCAAGACCTCCGAAGCCCACTGGGCTCACCTGGTGATCCACGGCTGCTTGCATTTGCTCGGTTACGACCATATGGAAGATGACGAAGCCGAGGAAATGGAAGCACTGGAACGAACGTTGCTTGCCGAGCTGGGTCATCCCGACCCTTATGCCGGCGACGAGCACTGATACATCAACCTGTAACGACAAAGGATTCAGAGTAATCGCTATGAGCGAAGATCGATCGACCAACGGGCAGAAGTCATGGCTGGGCAAGCTCACCCAGGCTTTTGCCCATGAGCCGAAAAACCGCCAGGAGCTGCTGGAGCTGCTGCGCGACGCACACCAGAACAAACTGTTGGACAGCGAAGCGCTGGCCATCGTCGAAGGCGCCATCCAGGTCGCTGACCTGCAAGTGCGGGACATCATGGTCCCCCGCTCGCAGATGGTCAGCATCAAGGCGACCCAGACACCCCGCGAGTTCCTGCCCGCCGTGGTCGATTCCGCTCACTCGCGCTACCCGGTCGTCGGCGAGAGCCATGACGATGTCATGGGCGTCCTGCTGGCCAAGGACCTGCTGCCCTTGATCCTTCAAGAGAACGGCGACAGCTTCAACATCAAGGACTTGCTGCGCCCGGCCACCTTCGTGCCCGAGTCCAAGCGACTGAACGTACTGCTGCGCGAATTCCGCGCCAATCACAACCACATGGCCATCGTCATCGACGAATACGGCGGCGTGGCCGGATTGGTGACCATTGAAGACGTGCTCGAGCAGATCGTCGGCGACATCGAGGACGAACACGATGTCGAGGAAGACAGCTATATCAAGCCGCTGCCCAGCGGTGATTTCCTGATCAAGGCCCTGACGCCCATAGAGAACTTCAACGAGTTCTTCGACAGCGAATTTTCCGACGATGAGTTCGATACCGTCGGCGGCCTGGTGATGAGTGCTTTCGGGCACCTGCCCAAGCGCAACGAAACCACCGAGATCGGTTCTTGGCGCTTTCGCATCCTGAATGCCGACAGTCGTCGGATTCATCTGCTGCGCCTGTCACCCATTGCCCGTTAAACCCCGCGAGCCCCGCTAAGGACACACATGCGTTGGATAACCCGCCCCGGCTGGCCCGGTAACCTGCTGGCCGTGGCGGCCGGCGCGATCACCACCCTGGCTTTGGCGCCCTTCGACATCTGGCCGCTGGCATTGCTGGCGGTCGGGTTGTTCTATGCCGGCTTGAGGGAACTCTCGCCGCGCCAGGCCCTGGGCCGTGGCTGGTGCTTCGGTTTTGGCTTGTTTGGCGCCGGCACCAGCTGGATCTACGTCAGCATCCATAACTTCGGTGGCGCCTCGGTGCTGCTCGCCGGGCTGTTGATGCTGCTGTTCATCGCCGCTATCGCCTGGTTCTTCGCGCTGCCGGCCTGGCTCTGGGCGCGCTGGTTGCGGCGCAACGAGGCGCCGCTGGCCGATGCCCTGGCCTTCGCCGCGCTGTGGCTGGGCCAGGAAGCGTTTCGTGGCTGGTTTTTGACCGGTTTCCCCTGGCTCTACTCCGGCTACAGCCAACTCGACGGCCCCCTTGCCGGCCTCGCGCCGCTGGGCGGGATGTGGCTGATTTCCTTCACCCTGGCCTTGACCGCCGCGCTGCTGTACAACGCGCCCGGCTTGGTTCGTAGCGGCCGCAAAGGCTTTATCGCGGCAGGCGTCGCACTGCTGGTCGGCCCATGGATTGTTGGCATGGCACTCAAGGGCCACGCCTGGACCAGCCCATCGGGCGAGCCGCTGAGCGTCGCGGCGATCCAGGGCAACATCGAACAAAGCATGAAGTGGGACCCCGAGCAGCTCAACGCTCAACTGGCGCTGTACCGCGACATGAGTTTTGCGTCCAAGCGCGTCGACCTGCTGATCTGGCCGGAAACCGCGGTGCCAGTGCTCAAGGATTCCGCCCAGGGCTACCTGGACATGATGGGCAACTTCGCCGCCGAACGGAATTCGGCGCTGATCACCGGCGTGCCGATTCGCCAGTTGGTCCGCCATGAGAAGCGCTACTTCAACGGCATCACCGTGACCGGCGAAGGTGACGGCACCTACCTCAAGCAAAAGCTCGTACCGTTCGGCGAATACGTGCCGTTGCAGGACCTGCTGCGCGGGCTCATCGCGTTTTTTGATTTGCCCATGTCGGATTTCGCTCGCGGGCCGGCCGATCAGCCATTGTTACAAGCCAAGGGTTACCAGATCGCGCCCTTCATCTGCTATGAAGTGGTCTATCCAGAGTTCGCCGCCAGCCTCGCAGCGCGCAGCGACCTGTTGCTGACCATCAGCAACGACACCTGGTTCGGCACCTCGATCGGCCCGTTGCAGCATTTGCAAATGGCCCAGATGCGCGCCTTGGAAGCCGGCCGCTGGATGATCCGCGCCACCAACAACGGCGTGACCGGCCTGATCAACCCTTTCGGCCAGATTACCGTCAGCATCCCGCAATTCGAACGCGGCATCCTCTACGGCGAAGTGGTGCCGATGCACGACCTGACGCCGTATCTGCAATGGCGGTCGTGGCCGTTGATCATCCTGAGTGTGCTGCTGCTGGGTTGGGCACTGATCGCTGGACGGATGGCCAAGACCGTTTAAGGTTTTCGATACCCTTGTGGCGAGGGGATAGATCCCCTCGCCACAACAAGCTCCCTCGCCACAGGGAGCTCAGCGGTAGAACAACCGATACCCCACCTGCCCCACCGCCTCGTTCATCAACTGGCCAGACTGCCAGATCGACTTGAATTCCGGCATCCAGCCGCCCAGCGGACGGGCATTGTCCTGCCCCAGGAAACCGACAGGCGCCGGCACCACTTCAAATCCCGCACGCTCGAAACTCCAGACTGCCCGCGGCATGTGCCACGCCTGGGTCACCACCACGACACGCTTGATACCCGCTGGCAGGAGAATCTCGGCACTCATCTGCGCATTTTCCCAAGTCGTGCGGCTGCGTTCCTCCTGCCAGCGCACGGTCACGCCAAAATCCTCGCGCATCGAGTCGGCCATCAGCTTCGCTTCGCTGGGCGGGGTACCGTAATGCAGGCCGCCGGTGGTCAGCACCGGCAAGCCTGAAGCCTTGGCCAACCGCGCCGCATAACGCTGGCGCTCCAGCCCGATGCCGGTGGGCTGGTCGGCGCCCCAAGCCAGATCGCCGCGCTCGCGGCCCGAGCCCAGCACTACGATGGCGTCGGCGCGCTGGGCCAAGGTCGCCCATTCGCTACGTATTAATGGTGGTTCACGTTCCAACGCCTTGGCGCTCCATTGCACCGCAACTGGCAGGCTCATCAACCAGAAGCCACCCAGCCCCACAGCAAGACACACACGGGCCAGGCGCGGCCGGGAGTCGCGCCACCACCAGGCGAGCGCCAGCAGTAATAAAAGGATGCCGGGCGGCAACAAGAGTTGTTTGATGAAATAGCGAAACGGCATCGGGCATCTCCATAGATGCCCGAAGCCTAGGTGGGTTGACGCAAAGCGACAACAGATTCCAAAGATCTCGAATCAAAAAAAGCGACACGCGTAAATCAGGCGTTACTTGAACTGCAGTGACCGGACTTTTACTGCATCCTTGTCGGGCGTCCGATCCTTGAGCCAGACTACCTTGGCCGAACGGGGCGCATCGAGACGCTTGTTTACCTGGGCTCCGCTTGCGCAGGCCTGGTGCCCGACCTGCTCAAGGTAAGCCTTGACCAGTTCGAACTCTGCGGGGCTCAAGCCGCGCAGCTCCAGCTCTGCCGGGCGTTCATCACGCAAACGACCGGCGGTTCTTGCAGCGTCCAGGGCCACCCCGAGACGGTCGATCAGTTTTCCGTACAACTCAGGTGTAGCGACTTTTCGTTGTGATTCAACCATCCCTCACCTCATTGAAGATAAGACTCACTCCCCATTGAGAAGCTTAGCTTCGCTGGGCGAACCGGCAGGGCGCCGCGACCAACGGCCCTGAACACAGGTCCTCGCCAGTGGTCCCGCATACCCGGCACGCAATCAGGGTTTCCCTCGGCGGAGCGCCGTCATGTATGCTACGGCGCTTCCTGTAACTCCTACTTCCAGCTTGCCTGGGCATCGAAAACGCCGCATTCGGCGTCGTCTGCGTCCAGCATGGCCACGAAGAGGATTGGGCCACCCCATTCAGTACAAAAGTAGCCATGCACGAACACTACCAGCCCCGTGAAATCGAAGCCGCCGCCCAGTCGTTCTGGGACGAGCAAAAGTCCTTTGAAGTCAGCGAACAGCCAGGCAAGGAAACTTACTACTGCCTGTCGATGTTCCCTTACCCCAGTGGCAAGCTGCACATGGGGCACGTGCGCAACTACACCATCGGCGACGTAATCTCCCGCTACCAGCGCATGCAGGGCAAGAACGTCCTGCAACCCATGGGTTGGGACGCCTTCGGCATGCCGGCGGAAAACGCCGCGATGAAGAACAACGTGGCCCCCGCCAAGTGGACCTACGAAAACATCGCCTACATGAAGACCCAGCTGCGCAGCCTGGGCCTGGCGGTGGACTGGTCCCGCGAAGTGACCACCTGCAAGCCCGACTACTACCGCTGGGAACAGTGGCTGTTCACCCGCCTGTTCGAAAAAGGCGTGATCTACCGCAAGAACGGTACCGTGAACTGGGACCCGGTGGACCAGACCGTACTGGCCAACGAGCAAGTGATCGACGGTCGCGGCTGGCGTTCCGGCGCGCTGATCGAAAAGCGCGAGATCCCGATGTACTACTTCAAGATCACCGCCTACGCGGACGAACTCCTGGAGAGCCTCGACGAACTGACCGGCTGGCCTGAGCAGGTCAAGACCATGCAACGCAACTGGATCGGCAAGTCCCGGGGCATGGAAGTGCAGTTCCCGTACGACGTCGCGTCCATCGGCGAAGCCGGCACCCTGAAAGTCTTCACCACCCGTCCGGACACCCTGATGGGCGCCACCTACGTGGCCGTGGCTGCCGAGCATCCGCTGGCCGCCCTCGCCGCACAGAACAATCCCGAGCTGCAAGCTTTCATCGCCGAATGCAAGGGCGGCAGCGTCGCCGAAGCCGACGTCGCTACCCAGGAAAAGAAAGGCCTGCCGACTTCGTTGTTCGTCGAGCACCCTCTGACTGGCGAAAAACTGCCGGTGTGGGTCGCCAACTATGTGCTGATGCACTACGGCGACGGCGCCGTGATGGCCGTGCCAGCGCACGACGAGCGCGATTTCGAATTCGCCCACAAGTACAACCTGCCGGTCAAAGCGGTCGTGCGCACCAGCGCTGGCGACCAGACCTCGGCTCCTTGGCAGGACGCCTATGGCGAACACGGCGAACTGATCAACTCCGGCGAGTTCAACGGACTGGATTTCGCCGGTGCGTTCGATGCCATCGAAGTCGCCCTGATCAAGAAGAACCTTGGTGCATCGCGTACCCAGTTCCGCCTGCGCGACTGGGGCATCAGCCGCCAGCGCTACTGGGGCTGTCCGATCCCGATCGTGCATTGCGACACCTGCGGTGACGTACCAGTACCGGAAGATCAACTGCCCGTGGTCCTGCCGGAAGACGTCGTACCCGACGGCGCTGGTTCGCCCCTCGCCCGCATGCCTGAATTCTACGAATGCAGTTGCCCGAAATGCGGTGCACCGGCCAAGCGTGAAACCGACACCATGGACACCTTCGTCGAGTCCTCGTGGTATTACGCCCGCTACGCCTCGCCGCACTATGAAGGCGGCCTGGTGGAAAAATCCGCAGCTGACCACTGGTTGCCGGTGGACCAGTACATCGGCGGCATCGAACACGCCATCCTCCACCTGCTCTATGCGCGCTTCTTCCACAAGCTGATGCGTGACGAAGGTCTGGTGAGCTCCAACGAGCCGTTCAAGAACCTGCTGACCCAAGGCATGGTGATTGCCGAGACTTACTATCGTCGCGAAGCCAACGGGGCCTACACCTGGTTCAACCCAAGCGACGTCGAACTCGAACGCGACAGCAAGGCCAAGGTCATCAGCGCCAAGCTGATCGCCGACGGCCTGCCAGTGGAAATCGGCGGCACCGAGAAAATGGCCAAGTCGAAGAACAACGGCGTCGACCCACAATCGATGATCGACCAGTTCGGCGCGGACACCTGCCGCCTGTTCATGATGTTCGCCTCGCCACCCGACATGAGCGCGGAATGGTCCGATTCGGGCGTCGAGGGCTCGCACCGCTTCCTCAAGCGCGTCTGGCGCCTGGCCCAAGCCCACGTCACCCAAGGCCTGCCGGGGAAACTGAACGTCGCCAGCCTGAACGACGAGCAAAAAGCCATTCGTCGCTCGATTCACTTGGCGATCAAGCAGGCGAGCCATGACGTTGGCCAGAATCACAAATTCAACACCGCCATCGCCCAGGTGATGACGCTGATGAATGTGTTGGAAAAAGCTGCGCAGGGCACCGAACAGGATCGCGCGCTGGTTCACGAAGGCCTGGAAGCCGTGACGCTGCTGCTGGCGCCGATCACTCCGCACATCAGCCACGAGCTGTGGAGTCAACTGGGTCACGCCGACCCGGTGATTGACGCCAGCTGGCCGGTGGTGGACGAAACCGCGCTGGTGCAGGACAGCCTGACCCTGGTCATCCAGGTCAATGGCAAACTGCGCGGCCAGATTGAAATGCCGGCCGCCGCCACTCGCGAAGAAGTCGAAGCCGCCGCACGGGCCAACGAGAACGTGCTGCGCTTTGTCGATGGCCTGACGATCCGCAAGGTGATCGTGGTGCCCGGCAAACTGGTCAATATCGTCGCAAGCTAATTGGATCGGGCGTCCGGCCACAGGTCGGACGCCGAATATGACCTGCAGGGCCGCACGCTCGGCCCATGGGTTTCAAGGGGAGCAACAAGATGAACAAACGTAATTTGCTGGTTATGGGCCTGGCGGTCCTATTGAGCGCCTGCGGCTTCCAGCTGCGTGGCACCGGCACCACCGAACTGGCGATCACCGAGCTGGACCTGAGCGCGCGTGACGCCTATGGCGAAACCGTGAAAGCGCTGCGCGATACGCTGGAAAACAGCGGTGTGAAGATCTACAGCGGTGCACCCTACAAGCTGGTATTGACCCGTGAACAGCAAAGCCAGCGCAGCCTGAGCTATGCCGGCGCCGGTCGTTCGGCCGAATACGAACTGAACAATGTGCTGAGCTACGAAATCCGCGGCCAAAACAATCTGGTGTTGCTGGACGACAAGCTGCAAGTGCAGAAGATCTACCTGCATGACGGTAACAACATCACCGGTTCCGAGCAGGAGTCCAGTGAAGTGCGCGAGGAAATGCGCCGTGACCTGGTACAGCGCATGATGCTACGCCTGCAACAGCTGAGCCCGGCCCAGTTGGAGCAACTGCAACAGACCGCCGATGCCAAGGCCAAGGCCGAAGCCGAAGCACTCGAAGCGGCACGCAAGGCTGAAGCGGAAACCCCGCAGCAGTCGCCGATGCAAATCCCGGCTGAATAAGCCTTGCGGGGCGCTTCGGCGCCCGCTTGCATTGCCTATGAACTGTCCCTTATGAAACTGGCTCCCGCCCAACTCGGTAAACACCTGCAAGGTGCACTGGCGCCCGTCTACATCATCAGCGGCGATGACCCGCTGCTGTGCCAGGAAGCCGCCGACGCCATCCGCTCCGCCGCCCGCCAGCAAGGTTTCGACGAACGCCAGGTGTTCGCCGCCGACGCCAGTTTCGACTGGGGTACGCTGCTGCAGGCTGGGGCCAGCATGTCGCTGTTCGCCGAGAAACGCCTGCTGGAACTGCGCTTGCCCTCCGGCAAGCCGGGTGACAAGGGCGCCGCTGCGCTGATCGAATACTGCTCGCGACCGGCCGAAGACACGGTGCTACTCATCAGCCTGCCGAAACTCGATGGCAGCGCGCAGAAAACCAAATGGGGCAAGGCCCTGGTCGAAGGCCAGCAGACCCAGTTCGTGCAGATCTGGCCAGTTGATGTCAGCCAGTTGCCGAGCTGGATCCGCCAGCGCCTGTCCCAGGCCGGCCTGTCGGCCAGCCAGGACGCGGTGGAGCTGATAGCCGCCCGGGTCGAAGGCAACCTGCTGGCCGCCGCCCAGGAAATCGAAAAACTCAAGCTGATGGCCGAAGGTGGGCAGATCACCGTGGAAACGGTCCAGGCGGCCGTGGCCGACAGCGCCCGCTTCGATGTCTTCGGGCTGACCGATGCGATCCTCAACGGCGAAGCAGCCCATGCCCTGCGCATGCTCGAAGGCCTGCAAGGCGAAGGCGTCGAGCCTCCCGTGATCCTCTGGGCCCTGGCTCGGGAACTGCGGCTGCTGGCCAACCTGTCGCTGCAATACAGCCAGGGCGTGCCGCTGGACAAAGCTTTCAGCCAGGCCCGCCCGCCCGTCTGGGACAAGCGCAAGCCGCTGATGAGCAAGGCCCTGCAACGTTACTCGGCGCCACGCTGGGCGCAACTCTTGCTGGAAGCCCAGCGCATCGATGCGCAGATCAAGGGCCAGGCCGCTGGCTCGCCGTGGATGAGCCTGAGCCGGTTGTCGCTGTTGATGGCGGGCCAGCGACTCCCTTTACCCGCTGAATAACACAGCACCTGTGGCGAGGGAGCTTGCTCCCGCTGGACTGCGCAGCAGTCCTAAAATCATTTGACTTGGTGTGTCAGACAAAATGCATTCAGCTCTCTTGGGGCTGCTGCGCAGCCCAGCGGGAGCAAGCTCCCTCGCCACAACAGCTCTCCAGCCACAACGCCGTCGGCCATCCTTGAAATTTCCTACGCAATGCAGGGACTGGACAAAGCCCCAACTCTGTCCCATGATTTGCCCCGCAAAACCACCCCACGAGAGATCCCATATGAGCAAAAAGCCATCCAAGCATGGCCCCAACAAGGCCAAATCCATCATCGCCCAGCCCCTGTTCCGCAGCCGCCAGGAACGACCTGCCAAGGGCAAAGGTAGCTACCGCCGCGAAGCCTTCCAGTCTGACAACTGGGAGGCTTCTTGCTTTGTGGCAGCTTGAAACACCCGGACAAGCCCTACGCCCCTTTCGCATGTTAAGGTCAGCACCTGAACTGAATTTCTGGACCCGTGCATGCCCTTTTGTCTTCCCCGTCGTTGGCCATTGCGCCAACTGATCGCCGTCACAAGCGTCGCCCTGCTTGTTGCCTGCGCAGAGAAACCCACCGCCGCCGACGCCCAACCGCTCCAGACCGCTCCTGTCATGACGGCGCCGGCTATCGTGCCGCCTGTCGTCCCCTCCGGAGAAAACCTGGTCATAGCGCCCACCCAGACCTTTGCCGAATGGCAGGCCGGGTTTCGCAAGGAAGCCCTGGCCGCCGGGATCCGTGCCGATTTGTTCGACCGTGCATTTATCGGCGTCAGTCCGGACATGAGCGTGATCAAGGCTGATCGCAGCCAACCTGAATTCACCCGACCGGTGTGGGAATACCTCGACGGTGCACTGTCACCCTTGCGCATACGCAAAGGCCAGGCCCTGATCCAGCAGCAAGCGCAGATCCTGCAAAGCATCGAACAACGTTATGGTGTCGATCGCGAGGCGCTGGTTGCGGTGTGGGGCATGGAAAGCAACTTCGGCCAGTTCCAGGGCAACAAATCGGTGATCAACTCCTTGGCGACCCTGGCCTACGAAGGACGGCGTCCCGGCTTTGCCCATGCGCAACTGATCGCCGCGCTGCAGATCCTGCAACAGGGCGACATCTCGCCAGAAAAAATGCTCGGTTCCTGGGCCGGCGCCATGGGCCAGACCCAGTTCATTCCCACCACCTACAACACCCATGCGGTTGATTTTGACGGCGACGGTCGCCGTGACATCTGGGGCAGCGCCACCGATGCCCTGGCCTCGACCGCACATTACCTGCAGAGCTCCGGTTGGCAGCGCGGCCAGCCATGGGGGTTCGAGGTCGATCTCGCGGAGGGCTTCGACTATACCCTGGCCGATGGCACGATCCGCAAGCCAGTCTCCGAATGGATACGGCTGGGCGTCTCGGAATATGGCAGCTTACCGATAGCCCCCGAGAACAAGCCGCTATCGGCGTCCCTGCTCCTGCCGGCCGGCCATCGCGGCCCGGCGTTCTTGATCTTCGATAACTTCCGCGCCATCCTCAAGTACAACAACTCATCCTCCTATGCCCTGGCGGTTGGGCTGTTGTCTCAGCGCTTCACCGGTGCAGGGCTGGTCTACGGACAGTGGCCAAAAGAGGACCTGCCCCTGAGCCGCAGCGAACGCATCGAGCTGCAGACCCTGCTCGGCAAGCACAACTACGACGCAGGCAATCCCGACGGCATCATTGGCGCCAACACCCGCAAGGCGATCCGCAGCGCCCAACAGTCGTTTGGCTGGCCGGCGGATGGATATCCGACGCATAAGCTGCTGGACGCGCTACGTAACCGCTGAATCGGCCTGATGCGTCCTACCGCTAAACTGCTCGCTACTCTTTCGAGGTTGGCGAGCAGTTCTCGATGATTGATGGATAGGTAACACTGGCCTAGCCGCCGAGTACCACATCCTGCTCCAACGTCAGCTTCTTCTGCCCCGCATCCAGTTCCACCAGCGCGCCCATGGGCAACGTCAGATTGGGATCACAATGCCCGCTGCGCCAACCGGACAACACCGGAATGCGCAATGGCGAAAAGGTCTGCTTGAACAAGCGGTTCAAATCCTCGACGTCCACACCCGCGACATCTCCCAGCAGCACGCCCCGCAACTTCGCCAGGGTGCCCGCCAGCCGCAGCTGGGTCAGCAAGCGGTCGATGCGATAGAGCGGCTCGTTGACGTCCTCCACCAGCAGGATCACGCCTTCGGCATCGATCTCGTAAGGCGTGCCCATGGTCGCGGCTATCATCGACAGATTGCCTCCGAGCAGCCGCCCGTGAGCGATGCCTGGCTCGACAGTCGTCAATGGATAAGCCGCCGGATGGCTCAGTACGTCGCCTGCCCCCAATTGCCCATGCAACAGGCTGAAGAACGAAGTGAACGTCGACGGTGCCTTGCCGCCCAGCAGGTCGGCATTGAGCAATGGCCCATGGAAGGTCACGAACCCAGCATGACGGCTGATCGCCAGGTGCAGCGCGGTGATGTCGCTGTAGCCGACAAAGGGCTTGGCGTTACGCCGCAACAGCTCGTAATCGATGCGATCCAACAGTCGCGGCGTGCCGTAGCCCCCGCGCAGACAAATAATGGCCTTCACCTGCGGGTCGGCGAACGCTGCGTGCAGATCGTTGAGCCGCACCTCGTCACTGCCGGCCAGGTATCTGTCCTTTTCATGGACACCCGGAAATATCCGCAGCTCATGGCCGTGGGCGCGCATCCATTGCACGGCTTTGTCGCTGTCCAGCGGCGCCGGACCGGCAGGCGCAATCACCCCGATCAGCCCTTCGGCCGGGAGCGCCGGTACCGGCTGATGCGGATAAAGGGTGTGCTTGGGTCGAACGGTCATCCCTGAATCTCCCTGCATAAAGTCATGCGTACACACCGTCGTGAAGGGCCTGGCCCGATCAGGAAGACAGGTAGGAAGAGCGCGTCAGCCCAAGGCGTAGCGCATCCAGGTACTGGGTGCGCTCGGCCGCGGTGATGCGAGCGCTGGCGCACTTGTCACGGTAATGCGTCATCAATTCCTCCGGCGACAGGTGCACGTAGCGCAGCATGTCTTCGATGGTGTCATGGGTCTCGATACCGGCGTGGTACACACTGCCGTCGGCGTTCTGGTAGATGTTCACCGAGTCGGTGTCACCGAACAGGTTGTGCATGTCGCCGAGGATTTCCTGGTAGGCCCCCACCAGGAAGATGCCCAGCAGGTAATCTTCGCCTGGATTGAGCGAGTGGACCGGCAGGCTGGTCTCGATGCTCTGCTCGTCAACGTATTGCTTGATCTTGCCGTCGGAATCGCAGGTCAGGTCTTGCAGCACGGCGCGGCGCAGGGGCTCTTCGTCGAGGCGATGCAGCGGCAGGATCGGCAATACCTGGCCGATCGCCCAGGTGTCCGGCAGGCTCTGGAACACCGAGAAGTTGCAGATGTACTTGTCGGCCAACTTGTCGTTGAGTTCGTCCAGCACCTGGCGGTGCGAGCGCTGGCGGGCCTTCAGCGAGTTGTGCAGGCGACGGCAGACGGCGAAATAGCATTGCTCGGCCAGGGCTTTTTCCGCCAGGGTCAGCTTGCCGTCGGCGTATTGGGCGGCCACGTCGCTCATGTAGTGGGTGGCGCGCCAGTAAGTCTCGGTGACCATCTCGATGTCGGTTGGGCCCAGCAGGTCCACCAACCATTGCACGGTTTCCGGCAGGCTTTCCTTGTTCTCGATCACCGGCACATCGTCGTGGTGTTTCTCGACGTCGGTCACCTGTACCACCAGCATCGCGTGGTGAGCCGTCAGTGAACGGCCGCTTTCGGAAAAAATGTGCGGATGCGGCAGGCTTTGGGCGTCGCAGAATTCCTTGAGCATGCCCACCACGACGCCGGCGTAATCGTCCATGTCGTAGTTGATCGAGCTGGCGTTGCGCGAGTGCGTACCGTCGTAGTCCACGCCCAGGCCACCGCCGACGTCGATGTGATCCACCGGCAGGCCGAGGTTGCGCAGTTCGCCGTAGTAACGGATCGCTTCCTTGAAGCCATGCTGGTAGTCCGCCAGGTTGGCGATCTGCGAACCCATGTGGAAGTGCAACAGACGGATGCCCTGATCCAGGCCGGCGTCACGGAAGCGCTCGACCACGGACAACAGCTGCGCGGCCGACAGACCGAACTTGGACTTCTCGCCACCGGTGTCGGCCCACTTGCTCGACGCCAGGGACGACAGGCGCACCCGCAGACCTACCTGAGGCTTGACCTTGAGCGACGCGGCTTCTTCGATCACCAAGCCGACTTCGGATTCTTTCTCGATCACGATAAAGACGTTGTGACCAAGCTTCTGGCCCATCAGCGCCAGGCGAATGAATTCGCGATCCTTGTAACCGTTGCAGACAATCGTCCCACCCTTTGGCGCCAGGGCCAGCACCGCCAGCAGCTCAGGCTTGGAACCGGCTTCCAGGCCGATGGAGACGTTCTGGGTGGCGATGATGTTTTCGATCACCGCCTCCTGCTGGTTAACCTTGATCGGATAAAGCGCGGTGTACTGGCTCTGGTACTCCAGGCGTGCGATGTTGCTGTCGAACGCGCCGGTGAGCTGGCGCACACGGTCTTGCAGGATGTCCGGGAAGCGCACCAGCAGGGGTAGCGAAAGGCCACTCTGGCGCAACTGGTCGACTTGCTCGTACAAATCGATGGGCGAGCTGTCGGGGCCGTTCGGACGGACTTCGACGCGACCGGCTTCATTGATCGCGAAATACCCGGCCCCCCAATGGCGGATCCCGTAAACGCTGCGGCTGTCCGCAACTGTCCATTGGCTGCCATCGTCTTTGCGTGTGCGTCGTACGGACATCGAAGTCCCCTATAAAGAAGTCAAAATGCACCATCCGGTCGGAGGCTGGCGCAGTCTAGAGAATGGAAATGACGATTTGCCTGTAAGCAAGGTAGACCCTGCCCACAGCGCTGAGTTTAAAACCCGTTCCGAACAGGTTCTGTGAAAACCCTGCGGACGATCCCGAACCCGGGGTTCGGATCAAGCCGAGGTGGCTTTCACAGAAGCTGCTAGCCGCCAGATTTTTTTGCCTTGAAACCGTGTTTGGTGAGTTCCGCCAGCAGCAGCTCGACGTGATCGCCCTGGATTTCGATGATGCCGTCCTTCAACGCGCCACCGGTGCCACAGCGTTTTTTCAACGTTGTCGCCAGCTCCTTGAGCGCGTCTTCGGCCAGCGGCACGCCGGTGATCGTGGTCACCGTCTTGCCACCGCGGCCTTTGCTTTCGCGGCGCACGCGAGCGATACCGTCTCCGTCGGGAATGGCGGTCTGTTTGCAGATGCAGGCATCCACCGGCTGGCGGCAATCAGGGCAATGACGACCGGCGTCGGTAGAAAATACCAGGCCACCCAGGGCGGCGAAGGATGCGGCTTTTTTGGCCACCGGCAATCCTCTTCGGAGGACAATGACTGGTCGAGGAGCGAAAGTGCCCCGACCGCGAAGCCCCACTCAGGCAGGGGCAGCGCAACTGGACCGAGCGATGTCGGCCAAGCTTGAAAAGTCGCGCAGTGTAACGACAAAAAGCCGACTTGCTAAGGGCCAATCGACGCCAATTTACAGCTTCTTTGCGACACCCTGTTCGCGGGCTTTCAAATAGCGCCCGAGCGCCGCCAGAGAGTCCGGGCAATAAGGCTTGCAGCGGATTTCATCCAGGACCTGCTCGACCGGCAGGAAACGCGCTTCCAGCACTTCCTCCGGTTGCAGGATCAGCGGACCGTCCCAAACCGCCGAGAACGCCGAACACCACAGGCGACTGCCGGTGTCCTCGAAATAAAAATGGTCATGGGCAATCAGCTCGACGCCACTCACTCCCAATTCTTCGGCCAGCTCGCGGGCCGCCGACTCGGCGTAGGTCTCGTGCGCCTGCACCATGCCCCCCGCCGCAACGTCCCAGAAACCCGGGTAGATCGCCTTGCTCAAGGTTCTTCGATGAACGCACAACTCGCCGGCCGAGTTGAACAGCATGATGTAGGTGCCGCGCCCGATCAGGCCGCGCTCGCGCAGTTGCGAGCGCACCAGGCTGCCAAGCAGGTTGTCGTGTTCGTCGACCCAAGCAATCTGCTCGGCATCCGAGGCCACTCGGTGAGCAACCTCACGGGCACTTTCGTCCATTGATCAGCCCTGGTTCAGTAACTGCCGCAAGTCGATCACTGCCGCATTGGCGCGGGAAATATAGTTGGCCATGACCAGCGAGTGGTTCGCCAATACACCGAAGCCGCTGCCGTTGAGGATCATCGGGCTCCAGACCGGTTCCTGCGAGGCTTCCAGTTCGCGAATGATCTGCCGCACGCTGACCGTGGCGTTCTTCTTCGCCAGCACATCGGCGAAGTCCACCTCGATGGCACGCAACAGATGCGACAACGCCCAAGCCTGGCCGCGGGCTTCATAAAACACGTTATCGATTTGCAGCCAAGGCGTTTCCACCACTTCCTCATCCACCTGCGGCACCTGCCCCGGCGCCGGTACTTCGGTTTTCAACGAAGTGTTGAGCTTGACCCGGCCGACACTGGCCGACAGGCGCTGGGACAACGACCCCAGGCGCGTGCCGACATCACCCAGCCAGTTGTTGAGGTTGTCGGCGCGAGCGTAGAACAGCGCGCTTTTTTGCGCCGGATCGGACAGGCGCGCCTGATAGCGGCTCAACGAATTGATGCCTTCCTGGTATTCCGACTCGCTGGAGGGCAGCACCCAACTACGGTTGTCGAAATTGAACCGCGGCTCAGCCTTGGCGAGATCGGCGTCCTCGGCAGATTGCGACTGGGAACGGGCGAAGTCCTTACGCAACGCGCGGCTAAGATCGCGTACCTGTACCAGCACGCCGTATTCCCAGCTGGGCATGTTGTCCATCCACAGGCCCGGCGGGAAGCGATCATTGGAAATGTAACCGCCCTGCTTGGTCAACAACGTTCCGGCCACGGTCTTGAGGGTTTCAACGGTGGTGTAGCCGACCACCATTTGCCGACCGTCCTTTTCGGCCGCCGCCTGGGCGTTCTGCTGCACGGGAAACAACGCTGGTTCCTGGCTCCAATACCAGCCAACCGCAATGGTCACCAGCAGATAAAGACCGATGAGCGTGGCCAGTGCCCGGCTGAAAAACACCCCGCCCAGGTAACTGCGGGTGTCCGATTTCGGTTCGGCGGCGCGTTCAGGCGCGCTGCCCGCGCGGTTCTTCCAGTCCAGCATGGCGATGTCCCTTCAATCACTTGAGTTCACGGTTCGACCACAACCTTACATCAACGTGCCTCGGCCGGCATCCGTCGTTGGGCTTATCGGAGATTTACTGTCGCGAAGCCGAAAGCCTTGTAAGGGATTCCCTTAACCGTGCAAGCCATGAATCCAAGGCGAGCAGCATAGATGGAGACCTGAACCCATATTCGTTCGCGCTACGGAGTACCGCGCAAATACTCTACGAAGAAGCACTGCAGCCCTTGTTTCCCGGGGCTTTCCTCTACCCCGAACGGCGCATTCCAGACTGTTCGGTCAGAAACTGAATGACCCCTCTTGGCAGATTATTGACGTACGACACTCATGTAAGGGAAAAGAGGTGCTAGCATAGAGCCACCAGTCGACCTCAGCATGCCCCCTAACTAGTAGTCAGGATATGACCGAGTCAGAAGACCCCAGCCGTGAGCGCCTCAAGCACCACTTTGCCCAGCGGGTAATTCACCAGGCTCGCCAGATCCTTGAGATATGGCAGCGCCTGCAACGCAGCGAGTGGTCGAGCACCGACCTCTCTGAGCTCAGCGAAGCCAATCTGCGCCTGCTGCGCTTTGCCGAGCGCTTTGAACAACCTGAGCATTACCAGCTTGCCCAAGAGATCAGCCAGTCGCTGCAAGCGGTGGATGCCAATCGTGGCCGCCTGAGCAGCCAGTTGATCACTGAAATCAATCGCTTGATGCAACGCCTGTCCCGCACCGGCCTGCGCCATGGCGACCAGCTTGAGCAAACGTTCCTGCCGCCGCTGCGCAAGCCTGTCTATGTGGCGCTGCAAGACCATGACCGCGCCGAGCGACTGGCCAGGCAGTTGGAGTTCTTCGGCCTCAGCGCCCAGGCGCTGGACAGCGTCGCAGCGTTCAAGGCGTCGATGGTCGAGCGCCTGCCTGCGGCCATTGTCATGGATGTGGATTTCAGCGGCCCTGGTGTGGGCCTGAAGCTCGCAGCCCAAGCCCAGGAAGGACTCGACCAAGCCATTCCGCTGTTATTTTTCAGCTTGCTCGAAACGGATACGCCAACTCGCTTGGCGGCAGTGCGCGCCGGTGGCCAGGAATTTCTCACCGGCACGCTCGAAGCCTCGAGCCTGCTGGAGAAGATTGAAGTGCTGACCTGTGTCGCCCAGTACGACCCTTATAAAGTGCTGATCATCGATGACTCCCGGGCCCAGGCCCTGCACACCGAGCGCCTGCTCAACAGCGCCGGGATCGTCACCCGGACCTTGATCGAGCCGATCCAGGCCATGGCCGAACTGGCGGATTTCCAGCCCGACCTGATCATCCTCGACATGTACATGCCCGCCTGCACCGGCACGGAATTGGCCAAGGTGATCCGCCACAACGACCGCTATGTCAGCGTGCCGATCATTTACTTGTCCGCCGAAGACGACCTGGACAAACAGCTCGACGCCATGAGCGAAGGCGGCGACGACTTCCTGACCAAACCGATCAAGCCCCGGCACCTGATCACCACCGTGCGCAACCGCGCTGCCCGGGCCCGCAATCTCAAGGCGCGAATGGTGCGCGACAGCCTCACCGGCCTCTACAACCATACCCACATCCTGCAATTGCTCGAAGACTGCAGTTTCCGCGCTCGCCGGGAAGGCAAGCCACTGAGCTTTGCGATGCTGGACATTGACCATTTCAAACGGGTCAACGACAGCCATGGCCATCCCATGGGTGACAGGGTGATCAAGAGCCTGGCACTGTTTCTCAAGCAACGACTGCGCAAGACGGACTACATCGGACGGTACGGCGGTGAAGAGTTCGCGATCGTCATGCCCGACACCGACATCGACGCCGCCTACAAGGTGCTGGATGAAATCCGTCAGCGTTTTGCCGAGATCCATTACCCGGCCCAACCTCAAGACCTGTGGTGCACCTTCAGCGCCGGCCTGGTCGAAATGAGCGACGAATCCGACAGCCTGATGATGGCAAGCCAGGCGGACGAAGCGCTGTACCGTGCCAAGCACGCTGGGCGCAACAGGGTACAAAGCGCGCGGCAATCAAAGCAAAGTGCCACTTTTTCATCGGAATCAACCGATTCAGTCATAAACGTGTAACGTAAACGCAATAACTTCAGGCACTTACGATTCTGCCCCCGGTAGACCCTTGATGCGCCTGAAGCTGCTGACCAATCTCAATACCCTTCTTTTAGTTGCCGTGTGCCTTGGCCTCGGCGCCACGCTTTGGTGGTCGCAAATCGCCCTGGAGCGTCCTTATCTGCTGATGGAGCGCTACCTGGGCCTGTCACGACAGTTCCAAGGCGAGGTGGCGCGCAATATAGAGGACTATCTGGCCAGTGGCGACGCCTTGCGCCTCAGCGCAGCTACCCAGGCCTTGGAAATCCTGCAAAAAGAACTGGATCAATTCCCGCCGGAACTGGCCAAGACGTTGCGCCCGAGCCTGTCGAACCTCGATGGCTTCAGCAGGACCGACTTGCTGGCCGCCGGCAAACTGGCCGGGGATCCCCAGGCGTTGCTGCTGCAGGCCGAACGTGAGCTGAGCGCCAACCTCGATCAGCTCGCCCAGTACGCCAACGGCGCACCGACTTATCTGCCGCCGTTGTTCGCTGCATCGCAGCATTTGGGCCGCCTGTCGCTCACACGGGGCAAACTCGTCAGCAGCGGCCGTAGCGAACTGGCCGCCGACGTCGAACGCGAACTGGCCAGTATCCGTGTCCAGGCCCAACAGCTCGATAATCTGGAGCTGCTCGGCGTCGCCGCCAGCAACGAATCCGGCAGCGATGACTTCGCCGCGTTGATGGGCTTGCAAACCCAGGAGAAAACCGTCGCCGAAGATGCCGGCATCGCGCTCAAGCGTGAACTCAACAGCCTGCTTGGCCGCTATCCAGCGGAACTGGCGCGCACCCGCGAGCTGATCCAGAAACGTACCGAGCTGGGCAATGCCACCCTCCTGAAGACCGCTGATGTGCAAAAGGCAATTGACGCCATGGAGCCGGCGGTGCGCGCCCAGCATGGACAGATCCAGGGCGAAGTACGGAGTATCCAGGGCGTGATGATCGGGTTGATCCTCTTGATCGCCCTGCTGATCGATACCCTGCAACGACACCTGGCCCGCACCCTGACCCGTCTGGCGCCAGCCCTGTCGACATGGGCCGAAGGCGACTTCAGCAATGATATCCACGTCGGCGCGAATAACCGCGAGCTGCGCGATATCGAAGCGTCCCTCAATCGCCTGCGCGCGTATCTGGTGGATCTGGTGGGCACCATTCGCCTGAACGCCGAGCAAGTGGCGGATAGCAGCCGGACCCTGGCGGAGTTGAGCGGCGAGCTGCACAGCGGCGCCCAATACCAGGCCGGCGACACGGCATTGATCCGCGATTCCCTCAGCGAACTCGAGGCGACCATCCAGCAGGTGGCCGGCGATGCCAGCCAGGCCGCAGCGGCCAGCCGCAGTGCCGGAGACGCGGTGGAACATGGCCAGAAAGTCATTGGCCTGAGCCTCGCCGGCCTTCACGCACTGGTCGGAGAAGTGCAAGGCAACGCGCAAATGATCGAACAACTGGCCGAGGAGTCGGCGACCATTGGCGGCGTACTGACCGTCATCCGCTCGATTGCCGACCAGACCAACCTGCTGGCCCTCAACGCGGCCATCGAAGCCGCCCGCGCCGGAGAAATGGGTCGAGGCTTTGCGGTGGTGGCCGAGGAAGTCCGTTCCCTGGCCCAACGCACGGCGGGCGCAACCGCCGAAATCCAGGCACTGATTGCACGCCTGCAGCTGGCCGCGCGTCAATCGGTGGATGGCATGCGTGCCCAGGTCGAACACGCCGAAGCCACCGCCAGCCAGGCGCAGGCAGCCGACGGTGCACTGGATGAAATCGTCGGCGCCATCCAGACCATCGCCGATACGGCCGGGCGCATCGCCGACGTCACTGCCCAGCAAAGCGGCGCCGTCAGCGAGATCCGTGATCATAGCGAGCGCATACATGAGCTCGGCGGGGATAACCTGCTGCGCATCGGCCAAGGGCGGGAACAGGGCGACAACCTGCTGCTGCTCGGTGGGCGGCTACACACTGCGGTGCAGGCATTCCGGGTCTGACCCTGCACATTCATTACAAGTGACCGGATCAAAGGACATGGTCATATATTTCGCGCAAACATCGCTCATCGTGCTGGCTATTGCTGAGAACTGGACAGTCATAAAGGCTTTGCGGCATAGTCGCCGGGTTCTGACACCTGCTCACAGATAACAAGGAACAGCAGATGGCGACCCTTTTGGTCCTGCATGGACCCAACCTGAACCTGCTTGGCACCCGTGAACCGGGCGTCTACGGCGCCGTGACACTGGCCCAGATCAACCAGGACCTGGAACAGCGGGCCCGCAATGCCGGCCATCATTTGCTGTATCTGCAAAGCAACGCCGAATACGAATTGATCGACCGCATCCACGCCGCGCGTGGCGAAGGCGTGGATTTCATTTTGATCAATCCAGCAGCTTTTACACACACAAGCGTCGCATTACGTGACGCGCTGCTGGCAGTGAGCATCCCATTCATCGAAGTGCATTTGTCCAATGTGCACAAACGCGAACCTTTCCGCCATCACTCCTACTTCTCCGATGTAGCAGTAGGCGTGATCTGCGGCCTTGGCGCCAGCGGGTACCGACTGGCCCTGGAGGCCGCCCTAGAGCAGCTTGAAAAACAGGCAACAGCTTGAACAACAAGCGTTAAACGCCCCTGACCGACCCTTGGGAGTTGATGATTCATGGATATCCGTAAAGTTAAGAAACTGATCGAGTTGCTGGAAGAGTCCGGCATCGACGAGCTCGAGATCAAGGAAGGCGAAGAGTCCGTACGCATCAGCCGCCACAGCAAGACCCCGGCCCAGCAGTTCTATGCACCGGCCCCGATGCAAGCTCCGGTCGCCGCCCCTGCTCCAGCAGCAGCGCCAGTTGCCGCCGCACCCGCCGCACCGGCAGCGCCAGCGCTCAACGGCACCGTTGCGCGCTCGCCGATGGTGGGCACGTTCTATCGCAAGTCTTCGCCATCCTCGCCATCCTTCGTTGAAGTTGGCCAGACCGTGAAGAAAGGCGACACCCTGTGCATCGTCGAAGCCATGAAGATGATGAACCACATCGAAGCTGAAACCAGCGGTGTGATCGAGTCCATCCTCGTCGAAGACGGCCAGCCGGTTGAGTACGACCAACCGCTGTTCACCATCGTTTGAACCGCGGGGAGCCTTTGATGACTGCGAAGTTGGAAAAAGTCCTGATCGCTAACCGCGGTGAGATCGCCCTGCGGATTCTGCGTGCCTGCAAAGAGATGGGCATCAAGACCGTCGCCGTTTACTCCAAGGCCGACAAAGAACTGATGCACCTGGGCCTGGCGGATGAATCCGTCTGCATCGGTCCAGCGTCGGCTGCGCACTCGTACCTGCACATCCCGGCGATCATCGCCGCCGCCGAAGTGACCGGCGCCACCGCCATTCACCCAGGCTACGGTTTCCTGGCGGAAAACGCCGACTTCGCCGAGCAGGTGGAAAACTCCGGTTTTGCCTTCATTGGGCCGAAAGCCGACACCATTCGCCTGATGGGCGACAAGGTTTCGGCCAAGCACGCCATGATCGCCGCCGGCGTACCGACCGTTCCGGGTTCCGATGGCCCGCTGCCTGAAGACGAGGAAACCGCTTTGCGCATCGGTCGCGAAGTGGGTTATCCGGTGATCATCAAGGCCGCTGGCGGCGGCGGTGGTCGCGGCATGCGCGTGGTACACAAGGAAGAAGACCTGATTTCCTCGGCGAAACTGACCCGCTCCGAAGCGGGCGCGGCGTTCGGCAACCCGATGGTCTACCTGGAAAAGTTCCTGACCAACCCGCGTCACGTCGAAGTCCAGGTACTGTCCGACGGCCAAGGCCAGGCGATCCATCTGGGCGACCGCGATTGCTCGCTGCAACGTCGTCACCAGAAGGTCCTCGAAGAAGCGCCGGCTCCGGGCATCGACGAGAAAGCGCGCGAAGAAGTCCTGGCACGCTGCGTCAAGGCGTGCATCGACATCGGCTACCGTGGCGCCGGCACTTTCGAGTTCCTGTACGAGAATGGCCGTTTCTACTTCATCGAAATGAACACCCGCGTCCAGGTGGAGCACCCGGTCTCGGAGATGGTCACCGGTATCGACATCGTCAAGGAGATGCTCAGCATCGCTGCTGGCAACAAGCTGTCGTTCACCCAGGATGACGTAGTGATTCGTGGTCATTCGCTGGAATGCCGAATCAACGCCGAAGACCCGAAAACCTTCATGCCAAGCCCGGGCACGGTCAAGCACTTCCACGCCCCAGGCGGCAATGGCGTTCGCGTCGATTCGCACCTGTACAGCGGTTATGCGGTTCCGCCGAACTACGATTCGTTGATCGGCAAGCTGATCACCTACGGGGCGACCCGTGACGAAGCCTTGGCGCGCATGCGCAATGCGCTGGACGAAATCGTGGTCGACGGGATCAAGACCAACATCCCGCTGCACCGCGACCTCGTACGTGACGAAGGCTTCTGCAAGGGTGGCGTCAACATCCACTACCTGGAGCACAAGCTGGGCAACCAGCACTGATGCGCCAAGGGATGTAAAAAGACCCCGGTCCATTTGGCCCGGGGTCTTTTTTTGCGCGTCTTTCTCGGGATGCCAGAATCGAATCAGCCCAGCACAACCATGGTGAACTCATTCAACGCGAGTTGCGCTGCCGTCGCCGGCCTGCCTTCGCGCGTGCGAACGGCACCATTGGCATTGGCTACCAGCGGCTCGCTGCGATAGCGCGTCATGAATGTGCGTGCACGCATCGACACAGGGTCAGAGCCCTTTTTCGCCCTCGCCAGTACCGGAACGTAAAAGCGTTCGACCTGGCCCTGTGATGTCTTGAATACCGTCGTCAGCCCACTGCGCAAGTCCAGTGACACGCCATAGGTATTACCGAAGCAGGAAGAATACGACCAGTAATCCCAGGTCGGTTGGAGACCTTGACGTCTCATCACCTGCCTGACCGGTTCACCAATGTCCGCGCCCGTGAGCCAGTCCCCACCGACCAGGGTCACCCGAACATCCTTCGCTGGTCCTCCCAGGCGCGACATGACCGCCTTGGTACCGCGTTCGATAAGCTTGCGGATGTTGTGATCAAAATGAATGACCGCTCCTATCTTGGTGATTGGGTTGTACATGGAAGCGACCACACACGTCTGCGCGTTCAGGGAGAACAGATAGTGATCCGTGATCGCCTCGCTGAACCTCGCCACCACTGCCTCGCCCTGCATCGCCCCCCTTGTTACGTCAGGGAAGACGTGTCCGGGAAACGCCTCCCTTAGATCCCCCACACGACCCAGATTGCGAACACCGTCATTGCCGCCCTTCAAACCAACGGCATTATGCGCCCACTTTCCATTCGCCAGCCTGCGGATGGGCAACTTGTACAACGCACCGGGACGACTGGCATCCACCAGGCACAAGCCGTCGAAGTAAGGATCCCTCCGTACTTGGTAGTACTTACCGTTACTGCGTATGTAATAAGTGCTTTGGGGGTGCGATGCGCTGGGCGGGCGACAATAGGTGCCTTGAAAAACTCCCTCTTCGGTCACCTCCTGCAGGTCCTTTGGCACCTGGCTGGCCGCTTGCCTTGGCTTGAAGCGTATGGGCTGCGTGACAGGCCCAGTCTCGTTGACTGCGGCCGATGCCAGGCGTCCCAAGCCTTGAGCGGATATCGATCTCAATACCCCTCTTGCCTTTCTGAATGCCCATATCAGTGGCGCATACACGCTTGGCGGCCCGAACATGGCAAACAATGTTCCCCAGGACACCTCCAGCCAGCGGCCGAGCGCTGCGTCCAGATCATTCTGCCGATGGGCTTCGATTGCTTGCCTGGAACCGATAACAATGAAAGTCACATCCAAAAATAAAATGAAGGGAGGGTAAATCATGCAGACGGGAAGCGCCGCCATGAGCAGCCCCTTGACGACCTGGTTCTTGATCATTTCAACGCGGCTGGTGGTTATGTCTTGTACGTCACTGACAGAGCGCTCGATATAGGCATCGAACTGCGCAGCAATATTCGATACACGATTGAACTCACGCAACGTATCGACACGAGTCGTTGCAATGGCCAGCGACTCCAACGTGCGCCTGACAGCAGCACGCGCGGCCTGCCCCACTCGCGCCATGACGTAATCATGCAGTTGCGCCGCGATACTCCCGGAAAAATCCAGGTATCTGCGAAACGCAATGCCGTCTGGAGAATCAGGCGTGTACAACCAATAGCTGGCCTTCGGATCGAAATAGATAAAGACGTAGACGCCCAGGACGACATGCCCGCCGACAGTAAATTTGATCATGCCTTCCTGCGCCACAGCAGAAGTCGAAGACATGGGAGGCGCGCCATCGTCCCACTGGCCGAGCAAGGTGACTTGGCGGGTCAAGGTGACTTGGCGGGTCAGCCATCGGAACTCATCACTGCTCAAGATCGACTGGCCATAGGCAACACGCAGATCACGGTCAATCCTGGCAAGTTGTAAGTAACGATAAGCATCGCGACGCTTCAAATACTGCGGGGCATCGGGGTTCAGGAACTTGCCGCGAATATACTTCGCATAGTGCTCCCCCAGGTGAGCGCGCCGAATATAAAGCGCCAAGTCAGCACTTCGTAACTGCGTCAGATCCTGCCCAACCGAAGAGAGTACGCCTTTTTGGGGATCGTCAATGCCCCAGTTGTCGTCATAACCATGGATGACCAGATCCAGCAGGCTGGCTACATGCTTGCCCCCCGTCCACCCCGAACGGTAGTCAATAAGCACCGTGGCAGGATCCACCGGTTCTTGAACGCCTTTGCTGCGCAAGTAGGGAGCGATCGCTTGCATGACGGTCCGCTTGGCGAAGTCCACAAAAACTTCATATTCCGCCAACAGATCGTTGAACATCTGCTGATGAATCAGCACCTCCTGGTTCAAACCGCTTATGTGTCGTCGAGAATCGACTGGCAGGGCGGAGTACCAGCGCGGCGATTCGTTCAGCTCCACCTCCGCCAGTTCATTCGTCAGCCCCATCGAGACAGCGATCCGGATACATTCCTCGAAACCTGCAACCGTACCTCTCAAGTCCTTGTTCAAGTCCCATGTAACTGACGTTGCCGTGATGCGAGAAAGGTACTGTCGGGCTTGCGCCCGATCGCCAGGAGCAAGTTGCTGCAACAGATAAAAACAGCCCGCGTCACTTGCGGTCCACCCACCGATCTCGGCACTGAGCGCCCGCAACGAGATCAACTCGATCCATTCCTGGCCATCAGGTTTGCCGGGGGCATAGAGCAATAAATCGTCAGGCTCACCGCGCGGGTCTTCGCGGTAAAAAAGAAGCAGGTCGGTACATTTCAATCCATTGGGAAGTACCAGCCCGGCGACATGCAGCCCGGCTTTGGCTCGCGCCGCAGCCTCGCGCTCCCACTGAGCCATGAGCCGGTCGTGCCCGACGTCCGTCAGCTGGCCTGCGCAACGTGCGATAAAAGCACTGTGTTGCAGTCTTGCTAAAAACCGATCGAACATAGCGTCTTTC
This sequence comes from Pseudomonas sp. Z5-35, assembly GCF_051131945.1. Lineage (NCBI taxonomy): Bacteria > Pseudomonadati > Pseudomonadota > Gammaproteobacteria > Pseudomonadales > Pseudomonadaceae > Pseudomonas > Pseudomonas sp. Z5-35. The sequence goes on from NZ_CP071640.1 coordinate 4,836,602, forward strand.
AGATCCGCTTTGTCGTAGCGGCTGGTCAGTGCCGGTAAATACCCGGCAGGCGCATCAACATTTGCTAACAACTGCGCGATGAACGTGGGCGATAGGGGCTGGTTGCGTAACATATCCCCGTTCTCGACCAGGAGCACCGATATCGCGTCCGGCCTCATGGGGCCCGCCGCGAGCAACTCGCTCAGGCTGTAGGTCCGCACAGGTTGCCCCACCACGGTTCGCCACTGTAACTGTACCTGGACTCGTTCTGGCTCAACGTCCATGTCCAGTTCATGCCTGACATAGTCTTTGGCGAGGTGCTTTGCGAAGGCGCGCAACGAGCCGAGCCCATCAAGCAGCTCATCCAGGCGCGCCTGCGTTTGCGCCGTCTGCTCCTGAAAAGTCAATAACGTCTTACGGTCAAATTCGCTCAATACCCGCAGCCATTCCGGCAAGTGCAATCGCGCAACCGCATCAATGGCCTCGCGCTCCTGCGGGGTCGCCAACCTCTGGAGTTGAGTCGCTTCGTGCCAGGCATCCTGAAGCGTTTGAATTTTTTCCCGTAGCTCGTCAACGTCTAGGCCAACAACCTTGTCAGGATGAAAAACCTCATCGATTGATGCCATATGTTCATCAAGCCTTTGCCTGACGAACTCATCCAGCGAGGCATCCTCTTCGGCCATCTTCCAATGACGCCGCAGATAATCCTTGTAGTGACGGATAAAGCCCGAGACCGTCCCTTCAAGTGCCTGTGAAATGATATCCCGGCGCTCTGCCGAAAATCCCAGGTCAGCCCCTTCGGACCAGCGATAAGGAGCATCCTGCTGCTCGTCGAAAACCGCGGGCGCTTGGTCGATTATTTGCCGCAGCACTGCGTCCAGCAGCGTGCCGACGAAGTGTGGGTCGATGTTGCCTTGGTAGTAATGCGTGCGCAGCTCGACCAACAGATACTCTTCCAGCAATGCCAAAAACGTCATCTGGGTTTGCATCCGCGCATCGATAATCCCGTGCCAACGCGTTAGCTTTTCCAGAATTGCCGTTGCAGTGTCCGCCGACGAGGAAATTACCGGCACCGCGTCGTCCAAACTTGCTTGCCTCTCAGTAGCGTCGTCCATACACATTCTTCCCTGTTGTGTGGACCGGCACCTTATCCGCCTTGTGACCCGCTGATGTCATACATATATATATCGAAACACCCACCCGGACCGCCCGGGACGCGCTTATCCACTTTGATAGCGACCTGGCGTACACTGCGCGCCTTTGCAGCCTCACGCTGCCCCCCGTGGATATTTTTCAAAGGTGCCCGCCATGCCTTGGCTGCAAGTACGTCTGGCCATCAGCCCGGAACAAGCCGAAACCTACGAAGACGCCTTTCTTGAAGTAGGCGCGGTATCGGTAACCTTCATGGACGCCGAAGACCAGCCCATTTTCGAGCCAGAGCTCAACACCACGCCGCTGTGGTCCCACACCCACCTGTTGGCGCTGTTCGAGGGCGGTGCTGAAGCTCAGAGCGTGCTCGCTCACCTGGAGCTGCTGACGGGCAGTCCATTGCCAGAACATCACAGTGAAGTGATCGAAGACCAGGACTGGGAACGCAGCTGGATGGACAACTTCCAGCCGATGCGCTTTGGCCAGCGCCTGTGGATCGTGCCGAGCTGGCATGCCGCGCCGGAACCGGACGCGGTGAACTTGCTGCTGGACCCGGGCCTGGCGTTCGGCACCGGCACCCATCCGACTACCGCGCTGTGCCTGGAATGGCTCGACGGCCAGGATCTCAAGGGCTGCAATGTGCTCGATTTCGGCTGCGGCTCAGGGATCCTGGCCATTGCCGCGCTGCTGTTGGGCGCCAAGGAGGCGGTCGGCACCGACATCGATGTCCAGGCCCTTGAAGCGTCCCGCGACAATGCCGGGCGCAACCACATCGCAGAAGAACTGTTCCCTCTGTATTTGCCGCAGGATTTGCCGCAAGTCCAGGCCGACGTGCTGGTGGCCAATATCCTCGCCGGTCCGCTGGTATCCCTGGCGCCGCAACTGTCGAGCCTGGTCAAGCCGGGCGGGCGCCTGGCATTGTCGGGGATCCTGGCCGAACAAGGCGATGAAGTCGCCGCCGCTTATGCCGCGGATTTTGACCTGGACCCGATCGCCAATCGCGATGGCTGGGTGCGCATCACCGGACGTCGGCGCTAGAATGGCCGCCTGTATCGACCGGATTGCCGCATGACCGACAGCTTCGTCACTCAATGCCCGCATTGCCACACCAGTTTCCGCGTCAGCCATGGTCAATTGAGCGTGGCACGCGGAGTGGTTCGTTGCGGCTCGTGCCTGCAAGTGTTCAATGCCGCCCGGCAATTGCTGGAGCAACGCACTGGCAAGGACATCGCCGCGCCGCCGGCTTCGCCCGTCAAGCCTGCCGTCGAAGCCCCGCGCGCCATCAGCCAGAAACAATGGACGGCCGCCGAGCTGGATCTCGATGACCTGGACAAGGAACTGGCTCGCCTGGAACGGCGTGACAAGCGGGCGCCAGACACCTTGGGCCGGCGCCGTGAAGACAACCTGAGCGCCCAGCGCGAAAACCTTTCGAACGAGCAGGAGCCCTGGTCCAACAGCCTCTACAGCGAGTCCCCCGCCGAACGCGCCGGAGCCGCCATCCAGCCGCCCCTCGAGCCGTTCGAGCCCCATGAACCCGCGCGACCGCCGCGGACCGAACCCTCCTTGTCGCTGGCGCTCGAGCCGCTGGAACCGGACGACGAACCTGTCGCCCCGCTGAGCCTCACGCAGGACGACGAACCCCACGAGCACCTCGAGCGCCTATCCGCCACTGACGATCTCGACGACGAACCCGAGCAACCGGTGCCGCTGCGCAAGTCACGGGAACGCCAGGAACCGGGAATACGCGCCGAAGCCCTCCACGACCTGGACGACGACCCGCTGCAACTGGACTGGCGCAAGCGCCGCACGCCCTGGGGCCGTCGCCTGCTCTGGGGCCTGTTGATACTGCTTGCCGCTGCAGCTTTGGGCGGTCAGTACATTGCGTACCATTTCGAAGAACTGGCTCGCCAGGATCAATACCGCCCCTGGTTCCTGCAAATCTGCCCGACCATCGGCTGCGACGTACCGTCCAAAGTCGACATCGCCAAGATCAAAAGCAGCAACTTGGTGGTGCGCAGCCATCCGGAATTCAGCGGCGCCCTGGTGGTGGACGCGATCATCTACAACCGCGCGCCCTTCTCCCAGCCCTTCCCCCTGCTGGAGCTGCGTTTTGCCGACCTCAACGGTCAGCTGATCGCCAGCCGTCGCTTCAAGCCAGGCGAGTACCTGGGCGGCGACCTCGAAGGCCGGGGGGAAATGCCACCGCAGACGCCGATCCATATTGCGTTGGATATCCTGGACCCAGGCCCCAAAGCGGTGAACTACAGCCTGAGCTTTCATTCGCCCGAATGAAGCCCGCCAGGGCCGGCCGATTGACGACAGCTTTCTGACTCACCTGACCCAGACCAAACCGCTGGCGATAACAAAATAGCTGTTCAGATTTTATCCAATTCGACCTTTATCCAGTCATCGAGAGCGGGTATCATGCCAACCCTTTTTCGAAGTCTCATGATCCGGCCCCACTTCAGGGAAGTCCTATGTCGGCGGTACGCATCGGCCCATATACATTGCAGAACGGTCTGGTTCTCGCCCCCATGGCGGGCGTCACCGATCAGCCCTTTCGTCAGTTGTGCAAACGATTGGGTGCGGGCCTTGTGGTCTCGGAAATGGTGACCAGCGACATGAGCTTGTGGAACACCCGCAAGTCGCGGCTGCGCATGATCCACGAAGGCGATCCCGAACCCCGCTCGGTACAGATTGCCGGTGGCGACGCACAGATGCTGGCGGAGGCAGCCCGGGCTAACGTCGAACTGGGGGCGCAGATCATCGACATCAACATGGGCTGCCCGGCGAAGAAGGTTTGCAACAAGGCTGCTGGCTCGGCGCTGTTGAAGGATGAAGCGCTGGTCACCGAGATCCTGCAGGCGGTTGTCGCCGCAGTCGATGTGCCGGTGACCCTGAAGATCCGCACCGGGTGGGACCGGGAGAACAAGAACGGCCTGACGGTGGCGAAGATCGCCGAACAGGCCGGTATCACAGCGTTGGCGGTCCATGGCCGCACCCGTGCTGACCTGTACACCGGCGAAGCCGAGTACGACACCATTGCCGCGATCAAGCAGGCGGTGTCCATTCCGGTCTTTGCCAATGGCGATGTCGACTCGCCAGAAAAGGCCCGGTACGTGCTGGACGCGACCGGTGCCGATGGCCTGTTGATTGGTCGGGCCGCCCAGGGGCGGCCGTGGATTTTCCGTGAGATCGAACACTACCTGCGCACCGGCGAAAAACTCGCTGCGCCGATGTTGTCCGAGGTGGAACGTATTCTGCTAGAGCATCTGGCCGCGCTGCATGTCTTCTATGGCGAAGTCATGGGCGTACGCATCGCTCGCAAGCATGTGGGCTGGTATCTCGCAACCCTGCCGGGCGCCAGGGAGTTTCGCGCCCGTTTCAATCGTTTGGATGGTACGCAAGCACAATGCGCCGACGTTCAGGCGTTTTTCGCCGGACGTTACAAGAGCCTGACAGGGGACGAAGGGGTGGCCGCATGACGATGATGACCGAGACTTTAGTGAGTGGAATAGCACCCGTGAGCGACAACGTGAATTTGAAACAGCACCTCAACACGCCCAGCGAAGAAGGCCAGACCCTTCGCGGGAGCGTCGAGAAGGCGCTGCACAATTATTTCGCCCACCTTGAGGGCGCTGCCGTCACGGATGTGTACAACCTGGTGCTTTCCGAAGTCGAGGCGCCGCTGCTCGAAAGCGTGATGAACTACGTCAAGGGCAACCAGACCAAGGCCAGTGAGCTGCTGGGCCTGAACCGCGGCACCCTGCGCAAGAAACTCAAGCAGTACGATCTGCTGTAAGCATTCAATCAAACCAGAAAGGCGCCCGCGTAAAAAACGGTCGCCTTTTTTGCTGACTTCCCTTGCTTTTGATGGAACTTGAAATGACCGACCAGACCACCCGCCTGCCGATCCGCCGCGCCTTGATCAGCGTCTCCGACAAGACCGGGATCCTTGAATTCGCCCGCGAGCTGCAACAGTTGGGCGTAGAGATCCTCTCTACCGGCGGGACCTTCAAGTTGCTGCAGGACAACGGTGTCGCCGCAGTGGAAGTCGCGGACTACACCGGCTTCGCGGAAATGATGGACGGTCGCGTCAAGACCCTGCACCCGAAAATCCATGGCGGGATCCTCGGTCGTCGCGGCATCGATGACGCCATCATGAATGAGCACGGCATCAAGCCGATCGACCTGGTAGCGGTCAACCTCTACCCGTTCGAAGCCACCATCAACAAGCCCGGCTGCGACCTGCCGACCGCCATCGAGAACATCGACATCGGTGGCCCGACCATGGTCCGCTCGGCCGCCAAGAATCACAAGGACGTGGCCATCGTGGTCAACGCCAGCGACTACGCCAGTGTGCTGGAGAGCCTCAAGGCCGGCGGCCTGACCTACGCCAAGCGTTTCGACCTGATGCTCAAGGCCTTCGAACACACCGCCGCCTACGACGGCATGATCGCCAACTACATGGGCACCGTGAACCAGGCCGCCGAAACGCTGAGCACCGAAGGCCGCAGCGAATTTCCGCGAACCTTCAACACCCAATTCATCAAGGCCCAGGAAATGCGCTACGGCGAGAACCCGCACCAGAGCGCGGCGTTCTACGTGGAAGCCAAGCCTGCCGAGGTCGGCATCGCCACCGCTACCCAATTGCAAGGCAAGGAGCTGTCGTTCAACAACGTGGCCGACACCGACGCCGCGCTGGAATGCGTGAAGAGCTTCGTCAAGCCGGCCTGCGTGATCGTCAAGCACGCCAACCCGTGCGGCGTGGCGGTGAGCCCGGACGCTGAAGGTGGCATCCGCCAGGCCTACGAACTGGCCTACGCCACTGACACCGAGTCGGCGTTCGGCGGCATCATCGCCTTCAACCGTGAGCTGGACGCAGAGACCGCCAAGGCCATCGTCGAGCGCCAGTTCGTCGAAGTGATCATCGCCCCTTCGGTCAGCGAAGAGGCCCGCGCCATTGTTGCTGCCAAGGCCAACGTGCGCCTGCTGGCCTGCGGCCAATGGTCGGCCGATCGTGCGCCGGCCTGGGACTACAAGCGCGTCAATGGCGGCCTGCTAGTCCAGAGCCGTGACATCGGCATGATCGGCAGCGAAGACCTCAAGGTCGTGACCCAGCGTGCCCCGAGCGAGCAGGAAATCAACGACCTGATCTTCGCCTGGAAAGTCGCCAAATACGTCAAGTCCAACGCCATCGTCTACGCCAAGAACCGCCAGACCATCGGCGTCGGCGCCGGCCAGATGAGCCGCGTGAACTCCGCCCGCATCGCCGCGATCAAGGCTGAACACGCCGGCTTGCAGGTACAAGGCGCGGTCATGGCCTCCGATGCGTTCTTCCCGTTCCGCGACGGTATCGACAATGCGGCCAAGGTCGGCATTACCGCAGTGATCCAGCCGGGCGGTTCGATGCGTGATGCAGAAGTGATTGCTGCAGCCGACGAGGCTGGCATCGCCATGGTATTCACCGGCATGCGCCACTTTAGGCACTGAGGCCAGCGGTAAGCTTCAAGCTGCAAGCGGCAAGTTAAGAGCAGGCCTGTGGCGCTCTGCTTGCCTTTGCAAACTCACTCATTCAAAGCCATAAGCTGCAAGTTAGAATCGCGCATACCCGCTCTGACTTGCAGCTTGTAGCTTGCAGCTTCTCCGAAGGAGTCTTTCTTTGAACATTTTGATCATTGGCAGCGGTGGCCGTGAACACGCCTTGGCCTGGAAAGTGGCCCAGGATCCCCGCGTGCAGAAGGTTTTCGTGGCGCCAGGCAATGCCGGCACCGCCATCGAAGCCAAGTGCGAAAACGTTGCCATCGACGTACTGGCCTTGGAACAACTGGCCGACTTCGCTGAGAAGAACGTCTCGCTGACCATCGTCGGCCCGGAAGTGCCGCTGGTGGCCGGCGTGGTCGACCTGTTCCGCTCCCGTGGCCTGGACTGCTTCGGCCCGACCGCCGGTGCTGCACAGTTGGAAGGCTCGAAAGCATTCACCAAGGACTTCCTGGCGCGTCACAAGATCCCGACCGCCGACTACCAGAACTTCACCGAAATCGAACCGGCGCTGGCGTACCTGCGTGAAAAAGGCGCACCCATCGTGATCAAGGCCGATGGCCTGGCCGCCGGCAAAGGCGTGATCGTTGCCATGACACTGGCCGAGGCCGAAGACGCGGTGCGCGACATGCTCGCCGGCAATGCCTTCGGTGACGCCGGTTCACGCGTCGTGATCGAAGAATTCCTCGACGGCGAGGAAGCCAGTTTCATTGTCATGGTCGACGGCAAGAACGTCTTGCCGATGGCCACCAGCCAGGACCACAAACGTGTCGGCGACGGCGACAGCGGTCCGAACACCGGCGGCATGGGCGCCTACTCTCCCGCTCCGGTGGTCACCGCCGACGTGCACCAGCGCGTGATGGACCTGGTGATCTGGCCAACCGTGCGCGGCATGGCCGAGGAAGGCAATGTCTACACCGGTTTCCTCTATGCAGGGCTGATGATCGACAAGGCTGGTAACCCAAAAGTCATCGAATTCAACTGCCGTTTCGGCGATCCTGAGACCCAGCCGGTCATGCTGCGCCTGCAATCGAGCCTGGTGTTGCTGGTGGAAGCCGCCCTGGCCCAGGCGCTGGACAAAGTCGAAGCCCAGTGGGACCCACGTCCGAGTGTTGGCGTTGTACTGGCAGCCGGTGGTTACCCCGGCGACTACGCCAAGGGCAGCGTTATCAAGGGCCTGGAAGGTGCGGCCCAGTTGGAAGGCAAGGTGTTCCACGCTGGCACGGCATTGAAGGACGACCAAGTGGTTACCGCCGGTGGTCGCGTATTGTGCGCCACGGCAATGGGTGCCAGTGTCGACGTCGCTCAGCAGCAAGCCTACAAGCTTGCCGCGCAGATTGATTGGGAAGGCTGTTTCTACCGCAAGGACATTGGCTACCGTGCAATTGCCCGCGAGCGTGGTGAAAACCTGAAATAACCTGGCCATTCAGCCAGGCCAGGGTCCATGGCCCTTGCCTGGCTGCCCAGGCGCCGCGCATAGTTATCATCTGGCATCAACTACGAAGGGATTTCGCCGTGCGCTGGCTCAGGATTGCCATAGGCTTGACCGTTACCCTGCTGACGCTGCTCTGCGTGCTCCCGGCCCTGGCCGCGCCCGGCAGTGGCTGGGCGGTATTGCTCGACGAACAGGGCGACCTGAAACTGAGCGACATCCGCTCAGCCCGCTATACCAATCAATTCAGCCCCATTGACCTGGACCACCTCAAGGCAGCCGAGCCGGGTGGAGCCCTGTGGCTGCGTTTCCGACTGGCTCCCGACAAGCATGAGCAGATACTGCGCATTTTTGCGCCTGACCTGTCGCGCCTGAATCTCTACGTGCTGGACGGCGATGCCCTGGTTGATCAACAGATCAACGGCAATGCGCTGCCAAGCTCCGAACAACCCGTGCCCAGCAGCGATTTCATGCTGGCACTGCCTCGCAGCGAAAAACCCCTCGACGTCTACCTGAGGCTGTCATCCCGTTACGAACTGCGCCCCTACGTCACCCTGCAACCGGCCGTCATGGCGGCAGCCGACCAGAACCAGACATTGATCTATGGGCTGCTGTTCGGCTGCATCGCCATGCTGATCCTGCACAACCTCACCCGCTACGCCTACACCCGGTCACGTAGTTGCCTGTGGTTGGCGGCCTGTGAAGGACTGCTGATGCTCAGCCTGGTCCTGCTGCTGAACCTGGCCGGCGCCTGGCTGCCAAACTGGCCGGCGATCCAGACGCCAGGCGCGTATTTGGCCCTGCTGCTGACAGCACCCTGCGGCTTGATGTTCGCCTATCGCTACTTCGCGCCGCTGGGATCGCATCCGCTGAACCGGCTGTTGTTGGGCGAAATTGTCTTCATCATGCTGTGCAGCCTGTTGCTGCTGTTCGTCGCCACGCTGCCGCTCAATATCATGACCTATGCACTGGTGGCCTTGGCCGGTCTGAGCATGCTGTTCGTCAGTGCCTGGCATTGGCAGAAGGGCTATCGCCCGGCACGGCTGTTCGTCGCCGCCATGGTGGTGTTCAACCTGGGTACGTTGATCATTCTCCCGGCCCTGCAAGGATTGACGGAAGTCGCCCCCCAGGGACTGATCGTCACGCTGCTGGTGATCATCTGCATCAGCGGCCTGCTGATGAGCGTCGCGTTAGGCGAGCGACAGCGATCGATAAACGAGAGTCGCTTCAGCATCAGTCGCGACCTGGCGGCAAGTAACGCCGAGATCAACGCCAAGGCTGAATTCCTGGCCAAGATCAGCCACGAGATCCGCACTCCGATGAACGGCGTGCTGGGCATGACGGAACTGCTGCTAGGCACGCCGCTATCGGTCAAGCAACGCGATTATGTACAGACGATCCATAGCGCCGGCAATGAACTGCTCACCCTGATCAACGAAATCCTCGATATTTCCCGTCTCGAGTCGGGACAGATCGAACTGGACGATGTGCAGTTCGACCTCAACGCACTGATCGAGGACTGCCTGAGTATCTTCCGCGCCAAAGCCGAACAGCAAAATGTCGAGCTGATCAGTTTCATCCAGCCCCAGGTACCGCGGGTGATCAGCGGCGATCCGACACGGCTGCGCCAAGCGCTGCTGAGCCTGCTGGAAAATGCCTTGAAGAAAACCGATGAAGGCGAGGTCTTGATTGTCGTCGCCCTCGACGAGCGCAGCGATAAGCCGCGCCTGCGCATCGCGGTGCAGGACAGCGGATCGCCCATGGACGCCGAAGAGCGCGACATGCTGATGCACGCCGAACTGCACAGCAAGAATGTCCTCTCGGCCACGCGGCTGGGTGGCAACCTGGGCCTGGTCATCGCGCGCCAGTTGATCATGCTGATGCATGGCGAATTCGGCATCAAGAGCGGCAGTAGCCAGGGCAGTACCTTATGGCTGACCTTGCCGCTGGACCCGGATCGCCTCGAGCACCCGACGTCCGATCTCGACGGCCCGCTGCAAGGGGCACGTGTGTTGGTCGTCGATGACAACGATACCTGCCGCAAGGTGCTGGTCCAGCAATGCAGCGCCTGGGGCCTCAATGTCAGCGCGGTCCCCTCGGGCAAGGAAGCCCTGGCGCTGCTGCGCACCAAGGCTCACCTGCGCGATTATTTCGACGTGGTGTTGCTGGACCAGAACATGCCCGGCATGACTGGCATGCAACTGGCCGCCAAGATCAAGGAAGACCCGAGCCTGAACCACGACATCCTGCTGATCATGCTGACCGGCATCAGTAACGCCCCGAGCAAGGTCGTGGCGCGCAACAGCGGGGTCAAGCGCATCCTCGCCAAACCGGTGGCCGGCTATACACTCAAGACCACCCTGGCGGACGAACTGAACCAGCGCAACAAAGGCCAGGCGCCGAACGTCCCGGTCAACGCCGGCCCTCCCGTTACGGTAAAGGTACCCAGCGACTTCCGCATCCTGGTGGCCGAAGACAACAGTATTTCCACCAAAGTCATCCGCGGCATGCTCGGCAAGCTCAACCTGCAACCCGACACTGCCAGCAATGGCGAAGAAGCGCTCAAGGCCATGAAGGAGCACCGCTACGACCTGGTCCTGATGGATTGCGAGATGCCGATCCTCGACGGTTTTTCCGCCACCCAGCAACTGCGGGCCTGGGAAATGGGAAACCAGCGGACACGTACCCCTGTGGTAGCGCTCACCGCTCACATCCTGGCCGAACACAAGGAGCGCGCCCGCCAAGCCGGGATGGACGGACACATGGCCAAGCCGGTGGAGCTTTCGCAGCTGCGCGAACTGATCGAACATTGGGTAGCGCAGCGCGACCAGCAAAACCATACGGCGCAAACGTCCTGAGCCGACAGGCGTCAAAACGCCTGATAGACTCCCGTCGTCTTCCTTCGTCCTGAGCCTCGACCATGCTCCATGTGCTGTTCAGCGTTTACCTGAAAATGTTGGTGCTCTACAGCCCCTTCTTCGTACTGTCGTGTTTTATCGGCTTGACTCGAGGCTACTCGCGCAAGGAACAACGTCGCCTGGCCTGGAAGGTTGCGACCGCGACGCTGGTCTCGAGCGTATTGCTGTACTTGTTTGGCAGGGTGATTTTCAGCGTGTTCGGTATCACCGTGGATGCGTTCCGCATTGGCGCCGGCAGCGTGTTGTTCATTTCGGCGCTGGGCATGGCCCAAGGCAAGTCCGCCGTGCAGACCGACAATGTGCAGCAGGACGTAACGATCGTCCCGCTGACCATTCCCTTGACCGTTGGCCCCGGCACCATCGGCGCCCTGCTGGTGATGGGCGTGAGCCAGCCGCACTGGGACGACAAACTCATGGCCATCATCAGCATCGCCCTGGCCAGCTTCACCGTCGGCGTGGTGCTCTACCTGTCCAGCCGCATAGAGCGGATCCTGGGTGACCAGGGCTTGCAGATTGTCAGCCGGTTGATGGGGCTGTTTGTTTGTGCCCTGGCGGCTCAGATTATTTTTACCGGCGTGAGAGGCTACCTGATGCAGTGACTGTGACTCAGGCGCGCTTGCGACGGCTGAAGCGCTTGCTCAACACTTCCCGGCGATGTTCGCCCAGGTATTCTTCGATTTCCTGCCTGAAGTCTTCATAGCGCGCCGGGTTAAAGGTCACGAACGACTTGCCGCGGAAAACTTCTCGCGCCGAAGAGCGCCAGTTCACAAAAAGAACGCCACCGTTATTCGAAGAACCGGTCTGTTTTATCGAACTGGACGATGCGATCAGGATACCGTTGGACAGTTGCTCACAGGGAATGACGGATAAGCGTGCGCCATCGGCCGACTTCGCCTGGGTACCGAACAGATCGAGGGTTTCCTTGTCCTGCGCCAAGCCAACAATCGTGGTATCGACCACGCTACCCAGCACTGTCGCCGCCGGAAAGCTCGCCTTCACGCCATCGATAATCCCTTTTACGATATCCTTGACCACCAGATCCATATCCACCTGCAAGGAACTCTCGGAATAACGAGTGTAACCATCATCTAACACAAAACATCCGAGTTCTTGCAAACACTTGATGAATTCCATGTACCACTCATGGGTATTTTTGCCGCCAGGCACTAAGTAGTTGGCCTCCATGATCGCCATGGTCATCACGTTCTCCATGATCGCCATGTTATTGAGCGACATGTTATTGCCGTAACCGACAAGTGCATCGCCCAACATGACCGCATCCAGTTCCTTGTTGGGGTTGTCTTGCACCGACTGCACGACAGACCTGCGCATACGCCGACTGACCGAACCCTGTGCCTTGCGCCTGTCGATACGCGCAGCGATCAACTCAACACTTCGCGCGCCACTTATTTCACTTTCAAAAATGCCCATAATAATTCCTTAGTTAAACAAACGACCGCTCCTGCGGACAAACAACAATCTAAATCATCGCCCCAAACTTAACAAACCAAACCAGCTACAGCATATGTCAACTCATTCCCCCCCACTAAAACATTTAGTTGCCAATCAATAACTCCACGCACTTGAAGACTTGCACCGTTACTGGATTCATATAAACCCCTCACAACGACGGAATCCATTTCATGAACAATCAAGCATTAACCGGTTTGGTAACAGGCCCCAATCTAATTTCCTACATCGAGACGCTTTCACTACAAGACCACGATTACATTGCCGACACCAATCATCTCGCCACCTTATCCGCCGACCTCGAACATGACCGCTACACGGCTCAAAAAAGCTGGTTTGACTCGTATATCCACACGTTGAGATACATGGGCTGGTCGCTATATAAAGACTCTACCTTTACAAGTACCCGCCATATCGTTACGAATTCGGTCGCGGACTTCTTGGTAGAAAGCGCCGATGCCATGAAGGATTTCCGACAGGCGAATGCGATGATCGATACGTTGCAGGCGATGAAATCCGATAATCCGGCCATGCTTTCGTTCGATAAGGAAAGTCGGCAAGGTGAGTCCTTTCAAGTTGTCCCGGCGCGCTACGACTCGGAGGGCAACCTCCATATCGCCTTCTACAAGCTTGAACTAAGGGTTCGTAATAGAAGCAGCCGTTTTTTGTTCTGGAATTTGGAAGAACACTCCGCCAGGATCATCCAACACAAGGCATACATGAGGCTTGATCGAAAAGAAATGGCGAGGATCAGCGAGTATATAAAACAGAAAGCGAATGGGTCTCTCATGAGGCGCTTTGCCTTGCGAAAGCATCGCTGACTAACGCATGCATAAAAGGGTTGCAGATGGACAGCATTTGCAACCCTCTTATTTTTATTCGACGCGCCGAGCAATCAACTCACGTGGGTCTCTCCAGCGGTCGACAACTCCATCAACGCTTTCAGCGTGGCACCGCTCTGGATGTCAGGCAAAGCGCCTAACCGTGCCATGAGCGTCGAAACGGAATATTGTCGGTTCCCGCCGAAGTCGAGCAAGACCTCCCCACGAAAGTCGACATCGGTCGCAAACACTTCACGACAGATCACACTCCGTCCGCTGTCCGGATCGATGATCACCAGATGCTCATCGACGTGGCTCAACAACAATTGGTCAGGCTCATCCAGTTCCCAAATCAGCCTGCCAGGTGCTGTCGCCGCGTCGCCCCACGACCGCCGGCAGTCCAGGATGACCGACTCGATCCGCCGCCAGAGCGATTTCGATAACCGGTAGGTCACCGCACCTGGGCCCATGCGCAGGACCAGGACAGTGACGTTGTCCGGTAGCAGCGCCTGGAGATTATCCAGCTTCGTTTCGTGGCTTTCGACAACCATCACCTCGCCCTCACGCTGGACATAGCTGAGCGGTCCAGCATGTCCCTCCTGCGGGAGCGTCAGCAGTCTCCCATTCTGGTTTTCGCGGAGCATTACATTGGTCTGCCGTTGGGTTCCCAACACCTCGAATGCTGGCGGAAGTGCAGTCTTGGGCACCCGGATGACCCGCCCGGTCTCGGCAACGAACCATTTAAGGCTACCAGGCTCCTCCACCGTCAGCAGGGCGCTGCGGGAGGGGGCGCTCGCCAGTCGCTCAAGCGCCTCCTGCTCGCGATCGCCTTGGGCGATAACCCATTCATGGGTGGCGCCGATGATCAATGCCGGCTCATGATCTCGCAGCCTGACCACCAGGCCTTCATAGGTGATGCCACGCAGCCCCGGCCCATCGGCCTCCAATTCGAGAAACTGCCAGGGCGCCCATTCACGTTCCGCCAAGGGTAATACGTCAGCCTGGAGCAATCGCGAACCGCGCCCGAACGCGGTCTCGATCTTGTCCGGACCGATAAAGGCCTGGCGACAGACCTCGCCACTCACAACATTGAATAACCAGGCGGCTTGGCCATCCGGCGTTACGTTCAGCAGGCGGATTTCCGTTGCCTGTCCAGGGTCTGCGAGCAACAGCTTGTTGTCGACATACCAGGCAAACAACCTCGGTTTACCGCTGGGGTTGGTCAAGCCAACAAGCGCAAAACGTTCAGTGGCATGCTTGCGTGCCAGTGGTTTCAATGCAGGCCACCAATGCGTCTGCTCATGCTTCTTGAACCAATCTTCGTTCACGCCTCCCAGTGCCAGGTTTCCCTGGGTGGTCAGGTTGAAGAACACACCATCAAAAGTCGTGGCCACATATCCGTGATCGGTAGCGAAGACTTCCTTTATGTTCCCCGTCTGCATCCAGCGGTTGGACCATTGCCCTTTGTCGTTCACCACGGTTCGTTGTCTGCGACAGACAGTCTTATAGCGTCGGTCATAAATCAAGAACGCATCGCTTCCTTCTACCTGCGCCAAAAGCGTCAACTCAGTCATATGCTTGATCGAGTCAGGCCAACCACGGTGATGATTGCGTGTCGGCACGGGACGGATGATCAAGTTGTCGCTACGACGTACCCACGCCATATCCCGGTACGCTTCCTCCGATTTCCAACAGATCGAAACGAAAGGAGCCGGTTGCCAAGTAACCGTATCGTAGGAGTGTTCATTACCAAAAGAGGGCGAATAGACGTAACCATCGCCAAGCAACTGGGGCCAGAACTTCAAGTGTTCGCTGGCGCCAAGGAGCGTTTCCAAACCTGTGTCGAGGTCTCTGGTGATTGATGTCAGCAAGAGTTGCTCATCGTAAATCACATAATTCAACACATCGCGACTCCCATCCAGGCGAGTAATCTGCTGCACGACATGGATGACGCCCTGCTCGTCCGCCTCGACGCTCTTGATGACAGCGTCGGCGCTCAGTGAACCCCACAGCCAATAGTGTCGGCTCAGCAGTCCGGTAATGGCGTCGACCTGCCAGATCCTTACGTCGGCCGGGTGATAGAACCAGACATATCCGTCTGCCACCGCCCCTAGGACCGTCGGCGGCTCACCACTGATTTCGTCACGAATGTAGAGAAAACGGTCCGCCTTCACGTCGTACCAGGCCGAGACGTACCGCGGATTATGTGGGTCCTCGAATGGAATCTGATAATTTTGTACCGGTGTGTGGAGCACCACCAATCGGTGCTGTTGATTCAATGCCTGGAAATGCTCCTGCAACCCCTGCTGAGCCATTCCCGTTGGCATCACCAACTCGACAACATTGAGCCGGCGCTGCTCCAGATCTATCTGGAACACCTGCTGGGTGCCGGTCCGAAGCAAAACTTCGTGACGGCCCGCTCCAGTGAAACCCACCTGAGCATCGCCAACGGACAATTTCCCAGCCGACCTAAACCGAACATCGCTTTCCTCCGCCCAAGGGGCGTCCAGTACCCAACTTGAATTCAACGTTTGCGCCGTATGGAAAATCAGGCTCACGCCGGAATTGAGCAGCAATGCGCAACGCTTGCCACCCCCTTGGATCTGATAAGTGATTTTCCCATGCCAGATTTCAGGCAGCTCAGGCACGACCAGCGAGCGATCGGTATCGTCGAGCAACACATCGATGATCGTTGGGCGATAGTCCGGGTCGAAAAGACGATAGAGGATGTATTCGCTCGGAAACGAATAGAAGGAGAACAGAAACAGCCATTTGCCTTCCGGCAGCCATTTCTCCAGGCGCCGTGCGGTGTCGAAACCGGTGTCATAACGGGTGGTGGCACCTGGCAGTGCCTTGTATTCGTAGCGGTAGCAGGTTGGCGGCGTGCATGGCAACACGATGGCTTGCCCGGAAGGAGGCGAGAAGCTGACGTGGGCTGGTAGGTTCAGCTCGCGGCGGAGATTGATCGCCCGATCGTATTCCGGGTCAAATGTCGGCACGCCGAAATGATCGCGCAGCGGAAATAGCTTGGGGCTGTCCAGCTCCAAACCGCCACCAGCCAGATCCACGGTCTTGATGATCAGCGATGGGCGGGGCTTCCAGGCGCCATGCTCCCTGTCAAATTGATAAGCGTTCAGGTGAGCCTTCGCTACTTCGTCGAAAAACAGCCCGACTTGCTTGGCTTCTGCAGCAATAGTTGCGAACCCCTGGGCCAGTGCCGCCGCTCCCACCGCTAGCCCCCCCAGCATCACGGAAGCGCCACCGAGCACCGCCCCTGCCGTCGCAGCGCCGGCCATAGAGGCCCCCAAAGCCGCCCCCGATAACGCCAGGCCGGCGGAGTCGAAAGCCAGTTGAGTGCCGAACTGGGCTCGCTCAACTTCGGTTTGTGCGGTCGACAATTGATAGATGTCGAATCCGACATTTGCCAATTGCAGCAGTCCACCCGTCGCTTCGTCCACGGTGGAACCCACAGAGGTCCTGACCATTGGCGCGACGGTATCGGCAATCAGTTTCTCTTCAGTCAGCGCTTTGCGGACCAGTCCCACCAACTGCGCAGCATCGGCCACGTTGCCGTGCACTAATTGCACATAGTTGACATAGGCATGCAATCGCACCGCCAGGGAGGGCGAGCGGCCTGCGCCTTCCCTGCCCCTCAGTGCGTTCATCAGCGCTTGTATCGCGAAACCAGCGTTCAGGGTATGAACGCTACCTGCTTCGAAGTGATCGCTCAAAACGGCGGGATGGTTGGCCAAGGTCGAAAAACGTTCCGTGAGGTATTTTTTTATCCTTGGGAGGCGTTGATCGTCCGCGTGGATCTGCACCGGTTCATCGTGGTTGGCCGGATCGATCATCGTCATCCGGTATGTTTCGCCCGACGTGGTTTCCAGGGTGTAGAACAACGGCACATGGTTGGACGTCAGATGATTTTCTTGTTGAAGGTGAGTGGTCGCTTCAGCGATCTGTTGCGCCCACCAATGGCCATCCAACGCCAGCAGGCAGCTGCCCAGCTGCGGGTTGCTCTGAAGTGATTGTCCTCGGGCACTGGCGACGCGCTGTCTGACTGAGCGGTGCGACTGTCCTGGCAATGCGTCAGGTTGCAACAGGTCCGAAACCCTCACAGCATTGGGCATTACCTCCCGTGCCACTCGCACGCCGTCCAGCTCGATCAAGTCGAAGGCCGGACGAGCCGCATCGCCATAGGCCGCATACTGGCGGGCCATCCCTTGCTCGATAAAAAACGCCTTAAGCGCCGCGCTGAAACGGGTCGCGTCCTGGAACTCGAACACACCAAAATTCGGATCATAGAAGTGAAAAGCACCGCCCTCGCCTCCAGCGGTCTTGGCAATCAACATGGCGTGATTATCAGAGTTGAGCATCAGCGTACCGAACGATTTTTCCTGCAGGATGCGCACGACCCCATCCAGGTCGGAGCGCGCCAGCGCACTACCTACGTCATCAATCGGCAGGTCACGCAGTGATTCCAAGCTGTGCAGAAACACAGCGGAATCACTGGCGTCATGCTTCGCGACCGCCAATTCGAATCGATTGCACAAGGTTTTAACCGCGTCCAGCCCCTTCGAAAAGGCTGCCGCCATGGCCAGGGACAGCGGATAACACCGCCCGGCCACCCGATCACCCGGTCCCTGGAGGAGTAGATCCTGCGGTACAGATCTGAACTTGTCGGGATCCGTCGCTGACACAACCTTGTGCAGCCGGGTGACGACCTGGACCCGATGTTCATGAATCGCCGCCTGCCGGATACGGGCAGCTTGCTGGCCCCATTGACGTAACGTCAGCGGTTGCTCAAGGGCAATTTTCTTCAGGCTCAACGCCGTTTCGTCATGCCAGGGAAGAACGTCCGCCACGCTCGCCAGCCCCGCCAGGAATGCCGGCGCTCGATGCGTGAACAGCGCTTGCTCGATCGTCGCGTAATTGTTGACGGTTCCTGGTTTCTTGAAATCATTGATCACATTGTCCAACTGCGGGCGAACCGCCTCGAAGCTGCGATTATCCAACGTCTTTACACCGATCAACGCGCCAATCTGCAGACGTTGCAAAGGACTCAAATGAAGGAGATCAAGATGACCTTCGGCGAGTTGGTTCAAAAGCGTCGAAATAGACAAGGGTTGCGTCTTTGGATCGCTCAACGGTACGGGCGCAAACGCGTCGGTGCTTTGTGCAAGAATCGATTGGCGTTCATCAAATCCCAGGGGCACAACGTTTTCGAAAGTACGCACACCGTCATGGTTCTGGTTCATCGCCTGCATGAAGGGCTCGCCCAGCTCATCCGCCAGATGCTGCAACAGGTCGGTGGACAGCACATGGCGATCCTCGATCAACGGCCAACCTTTTTCGAATTCGATACTGTGGTGTTTGAATAGTTGGGCAATATCTCCCGCATAGCGAGCTTGCATTTCATTCCGGGTCCAGCGTTGTTTTTCGTCCGTGACCCAGTCTTCTATAGGTTTAGCTTTCCATGAATGAACTCTCTCTTCCTCGGTAGCGTTGTTGAAACCCTTCATTAACCGAACGGAGCGACGCGCCGCTTTAGCCCCGTCTGGCGTGAAAAGCCTGCTTTCATACTCCAACAGACCGGCTCGAACAGCATCTGGCCCCGTCAGGTATATCGTGCCGTCAGCCAGTGGGTCGACGCCGTCACTGAAATAATCGGCAATGCCCCTGCACAATTGCGGCGCAGGGGGACCAACGATATGGAACTCGTCCTTGAGCACCTGCTCCGTAAGGGCAAAGAAGGGATCACGATCATGGAACTCGATACCCTCTTTCCCGGCTTGACGCTCAACCGCGAGCAAAGCCTGGTAGTGGGTCTCGAAGCGCTTGATGATGGCCTGGAGTGCAGCCGACCCGGCATGGCTGACAATCAACGCATTGGACTCGCCCTCACCGATCATCGCCAATCTCAAACTGTCGACCGGAGCACTACCATGCGCGAATGGCACAAACACCTGCTTCAACGATGGGGATTTTTTCGCAAATTGCTCTAACGCACCACGATGCTTCGCAGGGATTGCACGGGTGTAATCCTCGCCTGATCCCGGCTCCGGCGCCTGGCGGGCCGGCATCCAGTCGGGATTGTTGTTCAGCAGCAACTGCAGCACACCTAGCCGTCCGGCGGGGGTCATTCGGTTGACGTCAAGACCCGCCAACTCGTCGGCAAGCGGCGGCAAGAAATCCACGTCATTGTAGATACCCCCCTCGCCGTACATGACCAACAGCCGCAAGATGTCCGAGGCTGACGCGAGGTTACCGCGCAAGGACATTTCACGACGATAAAAGTCCTCCAGTCCCGAGAAAGTCGGCAGGTCATGAACACTGCGCAATTGCATACCCTCATTATCAAGGCTGCGCATGATCTGGGCGTTCGCTTCCTTCAGTGCACGCAGAGCAACTTCGTCGCGACCATAGCCGCGAACCAATAAGTCAATGCGCGCCTCATCGGCGCTTTTACCCTGCTCAACCGCTCGACTGACGTGCAAAAACATTTGGCGTTTCAACGCCGCTATCCGCGGCTCATAACGCTTGGCCAGTTCTGCATGCGAAATAACTTCATCCCCTGCGCGGGACCATACGTCCGCCTTTGCCGCCTCGACAATGATCCGATTGGTTTCGACTATCAACAACCCGTCCGGGTCATGCCAGACATTCACGGAGAAGTCAGGCATTGTTTTTTTCCAGAGGCGAAGATAGTTCAGTTGAAGGTCGCCCACACCTCCCCCAAGCCAGATGAAATGCAATTTTTTCGGAACTTCCGTAGCAGGTTGCTTCAATAGTTCGAGACTGTGGGACAGACTCGCTTCGTAAGTTTCCAGCTTGTCATAAATACCCGCCAACTTCCCTCCGGTGCTGGCGGGGTTCGACGTTGAATCTGGCGTCCGGCGACGTCTGGCTTGCCCTTGAATCGACTCTAACGTTTGCTTCAGCAACGCCAAAGGCGCCAGCATCAGGGGCGTGTCCTGAGTCTCGATACAGTTGGCGTAATATTGGAGCGCTGCGGGGTAGTGCTCGGAATCTTTATACGAAGATAACAGCCCCTCCAGTTCCCCGCGCTTTAACACCTCACCGAATGCGACATATTGACTCACCGACACCTTTTCAAAATCACTCATGAACAATAATTCCATTTATTGTTAAACCACATAACCCACAGGCTTTTATCGTGCAGGCACTCAACGCCCTGCACGGGCCTTCATGCATTCAATGACTACTTAAAATGAGGCGTTTTACATCGACTCGCAGGATAAATCAAACCGACATTATCCGATCAAGCAGTCGCCCCCCTTGAGACGGCGAGCAACATAACCCACCGACAAAGTCATATTCAACCTACACCGCGCCCAATAATTATTTCAAATAAAACCACAAACCACACATGAGCCCCGCCTGCATAAAACACAAATACAACGACCTGTTTCTTGCAGCAAACTATCGCGCTGGACGAATCAAAAAACAGAATCGTCAAACACCACGACAATAAAATAGCGGAGCAACTTTTAATGATAGCGGCCCGAACGGACCGCCAAGTTTCATCAGGCAGGTTTGTTGCCGTACCAACGCGGGGTATACACCCACTCTCCACCTTCGGCACGGGGAAACACGCACGTGGTGGAAGAGCCCACGAGAACCATGGTGCGCATGTCCACCTGGTCCGGCGTCAACTGCCCCAATGTCGTGACGCGCAAGGTCTGGCCCGGCCGGCCAATGTCGCGTCCCAACACCACCGGAGTATCCGGCGCACGATGCTGCGCAACGAGCTCGAGCGCCCGTCCCAACTGCCATGGGCGGGCGCGCGAGATCGGGTTGTAGAACGCCAGGGCCAGGTCGGCTTCGGCCGCCAGGTCCAGGCGCTTCTCGATGATCGACCAGGGCTTGAGGTTGTCCGACAGCGACATCACGCAGAAGTCATGCCCCAGCGGCGCGCCGGCCTGGGCGGCGGTGGCCAGGGAGGCCGAGACGCCTGGCAGGATTTGCAGGTCGACAGTGTGCCAATGCGGATCACTGGATTCATGCAACGCTTCGAGCACCGCCGCCGCCATGGCGAATACGCCTGGATCGCCTGAGGACACCACCACCACCGACCGCCCTTGGGCCGCCAGTTCGAAGGCATGCCGGGCGCGCTGCATCTCTTCACGATTATCGGTGCAGTGTTGCACCTGGTCGGCACGCAAAGGCCCGGCCATGCGCACGTAGGTTTCATAGCCCAGCACGTCCGTAGCGCGATCCAGCTCGGCGCGCACGGCCGGCACCATCAGCTCGGCCGCACCAGGACCAAGCCCGATCACCGCCAGTCGTCCGCGAGGGCGACCGATCCGTTGCGGATCGACGGGCTGCTCGGCCACGGCGATGGCAATGTTGCCCAAGACCTGCACGTATGCCGGTTGACCCGTGGCGTCGCTTAACCACTGCACCGCGCTGCCATTGGCCGCAACGAAACGCAGCGGCACGCCCAAGGCCGAAGCGGCGTGCTGCAACTCGGAGCGCGCCATGTCGCTGTCCGCCGCCAACACGCACGCCACTGATTGCATCGCGAGTCCGGCCTGAGCCAGCGCTTGCTCAATGGAGGTCGATACCACCATCGCGCCAGCCTCCACCGCAATCAAGACGTTGCGCGGATAGATGCGCAACTCGTTCAGCGCAGGCACTCCCGCAGCACTGTCGATACGGATCGCCAACCGCGCCTGTGCATCTTGCGGCAACTGTGCCTGATCCAGCCACGGCGCCGCGCCTTCGATCCGCACCGGCTCACCGGCCAACAGGTCGGAAACGAAGCGCTTGCCCTGCTCCAGGTCACCGAGGCGGTAGCCGCCTGGCGGGTTGAGCAGGCAGGTACCGAAACGCAATTCGCCGCTGGTGGTGATCGCCGGCGCGACTTGCAGCATTGCCGCAATGTCCCGGGCCATGCCATTCACCCCGCCCAGGCCGCCCAACAGCGGTACCACGGCGCTGCCATCCTCGGCCACCGCCAGAACCGGCGGTTCGGCGCCTTTCTCCAGCAGCAGCGGCGCCAGGGTACGAATGACGATGCCTGCCGCGCACAGGGCGATGATCGGCGTGTCCTGTTGGTAGAGTTCGCGCAACGTCGCACCAAACTCAAGGTATTGCCGATCGCCCTCGACTCGACCCGCCAGGCCGTGGATCAAGGCGTCGGGATAACGCTGCTGGATTCGCCGGGCCGTCGCCAGGCTGCCCTGGCCGAGGATGACAATTGCCGGAGCTTTTGAAGTCATCCCTGCCACCGCTCGCCAGGGACGATGATCAGCGAGAAATACGGCGAGGACATCGGCTCTACTTCATCCAGCGGGACGATTTTCTGGTTGGCCATGGTCGCGCGCTCGACGTACAGCGCCCGCCCGTCCAGGCCCAGTTCCTGGAGCACTTGGCGAACCTTGGGGAAATTGCGTCCCAGCTTCATGATCACCGCCGCATCGGCGTCGGCCAGGCGACGCTTGAGATCGTTGTGTGGCAAGACACCGGAGAGCACCGACAGGCTCTGGTTGCGGTACACCAGCGGCGCACCCAGCACCGAGGCGCCACCCAGCATCGAACACACGCCTGGAATGACCTCGGCGTCATAACGCTCGGCTAACCGATCGTGCAAGTACATGTAGGAGCCGTAGAAAAACGGATCGCCCTCGCAGATCACCGCCACGTCGCGACCGGCATCCAGGTGCACCGCCAACTGCTCGGCGGCGGTGTCGTAGAAATCGGCAATCACCTGTTCGTAGGACAGCGGCGCCGGCAACGCTTCGGTGGTGACCGGGTAGACCAGCGGCAGCAACGTCTGCGCATCCTGCAAATGAGCCTCGATGATGCCGAAGGCGTTGCCCTTCTTGCCCTTGGCGACAAAGTACGCCACCACGGGCGATTCACGCAGCAGGCGCAAGGCCTTGACGGTAATCAGTTCCGGATCACCTGGCCCCACGCCAAGGCCGATCAGACGTCCAGGCTGCTGCATCATTCAACCTCCGTGGCGAGGGCGTTGACGGCGGCGGCGGCCATGGCACTGCCGCCGAGCCGTCCTTGCATGATCACGAACGGCACGCCACGGCTGTCGGCCGCCAGCATCGCCTTGGACTCGGCGGCACCGACGAAGCCCACCGGAAAACCGAGGATCAGCGCCGGTTTCGGCGCGCCGGCATCGAGCATTTCCAACAGGTAGAACAGCGCGGTCGGCGCGTTGCCGATGACCACGACGCTGCCTTCTAGATGGGGGCGCCATAGCTCCAGGGCGGCGGCTGAGCGAGTGTTGCCCAACTCGCGGGCAAGCTCCGGGACGCTGTCATCGCGCAGGGTGCAGATCACTGGGTTATTGGCCGGCAAGCGCGCGCGAGTTACGCCTTCGCTGACCATCCGCGCGTCACACAGAATCGGCGCGCCAGCAGCCAGCGCCTCGCGCCCGGCCGTGCCCGCGCCCTCGGAAAACTGCAAGCCATCGATGGCCTCGACCATGCCGCAGGCGTGGATCACCCGCACCGCGAGTTTTTCCAGGTCGGCCGGAATGCGCGCCAGGTTGGCCTCGGCACGAATGATCGCGAAGGAGTTGCGATAGATCTCCTGACCGTCGCGGATGTAATCAAGCATCAAGGGGGCTCCGGGGGTGAGCGTCGAGCCAGTGGCCGAGCGCTTCGATTGTCAGATTGTGTGCTTGCAACGCGCCAAAACCCGGCAGCGTGGCATCGCGAAAATACAGGTCGTAATGACCGGGGGCGACCGCCAGCAAGGTGGCGGGCGCGACATGGGCCGCCGCGCAGGAACGCGGGCAGCCCGACAGATGAACCTTCACGGTTCGGCCCTGACGTTGCAGCAGTTCAGCCAGTTGACGAGCGTCGGCCTTGGTCTCGGCCAAGGCCTTGGCGCAGCCACTGGAGCCGGTACAGGCGATGAGCTGCGCCAGGGGTTGGTCGAGCGAAACCAACAGGCCCAACGCCTCTAGCCGTTCCAGCACTTCCTCGGCGTCCTCACGGCACACGTTGGGCAGCAGCAGGCTTTGCCAAGGGGTGAAGTGAAGGCTGCCGTCGCCCTTCTCCCGCGCCAGTTGCGCCGTTCCCCGCAGCATGACCGCATCGAGCCGCCCCAGGGGAGCCGCCGCGCCGATATAGACGCGGTCGTCGTGCTGGGGATGGACGCCGAGGTGCAGTCCATCGATGGACACATCCCGCTGCCAATCCAGGCAAGGCTGCAGAGGCACGCGAGAGGCCAATCGGGCCACGAATTCATCCTCAGGGACCTCAGCCAGCAAATGGCGCATGCGCGTCTGGTCCGGGCGGGCCCGGTCGAGGAACAGCTGCAGCACCGTCACCACCAAGGCATGTCCCTGGGCCAGGGGCACCTTGCCCGCCGGCTTATCCAGCGGGGTGCCGGCCAAACCGAAGGCCAGCCAGGGCTCGCCGTCACGGACAAGGGCCGAGAGCCACAGGTCGTGGTGATGTTCGAGCATCGCCAGTGCTTCTCCGCCATCCAGTTGCACGGCGAACTTGGCCGACAGTTCATGGAAACGTTCATGGGTTTGCAGGGTGACGAGGATCTGCTCGGCCAACGGACGGGTGTCGAACAGCATTTGCCGGTCGATCCCGGCCGAAGGGCTGAGCATCAGGTTGCGCACGTCATCACCGGCCGGTTTGCGCGGGCCAAGCCCGGCGGCCAGCAGTGGCTCGATCAACGCGTTGTGCTCGGGACCGATCCCACGGATTTGCAGGTTGGCGCGATTGGTCGCCTCGATCACGCCCCCGGCGAACCGCTCGGCCATCGATGCCACGACTTCGGCCTGATCCGCCTGGAGGGAACCGCCATCGAGCTTGATCCGACAGATTCCCCCGTCCAGCGCCTGGACGACACGCAGCAACCCCGGGCAACCGGAGGGGCGTACGACGAGGGAGGATGGACGTTTGTTCAAAGGAAGACCGGCAAATAAGAAACGCCACAGTGGCGAGGAGCGCCATTATGCCTGCTTTGCCGCGACTCATGAAAAGCTTGCTGGTCGCAATGCTGGTGATGGACACACAGGGATGGTTCACGCCTGATCCGCCGGGGCGCGGTATGATGGCGGCACAGTTCGCGGCGGCGATACGCCAGTCGATCAACCCCATTTATTCGAGGAACAGAGATGACCCCCTGGCTGACCGTAGTGGGCATCGGTGAAGACGGCTTCAAGGGCCTGGGCCGGACAGCCCGCCATGCCTTGCTGCGGGCATCGCGGATTCTGGGCAGCGCCCGCCAGTTGGAGTTGTTGCCACTGTGTATCCGTGGCGCACGGGAGTTGTGGCCCAGCCCGTTCTCCCTGGAACCGCTGCTCGCTCTCCAGGGCGAACCGGTGTGCGTGCTGGCCAGCGGCGATCCGATGTTCTACGGCGTGGGCGCCAGCCTGGCGAAACACGTGCCTTGCGCTCAAATGCTGGTCATTCCCGCGCCATCCTCCTGCTCGCTGGCGGCGGCGCGCATGGGCTGGCCATTGCAGGACGTGGTCACGCTGTCGCTAGTGGCGCGTCCGCTGGCAGCGCTCAACGGGCATTTATCCACAGGGGTCAGGCTGCTGCTGCTGAGCAACGACCGCCACAGCCCTGCCGCCGTGGCGACGTTGTTGCACGAGCGAGGGTTTGGTCCGAGCGCCATGACGGTGCTGGAACATTTAGGCGGCGCGGCAGAACGGCGGATCGAAAGCACTGCGACGCAATGGTCCGATGACACCGTCGCCGACCTGAACCTGATCGCCATTGAGGTCCGGGCCGAGCCTTCGACCTTGCGCTTGTCACGCCTGGCCGGTTTGCCGGACACCGCGTTTGAGCATGACGGTCAGTTGACCAAGCGTGACGTGCGCGCCATCACCCTCGCCCGCCTCGCCCCGACACCCGGCGAGCTGCTCTGGGATGTTGGTGCCGGCAGCGGCTCCATCGGCATCGAATGGATGCGCAGCCACCCCAGCTGCCGGGCCGTGGCCATCGAAGCCGATGAAGGCCGGCAAGGCTTGATCGAACGCAACCGCGACACCCTCGGCGTGCCCGGACTGCAACTGGTTCGCGGCAGCGCCCCGCAGGTGCTGGAGAGTCTGGAGCGGCCGGACGCGGTGTTCATTGGCGGCGGCGTCACACGAGAAGGCGTGCTTGACACCTGCTGGGCCCAGCTCAAGCCCGGCGGGCGGTTGGTAGCCAACGCGGTAACGCTGCAAAGCGAGATGACGCTCATGAATTGGCGCGAACGCCACGGCGGTGAGCTGACTCGCATCCACATCGCCCAGGCCCAGCCATTGGGCGAGTTCGACACCTGGCGCCAAGCCTTGCCGATTACCTTGCTGGACCTGACGAAACCTCTCGATGCGTGACGAAACCGCCGAACAACCCGCGCCCTTGCGAAGTGGCCTGACTACCGGCAGCTGCGCCACGGCGACCAGCCTGGCAGCCGCGCGACTGCTGCTTTGCGGCACCGAAGCCGACGCGGTGGAAATCGTGTTGCCCAAGGGCAAGCAGGTGCAGATGCGCCTGGAGTTCTGCCGGCTGACCGAACGAGGCGCCGAGGCTGGAACGATCAAGGACGCCGGCGATGACCCGGACGTGACCCACGGTGCCCTGCTTTTTTCCCAGGTACGTTTGATCGTCGAGCCCGGTGTGCATTTCGTCGCCGGTCGCGGTGTCGGCACAGTGACGCGACCAGGGTTGGTGCTGGGCGTCGGTGAGCCGGCGATCAACCCGGTGCCACGCCAGATGATCCGCGATCATTTGGGCCGCTTGGCCGAAGAGCGCGGTTATGCGGGTGGTTTCGAAGTCACGGTCAATGTCGAGGGCGGCGAAGCCCTGGCGCTGAAAACCATGAATCCGCGCCTGGGCATCCTCGGCGGCCTGTCGATCCTCGGCACCAGCGGCATCGTCCGGCCGTTTTCCTGCGCGGCCTACATTGCCTCGATCCACCAAGGCATCGACGTGGCGAAAACCAACGGCTACCTGCACATCGCCGCCTGCACCGGCAACGCCAGCGAAGACACCATGCGCCGGGTCTACAACCTGCCGGAAATCGCCCTGATTGAAATGGGCGATTTCGTCGGCGCGGTGCTCAAGCATGTGCGCAAGGTGCCGGTGGAGAAGCTCAGCCTCTGCGGCGGCTTTGGCAAGATCAGCAAACTCGCCGCCGGCCACATGGATCTGCACAGCCGCCATTCAAGCATCGACCTGCCGCAACTGGCCGAATGGGCGGCGGCCATCGGTGCCGATGAAGCGTTGCAGCAAGGCATCCGGCAAGCCAACACCAGCCAGCAAGCCCTGGCGATGGCCAGCGCCGCCGACATTGCCCTCGGCGATGCGGTGTGCGAGCACGCGCTGGCCTTCGCGCGTAGTGTGGTGCCGGCCCAGGTTCAGGTCGAGGTCTTCGCCATTGACCGCCAGGGCGGGATTGTCGGCCATGCCGGTGTCTTGTCATGAAGAGCCTTGAAATCAAACGCATCCTGCTGCTCGGCGGTGTCACCGAAGCCCTGGCCATCGCTCGCACGCTCGGGCCACAGCATATCTACAGCCTGGCAGGCATCGGTCGCATCCCCACCGACCTGACCTGCCAGGTGCGCGTCGGCGGCTACGGCGGCGCTGAAGGGCTGGCCCAATTCATCCGCGCCGAGGGCATCGAGTTGCTGCTGGACGCCACCCACCCCTACGCCGCCCAGATCAGCCACAACGCCGCCCACGCGGCCCGCATCTGCGCCATCCCCTGCTGGGCCCTGCGCCGCCCGGCCTGGCAACCCCGGGCCGGCGATGACTGGCGCGAAGTGGCTGACTGGGCCGAACTGATCCAGGCCCTGCAACCCTTCCACCGTCCCCTGTTCACCCTTGGACGCGAGCCGCTGCAACATCTGCATGAAATCCCGCCGGGGCAATTCTGGACCCTGCGCGCCCTGGACGTTTACCCCGGCAATGAACGTTGCGAAGTGATTGGGGCCCGTGGGCCGTTTCACATCGAGGGCGAGCGAGAACTGTTCGAACGACGGCGGATCGATGTGCTGGTCAGCAAGAACAGCGGCAGCACGGCTACTGAACCGAAGCTGGAGGTGGCGCGGGAGCGAAGGGTGCCGGTGGTGCTGTTGAAGCGGCCGGTGTTGCCGGGGGTGGATCGGGAGTTTGGAATGGTCAATGAAGTGCTGGACGCTTTATCCGTACCAAACGGGTTCTGAATTCAGCACATTCGCGCGACATTTCCGACAAATTTTCAAGACAGAGCCGGCTGTTTCGTCCAAGACGTTCAATTCTATAGTTCCGTTCCTTAATACCCACGGCAGCACCTGGCAGTCATTAAGCATGAGCGACCCGTCTCGTGCCGAGGAAAGTGCTGCTTGCCAATATGTATCCCAAGGAATACGATCCAAATGATCGAATTTGAACAGTCCCGAGTATTTTCAAGCTGGCTTAACGGGTTGAAGGACATTGCTGGGAAAGCTCGCATCATTGCCAGGCTTCGATCTGCAGAGCATGGAAATTTTGGGGATTGCGAGCCGGTCGGCAACACAGTGTATGAGATGCGTATTCACTCAGGTCCGGGCTACAGAGTGTATTTCTCCCGTCGAGGCTCCGTATTTTATTTACTGCTTGT
This sequence comes from Pseudomonas sp. Z5-35, assembly GCF_051131945.1. NCBI lineage: Bacteria > Pseudomonadati > Pseudomonadota > Gammaproteobacteria > Pseudomonadales > Pseudomonadaceae > Pseudomonas > Pseudomonas sp. Z5-35. The sequence goes on from NZ_CP071640.1 coordinate 4,865,491, forward strand.
CGGAGGCGACAAATCAACCCAGAAACGGGATATCACGCGCGCTAAACAAATGGCGCTAACCATGGGTCAAGAGGAGTGAATCATGACCGAGGAATTCACACGTTTCGACGCAGCGACCTACCTCAAAACACCTGAGGAAATGGCTGCTTATTTGGATGCCTGTTTCGAAGAAGACGCGGGTGACGGCGTATTGGTTCGAGCAGCCCTTAACGATATTGCCAGGGCAAAAGGCATGACGCAGATTGCCCGTGATGCAGGCTTGGGCCGAGAGAGTCTTTATAAAGCACTGGGAAGTACAGGCAATCCAGAGTTCACGACCATCATGAAGGTCATGAAAGCTTTGGGCCTGAGGTTACATGCGACGGCCATTTGACAAGCGATAGCTTCCCTCGGAATGATCGTATGTCAGTTAACCAACCCGAAAATCCATTGCTACTGTTAACACCAACCCTGCGACCCTACACCGCACGTGGCTTTTTTACTTCTCAACCCCGATCAGGCTAAATACCGCCACCTGATCGCCCAACCGAGCGGATTGCCCCATGTCCCGACAACGGCTTGCATTTGCCTGGATCGCCTGCTTCGCAGTGCTGTTCAACATGCTTGCCATGCCGCTTTCCAGCAGTGGGGCGGCGAAGGCCAATTCGCCAGCCGAGCAACTGCTATGGGGCAGTTTCTGCTCATCCAGCGGCACGAAGATGCTGGCGGTGTCCCTGGGCACGTTCGAACAGGACACGCCACAGAAAGACAATCATTCGACAATGCAGCATTGCTGGTGCTGCTCGGGTCCGGCGCCGCTGATGGCGCTCACCGGGGATGCGCCACTGTTGTATCTGGATGCACAGCCGGCCCATCGCAGCGCAATCCGCTCGAAACTGGACAGCCCCACCCCGCGCCAACAATGGCCCAGCCTAAATCCCCGCGCCTCGCCTCTGGCCTGATTCTTCCCGCATAAAATTGCGCCCTGAATCGTTCCGGAGAATTGCCATGTTGAACAGACTTATCCTGCTGGCTGCCTTGCTGCTTCCCGTCGGCTTCGCCCACGCTCACCAGTACAAGGCCGGCGAGCTTGAGATCGCCCACCCGTGGTCCCAGGAATTGCCGCCCAACGCGCCGACCGTGGCCGCATATTTCGTGATTCACAACAGCGGCAGGACCGCGGACAAACTGCTCAGCGTCGACTCGCCCATCGCCGGCAAGGCCGAACTCCACGAGCATGTGATGCAAAACGACCTGATGAAAATGCAGAAGGTGCCCGCCGTCGATATCGCCCCCGGTGCAACCGTCACCTTTGCGCCAATGGCCTATCACGTGATGCTCCTGGAGCTGAAGGACCGCAGCCTGCTTAGCGACGGCAAACGTTTCCCCATGACCCTGCATTTCGAAAAAGCCGGGGATATCACGGTCGACGTCAAGGTGCAGAAAAAAGCCCCTGACGGCGCCAAGACGCACATGCACGCCCAGTAGACGTAGCCGCCCATGCAATCTCCTCGCGCCAGCCTGTCCACGCACCGCCGTCAGCCGACGAGCCTGACCCGCGGCAGCTGGATCAGCCTGTTCGCCATGCTGATGATTTTTATCGGTCCGCTGATTTCCCAGTCGATGCCGATGGGTCAACGCATGTCCATGATCATGTCGATGGACATGGGCATGGATATGACAGCGCACGAAGTGCCGGCAGCCGAGCATTGCCCACCCCAGAGCGATCACCATGCGTTGTGGGAAAAATGCGGTTATTGCAGCCTGCTGTTCAACTGCCCTGCGCTGCCTGGCGGCCATACGTTCGCCGTCTTCGACTCGCCGCCTACCCACAGCTACACCAGCCCTTCCCCGCGCCTGGGCCATGCCCGACCGGCGTTCTTTCCGGGCGCCCGCACCCGCGCACCGCCCCTCGAAGCGTAAGCCCGCATCTACTCACCCGGTCGCAAAGGACAGCCCACGATTGCCCTGAGCCCGGAGATGAGTTTTCTGACAACGCAGGCAAGACCTGACACCTGACCCTGTGTCCACTGAAGGCTCACCTGCTATCGGTTGCCCTGCAACCGCACAACATGACAACCCAATTTGCCCTGCGGAGCGCTTTTGCAATGAGCCAACCGAAACCGAATTTTTATAACCTGGCCTGGCGCTGGCATTTCTATGCCGGTCTGTTCGTCGCACCGTTCATGGTGATGCTGGCCCTGACCGGCATCATTTACCTGTTCAAGCCACAGCTCGACCCCCTGATGTACGGCGATCTGCTGAACGTGCCGGCCGGCCATCACACCTTGGCGGCGGACGATCTGCTCAAGCAGGTTCGCCAGGCCTATCCAGAGGGCCAGGTCACACAGTACCTGCCGCCGATCAATGCCGAACGCAGCGCGCAATTCGTGGTGATCGACAAGGGCCGGGAATTGAACGTATTCATCGACCCGTACCACGGCGATGTCCTCGGCGAGCAGGACGCCAAAGACAACCTGCAAGCCATGGCGCGGGCGATCCACGGCGAATTGATGATCGGCACCGTCGGTGATCGGCTGGTGGAAATGGCCGCCGGATGGGGCGTGGTATTGCTGGTTTCCGGGCTGTACCTGTGGTGGCCGCGCGGGCAATCGTCGGCCGGCGTGCTGTGGCCGCGCTGGAACGCTCGCGGCCGGGTGTTCTGGCGTGACCTGCACGTCGTAATCGGGTTCTGGGGCTCGGCGTTCTTGCTGGTGATGCTGCTCAGCGGCATGACCTGGACCGGCTTCTGGGGCAAGCAATACGCCGACCTCTGGAACCGCTTCCCGGCAACGATGTGGAACGACGTACCGAAGTCTGACGTGGAGGCCGGCAGCCTCAACCACGCCCACCGCCAGACCGTACCCTGGGCCATGGAAAACACGCCGATGCCGATGTCCGGCGACCATGCCGAACACATGGCCCATGGCGGCATGCACGAAGGCCCCGCTGCCCCGACCGTCAACCTGCAAGCGGTGCAGGACATCGCCGCCGAGCGCAGGGTCGAACCCGGCTACAGCATCACGTTCCCAACGACCGCCAGCGGCGTTTTCACCATCGCCGTGTTCGCCGACGACCCGCGCAATGACGCGACCCTGCATGTTGACCAATACACCGGCAAGGTCCTGGCCGATGTGCGCTGGGAGCACTACAACCTCGTGGCCCGCGCCACTGAAACCGGAGTGATGCTGCATGAAGGCAAGATGTTCGGCCCGGTGAACCAGATCATCGTGCTGTTGATCTGCCTGATGATCCTGCTCAGCGCCGTGAGCGGCCTGGTGATCTGGTGGAAGCGCCGGCCGCAAGGCAAGTTCGGCGTGCCGCCGTTGCGGCACGACTTGCCGACGTGGAAGAGCGGCGTGTTCATCATGCTGGCTCTGGCGCTGGTGTTCCCGCTGGTGGGAGCTTCACTGGTAGCGGTGTGGTTGCTGGATCGCCTGGTCACGCGGTTCAATCGCCAGCCTGAGACGGCCTCATCGTCAAGCTGAAGAGCGTGCATTAACGGAAAGCGGCGAGATGCCTCTACAATCGCGCCGCTTTCCAACGACGAACACAGCCCGATGTCCCAAACCCAATCCTGAGTGCATGCATGACCTCGCTGACCCTCTCCCATCTCGCCTGGACGCCCTTGGGCCATGGCCACTGCCATCACCAGTTCCAGCTGCGCGACGCCACGTTGCAGGTGGCGGCCGGGGAGTTTGTCGGGTTGATCGGTCCCAACGGCAGCGGCAAGACCAGCCTGTTGCGCTGCGCCTATCGCTTCAGTCGACCGGAACATGGCGAGGTGAAACTTGAGCATCACAACCTCTGGAAACAGTCCTCGCGCTGGTGCGCCCAACGTATCGCCGTGGTGCTGCAAGAGTTTCCCGACGCCTTTGGCCTGACGGTCGAGGAAGTGGTCGCCATGGGCCGCACGCCTCACAAAGGTCTGTTCGACGGCGACACACACGAAGACCGCTGCCTGGTGCTCCAGGCTTTGCAATCGGCGGGACTCGACGGCTTTGGCGATCATGCATTCTCGACGCTGTCAGGCGGAGAAAAACAGCGGGTAATCCTCGCCCGGGCACTGGCCCAACAACCGCAGTTGTTGATTCTGGATGAACCGACCAATCACCTCGACCCACGTTACCAACTGCAACTGCTGCAATTGATCAAACGCCTGGGTATCGGCACCCTCGCCAGCATCCACGACCTGAACCTGGCCGCCGCGTTCTGTGATCGCCTGTATGTGATCGAACACGGACGGATCGTCGCCAGCGGCACGCCCAAGGATGTCCTGACCCCCGCACTGCTGCGTGAGGTGTTCGACGTTGAAGCGCTGGTGGACGAACATCCGCTGGCCGGCTGCCCACGAATCACTTGGATAACCCAACCATGACCTTGCGCTTCCTGCTGCTCCTTGCGCTGTTGCCCGGCAGCGCCCATGCGTTGGCCGAGGCCACTCGCTACCCGTTGACGATCCAGAGTTGCAACCGCCAAGTGGTGTTCCACGAGGCGCCCCGGCACGCCGTCAGCCATGACATCAACATGACCCAGATGATGCTCGCCCTGGGCCTCAAGCCACGCATGGTCGGCTACAGCGGTATCAGTGGCTGGAAATCGGTGACGTCGGACATGGCGAAGATCCTCGATGGCCTGCCGGAACTGGCCGCCAAGTATCCCTCGGTGGAAACCTTGCTCAATGCCGACGTCGATTTTTTCTTTGCCGGTTGGGACTACGGCATGCGGGTGGGCGGCGACCTGACGCCGCAAACCCTGCAGCCGCTGGGCATCAATGTTTACGAACTGACCGAGTCCTGCGCGTTCGTGATGAAGCGCCCGGCGGCCACGCTGGAGGACACCTACAACGACCTGCGCAACCTCGGCAAGATCTTCGACGTGCAGGATCGCGCCGATGGGCTGATCGCGACGATGCAGGCCCAGGTGGCCGAAATCCGCCAGCACCTGCCGTCCGAACGTCCTCGGGTATTCCTCTACGACAGCGGCGAGGATCGAGCGATGACATCCGGACGACTGGGCATGCCCCAGGCGCTGATCGACGCAGCGGGCGGGCGCAACATCCTCGACGACGTGGAAACCAGTTGGACCCGGGTCAACTGGGAGAACGTGGTGGAGCGCAACCCCGAGGTAATCGTGATCGTCGACTATGGCGAAACCACCGCCGAGCAGAAGCAGCAGTTCCTTTTGGATAATCCGGCACTGCAATCGGTGGATGCGATCAAGCATCGGCGCTTCATCGTGATCCCCTATGTACAGGCCACGCCGGGCATCGATAACGTGCTGGCGGTGCAAACCCTGGCGAAGGGTTTGCACCGCCAATGAACACTCGTCGCTATGGCGCGCTGTTGATCTTGCTCGGCGTGATGCTGCTGGTGTCATGCGTGGTGTCCCTGGGTTTCGGGCCCGCGCGGGTGCCGGTGGGCGTGGTCTGGGACGTCCTGTTGAACAAGGTTTTCGGCGTGGGCGACGTCTATTGGACGCCGGGGCAGGAGCACATCGTCTGGCTGATCCGCGTACCGCGCCTGCTGCTTGGCGCCCTGGTGGGTGCGGGGCTGGCGTTGATCGGTGCGGTGCTGCAAGCGGTCACGCGCAATCCGCTCGCCGATCCGCATCTTCTCGGCGTGACGTCCGGCGCGACCCTGGGTGCGGTCATCGTGGTGCTGCATGTCGGCGAAATCATTGGCCTGCTCACCTTGCCCCTCGCCGCCTTCATCGGTGCATTGCTGAGCATGTTGCTGGTGTTGGCCATCGCCGCTCGCCAGGGTCGCCTGGAAAGTGATCGCCTGCTGCTGTGCGGCGTCGCGGTGTCGTTTGTGATGATGGCGGCGGCCAACCTGCTGTTGTTCCTCGGTGATCATCGCGCCAGTTCGGCGGTGATGTTCTGGATGCTCGGCGGCTTGGGCCTGGCGCGCTGGGAACTGCTGGCCGTGCCGGCCGCCAGCGTGGTGCTGGGACTGGTGTTGCTGCTGGGCATGGCCCGCCCGTTGAACGCGCTGATGGCGGGCGAGCAGACCGCCGTGACCCTGGGGCTGAACGCGGCGAAGGTGCGGTTGTGGATCTTCCTGATCGCGTCCTTGATGACCGGCGTACTGGTCTCCATCAGCGGCTCGATTGGTTTCGTCGGGCTGATGGTCCCGCACATCGCACGACGCCTGGTGGGCGCCGAGCATCGTCGGCTGCTGCCAGCCTGCGTATTGCTCGGCAGCCTGTTCCTGGTGTGGGTGGACGTGGCGGCCCGCACGCTGATCGCGCCGGAGGACTTGCCGATTGGAGTCGCTACCGCAGCTATTGGTGGACTGTTTTTTATCGGTCTGATGCGCCGTCGCTGAACAGATGCTTCTTTTGGTACACGCCGAACAGTTCAGTCCCAAGGCCACCCTGTCGAAAATGCTCAAGCTCGGCTCGAACCAGATCAATGACTAACGCGCGGTCTTGCGCTTTTTCAAGATTGAAATTTCCACTGTAGGCAAGATTGACCATTCGCCAGAGGAAGCAGTTGGTGCGGTACACATCGACAGGCCTCAGCCAACGCTCAAGAAGCGCGGTAATGTCTTCACTTCGAATGCCTTCAAAACACCCTATCGAGTGGTCCCTGTCCGGAATGACCGGGTCGACAACCTGTGTATCGACATTCCATCGGTAGCGCGCCGGCAATGCCGAGAACGCTGCATCAGCAGCAGTTATCGCCTCCGGCCACAAGCGATTGCCATTGCGCCCTACGGCCTCACCCAGACTCCAGAATTCTCCATGGTTCTTCAAACTGCGGGAGATAAAGAGCATGACCTTTTCCAGCTCTACCAAATGATGCAATGCCGAAACACACATAATGACATCCCACTGTTCACCGGTAGGCACCAGGTTATTCGCATCAGCCACGATCAAATCCAGGCTGATGGCAGATGAAAACTGCTTCGCCGCGATTTGCAGCAGGTCTTCGTTGATATCCAGCAGGGACCATTCCACTCCTTCGGGAACGGCCGCCGACAAACCCGCCTCTATCCGCGCGGCACCACTGCATATCGACAAGACTTTTATTGAACCGTGATCGCTGACTTTCTGGCGTAGCCTCGCTTGAAAATCAGGCGGCGTTTGCGGGACGTTCGCTCTCAGGAGACGCGTCGCGTAAGAGTAGGCGGCCTCGGCTTCGAACGGTTCCAACATGACGATGTCAGCCTGCGCATCACGCCCTTGCGGCTGAATCATTCCATTTAATTGGCGAACGCTGCGCGCAATGCCCATTGCGGTTTCACTTTGTCGCTCCTGAACTTTCGAATAGAACTCGTTCCGGTAGACACTGCTGAAGTGAGCCATCTCGTTTTTTATGCGCATCTGAAGATGGGTTTTCGCCAGAAGAGCCCTCATCTCGCCCTCCCTGGCGACGCACAAGTCAGAGATCGCCAGCCAATCTGCCGTAGGGTCATTCTCCGCTCCTGGCCCACACGCTACCAAGAGATGGCCACTTTTTCCCGCCAACCAAGCCAGATCAAACTCTGCCGTTCTCCATTCCGACGGCGTGTTCCCTCCGCAAAAATGAAACAAGCCGAGTTGAAATTCCGAATGATCTCCGTCGTCAAGAAAAACCAGTGAACAGGCGAGTCCATCCAAACTGATGTTGGGTAGCGCTGCGGAAAAACGAATGTAGAGTCTTGAATCAGAGAACACATTCAGCCTGCTACTTCGAAGATGTTCTCCAGCGGTGAGAATCAGCGAATACCTTGCTTCTCTCAAATGCATCACGTGCATCCATTGTGGATGCTCGGCCTGTTTAACTTCGGGCAGCACGTCAAAAATGGCCGTCTCGTCGAGAAGAAAACAGCTTGCAGCGCCAGCGTCATTCAAACGGATTTCCCCCTCTTCAGAATGGCAGAAGAGTCAGCATAGTCGGGCGGCCTGAAATCTCACGTTGAATTCCCCACTTCCACGCCCCAATGCGGAGCGCCACATTGCACCAGCCCCAGCGATACGGTCACTGATGGTGCATTGTCATTTTCCCGTCCACCCGCCAACCCCGCATTTCCAAGCCTTTCCCCAACCGGGCACACCCCTTGCAAAAGCGCCTTCAGCGTCTGCATCTGCCATCCAGAAAAACACCAAGACCACGGAGATCGCACCATGAAGCGTCGTAGCTTGATCAAGGCTTTTACACTCTCGGCAAGCATTGCCGCGATGGGCATGGCCTGGACCGTCCAGGCCGCCGAGACCATCAAGGTCGGCATCCTGCATTCGCTGTCCGGCACCATGGCGATCTCCGAGACGTCCCTCAAGGACATGGCGCTGATGACCATCGATGAGATCAACGCCAAGGGTGGAGTGAATGGCAAGAAGCTTGAAGCGGTGGTCGTGGACCCGGCGTCGAACTGGCCGCTATTCGCTGAAAAGGGCCGCCAGTTGCTGACCCAGGACAAGGTCGCCGTGGTGTTCGGCTGCTGGACGTCGGTGTCGCGCAAATCGGTGTTGCCGGTGTTCGAAGAACTCAATGGCTTGCTGTTCTACCCGGTGCAATACGAAGGCGAAGAGATGTCGCCGAACGTGTTCTACACCGGCGCGGCGCCGAACCAGCAGGCGATTCCGGCGGTGGAATACCTGATGAGCGAAGAAGGCGGCAGCGCCAAGCGCTACTTCCTGTTGGGCACTGACTACGTCTATCCGCGCACCACCAACAAAATCCTGAGTTCGTTCCTGCACTCCAAGGGCGTGGCAGACAAGGACATCGAAGAGGTCTACACCCCGTTCGGCCATAGCGATTACCAGACCATCGTCGCCAACATCAAAAAGTTCTCGGCCGGCGGCAAGACTGCGGTCATCTCCACGGTCAACGGTGACTCCAACGTGCCGTTCTACAAAGAACTGGCGAACCAGGGCCTGAAGGCCACCGATGTGCCAGTCGTGGCGTTCTCGGTGGGCGAAGAGGAACTGCGCGGCATCGACACCAAGCCGCTGGTGGGCAACCTGGCGGCGTGGAACTACTTCGAGTCGGTGGATAACCCGGCGAACAAGAAATTCGTCGACGCCTGGAAAGCCTATACCAAGGCGAAGAACCTGCCAGGCGCGGACAAAGCCGTTACCAACGACCCGATGGAAGCCACCTACGTCGGTATCCACATGTGGGCCCAAGCGGTGGAAAAAGCCAAGTCCACCGATGTCGATAAAGTCCGCGAAGCCTTGGCCGGCCAGACCTTTGCCGCACCGTCGGGCTACACCCTGACCATGGACAAGACCAACCATCACCTGCACAAGCCGGTGATGATCGGCGAGATCCAGGCCGACGGTCAGTTCAACGTGGTCTGGCAGACCGAAGGGCCGATCCGCGCGCAACCTTGGAGCCCGTTCATTTCCGGCAACGACAAGAAGCCTGACTATGCGGTGAAGAGCAACTGAGCCTCCTCCACCCCGGCTGATCGTTCCCACGCTCTGCGTGGGAGTGATCGAATACGCAAGGCCTAGCACATGCCCACCGCCTTTTACCGCCTGATCCTCGCCATCGCCTTGTTACTGCCGATGGCTTCACATGCCGGCGACGCCGAAGACTTCGTCGCCGCCAACCCGACCCAGCAGGCAAAGCTGCTGGAAACCTGGGCCGCGCAGCCCGACCCGGCACGCGTCGAGTTGATCAATGCCTTGCAGCAAGGCCAGTTGACCGTCGACGGCCAACCCAAAACCCTGCGCCTGAACAACCGCTTGCGTGGGCTGATCGAAACCGCCCTCGCCAGCCACCAGCTGCTCGCCGTCGATGCCGGCGTACGCATGGTCGCCGCGCAGCAACTGCAAAAAAGCGCCCGCCCGGCGCAACTGGCCTTCCTCGACCGGCAACTGGCCGGCGAGCAGGACGAAGACGTACACGCCGCCCTGAGCCTGGCCCTGGCCAACCTGCAACTGGTGGATACCAACCCGTCCGTGCGCCTGGCCGCCGTCCGGCTGCTGGGGGAAACCGGCGATCCGCTGGCCCGCACCCGCCTGGAAACTCTGCTCGAACCCGGCGTCGAAACCGATGCCGCCGTGCGCACCGCGGCTGAAACCAGCCTCGGCCAGGTCAAGCGCAAACTACTGATCGGCGAACTGTTGGGCCAAGCCTTCAGCGGCATGTCCCTGGGCTCGATCCTGTTGCTCGCCGCCCTTGGCCTGGCGATTACGTTCGGCCTGCTGGGGGTGATCAACATGGCCCACGGCGAAATGCTGATGCTCGGCGCGTATTCCACTTATGTGGTGCAGATGCTGTTCCAGCGCTTCGCCCCGAACGCCATCGAGTTCTATCCGCTGATCGCCCTGCCGGTGGCGTTCTTCATCACTGCGGCCATCGGCATGGCCCTGGAACGCACGGTGATCCGCCACCTCTACGGACGCCCGCTGGAAACCCTGCTCGCCACGTGGGGCATCAGCCTGATGCTGATCCAACTGGTGCGCCTGGTGTTCGGCGCGCAGAACGTCGAAGTCGCCAACCCGGCCTGGCTGTCGGGCGGGATCCAGGTGTTGCCGAATCTGGTGCTGCCGTACAACCGCATCGTGATCATCGCCTTCGCCTTGTTCGTGGTGGTGCTGACCTGGCTGCTGCTGAACAAGACACGCCTGGGCCTCAACGTGCGCGCCGTGACCCAGAACCGCAACATGGCCGCCTGCTGCGGCGTGCCGACCGGGCGCGTGGACATGCTCGCCTTCGGCCTCGGCTCGGGCATCGCCGGGCTTGGCGGCGTGGCCCTGAGCCAGATCGGCAACGTCGGCCCGGACCTGGGCCAGAGCTACATCATCGACTCGTTCCTGGTGGTGGTGCTCGGCGGCGTCGGCCAACTTGCCGGCAGTGTGTTCGCCGCGTTCGGCCTGGGCATCGCCAACAAGATTCTCGAACCGCAGATCGGCGCCGTGCTCGGCAAGATCCTGATCCTCGCGCTGATCATTCTGTTCATCCAGAAGCGTCCGCAAGGCCTCTTCGCGCTCAAAGGACGGGTAATCGACTGATGAACCAGCCCCTGATGCTCACGGCCACGCAAAAGGCCGGCCCCAAAGTTACGCTCATCCTCGGTGCGGTGATTCTGGCCGTGCTGTTGAGCCTGCCGTTGCTGTCGCTGTTGGCGGCGGACAATCCGCTGCACGTCTCGGCCTACACCTTGACCCTGGTGGGCAAGATTCTCTGCTACGCCATCGTCGCCCTGGCGCTGGACCTGGTCTGGGGCTACGCCGGTTTGCTCTCCCTGGGCCACGGCCTGTTCTTCGCCCTGGGCGGCTACGCCATGGGCATGTACCTGATGCGCCAGGCTGCGGGCGATGGCTTGCCGGCGTTCATGACTTTCTTGTCGTGGACTGAACTGCCCTGGTACTGGGCCGGCACCGACAGTTTCCTCTGGGCGCTGTGCCTGGTGGTGCTGGCGCCGGGTTTGCTCGCGCTGGTGTTCGGCTTCTTCGCCTTCCGCTCGCGGATCAAGGGCGTGTATTTCTCGATCATGACCCAGGCGCTGACGTTCGCCGGGATGCTGCTGTTTTTCCGCAACGAAACCGGGTTCGGCGGCAACAACGGCTTCACCAATTTCCGTTCGATCCTGGGCTTTGGCATCACCGAGCCGGGCACCCGGGCGGTGTTGTTTTTCGCCACGGTGTTGCTGCTGGTGGCGAGCCTGTTCATCGGCTGGCGCCTGGCCCGCAGCAAGTTCGGCCGGGTACTGACCGCCCTGCGCGACGCCGAAAACCGCCTGATGTTCTGCGGTTACGATCCCCGTGGCTTCAAGCTGTTCGTCTGGGTGTTGAGCGCAGTGTTGTGCGGTCTGGCCGGGGCGTTGTACGTGCCGCAAGTGGGCATCATCAACCCCAGCGAGATGTCGCCGACCAACTCCATCGAAGCCGCGGTGTGGGTGGCCCTCGGCGGGCGCGGCACTCTCATCGGGCCGCTGCTGGGCGCCGGTGTGGTCAACGGCATGAAGAGCTGGTTCACCGTAGCGTTTCCTGAGTACTGGCTGTTTTTCCTCGGGGCCCTGTTCATCGTTGTGACGCTGTATCTGCCTAAAGGCGCGATCGGCTTGCTGAAGAAAAGGGGCGAATGATGCGCATCACTCCAACGGCGGATTTCATGCTCGAACCGATCATCGAACCCAATAAGGACGAAGGCAGCAGCCGCGACGCCATCGGCCTTGGCCAGGCGGCCGGCGTGGGCCTGAACACCCGCCACGGCACCATCCTGACCCTGGAAGACATCAGCGTCAGCTTCGATGGTTTCAAGGCCTTGAACGATTTGAACCTGTACATCGGCGTCGGCGAATTGCGCTGCATCATCGGCCCCAACGGCGCCGGCAAGACCACCCTGATGGATGTGATCACCGGCAAGACCCGGCCCAGCCACGGCAAGGCCTGGTTCGGCGAAACCCTGGACCTGACCAGCATGAGCGAAGTGCAAATCGCCCAGGCCGGTATCGGCCGCAAGTTCCAGAAGCCGACGGTGTTCGAAGCCTTGAGCGTGTTCGAAAACCTGGAACTGGCGCTCAAGACCGACAAATCGGTGTGGGCCAGCCTGCGGGCAAAACTGAACGGCGAGCAGCACGACCGTATCAACGAAGTGCTCGATACTATTGGCCTCACCACCTCGGTCAATCGCGCCGCCGGTCTCTTGTCCCACGGGCAGAAGCAGTTCCTGGAGATCGGCATGCTGCTGGTGCAAGACCCGCAATTGTTGCTGCTCGACGAACCGGTGGCGGGCATGACCGACGCCGAGACCGAATTTACCGCCGAGCTGTTCAAGTCCCTGGCGGGCAAGCATTCGCTGATGGTGGTGGAGCACGATATGGGTTTTGTCGGGGCGATTGCCGACCATGTCACCGTGTTGCACCAAGGCAGTGTGCTGGCCGAGGGGTCGCTGGAACAGGTGCAGGCCGATGAGCGAGTGATTGAGGTGTATTTGGGCCGATGAATCGGCCAGCGCCAAGCCGCAAGCTTCAAGCTGCAGCTAAAAACAAAGCCGTGCACCGTCCCGCTCTTACTTGCAGCTTGAAGCTCACCACTTGAAGCTTAAAAAAGGAATTCCAATGCTACAAGTCCAACACCTTCACCAGTACTACGGCGGTAGCCACATCCTGCGGGGCCTGTCGTTCGACGCCAAGGTCGGCGAGGTAACCTGCCTGTTGGGGCGCAACGGCGTGGGCAAGACCACCCTGCTCAAGTGCCTGATGGGCCTGTTGCCGGCCAAGGAAGGCGCGGTGAATTGGGAAGGCAAGGCCATCACTGGGTTCAAGCCGCACCAACGGGTCCACGCAGGCATTGCCTACGTGCCTCAGGGCCGGGAAATTTTCGGCCGGCTGACGGTGGAAGAAAACCTGCTGATGGGCCTCTCGCGTTTTCCCGGCTCCGAGGCCAAGGAAGTGCCGGCGTTCATCTACGAATTGTTCCCGGTACTGCTGCAAATGCAGCACCGCCGTGGCGGCGACTTGTCCGGTGGCCAGCAACAGCAGCTCGCCATTGGCCGGGCCCTGGCCAGCCGTCCACGCCTGCTGATTCTCGACGAGCCCACCGAAGGCATCCAGCCGTCAGTGATCAAGGAAATCGGCGTGGTGATCAAGAAACTGGCCGCCCGTGGCGACATGGCGATCTTGCTGGTGGAGCAGTTCTACGACTTCGCCGCCGAGCTGGCCGATCAATACCTGGTGATGTCCCGGGGCGAGATCGTGCAGCAGGGGCGCGGAGAAAATATGGCAGCCGAGGGTGTGCGCGGACTGGTTACCATCTAGTCTGTAGCGTCACGACAATAATCAGAAATCATGAATCTACCTGTCTCGCCCTCAGCCTTGTTCACCCCCAGCTGGCATGCCGAACTGGAACTGGGCTATGCCCGATTCGGCGACTGCACACGCCCGGTCCAGCGCCGTCACAAAGGCCCGCTGCGGGTGCAAAAGCATTTGTATGCCGAAGGGCCCGAGGTATGCCAGCACATCATCGTGCACCCGCCCGGCGGGATTGCCGGCGGCGATCGGCTGGACATCTCGGCCCACGTCGGCGCCGGTGCCTGGGCGCAACTGACCAGCCCCGGCGCGGCCAAGTGGTACCGCGCCACCGGCCCGGCGTACCAGCAACTGAAGCTGAGCGTAGCGCCCGGCGCAACCCTGGAATGGCTGCCCCAGGAAACCATCGTGTTCAGCGCGGCCCAGGCGGAACTCAGCACCGACATCGACCTGCAGGGTGACGCCCGGTTGTTCTACTGGGACATGGTTGCCCTCGGCCGGCCGGCCAGTCACGAGCGCTTCGATCTCGGGCACTTTCAATCGCGCCTGGATATCCGCCGCGACGGCCAGTTGTTGTGGCACGAGCGCCAGCGCATCGTCGGCGACGACGGCTTGCTCGACTCACCCATCGGGCTGGGTGGCGACCCGGTGTTCGCCACGTTGCTGGTGACCGGCGAGATCGACGGCGAACTGCTGGAGCAATGCCGATCCCTGGGCCATGCCGTGCGCGGCGACCTGACGCAATTACCCGGCCTGCTCGTGGCACGTTGCCTGGCGAGCGAGGCGTTACTCGCGCGGGGATGGTTGATTCAATTGTGGCGTTTGCTCAGGCCGGCGCTGTTGGGAAGAGAGGCCATGCCGCCAAGAATCTGGAGCACGTGAATCTGCTTTCCCACAGTGGAATGTATTTACCGCAAAAACTTTATCTGCCCTTACTGGATTGCACATGGACCTGACCCCACGCGAAAAAGACAAGCTGCTGATCTTCACCGCCGGCCTCGTCGCCGAGCGGCGCCTGGCTCGTGGCCTGAAGCTCAACTATCCGGAAGCCATGGCCTACATCTCCGCCGCGCTGCTCGAAGGTGCCCGTGACGGCCAGACCGTGGCCGAACTGATGCACTACGGCACTAAGCTGCTGAGTCGCGAACAGGTCATGGAAGGCATCCCGGAAATGATCCCGGAGATCCAGGTCGAGGCGACGTTTCCCGACGGCACCAAACTGGTCACCGTCCACCAACCCATCGCCTGAGGCCGCGGCATGACTTATCACACTCGTGACGCCCGCACTGCCGACCTGCCGGCGATCCGTGACATCTACAACGATGCGGTCCTCAACACCACGGCGATCTGGAACGAACAGGCCGTCGACCTGGGCAATCGCCAGGCCTGGTTCAGCGCCCGGCAAGCCCAGGGCTATCCGGTGCTGGTGGCCGTCGACGCCGAGGACAATGTGCTCGGCTATGCTTCATTCGGCGACTGGCGGCCGTTCGACGGTTTCCGCCACACCGTGGAGCATTCGGTGTACGTCTGCCGCGATCAACGTGGCAATGGCCTCGGCCCGCTGCTGATGAGTGCGCTGATCGAGCGCGCCAGGGCTGGCGGCAAACACGTCATGGTCGCCGCCATCGAGAGCGGCAACGCGGCGTCGATTCGCCTGCATGAGCGAGCCGGTTTTGCCATCACCGGGCAGATGCCCCAGGTGGGCACCAAGTTCGGTCGCTGGCTGGACCTGACCTTCATGCAGTTGGTCCTCAATCCCGGGGCGCCACCCCCCGCCATCGACAAGGAGTGATACCGATGAACGCCGCCCAGTTGCGACGAGTCCACGCTGAAAGCTTCGCGCATTACCGCCAGGGCTTGATTGATCTGCTGCTCGACGCCGTGGGCTATGGCGCCAGTGTGGGGTTCATGGCCGACCTCGATGCCGACCAGGCCCGCGCCTATTTCGACGAGGTCCAGGCCAGCCTCGACCAGGGCGATCTGCTGCTCTGGGTGGTGGTCAAGGACGAGCAGGTGCAGGCCAGCGTCCAGCTCGCCCTGTGCCAGAAACCCAACGGCCTGAACCGCGCCGAAGTGCAAAAGCTGCTGGTACGTGGCGACGCCCGTCGCCGAGGCCTGGGCCAGCAATTGATGAACGCCTTGGAGCTCGGTGCCCGCCAGTACAAACGTGGCCTGCTGTACCTCGACACCGAGGCCGGCTCCGAGGCCGAGTCGTTCTACCGCGCCATGGGCTACACCCGCGTCGGTGAACTGCCCGACTACTGCCAGAGCCCAGACGGGACCTACACCCCGACCGCCATTTACTACAAAATTTTGGGGCAACCGCAATGATCCCAGGTCAGTACCAGATCGCGCCGGGCGACATCGAGCTCAACGTCGGCCGCCGCACCCTTACGCTGAACGTCGCCAAC
Source organism: Pseudomonas sp. Z5-35 (assembly GCF_051131945.1). Lineage (NCBI taxonomy): Bacteria > Pseudomonadati > Pseudomonadota > Gammaproteobacteria > Pseudomonadales > Pseudomonadaceae > Pseudomonas > Pseudomonas sp. Z5-35. Next base: position 4,881,572 of record NZ_CP071640.1, read on the forward strand.
AGCGGCGATCGGCCGATCCAGGTCGGCTCGCACTATCACTTTTTCGAAACCAACGACGCCCTGGCCTTCGACCGCGCCGCCAGCCGTGGCATGCGCCTGAACATCCCGGCCGGCACCGCCGTGCGTTTCGAGCCGGGCCAGAGTCGGGAAGTCGAGCTTGTCGAACTGGCCGGGTTGCGGCGGGTTTATGGGTTCGCCGGACGAATCATGGGCAGCTTGTGAATGACTTCAGCTGCAAGTTTCTAGCTGCAAGCTGCAAGAAAAAGCACTTCGCGGCGCTCCCACAATTTTGTTTTTACTTGAGGCTTGCAGCTTGAAGCTTGCGGCTCAGTTCCGAGGACCGAGGAAATGAAAATCAGTCGTCAGGCCTACGCCGACATGTTCGGTCCCACCGTCGGCGACAAGGTCCGCCTGGCCGATACCGAGTTGTGGATCGAAGTGGAAAAGGACTTCACCACCTACGGCGAAGAAGTGAAATTCGGCGGCGGCAAGGTGATTCGCGACGGCATGGGCCAGAGCCAACTGCTGGCCGCCGAAGTCGTCGACACGCTGATCACCAACGCGCTGATCATCGACCACTGGGGCATCGTCAAGGCCGATGTCGGCCTCAAGGACGGTCGTATCGCCGCCATCGGCAAGGCCGGCAACCCGGACATCCAGCCCGATGTGACCATCGCCATCGGCGCCAGCACCGAAGTGATCGCCGGCGAAGGCATGATCCTCACGGCGGGTGGCATCGACACCCACATCCACTTCATCTGCCCGCAGCAGATCGAAGAAGCGCTGATGAGCGGCGTCACCACCATGATTGGCGGCGGCACGGGCCCAGCCACCGGGACCAACGCCACCACCTGCACCTCCGGGCCGTGGCACCTGGCGCGTATGCTCCAGGCCGCCGATGCCTTCCCGATGAACATCGGCTTCACCGGCAAGGGCAACGCCAGCCTGCCGGAGCCGTTGATCGAGCAGGTCAAGGCCGGCGCCATCGGCCTGAAGTTGCACGAAGACTGGGGCACCACGCCGGCGGCCATCGACAACTGCCTGAGCGTCGCCGATCAATACGACGTGCAGGTGGCGATCCACACCGACACCCTCAACGAGTCGGGCTTCGTCGAAACCACCCTGGCCGCGTTCAAGGGCCGCACCATCCACACCTACCACACCGAAGGCGCCGGTGGCGGCCATGCGCCGGACATCATCAAGGCCTGCGGTTTCCCCAATGTGCTGCCCAGCTCCACCAACCCGACCCGGCCGTTCACCCGCAACACCATCGATGAGCACCTCGACATGTTGATGGTCTGTCATCACCTGGACCCGAGCATCGCCGAGGACGTGGCCTTCGCCGAAAGCCGCATCCGCCGCGAGACCATCGCCGCCGAAGACATCCTCCATGATCTGGGCGCGTTCTCGATGATCAGCTCCGACAGCCAGGCCATGGGCCGTGTCGGCGAGGTCATCACGCGCACCTGGCAGACCGCCGACAAGATGAAAAAGCAGCGCGGCGCCCTGCCCGGTGATGGCGTCGACAACGACAATTTCCGCATCAAACGCTACATCGCCAAGTACACCATCAACCCGGCGATCACCCATGGCATCAGCCATGAAGTGGGTTCCATCGAAGTGGGCAAATGGGCTGACCTGGTGCTGTGGCGCCCGGCGTTTTTTGGCGTCAAGCCGACGTTGATCCTCAAGGGCGGGGCGATTGCCGCCAGCCTGATGGGCGACGCCAACGCCTCGATCCCGACGCCGCAACCGGTGCACTACCGACCGATGTTCGCCAGCTTTGGCGGCTCGCGGCATGCCACCAGCCTGACCTTCATCAGCCAGGCGGCTGCCGAGGCTGGGCTGCCGGAGCAATTGGGTTTGAAGAAGCGGATCGCCGTGGTCAAGGGTTGTCGCGACGTGCAGAAAACCGACCTGATCCACAACGACTACCTGCCGAGCATCGACGTCGACCCGCAGACTTATCAGGTCAAGGCCGACGGCGTGTTGCTGTGGTGTGAACCGGCGGATGTGTTGCCGATGGCGCAGCGGTATTTTCTGTTTTGAATTGGATAACTGGCCGATCGCATCGTGGCGAGGGAGCTTGCTCCCGCTGGGCTGCGAAGCAGCCCTCATAACCAACGACTCGGTGTGTCAGTTGTTTTGAGTGCGCTGGTTTTAGGGCTGCTTCGCAGCCCAGCGGGAGCAAGCTCCCTCGCCACAGGGTTTTATTACTTCCTGAAATGACCGGGCCGGCCCAGCTTACAGATCGGTACTCTCCACCGGCGCATCCAGTTCTTTTTGCGTCAGCGACTGGATCAGTTCCGCTTCCTTGACCTTATGCTGCAAGCCCAGCGCATCGGATTGGCTCACGTAGTCCGATTCCTCCAGGGTGCCGGCGGCTCTTGCCTCGTCCAGTTCGATCTGGCTGTGGATCAGGGTGTCGTCCAGTGCCTGGAAGGTCGCCGCATTCTGCTGCCTCAAATAGTCGATCCAGAAATCGCGCCCCACGATCGACTGCAATTGTTGAGGGGAATCGTCCAAGGCCAGGACCTTGGCCGCCGCTGCGTCGAGCATGGTGCTCGTGACCTGGGCCATGTGGACAAAACGTCCGTCCGTGGGTTGCCCTGGCAGTTCCAGTCGTTCCTTCAGGCCGACACGGTAGGCCAGGCGGACCTCGACTTCCTCTATCTTCTGGATCAGACGGGCTTTTTCCCTGGCCGGGAGCCAGGCTTTGGCATTGATCGCATCGCGGCGCCCTTGAATATCCTGCAGTGCAATGCGCTCCACTTCGTCGAGACGAAACAGGCCCTTGGCGAGCCGGATCAGCGTGGCGCTCTCATCCGCCCCAACCGTCTGGCTCCTGGCGTTGTGGATCATCAACTTGATTTCCAGGTAACTGAACGACAACGAAGCGCGATCCTCGCAGGCCGGCGCGCCGGCCAGGTCGAATAATTCACGGCGCAAATCCGTCGAGGCACTCATCGCCTCCAGCATCTGCCAGACTCGAGCTTGCAGGTCTGGATAGTTTTCCTGGCCCTGATAGGACTCGACCAATCGATTCAACAGCTCAAAAAATTCACCGGATTGCGGTTCGCCTTTCAGGCTTTGCCATAACGCCCTCTTCGCTTCCAACTGTTCGGCGGGCAAATTGCGCGACCATTGCTCGACAGCGGAAAGTGAAGCCTCCCCAGAAGCACCAAACGCCATGGGCCTGCGCAACGCGGCCCATTCGGGATGCGTCTGCCAGAGATTCGTCCAGTAGTCATTCAGGCGTTGCACCGCCGCCGCGCTCAACGGATTGCCCTGAAGAAAAGTGACGCTGTTGAGGCGTGCCACGACCTGGGCATCCGCCGTTGGAGGCGCGATCAAACGGTCAGGTACGTCGGTCAGCTGATTGTCGCGTAAATCGAGGATTTCCAGTGGCTGCTCATCCAGGCCGACGGGCCAGGTGTCGATCCCGGTTTCCTTGAGCCCCAGCGCCCGCAGGTCGGGCATGGCGCTGAAATCCGGCAGACGGCCCAGCGGGTTGCGATCCAGGTTGAGGATCTTCATTTTCGTAAGCCCGCGCAGAATCTCGATACTTCGAGGTGTCAGGCTGATCTGGTTCGATTTCAAATAGAGTCTGCTCACGCCCTTCATCGTCTCCAGCGCCTGTGGCAAGTCGGTGAACCTATTGCGCGACAAGCTCAACCAACGAAGAGCAGGGAAGCGGGTCAGGAAACTGTTGCAGGCTTGTTGCGACAGTCTCATGTCGCTCATTTCCAGCGAGGCTACATGGCTGAAGTCGGCCGACAGTTCAGGCAACGCCCCGACATTGTGCCGACTCACATCGAGCATGTATCCAACCCGGTCGCCATCCGCCGTCGTAACGACCCGCGTCTGGCGCCTCCAACACCGCTTGATCTGCTCAGCCACCGCGCGCTTCACACCGGAGGGCACCACCTCGATATGATCGTCATCCACGGCGCGCATGACATTGGAAGCGACCCAGCGGTCCAGGTCGTGACGCAGCGTATCGAACTCGAGCTTGCGACGTTGAAGCTCCGCTACCGCACCATCACCCAATGACCGCAACAAGGTCTGGATCTCTCTTCTCGTGTAATCCGGATACAGATCCAGGACCCGACGTTCCGGCGAAGGGCCAAGCCCCAGTCGTTCCCGCCAGCCGCTCATCGGGTAGCCGTACCGACCCGATGACAGGTGCATGGGCGACTGGAAGAACGGCTTGATCGGCGGCATTTTCAGTACTTGCGCCAGCGATTCCCGCGCCAGGGGAGCGGAACCGACAGCCTGCTTCAGAAGACCGGCCTGATGGACCGACGGCCGCCCCATGGCCAGGCGCTCGGCATCCGGCAGGGCATGCTGCAAGGCAGTGTAGACATCGCCCCAACGACTCAGATCGTTACCAACATTGTCGTAGGACTTGTAGAGCCCTTCACGCTTGACCACGATCTTGGGCTGCGTCGAGGCCTGCGGTCCGATGCTGTCAATGAGGGCACCTACCGAACTGTCACTGCGCAGTTCGATACGCACCGTGTCGCTCCAACCCGGCAGGGTCTTGAGGGTCGCCAGCACCAGGCGAGGCGTATCCACCGTAGCCAGGGTCTCGTGATACAAGCCCTCATAGGCCCGGTTCAGACGCACCGTTCGCTGGAAATGGCGCAGCTCTTCGGCGATGCGCAGCGCAATGGGTTTGGTCTGGGTCGCATCGCTCAGGCGCCACTTGGCCATCTGCTGGAGTTCCTCGGCGCTGGCATGGCACACGATCAGATCGATGGCCGCCACCGGCACCGAGGGAAAGCGGGATTTGATCAGCGCGACCCGCGGGTCGCTGGAAATATCGTCCTTAGCGTAATGATCGTTGAACAGCTGGGCCTTTTCACGCACCGCCACTTCGGCGAGTTTTTTTCTGAACTGCTGGATACGGGCCGCCATGTTCGTCTTGGCAATGGCCGGGCTCGTATCGGCCAGCAGATCGCTGCCAGTCGCGTCCACGGCCTCGATCAGGTTCTTGGGAAACGACGAGGTGTGGACTTTCGTGTCGGCGATGATGACCTCTCGAACGGCCGCCCCATTGACCGAACCCGGATACTCCCAAAGGGCCTTGCCTGAACGATCGATCACCTTGAGTTTCAATCCGTCTGGCCACGGGCCGTAGCCGGTGAGCAGGTGCAGCTGGGTCATCGGATCGGCTTGTTCGAAGTGCAGCGGGTCTTCGCTTTGCAGGTGGGCAATGAACTGGTCCACTCGACGGGCGATGTTGAAGCGCTTGATGGTGTCGGCCAGCCATGCCGACGGCGGCTGGCCTTCAGCGTGCAGCTGTCGCAGCGCGTCCTCGGAGGTGCCGCTGGCAATGCGGATTTGCTCAAGCTCGGCGTCGCTGAAATCCTTGACGCCATGTCCCAAGCGACGCATCAGCGTCGCGCCGTCCCAAGCCCGTGGCCGTTCCAGTTCATGGCTCCACGCGCCGCTGCCGTTGTGCGTGAGTTCGGGTTGATAGGCATCGGGCCTGGATGGGTGGCGAATGCGAAAACGACGGGTTGCCGGATTCTCCTGCACCTCGTAATAACGCCCGTCCAGCGCCACCAAGTCGCGGCCACCGACCCGGTGCAGGCCTTGCGCATCGGGAACCGAGGTCGCCTGTGGCCGCAGATCGCTCGCGTAGGGGCTCAGGCTGGGGCGCCACAAACGTGATTCGCCGTTGGCCAACCGGACCGGCTCCAGCTGACTGACCGTGCTCGACCATTGGATATGCGGCAGCACTGCCGCGCCCGTGGCAACGAAGGCCGTGTTGAGGGCCACGCTGGAAAAATGCGCCCACATTTCCCGGGTCTCGCCCCGCTCGAACGCTTCGATGCTTTGGAACGCCTCGTTCAACATCTGCACCGCGCCTATCGCCAGCATCAGTGGCCCAAGCCCTGGCACCACGAAGGCGGCCAGGTTGAACACGTCGACGACCGCACTCAGGTAGCTGGCCAGCCGCGCCAGCCGCGCATTCTGGTCTTCTTCCCCGGTCGGGATCGCCACCGCGCGGGCGTCCATCCGAATTTTCTGGATCTGCGCCAGACGCAGCGTTTCCCACAATGAGCCCATGATGGCCACGTCGTCCATCGGCAGCGCCGGCAGTTTCGCCTTGAGTGGGTAATCGACCTCATCATCCTCCTGCCCGGAGGGTTGATAGAGGTGATTGAACTGCTTGAAGAACTCCCCCTGTTGGCGCACCGGCACGAATCGACTGAAGAAGCGTCGGTAATCGATCCCGTGCAGGCATCGCCGCAGCTCGGCCATGAATTCGCCACTGGAGGTGTATTCCTTGAGCGGGTGCTCGGGATCGCCCGGCAGGTAGGCTAAGACCCTCTCCACCCGACTACTATTCTGGCGGTCGGGACCGATCAGCAGAGGACCGACCAGCGTGCTACCGAACACTTTCAGCGAGGTGAACGTCACCGCTCGCCCATCGAGCTTGATCGCAGACTGGTCGCCGACCACTTGCCGCAGCATTTGGTAGGCGGCCGGACTGATGTCGCCCTTGGCCCGGGCCACCTCGGTGCAAAGCGCCAATTGCTGTTTATGATGATCACGCAGTTGACGGTCCAACCGGCTACGAGCTTCGCTGTCGGCGGGTTGGACGATGGCGTTGATGTGTTCTTGATACTGGCGCCCCAGGTCCAATGTGCGGCACAGCTGGGCAAACGCTTCAGGTGCGATCGGCAGCGCCCCGGCGCGAAAGGCGTTCGCGGTGGGAACAACCTCGCCATCATAAAATGGACGTTCGGTGGTGATCAGGCTGCAATCGTCACAGTCGGACTTGAGCGCTTCGTCAGGCTCGAAATTGGCCAGCGCGGCTTCCAACAGCGACGAACCGTGGTACTCGTAGCGATCAACATGACTGCCAGCGTTTTCCACTACAAATGCGCCAAGCAGATCCCCCCGGCTGTTACGCTCGTACTTGCGAACGAAATAGACCTGGTTGACGTCCAGCGTGCGTTTGAATGCTTTCTTGATCGCCTGGCTGAGCAACGGCTCGGCAAAGGCCCGGATATCCTGGATATCGCCCAACACATCGTCGATCTGGTTCAGGATTTCGCGGTAGCGGGAATGATTGCTCTTGAGGCGGGTTCTGGTTTCGTGGTCGGCCTTCACGTACCAATCAGGCAATTTCTCGAGCGCATGGTCGCTCAGCTCCTGCTGGCGTTGCACGATGGCACCGCTGTACCAACCGGGAATACGGGATTTGAGCAGGTCGAAATACTCGCCCTGGGGAATGGCGAGACGGGGGGTGAAGCCTGGCATATCGGGTCATCCTTGACGATGGAAAACCCGAGCCTATTCCCTGCGTCAGCGATGAGTGCGGTATCTATTTATCGCTTTTTCAGGTTTTTGCCTGTCCAGGCCCGATGCGGTGGGCAGCGCTGTCAGCCCACCCAGCGACCCAGTTGCTGGCGCAGCCGACGGTTCTCGGCGCGCAGTTGCTGGACTTCTTCCAGCAGGTCCAGCGCCAGGGCGACGCCTTCCCATTCCAGGTCCAGGTCTTGCCGCAGCTTCGCGGCACGCTTGGCCAGGGTCAGTTCGTAATCGGTAAAACGCCAATCCGTCGGAGCCGCGCCGTGGGGTTCGAGGATGCCATGCTCGACGATTTCGATCACATGGACATCGGCCAGGGCGGCGGCTTCGCAGAATTCCACCAGGTTCAGTTCAATGATCGGGTTGTTCATGATCTGCTTCTCCCAATGCTTTAACTGTCGAGTCTAGCCAGGATTGTGGCAAGTCTGACTGTGGCGAGGGAGCTTGCTCCCGCTCGGCTGCGCAGCAGTCGTAAAAATCTGCCAACCGGTTTTTACTGGCGCTCCGTGTCGAATGTTTCGGGGCTGCTTCGCAGCCCAGCGGGAGCAAGCTCCCTCGCCACAGGGGTTGTTCACAAGCCGTTCATCACTGATTAGAAATTCTCCCGCGGATCGAACGCGGCTTTCTTCGCCAGTTCTGCCCACAGCGTCTTGACTGCTTCGTCGCTGGCCTTGGGCATCACGGCCTTGAGCTGCACGAACAGGTAGCCGCGCTCGCCGGCCTTGTTGCGCAAGCCGTGGCCCTTGGCGCGCATGCGCTGGCCGTTCTGGCTGCCGGCCGGGACCTTGAGGTTGATCTTGCCGGTGAGGGTCGGCACCGCCACTTCGGTGCCCAGCGCCAATTCCCACGGAGCCAGCGGCAAGGTGATGATCAGGTCCAGGCCTTCGACGTCGAACTTGGGGTGCGGGGCGAAACGAATGGTCAGGTACAAATCGCCGTTGGCGCCACCACCGACACCTGGCGCACCCTGGCCCTTGAGGCGGATGCGTTCGCCGTCGGTCACCCCCAGCGGGATCTTCACGTTCAGGCTCTTGCTGGTGTTGCTGACGTGCTGGCCCGCGGCGTTGTACTGAGGCACCTGGAAAGTGACCTTCTTCGACTCGTTCGACAGGGTCTCTTCCAGGAAAATCGGTAGTTCCATTTCCACGTCTTGCCCTCGACGGCCGGCGCTGCGACCTGACTGTCCGCCGCCGAAACCCGGCCCGCGATTACCGAAAATCGAACTGAAGAAGTCCGAGAAGTCCCCCGTGTCCTGGCCGCCGCCAAAACCGCCACGGCTCTGCCAACCCGGCGGCCCCTGGAACGGCTGGCCGTGCTGGCCGTAGCGGCGCAAGTCGTCGTACTCGGCGCGCTTGTCGGCGCTTTTCAGCGCTTCATAGGCTTCGGAGACGTCCTTGAACTTGGTCTCGGCGTCCTTTTCCTTGCTCACATCCGGGTGGTACTTGCGCGCCAGCTTGCGGTAGGCAGCCTTGATCGTGCTGTCGTCCGCCGTTGGCTCGACACCCAGGATCTTGTAATAGTCTTTGAAATCCATCTAAGCATCACCATCCGTTATCGATGTCGCACCGCCACGCACAGCATGCCCGGATAACCGGACAGCGGGTTGACCGACCTCAAGATTGGGACCGGGCGGCACGTCAGAAGTTTATCGGCAGCTGGTGGCGGTTCTTGCGTCCGCCCTGTGCTGCCAGTCATGCCAGCAAGTTTGGGGGTGTGAAGCCGTCTTTCAAGGCCAGTGCTTGCGAATTAGCGGACAATCGGCCTTCGAATCCGCCTCGCACTGACATACACTGCGCGGCCGTTTTTTCAACTGGAACCCGAAAGACATGAAAAACGCATCCCCGGCCCGTGCCTGCGGCATCGACTTCGGCACGTCCAACTCCACCGTCGGCTGGCTGCGCCCCGGCATGGAAACGTTGATCGCGCTGGAGGACGACAAGATCACCCTGCCCTCGGTGGTCTTCTTCAATTTCGAGGAGCGTCGCCCGGTGTACGGCCGCCTGGCGCTGCACGAATACCTGGAAGGCTATGAAGGCCGGCTGATGCGTTCACTCAAAAGCCTGTTGGGCTCCAAGCTGATCAAGCAGGACACTAGCGTGCTCGGCACGGCGATGCCCTTCAAGGATCTGCTGGGGTTGTTCATCGGCCAGTTGAAGCAACGTGCCGAAGCCACCGCCGGTCGGGAATTCGAAGAAGTGGTGCTGGGCCGTCCGGTGTTTTTCGTCGACGACGATGAAATGGCTGACCAGGAAGCGGAAAACACCTTGGTAGACGTCGCCCGAGCCATTGGTTTCAAGGAAGTCTCCTTCCAGTACGAGCCCATTGCGGCGGCCTTCGATTATGAGTCGACCATCGAGAAAGAAGAGTTGGTGCTGATCGTCGACATTGGCGGCGGTACCTCGGACTTTTCCCTGGTGCGCCTGTCCCCCGAGCGCCGCATGCACGACAACCGTCACGCCGACATCCTCGCCACCGGTGGCGTACACATCGGCGGGACCGATTTCGACAAACAACTCAGCCTGCAAGGCCTGATGCCGCTGTTTGGCTACGGCAGCCGGATGAAAAGCGGCGCCTACATGCCCACCAGCCACCACATGAACCTGGCGACCTGGCACACCATCAACGCGGTGTACTCGCAAAAATCCACCCTGGCCCTGGCTAGCATGCGCTACGACATTGAAGACACCGGCGGCATCGACCGGCTGTTCAAGCTGATCGACCAGCGTGCCGGGCACTGGTTGGCGATGGAAGTGGAGGAAACCAAGATCCAGTTGACCCACGCCGACCAACGCCATGTCGCGCTGGACCGCATCGAGCCGGGCCTGAGCGTGGACCTGAGCCGGGCGCTGTTCGAATCAGCCATCGACGGCTTGCTGGAGCGGGTGCGCGGCAGCGTCACGCAGTTGCTCAACGATGCCAACGTGCGGGTCGATCAAGTCGACACGGTGTTCTTCACCGGCGGCTCCAGTGGCATCCCGGCGCTGCGCAACAGCGTCTCGGCCATGCTGCCCCAGGCGCGGCATGTGGAAGGCAATATCTTCGGCAGTATTGGCAGTGGCTTGGCGATCGAGGCGATGAAGCGCTATGGGTGAGAAGCAGCTTTGAGCTTGGAGCTGCAAGCTGCAAGTAAGAGCAGTCGGGCGGCGCGGCTGGCTTGAAGCTTGAAGCTTGAAGCCCAAAGCTTACAGCTGCCCCCCTACACCATCCCCACCTGCTTCAACTCGCTCTTGAGATACGCGTAGTAGATCGGTCCTGCCACCACTCCCGGCAGGCCGAACGCGGCTTCGAAGACCAGCATCGCCATGAGCAATTCCCAGGACTTGGCGCTGATCTGTCCGCCGACGATACGGGCATTGAGGAAATATTCGAGCTTGTGGATCACGATCAGGTAGCCCAGCGCGGCCATCGCCACCCAGATCGACAGCGACAAGGCGACGATGGTGATCAGCGTATTGGACATCAGGTTGCCGATGACCGGCAGCAGCCCCAGCAGGAACGTCATCACGATCAGGGTCTTGGTCAACGGTAGCTGGATGCCGAACAGCGGCAGCACCACCGCCAGGAAAATCCCGGTGAAGAAGGTGTTGAGCAGGGAGATCTTGATCTGCGCAAATACGATGTTGCGAAACGCCTTGACCAGCAGGTTCAGGCGATCGAACAGCGCGGCGGCCAGGGGTTTGCGCTTGGTCAGGTCGGGGATGCGCTGCAAGGCGACGATGGCGCCCAGCACCATGCCGATCAGCAGCGTTACGAACATGTGGGCCGCGTCCTTGCCCACCAGCTGCAAGTCGCTCAGGTGCTTGCTCATCCAGTCACCAATCGCCACCCGGAACTCGGCGGCGCTGGCCGGCAGATAGGCGTCGATGAAGGGCGGCAATTGCCCACGGGCGCGGTCCACCACGCCCATGAATTTATCCAGGGAAGCCCCAGGGTTCTCCGCTTCATGCAGCAGGAAACTGAAGGCACCGGCGAAAATCAGGCTGAGTACACTGACCACCAGCGTTCCCAGCAGCGCCACCGCCACCCAACGGGCGCGCCGGCCTTCGATCAATCGTTGCAGCTGCGGCGTGAGCATGTTGACCAGCTCGAACACCAGCAACCCGGCCAACAGGCTCGGCAACAGGCGCAGCGGCAGCACCAGCAACAACCCACCAAAAATGATCACCCAACTGATCACCAACAACACATGACGCTGAGAAAACGTTGGCATACAGCCCCAGAACAAAACGAGCGTGAAAGGATCGGCAGTCTGCCAGCGTTCGGCGGGCAGCACTAGGCATTGTATCGGCCGACCTTGGTCGGGGTTCAGGTGTTTTTCTGCCTCATGGACGCAGAACAATTCCAGATTTTATTTTTTCTTCAGGCATTCACTCATGAAGGTCTTGCGAGCATCGCCCTTCAAGGCCTGGGTGGTGGCCGTGGCGTTGCAGGTCTTCATGCGCTCCTGCGGCGTGCTCGGTTCGGCGGCGACCGGAGTGGCCTTCAGGCAGTTGCTCATGAAAGCTTTGCGTTCGTCGCCCTTGAGGGCCTTGGCAGTCGCGTCGGCATTGCAGGTGGTCATCTTGGTCTGTTGGGCCGTGGCGGCGAAGCCCTGGGAACACAGCAGCAAACCGATCATCAACAAGGGTATGCGCAGCATCTTCATGGTGTTTCTCCTGGTTGCCGCCCGAGGAGGACGGCGATGAGGTGCAGTGTAGACAAAGCCCGTTACACCTTTCCAGATCGACTCTCGTGTCGCTGCTCGCGATGAAGTTGCTAATGCCGTCCGACGGACTAAACGCCGGCTGACTTCAATCGTTCGGCATGCTCGACAAACAAGCGAATGGGTTCCGCCCCCTTGCCCACCAACCCTAGCGACTGATTGACGATGTCGAAATGGTCCAGCGGGTAGTCATCGCGGATGACCGTGCCCAGGTGCGAGCTATAGCGCCCGACCATCCCGTCGCACTGCCCCGCCTCGCGCACGAAGGTGCGAGCAAACAACCGGCAACTGCGGTTCGTCCCGTCGAGCAGGTTGCGCCCTTTATCGGTCTTGCCCGGCTGCAAGGTCCCGGACCAGGAGTAATAACGCACGCCACCGACTTCTTCCGGCCCCTGCCCACCCCAGGTTTGTGGTAACCCCTGTGGATAACGCTCGTTGAACAGTGCTACCCCGGCGGTTGTCAGCGAGGCATGGGAGGCTTGAATGTCGACCGGCAGTTTTGGCCCGCGATAACCGCTGTCCAGCAAGCTCATCATTGCGTTGATCAACCGCAACAAGGCGCTGAGCAATCGTCCTTTGGCGCTGTCGGCCGGGTAGTGGGTGTGCAGGTAATCCGCCAGTTCGGAACCGTGGTTGGTGCCGGCCACCGAGGTGACTGACGCGACCAGGTCCGGGCGCCTGGCGGCGACGTAGCGAGCAGTGAGAGCGCCCTGGCTGTGGCCGATCAGGTTGACCTTCTGCGCGCCGGTGTTCCGCAGGATTTCCTCGATTCGCGCCAAAAGCTGCTCGCCACGCACCTCGGAGGAATGCAGCGGCGAAACCTTCACCGCAACCACCACGGCCCCGCCTCGGCGCAGCGCAGCGACGATGCCGTACCAGTACGGATACAACACCAGGCGAATGAAACCGAGCATGCCTGGAACCAGCACCAGCGGGTAGCGAGTGGCACAGCGCTGCGACATGGCGACATCCTTGAGGTCAAAAGTGGTCAGCATCGGTATCGATGATGACCAGTCTATGACACCCGGGTCACTTCAGCCTGCGCTGAATCCACGACCCGGCGCTGGATGCCTCTCAGAATGTCCCCGCCAGCGCCAACAACCGCTGCTCGGCCTCGGCATAGGAACGGGCAAAGCTGTGCTCCGCCGACTCTTCTCCTTCGGCGGCCACCACCGTCACATCGCTGATGCCGATAAATCCCAGGACGGTACGCAGCCACGTGTCGGCGTGGTTCATGGCCTCCAGTTGACCACCGGGACCAAAGCCGAAATCGCCACGACTGGTCACGATCAAAGCCTTCTTGCCCAACACCAACGGTTCGTATTGCGAGACGCCGTTATCCAGGCGGTGATTGAACGTCAGGCCGATGCGCACGATCTGGTCGATCCAGGCCTTTATCCCACTGGGCACGCCGAAGTTATGCATGGGCGCGCTGATCACCAACCGCTCGTGGGCCATCAGCTCCGCCACCAAGGTGTCGCTCAAGGCCAGGTCGGCCCGCATGGTCAGCGGCCGTGCCTGCGGCTCGGGGTGGAACGCTGCCGCGATAAAGGCTTCGTTGACTGGCGCAATGACCGTTCGGCCGACTTCGCGGCGGGTCGCTTGGGACTGTGGATTGACGCCCTGCCAGGCGCTTATGAAAGCTTCTGCCAGACGCCGGGAATGGGACCGCTCACCGCGAGGACTGCCCTGCACCACAAGAATTGTGCTCATCTGTATAACCTCATCGTCAACTACAATTCGAACTGCTTGTAGCTTTAAGCTTGAAGCTCACAACTGCTTTCATTCAAATGAGCGTTAATGCACCTGGATGAGTTTTTCTCATTCATTGGAGATTACTGATGTTTGCCACCTTGCCCCTCAACGCCCTGCGCGCCTTTGAATCCGCCGCACGGCTGCTCAGTTTCAAGGCGGCGGCCCAGGAGCTTTCGGTCACACCGACGGCGGTTTCCCATCAGATCCGCTCGCTGGAAACCTGGCTGGGCTTGTCGTTGTTCGAACGGTTGCCCCGCCAGGTACGACTCACCGAAGGCGGGCAACGCTTGTTCCATAGCCTTCACGGCGCCTTGCTGGAAGTCGCGCAAAGCGTGGATACCTTGCGCCCACAACGCAGCACCAGCCACCTGACGATTTCCACCACGGCCGCATTTGCCGCCCTATGGCTGGTGCCACGCCTGGGCCGGTTTTATGCGCGCCATCCGAGCATCAACGTAAGGCTGGACACCCACTGCGAAGTCATCGACCTGCATCAGGACGCCAGCGTGGACATGGTGGTGCGCTACACCCTGGACAACTATTCGAACCTGTACGGCCTATGCCTGTTCGACGAGCGCTTCGGCGTCTATGGCTCGCCCGAGCAAGTAGCGCTGGCAGCCGCGCAGCCGCCGACGCTGATCGGCGTACGTTGGCACAACTCCAAGCTGTACGCCCACGGCTGGGATACGTGGTGTGCCCAGGCAGGCGAAACCTGGCTGAGCCGCCAACCGTGCATGCGTGAATACGATGAAGAGCACTACGCCTTGCAAGCGGCCATTGCCGGACAAGGGCTGGTACTGGCGAGCAACATACTGGCGTCCGAAAGCGTCGCCAGCGGCCTGTTGGTGGGCTATCGCCCGCAGGTCCAGGTCAACGGCGCAGGCTACAGCGCGCTCTGCGTCCCTGGCCGTGAACGCCATCCGCCGGTGCGGGCTTTTTTCCAGTGGGTGGAAGAAGAAGCGCGCATGACCGGGCACGCCCTGAAAAATTCGGTAAAACTTTTCCAGGATCGGGTCACTCAGAATTAGAGCGATCGCGCCTACAGAGCGTGACGCCTAACCGGATCAGCCTCCAGGAGAACGAGATGAGCGACATGCACTTATCCGACGTCACGACCCTGCGCGAACGCGCGCGGCAAAATGTCCAGAATGGCGCGGTCACCGAAGGCTACAACGCCGATCGCCAGGAGATCATCCGCCTGCTCAACGAAGCATTGGCTACCGAACTGGTGTGTGTGCTGCGCTACAAGCGCCACTACTTCATGGCCACCGGCCTTAAGGCCAGCGTGGCGGCCAGTGAATTTCTCGAACACGCCAACCAGGAAAACGAACACGCCGACAAACTCGCCGAGCGCATCGTGCAATTGGGCGGCGAGCCGGAGTTCAACCCCGACCTGTTGACCCGGCACTCCCATGCCCAATACGTGGCGGGCAACACCCTCAAGGAAATGGTGTTCGAGGACTTGGTCGCTGAACGGATCGCCGTCGACAGCTACCGGGAAATCATCCAGTACATCGGTGACAAAGACCCGACCACGCGGCGTATTTTCGAAGACATCCTGGCTCAGGAAGAAGAGCACGCCGATGATATGGCCGATATCCTGGCCGACCTGTAATCGCTAGCGGGTTGGCTTGACCGTCACCGGCGCCTTGCCCGCTTTCATCTGCTCCAGCAGCGGCGCGCACTGGTTCGGCTCGCCGCCGCTGGGCGCCACCAACGCCAGCAACCCGGCCGCTGGCGCGGCGATTACACCCAAGGCCACCATCCCCGCCCCGCGCAGCATCAGCGGTACGGCCTTGACCCCCGCGGCGGGCTTGGCAAAGGTCCCGCGCACGTACAACGGTGAGCGCAGGGATATCAATCGCCAGCCTTTGGACTCCGGGGTGATGGTCAGGTCCAACTGCTCGGTGGCCATGTTCGCCGTGCCGTCGATGTAGATAATCGCGTTCTCGGTATCGAATACGAACAGCCGCGTTGTCGCCAGGCCGGTCTTGATGTCGAAGTCCGCCGCCGCGCAGTTGATCTTCACTTCCTTGTCGCCGAAGACTTTCCCTACCACGTAATTGCCGACGTTGAGTCCGGCCAGTTCCATCAACTCCCGACTGATAGCGCCATCATTGATGAGCATCTTCAGCGTGCCATTGGACGTCCCCAGCAGGGCCGCGACCGAGTTACCGCGCCCGGAGAGATCGGCGTCGCCATTGAGCTCGCCGAAACTGGTTTTCATCGGCTCGAAGCCGGGAAATAGCTGCTTGAGCTTGAAGCCTCGCGCCGTCAACTTCGCCCGGCCTTCGAGCGGCTGGGTGTGGCCATTGAGGCGAATCTGCGCATCGAGCCGACCGCCGGCCACGCCAAAGCGCAGGGGCTCGAGGCTCAGTTGACCGTCGTTGAGCACCAGGTGCGTGTAGAGGTCGTTAAAGGGCAACTGCTCGCTGTGGACAATGCGCTTGCCGGTGAACTCCACGTCGGCGTCCATCACGCCCCAGCGTTCGGTGCGGAACTCCTCTACCGGCAAGACCTTGTCGGACGGTTGCTTGCTGGCGCCGCCCCGGGCTTTTTGTTCAGTGTTGGAGTCAGCACCGATCAGCGGTGCCAAATCGCTGAACAACAGCTGATTGGAGACCAACGCGCCGCTGAGTTTCGGTCGGGGCTGACTCGCGACATAGGCCAGGTCGCCATGGATATCGCTGTCGCCGATCTTGCCGTTGAACGCCTCATAGCGAAATTGCGCGCCGTCCGGCTCGTGGAGCTTGGCGATCAATCGACCGTCGGTGGCGTAGGGCGGCGAATCCGGCAGGGTGACGCCGGTCAGTGGATAAAGGTTGGCCAGGCTGTTGCCTGCCAGCTTCAAGCGCAGGTCAAGGGCGCCGAGGTTCTTCGGGTCAGTGAGAGTGCCGGCCAGTTCGATGCGGGTGTCGGCGATCTTTGCCTGGGCCTGCAACGGGAATGGTTGCGACGCATCCTGTAAGGCCAGCAGTCCGCCAACCTTGCCGGAACCGCTGAGCGCCTGGCCGTGGTACTGCCCGTCAACCTTGAAGGCGAAGGCATAATCCTGCGCCGCAGCGCCCTGCTCCCGGACTTTTTTCGCGGTTTTCTCGCCAACGATGTCGCTGAACGGAATCGGCTTGCCCAGCGGATCGATCAGCAGGTCGAGCCGGGTCTTGAGCGTCTGGTCATCGAGAACGACATGGCCCTTGTCGAAACCGATGGCGCCAATGTCCACCACCCAATTGGACGGCTCGGCCTGTGGGTCCTTTGGATCGAATTGAAACGTCCAGTTGGCGCGCCCGTCGGCCAGGCGCTGCAGATTGGCGTTGGGTTCAGTCAGGTCGATGCGCGGAATCTCCACCCGTTGGGCCAGCAGGGCCAAAGGCGAAATGCGCAATTCAACGCGCTTGAGCGTGGCCATTTGCGGTGTCTTCGACCAGTCCGGGTTGCCCAGGGTCAAGTCTTCGGCCACGACATGGGGCCAGGGCATCCACGCTCGCCACCCGCCTTCGGTTAGCTCGCGCCGCCACACCACCGCCAGGTTGCCATTGATTGCAAACGGACGATGCAACTCCTCGGACACCTTGGCGTTGAGCGCAGGCTTGATGCGGTTCCAGTCGAACAATGCAAGGAACAACACCAGCACCGCCAGCAGAACGACGAGGCAGGCAAGGCCCCAAGCAAGGATTTTCGAGGTGCGCGTCATGCACAAGGCTCCTGATGACAAACCAGCGTCCGGACCGCGACGCCTGGGCAACACGAACCTGGACCGGCTCGCTGCATAAATGATTGGACTGGCGAAACGGCCGACAGGTTTACCACCATGCGCAAAGAACGGCACGAAAAAACACTCCGGATCCTGACCAGGTCGTCAGCTACCTGTTACCGGCACCGCGCTATTGCGGGGCGCAAGTGAGTACAAACTACCCACTCTAGAGCAAAACGGCCCCTCCAAAAGGCCCGTTCTAGAGCCTTTCCGTCGAACAATCAATTCTGTTGATTATTACCATTGCGTTTATGAACTTTTATATCGACTTATCGAGAGTAGCATTGCCCTCGTACCCACTTTTTAGCCCTTCCGAGGAGCACCGATCATGAAACGCCAATTACTGATGAGCCTGTCCCTTTCACTGCTGGCCTCTACGGCTTTCGCCCTGCCAGCCTCCGAACAAGCCACACCCCAGGTCAAGGATAGCCAGTCTGTCTATAGCCAAACCGTAGCCGAAGGTGGTCGTGACCGCCTGGAAGAAAAAGGCTTGGTCGAGGACGGTTATGACCGCACCAAGCAGAATGATACCTTTGCAGCTGACGGTTCCGACCGTACTCCCGGCCAGACCCTCGCCGAAGACGGTTCTTCGCGCACTCCACAAGGTCAAACCCTGGCAGCTGACGGCTCCGACCGCACTCCAGGCCAAACCTTGGCGGCTGACGGCTCCGACCGCACCCCAGGCCAAACCCTCGCCGAAGGCGGTGGTGATCGCGTGATCGAACGCAACAGCACAGTGAGCTGAGCCCATGGTGGCCCGGAAAAAAGCCCGATTCCTTGAATCGGGCTTTTGACTTTTCAAGCCCCTCGTTTTCCAGCCTGAACCCCCTCTACCGTTCGACGACGGCAAAGCCGATTTGCTAGAGTGCATCGCTCCCATGACTCGGAAGTCAGTCTTGCGATGCTGCCCCGCGCCGAACAGAAACAACAGACCCGAAATGCCCTGATGGACGCAGCCCGCCATTTGATGGAGTGCGGCAGGGGATTTGGCAGCCTGAGCCTGCGCGAAGTCGCCAAGGCGGCGGGCATCGTGCCCACCGGGTTCTATCGACACTTCGATGACATGGACCAACTGGGCCTGGCGCTCGTCAGTGAAGTCGGCCAGACCTTTCGCGCGACCATCCGGCTGGTGCGCCACAATGAATTCGTCATGGGCGGCATCATCGATGCGTCGGTGCGGATCTTTCTCGACGTGGTCCACGCCAACCGGTCACAGTTCCTGTTCCTGGCCCGCGAGCAGTACGGTGGTTCACAGCCGGTACGCCAAGCCATCGCAAGACTGCGCGAGGACATCAGCTCGGACCTGACCGCCGACCTGGCGCTCATGCCGAAACTGCAGCACCTGGACCTGGCGGGGCTGAACGTGATGGCCGACCTCATCGTCAAAAGCGTCTTCGCGACGTTGCCGGACATCATCGACCCGCCCGCCGAAGCCCTGCCCGAACACCTCACCCCCCAAGCGAAGATTACCCAGCAATTGCGATTCATCTTCATTGGTCTCAAGCACTGGCGTGGGTTGGGCAGTACTGAATAACTGTCCGCATGCTTCCTCTGGGGGAGCGAGCCTGCTCGCGATGGCGGAGTTGACCAACCCTCTCGCTCCATCAGACATTCAAATCAAAAAATCGCAGCTTTCGGCAGCCGCTAGGCAATTTCTGTAGGAGCTGCCGACCGCTGTGATCTTTCGGTGCTTTTTCCCCGTCAAACCCTCGGACATTTCCTTCAATATGCCGGGCTGTTCATGAACTAGGCAGCGCTTTCGAGCGCCGCTAACCTCTATTCGTCATCGCAAAAAACGGTGACACGGACGTGCAAGTCCGGATTGGTACGCAATTGGTTATGGCTATTGACCGAGCATTTTTTTATGCTCGCGTCCGTTATGGCAATTGTGCGTGGGAGACCTTCGGGTTTGCCGGCGGTACCAGACCGGTCTTGCACACCTACGCACAGTTGCCACCTCTTCGAATGCAAGCGAAAGGATGTCGACCCAAACTCTGGTACATAGATATGGTCAAGCATTCACCGAATCCCCCGCAAAACGAACACAAATCCCGCGTCGAAAAACTCGAAGAAAAACGCCTCGAAGACGCCACCAACCGCGCCCTCGACTACTACCTGAAACCCCAGCCCGCCCCCTTGCCGGAACCCGACAAAGACCAGCTCTTCATCGTCTCCCCGCACATCGACACCGAAACCCTGCTCGCCAACACCTCCGAAGACCTGCTGTCGATCAGCACCATCGCCGCCGACCTGGCCGACGACATCGACGAATCACGCCGCTGCATCGCCCTGGCAATCAGCCGCATGGCCGATGGAGTTCAGTTGTTGGTCGAGCGGGCATTGGATCATCTGGAGACCAAGGAGATGGCGGCGCCTGGCGCCAAGGGATAACGCTTTGTCTTGATGCAAGCTGACCCGACGCCCCAAGCGAAGATGACCCAGCAATTACGGTTCATCTTCATTGGCCTCAAGCATTGGCAAGGGTTGGGCAGTACTGAATAACTGTCAGCATGCCTGCTCGCGATGATGGCGTCGGGTCAGTCAGCATTTGATGTTAATGATGCGCCGCTATCGCGAGCAGGCTCGCTACCACAATGTCTTTTTATACCAGCCGCAAAATGGTGCACACCATCGCGATACGCACCAACATGGCACGCAACCTGGCCCATCCTGAAACGCCATCCCCAGATATTTCCTACGCCCTCTTCGATTGGCAAGCCCCTTGCTCTAAACACAGCATTGTTCATTGCTGGAAGCACTCCAATGCTGGTGATCCACCGCAGAATCGCCGCCCAATCGCACTGGGACGCCGAGTTGCACCTGACCTTCGATGCCCGCAGTAAAAGCCGCCTGCGCTGTTTCAGTGCCGAGGGTGAAGATGTGGGTCTGTTTTTGGAGCGAGGTCAGCCGCCGCTTTATGACGGTGAATACTTGCGAGCCGAAGATGAGCGCATCGTGCGCGTCTGCGCACGCCCCGAACAGTTGCTGCACGTCACCTGCGCCAGTGCGTTCGAACTGACCCGCGCGGCTTACCACCTGGGCAATCGCCATGTGGCGCTGCAAGTGGGCGACGGCTGGCTGCGCCTGCTGGACGACTACGTGCTCAAGGCGATGCTTGAACAACTCGGCGCCAGCGTCGAGGCCATCGAAGCGCCGTTCCAGCCCGAACACGGCGCCTATGGCGGCGGTCATCACCATTCCCGGCACGGCGATGAAGACTTCAACTACGCGCCGCGCCTGCATCAGTTCGGCGTGCGCACATGAATCCGGCCTGGGCGCTGCTGCGTCTGGCCAGCCCACAACTGCCGATCGGCGGCTACAGCTATTCACAAGGGCTGGAAATGGCCGTCGACAATGGCCAGGTCAAGACGCCTGACGATGCTCGCCGCTGGATCAGCGATCAAATGCTGCTGAACCTGGCGCGCTTCGAAGCGCCCTTGCTGCTGGCCCATTGCACCGCGGCGGCGGCCAACGATTGGGAGGCGCTGCTACGACTGTGTGGAGAGCACCGCGCCAGTCGGGAAACCCGCGAGCTCTATCAGGAGAGCCGGCAAATGGGCTACTCGTTGCAGCAATTGCTCGTTGGCTTGCCGGAGCTCGACAGCGCGGCACGGGGCTTTCTTGAACAGCTCAGTCTTGAACAGCTCAGCCTCGAACAGCGCAGCGAACCGCACCTGGCTCTGGGCTGGGCCCTGGCCGCCCGAGCGTGGCGCATCGAGCCGCAGGACGCCCTCGCCGCCTGGCTCTGGAGCTGGCTGGAAAATCAATTGGCGGTGCTGATGAAGACTTTGCCGCTGGGCCAGCAAGCCGCCCAGCGCCTGACAAGCGAACTGTTGCCGTTGCTGCAGCAGGCCCAGCAGATCGCCTCGACCATCGACCCCGAACATTACGGCAGCGCCGCGTTTGGCCTTTCCCTGGCGTGCATGGCCCATGAGCGCCAGTACAGCCGCCTGTTCCGTTCCTAGGAGATACACATGAACACACAACCTCTGCGCGTTGGCATTGGCGGCCCGGTGGGATCCGGCAAAACCGCGCTCACCCTGGCCCTCTGCCTGGCCTTGCGCGATCGCTACAACCTGGCGGTAGTGACTAATGACATCTACACCCGCGAAGACGCCGACTTCCTGGTGCGCAACGAAGCCCTGGCGCCGGAGCGGATCATCGGCGTGGAAACTGGCGGCTGCCCGCACACGGCAATCCGCGAAGACGCGTCGATCAATCTCGAAGCGGTGGACCAGTTGAACCGGCGCTTTCCCGGGCTGGACCTGATCCTGGTTGAATCAGGTGGCGACAACCTGTCGGCGACCTTCAGCCCGGAACTGTCGGACCTGACGATCTATGTGATCGACGTGTCGGCCGGCGACAAGCTGCCGCGCAAGGGCGGACCGGGCATCTGCAAATCCGACTTGCTGGTGATCAACAAGATCGACCTGGCGCCGCTGGTGGGCGCCTCGCTGGAATTGATGAACAGCGACACCCAGCGGATGCGCAACGGCAAGCCTTTCGTGTTCAGCAACCAGAAAACCGGCCAGGGCCTGGAGGACATCATCGCCTTTATCGAGCGCCAGGGCCTGCTGACCGCCGCGTGAACATTTTCACTTTCAACAAGGAAGCTTTCTCCATGACATTCAAACGCACCCTCGCCGCCCTCGCTTTGCTGCTAAGCCCCGCGCTGGCATTCGCCCACCCGGGCCACGGCGATAACGGCCTGATCGCCGGGCTGGGCCACCCCATCGGCGGGCTCGATCATCTGTTGGCGATGCTGGCGGTGGGCTTGTGGGCCGCGCAACAACAAGGCGCGGCGCGCTGGGCGCTGCCGTGCACGTTCGTCGGCACAATGTTGTTCGGCGGCCTGCTGGGCTTCGAGGGCCAGGCTCTGCCTGCGCTGGAAAGCGGTATCGCGGCATCTGTATTGGCCCTGGGCCTGGCGGTGGCGCTGGCGGTGCGTCCTCCATTGAGTCTGGCGGTGGCAGCGACGGCATTGTTCGCGCTGTTCCACGGCGTGGCCCATGGACTGGAGCTACCTTACATGTCGAGTCCGTGGACTTATGCGATCGGTTTCGTCGCGGCAACGGCGGCACTGCATGGCGCGGGCTTCGCCCTGGTGCGGGTATTGCCACGGGCGGCCGCGCCCTTGGTGCGCTTGGCCGGAGCGGCGTCGGCGGCGGCTGGGGTTTGGTTGTTGGCAGGCTGATCAGCTAACACCTGCACGACCTTTATCGTGGGCAGGCTTGCTCGCGATATGGGTCGTGCAGGCGCATCTCTACGAAGTCGACCACTCTGCTACCATGTCGCGCAATCGCTCCCCAGCCGTGACGACGTTCGCCAATGCCTGATGCTTCCCGCCCTGCTCACCCGCCTGAATTGACTGCCCTGTTCACCACGGTGCAGAGGCATTTTCACGACGTGATCGTGCCCATGTGGCTAGGCCCGGGCTGGAATGCCGAGTTGGCATTGCCCTACGAATCCCTCGATTCCCAGCACACGCCGCTGCCGCCGCAACGTTACCGGGCCATGGCCTGTGCACGACAGTTGTATGTGTTCGCCAGCCTGATCGGAGAAGTACCGGATGCCCAAGAGCGGGCCGCTGCGTTGTTCCGCTCGCTGCAACGGCATTTCCATGATGCCGAACATGGCGGCTGGTTCTACAGCATCGATCCGCAGGGCGCGCCGCTGGATACCGGCAAGGATCTCTACACCCACGCCTTCATCCTCTTCGCCTGCGCTCACTACTGGAGCAAGGTTCGCGAGCCGCTGGTGGAGTCCACGTTGAATGTGGCGCTGGAAGTGATCACGCAACGCTTCGCCACCGGCGACGGGCTTTACGAAGCCAACCTGGGGCGAGACTGGGGGAGCCGCAAGTCCGGCCCGCTGCAAAACCCGCTGATGCACCTGGCAGAAGCGCTCCTCGCGACACTGTCGGTTCGCGACGATGCCAACGTGCGCCAGGCGTTGCTGGGCCTGTGCGATGGAATGTCCAAGCACTTCGTGCACCCTGGGCAGAAAGTCATCATGGAAAAACCGCTCAAGGCTGTGGATAACTGGTTCGAACCGGGCCACCAGTTTGAATGGTATTTCCTGCTGGCCTCATCGCCCTTGCTGCGTGATGGAAAACTGCAAACCGCGCTGGAGCGCAGCTTCAGCCACACCGAACAACTTGGCGTGGAGCCGCAGTCGGGCGCGGTGTGCGCCATGCTTGGCCTGGAGCCACAGGGGCCCGCGCGTGACGCCACCCAACGCATCTGGGCCCAGGCCGAGTATTTGCGCGCACTTACATTGCGTCCGGGAAGCGAAGGGCCTTTGTTGCGCCAGTTACAGGCGTTGCAGGAGCATTTCCTGCACCCCCAAGGCTGGAACGAATGCCTCGACGCCGGTGGCAACATCAGCCGCCGGGACATGCCGTCCACCACGCCGTATCACCTGCTGACCTGCTACCGCGGGCTGGCTGACTACCTGGCTTGACCTTAACCTGTGGCGAGGGAGCTTGCTCCCGCTGGGCCGCGCAGCGGTCCCAGAAAACTTACGACTGCTTCGCAGTCGAGCGGGAGCAAGCTCCCTCGCCACAAGAGCTCATCTGTTCAACTCGACGTAACGCCAGCGGTCAGGCCTTGTTGCGCTCGATGGCGAACCCGGCCCAGGTCTGGCTCACCGGCATCAATTCAAGGCTGTTGATGTTGATGTGCGCCGGCGCGTTGAGCACCCAGTAAATAGTCTCGGCGATGTCCTGCGGCTGGATCGGCTCGGCGCCGGCGTAGGTCGCGTTGTAGCGTTCCTGATCGCCGCCAAAACGCACCAGGGAAAATTCGCTTTCACACAAACCCGGCTCGATATTGCTCACCCGCACGCCCGTACCTTGCAGGTCGCAGCGCAGGTTCAAGGAGAACTGTTTGACGAACGCCTTGCTCGCACCGTACACGTGGCTGCCTGGGTACGGATAGTTACCGGCAATGGAGCCCAGGTTTACGATCCCGGCTCCACGTCCATGGGCGATCAGGCGCGGCAGCAACAGGCGCGTGCTGTAGATCAGGCCTTTCACGTTGGTGTCGACCATGGTGTCCCAATCATCGAGGTCGCACTTGGGCGCTGGGTCGACCCCCAGGGCCAGGCCGGCGTTGTTGATCAACCCGCGCAATTTGGCGAAGGACGGCGGCAGGTTGGCGATGGCGTCTTCCATGCCCTTGCGATCGCGCACGTCCACCACCAGCCCGTGGACTTCGGTCTGCTTCGATAACTCGGCGCAGAGTGCATCAAGGCGTTCTTCACGACGCCCGGTCAGCACCAGTTTCCAACCCGCCTCGGCAAAACGACGGGCACAGGCTTCACCGAAACCGGACGTCGCGCCAGTGATAAACAGGGTGTCAGACATGGTGTTCTCCTTGCTTGGGCTCAAAGCCATTGAATGGAAATCGGCCCACAGCATGCCCGGCCTGGCCCGCCAGGGGCAAGGCTTGAACACGTGCTTTTGGCGGCGACGGTGCTCAAAAAACAACCAGGTCTCTCGGAGCCTTGCCAAACAAGGGCTGCAGCGGGTTGCGCGCACCTTATCCACAGGCAGGTCCACAATAATCGGGGGCAAGTCCAAACACTGGAGGCCGCTGTGCATAAGGCTTTGCGGGCAATTTGGAAATTTTTTTCGCTTGACCGGGCAAGTCAGGTTGTGCAGCGCAGTTTCTCTGCTATAAGCCAAGGCTTGATAGCGCGATGGCTCCAAGCCAGCAACGACGGCGCTCAGCGCGGTCTTTCCAGAGTTTAGTCACAGACTTATCCACAGGCTTGCGCACCGGCTATCGAGGCACTTCTGCCGCGCAGAAAACTGTTGACAATAGCCACTCCCGCTTGCGCAAAAACGCCTGATCAAAAAACGATCATACCGCTGAAAGCCACGTAGACAAAGGCTTACAGCCAGCTACTCCCACCTTACCCACAGCCGGCTCCACAGCAAACGGGGACAAGTCAAAACTGTGACAAAACAACTGTTTGCGGTGACTTTATGTCGCGGTTTCACAAGGGTTCAGGATTGTTTTCCACAATTGCCGAAGATGCCCAAAGGCTGGATCTGGGGGATAAAAAAACCGGCGATCACTCGCCGGTTTTTCATCGCAGCATCAACTCAATGCCCGCCCAGGTACGCGTTGCGCACCTCCTCGTTGGCGAGCAGTTCCTTGCCGGTGCCGGTCAGGCGGATTTCGCCGTTGACCATCACATAGGCCCGGTCCGACAGCTTGAGGGCGTGGTTGGCATTCTGTTCCACCAGGAAGATGGTCATCCCGGTGGAGGCCAGTTCACGCAGGGTCGCGAAGATTTGTTTCACCACGATCGGCGCCAGCCCCAGGCTCGGCTCATCGAGCAGCAACAACTTGGGCCGACTCATCAATGCCCGGGCGATCGCGAGCATTTGCTGTTCGCCGCCGGACATGGTCATGGCCCGCTGGTTGCGCCGTTCCTTGAGACGCGGGAACAGCTCGAACATGCGCTGCATGTCTTCGCTGGCGTATTTGTCTCCGATAGGGATGGTGCCCATCAGCAGGTTTTCCTCGACGGTCATGTCGGGGAATACCCGGCGCCCTTCCGGTGACTGCGCGATGCCGTTGGACGCAATGTAGTGCGACGACTTCTGGGTGATGTCCACGCCCTGGTAAATGATCTGCCCGCCCGCCGCCCGCGGCTGGCCGAAGATGGACATTAGCAGCGTGGACTTGCCGGCGCCATTGGAGCCGATCAGGCTCACGGTTTCGCCTTCACCAATGTGCATGGAGACTTTCTTCAGGGCCTGGATAGGCCCGTAGAACACGTCCAGCTCCTTGAGTTCAAGGATAGGCCCACTCATACCAATTCCTCTTCATCGGCACCCAGGTAAGCCGCGATCACCTTCGGATCGTTGCGAATCGCCTCGGGACCGCCCTCGGCGATCACGTTGCCGTGGTCCAGCACCACGATGTGGTCGGAAATGCTCATTACCATGCCCATGTCGTGTTCGATCAGCACCACGGTCAGATCGTGCTCGTCGCGCAGCAGCCGGATCATCGCGCTCAGCGCTTCGGTTTCCTGAGGGTTGAGGCCAGCCGCTGGTTCGTCGAGGCAGATGATCTGCGGACGGGTGCACATCGCCCGGGCGATTTCCAGGCGGCGCTGCTGGCCGTAGGAAAGCTCACCGGCCAGGCGGTTGGCGCAGTCCACCAGATCCACCACTTCCAGCCAGTAGAAGGCGTGATCCAGGGCATCGCTTTCCGCCTTGCGGTAGCCCTTGGTGTTGAGGATGCCCGCCACCAGGCTGCGGTTGACCCACATGTGCTGGGCCACCAGCAGGTTTTCCAGCACCGACATTTCCTTGAACAGGCGAATGTTCTGGAACGTACGCGCCAGGCCCGCGCGATTCACCAAATGGGTGCCACCGAACATCTTGTAGTACAGCCGGCTGGCGAAAGACTTTGGCGAGACGAAGTCGGTCGGGCGAAACGCTTCGCCCAACAGCTTGATGACGTCGGTTTGCTCGCCGCGCACGCTGAGCTCGATCTTGCCGCCCGAAGCCTTGTAGAAACCGGTCAGGCAGTTGAAGACCGTGGTCTTGCCCGCACCGTTGGGGCCGATCAGGGCGAAGATCGAGTTGCGCTTGACCTGCAGGCTGACATCGCTGAGGGCCTTGATGCCGCCGAACTGCATCATCAGGTTTTCAACTTTGAGTACGACTTCGCTCATGGCGCTACCCCCTTGCGCGGCGTCACACCGGTACGGCTGATACGAATCAGGCCACGCGGGCGCCAGATCATCATCAACACCATCAGCACACCAAACAGCAGGACTCGATATTCAGAGAAGCTGCGCAGCAGCTCCGGTGCCACGGTAAGCACGAAGGCGGCAATCACCACGCCCACGGTCGAGCCCATGCCGCCCAGCACGACGATCGCCAGGATCAACGCCGACTCGAAGAAGGTGAACGATGACGGGTTGACGAAGCCTTGGTAGCTGGCGAAGAACACACCTGCCAGGCCCGCGGTCGACGCACCGATGGTGAACGCCGAAAGCTTGACCAGCACGTGGTTCAGGCCCATGGAACGGCAGGCGATTTCGTCTTCACGCAGGGCTTCCCAGGCGCGACCGACCGGCATGCGGGTCAGGCGATGCTTGATGTAGAGCACCAGCAGCACCGTGATGAACAGCACGATGTAGATGAACAGAAATTTGATATTGGGGTTGTAGTCGATACCGAAAAACTCATGGAAAGGCACCCCGCCTTCCTTCGCCCTTCGACCAAACTCCAGGCCGAAAAAGGTTGGCGACGGCACCGGCATGCCATTCGGCCCCCCCGTGAACGACAGCCAGTTATTCAGCACCAGCCGGATGATCTCGCCAAAACCCAGGGTCACGATGGCCAGGTAGTCACCGTGCATTCGTAACACCGGGAATCCCAATATGCACCCCGCCATTGCCGCCGCAATGGCTGCCAGCGGCAATACAGTCCAGAACCCCAGCCCCAGGTATTGATAGCCCAGCGCCAGGCCATAGGCACCGATGGCATAGAACGCCACGTAACCCAGGTCGAGCAACCCGGCCAGGCCGACGACGATGTTCAGGCCCAGGCCCAGCAGCACGTAGATCAGGCCGAGGATGACCACCGTGAGCACGTACTTGTTGGCGAAAAACGGGAACACGATGGCAATCACGATCAGCGCGGGGATGATCCAGCGCAGGCGCGACTTGTAGTCTGGCGGCAACACGTGCACGCCGGAGCCGGTGCTTTCGAAACCCTGGAGAATCTTCAGTCCCTTGGGGGTTTGCAGGAACAGGCTCAAGGCAAAGCGCCCGACCATCACGATCGCCACCAGCCAGCCGACACGGGCCGGTTGCAGGTTGAAGCTGTAGCCGTCGAGCACCACGCCGACGATCGGCCCGAACACGATCAGCGAGATCAGGCCGGCCAGGATCGCGTCGATGACGCTCTTTTTGATATCAAGCGGTTTATTGGCAGCAGACATACTTATACCTTCGCCACGAGTGGGCGACCCAGCAGGCCTTGGGGACGGAAGATCAGAATCAGCACCAGCAGCGAGAAACTGAACACGTCTTTGTAGTCGGAGTTGATCAGACCGGCGAACAGCGACTCGGAGATCCCGAGGATGATCCCGCCGAGCATTGCCCCAGGCAGGGAGCCGATGCCGCCGAGTACCGCCGCGGTGAACGCCTTGATGCCGATGATGAAGCCAGCATAGAAGTCGAACGTGCCGTAGTTCATGGTGATCAGCACACCGGCCAGGGCCGCCATGGCCGCACCGATGATGAACACGTAGGAAATCACCCGGTCGGTGTTGATCCCGAGGATGGAGGCCATCTTGCGGTCTTGCTGGGTAGCGCGGCACATGCGGCCGAGCTTGGTGTACTTGATGATGTAGGTCAGCAGCGCCATGCCGGCGAATGCGGCAATCAGGATGAAGATCTTGGTGTAGGTGAGCTGCACGAAGCCGGTACCGATGTCGACGCGCATGGCGCCTTCAAGTAGCGTCGGCACACCCTGTTGGCGGGCGCCCTGGCTGATCTGTGCGTAGTTCTGCAGGATCAGCGAGATGCCGATGGCGCTGATCAGCGGTGCCAGGCGGGTGGAGTTGCGCAGGGGTTTGTAGGCGACGCGTTCGATGACCCAGCCGTATACCCCGGTGACCACGACCGTGAACACGAGGGTGCCAAGAATCATTAGCGGAAAGGATTCAATACCGAAGTAAGCCAGCAGAGCCAGACTGATTGCCGCGAGGTAAGCGGAAATCATGTAAACCTCGCCGTGGGCGAAGTTGATCATGCCGATGATGCCATAGACCATTGTGTAGCCGATGGCGATCAGACCGTAGACCGACCCGAGGGTCAGGCCATTGATCAGTTGCTGCAGGAAAATACCATCCATAACGCAATCTCACGCAGTGAGAACCTGCACACCCTGGGGCGTGCGGTTCTTCTAAGGAAAATACAGATTTACGTCGGAGCAATGCCAGGCGCGACCAGTGCTCCCTGTAGAAACCGGACCTGGCCGGGACCTACAGGGATTTGATCGATCGCTTCAGCCCTTACTTCTGTTTTTCCAGCTGGTGATACTTGCCATCCTTGTCCCACTGGTAGACCACGTAGTCGGAGACTTTCAAGTCGCCTTTGGTGTCCCATTCCTTCTTGCCCATCACCGTCTGGACCGAGTTGGCCTTGAGCCACTTGGCCGCTTCTTCGCCCTTGTTGGACTTGGCGCCATTGAAGCCGGCAGCCAAGGTCTGCACTGAAGCGTAGGCGTAGAGGGTGTAGCCCTCAGGCTCGGTGCCCTTGGCGCGGAATGCGTCTACCACGGCCTTGCTGTCTGGCAGCAGGCGCGGGTCGGCGCCGAAGGTCATGTACACGCCATCGACGTACTGCGGGCCGCCAGCGGTGGTGACCAGTTCGTCAGTCACGATGCCGTCGTCGGACATGAATTTCACGTCTTTCAGGCCCTGCTCGCGCAGCTGGCGTACCAGCGGACCGGCTTCCGGATGCAGGCCGCCGAAGTAGACCACGTCGGCACCGGCCGAACGGATCTTGGTCACCACGGCACTGAAGTCTTTTTCACCACGGGTCAGGCCTTCGTACAGCACAGGGGTCACGCCACGCTTGGCCAACTGTGCCTTGGTTGCATCCGCCAGGCCTTGGCCATAGGTGTCCTTGTCATGCAGGACCACGACTTTCTTGCCCTTGAGCACATCGACGATGTAGTCGCCGGCGACGATACCTTGCTGGTCGTCACGACCGCACATGCGGAACATCGCGCTCAGGCCGCGCTCGGTCACCTGGGGATTTGTGGAGCCAGGCGTGATGGCGATGATGCCGGCTTCATCGTAGACCTCGGAGGCCGGGATGGTGGAGGAAGAGCAGAAGTGACCGACCACGCCGGCCACCTTGTCCTGGTCAGCAAGGCGGTTGGCAACGGCCACGGCCTGCTTCGGTTCGCACGCATCATCGCCAGCCACCAGTACGATTTTCTCGCCGTTCACGCCGCCCTTGGCATTGATCTCGTCTGCCGCCGCTTGCGCACCCTTCATGTACTGCTCGCCAAATGCCGCGTTGGCGCCTGTCATGGGACCCGCTACGCCGATCTTGATGTCGGCCTGGGCAAACGCAGAAACACCCAACGCAGTTGCCACTGCGAGGGCCAGAAAGCCTTTCTTGTAAAACGTCTGGGACATGAGGTGGTGCTCCAAGGTTTTTTTTAGTTGGCACTGCGACTTCACTTCACTGAAAAGCTAAGAGCAAGGGGCGTGCCATCGGTTTTTTATTCTGAAAAAAGTCGCTGCTTTATTGTTATTTCGACTGTTTCGGGCCCTTTTTCACAGGGCGTGCAACCGTCTAAACCGCACGAGGTGCAACCTTTTCTAAACGTAGGTGAAACCCTCCATGAGCCATCATTGCAACCACCACACTAAACGGCGTGCAACCACTGTGTAACAACCTGCGTCACCTAACTGCACACTGTCGGTGCGCGGCTGCTACAACCCGCACCATAACAGGCTAGCCGCTGGACTGGAAAACGCCGCTGTTCGTAACACTTTTCAACAATCAGATGACGATCCGCAAGCACTGGCCCGCGTGATACAGCGAAAATCCCGTTTCATACAGACAGCTGCGCAGACCAACGCCAGCCAAAGGTTGCATCGGCGCAAAGGGGATCGGCAACGCCTTGGCATCGCCGTGGCACAGGTAATCGGCAAAGGCCTTGCCGACCACGGTGCCGGTGGTCACGCCGCGACCGTTATAGCCAGTGACCGCCACCAGGCCGGGCGCCGGCTCGAACAGGCGCATCAGATGGTCGGGCGTGAAGGCGATGCAGCCGGTCCAGGTGCATTCCCACTCCACCGACTTGAGGTACGGGAAATAATGCTGCTGCACTCGGTCGGCCCAGGCCTTGAGGAACCAGGTCGGTTTGCGGTTGCCGTTGCCCAGGCTGCCCAGCAGCAAACGACCGTCCTCGTCCCGACGAATGCTGCTCAACACCTGGCGGGTGTCCCACGAGCCCTGCCCTCCCGGCAAAATGCGGCGGGCGGCCTCGTCGGTCAGCGGGACAGAAGCGACCTGATAGTAATAACCGGGGAAAAAGTTGCGCCGCAACTCGGTCCAATCACCCTCGGTATAGGCATTGGAAGCAATTACGACTTGCTCGGCCAGCACCGAACCCTGGGCCGTCTGCACCGACCACCGCTGGCCCTGGCGCTCCAGGCGCGTGACGGGCGAATGATCGAAAAGTTGGCCACCCAGTTTTTTCGCGGCATCGGCCAGCCCGCTGGTATAGGCCATGGGGTTGAGCGTGCCGGCGCGGCGGTCGAGCAATGCCGCAGCGATCTTGTCAGTGCCGGTGGCTTCGACGCAGGCTTGGCCGGTCAGCAATTCTACCGGGGCGCCACGGCGCTTCCATTGTGCTTCGCGACTGCGCAAATCCGCCTCGCCCCGGGCGTTATGGGCCATGTGCAGCGTGCCTTCGCGGCGCAGCTGGCAGTCGATGTTGTATTTGTCGATGAGGCTGAACACCAAGGCCGGCGCGGCCCCAAGCATGCGATTAAGCTGGCTGCCCACGGCTTCGCCGAACCCGGCCTCGATGTCATCTGGCGGGATCCACATCCCGGCATTCACCAATCCCACGTTGCGCCCCGATCCACCATGTCCGGCCCGATGAGCTTCCAGCACCGCAACGCGCTTGCCCTGCTCCAACAGGTGCACCGCCGCCGACAACCCGGTAAAGCCCGCGCCGATGACGCACACGTCCACCGTGACTTCGCCCTTGAGCGAGATGTTGTCGGGCCGTTGTGGCGTCAGTATTTCCCACAGACATTCTTCGCGTAACGGCATTGCCGGCTCCTGGTCAGGAGCAGCTGCAAGCGACAAGCCACAAGCCGCAAGCTGGTTTGGCTTGTGGCTTGCAGCTTGCCGCTTGCCGCTGCTCAATCGAACGTAATTCCCTGCGCCAACGGCAACTCCAGCGAATAGTTCACGGTATTGGTCTGGCGGCGCATGTAGGCACGCCACGCGTCGGAGCCGGATTCACGGCCGCCGCCGGTTTCTTTCTCGCCGCCGAACGCTCCGCCGATCTCCGCGCCGCTCGGGCCGATGTTGACATTGGCGATCCCGCAATCGCTGCCCACGGCCGACATGAACTGCTCGGCTTCACGCACATCGGTGGTGAAAATGCACGACGACAGGCCTTGTGGCACCGAATTGTTCAGGTGCAGCGCTTCGGCGAAGTCCTTGTAGCCGACCACGTAGAGGATCGGCGCGAAGGTTTCGTGACGCACCACGTCGCTTTGCTCCGGCATCTCGACGATGGCGGGCGAGACGTAAAAGGCATTCGCAAATTGGTCTTCGAGTTGGCGCTTGCCGCCAAACACTCGCCCGCCTTCGCTCAACGCCTGCTCCAGCGCGTCCTGCATGTTCTCGAAGCTCTGCTTGTCGATCAGCGGCCCGACCAGATTGCCTTCCAGCGGATGACCGATGCGCACTTTCGAATAGGCCGCCTTGAGACGGGTAACGATCTCTTCCTTCACCGATTCATGGGCGATCAACCGGCGCAGCGTGGTGCAACGCTGGCCCGCAGTGCCGACGGCGCTGAACAGGATGGCGCGCACGGCCATATCCAGGTCGGCGCTCGGAGCCAGGATCATCGCGTTGTTGCCGCCCAGTTCGAGGATGCTGCGGGCAAACCGCGCTGCGACTTTCGGCGCGACCTCGCGGCCCATGCGCGTGCTGCCGGTGGCGCTGATCAGCGCCACGCGCGGGTCGTCGACCAGCGCTTCGCCGGCATCACGCCCACCGATGATCACCTGGCTCAGGTACGGTGGGGCATCGGCAAAGTTGCTCAGCACCCGCTCGAACAGTGCCTGGCACGCCAAGGCGGTCAGCGGGGTTTTCTCGGAAGGTTTCCAGATCACCGGGTTACCGCACACCAGCGCGAGGGTGGTGTTCCAAGCCCAGACCGCCACGGGAAAGTTGAACGCGCTGATCACTCCAACCACGCCCAGCGGGTGCCAGGTTTCACGCATGTGGTGGCCAGGACGCTCGGACGCAATGGTCAAGCCGTACAACTGGCGGGACAGGCCGACAGCGAAATCGCAGATGTCGATCATCTCCTGCACTTCACCCAGGCCTTCCTGGGTGATCTTGCCGGCTTCCCACGACACCAGTTCGCCGAGGTCGGCCTTGTATTCACGCAGCAGGTCGCCAAACTGACGAACCAGCTCGCCGCGCCGTGGCGCCGGCACTTTGCGCCACAGGTCAAAGGCATGCTCCGCGCGGCTGACCTGCTGCTCGACTTCAGCGGCGCCTTCCCAATTCACGGCGCCGATGCGACTGCCATCGATGGGCGAGTGCACGGGCTGTGTGCCGTTCTGGTACAAGGCCGGGTTGACGCCCAGACGATCAAGCAATGCAGCAACCATGGGTAAATTCCTCAAGCGAGAGACAAAAGTGGGCAGCCGGACGATCACGGCTGATCAGGCCTGTAGTTGTAGCTGGCCCGAGACTTGCCAACAAACGACCTTTAAGCGAGATATCATTCCGTTTATTCATGCTGGCCGTTACCGGATAAGCAGAGCAACAAGAAATAAGGGCTGATCATGCTCAATAAACGCTATTTGCCATCGATTACAGCGCTACAGTGCTTCGAAGCGGTGACCCGTCACCTGAGCTTTACCCGCGCCGCCGAAGAGCTGAACCTGACCCAGAGCGCCGTCAGCAAACAGGTCGCGCAGCTTGAAGAACTGTTGCAGCACCTGCTGTTTCGGCGCGTGCGCCGACGCCTGCAACTGACACCGGCAGGAAACTTGTATTTGGGGGAGGTGCGAAAAATCCTCACCCAGGTTGAGATGTCGACCCATTACCTGCGCTCCTACGGTGGCGACACCGAAGTCCTGCGGGTCTCCACGCCTCCGACCTTCGGCGCTCGCTGGCTGGTTCCGCGGCTCAAGGGCTGGCGCCTGCGGCATCCGTCGATTCATCTGGACTTGTGCAGCGAGCACGAGGCCGACGACTTGCAGCAAGGGCGCAGCGACCTGGCGTTCTACTTCGGCCAGGGCTCCCGACCGGGAACCGAATCGTTGAAACTGTTCGGCGAAGAGTTGGTGCCGGTCTGCGCGCCAGGCAGCCTGCCGGACCGGCCCTTCACCGACCCGACGCAACTGGCCGACCTGGTGCTGCTGCAAAACGCCTCGCGTCCGCAAGCCTGGCACGACTGGTTCGACAGCCAGGGCTACCACACCGAACACAGCTACCACGGGCCGCGCTTCGAAACCTTCTACATGTGCATTCGTGCCGCCCAGGTCGGCTGCGGCGTGGCCCTGTTGCCAAAATTCCTGGTGGAAGAAGAGCTCGCCGACGGCAAACTGGTCATCCCTTGGCAACATGCGATGCCCAGCGCCAGTGCCTATTACCTGTCCTATCCGGAACATGCAGCGGATGTGCCCAAAGTACGACTGTTCGTGGAGTGGATGCTGGAGCAGATCGATAGCCCTGATGCGCCGCCATAGCGAAAGTTGCCCCCCGTGGCGAGGGAGCTTGCTCCCGCTGGGCTGCGCAGCGGCCCTAAAAATTCTGTCAGATGAAAAATTCTGCGTCTGCTTCGCAGCCGAGCGGGAGCAAGCTCCCTCGCCACAAAAGACCCGCAAACGCTAAAAAATACTGGCAATAACCATCGCGGTTATGCGCCACTAGCCCTTCCACCACAACTGCCGTACGCCGCTGCCGCCGCAGCTATCTGTCTGGAGATTCCCGTTATGAGCGAGAGTGTATTTGCCGATCGCATCGTGCAGAACCTGCTCGACACCGATTTCTACAAACTGACGATGATGCAGGCGGTGCTGCACAACTACCCCAACGTCGAAGTCGAGTGGGAGTTTCGTTGCCGCAACAGCGAGGACCTGCGTCCGTACCTGGCGGAGATCCGCTTCCAGATCGAGCGCCTGGCCGAGCTGAACCTGAGCGCCGACCAGCTGAGTTTCCTCGAGCGCATCAGCTTCCTGAAGCCGGATTTCCTCAGGTTCCTGGGGCTGTTTCGTTTCAACCTGCGGTACGTGCACACCGGCATCGAAAACGGCGAGTTGTTCATCCGTCTACGCGGGCCTTGGCTGCACGTCATCCTGTTCGAGGTGCCGTTGCTGGCCATCGTCAGCGAGGTGCGCAATCGCTATCGCTACCGTGAGATCGTCCTGGAGCAGGCGCGGGAGCAGCTTTATCGCAAGTTCGACTGGCTGGCCGCCAACGCCAGCGCCGACGAATTGTCCGAGCTGCAGGTAGCCGATTTCGGCACTCGACGCAGGTTTTCCTACCGAGTCCAGGAAGAAGTGGTGAACGTGCTCAAGCACGATTTCCCAGGGCGGTTCGTCGGCACCAGTAACGTGCACCTGTCCCGGGAGCTGGATATGAAACCCTTGGGCACCATGGCCCACGAGTGGATCATGGCCCACCAGCAACTGGGCCCGCGGCTGATCGACAGCCAGATCGCCGCGCTTGATTGCTGGGTTCGCGAATACCGCGGCCTGCTGGGTATCGCGCTGACCGACTGCATCACCATGGACGCCTTCTTGAAGGACTTCGATCTGTTCTTCGCCAAGCTGTTCGACGGTTTGCGCCATGACTCAGGGGATCCTGTCATCTGGGCGGAAAAAGCCATTGCGCACTACCACAAGCTGGGCATCGACCCGATGAGCAAGACGCTGGTGTTCTCCGACAGCCTGACATTACCCAAATGCCTGGATATTTTCCGTGCCTTGCGTGGTCGCATTAATGTGAGCTTCGGTATCGGCACCAACCTGACCTGTGACATTCCAGGCGTGGAGCCGATGAGCATCGTGCTTAAAATGATCAGCTGTGACGGGCAACCCGTGGCCAAGATTTCAGACGAGCCCGGCAAGACCCACTGCAAGGATCCGAATTTCGTCGCCTACATGCGACATGTTTTCCAAGTACCTGCCGCCCATTAAGGCACATCAAGCAAGGAGTGAATTCATGCAAGCCGTACAGCGTGAGATTGCTGAACAGCTCAAGGTCCAGCCACCGTTCGCCGATGACGCCGCCCTCAAGGCCGAAATCGCTCGCCGGGTGGGTTTCATTCAGGACTGCCTCGTCAACTCAGGGCTCAAGAGCCTGGTGCTGGGGATCAGCGGCGGGGTCGACTCGTTGACCGCTGGCCTGCTGGCCCAACGTGCCGTGCGCGAGCTTCGGGAAAAAACCGGCAATGCGGCATACAAGTTCGTCGCCGTGCGCCTGCCGTATGAAACCCAGTTCGACGAGCACGAAGCCCAAGCCTGCGTCGACTTCATCGAGCCGGACGAGCGTCATACCGTCAACATCGGCCCCGCGGTCAAAGCCTTGGCAAAAGAAGTCCTGGCATTCGAAGGCAAGGCCCCGGGTTCACGGGACTTCGTGCTGGGCAATACCAAGGCGCGGATGCGCATGGTGGCGCAATACACCATCGCCGGCGCGGAACAAGGCCTGGTGATCGGCACCGATCATGCGGCCGAGGCAGTCATGGGTTTCTTCACCAAGTTTGGTGATGGCGCCTGTGACCTAGCCCCGCTGAGCGGCCTGGTGAAAAACCAGGTCCGGGCCATCGCCCGTGACTTTGGCGCGCCAGAATCGCTGGTGGAAAAAGTCCCGACCGCTGATCTGGAAGACCTGTCCCCGGGCAGGCCGGACGAAGCGGCCCATGGCGTGACCTACGGCGAGATTGACGCCTTCCTGCATGGGCAACCCATTCGCGAAGAGGCGGCCAGGATCATTTGCGACACCTATCGCAAGACCGAGCACAAGCGGGTGATGCCTTACGCCCCGTGACCGGACGCCCGCTCCCTTAGGGCTGTTTCGCCCAAAAAAAAGCGCCCTGCATGGGGGCGCTTTTTTGTGTCTGAAAGGTCGGTTACTTCAGGGTAACAGTGCCTTTCATCATCGAGATATGGCCTGGGAACGAGCAGAAGAAACCGTACTTATCGCCGCCAGCCAGTTTCGAAACATCGAAGGTCACCGAGTCCTTTTCCTTGGCGCCGATAAGCTTGGTGTGGGCGATGATACGAGCATCACCTTCCTTCAGGTAATCCTTGTCGATGCCTGCCGCCAGGCCGTCAGTGGCGATCGGCTGCATGTCGGCCTCTTTGCTCAGCACCCAGTTATGGCCCATGACGTTTTTCGGCAAGCTGCCCGAATGGGTCAGTTCCA
The DNA here is from genome assembly GCF_051131945.1 of Pseudomonas sp. Z5-35. Lineage (NCBI taxonomy): Bacteria > Pseudomonadati > Pseudomonadota > Gammaproteobacteria > Pseudomonadales > Pseudomonadaceae > Pseudomonas > Pseudomonas sp. Z5-35. Next base: position 4,919,305 of record NZ_CP071640.1, read on the forward strand.
CGGTAAATGTCTTGCAGCTCTTGTCGATCTCGATGGCCTTGGTGCTGAAGGACATCTGGTCGGTCGAGTCGATCGTGGTCTTGCACTCCGCTGCCATCAGTTGGCTGCTGGCCAGCGTCAACAGGGATACTGCAACAAGTTTGGCAAACATCGTGAATCTCCAAGGCATGGTTAACAAAATTCCGTCAAAGGGGAAGACTGCCTGAATTTGAGACAAGTTCCTATGACCTGAATCAAAGATTGTATACAACTTAAGCCTATCAGCCTGATGGACATAATCAACCAGCCAGAAGTCTGACTCGCCCCTATGATCAGCGTCATCACCTCTTTGGAGCGCCCCCTCATGAACCTCAACAGCCTGCTGTGCAGCTTGCTCGCCGCCTACGCCTGCGGCGCCAGTGGCACCTATGAAAAACCTCGCCGCGAGGTTTAATTCCTTTGCGCAATAAAGGACAGTTATCATGGAAAACCGCTGGGGCTGCTGGAAGTGAACGGTTTCTGCAGCAAACTCACCGGTTTTCTCGATCATATCGTCGGCGAGGGCTTCGTCCGCGCGCCCCATCGTGACATGCTGCAACTGAGCGAATCAGCGCACAATCTGCTCGACGCACTGGACGAATGGCAACCGTCGGTGCAACCAAAATGGGCCGAGCAAAAACCCAGCTAACGGCTCGACCCCGATACAGGGCAGAATACGCGCCGCTCAACCTCACCTTCGACCCCAGAGGATCGCCCATGGCTAAACCCAATTATTCCTTCGCCAAACGTCAGAGAGACTTGGCCAAGGAGCAGAAGAAAGAGGAAAAGCTTCAGCGCAAGAAAGCTACAGCTGAAGAGGAAGCCGCAGCACTGAACCCGGATACCGAAGGCGAAGTGACGGCAGAAGACGATGTTGATGCACCGAAAGACCAGGCGCCTGACGCCTGAGACCCTCAGTTCTGTGTCCAGGGCCGGCCGCCTCGCTGCCGGCCCTCACAGCTCCAGCGCCTTGATAATCGACAGGCGATAACCCACCGGCAGGTTCTCCGGCAATGGCCCGGCTCGAACAGCCCGATCTCCTTGTGTTCATGACTGAACGTCGGCACGAAACCGCCCGGATTTCAGGACATTGGATCACGACTCCAACGGCATCACCGTCACTCGTACTTCGGGGTCGTGGGTACCGCCCCCCAGGATCACCCCGCGCAACGGCGACACATCGGAAAAATCCCGGCCCCAGGCCAGGGTGATGTGTTCCAGGGCCGGCTGCACATTGTTGGTCGGGTCGAAGTCCACCCAACCCAATACCGGGCAGAACACCGAAACCCAGGCGTGAGAAGCGTCGGCGCCAATCAACCGCGCCTGGCCGGGTGGCGGCTGGGTCAGCAGGTAGCCGCTGACGTAACGCGCCGCCAGCCCACGGGAGCGTACGCAAGCCAGCATCAAGTGGGCGAAGTCCTGGCACACACCCCGGCGTCGCTCCAGCACTTCCACCAAGGGCGTCGCCACCTGGGTGGCTTCTGCGTCGAAGGTGAACTCTTCGAAAATCTTTTCCATCAGCGCGCGGACGCCCACCATCAAAGGTCGTCCCAGCGGAAAACAGCTCTCGGAAAACTCGACGAAATTGCGCTTGAGGTGCACATAGGGTGACTCGAAACGGTAGCGGCAGGCGTCCAGCAGCGGCGCCGGAAGTGGCCGACCGCTGTAGGTCAGCAGGTTGCGGGTCGACTCCCAGGCGGGGGACAGGCTGAAATCCAGGTTGGGCCGTGCCAGCACTTCGACGCTCAGGCGGGCATTGACCAACAATTCGTCATGGGGTCGCTCGAAGGCCAGTCGGGTCAGCGGATTGCCGAACACATCCTGTTCATCGCGCCGGGTGGTCGGCTGCGGACTGATCAGCAACTGCTGTTCGGTGCAACGCTGCCAGTCACAGGGTCGCGGCCACAGGTGGGCAAGTTGCTGGGCCAGGGACACCGGGCTGTCGTAGTGATAATGGGTATCGTGGAGAATCTGGTAACGGGCGTTCATCAGACGGACACCGTGCGCTGGCTGACATCATCGACGTGAGCAAAATGGCGCAACGCCAAGCGATCGGAAACCTGTCCGCTGACATCGGCCACTTCCTGCAACAGATCGGCCAGTCCATCAAGAGCGGCGCGCAGGCTGGCCTCGCCGAACAGGGGATTCTCCAGGCAGCGCAGGTCAAAGCGTGACAGGCGCGTCACCAGCTCCGGCAATGCGGTTTCCCGCGGTGCGCCGAAATCATCGTTCAGGCGTTTAAGGGTGCGTGCCACCAATTTCAATTGGAAGAGCACTGCGTGGGGGTTCTGTTCGTCCAGCAACAACAGATCGAGCACTGGAATCAACTGCGCCACCGCTAAGTAACGCGAGCGGTACGTGATGCTACTGTTACCCAACTCCAGCAACCACTCCAACCCGGCCTGATCGAAAACCGCCTCGCCCCGCAAGAATGCCGCCAGGCTGCTGCTAAGAAAATGCAGGCGCTCCAGGCGTCGACCGATCATCAGGAAGCGCCAGCCCTCGTCACGGGTCATGTCGTCCAGGGCGAAACCGGACAACGCGGCCAACGACATTACCAATCGATTGAGAAAATCCAGCAGCTCGCCAAAGTCCGGTTCGCTGGTCTCCAGCTCTGCGGCTTCGCGCTGCAATTCCACCAGCGCCTGCCAGTTCTCCCGGGAGAGTTTGCCGCGTACCTGTGAGGCAGCCCACTGCAAGCGCTGCAAGTTGGAGCGCAGGCTGAACGACCAGTCATCCCCCAGCAGCGCCGCCAGCAGGCGCTCGGGCAGCTCGCCCTCCTCCGGCAGCAGCATCAGGCTCTCGCCCAGCGACACTGCCGATAGCAGGGCCTGCGGGTCGTCGCCATCGACATAGCGCGCCAGCATGATCCGCAGCAGGCGCGCGCTGTCGTCGCAACGTTCGCAGTAACGGCCAAACCAGAACAGGTTTTCCACCACTCGGGATGGCAGGTACGGATCGCGTCGCACCAGGTCGTGGACGCCGACGGTCCGCTGGGCCTTCCACTGTTCGCCACCCGATGCGTGTTCACCCAGGATCCAGGTGTCCTTGCTGGCACCACCGCGTTGCATCGACACCACTTCGGCGTCGGCCTCGGCGGCCACGCGGGTCAGGCCACCTGGCAGGACCCGATAATCATCTTTCCCGGACACGGCATACACGCGCATGCCGATGGCCCGGGGCTGGATCCGCCCGTCTTCGGCCTGCCAGACTGGCGCCTGGGACAGTTGCGCCAGCTCCTGAGCGACGTAGGCATAGGGTCGCGCCTGCATGCGCGCCGCCAGTTGGCCGCGCTGCTGCTCGCTCAGGTCACGGCCGAACACCGGCGCGAAGCTCTGGGACGGAAACGCAGGCTTGATCAGCAACTGAGGCAGCTTTTCCAAGGCCTGGGCCAGCACTGGCGGCTCACCACACCACCAGGTGGCGATGGACGGCAACATCAGTTCCTCGCCGAACAGATACTGGTTGATCTTCGGCAGGAATCCCAGGAGGCCCGGCGATTCCAGCACGCCACTGCCCAAGGCATTGGCCACCAACACCCGTCCTTGGCGCACCGCTTCCAGCAGGCCCGGCACGCCAAGGGCAGAATCGGTGCGCAGCTCCAGCGGATCGCAGAAATCGTCATCGAGGCGCCGCATGATTGCGTGGACCCGTCGTAGCCCGCTGAGGGTCTTGAGATAGACCGTGGCATCCCGAACAGTCAGGTCGCCACCTTCCACCAGTGGATAGCCAAGCTGGCGCGCCAGATAGAGATGTTCGAAATAACTTTCGTTGAACCGGCCGGGCGTCAACAGCACCACCAACGGTGGCTCGCCATCGCAGGGGGCCTGCCGGGCGAGGGTTTCCTGCAAGGTGCGGAAGAAACCGGACAGGTGCTTTACCTTCAGGTCGCGATACAGGTCCGGAAACGCCCGGGAGACGATCATGCGATTTTCCAACGCATAACCAGCCCCTGAAGGCGCCTGGGTACGATCCGCAGTGACCCACCAGCGACCGTCGGGCGTACGCGCCAGGTCCACGGCATACAGGTGCAGAAAATCGCCATCGGGTGGGGCAATGCCCTGGCACGGCCAGAGGAAATTGTTGTGTCCGAACACCAGCTCCGCTGGCAACAGTCCCTCGCTGATCAGCCGCTGCGACCCGTACAGGTCGGCCAGCACCGCATTGAGCAAGCGTGCCCGTTGGGCGATCCCGGCCGACAGTAGCTTCCATTCCTGGGCATCGATGACGTGGGGCAGCAGGTCCAGCTCCCACGGCCGATCAGCGCCCTTCGGGTCCGCGTAGACGTTGTAGGTGACGCCGTTCTCCTGGATCTGCCTGGCCAGCAGTGCTTGACGCTGGACCAGTTGGGCCGGCGTGCTGCGCTGCAACTGGTCCAGCAGCCGCCGCCAGTGCGCACGCACGGCGCCGCTGCCATCCAGCAACTCGTGATAAGTACCCGTTGTCAGCGGATAACGGTCAAGCAGGTCAGGCATGGAAAGCTCGGCAGTACGGCAAGGAAAGGTGAGACTAGCGCAAGCGCATGAGGCCCGGATAGGTGTGTTTTGTGTTTGATCCGGCCTGGTTTTCAGACTGCAATCATCGTGGCGAGGGAGCTTGCTCCCGCTGGGCTGCGCAGCGGCCCCAAAAATTTACGGTCGCTGCGCAACCGAGCGGGAGCAAGCTCCCTCGCCACGGTCTGGTTAATTTTTCAACGCGGCCTTAAAACGTCGCAGATCGAGAGTGAGCGCAAACTCGTCATCCACCGCCAGGCTGGGTATCGGAAGTTTCCCAGGCGTGTGTCCGATCCGGAAGAAACGCGCCATCCGCCGGCTCTCCGCTTCGTTGGCGTTCACCGGCAGGCTGTCGTAGTTGCGCCCGCCCGGATGCGCCACGTGATATTGGCATCCGCCCAGCGAACGCTGCATCCAGGTGTCGAGTAGATCGAAGACCAGCGGCGCATGGACCGGGATGGTCGGTTGCAGGCAATTGCTCGGTTGCCACGCGCGAAAACGCACCCCGGCGACGAACTCGCCCACCCGACCGGTGGGTTGCAAGGGAACCGGCACGCCATTGCAAGTCAGCAGGTACCGTTGCGGGGCCAGGCCGCTGAGCTTGATCTGCAAGCGTTCCAGGGACGAATCCACATAGCGCACCGTGCCGCCTACCGCCCCCTCTTCCCCCAGCACATGCCAAGGCTCCAGCGCCTGACGCAACTGCAGCTCGATGCCGTTGACCGCATAATCGCCGACCTTTGGAAACCGGAACTCCAAGTGCGCGGCGAACCACTCGGCGCGCAGCGGATAACCGGCGACATTGAGCTCGGCGATGACGTCAGCGAAATCCTGCTCTATGAAATGCGGGAGCAAGAAGCGGTCATGCAGCTCAGTGCCCCAGCGTGCCAGCTTGGCCGGCGCGTAGGGCTCGCGCCAGAACCGCGCGACCAATGCCCGCAACAGCAATTGCTGGGTCAGGCTCATGCGGGCGTGAGGCGGCATTTCGAAAGCGCGCAATTCCAACAGGCCGAGTCGCCCGGTGGCACCGTCCGGAGAATAGAGCTTGTCGATGCAGAATTCGGCGCGGTGGGTATTGCCCGTCACATCGATCAGCAGGTTGCGCAGCAACCGATCCACCAGCCAGGGCGCACACGCTTCGCCGGGCTCGGGCATTTGCGCGAAGGCGATTTCCAGTTCGTACAGCGAGTCGTTGCGCGCTTCGTCCACGCGGGGCGCCTGGGATGTCGGGCCGATGAACAAGCCGGAAAACAGGTAGGACAACGACGGGTGGTTGTGCCAGTAGCTGATCAGGCTGCGCAGCAAGTCGGGACGGCGCAGGAAAGGTGAGTCAGCCGGCGTCGCACCTCCGAGGACGAAATGGTTACCGCCACCGGTGCCTGTGTGCCGGCCATCGATCAGGAATTTCTCGGTGGTCAGTCGGTTCAGGCGCGCTTGCTCGTACAGAAATTCGGTGCGCTCGACCAACTCATCCCAAGTTGCCGACGGCTGTACGTTGACCTCGATGACGCCTGGGTCCGGCGTGATGCGCAAACTGCTCAGGCGCGGATCGCTCGGCGGCTCGTAGCCCTCCAACAGGACCGGGCAATTGAGCTCCTCGGCCGTCGCCTCGATTGCGCTGACCAACTCCAGATAATCCTCGACCCGCTCCAGCGGCGGCATGAACAGATACAGGCGTCCTTCCCTGGCCTCGGCACACAAAGCGGTGCGGGTCAGCCAATCGGCCGATTCGTCGATCTTCGGCGCGCGCTCCTGCTCCAGCGCCGGCTCGCCGTGATCGGCCAGGTGCGAAGTGTCGGGCAACTCGGGCAAATCCTGATTCGGGTCGGTGGGATGGATGAACGGGTATTCAGCCGCCGTCACCCACGGCTGGGACGCCAGTGGCAGGCGATAGCCCAGGGGAGAATCGCCCGGTACCAACCTGCAATGGTTGTCGCGCAGGTACCATCGGCCGCTCTGCCATTGATTGCCCTTCGCGGTGCGAGCCAGTGGCAGGACCTGGCCGATGACCTTGTCCAATCCTTGATTGAAGACCTTGCGCAACCGTGCCCGCTCCAAAGGTTCTTCCAGCCGAGAATCTTCGGCCGTCACGTTCGAAGGCAACGTGCCTTCGCGCCAGAGGTAATAAAAATTATCTTCGTAGGCCGCAAACACGAATCGCGCGGGAATGTTCAAGCGTTCGGCGACGCTCGCCAGGAAACGTCCAGCGAGTTCGCCATCGGCGCCGTAGTCCTGCTGCTCGTCGGCAATCAACGCGTCGTTACGCCAGATCGGCACCCCGTCACGGCGCCAGTAGCAATTGAGCGACCAGCGCGGCAATTGCTCGCCGGGGTACCACTTGCCCTGGCCGAAGTGCACCAGCCCCTGGGGCGCGTAGTGCGCGCGCATACGCTGGAACAGCTCGGCGGAGAGCCGGCGCTTGTCTGGTCCCAGCGCGGCGGTATTCCACTCGGCGCCGTCCGGGTCGTCGATGGAGACGAAGGTTGGCTCACCGCCCATGGTCAGGCGCACGTCGCCCTCCAGCAGGTCGGCATCGATCTGTCGGCCCAGCGCCTGGATCTCGAACCATTGCGCTTCGGTGTATGGCTTGGTCACCCGCGGCGCCTCCCAGATGCGCTCGACGGACATTTCGTGGCTGAATTCGGACTCGCAAGGCTCCACCAGGCCACTGATCGGTGCAGCCGAGGACGGATCGGGACTGCACGCCAATGGGATGTGTCCTTCGCCGGCGAACAACCCGGACGTGGCATCCAGGCCAATCCAGCCGGCCCCCGGCAAATAGACTTCGCACCAGGCATGCAGGTCGGTGAAATCCACTTCCGTACCGGATGGGCCGTCGAGGCTTTTCACGTCGGCGGTCAGTTGGATCAGGTAACCGGAAACAAAACGCGCCGCCAGCCCCAGGTGACGCAACAGCTGTACCAGCAACCAGGCCGAGTCGCGGCAGGAGCCGGACGCATGCTCCAAGGTGTGCTCCGGCGTCTGTACGCCGGGCTCCATGCGGATCAGGTAACTGATGTCTTCGCTCAGGCGCTGGTTCAACGCCACCAGGAAATCCACCGCCGGCAGCGGGGTGCGGTCGATGCCGTCCAGATACGCCTGGAACCTGGGCGTCAGCGGCAGTTTTTCCAGATAAGGCGTCAGCTCATGCTTTTCGTCGGGGGCGTAGGTAAACGGAATTTTTTCAGCGTAGGGCTCGAGGAAAAAATCGAACGGATTGAACACCGCCATTTCGGCGACCAGATCGACTTCGACCCGCAGCTCAGCGGTTTTTTCCGGAAACACCAGTCGCGCCAGGTAGTTGCCCTGAGGATCCTGCTGCCAGTTGATAAAGTGCTGGTCGGGCGAGACCCTCAGCGCATACGAAAGTATCCGCGTGCGGCTATGGGGGGCCGGGCGCAGGCGGACGATCTGCGGGCCGAGCTCGACGGCGCGCTCGTAGCGGTAATGCGTGACATGGTGCAAAGCGACATGGATCGACACGGCGTGCCTCCTGCGGAGCCTGGGCGTTATCGAAAGCGGCGCAAGACTTATGCCATGCAGGCAGGTCGGACACTTTCTACTTCTACTCAAGGCAGTAGAGCACTAAAACCGCGCGATGCCTGTATTGATCTGCACAGGCCGCACATAAATGCGGCGCAGGCGCCGGCGGATCGACTCAGCGGCGCGGGCGCGAGGTCTTGGCGGACTTGATGATGCGTTCGCGTTGGTGGCGGATCTCCACGAGCTTGCCGCGCATTTCTCGGTGTCGCTTGCTGTTGAGTAACAGCAATCCCAGCAAGGGAAACAACAATCCAGTTATATAGGCGATGGGGTGCGGGTTATAGCCGTAGGTGGGAAGGACAGTGAAAAGGCACACCAGATAGAACACAACAATGCTACGAACACCCCAAGTTCGTCCTCTGATCATGACGAAATGACTCAACGCCAAAAGCAGGGATAGCATCAAGGCAATCAGAAAAGAATATTTTCCCCGTTCAGGATCGCCTCGAAAATAAGTACTTGAGGCCAATGAAATCGAAGCGGACAAGGCAAAACAGGCTAGAAAGAAAGCGCAGATGAAGGTCGGGAAATAGTGCGCAAGGAACGCGTTCAATGAATGCTTGCGATCCATCATTCAATTTCCTCATACAGCCCCACGGCGATGGTCTTCAGATTTCCAGACAAGCTACTGCCCGTCAGGCCGATAGCAGCCCCCAGAGAATCGCGAATCTGGGTCACGGTTGCATGGTTAATCTGAGTGGCCGTGAAACGCTTTGCTAGCGTCCCCGAACGTTGTCGAAGCTTTAACAATTTATTCGTCAGGCTTGGGTCCTTCAGCGTCAACAATTCTTTGGTCAATGCCTTTCGTTGTTGTCGGGTCAAACCTTTTGAAAGCTCATACCAACTTTTGCCGGTCGAGACTTTCCTGGCTTGCAGAAGTTTGAGCGTGGTTAACGTAGACGCTCCAGCCCCCAACAGCGATGCAGCATCCAGCACAGGCATCGCGTAGCGATACCAATCCTCACTGTCCATATCATCGTTAGCTGATGGATCGTTGAGCTCGTTGTACGTTCGCATGCCTCCAACCACGCACTGTGCCGTGCTCGCGGAGGCGGCAGTGACCCCAATGGCTGTGACGACCAAGCTAGCCCCAGCAGTAAACGGAACTGCAATAGTGCCGCTGAACACCACAATCCATCCCAAAATGGCGCCAGCACAGGATAACGTCGTATTGACGGCCTCCCCTACCAAGCGAGACTCACGCGGGTTGTTCGTTACCTGGTCAGCAAACTGAGCCGGTGCAATATATTTCTGCGCCTCGCGCAAGATGATCCGCTTGGGCTTGATGCTGCAAATTGGCTTGAACTCACGCAACGTCACTACGTTGAATTCAGCGTCGATGTACACCACACCCGCGCCGACAATGCCCGGATCGGCATCAATGGCAGCGAACAGGCGCGGCAGGTTGATCAGGCTTTCGATGCGGCGGCGGGCCATCATCTGGGAGATGCTGTTGTCCATGCCGATGCCCGGCAAAGGAGTACTCATATGAATCGTCCTTGAGAATCGATGGGTGAGACTTTAATTGTCTGTGTGGGCCCCACAGGGTATCGGGATCGACACTGAAACCCGTGGCGAGGGAGCTTGCTCCCGCTGGGCTGCGAAGCAGTCCCAAATGAACTGGCGCAATCTTTCAGGCAGACCGCGCCAGCCGGTCTACGACGGCTTCGCCGCCGAGCGGGAGCAAGCTCCCTCGCCACAAAGGCTGTGTCCGGTTTGATTGCACTTAATTGACTGACATCGCCGGTCGCCACGATAACAAACGGCCAGCACCCTCGCTAGAAAGCAAAACGCCAGCACTCAAGGCTGGCGTTCTACGTTGTAGCTCTGGCGATCAGCGCGGCACGACTGGCTTGCGTGCGGGCTTGGGTCCTTTGCCCTTCGCCGCGTCCTTGCGCTCCTTGGCGGCCTGCTGGTTGCGGGCAAACGCGGCGGCCTTGGCTTGTTCGCGCTTGTCCCAAGGATTGCCGCCGTCGCTCGCGCGCGGAGGCAAACCGGTGTGCTGGGTCAGGATCTTGGTGGTTTCCTTGGCCACCTTGTGGCTGCCGGCCGGCGTCGAGTTCTTGCGACGAGCACTCTGGTAGCTGTCGGTGGCCGGCTGGTGCAATGGAATCAGCTGGTTCTTGCCCGGTCCGATCAAGTCGGCGCGGCCCATGCGGGTCAACGCTTCGCGCAGCATCGGCCAGCCCTTCGGGTCGTGATAGCGCAGGAAGGCCTTGTGCAGGCGGCGTTGCTCCTCGCTCTTGACGATAGTCACCGCATCACTCTTGTAGGTGACCTTGCGCAGCGGGTTCTTGCCCGAGTGGTACATGGCGGTGGCGGTGGCCATTGGAGACGGATAGAACGCCTGCACCTGGTCGGCCCGGAAGCCATTGCCCTTGAGCCACAGCGCCAAGTTCATCATGTCTTCGTCGGTGGTGCCCGGGTGGGCCGCGATGAAGTACGGAATCAGGTACTGCTCTTTCCCGGCTTCCTTGGAGTACTTCTCGAACATCCGCTTGAATTTGTCATAGCTGCCAATGCCCGGCTTCATCATCTGGTTGAGCGGACCTTCCTCGGTATGCTCCGGCGCGATTTTCAAGTAGCCGCCGACGTGGTGGGTCACCAGCTCCTTGACGTATTCCGGCGATTCGACCGCCAGGTCGTAACGCAGGCCGGAGGCAATGAGGATCTTCTTCACCCCAGGCAGTGCCCGTGCGCTGCGGTACAGCTGGATCAACGAAGAGTGGTCGGTGTTCAGGTTCGGGCAGATGCCAGGGAACACGCAGGACGGCTTGCGGCACGCGGATTCAATTTCTGGGCTCTTGCAGGCGATGCGATACATGTTCGCGGTCGGGCCGCCGAGGTCGGAAATGACCCCGGTGAAGCCCGGGACCTTGTCGCGGATCTCTTCGATCTCGCGAATGATCGACTCTTCGGAACGGTTCTGGATGATTCGGCCTTCGTGCTCGGTGATCGAGCAGAAGGTGCAGCCGCCAAAGCAGCCACGCATGATGTTCACCGAGAAACGGATCATCTCGTAGGCCGGGATCTTCTCCTTGCCGTATGCCGGATGGGGGATACGTGCGTAAGGCATGCCGAACACGTAGTCCATTTCTTCGGTGGTCATCGGAATGGGCGGCGGGTTGAACCAGACGTCGACGTCGCCGTGCTTCTGTACCAGGGCGCGGGCGTTGCCCGGGTTGGTTTCCAGGTGCAGGACTCGGTTGGCGTGGGCGTAGAGCACCGCGTCGCCACGAACCTTTTCCACCGACGGCAGGCGAATCACGGTCTTGTCGCGGGTCATTCTCGGGCTGGCCAGGATTTGCACGACCTTGGCTTCGCTCGGGTCCTCGACCTGCCCCTTCTCCTGCTCGATGGCGCAGGCTTGGGTATCTTGGGTGTTGACGTACGGGTTGATGATCTTGTCGATCTTGCCCGGACGGTCGATGCGCGTGGAATCGACTTCGTACCAGCCTTGCGGCGTGTCACGGCGGATAAACGCGGTGCCGCGCACATCGGTGATGTCTTCGATCTTGTGGCCATAGGACAGCCGCTGGGCGACTTCGACAATCGCCCGCTCGGCGTTGCCGTAGAGCAGGATGTCGGCGCAGGCGTCGATCAGGATCGAGTTGCGCACCCGGTCCTGCCAGTAATCGTAATGGGCGATGCGGCGCAGGGAGGCTTCGATGCCGCCGAGTACGATCGGCACGTGCTTGTAGGCTTCCTTGCAGCGCTGGCTATAGACCAGGCTCGCACGGTCCGGCCGCTTGCCGGCCAGGCCACCTGGCGTGTAGGCGTCATCGGAGCGGATTTTCTTGTCGGCGGTGTAGCGGTTGATCATCGAGTCCATGTTGCCGGCCGCGACGCCGAAGAACAGGTTGGGCTCGCCGAGCTTCATGAAGTCGTCTTTGGACTGCCAGTTCGGCTGGGCAATGATCCCGACGCGAAAGCCTTGGGCTTCCAACAGCCGGCCGATGATCGCCATGCCGAACGACGGGTGATCGACGTAGGCATCACCGGTCACGATGATGATGTCGCACGAATCCCAGCCAAGCTGATCCATCTCCTCCCTGCTCATCGGCAGGAATGGCGCTGGCCCGAAACATTCGGCCCAGTACTTGGGATAGTCAAATAACGGCTTGGCTGCTTGCATGTCGATGACCGGTATAGAAGATGAAAAATCGCGGGCGCGGAATATAGCACAAAATTTGACCAATTGTGGCGAGGGAGCTTGCTCCCTCGCCACAAAGGCGGATTAAGCGGATAGGTTATTCGTCGTCATCAAAATTGTAGCTGCCCGGCGCCAGGTTCTCGAAGCGCGTGTACTTGCCTATAAACGCCAGGCGGATGAAACCAATCGGACCGTTCCGCTGCTTGCCGATGATGATTTCGGCGATGCCCTTGTGCTCCGTTTCCGGGTGATACACCTCGTCACGGTAAACGAACATGATGACGTCGGCGTCCTGCTCGATCGCTCCGGATTCCCGCAAGTCGGAGTTCACCGGGCGCTTGTTCGGGCGCTGTTCCAGGGAACGGTTCAACTGCGAAAGGGCAACGACTGGGCAGTTGAATTCCTTGGCCAAGGCCTTGAGGGAACGGGAAATCTCGGAAATCTCGTTGGTGCGGTTGTCGCCGCTAGAGCCGGGGATCTGCATCAACTGCAGGTAGTCGATCATGATCAGCCCGACCTCGCCGTGCTCACGCACCAGGCGGCGGGTTCGGGCGCGCATCTCCGACGGACTGATACCTGCGGTATCGTCGATGAACAGCTTGCGGTCGTTGAGCAGGTTCACCGCCGAGGTGAGGCGCGGCCAATCGTCGTCTTCCAGCTGGCCGGAACGGACCTTGGTCTGGTCGATACGCCCAAGGGACGAGAGCATACGCATGATCAGCGATTCGCCTGGCATCTCGAGGGAGTACACCAACACAGCCTTTTCACTGCGCAGCACGGCGTTTTCCACCAAGTTCATCGCAAAAGTGGTCTTACCCATGGATGGACGGCCGGCGACGATGATCAGGTCGGATGGCTGCAGGCCGCTGGTTTTCTCGTCGAGGTCGGTGTAGCCGGTGGACAGGCCGGTAATGGCGTTGTCAGTGTTGAACAAGGTGTCGATGCGGTCGATGGCCTTGGTCAGCAGGTCGTTGACGCTGACCGGGCCACCGGTTTTTGGCCGGGCCTCGGCGATCTGGAAAATCTGCCGCTCGGCTTCGTCGAGAATCTCAGCGGCGGTGCGACCTTCCGGGTTGAACGCACTGTCGGCAATCTCAGTGCTGATGCCGATCAACTGGCGCAAGGTCGCCCGCTCGCGCACGATCTGGGCGTAGGCCTTGATGTTGGCGACCGACGGCGTGTTTTTCGCCAGTTCGCCGAGGTAACCGAGGCCGCCGACCTGGGATGTCTGGCCTTCCTTGTCCAATTGCTCGGCCAGGGTCACGACGTCGATCGGCATGTTCTGATCGGCCAACTTGGCGATCGCACGGAAAATCAGCCGGTGGTCATGCCGATAGAAATCGCCGTCGGAGACTTGATCGAGCACACGTTCCCAGGCGTTGTTGTCCAGCATCAGGCCACCGAGCACGGCCTGTTCGGCCTCGATGGAATGCGGAGGCACCTTCAGGGCAGCGGTTTGCAGATCGTATTGCTCGGGGGCGGTGATTTCGTTCATGGCCACGTCTGGTTATGAAAATCAGGAATTGCAGAAAGACAAAGGGCACGACCTGTAGACAGGATCGTGCCCGATGTTACCGACAAGCACCCGAGGGTACCAGCCGACAGGTGTTGCTTAAGCTGCTACCACGACAACGCGTACGGTGGCTTCAACTTCGGCGTGCAAGTGCACGGCTACGTCGAATTCGCCTACGTTGCGGATGGTGCCGTTCGGCAAACGAACTTCGCTTTTCGCCACTTCAACGCCGGAGGCGGTCAGTGCGTCAGCGATGTCGTGAGTACCGATCGAACCGAACAGCTTGCCTTCGTCGCCAGCGGTGGCAGTGATGGTCACTTCCAGCTCGGCCAGTTGGGCAGCACGGCTTTCAGCCGATGCCTTACGGTCTGCGGCGGCTTTTTCCAGCTCAGCGCGACGCTCTTCGAACGCAGCCAGGTTGGCAGCGGTCGCAGCGGTGGCTTTGCCGAAAGGCAGCAGGTAGTTACGGCCGTAACCAGCCTTAACGTTTACTTTATCGCCCAGGTTGCCCAGGTTGGCGATTTTTTCCAGAAGGATCAGTTGCATGTGAAAATCCTCTAACTTTTAACCTTCACCGTTCGCGTTGTCGGCGTCTTTCGGCGCCATACGACCGCGAAAATCAATCAGGCTGTCGACGATGGCCAGGACCACCAGCAACGGATAGATCAGCTGCATGAACAGCAACAACGTGACGTACAACCCCACCAGCCAGAACCTGGCCAGTCGCTTTTGCGCCACCAGCCCGTGAATCAGGGCCAGTGCGGCGAACACCAGCGGTACACTGCACAACGGCGTGAGCATGGCCATCTGCGGACCGAAGTTCGGCCCCAGAAGCATGCCCGCCAGCAGCAACATCGCCAGTCCAAGCGGGAAGCGGATGGCGCGAAACTCGCGACCAAAACCACCCGGGTTATACAACAACGCCTGCCAGTAGCGCCCGATAACCAGGCTCAGCACACTGACGATCTGCAACAAGGCCGCAATCAGGCCGGTCAGGACGGGGGCGATCAGGGACGCGAAACGCGCCTGCTCCTCTACCGACATCTTCTGGTAGAGATCACCGAGCGCCTCGGGCAGGATTTTTATCAAAGCCTGCGACAGCATCTCGATCTGGGGTGCGAAAGCCACCCCGAGCACCACTGAAAACACCACGCCTATCGCTATGCTGACCAGCAGCACGCGGTTCCAGGATTCGCTGGCGCGCAATACCAACGCCAGCGCCGAAGACCCCAGCAACACCATGAGTGCGCGCGGGTCAGCGGAATACATCCACCAGAGCAAAGCCGGCAGAAGCCCCAGAGCAAGAACGCCCAAGGCGTCCTTCAATCCGCGCCGCAGGAGTACAAGACTACCCGCGGCAGCACCCAACCAGTACAACAACGGCAATGCCGCACATCCAGCCACTACCAGAGTGGCCTGCACACGTCCCCGCATGATGAAGTCAGCTAAGGCGCGCATGCATTCAATCCCTTACCACTTGTCGACTGCCCGGTCTCAGCGGCCGTGGCTGTCGGTGTAGGCCAGCAGGGCCAGGAAGCGGGCGCGCTTGATAGCGGTGGCCAGCTGACGCTGATAACGAGCTTTGGTACCGGTGATGCGGCTTGGAACGATTTTGCCGGTCTCGGATACGTAGGCTTTCAGAGTGTTGAGATCTTTGTAATCGATCTCCTTCACGTCTTCAGCGGTGAAGCGGCAGAATTTACGACGACGGAAGAAACGTGCCATGTGATTGGCTCCTTAAAAGGTCCGTGGATTACTCGTCAGCGTTATCGCTGTTGTCGCTGTCGCTATCGCTGTCATCGCCTTCGGCGCTGTCAGAGTGCTCAGGACGGTCGCGACGCTCACGGCGCTCACTGCGGTTTTCTTCAGCCTTGAGCATCTCGGATTGGCCGGTGACGGCTTCTTCGCGACGGATGACCAGGTTACGGATCACTGCATCGTTGTAGCGGAAGTTGTCTTCCAGCTCGGCCAGGGCCTTGCCAGTGCACTCAACGTTCAGCATCACGTAGTGAGCCTTGTGAACATTGTTGATTGCGTAGGCCAGTTGACGACGGCCCCAATCTTCCAGACGGTGGATTTTGCCGCCGTCTTCTTCGATCAGCTTGGTGTAACGCTCAACCATGCCGCCGACTTGCTCGCTTTGATCCGGGTGGACCAAAAAGATGATTTCGTAATGACGCATGAATGCTCCTTACGGGTTGTAGCCTGCCGCTCAAAAACGGTCAGACAAGGAGTGAATGACACTTATGGACTTGAGGACGCTAGACACATAAGTGCCTGCCATCACAGCAAGGGGCGCAATTGTAGAGAAGGGCTCAAGGCGGCGCAAGGCAAATGAACAGCCGCAAGCAGCGAGCGACAAGCGGCAAGCTGATACCGCGATCAGCTCTGAACTTGCCGCTTGAAGCTTACAACTTGCGCGAAGCGGCTGTTTTGACGCCACGCTGGCGCTGGGCCTCGAACAGGCAGACACCGGTCGCGACCGAAACGTTGAGGCTGCTGACGCTGCCGGCCATCGGCAGCTTCACCAGGTAGTCGCAATGCTCACGAGTCAGGCGACGCATGCCCTTGCCTTCGGCCCCCATGATCAGGATGGTCGGGCCCGTCAGGTCCTGGTCATAAATGCTGACTTCGGCCTCGCCCGCCGTGCCCACGACCCACAAGCCGCGTTGCTGGAGTTTCTCCAGGGTGCGCGCCAGGTTGGTCACAGCCACCAATGGAATCACTTCCGCCGCGCCGCAAGCGACTTTACGCACCACGGGCGTCAACGTCGCCGACTTGTCCTTGGGCACGATCACCGCCAGCGCGCCGGCGGCATCTGCCGAACGCAGGCAGGCACCGAGGTTGTGGGGGTCGGTCACACCGTCCAGCACCAACAACAGGGGCGCGCCTTCGGTTCGGTCGAGCAGCTCGTCGAGCATCGCTTCGCCCCAGACCTGGCTCGGGCTGACTTCAGCCACGACGCCCTGGTGCACGCCTTCGACCCAGGCGTCCATCTCACGACGCTCAGCCTGGCCGACCGCCACGCGATTTTCGCCGGCCAATTCAATCAGGGTCTGCACCCGCGGATCGCTACGCCCCTCCGCCAACCAGATCTGCTTGACCCGCTTGGGGTGGTGACGCAGCAGCGCTTCCACGGCATGCACGCCGTAGATTTTCTCCAACTGACTCATGACTTGGCCTTGGGTTTACGCGCCCCGCCACTCTTGGCTGGGGCCGAGCCTGCTTTCGGCGGGCCTTTACGATGCTTGCTCGGTTTGCTGGTCGCCTTGTCCGGGGCCGACCTTGCGGCCTTTCCCCCAGACGACGCTTTACCGCCGTTCTTGGCTTCGGTCAGCAACGCCTGCTTCATTTCACGACTTTTGCGCAGCTCGGCGTTTTTCGCCGCTGCATCGCTCGGGCGATAGGCTTCGGCGGCCTTCTCCTTGGCCGGACCGCGACGCCCGGACTTGGACGGTGCTGGTTCGGCGGCGGTCTTGGCCGCAGGCGTCGCGGTTTCGGCACCGCGCTTCTTGCGACCAATCGGCGCGCTGATGGTTTTCTCGGCCATTTCGAAGTCGATCTTGCGCTCGTCAAGGTCGACGCGCATCACGCGCACTTCAACGGTGTCGCCAAGACGGAAGCTGCGGCCAGTGCGCTCGCCCGCCAGGCGGTGATGCACGGGGTCGAAGTGGTAGTAGTCGCCTGGCAGCGCGGTGACGTGCACCAAGCCTTCGACGTAGATATCGGTCAGTTCGACGAACAGGCCAAAACCGGTCACGGCGGTGATCACGCCCGGGAACGATTCACCCACGCGATCCTTCATGTACTCGCACTTGAGCCAGTTCACTACGTCGCGAGTCGCTTCGTCGGCACGCCGCTCACTCATCGAGCACTGCTCGCCGAGCTGCTCCAGGGCTGCTTCGTCGTACGGATAGATGCGAGCCTTGGGAATGGTCATCGCGCCGGCACGCTTGACGTGCGGAGTGTCCATCTTCGAATGGATGACGCTGCGGATCGCCCGGTGCGTGAGCAGGTCGGGATAACGACGGATCGGCGACGTGAAGTGGGTATAGGCTTCGTAATTCAGGCCGAAGTGGCCTTGGTTATCGGCGCTGTACACCGCCTGGCTCAGGGAACGCAGCATGACGGTCTGGATCAGGTGGAAGTCCGGGCGATCCTTGATACTGGCCAGCAGGGCTTGGTAATCCTTCGGCGAAGGGCCGTCCTTGCCTTTGTGCAGGGACAGGCCCAGCTCACCGAGGAACGCTCGCAGTTTTTCCAGGCGCTCAGGCGGCGGACCGTCATGGACCCGGTACAGCGCAGGAATCTCGTGCTTTTTCAGGAATTCAGCGGTAGCCACGTTGGCCGCCAGCATGCATTCCTCGATCAGCTTGTGTGCATCGTTGCGAACGGTCGGACGGATTTCGGCGATCTTGCGCTCGGAGCCGAAGATGATCCGGGTTTCCTGGGTTTCGAAATCGATCGCCCCCCGCACATGACGTGCCGCCAGCAACACCTTGTACAGCGAATAAAGCTGCTTGAGATGCGGCACCACATCGGTGTACTCGCCACGCAGCTTGCGCGACTCGGCCAGCTTCGGCGTTTCCAGCATCGCGCTGACCTTGTTGTAGGTCAGGCGGGCGTGGGAGTGAATCACCGCTTCATAGAAGCAATAATCGGTCATCTCGCCGGACTTGGAGATGGTCATCTCGCAAACCATAGCCAGGCGATCGACTTGCGGGTTCAGCGAGCACAGCCCATTGGACAGTTGCTCTGGCAGCATCGGCACCACGCGCTCGGGGAAGTACACCGAGTTGCCGCGCACCTGGGCTTCGGCGTCCAGCGCCGAGCCGAGCTTCACGTAGCTGGAGACGTCGGCAATCGCCACGTACAATTTCCAGCCACCGGAGAACAGGCGCAACTTGCCTGGCCTGGCTTCGCAGTAGACGGCATCGTCGAAGTCCCGTGCGTCTTCGCCATCGATCGTCACGAACGGCAAGTGGCGCAAGTCGATGCGCTTCTCCTTGTCTTTCTCCTCGACTTCCGGCTTGAGCTTGGCGGCCTCTTTCAGGACCGCCTCAGGCCAGACGTGGGGAATGTCGTATGTGCGCAGGGCAACGTCGATCTCCATGCCCGGCGCCATGTAGTTACCGACCACTTCCACGATATCGCCTTGAGGCTGGAAGCGCGGGGTCGGCCAGTGGGTAATCTTTACTTCGACGAACTGACCGACCTGAGCGTTGGCGTTGCGGCCCGGAGTGACCAGGACTTCCTGCTGGATTTTCGGGTTGTCCGGAATGACAAAACCGATACCGCCTTCTTCGAAATAGCGGCCGACGACTGTTTCGTGGGCGCGGGACACCACTTCAACGATCACGCCTTCGCGGCGCCCACGACGGTCCAGGCCGGATACGCGGGCCAGTGCACGGTCACCATCGAACACCAGGCGCATCTGCGCCGGACTCATGAACAGATCGTCGCTGCCATCGTCCGGAATCAGGAAGCCGAAGCCATCACGGTGGCCAGCGATGCGGCCCAGGATCAAATCGAGCTTGTCGACCGGGGCATAGGTGCCACGCCGGGTATAGATCAGTTGAGCATCGCGCTCCATGGCACGCAGACGGCGGCGCAGGGCTTCGAGCTGATCCTCGGTGGTCAGGCCGAACTCTTCGACCAGTTGCTCGCGGCTAGCAGGCGACCCCCGATCGGCGAGGTGCGCCAGGATCAGTTCGCGGCTAGGAATAGGGTTTTCATATTTTTCCGCTTCACGAGCGGCCTCGGGATCGAGGGACTGCCAATCGGCCATTAGAGAGTTTTCACCTTGTCTATATGCGGGTTAGTTTGGCATAGGCGTAATGAAACGGGAAATTTCAAGCGTCAGATGCCTTTTCTAAAGTCTTTTGACCGACCTTTAAAGCCCCGGATCGCACCGCTCGTGAAATTTAACGGTTTTTTTGCTCGCAGGGGTTTACAGTTAAAAACACGCTCCGTATAGTGCGCGCCATCGACGACAACACATGTTGTCGATACTGCCCAGATGGTGAAATTGGTAGACACGCCAGCTTCAGGTGCTGGTGACCGCAAGGTCGTGGAAGTTCGAGTCTTCTTCTGGGCACCAATTCAAAGCTTCGAGGTTTCGTGCCTTGAGCCTCTCAAAAACCCGCGAAAGCGGGTTTTTGCGTTTCGCCCCACTGGCTTTCCGTTTTGGCAATTATCAAAACAAAAACAGGGGTTTACAGATCAAAACGCGCTCCGTATAGTGCGCCACATCAACAGCGGCAACGCTGAAGATGCTGCCCAGATGGTGAAATTGGTAGACACGCCAGCTTCAGGTGCTGGTGACCGCAAGGTCGTGGAAGTTCGAGTCTTCTTCTGGGCACCAATTCAAGCTTCAAGGTTTCTAGCCTTGAGCCTCTCAAAAACCCGCGAAAGCGGGTTTTTGCGTTTCCGGGCTTAGCGCCCCCCCTCCCTGACAATCTGCCAGACAAACCAGACTCCCCACTTATCGTCAAGACGCACATGAGAAACAATATCGTTTATCATTGTTACAAGTTTTTGCTACACGACAGTGAGGAACCCCGCGAATGATGTTTCGAACCACCCTGCGCCGCACCCTGGCCTTCACCCTGCTCAGCCTGACCCTCGCCACGCCCCTCACCGAAGCCGCCAACAAAGTGGAGCTGACCCTCTACAACGGCCAGCACAAAGAAGTCGGCGACGAACTGGCCAAGGCCTTCGAAGCCAAGACCGGTATCCACGTCAACGTGCGCAAGGGCAGCAGCAACCAGCTCGCCAGCCAAGTGGTCGAAGAAGGTGAGCGCTCCCCAGCCGATGTGATCTACACCGAAGAATCGCCGCCGCTGAACAAACTCGGCGAGCAAGGCTTGTTGGCGAAGATCGACGACGCGACCCTCAACGTACTGCCCAAGGACTATGTGGCCCGCGATGGCGCCTGGATGGGCGTGACCGCCCGCGTGCGCGTGGTCGCCTACAACCCCAAGCTGATCGACGAAAAAGACCTGCCGAAAACCGTCCTCGATTTCGCCCAGCCGCAATGGCAGGGCAAGGTCGGCTTCGTACCGACCAGCGGTGCGTTCCAGGAACAAGCCGTCGCCATTATCAAATTGCATGGCAAGGAAGCAGCCGAAGAATGGCTCACCGGGCTGCGCGCGTTCGGCAAGGTCTACAGCAACAACATGGTTGTCCTCAAGGCCGTGGAGAACGGCGAAGTGGCAACCGTGCTAGTGAACAATTACTACTGGTTCGCCCTGCAGCGGGAAAAAGGCCAGCTCGACTCCAGACTGCACTATTTCACTGGCGGCGACGCCGGCGGCCTGGTCACCGTCTCCAGCGCAGCTGCGCTCAAATCCAGCAAACACCCCAAGGAAGCCCAACAATTGCTCGCCTACATGGCCAGTGAAGAAGGCCAGCGCGTGATCACCCAGACGTCCGCCGAATACCCGCTGCACAAGGGCATGACGTCGGATCGCGGCCTCAAGCCTTTCAATGAGCTCGAACCACCGAAAGTCACCCCGGCCGACCTTGGCAACGCCGAAGAGGCACTGGAGCTGGAACGTGAAGTCGGCCTGAACTGATGACGCCTTCGCTGACTGCCGGCAATTACGTTCCACGACGCAAGCGCCCGTCGATTGGGTTGCTGCTTCCCGTCTTGCTGCTGGTGCTGCTGAGTGCTCTGCCGCTGCTGTACGTCACCGCAAAAGCCTGGCAAGCCGGCTGGACCGAGGCGCTGCATCTGCTATGGCGACCGTACGTGTTCGGCCTGCTGCGCAATACCCTGGCGCTGATGATCGGCGTCACGCTGGCCTGCGGCGTCATCGGCCTGTCCCTGGCCTGGCTGCTGGAGCGCAGCAACCTGCCGGGCCGCCGGGCCTGGGGCGTCATTCTGTGCCTGCCGTTCGCGGTGCCAGCGTTTGTCAGCAGCTTCACCTGGGTCTCCCTCAGCGCCCAATTCGAGGGACTGGGCGGGGCGATCCTGGTGATGACCCTGTCCAAATACCCGCTGATCTTTCTTCCCGTGGCAGCAACCCTGCGCAACCTCGACCCCTCCCTCGAAGAGTCCGCGCGCACCTTGGGGCAGAATCGCTGGGGCGTGTTCTTTCGCGTCACCTTGCCGCTGCTCTGGCCTTCGCTGCTGGCTGGCTCATTGCTGATTGCCCTGCACATGCTGGTGGAGTTCGGCGCGCTGTCGATCATCGGCCTGCAGACCTTTACCACAGCGATTTATCAGCAATTCGAGCTGGAATTCAGTAACGCCAATGCCGCCATGCTGTCGGCCGTGTTGTTGGCGCTGTGCCTGGTCCTGCTGTGGCTGGAGTTGCGAGTGCGCGGTAGGGGCCGTCATGTGCGCACCGGACAGGGCGCGGCGCGACAGCCCGAGCAAGTGCGACTCGGCGCCTGGGCAGTACCCGGTCAGTTGTATTGCCTGGCATTGACGGTCATTGGCAGCGGTATTCCGCTGGGGATGTTGGCGTACTGGCTGGCGGTGGGTACTTCCGCCGCATTTCCGGTGGCCGAAATCGGCGAGGCGCTGCTGTCATCGCTGGCGCTTTCACTTGGCGGCGCTGCGCTCTGCCTGATACTGGCGGTGCCGGTCGGCCTGCTCGTGGTACGTCATAAGGGTCGCCTGGCGCTATGGGCCGAACGCCTGCCCTACTTGCTGCACGCCCTGCCAGGGCTGGTGATCGCCCTGAGCCTGGTGTATTTCGCCCTGCATTATGTACCGGCGCTGTACCAGACTTCAGGTCTGCTGCTGATTGCCTATGCGCTGCTGTTCCTGCCGCTGGCCCAAGCGCCGGTGCGTACCGCGCTGAACAAGGCTGCGCCGCAGCTGGAAGAGGCCGCGCGAACATTGGGAGCTTCGTCGTTCAGCGCGTTCTGTCGCGTGACCCTGCCGATCATCTTCCCGGCGCTGGGTGCGGCGTTCGCGCTGGTGTTCCTGGATGCGATGAAAGAGTTGACCGCCACGCTGCTGCTCAGCCCCACCGGGCTCAACACCTTGGCAACAGCCGTATGGGCACATACCTCAAATGTTGAGTTCGCAGCAGCTGCGCCTTATGCGGCGCTATTGATCCTGGTGTCGGGGCTGCCGGTTTATCTGCTGACGACGCGGATGTATCTGAGCCGCTGAAACGGCCATCGCAAGCAAGCTCGCGCCACAAGACAACCCTGTGGGCGAGCTTGCCTGCGAAAGGCCAGGGCAGGCTTTTCGATCAAGCTCTGAACTGCCCCAGGCTCGCTTTCAACTGCGCCGCCAAGCTGTCCAGCACCTTGCCGCTGGCAGTGGTCTCGACCACGGCCTGGGCGGCTTTTTCGGCCTGGACATGAATGGTTTCCACTCGGCTGCGCACCGCTTGCGCGCCTTGGGCTTGATGCGCCGCTGCCTGGGTCGCCAGGCCGATGGCCGCATGGACCTGCTCGACGGAGGCCTGCACCGACTGCTGCAACCGCGCGCTGTCACGCAGCACCAACAAACCCTCGCTGGCCTGGCGCCCGGCCTGGCCAATCGCAGCCACTGCTTCACGCGCACCCTGTTGCAAGGCCACGATATGGGCCTGGATGTCGCCGGTCGAACTCTGGGTCTTGCTCGCCAGCGCCCGCACCTCATCCGCCACCACCGCGAACCCACGTCCGGTTTCCCCGGCCCGCGCCGCCTCGATGGCGGCGTTCAAGGCCAGTAGGTTGGTTTGCTCGGCGATACCATGAATCACGGTCAGCACCACTTCGATCTGCTCGCTCTGCTGGGCCAGCCGCTCAATGACTTTCGCCCCGGTGTCGACCTGCCCGGCCAACGCCTCGATCAAACCACCCACCTTGGCCGAGGTACGGGTGTTTTCGTCGGTAGCCTTGCGAATCTCCACCACCTGCTGCAAGGCCGCCTGCATTGCATGGCTTTCCGACTGCGCTTCGTCGGCCATTTGCGACAGCGCCCGCAGGCTCTCGGCCACTTCATCACGCTGCATCCCCGCGGCCTTGTCGGCACCGGAGTTGCGCAAGGTCATCGCGCCAATTTCCTGGCCAGTGCGCTGGGCCACGTCCCCGGCTTCGCGGACGATCGGTTGCAACTTGTCGACGAAGCGATTGACCGCCGAAGCCATGTCGCCGATTTCGTCCTTGCTGTTGATCTGCACACGCTTGGTCAGGTCGCCCTCACCCGCCGCCAGGTCGTTCATCGCAGCAATCAATAACTTCAAGCGATTGACCACCCGGCGCCCCAGGACCACAGCCAGCAACACCAGCACGCCAAAGCCCACCAGCGCCAGGCCCAGGCCGATACGCCAGCGCAAGGTTCCTGCGGCCTCTTGCACGGTAGCGGCGGTGTTGGTCTGCATTTGCGTAGCGGTAGCCTGCGCCGAACCCAGGCGGCCGCGCATGGCGGCGGCGCTGTCGGCAGCGGCTCCCTTGAGGCTGTCGCCCACCAGTTGGTCGCTGCTGGCAATCAACGCAGCAAAGCGTTGGTCGAGGGCCTTCAGATCGGTCTCGACGGAGGCCGTCGACACACCCATCAATACCTTGCCGATTTCCACGCCGTTGGGGTTGATCGAAGCTTCGAGGTAATACACGGACGGATCGTTCTTCGCCGCATCCAGCACTTTGTCCAGCGCTCGCTCGCCCTTGCCCTTTTCCAGCAAGGCCTTGTTGATCGGGTTCTCGCGGTTCAGGTAGCGCGTAAGGTGTTCACCGGCGGCGTCGTCATAAATGACAAACAGCACGTTGGGATTGCGCTGCGCCCGGCGGGCGAATTCAGACAGGGTCGGCACGTCGCTGTCCCACATGGCGCGGGGAGCGACCGAAGCAAGAAGCTGCGCCATATCATTGGCGGACTCCTTGAGGCTTTTCTCCAGCGTCGTGCGCAATTGCGCCTGCTCGTCTTTCAATCGCGTGGACAAACCGGCGGTAAGGCGTTGCCGGGTGCTGGCCGACAAGCTGTCCAGGCTTGAGGTGACTTCACGCCCGGCCTGCTCCAGTTCACCAGACAATTTTTGACTGTCGCCCCCCAGCCGAGCGTTTAGATCGGCCTCCAGCGCGGTGACCGTGCTTCGGGTCAGCGCAACGGCGACCAGCACTTGCACCAAAAGGGCGATACCGAGAGTAACGAACACGGGCCGCAGCAGACGGCTTTGTAACAGTGAGAGAACGGCCGACACAGGAGAATCCCTCTACTAACGCCATTAATTTGATAGCACTCGTATAGATGTGCCGGTAATGGAGTTGCATAGCAAGTGTCGTGCCGCGCGGACGGCAGAAACGACAAAGGACCCTAACGAGGGTCCTTTGTGTTTTACATCAACGGCTTATCAGCCGAATGGATGACGCAGAACGATGGTTTCGTTACGGTCCGGCCCCGTCGAAATAATGTCGATCGGCGCACCGACCAACTCTTCGACACGCTTGATGTAGTTGCGAGCCGCTACAGGCAGCTCTTCCAAGGTCTTGGCGCCTACGGTCGATTCGGTCCAGCCTGGCATCTGCTCATACACCGGCTCGAGGCCGATGTAGCTGTCGGCGTCGGTCGGTGCGTCGATGACAGCGCCGTCCTGGTTCTTGTAGCCCACGCAGATATTGATGGTTTCCAGCCCGTCCAGTACGTCCAGCTTGGTCAGGCACAGGCCCGAGATGCTGTTGACGTCGATGGCGCGACGCAGGATGACGGCATCGAACCAGCCGCAACGACGGGCGCGACCGGTGGTAGCGCCGAACTCATGGCCGCGCTTGGCCAGGAAGGCACCGACATCGTCGAACAGCTCAGTCGGGAACGGACCCGAGCCGACGCGCGTGGTGTAGGCCTTGGTGATGCCCAGGATGTAGTCCAGGTACATCGGGCCAAAACCCGAACCGGTGGCGATGCCGCCCGCGGTGGTGTTGGAGCTGGTGACGTACGGGTAGGTGCCGTGGTCGATGTCCAGCAACGAGCCCTGGGCGCCTTCGAACATGATGTCCTTGCCGGCGCGGCGCAACTCGTGCAGCTCGGCGGTGACGTCGAGCATCATCGGCTTGAGCAGCTCGGCGTACTCCATGCACTCGTCCAGGGTCTTCTGGAAGTCGATGGCCGGCTCTTTGTAATAGTTGACCAGGACAAAGTTGTGGTAGTCCAGCAACTCGCCCAGCTTGGCGGCGAAACGCTCGCGGTGGAACAGATCACCGATGCGCAGGCCGCGACGGGCGACCTTGTCTTCGTAGGCCGGGCCGATGCCGCGACCGGTGGTGCCGATCTTCAGCTCGCCACGCGCCTTTTCACGGGCCTGGTCCAGCGCAACGTGATAGGACAGGATCAGCGGGCAGGACGGGCTGATACGCAGGCGCTCGCGCACCGGCACGCCCTTCTCTTCCAGCTTGATGATTTCCCGCAGCAGGGCGTCGGGCGCAACCACCACGCCGTTGCCGATCAGGCACTGCACACCTTCGCGCAATACGCCCGACGGGATCAGGTGCAGGACGGTTTTCTCACCGTCGATCACCAACGTGTGACCAGCGTTGTGGCCACCTTGGTAGCGCACTACGGCGGCAGCATGTTCGGTCAGCAGATCAACGATCTTGCCTTTGCCCTCATCACCCCACTGGGTGCCCAGGACTACGACATTCTTACCCATAACACTTGTCCTCATTCGCGCAAACTTGGTGCCGGCTGATGGCCGGCAGGAAAACTCAAGAAGCCAGCGGCAATACTTGCCAAAGCCCGTTCTGCTGAATCAATTGCCGGTCGCAGTCCGCTTCACGGGCGGCGGCCAAAGGTTGCCCAGGCAAGGCCTGGACAACACGCTGCCCCTCACTGCGCAACTGGCAGACCGTCTGCCAGAGTGCCGCATCCGTACTGTCAGGCATCCAGATACCGCCAGACGGTAGCTCGATTTCAGCACGCCCCAGGGTCACCAGGGTTTTCAAATCGGTAGAAAAACCGGTCGCCGGACGGGCGCGACCAAAGTCAGCACCGATGTCGTCGTAGCGACCGCCCTGGGCGATGGACTGGCCAACACCCGGCACGAACACGGCGAACACCACGCCGGTGTGGTAGTGATAACCGCGCAACTCGCCCAGGTCGAAATACAGCGGCAACTCGGGGAAGCGCACCGACAAACGATCGGCAATCGCCAGCAAATCGTCCAGTGCCGCCAACACCGGCGCCGGAGCACGGGCCAAGCGTTCACGGGCCGCAGCCAACACTTCACGGCCGCCGCACAGATCCACCAACGCACGCAACATGCCGGACAACTCGGTCGGCAGGCCTTCGGTCAGGCTGACAACTTCGTCGATGGCCTTGCGCTGCAGCGCGTCGAACAACTGCTGCTCCACTTCGCCGGACAAACCGGCCGCACGGGCCAGGCCACGATAGATGCCGACATGCCCGAGGTCCATGTGGACATCCGGCACGTCAGCCAGTTGCAGCATAGCCAACATCAGGCTGATGACTTCTACGTCACTGCTCGGGCTGGCGTCGCCATACAGCTCGGCGCCCAGCTGGATAGGACTGCGCGAAGACGACAAGGCACGCGGCTGGGCATGCAGGACACTGCCGGCGTAGCACAGCCGGCTGGGGCCTTCGCGGCGCAGGGTGTGGGCGTCGATGCGCGCCACTTGCGGCGTGATGTCGGCACGAAAGCCCATCTGCCTGCCCGATTGAGGATCGATAACCTTGAAGGTGCGCAGGTCCAGGTCCTGGCCCGCGCCGGTCAGCAGGGATTCCAGGTACTCGATATGCGGGGTAACGACGAATTCGTAACCCCAGCTCTGGAACAGATCCAACACCTGCCGACGCGCAACTTCAATACGCGCAGCTTCCGGCGGCAGTACTTCTTCGATGCCATCTGGCAGCAGCCAGCGGTCTACCGTTGCCATTACGCCATTCCCCTATGGTCCGGGCGGCCAGCCTCAGGCTGGCCTTGAGTGAAGCAGAAAATGCCGGCGCCATGCGAAGATCCGCAAACCACGCGCAAGGGCGACGTGACGAATGGCCCTGGATCGGCCTCGCCAAGCACTTTCCTCGAAAAACCTGTCGAGTCGTTCAACCCGACGCCTGCACCTATAACCGCAATCAAACGTGCAGACGCAAAAAAGCCGGGAATTTCCCGGCTGCCGCATCATACACACGTTTTCCGAAAGGATCACCCCGCCCGACGTTTTAGCCGCCGGGCGGAGTGCTTCAGGTCAACGTCGCATCAAGGCTTGGACTTTTCCAGGTAGTGGAAGAAGTCACTGCTTGGGTCGAGGACCAAGACGTCGGATTTGTTCGCGAAGCTTTCACGGTAGGCACGCAGGCTACGGTAGAACGCGTAGAACTCCTGATCCTGACCATAAGCCTTGGAGTAGATCGAAGCGGCCTGGGCATCACCATCACCACGGACCTCTTCCGATTCACGATAGGCTTCTGCCAGTAGCACGCGGCGTTGGCGATCGGCGTCGGCACGGATGCCTTCCGCCAGCTCGTTACCCTTGGCGCGGTGCTCGCGAGCTTCACGCTCACGCTCGGTGCTCATGCGCTCGAACACGCTGCGGTTCACTTCCTTCGGCAGGTCGATGGCCTTGACCCGGACATCGACGACTTCGATACCCAGCTCTTTTTCCGCCATCGCGTTCAGCGAACGGGTGATGTCAGCCATGAGCGCATCACGCTCACCGGACACCACTTCGTGCAGGGTGCGCTTACCGAACTGGTCCCGCAGGCCCGATTCCAGACGACGTGACAGACGCTCGTCGGCGATCTGCTTGAGGCCGGAGGTCGCGGTGTAGAAACGCTCGGCATCCTTCACGCGCCACTTGGCGTAGGCGTCGACCATCACCGCTTTCTTTTCCAACGTCAGGAAACGCTGCGTCGGTGCATCCAACGTCATCAGGCGAGCGTCGAACTTGCGCACCTTGTTGACGTAAGGCACTTTCACATGCAGCCCCGGCTGAACATCAGCCTGGACCACGCGACCGAATTGCAGCAACACCGCCCGCTCGGTCTGAGCCACGATGTAGAAGCAGTTCCAGGCAGCGATCGCCACGACGACACCGACAATAAGGGCGATCAGCGATTTATTGCTCATCAGCGACTCTCCCTGGTACGTGCTTGCTGTTGCTGCAGATCCGCCGCCGCGCGTGCATTGGCTTCATTGCTGGCGGCTGCCGCGCTGGTCGGCGGCGTGCTGGTGTTGCGACCGCTCTCGACCATCTTGTCCAACGGCAAGTACAGCAGATTGCTCTGGCCGTTCTTGTTGCCGGTCACGAGGACCTTGCTGGTGTTGCTGAAGACTTCCTGCATGGTGTCCAGGTACAGACGCTGGCGGGTCACTTCAGGGGCCTTGCGATATTCGGCTACCAGTTTGGTGAAGCGATCAGCCTCACCCTTGGCGCGGGAGACCACTTCGTCGCGATAACCGTTGGCATCCTCGATGATGCGCTGGGCCTGACCACGGGCTTCCGGCACGACGCCATTGGCATAGGTTTCAGCCTGGTTGCGCGAACGCTGCTCGTCTTCACGGGCACGGATCACGTCGTCGAAGGCTTCCTGGACTTCACGCGGTGCCGCTGCGCTCTGCACGTTGACCTGGGTAACGGTGATACCGGTGCGATAGGTGTCGAGGAAGCGCTGCAGGCGTTCCTTGATTTCGCTGGCCATCAGTTCACGACCTTCAGTCAGCACCTGGTCCATGGCAGTGGAACCCACCACGTGGCGCAAGGCACTTTCGGTCGCGTGCTGCAGGCTGATCTCCGGCTGGTCGACGTTCAGCACGAAGTCCTGCAGGTTGGTGATCTTGTACTGCACGGTCAGCGGCACCTCGACGATGTTCTCGTCTTCGGTCAGCATCTGGCCCTGCTTGGTGTAGGCACGCTCACGCGTGACGTTCTCCATGTACTTCTGATCGATCGGTGGGAAGTAGATGTTCAGGCCCGGGCCTACGGTTTCGTAGTACTTGCCAAAGCGCAGCACCACGGCCTGCTCCTGCTCGTCCACGACATAGACCGCGCTGTACAGCCAGACAGCCGCGAGCACGACAAGACCGATGCCGAGCAGGCCGAAACCTCCACTCTTGCCCGGACGGCTGCCGCCATCGTCACCGCGTTTCTTACCACCACCGAACAAACCGTTCAGGCTTTCCTGCAGCTTGCGGAAGGCCTCGTCGAGATCCGGTGGTCCCTTGCGGTCGCCGTTGTTACGACGCTTGCCGCCCCAGGGATCCTGGTTATTCGAGTTGCCACCCGGCTCATTCCAAGCCATAGCGCTCTCCATCTGATAAAGCAAAGACGCGCCCACGGCGCGCCGGCCAATGCTACAGAATGCCTGACACAGCTTTCTCAGGCTTTTATTGCAAAGTGTGTTGCTCGATGAATTCCATCGGTTGCAGCCCTTCACGACTGACCAACCGGTTCAGTTCCGCCCGAGGCAGGCGAACGGCCAGCAGGCAGACGCCATCTTCATCATGTTCTTCTTTCTGCACCGCGCCCAACTCGAAGAACTGGGCACGCAGCCGGGCAAAACGCTGCGGCAGCTTCAGGGTGCCGACGAACAAGTCATCGCCCAGCAGCTCCGCCACGGCCTGCTTGAGCAGGTCCAGGCCACTGCCATCACGAGCTGACAGCCAGACCCGTTGCGGCTTGCCGTCGGCATCACGCTGGATCTGCGGCTCCACGCCCTCGAGCAAATCGAGTTTGTTGTATACCTCGAGGATCGGCAAGTCCTGGGCCCCGATCTCGCCCAGCACGATCATTACCTGCTCGATCTGCAGCATCCGGTCCGGCTCGGCGGCATCGATCACGTGCAGCAGCAGGTCGGAGTTGCTCGACTCTTCGAGCGTAGCCCGGAAAGCCTCGACGAGTTTATGCGGCAGGTGACGGATGAAGCCCACGGTGTCGGCCAGCACGATCGGCCCGAGGTCAGCCAGGTCGAGCCGGCGCAAGGTCGGGTCGAGCGTGGCAAACAACTGGTCGGCGGCGTAGACGTCGGATTGAGTGACGTTGTTGAACAAGGTCGATTTGCCGGCGTTGGTATAACCCACCAGTGAAACCGTCGGGATGTCCGCCCGCTTGCGACCACGACGCGACTGCTCGCGCTGGCTGCGGACTTTTTCCAACCGCCCCTTGATCTGGCGCAGGCGAACCCGCAACAGGCGCCGGTCGGTTTCCAGCTGGGTTTCACCCGGACCACGGAGGCCGATCCCGCCTTTCTGGCGCTCAAGGTGAGTCCAGCCGCGGACCAGCCGCGTACTCATGTGTTCAAGCTGGGCCAGTTCGACCTGGAGCTTGCCTTCATGGGTACGTGCGCGTTGGGCGAAGATGTCGAGAATCAGCCCTGTGCGGTCGATTACGCGGCACTCGAAGACACGTTCGAGGTTGCGCTCCTGACTGGGCGTAAGGATGTGATTGAAAATCACCAGATCGATGTGCTCGGCCTTGACCAGGTCGCGCAACTCCTCGACCTTGCCACTGCCGACCAGGAACTTGGCGGTTGGCCGATGACGCGGCACGTTGACAAACGCGACGGTCTCGGCTCCGGCCGAAATTGCCAATTCCTGAAACTCCTGCGGATCTTCGCGCGCCTCAGGGTCCTGTCCTTCCAAGTGAACGAGAATAGTCCGCTCACCACCACCGTGGCGCTCAAAGAACAAAGGAGGCTCCTATCAAGCGTTACCCGGTTCAGCGTCACCGCCTTCGGATTCGGTTGCACTAGGCAGACGAATCGGGCGAACCGGTACTACTGTCGAGATAGCGTGTTTGTAGACCATTTGGCTGACGGTGTTCTTCAGCAGGATGACGAACTGGTCGAAAGACTCGATCGTGCCTTGCAGTTTGATCCCGTTGACCAGATAGATGGACACCCCAACTTTTTCTTTACGTAAAGTGTTCAAGTAAGGGTCTTGTAGCGAATGCCCTTTTGACATGTGCCGCACTCCTTTAAGGATCAATTATAAAAATCGGAATCAGATGGCTTGGGCCGTCACACCCCCAAGGATAGACGGCAATTGCAAGGACTCAGCTCAATATGGAGATGGTCCCAAGGTATTTCAAGGCGCGTGGCAGATTGTCGCAATCAAGGCTGTCGAGCCAATGCAAGTCAGTCCAGCTGCGCAGCCAGGTGAACTGACGCTTTGCCAATTGGCGCGTGGCGATAATTCCGCGCTCGCGCATCTCGGCTGACGTCAGCTTGCCGTCCAGGTAGTCCCAGACTTGTCGATAACCTACCGCACGTATAGACGGCAACCCGGCATGCAGGTCACTTCGCTCACGCAGGGCTACGACCTCGTCTATGAATCCCTGTTCCAGCATCAATGTGAATCTTTGTTCAATTCGCCGATGCAGCACTTGCCGGTCCGCCGGAGCGATGGCCAGATTTGCGACAGTATAGGGCAATTGTTGCAGTCCCGAAGCGGCTGCTTCAGTACTTTGCGTAGATTGTCGCTGCCTGAGAGCCGTCATGCTCTGGCCGCTGACCCGATAAACCTCCAGGGCCCGGCTCAGCCGCTGCGGGTCATTGGGGTGAATACGCGCCGCCGATTCCGGGTCGATGACCGCCAATTGCTCATGGAGGGCTTGCCAGCCAAGGCGCGCGGCTTCTTCTTCGATCTGCGCGCGCACTTGCGGGTCGGCCGCCGGCATGTCCGCCAGCCCCTCGACCAGGGCCTTGTAATACAGCATGGTGCCGCCCACCAGCAGCGGGATCTTGCCCCGCGCGGTGATGTCGGCCATGGCCTGGAACGCATCGCGACGGAAATCGGCCGCCGAGTAGGCTTCGACCGGGTCCAGGATGTCGATCAGGCGATGGGGAAATTCGGCCAGCAGTTCTTTTGACGGCTTGGCGGTGCCGATATCCATGCCGCGGTAGACCAACGCCGAATCGACGCTGATCAACTCGCAGGGCAGGACTTTGGTCAGTTCAATGGCCAGGTCGGTCTTGCCAGCGGCCGTCGGCCCCATCAAGAAAATCGCGGGAGGGAGCTGGTTCATCAACGACCGCGCAAGAACAGTTTATCCAGGTCATCCAGGCCCAGCTGGGTCCAGGTCGGCCGGCCATGGTTGCATTGGCCGCTGCGTTCGGTGTTTTCCATGTCCCGCAGCAGGCCGTTCATTTCCGGCAGGGCCAAGCGCCGGTTGGCGCGGATCGCGCCGTGGCAGGCCATGGTGCCGAGCAATTCGTTCAGGTGCGCCTGGATCCGATCACTGGTGCCGTACTCCATCAGGTCCGCCAGCACGTCGCTGACCAGCCGATTGGCCTCGGCCTGCTTCAACAAGGCCGGGATCTGCCGGATCGCCAGGGTTTCCGGCCCCAGCCGCTGCAACTCGAAGCCCAGGCGCTGGAACCAGGCCACATGCTCTTCGGCGCAATCGGCTTCGCGCTGGCTGACCGCCAGGGATTCGGGCACCAACAGCGGTTGCCCGCTCAGGCCTTCGCTGGCCATGGCGATTTTCAGCCGCTCGTACATGATCCGCTCATGGGCGGCGTGCATGTCTACCAGGACCAGGCCTTGGGCATTTTCCGAAAGGATGTAAATGCCTTTGAGCTGCGCGAGGGCATAGCCCAGTGGCGGGATGTCGCCCTGGCCGTCGGGCAGCGCCGCAGCGCCGGCTTCCGGCAAGGGCTTGAAGAACTCGCGATAGGCCGCCTGTGCCTCGGCTGCCGGCACGTTCGATTGCGGGCGCGGGGTGTACTGATACTGATAGCCGCTGCCGGCACCGTTGCCGGCCGTGTTGTAGCTCGGCTGTGGCTGGGGTTGCTCCAGCAGCGCATTAGCGGCCAGGCGCATCTCGCCCTGAGGCCCGAATTCGCCAGCATCCAGCCCCGTTGGCCGGACCATGCCCGCCACTGCCGCAGGCGCCGCGAGTTGATCTTCCGGACGCACGTCGCCCAGCGCCCGGTGCAAGGTGCCGTAGAGGAAATCGTGGACCATGCGTCCATCACGGAAACGCACTTCGTGCTTGGTCGGATGGACGTTGACGTCCACCACCGAAGGGTCGACCTCGAAAAACAATACAAAAGTCGGATGCCGTCCGTTGAACAACACATCGCGATACGCCTGGCGCACCGCGTGGGCCACCAGTTTGTCGCGCACCGCACGGCCATTCACGTAGAAATACTGCAAGTCCGCCTGGCTGCGGGAGAACGTCGGCAACCCGACCCAGCCCCACAGGTGCAGGCCATTGCGCTCCACCTCGATAGGCAATGCCTGTTCCAGGAAACCCGCACCGCACACCGCGCCGACACGTCGGGCGCGGGCCGCGTCATCGTGAGCCTCGTGCAGGCTGAGGATGGTCTTGCCGTTGTGGCGCAGGTGGAACGCCACGTCAAAACGCGCCAGGGCCAGGCGCTTGATGACTTCCTGCAGGTGGTCGAATTCAGTCTTCTCGGCCTTGAGAAACTTGCGCCGGGCCGGGGTATTGAAGAACAGGTCGCGCACTTCCACCGACGTGCCCACCGGATGGGCGGCGGGCTGGACGCGAGAGGCCATGTCGCGGCCTTCGGTCTCGACCTGCCAGGCCTGCTCGGCGTCGCGGGTGCGAGAGGTGAGGGTCAGGCGCGACACGGAGCTGATGGAGGCCAGGGCCTCGCCACGAAACCCCAGGCTCATGACCCGTTCCAGGTCTTCGAGGTCGCGAATCTTGCTGGTGGCGTGGCGGGCCAGGGCCAGCGGCAAATCGTCGCAAGGAATGCCGCCACCGTCATCGCGTACCCGCAGCAACTTGACGCCGCCCTGCTCGACATCGACATCGATGCGCTTGGCCCCGGAGTCGAGGCTGTTTTCCAGCAGCTCCTTGATGACCGAGGCCGGGCGTTCGACCACCTCGCCGGCGGCAATCTGGTTCGCCAGCCTAGGACTGAGCAGTTCGATGCGGGCGGTGCTGCCGATCACTTCGTCACTCATTGCTTGGCCGCCACTTCATTGCCCGGAATGGTCAGGGTCTGGCCGATCTTGAGCTCGTCACTCTTGAGATTGTTGGCGCTGCGCAAGGTGGCGGGCGACACCTGGTAACGCACGGCAATCATGGCCAGGGTTTCGCCAGGATTGACCCGGTGATCCCGCGGGCCTTGGGCGATCTTGCCGGAGTCGCGCAGCCAGGCGATGTAGGTGCCCGGCGGCGGATTCTGCTGGAAGAACTGCCGCACGCCGCTGCTGATGGATCGGGCCAGGGCCTGCTGATGGCTCGCAGACGACAGTTTGGAGGCTTCGTTGGCGTTGGAGATGAACCCGGTCTCCACCAGGATCGACGGGATGTCCGGCGACTTGAGCACCATGAACCCAGCCTGTTCGACGCGCTGCTTGTGCAGCGGCGTGACGCGCCCGATATTGCTCAGGACCTTCTGGCCGACGTTCAGGCTGGAGGTCAACGAGGCGGTCATCGACAAGTCGAGCAACACACCCGCGAGCATCCGGTCCTTGTCGTCGAGGCTGACATTGCCCGCACCGCCAATCAGGTCGGAGCGGTTTTCGCTGTCGGCCAGCCAGCGAGCAGTCTCAGAAGTTGCGCCGCGGTCGGACAGGGCAAACACCGAGGCCCCGAATGCGGCTTTCGAAGGCGCGGCGTCGGCGTGGATCGAGACAAACAGGTCGGCGCCTTTCTTGCGGGCGATTTCCGTGCGGCCGCGCAAGGGGATGAAATAGTCGCCGGTGCGGGTCAGTTCGGCGCGAAAACCTTTCATGCCATTGATCTGGCGCTGCAATTCGCGGGCGATCGAGAGCACCACGTCTTTTTCACGCTGCCCACGCGAACCCGAGGCGCCCGGGTCCTCGCCACCGTGGCCGGCGTCGATCACGACAATGATGTCGCGCTTGCCAGCAGGCGCTGGCGGGAGCTTGAGCGCAGGCTCGGTCGGCGTCACCGGAACGGCAGGCACCGTGGCGACTTTCGTCGGTGGCGGTGGTGCTGGCGCGGCGTCCGCCGGGTTATCGAACAGATCCACCACCAACCGGTTGCCGTACTGGGCGTTAGGCGCGAGGGTGAAACTCTTGGGCGTCACGGCCTGTTTCAGGTCGATGACCACCCGCAGGTCGGTCGGCGTACGCTGGGCCGAGCGCATCGCGGTAATCGGCGTATTGGCGGTGGGCACGTTCAACGGCGCGCCGAGGGACGCCCCATTGATGTCGATCACCAGGCGATCCGGCGCGGTCAGGGTGAATACGCTGTGTTGCACCGGGCCTGTCAGGTCGAACACCAACCTTGTATTGTCCGGCGCCCGCCAAAGGCGAACGCTGTTGACCTTTGTCTCAGCCACAGCATCGACGGCCAGTGCCGTAAGCAACAGTCCTACGACAGCAACCACCGCGCGAAAGCGCATACCAAACCCCATCATCAATTAGTTTTCCAATGCCAAAGCGGCACACCACGACTCGCCACGCGAGCCCTGCGGAGACAGTTTCACCGAACGCCCGCCATTCTGCGCGCCAATGGTAATGGTCAGGTCAGGCTTTGGCAAAAAGCCTGCACCCTTGTGGGGCCATTCGATCAGGCACAAGGCGTCGTCTTCGAAATAATCACGGATGCCGAGGAACTCCAATTCTTCGGGGTCCACCAGCCGATACAGGTCGAAATGGAAGGCGCGGATGTCACCGATTTCGTAGGGCTCGACCAAGGTAAACGTCGGGCTCTTGACTGACCCGACGTGGCCGAGACCGCGGATGATGCCACGGGACAAGGTGGTTTTCCCCGCCCCGAGGTCGCCTTCAAGAAAAATCAGACCGTGGCCGGCGGTGATCTGCGCGATGCGGGCGCCCAATTGTGTCATGGCTTGTTCGTCCGCCACGTACAGGGTTACTTCAGACACGGTGAATGCTCCTCCAATAACTGACGAATGACCGGAATCAGGTCGGTCGCCACCAATCCCCGCCCCAGTTGACCGGCTTGCGCACCGGCGTTGGCGTGCAACCAGACCGCCAGGCAGGCCGCGTCGAAGCCTTCCAGGCCCTGGGCCAGCAAGGCGCCGACCACGCCGGCCAATACATCTCCCAGGCCAGCCGTGGCCATGGCCGGATGACCCTGGCGGCAAACGGCCAGGCGACCGTCCGGGCTGGCAATCAGGCTGCCGGCGCCCTTGAGGATCACGGTGGCTGTATATTTTTTGCTCAACGCATGGGCGGCGGCCGGACGATCGGCCTGCACCTGGACGGTGGAGATCCCCAGCAATCGCGCCGCCTCGCCCGGGTGTGGGGTGATGACGCAATGCCCGGGCAGGCTGACCGCGCCACTGCTCAACAGGTTCAGCGCATCGGCATCCCAAACCTGCGGCAACGGCGCATTGGCCGCCGCCGAGAGCAGGCTGCGCCCCCAAGCGGCCTGGCCCAGGCCCGGCCCGACCACCAGCACGCTGGCCTGCTTGAGTAAGCCCATCAGCTGGTTCGCCGAATGGGTGCCTTGCACCATGACTTCCGGCAAACGCGCCAGGACGCAGGTCACATGCTCGCTGCGCGTCGCCATGGAAATCATGCCCGCGCCGCAGCGCAGGGCGCTTTCGGCGCTCATCTGGATCGCGCCGCCGAAGCCCCGGTCGCCGCCGATCAACAACACATGACCGAACTTGCCTTTGTGGGAGGTGGGCGCGCGAGGCGTCAGACGTGGCAGATTGCGCGGCAGGAGCAATCGAGCATCGACCGGCGCCGATTCAACGATGTCCGGGTTCGCGTGCAAGTCATTGAAAAACAACTCGCCGACCCGGTCCGCTGCATCACCCGTGAACAGGCCGAGCTTCAGGCCGATGAAAGTCACGGTCAGGTCAGCGGTCACTGCAGTGCCCAGCACTCGACCGGTATCGGCACACAATCCCGAGGGGATATCCACAGCAGCGACCGGCAGGCCACTGACATTGATGGTATCGATGGCCCGCATATAAGGCTCGCGCACATCGCCACTCAGCCCCGTGCCGAGCAGTGCGTCGAGCAATACACCCCGCAACTCGCATTCGTCCGTCCAGGGCTCTACTGGCACACCAACCGCCACGGCTTCGGCGTGGGCATTGGCGGCATCACCAAGCAAACGCCGGGGCTCGCCCACCGCCAGCACTCGGACCGACCAGCCGGCGCGCCGGGCCAGGGTCGCGACCAGATAGCCATCGCCGGCGTTGTTGCCATGGCCGGCCAGCACGGTCAGCTCGCTGGCCTCGGGCCAACGCCGGACAATGGCTCGCCAGGTGGCACGGGCGGCGCGCTGCATCAATTCGAAGCCGCTGGTACCCGCCGCGATCAGTTGTCCGTCGAGGGCCCGGACCTGCGCGGCACTGTACAGCGCGTCGGGAAAATCATCTTTAGTCTGCGGCATGCGTCTTCGGGCTCCGATGTCTGGCAGAATTATACGCATCTCAGCTCCGGTTTCTCTCGCCTCATGCCTGCCATTCCCACCGATCTTGCCACTCTCGCCCAATCCATCAAGGACTGGGGCCGCGAGCTGGGTTTCCAGCAGGTCGGCATCAGCGGCCTGGACCTCGCCGAGCATGAACAGCACCTGCAACGCTGGCTCGAGGCCGGTTACCATGGCGAAATGGACTACATGGGCGCCCACGGCAGCAAGCGCTCGCATCCAGAAGAATTGGTGCCCGGCACCTTGCGCGTGGTGTCCCTGCGCATGGATTACCTGCCAGGCGACACGCAAATGGCGCAACGGCTTGCCCAACCGGAAAAAGCCTACGTCTCGCGTTATGCGTTGGGCCGCGATTACCACAAATTGATCCGTAAACGCGTGCAGCAACTGGCAGAAAAAATCCAGGCGGCCATTGGCCCCTTTGGCTATCGCGCGTTCGTCGATAGCGCGCCGGTGCTGGAAAAAGCCATCGCCGAACAGGCCGGGCTGGGTTGGATCGGCAAAAACACCCTGGTGCTGAACCGCAAAGCCGGCAGCTATTTCTTCCTGAGCGAACTGTTCGTCGATCTCCCGCTGCCAGTGGACCCGCCCCACGCCAGCGAACATTGCGGAAAATGTACCGCCTGCCTGGATATCTGTCCTACCAACGCATTCATCGGTCCTTACATACTGGATGCACGGCGGTGTATTTCCTACCTCACTATCGAGCTGAAAAATGCCATCCCGGAGGACCTGCGGCCGTTGATCGGCAATCGGGTGTTCGGCTGTGACGACTGCCAGATCGTCTGCCCGTGGAACCGCTTCGCCCGGCCGTCGGATGAAGGCGACTTCAAGCCCCGTCACAACCTGGACAATGCCGAACTGGCCGAGTTGTTCATGTGGGACGAGGACAAGTTCCTCAGCAGCACCGAGGGTTCGCCACTGCGCCGCGCCGGTTACGAACGCTGGCTGCGCAACCTGGCGGTGGGGCTCGGGAACGCGCCTACGACGATACCGGTAATGGAAGCGTTGAAGGCGCGACGGGGCTATCCGTCAGCCTTGGTGCAGGAACATGTGGAATGGGCGTTGCGCCAGCACGCCGAGCGTCAGACTTCGTCGTTATAGACGAACTTGGGCATTTCCCAGTGGAAGCGGATTGCCAGGAGCCGCAGCAGGAAACCGCCAAACAGCGTGATGAGGATCGACTGTTCGCTGGGCAGTTGCAGGAAGACGCATAACAAATAGCACCACGCGGCGGCAAACGAGACGCTGGCATAAAGCTCACGGCGGAAGATCAGCGGGATATCGTTGCAGAAAATGTCCCGGAGGATGCCGCCGAACACTCCTGTTATTACGCCGCTGACCGACGCCACCAACATGCCGTGCCCCATCTCCAGCGCGGTCATGCAGCCAATCAAGGTGAACGCCACCAGGCCCACGGCGTCGAGCACCAGGAACAGTGAGCGCAAGTGACGCATCCAGCGCGCCAGGAATACCGTCAGCATGGCGGCCGCGGTGGTCAGCACCAGATATTCCGGATGCTTGACCCAGGTCAGCGGGTAGTGCCCTAGCAGCACGTCCCGCACAGAGCCGCCACCCAGCGCCGTGATGCAGGCGATCAACACCACGCCGAACCAGTCCATGCCCCGTCGCCCGGCAGACAGCGCGCCGGTCATGGCTTCGGCGGTTATGGCGATCAGATACAGCATCAGCAGCATGATGGCGGTCCTTGCAGGAAGGCGCGCAGTCTAGCCAGTTTGGGCTGGCACCAAAAGAGGGCAGCGCCTACCTGTCCAACACAGATAAATCCCCTCACCACAAGAGCGCACTGCGTACCTGATCAGAACTTGATGAAATGCTTGCGGTAATGCTGCAACTCGGCAATGGACTCGCGAATGTCATCCAGGGCCAGGTGCGTGCTGCCTTTCTGGAAGCTGTCGCGGACCTCGGGGGCCCAGCGGGCGGCCAGCTCCTTGAGGGTCGAGACGTCCAGGTTGCGATAGTGGAAATAGTTTTCCAACGATTTCATGTGGGTATACAGGAAGCGCCGGTCCTGACAGATGCTGTTGCCGCAGATCGGCGATTTGCCCCTCGGCACCCATTGCTCGAGGAAGGCGATGGTCTGGGCTTCCGCCTCGGCCATGCTGATCTTGCTGTCGCGCACCCGCTGGGTCAGGCCCGAACCACCGTGCTGGCGGGTGTTCCACTCGTCCATGCCGGCCAGGATCTCATCGCTGTGATGGATAGCGATTACCGGGCCTTCGGCCAAGGTGTTGAGATCGCTGTCGGTGACGATGGTGGCCATTTCGATGATGACGTCGGTGTCCGGGTTCAGACCGGTCATTTCCAGGTCGATCCAGATGAGGTTTTGCGGGTTTTGCATGGGAAAGCTCCTCGGCGTAGCTGCGCAGTTTAGCCTAGGCAGCCCCCGGGGCGTGCTAAACTCGCCGCCGTTTTACCCTATTCGCTGCATTTCTTCATACGGAACACCCATGGCCAAACGCCAACTCAATCGTCGCCAGAACTGGCGCATCGAAAAGATCCAGGGTGAGCGCGCCGCCCGCGCCGCCAAACGCGAATCCAGCGCTGTCGAAGCCTTGGAAGGCGGCGACCTGGGCCCGGAACAGACCGGGCTGGTGATCGCGCACTTCGGTGTGCAGGTCGAGGTCGAGGCCAAGGAAGGCGAATTGGCCGGCCAGGTTTTCCGTTGCCACTTGCGCGCCAACCTGCCGGCGCTGGTGACCGGCGACCAGGTCGTCTGGCGCGCCGGCAACCAGGGCATCGGCGTAATCGTCGCGCAATTGCCGCGCCACACCGAGCTGTGCCGTCCGGACAGCCGAGGCCAACTCAAGCCGGTGGCCGCCAACGTCGACATGATCGTCATCGTGTTCGCCCCGCTGCCCGAGCCTCATGCCAACCTGATCGACCGCTACCTGGTGGCAGCCGAGCACGCCGGCATCCGTCCGTTGCTGTTGCTCAACAAGTTCGACCTGATCGACGAACACAATGCCCCGGCGCTCAATGCGCTGCTGTCGGTCTATCGGGACCTGGGTTACCCGGTGCTGGAAGTCTCGGCTCATCACGGCAATGGCATGGAGCAACTTCAGCAGCAACTGGATGGGCGCATCAGCGTGTTCGTCGGCCAGTCCGGCGTCGGCAAGTCTTCGCTGGTCAACAGCTTGCTGCCGGACGTCGAGACCCGCGTCGGGCCGTTGTCCGAGCTGTCCGGCCAAGGCACCCACACCACCACCACCGCGCGGCTGTTCCACTTCCCCGGTGGCGGTGAGTTGATCGACTCGCCGGGTATCCGTGAATTCGGCCTGGGGCATGTCAGCCGGAGCGATGTCGAGGCCGGGTTCATCGAGTTCAACGAGCTGATCGGCACCTGCCGCTTCCGTGATTGCAAGCACGACCGCGAGCCCGGTTGCGCCCTGCTCAAGGCGTTGGAAGAAGGTCGCGTGCATCAGCAGCGGATGAACAGCTACCGCTCGATCATCGCCAGCCTGCCGGAAAGCAGTTACTGAACGGCACGCAATATCAAGCCGATCACTCTTGTGGCGAGGGAGCTTGCTCCCGCTGGACTGCGAAGCAGGCCCCACAGTCTCCAGCCAGACCGAGTTGTCCGGCCTTGCGACTGCTGCGCAGCCGAGCGGGAGCAAGCTCCCTCGCCACAAAAGCAAGCAAGCCTCGAGTGAAAGGTAGCCCAACAAAAAGCCGACAATGATGTCGGCTTTTTTATTGGGTCACTGCGCTGGCGGTTCCGCCGGTTTCGGCGCGGCGTCGTCGAACAGGTTCAGGCGCTCGCGCAACTCATGGGCCTGCACCGGCTGCTGGTCCGCTGGCAGCGCGTTCGGATCAGCCGCTGCGCCAGGCGTCACGGGTGCAGTGGGCACTTCACCCGGCGCGCCTTCGCTTTGAGCTGGGTCTGGCGCCGGATCGTCGGTCTGCGAACCTTCGATGGCTTTCTGCGCCTTCTTGGTCAACACCACGATATCAATACGCCGGTTGACCGGGTTGAACGGTTCCTTGCGATCGAACAGCGCCGAGGACGCGTAACCGACGACCCGCGCCACTTGCTCGTCCGGGTAGCTGCCCGCCACCAGGGCGCGCCGCGCTGCGTTGGCCCGGTTGGCCGACAGCTCCCAGTTACCAAAGTCGCCTTTGCCGACAAAAGGCTTGGCATCGGTGTGACCGCTGATACTGATCTTGTTCGGCACCGCTTTGATGGTGTCGGCCATGGCCAGCAGGATGTCTTCGAAATACGGTTTCAGCCGCGCGCTGCCCGAGTCGAACATCGGCCGGTTATCGGCGTCCATGATCTGGATGCGCAGGCCGTTCGGGGTAATCTCGAAGAGGATTTGGTCCTTGAATTTCTGCAGTTCCGGGTTCTCTTCGACCTTGTTCTGCAATTCTTGCAGCAGCAACTCCAGGCGCTCCCGCTCGACCTGCTCGGCCATGCCTTCGGCCTCATTGGCGTCGACAGTCGCCTTGTCGGGCTGAGGCTGCGACTTGACCTCGGGGTTGAGCGTATTTTCCGGCGCGAGGACGGGCGAGCCGCCCAGATCGATGATGTACGGCGTGCCGCTCTCGGAAAAACCGACCGGATCCTTGAAGTACCCGGCGATGGCGATCTTCTGTTCCGGGGTCGCGGTGGACAGCAGCCACAGCACCAGGAAGAACGCCATCATCGCCGTCGCGAAGTCGGCAAAGGCGATTTTCCAGGCACCACCATGGTGTCCGCCGGCAATGCGTTTGATGCGCTTAACGATGATCGGCTGATTATTTTCCATTGCTTAGCGACCGCGAACCGCTTGTTCCAGCTCGGCGAAGCTTGGACGATGCGCCGGGTACAGGACCTTGCGACCGAACTCCACCGCCAGGGATGGCGGCATGCCCGAGGCGGAGGCCACGAGCGAGGCCTTGATGGCCTCGTAGACATTGAGCTCTTCCTTGGCGTCGTGGGCCAGGGAATGGGCCAGCGGGCCGAAGAAGCCATAGGCGGCCAGAATACCGAAGAACGTACCTACCAGCGCCGCACCTACGTGCAGGCCGATGGACGCCTGGTCGCCCTCTCCCAGGGACGCCATGGTCACCACGATACCCAATACCGCCGCGACGATACCGAAACCGGGCATGCCGTCGGCGATGCCGTTGACCGCGTGCGATGGATGCTCCAGATCTTCCTTGAGGCTATACAGCTCCATGTCGAACAGGCCTTCGAGCTCATGGGGCGCCATGTTGCCGGACGACATGATGCGCAGGTAATCACAGATGAACGCGGTCATGCGCTCATCCTTCAGAACGGTGGGGTACTTGGCGAAAATCGGGCTGGAGGCGGCATCTTCGATATCGCCTTCAATCGCCATCATGCCTTCACGGCGGCTTTTGTTGAGGATCTCGTAAACCAGCCCCAGCACTTCCAGGTAGAAGGTGTGGCTGAAACGCGAGCCGAACATGCTCAAGGATTTCTTGAGCACGTGCATGGTCATATAGCCAGGGTTGGCCTGCAGGAAAGCGCCAAGGGCCGCACCGCCAATGATCAATACCTCGAAAGGTTGGACCAGGGCTGCGATCTTGCCATGGGAGAGCACGTATCCGCCGAGCACGCTCGCGAACACGACAATGATGCCGATAATTTTAGCCATAGGTAGAAAGTACTTATTTAAGTCGGGTTCAAGGTCACATTCGGAAGCTGAAAAATCTCTTCTTCTACTTATCGGCGAAACTGCGCCAGACTATAGCCAGTTCTGGCGAAAAGCCAATTTTGCCCCGTTCCGGGCGTTGATACCTCATGTGAAGATCGCGTCTAGTCATGGCTAACGAAACGAAGGTTCCAACTCCGCGACCCGCCACGCTCGAAGGCTGGGTAAAGCTGCTCGAAGGCGTCCACTTGCCGGTGCCCCAGGCCAGTCATGACCTGGTCTGCAAGGCTATTGCCGACAGCCGCCGCTCGCTACGCGACATCGCCGAATTGATGCAGGGCAGCCCCGCGCTGGCCCTGAGTGTCATCCGCGAGGCTAACCATCACACCCACGGCACCCTGGCGGAACCGGC
The DNA here is from genome assembly GCF_051131945.1 of Pseudomonas sp. Z5-35. Classification (NCBI taxonomy): domain Bacteria; kingdom Pseudomonadati; phylum Pseudomonadota; class Gammaproteobacteria; order Pseudomonadales; family Pseudomonadaceae; genus Pseudomonas; species Pseudomonas sp. Z5-35. The sequence goes on from NZ_CP071640.1 coordinate 4,963,313, forward strand.
GGAAAATCTCGAAGTGGCGATCAACCGCCTGGGTCTCAAGCGCACCGAAGAGTTGCTTGCCCGCCTGCCCTCGTTGCCGGAGCATCAGATTCCTGTAGCCCTGCGCCAACTGCAATTGATCAGCCAGCACGCCACGCAGCAGGCCAACGGTTTTTTTGCCAACCGCCTGGCTCGGCTGTGGCAGGACATTCATTGGGGCAGCCTGTTGTTTCTCTCGCCGCTCTGGCCATTGGCGCTGACTCACCCGCGGCTGCTGGGTGAGTGGGAGTTGCGGGTGATCCATAAAGGCCAACCGGCCGATCAGGTCGAGCGCGAGCTGTTCGGCGTCGGCCTGTTGCAAATCTGCCTGGCGCTGGTAGAACGGTGGCGCCTGCCGGCGTGGGTGATGCAGGGCTATCGCCTGCTGCTCAACGAGCGCCGCGAACTAATAAAAGTGCTGCGCATTGCGCGCGACAGCGATCACCCGCTACGCCAGCAGAATCGGCTCGACGACGACCCAACCCTGCGGCGCTGGCTTAACCAGCCCGCCAATACCGTGTTGCTGGCCAACGGCCTGGCGCTGGCGGCGCAACAGGCTTGGGACAGCCCGTCTAGCGCTCGTTGGCAGTACCTCACAAGCCTGTATCTGCAAATGCCAATGGACGAGCTCCAGCAGCAGCTTCATCAACAAGCTGTCACCAGCGCCCGCCAAAACACCCTGCCAGACCTCTGGCATCCGGCCGTGGCGTTGATCTGGCCCTTGGGCAGCCGCCGCGTCCACCCGGGCTTGCTCCCGGCCGCGCCGCCCAGCGCCGAAGACCTGACCCAATGGCGCAAGCAATGCGCCGCGCTGTTGGTGGAACCCAGCCCCTTCAGCAATGCCATGCATCTGACGACCTCGGCCCGCAACGCTCTGGTGGCGTGCGGAATGCGCCGGGTAATGATCTTGATGGCCGACCGCAGCCAGACCAGTGTGCGCGTGCATCAGACCGCCGGCCTGCCCAAAGAGGCGGCGGCGATGAGTTTCTCCATCAGCCAGAGCAAGGTCCTGCAGCGACTGCTGGCCCAGCAGGCCCAGGTTCGCCTGAACCCGGAGAACAATGCCCAGTATTGGGCTTTGCTGCCGCCGGGCCTGCGCAGCCTGTTCAAGGGCGAGCACTTGCTGTTGCGCTCACTGACCTGCAACGGCCGGGTGATCATGCTGGTCGCGGTGGACCAGGGTGGCGGGCCGTTCTCGGACGTGACCGTACAGGCCTTCGGCAAAACCTCGCAATGCATCGAAAGGGCGCTGCATACCTTTACCAACCGTGGTCGCTGAACTTGCTACAATCCTTTCCCTTTGCGCCCCAGGAGGCCTCACATGCCTGACTTCTCTGGCTTGCCTTTGGTCATCGAGCCGAGCGAACTGCTCCCGCGCCTCGACACTCCGAACCTGATTCTGGTGGACCTGACCAGCGCCGCCCGCTACAGCACCGGGCATATTCCTGGCGCGTATTTCGTCGACCCCAAGCGCACCCAGCTTGGCCAACCCCCGGCGCCAGGCCTGTTGCCGGCCAAAGCGGACCTTGAGGCGCTGTTCGGTGAACTTGGACACACCCCCGGTGCGGTCTACGTGGTGTACGACGACGAAGGCGGCGGCTGGGCCGGACGTTTTATCTGGCTGCTGGACGTGATCGGCCACTCGAACTACCACTACCTCGATGGCGGTGTGCTGTCCTGGCTGGACGAGGGCCTGCCAGTCTCCGCTGAAGTCCCGGCGACAGTCGCGGGCTCGGTAAGCCTGACCCTGCACGAAGCCCCCACCGCTACCCGCGAATATTTGCAAAGCCGCCTGGGCGCCAGCGACCTGGCAATCTGGGATGCACGCGGCCCGCTCGAATATTCCGGCGAAAAAGTCGTTGCGGCCAGGGGCGGACACATCCCTGGAGCAGTCAACTTTGAATGGACCGCAGGCATGGACCCGGCGCGCAACCTGCGTATCCGCAAGGACATGCCACAAATACTCGAACAACTGGGCATTACGCCTGACAAAGAAGTCATCACCCACTGCCAGACTCACCACCGCTCTGGCTTCACCTATCTGGTGGCCAAGGCGCTCGGTTATCCGCGAGTCAAAGGCTATGCCGGTTCCTGGGGCGAATGGGGCAACCGCCCTGACACCCCTATCGAGCTTTGAAGATTTTTAAGGACACTTAATGAAAAACCGCTTGTTCATCCTCTCCCAGTACCTGCTGCCGCACCATTTACTGTCACGGCTGGCCGGCTGCATCGCCGAGTGCCGAGTGCACTGGTTCAAGAATGCCTTCACGGCCTGGTTCGCCAAGCGCTACCAGGTGGACATGTCCCAGGCGCTGGTGGAAGACCTGACGGCTTACGAGCACTTCAATGCCTTCTTTACTCGCGCTCTGAAAGAGGGCGCGCGCCCTCTGGACGAAACCCCCGGCGCGATTCTCAGCCCTGCCGATGGCGCCGTTAGCCAGCTCGGCCCGATCGAGCATGGCCGGGTGTTCCAGGCCAAGGGCCACAGCTTCAGTGTGCTGGAGCTGCTGGGCGGTGAGGCGGCCAACGCGGCGCCGTTCATGGGCGGCGATTTCGCTACCATCTACCTGTCGCCCAAGGATTATCACCGCGTGCACATGCCGCTGGCCGGCACTTTGCGGGAAATGGTCTACATCCCCGGCCGAATCTTCTCGGTCAACCAGACCACTGCCGAACACGTTCCGGAACTGTTTGCCCGTAACGAGCGCGTCGCCTGCATTTTCGACACCGAACGCGGCCCGATGGCCGTGGTGCTGGTGGGTGCAATGATCGTGGCGTCCATCGAGACGGTCTGGGCCGGCCTGGTGACACCGCCCAAGCGCGAACTCAAGACCTTCCGTTACGACGAAGCCGCCCGTGCGCCGATTCATCTGGAAAAAGGCGCCGAGCTGGGCCGCTTCAAACTGGGTTCGACCGCTATCGTGCTGTTCGGGCCGGATCAAGTGAAGTGGACCGAAGACCTGGTAGCCGGCTCGCCGGTGCAGATGGGCCAAGGCTTGGCGCTGCCCAAAGCCTGATTCATCGGCCAGGTGGGGGCGAGGCCTGTCGCTCCCACTTGGCACCCGACATCGGACGCGCCTTTTCGCCCATAACTGCTAGAGTTGGAAACATCCCCTTCATTTCCCGCCGGAGCCTGCCCACGGCATGAATGAGACCAGCCCTCTCCAGCTACTGCGTGTTTCGACACCGACCCAGTCGCGCCTGTCCTTTTGCGATGCCACGCCTCGCGACCTCAAGCGTTGGATTGCCAACCTGCCCAAGGCCAACATCGGCGAAACCGCCCGCCTGTTGTATCAGGCGCTCGGCGAGCTGAACCAGCTGCTCACCCCCAGCGACAATCGCCTGCAACTGCTCGAACTGCTGCGGCCCGAGGTTTATTACGTTTGCAAGCACCTGGAGCGACACTTCCTGCAGCAGGCCATTGTGCTGGACGACCGCTCGCGCAAGATCGTCAACCTGTGCCAGGCCCTGCAAACCCATCTGGCGATGGGTTACAAGCAAATAGTCGTACGCCTCTCACCCAAGTTCAGCAAGGATCGGGCGCGCCTGCTCGGCACCGCAGTGCAACGGGCGCTACATGCCCTCGACGGCAACCTGTTGCGCGCCAGCCAGCTGTACAGCCCGGTACCCGAGGGGCTTTGGCTTGATTTGCACCAGCTGTACCGGATCGCCTGCCAGCACAAGCTGCAGCACCTGAGCGTCAGCGATGAGCTGGCCAGCCAGGTTCATCAGTTGAGCGCCGAGCAGACCTACGTCGTCGCCCTGCTGCTAGGCGCCTCGCGCAGCAATCAGTTGCGCCAGAGCCAGATCGCGCGACTGGCCGAGGTCTTGGAATCGTGGAGCCAGTGGGTCAAGCTGGACCCGCTCGCCAGCGCCGCCACCAGCCTTTTCGCCGTCGCACCGCAACTGGATGTCGGACCGCGGTATCGCTCCAAATTTCGCGCCGAGCAGCAACCTGGCCTGCTGGGTTTCGAACTTGAACCGTTGGTACGCGCGATCACCGCCCATCTGGCGCAGCCTGTCGAATCATCGCTGCCAGTGCCCGCCGGCATGAGTGCCGACACCCTGCACCACCTGCAAGCCGCCTGGGGCGAGGCCGCCGAGCGCGGCTTCCAGCGCACCGAGGGCAACGGAACACTGACGTTGTGCGTGGGCATGAGCGCGCTGCACTACTACCTTGGAGGGGAGCGCTCCTTCAGCGAAATCCTAAAGAATCCAGCGACACGCAAGGCCCGGTTCGAGCCCTCGACGACCAGGAAAAACGACACTTGGAGCCAGGCCTTCGACGCCGCACCAGCCGGTGACAGCGAGCTGCTGCCCTACGAAGAAATCGAGTACCCGGTCAATCCGGCCGATGACGACAGTACCAGCTCCGACAATCAGCATCACTTTCCAACTTATGACCTGCCAATCATCAACCACAGCCCGGGCGGTTACTGCCTTGGCTGGCCGAAAGAGGTGCCGGAACAATTGCAGGCCGGGGAGATGATCGGCATTCGTGACGCCAACGACCAGACCTGGAGCATCGCCGTGGTGCGCTGGATCCGCCAGGTACGCAATGGCGCCATGCAGATGGGCATCGAGCTGGTCGCGCCCCACGCCCAGCCTTGCGGCCTGCAACTGCTCCGCGAACAGAGCGACCAGGGACATTACCTGCGGGGATTGCTACTGCCGGAAATCAGCGCGATCGACCTGCCGCCCACCATGATCGCTCCGCGCCTACCCTTCCAAGAGGGCCAACAGGTATTGATCAATGCCAACGGACAGGAAAGGCGGGCCTCGCTGGACCGGCGCGTGACCAGCACTCACAGCTTCAATCAGTTTGCTTATCACCCTGAAGACTCAGGCACTGGTGGGGATGGCAGTGACAAGGAAGGCGATTTTGATTCGCTGTGGAAGTCACTCTAGAAAACGACTGATCCCGCGGCGAGGGAGCTTGCTCCCTCGCCACAAGAGCGTATGCCCTGGAAAATGATGCAGGGTTCAAACCTGCCCGTCACGATCCCTGAAGCCCAGCAGATACAACACCCCATCCAACCCCAAGGTTGAAATCGCCTGCCTGGCCGACTGCTTGACCAGCGGCTTGGCCCGGAACGCCACGCCGAGGCCGGCGATGGCCAGCATCGGCAGATCGTTGGCTCCGTCACCTACGGCGATGGTCTGCTCCAGGCGCAGGCCTTCCTTGGCGGCCAGTTCCCGCAGCAGATCCGCCTTGCGCTGGGCATCGACGATCGGCTCGACCGCCACGCCGGTCACCTTGCCGTCCACCACTTCCAGCTCGTTGGCGAACACGTAGTCGATACCGAGCTTGGCCTGCAACTGCTTGGCGAAATACGTGAAGCCGCCCGACAGAATCGCGGTCTTGTAGCCCAGGCGCTTGAGTTCGGCGAACAGGGTTTCGGCTCCCTCGGTCAGGCGCAGGGAAGCGCCGATGGAATCCAGCACGCTCACATCCAGGCCTTGCAGCAGCGCCAGGCGCTCCTTGAAGCTGGCCCGGAAATCCAGCTCGCCGGCCATGGCCCGCTCAGTGATGGCCGACACCTTGTCGCCGACGCCGGCAGCCTTGGCCAACTCGTCGATCACTTCGGCTTCGATCAGCGTCGAGTCCATGTCGAACACCGCCAGGCGGCGGTTACGGCGAAACAGCGAATCTTCCTGGAACGCGATGTCGACGTTCAGCTCCTGGGCCACGCTGAGGAATTCAGCACGCAACGCCTGGGGATCGGCAGGTTCGCCGCGCACGGAAAACTCGATGCAGCCCTTGCCTTGGTCGGCCGGGGTATCGAGCGGCATGCGCCCGGACAGCCGGTCGATGTGGTCGATGTTCAGGCCATATTTCGCCGTGATCGAACTGACGCGCTGCAATTGCTCGGCGGTGACTTTGCGAGTCAACAGCGTCACGATGTGCCGTTTTTTGCCCTGCCCGGCTACCCAGTTTTGGTAATCGGCTTCCGATACCGGGGTGAAACGCACCTGCTGGTCAAGCTTGTAGGCGGTAAACAGGATGTCCTTGAGCACCGACTTGCCCTGCTCGGTGTCCGGGATTTCAACCAGGATGCCGAACGACAGCGTGTCGTGGATCACTGCCTGACCAATGTCGAGAATGTTCACACCACCCTGGGCCAGAACGCCGGTAATGGCCGCAGTAAGACCCGGACGGTCGCTGCCAGTGATGTTTATCAGGACGATTTCGCGCAAGGCGCACCCCCGCAGGTGGAAAAAAACCGCATTCTACCCACATTCAGTGACCATCGGGCACCGCCAGTGCTTTGCCGGTCATGGGGCTATCGCTATACTGCGCGTCAATTTCACGGACAAAGAGCCGAGCTCAGTGAACCGGCCCACGCCAGTCAAAACCGACAATTTTTTTCTGCTGATCTTCCGTGCACTGCGCCATCGCCGCGTGCCGATTGCATTACGCATTGCCAGCCATAACGTGATCCTGGTCGCCCTGGCCCTGGTCATCTATGCCTGCGTGATGGGTTTGCAGTTCAAGCAGGCCATGCACGAGCAGGCGGATGCCCTGGGCGAAAGCCTGACCACCCAGACCGCCACGTCCGCCACCGAGTTGCTGGTGTCCAACGACATCCTCAGCCTCAACGTGCTGCTCAACAACCTGACCAAGAACAAACTGGTCGCCCACGCTGCCATCTATAGCGTGGACAACCGCATCCTGGCGGAGGCCGGCCAGCGTCCCAAGCCGGGCTTGCTGGGTGAAACCGGTGGCATGTACCAGAGCAAGATCACGTTCCAGGACGTGACCGCCGGGCAACTGCGCATCAGCCTGGACATGGATCAGTTCCAGCAGCCGATGACCATCAGCCTGCAGAGCATGGGCATTCTCAGCGCGATATTGTTGGCACTGGCACTGGCCTTGAGCCTGCGCCTGGGACGGCATATCTCTACGCCGCTTCTGCAATTGCGCGTCTGGCTGCGGGACATCGATGAACACACACCCGCCACCCAGCGCCAGGACGAAATTGGCGACCTGGCCCGGCAACTCCACGCCAGTTTCGCGCCGGAGCCTGAGCCCGTGCCGGAGCCCGAAGACGTCGACTACATCGATGAGGACGATGCCGAGCCGGGATTTGAAGTGCGCAACCTGCGCGACCCTGGCTTTGACGAAAGTGCGCCGATGCCTGCTTCCCGCCCTGTGCCGCGTCATGTGGTGCGTACGGTTGAAGACGATGAAGACGACGATGCCTTCGCCGACTTGCGAGACGAAACGGTCGCCGGCGCGCCTCAACCGATCGCCCGCCCTGTCGCCTCGAACCTGCCACAGCACAGCGCCGTACTAGCCGTTCAACTGGGCGCCCAGGATCAATTGCGACGCCTGCCCCAGGCCCGCCTGAAGGAACTGCTCGAACGTTATCGCGACTGCCTCGACCAGGCGGCATCGCTTTATCAGGGCGAACTGCACACCCTGAACGACGGCAGCACACTGATGCTGTTCCACACCGAGGACAGCGGCGACGACTACCTGACCAATGCCATCTGCTGCGGTGAATTGTTGCGGGCATTGGGTCATCAGTTGCAGATCGAGGTTGCCGACAGTGGCATCACCCTGCAGTTGCAACTAGGCCTGACCCTCGGCGACAGCCTGTTCGGCCTGAGCCAGATCGACTTGCTGTTGACCGAAACAGCCCAGGACGCACTGGCCCTCTCCCAACACAGCCGCAACCTGCTGCTGGTGGAGCGCAAGATCAACGACGACGCCCTGATCCGTCAACGCGCGCGTATCCGCCCCATCGCCAGCCCCGAAGGCGCTTGCTGTGTAGAGCGATTGATGGAGCCTTATCCATCGATGCTGGAGCGGCAACTGGCGCGAATGCATGAGCGCCAGGCCTGAGCCTCGGCATCTGAAATAACGAAGCCCGCGAACGAGTGATCGTCCGCAGGCTTTTTATATAAACGACAAAGCCCGCATCAATGCGGGCTTTGTGCTGTATCCGGTCCGGCTATCAGAACCTGAACACTTCCATGTCCGTACGAATCGGCAAGGCCATGGGAATCTTGTCCTTTTCCTTTTCTACCGGTTTTGCTGGGGCGGGAGCAGCCTTGCGTGGGACCTCTGCGATAGGCGGCTGGTTGGCCAGCGGCTTGAGCGACACGGACAACTGCTCGGCCAGGCGCTGCAAGAGCACGCCTTGTGCCTGGACCTGCGCAGCAGTGGAGCCCACGTGCGGTTCTTGCAGATGAACAATGCGGTTTTCGCGAACCTTGCCGCGACGGTCGATCAGTCGCCACTGGGCATCGAGGACCGCGGGCTGGGATTCGCCTGAGTCCAGCCGGGTAATCGACAGCAGGACCTGAACATCTGGGGAGAATCCCTGGGTGGCGGGGGCCAGCACTACGCGCTGACTGTCCAAATGGCCCGCAATCTGGCGCAGCAACAACTGATCGATGTCGGAAGACAAGCTGCCAGCCCAGCGTCCGTCCGTGGCGGCCTGCAGGCTGCCGTCTGGCTGGCGTTGCAACAGGGTTTCACGCTGAAGGTAATCGGCAATCAGCACCGGGCCGAGCAATACGGCCATGCCCGCGCTTTGCGCAGGCATGGCCGGAGTACCGCTGTCCAGTTGGTACAGCGACACCGGTTGATTGATGCTGCAGCCCGCCAGGCCAAGCAGGCCGGCGAGCCAAAAAATAGGAAGGCGCAGAGCAGTCATCGTCTCGTCCAGGTGGCGGCCACAAGGCTTACCACAGTGAAAAATACTCGGTCATTATGAAGAACGCTCGGCCACGCCGGCGCTTGAAAGGGCCTATCATCCGTGAATATGCGTCCCGACTCCAGCGCCAAAGTACCGATCTGCGGGTTTTAATCGCAGACCGAGCCCTCTAGTACGCTTAATTGAGGTTTTCGACGAGCAGCGCATCCACCCGCTGAAAACCCCTCGGAAGCTTGTTGCCCCGCCGACCGCGTTCACCCTTGTAATGCTCAAGATCGTCCGCCTTCAAAGATAGCGTCCGCTTTCCTGCCTGAAGCACAAGCGTGGCACCCTCGGGAATCACTGCAATATCCGTGACATATTCCTCGCGACTCGCCACCCGTTCGCCGGAAATACCGATAATCTTGTTGCCTTTGCCTTTCCCCAGCTGTGGCAGGTCGCTGATCTTGAACACCAGCAACCGCCCCTCGGTCGTCACCGAGGCCAGCCAATTGTTCTCGCGGTCGCAGACCAGACGCGGCGCAATGACCTTGGCGTTGTTCGGCAGGCTCAACAGCGCCTTGCCCGCCTTGTTCTTGGCTTGCAGGTCCTCACCCTTGACGACGAACCCGTAACCGGCGTCCGACGCGATAACGTATAGCCCGTCATCATCAGGCATCAGCACGCATTCAAAAGTTGCACCCGGCGGTGGAGTTAATCGTCCGGTAAGCGGTTCGCCCTGGCCGCGAGCCGAAGGCAAGGTATGGGCCGGCACCGAATAACTGCGCCCGGTTGAATCGATGAACACCGCAAACTGGTTTGAGCGCCCAGGCGCCAAGGCCTTGAAACCATCTCCAGCCTTGTAGGAAAGCCCGGCAGCGTCAATATCGTGCCCCTTGGCGGAGCGCACCCAACCTTTTTCCGACAGCACAACCGTCACTTTCTCGTTCGGCAACAGATCATGTTCGGTCAGTGCCTTGGCTTCGGCGCGCTCGACGATAGGCGAGCGGCGGTCGTCACCGTAGGTTTCGGCGTCCTTGAGCAGTTCGGTGCGTACCAGTTTCTTGAGCTTGGCTTCGCTGCCCAGCAGGGCTTGCAGCTTGGCCTGTTCCTTGAGCAATTCATCCTGCTCGGCCCGCAGCTTCATTTCTTCCAGGCGCGCCAACTGCCGCAGTCGGGTATCGAGAATGTAGTCGGCCTGGATTTCGCTCAGGGCGAAACGCTCGATCAGGCTGGCCTTGGGGTGCTCCTCGGTACGGATAATGTGGATCACTTCATCCAGGTTGAGGTAGGCAATCAGCAAACCATCCAACAGGTGCAAGCGGCGCTCGACTTTGTCCAGGCGAAATTGCAAGCGCCGGCGCACGGTCTTGACCCGGAATTCCAGCCATTCCACCAGCAATGCCCGCAGGTTTTTCAGCTGTGGCTTGCCGTCCAGGCCGATGATGTTGATGTTGACCCGGTAGCTGGACTCCAGGTCAGTGCTGGCGAACAGGTGCTGCATCAGCGCGTCGTGGTCGACCCGGCTATTGACCGGAATAATCACCAGGCGACACGGGTTCTCGTGGTCGGACTCGTCACGCAGGTCAGCAACTTGCGGCGCCTTCGATGGCTTCGCCTGCATCATCGCGGCAATCTGCTCCATCACCTTGGCCCCGGAAACCTGATGGGGCAGCGACGTGACAATGATGTCGCCGTCTTCGATGTGATAAACAGCACGCATGCGCACCGAACCACGGCCGGTCTCGTAGATTTTCAGCAGATCGGCGCGGGGAGTGATGATTTCCGCTTCGGTCGGGTAGTCCGGGCCTTGGATATGCTCGCAGAGCTGCTCCACGGTGGCTTTTGGCTCGTCCAACAGGCGCACGCAGGCCGTGGCCACCTCCCGCAGGTTGTGCGGCGGCACATCGGTGGCCATGCCCACGGCGATGCCAGTCGTGCCATTGAGAAGGATGTTCGGCAAACGTGCCGGCAAAACCAAGGGTTCGTCGAGGGTTCCGTCGAAGTTCGGCCCCCAATCCGCGGTGCCCTGGCCCAGTTCGCTGAGCAGCACCTCGGAATAGCGCGACAGCCGCGCCTCGGTATAACGCATGGCCGCGAAGGACTTGGGATCGTCCGGCGCACCCCAGTTACCCTGCCCGTCCACCAACGTGTAGCGATAGCTGAACGGCTGGGCCATCAGCACCATGGCTTCGTAGCAAGCCGAATCGCCGTGGGGGTGGAATTTACCGAGCACGTCACCGACGGTCCGCGCCGACTTCTTGTGCTTGGAGTCAGCGTCCAGCCCCAACTCGCTCATGGCGTAGATGATCCGTCGCTGAACCGGCTTGAGACCGTCGCCGATGTGCGGCAAGGCGCGGTCCATGATCACGTACATGGAGTAATTGAGGTAGGCATTTTCGGTGAAGTCAGCCAGCGACCGGCGTTCTACGCCGTCTAAGCTGTCTGCAAGAATGTCGCTCATGCGGGCCTCATCAGTTCGTTGTCTGGCGCAACAGCATGGTGCCGTCGCGCTGGGTAAATTCAAGTTTGTTCAGGGCGCTCATGCCCAGTAGCACCTGCGTGCCACCCAGGCCTGGCGCCACCAGGGCGCGGACATCGCGCAAGACGATGTCACCCAATTGCAGCCGGTCGATGCGGGTGCGATAACCTTCGCTCAATCCGTTGGCGGTGCTCAATGTCACGCCAAAACCTTTTTCCAGCTTCAGCCGCTCGGCCAGTTCCTGCGGGACCGCCACATCGGTGGCCCCGGTGTCGAGCATGAAATCCACCGGCTGGCCGTTGATCTGGCCGCTGGCGACAAAATGCCCCTGTTTATTGCCGACCAGCTTCACCTCGATAAATCCTTCGCCCTTTTGCGAATACACCTCGGTGTTGGGATTGTGCTCGCGCTGCTCCCACTGGGCGAAAAACCGCGTCGCCAGAAACAGCGCCGCGCACCAAGCCACGATCATCAGCACCCGGCCGGCGCGCTTGCCCGGCGGTTGCTGGCTCATGGCGTGGCGCTCCAGCCACCCGTCGGCGCGGCAAAACGCCAGACGATCGGCCGCGTTTCGCCGTCGGCGCGCTTGCCATTATTGTTATCCAGGCCGATCCACACGCCACCTGCGTCCACTACCAGCGCTTCGGCCAGGCCGAAGGGCTGTGGATAAAGACGCTCACCCTTCAGCGCCTCGGCGGCGAATGACCAGCAGCGCTCGACCTTGGCGGTCTGCGGGTCACGCCGGCAGACCTGATAGGCGTTTCGCTCCAGGGTAAACAGCTTGCCGTCGAACAATGACAGATCGGCGAAATCCCGCGACACCGCCTTCGGCTTGGAAAACTGCTCGGGCTGCATTTGCTTTCCCGCTTCGCTCAGCAACACACAATTGCCATCGCAATCCCATACTGTCTGCTGACGCTTGATCAATAACAGCCCCCGACGCTCGCGTTCGGCCGCCAGCCATAGCTGGTCGCCGGCGGGGCTCACGGCCAGGCCTTCTAACAGCGCGTTGAAATGCAATAGCATACCGCTGCCCCGGGCCTGACGGATCAAGGTCGGGGCGATTTTCAGCCAGGACGCCGCCCCGGTTGGCGGAACGAGCAGCACGGCGGCATGGGACTCGCTGACCACGTAGCGATTGCCAGCGTTGTCGCAGCTGATGCCTTCGAAATCCAGCTCGCCACCGCGCAGAAACGACGCCGCCCACGTCCGCGAGCTCAAGCCCAAGGGCAAACCGCTGTCCGGCACCTGCGGCACTTCGATAGCCACCGCTTCAGCCTGCCAAACCGACGCATCGTCGGGTTTGAGGCGGTAGATTTGGTCATCGTCGCGATCGGACACGGTCCACATCTCGCTGCCGCACAGCGCAAGCCCGGACAGGTTGCCGCCGCGCAGGCCATCGACGGCGTGCTCGGACAGCAGCTTCAATTCCGGCACGGGCCCTGCAACTACCACCCCCGTCCACAGCAAAAGCGCCAGGGCGAACCCGTTGCGCATCAGGCCAGGACCTCGGCCAGGTCCCCTTTGGATTCGAGCCAGGATTTGCGATCGCCGGCGCGTTTCTTCGCCAGCAACATATCCATCATTTCCGAGGTCGCCTCGAAATCATCCAAGGTCAACTGCACCAGACGGCGGGTGTTCGGGTCCATGGTGGTTTCACGCAGCTGCGGCGGGTTCATCTCGCCCAGGCCCTTGAATCGGGTGACCTGCGGTTTGCCACGTTTCTTCTCGGCCACCAGGCGATCGAGGATGCCGTCGCGCTCGGCTTCGTCCAAGGCGTAGTAGATTTCCTTGCCCAGGTCGATGCGATACAGCGGAGGCATCGCCACATAGACATGACCGGCGTCCACCAGCGGACGGAAGTGCTGGACGAACAACGCACACAGCAAAGTGGCGATGTGCAGGCCGTCGGAGTCGGCGTCGGCGAGGATACAGATCTTGCCGTAGCGCAACTGGCTCATGTCTGCGGCGCCCGGATCGACACCGATGGCCACCGCGATGTTATGCACTTCCTGGCTGGCCAGCACTTCGCTGCCGTCCACTTCCCAGGTGTTGAGGATCTTGCCCCGCAGCGGCAGAATCGCCTGGAACTCCTTGTCCCGCGCCTGCTTGGCCGAACCGCCGGCGGAGTCACCTTCCACCAGGAACAGCTCGGAACGCATCGGGTCCTGCCCGGCGCAATCGGCGAGCTTGCCCGGCAATGCCGGCCCTTGGGTGATGCGCTTGCGCTCGACCTTCTTGCTGGCCTTGAGACGACGGCCGGCGTTGTTGATCGCCAGCTCCGCCAGGGCCAGGCCGGTCTCAGGGTTGGCGTTGAGCCACAGGCTGAACGCATCCTTGACCACGCCGGAGACAAACGCCGCCGCCTCGCGGGACGACAGGCGTTCCTTGGTCTGGCCGGAAAATTGCGGTTCCTGCATCTTCATCGACAGGACAAAGGCGATGCGTTCCCAGACGTCTTCCGGCGCCAGCTTCACACCGCGGGGCAGCAGGTTGCGGAACTCGCAGAATTCGCGCATGGCGTCGAGCAGGCCTTGGCGCAGCCCGTTGACATGAGTACCGCCCTGAGCCGTAGGGATCAGGTTGACGTAGCTTTCCTGAACGCTTTCGCCGCCTTCAGGCAGCCACAACAGCGCCCAGTCCACCGCCTCCTTGTTACCGGCCAGACTGCCGCAGAACGGCTCGTCGGGCAGGCGCTCGAAACCGCTGACCGCGTCCACCAAGTAGGAGCGCAGGCCGTCTTCGTAATGCCATTCGACTTTCTCGCCGGTGGCCTTGTCCTCGAAACTGACCAGCAGCCCCGGGCACAATACCGCCTTGGCCTTGAGCACATGCTTGAGGCGGCTGACAGAAAACTTCGGTGAATCGAAATACTTCGGGTCCGGAGCGAAATACACGCTGGTCCCGGTGTTGCGCTTACCGACAGTGCCTACCACTTCCAGCTCGGTGGCCTTGTAGCCGTCGGCGAACGTCATCTGGTATTCATTGCCGTCACGCTTGACCCGCACCCGCACCTGGGTCGACAAGGCGTTGACCACGGAAATACCCACCCCGTGCAAACCGCCGGAGAACTGGTAGTTCTTGTTGGAAAACTTGCCGCCGGCGTGGAGCTTGGTGAGGATCAGCTCGACGCCCGACACGCCTTCTTCAGGGTGAATGTCCACCGGCATGCCGCGACCGTCGTCGCTGACTTCCAGGGAGTGATCGGCATGCAGGAAGACCTGCACCGACTTCGCATGCCCGGCCAAGGCTTCGTCGACGCTGTTGTCGATGACTTCCTGGGCGAGGTGGTTCGGCCGACTGGTGTCGGTGTACATGCCGGGGCGCTTGCGCACCGGGTCGAGGCCCGAGAGGACTTCGATGGCGTCTGCGTTATAAGAGCTAGCGCTGGGAGTGGCCATGGGGTCTCGTCGTCAGTGTTCAATGAAAAAGGGGCGATGGCTCACAGCGACGTGAAGTCGATCGCCTGGTACAAATCGGCGCCAATACCGGCAAAACTCAACAGTGCCGGCAACTGCCGGGCAAAGCCTTGGAAACTGTGATCGCCGCCGGCCTGGATGCGCAAGGCACAGGCGCGGTAATACTGCTGGGCGTGGCGATAATCCAGCGTTTCGTCACCGGTTTGCAACCATACCTGAAACCGCTGCGGATCCCGGGGCGCCGGCACTTCCAGCTCGGCCAGGGCCGTCACGTGGTCGTGGGTCAATTCCCAGGTTTCGTCGGTGTATAAATTCTTCTGCTTGCCCAGGTAGCCGTCGAACATCCGATGCGGGCTCACGGCAGGATTGACCAACAGGGCCTTGAGGCCGTGGCGTTCGGCCAAGTGAGTCGCATAGTAGCCGCCGAGCGAGCTGCCGACCAGCAGCGGGCGCCCCAGTTCTGTAATCGCCTGCTCCAGCTGACCGATGGCCTGGCGGGGGTGGTGGTGCAAGGCGGGCACCTGCAGTTGGTCGCTTAGGCCCAGACGTGCCATCACTTGCGTCAACTGGCTGGCCTTGGTTGACGCTGGGGCGCTGTTGAAGCCGTGGATATAAAGGATCGAACCCGACATTGCCGACTCCTGGGTGTTGGGCAAAGGCCGGAGTTTACAGGGAGTTTGACGTGGTTTGGGGATGATATGACTGGCATTGGGATAAACACGAAACCCTGTGGCGAGGGGATTTATCCCCGCTGGGCGCCCTCAGGGCCGGCGTATCTCTTACGGACCGGGTACATATCCATTGCTGCGGTAACGGCGGCTTATGGTTTCGCCCTTACGGCGAGTCACTTTCGAAAGGCACGAAAGTAACCAAAGTGCCTTTGCCCCACCACTCGGCACCTCGCCTAGGCTCGGTGTGCCCTCACTCCGGCATTGCTCCGTGGGCCCGCCGCGAAGGACCATCCATGGTCCAGCGCGGCTATCCCGGCATCCATGCCGGGATGCCCACTGCGCAATACCTGCGTTCGGCCAGCGTGGTTAATGGGGCGCCGAGATCAACGTCCACCGCGAGGCGGCCTTATAGCCGACCTGGTTTTAGTGGGATTGCGTTTCTCCTGTGAGAGCGAGCGTTCTCGCTACTGTGCGCGGTGTGCGGTGTGGTCAGGGTTTTATATTGACGTCGTCCAGCATCCGATTCGCCAACAAAGCGCCCAGCTCGATCAGTTGCTGAATGCCAAGGGCAACATGGCGTCGCGAGCCTTTCAGGTCGAAGGCTAGGTCGCTGACCATCGCATCGGCTGAAGCCAGGGTTTCGCTGAGGTTGGCCAGCAGGCTTTCGGTGTCGACGCCGTCCACTACAGTGAACAGTTGGCCTGTGGGCTGTTTCTTTTTGGCTTGAGGTTTGGGGTCAAGATAGTGGTCGATGGCGCGTTTGGCGGCTTCATCGAGTTCTTGGGGATCGGTTTCAGGGGGATTGGGTGTGGCTTTGAACATGATGCAGCTCCTCTAACGTAGTGGAACCGCCATCTCCCGTTTCCAGGCGAGAGGGTGGCAGCTATGCGCGGGCTGGAAAAACCGGAGTGAAGGAGCAAAACCCGGCAGACTCGAAAGTCTCCCGCGCACAGCCGCCATAACGCAGAACTGCACACGCAAAAAAGCGATGCAGTATCTCATGTGACGCGCTGTTGCACCCTCACTTATCGGGTTTCCAGGCCCGGCCGCTGAATTTGCAGCGACAGGAAAAGACTAGCGACAACCCTTCCCACCCGGCAACCGCCAGAACTCGTCGGAAAAATCTACCTGAATCAGAAAGTGTGTCCGACCATTCCCACAAAGCTTGTTCGGCTGTCAGCCATCGCAAACAACCTCAATGAAGGAACACTCCCCCAAAAACCAGGTCGGCCCTAAGGCCGCCTCGCGGTGGACGTTGATCTCGGCGCCCCGTTAACCACGATGGCCGAACGCAGGCATTGCGCAGTGGGCATCCCGGCATGGATGCCGGGATAGCCGCGCTGGGCCATGGATGGCCCTTCGCGGCGGGCCCACGGAGCAATGCCGGAGTGAGGGCATGCCGAGCCTAAGCGAGGCACCGAGTGGTGGGGCAAAGGCACTTTGGTTACTTTCGTGCCTTTCGAAAGTGACCCGCTGTAAAAGCGGAACCATAAGCGGCCGCTACCGCAGCAATGGATATGTACCCGTAAGGGCGGAACCCTAAGCAGCCGTTACCGCAGCAATGAATATGTACACAAAAACTCAGTACCCGTTAGACCCATAGTCCGGAGTAAACGCAAACCCAACCACCCGCTCAACCCCCGTCTCCAACCGCCCATCCGGCAACAACCGCAACCACCGATACCCCGGCGCCTGCGAGCCCACCGCGAAATCCTCACTCCCCGGCTCAAACTGAATACACGTCGAAGGCGAAGCCAACAACCGAACCCCCTCGCGCACCCGGTCGATCTCCTGATGCACATGCCCCCACAACACCGCCCGCACCTGCGGAAACCGATCCAACACCGCAAACAACGCCTCAGGATTACGCAACCCGATCGGCTCCATCCAAGCACAGCCAATCGAAACAGGATGATGATGCAGGCACACCAGATGATGCCGCTCCGGCGCCTCGCTCAGCGCATTGGCCAACAGAATCAACTGCTCCTCGGCCAAAAACCCCGGCACCGAACCTGGCACGGCCGAATCGAGCATCGTCACCCGCCAATTGCCAATGTCCACCACCGGATCGAGCAACGTGCTCTTGACCGCCGCCTCAAGCATCACCCGTGGCTCATCATGGTTGCCCGGAATCCACCGCGCCGGCGCATCGATTCGCGCAGTCAGCTGCCGAAACGCCGCGTAGGACTCCAGCGTACCGTCCTGGGACAAATCACCAGTGGCAAGCATCAAGTCGATGTCCGGCTGCTGCCTGAGCACCAGGTCGACGACCTCGCGCAGGCTGTCGCGGGTATTCATGCCCAGCAACGAGGCATTAGCCTCGGCGAACAAATGGCTGTCGGACAGTTGGACCAGCAGCGCCGCATCGGCAGTGGTCAAGCTGGATACGCTCGGCAAATCGCTCTCTCCCAGGCGCAATCACGCCGTTGCATGAAGCGGCAATTATGCTGGGGGATGATCGAAAGGGGAAATCCGCGAACCGGAACCGGTTCACAACTACCGAACGACTTCGAACTCGTGGCCCAGCGCCAGGCAATGACTCAGCCACTCACCCAGGAACAGGTTCAACTGGGCTTTTTCGTCCGGCTGGTGCATTGACGCATTGGGATAAGGATAGATGCCACGAAAGCGTCGTGCATGTTCGGCGCTGACGACTTCGGCCATGCGCGCATCGTGATAGACCTGCACTTCCAGTTGCGGCACTGGCAACCAGGGCAGGCTGTGTTCCTGACGCACTTGCAACGTGGTGGTGTAGGGACAGGTCTGCAGCACTTCCAGGGCCAGCACGCCGAGCATCTGGTCGCCGTGGGTCACGGCGATTCGGCGCGGCGCCGGGTCGTTGCGCATGTCCGGCAACAAGCGCATCAGGCGGGCATAGTTGGCCTCGCAAGCGGCCTGCAACCCCACCAGATCGACGCGATAACGATCGCGCAGCTTGTTCAGGACCATAGCCCCCTCACTTCATCGCGGTTCAAGGCCAACCATTGCAAGGCAATGATGCTGGCCGCGTTGCAGATACGTCCGTCGCGCACTGCTTGCAGCGCGTCTTCGAAAGCCCAGGTCTTTACGCGGATATCTTCGCCTTCATCCTCCAGTCCATGCAGGCCGCCTGCCCCAGCGCTGTCGCAACGCCCCAGGTAAAGGTGCACGAACTCATCGCTGCCACCCGGCGAGGGAAAATATTTGGTCATCGGCCAGAGCGCAGCGAAGACAAGCCCAGCTTCCTCCTCAGCTTCGCGATGAGCAACTTCTTCCGGCTGCTCATCCTTGTCGATCAGGCCTGCCACCAGTTCCACCAGCCAAGGGTTGTCAGTCTTGCCCACGGCGCCTACGCGAAACTGTTCGATCAGCACCACTTCGTCGCGTTGCGGGTCATAGGGCAATACGCACACTGCGTCATGGCGAACGAACAGTTCTCGGCTGATTTCACGGCTCATGCCACCGGCGAACAACTCGTGGCGCAGGTGCACGCGGTCAAGTTTGTAGAAACCCTTGAAGCAGCTCTCGCGCTTGACGATGTCCACCGCGCTCGGTGTGGCATTGGCAAAATCAGTCATGACAGTCCTCGTTTACAGTGGATCGGTGCGAGGTTCCAGCCTCGGCTTCGCGCCATCCTAACGCGCCCGTACCGTTTGATGC
Source organism: Pseudomonas sp. Z5-35 (assembly GCF_051131945.1). Classification (NCBI taxonomy): domain Bacteria; kingdom Pseudomonadati; phylum Pseudomonadota; class Gammaproteobacteria; order Pseudomonadales; family Pseudomonadaceae; genus Pseudomonas; species Pseudomonas sp. Z5-35. The sequence continues at coordinate 4,982,187 of NZ_CP071640.1, forward strand.
AGCCCCTTTCCATTCATCGAGATAGACGGCAGGAGGTGAAACAACTCTAATGAGCTTAGTGGCGAACTGATTGCCCTGCTGACAGTCGAAGCGGGTAACTTTTTGCCTTTTCCCTGTTTCACGAAGGACGCCCATGTCGCTTTTCAAGATTGCTTCGCTGGCCGCCATTGCCCTGACCCTGGGCGCTTGCCAAAGCCTGTTCCAGCCCAATTACCGCGCACCGCTGGAGACCACTCGCGATGCGTCGGAGCAGCTGCAGCCTGGCTGCGCCAGTGCCGACTGCCCGCTGGTCAATATCGACACCTTGCGCTTTCCCGCCGAGCCCGCGCTGGACAGCATCATCGAGAAACGCTTGCTGCAAATGACCCGCACCTCACCGGACGCTCCGGCAGCGCCGACGCTGGCGGCCTATCGCGAACAGTTTTTGCGCACCGCCGCACCGCGCAACAGCAGCTATTTGCAGGCCAAGGTACGCGAGCAACATGACGGCCTGGTGATCATCGAACTGTCCAGCTACCTGGACACCGGCGGTGCGCACGGCACACCGGGGCGCGGCTTCATCAACTATTCGCGCCCGCAACACAAAGTGCTGACGCTGTCGGACATGCTGCTGCCGGGCCAGGAAGAAGCGTTCTGGAAAGCCGCCCAGGTCGCCCACAACAGTTGGCTGATCAGCACCAAGCTGGATCAGGAACCCGAGTTCCTCAAGCAGTGGTCCTTCCAGAAAACCCCACACATCGCGCTGACCTACGGCGGGGTGATCCTCAAGTACGAAGTGAGCACCATCGCGCCGTACGCCCTGGGCCACATCGAGTTGAAGATCGCCTATCCACGCCTCAACGGCATCCTCAAGCCCGAGCTGTTTCCCGGCCGTAGTTGAAAGCCCGACCCAACAGCAGTTGCAGCAACCCTGCCAGGATCAACGACGGCAGGGTCGCGCCAATGTCCGGATAGAAATTGGCCAGCAAGTGATACGTGCTCACCCCACCCAGCCAAGCCAACAATGCCGGCCAGCGCAACGCGGCTGATCCCACTTGGCTGCTGCGTTTACGCAGGATGAAGTGATCCACCAACACCACGCCGAACAATGGCGCGAACACCGAGCCGATCAGCAACAGGAAGTTCTGGTACTGCGCCAACGGCGCGAAGCAGGCGATCAAGGTGCAGATGACGCCAATCGCCAAGGCCAGGTGCTCGACCTTCAACCCTGACAGCATGCCGCTGGACACCGCCGCCGAGTGGATGTCGGCGAAGGCGTTTTCCGACTCGTCCAACAGAATCAGCAGCAGTGGGATGCCCAGTCCGGCGCCGGCCAGGGCCAGCAGCAATGCGTTGACTTCGCCGCTCGGCGCGAATGCCAGAGTGTAGGCGACGCCCAGGCTCATCAGCCAGAAGTTACCGATGAAGAAGCCCACGGCCGTACCGCCGAAGACATTCTTGGCGCGTTTGCCGAAGCGCGAGTAGTCGGCGATCAGCGGCAACCAAGACAGCGGCATCGCAATGGCGATGTCGAACCCCACCGCCAGCGGCATCGAGCCGTCGCCCGCCTGGGCCCAGAGTGCCGCCAGGTCAGCCTTGGCGAACAGGTTCCAAGTCAGCCAGATGCACGCGGCCAACAGCAGCCAGATGCCCCATTTACGCAGGACCTTGCGCACAAAGGTCAGCGGCCCGCTGACGGCAAGCAGGGTCGCCAGGGCGCCGAAAAACAGCGTCCACAGCAGCGGGTTCGAGCCCAGGCTGCCTTCGCTGAAGGCCCGGGCGCCGAGCAGGCTGGCGGCGTCGCGCATGACAATGATTTCGAACGAGCCCCAACCGATCAGTTGCAACAGGTTCAACACCGCCGGCACGCTCGCACCCTTGCCACCCAGGCTCAGCTTGAGGGCGGCCATGGCCGACAGGCCGGTGTCACTGCCGATCACCCCGACCGCCGCCAGCAACAGGACGCCCACCAGCGTACCGAGGAATATCGCCAGCAACGAACCACTCAGGCCCAGGCCCGGCGCGAGCAAGGCGCCGACCTGCAAGACCATCAGGCCGATACCGAGGGAGAACCACAGGGAAAACAGATCGCGGGCGCCGAAGACGCGTTTGTCGGTGGGGACCGCGATGTCGGGGGAATAGGTGTTCAAGAGAAGGATCTCGGTGAGAACGGGTTGCAAGCTTCAAGCTGCAAGCCTCAAGAAAAAGCAGATCGCGCTTTTGCTTCTAACTTGCAGCTTGCCGCTTGGAGCTTGCCGCTTAAAAAGGGTTACAAGCTGCAAGCTGCAAGCCTCAAGAAAAAGCAGGTCGCGCTTTTGCTTCTAACTTGCAGCTTGCCGCTTGGAGCTTGCCGCTTAAAAAGGGTTACAAGCTGCAAGCCTCAAGAAAAAGCAGGTCGCGCTTTTGCTTCTAACTTGCAGCTTGCCGCTTGGAGCTTGCCGCTTAAACTTTCTTATAAAGCTGACTACCTTCCTGCTTGAACCGCTCAGCCTGCTCCGCCAGGCCCTGGGCGACATCGACATCCACCGCTTCAATGCGCTGGTTGGCCGCGTACTCGCGCACTTCCTGGGTGATTTTCATCGAGCAGAATTTCGGCCCGCACATCGAGCAGAAATGCGCCACCTTGGCCGAGTCCTTCGGCAGGGTTTCGTCGTGGTACGAACGGGCGGTGTCCGGGTCCAGGCCGAGGTTGAACTGGTCTTCCCAGCGGAACTCGAAACGCGCCTTGCTCAAGGCGTTGTCGCGGATCTGCGCGCCGGGATGGCCTTTCGCGAGATCGGCAGCATGCGCGGCGATCTTGTAGGTGATGATCCCGGTCTTGACGTCATCCTTGTTCGGCAAGCCGAGGTGTTCCTTGGGCGTGACGTAGCAAAGCATGGCGCAACCGAACCAGCCGATCATCGCCGCGCCGATACCGGAGGTGATGTGGTCGTAGCCCGGCGCGATGTCGGTGGTCAGCGGGCCGAGGGTGTAGAACGGCGCCTCGTCGCAGCACTCGAGCTGCTTGTCCATGTTCTCCTTGATCAACTGCATCGGCACGTGGCCGGGGCCTTCGATCATGCATTGCACGTCGTGCTTCCAGGCGATCTTGGTCAGCTCGCCGAGGGTTTCCAGCTCGCCGAATTGCGCTGCGTCGTTGGCGTCGGCAATCGAGCCCGGACGCAGGCCATCGCCCAGCGAGAAGCTGACGTCGTAGGCCTTCATGATTTCGCAGATGTCTTCGAAGTGGGTGTAGAGGAAGTTTTCCTTGTGATGCGCCAGGCACCACTTGGCCATGATCGAGCCGCCACGGGACACGATACCGGTCACCCGTTTGGCGGTCAGCGGCACATAGCGCAACAGCACGCCGGCGTGGATGGTGAAGTAGTCGACGCCCTGCTCGGCCTGTTCGATGAGCGTGTCGCGAAACAGCTCCCAGGTCAGGTCTTCGGCGGCCCCGCCGACTTTTTCCAGGGCTTGGTAGATCGGCACGGTGCCGATCGGCACGGGCGAGTTGCGGATGATCCACTCGCGGGTTTCATGGATGTGCTTGCCGGTGGACAGGTCCATGACCGTGTCCGAACCCCAGCGGATGCCCCAGGTCAGCTTCGCCACTTCTTCTTCGATGGACGAACCCAGCGCGCTGTTGCCGATGTTGCCGTTGATCTTCACCAGGAAGTTACGGCCGATGATCATCGGTTCCAATTCAGTGTGGTTGATGTTGGCCGGGATGATCGCGCGGCCACGGGCGATTTCATCGCGCACGAATTCCGGGGTGATGACTTTCGGCACGCTGGCGCCGAAGCTGTGGCCGGCGTGTTGCTGGTCCAGCAGGCCGGCGGCACGGGCCACTTCCAGCTTCATGTTTTCGCGGATGGCGACGTATTCCATCTCGGCGGTGATGATGCCTTTGCGCGCATAGTGCATCTGGCTGACGTTGGCACCTGGCTTGGCGCGACGCGGGTTGTTCACGTGGGCGAAGCGCAGTTTGGTCAGTTCGGGGTCGGCCAGGCGTTCCTGGCCGAAGTTGGAGCTCAGGCCGGCCAGGCGCTCGGTGTCGCCACGGGCTTCGATCCACGACGAACGCACATCGGCCAAGCCCTTGCGTACGTCAATGATTACGTTCGGGTCGGTATAGGGCCCCGAGGTGTCGTATACCACCACCGGCGCGTTGATTTCGCCGCCGAAGTCGGTCGGGGTCACGTCGAGGCTGATTTCGCGCATGGGCACGCGAATATCCGGGCGACTGCCCTGGACGTAGACTTTTTGCGAGCGGGTAAACGGTTGGACCGATTGCTGATCGACCTGGGCCGATTCACTGAGGTTGGTCGCGTTTTTTGGTTTTATCGTCATCACGGGCTCTCCAGACACACATCCAGGCAGTGGATTTTTGTCGGAGCGAACCTGTAACGAATGGACGCGTCCTTGCACGAAAGTGCGGACGCTGTGCTTGCTGCTCGAGCATGTTCGAGGATCGAAAGTCGATATCGAACAACATCCCGGACGAAGCACAAGAGGACTCGCCGGGTGACGAGAAATCTTGTTCCCTACGCAGGCGCTAACCTGATCAGGTTCAACGGGATCCGAAATTATTCGATCTCAGCCTCATAGCAAGGCACCCCGACAAGAACGTGACCAGTCTAGACACAACCACGAGAGAACGCCATCGCCAGGGCAAAAGGCGTGATGAATGGCGTATATACAGGATTGTTGCCGTGCCCAGGCGCAACTACACTCGCTACGCCGCGCGGCTTAATAGCGCACTCTCATTGTGAATTCTCATTTTACGAACTAGGGATAGCCTCATGCTGCGCAAACTTTCACTGGCCCTGGCCGTGTCTTGTGCGTCCAACGCAATGGCCTGGGCCGCCGAAGCGCCTTTAACCACCAAAACCGACCTGGTAAGCGTGTATCAGGAAGCGGTGGACAACAACGCCGACCTGGCCGCTGCCCGCGCCCAGTATGGCGCCCAGAAGGAAGTGGTGCCCCAGGCCCGCGCCGGGTTGCTGCCCAATCTGTCCGGCGGAGCTGAAGTCGCCAACGTGCGCACCGATATCGACCAGCCTGCGGCGGTAGCCAATCGCAGCGCCCGCTCATATCAGGCCACCCTCTCGCAACCGCTGTTTCGTGCCGACCGCTGGTTCCAGTTCCAAGCCGCGAAATCGGTGAACGAACAAGCCTCGCTGCAATTGTCGGCGACCGAACAAAACCTGATCCTGCAAAGCGCCGAAAGCTATTTCAATGTGCTGCGCAGCCAGGACAACCTGGCCTCGACCAAGGCCGAGGAAGCGGCGTTCAAGCGCCAGCTCGACCAATCCAACGAACGCTTCGACGTCGGGCTGTCGGACAAGACCGATGTGCTGCAATCCCAGGCCAGCTACGACACGGCACGCGCCAACCGGATCCTGGCGCAGCGCCAGGTCGACGATGCGTTCGAAGCGCTGATCACCTTGACCAATCGCCAGTACAACTCGCTCCAGGGCGTCGTCCACACCCTGCCGATCCTGCCGCCGGCGCCCAATGACGCCAAGGCCTGGGTCGACACCGCCGCCAAGCAAAACCTGAACCTGTTGGCCAGCAACTATGCTGTGACGGCCGCCGAAGACACCTTGCGCCAACGCAAAGCCGGGCATGCGCCGACGCTGGATGCGGTGGCGAGGTACGAAAAAGGTGACAACGACGCCCTGGGCTTCAGCAACCCGAACGCATTAGGTCGGTCATATAGCGGCGACGTCGAACAGCGCACACTGGCCCTGCAATTGAGCATTCCGATCTACAGCGGCGGGTTGACCAGCTCCCAGGTGCGCGAGTCCTACTCGCAACTCACCCAGACCGAGCAGCAGCGCGAAGGCCTGCGCCGGCAGGTGGTGGAGAACACCCGTAACCTGCACCGTGCGGTGAATACCGATGTGGAGCAGGTCCAGGCCCGGCGCCAGTCGATCATTTCCAACCAGAGCGCGGTGGAAGCCACGGAAATCGGCTACCAGGTCGGCACCCGCAACATCGTCGATGTGCTGGATGCCCAGCGTCAGCTGTACACCTCGGTGCGCAACTACAACAACGCCCGGTATGACTACATCCTGGATAACCTGCGTCTCAAGCAGGCCGCCGGCACCTTGAGCCCGGAAGACCTGCAGGCCCTGTCACGCTACCTCAAGCCCGACTACAACCCGGACAAGGACTTTTTGCCGCCGGACCTGGCCCAGGCCGCCGCCCAACAATTGCGCGCTCGGCCGGCGCAGTAACACACCTGCGACGAATCCCGTGGCGAGGGAGCTTGCTCCCGCTGGCCTGCGAAGCAGGCCCAGAACCCGTCACCGCGTTCTGCCAGCCAGAACTGTAGCGCCGATTTGCGGCTGCTTCGCAGCCGAGCGGGAGCAAGCTCCCTCGCCACAAAAGCTCAACCCACCAACCGCCCCAACCCATCCAGCAAACGCTGCAACGCGCCCTGGTTGCTGCGCATCACTTTCAGCCCAGCCTCGGCCATGCGCTGGGCGTCGCGGGGCAGTTCGAACAGACGCTGTACCGCCAGGGCCAGGCTTTCGGCATCATCGACTTCCTGCAACGCCCCGGCCGTACGCAGTTGCGCGGCGATTTCAAGAAAATTGAACAGGTGCGGTCCACTGAGCACCGGTTTTGCCAGCGCCGCCGGTTCGAGCAGATTGTGCCCGCCGTTGGGCACCAGGCTGCCGCCGACAAAAGCGCTGTCGGCCAACGCGTAGAGAAACAGCAGTTCGCCCATGGTGTCGCCCAGCAGCACCGAGGTTTGCGCGGTGACCGGTTGGGCGCTGGAACGCCGGACCGTGGCAAATCCTTCGCACTCACACAACTGCACCACCGAATCGAACCGTTCCGGGTGCCGCGGCACCAGGATCAACAACGCATCGGGATAACTGGCCAGCAACCGCCGGTGAGCGTCGAGCACCACTTCATCCTCACCCTCGTGAGTGCTGGCGGCGATCCACACCGGGCGATCTACCGCTTGCCATTGCTGGCGCAAGGTACTGGCGCTTTCCAGCAGTTGCGGGTCGATGGTCAGGTCGAATTTGATGGAACCGGTCACCTCGACGGTGTCCGTACGGGCGCCCAACTGGCGAAACCGCTCGGCCTCGGCTTCGGTCTGCACGGCGAAGAGGCTCATTTCAACAAGCATCGGCCGGGTCAGCTTGGGGAAACGTGCATAGCCGCGCGCCGATCGCTCCGACAGCCGTGCGTTGGCCAACGCCACGGGGATGCCGCGCCTGGCGCATTGGTGAATGTGGTTGGGCCACAGCTCGGTTTCCATGATCACCGCCAGTTTCGGGCGAACCTGGTCGAGAAAACGCTTGGCCGCGCAAGGCAGATCATAAGGCAGGTAACAGTGCTGGAGCCGCGGTTCATCGGCGAACAGCGCCTGGATCCGCTCCGAACCGGTGGGCGTCATGCACGTCACGGTGATCGGCAGCTGGGGATAACGTTGCAGCAAGGCGCGGATCATCGGCGCGGCGGCAATGCTCTCGCCCACCGACACCGCGTGGACCCAAATGCCGCCAGGCCTCATCGCCGGCAAGCCCCAAGCGAAGCGCTCGCCGATGCGTAGGGCATACGCCGGCGCCTTGCGCGCCCGCAGCCAGAGCCGAATCGCTACCAGTGGCAGCCCCAGATAAAACAATGCGCTATAGAGAGTTCTGTTCATGGCGGCGGAGTTTATCGGTTTTTCAGCCGATCGCCTGCAACTGCACGGCAAAACGTTCCGCCAGCCAACGGGCCGCCGGTCCCAAGGGTTCGTCGCGGCGCCAGACCAGTTCCACCACCAACGCCGGCGGGGTCCATTCGCTGCTGAGTTCGACCATCTCCCCCAGGTAGGCCGGGTATTGCACCACATGTTGTGGCAACCACGCCCAGCCCAGGCCACACCTCAGCCATTCGGCCAGCACATAAAAGCTGTCGGCTCGCCAGACCTGCGGGCTGGCCTGCTCACTGCCCGGATAGACGCTCGACTGGGTCGCCATCAACAACTGGCGGTGCCGGGCCATTTCCCGGCAGGTGACATAAGCGTGGTGCGCCAGTGGATGATTCCTTCCGCATACGGTGACCATCTCGACGCTGCCCAGTACCCGGCGTTCCAGCGCCTCGGGGATCTGGTCGTGATAGAACAGCAAGCCAAGATCGGCGCGACGTTCCACCAGTTTGCGCGCCACATCGCCTTGGGCGGCGCTGGCCAGTTGCACTTCGAGCGTAGGGAATTGCTTGGCGAGTGCCGCCAGGCTATCGATCACCGGCTGATAGGGCATGGCCTCGTCCTGGGCCAGGCGCAGCGACGCTTCCTGTCCGCGCATCAGAGCCAGGGCACGACCATTCAGGCGTTCACACTGGCGCAAAACTTCCCTGGCCTCTTCCAGCAGCGCCTCGCCAGCATTGGTAAGCCTGGGCTGGCGGCCACTGCTGCGCTCGAACAGGCTCACCCCCAAGTCGACCTCCAACAAGGCAATTGCGCTGCTGATGGCCGACTGGGCTTTGCGCTGGTCCCGAGCCACGGCGGAAAACGAGCGCTTCTCGGCGACCTCGACGAACAACCGCAGCTGCTCAAGATTCCATTGAACGTTCATGGTCGACCTATCTCTATCTCAGATAGGTAATGACTTTACCGCATCTGCGCGATCTCTAGAATGGCCGCAACGAAACACGTAACAGTCAAAGAGGACAGCCTATGAACGCCTACTACTACCTGGCCATCGCCATTTGCGCCGAAGTGATCGCCACCGTTTCAATGAAAGCGGTCAAAGGCCTGAGCACCCCGCTGCCCTTGCTGCTGGTCGTCGCCGGTTACGGCATCGCGTTCTGGATGCTGACGCTGGTGGTACGCACCGTACCGGTGGGCGTGGCCTACGCAGTCTGGGCCGGGATGGGCATCGTCATGGTCAGCGTCGCGGCGCTGTTCATCTATGGGCAGAAACTGGACGTGCCGGCCATTCTGGGGATGGCGTTGATTGTGTTGGGAGTGGTGGTGATCCAGCTGTTTTCCAAGACTGCAGGGCACTGAAGCAGTACAAGCTCCAAGCCTTGAGCTGCAAGCAGAAGCGATACCCTCTCGCTTGTAACTTGCAGCTTGAAGCTTGAAACTTGCCGCTTCATTCCCTCCGAGGTCGCTGCATGCCATCCGTTATTTCCACCGACGTCCTGATTGTCGGCGCCGGAGTCGCCGGCCTCTGGCTGAACGCGCGCTTGCGCCGCCTGGGGTTTTCAACCGTGCTGGTGGAAAGCGCCAGCCTCGGCGGCGGGCAGAGCGTCAAATCCCAGGGTATCATCCATGGCGGCGCGAAGTACGCACTGCACGGAGCCCTGACCGGCGCCTCGGAAGCCATCGCCGACATGCCACTGCGTTGGCGCGAGGCCTTGAAGGGGGACGGTGAGCTGGACCTGTCCGGCGTGCGTTTGTTGTCCGACGCCCATTACCTCTGGTCCCCCGGCACCTTGGCCGGCAACCTCACCAGTTTCTTCGCCAGCAAGGCCGTGCGCGGACGCGTCGACCAGGTCAAGGGCGAGCAACTGCCGCCAGCCCTGCAGGACAAGCGCTTCAAGGGCAAGGTCTATCGCCTGGCCGAGCTGGTGGTGGATGTCCCCAGCCTGATCGCTCGCCTGGCGGAGTTGGCCGGCGACAGCCTGCTGGCCGGACAGCACATCGAGCCGTTGCGCAACGAAAGCCAGTGGGTCGGCCTGAAGGTCGATGATCGCGAGATCCGCGCCCAACGCATCGTGCTTAGCGCTGGCGGTGGCACCGCCAACCTGCTCGCCGCCCTTGGCCTTGACCAGCCAGCCATGCAAACCCGACCGCTGCACATGGTCTTGGCCAAGGGGCCGGGCCTCAAGCCGCTTTATGCCCATTGCCTGGGCGGCGGACCGAAGCCGCGCGTCACCGTGACCACCCATCCGGCCGCCGATGGCCAGTGGGTCTGGTACTTGGGTGGCGATCTCGCTGAAGGCGATGCCGTCGCCCGCGAGCCCGCCGCGCAGATTGCCGTGGCCCAGAAAGAACTCGGCCAGTTGCTGCCGTGGATAGACCTCAGCACCGCGCAATGGGCAACATTGCGGGTCGACCGCGCCGAACCGCTGCAATCGGGCCTGACCCGACCCGACAACGCCTTTCTCGCCGAACAGGATCGCCTGCTGGTGGGCTGGCCGACCAAGCTGGCCCTGGCCCCGGATTTCGCTGATCGGGTGATTACCGCGCTGCAACGCGATGGCATCCAACCCAGCCACCCCGCCCCGCTCCCGGAGCTGCCAAAGCCCCCGATGGGCATACCCGCGTGGGAGCAATTGCTGCCATGAGCCAACCGACACTGCACGACCTGCGTCGTCCGCTGGGCCATAACGGCCCGATGGTTTCGCCCCTGGGCCTGGGCACGGTCAAGCTCGGACGCGACCAAGGCGTCAAATACCCAAATGGCTTCCGAATCCCGGATGACAGCGAAGCGGGCATGTTGCTCAAGCTGGCGCGCGACCTTGGTATCAATCTGATCGATACCGCGCCGGCCTATGGCCGCAGCGAAGAACGTCTTGGGCCGCTGCTGCGCGGCCAGCGTCACGACTGGGTGATCGTCAGCAAGGTCGGCGAAGAGTTCAGCGACGGCCAATCGCACCATGACTTCAGCGCTGCCCATACGCGGTTCTCGGTAGAGCGCAGCCTCAAGCGCCTGGAAACTGAGTATATCGATCTCGTGCTGGTGCACTCGGACGGCAATGACCTGGCGATCCTCGATGACAGCGAAGTCTACCCAACCCTGGCGGCGCTCAAGCGCGAGGGCAAGATCGGCGGCTACGGGTTCTCCGGCAAGACCGTGGACGGTGGTTTGAAAGCGTTGGAGCAAGGCGACTGCGCGATGGTCACCTACAATCTGAACGAACGAAGCGAAAAGGCTGTCATTGACTACGCCAGCGAGCACGGCAAGGCGATCCTGGTGAAAAAAGCCCTAGCCAGCGGTCATGTCTGCCTGAGCCCCGGGGAGGACCCGGTTCGTGCGAGCTTCGAACTGTTGTTTGAGCACCCAGGGGTTGCCAGTGCTATTGTCGGCACGATTGATCCGCTGCACCTGGCCCATAACGTCGCGACCGTAGCCCGCGTCCTGCGTCAAAACTGAAGCCGCCTCGCGCGGCCATAAGGAAGGAGCCGACATGCCGCGTACGCTCATCAGAAAGAACCCGAGCAACTTCAAGACCCTGCCCCTTTTCGTCGAAGCAACGCCTGAAGGCCTGACGTACCAGAGCGTGGGGATGCCGCTCAACTTCGCCCAGACCTTGCAACGCCGCAAACCCGTCACGGTGGACGACGCCGAGCGCTTTTCCCTGGAGCTGGCGAACCTCGGCGTCTCGGTGCGCCTGACCCTGCATTGGCAAAATCGCGATTATTGGGTGCTCGTGCGTCAACGCCGCCAGGATCGCGGCGATGTGGTCCTCAAGTTGATTTCTGGTTACGTCCCGGCCCATGAATTGAACCTGCCGCTGCTTACCGCCATCAACGAAATTGCCGAAGAATGCCTGCTGGAAACCCCTGAGGGCTGGCTCGGCGGACGTTTCAACGACACTTGGTTGCCCGCGCCGTATTCAAGCGCCCTGCATTACCGTGAAGCCTTGCCGTTTCGCCTGGCTCCGCTCTCCGGTTCGGCCCGCCCAGTGCGTTGTGCCAATCTGCAATTGATCGAACGCCCGAGGGCCTACGTGCATTTGCCCACGGCATCGCTGCAGCTGATTTATGACTTGCGCCTGGACGTGCCCAAGGAAGCCAAATCCCTGAGCCTGTTTCATGTCGATGAACGTCTGGAAGGCGATCAACTGGTGGCGCGCCTGGACCGCAAGCGTCCCGACCTTTACCTGATGCCGCTCGAAGACGGAAAGCCGATCGGTGAGCTCTATACGCTTAAACGCGATCGACTGGTAGCAGCCAGCACCCGAGGTTTGCACTTGGCTGAGAGCTTCGCCAGCCAAGAGGGCTGGGTGGTACGCGACGAACGCATCCGCTGGAAAGACTGGCTTGTCAAACAAGGCCTGAAGGCTCCGGCTCCACATCGCCAAGGCTTCAAAGACTTGCACAAGAAAACCATGGGCTTGATGCGCATGGTTCGTGAGACGTTACACAAATAGGTCAGATGGAAGAGCGCTTATCGAGGTAGGTCCGCCACTGCGCGTACAGACGAAAGTAACGATTCTCGCGCTTGCCCATGCCGCGTTTGGAGGAGAACGACTCTTCCGCAAAATCGCCATTGATCCGTACGCGTGATGCCGTGGTTGGCAGGGTGAAGACCTTGATATGCGCCTGCTGCAGCGCAAATTTGAGTAACCGTTCGGAATGCAACTTTCTGCCGGTCATCTCACAAAAATCGAAAATACGCTCGATCCGCGAGCCATAGGCACGGTAGGCGTCACGCCCGCAGATCGAAAATCGGTCATTCAGGCCGTTCCACCATTGCCAGTCCGGAATATAGGCATTCAACCTGCGAGCTTCGGGGCGAGCAAACACATAGCTTGGAAGCGCCGTGTGGAAGAAGATGTCGGGGCGTACGAACACGACGAAATCCGGATCAAACGGCTCCATCATAGCCGTGACGCTGTTAAGGGAGTTGAGTTGATAAATCAGGTTTCTGAGCGACACATGCTGATCCCCCCATGTATCACCAAGCGCCTTGACCCTCTCAAAGTCCCACCGTTCCAGAACACCCTCGATAGAATCGAGTCGACCCATCATCGTACTGAACGGCGAATAGTTGTCCGCATCCAGTTTGCCTTGTTCACCGGAGCGCGGATTGTGAACTTCATCGATTTTGTACAAATGGTAAAAACACTGCACTTCGCTCCCGGCTGGGATTTGTGCAAGAACATTTTTTTCAATGGACGGGAAACAGACTTCCGAATTCCTTGGGATACCAAAAAATGCCAGCGCAACTTTCAACACGCGTCCCGCCCCTACCCTGATAAATAATTCGCGCCAGCAATAACACGCTAGGTTGCCGGACCTCTTCAACGCAACTGTACGTTCACTACCGACAACATGACGCTCGCAAGTGGGTTACTGCCTAACGAACGAAACAATGCTCACGAGCGGGCCAGGCGACGGGAAAGGTGCGTGCCATACCGCGCTTTCCAAAAGCCTCAGCTAAAGACATCACCGGCCACGAATCTTTTCGACGATTGCTGTCGTCGAGCTGTTTTCCACCAGCCCCAGCACTTTCACCGCGCCGCCATAGGCCGCAACGATGTCGGCGCCCACAACTTGGTCGACGCCATAATCGCCACCCTTGACCAACACATCAGGCTTGACCTGGCGAAGCAGACTTTCCGGCGTGCCTTCGCTGAAACTGATGACCCAGTCCACCGCGCCAAGGCCGGCCAGGACCGCCATGCGTCGATCAACGCTGTTGATCGGCCGGCCTGGCCCTTTGAGGCGGCTCACCGACGCGTCGTCATTGACCGCGACGATCAGGCGATCGCCCTGGGCCCTGGCTTGCTCTAGGTAGGTCACATGACCGGCGTGCAGAATGTCGAAGCAACCATTGGTGAAGACGATTCTTTCGTTGTGGGCACGAGCATCGTCGACGGCCAGCAACAGTTGCTCCAGGCCCAGCACACCGCGCTCGGAGCCTTCTTCGCGTTGAATGGCGCGACGCAGCTCCGGCGCACTGATGGCCGCCGTACCCAGCTTGCCTACGACAATACCCGCCGCCAGGTTGGCCAGGGCGACCGCATGGGGCAGCTCTTCGCCGGCGGCAATCGCTGCGGCCAGGGTGGAGATCACCGTATCACCGGCACCTGTCACGTCGAACACTTCACGGGCGCGGGCCGGCAGGTGCAAGGCTGGATGATCAGGACGCAGCAGGGTCATGCCGTGCTCGCCACGGGTGACCAGCAGCGCTCCGAGATCCAGGTCATGCATCAGCTGGGCGCCTTTACTCACCAGCTCGTGCTCATCGGCGCAACCACCGACGATGGTTTCGAATTCGCTGAGGTTCGGGGTAATCAGGCTCGCGCCACGGTAGATGGAAAAATCCTTGCCCTTGGGATCGGCCAATACGGGAATACGGCGGGCACGAGCAGCCTGGATCAGCATCTGATGGTTCTTCAACGCGCCTTTGCCGTAGTCCGACAACACCAGGACCTTGATACCGTCGAGCAGGTTTTCGACCTCGGCGCCAAGGGACAGCGGGTCGGTGGCGAACGGTTCTTCGAAATCGATTCGCAGCAGTTGCTGATGACGGCTGATGACTCGCAGCTTGACGATGGTCGGCTGGTGCGCAATGCGCTGGAAGATCGCCCGCACGCCAGCGCCTTCAAGGCTGTTGGCGAGGCTCTCCGCAGCTTCATCGTCGCCGGTCACGCCTACCAGCGAGGCCGGCGCGCCGAGGGCAGCAATGTTCAGGGCAACGTTGGCGGCGCCGCCGGGACGGTCCTCGATGTGCTCCACCCTGACCACAGGTACCGGCGCCTCGGGGGAAATCCGTGATGTACCGCCATGCCAGTAGCGGTCGAGCATGACATCGCCGACCACCAATACAGGGGCTTGATCGAATCGCGGCATGGACAACTTCATGGAGCATCCCACATACAAAATGAACAGGGGCGCGATATTAGCACAGGGTTGAGATAGGCTCTTCCATGGCTGTAACACGAAGCATTAGCCGCGCCTTCATTATTAGTTTTGCACCAACGCCGTCATGTAGTCACCGGCCAGGGCCAGCTCCAACTCGCTAGCCTTTGGCTCGTATTCAGGCGATGTCCTGGGCGGGGGCATCCAACCCCATAGCGTGAAGACGCGCGTAGTAGCCGTTTTGCGCGAGAAGTTCGCCATGGGTGCCGCGCTCCACGATACGCCCTTGGTCCATGACCAGGATCAGGTCGGCTTTTTCGATCGTGGACAGGCGATGAGCGATGACCAAGGTCGTGCGGCCTTTCATGACTTGGTCCAGCGCGGCCTGGATATGCCGCTCGGATTCAGTGTCCAGCGCTGAAGTCGCCTCATCGAGTATCAGCAGCGGCGCGTTTTTCAACAACGCCCGGGCAATCGCCAGCCGCTGACGCTGGCCACCGGACAACAGCACGCCATTTTCGCCCACCTCGGTATCCAGGCCTTGAGGAAGCTGCTCAATGAAGTCCATGGCGTACGCGTCTCGGGCGGCTTTTTCGATATCGGCCCGTGGCGCACCGGCCAGGTCGCCATAGGCGATATTGTTGGCCACAGTATCATTGAACAATGTGACGTGCTGGGTCACTTGGGCGACATGGCGACGCAAGTTGCGCAGTCGATAGTCTTCAATTTCCACATCGTCGAGTAGGATCTGGCCGACTTCGTGATGATAAAAACGCGGGATAAGGCTGGCGAGCGTCGATTTGCCACTGCCCGAACGCCCCACCAAGGCAATCATCTGCCCAGGCGCTGCCGTGAAGCTGATGTCCTTGAGCACCTCTCGATCGGCACCTGGGTAGGTAAAACTCAGGTTGCGCACATCGAGACGGCCGCTGACGCGCTCCTGCTCTACCGTGCCGGTGTCGACTTCGGGTTCGACATCCAACTGTTCGAAGATGCTTTCCGCGCCCGCCACCCCTCTCTGGATGGTAGAGCTGACTTCTGAGAGCTGCCGAATCGGCTTGGGGAGCAAACCCGCCGCGGTGATGTAGGCCACCAGGTCACCCGCCGTCGCTTCGCCGCGCAGGAACAACACGAGGAACATCAAGGCCGCCATGGCGGTGTAGATCACCAATTGCAACATCGGCGTATAGACCGCGCTTGTGCGAGTCATGCGCAATTGCTTATCCGTATTGCCCTGGCTGGCGCTGGTAAAGCGTTTCTCTTCATACGCCTCACCGCCGAAGCTGCGCACGACGCGGTAGCCCTGGATGGTCTCGGAGGCCACGTGAGTCACGTCCCCCATGGCCACTTGGATCTTTTTGCTCTGTTTGCGAAATTTCTTGCTGGTACTGCTGACCATCACCGCAATGAGCGGCAGGATAGCCAGCATCACGAGCGTCAGCTTCCAGTTCATCCATACCAGGTAGGTAAACAGAAACACCACGGTGAGACCTTCGCGAATCACCACCTTGATGGCGTCGGTGGCCGCACCGGTGACCATGGTCACGTTGAAGGTAATTCGCGAAATGAGATGCCCTGAGTTATGAGTATCGAAGTATCGGTTGGGCAGGACCAACAGCTTGTTGAACAGCTCAACGCGCAAGTCATGCACCAACCCCAGCGAGACCCTGGCCAGGTAGTAGTTACCCAGGAACGACCCCAGGCCCTGCCAGGCAGCGATCAGGATGATCAGCAACGGCACGGCCATCAGCAGTTTCAGGTCCTGCAGATACGGCACACTGGGGAAAAGTACCGCATCGGGATTGCTCAAGCCGTCGACGAAATACTTGAGGATTCCAGCCAGCATGGGTTGGGTGGACGCGAATATCACGAAGCCCACGATACTCAGCGAGAAAATGCCTATGTAGGGTCTGACGTATCCCAGCAGCCGTAGATAGATCTTCAGGCTGGAATCCTGTTCCGCTTTAGGCGGTGCGTCACTCATCGTCGAGCTCACTGTTAGGAAGAGCGCGGGATTTTATCACAGGCATCGGGCTTGGCCGCGCCCAGGTCAAAACGCTGGCCAGGCCAATCGGCAACCAGCTTATAAACCATTCGGCACGCGGGGTTCCCGTCAGGCTCGCAGCGTCGAACTGCATCGCCAGAAGCGAGAATATCCACATGCCCAATACACCTTGCCCCAGCGGGGTCTCCTTGGTAAGCCAAGCTTCACGCAGCACAGCGAACCAGACAAGGCACCATAGCAGCAAGCCTGGCAAGCCCAGTTGAATGGCAACGTGGGCAAACAGATTATGGGCATGGTCGAATAAAATATCGCCAACGGGGACCCGATATTCACTTGCCAAACCAATGCCACCCCAGGGATGGTTGGCAATCATTTGCAGGCTCGACATAAAAATTTCGGGGCGATAGGAAGCACCACGCGCCATCACCAAGGGTTCCAGCAGCCAAAAGGTCAGCATCGCCAGCACCAGTACCGCAGCGGCGATGACGCGGGTGCGCCGGTCCCGGCGGTAAAGCGGCATGGCCAGTACGCTGAGCAACAAGGCCAGCGCCGCGCCGCGGCTTTGGCTCATGACGACAAATATCCCTAACAATGCCAAGGCCACCCCCCAAAGAATTTGCAGCCCTGTTTGACGCGGCATCCAGTGCAACATCCAGATCGCCGCCAGCCCGGCCACGTATGCTCCAAGAATCGGATGGCCCAACTTGCCCAGCCCTTGCAGGCGCCCCGTCCATTGATGCCCTTCGATACCGTAATATTTTACAAGGCTCATCAACGCGATCAGGGCGAGCCCCAGCCCACCCCACTGCATAACGCGGATCACACGCTCCGGACGACCGTCGGCAAAGATCGTAAAGAACGACAGGAACACCATGATATAGAACAGGCGCTTTATCTCGCGGACGGGTTCGGACGCTTCGGCCCAAGCCAGGGTAATCGATGCCCAGACCGCCAGCGCGAGCAAAGGCAGATAGATAAAGCGTTGCGCACGCCACAGCTCCAGCAGGCGATTGCGGGCGGGCCAAGCGAACAGGATCGCCGGCAACCATACAAAAGCAACCAGACCCTGTTGATAGATTTTATTGGTCGGCGCCAGAGCAATGGCGAGAAAAAACCATAACAAGCCAAATGCCATCCACCCCTGAACCCAACGTAACCCTTGCATCTATCGCTCCTAAATGGCGTTCCAACCAAACTGGCATAGTGAAAACAAAAACTTTTGGGCATCATGACCGTCATGGCACCGTTCTTTAGACAAGGTTTTTCTATGATGCAGTCCTCACGGCTTTCCGAAGGCGCTTTGAATCAAATGATCGAAGGCGCCAGTATTCTGGAAACCGACAGTTACGGCCCAAAAGTCTATCTGCTGCGGGATGGAAATATCCTCAAGCTGTTTCGCCGCAAGCGGCTCATTTCTTCGGCTCTTCTACGGCCTTATTCGCAGCGATTCATTGATAATGCGGCGCGCCTGCGGGAGCTCGACGTACCGACGCTTGACGTCCAAGCTTTCTTCAAATTAGAAAAACCTGGAATAACTGCAGTCCTGTACCGACCACTCCCCGGAAAAACCTTGCGTCAATTATCGAATCAGGAAAGCTTCAGCTGGCAGCCCGTCCTTCCTGCATTGGTCGAGCTCATCCGCCAATTGCACACCAGCGGCATTTATTTCCGCTCGCTGCATCTGGGCAACATAATCGTCACACCTGAAAACAGATTGGGACTGATTGATGTGGCTGACATGCGCTTCCTGCGCTCACCGCTGCCACGTTACCTGGCACGCCGCAATTTGCAGCATTTCGCTCGTTATATTGCCCGAGAGAACCTGAACGGAAGCTTTCCAATGCAGGCATTGGAAGACGCTTTATTTCCCATCCGAGATTAATTCCCTGGCGGTCCGGCAGAAGCTCACCCACGCCTCGTCGGGTGCCAATGCTTGGTATTGCGCCGCCGACACCGCCTCGGCCCGATCCAGGGAGGCTCTGATAATCGCCTCGCTCCAGGCGACTTCGTCGCCAGCAGGCACATACCAGCCGACATCGGCCAATTGTTCACGAAACACGGCCAGATCACTGGCGAGCACCGGAATCCCAGCCAGGACCGCCTCTTGAAGAATGAGGCCAAGCCCCTCTTCAAAAGAGGGGATCATCACCCAATCGAACGCTTTGTAAAGCTTAACAACATCCTCTTGATGCCCAGCCAGCAGCACCTTCCCGGCCAAATCCGGCTTGGTCGCTCTCGCTTCCAGCGACTGGCGGGCAGGCCCTTCGCCGACTATCACCAACCGCCAGTCAGGCTGATCCAACGCCGCTATGGCAAAAGCATCCAACAGGCTGGAGAAGCCTTTTTTATCCACCAACCGCCCTATCGCACCGAATATTCGAATCCCCGCCAGAGGCAACCCCAATCGGGCACGCGCCTCTTCGCGGCTGACGAGGCGAGATCGGAATGCGACGGGGTCGAACGCACTACGCAAGGCAGTGACCGGGATGCCCAACTCATCCTGAAGCGAGGATGCCAGTGTTTCGGAGACCGCCGCCAACACCAGACGGGAGGAAGGAAAGTCGCGCAATAGCTGCCTGTTCCTGGCGTTGAATCGCGTCACGCCGTGGAAAACAACCACCACCCGAACATGCGGCAACGACTTCAGAACGGGTAACAGCGTACGAACCACACCGAGACCGTCGAGCAGCACCACCCGGGTTCCGTCATCGAGCAAAGCCCGGCGAAAACGGTGATGCATCCAGGGCTTGAGCAGACGCCAGAAGCGCCTGCCCTTGAGCCGGGCTGAAGTCAGGTTCCATTCCCGTGCCGGGCCCACATCTTCCTGACAAGCGGATGCCGAGCCTTGCAAGAGCCACGTCTTGACGGGCATCGCAGAATCGATCTGTGAAAGTATCTGACAATGGACCTTATGGACCGAAGCAAATGGCAAACCGCCTGCCCACATAACATTAACAATGCTCATTGAGCAGCAATCCTTCTAACTCGGACCGGGATCTACGCTTCGAGATACTCAATCGTTGAAAAGCAACCAACTCGGACTCCGAGCAAAGGGATGACTACAGGCATGATTTGCCCACGCCTCGAACCCGCACTGAAACACCATTTAGTCAAATGTCACCCGGTATCGGACGGCGTCTCGATTTTTTATATACCCAGCTTCTGACGCCATTTCTCAAGCCAACTCAACGGCTCTCGCGGCCGCAGCGGTGGCTCCAATGCCTCCACCACCTTTTCCCCGATACGCGCAAAACTAAACTGCTCCAGCGCAATAGCCTTGCCGTTACGAGCGATACTGTGCGCCAGATCTGGGTCGGCACGCAGTCTTGAAAGTTTTTCCTGGAGTTGCGGGACATCCCGATATAACACAACGTTATGCATATCTTGCAACCCCAGCGCACGTGTTTCTTTAGCACCCTGATCGAACGCCAACAGCACGCAGCCGCAAGCCATGGCCTCGAAATTCTTGATCATGAACTCGCCCATGCCTACATCGGCGCTGACGAAAAAGCGGACACGATTCAAGGTGTCACAGTACTCTTCGCCGGATTGGGTCCGAGTCACGACCAAAGGTTCAACACGTGCCAGTTCATCCAGCAGCAGCTTGCGACCGCTATAGGCAGCGCTTTTGACGCTTCCGACAAAGGCTAACTCGATATCCCGTTCTCGGCCTTGGTCCCGCAATAACGATTGATCGTAGCCCTTGGGCACGAAAACCGCATCGAAACCCTCACCGCGCAGACGCTCAGCAACCATGAAGCCGGAACTGATCACCCGCGCCCAAGGCAAACGACGGTAATGCGCACTGAACTTGCCCGTATATTTGCAGGGAATGTAATTCTGATAGGCATCGTGCTCGAGTATCACCAGATGGGGGATCGTGCGAATAAAGCCAGCCTGACGAATTTCCTGCTTGAAGCGTAGGAAAAATACGATCCGGTCATAGCGTGTGACGTCAACATGGCGCCGGAAATATCCCCGCAGGTTGCGTTGTTCCTTGCTGTCGAGCCAGCGTACGTCGCATTCGCAATGAGCGGCCACGCCTTCGTAGAGTCGGTCCAGGATGGCCCGCTGTTCTTTCTGCACCAGAAACAGAACTTTCATCATTTTCCTTGCGGCACTGAACGACTTGACAAACATCCGGAGGCCGATCCGGTGCGCCCAGTCAGCATGATCATCGGACCGCAGTAGCGCACACTCATAACGCCCCTGGGTGGAAACCCTTCGCGTCGATTTCCCAGGCAGGCGATGCCGCCAATTGCTTTAACCATGCTGGATCCGGCACGGGCAAGGCAGGCCACTCGTTGTGCTTCCAGGTTATGAAATGGAAGTATGGGAACGCACGGTCACCGTCCCTATCATTGGTCAGGCGGCCGTTGCGCCAATACCAGCGCTGGGGGAAGTTCTTCGTACCGTCATGCCATTTTATGCAGCCGCCCGGAGTGCTGAACGCTTCGGTGAATTCGCTGCGTCGACGCCACGGATTGAATTTACCTACCAAGGTAAACAGAGGTTTGGGGAAATTCTTTCGCCACAAGAAAATGCGGCTGAACGCCCCTTCATCCAGCGCATGATGCTGGTCATCGGCGAAGCGTTCTTTCCAATTCTTGATCAGCTTGAAGACTTCGCGTGTGCGTGCAGTGTTGCGCATCAAGCACAAATGCCCGGCGACACGTCGCTCATGCGTTGAGAAGAGATCATGAGCGGCCAGCCGTTGCGCCGTGAAATACTCACGAAGATTGCCGTACAGCAAGTCGATGTCGCCATAACCCCAAAAATCATAGCCTTCGAGACGGTCGACATGGATATAGCCAAGAGCAGGTTTGATATCGCACAGCTTGTAGGCCTGCGCAGGCCTGAAGTCGATCTCGAGTCGCTGGGAAACCAACCGGCAATACGCCTCGAAGGTCATGGTTTCGACGGTCACGTTGGGCGGCAGGTTTTCCGGCACCCCACAATCGCTGAACAAAAGCCAATCAATATCAGCGTTACGTCGGCAGGTTTCCAGGAACAACGGCATCCAGAATGGCCAGCGTCCAAAATAGGGAATGACAAAAAGAATACGCGGGCAAGGATTGATCACAATGAACTCACATTCACTAACGAGAAAGACATAAGCTCCCCTCTAGGTGCTGGTGTGCTCGGCAGATGATAACAGTCAGCAAAGCGCGTGGCGCCTGATTGCCGAGCGAAAAAACAGCCTCACAGTAGACGGACCGTCCGTTTCTGGCCAGCGGGGCACTTGCCTTGGTGCGCTCGCACAAGCCTTGAACCGGGCGACCATCAGCTGTTCGGCGCCAGTTCAAGAACTTGGGGCAAACGCCAAAATGCCTTGCGCACAGCGTGGTCCGAAAAGCGTTCACGCAAACGCTCAAGCATCAGCTCGGTACACTGGCGACGCTGTAGATCATCCATCGCCGCCAAGTGTTGTAGCCCTTGGGCCATATGTTCGGCGTCGCCGAGCGGAAACAGAATACCGACCCCCTCGACTACCTCCTCCGCTCCGCCGCACGCTGTAGCCAGCAACGGAACGCCCGCAGCCATGGCCTCGAGCAGTACCATGCCGAACGGCTCATGATCGGAGCTCAGGACAAACGCATCGAAGGCTCGGAAATAACGGCGCGCGTCAGGCACCTGACCTAGGAATAACACCCGATCGGCAACACCCAGCTCCCGGGAGAGAGCCTTAAGGTTTTGTTCCAGACGCCCCTTCCCCAAGATTGCCAACTGGCTATTGGCCGGCAAGTAGGGCAGCGCGGCGGCAAAACCTCGTAGCAGCGTTGCCTGGTCCTTGTCCGGATGCAGGCGACCGACATTACCGACAATCCAGGCGTCCAGGTCGAGTCCGAGGGTGTGCCGCGCTTCGTCCCTTGGGACTTGGTGGGCTTGCAAAGCATCGGGATCGATGCGGTTGTAGAGGGTCTGGATTCGGCTGGCCGGCCATTTAGGCAAGCAGTGGCGAATGTCGTCACGCACCGCATCGGAGACCGCGAGCAGGCCCAGCCGCTTGCGAAAAACATGGGCGAACAGCCGGCGCGTACGCCGCTGGTAGTCACCGAAGGCATGGTGCACGCCTATTACCGGCAAGCGGCTACCGAGCAGAGCGATATAGACCGGCTTGAAGCGATGGGCGATACAAAAACTGAAGTTACGCGAGGCGACGATCTTGCGCAGATCGGCAATAGCACCCAACTTCAAGCTTCTGATTTCGCTGGAGCTGTACTCCATGAACAACACCTCGTCCGAGGCGCAACCGGCGGCGACCTCAGCGTCGGCGATGCCGGTCAGAAATACCGTGGTCACACGATACCCAGTGCCCTCGAACAGACTGGCGTATTGACGGGCGCAGTCCAGGAACGGCCCGTCATAACCGTGGCAGAACTGCAGCACATGTCGCTCAGCCGAGCGTGTCATAAGCGTCCACGCCGTCTTTGACCACCAGGATGTCTTCCATGATCAGATACTGTAGGTCGGAACCGAAGAACATGTTCAGCGCGTCGGTCGGCGAGCAGATCATCGGTTCGCCGCGACGGTTGAGCGAGGTATTCAGCGACACGCCGTTGCCGGTCAGTACTTCCAGGGCCTTCATCATGTCGTAGTAGCGTGGGTTGTATTCGCGCTTGAGCACCTGGGCTCGCGACGTACCGTCTTCATGGACGACTTCCGGCACGCGGGTTTTCCATTCTTCGGCCACTTCGAAAGTGAACGTCATGAACGGTGCCGGGTGATCGACCTTGATCATCTGCCGCGCCACGGTGTCGAGCATCGACGGGCAGAAAGGCCTCCAGCGCTCGCGGAACTTGATTTGTTCGTTGATCCGGTCAGCTACGCCACTGGCGCTCGGGCAGCCAATGATCGAACGACCGCCCAAGGCACGCGGACCAAACTCCATGCGGCCCTGGAACCAGGCCACCGGGTTGCCGTCGACCATGATCTTGGCGATGCGCTCGGGGGTGTTGTCGATCTTGCGCCACGCAGGCTTGCTTGGATGACGGGCGCACGCGGCGATCACGTCTTCGTTGCTGTAGGCCGGGCCGAGGTAGACGTGTTCCATCTTCTCCACCGGCACGCCGCGGGCATGGGACACATACGCCGCCGCGCCCACCGCGGTACCGGCGTCGCCGGAGGCCGGCTGTACGAATAGCTCCTTGACGTCGTCGCGGGCGATGATTTTCTGGTTCAGCTTGACGTTCAGTGCACAGCCGCCGGCGAAGGCCAGCTTGCCGGTTTCCTTGAGCACGTCGCCCAAGTAGTGGTCGATCATCTGCAGCGCCAGCTTCTCGAACAGCGCTTGCATGCTCGCCGCGTAGTGAATGTACGGCTCGTCGGCGATATCGCCTTCGCGTTTCGGGCCGAGCCATTCGATCAGCTTCGGCGAGAAATAGAAGCCCTTGCCCTTCTCTTTATAGCGACGCAGGCCGATCACGTTGGCGTAGTCGGTGTTGATCACTAGCTCGCCGTTTTCGAACGAGGCCAGGCGCGAGAAGTCGTACTTGCTGGCATCGCCATAAGGCGCCATGCCCATGACCTTGAATTCGCCGTCGAGCATTTCAAAACCGAGGAACTCAGTGATTGCACCGTACAGGCCGCCCAGGGAATCCGGGTCGAAGAATTCCTTGATCTTGTGGATCTTGCCGTTTTCACCGTAGCCAAAGAACGTCGTGGCGTATTCGCCCTTGCCGTCGATGCCCAGGATCGCGGTTTTTTCCTCGAAGCCCGAGCAGTGGTAGGCACTGGAGGCGTGCGCCAAATGGTGCTCGACCGGCTCGATCTTGATCTTTTTCGGATCGAAGCCCAGTTGCTCCAGGCACCAGACGATTTTGCGGCGATAGCGCTTGTAGCGACGGTTGCCCATCAGGATCGCGTCAAGGGCGCGGTCCGGGGCGTACCAGTAACGCTTGGCGTAGTGCCAACGCGCTTCGCCGAACAGGCTGATCGGGGCAAAGGGGATCGCCACCACGTCAACGTCGGACGGCTTGATGCCAGCCTGTTCCAGACAGAACTTCGCCGACTCGTAGGGCATGCGGTTCTTTGCATGTTTATCGCGTACGAAGCGCTCTTCCTCGGCCGCCGCGATCAGCTTGCCGTCGATGTACAGCGCTGCGGAAGGATCATGGCTAAGGGCGCCGGACAGGCCAAGAATCGTCAATGCCACAGGGTCTAGCCTCTTATGTCTGCATACGTGCGACAAGCGCCGCGAAAAATTGATGTGCCACGCATCATGGGGACGGGGCAGCTAAAGGGCGGGATTATATCTTAAAAGCGGCTTTAAGCCTCTAGCGGAGAGCAGGGAGTGTTCGCGGCGGTTATCTGAGGGACCTGAACACCACATCCGTGCGAGGGAGTTTGCCCCCTCGCCACAATTGCCGATTAAGAGACAGGCTGCGCGCTTTCGACATTCTTGGGCAACCTCCCATCGATCACTCGATACAACGCACTCTCTTCAGGCCAGTTACGCATGAACCGCGCCCGATCCCGCGCGTAGGCAGGCGCGAAGCTGGCTTGGGTGCGATGCTGGCACATCGAGTCCAGGTCGATGAGCATCCAGCGGTCGTCCTGCCAGAGCAGGTTGTGCCCCTTGAAGTCACCGTGACTGATACGTTCGCGTATCAGATCGGCGAACAACCGATCCAGCGCCAGCAACTCCGTCTCAGGAATCTCCCCGTTTTCGACGTAGGGGGCCAGGCGCTTGATGATGTCTGGCCCTGACAGGTGCTCAGTCACCAAGTAAGCGCCGCAGCGTAGCCACAGGAAACGCTTTTCCAGCAATGCCAGCGGTCTGGGCGTGGCGATGCCGAGAAAAGTCAGACGATGGGCCTCTCGCCAGGCATGCCAGGCCCGGCTCGGGCGCCAGAAACGCTTGAGCCAGTGGGCAAAATTCTTGATGTTGTAGCGCTTGATCAACAGGGAGCGCCCGCCCACATCCACCTTACCAACGCTCGCCGACCCACCGGTCTTGTACATGTGACCTTGGTCAAGCAGGCTATCAGCCTGATCCAGCACGCTCGTCATGACCGCTTCTTCATCACGACAAATCGCCCGCAGACCGAAGGGACCACGCTGAACACTGAACAGACTGCACTCACGCCCGACTTTCTTGAGAAAATCGTTCAGGCGCCAGGCATGCACCTTGTCGATCTGTTTTTGCAGCGCTTCCATGGGCAACGCATGTTCGGCGTTTCCAAGCAGGTAATGCACCAGCAACTCTTCGTTGAATGGCTCGATGGACTTGGGAAGCTGAGCAAAAAACACTCCTAGGTTCTCCAGCACTTTTTGCCGAGCCAAGGGCTGCCCCGGAGTCTCGGCGCGAATGCCGGCACCATCGATCAGGTAGAGCTTGCCGCCATGGCGCAATAGATTGTCCAGGTGCAGGTCTTCCTGCCACAGGCCTTTGCCGTGCAATTGCGCAATCGCTTCCAAGGCCTCGGCCAGTACCGCCGCTTGCTCATCCGCCAGCATTGGCAAGTGCTCGACCTGCTTCCAGGCATCGCCCAGGCTCTCGGCGCCTTCCAGCAACTCGAACAGCAGCCAGCCGCCTTCGCCTTCCTTCAGGCCATCGGCCAACAGCAGTGGCGTCGTCAGCCCCTGCTCGGCCAGCAGGCGAACGCCTTGCAGCTCTCGCTGAAAATGCCGTGGCGCCTTGCTGCCTACCAACAACTTGGCCAGCACTGGCCGACCACGCCAGATACCGGCACCGACGTAGCGATGCCCTGGTAATACTCTCAGCAGTGAAAGCAATTGCAGTTGCGCCGGGCCGGCCGCGTCCGCCAGCTCCAGGCTCAGGGGCAGGCTCGGGCTGCGTCCGGCGTTTTTCAGTTCGGACAAATACATCAGCGGGCCTCCTTGTGGCTGCGGCGAGCGCTTAGGCGAGTTATCCAGTAGCGCTCCAGCAGCGGCCGGCCTTCAGCGGCCAAGAAATAAGTCATTCCCGCCCCTCGAAAAATCTCACCACGTGACGGATACGTTTTTTGTCGCACGCATTGAGACGGGCGCGCTGGCAATACTGCAAATAAAACCTCAGGCGCTGAGTGGCCGACAAATGATACTTCGCGACTTTATCGAGGCATGCCAAGTCCTTGGTTATGCGGTACTTGAGCCAGAAGCCACGCCAAAAATCACCGTTCGGGCAGTCGATCAGGAACAGCCGCGCCTGATCATCGATCAGCAGATTGCGCCACTTCAGGTCGTTATGAGTAAAACGGTGATCGTGCATGGTACGAGTGTATCCGGCCAGTTGCCGACTAACGCCATCGACCCACGCCCGATTCGCCAGTCTTGGATCGTGACGCGTGGCCAATGCGGAGAGATCCTCGGTACGAGGCAGCTCTCGCGTGATCATTGCGCCACGGGCGTAGGCTGCACCGTGACGCTCCAACCCCCAGGCGACAACCTCAGCCGTGGGAATGCCCCACTTGGCGAAACGCTTGAGATTCTGCCATTCGGACTTGACCCGCGGCCTGCCCAGATAACGCCGAAGCCCCTTGCCTGCCCCGGTGTAGCGCTTGACGTAATAATTCACCCCGTTGCGCTGCACCCGGATGACCTCTGACAACGGGTCGCGAGTAAGGCGCTCTCCCTCAAGGGCGAACACCGCGTCGAGACTGCCAAAGTCCTCCGCCAGCTCGGAATAGGAAGGCTCCAGTACCCAACCCGCCATCAGAGCGCCCCCCCGTAACGCACCTTGCGAGCGTAAAGCCTGTCAGCCTTCCCCTCTAGCCAAATCAGCAAGGCAGCTTGCTCGGCCAGGACCTGGCGCAACGGTTGTTGAAAATAGCCCTTGAGAAAACGCAGCTTGTCGCGCCGAGTCAGGCCAATGTCCATTATTGAAAAATACAGTGCCGCCAAGTCCTTGTTACGCCAGCGACTGGGCAGGGTTTCCCGGACCTGGGCACGGTGCAGGTCAATCACCGAGAGCTTGAAATCCCCGGGCGTCACCGGCTTGTCGGTGTGCAGCAGGAAGTGACAGATGTAGCAGTCGCGATGATTGACCCCGGCGCGATGCATCATGCCGGTCATGCGCGCCACTTCGGCGATCAGCGCACGCTTGAGCGTCGGCCGCGGCGGCTGCTTGACCCAGTCGATGCTGAAATCTTCGAGGCTGACGGTCGGCGCCAACTCTTCGGTGACGATGAACGAGTGCTGGTCCGCCGGGTTGCTGCCCTTTTCGCCGTAGGCGACCGCCGTCATGGTCGGCACGCCCGCTTCCTGCAAGCGCTGTATCGCCTTCCACTCCTGGCCTGCGCCGAGTACCGGCAGCTTGGCAGTGAACAGGTTCTTGAAGATCTCGCCCCAGCCGATGCCACGGTGGATCTTCACGAAAAAGCCGCGACCGTCCACCTCCGTGCGCAAGGTGCGCCGGGCTTCCAGTTCGCGATAGACCTCGCCCTTGAGCGCTTCGACTTCGGCGAACGCATCGCGTCCGGCCCAAAGGCTTTTGAACGGTTCGGCCAGCTTCAATTTCATTCTGCGTGCTCCGCCAATATCACATCGGCCGCGTGCTGCGGCATGCTGTAGAGGTCGGCCGTCTCGGCGAAGGCCAGACCGTTGCGGCTCCAGGCCGCCCGCGCGCCAGCATCATTCAACATCCGGCCCAGGTAATCGGTGAGCTGTGCCTGTTCGAACGGCTCGTCCAGCACCAGGCCACTGTCGGCCTCGGCGATGTAATGGGCGTACCCGCACACCGCGCTGACCAGCACCGGCAATCCGGCCACCAGCGCTTCGAGCAGTACCGTGCCGGTGTTTTCGTTGTAGGCCGGATGTATCAACAGGTCGGCGCCCAGCAGGAAACGCGGGATGTCGCTACGGCCCTTGAGGAACCGTACGTTGTCGCCCAGCCCCAGCGTAGCGCTCTGCATTTGGAATACTTTGGGGTCGTCTTGCCCGATTACAAACAGCCGGGTGCGCTTTTTCAGCTCCGCCGGCAACGCGGCCAGGGCCTTGAGGCTTCGGTCCACGCCCTTGGTCTTGAACCCCGAGCCGATCTGAACCAGCAGCAGGTCGTCGTCGGCCAGCTCGAATTCGGCCCGGAACGCGGCGCGGATCTCGTCGGCGTCGGCGGGCCGGCGACGGTCCTGGGCGATGCCCGGCGGCAGCAGGTGAAAACGTTCCAGCGGGGTGCCGTAGTGCTTGATGAACAACGGTTGCTGGACTTCGGAGATCATCAGGACTTCGGTCTTGGCATCCTTGGCGAACACGGCCCGCTCGTACTCGGCAAAATGCCGGTAGCGGCCCCAGCGCCGGTACAGCGAATTGCGCAGGTTCTGCGCCTTGTCTTCGAAGCAGCCGTCGGCGGCGTAGTACACGTCCAGGCCGGGCATTTTGTTGAAGCCGATCAAGCGGTCCACGGGGCGCTTGGCCAGGTCGGCCTCCATCCACGCGCTGAGCTTCTCGTTGCGGCGATGATTGAACAGCGCCTTGACCGGCGCCACCAATACTTCGAAGCCTGGCGGGACGTCATCTTCCCAGATCAGCGTGTAGACACGGATCTGGTGGCCGCGTCGCTGGCATTCCAGGGCGATGCGCATGAAATCGCGCTGCAGGCCGCCGAAGGGGAAGTATTTATAAAGAACAAAAGCCAATTGCATCAGCGCGGCTCCTCAGCCAATAACGTGCTCAGGTGGCTGGCAACACGCTCAGGGTTTACACGGGTGAAGCACAGGGGCTGCTCGCGTTTCAGGTCAAACCGACGGGCATCTTCGGCGCTCGGTGGATACGTACATTGTTTTTGCATGCAGGGCGCGCAGGGAAAGTCGCTGGCGAGATGAATCTGGCCCTTGCCGTACGCCCCGGTCAGTACCGGGTTGGTGGGGCCGAGTAGCGAAATGGTCGGCACGTCCAACGCGGCAGCCAGATGACCGAGGCCCGTGTCCACGGCCACGCACGCCTGGGCGCCGGCGAGCACCTTGCCCATCCCGCCCAGGTTCAGTTTCGGTAACACCAGGGCATTGCGCAGCCCGCTGGCGATGCGCTCGGCCCGGGCCTTCTCGGCGGGGTTGCCCCACGGCAGCTTCACCACCACGCCGAACTGGCCCATGCGCTCGGTGAGCTGGCGCCAGTAAAGTTCGGGCCAGTGCTTGGACTCCCAGGTCGTGCCATGCAGGAATACCACGTAGGGGTAGGCACGCGGCAGCTCCACCAACCGGTCGACGCTCAGGCCGTAGCTGCCCTGGGTCTTGGGCAGGTCATACCCCAGCGCCAAAGCGAACAGCTGCCGCACGCGCTCGACTGCATGTTGACCACGGGCCACCGCCAGACGCCGGGAGTAAAAACGCGCAGCCATTGGCTCACGGGCCGAGTGCTTATCCAGGCCGGCCACCGGTGCCTTGACGTAGCGAGTCAGCCAGGCGCTTTTCAGCAGGCCCTGGGCATCGATCACCAAGTCATATTTTTCGGCGCGCACGCTTTGTTTGAAGCGTCGCCATTCGCCACTCTTGATGGTTTGCCAGAGGTTCTTGCGCCAGCGCCGGATCGCCACCGGGATGACCTTGCCCACAGCCGGGTGCCAGGTTGCAATTTCGGCGAAACCCTCTTCCACCACCCAATCGAACCGGATACCAGGAATCGCTCGCGCCGCATCGGTCAGCGCCGGCAAGGTGTGGACCACATCCCCCAGCGACGAGGTCTTGATCAGCAATACCCGCAAGTTAACGGACCTCCACGGGGGTGCCCTGCAAACGTTCCAGGGCATCGTTCACCGACGGCGGCATAAGCTGGCGCAGGCAATTGTAATGACCGAAGCGGCAGGTGCGATCGAAGCATGGGCTGCACTCGATGCCCAGGCGCACGACTTCGACCCTGTCGGCCAAGGGCGGCGTGAAGCCTGGCGAGGTAGAGCCGTAGACGGCCACCAACGGACGGTTCAGGGCCGCCGCCACATGCATGAGACCGGAGTCATTGGAGACCACCGAATCGGCGCAGGACAACAAATCGATGGCCTCGGCCAGGGAGGTGTCGCCGCTGAGATTGACCGACTCCTCCCGCAGGCCGGGGATCAGCCGCGAACGGATGTCCTCACCCACCGAGTGATCGTTTTTCGAGCCGAACAGCCAGACCTGCCAGCCTTCACGAATCTTCGCCTCGGCCACCTGGGCGTAATGCTCTGCCGGCCAGCGCTTGGACTCGCCGAACTCGGCGCCTGGGCACAAGGCCAATACCGGACGATCCAGGCTCAGGCCGAACTTGGCCAGGGCCGCGTCGCGGGTCACCGGGTCGATCGCAAGGCTCGGTCGCGGATAGGGCTCGGGCAACTGCGCCCCAGGCTCGTAGGCCAGCGCCATGAAGCGCTCGATCATCAACGGATAACGTTCTTTGTCCAACGTGCGCACGTCGTTGAGCAGACCGTAGCGAAACTCGCCGCGCCAGCCGGTGCGCTTGGGAATGCCGGCAAAGAACGGCACCAGCGCCGACTTCAACGAGTTGGGCAACAGGATCGCCTGGTCGTACTGGCCAGCCAGGGACTTGCCGATGCGTCGACGGGTCGCCAGTTCCAGCACGCCGTGACCGAGCGGAAAGCTCAAGGCCTTGCGCACTTCGGGCATGCGCTCAAGGATCGGCCGACTCCATTCCGGAGCCAGGACATCGATTTCGCATTGCGGGTGACGCTGCTTGAGGCACTGGAACAGTGTCTGCGCCATCACCATGTCACCGACCCAACTGGGCCCAACGATCAGAATATTCATGAGCTTTCCAAAAACGATACGGGGAGGCCTACGCCTCCCCGCCTCGAGAATCACTGTGGCTTAGGTCGTTGCCTGCTGCCTTCAATCTACAACCGCGGGAGCAACCCTGCTCAACGATGTCGTCGCAGTTCAACCTCGCGACTCTGCGCTCCTACATTCAATACTCAGCTCAGCCCCAGCTCTCGCCAGATCCGCAGCACCTGCTGACGCTCATCGACGAACTGGTCGCCGGTGATTACCCCAGTGTCTTTCTGCAGGGCCTGGCGGTGAGCGGCGGAGCGGTAGGCCTTGTAGGCCTCGCGCAACAGCGAGGCATCTTCGGCCGGCATCAACCCGACCTCCTGCAACCCGTCCAGGATGCGGATGTTATCGGTGTAGCGCACCAGCGTGGGATGCTCCTCGGACCACGCCAGGGCCGCGTATTGCACCATAAATTCAATATCGACGATACCTCCGGCATCCTGCTTGAGGTCGAAGGGCGCCGTGGCCTCGAAGGCATTCGGTGCGGTCCCGGCGGCGGTGGCCTTGCTGCCGAGGTTGTCGCGCATCTTGGCGCGCATCTCGCTGACCTCCTGACGCAGCGTCGGCAGATCGCGCTTGCGCCCCAGCACCTGGACGCGAACTTTCTCGAACGCCTGGCCCACGTCCTGACTGCCAACCAGAACCCGGGCGCGCACCAGCGCCTGATGCTCCCAGGTCCATGCTTCATTTTCCTGGTAGCGGGCAAATGCCCCAAGCGAACTGACCAGCAGGCCGGACGCCCCGGACGGTCGCAGGCGCATATCGACTTCATACAACTGCCCGGAGTTGGTCTGGGCCGTCAGCAAGTGAATGATCCTCTGGCCAAGCCGGGTGAAGAACTGCGCCCCATCGATGGGTTTCGAGCCGTCGGTTTCCGCCTGCGGGTCACCGTCATGGATGAACACCAGGTCCAGGTCCGACCCATGCCCCAATTCCAGGCCGCCCACTTTCCCGTAGCCGACAATAATGAACCCCGGATCGCACAGGCTGCCATCGGCGCGCAACGGCACGCCGTGCTTGGCGACCGTCTGGCGCCAAGCCAGGGCCAGCACTTGTTCGAGAATCGCCTCGGCCAGCCAGGTCAGGTAATCGCTGACCTTCATCAGCGGCAGGCTCCCGGCAATCTCCGAGGCGGCCACCCGCAAGCGGTGGGCCAGTTTGAAATGGCGCAGGGCTTCCATTTGTTGCTCGAGGTCATCCTCGGGGATGCGCGTCAGGCGCTCACGCAATTCCGCTCCCAGCTCCGGCGCGAGGGGCGGCTTGAACAAGCGACCTTCATTGAGCAATTCGTCGAGCAGCAGTGGGAAGCGGGTGATCTGCTCGGCGATCCACGGGCTCGCTGCGCACAGCGTCAGCAAACGTCGCAGGGCGCCGGGGTTTTCCGTCAACAACACCAGATAGGCCGAACGGCGGGCCACGGCCTCTACCAGCGGCAACACCCGCTCAATGACCAGATCCGGATTCGCATGCTCCACGGCCTGGGCCAGCAAGCGCGGAATGAAAGCATCCAGACGCTCGCGCCCCAGGCGCTGCATGGCACGCAGTTGCGGGCTGGCACGCAAGGCCGCCAGGGCCTTTAGGGCCTTGGGCGCATCGACAAAGCCGCCCTCCTCCAATTGACGACACGCGGCCTCTTCATCCTGGCTGTCTTCCCACAACGGCAACCACTCGCCACCCACCGCGACTTCGCCTTCGCTGCCGTCTTCCTCATCCGGGTCGGCAATGACCTGACCGAAATGCCACGCCACGCGGCCGCGCCAGTACATCAGCTGTTCATGGAACGTCGACCAATCAGCGAAGCCCAGCATGAACGCAATGCGCGCCTGGTCTTGCGGGCTGTCCGGCAACATCTGCGTCTGGCGGTCGGCGATGGCCTGGATCGCATGCTCGGTGTAACGCAGGAACTCATAGCCTTGGCGCAGTTCGTCAACCACCTTGGCCGGCAGATAGCCCTGGCCTTCCAGGGTACTCAGCACTTTAAGCAGCGGGCGCTGCTGCAAGCTCAAGTCGCGACCGCCATGGATCAGCTGGAACGCCTGGGCAATGAACTCCACCTCGCGAATGCCGCCCGAGCCCAGCTTGATGTTGTCGGCCAAACCCTTGCGCCGCACTTCCTGCTGGATCAGCTGCTTCATGGTACGCAGCGCTTCGATGGCGGAAAAATCCAGGTAACGGCGATAAACGAACGGGCGCAGCATGTCGAGCAATTGCGCACCGGCCACCTGGTCGCCCGCCACGACGCGCGCCTTGATCATGGCGTAGCGCTCCCAGTCGCGCCCCTGGTCCTGGTAATACTGTTCCAACGCGTTGAAGCTCAACACCAGCGCGCCAGCCGAACCATAAGGACGCAGGCGCATGTCGACGCGAAACACAAAGCCGTCGACCGTCATCGGGTCCAAGGCTTTTATCAGGCGCTGACCGACCCGAATGAAAAACTCCTGGTTATCCAGCGGTCGCTTCACTCCAGCGGTTTCCCCTCCTTCGGGGTAAGCGAAAATCAGGTCGATGTCCGACGACAGGTTCAGCTCCACCGCACCGAGCTTGCCCATGCCCAGGATGACCATGTGCTGTGGTTCGCCGCTGCGTCGCCCGGTGGGCGTGCCGAACTGCTGGCTGAGGCGCTTGTATAGCCATTGATAGGCCTGGTCGATGCAGGTATCGGCCATGTCCGAGAGATCGCGACAGGTCTGGACCAGATCCGCCTGGCGGTTCAGGTCGCGCCAGATGATCCGCACTTGCTGGCGGGTACGCTGGCGGCGCAGGACGCGACCCAGTTCGTCCTCGGTCTCGGCGGCCTGCACGGCAGCGGCAATCTGCGCGCGCATCTCTCCCGGGGCGAAGCTGCGGTCCAGTTCACCGCTGCGCACCAGTTCCAATAGCATCGAAGGGTCTCGTACACTTTGCTCGATGACAAAGTCACTGGCGGCGGCGATGCGGTGGAACTCGGCCCAACGCTGCGCCGTCCAGGCCGATAGCCCGTGGTCGTCATCCAGAGAGGCGACCGCTGCACGGAACGACTGCTCGGCACGACTGACCAATGACTGGAGAATCGCCGGTACGGTTTCCGATATTGGGGCAAGCGAGGGCAGGCTCATGGTCTATCCTTGATCGGCGCGGGAAAGGCTGGATGTAGTGTTTTTTCAAAAGCCACTACCTGATCGACTGTCGAACAAAGATGATAAATAGCTGATTTTCTGGTTTTATT
Source organism: Pseudomonas sp. Z5-35 (assembly GCF_051131945.1). Taxonomy (NCBI): domain Bacteria; kingdom Pseudomonadati; phylum Pseudomonadota; class Gammaproteobacteria; order Pseudomonadales; family Pseudomonadaceae; genus Pseudomonas; species Pseudomonas sp. Z5-35. Next base: position 5,016,608 of record NZ_CP071640.1, read on the forward strand.
GGCAGCCGGCATCAAGTTTTTACCTGTTCGAGTTGGCTAAAGACCAACAGTAACGATTATTCTCACAACGAAACGAGGGGCCATCAGCCGCTCGGGTGTAGTTTTACTACTCGTCTATACATTCGAAAGGCTGAAACGACCGACGATTTGTAGTAAAACTACACGCCGCCGAGACAACCTTCGGCAATCCAAGAATTTATATCGTCTGCCCACAAGGCCAGTCGCAAACTCAGGCAACCGATTCTGGTAGCCTTTCCGCCCTGGAGCAAGCCATGCAAGACCTCGATCCCGTCGAAACCCAGGAATGGCTGGACGCCCTGGAATCGGTTCTCGACAAAGAAGGCGAAGACCGTGCTCATTACCTGATGACCCGTATGGGTGAACTCGCAACCCGCAGCGGTTCGCAACTGCCCTACGCCATCACCACGCCGTACCGCAACACGATCCCCGTTACCCACGAAGCACGCATGCCTGGCGACCTGTTCATGGAACGCCGCATTCGCTCGCTGGTACGCTGGAACGCGTTGGCCATGGTCATGCGTACCAACCTGAAAGATTCTGACCTGGGCGGTCACATCTCCAGCTTCGCCTCCAGCGCGACGCTGTATGACATCGGCTTCAACTACTTCTTCCAGGCCCCGACCGATGAACACGGCGGCGACCTGATCTACTTCCAGGGTCACGCATCGCCAGGCGTCTACGCCCGTGCGTTCATGGAAGGCCGCATCACCGAAGACCAGATGAACAACTTCCGCCAGGAAGTGGACGGCAATGGCCTGTCCTCGTATCCGCACCCTTGGCTGATGCCGGACTTCTGGCAGTTCCCGACTGTTTCCATGGGCCTGGGCCCGATCCAGGCGATCTACCAGGCGCGCTTCATGAAGTACCTGGAAGCGCGTGGCTTCATCCCGGCCGGCAAGCAGAAAGTCTGGTGCTTCATGGGTGATGGCGAGTGTGACGAACCGGAATCCCTGGGCGCGATCTCACTGGCCGGCCGCGAGAAGCTGGACAACCTGATCTTCGTCATCAACTGCAACCTGCAGCGCCTCGACGGCCCGGTTCGCGGCAACGCCAAGATCATCCAGGAACTCGAAGGCGTGTTCCGTGGCGCCCAGTGGAACGTCAACAAAGTCATCTGGGGCCGCTTCTGGGACCCACTGCTGGCCAAGGACGTCGACGGCATCCTGCAACGCCGCATGGACGAAGTCATCGACGGCGAGTACCAAAACTACAAGGCCAAGGACGGCGCGTTCGTCCGTGAGCACTTCTTCAACTCGCCTGAACTCAAGGCGATGGTTGCAGACCTGTCCGACGACGAGATCTGGAAGCTCAACCGTGGCGGCCACGACCCCTACAAGGTCTATGCGGCATACCACCAGGCGGTCAACCACAAAGAGCAACCGACCGTCATCCTGGCCAAGACCATCAAGGGTTATGGCACCGGTGCCGGCGAAGCGAAGAACACCGCGCACAACACCAAGAAAGTCGACGTCGACAGCCTGAAGTTGTTCCGCGACCGCTTCGACATTCCGGTCAAGGACAGCGAGCTGGAAAACCTGCCGTTCTTCAAGCCGGAAGAAGGCAGCGCCGAAGCCCGTTACCTGGCCGAGCGCCGTGCCGCGCTGGGCGGTTTCGTACCTCAGCGCCGCGCCAAGAGCTTCAGCCTCCCGACGCCGCCACTGGAAACCCTCAAGGCTATCCTGGACGGCTCGGGCGACCGTGAAATCTCCACCACCATGGCCTTCGTGCGGATCCTCGCGCAGCTGGTCAAGGACAAGGAAATCGGCTCGCGCATCGTCCCGATCATCCCCGACGAAGCCCGTACCTTCGGTATGGAAGGCATGTTCCGCCAGCTGGGCATCTACTCGTCCGTCGGCCAGCTCTACGAGCCAGTCGATAAAGACCAGGTGATGTTCTACCGCGAAGACAAGAAGGGCCAGATCCTCGAGGAAGGCATCAACGAAGCGGGCGCCATGAGTTCCTTCATTGCTGCCGGCACTTCGTATTCCAGCCACAACCAGCCGATGCTGCCGTTCTACATCTTCTACTCGATGTTCGGCTTCCAACGTATCGGCGACCTGGCCTGGGCCGCTGGCGACAGCCGTACCCGTGGTTTCCTGATCGGCGGCACCGCCGGCCGGACCACGCTGAACGGCGAAGGCCTGCAGCACGAAGACGGCCACAGCCACATGCTGGCCGGGACCATCCCGAACTGCCGCACCTATGATCCGACCTACGGCTACGAGCTGGCGGTGATCATCCAGGACGGCATGAGGAAGATGACCGAAGAGCAAGAGGACGTCTTCTACTACATCACCGTGATGAACGAGTCCTACCAGCAGCCAGCCATGCCGGCCGGTGTCGAGGCAGGCATCGTCAAGGGCATGTACCTGCTCGAGGAAGACACCCGCGAAGCGGCGCACCACGTCCAGCTGATGGGCTCCGGCACCATCCTGCGCGAAGTGCGTGAAGCGGCGAAGATCCTGCGTGAAGAGTTCAACGTCGGCGCCGACGTCTGGAGCGTCACCAGCTTCAACGAACTGCGTCGCGACGGCCTCGCCGTAGAGCGTAGCAATCGCCTGCACCCTGGCCAGAAGCCAAAACTGAGCTACGTCGAAGAATGCCTGAACGGCCGCAAAGGTCCGGTCATCGCGTCCACCGACTACATGAAGCTGTTCGCCGAGCAGATCCGCCAGTGGGTTCCTTCCAAGGAATTCAAAGTGCTGGGCACCGACGGTTTCGGCCGTAGCGACAGCCGCAAGAAGCTGCGTCACTTCTTCGAAGTCGACCGTAAGTTCGTTGTGTTGGCAGCCCTGGAAGCCTTGGCTGACCGTGGCGATATCGAACCTAAAGTGGTGGCCGAAGCCATCGCCAAGTTCGGCATCGATCCGGAAAAACGCAACCCACTGGACTGCTGAGGAGAATTTCCGTGAGCGAACTCATTCGCGTACCTGACATCGGCAGCGGTGAAGGTGAAGTAATTGAACTGTTTGTGAAGGTCGGCGACCGTATCGAAGCCGAGCAGAGCATCCTGACGCTTGAATCGGACAAGGCCAGCATGGAAGTGCCCGCGCCGAAGGCCGGTATCATCAAGAGCCTGAAAGTGAAGCTGGGCGATCGCCTGAAAGAAGGCGACGAGTTGCTGGAGCTGGAAGTCGAGGGCGCCACTGCTGCGCCTGAAGCGCCAGCCCCTGCTGCTGCCCCGGCCCCGGCCCCGGCTGAAAAGCCTGCCGCCGCACCGGCTGCCGAGGCGGCTCCCGCGCCCGCTGCTGCGCCTGCCGCTGCCAGCGTCCAGGACATTCATGTCCCGGACATCGGTTCGTCGGGCAAGGCCAAGATCATCGAAGTGCTGGTCAAGGCCGGCGACACCGTCGAAGCCGACCAGTCGCTGATCACCCTGGAATCCGACAAGGCCAGCATGGAAATCCCATCGCCGGCCGCCGGCGTGGTGGAAAGCGTCGAGGTCAAGCTGGACGACGAAGTCGGTACCGGTGACCTGATCCTGAAGCTGAAAGTAGCGGGAGCCTCGGCCCCTGCCGCGCCAGCCCCGGCTGCTGCGCCTGCTACCAAGGCTGAGCCTGCCCCGGCTCCGACTCCAGCCGCCGCGCCTGCCGCCAAGGCCGAGGCTGCCCCAGCCCCAGCCGCCGCACCTGCGCCAAGCGGTGCCAAGGTGCACGCCGGCCCTGCCGTGCGTCAGCTGGCCCGTGAATTCGGCGTCGAGCTGTCCGCCGTCGGCCCAAGCGGCCCTCACGGCCGTGTGCTGAAGGAAGACGTGCAAGCCTACGTCAAGGCCATGATGCAGAAGGCCAAGAACGCACCGGCCGAAGGCGCCAGCGGTGGCGCGGGTATTCCGCCAATCCCGGCAGTGGACTTCAGCCGCTTCGGCGAAACCGAAGAAGTGGCCATGACTCGCCTGATGCAGATCGGCGCGTCGAGCCTGCATCGCAGCTGGCTGAACATCCCGCACGTGACTCAGTTCGACCAGGCCGACATCACCGAGCTGGAAGCTTTCCGCGTTGCGCAGAAAGCCGTGGCCGAAAAAGCCGGCGTGAAGCTGACCGTGCTGCCACTGCTGCTCAAGGCCTGTGCGCACCTGCTCAAGGAACTGCCGGATTTCAACGCCTCCCTGGCGCCAAGTGGCAAGGCTGTGATCCGCAAGAAATACGTGCACATCGGCTTTGCCGTCGACACCCCGGAAGGCCTGCTGGTACCGGTCATCCGCAACGTCGACCAAAAGAGCCTGCTGCAACTGGCTGGCGAAGCCGCTGCCCTGGCCGAAAAGGCCCGGAACAAGAAGCTCACCGCCGACGACATGCAGGGCGCCTGCTTCACGATTTCCAGCCTCGGTCACATTGGCGGCACCGGCTTCACGCCGATCGTCAACGCGCCGGAAGTGGCGATCCTGGGTGTTTCCAAGGCCACCATCCAGCCTGTCTGGGATGGTAAAGCCTTCCAGCCGAAGCTGATGCTGCCCCTGTCGCTGTCCTACGATCACCGAGTGATCAACGGCGCTGCCGCTGCGCGCTTCACCAAGCGCTTGAGCGACTTGCTGGGCGACATCCGCACCATCCTGCTGTAACACCGAACGGCCCTCCTCGCGGAGGGCCTTTCGGGATTCGTTTCCGAGCGCCACGCTCGTACCTCAACCCCGCCCATTTGGCGGGGCTTTTTTTTGCGTGGAATAAAACAGTTTTGTGCTAAACGACTTTTCCTACTCGTTACGCAACAAAAACCATATGTTCTGTTAGTAATTGCCCACAGCAACTGCCGCCTCCGCTATCAATATTTATCGCCTCTCGAGCTATAGCATAAGTTCAGCGCGCCCCCTGACGGCTCGCCCTGAACTTATATAACTTCGAATGGATTCGAACATGCTAAAGCCCACTGTCGGCCCTATTGTCGGCCACACAACAACCGACCACACACGCATACTTCTGCGCGGCGAAGAAAACAACAATAATCCGACATTTGCCGGTATTCGCTATAGGCGAAAAGGTGATACGAGCTGGTCAAAAGCACAATTCGTCCAACTGAAACCGCGCCGCGACATGTCCGAAGTCGTCGTTCTAAAGGACCTCCAGGCCGACACCGCCTATGAATATCAGGCCGGCTGGAAAACCCTCATGAATCCAACCCATACGGTGGAAACCATCCAGGAGCTGCCGTTGCAGTGGCCCAGGGAAATTCATGAACTGAAAACACCCTCCGGCAAGCCTTACGCGGCCCGCAGCTATATTGTTGGCTCCTGCCGATACCTGCGAATGACCGCAGGCGTACCGTCAAGACCAGAACAGGGGGATCGCACATTCGCGGGTATCAATCGAATCATGGAGCAGGCCAATCCGCCGATCAGTGCGGTATTGATGATCGGGGATCAGGTATATCTCGATGACTTGAACATTATTGCCCCGGATCGCGCTTTCAAGGAAATCCTGCTCAAGTATCGCAGCGCTTTTTCCCAACCCCATATTAAAAAAGTGATGTCCGGCGCACCGACGTACATGATGCTCGACGACCATGAAATAGAAGACAACTGGCCTGCCAATAAGAACCAAGGGGATGAAATCCTTTATGTAAATGCTCTTCAAGCCTATGAACTTTATCAGGCCAGCCACAGCCCGGCGCGCGAACTTTTAAATGACGGTACGCTCAGTCGCTCCTTGAAGCGTTACTGGTATCAGTTCGCTCATGGCGATATCGAGTGGTTCGTTACCGACAGCCGGACCCGACGCAACCTGTCGGCGCACGCTCGGCGCATCCTCGATGAAGAACAGGAACAGTCGTTGCTCAAATGGCTGATCAACAGCCCCGCCCGAGTCAAATTTGTCGTGACCGGCGTCATGTTTTACCCCGACCGCAAATTCAATGGTGGGGATGCCTGGCAAGCCTTCCCGGAACAGCGTCTGCGCTTGCTCGAAGCCATCCGCGACCATCGGGTCAAAAACGTCATTTTCGTGTCGGGTGACGTACATGGCTCGTTGACCAGCCGCCTGGCTCATAGCCAGGATCCGGACTTCCAGGTGCATACCATCGTTTCGTCGCCGTTCTGCAACAGCAAACTGCTGCCTTACGCCACGGCTTCGACTTTCATTTTTGGCAAGCCCATGGCCAAGGCGCCAAGCGGCGACTATCACTATGAACTGACCAGCAAGGTAATCAGCCAGGACAATTTCGCCCACCTGAACGTCACGGCTCAGAGCGTTCAAGTGACGTTTCATGACCGTGACGGCAACCCGCTGGAGATCGTCGATATACCGTTGCGCTGAGCGGCCAAGGCACAACAAGTGCCTCTGATCGGCTGACAACTGGAGAAATCTCATTGTCAGCCGATAAAAGGTTTATAGCACTTGGCCTTCATGTCTCTTGTCAGCCGGTGCCGCAATGATGCAACCTTGCGGGAATCCGTAATAACGAGGGCGTCAGCCCGGCGCGATCAGCATTTTCGAAGCGAGTTTCCCCATGAAAAGCCAACCCGATGCCGCCAGCCGTATGGCGGCCGAGGTAGTGACGCAGTTACCGGTGCCCTCGCGGCTCGGTATGCTGCGTTTCGAACGGCTGAATGAAGCAAGCTGGGCGCTGCTATTTCTTGATCCCAATTGCGAACGTTACTTCGGTGTGCCGGCGGTTGAGCTGTGCTCGCTGGTCAGCTCCCCTTACGCCAGCCTGATGGAGCCTGAAGCGCGCTATCAGCTGCATGACGCGATCCAGCAGCAGCTGGCCCAGGCGTCGCACTACCTGATCCGCTATACGCTGCACACCGCCCAGGGACCGATGAACCTGCTGGAAACCGGTGAGGCTTACAAGCAGCACAATCGTCATCTGCTGCGCGGCTATCTGATCGCCGTGGACAACTTGCTGCAGGACGGTCCATCCCTACCGGCCCTAGACCTGGAAACCCAGAATTCAAGGCTGCAAATAGCGCTTGAACTGAACCAGCGCGCCCAACAGGAGCAGCTCCAGCACCTGGATCGGGTCCGCGCCCAACAAGACCTGATCCTGCTGCTGACCCGCCAGCGCTACAGTGCCAACAATTCGCTACAAGAAGCCGCCGAGCTGATTACCCGCAGCGCCTGCGACATCTATGAGATCGACTCCGCGAGCATCTGGAACCTGGACGACGGCAAGCTGGTGCCGATCTCGGCCTACAACCGAGCGTCCCAGGCTTATTACTTGCCGGCAGTGATCAATGCCGATGAATACCCGGATTACATGGAAGCATTGCAGACCTGCCGGGCCATCGACGCCCACAATGCAATGCGCGACCCACGCACGCGGGAAATGGCCGAGAACCTGCGCGCCCGCGACGTCAATGCGATCCTCGATGCCAGCATCCGGATCGACGGCCAGGTGGTCGGCGTGCTGTGCCTGGAGCAAGTGGGCGCCACGCGTGCCTGGCAGTCGGACGAGATCGCCTTCGCCGGCGAACTGGCGGACCAATTCGCCCAGGTCATCAACAACCACAACCGCCGCACAGCCACCAGCGCCCTGCACCTGTTCCAGCGCGCCGTGGAACAAAGCGCCAACGCCTTCCTGCTGGTCAACTGCGACGGTGTGGTGGAGTACGTCAACCCGAGCTTCACCGCCATTACCCAGTACACCACCGAAGAAGTCCACGGCCAGCGCCTGTCCGAGCTGCCAGCCCTGGAAAATCTCAGCGAACTGCTGTTCGACGCGCCGTCGGCCCTGGCCCAGAGCAACAGTTGGCAGGGCGAATTCAAGAGCCGACGCAAAAACCTCGAGCCCTACTGGGGCCAGCTGTCGATTTCAAAGGTCTATGGCGACAACCGCGAACTGACCCACTACATCGGCATCTACGAAGACATCACCCAGACCAAGCTCGCCCAACAGCGCATCGAGCGCCTGGCCTATACCGATAACTTGACCAACCTGGGCAACCGTCCGGCCTTCATTCGCAACCTTGATGAGCGCTTCGCCCGAGACAGCGACTCGCCTATCAGCCTGCTGTTGGTGGACATCGACAACTTCAAGCGCATCAACGACAGCCTTGGCCACCAGACCGGCGACAAGTTGCTGATCAGCCTGGCCCGGCGCTTGCGCAACAGCCTGAGCCCCAGCGGTAGCCTGGCACGATTCGCCAGTAATGAATTCGCGGTACTGCTGGACGACACCGACCTTGAAGCCGGCCAGCAGATCGCCAGCCAGTTGCTGATGACGCTCGACAAACCGATGTTCGTCGACAACCAGCTGATCAGCGTGACCGGCTCCGTAGGCCTGGCCTGCGCACCTTTGCATGGGCGCGACCCCCAGACACTGATGCGCAACGCCGGGCTGGCCCTGCACAAGGCCAAGGCCAACGGCAAGCATCAGGTCCAGGTGTTCACCGAAGCGCTGAACGCCGAGGCCAGCTACAAGCTGTTCGTGGAAAACAACCTGCGCCGCGCCCTGACCCAGAATGAGCTGGACGTGTTCTACCAGCCCAAGCTGTGCCTGCGCAGCGGCCGCCTGTTGGGCATGGAGGCGCTATTGCGCTGGAACCATCCGGAAAAAGGCATGATCCGTCCGGACCAGTTCATCAGCGTGGCCGAGGAAACCGGGCTGATCATCCCCATCGGCAAATGGATCGCCCGCCAGGCCTGCCGCATGAGTAAACAGCTGACCGCCGCCGGCCTGGGCAACCTGCAAGTGGCGATCAACCTGTCGCCCAAGCAGTTCTCCGACCCGGACCTGGTAGCCTCGATCGCCAGCATCCTCAAGGAAGAACAGCTGCCGGCCCGATTGCTGGAACTGGAGTTGACCGAGGGCCTGCTGCTCGAAGCCACCGAAGACACCCACCTGCAGCTCGACCAGCTCAAGCGCCTGGGCCTGACCCTGGCCATGGACGACTTCGGCACCGGGTATTCATCCCTCAGCTACCTGAAGAAATTCCCGATCGACATCATTAAGATCGATCGCAGCTTCATCCATGAGATCCCGGACAACCAGGACGACATGGAAATCACCTCCGCCGTGATCGCCATGGCCCACAACCTGAAACTCAAGGTCGTGGCCGAAGGCATCGAGACCGCTCAGCAGCTGGCGTTCCTGCGTCGCCACCGTTGCGACGTCGGCCAAGGCTACCTGTTTGACCGGCCGATCCCTGGCGCAGAGCTCATCGAGAAGCTCAAGCGCTATCCGTGCCGCTAGCGGCAAGCTTCAAGCTTAAGATGGCACACTCTCACCACTTGCAGCTTGCAGCTTGCAGCTTGCAGCTTGTAACTTGTAACTTGTAACTTAGCTGCCCCAATGATCTTACGCTCGGAAATCCTGGTGAACAAAAACGTGCTTCCTACTCCTGATCAAGCTCTGCCTGGCCGTGAAACCCCGATGACCGTGCCGGAGAAACACTTCGTCCACGACGCACCACTGCTGGGCCCGTTTGCCATGGACGTGGATTTCGCGATCTTCGGCCTGGGTTGCTTCTGGGGCGCGGAGCGCAAGTTCTGGCAACGCGAAGGCGTAGTCAGCACGGCGGTGGGTTACGCGGGCGGCTTTACGCCAAACCCGACGTATGAAGAGGTCTGCTCGGGCCTGACCGGCCACAGCGAAGTGGTGCTGGTGGTCTACGAGCCGGAGAAAGTCAGCTACAACGAACTGTTGGCAATGTTCTGGGAACTGCACAACCCAACCCAGGGCATGCGCCAGGGCAACGACATCGGCACCCAGTATCGCTCGGTGATCTACTGCACCACCCCCGAACAACTGGAAGCGGCGAAGAACAGCAAAGACGTGTTCCAGGCTGAACTGGGCAAGGCCGGCCTTGGCGACATCACCACCGAAATCGACGAAGCGCCGACGTTTTACTTTGCCGAGGCGTATCACCAGCAATACCTGGCGAAAAATCCTGAAGGCTATTGCGGGATTGGTGGTACGGGCGTGACTTGCCCAATCTGACTTTCGGGTCTTTCCCCCATGATGGCGCCCTTCCAGGCGCCATCAATGCCTCAACTTTCAGCGATCAACCAATCCATCTGCCACCCACCCTGGGTCTGCCCAAGCTTCTTGGATAACCACGGCAGCAGTTCGCGCAACTCTTCCTCAAGCCCCCAGGGCGGATTGGCAATCGCCAGGCCGGAGCCGTTCAGGCTGTTGGGCGTTGCCAATGGATGCACCAGCAACTCTACCCGCAACAACTTAGGCGCACCGGTGCCGGCCAGGTCCTGGTAGAAGCGACGCAGCATCCGTTGGTCCTTCACTGGGTACCAGATTGCCGCCACGGTCTGGCGCATCCGGCCAATAGCCTCCTTGAGGGACGCGGCGCAGCGCTGCATCTCATCGAGCTGTTCGAACGGCGGATCGATCAACATCAAGGCACGCTTCTCGGTCACTGGCAGCAGCGCGCGGGGCACATGCCAGCCTTCGCCTAAATGCACCGCCACGCGACGGTCACCCTTCATGTTGTCCTTGAGGAGCACGCCGTCCTCCGGATGCTTCTCATTGAGCAAGACCCGGTCCTGGGCACGTGTCAGGCGCCGCGCCAATTCCGGCGAGCCTGGGTAATAGCGCAACTGGCCGTCCGGGTTCATGTCGCGCAGCACCTTCATGTAATCGGCGGTCAGCGGCGGCAGATCTTCCTGGCCCCACAACCGCGCGATGCCTTCCAGGTATTCACCGGTACGATTGGCCTGGTCGCCCTGCAAATCGTACAGCCCTATGCCCGCGTGAGAATCGAGGTAGGCGAAAGGCTGCTCCTTGCGCGACATCAAGGCGATGAGGCGGGTCAAGACCAGGTGTTTGAACACGTCGGCGTGATTGCCGGCGTGGAAGGCGTGGCGATAATTCATGGCGGCTCCTGCGAAGGCCGCCGAGTTTACCTTGAAGCGCGCCGAACGTCAGGGGTTCGCGGCCGAGCGGACGAACAGTCGTCAGCCCGGCCCCGTGGCGAGCTACGACCAACCACAAGCGCCGTCCTTGCACCGCTCGCATTCCTCGCAGAAGGGCGCCGGACTTCTCAAGCTCAGTATTTGCGCGAGGGAAAGGTGAGGGGCCAGGGCTGCGGTGAGCTTTTCCGGGGCGCCGGGGGCGATGGGTGCGGCGCCTTTTACGACCATTGCGGCGCCGCCCACCTGGATCGGCACGCTGCTGAAGATCCCGCCCGGTCCGATGTTGATCCAGTGCCCCCCCGCCTGGATGGTCGCGCTGGCGCCCGCCTCCAACACAACCTGCTGGCCGGCGCTGATATGAAATCCTCCAGCGGCGCTGACAGCCTGGTTGGCGACGCGGATGTGCCGGTCGCCCGTGACCAGCAAGTGATCGTCCTGGCGAATTTCAACCTGGCGCCGGCCCTGAGTGATGCGCTGTTCGTCAGCCTTGAGCTCATGCCGCGCCAGACCGGTGACGACGATGCTGCGCTGGTGGTCGACCTGCACGCGCTGGTCATGCAGTACGTGCTGGGTCCAGTTGCGCTGGGCCCGCAGGTAGATTTCCTCGGCGCCCTTGCGGTCTTCGATGCGCAATTCGTTGTAGCCGCCACCACCCGGGCTGCTTTGGCTGCGCAGGATGCTGCGAGTCTTGTCCGCTGGCAAATCGAGCGGAACCGGGTTGGCACCATTCGGCAGACAGCCAACCACCAACGGCTTGTCGACGTCGCCCTCCATGAACCCCACCAGGACTTCCATGCCGACCCGAGGAATCATCACGCTGCCATAACGATCATGAGCCCAACCGGTGGCCACGCGCAGCCAGCAGCTGGAGTGTTCGTCACGCTCACCGTCGCGGTCCCAGACCAGTTGCACCTTGACCCGCCCGAACGCATCGCAATGGATCTCACTGTCCTGCGGACCCGTCACCACGGCAGGCTGATAGCCGTTAACGGTCGGCTTCTTGTGCTGCAAGGGCGGACGAAAGAACACATCCCACGGCGTTGCGAGAAAGGTATTACGGTAGCCTTGGAACTCTTCCGGGCCAATCGAGGCGGTTTCTTCAAGCACTTGCGGCTGGCGGCCATGGTGGTCAATGTGCGTCAGCAACCAGAGGTCATTCCATTGCGCCCGTGGGTGCTCCTTGATGCACATGAAATGCCCGCTGCCAAAGGCACTGTCGTCACCGCCACCCTCCGCCACGCGATAGTCGGCGCCATGGCGCTCGAGGGTGCGCTGGGCCAAGAGCTTGCCATCCTCACGGTCGACGAACTGGCCCGGGTAGTGATAGCTCTCAAGCGACGGTAATCGCTGGTTGTCGAGGCCAGCCTGAAGCTGCAGGCCGGGCTTGCGAAAGTCATAATCGTGCAGTGCCACCGCGGTGGTACGGGTCTGCAGGCGCACCGCCAGGCGTTTGATCGCCGGCTCGTCGGCAGCCATGCCGCTGCCCGGCAGGTACAGCGTCGATTCAGGCAAGCGAGGAAACATCGTCTGGTCGTCGCCGAACACCAGCAGGTGGCCGCCAAGGCTGTGCTGGAAGTGATAGTGAATGCCGACCTCGGCGCAAATCCGCTCGATAAAGGCCAGGTCGCTTTCACCGTACTGCACACAATATTCACGTTCGGGGTATTGCCCGCCAAGGCTGAACTGGTAGGCGTCGGCGAAGATGCCGTGGTCCTTCAAGATACGGGCGACGATATCCGGCACGCTCAGGTGCTGGAAAACCCGCCGGTTGATGCGATGGCGCAAGTACGCCAGGCGCGGCACCAGGCTGATCTGGTAGCGGGACAAGCGCTTGCCCGAATCGCCTTGGGCCACGCTGTAGACCTGGCCATGTATTCCACCACCTCGATCATCGAAGCTCAGGTACGCCTGGCGATGCAGTAGATCTTCAAGCGCCAGGTCGGGCCGCTCACTGACCAGCTCCAGGTCAACGCAGTAGGGCTGGCTGATAGCTTCCTTGCCCTTGAACTCAAGCACCCTGAGCTCATTTGGCCCGCTGTCGAACGTCAGCGTGAAACGTGGTTGGTTGGCAGGCGCGAACATCCGATGTGTCTCTGCTTAATGAAGACGGGCGATTCTGCATCAGCTATTCGGAGCCTGGATCGGACGTCGTGAAAAACAGATTTGCCTTACATCTGATAAGCCAAAAACTTCAGGGCGCGCTGTACTTTCTGACAGACAAATTTTGCGTCGTGGCCGCTAACGCTTTCCGCACGGCGCGCTGATTGTTTACAACCGGCCCGACGATTCGGACGGACGCCCATGAAAAACGGCCCACCTCCAAGGGAGGCGGGCCGTTTTTTGATGCCAGGGACGAGCCGTACGGGCCTCGCCAAAAGCTTACTGGTTCAAGCGGAAATCTTTCTCGGCCGCGTCGAAGCGCTGCAGCATACCGGCGGTAGGCGAGCCCATCTTGCTGACGAAATAGATAGCCAGGCTGGCGAAGATAAAGCCCGGGATGATTTCGTACAGGCCCAGCAGTTCGAAATGTTTCCAGACAACGACGGTGATCGCGCCAACCAGGATACCGGCCAGGGCGCCATTGCGAGTCATGTTCTTCCAGATCACCGAGATCAGGACTACCGGACCAAACGCGGCACCGAAACCGGCCCAGGCGTAGCTCACCAGGCCCAGTACACGGTTTTCCGGGTTAGCGGCCAGGGCGATGGCGATCAAGGCCACCAACAACACCATGGCACGACCGACCCAGACCAGTTCCAGCTGGGAGGCGCTCTTACGCAGGAAAGTCTTGTAGAAGTCTTCGGTCAGGGCGCTCGAGCACACCAGCAACTGGCAGCTCAGGGTGCTCATCACCGCGGCCAGGATGGCCGACAGCAGTACCCCGGCAACCCAAGGGTTGAACAGGATCTTGGCCAGTTCGATGAACACGCGCTCAGGGTTTTCGGTGACCGGGCCCGCGACTTCAGGATGCGCCGAGAAGTAGGCGATACCGAAGAAACCGACGGCAACGGTGCCGCCCAGGCACAGGATCATCCAGGCCATGGAGATGCGACGCGCCTTGGCGATCGACTTGACCGAATCCGCCGCCATGAAGCGCGCCAGGATGTGCGGTTGGCCGAAGTAGCCCAGGCCCCAGCCCATCAGCGAGATGATCCCGATGAAGGTGGTGTTTTTCAGCATGTCGAACGAAGTAGGATCTTTCGCTTCGACGGCCAGGAAAGTGGTGTCGACGCCGCCAGTGGCCAGCAGCACGATAATCGGCGTAAGGATCAACGCGAAGATCATCAGGGTGGCTTGTACGGTATCGGTCCAGCTCACGGCCAGGAAACCACCAATGAAGGTGTAGGCGATGGTCGCGGCAGCACCGGCCCACAGCGCGGTCTCGTAGGACATGCCGAAGGTGCTTTCGAACAGACGGGCACCGGCGACAATGCCGGAAGCGCAATAGATGGTGAAGAACACCAGGATGACTACCGCCGAGATGATCCGCAGCAAGCCGCTGGTGTCTTCAAACCGGCTGGAGAAATAGTCTGGCAGCGTCAGCGCATCGCCGTTGTGCTCGGTCTGGACCCGCAGGCGACCGGCCACGAACAGCCAGTTCAGATAAGCCCCAATGATCAGGCCGATGGCGATCCAGCTTTCCGACAGGCCGGACATGTAGATTGCACCGGGCAAACCCATCAACAACCAGCCGCTCATGTCGGAGGCACCGGCGGAAAGCGCCGTCACGACACTGCCCAGGCTGCGACCGCCCAGGATGTAATCGGAAAGGTTATTGGTGGAGCGATAAGCCATCAGGCCGATCAGGACCATGGCTGCGATGTAGATCACGAAGGTGATCAGGGTGGGGTTGCTAACACTCATGAGTTACGCCCTGGCTTTGTTTTTATGGTGCGGTGGCAGTTGAAAGCGCCGACAACGCAGACGTTGTACCGACGTTTTGCAGACCCGCAAATTTATGACTGATGTTTCCCCAGGAAAGCCATCAGCCGATGCCCCTCGACTTGGAGCCGGTTGCACCTTGGCCGCGAATGCTATTCAACAAATCAAATAAGGTGCAACCAGTTTCGTTCGAATCAGTTGCACCCAGTCGTTTTTTTCGCCGAACCGGCCGTTTTTGCTCCCTTTTAGTGCAGTACCGGCGATTTGCTAGAAGCCAAAGCACTAAGCGGGTGCAGTTAAACGAACACAGGAATTCATTTCCTGACGAGCTGCGGAATATTCCGACAAAAAAGGGTTGCACCCGGTTGCACCTCATTCAGCTCGCAGCTAATCTTGCCGCCAGCTGATGCCACGCGGTACGTGGCAAACATGAGGATAAAAATATGGCTACCACCACCCTTGGGGTCAAACTCGACGACCCGACCCGCGAACGCCTCAAGGCGGCCGCGTCCTCGATTGATCGCACGCCGCATTGGCTGATCAAGCAGGCAATCTTCAATTACCTGGAGAAACTCGAGGGTGGTGCAACCCTGACCGAACTGAACGGTTCGATCCGCGCCGACAGCGACGACGCCGGCGAGGTCCAGGCCGATCACGCTCACCAGTGTTTCCTGGAGTTCGCCGAGAGCATTCTTCCACAATCGGTCCTGCGCGCATCCATCACCGCCGCTTACCGCCGCCCGGAACCGGAAGTGGTGCCAATGCTGATCGAGCAAGCGCGCCTGCCGGCTGAAATGGCCGAGGCCACCAACAAGCTCGCCGCGTCGATTGCTGAAAAATTGCGCAACCAGAAGAGTGCCGGCGGCCGTGCCGGGATTGTTCAGGGCCTGCTGCAGGAATTTTCCCTGTCCTCCCAGGAAGGCGTGGCGCTGATGTGCCTGGCCGAGGCGCTACTGCGCATCCCGGATAAAGGTACCCGCGATGCCCTGATCCGCGACAAGATCAGCACCGGCAACTGGCACCCACACCTGGGCAACAGCCCGTCGCTATTCGTCAACGCCGCCACCTGGGGCTTGTTGCTGACCGGCAAACTGGTCGCCACCCACAACGAAGCGGGCCTGACCTCCTCCCTGAGCCGTATTATCGGCAAGAGCGGCGAGCCGATGATCCGCAAGGGCGTCGACATGGCCATGCGCCTGATGGGCGAACAGTTCGTCACCGGCGAAACCATCGCCGAAGCCCTGGCCAACGCCAGCAAGTTCGAAGCCAAGGGTTTCCGTTATTCCTACGACATGCTGGGTGAAGCCGCACTCACCGAACATGACGCCCAGAAGTACCTGGCCTCGTACGAACAAGCCATCCACTCCATCGGCAAAGCGTCCCATGGCCGTGGGATTTACGAAGGCCCAGGCATCTCCATCAAGCTCTCGGCCCTGCACCCGCGTTATAGCCGCGCCCAGTACGAGCGCGTCATGGAAGAGCTTTACCCGCGCCTGCTGTCGCTGACTCTGTTGGCCAAGCAATATGACATCGGCTTGAACATCGACGCCGAAGAGGCCGACCGTCTCGAGTTGTCCCTGGACCTGCTCGAGCGCCTGTGCTTCGAACCGCAGCTGACCGGCTGGAACGGCATCGGTTTTGTGATCCAGGCGTACCAGAAGCGTTGCCCGTACGTGATCGACTACGTCATCGACCTGGCCCGTCGCAGCCGTCACCGCCTGATGATCCGCCTGGTGAAAGGCGCGTACTGGGACAGCGAGATCAAGCGCGCCCAGGTCGAAGGCCTGGAAGGCTATCCGGTGTATACCCGCAAGGTTTACACCGACGTTTCCTACATCGCATGCGCGCGCAAATTGCTGTCGGTACCGGAAGTCATCTATCCGCAATTCGCCACGCACAACGCCCATACCCTGTCGGCCATTTACCATATCGCCGGTCAGAACTATTACCCGGGCCAGTACGAATTCCAATGCCTGCACGGCATGGGCGAACCTCTGTACGAACAGGTTGTAGGCAAGGTCTCCGAAGGCAAGCTGAACCGTCCGTGCCGTGTGTACGCCCCGGTCGGCACCCACGAAACACTACTCGCCTACCTCGTACGCCGCTTGCTGGAAAACGGCGCGAACACCTCGTTCGTCAACCGCATCGCCGACCAATCCATTTCCATTCAGGAATTGGTGGCCGACCCGGTAGCAAGCATCGAGCAGATGGCGACGCTGGAAGGTGGTTTCGGCCTGCCGCACCCACGCATCCCACTGCCGCGCGACCTTTATGGCAGCGAGCGCGCCAACTCCAGCGGCATCGACCTGGCCAACGAACATCGCCTGGCCTCGTTGTCCTGCGCCCTGCTGGCCACTGCTCATAACGACTGGAAAGCCGCGCCGATGCTCGGTTGCGCTGCCAGCGAAGAGTCTACGGCCCCCGTACTGAACCCGTCCGATCACCGCGACGTGGTCGGCCATGTGCAGGAAGCCACCGTCACCGACGTCGACAACGCCATCCAGTGCGCCCTTAACGCCGCACCGATCTGGCAGGCCACGCCACCGGCCGAGCGCGCCGCAATCCTCGAACGCGCCGCCGACCTGATGGAGGGCGAGATCCAGCCGCTGATGGGCTTGCTGGCCCGCGAAGCCGGCAAGACCTTCGCCAACGCCATCGCCGAAGTGCGTGAAGCCGTGGATTTCCTGCGCTACTACGCAGTACAGGCCCGCAACGATTTCACCAACGATGCCCACCGTCCATTAGGCCCAGTGGTCTGCATCAGCCCGTGGAACTTCCCGCTGGCAATTTTCAGCGGCCAGGTCGCCGCCGCATTGGCCGCAGGCAACCCGGTATTGGCCAAACCCGCCGAGCAGACGCCGCTGGTGGCTGCCCAGGCGGTGCGCCTGATGCTCGAAGCCGGCATTCCGGAAGGCGTCCTGCAATTGCTGCCGGGCCGTGGCGAAACCGTCGGTGCCCGCCTGGTGGGTGACGAGCGGGTCAAAGGCGTCATGTTCACCGGTTCCACCGAAGTCGCGCGCCTGCTGCAACGCAACATCGCCGGTCGCCTGGACAACCAGGGCCGACCGATTCCGCTGATCGCCGAAACCGGTGGCCAGAACGCCATGATCGTCGACTCCTCGGCCCTGACCGAACAAGTGGTCATCGACGTGGTGTCCTCCGCCTTCGACAGCGCCGGCCAGCGTTGCTCGGCCCTGCGCGTACTGTGCTTGCAGGAAGATTCCGCCGAGCGCGTCATTGAAATGCTCAAGGGCGCCATGGCCGAATCGCGCCTCGGCAACCCCGAGCGCCTGTCGGTGGATATCGGCCCGGTGATCGACGCCGAGGCCAAGGCCGGCATCGAGAAACACATCCAGGCCATGCGCGACAAAGGCCGCACCGTGTACCAGATGGCAATCGCCGACAGCGACGAATGCAAGCGCGGCACCTTTGTGATGCCGACCTTGATCGAGCTGGAAAGCTTCGATGAGCTGCAGCGCGAAATCTTCGGCCCGGTGCTGCACGTGGTGCGCTACAAGCGCAAGGAGCTGGACCAGTTGATCAACCAGATCAACGCTTCCGGCTACGGCCTGACCCTGGGCGTACACACCCGCATTGACGAGACCATCGCCAAGGTGATCGACAACGTTCACGCCGGTAACGTCTATGTGAACCGCAACATCGTCGGCGCCGTGGTCGGTGTGCAGCCGTTCGGCGGCGAAGGCCTGTCGGGCACCGGTCCGAAAGCCGGTGGTCCGCTGTACCTGTACCGCCTGCTGTCGACCCGCCCTACCGATGCGATCCAACAATCGTTCGTGCGCGGCGATGCCCTCGCGGCGCCGGACCTGCGTTTGCGCGACGCCATGAGCAAACCGCTGACGGCGCTGCAAGCCTGGGCCGACAGCCAGAAACTCGCCGAGCTGAGCGCCCTGTGCGTGCAGTTCGCGGCCCAGTCGCAAAGCGGTATCACTCGCCAACTCACCGGCCCGACCGGCGAACGCAACAGCTACGCCATCCTGCCGCGTGAGCACGTGTTGTGCCTGGCCGACGTGGAAGGCGACCTGTTGACGCAACTGGCGGCCGTACTGGCCGTGGGCGGCTCGGCCGTGTGGCCGGAAACCGATACCAGCAAGGCGGTGTTTGCCCGCTTGCCGAAGGACATTCAGGCACGCATCCAGCGGGTGGCTGACTGGACCAAGGACGATGTGCTGTTCGACGCGGTCCTGCACCACGGCGACTCGGATCAACTGCGCGGGGTGTGCCAGCAGGTGGCCAAGCGCGCCGGAGCCATCGTCGGGGTGCATGGTTTGTCCCAGGGCGAAACCAATATTGCCTTGGAACGCCTGGTGATCGAACGTGCGCTGAGCGTTAACACCGCCGCAGCGGGCGGTAATGCCAGCCTGATGACGATAGGTTAAGGGCAGTTGTAAGTTTCGAGCTGCAAGCTGCAAGTAAAAGCAAAAGCAAAAGCAAATGCTTGCTCTTGCTCTTGCTTGTAGCTTGTAGCTTGCAGCTTGCAGCTTGCAGCTTGCAGCTTGCAACCCGCCGCTTGTACTGCTTTATCATCCCCATCAATCATCCTGTTCAGCCTTTATCAGCCCGCCTAGACTCGGCCCCACTTCTAAAAAAGGTAGGCCGCCATGTCCGAGACGTTGCTCAGTTCCCGCAATCTGGCTTTCGAGCTGTATGAAGTCCTTGATGCCGAGGGCCTGACCCAGCGCGAAAGATTTGCCGAGCACAACCGCGAAACCTTCGACGCAGCCCTAGGCACCGCCCGCAGCATTGCCGAGAAATTTTTCGCGCCTCACAACCGCAAGAATGATGAAAACGAACCGCGCTACGAGAACGGCGAGGCGATCCTGATTCCCGAGGTGAAACCGGCGGTGGATGCCTTTTTGGAGGCCGGTTTTCTCAACGCCGCCCGCAGTTTCGATGCCGGCGGAATGCAATTGCCGACATTGCTGTCCCAGGCCTGCTTCGCGCATTTCCAATCGGCCAACGCCGCTTCGACTTCTTATCCGTTCCTGACCATGGGCGCGGCGAACCTGATCGAGAGCTTTGGCAGCGACGAGCAGAAACAACGCTTCCTGCAACCGATGATTGACGGTCGCTTCTTCGGCACCATGGCCCTGACCGAACCTCACGCAGGCTCGTCGCTGGCGGATATTCGTACGCGCGCAGAGCCGGCGTCCGACGGTACCTATCGACTCAAGGGCAACAAGATCTTCATCTCCGGCGGCGATCATCCGCTGTCGGAAAACATCGTGCACATGGTCCTGGCGAAACTGCCGGATGCACCGCCAGGTGTGAAAGGCATTTCGCTGTTCATCGTGCCCAAGTTTTTGGTCAACGACGACGGCAGCCTCGGCCCGCGTAACGACGTGCTGTTGGCCGGGCTGTTCCACAAGATGGGCTGGCGAGGCACCACGTCTACCGCGCTCAACTTCGGTGACAACGGCGAATGTGTCGGTTACCTCGTAGGAAAACCGCACCACGGCCTGAGCTATATGTTCCAGATGATGAATGAGGCGCGAATCGGCGTGGGTATGGGCGCGGTGATGCTGGGCTATGCCGGCTACCTGTACTCCCTCGAATACGCCCGCGAACGTCCGCAGGGTCGGGTACCCGACAGCAAGGACCCGACCGCCGCGCCCGTGGCGATCATCCAGCACGCCGACGTGCGCCGCATGTTGCTGACGCAAAAAGCCTACGTGGAAGGCTCATTTGACCTGGGCCTGTACGCGGCACGGCTGTTCGACGACACCACCACCCTTGAAAGCGAGGCCGAGCGCCGCAGGGCCCATGAGCTGTTGGACCTGCTGACGCCGGTCGTCAAATCCTGGCCATCGGAGTTCTGCCTGAAGGCCAACGAGTTGGCGATTCAAATCCTGGGCGGCCACGGCTACACCCGCGAATATCCGGTGGAGCAGTATTACCGCGACAACCGCTTGAACCCGATTCATGAGGGTACCCACGGTATCCAGTCGCTGGACTTGCTGGGGCGCAAACTGGCGCAAAACGGCGGTGCCGGGCTTAAACAACTGA
This sequence comes from Pseudomonas sp. Z5-35, assembly GCF_051131945.1. Classification (NCBI taxonomy): domain Bacteria; kingdom Pseudomonadati; phylum Pseudomonadota; class Gammaproteobacteria; order Pseudomonadales; family Pseudomonadaceae; genus Pseudomonas; species Pseudomonas sp. Z5-35. The sequence continues at coordinate 5,037,334 of NZ_CP071640.1, forward strand.
TTCGCCTAGTGGCCGACACCACCGAACGTGCCCAGCCCTATGAATCGCTGACGTCCTTGCGTCAGCCGCTGGAAGCCCTGGTGGCGCGCCTGCAAACGGTCACCCTCGGCCTGCTGACAGACCTGGCCCAAGGCAAGGTCAACAGCAGCCTGGCCAACTCAGCGCTGTACTTGAAGGTCTTTGGGCACATGGTGATCGGCTGGCGCTGGCTGGAACAGGCGATCCGTGCCGAGGAAGGACTTGCCAGGGGCAATGCAGCGGACAGCGACTTCTATCACGGCAAGCTGCAGGCCGCGCGTTACTTCCTGACTTGGGAAGTGCCAGGCTGCCATCACGAACTGGCAATTCTAGAGACGCGAGACGATACCTGCCTGGCGATGCGGGACGAGTGGTTCTAAGCCAAGACATTCAACACGGCTCAAATCCAATCGCGAGAAAGCTCGCGATGGGCTTCACGCCTGCTGAATAGTCTTGGCAATCACCTCGACCGTGGCGTTGACCTGTTCCTGGCATCGGTCGAGTTCCGCCCGGTGCTGCTTTTGCATCTCGATCTGCTGCGAGCACAGGTTCATGGCCGCCAGCACCAGCAGGCGGTCACCGATCAGGGTCGGGTATTTGCGCTTGGTATCGGCCAGGGCGGACTTGAGCATCGAAGCGGCGTCCAGCAAGGCCTGCTCCTGCCCGGCCGGTGCCTTGATCGAATAATCCTCCCCGAGAATCGAGACGACTGTTACCCCGTCGGCCCCGGGTTTCATGCGCTGGCCGTTGCGTTGCTGGCGCGCTCGACCAGAGCCTGGATACGCGCGGTGGTAGCGCCATGCAATTCTTCCTGCTCCATGAGGTTCAACTGCAGGTTTTCGTTTTCATCCTTGGCCTTGGCCAGTTCAGCGCTCAGGGTTTCATTCAGCCCGGCGAGGTGGCGGTTCTGTTGCACCAGGTCGTTGACCAGTTGCTCCAACTGACTGAGGGATGCTTCCAACATATTGATTTCCAGGCTTTTTCAAGGGGCGCGTACGATAAAGAAAAGTCACCGCCGACGCCATGGTTCATAGGCGGCAGTGCTTCGCTCGCGAGCTGTAGAGACTGCGCGCTCAGAATCTGGTTCCTACCCTTCGTCGCACCGCCGGCCACGGACTGCGACAAAAGCACGCAGCGCCCTCAAGACTTGACAGGCCAGACCGATAAGTCAGTGAAACCAGTCATAGCCCAGCACGGACGCGCTTCTTCACGGTAACTTCCATGTCCCTACGTAATATGAACATCGCGCCGCGGGCGTTCCTGGGGTTCGCCCTTATCGGTGCCCTGATGCTGGCCCTGGGCGTGTTTGCCTTGAGCCAGATGAGCAAGATCCGTGAATCGGGCGAAACCATCGTCCAGAACAGCGTACCCAGCATCAAGGCCCTGGACGAGTTCACCCAGCTCGCCCTGCGCCTGCGTGTGTTGTCCTATCGCCTGCTGACCAACCGCGAATCGGACGTCCAGCAAAAAACCTACGAGCTGTTCGAGCAGCGCAACCAGCAGATCCGCGAAGCGCAGACCGAATATGAAAAACTCATCAGCGCCCCTGACGAACGAGCCGCCTACGACCAGTACGTACAGCTGCTGAACCAGTACCGCCAGCTTGAAGAGCGGATGAAAACCCTTTCGCGCAATAATCAGCTCGACCAGCTGCAAGCGCTGCTCAACACCGAGTTGCTGAGCAACTCCGACGCCGTCAACGCGGCGATCACCCGTCTTACCGAGATCAACAACCGGCAAGCCGAGACGCTCAACCAGGACGCGGCACACCAGTACTCAACAGCGTTCACCTGGGTCGTCACGCTGCTGGCCATCGCCACCGGCCTGACCCTGCTGTTCGCCTGGCTGCTGACCAACAGCATCACCAAGCCGATTGCAAACGCCTTGGACGCCGCCGAAGAAATCGCCAAGGGCAACCTGACGCGGCCGATCACCGTTGATGGCAGCGACGAAGCCGGCCGCCTGCTGCGAGCGATGGCGACCATGCAAGACAAATTGCGCGACACCCTGCAGCGGATCTCCGGCTCGGCCACCCAACTGGCTTCCGCCGCCGAAGAGCTCAACAGCGTCACCGACGAAAGCGCCCGTGGCCTGACCCAGCAGAACAACGAAATCGAACAGGCCGCCACGGCGGTCAACGAGATGACCAGCGCCGTGGAAGAAGTCGCGCGCAACGCCGTCAGCACCTCCGAAGCCTCGAAAAACGCCACCACATCGGCGGGCGACGGCCGCGACCTGGTGCAGGAAACGGTCGGCGCCATCGAGCGCATGAGCGCCGATGTACAGAGCACCGCCACGCTGATCGGCAACCTCGCCAATGAATCCCGCGACATCGGCAAGGTGCTCGATGTGATCCGTGGCCTGGCCGACCAGACCAACCTGTTGGCCCTGAACGCGGCGATTGAGGCAGCCCGTGCCGGTGAAGCAGGTCGTGGTTTTGCCGTGGTCGCCGACGAAGTGCGCGCCCTGGCTCATCGCACCCAGCAGTCGACCAGCGAGATCGAACGCATGATCGGCAGCATCCAGAGCGGCACCGAACACGCCGTGGATTCGATGCGCAACAGCACCGAGCGCGCCGAGTCGACGCTGAACATCGCCCGCGGGGCAGGCATGTCCCTGGACACGATCAACACGGCCATCGTCGAGATCAACGAACGCAACCTGGTCATCGCCAGCGCCGCCGAAGAACAGGCCCAAGTGGCCCGTGAAGTGGACCGCAACCTGGTGAACATCCGCGACCTGTCGGTGCAATCGGCCACCGGCGCCAACCAGACCAGCGCCGCGAGTGCAGAGCTGTCGCGTTTGGCGGTGGATCTGAACAGCATGGTTGGGCGGTTCAGCCTTTAAACCGCGCATTGGTTGATTGCTCACAAACAGTGAGTAACCAACCCTCTGGCTTTCGTGGCGAGGGAGCTTGCTCCCGCTTGGCCGCGCAGCGGCCGCTGCCCTTAAAAGCGGCGACTGCTTCGCAGCCGAGCGGGAGCAAGCTCCCTCGCCACGGTGTTTCCACTCTGGAATCCGCCCTTTTTTCAAACTTCCGGCTTACCTGGGATCGACGGTATCCAACGCCCGGTTTGCCAATAGCTCCCCTATCTCGATCAACTGTTGCAGCCCCAACGCAACGTGCCGTCGCGAGCCTTTCAGGTCGAACGCCAGGTCACTGGCCATCGCATTGGCCGAGGCCAGGGTTTCGCTGAGGTTGGCCAACAGGCTTTCAACATCGACGCCCTCCACGACGGTGAACAGCTGGTCCGGCGCCTTCTTCTTGGGCTGGGCGGTTTTAGGGTTCAGATAGGAATCGATGACCTGCTCGGTGTTGGCGTCGGCCGCGATATCCAGATGCAGCGGTGGAACGGGTGGGTCTGGGATGAGTTTGTCCATGGAATGCTCCTAACGTAAATGGGAGCCGCCACGTTCGCTGCTAAACGAGGGGGTGGCAGCCGTACGCAGGTTAGCAGACCGGTACGTTAGGAAACCGGCGCACCCGAGGATGCCCTGCGCACAGCCGCCATAAGAATTCGGGCAATAAAAATGCCCGCACTGAATGGCAGTTGCCATGCGCCTAACGTGACTCCGAGCTGCTAAACCCGACCGCTGATGGGCAGCGGTGGACGAAGACTAGGCACCGAAATCAGCAGGCGCAAGAGGCTGGGATTTTCTAGGAAATGTCCTGCAAGTCAATGGGGAATATTCTTTGCGCCGATTCCTACGGCGAGCCTGTTTAGACATTTTCCGAAACGAACCCTGCCTGCAAACCCACCATGACTATTGAAGCGGCTGCTCGACTGGATCAGAAGGCGCAGCTGTACCGGCCGAGTCCATCACCTTCGCGGAACGCCCTGTCTCGAGATCCCGAACCTCGTAATACCACCACTTCATCGAAGACCTGCCATAAAGACCGTAGGTATGACCGCCGACCAGATCAACCGTCATCTCCACGGGCCTACTGTATTCAGTTCCAATGGCGTGCTTGACGGAAAGCTTGTGCCGTCCTGCTCCGAGTCGATATTCAGTTTGACGGGCTAGCCAATATAACGACGTATCGTCATCGATCTTGGATATCGACAGACTTTTGTCGAACTGCCGAATTGTCGCGACCTCATCCCAAGGTTTTCCTTCTGCGCTTTTATGCTCGTAGTGAATGCAACCGGTCAAGGTGAAGCAAGTCAAACCCATTGCAATAAAGCGTGAAACAACATCATGTCTCATCAATGGCCCTCCAAGGCACTTTATTTCGATCTAGCGAAAAAATGGCGCAGTTTTATTTAACACCTCAGCGATACGCACCCCTTCCTCCTTTTAATTGAATCCGCTCCCGCCCCCTGAAAGCAAAAAACACCCCTTCAGTTTTTGCACAACTTTACTCATCTCCGCAAGCGGAGGAGTATCGCCCGAGGAATATATACTACACAGCGACATATCTTCAGGATAATCAAAATCCGCATATATCTCTTGAAGCCTACGCAACTTGCTTTCATCGCTCTCAGTGGATTCTTCGATACAAAGCAAAAATGCTAGGCGCCATTTATCTATACCGAAAGCAACGTCCTCTCCTTGCAGTTGCCCCTCGATCAACGAGAGAAGTTCTTCATCAGATAAGTAGTCGCCGCCCGCGATTAAAACGACATCCTGACTGTCCTCACCATCTTCAAGCTTATCGATAGCATATTTAAAAACATCATTTCTTTTCACCCACCCCTTCTTGAGCCCTAAATGGATGGTCGACCAGCACACCAATCCTAACTTCGACAGCATGTTGAATGGTGACATAAATTGTTCCTACCTTCTGGGAGTCTGGTTAGGTCTTCCAGTCACCTGACCGCCGGGAATAAAACGCCGATGGGTCACATTTCCCTCATCAACAATCCACTCAAACACGCCACTAACTCCATTGTTACTGCCTTCAATTTGCCTTAGCTCGGAAACTCTTAGCACAACCCCGCCAGCACCCTTGGTTGGTATTTCGAACTTTGCAGCAGCACCAGCGTAATTATCGATAATATCGTTGAAGCCGTGCTGTCCATCAGGAAGCTTATTAGCGCTCCCAACCCTTGGCTTGCCTAGAACTGAGTTATCAATCCCTTTAGGACCATCCCCAACAACCCCAACCTTAACCTTAACCCCGGTTGTACCACCCTTACCCCCAGCCGTCGACGAGAACAAATCCCTATCCGGATTCAACCCATCCGCCGCAAGCTCCGTCAAAAACGCCGCAGCATCGCCTTTATCGGTACGCGTCTTCTCGGTGATACCGGTATTGATAGCTCGCTCGTTACTTCGAGTAATTTCCCAAAGTGCTGCCGAGCGATCGAACCCGGCGCCACGACCGTCATGCAGCAATTTCTCATTGGTCGGAATCTCATCCGCCAGTTGCTTGGTCACTTGCAAGCAAGCCGCCGGGTTAGTCCGGCAGTACTGGCCGAACTCTTTATTCCGAGTCGCATCCAGGTTGTTGTAGTGGTCCCTGACGGCTTGGCAATCCGCCGGGGAGGCGCAGGTGTTGAGTTTCTGTTCTCTTTCGAGCAGCTCGGCATGGAACAGGTAGTTAAAGGCGGTCGCTTTCTCGGCGATCTTCGAGCCTGTATTCAGATTGCCATCGACCGCAGCCGCGGCCAATAGGCCCGTTAGCTGCGACAGCATCAGCTGCAGATGTTCGTTTCCATCCGCAACTTTGGCCATGTTCGGAATCAGCGCTTCGTTCAGGCCGGCGGCTACCGCGCCGGTCTTGAAGTCGCTGCCCGTCAGTTCAGCCAACAGGCCACCCATGATCGCGTGGGCAACAATTTTCTGAGGGCCGCCATCTGGGAACTTGATGGTATCACCCACCCAGTTAAAGCCAGTCGCCATCGCCACATTGCCGGCTTCTCCCAGCAGGGCGGCATTGAAGTTGCTGCCGAAGCTGCCGCCGCCGATCGCGGTGGAGATGCCACTGGAAATCACCGCCCGCCCGGTCGTACGAATTGCCGTGTCAGTCGCGTTACTCCAACGGAAGATGTCCTTGGAGGAGTTGCTGGCGCTCGATGCCGAACCTGCTGAACCCGCCGAACCTGCGGACGGCTCGACGCCTTGCGTGGTTGACCCTGCGCTGTCGGCACCGGTAAACCAGTTTTTGTCTGCGTAATCCAAGGCACCCGCAGTGAAGCCGGCAATCGCCGCGTTCTTCAGGCTATCGGCACTGGCAGTTTCTTTCAGCGCACGCCCCAGATTGCCTTTGTTCTCGATGGTGCTGGTGACCGCTGTGGTGCTCAGGCTGGCGGCGACCGCAAGCTTGGCGCCTGACAGCCCGAAGCCGGCCGGGCCCATGATGAACGACATCAGAATCGCAATGGCGATCTTGGCACCGGCGCCCAGGCCGGAGTTGTCATATTTGAAGCTGTCGTGGATTTCCTTGACCTGGCGCCAGTCGATATCGCCACGCGCCTGGGCCTCTTTCATCCAGGCCAGCCCCGGCTCGGCCTTGACCATCGCATCGATGGTCTGGCTGACGCTCTGCTGATCGACTTGTTTGACGTCGATACGCAGCCCCTCAACGGCCTTGATGACCAGCTTCCCTTGAGCAACCAGTGTGCTCTGACGCAAGGTCTCGTCGGTCCGTCCCTCGCCTTTCATCTTGTACCAGGACAGGTCGCTTTTACTCTTGGTATGGCTCTCGTCGTGAAGGTCCTTGACCCCTTCGAAAGTGATGCGCCCACCGCTGTCGATCATCAGGTCGTTGCCGCTTTGCAGCTTCGCCACTTGGTAGGTCTGGTCGCCACCGCTGGCTAATAACAGGTTGCCTGCGGTGGTGATTTCACTTCCGACATGGGTCAGTTGAGTCACTTCGTCTCGCCGCGCGGCCTTGCTCCCCCAGCTTCCCTTCTTCTTCATGTCATACAGCGAATAATCCCGATTCTGCTCAGCCAGCAGATTCAGCTGATTACCCGCAACCAGATAAGCCTCATTACCCGCCGCAATCTTGCTCGCGACCATCAACAGATCATTACGCGCAGATACCCTTACATCACCACCAGCGTCAAGCGTGGTCGCCTGCTGCTGGACATGGTCTTCTTCCTTGTTGATCTTCTTGCCACTGCGTTTGTAGCGGTATTCGCTGGAGTCCTCGTTCGCTGCCGCGATCAGGGCGACATCGTTTCCGCTGAGGTTGATGTCGCCTTTAGCCTGGAGATGGCTGGCGACGACGGTCAGGTTGTTGCCCGCGGTGACGTTGAGATCGCCGCCCGCCTTGACTTCACTGGCGTGCTGGGCGGTCTGGCTCTGTTCCCAGAAATGGCGCTTGTCTTGGCGCATCGAGCCGTTTTCTTCGCGAGCGGCGGAGATAACGACGTCTCTGCCGGCGCTCAAGTCGGCATCGTTACCTGCCGTGATCGCGCCGCCCACGTTCAGCAGGTCGCGCCCCGCGCGCACGGTGAGGTTGTTGTCGGCCTCGATGCGTGCCGCGTTGTCGACCACGGAGGTTTTCGAGCTGAAGCCTTTGCCGCTGTTCTCGATGACGCTGACGGTTCGCTCATTGCGGATATCGCCAGTCAGCGACGACAGCTCGACGTCCTTGCCCTTGAGGATGCCGCCCTGCAGGTTGACCAGGTCTTTGCCGGCGACCAGCTTGAGCCGCTCTCCCGCTTCGGCCAGGCGCGTGTTGACTAAATTGTTCCCTGCGGCGGCCGAAAGGTTTTCGCTGGCCCGCAGCGTCCCGGCGTTCCTCAGGTCGGTGCCGGCAATCAGTGTCAGGTTCTTGCCCTGAATCAACGCACCATCGGCCATCAATCGGTTGTTGGCCTGGGCCATGTAAAGCACCGGCACCAGCACATGTTCGCCGTTGACGACCTGGTCTTCCATCCAAACGATGTCATGGGTCAGCGCAGCGACTTGCTGTGAAGTCAGGGTCACGCCAACGGCCAGATTCAGTTGCTCCTTGCTGGCGATGGCATTGTTCATCAAATACTTGAACATCGCTTCATCGCTGGTTTGCCCGTCGATGAAACGCTGTCCGGTGCGGGCGAGCACGGCCTGTTGAATCAGGCGTTGTTCGTACAAGCCATCGCCCAGGCGTTTCCAACTGGTGTCCGGGTCATAACCCAGCATGCCCAACATGTAGTCGGAGCTCATGAACTGCTTGAGGTCGGTCAAATCGCGGTTGGTCTCGACCATGTACTTGGGGCCGGTGATGACTCGGCTGGCGTCCGAGCCCCGGACAGTGGCCTGACTCTGGTCGTGGCTGTTCTGCGCCGCAGCCGTGCTGTCGACGACGCGGAACAGGCCGTTGTCCCCCTTCGGCAAAGTGAACCCGGGCATGGTGGTCGGGTTGACCTGCTGTTGGGCCAGGTCGGGCGGCAACTGCGGATTGAGCATCACAACAGCGGGCCGCGCAGTGTTGGTGACGCCAGTGGCCGCAGACTTGGTCGCGCCCGCCAGCGGTGCCTGGAACTGCGTAATGCTGCTGTTCTGCAGTTGCTGGGTGGCCTGGATACTGACGTTGCCGCCGGACTGAACGACCGCCGACGCCATCGATTGCCCTGGTGTTACGGTGGTAATGTCACTCGCCTGACGGAATTTGTTGAGCGCATCGACCGGGACTTGCTTCGGATTGGCCAGGGCGTTGTAGGGAACGATGACTCTGGAGCGGAAGCGCTTGTCGGTTCCGTCGGTGACCCTGCCGGTATTCCAGGTCCGCGTCCTGACGCTGGTACCGGAAGCGGCGCCGACGTTGGCGAAGTTGTCTGCGGTGATCGACAGGTCGCCCGCCGAGGCCATAACGCTGTTTTGGTTGGTGACCGTGGAGCCGTCGACGGTCAGCTTCGCCCCGCTCATCAGCGTGGCACTGGCGGAGTCTTCGAGCACGACGCTTTGGAAGGTCTCCTTGGCGACATAGTCGACGTTGTGGTAATCACCACTGCAGTCATGGCATTTGACTCTGATGGCGCCCGACACCAGCTCGTCGGTGGTGGAGAAGACGTCCTTACGGTTGGTCAGGACCTGGCTACGCAGCGACATGTTCCTCGCCGATTCCAGGGTGCCTGAGATGTTTTCCAGCAGCGCACTGCGAGCGACGCCGTCTCGCGCCGTGACATTGAGAGCCCCCAGGCTGTAGACGTCAGCGTATTTGTTGGTGAAGTTGTTAAAGCGCAGCGCCATGTCCGCGCCGCTGAAGATCAGGCCGCGTTCGTTACGCGCCTCGTTGGCAGCCAGCTCGACGGTGTCGGCGCCACCCAGCGTGCCCGTATTGATCAGGCTCGTGGCGGAAAGGGAGAACTTGCCGGCGCCGGTGATCCGTCCGGCATTGTTCAAGACACCGAGACTGGTCACGGTGGTGACGCCCCCTCCGGCCAGGCGTGAGCCGCTCGATAGATCGATGCTGGCGGCCTGCAGATCGAATTGATCGACACTGCTGAGGCGGCTATTTTCGGTACCGGCATAAACCCCGGTCAGCTTCAGGTCGAAATCGGCGTCGCTGCTGATGGTGCCCGCGTTGCTCCAGGTGCCGCCCGTGGCCAGCAGGCTTTGCACCGCGACCAGCTTGCCGCTATTGGCCTGATTGAGCTGACCCACCTTCAAGTTAAGGACATTTGCCTGGATATCCGAGCTGTTGTCCCAACGCGCCGCGTCGACGGCCAAGGTCCCCAAGGTCGTAATGCTGCCGCCGATGTTGGCGAAACGCGCAAGGTCCACGTCCAAAATGCCGGTGCCCACATGATGGACACTGCCGCCCGCATTACTGAAGGCAGCCATCTTCAAGGACAGGTTTTCGGTGGCCGCTTCAATGACACCGCTTTGGTTGTCCAGCATTTGATCAATCGTCAGCGTCGCAATGCCCTGCTGGCCCACCGAGCGCAACTTGCCGCCCTGGTTATCAATCGACACGGCTCTGATCAGCAGGCCGCTGGAGGCCTCTATCAGACCGGCCTGGTTGGTCAAGGCGCCGGTCAGCGTGAAATCAATCGTGTCTGCCGCTATCCGTCCACGGCTGTTGTCCAGATCTTTGGCATCTACTGCCAGCGCCTGATTGGCGAGGATGGCACCCTCGCGATTCTCAAGGGTGGCGGTGTTGATTTCCGCAGTTCCGGACAAGGCCGATATCTGCGCACCATTATTGAGCAGCGCCTGTTTCGCATCGAGTTTGACGGACTGTGCCTGGAGCAATCCGGCGCTGTCTGCGGTAAGCGACTGGCCGTTATCCAGCACCTTGTCCAAGGTAGCTTTCAGCCAACCGCCAACACTGGCCACCACACCGCCACGGTTATCGAGACTGCTCGCCTCGATATCCACGTTGCCGGCCTGAGTGATGGCGGTGCCATCCCGGTTGACGAAATCGCCCGAAATGTCGACCTTCAGATCACCTTGGCTGAGCAGGCTGCCACCGGCGTTATCCAGGCCACCGCCATTGATCGTGAGCCCCTGCTCGGTGCTGATGATCGCCTTTGCGTTGTTGAGGAGTTGCTGGTGAGCGGTCAGGCTCATGGCCTTGGCCGAAGCGATGTAACCCTCGTCGCTGTTGGTGATGCTGTCCGCGACTAGCGTCAGTTTCCCCTGGCTGACCAGCTTGCCACCCTGCTGATTGAAGCTTTTCAGCGTCGCAACCGTGTCACCCTGGCTGGTGATTTGTCCCCCGCTGTTTTTAATGCTGCCGCCCTTGAGGGTCAGCGCGGCGTCCGTCGCAATTTTGCCGCCGCTGTTATCCAGGACGTCTGTTTCGAGCTTGAGAAGATCGTTGCTGCTGATGACGCCTGCGCTGTTCTTCAGCGTATCAGCCACCAAGGTTTGCTCGCCGTCGCTGGCGATGATTCCCTTATCACGGTTGTCCAGCGTCCCGGTGGTCCGCGCTTGCAACGTGTTCTGGCTGACCAGCGTGCCGGCGCGGTTGTCGATGTCCTTGCTATCAAGGGTCAGTGTTCTTCCGGCAGAAAGAGTGCCGCTGCGATTGTCGAGCGTCTGCTTGGTCGTGGCTTTCAAGTCACGACTGGCGATGACGCTCTGCCCACGGTTGTCGATATTCGCCGCCGTCAGCACCACGTCGCCCACCCGGTTGCGGGTGTTGTCGACGTTGACGCCCGCTTCGATGATGCCCAGGTTGTTGAGCTGGCCGCCGGTGCTCAGCGTGACATTGTCCCGCGAGGCGATCGCTTGCCGGTTGGTAAGGGTACCCCGGGTCGTGGCCTGGACCTGAGTGCCGGCATAAATGGTCTCCCGGGCGTCCAGGCTATCGGCCTTGATATCAACCACACCCGTCGCCGTGGTTTGCGCCAAACTCAGATGCCCATTGGCATCGAGCTGGATATCCCCGCCACTGGCAACCATCTTGCCGTCCAGCTTCACCCCGACCCCGGCCTCGGTACCCACCAGCTTGATGGCGCCTGCGTACATGCCGCCCAGCGCCGAGGAGTCGATGGCCAGTTCCGGCTTGGCGCTGCCGTCGTCGGCGCGAGCGGTGGCGTTGAGCGTGGTGGAGTTGACATCGTTGCGACCGGCAACGATTGTCAGGTTCTTGGCCTGGATCTCGGCATTGATCTTGGCGCTACGGGTGATGATTTCGAAGCGGTCGACGTTGTTGGCGTTAAGGCCCGCGCCTTCGATGGCGACGCTGCCTTGATCCACTTGATAGCGGTTCAACTGGCCGTTTTCGATGATCGGCTTGCCGGTGGTCAACGTCGCCTTCGGCGTGTTGATAAAACCGCAGCCGTTGCAGGTGATGCCATACGGGTTGGCGACGATGACGTGGGCCGATTTGCCCGCCACCTCGGTGTAGCCACGCAACTGGCTCGGGTTGCCGCCATTGACTTCGTTGAGGATGATTTTGGCGGCCGTGCCCTTGAGGTTCGGGTTGCCAAGGATAATCCCGCCCAGTTGCGTGGATTGGGCGGGGTTGGTGGCGTTGTTGAGGATCACGCCGTTGCTGCCGACGTTGTAATCCTTGAATCGGTTATGGGACAGGCCGCTGCCGTTGGGCTTGGCGATGTTGACCACCGGCACGCCGTTGCCGGCCTTGCCGATACTGGTGCCGGGGGCACTGACCACGATGCCATCCGCCTGGGCCCACAGCGGTTGCCAGAACATGACGTTGATCAACAGGAACGCCAAGCCACGCTTGGGCATGCCCCAGAAGGCGTCGCGGGCTTGCAGGGCGGTAGAAGGCTGGCGGGCCAGAAAAGCGTATTGGCGGTCGTCCATGATCAGGTCTCGTTGCAGCAAAAATTAGATGGATAAATCCAAGCGGAAGTAGATCGGCGCTTCGCGCTCGGTCAGGGCATCCGGGCGTTCCAGGGAATGGGCAAAGGTCACGCTGGCGCTCAGGTGCTCACCACGGGCGAACAACTCCAGGGAGTTGCTCGACATGCGTCCATGCTCGCTACCGTTGTAGCGGGTGCCGCGAATAACACCCTGGTCGTAACCGAGGCCGGTGCCGTATTCGGCGAACACCGGGCGCAGCCATTCCAGCGTCACCGGACGACTCCAGCGCAGGTCGTTGCGCCAGTAGCCGCCGCTGTCACCGGCAAGCGTCTGGTCCTTGTAGCCGCGAATCGAGGAGAGCCCGCCCAGGCTCATGCGCTGCGGGCTGAACAGCGCGTCCTCGCTGCGCTGGCCGGTCATCAGGCTGCTGAAACTGAAGGACTCGCCGCCCAGCATGAAGGGCTGCAAGTAACTCAGGGTGGCGGTGTATTTGCGATAGCGCGCATCCGGCAGGCCAGGGCCCGGGTCGTGGTCGCCCTGGGCGTCGAGGGCGCCGATACCGTTCTGCATGCCCAGGTCGAGGTTGACGAAGGCGTTACCGATCCGCCGGCCATGGTTGATGCCGAACTGCGCCTCACTGATGCGATTGCTGCTGTCCGTGAGCTTGCTGTCTGCGACGAAATTATTGGTGCGCAGGTACGAAAGGCCCGTATTGAACGACGTCTTGCTCACGGCATCGCGATGGACCACTCGTTCCAGGACCAACTGGTGATTCTGGCTGTCCCCGCGCTGTTTGAAGTTGAAACCGTTGGCCTGGGCCAATGCCCGGTACTCGCTTTGGCTGTAGCTGTAGGCCAGGTTCCACCAGCCAAACGGCAGGTTGTAATAGAGCATGCCGTTGCGAGAGGTCTTGTCGTGATCGCTGATGGCATCGCGACCGCCACGCAAGGCCAGTTGATCGGCCAGGCCCAAGGGGCTGTCCCAGTCCAGGGAGACTCCCCATTGCTGTTCGCCGGTGCTTTTCTGTCCGTCGTTGTGCCGGGAAAGGCCGGCACGCCAAGGCTTCTGTGGGGTGTTTTTGACCAGCACTTCACTGCCGCCGATGTTCTGCCCCGGCGTCAACTCCATCTGGGCATTGTTGGACGGCAGACGGTTGAGTTGATCGACCATCTGCTCGATGTTCCGCAGGTTGAGCAACTCGCCGGGCTTGCCGGGAAAGCTCATCGCCAGCTCCCGTTCGGACAGGCCGCTGCCTTCGTCACCCTTCAAGCCTTCCAGCCGCCCCTCGACCACCAGCACTTGCAGGTGACCGCTGGACAGGTCCTGTTGCGGCAAGTAGGCGCGACTGGTCACCAGGCCCTTTTCGAGGTAGCGGTCGGTAATGACCTTGAGCAGTTCGTTGAGCTGCGGCACACCGAGGCATTGGTTGAGGTAGGGCTCAAGCAGACGTTGGCGCTCACGCTCGGACAAGGCGTCGGCGCCTTTGAGTTCGATGGTGGTTATGGGGAAGCAACGGGTATCGGCAGGCTTTGTCGGCTGGGTCGGCTTGGCTTCCTTGCCTGGCAAGTCCTTGAGTTCTTCGAGGCGCCGCCGCTGTTCTTCGAGCAAGCGATTCTGGCGTTCGCGGATCAGGTCCGTGTCGCCGGGGGTGGGCGCGGCGTAAGCGGGCATCAGCGAAGAAAGGCACAGCAACAGCAAAGCCAGGCGCAACCTCGCCCAATGGGCGGGTGAAAACATCGTTCGATCCTTCGAGCAAAAAGCGACATCCAAAAATAGCGGGCGAATACTAGGTGGCTACTTTTTGGGAGTCAACTGTAGGTTGGGGTCCTGAAGATATCGCTAGAACTGTTCACCTGAAATCAGACGTTTCCGGTATCAAGGTACGAAAGGTGCCATGCAAGGTACTTGCTTTGTGCAAAACAGACGGGCACCACGCGGGTAACGGAGACGATCCCCAAACCTTTTTTGACAGCATCACATTTCAACAGGTTAGAATCGCTGGCACGCAGACTGCATGGTCAGTTTGTGCCCTGTCCCCTCAAGATTTCCGGAGTACTGCCTTGACCGCAACGACCATCAACAGCCTGTTCTTGATCGGCGCGTTGCTGGTGAGTGCGAGCATTCTGGTCAGTTCCCTGTCGTCCCGCCTGGGCATCCCGATCCTGGTGATCATCCTGGCCGTGGGCATGGCGGCCGGTGTCGACGGCGCCGGTATTCTTTTCGACAACTACGCCACGGCCTACCTGGTCGGTAACCTCGCTCTGGCCGTCATCCTGCTCGACGGCGGCTTGCGCACACGGGTTTCAAGCTTTCGGGTGGCCTTGTGGCCGGCGCTGTCGCTGGCCACCGTCGGCGTGTTGATCACCACCGGACTGACTGGCCTGGCGGCGGCGTGGCTGTTTGACCTCAATCTGATGCAGGGCTTGTTGATCGGTGCGATTGTCGGCTCCACCGACGCCGCGGCGGTGTTCTCGCTGTTGGGCGGCAAGGGGCTGAACGAACGGGTCAGCGCCACGCTGGAAATCGAGTCCGGCAGCAACGACCCGATGGCGGTGTTCCTCACTGTCACCTTGATCGGCATGCTCGCCAGCGGTGAAACCGGCCTGCAATGGAGCCTGCTGGGGCATCTGGTGCAAGAGTTCGGGATTGGCGCGGTGATCGGCCTGGGCGGTGGCTGGCTGATGTTGCAGATGGTCAACCGCATCAACCTGGCCAACGGGCTCTATCCGATTCTTGTCATCAGTGGCGGCTTGGCCGTGTTCGCGCTGACCAACACTTTGCACGGCAGCGGCTTCCTGGCGGTGTATCTCTGCGGTCTGGTCTTGGGCAACCGCCCGGTGCGCAGCCGTCACGGCATCCTGCACATGCTCGACGGCATGGCCTGGCTGGCGCAGATCGGCATGTTCCTGGTGCTGGGGCTGCTGGTCACCCCCCATGATTTGCTGCCGATCGCCCTGCCCGCCCTGGGCCTGGCCCTGTGGATGATCCTGATCGCGCGCCCGCTGTCGGTCATGGTGGGGCTGTTGCCGTTCAAGGCCTTCCATGGGCGCGAGAAAGCCTTCATCTCCTGGGTCGGCCTGCGTGGCGCAGTGCCGATCATTCTGGCGGTGTTCCCGCTGATGGCCGGCTTGCCCCAGGCGCAGCTCTATTTCAACCTGGCGTTCTTTATCGTGCTGGTGTCCCTGCTGGTTCAGGGTACGAGCCTGCCGTGGGTTGCCAAGCTGTTGCATGTGACGGTCCCGCCAGAACCTTTGCCGATTTCCCGGGCTGCGCTGGAAGTGCACGTCACCAGCGAGTGGGAGCTGTTCATTTATCGGCTGGGCGCGGAAAAATGGTGCATCGGTTCGCCCCTACGGGACCTTAAAATGCCCGACGGAACCCGAATCGCGGCCCTGTTTCGTGGCCAGAAACTGCTCCATCCGTCGGGTAGTACGGTGTTGGAAGTCGGTGATCTGCTGTGTGTCATCGGCCATGAACACGACTTGCCAGCCCTTGGAAAATTGTTCAGCCAAGCACCGCAACGGGGCCTGGACCTGCGCTTTTTCGGCGACTTCGTACTCGAAGGAGATGCCCAGCTGGCCGCGGTTGCGGCACTGTACGGACTACAACTCGACGGCATCGATCCGGACATGACCTTGGGCCGCTTCATTGCCCAGAAAGTTGGCGGAGCGCCAGTAGTCGGCGACCAGGTGGACTGGAACAACACCCTGTGGACCGTCGCGGTCATGGATGGGAACAAGATCGGCAAAGTGGGCGTCAGATTCCCCGAAGGAAGTCGCCCGGGTCCCGGCTTGTTCCTCTAAACTGCTCCCACTCTCACTTGCTTGACCGGTCTCTATGCCTACCCTGCGCTCCTTTTTCGCCATCGCCCTGCTCGGCCTGAGTCTCTCAATCTGCACGGTGCACGCCGCTGAACCACCCACCAGCACCTCGGTGCAGGCCAGCCTGGACAAGATCGGCGACCGCAAGCTGCCGGAAGCCGACCAAAAAGCCTTGCAGGCGGTGTTGCAAAACACCCTGACGCTACTCAGCAGCAAGGCCGACTACGAGCAGAAGCTGCTGGCGCTCAAGCAGCAACTGGCGAGCGCACCTCGGCAAAACATCGAGAACCAGCGTGAACTGGCGCGACTCAAGGGCACCACCGTTGTTCCGGTGGCGCAACGCTACGCCAACCTGCCGATCCCCCAACTCGAGCAGATGCTGACGGAACGCTCCACCCAGCAGAGCGACTTGCAAAAAGCCCTGGCCGATGCCAACAGCCTGGTCATCACCGCGCAGACCCGTCCGGAGCGGGCCCAGGCTGAAATTTCCGCCAGCCAGACCCGCATCCAGCAAATCAACACCATCCTCAAGGCCGGCCGAGAGGCCGGCAAAGCCTTGAGCGGCGAGCAGCGCGACCAGCTGAACGCCGAACTGGCGGCCCTGAATGCGCTGATTCCGCTGCGCCGCCAGGAACTCGCCGGGAACAGCCAGTTGCAAGACCTGGGCAACAGCCAGCACGACTTGCTGTCGGAAAAAATCGATCGCATGGAGCGGGAAATCCAGGACCTGCAGAACCTGATCAATCAGAAGCGCCTGGCTCAATCCCAGGAAACCGTGACCCAGCAGTCCATCGAAGCCCAGAAGGCCGGCGGCAGCAGCCTGCTGGCCACGGAAAGCTCGGCCAACCTCAAGCTCTCCGATTACCTGCTCAAGAGCACCGACCGTCTCAACGAGGTCACCCAGCAGAACCTGCAGACCAAGCAGCTTCTGGACAGCGTGACCCAGACCGATGCGGCCCTGGATGAACAGATCAGCGTGCTCAAGGGCAGCCTGCTGCTTTCCAAGATTCTCTACAAGCAGCGCCAGACCTTGCCGCGCTTGAAGCTGGATCAGAACCTGGCCGACCAGATCGCCGACATCCGCCTCTACCAATTTGAAGTCAGCCAGCAACGCGAGCTGCTGAACAATCCGAGCGCCTACGTCGACAGCCTGCTGGCGTCCCAGCCGTCGGAGCAGGTCACGCCGCAACTGCGCAAGACCTTGCTGGAACTGGCCCTTACTCGCGTTGACCTGCTGGAGCGCCTGAACCGCGAATTGAGCGCGGTGCTCAACGAATCCATCACCTTGCAGCTCAACCAGAAGCAGTTGCTCAGTACGGCTCAGAACCTGCGGGCCACGCTCGAAGAACAGATGTTCTGGATTCCCAGCAACAAGCCGCTGGATTTCGAATGGATGCGTGGCGTGCCGGCCCGCCTGGAGAAACAGGTCGACTCGCTGCCCTGGGCTTCCAGCCTCAGCGAACTGGCCGACGGCCTGACCCAGCGGCCGCTGCTGTTCCTGCCCCTGGCGCTGCTGATCGGTGCGCTGCTGTGGCGCCGCAAGAATCTTTACGCGCGCTTGAACAAGGTCCACCAGGATGTCGGGCACTTCAAGCGCGACAGCCAGTGGCACACGCCCCAGGCGATCCTGATCAATATCCTCTTGGCGATGCCGGTGGCCCTGGCGCTGGCGCTG
This sequence comes from Pseudomonas sp. Z5-35, assembly GCF_051131945.1. NCBI lineage: Bacteria > Pseudomonadati > Pseudomonadota > Gammaproteobacteria > Pseudomonadales > Pseudomonadaceae > Pseudomonas > Pseudomonas sp. Z5-35. The sequence continues at coordinate 5,055,007 of NZ_CP071640.1, forward strand.
TGCGGCTACGCCCTACAGATCGACGCCCGCGGCCAGAACACCAATCTCGGCGCGGCACTGTTGCAGATCGGGCAAGCCTGGCTGGTGTTCTACACCGCCTATCGAATCCTCTCCCCTGGCGGCGTGGCCGAGTTGCACTTCCGCTGGGAAAAACCCCAGGTGGAATTCCTCCAGGCCTGGATCCGTCGACTTGGCCTGGTGGTGTTGGCCCTGGTGGCGGTAGTTGCCGTGGCGGAGTTGCAACCGTCGGCCCTCGCCGATGACGTACTCGGTATGCCGGTAGTGCTGGCCTGCTACGCCTCGATGGCCTGGCTGCTCAGCCGATTGCTGCTCAGCAGCCCGACGCACACGAACGCCTCGCTGTTTCGCAAGGCCGTCGGCGTGCTGTTCACCGCGCTGCCGATCGCACTGTTCGTCGCTGTCTGCTTCGGCTACTACTACACCGCGCTGAAGCTCAGCGACCGCTTGATAAACACGCTCTACTTGCTGATGTTCTGGCTGGTCATCGAGGCCACCTTCGTGCGCGGCCTGTCGGTCGCAGCCCGGCGACTGGCCTACCAGCGCGCCCTGGCCAAGCGCCAGGCGGCCAAGGAAGCCGGCGACGGCGAAACGGTGGTCGAGGAGCCGACCCTGGACATCGAGAAGGTCAACGAACAGTCCTTGCGCCTGATCCGCCTCGCCCTGCTGGGTGGCTTCATGGCCGCGCTGTACTGGGTCTGGTCGGACCTGATCAGCGTGTTCTCCTACCTGGACAACATCACCCTCTACGAATACACCAGCGGCACCGGCGTCAACATGAGCATGGTGCCCATCAGCATCGGCGACATGCTCGGTGCACTGATCATCATCGGCATCACCTTCGCCCTGGCGCGCAACCTGCCGGGCCTGCTGGAAGTGTTCGTGCTGTCGAAGCTGAACCTGGCCCAGGGCAGTGCCTACGCCACCACCACGCTGCTGTCCTATGTGATCGCTGGCGTCGGCTTCGTCACCACGTTGTCCACCCTGGGCGTGAGCTGGGACAAACTGCAATGGCTGGTGGCCGCGCTCTCGGTGGGCCTGGGCTTCGGCATGCAGGAGATTTTCGCCAACTTCATCTCGGGGATCATGATCCTCTTCGAACGCCCGGTGCGGATCGGCGACACCATCACCATCGGCAACCTGTCGGGCACGGTCAGCAAGATCCGCATTCGCGCGACCACCATCACCGACTTCGATCGCAAGGACATCATCGTCCCCAACAAGACCTTCATCACCGGGCAATTGATCAACTGGTCGCTGACCGACACCGTGACCCGCGTGACGTTGAAGTTGGGCGTGGACTACGGCTCGGATCTGGATCGGGTGCGCGAGCTGTTGCTCAAGGCTGCCCGCGATAATCCGCGTGTGCTGAAGGAACCGGAGCCTATCGTGTACTTCCTGAATTTCGGCGAAAGCACCCTCGATCATGAACTGCGCATGCACGTTCGCGACCTGGGCGACCGCAACCCGGTGCTCGATGAAATCAACCGTTTCATCAACCGCGAATTCAAAAAGGAACATATCAACATCTCGTTCCGTCAGATGGAGATCTATCTGAAAAATCTGCAAGGCCAGGAATACAAATTGGTGCCTGCCGAACCCGACAACAAGACCCTCGGCCCTTTGCCCTCGGCGGTAGCCAGCATCAAGCCCGTTCCGGAGCCACCGCAACAGACACTCGACTGATCGCGTGGTGCCTGCGGGCAACCCGCCGGAGACAGCCATGAAAACGCTGGAAACGCTGACCTTCGATAACCGTTTTGCCCGCCTGGGCGACGGTTTCTCGGCCCACGTGCTGCCCGAGCCTATCGACAATCCGCGCTTGGTGGTTGCCAGCCCGGCCGCCATGGCGCTGCTGGACCTGGATCCGGCCGAAGCCGAGACACCGTTATTCGCCGAGATTTTTGGCGGCCACAAGCTGTGGGCCGAAACCGAGCCTCGGGCGATGGTGTATTCGGGGCATCAGTTTGGCCATTACAACCCGCAACTGGGCGATGGCCGAGGGCTGCTGCTGGGCGAGGTGTACAACGAGGCCGGTGAGCACTGGGACCTGCACCTCAAGGGCGCCGGGCAGACACCGTTTTCGCGAATGGGCGATGGGCGCGCGGTGCTGCGCTCCTCGATCCGCGAATTCCTCGCCTCCGAAGCGCTGCATGCCTTGGGCATCCCCACGACTCGTGCCTTGTGCGTGATCGGTTCGGACACTCCAGTGTGGCGCGAAAAGCAGGAGCGCGCCGCCATGGTGCTGCGCCTGGCGCCGAGCCATGTGCGCTTCGGTCATTTCGAATACTTCTACTACACCAAGAAGCCCGAGCTGCACGCCACGCTGGCCGAGCATGTGCTGAATCTGCATTTTCCCGAATGCCGCGAGCAGCCGGAACCGTACCTGGCGATGTACCGCGAGATCCTCGAGCGCAACGCCGAGCTGATTGCCAAGTGGCAGGCCTACGGCTTTTGTCACGGGGTGATGAACACCGATAACATGTCGATCCTCGGCATCACGTTCGACTTCGGGCCGTTCGCCTTCCTCGACGACTTCGATGCGAACTTCATCTGTAACCACTCCGATGACCAGGGCCGCTACTCGTTCAGCAACCAGGTGCCCATCGGCCAGTGGAACCTCAGTGCCCTGGCCCAGGCGCTGACGCCGTTCATCAGCGTCGACGCCCTGCGCGAAACGCTCGGTTTGTACTTGCCGTTGTACCAGGCCCACTACCTGGACTTGATGCGCCGCCGACTCGGCCTGACCCAAGCCGAAGAAGATGACCAGAAGTTGGTGGAACGCCTGCTGCAATTGATGCAGAACAGCGGCGTCGACTACAGCCTGTTCTTCCGTCGACTGGGCGAGCAAACTCCCGGGCAAGCCGTCGCTACCCTGCGCGATGACTTTGTCGACCTGAAGGGTTTCGACGCCTGGGCCGAGCTCTATGTCGCCCGGGTCAATCGCGAAGGCCCCATCGATCAAGACCAGCGCCGAGCCCGCATGCATGCGGTCAACCCAAATTATGTGCTGCGCAACTACCTGGCGCAGAAAGCCATCGACGCCGCCGAATCAGGCGATTACGAGGAAGTCCGCCGCCTGCACACGGTGCTGAGCAAGCCCTTCGAGGAACAACCGGGCATGGACAGCTACGCCGAGCGTCCGCCGGAGTGGGGCAAGCATCTGGAGATCAGTTGCTCGTCGTAACCTTCCCCTGGCTGGAATGTCTCCTCCTGCCAACACGTAACCCTGTGGCGAGGGAGCTTGCTCCCGCTGGGCTGCACAGCAGCCCCAAAACCTCAAAAGCGACGACTGCTTCGCAGCCGAGCGGGAGCAAGCTCCCTCGCCACAAGGGCCAAGCGATCACTGCGTTTTGATCGAGCTGAGTGGTTTACTGGCGAACCGGGCACTGGACAACGTCGAACCACGCCAGTCGACATAGCGCATCCCCCTGTGGCGAGGGAGCTTGCTCCCGCTGGGCTGCACAGCAGCCCCAAATGGGCTGACGCGGCATTTCAGGCCAACTCGTCAACCGGCTTTACGACGGCTGCGCCGCCGAGCGGGAGCAAGCTCCCTCGCCACCGGTTCAGGGTTGTCTGGGCGAAAGTCATCGCAGCCTGCTCATCCCACCTTATCGTTCCCCTGCTCAGGCGTCTCGATGCCCGGTTCTGCCTCTTCAGGCATATTCTCCTTGGGTTTGGCCGTTGGTTTTTCATCGGGATAGCCGGGCATGCCACGGGCGTCTTCAGGGGTCAGCTCGTCGCGGTCGTGACGACTGTCGGTGGCGTAGGCCGGGGCGGCGTTGGGGTCTTCGTCGCGGCCGGCGGTGCCGAGGACGAAGCCGTCGTCGTTGGGGTTGTCTACTGCCTGGGGGGTAGCTGGGTCTTGAGGATGGCTCATGGGACCTCCTGAGATTGCAAACGGGTACGTCGTGTCTTTTTGAGGCCGTGACATGTTTACAGTGCGGCGCACCTGATGAATGGCAACCTGCTGAGGACAGCCCTAGGCCATATCGCTGTGGCTGAATTCTTCGGCCAGAAAGTCAATCAGCGAGCGCACCGACGGCAGTAACCCGCGCCGTGAAGCAAAGATCGCATGGACGATCCCACACTTGGGCGTCCAGCCTGGCACCAGTTCCACCAGCCGCCCGGCCGCGATGTCCTCGCGCACCACTACGGTGGGCAGGTGGGCGATGCCGATGCCTGCCAGTACCGCATGACGCAGGGCCAGCAAATCATCGGTGACCATCCGCGGTTCATGGCGGATCAGCGCGCGAGTGCCGTCCGGGCCGAATAATTCCCATTGGTACTCACGCTGGGCGCCGCCCCAATGCACGCTGGGCAAACCGTTGAGGTCCGCCGGGGAGGCAGGTGAAGACAAGCGCTCGATGAACGACGGCCTGCCCACCAGGCACTGGGTGCTGTTGCTCAGCACTTTCATCACCATGTCGGTGTTTTCCAACGGCGGGAAGCGCACCCGCAAGGCGATATCAAAGCCTTCATGGATCAAGTCGACCCGGCGGTTGGTGCTCTCGATGAACAACTCCACCCGCGGGTACTTGAGCATGTAGCGCGTCAGCATCGGCCCGACCCAACTGTTGAGCAGCGCTGTCGGGCAACTGATGCGCACCAGCCCTTGGGGCTCGGAGCGGTTGCGCTCGATGACCTCCGCAGCGCTCTCGGCCTCGACCCGCATCGCCAGGCACCGTTGGTAATAGGCCTGGCCGATCTCCGTCAGCGTGCAATGGCGACTGGTGCGATGGAGCAATCGCACCCCGAGCCGCTCTTCCAGCTGGGCGATACGCCGGCTGAGCTTTGACTTCGGCATGTCCAGTGCCCGGCCAGCCGCGGCGAACCCACGGTGCTCAACCACTTGGGTGAAATAGTAAAGCGTGTTCAGGTCTTCGATGATCGTTCTCCAAATAGAACGCTAAAGCTGATTTTCGCAGTCTAGCGCATCAAAGGTGCCAGTTTTAATCTACACCCATCGAAACGCAACGCGGTTTGAAGCCGGCGCGCTTCGACCGGATGAGTCACCGATCAATCGCTGCACCGACATTAAAAACCTTAACCACGCCGAAACCTTCGGCAACCAAAACTTAATGAGGGCTACGCCATGACGACTTCCTACAACCGTCTCGACAAAGATAACGCCGCCGTTCTGCTGGTCGATCACCAAGCCGGCCTGCTGTCCCTGGTCCGCGACATCGACCCGGACCGTTTCAAGAACAACGTGCTGGCCCTGGCCGACCTGGCTAAGTATTTTCAACTGCCGACCATCCTCACCACCAGTTTCGAAACTGGCCCCAACGGCCCGCTGATGCCCGAACTGAAGACCCTGTTCCCGGACGCCCCGTACATCGCCCGTCCTGGCCAGATCAACGCCTGGGACAACGAAGATTTCGTCAAGGCAATCAAGGCCACCGGCAAGAAGCAGCTGATCATCGCCGGCGTAGTGACCGAAGTTTGCGTGGCCTTCCCGGCACTGTCGGCCCTGGCCGAAGGTTTCGAAGTGTTCGTGGTGACCGATGCGTCTGGAACGTTCAACGAACTGACCCGTCAATCGGCTTGGGACCGCATGTCTTCCTCGGGTGCGCAACTGATGACCTGGTTCGGCCTGGCCTGCGAACTGCACCGCGACTGGCGCAACGATGTGGAAGGGCTGGCGACCTTGTTCTCCAACCACATCCCGGACTACCGCAACCTGATGACCAGCTACAACACGCTGACCAACGCTAAATAACCGTCCCACCCATTTCCCCTGTGGAGCGTGCAGACGCCCACGGGGGTTTTGCGCTGGTCGCAACTTGGGTGTTCAATCTGTGCCAGACCATTTGAATTTTTTCAGGAGACGATCCGATGCTGATCCCTTGCCCCCATTGCAATGGGCTCAATCGCATCCCCGCCGAACGGCTGGGCGACCAGCCCAAGTGCGGGCGCTGCAAAGCCCAGGTGCTTTCAAGCAAACCGTTCGAACTCAAGCAAGGCGACTACGCTAGCCAGGTCAAGGGCGACCTGCCGTTGTTGGTGGACGTCTGGGCGCAGTGGTGCGGCCCGTGCAAAGCATTCGCGCCGGTGTTTGAACAGGCCGCCGCACAGCTGACGGGCAAGTGCCGACTGGCCAAGCTCGACAGCGAAGCCAATCAACAGCTCTCGGCGCAGTTGGGGATTCGTTCGATTCCCAGCCTGATCCTGTTCAGGGACGGTCGGGAGGTGGCGCGCCAAAGTGGCGCGTTTGCGTTGCCACAACTGATGAGTTGGTTGCGCAGCCAGGGGATTTGAAGCCCCGCGTTATCTGCGCTGCCAGGATCAGGCGCTTTCCAGCAAGCCATGCAACTCCACGAACTGCTGGGTCAGCTTATGCCGCGGATCCAAGTGAATCAGCGGCAGGCTCGCCTGGTGCGACTCACGCATGCGCACGGAACTGCTCAAATAGACGGGCAGCACCGGCAAGCCTTCGGCGATCAATTCGTCGAGAATCTGTTGAGGCAGGCTGGCGCGGGCCTGGAACTGATTGACGACGATGCCTTCGACTTCCAGCCCCTCGTTGTGGTCTTCCTTGAGCTCCTCGATTTCCGCCAGCAGGCCGTACAGCGCCTGGCGGGAAAAACTGTCGCAATCGAAGGGAATCAGCACACGGTCGGCGGCGATCAACGCTGATACTGCGTAGAAGTTCAGCGCTGGCGGCGTGTCCAGGTAGATCCGGTCGTAATCTTCGTCCAGCTCTTCGAGCAATTTACGCAGCTTGTTGATCTTGTGTTTCGCCTCAAGCTTGGGCTGCAAATCCGTAAGCTCCGCCGTGGCGGTGATCACGTGCAGGTTATCGAAGGGCGTTTCGTAGATATCCACTTTGTTCTTTTTCGAGAAAGGCCCGGACGACAGAGTCTGCTTGAAAAAGTCCGCGATGCCCATGGGAATGTCATCGCCCGTCAGGCCAGTCAGGTATTGAGTGGAATTGGCCTGGGCATCCAGGTCGACCAAGAGCGTGCGATAACCCTCGCTGGCGCTGACCGCCGCCAGATTGCAGGCAATGCTGGATTTGCCCACGCCACCTTTCTGATTGAACACCACACGCCGCATATCAAAACCTCCGTGTATCAAAGATTCCCGAGTGTAGTAGGCCTACGCGCCGCTTCGCTACCTTCAGCAGGTGCGGATTACGGCATAGGTGGCTTTTTCGGACAACCGAGCGTCAATTGACCTGCAAGATGACGGAAGTGGCTTACAGACGCGCCTCGTCACAATCGTGACAATGGCCCTGCCGACCCGGCCCGGACCAGCCGACGGTTGCCCTGGACAAAATGTAACCAGTATTTGCTACAAGCCAACCGCACCGGGATAATGCGCGCCACTTGGGTCGCAAGGCCATGCAGGGTTGGACGCGGGTCAAGCCACTGAACCGTGACAATAAAAGCCCGCAGGGGTGGGATGAGTCTGTGATCAACTTCAATATCGCCCAATGGCGCGCGTGGGCTCCTGGGCTCGAAAGCGTGGACGATTGGCGGACATGGAGCCGAAAACCGGTCGTGCCGCCCGTCAGCGATGCAGCCCCTGACGTATCGTTCCTGCCCGCCATGCAGCGCCGACGTCTCAGCCGCCTGGCCCGCATGGCTTTCAGCGTCGCCTGGCCGCTGGCCGAGGGGCGACCGGACCTACCGTTGGTCTTTATTTCCCGTCACGGCGAAACCCCACGCACTTTTGAGATTCTCAAGGACCTGGCAGCCGACCAGCCCTTGTCGCCGACGCAGTTCAGCTTGTCGGTGCACAACGCCGTCATCGGCCTGTGGTCGATCATGCGTGGCGAAACCAGCGAGATGACCGCGCTGGCCGCCACCGGCGACGGCCTGGAACACGGCATGCTGGAGGCCGCCGCGCTATTGAACGAGGGTGCGCCGGCGGTATTGCTGGTGATCACCGAAGAGCAACCGCCGCAGGTGTACGCGCCGTGGGTCAACGATGTGCCGTTTCCCTACGCGCTGGGGCTTTTACTGACCCCGGGCGAAGACTGGCAACTTGAATTATCCAGCCCGCCGGCCCCGACGCCTGGCAGCGACTGGCCCCATGCCCTGGATCTGCTGCGTAAGCTGCTGGACGACATCACCACCTGCCAACATGCCTGGAAGAATCGTCTATGGACCTGGCAACGCAACCGGTGACCGGTAAACATCGCGACGCCTATTACTGGCGCCTCTTCGCGACCGCTGCAAGCTTCGCCCTTTTCGGGCTGGGCGGGCTGTGCCTGCGTTTGCTGGTGTTCCCGTTGCTCAATACGTTGCCGGGCGATCCCCGGACCCATCGACAACGGGCCCGCCGTACGGTTGGGCGCTTGTTCTGGTTCTTTATCCGGTTCATGGCCCGTACCGGCGTACTGACCTATCGGATCGACGGCGCGGAGAAACTCGGTCGGCCCGGGCAGATGATCATCGCCAACCACCCTTCGCTGATCGACGTGGTGTTCCTCATCGGGCTGGTGCGCGACGCCAATTGCGTGGTCAAGCAAAGTCTGTGGGACAATCCCTTCACCCGGGGCCCGCTGCGTTCGACGCAATACATCAGCAACGACGGCAGCATGGACATGCTCGATGCTGCCAGCGATGCCCTGCAAGACGGCCAATGCCTGATTGTCTTCCCCGAAGGCACGCGCACCCGGCCAGGCCAGGCACCAGCCTTTCATCGGGGGGCGGCGGCCATTGCCTTGCGGGGCGCGACAATCCTGACGCCGGTGACGATCAAGGTCAGCCCGACCACCCTGACCAAGGCCGAGCCCTGGTATCGCATTCCGGCGCGGCGCGTGCACTTCAGTTTTCGTGTAGGGGCCGATATAGATCCACAAGCCTTCATCGCGCTTGGCCCCCCGCCGCAGGCTTCGCGCCGGCTCAACGATTATCTGCATCACTATTACATCAAGGAGCTCGCCTTAGATGAGCGATCTGCACCGTGACATCAAACGCCTGATCATCGACGCCCTTGGCCTGGAAGACATTGGCGTCGACGACATCGGCGACGATCAAATCCTGTTCGGCGAAGGCCTGGGCCTGGACTCGGTGGATGCCCTGGAGCTCGGCCTGGCGATCCAGAAGCAGTACGGCATCAAGATCGACGCCGACGCCAAGGACACCCGTAACCATTTCAGCAACGTGGCGAGCCTTGCGGCCTTCGTCATTGCAAAACGCGCCTGAGACCGGACCATGCAAACTCGTGACGACATTTTCAACACCCTGCGTGCTGCCTTGGTCGAGCTGTTCGAGCTGGACCCCGAACGCGTGACGCCGGAAGCCAACCTGTATCAGGACCTGGAAATCGACAGCATCGATGCGGTCGACCTGATCGACCACATCAAGCGCCAGACCGGCAAGAAAATCGCCGCCGATGAATTCAAGTCGGTGCGCACCGTCAACGACGTGGTCGAGGCGGTCTATCGACTGGTCCAACCGGCCGCATGAGCCGGCTGATCGGCCTTGGCCTGCTGCTGGCGGGCCTGCTGTATCCCTTTGCGGTGTATTTCGGCATGGAGCACTTTGCTCCTTGGCAGTTCGGGCTGTTGTTGGGCTGCCTGTGGCTGGCCCGGGCGCTGCTCGGCAAGGGCAACCCCGGCAATCGCTGGATGGCGGCCTCGGCGATTATCTTTTGCGTGCTGCTCGCGGTAGTCGACAGCCCGCTCCTGCTGCGCTGGTATCCGGTGCTGATCAGCGCGTTCATGCTCGGGCTGTTCACCCTGAGCCTGAAATATGGCCCGCCCATGATTGAACGCCTGGCCCGCCTGCGCGAACCGCAGCTGCCGGACAAAGCTGTGGTGTATACGCGCCAGGTCACGGTGGTCTGGAGTGTGTTTTTCCTGTGTAACGGTTTGCTTGCCGCCGCCCTGACCCTCTGGGCGCCGCTGAGCTGGTGGATGTTGTACACCGGCCTGATTTCCTACGGATTGATGGGGCTGCTGTTTGCCATTGAATGGCTCATACGACAACGGGTAAGAGGCCGCCCATGAATTGGATAACACTTGAGCAGTTTTTGCTCGAGGCCCAGCCGGACCGCGTTGTTGCTGTCGCCCCGGCTTTGAATCACGCGCAACTGCGCGACGACGCGCTGTGCCTGGCCGCCGGCCTGCAAGCCCGGGGCATCCGGCGCGTGGCCGTGCACTTCGAAGATGCCGCCGACCTGGTGGTGGCCCTGCTCGGCGCCTGGCGCGCCGGGGTGCGCGTGCTGCTGCCCGCTGACGTGCAAGCGCAGACGCGCCAGCGCTGGTCGGCCGACGTCGACCTGTGGCTGACCGACCTGGCCGCAGACACCCGGCTCGCCGAGATCCGCCAGGCGCCGCTGGAAGCCGCCGAACTGGACCTCGATCAGTGCTGGTTGACCCTGTGCACCTCCGGCTCCAGCGGCGAACCCAAGCGCATCGAGAAAACCCTGCGCCAGCTGAGCAATGAAGTCCAGGCGCTGGAGCAATTGTGGGGCGCCGACCTCGGTCCGGGGGCCTGCATGATCGGCAGCGTCGCCACCCAACACATCTACGGCCTGCTGTTCCGGGTGCTGTGGCCGCTGTGCGCCGGACGCACGTTTGTGCGTCGGCAGTTGGCTTTCCCCGAAGACCTGCAGCGCGCCAGTCGCGAGTATTCGGCATTTGCCTGGGTCGCCAGCCCGGCGCTGCTCAAGCGCATGGGCGACAACCTCGATTGGCCGGCCTTGAGCAGCGTGCGCCGGGTGTTCTCTTCCGGCGGCGCACTGCCGGCCGAAGCGGCCCGCAGCCTTCAGCAACGCTTGGGACAATGGCCAACGGAAGTATTCGGCAGCTCGGAAACCGGCGGTATCGCCTGGCGCCAGGGCGGCGACCTGTGGCAGCCCTTCGCCGGTGTCGAGCTGAGCCAAGACAGTGACGGCGCCCTGCTGATTGCTTCGCCTTATCTCCCAAGCGGCCATGTCGAGCACACCGCCGACGCGGCGCGCATCATTGATGATGGGCGCTTCGAATTGCTCGGCCGATTGGATCGCATCGTCAAGCTTGAAGAAAAACGTATCTCGTTGCCGATGCTGGAGCAGGCACTGACGGCTCACGACTGGGTCAGCGAAGCACGGCTGGGGGTGGTGCAGGAAAACCGCGCCTCCCTCGGCGCTTTGCTGGTGCTCAGCGAAACCGGCCTGCACGCCTTGCGCAACCTGGGCCGACGAGCCGTGACCGAGGCCTTGCGCCAACACCTGAGCGGACATTGCGAAACCCTGGCCCTGCCACGACGCTGGCGTTGGCTGCGGCAACTGCCGTTCAACGCCCAAGGCAAACTGGCCCAGGCCGAGGTCGAAGTCCTGCTGATGGCGCCACGTCCAAAAGCGCCTGAAGTGCTCGACCAAGGCGAGACCGATGGCGAGTGGAACCTGCGCGTGGCCGTGCCGCCAGACCTGGCGTACTTCAGCGGTCACTTTCCCACCGCGCCGGTCCTCCCCGGCGTGGTGCAGGTGGACTGGGCCTTGAACCTGGGCCGCCAACTGATGGACCTGCCGCCGCGGTTCGTCGGCATGGAGGTGCTGAAATTCCAGCAACTGGTGCGCCCCGGCGATGAAATCCAGCTGCACCTGCGCTTCGATCGCGAGCGCGGCAAGCTGTACTTTGCTTATCGCAATGCAACGGCGGCCTGTTCCAGTGGGCGGATTGTGTTGGGGGAAAACAATGCCTGAGTACCTGCACAAATCACTGTGGCGAGGGAGCTTGCTCCCGCTGGGCTGCGACGCAGCCCCTGGTTTTTCAAGAGCGAGCGCTACGCACTCGAGCGGGAGCAAGCTCCCTCGCCACAAAATGCCCCTCGGTCACCGAGACATGCCGCATGCATAACACCTGCGCCGTCATCCCGGTCTACAACCACGAAACCGCCATCGCCACGGTGGTCCAGACATTGCTCGGCAACGGTTTGCCCTGCGTGCTGGTGGACGATGCCAGCAGCACGGCATGCGCGGCGGTGCTTGAGCAACTGGCCGAGCACGAGCGGGTTCACCTGGTCCGGCTGGCGGTCAACCAGGGCAAGGGCGGCGCGGTGATGACCGGCCTGCGCGAGGCCGCGCGCCTGGGTTTCAGCCACGCCTTGCAGGTCGACGCCGATGGGCAACACGATCTTGGCGATGTACGAGCGTTCATCGAGCAATCCCGCACCCATCCGGACGCGGTGATCTGCGGTTATCCGCAGTACGACGCTAGCGTGCCGAAAGGCCGCTTGTACGCGCGCTACCTGACCCACGTCATGGTCTGGATCAACAGCCTGTCCTTGCAAATCCGCGATTCGATGTGCGGCTTCCGGGTCTATCCCCTTGCCCCCACCCTGGCGCTGATCGACTCGGCGAACATCGGCAAGCGCATGGACTTCGATTCGGACATCCTGGTGCGCCTGGCCTGGCGCAACCAGCCGATGCGCTGGTTGCGCACCCGTGTGCATTACCCTTTGGACGGGGTTTCGCACTTTCGCCTGTTCCACGACAACGTGCTGATTTCGCGCATGCACACTCGGCTGTTCTTCGGCATGCTGGTGCGCTTGCCGGTGATTCTCTGGCGACGGTGGCGAGCATGAGCACAGACCAACAGCACTGGGCGGACCGCCAGGAGCGCGGCAGTTTCTGGCTGATGAAACTCACCGCGTTTGCTGCGAAGGTCCTTGGCCGAAGGCTTCTCACGCCGGTGCTGTACGGCATCGTCCTGTATTTCTTCGTTTTCGGCCGCAGCGCCCGGCAAGCGGCGTGGCAGTACCAGCAACGGCTCGCCGACTGGAGCCGTCAGCCCGAGTTGCGCCCAACGCACCGGCGAGTGTTCGGACAATTCATGGCCTTTGCCGACTCGCTGCTGGACAAACTCGACGTCTGGAACGGCAAACTGAGCATCGAGCAGATCGAAATCGTCGACCCGGCGCTGCTGCGCAATCACCTGCGCGACAGCCGCGGGCAAATGCTGGTGGGCGCGCACCTGGGCAATCTGGAAATGTGCCGGGCCTTGGCCGAACTGGGTGAGAAAGTCACCATGAACGTGCTGGTGCACACCAAGCACGCCGAGCAGTTCAATCGTTTGCTCGGCGAGGCCGGCGCCACGCACCTGCGGTTGATCCAGGTCAGCGAGCTGGACCCGGTGATCATGCTGCAACTGAGCGAACGCCTGGAACGCGGCGAATGGCTGGCGATCGCCGGCGACCGCGTGCCGTTACATGGCGGACGCAGCGTGACCGTGGACTTCATGGGTTACCCGGCAGCCTTCCCGCAAGGCCCCTGGCTCTTGGCCGGCCTGTTGAAATGCCCAGTCAACCTGCTGATGTGTCTCAAGCACGAGGGGCGCTATCGCGTCACCCTTGAGCCGTTCGCCGATGCGGTGACCTGGAAGCGCAACGACCGCGAGCAAGTGATTGCCCATTGGGCCGGCCTGTATGCCGACCGCCTGGCGCAGTATTGTCTCCAGGCGCCACAACAATGGTTCAACTTTTACCCTTTCTGGAAGACCGATGACGAAGCCCATTCTTGAGCCGGTAACCTTCGGCGAACGCCCCCTGCGCATCGAAGACGTGCGAGCCCTGGCCAACCGCCAGGCGCCAACGCAGTTGCAGGATGACCCCGCGTTCCGTCAACGCATCGCCAAGGGCGCGCAATTTCTCGACTCCTTGCTGGACAAGGAAGGCGTGATCTACGGCGTCACCACGGGCTACGGCGATTCCTGCGTGGTGGCCGTGCCACTGCACCATGTCGAGGCGTTGCCGCGTCACTTGTACACGTTCCACGGCTGTGGCCTCGGCAAGCTGATCGACGCCCAGACTACCCGCGCGGTGCTGGCGGCGCGCTTGCAGTCGCTGTGCCACGGCGTGTCGGGAGTGCGGGTTGAACTGCTGGAACGGCTCCAGGCGTTTCTCGAACACGACATCCTGCCGTTGATTCCGGAAGAAGGCTCGGTGGGCGCCAGCGGCGATCTGACGCCGCTGTCCTACGTCGCCGCCACGTTGTCCGGTGAACGGGAAGTCATGTTCCGTGGCGAGCGCCGCCACGCCGCCGACGTGCACCGTGAACTGGGCTGGACCCCGCTGGTGCTGCGGCCCAAGGAAGCCCTGGCGCTGATGAACGGCACCGCCGTGATGACCGGCCTGGCCTGCCTGGCTTTTGCCCGCGCCGATTATCTGTTGCAACTGGCGACCCGCATCACCGCGCTGAACGTCATCGCGCTGCAAGGCAACCCGGAGCACTTCGACGAACGCCTGTTCGCCGCCAAGCCACACCCGGGGCAAATGCAAGTCGCCGCGTGGCTGCGCAAGGACCTGGCGATCGACGCGCCGACCGCGCCGCTGCATCGCCTGCAGGATCGCTACTCCCTGCGCTGCGCGCCGCATGTGCTGGGGGTATTGGCGGACAGCCTGGGCTGGCTGCGTTCGTTCATCGAAACCGAACTCAACAGCGCCAACGACAACCCGATCATCGACGCCGAAGCCGAGCGCGTGCTTCACGGCGGGCATTTCTACGGCGGACACATCGCCTTCGCCATGGACAGCCTGAAGAACCTGGTCGCCAACGTTGCCGACTTGCTGGATCGCCAGCTCGCCTTGCTGGTGGACGAGCGCTACAACCATGGCCTGCCGAGCAACCTGTCCGGCGCCAGCGCCGAGCGGGCAATGCTCAACCATGGCTTCAAGGCCGTGCAGATCGGCACCAGCGCGTGGACCGCCGAAGCGCTGAAAAACACCATGCCGGCCAGCGTGTTCTCGCGTTCCACCGAATGCCACAACCAGGACAAGGTCAGCATGGGCACCATCGCCGCCCGGGACGCGATCCGCGTACTGGAGCTGACCGAGCAAGTCGCCGCCGCCACGTTGCTGGCCGCCAACCAGGGCGTCTGGCTGCGCAGCCGCGCCGAAGATGCGCGACCACTGCCGCCTGCCTTGGCCGCCATGCACCAGCAACTGGCCGCGGATTTCCCACCTGTGATCGAAGACCGCGCGCTGGAAGGCGAGCTGCGCCTGTGCCTGCAACGCATCGCTGAACAACATTGGAGGCTGCATGCGTAGCCAAGGTGTCTTGCACGTCGATACCCCGATCGTGGTGCCGTTTTTCGATGTCGACTCGATGAACGTGGTCTGGCACGGCCACTACGTCAAATACCTCGAAGTGGCCCGCTGCGCCTTGCTCGATCTGATCGGCCACAACTACGACGACATGCTCGAATCCGGCCATGCCTGGCCGGTGATCGACCTGCAACTGCGCTACGTGCGCAGTGCCGTGTTCGGCCAGGCCCTGACCGTACGCGCCAGCCTGGTGGAATGGGAAAATCGTCTAAAGATCAATTACCTGATCAGCGATGCCGCAACCGGCGATCGCTTGACCCGCGCCAGTTCGGTGCAAGTGGCGGTGGACATGGCCACCCGCGAAATGCTCCTGGCCTCGCCACGAGTATTTGTCGAAGCCGTCGAAAGGAAACTCTCATGAAACGCCTGCTCACCTGGCTGCTGCTGTGCGGCCTCTCGCCCCTGGCCCAGGCGTTCGACCTGCAACAACTGAGCGCTCAACTGGCCCGCCCGGAGGTGATCCACGGCCAGTTCATCCAGGAAAAACACCTGCGCGCCCTGCCCCAACCACTCACCAGCAAGGGCCGCTTCGTACTGGCGAAAAACCACGGCCTGCTCTGGCTGCTGCAAACGCCGCTGCAACAGGATTACCGCATCACCGCCAAAGGCATCGCACGGCGCGACGGCCATGGCTGGCAGCTGCTGCCGAACAAAAGTGCCGGCACCGAGCAAAACCGCTTGTTCCTCGCGGTGTTGCAGGGCGACAGCAGTGGCTTGCAGCGGGATTTCGAGCTGAGCCTGTCGGGCCAGCCGCAGCAGTGGAAACTCACCCTGACCCCGCGCTCGGTGCTGCTTAAACAAGTCTTCAACCAGATCAACATCGACGGCGGCGAATGGGTCCAGCGCATCGAACTGCTGGAAACCCAGGGTGACAGCACCGTGCTGCGCATGCAGGACAGCACCAGTGCGCAGCCTTTGAGCGAAGCGGAGCAACATGATTTTGCCGAGTGAACGGATGCTGCCACGGCTGTTCCTGATCCTGCTGCTGGCGGTGCTGGCGCTCGCCGGTTGGCAATGGCGCAACGGTGCGCCGCTGTCGGCCAACCTCATGGAGTTGGTGCCCGGTACGTCGCCTGATGCGCTGGAGCTGATTGCCGAACAACGCATGCAAGATCCGCTGAACCGCGAAGTGCTGGTGCTGGTTGGCCACGCCGACCGCCAGCACGCCATCACCCTGGCGCAAACCCTCGGCGAACAATGGCAGGCCAGCGGTCTGTTCGACAAAGTCCAGTGGACGCTGCAGGCTGATCTGCCGGCGCTGCGCAAGCAATTGCTCGACGGCCGACTGGCCATGCTGTCGGCCGCCGATCGGCAGCAGTTGATCGATCAACCCCAGGCCTTCATCCAGCAACGGGTGCAGGCCCTGTTCGACCCGTTCAGCGGCTTCAGCCTGGTGCCGAGCCAGGATGACTGGCTCGGCCTGACCGGCCGTATCCAGAACAGCCAGCCGCAACGCGGCGCGATACAGCTGGACGTGGGCAGCGGCGCGCTGATCGCCGAAGCCGACGGCAAGCAATGGGTCATGCTGCGGGCTCGCACCCAAGGCAACGCCTTCGACATGAACCTGCCGCTGCAAGTGGCCGATCTGCTGCAACGCAGCCGTGACCTCGCAAGCCAGGCCCAAGGGCAACTGCTCGCCGCCAGCGGCCTGCTGTACGCCGCTAGCGGCCAGCAACAGGCGTCGCGGGAAATCACCTGGGTTGGCGGCGGCGCGACGGTCGGCATCTTGTTGCTGCTGTTGCTGGCCTTCCGACGCTTTCGGGTGTGGCTGGCGTTCGTGCCGGTGCTGGTGGGCATGCTGTTCGGCGCGGTGGCTTGCGTGGCACTGTTCGGCCGGATGCATGTGATGACCCTGGTGTTGGGTTCGAGCCTGATCGGCGTGGCAGTGGATTATCCGCTGCACTACCTGTCCAAGAGCTGGAGCCTCAAGCCGTGGCGCAGCTGGCCGACCCTGCGCTTGACCCTGCCGGGGCTGAGCCTGAGCCTGGCGACCACGTGCATCGGTTACCTGGCCCTGGCCTGGACCCCGTTCCCGGCGCTGACCCAAATCGCAATTTTCTCTGCCGCCGGCCTGGTCGGCGCCTATCTGTCGGCGGTCTGCCTGTTGCCGGCACTGCTTCAACACGCTGACCTTCGCCCTGCCCAATGGCCGTTGCGGCTGTGTGAGAGCCTGCTCCAGTGCCGCGACGCATTGCTGGCCCGGGTACGCACGCCGATTCTGTTGGCACTCTTGCTCGGCTTCTGTGGCGGTGGCCTCTGGCAACTGACCAGCAAAAACGACATTCGCCAGTGGATCGGCACGCCCCAACACCTGACCGATGAAGCCCAGGCCATCGCCCGCATCACCGGCTTCCAGCCCACCAGCCAGTTCTTCCTGATCCGTGCCGAGAACCAGCCACAGCTGCTCGAACGCCAGACGGCCCTCAACGAGCGGCTCGACCAGTTGATCGGCCTGGAAAAACTCCAGGGCTACCTGTCCCTCAATCAATTGATCAGCCCACCCGCCGAGCAACAAAAGGTTCGTGAGGCCCTGGCCCGGTTGCCAGCGTTCTGGCAGCCGCTCCTGGACCTGGGCGTGCCCGCCGCTGCGCTGGAAACGGAGCTGGCGCAATTGCAGGCCTTGCCGGTCACCGACATTGACGCCGCGCTGACCGGGCCGCTGGCCGAACCCTACCGCACGCTCTGGCTCGGCCCGACGGCGCAAGGCGTGGCGGCGGTGGTCAGCCTGCAAGGCTTGAACGATGCCGCGCTGCTGCGGGTGCAGGCGGTGGACCTGCCTGGCGTACAACTGGTGGATCGCCTGGGCGACCTGAACCGGGTGTTCGCTGCCACGCAAGTCAGCGCCGCCGAACTGAAACTGGCCTCGTGCGTGTTGATCGTATTGGTGCTGATCTGGCCATTCGGCGTCGGCGGTGCCTTGCGCGTCGTGGCATTGCCGCTGCTGGCTGCGCTGTGCAGCCTGGCAAGCCTCGGCTGGCTGGGGCAGCCGTTGACGCTGTTCGGCCTGTTCGGCCTGCTGCTGGTGACGGCCATCGGTGTCGACTACGCCATTCTCATGCGTGAACAGATCGGCGGGGCCGCCGTGAGCCTGCTGGGCACACTGCTGGCGGCGGTCACCACGTGGCTGTCGTTCGGCTTGCTGGCGTTGTCCAGTACGCCGGCGGTGAGTAACTTCGGCTTGGCGGTGAGCCTGGGGCTGGCATTCAGCTTCCTGCTCGCGCCGTGGGCGGGGCGCCAGGCCCATGCCAGCACTACGGAGCCTGTCCAATGATGACCGCGTTGTTCTGGCTGATGACCTTGGCGCTGTTTGCCGTCGCGACCCTGGTTGGCCGTCGCTTCGGGCTGATTCCGATCGTCAGCCAGTTGCTGCTGGCGACGTTCGGCCTGCCCTTGTTGATGTACTTCTGGATCGAGCCGGGTTGGCACCTCAGCGGCGCGCAACTGGTCTCGCCTGTGTGGCTGAAAAACCTCTACAGCCTCGCGTTCGCCTTGCTGCTGGGGCACATTCTCAGCGATGTGATCGACCTGAAGCTGGACCGCCAGAGCGTTAGAATCGCCTTGCCGAGCTTTGGCGTGCCGTTCGCGTGCGGGTTGGCGACTGCGGTCTGGCTGCTGCCACCACAGCCTTGGATCAGTTCGCTGGCGGTCGGGCTTTTGTTTGCGATTACCGCGATTCCGGTGCTGTACCTGTATTTGCGGCACATCGCTTACCCGCCCGCCGCCACCCGGCGCCTGGTGCAGACCGCGATTCTGATCGACCTGATCTGCTGGAGCCTGTTCGCCCTGGCCCAGGGCAGCCTGCACCTGGGCAGCCTGTTGCTGCCATTGGCCGGCGCCTGCGTGCCCTTGCTGCTGCGACTGGCCGGCCTGCGCCAACCGCTGCTGCACAGCGGCCTGTTCTTTGCCCTGCTGGTGGTGGCCGAACATTACCGGCTCAACGCGTTGATCACTGGTATCGGTTATCTGCTGTGCATGGCCGCGCTCAAGGTGCCACTGGTGTTGCCACTCAGCGCCGCCTGGATGCATCGGTTGCAGACCTACCTGGCGATCCCGTTGATCCTGACCTTCGGCATCGTGCAGATCAATGTGCACAGCGCCATGGACAGCCTTGGCTGGATCCAGCTGGGTGCGTTGCTGCTGTTGCCGATTGCCAGCAAACTGCTCGGCAACTGGCTGGGGCTCGGTTGGGCCGGGGCCTCGTTCGTCGGCGCCAGTCGCTGGCGGGAAAGTGTCTTGCTGAACATTCGCGGCTTGAGTGAAATCGTCTTCCTCAATCTGCTGCTGCAACAGCAGCTCATCAGCCCGGCGCTGTACTTCGCGCTGATGCTGATGGGCCTGATCGCCACTTTGCTGCCGGCCGTGGCCGGTTTCCACCGTATTCCTTTGCATGCCGTCCCGGCCAGGAGCCCAAGTGTCAACAGTTGAAATGGAACGTCGACAGGTCGTGATCATCGGCGCAGGGCCTTCCGGCGCCATTGCCGCTGCGCTGCTCAAGCGCAGGGGCCACGATGTGCTGGTCATCGAGCGCCAGCATTTTCCACGGTTCTCAATCGGCGAGAGCTTGCTGTCCCATTGCCTGGACTTCGTCGAAGAAGCCGGCATGCTCGATGCGGTCAATGCCGCCGGGTTCCAGCGCAAGAACGGCGCGGCGTTCGCCTGGGGCGAGCGCTACAGCGCCTTCGATTTCGGCGACACCTTCAGCGAAGGCAAGCCCACCACGTTCCAGGTCCAGCGCGCCGACTTCGACAAGTTGCTCGCCGACCAAGCCGCGCTGCAAGGCGTGGAAATCCGTTATGGCCAAGCCATCGCCAACGCAGATTTCACCCTGGCCAAGCCGCAACTGGGCGTGCAGCGCGAGGATGGCAGCGAATACCGCGTCGAAGCCGACTTCGTGCTCGATGCCAGCGGCTACGGCCGAGTCCTGCCGCGTCTGCTGGACCTTGAGGCACCCTCGAACTTCCCGGTGCGCCAGGCGGTGTTCACTCACATCGAGGATCGCATCGACAGCCCAGCCTTCGACCGCGAAAAAATCCTCATCACCACCCATCCGAGCAAACGCGACGTGTGGTTCTGGACCATTCCGTTCAGCGGCGGACGCTGCTCCGTGGGCGTGGTTGCGGCGGCGGAACATTTCGCCGGCCGCACCGACGACCTTGATGCCTGCCTGCGCGGTTTCATCGATGAAACCCCGAGCCTGGCCGGCGTGTTGCAGAACGCGGTGTGGGACACCCCGGCGCGCACCATCGGCGGCTACTCGGCCAACGTCAAGACTTTGCACGGCCCTGGCTTCGCCCTGCTGGGCAACGCTGCGGAATTCCTCGACCCGGTGTTTTCCTCCGGCGTGACCATCGCCATGCGTTCGGCGAGCATGGCCGCGGGCGTGCTGCATCGTCAGCTACAAGGCGAAAGCGTCGATTGGCAGAGCGAGTTCGCCGAGCCGCTCAAGCGCGGCGTCGACACCTTCCGCTGCTACGTCGAGGGCTGGTACGCCGGCACGTTCCAAGACGTGATTTTCTACACCGAAGGTTCCTCCGACATCCGGCGCATGATCAGTTCGATCCTGGCCGGCTACGCCTGGGACCAGCGTAATCCCTTCGTCAGCGAACCCAAGCGGCGCCTGCGCATGCTTTCGGAAATCTGCGCGAGCCCGGCGTCATGAGTCAGCCGTCATGAGCTACCTGAGCGACAACTACGTCGAAGAAACCCGCTTCGGTTTCTGGTTCCTGCGCAGCCACACCTGGCAGCACCATGTGCTGCGCGTGGCGATCAACGACCTGCGCGGTCTGTTCGGCACTTTGCCGCCCTCCAATCCGGTGCTATTGGACGCCGGTTGTGGCCAGGGCAAGTCGTTTCAATACCTGCGCCAAGTATTCGCGCCACAGCAACTGATTGGCGTCGACGCCGACCCGCACAGCCTGGCGCTGAGCAGCGCAGAAGCTGCCCGCCAGGGCATGGCCGTGGAGCTGATCGGCAGCGATTGCGCGACGTTGGCGGTGCCTGATGCAAGCATGGACCTGCTGTTCTGCCACCAGACTTTTCATCATTTGGTGGAGCAGGAAAAGACCCTTGCCGAGTTTTACCGCGTGCTCAAGCCTGGCGGTTACCTGATGTTCGCCGAGTCCACCGAGGCCTACATCGACACCTGGGTGATCCGCTGGCTGTTCCGCCACCCGATGCACGTGCAGAAAAGCGCCGCGCAGTACCTGGCGATGATTCGCAATCAAGGGTTCCAGTTCGAAGACCACAACGTCTCCTACCCGTACTTGTGGTGGAGTCGCGCCAAGGACTTCGGCCTGCTGGAACGCTTGGGATTGCGCCGGCCCAAGCCGTTTGGCGAACGGGAGGAAACCCTGGTCAACGTGGTCGCCCGCAAGCCGCTCGAAGAGGACGCCCGATGATCCGTGGTCTGTTGATCGGTTGTCTGCTGCTGCTCAGTGCCTGCGCCAGCCACGCGCCGCTGCCGGAACGTACGCCGACCCTGGCGCTGCCGCTGCAATTGCACATCGAACGGCAACTGGCCGGCCAACGCCAGGATTGGTTATTGGTGATCCAGCGCGAAAACACCTGGATCCGTTGGTCGATGATGGACCCGCTGGGCATCCCCCTGGCCCGCCAGCGGCTGATCGACGGCCAGTGGCAGGCCGACGGTTTGCTGCCACCGAATGCCGAAGCCCGGGAGCTGTTCGCCGCGCTGTTGTTCGCCCTGACGCCCGAAGCGGAGCTTGCCGGCAACTACCCCACCGCTCTGCAGCAGAGCACCCAGCGAACCCTCGACGCGCGCTGGCAGGTGCGCTACGAGCAACCGCTGGACTTCGAACTGAGCCTGCCTCAAGGCCCGCACTACCGCATCACACCGCTGACCGAGAACGCCCCATGACCGCCTATTTGAACGCCCTCGGGGTGATCTGCGCCCTGGGCCGCGACAAGCAAAGCGTCGCGCGCAACCTGTTTGCCGGCGATTGCTCGGGCCTGCGTGTCGAAGCCGGCTGGGTGCCTGAGCGGACGTTGCCGGTGGCTTCGGTGACGGGCGAACTGGCCCCCATCCCCCAATGCTTGGCGGCACAACGCAGCCGTAACAATCAATTGTTGCTCGAAGCCGGCATGCAGATTCGCCCCGAGATCGACCAGGCGATCAGTACCTATGGCCGCGCCCGCATCGGCATCGTCCTGGGCACGAGCACGTCGGGCATCGATGAAGCCAGCCATGGCATCGCCCACTATCTGCGCGAGCAGCGGTTCCCCGATGGGTACGACTACCAACAGCAGGAACTCAGCGCGCCGGCCAATTTTCTCTCCGACTGGCTTGGCCTGAGCGGTCCGTCCTATGTGATCTCTACGGCCTGCACCTCCAGCGCGCGGGCCTTGATGAGCGCTCGTCGCCTGCTGGACCTTGGCCTGTGCGATGCGGTGCTGTGCGGCGGCGTGGACAGTTTGTGCAAGCTGACGCTCAACGGTTTCTCGGCTCTGGAAGCGGTCTCCAGCGAACGTTGCAACCCGTTTTCGGTGAACCGCAGCGGCATCAACATCGGCGAGGCGGCGGTGCTGTTTCTCATGAGCAAGACGCCAGGCGATGAGCATTCGATCGCCCTGCTCGGTGACGGCGCCAGTTCCGACGCGCACCACATTTCCGCACCCGAACCCAGTGGCCGCGGCGCCCGCCAGGCCATGGAAAAAGCCCTGCGCTGCGCGGGCCTGGACGCCAGCCAGATCGATTATCTGAACCTGCACGGCACCGCCACGCAACATAACGACGCGATGGAAAGCCACGCGGTGGCCGGGCTGTTCCCGGCCGGCGTACCCTGCTCGTCGACCAAACCCATGACCGGCCACACCCTCGGCGCGGCCGGAGCGCTGGAAGCGGCGTTCTGCTGGTTGACCCTGAGCTCACAAAACCCCGACCAGGCACTGCCGCCGCATGTTTGGGACGGCCAAGCCGATCCCGACCTGCCGGCGCTGCAATGGACGGACACCCGCACCCGCCTGAACCCGACGACACCCCGTCGCCTGATGAGCAATTCATTTGCCTTCGGCGGCAACAACGTCAGCCTTATTATCGGAAACGCCCCATGATTGACTGGCCGCTCGCCGAATTGCTGCCTCACGCAGGCGACATGATCCTCATCGACCGGATCCTGTCCTTCGATGACGAGCAGATCCACGCACTCGCCACCGTCAAGCCCGGCGGTTTGTTCAACCGTGAAGACGGTGCGCTGCCGGCTTGGGTCGGCATTGAATTGATGGCCCAGAGCGTGGCGGCGTTTGCCGGTTGTCACGCACGCCGACGGGGCGATTCCGTGGAGCTGGGCTTCCTGCTCGGTACGCGCAAGTTCGAATGCGACGTCGAATGTTTTCCGCTCGGCACCGAACTGGCCATCCACGGCGTGCGTTCCCTGGAAGACGACAACGGCATGGGTGTGTTCGAATGCCATATCCGCGCCCCCGGCATCCACGCTACCGCGCGCCTCAATGTGTTCCGCCCGCCCCATGCCGCCCAGTACCTCAACGAACCGTCCGCAACAGGAACCCAGCCATGACTGAATCCATACTGGTCACCGGCTCCAGCCGTGGCATCGGCCGCGCCATCGCCTTGCGCCTGGCCCAGGCCGGGCACGACATCGTATTACACTGCCGCAGCGGTCGCGCCGAGGCCGAAGCCGTCCAGGCACAGATCTTGGCCCTGGGTCGAAATGCCCGGGTGCTGCAATTCGACGTATCCGATCGCGCCGCCTGCAAGGCCATCCTTGAGGCCGACGTCGAAACCCACGGCGCCTATTACGGCGTGGTACTCAACGCCGGCCTTACCCGCGACGGCGCGTTTCCGGCCCTGAGCGAGGACGACTGGGACAGCGTGATGCGCACCAACCTGGACGGCTTCTACAATGTGCTGCACCCGGTAATGATGCCGATGATTCGTCGTCGCGCCGCCGGGCGAATCGTCTGCATTACCTCGGTTTCCGGGTTGATCGGCAACCGTGGCCAGGTCAACTACAGCGCGTCGAAGGCCGGCCTGATCGGTGCGGCCAAGGCGTTGGCAATCGAGCTGGGCAAGCGCAAGATCACTGTCAACTGCGTCGCGCCGGGCTTGATCGACACCGCCATGCTCGATGAAAACGTACCCGTGGAAGAATTGATGAAAATGATCCCCGCCCAGCGCATGGGCACTCCGGAAGAAGTCGCCAGCGCGGTGAACTTCCTGATGTCCGCCGAAGCCGGCTACATCACCCGGCAAGTCCTGGCCGTCAACGGAGGTTTGTGCTGATGAGGCGGGTCGTTGTCACCGGCATGTCCGGCATCACCTCGATTGGTAGCGACTGGGAGACCATCGCCGCCAACTTCGCCGCCAACCGCAGTGGCATCCGGCGCATGCACGAGTGGGACCGTTTCACCGAGCTGAACACCCGACTGGCCGGGCCTATCGATGACTATCAGGTGCCCGCTCACTGGACCCGCAAGCAACTGCGCAGCATGGGCCGGGTTTCGCGTTTGGCCGTGGGCTCGGCGGAGCAGGCGCTGGCCGACGCGGGCCTGTTGGGCGATCCATCGATCAAGGACGGGCGCATGGGCGTGTCCTGCGGTTCGTCCACCGGCAGTACCGATGAGATCAAGGCATTCGGCAACATGCTGCTCAACAGCGTCGCCGAAGGGCTGAACGCCAACTCCTATGTGCGCATGATGCCCCACACTACGGCGGCCAATATCAGTATCTTCTTCGGGCTGACCGGACGCCTGATTCCCACGTCCAGCGCTTGCACCAGCGGCAGCCATGGTATTGGCTACGCCTATGAAGCGATCAAGTTCGGTCGCCTGCCGTTGATGCTCGCCGGCGGCGCGGAGGAACTGTGCCCGACCGAAGCAATGGTCTTCGATGCGCTCTACGCCACCAGCCTGAAAAACGATGCACCGCAAACCAGCCCACGCCCTTACGACAAGGGCCGCGACGGACTGGTAATCGGTGAAGGCGCCGGCATGCTGGTGCTCGAAGACCTTGAGCACGCCTTGGCCCGCGGCGCACGGATCCATGCTGAAATCGTCGGTTTCGGCAGCAACGCCGACGGCCAGCACGCCACCCGTCCCGAATTGAGCACCATGCGCCGCGCCATGGAGCTGGCCCTGGAAGACGCCGGCCTCGAATCTTCGGCCATCGGCTACGTCAACGGCCACGGCACCGCCACCGAGCAGGGCGATATTGCTGAAACCCTGGCCACCAGCAGCCTGTTTGGCGAACACATGCCCATCAGTTCGCAGAAAAGCTTTCTCGGCCATACCTTGGGCGCGTGCGGCGCACTGGAGTCCTGGTTCAGCATCGAGATGATGAACCGCGACCTGTACGTGCACACCTTCAACCTCGATGAAGTCGATCCCGAATGCGGCAAACTCGATTACCTGCGCAATGAGTTCCGCTCGATGAGCAATGAGTACGTGATGAACAATAATTTTGCCTTTGGCGGGGTCAACACTTCGCTGATCTTCCGCCGCTGGCACTGATTCCCGTTAGCTCTGGTCAAGGAGACCATGATGTCGTTGAAGAAAATCGCTGTAACCGCCGCCCTGTTGCTCAGCACCCTGCCAAGCCTCAGCCAGGCCCGTGATACCGCGCTGTTCCTGCCGTTCGACAAAGTCGTCGCCGAAGCCATCCGCACCGGCAAGATCGACGGCAGCGTCAAGTTCTACCTGGCCGGCAACAAACCGGCCGGCAACGTCACCGTGGTCAGCCCTGGCGCGGTCACCAACAAGAAAACCAACGCGTTCAACAAGTCCGATGAAGTGGCTTGCGAATGGGTGCTGCAATCGGCGCTGATCAGCCTGCACCAGGCCGCCAAGAATGCCGGCGCCAACGCTGTTACCAACATTGTCAGCTTCTACAAGAGCAACGAACGCAAGGACCCGACCACCTATGAATGCCATGCAGGGGCAATCATGGCCGGTGTTGCGTTGAAAGGGGATCTGGCAAAGGTGCAATAGACCTCGCATTCCCCGTGGCGAGGGAGCTTGCTCCCGCTGGGCTGCGCGGCAGCCCAAACCGCCGCAAGAAATCATAAACCGCAAGCGCCTCCCAGAACGACAAAAAGGAAAACTCGGAAAGACAGGCCGTATGAGCGGAAGTGTTTTTTATTATAAATCACACCTGACGCCTCTCTTCGAATGCAGGTAATGCACCTCCGCCAACCTAAGCACAGGCAAAAAATCCTCCGCCATCGGCACGCCTTCACGCACGATGATCATGAAACGTTTCTGAAGCGTATTGATGATCTCGTCGCCATTGCTCAGGCGGCTGCCGACCAGTGCAATGTCACTATTGTTTTTCCCGGCGCCGGTGATGATCCGTGCGGTGCTGCCATCGGCGTACACCACCTCATCGCCTTTCTGCGCGGCGCGTACTTTCCAGCCATTGTCCAAGGTGAACGTCAACGACGATGACACTTGCTGGATCGTTCCGCCGTCACGCGTCTGGCTTCCCTCGGTGGCCACTCGGTAGATGGCAAGTGGCGGATGAGCTTCGACGAAGGCTTTTTGTCGGCTCATGAATGCCGCGACTTCTTCGCCGTAACCCTCTAGTTGGCGGGGCTCCAAATACAAGTCATCCAGATGGCGAAGAGATTCATGGGAGATTTCGTTGGTGTAGGGGGCATCCAAAGATGAGTGCATTTCCAGGGACCTCATTCATGACTTCAGGCTGCATCCCTTGCCACTGGGGAAGGAGCGTTGAGCCGGCGGCTTCGCAATGATGAATAAGACGTTGCAGCGTGGGCGAGTCGCAACCGCTGCGAAGTGGTCTCTGCAACGAATCGGAAGTGTCGTAATTAGAAATGCGCGTTTTCCTACAGTCGAAGGGGTATTTGACACAACTTTCCATCCCGCACCGGTCTTGCTGATAGGCCAGCGCTCGATAAAACTGTTCGACCTTATGAGTTGCAAGTCGCCTTTCAATAAATTGATTTGGTCCAGCGGCCCTGCACATCGCAACGCAACCGCATTCATTGACGTTGCTACAATACGCACCCTGGCACGGCTATCACCACCAGGCTACATCATAGAAAAGGGCGCCCTTGCGGCGCCCTCTCAAATAGCACGGAACGGCGACAGCCCAATTACTCAGCTTGAATCAATTTGCTTTCCGCCACCCCGGCGCGGCCGGTTTTTTCATCGACGACCTGCAGATTGTTACGAGCCTTGATGAAGCCCACTTTCACTTCCTGCCAGACGAAATAGTTCTTGCCGGCTTCTGTGCTGAGTTTGAGTTCCGAATCGTTTTCCGCAGACGACACCAGCGTCTGCTGGCCGGCCGGTACCGATAGCATTAAATACGACTTGGCAACGGTCTGCCCGACAGCCTTACCGTTTAGCGTCACCGGCATTTTTACCCCGGCTCCCATACTCTCGTTGCGATAAACGTAGATGTTCGCTTTGTCAGGGACGGTCTGGAAAGTTTTCGCCTGAGCATCCTGGGTGTCATCCGCCATTTTTACCGAGGCACACCCTGAGGTCAGCGCGGCGACTGCCAGCAATGCGGTAAAGGTCAACTGCTTGAACATCCTGTTTCTCCATGTTGGGTAAGTGGAACATAAGAGGTATCGGCTGGTACGCTGAAAAACTCAAGCGTCGACCTGTCTCATCAAGTCCATACACCAGCCCATCCCCCCGCGGGCGGTAACTATCTACCGCCCTCGCCTGGTTCTTCTTGCATAGCGTGTTGCTCCGAACACTTCGCAGGAAGCGAACATGCTGGATAAAAACCCCCTTCTGTCCTCTTATGATTTACCGCCATTCTCGGCGATCCGCACCGAGCATCTAGTACCGGCCATTGAAAAAATCATCGCCGACAGCCGAATCAAAGTCACCGCCATTATCGCCAGCCAGACGCCTTATCCGACCTGGGACGACTTGGTGTTGGCCATGGATGAGCTGAAGGCGCGGTTGGATACTTCCCTCCAGCTCATCGCAATCATCAGCTCAGTGACGACCCAACCAGGGTGGAGAGACGCGGCAAAACGCTGTTGCGAACGGGTCATGGCTTACCAGGCCGAGCTCGCCCGGAAAAGTGAATTGTTTGGGCTGTATCAAAGACTTTCCCATAGCGAGATAGCGCAACAGTTCGATCAGCCTCGGCAAAAGGTATTGCAGAAAATACTGCGGGCGTTCCACCGGGCCGGAGTCAACCTAGCACCTGAACAACAACAGCGCCTGCTGGCCTTGGACAGCGATATAGAGCGGCACCAAGACAAGTTCCACCTGAATGTACAGCAGGCTCATGGCGCGTGGAGCAAGCACATCGAGGAGGAGTCGCTACTGGCCGGCGTCCCTGGCCCGGTCAAGCGTCGCATGGCCCATGAGGCGCGCAGGAGAAACGTGCAAGGCTGGCTGGTGACCTTGAGCGAAGAGTCGCTTCGCGGGGTGCTGTGCCATGCTGAAAACCGGGGGTTACGCAAGGAGGTGTGGGTAGCCTATCAGCACCGTGCCTCGTCCCAAGGACCGCATGACCCTCGGCTCGATAACGACGAAGTACTGGTGTCACTGCTGAAGGCTCGCCACGACAAGGCCCGGTTGCTGGGGTATGAAAATTTCGCCCAGTTGGCACTTGAAGGGCAGATGGTCAAGTCAACGGATCAGGTATCGAGCTTTCTGGGCGGGGCACTCGACCGGCACAGAGGCCTTTTCGAGCGAGAGGCAAGGCAACTCAAGGCACTGGCTTCACAGCACGACCTCGATGAGCTGAAGCCTTGGGACTACCAGTACCTGACCGAGAAAACCCGCCGACAGGCGGGGGCCGGCCAAGAACAACTGCGAGCGTATTTACCATTGGACTCGGTGCTCGACCGCTTATGCCTGTTCGTGCAACGGCTGTTTGGTGTCGACATGCTCGAGCGTGCGGATTTTGATCGCTGGCATGAGGATGTGCGCCTTTTTGAAATCAGAGAGTTTGGACAGGCTATCGGCTATCTCTACGTCGACCCGTATCAACATGATCTTGCTGGCGCAACACCCCACGCGCTTGGCCTGCGCAATCGCCGAATGACCGCCGAAGGTCGGCCAAGGCTACCGATCGCCGTGCTGCGCAGCGAACTCCCACCCAGGGACGACGACGCCCCGTGCCTGCTGGATCATCATCAGCTACGCAGGTTGATGCACGAGTTCGGTCATTGCTTGCAGCAACTTTTAACAGGGGAAGACTACAGGACTATTTCCGGGCTGGATGGGCTCGGTCCGGACACCGGTGAGTTCTCCAGCCAAGTACTGGAACAGTGGTGTTTTTCCAAGGATTTTCTGGTTTGGGTATCGGGCCACTACCAGACCAGGGAGCCTATCTCTACCGACCAGGCCGAGCGATTTCTGGCGGGCATCCAGGTGCAGACCAGTTGGACGACGGCGGACTCGCTGCTCTTCATGCTGTTCGATTTCGAGGCCCATCGCACCTTTGGCGACGGACGCGGTGCCCTGCGGGTTTTTGAAGACGCGAACAATAAAGTCGATCACCTGAAATGGCCCGAAGCGGTACGGCCATTCAATAACATGACGGGTATCGCCTCGCCTTACGCCGCGAGGATTTGTTCATACAGATGGTCGCAAGTGCTGGCCGAAGAGGCGTTCGAAAAGTTTATACGCATGGGCGTCTTCGACCGTGATACCGGTCGGGCTTTTCGCGAAGCGTTTTTCACTCGCAGCGGCTCTCGTTCGTTGGTGCAATCGCTTGAGTTGTTTCTCGGTGCTCCGTACGCCGGCCGGCTGAGTGCGTCCCTGGGCAACCATGACGCCGTTCTGCAGGCTGATACCGCGCCAGACCCAAGCATCCCACTGGTGGGTCAGTTGCATACTTCCCAGCAACAAATGATCCTCCTGAACGATACGGTTCCGCAGTCGTCAGAGGTTGCCCTGCAACAACTGCGTTACTGGCTCAAACGAACCTTCCCTGCCGTGGACGCCACAATAGCGGTAGAACATCTTTCGGTGCGTACGCGGCAAGAGGAGACCGTTATTTCCTCGCAAAGCCTGGCCGACGACGCCGATGAGCCGGCCATCAAACAGCCCCCGACCCATGCCATTGCCCTGGCGTCGCTGTTCTGGAAGGCGCTCGCTGGCAAAATCGATGCGGGTACGCTTTTCCGCGATCCCGGCCAGATCGACATCCTCGTCACCCAAGGCGACGTCGTCCAGATTCCCGCGGACCTGAACAGCCAAGAAGCCAAGCAACAATTCAAGACGTTGATCAGCAACACGGCAATGTCCTTTGAACCGTTGCTCACGCAGGCACTGGACAACTTCTGGAACAGGCCGGCCGACTTCAGCCGCAGCCGTAAAGTCGGCGAATGGCTGGCCGATGAATTCGCCGCTCAGCTCAGGGCACAAACAGACCTTCACAGGCTGGACGCAACCATGAGCCAGCCGATGCACGAGGCCCTGACCAAACATGCATTGTCGGCACCGGACGCGACTTCTCGCGCCGAACTGGCGGCAAAAGTCCGGCCCGGTGTCTACCGCCTGAATATGGCCTTTACAGCAGGGGCTGACAGTGTGCCGCTACCCTGCACCGTTGTGCTGACGCAGCATGACCATGTCAGCGAATCGGGGACGGCCGTGTTATACGCCCCAGGTCACCCTTTGGAGATCTACGACAATCTGGCGGCACTGAAGGCCGGTCTGATCGAGGGCAGTCTCGCCTGGGAAGCGGTCAGCACCGAACCACTGACGCCGCATTTCCTGACTCATCTGGTGGCGGACCTGCGAGCGACACAGAAAACCATCGTGCGGGATATCTTGCTGGAAGGCCCCGAGACGGGAGAAGAGGTCGCGGCCTGGTCGGCCAGAATCGACAGGGCAGCAGGTGTCGGAGCTGTCCTGGACCTGGCGGGCGTCCTCGACGAGCGTGAGTTCCAGCGGGAGCTGAAAAAACAGAACGAATGGCTGCATGGCAATCCTCAGGTCACCGGTCACGACCGCCGGGAATGGTGGAAAGCGGTACGAGATCTGTACGAAGCCCAGCAGATCCAACCCTCACCGCCCGATCCGGTGACCTTGGCCACCGAGGACGCCGTTAGCGAATGGAGCCGCAAACGGCTGGCCCGGCTCATCACTGAGAAGGGCTACGTGGCCGCGGATCCCGACCAGGTGTTTTTGAGCATCAATCGCTACATCGTTGATCCACACGCCCCCGCAGGTACGTCGCCATGGGAGTCAGGGGTATCGCAAGGAACAAAAGGCATCGTTGTTTACCGCCAGTCCATGACGCAATGGGCAATGTCCAATCTGACGTCGGAAGAACGCAGTGTCACCGCCCCTTTCCTGGAAGGGCCGATGACCTATGACCAGTTTAAGAATGTCATTGAACAGGCAAACGTGGGCGCCCGGATCCTGATCGAACTGCCGATCATGGCCCGGGAACAGCAGACAGAATGGATGGCCTTGAAAGCCAAGCAGATACGGGCGCAGGCGTGGAGTGCCCATATCTCGGGTGACTTCAGGCAAGACAAGGACAACACCGGACTGAATCTGGTGCTGGCGGCACTGGGCAGCCCGACGCCGGAGGGCCGTCGCAAGGTCAACACACACGAAGTGGTGGTTCGCCAATTGAAATGGGGCGACAGCGTGCTGAAGGACATACTGGCGTTCGGCAGCGCAAGCTTGGCGAGTCGACCTTCGCTGACGTTGTACACCCCCGGTGCGCCGGACAACAAAATGTTCCGGGACCTGGATGCCGGGAATGTACGGGAGTTGGAGCGGGCCCTGGCCAAGGCACTTACCGCCACGCCTGAGATGACCCAGTGGTTGATTTCGCAGCTGCCGTTGGTGGAGCAGGCCTATCAGGCCGACAGCCTGACGCCGACATCGACCGACCTCACGCTCGATGAAAAGATAAGGAAAATCACCCAGGCGGTCTTCAGGGGTTGGGCAAGAAGCCGGGCTCCAGCTGATTTCGCCTCGAAGTTATCCTGGGCAGGGGTTGATTCCAATCTACTGAACGTGCTGCATGAAACGCAGGTAAGCCACGCAGTTAAAACGGCGGATGCGCTGACGCTCAGCAATGCCGAGCGCGACAGCGCCGACGCTCAAGCAGGACGCCGGAACGCGGTCGCTCTGCTGACGGGGGCAATGTCCATGTTTCCCGCCAGCAGACTGGGGGGATTACTTGGGCGAGCGATCCTGCCGGTGATGACCGGAGGGGCCGCAATAGCCGCGATCAAAAGTGAGGGCGCAAGCTTCGATCAGTGGCTCACCGATTTCATCAGCGGATTGGGTGAGGTCCTGGCGGAGGGTGCGAGGACCTGATAATGGCTCGCGCGGGGCGGCCCCGACATAAGGCGCGTCCGCCGCTATCATCTCTCCCCCGCCTGCAGGATCCGGAACTTAAGCCGTTGCGCCTGAAAGGGTTCGAAGGCAAAGGGCTGAAGTTCGAAGGTCGCGGCCGGTATACAGATGCGGACGGACAGGGTTATCTGAAGCTGGGGATGTACTACTACAAAACGGCGATGCAACAAGGCCAACGGATTATCTATGCACCGGACAACCGGACGAACCAGCGAACGGTGGCTTGGGAGAATGGCCGCTGGAAAGTCGAAGAGCTGCAACGGCTACGCGGTGGTGGGCTGGCGTCGAGCCTGCTCAGCACGCCAGAGGCGCCAAACCAGGCCAAGATCGATATGTTGTCGGACGCCGCTTTGCTGAGGTACAGCGGAGCAGGATGGATAGCCTATTACTGGTACACGTGGGGAATAGCCAACCGGCAAAAGGCAGTTCTCAGGAGCATGCCGGAGGCACTGGTCGAGCAAATATTGCAGGAAAACATGAACGATGTTGGTGCCAGGAATATAGAGGCTTATCGTCGATATATAGATGATTATAAAACCGGAAGGCCTCAACCCAAAAAACGCATAGAAAGACAAAAAAAAGCCAACTACGCACTGTTATCAAAACTCAATATATGGGGGAAAATCATTAATTTTTCAAATTTTCAAGAGCGAAACGCGGGATTAGCCCTTGACACCAATAACAAATCCAGACTGTACGACTTGATCTTCAAATATAAAGACAGACTCATACAGGACGCGGTTGTAGACGCCAAATTTTATACATTCAGCAATCTCTTTACCGATGCAACGTTCATTATCATAACCCCGCCGACAGGAACACTGAGAGATACGTTCGAAAGGCTGAGCTCCCATTATCAAGAAATGACGAAAGCGGCGGACGCGCGCGCTGAAGCCTACATAAAATCGGTCATCCCGGGTGATGACGCTGTCGCAGAGGCGGCCAGGGTTGCGTATTTGACGGATCCCATAAACAGGGCTAATTACCAGCATCGCCTGCTCGATGAGTTCTCCACCGAACTGGCAAATCATAATACCCCCCGCATCCATGCAGCCTTGCGCATGCATAAAATCCCTTTCGTTGAAATCAATAAAAGAAAGGCCAATCAATACACCCGATTCGTCACCGAAGAGGATGTCGGTCAGTTCCAAAAAACCATTAAAGGCCCCAACACTCATAACGCGACCTTTGAAATAGAGGCTGTGACAAGGGCGCAAACAAACCCTCGGACACCTACCGCAACCCCTTCAGCGCCTCAACCAGAACCAGAAGGGCCTGCCTCATCGAATCGCTACTCAGTATCCATCAGTCCGCTGGCTGAACTGCAAATGACCTATCGCGACTTCGATCAGGACGCCAATTTGAGAATTACATCAATCATGGATGATATTCGCACCGGTAGGATAACGACGAAATGGGGCAACGGTGCCTATTGGTACACCATGTCGCAGATAGGTGGGAGCCGTGGAAGAGGGCGCTGGCGCGCCGCTTTTGAACGTCAAGGCGATACTTGGACGCTTCAAGGGTTTTATAACTACCACACCAATAGGACGGTTACCGTATGGGGGCAATGACCGACGAGCTCGGGTAACTCAAGCAAAAGCCGTACAAGGCTCATGACGGCTTCATGAACGAAGAAGGGCGCCCGTTTGGACGCCCTTCTTCACGTTATGGCGCCATCCGCGCTGACGCTAACCACTCGATAACTCCACCCCATCGGTCAACAACGCCACAAACGCCGCCGCCATCGGCGAACGCTGGTCCTTGCGCTTCACGAGCCACACCGCCGACACCGCCGCCGGGTCGAGCAGCGGGCGATAGACCACCCCATCGATACGCATGCGTTGGTAGGACGCCGGCAATACCGAGACGCCCAGCCCCGCCGCGACCAAGCCAATGATGGTCATGGCTTCGCCGGCTTCCTGGGCGAAATGCGGGCTGAAACCGGCATCGCGGGCCAGGCTCAGGAGTTGCGCATAGAGGCCGCTGCCGTAGCTGCGGGGGAAAAACACGAACGGCTCCTGGGCCAATTCCGAGAGGAACAGGCCCTCTTCGCTGCCTTGGGCCAGGGGATGTTTGGAACTGAGCACGGCCACCAGCGGTTCGCGGCTCAGTTCGATTTTGCTCAAGGAATCGGGCAGCGGTAATGGGCGCATGATGCCGACCTCGATTACCTCGTCCAACAACGCATCGGCCACCTGGGTGCTGCTCATTTCCCGCAGGTTCAGGTGCACGGTCGGAAAGCGCTGGCGAAACGTAAAAATCGCTTGAGGAATGGTGGAGTTGAATGGCGCCGAGGAGGTGAAACCGATCTTCAGTTCTCCCAGCTCGCCCAATTGGGCGCGGCGAGCCACGTCGGTGGCTTTATCGACTTGGGCCAGAACCTGCCGTGCCTCCTCGAGGAACAACCGCCCGGCCTGGCTTAATTCGACCCGGCGATTGGTGCGTTCGAACAGCCGGGCGCCAATCTCTTGTTCCAACGCCTGGATCTGTTGGCTCAAGGGTGGCTGGGAGATGCCCAAGGCCAGCGCGGCGCGGCCGAAATGCAGTTCTTCGGCCACGGCAATGAAGTAACGCAGGTGACGCAGTTCCATCGGCTTTCCAATAGGTCGTTAAACGTCTTAAACAGGTCGAACAATATATTGGATAGAAACATTGGCCGGCTATATGCTTTTTCCATCGCCTGCTAGGCCGTGCTCCACCGAGGTCCACCGTGAAAATCGCTCTCGCTCCTTTAGCCCATGAAATCCCGCCCCGCGCGCAGG
This sequence comes from Pseudomonas sp. Z5-35, assembly GCF_051131945.1. Classification (NCBI taxonomy): domain Bacteria; kingdom Pseudomonadati; phylum Pseudomonadota; class Gammaproteobacteria; order Pseudomonadales; family Pseudomonadaceae; genus Pseudomonas; species Pseudomonas sp. Z5-35. Next base: position 5,090,129 of record NZ_CP071640.1, read on the forward strand.
ATGAGATGGCTGCTGAATTGAAAGACATCTACATCGAGAAAGGCACGCCGATGTTCATGCGCACGGTGCTGGCGCTGTTCTGCGGTGGCTTTGCGACCTTCGCCCTGCTGTATTGCGTGCAGCCGATGATGCCGCTGTTGTCCAAGGAGTTTTCCATCAACGCGGCGCAGAGCAGCCTGATCCTGTCGGTGGCGACCGGCCTGCTCGCCATCGGTCTGTTGATCACCGGCCCGATTTCCGACCGCATCGGCCGCAAATCGGTGATGGTCGCGGCGCTGTTCGCGGCATCGGTGTGCACGATTGCCAGTGCGATGATGCCGACCTGGCAAGGCGTGCTGGTGCTACGCGCCTTGGTCGGGTTGTCGTTGAGCGGTTTGGCGGCAGTGGCGATGACCTACCTGAGCGAAGAAATCCATCCCAAGCACATCGGCCTGGCGATGGGGCTGTACATCGCTGGCAACGCCATCGGCGGCATGTGCGGTCGCCTGATCACCGGGGTCTTGATCGACTTCGTCAGTTGGCACACCGCGATGCTGGTGATCGGCGGCCTGGCGTTGATCGCGGCGGCGGTGTTCTGGCGGATTCTTCCCGAGTCACGCAACTTCCGTCCCCGTTCGCTGCATCCACGCAGCCTGCTTGAGGGTTTCACCCTGCACTTTCGCGACGCCGGGTTGCCGCTGCTGTTCCTCGAAGCCTTCGTGCTGATGGGCGCATTCGTTACGCTGTTCAACTACATCGGCTACCGCCTGCTGGCCGAGCCTTATCATCTGGATCAAGCCTTCGTCGGGTTGCTGTCGGTGGTGTACCTGTCGGGCATCTACAGCTCGGCAAAAATCGGCGCACTGGCGGACAGACTCGGCCGTCGCAAAATGCTCTGGGTTACCATCGCGCTGATGCTGGTCGGCCTCGTGCTGAGCATGGCCACGCCGCTGTGGCTGGTGATCCTGGGCATGCTGGTGTTCACCTTCGGTTTCTTCGGCGCGCACTCGGTGGCCAGCAGCTGGATCGGCCGCCGGGCCCTGAAGGCCAAGGGGCAGGCTTCGTCGTTGTACCTGTTCAGCTATTACGCCGGTTCGAGTATTGCCGGTACGGCGGGTGGCGTGGCCTGGCACCTGGGGGGATGGAACGGAACCGGGTTGTTCATCGGATCATTACTGGTGATCGCGCTGCTGATCGCGCTGAAGCTCGCCAAGTTGCCGCCGCTGGGTGACTTGAAAGCCTGACGCAAGAACAGTGGCGGGAGCGAGCGGGCTCGCTCCCGTGCTGAGTCAGTCGTGAAATTGCGCCGACAACTCATGCACCGCCCGCAGGAAAGCCCCGGCGTGTTCCGGGTCGACTTCCGGGGTGATCCCGTGACCGAGGTTGAAGACGTGACCGCTACCCTTGCCGTAACTGGCGAGGATGCGTCCGACTTCAGCGCGAATGGCTTCAGGCTTGGCGTAGAGCACGGTCGGGTCCATGTTGCCTTGCAGCGCAACCTTGTGGCCCACGCGCTCGCGGGCGTTGCCGATGTCGCAGGTCCAGTCCAGGCCCAAGGCGTCGGCGCCGGCCTCGGCGATGCTTTCCAGCCACAGGCCGCCGTTCTTGGTGAACAGGATCACGGGGACTTTGCGACCTTCGTGCTCGCGGATCAGGCCACTGACGATTTTGCGCATGTAGGCCAGGGAAAACGCCTGGTACGCCGCCGCCGACAGGTTGCCGCCCCAGGTATCGAAGATCTGCACCGCTTGCGCGCCAGCCAGGATCTGGCCGTTGAGGTAGGACGTGACCGACTGGGCCAGCTTGTCCAGCAACAGGTGCATGGCTTGGGGGTTGTCGTAGAGCATCGCCTTGGTCTTGCGGAAATCTTTCGACGAGCCACCTTCGACCATGTAGGTCGCGAGCGTCCACGGGCTGCCGGAGAAACCGATCAGCGGCACCCGACCGTTGAGTTCACGGCGAATGGTGCTGACCGCGTCCATGACATAGCCCAGGTCTTTCTGCGGATCGGGAATCGGCAGCGCTTCGATATCGGCCAGGGTGCTGACGACTTTCTTGAAGCGCGGGCCTTCGCCGGTCTCGAAGTACAGGCCTTGGCCCATGGCGTCGGGGATGGTGAGGATGTCGGAGAACAGGATCGCCGCGTCCAACTGCGGGTAGCGATCCAGCGGCTGCATCGTGACTTCGCAGGCGAACTGAGGATTCATGCACAAGCTCATGAAGTCACCGGCCTTGGCGCGGCTGGCGCGGTACTCCGGCAGGTAGCGACCGGCCTGACGCATCATCCATACGGGGGTGACGTCTACAGGTTGCTTGAGCAGGGCGCGAAGGAAACGGTCGTTCTTCAGGGCAGTCATGTCGGCATCCGGAAAAAAAGTGCGGGCATGGTCTCAAAAGACAGCGGCAAGCGGCAAGCGGCAAGCTACAAGCCGCAAGTTAAAAGCAGGATTGGTCTTTCTTGCGGCTTGCAGCTTGAAACTTGCAGCTAACGTCGCTAGACGTTCAGGTAATCCAGGATCCCTTCAGCCGCGGTACGGCCTTCGAAGATCGCCGTCACCACCAGGTCGGAACCCCGGACCATGTCGCCGCCGGCGAAGATCTTCGGGTTGCTGGTCTGGTGCTTGTACTGGCCTTGTTCCGGGGCGACGACGCGGCCCTGGCTGTCGGTCTGGATGCTGAATTGCTCGAACCATGGCGCCGGGCTTGGACGGAAGCCGAAAGCGATGACCACGGCGTCGGCCGGGATGATCTCTTCGGAGCCAGGGATCGGCTCGGGACTACGGCGACCACGGGCGTCCGGCTCGCCGAGACGGGTCTCGACTACCTTCACGCCTTCGACCTTGTCTTCGCCGACAATCGCAATCGGCTGGCGGTTGTAGAGGAATCTCACGCCTTCTTCCTTGGCGTTCTTCACCTCTTTGCGCGAGCCCGGCATGTTCGCTTCGTCACGACGGTAGGCGCAGGTCACCGACTTGGCCCCCTGGCGAATCGACGTACGGTTGCAGTCCATCGCCGTATCGCCACCGCCGAGCACCACGACCTTCTTGCCTTTCATGTCGACGAAATCTTCCGGCGACTTTTCAAAGCCCAGGTTGCGGTTGACGTTGGCGATCAGGAAGTCCAGCGCGTCGTAGACGCCCGGCAGGTCCTCGCCGGCAAAGCCGCCCTTCATGTAGGTGTAGGTGCCCATGCCCATGAATACCGCATCGTATTCTTCGAGCAGTTGCTCCATGGTCACGTCCTTGCCCACCTCGGTGTTCAGCCGGAACTCGATGCCCATGCCGGTGAAGACTTCGCGACGATTGCTCAGCACGCTCTTTTCCAGCTTGAACTCGGGGATGCCGAAGGTCAGCAGCCCGCCGATTTCCGGGTTCTTGTCGAACACCACCGGGGTCACGCCGCCGCGCACCAGCACGTCCGCACAGCCCAGGCCCGCCGGGCCTGCGCCGATGATCGCGACGCGCTTGCCGGTCGGCTTGACCTTGGACATGTCCGGGCGCCAGCCCATGGCGAACGCGGTGTCGGTGATGTACTTCTCCACCGAACCGATGGTCACCGCGCCGAAACCGTCGTTGAGGGTGCAGGCACCTTCACACAGACGATCCTGCGGGCACACCCGGCCGCAGACTTCCGGCAGGGTGTTGGTCTGGTGGGACAGCTCGGCGGCCTGGAGGATGTTGCCCTCGGCCACCAGTTTCAACCAGTTGGGAATGAAGTTGTGCACCGGGCACTTCCATTCGCAGTACGGGTTACCGCAACCCAGGCAGCGGTGGGCCTGGTCGGCCGACTGCTGGGGTTTGAAAGGCTCGTAGATCTCCACGAACTCTTTCTTGCGTTGACGCAACAGTTTCTTCTTCGGATCCTTGCGCCCGACATCGATGAACTGGAAGTCGTTATTCAGACGTTCGGTCATTCTTCAAAACCTCATACACGACAGCTTCAAGCTCCAAGCTTCAAGCTGCAAGACAATCACGGTGGCAGGCACAACGCGCACTGCTGTTAACTTGCGGCTTGGAGCTTGCCGCTTGCTGCTGCGTCGTTTACTGCGGACTCGCACGAGTACTTGAAAGCAGAGACTTCAAATTAGCCGCCTTGGGCTTGACCAGCCAGAAACGACGCAAGTAGTCATCGAGGTTTTCGGCGAGTTCACGACCCCACTCGCTGTCGGTCTCCTCGACATACTCGTTCAGCACGCGCTGCAGGTGGCTGCGATACGCTTCCATCGCTTCGCCGCTGATCCGCTGGATTTCCACCAGTTCGTGGTTGACCCGGTCAACGAAGGTGTTGTCCTGGTCGAGCACATAGGCGAAACCGCCGGTCATGCCGGAGCCAAAGTTGTAACCGGTCTTGCCCAGGACGCAGACAAAACCACCGGTCATGTACTCGCAACAGTGATCGCCGGTGCCTTCCACCACGGTGTGGGCCCCGGAGTTACGCACGGCGAAACGCTCGCCCGCGGTGCCAGCGGCAAACAACTTGCCGCCCGTGGCGCCATACAGGCAGGTGTTGCCGATGATCGCACTGTCCTGGGTCCGGTAGACACTGCCCTTGGGCGGAACGATGACCAGCTTGCCGCCGGTCATGCCCTTGCCCACATAGTCGTTCGCGTCACCTTCCAAGTACATGGTCAGGCCGCCGGCGTTCCAGACGCCGAAGCTTTGCCCGGCCGTGCCCTTGAAGCGGAACGTGATCGGCGCCTGGGCCATGCCCTGGTTGCCGTGCTTGCGAGCGATTTCACCGGAGATACGCGCACCGATGGAGCGGTCGCAATTACAGATGTTCAGCTCAAACTCGGCACCGCTCATGTCGTTGATCGCCGAAGCGGCCATGTCGACCATCTTCTCGGCCAGCTCGCCCTTGTCGAACGGCGGGTTGCGATCAACCTGGCAGAACTGTGGCTTGTCCGCAGGAATGAGGTCGCTGCCCAGCAATGGAGTCAGGTCCAAGTGTTGCTGCTTGGCGGTCTGGCCTTCGATCACTTCGAGCAGATCGGTACGGCCGATCAGCTCTTCCAGCGAGCGCACGCCCAGCTTCGCGAGCCACTCACGGGTCTCTTCGGCCACGTAAGTGAAGAAATTCACCACCATGTCGACAGTGCCGATGTAGTGATCCTTGCGCAGCTTCTCGTTCTGGGTCGCCACGCCGGTGGCGCAGTTGTTCAGGTGGCAGATGCGCAGGTATTTGCAGCCCAGGGCAATCATCGGCGCAGTGCCGAAGCCGAAGCTTTCGGCGCCGAGAATCGCGGCCTTGATCACGTCGAGGCCGGTTTTCAGGCCGCCGTCGGTCTGCACCCGAACCTTGCCGCGCAGGTCGTTGCCGCGCAGGGTCTGGTGAGTTTCCGCCAGGCCCAGTTCCCACGGCGCGCCAGCGTACTTGATCGAGGTCAGCGGCGATGCGCCGGTGCCGCCGTCGTAGCCGGAAATGGTGATCAGGTCGGCATAGGCTTTCGCCACGCCCGCGGCAATGGTGCCCACGCCAGCTTCCGCCACCAGTTTCACCGAGACCAGCGCCTTCGGGTTCACCTGCTTGAGGTCGAAGATCAGTTGCGACAAGTCTTCGATCGAGTAGATGTCATGGTGCGGCGGCGGTGAGATCAGGGTCACGCCGGGCACCGCATAACGCAGCTTGGCGATCAGGCCGTTGACCTTGCCGCCAGGCAATTGGCCGCCCTCACCGGGCTTGGCGCCCTGGGCCACCTTGATCTGCAACACTTCGGCGTTGACCAGGTATTCGGGCGTCACACCGAAGCGGCCGGTCGCCACTTGCTTGATTTTCGAACTCTTGATGGTGCCGTAGCGCGCCGGGTCTTCGCCGCCTTCGCCCGAGTTGGAGCGCGCACCGAGGCGGTTCATGGCTTCGGCCAGGGCTTCGTGGGCTTCCGGGGACAAGGCGCCAAGGGAAATACCGGCCGAATCGAAGCGCTTGAGCACCGATTCCAGCGGCTCTACTTCGCTGATGTCCAGCGGCGTGTCGAGGGTCTTGACCTTGAGCAAGTCGCGGATCATCGACACCGGACGGTTGTCCACCAGCGCGGTGTATTCCTTGAACTTGCTGTAGTCGCCCTGTTGCACGGCGGCCTGCAAGGTGTTGACCACGTCCGGGTTGTACGCGTGGTATTCGCCACCGTGGACGAATTTCAGCAAACCACCCTGCTGGATCGGCTTGCGCGGGCTCCAGGCTTCGGCGGCCAAGGCCTTCTGTTCGGCTTCGATGTCGACGAAGCGCGCGCCCTTGATGCGGCTCGGCACGCCACGGAAACTCAGCTCGCAGACTTCTTCGGACAGGCCGATGGCCTCGAACAGTTGCGCGCCACGGTACGAGGCGATGGTCGAGATACCCATCTTCGAGAGGATCTTGAGCAGGCCCTTGGTGATGCCCTTGCGGTAGTTCTTGAATACCTCGTAGAGGTCGCCCAGCACTTCACCGGTACGGATCAGGTCGCCCAGCACTTCGTAGGCCAGGAACGGATAGACCGCCGAGGCGCCGAAACCGATCAGCACCGCAAAATGATGCGGATCGCGAGCCGTGGCGGTTTCCACCAGGATGTTCGAATCGCAGCGCAGGCCCTTTTCGGTCAGGCGATGGTGCACCGCGCCGGTGGCCAGCGAGGCGTGGATCGGCAGCTTGCCCGCAGCGATATGACGGTCGGTCAGCACGATCTGGGTGCGACCGGCGCGCGCGGCTTCTTCAGCCTGATCGGCAACGTTTCGGATCGCCGCTTCCAGACCGATGCTTTCGTCGTAGTTCAGGTCGATGACCTGGCGCTCGAAGCCCGGGCGATCGAGGTTGGTCAGCGAGCGCCACTTGGCCGGGGAAATGACCGGCGAGCTGAGGATCACGCGCGAAGCGTGTTCCGGCGACTCCTGGAAGATGTTGCGTTCTGCGCCGAGGCAGATTTCCAGCGACATCACGATCGCTTCGCGCAGCGGGTCGATCGGCGGGTTGGTGACCTGCGCGAACTGCTGGCGGAAATAGTCGTACGGCGTGCGCACGCGCTGCGACAGCACCGCCATCGGCGTGTCGTCGCCCATGGAGCCGACCGCTTCGTAGCCTTGCTCACCCAGCGGACGCAGCACCTGGTCACGCTCTTCGAACGTCACCTGGTACATCTTCATGTACTGCTTGAGCTGATCGACGTCGTAGAAAGCCGAACCGTGGTCGTTGTCTTCCATGGTCGCCTGGATACGCAGGGCGTTCTTGCGCAGCCATTGCTTGTACGGGTGACGGGACTTGAGACGGTTGTCGATGGCGTCGGTGTCGAGGATCTGGCCGGTTTCGGTGTCCACGGCGAAGATCTGGCCCGGGCCCACGCGGCCCTTGGCGATGACGTCTTCGGGCTGGTAGTTCCAGACGCCGATTTCCGAGGCCAGGGTAATGAAGCCGTTGGTGGTGGTTACCCAGCGTGCCGGACGCAAGCCGTTACGGTCGAGCAGGCACACCGCGTAGCGACCGTCGGTCATGACGATACCGGCCGGGCCGTCCCACGGTTCCATGTGCATGGAGTTGTATTCGTAGAAGGCGCGCAGGTCCGGATCCATGGTCTCGACGTTCTGCCAGGCTGGCGGAACGAGCATGCGCACGCCACGGAACAGGTCGATGCCGCCGGTCACCATCAGTTCGAGCATGTTGTCCATGCTCGAGGAGTCAGAACCCACGCGGTTGACCAGCGGGCCGAGCTCTTCGAGATCCGGCATCAAGTCGTTGGCGAACTTGGTGCGACGGGCCAGGGCCCAGTTGCGGTTGCCGGTGATGGTGTTGATCTCGCCGTTGTGGGCAAGGAAGCGGAAAGGCTGGGCCAACGGCCATTTCGGCAGGGTGTTGGTGGAGAAGCGCTGGTGGAACACGCAGATCGCGGTCTTCAGGCGCTCGTCGCTCAGGTCCGGATAGAAGGCGGTGAGGTCCGCCGGCATCATCAGGCCTTTATAAATGATGGTCTTGTGGGAAAAGCTGCAGATGTAGTGGTCGGTGTCGGCAGCGTTGGCCACGGACGAACGACGACGGGAGCTGAACAGCTTGATCGACATTTCCTGGTCGCTCAGGCCTTCGCCGGCGATGAACACCTGTTCGATCTGCGGCAGGCGCTCCAGGGCCAGGCGGCCGAGGACGCTGGTGTCGATTGGCACTTTGCGCCAGCCGACCAGTTGCAGGCCGGCGGCCAGGATCTCACGATTCATGTTTTCGCGAGCCGCCTCAGCCTTCACCGGGTCCTGGTTGAAGAACACCATGCCCACGGCGTACTGCTTGGGCAGGGTCACGCCAAACGTTTCCTGGGCTACGGTACGCAGGAACTCATCGGGCTTTTGAATCAGCAAGCCACAACCGTCACCGGTCTTGCCGTCGGCGTTGATCCCGCCACGGTGGGTCATGCAGGTCAGGGCCTCAATGGCCGTTTGCAAAAGGGTATGGCTGGGCTCGCCCTGCATATGGGCTATCAGGCCGAAACCGCAGTTATCCTTGAATTCATCTGGTTGGTACAGACCTGCTTTCATAGACACTTTCTCACCAGGCTGCCTCTATTCGAGGCAAATTTCTTTTCAATTCAACCAGTTGCATGCCGCGCCGAACGTACGCCAGCTTTGCGGGGGCAAAAGGGAGGTCATTGTACACACCGACACAGGGGCTCACAAATTTGACGACGAACTGTCGCAAATCCATGTCGCATTTGTGAAAGGTTTAAAGCTATATGCTGTGCTAGTCAAAACTTTTTTGGGTTCGACCGCTACGACTCAAACGCTACTGTGACGCAGACACCACAAGGCGCGCGGCCTGAAAGGTCGCTCGCCGTTGCGGAAATTTTGAGGTTGCCGGGAGAGGCGGCCTGGGTAAGGCCGCCGAATCATCAGCGAGTTGCTGCCAGTTCCTGTTGGACGCTGGCGACAGTGCGAGGCCAAGGTTTACCAGCCTGAACCTTCGCTGGCAAGGCCTTGATGGCGGAAACGGCTGCGTCACGGTTGGCAAAGCTGCCGTAGGTGATGACGTAAAGCGGCTTGCCGTTGAGCACTTTCTTGAAGTAACGGTACTCGCCGCCCTGCTCCTTGACGAAACTCTGCGCAGCAGTTTCGGAGCTGGTGCCGAGGATCTGCACCACATAGTTGCCCGGCGCCTGGCCGGCATACCAGCTACCGCCGGCGGCTTTGGCCGGAGTGGCGGCAGGCTTGGCTGCCGGGGCCGGAACCGGAGCAGGCTTGGCGGTCGCCAGCTGAGTCGGCGCCGGGGTCGGCTTGGCGGCGGGAGCTGGGGTCGGCGTCGGCGCTGGCCCTGCAGGCACACCGGCAGGTGGCGCGGTGGTGGTCACGGTAGGCGGCACGTCGCTGGTGTCTTCGATCGGCGGCGGTGCGCCGTCGTCGCCTTCGGTTATTCCGCCAGCCGCTTCAGCCAGGGGACCGCGCATGACCGGCTGCGACTGCCCGACCAGCGGCAGCGGCATTGGCTGCGTGTTGCCGGCAAATTCCACCGCCGGGGCGCCGGCACCTGCGTTGGGTTGCGGCGTGCCCTGACCGAGAGGCAGCTGTGCCTGTTCGTTGGCAGGTGCGCCGGTAGTGGGTGCCTTGTTGCGACCTGGCATCAGCCAGGCGGCAGCGACCGCGACCACGACTACGGCGGAAATCGCCAATACGTGTTTCTTCGGCATGTTGAACCCCATACTTGGACGCTTCACCGCTGAGCGGCTGGCGATCATGATTTCGATCAGAGCATCTCGGGCCACCTGGTTGATGTTGCCAGGCCAGCCGTCGGAGCTTTCGTGAATCTCAGAGATCTGATCCGCGGTGAAAAGTTCGATACCCCGGCCCGCGCCTTCAAGACGCTGTGCCAGGTATTCGCGGGTTTCTTCTTCGGTGTACGGCGCCAGTTCGATGACGTGGAAACGCTCTTCCTCAAGTTCCAGTTGGTCCAGGACAGCGATCAACGACGACTCGCCAAACAGGAACACGTGAGGGCGTCCTTCCGGCGCACCGGCGGCGAGGGCCAGCAAAGCTTCCAAGGCAGATTCGTCGAGTTGTTCGGCATCATCCACCAGGAGATAGACTTCCTGACCGGTCAGCGCCAATTGCACGATCTGGTCGAGAATCGCGCCAATCTCCGCCTGGGCGACATTCAGCGCCTGGGCCACTTGACGCAGTACACCCGCCGCATCGCCCGCGCCACGGGCCGACACCACCACGCTTTGCACCGACTGTTTGTTGGTACTGGCCACCAGCGCCTGGCGCAGCAAAGTCTTGCCGCTGCCCTGGGGGCCGGTGACGACCAACAGCAACTGGCTATAGCGCGCCAAGTGGTGCAACTGGCCCAGCACCGGCTTGCGTTGGGCCGGGAAGAACTTGAAGCCCGGAACCCGAGGAGCAAATGGGTCATGACTTAACTGGAAGTGGCCGAGGAAAGCCTCGTCGGCATGCAAACTAGTCATCGAAATCTTCTTAACCTTTAAGCTGAGCCAGGGCGCGGTAGTCCGCTCCCAGCGTGGCCTGTAGAACCTCTTTCGGATAATCGTCGGTCACCACCGCTTCGCCCATGTGGCGCAGCAGCACCAGACGCAGACGACCGTCGATCACTTTTTTGTCGATTGCCATGTGTTCAAGAAAATCCGCCTCGGTCATTTCTTCGGGCGGAACGACCGGCAGCCCGGCGCGTTGGAACAGCCGAATCCCACGATCACGCTCCTGCTCGCTGATCCAGCCCAGGCGCGCAGACATCTCCAGGGCCATGACCGTCCCCGCGGCAACGGCCTCGCCATGCAGCCAGACGCCATAACCCATATGGGTTTCGATGGCATGGCCGAAGGTGTGGCCCAGGTTGAGCGTGGCACGCACGCCCGACTCGCGCTCATCGGCGCCAACCACCGCAGCCTTGGCTGCGCAGGAACGCTCGATGGCGTAGGTGAGCGCCGTTTGATCCAGCGCATGCAGGCGATCTACGTTGTCTTCGAGCCACCCCAGGAATGGCTCGTCACAGATCAGCCCGTACTTGATGACTTCCGCCAACCCGGCGGACAGCTCGCGCGCCGGCAAGGACTTGAGCGTGGCGGTGTCGACCAGCACCACGTTGGGCTGATAGAACGCACCCACCATGTTCTTGCCCAGCGGATGGTTGATCCCGGTCTTGCCACCGACCGAGGAGTCGACCTGGGAAAGCAGCGTGGTAGGAATCTGGATGAAATCCACACCGCGCTGATAGCACGCCGCGGCAAACCCTGCCATGTCACCGATCACGCCGCCACCCAGGGCGACCACGGTGGTGCGGCGATCATGCCGCGCGGTCAGCAGCCCGTCGAAAATAAGTTGCAGGGTTTCCCACGTCTTGAAGGCCTCACCGTCAGGCAACACGACGGAAATGACCGAAAAAGCCGACAGGCTGCGAGTCAGGCGTTCCAGATACAAAGGGGCGACGGTTTCATTGGTGATGATCGCCACTTGCCGCCCAGCGATGTGCGGCGCCAGCAGTTCTGGCTGGTCCAGCAAGCCTTCGCCAATGTGAATCGGGTAGCTGCGCTCGCCCAGATCGACCTTAAGTGTCTGCATGTGTCCCCACAGTGAAGATGAAATCAGGCGTCCTGCCTGCAATTAACGAAAGTCCTTGGTGCCTGCCATGGCGCCAGTTAATGGCCATCCGCCACGCCCCAGTAGGGCTTGGACGGGATGCCGAGGATAGCGCATTTCGCGCGGCGCATTAACGGGGGGGCAATTGTTGGAGGCGCTCCAGAATTTCCAGCACCACCATCCGTGGCGGACGCTCATCGGTTTCGATGACCAGATCGGCTATTTCCCGGTACAGCGGGTCACGCACCTCCAGCAGGTCCCGCAAGGTCCTGGCCGGGTCGGCGGTACGCAACAGCGGGCGGTTGCGATCACGGGCGGTGCGGCCGACCTGCTGTTCAACGGATGCATGCAGATAGACCACTCGTCCGCCGGCATGCAGCGCCCGACGATTGGCTTCGCGCATCACCGCGCCGCCGCCGGTGGCCAGCACCACGCCTTCGAAACCACACAGCTCGGCAATCATCGCCTGCTCGCGGTCGCGAAAGCCCGGCTCGCCTTCCTTATCGAAGATCCACGGGATATTGGCACCCGTGCGCAATTCAATTTCCTTGTCGGAATCTTTGAATGGCAGGCGCAGCTCTTTGGCCAGCAGACGGCCGATGGTGCTTTTTCCAGCCCCCATCGGTCCAACAAGAATCAAATTTCGCACAGAATCAACGACTCACAGCAATCGCCTGGTTGTTCATGATACGCGGAGTGAGAAACACCAGCAGCTCGGATTTTTTCTCCGAAACCACATCACGCCGGAAAAGGCGGCCAAGATACGGCACATCGCCAAGAAATGGCACCTTATCTACGACCTTGCTCTGAGTATTTGAGAAAACCCCGCCGATCACAATGGTCTCGCCATCATTGACCAGCACCTTGGCGTTGACCTCGTTTTTCTTGATGGGCGGTACATCCTGGACCTTGTTCAAGTAGTCCGGCTCATCCTTGGTGACCTTGACCTCCATGATGATTCGGTTGTCCGGGGTGATCTGCGGCGTGACTTCCAGCGATAGCGAGGCTTCCTTGAACGACACCGAGGTGGCGCCGCTGGAGCTGGCTTCCTGGTAAGGGATTTCGGTGCCCTTGAGGATTTTCGCGGTCTCCTTGTCGGAGGTCACCACTTTGGGCTGGGAGACGATTTCCCCATTGCCGGTTTTTTCCATCGCCGTCAGCTCCAGGTCCAGCAACACGTTGTCGGTGATGAACGCGATACCGATTCCCGAAGTATTGCCTGACGCGCCCAGGTCGACGAATGGCTGGTTGGTGCTGGTGCTGCCCGGCGTGCCAATGGTGGTGGAGTCACCGGTGGAGACGCCGGAAGAATTCCAGTTGCCCTTGTTCTGGATCGAGCCGCCCCAACGCACGCCCAGGCTTTTGTCGTAATCGACGTTGGCCTCGACGATTCGCGCCTCGATCATCACTTGGCGCACCGGAATATCCAGCTGCGCCACGATCCGGCGCAGCTCGTCGAGCCGGTCCTGGGTCTGGTAGGCAATGATGTTGTTGGTCCGCTCATCGACCGTGATCGTGCCACGCTCGTCAGCCTTCGCCTCGGCACTGGTCACCGACTGGAACAGCTTGGCAATGTCGGCCGCCTTCGCATAGTTGACCTGCAACAGCTCGCGCCGCAGCGGCGCCAGGTCGGCAATCTGCTTCTGGGATTCCAGCTCCTGGCGCTCGCGTGCTGCAATCTCATCCGCTGGCGCCACCAGCAGCACATTGCCAACCATGCGCTTGTCCAGCCCCTTGGTCTTGAGCACAAGGTCCAACGCTTGGTCCCAAGGTACGTTCTGCAAGCGCAGGGTGATCCCGCCCTGCACCGTGTCGCTGGCCACCAGGTTCAGATTGGTGAAGTCGGCGATCAACTGCAGTACCGAGCGCACTTCAATGTCCTGGAAGTTGAGGGACAACTTTTCGCCGTTATAGGCGGCACGATCGGTGTTGCGTTTTTGCAGGTCCTCGACGCTCATTGGCCGGACACTGACGGTCAGCTTGTTGTCGGTCTGGTAGGTCGAATAGTCGAACGTGCCGCTGGGCTCGATGCTGATGGTGGCGCGGTCGGCGCCAGCACTGGCATTGACGAATTGCACCGGGGTGGCGAAGTCCTTGACGTCCAGGCGCACCCGCAACGGTTCGGGCAACTGCGTCCTGGCAAAATTGAGGATGATCTTGCCTTCGCGCTCCTGGATGTCGGGAGCGATGGATGGGTCCGACAGGTCGATCACTACATTGCCTTCACCCTGGGTGCCACGCTGGAAATCCACCCCCCTGATGGCTTTGCCCACCGGGGCGCTGGCCCTGGCGGGCGCAGGGCTGGCGATTGCCGGGCGCGGGGGTTGCGCGGAGGACCTGGCAGCCGCGCCCTTGCCGACCACCACGAACAGGTTGTTACCCTCGATTCGCGTGTCATAAGGCGCCAATTGCGTAAGACCGATGATCAACCGGGTTCGCTCACCCGCCTCTACCACCGTGGCGCTGCGCGCATTGCCTGCGCCAAGGTCACGGCTCTTGCTGGCTAATTTACTGGTCACGCCAGGCAGGTCCAGCGCGATACGGGCCGGTTGTTCGGTGGTATAGCCTCGCGGCGTCGGAGGTGGCCCGTCGAAGGTGAGCTTCAGCTCGATACGGTCACCCGGCAGCGTCGCGACGTCGAGCGTCTTCAGGCTGGCCCCATGAACCATCGGCGACAGCAGCGCTATCCATAGCGAAATACCGAGGGCTGGAAAAATCCTGTTCATTGTTCGAATTCCACTATGAGTGCTCTTTCAAAGGAATGGTCCGCGGCCGCTCCAGCCAGGCACCTTCGCCGTCCGGAACGATTTCGACCACATCGACCTGGGTGGCGCTGATGGCGACGATCCGTCCGTCGTTGCGCCCCAGATAGTCACCGACCTTCAACCGATGCACCCCACCCGCGCCGCGCAAGAGCGCAAATGAGCCACTGGCATTGGAGATCGTCCCGACCATTTCAAACTGCTCGATGTTGAAGCCTTCCAGGTATTGCTTGGCTCGATTAGGGTCGGGCCGCACGTTGCGCGAGCCCTGTTGCCGGCCGGCCTGGTCCACGCGCACCTGCTGGGAGAATGGGCTACGCAGATTGGCGGCGCTGTAGGTAAAGGTTTCGTTAGGCCTGAAGGTCGGCGTGGGTTCTATCTTGCCGGGCGGGCGCAGGCGCACCTCGTTCATGTAGGCGTCCAGGTCGCTGAAGCCGTCGCCGTTGTTGCATCCAGCCAACGCGAGTAACCCGACCAGCAGGCTGATGCGACAGGTCGACCTCATGGCTGGGCCTCCTGCTCGTTGTACCGGTAGGTCTTGGCCTGGATGCTCATGCGCAGCTTCGCCCCTGCTTCGGGCTCCATCGGTGCGATTTCGAAATCGTGCAGGGTGACGATCCGGGGCAATCCGGCCACACCGCTGACGAAAGTCGCCAGGTCATGGTAGCCGCCCGTCACGGTGATCTGGATCGGCAACTCGATGTAGAACGGCTGGGTGACTTCCGGCAACAGCTTGATTTCCTCGAACTCCAGGCCGCTGCCCAGGCCCGTGCGAGTGATATCTTCCAACAGGCCGGGCACCTCGGTATCACTGGGCAGTTGCCGCAACAGCACGCCGAAGGACGTCTCCATCTGCTTCATCTGTTCGGTGTAGCGCTCCAGGTTCGCCGCCATGTGGGCCTTGCCCGCAAATTGCGCCTTGAGGGTATTTTCTTCCTCGCGCACCTGCTGCAGCTGGGTTTGCAGGTCGCTCAAAGCAAAGTTATAGCCCAGTCCCAGCACCAGGATGACCAACAAGATGCCGGCCAGCCACTTGACCGCCATGGGCCACGAACCGACGTTGTTGGTATCCAGGTCGCTGATGTCGATCTTGCGCAGCGCGTCCAGCCACTCCCCCGGCTTCATTGGGCGTCCTCCGCATCGGCCGGGCGGGTCTGGCGAACCGTCAGCTGGAAAACGTTCGCCTGGTCAAGCTGGCCTGCCGTGGTGGCCTTGACTTCCGTCAGGCTGGGCGCGTCGAACAGGTCCGATGAGTCCAGGTTGCGCATCAGGTCCGAGACGCGGTTGTTGGACTGCGCCGCGCCCTTGATGGAGAGCGTGCCCTCCTCCATCTTTACCTCGGTGAAATACACGCCGTCCGGCAAGGTCCGCGCCAGCTGGTCGAAAATGCGTGCGCTGACCGGTCGGTTACCTTGCAAGTCCTGGATGATGCGCATGCGCTCCAGCAGTTGCTGCCGACGAGCCTTGAGCTCGCTGATCTGCTGGATGCGTTCGTCGAGTATCGCAATCTGCCCGGTGATGTGGCCGTTACGCGCCGTTTGATAGTCGATGGCACTGTTCAGGTACTGCACCGCAATCAGCGTCAGCCCTACCGCGCCGACCAGCGCTCCCACCAGCGCCAGTAAAAAGCGTTTGCGACGCTCTTCGCGCAGCTCTTCGCGCCAGGGTAGAAGGTTGATCCGCGCCATCAGTCAAAACTCCTGAGGGCCAGCCCGCAGGCGATCATCAGCGCCGGCGCGTCACTGGCCAGGGCGCCCGCATTGACCTTGCTGCTCAAGGCCATGTTGGTGAACGGGTTGGCCACTTGGGTCGGTGTGCCCAAGCGCTGTTCGATCAGCCGATCCAGGCCCGCAACCGACGCCGTGCCACCGGCCAGCAGAATGTGATCCACCGCGCTGTACTGGCCCGAAGCGAAGAAGAACTGCAAGGAGCGCGACACCTGCTGGACCAGCGCTTCGCGAAACGGTTGCAGCACCTCGCTGAGATAGTCGTCCGGCAAGCCGCCCTGTTTTTTCGCCTGGCCGGCCTGCTCGGGGGTCAGGCCATAGCGGCGCTGGATCTCCTCGGTCAGCTGGCGACCACCAAACAGTTGTTCCCGGGTATAAATGATGCGGCCATTGTGTAGCACGCTGAGCGTGGTCATCGTGGCACCGATGTCGATCACCGCCACGGTCAGGCGCTCCTGGGACGCGGCCAGCTGCGTGGCGAGCAGGCCAAAGGCGCGCTCCAGCGCGTAGGCTTCCACGTCAACCACGCGAGCGGTCAGCCCGGCGAGCGCCAATGCGGCCTCGCGAACCTCGACGTTTTCCTTGCGACACGCCGCCAGCAGCACTTCGACCCGCTCGGTACTGCGGGGCGATGCACCCACCACTTCGAAATCGATCGCCACCTCATCCAAGGGATAAGGGATGTACTGGTCGGCTTCGATCTTGAGCTGGTTTTCCATGTCGTCGTCGGACAGCCCGGCGTCCATCTCGATGGTCTTGGTGATGACCGCCGAACCCGCAACGGCCACCGCCACGTTGCGCAAGGGCGTCTTGGCCTTGGCCAGGACCCGCGATAGCGCCTGTCCCACGCCCTCGAGCTCGGCAATGTTCTTTTCAACCACTGCGTTGGCCGGCAACGGTTCGACCGCATACGACTCGACGCGGTAACGGTCCCCCTGGCGACTCAATTCGAGCAGCTTCACCGACGTCGAGCTGATGTCGATCCCCAGAAGCGCATGGGCTTTTTTATTGAAGAGTCGTAGCACTACCAATTCCCTATGACTATCCGTGAGTTACGGACTCTCTAATATGCGTTGCGTTCAATCCCCCCGGTCCGATGGACGTCCGGATGGCGTTTCCAACGAAAAAAAATGCTTATAATGCCCAGCGTTTTTTTCGCTTTGTTGCAAGCACGGGTCCTTCCCTGCACCTGGCGCCTTTTTCATTCTTTGCCTGGATATCCAAAAGCCTTGATTCGTCTGCTGAAATTTTTCGGATGGTCCATCGTCGCCGTTTTCTGCGGACTGCTCCTGGGTCTGAGCGGTGCGTTTCTTTACCTTAGTCCGGGATTGCCGTCCGTGGAGGCGCTGAGAAGTATTCAGTTGCAGATTCCTTTGCGGGTGTACAGCAGCGACAACAAGTTGATCGCCGAATTTGGCGAAATGCGCCGCACGCCGATCCGTTTCGCCGACATTCCCCCCAATTTCATCAATGCGTTACTAAGTGCTGAAGACGACAACTTCGCCAATCACTATGGTGTCGATCCAGGCAGCCTGATGCGCGCGGCCAGCCAATTGATCAAGAGTGGTCATATCCAGTCGGGCGGCAGCACCATCACCATGCAGGTGGCCAAGAACTTCTTCTTGACCAGCGAGCGCAGCTTTTCGCGCAAGACCACCGAGATTCTCCTGGCCTTGCAAATCGAGCGGCAGCTGACCAAGGACGAAATCCTCGAGCTGTACGTGAACAAGATTTACCTGGGCAACCGCGCCTACGGCATCGAGGCGGCGGCGCAGGTGTATTACGGCAAGTCGATTCGCGACGTCAGCCTGGCGCAGATGGCGATGATCGCCGGCCTGCCCAAGGCACCGTCGCGTTTCAATCCCCTGGCCAACCCGGCACGAAGCAAAGAGCGCCGCGACTGGATCCTGGGGCGCATGTACAAGCTCGGAAAAATCAGCGAAGCCGACTACACCGCCGCGATCAACGAGCCGTTGAACGCCAGCTATCACGTGCCGACCCCTGAAGTGAACGCCCCGTACATCGCCGAAATGGCCCGGGCCGAGATGGTCGGGCGCTATGGCAGCGACGCCTACACCGAAGGTTTTCGCGTGACCACCACGGTACCGAGCAATCTGCAGGAAATGGCCAATACCGCGCTGCATGAAGGCCTGATGTCTTATGACCAGCGCCACGGCTACCGGGGTCCTGAATCGCGCCTGCCGGGCAAGACCAAGGAAGCCTGGGCCCTTGAGCTGACCAAGCAACGCACCATCAGCAGCCTGGAACCGGCCATTGTCACCCAAGTGGACAAGGACGGCATCAAGGTGCTGACGCGCAATGGCCAATCGGAAGAGCACGTGGCCTGGGACACCATGAAATGGGCCCGCCAGTTCCTCAATACCAACAGCATGGGGGCCAATCCTCGCCAGCCCTCGGACGTTGCCCAGGTCGGCGATCTGATCCGGGTGCAGCGACAGCTGGACAACGCCCTTAAATTCAGCCAGATTCCCGCCGCCCAAGGCGCGCTGGTGTCGTTGGATCCGCAGAACGGCGCCATCCGCTCCCTGGTGGGCGGCTTTGCCTTCGAGCAGAGCAACTACAACCGTGCGTTGCAGGCCAAGCGTCAACCCGGCTCGAGTTTCAAGCCGTTCGTCTACAGCGCCGCACTGGATAACGGCTACACCGCCGCCAGCCTGGTCAACGACGCGCCAATCGTGTTTGTCGACGAGTATCTGGACAAGGTATGGCGTCCGAAGAACGATACCAACACTTTCCTCGGGCCGATTCGCCTGCGCGAAGCCCTGTACAAGTCGCGTAACCTGGTATCGATCCGCCTGTTGCAGGCGCTGGGCGTGGACCGCACCATCGACTACATCAGCAAGTTCGGCTTCAACAAGCAGGACCTGCCACGCAACCTGTCCCTGGCCCTAGGCACCGCGACCCTGACCCCAATGGAAATCGCCACGGGCTGGAGCACGTTCGCCAATGGCGGCTACAAGATCACCCCTTACATCATCGACAAAATCGAAAGCCGCAATGGCGACACGCTGTTTGTCGCCAATCCGCCACGGGTGCCCTCCGGCGAAGAGGCCAGCGAGGGTGTCGCGGCGCCGCCCACCGAGACGTTCACGGTCAACCCGGTGGCAGGCGAAGCCACCAGCGCCCCCGCTGCTCCCCAAGCGCCAGCCATCGCCGAGCGCATTGTTGACGGCCGTACCACCTACATCCTCAACAGCATGCTGCAGGACGTCATCAAGCTCGGCACCGGTCGCCGCGCCCTGGCGCTGGGTCGTACCGACCTGGCAGGCAAGACCGGGACCACAAACGAATCCAAGGATGCCTGGTTCTCCGGCTACAACGCCGATTACGTCACCACCGTCTGGACCGGTTTCGACCAGCCGGAAAGCCTGGGTCGCCGCGAGTTTGGCGGCACTGTGGCGCTGCCGATCTGGATGACCTACATGGGCGCCGCCCTCAAGGACAAACCGCCCCACACCCAACCGGAGCCGGAAGGCATCCTCAGCCTGCGGGTCGACCCAATCAGCGGCCGCGCCGCTACGCCAGGCACACCAGGGGCGTACTTCGAGCTGTTCAAGAGCGAAGACACGCCGCCGTCGGCCAACGAGCTGGGCAACGGTGTAGCACCAGGCAGCCCGCTGCCGGCGGATGAAGCCGCGCCAATCGATTTGTTCTAGGAAAGCAGCGGTAAGCTTCAAGCTGCAAGCTTCAAGTTAAGGGCAAGAGCAAGAGCAGTACGTGCTGCTTTTAACTTGCCGCTTGAAGCTTGAAGCCCATAAAAAAACCCTGGCTGTTCAGGCCAGGGTTTTTTATGGGCGGGCTGCCGTTAACCGTTGAACACGTCATCCACGCTCTTGAGCGGGTAGTTCCTCGGATACGGCAGGGTGGCCACGCCAGTCTCGATGGCGGCCTTGGCCACGGCGTCGGAGATCAGGGTGATCAGGCGGGCGTCCATTGGTTTCGGAATGATGTACTCACGGCCGAACTCCAGCTTGATGCCGCCGTAGGCGTCGCACACTTCCTGGGGCACCGGCAGCTTGGCCAGTTCGCGCAGGGCGTTGGCGGCCGCGACTTTCATCTCTTCGTTGATGCGCTTGGCGCGAACATCCAGGGCACCACGGAAGATGAATGGGAAGCCCAAGACGTTGTTGACCTGGTTCGGGTAGTCCGAACGGCCGGTGGCCATGATTACGTCATTGCGGGTCGCGTGAGCCAGTTCCGGGGAGATTTCCGGGTCCGGGTTCGAGCAGGCGAACACGATCGGGTTCGGCGCCATGCGCAGCAGGTTTTCCGGGCTCAGCAGGTTCGGACCCGACAGGCCAACGAAAACGTCGGCACCGTCCAGGGCGTCCGCCAGGGAGCGCTTGTCGGTGGCGTGGGCAAACACGGCCTTGTACTGGTTCAGGTCGTCACGGCCGGAGTGGATCACGCCGGTACGGTCGACCATGAAGATGTTTTCGATCCTGGCACCCATGCTCACCAGCAACTTCATGCAGGAGATGGCCGCAGCGCCGGCGCCCAGGCAGACAATCTTGGCTTCTGGCAGGGTCTTGCCGGCGATTTCCAGGGCGTTGATCATGCCGGCCGCGGTCACGATTGCGGTACCGTGCTGATCGTCGTGGAAAACCGGAATGTCGCACTGTTCGATCAGGGCGCGCTCGATCTCAAAGCACTCTGGTGCCTTGATGTCTTCCAGGTTGATGCCACCGAAGGTGATGGAGATACGCTTGACGGTGTCGATGAAGGCTTGTGGGCTTTCGGAGTCGACTTCGATGTCGAACACGTCGATGCCAGCAAAGCGCTTGAACAGCACGCCCTTGCCTTCCATCACAGGCTTGGAGGCCAACGGGCCGAGGTTGCCCAGGCCGAGAATCGCGGTGCCATCGGAAATGACTGCAACCAGGTTGCCCTTGCCGGTGTATTTGTAGGCCAGTTCAGGGTCGCGAGCGATTTCGCGTACTGGTTCGGCTACGCCGGGGCTGTAGGCCAGCGACAGGTCGCGGGCAGTAGCGGTGGCCTTGGTGAGCTCGACACTCAGCTTTCCTGGACGAGGATTAGCGTGATATTCGAGAGCGGCAGTTTTCAGATCAGACATGTGGGCATTCCGCTTTTACTGTGTTGGACAGACGGACCGCCGAGGATACGCGCCTCGCAAAGTCCCTACAAGACTGACCAGTCACTGCTGTCAAGCGCCCTGCCCTACGACTTTGGGCCAAGAGCTACGAAACACAAGGGCTTGATGCATACAATCCAAGACCATTATGTCTACAATTATTTTTCTCAGCGTAATGCCTGCAGCATCGCAGGATCGGTCAATGGCAGCATCCATTGCGCCTGCCCAGGCTTGGCCGCGCCACGCCGGGAGCGATCAACGACCCAACCGCGTGCCTCGATTTTCCGCCCTTCCAGACCCTTGAGGATCGAGGCATCGAAGTTTCGCTGCGCATGGGGTGCGATGTGCAGGACAACCGATCCCTGCAATTGAATCCAGATACCGCCGCGATTGCGCTGCACGCTGGCTACCCGCCCACTGGTCAGTACGAAACCAGGTGCGCTGATCCGCTCCGCTCGCACCACCGGGGACTGCTTCCACAGGCCCAGCCCGGCTTGCCGCGCCTGGCGCTCCGCTGCCTGCTGGCAGCCGACCAGATCGACGTTTGGAGCGACGGCTACGAGGAACCCCAGCCCCTCGGCAATCAATTGCTCCTCCAGGTTTCGGCCTTGGCTGTCATAGACATGAGCAAGCGTGCGCCCATAGTCGTCCCGGTCGTCCTTGCCGGGCAATACCCTGACACGACCGGCACTGGCAGCTACCAAGGCCTCGAGTCGTTGGTGCGCCGCCACGGCAAACGGCTCGTCGGCACGCCCACGCTTTCCCAGCTCCGGGCTGTTGAGGCCAATCATGCGGATACGACGGCCATCCTCAAGGTATAAGGTGTCGCCATCCACCACACGCTGCACCTGCGCCTCAGGCACGCTGGCCTGCAAGGGACAGGACGCCTGGGCACCGCTGAGCCAAATCGCAGCCACAAAAAAGGCGCCCGCAAGGGACGCCTTTTTCATCAGTCTGGACCAGTCGAGAAGACCATCCAAAATGATCAGCCTCAGGCTTTTGGAGCAACTTTGCCGAAAGCACCGAAACGATCGGCGAACTTCTGAACACGGCCGCCGGTATCCAGAGTCTTTTGCTTACCGGTGTAGAACGGGTGGCACTCGTTGCAAACGTCGATCGACAAGGCTTTGCCGTAGGTCGAACGCGTTTCGAACTTGTTGCCGCAGCTGCAGGTTACAGCCACAACTGGGTAGTCCGGATGGATATCGGTTTTCATGGTGTTTTCCTCAGGCTAGCGTGCCGCCACCCAACACTATTGTTGAATACCGCACGTAATTAGGCCGCGGATTCTACCAGACAACATTAATCACGCAAGCTACAACTTGTACCAACCGTCTGCTAGGCTCCCGGCCTTCTTCGCCGCTGCCTAATCGAGAATCCACCGCGTGCCCGACGCCATCCTGCGCCTCGCCCTGCCATCACCCCTGCGCCGCTTGTTCGATTACCGTGCCCCGGCCGGGGTGACGCGCGCCCAGTTGCAACCGGGCATGCGCCTGCGGGTGCCGTTCGGTCGGAGGGAGATGATCGGCATTCTGGTGGAAGTCGCCGATCACAGCGAAGTGCCGGTCGACAAGCTCAAGCCGGCGTTGGCCTTGCTTGATGCTACGGCGCCGCTGCCCGCGTCGTTGTTCAAGCTGTGCCTGTGGACCTCCCAGTATTATCAGCACAGCCTGGGCGACACCCTGAGCTGGGCGCTGCCGGTACTGTTGCGCCAGGGCGAACCGGCCGAAGCGCGCCAGGAACGATTCTGGTCGGCAGCGCCCGGCGCCGCGCTGGACGATCCGCGTATTGCCCGCGCACCGCGCCAGCGCGAGGCCCTGGCGACCCTGGCCCAGCATCCCCACGGCGTGGCGCATCAGCTACTGAGCAAGTTGATGCTCAGTAAAGACAGTCTCGACCTGCTGTTGGCCAAGGGCCTGGTCCAGGTGGAAGTGCGCAAGCACGCCCCGGGCGCACGCCATGAACATTGGCTGGCCCAGCCGGAACTGCCGCTCAACGCCGAACAGCGGGCCGCGTGCGAAGCGATTCGCGCGGGTTTCGATAGTTACCATGCCTTCTTGCTGGCGGGCGTGACCGGCAGCGGCAAGACCGAGGTCTACCTGCAACTGATTCGCGAGACCCTCGAAGGCGGCAAGCAAGCCCTGGTGCTGATCCCGGAAATCAACCTCGGGCCACAAACGCTGGCGCGCTTCGAGCAGCGTTTCAACGCACGGATCGCGCTGGTGCATTCGGCGGTCAACGACCGCGAGCGCCTGGAAGCCTGGCTCGCCGCCCGGGACGGCGAGGCCGACATCATTATCGGCACCCGCTCGGCCCTGTTCACGCCGATGAAAAACCCTGGCCTGATCATCATCGACGAAGAGCACGACGGCTCCTATAAACAGCAGGAAGGCCTGCGCTACCACGCCCGCGACCTGGCACTGGTGCGCGCCCGCCAAGAGAACATCCCGATTGTCCTCGGTTCGGCCACGCCCTCCCTGGAAAGCCTGCACAACGCCTACACCGGTCGCTACGGCCTGCTACGCCTGAACGAACGGGCCGGCGGCGCCAAGCAACCGCGTTTCCTGCGCCTGGACGTCAAGAGTCGTCCGCTGGACAGCGGCATTTCCGGACCGATGCAACAAGCCATCGGCCAGACCCTGGCCGCCGGGCAACAGGTCCTGGTGTTCCTCAACCGTCGGGGGTTCGCCCCGACCCTGCTCTGCCACGACTGCGGTTGGATGTCCGGTTGCGAGCGCTGCGACGCGCGAATGACCGTGCATCAACGCTACGGCGAATTGCGCTGCCACCATTGCGGGCACTCCGAGCGCGTGCCGAGGCACTGTCCGCAGTGCGGGAAAGTGGATCTGCGCCCGGTGGGCGCCGGCACCGAGCGCGCCGAGGAGCGGTTGGGCATCCTCTTCCCCGATTTCCCGGTGCTGCGGGTGGATCGCGACAGCACCTCGCGCAAAGACGCGATGAATCAGTTGTTCGCCACGATCCAGAAGGGCCAGCCATGCATTCTGGTGGGCACGCAAATGCTCGCCAAGGGGCATCACTTCCCACGGGTGACGCTGGTGTCGATCCTCGATGCCGACGGCGGACTGTTTTCCGGGGATTTCCGTGCCAGCGAACGCATGGCGCAGTTGATCGTCCAGGTGGCGGGCCGTGCCGGACGAGCCGAGGAACCGGGCAAGGTCATTATCCAGACCCACTTGGCGGACCATCCGCTGTTGATCCAGTTGACCGAGCAGGGTTATTTTGCCTTTGCCGAACAGGCGTTGAGCGAACGACGCAGCGCCGGGCTGCCGCCCTTTGCACACTTGGCGCTGCTGCGGGCCGAGGCTCACAAACCGGGACAGGCGGAAGGTTTCCTTGACGAAGCGTGCAGCGAGGCAGAGCGCTTGCTGGCGGAGCAAAGCCTCACTGGCATCGAACTATTGGGCCCGGTCCCGGCTCCGATGGAGCGGCGGGCCGGGCGTTATCGCGCCCAGCTTCTGTTGCAAGCCAATGCCCGGGCGCCGCTGCATCGACTGTTGAGTGCCTGGTTGCTGGTGCTGGAGCAACTGCCCAGCGGCCGGGCGGTGCGCTGGTCACTGGATGTGGACCCGGTGGATTTGTATTAGATGGCGATCGCCCGCGTGCGACGAAGCCAGAATAGTCATCACATGGACCCAACCGACCCGCTACAGTTGGCAAGCTCGCCCGCGCCACGGATAATGCCCAGTTTTTCCACCAGCGCATCGAAGCGCCGCCGCGCCTGCGGTTGAAAGAGAAGACCATGAAAGACACCATCCGCCAGCTCATCCAGCAAGCCATCACCCAACTCGTCACTGAAGGTGTGCTGCCAGAAGGCCTGTCGCCGGCGATTCAGGTCGAAAACACCCGCGACAAGACCCACGGCGACTTCGCCAGTAACATCGCGATGATGCTCGCCAAACCGGCCGGCATGAAGCCGCGGGACCTGGCGGAGAAAATCATCGCGGCCCTGCCGGCCGACGAGAGCGTCAGCAAGGCGGCCATCGCCGGCCCCGGTTTCATCAACTTCTTCCAGAACACCCAGGCCCTGGCTTCGCGCCTGGACGCGGCCCTGGCCGACGAGCGCCTCGGCGTGCGCAAGGCCGGCCCGTTGCAGCGCACCGTCGTTGACCTCTCGGCCCCCAATCTCGCCAAGGAAATGCACGTCGGCCACCTGCGCTCGACCATTATCGGCGACGGCGTCGCCCGGGTCCTGGAGTTCCTTGGCGACACCGTGATCCGCCAGAACCACGTTGGTGACTGGGGCACCCAGTTCGGCATGCTGATGGCCTATTTGCAGGAAAATCCGATCACCAGCGACGAGCTGTCGGACCTGGAGAATTTCTACCGCGCCGCCAAGCAACGCTTCGACGAGTCCTCCGAGTTTGCCGACCGCGCCCGAGGCCTGGTGGTCAAGCTGCAGGCCGGCGATGCCGAGTGCCTGGCGCTATGGACCAAGTTCAAGGACATCTCCCTGTCCCACTGCCAGAAAATCTACGAGCTGCTGAACGTCAAATTGACCATGGCCGACGTGATGGGCGAAAGCGCCTACAACGATGACCTGATCAATGTGGTCAATGACCTCAGGGCCAAGGGCATGCTGGTGGAAAGCAATGGTGCCCAGTGCGTGTTCCTCGACCAGTTCAAGACCGCCGATGGCGAGCCGCTGCCGGTGATCATCGTCAAGGCCGACGGCGGTTACCTCTATGCCACCACCGACTTGGCGGCCGTGCGCTACCGCAACGGCGTGCTCAAGGCCGATCGGGTGCTGTATTTCGTCGACCAACGCCAGGCGCTGCACTTCCAGCAAGTATTCGAAGTGGCCCGCCTGGCTGGCTTCGTGACCCATCCGATGGAAATGGAACACATGGGCTTCGGCACCATGAACGGCGCCGACGGCCGCCCGTTCAAGACCCGCGACGGCGGCACGGTGAAGCTGATCGACCTGCTGACCGAAGCCCAGGACCGCGCCTACACCCTGGTCAAGGGCAAGAACCCGGAGCTGGCCGAGGACGAGCTGCGCAAGATCGCCCAGGTCGTGGGCATCGACGCGGTGAAATACGCCGACCTGTCCAAGCACCGCACCAGCGACTACAGCTTCAACTTCGACCTGATGCTCAATTTCGAAGGCAACACCGCGCCGTACCTGCTGTATGCCTACACCCGCGTGGCGGGCGTGTTCCGCAAGCTCGGCAAAGAATTCAATGAAATAGACGGCCAGATTGTGCTCCAGGCCCCGCTGGAGCAGGAGCTCGCGGCGAAACTGGCGCAGTTCGGCGAAGTGCTGAACAACGTCGCCGACAAGGGCACGCCGCACACTCTGTGCGCCTACCTGTACGACGTTGCCGGCCTGTTCTCCAGCTTCTACGAGAACTGCCCGATCCTGAATGCCGAAACTCCCGCGCAGATGCAAAGCCGCCTGCGCCTCGCAGCGCTGACCGGGCGTACCCTCAAGCAAGGCCTGGAACTGCTGGGCCTGGAAACGCTGGAGCGCATGTAAGTTGGCCGCCAAGAAAAAACCTGTTCCCAAGCGCGGCGCCAGTCGTTACCAGCCTCCAGCCAAGAAACCGATTCCGGGCTGGCTGTGGATGGCCATCGGCCTAACCGTTGGCGCTTTCATCGTGTTCCTGATGAAACTGGAGCCGGGCCAGGGCGATGACGTCAAGCGCGTCCGCCAGGAGCAACAGAAAGCCACGCGCATCGCCGAGGCGAACAAGACCCCGCCGAGCCCGACGCAACCGGTGAAGCCCAAATACGACTTTTATACCTTGCTGCCGGAGTCGGAAGTCATCGTGCCGCCCGACGCCGTGCCGGAGAAAACCCTGCCGACGCCGCAAGTGCCCACCACGCCGGTGACCCCGGCTGAAGCGGCGAAGATCGACACCGCCCGCGCCCAGGCGGCGCTGGCCGGCATCACGCCGCCACCGGCCCCACCCGTGCAGAAGGCTGCGCCGGTGACGAAGTTCTTCCTGCAGGCCGGCTCGTTCCGCAAGGAAGCCGACGCCGACAAGGTCCGAGCGCAGATCATTCTGTTGGGCCAGTCCGTGTCGGTTGAGTCCGGGACGGTGAAGGACGAAACCTGGTATCGGGTACTGGTCGGGCCGTTTAGCAATCGCGAAGACTTGACCAAGGCCCAGAAACAGCTGGCTGGCAGTGGTTTCAGCAACCTGCTGTTACAACAACGCCAGAGCCGCTGATCCTAACGAAGGCATTTGTGGCAGCGGCGCTTTTCGTGGCGAGGGAGCTTGCTCCCGCTGGGCCGGTCCGACGCCTCGGGCGTAGCAGCCCCAAAAGCTTAGGACCGCTGCGCGGTCCAGCGGGAGCAAGCTCCCTCGCCACAAGAGCGCTCCGCTAGAAACACCCAATGCCACTCATCCCCTCCCCCACCCCGCAGTTGAAAAACCCCACGCCACCCCCATATGAGTTTCATCCGGGCATTTTCGCCCCGCTGCGTGGAGACTCTCCCTTGACCACCATCGTTTCAGTCCGCCGTCACGGCAAAGTCGTCATGGGCGGCGACGGCCAGGTTTCATTGGGCAACACCGTGATGAAAGGCAACGCGAAGAAAGTCCGCCGCCTGTACCACGGCCAGGTCATCGCCGGTTTCGCCGGAGCCACCGCCGACGCCTTCACCTTGTTCGAGCGTTTCGAAGGCCAACTTGAGAAACACCAGGGCCACCTGGTCCGCGCCGCCGTCGAGCTGGCCAAGGAATGGCGCACCGACCGCTCCCTGAGCCGCCTCGAAGCCATGCTCGCGGTCGCCAACAAGGACGCCTCGCTGATCATCACCGGCAACGGCGATGTCGTTGAGCCCGAAGACGGCCTGATCGCCATGGGTTCCGGCGGTGCCTACGCCCAGGCCGCGGCCAGCGCGCTGTTAAAAAAGACCGACCTGTCGGCCCGCGAAATCGTCGAGACTGCCTTGGGCATTGCCGGCGACATTTGCGTGTTCACCAACCACACCCAAACCATTGAGGAGCAGGACCTCGCGGAATAAGCCCGTCCAGGCCCGAATTCCTGCTTGAGGACCCCAATATTATGTCCATGACTCCCCGCGAAATTGTCCACGAACTCAATCGCCACATCATCGGCCAGGACGATGCCAAGCGCGCCGTTGCCATTGCCCTGCGCAACCGCTGGCGCCGGATGCAGCTGCCTGAGGAGCTGCGCGTTGAAGTGACCCCCAAGAACATCCTGATGATCGGCCCGACCGGCGTCGGTAAAACCGAGATCGCCCGTCGCCTGGCCAAGCTCGCCAATGCGCCGTTTATCAAGGTCGAAGCCACCAAGTTCACCGAAGTGGGCTATGTCGGCCGCGACGTCGAGTCGATCATCCGTGACTTGGCCGATGCCGCCATCAAGCTGCTGCGCGAGCAGGAAATCACCAAGGTCCGCCATCGCGCCGAAGACGCCGCCGAAGAGCGCATCCTCGACGCGCTGCTGCCGCCGGCGCGCATGGGCTTCAACGCAGACTCCGCCGCGACCCAGGATTCCAACACCCGCCAGCTGTTCCGCAAGCGCCTGCGCGAAGGCCAGCTGGACGACAAGGAAATCGAGATCGAAGTCGCCGAGATGGCTGGCGTCGACATTTCCGCGCCGCCGGGCATGGAAGAAATGACCAACCAGTTGCAGAGCCTGTTCGCCAACATGGGCAAGGGCAAGAAGAAAAGCCGCAAGCTCAAGGTCAAGGAAGCGCTGAAGCTGGTGCGTGACGAAGAAGCGGGTCGGCTGGTCAACGAAGAAGAGTTGAAGGCCAAGGCGCTGGAAGCGGTGGAGCAGCACGGCATCGTATTCATCGACGAGATCGACAAGGTCGCCAAGCGCGGCAATGTCGGCGGCGCCGACGTGTCCCGTGAAGGCGTGCAACGTGACCTGCTGCCGTTGATCGAAGGCTGCACGGTGAACACCAAGCTGGGCATGGTCAAGACCGACCACATCCTGTTCATTGCCTCCGGTGCGTTCCACCTGAGCAAGCCGAGCGACCTGGTGCCCGAGCTGCAAGGCCGCTTGCCGATCCGTGTCGAACTCAAGGCGTTGTCGCCAGAAGATTTCGAACGCATCCTCAGCGAACCCCACGCGTCGCTGACCGAGCAGTATTGCGCGCTGCTCAAGACCGAAGGCCTGAACATCGAGTTCGCGCCCGAGGGCATCAAGCGCTTGGCGCAAATCGCCTGGCAGGTCAACGAGAAGACCGAGAACATCGGTGCCCGTCGCCTGCACACGCTGCTTGAGCGCCTGCTCGAGGAAGTCTCGTTCAGTGCCGGCGACCTCGCTAGCGCCCACAATGAAGCGCCGATCATCATCGATGCCGAATACGTCAACAGCCACCTGGGAGAACTGGCCGAGAACGAAGACCTGTCGCGGTATATTCTTTAAAGCTGCAAGCTTCTAGCTGCAAGCTGCAAGCGGGTCACCTCCAGCTTGTAGCTTGTAGCTTGTAGCTTGTAGCTTGTAGCTTGTAGCTTGTAAGCTGCTTCTATGACCAAACTCCCCACCGCCATCAACCTGCACAAAGCCTCCAAGACCCTGACGCTCAAATACGCGCCGGACGAGGAATACCACTTGCCCGCCGAATTCCTGCGGGTGCATTCACCTTCCGCAGAGGTCCAGGGCCATGGCAAACCCATCCTGCAATACGGCAAGCTGGGCGTCGGCCTGACCAAGGTTGAACCGGCCGGTCAGTACGCACTGAAATTGACCTTCGACGACGGCCACGACAGCGGATTGTTCACGTGGGACTACCTGTACCAATTGGCGCTGCGCCAAGAGGACCTGTGGAACGATTATCTCGCCGAGCTCAAGGCCGCCGGAAAAACCCGCGATCCGAACGAATCCGTGGTCAAGCTGATGCTCTAGCTCAAGGGCTGGCGCTTTAGGGCGAATTTTCTAGACTCATCTGCTTGAATGCCCGCGCGGCAACGTCAATGACTGGCCTGCTTGCGAAAAAAATTAAACTCGGGTAACCAATGGAGCTGGCAAGTTCCCTGCAAAGGAACCGGCGAGTTCCTGGCACACGTTTCCTCATTGGCCTCGATGCGGAATTAACGGTCACCCCGAGCAGCGTACCTGGTAATGGCCGTGTGGCTTCATCGCTCGGCCCCGGTACTCGTCTGAAGGACAATGGAGCGTCGTAGATGAGCAACAAGAACAACGATGAGTTGAAGTACCAAGCCTCGGAAAATACCCTGGGCTTGAATCCCGTCGTCGGCTTGCGCAGGAAAGACCTGCTGGCCTCTGCCCGGATGGTGCTGACCCAGACCATCAGACAACCGCTGCACAGCGTCAAGCACGTTGCCCATTTCGGCGCTGAACTCAGGAAAGTCCTGTTCGGCAAATCCGAGTTGCAGCCCGCCGGTGACGATCGTCGTTTCAACGACCCGGCGTGGAGCCAGAACCCGCTTTACAGACGTTACCTGCAAACCTACCTGGCGTGGCGCAAGGAGCTGCATGCCTGGATAGACGACAGCAGCCTCTCGCCCCAAGACATCAGCCGAGGGCACTTCGTCATCAACCTGATGACCGAAGCCATGGCTCCGACCAACTCGGCGGCCAACCCGGCAGCGGTCAAGCGCTTCTTCGAAACCGGCGGCAAGAGCCTGCTCGATGGCTTGTCCCACTTGGCCAAGGACCTGGTGCACAACGGCGGCATGCCGAGCCAGGTCGACATGGGCGCGTTCGAAGTCGGCAAGAGCCTGGGCGTGACGGAAGGCGCCGTGGTCTTTCGCAATGACGTGCTGGAGCTGATCCAGTACCGCCCCATCACCGAGCAGGTCCATGAACGACCGCTGCTGGTGGTCCCGCCGCAGATCAACAAGTTCTATGTCTTCGACCTAAGTCCGGACAAGAGCCTGGCGCGCTTCTGCCTGCGCAGCAACGTGCAGACCTTCATCATCAGTTGGCGCAACCCCACCAAGGCGCAGCGCGAGTGGGGCCTGTCGACCTACATCGAGGCGCTCAAGGAAGCGGTGGATGTGGTCACGGCCATCACCGGCAGCAAAGACGTCAACATGCTGGGCGCCTGCTCGGGCGGCATCACCTGCACCGCGCTGCTTGGCCACTACGCCGCGCTGGGCGAGAAAAAGGTCAATGCCCTGACCTTGCTGGTGAGCGTGCTGGACACCACCCTGGACACCGACGTGGCGCTGTTCGTCGACGAGCAGACCCTGGAAGCCGCCAAGCGCCACTCGTACCAGGCCGGCGTGCTCGAAGGTAGCGACATGGCCAAGGTCTTTGCCTGGATGCGCCCCAACGACTTGATCTGGAACTACTGGGTCAACAATTACCTGCTGGGCAACGAGCCGCCGGTGTTCGACATCCTGTTCTGGAACAACGACACCACCAGGCTTCCGGCGGCCTTCCATGGCGACCTCATCGAGATGTTCAAGAACAACCCGCTGATCCGCCCCAACGCCCTGGAAGTGTGCGGCACGCCAATCGACCTCAAGCAGGTCACTGCGGATATCTTTTCCCTGGCCGGTACCAACGACCACATTACCCCATGGAAGTCCTGCTACAAGTCGGCGCAACTGTTCGGCGGCAAGGTGGAATTCGTGCTGTCGAGCAGCGGTCATATCCAGAGCATCCTCAACCCGCCGGGCAACCCCAAGTCGCGCTACATGACCAGCGAGGACATGCCCGCCAAGGCCGAGGACTGGATGGAAAACTCCACCAAGCACACCGACTCATGGTGGTTGCACTGGCAAGCCTGGCAGGCCGAGCGCTCGGGCAAGCTGAAAAAAGCACCGACCGTACTGGGCAACAAGACTTATGTGGCGGGTGAAGCGGCGCCCGGTACGTATGTGCATGAAAGATAGCTGCAAGTTGCAAGCTTCAAGCGCCAAGCTGTCCTCGTGCAGCTTGGAGCTGCTTTTTCTGCTTTTCTACCCCAGGACTTGAAGCATGCCGCAACCGTACATCTTCCGTACCGTCGATCTGGATGGCCAGACCTTGCGCACCGCGGTACGTCCCGGCAAGCCTCACTTGACGCCACTGCTGATCTTCAACGGCATCGGCGCCAACCTGGAGCTGGTGTTCCCGTTCATCGAGGCCCTGGACCCGGACCTGGAAGTGATTGCCTTCGATGTGCCTGGGGTCGGCGGCTCGTCGACACCGAGCCGGCCCTATCGCTTCCCTGGCTTGGCCAAGCTCACCGCGCGGATGCTCGATTATCTGGACTATGGGCAGGTCAACGTGATCGGCGTGTCCTGGGGCGGCGCTTTGGCCCAGCAGTTCGCCCATGATTATCCGGAACGCTGCAAGAAGCTGGTGCTCGCCGCTACGGCCGCCGGCGCGGTGATGGTGCCGGGCAAGCCGAAGGTGCTGTGGATGATGGCCAGTCCCCGGCGCTACGTTCAGCCGTCCCATGTGATGCGCATCGCCCCGTTGATTTACGGCGGCTCGTTTCGCCGCGATCCGAGCCTGGCGGCCCGTCACGCCGCCAAGGTTCGGTCGGCGGGCAAACTCGGTTACTACTGGCAGTTGTTTGCTGGCCTGGGCTGGACCAGCATCCACTGGCTGCACAAGATCCACCAGCCAACCCTGATCCTCGCCGGGGATGACGACCCGCTGATCCCATTGATCAACATGCGCATGCTGGCCTGGCGCATACCAAACTCGCAGTTGCACATCATTGATGACGGCCATTTGTTCCTGATCACCCGGGCCGAGGCCGTGGCACCGATCATCATGAAATTTCTGGAGGAAGAACGTCAGCGCGCGGTCATGCATCCGCATCCCGCGCCGCTGAGTGGCGGCTGACACCGCCGAGAGCGCCTGGCAGGACGCCGGATCATGCAGCCATCCGAAACAGCGACTATGTTGTCTGGTTCGGTGCGTTTGTTTTTAGCCTGATGACGAAGGAGTTGACTCATGCGCGACAAACCGGCGAAGGGTTCCATGCCCGCCCCTGCCAGTTTCATCAATGCACAAAGCGCGGTCACCGGCCTGCGCGGCAGGGATCTGCTTGCCACCTTGCACAACGTCGCCGTCCATGGCTTGCGCAACCCGGTGCACAGCGCCCGGCATGCATTGCGGCTGGGCGGTCAACTGGGGCGCGTGCTGCTGGGCGAAACGCTGCACCCCACCAACCCCAACGACAAGCGCTTCGCCGATCCCACCTGGCGGCACAACCCGTTCTATCGGCGCAGCCTGCAGGCGTACCTGAGCTGGCAGAAGCAGGTCAGGAGCTGGATCGACGAAAGCGACATGAGCCCGGATGATCGCGCCCGCGCTCACTTTACCTTTTCGCTGCTCAACGATGCCGTGTCGCCCTCCAATACCTTGCTGAACCCCGTGGCGATCAAGGAATTATTCAACACTGGCGGCACCAGCCTGATTCGCGGCATCGGCCACCTGGTGGATGACTTGCTTCACAACGACGGGTTGCCCCGGCAGGTCACGCCCCAGGCCTTCGAAGTCGGCAAGACCCTCGCCACTACTCCCGGCGCGGTGGTGTTTCGCAACGAGCTGCTGGAGCTGATCCAGTACAAGCCAATGAGCGAAAAGCAATACGCCAGGCCATTGCTGATCGTGCCGCCGCAGATCAACAAGTTCTACATTTTCGACCTGAGTCCTTCCAACAGCTTCGTCCAATACGCCCTGAAAAACGGCTTGCAGGTGTTCATCATCAGTTGGCGCAATCCCGACGTGCGCCACCGCGAGTGGGGCTTGTCCAGTTACGTCGAGGCGACGGAGGAGGCGATGAATGTCTGCCGGGAGATCACCGGCGCGCGCGAGGTCAACCTGATGGGCGCCTGCGCCGGTGGCATGACCATCGCCGCCTTGCAAGGTCACCTGCAGGCCAAGCGCCAACTGCGCCGGGTCGCCAGCGCCAGCTACCTGGTGAGCTTGCTGGACAGCGAGATCGAAAGCCCGGCCACGCTGTTCATCGACGAACAGACCCTTGAGGCTGCCAAGCGCCGCTCTTACCAGAAAGGCATTCTCGATGGTCGCGACATGGCCCGGGTGTTCGCCTGGATGCGCCCCAACGACCTGATCTGGACTTATTTCGTCAACAACTACTTGCTGGGCAAGACGCCGCCGGCCTTCGATATCCTCTACTGGAACAACGACTGCACCCGGCTTCCAGCGGCGTATCACGGCGACCTGCTGGATTTTTTCAAGCACAACCCGCTGACCCATCCCGGCGGCCTGGAAGTCTGCGGCACGCCTATAGACTTGCAGAAAGTCACGGTGGACAGCTTCAGCGTGGCCGGCATCAACGACCACATCACCCCTTGGGACGCGGTGTATCGCTCGACGCTGTTGCTGGGCGGCGAAAGGCGCTTCGTACTGTCCAACAGCGGCCACGTCCAAAGCATTCTCAACCCGCCCGGCAACCCCAAGGCCAACTACATCGAAAACCCGAAACTGAGTAGTGACCCTCGGGCCTGGTACTACGACGCCAAGCACATCGATGGCAGCTGGTGGCCCCAATGGCTGGGCTGGATCCAGGAACGCTCCGGTGCCCAACGCGAAACACAGATGGCCTTGGGCAACGTGAAATACCCACCCCTGGAAGCCGCGCCCGGAACCTA
This sequence comes from Pseudomonas sp. Z5-35, assembly GCF_051131945.1. Lineage (NCBI taxonomy): Bacteria > Pseudomonadati > Pseudomonadota > Gammaproteobacteria > Pseudomonadales > Pseudomonadaceae > Pseudomonas > Pseudomonas sp. Z5-35. Next base: position 5,124,776 of record NZ_CP071640.1, read on the forward strand.
TGTGCGCGTGCGCTGAGCACTTCACTCCACGGTCGCGCTTCCGACCGTGGCACGACTTCATCACTAAGAAGACCGGATGAAAACCCGCGACCGCATCCTTGAATGTGCCCTGCAGTTATTCAACGAAAAGGGCGAGCCGAACGTCTCCACCATGGAAGTTGCCAATGAAATGGGTATCAGCCCTGGCAACCTCTATTACCACTTCCATGGAAAGGAACCACTGATACTGGGGCTGTTTGAGCGATTCCAGGCCGAGCTCGCGCCGCTGCTGGACCCACCGGCCGATGCGCAACTGGCGCCGGAGGATTACTGGTTATTCCTGCACCTGATCGTCGAGCGCCTGGCTCAATACCGGTTTCTGTTCCAGGACCTGTCGAACCTGGCCGGGCGCCTGCCAAAACTGGCCAAGGGGATTCGCCAGTTGCTCAACGCGCTGAAGCGGACCCTGGCCTCATTGCTGGCGCAACTCAAGGCCCAGGGGTTTCTGGTCAGCGATACACAGGCATTGGGGCAACTGGTGGAGCAGATCACCATGACCTTGCTGTTCTCGCTGGACTATCAACGGATCCTGGATCGCGAAGGCGAAGTTCGCCTGGTGGTCTACCAGGTCATGATGCTGGTGGCGCCGCACTTGCCGCCTGCGGTCAAGGTCGCGACCGAACAGATGGCGCTGCGGTACCTGGAAGAGCACGATTGACGCCAGCGTGACGCTCAGCGCCCCAAACAGCGGAACGCAGCTGGAGATATTCCCACGCGGGAGCGTGGGAACGAGCGCCCGGCCTACATAAGCCGGGCGTCTTTGCCTGCCCTGGAAAATCAGGACTGACTGGTAGGCGTCGACGGAGCCGGCGCTGGAGTCGAGGTGGCCACCGGAGTCGGAGCCGAAGCGGAGTTCGCCGTGCCCGTTGGGGTTGCCGGTTTGGCGGTCGCGGTCGGCGCCTTCGGTGCGGCTGCTTTTGGCGCAGTCCCTTTTTTCACCGCTGGCTTTTTCGCCGCGGCGGGTTTGGCGGCCGGCTTCGCAGCGGCTTTTGCCGCAGGTTTGGCCGCAGCCGGTTTAGCTGCTGCAGTTTTAGCCGCTGGCTTGGCAGCAGGTTTGGCAGCGGCCTTGGCTGCTGCTTTTGCCGCGACGGGTTTGGCCGCCTTGGCTGCTGGTTTGGCCGCTGCGGTTTTAGCCGCTGCTTTGGCCGCAGGTTTGGCGACGGTTTTTGTCGCTGCCTTGACCAGTGGCTTGGCTGCCGTCTTCGTCGCGGGTTTGGCCGCCACCGTCTTGCTTGCAGTAGCCTTGGTCGCGACAGGCGTGACCTTGGCCCCGGTGAGTTTTTCGATCTGCTTGGTCAGGGTGTCGACCTTGCTGTGCAGTTCCTTGACTTCATTGCGGCTCGGCACGCCCAAGCGGGAAATTGCACTGTTCAGGCGCTTGTCGAAGGCACCCTCCAGCTCATCCCATTTACCCAGGGCTCGATCCTTCACGCCGCCGATTCTTGATTTCGCCGACTCGGCGGAGACCGTAGCCGCATCGACTTGTTTGCCAACCGCCGTCTTGGTGAGTTTTTCGGCCTTCTCGCCGTCCTTAACCAGGGACTCGAAGAGTTTGCTGCCGTCAGTGTCGATCTTCGAGTACACGCCTAAACCAGCAAGCCAGATTTTGCGGGAGTACTTTTCAATCTTCCCGGCCCACGAGCTGCCTTCTTTATCGGTGATTTTCTTGCCAGCCATCCCGTTCTCCTTAATGTTTACGCGCGACACGTTCGAGCAATGCCGTCAGCTCATCGAGCTTAGCAGAGAGTGTCTCAACGTCATGTTTAGACGGAATGCCGATACGATTCAAGGCACTTGCAACACGCGCGTCGAACACCTTCTCGACTTTGTCGAGTTGGACTTCAACCCTGGCCTTGAAAGTATTGACGTCGGTTTTGGCTTCAATCAGTTCGCTGTTGGCTGCTTGAAGTGTTCCGGCAATGTTCTTTTTGCCTTTTGTTTCAATAACTTCGCCAGCCTTGACCAACTCCTGGAAGTACTCGCTGCCTTCCTGGCCCACCTTGGTATAGGCGCCCAGGCCAGCCAGCCAGATCTTGCGCGCGTACGTTTTCACGTCGCTCAGCGTGGAAGATTCAATGTCGGTTTTTTTCTTCAAAATAACTTTGGCCATGGTGCACCTCACTCGAAGACAGATGGGAGGAACTGCCCGTACAGGGTCGGGCTCAGGCACAAAGTAGTGACAATAATTAGAAAGGGCACCCTAACAAAACGGATAGGCCCAAGGGAATGACGCCCTGGTGGAAGCAGGCTCGCTTGCACCAGGGCTAGTCAGGCAACTGAATTCCATATCCCAATTCGCCAGTGGGTTAATCAAGCCAACGCCTTGTCCAAGGCTTTTTCGATTTCCGTCTTGATCGTGCCACTCATGGCAGACATCAACATGCCCAGTTCCACATCGACGCGGATCGAATCTTCGCCTACATGCACTTCGCCCTTGACCCCGGAACGCTTGAGCTTCAGCGTGTCGCCCTCCCACCGGGGCTCCAGGCCATAGCTGTCGGAAAGTTTCTGCGCCAACTTGTCAGCCTTTTCGCGGGCCGCTTCCTTGCCCAGGGCATGGGCACGCTCAACAGTAATACGGGCCATCTGATAACTCCTGTTTGATCGAGACTTGCCTGAACGTTTCAGACCCTGCCTGCGTCAAAACGTCCTGGCAGTGGTTCATCTTACCTGCAGCCTTGCCAAGACAAAGCACTCCACCGGGATTAGAATGTCCCGCATTCTTTTTTGGTGACAGCGATATGACTGATCAGCGCAAAGGCAGCGATGCCGAACCCACCACTCACTTCGGCTTCAAGAACGTGCCGGAAAGCCAGAAGGCGGAAAAAGTCGCTGAGGTTTTCCACTCGGTAGCCGCCAAGTATGACCTGATGAACGACCTGCTCTCGGGCGGCATGCATCGCTTGTGGAAGCGCTTCGCGATCGAACTGTCGGGCGTGCGCACCGGCAATCGTGTATTGGACATCGCTGGCGGCACGGGTGACCTGACTAAAAAATTCTCCCACATCGTTGGCCCGACCGGCCATGTGGTGCTCGCCGACATCAACGAATCCATGCTCAAGGTGGGTCGCGACCGCTTGCTGGACCTGGGTGTGGCGGGCAACGTCGAGTTCGTCCAGGCCGATGCCGAGAAGCTGCCGTTCCCGGACAACCACTTCGACTGCGTCACCATCGCCTTCGGCCTGCGTAACGTCACCCACAAGGAAGACGCGCTGCGCTCCATGCTGCGCGTACTCAAGCCCGGTGGCCGGCTGCTGGTGCTGGAATTCTCCAAGCCGACCAACGCGCTGATGTCCAAGGCCTACGACGCCTACTCGTTCGCCTTCATGCCGCTGATGGGCAAGCTGATCACCAACGACGCGGAAAGCTATCGCTACCTGGCCGAATCGATCCGCATGCATCCAGACCAGGAAACGCTGAAGTCGATGATGGTCGAAGCCGGTTTCGACCGCGTGACCTACCACAACATGACCTCGGGCATCGTTGCCCTGCACCGCGGTATCAAGCCCTGATGCTGCTCACCGGCCTGCTCGCCGGCGTCGAACTCGGCATCAACCGGGTCCTGCGCCTGGACAGCACGGCGCCGATGCGCCTGGCGCATTTGAGTGGCAAGGTGATTGCCGTCGATTGTCGCAGCCCGGCGCTCAAGCTGTTTATCCTGCCCAGTGATGAGGGCCTGATGCTCGCCTCTCATTGGGTGGCGGAGGCGGACTGCACGCTCCGAGCCCCGGCGTCGAACCTGCTGGAGCTGGCGCTGAGCCAGAACAAGACCGCAGTGCTGCATGGCCCCGATGTCGAACTCGACGGCGACAGCGGCGTGCTGCTGGAGCTGGCGGCGATTCTCCAGGACCTTGAGCTGGACTGGGAATACGAGGTGTCCCGCTGGATCGGTCCGGTGGCCACCCAGTTGCTCAGCGGTCATCTGCGCAGCCGTACCCGCTGGTATCGCCAGGGCTTCGCCAGCCTGGGACAGAATCTGAGTGAATACCTGGCCGAAGAATCGCGTACTCTCGTAGGCCAACGCGAAGCCCAGGCCCGTTTTGATGAACTGGACCAGATCAAGCTTGATCTGGAACGTCTCGAGGCGCGTTTCGAGCGCCTTTCCCGATCCCTTGAAACCAAGCGATAACGCATGAAGCTGCTTGCCGTCCGCCGTCTGTTGCGCATCCAGCGCGTCGTGATCCGCTACCGCCTCGATGACCTGCTGTTCGCCTTGCCGCTGCCCTGGTTTCTCCTGGCGCTGCGCTTCGTGTTGCCGTGGCGCTGGTTCCCACGCCGAACCCTGGAGTTGAGTCGCGGCGCACGCTTGCGCCTGGCCTTGCAGGACCTGGGCCCCATCTTCATCAAGTTCGGACAGATTCTCTCGACCCGTCGCGACCTGCTGCCCGAAGACATCGCCGACGAACTGATGCTGCTGCAAGACCGCGTGCCCCCCTTCGACTCGAAACTGTCGGTAGCGCTGATCGAGGAACAGTTGGGCAAGAAGATCAGCGAAGTCTTCAGCCGTTTCGATGTCGAGCCCCTGGCCTCGGCGTCGGTCGCCCAGGTTCACGCCGCACAACTCAAGACGGGTGAGGAAGTGGTGGTCAAGGTGATTCGCCCGGGCCTCAAGCCGATCATCGCCCAGGACCTGGCCTGGCTGTTCATCCTCGCGCGCGCCGCCGAGAGGGTGTCGGCCGATGCACGCCTGCTGCACCCGGTGGACGTGGTCCAGGACTACGAGAAAACCATCTTCGACGAACTCGATCTGCTGCGCGAAGCCGCCAACGCCAGCCAGTTGCGCCGCAACTTCGAAGGCTCGCCGCTGCTTTACGTCCCGCAAGTCTATTGGGACTGGTGCCGGCCGAAAGTGTTGGTGATGGAGCGCATCTACGGCATCCAGGTCACCGACCTCGCGACCCTGGCCGACCAGCGCACCGACATGAAACTGCTCGCCGAACGCGGCGTGGAGATTTTCTTCACCCAGGTGTTCCGCGACAGTTTCTTCCACGCCGACATGCACCCGGGCAACATCTTCGTCAGCACCGTGCAGCCGTGGAGTCCGCAATACATCGCCATCGACTGCGGCATTGTCGGCAGCCTCACCCCCGAGGACCAGGATTACCTGGCCCGCAACCTGTTCGCCTTCTTCAAGCGTGACTACCGCCGCGTCGCCCAGTTGCACATCGATTCGGGCTGGGTGCCGGCCGAGACCAAGCTCAACGAGTTCGAAGCGGCGATCCGCACGGTGTGCGAACCGATCTTCGAAAAACCGTTAAAAGATATTTCATTCGGCCAGGTGCTGATGCGCCTGTTCCAGACCGCGCGCCGCTTCAACATGGAAGTTCAGCCGCAACTGGTGCTATTGCAAAAAACCCTGCTGAACATCGAAGGCCTGGGCCGCCAGCTCTACCCAGATCTGGATCTCTGGAACACCGCACAACCATTCCTCGAGCGCTGGATGCGCGAGCGGATGAGCCCGAAGACCTTGCTGGGCAACGTGCAGAGCCAGTTCGAACAACTCCCGCACCTGGCCAACATGACCCGCGACCTGCTCGAGCGCATGTCCCAGCCCCACGCCCACGATCCCGCGCCACCGTGGAAACGCCGTCGGGACGACTGGTTCCTGCGCCTGCTCGGCGCGGCCCACCTGGGTGGCGGCGCGGTGCTCGCGGCCGGCGGCCCACTGAGCGAACTGGGTCATTGGCCCGCCGGCATCATGGTGGCCGTGGGTTTGTATCTGGTCGTTCGCCGATAGCCGGATTGAGCTGCAAGCGATAAGCTGCAAGCCGCAAGTGCGTGGGTTGTACCTATCTACTTAAGCACCACACAGAATCGCTTTTACTTGCAGCTTGAAGCTTAAAGCTTGCAGCTGCCGTCAGGACCCAAAATGAAAAACTGGCAGGACGAGATCAAGTGGGACGCTGACGGACTGGTTCCGGCCATCGCCCAGGATCACAAGACCGGGCGCGTGCTGATGATGGCCTGGATGAATCGCGAAGCGCTGGCACTGACCGCCGCCGAGAACCGCGCCATCTATTGGTCACGCTCCCGTGGCAAACTGTGGCGCAAGGGCGAGGAGTCCGGGCACGTACAACACTTGCACGAGATGCGCCTGGATTGCGATGGCGACGTCATCATTTTGATGGTCGAACAGGTTGGCGAAATCGCCTGCCACACCGGCCGGCGGAGCTGCTTCTACCGCGTCTTCGAGAACGGCGACTGGAAAACCGTCGACCCGGTGCTCAAGGACCCGCATGCCATTTATCCAGGACATTCCCATGAGTGACACCTTGACCCGCCTGGCCCAGGTGCTGGAAGAGCGCAAAGGCGCGGCCGCCGACAGCTCCTATGTCGCCAGCCTGTACCACAAGGGCTTGAACAAGATTCTGGAAAAGGTCGGCGAAGAATCGGTCGAGACCATCATCGCCGCCAAGGACGCCGCCATCAGCGGCGATTGCAGCGACGTGATCTACGAGACCGCCGACCTGTGGTTCCACAGCCTGGTCATGCTGGCCCAACTGGGTCAGCACCCGCAGGCTGTACTGGATGAACTGGACCGTCGCTTCGGTCTGTCCGGGCACGTCGAGAAAGCCTCGCGCCCGTCCGCCTGATCAATTTTTGAGAGGAGTAGCCACATGGGTATCTTTGACTGGAAACACTGGATCGTCATCCTGGTTGTCGTGGTGCTGGTATTCGGTACCAAGAAACTGAAAAACCTCGGCACCGATGTCGGCGAGTCGATCAAGGGCTTTCGCAAAGCCATGAACGATGACGAAAAACCGGCCGACACCACCGCCCAGGCCCAACCGGTACAGCCGGCCCAACCGGTGCACCCGCAAGCCGCCCAGCCCGTGAACGCACCGAATACCATCGACGTGCAGGCCCAGAAAGTCGAAGAGCCAACCCGCAAAGACTCGTGAGCACTGACTAATGTTTGGGATCAGCTTCACTGAACTGCTGCTCGTCGGCCTCGTCGCCCTGCTGGTACTGGGCCCCGAGCGCCTGCCGGGTGCTGCGCGCACCGCCGGTCTCTGGATCGGGCGCCTGAAGCGCAGCTTCAATGCGATCAAACAGGAAGTTGAGCGTGAAATCGGTGCCGACGACATTCGTCGGCAACTGCACAATGAACACATCCTCTCGCTGGAGCAGGAAGCGCGGAAGATCTTCACACCGACCCAGCAGGAACCGACGCCGGTCCAGCCCGTCGCCGAGCCGACCATTGCTCCCCAGGCACCGGCTGTCGAAGCTGCGCCAGTGGCCGCTGAACCGGCAAAACCGGTTGAACCGGCGACCACGACGACTGCGACTCCCCACGATCCTACTTTGCCGCCGCGAGCCCCATGAGCGATATCCCTGAAAACGACCAGCCGATGCCGCTGGTATCGCACCTCACCGAGTTGCGCACCCGCCTGCTGCGTTGCGTCGCGGCGGTTTTCGTCATCTTCGCCGGGCTGTTTGCCTTCACCCAGCAGATCTACACCTTCGTCTCCACGCCGCTGCGCGAGTATTTGCCGGTAGGCGCGACGATGATCGCCACCGACGTGTCATCACCGTTCCTGACGCCGCTGAAGCTGACGATGATGGTCTCGCTGTTCCTGGCGATCCCGGTGATCCTGCATCAGATCTGGGGGTTCATCGCGCCGGGCCTGTACAAGCATGAGAAACGCATCGCCGTGCCGCTGCTGGTGTCGAGCATCCTGCTGTTCTACACCGGCATGGCCTTCGCCTATTTCTTCGTGTTCCCATTGATCTTCAAGTTCTTCGCCGCCGCCACCCCGGCGGGCGTCGAGATGATGACCGACATCACCAGCTACCTGGATTTTGTCATGACGCTGTTCTTCGCCTTTGGCGTGGCGTTTGAAATCCCGGTAGCGGTGGTGTTGCTGGTGTGGATCGGCGTGGTGGACGTTGCCTACCTGAAGAAGATCCGTCCCTACGTGATCATCGGTTGCTTCGTGGTCGGCATGATCCTGACCCCGCCGGACATCTTCTCCCAGACCTTGCTGGCCGTGCCGATGTGGCTGCTGTTCGAGATCGGCATCCTGTTCGGCGGCCTGGTGCGCAAGCGCCGGGAAGAAGAACCCGAAGTCCAGCCCGTGGACGACCACAACGACCAGCCGCCAGCAACCCAAGCGTGAACCTGCTGCTGCTCGAAGAGGCCGATTTCATCGGGCCGGACCGGGTCATCCTGAGCGATCGCCGGTTGACCCACATGCAGGAAGTCCACCGCAGCGCTGTCGGCGACAGCCTGCGGGTCGGGCGCATCGGCGGGCTGATGGGCTCGGCCCAGGTGCTGCGCCTGGAGGCTCGCGAAGCCGAACTGCAAGTGACCCTCGACCAGACGCCGCCGGCCAAATTACCGTTGACCCTGGTGCTCGCCCTGCCGCGTCCGAAAATGCTCCGGCGAGTGTTCCAGACCGTTGCGACCATGGGTGTGCCGCGGGTGATCCTGGTCAACAGCTATCGCGTGGAAAAGAGTTTCTGGCAGACGCCGTTCCTGGAACCAGAAGCCATTCGCGAGCAGCTGGTCCTGGGGCTGGAGCAGGCCCGGGACAGCGTATTGCCTGAAATCATCATCGAAAAACGCTTCAAACCCTTCGTCGAGGACCGGCTGCCGGCCATCGCGGACGGTACCCTCGGGCTGGTCGGCCATCCCGGCAATCACCCGCCCTGCCCGCGCGCGCTGACAGGACCAGTGACCTTGGCCATCGGCCCGGAAGGCGGCTGGATTCCCTACGAGATCGACCTGCTGGGCAAGGCCGGTCTACAGCCGGTGCAGCTCGGCGAGCGGATCCTGCGGGTCGAGACCGCCGTTACAGCCCTGCTTGCACGGCTGTTCTAACGAGCTAGTTGCTCTCCTGTGGCGAGGGAGCTTGCTCCCGCTCGGCTGCGAAGCAGTCGTAAATCCTTGGCCCCCAGGTGGCCGCTTCGCGACCAAGCGGGAGCAAGCTCCCTCGCCACGAAAAGACCCACCGCGTCTATTTTCTACAGATCCCGCCAAAGCCGCCGATACAGTCCCCATAAAACCAATTCAACGCTCCAAGGGAGTATCAGCATGTTCCGGTGGCTTGCCCAGGGTCTGGGAAATGTAAGCGTTAATCGCAAACTCGGTGCAGGCTTCGGCCTGGTGCTGTTCCTTACCTTGATGATCGCGTTCACCGGTTGGTCCGGCCTGGGCAATGTCATCAGCCGGGGTGACAAGCTGGGGTTCATTGCCAGTCTCAACGACTTGAGCAAAGACTTGAACCTGGCCAGCATCGACTACAACACCACGCGAGGCGAGAAAGGGCCGCAACAGGTCAACGATCTGCTTGGCAGGCTAGAAGCCGGGCTGAAAACTGCTCGTGATTCGATTGAGCAGCCGGCTGATGTGGCGCTGATCGACACACAACTGGCTGCCGTTGCCGAATATAAAAGCGCCTTCGCCCAAATGACCAGCGCCACCGTCAACCGCGAAGACGCCCGCAGCAAGCTGGGCGCCAGCGCCGATAGCGCCGTGGCTCGCGTCGCCGAGGTGGAAAAAGCGCTGTTGCAAGGCGGCGACGTCACCCAATTCAACAGCGTGGTGGCCCTGAGCAAAGCGATCCAACAGGCCCGTTATCAGGTTCGCGGCTACACCTACAGCGGCAAAAACGAAGCCCAGCAGCCGGCCATCGATGCAATCACCGATGCCCTGAAACTACTGGCACGCTTGCCAGCCCAGTTGCCTGAAGAGCATGCCGATAGCCTTCAACAGGCCAACGACTCGTTCAATCTCTACCGCGCCGCAGTCGCCCAGTTCCGTGACTCGCAGATCGATAACGCCGCCGCGCAGCAGCGCATGACTGAGCAGGGGCAAGTGCTGATCGATTCCAGCCAGAAGCTGACCGTGTCACAGACAGCCGTGCGCGACCACGACGTCGCCCAAGCCAAGATGCTGCTGATAGTGGCGGCCGCGCTGGCCCTGCTGTTCGGCGTAATCGCCGCCCTGCTGATTACCCGTCAGATCGTAGGCCCGCTGAATGAGACCCTGAAGGTGGCAGAACGCGTCGCCGCGGGCGACCTGACCCACAACCTCACCTCCGAACGCCGCGACGAACTCGGCCAACTGCAACGTGCCATGCAACGCATGACCGTAGGCTTGCGGCAGTTGATCGGCGGTATCGGTGAAGGCGTCACCCAGATCGCCAGCGCCGCTGAACAGCTCTCGGCGGTGACCGAACAGACCAGCGCCGGGGTCAATAGCCAAAAAATCGAGACCGATCAGGTCGCCACCGCCATGCATGAAATGACCGCCACGGTGCAGGAAGTGGCGCGCAACGCCGAGGAAGCCTCCGAAGCCGCCGTCGCCGCCGACCAACAGGCCCGCGAAGGCGACAAAGTCGTCGGCGAAGCCATCGCCCAGATCGAGCGCCTGGCGCGGGAAGTTGGTAACTCCACGACCGCCATGGGCGATTTGAAGCGCGAAAGCGACAAGATCGGCAGCGTCCTGGACGTGATCAAGTCCGTGGCCCAGCAAACCAACCTGCTGGCCCTCAACGCCGCCATTGAAGCCGCCCGTGCCGGTGAAGCCGGACGAGGCTTCGCCGTGGTAGCCGATGAGGTCCGCAGCCTGGCCCAGCGCACGCAGAAGTCCACCGAAGAAATCGAAGAATTGATCGTCGGCCTGCAAAACGGTACCGAACAAGTCGCGACCATCATGGAAAACAGCCGCAGCCTGACCGACAGCAGCGTCGAACTGACCCGCCGCGCCGGTGGTTCGTTGGAGAACATCACTCGCACGGTTTCGGCGATCCAGTCGATGAACCAGCAGATCGCTGCGGCGGCTGAGCAGCAAAGCGCCGTGGCTGAAGAGATCAACCGTAGCGTGCTGAATGTGCGTGATGTGTCGGAGCAGACGGCGTCGTCCAGTGAGGAGACTGCTGCTTCCAGTGCTGAGCTGGCGCGGTTGGGGGTTCATTTGCAGACGTTGGTGGGGCGGTTTCGGGTTTGATTCGGGTGTTGATGTTGGGTGTATATCCGTTATCTAGGTAATGGCTACTTAGGGTTTCGCCCTTACGGCGAGTCACTTTCGAAAGGCGCGAAAGTAACCAAAGCGCCTCTGCCCCACCACTTGGCACCTCGCTTAGGCTCGGTGTGCCCTCACTCCGGCATTGCTCCGTGGGCCCGCCGCGAAGGACCATCCATGGTCCAGCGCGGCTATCCCGGCATCCATGCCGGGATGCCCACTCCACAATGCCTGCGTTCGGCCATCGTGGTTAACGGGGCGCCGAGATCAACGTCCGCCGCGAGGCGGCCTGAAAGCCGACCTGGTTCTTGATCGGGACCGCGTTTCTCCAGCGCGAGCTGCTCGCGTATGGCGGTGGGGCTATGAGCTGGTCTTCACTCCCACATGAAAAAACCATTTTCCTAAGCAAACAACAACCCGTGGCGAGGGAGCTTGCTCCCGCTCGGCTGCGCAGCAGTCGTAAAAAACCACTCTGCTTTTTCCCAGATGCACCTTGCCGAATGGTTTTGGGGCTGCTGCGCAGCCCAGCGGGAGCAAGCTCCCTCGCCACGGGAGAAATGCAGTCCCACCCAAACCAGGTCGGCTCTAAGGCCGCCTCGTGGCGGACGTTGATCTCGGCGCCCCGTTAACCACGCTGGCCGAACGCAGGCATTGCGCAGTGGGCATCCCGGCATGGATGCCGGGATAGCCGCGCTGGGCCATGGATGGCCCTTCGCGGCGGGCCCACGGAGCAATGCCGGAGTGAGGGCATGCCGAGCCTAAGCGAGGTGCCGAGTGGTGGGGCAAGCTGTACGGAACAACCACATGGGTTACAAAAAAGTGCATTCACATAGGTGACACTTTGATTGAAACATAGCCGTTTTTTGCGTCCCGGGCATTGACGTGACCTAGGATCACCGGACCGAAGATAACATTCCATACCCCGTCTTTGATCATCTCCATTCCAATGGTTTGATGCCTGAGCAGGTTCCCCACATATATCCGCAGACCATCTCGATTAATGATTCCGCTACCATCGGCCAGGTAACACTCAACATGGCTCGCATACCCCATTTCCGGTAGTTTCTCCGGGTAAGCTCGGGTTGAGGGGGTATAGCAGGACGCCGGGGTTTTCTGGCCGAGTGCCTCGTGTCCCCGCTCGTGATTGTAGTGCTGCATAAATCGATCAAAGTGTTTTTGCTGAGCCTCCCAGGCAATGGCCGGCGGTTTGGGAAACGTACTCTTCAATGTCCGGTGCATACGCTCATGACGTCCATTTTGATCTGGTCGACCGGGCTCAATTCGCTCAGGAATAATCCCAAGGCGTAGCCACCAGATCGATAACTGCGACAACCCCGCACGCCCCGTGCTCGCAAACGGCACGCCATTATCGGTTCGGATGCGCTCAGGCATCCCATACTCCCGAAAGACGCGCTCGAAGGTTTGCTGGGTCTCCTTGAGATTGGTGTTAGCCATGCTCTCGCAGGCAAGCAAGAAGCGACTGGCATGGTCCATGATCGTCAGCGGATAACACCAGACACCCGCTCCGGTGAGGAATTGGCCTTTGTAATCTGCGCTGAAGAGTTGATTAGGCGATTCTGCCTTACGCAAAGGCTTGGGATAGACAGCGACACGCTGGCGCAACGGTCGAGACGTGATCAGGTCCGCTGCCTTAAGGATGTTGTAGATGGTCGTTTTCGAAGGCGGATCCTGCCCGGGAAAGCGTTTCATCAGATCGTTCTGAATCTTTTTAGGACCCGGAACCGTTTCGCCAGCAGAGCGAAACTCAATGATTGCTTGCCTTACAATCAGCGGCACCACATAGGTCTGGTTGTGCCGGCGCCGACTACGCTCATCGAGCCCACTGGGCCCCTCTAGCTGATAGCGTTCGACCCACTTATAGCAAGTCTTTCGGCTGATCTGATAGTCCTGACACAGCTGGCTAAAGCTGTGCTCTTCAGACAGATACGCCGCGATGAACATCACTTTGAGGTCCATAGGTTTCAGCTCTTCCAGGGCATGGTCAGATCCTCGCGAAATCGACCATGCCAGTTAATAACTGTTACCTATGTGCTTGAACTGATTTGTAACCCATGTGGGTGAGTCATACCAGCAAAGGCGCTTTGGTTACTTTCGCGCCTTTCGAAAGTGACTCGCCGTCAGGGCGAAACCCTAAGCAGCCGTTACCTAAATAACGGATACACACACAAAAACACCCACGTCCCACAATCCGTCATCCCAAGGCTACGACGTCTTGCGCCATTGCCTACAACTACGCCAGAATCCGCCGGCTTGTGCGCCTTGACTCTGGGCTCTAACGTTTGCGGGTCGCTGTCAGTTCAGCGATCGGGTTTAGCAGCCTGGACAAATCCTAGACGTACACTCCCCAACTGCGTGAGCAGGCTTCAGCGCCTGCGCATCTATGTCATGGCGGTTGTGCGTGGGAGACCTTCGGGTCTGCCGGGTTCTAGGGTCCCGGTCTGCTAACCCGCGTACAGTCGCCACCCTCCTCGTTTAGCAGCGATATCTGGCGGCTCCATAACCCTAGGAGCGTCAACCATGTACAAAGTGACACCCAACCCGCCAGAACCAGAAACCGATCCCAAGAAACTCCAGGAAGCCACCGACCGTGCGCTCGATTACTACCTGAAACCCGAACAGAACAAACCCAGGAACAAACAACCGTCGGACCCGCTCTTCACCGTCGTCGACGGCATCGACACCGAAAGCCTGCTGGCCAACCTCAGCGAAACCCTGGCCTCAGCCGATGCCATGATCAACGACCTTGCATTCGACCTTGAAGGCTCCCGGCGCCAAGTTGCGCTTGGCATCTTGCAACTGATCGAGCTGAGCGGTTTGCTGGCAAACCGGATGCTGGATAACGTCAGCCCACAACACTGACCGACACCGCACAAGGCCCCGTTTTCTTCAAAACGGGGTTTTTTGATTATCTATAAGACGAAAACCAGCGCAATCGACGAATGAATTAACGCACCGTCAAATCCATTCGGTATCCCGCTCCCGGAACGCCCTCATGTAGTGCCAACTGAATTTTTTCATACAAAGCATTGGCCTCGGTGGTTGTTATTGATCGGGAACAATCACGCAGTACGACGCGCAATAGAACATTCTCCTGATCGTCCAAAAGACCGAGTCTCTCGATAGCTTGAGGCGGTAACTCTGACGAAACCCAACGTCCTTTGACCTGCATTTCCTCAATCCAGCCAGAACAGTCGCCAGCCGCCTGCAACATCTTTTCGGTCAACACCTCCTCACTCAACCCAGGCGACACCGCCACCGAGATATCTCGAGAAATCGAAGGTAAGCGAGAGACGGCACTCCAAGGGCGCAGGTCTTGCATTTGTGCTTGTACCCGTTCGTTAGGGTCACGCAACAGACGGATATCTGGTATTCCCTTTCGTAGCATGGTCAACCGATCTAGACCCATTCCCAAAGCCAGGCCTCCATGACACTGAGAATCGATTCCCAATCGCCGCAACAACGAAGTGGCAATAACACCACATTCAAGTACTTCAACATCGGTGCCATCGTTAGTTACATTCACTTCGATCCCGCCCTCGGTGTAGTGATGCGGGCTATCGCTGTAGACCCAAGGCTTATCGGGAACGGCGGTTCCGAGAATATCGCCGACCAGACGCAACAGATGCGCCCGATCCGAAAGCGCCGGATCCCCCAATACCCAAATATCCATTTGGTGCGGTTCGGCACAATGCCATCTATCCCGGCTGTCGCGGCGAAATGTGATGCCTGGGGCGGCGAGCAAAACCATTTCTCCCGGTTTGCGCTCTTGAGCAGCACGTTGGAGGGCGACGGGAATCTGACTGGTGGTTTGTGTACGCAACAGTGAATGCTCGCTCACCCAGCGTGTGTGCTCACTGCCCAAGGTGATCTCTGTCGGGTCGTAGCCCAGCAGTCCATAATTTTCTTCAGCAGATACGATACGCGGGCCAGTCTGAAGACGTGCCCGAGGCCAGCCGTTAAGAACTAATCCCTCGACGATTTCGTCAACCATTAGGCGAACTGCGTGAACGGGTGCGCGTATTTCTGTCAGATCTATAACGGACAGCGCTTGCTGAAGAGCTGTATCAGACAAATATTTTTTCGTACCTGTCATTTCCTTCCCCTTCAATTAAAAAATTCAAACGACGGCAACCAAACCTATCAACGCTAGATCAACCAGACAACACTCGAGCGCCGTTCCATAAATTTTCAGAAAGTCATTACAGACACTTCCTACACAAATAACCATCAGACCGCAAAAATAAAAACAACAAGATAATCAGTTCTAAAAATTCAAAAAACAGCCATTCCACATTTTAAACAGACCTGCATTAATACAAGCACCCTTGTTCACCCAACGGATAATCGATAACAAGATCTCTAGAATATTAACCATACTAAGAAAACCCAACCCGCACTTACCTACAAACCGAAGACGGCGAACATATCGAAATCTTGGAGTCAGCTGCCGGGGCTAGGGGCCTGGAACTTACCGAGTTTGCAATTGGCGTCAACGATGAAATAGTTCCCTTTTTAGACTACAAGGTGAACTCTCAAATGAATGAAGGGGTTAGGGGTATCCATTTAGCTATTGGGGATGGCTCCAGCGGCTTTCACATTGATTTCCTCAGTCCAGCTGTCGATGTCACTCCAGTTGTACAATAAACCTAGTCATTTAGAGTGCGGCAAGTCTCAGGCGCAAATCCTTAGCCCAACAAAAAGCCCCGCGTCCTTCCAGAAGCGGGGCTTTTTGCGTATCAGGCGATCAAGCCAGTTGAGGCTGTACGCTCACCGGCTGAAGCGGCAGCAACGGTGCATGGGGATCGGCCTTCACCGACTCACGCCACGCCGCCAACCACTCGGGATGCGCCTCGCTCCAGACCTGCTCATGCAGACGGGACAAGGCCACCGGATCACTCAACAGCGCCAGTCGCTCGGCGTTGTTAAGCCCCTCCGGGCCGACCTTCAGGGCGTGACGAACACGTTCGACCCGCAGCCATTCGATCGGCTCGGCCTTGCCGTGACGCGAGGTGGCCAAGGCATACGCCAAGGCGTTCTGTTGCGGGTCGACCACTGCCCGGATGAAGCCGTCGTTCAGTGCATGCCAACGGTTCTCGTGGGTGTACTGGTCAGTCGACAGCAACTCCTGCGGCGGTGCGTATTCCTCAGGAATCAGGAACAGGCTTTCATCGCGGGATTTCAAGCCCAGGCCCACACGGCTGGAGATCACCGAGACCGGGATCGACAGCATCAAGGAACCCACGATCGGCACCAGCCACCACAGGAAGCTCGGGTTCAACCAAATCACCAGCAAGGCCCAGAAGAAGCCCAACAGGGTTTGTGGACCGTGGCGCTTGACCGCTTCGCTCCATGGCGTGGAGTCATCATCACGCTTGGGCGAATTCCAGGTCGCGGCCCAGCCCAGGAAGGCGGCAAGGACGAAGCGAGTGTGGAAAATCATCCGCACCGGCGCCAGCAGCATGGAGAAGAACATCTCCAGCAGCATCGACAGGGTTACCTTGAACTTGCCGCCGAACTCCTTGGCGCCTTTTGCCCAGATCAGGATGATGCTCAAGAGCTTGGGCAGGAACAGCAACACGATCGTGGTGGAGAACAGCGCGATGGCTTTTTCCGGATGCCACTGCGGCCACAGCGGATACAGCTGGCGCGGCTCCAGGAAGTATTGCGGTTCCATCAGTGTATTCACCGCCAGCAGCGCGGTGGACAGCACCAGGAAGAAGAACCACAGCGGCGCCGACAGGTAGGACATCACGCCGGTCAGGAACACCGCACGGTGCACCGGGTGCATGCCCTTGACCAGGAACAGCCGGAAGTTCATCAGGTTGCCGTGGCACCAGCGACGGTCACGCTTGAGTTCGTCCAACAGGTTCGGCGGCAATTCTTCGTAACTGCCCGGCAAGTCATAGGCAATCCACACGCCCCAGCCGGCGCGGCGCATCAGCGCGGCTTCGACGAAGTCGTGGGACAGGATCGCTCCAGAGAACGCGCCTTTACCGGGCAACGGCGCCAAGGCGCAGTGATCGATGAACGGCTTCATGCGAATGATCGCGTTGTGGCCCCAATAATGGGATTCGCCCAACTGCCAGAAGTGCAAACCGGCCGTAAACAGCGGACCGTACACCCGAGTGGCGAACTGCTGCATGCGCGCATACAGCGTATCCATGCCCGAGGCACGTGGCGCGGTCTGGATGATGCCCGCGTCCGGCGTGGCTTCCATCAGCCGTACCAGGCTGGTCAGGCATTCGCCGCTCATGACACTGTCGGCGTCGAGCACGACCATGTACTTGTAGTCGCTGCCCCACCGACGGCAGAAATCGTCGAGGTTGCCGCTCTTGCGCTTCACGCGACGGCGACGACGGCGGTAGAAGATCTTGCCGAAGCCACCGGCTTCACGGCAGACATCCATCCAAGCCTGCTGTTCGGCGACACAGATATCGGTTTCGTTGCTGTCGCTGAGTACAAAGAAGTCGAAGCGATCCAGGTCACCCGTGGCCGCAACGGACTCGAAGGTGGCGCGCAGGCCAGCGAATACCCGTGGCACGTCCTCGTTACAGATCGGCATCACCAGCGCAGTGCGGGCGTCTTTGGGAATCGGCTCATTACCGGCGCTGGCGCCGGAGATACGGTACTTATCGTGCCCGGTGAGCAGTTCGAGAAAGCCCATCAAAGCGGTCCAGAAACCGGCCGACACCCAGCAGAACAGGATCCCGAACAAAATCAGGATGCTGGTTTGCAGCGCATACGGCAGCACTTGCGTGGCTGTTTGCAGCAGCGGCTGGTGCAGGACTTCGTCCAAGTCCACCAGCGACCAGCCCTGGTAAGGCATGATGCCTTTCATGTACCAGCCGGCAACGATGGTCTGGCCGAGCATCAGGATCAGCAGGATGTAGCGGCGGATCGAGCCCACGGTACGCCAACGCGCGTGCGGCAATACGCGCTCGTCCTTGGGCGGTTTCGGCGGGTTGGTGCGGCCAGTCAGGCGGCGCCAGGCGCGCACCAGGATATTGGTGCGCCACGGCTCCGGCACGACCTTGGTCCGACGAATGGGCGGAGTCGCCTTCAAGCACACCCGGCCGCTGGAATCGAGGGCCAGCATTTCGGCTTCCTCGAGTTCCTCGGCAGTGCTCAACGTCAGGCGACGGCCCACCGAGGCTTGCGCCGCCTCGTTGGGTGCATCGAATGTCGGTGAAGCCAGGCGCTCGTGCAATTCGCTGAAAGACTTGCAGCCCGCCAGTTCGGCGCGCTGCTCATCGGTCATCGGCAAATGGGCCAGATACTCGCGAAGAGATTCTGGTTGTACGGAAGTATTACTCATCGGCAGGCAACTGGTAGCTCCAGGTCTCGGTCAGGACTTGCTCAGTCTGTTCCGGTTCCTGTGGGGTTGGGGTCGGCTCAGCAGCGGCGGTGGACGCTGTGACGGCCTTGGCTTCTTTCTGCTCGCCGGCTTGCTCGTTGGCTTTCTCTTTATCGCTCTGCTGCTTGGCGACCTTGTCGGCCTTGGCCAGGGTCGTCACCGAATGCGAGGTGGCTGGCAGCTCGACAGGAACCAGAGGTCGGACCAACGCGGCACGCATCTCGGTCGCCTTGCTCGGATCCTTGATCTTCAAGCGCAGCGTCAAGCGCCAGCCCTTGGTTTCAGGGTTGTAGCGCACGCTGTTCTCGACGATCTCGCCGTTGTCGCCAATGCTCACCTGACTACGCACTTCGGCGTCTTCAGGCAGCGCTTGCAGGGACGGACCCTCGAAATCCACCAGGTAGGCCACGCTGCCGTCCGGTTGACGGATCAGGTTGGACTGCTTCACATCACCCGTGGAACGCAGGGTCTGCTTGACCCAGGCGCTGTCTGGCGAGTGCAGGTTGGCTTCGTCGAGGGTCCAGTGCAGACGGTAGGCGAAGTCCAGTGGCTGGCCTGGCTCAGGCAGCTTTTCCGGGCTCCAGAACGCAACGATGTTGTCGTTGGTTTCGTCGGCGGTCGGGATCTCGACCAGGTTGACGGTGCCCTTGCCCCAATCGCCTTTCGGCTCGATCCAGGCACTTGGGCGTTTTTCGTAGCGGTCGTCGAGATCTTCGTAGTGGCTGAAATCGCGGCCGCGCTGCAGCAAGCCGAAGCCACGCGGGTTTTCTACCGAGAAGTTGCTCACGGCCAGGTGTTTCGGGTTGTTCAGCGGACGCCAGATCCACTCGCCGTTGCCGGCATGGATGGACAGGCCGCTGGAGTCGTGGAGTTCACGACGGTAGTTCAGCACCTTGGACGGCTGGTTGGCGCCGAACAGGAACATGCTGGTCAACGGCGCGATACCCAGTTTGTTGACGCGATCACGCAGGAACACGCGTGATTTGACGTCGACGACGGTGTCGGTGCCCGGACGCACGGTCAGGCGATAGGCGCCGGTGGCCCGTGGCGAGTCCAGCAAGGCGAAGATCACCAGGTGCTTATCGGTCGGTTTCGGACGCTGGATCCAGAACTCGCGAAAGCGCGGGAATTCCTCACCGGATGGCAACGCGGTGTCGATGGCCATGCCGCGGGCGGACAAGCCATAAACCTGACCCTTGCCGATAACGCGGAAATAGCTCGCGCCCAGCATGGTCATGATCTCGTCTTGCTTGTCGGCCTTGTTGATCGGGTACAGCACGCGGAAACCGGCGTAGCCCAGCTGTTCGGTGGCCTTGGGATCGAACTTGACGTCGCCGAAATCGAAACGTGTCGGGTCGTACTTGATCTCGTCGACAGTGGTCGCGGTGATTTCGTTGATCTTCACCGGCGTATCGAAATGCATGCCCTGGTGATAGAAGGACAACCGGAACGGCGTCTTCTGATCGGCCCATTCGGCTTTTTCGGTGCGGAAACGGATTTTCTGATAATCGGCGAATTTCATTTCGCGGAATTCGTTCGGCAGATTGCTGCGCGGGGCTTCGAATTTCTGCCCGGCCAGTTCTTGTGCCTTCGCCGATACATCATCCAGGCTGAATGCCCACAGTTGGCCGGCGCCAAACAGGCACAACAGGGCCGAGCCCGCTACCAGAGCGTTTCTAAACCGTTTGGCAGTCATTTTTGGTGCATTACAGGGACTAACAATCACGAGCAACCCTCGCCGAAAACTGATCAAAAAACCAACGGCCAGATAAAGTATCTGCACGGTAACGGCGCTGAAAAACCGTTCCTGCCGACCACTCTTGCCAAGTTGGCGAGCATTGTTCCGACTCCGACGGGACAAAATGATTCCCCAAACGGTTCAGGACAAGTCTCTACCTAAGTCAAATGGACCAGCGAACGCTGGTCCCCCGTAGCGCGCGATTATCTAGTAGGCCGCGTGACAACGCATCAGGGCTAGCAAAGTATTTATCGAGAAAACTCCGTGTTTTGCCTCGAAACCGGACCGAAAAGATGTTTCAAACGCTTTCAGACCTGTAACAGGAAGGTCACCGGGCCATCATTGACCAGATGCACTTGCATGTCGGCGCCGAATCTACCTGATGCCACGGTGCCATGCACCTGTTTCGCCTGGCTTAGCAGATAGATGAACAACTCTTCCCCGAGGGCGGGAGGCGCGGCAGTCGAAAAGCTCGGACGCAGGCCGCTTTTTGTGTCCGCCGCCAAGGTGAACTGCGACACCAGCAGCAACCCTCCCCCGACATCCGCCAGGGACAGATTCATCTTGCCCTCGGCGTCGCTGAACACCCGGTAGTTAAGCAGCTTGTGCAGGAGTTTGTCGGCGCTGGCCCGTGTATCTCCAGGCTCGACGGCGACCAACACCAGCAAGCCGTGATCCACGGCCCCGACGATCTCGCCAGCGACTTCGACCCGGGCGCCGCGAACCCGCTGCAGCAGCCCCTTCATGCTTCTTCGGGTGGCAAGTCGAGCAGGCGCCGGGCCAGTTGCGCGGCGGCGCGCACCAGCGCATCGGTAATCCCCGGCTCCGAAGCGGCGTGACCGGCGTCGCGGATCACCTGCAGTTCGCTGTTGGGCCAGTTCTGATGCAACTCCCAGGCATTGTCCAACGGGCAGATAACGTCGTAGCGGCCATGGACGATGACGCCCGGCAAATGGGCGATCTTGCCCATGTCGCGAATCAACTGGTTGGGTTCGAGGAAAGCGTTGTTGGTGAAGTAGTGACATTCGATCCGGGCAATCGACAGCGCGCGCTGCGGCTCGGAGAAGCGGTCGACTACCAGCGGGTTCGGGCGCAGGGTCGCGGTACGGCCCTCCCAGGTAGACCAGGCCTTGGCCGCGTGCATCTGGGCGATCTGGTCGTTACCGGTCAGGCGCTTGTGGAAGGCGCTGAGCAGGTCTTCGCGTTCGTCCAGCGGAATCGGTGCGATGTAGTCCTGCCAGTAATCAGGGAACAGGCGACTGGCGCCGGCCTGGTAGAACCACTCGATTTCCTGCGGCCGGCAGAGAAAGATCCCCCGCAGAATCAAGCCGTGCACCCGCTCCGGATGGGTCTGGGCGTAGGCCAGGGCCAACGTCGAGCCCCAGGAACCGCCAAACAGCACCCATTTTTCGATGCCCAGGTGCTTGCGGATGCGCTCGAGGTCTTCGACCAGATCCCAGGTGGTGTTGTTTTCCAGGCTGGCGTGAGGGGTCGAACGACCACAGCCGCGCTGATCGAAGGTGACAATTCGGTACAGGTTTGGATCGAAGTAGCGACGGCTCTGTGCATCGCAACCCGCCCCAGGGCCGCCGTGAATGAACACCACCGGCAGGCCTTCCGGCGAACCGCTTTCATCGACATAGAGCGTATGGGTGTCATCGACAGCCAGATCGTGCCGGGCATGGGGTTTGATCTGCGGGTACAAAGTCTGCATTGCGCGCTCCGTAAGGGGTCGAGTCATCCCTGTGGGGACGTCTATTTAGTCTGCCGTCCGGCATCATAAACCCGAATTACCCGAATGAGCATGCCCCGTACGCAGTCAAAGGGTGTCAGCCAGGTACGCCAGCAGCGTGCGGTACAGCTGATCGACCTCTGGCACCTGGTTCCGGCCGCGCAGGCAACCGTGGACGAGGCCTTCGCCCCGGTACAAAACAGAGGCCACCCCCGCGGCATTCAACCGATCGCTATAAAGGACACCGTCGTCGCGCAAGGGATCCCATTGCGCGACGGCGACCAGCGCCGGCGGCAGGCTGCTCAGATCGCCTGCGTTCAACGGCATTGCATACGCTGACGGTCGGGCGCCACCCAGGTACAGCGCCTCATAGCGATCCAGGTCACGACTGCTCAGCAGCGGAGCGTCGAAGCATTCCTGACGCGACGGTAACTCTGCGGGACCGCCGAGCGCTGGATAAATCAACACTTGGGCCCGAGGCAGCACCTGCCCTGTATCGCGCAAGGCCAGGCATAACGCAGCAGCGAGGTTGCCGCCCGCGCTGTCGCCAGCCACCGCGCGGCGACGTGGATCAATGGCAAACGGGGCATCCGCCAGGTGGCGCCACACCGCGAGGCAGTCTTCGAAAGCGGCCGGAAACGGATGCTCTGGGGCCAACCGATAATCCACCGCCAACACCAGCGCGCCCAGCTCAGCGGCCAGCTCCATGCAGATGAAATCATGGGAATCCAGGTCCCCCACGACCCAACCGCCACCGTGCAGGTAAAGCAGGCATGGCCAGCCAGCGAGCGGCGGCGAGGTACGTGGGTGATAAGCCCGGAGAGCCATGCCGGCCAGTTGCAGATCCTCGACCGCGAGCGTAGGCGGACACGGCGGCGTGAACGCGCGGCACATCTGGCTGTAGGCCTGGCGCGAGCCGGCGAGGCTGTCGTCCGGGCAGGTGAAGCCCAGGGTCTTGTCGATGAAGGCGGACATTGCCTGGGAGAGTGGGTAGGCCATGGGGTGACAACCAGATATCTGTGAACAGAGCGCAACCTGTGGCGAGGGGATTTATCCCCGTTGGGGTGCGAAGCAGCCCTGAATGCAGATCGCCGCGGTGTGTCTGGCTGACTGCATTTAACTGTTTGGGGGGCGCTTCGCACCCCAACGGGGATAAATCCCCTCGCCACAATGGTCTCATCACCTGCAAGACTGTGTCAGTTCTTGAGGCTGGCCTGCACCGCCGCCACGCCATCCTTGCCATCGAAGCTGGTCACGCCGGCCAGCCAGCGCTGTAGATCCTCTGGATGATCCAGCAGCCATTGCCGGGCGACATCCTGAGGCGTCTTGCGCTCCATGATCGGCACCATCAACTGGCTTTCCTGGGCTGCGGTGAACGTGAGGTTTTCCAGCAGCCGTTGCACGTTTGGACAGCGCTGGGCGTAGTCCGGCGCGGTCACGATAGAGACGGTCGCGGCACCTTCATTGGGGCCATAGACGTCTTCGCTGCCGGTCAGGTACGTGATGTCCATGTTGATGTTCATCGGATGCGGGGTCCAGCCGACGAAGACCACGAATTCCTTGCGATTCACTGCCCGCTGCACCCCTGCCAGCATCCCGGCCTCACCGGATTCGATCAGTTTGAAATCCTTGAGACCGAAGTGGTTGGTCTCGATCATGGTCTTGATGGTGGTGTTTGCGCCGCTGCCCGGCTCGATGCCGTAGATTTTCCCACCGAGCTGATCCTTGAACCGCGCGATGTCAGCGAAAGTCTTGAGTCCCGCCGCCGCTACATAGTCCGGCACCGCCAGGGTGGCCTGGGCATCGGCCAGGCTGGGTTTGTCCAATACTTTCACCTGATTGGCGGCCAGGAACGGTGCGATGTTCTTGTCCATCGCCGGTTTCCAATACCCCAGGAAAATGTCGAGGCGCTTATCGCGAATGCCGGCGAAGATGATCTGCTGCACAGCGCTGGTCTGCTTGCTTTCGTAGCCCAAGCCGGTGAGCAACACATCGGCCATGCCGCTGGTGGCGATCACGTCGGTCCAGTTGACCACGCCCATGCGCACGGATTGGCAGGACGCGGCCTCGGCGGCCATCGCACCAGAGCTCAACAGGACGGTACCGCAGAGGATCGACAGACAGCGCTTGAACGGTCTTTTCATCGGAAAGGTCTCGTGCGGCAGCGGATTATTGTAGGCCGGTGTCTTGGTGCACCGTGACCGGAACATTACGCAGCGTCGAGGGGCTGAAGATGAACTGTGGCGACGCGGTTTTGCACGGTGGCGACAGGTAAGACGATGAACGCTTCTGTGGCGAGGGAGCTTGCTCCCGCTGGGTGGCGAAGCCGCCCCAAGGATCTTGTGAGCGCTGCGCACTCAAGCGGGAGCAAGCTCCCTCGCCACAACAGCCGCCTCACCTCGAATTAGCGTTTGTAGGCCCGTTGTCCCCACGCCAGCAAACCCTCCAGCAACTCCCGGAGCACCACCTGGGTCGGCGCCGCCAGATCCGGGCGGTAGTTGAACGGTTCGAATTCTTCCATGTAGGTGCTCTGGCACAGTTCCAGTTGCACCGCGTGGATGTCCTCGGCCGGGTTGCCGTAGTGCCGGGTGATGTGTCCGCCCTTGAAACGCCCGTTGAGCACATGGGTGAACTGGCCGTGGCGGGCGCAGATGGCTTCGAGCTGGCTGGCCAGGGTCGGGTCGCAACTGGCGCCGTTGAACGTGCCGAGATTGAAGTCCGGCAGCTTGCCTTCGAACAGGTGCGGGATCACCGAACGAATCGAGTGGGCATCGAACAGCAAGGCATAGCCGAACTCGGCCTTGAGCCGCGCCAGTTCCTGTTGCAGCGCTTGGTGATAAGGCGTCCAGATCTGCTGTAGATACGTCGCGCGTTCATAGGATGAGGGCTCCAGCCCTTCGCGGAACAACGGCACGCCATCGAACAATGTCGCCGGGTACAAACCGGTGGTGGCGCCGACATACATCGGCGTGTCGTCGGAAGGACGGTTGAGGTCGACGACGAATCGCGAATACTCGGCGCCCAGGGTGCTGGCGCCCAGCTCGGCGGCGAATTCGTAGAGCTTGGGAATGTGCCAGTCGGTGTCCGGCAGGCTCTGGGCTTCGGGGATCAACCCAGCCTCCACCGCCGGCGTCAGGCGCAGGCCGGCGTGGGGCATGCTGACCAACAGTGGCACGCGCCCTTGCTTGAAATTCAGGACCTTTTCCACAACCACTCTCCTCAATCGATTTCGACGCCGTGACGCACGACGCGTTTTTCCAGATCGCCACCGAGCCAGTACGCCAGGTCGGCCGGGCGGTCGATGTGCCAGGCGACAAAGTCCGCGACCTTGCCGGCCTCCAGCGAACCGTGGGTCTGGGCCATGCCCAGGGCTTGCGCCGCATGGATCGTTGCTCCCGCCAGGGCTTCTTCCGGAGTCATGCGCAAACAGGTACAGGCCATATTCAGCATCAGGCGCAGCGACAATGCCGGCGAGGTGCCGGGGTTGAGGTCGCTGGCCACGGCAATCTTCACGCCGTGCTTGCGCAGCGCATCCATGGGCGGCAGCTGGGTTTCCCGCAGGAAATAAAACGCCCCCGGCAACAACACCGCCACGGTACCGGATACGGCCATGGCCTTGGCATCGTCCTCGGTCATGAATTCCAGATGATCAGCCGACAACGCCTGGTAGCGCGCCGCCAGGCTGGAGCCATTGAGCGACGACAATTGTTCGGCGTGCAGCTTCACCGGCAGGCCCAGCCGTTGCGCGGTGACGAATACCCGCTCGACCTGTTCCGGGGAAAAGGCCAGGTATTCACAAAAGGCGTCCACCGCATCCACCAGCCCCTCGGCCGCCAAGGCAGGAAGCATTTCGCTGCAGATATGCTCGATGTAGTCATCGGCGCGGTCTTTGTATTCCGGCGGCAGGGCGTGGGCCGCCAGGCAGGTGCTGCGCACGCTGACCGGCAACTCGGCGCCAAGGCGGCGAATGACCCGCAGCATCTTGCGCTCGCTGGCAAGGTCCAGGCCGTAGCCGGACTTGATTTCCACCGTGGTCACGCCGTCGCGCATCAGGCTTTTCAGGCGTTTGGCGGCGCTGGCGAACAGCTCGTCCTCACTCGCGGCACGGGTCGCCCGCACGGTGCTGGCGATGCCACCGCCGGCGGCCGCGATCTCGGCGTAGCTGACGCCTTGCAGGCGCTGCTCGAATTCACCGCTGCGGTTGCCGCCGAATACCGCGTGGGTGTGGCAATCGATCAGGCCCGGCGTGACCCAGGCGCCGTTGAGGTCGTTGACCATCGGGTAGTCACTCGTCGGCATTTCGGCACGCGGGCCGATCCAGTGAATGTGCTCGCCCTGGGTGACGATGGCGGCGTCTTCGATGATCGAGTAGACGCCCTGGGCCATGGTGGCGGCGTGGCAGTTTTGCCAGAGGGTTTTCATTGGACGTCCTCCGTCAGATCAGCCTTGGAAACTCGGCAGCAATTGCGCCGTGACCAATGCATTCAGGCACCGACTCGCCAGCAACTCACTGGCCGCGTTGATGTCTGGCGCAAAGAAGCGGTCCTTCTCGTAAAACGGTACCTCGGCACGCAACAGAGCCCGGGCCTGTTCCAGTTTGGCAGAGGTCTTCAAGCCGCCGCGCAGGTCGAGCCCCTGACACGCTGCGAGCCATTCCACCGCGAGAATCCCACGGGTGTTCTCGGCCATTTCCCACAGGCGCTTGCCGGCGGCAGGGGCCATGGAAACATGGTCTTCCTGGTTGGCAGAGGTCGGCAGGCTGTCCACCGAATGAGGATGGGACAGCGCCTTGTTTTCACTGGCCAGTGCGGCAGCGGTGACCTGGGCGATCATGAAACCGGAGTTCACCCCGCCATTGGCCACCAGGAACGGCGGCAACTGCGACATGTGCTTGTCCATCATCAACGAGATGCGCCGCTCGCTCAGGGAGCCGATCTCGGCAATTGCCAAGGCCATGTTGTCGGCGGCCATCGCCACCGGTTCGGCGTGAAAGTTGCCGCCGGAAATCACGTCGCCCTCGGCGGCGAACACCAGCGGGTTGTCCGACACCGCGTTGGCCTCGATCACCAGCACCTCGGCGGCCTGGCGGAACTGGGTCAGGCAGGCGCCCATTACTTGCGGCTGGCAGCGCAGGGAGTACGGGTCCTGGACCTTGTCGCAGTTCTGATGTGAGTCGGAGACTTCGCTGCGCTCGCCCAGCAGATCGCGATACGCGGCGGCGGCATCGATCTGGCCTTTCTGGCCGCGAGCCGCGTGGATACGTGCATCGAATGGCGAGCGCGAGCCAAGCACCGCTTCCACAGTGAGGCTGCCCAGGGCCACGGCGCTGGCGAACAAGTCTTCGCCCTCGAACAGGCCGCGCAAGGCAAACGCGGTAGACACCTGGGTGCCGTTGAGCAGCGCCAGGCCTTCCTTGGCGGCCAGGGTCAACGGCGCGAGACCGGCGACTTTCAGCGCGTCGACTGCCGGCAGCCATTCGCCTTTGTAACGGGCCTTGCCCTCGCCCAACAGCACCAGGGACATGTGGGCCAGAGGCGCCAAATCGCCGGAGGCACCGACCGAACCCTTGAGCGGAATGTGCGGGTAGACCTCGGCGTTGATCAGCGCGATCAGGGCATCGATCACCTGCCGGCGAATACCCGAGAAGCCACGGCTCAGGCTGTTGACCTTGAGCACCATGACCAACCGCACCAGCGCATCACTGATCGGCTCGCCGACGCCGGCGGCATGCGACAGCACCAGGGAGCGCTGCAGGTTTTCCAGGTCTTCGCTGGCGATACGGGTCGAGGCCAACAGGCCGAAACCGGTGTTGATGCCGTAGGCGGTGCGATTCTCGGCGAGGATCTGCTCCACACAGGCGACGCTGGCTTCGATTTGCGCCGAAGCACTGGCGTCGAGGCTGAGCGTCACCGGTTGCTGGTAGATATCACGCAATTGAGCCAGGCTCAATTGGCCGGGAATCAGGTTCAAGGCAGTCATTTATTGCTCCTTTTGAGAGTTTTGTTTTGCATTCGCCAGTCGCTCTGGAATGTTCCGTTGTCCGTCACCTTCACCTTTTGGGCGACGCCTTGTGGGCGATAGGTGCCTTGGCACGCTGGCGCTTTTTTGATCAATTCAAATTCGGTAATACGTTGTGCAGCACGTTCGGGTCTTTCAGCAGTCCGGCGGCGCTGGCGATGTCCGGCGCCAGCCAGCGGTCCTGGTCGTAGGCCGGGACGCGCTCGCGCAGCAGTTTCCAGGCAATGTCGGTGCCGGCGCCAAAACGCTGCGCCTTGAGAAACTCAAAGGCCTGGGCCGCCAGCAGGTATTCGATGGCGAGGATCTGTGTGCAGTTTTCCAGCGCCCGGTGCAGCTTCAGGGCGGCGTTGGTACCCATGCTCAAATGGTCTTCCTGCAACCCGGAAGTGACGAAATTGTCGAGTACCGCCGGTTGCGCCAGTTGTCTGTTCTCCGCGCACAGCGACGCAGCGACGTACTGCACGATCATCATCCCCGAGTTTACTCCGGGGTTCGCCACCAGGAATGCCGGCAGGCCGCTGACGTGCGGGTTGATCAGGCGGTCGAGACGGCGCTCGGCGATGGAGCCGATTTCCGCCATGGCGATCGCTAGCAGATCCGCCGCCATCGCCACTGACTGGCCGTGGGGATTGGCCTGGGACATGACGCGGAAATTGTCCGGTGTACCCAGCAGCAAAGGGTTATCGGTGGCGGCGTTGAGTTCGGTTTCGATCTGTCGGCAGGCGTGGGCCAGTTGATCGCGCGCGGCGCCATGCACTTGGGGGATCGAGCGGATGCTCAACGCATCCTGGGTGCGGATGCCCAGGCTCGCGGCGATCACTTCGCTGCCATCGAGCAGTGCCCGCAAGTTGCTTGCGACCTGCTGCATGCCCGGGTGCGGCTTGAGGGCAATGACTTCGGCGTCGAATGCTGCAATCTGGCCACGCTGGGCCTCGAAACTCATGGCACCGATCACATCGGCCCACTGCACCAGGCGCGTGGCGTCGGCCAGGGCCAGGCAACTGAGGCCGGTCATGCACGGCGTGCCGTTGACCAGGCACAAACCGTCCTTGGCCCCCAGTTGCACCGGTTGCAAACCCTCTGCGGCCAGGGCCTGTTGCGCCGGGACGACTTGCCCGCGATAGCTGACCTGGCCGACGCCCAGCAGCGCGATGCCAATATGGGCCATGTGGGTCAGGTAACCCACCGAACCCTGGGATGGCACTTGCGGCGTGATACCACGATTGAGCAGCGCCAGCAGCGCTTCGACCACCCGATGATGGATGCCGGACTTGCCCTGGCTGTAGTTGAGGATCGCGGCGCAGAGAATCGCCCGAGTCTTTTCAATGGAAAGTACCGGGCCGACGCCACAGGCATGGCTGAGCAAGGTATTGCGTGATAACTGGCTAAGTTGTTCGTCCTTGAGCGAGACATTGCACAAGGCGCCCAGGCCGGTGTTGACGCCATAGGCGCGCTCGCCGCTTTCGACGATGCGCTGGACGATGGCCTGGGCATTGTCGATCCGCGCCCAGGTCTGGGTCGACAGTTCGAGCACAGCGCCGAAGCGGGCGACGGCGACGACGTCTTGCCAACGCAGCGGGGCGTCGGCGATTACGATTTTTTCAGCCTGGGACATCTCAAACCTCATTCCAAATTCTCAGTGCGCTGTATCTTGGGCTGAAGGCATCAAACCCGTGGCGAGGGAGCTTGCTCCCGCTGGACTGCGCAGCAGGCCCAAAAGCAGCGGCCGCTGCGCGCCCGAGCGGGAGCAAGCTCCCTCGCCACAACAGCCTGTCAGCCAAAAATAGCTGTTCGCCTGCCACGTCACCCTCAAACCACCGCCGCCCGCCGCTGCACAAACCGATCGACATATTCATCCGCCGGCGAGTGCAGGATCTCCCGCGGCGTGCCGACCTGGATCAGCTTGCCGTCCTTGAGAATCGCGATGCGGTTGCCGATGCGCACGGCCTCGTCGAGGTCGTGGGTGATGAAGACGATGGTCTTGTGCAGGGTCTTTTGCAGTTCCAGCAACTGATCCTGCATTTCCGCGCGGATCAGCGGGTCAAGGGCGCTGAAGGCTTCGTCCATCAGGATGATGTCAGTGTCCGCCGCCAACGCACGGGCCAGGCCGACGCGCTGGCGCATGCCGCCGGAGAGCTGGTGCGGGTATTTGTTCTCGTAGCCTTTCAGGCCCACGGTATTGATCCAGTGCAGCGCGCGCTCGGCGCACACTTGCTTGCTCTCGCCGCGCACTTTCAAACCATAGGCGACGTTGTCCAGCACGCTCTTGTGGGGCAGCAGGCCGAAGCTCTGGAACACCATGCTGATCTTGTGCCGGCGAAATTCGCGCAGGGCGTCCATGTCCAGTTGCAAGATGTCTTCGCCGTCCACCAGGATCGCGCCACTGGTAGGGTCGATCAGCCGGTTGAAGTGGCGCACCAGGGTGGACTTGCCAGAACCGGAGAGGCCCATGATCACGAAGATTTCCCCGGTGCCGATGCTCAACGACAGATCGTTCACACCGACCACGCAACCGGTTTCGGCCAGCACCTGGTCCTTGGTCTTGTTCTGGCGAATCAGCTCCAGGGCTTCCTTGGAACGATTGCCGAAAATCTTGAAGACGTTCCTGACTTCGATCTTGCTGACGGCTGCGTTGCTCATTTGCTCACCTCATGCCGAGGACGACCATAGGCCTGGGTAATGCGGTCGATGACCACGGCGAGAATCACGATGGCCAGCCCCGCTTCCAGGCCGCGCCCGACGTTGAGGGTCTGGATGCCCACCAGCACATCTTCACCCAAGCCGCGGGCGCCGATCATCGAGGCGATGACCACCATCGACAGGGCCATCATGGTGGTCTGGTTGATCCCGGCCATGATGCTCGGCAAGGCCAGGGGCAGTTGCACGCCAAACAGCTGCTGCCAGCGGTTGGCGCCGAAGGCATTGATGGCCTCCATGACTTCGCCGTCTACCTGGCGGATGCCCAGGTCGGTCAGGCGAATCAACGGCGGCGCGGCATAGATCACCGTGGCGAAAATCGCCGGGACCTTGCCCAGGCCGAACAGCATCAACACCGGAATCAGGTACACGAAGCTCGGCATGGTCTGCATGATGTCCAGCAGCGGCATCAATACCGAGCGCAGGCGATTGCTGCGCGCCGAGAGGATGCCCAGGGGGATGCCGATCAACACTGAGATCAGGGTCGCCACCAGCATCAATGCGAGGGTCTGCATCAGCTTGTCCCACAGGCCCACCGCGCCCACCAGGAACAGCAGGCCGACGATCACCGCGGTGGCCACGACTTTGCGGGTGGCGTGCCAGGCAATGCCACCGACAATCGCCAACATCAACCACCAGGGCGCCATGCGCAGCAGACCCTCGAGGTTGACGATGGCCCACAACAGGGTCTCGGAGATGTGCCGGAACACATCGCCATAGTTGGTCACCAGGGAATCGACCCAACCGTTGACCCAGTCGGCGATGGAGAAGGTAAAGCTTTCGGGAAACATAAGAGACTCTCGATCAGGTGGATGCGGTGAACGTCCCGGCCAGCCCCACGGTTGGCCGGGAAATATTCGACCTACAGAGCCGCGTCGATTTTCTTGGCAGCGTCTTCGCTCACCCAGGCGTGCCAGACTTCAGGATGTTCCTTCAGGAAGATCTTCGCCAGTTTCGGCGACTCGATCCGCTCTTTGGCCATGCGCCCGAGGTTCTGGTTCAGGATATCGATTGGCAGGTTGACCTTTTCCAGCACTGCCACCAGCTCGGGGGCTTCGTCGTGGAAGACCTTGGACAGGCCGACCTTGATGCTAACGCTTTTATCCACACCCGGCTTTTCTTCTAGTTTGACCAAGTCCACCTGGCCCATCAGCGGCGTCGGCGACCAGTAGTAGAACAGGATCGGCTCGCCACGCTTGTAGCTCGACAGCACCGCCGCATCCAGCGCCGGACCGGTGCCTGGACGGAAGTTGGTGTAGGTTTTGTCCAGGCCGTAGCTCTTGAGCATTTCGCTGTTGTCCAGCTCACAGGTCCAGCCAGCCGGGCAGTTGTAGAAACGGCCCTTGGATGGCTCTTCCTGATCCTTGAACACGGCGGCGTATTGGCCCAGGTCAGCGATGTTCTTCAGGCCCGGCGCCTTGGCTTCGAGCTTGCGCTTGGCGTCACCCTCGATTACGTAGCGCGGCACGTACCAGCCTTCGATGGCGCCCACCACCGGAGCACCGACGCCGACCACCTTGCCGGCCTTCTCGGCCTTGTTCCACACCTCGCTGCGGCCGACCCACTCTTCGGCGAACACCTGGATGTCGTTGCTGCTCAGGGCGTTCTCCATGGTGATGGAGTTGCCTGGCAAGCTGTCAGTCTTGCAGCCGTAGCCTTTTTCCAGCACCACTTGCATCACGTCGGTCAGCAGCATGCCGCTTTCCCAGTTCAGGCCGGCAAACTTCACCGGTTTACCCGACTCGCACCAACCCGCCGCTTGCGTGGCGCCGGCGCTGGCCAGCAGGCCCATGGAAAGCAGTGTGGTCAGCAGGGTCTTGTTCGACTTCATTATGTGACGCTCCTAATCAGTTGGATTGGCTTACGGCAGTCAAGAGGCATCCAGCCCTGGCAACGTCCCATCAGACCGCTTGGATGCGGCCCGCCCCGCTCGGTTGTGCGTCAACCGCGTCCTGCTCGACCGGCAGGATCAATTGATCGGGTACTGCGCTGTGCCACTTCTTGGCGAGGACGTAGTACAGCGCCGCCGGGACCACCAGGCCGATGATCCAGGAGATGTCCACACCGCCCATGGCCTTCACCAGCGGACCGGTATAGAACTTGGTGGCAATGAATGGCAGTTGAACCAGTACCCCGAAGACATAGACGCTAATGCCGAGGACGTTCCAGCGACCATAACGACCGTTCGGGTCGTTCAGTGCCGGCACGTCATAGCGCTCGCGCGTGATGCAGTAGTAGTCCACCAGGTTGATGGCGCTCCAAGGCGTGAAGAACGCCAGCAAGAACAAGATGAAGGACTTGAACGCACCGAGGAACGAGTGCTGGCCGAGCAACGCGATCAAGGTCGCCGCGCCGACAATGACCAGCACGAAGACCAGACGCTGCAAGCGCGTGACGTTCAGGTGACCCCGGAACCCGCTGATGATCGTCGCGATGCACATGAAGCTGCCGTAGGAGTTCAGCGTGGAGATGGTGACCTTGCCGAACGCGATGCTGAAATACAGCAGCGCAGCGGTGGCGCCGGTCCCACCCAGACCCACGATGTAGGCCACTTCGTGCCCCGCGAACTGCCCATTGGCCGAGGCCGCGGCAAACACGCCGAGGATCATCGCCACTTGTGCGCCGATGACTGAACCGGCGCCCGCGGCAAAAAAGGTTTTCACCGAGGACGTCTTGCTCGGCAGATAGCGTGAATAGTCCGCCACGTAGGGACCGAAGGCGATCTGCCAAGAGGCCGCGAGGGACACCGCGAGCAGGAAACTGCTCCAACTGAAATGGCGGATTTGCAGGAGCGCACCCACGTCCGTCTGGTTGATCAGGCGAGCGAACAGGTAAACAAAGGCAATCACACCAATGACGCTGGCAATACGACCGATAAAATGAATGACCCGATAACCGAGCACCGTGACCAGCACGATGACACTGGCAAAAATAAAGATGCCGACGCTGTCGCTGACGCCAAACAACTGGCCCAGCGCCTGGCCGGAAAGCACGGTTCCCGTTGCGGTGAAACCCAGGTACATCAGGCATACCAGCACGATCGGAATGGCCGCGCCATACACCCCAAACTGCACGCGGCTGGAGATCATCTGCGGCAGGCCCAGCTTGGGCCCTTGCGCGGCATGCAAGGCCATGACGCCACCGCCCAGCACTTGGCCGATCAGCAAACCGATCAACGACCAGAACACATCCCCGCCCAGCACCACCGCCAATGCACCGGTGACGATGGCTGTAATTTGCAGGTTGGCACCCATCCAGAGGGTGAATTGGCTTAACAGCCGGCCGTGTCTCTCCGCTTCCGGGATGTAGTCGATCGAACGTTTCTCGATCAACTTGCTGCTTGTGCGCGTATTGGTGACAGCCATGGTTCAACCTCTGTGGATTGTTCAGGTTCGGGCGGGCTTTTCGCGCCGGTTACTTGCCAGTGATCATTGGCAGGTTCAGCCCCTGCTCCTTCGCGCAATCAATGGCGACCTGGTAACCGGCATCGGCATGGCGCATCACCCCGGTAGCCGGGTCGTTATGCAGCACACGGGCAATTCGCTCGGCCGCGTCGTCGGTACCGTCGCAGACAATCACCATGCCCGAATGCTGGGAGAAGCCCATCCCGACGCCGCCACCGTGGTGCAGGGAAACCCAGGTCGCGCCGCTGGCGGTATTGAGCAAGGCGTTGAGCAACGGCCAGTCGGATACGGCGTCGGAACCGTCCTGCATGGATTCGGTTTCACGGTTCGGGCTGGCGACGGAGCCGGAGTCCAGGTGGTCGCGACCGATGACAATCGGGGCTGACAATTCGCCGCTGCGTACCATTTCGTTGAACGCCAGGCCCAACTTGGCGCGCTGGCCCAGGCCGACCCAGCAGATACGTGCCGGCAAGCCCTGGAAGCTGATGCGCTCGCGAGCCATGTCGAGCCAGTTGTGCAGGTGGGCGTCGTCGGGGATCAGTTCCTTGACCTTGGCGTCCGTCTTGTAGATGTCCTGCGGATCACCGGACAAAGCGGCCCAACGGAACGGGCCGATGCCACGGCAGAACAGTGGACGGATATACGCCGGGACGAAGCCGGGGAAATCGAAGGCATTTTCGACGCCCTCCTCCTGGGC
The DNA here is from genome assembly GCF_051131945.1 of Pseudomonas sp. Z5-35. Classification (NCBI taxonomy): domain Bacteria; kingdom Pseudomonadati; phylum Pseudomonadota; class Gammaproteobacteria; order Pseudomonadales; family Pseudomonadaceae; genus Pseudomonas; species Pseudomonas sp. Z5-35. Next base: position 5,159,445 of record NZ_CP071640.1, read on the forward strand.
CATCTGGCGGATGTTGTTGCCGTAGTCGAAGGTCGGCACACCCATTTTCTGGAAGGCCAGCATGGCTTTGACGTGGACGGCCATCGATTGCTTGGCGGCCTTCACCACGGCGGCAGGTTCGGTCTTGGCGCGGGCGCGGTATTCGTCCCAGGTCCAGCCGGCCGGCAGGTAACCATTGAGGGGATCGTGGGCGCTGGTCTGGTCGGTGACCATGTCCGGACGCACACCACGACGGACCATCTCCGGCAGGATTTCAGCAGCGTTCCCACACAGCGCAATGGAAATCGCCTTGCCTTCGGCGGTGTATTTCTCGATGCGCGCCAGGGCGTCGTCGAGGTCTTTGGCCTGCTCGTCGACGTAGCGGGTCTTCAGGCGGAAATCGATGCTCACCTGCTGGCACTCGATGTTCAGCGAGCAAGCACCGGCCAGGGTTGCGGCCAGGGGTTGCGCGCCACCCATGCCGCCCAGGCCGGCGGTCAGGACCCAACGGCCCTTGAGGTTCGCGTCGTAATGCTGGCGACCGGCCTCGACGAAGGTTTCATAGGTGCCTTGCACGATGCCCTGGCTGCCGATGTAGATCCAGCTGCCGGCGGTCATCTGGCCGTACATGGCCAGGCCCTTGGCGTCGAGTTCGTTGAAGTGTTCCCAGCTGGCCCAGTGCGGCACCAAGTTGGAGTTGGCGATCAGTACGCGTGGGGCGTTGCTGTGGGTCTTGAACACGCCCACCGGCTTGCCGGATTGCACCAGCAGGGTTTCGTCATCGTTCAGGTTGGTCAGGCTTTCGACGATCTTGTCGTAGCACTCCCAATTGCGCGCCGCGCGACCGATGCCACCGTAGACCACCAGTTCCTTGGGGTTCTCGGCCACTTCCGGGTCGAGGTTGTTCATCAACATGCGCAGCGGCGCTTCAGTTAGCCAGCTCTTGGCGGTCAGCGTGTTACCGCGAGGGGCGCGGATTTCAACGTCACGGTATTTTTCGGGTTTGCGGGTAGCGTCGGTCACAGCAAAAACTCCTCAGCGATCAATCCAGAACAGCCCGTGCGGCGGGCAATGATTTCTGCAAACGTTGCGTTGAATATCGGTGACTCATACGCATACGTCTTTACTTGTATGTACAAGCATATGCAATCGAACGGCCAACTTATTGGAGACGATCTTCAGGAACGGTTGGGGAATTGGCTGCAGCCTTGTGATTTAAGGGCTGCTGAGCTGCATGAAATTTTTGAAGAGGGTATTCGAGGGGGAAATCGGAGGGGCACAGAAGCGTGGTATTGCGCCACGCTGGGGCGTTCGGTAACAAGTTGGTGCGCGAAGGAAACGGCGAAACCTGCTTTTGTGGCGAGGGAGCTTGCTCCCGCTGGGTTGCGCAGCGACCCCCCATTTTTTGTGGGCGCTTCGCACCCAAGCGGGAGCAAGCTCCCTCGCCACAACAGCTCTCAAGCCGCAAATTAGTGGGCCGTCAGCTCAATCACACAGCATTGGCCGTGGGTGGTGATTTCCACCATTCCAGCGTTACCGCTCAATTGCAGGCAGTCATAAAGCCCCAGTGTCTCGACAGCTCCGTCCATCTTGACCCCCAGCGTCGGAGCGGCACTGAACACCAACACGGTTCCCGCCTCGCTGAAGAGTCGTTGCTCACCCGCCAGCCACTGCAATCGCGCACGGTAACGCTGTGGCGCGTAGATCAGGTTGAAGTCGCGAATCGGTCCGCCCAGCAATGAGCAATGCACATGGCTCTCGCCGCTGAACGCGAAAGGATCCAGCGGATGCAAAAGCCGCGTGGAATGGCCATCGACGTCCAGCGTCATGCCGTCCCCCTGCAAGACACTGATGATCCGCTCATAACCGGCGAACGTGGAAAAGCCGCCGGACTCACTAATATCGGCAATCGACAGGCGCCAGCCGAAACCTTCCAGGCCCGTGCCGGCATCGCGGGTGATTTCTTCAGTGCTGCCACCGCCATTCTTCCATGGCATGCGCGGGTACTGCGCGGCACGTAAAACCTTCACCTGGCTCATTTATGGAAACGTCCCTCCAAGCTGTGACGGGAGCCCGGATGGATCAGCCGCGCGGCGGTCACCGGTTGGCGCCCGGACCAGGTGCGACGACGGATCAACAGGCACGGCTCGCCCCTTTCGATCTGCAACAACTTGCATTCGCTCGGTTCTGCAAGAATTGCCTCGACCACGTGCTCGCCTTCGGTCAGCGGAGCAACCTGGTTCAGGTAGGCGTAGGGGGTTTGCACGGTGAAATCCTGCTGGAGGTATTCCGGCGCCACCAGTGCGTTGACGAAACGGTCCTCGATCTGCACGGGGATGTCGTTTTCGAAATGCACGATCAGCGAATGGAACACCTTCTGGCCTTCGCGCATGTCCAGGGCGAGCGCCCGTTCGGAGCCGGCCGCCTCTTCTTCCAGGGTGATGACCTTGCAGGTGTGGCGATGGCCCCGGGAGGCGATCTCGTCGGCAATGTTGTGCACTTCGAACAGCGCGGACTGGCTCTTGGGTTCGGCGACGAATGTGCCGACACCTTGCATGCGCACCAACAGGCCATCGGCGGTCATTTCTCGCAGGGCGCGGTTGATGGTCATGCGGCTGAAACCCAGCTGGCTGACCAGCTCGCTTTCCGATGGCACGCGGTAATGCGGCGGCCAGTTTCCACTGTCGATTTGCTGGGTAATCATCTGTTTGACGCGGGCGTACAAGGGCGCCGGACTGTCACCCATGTGTGCGGCCAGCGGCGGTTTGGCAGGCGGAGTCGGCACGGCGGTTCCCTGTTCTGCGAATAAGGTTGCTAGCTTGCCGGAGTTTACCGGCCAGGCAAACGTCTGTATATGTATATACAAATTACACGCACCGAGGTTCAACCCATGTCCGCCTTCTTCGCTGAGCGCGCGCTGTTGCCTGATGGATGGGCCAATGATGTACGTCTTGAGATCAACGCCGAAGGCGTCTTGATCCATATCCAGGCCGGTTCCCACGCAGACGGCGCCGAACGGCTGGCGGGTCCTTTGTTGCCAGGCATGCCGAACCTGCACTCCCACGCCTTCCAGCGGGCGATGGCCGGGCTGGCGGAAGTGGCGGGCAATCCCAACGACAGCTTCTGGACCTGGCGCGACCTGATGTACCGCCTCGTTGGTAAAATCAGCCCCGATCAGCTCGGCATCATCGCTCGGCAGCTGTACATCGAAATGCTCAAGGCAGGCTACACCTCGGTCGCCGAATTCCATTACGTTCATCACGACACCGACGGCACGCCCTACGCCGACCCGGCCGAACTTGCCTTGCGCATCAGCCAGGCCGCCAGTGCCGCCGGCATCGGCTTGACACTGTTGCCGGTGCTCTACAGCCATTCCGGCTTCGGCGGTCAGGCGCCCAATGAAGGGCAGCGCCGATTCATCAACAGCACCGAAAACTACTTGAAGCTTCAATCACGCTTGCAGCCGATCCTGGCCGGGCAAGCGAATCAGGCCCTGGGCTTGTGCTTCCATTCCTTGCGCGCCGTGACGCCCGGGCAAATCCAAGAGGTGCTGGCCGCCAGCGATCCCCATTGTCCAGTGCACATCCACATTGCGGAGCAGCAAAAGGAAGTCGACGACTGCCTGAGTTGGAGCGGCGCCCGCCCGCTGCAATGGCTGTACGAAAATGTCCAAGTCGACCAGCGCTGGTGCTTGGTCCACGCTACCCACGCCAATCCCCAGGAAGTCAGCCTGATGGCCAGGAGTCGGGCGATTGCTGGCTTGTGCCTGACCACCGAAGCCAATCTCGGCGACGGGATCTTTCCGGCCGTAGACTTCCTCGCCCAAGGTGGGCGGATGGGCATCGGTTCCGACAGCCATGTGTCGTTGAGCGTGGTGGAGGAGTTGCGCTGGCTGGAATACGGCCAGCGCCTGCGAGACCAACGGCGCAACCGGTTGTACCGAACGGATCAACCGATGGTCGGACGCACGCTCTATGGCGCCGCGCTGGAAGGTGGCGCTCAGGCGTTGGGGCAACCCATCGGTGCTTTTGCAGTAGGTAAACGTGCCGACTGGCTGGTGCTCGATGGCAACGATCCGTACCTGGCCACGGCCAACGGCGACGGCATTCTCAATCGTTGGCTGTTCGCCGGTGGCGATCGCCAGGTCAGGGATGTGATGGTGGGCGGCCAGTGGGTGGTGCGGGATGGGCGCCATGCCGGGGAAGAGGAAAGTATCCGGGCGTTTACCCAGGTTTTGTGCGAACTGTTGGGCTGAGAAAAAGCCCCCGGTAAACGATACCGGGGTGCTACCTCAACGGCTGACGACCTCTTGGGACTTGTCGACAATTCGGGCTTGCCTCAGCGAATGCTCGATGATCACCGCTTCAATGCTACGAACGCTGATGCCCAGCCGCCTCTTGGCTACGACCAGCCCATAGGCCGCCAGCTCATTACTGGCGATGTCGCTTGCCACAGCAGGAACCTTCACCAGAAGCACTCCGTCACCCAGCAGGGTCACCTGCAAGCTCAGGCGATTGCCGTTTGCCATTGCGACTGAACCTTCCACCGAGCCGCTACCGGAGCCTTGCAGCACAGGCGCTTGACGGTTGCCCGCATCTATCAGCTCCAGCGTAAGGCTGTTGCCCAGGTCGGTCGCCGAATACTGCCCTTCCCCATTTAGCGGTTCGCCGGCACGGGTGCGGTAAAGCGCCAGGCTTTTTTGCACCGCAGGCTCGGCGACACCGTCAGCCAGGGCCAGGCTCATCCTGCCATTGCCGTTGAGTACAGCATCCTGCAGAACCAGCTGATTAACGCCGACAAAATTGGCAGCGACATCAGTCAGGTTCGGCGTATCGCTGAACAAGGCGGTAGACGGGATCGGCTGCGCGGGGGACAGCCCCTCTGCAACCACCCGATCTCCCGGGCGCTTGATAGCGACTTCGGTGCCATTAGCTCCCGGCGCAACATTGATCAGCCCCACTGGAGTGTGAAAAGACGGATCAATGTTTGCCGTGCCCACTTGCAGCTGGTCAGCCAGCTGATAATTGGCCGCATCGGCGCCGTGCAACAACAGGTTGATCACACTCACGGGCTTGCCCTGGCCTGCCTTTGGTGTGTCAAACAACGCCTTGCCTGTGGCCCCGACCCCGTCGCCGGCAATCACACCAGCAAGAGCGACAGCCCGGATGGTCGCGGTATTTCCACCGTCGAAAGGTTTATTGGCGATCCCTATCGTCGCATTCAATAGCTTGCGGCCGATATCTGCGGTGCCGATCCGGGCAGTGGTGTCGAACGCATAGTTGTTCGCCTCGTCACCGCTCAAGGCAACGCCCGAGCCACGGACCGCTTTGTTCTGGCCGGCGTTCTTGTTGATAAAGGCGCCGATGGTGCCGCTGGCGTTGACCTTGCCGGCATCCGCACCCAGGATGCCGATCAGCGCGAGGTTGCTCAGGTTGGCTGTGGTGTTGCCGTCATAGATTTTGTCGGCGACGTCGGCAGTGGCGGTCAAGACCTTGCGGTCGATATCGGCCGTGCCGATCCGGGCAGCGGTGTCGAATGCGTAGTTGTTCGCCTCGTCACCGCTCAAGGCAACGCCCGAGCCGCGGACCGCTTTGTTTTGGCCGGCGTTCTTGTCGACAAAGGTTCCGGTGGTACCAACAGTCTCTACCTTGCCGGCATCAGCACCCACGATGCCGATCAGCGCGAGGTTGCTCAGGTTGGCTGTGGTGTTGCCGTCATAGATTTTGTCGGCGACGTCGGCAGTGGCGGTCAAGACCTTGCGGTCGATATCGGCCGTGCCGATCTGCACGGTGGTGTCGAACGCATAGTTGTTCGCCTCGTCACCGCTCAAGGCAACGCCCGAGCCACGGACCGCTTTGTTCTGGCCGGCGTTCTTGTTGATAAAGGCGCCGGTGGTGCCACTGGCGTTGACCTTGCCGGCATCAGCACCCAGGATGCCGATCAGCGCGAGGTTGCTCAGGTTGGCTGTGGTGTTGCCGTCATAGATTTTGTCGGCGACGTCGGCAGTGGCGGTCAAGACCTTGCGGTCGATATCGGCCGTGCCGATCCGGGCAGCGGTGTCGAATGCGTAGTTGTTCGCCTCGTCACCGCTCAAGGCAACGCCCGAGCCGCGGACCGCTTTGTTTTGGCCGGCGTTCTTGTCGACAAAGGTTCCGGTGGTACCAACAGTCTCTACCTTGCCGGCATCAGCACCCACGATGCCGATCAGCGCGAGGTTGCTCAGGTTGGCTGTGGTGTTGCCATCATAGATTTTGTCGGCCACGTCGGCAGTGGCGGTCAAGACCTTGCGATCGATATCGGCCGTGCCGATCTGCACCGTGGTGTCGAACGCATAGTTGTTCGCCTCGTCACCGCTCAAGGCAACGCCCGAGCCGCGTACCGCTTTGTTCTGGCCGGCGTTCTTGTTGATAAAGGCGCCGGTGGTGCCACTGGCGTTGACCTTGCCGGCATCAGCACCCAGGATGCCGATCAGCGCGAGGTTGCTCAGGTTGGCTGTGGTGTTGCCGTCATAGATTTTGTCGGCGACGTCGGCAGTGGCGGTCAAGACCTTGCGGTCGATATCGGCCGTGCCGATCCGGGCAGCGGTGTCGAATGCGTAGTTGTTCGCCTCGTCACCGCTCAAGGCAACGCCCGAGCCGCTGACCGCTTTGTTCTGGCCGGCGTTCTTGTCGACAAAGGTTCCGGTGGTACCAACAGTCTCTACCTTGCCGGCATCAGCACCCACGATGCCGATCAGCGCGAGGTTGCTCAGGCTCGCCGTGGTGCTGCCGTCGTAGGTTTTGTCGGCCACGTCGGCAGTAGCGGTCAGGACCTTACGATCGATCCGGCCAACATTTCCGCTGACACTGGAGGCATCGACCTGATAGCCAAAGATCTTTACCGCACCCTTGGTCGCTTCGGACACTTCGACGTTGTCCACCGTCACCAGCTTGCCCGCCCCCGCATTTCTATCCGCGTAAGAGGCACTGCCGAACGAAAGTACGTCGATGGTATCGCCATCGATTGCCCCACTCATGGCAAAGTTGGGGTTCGTCACCGTCGCGGTGGTGTTTCCATCATAGGTCTTGCGCACCTCCCCCTGCAGCTCGACATGCACCTTGGGCGCAAAACTGTAGAGGTGGCCATTGCCCGTACCCAGCACCGTGTCGCCAAATTGCGCTGCGTACTGCTTGAAGGCGGCAGCCAGTGCGCCGCGGGTATCATCCAGCGGGCTGGTGGAATAGGTCAGCCATCGGCCATTGTTGGCAGCCAATGCGTTGGCGCCGGCCTGGTTGACCAGGTTGCGCGCGGCGACCAATACGACGGCATCGCCGGTGCCCTGGGCGCTGACCGTACCTGCGCTGCCGATGACCACATCCCCGGTGCCCGCTTGGGCGATGATGTGCCCGTTCGCATGGGTGTTGCGCAATTGTCCATCGATCTGGATGTCGCCATTGAGCAGCGTCAGGTTGTTGCCGGCACTGAAGCCGAAACCGGAGGCATCAACCGAGGTGATGCCGGTGCCGTCAGAACGGCCGATAGTCAGGTTGTTGGCCCCCAGCAGCTTGCTGATGTCCGTAGCCGGCGCGTTCGCATCCAGGAGAATGCCGCCACCGGCACTCCCGCTACTGCTGTTCAACTGGATGTCCGTAGTCGCATCGAAGGGTTCCAGGCGAATGCTGGCAGTACTCAGGTTCTGCAGCGTCGCCTGGGTGAAGTCGACGTTGTTGGCACGCAGCGTCAGCCGGCCGGCGCCGGTATTCAGGTTGAGCGTGTTGGTGAAGTTGATCGCCCCGTCGGTATAGATCGAGGCCCCGGCAAGCATGGTCATTGGCGTACTGAAGTTGACATCGCCGCTCAGGCTGAGCAAGCCCGCCAGACGCTTCTCTCCGGTGGAACCGCCTAGCGCCTTGCTGCCCATCGCGTCGCCGAAATACAGCCGTCCCGCGCCGAGCGTGATATTGCTGTTGAGGATGGCAATGCTATCAGCGTTTGCGGCGGTGCCGAACGACAGGTAGAGGTTGCCACCGTTGGTGGTGATCGGCGTATTGATGGTCAATGCGCCACGACCACCGCTATCGGAATCGCTGGACATCCTCACGTAACCGCCTGCGGTGGTCAGCGCGCCGGCAATGGTCAAACCGTCGGCACCCAGCAACGTGATGCTGCCCGCTCCAGGCGTACCGTTGCCAATCGAGGAAACGTTGTGATCGGGCAAACTGGCCAAAGCGGGATTCACGCCGGCGCCCGACGCAGTTAGGTTGAACACATTGCTGATAGAGCCGGTGCCAGTGCCGCCGGCCTGCATGTAGATGCTGCCTGTACCGGAAACCGCAAGCGTATTGTTCGGGTTGGCGAAGGTAATGGTTGCGTTACTGCCACCGAGCGCCTCGGCACGGAAGCTGATGTTTTCCTGCAGAGTGATGACGCCGTCGCCACCATTGAGGTTCAGATTCGCAAAGTTGATATTGTTGGTTGCCTGCATCAGCACGTTAGCCAACTGGGCTTCCAGCGTCTTCTCAAAGACCGTCACGTTACCGCTGCCGGCGGACCAGTTACCACTGACCCCAGTGCCGCCGGAAACGGTGATGTTGGTCGGGTCGAGCAACAGATCACCCGTGCGCCCCTTGGCCGCACGGGCATCGGTCGTGCCGGCATACTGCAGCGTCTGCTTACCGGATACTTCGGCCTTGCCACCGTTGCCGCCCCGGGCACCGCCACGGATAGAGATATCGCCGGCAAAACGGTTGTCCCCGTCAGCCCAGAACACGACAGTACCGCCGTCGCCGTCGTGGGTCGCATCCGCGTTCACCTTGACGTTACGCTCGACCGTCACCTGCCTGGCGGTGGCCACGCCGGTATCCTGGCCTTGCCAGCCACCACCGACCTTGATCGTACCGCCACCGCTCGTCCCGCTGGCCTTGAGGGTTGCATCGGCAACGACGATCCGCTCACCCGTCACTACGATGTCGCCGCCCCGGCCATGCCCGGAGGACGCATCAAGCGTACCGGCGATCTGGGTCAGACCGCCCTCGCTATCACCGTCAAGCAGGATGCGACCACCGCGCGTGACCAGACCTTTGGCCTCGATGAGGCCGGTATTGTTGATCACACTGTTCAATGCGGCATCGGCGGAGCGTGCGCTCAAGGCAACCATGCCGCCGTCGGCGCTGATATGGCCATCGTTCTGAACGAGCGCGTCGAGCACACCGCGGTCGATGTTGACGCTTACGAGGCCGTCCCCCTGGAAATCGAGGCTGACCTTATCGCCTGCGGCCAGCACGGTGCTGCCGCCAGGGGTACGGATTGTTCCGCTGTTGCCGACCTGCGGGCCGATCAATGCGACCACGCCACCCGGCGCCGCGTTGACCGTGCCCTGGTTGAGCACCGCACCCGCTCCGGCGCCATCCTTCAAAGCGGTTTTGCCAGCAAGAAAATCCTCGTCGGTGATCTTCAGGGAGGACGCCACCAGACCGCCAACATTGACTTGCGCGCCTTTACCGATCACCACCCCATTAGGGTTGAGCAGCCACACCTGACCATTAGCGTTGAGCCTGCCCATGATCCGACTGGCGCTGCCGCCGCCTGTGACGCGGTTGAGCGCGACGCTCCGGGCGCCTGGCTGACGGAAAGTGACGCTGGCATCAGCAGCAATATCGAAGCTGTTCCAATGGGTGACGAGTTTGCCGGTGTGCTGGTCGATGACCATATGGCTGCCGTTCTGCGAGATCGCTCCGCTGCCACCGACTACAGATCCGCCAGTGGGCAGCTCGGCCGCTTGAACCATCCCGCTACCGAGCAGGCCAAGGACGGCGAGGACGCCGACTACCCCAGCGCACTTGCCCCTTGAGGTGGAATGTTCCGCTATGGCAACAAATGCCTGATCGGCATCGCTCCAGACAAGACGATAAAGATGGTTCAATGAAGCGCGCTGCATGAGGTGCTCCTAGATAGAGACCGTACCAGGTCTGATCAGAATGCGTATGAGACCTGGACCCAGGCGCGCCAGTGGCTGTCGCGGCCGTCCGCGTCCAGCCCTGACTGTCCCCGTCCCGGGTTGCTGCCTAGCGTGCGCGCCACAGCGGTACGGACACTGAAATCGCCCGCCCACAGGTTGGTGCCCAAGCCGACGGCGTGCAGGGCGTAGCGATTCGTCTGATCGGCATTGTTGAGCGAGCCTGGCCAAGGGTTCTCGTTCAGCCAGACACGACCGGTGTCGAAAAACCCGAGGCCCTGCATCGTGACGCTTGGCAGACCCAGATCAATGTTGCGGCGCAGCTCAAGGGTTGCCAGCCAGCCATGATCCGCGGAGGCTTCGCCGACCGGATAGGCGCGAACACCGGCAGGGCCACCGAGCAGGAATTTTTCCGAGGAGTCGAGGTTGTCACCGGCCCACTGCGCCGAAACGCCGCCGAACAACGTCCATGGACTAGCGAGCCCCAAGCTCTGCAGGCGGGAAACACGCACGTTGAGCTTGTGGAAGCTGCCGTCGCTTTGGGCACTTGTGCTGTCGGCAAACTGATCATCGCGATTACCGGACAGATCCAGTTCGCCAAGCGTCAACGCCACCATGGCATCCGTCACACCGCCACCTGCGAAACTGTCGAAGCGGTTACCGTTCAGGGCAACGATCAAATTATTCAGCTCGCGATCACGCAGGTTGGTACCCAGGCCACGATCCTCGAGCGCCTTGTATTCATAAGTCGCCGACAGATTGAGATTTTGCAGGCGTGAGCGAATCAACGGATAGCTGAGCCCCAGCGAGCCGCTACGGGCTGAACCACGCAGATCCAGCGAGCGGAACTGCTCCTGATCCACCTCATACCGCAGATAAGAGGCCGAGGCGTTGAGGCGCAGACCGGAGGCTGTCAGCGGCACACTGTAAGAGCCGCCAACAATGTCGCTGCCTGTACTTTTGCTCAAGCCGATACTCAGTTGGTCGCCGATACCCAGTGGGTCGTTGAGGTTTATCTGTGCATTGGCACGGGCAGTACCCGTACTGCGATTGCCATAGTTGTCCATCGAAACCCCGCCATCGACCAGGGCACCCTGCTTGGCGTTGATCAACAGGCGGCTGGTGCCGGGCTCAGTGCCGCGCTCAAGCGCCGACTGGGCACTTACACCGGGCTGATCATTGATCAGCAGCAAAGCGCGCTCCAGATCCTCGACTTGCAGCACCTTGCCTTCCGGCAGCGCAGCCTCGGCGATTTGTCGCAAGCGAGCGTTGCTGCTGCGGGTATTGCCGTTCAGTTCGATGCGTGAGGCGCCAGACTGCAGCCGCCCCTTGACCAGGGCGATCTGCAACTTGCCCTCCGTCAGATCCTGCCGGGGCAGATACGCGCGGGCCAGCACGTAGCCGCGTCCGCGAAGGTAGCGGGTGAGGCTGTCGGCCAACTGCTGCAGACCTGCATGATCGAGTGTCTTTCCCAGGGCGGGCTTGACCAGTTCTTGAAGATTCTCCGCTTGGGCCAGCCCGGTATCACCACTGAAGTAAATCTCTTTGAGCTGCACGCGAAGCCCGGAATCCGCAGGACGGCGGCTGTCGGAGGGAAGCTCGAACGCCGGCGGTGGTTCGGTAGAACGAGGCTCGGACGGCAGTGTCTGCTGGTGCTCGTTCAATAACTGTCCGGCATCGGGAATGCTCAGCGCGAAGACGAACGGGGCCGCACTCGCCCCCACCAGCGCGACGGCGTAATACAGCAGACGCTTGCCCAGGCGAGCGGGACACTGGTAAGGAACTGGCATGGTACAACTCCATGGAAATAGGGAAACCACCCACCGTGCCTCGGCCCGCCAGAAGCAGAACGCGTAGGGTTCAATTACGCCGCCAATGTCCCGACTGTGCTTGACCGGACCGATGCTTTGGCGCAGGCGTAAAAAACCACTCATTCACGCAAACGGCGAGGAACATGACGCACGCGACCAGAGCGCGCACGTCGCCTGCTGCATATCCAGGAGGAGTTACTGAGAGTTCTGCGCAATGTATCGACAGAGTTGAGCAGATCTTGACCCGATGCGGGTTTGAGGAGAGTTGCAGCACGCACTCAGTCGATGACCAGACTGAACGGCACCGCCAGCGGTACGATGTCCAAGGCGACGCCGATCAATGCCGACACGCTCACCAAAAGCGGAGTGTTGACGCCAGTGCCCAGCGTACCGTCATGGCAAAATTCAGAATCCGGGCGCAGCAGAGCGCCCTATTGAGAAGTGCGAATCATCAGGCCAGTTCAAGACCGCTCACGCACGTTGATTCAGGACAGTAGTCAATCCGAAGTCTTGGCCATCTGCCGATCCGACGCACGCCAGATCAACCGTGTCGTGTCATAGCCCTGCTGGCGCGCCTTGCTCAGCAATTCTTCCCGCACGTCCACATTGACTGTTGGCGAGCGGGACAGCAGCCACATGTAGCGACGGCTCGGATCGCCGACAATTGCCGTCTTGTAATCGTCGCTGACGTACAACACCCAGTATTCACCCTTCGCCACGCCCGGTACGATCCGCGAGAACCAGTTGTCGAATTCGACCCACAGCTTGTCAGTCTTGCCTGGCACTTGCGGGGAGGCCGTACCCCTGGCTTCCTCCCACTGCCAGTCCGACGTCAGGCAGCGGTTGAATACATCCACGTTGCCGTCAGGCTTGAGGGTGTAGTGGGCTTCGGATTGTGCGCAGTTGCGCTGGAAATACATCGGCAGCCGGGCCAACTCGTACCAGGTCCCTTGGTAACGCTTGAGATTGACACTGTTGACAGTCTTGGGCGCCAACGGGTCTTCGCCAGAAGTGGCACAGCCAGCCAATACCAGGCCAGCCAGAAGCACAAAAACTAACCGCATCATTATTTTTTTCTCCCGCGGGCGCTTGGCCCCGGTTTACTTCAGATCACTTCAGGCCTTGGCCGGAAAACATCAACACTTTGTCACCCGCGTACTGCACGCTGATAAAGCTTTTCTGGTCGCCCCAAGTGCAGCTGGACATGCCGAGCGCGCCCGAGCAATCAGTCGGTTGCCCCAGTAACGTTTCGACCTCCGCCTTGGGCATGCCGGCCGACAACTTCGAATAGTTTTCCTGGTTGACCTTGCTGCATGCGGTCAACACGACGCACATAAACAGCAGGGCGATAGATCGCAGCGACATGGTGTAACTCCTGGAACGGAAGGGAGGTGGCAGGGTGCCAACCTGAACCTTAGAAGAGAAAACCCCTATCTGGTTCCCCGACGGACCCAGTATTTATTGGCCGCACAGTGGTGTTTCATCGGCCTGGTCGTCCAGTTTGTGACGCCGTCGTGCCTTTCGTCGGGAATGGGCCGCTGAAGCCTGATGGGCCTGACCTTTGCGCCGATAAAAAGTAACAGCGCAAAGTCCAGTGTTATGGCAAATTGGCGCCCCTTTCTGACCCGTCCCTCCGCGGTAGCGCTCTTAATGACCAGAAATATGAAATTCAGCCATAAAATCCTGCTGGCGGCCGCCCTCGTGGTGGCCGTCGCATTCGCCTGTTTCATCCTGTTCAACGATTACCGCCAACGACAAAGCCTCAACGCCAGCACCGAGACGTCCATGCAGGAACTCGGCAACCTGACCAGTCGTAATATCCAGACGTGGGTCGAGGGCCGTATTCAACTGTTGCAATCGCTGGCCCAGCAAATCGCCATTGATGGAAACAGCGCCGAGAGCTTGAAACGCGCCGTGGGCCTGCCGGCTTATACCGGCAACTTCCAGCTCAGCTATTTCGGCGGTACCGACGGCGTCATGTTCTCGATACCCGCCGGCAATCGTGCCGCCGATTACGACCCTCGCGCTCGCGGCTGGTACAAGGCCGCCAACAGCGCCCAGCAAACCATCGTCACCGAACCCTACATCGCGGCTTCGTCGGGCAAGCTGGTGATCACTGTTGCCACGCCGGTACAACGCCAAAACCAGATGATCGGCGTGGCGGGGGCGGACATCGACCTGTCGAGCGTCAGCGCCATCATCAACTCGCTGAATTTCGGCGGCCACGGCCATGCGTTCATCGTCAGCGCCGAGGGCAAGATCCTGGTCCATCCCGACAGCAAGCGCGTGCTCAAGACGCTCGCCGAGGCCTACCCCAACGGCGCGCCGCACGTCAGCCCGGGCATGAAGGAAGTCGAGTTCGACGGCAAGACCCAATTCATCTCCTTCACCCGCGTGAATGGCGTACCCGGGGCGGATTGGTACGTGGCGCTGGTGCTCGACAAGAGCACGGCGCTGGCGATGCTCAGCGAGTTCCGCACCTCGGCGCTGATTGCCATGGCCATCGCCGTGGTGTTCATCATCGCCCTGCTAGGCATGCTGATCCGCGTGCTGATGCAACCGCTGCTGACCATGGGCCGCGCCATGCACGACATCGCCGAGGGCGAAGGTGACCTGACCCGGCGCCTGGTCATTCATGGCCAGGACGAATTTGGTGCCCTGGGCACCTCGTTCAACCGATTTGTAGAGCGTATCCACACATCGATCCGCGAAGTGGCTTCGGCGACCGGTCAGGTCAACGAAGTGGCGCTGCGCGTAGTCAGCGCGTCCAACTCGTCGATGTACAACTCCGACCAGCAGGCGTCGCGCACCAGCAGCGTGGCCGCGGCGATCAACGAGCTCGGCGCCGCCGCCCAGGAAATCGCCCAGAACGCCGCCCTCGCCTCGCAGCATTCCAGCGAAGCCCGCAACCTGGCTGAAGATGGCCAGCAGGTGGTGGATAAAACCATCACGGCGATGCAGCAGCTGTCGGCCAAGATCAGCGACTCGTGCGGCAACATCGAAACCCTGAACAGCAACACGGTGAACATCGGCCAGATCCTTGAGGTGATCACCAGCATCTCCCAACAGACCAACCTGCTCGCACTGAACGCCGCCATCGAAGCCGCCCGGGCCGGTGAAGCCGGACGTGGCTTCGCGGTGGTCGCCGATGAAGTCCGCAACCTGGCCCACCGCACCCAGGATTCGGCGCAACAAGTGAAGAAGATGATCGAAGAGCTTCAAGTCGGCGCGCGGGAAGCGGTGCTGACCATGACCGACAGCCAGCGGCAGAGCGAGAGCAGCGTCGGCATCGCCAACCAGGCCGGCGAACGCCTGGGCAGCGTGACCCAGCGCATCGGAGAAATCGACGGCATGAACCAGTCCGTGGCCACCGCCACCGAAGAACAGACCGCCGTGGTGGAATCGATCAACGTCGACATCACCGAAATCAACACCCTGAACCAGGAAGGCGTGGAGAACCTGCAAGCAACGTTGCGGGCCTGTGCCGACCTTGAGCAGCAGGCGGCGCGGTTGAAGCAGTTGGTGGGTAGTTTCAGGATCTAGCGCCTACATCCCGAGCAAGCTTCACAGAGACTGTGCGGGCTTGCTCGCGATAGCGGCATTAGCGCATGCGAGACCTTATGTCAGCGCAGCCCTGACGCAAGACCGAATTAAGACTAGAATCGGTCCATCCACAATTCCGAGGTCCACCTGATGAAGCTGTCATCCCAAATCAAACCCATCAGCTACTTGAAAAGCCATACCGCTGAGATCGTCAAGACGATCACCGAGACTAGAGAGCCGCTGGTCATCACCCAGAACGGTGAAGCCAAGCTGGTGGTGATGGATGTAAAAAGCTTCGAAGAGCAAGAAGACACAATGGCGCTGCTGAAATTGTTGGCGATGGGCAATCAAGAGATTGAAGACGGTAAATTCAAGGCGATTGAAGAGGTCTTCGGTGAGTTGGACAAGGCCGACATTCAATGAGGTTGAACATCGTCATCCTTCAATCGGCTGAAGCGGACCTTAAGGAACTTCGTAGCTATCTCATTGAGCGATTTTCTCTTCAAGCTTGGCAGAATACCTACGCCAGCCTTAAAACGGCGATCCGTCAGTTGGAGACCTTGCCCTATGCGGGATCAATTCCGGCAGAAATCGAAAGGCTCAATCTCGGCCAGTATCGTCAAATAGTGTCAGGGATGAACAGAATCATTTATGAAGTACGAGGCCAAACGATCTATGTCCGTATCATTGCCGACAGCCGCAAGAGCTTACCCACGTTGCTGATGAAACGATTACTTCGAAGTAATCCGTAGGGCTTCACTAAAATCGCGACCCAGGCCTCTTCAAAAACTCCATCTCCTCAGCCGTCGACTCACGCCCCAACACCGCATTGCGATGAGGGAAGCGTCCAAACCGGGCAATGATCTTCTGATGCCGTTCGGCATAATCCAGGTTGTCTTCAAACACCGCCCGCTGCGCCTCCGGTTGCTCCCGGACCAGGTCGATGAACCGCGACACGGCTTCGTTCTGCACCGCGAGGTTTTCGCAGTGTTCGAGTACGAGGTAGATAAATACGCGCTGGATGGGCTTGAGGTGCCGGTCGAAACCCGCCGCCAGTCCCTGTGCTACCAGCGCTTGGGCACGCAGGTCGCCGGAAAAGCTTCTGGGGGTGTCGCGAAAGATCATCCGCGGAAGTTGATCGAGTAACAGCACCAGGGCCAGCCAACCTTCCGGGCGTTGCGCCCATTCGGTCAATCCGCCGGCCAGTGCCTGCTCGACCAGAGCGCCGAAGCGCTCTTGCGCCTGGCGATCGTGGCCCTTGCCAAACCACAGCTTGCCCTTGTCAGCCGCTATTTCGTCCGGGGTGTTGGCTGAACCAAACCACCAATCGAGTAACGGCTGCCAGGGCTCGGCCATGATTTATTCCTTGTGGTAGGCCGTGGCGCGGGCCACTTCTTCTTTCGAGCCAAGGAACACTGCTACGCGCTGGTGCAGGCCTTCAGGCTGGATATCGAGGATACGCTGGTGGCCATCGGTGGAAGCACCGCCCGCCTGTTCCACCAGGAACGACATCGGGTTGGCTTCGTACATCAGGCGCAGCTTGCCCGGCTTGGACGGCTCACGGCTGTCGCGCGGGTACATGAACAGACCGCCACGGGTCAGGATACGGTGCACATCGGCAACCATCGCCGCGACCCAGCGCATGTTGTAGTTCTTTTTCAGCGGACCTTCTTCACCTGCCAGCAACTCGTTGACGTAGCGTTGTACCGGGGCTTCCCAGTGACGCTGGTTGGACATGTTGATGGCGAATTCCTGGGTGGTTTCAGGAATGGTAATGTCTTCGTGGGTCAGTACGAAGCTGCCCATCTCGCGATCCAGGGTGAAGCCTTTCACGCCGTCGCCCAGGGTCAACACCAGCATTGTCTGAGGGCCGTAGATGGCATAACCGGCGGCGACCTGCTCGGTGCCCGGTTGCAGGAAGGCCTTTTCATTCAGGGCTTCGTTCTGGCTCAGGTATTCGTTCGGGCAACGCAGCACCGAGAAGATGGTGCCGACCGGCGCGTTGATGTCAATGTTCGACGAACCGTCCAGTGGGTCGAACACCAGCAGATAGGCACCCTTGGGGTATTTGCCCGGGATCTGGTAGGCGTTGTCCATTTCTTCGGACGCCATGCCAGCCAGGTGGCCGCCCCATTCGTTGGCTTCGAGCAGGATTTCGTTCGACAGCACGTCGAGTTTCTTCTGCACTTCGCCCTGCACGTTCTCGGTGCCCATGCTGCCCAGGACACCGCCCAACGCGCCCTTGGACACGGCATGGCTGATTTCCTTGCATGCACGCGCCACCACTTCGATCAAAAAGCGCAGATCGGCAGGGGTATTGTTGCTGCGGGTCTGCTCAATCAAATAGCGACTCAAGGTAACGCGGGACATGGACGGCTCCGAAGAATAGGGGGCGGAAAACCCGCGCAGTTTAGCGCGAGTCTGGACTTAATTCCTCCTATGAGACGGGATATGGAGGATTGAGTTCACGGGCTGGGGCTCGCTTCGGTGTTTATGTTGATAAAGAGGACGCATCACCAGCAGGCTCGCCCGTTATGGAAGCGAGCCTGTTGATAAGCAGGCGCTTCAATTATTGACCGGCGGCTTGCGCAGCAGGCTGAACGCCATCGCCGCGAGGAACAGCACGCCCAGCAGCAAAACCACCCACAGGCCGATCTTTTTCCAGTTGGTCTCGACGATCGCGGGCGTGGTTTCAACCGCCGGGGTCGAGGTGGCCGCACCGTTCACTGTTGCCGTTCCCAATGTCGCCAGCCGCGACGGCTTGTAATCCGGCACCAGTGTCGTCAACGGCAGGCTCGCCGCTTTCACCGTCGCGCTGCCCAGCGCCAGGCTGTACGGGCCTTCGCCACGCGCCAGGAACACCACCTGCGTCGGGCGCACGGCAAAACGCAGGGCCGGGGCTTCGACGCCCAAGCCACCGCCGCGTTCATCCACGGTCAGTTTCAACTGCTGGACAGTCTGTCCCGACAGCTGCAGCTGGTTTTGCAGCACGTCCTGGCCGTTCTGGGTCAAGCGATAGAGCAAACCGCTGCCCATTGGCTGCCAAGGCTGGCTGCTTTCACGGCGGCCGGCCAAGGTCACCGGCGCCAGGCTGTTGGCCTGGCTCAGTTCCACCTGCACTTGCTCGATGTTCAGCCCCATGGGCAACTGCCAGGTGTATTCACCGGCCTTCGTCGTGCTACCGGCCAAAGGCTGCGACCACACCAACGGCAACGGCAGGCTCTCGCGGCTGGCGCTTTGCAGTTGAGCCGAGGTCAGCACCGGCGCCGAGGAAGGCGAATCCCACAACAATCGCAAGTACCGCGCCGATTGCCCCGGCAAGCTCACTTCATGCTGCTCGACCCGCTCGTCGGCGAATGTCAGCCGCGCAACCTGGCCTTCGCCCCAGGCTTGCCAGTGTTGCAAATCGTCACTGGCTTCGATGCTGAAGCGCTGGAAGCCGTCGCGTTCGCTGGTCCAGTCGAGGATCAATTGCTGCAAGGGCGCCTTGATCGCGCTGGCATCGAGCAACCAGCCACGCAGCTCCTCTTCGCCCGCCTCGAGCCGACTGGACGGCTGGACTTCGACCAACGTGCCGTTGGCGTTCGACTGCACACGCACACTCGGCGCTCGCTCGCTGTCATCGGCAGCGTTGTATAGCGGAAACCACTTCACGTCGGTGAGGGTGCGGTTTTCCCGGCTTTGCGCCGATTCACGAACCAAAGCATACGCCTGTGGCTGTCCGGCCGCGTTGAAGACCCGAAGGTCGCTGAGATCGGTCTGCCGCGCCTGCAACTGGACGTCCAGCGGCAACGGCAGGCGATACCAAGGCCCCTCCCCGCTCAAGGCCAGAGGCACCTGATGGGCGAAGTCCGCCGGTTTTTCCTGGGCCGTAGCCGACAGCGCCACCCACAACCCGACCACGCCCAGCCCGATCCGATTCAACTTGCGACTCAAGACGACACTCCCTCACTGACAGGCATCGGCGGCTCGGTTTCCGAGACCGTTTCCGGGCGTTTCGGTGGCAGCGGCGCGAAATAGCCCACCACCAACAACAAGACCCCCACGCCGATAAACGACACGATCCGCGCCAGACCGCCACGGTTACTCAATTCGACAAAGAACAACTTGGCGACCACCACGGCGATCAGCGCCGCGCCGATCAACCACACTTCACGCCGGTGCCGCAGGTGCCCGCCAATCATCAGGCCGAGGGCAATCAAGGTCCAGACGATGGACAAGCCGGCCTGCACGAACATGGACTCAAACAGCGCGTCCAGCTCGTACGGGACATCCATCCACTGGTGGGCAACGCGCATCACCAAGGCGGTGAAGAACGCGAACAGCGACACACCGGCGATCAACTGGGCGATCTGCCCAATGCGATTCCAACGGTTCGTCGATTGCTCCACGGCGTTGCGGGCCCACACATAGATCCCGAACAAGGCGAACAGCAGGCCCAGCTCCAAGGGGTTGAGCAACGGCACGTAAGGCAGTGGCTCTGAGTTGCCGTCACTGAAGGTGTTGGTCATCCAGAACCAACCGAGCATCAACAGCGCCATGGGCGCCGCCGCGTAGACACGATATTCGCGCGGTTGGGCCGATACCGGCCACGGCAAGGTACGCGGCGCGGCCATCAGCACCAGGTAAAGGCCTGGCAGGATCGCCCAGGCCAGCCAGCGCCAGGCGTTGTACTGCTCAGACAGCAACAGCAGGCCGTAACGCAACTCCAGCATCAGCACCGCCATGAGCAACCAGCAACCGAGCACATGAGCCGTACTGCGCGCCTGGGCCGGCAGCGTCGTGGCCAGGCGTTTCAGCGACAGGAAATGCACGGCAAATACCGCCAGCCAAGCCAGCCAGCCAAAGTCCGCCGCCGGGTGATAGTGGCTGTGCCCTGTTGCCACCAGCACACAGCCCGCCGCCGGGATCAACAAGGTGCACAGCAGCCCCAGCGCCGGCCATTTCAACCGCAGCGACAATACGCTCCACACCGCCACGCTGGCAGCCGCGACAATCAGCAACAAGTTACCTTGCAGGTTTTGCGGGGCAAAGCGCAGCACTTCGCTGACCCACGCCAGCGCCCACCAACCGGCACCCCAGATCAGCAACAGTTCGGACAAGCGCTGCAAGCTCAATGCATCGAGTTCCTGCGCCGCGTGCGCCCGTTGCAGGCGCCATGCGCCCACCAACGCGGCCAGCCCCAGCACCAGCGGCGTCCAGAAGCCGCTATGGGCCAGGGGCCGCAGCTCCTCGGCATTGAGCGGACCCAGCAGTGCCGGCCCTGCCACCAGGAACGACGCACCGCCAAGCACTTGCAGCAATAGGCCAAAGACAAAGCTCACGCGTTGTTTGAGGTACAGGCTCAGCCAGATGATCAGCAGGCCGCTGGCCGCCCACACCCCGCTCGCCGTTTGCCAGGGCAGGACGAACAGCACGGCAAGGTTGATCAGCACCAACCCGGCCAGCAACACCACCGACAAGCCGCGCAGCAACCGGACGTCATTGCGCACCATGTCGTCGCGAGCCGCCAGCAACATGCCGCCGATCAATGCCAAGCCAATCAGCGAGGCGCTAAGCAGACCGCTCCAGCCGGCATTGAGCACTGCCGCCGAATCCCCTTCGGCACCTTGCAGGCGCAGCAAGAACAGCGCGCCGCCCAGCAGTTGCACGGCAAACGCGGTAAACAGGAACGCGCGCGATTGCAGGCGCAGGCCAACCACCAGCGTTGCCAGGCCGGCCAGCGCCCAGGCGATGGCTGTGCCGTGGATGAAGAAGAACAGCGGCGCCAACAGATAAAGGAAGCCCAGCCCCAGCACCGCCAGCACTGACTGCCCGCGGCGCTCCCAGCTTGCGGTGTGCCCAGGGTCAGCCTTGCGCAATTGATAGAAGCTGAACAGCAAGGCCACACCAAGCATCAACGCGCCCAGCGGCGCGCCTTCGAGCAGACTGCTTTCGCCGGTACTCAGTTCGCTGATGAAGGCCAGTGCCGAGCCCAATTGCAGCAACAGCGCAAAGATTCGCGCGAACGGCCGCTGCTGGCGCAGGCCCAGCCAGAAGATCCCGGCACCTTCCACCGCCCATGCCGCGGCAGTCCAGCGTGCATCAAGGCCAAGCGGGATGGCCAGGCTGCTGAAAATCACACCCAGGGCCAGGCAGGTTTCAGCCAGCAGCACGGCGCGACCGCCCATCAACACGCGAGCCAGCCCCATGTAGATCATGCCCAGGGCAAGGGCACTGAACGCTGCGGCGAATTCCAGATGCTGCACCAATGCCAATTGCAGGCCGAAGCCTACCAACGGCGGGCCGAACAGCATGGTGCCGTCCACGTAATCGCCCTTGCGCGCCGACCAGCGCAGCACGGCATCGCGGCTGTCATCTACGGGGGCATCGCTCATTTCCTGCAGCTTGCGCCGGGTGAACAGCAAGCCGATCGCCAGGTACATCAGGAAGAAAACAATCAGGAACGGTTCCGTGCTCCACAACAGTTCCGGCGCATAGGAACGCAGGCCCCAGGCAAAACCGATGCCGAAGGTGCCAACGAAGCCAATCAGGTTGAGCAGGCGCCAGGCCCTGAACCAGGCAATGGCGAAGATCCCGGCATTGAGCAGGATGAAATAGCTGAACAGCGCAACATGGTTACCGCTGCCGGTGGACGTCAGGATCGGCGCGGCAAACCCGCCCAATGCCGCGGCCGCTGCCAAGCCCAGGGCGTTTTGGGTAACGGCCAGGATCGCCGAAAACACCGTGACCGCCACCAACAGGCCCAAGGCAGCCTTGGAGTCGAGCAACGGATGCAAGCGCATCGCAGCAAATACGGTCAGGTACAGCACCGCAATCCCCGTGCCCTGCAACATCAGAGCATAGTTGCTGTTGCGTTGACGCAACCACCAGCCCAGGCCCAGCAGGCCCAAGGCGCTGGCCGCGACGCCGGCGTAACGCACCTCGATCGGCACGATCATGCCTTCGGTGGCGTAGCGCAGCAAAAAGGCCAGGCCAAGGAACAGCAACACCACACCCACTCGCAGCACGGTGTTGCCGCCGAACAGCCAGTTGCGCGCGCCAGTCCAGGCACGGTCGAACAGATTCGGGCCCCGAGGGGCTGCCGGATCCGCAACCCTCGGCTCCATAGGGAGAGACTCAAAGTCGCGGTCAGCACCCCGGCTAAAGGTTACTGGCGCAGGGCTCCAGATTTCTTCCGGCAACGGCTGGCTGGCCTGGGTGGCCATGACGGAGACGGGTTCGAGCTCGGGTGGCAGATCCCAGACGAGCTCCGGCCCGGTGCGGGCTTCGGGTTTTGCGGCTTGGGGCACCACAGATTCGGGCGCGGGAGCCGGATCAATTGGCGCGGCAACGGTGCCGCTTTCGAGGACCGCCAGACGCGCTTCCAATGTGAGCACGCGCTGCTGGGCGTCTTGCAACAACAGCTGTTGCTTGGCGACCTGGATACCCAGTCGTCCCAATCGATACGCCTGGGCGACGCCGAGCCCCACCAACGCCCCGACCAGCGCATCAGCGAACGACTCATCCACCACCCAGCCAAGGGCCAGGCCCAACAGTGTCAAAATCCATTGCATATGGTCGATATCCCTAAGCCGCCCGTTGCGGGCATGACCGGAATGATGCGGTGCCCGGGTCAGCTTGGCGAAACCGTCCAACCCCTGTCGGAGTGTCGGTATTTGCGTTGCTGGGCCCGGCGACCATCAAGCCCGGCGAAACTGGCGCCTAGTATATCGACGAAGCCCAACGACCGTTGGGCTTCGCTCACATTTCTTGCAACAGATCAGTCCAGGGCCTTCCAAATGTCGGTGGCGTATTCGCGAATGGTCCGGTCGGAGGAGAACCAGCCCATGCGCGCGGTGTTGAGCACCGCCGAACGCCACCACTGCTTGGAGTCGTGCCAACGCTCCTCGACCTTGGCTTGGGCGTTCCAATACGCGTCGAAATCGGCGCAGACCAGGAAGCGGTCGTAATCCACCAGCGAGTCCACCAGCCCGGTGTAGCGCATCGGATCGTCCGGCGAGAACACGCCACCACGAATCGCCTGCAGCACGTCGTTGAGCCTGTGGGACGCGGCCACGTCCGGCGCGGCGCTGAATTCACCGTTGCGCTTGCGCGCTTCCACCTGCTCGGCGGTCAGGCCGAAGATGAACATGTGCTCGCCGCCGACGCGCTCGTGCATCTCGACGTTGGCGCCGTCCATGGTGCCGATGGTCAACGCGCCATTGAGGCCGAACTTCATGTTGCTGGTGCCCGACGCTTCGAAACCGGCCGTGGAGATCTGCTCCGACAAATCCGCCGCCGGAATGATACTTTCGGCCAGGCTGACGTTGTAGTTAGGCAGGAACACCACCTTGAGCAGGCCGCGCACGGTCGGGTCGTTGTTGACCACGCGGGCGATGTCGTTGGTCAGCTTGATGATCAGCTTGGCCTGGTGATAACTGGCGGCGGCCTTGCCGGCGAAGATCTTCACCCGCGGTACCCAATCCACTTCCGGCTCGGCGCGGATTGCCTGGTACAGCGCCACGGTATGCATCAGGTTGAGCAACTGGCGCTTGTATTCGTGGATCCGCTTGACCTGCACGTCGAACATCGCCGCCGGGTTGACGGCGATGCCCAGCCGCTCGTGGATCAGGTAGGCCAAGGCTTTCTTGCTGTGCAGGCGCTGTTCGGCGAACTGTTTGCGGAACGCCGGCTTGTCAGCGAACGGCTCCAGTTCGATCAGGCGCTCCTCGGGGTTGTCGAGCACGCTCGGGCCGAGGGCGTCGACCATCATCGAGGTCAATTCGGCGTTGGCCTGGAACAGCCAGCGGCGGAAGGTGATGCCGTTGGTCTTGTTGTTGATCCGGTCCGGGTAGAGCTTGTGCATCTCGGAGAATACCGTGCTGCGCATTAGCTGCGTGTGTAGCGCGGATACACCGTTGACGCTGTGGGAGCCGAGGAATGCCAGGTTGCCCATGCGGACCCGGCGGCCGTTGTCTTCTTCGATCAGCGACACCGAACGCAGCACGTCGAAGTCATGCACGCCCTTGGCTCGCAGCGAATCGATGTGTTGGGCGTTGATCAGGTAGATGATCTGCATGTGCCGCGGCAGCATGCGTTCCATCAGCCCTACCGGCCAGGTTTCCAGGGCTTCAGGCAGCAGTGTGTGGTTGGTGTAGGACAACGTGTCCTGGGTGACCTGCCAGGCCGCGTCCCATGCCACGTCGTAGACGTCGACCAACTGGCGCATCAACTCGGCCACGGCAATCGATGGGTGAGTGTCGTTGAGTTGGATGGCGGCATGGTCGCCCAGGGTCAGTACCGAGGTGTGCATGTTGCGATGACGGCGCAGCAAATCCTGCAACGAAGCGGCGACGAAGAAATATTCCTGACGCAGGCGCAACTCCTGGCCAGCCTCGGTGCTATCAGCGGGATACAGCACGCGGGAAATACTCTCGGCCCGGGCCACTTCGGCCACCGCGCCGAGGTGGTCGCCGGCGTTGAAGCGTTCCAGGTGCAAGTCCTCGACGGCTCGGGCGCGCCACAGGCGCAGGGTATTGACGCTGGCACCGCGCCAGCCCACTACGGGGGTGTCATAGGCAATGGCCCGCACGGTTTCAGCCGGCGACCAAACCTGGCGGGGCTTGCCGCTCTCGTCGGTAACGGTCTCGACGCTGCCGCCGAAGCCGATCGGATAGACGACTTCCGGACGCTCGAACTCCCACGGGTTGCCGAAGTCCAGCCAGTGCTCGGTCTGCTCCTGCTGCCAGCCGTCGACAATCGCCTGGCGGAACAGGCCGTGCTCATAACGGATGCCATAGCCATGGCCGGCGATACCCAAGGTCGACATGCTTTCCATGAAGCACGCCGCCAAACGGCCGAGGCCGCCGTTGCCCAGGGCCGCGTCGGGCTCCAGCAAGCGGATGCGCTCCAGGTCCACGCCCAGCTCGGTCAACGCCTCGCGGGCGGTATCCAGGAGGCCGAGGTTGCTGAGGCTGTCATACAGCAGGCGACCGATGAGAAATTCCAGGGAGAGGTAATAGACCCGCTTCTGGCCCTTGCGGTAGATCTGCCGCGTATGGTCCATCCAGTGTTCGACCATGTGGTCGCGGGCGGCAAGGGCTATGGCCTCGAACCAATCGTGATCAAACGCATGATCGGGGTCCTTGCCGACGGCATAAGTGAGTTTGGTCAACACGGCGTCGCGAAAAGCGGCAACCTCCGCTTCGCGAACAAGTGGTTCTTGAGTCATTGATGAGACCTCGAACGAGCATGGAATTGTCTGAGCCTAGTCGGTCTGACAGACGGTACAGGCTCTGGTTCGGTGTTTTTCCTCCGCGCCGGAGATTCGTCGCCAAAGAAATGCCAATTAACGGGAGCAATGCAGGGGCCGTGCCGGTCTTGACGGATTTTGTCGGACCAGAAAAAAACCGGCAGATGGTCGTTCAAAATTTCACCAGTCCCGGTATGATCGCGCGCCCTGATGCATGCTGGTAAACCTTGATGATGAAGCCCAACCTGATCGCCGCCGCGGAGATCGACCGACTCGATACCTGGGCCAAGTACTCCGCCCCGATGTGCGGTTCCTGCGTGTCGAGCTGCTGCACGCTGCCGGTAGAGGTCAAGATCAAGGACCTGATCCGCATTGGCATCGTTGACGAATTCGAGCTGGGCGACCCGCCGAAGAACATCGCCAAGCGCCTGCAGAAGGAAGGGATCGTCGAGCGCTATAACCAGAAGTCGGAAATCTTCACGCTCCAGCGCATGAGCAACAACGATTGCCTGTATCTGGACCGCAAGAGCCGGCTGTGCACCATTTACGAGAAGCGCCCGGACACCTGCCGCAATCACCCGCGGGTCGGACCACGCCCGGGTTACTGCGCCTACAAGCCCAAGGAAGTGGAACGCGAGCGTAATCCGCGGACTTTGGACAAATTTTGATCGGGCGCTAGCTTTCCTGGCATCCGCTCGCGATTGCCGCTTTCCAATACCGTGAAACCCAGACATAAAAAAACGCCCCCAATCTCGCGACCGGGGGCGTTTTTTTTAGCCGCTAACTAAGTCGAAACTCAGTTACCGCTTTTCTTGGCAGCGCGGGTACGCTCGCTTTCGCCAAGGATTTTCTTACGCAGGCGAATCGACTTAGGCGTCACTTCACACAGCTCGTCTTCCTGTACGAACTCCAGCGCTTGCTCCAGGGTGAACTTGACCGGCGGAACCAGGGCGATGGTTTCGTCTTTGCCCGAAGCACGCATGTTGTCGAGCTTCTTGCCTTTGGTCGGGTTCACGCCCAGGTCGTTGTCGCGGCTGTTCAGGCCGACGATTTGACCTTCATAGATATCCTGGCCGTGCTCGACGAACAGCTTGCCGCGCGCTTGCAGGGTTTCCAGCGAGTAGGTCAGTGCCTTGCCGGTCGCAACCGATACCAGAACGCCGTTCTGACGGCCGGACATGTCGCCGGACTTCATCACGTCGTAACGATCGAAGATCGACGTCAGGATGCCGCCACCGGAGGTCAGGGTCAGGAACTCGTTACGGAAACCGATCAGGCCACGGGCCGGGATGTTGTACTCAAGGCGCACACGGCCCTTGCCATCCGGAACCATGTTGGTCAGGTCGCCTTTACGCAGGCCCATTTGCTCCATGATCGCGCCCTGGGATTCTTCCGGCAGGTCGATGGTCACGTTTTCGTACGGTTCGTGCTTGACGCCATCCACCATGCGGATGATCACTTCAGGACGACCTACACCCATTTCGAAGCCTTCGCGACGCATGGTTTCGATCAGTACCGAGAGGTGCAGCTCACCACGGCCAGACACTTTAAACTTGTCGGCCGAGTCGCCTTCTTCAACGCGCAGGGCAACGTTGTAGAGCAGTTCCTTGTCCAGGCGTTCCTTGATGTTACGGCTGGTCACGAACTTGCCTTCGCGGCCGCAGAACGGCGAGTCGTTAACCTGGAAGGTCATCGAAACGGTAGGTTCGTCAACGGTCAGCGGCTTCATCGCTTCGACGTTCAGTGGGTCGCACAGGGTGTCGGAGATGAACAGCTGGTCGAAGCCGCTGATGCAGACGATGTCGCCGGCCGCTGCTTCTTCAACGTCGATGCGGTGCAGGCCGTGGTGACCCATCAGCTTGAGGATACGACCGTTGCGGCGCTTGCCATCGGCGTCGATGGCGACCACCGGGGTGTTCGGCTTGATGCGACCACGGGCGATACGGCCAACACCGATAACACCCAGGAAGCTGTTGTAGTCCAGTGCCGAGATCTGCATCTGGAACGGACCGTCACGGTCGACTTTCGGCGCAGGTACGTCGTCGACGATCGACTGGTACAGCGGCGTCATGTCTTCGGCCATGGCGGTGTGGTCCAGGCCGGCAATACCGTTCAGGGCCGAGGCGTAGACGACTTTGAAGTCCAGCTGTTCTTCGGTGGCACCGAGGTTGTCGAACAGGTCGAAGATCTGGTCCAGAACCCAATCCGGACGCGCGCCTGGACGGTCAACCTTGTTGATGACCACGATCGGACGCAGGCCGGCTTCGAAAGCCTTCTTGGTCACGAAGCGGGTTTGCGGCATAGGGCCGTCCTGGGCGTCGACCAGCAGCAGCACGGAGTCGACCATCGACATCACGCGCTCTACTTCACCGCCGAAGTCGGCGTGGCCCGGGGTGTCCACGATGTTGATGTGGTAGCCGTTCCAGTTGATGGCGGTGTTTTTCGCCAGGATGGTAATACCGCGCTCTTTTTCCTGGTCGTTGGAGTCCATCACGCGCTCGTCGTTGAGCTCGTTGCGCTCCAGGGTGCCGGATTGACGCAAGAGTTTGTCTACCAGGGTGGTCTTACCATGGTCAACGTGAGCAATGATGGCGATGTTGCGTAGATTTTCGATCACTTGTGTATCTCGATCAGAGGATTCGGTGTGCTGACAGGTCGTGGCAGCGATTTACAGTAGAGTCCGACAATTACAGCGTGTCGGCGGCGTCGGGGGGCCGGTGACGCAGGCCACAGGCAAACAGCCCCGGGCACTTAGCTCGGTCGATAAACGCGCACATTGGCATGCCCCTCACTGAGCAAATGGTGGGCATGCAGGCGACTCATCACGCCTTTGTCGCAATACAGCAGGTACTGGCGAGTAGGGTCCAGTTCCTTGAAACGCGCGTTCACTGCATAGAACGGCATCGTTTGTACCTCGATGCCGGCGACATCCAACGGGTCGTCCTCAGCTTCATCCGGGTGTCGGATGTCGATGATGATCTGACCGGCCAATGCTTCGCCGACTTCCTCAATCTGTATGTCCTGGCCCAACTCATCGATGACCCGATCAATTGGCACCAGCCTGGCGTTCTCGATCGCACGCTCGAGGACCGCCATGTCGAATGCTTTCTCTTCGTGCTCCACGCGTCCGCGCTTGGCCGCCGTCTTCGGATTGACCGAGATGACCCCGCAATACTCGGGCATGTGCCGGGCAAAATCGGCGGTGCCGATTTCATTGGCCTGGTCGATGATGTCCTGCTTGTGGCTGGCAATCAGTGGGCGCAGCACGAGTTTTTCAGTGACGCAGTCAATGACCGACAGGTTCGGCAACGTCTGGCTCGACACCTGGGAAATCGCCTCGCCAGTCACCAGCGCATCGATCTGCAGGCGATCGGCGATGTTCGACGCGGCCCGCAACATCATACGCTTCAAAATGACGCCCATATGACTGTTATCGACTTTGCCGAGAATCTCCCCCAGGACTTCCTCGAACGGCACGCTCACAAATAACACGCGTTGGGAGCTGCCGTACTTCTTCCAGATGAAGTGCGCCACTTCCATCACGCCCAATTCGTGGGCGCGCCCGCCGAGGTTGAAGAAGCAGAAATGGCTCATCAGCCCGCGACGCATGATCTGGTAGGCGGCGACAGTGGAGTCGAAGCCACCGGACATCAACACGAGCGTCTGCTCCAGCGACCCCAGCGGATAGCCGCCGATGCTGTCGTGCTGGCTGTGAATCACGAACAACCGCTGGTCGCGAATTTCGATACGTACTTCAATCTGCGGGTCTTTCAGGGAAATACCGGCGGCGCCGCACTGTCGGCGCAACTGGCTGCCGACATAACGCTCCACATCCATCGAACTGAACGGGTGCTTGCCGGCACGCTTGCAGCGCACCGAAAAAATCTTCCCGGCCAGGGCGTCACCATAATGGAGCATGCATTTGGCGAGGATGTCGTCGAAATCCCCCAGCGGGTATTCGTCGACTTGCAGGAAATGCGCAATGCCCGGCATGCAGCTCAGGCGCTCGGTCATATCCTTCAGGAGCTTGGGATCGCTGACGCGGGTTTCCAGTTCGAGATTGTCCCACACACCGTTCACCACCACGGCCGGGTCCAGGTCTCGGAGCACGGCGCGGATGTTCTTGGCCAACTGGCGGATGAAACGCATCCGTACCGGGCGGCTCTTGATGGTGATCTCGGGGAAGACTTTTACGATTAGTTTCATGAAAACAGCGCGCGATCGGCCAGCCGAAAAAGGGGGGCGCGGATTATAGCGGAAATTGCTCAAGGTTTGACCAGTTAATGTGCGGGCGGTTTGCGCGCACCAAAACGGTTCATTAATGACAAAAAGCGCCACATTGCAGTGCGCAATTGTTCGACAATCGATATTTTCGACGTTTAAAAGCGTGTATTTGGTGCAAAAAACCCATGCTGGGGCACTGGCATGCAAATTGCTCCCTTGTGAGGCAGGTTGCCTTGGCAGAGTATTCGCGCCGGCATCACCCATATCTAAGGGCACACCATTACCGCCCGAAGCCACCCGGAGGACATATGTCGAAGTCGGTTCAACTCATCAAAGATCATGACGTCAAGTGGATTGATCTGCGCTTCACTGACACCAAGGGCACTCAACATCACGTGACCATGCCGGCCCGTGATGCGCTGGACGACGAATTCTTCGAAATCGGCAAGATGTTCGACGGTTCCTCCATCTCCGGCTGGAAAGGCATCGAAGCCTCCGACATGATCCTGATGCCGGACGACGAAACCGCCGTCCTGGACCCGTTCACCGAAGAGCCGACCCTGATCCTGGTTTGCGACATCATCGAACCTTCGACCATGCAAGGCTATGACCGTGACCCACGCGCCATCGCCCACCGTGCCGAGGAATACCTGAAGTCCACCGGCATCGGCGACACTGCATTCTTCGGTCCTGAGCCTGAGTTCTTCATCTTCGACTCGGTCAAATTCAAGTCCGACATCTCCGGCTCCATGTTCAAGATCTTCTCCGAACAGGGTTCGTGGATGTCCGACCAGGACGTGGAAGGCGGCAACAAAGGCCACCGTCCTGGCGTCAAGGGCGGCTACTTCCCGGTTCCTCCGTTCGACTTCGACCACGAAATCCGTACCTCCATGTGCAACGCACTGGAAGAAATGGGCCAGACCGTCGAAGTTCACCACCACGAAGTGGCGACCGCCGGCCAAAACGAAATCGGCGTGAAATTCAACACGCTGGTCAAGAAGGCTGACGAAGTCCAGACGCTGAAATACTGCGTCCACAACGTTGCCGACGCCTACGGCCGCACCGCGACCTTCATGCCGAAGCCGCTGTACGGCGACAACGGTTCGGGCATGCACGTCCACATGTCGATCTCCAAGGACGGCAAGAACACCTTCGCAGGCGAAGGTTATGCCGGTCTGTCGGACACTGCCCTGTACTTCATCGGCGGTATCATCAAGCACGGTAAGGCCCTGAACGGCTTCACCAACCCGTCGACCAACTCCTACAAGCGCCTGGTGCCAGGCTTCGAAGCTCCGGTCATGCTGGCCTACTCGGCTCGCAACCGCTCCGCCTCGATCCGCATTCCTTACGTCAACAGCCCCAAGGCTCGTCGTATCGAAGCGCGCTTCCCGGATCCGGCTGCCAACCCTTACCTGGCCTTCGCTGCACTGATGATGGCTGGCCTGGACGGTATCCAGAACAAGATCCACCCTGGCGATGCCGCCGACAAGAACCTGTATGACCTGCCGCCTGAAGAGGCCAAGGAAATCCCACAGGTTTGTGGCAGCCTGAAAGAAGCCCTGGAAGAGCTGGACAAGGGCCGCGCGTTCCTGACCAAGGGCGGCGTGTTCTCCGACGACTTCATCGATGCCTACATCGCATTGAAGAGCGAAGAAGAAATCAAGGTTCGCACCTTCGTACACCCACTGGAATATGAGCTGTACTACAGCTGCTGATCCGGTAAGCGCCGCCCCGCACGGCGTGAAATAAAAAGAGGCCTCCCTTTCGGGAGGCCTTTTTTATGGGCGCAGGTTAAGCGCATGATGCCTCGTCATTCCCCCACAGAAGACGAGACTGCCCATGACTTTGCGCTTCAAGCTCTACCTCGCCCTGTCTGCCGCGCTGCTGGCCCCTACCGTCCAAGCCGCCTCAACCCCCGCCCCTGAGGCCCTTACGCCTCTGCTTAACGCCATCGGCGAACGCCTGGCGCTTGCAGACCAAGTGGCGCTGAGCAAATGGGACAGCCATAAACCCGTGGAAGACCGTCAGCGCGAGCGTGAAGTGATCGCCGCGGCCGTCGCCCAGGCACCGGCCTACAAATTGACTGGCGAAACCGTGGAAGCGTTTTTCGCCGCCCAGATTGAAGCCAACAAACTGGTGCAATACATCAACCTGTCCGACTGGGCCCTGGAAGGCAAAGCTCCGGACCTCCCACGTCCGGACCTGGTGGGACAGATTCGTCCACAACTCGACCGACTGCAAAAGCGCCTGTTGCAACAACTGGCCGACTTCGCCCCCTATCGCACCGACCCGCAATGCCCACAATGGCTGGCCCGAGCCACTCACCACAACAAGCAGCACCCGATACACCGGCTCGCCCTGATCCGGGCGACTGCTGAGCTGTGCGTACTCAAAGGCTGAAGCATCCGACGCAGATAGGCATTTTCCGACAAAGCGGGTCGCGCAATTCCTATTCGATATAAACCTAATCCGACATCAATCGCGCTAGCCGATACCTAACCTGCGAAGCCTGCTTACCCATAAGGATGGACAGATGCACGCTTGCCTCAGACTTTTACCCATCGCTTTTGCCTGCCTTGCCGCTTCCGCCTGCGCCAGCCCGACTGAAATGCCTCCCCAGCCCCCGGCCATCGAACGCGACGTCCTGCTCCAGAGCAGCGAGTCCTGGGACGGTACACCTTACGCCAGCTATCCGACCTCGCCCCCTGAACTGACACTGCTCAAGCTCAAGATACCGGCCAATACCCAACTGCCCTGGCACACTCACCCTATCCCCAATGCCGCCTATATCCTGTCCGGCGAACTTACCGTCGAAAGCCGCGATGGCAGGCACGAACGAAGCTTGAAGGCTGGCGATGTGCTGGCCGAAATGGTCGACATCAGCCATCGCGGCAGGACCGGCGACGGCCCGGTGGAACTCATCGTGTTCTATGCTGGCAGCCAGGGCATTCCACTTTCACAATGACCCGCGCGCCCAAAAGGAAATCGAATGCGGCCGATTTTGTCACTCCTGCTGCTGTTGCTGGCATTGCCAGCAATGGCGCAGATATACAAATACACCGACGCCGACGGCAACACCGCCTATAGCAACCAGCCGCCCGACGGCGTCCCTGCCCAGGCGGTGGAGCTGCCGCCGCTCAACAGCGTCGAGCCCCAGGCCCCAGCCAGTATGGACGCGCCTGCGGCCCCAGCGAACAACGAGCCGCGCAACGCTTACGAGGTGCTTGAGCTAACCGACATTCCTACCGAAGAAGCCCTGCGCGCCAATAACGGCACCTTCACCGTTGGCGTCCGGACCCAGCCGCGCCTGCGCAGCCCCCATCTGTTCAGACTGTTGCTGGACGGCCAGCCGTACGGTCAACCGAGCAACGTGCCGCGCCTGCAATTGGTGAACATCGACCGCGGCGAGCACAGCCTGGCGGTTCAAGTCGTCGATGGGAAAACCCTCGTGCAGCAGAGCGAAACCGTCACCTTCACCGTCCAGCGAGTGCATGTTCCATGATCCGCTGGCTGCTCGCCCTTGGCTTGTCGCTGACCGTGTTGCCAAGCCTGGCGCAGGTCTATACCTACATCGACGCCCAGGGCAACCGGGTCTTCACCGACCAGCCACGCCCGGGCAATGCAAAGAAGGTCCAATTGCCGCCCGGTAACCGGATGGCGACACCACCGTCCGCCGCCACCTCGGCGGCGACGTCCGCAAAGCCGCCCTCCGAGCCCTTGTTCCGTTATGAGATGCTCCGGCTGTTGATTCCCGAACCGGACGCGACGATACGCAGTACCGCAGGGGAAATGATCGTCACCGCGACCAGCGAACCCGGCCTGCAGAAAGGCCACCGCTATCGCCTGCTGCTGGATGGCAAGCCCACCGGCGAACCGGGACCCAGCCCGGTGTTTGCCCTGGAGAACATTGATCGAGGCACCCACCATCTGGCGGTGGAGATCCTCGATGAACAGGATCGTATCGTCGAACGCACCGCCAACCAGCCGTTCCACATGCAACGCATGTCCCTGGCACAGAAGCGCCGCGTCAAACCGTGCGCCAAGACCGACTATGGCCAACGCCCGGAGTGCCCGCTTTCCGACAAACCCAAGGAAGAAGAAAGCAGCATCCTCCCCTTCTTTTAATGCTCATCAAGATGGCGCACCCTATTGGTGCGCAAATCAGCACCCTACCCAAACCCCAACCCATTTTGGTTCGAAACTACCCGATCAAGCTGGCAGAACGCCACGGAAACGGGCGGAAAAAAGCTATTTGAGGCTTTAAACGCTTCTTTTCGGAGCCTTGGTTTGGTTTTTGCATTTTCCTGGTATCAGCGCATTAATCGCGCGCGCAATTTGAGGGCTTGACCCCGATTGCTACGCTTTAAAAGAGGTCCTGATGACCATTAGCGACGCACTACACCGCTTGCTGCTCGACAACCTCACCACCGCGACCATCCTGCTCGACGCCGAATTGCGTCTGGAGTACATGAACCCGGCGGCCGAAATGCTCTTGGCCATCAGTGGCCAGCGCAGTCACGGGCAATTCATCAGCGAACTGTTCACCGAGTCCGCCGAGGCGCTGAACTCCCTGCGCCAGGCCGTTGAACAGGCCCACCCGTTCACCAAGCGCGAAGCGATGCTCACCGCCCTGGCCGGCCAGACCCTTACCGTCGACTACGCAGTTACGCCGATCCTGAACAACGGCACCACGCTCCTGTTGTTGGAGGTCCATCCTCGCGATCGCCTGCTGCGCATTACCAAGGAAGAAGCCCAGTTATCCAAGCAGGAAACCAGCAAGATGCTGGTGCGCGGCCTGGCCCATGAGATCAAGAATCCACTCGGTGGTATTCGCGGCGCGGCGCAATTGCTTGCCCGGGAACTGCCGGAAGAGAGCCTCAAGGACTACACCAATGTCATCATCGAGGAAGCCGACCGCCTGCGAAACCTGGTGGACCGCATGCTCGGCTCCAACAAACTGCCGTCCCTGGCGCTGTGCAACGTCCATGAAGTGCTGGAGCGTGTCAGCAGCCTGGTGGAAGCGGAAAGCCAGGGCTGCATCACTTTGGTGCGCGACTATGACCCGAGCATTCCCGACGTCCTGATCGACCGCGAGCAGATGATCCAGGCGGTGCTCAACATCGTGCGCAACGCCATGCAGGCCATCAGCAGCCAGAACGAACTTCGCCTGGGCCGTATCAGCCTGCGCACCCGCGCCATGCGCCAGTTCACCATCGGCCATGTACGCCACCGCCTGGTGACCAAGATCGAAATTATCGACAACGGCCCGGGCATCCCTGCGGAATTGCAGGAAACCATTTTCTTTCCCATGGTCAGCGGCCGTCCGGACGGTACCGGGCTGGGCCTGTCCATCACCCAGAACATCATCAGCCAGCACCAGGGCTTGATCGAATGTGAAAGCCACGCCGGCCACACCACTTTCTCGATCTTCCTGCCACTGGAACAAGGAGCCACATCGACATGAGCCGTAGTGAAACCGTGTGGATCGTCGATGACGACCGTTCTATCCGCTGGGTCCTGGAAAAAGCCTTGCAGCAGGAAGGCATGACCACCCAGAGCTTCGACAGCGCCGACGGGGTGATGAGCCGCCTGGCCCGTCAGCAGCCGGACGTCATCATTTCCGACATTCGCATGCCCGGCGCCAGTGGCCTGGATTTGCTGGCGCGGATTCGCGAGCAGCACCCGCGGTTGCCGGTGATCATCATGACCGCTCATTCCGACCTGGACAGCGCCGTGGCGTCCTACCAGGGCGGTGCGTTCGAATACCTGCCCAAGCCGTTCGATGTCGACGAAGCCGTGTCGCTGGTCAAGCGCG
Source organism: Pseudomonas sp. Z5-35 (assembly GCF_051131945.1). NCBI lineage: Bacteria > Pseudomonadati > Pseudomonadota > Gammaproteobacteria > Pseudomonadales > Pseudomonadaceae > Pseudomonas > Pseudomonas sp. Z5-35. Next base: position 5,194,985 of record NZ_CP071640.1, read on the forward strand.
CCAACCAGCACGCCCAGGAACAACAAGGCCTGGAAGAAGTGCCCGCCCTGGCCCGCACGCCGGAAATCATCGGCGAAGCGCCGGCGATGCAGGAAGTGTTTCGCGCCATCGGCCGACTGAGCCATTCCAACATCACCGTGCTGATCAACGGAGAATCGGGCACCGGTAAAGAGTTGGTTGCCCATGCCCTGCACCGCCACAGCCCACGGGCGGCGTCGCCGTTCATTGCGCTGAACATGGCGGCGATTCCCAAGGACTTGATGGAATCGGAGTTGTTCGGCCATGAAAAAGGTGCCTTCACCGGCGCGGCCAACCTGCGCCGTGGACGCTTCGAACAAGCCGATGGCGGTACGCTGTTCCTCGATGAAATCGGCGACATGCCGGCCGATACCCAGACTCGCTTGCTCCGTGTCTTGGCCGACGGCGAGTTCTATCGAGTCGGTGGGCATACGCCGGTCAAGGTCGATGTTCGCATCATCGCCGCCACCCATCAGAACCTGGAAACATTGGTTCACGCCGGAAAATTCCGCGAAGACTTGTTCCACCGCCTGAACGTGATCCGCATCCACATCCCGCGCCTGGCGGACAGGCGTGAAGACATCCCGACCCTGGCACGCCACTTCCTCGGACGCGCGGCACAGGAACTTGCGGTGGAGCCCAAGCTGCTCAAGAGTGAAACCGAGGAATACCTCAAGAACTTGCCATGGCCGGGCAACGTGCGCCAACTGGAGAACACCTGCCGCTGGATCACCGTGATGGCGTCCGGTCGCGAAGTGCATATCAGCGACCTGCCGCCGGAACTGTTGAGCCTGCCCCAGGATTCGGCGCCGGTGACCAACTGGGAACAAGCGCTGCGCCAGTGGGCCGACCAGGCCTTGGCACGTGGTCAATCGAGCCTGCTCGACAGCGCCGTCCCGGCCTTCGAGCGCATCATGATCGAAACCGCCCTCAAGCACACCGCCGGCCGCCGTCGCGACGCCGCCGTGCTGCTGGGCTGGGGCCGCAACACCTTGACCCGCAAGATCAAGGAATTGGGCATGAAGGTTGACGGCGGCGATGACGATGAAGGGGATGAGGGCTGACCGCCCTTCGCTTTGCGCCAGCCTCCAGGCGGGGCGCATGCACCGCATCAATGCACCATGAACTGCAATTGCGCATGTAATGCGAGCGCTGAACCCAACGCTCCGTCTCGGAAAACCAAACCCACATAACGCAAAAGCCCCGATTTACGGGGCTTTTCGCTTCATGACCATTTTTTTGTGACAAAACATTCGAAACTGGCACGCCCTCTGCAATAACCCAGTCACTACCCAGTTTTGGGGACCTTGGTACAGGCAGGCCGGGGATTCCCCTCTTTTATACCGGGCTCATCGAGCCCACAGTTTTGGGGGCCTTGATACAGGCAGGTCAAGGTTTCCCTTCTTTACACCAGGGCTGGACCCTTCGCGGCAAGCCCTCCCGTTTCGGGAACCTTGGTACAGGCAGGCCGGGGATTCCCTCTTTTATTGCTCTTGGAGACGGACCTCCAGCCGCCAGCGGTCATCGACTTCGCTGCCGGCCCAATCCCCTCGCAACGGACGCGCCGCCACCAGCGTCAGCAACAAGCCCTTGTCACTCAAGCGAACCCGCCAGTTCACGTCCCTGCCGATGAGCTTGAGCTGGCCCTTCTGCGCCTTGCCCTTTGCCTGGAACAACAGCGCGACCGAGCCGTCGATGATTTCCCCGTGCAGCTTGGGCTCATTGTTGAACCACGCTACCAAGGCCCCGTCGACCACTTCGATCTGCTGCAGCTCGCTCGGCTCGGGCGTGGTGATGCGACCGATCATCAGCCCGACCATCATGCCGAAAAGCGCCAAGGAGCCCATCACCCGAGGCATTAGCTTCGAACGTCGATCGGTTTGCGGCGTAGAATGCCGCTCATCTTTATCTGCGGAGCCGTGCATGTTTCACGTCATCCTTTTTCAACCGGAAATACCGCCCAATACTGGCAACGTCATCAGGCTGTGCGCCAACAGCGGCTGCCACCTGCATCTGATCGAACCACTGGGCTTCGAGATGGACGACAAGCGCCTGCGCCGCGCCGGCCTCGACTACCACGAGTATGCCACCTTGCAGCGACACGCCGACTTGGCGAGTTGTCTTGAAAGCCTGGGGCAACCGCGTCTGTTTGCCTTCACCACGAAAGGCTCTCGGCCGTTTCATGACGCCAGCTTCGTCCCCGGTGACGCATTCCTGTTCGGACCGGAAAGCCGTGGCCTGCCGGCAGACGTGCTGGACGCGCTACCAGCGGAGCAACGCTTGCGCTTGCCGATGCGCGAAGGTTGCCGGAGCCTGAACCTGTCCAACACCGTGGCGGTGGCGGTTTACGAAGCCTGGCGGCAGAACGGCTTCAGATAACCCGATACGAACCAGCCTAAGAAAAAAGCGCCTATCAAGGCGCTTTTCCAGGTTTCATCGACCGCTTACTGAACGGTCGTTTCACCCGCTTCCTGCATGCGCTGCAGCTCTTGGGCGTACAACGCATCGAAGTTCACCGGGGCCAGCATCAGGGCCGGGAACGAACCACGAGTCACCAGACTGTCCAGGGTTTCCCGCGCGTAGGGGAACAGGATGTTCGGGCAGAACGCGCCCAGGGTGTGGCTCATCGAAGCGGCATCCAGATTCTTGATCAGGAAGATGCCGGCCTGCTGGACCTCGGCGATGAACGCCACTTCGTCACCGTTCTTCACGGTCACCGACAGGGTCAACACCACTTCGTGGAAGTCTTCTTCCAAGGCCTTCTGGCGGGTGTTCAGGTCCAAGGCCACGCTCGGCTCCCACTGCTGGCGAAAGATCGCCGGGCTTTTCGGGGCTTCGAAGGACAGGTCGCGAACGTAAATGCGCTGCAAGGAGAATTGCGGTGCGGCTTCTTCTTCAGTGGCAGCTGTGTTCTGTTGGTCAGTCATCGCAGATCCTTCTTACTTTCAGGTTCTATTAATTGGGAATTCAGGCCTTGAGCAGCGCGTCCAGCTTGCCGGCGCGCTCCAGGGCGAACAGATCATCGCAACCGCCCACGTGGGTGTCGCCGATCCAGATCTGCGGCACGGAGGTACGCCGGGCCTTCTGGGTCATTTCGGCGCGCAGCTGCGGCTTGCCGTCGACCTTGATCTCTTCGAAAGCCACGCCCTTGTTCTTGAGCAGCATCTTGGCTCGGGAGCAATAGGGGCAGTAATCGCTGGAGTAGACAACAACGTGCGGCATCTCACTTCACCAGGGGCAGATTGTCGGCTTTCCAGCTCGCAACGCCACCGGACAGCTTGGCGGCGGTGAAGCCGGACTTCATCAGTTCGCGGGCAAGGGTGCCGGCCTGCTGGCCTTGGGCGTCGACCAGGATCAGCGTCTTGGCCTTGTGCTTTTCCAGTTCGCCCACGCGAGCGATCAGTTTGTCCTGGGGAATGTTCAGCGCGCCAACAATGTGACCAGCGGCGAAATCCTTGCTCGGGCGGATATCGACCACCACGCCGGCATCCTTGTTGACCAGCGCGGTCAGCTCGCCGGTGCTCAGGCTGCGTCCGCCGCCCTGCATCGTATGGGCAACCAGCAACGCCAGCAGTACGACGAAGATACCGACGAGAATGTAGTGGTTAGTGGCAAATTCAATCAGGTGAGCAACCATCGAAGGAGGTTCCAGGGCGTTAAAATGTCGGCCAGTATACACAGCACGCATGGCCGGCCAAACCCCGCCCGGCGGTGACGGCACCGGAACTTACCTTTAAACTGCCCGTCCCTTTTCCATCGTCTTCTTTTAATCAGCCACGAGTGGATTCCATGACTACCACGCCTAAACCTTTGGTCCTGATGATTCTCGACGGCTTCGGTCACAGTGACAGCCACGAATCCAACGCCGTGTACGCGGCGAAGAAGCCCGTCCTGGACCGTTTGTGGGCCAGCGTGCCGAACGGCTTGATCTCCGGAAGCGGCATGGACGTCGGTCTGCCAGACGGGCAAATGGGCAACTCCGAAGTCGGCCACATGAACCTCGGCGCGGGTCGCGTGGTGTATCAGGATTTCACCCGCGTGACCAAATCGATCCGCGACGGCGAGTTCTTCGAAAACCCGACCATCTGCGCCGCCGTGGACAAAGCCGTGGCTGCCGGCAAGGCCGTGCACTTCATGGGCCTGCTCTCGGACGGTGGCGTGCACAGCCACCAGGATCACCTGATCGCCATGGCCGAGCTCGCCGCCAAACGCGGCGCCACGCATATTTATCTGCATGCCTTTCTCGACGGCCGCGACACGCCGCCCAAGAGCGCCGAGTCGTCGATCAAGCTGCTGGACGACACGTTCAAGACGCTGGGCAAGGGCCGGATCGCCAGCCTGATCGGCCGCTACTTTGCCATGGACCGCGATAACCGCTGGGACCGCGTCGCCCAGGCTTACAACCTGATCGTCGATGGCAGCGCCGAATTCAACGCCGCCTCCGCCCAGGAAGGCCTGCAAGCCGCGTACGAGCGCGGCGAAAGCGATGAATTCGTCAAGGCCACCACCGTCGGCGAGCCGGTGAAGGTTGAAGACGGCGACGCCGTGGTGTTCATGAACTTCCGCGCCGACCGCGCCCGCGAATTGACCCGCGTCTTTGTCGAAGACGACTTCAAGGAGTTCGAGCGCGCTCGGCAGCCGAAACTGGCCGGCTTCGTGATGCTGACCCAATACGCCGCCAGCATCCCTGCGCCATCGGCCTTCGCCGCCGGCAGCCTGGAAAACGTGTTGGGCGACTACCTGGCAAAAAACGGCAAGACCCAGCTGCGCATCGCTGAAACCGAGAAGTACGCCCATGTGACGTTCTTCTTCTCCGGCGGCCGCGAAGAGCCCTTCCCGGGCGAAGAGCGAATCCTGATTCCGTCGCCGAAAGTCGCCACCTACGACCTGCAACCGGAAATGAGCGCGCCGGAAGTGACCGACCGCATCGTCGACGCCATCGAGAACCAGCGCTATGACGTGATCGTGGTGAACTATGCCAACGGCGACATGGTGGGCCACAGCGGCGTGTTCGACGCGGCGGTCAAGGCCGTGGAATGCCTTGACGTCTGCGTCGGTCGCATCGTTGACGCGCTGGAAAAAGTCGGCGGCGAAGCCCTGATCACCGCCGACCACGGTAACGTCGAGCAAATGTCCGACGAGTCCACCGGCCAGGCCCACACCGCCCACACCACCGAGCCGGTGCCGTTCATCTATGTCGGCAAGCGTGACTTCAAGGTCCGCGACGGCGGCGTGTTGGCTGACGTCGCGCCGACGATGCTGATGCTGCTGGGCATGGAAAAACCGGCGGAGATGACCGGGACTTCGATCCTGGTCTGACCCGCACCCCAATGCGGGAGCAAGGTTGCTCCCGCATTGGTCCAGGTGTTTTTTCGGCCAGTTATCACACAGCCCCAAATGGGCGTTTTTTTTGCAGCGTGGGGCGGGCATACTAGGCCGTCCCTTTCCCTGGTGTCGCCCGCCTCTATGCTTCGCGTCCTGATAGCCTTTGCTCTGACCTGCCTGCTCCAACCGGCCTTCGCTGATGAGCGCGCGCAAACCCAACAACAGTTGGACGCCACGCGTCAGGACATTGCCGAGCTGAAGAAACTGCTGAACAAGCTGCAGGAAGAAAAATCCAGCGTACAGAAAGACCTGCGCGGCACCGAGACCGAGATGGGCAAGCTGGAAAAGCAGGTCGACGCCTTGCAGAAAGAGCTGAAGAAAAGCGAATCCGAGCTGCAACGGCTCGATGGAGAGAAAAAAAAACTCCAGAGCGCGCGCACTGAACAGCAAAAGCTGATCGCCATCCAGGCCCGGGCCGCCTACCAGAACGGCCGCCAGGAATACCTAAAGCTGTTGCTCAACCAGCAGAACCCCGAAAAATTCGCCCGCACCCTGACCTATTACGATTACCTGAGCCAGGCACGCCTGGAGCAGCTCAAGAGCTTCAACGAAACCCTGCGCCAACTGGCCAATGTCGAAAAAGACATCGAGCTGCAGCAAGCCCAGCTATTGGTGCAAAAAAGCAGCCTCGACACCCAACGCGAAGAACTCGACAAGGTCCGCAAGGAACGCCAGGTCGCACTGGCCAAGCTCAATGACGATGTGAAGGCCCGCGACAGCAAGCTCAAGGCCCGCGAGCAGGACCAGGCCGAACTGGCCAATGTGTTGAAAACCATCGAAGAGACCCTGGCCCGCCAGGCCCGAGAGGCGGAAGAAGCGCGCCAGAAAGCGCTGATTGCCCAGCAGGAAGCCGAAAAAAAGCGTTTGCGTGAAGCCCAAGCCGACGCCGGTGCCGGCGAGGCACCGCGCAAGCCAGCCAAAGTCAGCCCCGGCGCGCTGGTTACCAGTGACGGCGAAACCTTTGGCGGCGCTTTTGCTTCAGCCCGGGGCAAACTTCCATGGCCGGTCAATGGTCGATTACTTGCGCGCTTCGGTGAAACCCGCGGCGACGACACCCGCACCAAATGGGACGGCGTGATGATCAGCGCCTCCGCCGGTAGCCAGGTGCACGCCGTACATGGCGGGCGCGTGGTGTTTGCCGACTGGCTGCGCGGTGCCGGCCTGCTGGTGATCCTGGATCACGGCAACGGATACCTGAGCCTTTACGGCCATAATCAAACGCTGCTCAAGTCGGCGGGGGATGTGGTCAAGGCCGGCGAGTCCATCTCCACGGTCGGCAACAGTGGCGGGCAGGACACGCCAGCACTGTATTTTGCTATTCGCCAGCAGGGTCGCCCCAGTGATCCGGCCCAATGGTGTCGTGCGCAAGGATAAGCGCGCCCATCCAACTCAGGAGTTCGTTCGACATGCTGCATTTGTCCCGCCTCACCTCGCTGGCCCTGACGATCGCCCTCGTGATCGGTGCGCCTTTGGCTTTTGCCGCGCAACCCGCGCCGTCGCCAACAACCGCTACGGCTGTCACCACCAAGGCCCCGCTGCCATTGGATGAGCTGCGTACCTTCGCCGAAGTCATGGACCGGATCAAAGCCGCGTATGTAGAACCGGTGGACGACAAGATGCTGCTGGAGAATGCCATCAAAGGCATGCTCAGCAACCTCGACCCGCACTCCGCCTACCTGGGACCAGAAGATTTCGCCGAGTTGCAGGAAAGCACCAGCGGCGAATTCGGCGGCCTCGGGATCGAGGTCGGCAGCGAAGACGGTTTCATCAAGGTGGTCTCACCAATCGACGACACGCCTGCCTCCAAGGCCGGCATCCAGGCTGGCGATTTCATCGTCAAGATCAACGGCCAGCCGACTCGCGGCCAGAGCATGACCGAAGCCGTGGACAAGATGCGCGGCAAGATCGGAGAAAAGATCACCCTGACCCTGGTGCGCGACGGTGGTACGCCATTCGACGTGACGTTGACCCGCGCCGTCATCCAGGTCAAAAGTGTGAAAAGCCAGTTGCTGGAGTCGGGCTACGGCTACATTCGCATTACCCAGTTCCAGGTCAAGACCGGCGAGGAAGTCGCCAAGGCCCTGGCCAAGATGCGCAAGGACAACGGCAAGAAGCTCAACGGCCTGGTCCTGGACCTGCGCAACAACCCCGGCGGCGTGTTGCAATCAGCAGTTGAAGTGGTGGATCACTTCATCACCAAAGGCCTGATCGTCTACACCAAGGGTCGCATCGCCAATTCCGAGCTGCGCTTCTCGGCCACCGGCAACGACCTGAGCGAAGCCGTGCCACTGGTGGTGCTGATCAACGGCGGCAGCGCGTCGGCATCGGAAATCGTCGCCGGCGCCCTGCAAGACCAGAAGCGCGGTGTCGTCATGGGTACCACCAGTTTCGGCAAGGGCTCGGTGCAGACCGTGTTGCCGCTGAACAACGACCGCGCCTTGAAGATCACCACCGCGTTGTACTTCACGCCCAACGGCCGCTCCATCCAGGCCCAAGGCATCGTCCCGGACATCGAGGTGCGCAAGGCCAAGATCACCAGCGAGCAGGACAGCGAGTACTTCAAGGAAGCCGACCTGCAGGGTCACTTGGGCAATGGCAACGGCGGCGCCGACAAACCGACCGGCTCCGGCGCCAAGGCCAAGCCAATGCCGCAGGATGACGACTATCAGTTGGCCCAGGCCTTGAGCTTGCTCAAGGGGTTGAACATCACGTCCGGCCGCTGAGATGGGCCTGCGGTTTACCTTCGTCCTGCTGTGCCTGCTGGCGGGAGCCGTTAACGCGGCCCCTGCCACAACCTCCTCGCCGCACAAAGCGTACCTGAGCTTGATCATCGACGACCTGGGGCAAAACCTGCCCCGGGATCGCCGGGTTCTGACCCTCCCCGGTCCGGTCACCGCCGCGATCATGCCCGACACGCCCCACGCCGCCGAATTCGCCCGCGAAGCCCATCGCGCCGGCAAGCTGGTCATGCTGCACATGCCCATGGACCCGGCCACCGGGCCATTCGCCTGGCATCCGGAGCTACCCATCGAAGAACTGGGCAAGCGCCTCGACGCCGCATTCGCAGCCGTGCCCTACACCAGCGGAATCAACAACCACATGGGCAGTCGCATGACCGCCCAGCCCCAAGCCATGGCGTGGTTGATGGCGAACTTGCAGCAACGACACAAGTTCTTCATCGACAGCCGCACCAGCGCCCGGACAGTCGCCGCCGCCGAAGCGCAAAAGATCGGCCTGGCCAGTGTGTCGCGGGATGTGTTCCTGGATGACGAACGCACCGAAGCCGCCATCGCCCAGCAACTGCAAATCGCCATCGACTTGGCCCGCCGGCAAGGCTCGGCCGTGATGATCGGCCATCCCTACCCCCAGACCCTGGCCGTGCTCGAACGCGAACTGCCCAAGCTCAAGGCCCAAGGCATCGAATGGATCGACATCAAGTCAATGATCAGCCTGCGCAGTAACCGGGCGATGGTTGGGCATGGGAAAGATGGGGTTTATCGGTAGCCAGCGAGGCTGACGCCCCCCTCAGAGATACCGCGCCATGATCGCATCCACCGCGCCTTCCTTGCGCAGTTCATCCAAGGCCTTCTGCAACCGGGCAACCACCTCGTCCGGTACGTCCTTGTTCAACGCCAGGTACAGCTCGGCGCTGTTGAATCGCAGCACCGTCTTGAGATCGTTTACCCCCTCCTGACGCGCCAGGTAACGACCGGCTGGATCGCCGGTGGCCCACAGATCGATCTGGCCGTTGACCAGTTTTTTGGCGTTGTCCTGATCGCGCAGCACGACAATTGGCTTGAGCCCCTGCTTGGCCAATGTTTCGGCAATCGCATCACCCTTGTAGGCGCCGATCCTGTATTGGCGCGCCTGCTCCAACGAGTCGAGGGCGATCTTGCTGTCGGCCTTGGCGAGCATGATCCAATCGTCCGGACCAATGGGGCCGACCCATTTGAATAGCTTTTCACGCTCCGGTAACCGCGCCATGACAAACACACCGTAGCCAGGATTTTCCAGGGCGAGTTTATAAATGCGCTCCCAGGGGAAGCGCAGCGTGAGGCTATAAGTAATGTCGGCACGCTTGAATATCTCGCGGACAATATCCACGGCGATGCCATGGATGTTTTCGTCCTGGGCGAAGTTCTTGCCGTTCTTCGCCATGTTGTAAGGCGGAAAGTTCTCCGTCAGCAACACCAGGCCGACATCCCGCCGGTCTTGCGCCTGCGCGGTAGCAGCGAATAAAAGAAGTGCGCTGGCGAGTACAACGAAAAAGCGTCTGAGCATGTCTGGCTACCGGATTCCATGGCATGCCCAAGAGTGCCTTGGGCCCGCGCCCCTGTCTACCGCCCCTCGCTACGCCGACATAAAACCGTTCAGCGTAGAACCGAGCGTCATCTCGGATGAGGTAATTAGTTACCGCCAGGCATTCGACCGTACCTGATTAATTGACTGCGCCGGCCAACGCCGGCTCTATTCAACTGTTCACAGGTACCGCTCGATGAAAACAACCGCTCTTTTCTTGTTTGGCGCGCTGTGCTCGATTGCCATTCATGGCACTGCACATAGCAAGGACTACGGAGAACACCTGCAGAACTTCACGGACTCAATACTTTTGGAAAATGCTGACGGGACTCGTAACCACTGGACAGGCATCGGACGATTGACCACACATAATTGCACCGCAACGCTGCTTGACACCCGAGACGCCTCCGTAACCGGCCACACCCCCGCCTACGTGCTTACCGCTGGACATTGCATTGAACTCACCTACGGCAACATCGTGACCGATCGACCTGAGTGGGGTGTCTTGCGATTCAACCTGTTCAGTGACACCGCTACCAAAGACTACACCATGAAAACAGTAGCCTGGCGGAGCATGCACGGCGTGGATCTGGCAATCATCGAATTGGAAGACACTCTTCAAACACTGATCCAGGACGCAATACAGCCCTTGAAACTGGCCCGACAACTGCCGGCCAGCGGAACAGATGTATTGACCGTGACCGCTCCGCGCGGCTTCTTCAACCAAGAGACATTTGCGTCAACATTGCGCATGGCGGCCTGTACCTTGCAACCCGCCAAAGAGGTGGTAGCCAACCGATGGGTATGGCGTAGCACTTTGATGACTCGCTGTAAGGACATCGCTGGCGGCAGTTCCGGGGGCCCGGTTCTTGACCGTCATTCCAACGAGATAGTTGGCATTGTGAATATAACGCTCAAGGCGCAAGACCTTAGCTCCACCTGCCGCACCAATGCGCCGTGCACGCCGATCGACGGCGTTTATAGGGCCACGCCTGGAGATGTGTTCGGAATTCCAACGGGGTTCCTCAATGACTGTTTCGAACAAGGCCGCCTGATCGATCACGGAACACTGTCCTGCGCGCTCTTTCCAGCATTTACAATCATCAGCGCTGATCAGGATAAACCAACAAAACTTCAAAAACCCAACAGGCACGAGGACGGAACCCTCGAAACACCGACATGGGACTATCGCTTCTCCATCGATACCCCCTTTTATCGCTACGCAACTGTTCGCACCGCCAAAGATTGCGAAAAGCCCCGCAAATACAGCGGTGCGATAAATGCTAAAAATGCTCAAGGCGCCAAAGATGCGTTTATCGACACACCCATCGGCACCGAGCCGGGGTATTACTTTCTTTGCATTATCGGCGTTGATTCACCCGCTCAGCGCCCTTCAATCGGGCTGATGAGCAATGCGCTTTCGCTTCCCGTGCAAATCCTCGGTGGCGCGCCGGCAACGAAACCCGCGCTATCGTTCCAAGGACTTACGGTGAGTCTTGCAAGCAACGAAGAGCCGGACCGAATCTACGTCTATAAATTCGGCCCACCGGATACAACGGATTGTTCAAAGAAGGAGGGATACAACTTCGCCCCAACCTTGTTTGTCGAAATGGCAGGTACACCCTTGCCAATCAAGTTTTGCAGCGTCGCTCGCGACCGCTCGGGAAACGAGTCGGAACCAAGGATCGATCTGCTGAGCGCCTCCACATCGCAGCCTCTCTATAGCTTACAGACCGAGCATTGAACCTATCGAATGACAATACCGCGCTGGGCCATATATGCCTTGGCTTCCGGCACGGTGTATTCGCCAAAGTGGAAAATGCTCGCCGCCAGCACTGCACTGGCATGGCCTTCCAGGATGCCGTCGGCCAGGTGCTGCAGGTTGCCGACGCCGCCGGAAGCGATCACCGGGATGCCCAAGGCATCGCTGATGGCGCGAGTCACACCTAGGTCGAAGCCGTTTTTCATGCCGTCCTGGTCCATGCTGGTCAGCAGGATTTCACCGGCACCCAGGCCTTCCATCTTCTTCGCCCATTCAACAGCGTCGAGGCCTGTGGGTTTGCGCCCGCCGTGAGTGAAGATCTCCCAGCGCGGGGTTTCGCCCGGGCCGGAGACCTTCTTCGCATCAATGGCCACGACGATGCACTGCGAACCGAAGCGCTGGGCCGCCTCGCCGACGAATTCCGGGTTGAACACCGCCGCGGTGTTGATCGACACCTTGTCCGCGCCGGCATTGAGCAGGTTGCGGATGTCCTGCACGGTGCGTACGCCACCGCCCACGGTCAGCGGGATGAACACCTGGCTGGCCATGCGCTCGACGGTATGCAACGTGGTGTCGCGACCATCGACGCTGGCCGTGATGTCGAGGAAGGTAATCTCGTCCGCACCTTGCTCGTCGTAGCGGCGGGCGATTTCCACCGGGTCGCCGGCATCACGGATGTTCTCGAACTTGACGCCCTTGACCACCCGACCGTTGTCCACATCGAGGCAGGGAATGATGCGTTTTGCTAATGCCATGGTTAGTCCTCGAGTTGCAAGCTTCAAGCTGCAAGAAAAAGCGGATGCGGTCGCGCTTCAACTTGCAGCTTGCGGCTTATTGCTTAGAGCTGGCCGCATAGCCATCACATAAAGCTTGGGCTTCTGCCACATCCAGCGTGCCCTCATAAATCGCGCGGCCCGTGATCGCACCGATGATGCCTGGCGCCTTGGCGTCGAGCAGTGCCTTGATGTCGCCCAAGTTGTGGATGCCGCCAGAGGCGATCACCGGGATCTTGGTGGCGGCGGCCAGGGCAGCGGTGAACGGGACATTGCAGCCCTGCATCATGCCGTCTTTGGCAATATCGGTGTAGACGATGGCGGACACGCCGTCGGCTTCGAAACGCTTGGCCAGGTCGATCACCTGCACGGTGCTGACTTCAGCCCAGCCGTCGGTGGCGACAAAACCGTCCTTGGCGTCGAGGCCGACGATGACCTTGCCCGGGAAGGCGCGGCAGGCCTCGGCGACGAAGGCCGGGTCTTTCACAGCCTTGGTGCCGATAATCACATAGCTCACGCCGGCCTTGACGTAGTGCTCGATGGTTTCCAGCGAGCGAATGCCGCCGCCGATTTGGATCGGCAGGTTCGGGTAACGCTTGGCAATGGCCGTGACCACTTCGCCATTGACCGGCTGCCCTTCGAAGGCGCCGTTCAGGTCGACCAGATGCAGGCGACGGCAGCCGCCCTCCACCCACTTGGCGGCCATGCTCACCGGGTCATCGGAAAACACCGTGGAGTCTTCCATGCGGCCCTGACGCAGACGTACGCAAGCGCCGTCCTTGAGATCGATAGCGGGGATAATTAGCATGCTTTTCCTTCGTCAAAGAGCTGCAAGCTGCAAGCCATAAGCGGCAAGCAGGCACGCGTTTCAATACTTGCAGCTTCAAGCTTGAAGCTTGCCGCTGCTCTAATTCTTCTCAAGCGCCCACAAGTCGCTTTCAATGCTTTCGAACCTTTCTTTAAGGTGCGTCTGCACATCGAAAATCGCCCTGTTGTAATAGTGCGGAGCAATTTCGCGGGTAAACAGGTCAAGAATTTCCGCCGCTTCGAATGAACCCAGGTCCAGCTCGAAACGCTCCTCCATGAACCGCTGGATCTTGCGGTTCGCCTCACTCTCCTGCTCGGGCGTGAGGGTGAGGATTGGCGGTTTCTTGCGCGCCATTACCAGCGCCCGTCCCATGCCGCGAAGTTCTGCAACAGTTGCAGACCATGGGTATGGCTCTTCTCCGGGTGGAACTGCACGGCGAAGCGCGAACCATCGGCCAGGGCCGCGGCGAAATCGATGCCATAGTGGCCGCTGCCCACCACCTGCCGCGCACTGCCGGCGGCGATGTAGTAGCTGTGCACGAAATAGAAGCGCGCCAGGTCCGGAATGTTGTGCCACAGCGGATGATCAACCGCCTGTTTCACTTCGTTCCAGCCCATGTGCGGGACTTTCAAATGCTCGCCGTCTTCATGCAAACCCTTGCCGAAAAACTTCACCTGGCCGGGGAACAGGGAGATGCAATCGACACCGTCGTTCTCTTCGCTGCGCTCGAGCAAGGCTTGCATGCCCACGCAGATGCCGAGGAACGGACGGTCCTGGCTGACTTCGTGCACCAGCTTGTCGAAGCCCAGGCGACGAATTTCGGCCATGCAATCGCGAATCGCACCAACGCCGGGGAACACCACCCGGTCGGCTTCGCGAATCACGTCGGCATCGCTGGTGATCAGCACCTTGCCGGCGCCCACGTGCTCGAGGGCCTTGGCCACCGAATGCAGGTTGCCCATGCCGTAGTCGATAACCGCGACCGTCTGCATTACAGGACGCCCTTGGTGGAAGGCATCTGGCCGGCCATGCGGTCATCGAGCTCGACGGCCATGCGCAGCGCGCGGCCGAACGCCTTGAACACGGTTTCGATCTGGTGGTGGGTGTTGTGCCCGCGCAGGTTGTCGATGTGCAGGGTCACGTTGGCATGGTTGACGAAGCCCTGGAAAAATTCCTGGAACAGGTCAACGTCGAAGCCGCCGACGGTAGCGCGGGTGTACGGCACGTGCATTTGCAGGCCAGGGCGGCCGGAGAAGTCGATGACCACGCGCGACAGCGCCTCATCGAGCGGCACGTAGGCATGGCCATAGCGGCGGATGCCCTTCTTGTCGCCGATGGCCTTGGTAAAGGCCTGGCCCAAAGTGATACCGACATCTTCCACCGTGTGGTGGTCGTCGATATGCAGGTCGCCCTTGCTGACGATGTCCAGGTCGATCAGCCCGTGACGGGCGATCTGGTCGAGCATGTGCTCAAGAAAAGGCACGCCGATATCAAATCGGGCCTTTCCGGTGCCATCCAGGTTGATCGAGGCTTTGATCTGGGTTTCCAGGGTGTCGCGCTCGACAGACGCCTTACGTTCGGCCATCACCAGCTCCGCAAAATCATTGGGCGAAAAAGGCAGCCATTATAGGGGCGCGAGCGGCAAACAGAAACACAAGAGGTGACATCGGTGACGGGCTGAATTCGGTGCCGTCGGCGTTAGACATGTCCATACAGGTTTATGCCATCGCCCAAAACGACAGTGGGAGCGGAGCTCGCTCCCGATAACGGGGGCCAGCAGACTGATGTCGACTGAAACTCCGTTATCGCGAGCAAGCCCGCCCCCACAAGGGTTGCCCTGACGTTATGGTCAGGGCAACTGTCTTAGCGGAACAACACCGCTGTCTTCTGCAAGGTCACCCACACACCCCACGCCAACGGAATGCCCACCACCAGCCAGGCGGCAATCGCCAGGGGCTTGGTGCCCGGTGCGGCTTTCCATTCCAGCGAAGTGGTGCTGTCGGCGCCCTTGTCATGGCCCAGCGCCTGTTCGGCGGCCAGTTCGGCGTCGGTCATGAAGTATTTGTCGGCGACCGGGCGAACCATCAGGTTGCACAGGAAGCCCAGTACCAGCAGGCCGGCGAGGATATACAGGGTGATGTCATAGGCCGCGGCGCGTTCAACGCCGATGCTCAACTGATATTCACGCAGGTAGTTCACCAGTACCGGACCCAGCACGCCTGCCGCCGCCCACGCGGTCAACAGGCGACCGTGGATGGCACCGACCATTTGCGTACCGAACAGGTCCGCCAGGTAGGCCGGCACGGTGGCGAAACCGCCGCCGTACATCGACAGGATGATGCAGAACGCCGCCACGAACAGCGCGACGCTGCCCAGGTGACCGAGGTTCGGGATCAGCGCGTACAGGGCAAAGCCCAGGGCGAAGAACACGAAATAGGTGTTTTTACGGCCCAGGTAATCCGAGCAGGATGCCCAGAAGAACCGGCCGCCGATGTTGAACAGGCTCAGCAGGCCAGTGAAACCGGCCGCGATGGCCGCGATCTGGCCCAGTTGCGCAGCGTCCAGCTGACCGAAAGGTAGGTCATTGCCGAGCAATTTGCCGCCGAACACTTCCTGCAACAGTGGCGATGCCATGCCGATGATGCCGATACCGGCAGATACGTTCAGGCACAGCACCAGCCATACCAGACGGAACTGCGGGGTTTTCCAGGCAGTGTTCACGTGAACGTGGCGATGGGTGATCATTGCGTTCGCGGCTTTTTTCGGCGCCGGCGCCCAGCCTTCAGGCTTCCAGCCGGTCGGCGGAACGCGGTACGACAGGGCGCCACCGATCATGAACACGAAGTAGATCGCGGCCATGACCAGGAAGCTCTGCCATACGCCCACTTCAGTTGGCGAAGCGAAATGGCTCATCAGCGCCGCAGCCAGTGGAGCACCCACCATCGCGCCACCGCCAAAACCCATGATCGCCATGCCAGTCGCCATGCCGCGCTTGTCCGGGAACCACTTGATCAGGGTCGAGACCGGGGAAATGTAGCCCAGGCCCAGGCCGATACCGCCGATGACACCAGAGCCGACCCACATCAGCCAGATCTGGTGGGTATAGATACCCAACGCGGAAATCAGCAAGCCACCGCACCAGCACAATGCTGATACAACGCCAGCCTTGCGTGGCCCGGCGTGTTCAAGCCAGCCACCCCAGATGGCTGCCGAGCAACCCAGGAAGATGAAGAACAGCGTGTAGATCCAGCCGAGCATCGAGATCGGCCAGTCGCATTGGGACGAGAAGATTTGCGCGATGAAGCTCATGTCCGGTGCACAGGCCACCGGCTTGGTGACACCCAAGGCCTTGGACAGTGGCAACCAGAACACCGAAAAGCCGTAGGCCATGCCGATGCAGAGGTGAATGGCCAATGCGGCCGGTGGAACCAGCCACCGGTTGAAGCCCGGCTTGGCGATGATGCGTTCCTTGGAGAGGAACGCTGGCTGGTCGGCAACGCCGCCTGCCGTGATGCTCGTGCTCATTGTGAATCCCCCAGTTATTGGAATGGTTCGCCAGCCATGCATCACCCTCAGCCTCCATTGCACGCAGGCATGGCTGTATTTTGTGGTGAAGCTCCATTTTAGTGCGACATTACGTCACAGAAGGACGGGCGAACTGACAAAGGTTACCATTTGCTCGTGACAGAAAAGCCAAAGTGCTATCACCTTTTTTCTGTTACTCGTCTTATCGCGCCTCTGCTCGCTTTCTGTAGGGCAAAATTCATTTATTTTTCAGGAATTTCCATGCCCATCGTTGTCGAGCACCTGAATGACGCCACTGGTCAGGACCTGCAAGACCTGCAGAAAATCTACCGGGATGCCCCGGCCTGGCTGTTCGAACCTTTCAGTGACGCCGGACAACTGATCGACCGTTGCCTGGACGACGGCACGTTGATCGCCGCGCGCTTCAACGATCGACTGCTCGGCGCCGCGCGCCTGCAACGGCACCAGGGCGCTTGGTACTTGTCTCAAATGTGCGTGCGAAACGTCACTCGTCGCCGTGGCGTCGGCGAGCGAATGGTGAGCGAAGCGCGAAGGATGGCCCAGCAAGATGAAGCAGAGCTTCGGCTTTTGGCACCGGCAGGACATCTGGAGGCGCAGGCATTGGCGGCGAAACTGAAATTGACCTTGGATATCCGCTGACGCCTGTCCACGCGCAGTAAGTCTGCCGCAAGACGGATCAGCCAACGCGCCAGCAACCCGGGACGTTATACTCCCGGGCAAAATTTGAACTCAACCTACAAGGATTCGCCCATGAAAGCGTTCGGCAAAATCCTGGGTCTGGTACTTCTCGGGCTGTTGCTGATCATTGTGGCCCTGGGCTTTGCCCTGACCCACCTCTTCGATCCCAACGACTATAAAGAAGAGATCCGCCAGATAGCCCGTGACAAAGCCCACATCGAGCTGACACTCAATGGGGACATTGGCTGGAGCCTGTTCCCATGGCTGGGCCTGGAATTGCATGACGCCAGCGTCGCCACCCTGGCCAGCCCTACGCAACCTTTCGCGGACCTGCAAATGCTCGGGCTGTCGGTCCGGGTAATGCCGCTGCTGCGCCGCGAGGTGCAGATGAGCGATGTCCGCGTCGAAGGCTTGAACCTGCGCCTGAACCGCGACAAGAACGGTCACGGCAATTGGGAAGACATCGGCAAGGCGCCCGCTTCGGCGTCAACCACGGGCACCCCGGCTCCGGTCGAGCAAACCACTCCACCTGCCAGCACACCGGCAGAGAAACCGGCCCAGCCAACCCGCCTGGACATCGACAGCCTGACCGTGAACAACGCCCGGGTGGAATACACCGACGAGCAGACCGGCAAGCAGTTCACCGCCGAAAGCATCCAACTGAGCACCGGCCCGGTCCATGACTCCACCAACATCCCGGTCACCCTCACGGCGTTCCTGTCCAGCAACCAGCCTGCCGTACGCGTGCGCACCGAGGTCACTGGCGAGCTGCGCTTCGAACGTGCCTTGCAGCGCTATCGATTCGAAGACCTGAAGCTTTCCGGCGAAGCCACTGGCGATCCACTGCAGGGCAAGACCGTGAGCTTCGCGGCACAAGGGCAACTCTTCCTCGATAAAGCTGCAAACGTCGCCGAATGGACCGGCATCAAGCTGTCTGTCAATCAATTGCGTGCCTTGGGCGAGTTGAAAGTCAACGACCTCGACAAAACACCGCAACTGAACGGTGGAATTTCGATCGCCCAGTTCGACTTGGCGAAGTTCGTCGACAGCATCGGCCAGACACTGCCGGCCATGGCGGAAGGCAGCCTGAGCAAAGTCGAACTGGCAAGCCGCATTGCAGCCACGCCAACAACCATCGAGCTCAACGACATCAACTTCAAGATCGACGACAGCCATTTCAGCGGCCGCGTAGCCGTGGAGGATATCGCCAAGCAATCCCTGCGTGCCCAGCTCAAGGCCGACACGTTCAATGTCGATCGCTACCTGCCGCCAAAATCCGCCGAAGCCGACAGCTCCAAGGCCGCCCGCGAGGCCGAGGTCAGCCACACCGAGGCCAGCGCCATGGCCGGCGCCGGCAGCACACCGTTGCCCAACGCCCCGACCCAAGGCGCCTGGAGCAACGACCGGCTCCTTCCGGTGGAGCGCCTGAGCAAGCTGGACGTCGATGCCGACCTGACTTTCGGCCTGCTGACCCTCGACAAGCTGCCCATCCAGAATGCCGCCCTCAAGGCTACCGGCCAAGGCGGCCTGCTGACCTTGGAAAACCTGCGTGGCGATCTGTACAACGGCAACTTCGAAGCCAAGGGCACCCTGGACGTACGCCAGCCCACGCCGCAGCTGAGCCTGCAAACCCGCATCAATCGCGTGCCGGCGGAAAAAATCATCGAAAGCCAGGGCAAGAATCCCCCCGTCAAGGGCCTGGTGACGCTCAACAGCGCCGTGACCGCCAGCGGCAACAGCCAGAAAGCCCTGATCGACAGCCTCAACGGCACAGCCGGGTTCGTCATCAACGATGGCATGCTGCTCAACGCCAACCTTGAACAGCAACTGTGCAAAGGCATCGCCACGCTGAACCGCAAGTCCCTCAGTGGCGAACCGCGAGGCAAGGACACGCCATTCCAGCAGCTCAACGGCAATCTCACTTTTAACAACGGCGTTGCAAGCAACCCGGACCTTAAAGTGCGCATTCCCGGCATGACCGTCAACGGCAACGGCGATATCGACTTGCGAGTGCTGGGCATGGACTACCGCGTCGGCGTCATCGTCGAAGGCGACAAGAGCGACATGCCCGATCCGGCCTGCCAAGTCAACGAGCGCTACGTCGACGTCGAATGGCCGTTGCGCTGCCGCGGCCCGCTGGAGCTGGGTGCGAAGGCCTGTCGACTGGACAACGATGGCCTGGGCAAAGTCGCAGCGAAACTGGCCGGCGACCGCCTCGGCGACAAAATCGACGAGAAGCTGGGCGACAAGGTCAGCCCCGAGCTAAAAGACGCGCTCAAGGGGCTGTTCAAGCGATGACATCTGAGCAGTTCTCCATCGCGGTACTGGACTGGTTCGACCGCCACGGACGCCACGACCTGCCCTGGCAACAGGGCATCAACCCTTATCGGGTGTGGGTTTCGGAAATCATGTTGCAACAGACCCAAGTGAGCACCGTGCTCAATTATTTTGACCGGTTCATGGCGTCCCTGCCCACCGTCCAGGCTCTCGCGGCCGCGCCGGAGGATGAAGTACTGCACCTGTGGACGGGACTGGGTTACTACACCCGCGCGCGCAATCTGCAGAAAACCGCGAAGATCGTCGTCGAGCAATATGGCGGCGAATTTCCCCGGGACGTTGAGAAGCTTACCGAACTGCCCGGGATCGGTCTCTCGACCGCAGGTGCAATTGCCAGCATCAGCATGGGCCTGCGGGCGCCGATCCTCGATGGCAATGTCAAGCGAGTGCTGGCGCGCTTCACGGCCCAGGAAGGCTACCCGGGTGAGCCGAAGGTTGCGAAACAGCTGTGGGCCGCCGCCGAGCGTTTCACTCCGCAAGATCGGGTCAACGCCTACACCCAGGCGATGATGGACCTGGGCGCCACGCTCTGTACCCGCAGCAAACCCAGTTGCCTGCTCTGCCCGCTGAACCAAGGCTGCGAGGCGCACATGCTGGGCCTGGAAACCCGCTATCCAATTCCCAAGCCGCGCAAGGAAGTACCCAAGAAACGCACCTTGATGCCAATGCTGGCCAACCGCGAAGGGGCTATCTTGCTTTACCGTCGCCCTTCCACTGGTTTGTGGGGTGGCTTGTGGAGCCTGCCGGAACTCGACGACCTGGATGATCTGCAACACCTGGCATCGCAACACGCGTTGGAGCTGGGCCAGCAGCAGGAAATGCCGAACCTGGTGCACACCTTCAGTCACTTCCAGTTGGCAATCGAACCCTGGCTGGTCCGGGTCCAGCAAACCGGCCACCACGTGGCCGAGGCCGACTGGCTCTGGTATAACCTCGCCACCCCGCCGCGCCTGGGCCTCGCCGCTCCGGTCAAAACCTTGCTCGCACGCGCGGCCGCCGTATTGAACGCAGGAGAATCGCAATGACCCGCACCATCATGTGCCGCAAGTACAAAGAACAACTGGAAGGCCTGGAACGTGCGCCATTTCCCGGCGCCAAGGGCCAGGACATCTACGACAACGTCTCGGCCAAGGCCTGGGGCGACTGGCAAAAACACCAGACGCTGCTGATCAATGAAAAACGCTTGAACATGATGAACGCCGAGGACCGAAAGTATCTCCAGGGCGAGATGGACAAGTTCTTTTCCGGCGAAGAATACGCCAAGGCCGAAGGCTACGTGCCGCCCTCCGAATAAGCTGTCCGGAGCGGGAGCGGATCGTAAGCGACGGTAATAGTTAAATATTTTTTGATAACTTGCTTGACGCCCCCCTGAAAAACCCGTTTAATGCGCCCCGTTGCCCAGATAGCTCAGTCGGTAGAGCAGGGGATTGAAAATCCCCGTGTCGGCGGTTCGATTCCGTCTCTGGGCACCAAATACCGAAAAACCCGATCAAGAAATTGATCGGGTTTTTTATTGCCTGGGATTTTCTTCCCGGGCCTCGTCGACTCAGCTACATTCGTCCGCTCCCCTACTCCTGCAAACGAGTCGTCATGGACATCACCGGCATCCCCTTCGGCACCACCGACTGGTCAACCATCGAGCCCACCGAACACCAAGGCATTACCGGAACCGCCTACTGGCGCACGCAGCATTTCGGCAGCATTCGGGTGCGAATGGTGGAATACACGGCGGGTTATCTGGCTGACCATTGGTGCACCAAGGGCCACATCCTGTTTTGCCTCAAGGGTGAATTGAACACTGAACTCGAAGACGGCCGACAATTCTTGCTCAAGCCAGGCATGAGCTATCAGGTGGCTGACAAGGCCGAGCCCCATCGCTCTTCAACCTCTCTTGGCGCCACCTTGTTCGTGGTGGATTGAGATCGAAGCGATCACCTTGAAGCTGTAGGATAGATGGCCTTATTTTCCAGCAAGGAACCGACCCATGGCATCGGTCAACAAACAACAGAAGCGAAACCAGCGCGCCAAGGCGAAAGCCAAGCAGAACAGGATTCAACGCGCCGCTGCGCCTGAGCAGTTCCTCGACCCGAACGATGAGCGCATCGACCTGGAAACCGTGGATTTATCGGACCTGTTCCAGCTCATGAGCGCTGCGGAAAAGACCAGCCAGCAGGCCATGTGCACGGCCTTCCTGGGGCATCCGCTGCTGGAGTTGGTGCTGGAACAGGAAGGCGAGGAAGGCGCCACTGACTTCATCATTACGGCCCTGATCGAGTATCGCCAGATGACCAAGGGTGTCGACGAGCAGACCGCACTGGACTGGGTCGAGAGCAAGCAGTTCCAGGCTGATTATGTGGCTGCATCCCAGGCGCTGGCGCAAGGCCAAGCCTGACGTCACGTCGGGCTTGCGACGGCTGACAGCTTGTGGGGAGAGTTCCTACAAGCCAAGGTCAACCAACATGCAACGGCGTCATACCCATCCTGCATAAACCAGGTCTTTTTCCCTCCAACCTATCAGCGCCGTCCGGCATCATCGAAACTTCCTTTGCGGCATGCTTTGGTCCACTCCCTTCGACGACCGGACATTTCGATGACGCCAACGCTGCCCCAAGATGATCCACAGCTCGCCCCCTTGATCAATGAACTGGGCGAGTTGATCCGCCAGGCACGCCAGAAAGTTCTGCGTGCCGTCGATACGCTCCAGGTACAGACCTGCTGGCAGATCGGTCGACACATCGTCGAATTCGAGCAAGGCGGTGCCGAACGGGCGGCTTACGGAGCACGGCTGCTACCGTCTTTGGCGAAGGTGCTTACGGCGAGATTTGGGAAAGGGTTTGATGAGCGCAATCTGCGGCACATGCGTGATTTCTATCAAAAATTCCCAATTTGGAACGCAGTGCGTACCGAATTGAGCTGGACTCATTACCGTACCCTTCTGCGGGTAGAGCTCGACAACACCCGCCATTGGTACATGAACGAAGCCGCCGCCCAAAACTGGTCGACCCGAGCACTGGAACGTCAAATCGGCACCTTCTATTACGAACGCCTCCTGGCAAGCCGCGACCGGCCTGCCGTGGAGCAGGAAGCTTTTACCAATATCGAGAAACTTGATCTTGGTCCTAGAGACATAGTCAGGGACCCGGTGGTCCTTGAGTTTCTAGGGCTGCCAAACGCCGGCATATTGCAGGAAACCGATCTTGAACAAGCCCTGATCAATCAACTGCAGGGCTTCCTCCTTGAATTGGGGAAAGGCTTCGCCTTCATAGCCCGTCAACAGCGCATCAGCACCGAAAGCAAAGATTTCTACCTCGACCTGGTTTTCTATAACTATGTGCTCAAGTGCTTTGTCATCGTCGACCTCAAGCGTGGCGAGCTGACCCACCAGGACATCGGCCAGATGGACATGTATGTGCGCCTCTACGATGACCTCAAGCGCGGCCCCGACGACAAACCCACCGTAGGCATCATTCTCTGCGCCCAGAAGGATGAGTCAGTGGTACGTTACTCAGTGTTGCAGGGCAATGAACAACTGTTCGCCAGCCAGTACAAACTAGTGCTTCCCACCGAAGAAGAGCTGCGCAAAGAACTCGATCGCGAGCGCGCACGGCTTGAAGAACGGCAACCAAGCCAGACAACTGACGCGACAAAGCCAGCAATTGGCGACCGTCCGCCCAAGAAATCTGTGTAAGATTGATGCGCTTTTTTTCTGCAACGCTTCATTCGAAGAGCTCTATCCTGCATGTTTTCATCGGCCGCTCCCGCTTCCTCGCTTATCCAGGCCCTGCGGACCGAAACCGCGGAGCTGCACGTTGCCTTGGAGAAACGCCTGCCATTTTTTTCCGAGCGCCTGGACCTTGGGTGGTACCGACGGTTGATGGCGGCCTATCACGGCTTTTATAAGCCGCTGGAACAACTGCTTCACGCTCTGGCGCACACGCCGACCGGGCTGGATCAATCCCTACGCATCAAGCTGCCGGTGTTGCGGGCAGATCTCATGGCATTAGGCCTGGACGAAGCGACGGTCGATACATTGCCCACCTGCGAGCTCCTGCCGCAGATCAACTCACCGGCGGCGGCACTCGGCGTTTTCTACGTTCTGGAAGGCGCAACGCTGGGTGGGCAGATTCTGCGGCGCAGAGTGGCCGAGCAGCTTGGCCTGGACGCATCCAGCGGCGCAGCGTTCCTAAACGTTTATGGCGGCCTCACCGGCCGGCGTTGGAAAGATTTCCTTCAATACCTGGCCGACCGGAACCTCGGCGACAGCCAGATGCTCGAAGCCACACACGCCGCCAAGACGACTTTTATCTGCTTTGAACGCTGGCTGGACAGTCAGGAGGTCCTGTTATGAACTCGGAACACAAAGAAGCCTTCGAAGAGTTGCTGGCCAATTGTGCAGACGAGCCGATTCGCTTCCCCGGCGCCATCCAGCCTCATGGTGTGCTGCTGATGCTGTCCGAACCTGACTTCGTGATTCGACAGGTCAGCGCCAACGCAGAGCTACTGATGGGGCACGCGCCCCACGGGTTACTGGGACAAACATTGGGCACACTGTTTGGGCAAGAACAGGCTGCAATCCTGCTGGACGCTTGTCGCACCGATGCCGAAACGGACAACGCCCCCCTTGAAGTCGTCGTAAACCAGCAGCGCTTTGACGCGCTGATCCACCGTCATCAAGGCGCCTTGATCGTTGAATTGGAACAACACCTGAGCGATTACCGTCCCGAAGGCGTCAGCGGCGAGGCCAACCTGGGCCGTATGCTGCAGCGCCTGCAAAGCGCGGAAACACTTCAAGCCCTGTACGAAATCAGCGTGCGGGAAATCCAGGCCATGACCGGCTACGACCGCGTGTTGATCTATCGCTTCGAGGAAGAAGGCCACGGACAGGTCATTGCCGAAGCCAGCGCGCCTTCGATGGAGCTCTACAAAGGGCTGTTTTTCCCAGCGTCGGACATCCCCGAACAGGCGCGGGAGCTGTATCGCACCAACTGGTTGCGCATCATCCCCAACGCCGATTACACGCCGGTACCGCTGGTGCCCGAGCTGCGCCCCGACACACAGGCGCCGTTGGACCTGAGTTTTTCCACGCTGCGCAGCGTCTCGCCGATCCACCGCCAATACATGAAGAACATGGGCGTATTGTCGTCCATGAGCATTTCGCTGATGGAAGGTGAACGACTGTGGGGGCTGATCAGTTGCGGCAATCGCCAGCCGCTGCATGTGCCGCACGAAATGCGCATGGCCTGCCAGAACATCGGCCAGATCTTGTCACTGCAGATCAGCGCGATGGAAGCCCTTGCGCTGTCCCGCCAACGGGACGCCAAGTTGGAAGATCTCCAGGCCCTCGCTACCGTCATGGCCGAATCCAACGACAACGTCTTCGACGGTTTGTCTCGCGAACCGCAACGACTGATAGGTCTCACCGGCGCCCACGGCGTCGCGATCTTCGAAAACAATAAACTGCATCGCCACGGCCAATGCCCGGAACCTGAGCAGATCCGTGAATTGCACAAGTGGATAATGGAGACAGGCCAACCGGTGTTTTCCCACCACAACCTGGGCAGCGTTTTCGCCCCGGCCAAGGCTTATCAAGACGTCGCGAGCGGTGTGCTGGCCATCCACCTGCCCAAACCTGTGAACAACGGCGTGCTGTGGTTTCGTCCCGAAGTGAAGCAGACCATTCATTGGAGCGGCGACCCACAAAAACCCCTCGACTTGGAAAACGGTGAGACCGGGCTGCGCCTGCAACCACGCACATCGTTCGAAATATGGAAAGTCGAGATGGCCGGGATCAGCGCCAAATGGAGTCATGGCGACCTGTTCGCCGCCAATGACCTGCGTCGCTCAGCCTTGGAAAATGATCTCGCCCGGCAAGTCAGCAAGGAACGCCAGGCGGTGCAGGCGCGCGATGAACTGGTGGCGGTCGTATCCCATGACTTGCGCAATCCGATGACGGTCATTTCCATGCTTTGCGGCATGATGCAAAAGGCCTTCAGCTCCGACGGCTCCCACAGTTCAAAGCGAATTGCCTCAGCCATCGACACCATGCAACAGGCCGCCAGCCGGATGAACGCGCTATTGGAAGACCTGCTGGATACTTCGCGCATCGACGCTGGGCGCTACACCATCCATCCCCAGCCGATGGACGTCAGCCAGATATTCGAGGACGCGTGCTCGCTGCTGACGCCGCTGGCCTCTGCCAAGACTATCGATATCTCTTTCCACGCCGAACCCAACCTGAGAATCAACGCCGATCCCGAGCGGATATTCCAGGTGCTGTCCAATTTGATCGGCAATGCCATCAAGTTCACGCCGCATCAAGGGTCCGTGGGCATCAGCGCAATGTCCGTGGGCGATGAAATCGTATTCTGCGTCCGGGACACCGGCGAAGGTATCGCGCCAGAGCAATTGCCTCATGTGTTCGATCGATACTGGACCAGCAAGGAAGGCAACCCGAACGGTACCGGCCTTGGGTTGTACATTTCCAAGGGGATTGTGCAGGCCCATGGCGGTAAACTGCTCGCCGAAAGCCAACCAGGCAAGGGCAGCGAATTCCGCTTCACCGTGCCAAAAATCAATTGAGCCGGGCACCGTCCCCTAACGAACTGGAAACCGAAGCCCAATGGCCTCACTGAACAAACAGCAAAAACGCGCCAAGCGCGCCAAAGACAAAGCCAAGCAGCTGCGCATGACCGGACGTAAATCCATCCCCATGTACGGCGATCCGGCGCATGCCACCGCCCAGCCGCCGGTCTACGTGCAGGAGTTGTTCGTCAAACTGCGCGAGGCCGAGGCCGTCAGCCGTAGCGAAATGCTCGACACGCTGCTGGCGAACGTCAGCGAAATGATCATCGAGCGTCCAGGCCTGCTGGACCTTAAGAACGCCGAAAACGAAAGCATGGCTGCCACCAACCTGGCCGCCGACATGCTGGTGGACTACCGCATGTGGGTCGATGACATGGACCGCGAGGCGGCCCAGCGCTGGCTCAGCACGCCGGAGTTCATCAAGGACTTCAGCGAGGCGCTGGACCGTTATCGCCAATCGATGGAAGAGCCCGCCAGCGAATGAGTCGACTCGCTACTCGCTACTGTTCCAGTGGAAAACCAGCTTGCGTCCGGCCCCGCTGCCTACGTCGGCGGTGTCGCGTCGCTCCTCGCCGTTGCGAATTGCCACCACTGTGTATTTGCCCGGTGGCAGTTGCACATAAACCAGCGGCCCGGCGTCACTGAGCGTCAGCAATGTCTGTCCTGAAGTCTTCTGAACGGTCACGTCTACATCCGGGACGTATTTGTTCTCCGGACCGATCGCGAAGGTCATATGCAGGTTGTAACCCTGAGCCTGACCGATGGCCCGGGCTTCGTCCTCGCCGATACCGCCGGACAGATAAGTGACGCCGTTCTGCTGCGTTGGCTGGACCTGGACGCCTGTGTTGTCTACGGGCGCGAGGTTGGTGGCGTTGAGAATGGAGGGGATTAATAGCGCGCCTAAAACGATGAGGCGGTATAACGAGTTCATGGCAACCACTCCTGATTCCGGGATGCCCTCATTTGATGAGTCAACGGACGCGGGGTTTAGATCGATTGGAAGTTGAGTTGACTGCGGATCGGAATACGCTCATCCGATTAACCCTTCCCACCCCCGCCCAAAGCTGGCACCATCGCGCCTTTTTTTACGCGACTCCCCGGGCTTTGCGCCGGCGGGCAGGGTTCAAACAGCCGTTCGGTTGTTGATGGCGCGACAGTCTGCTGCGCCGATGCGACAACCTGCCGCACATCGCCGGTTTACCGCCCGTAGCGCTGTTGGCTGCCATTGGGGCGCATGCTAGCTTGGCCGCCTCGCCAGGAAGGCTGCCAACAGCAAGGGAGCACATATCATGAGGACCGCACATGGCCCAGGCCACGCCCGCGCTTGAAATCCGCAACTTGCACAAACGCTACGGACAGCTGGAGGTGCTCAAAGGCGTCTCGCTGACCGCTCGCGACGGCGACGTGATCTCGATCCTGGGCTCCTCCGGCTCCGGCAAGTCCACTTTCCTGCGCTGCATAAACCTGCTGGAAAACCCCAATCAGGGCCAGATCCTGGTGGCAGGTGAAGAGCTCAAACTCAAGGCCGCAAAAAACGGTGAGCTGATAGCCGCCGACGGCAAGCAGATCAACCGCATTCGCAGCGAGATTGGTTTTGTATTTCAAAACTTTAATCTTTGGCCGCACATGAGCGTGTTGGACAACATCATCGAAGCCCCGCGCCGGGTGCTCGGCCAGAGCAAGGCCGAAGCCATCGAAGTCGCCGAAGCCCTGCTGGCCAAGGTCGGTATCGCCGACAAGCGCCACGCCTACCCTGCCGAATTGTCCGGCGGCCAGCAGCAACGCGCTGCCATTGCCCGTACCTTGGCGATGCAGCCCAAGGTGATTCTGTTTGACGAGCCCACTTCCGCCCTTGACCCGGAAATGGTCCAGGAAGTACTTAGTGTGATCCGCGCCCTGGCTGAAGAAGGCCGCACCATGCTGCTGGTCACCCACGAAATGGGTTTCGCTCGTCAGGTATCCAGCGAAGTCGTGTTTCTTCACCAGGGCTTGGTCGAGGAGCAAGGATCGCCACAGCAGGTTTTCGAGAGCCCGCTTTCGGCGCGCTGCAAACAATTCATGTCCAGCAACCGCTAACGGAGCAGTACCTATGCAGACCTACAGGAAATTTCTCTTGGCCGCTGCGGCCAGCCTGGTCTTTTCGGCCAACGCCATGACGGACGGCAAACTGAAAATGGGCATCGAAGCAGCCTACCCTCCGTTCAACAACAAGGACGCCAGCGGCCAGGTCGTGGGTTTTGACAAAGACATCGGCGATGCCTTGTGCGCCAAGATGAAAGTCGAGTGCGAAGTGGTCACGTCCGACTGGGACGGCATCATTCCGGCCCTGATGGCCAAGAAGTTCGATTTCCTGATTAGTTCGCTTTCGATCAATGAAGAGCGCAAGCAAGCGGTGGATTTCACCGACCCGTACTACTCGAACAAACTGCAATTCATTGCGCCGAAAAACGTCGATTTCAAAGTCGATAAAGAGTCTCTTCAGGGTAAGGTCATCGGGACACAGCGCTCCACGCTCGCCGGCACCTGGATGGAAGACAACATGGAAGGTGTCGAGCTGAAACTGTATGACACCCAGGAAAACGCCTACCTGGACCTGACCTCCGGTCGCGTCGATGCAATTCTGGCGGACAAATACGCGAACTACGACTGGCTGAAAACCGAAGCTGGCCGCGCTTACGAATTCAAGGGTGACCCGGTGGTCGAGGGCGACAAGATCGCCATAGCAGTGCGCAAGGGTAACGATGAACTGCGCAACAAGCTGAACGCCGCATTGAAAGAGATCGTTGCCGACGGCACCTATAAAAAAATCAACGACAAGTACTTCCCGTTCAGCATCTATTGATCCTGACGTGCCTGGCCGGCGCCGCTGTTGTACGGCGCCGCTCCTTAGCAAAGCCTGCCGCGATATGAATTCTTACCCATGATGATCGATCTCTACGGATTCGGCCCGGCGCTTGCCGCCGGCGCGCTGATGACCGTCAAACTGGCGCTCACGGCCCTCTGCCTGGGGCTGGTGCTCGGCCTGCTCGGCGCGTTGGCCAAGACCTCACCGTACAAGCCGCTGCAATGGCTGGGCGGCACCTATTCGACGCTGGTTCGCGGTATCCCGGAATTGCTCTGGGTACTATTGATCTATTTCGGCACCGTCAACCTGATGCATGCCCTGGGTGAATATTTCGGCAATCCCGACCTCGCCCTCGACGCCTTTGCGGCCGGGGTCATTGCCCTGGGCCTGTGCTTTGGCGCCTACGCCACGGAAGTGTTTCGCGGCGCGATCCTGGCGATCCCCAAGGGCCACCGTGAAGCCGGCGTCGCTTTGGGCCTGTCGAAATGGCGGATCTTCACCAAGTTGATCCTGCCGCAGATGTGGCGCATCGCCCTGCCCGGCCTGGGCAACCTGTTCATGATCCTGATGAAGGACACCGCGCTGGTCTCGGTGATTGGCCTGGAAGAAATCATGCGTCATGCGCAAATCGGCGTGACCATCTCCAAGCAGCCATTCACCTTCTACATGGTCGCCGCGCTCATGTACCTGGGCCTGACCGTGCTCGCCATGATCGGCATGCACCTGCTGGAACGACGCGCCGCCCGCGGCTTCGCCAGGAGCACCCAATGAACTGGGACGTCATCATCAAGTGGCTGCCGAAACTGGCCCAGGGCGCTACATTGACCCTTGAACTGGTAGCGATCGCCGTGATCGCCGGCCTGTTGCTGGCGATTCCGCTGGGCATCGCCCGCTCATCGCGCCTGTGGTACGTGCGGGCATTGCCCTACGCCTACATCTTCTTTTTCCGCGGTACTCCGTTGCTGGTTCAGTTGTTCCTGGTCTACTACGGCCTGGCGCAGTTCGATGCCGTGCGCAGCAGCGCGTTGTGGCCATATCTGCGGGACCCGTTCTGGTGCGCCACGGCCACCATGACCCTGCACACCGCCGCCTACATCGCCGAGATCCTGCGCGGTGCGATCCAGGCCATCCCCCGTGGCGAGATCGAAGCCGCGCGGGCCCTGGGCATGTCGCGGCCCAAAGCATTGCTCTACATCATCCTGCCGCGCGCCGCACGCATCGGCCTGCCGGCCTACAGCAACGAAGTGATCCTGATGCTCAAGGCCAGCGCCTTGGCCAGCACCGTGACCCTGCTGGAACTCACCGGCATGGCTCGTACGATCATTGCCCGGACCTACATGCCGGTAGAGATTTTCTTCGCGGCAGGCATGTTCTATCTGCTGATGGCCTTCATCCTGGTGCAAGGCTTCAAGCAGCTGGAACGCTGGTTACGCGTCGATGCTTGCCAGGGACGTTGACGCGGGTGTGCTGACGGGCGAGGCGTTGCTCGCCCGTTTCATGGCACTGGATGCCTTTCTTACGGCGAACCAAGCCCTTTGGAAACCGCGCCCGTTCACCCATCTGCAATTGCCTTGGGAAACGTCCCACCCCGAATTGGCCCGATGGCTACGCCAGCGTTCGCTGGAGAATGCAGAAGCAGACCATCACCAGCCTTGGCTGATTGAAGATGCACCAGCCCCCTTCCCTGAGCTGGCGGCTATTTCCTGCACTTTGAGCGCCGTTCCGGAATTGCCGACCAAGAAGCTGCAAGCGTCAATCCACCGCCTCAACGTCGATGTACCTGGCCGCAAATGGCAACAGATTGAAGCCTTCGCCAGTCGCCTGCACTTCGCCGCGCAACCGACTCACTGGCTGGACTGGTGCGCCGGTAAAGGTCACCTGGGTCGACGCCTGCTGCAGGGCAACCAGCAACTGACCTGCCTGGAATACGATCCGGCCCTGGTCGCCAGCGGCCAGCAACTGAGCCAACGCCACCACTTGCCCGCCACGCATCGGCAGCAAGACGTGCTGGCGGCGGATGCAGCCCAAGCGATTCAGCCCGAACACACACCCGTAGCGCTGCACGCCTGCGGTGACTTGCACGTGCGACTCATGCAATTGGCGAGCGCCAGCGGTTGCGTAAACATGGCGATCGCACCGTGCTGCTATAACCGCATCAGCGCTTCGGCGTATCAGCCGCTGTCCGACGCCGCCAAAGGCTCAGCCCTACAACTGTCGCTCGATGATCTCAGCCTGCCGCAGACCGAAACCGTCACCGCGGGCGAGCGCGTCCGACGCCAACGGGACACATCCATGGCCCGGCGCCTGGGTTTCGACCTGCTGCAACGGCAGATCACGGGGCGCGACGAGTACTTACCCACGCCCTCGCTCCCCAGCGCCTGGCTGGAAAAAACCTTCGCCCAATACTGCATCGATCTCGCGGCCCTCAAGCATTTATCCACAGCCGGCTCGCCTGATTGGCAAGCACTGGAGGCTGCGGGTTACCAGCGTTTGGCGCAGGTGCGCAACCTTGAACTGGTGCGAGGCCTATTCCGACGGGCACTGGAGCTTTGGCTGGTGCTGGATCGAGCGCTCTTTCTCGTGCAAAAGGGCTACGAGGTTCGCCTGGGCACCTTCTGCGACACACCCCTCACCCCGAGAAATATGATGCTGCTGGCAGAGCGGCACCCACACCAAACAGCCTGTGGATAACTCTGTTGATGAAATAGCCCTAGATCCAACGAAACCGTAATTTCCTGGCCGTTTCCAAGCTGTTCATTTTTTGTTCATATGGATAAAAAACCATGAAAACAGGTATTTGCGGCTGGACGACAAGGCTGTCACAAAATTGGAAATTTCGGCCGGTGGGGTTGTTTCGATTGTGTATAAGCGCCTGGACAAACCGATATAAAGGCGCGTTTTATTGGAACGGAACGTGAATTTTCCGCTTTATCCGGCGCCGAACAGCCGTACTCGCAAACACCGCCCATCCGCGATTGCATCCAGAATCAGCGGCTTGCTTAAAAATAGTCAGAATTCAGGGGTTTACAGAAACCACCCAATCGCTATAATCGTCGCCCACACGCCGGTATAGCTCAGTTGGTAGAGCAACTGACTTGTAATCAGTAGGTCCCGGGTTCGACTCCTGGTGCCGGCACCATATTAGGCTCCATTGCATTCCACCGAATGCTCTGGAAGCCCCGAAAACCCGCCATTTGGCGGGTTTTTTCGTTCCAGGACCCTCTGTCGGGATCCAACAAAATCCCCCTTCCCCGAGGGTATGTTAGGGGTACTGCGATTTCCCGGTCAGGAGCGCGTACCCCTATGCCACGTCTAGCGATCCCCCTCAGCGATCTGCAATGCCGCACGGCCAAAACCCGCGAACGCGCCTACAAACTGTTCGACGGCGGCGGCATGTACCTTTTCGTCAAACCCAATGGTGTGAAGACCTGGCGCTTGAAGTACACCAAGCCCAGCGGCAAGGAAGGTACGCTCATCATTGGCAATTACCCCATCGTTACCCTTTCCGTCGCACGACGTAAGCGAGACGAAGCCAAGGCGTTGCTGCTCGACAACCTCGACCCAATGGAAGAAAAGAAGAAGGCCAAGATCGTAGCCCAGCGGGCGGCACTGCTTTTCGAAACCGTCGCCCTGGAGTGGCACGCTGATATGTCCCGCCGCTGGACCGAAGGCCACGCAAAAACCGTAATGAGCCGACTGCGCACCCACGTCTTCCCGCTGATCGGCCAACGACCCATCGCTGAACTCGATACCCACGACCTGCTAGAGATCACCCAGCGCATCAAGGAACGCGGCACCATGGATGTGGCGTTAAGGGTACAGAACTACTTATCCACCATCATGCGCGGAGCCAAAAGGGCTCGGCAGATCACCATGAATCCTGCACTGGATCTGGCAGGCTCGATTCACGCGCCGCGCACAGTCCATCGCCCGGCCCTCTCCCTCAACCGCCTACCCGAACTGCTACACCGTATCGACAACTACAACGGCCGCGAGCTAACGCGCCTTGCTGTGCTGCTGACTCTGCATGTATTCGTCCGCTCCAGCGAACTGCGCTTCGCTCGATGGAGTGAGTTCGACCTTCAACGCGCCATGTGGGAAATCCCCGATACGCGCGCACCGATTGAAGGGGTACGCAACTCCACACGTGGGACCAAGATGAACGGCGACATTCAAATGGTTCCGCTATCGCCGCAGGTCATCGAAATACTGGAGCGCCTGCGCAACCTCAGCCGCTTTTCAGAGTTAGTGCTACCGGGCGACCACAAGTACTGGAAGCCCATGTCCGAAAACACGGTGAACACCATGCTCCGCAACGTCGGCTATGACACCAGCAAGGACGTGTGCGGCCACGGCTTCAGGACCATGGCCTGTAGCGCCCTGCTGGAGTCTGGGTTATGGACCGACGCAGCCATCGAAAGACAAATGAGCCACAAGGAACGCAACCGCGTGCGCGCCGCTTATATCCACAAGGCCGAATTCCTCGAACAGCGCAGGCTAATCATGGCGTGGTGGAGCAACTACATCGACGCCAACCGCAGCGGGCATGTAACGCCTCACGAGTTCGCTCACCCCGTCGGCGACAACATCACCGCCCTACAAAATAGCCGTGGCGCATCCAAACGTGGGTAAGCCTGTGAGATCACCGTTATCCGCCCTTCCACGCGGGTCCATCCAAGCGGGGCTGCAAAGCCGCCCTGCTTGGATGGACCTCATTTAAAAAATTTAAAGCCCACGCAACTGTCTGTGGAAAACCACTGATTTCCACCGGTGGATAATTTCATCCACAGCCGCAGTACCCCTGAAAACTGGAACCTTGACCCGAATTATCCACAGGCGTAGAAAAGATCGGGCAAAGCGCTGTCGTTGACAGCAACCCAGGTAGCCAGAGCCTTTGAGGCTACGCCACACCGTGGTGGTTCTCCCAAAGTGCGATTAGCGTCCGGCGGCTCGCACGATCACTCGCCGAGTGATGGATGCCTACTTCAGATCATTGCCATTGCGGCAAATACATCCCCCTACCCTGCTGCCCTGCAGCAACCTATCCGCTTGGCCATTTCACTGCGCCAACCTGCGCCCGTCTCTTTCTTCTGGAAAGAGACGGGCGCTCCTAACGCTGCTGCAGCCCAACTCGTACAAGGCATTGCGGCATTCCCCATCGTGACAATCGGCGTGACAAACACCGAAGTCACCAGCAATAGCGATGCAGATGATGGTGCCGCAACCCAGGGAATGGACTGCACCTGACTGACAGTCAGGCATGCCCCGGTCATCGAATCACTGCCTTCACCCGACTCAGGATCTCGCGGCGTTGGTCTCGTCAGCCAGTGCAGCCTCCACCCGCCCACTTCCTCGGAAGTGTTCAGGAGGCCAGATCATGAGATGCCCAAGCTTCCGGTCGTAAGGAGCCGCCAGTCCCGCGTTAGCGGACAACCCTCACAGGTCGCAGGGGCCTTGATCCCTGATAACACTCAACATTCTTGGCGGGATGACGTGGGGAAAGTTTTAAAAGTTTTGGCTTCGAGAGGAGTTCGATCATGGCACTGGTGGGCAGGCGAGATGGACGCAATTTTGGCTACGGTCGGCAGTTGAGCTATGCCGGGCCACAGGCATTGAAAGATCTGTTTGGCGGTGGGCATTACGGGACCGTCAAAGCACACAGTGATCGCTGGCAGGCGTTTGTGCGCTGGTGTCGCTCGGAGGATGGGCCGGGGTTTAACGATGCCCGGCTAATTGATCGGCAGACCTTGCTGGACTACGCCGGGCATCTGCGCCTGCAAGTTGACCAAGGTGAACTCGCCATCGCCACCGCGCAAAATCGGTTGTCCAGCGTGAACCGGACCCTCGCAGCGCTTCGCGGTGATCAGTATGTGAAAGTGCCGAGTCCGAGCAAGGCGCTGGGAATGCGGCGCACCAGCGTTCGTTGCTCGGTGCCGCAAGGCCAAGACCGCGAACACGTGAAGCGAATCGTAGAGGTACTTTGCAAACATCAGCAGCCGCGCGCCGCGGCCATCGCTAAGTTAACGCGAGCCACTGGCATGCGTCTGCGCGAAGCGATTCTGGCCGACCTACCGCGACTCAAGCGTGAAGCCGAACACTGCGACAAGATCAACATCCAGGACGGCACCAAAGGCGGCCGATCCGGTGCGTCAGCACCTCGCTGGATTACGGTAGATGATCATATTCGAGAAGCTCTGAGGTTTGCCGAACAGGTTTCGCCAGATGGTGGCCGCAACCTGCTGGCACCGAACGAAAGCTACCTCGATTTCTTGCAGGGGATCGTCCGCCCCGCCCGAGATATCCTCCATACACACAATCTCAAAGGTTTCCACGAATTGCGGGCAGCCTATGCTTGCGAACGCTATGAGCAAATCACCCATCATCTCGCGCCCATCAACGGTGGCAGGTGCTGGCGCCTCAATCCACGCCTTGATCGAGAGGCACGCTTACAAATCAGCTATGAGCTCGGACACGGCCGTATCGACGTGGTATCGGCGTACATCGGTGGCCGAGCATGAGCAAGCCATTCGATATGGAGCTGTTCCTGGCGGGCGTCCTGACCGGATCGCACACCACCCGCCAACGCCACCTGCGTCAGGCGAAGGCTATCCAAACAGCGATCGCTGAGCGCTGGCAACGCGACAATCCATGGACTTGGCAGAGAAAACATCTTGCTTGGTTTTTGAATCACCACTTAAACCAGCGCACTGAATCGACGCGCTATTACTATTTGCTGACCATACAATTGCTCACTCATCGCCTAGGAAAACTCTGGCAATTCAACCGCTAAGCGGAACCATGCTGAGAACCGGGTATCCGACCCAAGCATCACCTGATGTGCTTGATAGAGTCAAACCGGCGTCATCGAGCGAGCCAAATGATGACATTCTGGGGATCTAGGGGGGAGGCGTATGGGGCTGGAGGGGGAGAAATGTTTGCAATTTGCTTAGCGCTTGCTTAACATTGATCTCGACTACGCAGACAGCAGAAAATTTGTCGGCGGAGCTGCGGAGGCCTGGCTAGCCAGGGTCATATGAAGGGAAATCGCAGGCATATGGGTTGTTCTGCTTCAGTGCAGGAGACTTGCCTTCGAGGCCGTCCTTCCTCGTAGTCACCTAATGTTTCGGATCTTGGCCTCGGTTGCGTGATACGCAGTAACCGGGGCCAAGTACCTTATAGCCCCGTCCTCACATACTTTTACGACCGCCAAGGCGTAATAGCTGCCGTTACCTACGCTGACCTTTCTGCCGGTGTTAAAGAGAATACCCTGAGCATGCTTGGGCTTGTTCAAGCCTATCTGGCTGTAAGCGCAGTACGCGTTCACCAGGATCTGCAAAGCTTCTTCTGGGGTGCAGTGGTCTTTGCTCTCGCGAGAATCCAATGGATGAGCGATGGCTTGAAGGTCAATCAAAATGCCCCTCCGGTTTGGCTCCGACCAGCCCTTTTCACGGCAAATACGCTTTATCCGGTCAAACTGCTTGGGAGTCAGCAAGTAGGTGAATTCAGGCGCATGCTGCACCTGGCTCAATTCGACACCTGCCTCGCGCATGCTGATGACGACGCTCATCAACTCACGGAAGGCATCTGCCAGGCTTTCATCACCCAGTTGTGTGGCGGTTTTGTTCATCGTCGTACTTCCTTTGGGTTCGACGACGGAATCGTCCACCGCTGTCCTCTTATTTGACCAATTCCAAAGTGGCTGGCTTTTTACGTGTAGCACGGCCGTCACCGGTAGCTTTTTGCTTCTCGCGCGCGTCCACGATGGCTTTAGCGTACGGGGTAGCGGCCTCGATGATCCCATCGAAGGAATAGCGATTCGCGAGGTTACCGCCCAACTTCGACTTTCGGGCGTGTCGAGTGATGAATTTCATTTCCTCAAGCTCGGCGATTGACCGCTGGATTGTCCGGGCCGTTACCCCAATTTTCTTAGCAAGGGTCTCTTTGGTCGGATAAGGATCATTGCCCGCCTGCCACCAGTAGCCGGCCAGATGCAGAATGATCACGATATGCAGGTGTTTCAGCCCCAGTTGTTGTGAGCAGTCGAAAAGCACATTGGGAATGGCTGTCCATCCAGCCGCTACCAAATCCTTTCCCCACCGTTTCTCGATTTCCTTGCTTTCTACCGGCGCCGGCTTTTTCGCCTTCACCGTTGTCGTTAACTTAGTCATCCCCTGATCCCCCTTAATTTACCGTTGGCTGGAGTATGGTGGCTCTAAACAGGGCTGGCAACGGTGGGGGGGGAGGCGCCTGTGTCAGCCCCTTAGGTTAAGTTTACTGTGTCTTGGTTGGCTAAATGTGTTTCAAAGTTGAATGTGTTTAACGGTGAGTATGTTTTGGGAGTCGACAATGTCTCCTGGAGGGAGAAAGCTACGCCTCTAAGGAGGGAGACATCCACGCCTTCGGCAGGGGTCATAAAAGCCTCCCCCATCGTGAAAAAAAAACTGCTTTTTCTGAGTTTTTTTTCAAAAGGCGTCATAGATGCGCTTTACGACTGACTCAAGCCCTCATATTTCGCAATCATCGGCTTGTTTTTTCGGTCGTAACTGGGGTCATTGGGTGTTCGCCTGGAACTGAATGTCCTATTCGTTAGCTGCGTAGCTGGCTTCCTCACGCCATTTGCTAATGGCATTTGGTTCGGAACTTCCACGGGCAACGATCTGTTTTCCGCGGAAATCCGCATAAGCTAGGTATGAGCGTCCGTCCTTCACCACCCAGCCCTGAATCTGTTTGCCATCGATTTGGGCGTGAAACTGTTTTGCTGCGCTCATGGCCAAGGCCTCCGTCGGTTTGGACCAATATGCCGTCACGACAGACTTCGGATCAAATCTGATCAGCAGGATTTATCTTGGCGCGGCGATAGTTCAACTCCTCGTTAGCTGGGCCTGTGCACAAAGGGTAAGAAGTGGACCAGAGCCAAGCCTCCAGCAGTGGAAAGGATCGCCAGCGGCCGGCCCAGAACACCGGCGCGAAATTTTACTCAGCATCCCGCATTCCGGGTTCGATTCCACAGAAAGCCATAACTAGCTGATTTATTTATAGTTACTAGTTGGAGTACGCCAAATTTTCCACCGGGCCTTTGTTGTTACTGGCATCCAGAAATCCAACTGCTACAAGCAGCCCCTGATACCGTCTTAACCCTCACCAGTACCAAAATCTGGCTGCCCCCCCTACCCCGTTACAATTTCACTTCAGCGTGACGTTGACGACCTCCTCCAGCGACCTAAAATGCACCCCAATACACCCGCCAAGCCTAGGTTGACCCAGTCAACAAGCTCAAATCGTGCGGGTTTTCTTTGTCTGGAGAAAACTACATGAGGCCCTTCAGCAAACCGGCCCTCAGCGTAGAACAGCAATTGGAACTGCAGCAGCGAGGCCTGCACGTCGATCTGCCACAGATAGCCAGGCTGGCTTGAAGTTGAGAATGCCGGTACTCCAAATCGATTTGTCACCAGTGAGAGCTAGTAGGAGTCTGGGTCCGGCGCAGATGGAGCCCTCGGCGCGCTCAAGCTGCTACCTCGTTGCTGCTCGGTGGCAGACTCAAACCTATTACGTTTTAGAGAATTGTTTGTTCTCGGACAGCAACCGTGCGCCCAACAAAAAGTACCTTGCTTTTTCAAAATGCCAGTACAAGATGGGTGTTCGGATTAAAGGATGGAAATCATGCAAGACAGGGTTACCGAGCTAGTACTGAATCAATCATATACTTTTAAAGTGGTCTATAGTGAAGGCGACGCTGGATTTGCAGGCGTTCTCAACTTAACGCCAGAACTGATAACTTTCAAAGTCATGACCGAGCGCTCTTGCCACCTGTCTTGGGAGACCACCGAGGCAAAGTGTTATGACTTTCGCAACAGATTCATTCTCAAGGGGTTACGTTGTATTGGGTCTAGATCGAGTTCGCTCGGTAATATTCCATCAGTAGGATTTTACGAAATAGAGTTTACTGTAGAAAGTGTCATTTTTTGTCCTGGACAGGGCCCAGCAAAAGGGAGATTTCAAGCTATTCAAATTCACTCGGAGACGGTGAATAACTGGGTGGGACATACTACGACCCAGGAGAAAATACTTGAAGTAAATCATGATGGCGGAGATGTGCGGCCATTTTTAACTGAGTTCATGGCAGAGGCTAATGGTAGTGAATACATAGGAGTTCAATACAACGCCAACTATAACCACTCCCCATTATCGTACGAGCAAAGCTTTGCTTTTCCACCTTCTTTATTTTACACGCTTGAAAGCGATGAAAACAAACGCAACCCATTGGTAATTTACTCAAAAATATACAATTTAATTGCCTTTTTAACTGGCATTGAGCCATCTGTTCAAAGCGTTAGCTTGGAATATGACCTTCAAGGCTTTACCAAGTATGCATCTCTGTACTTTGTAAACAACAGCTTAAAACCTAGACGATCTAATGAATTTATTATGCTCCCCCTTGGGAAAGACCCTAGATTTGAGAGCTGGGGATTGGCGCCGTTCCCCCTATCATCATTTGAGTTGTATTTTTCCTCCGACTCCGAATTACCTGACATCATGTCTAAGTATGTTAAATATCGAAACATGGGGAATATTGAAGATAGGCTACTCGGATATTTTCGTTTACTAGAGAAGCACTGTTACAACAAGAAAAGTTATTTATCCGATGAGTTGCTTGTTGGGCTTACCAAGTCTGCAAAGGAGTTCCTCAAGTCAAACGGTCTAGCTCGGAAAGAGATCTTGAGCTTTGAGAAGGGTCTTAAGCGATTTAACTCATCAAAATACAATACGCAAAAATGCGTCACAGATTTTTTCAATTCCTTGCCAAGCCAAATTCAGAATGAGCTGGGGCTGTCTTCTGTGTTGATAGAGTCGATATGCAAACTAAGAAACGACATCACTCATGCGAATGAATATCGCGCAGACGAAAATCAGATGTACGCCTATACAGCTTTTGTTCATCATCTATTGATTTTTGCGCTTCTACAAAAACTTGGCGTAATTCTGGTTAATGTTACGAATTTGACAAGCCGACTCAGAAATTATTGAGAGCATTTTTTAATCTATCCGATACCGAGGTCCAGGACCTCCGTGGCATCTGGATTCCCGCGTTCGCGGGAATGACGATGAAAAGCTTCTTCAGACCCTCCTCAGGAGCGGTGCGTCGTGTCGGCACCTTGTCCGGGTGAGTCTTCCAACACTGGGTCTGTGTCTGCCCCAACACATATAATTTGCGAAAGTAATTAACCTAACTCAGGTTCGACTATATCTTCGACATTACTTCGAGAGAAGTTCCTTCACACGTTTTATGACATACTGTTCAAATAGTGGGTGATTAACTGCTTCCTCAATACCTTCCCTACCATCATATGTACGCATGATCGCGCTACATATTTCTGACTCACTCAATTTCTTGCACTTCTGAAATCTAGCCGGAAGTATTGCATTGATACTTTGCTTCAAGTGCTGAGTTCCACTTTCAAGCAAAATCTGCTCTAGAATTTCGCGCCAGGGACGAGAGTCGTTTTCCTCAATATCCTTATTACTAAAACACCAAGCCACATAAGAGTATCCATTCAACTTGAATGACTCAAAACTATGCTCCGTCCTAAAAATGATATCATTCATAAGATCCCGCCCATCAAGAGATGGAGTGTTAGGTGCAGTAGTGGTTCTATAAAATCTTATAAGCGATCCATCGCTATCAATCTGACAGCAAATGATTGGAGCCTGAAGGGTTTTAAAAACCTTAATTAAAACAGCTTCACGAGAAGCATTGGACGCCTTAATTAAATACTTCAGATAACCACTAAGCTCTTCATAGCTGTCATAGTTCTCTTTTAGCCATAAACTTGGTATTAATAATTCCGCAGCAAATCTATTTGCTTCGCTTTCCATCTGTAAATAATCATAATCATCGGCGTCGGCATCTAAGTGCGAAACAATGGTTCCGGTGTGCCAAGGAATAATAATATGCCCCAGTTCGTGAGCTAGGGTAAAATTTTTCCTGGTTTCTGGTGCTAAAGAGTTAACCAAGATCTGCGGTCTTTCCGCCCCTCCGATTCCAATGGTAACTCCATCGGCAACGATAGGAAATGGAATGATTTCTACGTCACCATAAATACATGCAAGAGCCATCAAGTCATAAGGTGGTGTCAAAGAGTGACGTGCCAATACTCGGGCCGCCATCTTCTCTTCGGGAGCCATCAAATTTTCCCTATTTGCCGAAGCCATTTTTCTATCCGCTTTGCCTCTTCTGGCGTGCTGGCGCGCGCGGCAAGTGCAAATCTCTCGCGATTCAACTCCTCGTCAAAAGTACAACCTTTTCTTCGCGCTGCAATGATGTACG
Organism: Pseudomonas sp. Z5-35; assembly: GCF_051131945.1. NCBI lineage: Bacteria > Pseudomonadati > Pseudomonadota > Gammaproteobacteria > Pseudomonadales > Pseudomonadaceae > Pseudomonas > Pseudomonas sp. Z5-35. Next base: position 5,236,343 of record NZ_CP071640.1, read on the forward strand.
AAATTATCGAAGGGGTAGTGCCCCACAAGGAATACTCCTCCCAAGACATTCCGAGATACTCGTGCAACTCCTGATCAGTTCCTTCTTCCCCGTCGTGCCATTTCCCCACATACTCGTCAATTTCCTCTAAGAGGACATCACCGGCTAAACACTGCTCGATAAAATTCATAAATGCCTCTTAGTTTGGATTAACTCTACGACCGCGCACTGCTGGCTTCAGCATAGTTCCGGTAATTGGGCATGCTGCGCCAATATGGCGACCTTGATGATTGAAAACTTCAACTTCCCCGTGAAGCGAGTCCCATGTGTAATATAGTTTTTCGATAGGTTCAAAGTAAACTTTTCGACCACCCTCAATAAAGGCGACCTTGAGATTATCCAAAATTGAAGGTTTAGGTCTAGGTAGTCCGCCCATTTTGTTCTCTTTATCAGTCCCTATTAGAAACAGACAGTGCTAATTTATTTCATAACACTATTCTGGAGTAGCCAACACCTATTTCAGCTTCCTTGGTACTCAAAAATGAGCGCTAGGTCACCAGAACCGTCCCTCCACAGAAGTAGTAGCGGAAGAGGTATTCAAGAGCTAGTGATTGTATGTCCAAAATCAATGTGCCAGCTAGCTCTCGATTGCGTACTCCAGCGTAGCTCAAGGTTAATGGGCTGAGGCGTTCGAATGATCCCGCCACGGGAAGGCACACGCAGGGTATTCGGTTAGTTCTCTCCTCCGGCTCAGCAGCACCCACTGCTCATCACAGCTGAACTGCCTACCAATTTGGAGCGAAGAAAACCGATCATGAGCAGATCCCTTTTAGTTGCCGATGGAAGCGCAGTCACCGAAATCACATTAGTAAACCTTCGGCCGGACGATCTCTGAAAGCAAAAAAAGTAGAAAAGAGGACGCCCATTAGCCGGTCAGGACGGCGCCCCATATGCCACGTCTATCCCCCTTAGCGACCTGCAATGCGCACGGCCAAACTCCGCGAACGGAGGTCGCCGAATGCTGGTAAAGCGTGCTGATACGCTATAAGTTCCGGGTTCGATTCCACTGAGCGCCATAACTAGCTGATTTATTTATAGTTACCGGTTGGGGTACGCCAAATTTTCCACCGAACTCCAGTCCCGCAGAAAACCTAGCCCCGCCCCTAGCTACCGTTCGTCTGGTGCCCGCACCATACAAAGCCCTCGCAGAAATGCGAGGGCTTTGTTATCTCTGATGCAATGGGATTCCCAGCCCAGATGCCTGGGTTTGATTGTCTGTAGATCCGAAAGGACGCGGCCAGCACCGCGCCACGATTGCACCCTACCCAATCGCCCGATACTCTCCAATCGTCGCTGCCAATTCAGCGACCGGGCGTAGGAAACCCGAAGTAATCAAGGCGCATCAGCTGCGCCCCGCTTATTATTGCAGGCGCTTTTTTTGTGTCTGCGATATGCGTTATGGCGGCTGTGCGCGGGACACCTTCGGGTGTGCCGGGTGCCTTGATTCCCGGTTTTCCTACCCCGTGCATGGCCGCCACCCAATCCCGTAGGAAAGGACGGTTGCGGCTCTTACAGTCAAGGAGCCAGACAATGCCAAATCCGCAAGACCTAAAAACCCCAGGCCTAACCCCCTTCTCCTACCATTCCGACCGCCCGCTATTCCGCGTCAACAGCGGCATTCCCCTCGGCGAAGCCCTGTCCCACGCTTCCGACCTGCTCCACATTGCCAAGCTGTTGGCCGAGGACGCGGCGATGATTCGCGGCGCCGATCGGTATGCATGGGCGTCGTGTTATTTGCAGGATATGAGCAAGGCCGTCGTCGATGACGTGGTTAAGGTGCTGGAAGCTCCGGGGAATAATCCGGCTTAAGCGGCTGGCGCAATGCTGCTTTGCTGAGCGGGGCAGCATTGGGTTAATCAGTATTAGCATTAGGCAGTTGAAAGAAGGACTGCTCCGCAGCCCCGCGGGAGCAAGTTCCCTCGCCACGAGCTGTGGATATTCATCTAATCCCGCCCCCCGCCGATAGCCTCAAATAAGAGCATGGCCTGTCCCAAGGCTCCGCTGGCGCTCAACTACACTTGCCCAGAATCCCCGCTCCAGGAGCAGCAAACGATGAAAATCCGCACCAAGATTGTAGGTTCGGGGTTGGTCAGTCTGTTTTTTGCGCTGTTGCTGGGCGGTATCGGGCTGTGGGGCTATAACGCCATGATCGATGCCTTGGCTCAGAACGAGACCAGTATCTCAGCCATGCGCAAGCACATGGAGGCGGACATGATGCATGACGCCATTCGTGGCGATGTGTTGGCTGCTTTGCTGGTTGCGCCAGGCGATGCCGCCGGCGCGAAGGAAGTGACCGAGGCGTTCGATGAGCATTCGGAGCGGATGCGCAAGGTCATCGCCGAGAACGCCGAGGCTCATTTGCCGGGAACGATTTCCCAGACGATTGCCGAGTTGAAGCCTCAGGCCGACGCTTATATCGCTTCAGCCAAGCAGGTGATTGGCAAGGCGCTGAGCGGCGCTCAGGATGGCCGGGCGTTGCGGGCCGAGTTCGACAAGGCCTTTGAGGCCCTGGAGGAGCGCAACGAGGCGGTCAGCGAGCTGATCGAAAACCAGGCGAAGTCGTCTCGCGAGCATCAGGACCACAGCATTCATACTTCTGAACGCTGGCTGATCGTCACGTTGCTGGCGACCTGCGTGGCGCTGGCGCTGTTGTCGTGGAGCCTGCTTAAAGCCGTGCTCACGCCGCTGAATAAAATCATCCTCAACACCCAGGCGATTTCCCAAGGCGATTTGCAGCGTTCGATGGGCGCTCATGGCGATGATGAGCTGGGGCAACTGCAAAGTGTGATCGAGCAGATGCAATCCAACTTGCGGCAGATGATCGCGACGATCCGCAGTCAAAGCGATGGCTTGCACGGCACGTCCCGGACGTTGGGCGATACCGCGCGGCAAATTGTGTCCAGCGCCGACCAGCAAGCCCACAGCGCCACCAGCATGGCAGCGAGCATGGAGCAGATGATCGCCAACATCAGCCAGATCAATCAGCATGCCGACAGCGCCCGGACGATTTCGGCGCAGTCCGAGCAACTGGCGAGCAGCGGCGGCCAAGTGATTCTCGGGGTGGTGGAAGGCATGAACCGGATCGCTGAGGTGGTCAACCAATCCTCCGGCAAGATCACCGCGCTGGATGCGTCTTCCGAGGACATTCACTCGATCATCCAAGTGATCAAAAGCATCGCCGAGCAAACCAACCTGCTGGCGCTGAACGCCGCCATTGAAGCGGCCCGCGCCGGTGAGGCCGGGCGCGGCTTTGCGGTGGTGGCCGATGAAGTACGCAACCTGGCGGCCCGCACCACGCAATCCACCCAGGAAATCACCACGATGATCGGGCGCATCCAGACCAGCGCCCGGGATGCGGTGGCGAACATGCAAGCGTGCGTCAGCCGCGTGGACGAAGGCGTGAACCTGGCCCAGCAGGCCGGGGTGTCCATCAGCGAAATCCGCACCGGTGCCCGGCATGCTGCGGAAGTTGTCGAGGAAATTTCCCACACCATCGCCGAGCAATCCAAGGCCAGTGACGGAATGGCTCAGCGGGTGGAAGCGATTGCCGCGCAAACGAGAGACAACACTTTGTCCATTCACAATCTGCAGCACACGGCAGACCAGTTGAATGACGCCGCGGGGTCGATGCAATCTTCGGTACAGCAGTTCAAGATTTGAACGTTCGCCGCGGCCTAACTGCTAGCAGCGAGCCCCTGATCCCGTTTATTGCTAATTACGGCTGGGCAATAATTATTGCCCAGCCATAATCCTAATAAAGTCTCGAATCAAACCTGATTCACCTCGAACACAAACGATATCTCCCGCTTCTGGGCGCTCCAGACGTAGCGGATATGCTTGCCTTGCACTGGAATCGATACCGCTGGCGGTCGAAAAGCAGCGACGCATTCGTGACCGGGCAGACGAACGCTGTTGTACAAAAGCCCCCACGACAATGTCGCGCGCAGTTCCCGGGCGAACACTTGGGACGGGCCGTAGGCCGTGGGGTCTGGATTGTGCAGGTGTGGATAATCGTGGCGGATGTCGTGCAAGGGTTTGACGACGCGGTTGACGTAGGTGCGCATGGTCAATTCCAGGTCAGGCTCGTTAGTCGCACTCAAGAACCGAGCCTGGTGGTAACACGTCTCGGCAATGGCCGCTTCCTGGCTGCTGGCGGCGTAATAGACGCCGAACGTGCCATCGCTGAAGCGACTGCTTTTACCGATGTGGGTAAACGCCGCCATCACGGGAGAGGAACCTGGACCGCAGACCCGATCTTCAGGGCGTACCCGGGACAGCGCGCCGGCTTCTTCCATGAGCCGGTCATTGGTCAGGGCTTCCAGGGCGTAGGCCGTGGCCAGGTCATCCGGATCAAGCACATCTTCGAACAGCGTGATCGGCGGAAAGCTGCTGTTGACGATCCGATAGGCCCGCTTCCATTTCGGGTCCGCCAGCGGTGGCGTCATCAACCGCGCACTCCGTCGAGGTATCGCCGCACATCGGCAATGTCGACCACCCGTCCCGCCAGCATGTACGACAGCGCCGACTGGCCATTGAAAGGTGCCGCCGTGTTCGGGCTGCTGACCCATTGATATACGCGATCCCGGCTGTTACTGAAGATGATGCTCAGCGCCTTGTGAATACCCATGAGATAGGAAATACGCTCGAGGGTGTCCCGCGGCAGCCTGACGTTTTCAGGTAATTGTTTGTATTTGTAGAAGGTCGTGTTTCCGACTTTGCCCAACAACGTGCGCTGCTGCTCGACACTGCAACCCCACAGCTCCATGAGATTGAAGAAGAACTTCAAGGCGACTCGACCCGCATCCGGGGAATCCAATTGTTGCTGAGCGCTGAGGTTGATGGAGGAAGTCGCCATGAGTTTTGGGCTCCTTGTTACTGGGTGATGCGTAGAGAATAGTACATATATGGATAAAATTTAAGTTTTAATTCGCAAGCGAACAGACGCAGCCATTATTTTCCGAGCGGTTTGCTACAACGGAACATCTTGTCGTTGTATTAACGGTATCAACAGACAAGCCGAACCAGCAGAAATCGAAAATCCCACTTAAGCTCCAATCATCGCCTGCCGGCGCTTTTCGCTACAAAACCGCGACAACCGTGGCAAGGTGCTTGATGATAGCGACCATCGCCCCGCCAGGCCGGGGCCGGGTGCATAAATAACAGCGAGCCCACTTAAGCAGAGGGCATTACCTCATGGATAGCAGAACCTTACGCAACCTCATGCGCATCATGCAGACCGGCTCGTTGTCGGCCGCAGCGGAACAGTCGTGCCTCACGGTGCAGGCACTGGCGGCGCAATTGAACAAGGTCGAGGAGCAGTTCGGGTTTCGGTTGTTCCGACGCTCGAACAAAGGCCTGACGTTGACGAGCCAAGGCTCTGAACTGACGCCGTTCATGGATCAGGTTTTGGCGGCCACGCGACAGCTGGAAGAAAAAGTCGCGGCGCTCAAGACACCCAGGCAGCGAAGCCTGAAGGTGGCGCTCAACACCACGCTGACGGCGGATTTCAACCGGCGGATAATCGATCGCCTGATCGCGGTTTTTCCCCAGTACCAGCTGGAATTCAGTTATGCCGAGTCGATGGAGAACCTGAGCAAACTCAAGAACGAGCATTTTGACCTGGCGATCCTGATCGGGCAGCAAAATGGCTTTACCAGCATCCCCATGCCGGGCGTGCAGGTGCAGGTCGTCGGTGCCCATTGCGGTGACAAGGACGATTCCCTTGGCCTGCTTGGCAACAAATTTCAGGTACGTCCGGCAGAAGAATGTCCGTATTCCCACAGCTTCCTGCGCTTTCTCGATGCGGGCCTCGGCGAGTACGGACCGAGCCAGCGAATGATCTATTCCTGCAGCGAAACGCTGACGTTGTCTTTGATCACCCAGCTCGACGGCTTGGGGCTCGTCTCCCGGGACGCGGCGATGCGCAACGGCCTGGCGATATTCCCGGACTTCGAGGACTTCCTGGAAGTACGCCTGGCGGTGAACAATCCCGAGCTGTCCGACCAGGCGCTGCACGATGTCGTCGACCTGGCCCTACAGGAGCGAACCGAGCGCGATGTACGCCGCCGTGCCCACCGCCACACTGAGAAACAGGTTGCGGCTGAAATACGCACATAACAGCGTCGGAATCGCGGCATAGAACTCCGGACGGTCGAGCTGTATCTGCTGGTCCTTGATGAGTAGCGGAGTCAGGCTGATGGCCGCGACGATCGCCACCGGCAGGTATTCCAGCGCACGGGCGACGAACGGCGGCCAGTTGTCCGTATTGACCTGCAGCGGCAAGGCGCGGGGCAGGAAGGTCACGGCCATCATCAACGCAACGACGAGGATCAGGAACGTTTGGTCAGGCATACGCCCACCCCGCAGCCAACGAACGTGGCGATGAATACGTTGAACGGCGAGCTGCCTATCAGGCTCAGCGCGCCCATGCAGATAACTGCCGCCAGCGCCGCGATCAGCTTGTTGCGCGTGTTGCACAACGAAACCAGCACGTAGAGCATCATGGCAGTCAAGGCGTAGTCGAGTTGATACTTGATCAGGTGCGCCGCGTATTGCGCACAAACGGCCCCCAACAAGCCACCCAGCACCCAAGAGGTGTGGCAAAAGAGGTTGAAGCCGATCAGGTAGCGCACACTGACCGGCGCCCCGGTGCCCAGCTTGACGCTGTGAAAGGCGAACGACTCATCCGTGAGCCCCGCCGCGTAGCACCAGCGCTCGAAACGACTGAGTCCCAACGCCCGCAGGGCCTTGGCCATGTAGACCGACATGAGCATGTGGCGCGCATTGATCAGGAACGTGGTGAGCACGATAGTCGTCAACGACGCCCCGCTGGAGATCAATGCCAACGCCGCGAATTGTGAGGCGCCAGCATAAACGAACAGGCACATCGCCACCGGGAGCCACAATGGCAACCCGGCGTTGACCGCCATCAGACCGAACACAAACGAAACCGTGAAATAACCCGCTACTACCGGACTGGCTTCAGCAAAGGTTCGCGAGGCTTGTGGTTCGACTGCCAGCGGCTGGCTGGAAGTCTTGTTCATAAATCCCTCTCGAAAGTGATTTCGCCCCGAGGTTCACAGAACCCTTGGGCAGCCCAGAAGCGCTTGCCGGCCAGATTGGTATCGTCGACAAACAGGAACATGCGCAGCACGCCGACCCGCTTCATGTCAGCGGATGCCGCTTCCACCAGGCGCTGACCCAGGCCTTGGGTGCGATGCCTCGAGCTGACTGCCAAGTGATTGATTGTCCCCCGAGTGCCCAGCATACCGCCGATGACCGCGCCTACGACGTCACCCGTCGCATCGAAAGCCATGTAGGCGGTGGTGGTTTCCTGCAACAGCACGCCACGCAAGAACCGCGCATCCTGCCATTCACAGAACGACACCTCGGCAAAACCGCGAAAAAATTGCTCCAGTCGTTCGGCGTCCCTGACCATGGCTCGGCGCAACAGGATCTGCGGCACCGATTCATCCATGGGTTCGAGCTGTTCAGCGAACAATGTCAAAAGCGGTCCCCGGCCGCGAAAACGAAATCGCCAGGATCTGCCTGAACGCCATTTCATGGCTGTGGGTGTTGCGGGCAGGGGTCACGTAGTGGCGCATGTCCCGATCCAGGAAAAAGGTCGTATCGAGGATGTCCTCGTAAGTGGTTGCCGCCAATTGCTCTTCCTGGGCACTGTAGAGACGGCTTTCCGCGCCGGCGACGTTATTACGACCCCAGAAATGGACACCACTGAAAGGGTACCCATCGCAATGGATGCCTTCGGGAGTGATCTCCAACTGCTTGCCCGGCTTGATCTCGATACGGATCTGATGGATCTGGCACTGCCAGATTTCATCATGCAGTTCCTGCGGCAGAACGTTTTTGTAAACGTCGAAGTCCGTGTCGATCAGGCTGCGCATCACGGGCGAATTGATCACTTCGTGGGAGAAATCCTCGAAGTGTCGCTCCAGTCCGCCGACGTAGCTGTTATTGGCTTTGGACTGGACATAAGCGCGGTGTTCAAGCTGCTTGAGTTCGCGGGTCGCGGGGTTGTATTCGAAGTCGCTGTAGCGGCGGAAACGCATGCCTGACTCGGCCTGGCCGTAATAGCTGTCGGGTTCCATGTTTTCCCAGCTTTTGGTCAGCCGGACGAAGTCGCCGAAATGACCGTAGAGGTTGAAGTCTCCACCGCGGACGTTGACGTATTTGTCACGCCTTAGCGCTGCGCCCACTTCCCTGTTCAGAACGATCATTTTTCATAAGTCTCCACTGCGTTGAGCGGACTAATCTAGTAGGTGCAGGAATTGCGTCCATGAAAAAGTATTTGAGGCATTTCAAGCCCAGCTTGAAACGGGGCAAAAAGTTTCACTAGTACGACTTTTCACCAGCAGAACAGTCTCTGCAACGCCGATATTCGAGGCAAACCGCCGCGAGAAAACGCCTCACACCAAGATGCGCAAGATATGACGCACTACTGCGCAAGTTGTCAGGCATTTTTTTGCCCGAATCCCCCGCCGCCCCGCCTTCAAACTGTCTGAAACCGCACAGAAACGCCGGTTCACGGCCCCCCCCAAACCTGGCTTGATCCTTGATTGAGTGACGTCCTTGCCGGGTGAAGCCCCGACCTCGCACCCCTTCGAAGGAGAGCCTCAATGGCAACACAGGCATTCGTGCCCCTTGGCCCTGTGGCATGGCTGGCCCAACAGCCGCTGCAGGAAAACGAGCACCTTTATTTGGTGATCAGCGCGGCGAGCGATTCAGATGCTGTGAAAGCCTTTCGCCGGTCCGCTCCCACTCATCCATTGCTTCCCATCTGGGGAGAAACACCTTATGCCACTTGGCAACCAGTGATGCCTTATGTCGCCCAGCTCGAACCCGATTCGGCGTTCTTGCCATGGATCGCGCAAACCGAGGCCCTTGATTGGGGCTGGCTGGCCGTATCCCGCTGTGAGCCGGAAACGGTGCGGGCGCACCTGCGCAGCCTTACGCAAGTGAAGATGCCGTACGGTAATGAAGTGTTCTTCCGGTTTTGGGATGGGCGATACCTCCAGCAAATCCTTGAAGGCCTGGGCGCCGAAGCCGGGAACCTGCTGCCGGTCTTTGAACGGTACCTGATCAATGGCAAACCCTTGGAGACATCGCCCAGGAAAGTGCCGGCGGCGAGGGATTGGCCATGGTGGGAGATGCCGGGGGACCTGGCCGATGCTTTGGCGAAGCAGAACCCATCAGTGTCGCTGGACGGCCTGATGCAGTGGCTGGAAGAGGAACATCCGTATGTCTTCACCGCATGGCCCAAAGGTAATCTGCGACTGAAAGTCGGCCGCTACGTACGGCAAGCGGGTGCTCGGGACAATCTTCGGGAAGCGCTGCTGAATGATTTGATTCAGGAGCAAGGTTGATGCCTGCCCCGAGTTCTTTGCCTCGCCAACGTAAAAGTCATGGACCACTCATGAAAACCCCCGATCCAATGATCGGGGGTTTTCATCAACCGAGTGTCACCCAATCAACCCTCAAAAAACATTAATCGGATAATCCACAAACACCCGCAGCTCATTCCCGCTGACGTTGTACTCACTGGATTTTTGCGACACGCGCAATACCGAGCTGCGCAACCGTACGCTCAAATCCTTGGCCGGGCCGCCCTGGACCACGTATTTGAACTGGTTGAAAATTTCGCGCTCGGTTCCGCCCTCGCTGGTGGAGGTGGTGATGTTGTCGCCGCGCACGTACGCCACGTTATAGGTCAGGCCCGGTACACCGAAGGTCGTGAAGTCCAGGCCATAGCCCAGTTGCCAGCTGCGTTCGTCTTCGGCGTTGAAGTCCGACCAGTAGGAGTTGGCCAGGTAGATGGTGTTGCCGCCATCGCCGACACGATTCTGTCCTCGCTGATAGCCGCCGTAGGCGTAGCCCAGGTTGCTGTCGCCCGTGCTGCGCTGGTGAGCGAGGGTGAAGCTGTGCGGGCCGGTGGCGAAAGTGGCTGCCAGGCTCCAGATCTTGTTGTCGTCGCCAGTGACGTTGTTTTCGCGAACGTAGCTGTTGTCCAGCTTGGTGCGGTAGCCGTTGAAGTCCAGGGTCAGCGACTGATCCTTGGCCAGCGGGAACACATAGTTGGCGTTCACGTACTGCTTCTTCAGTACGTCCTCGACATCCGAGGCGTAGAGCGAAGCCTTGAACTGTTCGGTGAACTGATAGCTGCCGCCCAACACGTTGATCGACTTCAAACCGCCGCTGTCACGACCCTCGGCGCTCTTGCGCGACTCGGCGGTAAAACGGCCGGCGTTCAGTTCCAGTCCCTTGATCTCTTTAGAGGTGATCAACGTGCCGGTATAGCTTTCCGGCAGAAGGCGGGAGTTGTCATAGTTCAACACCGGAAGGGCCGGCATCTGGTCACCGTAAGCCAGCACGGTGTTGGAGACACGGAATTTCACCGCGGCGCCGAACTTGGACAAGTCATCTGCCGCGTTGCCGCTGTCACCCTTTTTGAAAAAATCGATGCCCTGTGCACCGGTGCGTCCTTTGCCGCCGTCCAGACGCAATGCGTACAGGCCGAACGCATCTACACCGATGCCCACGGTGCCTTGGGTGAACCCGGACGAGAACGTACCGATGGCCGCCTGGCCCCATTCGGCCTTGTCCTGGTTGCCGTCCTTGTAGTCGCGGTTGATGTAGGCGTTGCGCAACAGCACCTTCAAGCTGCTGTCTTCAACAAACCCCTTGGACTGCGCTTGGTCGTTGGCCATGGCGTGTGTGCTGCTCAATATCCCCAGTGCGATCAAACTGATGCGTGTGTTCAACATGATTATTTTCCTTGTACGAGGTTGATACGCACTGCAACCGGCAACCGAAACGGCGCTTTTCGCGCTCTTTTCAGACTCTTGCTCCTGGAAATAATGAAAAGGCCCGCCCACGATTTTACCGTGTCGGGCCTTTTTATTATTTAAGAGTCATGGCTGTTGGCCACAGGCGTGGGCGAATCCTAGTCGCGCCCTGAAGCCTGTGTCAATTTCGTGAATCGTCTGTGATTAGGCGAAAAACGTCTAAGACGTTAGGTGAATGTCTCCTGCCGAACAGAAATCAGCGCGCGTAAAAAAAGCGCTGCCATCCCGGCCAGCGCTTCTTATCAATCCTTCGAATTCTATCCTTGCATCACATCCCACAACGCTTCCAGCTCCGCCTCGCTGAACAGGCCAACGGGATAGCGCTCCATGATCATCCGCCGCGGATCAGGCTCCCTGATCTGACGCGTTCCGTTGGACTTCAACCACTGCGCCAAGGCTTGAAGCGACTCACCATTAACAGCCAAAGGATGGCATGTGCGCTCGCTTATCATGTTCATTCCAGCGCCCTCCTGGTTGATGAGCGGCCAATCTATCCGAGGTTTATGACAAAACAACGCAGCCCCGCTTTCCGGAACTGCCTGGATGGCGATACAAGAGCTATGCCAACGTCGCCCGTCGCTAGCAAACCAGACACAAAAAAAACCGCGCCCCAATCGGGACGCGGGCTTGCCAGGATGGATCCAAAAAGTCCGGCGCAGAGCCGTTGCGACCGATCTTACCGGGCTGTTACAACGCCACTCATTTTATCTGCGGCGCGGGTTGCTGTTGGGTAAGGCAATGGATATTCCCGCCCCCCAGTAACAGTTCCCGGCCAGGCACCATCACCACTTCATGCTCCGGAAAAAGACTTTCCAGCAATTCCCTTGCCGGGGCGTCCAGCGGATCGTCGAAACTTGGGGCAATGATGCCCCCGTTGACGATCAGGAAGTTCACGTACGAGCCGGCCAAGCGGACGCTCGGATTGCGTTCCTGGGAACCTTCAACGGCGTCTACGCCCGTGCATTCCTCTTCAGTGGCGTACAACGGCCCGGGAATAGGCATCTTATGCACTGTGAACGAGCGTCCCTGGGCGTCGGTGCTGTTTTGCAAGACATCCATCGCCGCATGACAGCGGGGGTAGTTTGGGTCCTGTGGATCGTCGGTCCAAGCGAGCAGCACTTCGCCGGGACGCACGTAGCAGCAGAAGTTATCCACATGGCCGTCGGTTTCGTCATTGAACAGGCCATCCGGCAACCAGATGATCTTGTCTACCGCCAGTTGGGCGCTGAGCACTGTCTCGATTTCTTCACGGCTCATATGCGGGTTGCGATTGCGGTTGAGCAGGCATTCCTCGGTAGTGATCAAGGTACCTTCGCCATCGACATGGATCGAGCCGCCCTCAAGCACAAAACCTTCGGTGCGATAACGCTGGCTGCGCTCGATGTCGAGGATTTTGCTGGCCACCTGCGAATCCCGGTTCCATGGCGAATACAGGCCGCCGTCGAAACCGCCCCAGGCGTTGAAATCCCAATCGACGCCGCGCACCTCACCGTTGCCATTGATCACAAACGTCGGCCCGGTATCCCGGACCCAGGCGTCATCGCTGGACATCTCGACCAAGCGGATGTTCGGTACATCAAGGCGCGCCTTGGCGTTCTCATACTGGGCGGCGGACACGACGACGGTCACCGGCTCAAAACGGGCAATGGCCTTGGCAACGGCCACATGGGCCGCTTGGGCGGGCTTGCCGCCCAGGCGCCAGTTATCGGGGCGCTCGGGCCAGATCATCCAGACCTGAGTCTGGGGTGCCCACTCGGCAGGCATATGAAAACCATCCGCGCGCGCAGTGCTGTGCAAAATTGTCATGAATCAGGACTCCAGTGAGCCGTCGAGGGTTTTGACCGCGCCGTACAGGTTCGGACGCCGATCACGGAAAGTGCCCCAGGCACTGCGAATGTGTTCCAGCTCGTCGAGGTCAAAGCTATGCACCAGCACGCCTTCTTCGGTTTCGCCGAGCTCCTGGACTTTTTCACCAAACTGATCGGCGATGAACGAGGAGCCATAAAACGTGATGTCGTAGCCATCCTGCTCTTCATTGCCGATACGATTACTGGCCACCAGCGGCATCAGGTTGGCGCCGGCGTGGCCCTGTTGCACACGTTGCCAGTGATCGCGCGAAGAAATGGTCTTGTCGTGCGGCTCGCTGCCAATGGCGGTTGGGTACAGCAGAATCTCCGCGCCTTGCAGCGCCATGCTGCGAGCGCATTCCGGAAACCACTGGTCCCAGCAGATGCCTACGCCGATTTTGGCGTAGCGGGTATCCCATACCTTGAAGCCGGTATCGCCCGGATTGAAATAGTACTTCTCATGGTAGCCAGGCCCATCCGGGATGTGGCTTTTGCGGTACACGCCCAGGTTCTGACCGTCGGCATCGATGATCGCAATACTGTTGAAACGCGCCCGTCCGGCCAGTTCAAAAAAACTGATCGGCAACACAACCTGCAGTTCCTCGGCAACTTTCTGGAAGTGCTTGATGGCGACGTTCTCGTCGACCGACGTCGCCAGTTGCAGATAGTCCGGATTTGGCTTTTGGCAGAAGTACGGCGTCTCGAACAATTCCTGGATGAGAATCACCTGTGCGCCTTGGGCAGCAGCCTGGCGAACCAACTTATCGGCGGTCTCGATATTGGCTTCGAGATCCCAAGAACAGGCCATCTGAGTGGCGGCGACGGTAACGATACGAGTCATGAATCATCTCCTGGGCGATGGCAATGCCGACTTTATAGCCGATAAAAATCGGCTTAGAAAGAGGAGAAAAACCATACACGAGGAAAAACCGCTAAAAAAGCCGACAAAAATCGGCTTACTGTACCCCGCATGCGCGGGCGGACCCGCGCCTGCAGGATGACCAGCAGCGCCCGGTTGGCTACAGCCCCTCCTCCAACACTTTCGCCAGCATATCGACAAAGAAATCCACGCTCTGACGGGTGGTAACCATCGGTGGCTTGATCTTCAGGATGTTTAGATAATCACCGGTCGGTTGCATGAAGATGCCCAACTCCCGCAGGCGGTTGCACAGCGCCGTGGTTTCTTCGGTGGCAGGTTCCAGGGTGGCGCGGTTGCGGATCAGCTCCACGCCCAGGTAGAACCCGGAGCCATGCACCGCGCCGACCAGCGGATACTGGTCGATCAATGCCTCCAGGCGCGCCTTGAAATGTGCTCCGACCACCCGGGCGTTTTCCCACAAGTCTTCCTCTTCCATGACATCCAGCACGGCCATGCCGATCTGGCAACTGACCGGGCTGCCGCCGGCGGAAGAGAAAAAATACCCCTCGGCTTCCAACGCCTCGGCGATTTCTCGCCGGGTGATGACGGCTCCCAGCGGCTGGCCGTTGCCCATGCCCTTGGCCATGGTGATGATATCCGGCACCACGCCTTGCTCCTCGAAGCCCCAGAAAAACTCACCCATGCGTCCGTAACCGACTTGCACCTCGTCGGCGATGCAGACGCCACCGCGCTCGCGCACCAAGGCATAGACCTGCTTCAGATACCCCGGTGGCAGCGCGATCCCGCCAGCATTGCCATACACCGGTTCGCAGATGAAACCGGCCAATTGGCGTTTTTGCTCGGCGATTTTAGCCAGGTTGTGTTCGACGCTGCGCACGTAGTCGGGCGCACTGTCAGCGCCACGGAATTCGCCGCGATAAGTGTTCGGCGCGGTCACCGGATGCACCCAGTCCGGACGACTGCTGAGGGCTTGGGGATTGTCGGCGATGGAGGTCGAAACCGCGTCGGCCGCCACCGACCAGCCGTGGTAGGCCTCCAAGACACTGAGCATGTCGCGTCCCTTGCTGTAGGCCCAGGCCAGGCGGATCGCCAAGTCGTTGGCCTCGGTGCCGCTGTTGACCAGGAACACTCGATCCATGTTCGATGGCGCCAGCGCCAACAGGCGCTCGGAAAACTCGGCGATCGCCGCATAGTGAAAGCGCGAGTTGGTATTGAGCAGCGACCATTGCCGGGCCGCGACCGCCGCCATGCGCGGGTGGCCATGCCCCAGCACCGCGACATTGTTGAGCATGTCGAGGTAAGAGCGGCCCTGCATGTCGATCAAGTGGTTACGCCAGCCACGCTCGATGTGCGGCGGGTCGACGTAGTAATGCTTCTGCGAACGAGCGAAACTCGCATCGCGACGGGCCAGCAGCGCGGCGGGATCGATTTCCGGCTCGGCATCGCAAGCCAGCCCCAGCAGCGTCGCGGGCGATGGGCAAAGCGCCTGCCAGGCCTTCACCCTGGAGGGCGTGCAGAACAATGGTGGGGTCAGATGCGCGCCTCGGCACAGTTGAACCCGCAACGGGCCAACCACTTCACCCAAGACCTGTCCCCTGACCAGCGCGGCGCCAGAATGCAATGACGACGATACGCCCCACAATCGTACGCTCAACTGCGGACCGTCGAGCCGCAACAGGCCCTCGGCATCCTTGTGCACCACCCCGGCGAAAGGCGACTCCAACGGCGTATCTTGAGGGACATGCAATTCAACGTGTAACGGATAAGTATCGGGCTCGACGGCACTGTCCGGCCGGGTGCGGGACAGCCGGTACTGGCCGTAGCGACTGGCAGCCAACCCGTGCAGCGCCGCGCCTTCGCTGAGAAGACGCTGGTCAATTCCAGCCTGTTCCCAATTGCCGGCCTCGAAATGTGGACTGAGTACGCCCAGGTCGATCAGCGCAAAATCACGCCCCACCAAGGTTGGCAGCAAGGGGGCGAAACCCTCGTTGGCAATCGACGGCAGGCTGTGACCCGCGGCGGCAAAAATCGCCGCCTCCATCAATTCAAGCGGCACGGAACAGGCAACGCGAAAAATTTCCCACTCATGTTCAAGATTGTCACGGGCGTATTGATTATCCGGATCGACAGCGACTTGTTGCTCGCCGCTGAGCACCAGCACCGCGGCGCGGGCCACGATCAGGGGCCAGAGCGCCAGGAGTTCTTCGCGCTGCAACGGATTGACCGCGTGATAGGCCTTGATGGCCGGCAGGATATAAAACGGATCGCTGCCGGCGTGATGCAGCAGGGCCGCGCAGGTTACCGACAAGTCGGTGATGCGCCAGGTGCGAACCAGATCGCCAAAATCGATCACACCTTGCAACTGCCATTGGCGCTGGGCATCGCGTTGCCACACCACGTTGTCGTCCGTGATGTCCATGTGGATCGCCTGCACCGGCAGGCTCGCCTTGAGCGGCTGCAAGCGCCGTTCGGCCTGCTGCGCGACCTCGGCGATCAAATGGCGCCGCTGATCGTCCTTGATGACGGGCAATAGATGGTCAATCAAGGCCGGCGCATGGCGTGCGTCCCACTGCAGGGTGCGCTCCAGGCCCGGATGGTCGAACGAGGCCAGGGCCAAGTCCATGTCTGCGCACAATCTTCCCAGACCTGTCACCAAGTCGGGCGTAAGGTGCAACAGTTGAGTGAGGGATTGACCGTCGATGTACTCCAGCAGTCGCACATGAACCGACTGCCCATCAACTTCCAGGGTCAGCAGGTCCTGGCCGTTGCTGGCCGCGATCACTCGCGGCACTTTCACCGCGCCATGCTCGGCCAGCAGCTTGAGGGCGGCATGCTGGGCCTGGAGTTCCTGGACGGCATAGTTGCCATGACAAATCTTTAACACGAACCGGCCGCGTTCGCTGTCGACGCGGTAGTTGACGTCCTGATGGCTGCCGAGGGGTCGCAGGTCACCGCTGAGTCCGTAATTCGAGCGCAGCAATACCAACGCCTGCCCGGCGCTGATTTGTGGGCTTGGCAAACTGGCACGATGAACCAACGTAGCGAGCGGCATACAACGACCCCTGAGTAGGTTTTGTCTTGGACGCCTATCACGCCATTGAGCCAAGGGATTAGCAACCCCTTCTTCTGACCTCAGGGCTCGCGCCGCCCGCTGCTTTGGGCAAGAATGGTCGCATCTATACTTTCTTCTGGAGACACGCAATGAATGTAATCGCCACCGAGCTGCCCGATGTCCTGGTCATCGAACCCAAGGTCTTTGGTGACGAACGCGGTTTTTTTTATGAAAGCTTCAACGCCAAGGCCTTCAAGGACGCAACCGGCATCGAAACGCAGTTCGTGCAGGATAATCACTCTCGCTCGCAAAAGGGCGTGTTGCGTGGCCTGCATTATCAGTTGCAAAACACCCAAGGCAAGCTGGTGCGTGTCACTGCCGGAGAAGTGCTCGACGTGGCAGTGGATATCCGCCGCAGCTCGCCGAACTTCGGCAAATGGGTCGCCGTGCGCCTCAGCGCCGATAACCACCGTCAGCTTTGGGTGCCGCCAGGGTTCGCCCATGGCTTCGTGGTCTTGAGTGAATTCGCGGAGTTCCTGTACAAGACGACCAACTACTATGACCCGGCGTCCGAACGCAGCTTGCTTTGGAACGACCCCGCATTGAATATCGACTGGCAACTGGGTGATATCAAGCCACAACTGTCAGGCAAGGATCTGGCTGCTGCAACCCTCCAGCAGGCAGAAGTCTTCGCCTGATCGAAGACGTTGAGGTGTGTCCTAGGCATAATGCGCTTGTCACCACAGGCGCCCGATGCTCATGAATTCCACCCTTCCCCGCAGACCTCGTTGGCGCAGCCTGGCCCTGCTTGCGCTGTGCCTGGCGCCATTGCTATGGCCGCTTGAGCATTTGGCCGAGCGTTATTACCGCAGCGAACTGGCTGGACAAAACCGCCAGACTCTCGACCTCTACGTGGCCAACCTCCTCGGGACCCT
This sequence comes from Pseudomonas sp. Z5-35, assembly GCF_051131945.1. Lineage (NCBI taxonomy): Bacteria > Pseudomonadati > Pseudomonadota > Gammaproteobacteria > Pseudomonadales > Pseudomonadaceae > Pseudomonas > Pseudomonas sp. Z5-35. The sequence goes on from NZ_CP071640.1 coordinate 5,253,958, forward strand.
GCACCGCTATGAAGTGCTGCCGCAGATTCTCGGCGAGCTGCCGGCCCTGCGCGCGGCCCTGTCGGCGCCGGACGATGGGGTGACCCAGGGCAATGCCAACCGGTTGCTGAAAAACATCAGCGCCCAGACCGGCGCCGAAGTCATGTACCTGATGGACGCCTCTGGCAAGACCCTGGCGGCATCGAACTGGGACAAGCACGACAGTTTCGTCGGACGCAATTTCGCCTTCCGCCCCTACTACATCGAAGCCATGGCCGGGCGCCTGGGGCGCTTCTTCGGCCTGGGCACCACGTCAGGCAAGCGCGGTTATTTTTTCGCCGCCGCGGTACGCGATCGCGAAAAAGTCATCGGCGTATTGGTGGTCAAGGTTGACCTCGACCACACCGAAAGCCTCTGGGGCAAGACCCCAGAGCAGTTGTTGGTTACCGACCACAACGGCGTCGTGATCCTGACCTCGCGCCAGGAATGGAGATTTCGCGCAACTCGCCCCTTGAGCGAGCAAGAAAGCAAGGCAATCAGTGCGGTGCAGCCTTACCCGACACGGGACCCCAAACCGCTCCATCTGGACAGCGGTGCCTGGCTGCCCCAGACCCAGGTCATCGAAGAGACAGGCTGGAACGTGAGCATCCTCGCTCCGCGCACGCTGATCGACCGGCCAGTACGCACGGTGGTGGCCATCGGCGGTGCAGCGCTGCTGGTGTTGATGCTGTTGCTCGGGTTGATGATGCAACGCCGGCGGCATTATCTGGACCGGATCGCCTTCGAGGCCAAGGCTCGACACGAACTGGAGGGCCGGGTCGCGGAACGTACCAGCGACCTGGAGGGACTCAACCGTCGCCTGAAACAGGAAGTGCTGGAGCGCGAGCACGCCCAACAGGAATTGGTCCGCGCCCAGGATGATCTGGTACAGGCCGGCAAGTTGTCAGCCCTGGGCACCATGTCGGCCAGCATCAGCCACGAACTCAACCAGCCGCTGGCGGCGATTCGAAGTTATGCCGAAAACGCCGAGATACTGCTCGATCACCAGCGCACCGAAGACGCTCGGGGCAACCTCAAGCTGATCAACGAACTGACCGGGCGCATGGCCTCGATCATCGCCCACCTGCGCGCCTTCGCCCGCCGGGACCGACACGCCCCGGAAAGCGTCGCACTCCAACCGGCGCTCGACGATGCCCTCGCACTGCTCGCCAAACGTCGGCGCAGCATGGAAGTGGAGCTGATACGCGACTTGCCGGCGGCTGCTTTGTGGGTGGAGGCCGGCGAAACGCGCCTGCGCCAGGTGCTCGGTAACTTGCTGGCCAACGCCCTTGACGCCCTGACCGAAAAGGGTCCACCGCGTAAACTGTGGCTCAGTGCCCAGGCGACGGAAACCGGCGTCAACCTGTACATCCGCGATAATGGCCCGGGGTTTTGCATGGAGGCCCTTGGCCGCGCCGGCGAGCCGTTCTACACCACCAAGACGCGCACCCAAGGGCTTGGCCTCGGGCTGGCGATCTGCGACACCCTGATGCGTGCCTTCGGCGGAGAACTGTTGTTCGCCAATCACAAGGAAGGCGGCGCCCTGATTACCCTGAAGCTGCGCGCCGGTGCGCCCGGGGTGAGCCTGCAACCGTCCGAGGACCGTAGTGTATGACCATCGATAACCAGATTGAGGTGGTGCTGATCGACGACGATCCCCATCTGCGTCAGGCCCTGAGCCAGACCCTCGACCTGGCTGGACTGAAGATCCTGCCCTTGGGCGAGGCCAACGGCCTGGCCGGGCAACTGCCCCGCGATTGGCTCGGCGTGGTGGTCAGCGATATACGCATGCCGGGCATGGACGGCCTCGAACTGCTGGGCCAATTGCATAGCCAGGATCCGGAGTTGCCGGTGCTGCTGATCACCGGTCACGGCGATGTGCCGCTGGCGGTCCAGGCGATGCGCGCCGGGGCGTACGACTTCCTCGAAAAACCCTTCGCCAGTGACCAGTTGCTCGATAGCGTACGCCGGGCCCTGGCCTTGCGGCGCCTGGTCCTGGATAACCGCAGCCTGCGCCTGGCCCTCAGTGACCGTCATGAACTCAGCGCCCGGCTGGTCGGACAATCGGCCCCCATGTTGCGCCTGCGCGAGCAGATCGGCGCCTTGGCGGCGACCCGCGCCGACGTGCTGATCCTCGGCGAAACCGGGGCCGGCAAGGAAGTGGTCGCCCGTGCACTGCATGACCTGTCTGGCCGGCGTAACGGGCCGTTCGTGGCCATCAATGCCGGCGCGTTGGCTGAGTCAGTGGTGGAAAGCGAATTGTTCGGCCATGAACCCGGCGCCTTCACTGGCGCGCAGAAGCGCCGTATCGGCAAATTCGAGTTCGCCAACGGCGGCACATTGTTCCTCGATGAAATCGAAAGCATGAGCCTGGATGTACAGGTCAAGCTGCTTCGCCTGCTGCAGGAACGCGTAGTGGAGCGCCTGGGCGGCAATCAGCAGATCCCGCTGGACATCCGCATCATCGCCGCCACCAAGGAAGACCTGCGCCAGGCCGCCGATCAGGGCCGTTTTCGCGCCGACTTGTATTACCGCCTGAACGTCGCGCCACTGCGCATCCCACCGCTGCGCGAACGGGGTGAGGACGTACTGATGCTGTTCCAGCATTTCGCTGATGAGGCCAGCGCGCGCCACGGCCTGCCGCCCCACGAACTGCTGCCGGCCCACCGTGCGCTGCTGTTGCGCCATGGCTGGCCGGGCAATGTCCGCGAATTGCAGAACGCCGCCGAACGCTTCGCCCTGGGCTTGGAACTGGCCCTGGACAATAGCGCACCCGACACTGGCCCCGGCGCGCCGGTGGAAATCATCAGCGGCGGCCTGAGCGAGCAGGTGGAGAATTTCGAAAAGACCCTGATTGCCGCCGAGTTGGCCCGCCCCCACGGCTCGGTACGCAGCCTCGCCGAAGCGCTGGGCATTCCGCGCAAGACCTTGCACGACAAACTGCGCAAGCACGGGCTTACGTTTGGCGACAGCAACCCTGGCTCGGCCGATGAGTCCGATTGAGCGCCCGCCAACTCACCTTCAAACAAGAGGGCCTGCATGAACCGCGACAGCCGTTACCTGGAAACGACCCTGCACCGGGACATCCCGTTGACCCAGGACATGGGCCTGAGAGTGCTCGATTGGCAAGCGCGACAACTGCGCCTGTTCCTGCCGCTTGCGGCCAACGTCAATCATAAAAGCACCATGTTCGGCGGCAGCCTGTATTGCGGCGCGGTACTTGGCGGCTGGGGCTGGCTGCACCTGGCCTTGCGCGAGGAAGGCATCGAGGATGGACACATCGTGATTCAGGAAGGGCAGATCACTTATCCGCTGCCCGTCACCGGCGATGCGACTGTCATTTGTGACGCACCGGATGAAAAAACCTGGAAACGCTTCCTGGCCACCTATCGGCGTTACGGCCGGGCAAGGCTGGCGTTGCAGACGCAAGTGATAAATGTAGGCAGCGAAAAGGTGGCGGTGCAATTCGAGGGGCAGTACGTGTTGCACCGTTAATTGGCGCAACAGCCCCTGTGGCGAGGGAGCTTGCTCCCGCTGGGCAGCGAAGCGGCCCCAAAGCGTCTGCTGCGCAGCCGAGCGGGAGCAAGCTCCCTCGCCACAAAAGCTTCCTGGCCAAAGATCAGGGTTTAAGAACGAGCAAGTTCCAACAACTTTCCACGCCACGCCGCTTTCGCCGGCAGCGCCAGGAAAGACGTATTCAACAACGACTCCCGTGCCGGATAGCGGAACGGTTGACCCTGCAGGTCCAACACTTCGCCACCCGCGCCCTCCAATACACCCTGGGCGGCGGCGGTGTCCCATTGGGACGTTGGCGCCAACCGCGGATAGCAATCAGCCGCGCCCTCGGCCAGCAGGCAGAACTTCAATGAACTGCCAATATTGGTCAACTGCAAGGGTCCCAGGCTTTCGCTTAACCCGCTCACCAGGCGCTCCTGCTCGGGGCTGGTGTGGCGACGGCTGGCGACTAGGGTAAACACGTCACCGGGCGCCATCGCGTGCCGTGCTGAGATAGGCGAAGGCTCGGCGCCCTTGTCGGCACGCCAGGCGCCCAGTCCCGCTCCGCCAACATAAAAGCGGCCATCGGTGGGCATCGAGACCACGCCGAACACCACGCGACCGTCCTCGATCAACGCGATGTTGACGGTGAATTCCTCACTGCCGGAAATGAACTCCTTGGTTCCATCCAGAGGGTCCACCAACCACCAGCGTTTCCATTCGGCGCGCACGCTTTGGGCTATATCGGCGTCTTCCTCCGAGAGGATCGGAATATCCGGTGCCAGCGCGGTCAGCCCAGCCACGATGACATCGTGGGCAGCCATATCCGCAGCGGTCACTGGTGATTCGTCAGCCTTGTGCGCAACTTCTACGTTGGCCCGCCAGAACGGCAGGATCGCCGCACCGGCTTCAAGCGCCAGCTCGATGACGGGCGCCATCAGGGGATGAGGGAAATTCATGGCAGGTAGGCTCCGCGCTGGGCCAGCAGGTCACGCGCCAGGTACAACGCCGCCAGCGCTCGGCCTTCGGTGAATTGAGGATTCTGGGCCAGGGCCGACAATTCGCCCAGATTGACCTTGTCCACACGCATCGGTTCGGGCTCGTCGCCCTCCAACCGCTCTTCATACAGGTCGGTCGCCAGCACCACTTGGATCTTTTGGCTCATGTAGCCGGGAGACAACGACAGTTCGGTCAGGTGCTCCAGTTGACGCGCGCCAAAACCGGCCTCTTCCTTGAGCTCGCGCTCGGCCGCCGCCAGTACATCTTCACCCGGCTCGATCAGCCCCTTGGGCAGCGAGAGCTCGTAGGCATCGGTGCCACCGCAGTATTCTTCCACCAGCACGGCATGGTCGGCATCGAGCATCGCGACGATCATCACCGCGCCGTAGCCTGCGCCCTTGCCCGCCAGGCGTTCGTAGGTGCGTTCCACACCGTTGGAAAAGCGCAGTTTCAGTTCTTCCACGCAAAACAGGCGGCTGGTGGCGACGATCCGTCGGTCGAGTATGGTGGGTTTCTGGCGCATGAACGGCTCCCTGGGCGATAGCGGGCTACTATACCCGGCCTATTCTGATTGTTTGTGTCGGATATCTGCTTACCGCTGGAGAAGTTTTATGGCCTTGTTGCCTTGGCATGAGATCGATACGGTTCTGCTGGACATGGACGGCACCCTGCTGGACCTGCATTACGACAACCACTTCTGGCTGGAGCACCTGCCCCAGCGTTATGCCGAGCTGCATGGGGTCAGCCGGGCGATGGCCGAGATGGAGTTACAGCCGCTGTTCGAGCGCAACGCCGGCCAGTTGCAGTGGTACTGCCTGGATTTCTGGAGCGCCGAACTGAAGCTGCCGGTGCGTGAATTGAAACTTGAAACCGCCCACTTGATTGCCCTGCGCCAAGACGCTGATACATTTCTCGCGGCCATCCAGCGCGCAGGCAAACGGGTCGTGATGATTACCAATGCCCATCGGGATTCGCTGTCGCTGAAGCTGGAACGCATCGAACTGGCACCCTACTTCGAGCGCTTGATCAGCTCCCACGACTACGGTTTCCCGAAGGAGAGCCCGCAGTTCTGGGACGCGCTGCAAGCCGACCTGAGTTTCGACCCGGCCCGCAGCCTGTTTATCGACGATACCCTGCCGGTGCTGCGCAGCGCCCGGGACTTCGGCGTGGCGCACCTGCTGGCGGTCAGCGAGCCGGACAGCCGCAAGGGGCCGAAGGATACGGCGGAGTTCGACGCGGTAACGGATTATCGGACGCTGATCCAAGGGCTCTAGTGCAAGCCTTTGGCGAGGGACTTACTCCCTCGCCACGGAGGTACGGGTTACTCAGGGATACGCAGTGACTGCCCGGGGTAGATCTTGTCTGGATGCGACAACATCGGTTTGTTGGCTTCGAAAATCTTGTTGTACTGGTTCGCGTCACCATACTCGGCCTTGGATATGGCGCTGAGCGTGTCACCTTTTTTCACCGTCACGAAACGCGCGGCCTTTGCCACCGGCCCAGTCACGGTGATCTGGTCATCCACGCTGCCGACACCGGCGATGTTGCCCGCGGCTAACAGGATCTTTTCTTTCTCCTCCTGGCTTCCGACTTCACCGGTCAGGGTGACTTTGTCGCCGTCTATCGTCGCTTGCACATTCGGATTGCCCAGCCCGACCTTGCTGATGTGTTCCTTCAACTGCTCGCTGGCATTGGCATTGCCGGGAGTCAGCAGGTCGATAAGCTTTTCTCCCGCTTCCTTCACAAAGCTAAAAATACTCATGGCGCACGCTCCTTGGGTTTAAATGTCCAGACGGATAAGACTAGACCAAGCCAACCGAGCCCATTCTCCAACCGACCAATGACCTCGCCACCTCCAAGGCGCTAGAATCAGAATCTTCCCGCGCCCAGGAGCGAAGATGGACATCAAGCAGCTGAAATTTCTCATCGCGCTCGAAGAAACCCGCCACTTCGGCCAAGCCGCCGCTCGTTGCCACATCACCCAACCCACCTTGTCGATGCGCCTGCGCAGCCTGGAAGAAGAGCTCGGCCTGCCGCTGGTCAACCGCGGCCAGCGCTTCGAGGGCTTCACCGCACCGGGGGAGCGGGTGCTGGCCTGGGCACGCACGGTGTTGGCGGCTTATGACGGGCTGCAGGCCGAAGCGGCGGCGTGCCGTGGCAACCTGGTGGGTACGCTGCGCCTGGGCGTGGTGCCACTGTCGGACTTCGACCCGCTGGCGATGATGCAGCGCCTGCACACCGACCACCCCAGCCTGCGTTTCGAATTATCGTCCTTGAGTTCCGAACGCATCCTCGAACAGCTGGCGAACAACCGCATCGACTTGGGTATTTCCTACCTGGAACGCCTGGACAACGATCGTTTCGAAGCCCTGCCCTTTGCCCATACCCGCATGGGCCTGCTGTATGACCAACGCTTTTTCTTTTTTGGTGAAGAGCCGCTGACTTGGGAAGCGCTGGTGGAGCTGCCCCTGGGCATGCTTACCAGCGGCATGCATTTCCGCCAATCCATCGACCACAGTTTCCACAGTCGAGGCCTAGCCCCCCAACCGCTGCTGCAAACCGACGCGGTGCATCAATTGTTACAAGCTGTGCATGGTGGACTGTGCTGCGCCGTGGTGCCGTTGGAGAGCGGACTGAACGTCCTCACCGAAGATCTGCGGATCCAGCCTATCGAAAGCGCCCAGACCCTGGTCCCGCTGGGGCTGATCATGCGGCGCGGCGCTCCACGTTCGGCCTTGGCGGAGGCTTGTTTCGCCCTCTATCAGAAATCAACGACCATCTCTTGATCGACGTCATCTATTGGAAGATCAGTAATAGCAATTAGACGTGGCAGATTGCCGCATTTAGTCTTAGCACTATTCTCACTTTCAGTGATGCCCATGAACGACAAGCCTCCGGTCTGTCCAGTGCCTGCTGTGGAACCCTCCACGCCAGCCGCCAGCCAGAGCTATCGCTACTGCAACCTGGACCACTCTCAATCGGACAGCACCGCGCTGGCCGAGGAAGTGGCGTTGGCGATCGCCTATAACGGCATCAGCCAAGCGGTGATGTTGGTCACGCCCACTGATCTTGAAGACTTTATCGTCGGTTTCAGCCTCGGCAGCGGCATCATCGAAGACCCGGCCGATATCTATGACCTGCAACTGAGCGGTGCAGGTTCCGCGCACTATGCCCAGGTAACCATCGCCAATCGCGCGTTCTGGAACCTCAAGCAGCAACGCCGCCAACTGGCCGGCACCAGCGGCTGCGGATTATGCGGCGTCGAAGCCGTGGAGCAGGCGCTGCCAGACCTCAAGAAGCTGCCCGGCGCATCGCTGCCACCGGCGCAATGGCTCGATGGCCTGCGACAGCGCATCAGCCAGTTCCAGCCCTTGGGGCAGCATTGCGGCGCGGTACACGCAGCATTGTTCATGAACGCCCGAGGCGAGTTGCTGCTGGGCCGTGAAGACATTGGCCGGCACAACGCCCTCGACAAACTGATCGGGGCCTTGGTCCGACAACAGATCCCGGTGGCCGGCGGTCTGGCGATTGTCACCAGCCGTTGCAGCCTCGAACTGATTCAAAAAGTATTACGCGCGGGCGTCCAGACACTGGTCAGCCTGTCGTCGCCCACCGGCCTCGCCGTGCAGTGGGCTCGCCAACACAACCTCAACCTCATCCACCTGCCGCAAAAAAGTGCGCCGCGGGTCTACAGCCCTGCGATGGAGAAACAAGCGTGAGCAATCATCAACAAGCCGACCAGAAACCCACACCGCGCTACAAGCCTTACAAGGGCCCGGCCGGTGGTTGGGGGGCGCTGATCAGCGTTGCCCAGGCCTGGCTGACCAGCGATAACGCGCTGAAGAATATTCGCATGATGCTCAAGACCAACCAGAACGGCGGGTTCGACTGCCCGGGCTGCGCCTGGGGCGACTCGCCGGAAAGTGGCATGGTCAAGTTCTGTGAGAACGGCGCCAAGGCCGTGAACTGGGAGGCGACCAAGCGTCGCGTCGACGGTGCGTTCTTTGCCAAGCACAGCGTGACCTCGTTGCTGGAGCAGAGCGACTACTGGCTTGAGTACCAAGGCCGCCTGACCGAGCCGATGAGCTACGACGCCGAAACCGACCGCTACAAGCCCATCAGTTGGGAGGCGGCATTTGCCTTGATCGGCAAACACCTGCAAGGACTGTCCAGCCCGAACCAGGCCGAGTTTTATACCTCGGGCCGGGCCAGCAATGAAGCGGCCTATTTGTACCAGCTGTTCGTGCGCGCCTATGGCACCAACAATTTCCCAGACTGCTCGAACATGTGCCATGAAGCCAGCGGCGTGGCACTGTCCCAAAGCGTCGGCGTGGGCAAAGGCACGGTCACTTTTGACGATTTCGAGCACGCCGATGCGATTTTCGTCTGGGGCCAGAACCCCGGCACCAACCACCCGCGGATGCTTGAACCGCTGCGCGAAGCAGTGAAGCGCGGTGCGCAGGTGGTGTGTATCAACCCGCTCAAGGAGCGTGGCCTGGAGCGCTTCCAGCATCCGCAACATCCGCTGGAAATGCTCACCAACGGCGACAAACCGACCAACACTGCCTATTTCCGTCCGGCCTTGGGTGGCGATATGGCAATACTGCGCGGCATGGCAAAATTCTTGCTGCAATGGGAACGTGAAGCCCAGAACAACGGCGCTCCCGCGGTGTTCGATCATGCATTTCTCAATGAGCACAGCGCCAACACGCTGGAATACCTGGCGGTGGTCGATGACACCTCGTGGGAGCAGATCGTCGAGCAATCCGGCCTGACCCTGGCCGAGGTTGAGCAGGCAGCCCGTATGTACGCCAAGGCCAGCAATGTGATCATGTGCTGGGCGATGGGCATCACCCAACACCGCCATTCGGTGGCAACCATCCAGGAAATCGCCAACCTGATGATGCTGCGCGGCAACATCGGCAAGCCAGGCGCGGGACTCTGCCCAGTGCGTGGCCATAGTAACGTGCAGGGCGACCGGACCATGGGCATCAACGAGCGCCCGCCCGTTGCATTCCTCGACGCGCTGGAGCGGCGCTTCCAGTTCAAGGTGCCGCGTGAAAACGGCCACAACGTGGTCGAGTCGATCCACGCCATGGCCGAGGGCCGGGCAAAAGTGTTTATCGCTCTGGGCGGCAACTTCGCCCAGGCTACGCCAGACAGCCATCGGACCTTCAAAGCTTTGGGCAACTGCGACCTGACCGTCCAGATCAGCACCAAGCTCAACCGCAGCCACCTGGCCCATGGGAAAGAAGCACTGATCCTGCCGTGCCTGGGCCGTACCGACATCGACGTGCAAGCAGAAGGCCCGCAAGCGGTGACCGTGGAAGACTCCTTCAGCATGGTCCACGCCTCGAATGGTCAATTGCAGCCGCTGTCGAACCAGATGCGCTCCGAGCCGTGGATCGTTGCCGGTATCGCCGCTGCCACGCTGGGCAGCCGTCCGGTGGATTGGAACTGGCTCGTGGCCGATTACAGCCGTGTTCGCGACTTGATCGCCGAGACCATTCCCGGCTTCAAGGACTTCAACGAAAAACTCAAGAACCCTGGCGGCTTTTATCTGGGCAACAGCGCTGGCGCCCGTCGCTGGAATACCGCATCGGGCCGCGCCAATTTCAAGCCTAACCGGTTGCCGACCGATCTGATTCATGAGCGCACCCACGCCACGGGCAAAGTGCCGGACCTGATCCTGCAATCCATGCGCTCGCACGATCAGTACAACACGACCATCTATGGACTCGATGACCGTTATCGCGGCGTAAAGGGCCAACGTGATGTGCTGTTCGTCAACGAAGCGGACATCATCCGCCTGGGCTTCAAGCCGGGGCAGAAAGCAGACATCATCTCGCTCTGGGAGGATGGGCGTGAGCGGCGCGTCAAGGGCTTCACGTTGCTGGCCTTCGATATCCCGGCCGGACAAGCCGCTGCCTATTATCCCGAAGTGAATCCCTTGGTGCCGCTGGAAAGCACCGGCGACGGCAGCCACACCCCAACCTCGAAGTTCGTGGCGATCCGCCTGGAAGCAGCGAGCGAGAGCGGGTTGATCATGGCCAAGTCAGCCTGACATGATCTTGTGCGAGGGAGCTTGCTTCCTCGCCACGTTCGTATTTTTCAAACGCCCACAAAAAAGGCCGTTTCCTAAAGAAAACGGCCTGTCCGAAGTAGCTAAAGACCGGCAAAAACACCTTAAGTTCCATACTGAAAACAATAACTTAGCGAATTGTGCACAAGTCGTGTTACTCGTCGGATTTCGATTGTAACCAAGCGAAGCCAGCCTCAGGATCGCGCCGTCATCCCTTTGAGGCTCCTCTATGAAGTTCTCCTCCATTCTCTTGTTGTCCCTTGGCCTGATCAGTGGCGTCGCATCTGCCGGCGGTACCGCCGAAGCAGGTGTAGGCGGCGCATTGGGCGGGGTTTTGGGTTCGGTCGTCGGCCAGTCCCTGGGCGGCAACACCGGTTCCACTATCGGCGCGGCCCTGGGCGGCGCGGGCGGTAGCGCAGTCGGCGCAGACAAACGTAGCCGCGGCGAAGCGGCAATCGGCGGCGCGCTGGGCGCAGCCGGCGGTAACGTGGTCGGCCGTAGCGTGGGCGGCAGCACAGGTAGCCTGATCGGTGCCGCAGCGGGCGGTGGCGCCGGTGGCGCGCTGGGTAACTACATGGGCAAGGACGACGATGATGATCGTTATGAAGGTCGTCGTGGTGATCGTCGCTACTACCGTGATGGCCACCCGGGCCGTGGCCATGCCTATGGGCATCGCAAGCACAAGCACAAACATCGCTATCACGATGACTGACGGTTGGTTTAATCCAGATCGTTAAAAAGATCGCAGCCTTCGGCCGCTCTCGTCAGAGAACGTCCGGAGGCTGCGATTTTCGTTTCAGGCCACCAAGGGTTCCAAAGCCCGGCGTAGCCGATCCGGGATCGCCACGGGCCGGTTAGATGCCCGGTCCACGAATACATGCACGAAGCGCCCCGCCGCACAGGCTTCATCCTCTCCCACCTTGAACACCGCAAGCTCGTATTGCACGGAGCTGTTGCCCAGTTTTCCGACGCGCAGGCCAATTTCAATCCGATCTGGGAAAGCGATTGACGCAAAGTAATCGCACGCCGAACTCACGACGAAACCCACCACGTCTCCCTCATGAATATCCAAGCTGCCGGTCTCGACCAGATAGGTATTCACCGCCGTATCGAAAAAGCTGTAGTAAGTAACATTGTTGATATGGCCGTACACGTCGTTGTCGTGCCAGCGGGTGGTCACGGGCTGGAAGTGCAGATACTCGCTGCGTTGGGGCATCACGTGTCCTTAGGGTTATCTGTTTTGGGGCTGGGTGCCGGACCCAGGGCTACCGCTGGGAGAAGCCCTTGCCTTGCGTCGCCAGTTCGCCGATCAAGCGAGCAGGCTTCCATTGGTCGCCCTGCTTTGTCTCGAGCTCCAGCAAGCGCGCGTGGATGTCCCTAAGCCCTTGGTGGTCGGCCCAAGCCATTGGGCCTCCCTTGTCTGCCGGAAAACCGTAGCCGTTGAGGTAGACCAGGTCGATGTCATGGGAAGACTCGGCAATGCCCTCTTGGAGAATCTTCGCGCCTTCGTTGACCAGCGCCAGCAAGCAGCGCTCGAGAATTTCCTCAGGGCCTATTTCGCGCCGCTGAAAGCGCAGCTCTTCGCTGACCCGCTGTACCAGCGCGTCGACCTCGACATCATGCTCAGCATGCCGGCTACCCGGTTCGTAATGGTAATACCCGTTGCCACTTTTCTGGCCGAACCGGCCCAACTCGCACAGGCGATTGTCCACTTGCACCTCGGGCGCATCCTGTCCCTGCCCCGCCAGCTCGCGGGCGCGCCACTCCAGATCGATCCCGACCACGTCGTACATGCGAAACGGCCCCATGGCGAAGCCAAAGCCTTGTAGCGCCGCATCGACCTGATAGGGGAAAGCTCCCTCCAGCAGCATCTTGCGCGCCTCAAGCACATACGGGCGGAGCATGCGGTTGCCGATGAACCCATGGCAATTGCCCGATACAACACTCACTTTGCCCATGCGTTTGCCCAACGCCAGCGCGGCGTCCAGCACCGCCCTGGAAGTTTGCGCGCCACGAACGATCTCAAGCAGTTTCATGATGTGCGCCGGGCTGAAGAAATGCAGGCCCAGCACCTGGGTCGGCCTGCGTGTGGCGGCGGCAATCGCATCGATGTCGAGCGCCGAGGTGTTGCTCGCCAGAATAGCTTCAGGCTTGAGCAAGCCGTCCAACTCGCGAAAGATCTTCTGCTTGAGCGGCAGGTTCTCGTAGACCGCCTCGATGACCAGGTCCACGTTGCGGATCGCCGTATAGTTGTCTGCTCGCGTGATCCGGGCGGTCCGGGCGTCGGCTTCGCCCTGGTCGATACGGCCTTGGCGTACGTTATGAGCATAGGTGTCGGCCACCGCAGCCAGCGCTTGTTCGAGCATCTGCGGATCGTTATCGACCCACTGCACCGCAACGCCGGCATTGGCCAGGCACATCACAATGCCGCGCCCCATGGTGCCTGCACCGACCACGGCGGCGCGCTGGATATCGAAGGATGTCTGGCTCATGTTTGCTCTCTTGTTGGCGATCCAAAGACAGCCATCACCATAGTCAGCCACTCACTATTTTTGAAATTTATTCGTGTGATGAAGGGCATTCAGCAGATGGATGCAGCTTACAAGTGAGCCTGGCTCCGATGACGCACCTGCGCGTAGGGATACTCCTCCAATGCGGCATATCCACGGATCGTCCGCGCCTTCAGTTTGGTGAACAGCGGTACGCTGATTCCGCACAGGAAGCGGGTCAGCCGCTCGGCGGTCGGTAAACTGCCGATGACTTGCTCATGCTTGTGGATAAAATCGCCACACAAGTCATCGAAGTTTTTATCCACAAGCGCCGGCAGCGGTGGTGGTTCCGGCAGACAAGCGACATGCCCGTGACACACCGAACAGTGCCCACACTGCGACGGCGCATTTTCATCGCCAAAATACTGCGCCAATCGATAACCAAGGCAGCGGTCCGTGGCAAACAGCTCGAGCATGGCGTGAACCCGGGCAATTTCAGCTTCCTCATGCCGGGTGAAATCAGCATGCAGCTCGAGGCTTAAATCCTGAGAGTCGAAGTTCGCTTCCAGGACGTTGTAGACCTCGGTCATCTGCTTGCTTTCCAGCTCGATCCAGCCCTTCTCGTGAAAAAAATCCAGCGCCTTTACCACACGACTACGCTCGGCGCGATATTGCTGGTACATCCCATCGAAATTCACCGTTGCCCAGGTCCGCGCGCGGCTGGAGGTCTGGATGATGGCCGCGACGAAATCCTTTCGCTCACCTTCGAAACGTTCCAGCAGGAGCTGCGGCTCGGTGAGGAATTTGAAGCGATACTCTGCGTAATAGGCATAGCGCGGCGCGATCAGCCGCCGCAGTTCGAGCTGGACCAGCAGCGTCTTGAGCGGCAGTTGCCGGATGTTGCTCTTGTCCGCCAACGGCCCGAGCAAGAACTCCCATTGCCCGTCGCCGGCAGCGGCTTTCAGCTCGTCGAGCACGCAGCGAATGCCTGCCAGTTCAGGGGTATCGCCGTACACGAAGTTTTCCAGGATGTTGAGGCTGTCCCGGTTGGCCAACACCAGGCAATCGGACGGCTGTCCGTCCCGCCCCGCCCGACCGATTTCCTGGCTGTAGTTCTCGATGGATTTGGGCAGGTCGAAATGCACCACGTTGCGAATATCGCTTTTGTCGATGCCCATGCCGAACGCGATAGTCGCGACGATGCAATTGGACTGTCCGCCCATGAAACGCCGTTGGATGGCTTCGCGCTGCTCATGAGGCAGCCCGGCGTGATAGGCCTCGGCCTCGATGCCGTGATGACTGAGGTGCTCGGCGATCTGCTCGGCGGTGCGCTGCAAGGTGACGTAGACGATGCTCGCCTGCCCGGCCCGCTCGCCCAGCCACTGCACCAGCCGCTGACGCTTGTCCACGCCACGCACGGGTTCGACCAGCAAGTTGAGGTTGGGACGGTAGAAACCTGTCGTCACCACATCGGCGGCGGCGATGGAGAACTTCGCCTGCATGTCGGCGATGACCTTCGGGGTCGCGGTGGCCGTTAGCAGCAGTACCTGGGGAATATTGAACTGATGCTGGTAATCGGGAAGCTTGAGATAGTCCGGGCGGAAGTTGTGCCCCCATTCGGAGATGCAATGCGCCTCGTCGATCACCAGCAGTGAAATCGGCACCTGCTGCAGGAAATTGCGAAAGCGCTCGTTCTTCAGTCGCTCCACAGAAACCATCAGGACCTTCAACTCACCCGAGCGCACTCGCGCCATCGCGTCGTTGGCTTCATCACGACTCTGGGCCGAATCGATACTGGCCGCCGCGATGCCGTGACGCTGCAGGAACGCCAATTGATCCTGCATCAGCGCCAACAGCGGCGAGACCACCACCGTCAGATGTGGCAACAACAAGGCCGGCAACTGATAGCACAGGGACTTGCCCGAGCCGGTGGGGAAAATCGCCGCTGCCGACCGACCGGCAAGGATCGCACCGATGGCGGCTTCCTGACCGGGACGAAACTGTGGATAACCGAAAACCTGTTCCAGGGTGCTGTGCATAAGCGGTCGCTCCTTTGACTGCTGTGATGCCCAAAGCCTAGCCGGGCAGCGCAGCGAGTCGAGAAAAGGTCAGGTCAAAAAACAATACCGGATGATACAGCCTGGTTGCCTCTGGCTTGACCATAAGGCGATACAAATCCGGGCGAACTGACCTTTCGTCTTAGCTCCTTTCGCTCGTTAACGTGTGCCATTGAAGGTTATTCGCATGATGTTAGGTACAGATCAAGATCTTCGGGTAAAGCCAGCGACGCCAAGCGCTCGATTTCAAGAATTTGTTTCGTAGAAAGCCTGAAATCAGCGCCGATATGTTCGACGTTATTGGTCCAGTCCATCACGGGGGCCAAGTCCTCTACTGACAGGTTGATGCTCTGCTCAAATACCAATTCTTCCTTGCCTGGATAAAATCCCAATACAGCAAAGCTCATGGTTCAACCTCCCTTGTCTTAATCGCTTTTTTGGTCTGTTCGCCCGTGATGTGATTAAACTCGCCTAAATGTTTGCCACGTGGATTGTACTTTTCAAGGGCGCCATGCTGACGGTCCCATTCATAAATATTTCCTTTGCGGTCGTGCCAACGTGGACGTAACCCTCCACCTCCTTGTACGGGAGTTTTAGCCCGACCGCGAACAAGGTCAGGAAAAGCAGGAAGTACGCCTTTCGGAGTCGGGTGATATTTGTGGTCAGCAACGCCGTACACGATATATAACGGCGAAACCCCCGACCCCAACGGAAACACAAGAATGAAATCCTTGAACTCCGGCGGATAAATCGGGTTGACAATGATGCTGTCCGCCATGGGCGTCGGCGGGAATATCCAGATGCGCGGTGCCTGTGGTGCAGCCTCCAGCGCCGGGATGCCTAACGTGGAAGCGGGATCCACTGCCGGCGTCCAGATCAACTCGACCCCATCGCCAAAGTCAGCCACTTGCTGCTCGCCACGAGTCTGGAACGTCACCACCGGGATCATCTCCCAGTCACGCCTTGACTGGGTGTTGTAGCCATACCCTTTAAGCGTCCCGTCGGCCTGGGCCTCGACATGTAGCCGAACCCGAGTGCGCGCCTGTTCAAGGGAGCGCAGTTGCTCTTCGGTGTATAGCGAACCGTCAGCCAGATTCGAGGGCATCAGCAGCCCTACCAGCCCCACCAGCGCGCCCGCCACCACGGGTGCAGTGACCGCCGCGCCAGCACCCAGCGAGGCCAGCGCCGTCCCGCCCAGCGCCAACGTGCCGATACTCGCCGGTAACGCTCCGCTGATTGTCTTCAACGGTGCGCAGCCTGACTCGTTAACCTCACGACCACCTAACAATGTGAACGCGCCATAAGCGCTCAGCATTTCCGTCGGGATGTAGCCGGTAAGATTGTGGTAGTTGATGATCGCGGCAGGCAGTTCGCAGGACTTGGCGAATACACAACCCCTCATGACCACGGGTTCTTTTTCCCGTGTCCGAGCCAGACGCTCGTTCATGTAGGCCTCTTGCCTGGCGAGCATGTCCTCAAGGGCCTTCTGATCGGCGTCCCTCTTCGCCAACTCGTCAAAGGTCATGTCCCGCGCCACCTTGTAGCGCCAGTCGCCGCCCTGATATTCCCAGACCTGTGGAACGTCTTTTTTTGCTCTCGTCATCCTTCGACCTTGCCGTTACCTTAAAAGGCGCGGCAAACCTTACCGCGCGCCTCAAGGAGCGCTTGCCGGACGGTTCCGAGACTGTCGTAAGAGCTTTCTTTATTTTCAGAGCAATCCAGGCGCAACGATGGGATATGCAGGGAATGAAAAAATAGCCGCCCAAAAAAAAGCCGCCCTGAAGGGCGGCTTTCTCATTTTCGAAGCAAATCTTACAACTGCGGACCCGCCGCCTTGATCGCGTCGCTCACTTCGAACTTCTTGAAGTTCTCGATGAACAGACCGGCCAATGCCTTGGCCGCTTCGTCATAGGCGGATTTGTCGGCCCAGGTGTTGCGTGGGTTCAACAAGCCAGTCTCGACGCCTGGAACAGCCAGCGGCACGTCCAGGTTGATGATGTCCAGGTGTTCGGTTTCAGCACCGATCAGCGCGCCGCTCTGGATCGCCGCGATCACCGCACGGGTGGTCGGGATGTTAAAACGCTTGCCGACGCCGTAGCCGCCGCCGGTCCAACCGGTGTTGACCAGGTAGACCTTGGAGCCGAAACCACGGATGCGCTTGATCAGCAGCTCAGCGTATTCACCGGCTGGACGCGGGAAGAATGGCGCGCCGAAGCAGGTGGAGAAAGTCGACTTGATGCCGCTGCCCGAACCCATTTCGGTCGAACCCACCAGTGCGGTGTAGCCGGACAGGAAGTGGTAGGCGGCTTGCTCTTCGCTGAGGATCGACACCGGTGGCAATACGCCGGTCAGGTCGCAGGTCAGGAAGATCACGGCATTTGGCTCGCCGCCGAGGTTTTTCGGTGCGCGTTTTTCGATCAGCTCACGCGGGTAGGCAGCGCGGCTGTTCTGGG
The DNA here is from genome assembly GCF_051131945.1 of Pseudomonas sp. Z5-35. NCBI lineage: Bacteria > Pseudomonadati > Pseudomonadota > Gammaproteobacteria > Pseudomonadales > Pseudomonadaceae > Pseudomonas > Pseudomonas sp. Z5-35. The sequence goes on from NZ_CP071640.1 coordinate 5,271,551, forward strand.
TCAGGCTGTCGTCGGCGTAGTCGGCTTTCTTGGTGACCGGGTCCAGGACCACGTTTTCCAGGACGGCGCCGTGCTGGATGGCTTTCCAGATGACCGGCTCGTTCTTCTCGGACAAGTCGATGCACTTTGCATAGCAGCCGCCTTCGATGTTGAAGACCACACCCACGCCCCAGCCGTGTTCGTCATCGCCGATTAGGTAACGGCTTTCGTCTGCCGACAGGGTGGTCTTGCCGGTGCCGGACAGGCCGAAGAACAGGGTCACGTCGCCGTCTTCGCCCATGTTCGCGGCGCAGTGCATTGGCAGCACGTCAACAGCGGGCAGCAGGAAGTTTTGCACGGAGAACAGGGCTTTCTTCATTTCACCGGCGTAGCGCATGCCGGCGATCAGCACTTTCTTGGCCGCGAAATTGATGATCACGGTGCCATCGGAATTGGTGCCGTCACGCTCAGGCTCGCAGACGAAGTCCGGTGCGTTGAGGATCTGCCACTCGTCCTTGCCGCCGGCGTTGTATTGCTCGGGGTTGATGAACAGGCAACGGCCGAACAGGTTGTGCCAGGCCGTCTCGGTGGTCATCTTGACCGGCAGGTAGTGCGCAGGATCGGACCCTACATGCACGTGGGAGACAAAACGCTCGCGCTCACCCAGGTAAGCTTCGACACGGTTCCACAGGGCATCGAACTTGTCGGCCGGGAACTTGCGGTTGATCGGGCCCCAGGCAATGGCGTCCTGGGTGGTCGGCTCTTCCACGATGAAACGGTCAACCGGCGAACGACCGGTACGATGACCGGTACGAACAACCAGTGCGCCAGTATCGGCAAGCTCGCCTTCACCGCGATTCAGGGCTTCTTTGACCAGATCATCGACACTCAGATCGGTATACACGGCGTTATTGGCTTGCGTCATGAGATTCCCCGTCGGCCCGTGGCCGAGTGCTCCAAACGTTTTGTAGTAGGAAGTCGCGCACTACTACCCGAAAAAAGTGGGCCGGATTATGCCAGAAAAGCCCAAAAAAAGTAGGGCCCTCCGGTCAGTACGGCGTAAAACCGGCGTTTGCTAGGAGATTTACCTGCGCTGAACCGTTTTAGTGACGAGTATCTGACGGTGTGTCGACACCCGCCCCAGCGAACAATTGCGTAATGTCCGCCGCGTCGAACAGGTAGCGCTCATTGCAAAACTGGCAATCGACTTCGATGGCCCCGCCATGCTCGATCACCAGCTGCTGCGCATCTTCCAGACCCAGACTGACCAGCGCATTAGCGGAACGTTCACGAGAGCAACTACATTCGAAGCGCAACGGCTGGCCGTCGAACAGGCGTACCTGCTCTTCGTGGTAGAGGCGATGGAGGATGGTTTCGTTGTCCAGGCCCAGCAATTCATCGGCGCTCAAGGTGCTGGCCAGAGCGGTAACGTGCTGCCAGCTGGCATCGCGATCTTCCGGATCCCGGATGCGGTCGGCGGGCAGCTGCTGCAGCAGCAGACCACGGGCGCGCCGGCCGTCGGCGTAGAGCCAGAAACGGGTGTTGGTCTGTTGGGACATGACGAAATAGTTGGTGAAGCACTCGGCCAACGTCGCCCCGTCGAGGTCGACGATGCCTTGGTAGCGCTGGCCTTGGGTCGGGTCGACCGTCAGGGCCAGCACGCCGTTGGGCATCATGTCGGCCAGCGTCGCGTCGGGGGCGATCTGCTCGGCGTGATAACGGGCCAGGCCACGAATCTGGCGCTCGCTGGAGCATTCGATCATCAACAGCGGCACCGGGCCTTCGGAACGGGCCTGGAGAATCAGCAAGCCATCGAACTTCAAGGTACCCACCAGCAACGCCGCCGCCGCCATCAGTTCGCCGAGCATTTGCGCGACCGGCTCCGGATAGGGGTGCTTGGCGAGGACTTCGGCATAGCTACGCTCCAACGCGACCAGCTCGCCACGGGCGTCGCTGTCGTCGAAAATGAAACGCTGGGTGTAGTCGGTGTCCGGTAGATCAGTCATAAGGTCTGGTATCTGAAGTGATGACAAGTGATGGCGGTCATTTTATGGGCATTCGGGGTGGGTTCCAAGCAAGGCTTGGGTTTGCCTGACGGGAAGGACTGCCCATCCACATTTGCAGTGCTGTTGTGGCGAGGGAGCTTGCTCCCGCTGGGCTGCGCAGCGGCCCCAAAATCTTACGGTCGCTGCGCAACCGAGCGGGAGCAAGCTCCCTCGCCACGGGTTACCGGTGTGGCAGATGCCTTATTCGCTATTGCTGCCATGAAACTTGAACAAGTCCCGACGCTGTTTCTTGCTCGGTTTGCCATCGGTACTTACACCCAAGGCGCCGGCCTTGCGTTGCGCTGCCGCTGCTTCGCGCTTGGCGATACTGGCTTCGGTTTCCCGATACAGCGCCTGCGCTTCTGGCGCGCCGCGACGTACGATCGACAGGGCCTCGACCACCACGGTCTTCTCATCGAACCCGGTACGGATGACAAATTCATCACCGATGCGTGGCTCTTTGCCAGGCTTGCAACGCTCGCCCCGATGATGAACCTTACCGCTTTCGATGGCCGCCTTGGCCAGTGCACGGGTCTTATAGAATCGCGCCGCCCACAGCCATTTATCGAGACGAACCTTGTCGTCCTCTTCGTTTTTTTGTGCCACTGCCATTCCTCTTTTCAACCAATAGCCAGAACTGTACTACCGTTTTTGTCGGGCGCACGAATCCGATCAGACAGATAGAATGCCCGCCGAACCGCCCACGCGCTTGGCCGGGGTCGGTATCGGTTACAAGCGCAAACATGTGTGTAGATAACTGTCGCCATTTTGTGATTATTCTGCGTGAATACCGCGATTCGCGGGTCCACGAGCCGATGTGCCGATTGCAGGTTGTTTTTATTGAAGACTTTTGACCATCTGACCGTCGTCGGTCTGCGCGAATGGGTGGCGCTCCCAGATCTGGGAGTCGCTGGCTTGCGGGCGAAAATCGACACTGGCGCCAGCACTTCCAGCCTGCACGCCACCGATATCGAGCCCTTCGAGCGCGACGGTGAAAAATGGGTGCGTTTCACCGCGCACCTCGGGACGGTGGTGCAGTTGCGCCATCGTCGCTGCGAAGCGCCACTGGTGGCCCGCAAGACCATCAAGAGTTCCAACGGCCACGCCCAGGTCCGCTACGTGATCAGCACCACGTTGGCGCTGGGCGATCGGTTCTGGCGGGTCGAGTTCACCCTGGCCTGCCGCAAATCCATGCGATATCGCCTGTTGCTGGGTTCCAAGGCCTTGATCGACGGCCAGTTGGTGGTCAATCCAGGCATCAAATACGTTCAAGACAAGCCGGCGTTCCCGGCGTCCACTACCTCTGCCACAGGTGTTGCATGAAGATCGCTGTGCTGTCGCGAAATCCGCGTCTGTATTCCACTCGTCGCCTGGTTGAGGCCGGGACCGAACGTGGCCATGAAATGGTGGTGATCGATACCCTGCGCGCCTACATGAACATTGCCAGCCACAAGCCGCAGATCCATTATCGCGGCAAACCGCTGGAAGGCTTCGATGCGGTGATTCCACGCATCGGCGCATCCGTGACGTTCTATGGTTGCGCGGTATTGCGCCAGTTCGAAATGATGGGCGTGTTTCCCCTCAATGAGTCCGTCGCGATTGCCCGCTCCCGAGACAAGCTGCGCTCTCTGCAATTGCTGTCTCGGCGCGGTATCGGTTTGCCCGTGACCGGCTTTGCCCACTCTCCCGACGACATTCCTGACCTGATCGCGATGGTCAACGGCGCGCCGCTGGTTATCAAGGTGTTGGAGGGCACACAGGGCATCGGCGTGGTCCTCTGTGAGACCGCGACGGCGGCGGAATCGGTGATCGAGGCGTTCATGGGCCTCAAGCAGAACATCATGGTCCAGGAATACATCAAGGAAGCCGGTGGCGCGGACATTCGCTGCTTCGTGGTCGGTGACAAGGTCATCGCCTCGATGAAACGCCAGGCCAAGCCAGGCGAGTTTCGCTCCAACCTGCATCGCGGCGGCAGCGCGAGCCTGATCAAGATTACCCCGGAAGAACGCATGACCGCCCTGCGCGCAGCAAAAGTCATGGGCCTGGCCGTGGCGGGCGTGGACATCCTGCGTTCCAATCACGGGCCGCTGGTGATGGAAGTCAACTCCTCGCCGGGACTGGAAGGGATCGAGACCACCACTAGCAAGAACGTGGCGGGGATCATCATCGAGCATCTGGAAAAGAACGGCGGGCCGAACATGACCCGGACCAAGGGAAAAGGTTAAAGAAACAGCTATGAGCCGCAAGCTGCATGCTGAACCGCTTTAACTTGCAGCTTGCAGCTTATAACTCATAGCTGCCTCTATACCGCATCCCTGGGCAACATCAACCCCAACGGCAAGCGCACCCGAGCCTCCAGCCCGCCGCCGACGCGGTTGCGCAACTCCACGTTGCCGCCATGCATCGAAGCAATGCGCTTTACGATAGCCAGGCCCAGGCCGGTACCCTTCCCTCCCCGGGCGCGGTCGCCGCGGGTGAACGGATTGAAAATGGCTTCCAATTCGGACGGATCAATGCCGGCGCCTCGATCCATGACGCTCAGCACCACGTAAGGCGCGCTGGTGTCGCCAGAAACATAAGCAGCGACTTCCACACCCGTACCGGCGTGATTCAGGGCGTTGCCAATCAGGTTGTTCAGCAACCGTTTCATCGACACGCGGCGTAGCGGGAACGGCTGGATCGGTTCCAGGCGCAAGTGGACTTTTTCCTCGTTCTGGTTATAGGGCGCGGCCACCTCCCGTACCAAATCACTGAGGTCCACTTCCTCCACCGACTCATCGCGACCGTCGCGAATAAACGCCAGGAATTGGTCGAGAATCGCATCCATGTCTTCGATATCGCGGACCATTTCATCGGTCAGGTCGGTATGCTCGCCCATCAGCTCCAGTGACAGCCGTAACCGGGTCAAGGGCGTGCGCAAGTCGTGGGAAACACCGGCGAGCATCAGCTCGCGCTCGCGCCCTGCCTGTTCGACATCCTCCGCCATCTGGTTGAAGGCGCGGTAGACCTCGGTCATCTCGCTGGGCGTATCGCTGACCGGCAACCGTACGCTTCGACCCTGGCCCAGTTGACGGGCGGCGTAGACCAGGCGCTTCAACGGCTGGTTGAGCTGGCTGACGAAGATCCACGCCGAAGCGGTTGATAACAGGCCGATTGCGAGGAACCAGCCAAGCACGTTCCAGATTTTCTGGCCGCGCAATGGATGAGGGTACAGCGGCACTTTCAGCCAACCGTCCCCCAGGCTCGGGGCACGGACCCACAAGGCCGGCGGTGAGTGCATGCGCAGTCGCACTTCGGTATCGGCGCCCAGCTCGTCCTGCATCTGGCGTTGATAGATCTCGCTGTACGGCCAGTGCTGCTCCCCTTCCGGCACGCCGGCACCGACGACCCGGATCAACGTTGCCGCTTCTGCGATCTTCGCTCGATTGGTTTCGTCGGCCGCCCAGTAGGCGCGCAAGGTCAAGGCAACGCCGTGACTGTATTGGCGATCCACCAGCACGTCCTCGTTCATCAATAGATAAACCAACGTCAGCGCCTTGGAAAAAAGCACGACGATCAGCACCAGCCAGAGGGTGCGAGAGAAGAAACTCTGGGGGAACCACACGGGGGTTTTCATGAAATAACCGCTACATACTTGCAGGAGCGAGCGATGCTCGCACAATGACGGATCGCGAGTCGCCTGGAAAATATCCAGCCAGGCCACCCGCTCCTACAAATCGCTGATCACTTGCTGGCGGCGCCATCCGGCACGAACACGTAGCCTACGCCCCAGACAGTCTGGATATAACGCGGCTTGGACGGGTCGGGCTCGATCATTCGGCGCAGACGGGAAATCTGCACGTCGATGGAGCGCTCCAACGCATCCCACTCCCGGCCGCGGGCCAGGTTCATCAACTTGTCGCGGGTCAGCGGCTGGCGCGCATTCATCACCAAGGCCTTGAGCACCGCGAATTCGCCGGTGGTGAGCATGTGGATCTCGTTGCCACGCTTGAGCTCGCGAGTGGCCAACGACAGCTCGTAGTCGCCGAAGGTCACGCTTTCGTCTTCGCTGCCCGGCGCGCCTGGCACCGGAGCCGACTGGCGACGCAAGACCGCCTTGACCCGAGCCATCAGTTCATCCGGGTTGAAAGGCTTGGCCAGGTAATCGTCGGCGCCCAACTCCAGCCCTTTGATACGACTCAGTTCGTCGCCCTTGGCGGTGAGCATGATGATCGGGATCTGGTTGTTGGCACCGCGCAGGCGACGGCAGGCTGTCAAGCCGTCTTCGCCGGGCAGCATCAGGTCAAGGACCACGAGGTTGAAAACCTCACGGGCCAGCAGCCGATCCATTTGCTCGGTGTTCGGTACGGTGCGGGCGCGGTAGCCCTTGCTGACGAAAAAGCGTTCCAACAGGCTGCTGAGCCCTGGATCGTCATCAACAATCAGAATTTTTTCGCCTTCAGCAGTTTGTGCAGTGCTGCTCATAGGAAGCTCCTTTGATCTTGGCGCGCATTATGGCTTAGCTGCCGTTATACGCACCGTGTGCATTGTTAGCAGATTTTTCCTCTATCTTCAGCGATCCTCCTATCAAGCGCACGTTTCACGACGCCCCCCGAACAGCGGAACGCTGGTTATAATGCGCGGCCTTTGGCGCCAGCACGTGCCGGATCGTTACACCGGTGCGGCGGTTTCTCCTCTGGCCAGGCAGCACTTTTTGAATTTAGCGGGTCAATTGGCAGCCTCTTGACCCAGGCAGCGGCGCACCCCAGGCCGCTCAACCAGCCTCGTCGAGCCCGGCTTATGTGGCGGCGAGCCTGATTTCACAATTTGTCAGGTGGTTTTATGGACAGCATCAACAGCCGCATCGCCGAGGAACTCGGCGTACGCCCACAACAGGTCGAAGCGGCCGTCGCGCTACTCGATGAAGGCTCCACGGTACCTTTCATCTCCCGTTACCGGAAAGAAGTGACAGGCAGCCTCGATGACATCCAACTGCGTCATCTGGAAGAGCGCCTGCGCTACCTGCGAGAACTCGACGAACGGCGCATCAGCATCCTGGCCAGCATCCAGGAACAGGGCAAGCTGACCCCGCAGCTTGAGCGCGACATCAAGCTGGCCGACACCAAGACCCGCCTCGAAGACTTGTACCTGCCTTATAAGCAGAAACGCCGCACCAAGGGCCAGATTGCCCTGGAAGCCGGCCTCGGCGAGCTCGCCGATGGCCTGTTCAACGACCCGACCCTGGCCCCCGAAACCGAAGCCGCGCGTTTCGTCGATGCCGAAAAAGGCGTGGCAGACGTAAAGGCCGCGCTGGAAGGCGCCAAGTACATCCTTATGGAGCGCTTCGCCGAAGACGCCAACCTATTGGAAAAACTGCGCAACTTCCTCAAACAGGAAGCCATCCTCAGCGCCCGCGTCATTGTTGGCAAGGAAGAGGAAGGCGCGAAGTTCCGCGACTACTTCGAACACGACGAACCGCTCAAAAGCATGCCGTCGCACCGTGCCCTGGCGATTTTCCGTGGACGCAACGAAGGTATCCTCAGTTCCGCGCTGAAGGTCGGTGAAGAATTGCCCGGCACCATGCACCCGTGCGAAGGCATGATAGGCCAGCAGTTCCGCATCCAGAACCAGAACCGCGCAGCCGACAAATGGCTGGCCGAAGTGGTGCGCTGGACCTGGAAGGTCAAGCTCTACACCCATCTGGAAACCGACCTGCTTGGCGAATTGCGCGAAAACGCCGAAACCGAGGCGATCAACGTATTCGCCCACAACCTGCACGACCTGCTGCTGGCCGCACCGGCCGGCCCACGCGCTACCCTGGGCCTGGACCCGGGTCTGCGCACCGGCTGCAAGGTGGCCGTGGTGGACTCCACCGGCAAGCTGCTGGACCACGCCACGGTCTATCCGCACGTGCCGCACAACAAGTGGGACCAGACCCTCGCCGTGCTCGCCGCCCTGTGCGCCAAGCATTCGGTGGACCTGATCGCCATCGGCAACGGCACCGCCAGCCGCGAGACCGACAAACTGGCCGCCGAGCTGATCAAGAAATACCCGGCCATGAAAATGACCAAGGTCATGGTCTCCGAGGCCGGCGCGTCGGTTTATTCGGCGTCGGAACTGGCGTCCAAGGAATTCCCCGACCTGGACGTGTCGATCCGTGGCGCGGTGTCCATCGCCCGTCGCCTGCAGGATCCACTGGCGGAGCTGGTGAAGATCGACCCCAAATCCATCGGGGTCGGCCAGTACCAGCACGACGTTTCCCAACTGAAACTGGCTCGCGGCCTGGACGCGGTAGTGGAGGATTGCGTGAACGCCGTGGGCGTGGACGTGAACACCGCTTCGGTGGCGCTGTTGGCGCGCATTTCGGGCCTGAACGCCACGCTGGCGCAGAACATCGTCACCCACCGCGACGAACACGGCGCGTTCAAGACCCGCGCCGCGCTGAAAAAAGTGCCGCGCCTGGGTGAGAAAACCTTCGAACAAGCCGCAGGCTTCCTGCGTGTCATGAACGGCGATAACCCGCTCGACTCCTCGGCGGTCCACCCGGAAGCCTACCCGCTGGTGCAACGCATCGCCGCCCAGACCGACCGCGACATCCGCTCGCTGATCGGCGACGCCGCGTTCCTCAAGCGCCTGGACCCGAAGAAATTCACCGACGAAACCTTCGGCCTGCCGACCGTCACCGACATCCTGCAGGAACTGGAAAAACCGGGGCGCGACCCGCGTCCTGAATTCAAGACCGCCGAGTTCCAGGACGGCGTCGAAGACCTCAAGGACTTGCAACCGGGCATGATCCTCGAGGGCGTGGTGACCAACGTCACCAACTTTGGCGCGTTCGTTGACATTGGCGTGCATCAGGACGGTCTGGTGCATATCTCGGCGTTGTCCGAGAAGTTCATCAAGGACCCGCGAGAAGCGGTGAAGGCCGGCGATGTGGTGAAAGTGAAGGTCATGGAAGTCGATATCCCGCGCAAACGCGTCGGCCTGTCGATGCGCATGAGCGACACGCCGGGCGAGAAAGTCGACGGTGCCCGCGGTGCGCGTCCTGGCTCGACGCCGCGTCAGTCGCAGAACACCGCGCCGCGCAAGGAAACCGCTACGGCGGCTCCGGCCAACAACGCCATGGCCTCGCTGTTCGCCAACGCCAAGCAGTTGAAGAAACGCTGATGGACGCGCCGGCCGGGTTAGTGGAAAGCGCCTTTTTCAAGCTGCTCGGCTGCCGCCTGCACAGCCTTGGGGACGGGGCGGCGCAAGTCGCCCTGGCCCTTGAGCCGCCGTTGCGCAATCGTGGTGGCAAACTGCACGGCGGAGCGTTGTTCAGCCTGGTGGACATCGCCATGGGGCTGGCCTGCTCCAGCGTCCATGGTTTTGACCAGCAGAGCGCGACCATCGAATGCAAGATCAACTACATTCGCGCCGTGTCCGACGGCGAGGTTATGTGCGCTGCCCGGGTCATCCACCCGGGGCGGCGCACGCTGGTGGTCGAGGCCGAGGTGATGCAAGGCGACAAGCTGGTCGCAAAAGCGCAAGGCACGTTCGCTGTCCTATAGCTCAGTGTCATCGATTTGGGTTAATTTCGACGCCATGAATGCAGCGGCGAAATCCCCTGTGGGTTGCGATGACTAGCCTTTGGCATATAAACCAGGCGACTACGCCAGTTTTAACTTCACCCTTGTAGACCGTCTTGCCCACCCCCATATTGGGGCGACTGACGCGTGAAGGAATTCAACTTGAGCGACCTTTTAAACCGCCGCCTGGCCCTGCTCGGCGAGCGCGCCAACCTCTCCCTGCTCGAACAATGCCTGCATGGCATCGAGCGTGAATGCCTGCGCGTCACGGAAAATGGCCAACTGGCGCAGACACCGCATCCAGAGACCCTGGGTTCGGCGCTGACCAACGAACAGATCACCACCGACTACTCCGAGTCGCTGCTGGAGTTCATCACGCCGGCGCTGGCCAACCCGGCCGACACCCTGCATAGCCTCGACAAGATCCACCGGTTTGCCTACAGCAAACTCGGTGATGAATACCTGTGGAGCCCTTCGATGCCGTGTCCGCTGCCGGCGGAAGAGGACATTCCGATCGCGTATTACGGCACCTCGAATATCGGCCGGCTCAAATATGTCTACCGCAAGGGTTTGGCCCTGCGCTACGGCAAGACCATGCAATGCATCGCCGGCATTCATTACAACTTTTCCCTGCCGGAAAAGCTCTGGCCGCTGCTCCGGCAGGACGAAGCCAGTGACGTCAGCGACCGCGATTTCCAGTCGTCGGCCTACATCGCGCTGATCCGCAATTTCCGGCGCTACAGCTGGCTGCTGATGTACCTGTTCGGCGCCTCGCCGGCCTTGGACGCCGGCTTCCTGCGTGGGCGCCCGCATCAGTTGCAACAGCTGGATCCGGACACTTTGTACCTGCCGTACGCCACCAGCCTGCGCATGAGCGACCTGGGTTACCAGAGCAACGCCCAGGCTGGCTTGACCCCCTGTTACAACGACTTGGCAAGCTACACCGACAGCCTGCGCAAAGCGGTGGCAACCCCTTACGCGCCGTATGTCGAAATCGGCACTCACCAGAACGGCGAATGGGTACAGCTCAACACCAACATCCTGCAGATCGAAAACGAGTACTACTCCAACATCCGCCCCAAGCGCGTGACGTATACCGGCGAGCGCCCGATCCAGGCGCTGATGGCCCGTGGGATCCAGTACGTCGAAGTGCGTTGCCTGGACATCAACCCTTTCCTGCCGATGGGCATCGACCTCAGCGAGTCGCGGTTCCTCGATGCGTTCCTGTTGTATTGCGGCCTCAACGACAGCCCGCAGCTGGAAAACAACGAATGCGGCAACGCCACGAGCAACTTCCTGACCGTGGTCAAGGAAGGTCGCAAGCCAGGCCTGCAACTGCAGCGCCAGGGCCAATCGGTGGACATGCAAGCCTGGGCCATGGAACTGCTGGAAAAGATTGCTCCGCTGGCCGCCCTGCTTGACCAGAGCCAAGGCGGTGATGCCCATCGCCAGGCTCTCGAAGCGCAACAGGCTAAAGTCCGCGACCCGTCGCTGACGCCGTCCGCCCAGGTCTTGGCCGCTATGGCCGAGCACCGGGAAAGCTTCGCCCAGTTCTCCCTGCGCCAGAGCAAGGCCCACGCCGAGTTCTTCCGCGCCGAACCGTTGTCGACCGAAGAGCAAGTCGCGTTCGAAGAAACCGCTCGCCAGTCCTTGGTCCAGCAAACCGAGCTGGAGCAGAACGAGGTGGGGGATTTCGACGTGTTCGTGGGTTCTTACCAGGCGAGCATCCTGGCGATCAGTAACTGACTTTCCTCTTGATGAGGACGCTTCTGTGGCGAGGGAGCTTGCTCCCGCTGGTCTGCGCAGCAGGCCCATCTTGCGGCCGCTACGCAGCCGAGCGGGAGCAAGCTCCCTCGCCACGGGGTTATTAGCCATCTTGGATAGATGTGTTCGCAAATAAGCTAATTCGAAAACGTTATTTATTTACCAATTCTTAGATCATTTAGTCTCCTCCAACGCCGAACATCCGGCGGCCTGTTGAGGAGCTTTTCCATGTCTTTGAGTTTCCCCCTTCGCCTTCTCGCGGCCGCTTCCCTGGCCGCAGCGAGCCTTTTTGCCCAGGCGACGGATTTGACCGTCGCCTACCAGACCACCGTCGACCCGGCAAAAGTCGCCCAGGCCGATGGCTCGTATGAGAAAGCCACCCAGGCCAACATCGACTGGCGCAAGTTCGACAACGGCGCCGATATCATTGCCGCCATCGCTTCGGGCGATGTGCAGATCGGCTACCTCGGTTCCAGCCCGCTGACCGCTGCCATCACGCGCAAGGTTCCGGTGGAGACCTTCCTCATCGCCACGCAGATCGGCGCCGCAGAAGCCTTGGTAGTGCGTGACGGCTCCGGCATCAAGACTCCACAAGACCTGATCGGCAAGAAAATCGCCGTGCCGTTTGTTTCCACCGGCCATTACAGCCTGCTCGCCGCGCTGAAACACTGGAACATCGACCCGTCGAAAGTCACCGTGCTCAACCTCGCGCCACCGGCCATCATCGCCGCCTGGAAGCGCGGCGACATCGATGCCACGTACGTCTGGGACCCCGCTTTGGGCGTCGCCAAGGAAAACGGCAAGGTGCTGATCACTTCAGCTGAGCTGGCCCAGTTTGGCGCACCGACGTTCGATGCCTGGATCGTGCGCAAGGATTTCGCCCAGAAGCATCCCGAAATTGTCACGGCCTTCGCCAAGGTCACCCTGGACGCCTACGCCCAGTACCGCAAAAACCCGCAAGCCTGGCTGGCCGATGCATCGAACATCGACAAGCTGGTGAAACTCTCCGGGGCCAAGGCCAGCGATATCCCATTGCTGTTGCAAGGCAACGTCTTCCCGCTGGCCGCCGATCAGCTGGTGAGCCTCGGCGCACCGACCACCCAGGCCATCACCAACACCGCCGCGTTCCTCAAGGAGCAAGGCAAGGTCGAGGCCGTGCTGCCGGACTACGCGCCATACGTCAGCGCCCAATACATCACGCGCTGATCAAGACGAAAAAGGGAGACGCCAAGATGGCCTTGCTACAGCTGGAGCGCATCAGCGCACAGTACCCCGGCGCAACGAAACCGGTGCTGGCAGATATTTCACTGACCCTGGGCCCGGAGCAATTGCTGGTTGCCCTTGGTCCCTCCGGCAGTGGCAAGACGTCGCTGCTGAACCTGATTGCCGGGTTCGTCGAGCCCAGCGCCGGGCAGATCACCCTGGACGGGGTGCCAGTGTCGGGCCCGAGCGCCGAGCGCGGCGTGGTGTTCCAGGACGATGCGCTGTTGCCTTGGCAGGACGTGCTGGCGAACGTCGGGTTCGGCCTGGAACTGGCAGGCGTCGCGAGGGATAAGCGCGAGGCCCGCGCCCGGGAAATGCTCGCCTTGGTGGACCTGGCCGGTTTCGAAAAACGTCGCGTCTGGCAGCTGTCCGGCGGGCAGAAGCAACGCGTCGGCCTGGCCCGCGCGTTGGCTGCCGATCCGCGCGTGTTGTTGATGGACGAGCCTTTCGGCGCCCTGGACGCGTTCACTCGCGAACAGATGCAGGAATTGCTGCTGCAAGTCTGGCAACGCACCGCCAAGCCAGTGTTCCTGATTACCCATGACATCGAAGAAGCCGTGTTCCTTGCCACCGACCTGATCCTGCTGGCTCCCGATCCTGGGCAGATCGTCGAGCGCCTGGGCCTGGATTTCGGCCGCCGCTACGGGGCCGGGGAGTCAGCGCGGTCGATCAAGTCCGACCCACGCTTCATCGAGACTCGCGAGCACGTGCTTGCCAAGGTGTTTTCCCAACGCAGCGCCACTCGGCAACAGGAGCGCGCATGAGCAGTTACGAAATTCCAGCCGTGGCCCGTGACGCCGAGCTCGCGCGCCCTCCTCTACGCGTCCAACGGCAGCTGAGTACGCGCTGGATCAGCGGCCTGACCCTGATCGCGTTATTGGCACTTTGGTGGGCGGTTACCGCCAGCGGCCTGATCGAACCACTGTTCCTGCCGCCGCCCTCCGCCGTGCTGCAAAAAGGTTGGCTGCTGGTTACCAGCGGCTACATGGACTCCACGCTTTGGCAACATTTGGGCGCAAGCCTGGGGCGGATTGGCCTGGGTCTGTTGTTCGCGGTGCTAACCGCCGTGCCGGTGGGCATCGCTATCGGCGCGAACCGAATCGCCCGCGGCGTGCTCGATCCGTTGATCGAGTTCTACCGGCCGATCCCGCCGCTGGCTTACCTGCCACTTATCGTGATCTGGTGCGGCATCGGTGAGCTGTCGAAAGTCCTGCTGATCTACCTGGCGATCTTCGCCCCGATCGCCATCGCCACCGCCACTGGGGTGCGCACCGTCGACCCGGCCAAACTGCGAGCCGCGCAATCGCTGGGCGCCACGCGCGCGCAGTTGATCCGCCATGTGATCGTGCCCAGCGCCCTGCCCGACATCCTCACCGGTGTTCGCATCGGCCTGGGCGTGGGTTGGTCGACGCTGGTCGCCGCCGAACTGATCGCGGCCACCAGCGGCCTGGGTTTCATGGTGCAGTCGGCTGCGCAGTTCCTGGTCACCGATGTCGTGGTGCTGGGGATCCTGGTGATCGCGCTGATCGCCTTCGCCATGGAAATGGGCCTGCGCGCCCTGCAACGCAAATTAGTGCCTTGGCACGGCCAGGCCCATTGATCCCCAATGACCACGCCGACGATTCGGCGCCACTTCGAGAGAACGACGATGAGCCGTCCGACCATTACTCCTTTGAGCATCGCCCTCGGCGCGCAGATCAGCGGCATCGATATCAGCCAGCCGCTCAGTCAGGAGCAGCGCGATACCGTTGAACAGGCGTTGCTCGACCATCAGGTGCTGTTTTTCCGCGACCAGCCAATCGAACCACAACAACAGACTCGTTTCGCCGCGTACTTCGGAGACCTGCATATTCATCCGATCTACCCCAACGTGCCGGATCAGCCCGAAGTGCTGGTGCTCGACACGGCCGTCACCGATGTTCGCGACAACCCGGTAAGCGGCCGTCGCTCGCTGTTCGTCAACGAAGGCTTTACCACGCGCATCAATGAACTGTCGGAAACCGAAAGCGGGGTGATCCTGAAACTGCTCTTTGCCCACGCCACCCGCCCGGAGTTCACCCTGCGCTGGCGCTGGCAGGTCAACGACGTGGCGTTCTGGGACAACCGCGTGACCCAGCATTTCGCCGTAGACGACTACCGCCCCGCCCGACGGGTGATGCATCGGGCGACGGTGTTGGGGGATGTGCCGTTTTTCAGGTAAGGATCTTGCCTGAAGGTTTTTTGGCGTACGCATACCCTTGTGGCGAGGGAGCTTGCTCCCGCTCGACTGCGCAGCAGTCGCAAAACCTGCCCCACTGCTTTTCCTGATGCGCCGTGTTGAATGGGTTTGGGGCCGCTTCGCGGCCCAGCGGGAGCAAGCTCCCTCGCCACAGGGTGTTCGGCGTTACTCAGCCGACGAAGGCTTCTCCCACAGATTGATCCCGCCTTCCTGGGCAAACCGATCGATCTCGGCCAGCTCCTCGGCGCTGAAGCTCAGATTCTTCAAGGCGCCGACGTTCTCGATAATCTGCTCCGGCCGGCTGGCGCCGATCAGTGCGCTGGTGACGCGCGGGTCGCGCAAGGTCCAGGCCAAGGCCATCTGCGCCAGGCTTTGGCCGCGACGCTGGGCGATTTCATTCAGGGCGCGGACGTGGGCAATGTTTTCGTCGGACAAGTGCGAAGCCTGCAACGAGCCGCCACCCGGACGGTTGACCCGAGCATCGGCCGGAATGCCTTTGAGATACTTGTCGGTCAGCAGGCCCTGGGCCAGCGGCGTGAAGGCGATCACGCCGGTGCCCAGCTCTTGGGTGGCATCCAGCAAGTCTTTTTCCACCCAGCGGTTGAGCAGGTTGTAGGCCGGTTGATGGATCAACAGCGGGACGTTCCATTCCTGGAGCAGCGCGGCCATTTCCCGGGTCTTCACGCCGGAATAGGAAGAAATGCCGATGTACAACGCCTTACCTTGCTGCACGGCGGTGGCCAAGGCGCTGGCAGTTTCTTCCAGTGGCGTGTCGGGGTCGAAACGGTGGGAATAGAAGATGTCTACGTAATCCAACCCCAGGCGTTGCAAGCTCTGGTCAAGGCTGGCAAGCACGTACTTGCGCGACCCGCCGCCCTGGCCATAAGGACCTGGCCACATATCCCAACCGGCCTTGCTGGAGATGATCAACTCGTCGCGGTACTGCTTGAAATCCTCACGCAGCAACCGGCCGAAATTGATCTCGGCGCTGCCGTAGGGCGGGCCATAGTTGTTGGCCAAGTCGAAGTGATTGATGCCCAGGTCGAATGCTGTACGCAACAGTGCTCGCTGGGTCTCGATCGGCGTGCTGTCACCGAAGTTGTGCCATAACCCGAGTGACAGCGCCGGCAGCACCAACCCACTGCGACCCACGCGGCGGTAAGGAATGGACTCGTAGCGGTTTTGCGCAGCGGTGTAAGTCATCGAATGGGCTCTCTGTTCGGGCGACGGGTGGCAGAAGCTAACATTTCACAGACGCATCACCCAGGCCAAAAGTTCGCCGCAGTGGTAGGAGGGACATTAACTAACGCGCCTGCGCAAACACCTCGGCCACCCAATCCACGAACACCCGTACCCGCGGCGACATGTGCCGGTTGTGGGGATAAAGCACCGACACCGGCATGGGCGGCGGAGGGGTGGCGGTGAGGACTTCCTGGATCAGGCCCTGCTTGATCTGCTCCTCCATCCGGTAGTGCGGGCACTGGATCAGGCCCAGGCCGGCGATGGCCGAGGCGGCGTAGATTTCCGCGCCGGACACCGACAACGTGCCCCCGATCGGCACTTCCTTGATGTCGCCATCGACCATGAATTCGAACGGATACAGTTTGGCGGTGGTGCGAGAGACGTAGTTCACCGCCCGATGGTGGCGCAAGTCATCGAGACTTTTCGGTTCGCCGTACTCGCGCAAGTAGCCGGGGCTGGCACAAGTGATCTGCCGGAGAGTGGCGACACGCCGGCCAATCAACGACGAATCCCCCAGCGTTCCGGACCGCAGCACGCAATCGACGCCTTCGGCAATCAGGTCGACGAAGCGATCCGCCTCGCTGATGAACAATTCGATCTCCGGGTAGCGGGCCATGAATTGTGGCAACGCCGGAATCACGAAATACCGGGCCTGGGTTCCGTGCAGGTCCACCCTCAGCTTGCCTTTGGGCGCCACGCCGCGAAACGCCAACTCGGCCTCTTCGAGTTCCGCCAGCAACTGCACGCAGCGCGGGTAGTAGGCCTCGCCATCGAGGGTCGGGCGCACTTTGCGCGTGCTGCGTTCAAGCAATCGAACGCCCAGCCAGGCCTCGAACTGATTGAGCGTATGGGTCAGCGTGGCCCGGGGCATGTTCAAGTCTTCAGCGGCCAAGGTAAAGCTGCTGCGCTCGTATATTCGGACGAACACCCTCATTGCCCTGACTTGATCCATCTGATTGGCGCACCTTGATTGTTGGTGGATATTGAACAGTCAAGGCAACTCTCAGGCATTTATCGCCGAGAGTAAACATGTGAATCTGGCTCCAACGAATCACTGCACTCCCCCTAAAGAGGAACTCTTGCCATGACTGTCCAGAACTCGAAAGTCGCCATCGTGACCGGCGCCTCCCGCGGCATCGGCGCGCAGATCGCCAAGCAACTGGCCAGCGACGGTTTTGCCGTTGCCATCAACTTCGCCAACAGCGCCGCCGAGGCCTCGAAGCTCGTGGTGCAGTTGCGCCAGGCCGGGCACCTGGCCATAGCGGTGAAAGCCGATGTGTCTGTCGCGGCGGATGTAAGCCGGATGTTCGATGAAGTCGAGACACAGCTGGGCAAAATCGATGTGCTGATCAACAACGCCGGCGTCCTCCAGGTCATGCCCCTGGCGCAGCACAGCGATGAGCTGTTCGACCGCACGTTCGCCATCAACACGCGCGGCACCTTCAACACCCTTCGCGAAGCCGCGACCCGGTTGAATGATGGCGGCCGCATCGTGAATTTTTCCAGCAGCACCGTAGGCCTCAACCTGCCCGGCTACTCGGTGTACACCGCCAGCAAGGCCGCCGTGGAATCCCTGACCCAAGTGTTCGCCAAGGAGCTGCGCGGTCGGCAGATAACCGTCAATGCCGTGGCCCCCGGCCCCGTCGCCACCGAGCTGTTCATGCACGGCAAGAGCGAAGAGCAGGTCCAGCACTACGCCAAGATGCCGCCCTTGGAGCGCCTCGGCCAACCGGAAGACATCGCCAGCATCGTGTCCTTCCTGGCCAGCCCGGCCGCCGGTTGGGTGAACGGGCAGATCCTGCGGGCAAACGGTGGGCTGGTTTGAGGCCCCTTCCGATCAGCGCACCAGATGCAGGAACTGCATGTGCCGCTCGTACTGGTCGAGGATGTCGTTGATGACCTGTTCCTTGGAATAGCCCACCAGGTCGTAATCCTGGCTGCCTTCGCTCAGGTGCACTTCGGCACGGTAATAGCGGCGATTGTTGATTTGCTTGGAGCCCATGCCGCCGCGGGCGAAGGACGGCGTGAAGTAGCCGCGCATCTGCACCTGATAGATGAACGGATGCTGCTCGCCGTGACCGATCTCCAGGCTGACGCTGTCGTTGGCCGGGTCTGGCTGCGTCACCACGGTCAGCCCTTTTTCGGCGAATACCGCTTTCACTTCTTCGATGGCCGGGCGCACCGTGGTGTCGAGGAAGCGGTATACCTCGTCGCGAGAAGGAAAGTGCACCGCCTGGCTCAGGCGCTGGCGCCAGCCACCCGTGCCGCGCCGTGAAGCCGACACCGGTGCCAGGGAATGCAATTGCGCGATCTGCTTCTGGGATTCGAGGTAGAACGCCTTGTGCAGGCCCCACATCATCAGCAAGAGAATCAACGAGAACGGCAAGGACGTCAGTACCACGGCTGATTTGAGCGCATCGATACTGCCGGAGAACAACAACGCACTGGTCACCAGGGCGGTCATTGCGCCCCAGAACACCCGCAGCCATTTCGGCCCGTCTTCATCGGGGTTGCCGCCCTTGGCGGACAGCGTCGACAGCACCACGGTGCCGGAGTCGGCGGACGTGACGAAAAACACGAAGCTGATGAATACCGTGACCGCGATGACGGTCTTGCTCCACGGATAGGTTTCCAGCAGCAGATAAAGACTCATCGACGGATTTTCCAGGGCCGACATGCCCAACGCGCTCATGCCGTGGTTGAGCACCTGGTCCATGGCGCTGTTGCCAAAGATCGACATCCACGCCAGGGTGAAGCCCAAAGGGATCAACAGCACGCCAAAGACGAATTCGCGGATGGTGCGGCCACGGGAAATACGCGCGATAAACAGTCCCACGAACGGCGACCAGGCGATCCACCAGGCCCAGTAGAACACCGTCCAGCCGCCCAGCCAGTCGCTGGGCTCGTTGTAGGCGTAAAGGTCGAAACTCTTCATCGGCAGGGCGCCGAGGTAATCGCCGATGTTCTGGATCAAGGTGTTGAGCAAATGCTGGGTCGGCCCGGCAAACAGCACGAACAGCAACAGCGCGCAGGCCAGCAGCATGTTGATGTCGGACATGACCCGCACGCCTTTGTCGACACCGGCCACCGCGACGATAATCGCTGCCCCCATCATCAGCACGATCAGGCCGACCTGGATCCATTGGGTGTGGGCGATGCCGAACAGGTAATCCAATCCGGAATTGAGGTGCAACACACCAAACCCCATGTCCGCGCCAAGGCCAAACACCGTCGCGATGATGCCGAAGCCGTCCACCGCATAACCGATAGGGCCGTTGATGCGTTTGCCAATCAGCGGATACAACGCCGAACGCAAGGCCAATGGCAAATTGTGCCTGTAGGCGAAGTACGCCAGCGCCATGCCGACAAACGCAAACACCCCCCAACCGTGCAGGCCCCAGTGCAAAAACAGGATCTGCATGGCCTGGCGCGCCGCGTCGGCGGTTCCGGCCTCGCCCTGGGGCGGCTGGACCAAGTGGGTCAGCGGCTCGGAGACGCAGAAGAAAAACAACGTGATGCTGATCCCGGCGGCGAACAACATGCCGGCCCAGGACAGGTAACTGAATTCGGGCTCGTCGTGGTCGGCACCGAGCTTGATCTTGCCGTAGCCGGACAAGGCGGTGACCACCACGAAGACCAGATACAGCGTCATCGCCAGCATGTAGTACCAGCCGACCGTGTTGGCCGCCCAGTTCTGCGCCGCCAGCAGCCAGGCGCCGGCCTGCTCCGGCGCGGCAATGACGACCAGGCCGAACAGCAGGATGAAGGTCGCCGCGAAGTAGAATACCGGCGGATTCATGCGGACCAGGCCGCTGGGTGGAAGGGACGAAGTACTCATCGACGAAGCACCTCGCAAAACGAAATCATGACGTGTGCAAACGGACTCGGCAAAGGCAAGCCTCCTGTTGTGAGCGGGCAGCAAACCAAGGGTTTAACTTGAATGAACGTTCAAGTTAAACATGAATAGGCTGCTAAGGACTAATCGCAGGGCTCAACGGCACGCTTCCTACACTAGTCCATGGGTGGGTATGACGCTGCCGGGAGCGCATTCGTTCAGTGCTCCGCCCACACGCCAGTTGCCCCTGAATATCGGCGTGCCTATAGTCCGCTATCGCCTACAACCAGTACGGACCCATGATCAAAGAACAGTTGTCTCGCTTCAGTCGTCTTGACCTGCTCGGCCATCCGACACCGCTGGAAAAACTTGACCGCCTCTCCCGTTGGCTCGGCCGGGACATCTACGTCAAGCGCGACGACCTGACGCCCCTGGCGCTCGGTGGCAACAAACTGCGCAAGCTCGAATACCTGGCCGCCGACGCCTTGGCCCAAGGTGCCGACACACTCATCACCGCCGGCGCGATCCAGTCCAACCACGTCCGCCAGACCGCAGCCCTGGCCGCGAAGCTCGGCCTGGGTTGCGTGGCGCTGCTGGAAAACCCCATCGGCACCGAGGACAGCAATTACCTGGGCAACGGCAATCGGCTGTTGCTTGAGCTGTTCGACGCTAAAGTTGAGTTGGTAGACAACCTGGACAATGCCGACGAACAGCTGCATGCGCTCGCCGGCCGCCTGCGCAGCAGCGGGAAAAAGCCTTACCTGGTGCCGATTGGCGGCTCGAACGCGTTGGGTGCGTTGGGGTATGTGCGCGCTGGCCTGGAGTTGGCCGAACAGATCAAGGACACCGGCATCGAATTCGCCGCCGTGGTGCTGGCCTCGGGCAGCGCCGGTACCCACAGTGGCCTGGCGCTGGCTTTGAGCGAAACCCTGCCCACGCTTGCGGTCATTGGTGTAACGGTGTCCCGTAGCGAGGAGGACCAGTTTCCGAAGGTCCAGGGCCTGGCCGAGCGCACGGCAGCGTTGCTCGGAGTCCCCCTTGCGAAGGCGTTCAAAGTGAATCTATGGGACGAGTATTTTGGTCCCCGCTACGGCGAACCCAACGCCGGCACGTTGGCGGCGGTCAAGCTGCTGGCCAGCCAGGAAGGCCTTCTGCTCGATCCGGTCTACACCGGCAAGGCCATGGCCGGCCTGCTCGATGGCCTTGGTCGCGACCGCTTTGACGACGGCCCGATCATCTTCCTGCACACCGGCGGCGCGCCAGCGTTGTTTGCCTACGACGCGGCGCTAGGGGCGTGAAACTCCTGACAGCGGTTACATTCCGCTTTGGAATATATGGCTGATTTAATATTATTTTCCAATCTATGGAACGCAACTTATAGTCGCGCCGCAGGCGTATTTGCCACGAGACGCATCACCTGCTTTTAAGGCAGGATGTGGCAACACTTTCGTACCGCGGCTACGCCTTCTCTTGCCGATAAACGTCTTCATAAGAAAACACAGGGGCTTGTCATGAATTTTTCCGCATTACGTCGCAACCTGCTGGTAGGTTCGTTGGGCCTGGCATTGAGCACCGGCCTGCTGGGGCAGGCGGTTGCCGGTGAGCAACTGCAAAAAATCAAGGATGCCGGCGAGATCAAGATCGGCTTGGAAGGCACTTATCCACCGTTCAGTTTCGTTGATGATGGCGGCAAGCTGACCGGCTTCGAAGTGGAGTTTTCTGAAGCCTTGGCCAAGGAGCTGGGCGTCAAGGTGAGGCTGCAGACCACGCCTTGGGCCGGTATCCTCGCGGCCTTGGAATCCAAGCGACTGGATGCGGTGGTCAACCAAGTGACCATCTCCGAAGAACGTAAGAAAAAATATGATTTCTCCGAGCCGTACACCGTCTCCGGGATTCAAGCGCTGGTACTGACCAAAAAAGCCGATGAGCTGAACATCAAGAAAGCCGCCGACCTGGACGGTAAAAAAGTCGGCGTGGGCCTGGGCACCAACTACGAACAGTGGGTGAAAGCCGAAGTACCGGGCGCGCAAGTCAAAACCTATGATGATGACCCCACCAAGTTCCAGGACCTGCGCGTCGGCCGCATCGATACCATCCTGATCGACCGTCTGGCCGCTCTGGAATATGCCAAGAAGGCCAAGGACACCACCGTCACCAGCGAAGCCTTTTCGCGCCAGGAGTCGGGTATTGCCCTGCGCAAAGGCGAGCCTGAGCTGTTGGCAGCCGTGAACAAAGCCATCGAAAAACTGCGCGCCGACGGTACGCTGAAGAAGCTTTCGGAAAAATACTTCAGCGCTGACGTCACCCAATAATGGAAGCAGCTCTTCAACTCGCACTGGATTCCGCGCCCTTTCTGCTCAAGGGCGCGTACTACACGGTCATCCTCAGCCTGGGCGGAATGTTCTTCGGCTTGTTGCTGGGGTTCGGCCTGGCGCTGATGCGTCTGTCGCGTTTCAAGCTGGTGAACTGGATCGCGCGTATCTACGTGTCGTTCTTTCGCGGCACGCCGCTGCTGGTGCAGTTGTTCGTGATTTATTACGGACTGCCGCAACTGGGCATCGAGCTGGATCCGCTGCCGGCGGCCCTGATCGGTTTCTCGCTGAACATGGCCGCCTATGCGTGTGAAATCCTGCGGGCCGCCATCAGTTCCATCGAGCGCGGTCAGTGGGAAGCGGCGGCCAGTATCGGGATGACCCGTGCCCAGACACTGCGCCGGGCCATCCTGCCGCAAGCCGCACGCACGGCGCTGCCACCATTGGGCAACAGCTTCATTTCCCTGGTCAAGGACACCGCGCTGGCGGCAACCATCCAGGTGCCGGAGCTGTTCCGCCAGGCGCAACTGATCACTGCGCGCACCTTCGAAATTTTCACCATGTACCTTGCCGCCGCGCTGATCTACTGGGTTCTTGCCACCGTGCTTTCGCACCTGCAGAACGTATTGGAAGCCCGGGTCAATCGGCATGACCAGGAGTCCTGACCCATGATTGTCGTGGAAAAACTGACAAAGCAATTCAAGGGTCAGGTGGTGCTCAACGGCATCGACCTGAGGATTGAAGAAGGCGAAGTGGTAGCGATCATCGGCCCCAGCGGATCGGGCAAGACGACATTTCTGCGCTGCCTGAATTTCCTCGAAGAACCCACCAGCGGACGGATCATGGTGGGCGACATCGAAATCGATGGCAGTCGCCCGCTGAACCAGCAGCAAGGCTTGGTGCGTCGTTTGCGCCAGCAGGTGGGCTTCGTGTTCCAGAACTTCAATCTGTTTCCCCATCGCACCGCACTGGAAAACGTCACCGAAGGTCCGCTGGTGGTGAAAAAGACCCCGCGTGCCGACGCTGAAGCCTTGGGTCGCAAGCTACTGGCCAAGGTCGGCCTGGCCGGCAAGGAAGACGCCTACCCGAGGCGCCTGTCCGGCGGTCAGCAACAGCGCGTGGCGATCGCCCGGGCGCTGGCGATGGAACCTGCGGTGATCCTCTTCGACGAGCCAACCTCGGCCCTCGACCCGGAACTGGTGGGTGAAGTGCTGGCAACCATCCGGGGCCTGGCCGAAGAAAAACGCACCATGGTCATCGTGACTCACGAAATGGGCTTCGCCCGGGATGTAGCCAATCGCGTGGTGTTCTTCGACAAAGGCGTAATTGTTGAGCAAGGTGAAGCCAAGGCGATGTTCGCAGCTCCGAAAGAAGAACGCACTCGACAGTTTCTCAGCAAGTTTCTCTCGGCCGGACACGGCGCGCAGTAATTTATTGGCTTGTCGACACTTCCAGGGACGGAAGTGAAACAAGTCCAACTTTAAAAAGCCAAACATCCGCGCATCGAAAACAACGTCCAATCGCAACTTCTCCACGGCAACCCCAATAACGAACAGGCAGGTTGTTGGCGCGCTTTACTTCCATTGACCTCTCCACCCACGCCAGCCCAAAGGCGCCTTTCCTAGCGTCCAACGAACGCGACATTCCGAGGAAAAGTGCGCTCGACGCCGCGCATTAATAACTCCGACGCGTAGGACATTTCTGAAGACTTGCTTAATTAACTATTAAGCAATCGCCGCTATTGACAGTGAAACTGCCGAACCTATATCTAGCTTGAACACGCATCACGGGTTTTATTTTCGGCAGTAACACATCACAAAGTGTCGCGACTATCAGTCGTCTTTGAACTTTCGGAACATAGTTCGTTTTAGACATCAAGGAGAACACCATGACAAGTATGTCGAATTTCCCTGAGTTGGCCGCGCCCAACCTGGCCAGCGGCCAACGTACCGGCATCAACATCACCAGCGCCGAGCACCTGGAAGTCGTCATTGCCCCTTACCCGGGTATGGACCCAGGCGACCTGATCGAACTGTTCTGGGACAACTGCTACGTTGGCTCGCGCCTGCTGTCAGAGGCGGATATAGACGGCAGCGTCAGTTTGCGCGTCCCCGAGAGCTTCATCGTCAACGGCACCTCGCGCATCCACTATCGGATCATGCAAATTGGACGAGGGCCGTCGCTGTCGGCAACGCAACAGGTGCAGGTCAAGCTCGATTGCCCCGGCGGACGGCCTTCATCCTTGCTCGGCGACGAGAATCAGGGCCTGGCGCCGGCGCGTATCCCGGACACCATCCGCCGCCAAGGCGTGAACCCCAATCAGATCAAACGCGGTGTGCCGTTGACCATAGAGCCCTACCTGAACATGGCGGCCGGCGATGCGATTACCGTGCGTTGGGGCGACGTACGCATGGATCTGCCACCCATAAAGCCTGGCGAAGTGGGGCAGCCCGTTCACGTCTGGGTGCCGCCGGAAGTCATCATGGAAGCGGGTGAAGACCTGCGTCTGGAGGTGACCTATTGCATCATCGACCGGGTTGGCAACAACTCCCACTGGGCACCACCACGGACTTTAAAAATCGGTTGCGCCAACCCTTATCCGAAGCATCCTGCGAAAGAACCGCTCATGGTCGCCGAACCGCGTCACCGAAAATAATGGTGACGCTCGTTTTTTGTGGCAAGGGCGTCTGCTTCCTCGCCACAAAAACCGCTTCGCCCAAGGAGCGTATGCCTTCGATTTAAAACCCACCTATGGATATTCTTAAAAGTTAGTTCAAAAACCCTTTATACGCGTTTAGGGTATATGCACCGGACCACCGGACATTCTTGATTTTCGTCCACCGCATTCATCGCGGTGTTTTCTTGAGATGTGAGGTGGGTATGGTACGGAACACAATCACCCCGGTGCGGGGCGCCAAGGCACTGAATGCAGCCACGGAGTGGCTGTGATGTCCGATCTGGCGCAAGCAAAGGTCCAGAGCGACCAAGACATCGCTCCCCTGTTATTGCCGGCACAGGTCCTGCGCACCGACGCCGAAGCAATCAAGGCTGCCCATGAACTGGCGCAGCTCGCCCGGCAGCAGGCCGCGCGTCGCGACCAGCAGCGTAAACTTCCCTGGTCAGAAATCGAACAGTTCACCCGCAGCGGGCTCGGCAGCATTGCCGTTCCTCGCGAATATGGCGGCCCGCAAGTTTCGGCCGTCACCGTCGCCGAGGTGTTCGCGATCATTTCCGCGGCTGACCCGGCCCTCGGTCAAATTCCCCAGAACCAGTTCGGCGTGCTTCAGCTAATTCTCGCCACAGGCACCGAACGGCAGAAAAAAGTTCTCCTCCAGAGCGTGCTCCAAGGCTGGCGCATCGGCAACGCAGGGCCGGAGCGTGGCACTCGCAACACCCTGGAACTCAAGGCGCGGATCACCAGCGACGGTGACGGTTTTGTCATCAATGGGCAGAAGTTCTATTCCACCGGCGCGCTGTTCGCTCATTGGGTGGCGGTCAAGGCATTGGACGACGAGGGTCGCCAGGTATTGGCGTTCGTTCGGCGCGGCACGCCGGGTCTGCGGATAGTCGATGACTGGTCGGGCTTCGGCCAGCGGACCACGGCCAGCGGCACCGTGCTGCTGAACAATGTGCGGGTCGATGCCGAACTGGTACTGGATAACTGGCGCATCAACGACACACCGAATGTACAAGGCGCGTTCTCCCAACTGATCCAGGCCGCTATCGACGTAGGTATCGCCCGCGGCGCCATTGACGATGCGATCGCCTTCGTTCGCGAACGCGCCCGGCCGTGGATCGACGCCAAGGTCGAGCGCGCCAGCGATGATCTTTATGTCATCGCCGACGTCGGCCGGTTGAAGATCGAACTGCACGCCGCCCAAGCGTTGCTGCGCAAGGCCGGGCGAGTACTGGACCAAGTCAACGCGATGCCGATTACCGCTCAGTCCGCAGCCCACGCGTCGATAGCCGTGGCCGAAGCCAAGGTGCTGGCGACTGAGGTCGCCCTGCAAGCCAGCGAAAAACTCTTCGAGCTGGCCGGCAGCCGCGCCACCCTCGCTGAATTCAATCTCGATCGCCACTGGCGCAACGCGCGGGTCCACACCCTGCACGACCCGGTGCGCTGGAAGTATCACGCAGTCGGCGACTATCGCCTGAACGGCACCTTGCCGGCCCGACATTCCTGGATCTGACGACCCGACCTCTGGAGCAGCACATGACGCTTTCCCAACACGTCGCGGTAATCACCAGCGATGAACAAGCCCTGATCGTGGCCAGCGACCTGGCCGATGACTTCAAGCGCGACAGCGCCCTGCGCGACCGCGAACGTCGCCTGCCATACCCGGAATTGGAGGCTTTCTCCCGCTCCGGCCTGTGGGGCATCAGCGTGCCCAAGGCCCACGGCGGTGCGGGCGTATCCAACGTCACGCTGGCCAAGGTCATTGCCCTGATCGCCCAGGCTGACGGCTCGCTTGGGCAGATCCCGCAAAACCATTTCTACGCGCTGGAAGTGTTGCGGGTAAACGGCAGCGAAGCGCAAAAACAACGCCTGTACGCCGACGTCCTGGCCGGCCAACGTTTTGGCAATGCGTTGGCGGAGCTCGGCACCAAGACCGCCCACGACCGCACCACGCAATTGCGTCGCGACGGTGAGGGCTACCGGATCAATGGTCGCAAGTTCTACGCCACCGGGGCGATCTATGCCCAGCGCATTCCTACCTCGGTGGTGGATGAGCACGGCGTGCAGCAGTTGGCATTCGTCCCGCGCAACAGCAAGGGCCTGACCGTGATCGACGACTGGAGCGGTTTCGGCCAGCGCACCACGGGCAGCGGCTCGGTGGTGTTTGAAGATGTACAGGTCGCCGCCGAAGACGTCGTGCCGTTCCAGAGCGCCTTCGAACGCCCTACTCCGGTTGGCCCGCTGGCGCAGATCCTCCATGCGGCCATCGACACCGGCATTGCCCGCGCCGCCTATGAAGACGCCCTGCATTTTGTCCGCAACAAAACCCGCCCGTGGATCGACGCCACCAGCGACGTCGCCACCCAGGACCCGCACACCCTCAAGAGCTTCGGCCAACTGAGCATTCGCCTGCATGCCGCCGAAGCCCTGCTGGAACGCGCCGGTGAATTTCTCGACCTGGCCCAGGCCGATACGAACGCCGAAACGGTCGCGGCAGCCTCGATCGCCGTCGCCGAAGCCCGGGCCATCAGTACTGAAATCTCGCTGTCCGCCGGCAGCACGCTGTTCGAGCTGGCAGGCAGCCAGGCGACCCTCGCCGAACACGGCCTGGATCGCCACTGGCGCAACGCTCGGGTGCACACCCTGCACGACCCGGTGCGCTGGAAATACCACGCGGTCGGCAATTTCTACCTCAACGATGAAAACCCGCCGCTGCGAGGGACCATCTGATGGCCCACGGCAAAAAGAAGATCCTGCTCAACGCGTTCAATATGAACTGCATCGGGCACATTAATCACGGCCTGTGGACCCATCCCCAGGACACGTCTACCCAATTCAATACGATTGAATACTGGACCGGGCTCGCGCAGTTGCTCGAGCGCGGATTGTTCGACGGGCTGTTCATCGCCGACATCGTCGGGGTCTACGACGTCTACCAGCAATCGGTGGATGTCACACTCAAAGAGTCGATCCAGTTGCCGGTCAACGACCCGTTGCTGCTGGTCTCGGCGATGGCGGCGGTTACAAAGAACCTGGGCTTCGGCCTCACCGCGAACCTCACGTATGAACCGCCCTATCTGTTCGCCCGACGCATGAGCACGCTGGATCACCTGACGCACGGCCGGGTTGGCTGGAACATCGTCACCGGTTACCTGGACAGCGCCGCCAAGGCCATGGGGCTTACCACCCAGGTCGAGCACGACCGTCGCTACGACCAGGCCGACGAATACCTGCAGGTGCTTTACAAATTGTGGGAAGGCAGCTGGGAAGACGACGCGGTGATCAATGATCGCCGGCAACGGATCTACGCCCAGCCGGAGAAAGTGCACAAGGTCAGCCACCGGGGTGAGTTCTACCAGGTCGAGGGCTATCACCTCTGCGAACCGTCTCCGCAACGCACACCGGTGCTGTTCCAGGCCGGCAGTTCCGAGCGCGGCTTGCGGTTCGCCGGGGGCCATGCCGAGTGTGTGTTCATCAGCGGCCAGAACAAAGCCGCGACCAAGGCCCAAGTCGACAAGGTCCGCGCCAGTGCCGTCGCGGCTGGGCGACATCCCGAGGACATCAAGGTGTTCATGGGCCTGAACGTGATTGCCGGGCAAACCGAAACCGCCGCCTGGGCCAAGCATGCCGAGTACATGAGCTATGCCAGCGCCGAGGCCGGCGTCGCGCACTTTAGCGCGTCGACGGGCATCGATTTTTCCGAGTACGCGTTGGACGAACCGATCCAGTACGTCAAGAGCAATGCCATCGAGTCCGCCACCAAGACGCTGCAGAACAACGACTGGACCCGACGCAAGCTCCTGGAGCAACACGCCTTGGGCGGCCGCTACATCACCGTGGTCGGTTCGCCCGCGCAGGTGGCCGACGAGCTGGAATCGTGGATTGCCGAGACCGGCCTCGACGGCTTCAACCTGACCCGCATCGTCACGCCCGAGAGCTATGTGGACTTCATCGACTTGGTGATTCCCGAGCTACAGCGACGCGGCTCGTACAAGACCGAATACGACGACGGTACGTTGCGCGCAAAGCTCTTTCAGGGAGGCGCCCGATTGCCCGAACAACATACCGGCTCCACCTACCGGCACTCTTAATCAATGACTGGAACAACCGACATGACCAAGCACCTCCTGACCCTGCCAGTCAAAGCACTGGCCCTGGCCCTCGGCCTGTTCAGTTCAGCTCTCTTTGCGGCTGATGCTCCGTTGAAAATTGGCACCACCGCCGCCTTCGCCATTCCGCTGGAGGCCGCTGTCGAAGAGGCGGGCAAACAAGGCCTGAAGGTAGAACTGGTGGAGTTCAGCGACTGGATCGCACCCAACGTCAGCCTCGCTTCCGGCGACATTGACGTGAATTACTTCCAGCACATCCCTTTCCTGGAAAACGCCAAGGCCGCCGCCGGATTCGATCTGGTGCCGTTCGCGCCGGGGATCATCAACAACGTAGGGCTCTATTCGAAACGTTACAAAAGCTTCGACGAGCTGCCCGAGGGGGCGAGCGTTGCCATTGCCAACGACCCGATCAACAGCGGTCGCGGCTTGCAACTGCTGGCCAAGGCCGGGCTGATACAGCTCAAGCCGGGCGTGGGCTACAAGGCCACCGAAGACGACATCATCGCCAACCCGAAGAAGCTCAAGATCCTGCAAGTCGAGGCCGTGCAACTGGTGCGCGCCTATGAAGATGCCGATCTGGTGCAGGGCTATCCGGCCTACATCCGGTTGGCGAACACCTTCGACGCCACGTCCGCCCTGCTGTTCGACGGTCTCGACCACAAGGAATATGTGATCCAGTTCGTGATCCAGCCCAAGAGCAAAAGCGATCCTCGGCTGATCAAGTTCGTCGACATCTACCAGCACTCCCCCGCCGTGCGCGCAGCCTTGGACAAGGCCCACGGCAAGCTCTATCAAGCCGGTTGGGAAAGCTGATCATGAACGCCGTCAACACACTGCTCAAACAGCAGGCACCCACGCCACGGACAGCCGAGCGCACCGAACTGCACCCGCAGCTCAATCGCGCCCATGTGCGTTTCATCGGCCTGGGCAAGACTTACACGGGTGCCCAGGGGCCGGTCAATGCGCTGCTGGGCATCGACCTGGCGATCCAACACGGCGAGGTGTTCGGGATCATCGGCCGCAGCGGCGCTGGCAAATCATCGTTGATCCGCACCATCAACCGGCTCGAACAACCCACCAGCGGGCGCGTGCTAATCGATCAGGTGGACATCGGCGAGTTCGATGAGGATCGCCTGGTGGCGCTGCGCCGACGCATCGGCATGATCTTCCAGCACTTCAACCTGATGTCGGCCAAGACGGTGTGGCAGAACGTGGAGCTGCCGCTGAAAGTGGCCGGCGTGCCCAAGGGACAACGGCAACAAAAAGTCCGCGAGCTGCTCGAACTGGTGGGATTGCAGGGCAAGCACGGGGCTTATCCGGCGCAGCTCTCGGGCGGGCAGAAGCAGCGGGTCGGGATAGCCCGGGCGCTGGTCCACGATCCAGAGATTCTTCTGTGTGACGAGGCCACTTCGGCGCTGGATCCGGAGACGACTCAGTCGATCCTCGGTTTGCTGCGCCAGATCAACCAGCGGCTGGGCCTGACGATTGTTCTGATCACCCATGAAATGGCGGTGATCCGGGAAGTCTGCGACCGGGTGGTGGTGCTCGAACAGGGGCGAATAGTCGAGCAAGGGCCGGTCTGGGAAGTCTTTGGCAACCCGCAGCACGACGTCAGCCGGACGCTGCTGGCGCCGCTGCAGCACGCGTTGCCTGAGGAATTGCAGAACCGCTTGCAGCCACGACCGCCGTCGGCGGCTGCCGCCACGGTGCTGCGCCTGCAATTCACCGGGACAAGCCGTGATGAACCGGACCTCGCTGCGCTGTTCAATGCCCTCGGCGGACGGGTGCGGCTGCTGCATGGCGGCATCGAACGGATCCAGGGCCATGGGCTCGGGCAATTATTGCTGGCGGTGAGCGGCTCCTCATGGGGCGCGGAAGAACTGCGCCAACGGGCAGGCGCTTGGGCGCAACACGTGGAGGTGCTGGGTTATGTGGTTTGATCGGTTATTGCAGGGTTTTATCGACACGTTCCTGATGGTCGGCGTGTCGTCGTTGATCGCTTTGCTGGCGGGCATTCCGTTGGCGGTAATCCTGGTCACCAGTGGCAAGGGCGGAATCTATGAAGCGCCCGTCGTGAACAGAGCCCTGGGCGCGTTCGTGAACCTGTTTCGCTCGATACCTTTCCTGATCCTGATGGTGGCACTGATTCCGTTCACCCGGTTGATCGTCGGCACGACTTACGGCGTGTGGGCCGCGGTGGTGCCACTGACCATCGCCGCCACGCCGTTCTTCGCCAGGATCGCCGAAGTCAGTCTACGGGAGGTCGACCATGGCCTGATCGAAGCCGCGCAGGCCATGGGCTGCCGGCGCTGGCACATCGTCTGGCACGTGCTGCTGCCCGAAGCGCTGCCGGGCATCGTTGGCGGTTTTACCATCACGTTAGTGACCATGATCAACTCATCCGCGATGGCCGGGGCAATCGGCGCCGGTGGGCTGGGCGATATTGCCTACCGTTACGGCTACCAGCGTTTCGACAGCCAGGTGATGCTCACGGTGATCGTGTTGTTGGTGGCGCTGGTGGCGGTGATCCAGTTGGGTGGCGACCGCTTGGCGCGAAGCCTGAACAAGCGCTGAAACGCGGCATCACGGGAGCGAGCCTGCTTGCCGGTGGCGATTAAGCCGCAAGCCTGCTTGCGGTATAGTCGACCAACGCTCCCCACCCAAGCCGTGACCATGAAACACACACCCGACGACCTGCGCACCATCACCGCCACGACCCTGGGTCACTACAACGAAGTGGCAGAAGAGTTTCGCGAAGGCACACGCGACCACGATGTCAGCCAGAACATCGACGCCTTGCTGCGGCACATCCAAGGCCAGGCGCCATTTCATATCCTGGACTTCGGCTGCGGTCCGGGACGGGATTTGCGCACGTTCACCGCCATGGGTCATGTTGCGGTCGGCCTCGACGGCTCAGAAGAATTCGCCCGGATGGCGCGCCAGGACAGCGGCTGTGACGTGTGGCGCCAGGACTTTTTGCAACTCGACCTGCCAGCCGAACGCTTTGACGGGATTTTCGCCAACGCGGTGCTGTTCCATGTTCCCGTCCAGGAACTGCCTCGGGTGCTCAGACAATTGCACGCCACGCTCAAGCCCGGCGGCGTGTTGTTCAGCTCAAATCCGCGGGGTAAAAACCAGGAAGGCTGGAACGGCCAGCGATTCGGTGCGTATCACGATCTCGACGCCTGGCGGGCGTTGCTCACCGAGGCGGGGTTCGTCGAGCTGGAGCATTACTACCGACCGGCGGGGCTGCCGCGAGAGCAGCAGCCTTGGCTGGCGAGTGTGTGGCGTAAAGTTTAAAGGCTAACCGGTCTGGTCCGGGTGGATGCTGGCCCCCGTGGCGAGGGAGCCTGAATCCGATTTTTTAAGCGCCTGTCAGTCCGGCTTGACCAACCACTTCTGCGACAACTGCTCCAGCCGCCCGTCATCCTTGATGCGACTCAGGGCATTGTCCAGGCTGGCCTTGAACGCCGGGTTGCCCTTCTGGAACGGAATCACCAGGCTGGGCGGCGGGCCCTGCTTTTCCTCCGGCTGGAATGACTGGACCAGGACCAGCGGACGTTGCGGCTCATCCTTGCTGGCCAGCAACTGTGCATCCGGTTGGCCGTAAGTCGCGCTGGTGTCGAAACGTTCCGCCAGTTCCGGGGTCATTGCTATGTGGTTGATGGCGACGTCGTACTTGCCGCTTTCCACACCGGCCAGCAGATCCGCGGCATCGGTAACGACAAAATCGGGCCGTACATCGAGCTCACTGGCAAGCATTTCGCCCAGTTCCACTTCGAAACCGGTGAGCTTGCCGTCCTCCTTGAAGTTGAAAGGAGCCATGTTGGCCTCGAGGGCGATCCGCAATTCGCCACGGTCGTTGATGTCGTCGATCAGTTCCGCATGGGCCAGAGGGCTCAACAGGGGTAGCAGGCAGATCAGGCCAGGCAGAAAACGCATGATCACTCCTTTGTATTTATACAAGCGACGCTCGTTTCAGGCTCGCTTTGCTATGGTTGTTGCAGGCTTCGACAACGATTGGTCATGAAGTTGTCATGACCGAACGGATTTCATGGAAAAACTGGAGAAAAAAATGAAAAGCTTTATGTCTCGTGCCGCGTTGGCCGGTCTGTTGTTGGGCGCTTCGATGCTGGCAAGCGCCGCGACGCCGGCGCCCAAAGGTGCAGAAGTGTTCATCGTTTCCCCGGAAGACGGCGCCACCGTCAGCCAGGAATTCAAGGTCAAGTTCGGCGTCAAGAACATCGCCCTGGCCCCGGCGGGCGATGTGACGAAAAACACCGGTCATCACCATTTGCTGATCGATGTCAAAGACCTGCCAGAGGAAGGCGCACCGATTCCGACCGACGCCCACCACATGCATTTCGGCAAGGCGCAGACCGAAGCCACTATCAAACTGGCTCCAGGCAAGCACACCTTGCAATTGATCCTGGGCGACAGCGGCCACATGCCGTTCGACCCGTCGATTGTCTCCGAAAAGATCACCGTGAACGTGAAGTAACGATACCCGGCAAAAAAAACGGGAGCCCTTTTCGGGGCTCCCGTTTTTTTTTCGCAAGCCAAACCTCGACTTGCAGTCAACTTCCTAGAACAGCACGCGGCAACGAATGGTGCCGTTGATGTGCTGCAGCTTCTCTTGCGCCAGGTCTGAGTATTCGGCATCGACATCGATCACGACGTAGCCGACTTTCTCGTTGGTCTGCAGGAACTGACCGGAAATATTGATGCCGTTTTCGGCGAAGACCTTGTTGATCTCGCTCATCACACCCGGAATGTTCTCGTGGATGTGCAACAGGCGGTGCTTGCCAGGGTGAGCCGGCAGGGCCACTTCCGGGAAGTTCACCGACGATACCGAGGTACCGTTGTCGCTGTACTTGACCAGTTTTTCCGCCACTTCCAAACCGATGTTGGCTTGGGCTTCAGCGGTGGAACCGCCGATGTGCGGAGTCAGGATCACGTTGTCCAGGCCACGCAGCGGGCTTTCGAAGATGTCGTCGTTGGAGCGCGGCTCCACCGGGAATACGTCGATGGCAGCGCCGATCAGGTGCTTGTCCTTGATCGCTTCGGCGAGGGCGTCGAGCTTGACCACGGTGCCGCGTGCGGCGTTGATCAGGATCCCGCCTTTCTTGATGGCACGGATTTCCTTCTCGCCGATCATCCACTGGGTGGCAGCGGTTTCCGGCACGTGCAGGGTGACGATGTCGGACATGCCCAGCAACTCGTGCAGGTTATTCACCTGGGTGGCGTTGCCCAGCGGCAGCTTGGTCACGGTGTCGTAGAAGAACACCTGCATGCCCAAGCCTTCAGCCAAGACGGACAGTTGCGTGCCGATCGAGCCATAGCCGACGATGCCCAGCTTCTTGCCACGGATTTCGAAGGAGTTGGCCGCGCTCTTGATCCAGCCGCCACGGTGGCAGGAAGCGTTTTTCTCAGGGATGCCGCGCAGCAGCAGGATCGCTTCGGCCAGCACCAGCTCGGCAACGGAACGGGTATTGGAGTATGGCGCGTTGAATACCGCGATACCGCGCTCACGGGCTGCGTTGAGGTCGACCTGGTTGGTGCCGATGCAGAAGCAGCCGACCGCGACCAGTTTCTTGGCGTGGTCGAAGATCTCTTCGGTCAATTGGGTACGGGAGCGAATGCCGATGAAGTGAGCATCGGCAATCTTTTCCTTGAGCAGGGCTTCCGGCAGAGAACTGGTGATGTACTCGATGCTGGTGTAGCCCGCCGACTTGAGGACGTCGACAGCCGATTGGTGGACGCCTTCGAGAAGAAGGAACTTGATCTTGCTCTTATCGAGAGAAGTCTTGCTCATCTGCGTAAACCTGTGTCCCGGAGAAAAATGGCAGGGAATCGGGCAGCATAGGCTGGCCCGACCGGCATGACAGCCGTCGCCGCAGAACAGCCGTTGGGCACTACGTTGCGGGGTCGGTATGCTAGCATATGCCCCCCGCAAACACCCATTCCTGCGACGTGAAGCGTTCTCAGGATGACCATGAATTGTTCGAGAGTTCTGTCGA
The DNA here is from genome assembly GCF_051131945.1 of Pseudomonas sp. Z5-35. Taxonomy (NCBI): domain Bacteria; kingdom Pseudomonadati; phylum Pseudomonadota; class Gammaproteobacteria; order Pseudomonadales; family Pseudomonadaceae; genus Pseudomonas; species Pseudomonas sp. Z5-35. The sequence continues at coordinate 5,306,562 of NZ_CP071640.1, forward strand.
TGACCAATCCTGCCGTGATAGATGAGCTGAAGACCCTGGTTGAGCCTGGCAAGGTCTTGACCGACGCCGACTCACTGAATGCCTACGGCAAGGATTGGACCAAGCATTACGCACCCGCACCGACAGCTATCGTTTTCCCCAAGACCACCGAACAAGTCCAGGCCATCGTGAGCTGGGCCAACGCGCACAAAATCGCCCTGGTGCCATCGGGCGGGCGCACCGGGCTTTCCGCTGCCGCCGTGGCGGCGAATGGCGAAGTCGTGGTGTCATTCGACTACATGAACCAGATTCTCGACGTCAACCTGACCGACCGCACCGCCGTGTGCCAGCCGGGCGTGGTAACCAAACAATTGCAGAACAAGGCCGAGGAACACGGCCTGTACTACCCGGTGGACTTCGCCTCGGCGGGTTCAAGCCAGATTGGCGGCAATATCGGTACCAATGCCGGCGGGATCAAGGTCATTCGCTACGGCATGACGCGCAATTGGGTGGCGGGCATGAAGGTCGTCACCGGCAAGGGCGACGTGCTGGAGCTGAACAAGGACCTGATCAAGAACGCGACCGGCTACGACTTGCGGCAGTTGTTCATTGGCGCCGAGGGCACGCTGGGCTTCGTGGTCGAAGCCACCATGCGCCTGGACCGGGCGCCGAAAAACCTCACTGCCATGGTGCTCGGCACGCCGGACTTCGACTCGATCATGCCCGTGCTGCATGCCTTCCAGGGCAAGCTCGACCTGACCGCATTCGAATTTTTCTCCGACAAGGCCCTGGCCAAGGTCCTCGGTCGCGGCGACGTGCCCGCGCCGTTCGAAACCGATTGCCCGTTCTACGCCCTGCTGGAATTCGAGGCCACCACCGAAGAGGTCGCCAACCATGCGCTGGAAACCTTCGAGCACTGCGTCGAACAAGGGTGGGTGCTGGACGGCGTGATGAGCCAGAGCGAAACCCAACTGCAGAACCTGTGGAAACTGCGCGAGTACATCTCCGAAACCATTTCCCACTGGACGCCTTACAAGAACGACATCTCGGTAACCGTCTCGAAGGTTCCGGCATTCTTGCGGGAAATCGATGCAATCGTCGGCGAACACTACCCGGATTTCGAAATCGTCTGGTTTGGCCACATCGGCGACGGCAACTTGCACTTGAACATCCTCAAGCCGGAAAACCTGAGCAAGGATGAGTTCTTCGCCAAGTGCGCAACCGTGAACAAATGGGTCTTCGAAACCGTGGAGAAGTACAACGGCTCGATTTCCGCCGAGCATGGCGTGGGCATGACCAAGCGTGACTACCTGACCTACAGTCGCTCGCCGGTGGAGATCGAATACATGAAAGCGGTAAAGGCAGTCTTCGACCCCAACGGAATCATGAACCCGGGCAAGATCTTCGCGGTTTGACCCTTATAAACACCTGATGAAAATCCAAAGGCAGGAGTCGGTTATGAGCTATCAGCACCAGTATGTCGACGGTACGCGTATTCATTTCCCGATCGGGAAAGTGGTGTGCATTGGCCGCAACTATGCCGAGCATGCAAAGGAACTGGATAACCCGGTACCCACCGAGCCGTTGCTGTTCATCAAGCCAGGCAGTTGCGTGGTGCCGCTGGAAGGCGGTTTCAGCATTCCCACCGATCGCGGTTCGGTGCACTACGAGGCGGAAATCGCCGTGCTGATCGGCAAGCCTCTGTCCACCCGGCCCAGCGCCGAAGAAGTGCTGGACGCAATCTCCGGCTTCGCTCCGGCCCTGGACCTGACCCTGCGGGACAAGCAAGCCGAGCTCAAGGACAAGGGGCTGCCCTGGGAAGTCGCCAAGTCTTTCGACGGCGCGGCAGTGATCGCCCCGTTCGTATCGAAGGACACCTTCGCCGACCTGACCGACATTCCCGTTCGCCTGGTCATCAATGGCGAAGTGCGCCAGGACGGCAACAGCAGCCTGATGCTCAACCCTATCGTGCCGATGATCCAGTACATGGCCGGCTGCTTCTCGCTGCAGGCCGGCGACGTTATCCTCACCGGTACTCCGGCGGGCGTCGGACCACTGAACGTGGGCGATGAGCTGGTGCTGGAGCTGCCAGGCGCGAGCCGCTTCGAGAGCAGCGTTCGCTAACGGCAACACCTTGTATCTGGCGGGAGCGAGCCTCCCGCAGATAGCAAAGCCACCGCGTTAACCATTTTTTCACATGCCATCCGGATAATTCTCGGGATTGCGGCATCTGAGCCTGCCAATCCCTCGCCGAATTTCTGGAATGCATTCCTGATGGCTGACACCCAAGCCCTGCCCGCCCCCTCGATCACTCGTCCCGCGCGCCTCAAATTGCCTCGGTATGCCTGGCTGTTGCTGGCGACAATTGCCCCTTACACCTTGGCATTCGCAATGCACTGGGATGACCGAGGCTTGCTTTGGGTATCGGAACGCTTCAAGAGCCAAGACCTGCGCCAGGACAGTATTTGGCTCCCTGAGTATCGCGCTGTCATCGATGCCAAGGCGCTTCTTGGGATGGAGGAAGATGAAGCATCCGACCTGACCTATAACCCACAAACCAAGACCTTGTTTACGGTCATGGGCAAACATCCGTCTCTGGTGGAGCTGACCCTGCAAGGAGACGTGCTGCGAAAAATCCCCTTGGTGGGCTGGGCCAACCCAGAAGGGGTGAGCTACATGGAGAATGGACTGCTCGCCATCATCGACGAGCGAAAGCACAGCCTGTCGATCGTTCAGGTGGATGCCAATACCCGCGAATTGAACTTCAACGCCCTCCCTAATTACGATCTGGGTTCGTCAAAAAATCAGAACAAAGGATTTGAAGGCATCGCGTGGGATCCCCGCAATCGACAATTGGTGCTGGGCGAAGAACGTCCGCCTGCTTTATTCACCTGGAAAAGCGACGGCAGCCCATTGCTCAAGGGCGACAAACAGATCCATGCCAGCAATGAACTGGACCTGCGCAATCTCTCCGCCCTGGCGGTCGATCCTCGCACGGGCCATACCGCATTGCTGTCAGCCGACTCTCATTTGTTGCTGGAACTCGATCAACAGGGCGAACAGATCAGCTTCATGACGCTGCTCGGTGGCTTCAACGGGCTGAAGGACACCATCCCCCGTGCAGAAGGCGTCGCCCTTGATGAGGACGGCAATCTTTATATGGTGAGCGAACCGAACCTGTTCTATCGGTTTGAGAAATCACGCTGATAGCAAACGCTGTAAGGTAATTCATCCATCGCTGTAGGATGTGGCAGTCGGCCATTAAGCTTCAGTTCAGGCAGTCGTGGTATTTCCAACCACCTGTTCTTATCGAGCTCATCTCACATGCGTCGACTCGCCCGTCCCAAGTTCCTGATCCTGTTGCTGCTGATCGTGTTGATTACGCTGATCGCAGCGGGCCAGTACCTGCGTCTGTTCGAGCGCGCCTGGTTCAACCTGAATACCCTCTGGCACCCCGTGAGTGAACAGGTCATCTCACTGGATCAATATCAGGTCACGCTTGAAGGCCAGGTAATCGAAGGCTTGGACGCAGACGTTTCGGCGTTGACGTTTGATCCGAGCCGCAAAAGCCTGTTCACCGTCACCAACAAGAATGCCGAGCTGATCGAGTTGTCACTGGATGGCAAGATATTGCGGCGCCTCGCCCTGATCGGGTTCGGCGATCCGGAAGCAGTGGAATTCATCAGCGAGAACATTTACGTCATCACCGACGAGCGCCAACAGCGACTGATCAAGATTCACCTGGAGCAAGACACGCGATTCCTCGACGCAGCCGACGCTGAGCAAATGACGCTTGGCGTGCACATGAGCGGCAACAAAGGCTTCGAAGGCCTGGCTTACGACTCGGTGGGCAAACGGCTATTCGTGGCCAAGGAGCGCGATCCGATGCTGATTTATGAAGTGCACGGCTTTCCCTACCACAATCCAGAGAAGTCCTACGCAGTCCACGTCATCAACAATCCCAAGCGCGATGCCGGATTATTTGTGCGCGACCTCTCCAGCCTGCAATACGACGAGCGCAGCGGCCATTTGCTGGCACTGTCCGATGAGTCGCGGTTGATTATCGAATTGGATATCGATGGCCGGCCGTTGAGCACGCTGTCGTTGAGCAAGGGGCGCCACGGCCTGCAGGACACCATCCCCCAGGCCGAGGGCCTGGCGATGGACGACGACGGCAATTTGTACGTGGTGAGTGAGCCGAACCTGTTCTATGTGTTCAAGAAACCGCAGCTCGACTAATAGGAAAAAATCCTCTCACCACAACTGTGCCTGTCACTACTTCGGATCAGGCCTTGAGGGTCTTCACCCCTTCACTGGTCCCCAGCAGCAGCACATCCGCCGGGCGCGCAGCGAACAAACCATTGGTGACCACGCCGACGATGGCGTTGATCTGGCGCTCCAGCTCTTCTGGATCGGTGATTTGCAAGTTGTGCACATCCAGGATGATGTTGCCGTTATCGGTCAACACGCCTTCGCGATACACCGGATCTCCGCCCAGTTTCACCAGCTGACGGGCAACGTGGCTGCGGGCCATGGGGATGACTTCCACCGGCAGCGGAAACGCTCCGAGCACCGGCACCAGTTTGCTGGCGTCGGCGATGCAGATGAACGTCTTGGCCACCGCCGCAACGATTTTCTCGCGGGTCAGGGCTGCGCCGCCGCCCTTGATCAGGTTCAGATGCTCGTCGCTTTCGTCAGCGCCATCGATGTAGAACTCCAGGTCGCTCACGGTGTTGAGCTCGTACACCGGGACCCCATGGCCTTTCAGGCGTGCGGCGGTGGCTTCGGAGCTGGCGACCGCGCCGTCGAACGCACCTTTGTGCTGCGCCAGCGCGTCGATGAAGCAGTTGGCCGTGGAGCCGGTGCCGACCCCGACGATGCTCTTGTCATCCAGCTTTGGGAGGATGAAGTCGACGGCGGCCTGGGCCACGGCCTGTTTGAGTTGATCCTGGGTCATGCGGGCTCCGAGGGTGCCGAGAGGGAACGAAAGGCCGGCATTATAGGCGTAGAAACCGTGGCGAGGGAGCTTGCTCCCGCTTGAGTGCGAAGCGCTCATCGCTTTTTCTGGGGCCGCTGCGCGACCCAGCGGGAGCAAGCTCCCTCGCCACGGGGGTTTCTGTGCTCAAAGTGCCTTAATTCGTGTGGTCGCCTGGCCAAAAGCCGGGTTAGACTCCTTGGCCTTGCCCAACCCGCCCAGTGATGCTTTCCGATGCTTGAACAGTACGTCAAAAAGATCCTCACCTCGCGCGTTTATGACGTTGCCGTAGAAACCCCGCTGCAGACCGCCCGCCAGCTCTCCGAGCGGCTGGGCAACGATATCTGGCTCAAGCGGGAAGACTTGCAGCCGGTGTTCTCGTTCAAGATTCGCGGGGCCTACAACAAGCTGACCCAGCTCAGCGATGAAGAACGCGCACGGGGCGTGGTCACCGCGTCGGCGGGCAACCATGCCCAAGGCCTGGCACTGGCGGCGAAGGTCTTGGGGGTCAAGGCCACCATTGTCATGCCTAAGACCACCCCGGAAATCAAGGTCGAGGGCGTGCGTTCCCGTGGCGGCAAAGTGGTGTTGCATGGCGACTCGTTCCCCGAGGCCCTGGCGTACTCGTTGAAACTGGTCGACGAAAAAGGCTACGTCTACATCCATCCCTATGACGACCCTCACACCATTGCCGGGCAGGGCACGGTGGCGATGGAAATCCTGCGCCAACACCCAGGGCGCCTGGACGCGATATTCGTCCCGGTGGGCGGTGGCGGGTTGATTGCCGGGATTGCGGCCTACGTGAAATACCTGCGCCCCGAGATCAAGATCATTGGCGTCGAGCCGGATGACTCCAATTGCCTGCAAGCGGCCATGGCCGCGGGCGAGCGCGTGGTGCTGCCGACGGTGGGCCTGTTCGCCGATGGCGTTGCCGTGGCGCAGATCGGCCAACACACCTTTGATATCTGCAAGCACTACGTGGACGAAGTGATCACCGTCAGCACCGACGAGATCTGCGCGGCCATCAAGGATATCTACGACGATACCCGCTCGATCACCGAACCCGCCGGCGCCTTGGGCGTGGCCGGGATCAAAAAGTATGTCGAGTCGCGGGGCGTCAGCGGCCAGACCCTGGTGGCCATCGATTCGGGCGCCAACGTCAACTTCGACCGCCTGCGTCACGTCGCCGAGCGCGCCGAGCTGGGTGAAGGCCGCGAAGCGATCATCGCCGTGACCATCCCCGAGAAGCCGGGCAGCTTCAAGGCGTTCTGCGAAGCCATCGGCAAGCGCCAGATCACCGAATTCAACTACCGCTACAACACCGGCAGCGAAGCGCACATTTTCGTTGGCGTGCAGACGCACCCGGAAAACGACCCGCGCAGCGCGCTGATCGCCAGCCTGACCGAGCAAGGCTTTCCGGTGCTGGACCTGACCGACAACGAACTGGCCAAGCTGCACATCCGCCATATGGTCGGCGGCCATGCGGCCCATGTCATCGACGAGGTGGTGCTGCGCTTCGAATTCCCGGAACGCCCGGGAGCGCTGTTCAACTTCCTCAATAAACTGGGCGGGCGCTGGAACATCTCCATGTTCCACTACCGCAACCATGGCGCGGCGGATGGCCGTGTAGTCGCCGGACTGCAAGTGCCACATGATGAACGCCACCTGGTGCCGGCAGCCCTGGAGGAAATTGGCTACCCGTATTGGGACGAAAGCGATAACCCCGCGTATCAGCTGTTTCTTGGCTGAAGGGCTACGCTCAAGGACATCGGTCTAAGGAAACATCCATGGAAACTCTGCTGACCTTGAAAATCCTGCACGTCGCGGCCACCGTCGTGCTGCTGGCCTGCGGTGTGAGCCTGGCCGTCGTGGCCTGGCGCAAACGCAGCGAGGGCCCCGCCTATACGCTGCGGCGGCCCTGGCTATTCGCCTGGGGCGTGATGTTGATCGGCATGCTGAGCATGCCGTTTACCGGATGGTGGCTGGTTCATCTGGTGGGCTGGCCGCTTGGGCAAACCTGGCTGCTGGGTTCCAGCGTGATCTATACCGTGGCGGCGCCCTGCGCCATTTGGCTGCTGGCGCGGCTCAACCGCCTGCGCATGGGCAACGGCGGCGGCAGTAGATTTACCTTGGCGCTGGCAATCGTCGGTGGTGTCGGCTTCCTGTCCATTGCCGCGTTGATGGGCGCCAAGCCGGTTTAACTGACAGGGGCTGTCATGAAGATTCTGTTGGTGGGTGGCAGTGGATTTATCGGCGGCCACCTGCTGCGAGCGCTGCACGGCGCCGGCCACTCGATCATCGCAACCCGTCGTGAACCCGAGGCTTCAAGCTGGCCGGGGGTCGAATGGCGGCAGCTGGATCTCGGCTTGCTGGCAGCCGAGCCGGCCCATTTTGCATTCCCCGACGACATCGACCTGCTGATCAACGCAGCCGGCCTGCTCAGCGTCGACACCCTGGCGTTGAGCCTGGTCCAGGACCGCGGCGCTCGGGCGCTGTTCGATCAGGCCTCACGTCGAGGCGTACGGATTCTGCAGATATCCGCGCTGGGCGCGAGCGCCCAATCCGACGTGCCGTTCCTGGCGAGCAAAGGCCTGGCCGACGAGTATCTGTCCGGGCTGGACGGCCCATCGGTCATCCTGCGGCCTTCGTTGGTAGTAGGACCGGGTGGCACCAGCAGCGACTGGCTGGCGGGCCTTTCGCCGTGGCCGTTGATTCCCTTGCTGGATCTTAAGGCGCGCATCCAACCCGTGCACATCGACGACCTGGCGGGCGCGGTGCTCGCCCTGCTGCGGCAATGGCCGAGCGAATCCGTAGTGTTGCCGCTGGTGGGGCCCGAGCCAATGAGCCTGGCACAACTCATTGATCATCTGCGAGCCGCGCAGGGTTGGGCACCGGCGCGCTACCTCAAGGCGCCTGCGCTGTTGATCCAGGTTGGCAGCCGGTTGGGGGATCGGTTCGGCTGGCGGGCCTTGAACGGGCAAAGTGTGGTTCTGGCGCAACGGGACAATCTGGCCGACCCAGGCGTACTCGCGTCGGTATGCGGCTATCACGCCGCCCCGGTGCAGACTCGCTTGCAGCAATGGCCAACGGTCGCCCAGAGCAGCCTGCGGGCCTTGCGTCCATTGATGCTGGCGGTCCTGGCCTTGATCTGGCTGGGGACCGCCGTGGTGTGCCTCGGCCCGGGTTACGATTGGGGCTTGCGCATCATGGCCGAAGCTGGCGTACACGGCGCTTGGGCGAAGCTTGCGGTGGTCAGCGGCGCGCTGTGTGACGGCGTGCTGGGCGTGGGCATGCTGCTCAAGCGTTGGCGTCGCCAGGCCTTGCTGCTGCAGTTGGGTCTGATGGCGGGCTATACGCTGTGCATCAGTTTCATCCTGCCGCACTATTGGTTCGACCCTTACGCGGCTGTCGCCAAGAATCTGGTATTGATCGTCGCAACTTTATGGCTGCTTTGGACTGAGCCCCGCCGATGAGCATGTATCTGCTGCTGAAAACCCTGCATATCCTCTCCTCCACCGTTCTGTTCGGCCTGGGCGCGGGTTCGGCCTACTATGCGCTCCGGGCCTGGCGCAGCGGCAAGGTCGAAGTCATTGCCGTCACCTTCAAGCATCTGGTCTTCGCCGATTGGGCGTTCACCGCCACCACCGCGGTATTTCAACCGCTGAGCGGGCTGGCCCTGATGCATGTGGCCGGCTGGCCACTGCAACAGAGCTGGTTGATGTGGAGCATCGGCCTTTATTGCTTGGCGGGCGTCTGCTGGCTGCCAGTGGTCTGGTTGCAGATCCGCGTGCACAAGATGGCTGAACAAGCCTTGCGGGACGGCACGCCCATCCCGATCAAGGCCACGATCTACATGCGCTGGTGGTTTGCGCTGGGTTGGCCGGCCTTCTTGGCGTTCATGGCAATTTTCTACTTGATGGTGGCCAAGCCTGCGTGAGAGGGATCAGCCGCGCAGGCTGATCACCGGCCAACCCCGTCGCTCGGCCTCGGACCGAAGATTCGGATCCGGGTCCACAGCCACCGGATGCATCACCGCCTCCAGGAGCGGCAAGTCGTTCATTGAGTCGCTATAGAAGTAGCTGTCGTCGAGCGAATACCCGGTTTCTTCCAGCCAACGGTTCAACCGGGTCACCTTGCCCTCGCGAAAGCATGGGATGTCGGTGCTGCGCCCGCTGTAGCGCCCGTCGATCATCTCGCACTCGGTGGCGATCAGCGTTTCGACCCCCAGGCGTTCGGCAATCGGTGCGGTGACGAAGCGGTTGGTGGCGGTGATGATCACCAATTTGTCACCGGCGTCGCGGTGTTTTTTCAACAGTTCGATGGCCTGGGGCAGCACGATCGGCTCGATGCAATCGCGCATGTAGTCCAGATGCCACTGTGCCAGCACTTCCATCTCGGTACGGCCAAGGATTTCCAGGCAGAAATTCAGGTACGCGGCGTTGTCGAGCTTGCCGGCCAGGTAATCCTGGTAGAACTCGTCGTTGCGCGCCTTGTACGTGACGGCATCGAGGAATCCGCGTTCGCACAGGTAATCGCCCCAGGCGTGATCGCTGTCGCCGCCCAGCAGCGTGTTGTCCAAGTCGAATAAAGCCAGCCGCATTGCAGTTACTCGCTGAAAATTCTGAAGAAAGGCGCTCAGAATACGGACTTTTCACAAGAGTGCACATAAGGTAGGAAGGCTCGTTGCTGCTTTCACAACCTTTGTGGAACAATGCGGCGACATGCGTTTGCGAGGTTGTTGCCGTGATCGATCCCGATGGTTTCCGTCCCAATGTGGGGATCATTCTTACGAATGATGCTGGGCAGGTGCTATGGGCACGCCGTATCAATCAAGACGCCTGGCAGTTTCCCCAGGGTGGGATCAATCCTCAGGAGACGCCGGAAGAGGCTTTATACCGCGAGTTGAATGAAGAAGTGGGGCTTGAGCGAGAGGATGTCGAAATACTCGCCTGCACCCGAGGCTGGTTGCGCTATCGTTTGCCGCAACGCCTGGTCAGGACACACAGCCAACCGCTGTGCATCGGCCAGAAGCAGAAATGGTTTCTCCTGCGCCTGATCTCCAACGAGCAGCGGGTGCGGATGGATTTGACCGGTAAACCGGAGTTCGATGGCTGGCGCTGGGTCAGCTATTGGTATCCGTTGGGCCAGGTGGTGACATTCAAGCGCGAAGTGTATCGACGCGCTCTCAAAGAGCTTGCCCCGCGCCTGCTGACGCGCGACTGACGACGGAGTTCGACCCCGAGCCATGCTCAATACGCTGCGCAAGATCGTCCAGGAAGTTAACTCCGCCAAGGATCTCAAGGCGGCGTTGGGCATTATTGTATTGCGCGTCAAAGAGGCCATGGGCAGCCAAGTCTGCTCGGTCTATCTGCTTGATCCCGAGACCAACCGCTTTGTGCTGATGGCCACCGAAGGCTTGAACAAGCGCTCCATCGGCAAGGTCAGCATGGCCCCCAACGAAGGCTTGGTCGGCCTGGTCGGCACGCGTGAAGAACCCCTGAACCTGGAAAACGCCGCGGATCACCCGCGCTACCGCTACTTCGCCGAAACTGGCGAAGAACGCTACGCATCGTTCCTCGGCGCGCCGATCATCCACCACCGCCGTGTCGTCGGCGTGTTGGTCATCCAGCAGAAGGAACGCCGCCAGTTCGACGAAGGTGAAGAAGCCTTCCTCGTGACCATGAGCGCGCAACTGGCTGGGGTAATCGCCCACGCCGAAGCCACGGGTTCGATCAGCGGCCTGGGTCGCCAGGGCAAGGGCATCCAGGAAGCCAAGTTCGTCGGCGTCCCAGGCTCCCCCGGCGCGGCGGTGGGTACCGCGCTGGTCATGCTGCCGCCCGCCGACCTCGACGTGGTGCCAGACAAGACCATTTCCGACATCCCGGCCGAGCTGGGCTTGTTCAAGACCGCCATCGAAGGCGTGCGCGCCGACATGCGCACCCTGTCGGCCAAGCTGGCGACGCAGCTGCGCCCGGAAGAGCGCGCGCTGTTCGACGTCTACCTGATGATGCTCGACGACGCGTCCCTGGGCAGCGAGGTGACCACGGTCATCAAGACCGGCCAATGGGCCCAGGGCGCGTTGCGCCAAGTGGTGACCGACCACGTCAATCGTTTCGAACTGATGGACGATGCCTACCTGCGCGAGCGCGCTTCCGACGTCAAGGACCTCGGCCGCCGCTTGCTCGCCTACTTGCAGCAGGAACGCCAACAGACGCTGGTCTATCCCGACAACACGATCCTGGTCAGCGAAGAGCTGACCCCGGCCATGCTCGGCGAAGTGCCTGAAGGCAAGCTGGCGGGGTTGGTCTCGGTTTTGGGTTCGGGCAACTCCCACGTGGCGATCCTCGCCCGGGCCATGGGCATTCCCACGGTGATGGGCGTGGTGGACCTGCCGTATTCCAAGGTCGACGGCATCCAGATGATCGTCGATGGCTACCACGGCGAGGTCTACACCAACCCCAGCGACGTGCTGCGCAAGCAGTTTGCCGATGTGGTGGAAGAAGAAAAGCAACTCTCCCTGGGCCTGGATGCGCTGCGGGACCTGCCCTGCATCACACTCGATGGCCACCGCATGCCGCTGTGGGTCAACACCGGCCTGCTGGCCGATGTGGCCCGGGCGCAGAAGCGTGGTGCCGAGGGTGTGGGCCTGTACCGCACCGAAGTACCGTTCATGATCAACCAGCGCTTCCCCAGCGAAAAGGAACAGCTGGCGATCTACCGCGAGCAATTGTCCGCGTTCCATCCGCAGCCAGTGACCATGCGCAGCCTGGACATCGGCGGCGACAAATCCCTGTCCTATTTCCCGATCAAGGAAGACAACCCCTTCCTCGGCTGGCGCGGGATCCGCGTGACGCTCGACCATCCGGAAATCTTCCTGGTCCAGGCGCGCGCCATGCTCAAGGCCAGCGAAGGCCTGAACAACCTGCGCATCCTGTTGCCGATGATCTCTGGCACCCATGAGCTGGAAGAGGCCCTGCACCTGATCCACCGGGCCTGGGGCGAAGTACGCGACGAAGGCACCGACGTACCGATGCCACCCGTCGGCGTGATGATCGAAATTCCGGCAGCGGTGTACCAGACCAAGGAATTGGCGCGGCAGGTGGACTTCCTGTCCGTCGGTTCCAACGACCTGACCCAATATCTGCTGGCCGTGGACCGTAACAACCCACGGGTAGCGGACTTGTATGACTACCTGCACCCGGCCGTGCTGCAGGCTCTACAGAACGTCGTGCGCGACGCCCATGCCGAAGGCAAGCCCGTGAGTATCTGCGGCGAAATGGCCGGCGACCCGGCGGCAGCGGTGCTGCTGATGGCGATGGGCTTCGACAGCCTGTCGATGAACGCCACCAACCTGCCGAAAGTGAAGTGGATGCTGCGCCAGATCAACCTCAGCAAGGCCCAGGAGCTGCTGGCGGAGCTGATGACCATCGATAACCCGCAAGTGATTCATAGCTCCCTGCAGTTGGCGCTGAAGAACCTCGGGTTGGCGCGGATGATCAATCCGGCGTCGAACAAAACACTTTAGATCCTCCAGCGAGCGTCTGTGGCGAGGGAGCTTGCTCCCGCTGGTGGGCGAAGCCCGCCCAAAAAGCTTTGGGGCTACTTCGTAGCCCAGCGGGAGCAAGCTCCCTCGCCACGGATTATCGCCGGCATAAAGCGAGCAGCTCCACTTCTCCCAAATGCCCCCCATGCGGCCCGAAACTGCGCTCCACTAAATGCCGCGTCCCATCGGCATGAACAATCAATGCCGTACTCGCTCGCGTCCCGTAGGCCGGGCTGGCAATGAACACACTCGACAGCAGCATCTCCGTCGCCAATCCCACCCCGGTGTCCGGTAGTTCGGCCATGGGCGCGGGCTGTGGATCATTCAGCAGTGCCAGCAGCGCCTGGGGTTGCGGATCGTCCAGCACCTCGACCAGCGCCGCCCGGGCCTTGAGCAATTTCGGCCAGGGTGTGTTCAGCCCAGCGTTAGACAGGCCATAAACCCCTTCAGCCAACTGTTGTGGCCGGGTATCCCGGGCGTTGTAGTGCCACAGTTCGGCGCCATCACCGAGCAGCAGGTTGAAACCACCATATTCGCCGGCACGAGGCACGACTTCGCTCAAATAATCGCCAATCGAAAGACTTCCGGTCAGGAACCGCGCCACCAACTCACCGCGCGACTTGAATGCCGGCAGTTGGCCCGGGTCGCGGATGTTGGTCAGCGCGGCAAAGCGCCCCTGCGCGCCGACACCGAGCCAGGTGCCGCCAGCCTCCAGGTCACGCCCGGCATATACGTGGGGTGCGTCAGACCATTGGGCCAAGGGCTGGGTTGGACGAGCGTAGAACTCGTCGCGGTTGGCCGCCACGATCAGCGGCTGGGAGTGGCCGGGGCGCCAGGCAAATACGATCAGGCACATCAGGTTGTCCTGTTTAAGAATGAAGCTGAACGACACTGCTTTTGTGGCGAGGGGACAGCGATCATTAGCCACTCTACCCATACATCACTAACGCATCCATCGCCTTCAGTGGAGCCAGATGCCATTGATCCGTTACCATGCCGCTCTTATTTTGGTACGGGCGAGGAGACGCTGGTGGAATTTCTGCTCTATCTGCTGCTCGGCGCCTGTGCCGGCGTACTGGCCGGGTTGTTCGGCGTGGGCGGCGGGATGATCATCGTCCCGGTGTTGGTCTTCAGTTTCACCTTGCAGGGTTTCGACCCGCAAGTATTGACGCACCTGGCCGTAGGTACTTCCCTGGCATCGATCATCTTCACGTCGGTAAACGCCGTGCGCGAGCATCACCGCAAAGGGGCGGTGCGCTGGCAGATTTTCACCTGGATGACCGTTGGCATCCTGGTCGGCGCCGGTTTCGGCGCGATCACCGCCGAAGCGATTTCCGGTCCGCACCTGCAAAAGATCATCGGGGTGTTCGCCATGCTCGTCGCCGCGCAACTGGCCTTGGATTTCAAGCCCAAGGCCAGCCGCACGGTACCGGGCAAGGTCGGGTTGTCCCTGGCCGGCACGGTGGTCGGCTGGGCCTCGGCGATTTTCGGCATCGGTGGCGGCTCGCTGACCGTACCGTTCCTGACCTGGCGCAGCGTGCCGATGCAACAAGCGGTGGCGACTTCGTCGGCGTGCGGGCTGCCCATCGCCCTGGTCAGTGCGTTAAGTTTCATGATTCTGGGGTGGCAGGATCCGTTGTTGCCGCCCCATAGTCTCGGTTTTGTGTATTTGCCGGCGCTGCTGGGCATCGCCCTGACGAGCATGGTCTTCGCCCGTTTCGGCGCGCGACTGGCCCATCGCCTGTCGCCGCGCTTGCTCAAGCGGCTGTTCGCCGCTTTGCTGTTCGGCGTCGGCTTGAGTTTCCTGCTCTGACGCAATCCTGGCTTAATCCCGAGGTGGCAGCGTCGCCCGGGTATTTTTGACATTCACGAGGAATATCAATGCTGCCTTACCCGCAGATCGATCCGGTTGCCCTGGCCATCGGCCCGCTGAAAATCCACTGGTACGGTCTCATGTACCTGATCGGTATCGGTGGCGCCTGGTGGCTGGCCTCGCGCCGGCTCAACCGGTTTGATCCGACCTGGAACAAAGAGAAGCTTTCGGACCTGGTGTTCTGGCTGTCCATGGGCGTGATCGTCGGCGGACGCCTGGGCTACGTATTGTTCTACGACCTGAGCGCCTACCTGGCCAATCCGACACTGATCTTCGAGGTATGGAAAGGCGGCATGTCCTTCCATGGCGGGTTCATCGGCGTGATGCTCGCGGCGCTGTGGTTCGGCAAGCGCAACAACAAATCGTTTTTCGAACTGATGGATTTCGTCGCGCCAATGGTGCCGATCGGCCTGGGTGCCGGGCGCATTGGCAACTTCATCAACGCCGAGTTGTGGGGCAAGGCGACGGACGTGCCTTGGGCAATGGTCTTCCCCCCGTTCAGCGACCCGGCGCAGTTGCCGCGCCACCCGTCGCAGCTGTACCAGTTCGCTCTCGAAGGCGTGGCACTGTTCCTGATCCTCTGGCTGTTTTCGCGCAAGCCGCGACCGACCATGGCGGTGTCAGGCATGTTTGCGCTGTTCTACGGGATCTTCCGCTTTATCGTTGAATTCGTCCGCGTCCCCGACGCCCAGCTCGGCTATCTGGCGTGGAACTGGCTGACCATGGGCCAGGTGTTGTGCCTGCCGATGATCGTTGGTGGCCTGGCACTGATCTGGCTGGCCTATCATCGCGCTCCGGCTGCGGCGGCCAAGGTTTAAAATTCGGACCCCGGGGCGCTGGCCTCGGGTTCAAGGACACAGGTATCCCATGAAGCAATATCTCGATCTGGTGGCCCACGTCATCAAGAACGGCACCAGGCAAGCCAACCGCACCGGTGTGAACACCATCAGTTTTCCCGGCGCGATGCTGCGTTATGACCTGAAAGAAGGTTTTCCGGCCATCACCACGCGCAAGATGGCTTTTAAATCGGCCATTGGCGAAATGTGCGGTTTTCTCCGTGGTGTGAATAACGCCGCTGAGTTCCGCGCCTTGGGCTGCAAGGTCTGGGACCAGAACGCCAACGAAAACGCCCAGTGGCTGGCCAACCCGTTCCGCCAGGGCGAAGACGACCTGGGCGAGATCTACGGCGTGCAATGGCGCAAATGGCCGGCTTACAAGCAGATCCCGCTGAGCAACCCGGCGGCCATCGAGCAGACACTGGCCCAGGGTTACCGGCAGATCGCCGAAGGCAAAGAAAACGGCCAGGCCTATGTGGTGCTGTACAAAGCGATCGACCAGGTTCGCCAGTGCGTCGATACCATCATCAAGGACCCGGGCAGCCGGCGCATCCTGTTCCACGGCTGGAACTGCGCCCAGCTCGATGAAATGGCCCTGCCACCGTGCCATCTGTTGTACCAGTTCCACCCGAATGTCGAGACCAAGGAAATCTCCCTGACCCTCTACATCCGCTCCAATGACCTGGGCCTGGGCACGCCGTTCAACCTCACCGAAGGCGCCGCGCTGCTGAGCCTGATCGGTCGCCTGACCGGCTACACGCCGCGCTGGTTCACCTATTTCATTGGCGATGCCCACGTCTACGAAAACCACTTGGACATGCTCAACGAACAGCTCACCCGCGAGCCGTTCCCGATGCCCAAACTGGTGATTTCCGAGCGCGTGCCGGAGTTTGCCAAGACAGGCGTGTACCAGCCTGAATGGCTGGAGTTGGTGGAGCCGAGCGATTTCTCTCTTGAAGGCTATCAACACCACGCGCCGATGACCGCGCCGATGGCGGTCTAGAAACACGACTATTGATCGCTTGTATGGTAGGACTTGAAGGGAGGAGGAGGGACAAGGCTCGATTCTGACTGTTGACGCAGTACAGACCGTGGGAGATTTCGCCCCTCCTCCTTTCACCTAAGCGCCGATAAAGAATGCATCTGGCTAGACCGACGATAGGAACAAGCCTGCGCCTCTGGGTGAGCCCTTCAAGTGCTCAAACCTTATCTCGGAGGAAATCCTATGGCAATGCCGGTCTCTTTATCAAAACCGATCGTGGGTGTGGATGTCGCCAAGAATGAATTGGTGATTTATCAGGCCGATAGCGATCTGCTTGAAGAGATCCCTAATACCAAAACATCCATCAAGCAGTGGCTGAAGGCCTTGCCATGCCCCGTGTCTATTGCCATTGAGGCAACCAACATCTACCACCTGGAGTTTGCTGATCTGGCCTATGAGGCCGGTTGCACGATTTACATGGTGGGCGGCTATGAACTCAAACATTACCGCGAAGGCGTGAAGATCCGCGCTAAAACCGACGCCTTGGACGCCAGGCTGCTGGCCCGTTACCTGAAAAACGAAGCCGAGGAGTTGCGCCCATGGACCCCGCCCTCACCGCTGTACCGCCAGCTCCTGAGCCTTTTCCGCCGTCGCGCAGCCTTGGTCCAGGCCAGGGTCGGCCTAGTGCAGAGCTGGTCGAATGAGCCGCTGCTCAAGGCGGCTTTTGCCGAACAAATAAAGTCCATGCAGCGGCTTGAAACGATGATCGAAAAGACGATCAACGATCAGCTCAAAGAAGCCGGTTTGCTCGGTCAACTGAAGCGCTGCCTGAAAGTTGAGGGCATTGGATTTCTAACCGGAGCACGCTTGCTCACGGCGTTTCAGCGGGGGGAATTTAGCAACGCGGATGCGTTTATCGCCTTTCTGGGCATGGATCTGCGGGTATCGAAATCTGGGCAAAAGGACGGTCGCCGCAGCTTGACCAAGCGCGGAGACCCCGAAGCCCGCCGGCTTTTGCACAATGCAGCGATGTCGGCTAGCCGTACAAAAGCCTGGAAACGGTTTTACGAAGCCCAAAGAGCTCGAGGCTTCAGCACCACTCAGGCGTTGGTAATGCTGGCTCGCAAGCTTGCTCGGGTGGTATTCGCCTTGCTGAAAGGGCAAAGCGAATATCAGCCAAAAGCCAGTTGAGGGCTTTCCCTCAACCATAGAATCTCCCACGTTCTGTGTGGGAACGATCATGGGTGCTAAGGGCTCAGTGCCCGTGACTACGCCCCACATGTGAATGCTCCACTTCCGGCGCCACCGCGCCGCTGACTTCCAGCCGCTGCAAGATCCCGCATTGATCCAGGTCCGGCCCTTCGCCGCAGCGATGGCGCAGGTCGATCAGTTGCGCCTGCAACGCCAGCAGGCCGTCGATACGTGCCTTGACGTGGTGGATGTGTTCATCGATCAACGCATTGACGCTCTCGCACTGGTCCTGGGGGCTGTCGCGCAGGATCAGCAGGCTACGGATCTCCTCCAGGGTCATATCCAGGGTGCGACAGTTGCGGATGAACGTCAGCCGCTCGGCGTGGACCTGGGTGTAGACGCGGTAGTTGCCATCGCTGCGGGCGGGCTCCGGCAGCAGGCCCTCGCGCTCGTAGTAACGGATGGTCTCGACTTGGCAGTCGGTGAGTTTCGCCAGTTCGCCGATCTTCATGGCACGCCTCCGAAATAGGTGCTTGACCCTATAGTGGCTACAGGGTCTCTACTGTGCAACAGGCACTTTTCACGGACGTAACCTCATGAGCGACTCCATTCACACCCCCAAATCGGCCCACGGTCACGATCACGCTCATTCCTGCTGCGCGTCCAAAGCGGCGCCGTCCGTGGTCAACATCGGCAAGGCGCCAACGGACGGTGCGCGGCTGAGCAGTTTTCGCATCGAAGCCATGGACTGCCCCACCGAACAGATGTTGATACAGAACAAACTCGGCAAGCTCGAAGGCGTGCAGCAACTGCAATTCAATCTGATCAACCGGGTGCTGGGCGTGACTCACGACTTGCCCAGCGATGCGCCGATCATCAAGGCTATCGAGTCCTTGGGGATGCAAGCGGAACCGTTTACGGCCGGTCAGCAAGAGTCGACCAACAACCTGCCCGCACCCGCCAAGCCTTGGTGGCCGTTGGCGCTGTCCGGTGTCACCGCGCTGGGTGCCGAGGTGATTCATTTCACCAACACCGCGCCAAACTGGGTCGTCGCGTTGGTAGCGCTGGCGTCGATTCTCAGCGGTGGCCTCGGCACTTACAAAAAGGGCTGGATCGCCCTGAAGAACCTCAACCTGAATATCAATGCCTTGATGAGCATCGCCGTGACCGGCGCGGTGTTGATCGGCCAGTGGCCGGAAGCGGCGATGGTGATGTTCTTGTTCACCGTGGCTGAGTTGATCGAAGCCAAATCCCTCGACCGCGCTCGCAACGCCATCAGCGGCCTGATGCAAATGGCGCCGGAGCAGGCCACCGTGCAACAGACTGACGGCACTTGGCAGGTCCAGGCCGTCAAAGCCATCGCCCTCGGCGCGCGAGTGCGGGTCCGTCCCGGAGAACGTGTCGGCCTGGACGGTGACGTGGTCGCCGGCCGTTCGACCATCGACCAGGCGCCCATCACCGGCGAGAGCCTGCCGGTGGATAAAACCGTGGGCGACAAAGTGTTCGCCGGCACCATCAACCAGGCCGGCGAGTTGGAGTACACCGTGACCGCCGCCGCCGATCAATCCACCCTCGCGCGGATTATCCACGCCGTGGAACAGGCCCAGGGCTCCCGCGCACCGACCCAGCGTTTCGTCGATCGATTCTCGACCATTTACACTCCGGCGGTGTTCGTCCTGGCGCTGGCCGTGGCCGTCATTGCGCCCCTGTTCATGGGCGCGCCGTGGTTCGACTGGATCTACCGGGCATTGGTCCTGCTGGTGGTCGCCTGCCCGTGCGCACTGGTGATCTCCACCCCGGTGACCATCGTCAGCGGCCTGGCGGCAGCGGCGCGCAAAGGCATCCTGATCAAGGGCGGCGTTTATCTGGAGAGCGGCCACAAGCTCGATTACGTAGCCTTGGACAAGACCGGAACGATCACCCATGGCAAGCCGGTGCAGACCGACTACGTGCCGCTGGACCCGACGGTGGAAACCACCGCCAGGGCGCTGGCCGCCAGCCTCGCCGCGCGCTCAGACCATCCAGTGTCGCGCGCGATTGCCGATGCGGCTGTGGATAACCAGCGGGCACAGCACGCTGTGGATAACTTCGCGGCGCTTGCCGGACGCGGCGTGCGCGGCGACATCGATGGCCGGACGTATCATCTGGGCAACCACCGACTCGTGGAAGATCTCGGACTGTGCTCACCGGAGTTGGAAGAGAGACTTTTTGCCCTGGAGAAACAAGGCAAGTCCGTGGTGCTGCTACTCGACGGCACGGGCCCTTTGGCGTTATTCGCCGTGGCGGACACGGTGAAGGACTCCAGTCGCGAAGCCATCCGGCAACTGCACGGGCTGGGCATCAAGACGCTGATGCTGACTGGCGACAATGCCCACACCGCCGAGGCGATTGCCGAGCAGGTGGGCATGGACCGGGCCCGTGGCGATTTGTTGCCAGAGGACAAGCTGAAAGCCATCGAGGAGCTGTACGCCCAGGGTCACCGAGTCGGCATGGTCGGCGACGGCATCAACGACGCCCCGGCCCTCGCCCGCTCGGAAATCGGCTTCGCCATGGCAGCGGCCGGCACCGACACGGCGATCGAGACCGCCGACGTCGCTTTGATGGATGACGACCTGCGCAAGATTCCGGCGTTCATCCGGCTATCGCGGCAGACTTCCAGCATCCTCAAACAGAACATTGCCTTGGCGCTGGTCATCAAGGCGATCTTTCTCGCCGTCACCTTTGCCGGGTTCGCCACCCTGTGGATGGCAGTGTTTGCCGACATGGGGGTGAGCTTGCTGGTGGTGTTCAATGGGATGCGGTTGTTGCGCAAGTAAAAAGGCCAGGGTGACGCATGGCTTCATGGGGCCGCTTTGCGGCCCAGCGGGAGCAAGCTCCCTCGCCACAAGGGCAACGCATGAAGCCGCTTCAATCGCGCTTGGGCTCGCGAATCTTGTACCAGGCTACATAGAGCGCCGGCAGGAACAGCAATGTCAGCAGGGTGGCAATGATAATCCCGCCAATCATCGCGTACGCCATTGGGCCCCAGAACACTTCCCGGGCAATCGGAATCATCCCCAGGCTCGCCGCAGCCGCCGTCAACAGGATCGGCCGGCGCCGGTGCTCGGTCGCTTCCACCACCGCATCCCAGGGTTCGTAGCCGTCACGTTCATACTCATCGATCTGGGTCACCAGGATCACCGAGTTGCGAATGATAATGCCGATCAGCGCGAGGATGCCGAGGATCGCCACGAAGCCCATGGGCGTGCCCGTCGGCACCAGCGCCAGGACCACGCCGATCAGGCCCAACGGCGCGACGCTGGCCACCAGGAACAGCTTCTGCACGCTGTGCAACTGGATCATCAGGAACGTCGCCATCAGGAACAGCATCAGCGGCACCACGCTGGCGATCGGCCCCTGGGCCTTGCTGCTTTCCTCCACCGTGCCGCCGGTGGCGACCTTGTAGCCCACCGGCAATTTGGCAGCGAACTTGTCGATGTCCGGTTGCAGTTGCCGCACCAGGTCCGTCGGCTGGATTTCATCGCGCACGGCGGCCTTGATGGTAATGGTCGGCTTGCGGTCGCGACGCCAGACCAGCGGCTGCTCCAATTCATAACGCACCGTGGCGAATGCCAGCAGCGGGATCGACGTGCCGCCGGGAGTAACGATTTGCAGATTCTGCAGGGTTTCCGGCGAACCGCGTTCGGCGTCTTCGGCACGACCGACCACATTGATCAGGTAGATGTCGTCGTTGACCTGGGTTACCGGCGAACCGCTGACGATGCTGTTCATCAGCCGGGCCACGTCATCCGAAGACAACCCCAGTTGCCTTGCCTTGTCCTGGGCGATGTCGATGCGCAGCACTTTGCCCGGCTCGTTCCAGTCGTAGATGATTTCGCCGATGTGCGAGTTCTTGTCCAGCTCGGTGGCCAGTTCGATGGCGTGCTTGCGCACCTGGTCGATGTCCTTGCCGCTGACGCGGTATTGGATCGGCCGGCCCACCGGCGGCCCCATTTCCAGGGCTTGCACGTAGCTGCCTATGCCGACGAAATCTTCGCGCAAGCGCTTCTGCAAGCGTTCGGTCAGCGCCGTGCGCGACTCCAGGCCCTTGCTGACGATCACCAGTTGCGCGTAGTACGGGTTCTGCAGCTGCTGGTCCAGCGGCAGGTAAAAGCGGATCGCGCCTTCGCCGATGTAAGTGCTCCAGCGCGCCACGTCCGGGTCATCCTTGAGGGTCGCTTCCAGGCGGTCGACCGCTTTGCGGGTCTCGTCCATCGAGGCGTTCTGCGGCAGGTTGAGGTCCACCAGGATCTCCGGCCGGTCCGAAGACGGAAAAAACTGGTTCTGCACAAAGCGCATGCAAAACACCGCCAGCACGAACAGCAGCACCGTGATGCCGATAGCCCACCAGCGATTGCGCATCGCCCACAACAAGCCGCCGTTGAACGCCCGACCGATACGCCCCGGCTCGGCGCTGTGGGGTTTGATGTTGGTGCTGAGGATATGCACGCCGATGACCGGGGCGAACAGCACCGCGACAATCCAGGACACCAGCATCGCCACGGCGATGACCGCGAACAGAGTGAAGGTGTACTCGCCGGCGGAACTGGCATTCAGGCCAATGGGCACGAAACCGGCCACGGTCACCAGGGTCCCGGTGAGCATCGGGAATGCGGTCGAGGTGTAGGCGAAGGTGGCGGCCTGTTCCTTGCTGTCACCTTTTTCCAGGCGCGTGACCATCATTTCCACGGTGATCATCGCGTCATCCACCAGCAAGCCGAGGGCAATGATCAGCGCACCGAGGGATATCCGCTGCATGGTGATGCCGCTGTATTCCATGAACACGAACACCATCGCCAACACCAACGGGATCGAGCAGGCCACCACCAGGCCGGCCCGTATGCCGAGGCTGATGAAACTGACGACCAGGACAATGACCACCGCCTCGAACAAGGCACTGGTGAAACCGCCGACGGCCTCCTCCACCACTTCGGCCTGGTCCGACACCGTGTGCACGCCAACGCCCACCGGCAAGTCGGCGGTCAGTTCGTTCATGCGCGCATGCAGGGCCTTGCCGAAGTCCTGGATATTGCCGCCCTTCTTCATGGCGATGGCAAGACCGATGGCCGGCGTACCGTTGAAGCGGAACATCGGCGTCGCGGGGTCGACATAACCACGGCGGATATCCGCGATATCGGCCAGGCGATAGAACCGGTCATTGAGTCGCAGGTTGACGTTGGCCAGGTCCTTCTCCGACTGGAACTGTCCCGACGTGCGCACCGAAATCCGTTCCGGCCCGGCGTCGATCACCCCGGCCGGGGTCACGGCATTCTGCGATTGCAGGCTCTGCACCACCTGACGCTGATCGATCCCCAGGGCCGCGAGTTTGCGCGTGGAGAAGTTCAGGTACAGCACTTCATCCTGTTCGCCGACCATTTCCACCTTGCCCAGACCGGGCACGTCGCGGATCTCGGCGCGCACTTGCTCAACGTAGTCGCGCAACTGGCGCATCGACAGGCCGTCGCCAGTGAAGGCATACACCGAACCGTACACGTCGCCGAACTCGTCGTTGAATCCCGGGCCTTGCAACCCTTGGGGAAAATCGCCGCGAATGTCGTTGATCTTCTTGCGGACCTGGTACCAGATCTCAGGGATTTCCTTGGCTCCGGTGGTATCGCGCAGGTAGACGAACACCGTCGATTCCCCCGGCCGGGTGTAACTCTTCACGTAATCGAGGGAGTCGAGTTCTTCGAGTTTTTTCTCGATGCGGTCGGTGACCTGTTCGAGGGTTTCCTCCTGGGTCGCGCCGGGCCAGCGAGTCTGAATGACCATGGTCTTGATAGTGAACGACGGGTCTTCCTCGCGGCCCAGGTTCATGTAGGAGAACACGCCCATCAGCAACGCGACGAACATCAGGTACCACACGAACGACTGATGCCGCAGGGCCCATTCGGATAGGTTGAAAGGCCCTTTCATCGTGCTTCCTCGTCGAGTTTCACTTTCTGCCCTGGCTTGAGACTGTTCACGCCGGCGCTGACCACGCGATCGCCGGGCTTGATGCCGTTAGCCACCAACACTGAATCAGCCGAGCGTTCGAGAATTTGTACTTCGCGTGGCGAGACCGTCTGGTCCTGCGGGTTGATCAGCCAAATTCGCGCCTTGCCGTCGACCTCTTGCAGCGCGGTGAGCGGCAGCTCGATGCGCGGCTCGATGGCTGAACTCAGGGTCACGCTGATGGCCGTGCCGAGGCGAAAGCCCGGCGGCGTGTCGGTCAACGTCAGGCGCGCGCGACGGGTGCGGGTGGCGCTCTGGGCCTGGGGTTCGATCTCGCGCACGATGGCGGTGGTGCGGGTCGCCGGGTCCAGTTGCGCGGCGACTTCGAAGACCACGTCTTCAGGCAGGCGCTCAGCCAATCCAGCCGGCAGGTCGATCACCGCCTCCTTGATATCTGGACGAGCCAGCGTCACCACTTGCTGGCCGGCGGTCACCACTTGCCCGGCCTCGGCATTCCAGGCCGTGACGACCGCATCGTGGTCGGTATGCAGTTCGCTGTAGTTGAGCTGGTCGCGGGCTTGTTCGACCGCGGCCCGGGCCTGCTCCAGGGAGGCGGCGGTGGTCTTCAGGTCGGTCTGGGCGATGTCCAGTTGCGCCTGGGCGCCGACGCCACGGTCGAACAACTGTTGCTGGCGACGGGCATTGGCCTGGGCATTGATGTATTGCGCTTCGATTCGCGCCAGGTCGCCTTGGGCGGCGCGCAATTGGTTCTGCTGGTCGGTGGGGTCGAGGGTCGCGAGCAGGTCACCCTTTTTCACTTCGGCGCCAACGTCGACGTTGCGGCTGGCGATCCGTCCTGGCACGCGAAAGCCCATATTGGTCTCGTAGCGCGCCTGGATATTCCCGGCGAATCGGCCGAGGGCCTGCTGGTCGAGGGCCCGGACCTCAACGGACAACACCGGTCGCACCGGCTCCGGCGGCGCCTCTTCCTTCGAACAGGCGGCGAGCAGCAGGCCTGCCGAGACTATCCACAAGCGCTTCATGGCTGGGCTCCCGGCGTGGATTTTTCATAGGTATTTTCAGCAATCTCGACGCGCACGCCAGGGTGCAGCAGTTGGCCGCCAGCGGTAACCACTTTCTCGCCGCCCTTGAGCCCGTCACTGATGATGACTTTGCCGGTCAGGTAGCGACCGACCGTGACCGTATGCAACTGTGCCTTGCCCTCGCCATCTACCAGCCACACGGCCGGCTCGCTGAGGTTCTTGGTCAATGCCGACCATGGCAACTCGACGGCAGTCTTGCCGGCGGACTTGGCGGTGGCGCTGACCACCGACCCCAGGCGCATGCCTTCGGGCAAATTGTCGAGGGTCACCTTGACCTGCACCGTGCCCGTCTCGGCGGATACCGCCGGGGTGATCTCGCGCACGGTACCGGTGGTCTTGATTGCCGGGTTATCCAGCAAGCTGATGGTAATCGCAGCGTCCGACGGCGGCTCGCTCAGCAGCGATTCGTAGATGTTGAAAACGGCGTCGCGCTCGCCATCCCGGGCCAGGCTGAAGATCGGTTCCGTCGCCTGCACCACTTGGCCGACCTCAGCCTGGCGCGCGGTAATGATGCCTGGCGCCTCGGCGATCAGAGCGGTATAGCTCAGCTGTTCACGGGCGTTGGCCAGTTGCGCCTGGGCCGCCGTCAGCGCGCTCTGGCTGCTGCGCAACTGCGCCTGGGCCGCGTCGAATTCGCTCTGGCTGGTGTAGCCCTTGGGCAGGAGTTTTTGCTGGCGCACGAACGCCGCCGCGCTCTGCTTGACCCGCGCCTGCTCGGCGGCCACCTGGGCCTGGGCAGAGTCGACATTGGTCTGCAAGTCGCGCGGATCGAGCCGGGCCAGTACCTGCCGGGCCGAGACCCGGTCCCCGACATCGACCTTGCGCTCGATGATCTTGCCGCCCACACGAAACGACAGGTCGGCTTGCACGCGGGCCTGGACATCGCCGGTCAGCGTTACCGAGGCAGCGTATTCAGTGGGCGTGGCTTGCTGGATGAACACCCGTGGCAGGGCTTTGTCCTCGGGTTTCTTGTCACCACATCCCGCCAACAACGCACACACGCCCAAGCCAACAATCAATGTGATTCCGGGACCAGCCATGCAGACTCCTTTGCGTTGTACGGACGTGCCAGTGACGATACGACTGTGAGCTTAGAACAGGGTTCACCGAATGCACGGCAATGAGGCAGACTCGTCTCTGACATCCATGCAAGAAAGGAATTCGCATGCTCAAGACCCTGGCGGTGGCCAACTACCGGTCCATCAATAAGTTGGTCATTCCACTGGGCCGATTGAACCTGATCACTGGGCCCAACGGCAGTGGCAAATCCAATCTGTATCGCGCATTGCGCCTGCTCGCCGAGACGGCACAGGGCGGCGTGGTCAACGCGCTGGCTCGTGAAGGCGGACTGGATTCAACCTTCTGGGCCGGGCCGGAAGAAATCAGCCGACGCATGCGCAGCGGCGAAGTACCTGTCCAGGCGACCGTGCGCCAGGGCACCAAGCGCCTGCGCCTGGGATTCGCTGGTGAGGACTTCAGCTATTCGATTTCCCTGGGCCTGCCCGCGCCCAGCAGTTCGGCGTTTTCACTGGACCCTGAAATCAAGCGGGAATGTATCTGGGCCGGTCCGGTCTTTCGCCCCGCCAGCCTGTTGGTGGACCGTAACGGACCGATGGTTCGCGCCCGCGAAAGTCGCTCCTGGGACGTCCTGTCTCAACACACGCCGACCTTTGACAGCCTGTTCGACCAGGTCGGCAGCCTGCGGGCTTCGCCGGAAGTGTTGCAGATGCGTGAGTTCATCCGTCGCTGGCGCTTCTACGACCACTTTCGCAGCGACGCCGACGCCCCGGTGCGCCAACCGCAACTGGGCACGCGCACCCCGGTGCTGCATCACGATGGACGCGACCTGGCCGCAGCGCTGCAAACGATCCTTGAAATAGGCGACTCCGAAGCCCTGCATGCCGCCATCGGCGATGCCTTTCCCGGCGCCCGATTGCACATCGACAAACTCCATGGCGGACGTTTTGCCATTGCATTCCAGCAACATGGCCTCCTGCGGCCGCTGTCCGCCGCCGAACTGTCGGACGGAACCCTGCGCTACCTGTTGCTGGTGGCCGCGTTGCTCACACCGCGACCACCCTCGCTGATGGTGCTCAACGAACCGGAAACCAGCCTGCACCCGGACCTGCTACCAGCCTTGGCGCGATTGATTGTCCGCGCTTCGGCAAATTGCCAAGTGTGGGTCGTTTCCCATGCCACGCGCCTGATCGCCGCATTGGAGCAGGATGAGCACTGCAATTGCATCGTGTTGGAGAAGGAGCTGGGACAGACCGGAATAGTCGGGCAGCGGGCGTTGGATGAGCCGGCGTGGCATTGGCCGGACTAGCTGGCGCTGACACCGTTTCACTGGAGGCGGAGCGTCCCTGGAGGCATTCCCACGCGGCGCGTGGGAACGATAACGCCGACGCTGTATCAGCCGTCGGCGTTGGGAACTGCGAAAGAATTATCCGGTGAATCAGAACGCCGGCAACACCGCGCCGCTGTATTTCTTCTCGATGAACGCCTTCACTTCAGGGCTGGTCAAGGCCTTGGCGAGTTTCTGCATGGCCGGGCTGTCCTTGTTGTCAGGACGGGCCACCAGGAAGTTCACGTATGGCGAATCCGCCCCCTCGATTACCAAGGCATCCTTGGCCGGGTTCAGGCCCGCCTCCAAGGCGTAGTTGGTGTTGATCATGTCCAGGTCAACTTGATCCAGAACGCGCGGCAGCATGGCCGATTCCAATTCCTTGAACTTGAAGTTCTTCGGGTTCTCGGCGATGTCTTTCGGCGTTGCCAGGGCGTTTTTCGGATCCTTGAGTGTAATCAGGCCAGCCTTCTGCAGCAGGATCAAAGCGCGGCCGCTGTTGCTGCCTTCGTTGGGGATGGCGATGGTTGCGCCGTCTTTCAACTCGGACAGGCTTTTGACTTTCTTCGAGTAGCCGCCAAACGGTTCGACGTGCACGCCGATCACGGTTACCAGGTTGGTGCCTTTGCCTTCGTTGAAGCTCTTGAGGTAAGGCAGGGTCTGGAAGTAGTTGGCGTCCAGGCGCTTCTGATCAACCTGTACGTTGGGTTGGACGTAGTCGGTGAACACCTTGATTTCCAGATCCACGCCTTCTTTGGCCAGGGCCGGCTTGATCAGCTCGAGAATTTCAGCGTGGGGCACCGGCGTGGCCGCGACAACCAGTTTCTCCGCCGCCTGGGCCAGGCCCGAGGTCAGGGCTGCCGCCAATGCGGTGAACAACAGAACCTTTTTCATGCAGTGTCCTTATCGAATATCACGGTCGTCATGGACGACGGTCAAAGTAGAGTGCCAGCGAAGTGCTATCGCTGGCGTGATGCGGAAGATACCGATATTTTTTATGCCTTAACAATATCTTTTATGGAAATACATATATCAATATTGAATATGCCCAAAACATACGGACGTACCTTCGTCATGCAAATCGGATGTCCGAGCCTCGCTTCCTGACGTTGCCGTAAATGTCATCGGGCGCTTCACCGCCCTGAAGATTGCCGGCCCACTCCTGCATTTGTTGGAAATACCCTTGGGCCTTTTCAATGTACTTGTCTCTGTCAATCGCATACGTGGCGGCTTTGACGGGATAATTGGCGTAGCCCACCACATCCTTGGCCGTGAGCACGTTTCCAAGATCGTTTTGCAAGCCAATCAGGTTGCGCTGCCCTGCGCCTCGGATCAACGGGCTCGCAGACTTGGCGGAACCGCCAACCCGCGTCCCACGCAAAGCGTTGCTGCGGCCCAATGTCACGACGTCACCGAGGGAGTCGATGGTTTTCTGCAAAGCGACTGATGTGCCTTTGCCGAGCAATTTCCCCGTCAGGGAAGCGCCGCCGGACATAACGCCCAACGCAATACTGGCGTAACCCAGGATCTGCGTGGCGACGGCGTCCGGAGCCGCCTCCTCCAGCACGATCGACGCAATCGATGCCGCACCCGACACCACCTCCAGGGTCAATGCCGCTGCGGCCGAAAACGACACCCCAACCAAGGGAGCGGATGCGCCAAGCGTCACAATGGTGAACGCAACGGAAGCAATCGCGAAAGCAGCGGTAAGACCGATCTTGATCCAGCCCCAAGTGGAAACATGACCGGTCGGATCAATAAGATTGATCGGGTCTGCGAGACAATAGGCATAGGGGTTCAGGCCACCGCCATCGAACGGGCTCCAACTGTCGGGCCTATGGAAACGCATCAGTACCGGATCGTAGGCCCGATAGCCATTGCCAAGCAGGTAACAGCCGGTCACCGGATCCTGCGGTTCGCCACCGAAACCGAACAGACTGCCCAAGCCATCTGTCACCGGACGCTGCCCGTATGGCGAATAGGCGTGGTGAGTGTTGCCGCTACCAGAGAGTGCCTGAAAGACGTTGCCGCAACCGTCAGTCCTGAACAATGTTGTCTCCTGGTCCTGCGACACGGCCAGCAACTGTTGTCCCTCGCGCAGGATGCTGCGGCCGCCCTCCTGCGTTAACTCACTGCATAAGTTTTCTTCTTGGTAGAACCGCCGGCACCACTTCTGCCCTCCCCATTCAACAGCATGAATCCGATCCGATGCATCGTATCGATAGCTCGCCAATGTCGACCTGGCGTCAGCCGAACCTACGCGCTCCAGACGGCCCAATTCGTCGTAGATCAACGTGCGACCCAGTGAGTCGTTGAGCAAGTTGCCGTCGTCGTCGTATCGGAAGGTGGAATTGGCTGACACATAGGCGGGATGACTGTGGGTAACAGCGCTCAGTTGCGTTTTGTCAGGCAGGTCATATCGATACGTGGCAGTGTTCTCGCCGCCCGCGAAACGCGTAACAACCTGACGGATGTTATCGAGATAGTCATAGGTGTAATTCTGCGAAACGATGACTTTACCTTGGGCGTCCACCGGCGCCTGCTGGCCTTGGCAGGTGTAATGCGTCAACCGCCCCCGCAAGTCATAGGCAAACGTCTCGACACGCCGGACCCCGTTGGCCTTGAGCGTGCGTTGGCTGAGCTTATCGCCCGGGCCAAACGACTGGATCACCTCGACGACGTCAGTTCCCTGGGACGAGGAGCGCCGAAGGATTTCGCGGCCGAATTCGTCGTATACCAGATCGGTGACCATCGAACGGCCCGATCGAGGATCGTTGACGGTGATGCTCTTGACCTGCTCTTGGGCGTCGTACAAGTAGGTCACGGTGACGCATTCCTGAGCAGAGCCAGCAACTGGGCCTTGCGTAATTTGCGATGGGCGTCCCGCTCCGTCATAACGGCAGGTGCGTGCCGTGCCATTGACGTCGGTATGGCAAATCGGCTTACCCATCAATGAATAGGTCTGTTCACTCTCGAACCGGTCAAGTGCGGTGACCCAGGATTCCCGGCTGAGCCGACCGGAAGGACAATATTCCATGCGGCGCTGCACCAATGAATTGGCTGACTCCTGGAGCAAGCCGGTATGCGGATCAAATCTATGCTTGGTCGCAACGGGCGCTTGGCTGCCGGAACGGCTGGTGACGCGATCATCAAGCAAGGGGTCCAGGGTGAACACCAACTCCTTTCCGGCAGCCGTGCGCTTGTGCGAAGGGTTCCTGCTTGAACCGGCATAGCTCATCTGCTCGGCGCGACCGCCGCACTGATTGCCGGTGATTCGCATCAGCCCATCATAGGTACGACTCCCCACGACATAGCCGTTTGCGCTGATTTGAGTGGGATAATCGCCCTGGCTCTGCGCCGCGTATTTTTTCTCCACCACGGTACCGTCGGGTAGAGTCGTACTCAGCACGCGGCCGGCCAAATCATAGGTATAGCGGGTAACCGCACCATCGGACGCCGTTTGTTTGATACACCGTCCCAAGCCATCGTATTCATAGGCGGTAACCTCTCGAACGACGCCCGACAGGTCCACACGTTCGACGCGCGACGGTTTCTCCAGAGCGTTAATGAACGTTCGAGTCTTGCCAGCACCTTCCACCCACTCGGTACGAGTGCGCGCTACCGGGTCGATTTCATCATGAACGATCACTTGCGCGTAACGAATGCTCCGGTGCTGATGGCCCCATTCATCATAGTGATAGCGGGTGTCCAGTGTTTTGGGCTCGCCATTGAACCAATCGGTTTGCGTATCTGACCTCAGGCGACCGAGGCCGTCGTATTGCGCTTCGTAAATGACGCGCATGGGCGCGCCGGGCATATCGACGTCCTGCTTCTCGACGCGCAGGGTGCGGTCAAGTCCGTCGCTGCGGGTAATTGTGCGGCCTCCGCGGGAGTCCGTCATGGTCACGGTGACAAACCGATCAACGCCCGTAGCCGCCTGATAGCTGAACTGACGAGACGCTGCCCGGCCGGTATCGGGCATTACCGTTTCACAGATCAGTTGCCCCAACGAATCGTATTCCATGCTGACGGTATTGCCACCGGACTCACGGGTCTTGACCAGCCAACCACATTCGTCATGCCAATCTTGCCGCAGATGGCTCACGCCTTGAGCCACAAAAGTCTGGTCGGTGCGAACGTTGCCGTTTTCGTGCCGGTACGCATAACGGTGCTCACTGCGGACACCGCCCACGGTTTCCACCTTGCTTTGCAGGCGTCCATGAAAGAAATCACGAGTGTTGTTGGTATACCGCAATCGACAATCTACTCGCGGCTCGCTGACGCCATCTTCATAGAGTGTTTCGCTGGCGAGCCGGACACAATGGCGACCCGCAAGCAGTGACGGCGACTCGCTGTAGGTATAACGAACCACCGTCGTAGGCGCGGCGGCGAAGTCAGGAGCGGGAACAATGGTCTTCTGTTTGAGAAAATACGGCACACGTATAGGGCTGGCTGGACAATCCGCGCTCCCTTGCCCAGGGTAGTATTCGTAGATCTCGCGCGCACCGCACGGGCTGGTTTTCTCCAGCAAATTCCCGTGCTTATCGTAGGAGGTGCGGGTGATCTCAGTTCTGACATTATTCAAGTCTTTTGTCGTAAAAAAAGAGTCGCACACCTCGCTCGGTAATTGGAAATCATGCGGCTGCTCGTCAAAAGCTTTGCCGGCCCTGTCGTGATAACGGATGCTTCGCAGTTGTATCGTATTACCGCAGACAGTTCGCTGCGAAATCAGCGAATGAAAGCGGTTGTAGGTACGAATAGTTCGAGTTGTGACTTCTGGACCGTTTACATCTCGGGTCGTCTGGGTCTGAACGCTGTAAT
This sequence comes from Pseudomonas sp. Z5-35, assembly GCF_051131945.1. Classification (NCBI taxonomy): domain Bacteria; kingdom Pseudomonadati; phylum Pseudomonadota; class Gammaproteobacteria; order Pseudomonadales; family Pseudomonadaceae; genus Pseudomonas; species Pseudomonas sp. Z5-35. The sequence continues at coordinate 5,338,182 of NZ_CP071640.1, forward strand.
ACTCGTAGTTCCCCCTTTCCCTATAAAGCACATCACGTTCAGCCGACCAACGAACCGTCGAACCAGCCCCTAGGAAATTGGTGCCGGAATACACATATCTAGTGGACATCCGCGGCTGCCCGTCGCCGGGATAAATGATCGATTCAGTGACATAGGGCAAATCGGACACCGGCGCCCCGGTTGGTAGCCGGTGCCCCTTAGCCTTATATACAAGGCTCTCCCGAACGCCATTCGGCTGCTGTACTTCACTCATTACCCGGAAACGATCACTGTTTGAATATAGAAAGCGCCACCTCAGCGTCGTTTTCTCCGCGGTAATCAAGTGGAGTTCTTCGAGCTCCCCGTTCCCGATTACAAACTGATATTCGATGGTTTTTGAGGCAATGTCCGGCCATACGATAATTGTCGGCCGCCCCGGTTTATCTAGCGCATAGTCAACCTGCAATACACGGCGATTCTGGTGAAGGACCGTCAGCAGTTGTCGCCGTCCTGACGCCCGATTATATTCATAAAGCGTCTCCCTGCCATCAGGACAATACTCCTTCGTCAGCAGCCACTCATTATCTCCGGCATTCAAGCGCGAAAGAACTTCAATTCTTCCATCGGCATGAACAATGGTCAGATCATTGCCCCTCACAGTGACGCTTAAGTTTTCAATTTTTTTATCATAGAGATAGGCCTCATCGCCGTGGATCCACAGCGGGTAAGTCTCTCCGTTCGTCAATGTCAATTTCTTGCGCGATTGGTCATAGTGGCAGGTGCGCAAGAACCAACCTTTCCCTAAACCAAGACTCTGATCATTGAAGAAATCATAGGAAAGCGTAACCGATATTTTGGGGCGGTCGCCTCCTTCAGCCGGCGCCGCATCCAGCGCCACACTGCAGCTATAACTACCTGTACGGGGATCCACGCCCGAACGGACAAAACTGTCAAACTTGAACGCCGCCGAGGTCAGCCGCCCCAACGCCGAAGATGAGTTATTCATCGTCCGGCCCTCGAGCAAATATGATCGACACATCCGGCTCCCCTGCGGACTCGGTCAGCCGCAAGGTCAGTCGTTGACTATTCCCATAGCTGTCGCGCACGTTCACAACGGTATCGGGAGTAGGGGTCCGGACGTCTACCCTTCCACCTCGCCTCCCATAGACGAGCACAAACACAACACTTGACGGCAGGCTTGCAGACCGCCCCCAAACATCCGGCATATCCCATTGCACTATTCCGCCCGTTCGCATACGTCTACCGTGCTCGTATCCAACAAGGTAATAACCTGAATACTCACGGTTCGAGCTGGTTACTCTAAGATGTGCCGGCATATCAGAACCCGATACGAATCCTATCTGCCGCTGGTCCACTATCAGGTTTAGCTTAAAAACCGTGACCTTACGAATATCGCCAATTTGACTGAAATTATCGTAAGAAGCGGCAGGTAGACTATATTGATCAGCACGATAGACAATGGGATCGACTGGCTGCAGTCGAAGCGTCCTATAGGTGGAATCCCACTCGCCCATTTGAAATGTTTTTCCGTCCGCTCGCGTTATGCGAGGCTGCACCGTAATCCCTGAGCGCGAGCCGGTCCTGATATAGAAATCCTTTGTATAAACATAGGGGCCCGTTGGCATCACGTCCGGGACAGGCCCATCAATAAAGGTAGGCTCCAGGAAACGACTGTCCTTTAGTTCACTGTACTGCCATGTCGTCGCTGGTGCCCAGCTTGCGTCTCGAACCAACTCTACCCCACCTAATGGTTCAATCAAAACAATAGAATCCAGCTCGGCCTGGGTCAGTGCGACACTTGCGTGGGTCACTGGATTCTCGACCTCGACGTATACCCTCACCGGCAGTTGTTGATAGCCGTTTCTATACACTCGATGAGCAGCCGACAGGGCGATGATCTTAAAATTTTTCAAACGATCCCATGCGGGCACAGTAGTTTCAAATGTCATTTTAAACCTCGGAGATTACTTAATTGAATATCGTTATGGCTGCACCTCATATTCGGCCAGCCACCCTGCTTGCGCCATTCAATTAACAATCACAGCAGGCCTGCAATCAAGCTCTAAAATCACACATATTATTTATATAACAATATATAAATCAGACACCAACATAATAGAATCCAAACAATACCTTTAACGTCTACATAATAAAACCCTAACCGCATACACCGCCAGGGTTATATAAACTCAGCACGTCCAGCTTATGCATCAAAGACCCGCGACCCACTCCTTCAATCGCTTGACACCCTGAGGGTCGCCCGATTCGATTAATGCAAGAACCTTCTGCTGTATCGCTGCCAAGGGATCCATTACCTGGGGCAAGTTTAGATGTTCCGGCGATATGTAATTCCCCGTACTCACCAACAACGCAAAATGAATCACGTTTTCCAACTCTCGGGTATTGCCCGGCCAACTGTGCCGTTCAAGTGCCTGTTGCGCCGCTTCGCTGATCAGCGGCACGCAGAGGCCGAGGCGATGGCTATAAATGCCCAGGAAGTACTCGGCCAGAGACAGGATATCGCCCACCCTTTCGCGCAAGGCCGGTAGCTCGAGCCGGCCCTCGCTCAAGTAGTGATAAAGCCGCTCATGGAATTTCCCGGCGGCCACCGCTTGCGCCAGATCGATACTGGTGGCCGCCACCAGGCGCACGTCCACCGGGTTGGGCTGATGAGCACCCACGCGGGTGACCTCATGGTTTTCCAGGGCTGCCAGCAATTTGACCTGGATGGGCAACGGCAGGTCTCCGATCTCATCCAGGTAAAGCGTGCCGCCATTGGCTGAACCGAACCATCCGGCCCGGCTGCTGGCCGAACTGCTGTGATTGCCGGCGGCGTAGCCGAACAACTCGGCGTCGGCATAAGTCGGGCTGATGGCGCCGCAATTGACCGAGACGAACAGTCCTGGGCGATTGCTCTCGCGATGGATGTGCCGGGCCAGCAACTCCTTGCCGGTACCGGTTTCGCCCCGAATCAACACCGCGACCGAGCGCGGTGCCAGTTCTTCCAGTTCCTGACGCAATTGCCGCGAACGCGGGTCGACGAACACCAGCGCCTTGGCGCGGATACTCAGGGGGCTTTTTTCCGCATCGGGAAAGGTCAGCAAGGGCTGGCCGACGGTTTCATGCAGGCTCATGGCAGGCTCCCGCCCCAAACCGCCGGGAGACGGGGGGCGCTAAAAAATTCAGGCGCGACGCAGGGCGTGGTGCTCCATGCGGCTTTGCAAGCGATAGAGATAAGCGAAGCCCTGCTCCCAGCGCTGGTGGCCGGACTTCACGTTGATGTGCCCCGCTCCGGCCAGGATACCGGCCTCCGCTCCCCAATTGCGCGCCAGCTCCACAGCACGCGCGGCACTCACCGCTGCGTCATTGTCGGAGCTGACCACTTGGCTGGGAAACGGCAGCAGATCGGTAGGAATCGGCGCAAAATTGCGCAGCGCCGGGGCACAGGATGGCCGCTCCACATCCGCCGGCGCCACCAGCAATGCCCCACGAACCTGCCGCAGAAACTGCACCGGCGCGGTCGCTGCCCAATGGGCCACCGTGATGCAACCCAGGCTGTGGGCTATGAGAATCACCGGCGTGCTGTCGGCGGCGATGGCCTCGGCCAGCGCGGCGACCCAGTCTTCACGCCGAGGCGTCAGCCAGTCGGCCTGCTCGACCCGGGCACTATTGGGCAGGCTGCGCTGCCAATGGGTCTGCCAATGGTTTTCCGGCGATCCTTGCCAGCCCGGCACAATCAGGTAGCGAATCGATTCGTTGCGCATGGGTTGCTCTCCTGCGTGTCTGTTCCCGGACGAGTATAAGGAGGAGAGTTATATTATTTAAGGAATAAGAAGCTATTTATTAATTCGATACGGGAATAACGAACTTCAAGGATGGGAACTCACTCGGTGCGTCCCTTACGCAACAGCACGTCAAGCTGATCCACCACCAGCGCCCAGTCGGCGTCTTCAAGAATCTCGTCGCGCAGCAATTGCCGCTGGCCCTCGCTCCAGAAGAAGGCATCAGACAGGTGCAATTCGGGTTTGAGCGGCGAATGGCTGGCGATGAATTGATCGATGCTGACGGCGTCGTCGGGCAGACCGAGTTGTTTGAATAACGCGGGCAGCGTATGGATCGGGGATTCCATGCGGGACTCCTGGTCATGGACGGATGGCTGGGCTCTATTCCTGCAGTCTAGTCCCTGGGAGCCGAGCACACCGTGGCGAGGGAGCTTGCTCCCGCTGGACTGCGCAGCAGTCCCCAATCCTGGCGCCTCGGTGTGTCAGGCAGATCGCATTCAAATTGCTTGGGGTTGCTGCGCAACCCAGCGGGAGCAAGCTCCCTCGCCACAGGTTCTGTGATCGACAGATCATCGCGCGGCCTAATCCACCAACCTCAACACCCCATCGCAATACACCACCTCACGCCCGACCCACCCCACATCCACCTGAGGCAGCACCGCCGACGGTTTACGCAACTCACGCAGCAGCGTCGAGCCGTGGGACAGGCGGCCGCCCATGCGCGCGATCACGGCGCGGGCACTTTGGTAGTGGGCGTGGCGGCCAGGGTCCAGAGTGTCTTCCAGCAGGATGTGCTCGCCCAGGATGCCCTGGGCCTGGCCCGGGTAGATCAGGAAGCCACTCGCCTGCTCGGTGCCTTCGCGACCGTCCTGCCAGAAACTGCCGTCGCGGCTGCGGATGTCCGGGTGCGGGGCGAACCAGCGCTCACGGTCAACGCTCGGCATGGCGTGATGCAGGCGGAAGAAAATCCGCATCAGGTTGTCGCGATACCACTCGCGCACCTGCAAGTAATAACCGCGCAACCCCGGCAAACCGGCCCCGTGAGCCAGGCGAATCGCTAACGGCCATTGTGGGAATGCCTGCAAGGGCAGTTCGGTCGGCGCCGAGCGTGGCGTGGCCGGATCGGTTTCCCACGGCAGCCGATGAGGGCTGTGTTCAAGATTGTCATAAGCGGTCGGTGGCCGTCCCAGCCAGTCGCCGCCGCTGCTGGCCAAAGCGCTGGCGATGCACAGGTTGCCTTGCACCACAAACACGTAGAAGCGAGTAAACCAGTCGGCCAGTTGCTGGCCGTCGGCGCCTTGTCCGGTCAGTTCGTGCAGCTCTCGGTCAAAACGTCGCAAACCGTTTTCCAGTGTCAGCAAATGCCCACGAGCGATGCGTTGCATGCGCAGGAACAACGACAGCGACCGCAGCAGGCGCAGTGGTTGCCAAGGCAGGTGCGGGGTCGCGCCGCCAACCTCGCCAGCGTAGCTGCTGGCGCTGATGCCCCAATCGGCCAGCCGGGCAAGAAACAGGTCGTTGTTGATATACGAAGCGCCACCGAACACCGCGGTGAAAGGCTCGTTGTCCTGCAACACCCGTGAATCCCAACGCGCCATGATCGCCGGAATGCTCGACGCCGCGCGGCGCTGGGCGTACTCCACCAGAACGCTGGGTTGCGGCGGCAGGATCTCGGCGATGTTGGCGGCGGTCAGGTGCCGGCGCCAGCCGTAGTCGCTGATGGGTCGGTATTGCAGCAGCCACAATTGGGTGCCGTCCCAAGCCCATTCGACGTCGCCAGGCACGTAGTGAAAGACCCGCAGTACGCCTTGGAGAAACCGCCACAGCGCGTCGGCGGTCAGGCCGTGGACTGGCTTGAACGTGCCGCTGTTCCATGACGCGCCAAGACGGGAGATAACCGCGCGCTCGGGGCTCACCTGGCCGTCGGCCAACGACTCCAGATGCCCTTCGACCCATTCGAGCTCGACTGACAGATGGCGCACGAACGCAATACCGGACAGCCGTGGCGTGATGAAACGCTGCACCACCACTTCTTCGACACCCGCCGCACTCAACTCGGCAACCCGCGCCGGCACGTTGTGCGTCGGTTCGCGCAGGAACGTGGTGCTCAAGCCGGCGTTCGCCGCATCGGCCTGGTCCTCGCCGTAACTGGAGGAACGCACCGCCCAGATAGCGTCCGGCTGGCCCTTCAGGAAGCCCGGCAAGCGCGGATCATCAAAGTCATTGAGCGACAGCGCCGCAGGCACCGGCTGCCCAGCCAGTGCTGCCAGACGCAAGCGGCCGCCCTTGGTGTGCGCGACGAAGCCACGCTCGCCGGACTCCAGCCACGCCGCGAATTCAGCCGGTGAATCGATCCACGGGTAGTGGCCCCAGCCGGTTTTCAGGCTGATGGTCAAATCGGCACGGGCCAGAATGGCGGACCAGGCTGCCGCTTGCGCGACGCCCAGTACCTTGTCCAGATCGCCCCAGACCAGTTCGACCGGATCGGTGATCCACTCCAGCAACGGCAACGCGGTGTCGGCGCGCACCAGATCCCAGTGCGGCACAAAGGCTCGGCAGCGAGCATAGCCGGCGCCCATGCGCTGGTATTGCGCGGGCGTCCAGGCCTGGCTGGAAAACTTGTGGGCAAACAGCGCCGGCTTGTTCGCCAGCAACCAGTGAATGGTCTTGCGAATCGGCAGCGGCGACATCAACGCCGGCAACCGCCGCTGCCATAAAAACGCACCCACCGGCGCCAGCAACACACTGCGGCAAAAATGCCCGGGCTCGCGTTGCAAAGCGTGCAGCACCAGCAAGGCGTTGACCCCGACCGCCATGATCGCGCTGCCCCGGACCGTCGTCGCCAGCAACGCCTGGGCGTAGGCCGCGAGGTCTTCACAAGGGGCTTGGGGGTTGTCGCCGAAGCCGGGCAGTTCCAGCGGCACCACGTCGTGGTGTTGAAAGTGCAGCAATGCGTCGTCCCACCAATCGGCGGCACTGCCGTTGCCGGCCAGCAGGTACATCCGGGGCTTGCTCATGGACGATCCTCAGGCCAGGTCGCGCAGGGCGGCATCGAGCGTTGGGTAACGGAACGTATAGCCTGCCTCGACCAGACGATTGGGCACCACGCGCTGGCCGTCGAAAAACAATTGGGCCATCTCGCCTGCCAAGGCGCGCACCGGCGCGGCAGGAATGTGGAACCACACCGGACGCTTGAGAATCTTGCCGACGCTTTCAGCGAACAGCGCTTGGGTGACCGTTTCCGGCGCCACCAGGTTGTAGGTTCCGCTCAGGCTTTCGTCGTCGAAGGCTCGGGCGATCACTTGGATCACGTCGTCGCGATGCACCCAACTCATGATCTGCCGACCATCGCCCATCCGCCCGCCGAACCCCAGGCGAAACGGAATCAGCAAAGGCAGCAACGCACCGCCCGGGCCGAACACCACGCCCAGGCGCATCACCACCTGCCGCACACCCAGTTCCGTGGCCGGCCGGGCCGACGCCTCCCAGCGCACACAGAGTTCAGCCATGAAGCCATCGCCTTGGGCGGCACTTTCATCGAGGCTTTCACTGGCATCACGCACACCGTAGAAACCGACGGCCGAGGCCTGGACCCACAACGCCGGTTTGTGCCGGGCGTTTTTCAACCAGGCTATCAAGGCTTCGGTGGTGTTGACCCGGCTGGCGATGAGTTGCGCTTGGCGCTTGGCACTCCAGCGCGGCCCGGCCACCGGCGCGCCCGCCAGGTTGATCACCACATCGAAGGTTTCGTCATGACCCAGTTTGCCCAGCGAACGCAGGCAGCGGGCGCGGCCATCAAACAGATAGGCCGCTTTCAACGGATCACGGGCCAACACGCTGACCGTGTGCCCGGCGTCGAGCAATTGATTGACCAGGGTCTCGCCGATAAACCCGGTGCCCCCCGTGACTAGCACTCGCTTGTAGGTGCCACCGGCAAACGGGTTGGCGGGCGTGCCCGCGCGTTGCATGCGCAGGGCCGCCAAGCCGTCGCGAATCCCCGAAGCCGTGACGCCGATGGCGAACAGGGTCAGCAGCCAGCCGCGCCAGCCGAGGTCGATCCCGCTCAGGCCGGTCGGCAGGCTCGCCCACTGCGCCAGTTGCACGCCGTACAGCGCGAAGAAGGCCCCACCGTTGACCGCCAGCACGGTGTGCATGATGCGCTCGATGGCCGGCAACTTGCGGCTACGGTCCTCGACCACGAAATCCCACAGCGTCAGGCAAATCTCCAGGGCGAACAGCAGCGCAATGACAATCGCCCAGGTGCCTTCGAAGGCCAGATGCGCCATGCCCAGGAACAGGATCCCGTAGAAACACGAGCGCAAGGCGTGGATCGAGAGCTCCAGCCGCGCACTGTGGCGATAGGGCAAGGCGACGGTAAGTTCGTGATGATAGAGGGTGTCCAGCGCACCGAGGATGGCCTGGGCAATCAGCAGGGCGATCGCCCAATCCAGCAGTGAAAAATCAGCCATGGTTGGAATCACTCGGCGCGTTGTCAGTCAGGGAAGTGCGGCGGTCGTGGCGATAGAGCCAGAACAGCGGCGGCAGTAAAACGAGCAGTGCGAAGCTGTCGAACCACAGGTGCGACCAGACTCGGGCTTGGGCGGAGATCAGCATGTCCTGGGGCGCCCACAGCAAGATGCCAACAATCAGCCAGCCCCAGGGCAATGCACTTTTGAATCGATTGCCGATGTGCACGAGGGCAAGCATGTACAGCGCATAGCTCTGCAACGTGGCACCGAACAAGGCCAGCCACCAGACTTGTTGCGCACGGGCCGTGCCGGGTACCGCGTCGCCCCCCCAGAAAGCCAGTTCGATGGTATTCAGGTAGCCGTCGAGCAAGCCAGAGTGACCGGCCCACGTCAGCGTGAGGCCGGCGAGCAGATGCGCCACGGCCGCCGCGTACAACCAAACGACCAAGGCTTTGCGAAGGGTGCTGGGAGAGGTTGGCATTCCATGTCCTGAAGGCTTGCTTGAGGGCGGCCAGTCTAAAGGAAATGGAAGGGGATTTACTGAGCTAACGGGCCGGGCAGCGATAAATAAAATCCACCGTCTGGAGTGCTTGAAACCCAAGCCGAACACAGTTGTGGCGAGGGAGCTTGCTCCCGCTCGGCTGCGCAGCAGTCGCAAAACCAGGCAACGCGGTAGACCTTGGGAAATGCCGGGGGCCTGCTTTGCAGGCCAGCGGGAGCGAGCTCCCTCGCCACGGGGTAGTGTTCAAGCGCGGCTACCGCTGCATCCCCCAACGCTTCACCGTCACCCGCTCCAAACTGTCGAACACCAGATTTTCCACCAGCAGACCGATCAGGATCACCACCGCCAACCCGGCAAAGACCTTGTCGGTGTACAGCTCGTTGCGGTTCTGGAAGATGTACCAGCCCAGGCCGCCCTTGCCGCTGGTGGCGCCGAACACCAGTTCGGCGGCGATCAGGGTGCGCCAGGCGAAGGCCCAGCCGATCTTCAGCCCGGCGAGGATCGACGGCAGCGCCGCCGGGATCAGGATGAACAAGACAAAGCGCAGGCCCTTGAGCCCGTAGTTGCGCCCCGCCATGCGCAGCGTTTCCGACACACCGAGAAACCCCGCATACATGTTCAACGCCAGCGCCCACAGCACCGAATGCACCAACACGAATATCAGGCTGTTCTGTCCCAGGCCAAACCACAGCAGCGCCAACGGCAATAGCGCGATGGCAGGCAAAGGGTTGAACATCGACGTCAGGGTGCTGAGCAGGTCGCGGCCCAACTGGGTCGACACCGCCAAGGTGGTCAAGCCAAACGCCAGGACGATGCCCAGCAAATAGCCCTTGAGCAGCACCACCAGGGAAATCCACACCTTGCCCAGCAGCTCACCGCTGAGCATACCGTCGTACAACGCGCTGGCGGTCTGCAAGAAGCTCGGCAGCAGCAGGTCGTTGTTCTGGTAACGCGCCACGCCCTCCCACACCAGCGCCAGCAGCAACAGGATCATACTTTTGCGCAGCCAACCCTGTTGCCAGAGGCGCTGGCCCAAGGGCAGTTCCCGCTCCAGCGGCACGTGGGTCAGCGGTTGCAGGTCGACTTCGTACTCTTCGCGCGCAGGCGATAACTGGCTCATGGAACGCTCCCCCTCAATACGCGATGCGGATGTCAGTGAAATCCAGCTCACGCTCGGTTTCAGGCGGCTGACCTTCGTTAAACAGCAGCGAATGAATCCGCCGCGCCGTGTGCTGGAACCCCACGCCGCCGAGGCTGTGCAAATCGTATTGATGGCTGTGGATTTCCGCCCTCACCCGCCCCGGATGTGGTGACAGCAGCAAAATACGATTACCCACCACCAGCGCTTCTTCGATGGAATGGGTGACGAACAGCAGGGTGAAACGCACCTCCTCCCAGAGCAGCAGCAATTCTTCCTGCATCTTGCGTCGCGTCAGGGCATCGAGGGCCGCGAAGGGCTCATCCATCAGCAGGATCTTCGGTTGCATCGCCAGTGCTCGAGCAATGGCAACGCGGGCCTTCATGCCACCGGACAACGTGTGGGGGTAGGCATCGGCAAACGCTGCCAGGCCCACTTTGTCGAGGTAATGCAGCGCCCGCTCCTCGGCCTCGCGACGCTTGAGCGTGCCCGACGCCAGCAGCGCGAACATCACGTTCTGCTTGACGGTTTTCCACGGCGGCAACTGATCGAACTCCTGGAACACCACGATCCGGTCCGGCCCCGGTACGCGGACGGTTTGACCTTGCAGGCGAATCTCGCCTTCGCACGGCGCGATGAAACCGCCAATGGCCTTGAGCAGCGTGGACTTGCCGCACCCGGAAGGGCCGAGCAAGACAAAACGGTCCGCCGGGTCGACTTCAAAACTCACCTGATGGGTAGCTCGTACCACACGCTGTGGGGTGCGGTATTCCAGGCTGACGTTATCCACCGACAACACTGCTGTGTCGGTGCGGGTAGGGTTGCTGGCCGCGTGGCCTTGCAATGGCGCGTTCATGACAATCAGCTCCCCTGCAACGGTTTGGCGTCTTGGAAGAAATAGTCTTGCCACGACGCGGGCTTGTTCTTGATGGCGCCGACGCGGTAGAGGAATTCCGCCAGCGGGTAGGTGTTTTTCGGGGTGACGGTGAATTCGATCTGCGGGTTGTCGATGATCTTTAGCAAAGTCGCCCGGTCGATCTTGGCCTTGGTCACCCGCAGGTAGGTGTCCGCCGCGGCGCCTTTGTCCTTCTGGGCAAACTCGGCCGCTTCAGTCAGCGCCTCGACGAAGGCCTTGTAGGTCTTCGGATTTTCATCGCGAAATTTCTCGGTGGCGAACAGCACTGTGGGCGAATTCGGCCCGAGCACGTCATAGGAATTGAGCACCACGTGCACGTTGGGGTTTTGCAGGGCCTGGTCCTGGAACGGCGGGTTGGAAAAGTGCCCGGTCAACTCGGTGCCGCCGGCAATCAACGCCGCCGTGGCGTCTGGGTGCGGAACCGCCAAGGTGTACTTGTCGAGACGATTGAAGTCCTTGTCGCCCCACTGTTTCGCGGCGGCGTATTGCAGCAAACGCGACTGCACCGAAACACCCACCGCCGGCACCGCGATACGGTCTTTCTCGGTGAAGTCGGCGATGGTCTTGACGTTAGGGTTGTTGCTCAGCAGGTAGTAGGGAAAGTTGCCCAACGAGGCCACGGCCTTGACGTTCTGCTTGCCACGGGTGCGGTCCCACACCGTCAACAACGGCCCGACGCCCGCCCCGGCAATGTCGATGGAGCCCGACAGCAACGCATCGTTGACCGCCGCGCCGCCGGACAGCTGAGTCCAATCGACCTTGATGTCGATGCCTTCCTCTTTGCCGTGTTTCTCGATCAGTTGCTGGTCGCGGACCACGTTCAGCAACAGGTAAACGATGCCGAACTGCTCGGCGATGCGAATCTCGCCCTCGGCCTGGGCGCTGGCCGGCGCGACCAGGCTGCCGGCCAGCAAGCTGAAGCCCAGGCCGATGGCGGCGGCCAGCGGTGCAAAAGCGATGCGTTTGGACATGATGAGTCTCCGGGCTCTTTGCGCGCTGCGCAGCCGATCAGTAAGGGGCGTCGCCCTGGATGGTGGTGCGATACAGCTTGCGGCGCAGATGGCTCGGGCAACCGGCGGCCAAATGGATCAGCGAGCGGTTGTCCCAGAACACCAAGTCATGGGGCTGCCATTGATGGCGATAGATGTTTTGAGGCAACACGCTGTGGGTATACAGCTCGGCCAGGATGGCTTGGCTTTCATCCTCCGGCAGCCCAACGATGCGGGTGGTGAAGCCCTCGCTGACGAACAACGCCTTGCGCCCGGTTTCCGGGTGCGTGCGGACGATCGGATGCACGACTTCGGCGACCTGGGCCAGTTGTTCAGGCGTCAACGTCGGGCGCCAGTTGCCTTCGAATTTGGTTTCGCTGTAGCGCGCCGTGTAGGAATGCGCCGCCGAACGGCCCTCGACCGCTTTACGCAGCGTTTCGGGCAAACCGTCCCAGGCCTTGTGCATGTCGGCGAACAGCGTGTCGCCGCCTTCGCTCGGCAGCTCCTGGGCGTGGAGCATCGAGCCGAGGCTGGGCAGTTCTTTATAGGAAAGGTCCGAATGCCAGAATTTTCCGGCGTCCCCAAGGCCGATGGATTGGCCGTTCTCGACGATGTTAGAGACGATGAGAATCTCGGGATGCCCGGCCAGCAGGAACTGCTTGAGCACATGGATTTGCAACACGCCAAACCGGCGGCTGAAAGCGATCTGCTGTTCGGGGGCGATGCGCTGATCGCGGAACACCACGACGTGATAGTCCAGGTGCGCGCGGTGGATACGGCCGAAATCCTGGTCGCTGATCGGCTGGGACAGGTCCAGACCGACGATCTCGGCACCGACCGCATCGCTGAATGGACGGACTTCGAACGACTGCGGCGCGATGTTCGCGGCATTTGAATCTGGAGAAAAAGAGACGGCTGGCATACATCACTCCCACGCACGGCGCGCTCAAATGGCGCGCGGTCGATCAAAACTCACGGCGTTGCCGTGTTGGTTTGTGTCGTGCGGCGCGCCGATTGGTCGGCAGGTACGCAGGAGAATGACTTTAAAGGTATAAGAAAGTTAATTTAAATAATAAAAATGCATAACTATATGACAGAACCAATGCCTGGGGAACGGCACCCGTGGCGAGGGAGCTTGCTCCCGCTGGGGCGCGCAGCGGCCCTAAAAAGCGATGAGCGCTGCGCACTCAAGCGGGAGCAAGCTCCCTCGCCACAAAAGCTACCAAGCTACCAAGCTACCAAGCTACCAAGCTACAGAATAATCAACTGCTCGGCATTAGCGCTCGTGCAACGCCTCGGACCGGGCCTTGATGATTGGCTTGAGTAGATAGCTCAGCACGGTCTTCTTGCCGGTGATGATGTCCACCGACGCCACCATTCCCGGGATGATCAACAAGGGCTTTTCAGGCGTGCCCAGATGGCTGCGTTCGGTGCGCAGCTTGATGATGTAGTACGTGGTTTTCTTGTCTTCATCGGTGATGGTGTCGGCGCCGATCTGTTCCAGCTTGGCTTTCATTCCACCGTAGATGGTGTAGTCGTAGGCGGTGAATTTCACCGTGGCGTCCTGGCCGGGGTGCAGGAAGGCGATGTCCTGGGGACGGATTTTCGCTTCCACCAGAATCGTGTCATCCAGCGGCACGATTTCCACCAGGTCGCTGCCCGGCTGGATGACGCCGCCAATGGTGTTCACCAGCAACTTGTTGACAATGCCGCGCACCGGCGATGTCACCAACGTACGGCTCACACGGTCTTCCAAGGCTTTGCCGGTGGCTTGGGCCTTGTTCAGGTCGGTGCGTGCTTCGTTGAGTTGGGTCAGGGCTTCGCTGCGGAACTTGCCGCGGGTCTCGTCGATCTTGCGCTGCACTTCCTTGATCGCCGACTCGGCACGGGGAATCGCCAGCGTCGTCGCGTCCAGTTGCCCACGGGTCTCGACTTCGGCGCGCTTGAGCCGCAGCACTTCCACCGGCGATACCGCGCCTTGGGCCACCAGCGGCTCGGACATGTTAATTTCCTGGCGTTGCAGCGCCAGGCCGGAACGATACTGCGCCTGCTTGGACGCGAACTCGCGCAGTTCCTGCTGGCGCTGGATCAATTGCTCCTGCAAGCCGCCAATTTCATCGTGCAACTGCTGGCGACGGCTGATGTACAACGACTCTTCACTCGCCGCCTGGCCCGGAACGGCCTTGAGCACATCGGCCGGGAATTTTAGCGGCCGGTCATCGACTTCGGCGCTCAGGCGCTCGACCCGCAACAGCATGGACAGGCGATCCGCCTCGGTTTCGCCGACGTTGGAGACAAACCGCGTATCGTCCAAGCGAATCAACGGCGCGCCGGCTTCGACGATCTGCCCTTCCTTGACGAACAGCTCAGCAACGATGCCGCCTTCAAGGTTTTGGATTTTCTGGATCTTCGACGATGGAATCGCCTTGCCGTCGCCCTTGGTCACTTCATCGACCACGGCGAAGTTGGCCCACAGCACCAGGAACACAAAGAAGCCGATGATGCCCCAGATCGTCAGGCGCACCACGCGCGGGGCGTCCTCGATCAGTGCTTTGTTGACCTCGGGCAGCGGTTGGCCATGCAACGAGTCGGAACCTTTGAAATACCGGCCGACAGCACCCCGGAAACCTGATTTAAGCAACACTGATCTGCCCCTTCTTCAACGCTTCCATCACGGTGGCTTTCGGGCCATCAGCGAGAATCTGCCCGCGGTCGATCACCAGCAGGCGGTCCACCAGCGACAGCAACGACGCCCGGTGCGTCACCAGCAGCACGGTCTTGTTTTCCACCACGGCGGCCAGCCGCTGTTTCAAGCGCTCTTCACCGGTGTTGTCCATGGCGCTGGTGGGCTCGTCCAGGAGCAGGATCGGCGGATTGAGCAGCAGCGCCCGAGCCAGGGCGACGTTCTGGCGCTGACCGCCGGACAGGTTTTGCCCGCGTTCGCCGACTTGCAGCTCATAGCCCTGCGGATGCAGGCGGGCGAACTCATGCACACCCGCGAGTTCGGCGGCCTGGAGCACCAGCTCGTCTTCGACGTAACGAGCGCCGGAGGTCAGGTTGTCCCGCAGGGTGCCGGCCAGCAGTTGGATGTCCTGCGGCACGTAGCCGATGTTGTAGCGCAGTTCGCTGACGTCGATCTGGCGGATGTCCACGCCATCCACCAGCAACGCGCCGTCGTCCGGCTGATACAGGCCCACCAGCAATTTCGCCAGAGAGCTCTTGCCCGAGCCGCTGCGGCCGATGATGCCAATCTTCTCGCCCGGCTTGATCACCAGGTTGATGTTCTTCAACGCGGCGTTCTGCTGGTTCGGGTAAGTGAAGTTCAACTGGCGGCATTCGATGGCGCCCTGCAGGACCTTGCGACTCAGCGGGCGCTCTTCGAAATTGCGTTCCTGGGGCAGCTCCATCATCTGGTCGACCGAGGTCATCGTCACCCGTGCCTGCTGATAACGAGTCAGCAGGCCCGACAGCGAGGCCAATGGGCTCAGGGCGCGACCACTGAGCATGTAGCAGGCGATCAGCCCGCCCATGCTCAGGTTACCGGCGATGATCTGGTAGACGCCAAAGACGATCATGATCACGCCGGCCAGTTGCTGGATCAGCAAGGTGATGTTCATCGCCAGGCCGGACAGCATTTTCACCCGCAGTTCGAGGCGGCTGAGGGTGCCGATGGTCTGTTCCCATTGGTATTGGCGTTCGCTCTCGGCGTTGTTGACCTTCACCGCATCCAGGCCGGCCAGGGTTTCGATCAGGCTGGATTGGCGCTCGGCACCCAGGGCCATGGTGCGTTCCATGGTTGCAACCAGGGGCTTCTGCAATGCGTAGCCGATCAACAGGGCGAGCGGAAAGGCCACCACCGGAATCCACACCAGGTGTCCGCCGAGGATTGCGATGACCATCAGGATCAACAGCGTGAACGGCAAGTCGATCAGGCTGGTCAGGGTCAGCGACGCGAGAAAGTCCCGCAGGCTCTGGAACTCATGGATGTTCTGGGCAAAGCTGCCGACCCGCGCCGGGCGATATTTCATCGCCATGCCGACGATGCGCTCGAACAGCGTCGCGGAAATGATCAAGTCGGTTTTCTTGCCCGCCAGGTCCAGGCAAAGGCTGCGCAGCATCTTCAGGATCAGGTCGAACACGTAGGCGCCGGTGATGCCGATCGCCAGCACCCACAGGGTCGATTCCGCCTGGTTGGGCACCACGCGGTCATACACGTTCATCACGAACAATGGCGCGGCCATGGCAATGATGTTGATCAGCAGGCTGGCTGCGATGGCGTCGGCGTAAAGCCAGCGGGAACGCTTGAGGGTGTCACGAAACCACGAACGTGCCCGGGGAATGAGCGTGCCGTGGTTAACGTCAAATTTATGCTGCGGTTGGGCGAAGAAAACCTTGCCGCTGTAGTCGTCGGCCAGCAGTTCGCGACTGATGGTGACTTCGCCGCCATCACTTTCGCTGAGCAGCAGCCGCGCCTGATCGTCGCCCACCCAGCCCAACAGCACCGCGCTGCGGCCATCTTTAAGCAGCAACAACGCCGGCATGGCGATGGTCGGGATCTGTTCCAGCTTGCGTTGCAGCACCCGACCTTGCAAACCGGCACGGGCCGCAGCACGTGACAATAAGTCGACGCTCAGCCGTTGCTTGGGCAACGGCAGGCCGGTGGTGAGCATCGCCGCGCTAGCAGGCTTTTGATGCAACATGCAGAGCGCCAGCAAACCATCCAACAGCGGGTCATCGTGCAGCGTGCGCGGGTCATGAACTAGTTCGACTGGACTGACTTCTGATTCCACGCTCGGCACTCTTTCGCTGAAAAACGGATGGATGACTCAATTCATCCCAGGCAATTGAACCTTGGGCTTCACGTCGTTCTGCACAACCGATGCCAACGGTGCGACCACACCCTGGCTTTTCAGCAACTGGCCCATGGTTGCCTTGATCCGGTACTGGGTAAACAACTGCACATTCTTGATTTCTGCCAGGCGGCGGGATGCGCTGAACAGCTCGTTTTCGCTGTCGAGCAGGTCGAGCAAGGTCCGCTCGCCGAGGCTGAACTGCTTCTGGTAGGCGGTGCGCACGTTGGCGCTGCGGTCGACGTATTGCTGGGCGATCGGCACTTGGGCGTTGGCGTTGTTCAGCGCGTTCCAAGCCAGGCCCAGCTCTTCATTCAACTGGCGCAGCGCGTTGTTGCGGATATCCAGCGCCTGGTTGGACAGGTAGGACTTGGACTCCAGGTCGGCCTTGTTGCTGCCACCGGCGTACAGGTTGAAGCGCATGCGCAACATGGCCTGCCATTCATTGTTGTGGCCGTTCTGACCGTCCAGGTCGTTGTCGGCGGTGCGGCCCAGTTCAGCGTCGAAGCGTGGATAGAAGCTCGACTTGGCGGCCTCGTACTGCTGCTCCGCAGCGGCGATGTCGGCTTCGGCCGAACGCAATACCGGACTGTTTTCCAGCATCTGGGCGCGGGCTTCCGTCAAGTTGGCCGGTAGCAACGCCAGAGAGTCGGCGGGACGCTCCAATTGGTCGGGCAATTGGCCGACGGCGCTGAGGTAGTTGGTCTCGGCGTCGGCCAGGTTCGTCTGTTCGGTGATCAGGTTGTTGCGAGCCTGGGCCATGCGCGCTTCAGCCTGGTCCAAGTCGGCGCCGCTACCAACGCCACGGGAGGTGCGCAGTTTGATCTGATCGAAAATGCGCTCGTGGCTCTTGAGGTTTTCCTCCGCCAATCGTACGAACTCGCGGCGGGTCAGCACATCCAGGTAGACCTGGGCGACCGTCAGCCCGGTGCGCTCGGAGGCATCCAGCAGGGAATAGGCGCGGGCACTGACGTTGGCTTGTTGACGCCCTACTTCGCTGGACGTCGCAAAACCGTCAAAAACCATCTGCGACAACCGCAGGCTCGACTCGCTGCGGTTCAAGGTTTCCCAGTGATTGTTGCTGCCCGAACGGGTGGTGACACTGTCGGTGCCTTCCCGGCCGTACCCGGCTGCAAGGTCCACTCTAGGCAAGTAGCCGCCCTTGGCCGCCTTGAGCTGATAGTCAGCGGCCAGGCGACTGTTTACGCCTGCCTGGATTTCCGGATGGACATCCAGCGCCTGTTGCATGGCCTGCGGCAAGGTTTGTGCTTGTACGAAAGTGGCGGCGAGGGCGAAGGGTAAAGCCTTGAACAGAAGCGAACGCATGGTTGGTTTTATTCCCGAAAACTCTTGTCTTGAATCACAGCGAAACGTGGCGCTGCATCGGATGATGGCAACCGGAATGACCGTATGTCGGAAAGTTCAAAACAGGGGCTGGAACACGCACCGAAAGAACAAGTCGCCGCTTAAATATCAATGTGACATTACAGGGGCGATTGTTTAGGATGGCCAGCATAAGGTCAATAGTTTGGCAGTAACAAAATCGGCCGAAATGACGGTCAAGAAATTGTCATTTGCAGGCGTCAAAAACTTTTCCCAATCGTAAATATGAACGTCCAGACCGCTTGGCCCTGAAGGCTATCGGGTCCATGGAAGTCTACTGAATGTGGCACCCGGAGAGTCTTCAATGAGCAGTGTTATTGCCGTTGTCAAAAGCATTGTTGGTCAGGTTTTCGCCGTATCCCCCGAGGGTATTCGGCGCGTACTCATTGAAGGCGATCGCCTGAACGTTGGCGATCAGTTGGACACCGGGCTTGCTGGCGCCGTCACATTGGAGCTGGCCGATGGCCGCACCCTGGACCTGGGCCGCGATACCCAGTGGAGCGCCAGCGCCCCGGACTCTTCCACTGACCTTGAACAGGCCGCCGCCCAAGCCGCGCCGTCTGTAGAAGAATTGCAACAAGCCATCGCCGCAGGCGTCGACCCGACGACGGCGCTGGAAGCCACCGCCGCTGGCCCAACCGCTGCCGGAACGGGCGGTGCCGCTGGTGGTGGCCACAGCTTCGTCGTGCTGGATGCCACGGCCGGCAGCGTCGATCCGACGATCGGCTTTCCGACCGAAGGTCTCGCTGCGGCTGCCGCCACCGATGACAACATCCTGGGCGGCGATACCACGGCCGACACGACCGCCAACGCCGTGCTCAATGCAACGATGACCCTGAGCGCCACACCGACCCTGACCGAGGCCGGCGGCGTGCTGGTCTACACCGCGACCGTCACCCAGGCGCCGTTAACCAACCTGACCGTGACCTTGTCCAACGGTGCCGTCATCGTGATCCCGGCCGGGCAACTGACCGGCAGCGTCAACGTGCCGCTCGCACCGAACGACACCGTCTACAACGACCCAAGCCAGATCAGCGTCACCGTCACCGGCACCACTGGCGGCAGCGGCATCGCCGTGACCGTGCCGACTACACCAGCCGTGACCCAGATCACCGACACCGTCGACAGCACGACCGTCACCTTGAGCGCGGCCAATACCATTACCGAAGGCGGGCAAATCACTTACACCGCGACGCTGACCAATCCAGCTCAAACTCCAGTGACTGTGACGTTGAGCAACGGCTCGATCATCACCATCGCGGCTGGCCAGACCACCGGCACCGTGGCTGTCGATACCCCGGCCAACGACGTCTACAACAATGGCAGCACTGTCAGCACCACGATTACTGGCGCAACTGGCGGCAATTTCGAAAATTTGGTGCCGAGCACCACGCCTGCGGTCACCACGATTACTGATTCGGCGGATAACACTGACCTGACCCTGACGGCCAGCGACACCATTACCGAAGGCGGTCAGATCACCTACACCGCCACGCTGACCAATCCGGCCCAGACGCCGGTGACGGTTACTCTGAGCAACGGCTCGGTCATCACCATCGCCGCCGGCCAGACCACCGGCACCGTCGCTGTCGATACCCCGGCCAACGACGTCTACAACAATGGCAGCACCGTTAGCACCACGATTACTGGCGCAACTGGCGGCAATTTCGAAAATTTGGTGCCGAGCACCACGCCTGCGGTCACCACGATTACTGATTCGGCGGATAACACTGACCTGACCCTGACGGCCAGCGACACCATTACCGAAGGCGGTCAGATCACTTACACCGCCACGCTAACCAACGCTGCTGGCTCGCCTGTCACCGTCACCCTGAGCAACGGCGCAGTCATCAACATCGCGGCTGGCCAGACCACCGGCACCGTGGCTGTCGATACCCCGGCCAACGACGTCTACAACAATGGCAGCACCGTCAGTACCACCATCACTGGCGCAACCGGCGGCAACTTTGAAAACCTGGTGCCGAGCACCACGCCTGCGGTCACCACGATTACTGATTCGGCGGATAACACTGGCCTGACCCTGAGCGCCAGCGACACCATTACCGAAGGCGGGCAAATCACCTATACCGCGACCCTGACCAATCCAGCTCAAACTCCAGTGACTGTGACGTTGAGCAACGGCTCGGTCATCACCATCGCCGCCGGCCAGACCACCGGCACCGTGGCTGTCGATACCCCGGCTAACGATGTCTACAACAATGGCAGCACCGTTAGCACCACGATTACTGGCGCAACTGGCGGCAATTTCGAGAATTTGGTGCCGAGCACTACGCCTGCGGTCACCACGATTACTGATTCGGCGGATAACACTGGCCTGACCCTGAGCGCCAGCGACACCATTACCGAAGGCGGTCAGATCACCTACACCGCGACGCTGACCAATCCAGCTCAAACTCCAGTGACTGTGACCTTGAGCAACGGCTCGGTCATCACCATCGCCGCCGGCCAGACCACCGGCACCGTCGCTGCCGATACCTCGGCCAACGACGTCTACAACAATGGCAGCACCGTCAGCACCACCATCACCGGCGCAACCGGCGGCAGTTTCGAGAACCTGGTGCCGAGCACTACGCCTGCGGTCACCACGATTACTGATTCGGCGGATAACACTGGCCTGACCCTGAGCGCCAGCGACACCATTACCGAAGGCGGGCAAATCACCTACACCGCGACGCTGACCAATCCAGCTCAGACGCCAGTGACTGTGACGTTGAGCAACGGCTCGGTCATCACCATCGCGGCTGGCCAGACCACCGGCACCGTGGCTGTCGATACCCCGGCCAACGACGTCTACAACAATGGCAGCACCGTTAGCACCACGATTACTGGCGCAACTGGCGGCAATTTCGAGAATTTGGTGCCGAGCACCACGCCTGCGGTCACCACGATTACTGATTCGGCGGATAACACTGACCTGACCCTGACGGCCAGCGACACCATTACCGAAGGCGGTCAGATCACTTACACCGCGACGCTGACCAACGCTGCTGGCGCTCCTGTCACCGTCACCCTGAGCAACGGCGCAGTCATCAACATCGCTGCAGGCGCTACCACTGGCACCGTGGCTGTCGATACCCCGGCTAACGACGTCTACAACAATGGCAGCACTGTCAGCACCACGATTACCGGCGCAACCGGCGGCAACTTTGAAAACCTGGTGCCGAGCACCACGCCTGCGGTCACCACGATTACTGATTCGGCGGATAACACTGGCCTGACCCTGAGCGCCAGCGACACCATCACCGAAGGCGGTCAGATCACCTATACCGCGACCCTGACCAATCCAGCTCAGACTCCAGTGACGGTTACCCTGAGCAACGGCTCGGTCATCACCATCGCCGCCGGCCAGACCACCGGCACCGTGGCTGTCGATACCCCGGCTAACGACGTCTACAACAATGGCAGCACCGTTAGCACCACGATTACTGGCGCAACTGGCGGCAATTTCGAAAATTTGGTGCCGAGCACCACGCCTGCGGTCACCACGATTACTGATTCGGCGGATAACACTGACCTGACCCTGACGGCCAGCGACACCATTACCGAAGGCGGTCAGATCACTTACACCGCCACGCTGACCAATCCGGCTCAGACTCCAGTGACTGTGACCTTGAGCAACGGCTCGATCATCACCATCGCGGCTGGCCAGACCACCGGCACCGTCGCTGTCGATACCCCGGCCAACGACGTCTACAACAATGGCAGCACCGTCAGTACCACGATTACCGGCGCAACTGGCGGCAATTTCGAGAATTTGGTGCCGAGCACTACGCCTGCGGTCACCACGATTACTGATTCGGCGGATAACACTGGCCTGACCCTGAGCGCCAGCGACACCATCACCGAAGGCGGGCAAATCACTTACACCGCGACGCTGACCAACGCTGCTGGCTCGCCTGTCACCGTCACCCTGAGCAACGGCGCAGTCATCAATATCGCTGCAGGCGCTACCACTGGCACCGTGGCTGTCGATATCCCGGTCAACGACGTCTACAACAATGGCAGCACCGTCAGTACCACCATCACCGGCGCAACCGGCGGCAATTTCGAGAACCTGGTGCCGAGCACTACGCCTGCGGTCACCACGATTACTGATTCGGCGGATAACACTGGCCTGACCCTGACGGCCAGCGATACCATCACCGAAGGCGGCCAGATCACCTATACCGCGACCCTGACCAATCCAGCTCAGACTCCAGTGACTGTGACCTTGAGCAACGGCTCGGTCATCACCATCGCGGCTGGCCAGACCACCGGCACCGTGGCTGTCGATACCCCGGCCAACGACGTCTACAACAATGGCAGCACCGTTAGCACCACGATTACTGGCGCAACTGGCGGCAATTTCGAAAATTTGGTGCCGAGCACCACGCCTGCCGTTACCACCATTACGGACTCAACTGACACGACCGAACTCACTCTCTCGGCAACTGACACAGTTACCGAAGGTGGTTCGATTGTTTATACCGCGACGTTGACCAATGCCGCTGGCTCGCCGATAACTGTGACCCTGAGCAACGGCTCGGTCATCACCATCGCGGCTGGCCAGACCACCGGCACCGTGGCTGTCGATACCCCGGTCAACGACGTCTACAACAATGGCAGCACTGTCAGCACCACGATTACCGGCGCAACCGGCGGCAACTTCGAAAACCTGGTGCCGAGCACTACGCCTGCCGTTACCACCATTACGGACTCAACTGACACGACCGAACTCACCCTCTCGGCAACTGACACAGTTACCGAAGGTGGTTCGATTGTTTATACCGCGACGTTGACCAATGCCGCTGGCTCGCCGATAACTGTGACCCTGAGCAACGGCTCGGTCATCACCATCGCGGCTGGCCAGACCACCGGCACCGTGGCTGTCGATACCCCGGTCAACGACGTCTACAACAATGGCAGCACTGTCAGCACCACGATTACCGGCGCAACCGGCGGCAACTTCGAAAACCTGGTGCCGAGCACTACGCCTGCCGTTACCACCATTACGGACTCAACTGACACGACCGAACTCACCCTCTCGGCAACTGACACAGTTACCGAAGGTGGTTCGATTGTTTATACCGCGACGTTGACCAATGCCGCTGGGGCGCCGGTAACTGTGACCCTGAGCAACGGTGCGGTGATCAACATCGCCGCCGGCGCCACCACTGGCACCGTCACCGTCGATGCACCGAAAGACGATGTCTACAAAGACGCCGGCAAAGTCGAAGTCAGCATCGACAAAGCTACCGGCGGCAACTTCGAAAACCTGGTGCCAAACACTGCGCCAGCCGTTACTGACGTGACCGACACGCTCGACACCAGCACCGTTTCGCTCTCCGCGACTTCGACGGTTGGTGAAGGCGGCACCGTGGTTTACACCGCGTCCGTAAACGCCCCGGTAACCGGCGCTCCGCTGATCGTCACTCTGTCGAATGGTCAAAGCATCACCATTCCGGTTGGTTCCAGCTCCGGCTCGGTGAATTTCACCGCGCCTAACGATGCGTTGGCTGGTGGCAGCAACCTGAGCGTCAAAATCGACGACGCGAAAGGCGGCAACTACGAAAACCTGGAAATCGACGACAAGCCTGCGGACACCGAAGTCACCGATACCCAAGAAACTACCGGACTCACGCTGTCCGCGACCGACACGGTTACCGAAGGCGGTTCGATCGTTTACACCGCGACCCTGACCAACGCTGCCGGTTCACCGGTGACCATCACCCTGAGCAACGGTGCGGTCATCAACATCGCCGCCGGCGCCACCACTGGCACCGTCACCGTCGATGCACCGAAAGACGATGTCTACAAAGACGCCGGAAAGGTCGAAGTCAGCATCGACAAAGCCACTGGTGGCAACTTCGAAAACCTGGTGCCAAGTACTGCACCTGCCGTTACTGACGTCACCGACACGCTCGACACCAGCACCGTTTCGCTCTCCGCGACTTCGACTGTTGGTGAAGGTGGTGTTGTGGTTTACACCGCTTCGGTGAACGCTCCAGTCACCGGCGCTCCGCTCGTAGTGACCTTGAGCAACGGCCAGTCCATCACCATCCCAGTCGGCGCAAGCTCCGGCTCGGTGAATTTCACCGCACCAAACGATGCCCTCGCTGGCGGCAGCAACCTCAGCGTCAAGATCGACGACGCGAAAGGCGGCAACTACGAAAACCTGGAAATCGACGACAAGCCTGCGGACACCGAAGTCACCGATACCCAAGAAACTACCGGACTCACGCTGTCCGCGACCGACACGGTTACCGAAGGCGGTTCGATCGTTTACACCGCGACCCTGACCAACGCTGCCGGTTCACCGGTGACCATCACCCTGAGCAACGGTGCGGTCATCAACATCGCCGCCGGCGCCACCACTGGCACCGTCACCGTCGATGCACCGAAAGACGATGTCTACAAAGACGCCGGAAAGGTCGAAGTCAGCATCGACAAAGCTACCGGCGGCAACTTCGAAAACCTGGTGCCAAGCACTGCGCCAGCCGTCACCGATGTGACCGACACGCTCGACACCAGCACCGTTTCGCTCTCCGCGACTTCGACTGTTGGTGAAGGTGGTGTTGTGGTTTACACCGCATCCGTAAACGCCCCGGTAACCGGCGCTCCGCTGATCGTCACTCTGTCGAATGGTCAAAGCATCACCATTCCGGTTGGTTCCAGCTCCGGCTCGGTGAATTTCACCGCGCCAAACGATGCGTTGGCGGGCGGCAGCAACCTCAGCGTCAAGATCGACGACGCGAAAGGCGGCAACTACGAAAACCTGGAAATCGACGACAAGCCTGCGGACACCGAAGTCACCGATACCCAAGAAACTACCGGACTCACGCTGTCCGCGACCGACACGGTTACCGAAGGCGGTTCGATCGTTTACACCGCGACCCTGACCAACGCTGCCGGTTCACCGGTGACCATCACCCTGAGCAACGGCGCGGTGATCAACATCGCCGCCGGCGCCACCACTGGCACCGTCACCGTCGATGCACCGAAAGACGATGTCTACAAAGACGCCGGAAAGGTCGAAGTCAGCATCGACAAAGCCACTGGTGGCAACTTCGAAAGCCTCGTGCCAAGTACTGCACCTGCCGTTACTGAGATCACCGACACGCTCGATACCAGTACCGTTTCACTCTCCGCGACTTCGACGGTTGGCGAAGGCGGCACCGTCGTCTACACCGCTTCGGTGAACGCTCCAGTCACCGGCGCTCCGCTCGTAGTGACCTTGAGCAACGGCCAGTCCATCACCATCCCAGTCGGCGCAAGCTCCGGCTCGGTGAATTTCACCGCACCAAACGATGCCCTCGCTGGTGGCAGCAACCTCAGCGTCAAGATCGACGACGCGAAAGGCGGCAACTACGAAAACCTGGACATCAACGGCAAGCCGGCCGACACCGCTGTCACCGATGTGCAAGACAGCACCGGCCTGAGCCTGAGCGCCACCGGCTCGGTCGCCGAAGGCGGCCAGATTACCTATACCGCGACCCTGACCAACGCCGCCGGTTCGCCTGTCACCATCACTTTGAGCAACGGCGCGGTGATCAACATCGCCGCCGGCGCCAAGACTGGCACCGTCACCGTCGACGCGCCGAAAGATGACGTCTACAAAGACGCCGGCAATGTCGAGGCAACGATCAAGACGGCAACGGGCGGCAACTTCGAGCAACTGGTGCCGAGCACCACGCCAGCGGTGACCACCGTTACCGACACGCCAGACAACACTACGGTCAGCATCAGCGGCAGCACATCGGTCACCGAAGGCCAGGCCGCTACGTACATCGTCAGCCTGACGAACCCGGCACAAACCGAGGTGACGCTCAAGATCGTCTACAGCGGCACCGCCGCCGATGGCACGGACTTCACCGGTGTGTACACCGTGAAAGTTCCTGCCAACGCCACCAGCGCGACCTTCAACGTGGCAACGCTGGATGACAAGATCACCGAAGGCACGGAAAACTTCGTGGTCAAGATTGACTCGGCTACCGGTGGCAACTTCGAGCACTTGGCGGTCAGCGGCACCAACGGCAGCGTCAGCACCTCGATCATCGACAACGATGCGCCGCCGGTACTCGACCTGGACGCCAACAACTCCAGCGGCAAGACCGGCGCCGATTATCAAGTGACGTTCACTGAAGGCACCACCGGCCCGGGCGTATCGATTGCCGACACCGACCTGAAAATCACCGACCCGGACAGCACCATGCTGACCGGCGCCACCATCGTGCTGACCAACCGTCAGCCTGGCGATCATCTGAACCTGGGCAATAGCGTCAACGGCATCAGCATCAACGCCAACAGCACCGACGGCAAAGTCGTCCTGACGCTGACAGGCAATGCAACGCTGGCCGACTACATGCAGCAGATCAAGAACATCAGCTTCATCAACAACAGCGAAGATCCGAGCACCGTACCGCGCGTCATCACCGTGACAGTGACCGACGGCGCAAGCTACTCCAACACCGCCACCACCACCGTGAACGTGGTCGGGGTCAACGACGCACCCGTAGCCACCGGTGGCGCGGTGACCGGTACCGAAGACACTTCACTGGTCCTCGGCTGGTCGACGTTCGGCATCAGCGACGTGGACAGCGCCGCCACCAGCCAGGGCGTGAAAATCACCGGGCTGCCGGGTGACGGCAAATTGCAGTACCTGGACGGCGCAACCTGGAAGGATGTGGCCAACAACCAGACCTTCAGCAAGGCGGACATCGACGCTGGCAAGCTGCGCTTCACCCCCGATGCCAACGAATCCGGTGCCAACGGCAACCCGGCCGGCGTGGGTAATCAAAAGGCCGACTACGCGCAAATCAGCTTCCAGCCAACCGACGGCCAGACGCTAGGCAATACCGGCACTGTGAAGATCGACATCACCCCGGTCGCCGACGCACCGAGCCTCAACGTGGCCGGCAACAACGTGACCTCCACCGGTTTGATCAAGGAAGTCTGGACCGGCCTGTCCGGCCTGGGCACCGACGGCAGCGGCGCGCCGTCCGGCACGCTCAAGTCGGTGATCGATGCCGCCGGCACGCCGAACACCAGCACCAATGTGAGCAACGTTCAGAACGACAGCAACGTCAACGCAGGCACCGCGTCGAAAACCTCGGGCCTGATTTTCCTGGAGGCCGGCAAGACCTACACCTTCAGCGGCACGGGCGATGACAGTCTGCTGGTCACCATCGGTGGCAAGACCGCCGCGGCAACCACCTGGGGGGCGGGCGGTCAGTTGAACGGCTCGTTCACGCCGACCACCAGCGGCTACTACACCCTGGACATCTACCACCACAACCAGACCGGCCCTGGCAGCTACGACGTGAACCTGTCGGTCAACGGCAGCACGCCCGTAGACCTCAGCAGTGCCGGCGTACCGCTCTATACCGGCGTGACCGACCTGGTGAATGCCGGCGTGTCGGTGTCCGACCTGCACGGCAGCAATGGCGAAGGCTACTACGACGGCTACAAGCTCAACGAAGGCGGCGAAGGCGGCAGTGTGAACCTGTCGAAAATCACCACCGCCCTGACCGACACCGACGGCTCCGAAAGCCTGAGTGTGAAAATCGGCGGCATGCCGGCAGGCAGCGTGCTCAGCGACGGCGCAGGCCACACCGCGACCGTGGGCGCCAACGGCGAAGCCTCGGTCTCTGGCTGGAACCTGGGCAGCCTCAACCTGACGCCACCGACCTACTTCAACGGCCAGATCAACCTGACCGTGACGTCGACCTCCACCGAAGCCCTCGGCGGATCGGCCGTGACCACCGCGCAAATCCCGGTGACGGTGCATCCGGCGACCTACAACGCCACCACCGCCACTTCCGGCAGCGACAACGTCACCGGTACCGACGGCAACGACATCATCGTCGCCGACATCGGCGGGCTGACCGTGGTGCCGGGCGTCAACTACAACATCGCCTTCATGGTCGACAGCTCCGGCAGCATGAGCGAATCGTCCCTGACCGCGGCCAAGAACTCGCTGACGTCGGTATTCAATACACTCAAGCAGAGCATGGGCAGCAACTCGGGCACGGTGAATATCTTCCTGGCGGACTTCGACAAGCAGGTGAATAAGACCGTTTCGGTGAATCTCAAGGACCCAAATGCACTGGCGTTACTCAAGAGCGTTCTGGACTCGATGGTGTCCGGCGGCGGCACCAACTATGAGGACGTATTCAAGACCACCGCCAACTGGTTCAAGAGCAGCGAGGCCTTGAGCAACTCCGGTGCGAAAAACCTGACCTACTTCATCACCGACGGCCAACCGACTTACTACCAGAGCGGTGAAGCCACAAACCCGAATATCTACAACGGCGTAACGCTCGACAGCTTGATCACTACCAGCAATTACAAGTTGGGCCAGACCTTCAGCGCCACGCTGGACAGTACCCACCGCGTACAGGTCGACGGGGCCGGCAACGTGACCCTGCAGACCTGGAAAAAATCCTGGGGTGGCTACTGGAGCGACGAAGACCTGGGCACGCTGCACGCCCAGGGCGACGGCACCTACGAGCTGTCGTACCGCGACGGTACCGGCAATAGCACCGACGCGGCTACCACTAGCAACTCCGCGAGCGCCTTCGCGTTGCTGAGTTCGGTGTCGGGTGTGGAAGCTATAGGCCTGAACAAAGACGTGACCCTGTCCGACCTCAAGCCCTACGACTCGGACGGCAAACCGCAGACCAACATCGACCCCAAGGACCTGGCCAACTCGATCATCGGCCACACCGAAGCGACGATGCCAGGTGCCGACACCGTTAACGGTGCCGACGGCAACGACATCCTGTTCGGCGACCTGGTGAGCTTCAACGGCATTGCCGGCGAGGGCTACCAAGCCATCCAGTCGTTCGTGGCCCAGCAAAGCGGTGTGGACGTCAGCAAGGTCACCACCAGCAACGTGCACCAGTACATCACCGAGCACTACACCGCGTTCGATGTGTCCGGCGCACATGACGGCAACGACACCCTGCTGGGCGGCGCCGGTAACGACATCATTTTCGGCCAGGGCGGCAACGACCTGCTGGACGGCGGTAAGGGCAATGACATCCTCTTGGGTGGCACGGGTAACGACACTCTGATCGGCGGCAAGGGCAACGACACCCTGTTCGGTGGCCTGGGCGGCGATACCTTCGTCTGGAAGTCCGGTGACACCGGCACCGACGTGATCAAGGATTTCAAGGCCAGCGACGGTGATCGGATCGACCTGCGTGACCTGTTGCAGGGCGAGACCGGCAGCACCATCGACCACTTCCTGAAAATCAGCACGGTCGATGGCGTGTCTTCCCTGCAAGTCAGCACCACCGGCCAGTTCAACGCGGCCAACGGTGCGGCAGCGACGCCAGACGTGACGATCAAGCTGGAAGGCAACAACTGGTCGAACATCAACCTGAACTCACTCATCGCCGGCAGTGATCCAACCATCAAGATCGATCACAACAACAGCTGAACCTGACAGAGTCCCATGCGAGAGAGCCAACTCCCTCGCACGGGATAGGTGTTCATAATCCCCCCAGTTGGCCTATGCTGCCCAGCATGACGCCGCTTCATACATGAGGGATGCCCGATGTTTTATGTGCAACGCGATGCACAAGGCCTGTTGGTGCGCGTCGAAGCCACCGGTTATGCCGAGGCCACCGAGACCTTGCCGGCCGACAACCACGAGATTCAGGACTGGTTCGCCAACCAGGCCGTAGAAAACAGCCTCAAGCAACTCAAGCAAAGCGACCTGGAAATGATCCGGGTACTCGATGACTTGATCCAGGTCCTGACCGCCAAAGGCGTCATCCGCGTCACCGACCTGCCAGCAGCGGCCCAGGCCAAGCTGATGGACCGCAACCAGGCGCGGGAAGCGCTCGGTGGGTTGAGCCGGTTGATCGATGATGATGAGAAAGGGTTGATCTAGCCTGTCTCCCAGGCTGACACCCGCCTGAGCAGTACACAAAACCCTGTGGCGAGGGAGCTTGCTCCCGCTGGCCTGCGAAGCAGGCCCCTGCATTTCTCCAGGTGGACCACATTGCCCGGTTCTGCGACTGCTGCGCAGCCGAGCGGGAGCAAGCTCCCTCGCCACAGGTTCTGGGTCAGCCCGACGCTTGAACCTCCAGCCGATCCATCGCCCGCTCCACCAACAGGTGCACCCCGTCGGCCATTCGACTGATCGCCAGGATCACGCTGCGGCGTGAGCCGTCGACGTCATCCGCCAGGTCGGCCGCGATGGCGCTGATGGACAACAAGTCTTCGGAGGCATTGGCCAGGAGGGTTTCGGTGTCGATGTCTGGAGAGACCATGAAAAGCTGGGCGGTTTGGGGTTTCCCCGAGGCTTTATCGGTTGGTTTGGGATTGAGGTAGTAGTCGAGGGCGCGTTCGGCGGCTTCGTCGAGTTTTTTGGACTTCGCTGATTTGCTAGAGGTTTTGCCAGGGTTTCCTGGCGGATTGGAGTTACTTTGAACATGGTTTTGGCTTCCTATTCAATCAAGGCCGCCCTGGCTCGCTTGCACGCGATATAAAAGGGTGGCAGCTATGTGAGGGTGTGCAAGACCGAGTAGAAAACGCCAAAAAACCTCGGCAGACCCGAAGGTCTCCCCACACACAGCCGCCATAAAACATAGACACGAATGCTCATTAAATGGCTGGTGGCATTATTTGGCGCTCTTTTACCCGGACTTGCACGTCCGTGTCACCGTTTTTTCAGTGACAAACCCAGACTAGCCACGAGGCAGGCGCCGGACAAGTTCACCAAGTTCGCCACAACTCGAAGGAAATCTCCTAGGACGTGACTTTTAGAAGGGTTGTATATCCGTTTCTGCGGTAACGGCTGCTTAGGGTTCCGCCCTGACGGCGGGTCACTTTCAAAAGCGCGAAAGTAACCAAAGCGCTCATGCCCCACCACTTGGCACCTCGCCTAGGCTCGGTGTGCCCTCACTCCGGCATTGCTCCGTGGGCCGCCGCGAAGGGCCATCCATGGCCCAGCGCGGCTACCTCGGCATCCATGCCGAGGTGCCCACTGCGCAATGCCTGCGTTCGGCCATCGTGGTTAACGGGGCGCCGAGATCAACGTCCACCACGAGGCGGCCTGAGAGCCGACCTGATTCTTGGAGGGACCGCGTTTTCCCTG
This sequence comes from Pseudomonas sp. Z5-35, assembly GCF_051131945.1. Lineage (NCBI taxonomy): Bacteria > Pseudomonadati > Pseudomonadota > Gammaproteobacteria > Pseudomonadales > Pseudomonadaceae > Pseudomonas > Pseudomonas sp. Z5-35. The sequence continues at coordinate 5,369,319 of NZ_CP071640.1, forward strand.
TGGGAGCGGGCTTGCTCGCGAAGAGTCCGGCAAACCCAGCATCCATTTGACTGCCCCACCGCCACCGCCGTCGCGAGCAAGCTCGCTTCCACAGTGTTTCCCGTTGATCAATCTGTGGCGTGATGGCTGGGAAGCTTTTGTGGCGAGGGAGCTTGCTCCCGCTTGAGTGCGCAGCGCTCATCGCTTTTTTGGGGCCGCTGCGCGACCCAGCGGCAGCAAGCTCCCTCGCCACAGGACCGTGCCGTTCCCAAAAACCTTGTAGGTATCCAACATCACCGCAAACTGCCCCTTCGCTTTCGCGAGCAGGCTCGCACAATGGGATCGGGGTACGGCCGGAGAGACGGGTCGACTGTAAGGGCGCCTTCGCGAGCAAGCCCGCTCCCACAGGGAAAACGCGCTCCCTCCAAGAACTAGGTCGGCTATCAGGCCGCCTCGCTTTTGCTTTTGATCCGGGAGCCCCGTTAACCACGATGGCCGAACGCAGGCATTGCGCAGTGGGCATCCCGGCATGGATGCCGGGATAGCCGCGCTGGGCCATGGATGGCCCTTCGCGGCGGGCCCACGGAGCAATGCCGGAGTGAGGGCATGCCGAGCCCTAGCGAGGCACCGAGTGGTGGGGCAAGCCTTTTTTGCTTACTTTTTTTGGCGTCTGAAAAAAAGTGAGTCGCCGTCAGGGCGAAACCCTAAGTCGCCGTTACCGCAGCAATGGATATGTACTCAGTCAGAAGGATAAAAGACCGCCTCACCCCCAACGCTTAGGCTCCCCAACCAGCTGCCCCTGCACCCCAAACAACCCCATCTCACGAATCACCGCCAACTCCCCCGCCGTCTCAACCCGCTCAGCAATCAACGGCAGGTCAATACTGTGAGCAGCCCGCTGAATAGCCTCGATGAACAAGCGCTTGTCGCTCTCTTGGTCGATGGCGCGAATGTAGCTGCCATCGATCTTCAAGTACGCCAACCCCAATCGTGACAAGTTGCCAATCATGCTGAAGCGCCCACCAAAACGCTGCAGACTCAGGGAGAAACCGAGCTCGCGCAACTGCCGGGTCAATTGCTCCAGCACCGCTTGCTCGGGTAATTGCTCTTCACCGATTTCCAGGGTCAGGCGCGGCCCGAGGTTGGAGTGGGCGCGCAGGATTTCAAAAATCTTATTGAGCGCCTGAGGATCGGCCAGGGTAGCGGAAGACAGGTTGAGCGCCAGGGACTGCTCATGCCCGGCTATTTGTTTGAGCACTTGTTCGAGCATCAGGCGGTCCAGGCGCGCAGTCCAGCCGAAGCGCTCCAGCCACGGCAGGAAACGTCCGGCGGGAATGGTCTGGCCCTGATCGTCGAGCAACCGCGACAGCACTTTGTAATGCAACACCACATCGGTGTCCCGGGCGGCCACTACCGGCTGGAAATACAGCTCGAAACGCTGATTGCTCAGCGCCTGGTCAAGCAGGTTGTGCCAGGCATGGTGATCATCGCCGACACTCGCCGAGGCGCTGTGATCCAGGCAAGCCCAGCCCGGTTCCCCCTGGCTTTCGGCCTGGGCCAGGGCCTGGTCGCCGAGCTGGAGCACCGCTTGCGGCGCGTCGCCATGAACGAACGGCGCCAGACCGATGGAAGCCACCGAGGCCACGTCGGTCGCGCCGGTGGCGTGCAGGCTCGCCAACGCGCTTTCCAGGCTCTGCGCCAGTTGCAGCGCCTCCTCGCGCACCAGCCCCGGCGCCAACACCGCGAACTCACCGCCGCGGATGCGTGTCACCAGGTTATGGGTTTCCGGATACCGGGCGCATTCACGCAACAGCTGCTCGCCCACGGCCTTGAGCAATTGGTCAGTGCGCTGCCCGCCCAGCCGCTGGTTCAAACCGGCAAGGTCCTTGACCCGTAGCAACAGCAGGTAACCGGAACTGGCCTGCTCCGGGTTGCTCACCCGGGCATGCAATTGCATTTCGAAATAGCGTCGATTGGCCAGCCCAGTGAGGTTGTCCTGGTAGGACTCGACCCGCAGCTTCTCGCTGCGCTCAGCCTGTTCCTGGAACAGCGCCTTGAGCTTCTCGACCATCTGGTTCATTGCTTGCACCACCCGACGCAGCTCTGGGGTGCGCGGCAGCTCCGGCAGGCTGAGGAATTCACGACGGGCGATGGCGTGGGACTGGTGCACCATGTAATCCAACGGCTTGAGCTGACGACGCAGCAGCAAGGCGCCGAGCACCGCGCTCACGGCGCCGCACAGCAGCAACCAACCCAGACTGCCCAGCGCACTCTGCCACAGCTTGGCAAGGGCGAACATCGGATGGCTGACCACCTCGACCCGCGCCGCCTGTTCCCAACCACGGCTGACGATCGCATCGCCGCCAGCCGGCTCAAGGCCAATAAGCCTGATGAACCATTGCGGGACGCTGCCGGCGTCAGGCGTGCCAGTGCGCTCCACCAAGGCCTTGTCGGTCGCCACGTCGACCACGCGGATGCTGGCGTAGTAACCGCTGTCGAAGATCGAGCTGACCATCAGCTCGACCATCGCCGGGTCGTCGATGTTCGGCGTCAGCGACAGCGCCAGCGCCGTGGCCGCGTCCTGGGCGTGGGAGCGCAACTGGTTGACGTACTGGGTCCGCGAGCTTTCCAGGCTGACCATGAAGCTGCCGCTGAAGGCAACCACCAGGAACAGACAGATAGCGATCAACAGCTGTTTGAACAAGGACATCTGAGCGCGTGCTCCTAGTTAGTCGTCTCGACCGGGAAACCTTCGGCCTGCATTTTTTTCAACACATCCTGCCACCGGGACAGGCGCTTGGTGTCGCCCACTTTTTTGTTGCCCTTGCCCGACAGCCACAAGCCTTCAGCATTGAAAGAGTAGACCGGGAGCAAGTCGGTTCGCTGGTTGGCGGGCAGGATGCCGTCGATCAGGCTGTCGAGCACCAGCGGCATGGCGTCGGGGGTGGCGTAGTACGTGAGCACCATGTGCGCACGGTTCTGCCGCAGGGCCTTGACGTAGGTGATGCGTAGCTTGTCACTGGACACCCCGAGATGGCGCAGGCTGAAATACTTGGCGATGGCGTAGTCCTCACAATCGCCCGCGCCCTTCCACAAGGACTGGATGGGGGTTTCCCAATAATCGACCTCACGCCACAGATCGATGTCTTCCACGTAGCGCACCTGCTTGTTGAAAAACAGGTTCACCACCTTGAGCTGTTCCAGCTCCGGGATCTGTTTCTGGGTCGTCAGCAATTGCTGCCACGCATCGATCCGCTGCTGCCCTTCGCCCAACGGTCCATATAACGCTTGCGCCCGCCGGCTGATCTGCGCAAAGTCCCAGTCGGCTCGCAGGCCGCCCAGCATCAGGCCGGCCAGCAGCAATGCCGTACACAGCCAGCGCAAGGACCTGAGGACCGGGAAAGGTGCAGCCAAGGGAAATAAGTCCGAAAAGGGCCATTGGAAATTCGTTGGATGGTGAAGCCTGGCCCGGCAAAAGACAATGGCAGGTTGCAATCACCGTAGGCAGACTAAACTTTAGTTCAGGAACCGGGGCCGCGAGATTTTGACGGCTTGGCAATCTGTAACTAATGTTGGCTTGGATCCAATTTCGTTACTACCAGTCAGGTGTTGTCGTGACGCAGAAGCCCAAACCGTTAAGCACAATCCAGGTCAACGGACCTATCCCCGCTGCCCAGGCCCGCGCAGTCATCGAAAGCTCCCTACGCGAAGCCATTCTCGACGGCCGCCTGCCCAGCGGCACCGCGTTGCGCCAACAGGAGCTGGCCGACCTGTTCGGGGTCAGCCGCATGCCGGTGCGCGAGGCATTGCGTCAGCTCGAGGCGCAATCATTGCTCACCGTGGTCCAGCACAAGGGCGCGGTGGTGGCTCCGCTGATCACCAGCAATGCGGTCGAGACCTACGCCTTGCGTTCGGTCCTGGAAAGCTTCGCCCTGCGCCTGTCCGTTCCGCTGCTCGACGACAACGACCTGGCCATGGCCGCCCACTACATCGAGCAGTTGGAAACCCAGACCGATCATGCCGAGATCGCCAGGCTCAATCGGCTGTTCCACATGTCGCTTTACCACCGGGCGCCCAACGCCAAGCTGCTTGACCTGGTCGAGCACGAGCTCAATGAAGAAGAGCGCTTTCTGCGCTTTCATCTGTCGTCCATGGGACTGGGCAAGCTGACCCAGAACGACCATCGCGCAATGCTCGCCGCTGCGGCAGCCAAAGACATCGCTCAAGCGGTTTACCTGCTGGAACAGCATCTGGAAAAAGCGTCCATCACGATGCGCCAATACCTGAACCAGTAAGCGAACCGCTCCCCTGCGCGCCGGCCTCCAAGCCGGCGTAGCACTTTCTTACACATCCTCCCTACAGCCCAGATTGCCCGCCCGACACGGCCTCACCGAGGCTGCGATCCGTCGCGACATCAGTTCAATGGAACTGCTGTCGATTTGGGCTCACTCTTGCGTTTATCGATTCAAAAAAAACAGACCTGAAGAAGTCAGCGCCCGGCGCTAGGCCAGGCGAATCGAACCCCTTACGCAAGGAGCGTCGCCCACTGGCGGAAAGACCCGGAAGTCCGACCGGTCTCCCGCCCATAAAACACCAACTTCTTTATTCCCCCGATCCCTGAAGTGCTCCGAACGAGGCATTCGTTCGAACCATTCGATTCTGATAGTTATAAATCGGAAGGAGCAACTTCGCCCCAATAAAACTTATAGCAAAAGTTTTAATTAGCCTCTTCGCGCCCAACAAATACCCAACTTCAAATAACTAAAAAATAACTTGCGGAGTCTTTGATACATGTACTAATTTTTTACTCGTCGAGTTGCTATCTGTCTCTCCAGCGCTTGGCAAGCCAAGCCAGACAAAGGCGCAACAGAGCAAATCGCGCGCCCCCAAGCATTATTAAGAAAACATGGATTCCGGTTCAGGCCCCTGCTCACCCTGATAAACAAGGCGAGCAACTTCCGGACGAACATCATTGACGAGGACGTTTCAATGCAGCCAACCAAAGAGCAACTTTCCCTGAAAAAGCACGAACTTGGTCAACACCCGGTCTTTTCTGAAATAACATCAATCGACCTGTTGCGGCGCTTCATGGAAAGTCATGTTTTCGCCGTGTGGGATTTCATGTCGCTGACCAAGCGCCTGCAACGGGAACTGACCTGCACTCATCTGCCGTGGCTGCCGCCGGCCGACCCGCATGCGGCGCGCCTGATCAACGAAATCGTCTTGGGTGAAGAGTCCGACGACCGTCCCGGTGCGGGCTACTGCAGCCATTTCGAACTGTACCTGGACGCCATGCGCGAAGTCGGCGCGGACACCCGGGCGATTGAGCAATTTATCGCCCTACAACAAGAAGGCGTCAGCCCAGAGACGGCGCTGGACAGCGTCGAGGTCGAACCGGCCGCGGCGCGCTTCGTGCGCCAGACCCTGCACACCGCGCTTCATGCTCCGGCCCACAGCGTGGCCGCCGCGTTCGTGCATGGTCGCGAAAGCGTCATCCCGCAGATGTTCCAGCGGATGCTGGACGCTTGGGGCATTGGCCTGGATCAGGCACCGACGTTTCGTTATTACCTGCAACGGCATATCGAGGTGGACTCCGAAGACCACGGCCCAGCAGCGGAAAAACTGCTGGCCCGGCTGATCGATGGCGACCCGCAGCGCGAGCACGAAGTCCTGACCGCCGCCCTCGCCGCCGTTCACAGTCGCACGGCGCTGTGGGATGGCCTGCGCCAGAGCATGACCCAGGCCGTTGCGCAGGTGACGCCATGAACGCCATTCAATATCAGTCCTTCGCCGACGCCTGGGAAAGCCGCGCCACGATCCGCACTCGCCCACGGCGCCGGGTCGAAGACGACGACAAGCTGATCTTTCCCATGAGCCGCCAACCCATGGTGCACAGCCAGACCTTCCTGAGCCATTGCCCGCAGCTGCGTGATTTTGTCCTGGTGCAAAGCCTCTACAAATTCATCAACGACGTGGTGATTTTTGAAACGGAGCTGGTGGACCACACCGCCCGACGCATCGCCAAGAACCGCTTCGGTATCGAGTTTCCGTTTGCCTGTCGCTACGACGCAATGACCGTGGTGGTGGATGAGGACTACCACGCACTGGTGGCGATGGACTTCATGCAGCAGACCATCGACATGACCGGTATCGCGCCGATCCCGCTGCCCCAGCAGATCGAACTCAGCCGGGCGATTCCCGCCACGCTGGCGCGGGCGCCGGGGCACCTGCTCGCCGCTGTGGAACTGATTTGCATCGCCATCGCCGAGAACACCGTGACCAACGACGTGGCGGCGTTTGCCCGCGACGACTCGGTCAAGGCCTCGATCAAGGGATTGATGGCCGACCACTTACTGGACGAGGGCCGGCACTCGGGCTTCTGGACGCGGCTGGTGCAGATCTACTGGCGCACCGCGCCCGAAGAGGACCGCGAGGCAATTGCTCGGTTGATGCCCGGTTTCATCGCCGAGTATTTGGCCAGCGATCTGCAACAGGCGTTCGATTTCGAGTTGATCACGCACCTGCCCATCGACGAATCAGCGCGCCAGTCGCTGCGTGAAGACGCTGCCGCATTGGCGTATCCCATCAATCGTTTTCATCCGCTGGTGGGCAACATCACGCGTTTCTTTCGCGGCAGCTCGATGCTGGCGTCACCGTGCGTGCGCGATGCCCTGGCCGATTATTTGACCCCATGAGGACCTTCCAATGAGACGCCTCGAAATTGCTGTGTCTGGCAAGAGCCAGGCCATGGCTGAACTGGCCAGGGAACTGGAACTGCACGGCCACGGTGTCGTGGATGTGCAAGCACTGACCGGCCACGGCGCGATCGACGTGTTGATCGACGACGGTACGGTGACGTGCGCACTTGAGGCCCGTGTTTGTCTTCAAGTGCACGTGGTGCTCCAGACCGTGCCCGGCCAGGCCTTGCCGCAGCCGGTGGTGCTGTTTCGCGACGGTGCGCGACGGCTGTTGGCCCAGGAACGAATCACAGCGCATTGCGACGGCAACGGCCAATCTTTGCGTCTGCGCGCCACGGCAGCGGTGGTGGAGCATGGCGCGCGGCTGGTCAGCCAGTTATCCCGGGAAGAAGACGGCTTCGATCAATGGCCGACGGAACCGAGCGACGTGATCGGCCAACCGCTTCACGGGCTCGACGCGCTGGAGCCACTGGCCTTCGAACACCGCCTCAATCGGCCTGCGGTGCCTTGGCTGCTGGCGGCCGCGGACGTGCCGGTGATGCACAACATCGAGCAGCGCATGCTCGATGACGCGAAGCACACTGCGTTGTGGGTCGACGGCCACGACATCGACTACAAATCCTTGCGCAATACCGTGCTGCAGTTGCAGCAATCGATAATCGCCAGCCTGCCGAAAACAACCGGCCGTCCCCAGGTGATCGGCGTGTGCCTGCCCAAGTCTGCGCAGCTGTATGCCGCAATCCTGGCGGTGCTGGGTTGCGGGGCGGTGTACCTGCCGTTGGACCCGCAGCACCCAGTGCAACGTCGGCGCTTCATCCTGGAAAACGCCAAGGCCGACCTGTTGTTGCACGACGGTGACGACGAGCCGGGCGAGTCTGCATTACCGACGCTGAATGTCCGCCGACTGCCTTCGGCCAAGCCACGCTTGCCGGCCTCGACAATTCGCCGCGTGGTGAATCCCGACGAACCGGCTGTGGCGATCTACACCTCCGGCACCACCGGCCAGCCCAAGGGCGTGCTGCTCAGCCACCGCAACCTCAGCCATTTCTGCGCCTGGTACGCCGACCATGTCGGGTTGCAGCGCGACAGCCGTGCGTTGCAGTTTTCCACCATCAACTTCGACGCCTCGTTGCTGGATATCTTGCCGACCTTCATCCAGGGCGCGCTGCTGGTGGTGCCCAGCGAAGATCAGCGCCGCGATCCGCAACAGCTGGTGGCGTTGATTCGTGAGCAGCGCATCAGCCATGCCTTCCTGCCGCCCGCGCTGCTGAGCGTCATGCCCCTGGGCGCACCGTTGGGGCTGACACACCTGGTCACCGGCGGCGATGTCTGCGAACCCTTCGTCATCGAGCAGTTGGCGCCGCAGTGCCGGTTCCACAACATCTACGGCCCGACCGAAACCACCGTGCTGGCGACCACTCGGCAATTCGCCGTGGGGGATAACAACCGCAACCTGGGCGCACCCATCACCAACGCGCGGATGCTGATTCTGGATGAACATCTGCAACCGGTCGCACAAGGCACGCCCGGCGAACTGTATATCGCCGGGCCGGGGGTCGGCCTGGGGTACCTGAACGATCCGACGCTGACCGCCACCCGCTACCTCGACCTGACGCTGCCCACCGGACACACGTTGCGGGTCTATCGCACCGGCGACATCGGCCAGTGGACCAACGATGGGATCGAGCTGTGCGGTCGCCGCGACAACCAAGTGAAGATCCGCGGCTTTCGGGTCGAGCCCGAGGAGATCGAGCATTGCTTGCGCGACAGTCAGTTGTTCCGTCAGGTGGCGGTGGGGGTCGATGAGCGCCGGCGGGTCCTGGCGTTCCTGGTAAACCCAGTGGACACAGCGCCCGGCGCGGCGCTCCAGGCCCTGCGCGAGCATGTGCAGGACACGCTGCCCAGCTACATGCACCCGGCGACTTACATCGAGCTGCCCAGCCTGCCCTACACCAGCAATGGCAAGGTCGACCGTCGGGCGCTGCTAGCAACGGCGGGCTCCGTCCAGGTTGGCAGCCAAGGGCGCCAGCCGCAAAATGCAGTGCAAACCCAGCTCCAGCAGCTGTGGGCCGAACTGTTGGAATTGCCGGCCGAGGACATCGCCATTGACGAGAGCTTTTTCAACCTTGGCGGGCATTCAATCCTGCTGTCGCAATTGCTGCTGAGCATTCGCCAATCGTTCGGCCGCAGCCTGTCGATCAATCGCTTCATCGAAGCGCCGACGCTGATCACCCTGGCGAAGTTGCTCGACGGCCCGGAGCAAAGCGGCACCTCGACCTTCAGCCCTCAGGCGTTCATCGATGCCGAGGCCGAACTCAACCTCGACCCGCTGCCCATCAGTCAATGCGGTGACGTGCACAAAGTGGTGGTGACGGGCGCCAACAGTTTTCTCGGCGTGCACATCGTCGAAGCCTTGCTGGCGTGGGGCGCCACCGAGGTGGCGTGCCTGGTGCGCGAGTCCGGCGGGCAGAGCGCCGCCGAACGTTTCGCCCAATCCCTGCGGGAAAACCAGTTAGAGCACCTGGACCTGAGCCGGGTCAGCGTCTATGCCGCCGACATCACCCAACCGCAACTGGGCTTGCCGGACGACATCTACCTGCACATCGACAGTACATTCGGCGCGTTGGTGCACAACGCCGCCCACGTCAACCATGTGCTCGACTACGAGTCGCTGGCGCGAGACAACGTCGAGCCGATCTTCGAGTGCCTGCGCCTGTGCGAAGGGCGCAGCAAGAAAATCTTCAACTTCGTCTCGACGCTGTCGGCTTGCAGCGCACTGGATGCCGATGGCCAGGTCTTGGAGCAGCCGGCGGCCAAGACCCCACCGATTTACATCAAGAATGGCTACAACCTGTCCAAATGGGTCGGCGAACGGATCCTGCAACGGGCGCGGGACGTCGGGGTCCGGGTCAATCTGTTCCGGCCTGGCAACATCAGTTTCAACAGCCAGACCGGGGTCTGCCAGCCCCACAAGAACCGGCTGATGCTGATGCTCAAGGGCTCGATCCAGCTCGGCCAGGTGCCGGACCTGTCGCTCAATTTCGACTTGATGCCGGTGGACTTCCTGGCTCGCTTCATCGCCTTCCACGCCAGCCGCTACCAGCCAACGCAAGCGGTGTTCAACCTGCACAACCCCGAGCCCCTGGGCTGGGACGCGTATGTGGCGTCGTTCCGTGACAGTGGCCGGGAGTTTTCCCTGGTGAGCGTCGCTGACTGGCAACAGCAGCTGGCGCGGGTCGATGCCGACAACGCTCTATTCGGCGTGCTGGGTTTTTACCTCAACGGTTTCGAGGAAGACATCGGCGACATCTCGCTCATTCGCCACGACAACGCCCGCTCCGGCGTGCGGCAGATGGGCGCGCGCTACCCGGAAAAATCCCAGGCCCTTCTACGCCGTGGCGCTGATTACCTCAAGGCCATCGATTTCATCTGAAGCAACCCAACCCAACGCAAGGAGCAAGACCATGAGTGCATTCCAACCCGACACCCTGATCAAGAACCCTCGAGCCTGCCAGGTCGAAACCTCGGTGGAAGTGTCCGCCGAGGCGGCGCGCGTCTGGGAAGTGGTCGGGGACTTTGGTGGCTTCAACCACTTTATCCCAGCGCTTGAACGCATCGAAATGACCGGGGAAGGCGTGAGATCCCTGCGCAAGAAGTTTTTCGTCGACGGACAGAACCTGGTCGTCGAACAACTCAACAGCCGCGACGACCAGGCCATGCACATGACCTGGACGCTGATCTACAACACCCTGGGCATCGACAACCTCTGGGCGGCGATGCGCGTCGACCCCCTGAACAACAACCGCTGCCGCGCCACCTGGACCATCATCGCCGACCACACCGATGCTCATACTGCGTCGGGCTTCAGGGATTTCCTGCAAGGGTTCGCCGATGAGGCGATGGAGAATGTCCGCAAGAAGTTTGTTGACAGGGTCTAATCGAGGCAACCCGCAAACCCGTGGCGAGGGAGCTTGCTCCCGCTCGACTGCGCAGCAGTCGCAAAACCGGCCAATGCGGTCCGCCTGCAAGAATGCAGGGGGGCCTGCTGCGCAGGCCAGCGGGAGCAAGCTCCCTCGCCACAGGGAACCGGGTTTGCTCAAGTAAGCACTGGTTCGCCTGGGATCAGATCTTGAAGCTGTCCACCAATTGCTTCAACCGATTGGCCTGTTGTGACAAGGCGTCGCAATCCTTCAGGGTTTCGTTGAGGTTGGCGACGCTCTGCTGGTTCAGCAGATTGATGTGGCTGACGTCCATGTTGAGGGTTTCCACCACGGCGGTCTGTTCTTCGGTCGCGGCGGCCACGGATTGGTTCATGCCGTCGATTTCGCCAATGCGCTGGGTCACGCTGACCAGGCGCAGGCCGGCTTGGTTGGCGACTTCCACGCTTTCTTCGCTGGAGACCTGGCTGGCATTCATGGTGGTCACCGCTTCGCGGGAACCGACCTGCAGCGAGGTGATCATCTTGTGAATCTCTTCGGCGGATTCCTGGGTGCGGTGCGCCAGGTTGCGCACCTCATCGGCCACCACCGCAAACCCACGCCCGGCTTCACCGGCACGGGCCGCTTCGATGGCGGCGTTCAGGGCCAGCAGGTTGGTTTGCTGGGAGATGCCCTTGATCACGTCCAAGATGTGGCCGATGTTGTCGGTGCTGGCGTTCAGGGTTTCGATCTGGGTGCACGACAAGCTGATTTTCTGCGACAGCTCGGTCATGGCCTGGATGGTTTTTTCCACCACCTGGCGACCGTCATCCGCCTGCTCGCTGGCGCCGCTGGCCTGTTGCGAGGCATCGGCGGCGTTGCGGGCGATTTCCTGGGTCGCGGCGCCGAGCTGGTTGATCGCCGCAGCCACGCTGTTGGTCCGGGCGCTTTGCTCATCCGAGCCGACAAGCGAGGCGTTGGACGAAGTCATCACCCGTTGCGACAGATCATGCACTTGGCGGGTAGCGGAAGACACTTCGGCAATCGAGGCGTGGATACGCTCCACGAACTGATTGAACGAACTGCCCAACACGGCGAACTCATCCTTGCCCTGCACGACCAGGCGCCGGGTCAGATCGCCTTCGCCCTGGGCGATGTCCTGCATGGCGCGGCCCATGGTGGTCAGCGGACGCATCAACACCTGGATCAACAAGCTCAGCAGCAACGCAATCGCCGCCACCGCGACAAACATCGCGATCAGTGCCGAAGTGCGGAAGTGGCTCAGCGGCGCGTAGGCCTTGGCCTTATCGATCGACAGGCCGATGTACCACTCGGCGTTCGGCAAACCGGCGACCGGGGTGAACGACAGGATCCGGTCCTGCCCGTTCAGCTCGACTTCCTGGACGCCCTTGCCGATGCGCACTGGCGTGCCGGGGTAGATGTCCTTGAGGTTTTTCATCACCTGGTCTTTGTCCGGGCTGACGATGACTTGGCCATCGCCGCTGACCAGGAAGGCGTGACCGATGCCGCCGAAATCCACGGAGTTGATGATCTTCACCAAGGTTTCCAGGCTCAGGTCGCCACCCACCACGCCGAGCAGTTCGCCGTTGTGCTTGACCGGCAGGGCGATGGTCACCACAAGGCCACCCACTGCGGCCATGTAGGGTGGGGTCAGCATGGTTTTATCGGCGGCCACCGCCTGTTTGTACCAAGGACGCTGACGCGGATCGTAACCGTCAGGCATCTTGGCATCCGGCCGCTGGGTGAAGACGCCGGTGTTCTGGCCCACGTAAGTGAATTGGAAATTCGAGGTCAACGCCGGCTGGTCGACAAGCCCTGGCAAATCGGCGGCAGCGCCTTGATGGGCAATGTTCTGCGCCAGGTTTTCCAACACCAGTACCCGGCCAGTCATCCAGTTCTGGACGCTGCTGGCGGTCAGGTCACCGGACTGCTCGATAGAAGATTCGAGGCTGCGACCGATGGTGCTGCGCTGCAGGTAATCGTTGTAGAGCGTGAACAGGGCAAAAGCCAGAACCACCACACCAGAGGCGGCCAGGAGGATTTTGTGGCTGAACTTTAGATTCATGGACGGGGCTTCTTATGCAAAAAGTGAGGGTGCATTCCGTTGTGCAACTTCCCTGTAAATGATGGGCAGGATATTGGATCCGCTCCATTTTGGTGCACGCATACCACTCTGTCGGCAAGGGGCTGGAAAAAATTAGGCCCCTTGTTCAATTGTCCGACGAGATGGCACTCCGCGATGCTTGGGCCCTACAGGCGAACGGTGGTTGCAAATTTGACGAACGCTGATGACAATGCGACCTATTATCATTCGTAGCTTTAGGCCGTCGCGTTCATGTCATCTCCCCAGCTTGCAGTACAGGCGCTCTACAGCAGCCATCACGGCTGGCTCCACACATGGCTGCGCAATCGACTGGGCAACGCCGCCGACGCGGCGGATTTGGCCCAAGATACGTTCGTGCGCCTGCTGCAACGTAGCGAACGGCTGGAACTCAAGACCCCTCGCGCCTTTCTGCGCACCATCGCCCAAGGCCTGGTGATCGACCATTGGCGTCGGGAAGAAATCGAACGTGCCTACCTGGAAACCATCGCGCATTTGCCGCAAGCACAAACGCCCAGCGCCGAAGCCCAGGCGCTGATCCTGGAACTGCTGGAAGCGATTGCCAGGATGCTCGAAGGGCTCAAGCCCAAAGTGCGCAGGGCGTTCCTGCTCGCCCAGTGTGATGGCCTGACCTACAAGCAGATTGCTGAACAAATGGGCGTCTCGCTGCGGTCGGTTGAACGTTACGTCGCCGATGCGCTGTACCACTGCTACGTGCTGCGCTATGCAGACTGAGCCAGTGCAGACTCCGCTGGGCCGAGGTCGCGGCCCCTCGCAGCAAGTGGTCAAGCAAGCGATCCATTGGCTGCTGCGCCTGCGCAACCATGCCGCCAACCCTGTCGTGCGCCAACAGTGCGAGGCTTGGCGCATCGCTCATCACGATCACGAATTGGCCTGGCAACGGGTGCAATCGCTGCACAATGAATTGACCGCCAACCTGCGAGCCGTGCCCGGCGCCCACGTCGCCCTCGAAACGCTGGAAACCAGCGCCCAGCGCCTCGGCCGGCGCCAGGCCCTGAAGCTGCTGTCTGGCGTGGCCGTGCTGGGCTGCGCCGCCTGGCTGGGCAAAGACCAGGGATGGCAGCCATGGAGCGCCGACTTCGCCACCGCCACGGGAGAGCGACGCGGCTTCCAACTGCCGGACGGCACACGGCTTGAACTCAATACCAACAGCGCCGCCGACCTCGACTACACCGCCACGCAACGCCTGATCACGTTGGCGCGCGGCGAAATAATGGTCACCTGCGGTCGCGATCCCGCGCGCCCATTGTTGGTGAAAAGCCGACATGGCGAGTTCGAGGGGCTGGAAGGACGCTTCGTCGTGCGCCAAGACAACGACTGCACACGCCTGAGCGTCGCCAGTGGCCACGTCGCCATCCGCTCGCACCGGGGCAGCGATGGCGCGCCGATCCAAGTCGATGCGGGCCAAAGCTATTTGATCAGCGCATCGGCAGCGACCCTGGCGCCGCCATTGGACATGGACGCCGGCGCTTGGGCGGACGGATTGATCGTGACGCGAAACATGCGCCTGGAAGATTTTCTCAACGAGGTCAACCGCTACCGTCGCGGCTACCTGAAATGCGCCGCAGCGGTGGCGGACCTGCGCCTGTCCGGCGTCTTCCGCCTGGAAGACACCGACAAAATGCTCTCCGTGCTGCCACGCACATTGCCCGTTCAACTGCGTTATCGAACCCGCTGGTGGGTCACGGTGGAACGTGCGGCCTGATTTTTTTTGGCGGGTTTTTCCAAGGCGTCCGGCTAGGACAGTAAGCAACGCTTATCTGCCTTCAGCGACTCCAACGGAAATCCATAATGACTGAGCGCGTAATCCCCAAGACTCCCTTTGGCTGTTCCTCGCAAACAGGCCTGCTGCGCCACGCCATCCGTGCCGCGCTGTTGAGCACCGCGCTGGGCGTCGGCGCCGTGCCGATGCTCGCCATCGCGGCACAGGATGGCGTCAGCGCCAGTCGCCAGAGCTACAACATCCCCGCCGGCCCCTTGAGCGATGTGCTCAACCAGTTCGCCCGCCAGGCCGGCATTACCCTGGCGAGCACGCCGGAGCAAACGGCTGGCCTCCAGTCCCCGGGCCTTAAAGGCGAATACTCGGCGGACCAGGCCCTGAACCGACTGCTCAGCGGTTCAGGGTTGGTGGCGCTCGGCCAAGAGGGCAGCGGCTACGTGCTGCAAGCCGAGGCCCCGGACAGCACCCTCGCGCTGCCGGCTACCGACGTCAAAGGATTTGCCTTGGGCAACGCCCTGGGCAGCATGCAAGGCTACAACGCCACCCACAGCCAGGTCGCGACGAAAACCAGTACCGCGCTGCGCGAAACCTCGCAAAGCGTGTCCGTGGTGACCCGCGAGCAAATGGACGACCAGGGTGCGCAAACCGTCTCCCAGGCGATGCGCTACACCCCCGGCGTGCTGACCAACCCCTACGGCGCGACCCACCGCTACGACTATGTGGCGATGCGCGGCTTCAACGACGGCTCGGTGGACAACATCTACCTCGACGGCCTCAAGTCCATGGGCGACAGCGGCACCTACAGCTCCATGCAGGTCGATCCGTATTTCCTCGAGCGGGTGGACATTCTCAAGGGCCCGTCCTCGGTGCTCTATGGTCGCAGTTCACCGGGTGGCCTGGTGGCGCTGACCAGCAAAAAGCCGCTGTACGAGGCTTATCACCAGGTCCAGGCGACCGTCGGCACTCAAGGCCAGCGCGGCATGGGCTTCGATTTCAGCGGGCCGGTGGATGAGGACAAGCGCATTGCCTATCGCCTGATCGGCCTGGCGGATACGTCCGATACCCAGTTCGATCACAACAAGGAAAAGCGTTTCGCCCTGGCGCCTACGGTCAGCATCGACTTCACCGAGGACACCTCGCTGACGCTGCAAGCCTATCTGCAACACGACCCCGACGGTGGCTACCATGGCGGCATGCCGGCCGACGGCACGCTGCACCAGCGCAACGGCCGGCGGATCTCCGAACACTTCTTCGAAGGCGAACCGGGCGTCGATGGCTACGAACGCGACCAGCAGTCGTTCGGTTATCAGTTCGAGCACCGCTTCAACGATGTCTTCACCGCGCGGCAGAACTTCCGCTACCTGGACTCAGAGGTCACCAACGGTCAGGTCTACGCCTATGGCTGGACCAGCCCTACCAGCAACGAGCTGAACCGCTACTACACCGGCGCCGAAGAAAAGCTGCATTCGTTCATCATCGACAACATGCTGCAGGCTGAATTTTTCACTGGCGCGACCAAGCACACCGTGTTGATGGGTGCCGATTATCAGCGGCGCAAAACCGTGGTGGACTGGACCAGCGGCAGCCTCGCGCCGATCAACGCTTTCGACCCGGTCTATGGCAACTCGGCAATCAGTGATCGCTATGACACCAGCTATCTGCGGCGCCTGGAACAGACCGGCGTCTACCTGCAAGACTTGATCGAAATGGACAAGTGGCGCTTCTCCCTGGGACTACGCCAGGACTGGGTAGAAACCTCGGACGAAAACCGCATCGCTGAATTTAACCGCCCGGCCGGCACCGAAATCAACGACAAGCGCACCAAGCTCACCGGCCGTGTCGGAGCGCTGTACCTGTTCGATAACGGCCTGGCGCCGTACATCAGCTATTCCGAGTCGTTCAACCCTAACTCCTACGCCGACAGTGCGGGCAACCCGCTGCCGCCCACCGATGGCAAGCAATGGGAACTGGGCCTGAAATACCAGCCGCCGGGCACCGACGACTTGTACACCGCCTCGCTGTTCCGCATCGACCAGGAGAACCTGGCGACCAAGCTGCCCCAGGACAATTTCTACCGCGCCGTCGGTGCTGTTCGCTCCCAGGGACTGGAACTGGAGGCGCACCTGCAATTGACCGAGCAGTTCAAGGTGCTGGGCAGCTACACGTTCACCGATGTCGAATATTCGAAGTCGATGGTCAGCACCTTGAGCACGCCCACCGACATCATCGAAAACAAAGGCAACTCACCGACCCAGGCCCCGCGCCACATGGCCTCGGCGTGGGCCGACTACAAATTTGATAGCGGCACGCTTGATGGCCTGCGCCTGGGCGGCGGCGTGCGGTATGTCGGCTACAGCTGGGCCGATGCGGAGAACACCATGAAGGTGCCGTCGTATACGCTGTTCGATGCCTCGGTTGGGTATGACTTGGGCAAGGTCGGCTTGAAAGGCGTGGATGTACGCCTGAACGCCAACAACCTGACCAATGAAACCTACGTCGCCTCGTGTGCCAGCCTGAGCTATTGCTACCTGGGCGAAGAGCGCAACGTGGCGGCTACGGTGAGTTATCAGTTCTGATCGGTTTTCTGCCCTGATTCATTCTTTGTGGCGGGGGAGCTTGCTCCCTCGCCACAAGAGCTTGTCTTTGCCTTAGGCCTGAACCGCCTTCGCCTTCTCCCTCGCAACGCCTTCCTTGCCCACAAACCGATTCGCCCTCCCAAACGTGCCGAAATCATTGAACCGCACGCCCATCTCGCGCATCACCTCATGCGCCACCGGCACCGTCATCTGGCGGATGTAAAACGGCTCCTTCACCACAAAATGATGGACGCCATGGCTACTGCCGAAGTTGAAGCAGAACGCCTGCAACGGCCACAACCACCAGGGGTTGAGCACCTGGGTTTGCTGGATGACATTGCCCGCCTCGATGTCGCCGTAGTAGTGCATGTTCGAGCTGATGAAGTGCAGGCAAAAAGTGCGCAGCACGTTTGGCCCGATGATCACCACCGCCGCGACATCGATCACCTGCATCATCGCCAAGGTGTTCGCCGACCAGTCGATGGAGATGCCGAGCAACCCGGCCATTGCGTTGGCGCCATGGAAACCGAGAAACACATACCAGGCGCCCCAGTGCAGCAACGCCAGCGGAAAATAAACCTTCAGCGTGCGCTTGAGGATGCTGCGCTTGTGCGCCCAGGTCTTGGCTCGCAACAGGCGAATGAACGCCGACATCACGTTGTCGCCGACCATCAGCAAGCGTGCCAGCCCCCACGGCTCGCCATTGGTAATGGCGCGCTCTTCCAAGTCCGCTTCGCTGCCGGAGACCTTGTGATGGTTGAGGTGCAGGTGGCGGCGAATCCATGGATTGATCGTGCTCGGCCGCGCGAGCCACACCAGGCCCATCATCAGGTTGTGAGGCACGCGCTGCTTGCGAAAATACATGCTGTGGATCAGGTCATGTTCCAGCTCGTGGGTCAGGGAGGCGAAAAAAGCGTTGAGCAACAAACAGGCCCAACCGGCCAGGTAGCCGTTGATGTACAGCAGTGCCGATCCGATCATCCCCGCCAGGGCGAACGCCAGGATGCCCGCGCCAAGGGCGTCCTGGTGCCGCAGGATCGGGTAGCGCTGGCGCAACGCTTCGCCTCGGGCCAGGACCACTTGACGAATATGGGCGGATCGTTGTTGTGCATTCAATCGGTCGGGGCTTGCGCATGTGCCGTGCATGGCTTACATCCTCTGTCATCGATGTGCTCATCCTGCCGGGCGTTGTCTCACGGGGTGGTAGCCGTAAACGCCAACCTGTTGACCGCAAGCGCCAATCGCCATGACGGAACCGACCTCTCTCGCCAGCTGGACCCGCGCCCTGCGCAAGCAGCTCGATGCACTGGGCCTGGACAGCCATGCCCTGTGCCTGCAGGCGGGCCTTGATCCGCAATTGATGGACGATCCCAATGCCCGTTATCCGCTCTCGGGCACTACCCGCTTGTGGGCGCTGGCCGTGCAAGCGAGCGGGGACCCGGCGATCGGCCTGCGGGTGTCGCGCTTCGTCAGCCCCACCACCTTTCACGCCCTGGGTTATGCCCTGGTGGCCAGCGGCAGCCTGCGGGAAGTGTTCGAGCGCATTGTCAAGTATCACGCGGTGGTCAGCGACGCGCTGATCTTGCGCCTGAGCCGCGGCGAAGACCGCTACCGCTTCAGCCTCGATGTGCCGCCGCAAGGCCCGGCGCCGGCCTTCGAGGCCATCGATGCGTTCGCGGCGATCTACGTGCGCACCTGCCGCAACCGCCTCGGCCGCGATTACGCACCGCTGGCGGTGTATCTGCGGCGCCCGGAACCGGTGGACCCGGCCCCCTGGCATAAAGTCTTCCGCTCACCGGTGCATTTCGACGCTGCGCAGGATTGCCTGGAATTCAGCTTCATCGACTTCGACAGCCACCTGGACGACGCCAACCCGGAGCTGGCCGAACACAACGAAACCGTGCTCAAGCGCACCCTCGCCCAACTTCAGCCGCTGACCTGGGAGCGCAAGGTCCGCGCCGCCATCGAAGCTCAATTGCCCGAAGGCGAACCCAGTGCCGAACGCATCGCCCAAGCCATGCACCTGAGCCTGCGCAGCCTGCAGCGACACCTGGCGGACGAAGGCTGCCGCTTCGACGCCCTGCTCAACGAATGCCGGGAAAACCTCGCTCTGCTACACCTGCGGGATCCGCAATGCTCGTTGAGCGAAGTCAGTTACCTACTGGGCTTTGCTGATACCAGCAGCTTCAGCCGCGCGTTCAAGCGCTGGACAGGGATGACGCCGGGGCAGTTTCGGGATGGGTTGCGGTAGGCGCTTGCCTTGCCTTGCAAGCTCGCGATTGCGCCGGGTCAATCGGCGCTGGATTTCAGGCTACGTGCAAGCCCGGCTGTCCAAGCCATGATCATCGCTTCCCCCGTCGCTCTGAACGGCTGATGACTGTTCATGTAGCGGCGCAGTTCGACCGAGGCGACATCCATTCCATGGACAACCTGTTCCAATAATTCCTTGCAGCGCTTCTCGGTCAGATTGCAGGCGGTGCGGCCAAACCCCATGAGCATTTTATATTTCGGCCAAGCTTTGGAACCACCTAACAACAGCGCCATGTTGTCGTTACGAATATAAACCGCAGTACTGACGAGGTCGTAAGCCGGCGCGAGCCTGACAGATGCATCAGCGCCACAATGATCGTAAAGCACCCCAAAATTTTTCAGGTGCGCGTCGCCATTTTTCAAACCAGCCGAGAGCGCGACTATCTTGAACAAGGACTCCAGCGCCTGATGAAGCATATGAGGTGATACAAACGCCTTGATCTGCCGGGCCGCGCCTTCATATGAACCATCATATTTGGCTTTCGACGGCGAGCCGTTGAGCACGCAAAAATCCTCAAAACCCAGATACTCTCCAGGACCTGGCAAATCAAAGCGCTTAACGATCAGGAATTTACCGCGTTCGCTCAGCTCGAACTCCGGCACATCAAGGCCCGCATGCAACGCGGCGCGCATGCAGAAAAATTCGTTGGCGGCCAACTCGGGAAATTCGTCCGAGCGAAATGCCTTGATCAGATGTGTGGCACCTCGATGGGTCAAGCGATCGATCGTCGCAGCGCTGTCGCGTACCAGTACCTTGGGCTGTACTCCGGAAACACCCGAATACTGCCCATAGGTATGTAGAAGATCATCGAACAATCCCTCAGCCCCGTCGTGCACCAATAAGTCCGCCAGGCTGGTTTCCGGCGGCTCGGTCTCGATCTGCAAATGACCAATACCCACCCTGCCCAACTGGTGAGGTCCCACGATGGCAAGCAGGGTGAAGTCGTCGAAGCCCCGTACCGCTTTACTGAAGCGACGAACCAACTCTTCACGCAAGGCACCTTCCGGCAGGTTCATTTCAAAGATCGGGGGTACGCCGGATTCCCAGGTATAACTTTCTAGACGCACCGGCATGGTCAGCGATACAGACTGCTCGACCTGCGCCCCTGTGGCATAAGCGAATACAGAGTCACCGCGTTGCTGACCGCGCCCAAGAACGCCGACCGCCGTTTCGCTGACGGTGACTTGCAACCTGTCCTGGCTTTGTCGATCACTCATGGAAAGAGTCCGTTTTCAGTGAATCGAGCGTAGGGCGCTTGGCTGGGCGGGCAGTAGCTGTCAGCTCATAGCCAAAACCGTTGAGGATCGCTTCTACCTTACGAATTCCGACTTCAGGAATCGTATTGTTTTCGATGCCCGAAATTGTGGCGCGGCTCATGCCGTACTGTGCGGCCAATGCCTGCTGGGAGAGACGGCGTTCTTTACGTAGCCGTCTGATCAATTCGCCGAGCGTTTTCATGTCGAGGATCCGCATCGTATACAGTGCACAAGCGTACTTATCGTTAAAATGCACTGTATTTAATTCAAATTTAACCGAGTGTAGCGTATCGCGCGCGCAAACGCGTCAGACCGAAGTCAACGCCCGCAACCGCTCGATGTCCAAAATCTCGATCTCGCCATACCCCAGATTAAGAATGCCCTGCCCCTGCAAATCCTTGAGGATCTGGTTGGTGGTCTGGCGCGACAGTGACAGCATCAACGCCAGCTGCTCCTGGGGCAGTTGCAGCACCCGGCGCGCCGGTTCGATTTCGCCGTAGCCTTCGGCGATCAGCAGCAGGCGATGGGCAAGTCGCGCCGAGGCGGGCATCACGCTCAAATGTTCGAGATTGATAAACGTCAGGCGCAGCTTGTGGCTCATCAGTAGCGCCAGGTGCCGCCAATGGACGGGTTGCTCTTGCAGGAAAGCCAACAGGGCCGCCTGCGGCAAATGCACCAGCGTGCATTGCCCCACGCCCACCGCGTCATGGGTGCGCGGCTGGCCATCGAACAGGCAGATTTCCCCGAACCAGTGCGGCGACTCCACCACGCTCAGCAACGCTTCCTTGCCCTGCTCGCTGACCGCGCCGATCCGTACCGCGCCCTCGAGCACGGCGTACAGGCCGCACGGTGGATCGCCGCGCTGGAACAATCGCTGCCCTGGCGACAGGTGACGCACCTGCGCCATGCCCAGCAGGCTATTCTGTAACTCAACGGGCAGGTGGCTATACCAGTGGCCGGCCAACAGGTGCGAGTGCCAGGGGTGCGAATTCATGGAAACTCCGGGACAAGTGTCGGCTAGTTGACAGAGCGCCTTGTGAAACCTGGGCATCATGCAGGCATCACCTCAGGAGGAACAACAATGAAAAGCCTCGTCGATCATCTCAGTCAATACGCGGCGTACCACCGCGATCCGCGCAACATCGCCACTCACTTCATCGGTATCCCGCTGATTTTAGTCGCCGTCGCGGTGCTGTTGTCACGGCCGGGATGGCCGATTGGCGCGGTCCTGGTCTCTCCCGCGCTGCTCGTGGCGGTGGCAAGTGCCTGGTTTTATCTGCGCCTGGAGTTGCGCCTGGGCGTGCTGATGACGGTGCTGCTGGGGCTTTCCGTCTGGCTGGGCCAAGTGCTCGCGGCGCAAAGCACCGTCGTATGGCTGGGCAGCGGCCTGGGGATGTTCGTGGTGGGCTGGATCATCCAGTTCGTCGGCCACCATTACGAGGGCCGCAAACCGGCGTTCGTCGATGACCTGACCGGGCTGATTGTCGGGCCATTGTTTGTCGTGGTCGAAGCAGGTTTCCTGATGGGCATGCGCCACGATCTCAAACAGCAGATCGACACGCAGACCGGGCCGGTAAGAGTCAATCCGAAGCGGGCTGCTGCCTGAGGGCGCCATCGCGAGCGCGCTCGCGATGGCTTTTGCTGTTAAAGATTGGCGACTTTCTGCCAGACCTTCGGCTTGAAGAACAGTGTCTCGCCCTTCGCCAGGCCCACGAGGCTGTCGTGGTCCTTCACCACTTCGGCCTCGATCAGTTCGCTCTGGCCTTCAACCTTCAACGTCACCCGAGTGGTGGCGCCGAGCGGGCGAATGTCGCGCACTTCGGCGGCGTGGTGGTCTTCCAGTTCCGAGCGTGACAGCGACACTTCATGCGGACGGAACAGCACATGCCGATCCTCTCCGAGATGCAGGCGGTTCGAGTCGCCGAGGAAGTGGTACACGAAATCGCTGGCCGGGTTCTCGTATACATCGCCCGGTGAGCCGATCTGCTCGATCACGCCCTTGTTCATCACTACGATCCGGTCGGCGACCTCCATGGCCTCTTCCTGGTCGTGGGTCACGAACACCGAGGTCAGGTTGATGTCCTCGTGCAGCCGCGCCAGCCAGCGGCGCAATTCCTTGCGGACCTTGGCGTCGAGGGCGCCGAACGGTTCGTCCAGCAGCAACACCTTGGGTTCCACCGCCAAGGCGCGGGCCAGGGCGATGCGCTGGCGCTGGCCGCCGGACAGCTGCTCCGGGTAACGGTCGGCGAGCCAATCCAATTGCACCATATTCAATAGCTCGTGGACCTTGGTCGCGATTTCGCTTTCGTTCGGACGCTGGTTCTTGGGCTTCATGCGCAAGCCAAAGGCGACGTTGTCGAACACGGTCATGTGGCGGAACAAAGCGTAGTGCTGGAACACGAAACCAACGTTGCGATCACGCACGTCATGGCCGGACACGTCCTCGCCGTGGAAGACAATGTTGCCTTGGTCGGGCGTTTCGAGGCCGGCGATGATTCGCAACAGCGTGGTCTTGCCACAGCCCGACGGGCCGAGCAGCGCCACCAGCTCGCCGCTCTGAATGTCCAGGCTGATATCGTCGAGGGCCTTGAAGGCGTTGAAATTCTTGCTGACGTTACGGACTTCGATCGACATGACTTATTCCTCCGCGGCGCTGGCGCGCAGGCGGTTGATTCGGTTTTCGCTCCACTGCTTGAGCAGCAGGATGAAGAGCGCCAGGATCAGCAACAGGCTCGCCACGGCGAACGCGGCCACGTGGTTGTATTCGTTGTAGAGGATCTCGACGTGCAGCGGCAGGGTGTTGGTCACCCCGCGAATGTGCCCGGAAACCACCGACACCGCGCCGAATTCGCCCATGGCGCGGGCGGTACACAGCACCACGCCGTAGATCAGGCCCCACTTGATGTTCGGCACGGTGACATGCCAGAACATCTGCCAGCCATTGGCGCCCAGCAGGCGCGCGGCTTCTTCTTCCTGGGTGCCCTGCTCCTGCATCAGCGGGATTAGCTCACGGGCCACGAACGGCACCGTGACGAAAATCGTCGCCAGCACGATGCCCGGCAGCGCAAACACGATCTGGATGTCGTGGTCCGACAACCACGGTCCGAACAGGCCCTGGGCACCGAACATCAGCACATAGACCAGGCCGGCGATCACCGGCGACACCGAGAACGGAAGGTCGATCAGCGTGACCAGCATGCTCTTGCCACGGAACGAGTATTTGCTCACGCACCACGCCGCGCTGACCCCGAACACCAGGTTCAACGGCACCGAGATCAATACCGCGAACACCGTGAGCTTGAGCGCCGACAACGCATCGGGTTCAAAGATCGCTGCGAAGAAAGTCCCCAGGCCCGACTTCAAGCCCTGGGACACGACGATGAACAGCGGCAACAACAGAAACAGCGCAAAAATCAGCCAGCCGAGGCCAATCAGGATGCGCCGCGAAACCGCGCTGCCGCGACGGGCAGCGTTGGTGGAGGCGGCGGAAATAGACGATTGGGACATGGTTCGCGCCTCCTTATGGGGTTTCGATGCGCCGCTGCAGCAAGTTGATCAGCAGCAACAGGACGAAGGAAACCACCAGCATCAGCACGCCAATGGAGGTGGCGCCGGTGTAGTCATATTGGTCGAGCTTGACCATGATCAGCAGTGGCAGGATTTCGGTTTTCATCGGCATATTGCCGGCGATGAAAATCACCGAGCCGTACTCACCCACGCCCCGGGCAAAGGCCAGGGCGAAGCCGGTCAACCAGGCCGGCAACAACGCCGGTACGAGGATGTGACGGAACACCTGCCACGGCTTGGCACCCAGGCACGCGGCGGCTTCTTCGACTTCACGGGGAATATCGGCCAACACCGGCTGCACCGTGCGCACCACGAACGGCAGCGTCACGAACGTCAGCGCCAGGGTAATGCCCAGCGGGGTGTAGGCGATCTTGAAACCCAGGTCCGTGGCGAACTGTCCGACCAGGCCGGTCGGCGCGTACAGCGCGGTCAGGGCAATACCGGCCACCGCGGTGGGCAGGGCAAACGGCAGGTCGATCATCGCATCAATGATCTTGCGACCCGGGAAGGTGTAGCGCACCAGCACCCAGGCCAGCAACGTGCCAATCACGCCATTGATGATGGCGGCGTAGAGCGCTGTGCCGAAACTGAGTTTCAGGGCCGCCAGCACCCGCGGCGCCGAAATGATTGCCCAGAACTGATCCCAGGTGAGTTGGGCGGCATGCACGAACATCGCCGCCAGCGGTATGAGCACAATCAGACTGAGGTACACCAGGGTGTAGCCCAGCGTCAGCCCGAAGCCGGGTATGACGGGGGATATGCGACGCGACATAAAGGTCCTTGGTTGTGTGGCGAGGGAGCTTGCTCCCGCTGGGGTGCGCAGCAGCCCCCTTTTTGTGAGCGCTTCGCACTCAAGCGGGAGCAAGCTCCCTCGCCACAATGAATCCGGGGTCTATTCAGCTTACTGCGCCTGATAGATCTGGTCGAACACGCCGCCATCGTTGAAGAATTTCGGCTGGGCAGTTTTCCAGCCGCCGAAGTCCTTGTCGATGGTCACTAGGTCCAGTTTTGGGAATTGCCGTGAGTACTTGGCGGCCACGTCCTTGTCACGTGGGCGATAAAAGTTCTTCGCGGCGATTTCCTGGCCGGCCGGGCTGTACAGATGCTTGAGGTACGCCTCGGCGATTTCGGCATTACCCTTCTTCTCGGCGTTCTTGTCCACCACCGCCACCGGCGGTTCGGCGAGGATCGACAGCGACGGCACGACGATGTCGAACTTGTCGGCGCCGCCATCTTCTTTCAACGCCAGGAACGCTTCGTTTTCCCACGCGAGCAACACGTCGCCCTGACCGTTGTTCACGAACGTGATGGTCGAGCCACGGGCGCCGGTGTCGAGGATCGGCACGTGCTTGAACAGTGCCTGCACGTATTCCTTGGCCTTGGCCTCGTCGCCACCGTTGGCTTTCAAGCCATAGGCCCACGCGGCAAGGAAGTTCCAGCGTGCGCCGCCGGAGGTCTTCGGGTTCGGCGTGATGACCGACACGTCATCCTTGATCAGGTCGCCCCAGTCCTTGATGCCTTTGGGATTGCCCTTGCGTACCAGGAACACGATGGTCGATGTGTAAGGTGTGCTGGCATCCGGCAGGCGGTTTTGCCAATCCACCGGCAGGGATTTGCCCAGCTTGGCGATTTCATCGATATCACCGGCCAGGGCCAGGGTAACCACGTCGGCGCGCAGGCCATCGATCACCGCCCGGCCTTGCTTGCCCGAGCCACCGTGGGACTGCTGGATCTTCACGGTGTCGTCCGGGTGGGCTTTTTTCCAGAAGCTGGCGAATTCGGCGTTGTAGTCCTGGTACAGCTCGCGGGTCGGGTCGTAGGACACGTTGAGCAGCTCGTAATCCTTGGCAACCGCGGAACCTGCAAAAACAGCACTGGCCAGGGCGGCCAAGGCATAACGGCGAATCGACGACATGGTGAAAGCTCCTGGAATTCTGGTTGTTATGGCTCTGGAAATTGGTTGACCCGTAGAAAAAATTCGCAACCTGCGGCAGCTCCTACACCAAGCCCCCGGTAGCGAGGGCCGCAGGCTGCGATCCTTCAGCTCGGTTTATGACTCGGCTGCTGCAAGCGGAATTTTTCCTTGCGCTCGATCTGCACCACCTGCGCGTTGTGCACGGTGATCTCCACCGCGCCAAAGCGCAGGTCACGCAGGGCACTCTGGATCTCGCGCAAGATGGTTGCTTCGTCCTGGCCGTCAACGCTACGTAGGGATGCGCTCATGCTGCTGCTCCTTGAATGAATGCCTGGCAGTGGGCGGCACTGCTTGCGGCGTGGAGCAATAGTAGATAAACGCAGATATTCTTAAAAAGACTATTTAAGAATTTTTATATAACCAAACTGACAATTCGAATTTGGCGTCCTACGGCATTTTTGATTGCCGGCCTTTCCCCTGCCATGTCGTCGGAAATTTCCCTCAAAACGCGGCGCTTTGCGTGAACTAGGCAGCCCGGTCATGCACCGCTAACCTCTGTTCGTCATCGCAAAAAACGGTGACACGGACGTGCAAGTCCGGTACATATCGGCGCGCAACTGCCAAGCCAAACAGCCCACGCTCGTATTGGCATGTTTATGGCGGCTGCGCGCGGGAGACTCTCGCAGTCTGCCGGGTCCGATATGCCCGGTCTTGCACACCCGCGCACAGCTGCCACCTTCTTCGGTGCAACGAGAGGTGCCAGTTTTCCAATCAATTACATATCGGGTAATTAATCATGTTCAAAGTCACTCCAAATCCACCAGAAAACGGCCATAAATCCCGCGTCGAAAAACTCGAAGAAAAACGCCTCGAAGACGCCACCAACCGCGCCCTCGACTATTACCTAAAGCCCCAGCCCGCCCCGCCGCCGGAACCCGACAAAGACCAGCTCTTCATCGTCTCCCCGCACATCGACACCGAAACCCTGCTCGCCAACGCCTCCGAAGACCTGCTGTCCATCAGCGCCATCGCCGCCGACCTGGCCGACGACATCGACGAATCACGCCGCTGCGTAGCGCTGGCAATCAGCCGCATGGCCGATGGGGTTCAGTTGCTGGTTGAGCGAGCGCTGGATCATTTGGAAACGAAGGAGATGGCGGCGCACAGCGCCAAGGGATAACGCTTACATTGAGGCAAGCTAAGCCGGCGCCATCGCGAGCAAACCCGCTCCCACAGGAGAAACGCGGTCCCATTAAGAACCAGGTCGGCTCTCAGGCCGCCTCGCAGCGGACGTTGATCTCGGCGCCCCGTTAGCTGCTCCAATGCACGGTGCAGTTCGGAGGCGATCTCCGTTGCTGGGCATGGGCGGTGAGCTCTTCGGTGTACAAGGCATAACCGTCACGTCCGCTGCTCTTGGCCTTGAACAGGGCCGAATCGGCGTTGCGCAGCAACTGCCCGGCGCTGACTAGCACCCAGGCATAACCGTTGATCAGTTGCCAGCGAAGCCGGTCGGCGGAATGATCGAATAAACTGCTCAATAAATAGCCAACCAGCTGCAGCCAGGCGACGGATAGCAGGAGGTAAAGCAGTGCCCCACGCATGGCAATGCGATGAGAGATGGTCATGCGCTCATCCATGTCCCTGTAATTTGAGGGGATTATAGAGGAAGAAACATTCTGCCACTCTTATCTGAAAGGCCGACTGGTTTTATCGCTGGGGGTGGTGATAATGCAACGGCTGTTTCTATCTTTATCGAGGGCCCTACAGCCTATGTGGTACGAAGGTTTTCTTGGCTTGTCGGCCTGGTCGCTGGTGGCAGTCACCCTGCTGATGACTCATGTCACGATCATCAGCGTCACGGTCTACCTGCACCGTTATTCGGCTCACCGTTCCCTGGAACTCAACGCCGGCCTTAAACATTTTTTCCGCTTCTGGCTGTGGCTGACCACGGCGCAGAATACCCGCGAGTGGACCGCGATCCACCGCAAGCATCACGCAAAATGCGAAACCGAGGATGACCCTCACAGCCCGGTTATCAAGGGCTTGTCGACCGTGCTGCGCAAAGGCGCCGAGTTGTATCGCGCCGAGGCGGAAAATCCGGAAACCCTGCGCATCTATGGCAAGAACTGCCCCGAAGACTGGATCGAGCGCAACCTCTACAGTCGCTATCCGCTGCTGGGCGTCGCCATCATGGGCGTCATCGACCTCCTGCTGTTCGGCACCATCGGCATCACCATCTGGGCCATCCAGATGATGTGGATCCCGGTCTGGGCCGCCGGCGTGGTCAATGGCCTGGGTCATGCCGTGGGCTATCGCAACTTCGAATGCCGCGACGCGGCGACCAACCTCGTGCCTTGGGGCATCCTGATCGGTGGCGAAGAACTGCACAACAACCATCACACCTACCCCAACTCGGCCAAGCTCTCGGTGCGCAAATGGGAGTTCGACATGGGCTGGGCCTGGATCAAGGTCTTCAGTTTCCTGCGCCTGGCCAAAGTCCAGCGGGTAGCGCCGATCGCCCACCGGGTCGAAGGCAAGGGCCACCTGGACATGGACACTGCCATGGCGATCCTCAACAACCGTTTCCAGATCATGGCCCAGTATCGCCGGCTGGTCATCGCGCCCCTGGTCAAGCAGGAGCTGGAAAAAGTCGATCACTCGGTTCGTCACCAGTTCCATCGGGCCAAACGCCTGCTGTCGCGGGAAACCAGCTTGCTGGACGACCGTCACCACGTGCGTATCCAGAATATGCTGGAGCACAGCCAGGCACTGAAAGTGATCTACGAAAAACGCCTGGCCTTGCAGCAGATCTGGGTCAAGACCAGCAGCAACGGCCACGACATGCTCGCCGCGATCAAGGAGTGGGTCCACGAAGCCGAGGCCAGCGGCATCCAGTCCCTGCGCGACTTCGCCGACCAGCTCAAGACTTATTCCTTGCGGCCGGCCACCGCCTGACTCCCGTGGCGAGGGAGCTTGCTCCCGCTGGGCCGCGAAGCGGCCCCAGAACCTGCCGAATGCGGACCATCAGGCACCCTGCACCCGCCGGTTCACGGCTGCTTCGCAGCCGAGCGGGAGCAAGCTCCCTCGCCACAAATTCATCCCACATGTTCGAACGAAAGCTCCCGCCCTTCGTCGCCTGAAAAGGAACTTCGCCCGTAATCCCCTATCTCAAGAGCACTTCGCCATCCTGGCGGGCTTTGGAGCAAGCGCGTGCAAATCCATAGCAATGCACGTTCTTTGAGATTGGTACCGATGGTCGACAAGAACCTACAGGATTCATCCCAACCGCATTGGCCCGAAGCGGCCCAGACACTCATGGCGCTGATGCACGCCCAAGGCGAAGTGGCGCGCTTGAGCGAGCGCGAGCAGCTGTTCAGTTCCTTGCTGGTCAGCGTCAACGCGGTGTTGTGGGCGTTCAATTGGGAAACCCGACAGGTGCTCTACGTCAGCCCCGCCTACGAGCGGATTTTCGGCCGCCCCGCTGGCCTGGTATTGGCCGACTACAACGAATGGCGTGACGCAATCTACCCGGATGACCTGGATTACGCCGAGCGCAGCCTCGCTGAAGTATTGGTCAAGGGTGCCGTGGAAGACCGCGAGTATCGCATCATCGCCGCCGATGGCCAGATCCGCTGGCTCAGCGACAAGTGTTTCATCAATCGTCAGGCTGACCCGGGGCAACCGGTGATTGTGGTGGGCATCGCCGAGGACATCACCGAAAAGAAGTTGCTCGAAAGCGAGCTGCAGCGGCTGGCGACCACCGATGTGCTGACCCAGAGCAGCAACCGTCGGCACTTCTTCGAATGTGCCCACCGCGAATTCGAGCAAGCACGGTTGCAAGGCACGCCAATGGCGTTCCTGCTGCTGGACATCGATGATTTCAAATTGATCAACGACACTTACGGTCACCAGGAAGGCGATACGGTGTTGCAGAAAATTGCCGAAAGCGGACGGAACGTGCTTAGACGCGGAGACTTGTTCGGACGGATCGGCGGCGAAGAGTTTGCCGCCGTGTTTCCAGGTTGCGCTCCGGACATGGCCTTGCAGGTCGCCGAACGCTTGCAACGGGAAATCCAGCGCCTGGCGTTCCGCTGCGGCGACCAAAACTTCGGCATCACCGTCAGCCAGGGCATCACCAGCATCGCCGCCGAGGACCAGACCCTCGACAACCTGTTCGCCCGCGCCGACGCCGCCATGTACGAAGCCAAGCGCCAGGGTAAGAACCGCATAATCGCGGCTTGAGTGAACGCCGCGCCGCGTCGGGTTAAGCGGGGATACTACTTGCGACGCAACCGCATCAACTCCGGCAACCCGATTTTCAGCAGACGCGCCGTGCGTCCACGGGCCAACTCTTCAAGGCCTTCGTACGCGGGCAGATGAGCCATTTGCGCGGCCATGTTCATCACCAGCGCTTCGCGGGAATAAACCCCACCACCGAGGCTGTAGGCCGCCGCGATCAACTCACGCAACTCCAGCGGCAAGCGCCAACGAGTGCGCAGCGCCGAGCCGAAGCCGGCGCCGTATTGATCGAGGACGTTCCCGACTTCCTCCAACTCATCCAGTTCGCCACCCGCCTGCGCCCATTCTTCCAGGCAACGCAGCAGCGCCAGGTCGCCCAGGCGATGCAACAGCCCCGCGCAGTAACAACGCTCTGGTTCCAGATCCAGCAGCCGCGCCAGGATCCGGGCGTACTCGGCGGTGTGCAGCGACAATTCCCAATAGCGCTCGGCATAGTCGGCCAGGCAAGGGACACTCAGCCGGGCACAGCGCTTGAGTGTCAGCCCAAGAATCAGGTTCATGCTTTGCCCGGTGCCGAGCTGGTGCAGCGCCTGGGCCACGGTCTGCACCGGGCCACCGCCCTGATGCTGGGCAGCGCTGTTGGCCGCCGCAATCAGCACCCCAGTGATTTGCGGGTCGGTGCGGATCTGTTCTTCCAGCAGTTTCAGGTCCAGGCCAGTGGGGTTGAGGCAGCGCTTGACCGCCACCTGCACATCGGTCATCAGCGGCGCGCCTTCGGACAGATCACGCCGTCGTTCCAAAAAGGCGATCAAGGTCAGCCCCGGCCCTGGGACCGGCACGTCGCCGGAGGTTTCGTCAGTGGCACCCAACAGCAGCCCTTGCAAACGCAAGGTCAGGCTTTCCCGGTTCAACGGCTTGGTCAAATACGCCGTCGGCGCCAGTGGAACGACCTCACGCACACTGGCGCTGTCGTTACGCCGGCTCATCAGAATGAACGGTAACGGCGTGGCTCGATGCTGTTGACGAAGGCCGCGCAGGAGATTCAGACCATCGATACCCGGCAGTTCCCAATCGGCGATGATCAGGTCGTACGCGTGATGCGCCAGCAAATCCAGGGCCTGTTGCCCCTCTGCGCAGGTATCCACGCGGGCATCGCAGCGCACGCCCGAAAGCACTTGCTCAAGCATCTCCCGGGACGCCGGGTCGGCCTCGGCGATCAACACACGCGGTACAGCAGGTAAAACCACAGCAGTCATGCAGCATCGCTCCCTTGCCATACCATGCACCTTAGACAATGACGGCCGTTCCAGACAGCTCAAACCTGCGGGATATGCCTGCGGACATGAAAAAACCCGCCGAAGCGGGTTTTTTGTGAATCAGTACACAGTCAGAGCAGATCAGAGCAGATCAGAGCAGATCAGAGCAGATCAGAGCTCGGAGAAGCACTCTTCAATGATTGCCAAGCCTTTGTCCAACTGCTCATCCGGTGAGGTCAGCGGCACCAGCACCCGCAAGACGTTGCCGTAAGTACCGCACGACAGCAGGATCAGGCCTTTGTCGCGAGCCTTGGCCACCACCTGGGCGACTGCCGCGGCGTTCGGCTTGTGGGTGTCGCCGTCTTCGAACAGCTCCACGGCGATCATTGCGCCCAGCGCACGCACTTCGCCAATGACCGGGTATTTCTTCTGGATAGCCTTGAGGCGGGTCACCAGGCGTTCGCCCACGGCTTTGCAGCGATCCAGCAAGTGTTCTTCTTCGAACACTTGCATCACCGCCAGCGCCGCCGCGCAAGCAATCGGGCTACCGGCATAAGTGCCGCCCAGGCCACCTGGCGCAATGGCATCCATGTATTCAGCCTTGCCGCACACGCCGGCGAGCGGGAAGCCGCCTGCGATGGACTTGGCGAAGGTCGTCAGGTCGGCGGCAACGCCCATCTGCTCCATGGCGAAGAAGGTACCGGTACGCCCGGCGCCGGTCTGCACTTCGTCAGCGATCAAGAGGATGCCGTGCTGGTCGCACAGGGCGCGCAGGCGCTGCATGAATGCCTTCGGCGCCACATAGAAACCACCCTCGCCCTGGACCGGCTCGATAATGATCGCAGCGATGTCACGCGGCTCGGCGTCGTTCTTGAAGATGCGCTCGATGCTGGCGATGGAATCGTCGATGCTCACGCCATGCAGTTCATTGGGGTACAGCGCGCGGAAGATGCCACCGGGCATCAGGCCCATGCCGGCCGAATACGGTACGACTTTACCGGTCAGGCCCAAGGTCATCATGGTGCGACCGTGGTAAGCGCCGGTGAACGCGATCACGCCGGCACGGCCAGTGGCGGCACGGGCGATCTTCACGGCGTTTTCCACTGCTTCGGAACCGGTGGTCACCAGCAGGGTTTTCTTGGCGAAATCACCCGGGACCTTTGCGTTGATTTTTTCGCACAGTTCCACGTACGGCTCGTAGGCCAGAACCTGGAAACAGGTGTGGGTCAGCTTGTTCAGCTGTTCGGTCACGGCAGCGATGATTTTCGGGTGCAGGTGGCCGGTGTTCAGCACGGCGATACCACCGGCGAAATCGATGAATTCACGACCTTCAACGTCGGTCACCGTGGCGTTTTTTGCCGATTCGGCGAAGATCGGGTGAATCTGGCCGACACCGCGGGGAACAGCGGCGGTACGGCGGGCCATCAGGTCAGCGTTAGTCTTGCTCATCAAAGTCCTCATTCGCAGCTCAGGGCGGCGTAGTTCAAGGAATACAGGGCGGGGAGGCGACTGCGACAGCATGCGATGATCGACTGCCGCAGCGTTCCGGCCACAAGAAACAGAACGGGTGAAACGCGCAAAGGGACAGCGCTCTCGTGCCCCTTGCGCTTGAAGCAGATCAGATACCCAGGCAGAGGTATTTGATTTCCAGGTAATCCTCGATGCCGTACTTGGAGCCTTCACGGCCCAGGCCCGACGCCTTGATGCCGCCGAACGGCGCGACTTCGTTGGAAATCAACCCGGTGTTGACGCCGACCATGCCGTATTCGAGGGCTTCGGCCACACGGAACACACGGCCCAGGTCACGGGCATAGAAATACGAGGCCAGGCCGAATTCGGTGTCGTTGGACATCGCGATCACTTCGGCTTCGTCTTTGAAGCGGAACAGCGGCGCCAGCGGGCCGAAGGTTTCTTCCTTCGCCACGGCGGCGCTCGATGGGACGTTGGTGAGAATGGTCGGCTCGAAGAAATTGCCCTCCATCGCCTTGCCACCCGCCAGCACGGTCGCGCCTTTGCTGACCGCGTCGGCGATGTGCTCTTGCACCTTGGCAACAGCTTTTTCGTCGATCAACGGACCGGTGGTGGTGCCGTCTTCCAGACCGTTACCGATCTTGAGCTTGGCCACCGCCACTTTGAGTTTTTCGGCGAACGCGTCGTACACCGAATCCTGGATGTACAGGCGATTGGCGCAGACGCAGGTCTGGCCGTTGTTACGATATTTGGAGATGATCGCGCCTTCGACAGCCTTATCCAGGTCCGCGTCGTCGAACACAATGAATGGCGCGTTGCCGCCCAGTTCCAGGGATACTTTCTTGATGTCCTTGGCGCATTCGGCCATCAACTGGCGACCGATCTCGGTCGAGCCGGTGAAGGACAGCTTGCGCACGATCGGATTGCTGGTCAGCTCGCCCCCGATGTCGCCGGCGCTGCCAGTGACTACGCTCAGTACGCCTTGCGGGATGCCGGCACGGTGCGCCAGTTCCACCAACGCAAGGGCCGAGAACGGGGTTTGCGAAGCGGGCTTGATGACCATCGTGCAACCGGCAGCCAGCGCTGGGCCAGCCTTACGGGTGATCATCGCAGCTGGGAAGTTCCACGGCGTAATGGCGGCGGTAACGCCGATTGGCTGCTTGATCACGATCAGGCGCTTGTCGGGCTGATGGCCCGGAATCACGTCGCCGTAGATGCGCTTGGCTTCTTCGGCGAACCACTCGATGAACGAGGCGGCGTAGACGATTTCGCCCTTGGACTCGGCCAGCGGCTTGCCCTGCTCCAAGGTCATCAGGCGACCCAGGTCGTCCTGGTTTTCGATCAGCAATTCGTACCAGCGGCGCAGCTTGTTGGCGCGCTCCTTGGCGGTCAGCGCACGCCAGGCCGGCAGCGCCTTGTCGGCGGCTTCAATCGCCCGGCGGGTTTCGGCAGCGCCCATTTTTGGCACGGTTCCCAGCACCTCGCCCGTCGCCGGGTTGGTGACTTTGATCGTCTGACCGTTGTCCGCATCGACCCAAGCGCCATCGATAAAAGCTTGCTGGCGGAACAACTGGGTGTCTTTAAGCTGCATGTCGGCTTTCCTTAACAGCACCGCGCGCACGCGGAGCGAATTAGAGTTGTAGAAAGGCGCCTCGGGGGCTGCCGTCAGGGAAATCATCCACCGGGCTGAAGCACAGAAATATCGCACATAAGCACAGACGTGCGGTTCAGCACCCAGACAAGAGCGTTTGAAATCTCAAACGAATCCTAGGGCCGATGGGGGTGAAGGACAATAGGCTGTTCGAAAAAAAGAACGAAAAAGCTGAATTTGCCTGTTTTTTCTGATCAGCGTAGTCAATGGCCGCCGAGCGGCACGAAAACGCAGGCGATTCAGTAGCATGGACGCCCGCCATGCTTATGAGTATCATGGCGCCCGCGTTGCACCAGTAGCTCAGCTGGATAGAGTACTGCCCTCCGAAGGCAGGGGTCGTGGGTTCGAATCCCGCCTGGTGCACCATCTTCAGATTCAAAAGCCCCTGGTCGCAAGACCTGGGGCTTTTTTGTGGGCGCGAATCTTACTCAACGCGTCTGCAACGCCTCCAACCGCGCCGGCAAGTCTTCCTTGGGAAAACGCTTGTGCAACGCCAGCAGCTTCTCATCAGCGGCCTTGGTGTCCCCCGCCTGGCGCAAGCGCAGGATTTCCAGCAAGCCTTGCTCAAGCGATGGCAGTGCAGCAGGCGCCGGTTTGCTGATTTTTTTTGCCGTCGTATCCGCCAAGGATTGCATCGGGATGGCCGGGGCTCGCGCCAGCTCGCCTTGCGGCGCCATGCGGGTGATCGGCGCGGGGGCGGGCATGGCGGGCGGTGGTGCAGCGACAACGGCGGGCGCTTGCCGATCGGCGGAAAATTCCATCGAGGCAGGCGCGGACAGAGGCTCCTCGGGCATCGGGGAACGCAGCACCAAACCGATCATCAGCGCCACGCCGGCGACCGTGGCGAAGGCCATTTGCCCACGCGGCCGCTGACAGGCCTGTAGCCAGCGCTTCCACAAGCTCGGTGCGGGCGTCGGGGCTTCACGGCGGGCGGCGGCCAGGATGAAATTGTCGAGCGAGGCCGGCGGTTCACCGCTGGCGTGTTGGCGAAAATGCTTGATCAACATCTCGTCATCGGAATTCGGCGCGTGTTTGCGGTCGATCATGCGGGTACCTCCTCGGCCAACAGTCGATGCAATTTCTGTTGGGCGTAACGCAAGCGGCTCTTGACCGTCTCCAGCGGGACGCCGGTCAGGGCAGCAATTTGTGGCACTTCCAAATCGCCGTGTAGGCGCAGCAGGAAAACTTCCCGCTGGTCCTCGGGCAATGCCTGCAGCGCCGCGTCAAGGCGCGCCTGATCGCGACTCAGGCTCAACTGTTGCTCGGGGCCGCTGCTGTCGTCGGGTTGGACGTGAAGTTGTTCGTCATAACTGTCATGCAGTGGATTATGAACGCCGTGCCTGCGCCAGTGATCAATCAAGCGGTTGCGGGCGATCTGGAACAACCATGTACGAAAACTCGCGCGGCCTTGTGGCTGGGTGGTGCTGCGGATCAAGCTGAGCCAAGTGTCCTGGAAGATTTCCTCGGCCAGTTCGGCTTTGTTGCTCAAGGACACGAGGAAACGATAAAGCCCGAGGCGATGACGCGCATACAGGACTTCGAAAGAAGCCCCGTCGCCATCGCGGTAACGGGCCAGCAGCGATTCGTCGCTGGGAGAATCAAGCACAACGGCCATGTCGCTGATGAACTCCTTTCGCTGATCAGGGTGCAGGCTTGAGGCTCTGCGCAAGCTCCACCAACTGCACAAACTCCGCTCGCAGCCCGAACGGGTCTTCGCCGCGGGCCGAACGCGCCAATTGCGCGGTGTCCTTCAGGCTCATCGTGCCAGTGTAGCGCCCATCACCCTTGAGCTGCTGGGCGAAGGCAGCCACAGCGGCCGAGAAGCGCAGGTCATCGCTGGGTCTGTCATTCTGCTGAGCGGCAGCGATGGGGTGCTCGATCAAGCGGCTGTTACCGCCTTCAGCCGGTTTGTAGCGTACGCGCAACATCGCCAGTTCGCCTGGCGTGCCGTCCGACTTGGGCACGCTGGCATAGCGCAGCGGTTCCAGCCAGCCCTTCTCACCCTTCGGGACAATTTCATACAGCGCCGTGACTGTGTGCCCGGCACCGATCTCACCTGCATCAACCTTGTCATTATTGAAATCCTCACGCTTGAGCGCGCGGTTTTCGTAGCCCAGCAGGCGATATTCGCTGACTTGGGCGGGGTTGAACTCCACTTGTAACTTCACATCCCGCGCCACCACCGCCAGGGTGGAGCTGAGCTGGTCAACAAGGACTTTGCGCGCTTCGAGCAGGTTGTCGATGTAGGCGTAGTTGCCGTCGCCAGCGTCGGCCAGTTGCTCCATCAGATGCTCGTTGTAGTTATCCACACCGAAGCCCAGTGTGGTGAGGGATACGCCGCTTTTGCGCTGGTCCGTTGCCATCTGCTTGAGGCTGTCGAAGTCGCTGACGCCGACATTGAAATCGCCATCGGTGGCCAGCAGGATGCGGTTGATGCCTTTATCGATAAAGCTCTCCCGCGCCATCTGGTAGGCCAATTCGATGCCCGAGGCGCCGGCAGTGGAACCGCCTGCGCTCAGTTGATCGATGGCGTTGCGGATCTTCGTCTTTTCGCGGCCCGAGGTTGGCTTGAGCACTACATGCGATTCGCCGGCATAGACCACCAGAGACACTCGGTCCTGGTCGCGCAATTGGTCCACCAGCAATTTCAGGGTGCTTTTGACCAGCGGCAGGCCTTCGCGACGATCCATGGAGCCGGAAACGTCCACCAAAAAAACCAGGTTGGCAGGGGCCAGGTCCGCCACGGCGCGGTCGGACGCCTTGATGCCGATGCGCAGCAAACGGGTGTGAGGATTCCATGGCGAAGGGGCGATTTCGGTGGTCACGCCAAAAGGCGAACCATCGGTAGGCAGCGCGTAGTGGTAAGGGAAGTAATTGACCATTTCCTCAAGTCGTACGGCGCCGTCGGGCGGCAGGCTGCCTTGATTGAGAAAACGTCGCACATTGGCGTAGCTGCCGGTATCGACATCAACGCTGAAGGTCGAGACCGGTGTTTCGGCGACGCTGTGGATCGGGTTGTCCGGCAGTTTTTCGTATTGTTCGCGCGACTCGGCGCGGTAACCCGCGGCGATGGCATCGTTCGCCACGCTGGGAGCGGGCATCGATGCCGGCTTCATGAGCGTGCGCTTGACGGTTGACTGGTGCAGTTCGCCTTGCGGTACGACGCTAGGCGCCACGGGCACCGGCTCGGACGGCTTGGCCGGCTCACGGGATGAAGACAACCCACAACCGGCCAACGCCACCAGCAGGGTGACAGCAAAGCCCTGGGCAGCAGGGCGTATATAGGAAAGCGGACGGGACATGGGCTGAGCCTCGTGAGTGAATGATCCGTTCACAGGGTCAGACGCAAGCCTTTGGTGGTTCGGGTTAACGACCCGAATTTTTTTGATCAATCTCGCAAAGGAGCTGGGCTATTGACGTCAGGACGGCTCGCCTTGTCGGAAATTCGCCCGCCTGCGCAAGCCTACGACTCACACGCCAGCGAAGGCTGCACAGCCTTGGCATGCCGCCCAGGAAAATACGCCGCCGCCCCCACGCCCACCGCGCCCATCACCGCGCAATACCCCACGCACACCCAAGGGCTCCACGGCACCAGCGCGATCAATACCAACGGCGTCATGCTCGCCCACAGCGCGTAGGCGATGTTGTAGGTGAACGAAATGCCGGACACGCGGATCTTCGGCGGAAACAGGCTGACCATCACTGAAGGCACCGCGCCGACCACGCCGCAACTGAGCCCGGCCACGGCGTAGGCCAGGCCCAGCCAGGCGCTGCCGTTGATCAGGCTGGCATAGAGCAAGGCGATGCCCAGGGGCAGCAGCAGGCTGTAGAGCATGACCGTGCGCCAGGCGCCGATGCGGTCGACGATGTGCCCAGCCAGGACACAGCCGATGTTCAGGAACACGATACCCAGGCTACTGAGGGCAAAGGTGTGGCCAGGTGTCAGGCCGAAGCTTTTCTGCATCACGGTCGGGGTGATGACCACGAACACCACCACGGCGGAGGTCAGCACGCAGGTGAGAATCGCGGCGGGTAGCAAGGCGTGGCGATGGTCACGCAGGACGGTGCGCAGCGGCAATTCAGGCGCGCCTTCGCGATTGGCCTGCAGGGCCATGAAAATCGGCGTTTCGCTCAGCCAGCGGCGCAACCAGACGCCGATTACGCCAAAGACCCCGCCCAACAGGAACGGCAGGCGCCAGGCGTAATCGAGGATCTCGGCCGGCGTGTAGATCCGCGCCAGCGCCGTGGCCGTCAGGGCGCCCAGCAAGTAGCCGAAGGTCAGGCCGGCCTGGAGGAACCCCAAGGCGTAGCCGCGATGCTGCAGCGGCGCATGCTCGGCGACAAACACCCAGGCGCTGGGCACTTCGCCGCCCACCGCGGCGCCTTGCAGGATGCGCAGCGCCAGCAACAGCAACGGGGCGAAATAACCGATTTGTGCATAGGTAGGCATCAGCCCGATGAGCAGGCAAGGCAACGCCATCATCAGGATGCTGAGGCTGAAGACGCGCTTGCGGCCCAGGCGATCGGCGAAGTGCGCCATGAGAATCCCGCCCAAGGGACGCGCCAGGTAGCCGGTGGCGAAAATCCCGAAGCTTTGCAGCAAGCGCAACCACTCGGGCATTTCCGGCGGGAAAAACAGTTGGCTCAAGGTCAGGGCGAAAAAAACGAAAATGATGAAGTCGTAGATTTCCAGCGCACCGCCGAGGGCGGCCAGGCCCAAGGTCTTGTAGTCGGATCGGCTGAATCGCGCGCCTGGTAAATGAGTGGTGGCAGTCATGGGCATCGTTGAAAAAGTTGAAGACAGTGGTTCAGGCAGCGGGATTCGTGTCCACGGGCTGAGCCAGCGGTTGGCCTGGCTCGGCGTCTGCGGCCTCGTCATCAGGCAGGAAATCCTTGCGGCTGCGGGCAATCGCCTGGCGTATCTCGTCGCCCTTGGTGGGGCAGTTTAGGAGGCGGGCGATGCCGTCCGGTTTCTGCGTCATCGCCATCCTCCGGCAAGAGTGAACAGGGGCTCGATAGTGCTCGCTTTTGGCCCGTGATGCCAACTTGCGTGACGATTGGGGCTGCTGCGCAGCCCGGCGCAAGCAAGCGCCCTCGCCACGGGTCGGGTGGTCCGGTCAGCGGTGATAGCGGCGCACCACGCTGCTGTTGCGCAGTACGTGGCCGTTGAGTTTTTCCATTAGCTGGGTACGGGTGAGGCCGGCGGGCAGTGCATCGGGCGGCAGATCCAGGGCGAAAATCTGGATCAGGTAATGGTGCGCGCTGTCGCCCACAGGCGGGCACGGGCCGATATAGCCATGGGTGTTCTTGCTGTTTATCCCGCTCATGCCTTCCAGCGTGGATTTGGTGCCCGCACCCGTTGGAATCTGCCGCGTGGTGGCCTTGATCCCGTAATGGACCCAATGGTCCACACCCTGCCCTCGTTGGCCGTCGGGGTCGAGCATGACGATCGCATAGCTGAGGGTGCCAGGCGGGCCGGCGTTCCAGCTCAGGGCCGGGGAAATATTCTTGCCGCCGCAGGTGTTGGCGTCACTGGCGGCCGCGGCGGTGAAGAGGCGGTCGTCCGACACACCGGGAATGCTCAGGGTGAAACGCTCTTCGGCCTGGACAGCCCCTTGTGCGCACAGCGCGAGGATGACGGCCGCGAGCCAGGAGGAAAGGGAGGTCAATCGGGTCATACCGGGCACCTTAAATGCGATTCAGGCCATGGATGGCCTGCAAACTATAGCCGCAGGGCCAGCCCGGTTGCAGTGACAATTATGCTGAACCTCATTCCAATCACCCGACTCCAACGGGAAATGCCTGTCGGAGAACGACCATGCCCATGCATCAAGTCGCCCGCCTCGCTGATGTGCGAGAAGACCGCGGCCTCGAAGTCACCCTCAACGAAGCACCTATCCTGCTGCTGCGAGCTGGCGGACAGGTGCGGGCGTTCCAAGGCAAGTGCCCGCATGCCGGGGCGCCGCTGGCCAAGGGTGCCGTGTGCCATGGACGGGTGATCTGCCCGTGGCACAAAGCGGCGTTCCGCGCCGAAGACGGCGCTCTGTGTGAACCGCCGGCCCTCGACAGCCTGGAGCGTTATCACGTCGAGGTGCGAGGCGATGACGTTTGGGTCGATGACCAACCACTGCCTGCGGAAAAGATCCCCCCGGCCGACGACCCGCGCACGTTCGTCATCATTGGCGCCGGAGCGGCCGGCACCGCCTGCGCGGCGGCGTTGCGGGAAAAAGGTTTCGGTGGCCAAATCCTGATGATCGACCGCGAAGCCGAGGCCGGCTATGACCGCACGGTGTTGAGCAAATACGTCCTGGCCGGTGACATGGCAGCGAAAGAAACCCCGTCCCTGCGCGATGAAAGTTATTTCACCCAGCAGCGCATCGAACGACGCCATGGCGAAGTCGTCGGTCTTGATGTTGCGGCGCGCCAAGTCCGCCTCGCCGACGGTACGTTGCTGGGCTATGACGCGGTGCTGGTTGCAACCGGAGGGGAGCCCAGGAAACTGGATCTGCCCGGCAGCGATTTGCCCCAAGTCCTGGTGTTGCGCTCGCTGGCCGACAGCCGGCAGATCCTCGAGCAAGCCAAGCCAGGACAACGGGCAGTCATTATCGGCGACAGCTTTATCGCCATGGAAGTCGCCTCGTCATTGCGCAAGCGTGAGCTGAGCGTCACCGTCCTGGCCCGTCATCCGGTGCCGTTCGCGGCGCAGTTCGGCGAGAGCATCGGCAAGGCGATCCTGGCTCGCCATCGGGCCAATGGCGTGGTCTATCACAGCGACGGCGAGGCGGCGCGAATCGAAGGCGCGGGCAAGGTTGAAGCCGTGCTGCTGGATAATGGCCAACGCTTCGCGGCGGACCTGGTCATCATCGGCGTCGGCATACACCCCGCGACGGAGCCGTTCGCTAAGCTGCCACGGGCGGATGATCGCTCATTGATGGTCGACGACAGCATGCGCGCGGCCGATGGCGTATGGGCCGTCGGCGACATCGCTACCTTTGCGCTAAACGGCCAGCCTAGGCGTATCGAGCATTGGCGCCTGGCCCAGCAACAGGCACGCATCGCCGCGACGAACATGCTCGGCGGCGAAGAGCATTACCTGGATGTGCCGTTCTTCTGGACTTACCACTTCGGCAAACGCTACGAATACCTCGGCCACGCCGAAGAATGGGACGAGGTGCAGTTCAAAGGCACGCCCGAGCATCCGCCTTTTATCGCATTGCTCGGCAAGGACGGCCTCGTCGCTGCTGCCGTGGCCTGCGATGAAGGCCGGGCAATGGCGGCGCTGGCCCAGCGGATGAAACAACCGCTGCCCGTGGATGAGGCTTGGCGGCTGGTTCGGGATTTTTCGGCGTAGTCCCTACGCAGAGCAGTGCTTATGCAAAGTAGTGCCTATGCAGAATGATCGGCCGGCAGATGGATGACCGGCGGCCGTTCCAGCGGCGCCAAGGGCGCAGGTTGCATGTCCGGACTCAACAGGTGGAAATGCGGCACCACGTGGCTGATGTCGCCCTCCTGATTGTTGTGGATAATCTTGGAACCCGGCTGGCGCAAAGTGTCCAGACGCTCGTCGGTCAACTTGAAGCTGGCGCTCAAGCCCAAATCGTCCACCACTGGCGCCGGCAGTCGGCGCTGGGCGAAGCTGCGGCTCTTGCGCTGCTGATAACGCGCCCAGGTGATCAGGATGATCGCGTTGACCAACGCAATCCAACCGTAGATCTGCAAGGTTCCAAGGGTTTCCAACAGCGAACCGCCCAGCCGCGGGCCGGCATGGCTGTCGAACAGAGGCCAGAGCCCGTTCACCAGCAAATACAACAATCCGACCCACGCCAGGACCGTGAAAAACACATCGATGACCACCAGAAAAGGCCGTTGCCGGGTCCTGATAATTTTCATCGGATCACTTCCTCTTCTTCGTCATCGATCGGTTTGATCCCGCGATCCGGGCTGACCCAGCGCGCGCGTTTCTGATGCTGACCGAACAGCACCTTGGGAAAACTCACCAACGTGGTGAACAGACTGATCAACCAGAACACCAACGGGTACCAGACGACCCAGAACATGATGTGCCACAGGCCTTTCTCGTAGCGGCGGTCGATCAGGATGCTCACCGCGAACTGCATCAGGCACACCACCGCCAGCAACAGCCCGGTGAAGGCCGGCGGCAGGAGATGGTCCACAGCAATGGCGGCGGGCATCTCGACGAATTTCCCGACGCCCCAGAAGATCACCGACAGCAGGAAGGTGAACGCCCAACCGGTGGACAGGCAATATTCGAACAGCAACGGCCACAGGTAGCGGTGGCGGTATTGCCAGATGCCACGGATGTTCTTGAACAGCACTTCGGCACCGCCCTGTGCCCAGCGCAAGCGCTGGCGCCACAGGCCACGCAGGGTCTCGGGCATGAGGATCCAGCACAGCGCGCGCGGCTCGTAGAAAATGCTCCAGTGATCCAGTTGCAGCTTCCAACTGATGTCGATGTCTTCGGTGATCATGTCCGGACTCCAGTAGCCGACCCGGTGCAGGGCCGTGCGACGGAACGCGACGATCACACCGGACACGGTGAAGATCCGCCCGAAAACCCGCTGAGTGCGCTTGATCAGGCCGATGATCGAGGAGAACTCGCCGACTTGGACCCGGCCTATCAGGGTCGAGCGGGTGCGGATACGCGGGTTGCCGGTTACCGCGCCGAGGCGGGCGTTGTCCAGCATCGGCGCCACCAGGTAAGCGCAGGTATTCGGCGCCAGCAGTGCGTCACCGTCGATGCACACCAGGTATTCGCTGCGCGCGGCGATGGCGCCCATGCGCAGGGCCACCGCCTTGCCTTGGTTTTCCGCCAGGTGCAGCACCCGCAGGCGTGGGTCTTCAGCCGCCAATTGATCCAACACTTGAGCGGTGTTGTCCTTGGAGCCGTCGTTGATGGCGATGACTTCGATGTTCGGGTAATGCTGGCCCAGCGCCGCGTGAATCGTGTCGGCGACGTTATCGCCTTCGTTGAAGCACGGGATCAGGATGCTGATCAGCGGCTCGCCCGCCAAGGGCGGCGGCAAGGTGTCGTCCTTCCAAGGCCAGTGACGCTCCCAGTGCAGCCAGAAATACAGGCCGCCGGCGATCCATAGCCCGGACATGAACAGTGGGTAGAAGAACACGAAGTCCAT
Organism: Pseudomonas sp. Z5-35; assembly: GCF_051131945.1. NCBI lineage: Bacteria > Pseudomonadati > Pseudomonadota > Gammaproteobacteria > Pseudomonadales > Pseudomonadaceae > Pseudomonas > Pseudomonas sp. Z5-35. The sequence goes on from NZ_CP071640.1 coordinate 5,413,169, forward strand.
CAGGAATTGCCCGGTGACCAGGAAGATCAGGCCCAGGGGCACCCCAAGGACGATCGCCAGCACCAGGACGGCGAGCAGTCTGTCGAGCATGTCAAGGATTCCACTTGTTGGAGAGCGCGGGCCGTACGGCTTTCACGGCGGGCTGGTCTTCGATGAAGTTGTCCGGGTAGTAGCCGAAACTGGTCACGCCCTGGCGCTTGAGGCGCCCCATCCAGTCGGCCAATTGTTCGCCGTCGATGTCGGCCACCGGTTTGCTGTGCCAGTCGCGGGCCTGCAGTTCGAACACCGTGCGCTTGAGCGCGCCGGGACGAGCCTTGACGGTTTCCACCAGCCGCTCGAGCCAAGGACCGGATTGCTCGCGGGTCTGTTTTTCCATCAACGGCATGGCCATCGGTGCCGTCCAGTCGTAGGCGGCGAGGAAATCGTCGAGGTTCTGCGCAAACCAGGCTTCGCTTTGCGGGTTGAGCATCGGCTCGGCAAAGATGTTGCGCGCCGTGCGAACCTGCGGGCCGCGAATTGCCCGGACCTTGGCGGTCAGCTCTGCGGTGAAGTCGATCAGGTAGCGACTCTTGAAACGGGTCCAGCGCTGCATCGCCGCCGGGTCATCGCGCAGGGCGGCGACGGAGGTCGGCAAGCCGTTGGCAGCATAGACTTTCATCGCGGCGGGGCCGGCGTCCTCGAAGTCGGAGAACACCGCGTCGTCATGGTACAGAACGCCGTCCACCGAGCTCATCCGCGCCATGTCTTCGTAGATCTCTGCGATGACCTTGCGCACGTTCGGGTCGAACGGCGACAGGCGCACGTATTGGTCCGGGGCGACGCCCGTCTTGCCGGTTTCGGGATCCCAGCGCTGCACTCGGGGAAATTTCGGGTCGAGGGCAAAGCTCAGCACCGGCATCCAGGCATACACCTTGACGTTGGCCCGAGTACGCAGTTGCCAGGCAACCCGGTCGAACAAGTCGGCGCGTACTGGCAAGTGACGGTTGGAAAAGTACAGCGAGTGGACCAAACCGTCGCCTTTCGGGTCGGCGAACGCTTGCAAGAACACGGTGTTGGCGCCCAAGTCGTAAACGCGCTGGACCAATTTGCCAACGTTGGCTTCCTGCTGCACGGGGTCCGGATCATAGACATAATCCAAGTCAACATGGACCACCCGCATCGGGTCGATCGTTTGTACGGAAGCGATGCTCTCGGCGAAGTGCGCGCCATCGGGGTCGGAGGCCACCAGAAAACGTGGGCCGCTCATCAAGTTATCGAGGCTGTCGAGGCCGTCTTCCAGGGTCAGGGCCATTTGATAGCCCTGGTCGCCGATCACTTGCAACGCAGTGCCATCGGCCTCCCCATAAGGCCAGACCCAGACGCGCGGGCTGTAACCGGTGACTTTGCGGATTTTCTCGGAAATGGCCGCCACGTCCTTGCGCAGGCGAGCCTGAAAATCGGCTTCGGTCTCGTAACGACCGGTGGCCGGGTCGTAGCGCCGGGTGGTCGCGGCGGGTTGCTGGTTGCCTTGCGGGTTGGCAAGGATACCTTTGTGGTTGGCATCGGTGTGGGCTGCGATTTCCACCAAGCCCGATTTGGACACCTCGCGAATCTGCTCCCAGGTCAAGAACTCTGAACGCTTGCGCGGCACCCCGGCAAAGTCCACCGGCTGGTTCATCGGCGTATCGATCCAGCCCCCAACCGGGGCCAGGATAGCCGGCCAGTTATAGGCGCGCAGAATGGGCATGACGCGGGTGTAGAAGCTTGAGTAGCCATCGTCGAAGCTCAGCAGCACCGCTCGCGACGGTAGCTGCGGACCACCGTTGCGGGCGGCGATGATCTGGTCCACCGTCACCGGCTGATAGTTGTTCTCCCGCAGCCACGCCAATTGCTCGATCAGGCGCTCGGTGCGCACGGCCACCAAGGCTTGGTCGGGGTCGAGGTCTTCGACATCGTGATAGGCAATGCCGAGCACGTGGTTTTTTGGCCACGGAGCATCGTTGGCGGCTACCGGTCGTTGCGAAGGCGGAGCGAATGCCGGGGCCTGCTGGGCACAAGCGCTGATCAGCAAAGCTCCCAGCAGAAGGATGAATCGCGAAATGACGGGCATTTTCAAACTCTTCTAAAAGCGGTAGGTGAGATCGACAAGCAGGCGCAGATCGCTTTCACGATCGCCGTCGTAGGGGCGGTTGAGCCAGCTCAGTGCAGCGCCGGCCTCAAGCACGTCGTTCCAGATCACGCGCTGGCCGTAGCTGAGCAAACCCATGGCTGCGGTGCTGTAGTCGCGCTGGCTGTAGGTACCGGCACCGGCCTGGAATTGCTGGCTCCAGGTGGTTTCGTAACGGCGGTGCAGCACGTGGTTGGCGCTGACAGTCGGCATGACGCTGAAGTCCGACTTCGGATTGAAGTACGGCACTTCATCGGAGCCGCTGTTGCGACTGGCACCGACCTCCAGGCCCAGCTCTACTTGCAACCTCGGGGCGCTATAGATGCCTTCGCGGCCCGTCAGCAATGTCTCGAGGCGGTTGTTGCCATCGCTGAAGTGGGACGGGCTGACATCCAGTCGCCATTCACGGCTTTCATTGGCTCGCCAGCGAACGAAGCCGCTCCCACCGTTGGCCCTAATGCCGCTGTTGAGCGCTCGAAGCGGAGTGTTGGCCGAGAGGTAATCCAGGCTGCCGCCGTACTGCCAATGGTCATTGATGTCCCGCGCCACGGCCACGCGCGCGCCTTGTTTGTCACCGGAGCCATACGAGTGGTTGGACACTTCGGCTTCGAGGGTCATGTCACGGGTGCGCCGCTCCACTCCCAGGCGCTGCCAGCGATGATGGCCCGTGCCCTCTTCGAAATCGCCGGTGGCGTAGCCGGCACCGCCGAACAGGCGCCAGTCCTCGTCAATGGGCGGGCTGTACAGCAAGGTCTCGATACCAAAGTCCCGGCTGCCGGTGACTGCGCCGGCATCGCCATTACCGCCGCCGTAACTCTTGCCGGTATAGGCTTCGATGCGCAGTTCGGCCATGTCGTGGACTTCGCGCTGGCGTTGCAGGCGTTTGACGTGAGCATTCTCCGGATAGCGGGCAACCACGTCGTCGGTCAGCACGTCCATCTGCCGCCATTCTTGCAAGTCCATGGCGGCACGGGCCTGGGCGACTTCCAGATCGCGACTGCGCGGCGTCGTGGCCTCGACTTCCTTGAGCAGCATCTCCGAACGACGCGGCCATTCACGGGCCTGGTACAGATCGGCCTGGGCCAGGCGCAAACCGGTGTTGCCGGGGCCTTGATAGACAAGATCGTTCAGGCGCGCTTCGGCCGAAGGCAGATCAGCGCCGTAAGTGCCCGCCTGGGCGGCCAATTGCTGGGCATCCATCCATTCGTCGTTAGGGTTGCCGATGGGCAGGCCTTTGAGTTCGACCCGTGGGGGCTGGGACTTGGCCTGGTCTTCGGCGAGCGCGCGGGCTTCTTCGGATTTTTCGCTTTCCAACAATGCGTAGTAAAGCGCGGTGCTGTCCTCGAAACGATCCGCAGGGTCGGCATCGGGCGCGGTGAGCACGCGACGGTAAAGGTCAACGGCGATTTCTGGCTCACGCTGCTCCAGATAGGAAGAGGCAACCCAGCGCAAGGCGTACGTGGGAATACTGACCCCTTCAGCGACCAGCTTCTGGTATTCGGCGATCACTTCCGCCCGGCGAGCCCGGGCGTTGAGGGCGCCCATGCGGTCAATTCGCCAGCGCAACACGTCGTCATGAGCCTCGGCCACCGGGGTCCAGGTGGCGAGCAGTTTGTCGTAATCGGCCAGGGCGCGATCTGCGATGACAAAACGCTCCTTCTCGCTGCGACTGGCCATGTCCGCCAAGCGCACCCGCTCGGCCGCGACATCGCCTTCGAGCCTGCGCTGCACGCCACGGTCGATCAACCCAGGTTGAAGACGGGCCAGGCGCAGGGCCGGCTCGGGCAACCGGGCGCGCTGCAAGGCATGGATATATTCGCGCGCGACCTCGCGCTTGTTGCCACCGGCGCGAGTGAAGGCCTGGTCGTATTCAAACAACGCTCCGTGGGGGTTGTCGGCGCGCGTCAGGGCGTAGCCAAGGGCCAACCGGCGCATCGGGTCTTCAGGCTTCGCGGCAACAAGCGCCCTGGCACGGCTGACGGCTTCGTCAGGCTTGCCGGCGTCGGCCTGGGTCAAGGCCAGGCCGAGTTGCAGGTCAGGATTCTGCGGATCGATCGCCAGTGCCCGACGATACAATTCAGCCGCCGAGTCCCAACGCTTGAGGTTGCGGTAAGCCCGGGCCGTAGCGGCCAGCGCTTGGACCGGCAAGTCGCGAGATCGCCCCTGGGTTTCGTAGACGTTGACCACCTCGGCATCGAGACCGGCCCAGCTGGCGATCTGCAGATGATCACTGACCTGCGCAGTGCTGACCTGACCGGGCGGCACCTGGCGCAAAACGGTCAACGCGGGCGCGTGATTGCCCGCCCTGGCGTCGAGCACCATCTGGTCATAAGCGGGGTCGGCAAACGCCACTACCGGCCAGCACAATTGGCTGCACAGCGCGACGCGAAACAACGGGCGCAAACCGAATTGAATAAGAGGACCCACAGTACGCGGCATTCGTCAGCATCCTTACATGGCCAGCCGGGTCGCAGTGCCCCCTTGCCCATCAAACAGGAGGCCGGATCAAAGGAATCCAGCCAAGCTCTAACGTGCCTAGTCTTGCATCCTGTGAAGGGTCATCTTCCGGAACGCCATAATTCTTCAGAATCCATGCAGATTTCAGCGCTGGCTTTTTCGATGAGCAAAAAAAACGGCCCGTGCGCAAGGCACGGGCCGGTCTTGGTGTTACTGAGGCGAATTACTGAACGGCGACGCCGCCGCCCAGCTTGCTCATGACGAATGCCGTAAATTGTTCGACTGTCATTTTCTGGCCATTGAAATCAACCTGATTGTTGGCGTAGTGCAGGTTGGTGACAACGTCGTTGCCTTCAAGCTTCGCCAGCTCGGTACCTATCGCCATGGCGCTGAACATATCGCTGGTGGCAGTGGCCTGGTCAGCAATCAGTTTGGCGTCGGTCTGACCCTCCATCTGCGCCTGCACGGTCAGGAGATCCACCAGCATTGGCTTGGATACTTTCACCTTGAAATCCAGCAGGGCGAGCAACTGACGGCCAAGCTCATCAGGCGGAAGGTCCATGGATTGCGGCTTGGCCAAGTCAACGATCAGGCTCGCGCGGCTTTCACCGTTGGCGGTATTGAACGACAGATTTTCCAGCGCGACTTGCGGGCCACCCGCTAGGAGTTTCTCCAGATCCGCCTTGACCTGTGCTTCTTCAGCCTCGGTCAGGTCCAGTTCCGGAGCCGGTTCGCCAGCTGCAGCCGCCTCGGCAGCCGCTCTCTCATAAGGCTGCAGTTTGGACTGGTAAACCTGCATCAGCGACATGGTGGCAGGGATATCCAGGTTCTTCAGGCTGACCGCCATCTGCGCAGACCCGATAACCTTGTCGTTGAAAGACAATTCGCCGACCTTGTAGTCGGCACGCCCCGAAGCGCTGGTACCGTTCTCGCTGCTGTGGTTCTTCATTTCGAAGTTCTTCAAGCCCAGCACCGATTTCGGTTCGCCAAAACTGGTTTTGCTACTGCTCAACAGCAGGGTGTTGTCACCCATGTAGTAGCCGTATGTGCTCTTGGTCAGATTGCTGGCTATCGTCAGGCCACTGAATTCGACTTGCACCGGGGTCTGATCTTCGGCGACGGTGGTCAGCTTGAAGCTGTCCATATAGCCGTCGGCCTTGATCTTTTGCGCTTGGGCACTGGCGGCCACATCGATCTTCAGACCAGAAAAAGTGAGCTGTGTTTGCTCATCCAGCTTGGTGTCCAGGGGCAGCAGCTCAACTGTACCGTTGCTGGACTGGTCGTATCCCAGGTTAACAACACCTTTGAGAGGAGACTTGTCCTTCGCAGCCACGAACCATTTTTCAGTCAGCGGGGTGCGCTCAAGTTCGGTGTGACTGGTAGCCATGACGGGCAACCATTTGAGCGTAATCAGGCGTGAGAACGGCAGTGGCCCGTGTTCGATATTGTCCACGAACAGCAACTCGACCGGCTCACCACCAAACATCTCGCCTTCGCCCTTCAGGCGGTAATGCGCGGTACTGCTGAATGTGCCACGATCCAGGGAAACCAGTTCGATAGAAGCGGTGCCATTAGAGCCGGCCAGTGCGGTTTGCATTTGCTTATTGCTGTCGGCAATAGCGGTTTTCAGCACTCCCTCGAGTTTCGTGCCGGTATACCAGGCGCCACCTGCGCTGACCGCACCGATAACCACAACGATTCCCAGAAGTACGCTTGCTGATTTATTCATGAGTGACCCGATCGTATTTCCATGGTTGAAAAAGTCGTCGTCTTCCTTGACCCGCAAGGGCTGTGGCTCGACGCGGTAAAAGTGGTGGGGAGATTAGCATCAGGCAGGCAGGCAAGCCCAATGTTTAAAGGGGAAAAAGCGCGATCTTGCGAAATGGTCTACGAATATTGGACTTCGATCTCGTCGAGTTGGTGATCGAAGGTCTTTAGCCGCGCCGTCCAGGTGTAGACCAGCACTTCAAAATCACGGTTGATCACTGCCGCGCCCGATGAATCGGCACGCCCATCGCAAAAATCCAATTGATAGCGCTCCCGAGCCATGGCGTTGGCAACATCGCACAGTTCGCGGGCATTGTTGAGCCAATGCCAGTCATCTTGAGCAACTTGCTTGTCCAAGGCGACGCATTGGATTTTCAGGGCCTCGAGGCTTTTCTCCAGCGGGGTACCGGTGAGTTCTCCCATGACCTCTTGGAACGTGCGCCCCGGCTGCCAGTAACTGCCCCAGAAATAGCGATCGAACACCGTTTCGACCCGCCGTAGAGCAACCTTGGTATCCCAGATCAGCACCAAGGTCTTGCCTTGCTCAAGTTGTTTTTTCTTGATGCGCTGGCCTTGAAGTGAAGCCCAGGCGACGATGGCGATGGATATGACACCGATCAGCGCGGACGCGCTATCGAGGAAAATGAGCGCTTTGTCGATCTGGTGAGTCAGCATCACACCATAAAAATAGGTGGCCGAAAGCAGCACCAAGGCCGCGATAGCGCACCAGAAGCCAGGAGCATAAGGGTTTTTCATTATTGGAATCCCCATGACCAGTCATGTCGCGGGCGCTTGTTGCCAACGCCCAACAATCAAAGCATAGCAACGGCTTCGGGGATTGCCGGGCAGGGAGAGCAATCAGGGGACCGAATCCGATTATCGGCCTCAAAACGACAAAACCCCTGGCTGCGTTGGCAGACAGGGGTTCTGGGAATTCAATCTTGACGATGACCTACTCTCACATGGGGAAACCCCACACTACCATCGGCGATGCATCGTTTCACTGCTGAGTTCGGGATGGGATCAGGTGGTTCCAATGCTCTATGGTCGTCAAGAAATTCGGTGACCGACCCGTTTAAAAACGTGTTGGTGAAAATCGTGGACTTCTACAAAAACAAAACCCCTACCTGCATCAGCAGATAGGGGTTTCGGAATTTAATCTTGACGATGACCTACTCTCACATGGGGAAACCCCACACTACCATCGGCGATGCATCGTTTCACTGCTGAGTTCGGGATGGGATCAGGTGGTTCCAATGCTCTATGGTCGTCAAGAAATTCGGGTACTGAGTCGTGGCCGGCTGGCCTCGCTTCAGCAAATTGGGTATGTGATAGCTTCGGTGTTTTGTGAGATTCGAACTTTCGGTTCGTTTCGTCTTCACACACCGCAATCTGGTGCCCTGCGTGCAGGATCAGCAAATTGCTTGGGTGTTATATGGTCAAGCCTCACGGGCAATTAGTACAGGTTAGCTCAACGCCTCACAGCGCTTACACACCCTGCCTATCAACGTCGTAGTCTTCGACGGCCCTTCAGGGGACTCAAGGTCCCAGTGAGATCTCATCTTGAGGCAAGTTTCCCGCTTAGATGCTTTCAGCGGTTATCTTTCCCGAACATAGCTACCCGGCAATGCCACTGGCGTGACAACCGGAACACCAGAGGTTCGTCCACTCCGGTCCTCTCGTACTAGGAGCAGCCCCTCTCAAATCTCAAACGTCCACGGCAGATAGGGACCGAACTGTCTCACGACGTTCTAAACCCAGCTCGCGTACCACTTTAAATGGCGAACAGCCATACCCTTGGGACCGGCTTCAGCCCCAGGATGTGATGAGCCGACATCGAGGTGCCAAACACCGCCGTCGATATGAACTCTTGGGCGGTATCAGCCTGTTATCCCCGGAGTACCTTTTATCCGTTGAGCGATGGCCCTTCCATACAGAACCACCGGATCACTAAGACCTACTTTCGTACCTGCTCGACGTGTCTGTCTCGCAGTCAAGCGCGCTTTTGCCTTTATACTCTACGACCGATTTCCGACCGGTCTGAGCGCACCTTCGTACTCCTCCGTTACTCTTTAGGAGGAGACCGCCCCAGTCAAACTACCCACCATACACTGTCCTCGATCCGGATAACGGACCTGAGTTAGAACCTCAAAGTTGCCAGGGTGGTATTTCAAGGTTGGCTCCACGCGAACTGGCGTCCACGCTTCAAAGCCTCCCACCTATCCTACACAAGCAAATTCAAAGTCCAGTGCAAAGCTATAGTAAAGGTTCACGGGGTCTTTCCGTCTAGCCGCGGATACACTGCATCTTCACAGCGATTTCAATTTCACTGAGTCTCGGGTGGAGACAGCGCCGCCATCGTTACGCCATTCGTGCAGGTCGGAACTTACCCGACAAGGAATTTCGCTACCTTAGGACCGTTATAGTTACGGCCGCCGTTTACCGGGGCTTCGATCAAGAGCTTCGCGTTAGCTAACCCCATCAATTAACCTTCCGGCACCGGGCAGGCGTCACACCCTATACGTCCACTTTCGTGTTTGCAGAGTGCTGTGTTTTTAATAAACAGTCGCAGCGGCCTGGTATCTTCGACCGGCGTGGGCTTACGCAGCAAGTGCTTGACCCTCACCGGCGCACCTTCTCCCGAAGTTACGGTGCCATTTTGCCTAGTTCCTTCACCCGAGTTCTCTCAAGCGCCTTGGTATTCTCTACCCAACCACCTGTGTCGGTTTGGGGTACGGTTCCTGGTTACCTGAAGCTTAGAAGCTTTTCTTGGAAGCATGGCATCAACCACTTCGTCACCCAAAGGGTAACTCGTCATCAGCTCTCGGCCTTAAGATCCCGGATTTACCTAAGATCTCAGCCTACCACCTTAAACTTGGACAACCAACGCCAAGCTGGCCTAGCCTTCTCCGTCCCTCCATCGCAATAACCAGAAGTACAGGAATATTAACCTGTTTTCCATCGACTACGCTTTTCAGCCTCGCCTTAGGGACCGACTAACCCTGCGTCGATTAACGTTGCGCAGGAAACCTTGGTCTTTCGGCGTGGGTGTTTTTCACACCCATTGTCGTTACTCATGTCAGCATTCGCACTTCTGATACCTCCAGCAAGCTTCTCAACTCACCTTCACAGGCTTACAGAACGCTCCTCTACCGCATCACTTGCGTGATACCCGTAGCTTCGGTGTATGGTTTGAGCCCCGTTACATCTTCCGCGCAGGCCGACTCGACTAGTGAGCTATTACGCTTTCTTTAAAGGGTGGCTGCTTCTAAGCCAACCTCCTAGCTGTCTAAGCCTTCCCACATCGTTTCCCACTTAACCATAACTTTGGGACCTTAGCTGACGGTCTGGGTTGTTTCCCTTTTCACGACGGACGTTAGCACCCGCCGTGTGTCTCCCATGCTCGGCACTTGTAGGTATTCGGAGTTTGCATCGGTTTGGTAAGTCGGGATGACCCCCTAGCCGAAACAGTGCTCTACCCCCTACAGTGATACATGAGGCGCTACCTAAATAGCTTTCGAGGAGAACCAGCTATCTCCGAGCTTGATTAGCCTTTCACTCCGATCCACAGGTCATCCGCTAACTTTTCAACGGTAGTCGGTTCGGTCCTCCAGTTAGTGTTACCCAACCTTCAACCTGCCCATGGATAGATCGCCCGGTTTCGGGTCTATTCCCAGCGACTAGACGCCCTATTAAGACTCGCTTTCGCTACGCCTCCCCTATTCGGTTAAGCTCGCCACTGAAAATAAGTCGCTGACCCATTATACAAAAGGTACGCAGTCACCCAACAAAGTGGGCTCCCACTGCTTGTACGCATACGGTTTCAGGATCTATTTCACTCCCCTCTCCGGGGTTCTTTTCGCCTTTCCCTCACGGTACTAGTTCACTATCGGTCAGTCAGTAGTATTTAGCCTTGGAGGATGGTCCCCCCATATTCAGACAAAGTTTCTCGTGCTCCGTCCTACTCGATTTCACTTCTAAGATCCTTTCGCGTACAGGGCTATCACCCACTATGGCCGCACTTTCCAGAGCGTTCCGCTAAAATCAAAGAAGCTTAAGGGCTAGTCCCCGTTCGCTCGCCACTACTAAGGGAATCTCGGTTGATTTCTTTTCCTCAGGGTACTTAGATGTTTCAGTTCCCCTGGTTCGCCTCTTGCACCTATGTATTCAGTACAAGATAACCATCTTATGATGGCTGGGTTCCCCCATTCAGACATCTCCGGATCACAGTCTGTTTGCCGACTCCCCGAAGCTTTTCGCAGGCTACCACGTCTTTCATCGCCTCTGACTGCCAAGGCATCCACCGTATGCGCTTCTTCACTTGACCATATAACCCCAAGCAATCTGGTTATACTGTGAAGACGACATTCGCCGAAAATTCGAATTCCTCAACTAAGAGAACTCACAAATTTTACCTTAGCCTGATCCGTTACCAGTGAAAGTAACGTCCAGTCTATCTTTCTATCACATACCCAAATTTTTAAAGAACGATCTAATCAAAAGACTAGAAATCAACATTCACCATCACGTCGATGGAATGCTCATTTCTAAGCTTTCAGAAGCAGTTTATGGTGGAGCCAAGCGGGATCGAACCGCTGACCTCCTGCGTGCAAGGCAGGCGCTCTCCCAGCTGAGCTATGGCCCCATTACAAAATTGGTGGGTCTGGGCAGATTCGAACTGCCGACCTCACCCTTATCAGGGGTGCGCTCTAACCAACTGAGCTACAGACCCAATTTCGAGCTTGTAACTGTTAGCTGTGAGCTATCAGCTTGGAGCTTAAAGCTGCTTCTATCGTCTTCTTCAATGAATCAAGCAATTCGTGTGGGAGCTCATGGAGCAGCTGCGGTCGTCGATTAAGGAGGTGATCCAGCCGCAGGTTCCCCTACGGCTACCTTGTTACGACTTCACCCCAGTCATGAATCACACCGTGGTAACCGTCCTCCCGAAGGTTAGACTAGCTACTTCTGGTGCAACCCACTCCCATGGTGTGACGGGCGGTGTGTACAAGGCCCGGGAACGTATTCACCGCGACATTCTGATTCGCGATTACTAGCGATTCCGACTTCACGCAGTCGAGTTGCAGACTGCGATCCGGACTACGATCGGTTTTGTGGGATTAGCTCCACCTCGCGGCTTGGCAACCCTCTGTACCGACCATTGTAGCACGTGTGTAGCCCAGGCCGTAAGGGCCATGATGACTTGACGTCATCCCCACCTTCCTCCGGTTTGTCACCGGCAGTCTCCTTAGAGTGCCCACCATAACGTGCTGGTAACTAAGGACAAGGGTTGCGCTCGTTACGGGACTTAACCCAACATCTCACGACACGAGCTGACGACAGCCATGCAGCACCTGTCTCAATGTTCCCGAAGGCACCAATCCATCTCTGGAAAGTTCATTGGATGTCAAGGCCTGGTAAGGTTCTTCGCGTTGCTTCGAATTAAACCACATGCTCCACCGCTTGTGCGGGCCCCCGTCAATTCATTTGAGTTTTAACCTTGCGGCCGTACTCCCCAGGCGGTCAACTTAATGCGTTAGCTGCGCCACTAAGAGCTCAAGGCTCCCAACGGCTAGTTGACATCGTTTACGGCGTGGACTACCAGGGTATCTAATCCTGTTTGCTCCCCACGCTTTCGCACCTCAGTGTCAGTATCAGTCCAGGTGGTCGCCTTCGCCACTGGTGTTCCTTCCTATATCTACGCATTTCACCGCTACACAGGAAATTCCACCACCCTCTACCATACTCTAGCTCGACAGTTTTGAATGCAGTTCCCAGGTTGAGCCCGGGGATTTCACATCCAACTTAACGAACCACCTACGCGCGCTTTACGCCCAGTAATTCCGATTAACGCTTGCACCCTCTGTATTACCGCGGCTGCTGGCACAGAGTTAGCCGGTGCTTATTCTGTCGGTAACGTCAAGACACCAACGTATTAGGTTAATGCCCTTCCTCCCAACTTAAAGTGCTTTACAATCCGAAGACCTTCTTCACACACGCGGCATGGCTGGATCAGGCTTTCGCCCATTGTCCAATATTCCCCACTGCTGCCTCCCGTAGGAGTCTGGACCGTGTCTCAGTTCCAGTGTGACTGATCATCCTCTCAGACCAGTTACGGATCGTCGCCTTGGTGAGCCATTACCCCACCAACTAGCTAATCCGACCTAGGCTCATCTGATAGCGCAAGGCCCGAAGGTCCCCTGCTTTCTCCCGTAGGACGTATGCGGTATTAGCGTCCGTTTCCGAGCGTTATCCCCCACTACCAGGCAGATTCCTAGGCATTACTCACCCGTCCGCCGCTCTCAAGAGGTGCAAGCACCTCTCTACCGCTCGACTTGCATGTGTTAGGCCTGCCGCCAGCGTTCAATCTGAGCCATGATCAAACTCTTCAGTTCAAACATCTTTGGGTTTTGAGAAAACCCTAAACTTGGCTCAGCAATCGTTGGTTACATCTTTGATTTCTCGCGGAGTAACTTGTGATGCTGATAATCTGTTGACTAGCAGTCTGACTCCACAAGCACCCACACGAATTGCTTGATTCAGTTGTTAAAGAGCGGTTGGCTGAGTCTTTCGTCTCAACCGAGGCGCGCATTCTACAGCGCCCCGTGCATCTGTCAAGCGGTTATTTTTAGAAGTTTTCAAAGTTTCCTTATCAACTTCAACCACTTGCGCTTTCGATCTCTCGTTAGCGGGAGGCGAATTCTACAGCGTTAGTCGCTGCTGTCAACACCTCTTTTTCTCCGCTTTCGACCGAGAAGATCGAACCGCCGATAGAGCCAAACAACGCCGCTCTACCCGCTCCTTCCGTGCCTCGATGAACTGAAGCACGCTTACATCGAAACCTACTTAACTCGTTGAAACTCAAGGAGTTTTCCGTTTCGACTGCGCCGGAAGTGGGGCGAATTATAGACACCCAGGATTTGCCGTCAACCCTTTATTTCGCTTTTATTTCAATGAGCTGCCTGAGCTCCCGAAAACCGTGGACGCCTGCCTAGATAAGCAGCACCGTCTATATAGAAGGAAATCATAGAACGCCTGCGTCCTTGAAAGCCGTGACGGTCGCCGTGTCCATCCCCAGTACTCGCTGGAGCACTTCCAGCGTGTGCTCACCTAATAATGGAGGCGCACTTCGGTATTCGACAGGCGTTTCGGACAGACGAATCGGGCTGGCGACTTGCGGTACCCTGCCCGCCAGCGCGTGAGGCAGTTCTATTGCCAACCCGCGAGCTTTCACCTGAGGATCAGCAAACATTTGAGCCAAATCGTTGATCGGCCCGCACGGCACGCCAGCCTGCTCAAGCTGAATAACCCATTCAGCCGTCGTCTTGAATACTGTCGCCTGGCGAATCAACGGAATCAATTGTGCCCGATTCGCCACCCGCATCTTGTTTGTCGCAAACCGAGGGTCATCGGCCCATTGTGGCTGACCGGCAACCTCAGCGAATTTTCGAAACTGGCCGTCATTACCCACCGTAAGAATGAAGTCACCGTCGGCAGTAGGAAAATCCTGATAAGGCACAATGTTCGGATGCGCATTTCCCAACCGCTTCGGCGCAATACCTGTAGTCAGGTAGTTCATCGCCTGGTTAGCCAAGCAAGCCACTTGAACGTCCAGCAATGCCATATCGATATGTTGCCCTCCACCTACATTATCGCGGTGAGCCAATGCTGCGAGGATGGCAACGGCTGAATACAGGCCTGTAAGAATGTCGGTCAGCGCAACACCAACTTTCACCGGCCCGGCGCCTTCGTCTCCCTCCGGCCGGCCGGTCAGGCTCATCAAGCCTCCCAGCCCCTGGATCATGAAATCATACCCGGCCCTTTTGGCGTACGGTCCCGTCTGGCCAAACCCAGTAATCGAGCAATAGATCAAATGCGGGTTGATCAGTTTCAGCGAGTCGTAATCCAGGCCATAGGCCGCAAGCCCACCCACCTTGAAGTTTTCGATCAGGATGTCGGACTTGGCCGCCAACTCTTGGATCAGCTTCTGCCCCTCGGGACGCGTGAAATCGATAGTGACGGATTGCTTGTTGCGATTGGCCGACAGGTAATAGGCCGCCTCGGTCGTATTCTCGCCGTGGACGTCCTTCAAGAAGGGCGGGCCCCATGCGCGTGTATCGTCGCCATTGCCGGGGCGCTCGACCTTGATGACGTCAGCCCCCAGGTCCGCCAGGATCTGCCCAGCCCAAGGCCCGGCCAGCACCCTGGATAAATCCAATACCCGCAGATGCGAAAGCGCGCCCATGGTCGTTCTCCTATTAATAGAACGCCTGGATACCGGTTTGCGCACGCCCCAGGATCAGCGCATGAACATCATGTGTGCCCTCGTAGGTGTTCACGACTTCCAGATTCACGAGATGACGAGCAATGCCGAACTCGTCGGAGATACCGTTACCGCCGAGCATATCCCGCGCCATACGCGCAATATCCAGGGACTTGCCGCAAGAGTTGCGCTTCATGATCGAGGTGATTTCAACCGCAGCCGTGCCCTCATCTTTCATACGCCCCAAACGCAAGCATCCTTGCAGAGCGAGAGTGATTTCGGTCTGCATATCGGCCAGTTTCTTCTGGATCAACTGGTTGGCCGCCAGCGGGCGTCCGAACTGTTGCCGATCAAGCGTGTACTGGCGAGCGGTATGCCAGCAGAACTCGGCGGCGCCCAACGCCCCCCAGGAAATGCCATAACGCGCCGAATTCAAACAAGTGAATGGCCCTTTCAAGCCACGCACATCTGGAAATATGTTCTCTTCCGGGACGAATACGTTATCCATGACGATCTCGCCAGTGATCGAAGCCCGAAGACCGACCTTGCCATGAATGGCCGGGGCACTCAGGCCCTTCCAGCCCTTTTCCAGAACGAAGCCGCGGATATCACCCGCGTCATCCTTACCCCAGACCACAAAGACGTCGGCGATTGGACTGTTAGTGATCCACATCTTGCTACCCGTCAAGCTATAGCCACCGTCCACCTTGCGTGCGCGAGTGATCATCGCGCCTGGGTCGGAACCATGATTCGGCTCTGTCAGACCAAAGCAGCCGATCCATTCCCCGGAGGCCAGCTTCGGCAGATACTTTTGCTTCTGTGCCTCGGTGCCGAACTCATTGATGGGCACCATGACCAAGGAGGACTGCACGCTCATCATCGAACGGTACCCGGAATCGACACGCTCCACTTCTCGGGCAATCAGGCCGTAGCTGACATAGTTCAAGCCGCTGCCGCCGTATTGCTCGGGGATGGTTGCCCCCAGCAGGCCTACCTCACCCATTTCACGAAAGATCGCCGGATCGGTTTTTTCATGGCGGAACGCTTCCAGCACTCGCGGCGCGAGCTTCTGCTGGGCGAATTGTTCGGCCGTGTCGCGAATCATGCGCTCTTCTTCAGTGAGCTGCTGGTCCAGCAAGAGCGGATCGATCCAGTTGAAACTCGCGTTACCAGCCATGAAAAAGTCCTCGCCAATGAAATGAAAAGTCGTGGACTGATCCTAGGCGCGGTTTCCTACGGGAGCAAACGAGGATTACGCATGCGGTTGTGCTAATTTCTCACTCCGTAAGGGCTTATGAGGCCAATTCAAGCCCACCATGAGTGAGGTTGCCGTAAATGCGCCGCAAAATCCCCAGCACCGCCGCCTTGATCAGTTTCGAGGCCGCCGCCCGCTACGAGAGCTTTACCAAGGCTGCGCAAGAACTATCACTTACCCAGGGGGCCATCTGCCGACAGGTCGCCAGCCTGGAGGATTTCCTGGGCGTTGAGTTGTTCCGACGTTCGAGGCGTGGCGTCAAACTGACCGAGGCAGGCCTTTCCTATAGTCGCCGGGTTGCGACCCAGTTGGACGCGGTCGAACGCGACACCCTTTCAGTCATGGGGCATACAGGCGCGAACGTTATCGAGCTAGCGGTCGTTCCAACGTTCGGCACCCAGTGGCTATTGCCGCGCCTGAAGGACTTTCAGAAGCAGCACCCTGAAGTCACGGTCAACCTGACCAACTGCACGCGCCCCTTTCTCTTTGCTGACACCGAGTTTGACGCGGCCATCTATTTCGGCGATGCCGATTGGTCCGGAACCCAATCACACAAGCTGATGGGTGAAAACCCGATGCCGGTATGCAGCCCCACCCTACTGGGCAACCGGAAGATGCTGACGCCGGCCACCATTGCCGAATTGCCATTGCTCCAGCAAACCACGCGCCCCTATGCCTGGCGCCAATGGTTCAATTCACAAGAGCTAACCATCCCACGCGACCTGACAGGCCCGCGTTATGAACTATTCTCCATGCTGGCCCAAGCGGCCATGCACGACATGGGTATCGCGCTGATCCCACCGTTTTTAATTCAGAGAGAATTGGCCGAAGGACGTCTGGTCATCGCCAACCGCAACGGATTGTCGAGCATCAAGGCTTATTACCTGATGATCCCGGAACGAAAAGTGGAATCCGCTTCTCTCCAGGCTTTTCGCGACTGGCTGGTCCATCAAGCCAACAACTATCTACCTGAAAGTTAAGGAAAAATTCTTATGCTGACCTCGTAGTCAGTTATATCGCAGCGCTACAGATATACGTTTATGTCGCATAAAGCCAAACTGTCATCGAGTAGGAACATTCGTCCCACAAGCGTCTAAATACGTGGCGTTGAGCCATATTGTGCACCGCATGACCGCTTATTCAACTGGCCAATGGAAAAGTATGACTTTTTATAGAACGCTCAATATTTACGGGGCTTTCAAGGAACAAACCCCAGGGGTTGCGACATTCGGTCACAGGGTGACTTGTAGTTAATTTTCCGTCACCCGTCATAATCCCTTGAAGGGCTGTATTTTCGCCTGCAAAATGCCGCGCCCCGCCTTCCAGCGGGATCGTGCTGATCGGCCGCCCCAGCCGCACCATCCGAAGTGCCTGGGTTTACTCAATAAGATCACGCAGGAGATTTGACGTGCACATTGGTGTTCCCCTCGAAACCCAAACGGGTGAAACACGGGTTGCTGCTACCCCGGAAACCATCAAGAAGTTGATCGGCCAAGGCCATAAAGTCACTGTCCAAAGCGGCGCGGGCATCAAGGCCAGCGTTATCGACGGTGCCTATGAGGCAGCGGGCGCAACCATTGGCAGCGCCAGTGATGCGTTTGGCGCTGAGCTGATCCTCAAAGTGGTTGCCCCTAGCGACAGCGAACTGACGCTGTTCAAGAGCGGCACCGTTCTGGTGGGCATGCTCAATCCATTCAACAACGAAACCATTGCCAAGCTGGCCGAACGCGGCATCACCGCCTTTGCCCTTGAGGCCGCGCCACGGACTTCCCGAGCCCAAAGCCTGGACGTGCTGTCGTCTCAAGCGAACATTGCCGGTTACAAAGCCGTGCTGCTGGCCGCCCACCACTATCCGCGCTTCATGCCGATGCTGATGACCGCCGCTGGCACCGTGAAAGCGGCGCGGGTGCTGATCCTTGGCGCGGGCGTGGCCGGGTTGCAGGCGATTGCCACCGCCAAGCGCCTGGGTGCGGTGATCGAGGCTTCGGATGTGCGTCCGGCGGTGAAGGAGCAAATCGAATCCCTCGGCGCCAAGTTTGTCGACGTGCCTTACGAGACCGATGAAGAGCGTGAATGCGCCGTCGGCGTCGGTGGCTACGCCCGCCCCATGCCGGCCAGCTGGATGCAGCGCCAGGCCCAAGCCGTACACGAGCGCGCCAAGCAGGCTGACATTGTCATCACCACTGCATTGATTCCGGGCCGCAAGGCACCGACTTTGCTCAGTGCCGAAACCGTCGCGCAGATGAAGCCCGGCTCGGTGGTCATCGACCTCGCGGCAGCCCAGGGCGGTAACTGCCCGCTGACCGTGGCCGATCAGGTCGTGATTGAGAATGGCGTGACCATTTGCGGCCCGACCAACCTGGCCGGTGAAGTCGCGGCCGATGCTTCGGCGCTGTACGCCCGTAACCTGCTGGACTTCCTGAAGCTGGTCTTCACCAAGGAAGGTCAGTTCGACGTGAACCTGGAAGACGACATCGTCGCCGCGTGCCTGATGTGCCGCGACGGCCAAGTCATCCGCAAAAACGCCTAAGCAGGGATTCAGACAATGGAAGAGCTTATCTCCCCCGGTATCTACAACCTGATCATCTTCGTGCTGGCGATTTATGTCGGCTACCACGTGGTCTGGAACGTTACACCCGCGCTGCACACACCATTGATGGCGGTGACCAACGCCATTTCGGCGATCGTGATCGTCGGCGCCATGCTCGCCGCCGCGCTGACCGTAACGCCTCTGGGCAAGACCATGGGCACCCTCGCCGTGGCCCTGGCCGCCGTGAACGTGTTCGGTGGCTTCCTGGTGACACGCCGCATGCTTGAGATGTTCAAGAAAAAAGCCCCGAAAGCCGTAAAAGAAGAGGCGCCCAAGTAATGAGCATGAACCTGGTAACGACGCTCTACCTGATCGCGTCGATCTGCTTCATCCAGGCCCTCAAAGGCCTGTCGCACCCCACCACTTCGCGCCGAGGCAACCTGTTCGGCATGCTCGGCATGGCGCTGGCGGTGATCACCACTGTGGGCCTCATCTATAAGCTCGGTGCTGAGCTGGCCACTGCTGGCATCGGCTACGTCATCGTCGGCCTGCTGGTCGGCGGTACCGCCGGCTCGATCATGGCCAAGCGCGTCGAGATGACCAAGATGCCGGAGCTGGTGGCGTTCATGCACAGCATGATCGGCCTGGCGGCGGTGTTCATTGCCATCGCGGCGGTCGTCGAGCCGCAATCCCTGGGCATCGTCAAGCAATTGGGGGATCCGATTCCGGCGGGTAACCGCCTGGAGCTGTTCCTCGGTGCCGCCATTGGTGCAATCACCTTCTCCGGTTCGGTGATCGCGTTCGGCAAGCTCTCGGGCAAGTACAAGTTCCGCCTGTTCCAGGGCGCACCGGTACAGTTTGGTGGCCAGCACAAGCTCAACCTGATCCTGGGTCTGGCAACGCTGGGCCTAGGCCTGATGTTCATGTTCACCGGCAACCTCGGCGCATTCGCCTTGATGCTGGCCCTGGCCTTTGTCCTGGGCGTGCTGATCATCATCCCGATCGGCGGCGCGGACATGCCGGTGGTGGTCTCCATGCTCAACAGCTATTCCGGTTGGGCCGCAGCGGGTATCGGCTTCTCGCTGAACAACTCGATGCTGATCATTGCCGGTTCGCTGGTGGGTTCGAGCGGCGCGATCCTCTCGTACATCATGTGCAAGGCGATGAACCGTTCGTTCTTCAACGTACTGCTCGGCGGCTTCGGCAACACGCCGGACGCGGCTGGCCCGGCAGGCTCGAAAGAAGCCCGGCCGGTGAAATCCGGTTCGGCTGACGACGCGACCTTTTTGCTGACCAACGCCGACACGGTGATCATCGTGCCGGGCTACGGCCTGGCGGTAGCTCGGGCACAGCATGCGCTGAAAGAGCTGACCGAGAAGCTGACCCACCGCGGCGTCACCGTGAAATACGCGATCCACCCGGTGGCCGGACGCATGCCTGGGCATATGAACGTCCTGCTGGCCGAGGCCGAAGTGCCTTACGATCAGGTGTTCGAGATGGAAGACATCAACTCCGAGTTCGGCCAGGCTGATGTGGTGTTGGTGCTGGGCGCCAACGACGTGGTCAACCCGGCGGCGAAGAACGATCCGAAGTCGCCGATTGCCGGCATGCCGATCCTCGAAGCCTTCAAGGCCAAGACCATCATCGTCAACAAGCGCTCGATGGCCAGCGGCTATGCCGGTTTGGACAACGAACTGTTCTACCTCGACAAGACCATGATGGTGTTCGGTGACGCCAAAAAGGTGATCGAGGACATGGTCAAAGCGGTGGAATAATTTTCCCGTTTCGCCAAAAACGCCCCGCCTTGTCGGGGCGTTTTGATTTGTATCAAGGCAAAGCATTACCGATCCGGTAACAATGTTTTGCCTGAAACCCCCGTAATAGACGCCTTAAATGCGACTTTTGTAGCGGGTCGGGCAAAGCGCGAATTCTCTAGACTGCGCATCCAGCTTCCAGCCCGAGACGACCCTCCATGTACCGTGATCGCATCCGCCTGCCTTCGTTGTTGAATAAAGTGATGAGCGCTGCCGAAGCCGCCTTGTTGATCGAGGACGGCATGACCGTCGGCATGAGCGGCTTTACCCGCGCCGGAGAAGCCAAAGCAGTGCCCCACGCCCTGGCTGAGCGTGCCAAGGTCACCCCGCTTAAAATCAGCTTGATGACCGGGGCGAGCCTGGGCAACGACCTCGATAAGGAGCTCACCGAAGCCGGTGTGCTCGCGCGACGCATGCCGTTCCAGGTCGACAGCACGTTGCGTAAGGCAATCAACGCAGGCGAGGTGATGTTCATCGACCAGCATCTCTCGGAAACCGTCGAGCAACTGCGCAACGGCCAGCTCAAACTGCCCGATATTGCCGTGATCGAAGCAGTGGCCATCACCGAGCAAGGGCATATCGTACCGACCACATCGGTGGGTAACTCAGCCAGCTTCGCCATCTTCGCCCGGCAAGTGATCATCGAGATCAACCTGGCTCACAACCCAAATCTTGAGGGGTTGCACGACATCTATATCCCGACCTATCGCCCCACTCGCACACCGATCCCCTTGGTGAAAGTTGACGACCGTATTGGCAGCACCGCGATCCCGATCCTGCCGGAAAAAATTGCCGCCATTGTCATAACCAACCAAGGGGACTCGCCTTCGACAGTCGCGCCGCCAGACAGCGACACCCAGGCCATCGCCGATCACCTGATCGACTTCTTCAAGCAGGAGGTTTCGGCCGGGCGCATGACCAACAAGCTCGGGCCGCTGCAGGCCGGGATCGGCAACATCGCCAACGCCGTGATGTGCGGGCTGATCGATTCGCCGTTCGAAGACTTGACCATGTATTCCGAGGTTTTGCAGGACTCGACGTTTGACTTGATTGACGCCGGCAAGCTGAGTTTCGCCTCTGGCAGCTCGATCACGCTGTCGGGTCGACGCAATGCCGACGTGTTCGGAAACCTGGAAAGGTACAAGGACAAACTGGTGCTGCGTCCGCAGGAGATCTCCAACCATCCCGAGGTCGTGCGCCGCCTGGGCATTATCGGCATCAACACCGCGCTGGAATTCGACCTATACGGCAATGTGAACTCAACCCATGTCTGCGGCACGCGGATGATGAACGGCATCGGCGGCTCGGGGGACTTCGCCCGCAATGCTCACTTGGCGATCTTCGTCACCAAGTCGATCGCCAAGGGCGGTGCCATTTCCAGTGTCGTGCCGATGGTCAGCCATGTGGACCATACCGAACATGACGTCGACATCCTGGTGACCGAGATCGGCCTGGCCGACCTGCGGGGCCTGGCGCCACGGGAGCGGGCACGCGTGATCATCGACAATTGCGTGCACCCTTCCTACCGCCAGGCCTTGAACGACTATTTCGACGCCGCGTGCGCATTGGGTGGGCATACGCCGCATATCCTGCGCGATGCACTGAGTTGGCACCTGAACCTCGAAGAAACCGGGCGCATGTTGGCGCTCTGATACAGCTGGAAAACAGCTGTTGTACATACAGTTCTGATTGGAGCCCACCGCTTACGCGTCACCCGACAAAAACTGTACTTCTGTACTGGTATTTTCCTACCGTATTTTCCCACAAAACCACGACTTAACCGCACAAATGCACCATAATCGCGCAGACAAGTACAGTTGCCTCGTTATTGACCAGTACACCACTCTTTAACAGTTAACTGGTCTCTCACAATACAAATGAACTGTATCTACAGTCGCTGGCCAAACGAGCAGATCATGGGCACCAGTTAAACCACTACCTAATCCCGCCACAAGCGGAAGGATGTCAACCATGGAACGTACACTCAGTTCCGAGCTGTTTTTCGAAGACAAAGCTGAAAACAACCAGGCTTCCATGCCTCTTCGCGTTATCGCCAACCTGATGTTGTGGCAGCGCCGCATTGCCAGCCGCCATCAACTGGCTCGTCTGGACTCGCGCCTGCTGGCTGATGCCGGTATCAGCGAAGCCCAACGTTACGAAGAGCTGAGCAAGCCGTTCTGGCGCTAACTCAGCGTCGCTGGCCCTGACCCACCGGGTCCACCGCCAGCACCGAATTGAACAAACAAGACCCGTCGCGGGAAACCGCGACGGGTCTTGTCGTTTATGGGGCAGATTTCAGTCGATCCACTAAAACCATAACAGTTGAATATTTTTATATATTATTAGGTACAGTTTATCTACACCGCAGCCGGTGCGAGCCGCATGCGGTATAACGGGGTTATTCCCAGCTGTCAGCCAAGGCGTTCTGTCCTAATATCAATACAACGTGGCGAAGCGAGTCGAGCCTGCGTCTCTTCTTCCAGCTACCTGCACCTGCATTACCTCAATTCCCAAGGAGTTCATCATGATCCGTCTTCGCCTGCTCAGCACCGTTGCCCTGCTGGCCGTCGCCGCCCACTCCAACGCCAGCAGCTTCATCGTTACCACAGACTCCATTGTCGGTGCGCTCAAGGCCACGTCCGACGTCACCTCCGATGCAACCTCATCACTGCGGGACAACAAGATCGTCCAGGCCGCCCGAGATGACGCCGCCAGCTTCGTGGCCAGCGAAGGCGCCATCCGTGGTGTGAAGCTAGAAAGTGCGCTGGACTATATTCGCCAGCAGGCCCCCCAGATCAACGCCACCGACGCCCAACTGGCCCAGGCCATTCTGGTGATCTGAAGCAACATGAAACATCGGGCGCCTTATGGTGTTCCGATGTTTCAGCACTGGCTCTGGCCCGCAGGTTTGCGCTAGCCTTCAGGCTCGCCATCAACCGTCGAGTCCCATGCGTTTTTATCCAAATCCGTTTATCGCGTCTTGCCTAGTGGTTTTTTGCTGGCCTGTTCCGGCCCACGCCTTCGATGTGACCACCCAGCAAGTGGTGGCTAGCGGCTACGCCACATCCTTGGTGACCTCTGCGCCCTTCGACAATAAACTGGTCGTCGCCGCCCGTGATGACGCTGCGGTATTCGTTGCCAGCGATGGACAGCTGAGAGGTGCACGGTTGGAATCGGCCCTGGACTACATGCGCCGGACCCAGCCAAAACTTCACGCCAGCGACCTTGAACTGGCACAGGCAATTCTCGTCCAATAGTTATCTTCATTTTCCGGAGTCGTTCCATGCGTAGCCCGCTGATTGCTGCCGCCCTAGGCCTGCTGGTGTTGGCCGATGTGGCCCAGGCACAAACCCTGGTAGCCACCAGTAACATCATCGTTCGCGCTTCCCAGCGCACGATCGATTTCACTTCCGACACCACCACATCCATCCGTGATTCGAAGATCGTTCGTGAAGCCCACGACGACGCGGCCAGCTTCGTCGCCAGCAACGGCGAAATTCGTGGCGCTCATCTCGAGGCCGCCTTCGATACCTTGCGTACACGCGTGCCGGAAGCGCGCGACGCCAGTGACCAGGTTCTCGCCGAAGCCATCCTCGCATTGTGAGGCGGCTCGCCGCCTGGCTAACGGCCGGGGTCGCGCTGCTTATCGGCAGCACCGCCCAGGCCGGCCTGCAACTACACCTTAACGCCGACGGCTTGACGCCGGCGCAGCAGCAGGCCAGCCAGGCACTGCTCGACGAAGCCATGCAGGCATTGCCGCCACGCTTCATCGAGCGACTGGACCGCCGCATCGATGTTGGCTGGACTGACCAGATGCCCGCCAACGCCTACGGCCAGGCCTCCCTGGTGTCACAGCTGGACCTGAACCGAAACCTGCTGGACAGCCTCACCGACGGCAGCGCCGCCACACAGAAGACCCAGCGCCCCCACGGCACGGTACGGCGGGAAATGCTCGCTACGGTCCTGCACGAACTGACCCACATTTATGACCGCTCGCGTCTATGGCCGGATGCCGAGCGTACCCTGATCCAGCGTTGCACCCGACGCAACAGCAGCGCCGGGTTGATTGGCCTGCCCGATGAATGCCGAGGCCAGAACGATCGCCGCTTTACACTGAGCGACGATCCTCGCTTGCTCGACCTGGCGGGTTGGCCGCAATACGTCGGCCGGCGCGGTGAACGGGAGCAGCACAATCGTCAAGTCGTCCGCAGCCCGGACCTTTACGAGACGAGCAGCCCCAAGGAGTTCGTCGCGGTCAACATGGAGTACTTTCTCCTGGACTCCAGCTATGCCTGCCGACGTCCCGCGCTGTATCGCTATTATCGGGAACACTTTGGTTGGGCCCCCGCCGCCAAGGACATCTGCGCAAAATCGTTCGCCTTCCTCAATGCCGGCAACGACTTCGCCAAGACGCCACTGGGCAAGGTCGATCCGGAACGGGTCTATGCCATTGACTACCTGTTGGCCGAAGCCAACCAGAACTGGGTCAGCCGCTGGGGCCACAGCATGCTCCGCCTGGTCATTTGCGCACCGGACCGGCCGCGTGGCCCGGACTGCCGCCTGGACCTGGACCAACACCTGGTGCTGTCCTACCGCGCCTTTGTGGGCGACGTGCAGTTGTCGAGCTGGGACGGACTGGTGGGCAAATACCCGTCGCGCCTGTTCGTGCTACCGCTCGCCCAAGTGATCGATGAATACACCAAGACCGAATTGCGCAGCCTGGCGTCTGTACCGCTGAACCTGTCGCGCACTGAGATAGAGGAAACGGTCGAACACGCCGCCGAAATGCACTGGAGCTACGACGGCAGTTATTACTTCCTTTCCAATAACTGCGCCGTGGAAAGCCTGAAGCTACTGCGCAGCGGCAGCAACAACGAACAGCTCAAGGGCCTGGACAGCATCATGCCCAACGGCCTGCTGGAAGTGCTCAAGGGCCGAGGCCTGGCGGATACCAGCGTGCTGGATGATCCCAAGGAAGCCTTGCGCCTGGGCTACCGCTTCGACTCATTCCGTGACCGGTACCAGGCAATGTTCGAGGTGCTGAAGAAGCATCTGCCCATCAAGCAACAAACGGTGGAGGACTGGCTGGCCTTGGATGCCGCCGAGCGCCGCGTCTGGTTCGAACAGGCCGACCTGCGCACCAGCGCAGCGTTGTTATTGCTGGAACAGGCCAGCTATCGTCGACAACTATTGTTGGCACAGGATGAAGTCAAACAACGCTACCTCGGAGCCCGTGAACTGCAGAACGGCGGCATGGAACGGGCTAACGCGACGTTGCAGCAAATTCTAGCCAACAGCGGCTTCCTGAGCCGTCCGGCTGAACTGCTAGGCACCAGCGGCTACGGATTGCCGCAACCCAGCGAGTGGCAGCGCTTGGAATCAGAAAGCAGCTTGCGTCAGAAACAGCTGCAAACGCTGACAGGTGATCTGGACAAGGAAGTCCGGGCGTTGCTGGAACCGAGCCGCGCCGCTGAAATTGCTGCAAGCGAGGCCAATGTGAAAGCGATTGGCGAGCATTTGCGCAAGCTGCACAAGGCCGGAGGCGGGTTGGAGCTACCCTGACGAAAACACTCCTGCAGTAACAAAAAGGGGTTCAGAACCCAGTTCTGAACCCCTTTTTTGATGCTGATCCCAATCAGTCGACACGCGCTTTGCGCACGCCATCAGCCAAGGCAGCACACAGACTCAACACCCCATCAATCGCTTGCTCCGGCGTATCGGCGCTGGCGATATGATCGATCAGCGCCGAACCCACCACCACCCCATCAGCCAGTCGTGCGATGGCCGCCGCCTGCTCCGGCGTGCGGATGCCGAACCCGATGCTGATCGGCAAATCGGTATGGCGACGCAGGCGTGCGACAGCCTCTTCGACATGTTCCAGCGTCGCAGCACCGGCACCGGTTACGCCCGCCACCGACACGTAGTACACGAAACCCGAACTGCCGTTGAGCACAGTCGGCAAGCGCACGTCATCGGTAGTCGGCGTGGTCAGGCGGATGAAGTCCAGCCCTGCCGCCTGGGCCGGTTCGCACAACTCACTGTTGTGCTCGGGCGGCATGTCCACGACGATCAGGCCGTCGACACCGGAGTCCAGCGCCTCGCCAATGAAACGCTGCACGCCATAACGATGGATCGGGTTGTAATAACCCATCAGCACCAACGGCGTATCTGTATTGTCCTTGCGGAACTCACGAACCATCTGCAGGGTTTTCGCCAGGTTTTGCTGGGCGCCCAAGGCCCGGATGTTAGCCAACTGGATCGCCGGGCCGTCGGCCATCGGGTCGGTGAATGGCATGCCCAACTCGATCACATCGGCGCCAGCGGCAGGAAGTCCCTTGAGAATCGCCAGCGAGGTGTCGTAGTCCGGGTCGCCGCCGGTGACAAACGTCACCAGGGCCGCGCGGTTCTGTTCCTTGAGTTCGGCAAAACGGGTTTGCAGGCGGCTCATCAGTGTTTCTCCTGCTGGGACTGTTCCATGTGGTGCATCACGGTTTGCATATCTTTATCGCCACGGCCGGACAGGTTGACCACCATCAGGTGATCCTTTGGCAAGTTCGGTGCGCGCTTGAACACTTCAGCCAGGGCATGGGCGCTTTCCAGCGCAGGGATAATCCCTTCCAGGCGGCAGCATTTGTGGAACGCTTCCAGGGCTTCGGCGTCAGTGACCGAGGTGTATTGGACGCGACCAATGTCGTGCAACCAGGCATGCTCCGGGCCGATACCGGGATAGTCGAGGCCTGCAGAGATCGAATGGGCGTCGATGATCTGACCGTCGTCATCCTGCAACAGGAAGGTACGGTTGCCGTGCAGCACGCCCGGCACGCCGCCGTTCAGGCTCGCCGCGTGCTTGCCGGTCTCGATGCCATAGCCGGCAGCTTCGACACCAATGATCTCGACACTCTTGTCATCCAGGAATGGATGGAACAGGCCCATGGCATTGGAACCGCCGCCGATGCACGCCACCAGGCTGTCCGGCAACCGACCTTCCTGGGCTTGCAGTTGATCGCGGGTCTCCTTGCCGATCACGGCCTGGAAGTCGCGGACCATAGCCGGGTACGGATGCGGACCTGCCACAGTGCCGATCAAATAGAACGTGCTATCGACGTTGGTCACCCAGTCGCGCAGCGCCTCGTTCATCGCATCCTTCAGGGTGCCGGTACCGGCGACCACCGGGATGACTTCGGCACCGAGCAGCTTCATGCGGAACACGTTGGCCTGCTGGCGCTCGATGTCAGTGGTGCCCATGTAGATAACGCAGTCCAGGCCGAAACGCGCCGCGACGGTGGCAGTGGCCACGCCGTGCATGCCGGCGCCGGTCTCGGCAATGATGCGTTTTTTACCCATGCGCCGCGCCAGCAGGATCTGGCCGATGCAGTTGTTGATCTTGTGCGCGCCGGTGTGGTTCAGCTCTTCACGCTTGAGATAGATCTTCGCGCCGCCACAATATTCGGTCAGGCGTTCGGCGAAATATAGCGGGCTCGGACGACCGACGTAGTCGCGCTGGAAGTAGGCCAATTGCTCGATGAACGCAGGATCTTCCTTCGCCACGTCGTATTCGCGGGCCAGATCAAGAATCAGCGGCATCAAGGTTTCGGCCACATAGCGGCCACCGAACGCGCCGAACATACCGTTCGCATCAGGGCCGCTACTGAGGTTGAAAGAGGTCGTAGACTGGGTCATCGGGCGCTCCAGGCGAATGCGTAGAAAGACAATGAGGCTCACTCTACCCCTGACATCTCGCCCTGAAAACCGATAAGATCGCCGCAACCTGTCAGAAAAACTCACAGATACCATGAGCCACGACTTACCGCCGCTTAACGCCCTGCGTGCCTTCGAAGCCACCGCCCGCCTGAACAGCGTAAGCCAAGCGGCAGAACAGCTGCATGTAACCCACGGCGCCGTCAGCCGGCAACTGAAGGTGCTCGAAGAGCACTTGGGCGTCAGCCTGTTCGTCAAGGATGGACGTGGCCTTAAACTCACAGATGCAGGGTTGCGCCTACGTGACGCCAGTGCCGATGCGTTCGAGCGCCTGCGCACCGTTTGCGCAGAGCTGACGCAAAGCACAGCGGACGCTCCGTTCGTGTTGGGCTGCTCGGGAAGCTTGCTGGCGCGCTGGTTCATTCCTCGCCTGGGCAGGCTCAATGCCGACCTGCCGGATTTGCGCTTGCACTTGTCCGCCGGAGAGGGCGACCTGGACCCCAGGCGCCCGGGGCTCGACGCATTGCTGGTGTTCGCCGAGCCGCCCTGGCCGGCCGACATGCAAGTGTATGAACTGGTCAGCGAGCGAATCGGCCCGGTCATCAGCCCTCGTTACGCCGGGTTCGTACACTTGCAAGATGCACCGGCCAGTGCGCTGCTCGGCGAACCGCTGTTGCACACCACTTCGCGCCCCCAGGCCTGGCCGACCTGGGCACGGCAAAATGCCCTTGAACCCCAGGCGTTGAAGTTCGGGCAAGGTTTCGAGCATTTGTATTATTTGCTGGAGGCTGCCGTAGCCGGGCTTGGCGTGGCCATTGCCCCCGAGCCGCTGGTCGCCGAAGACCTGCGTGCCGGGCGCCTGGCCGCGCCGTGGGGTTTCAGTGAAACTTCGGCGCGGCTGGCGTTATGGCTGCCCAAGCGCGCCGCCGATGGGCGCGCCCGGCAATTGGCGCAATGGCTCAGGCAAGAGCTGAACCCATCGATTCAGTCACCGCGCTTGCACAGCAAGTAGGCGGCCAACAAACCCAGCGCCCCGACCGCGACACCGGCGGTGGTCCAAGGGTGTTCTTGAGCGTAGTCGCGTGTGGCGATCCCCGTTTCGCGGGTTTTCACCTTGACCTCCTCATAGGCATCGCTCAGCAGATGCCGGGAATGTTTCAGTGCGCTTTCGGCATTTGCCTTCAGCGACTTGAGGGTCTTACGCGACTCGTCCGAGGCGTCGTCCTTCAGGCTTTCCAACGACTTGAGCAGACTCTCGATTTCCGCTTCCATGCTTTGCAACGAGGCTTTGCGTAACGAAGTGCTGGCCATAGTGGCTCTCTCCTGCAGTGGTTGAGTAGCGTGTGAGAGTTGGGACTCCGACCGTTTGGGAAAGTGCAGTAAATCTGAACTTTCGCAGCGTAAACGGCGACACAAGTAAGGCGAAAAATCGCTGCTAGGCTGTTAAAAACAACCAAGGAGAACGTCATGAGTGATCATCACACGTACAAAAAAGTCGAACTGGTCGGCTCGTCCCCCACCAGCATTGAAGACGCCATCAACAATGCCTTGGCCGAGGCCAGCAAAAGCCTCAAGCATCTGGAGTGGTTTGAAGTCACGGAAACCCGCGGTCACATCGAAAACGGCCGGGCCGCGCATTTCCAGGTGACCATCAAGGTCGGCTTCCGGATCGCCAATAGCTGACGCTCGGTGAACTTTGCACACTGGCGGAGTGCCATAGGGAATGGCGATGCGCTATCGAACGAGCGCGTCGCCCTGTCTCATACCTTTCCTATGATCCGACCAAGGAGTGCAAGCGATGAAAAAGTTGATGGTGGCCCTGGGTTTACTAAGCCTTGCAGGGACCGCGTTCGCGGCCGGCAAGCCCTGCGAAGAACTCAAAAGCGAAATCGCAGCGAAGCTCGATGCCAAAGGCGTGTCGGGTTATTCGCTGGAAGTTGTCGATAAAGGCGCAGCGGCTGACGCAAAAGTCGTCGGCACCTGCGAAGGCGGCTCGAAGGAAATCGTCTACAAACGCGGCTGATTACGCGTCCAAATCAAAGCCGACGCACCTGCGTCGGCTTTTTTGTGGCTGTGATTCAGCCCTTCATGACTTGCGCCAGCAGCTCATATGAGTGCAGGCGGTCGGCATGCTCGTACAGGTCGCTGGTGAAAATCAGCTCATCGGCCTGGGTTTGCTCAATCAGCACGTCCAACTTGGCGCGGATCTTCTGCGGGCCGCCAACCATGGCCAGGCCGAGGAAGTCGCCCACCGCTTCTTTCTCATGGGGCAGCCAGAGGCCGTTCATGGTTTCGACGGGCGGGCGTTGCACCAGGCTCTGGCCGCGCATCAACGCGAGGATCCGCTGGTACACCGAAGTCGCGAGGTAATCGGCCTGCTCGTCGGTATCCGCCGCCACCAGCGGCACGCCGAGCATGACATAGGGCTTGTCGAGCACCGCCGACGGCTTGAAGTGGCTGCGATAGACGCGAATCGCCTCGTGCATGAAACGCGGTGCGAAATGCGAGGCGAAGGCGTACGGCAAACCGCGCTCACCGGCCAGCTGCGCGCTGAACAAACTTGAACCCAGCAACCACACCGGCACATGAGTGCCCGTGCCGGGCATGGCGATGATGCGTTGGTCGGGCGTCCGCGGGCCGAGATAGCGCATCAGTTCCGTCACGTCTTCGGGGAAATCATCGGCGCTGCCGGAACGTTCACGGCGCAGCGCCCGGGCGGTCATCTGGTCGGAGCCGGGCGCGCGTCCCAGCCCAAGGTCAATCCGGCCAGGAAAGAGGCTCTCAAGCGTGCCGAACTGCTCGGCGATCACCAACGGCGCGTGATTCGGCAGCATGACGCCGCCGGAGCCAACACGAATGGTCGAAGTGCCCCCTGCCAGATAGCCCAGCAGAACCGCCGTCGCCGAGCTGGCGATGCCGTCCATGTTGTGGTGCTCGGCCACCCAGAAGCGGGTGTAGCCGAATTTTTCCACGTGCTGCGCCAAGTCCAGGGAGTTTCGCAAGGACTGGCCGGCGTTGCCGTCAGCACGGACGGGCACAAGGTCAAGGGTAGAAAATTTAACTTCGGACAGCTGTTTCATGGGCCGGCATCTCCAACGGCGTATGAGCTTTCCTACGGACGAAAGCCTGCCGTTTCTATAGGTGTGCTACATGCAATGTGGGCATATACCCGAGTTTCAATAGCAGCGAAGAATTTTCCTACTAAATTAGTCGGCTAATCGACCGGATGAACTTTATCGGTCGGTCTATCCTCACAATCCTGGCACTGAAAAATACCCAGGCGCGAACCCTCGCGCCGGATCAAGAGGAGGCACACATGGCTATCGTCAAGAAAGCATCGGCTCACTGGGAAGGTGACCTGAAGACCGGAATCGGCTCGATCTCCACGGAAACCGGCGTGTTGCGTGAAGCGCCCTATGGCTTCAAGGCACGTTTTGAAGGTGGCAAGGGCACCAACCCCGAGGAATTGATCGGCGCGGCCCACGCGGGCTGTTTCTCCATGGCATTTTCGATGATCCTCGGCGACGCCGGGCTCAAGGCCGACAGCATCGACACCAACGCCGAAGTCACGCTGGACCAGGTTGAGGGCGGCTTTGCGATTACCGCGGTGAAGCTGATTCTCAAGGCCAGGATTCCCGGCGCCAGCCAGGAACAATTCGAGGAATTGAGCAACAAGGCCAAGGAAGGTTGCCCGGTTTCCAAGGTGCTCAACGCCAAGATCACCCTGGAGGCATCGCTGGTAAGTTGATGAACTGAAAAGATCGCAGCCCCCAATAGGTTGCGATCTTCCTCATGGGCGATCTATTTACCCGAAAGCAATTGTGATCGAATGCAGGTCTGCAGTTTCAGCGCACAGGCAGTGCGCGCTGTATTGAGGAATTCCAGCATGAAACGATTCGCCCTGGCAGTCATCGGTTGCGCATTGGCCACATCGGCCCTCGCGGCGCCTAAATCCTGCGAGGAACTGAAAGCAGAGATCGAAGCGAAAATCCAGGCCAACAACGTGCTGTCATACACCTTGGAAATCGTCACCAATGACGAAGCGCACGATCAGAACATGGTGGTGGGCAGTTGCGAAAACGGCACGAAGAAGATCATCTACCAGAAGAACGACCGGTAGAGCGCTCTACGGAACGCAATTGACTTGTCGCTCTTCGGCCACGATTTGACGCTTGGCGTCATAGAGCCGGGCGCTGGGCGTGAACGCCAGGTTGCGTCCCTCCAGTCGATAGCGCTGGCCAGCCTCGAAATGGTCGTAACGCACGAGCATATAGCACAGCCGCTCTTGCGGTTCGGCTTGCATGCCCAACCCGCCACCGCTGAACACCTCGAAGTCGAAGCGAACTCTCAGTTCGTGGCTGCCCGGCGAAACCTGAAAGAACCTTCCGTCTCGCAACCGCTGGCCATCCAGGCTTTCAGCCATCAACATTTTGCCGCCCGGCATGGGTGTGGCGAAATCGATCCACGCCATGTTCGGGTCGACCTGGGGCAGCGGGCTCGTTGCGCAACCGCTCAAGGAGACCAGGGCCAGTAACAGCAGGGGTAAGCGCATGGTGAGTCTCCCGAGGATCAGGCACTGAGCATAGCGCCAATCACGTTTGTTGGCAGCCCGCCGGCGTCCCTTGCCCAACCACTTTGCGCTGCTGGTCATACAGCTTGGCCCACGGACGGAAACCGATACTGCCGGCCTGCAGTTGATAACGCTGGCCCGCGTTGAAGTCCTTGAATTTCACGT
The DNA here is from genome assembly GCF_051131945.1 of Pseudomonas sp. Z5-35. Classification (NCBI taxonomy): domain Bacteria; kingdom Pseudomonadati; phylum Pseudomonadota; class Gammaproteobacteria; order Pseudomonadales; family Pseudomonadaceae; genus Pseudomonas; species Pseudomonas sp. Z5-35. The sequence continues at coordinate 5,445,831 of NZ_CP071640.1, forward strand.
TCAGCCGGCAATCACGCCACAGCGGCTCTGCATCCGGGCCGATGTTGCCCGGCTCCACGGCAAATTGATAACGCACCGTCAGCTCATGGCTGCCGGGTTGCACTTCGAAATAACGCCGGTCGATGGATTCCTTGTCGTCGACCTCCAACGCCTGCAACGCCGTGTTCTGATGGTCTGCAAGGTCGACCCACGCTTGGGACGGATCAGGATCGGGCAAACCGGCACAACCGGTCAGCAGCAACAGTCCACTCGTCAGCATCAACACGCGCATAGCGAAGCTCCGGGCAAGCGGGATAGTCTTGGGGCAGACTTTCCCAGGGTGATTCCAATTGATCAGGCAGCGTTCACGCCATCGGTTACTCGACCGTGTTTTCCGAATTTTGTTTCCCGCCCTCGTGCTTTTGTTACTCAACGGTTGCTCCAGCGTCAGCTACTACGGCCAGCTCGCCAGCGGACAACTGCGACTGCTGCAAGCCCGGGAACCGATCGACCGGGTCATCGCCGACCCCGCCCGCGACCCGACATTGCGCGCCCATCTGGCCCAGGCGCGCGAGGCCCGGGCGTTCGCCAGCGCCCGCCTGCACCTGCCCGACAACAAAAGCTATCGCCTGTATGCGGACATTGATCGCCCCTTCGTCGTCTGGAATGTCTTCGCCACCCCGGAATTCTCCCTGGCACCGCAAAACCATTGCTTCCCCATCGCCGGTTGCGTCGCGTATCGCGGCTACTACAGCCAAAGCGCCGCCCGAGGCGAGGCCGCGTTGCAGCGCCTGCGGGGCATGGATGTGTCGATTGGCGGCGTGGAGGCTTATTCGACCCTGGGCTGGTTCAACGACCCGATCCTGAGTTCGATGCTGCACTGGGGCGACGAGCGCCTGGCGACGCTGATCTTTCATGAGCTGGCGCACCAGCGGTTCTACGTAAAGGACGATACGGAATTCAACGAATCCTTTGCCACCTTCGTCGAGCAGCAGGGCACCCGGCAATGGCGCGCCCATCGTGGGCTGGCGCCGGACAACGGCAACAAGGTGCGCCAACGCGACCAATTCATCCAACTGATCCTCGACACCCGCCAGCGGCTGGAAACCCTCTACGCCCAACCGCTGCCGGCCGATCAGATGCGCCAGCGCAAGGCTGCGGAATTTGAACGACTGCGCGCCGACTACGCGCAAATGCGCGATACCCAGTGGGCCGGTGACAAGCGCTACGACGCCTGGGTCTACACGCCACTGAACAACGCACGGCTACTGCCCTTCGGCCTGTATGACCAATGGGTGCCGGCGTTTGCGGCGTTGTTCGAGCGTGAGGGTGGGGATTGGGTTGCGTTTTATGCGGCAGTGGAAAACCTTGGCCGGTTGCCGGTGGATGAGCGCAAGGCAGCCTTGAAGGCGCTCAGTGCAAGCAAGCCGCTACCACCATAATGAACCACCCGCCCAAACCTTACGCAACTGCGCCGCATTGAGGCTGCGCCGTTCTGGATCGAAGGCCAGCGTCGTACGCAACGACGGCCAACAGCGCCTGGGCAGGCTGCGCGGTGCCTTGAGTTGGCGCTCCAGCCCGGTATCGCGCGCCTGGTTTGACGGTAAACGTCGGTAGGGATGTTTGCAGCATGTTTATTAGTGGGCACCCAAACCAGCTGTCGATAGTATAAATTGTTATAACTGGCTCTCGGAACGGGCCGCAATCGGCCCGTTGCGGCCCTTCACTTCCTCGTTCATGAGGTTTTGTACGCTGCCTAAAAAAGACTACAGAGAATAAAGACGGTGTCTAGAGTTAAGGTAAACGGCATTAACAGCGTGCTATCAAGCATGCCATAATGGCGTTTTGCAATTTCGCGTCCAATCTAGTTGCAGAGTGCTCTCATGCCAAGGAAGATTCCCAAGTGGCGCCAAAACAGATCAGTAAGCAACCACGCGACGGTAAAAAAGAAAGTCGCAGCGATTCAATCCGTCGGAGTTGACTCGAAAACTATTGCACGATTGAAGCAAGAAGCTCCTTCTAATGAGCTTTTTGCTTTGCTCAACAGCTTGAACTTAAGTCAAGCGCAGTTAATTAAACTCAAAGGCGAACCATTCCCATCATCCCTTGACAAAGTATTTACCACTTCGCTGGTCGGCAGTTATGGCGCGTTAGCCAATGAAATAATATGGGCCGTAGCAACGCTTCTACCAAATGGAGCAAAAATTAAGGAGTTTGTTAAGCAGAGACAGCGATTTGAGCTTGCAGTTGTTTCAAACAATAGCTCTGGTGCTGTTGATGTATTGAGCGACTGCCAGTTGCAATTTGGATGGTCAATATGGTACATGCAAAATACCCTAGCGAACGCGCAGTACAAAGATGGCGTTGAGGAAAAGAGACGACTTACCTCGATATATGAGAAGGAGGTAAGTCATAGTCCGCTATTAACCATCATGCTGCACTTCATGGCAAAGAGGATTGAGGGAACTGGCGTTCCGGGCTATTTGCAAAGCGAGCTAGCTAATAGCTATGAGGGGGCAGCCTATAATTATCTAAAAGCTAAAATTATAGATCTGTCTGATGCCGATGTAGATACACTAGCTCTAGTTTTAAACATCGACTCCAAGCTCAGTGCGATTGATCATTATGAAAGTGTGATCTCGGTTTTACAAACCATAGTTGTTATTGCGGAACTAGCTGCTACCGTGGCTTCAGTATTGGCCCACCCGATACAAAAATTATTTCGACTCACTGCGGATAGGCGACTAGTCCCAATCCTAATTGCATTTGGAGTTGTAGATCCAAACTTGTATAAAAGCGCAGACAGCAAAATTAAATTCATTGAAGCATATTCTCAAGGTAGATATCAGGAAGCGTTGACTCTGGCTGCATCCCATCTTTCTCAGCATGCTGATGACATAGGTGCACTAGTAATGCTGGTGCGCACAGAGAAAAAGTGTAATGCCTCGACGATAAAATATGAAGGTGTTTTGGGGGAAGTTGTACAGCACCTCCGGAATATAATCTCTCTTAGCCCGGACACTTACTCATCTGCGCTTTCTTTATTTGCTCTTTATGATAGATTTTTCGGCCATTCTTGGACTGCTTTTCTAAAAGGGATAGTTAATTTAGAGCTGGAAACAGAAAAGTTCGACTACCCCTCAGTTGCATTGAGGCGGACTCTGGTTCTGGAGCCGACGCCGACACCATTCACAGCTCTTCTACAACCAGCTAAGGGCAGCGAACATCATTTAATTAGTTATTTTGAAAAACGTAAATTATTCACCAGCACAATTGAGGTTTTTAGACTTGCCACTTATGGCACTTCCAACAACCCGTCAAGTATCAGTGAAGAGCGTCGGAGACGCTATCTAGGTAGTTATGCTCTAAACAAAGGAAATCTCCAAGAAGCCATCGAAAATTTTGAATGGTTAATTACAAATTTATCCGAAGCCGAATCAATGCGGGCCTCTGCTGCTGCAGCCATTGCATATGCACGATGCGGGCAGTATTTAAGCTCAGCTGAGTCTTTAGTGAGCGGCTACCTAAATTGGCCGCACGCCCCCACTGTTCTTCCATTACACGAGATTGTTTCCGGACTCGATTTACCTGAGAACTGGCCTGAGTCAATATGCGTACCACTTATATTTGAACTATATACTTCGTTCTGCTCAAATGATCGAATGACGCATTTACGCTATGCATTTGAGCGCTTCCACAATGAATTTAATTTATCTTCGCCCTTTGAATTGAAGGAACGCGCCTCCGAATTTGGATTAGGAAAAGTAATTTACTACCTGAACAGCGTTTGGCGTCCGGAGGTTATGAGACAGACCGTGCTGTATGAAGGCACCCGGGAAATCGAAGAGGAACGGATTAGGGTATGTCAAGTTTTGGCAGACATTGATAGTTCGAATTCGCTAAAATATCTCGCCGAAATACGTGAGCGCGTTAAAACTCTAGAAATTGCCAAGGCGACTAACTTGGTAGAGCAAAGTAAAGTCTATGTCGATATAGCGGCAATAAAAAAATCCTTAAGAAATAAGTTGGGCGACGCTTACGCTCGATATAAGTCTGCTGCTCCCAGCGTCGCGGCATCTGATACCAAACTAATGGAGACTATTTCAGAGGCGCTATCACAGTCAGGAAGCGATATATCAGTAACCCGCCTCATGTCTAGCATCCATCTCATACGTAAAAACACAACAACGAGCGAACTAGATCTCCAGTTTGCTGCGATGTTCGCTGAGGTTACGAACGAATTTTTGCGTGGAGACCATGGACTAAATGCCTACCTAAGCACTAGAGTCCGTCATGGTAAGTTAAGCAACGCCCTTCGCAAGCCGGCGGCGGATGAGTACCTTGTTACCGAGCGAAAAGAGGGGTCTACCTTCTATGTCCCTAATTATCATTGGGCTCAGACATTAAGCGGTCTTGATCAAGAACAGCACGAGCAACTTTCAGAGGTACTAGAGATATTTGCGAGCACTCTTGACTCAATAATATCTCACGTCAAAGATGACCTTATTCAGGTTAGGGTTACTCATGAGCTCGTTTCCAAGGACACTAATCATTTTGCGTTATTCGCCTACCAAACGACAAACCTAGAGCGGATGTACATGCAAGCCAATGATGCGACAGTTAAAAGCCTAGACGAGTTTATTGATTTGTGCGTGGACACCCTATGGGACAAAACAGACGCAAACTTAGTCCTTGTTCAAAATGTACTGCGCACAGAGATTAGACAGAAGCTATCGTCAGCATTTGATGAGCTAAACAGATCTTTGTATTCGCTGAGTTTTGCCGATAGGCTTGGAGAGCTAATTAATCATGTATTCCGGGCTCGCACCAATACCCAAGCGCAGCTTAACAATGTGACCTCATGGTTCAAACGGAGCGAGGTCTACGATCGGCAAGATTACTCAATCGAATTCCCCATGCTAGTTGCCACAAATATGATTCGCAACTCTATTTCTGGTGCCCGGGACTGGGAGGGCATAGACCTTAATATTTCGGAAGTTCAAGGTCTCATGCCGGGAAGAAGCCTGGACGCTATGGTCGACATGTTCTGCGTTTTATTCGAAAATGCGATAGGCCACTCCGGAGAGAGCTTAACGAACCTTAAGGTGTCTGCTGACTTGCGATTTGTTGATGGCTGTTTCAATGCGACGCTACGCAACTCTGTCTTTAATAGAACATTTGCTGAGCGGGACGAAAGTCGACTTCAACGCATTCGAGCGGAGCTAACCAAAGATGACAATCGAAATAAAGCACAGAAAGAAGGCCGGAGTGGATTTCATAAGCTTTGGGCTATAATAAATGCGCCTCAATATTGGGAGCCATCATTGGAATTCGGCTTCAAAGATCCCGCAGTATTCGAGGTGATCGTTAGCTTCAAGACTGAGGTGACCAACTATGAAAATGCTTATAATTGAAGATGATGAGGACAAGCTTAAGACACTAGCTGACTTCATCGATCAAGAATTTCCAGGATATATGGTAGAAACAGCCAAGTCATACAATAGCGGCTTGAGGGCAATAATCAAAGGAAATAAAATATATGATTTCATTCTGCTCGACATGAGCATGCCAAATTATGATGTGAGTCCTAGTGAGCCTAGCGGTGGAAGCCCTGAAAGTTTTGCCGGAAGCGAATTATTGGCACAAATGAAGCTCCGCGGCATTCAAATCCCAACTGTGGTCGTAACAATGTTTGATGCTTTTGGTGATAATTCTTCCAAAGTTTCTTTGGATCAACTAGTTGAAAAACTTGCTAGGCAGTTTCATCCAATTTTTAAAGGTTCTGTCTATTACAATCCGGCGGAAGATGGGTGGCGATCTTCGCTAAAAATTATAATTAACAATATTAGGGAAGGTGGCCGATGATTAAGCTCTTAGTTGTAGATGATGAATACGCAAAAATCTCTGCGATCTCCCAGATTGTGATGGCTTTGGATAGTTCTATTCAAATAGAGCACGCAAGTACTTCTAATGAAGGCCGCCGCAAGCTTCAAGAAAACGAATTTGATCTTTTGATTATCGATCTTAATCTGCCAGCAACTCTTGGCGCTTCACCAACCCGGAATGGTGGGCTTGAGTTTTTCGATTTACTTTTATTAGATAAAGCAATTTTGCTTCCGGATGTTGTTTTCTTATCTGCGCTCGAAGACTCATTGGAAGAAGCAGAGCAAGCGGTAAATGAACGAGGGGCAATTTTTTGCTCTTATAGCACTAGCGATTCTGGAATCTGGAAACAGATTTTATCAGGTAAAATCAAGTATGCTTCACAACGAAGAGCTAGGATCAATGCATCATCCCCTCGTTTCGACGTGGTAGTGATGACTGCTCTTGGAGAGCCAGAGCTAAGCGCAGTACTTAAGCTCGAATATGGTTGGAAAACCTTAAGGTTTGGTAACGATCCTACTGGCTACCATGCTGGGAAAATTCCGAGGGCACGAGGAAGTCTGAGCGTCGTGGCTGCTTCTGCTCGACGTAAGGGTATGCCATCTTCAGCCGCACTGGCCTCGAAGATGGTCGCAAGATTCCAACCAAAGTATGTTGTAATGTTGGGCATTTGTGCAGGCGTTAAAGGAAAAACCAACTATGGAGATGTCATAATCGCAGATCCTTCATGGGACTGGGGAAGCGGCAAATATGCAGAAACGGATGACGGGACTAGAGTATTCATGGCCGCCCCTTACCCACATCCACTGGATATTCATATTTCCCAATTGGCTATGGAACTTGCCAATGACAAAGTTGCCCGCGAACTTCAAACTGGCTGGGACGGTGACACACCAGAGGGAAAACTAAGCATTAGAGTGGGGCCTATGGCCTCAGGTGCTGCGGTCTTAGCTACTAGTGACGCAATGCAACCCATTACCGCCCAAAATCGCGAGGTTCTCGGCGTCGAGATGGAAGCTTATGCTGTGATGGCGTCTGCAGATTTCGCTTGCAAACCTTCGCCCATTCCAGTCGCAATTAAGTCAGTCTGTGATTTTGCTGACGCGGAAAAAAATGATCTTTGGCAATCATATGCGGCATATACGAGCGCGGCTTTTTTTAATCGACTTTTTACTGATGAACATTTGACTTAAAGGTGTGAGCTACTTTGTTTTATCTCTTGGCATTCTCCAATGGCTCATTGCCACGGGGGGATGTTAATCGAAAAATCTATGCGGACGCGTACCGTCCGCTTCTGGCCGAAAGCAGACCAAGATGCCCCTTCTCAACGGAGTTATTTGCCGCAACTTTTGGCATAGCACATCTGTTCAATCTGAGCTGGGAGGGCAGAGGGCAGCCTAGGCGAGGCTCTGTGCCAGGCCCCTTCTTCCTTTTGACGAGCAGGAGCAAGCCTCCACGTCTCGATTCGGAAGGTGTTCAGCGTTGTTTAATTTCTAAACGCCACGCCTCCGCCGAGCTACGAATCCTTGCGCCTTTGCCTACAACTACGCCAGAATCCGCCGGCTTGTGCGCCTTGCCCCCGGGGCCTATTGTCTTCCTGCCACTGCCCATCAGTGGTCGGGTTTAGTAGCCCTGGTTGGAAATACATAACGGTTGCATGAGTCTCATCAGTCAGGCCTTGCCTGCACTCGATGGTGGCTGTGCGCATGGCGCCTTCGGGCGCGCCGGGCTTTTATGTGTTTTCCACCGGTCTACTAACTTGCGCACAGCTGCCACCCTTCGTTTAGTAGCGAGATGGTTGCGGCCTACTAGAAGGAATAATGCATATGTTCAAAATAACTCCAAACCCTCCAAAAGCAGATCCCAACTCTCCGTACCTCGACGGCCTCAACGCCAAGAAACTCGACGAAGCCGCCCAGCGCGCATTGGATTATTACCTGGCGCCCAAACCGGAAAAGCCCGAAGAACCCCCTCAACCCGGCCAGCTATTCACCGTCGTACAAGACATGGACAACGAATGCCTACTGGCCAACCTCAGCGAAACCCTGGCCTCCGCAGACGCGATGGTCAGCACCCTGGCCTTCGACCTGGATGGCGCGCACCGCCACTTTCTCCTAGGCATCCAGCAATTGATCGAGCTGAGCACGTTGCTGGCGAACCGGGCGCTGCAAAACGTTGATCCGCGTTAACCGTTACACGTAACCCGTTCTGGCGAGGGAGCAATCCCTCGCCACGAATCAACGAGCGTCGACATCTGTAACCCAACTCCCCTGCAGATTGTCGACGCCGACGGTCAGCTCAGACCGTTAAATACATTGGCGTTCGTCAAATATTCCCCGGCACAAAATCCGGCCCACCCAGCTTGTCCCGCACCATCACCGCCGAACGCATCAGCGGCGTCCACATGCCGTCCGGGCTGTTCCACGCCGCGCCGGCCCAGCGGGTGTCGGCGATCAGTTCAGCCTTGTGGTTTTCCAGCAGTCGCTTGAGCGCTACGGCGACGCTGCCCATGTCCACGTCGAACAGATCGCCATACGGGCCGAGCGGCTGTTGGCGCTGTTTGTCCTGGCAGAAACGGTAATACCAGACCCAATCGGCGGCGATGTAGATCGCCCGCGTGCGGTCTGGGTACGTCGCCAGCATCGTCAGCAGGGCTGCCACGAAACGCAGGGGAAAGCTAGCGTCGTGGGTCTGGCGCCAGTACGGCATGATCAATTGGTCGAACGCGGCCACGACGTTTTGTGGCTCGTTGTTGTCAGTCTTGGCTTCGAGAAAGTAGAACGGCTCGCCCACCAGGAATTTGTCCAACTCATCATTGGCCAGGGCCAACAGCAACACGTTGTCTTGCGGGTTACTCATGGGACTCTCACTACGTCTTGGGCCTTCATCAGCGCGTTGATGTCATTGCCGTGGAAGATCGGTACGTTGTCCAGCACCGCTTCGCGCATGCCGCCCGGATGGGTCAGGCCGCCGGGGCGCCAGAGCGAGTTCACGCCCCCTTCGTTACCGGTCGGCATCAGGACCTTGGGTTTGTCCAGGCTCAGCATGTAAATGTCCTTGCCCACCAGCGATCCCGGATCGTACCCCAGGGCTGACTCCAGCACCGAAACGTCGCCGGTTTTCTTGTACTCGGTCACCACCGCGCTGAGGTCGGACTTTGCCATGACGAATTTGTTCGGGTTGAACGAGCCATATTTCGGGTTGGCGATGTCGTCGGTGGTGAAGAGGAAACTGCCGCCCTCGTCCTCGAAGGTCTTGAGGTGCTTGTCGATATACGGGCCTTCGAGGTAGTCGCTCGGTGGCGGCCGACTGCCCTTGGGAATCGCCATGATATCGGCGTCGGTGGTGCCCGGCTTGTACGCCGCGACGCGAGGTTTGGGCGCTGCGCCGAGGCGGGCCATTTTCGGCCCCAGCCCCAGCAGCGCCATACCCGCGATGCCCTGGAGCAAGTCGCGATAACCCGGCCCGAGGCGATCACCCAAATCGCCCAGCAAGGCCATGCCGCCCATCATGGCGCCGCCAATCACCACGAAGCCTGCAAACGCCGCCGCGCCGGCCATCGCCGCCAGTATGGCCGCCGCGCCCATGGCGACCAGCCCCAAGGCTTCGAGGCCGGTGTGCAGCCACCCTTCGATGTCGAGGACAAACGCCACCGAGATCGTCGGCCCGCCAATAAACGTATTGGGGCTGCCGGTCTTGATGTGGGCGCCGCAGACCATTTTGCTCTGCAAGCGCGCCGCTGGCTTGCCGTTGATATAGACGGTGGCGCTGCCCTCGGCGATCAGCACCGGGAACGGCCAGATCGGATGGTTCATCGGCAGGCCCGTACACCCCGCCGACACGTCGACGCCGGCGCGCATGGCGTTGCGCCGGTTGATGTGGACGTTGAGGCTGCCCATGATCAACGCGCCCGTCGTAGGCTCGGGCAAGTTGAAAAGGGTGTTCAGGCCTTTGAGTATCTGGAACATCGACAAGCCGCCGGCGGCAATCGAGCCCGCCATGATCGCCAGCGCCACGCCCCCGGTCGCGACCGTGGCCGCTACCACCGCCGCGCCGATCAACGCACCGGCAACGGCGCCCGCCACCATCGCGGCGACACCGAAACCGTGGGCTATTTCGTCGCCGAGGCGCGCAGCGGCCAGCATATCCATCGCGTTAGGGTCTTCCGGAGATTGATCAGGCGGTCGCGGACAAAACCTTGAAGGAATGCATGGCGGCTTTCCAGGCGGGTTCGTGATGCACCAGATCACCCGGCGTCGTGGTCAACGTGGTGATCAGCCCCACGGGTTGGCGGTCGATAAACACCTGGCGCAGCATCAGCTCCCGTCCTTCACGCTGCCAGCTGTAGTCGAGCAGCACGGCGGCATGTTCGTGGAGGAAAAAATCCCAACGCTTGATCAGCTTGAACCCAGGCAGTTGCTGCTCGGCGCTGGCCAGTTGTTGATCGACATAATCGTTGAACGGCGTATCGCCTCGGCTCGGGTCGCGACTGATGACGAAACTGGCTTCCTTGGCGCCGCCGACGGCTGGCAACTTGAAGATGTTGATGCTCTGGTCCTGCCAGGTGTCAGGGATGTCGAGATCGGCTTCGTGGAGGCGATAGAGCGTCATGATCCGGGTCGTTTTCCAGGCAAGAGGGAGGCTTGAACGAGCGGCAGATCTTCAAGCAATGGAGGGTAACAATCAAGGTGCCTGAAGAGGCCGTTTTCGAGGCCATGACGCCGGTCTCAATTTTGCCGCCCGAGTTCCACCAGCAACCCCGGATCCGTGGCGAGGGAGCTTGCTCCTGCTGGGTGGCAAAGCCGCCCCAAAAGGCCCGGCGCGTTCCTACAGACAAACCGCATCAACCGGCCTACGACGGCTGCGCCGCCGAGCGGGAGCAAGCTCCCTCGCCACGAATCGGGGGCATCCGTCAGAACAAAATTCATCCTGAGTCTCCCTCTTCCGCCAAGCTACGCATCCTTGCGCCTTTGCCTACAACTACGCCAGAATCCGCCGGCTTGTGCGCCTTGCCCCCGGGGGCCTATCGTCTTCCTGCCACTGCCCATCAGTGGTCGGGTTTAGTAGCCCGGTAATAGCAACGGCTGCATGAGTCTCATCAGTCAGGCATTGCCTGCACTCGATGGTGGTTGTGCGCAAGGCGCCTTCGGGCGCGCCGGGTTCCGTTGCCTCTACCGGTCTACTAACTTGCGCACAGCTGCCTCCTTTCGTTTAGTAGCGAGACGGTTGCGGCCTACTAAATCAGAGGTAGCGTAACGATGTTCAAAATAACTCCGAATCCTCCAAAAGCAGATCCCAACTCTCCGTACCTCGACGGCCTCAACGCCAAGAAACTCGACGAAGCCGCCAAGCGCGCGCTGGATTATTACCTGGCGCCCAAACCGGAAAAGCCCGAAGAACCCCCTCAATCCGGCCAGCTGTTCACTGTCGTACAAGACATGGACAACGAATGCCTGCTGGCCAACCTCAGCGAAACCCTGGCCTCCGCTGACGCGATGGTCAGCACCCTGGCCTTCGACCTGGATGGCGCGCACCGCCACTTTCTCCTAGGCATCCAGCAACTGACCGAGCTGAGTTCGTTACTGGCGAACCGAGTGTTGAACAACGTCGATCCGCGCTAACCGCTGCGCCACGATTTACTCAGGCACAAAAAAAGGCATATCGATTCATCGGTATGCCTTTTTTGTCGCCGCTTTCTTTCCTCGACAGAGGTACCCCGCCATTTACGGGTTAACGCTGTCCTTCAACGACTTGCCTGGCTTGAACGCAACGGTGTTGCTGGCCTTGATCTTCACTGGCTCGCCGGTTTGTGGGTTCTTGCCGGTGCGGGCGCCGCGGTGGCGTTGCAGGAAGGTGCCGAAGCCGACGAGCGTGACGCTGTCCTTGCGGTGCAGGGCGCCGGTGATTTCTTCGAGGACGGCGTTGAGGACGCGGTTGGCTTGTTCTTTGGTGAGGTCTGCTTTTTCCGCGATGGCGGCAGCGAGTTCTGGTTTACGCATGAATGAAGCCCCTTTGACGGTTTTTTTGTTGTTATGTCCGTGCTGTTCTCTTCGGAACAACCCCTAAGGCGCCGCAGGCTCTACTCTGCGGCAGACGGGAGTGAGGATGGCACGGGGCCGCAACCGGCGCCAGTGTCCGGCGGGCCTTTGTCGCCTCAAAAGCAGGGTATTTACGACAGAACGACCGGCGTTTACGCCAGTAGTGCCGGAAGCTGCTTGTTCAGCGCCAGTTTCTCCATGGCCGCCGCGCCCGTTAGGGCATAACCCAGCAGGTTGCCTTGGGCGTCGCGGCACAAGGCCTTGATGTCGGCGCCCTGCCCTTCGACGCTCCACACGCCTTCGCTACCCCGTGGTGGCGGCGAGACCACCAACGGGCAAACCGGGGTCTTCACCGTGATCGGCATGGCGCCGTAGCTGACAGCGGTCGGGTTGCCGGCCAGGGTCTGGGCCAGGGCGCGAGCGCAGCTCATCAGCGGCATAACGTAGAGCAGGTTCAGGCCATCGACTTCGGCGCAATCGCCCAGGGCGTAGATGTTGGCGTGAGACGTTTTCAGCTGACGATCAACCACCACGCCGCGATTGATCACCAGCCCGGCGGCCGCTGCCAGGTCGATGCGTGGGCGCAGGCCGATGGCCGAGACGACGAGATCGCAGGCGATCACTTGGCCGTCCGACAGGTGTGCCTCCAATCCGTCGGCCACCCGTTGCAGGCGATTGAGCACCGGCCCCAAGTGGAAACGCGCGCCCAGGCTTTCCAAACCCGCTTGCACCGCTGCGGCGGCGGCCGGGTGCAACAGCGTCGGCATGACTTGTTCGCATGGCGCTACCAGCTGCACTTCGTAGCCGCCCAGGATCAGGTCGTTGGCGAATTCGCAGCCGATCAGGCCGGCGCCGAGCAGCAGCACCCGGCGCTTGCCATCGGCGGCGGCGCGAAAGCGTGCGTAGTCTTCGAGATCGTTGATGGGGAAGATCAAGTCCGCCGCGTCGCCCTGCACGGGCACGCGCACGGTTTCGGCGCCCCAGGCCAGGACGAGGTCGCGATAACTCACCGCTTCCTCGCCGATCCACAGGCGCTGGTGGCCCGGGTCGATGCCGCTGATGCGCGTGTGGGTGCGGACCTCGGCCTTGAGCTGCTCGGCCATGGCGCCAGGCTCGGCCATGCTCAGGCCGTCGGCGTCTTTATTCTTGCCGAAGCCCGTGGAGAGCATCGGCTTGGAGTAGGAACGACCATCGTCCGCGGTAATCAGCAGCAACGGGGTTTCGCTGTCGAGCTTGCGAAACTCCCGGGCCAGGTTGTAGCCAGCCAGGCCGGTACCGACGATGACGACAGGTGCGCTCATGTTGCTCTCCCTTTGAGGAACGATCAGTTGATTTCGATCATTTCGAAATCCATTTTGCCGACGCCGCAGTCCGGGCACAGCCAATCTTCTGGTACGTCTTGCCACAGAGTGCCGGGCGCGATGCCATCGTCCGGCCAGCCGTCAGCTTCGTTGTAGATCAAGCCGCAGACGATACATTGCCACTTCTTCATTCCAATATTTCCTCAAGATGTCAGGCCTTGGCCGGTATTTTCCGGCTCAGGGCGGTTTTGTACTGATCGTTCGCAACAGATGCAAGCAGGATCCGCGCGGCGGCGGGTCCGCTCAGGCAAAATCACCGACCGACATGGTAAGCTCGCGGCCTCATTTGCTGCCAATCAAGACCTCTGTGCCGCATACAAATTCGAAATTTCCTACACTCCAATGGCTGCCCCAGCACCTGCTGTCGCCCCGTCCAGATGCTTGCGTGCTGGACTGGTTGTTCGACGAGGGATCCCTGACCCGACGCCTGACCGGCCTGTCGGACGAGCATTTCAGCGTGACGCCGTTGTTCGAGGGCTGGCAGCCGTTGCGCGCCGACGAATGCGCCGCGCTGGATCTGGCCGACGGCAGCGAGGGTTGGGTGCGCGAGGTGTACCTGCGCGGCCACGGCGTGCCTTGGGTATTCGCCCGTAGCGTGGCGGCGCGCAGCGCCTTGCAGGGCGACGGTTTGCAAATGGATGAACTCGGTAGCCGCTCCCTGGGTGAGCTGCTGTTTTGCGACCAGGCGTTCCAGCGCCGGGCTATCGAGGTGTGTCACTACCCGAGCGAATGGTTGCCACCCCAGGTTCGCGCCAGCGCGCTGTGGGGCCGTCGCTCGCGTTTCGATCGCGGTGCGCTGAGCGTGCTGGTGGCGGAGATTTTCCTGCCGCGCCTGTGGACCGTTGCGCGCGCCTATTCGGAGAACTGCTGATGTACGTGCAATTGCTCAAATCCTTGAACCGCCTGAACCCGCGAGCCTGGGACTTCGTGCAACTGACCCGCATGGACAAGCCCATCGGCATCTATCTGCTGCTGTGGCCCACATTGTGGGCGTTGTGGATTGCCGGCGAAGGCTCGCCCTCCCTGGCCAACATCGTGATTTTCGTGCTCGGCGTGGTGCTGACCCGCGCCGGCGGTTGCGTGATCAACGACTGGGCCGACCGCAAGGTGGACGGCCACGTCAAACGCACCGAACAGCGTCCGCTGGTGAGCGGCAAGATCAGTTCGAAAGAAGCGCTGGTGTTCTTCGCGGTGCTGATGGGGGTGAGCTTCCTGCTGGTGCTGTGCACCAATGCGCCGACGATTCTGTTGTCCTTGGGCGGCTTGGCCCTGGCGTTCAGTTATCCGTTCATGAAGCGCTACACCTATTACCCGCAAGTGGTTTTAGGCGCGGCGTTTTCCTGGGGCATGCCGATGGCATTCACCGCCGAAACCGGCCATCTGCCGGCCGCCGCGTGGTTGTTGTACATCGCCAACCTGCTGTGGACGGTGGGCTACGACACTTACTACGCGATGACCGACCGGGACGATGACCTGAAGATCGGCGTGAAGTCCACGGCCATCCTGTTTGGCGATGCCGACCGGGCGATCATTCTGACGCTGCAAGGCCTGGCGCTGGGTTGTCTGTTGCTGGCTGGGACTCAATTCAACCTGGGCGGCTGGTTCCACCTGGGGTTGCTGGCCGCTGCGGGATGTTTCGCCTGGGAGTTCTGGTACACCCGTGGCAAGGACCGGATGCGTTGCTTCAAGGCGTTTTTGCACAACCATTGGGCCGGGTTGGCGATTTTCGTGGGGATTGTGCTGGATTACGGGTTGCGCTGAGTTCTGTGGCCGAGCGCTGGGTTTGGGATGAAGAAGAACCCTGTGGCGAGGGAGCTTGCTCCCGCTCGGTTGCGTAGCGACCGCAAGATTTTTGGGGCCGCTTCGCAACCCAGCGGGAGCAAGCTCCCTCGCCACGAAGAGCGGTTTGGTGCTGGTCAGTCGGGCTTGGCTATTTTCCAGACGCCACCCTTGCCGTCGCCCGTCTTGTCGCCGGCCTTCTTGTCGCCGACGAAGGTGTACAGCGGATCGCCGTCATAGGCCCACTGCGAGGCCCCGTCATCGCGAGTGATCACGGTCCATTCCCCTGACGGAGTGGCGGTGCTTTCGGCCTTGAGCGGTGGCCAATTCTCGGCGCATTTGTCGTTGCACATTGATTTGCTGTCGTCGTCCTTGTCATAGGTGTAAAGGGTCATGCCCTTGTGATCGACCAGCACGCCATCCTTGACCATTGCCGGTTCGCCAGCCGCAAACGCCATCGCCGGCAACATCAGCGCAGCCACCAGCCCCAGCGCCTTGATGGATTGAGTGTAATAAGCCATGGAAACCTTCCTTCGCAGTTGTCAGGATTCGGACTGAAAAGCGTAGTCCAAGATCCCCTTCGCTGCCGCTCAAGGAAATAACTGTCACACGACTGCAATAATTCCGTTATCTAATGCGGCGCAAGACAGTTAAATGACAAGAGGATTACCCCATGGTTGGCAGGAGCATTCTGATCGTCGACGACGAGGCGCCCATTCGCGAGATGATCGCCGTTGCGTTGGAGATGGCCGGCTATGACTGCATGGAAGCAGAGAACTCTCAACAGGCCCACGCCATCATCGTCGACCGCAAGCCCGACCTGATCCTGCTGGACTGGATGCTGCCTGGCACTTCCGGCATCGAGCTGGCGCGGCGCCTCAAGCGCGACGAGCTGACCGGTGATATCCCGATCATCATGCTCACCGCCAAGGGCGAAGAAGACAACAAGATCCAGGGCCTGGAAGTCGGCGCCGACGACTACATCACCAAGCCGTTTTCCCCTCGGGAGCTGGTGGCGCGCCTCAAGGCCGTGCTGCGGCGTGCCGGTCCGACCGATGGCGAAGCGCCGATCGAAGTCGGTGGCTTGCTGCTGGACCCGATCAGCCACCGCGTAACCATCGACGGCAAGCCTGCCGAGATGGGCCCGACCGAATACCGCCTGCTGCAATTCTTCATGACCCACCAGGAGCGCGCCTACACCCGCGGCCAACTGCTGGACCAGGTGTGGGGCGGCAATGTGTATGTCGAGGAACGCACCGTGGACGTACACATCCGACGCCTGCGCAAAGCCCTCGGCGATGCCTACGAGAATCTGGTACAAACCGTGCGCGGCACCGGTTATCGTTTTTCGACAAAGGCTTAACGACAGTTGCAAGCTACAAGCGGCAAGCTGAGCCGCGCTTGGCTTTTAACTTGTCGCTTGAAGCTTGAAGCTTGGAGCTTGAAGCTGCCCTAGGGATTTTTCCGTGAATCAAAACTGGCATGGCACCCTGATCCGCCACATGTTGTTGCTGGTGACCGGTTGCCTGTTGATCGGCCTGATCACAGGCTATTACGGCTGGAGCCTGGCCGTGGGCCTGGCGCTTTACCTGGCCTGGACTCTCAAGCAACTGCTGCGCCTGCACGAGTGGCTGCGCCTGCACCAGCCTGACGAGGCCCCGCCCGACGGCTACGGCCTTTGGGGCGAAGTGTTCGACAGCATCTATCACCTGCAACGGCGCGACCAACGCGTGCGCGGGCGCCTGCAGGCGGTGATCGACCGCGTCCAGGAATCCACAGCCGCGCTGAAAGACGCGGTGATCATGCTCGACAGCGACGGCAACCTGGAATGGTGGAACCGCGCCGCCGAAACCCTGCTAGGCCTCAAGACGCCACAGGACAGCGGCCAGCCAGTGACCAACCTGGTGCGTCATCCGCGCTTCAAGGAATATTTCGAACAGGACAACTACGCCGAGCCGTTGGAAATTCCCTCGCCGACCAACGATCGCTTGCGCATCCAGCTGTATATCACCCGCTACGGCAACAACGAGCATTTGATGCTCGTGCGGGACGTGACGCGCATTCATCAGTTGGAACAGATGCGTAAAGACTTTATTGCCAACGTGTCCCATGAGCTGCGCACGCCGTTGACGGTAATCTGCGGCTATCTGGAAACCCTGCTCGATAACGTCGAGGAGGTGAACCCACGCTGGAGCCGCGCCCTGCAACAAATGCAGCAGCAAGGCGGGCGCATGCAGACCCTGCTCAACGACTTGCTGCTGCTGGCGAAGCTGGAAGCCACCGATTACCCGTCGGACAACCAGCCGGTGCCCATCGACGAGTTGCTGCAAATCATTGTGGAGGACGCCCAGGAGCTGTCCGGCCCCAAGCAGCAGGCCATCACCCTGGAAGCCGATCCGACCGTGCAGCTCAAAGGCAGCGAGGCGGAATTGCGCAGCGCTTTTTCCAACCTCGTGTTCAACGCGGTCAAATACACGCCGGAACAGGGGCGAATCCAGGTCCGCTGGTGGGGTGATGAACAAGGCGCGCACCTGAGCGTGCGCGATTCAGGCATCGGCATCGACAGCAAGCACCTGCCGCGCCTGACCGAACGTTTCTACCGGGTCGACTCCAGCCGCAACTCCAACACCGGCGGCACCGGGTTGGGGCTGGCGATTGTGAAACACGTCTTGCTGCGTCACCGCGGGCGCATGGAAATCAGCAGCGTGCCGGGGCATGGCAGCACGTTCACGTGCCATTTCGCCCCGGCGCAGGTGGTTCGCGGACGCGTCCCCAGCCGCGACGAGTGACACCGGCCAGCGCTCCCCACTAGGCAATCGCCGGGTCAGCCGCTACATTGGCTGACTTGTGCCTGCCTTTTCAGGCACTGTTTTTCACTCTTACGAACATACGGAACCTGCAAAACTCCATCATGGACCCTTCCCCTGGCTTGTCCCTCGTCACACTCTTCGCCGAATTCGGCATGATTCTTTTTGCTCTGATCCTGGTCCTGCTCAACGGTTTTTTCGTTGCGGCCGAATTTGCCATGGTCAAGCTCCGCTCGACCCGAGTCGAGGCCATCGCCGAGCAGAACGGCTGGCGCGGGCACATCCTGCGCACCGTCCACAGCCAGCTCGATGCCTACCTGTCAGCCTGCCAACTGGGGATCACCCTGGCTTCGCTGGGCCTGGGCTGGGTCGGCGAACCGGCGTTCGCACATATCCTCGAGCCGCTGCTGGGCGCTGTCGGCGTCGAGTCGCCGGAAGTGATCAAGGGTGTATCGTTCTTCACCGCGTTCTTCATCATTTCCTATTTGCACATCGTGGTCGGTGAACTGGCGCCCAAGTCATGGGCGATCCGCAAACCCGAGCTGCTGTCGCTGTGGACCGCCGTGCCGCTGTACCTGTTCTATTGGGCGATGTACCCGGCAATCTACCTGCTCAACGCCAGCGCCAACGCCATCCTGCGCATCGCCGGCCAAGGCGAGCCCGGCCCGCATCACGAACACCATTACAGTCGCGAGGAGCTGAAGCTGATCCTGCACTCCAGCCGAGGCCAGGACCCGAGCGACCAAGGCATGCGCGTGCTGGCTTCGGCCGTGGAAATGGGCGAGCTTGAAGTGGTCGACTGGGCCAACTCCCGGGAAGACCTGGTGACGCTGGAGTTCAATGCGCCGCTCAAGGAAATCCTGGCAATGTTCCGCCGTCACAAGTTCAGCCGTTACCCGGTCTATGACAGCGAGCGCCAGGAGTTCGTCGGCCTGCTGCACATCAAGGACCTGCTGCTGGAACTGGCGGCCCTGGATCACATTCCCGAGTCGTTCAACCTGGCCGAACTGACCCGTCCACTGGAGCGCGTGTCGCGGCACCTTCCGCTGTCGCAGTTGCTGGAGCAGTTCCGCAAGGGCGGCTCGCACTTCGCCGTGGTCGAGGAAGCCGATGGCAACATCATCGGCTACCTGACCATGGAGGACGTGCTGGAAGTGCTGGTGGGCGATATCCAGGACGAACACCGCAAGGCCGAGCGCGGCATCCTCGCCTATCAACCGGGCAAACTGCTGGTACGCGGCGACACGCCACTGTTCAAGGTGGAACGCCTGCTGGGCATCGACCTGGACCACATCGAGGCGGAAACCCTGGCAGGGTTGGTCTATGAAACCCTGAAACGGGTGCCGGAAGAGGAAGAAGTGCTGGAAGTCGAAGGCCTGCGGATCATCATCAAGAAGATGAAAGGACCGAAGATCATCCTGGCGAAGGTGTTGATGCTCGATTGACTGAGCCCCTTGTGGCGAGGGAGCTTGCTCCCTCGCCACGAAAAGCCCCCGCAAGCCTCTACTGCTTGCCCACCGCAAAGTTGGGCAACTCGCCTACCGGTTGGTTGAACTGGTAGGGAATCGAGACCAGCCCCAACCCGGTGTTGCGTTGCACCACGAAGTGCAGGTGCGGGCCGGAGCTGTTGCCGGTGTTGCCCGACAGCGCCAAGGGTGTGCCGACCACGACCCGCTGCCCTTCCTGTACGCTCACCGAGCCTTTTTGCAAATGCAGGTACACGCCCATGGTCCCGTCGTCGTGCAGCACACGCACGAAATTGCCGGATGGGTCGGTGCCGCGTCCGGTCTGCTCGTTTTCGGTCTTGACCACCACGCCGCCCCGGGCCGCGATGATCGGCGTACCCTCGGGCATGGCGATGTCCATGGCGTAGCGGTTCTTGGGTCCGTAGTGGCTGTATTGGCCGTTGGCGCCCTGGCTCAGTCGAAACGGCCCGCCTCGCCAAGGCAACGGATACCGATACGCCTGCGCCGCGCCCGCCGGGTCGCCCAGGGAGTATTCGAATCTTGGGGTATACGCCAGCGGCCTTCCGGGCCGGGTGGCCGTCAGCAGCGCCAGGCGCAGATTGCTGCGCGCCGGCAGCACACGCCGAATCGGCCGGCTCGGCGCTCCACTGACGTTGCGCAGACCGGCAAAGCTCAGCTCGATTTCAACCGGGGCGTATAAGTCGTTGCGCACGAACACCGCGTCCGCGTCGTTCTGCTTCCTGATGTCGAGAAACACCTGCCGCTCCAGGCGCTCGACCATGCGATCACGGAACACGAACACCTGGGAGCCCTTGGTGGGGCGGTCGCTGTAGGAGACCACGCCATTGGCATCGGTGGATTTATAAATAGTCATGGCCAGGGCCGGGGTGACGGCCAGGACAAGACCACAGGCGAACAGCAGCGGCACGAGCATGGGCAAGAATTCTGTCGAAATGAAGGCCTGCAAAGCAGCCTAGCAGCTGGGATGGACCAGCGTAGTCGACGGATGTTTCAAAATCGGTTCAGCGATCGGTGTTGCTGATCGTTCCCAGGCGGAGCATGGGAACGATCTACATGGCCGAATCAGGCGCCCGGTACGAAATGCTTCTGCGCGGTGCCGCGGGCGATCAGGCGGGAGATGTAGTCGAGCTTCTGCGGGTCTTTGTCGACGAAGCGGAAGGTCAGTTGCAGCCACTCGCTGTCGGGGGTTTGTTCGTGAGCGACTATGGCGTGCAGGTAACCGTTGAGACGAGCGGTTTCGGCGTTGTCGCCCTGCTCCATGTCCAGCACGGCGCTTTCAAGGACCTGTGGCAGGATGTCGGTGCGCTTGACCACCAACAGCGCTTCCTTGAGGCTCAGGGCCTTGATCACGCATTGCTGGGTGCCGCTGGACAGGCGCAACTGGCCTTGGCCGCGATTGCTCGACGACGCCGATGCGGCAGGTGCCTTCACCGGCGGGCTATTGAGCAAACCACGGGCCGGGGCGGCAGCGGCTGCGGGAGCCGGGGCGGCTGGCTTGGCAAAAGGATTCACCGCAGGCGCCGAAGCAACAGCTGCAACCGCAGGCTTACCACCCGTCAGGGCACTGAGGGAATCATTGCCGAAGGCCGAGTTCATCTTGGTCGGGGCGCTGTTCATCAAGGATTCGAGCTTGCCGGCCTTGTGCATCGCCTGTTTGACCTTGGTGAGAAGTTGCTCGTTGGTGAAGGGCTTGCTGACATAGCCGGAAACGCCGGCCTGGATCGCCTGGACTACGTTTTCCTTGTCGCCACGGCTGGTCACCATGACGAACGGCATGCCCTTGAGGTTGTCTTGCTGGCGGCACCAGGTCAACAGTTCCAGGCCGGACATCTCCGGCATTTCCCAGTCGCACAGCACCAAGTCAAACGCTTCACGGGCCAGCAGGGCCTGGGCTTTCTTGCCGTTCACCGCGTCTTCGATGCGGATGCCTGGGAAGTAGTTGCGCAGGCACTTCTTCACCAAGTCACGAATGAACGAAGCATCGTCCACGACCAACACACTGACCTTACTCATCCAGATACACCTCTAAAAAATCCCGGCAAGCATACCGCTTTACTGATGGCACACTGCCAAAAACCTTCAGTCACGCCGGGACTTTCGTTCGCGGGGTGCTGCTTTCGATTAAAAAGACCGCAAAAAAAAGCCCGACCAGAAGGCCGGGCGCTTTTCTTGGCAATCTTACTTATCGTCAGTTTCGCCGGGAACATTAGCGGTTTCGGACGGTGTGCCCTCAACTTCCTCCTTCATCCGCTTGAGGCCCATATGGCGCACATCGGTGCCACGCACCAGGTAGATCACCAGTTCCGAGATGTTGCGCGCATGATCGCCGATACGCTCCAACGAGCGCAGCACCCAGATGATGCTCAACACCCGCGAGATCGAGCGCGGATCTTCCATCATGTAGGTCGCCAGTTCGCGCAGGGCGGTCTTGTATTCGCGGTCGATGATTTTGTCGTACTGGGCCACCGACAGCGCAAGGTCGGCGTCGAAACGGGCGAAGGCGTCCAGCGCATCGCGGACCATGTTGCGCACCTGGTCACCGATGTGGCGGACTTCGACGTAACCGCGTGGCGCTTCGCCTTCTTCGCACAACTGAATGGCACGGCGGGCGATCTTGGTGGCTTCGTCGCCGATGCGCTCAAGGTCGATCACCGACTTGGAGATGCTGATGATCAGGCGCAGGTCGGACGCAGCCGGCTGTCGACGGGCCAGGATGCGCAGGCACTCTTCGTCGATGTTGCGTTCCATCTGGTTGATCTGGTCGTCGATCTCGCGCACTTGCTGGGCCAGGCCGGAGTCAGCCTCGATCAGCGCGGTCACCGCGTCGTTGACCTGTTTTTCCACCAGCCCGCCCATGGCCAGCAGGTGGCTGCGCACCTCTTCCAGCTCGGCGTTGAACTGCGCGGAAATGTGATGAGTGAGACCTTCCTTCGAAATCATGGTTTTGCTCCGCAAAAGCTGTGAGCTGCAAGCTTCAAGCTGCAAGCTGATATGTGTCGTGACTCGGATCGCTTTTTACTTGCCGCTTGCAGCTTGACGCTTGCGGCTCTACGGCTAGCCGTAGCGGCCTGTAATGTAATCCTCGGTCTGCTTCATGGCCGGATTGGTGAACAGGGTATCGGTGTCGCCGAACTCCACCAGCTTGCCCATGTACATGAACGCGGTGTAGTCCGATACCCGAGCCGCCTGTTGCATGTTGTGGGTCACGATGACGATGGTGAACTTGGACTTGAGCTCATAGATCAGCTCTTCGACCTTCAATGTCGAGATCGGGTCGAGGGCCGAGCACGGTTCGTCGAGCAACAGCACTTCCGGTTCCACGGCGATGGTGCGGGCGATTACCAGACGTTGCTGCTGGCCGCCGGACAGACCCAAGGCCGATTCGTGCAGGCGGTCCTTGACCTCGTCCCACAGCGCCGCGCCCTTGAGCGCCCATTCCACGGCTTCATCGAGGATGCGCTTCTTGTTGATGCCTTGGATGCGCAGGCCGTAGACGACGTTTTCGTAGATGGTCTTCGGGAACGGGTTGGGCTTCTGGAACACCATGCCCACCCGGCGACGCAGCTCGGCGACGTCTTCGCCCTTACGGTAGATGTTATTGCCGTAGAGGTTGATTTCACCTTCGACGCGGCAACCGTCCACCAGGTCATTCATGCGGTTGAAGGTGCGCAGCAACGTCGACTTGCCGCAACCCGACGGGCCGATGAACGCGGTAACGCGCTGTTTCGGAATGTTCAGGCTGACGTCATAGAGCGCCTGTTTCTGGCCGTAGAAGAGGTTCAGCCCGGGCACTTCGATGGCGACGGTTTCCTGAGCCAGGTTCAGGCTCTGCTTGTCGCGGCCCAGGGCCGACATGTTGATGCCGTGTGTATGCGCTTCGTGTTGCATGATCTCACTCCGTTCGTAGCTGCAAGCTTTGAGCTGCAAGCTGCAAGTTTGAGCAAAAGCGGCTTGTAGCTTGCCGCTTGTGGCTAAGGCTTTTTAGCTATCCAACGCTTTGTATTTTTCGCGCAGGTGGTTACGGATCCACACCGCTGACAGGTTCAACGTGGCGATCACCAGCACCAGCAGCAGCGCCGTGGCGTACACCAACGGTCGGGCCGCTTCGACGTTCGGGCTCTGGAAGCCGACGTCATAGATATGGAAGCCCAGGTGCATGATTTTCTGGTCCAGGTGCAAATACGGGTAGTTGCCGTCCAGCGGCAGCGACGGCGCGAGTTTCACCACGCCCACCAGCATCAACGGCGCGACTTCGCCAGCGGCACGGGCCACGGCCAGGATCATGCCGGTCATCATCGCCGGGCTCGCCATCGGCAGGACGATTTTCCACAGGGTCTCGGCCTTGGTTGCGCCAAGGGCCAGCGAACCTTCACGCACGGTGCGCGGAATCCGCGCCAGGCCTTCTTCGGTGGCGACGATCACTACCGGCACCGCCAGCAGCGCCAGCGTCAGGGAGGCCCAGAGCAGGCCCGGCGTGCCGAAGGTCGGTGCCGGCAAGGCTTCGGGGAAGAACAGCCGGTCAACCGAGCCGCCCAGCACGTAGACGAAGAAACCCAGGCCGAACACGCCGTAGACGATGGCCGGAACGCCCGCCAGGTTGTTCACGGCAATGCGGATCAAGCGGGTCATCGGCCCCTGGCGGGCATATTCACGCAGGTACACCGCCGCTAGCACGCCGAACGGCGTCACGATCATCGCCATGATCAGGGTCATCATCACGGTGCCGAAAATCGCCGGGAAGATCCCGCCTTCGGTGTTCGCTTCGCGAGGGTCGTCGCTGAGGAATTCCCAGACCTTGCTGAAGTAGAAACCGATCTTGGTGAACGTGCCCATGCCGTTTGGCTGGTAGGCGTGTACCACTTTGCCGATTTCGATCTCCACTTCCTTGCCGTTGGCATCGCGTGCCGTCAGGCTGTCGCGATTGAACTGCGCGTGCAGGTCGGCCAGGCGCGCTTCGATGTCCTTGTAGCGGGCGTTGAGTTCGGCGCGCTCGCTTTCCAAATCGGCTTGTGCGGTGGCGTCGAGCTTGCCCTCCAGTTCCAGTTTGCGACCGTGCAGGCGAATGCGCTCGAGCCCGGCGTTGATCGCGCCGATGTCGGCTTTTTCCAGGGTCTTGAGTTCGTCGGCCAGTTGGTTCACCCGTTCGATACGGGTCTGCAGCTGCGGCCAGGCGGCCTCGCCTTCGGCGATGACCTTGCCTTGTTCCTTGACGTTGACCAAGTAACCGTAGAAGTTGCCCCACTCGCGGCGCTCGAGGGCCATCAGTTCCGGCGGCATCGTTTGGTTGGTCAGCCAGTCGCCGACGATCCAGGTGAAGTCGGTGCCGTTGAGGTCGCGGTTGCCGACCTTCACCAGCTCGCGGGTCATGAACTCGGGGCCTTCGTCCGGCACCGGCAGACCGGCGCTTTTCAGGCGTTCGCGAGGCACTTCTTCTTTCTGCACAACTTCGCCGACCACCAACTGCGCAGGCATGCCCGGCACGGTGTAGCTGGCGTGGATCAGGTCCGCCGGCCAGAAGTGGCCCAGGCCACGCACGGCAATCACCGCCAGCAGGCCAATGGTCATGATGACCGCGATGGACACGGCGCCACCGCTGATCCAGACGCCAGGGGCGCCGCTCTTGAACCATCCTTTCAGGGAGTTCTGTTTCACAGACTTCTACCTTTCTTAAAGCGACGAATATTTCTTGCGCAGACGCTGACGGATCAGCTCCGCGAGGGTGTTCATGACGAAGGTGAACAACAGCAACACCAAGGCCGATAAGAAGAGCACGCGGTAATGGCTGCCGCCGACTTCCGATTCCGGCATTTCCACCGCGACGTTGGCCGCCAGGGTGCGCAGGCCTTCGAACAGGTTCATTTCCATGACCGGTGTGTTGCCGGTGGCCATCAGCACGATCATCGTCTCGCCCACCGCACGGCCCATGCCGATCATCAAGGCTGAGAAGATGCCCGGGCTGGCAGTGAGGATCACCACGCGCGTCATGGTCTGCCACGGCGTGGCTCCCAGGGCCAGCGAGCCCAAGGTCAGGCCGCGCGGCACGCTGAACACAGCGTCTTCAGCAATCGAATAGATGTTCGGAATGACTGCGAAGCCCATCGCCAGGCCAACCACCAAGGCGTTGCGCTGGTCGTAGGTGATGCCCAGGTCATGGGAGATCCACATGCGCATGTCGCCACCAAAGAACCAGGCTTCCATGTACGGGCTCATGTACAGCGAGAGCCAGCCGACGAACAGGATCACCGGGATCAGCAAGGCGCTTTCCCAGCCGTCCGGCACTCGCAGGCGAATGGATTCCGGCAGGCGGCTGAAAGCGAAACCGGCGACCAGGATGCCGATCGGCAGCAACATCAGCAGGCTGAAGATGCCTGGCAGGTGCCCTTCGACATACGGGGCGAGGAACAGGCCGGCGAAGAAACCAAGGATCACCGTCGGCATCGCTTCCATCAGCTCGATTACCGGCTTGACCTTGCGGCGCATGCCCGGGGCCATGAAGTAGGCGGTGTAGATTGCCGCGGCAACCGCCAATGGCGCGGCCAGCAGCATCGCGTAGAACGCGGCTTTCAAGGTGCCGAAGGTCAGCGGCGAAAGGCTCAGCTTGGGTTCGAAGTCAGTGTTGGCCGCGGTCGATTGCCAGACGTACTTGGGTTCATCGTAGTTTTCGTACCAGACCTTGCTCCACAACGCGCTCCAGGAAACTTCCGGGTGCGGGTTTTCCAGCAGCAAGGGCTGCAGTTTGCCGCCCTGCTCCACGATCAACCGGTTGGCCCGTGGCGACATGCCAAACAAGCCTTGACCATCGACGACCTGATCCACCAGCAAGGTGCGGTGGGCGGTGCTGTGGAACACGCCGAGCTTGCCGGCGGCATCAAGGGCCACGAAGCCTTTGCGACGTTCCTCGGCGCTGATTTCAACGATCGGCGCAGAGCCCATCTGGAAGGTACGGATCTGCTTCAGGCGCTGCTCGCCGTCCGGATCGCGCGCCATGAACCACTGGGCCAAGCCACCTTTGGAGTCCCCGAAGATCAGCGAGATACCGCCTACCAGTTGAGCCGTGGCGGTGATCTGGGCTTCGGCGTTTTCCAGCAGCTTGTAGCGACCGTTGAGGCTCTTGTCCCGCAGGCTGAATACGTCAGCCTGGGCGCGACCGTTGATTACATACAGCCACTGTTGGCGCGGGTCGACGAAAATGTTCTTCACCGGCTCGGTCATCTGCGGCAGGTCGATACGCGTCTGCTCGCTGGTGATTTCACCGGTCATCATGTTTTCTTCGCTGGTGAGCGACAGCACCTGCAACTGGGCGCCGCTGGAGCCGGCCAGCAACAGGGTCGAATCGGTGGCGTTGAGGCTGACGTGCTCCAGGGCAGCGCCCTGCTCGTTCAAGGCGATCGGCGCTTCACCGTAAGGGTATTCGATGGCCGGCGAAATGGTTTTCTTGCCGTCGGGATAGCTGACTTTATAAGTGTGGCGCACCACCAGGGCCTGGCCATTGGAAAGACCGATCGCTACCAACGGGCTGCCGGGCTGGTCCTCGCCGATGGACGTCACGCTGGCGCCGGCCGGGATCGGCAGGTCGACGCGACGCAGTTCGGCACCGTTGTCGAGCTCGAAAAACAGCGCCTGGCCTTTGTCGGAAATCCGCATGGCAACTTGGTTCTGTTCTTCGATGGCGATCATCAAAGGTTTGCCGGCGTCCTGCATCCAGGCAGGCGTGATCGAGTCCTTGGCCGTGAGGTCCGCACCTTGGAACAGCGGGAGCACCACATAAGCCAGGAAGAAGAAAATCAGGGTAATTGCCGCTAGGACGGCGAGGCCGCCAACCAGCACGTACCAGCGTGTCAGGCGATCCTTGAGCGCGCGGATGCGACGCTTGCGTTGCAGCTCAGGCGTATTGAAGTCAATGCGCTTGGGAGGGGAAGTCGTAGTCATTGTGGAGTTGGCCAGATCATTCATGCGCACACCCTAGCGATCCTGTATGACAGAAAGATGACAGTGAAGTGACGCAACAAATCCGCCGCCAACGGGACGCTGGCAGCGGACAGGAAAATTAGGCCGTGGGAGCGGTCTTCCCTCCCACAGCAGCCCGGGCGTTGGCCCGGACTCAGGCGTTACTGCTTCGCGACGTTGCCGCCTGCTTGCAGACCGAGGTCAGCCAGTGCCTTGGCGGCGACTTTGGCTGGAACCGGGATGTAGCCGTCCTTGACCACGACTTCCTGGCCTTGCTTGGACAGGATCAGCTTGACGAACTCGGCTTCCAGCGGGGCCAGAGGCTTGTTCGGTGCCTTGTTGACGTAAACGTAGAGGAAACGCGACAGCGGGTATTTGCCGTTCAGGGCGTTTTCTTCGGTGTCTTCGATGAACTCGCCGCCTTCTTTCTTGGCCAGGGCAACGGTTTTCACGCTGGCGGTCTTGTAGCCGATGCCCGAATAGCCGATGCCGTTGAGCGAGCTGCTGATCGACTGCACAACCGAAGCCGAACCCGGCTGTTCGTTGACGTTAGGCTTGTAGTCGCCTTTGCACAGGGCTTCTTCCTTGAAGTAGCCGTAGGTGCCGGACACCGAGTTACGGCCAAACAGCTGGACTGGCTTGTTGGCCAAGTCACCGGTCACACCCAGGTCGCCCCAGGTCTTGACGTCAGCCTTGGCGCCGCACAGGCGAGTCGAGGAGAAGATGGCATCGACTTGAGCCATGGTCAGGTGCTTGATCGGGTTGTCCTTGTGGACGAATACGGCCAGGGCGTCCACGGCAACCGGGATAGCGGTAGGCTTGTAGCCATACTTGGTTTCGAAGGCCTGCAGTTCGTTGTCCTTCATCTTGCGGCTCATCGGGCCCAGGTTGGCGGTGCCTTCGGTGAGTGCGGGCGGCGCGGTGGAGGAACCGGCGGCCTGAATCTGGATGTTTACGTTCGGGTATTCTTTCTTGTAGTTCTCAGCCCACAAGGTCATCAGGTTGGCCAGGGTATCGGAGCCGACGCTGGACAGGTTGCC
This sequence comes from Pseudomonas sp. Z5-35, assembly GCF_051131945.1. Taxonomy (NCBI): domain Bacteria; kingdom Pseudomonadati; phylum Pseudomonadota; class Gammaproteobacteria; order Pseudomonadales; family Pseudomonadaceae; genus Pseudomonas; species Pseudomonas sp. Z5-35. The sequence goes on from NZ_CP071640.1 coordinate 5,474,152, forward strand.
CGACACACCAGTGGTCTTGGTGTAGCTCGGGATCGCAGGGTCAACAGCGGCAACCGCGTTGGCAGTCGCAACGCCAGCAGCGACAACAGTCATTGCCACCATCAAACGCTTCAGTTTCATGCCTTACTCCTAGCAGATAGGGTGTGTTAAGTCGGCCAAGTATCGGTAAGCCGTGTGAACACTCTATTGCTGAAATATGACAATTGGATGAAAGGCCAGCATCGGGTTTCGTCGGATGTCTTGGCGAGGGACTTTATCCCCTCGCCACAAAGCTTGTTCGGCGTCGCTTAGCGACCCTTCTTCCAAAGATAACCACCCACCACCATCCCGATCCCGCAGATGATCGCCACGTAATACGCCGGCCCCATCGGGCTTTCTTTCAACAGCAGGGTCACGATCATCGGTGTCAATCCGCCGAAGATTGCGTAGGCCAGGTTGTAGGAAAACGACAGGCCGCTGAAGCGCACCACGGCCGGGAAGGCGTTGACCATGACGTAGGGCACTGCGCCGATAGTACCCACCAGCAAGCCACTCAAGGCATAGAGCGGGAACAACCACTCGGGGTGCTCGAACAGGCTGTGGTAGAAGGTCCAGAACGTGACGAGCAGCAAACCGCTGCCGAAGACAAACACCCGCCCCGCACCGAAACGGTCTGCCAGCACACCCGCGCCGATGCAACCCAGGCTCAAGAATACGATCGCCAGGCTGTTGGCCTGCAATGCCGTGGTCGGGCTGAAGTGATACACAGTCTGCAGCACGGTCGGCGTCATCAGGATGACGACGATGACACCGGCTGACAGCAGCCAGGTCAGCAGCATCGAAATGGCGATGGCACCGCGGTGGTCGCGCAGCACGGCCCGCAGCGGTACCTCTTCGGCCAGGGCCTTGCGCAGTTGCAGCTCGGCGAAAACCGGGGTTTCGTGCAGCCAGCGGCGCAGGTACACCGAGAACAAGCCGAACACACCGCCCAGCAGGAACGGGATCCGCCAGGCGTAATCCGCCACTTCCATCGGCGTATAAAGGCTATTGATGGCGGTGGCGACCAGCGAACCCAACAGAATTCCCGTCGTCAGCCCACAGGTCAGGGTGCCGCAGGCATAGCCGATGTGGCGCGCTGGCACGTGTTCGGAGACGAATACCCAGGCCCCAGGCACTTCGCCGCCGATGGCCGCGCCCTGAATCACCCGCATCAGCAACAAGAGGATCGGCGCCCACATGCCGATCTGCGCATATGTCGGCAGCAAGCCCATGATCAGGGTCGGCACCGCCATCATGAAAATGCTCAGGGTGAACATTTTCTTGCGGCCCAGCAGGTCACCGAAGTGGGCCATGACGATCCCGCCCAGCGGCCGGGCCAGGTAACCGGCGGCAAAAATGCCAAACGTTTGCATCAGGCGCAGCCATTCCGGCATCTCGGCGGGAAAGAACAGTTTGCCGACCACGGTGGCAAAGAACACGAAAATGATGAAATCGTAGAACTCCAGCGCGCCGCCCAAGGCAGAAAGCGACAAGGTCTTGTAGTCATTACGGGTCAGCGGACGGGCGGGTTGTGCGGGCATCGCCGTGCTCGAAGGCGCAGTGGTCATGGCAAGGGCTTCTCTTATAGTCGGTTCTGCGGCCCCGACAACGCGCAATGGGAGCCTGGGCAGGTCCGGCACGATAGCAAATTGTTAGAAAAAGCACATAGAGGTGCGTAATAGACAGTCGAAATCAGAACCCAGTGGTCGTCTCGACGTCTCTCGCCCGATATACTCGCAACCTTGCGACACTCTGTAAGGGGTTGCTGTGCGAAAACGTCGTTGGTGATGTAGTCAAATCAGCCGGTTTCGCAGAGTTTCCCTTTGGCACGCCTTTACGAAAAACGTGACGAACGTGGCATGTTCGGGCTGAATCGTTTTTTCAAAGACGGCTATTCACCTGAAAGACAAGACAGAGTTACGGGTCAGAGGCCCCTTCGGCATGATAGAGCTCGAACAAGAAGATCCAATTCCGCAAGGCGACCTGGCCTTGCAGATCACCGCGCTTCCTCGAGACACCAACGGCTTTGGCGATATTTTTGGCGGCTGGCTGGTGTCCCAGATGGACCTCGCCGGCACCGCGATGGCCAGCAAGGTTGCCGGCGGACGCGTGGCGACCGTGGCCATTGATCGCATGGCCTTCCTGGTGCCGGTGGCCGTCGGCGCGCAGCTGTCGTTCTATACCCAGGCCCTGGAAATTGGCCGCAGCTCGATCCAGATGATGGTTGAAGTCTGGAGCGACGACCCGCTGTCCAGCGAATGGCGCAAGGTCACCGAAGCGGTGTTTGTATTCGTCGCGATTGATGGCAGTGGTCGCACCCGCTCGGTTCCGCCACGCGCCCGTTAAACACGGCGACCGTTTTGCGGTCCATTGCAGTTCATGTTCCTGAACGAGATTTGCCAGATGCCTACGCCTAACGTCGAAGCCGTCAAACTGGATGAACTGAACGGTTGGCGCATCCGCCACGGTCAGGCCGAGTTGCTGGTGGCCCAGCAAGGCGCGCATGTCCTCAGCTATCAAGTGGACGGCCAGCCGCCGCTGATCTGGCTCAACGACCAGGCCACGTTCAAGACCGGCAAGAGCATCCGCGCCGGCGTTCCAGTGTGCTGGCCGTGGTTCGGTAACCTGACCCTCAACCCTGACAGTGTCCAGGCGATGCGCGTCAGCAACGAACCGGCCACGGCCCACGGCTTGGTGCGGGCGATGGATTGGGAACTCAAGGGCATCGAGGCCGAGGGCGAAAGCCTGAAGATCGAATTCGTCTTGCCCTACCCGGAAAACGGCCTCTCGGGCTGGCCCCACCACGTGGACCTTACGCTGGCGATCGTGATGGACGAGCAGCTGCACATCCGCCTCACCAGCCACAACCGTGGCAGCGAAACCGTCAGCCTCAGCCAGGCGCTGCACAGTTATTTCGCTGTCAGCGATGTGCGCAATGTGCATGTCGACGGCGTGGATGGGTTGAGCTACATCGAGACCCTGGACGATTGGAAGACCCACGCCCAGGCCGGCGATCTACATTTTGCCGGCGAAACCGACCGGATCTATCTCGATACTCCGCCGACGCTGAGCATCGTTGACCCGCACTGGCAGCGACGCATCGAACTGACCAGCAGCGGCTCACGCTCGGCGGTAATCTGGAACCCCTGGACCGAACGGGCCAAGGCCTTCAGCGACATGGCCGACGATGGCTGGCAGCGCATGCTGTGCATCGAGACCGCGAACGTGATGGACGATGTAGTGACGCTATTGCCGGATGCCAGTCATACCCTTGGCGTAAGCATCCGCAGCAAGCAGCTCTAAGCCAGGCCAATTCATGTAGGAGCGAGCCTGCTCGCTCCTACAGTGAGCGTATTACAGGCCTACAGATCCGCCTCCTGCACCACCCTCACTTTTTGCGCCTCCATCGCATAGGCTGCGCTCGCCAAGTCGTTATCGACCTTTTCGATCTTCAGCGTGCCGGTCACCCACAGCGGTGCGTAGATATCGTCCAGCTTCACACCCTTGGGATAACGCACCAGCACCAACTGATTGGGCGGCGGAGGCGGGACGTGGATGCAGGCCCCCGGATAAGGCACGAGGAAAAACAGCGTGCTGCGGCCCTTGGCGTCGGTTTCCAGCGGCACCGGATAACCGCCCAGGCGGATGTGCTTGTCGTTCATCGACGCCACGGTCTTTGCCGAGTACATCACCGCCGGCAAGCCTTTGCTTTGCTTCAGGCCACCCTTTTCGGTGAACGTGCCGTTGGCTTCGGGGGAGTTGTGGTCAATCTCGGGCATGGCCTCGAGAGCTTTCTGGTCCGATTTGGGCATCAGTTCGAGCCAGTCGGTTTCGGGCAGCTCGGCGGCGTGGGCCAAGCCACTGCCCAGCAGAAGAAGGATAAATACTAGACGGCGCATGAAGTGGCTCGGCAATGAGTGATAAATGAAACGCCGGGCAGTTTAGCCCTCTAAGCGCGCCGCGCAGAGAGGGCTTTGTCACGTTTGATCAGTTTCTTTTGATCAGGCCGTAGATCACCAGCAACACCACGGCGCCCACCAGGGCACCGAGGAAACCAGCGCCTTCGCCGGCCTGATAGATACCCAAGGCCTGGCCGCCGTACGTGGCCGCCAACGAACCGCCGATACCGAGCAGGATGGTCATGATCCAGCCCATGCTGTCATCGCCCGGTTTGAGAAAGCGCGCCAGCAGGCCGACGATCAAGCCGATTAAGATGGTTCCGATGATTCCCATGGCATTTCCCTCTGGTTGAATAGCTATGCCAAAGCCTAGTCAGACTTTGGCACCTTGCCATGAGAGAAGCCGGCCGACGAATGGTTCAAAGAATGTTTCGGATTATTGCTCGGCGATCAACGTCTCGACCTTGATGATCTGCTGGGCCAGCGTGGCCCGGTCGGCGCAACGCAGGTTGGCATGACCGACCTTGCGACCCACTTTGAAGGCCTTGCCATAGTGATGCAGGTGGCAGTCGGCAATCGCCAGGACCTTCTCGGTATCCGGCACTTTGCCAATGAAGTTCAGCATCGCGCTTTCACCGACCTTGGCCGTCGAGCCCAGCGGCAGCCCGGCCACCGCCCGCAGGTGGTTTTCGAACTGGCTGCACTCGGCGCCTTCGGTGGTCCAGTGCCCGGAGTTATGCACGCGCGGGGCGATTTCGTTGGCCTTGAGGCCACCGTCCACTTCGAAGAACTCGAACGCCATGACACCCACATAGTCGAGCTGCTTGAGCACTCGGCTGGAGTAATCTTCGGCCAAGGCTTGCAGCGGATGGTCGGTGCTGGCGACGGACAGCTTGAGGATGCCGTCTTTGTGGGTGTTGTGCACCAGCGGGTAGAAGCGCAGTTCACCGTCACGAGCACGCACGGCGATCAGCGAGACTTCACCGGTGAACGGCACGAAACCTTCCAGCAGGCAGCCAACGCTGCCCAGTTCGGCAAAAGTACCGGCGACGTCTTCGGGGTTGCGCAGGACCTTCTGACCCTTGCCGTCGTAACCCAGGGTACGGGTCTTGAGCACGGCCGGCAGGCCAATGGACGCGACCGCGGCGTCCAGGTCGGCCTGGGACTGAATGTCAGCGAAGGCTGGTGTCGGGATGCCCAGGTCCTTGAACATGTTCTTTTCGAACCAACGATCGCGGGCGATGCGTAGGGCTTCGGCGCTCGGGTAGACCGGGACGAACTGGGACAGGAAGGCAACGGTCTCGGCCGGGACGCTTTCGAATTCGAAAGTCACCAGGTCGACTTCATCGGCCAGCTGGCGCAGGTGATCCTGGTCGCCGTAATCGGCCCGCAGGTGTTCACCCAGGGCAGCGGCGCAGGCGTCCGGCGCCGGATCCAGGAAAGCGAAGTTCATCCCCAGCGGCGTACCCGCCAAGGCCAAAATGCGACCCAACTGGCCGCCACCGATTACACCGATCTTCATTCGTCAACAACCTCAGGCAATGCGTGGGTCTGGATTGTCCAGGACGCTGTCTGTCTGCTCAGCGCGGAATTTTTTCAGCACGGTATGAAACTGCGGATGCTTGGCCCCCAGGATACTCGCCGACAACAGCGCCGCGTTGATCGCGCCGGCCTTGCCGATGGCCAGGGTGGCAACCGGGATGCCAGCCGGCATCTGTACGATCGACAGCAGCGAATCGACACCCGAGAGCATCGACGACTGCACCGGCACGCCCAGCACCGGCAGGTGCGTCTTGGCCGCACACATGCCCGGCAGATGGGCCGCGCCACCGGCTCCGGCGATGATCACCTCGATGCCACGGGACTCGGCCTCTTCGGCGTACTGGAACAGCAGGTCCGGGGTACGGTGGGCGGACACCACTTTCACCTCGTAAGGGATGCCGAGCTTTTCCAGCATATCGGCGGTGTGGCTAAGGGTGGACCAATCGGACTTGGAGCCCATGATCACGCCAACCAGTGCACTCATCGTCGTGCCTCTTCTCTCTGGGCGCCCGCAGGCGCGTCAAAAAACAACAAGCCACGCGGGAAAACCAGCGTGGCTTGTTGTACGAATTATGGCCGATCCGGACCGGCCAAAGGCCGCGCAGTATACCGCAATGGAGCGGATAAACAGCCCCTGTCGCGACCACCTGTCACACACTGAAAAAGCCCCCACTTCCTGACTTGAAAGTCAGCGCGCCGTGTTTCTATTCGTTACTACACATTCTGAAGTGCAACCAACGTTCAACCCATGCTTAAAAAGCTTTATAAAAACAGCGCACTGATCGCATGAACAAGTTGCCGAGAACTACGCCCACCGAACAAGGATGTTCAACTAATGAAAAACCAAATCACGATACTGGTCTGTCTACATGAAGACTTGAAAAGCTACGGCAAAGACAAACTTTACTCCGACTACTTTGTTTGGCTTAAGTCAGAACTGGAATATATTTCGCAGCGTGAAACTGTCATCCTCTTGAATCGGAGCCGGTTGCCCATTGAATTATCCACGTTCGACTACCAAGGCCAAGACGTGGGCGCAATTTTGAATTCATGGAAAAATGTCGCTGCGGATTGGCATTACACACGCGTCCGGTCGGGCAACTATGATCCGAGAATCACCAAAACGCTCCTGTTAACCAGAAACAACCTGAACAGGACGGTCGGCGGCGTTGCTCACCAAGGAGGAAGTTTCGCTATTTCATCTATTACATCCTTTCGCTTCCCTGCCCATGAGATAGGTCATATGTTCCACGCCACTCATGAGGATAGCGCCGTTGAGTATGACGGCTGGTGGCATGACTCGATCATGCTGACGGATAACTTTTCACACTTGCGTGGCAACACGTATCGTTACTCCGAAAAGAACAGGGACAACATGCGGCAGTATTTTAACCAGCTCAGATGAGCCCATCAGTCAGGTCTTGGTTGGCGGTGCAATGATTATTTATCAACCTATGGCGCTTGCCATACCGCCATCAAGCTTGCGCCACAGCAACCGCACATTGGCCTTGCGCACCAGGGCGCAGCGGTACAGGCGGATCTCCAGCGGCACGTGCCATTGCGTCCCGCCGCAGATCACCAGCTCCCCACGCTCCAGCTCGGCGCGTACGCTGAGTCGAGGCACCCAGGCGATCCCCAGCCCTTCCAAGGCCATGCTTTTCAAGCTGTCGGCCATGGCCGTCTCATAGACCGTGGTGAAGCGCAGCGCACGCTGGCGCAACAACTGGTTCACCGAACGTCCCAGGAAAGCCCCGGCACTATAGGCCAGCAAGGGCACGCTGGCCTCGCCCTCCAGATCGAACAACGGCTTGCGGTCGGCATCGGCCGCGCAGACCGGGAGCATCTCGGTCTGGCCCAGGTGCAAGGATGGAAAGATCTCCGGGTCCATTTGCATTGCCGAGTCCGGGTCATAGAAGGCCAACATCAGGTCGCAGCCACCTTCACGCAAGGCATGCACCGCATCACCCACGTTGGTCGCGACCAGTCGCGTGGCGATGTTCATGCCTTCGTTGCGCAGCTGGGCAATCCAGCGCGGGAAAAAACCCAGCGCCAGGGAATGGGCCGCCGCCACCTGGATGACCTCACCCTGCCCGCCCTCCAGATGATGCAGATGCCGCAACACTTCGCCCAATTGCTCGACCACCGTGCGCGCCGTCACCAGGAACAGCTGCCCCGCCGCGGTCAGTTCGATCGGCGTACGGGAGCGGTTGACCAGCGTCAACCCCAGCGCCGCCTCCAGGCTGCGGATCCGCCGACTGAAAGCCGGTTGCGTGACAAAGCGACGCTCGGCCGCCTGGGAAAAACTGCGGGTCGCGGCCAGGGCACTGAAGTCCTCAAGCCATTTGCTTTCAAGATTCATCTTCGTCCTCCGAAGGACGCACCAAAACAGGTCACACGTTCGCCGAGTCGTCGGCGTCACACGCGCATTATGCCGAATATGCATAGGGCAGTGTTTAACAGCATTGGCCCAAATTTTCCTGAAAGCCTAGGATTCACAGCGTTCCGGCACAGACCGGGTCCTTATTGAGATGATTTCCATCATGTCCTCCGCTGCATCATTCCGCACAGAAAAAGACCTGCTTGGCGTACTCGAAGTACCGGCGCAAGCGTATTACGGCATCCAGACCCTGCGAGCGATCAACAACTTTCGTCTCTCCGGTGTCCCGATCTCGCATTACCCCAAGCTGGTGGTCGGTCTGGCGATGGTCAAGCAAGCCGCCGCTGACGCGAACCGTGAGCTGGGCCAACTCAGCGAAGCCAAGCACGCCGCGATCAGCGAAGCCTGCGCACGGTTGATCCGCGGGGATTTCCACGAAGAGTTCGTGGTGGACATGATTCAGGGCGGCGCTGGCACATCGACAAACATGAATGCCAACGAAGTCATCGCCAACATCGCGCTGGAGGCCATGGGTCACCAGAAAGGCCAGTACCAGTACCTGCATCCCAACAACGACGTGAACATGGCGCAGTCCACCAACGACGCCTACCCGACCGCGATCCGCCTGGGTCTGCTGCTGGGGCATGACGCGCTGCTGGCCAGCCTCGACAGCCTGATTCAGGCGTTCGCCGCCAAGGGCCAGGAATTCAGCCACGTCCTGAAAATGGGCCGCACACAATTGCAAGACGCCGTGCCGATGACCCTCGGCCAGGAATTCCGCGCCTTCGCCACGACCCTTGGCGAAGACCTGGCGCGCCTGAAAACCCTGGCGCCTGAACTGCTCACCGAAGTGAACCTGGGCGGCACCGCCATCGGCACCGGCATCAATGCCGACCCGCGTTATCAGGCCCTGGCCGTACAACGCCTGGCGACCATCAGCGGCCAGCCGCTGGTGCCGGCCGCGGACCTGATCGAAGCCACCTCTGACATGGGCGCCTTCGTGTTGTTCTCCGGCATGCTCAAGCGCACCGCAGTCAAGCTGTCGAAGATTTGCAACGACTTGCGCCTGCTGTCCAGCGGCCCGCGCACTGGCATCAATGAAATCAACCTGCCGGCCCGCCAGCCAGGCAGCTCGATCATGCCCGGCAAGGTCAACCCGGTGATCCCTGAAGCGGTCAATCAGGTCGCGTTTCAGATCATTGGCAACGACCTGGCGCTGACCATGGCGGCCGAAGGCGGCCAGCTGCAACTGAACGTGATGGAGCCGCTGATCGCTTTCAAGATCTTTGACTCGATCCGCTTGCTGCAACGGGCCATGGACATGCTGCGCGAGCACTGCATCGTCGGCATCACCGCCAACGAAGCGCGCTGCCGTGAACTGGTCGAGCACTCGATCGGCCTGGTCACCGCCCTGAATCCGTACATCGGCTATGAAAACGCCACTCGCATCGCCCGTGTCGCCCTGGAAAGCGGCCGCGGCGTGCTGGAACTAGTGCGCGAAGAAGGTTTGCTCGACGACGCCATGCTCGACGACATCCTGCGCCCGGAAAACATGATTGCTCCGCGTCTGGTCCCGCTGAAGGCTTGATCGACGCGACCACTGCTCACCAGGTCGAGGGACTAGACACCTCTCACCTTTTGAGGGCTTGGGGACTCGTTCCCCAAGCCCTTTTTTTTAACAAATGACTGCAAGCAAGACAGAACCTGTAGGACCGAGCCAGCTCGCGATAAACGACGACACGCTGCCGTTGTAACCCGCGTCGCCCGCCGTCGCGAGCTGGCTCGGTCCCGCAAGAACCTGACCGATAGGCCAGGAGCAACAAAGGTCCGTTTCGTCGTACGCACCACAACTGTGCAGACGGGCGTCGCACTGATAGGTATAGTGCCGCCCCTCTTCGCATGAGTGGTCGTCGTCAACGAGGCCTCAACAACATGCGAAAACCGAACTAATAACAAACCCGCGAAGTGGACCGGGACGAAACATCGCCTGACCTGTCGAGCCGCCTGCGGACCGATGTAACACGATGTTTCCAAATGGCCAGCATTTGCTTAAACAAAAAACAGCGAGGAATACTCATGCTCGAAGTCATCAACGACTTCCTCTCAGGGAAAGTGCTGATCGTGCTCATTGTCGGGCTCGGTGGCTACTTCACGATCCGCTCGCGTTTCGTCCAGTTCCGTCATTTCTTTCATATGTTCGCGGTGTTCCGTGACAGCCTGAAAAGCAGCACTGACCAGCTCAGCTCCTTCCAGGCCTTGATGCTCAGCCTGGCCGGCCGTGTCGGCGCGGGCAACATCGCCGGTGTCGGCATCGCCGTGACCCTCGGTGGTCCCGGTGCGGTGTTCTGGATGTGGGTGACCGCGCTGGTCGGCATGTCCAGCAGCTTCTTTGAATGCTCCCTCGGCCAGCTCTACAAGCGCTGCGACTCCGAAGGCCAGTTCCGTGGCGGCCCGTCCTATTACATCCAGCACGGCCTGCAGAAACGCTGGCTGGGCATGATCATGGCGTTCCTGCTGCTGATCACCTTCGGCTTCGCCTTCAACGGCCTGCAAGCCCACGCCGTCACGCACTCCCTGAACAACGCCTTCGGCTTCGATACCACCTATACCGGCCTGGGCCTGGCGGTGCTGTTGGGCCTGGTGTTCATCGGCGGAATCAAGCGCATCGCCAAGGTTGCCGACCTGCTGGTACCGGTCAAGACCCTGGCATACATCGCCGTGACGCTCTACGTGATAGTGCTGCAATTCGAACATGTACCAGGCATGCTGGCGACGATCGTCAGGAGCGCCTTCGGTCTGGACCAGGCCTTTGGCGGCCTGATCGGCAGCGCCATCGTCATGGGCGTCAAGCGTGGCGTGTTCGCCAACGAAGCCGGCCTGGGCAGCGCGCCTAACGTGGCGGCCGTGGCGTCGGTGGAGCACCCGGTCGCGCAAGGCGTGGTCCAGGCGTTCAGCGTTTTCCTGGACACGTTCGTGATCTGCACCTGCACCGCGCTGCTGATCCTGCTGTCGGGTTTCTACACCCCAGGCTTCGAAGGCGACGGCATTGCCCTGACCCAGAACTCCCTGGCGGCCGTGGTCGGCGACTGGGGCCGGATATTCATCTCCGTGGCCCTGTCGTTGTTCGTGTTCACCTCGATCCTCTACAACTATTACTTGGGCGAAAACAACCTGCGCTTCATGCTCGGTGAAAACCGCAAGGCGCTGATGGCCTATCGCGCCTTGGTCCTGGGGCTGATTTTCTGGGGCGCCATCGAGAACCTCGGCACCGTGTTCGCCTTCGCCGATATCACCATGACGCTGCTGGCGTTCGTGAACCTGATCGCGTTGTTCCTGCTGTTCAAGGTCGGCATGCGCATCCTGCGCGACTACGACGACCAGCGTTCGGCCGGCATCAAGGTTCCAGTTTTCGATTCCAGCAAGTTCCCGGACCTGGACCTGGACCGCAACGCCTGGCCAGCGACCCCGTCGGCACCGGTTGCCGAATCTGGAAACGCTCCGGCAAGCCTGGCTGCAGCGCAACGCTGATCAACAGTCTGTTTGAAAAAAACCGGGCGCATCCCCTGCGCCTGGCGTGACACAGCACAAGGTCGGCGTCATGCTCGGCCTTATGTTGCGGCAGCGAGTGAAGCTGCTGTTTTCGTCCTCGGAGAACACCCATGAATGCCTCGACCTATCCCGCCGCCCAGCACGTCATGGTGCTCTACACCGGCGGTACCATCGGCATGCAGGCCAGCGCCAACGGCCTGGCCCCGGCATCCGGTTTCGAAGCGCGGATGCGCGACTACCTGCACAGCCAGCCCGAACTGGTTATCCCGCAATGGCGCTTCCGGGAGATGTCGCCGCTGATCGACAGCGCCAACATGACCCCGGGCTACTGGCAGCAACTGCGCGAAGCGGTGGTCGATGCCGTCGACGTACAGGGCTGCGACAGTGTCCTGATCCTGCACGGCACCGACACCCTGGCCTACAGCGCCGCCGCCATGAGCTTCCAGTTGTTGGGCTTGCACGCGCGGGTTTGCTTCACCGGTTCGATGTTGCCCGCCGGCGTGAACGACAGCGACGCCTGGGAAAACCTCAGCGGTGCGCTGGTCGCCCTCGGCCAAGGCCTGGCGCCGGGCGTACACCTTTACTTCCACGGTGAACTGCTGGTGCCGACCCGCTGCGCCAAGGTGCGCAGCTTTGGTCGCCATCCGTTCAAGCGCCTGGAGCGCCAGGGTGGCGGCATCGAGGCCACGTCGCTGCCGGCGCAGTTGAATTACAACCAGCCGAAACAGTTGGCAAATGTCGTGGTGCTGCCATTGTTCCCTGGCATTGCCGCCGAGGTTATCGATGGCTTGCTGGGCAGCGGCATCCAGGGCCTGGTGTTGGAATGCTACGGCAGCGGCACCGGTCCGAGCGACAACCCGGCCTTCCTCGCCAGCCTGGAACGGGCGCGGGACAACGGCGTGGTGGTCGTGGCGGTCACTCAATGCCATGAAGGCGGCGTCGAGCTGGACGTGTACGAAGCCGGCAGCCGCTTGCGTGGCGTCGGCGTTCTGTCCGGCGGCGGCATGACCCGCGAGGCGGCGTTCGGCAAGTTGCACGCGTTGATCGGCGCGGGTTTGCCGGTGGATGAGGTTCGGCGGTTGGTTGAGCTGGATCTGTGTGGTGAGCTGGTCTGATTCAAATCTGCAACGCATGACAAAAACCGTTCGGCATACAACTTGCTCCGTTTCCAGTCCCCAAAGGCTGGAAACGGACCATGCTTCATTCCCACCTCACTACCCTCAACGCTGTCTCTTTGGTGCTCAACGCCTTCAAGAACGAAGGCTTGCCCAGTGACGCATTGTTGGCCGGCAGCGGCATCAGCGCGGCGGACCTGAGCCGGGCCGACACCCGCATCACTACCAACCAGGAGATGCAGGTCTGCGCCAGCGCCGTGGCCCTCAAGCGCGACATTGGCCTGGAACTGGGCCGCAACATGCACGTTTCGTCCTACGGCATGCTCGGATACGCCCTGCTCACCAGTGCCACCTTAGGTGACGCTTTGCGCCTGGCGCTGCGTTATCCGGCGCTATTGGGAACACTCTTCGAACTGGCCCTGGAAGACGACGGCCAGCACATCTGGCTCAGCGCCAGCGACTATCGAGAGAACCCGGCCCTGGCGGTGTTCAACGCCGAGTTCTGCATGGTCTCGCTGAAGGTGATCTGCAACGACCTGCTCGGCCACCCGCTGCCCTTGCGCGCGGCGCGGTTCCAGCATTCGGCACCGGATTATCAAGAACGCTACGGCGCGCTGTTCGAATGCCCGGTGCGCTTTGACTGCATCGACAACGCCTTCGCTTTCGACCGCCACTGGCTGGAACAGCCCCTGCCTTTGGCCGACCCGATCACCCATCACGCCATGGTCGAACGCTGTCGCCGGCAGAACACCGAATTCACCGGACGCCAGGCCTGGCTGGGCCGGATCCGCCAACTGCTTGCCGCGCAACTGGACGCCGCGCCGGGTCTCGAAGGCTTGGCCGAACACATGAACTGCTCGGCGCGCACGCTGCGCAGGCACCTCAAAGACCTGGGTTGTAGCTATCAGGAACTGCTCGATGAACTGCGTTTCGAGCGGGCCAAGCAGATGCTCTGCGAGGATCAACTGCCAATCTACCGGATCGCCGAACTGCTCGGCTTCAGCGAAACCGCCAGTTTTCGCCATGCGTTCGTGCGCTGGAGCGGCGTGGCGCCGAGTCAGTTTAGGCCGTGATCCGCGTTGGTTTCAACACGATCCCCGTGGCGAGGGAGCTTGCTCCCGCTCGGTTGCGCAGCGACCGCAAAGTTTTAGGGCCGCTTCGCAGCCCAGCGGGAGCAAGCTCCCTCGCCACGGGTTGAGAGGCGCGTCTGACAGATTCTTCAGCCCTCGAACGCCGAACCACGCATCCTTGCGCCTTTGCCTACAACTACGCCAGAATCCGCCGGCTTGTGCGCCTTTCCCCCGAGCCCCTATCGTCTCCTTGTCGCTGACATCAGCGAACGGGCTTGGCGGCCCGGTTGACGAAAGGCGCACCAAACCCTTCAGCAGTCATTGCGGTGCTTCTGGCATCGGCATTCTTTATGACGGGTTGCGCAAGGATCCCCTCGGGGATACCGGGTGCCTTTCGTTCCGGTCCGCCAACCTTGTGTAATCCGTCACCCCTTCTGCTTGGCGGCAGACGGTGACGGTTCCTCATACGAAAGGAGCTTCACCATGTTCAAAATCACCCCGAACCCACCGGAAGCTGATCCAAACTCTCCCTATCTGGACGGCCTCAACGCCAAGAGGCTCGACGAAGCCGCCAAGCGCGCGCTGGACTATTACCTGGCGCCCAAACCGGACAAGCCCGAAGAAACCCCACAACCCGGCCAGCTATTCACCGTTGTAAAAGACATGGACAACGAATGCCTGCTGGCCAACCTCAGCGAAACCCTGGCTTCAGCTGATGCGATGGTCAACAAACTTGCTTTCGACCTGGAAGGCTCACACCGGCACTTCCTTCTTGGCATCCAGCAACTGATCGAGCTGAGCTCGCTGCTGGCGAATCGAGTGTTGGATAACGTCGATCCACGATAGCCGCCACACCGCAACCCACTGTGGTGAGGGAGCTTGCTCCCGCTGGGCCGGGCTGGCGCTCCAGCGCGTAGCGGCTCCAAAAGCGACGACTGCTTCGCAGCCGAGCGGGAGCAAGCTCCCTCGCCACGGGTTCCAGGGTGGCCCTGAACCTCACTCATGCCCTAAACCCGCTCATACCCGCGCCAATAAGGGGCGATTTACGGTCAAATCTTTTGGCCATTTCGATCCCCTTTTGGCCTCTCCTGCCGTTCTCCGAAACGCCGCGCGCCGCAAGACTGTGTTTCAGCGAATCAGCCCTGCGGAGAACAAAAATGCTGACGATCTACTCGGACGATCACCACCTGCACCATGGACGCTGCGAGTTGATGGATGGGCAATTGATGCCCTGCTTCGAAATGCCCTCCCGGGCCGACCATGTGCTGGACCGGGTCAAGACCCAAGGCCTGGGTCCGGTCAGAGCACCTGAGGATTTTGGCCTGGGGCCAATCCAGCGCATCCACACCCCGGCGTATCTGGAATTCTTCAAAGGCGCCTGGGACCGCTGGACCGAATTCAAACGCGACGGTGATCTGCTGCCCTATACCTGGCCGGCCCGTACCCTGCGCCCCGTCATCCCGACCAGCCTGCACGGCCAGCTCGGTTATTACAGTTTCGACGGCGGTGCACCAATTACCGCCGGGACCTGGCAAGCCGCCTACAGCGCCGCGCAAGTTGCCCTCACCGCCCAGGCCGAGATCCAGCGGGGTGCGCGCAGCGCCTTTGCGTTGTGCCGCCCACCGGGGCATCACGCCGCCAGCGACTTGATGGGCGGTTATTGCTACCTCAACAACGCTGCCATCGCTGCCCAGGCATTCCTTGACCAAGGCCGCAAAAAAGTCGCGATCCTCGATGTCGACTACCACCACGGCAATGGCACGCAATCAATCTTCTACGAGCGCAGCGACGTACTGTTTGCCTCGATCCACGGCCACCCGGAAGCCGAATTTCCGTTCTTCCTCGGCTATGCCGATGAGCGCGGCGAAGCCGCCGGCGAGGGTTTCAACTTTAACTATCCTTTGCCCGCAGGCTCCGGCTGGGACACGTGGAGCAACGCCCTTGAGCAATCCTGCGGCGAACTCCAACGCTACGACGCGGATGTCATCGTCGTCTCCCTGGGCGTGGACACTTTCAAGGACGACCCGATTTCGCAATTCAAGCTCGACAGCCCGGACTACCTGGCGATGGGCAAGCGCATCGCAGCGCTAAGCAAGCCAACCCTGTTCGTGATGGAAGGCGGCTACGCGGTGGCAGAAATCGGCATCAACGCCGTGAACGTTCTCGAAGGTTTCCAAAGCGCCCAATGAGGAATAACAGTATGAACAGACTCAAGCGTTTGATGGCTCCAGCCCTGTGCGCCGCGCTGCTGAGCGGCGTGGCGCAGGCCGAGGAGCGCACCCTGCGTGTCTATAACTGGTTCGACTACATCACGCCCAAGGCGCTGGATGATTTCAAGGCGCAGAACCCCCAAGTAAAACTGGTCTATGACATCTTCGATACCAACGAGGCCTTGGAGGCCAAGCTGTTGACCGGTAACGCTGGCTACGACGTGGTGGTGCCGTCCAACGTGTTCCTGGCCAAGCAGATTGAAGCCGGGGTGTTCCAGCCGCTGGATCGCAGCAAGTTGCCGAACTGGCACCACCTCGATCCCAAGCTGATGAAACTGATCGAAGCCAACGACCCGGGAAACAAGTTCGCCGTGCCCTACATGTACGGCACCATTCTGATCGGTTTCAACCCGGACAAGATCAAGGCTGCCTTGGGCGACAACGCGCCGGTGGACAGTTGGGACCTGATCTTCAAGGAAGAGAACATCAGTAAGCTCAAGCAGTGCGGCGTGGCGCTGCTCGATTCGCCGTCGGAGATCCTGCCCCTGGCCTTGCAGCACCTGGGCCTGGACCCCAACAGCAAGCAGCCGGCGGACTACGCCAAGGCCGAAGCGCTGATGATGAAGGTGCGCCCATACATCACCTATTTCCACTCGTCCAAGTACATGGCCGACATCGCCAATGGCGACATCTGCGTGGCGGTGGGCTATTCCGGCAGCTTTTCCCAGGCCGCCAACCGCGCCAAGGAAGCCAAGAACGGCGTGACCGTGGACATGCGCCTGCCCAAGGAAGGCGCGCCGATCTGGTTCGACATGCTCGCCCTCCCCAAAGGCGCGAAAAACCCGGACGATGCCTACACCTTCATCAACTACTTGTTGCAACCGCAGGTGATCGCGCCGGTGAGCGATTTTGTCGGTTACCCGAACCCGAACAAGGACGCCACCGAGATGGTCGACCCGGCGATCCGCGGCAACCCCAACCTTTATCCGACCGAAGCGGCCATGGCCACGCTGTACACGCTGCAACCCCTGCCCAGGGACGCCGAACGGGCGCGGACCCGGGCCTGGACGCGGATCAAGTCCGGCCAGTGATCCCAGGCACAGTTTCATTGCGTGTCGCACGGCGGCCTATACATAGTTACCACCTAGCCTGTCCCGCCAATCCCTAGCATCGAGAAACCCGAAGCCTTTTGGCTTCGGGTTTCCATGGATTGCGAGACAGGACTATTGAGATGACAGAGCGCGCTACAACCCCGGATCCGTCACCCGACGCCCCTCTACGGGACGCCATATTCAATCAGTTGCTTACGGGCCCCTCGTACCCAGAAGTGGCCGCCGAGCTTCTTCGGGATGCGCTGGTGAAGCTTTATCCCACGCTGGACATCGATCCACACACGACCGTCGTCGCCGTGCCGACCTGGCAGATTGTCGGGGATGACATCGTCGAGCTGCCCATTCGCTATGAGACCCTGGCCGCCATCATCGCCGCGCGCGTGGTCAAGGACGATTCGTCGCTGTTTATCGAAGGGCTGCATTACCTGACCCGGCTGCCCATCACCTTCCCCGAAGTGCACCTGCCGGTACGCATCGACCAGATTGGTCGGGTGATCAACGAACTGGTCCCCACCATATTGCCGGCCTACCAGGAAAAACAACTGGCCTACTGGAATGCTTCGCAGGGCGCTTCCGGTCCGCGCTGGCATGAGCTTTCGCGATCGCTACGCAAGCTATGGGATGTCAGCCGGATCGACGGCTGGACCACGGAAGAATGCAAGATGGCCAGACAGCTTTACTTGCATCCTGACGTACTAACTCGCAAAGGCCCTTATGACAGCCACGCCTACCTGGTCGACATTGAGGATGTCGACGGCGAAACAGTGCGGCGGCTGGAGGACAACTCGATCGTGGTGTTGATCGGCCTGATCGACAATGAGGAAGTGATCCTTGCTCACTCCTTGCTCAACGGTTACCAGAAGTTCGAGTCGAGGGAGGCGTTGGGTCAGTCACTGCCGCCATACTTGGGACCCATGTCCAGCGGTAAAAAAATCCGTTGGCGGCTCTATGAGCCCGACGGGGACATCTTTGACAACAAGGCCTGCGGCGTCATCGCCATGCAGGTGAAGATCCTGGGTTCCGCCCATCTCCAGGGCGTTACGCCAGCCGACGCGGAGCCGCAACCTGGCACCGAGCGCTTGCAAGCCAAAAAGAGTTTTGGCGAAGCCTGGTTCGAACGACAAGTGCCCCCCTGGCTACAGGCCGCCTCGATATCGGACCAGACGTTGTTCGCCCAGTGCCTGAGAAACCTGTCCGCCCTGAGCAACGCCCATGCCGGCAAGACCTACCTGGACGACATTCCGTCCATCAAGGACTATGCATCGAGCGCCCTGAAAAAGCTGATGCAAGCCGAGCATGACGACGCTTCCACGCTGGATCCGCACAAGATCCAGATCGAGATACGCAGCCCAGTGCTCTGGGGCAGTTTCGTCGTACCCGGGCAAATCGACACCACCACGTTCAGCGTCGTTGAACTTGCCCTGCAAAACCTGATTGCCCTTCCCCTGGGCAATAAATCCATCCGCTCGACCGACGACTCTGCGTTGCCCAAATGGATGACGGTCGAATACGTCGAGGGGTTGATCAGCCAAATCGACGTGGGTCGTGTCTATCCTGAACTGGTCAAGCAAAAGCTCCTCGACGACCCTGCTGAATCGGCCCGCCGCGAGCAGTTGTACATCGCGCAATTGCGCATTCAGCTGCCGATGCTGGCGCTGGAAAACAAACTCCGGGGCCAGGGCAACCTGAATGAACTGGGTGTGCGTTATGTCATGGCGCTGATGGACGCCGAACAAACCGAGCCGAATGTCGACGGGCAACGGGTCGTGATGCGCAAGCTGACTTTCGTGCCGGAACTGCAGCTGACCCGCTCAGAAGACGTCGTGACCAATATGTTCGTGATCGGCCCGAAAGATCCGAGCGCCGGCCCATGCCTGCTTTATCGGCCCCTGCTTGAGCCACAGCTGAGCCAATTCCCGTCGTTCAGCAACCTGCTGTATGCCATCCGGCAAACGCCCTCGCTGCGCCAATCGGTGCTGGCCTGGCTGCCCGACGGCGTGCGCGAAACCTATAGCCGATACGTTTTTTCCGGGCCACTGCCTTCGCCCTGGACTGTCGTGGAGTTTGCGGTGGACCCACTGACCTCTTTCGCCTACAGCGGCCCCGTCAGCCTGGTCGACGACCCCTTGGATTCGGACTTCATGCCGCTGTTGTTCAAGGCCAACGCCAACGCCTTGGTCGAACTCGCCGACCGCCAATCGGTTTCCAACAGCGAAAGCCGCTGGGAGACGTTCAAGCAGACGGGTTGGTTGATTTTCAACCTGGCGCTGCCCTACCTGGGCTCCACGGTGGGGAACGCGGTCTGGCTCTGGCAGATCCTGGATGACGTTGAAAAGCTGACCGAACGTGACGAGGCGTCCGACAGCCAGGCCAAATGGCAGACCTTCGTCGATCTGCTGTTGAACATGGCGTTGGCCACCCTTAACGTCGCCATCGAGCAAACCCGCAAAACCGGACGCGGTCGCCGGACCGAGGCCCCGGAGGTAGTACCTGCCCAGCCCAGGTTGCCCAAACCTGAACTCATCATCGAGAAGCTCGCGTCCGTGACCCACGCGGCGCTGGCAGTTGAGCGCTATGAGACCGTCCATACCAGCGGCGCCTTGATGAGCAAGTCATGGGAAAGCGGGAAACTGCTGGAGACCTTCAGCATCGAGGCCCCCAAAAACCTGGGGCAACCCAAGCTCGACGGCCCAACCAGAGGCTTATATGAGCAAAATGGCACGTGGTACGCGAAGGTCGCGCAGACATGGTTCAACGTCAATGTGACAGGAGACCAGGCGGTCATCATCGACGCCAAGCAGCCCTCGCGCATGGGACCTGCGCTGTGGCTCGATACGGGCGGCCAATGGCACATCGAGACTCGCTTGCAGCTACGCGGCGCCGGCTCCAAAGGCGCCCGGCAACAAGTCGTCTCCCAGGCCAGACGTCGCAGCATCCAGCTGATGGCCGAGCTGAACCAGTTCGAAGAGCGAAAAACCCAGGATCAAAAACAGCTGACCATGGAGGCACAAGCATTCGATAAAGCAACGGGCACGGCGAGGGAGGCCCGGCGCGACGAATACGTCAATACGCTGAAGACCCAGCGAGAACGTTATGAAGAAGCGTTGAAAATACTCACTGAATGGCCGGTGTTCCAATCCCGGGCCGACAGCCCGCGAACCCGACTCGGCTATCTGAATGCCCAGGTCAATTTCACCTTCGTCGAAATGGAGGCGCTGGGAGAACGCTTCGCCCCGGCCATGATAGCCGCGATGGACATGATTACGTCCGGCGTGGAAGTGCTTGAACAGCAGCACGTCGATGCCGCCGAGAACATGATCAAGACCAGCGACGACATGATCGAACGGCTGGACTACATGGAGACGCGATTCGCCGAGCTCAAGCAACTGGGGCGCGAAGGTTTTGGCTTCGTCCGCCAGCATCGGCGCAAGATGCCGGTGTTCAACAGCAACGACCTGCGGCTGATCCAACTGGACATGTACCGCCACCTTTGTCTTTCACTCGAAAGCGTCAGCACGATGCCCGAAGGCTGGGCGGAAATTAACCAAGTGGTCGACAATGCCACGGTTGCGTTCCAAAGCCTGATCGACGCCGTCGACGAGCGCAGCGTGATCCGGCTAGACGAACAGATCAACGCGTTCGGCAGCCTGACCGAGCAGTTCACCGCCATCGCCGAGCACTTGGACTACCTGGGCACCGAATACGCAGGCAGCGCCAGCCCTGGACAAATCAATCGCATGCGCGCCCGGATCATCGGGCTCAAGAAGCGAACACTGGGTCATTTGGCCCGCGCCCTCGATGAAAGAAGCAACCGGCGCACTATCGGCAGCCCTTATGAGGAGCGTCCAAGGCCCAGGAAACGCTTTATCAGGGCACGCTACTGGGGCCTGATCAGCGGCGAGCCTCGTCTATCGAACCTGAGGGAAGAAACCGATTGGGTCGATGTGAAAAACCCATTCTCGGACGCGACCATCGCCTCGTTCCACCGCAAGGAAACCGGCGAATGGGTGCCTCACGTAATGGCCAGCCGTCCCCTGACCGTCCCTGTCCTGGCCACCAGCATCAGCAAAGGCCAGGCGCTGATCGACGGACTGCCGGCGTTCAAGGCGCAGCTGGAAAAAGACCTGAAGCGACCCCACCGAACGCCAGCCGGAATCGGCATGATCATCAATGCTCATGCAGGTCGAATGGAGAAAGTCGGCAATGCGATCGATAAGGCACTTGAACAGGCGGAAGGTGTTTCCACCAACGAAACGACTGAAACCCCGGCCGACGTGCGACGCGCGGCTGAATCGTTGCGCAAGCAACTCAAGCTCGAGTCCCAGGCCCTTTACGCGCTGGAGTTCCAGACCGTGCTGAACATCATCAAGCAAAGCCCACCAACCATGGAAGGCGTCATTTGGCTGAAGGACCGCAACCAGATCACCATCACCAAGCAGCTCAACCGGCAGCGCAGGAAAACGCCGCCTTATGGCTACCTCGACCGGTACCAGATCAAGGATCGCAAGACCAATAAGACACTCTGGTTCGCGGACTTCCGCTATTCGACGGATTGGGTGCCTGCCCGCACGTTCCTTTCGGCGCGGTTGAAAACCTTGGAGCAAATCGACCAGGTGGTCACCGATGCCTCGACCCGGGAGTTGGATCAGCGTCAACTGATCGCGCTTTATCGCAGCGAAATCGCTGTGGACCAGGCCCAGCAGGTATTTTTTCCCAAGGAAAAATCCTAGGCATCGGACCGGGGCATCGATCAATGCCCCCCGCCTCAGCCTTTCCAGACTTTCGCCAGGCTCGCCAGGGCGATGGCGATCGCCGCTGGCGGGACGGCGGCAAAGCCCAGCACAAGCCCGGCACTGATCGTCGACGGTGCCGTGCCGGGCAGCCAATAACTGCTCAATCCGTTGATTTCCACGCCGACGCTGGTCGCTTGTGCGACCAGCTCACGCTCACGCTCGGGGCTGTCCACCGGCACCGTGACGTGCAACCCCGCCACGACCGAAGGCAGCGGGCCGACGCCCGGCACAGCCTTGGGCCATCCCGTCAACAGCGCATCACGCCGGGCCAGGGCAGCCCGTCGCATGCGCCGGATGTGCCGCTGGAAATGCCCGGCGGCCATGAATTCGGCCATCACCGCCTGGGTGCTGACTTCGGAATGACGCACGTCCACGGCCCGCCGTCGCGCAAAAGCATCCACCAGGCCGGGTGGCAGCACCAGGTAGCCCAGGCGCAACGCCGGGAACGCGACTTTGCCGAACGTCCCGACATACAGCACACGGCCCTGGCGATCCAGCGCCGCCAATGGTGCCAGCGGCGCGCCGCTGTAGCGGTATTCGCCGTCGTAATCATCCTCGACGATCCAGCCGTCATTGCGTTCGGCCCAGGCCAGCAGCTCCAGTCGCCGCGCCAGGCTCATGACCACCCCCATCGGGTACTGATGGGACGGCGTGACGTAAGCGAGCCGACAACCCTCAAGTCTGCCGAGCGCGCTGCAGTCGAGGCCTTCGCTGTCGACGGGCACGCCACGCACATCGGCACCGGCGACGGCAAACGCGTGCCCGGCGGCGCGATAGCCCGGGTTTTCAATCGCCACCCTGTCGCCAGGGTCCACCAGCAGCTGTGCACAAAGGCTAATGCCCTGCTGCGCGCCGCTGGTGATCACAATTTGCTCAGCGGTGCACTGCAACCCACGGGAGCTGCGCAGGTAAGCGGCGATCAGACTGCGCAATCGTGCATCGCCCTGGGAATCGCCATAACACAGCTGCTGCAGATCCGGTTTGCGCCAGAAAGCCGCGTTCAGCTTGGCCCATACGTCGAATGGGAATAGATCGAACGCCGGAACGCCGACCCGAAACGCTTTGGGCGGCCCGCTGGGAGGCTGGGCCAAATGATGCTTTTCGAGCCGCTCCAGCGCACCGCTGTGGATAACTTTGCTGGATGGAATCACAGGTAAATCGAGCCATTCTGTGGATAACCCTGTGGGTAAGCCTGTTGAAAACCCTGTGGACAATTTTGTGGATATGTTTTTCAGCGGCAAGACCGAGGAAGAGAGTTTCGCCACATAAGTGCCGTCGCCAACCCGTCCCTCGATGAAACCCTCGGCATAGAGCTGGTCGTAGGCCCGCACGACGCTGTTACGGGAAATCGACAAGGCCGTTGCCAGGTCCCGGCTGGCCGGCAGCCGCGTACCGCTGGCCAGCCGCCCGTCCAACACGCGGGCGCGCAAGGCCTGGTAAAGCTGGCGGCTAAGCCCCTGGCCGCGATCGAGCTCGATGCCAGCGGGGTTGAAGGACAGTGGCGGCACGGCGTTGTGCATGACATCCCTCGTGAATGGACCTATCGAATTGGCCTGAAGTGGCTCTTACAACAGACCAATAGCCTGCCTAGGATGCTCGCATTCGCCAAGGAAAATCATCATGTACAATCCCAAAGCCTTTGCCGTCGAAGACCTGCCCCAACTGCACCAGATCATCGGCGATTGCCGCCTGGCCGTATTGGTCACCCACGGCGAACACGGCTTGCAGGCCAGTCATTTGCCGCTGTTGCTGGACACGCAGCAGGGGCCGAACGGCAGCCTTTACGGGCACATGGCCCGGGCCAATCGACAATGGCGCGATTTGGAAGCCGG
The DNA here is from genome assembly GCF_051131945.1 of Pseudomonas sp. Z5-35. Lineage (NCBI taxonomy): Bacteria > Pseudomonadati > Pseudomonadota > Gammaproteobacteria > Pseudomonadales > Pseudomonadaceae > Pseudomonas > Pseudomonas sp. Z5-35. The sequence continues at coordinate 5,497,669 of NZ_CP071640.1, forward strand.
GGCCCAAGCCCTGGTGATATTCGTCGGTGCCGATGCCTACGTCAGCCCAGGGTTGTACCCGAGCAAGGTCGAACACGGCAAAGTCGTGCCGACCTGGAACTACGTGGCCGTCCACGCGTACGGCAGCGCCGAGGTATTCAGCGACGCCCAGCGCCTGCGCAACCTGGTGGGCGCCCTCACCGACCGCCACGAAAGCGGCCGCGAGCAGCCGTGGAAGATCGATGACGCACCGGCCGAGTACATCGACAGCATGCTCAAGGCCATCGTCGGCTTCGCCCTGCCCATCCAGCGCCTGGAGGGTAAACGCAAAATAAGCCAGAACCGCAGCCCCGAGGACGCCGCCGGGGTGCGCAACGGGCTTGCCGCCAGCCCCGATGCGCAGGACCGTGCCCTCGCCGACCTAATGCCTGAAAAATCGTCCAAGGAGTGAACATGAGCCAACTCGACATCCGCCGCGTCAGCGCCGACGATCACGCCGCCTGGCTGCCGCTGTGGCAAGCCTACCTGCGGTTCTACAACACCGAACTGCCGGATGCGGTCAGCCAAAGCACTTGGCAGCGCTTGCTCGATGAGCGTGAACCGACCCATGCTGCCCTGGCCTGGAAGGGCCACACGGCGGTGGGCCTGGTGCACTTTATCTATCACCGGTCGAACTGGAGCATCGAGAACTCCTGCTACCTGCAAGACCTGTTGGTGACGGAACAGAACCGGGGCAGCGGTGTGGGTCGCCAGCTCATCGAGTTTGTCTACGCCACCGCCAAGGCCGATGGTTGCTGCAAGGTGCACTGGTTGACTCACGAAACCAACACGACCGCGATCCAGCTCTACGAGCGCATCGCCGAACGCCCAGGCTACATTCAATTTCGCAAAGCCCTGTAAGGAGCACAGCATGTCGACTTCACTCGCCGATTGGAAAGGTGTCCCTGCGCCCTCTGCGCAGTGGCTCGAAGGGCGTTTCATCCGCCTGGAGAAACTCGACCCGGCCCGGCATGCCGAGGGTCTGTGGCAAGCCCTTGAAGGCCCAGGCGCCGACCCGAAACTCTGGGATTACTTGCCCTACGGTCCGTTCAAGGAACGCGGCGCGTTCGATGCCTGGCTGAACAACCACGCCGCCAACGCCGACCCGTATTTCTTCAGCGTGATCGACCGCGCCAGCGGCGACGTGCAGGGCATCCTCAGCCTGATGTCCATCGTCCCGGCCCAAGGTCGCATCGAGATTGGCCACGTGACGTTCGGCGCGCCGATGCAGCGCTCGCCCAAGAGCACCGAGGCGGTCTATCTGCTGGCCAAGGAGAGTTTTGCCTTGGGTTACCGTCGCCTCGAATGGAAATGCAACGCCGCCAATGCCCGCTCCAAATATGCCGCCGAGCGACTGGGCTTCACCTTTGAGGGAGTGTTTCGCCAGCACATGGTGGTCAAGGGACAGAACCGCGACACCGCGTGGTATTCGATGCTGGATTCGGAATGGCCAGACATCGGCGCCGGCTTCGAGCGCTGGCTGAGCGAGGAAAACCAGCGCGAGGGTGGCCAAGTGCGAAGCCTGGCGCAGTGCAGAGCGTGATTTGATCCAGTAGCCACACGAGCTGACTCGTCGCCCTGTTTGCCAGGGCAACGAGACTGCTCGCCAGGGTCATGATTCAACCGTCAGCCGGATCACTCAGTTCGACTGCGGTTTTTTCGCCACGAAATGCTTGAGCGAATCCGCGGTAACCCCTGCCCTTGCGTATTGCCACGCCCACTCCGGTATCGCCATATGGCTTTCCAAGTGCAACGCAAAATCCAGGCGACTACGGCCCAGGCGTCCCACGGGGAAATCGAAGTGATGCAGATATACCTGGGCCTGGCTTTGGCCAATGGCAAATACGTCCCGGATAATCTGGTTCGCACGAGCTTCTTCCGGCCCCAGGCTGGCTCGCAAGGCTGTCACCAGGCCTTCCGGGGAGCTGAACACCTCTGGGTGTTGAAGCGCTTCTTGGATATTGGCATCGCTGAAGTGGGGGCCGGTCAATTCGGCCCAGACGCGCCAACGATATTGCACCGGAAGATTCTGGACGGCGGGCAGCAAACCGGGCGTATCCAATAGAAGCGCAACCCGACTATCGGAAACCGGCTGTCCCAGATGGCTGAACAATCTGGCGATGGAGGGTATATCGGTTTCTTCCGCGACACCCCACGCCCCCCCTACATGGCTCAGGAATCCGGTGAGCTCCTTGCGCCGCGTCACAATACTTCGCAGGTTCCGATTATCGAAAAGGCCCATCCAATCGACATCGATGTGCTCATCCCCTAGCAGCTCGTCATAACGGGTACTGACGTACTCGGCAATGAGAGTAAGCCGCTCATCCGATATCGCCGGATTACGTATCAGGTTGGCCACGAAATTAACCCGTAACATGCCGCCCAGGTTCAAGGCGACGACCGGGGAGCTCAGCAGGATTTCGGCTCGCCTTCGCAACTCGGGGAAACGTGTAAGCGCTTTTTCAAGCAACTCGACGATGCCCTCGACCGCTTGATTGTATTTGAACCAGTCAAACAGCTCCGCGTTTTCCCGAACGTCTATTCCCAAGTCACTCCTGAGCTCATGCTGTAAATCGTACAGTTCGTCGCTGTTCACCAGATAAGCGCCATCGAGCAAATCTTCCAATTCATCCTCGTCGAGGTTGCCATGGATGGCCTCATCGAACCGGACGTACGGCTCTTGGCTCAAGGGGTTGTTGTATCTCAACTGTCGCGTGGTAAGACCGTACTCCAGCAAAATATGATTGAGGTCCTGAGACAACGTAAAAGACCGGCTTTCGAGCAATTCAGCGATCAGATGAGGCTCAGCAGTACCCAGCAGGATGCCTTCCAGATACTTTTGCACAAGCTGCCTTTCCAGCGGGGCCAGGGGCGCAGTCTTTGGCCTTAACAATCCCCTCGACCGAGGCGCCAGGAAACTCCCGATCATTTGCAGTATCTCTGCTGGCAAAACGGCGCCCGTTGTTTGATTCGAGACCAAATTGCTGGCGTAAGTATTCAGGTAGTTCAGGGCAGGTTCGAACACACGCAGGGTATTGGGACCGCCATGAATGATCCGAGTGAGATCGAGCAGCGCCTTCTCGTCCAGGATAAGGTCCAACACACGGGCATTATCGAACAGCGCTTGGTGGGTCATGGAAGGCTGCGACACCAAGTAATGACTTAGCTCCGGGTGGTGATCGATGTAATCCGCGGCTTCGTTACGCAATTGCTGTATTGAATAACGCGGCTGCGCCTGCCCCTCGTTCAGCCCTTGGGCAATGGCATTGAAGAAGCAATCACCGTCGGCGGGAATATCCACCGGGCGATCCTCCAGCACCAACTGGTAATGGTTGCTGCCCATTCGCCTCAGGAGGACGTCGGCGTCCGTTTCATTTGGATGGGCCCTCATCGGATAGATGACTTCGGTTTCGCCCGGCGTAAAGCGTACCGACCAATGACGCCCCGGGGTGATTTCATCAATGATGACCAGGCTGCGGTTTTGCGGCCAACTTGGCAGGCGGGTAATGATGGCCGGCACCAGGTCCATGATCTGGTTATCCCAACTGCCTGGCGTGCGTATCGAGCGGGCCACATCGAGAGACTCCAGCGCTGGCAGCTTGGGCTTGGAAGGACCGGGCTGTGGCGATTTCCCCCCGGGGCGCTTGCCTCCCCCATGGCCGAATCCCACGGCGCGCCATTCACCATCGGGCATGCGCGCAACGGTACTTCTCATCACGCCACTGGAGCGAATGTTTAGCCCGGTTACGGGATCGACCAGAGTCGCCTCCGTGGCCATCCGCCTCGTCTGGTCATGCACCCGGAACACCGTCCCGTCGGGTTGGCGGATGTACACCGCGCCGCTGCCTTGGGGACGATAGAATCCCTGGGAGTCTGCCGAAAACCCTCGTGTCAACGCGGTGTCCGTCACGGCATAACGGCGATAAAGCGCTTGCTCCAATGGCAATCCTAGAAGGACCCCACCCTTGCTCGGCCGCGCCGTCAACGCGAGGAATGAAGCCTGGCCCCGAGAAGGCACTACCATTGCCCGGGCCGCGCGCCGCGTTCCATGGCGCGCCACTTCGTGTACGAATGCCAGGGTGCCCAGGTCCATGGGCACCGCACCGGTCCTGAGCACTAACGCGCCGGTTTGTACGGCACGCTTGAGCAACTGGACACCGGGCACCAACAGCATACCGGCCAAGTCCAGCACCACCTCGATCGCCACCATCATCATCCTGACGGCTATTTGCTGCCGGACCTCCCGATTGCTGTTGGAACGATGGTCCGCATAAGCACTGTGAAAATTGACATGGGCTCGGTGGAGCGCCTCAAGAAAATCGTCCTCGATCAAAACGCCGCGAACCAGCGGTCTGACGCGCTGGCCCAGGGTCCGTTTGATTTCCTCGGGGTCAGCCGTGGAAATTCGCGAGCGAAAGTAGTCCTGCCATTGCGCCTGTTGCAGGAGCGCGGTAATGCCGTCGCTCAGGTCGTCGAGCTCGTGGATGTCGTCACCCTGCGGACTGTCCGGAAAATAAACACCTACCGTGCCGTTGATTTCGGGCCCATCCTGATCAGAAAAAAACATCACACCATCAACACTGACCGCATTCCCCATCGTGCCATGCCGCTCCCCAGCGCCCGTGCTTCCACCCAACAGGAGGCCATGCACCTGCACCTTTCGACCGGAAACGAGCGCCCGACTGGCCGCCGCCGGCGATTGCAGAACAGCGTTCAACCAGAGCGCAACCTGCTTTTGACGTTTGGGCGGACTGAAAGCCTTATCCACCACAGTGGCCCGGAAGACCTCATCTTCCTTGAGCCCAGCCTCATAGGCCTTGAATTTCAGATTGGCCAGATAGGCTGTCCGCCAAGCCGCCTTGTACTGGGTTTTATTCATGGCTTCGCGCAAATAGTGCTCATAACGGCCACCGGCATCGATGCTCACGGCCATCCTGGCAAGCTCGCCCCCCGCCAAGGTGATGAAGTAGCCGTTGGCGGGATGCCGGATCCGTTGGCCCTGTTGATCGGCCAGATACACCGGCAGCACTTCCCGCATGGCGTTGGGAAACTGACTCGGGCGCAGGTTATCCAGCATTAATTGGGTCAGAGGCGACGTGCGACTCTGCCTGGGATTGGCACGGCTGCCGAACGATAGCGTGACCAGGGTCTCGTCCGGATCCGGATCTATGCCCGGATGCACGGTTTGCCGCAGGTACTGTTTGATTTTCTGACGAGTGAATTGCCATAACGTCTGAACGCCGTCGCCCACGTCATGGAGCGCTTGAAAAACATCCTCTTCGAGACGGCGGTACCGGGCCTTTTGCGACAGTGTCGCGGTTTTATAGCTCGCGGGGCGGTTGTCTTCGATCAGGCACTGCTGGCGGGCCAGCAAGGGACCGGCCAACGACAACATCGGCAAACCCAGTGCGTTTTCTGTGTTCTGCGCAAAAGCCCTCAAGCCAAGCGTCTCGTTTTCCGGGGCATCGAATACTGCTTCGAGCGCGGCGCCCTGAGCCTTGAGCAAATCGTCAGCCGCCACTTCAAAGACATGGTTGGACAGCTCGGAGGAAATATCGCGGATCGTGCGCGGTAGCCCTTGATGGACGGGGCATACCGCGCCGACAAGGTCCTGGAAGGACTGGAATCGTTGCAGGCCCGCTTCCATCGAGTACAGGAACAACCCTTGTCGCTCGGGGTATTTGACCACCATTGCAGCGGGCCACTTTTGCGCGGCCGCTGAGCCCATGTCGAGCATGACGGCATAAGCCTGGGGAACAGGCGTTTGCAGCAGACGGTTTCGATCTGCCTTGCTCGGGTGAGTGTTGATGATGCCCAGCAGACGATCGTCCTCGACCTGCTGGGCCCGGGCACCTTGGGTCATGGGCGCATCTGGATTTCGATCGGCTTTGTACAGATCGACCAAGTGCAGGAGCCGCTGGGAGAGCAGATGGGCGAACTTTGTTCGGGTGGTCGACGGGGTCGTTGTATCGAGCGAGTCATCGTCCACTGGCTGATCGTGAAACAGCGCCAATTCTTCCCGGAACTGACGCCCCACAGCATCGCTCGTTGGGGGGCTGGCGATATAGAGCACCGACTCCATGGCGCTGAGGATTTGCCGGTCCACCGAATCGGTAAAAATGCTGGACGCTTCATCCACCACGTCCGGCCGGGTGAAAAAACCGACGCCACCTTCCGTGTAGATGGGCGGCGAATCGGCGGACAGACACTCCCACATGACGTCGATGAAACGCTCTGAAGTCGTCAGCGAACGCCGACCTTCGGGGTCGGTGGTGAAGTGATTCACATACCAACCTTCCGGGTCGATCTGCCCAAGCAACGGGGCTCGCAACTTGCGTGTTGGAATCTTTGCCTTGAGGGTGCTGACCAGCAAGTTGCCGATCACTGTATCGAAGGTCGGCAGGCCCGCGAACAAGCGGGCCATGCGCGCTTGGTTGGCGTCGAGCAGCGCCAGTTGCCTGAGCTGTTCCTTGCCTTGGGCGCTGAGCGTTCGGCCCTGTGCGTCTGCCTCGGCGATGGCCCGCTGCACGGTAGACGTTATGTCGACGGGAAGTTGATCGCCATGGGAGGGCGACGAGTTGATGGATTCAATTTCTGGAAAAACAGGCATCTGACTGTCCAAGCGGTTGGAAAGTGCAGAAGCTATCGCCCTATTTGATCAGCCATGACATACATATATATAGCGTCCCCGCCAAGCCCGGAAAAAACCGTAAGCCACGTTGTACGGGCTACCAAAGACGCCATTTAAAGCGGCAGCGCCGGCACGCTGTGTGCCGGCGCGCATGTTCATCGGTTAATTGATTTTATCTTCGCTTGGTTTTGCCGCTTTCATGATTCCGAACGATTTCAGCGAGTCCGGCGTCACGCCTTCCCTGGCATATTGCCAAGCCCAGTCCGGTATCTGCAGATGACTTTCCAGGTGCAATGCGAAGTCCAGACGGCTATGCCCAAGACGCTGGCTGGGGAACTCAAAATTGTACAGATACTGTTGTGCTCGCCGTTGGCCGAAACCGAAAAGGCCTTGGATAATCCGATTCGCACGGGCCTCCTCCTGTCCAAGGCTGGCTTGCAGTGCCAATGCAAAATCCAACTCCGAACGTAACGCGTCAGGCCGTTCGAGCGCCAAGCGAATATGGGTATCGCTAAAGTGCGGCCCCACCAGATCCTCCCAGACTTGCCTGGCTTGATCGAGTGGAAACCGCTGCAGGGAGTTCCACAAGTCCGGGGTGTTGAACAGAAGTCTGATCCTGATGTTTGAAGGCATCTGTTTAGAAACGCTAAAAATGTCCTCCTCGTCATCTGCCCCCAGCAAAAACGTCCGGAACGCCCTCAACTCCTCCTGATGAGTGATGAAGCTCTGCACATTCTGATCATCGAATGGCTGCATCCAGCTGATGTCGAGGTCATGATCGAATAACAACTCCCGATAGCGGGTGCTGGCGTACGCGGCAATCAATCGAAGGCGCTCGTCAGACAGCGCCGGATTGCGCAACCAACTCGCAAACAAGCTCACCCTCAGCTGGTCGCCCAGCGTCCACTCGATCACCGACGATCTCAGCAGAATTCGAGCCCGTCTTTGTAGCTCTGGAAAACGCCCAAGCGCCCCGCGATAGAGGCTTCTCGTACGGTCCGCGTTATTGTCGTCTATGTAGGCACTCAGCAGCTGCTCTTCGTCCTCGAGCACGTAACCGGTGGCCTGCTTGAGTCTTTGCGCCAGCGCCTCCAACTCTTCGCTGGACACCAGGGAAACGCCGAGTTCGTCGAGCTGATCCTCGTCGAGTTGACCATGGGTTGCCGGATCGAACATGGCAAAGAAATCTTCGGAGTGCGGATGATTCCATGACAATTCTTGGGCGGTGACGCCGTACTCGAGCATGATATGAAACTGATCGGCACCTAATATAAGGTGATCGTGTTCAAGCACTGCGGTGAGATAACCACTCTCAACGGGCGCCAACAGAATGCTCTCCAAGGTGTTTTGCAAGGATTGCTGTTCTTCCAATGAGAGAGGGCCATACCAACGGCGTAACCGGCCAGGGGAATGGGGGGATAGCTCGCGGCCAATGAGCTGGAATATTTCTGCTGGTAACCGGGCATTTTCCGCTCGATACAATGTTTCACGCCCCACTCTGCTGACAATCAGGTCCAAGTAGTTAAGAGCGGGCTGGAATAATCCATGCGGGTTAGGGGCTCCATGGATGATCCGTGTCAGTTCGGTGAACGCATCGATGTCCAGCATATTTTTCAGTGCGGGGGCGTTATGAAACAGCGCCAGCTGCACGCCTGGGCCTTCTCGGGCCGGCAGGTATTGCCTCAATTCTGGATGTTGATCGATATAGTCAGCGGCCTCGTTACGCAGCCCCTGTACTGAAAACGTACCCTGCGCCTGCCCCTCGTTCAGGCCTTGGGCAACGGCATTGAAGAAGCAATCGCCATCGGCAGGGATATCTACGACACGATCGTTCAGGATCAAGCGGTAATGATTACTGCCGACTCGACTCAGGACGACGTCATTGGCCGACGCATCAGGGTGAAGACGCAAAGGATAGATGCGCTCATTCTGCCCCGGGGTAAAACGCACCGACCAATAATTTTCCGCTGATGTTTCATCCCGGATCAGCAGACTTCGGTTTTGCGGCCAACGCTCAAGGCGAGTCATGATGGCTGGGACCAGGTCCATGATTTCATTGTCCCAACTGCCTGGCGTGCGTATTGAGTCGGACATTCGCGACAAGGCGGGCACTTTAGGCTTTGAAGACCCTGGTTGAGGGGGGGTGTCACCCGAGCGCTTTCCTCCTCCACGGCCAAATCCCACGGCTCGCCACTCGCCATCGGGCATTCGTGCCACCGTACTTCTCATCACTCCGCTTGAACGGATACTCAAGCCGGTCACCGGGTCGACCAGCGTGGCTTCGATAGCGTTCAACCGAGTGTGATCGTGTACGCGGAACACCGTCCCATCGGCTTGCCGAACATACACGGGACGAGTCACGCTGCCGGTGACACTATCGGTGACGGTAGGGCGATAAAAGCCGTGAGTATCCGCCGAAACCCCTTGAAGCAAAGACGCATCACTCACGGCATAACGGCGATAAAGCGTCTCTTCCAAGGGCAACCCCGCAAAGACATCGCCCTGGGCCTGACGGGCGGCCATGTTCAAGGAAAACCCCTGCCCTTCTAGAGCGAGAATTACTTCACGGACAGAACGTCGGCCTCTGCGTGAAACGAGATTGTGCACCCGGATCAAAGTTTTCAGATCCATTGGAATCCCAGTCCTGAACGCCCGGTAACCAATGTCCACCGCACTCTTGAGCAATCGAAAGCCCGGCGTAAAAAGCAGACCGACCACGTCCATGATGGCTTCTACCGCCATCATGCCGAGCCTGAGCGCAGTTTGACGTTGGATATCGCGGTTGCTGGTAGAGCGATGATCCGCGTAGGCCTTGTGAAAGTTGACGTGTGCCTGATGAAAGGTTTTCAGAAAATCCCCCGTCATCAACACCACCCGAATGAGAGGACGGCGACGGTGCTGCCCCAGCAGATCTTTGATCTCTTCTTCGTCGACACTGCTGATGCGTGAACGAAAGTACTTCTGCCACGCCGCTTGTTGAAGAAGAGCTGTAATGCCATCGCTCAAATCAGAGAACTCATGAAGGTCATTGCCCTCGGGGCCGTCAGGGAGATAGACGCCGACGGTTCCCTTGATCACCGGTCCTTCCTGATCCGAAAAAATCAGCGCGCCGTCGATGCTGGCCGCGTTGCCCATCGTCCCGTCCTGCCCACCGATGCCCACGCTTCCGCCCAGCAGAAGACCAAAGACATGCACCCGTCGCTCGCAGACCAGACCACGTCCAGCTGCCGTCGGCGATTTCAAAATGGCATTCAACCAGAGCGCGAGCAGCTTTCTGGATTTCGGTGGCTTGAGGCTCTTATCAAGCACCTCGACCTTGAATACTTCGCTCCCCTTGAGCGTCGCCTCGTAGCGCTTGAACTTCAAGTTGGCCAGGTACGCTGTCTGCCAAGCCGATTTATAAGCAGGCTTATTCAGCTCGTTTTGAAGCTGGATTTCGTAGTTTCCGCCGATATCGAGCGTTGTTGCCATCTTGGCAAGCTCGTCTCCCTTCAACGTGATCGGAGAGCCAGCGACTGGGTGCGAAATGCGTTGGCTATCTCGGTCGACCAGATACACCGGCAATAGCTCCCTCATCGCGTTCGGGTAGTGAAGCGGGCGGACATTATCGAGCATCAGCTGAGTCAAACTGGTAACACGCGAATTCCTTGGATCCGGGCTTGTTCCTGAGAAAAGCGTAATCGTTGTCTTGTCTGGGTCTGGTTTGATATCCAGGTGCACGGTTTGATGAAGGTAATCCTTGATTTTCTCGCGGGCGAACTGCTCCAGCCCCTGGACCCCGCCAGCCAATCGAGAGGCCGCGTCCATGACCCGTTCTTCAAGACGACGATAGTGGGCTTGTTCCAAGGGCGTTGCGGTTTTATAGAAATTGGGGCGTTTGTTCTCGATTGTTGTTGCCGCACGGAAAAGCAACGGACCGAGGAGCGACAGCATGGGCAAAAGCAGTGCGGCTTCCAGTTTGTTGGCAAAGGCCCTGACCGCGATCATTTTGTTTTCAGGCGCACCCAGTACGGCTTCAAGCGCGGCGCGTTGCAGGTGCAGCAAGTCCTCTGCCGCAACATCAAAGACATGCCCGGACAGTTCAGAAGAAATATTCCGGATCGTGCGCTGATGTTCCTTGTAGACCGGTTGGACTTTATTGACCAATTCCTTAAAAGAGGAAAATCGCTGCAATCCGCTTTCCAGGGAGTAGAGAAACAACGCCTCTCGGTCCGCTCGTTTGATGACCATCGCAGCGGGCCACTTTTGAAGTGCGTTGGCTTCCCCATCGAGCATGACGCAATAGACCTGCGGAATTGGATCTCGCATCAATCGACTTCTGTCCAGCTTCGAAGGATGAGTCGTGATGATGTCCAGCAGGCGGTCTTCGTCCGCATCCCGAGTGCTGGCATTGCCGCGGGTTTGACCGTCTGCATCCCGATCAACCTTATATAAATCGAAAAGGTGCAGGAATCGTTGCGAAAGCAAATGCGCAAAGGCGGTTTCCACCGTCAACGACGTGGTCGTACCGAGCGAGCCCCCCTCGTATTTTTGACTTCGAAACAGCGCAAGCTCCTGGCGAAACTGCTGCTTGATTCGGTCGTTGGTTGTCGGATTTTCGATATAAAGCGCCGTTTCCATGGCCTTTGATATCTGCGTATCCACAGGGTCGACAAATATGCTGTCACGTTCGTCAACGCTGTCCGGGCGGATAAAAAAACCCAAGGACTTCCCCGTGTAGTTGGGCGGCAAACCGGTCGATAAGCCACCCCACATAACCTCGCTGAAACTCTTCGAGGCGGTCAACGAACGTGCACCGTCCGACCCAGTGGAGTAATGATTCACGTACCCGTGATCTGGGTCGATTTGCTCAAGCAACAAAGCACGAAACTTGTTTTCGGGAATCTTCGCCTTGATCGTATTGACCATCAGATTCTTGAGCGCTGTGTCGAATGTCGGAAGGCCGGCAAACAACCGCGTCAGTTCTGCCTGGTTTATGTCCAGCAGGCCTAACAGCGTTGCCTGCGCCTTCTCCTGGGGGGGGCTCGATAAGTCGGAGGTCTGGCCGAGGGCGGGTAATTGAGAAACATGAGGGAGCGACAAAGTGTCGGGTCCATTTCCTGAGGAAATAGGCATCTGACTGTCCATTGTGGTTGGAAAGCGAAGAACCTATCGCGCTGGCCAACCACAAATGACATACATATATATAGGCGACGCGAACCTATCCGCAAAACCGTAAGTTTAAATGTAAGAAGGTCCGCAGCCGTGGCGCCAACGCCAGGCGGATTAACCCAACCGTTGCGCCAGCACCGCGATATGCTCGGGCCCGATGCCGCAGCAGCCGCCCAGATGACTCGCCCCGCGCTGGCGCCAGTCAGCCGCCCACCGTAGATATCCTGGCGGATCGAGGTCTTCGCGCAGCGGGTCCAAGCCGTCGTTGGCGGTCGCTTCCTTCGGTTGCGGCGGGAAAGCGTTGGCGTAGGCACCGATGGCGATCTTCACCCCCAAGCGTTCGAAGGTGTCCCGCGCCGCATCGATGGCGGCGCCGATCACTTCCGGTTGGCTGCAGTTGAACAGCAGCACTTCGACACCCAGTTCCGCCGCCACCGCCGCGGCGTCTGCCACCGGCTCGCCAGAACGCAGGCGTGGCACTTCATCGGTGTCTTCATCTTTCAAGGTGAACGACAGCCAGAACGGCTTGCCGTCTTTCGGCAGACCGGCGTGAATCGCCCGCGCTTCGACCGTGGAGCTTTGGGTCTCGGCCAGCCATAAGTCGACATGGGGCGCCAGGCCGTTCACCAGGGGCGTCAACAGTTCATTGGCGCGAAAAGCATCGAACAGGTCCGGCCGGTAGGAACCGAACAGCGGCGGCAGCGACCCGGCCACCCGAACCGCTTTGCCGCAAGCCTGTACCGCCCGTTGCGCCAATTCACCCGCCAGCGCGGCCAAGGCCTGGCCTTCGGCGGCGAAACGCGCCTCGCCAATGTGGAACGGCACCACGGCGTAGCTGTTGCTAGTGATGACGTTGGCGCCGCTGGCAATGTAGGCCGCGTGCACGGCTTCTACCGCCTCGGGCGCTTCGCTCAAGGCCAGCGCCGACCACTCGGGCTGTCGGAACGGCGCGCCCCGGCGTTGCAGTTCGCGGCCCATGCCGCCATCGAGAATGACTGTCGTTGCTGCGGCCATATGCGATTCACTCATAAGCTTATGAAAAATACTCACTACCGGAGTCGTTCTTATAACTATTTAATACGCACCAATCTGAGAACTACAACTTATTTTTCTAACAGGGCACGTCACATGAAATTACAACCGTTGCTGGCCCTGGGCCTGACTCTTCTGGGCGCCTCTTCGCAAGCGTTCGCCGGCGCCACGCTGGATCGCATCGAACAGAAGAAGGAGATGGTCGGTGTACTGATGGAAAGCTATCCACCCTTCTCGTTCCTCAACGATCAAAACCAACTCGATGGTTTTGACGTGGACGTCGCCAAGGCAGTCGCTGAAAAACTGGGCGTGAAGCTGCGCCTGGAAACGCCTTCATGGGACGTGATCGCGGCCGGTCACTGGAGCGGGCGCTATGACATCTGCATCTGCTCCATGACGCCGAGCAGGGCGCGCGCCGAAGTGTTCGATTTCCCGGTGCAGTACTACGCCTCGCCAGCGGTGATCGTGGTCAACGCCAAGGACGATCGTATCCACGGCGCCAAGGACCTGAGCGGCAAAAAAGTCGGCCTCACCAGCGCCTCCAGTTACGAGAGCTACCTGAACAAGAACCTGGTCATCGAAGGCGCTGAAGATACCCAACTGAGCTATCCGTTCGAGGACGTGCAGATCGCCCCGTACGACACCGACAACGTAGCGTTCCAAGACCTGGGCCTCGGCGCCGGGGTGCGACTGGATGCAGTGCTGACCAACCTGGTGACCGCGCAGCCGCGCCTGACCGAAGACAAGCGTTTCAAACTGGCGGGCGAGGCGCTGTATTCCGAGCCCAACTCGGTCGCTATCGAAAAGGGTGACGCCGAGTGGAACAGCAAGGTGCGTGAAGTCTTCGCTCAGTTGAAACAGGACGGCACCTTGAGCAAACTCTCGCAGAAATGGATCGGCGCCGATATCAGCCAATGACTTCTTTTCCACCCCCTCAGCCACCGCCACCGGTGGCTGAGTCACGCCTGCAAAGAATCTTCGGTTTTCGCACCCGGTTGTACCTGACCTGGGCGGCGATGTTGGCGCTGTTCGCCAGTTTCTTCCTGAGTTTCGACCTGAAGTTCTCGATCATCCTCGACAAACTGCCGAACCTGCTGGGCGTGCACCTGGCGCCCAACGGCTTTCTGCAGGGCGCGGTGCTGACGTTGTTCCTATGCGTATGCTCGATCTTCGCTTCCTCTCTGCTGGGTTTCATCACCGCCCTGGCGCGGCTGTCCAGCAGCGCGGTGGCGTTCGGCATCGCCAGTTTCTACGCCTCGTTCTTTCGCGGCACGCCACTGCTGATCCAGATCCTGCTGATCTACCTGGGCCTGCCCCAACTGGGCGTCGTGCCCGGCGCCATCGCTGCCGGGATCATCGCCCTGTCGCTGAACTACGGCGCCTACCTGAGCGAAATCTTTCGCGCCGGCATCCTCGGCGTGCCCCACGGCCAACGCGAAGCCTCGCTGGCGCTGGGCATGGGCGAAACCGTGATCTTCTGGCGCGTCACCCTGCCCCAGGCCATGCGCACCATCATCCCGCCGACCACCAACCAGTTCATCTCCATGCTCAAGGACTCCTCGCTGATCTCGGTGATGGGGGTTTGGGAGGTGATGTTTTTGGCGCAATCCTACGGTCGATCGAGCTATCGCTATATCGAAATGCTGACTACGGCGGCGATCATCTACTGGTTGATGTCCATTGCGCTGGAGCTGATTCAGGCGCGGATGGAGCGGCATTATGGGAAGGCTTATCTCAAGCGCAGTTGATCGGCGGCACGTCGTCAAACGGAACGATCCGAGAACGGTGTAGGGCAAAGCCTGCGATCACGAGTGCCAATGCAGCGATGCGGTGATCGCGGCACGGACAGCCTACGAGCTTCATCGCCATGTCTCGCCAGCGGCGACGAGTTGGCTGGCATCGTCTCTCAGGGGGAATTTTTAAAGTGCGGACTCATTTCATAAGAGCCGCATTCGATGCCTACCCAACACCTATTCCTGCCTCAGCACCTCGCTTTGGCAATCGCGCTGGCAGTCGGTTTCGCCGATGTCTCGATGGCTCAGCAACCTGCTGAAATCTTCACCACTGCCGAGTTGCAGGAGCGCCTGAAGGCCGTCGCAGAAGCGCCAGATACCAAACAGCACACTCTCGATAAACCTCGCAAAACCGGCTTGAAACTGACCAAGGCCAATGACGTTGTCAACGTCAGCGCCAATGGCATGTTCGGCGGGATTGTTGATGGCGGCGGTGGAACCAACATCCTGCAATTAGGCGATGCAACGTCTTCCCAATTGCCGGAGACCCGCAACTTCCAGGCTTTGCACGTCACCCATGGCGAGTGGGAGCACACCACAAGCTTCGCTGGCTGGGGCGTGATCGAGTCGAAAACGAAATTGATCAACACCGGCCATCTCACCGGACAGATCGGGGTCCTCGGTGATTTTGACAACAAGGGGGACGTTGCAAATAACGTGACTGTCGAACCGGGCGCTCGCATGGTGAACTCCGGAACCGTAACTGGCCGGGTAGATGTTCAACAGGATGCAACGTTCAGCGGTCCGGGCTCAGTGGGCTTGCTGAACGTAAAAGGTCGGTTGGAGGTTGGCCATGAAATAGGTGCCCCCTCCGCCAAGGATTTAACGTTTTCCCCAACCGCTGTATTGATCTATGGCGTAGACGCTGAGGGCCACAGCTCAACGATCAAGGTTGAAAACGCCGCAACCTTGAACAACGCGACGCTGAAGATTGTCGGTGTACCCGGCGAGTACGTCGGGGCGAAAGAGCACACCGTCATCAAAGCGGGACAGATCATCGGTGCATTTGGGCCAGTAATCAGCGAGCTGCCATACATGACGGCAACAATGCACTCCACCGCGACGCAGGTCAGCCTGAGCTACGCGCGCACCGGCCTTCCAATCAACGTGGCGGCCACCTCTGATCCCGCTCGATCGGTTGCGGACAGCATCAACGAGCCGCAACCGGCCAGCCCCGCCCCGCAACCCAATACCGCCGTCAACGCCCTGCTCGGCAGCAACCTGATCACCGCCGCCAGTGCCCTCGACCAGTTGAGTGGCTACGACACCGCCGACCTGGGCAACGCCACCCTGAGCAGCGTCGCACCGATCAGCTCGGGAATGCTCTCGGCGATGGGCCGCAATAACCCCATGGGTAAGCATGACAACGGTCAAGTCTGGGTCCAGGCCATCGGCAACAGCGGCAGCCTCGCCAAGGAACTGGGTAGCTTTGCCCTTGAACATTCGACAAAGGGCCTGATGCTGGGAACCGATTGGGCTGTCACGCCCGATTGGCGGCTGGGCATCATCGGCAGCAAGACCCAGACACGGCTGGAAAGTTATCGATTCGAAGGAGCGCTCGACAGTTGGCTCGCAGGCGCGTACGCCTTGCGTCAGGACGGGCCGCTGGCGCTGCGCCTGGGCGCTGTCTATGGCAGTCATGACGGCAGCACCAAGCGCCATGTCGCGTTCAATGGATTCAGGGACCGCCTCAAGGGTCGTTACGACGCCACGACGCAACAGGTCTTTGGACAGGTCGGCTACAACCTGGACGTCGGACAATTCGATATAGAGCCCTACGTCCAAGTG
Organism: Pseudomonas sp. Z5-35; assembly: GCF_051131945.1. Taxonomy (NCBI): domain Bacteria; kingdom Pseudomonadati; phylum Pseudomonadota; class Gammaproteobacteria; order Pseudomonadales; family Pseudomonadaceae; genus Pseudomonas; species Pseudomonas sp. Z5-35. The sequence continues at coordinate 5,514,082 of NZ_CP071640.1, forward strand.
GGCTACCAACGCTATCAACGCGACGCCTACTCGGAAAAAGGTGGCGACGCCGCGTTGCAGTACAACGGTCAAACCCAGGAACACTACAACAGCGACCTGGGCCTGCGCCTCGCCCGTCCTTTTGTGTTCGACCAAGGCATACGGTTGACACCGCACCTGGATGTTGCCTGGAAACACCTGTACGGCGATATCGGGGGCAGCTCCCATCAACAGCTGGCTAACGGCGGCAGGACTTATATGATCGAAGGGGTCGAGTTGGACCGTGACAGCCTGCTGCTGCAAGCGGGGCTGGACCTGGCCGTTTCGCCCCGGCATACCTTGGGATTGAGTTACAGCGGCGAAACCGGCCAGGACAACCGCAACGGAGCGCTGATGGGACAATGGCGAATGATGTTCTGACGAGCCAAAAAAAGGGGAGCACATGCCCCCCCGAGGTTAAAACGTTGTATCGAGGCTGTTCAGTCAGCCTTCGATCTCGACCAGGATCTCGCCCGGGTTGACCCGGTCGCCCTTGGCCACGTGAATGGCGGTGACCTTGCCGGCGATAGCCGCCTGCACTTCGGTCTCCATTTTCATCGCTTCGGTAATCAGCACCGCTTGGCCGGCCTTGACCATGTCGCCCTCCTTGACCAGCACATCGACGATGTTGCCCGGCATGGTGGTGCTGACATGGCCTGGCGCAGTGGCTTGCTTGCGCTTGCTGCTGCCGCCGCTGACAAACTCATTGAGCGGTTCGAACACGACTTCTTCCGGCATGCCATCAATGGACAGGTAGAAGTGACGCTTGCCTTCGGCCTTGACGCCCACACCGGTGATGTCGACGCGGTAGGTTTCACCGTGAACATCGATGACGAATTCGGTTGGCACGCCTTCGCCGCCCGCAGAACTCACGCTGCCCGCCTCGGGAATCGGCAGCAGCACTTCAGGGGTCAGGGTGCCGGCGTCGCGTTCTTCGAGGAACTTGCGACCGATGTCCGGAAACATCGCATAGGTCAGCACGTCTTCCTCGGATTTGGCCAAGGCGCCGATTTCTCCACGCAGCCGGGTCATTTCCGGCTTGAGCAGGTCGGCCGGACGGACGTCGATCACGTCTTCACTGCCGATGGCCTGGCGACGCAGCTTCTCGTTCACCGCACCCGGAGCCTTGCCGTAGCCACCCTGCAGATAGAGTTTCACTTCGTTGGTGATGGTCTTGTAGCGCTCACCGGCCAACACGTTGAAGAACGCTTGAGTGCCGACGATCTGCGAGGTAGGAGTCACCAGCGGCGGGAAGCCGAGGTCTTCGCGCACGCGCGGGATCTCCGCCAGCACTTCGTTCATCCGGTTCAGTGCGCCCTGCTCCTTCAACTGATTGGCAAGGTTGGAAATCATCCCACCCGGAACCTGGTTGACCTGGACGCGGGTGTCGACGGCAGTGAACTGGCTTTCGAACTGGTGGTACTTCTTGCGCACGGCGTAGAAGTACAGGCCGATTTCCTGCAACAACTCCAGGTCCAGCCCGGTGTCGAATTCACTGCCTTTAAGGGCCGCGACCATCGACTCGGTGCCCGGATGGCTGGTGCCCCAGGCGAAGCTGGAGATCGCGGTGTCAATGTGATCGGCACCGTTTTCAATGGCCTTGAGTTGGCACATCGCGGCCAGGCCAGCGGTGTCGTGGGAGTGGATGAACACCGGCAATGATTGCTCGGCCTTTAGCGCTTTCACCAGTTCGCCAGTGGCGTACGGGGTCAGCAGGCCGGCCATGTCCTTGATCGCCACCGAGTCGCAACCCATGGCTTCCATCTGCTTGGCCTGGGCTACGAACGCCTCGATGGTATGCACAGGGCTGGTGGTGTAGGCGATGGTGCCCTGGGCGTGCTTGCCGGCGGCCTTCACCGCTTCGATGGCGACGCGCAGGTTACGCACATCGTTCATCGCATCGAAAATACGGAACACGTCAATGCCGTTGACGGCGGCCTTGGCCACGAACGCCTTGACCACGTCATCGCTGTAATGGCGGTAGCCCAGCAGGTTCTGGCCGCGCAGCAGCATTTGCAGGCGAGTGTTGGGCAGCGCCGCGCGCAGTTGGCGCAGGCGCTCCCACGGGTCTTCCTTCAGGAAGCGCACACAGGCGTCGAAGGTGGCACCGCCCCAGACTTCCAGCGACCAATAGCCGACTTTGTCGAGCTTGTCGCAGATCGGCAGCATGTCTTCGGTGCGCATGCGCGTGGCGAGCAGCGATTGGTGGGCGTCGCGCAGGATTGTGTCGGTTACAAAGATTTTCTTGGGCATTTCACGATCTCCTCGTAGCGACAAGCGGCAAGCTACAAGCGGCAAGTAAGAGCGAATCGGCTTTTACTTGCAGCTTGCAGCTTGGGGCTTGCAGCTGCTTATTCATAAGCCTGCGTGTGCGGCAATGGCGGCGGCGATGGCCAGGGCCAGCTCTTCGGGTTTGCGCTTGATCGAGTAGTTGGTCAGTTCAGGATGGCTTTCAACGAAGCTGGTATTGAACTGGCCGCTGCGGAATTCCGGATTGCGCAGGATCTCCTGGTAATACGCGGCGGTGGTCTTGACCCCCTGCAGGCGCATGTCATCCAGGGCTCGCAGGCCGCGGTCCATCGCTTCTTCCCAGGTCAACGCCCAGACCACCAGTTTCAGGCACATCGAATCGTAGAACGGCGGGATGGTGTAGCCGGTGTAGATCGCCGTGTCGGTGCGCACACCCGGCCCACCAGGGGCGTAGTAGCGGGTGATCTTGCCGAAGCTGGGGAGGAAGTTGTTTTTCGGGTCCTCGGCGTTGATGCGGAACTGCAACGCAAAACCCCGGTGCAGGATGTCTTCCTGCTTGACCGACAACGGCAGACCGGAGGCGATGCGGATCTGTTCGCGAACGATGTCGATACCGGTGATTTCTTCGGTGATGGTGTGTTCCACCTGCACCCGGGTGTTCATCTCCATGAAGTAAACCTCGCCTTCGGCGAGCAAAAACTCCACGGTGCCGGCATTCTCATAGCCCACGGCCTTGGCCGCGCGTACCGACAGGTCGCCGATGTAAGCGCGCTGCTCGGGGGTCAGCTGCGGGCTCGGGGCGATTTCGATCAGCTTCTGGTTGCGGCGCTGGATCGAGCAGTCGCGTTCGAACAGGTGCACCACATTGCCGAAACTGTCGCCCAGGATCTGCGCTTCGATATGCTTGGGATTGACGATGCATTTTTCCAGGAACACTTCCGCCGAACCAAATGCCTTGGTGGCTTCGGAAATCACTCGCGGGAAGGCCTGCTCGAGTTCTTCGCGACTATTGCAGCGACGGATACCGCGACCGCCGCCACCAGACGTAGCCTTGAGCATGACCGGGTAACCAATCCGATCACCTTCGGTCAGGGCCTCTTCGATGCCCGCCACGTTGCCTTCGGTGCCCGGCGTGACCGGCACACCGGCCTTGATCATGCTGCGGCGCGCTTCGGTCTTGTCGCCCATGCGGCGAATGACTTCCGCCGACGGGCCAATGAATTTGATGCCGCGCTCGGCGCAGATGTCCGCCAGTTCGGCGTTTTCCGAAAGGAAACCGTAGCCGGGATGCAACGCATCACAACCGGTTTCCACCGCCAGGTTCACCAGTTTGCGTGGGTTGAGATAACCGGCCAGCGGATCGGCGCCAATGCTGTGGGCCTCGTCCGCACGCTTGACATGCAAGGCGTGGCGGTCGGCGTCGGAATAGACCGCGACCGAGCGGATGCCCATCTCGGCGCAAGCGCGGACGATGCGGACGGCAATCTCACCACGATTGGCGATCAGGATCTTTGTTATCAATTGGAGGTTCCCTTGAGCCGGTGATACCCACGGCCTGAGGTTCAGGCCGATGCGTGACCAGATGTAACAATTGGTCGCAGCTCCACACTAGTCCCGACTGGGGATTAACAAAAATGAATATTTGTTGGGAGGTGCATAAGCAAAGACTTATAGTTCCGGCATCCGTCTCGGCCCAAGGTACTTCAGATATGCGTAAGTCGTTGATGCGTATGACGTTGCGTCAATTGCAGATTTTCAACGAGGTGTGCGACCTAAGGTCCTACAGCCGTGCAGCTGATGAAATGTCTCTCACACAGCCGGCCGTTAGCCTACAAATTCGATCCTTAGAGGAGCTGATCGGCCAGCCCTTGTTTGAGTACGTTGGCAAAAAGCTCTACATGACCGAAGCCGCCGAGGCCCTGCAACGTGCCAGCCGGGACATCTTTGGACGCTTGGAAAACCTCGACATGCAGCTCTCGGACATGCAGGGCTCGCTGCAAGGCCAACTGAAGCTTGCGGTGGAATCCAGCGCCAAGTACTTCGTCCCTCACCTGTTCGCCGCGTTCAAGCGCCAACACCCTGAGGTGAATTTGAATCTGACGGTGGTCAATCGCGGCCAGGTCATTCGACGGCTCTCGGACAACCGTGACGACCTGGTGATCATGTCCATGGTGCCTCAGGACATGGGGCTGGAATTCTTGCCGTTTCTCAACAATCCAATCGTCGCCGTGGCGCCGCCCGACCATCCGCTGTGCCATATGGGTCCGCTGCGTTTGCAGGACCTGGAACCTTACACGCTGCTGTTACGCGAACCGGGGTCCGGCACGCGGCTGGCCTGCGAGGAATACTTCAAGGAGAAACGGGTGCATTTCACCCAGACGCTGGAAGTCGCGTCGGCCGAGGCCCAGCGCGAATGCGTGGTAGCCGGGCTGGGCGTGGCGCTGTTGACGCGCCACGCCGTAAGCCGGGAACTATCGTCCGGCGCGCTCATCGAGTTACCGGTGGAGGAATTGCCGCTGTACCGCAGCTGGTGCCTGGTGCAGGCCAAGGCGAAGCGCTTGTCACCGGTCGCGCATGCCTTCCTGGCGTTCGTACGCGGCGAGCGCGCTCAGATCATCGCCCTGGTTGAACGTTTCGACGGGAAGCCGCCGGTGTTGCCTGCCAGTAATTGAACTCTACCGCGTCAGGAAATTCGCTGATCTGGGCCAGAAGCTGGCGCTGTTCATAGCGGTCTTCAATGGCACGACGGAACGCCATGCGGCGCTGATCTTCCTGCTGACGACGGGTTTTGACGGCGCTGCGGTCTTCGTAGGACTGGGTCATGTCGAGACTCCCAAGACGTATACGGGAGCTTCAAGATGACGGCGCGGGATGACGATTTGGCGGCGCGACGGTTACAGAACGATGAATTTGGGCAGATGCCCCCCAAGGCCCCAAAATCTGCGCTCAGTCGTCCAGCGCCTTCACCGACTTGGGCGACAGCCGCAGGCTGCGAAGGCTGCGCTTCACGCTCTTGAGGTGGTTGACCAGGCTCGGGCCACGGGCCATGGCGACGCCCATCGCCAGCACGTCGATCACCACCAGATGGGCGATGCGCGAGGTCAATGGTGTATAGATTTCGGTGTCTTCATGCACATCGATCGCCAGGTTCACCGTCGACAGCTCAGCCAATGGAGTCTGGCTCGGGCACAGAGTGATCAACGAGGCGCCGCTTTCGCGCACCAGGTTTGCGGTGATCAACAGGTCCTTGGAACGCCCCGACTGGGAAATGCAGATTGCCACATCGGTGGGTTTCAACGTGACCGCTGACATCGCCTGCATGTGCGGGTCGGAATACGCCGCTGCGGTGAGCAACAAACGGAAGAACTTGTGCTGTGCATCGGCGGCCACCGCACCGGAAGCGCCAAAACCGTAGAACTCGACACGCTGGGCCTGGGACATGGCCGTCACGGCTTTTTGCAACGCCACCGGGTCGAGCTTCTCGCGAACCTCCATCAGCGTGTGCAGGGTCGTGTCGAAGATCTTCAGGCTGTAGTCCGCGACTGAGTCGTCCTCATGGATGGCAAACTGGCCGAAGCTCGCCCCAGCCGCCAGGCTCTGCGCCAACTTGAGTTTGAGATCCTGGAAACCCGAACAACCGATGGCTCGGCAAAAACGCACGATGGTCGGCTCGCTGATACCGACGCTGTGGGCAAGATCAGCCATGGAACTGTGCATCACGGCCGCCGGATCAAGCAGTACGTGATCGGCGACTTTCAGCTCCGACTTGCGCAGCAGGTGGCGTGATTGGGCGATGTGTTGCAACAGGTTCAAGGGGCTGGACTCTTGTTATGGGCGGATGCCGGGATGTAGCAAGCTTGTAGTTATACTACAAGAATTGGCGCTTTGCCCGTCCAAAACGTAACTGGATTGCCTCGCGGCCCCTTTGTTTTGGCAGAGGATCGCCCGATGTAGCAGCCTGTGCCGGGACGCAAACAGTTTGCGCAACCGATCCCACCCCCAAGGAATTTCGCTGCCGGTAGTCACCGACAAGTCCAATCGAGGATCAGGTTCATTCCGCCAAGTGTTGCATCCGCAATAACCCGGCCAGCCCCTCGGCTTCCACGGGGCGGCTGATCAGATACCCCTGCACCTCATCGCAACGCTCGTTCCTGAGAAAATCGAGCTGCTCCTGCCGCTCGACGCCTTCGGCCACTACCTTAAGCGACAGTCCATGGGCCATTGCAATGATCGCTCGGGTAATGGACGTGTCGACGCTGCCCTCGCCCAGCCCGCGAATGAATGCCTGGTCGATCTTCACGTAGTCCACCGGGATACGCTTGAGATAACTCAGGGATGAGTAGCCAGTACCAAAATCGTCAATCGCCAGCTTGACCCCAAGGTCGCGCAGCTGCTGGAACGTGGCAATGATGTGTTCGACGCTGTCGAGCAGCTGGCTCTCGGTCAACTCCAACTCCAGGTACTGGGGCGCCAAGCCGGTTTCTTCCAGCACTTGCCGCACCAGGCTGACAAGCTTTCCCTGGCGCAATTGGTGCACCGACAGATTGACCGACATCCTGATCGGCTCAAGCCCTTGGCGCTGCCATTCGCATGCCTGCCAACAGGCCTGGCGCAACACGAACTCACCAATCGACCCGATTAGACCGGTCTCTTCAGCCAAGCCAATGAAATCCCCCGGCGGGACTCGACCCATGGTGGGATGGTCCCAGCGCACCAACGCCTCGGCGCCGTTCAAGCGACCGGTCGCCAGGCACAGCTTGGGCTGATAGAAGACCTTCAGCTGTTTTTCTTCGAGAGCCTTGCGCAACTGGTTTTCCAGTTGCAGCCGCTCCAGCGTGCTGGCCTGCAAACTGTCGGTGTAAAACTGAAAGTTATTACCCCCCAGATGCTTGGCATGTTGCATGGCTATGTTTGCCTGGCTGACCAGTGTGGAAACTTCCCGCGCAGTGTCAGGCAACAGGCTGATGCCGATGGATGCGCTGATCACCAGCTCGTGGCCTTCCACGGTCAGCGGCACGCGCAGCTTGGCCGCCAGCCGGGTCGCCACCCGGGCGAGACTCGAAAGGTTGCCATAGGCGTCGAACAGTACCGCGAACTCGTCGCCGGACAACCGGGCGATGGTGTCGGCTTCGGGCAATGCATTGATCAAGCGCCGGGCCATTTTCTGCAGTAATTGATCGGCGATGTCATGACCAAGGCTGTCGTTGAGCAGTTTGAAACGGTCCAGGTTGATGTGCAGCAACGCCAGGCTCCGCCGCCCGCCCTGGCGCACTCGCTGGTGGGCTTCGTTCAGGCGCTCGCGGAACAGCGAGCGGTTCGCCAACCCGGTCAGCTCATCGTAATGGGTGAGATAACGCATCCGCTCTTCGGACTCGCGCCGAGCCGAAAGATCAGCGAAGAAGCCCACTATATGGCTGACATTTCCCCGAGGGTCTCGCACAACATTCAATTGCAGCCACTGCGGGTAGAGCTCGCCGTTGGCGCGCGCCTCCACCAGCTCGCCTTGCCAAGTGCCATGCTGCTTCAAGGCCTGGCGGATGATCGGATAGTGCCGGCGCGCGTCGCGACTGCACGGCAAATCAACCACATTGCAACCCAGCATGTCGGCGATATTGAAGCCCGTCACGCGCGTGAATGCCTGATTGGCCGCAAGCAATGCGTAGTTGGGGTCGAAAATCACAATACCTTCGCTGGCGGCTTCGAACACCGTGGCCGCCAGTTGCCGCTGTTGTTCCAGCTCTTTGCTGGCGCTGATGTTTCGCCGGGTGCCGACCATGCGCAGCACCCGGCCACTCGCGCTGCGCTCAACCGCCCGGCCGCGATCTTCGATCCAGACCCAATGACCGTCCCCATGGCGCACTCGGTATTCGATCTGGTAATCCTCGCTGCGCCCTTTGAGATGCTCGATCAGGGCGCGCTTGAGCGCCGGGAGATCCTGAGGATGCAGGCGCGGAGTGAGATGACTGAGCATGGCAGTGATGTATTCGGGCTCCAGGCCAAACAGCTCCTTGAGTTGGGTGTGATGGACTTCATCGGTCTGCAGGTTCCAATCCCACAACCCCAGCTCGCTGGCCTTTAGGGCCAGCGCCAGACGCGCTTCACTTTTACTCAGGGCTCGGCTGGCCACCTCCAGCTCAAGACTGCGCTGCTCGACCCGCGCCTCCAGCCCAACCTGCGCCGTACGCAGCTGGGCCTCGGCAGAACGGCGTTGTTCGACTTCCCTGCCCAATGCCTCGTTAAGCTGCGCACTACGGGCTTGCGTCTGCTGCAGGTGCTCGATCAGCGCCTGGTTCTGGAATCGTCGCAACATTCCATTTCGTATCACTCGGTTGACCTGCCAGGCCACCACGCTGAGCGACACCAGCACAATCAGCCCGAGCCAACCCCATCCGCGCTGATGCTCATCACCGCCCCAGAAAAGATAACCGATGGCCGGTAGCAGACAGGGCAGCGTAAAGGATAGGAATGCCGGAAGACTCACGGCATAAGCGACGCTGGCCGAAAGGGTGGCTGCGCCAATCAGCCCAAACACCCACGCCTGTTGCTGAAAGCTGTCAGCCGGCACCAGGGCGATGCCAGCAGCCGCCAACGTCAGGCCGGTCATGGCCGAGCCCAACAAAAACATACGCAACCAGACCGGGTGCGCTTGGCGGCTGGGTATCGCTGAATCGAAAGCGGCCACCTGAATCACCCGCAGCGCCACCAGTGACAGCAGCCAGACCAGCCACACACTCACCAGGAAATAACGCGACGGCTCCCACAACAGCCCGGCGCAGACCAGCCCGTTGATCAGCATGAAGAGGGTGGGCAGCAGCGAGCCCTGATACAACAACCTTGTGCGTTCGACCGCCATTTCCGTGGCGTACTGCTTGCAGATGATCCGTGGCTCCACACAAGGGCCCGCCAGATCGGAATTGAAGGTCATAGGTGATGTTCTTGTTCTTATTCAAGGATGCATGGTGCATCCGAAACGAGCCCCGAGCATACACAAGCCAAAGAGCATCCCACACTGCTCTCGCTCATAAAAATGCTGAAAAAACTGCCATTTCATTGAGTGCCAGTCGCGTCAAGCCCGACCCGCAAAGGCTTGTAAGCGCTGACCAGCCGGTCATCAACAAACGGTCTTTTATCGGCTGATGCGAAGCTCGGTTTGCCCGGGGTGACGCCGCACCCTAGAATGCTTCGATGCGCGATGATCTCTCCCTTCTGTTGAACTCCCTAAACGATGCCCAACGCCAGGCAGTTGCTGCCTCCGTGGGCCGTCAATTGGTCCTGGCCGGTGCCGGCTCCGGCAAGACCCGAGTGCTGGTGCACCGTATCGCCTGGTTGATCCAGGTCGAGAACGCCTCGCCCCATTCGATCCTGTCAGTGACTTTCACCAACAAGGCCGCTGCCGAGATGCGTCATCGCATCGAACAGTTGATGGGCCTCAATCCGGCCGGCATGTGGGTCGGTACGTTCCACGGCCTGGCGCACCGCCTGTTGCGTGCCCATTGGCAGGAGGCCGGCCTGAGCCAGACCTTCCAGATCCTCGACAGCGACGATCAGCAGCGGTTGGTCAAGCGCGTCATCCGCGAACTGGGCCTGGACGAACAACGCTGGCCCGCCCGTCAGGCCCAGTGGTTCATCAACGGCCAGAAAGACGAAGGCCTGCGCCCGCAACACATCCAGGCCAGTGGCGACTTGTTCCTGGCGACCATGCGCAGCATCTACGAAGCCTACGAAGCAGCATGCCAACGTGCCGGGGTCATCGACTTTTCGGAACTGCTGCTGCGGGCGCTGGACCTCTGGCGCGACCATCCGGGCCTGTTGGCGCACTATCAGAAACGCTTCCGGCATGTCCTGGTGGACGAATTCCAGGACACCAACGCCGTTCAGTACGCGTGGCTGCGCCTGCTCGCCAAGGGCGGCGACAGCCTGATGGTCGTAGGCGACGACGACCAGTCGATCTACGGCTGGCGCGGCGCCAAAATCGAAAATATCCATCAGTATTCGGCGGACTTTCCGGACGCCGAAGTCATCCGCCTGGAACAGAACTACCGCTCCACCGCCGGCATCCTCAAGGCCGCCAACGCCCTCATCGCCAACAACACCGGCCGCCTGGGCAAAGAACTCTGGACTGACGGCAGCGAAGGCGAGGCGATCAATCTCTACGCCGCATTCAATGAACACGATGAAGCCCGCTATGTAGTGGAAACCATCGAAAGCGCCTTGAAGACCGGCCTGGCCCGCAGCGATATCGCCATCTTGTATCGCTCCAACGCGCAGTCGCGGGTCTTGGAAGAAGCCTTGTTGCGCGAGCGGATCCCTTACCGGATCTACGGCGGCCAACGTTTCTTCGAGCGCGCGGAGATCAAGAACGCCATGGCCTACCTGCGCCTGATCGAAGGGCGCGGCAACGATGCCGCCCTGGAGCGGGTGATCAATGTGCCGACGCGGGGCATTGGCGAGAAAACCGTCGAAGCGATTCGCGACCATGCCCGCCACAGCCACGTGTCGATGTGGGAAGCCATGCGCCAGTTGGTCGACAATAAAGGCGTAACCGGCCGCGCAGCCGGGGCGCTGAAGGCGTTTATTGATCTGATAGAAGACCTGGCTGCCAAATGCGCCGAGATGCCCCTGCACTTGATGACCCAGACCGTCATCGAGCAGTCTGGCCTAATCGCTTACCACGAAGCAGAAAAGGGCGAAAAAGGCCAGGCCCGGGTGGAAAACCTTGAGGAATTGGTCAGCGCTGCGCGCAACTTCGAAACCACGGACGAGGATGGGGACCTGTCCCCCTTGTCGGCGTTCCTGGGGCATGCATCCCTGGAGGCCGGCGACACCCAGGCCGATGAGCACGAGGACAGCATTCAGTTGATGACCCTCCACAGCGCCAAGGGCTTGGAGTTCCCGTACGTATTCCTGGTGGGCATGGAGGAAGGCCTGTTTCCACATAAGATGAGTCTGGAAGAACCGGGCCGCCTGGAAGAAGAACGGCGCCTGGCCTACGTCGGCATTACCCGGGCCATGCAGAACCTGGTGCTGACCTATGCTGAAACCCGTCGTTTATATGGCAGCGAGACCTACAACAAGGTGTCTCGTTTCGTACGCGAAGTGCCAAAGGGTCTCATCCAGGAAGTGCGGCTTTCCAACAGCGTCAGCCGTCCGTTCGGCGGCAGCCAGCAGCAAGGCACCAGCAGCCTGTTTGGCGGCAGCGATATACCGGAAACCGGCTTCAGCCTCGGCCAGGCTGTGCGCCATTCGGTATTTGGCGACGGCGTGATCCTCAATTTCGAAGGCGCTGGAGCCCAGGCCCGGGTCCAGGTCAACTTCAGCGAAGGCAGCAAATGGCTGATGCTGGGGTACGCCAAGCTCGAGGCCATTTGAAGTGCGTGGAAACCTGTGGGAAGCGAGCTGACACGCGGCCCATAGGTTATTTTAGGACGCCGAAGCATTTCTGATAGAACTTGTCCCCCTTTCCTACAGCCCAAATCGAACAAGCCTCTTGCGCAAGCGAACCTGAACCTCGGCTGTCATGCAAAAGCCCGAAACACTCTGCCGCTAGCCAGCAACAGTTCACCTGTGCAACATGGGCCGCGTGCTACTCACAAATGGGAATGCCTTTATATGAAACGTTTTCTTAGCATCGCCATGGCGCTGTGCATCGGCCTGACGATGGCAATCGACGCCAATGCCGCCAAGCGTTTTGGCGGTGGTAAAAGTTCGGGCGCGGCCCCGACTCACCAGACCAGCCAGATGGCGCCGTCCTCTGCGGCCGGGTCCACTGCTGCCACCGCAGGCGCGGCCGGTGCCGCAGGCGCTGCCACCAAGGCCAGCGGCGCATCGCGCTGGCTCGGCCCCCTGGCCGGTATCGCCGCCGGCGGCCTGCTCGCCTCCATGTTCATGGGCGACGGCTTCCAAGGCATGCAAATCTTCGACATCCTGATCATGGCGGTCATCGCCTTCCTGGTCTTCCGCTTCATTGCCGCTCGTCGTCGCAAGCAGCAAGAGCAACTGGCTCCAGCCGGCCATGCGCCAATGCAGCGTGAGGTGTTCAACCAGCCGCCTGCCAGCGGTTCGATTTTCGGTGGTTCGGCAGCGCCTGTGGCCGCTCGTCCGGTCATCAATGCGCCGGCCTGGTTCAACGAAGAACGTTTCATCGAAGCGGCGCGTAGCCACTTCATGTCCCTGCAGCAACATTGGGACGCGAACGAAATGGACAAAATTGCCGAGTTCGTGACCCCGCAGCTGCTGGAGTTCCTTAAGCGCGAACGCGCCGAGCTGGGTGATGGCTTCCAGTCCACCTATATCGACAATCTGCAGGTGCAACTGGATGGCGTCGACGATCGCGCCGACAAGACCATCGCCACCCTGACCTTCAGTGGTTTGTCGAAGGATTCTCGCTTCGACAAAGGCGAAGCGTTCAGCGAAAGCTGGAACATGGAACGTGCCCAGGGCGATGACCAGCCCTGGATGGTGGCCGGTATCCGCCAGAACGGTTGAACCTTTGCCCGTTTTGCATGTTGAAATAAAAGAACCCCGGCTCAGGCCGGGGTTCTCTATTTCGCGGTTGCATCTATAGCGAGCTACTGTATAAACCGCTCCATATAAAACCGCGCCATCGAGAAAGAGGATCCCCGGACGTGGAAGAAATCATCGAACAATTGCGTGAAGCCAACGAGCCCGTACCGGTCCCGCTGGAGCTGCCCGACGAAGATTTGCTGGTAGAGATCGAAGAGCAGTTGTTCATCGATATACCGTTCGTGTTCAGGGAGTTTTTGCTGACGGTCAGCGACGTTGTATACGGCAGCCTGGAACCGGTGACCGTTACCGACCCGCAATCCCACACCTACTTGCCGGATGTAGCGGCAAATGCCTGGGATGCTGGCGTGGACCGCAGCCTGATTCCGATCTGCCAGGACGGCGACGATTACTATTGCGTCGAAGAGGACGGCACCGTGGTGCTGTGGCAGGCCGAAGAAGAACTGATCGCCGAGGAAACCTGGGAATCAGTCTGGCACTGGGCGCGGGACGTCTGGCTGGAAAGCTGATCCGCCAGACGCCTGCCGTCGGTCAATGCCCGGACGATTCCTTGTGATTTTCCAAGGTTTCCAGCAACGCCACCTGCATACGCGTGTGAAGGCGCACGAACCAGCGCCAGAGCAGCGCCGCCACGGCAATCGCCACCACGGCGATCAATACCAGCAACTTGTTGGTCGGTAGAATACTGGCCGACAAGGCTGCCAAGAGCAGGAAAATCACCAGTAGCGAAAGAATGGGGATCACTTCGGCAATCACCCGACGGACGCGGTGAGTGTGACGGCCGGCCATTTCCGGCTTCACACCCAGCTCTGCCAGCAGCATCGACAACGCCTTGAGCTTGCGATATGCAGCAATCAGGAACGGCAGTGACAACAGCAGTGCCCCGCCCCAGATCAATGCTTTCTGCCAGCTTGGATCGCTGATCCATGCTTGCAGATACGTCGACATCCACTCGGCGAAATAGCCGCCAGAAACAAAAATCGCGATCACCAACGCCAGATTGACGCCCACCTGCAACAAAATCCGCCTGATCATAGCCGCCACCAGCGCGCCCTCGCCTTGGGGTTGGATGCTGCTCAACCATTCGCCATACATGCCTAGCACCCGTGTTAGCCGTTGCGGCATCACCGTCGCCAGTTTCACAGATAAGGGGTCCGCAGCACGGATCAGGTAAGGGGTGGACAGCGTGGTCAGCACCGAGACGGCGACGGCTACCGGGTACAGGAAATCGCTGGTGACCTGCAATGTCATCCCCAGCGAGGCGATGATGAAAGAAAACTCGCCAATTTGCGAAAGCCCCATCCCAACGCGCAGCGAGGTACGTCCATCGTTACCGGCGATAAAGGCACCCAGGCCACAAGACAACATCTTGCCCAACACCACCGCTACGGTGATTACCGCGATGGGCCAAGCATATTGCAGCAGGATCGCGGGATCGAGCATCAAGCCGATGGCGACGAAAAAAATGGCGCTGAACAAGTCACGCACCGGCTCGACCAGTCGCTCGATCTTCAGCAGCTGCCGGGATTCGGCCATGATCGCACCGATCAGAAACGCTCCCAATACCATGCTGTACTCGAGCTTTACCACCAGCAGACAGAAGCCGAAGCACAAGCCCAACACGGTGATGAGCAGCATCTCGTTGCTGTCGAATTTCGCCACATAGGCCAAGAGCCTCGGCACCAGCAAAATGCCGATCACCAGGGCGACGATCATGAACAGCGACAACTTGCCGACCGTCGAAAAAACTTCGCCGGAGCTGACCGTGCCGCTGACGGCGATGCTCGACAGCAAGGCGATGATGCCGATGCCGAGGATATCCTCGACAATCAGGACGCCGAATATGAGCTGCGCGAAGCGCTCGTTTTTCATCTTCAGGTCATTGAGGGCCTTGACGATGATCGTCGTCGAGGAGATTGCGAGAATAGCGCCGAGAAACAGCGAATCCATGGCGCTCCAGTCGAACCAGCGACCTATCTCGTAGCCGATCCAGATCATCAACACGATCTCGAGGAACGCAGCGATGAATGCCGTGGCCCCCACCTTGAACAACTTGCGAAGGCTGAACTCCAGGCCCAGGCAAAACATCAGGAAGATCACCCCAAGCTCGGCCAGGGTCTTTATTGTGTCTTCGTCATGGATGAACCCGAACGGCGGTGTGTGCGGGCCGATGATGAAGCCTGCGACGATGTAGCCCAGCACCACCGGTTGTTTGAAACGATGAAAGAGTACGGTCACCAGCCCCGCAGCCATCATGATGATCGCCAAATCCTGGATAAAACTGATGGCATGCATAGACGAGGCTCCCTGTTCAAAATGACTCATCGTTGGTGGATAAGTCCGTTTCCTTTGTAGGAAATGCCCTTGCGAGGGGCTTTTGAAGGGTAACACCGCGACTTCTGGCAGAAAGACGGTGCAATATATCGAAACAGATCCACCGAAGCGTGACGGCAACTGCGGGCGCAACGTCCCGATATCGGTGGTTTTGGAATGATCCGCCAGCGTCCGCAGAGGCGCACTCCCGATTGGCTGCCTTGAACCGTGAGAATGTTATGGAACCCGGAAACGCCCAGCTGTCGATGACGGTGTTGATGACCCCCGATATGGCCAACTTTTCTGGCAATGTCCATGGCGGCACCTTGCTCAAATACCTCGACGAAGTCGCCTACGCCTGTGCCAGCCGTTACGCGGGGAGATATGTGGTGACGCTGTCGGTCGACCAGGTCATTTTTCGCGAGCCCATTCACGTTGGCGAGCTGGTGACGTTCCTGGCGTCGGTAAACTACACCGGCAACACGTCGATGGAAGTGGGCATCAAGGTCGTGACCGAAAACATCCGTGAACGCTCGGTCCGCCATACCAACAGCTGCTTTTTCACCATGGTTGCGGTGGATGACCAGCGCAAGCCCGCGCCCGTTCCTCCCTTGCAACCGCAAAATGGCGAGGAAAAACGCCGTTACGAACAAGCCCAGCAAAGGCGTCAGATCCGCCAGGAGCTGGAGCGGCGTTATCAGGAAATCAAGGCAGACGGGCCTTGATAGGGCTGTCAAAAATCAATGTGGGAGCGAACTGGCTCCCACATTGATTTTTCTCGGTCATTGGCTGATCGTCGCGGCTTCGAAGCGCACGCGCGGATGGGCGATTCGATCCTGGGCGCGAACCAACTGCAGCTCGTAGCTTGCACACGCCTGGGTTTCCAGCAGCACTTCGTGTACCGCCGCAGCGGTGAACTCGAAAGCCGCTACCAGGCTGTCTCCCAACAATAGCCGCGCCAGGAACAATCCCGAGGTCAGGTCACCCACCCCCACGGGTTGACGGGGAAACGCCAGCAATGGTCGGCGCAGATGCCAGCTGCCATCAGCTGTCACCAGCAGCATTTCGAAGCTGTCGTCTGGCTTGCCGAAGTAAGCCAAGTGCTTAACCAGCACGACCTTCGGTCCACGGGCCAACAGCGCGCGAGCCATAGCCAGGCAATCAAGTAAGGATTGCGCCTTGCGCCCGGAAAAGCTGTCCAGCTCCAACTGGTTCGGACACATGATGTCCGCCACGGCGGCCGCCTCTTCCAGCAGGAATTCGCTCACCTCGGGCGCCACGATGCAGCCCTTGTCCGGATGTCCCATGACAGGGTCACACAGGTACAGCGCCTTGGGATTGCATGCCTTGATCCGCGCTACGCCCGCCAGAATGGCTTGCCCCTGGGCGGCGCTGCCCAGATAACCAGACAGCACCGCGTCGCAATTGCCCAACTCGCCAATCGCAGCGATGCCCTCTACCAGAAGCGGTATCTGGGCCGGCGCAAGCACTTCTCCGGCCCACTGTCCGTACTGGGTGTGATTGGAAAACTGTACGGTGTTGAGCGGCCAGACATTTACCCCAACCCGCTGCATCGCAAATACGGCAGCGCTGTTGCCGGCGTGACCAAATATCACATGGGACTGGATGGCAAGCAGATGAGGCGTACGTTTCATGCGGCTGGTTCCGTAAAACGAATGAAATTCAAGCCGCGCAGTATGCGACTAAACACAGCCTGTACGACAGACCGGCGAGACAGTTAAGCTGACGGCAACTTGTTGGAGCACCTCGTTCATGCTGACCCTTGGAAACATTTTCGTGCTGATGCTGCTGGCTACCGGCGGCGCTTGGCTGTGGCACAACCATGGCTTGCGCGAACGGGCCTTGGCGAGGGTCATGCAACATTGCGCCAACCTCAAGATCGAGTTGTTGGATGGCAACGTGGCGCTACGAAAGATCGGCTTCGTAAAGGACGCCAGCGGGCGACGACGGCTGGCACGGATCTATAATTTCGAGTTCACGGTGACGGGTGAGACCCGTCATTCGGGCACCATCACGCAGTTCGGGGCGCACAGTGCTCACATCGAACTCGCACCCTACCCCATGCCGTTCGAAGAGACGCCGCCACCGCCGATCGAGTCGGTCCAGACCCGCCCCAGGGCTGAAGTCATCGAGCTGAGCCAGTGGCGCCAGGAGCACAACAAGTGGAAGCCCTGAAATAAGCAGGAATCATGGAAGGCGACAACTCGCCAAGCCTGCTTGAAGCGCTTCCGAGTCTTGCGGCTCGGAGAAAATCAGTTCAATTCGCGAATCCTGCCGCCACTCGCTTGCTTGCCACTCCAACGTCCCGCCTTCCAACGCATTGGCTGAAACCCAACCGCCATCGCTGTGGATGACCATTTTCGCCCGCTCCCAAAGGGCGCCTTGTAGCCATCGAGACACCGCCGCCACGTTGAATCGTTGGCTCGGATGCCAGCGCCATCCGATGCTCCATCCCTCGCCCTGTTGCTGATAAAGGCAAATCGGCGACGTTGGGTCACTCCAAATGGACGGCATTAGCCCGAGGCTTTTGGGCAGCGCCAAGTTACCCACGACACCGTTGCCGCGAGTGCCAAGGCCAGGCAATCGATCGACAGGCAACGCAGCCTGGTGCGTCCAGTACAACCCAACCTCCGGCAGCTGCGCAGAGATGCGCTGGCGATCGGTTTCGGTCAGGCCTTCGGATTTGTTCAATACCAATAAACCGGCATCAGCCAAGACCTGTCGTTGCGCATCAGGCAATGGCTTGCCATCAGCCAACGCCCGGGCGTCTAACACCAGCACGCAAGGCTGGACAGCCAGTACACCCAGCCAGGGCGCGTGGTTCAGCTGCCGCAATAATTGCGCAGGATGACCCAGCCCGGAAGGTTCGATGAACAGACGGTGTGGGCGCGACTTGCGCAACAAACGGCCAAGGCCAATCTGAAACGGCGCGCCATTGACGCAACACAAACAGCCCCCGGCCACTTCGCCCAGTGCGATACCATCGGCAGCCTGGCTCAGCAGCGCGGCGTCCAGGCCGATCTGACCGAACTCATTGATCAACACCGCCCAGCGTTCATCAGCCGGGCGCTGGGCCAGCAGTTGCCTGATCAAGCTGGTCTTGCCTGCCCCCAAGGGCCCGGCAATGACATGGGTGGGAATGTTCTGCAACATGATCGATAGTTTTTCGACGGAGGTTAACGATGCGAATGATTGGCTGGTTGTTGCTGGCCCTGACTTCGAACCAGGCCATGGCCCAGGCTTGCGTGGTGCACAGCCAGGCTGAGCGGCTCGATGTAAAAGTCTGCCAACAAAACCGCAATATCCCGCAGAAGCTGTTCGCCGACGGTTTCTGCCAGCCAAGCCTGGCCGGGCAGAAAGTCGACGTGCAGTACGTCGAACATTGCCCCGGCGGCGCCTTTGGCATCTGCAGCAACGCCCAGGTCGCCAATATGCCTTATCGCCAGGACATTCACTATTACGGCGTGGCCACCGATGCGGCTTACCTGAAACCCTTTTGTGAGAGCAAAAGCCAAGGAACCTGGCTCAAGCCTTAGGCCAGCCAATCCAGCGAGAGGATCAGCCGACGGTCGCCCGGCATCGGTTGCGGTGAGCGGTGGACCAGTCCGAAACCTTCATTGCCGTGCCATTTTTCGCCTTTGAGCAGGGCCACTTCGCCGCTGCACATCTGCTGGATCACCTCCGGGTCGCCAGGCTCGGCGTCAGGCTGGCCCAATCGTCGACGGTCCAGGCCGCCCTCCATCAGCCACTGGCTACCGACACCGGCATACGTGGTGATCAGTCGTACCGGCACATGGTCGACGTGAAAACGCGGGCACATCGCCGAATCCAACGTTCGCAGGCGCACGCCTACGCGTCGGGCGCCCAGCAGGCACGAAAATGCGCTGACCAGCCAGGCCACGTCCGCGACGAACCCTTCATATCCCTGCAGATCGCTGAAACCTGCAGCAAGACCGCGCAGCGCCGGCTGGGTGTCTTCATCCGGCATGTCGAGGACCATCGACTCGGCTACGGATTGGTTCATCGAAACCAGCATGGCCGCGAAGTCACTAATATGCGCCGGGAGCTGACGCTGCCAGACCGCCAGGTTGATGTCATCCTCCAGAATCTGCGCCAAGGTCAGCGGGGTATGCCCGTGGACCTGCCGCACCTGTTTCAGTCTAGGCGCCAGCATCACGCCGCAGCCTCGTCGTGCCAGGGACCGAACGGGTCCGGCAAGTGACGCCAACCTTCAACCCCCAGGTTCATTTCCGCATCGGTGAGCAGGCAGGCATCCAGTTCGGCGGCGAGCAAGGCAAAATCCATGTCCTGACCGATGAACACCAGCTCCTGGCGGCAATCGCCGGTGGTTGCCAGCCAATTTTTCATGATGGCTGCGGTGTCCTCCCCGTCCTGCGGCCATTGGCCTTTGGGCACAAACCGCCACCAGCGTCCGGCGAAGCCGTGGCGCATCAGACCGCCGGCTTGCGACCAACTGCCGGCCTCCTCGTGTTTGCTCGCCAGCCAGAAAAAACCCTTGGAGCGCAGGAGCGTGCCGTTGGTCCATGGACGATCGATAAAGCTGAAGAACCGTTGAGGATGGAATGGACGGCGGGCGCGGTAGGCCGTCGACGCGATGCCGTATTCCTGGGTTTCGGGCACATGCTCGCCGCGTAGCTCTCGCAGCCAACCGGGCGCCTGGGCAGCGAGCTCAAAGTCGAAGCGGCCGGTGTCGAGGATTGTTTCCAGCGGTACCTGGCCCATGACCATCGGAACAATCTGCGCTTGGCTGTTGAGACGCTTCAAAATTTCCGTCAGTTCTTCCCGTTCGTGGCGGCTGATCAGATCAATCTTGCTGATCAGGATCACGTCGGCAAACTCGACCTGCTCAATCAGCAAATCAGTGATCGAGCGCTCATCTTCTTCCCCGAGGGTTTCGCCCCTTGTCGAAAGGTTCTCGGCGGCCTGGTAATCCTTCAGGAAATTCACACCGTCGACCACGGTGACCATGGTGTCGAGCCTCGCCACATCGGCCAGGCTACGACCTTCTTCATCACGAAAGGTAAACGTCTCGGCCACGGGCATCGGCTCCGAAATACCGGTGGACTCAATCAGCAAATAATCGAAGCGCCCTTCCCTGGCCAGCTTGCCGACTTCTACCAACAAGTCCTCACGCAGCGTGCAGCATATACAACCATTGCTCATCTCCACCAATCGTTCTTCGGCTCGATTGAGAGTGACATCTCGCTGGACTTCGCTGCCATCGACATTGATCTCGCTCATATCGTTAACGATCACCGCAACGCGAAGATTGTCACGATTGCGCAAGACGTAGTTGAGCAGGGTACTTTTACCGGCACCGAGAAATCCGGAGAGCACGGTCACTGGGAGGCGTTTGGGCATCAGGTATATCCTCATCAGGGTGGCCGCTGGCGACGTCGTTGTGGCGTGTCACGGCTCGTTTTCAGGCTTTAGCTCGGCCAAGGCCTGTTTTGTTGATGTTATACTATAACCTCAAAAGCGACCTTTCCAACTGCCCGCTGAGAATCAATTCATGCACAACCTCTTTCGGTTCCTGGTCGCGGGGTGTTTGTTGTTGCTGGTCGCCCCAGGCGTATCCGCGCAAAATCCTTTGTTGGCGAAATGCACCCGCAGCGCCAATGTGCTTGCCTGTGTGGATGCACAAGGCAACGCCTATAGCGTCTCAACGGCTGGAAACACTATTTATCTGCGCGGGTTCGAGGTATCTGGCCGCCGCTCTTGGGCCCAGACGAACAGCCGTTACGGACAGCTAACTTTTTTCACCGGATTGGCTTCAGATGGCGAAGCCTGGGTTGGATACAGTCGTCGCGTAGGCTGGACAACGATCAATCGTTTCTCGAGTTCCGGGGGCAGCGCCGGGAGATTTGTGTGCGGGCGAATGACGGGCAGCCAGGATTCGGCGCGCTGATGTTTCACGTGGAACGACCGGCCGCAGCTGGATGAAACTCTGTTCATAAAAAAGGAGTCGTGGCCTTTATTGTTATAGTATAACATTAAAAACGAGCCCCACACGGACCTTAAAAATGAACGCGTTAACTCTGCCGGATATAGCGGCGCAGGCCTCTCGCCAAGCTTTGCCTTTGGAGTGGGTAGGGATGTGCGGCATCGCAGTGCCGGTATTGGTGAACGGCCAGAGATTGAGCGCAACGGCCGACGCCGGCGTCAGTCTCGATGACGGCGAGGCGCGTGGCATCCATATGTCACGCTTGTATCTGGCATTGCAGATGCTAGAAGAGGCCCCGCTCTCTCCGGCCCTTTTACGCCAAATCCTGGAGCAATTTCTTGTTAGCCATGATGGCCTGTCCCGTAGCGCTTCCCTGACTTTGCATACTGACTTGTTATTAAAGCGCCCCGCGCTAGTCAGCCCGCTGGCGGGCTGGAAGCGTTATCCAATAGCCATCGAAGCTCACCTGAAAAACTCAGTGTTCCACGTGGAACTTGAAATTCGGATTCCTTATTCATCGACGTGCCCTTGCTCTGCAGCGCTGGCGCGGCAGTTGATCCAGCAACAATTCGTCAACGATTTCGCCAACAAAGCCCTAGAGCATGCGCAAGTGCTCGCTTGGCTAGGCTCAACGAAAGGCATCGTTGCCACCCCTCATAGCCAACGCAGCGTGGCCGCCCTTGCCGTGCGGCTGAATACCGACGTCGCCGAGCTTCCGTTATTGCCGATTATCGATGAGGCCGAAAAAGCCCTCGGCACCGCCGTGCAAACAGCCGTCAAACGCGCCGATGAACAAGCCTTCGCCCTCGCCAATGGCCAGAACCTGATGTTTTGTGAAGACGCTGCGCGTCGATTGAACAGAGCGCTAAGAAGCGTGCCTTCAGTCACTTCATTCGACGTGCGAGTGGTTCATGCCGAAAGCCTGCACGCCCATGATGCTGTTGCAAAAAGCCACTGGGCCGGGGAGCAATCATGATTCTTTGCCAAGACTTGCGTTGGGGCGCGCCCGGACAGCCCTTGACACCGCCGCTACATATGGAACGACCGGAGGGTAGCCTGACGGCCATTATTGGCGCGAATGGCGCTGGGAAAAGCAGCCTTTTGAAAGTCCTCGCCGGGCTGCAAAGGCCCCTGTCGGGAAGAGCCGTACTGCAAGTCCCTCGGCGCGGCGGCGTGTCATTCCTGCCCCAACAACAATATCTGGATCGGCAGTTCCCCATCAGTCTTCAAGAATTGGTGGCCGCTGGCTCCTGGGGCTCAAGACAAGCTCCAGCCACACGAAATCAGCGACTCAAGGCTGTCCTGGACGATTGGGCGTTGAGCGGTCTCGAGCGGCGGCCGCTGATGGCGCTCTCCGGAGGCGAGCTGCAACGTGCCCTGCTCGCCCGCTTGAGCCTGGCCGAAGCGCCGCTTCTACTACTCGACGAACCCCACGCGGCCCTCGACGAACAGGGCCAGACATTGCTGTGGAAACACATTCATCAATGGCATCGCGAGGGGCGCACCTTGGTGGTGGTCTGCCACGACTTGACCGCCGTCCACCGACACATCCCCCACACCTTGCTGATCAGACCCACCGGATGCGTGTTGGGTCGCAGCGCCGACCTCATCGCCCAGCCCACATACACGCAGGTGGCTTGATGCTCGCCGCCGCTCAACTCTGGCTACCCTTCCAGGAATTCGTTTTTATGCGTCGAGCCTTGCTTGGCGGCTTGGTGTTGGCGTGCAGCACGGCGCCATTGGGCGTCTTCTTGATCCTGCGGCGAATGAGCTTGATTGGCGATGCGGTGGCTCACGGCATTTTGCCCGGCGCTGCCCTAGGCTTCTGGTTCGCAGGTTTTAGCTTGCCAGCCTTGACCTTGGGCGGCTTGGGCGCTGGTCTGAGCATGGCCGGATTGGCTGCCTGGATCACCCGCCGTACTGGCCTGCGGGAAGATGCCAGCCTGGCGGCGATCTATCCAATCTCCTTGGCCGCGGGTGTGTTGATTCTCGGCATGGCCGGTAAACGCCTGGACTTGCTGCACTTGTTGTTCGGCTCGGCGCTGGCCGTGGACGGCCCGACACTCACCGGCATGCTCTGGGTTTCGGCAGGCAGCCTGGCGACAATGGCGCTGATTTATCGTCCCCTTTTGCTCGACACCCTCGACCCGCTGTTCTTGCAAACCGTCAGTCGTCTGGGGCCGTTGGCCCATGGCGTATTCCTGACCCTCGTGGTGCTCAATCTGGTGATCGGCTTCCAGGCTATCGGCGCACTGATGGTCGTCGGCCTGATGATGTTACCCGCGGCCGCATCGCGATTCTGGAGTCGGCGCTTGCCAATCCTGATAGGGGTCGCGGCGCTGCTCGGTTGCCTGTCCGTGTGGCTGGGCCTGCTGTTGTCGTTCTATCTGTCGCTCCCCAGCGGGCCAGCCATCGTCTTGGTGGCGGGCGCGTCCTATCTGCTGTCCGTGATTTTTGGTCCGGTGCACGGTTTACTGCGCCGCCCGCCCCTGCTTACATCCCAATGAGGTGTTTCCCGATGCGCGTCCTGTTTCTGATATTCAGCTTGATGCTGTCCATGTCCTTGTCTGCGGCAGAAAGGCTCCAAGTGGTCACCAGTTTCTCCATCTTGGCCGACATGACCCAACAGGTCGGCGGCGAACACGTCCAGATCATCAACATGGTAGGACCGGACGCCGACGCGCACACCTACGAGCCCACACCGGACGACGCCAAGGCGCTGCTCGCGGCAAAACTGATTATCAAGAACGGACTGGGCTTCGAGCCGTGGCTGGACCGCCTGGTCACCAGCACTGAAACCAGTGCCCCGGTGATCAGCGCCAGCCGTGGCGTGATCCCGCGTTCGCTGGATGAAGATGGCGAGACCATCCCCGACCCGCATGCCTGGCATAACCTTGCCAACGCCGAACTGTACGTCAGCAATATCACCAAGGCGCTGGAAGCCGCCGACCCGGCCAACAAGGCTGACTACGAGCGAAACAGCCAGGCTTACCTGAAGAAGATCTACGCCCTGCTCGCCGAAGCCAAGGCCAAGTTCGGTGCACTGCCACCGGGCGATCGCAAGATCGTTACGTCCCATGATGCATTCGGTTACCTGGGCCAAGCCTATGGCATCGACTTCATGGCGCCCCAAGGCTTGTCCACTGAACGAGAGCCATCGGCGGCAGAAGTCGCCGCCCTGATCACTCAAATTCGCCAGGCGAAAGTCAAAGCGGTGTTCATGGAAAACATCAAGGACGCACGCCTGCTCAAGCAGATCGCCGACGAAAGCGGCGCACACATAGGCGGCACGTTGTACTCCGACGCCCTTGCTGCCAGCGGCCCCGCCAGTACCTTCACCGGCCTGTTCGAGTACAACCTCAACACGTTGTACGAGGCATTGAGCCGGCCTTGATCGGCAGACTACCCGTCAGAATCCCCTCGTCACATATCCGAACCTGAAGCAGGTCAAGCCCTCGGCTTGACCGTGCCGCAATCTTGCCCCAGCCACACGGCTCGAGTGTCCAGGCTACCGTTCTGCTGGATGCCAGTGGCGTTGAACGTGCCGTTGACCTTGGTGGTGAATTCCCGATCGCTCTGGAATGTCGCGATACCGTTGCCCTGGGCTTTAGGGCAACTGAAGCGAAACTTCCACTGATTGCCGGTTCGCTCGGTGATCTGCTGTTTGCATCCCGATTGTGGGTCCTGCAACGGAATGTCGTTGGTCTGGACCTGTGCCGGAGTCAGGCACACCCGAATGCCCTTGCCGCCCATGGTAATGCCTTGCTTCTCAAGCATTGCCCGTTGCTCCGGCGTGATCTGGTTTTGCAACTGGCCGAGGATCAATTGCAGGTCCGGCAGGTTCTGGTTGTCGACTTTCATATTGCTTGTCGTCAATTCCCACAGGCCCGGTTGAAGCATCTGCGCCTGAGCCGCCACAGGAACCGACAAGCCAACGGCCAAGGCCAAACCCAGCAGACGAACTTTCATTGCAAAAACTCCAGAGGACAAGTGGCCGTTAGACGTCTCCCATAGACTTCGGTTCAGGCCCGAGCGAGTGAATTAAATAGCGACATTCGCGGTGGAACATGGTCTGTTAAGCATCGAACCTCAGGAGCACGGCTGCCCCATGGATTATTTCGGCCCGCATGTTTTTGGTTACCTGATCGCGCTGCTTCACACCCTCGGCTCCATCGCTGCCGTTCATGCAGTGCTTACCGTGCGAACCGCCCAAGGTTCGATCGCCTGGGCCCTGTCACTGGTGTTCATTCCCTACCTGACACTGATTCCCTACCTGGTTTTTGGTCGCAGCACCTTCGACGGTTACATCAAGGCGCGCCGGCAAGCCAACGAAGAAATGCGCAAGGCAATCTCGGAGCTGAATTGGCGCCCCTGGGTTGAGGAAGCGCTGACCGCTCGCGCTTCCCAGGCTTATGCCTCGTTACGGGCGATGCCTAAATTGGGCCGGGCACCGTGCCTGGCGAACAATCAGGTGCGGTTGCTGGTAGACGGAAAGGTGACGTTCGAGGCTATTTTCCAAGCCATTGAAAACGCCAGGGAAGCGGTGCTGGTTCAGTTCTTCATCATCCACGACGACCGTCTCGGACAACGCCTGCAAGCACTGCTTTTGAAGAAAGCCGCCGAAGGCGTGGCGGTGTATCTGCTTTATGACCGTATCGGCAGTCATTCCCTGCCCCACCGTTACGTCCAGGCGCTACGTGACGGCGGCGTCCACGTGAAGGCGTTCGCCACTCGCAGCGGCTGGCTCAACCGGTTCCAGGTCAACTTCCGTAACCATCGCAAGATAGTGGCCGTGGACGGTGTCCTGGGCTTCGTTGGCGGCCACAATGTGGGCGATGAATATCTGGGTGAAAAGCCGCCCTTGGCTCCGTGGCGCGATACCCATGTCGAAGTCCGCGGTCCCGTCGTGGGGAGCATGCAGGAGTCATTTGCTGAAGACTGGTTCTGGGCAGCCCGCTCGTTGCCGCCGCTGATCCTTCCGGACACCTATCCAGAGGGCGGCGTACTCTGCCAGCTATTATCCAGCGGTCCGGCCGATGCCTACGAAACCTGCTCGCTGTTCTTTGTCGAGGCCATCCATGCCGCGAGCGAGCGGGTCTGGATTACCACGCCGTATTTCATTCCCGACGAAGCAGTGTTTGCGGCACTGCGCCTCGCGGTCCTGCGCGGAGTGGATGTGCGCATTTTGCTGCCGTCGCGGCCAGACCACAAAATCGTCTACGCCGCGTCCAGCCTCTATGCCTTCGAAGCGGTCCGGGCCGGCGTGCGGGTGTTCCGTTATGAGCCTGGTTTCCTGCACCAGAAAGTTGTACTGGTCGACCGGGAAATAAGCGCCATCGGCAGCGCGAACCTGGATAACCGTTCGTTCCGATTGAATTTCGAGGTGATGCTTCTGACAGTGGATGCCACCTTCGCCAGCGAAGTGGAGCAGATGCTGGAAAACGATTTCGCCCAAGCCCACGAAATCGCCAAGCAAGAAAGCCGGGAGACCCACCGCCTGCAGAAAGTCGGCATGCGGATCGCCCGGCTTATTTCCCCGATCCTTTAAGGCGCGTAGATGTCTTCGCGGGTCCAGGGCAAATCATGGCTGCCATCGGCATGGGCCTTCACCGCGAGAATCTGGTGCAGGTTGATCCAACCCTTGGCAAACGCATAAGCGCAGCCGGCCAAGTAGAGTCGCCAGATTCGCAGCGCCTGTTCAGGCACTTCCCTGGAGGCGGCTTCGAGGTTGTCTTCGAGGTGCTCGCTCCAGTGGTCGAGCGTGCGCGCGTAATGCATGCGCAGGCTTTCCACGTCGACGATTTCCAATCCTGCTTCGCTGATCTCGGCGGAGATCATCGACAAGTGTGGCAGTTCACCGTTGGGGAACACGTATTTCTCGATGAACTCACCCGCGCCGCGACCAACCGGTCGGCCGTCGGTGTGCTTGGCAGTAATCCCATGGTTCATTACCAAGCCACCCTCGCGAACGGCGCCGAACAGCGTCTTGCAGTACTGCGCCAGATTGGCGTGCCCTACGTGCTCGAACATACCGACGCTGACCACTTTGTCGAAGCGACCGTCCTGGGGCAGGTCCCGGTAATCCATCAGCTGGAGTTCAACTTGATCCGCCAGTCCTTGCGCCTCGACCCGCTCCCGGGCCAAGGCCAGTTGCGCGTTGCTCAAGGTGATGCCGAAAACCCTGGCGCCGAATTCTCGCGCCGCGAAGCGGGCCAACCCGCCCCACCCGCAACCGACGTCCAGCAGATAGTCGCCCGGTTGCAGGCGCAACTTGCGACACAGATGGCGGAACTTGGCTTGCTGCGCTTGTTCGAGGGTTTCGCTGCCGGTTTCGAAATAGCCGCATGAATACACCATGTCGCTGTCGAGCCAGAGCTGATAGAAGGCGTTGGATAAATCGTAATGGTAGGAGATCGCCTTGGCGTCGGTTTCCTTGTCATGGACCGAGCGCACCGGCAAATGACTGTCGTCGTCTTCCACCAGGGCCTGGCTCAACTCGTCGCAGACCCGAATGACTTCGTTGATCGAGCCCTCGAGTTCAAGTTTGCCTTCGACAAATGCCGCTCCCAATGCGTCCAGGCTGGGATGGGTGAATTGCGCAACCATTTGTGGGTCCTTGACCACAATCGTGACGCTGGGGTCGGCACCCAGCGTGAATTCATGGCCGTCCCAGAGCCGCAGCCGAAGCGGTAGATGCAGATTCTGCAAGGCCGGTGGAAGTTGAGCGAGCATGAGGTAACCCCCTCTTGTTTCAGACGTCTGAAATGAGGGTAGACCATGGTAGAAAAATAGCCGGCTATCGAATTTATAGCCTTTTTCTATCGTCTTCTAAATCTACTGTTTGAGCAGTAACCGCCTGAAGTGGTACGCCCTCTCGTAAATGACTGTGGAAGCGACCAACAGTTCGCTTCAAGCGCTCGAGCGGACACGCTAGATTTTTGGCAACGGCTCCTGAAACCGCAGCAGTCGCCCAGCGTTACCCAATACCAATAATGTGCTTAAGTTATGCAGTAGCGCCGCGATCATCGCCCCCGCCGCCCCTAGCCAGCCGAATGCGGCGAAGGCGACGATGGCCAGCGTCCAGCCCAGGCCGATGATTACATTGACCTGGAGCGTCCGTCGGCATTGCCGACTCAGCCGCACGCAGGTGCCCAGGCGCCGCAGGTCGCTGCCAATCAGGACAATATCCGCCGACGCGAGGGCAATGTCCGCGCCGCTGGCGCCCATCGCAACGCCCACTACGCCGGCCTTGAGCGCCAACGAATCATTGATCCCGTCCCCCACCACCATGGGCCGGAACCCGTGGTCAATTTCGGCCATGACCCGTTTGAGCTTGTCTTCCGGCAAGGCCTGTGCCTGAACGTCACTAATGCCAACTTCTTCTGCCAGGGCAGCGGCCACGCTCTGGCGATCACCGGTCAACAACAACTGGCGCCCCAGGCCGAGCGCGCGTAATTGCTCCAGGGCCGCCTCCGCTTCCGGCTTGACGCTGTCTGCCAGCAGCAACCAGGCGAGAAATTCTCCATTTAGGGCCAATCCGGCGATCGGGCCGTCATGGTCGGGAATCGTCGAGGTTTGGATACCCAATTGGGCAAACAACTCGGGGCGGCCGAGTGCTGCCTCCCCTTGCTCGGTCGTTGCCACCACACCCAAACCCTGGCGTTCGTGGATATCGGTGAGCGGCAGATAATGGTGCTGTTCCACCAAGCTCGCCAAAGCACGACTGACCGGATGACTGCTGGCCGAGCCGAGGCTGGCGGCCAATGGCAGCAGCACGGTGCGATCAGCCGAGGCACTTTGGATCGACTGCAGGCGCAACGTGCCATACGTCAAAGTGCCGGTCTTGTCGATGACCAACGATGTCAGGTCCGCCAGCTCCTCAAGGAAGGCCGAGCTGCGAATCAAGATGCCATGGCGCGCCGCCACCGCAATGCCGGCAATCGCCGTGGCCGGCGCCGACAGCACCAGGGCGCAGGGACACGCCGCGACCAGAACCGCGAGCATCGCCTGGGCGTCGTTGGTCACGAACCAGGTCACCGCCGCCAGCAACAACACCAACACCAGATAACTGCCGGCGTATCGTTCCAGCAAACGCGTAATGGGTGGCTTGGAGCGCTCGGCGTTTTGCATCAGGGCAATCACCTTGCCCAGCGTCGATTCCTCGCCGGTGCGCGTCACTTCCAGACGCAGCAGACCATCAAGATTGATCGCGCCACCAAACACTTCGACGCCGGCCACAGCTTCCAATGGCACCGACTCCCCGGTAATCGGCGCGGTGTCGAGACTCGCCTGGCCGGACAACACCCGACCGTCGGCGGGCACCCGATCTCCGGCCCGAACCTCCACCACATCGCCAGGTCGCAACGAACCGTTATCGACTTCGACAATCGAGCCGTCGGCCTGCACCTTGCGGCCCTGGCTGCGGGTCAACTGGCCGAGGGCGTGAATCGCTTCTTGGGAACCAATGACACTGCGCTCTTCCAGCACGTGACCAAAAATCATGATGATCGGCAGCAGAGCCGCGGTCAGTAGATCGCCAGTGGCCCAGGCGCCGAGCATCGCCAGGGCGATCAGTTGATCGGTGATCCCGTGCAGGCTTGGATAACGCAAGCTGTACCAGGCGGAACGCATCACCGGCACCGCCACTAGCAGTGAGGCAACCCCCAACATTAGTTGGCTGACCCCGCTTTGCTCCGGCGACCAGCCGCGCCACGCAAGGCCTAAGGCAAGCAGGCCGAGGGCGAGCATCGCCAAGGTCAGTTGCCGCGCGGCTGATCGCTGCTCGGCGGAGGACAACATCGGCATGGCTGTGTTTTGAGCGGTCATTGGCCGGCTCCCTGGATGATCAGTCGGCTGTCGTCTTTCGGGTCGACCGTGGTGACTGACCCCGCTCGGCGGAGGATGTCAGGCATGCGTTCGCGGTAAAGGCGCAGCAACATCTGAGGATCCTGACCCTGGGTTTTCGCCAACCCAAACACCGTAGCCGTATCCGCCGAAGCCTTGGCGAGCCGCTCGCCGCCCTGTGCATGGGCCACTTGCAGCGCACGATCGGCGTCCTGCCGGGCCGCCTGGGTTTGTTTTTCGGCTTCGGTGCGAGCATTGGCGACGGCTTTGTCGGCTTCCTGACTAGCAGTCAATACCGCATTGAACGCCCCCACCGCTGGACCCGGCAGGCTCGATTGCACATCGACCCGGACCACTTCGATCCCCAGCCCTTGCCCTGTCGCTGCAAGATCAGCCAAGCGGCGGTTGATGCCTTGCACCAAGTCGCCACGCAAGCGTTCGCGGCGCTCCGCAGCCTGGTTGTCGCTACCCAGCAGTTCAGGCCTGGCCACCAGAATGGTGTCCAGGTCCCGGGCGGCGGCGAGTGCAACGGCGCTGCGGGTCGCCAGTCGGTCCAGCGCCGGCAGCACATGTTCACCTTGCAGGACGTAGGCGTAAGGCTCGGTGACTTTGTAGAATGCTCGCACATCCAGCTGCACCACACCCGCGTCACCGGTCAATAAATAACCAGAGCCCGCCAATGCGTCGCTGACCGGGGCAGCGAAACTGGCGACACGATCAGCTTGCAGAGCCGCGTCGGAACGCAACAGATTGTCGATCCTTCGCTCCAGTACGCGATCCGCAGCGGGCAAAAGAATCACCTGCTCCACGGGACGAGGCCAGGCGATCAAGAGCCCGGCGTTCTGGATTCGATCAAGGGCACCAAAGTGCATCACTACCGCCCGATCCTGCGGATCGATCTGCCGCACATTAGAAAAAACCCAAGCCAACGCAGCCAAAATCGTGACCGCATAAAGTGCAAGAAACGCCAAGCGCCCGGCCTGGATCCATGGGCTGGACAACTCGTTTGTTCCACGTGGAACCAAACTCATGGCTGTGTTCCACCCTTGAGTTCAGCCGTCGGAGGACCGTCTACCAAGACACGGAACGGTGCGGCGTCAGTGCGCAGGATCAACCTGGTGCCTGGGCTGACAATAGTGCTCAGGGTGTCCAGTGAGCGCAGCAGGTTGTAAAGCTGAGGCGAACCCGCATAGGCCTTGCCATAGATTTCAGCCGCCTCTACCCGAGACTGCGCCTCGATTTCAGCGGCTTTAACCGTTGCATCAGCTTGCAGGATTCGCGCATCACGCTCGGCGGCGGACCGAATTTGCGCAGCCTCACGCTTACCGATGGCCGTGCGCTCCGTAGCGATGGTTTCGCGCTCTGCACGCATACGGTCCACCGTTGCAGTGAGCGTCACTGACGGCAGCGTCAGGCGCTCGATGCCAACCTGAAGTACGCGCACGCCGTAGGTGGCCAACAGTTGCTGTTCGATTTGCTGGCGCAACTGGGCTTCGAAATCAGCAATGCGCACTTGGCTGGCATCGGTGTTGACCAAGTTTGCCAGGTCATAACTGGCGGCCGTGGTCTCCAGGGCTGAACCGACAAACGTGCGGATTTGCCGCGCAGCTTCGTCCGGCTGGTTCTGCACGGCGCGCATGAAACGCTGCACATTGTCCGTGTCACCCTGCACCTGCCACGTTACGTAGGCCTGGACGATGATCCGTAATCCGTCGCGCGTACCGACGTCCTGCAAACCACTGGAGCTGGTACGAAGGCGCAAATCCACCGGGATCGCCGCTTCGAAAGGCGCTGGCCAGCGCCAGCTCAGGCCCGGCTGCAGCAACACCCGCGCCGGATTGCCAAAACGCGTGATGACGGTGGCTTCACCTGACCGCACTTGCACCAGGCTGGCGGCGGCAATAGCAAAGGCCACCAGCAACACTGCCCAACCCATCCGCCGCCAGGGAAACGGCCCGGCCTCCTGCGGATCGCCGTGATGGGCGTGATGATGTCCGTGGTGATGGCCAGCATGGCCGTGATCGTGACCGGCGTGGTCGTGGTGATCGTGTGACGAAGACTGGCTCAATGGGCAGCTCCTGGCTGGGCAGGGTTACGTGGCGACGCGGGGTCCGCCGGCAGCGTGAAGGTACGCAGGTCTATGGTCGGCGCGTTGCCGCTGCCGCCCAGGCGATGATCGAGTATCAGCAGATTGGCCTGGCCAAGTCCCTGGCTCAGCTGGCTGAGGTACTGCTCCAGGACGAAGGCGGGCCCCGCCGACGCGTAGGCTTTGCGTTCGGCATTGAAACGCAAGTCTGCAGCTTGGGCGGTAGCACTGATTTCCCGGGCGGCACCTTGAGCCCGGTCATGGGCAACGCTCGCTTGCAATTGCGCCTGGTTGGTCTGTTCCGCAGCGGCGCCACGCTCCCGGGCAATCAGTGCCTGGGCACCGAACTGCGCCGCTTGCACGCCGTGGTAGGCATTGGCCGCACCGGCCGGCGGGTGAATCGCCTCGACCACCGTCGCGAGAATCTCCACGCCGCTGTCGAGTGATTGCAAGTCGGCCTGCACCGCACGGCCGATTTCATCCGCCAGGCTGACACGGTCCGCACCGAGCAAACCGTCCAGCGTGCGCGACGCAAACTCATGCACGAGGATGCGGCTGGCGGTGCTGCGGATCAACGCCGGCACATCCGCACTGTTGTAAGTGGCCGCCAGTGCGGCGGCGTCCGTCAAGCCGATGCGATATACGAAGCGCACGTCCATGTTGACGATCTGGAAGCTTTGTTGATCGCCGCGCCGGCTGGCAATCACTTGGGATTTGTCGTTCACATGACTGGCGTCCCATAAGCGATTGGCAACCGTCGGGGCAGGCCCTTCCGCTGGCTCAGCTTCCGGGACCGCCTTGTTATCGCCGATACTGGTCGCCAACTCATGCACAACGCCGTTTTCTACTCTGAGCACCCTGCCCCACGGCCAAGGCAGCCCGGCATGCAGGCCCGGGCCGAAGACTTCCATCGGTTTACCAAACCGCTCATAGATGCCACGTGCTTGCAGCGGCACCTCATGCACGCCCGTCAGCAGCCAACCCACCAATGCCACCAGCGCCAGGACCGGCAAGAAGGCCCGGCGCATGTAGCTGAACGCCCAGATCTGGCGCAAGTCGATGCCGAAGCGGTTGTGCAGCTCCTGTTGCAGGGCCAGCAACGGTTGCGGCGGCCAGCGCAGCAGGTCGGCGATGACGCTTCGTCCCAGCAACGTCGGCTCCAGGGATTCTCGGCGCGGGCTGAATAACGAGAGCGCGGCGCGCAACAAGAACTCCACCGCCACCAGCCCAGGCAATACCCCGGTCAGCACCGCCAAGCGTACCGGCCATATCGACGATTCCCCGGCGAAGAGCAAGCACAAGGCAGTCAGCACAAGAACGGTGATGGCGACTCGTGACAGTTGCGCCAGCGACAATGCCTCCGGCCATTCGAGAGAAGATTGTTGAGCCAGTTGCCGCTCAAACACCAGCAAGCCAAACGCCAACGACAATGCGAGCACGGCGCCGACACTGGCCGATATGCCGAGCGAAGCAGCCGGAAGATCGAGGTTCCAAGCCTGCTCCAGGCTCAGCAGGGCCAAGATCGACCAGCCGGCGAGCCACAAGGCAGGCGCTCCGATCTGCTTCAACAAACCCACCCAGCGTGCGCTGATTCGCTCGAGCATTTGCTCATACCAGCCGGTGTTATCCACAGGCTCGGCGGCGGCAAGAAGAAGGGTATCGACCTGGGGCAGGAGCGCCTGGCTGCGCCATTTGGCCACCCAGCCAGCCGATTGCAAGCCCGCCACCAGTACAATCAAACCGGCACTTTGGCTAACCAGCAGCGCAGGCCATACCGACTGCGGCGAAAACACTGCCGTAAAAAACGCGAGCAACAACCCAACGCCCGCCAGACCGGCCAGCGCCAAAACGATCCGCTTCAAGCGATGCGCTTGCAACGTTGCCTGCTGGAAGCGCGGCCACTCAGCCACTTGTGCCCCTTGGATATCAAGATCGACTTGCATGTCACCCCAGTGCTGATGGCGATCAAAAATCCGCATGGGCAACCGACGCCCAATGCCGCTCCGTTACATGGCGTTACCTTATAACCGTTTCTGTGAAATTTCTGTTTTGAATTGTTCATGACCAGCCAGACGCCCGTCACTTGAGGTAAGCCTTGACCGAATGCTTCGGAAACGCCCTAGGACCCTTGAATTCGCCAACCTGGGCATCAACGTCAGCCCCACCCCACTCGCTCGGAAGCGCTGCGCCAGGCGGCGATGGATGTGGAAGGCATGGCCACGCAGATGTAGGCATGGCATGCACTGCGGTGGATTCCTGCGGCGGGGGAACAAGCTCCCTCGCCACAGCTTGATTGGCTAATCGGCCGCCATCCGCGCCTTGCGCTTGCGGCGGCTGATGAATGCCAGCACCACGGCCACCACCAGCACCGCGCCGCCCGCCTCCAGCCAAATCTTGAAAGGCCGCAGGGTCGAGCGAATCGGCGCGAGGGCCTGTGTGACGTAGCGTTTACTCGCCTGGTCGAACGCCGGTTCCGCACATTGATGTCCGAAATCCCACGCCCATTCCACGTAGGGGCCTTCCTTCACGTAACGTTGATACAACGCGCTTTGCTCTTGGAGACTCGAGTTGTACCCCACCGCCTTGCACAACACCGCCGCAAACGCTTGGCTGGTGTGTGGCAAATGATCGGCAGCCTGGCTCGCCAACGCCGTGGCGACAAAACGGTAGTGATAACGCACGTCCGGTTGCGCTGCGCTGGCCTGTTGCCGTTGCACTTCGCCTTCGGCCACCAGCGGACCGATCTTCAGCTCCACCGGCTCAAAGCTGTAGTTGCCGTCCAGGCTCGCGTAATCCGGCGCCATCTCGTAGCCCAGCAATTGCATGCCGGACTTGCGCGCGATGACGGAAGCGTTGAAGTAAGCCTCTGCCCGACTGGTCGGCCACCATTTGGACTCGGCTTCCTGCCGCAACTTTGCGTAGGCGCGGGCCTTGTCCTGTAGCTCGGCGTTATCGAAATAAGCCGCCGCCTCGTCGTAGCGTCCCTCACGCAGCAGGCGACGTCCCAGCAGGTTGCGCAGCTTCGCGGCTCCGGACAACTGCACATAATTGTCCCGATCCTCCTGGCTCAACGGCGGCGGTGCCGGCACCTGGGCGTCGACATATTGCTTGAGTTCCTCGACGGTCAGCACGCGCTCGGCGACCGTCGCGGCGTCATACCAATAATTGCCCTGGCCGCGATAAAGCTGATCGAACGCTTGCAGATAGTCGCCCCGCTGCAACGCGAGGATCGCGCTTTCGCCCTCGATCCTGCACTTGGGCTGTACCGTCTCGTAATCCCAGTCTGGCGTGCGGCGGGCGCCCCAGGATTCGTCTTGCGGAAAAGCCTGGGCGGCCTTGGCATAAGCCGCCGCCGCAGCGACTTTGTCGCCCTCGCGCAACGCAAGTTTGGCCCGTACCCACCAGGCCAATCCGGTGTCGGCGGCCTTGTCTGCAAACGCCTTTGCGCCGGCGTAATCCGCATGTTGATAACTCACCGCCGCCAAGCGATCAGCGTCTTCCAGGTTGCCCTGGGCGCTGGCTTGCAGGAGCTTGACGAGTTTTTTCTCGCCGGACGGCTCTTCGCCGTCCCACCAGCCGACACGGCTGAGCAAATAGGCGGTTACCAAGCGCTGGACCGCTTTTGCCTTGAGCAATTCGCCCAGGCGTTCATCCGACTCGACACTGAGGCCGCCCGCCAACTGCAGCAACGAGCTGTAGCCCACCGGGGAACCCTGAGCGTTCTGGCTCGCATACAGGCCGATGGCAGCGTCCCAGTCGTCGGCGGTATAGGCGACCCTGGCCTCTTCGCCCAGGCTGGCGACGCCCAGTTCCAGCGGATCGCTGAAGCCGGCGATACTCAGCTCGCGAGCCTGGCGGAACGCTTGGCGAGCCTGATCCTGCATCACCGCCGGTTCGCCGCGCCCGGCCTCGACGCTCATGGCAAACAAGGCACGCCCCAGGGAATAGGCGGCCCAGGTACTGCGCAGCCGGCGCTCGTCGGGCGGCAGCGCCAGCAGTTGCTGGAACGATTCCACAGCCCGCGGATGGTCGCCCGCATTGAAGGCCGCCGCACCGATCGCATACAAGCGCAGCTCGGCGGGCAGGTTCGCCGCTTCGGCAACGACCTGCTCGACATCGCTCAATGCTCGCAAACGCTCCAGCACGGCTTGTTGCGGTGGCGTCAGGCCGATCTGTTCGGCCTTGTTGCGTTGTTCCACGTAGGAGGAAACATCGTCGTAGCTGTAATCCGGGTTGCGCGTTGCCTCGGTCACTGGCTTCAACCCCGCGATGGCCTGGCCGAGGCGGCTGACTTCGAAGCGAAAGCTGCCTTCGGGCAATTCAGCCAATGACTGGGCACGGTTATCCAGCAGGCGCATCGGGAAATCCGGCCCGCAAGCCAGTGCCTGGCCCAGCGGCAGGCTGAGGCTCAGGCACAGCAGGCGACGAGGCCAGTTACGGGTAGACATTGAATCCTCCTTGGTCGATTTTCGTACAGCGCGCCCAGCCGATAGCCCGTTGGGCACCGGCAGCCAAGCGGCCCTCCTGAATGCGGGTGAAGGTAAGCAGTCCGGGGGTTTGTTGCAACGTATAACCCGCCAAGGCATCGACCCCGTCACAGGCGCCTACCGCAAGGGTCAGGCGCAGGGGCCACGGGCTGTCGAGATTGCCCCGGTTCACCAGCCGGATATCGTAAAGGCCGTCTTGCTCGTCAACGTGCACCGCCAGGCGACTGTCGAGGCTGTCCCCACGGGCAACCGCGCCCAGCGTGGCCAGGCTCCAGGCACGCCGGTCCCCCGCCAGCGGCAGGCGAAACCAGATCAGCCCGGCCAAATGCTCCGGCGGCTCGGCACGCAGGTCCGCAACAAGCCCGGCCACGGTCTGCGGATCGGCCAACAATTCCCGACGCTCGCCGCCCCGGTCGATGGGCACTTCGCTTTCTACCATCGGCGCTCCGTTTTCCTCTGTCAGCAGCGCCACGCCATACGCCGGCAAGGCCAGATAAAAAGGCTGCGTGGTAACGCCGCCCCAGCGCTTGGCCCAGCGCCTGGCCTGGTCGGCATCGAACAACCCTTGCCGCGGATCGCTGACCGCATGGACCTGCAACACGCTGCTGTCCACCGTCTTCAACAGCTCGGGCAGTTCAGGGCTGTCGAGCCAGGCGGGCAGCGCCGTGATGCTTAGCTGCAACGTCGTCGGCAAGGTTTCGCGCAATCGCGCAAGGAATGTCCGGTAGGCCGGCAGTCGTGCGCTACCGGCATCGTGATCGATCTCAACCCCCACCGGCGCCAGGCCTTGGGCTTGCCAGTCATCCAGCACCTGTCGGATCTGCGCGATGACCTCGTCCTGGTTGAGGGATTTGAGCTGGCCGTCCAGGCGAATCACAGCCACCAGCGGCCGACCGTCAGCCTTGAGCATCGCCGGATCGATCCGCGCCCGGCTCCAGCCGGCGCCGGGAAATGCCTGCAACGCCAACACCCGAACACTGGAAAAGTCGTCACGACTCTGGCGCAGCGCCAACGCGTGAGCCGGCGTCCACTGGCGTTGCCAGATATAGAGTTGCTGATCGAGGACCAGAGGTGCGGGCTGATCGCAGCCATTCAGGAACAGCGCGGCAAGGGCCAGCGACAGCCTGTGGATAAAAGTCATGAAGCGCAGCCGCCCGCGGGAAAAGGCTGGCAGATTAGCGCTTTCGACGTCTAACAGAAACCGTGGCGAGGGCGTTTGCCCCCTCCACGAGCGGTCGAGTGCTCAAGCCTCCTTTTGCAGGCCCACCACGGTACGTGGCATCCCCACGAACCCGGGCAAGGCTTCGACCCGCGCCAGCCATGCGCGCACATGGGCATAGTCCTGCAGCGAAACATTGCCCTCTGGCGCATGGGCGGTGTAGCTGTAGCCAGCGATGTCGGCGATGGTTGGCGTATCACCGGCCAGATAGGCGCTGTTGCTCAATTCATGGTCGATGACCTGGAGCAGGCTGTGGGAACGGGCAATAACATCCTCGGCGTTATGGGACGCGCCGAATACGGTGATCAACCGCGCCGTGGCCGGTCCGGCGTGCAGAGGTCCGGCCGCTACCGACAGCCAACGCTGCACGCGAGCGGCGCCGACCGGGTCCGTTGGCAGCCAACGGCCTTGACCATATTTTTGTGCCAGGTACACCAGGATGGCGTTGGAATCAGCCAGCACCACACCATTGTCATCAATCACCGGCACTTGCCCGAACGGATTGATCGCGAGGAAATCAGGCTGTTTGTGCGCGCCCTTGGCCAAGTCGACGAAGATGACTTCGACTGGCAACTCGAGCAGCGACAGCATTAGCTGCACGCGGTGCGCGTGGCCAGAAAGGGGGAAGTGATAGAGCTTGATAGGGTTCATGGTCGACTCCGCTGGGAAATGACGCCATCGGTAAGCGGCGTCGATGGCTTCATCCTCTGCTCAAGCCCGGGGTTATAGAATCACCTGAAAGCGCAATCCATCATTTCTATCGGCGCAACAATGCGTCAGCCCTTCAATGCCGGGTGTTCGCGCAACGCGCTGACGATGAAGTCGACGAAGCTGCGAACCCGTGCCGGCGCATTGCGGCCACCCTGGTACACCACATGGATCGGCGACGGCGGCAGCTCGAAGTCAGCCAGGACGATTTCCAGCTCGCCGGCGGCAACGTTGGCCGCCACTTGATAGGACAGGACCCGCGTCATCCCCAATCCCTGGCACGCTGCACCAATGGCCGCCTGATTGGCCGTGACCACCAGCCGAGGCGCGGGCCGGACTGACAGCGGCTGGCCTGCCTCGACGAAGGTCCAGTTCCTGATCTGGCCAATGGCTGATGACGACACCACGGGCATCCGCTCGAGGTCTTGTGGGTGCTGGGGCCGGCCATGGCGGGCGAAATATTGCGCAGAACCGCACACCACCCACCGCACCTCGCCGACACGAACGGCGTGCAAGCTGCTGTCGGGTAACTCGCCGATGCGCACGGCGACGTCAATGCCCTCCTCGACCATGCTGACGGTGCGATCCAGCAACAGGGCGTTGATACAGACCTCGGAAAACCGCTCCAGGTAATCCACCAGCACCGGCGTGACAAACAATTGGCCGAACAGCACGGGCGCGGTAATGGTCAGTTGCCCGCGAGGCTGGGCGTGGCTGTCTGCCGCCGAATCCTCGGCTTCCTGCAAATCGCCGAGGATCCGCCGACAGTCGTCGAGAAAGCGCTGGCCGGCTTCACTCAGATAGACGTTGCGCGTGGTACGTACCAGCAGCGGCGTTCCAATGCGTTGCTCCAGCGCCGCCACTGCCCGCGTCACGCTGGCGGCCGACAGCCCCAGGCGTCGCGCAGCCGAGGAAAACCCCGAGTCCTGGGCGACGGCGACGAATACCTGCATTTCCTGGAACCTGTCCATCCATCCCCCGGTGAGAAATCCTGATACAAGTTTGCGCACGCCTCTAAACCGCTTTGCATGGCCATTGTAAAGGTCCCGCAAGCGAACCACAGCCAGGCACAGGGTTGTCGAGCGGTCGCTGACAGCTACGCTTGGTACTATCACTCACAATGTCATTACATTTTCGTGACCAATTTAGGGAATCCTGCGGTTATCCGAAGGATTAGCTCCAACCGAAAGGCCCATATTTGTGAACTTTTTTTACCGCTCACTCACCCATCCGCTTGCGCCCCTCGCCTCCTTGGCCGGAGCCGTCCTCTTCGTCCCCATGGGCGTGCGGCTTGCATTGGGCTGGTCCGACCCGCTGGGTTATCTTTCGGACCTGGCGATCGGCGTCTTGTTAATCACGCTGCTGTATCGACGCCCCTGGTGGTTGGCACTGCCGGTGCTGCTGGCCTGGTGTGCGCTGACGCTGGCTTGCATCGAGTTGGTCAATGCCGTGGGCCGGATGCCGACACCAGCGGACATCCAGTATCTGATCGACCCGCAATTCGTCGAGAACTCCACCAGCGGTGGCTTCGCACATCCTTGGCTTGCCGCAATGGTGCTGGCCGCGCTGGCGCTGTGGTTGATCGTCCAGTGGACCAATCGGCGCCGCCAGGCGCCGCCGTTGCCGCGCCATGCCTGGGCGCTGCCGATCGTGCTTTTGCTGGCCCACAGCACCGTGCAAACCTGGCGGCCCAACGAGGCGGACCAATGGAACCTGTTCAACCTGCCCCATCAACTCATCACCGCAGGCTTCGCCGCCGGTCAGGAGCATATCGAGCAACGT
This sequence comes from Pseudomonas sp. Z5-35, assembly GCF_051131945.1. Taxonomy (NCBI): domain Bacteria; kingdom Pseudomonadati; phylum Pseudomonadota; class Gammaproteobacteria; order Pseudomonadales; family Pseudomonadaceae; genus Pseudomonas; species Pseudomonas sp. Z5-35. Next base: position 5,554,299 of record NZ_CP071640.1, read on the forward strand.
TTTGCCGGCGATGTGCCGGATCAGGCTCCGCCCATGGAAGGACTCACCCGGCTGGACCTTGATGGACATAAACTGCTGGCTGCACCGGGCCAAGCGCGCAACGTCCTCGTCATCGCTCTGGAAGGAATCCCCGGCGCCTACTTGGAAACCAACCGCCAAGCCCTGAAAAGCAGTTATCAGGAAAACCTCATGCCGCGCCTCAGTGCCTGGGCCGAACGCGGCATGAACACGCCTGATTATGTGCTGCACAGTCACCAGACCATCCGGGGCTTGTACGCGATGCTGTGTGGCGACTACGACAAACTCGACGATGGCACCCCAAAGGGTGTCGAGATGTTGAACCAGACCCAACGCAACCAGGCCTGCCTACCGGCTCAGTTGCGCAAGAACGGCTTCTCCACGCACTTCCTGCAAGGCGCTGGCCTGCGGTTCATGGCCAAGGACCGGATCATGCCGCACATCGGCTTCGACACCACCTTGGGCATGGACTGGTTCACCCGCCCTGCCTATCTGGAATTCCCTTGGGGCAAGGATGACAAGACCTTCTTCGAAGGCGCGCTGGATTATGTCGGGCAATTGCAACAGGCCGACAAGCCTTGGATGCTGACCCTGCTGACCGTGGGCACGCATCAGCCCTACTCCGCGCCGGAGGACTATCTGGAACGCTACGACACCGCCAAGCAGGCCGCCGTGGGCTATCTGGACGACGCCCTGGACAGTTTCCTGACAGGCCTGGAACGCCAGGGGATCCTTGAAAACACGCTGGTGGTCATCACCTCGGACGAGTCCCATGGCATCGACGATGTACGCCTGGCATCGTCCTGGGGATTCAACCTGACGCTGGCGCCCGAGCCACTGCCCAGGATCAAGCCAGGCGTCTACGGCCACGTGGACCTGACCGCCTCGATTCTCGACTACTTCGGTTACAGGGTGCCCGCATCGTTGTCCGGTCGCTCGATGTTCCGGGACTACGCGACGGGCCGGGAAATCATGTCGTTCACCAACGGCAAGCTGCGCTATCACGATGGCAAGGGCACCTTCACTGAGTGCGATTTCCTCCAGCGTTGCCGCGACTACAAGAGCGAGGGCTTCATCGCCGATCGCGCCACCTACGCCGGGCAATACAGCGGCCAGCGCGCCAGGCTGATCAGCGCACGGGCCACGGCACTGGACCAGACGCTGCTTACCACGTCCTTGAACCAGCCCTATCAGTTCGGCAGTGCTGAAAAGATCCCCCTTCCCGCCCAGGTCATCAACGATTGGACTGACAACCTCATCGGCGCCCAATACCTGGAAATGCCCAAGGGCACTCGCACGCGTGTGAGCTTGACCATCCGCGCCGTGGATACGGACCACGCCGCCTATATCTCCCTGAAGGCCAAGGAATTCGAGCGGGACGTGCCGATGGATTTTCCCACCGAGGTGGCGGTGACTTCCGACCAGCCACTGGTGATGGACATCCATTTCGATAACCCGCAACCGCGCAAGGCGTTCTCCTTTCACTTGCTCGGCCATGGAACGGGCGCCATCGAAATCAGCGACTTCAGCGTCATCACCGAGCTGCCCGATCAGCCGGAATACCTGGATGACATGCAAGACGACAGCGAGCCTCAGTCCAGCTGAATGAAAAAACGCGCAACCACCGTAAAGTGATTGCGCGTTTTTACGCCATGCCTCGATGGATCAGTCATTGACCAATTGCATGATCTCGAACGCGTTCAGCGCCGCGCCACGCAGCAACTGATCACCACTAATAAACAGGTCCAGTCCATGTTCCCCGTAGATCAGGTTATAGCGGATCCGCCCAACCTCCACCGCATGCTTGTACGTGGACGTCATGGGCATCGGATAAACGCCCTGCTTGGGCTCATCCACCACCTCGACGCCCGGCGCAGCCGCCAAGAGCTCGCGCACCTGGGCCAGTGAACGCACCGGTTGCTTGAATCGCAGGCTCAGGCTCTCGGCATGGGAACGCAGGGTCGGCACCCGAACCGCTGTGGTGCTGATGGCCAGGTCCGGTTCGTCCAAAACCTTGCGCAACTCCCAGACCACTTTCATTTCTTCGCGGGTATAACCGTTGTCTTCGAACGAATCGACTTGAGGGATTACGTTGAATGCCAGGTTATGAGCGAAGTTTTCGCTGTCGTCCTGATCGCCGTAGTCACTGAACGCCTTGGCCTTCTCCCGCAGCTCGAGCATGGCGGGTTGCCCCGCGCCGCTGGCGGCCTGATAGGTGGAAATGATCGCGCTTTCCAACCCGAAGGCATCGTGCAACGGCCCCAGTACCATCAGTGCAATGGCTGAGGAGCAGTTGGGATTGGCAATCAACTTTTCGCCCTTGTAGCGCTGACCGTTGATTGGCGGAACCAGTAGCGGAATGTTCGGGTGGTAACGAAACGCCGACGAGTTATCGATCACGTAGGAGTTTTCAGCCAGACGCTCGCCATACTCCAAGGCGAATGAGCCTGAAACACAGAGGAACACGATATCGCACGAAGCGCAGCCTTCGACCGAAAAAGGCTCGATCACGTGCTCGGTATTACCCGCCTTCAAGCGCTTGCCGGCCGAACGTTCAGAGGCCATGCAGACCACTTCATAGTCGGTGTCTTCAAGCAATTGCAGCATGGTCATGCCCACTGCACCGGTGCAGCCCACTACGGCGACTTTCTTCATTTCAATTCCTTTATCCTGAAAAACCCACGCCGTTTCTAGGCGGCGCGGGCGGGTAGGTCATGCCGTACGCATTTGCACGGACAATCTGGCGGCTGCCGCTGCACGCTGGACCCGAATGGAATTCAACGTGAACAACGCAAGCGCCAGCCAGATGAACGAGAACGCCGCCAGTTTCAACGACGAGACCGGTTCACCATAAACGAATGCCGCCAACAGGAAGTTGCAAATTGGCGGGACGAACTGCAAAAAGCCCAGCGTGATCATCGACAACTGCTTGGCCGCCAAGCTGTACCACCACAACGGCAGCACCGTGATCAGGCCCGTCGCGACCAGCAGCAGGTCGCGGGTGCCCGATTGCAGGAACTGGTGCCCCACGCCCTGGGCCTGCGCCAGCAGCAGGAACAGCGCCGCAAACGGCAGCAGCACGGCGATCTCGAGGGTTTGGATGACCACCGGATCGCCAGGTACTTTCTTCTTGAAGATGCCGTAGAAGGAATAGCAGAAACCAATGACCAGTGCGATCCACGGGAAGGAATGCAGGTTCAGCAGTTCGAACGCCATCAATGTCACACCGGTGACGGCCAGGAAGATCGCCCAGGTCTGCAATGAAGTGAGGCGTTCCTTGAAGATCACCCGCGACACCAGCATGCTCATGATCGGGCTAAGGAAATAGCCGAAAGCCACCTCCAGCACGCGCCCCGTCATAATCCCGTAGATGTACATCAACCACCACAGCCCCAACACGGCGGACACGGTAAGCACATTGACCGGGCGAACCGTCTTGAGGGTCGAACGCAACGTTCCTACCCGCGCGGTCAGGAGTACGAGCGCCAAGAGAAACAACTCGGCGAACACGACCCGCCAAGACAGCAGGTGGTAGGCATCGAGCCCAGCCAGCGGCTTGTACCACAGCGGATACGAGCCCCAGAGCAGCGTGGCGCCGAGACCGAAGGCGACGCCTTGTCCGGATTCGTTCTTGGCGGTCATTGGCGTCCTCCAACGTTGAGTTTGCGCTCGATGCCATCCCAGTAAACTTCCATCAGGTGCAAGTACTGTTCAATCCCTTCAGCGAACAGACGACGTTCTTGCGGCGTTTGCAGATGCTTTTCCATGACGTTGAACACTGCGTTGGAATGGCCAACCTCCACTTCCATGTGCAGCGTCCAGAAGAACCGCCCGCGTTCGCTGACGCCTTCCTTGATCAATCCATCGTTGTACTTGGAAACCATCGATGCCGACATCGCCTCGTCCGCGAACAAACCGCCCAGGGCCTTTTGCAGCGGCGGTTTGCTGTAGAGCGCGCAAATGCCATCGTTCAATGCCTGGGTGCTGGGCAGGCACTTGTAGGCTTCGATCTGCTCCTCGCTGATGCCCTTGTCGTGCAGGAACTTGCGGTACAGGTCGGAATGGGAATGGGTTTCGCCCAGTTCGTCACGAGCATTGAAGGCGATAGTGCGCAGCACTGCCTCGTCACGGGTGATGGTGGAAATCCCACAGACGTAGAACGGCAGGTATTTGAAGTAATGCAGGGTTTCCAAGTACAGCACCTTGCTGTGCTCCGGCGGCAGGCCGTGCTCGGCGTAGGCATTGAGAAACGGGTGTTCGGTCGCCCGATGTTTGAGGATGTATTCGATCTGCTCATCCATGAACAACTTGAGTTCCAGATCGACGCCTTCGTTGCGCACGACGTAGGCGCTTTCGGATTGAAACGTTTCTTGAGTGATGGACATGGCCTGCTTCCTTGAGCCCCGGGGGCAACGTTGATTCGATAGATAAAACCGGGCGGACACCCATCCGCCCAGCCGTTCGCCGTCAAGCTTCTTCGGTGGTCCTGGCCTTGGTGTCCCAGATCACTTCGATGCTCTCGTGGGCGACATCGGTTCGCCGGTCATGGGCACTGGCCCAGCACGTGTTGAGAATGATCCGAGTGGTTTCCTGCTGGATCGGCACGACGTGGTGCAACGTGGTATCGGACTTGAGGAAATACACATCACCCTTGAGGTGGTGGTAGGACTTGATCGGGTTGTTGAGGATGTACTGCCAGATCTGCGGGTTCTGCTTGTCCCATTCACTGTGGGGCACGCATTGGAGCACGCCGCCGATCGCCGGGTCCTCGGGCGCCTCGATGATCCAGATCATCGTGTACGGGTAATCGCCCCAATGCCAGCCGTGGGTATCGCCCGGATGGCTCAGCTTGGTGATCAGGTATTGCTCTTGCTCCCAGCAAGAGGCCAAGTCATCGCCGGCAATGTTGCCCAGGAAATGACGCAGTGACTCGGATTGATAAAGCGCAGGAATGAACGTCCCGCCCTCGGCGATTTCCGGTTGATTGACGTTGTACATCTTGCGATAGGTATTACCCGTGGACGGAACCGTAACATCGCGACGTACCGAATATTCATCGAGTAAGGCATGAACCTCGGCATGAACGTTTTCCAAGATCCTTTTCGGTAGGAAAGAAAAGTTCTTGAAGTTGAAATAACCGTCGCGGCGGAATTCGTTGCGAATCTGCTTCATCCGGTTTTCATCTTGCAAAATGCTCTGGAAATGCTTGGCCAGTTGTTGCTCCATTACTTCAATAACCAAGCTGGACGTTTGTTCGCTCATTTATCGCTCCATTCCATTGTTATCGGTCGGTGTTACAAATCCGTGGGGTGGCGACGCTCTTGGAATTGACAGAGTGCCCATGGGGATAACTTTCTTTTTGTGCAAATTCATCAGCGGCCCGGTCATCAGCGTCGTGACGATGGTCATGACCACCAAGGCGGTAAACAACTCACTTGCGATGATTCCCATGTCCAGGCCGATCTTGAGCACGACCAGCTCCATTAACCCGCGGGTGTTCATCAGGGCACCGATGGTCAGCGACGTCGACCAGGTGCATCCCACCAACCGGGCGCCCAGGGCGCTACCCGCAACCTTTGCGGTGATGGCCACCAGCAGGATCACCAGCAGCACCCAGACACCCAGGCCGGTAAACGCCGACGAGGTGGTGCTCAGGCCTGCAAGAGCGAAGAAACAGGGCATCAGTATGATCAGCGATACGTGCTCCAACCGTTCGATGATCATGTCCAGCAAGCGCTGTTCCCGCGGCACACACAGGCCGAACAGGAAGGCACCAAACACCGCATGCACTTGCAACGCGTGAGTCAGGCTGCCGTAGATCATCACGCCGGCCAGCAATGCCACCAGCACCACCGGTTGCGCGAATTTTCCTTCCGCGGCGAGCCAGCGGCTCAACAGCGGCTTGAGCACCAGGAACGAAAACACCACCAGCAACACCAGACAGGCACCCCGGACGACCAAGGCCATCCAGTTGCTGTCATGACCATTCACCATGGCGACGGCGGCAATCAGCATCCACGCGACCACGTCGCTCATGGCTGCGGCCAGCAAGGCGATCGCACCGACTTGCGTACCAAGCATGCCGCGTTCCTTGAGGATCCGCGCCAGTACCGGAAAAGCGGTGACAGAAAACACGGTGCCTATGAACAGGACGAAACCCAACCGGGGGGTCTCAGGTGTGGCGAAATGCTCGAACAGCCACGGCGCTATCGCGGCGCCAAGAGAGAAAGGAATAACAATGCTGAAGGCGCCGATGACGATGGCCTTGAAGCCAGTCTTGCTCTGTTTCAATGGGAATCGAAACTCGGCGCCGATGACGAACATGAATAACAAGATACCCAACTCGCTCAGGACTTTGAGCTGGGTGATAGCGCTACTGTCGAATAACCGTTGATGAAAGGCGGGAAACAGCTGACCCAGTACAACCGGGCCCAACACAAAACCCGCGATCATTTCTCCAACAACCTGAGGCTGTCCCAAGCGATTGAACACAGCCCCCAGGAGTTTTGCTGACAACATGACAAACACTATCTGGATCAGCAACATAGTCCATTCCCTTACAACGTCCAGGTTAATCCGGGTATCACTACAACTCCTCGACACCGCTAATATCCATTAGCAGCGTCCTTTAACAGAACTCAATCTAATACGCACACTTCAGCAATCCGCACGAATCGTTTTCTGTTGAAGCAGGAATAAATCTGGAAGTGACAATCTTCTACCGATGCGATGGGGTGGGGTACCGGTAATGCGGCAGTCACCTTTGTGGGGTGCAGCCGTCTTGGTTTCGTTGATTGCCTGGCAGCGATTGTAGGGGCATGGGACTGTCCGCTACAGTGCAGCAGACGACAATAAACGGTGAAATTACGCCAAATGCATGCTCATCCCGGAACAGTGGCAATCCTCGTTTATGAGGGCCTTTGCGTATTCGAATTCGGTATCGCCCTGGAGATATTCGGGCTACCCCGCCCGGAACTGGACGTGCCTTGGTATACCCACCGCATCGTCGCTGTCGACAAGGGACCAATGCATGCGTTGGGAGGATTGCAGATCAGCGTCGACGCAGGTCTCGAGGAGCTTGAGACCGCACAGACCATCATCGTTCCCGGTTGGCGCAATCGTTACGAGCCGCCCCCCGAAGCGCTGTTGCAAGCCCTTAGAAGAGCCCACGCTCGCGGCGCACGCTTGCTGTCTATCTGCTCGGGGGTGTTCGTACTGGCCGCCACCGGGCTGCTCGATGGCGAAACCGTAACCACTCACTGGCAATTTTCCAAGGAACTGGCCGAACGATTCCCCAACATCAAGGTTGACCCTAATGTGCTTTACGTCGATTCAGGCCAGTTGATCACTTCTGCCGGAAGCGCCGCCGGGATCGACGCCTGCCTGCACTTGATCGCCCGGGATTTCGGCACGCACATCGCTAACTCGGTGGCCCGACGCCTGGTCATGGCGCCGCAACGAACCGGCGGTCAGTCTCAATTCATCGTCGCCCCGGTGTGCAAGTCACCGCGCAACGAGCTGACGCGAGTGCTGCAATGGATTCGCGAGAACCTGGAGCAACCGTTGAGCGTGGCTGACATGGCCGCGCGCGTTGCCATGAGCGAGCGCACCTTTTTGCGCCGTTTCATTGAGACCACGGGACTCTCGCCCAAGGTCTGGCTGCAGCAGGAACGGCTGAACCGGGCGCGGGAGCTGCTGGAAAGCACCGACCAGAACACCACTGGCATCGCACACGCCTGTGGATACCGCTCGGTGGAAAGTTTTCGAGCGGCCTTTCGCAATGCGGTGGGGCTGGCTCCGTCCGCCTACCGTGAACGGTTCGGTAGCGGCGAGGCCGGCAAACAGGCTGCATGGATCGCCAATTGCTGATCCCGGTTATTCCAGCAACCGATGCAGCTTGGCGTACTGCAGCAACATGATGGTCTTGCCGTCGCAGATCTCCCCGGTTTCGATCATTTCCAAGGCTTGGTCCAAGGGCATTTCCAGCACCTCGATCTCCTCGCCCTCGGACTCAAGCCCGCCACCTTCGTGCTGTCTGTCTTCATCGAAATATTCGCCGACGAAAAAATGCACACGCTCGGTCACTGAACCCGGACTCATGAAGGCTTCGAACACCTTGCGCACGTCTTGGACGATGTAGCCGGTTTCTTCCTCGGTTTCCTTGCGGATACAGGTCTGTGGGTCATCGTTGTCCAGCAGACCGGCGCAGGTTTCGATCAGCAGGCCGTCGTGCCCGTTGACGAATGCCGGGAAGCGGAACTGCCGGGTCAACACCACGGTTTGCTTGGCCTTGCTGTAAAGCAGGATGGTCGCGCCGTTGCCGCGGTCATAGGTCTCGCGCGTCAGCTCACGCCATTGGCCATTGCGGCCGAGGTAGTCATAGGTGGTCTTGCGCAGGATGTACCAGTTGTCCGAGAGGACTTCTACGTTCTTGATACGCACGCGTTCTTTGGTGGCGGTTACCTGGGTCATCACCCACTCCTTGTCCGGTATTCGAGCGGGAGGCTAGCAGAGGCCGACTCGATCACTCCAGCGCAGTGGCGAAGACCTTACCAGGGTTCATTAACCCAGCGGGGTCCAGCGTGCGTTTGATGGCACGCATCAATTCGATCTCCAGTGGATCCTTGAAGCGAGCCGCCGCGTCAGGCTTGGCTTGTCCCAGCCCATGCTCGGCACTGATGCTGCCATTGAAAGCGCTCGTCATCCGGTAGATGACCTGCATGATCGCCTGCTCCCCGGCCTTGAACGAAGCGTCCGTGTCGCCGAGCGGTTTGCTGATGTTGTAGTGCAGGTTGCCGTCGCCCATGTGCCCATAAGAAACAATGCGCACGCCCGGAAAGTCCTGTTGTAGCGCGCTGTCGGTGCGCTCGATGAATTCCGGTATCCGACTCACGGGCACGCTGATGTCGTGCTTGAGGCTCGGGCCTTCATGATTCTGCGCCTCGGAAATCCCTTCGCGCAGCGCCCACAGCGCCGCAGCCTGCGCCTGGCTGCTGGCGAGCACCGCATCGGTGACCCAACCCTGTTCAAAGGCGTGAGCCAGGCCGTTTTCAAGCAAAAGCGCCAACGGCGCGTCCGGCACGGTGTCACGCAGTTCAATCAAGGCGTACCAGGGATGCTTCGCTTCCAGCGGATCAGTGCAGCCGGCCACATGATCCAGGACGAAATCCAGGCTTTGGCGCGACATCATCTCGAAGCCCGTCAGACGATCCGCACACAGGCTGCGGACATGGCCGATCAAGTCCACCGCTGCCTGTGGCGAAGGCAGCGCGACCCAGGCAGTCGCGGTGCTGTGGGTGGCCGGGAACAGTTTGAGCACCGCCGCCGTGATGATGCCGAGCGTGCCCTCCGAGCCGATGAATAGATGCTTGAGATCGTAACCGGTATTGTCTTTGCGCAAGCCGCGCAACCCATTCCAGACGCGACCGTCAGGCAGCACCACTTCCAGGCCAAGGGTCAGCTCACGCATGTTGCCGTAACGCAGCACAGCCGTGCCGCCGGCATTGGTCGCCAGATTGCCGCCGACCGTACAACTGCCCTCCGCACCCAGCGACAGCGGGAACAAGCGACCGGCCTGGCTGGCGGCGTCCTGCAATTGCTGCAAGATAACACCGGCCTCGACCGTGATGGTTTCATTGGCCAAGTCGATCTCACGGATGCGTTTCATCCGGGTCAAGGACAGCACCACCTGGTTGCCTGAGGTGTCAGGGATCGATCCGCCACACAAGCCCGTATTGCCACCCTGCGGCACCAAGGCAATCTGGGCGTAATGGCAGATGCGTACAACCTCAGCCACTTCTTCGGTGGTGGCCGGGCGCACCACCAGGGCAGCTTGGCCCTGGTAGGCGTTACGCCAGTCGGTCAGATAGCCGCGCATCAGCTCAGGATCACGCACCAACCCGATCAGCCCGACCACCTGCTCGATGCGCTGGATGACATCATGGTTCAACGACATGCCTCTCTCCTCAATCAGCTGACGGACGCTGCCAGGACTCAGCCTTGCTCATCGTCCAGCCAGCCATTTGCTCGTTTGCAGCGATACGTGGCGATCCGGCTCGGCTGCTGCAACACCTGTCGCGTTGCAGCAGCGAATGCGGACGAATGCAGGGGGCTAGCTGCGCATCAATTCGATAGCAGCACTTTTCCTGTTGCGGATGACCGTCACCAAGTGCCAGGAGATGGACGCGGCGGCCAGAACGAGGAAGCCCGCGGAGATGGGGTTGGTCAGGAAACCACTGAAGTTGCCATCGGACAGCATCAAGCCACGGCGCAAGTTGGTTTCCGCCATCGGGCCGAGGATGAAACCGATGATGAAGGGTGCGATCGGCAAACCGGCTTTGACGAACCCGTACCCCAGCAAGCCAAACAGCAGCACCGCCCAGACGTCAAAGATCCGGCTGTTCAGGCCAAAAGCGCCCACCACGCAGAGCACCAGGATAATCGGCAACAGAATGTGCTTGGGCACCGCCAACAGTTTGATGAACATGCGCAGGCCGTAGAACTCGAGCACCAGCATCAGCACGGAAGCGAGGATCAGCGCGGCGAAAATCGTGTAGACCAGCGGCGCCTGGCTGATGAACAGCAAAGGCCCAGGCTGGATGCCGTGGATCATGAAACCGCCCAGCATCACCGCCGTGGTGGTATCGCCAGGAATGCCCAGCGTCAGCAACGGAATCATCGCGCCGCCGATGCCGGCATTGTTGGCCGTCTCGCTGGCGACCACGCCGTCGATCTTGCCTTTGCCGAACTCCTCAGGCGTTTTGGAACGTTTCTTGGCAACGATATAAGAGACGATATTCGACGTACCAGCACCGATGCCGGGCAGGATACCAATGCCCAGGCCGATCAAGGATGAACGGGTGGCGTTGGGCAGTTGACCGACAAACTCCTTCATCGAAAAACCGAAACCTTTCACGCCTTTCATGCTGACGTGCTGGGGTTTGGCCCGGTGGCTCAGGCGTGCACTTTCAGCGAACTTCAGCACCTCGGAGACCGCAAACATACCAATCATGACGGTCAGCATGGCGAAGCCGCCATTGAGGCTCGGCAGGTCAAAGGTAAAGCGGCGGATGGCCTCGACCGGGGCGATGCCCACGGTGGAGAAGGCGAAGCCCAGGGCGCCGGCAAACAAGCCTTTGACCAGCGAGCCGGTGGACAGCGTGGCGATCAACGTCAACGAGAATATCGCGATGGAAAAGTATTCGTGCGGACCGAAGCTCAGGGCTAGATCCGCCAGGATCGGCGCGATGAACATGAGTGCGGCGATACTGAAAATCGTGCCCAGAAACGAGAACACCACGCCAATCCCAAGGGCCTTGACGCCATGGCCTTGTTTCATCAGCGGCCAACCATCGAATGTCGTCGCGATGGAGGCCGGCGTTCCCGGTATGTTGAGCAATATCGCCGATATCAACCCTCCCGAGGTCGCGCCGACAAACAGCGCGACCAGCAGTGCCAGGCCAGGACCTGGTCCCATCGAATACGTCAGCGGCAAGCACAGTGCGATCGCCATGGTGGCCGAGAGCCCGGGCACGGCGCCAAAAACGATCCCCACCGCAACACCGAGGGTGATCAGCAGAAAAACGTAGGGTGTAAGTACGGCCGCGAAGCCTGTTTGCATGAGTTCAATCATGGCTGCCCCCTAGAAATCCAATAAACCGACAGGCAGGAGCAAGTCGAAGCCATGGCGAAAGATGTAAAAAATCAGAACTGCCGAGACGACCGCAATCAGCGCGTACTGGAGGTGCTTGACCTTTTGTTCCGCCGGGGTGAGTACGATGAACTGGGCATAGAGATAAAGCACGGTCATGATCACGAAGCCCACGGGCTCCAGCAGCGCTGTGAAAAGCAGCACCAATGCCAGGGACTTGAAGACCGTCGGATAGTCAATCGACTCGGACTTTTCCGCGGGCTCGGCACTTTTGTTCGGCAGCTTTCGCCACGCCCACAATTGCAACGCGCCCAACAGGCACAATGAAACGGCGAGAATCAAAGGTACAAACGCGGCATCGACGGTGCCGCGACGCGGCAGGTTCAAGGTCAACACCAGATAGGCCACCCCGGCGCCGAGCATGGCCAGGCCGACTATCAGCTCGTTTCTTTTATAGGAATCCATACAGGCTCCTCATACTGGAAAGGACTGGGCGTCGGGTGCTTGCTGCCAACGCAGCGCGCCCCGCGCCCGTTACGCAAAATTACTTGCCTTTACGCATTTCGTCCTTGAACTCCATGAAGCTGTCGCGGGTTTTGCTCAAGGTTGCGACGGCTTCTTCGGTGCCCTGGAAGCTGACCGGCTGCTTGAACGACTTCTTCAACTCCTCGGCGTATTCCGGCTGTTCGGTGATTTTCTTCATGGTGTCGGCCATTTTCTTGACGATGGCCGGGTCCGTGCCTTTCGGGAAAGCGACGACGTAAGGCTTGTCCAGAATCAGGTCCACGCCTTGCTCCTTGAAGGTCTTGACGTCGCCCAGCAGCGCGTTGCGCTCGGCGTTGGGCTGACCCAGCGCGGTCATCTTGCCGCTGGAAATGTAGTCCTGGACCGAGCCATAGCTGATGGCGCCGAGGTCAATGCGTTTGCCCAGCAAGGCGACGATTTTTTCGGACACCGTGCCGCTGTCGACCATCTTCAGTTTCACGCCGGCCAGCTTCTCGAACATCAGGCCCTGCAGGTGAGAGAAGTTGCCCATCTCGGTGCCGTAGGTGATGGTGCCGGGCTTCGCCTTGGCCTTTTCAACCAGTTGGTCGAGGCTGTCGATGCCCGAGCTTTTCGCCGAGACGAACACCGCGCCTTTGTCGACGCCAGCGATGCAGGAGATATCAAACGCATCAAAACGGTCTTCCGACAGCCCCGCGACCTCGTTGACGATCAACTGGCCGGTGTGGGTGAAGAGGATGGTATTGCCATCCGGCGCCGCGCTCTTCACCGCGTCGGCGGCAATCGTCCCGCCCCCGCCGGCCATATTGGTCACTACCATGGATTTGCCGGTGAGCTTGGTGAAGTACTTGGCCATCATGCGTGCGTTGAAGTCAGTGTCACCGCCGGCGTTGGCAATCACCACCACCTGTACCGGACGGCTTGGCCAATCGCTTGCGTCGGCGGCCATTGCCGTGCCGGCGGTCAGGCTCAGGAACGAGGCGATCAAAGAGGCGCAGAGTGTTTTCTTCATTATTGTTCTCCGGGTACAGCCATTCATTGTGGGTTAGAAGTTGAGCAAGAAACGGACACGCCCGAACGCCACGCCTGTCGAGACAGGCAAGGATGCTTGGGTGTTGAGATAGGGAAATTCGAATGTGCTTGCCAGCCCGAAAGGGGCTTGCCGAGAAATGAGGAAAGTAGCTGGGGCACTGCGTTAACGCGTGGGACCGGTGGACTGCTAAACCGCTGGGCCGCAAATGTGGGAAACATGGCTGCGCCTTTCGTTTTTATTATTTTGATGTCATACGTTGTCGTATGACTCGATATCATCACCTCTATGCCGCGTTGTCAACGCAGTTGTTCAGCCGCTCGCCATGAATACGACGAACCGGGCTAGCGACGAGTCAGGACTTAAGCTTAGTACCTGCCTGAACTGACAAATCCTTTTACGGCATGCATAAAAAAACCCCCTTGAATTCAGGGGGTTGGATTTTTACGAGGGCCTGGGCTTGACGCTACAGGCCAGATCCGTTGGCCTATGCTCTATCTCACTCAACCGTTACCGATTTCGCCAAATTACGCGGCTGGTCGACGTCAGTGCCCTTGAGCACCGCCACGTAGTACGACAATAACTGCAATGGGATGGTGTAGAGGATCGGCGAGAGGATGTCGTGGATGTGCGGCATGTGCACCACGTGGGTGCCTTCACCGTTGGTCATGCCGGCCTTTTCATCGGCGAAAACCACCAACTGGCCGCCACGGGCGCGGACTTCCTGCAAGTTGGATTTGAGCTTTTCCAGCAGCTCGTTGTTCGGCGCCACAGTGACGACCGGCATGTCGTTATCCACCAGCGCCAACGGACCGTGCTTGAGCTCACCGGCCGGGTAGGCCTCGGCGTGGATATAGGAAATTTCCTTGAGCTTGAGAGCCCCTTCCATTGCCACCGGGAATTGCGCGCCACGGCCGAGGAACAGGGTGTGGTTTTTCTCGGCGAACAGCTCGGCGATTTTTTCCACGGTGCTGTCCATCGCCAGGGCTTCGCCCAGGCGGGCCGGCAGGCGTCGCAGTTCTTCCACCAGTTTGGCCTCGACACCCTCGCCCAACGAGCCGCGTACCTGACCCAGCGACAGCGTCAGCAACAGCAGGCCCACCAGTTGCGTGGTGAACGCCTTGGTCGACGCCACACCGATCTCACGGCCGGCCTGGGTCAGCAGGGTCAGGTCGGATTCACGCACCAAGGAGCTGATGCCAACGTTGCAAATCGCCAGGCTGGCGAGGAAACCCAGCTCCTTGGCGTTACGCAGCGCGGCCAGGGTATCGGCGGTCTCGCCGGACTGGGAGATGGTCACGAACAGCGTGTCGGGCTGCACCACGACTTTGCGATAGCGGAACTCGCTCGCCACTTCGACCTGGCACGGAATGCCGGCCAGTTCTTCGAGCCAGTAACGGGCGACCATGCCGGCGTGATAGCTGGTGCCGCAGGCCACAATCTGCACATTGCGCACCTTGGCGAACAACTCGGCCGCCTGTGGCCCGAAGGCTTGAACCAATACCTGATCCTGGCTCAGGCGCCCTTCGAGGGTGCGCTGGACGACGGCAGGCTGCTCGTGGATTTCCTTGAGCATGTAATGACGGAACTCGCCTTTGTCGGCGGCTTCGGCGCCGTCGCGGTACTGGACCGTCTCCCGCTCGACTTCTTTTCCATTGATGTCCCAGATCTGCACGCTGTCGCGACGGATTTCTGCGATATCGCCTTCTTCCAAGTACATGAAGCGGTCAGTGACCTGGCGCAGCGCCAGCTGATCGGACGCCAGGAAGTTCTCCCCCAGGCCCAGGCCAATTACCAGCGGGCTGCCACTGCGGGCCGCGACCAGGCGATCCGGTTGTTTTGCGCTGATCACCGCCAGGCCGTAAGCGCCATCCAGCTCCTTGACCGTCGCCTTGAGTGCCACGGTCAGGTCAACCAGATCCTTGAGCTTATGGTTAAGCAAATGGGCAATGACTTCAGTGTCGGTGTCAGACGTAAACACATAGCCAAGCGCCTTGAGCTGTTCACGCAAGGCTTCATAGTTTTCGATGATGCCGTTGTGCACAACCGCCAGATCGTCGGAGAAATGCGGGTGGGCGTTACGCTCACACGGAGCGCCATGCGTGGCCCAACGGGTATGGGCGATACCCAGGCGACCGACCAGGGGTTGCGCTTCCAGCGCCCGTTCCAATTCACTGACCTTGCCCGGACGACGCATCCGCTCAAGCGTCTCGTCGTTGGTGAAGACCGCCACGCCCGCGCTGTCATAGCCGCGATATTCGAGACGCTTGAGACCTTCAAGCAAGATTGCAGTGATGTTGCGTTCAGCAACGGCGCCGACAATTCCACACATGCTATTTCTCCTGGCTGACAGGCGCGCAGATCAAATTTATGCCGCGGGCCTGAATCTGATCGCGTGCCTCCACGGGCAGGCGATCATCGGTAATGAGGGTATGGATGCTGCTCCACGGCAGCTCCAGATTGGGGATCTTGCGGCCGATCTTGTCGGCCTCCACCATCACGATCACTTCGCGGGCGACCTCAGCCATCACACGGCTCAGGCCCAGCAGTTCGTTGAAAGTGGTAGTGCCACGCACCAGATCGATGCCGTCGGCACCGATGAACAACTGATCGAAGTCATAGGAGCGCAGCACCTGCTCGGCGACCTGGCCCTGAAATGACTCGGAATGAGGGTCCCAGGTACCGCCGGTCATCAACAGCACCGGCTCATGCTCCAATTCGCTCAAGGCATTGGCTACGTGAAGCGAATTGGTCATCACCACCAGCCCCGGCTGTTGGCCGAGTTCAGGGATCATGGCCGCCGTGGTGCTGCCGCTGTCGATAATGATGCGCGCATGCTCGCGGATCCGCTTCACAGCAGCCCGGGCGATGGCTTGTTTGTATTTGGAGACGGTTTGGCCGTTATCGGCCACCAGTTCCTGCGGCATCGGCACGGCGCCACCGTAACGGCGCAACAGCAAACCGTTGGTTTCCAACGCGGCAAGATCCTTGCGAATCGTAACTTCGGAGGTTTCGAAGTGCTTGGCCAACTCATCCACACTGACTTCGCCCTGCTCTTGAAGCAAGGCGAGGATGTTGTGGCGGCGCTGTGGTGTGTTGCGCTTTGACATATCGGCTTAAGTTTCGATTCGAAAGATAACGTAAGCAATCAAAACCTATTGAGAGGATATCGTCAAGCCGCAAGGAGAAAAATTCAGAAATTATTGGGCCCGCATGAGAGCGGCTTCCTCGCTCCCATGCGGGGCTGTGGATAACTTTACGGCTTCTTGATCTTTTCCGGACGCTTCCAGCCATCGATGTTGCGCTGGCGTGCTCGACCCACTGCCAGTTGGGACTTATCCACATCCTGATTGATGGTCGAACCCGCAGCCGTGTTTGAGCCATCGCCTATCGTCACGGGAGCTACCAGGGAATTGTTGGAGCCGATAAATACGTCTTCTCCAATGGTCGTCCGGTACTTATTGGCGCCATCGTAGTTACAGGTGATGGTGCCGGCGCCAATGTTGGTCCGCGCGCCGATCTCAGCGTCGCCCAGATAAGTCAGGTGACCCGCTTTGGCGCCCTCGCCCATGCGGGCATTCTTTAACTCGACAAAGTTACCCACATGGGCACGGGCTTCCAGCACGGTGCCAGGACGCAGGCGTGCAAACGGGCCGGCGTCGCTGCCTTCGCCCATGACCGCGCCGTCGAGATGGCTGTTGGCCTTGATCACCACGCCTTTGCGCAGGGTGCTGTCCTTGATCACGCAGTTCGGACCAATGACCACGTCGTCTTCGATGACAACCTTGCCTTCAAGGATGACGTTGATGTCGATGACCACGTCGCGGCCGACGCTGACTTCACCACGCACATCGAAACGAGCCGGGTCGCGCAACGTCACGCCCTGGGCCATCAGGCGGCGGGCGGTGCGCAGCTGGTAGTGGCGCTCCAGCTCGGCCAATTGCCGGCGATCGTTGGCGCCCTGCACTTCCATGGCGTCCAACGGTTGCTCGGTGGCCACGACCAACCCGTCCGCCACCGCCATGGCGATGACATCGGTCAGGTAGTACTCGCCCTGGGCATTGTTGTTCGACAGACGACTCATCCAGTCGCCCAAGCGCTCGGCCGGCACGGCAAGAATCCCGGTGTTGCCCTCGGTGATCGCGCGCTGGGCCTCGTTGGCGTCCTTCTGCTCAACGATAGCGGTCACCTGGCCGGCGCCGTTGCGCACGATGCGGCCGTAGCCGGTCGGGTCATCCAGCTCGACGGTCAGCAGGCCAAGCTGCTGTGGTGCAACGTGCTTGAGCAGGCGCTGCAACGTATCGACTTCGATCAGCGGCACGTCGCCGTAGAGAATCAACACGGTATCGGCGGTAATGAACGGCACGGCCTGGGCCACCGCATGGCCAGTACCGAGTTGCTTGTCTTGCAGCACGAAATTCAGGTCATCCGCCGCCAGGCGTTCACGCACCGCATCGGCACCATGGCCGATCACCACGTGGATGCGCTGTGGATCAAGCTGCCGGGCACTGTGGATAACATGCCCCAGCATTGAATTTCCGGCGATCGGGTGCAATACCTTAGGCAGCGCCGAACGCATGCGGGTGCCTTGACCGGCCGCGAGAATAACGATTTCGAGAGACATGACTGGCTACCAATCCTGGGTGGTCAGCGGCTGCGACCAGATGATGAATGTGGGGAAAAGAAAAAAGGGTAGCCGAGGCTACCCTTTTTAATCAATCACACAAAAAGCAGACGGCTTAGCCGCCAAACTTCTTGCGGATCTGCTGGACGGTGCGCAGCTGGGCTGCAGCCTCGGCCAGACGTGCAGCAGCAGAACCGTAGTCGAAGTCTGCGCCTTTTTCGTTCAGGGCCTTCTCGGCAGCCTTGACGGCTTCCTGAGCGGAGGCTTCGTCCAGGTCGGCAGCACGTTGCACGGTGTCGGCAAGGACCTTGACCATGTTCGGCTGAACCTCGAGGAAACCACCGGAGATGTAGAACACCTCCTGATCCCCGCCCTGCTTTTTCAGCGTAATCGGACCTGGCTTCAAGCTGGTGATCAGCGGTGCGTGACCCAGGGCGATACCAAGATCACCCAGCTCACCGTGCGCAACCACAAACTCGACCAGACCGGAGAAGATTTCCCCTTCCGCACTGACGATATCGCAATGGACTGTCATAGCCATCTGATTGCCTCAACCTAATTAGCGCCCGTTGCCGGGCGCCGGGATTACAGTTTCTTGGCTTTCTCGATCGCTTCTTCGATGCCGCCGACCATGTAGAACGCTTGTTCTGGCAGGTGGTCGTAGTCACCGTTGAGGATGCCTTTGAAGCCAGCAATGGTGTCCTTCAGGGAAACGTATTTACCCGAGGCACCGGTGAAGACTTCAGCCACGAAGAACGGTTGCGACAAGAAGCGCTGGATCTTACGAGCGCGGGATACCAACTGCTTGTCGGTTTCCGACAGTTCGTCCATACCCAGGATCGCGATGATGTCCTTCAGCTCTTTGTAGCGCTGCAGCACGTACTGGACGCCGCGAGCGGTGTCGTAGTGCTCCTGGCCGATCACGTTCGGGTCCAGCTGGCGCGAAGTCGAGTCGAGTGGATCGACCGCTGGGTAAATACCCAGGGAAGCGATGTCACGGGACAGTACGACGGTGGCGTCCAAGTGGGCGAAGGTGGTCGCTGGCGACGGGTCGGTCAAGTCATCCGCAGGTACGTATACCGCTTGGATCGAAGTGATCGAACCTTCCTTGGTCGAAGTGATACGTTCTTGCAGAACGCCCATCTCTTCAGCCAGGGTCGGCTGGTAACCTACTGCCGAAGGCATACGGCCCAGCAGTGCGGATACTTCAGTACCGGCCAGGGTGTAACGGTAGATGTTGTCGACGAACAGCAGAACGTCGTTACCTTCGTCACGGAACTTCTCGGCCATGGTCAGGCCGGTCAAGGCTACGCGCAGACGGTTTCCCGGCGGCTCGTTCATCTGACCGTAGACCAGTGCCACTTTGTCCAGAACGTTGGAATCCTTCATCTCGTGGTAGAAGTCGTTACCCTCACGAGTACGCTCACCCACACCGGCGAACACGGAATAACCGCTGTGCTCGATGGCGATGTTACGGATCAGTTCCATCATGTTTACGGTCTTGCCTACACCGGCACCACCGAACAGACCGACTTTACCGCCCTTGGCGAACGGGCAAACCAGGTCGATAACCTTGATGCCGGTTTCCAGCAGGTCGTTGCCGCCTGCCTGTTCAGCGAAGGATGGCGCAGGACGGTGAATGCCCCAGCGCTCGTCGGTATCGATCGGGCCAGCTTCGTCGATCGGGTTGCCCAGTACGTCCATGATCCGGCCCAGGGTCGCTTTACCGACCGGTACGGAGATGGCAGCGCCAGAGTCGATAACGTCCAGACCGCGCTTCAAGCCTTCGGTGGAACCCATCGCAATGGTACGAACCACGCCGTCGCCCAGCTGCTGCTGAACTTCCAGGGTGGTTTCCGCGCCTTGTACTTTCAGCGCGTTGTAGATGCTCGGTACGCTGTCGCGTGGGAATTCCACGTCGATAACGGCGCCGATGATTTGAACGATACGTCCGCTACTCATAGCTGGATCCTCTGAATATTTGAACCGTTAAACCGCGGCAGCGCCGCCGACGATTTCCGAGATCTCTTGGGTGATCGCAGCCTGACGCGCCTTGTTGTAGATCAGCTGCAAATCGCTGATCAGATCACCGGCGTTGTCGGTAGCGTTTTTCATCGCGATCATCCGCGCCGCTTGTTCAGCTGCGTTGTTCTCGACCACCGCCTGGTACACCTGCGACTCCACGTAGCGGACCATCAAGCCGTCAAGCAGCTCCTTGGCATCGGGTTCGTAGAGGTAGTCCCAGTGGTGCTTGAGTTCCTGTTCCGGGGTCGCCACCAGTGGGATCAATTGCTCCACGGTTGGCTGTTGCGTCATGGTGTTGATGAACTTGTTGGATACCACGGACAGGCGGTCAATCCGGCCTTCCAGGTAAGCATCCAGCATCACCTTGACGCTGCCGATCAGGTCATTGATCGACGGTTCTTCACCCAGGTGGCTGATAGCGGCGACGACGTTACCGCCGAAGTTGCGGAAGAATGCCGCACCCTTGCTACCAATCACGCACAGATCGATCTCGACGCCTTGTTCGCGGTTTACCGCCATGTCCTTGACCAGGGCCTTGAACAGGTTGGTGTTCAAGCCACCGCACAGACCACGGTCACTGCTCACCACGACGTAACCGACGCGCTTGACGGCGCGGTCGATCATGAACGGGTGGCGATATTCCGGGTTGGCGTTGGCCAGATGACCAATCACCTGGCGGATGCGCTCCGCGTAAGGACGGCTAGCAGCCATGCGCATTTGTGCCTTGCGCATTTTGCTGACCGCCACTTTTTCCATGGCGCTGGTAATCTTTTGCGTGCTTTTGATGCTCGCAATCTTACTGCGAATCTCTTTTGCGCCTGCCATGTAACACCTATCAGGTTAGCAAGCGGGAGCCTTGCGACTCCCGCTGCGGCTTACCAGGTTTGGGTGGCCTTGAACTTCTCGATACCGGCTTTCATGCCAGCGTCGATTTCGTCATTGAAGTCACCCTTCACGTTGATCTTCGCCATCAAATCGGCGTGATCGCGGTTGAAGTAAGCAATCAGCGCTTGTTCAAAGCTGCCGACCTTGGCGATTTCGACGTCAGTCAGGAACCCACGTTCAGCGGCATACAGCGACAACGCCATGTCAGCGATCGACATAGGAGCGTATTGCTTCTGCTTCATCAGCTCGGTAACGCGCTGACCATGCTCAAGTTGCTTACGGGTCGCTTCGTCCAGGTCAGAAGCGAACTGGGCGAATGCCGCCAGTTCACGGTACTGAGCCAGAGCGGTACGGATACCACCGGAGAGCTTCTTGATGATCTTGGTCTGAGCGGCACCACCCACACGGGATACCGAAACACCGGCGTTCACAGCAGGACGGATCCCGGAGTTGAACATGGCCGATTCCAGGAAGATCTGACCGTCGGTGATGGAAATCACGTTGGTCGGAACGAACGCGGAAACGTCGCCAGCCTGGGTTTCGATGATCGGCAGTGCGGTCAGGGAACCGGTTTTGCCAGTCACTGCGCCGTTGGTGAACTTCTCTACGTACTCTTCCGAAACGCGGGATGCGCGCTCCAGCAGACGGGAGTGGAGATAGAACACGTCGCCTGGGTAAGCTTCACGGCCTGGTGGACGGCGCAGCAGCAGGGAAATCTGGCGGTAAGCCACTGCTTGCTTGGACAGATCGTCATAAACGATCAGCGCGTCTTCACCGCGGTCGCGGAAGTATTCGCCCATGGTGCAACCGGAGTACGGAGCCAGGAACTGCAGCGCAGGAGATTCCGAAGCACTGGCCGCCACGATGATCGTGTTGGCCAAGGCGCCGTTTTCTTCCAGCTTGCGAACCACGTTGGCGATGGTCGATTGCTTCTGACCAATGGCGACGTAGACACAGAAAATGCCACTGTTCTTCTGGTTGATGATCGCGTCGATCGCCAGAGCGGTTTTACCGATCTGACGGTCACCGATGATCAGCTCACGCTGGCCACGGCCGACAGGGATCATGGCATCGACAGCCTTGTAGCCAGTCTGTACAGGCTGGTCTACCGACTTACGCCAGATCACGCCTGGAGCAACTTTCTCGACCGCGTCGGTCTCGGTGTTGCCCAGTGGACCTTTGCCGTCAACAGGGTTACCCAGTGCGTCGACTACGCGGCCCAGCAGTTCCTTACCAACAGGAACCTCGAGGATGCGGCCGGTGCACTTGGCGCTCATGCCTTCAGCCAGCGATGTGTACGCGCCCAATACCACGGCACCTACAGAGTCTTGCTCCAGGTTGAGGGCCATACCGTAGACGCCGCCCGGAAACTCGATCATTTCGCCGTACATGACGTCGGCCAGACCGTGAATCCGCACGATGCCGTCAGATACGCTGACGACAGTGCCTTCGTTACGGGCTTGGGAGGTCACATCGAGCTTGTCGATGCGGCCCTTGATAATTTCACTTATTTCGGAAGGATTGAGTTGCTGCATTGCTCTGCTGCCCCTTCAAACTCAAGATTTCAATGCTTCGGCAAGTTTCGCGATTTTGCCGCGAATCGAGCCATCGATAACCAGGTCGCCGGCGCGGATGACAACGCCCCCTATCAGGGACTTGTCTTCCTCGACTTGCAGGCGCACTTCCCGGTTGAGTCGTGCACTGAGAACCTTGGCGAGTTTGTCTTGCTGTTCTTGGTTCAATGCAAAAGCACTGGTCACTTCCACGTCTACCGACTTCTCTTGCTCGGCCTTGTACAGGTCGAAAAGAGCGGCGATCTCCGGCAGAAGCGGGAGACGGTCGTTTTCGGCAACGACGTGAATGAAATTCTGTGCCTTGGCATCGAACTTGTCGCCGCACACGTCAATGAACGTGGCGGCCTTTTCTGCGCTCGTCAGTCGCGGGGCCTTGAGCACGCGCTGCATGGTGTCGTCTTGCGACACCGCTGCTGCCAGGCCGAGCATGGCTGACCAATTGGCCAGTTGCTGGTGGGCCTGAGCGTGCTCGAAGGCCGCCTTAGCGTAAGGTCGGGCCAACGTGGTCAGTTCTGCCATGATCGCCCTCGCTTAGATTTCAGCAGCCAGTTTGTTTACCAGCTCTGCGTGCGCGTTTTGATCGATTGTGGCACCCAGGATCTTCGAAGCACCGCCAACAGCCAGGGCACCCACTTGGGCACGCAAGGCGTCTTTGACGCTGTTCAGTTCCTGTTCGATCTCGGCTTGAGCCTGAGCCTTCACACGGTCAGCTTCGACGCGAGCCTGTTCACGGGCCTCGTCGACAATCTGGGTACCGCGTTTCTTGGCTTGCTCGATGATTTCAGCTGCCTGAGCTTTCGCTTCGCGCAGTTGTTGACCCACTTTCTCATGGGCCAACTCCAGGTCGCGAGCTGCTCGGCTGGCAGCGTCCAGACCATCAGCGATCTTCTTTTGACGTTCGTGCAATGCCGCAATGACCGGAGGCCATACGAACTTCATGCAGAACAGTACAAAAATCAGGAACGCAACGGACTGGCCAATCAGGGTCGCATTAATGTTCACGCCAACACCTCGCAGTTACGTTGTCCATCACACCAAATTACCCGGAAG